>CAXXTS010000001.1:0-1153135 GCA_963676345.2 uncultured Acidaminobacter sp.
TCTGATTACCCTCATGGCTCAAATCGGGTGCTTTGTTCCTGCTGAGTTTGCACAAATTGGTATAGTAGACAGGATATTTACCCGTGTCGGTGCGTCCGATGACCTATCACAAGGTCAAAGTACATTCATGGTTGAAATGTCTGAGCTTGCCAATATACTCCATAATGCGACTAAAAACTCGCTTGTTATTTTAGATGAAATAGGTCGGGGAACATCAACCTATGATGGCTTGTCTATTGCGTGGGCAGTGGTCGAGTACTTAACAGAAGAAGGCGGCATTCGAGCTAAAACAATGTTTGCCACCCACTACCATGAACTGACTGAGCTTGAGGGGCGTTTCAGGGGCGTTAAAAACTTCTGTATATCCGTTAAGGAATCTGGCGATGACATTGTTTTTCTTCATAAAATCATTCGCGGGGGTGCCAACCAGAGTTATGGCATCCAGGTAGCTAAACTGGCAGGGGTACCCTATGCAGTAATTGAAAAGGCTAAGCGTATTTTGAGCAAGCTTGAAGAAAATGATATTAATAGGAATGTATCAAACTTAACAGATGACACCGAAACCGTTCAAATTAAAGAAACACAAGAGACATTAAGTATTAATGCGCAAGAGGCTGTACAGTTGTCGTTATTTGACTCTGAGGACAGTGTACTTGTAAAACGTTTAAAAGAAACCGATGTTATGTCTATGACGCCAATGGACGCAATGAATCTTGTTTATGAACTTGGTTCAAGAGGCTAAGAAAATGTAGGTGTTTATTATGAAGCGAATTCATAAGCTGGAAGCTAACATATCGAATAAAATTGCCGCTGGTGAAGTGGTTGAAAGACCTGCAGCTGTTGTAAAAGAGTTGGTTGAGAACGCCATAGATGCGGGTGCAACGCAAATTACAGTTGAAATACGAAAAGCCGGCAGGGCGCTTATTAGAGTGACTGACAATGGTTCTGGCATTGATCCCAATGATGTTGACTTGGCATTTGAACGTCATGCAACCAGTAAAATCGAGACTGTAGATGATATTTACAGTGTGGCTACACTGGGTTTCAGAGGTGAAGCGCTTGCCAGTATCAGTGCCGTATCCAATATGGATGTTATTACTAGAAGGCCGGATAGTGACACGGGTGTAAAGCTTTCCATGTCAGGTGGCAAAAGCCTGTCCAAGGAAGAAACGGGTTGTCCTGTTGGGACAACAATGATTGTAAAGGACTTATTTTTCAACACACCAGCCCGCCTTAAATTTTTGAAGTCGGACAATGCTGAGCGTACTGCATTAAGTGACATTGTCAATAAACTGGCCCTGTCTCACTGCGAAATTGGATTCAGATTTATTGTTGATGATAAAACATTATTCTCAACACCCGGCAAGGGCGATCTTTATAAGTCCATATATGCCATTTATGAAAAAGAAATGACTCGTAATTTGATCCCAATAGACAAAACAGAAGGCGGCATGCGTATTAAGGGCTTTATGTCAAACCTGCAATATACGCGTGGCAATAGGAGCATGCAGAACTTTTTTGTAAATGGACGTTATATTAAATCTGGCGTACTGATGGACGGTGTTTCTATGGCTTATCGTGCTATGTTGACACCAGGGCGGTTTCCTGCTTGTTTTATTATGATTGAAGTAAGTCCAGACAAAGTGGATGTGAACATTCATCCCGCAAAGACAGAAATTAAGTTTCATCAGGAAGGCATAGTGAAGCAGGTGCTGTACACAGCTGTTTCGAGAAACACTTTTTTCATATAACCAAACGCCTGAAGTAAAACTGAGTGGTGATGAAGTATTTAGAAAAGTGGTCTTAGAACAAGAGAAAACATCAGAATCTTCTACGGATTCAAAAGACCTAAGTGTCGAAAATGGTGTAAAAAATGAAAACCATATAAAAGATACAAAGTCTACAAGTGGCAGTCTTGCACAAAAAACTATAGAGTCATCATCTGAAGCTTTACCTAATAGAAAGACGCAGAACGCGTATACTTCTACAAAAAAGATAGATAGTCCACCACCAACTAAAAATGTTGATGGCATTCGAAGCCATCCGGTGTATGAATACACATATGGTGGAAATAATGATAAAAATCAAAATGATGAAAACATTAAGAATGCCCTGAAGTCAAATGGTAGTGATCCGGCAAGTGATTTTCAGCAGGCAAGTGAAGTAAAGGATCAGACTTCAAAACACGATGCGTATATGTCTTCAAGTCCAAGGAACACAGAGGAAACTACAGCTAGACTGAATGCGAGCAGTAACGCCAAACGAAATGAATCAGGGCATAAGAAACAAGCGCCTATTTCTAGTGGCAATACACTGAGCTATGACGCGCTGATTAATATACCTACTGAAGGGCTCATGCGAGAGAAAAGTCCCCCGGATCAAAAGGCCTACATAGATAGTGTCAAGGCTCAGCGTCTAGGGCATAAATCAGAAATTTATGATGAACTCCGCTACATTGGACAAATGTTCACAACTTATTTAATTTTTGAAAAGGCGGGTAAAATGTATCTGATTGACCAGCATGCGGCCCATGAAAAAATTCTTTTTGAACGCTTGCTCAGTCAGTACAGAAAATCTGCTCTTGATCGTCAAATTTTGCTTGATCCAATTCTTATTGAGCTTTCCTATGACATACACAACAGTGTGCTTAAGCAAAGCGACTTGTTTGAGAAACTCGGACTGCAAATTGAAGATTTCGGTGGACAGTCTATTGTCATACGAGAAATACCGGCCCTGCTTGACCGATCAGGCGCAGAAGCGCTCTTTAGAAAAGCACTCGACAAATTTGGGACCTATAATGCAGACACGGTTGAGGTGGGTCGCTCAGCGGCTGGAAAACATCATGCAGGAGTCCTGCAAGACCGCTATCAAGGCACATGATTATATGGCTGACATTGAAGTAGAAACACTCATTGACCAGTTAAAGGGACTGGACGATCCGTATACTTGTCCGCATGGTCGTCCAATAATCATATCAATAAGCCGATCAGAAATTGAGAAGAAGTTTAAACGAACTTAGAAGAGGGCGTATTGTATGTGCGCCTAGAAGTTGAATTAAGGAAGATATTATGAAACCAACAGTACTTATTATCGGCGGGCCTACAGCAGTAGGTAAAACCGCTACTTCAATAGAAATGGCAAAGCGTCATAATGGAGAAGTTATTTCAGCCGATTCAATGCAGATCTATAAGCATATGGATATTGGAAGTGCAAAGCCCACGCAAGAGGAAATGGGAGACATTCCACATTATCTGATCGACTTTATTGACCCAAAAGACAGCTACAGTGTCTCTGATTTTCAAAAAGACGCTTTTGAAAAGATCGATGCAGTTGTTCAAAAAGGAAAGCTTCCTATCGTTGTTGGTGGAACAGGCCTTTACTTGAACGCCCTTATGTACGAAATGGATTTCTCAGAAACTGTAGGTGACCCTGAATTTCGTGAAGAAATGCGAAGGCAAGCCATGGAAAAGGGGAGTGAGTACATACATGATCTGCTTAAAGCGGTAGACCCTGAAGCGGCTGAGCGCATCCACCATAGAAACATGAAACGCGTGATTCGTGCCCTTGAAATCTGTCGAGTAACAGGTGGTACAGCAAAGGATTTTGCAAAAGACCCGGTTCTTAATGAACGTTATCATTTCATTTTTATTGCCCTTACTGGGAACCGCAAAAAGCTTTATGCACGCATTAATAAGCGTGTTGACCAAATGCTTGAAGAAGGTCTTGTAGAAGAGGTCAAAAAATTAAAAAATATGGGTTTAACAGATTCGTATCAGTCCATGAAGGGTATAGGCTATAAGGAAGTGCTGGCCTATCTCGATAACCGATATGATTTTGATACCATGGTAAGCATCATAAAGCAAAGTTCCAGAAGGTATGCAAAGAGACAGCTCACTTGGCTAAGAAGATATGAGAACCTACAGTGGTTCGATATAGACAAGCTTGGTGGCCTTTCAAGCCTTTTGGATCATATAGATAACTATATTAAACAGAAGAAAGCATAGGAGGGGTTATATGAAATCAGCACTGAACCTGCAAGACATTTTCTTAAACCACTGTCGAAAGGACCACACACCAATTACGATATTCCTTGTAAGTGGTTACCAAATCAAAGGCTATGTAAAAGGCTTTGACAGCTACACTATCGTAATGGATAGCGACGGGAAACAACAAATGATTTACAAGCATGCAATCTCTACGATTATTCCATCTCGTGCAGTAAATTTCAATATGAATAAAGACAACAACGGTGGAGAAAAGTAGAAAGAAAACGTATGTGCTTGTGACCTAATAAAGCGGGAGGCGCGTATGAAGAGCAAAAATAAAATTTTGATGGTTGAAGACGAACAGGAAATCTATGATTTAACGAAACTTTATTTCGATAAAGAAGACCTTGAACTGGATCACGTATCAAGTGGTAATGCAGCAATACGCTATATTACAGATAAAGAGCCTGATCTTGTACTGCTGGATGTCGGTCTGCCTGACGCATCGGGTTTTGATATCATACATAAAATTAAAGAAATTAGTGATGTGCCTGTTATCTTTCTTACATCTAAAAGCAGAATAAGAGACCAGCTCAGTGGTTTTAAGTCTGGTGCTGAGGACTATATTCTCAAGCCTTTTCATCCGCAGCTTTTAACAGAAAAGGTGCGTGTTCACCTGCGCAAGCAGTCAAAAAATGCTCAACCTGCGTCAAACGCAATACTTAAGTACAATCACATAACCATTAATTATGAAAATCAGTCTGTCCATATAGGTTCAAAGAAAGTGCCTCTGACTCAAACAGAATTTCAGATTATGTCTATTCTGGCAGAGCACCCAGGTCAGTATTTTACTTCATCGGCTATTTATGAAAAACTATGGTTTGAAAGCGCGATGGGAGATACACGGGGTGTTTTGGTGCATATCAGCAATTTGAGAAAGAAGCTTCAAAAGATAGAACCGAATAAGTCATTTATTATGACTAAGAGAAATCATGGGTATAAGTTCAATGAACACCTGTGTGAAGCAGTACACTCTTAAGCATATGTGCTAAAGCGTAAAGAATCCCCCGGTCTTGAAAGACTGGGGGATTTTACGGCCTTAAAACCCCGAAATCCTGCGTTGCTGGCTAAAAGCCATACCAGTCACGTACGCAGAGTACGATCCTGGTGCGACTTTCAGCCGCGTCTTGTCTTTCAAAGTTTTAAGACAGTCGAGATATTATTGACTTTATCAAGAATTTCAGCCTCCAGTCTTAAAAAGACTGGAGGCTTTTATATTTTGAAAATAAGTGTATTAAGAGCAACCGCACTGCCAAAGCTAAAGCGCTTTGCTTGAATACTCGGGTTTTCACCTCATACTATTTTTACTGGAAGGCTAAAAGAAAACTCTGACCCTTTGCCCAAATGGCTCTTCACCCAAATGTTGCCTCCGAGCATTTGTATGGTCTGCCTGCAGTAGTGAAGACCAAGCCCTTTGCCTTCTTCTTCTTTTGTTCCAGAAGCTCTAAAATAGGGCTCGAAAATATGAATCTGATCTTGCTCTGAAATGCCACACCCTTGATCTTGTATATGAAAGGTAATGAAATTGCTTCGTTCTTCATAATGAATGTGAACCTTGGATGTACCAGGGGAGTATTTTAATGCATTGCTAATCAAGTTGTCAATAACTTGCGTAACAGGAAGGAGTGTTGCGACCACATGCCGTTCGTCTAGCTTATTATCTCTGTGAATATGTACTCGGTTATCGACATATGCGTAAGCCATTTCGCAGTAACTTGCGATATGATCTACACTGGTCTGCGAAGGCATTTTCTGAATACTCAACTGTTTTTCATCTTCTAAATCCAGCTCATCAACAATACATCCAATAGATTCAATTTTACGAAGCATAGTTTCAATCATTCCCTTATTAAAATCAATGTGGCCATCTTTGACGGCTTCTACACTCATCTTTAAGATTGAAACAGCATTTCTTATTTCGTGTGATGCCGTATCTATTCGTTTATTCATTGATGACCTGTAGAAGTCAATGGCAGCAACAGAAATTCGGGTACTGCTTTTAGCCTGCTCTAGTACATTAATTTCATATTTAACTTGTTTCAAGTCTTTGAGAAGCGTGGAACAGTTGATGGTATTTTTAGAGTAATTGTCCACTACACGTGCCTTTATTTCGTCGTGTTTTTCTTTATATTTCTTAAGCTGCGAAGGTTCAAGAAACTTATCGTAGAGACTGAGCACTTGAATGTTGAGCCAGAGCCTGTAAGGGTCAGCACCGCGCATTTGAGAAAGAGCATCGCAGGCTTCTTCCATTAAGGGGCCAATTCGCTTGGTGTCTGATTTTGAGAACTCGTGGATCAAGTTCATAACTGCCCGTGCATAGCCACCCGCATAGCCCATGCGCTTAAAAACATGGAGGGCATCAAGATAACTTTTTTGAGCATTGAACTTGGCTCCGAGAAACTGATCCACTTCACCGAGCTCAAGAATAACTTTTCCGTACAACCAAGGAATATTGCGCTCCACAGAGAGTCTTTTAGCTTTAGAAAGGTATTGACGCGTCAGCAGGTAATCCCCGCTGAGTTTAGAAATAGCGCTCAATTGTAATAGGGTCAAGACAATGAGTTCAGCAGATTCTGTCATGAGTGCCAGGCTATGTGCCGTTTTAGCATAGCTGTAGGATATATGTAATTGCTGCATTTTCATAAAGTAATTGCAAAGCCTTAATTTTATACGTGCCGATTGGCTTGGTGTTAAACCAATGACCTTATCATATTCAAGCATTTCCAACCATTCAAGTGACAAATCCTGATTGTCGAGAAACTGTAGGACATCTGAAATAAAAAGGCGTATTTCGAATTGGTCTGTATCCTTGCCATCCTTTAGCAGTATGGAATAGAGTTCAACAATCTCCTGTGGCGTGAGCACATTGCTATCAAGAAGCAGTGAAGCTTTGGCATAGGCTAAAATCATACGCGCACGTGAAACTGGACTTGTATTGCCAACGTGGTTACCCGACTCCAAATAAATTTCGATGGTCTGACAGGTCTTGTCAGGATGCTTGTATATATTTAAATGATCAAGTGTCATAAAGATCCTCCTTCTGTGGTGAATAATATACCCATTTTTTAGTGAAAGTAGAGTTAATTCTTTAATAAATATGCTTGAATCTAAAGCTACATAAATTTTGTGGTTTAAAAATGAGCCGTTTAAGTCCATTGGGTATATAAATTACAGGGTGGGAGGCGTTTATATGATTATGTGGAAGAGCGTTGGCTTAGAGGACAAGGAAAAAATTGATGCCTTTTACAAGCCGTATAAATCAGAGGTTTCTGATTATAATTTTACACAACTACTCATTTGGTCAGATGCATACCAAATCGAATATGCAATTATTGAGGGGTGTCTAGTTGTAAAATTGAAAGATCCGGCAGAAACATTGCCCTACATTCATATGCCTGTAGGGCCTGGCGATATAGGACGTGCAGTTGAAACCGTGAAAGAAGCTTTTGAAAAGAGGGGCAATTACCTTACCATACGCAGTATTACGAGAAATCAGTACTTTGAGCTTAAAAGAGCGACAAAGAATCATTTGAAATTTAAACTGCTCAGAAATCAGTATGAGTACATTTATCCATCGAATGATTTGTCAAAGCTCAATACAAAAAAACTAAAACGGAAGCTGGATATGTACCGGCGTTTTAGCAAGCACCATGACGTTAAGGTGAGGTCAATGTCTATAGATGACAGTGAAAAAATTAGTACGCTTTTATTAGCATGGTCTGAAGGTGCTCCAAACAGTGAAATACTAGAGGCTGAACGTACAGGCATAGAGCGGGTGCTGAACAACTGGAATAAGCTTGATGCTCAGGGTTGTGTGATAGAAGTCGATAAACAACCTGTGGCATTTTCAATTGGGGAACCCTTAACGGACAATACCTTTTTAATATTGGCTGAAAAGGCTACACGTGAATTCAAGGGGGCTTATGTAGCAGTTATAAAGGAGTTTGCAGGCATGTATACTGGCAGTTACAAATTCACAAATCGCGAAGAAGATTTGGGCATACCGGGACTGCGCAAGGCTAAAATGCTTTTTAGACCCTGTCGATTTGTAGAGAAAGGTGTAGCCTACTTTAATAATGGCAACGGTCAAAAGGGAGGGGCAATGAATGAAAAAGACGATTAGATTTAGCTTGTATACGGTACTGATTATCGCTTCGGTAGTGATTTTAATTCAGAACTTTTCAGATTTTCGCATGAATCCATCCACTGCACTTGAAGTCGTTTATCCTTCTTATCATGTATCTGATGATCAGGGACAGTATGTTATTGACGACTCAAATAAGCGCATACTTGGTATTTCAGATGGCAAGGTAGACTTCATATTGCATGGCGGCAGGCGGGGGCAAACACAGTTCTATTTTGCTTCGGAAATCATGCCGCTTGATGACCGCTTTTATGTTTTAAACTATGCTTGGGACCCATCCGGCTCATTTATTGAATATGAGTCTATTATGGCTTATGACCGGGAAGGTAAGTATATGAATACGCCATACATGCGCGTTCATGATCGCGATGATATTCTTGTTCCAACACTCATGGGCTTGTCATATAATGAATCGCTTTCCTTTTTCCAAGTGATGGATGATACCGTGTACTATTATAAAGAATCAGCATCGGGATTTGAGAAAGTGGATGAGCGCTATGTTGAGAATTCCGGCTATCTGATTTCAGATATTGCCCATTACTCAGATGATGCCTATGTGGTTGCAACGCGTGATGGATACTTGCAGGTAATTGATTCGAACGCAGACATGGCCGTACTTTATGACGGGAATGACCTTGGCATTGAAGAAAAATTTGTACTTCCATGGTCTGTTGAATATGATGCAGGTTCTGGCAGTGTCTATTTTACAAATCTAGGAGATGGCAGCGTAAGAAAGCTTAAAAAGGATGGGACAACAGACATTGTACTGACACATGCCCTCTTAGAAGAAAATGGGTTTGATGACAGACAGGAAACCTATTATAAGCTCTCACGATCGGCGGATGGTCACATGGGAATTTGTAATTTTTATGATGTTATTCAAATCATACCAAGTGATGGAGGGTATATTTATCAATCCGGCAGTGCCTTTACGCCGGGCTACCGTGTCTCATCAAGCAGTTGGTTTAACTGGATTGCAATTGTGCTCATTGTGATTGTATCCATTACTGCACTCATAGATGCTTATATTCATATATTAGGACGTCGTCTGCCAGACATATTGCCAAAGGTAGGCGCGATTGTTCTCATTATAGGTATTACAGCCTTTCTTGTAGGCAATATGTCTATTGAAAACTTCTATAACCTATATTCTGATGAAGTGAGTCGTAACTTGAAGCTCAGCGCACAAAATCTTTCACAGGTTATTGATGGTGATGCGACTGGGCGTATTGAATCTCCACGGGATTATTTGGGACCAGATTATAACCTGGTTTTTGAACAACTCAATGAAGTACTCAACTATAACGCTGACACATGGAATGAAAACCTCTATACGGCTTTATACAAAATTGAAAACGATCAGGTATACGGACTCATGTATAACGATGGTGCCATGACGCCTTACTATCCATTTGATGCCTATATCACTGACCCGGACTATGATTTTTTCAAGATTGCGGCAGAAGGTGGAATTTCAAATGACACCGAAGTTGATAATGATGGTGAGTGGCTCTTCTCAATGGCACCTGTAAGAGATTCTGAGGGTAAAATTGTTGCAGTCTTTGAAGTGGGTACCAACCTGTACATTTTTCAGGAGAAGACAGCAGAAGTTATACGTAACCTGTTAATCGACCTTTTGACACTGGTTATAGTCATTGTCCTCATGTCTGTAGAGTTTACATTCCTTGGACAATTGATTAATGAGAGAAAGGAAAGGGAAGTAGAGTCAGTAGGGCGTGGATTCTTAGGCGATGCGGACATTCCAATGATTCGCCCTCTTTCATTTCTAATTTTCATAACTGTTTATATGGCACTTGCTTTTATACCACTGCTTGCTAAAGACCTTGCGCGTCCAATATTCGGGCTGGATCAAACGGTGGTGATTGGTCTTCCAATATCCGCTGAAGTTTTATCAAGCGGCATTACAATGGTCTTTGCAGGATATTTTGCACAGGCCAAGGGGTGGAAGAATACCTTCCTTGTCGGGGTTTCAATAGCAGTTGTTTCAGCGGTATTGACAGCACTCTCAAAAGATATTGTTTACTTTATTGCCATGAGAACCTTATCAGGCATTGGCACAGGCTTCATGTTTATGGCACTGCGGGGCTATGTCAATATTGGGTCTTCAACCAGCGTACGCAATGATGGGTTTGCTCAGTTAACAGCAGGTGCTGTAGCCGGCATGAATGTGGGTGTTGTTATGGGTGCCAACTTAGCAGATAAAATAGGCATGAACGCCGTATTTTATGTAATGGCCCTATTCGGTACTATCAGTCTTGGCTTTGTATTAATAGAAATGCGAAATCGTGAAAATATGGATGCCGTACTGGAAGAGGCGCGCGGCAATATCACGCTCCTTCAATTCTATTTCAATAAGAAAGTACTGCTCTTCTTCTTAGCAATTCTAATACCAGCCTATATTGCAGGCATGTACATTGAATACTTTTTCCCAGTATATGCTGAAGCGCAGGGGCTTTCCACTTCTGTTATTGGTCTGGCATTTACACTGTATGGTTTGATTATTGTTTACTTGGGGCCAACCTTCGCACAGATTGGCGAGCGAAAACTAGGAATACGCACAGCAGCTGCACTTGCGAGTCTGCTTACAGGCTTATCACTCTTAACCTTTGCTGTTACAGGCAATTTAATTGGGGCCCTTGCTGCCGTTGTTATTCTAGGGGTATCTGATGGCTTCGGGGAAGCTGCCTATAACTCTTACTTCCTCGAACTTGAAGCCGCTCAAGAAATGGGCGAGTCCTCTGCATCAGGCCACTTTGAGTTTGTAGGGAATATAGGCAAAATGATCGGCCCTGTAGTTATTGCCGTTATGCTGGCTATGGGCAGTCAAAAGGGAATAGGCATTATTGCAGTGGGTGTTATTGCGCTCATGGCCGTATTCTTGCTTTTCTCGGGTAAGACAAAGCATGAATCATGATTAGGGAATTTAAACCGGTCTAATCATAAAATAGATGTATAAGAACCAAATAAGTTCTTATGTGCTTAAACGAAAAAAGACCATGTTCATCAGCTTATGCTGAATGTGCATGGTCTTCTTTTATTTACACATGATAATTGTTTGGCCTTTATAATGCCGTTAGTCTGACGCTTGAAGCACGCTAAGAGGTGGAATGTTTAGTCGAATGCCAATTGGAATTAAATCCGGATTCGAAATATTGTTATAAGCTGCGAGGTCGGCGTAGTAGTTTCCATCTCCATAATACTGTTCACAAATTGAAAAGAGTGTGTCACCGGGTGAAATAACCAGGCTTTCAGTTTTTTCATTAAGAGTCGTTTGGGGCACTTCTATTTCATTTGGTGCACTGTCTTGTGTGCCCTGCGTTATATTAGGTGGGTCTTCAAAGTCGAGCAGGTAGGTATCCGGTTCTTTCTCAGTTCCCGGTGTATCAGGCTGCAATATGAACTGGACATCACCAATCCTGCTTTTGAGTACAGTGTCATCCGCGCTGGTCGGACTATAGAAAAACCAGTAATAGCCATAGGCCAGACCAATGACTATGAGTGCAATGAGGAGCATATGGCGTTGGATTTTTTTCCAAACCATTTTAATAATGCGTTCCCCATGTCTTTCTGAATCGGAATCATAATAGGCATTTCTATAAAAAGTCAGTCCTTCTAGCAGTTCAAGCATGGTCTGGTAGGTGCCATTTTCAATCTCTGAAGCGAAGGCCTCAACCTGTTTAGGAACAAAATCATCTGAAAAAGCTGCCAGCATGAGCCTTGACAACCGCTGATTGCGAAGGGTATTTAAAGCCTTGGCATCTTCGCTTTCGAACAGCTGTAAATCATCAATCCAAAATTGAAAATGGGGCATATCCGTTGAGTCAATAAATATTTTAGCGGGCGTTAGAAGCTGAATAAATACTGAAGGATGGAGCCTTTCGTACTTACTGAGTTCAGCCAGTATTTTTTGCGCTATGTCAAAGGATCCGTAAGGCTGCTGGGTTTTAGCAAAGCGCGATAGAATCACGCCTTTATATGCAGGCGCGTGAATAACTAAAACATTTTGTATCAGGGTAAGTTTCACGCCAAGAAGAGCCTCGGCTTGACGGTCATTTTGTTCTATGGCCTGCATGACGAGGGGGATCTTGTTTGAGTCTCTGACAAGGCTTACATAGGCACTTTCACCTTGAACCGTAGTGCTTAGACCAGCCATTAAAACCGATGATCGGTACATGTATTCTTCAATTGTCAGCGTATCTAAGCTTCTTAAATCATCCATGGCATATTCCTCCTGCTTTCACTTTATAAGTATCACCAAACACCTGAAATTAAGCCAATAGGCAGGAATCTTTAGAAATATTTATTTTAACTAAGGCCTTAAATGCCTATATTATGAATGAAGCTGTGAATAAAAGAAAAGACAGGTGATGAGATGAAGTGGAAGACCTTAATACCAATACTTTTAGCGCTTTTGTTCTTTGGCATATCAGCTAGTGCTAATATGGAAATCGAAGTCTCTGAAGTAATGGATATAGCCATAAACAATGTCGGCGATGTCTTTATTTTAGAGCGCACAAAAACCGAACCACCTCTGGGAATTGGTACAGCTGTCAATGAATGGCGTGTTTTGAAAGTAGATGAAAAAGGAAAAATTCTTCAAGCCTACAATTTTGAAAAAGACCAAAGCGGTACATTTAGCTTTCATTCAAAACTTGTCGCCTCAGAAGATGGGGGTGTTTACATTCATGGGTCAACCATGAATGCTTCAGACTACTATCTCTTGGACGAAACGGTTTATTACCTGTCACCTGATTTTTCAAAGCGAACATCTGTACTTGAATTTGACTACCGCAGTGATGGCACTCAAGTGGGATTTGAGAAAGTCCTTTCTATGAATATGCTAAAGGGTGTTTTGTTTGTCTATAAAGCTTCTGATGATGCCCATCAGCGGGCAGAAGTGTACTCATATGATCCTGTCGCAGGCCAAGGCGCAAAAACGTATGAAATCATTTTGCAGGACGAACGAAAAATTGACGAACTCCTGGTCACAGGAGAAAATACATATTTATTTAGGACCATGCAAGGCCAAGCATATATAACAACAGAAGAGCAGTCTCCTAAAAAACTCTTTCCAATAGGAGATATGGCTTTGCCTTACAATTTGAAATTTGCTGAAGATATCGGCGTATACTACTATGATTCAATACGTTCAGAAATTATAATTTTGCAAACGCAAACAGGGACCGTTATAACCGATGGACGCTTAAAAGCATTAACAAATGCTCTGAGCGGAAATGTGTCATTGAGCGGTATTGCCATGAACTCAAATGGAGACGTTGCATCATATACACTTAATCACGCACATGGTGGCGTGCAGGTTGCACTGAGTCGTTCTGGACAAACAACAACCATTAACCGGTTTTATAATGATATAACAGCCGTTCAAGAAGCGGCTTTCAAGCGTGCGTTTATGGGGTTAATTATAGGTATTGTCCTTATCCTTATATGGAATTTTTATGAACGCATCACTGAAAAGAGAAAGCCGGTTCTTTTAAAGTTTTCACTTGTTTTTGTACCTCTAATGCTGCTTATGAGTCTGGTGCTCTTTTTTCAAACAGATCGGCTGTTTGGGCAAATGGCAGAAGACGATTTGTATGCAGAGCTGCACCATTTAGCTTCTTTAAAATCTAAGCAGGTTAAGCTGGATTTACTACGGTCCATTGACTCACCTGACGATTTTGGTTCATCAGAGTATGTAGCACTTGAAGAGAGTATTGAGATAGACCTAGAACGGTTTAATATATTAAAACAGTCTGCATATGAACGGTGGGTGTATGGTGCCCTTTACAGGGTAATCGATGACAGGCTGTATGTTGCTGTTAGCGATTATCAAACCATGATACCGGCTGATTATATCTATACAGATACCGTATTTGATCTATACAATGAAGTTCTAAAAGATAAAGCGGTCGTTGTTGGAGAACAGTCTACAACGGATGGCGAGTGGCTTGTTGCACTTGCACCAATTCGAGGTGAATCAGGTGAAATTGTAGGTATTTTAGAGATTGGTACAGGCAAAGAGACCTATAGTCAGTTTATTCGTGCACAAAACAGAAAACTCCTCCTCCTAAACCTAGGGTCGGTGCTGGTTATTCTAATGATTTTAATTGGCTTTATTACCAAGTTGCTCAGACCTCTTAAAACACTGACAGATTCCGTGTTTAGTGTTTCTAAAGGACACTGGGGCACCGTTATAGAAGTGAGTTCAAATGACGAAATTGGCGTTTTGACGCGTCTTTTCAATCAGATGTCCGTATCAATCGCTGAGTATATTGACAACATGCAAAAGCTCAATGAAAAATACTTTAAGTTCGTACCGCAGAAGTTCTTTGATCTACTGGGAAAGAACAGCATATTAGAGGTAGAACTGGGGGATCAGGTTCAGCAGAACATGGCCATTGTTTATATGAACCTAAGGGACTTCTTTAAAACGTCACAGGAAATGCAGCCGCGAGAAAGCCTGTCTTATATCAATGGCGCTTACCGAATATTTGGAGACACAATCACACAAGGTGAGGGTACCATAGGCGCCTTTAGAGACTCTGGTCAAGTGGGGCTATTTGAATCAATCGATCAGGCCCTTATTGCAGCTATTAGTGCAACAGAAGAAATTAGGAAAGAAAACGAGCGCAGCAACATGGCAATGCAATCGGGCATATGTGTCCATGAAGGTTCTATACTGATTGGTGTTGTAGGTGAAGGCAACCGCATGTCTACGTCGGTTATGTCAGACCGGGTTAACCATGCCGTATCTCTTGAAGCATTCGCGATGACCTGCGGTATTGAAGTGATCTTATCAGCCTCAGCCTATGACCAGCTAGATGACCCAGAGAGCTATGAAATCCGATTTTTAGGTCATGTTCTTCTTAAAGGACTCGACGAGCCAATTGGCGTTTATGACGTGTATGAGTCGCAAACTCGGGCTACTCGTCAGATGAAGCAAGTCAGCAAAGATAACTTTGAAACAGGTGTACATGAATTTGAAGCCGGTAATATAGAAGAGGCACGCAAGTCCTTTATTCGCGTTCTAAGGACAAATCGATATGATCAGGCTGCACATATGTATTTGATGAAATGTGAAAGCATTCTTGAAAACAAGATGGATCAGAGACTGATTCTTGTTGATCTTTCAAAAGAAGCACGATAGACCAATGCAGTCGCTGACGGAGGCCACCTATGCAAAATTTACTGGAATATATCATCAAGGTCACTAAAAATGCAGTGCTTAGACCTTTTAGGCTGCTATATAGGCAAATTAGAAAGCGCCTTTTTCTTAAAAACCGAGTGGGAAGGTTTATTAAGGGTGCGGTTAAAGGTGCTCAGAAATCAGCGCTGAATAAACCAAATTCTAAAGCCGCCTATGTCAAAGCAGGAAGGCGATATATTTCAAAACGTATGTTGGTGATTTTCGTTATCATTTTAGTCCTTTTACCGATTGCATTTTTTAAGTTCATCCTTCCAGTGGCAGCGGGTCGACTCTATACACCGACGTATACGATTACAGATGAGCGTATAAAGGGCTTTAATGGTAAAATCAGACTCATATCTCAGACTGGACGTCTGCTCTTTGAAGGTAAAATGGTCGACGGTTACGCAGAAGGAGCAGGAACGCTTTATGACAAGGAAGGCAATGTCCGTTATCAGGGGGACTTCTTTGGGGATTTATATTCAGGTCAAGGTGTTCTATATAATGAGACGACGCGGCTGTATGAAGGACAGTTCCTCGCCAACCAGTTTGAAGGAAGTGGAAAAGCCTATTATGAAAACGGGGTTCTGGCTTATGAAGGCAGCTTTTTGCAAGGTGCTTACTCTGGAGAAGGGAAGCTCTACAGACCAGATGGAAGCCTACTGTATAAGGGTGGATTCCAATCTGGATTATATCATGGTTATGGTATAGAGCTCAGTCCAGAAGGTGATGAGCTCTATGAAGGTACCTATGATATGGGCAGTCGTTCTGGAAGCGGTACACTTTATACAGACAGCGGGAACATGCAGTATGATGGAGGGTTTGAAGGTGGCCTGCCTGAAGGAGAAGGCCTAATGTATCATGACAATGGCAGACTCCGCTACAAGGGTGCCCTCAAGCAAGGTCTTTTCGAAGGAGATGGCAGATTGTTTACCGGTGAAGGCCGGTTAATATACGAGGGTACATTCTTAGGCGGCAATTATGACGGAGATGGCGTGCTATACCGTCCAAATGGGCGTATATATTATGAAGGCGGATTCAAAAGCGGCAAGTATGAAGGCGAGGGGACCATTTATGGTGCCCTAGGTAATCCACTTTATAGGGGAACATTTCATAAGGGTGAACTGGATGTTGTTCCACTGATTGGTCTTAATTTAGGCGAACTTGGAGATCGTTTTGAAATAACGCCCAAGCTGGTTGCCTCTCAAGATACTGGTGAGGACTATGTTGTTGATTATCCTGACTTTTACTTTTCTGTGCGCTCAAGACTGGATACAGAAGGTCCAGTTATAGACGGTTTTGTATTTTATGGTGGACAAAAGTATCTAGATGTTTCGTATGTTAGCCCTGAACAAAGTGAAATATCTCAAACACAGGTTGAGCTACAGGGGCCACTGCTTCAAGCTCAGTGGGTTAATCCATATACGGCATACGACTGGGTAATGGACAAGGACACACCGCTGGTCGATAAGGACGGCGATGCAACTTACGCACAGGAGTCTTATGAATACGAAGGACTGACCATTACGATTGTGCGAAATGCAAACACATCAGAAATCTTGCTGTACGAGATTGGAGCTTTGTCTGATGAAGAGTAGATATACACATAAAAAGGGCGCCGCATCTATACCTAAACAAATGACTCAAAAAATAAGCTTGGTGCTTGTATTTATACTGGCCCTGCAGTCAGCGCCGATGGCGCTGTTTGCAGAGCCTGTTTTTGCTTCAAGCAACATGGCACTTCAAAAGGCAGTGAAACTGGCCTTGCTCAGCAGTGATTCAGTTGAAGAAATTGAGCTGGACTTGGTTAAAAAAGGTATGGAGCGTCAGCAGGCTGAGGAAGGCCTTCGCGACATTCGTAAAAAAGAATCCACCGTGCGCTTTTCACTGCTCTTTAATATAGAGTTTCCAGAAACGCATGGTCTTCCAAAAGAGATTGAACTCATAATGAAACTTCCAAAAATTGATCATGAAATCGATGTGTTAAATCATAAACTGGACTATACAAAAGAGAAAATTACTTTTGAAGTCAAGAACATCTATTTGGATTTAATTCTGGCAGAGAGAACGGGTATTGCCTTAGAAAAACAATTGAAAAGTCAAAAGGCGACCGTAAATAGACTAAGCGATGACCTAAAAAAAGGTGATGCAACGCAAGATGACCTTGACGCCTCAAAGGAGGAACTGAAGAATCTAGAAACACTGGTGGCCAAATCTGAAAAGAAATATTTTGCTTTGAAAGAGAAGCTCACCTTAAAATGTGGCAGTGACATGATGCGTATCAATCACTTTGACACAGACTTGTATATGGCCTTGATAAACCGAAATGATATTGAACCCTTTGTCCAAATGGGTGAACAGAGGGACTTTGATTTCTATACAGTCGTTCAAGAGCGCAAACTTGCAGAAAAAGCTACCGATGAACTGGTCGACATATATAGAGGTAGGTATGGGTCCAAGGTCAATCGGATTATGCCGGAAGTTCAAAAGCAAAAGGCCAATAAGGCTAAATTTTTAAAGGCCTACAATGCCATGCTTGATGATATAGATAGGCCGTGGACACGGGTTTTTAAAATCAACTTACTCTTTTTCACAATCAGAATTCCCTTTAGATGGTTCCAAGGAGAATATACAGCCTTGCGCTATTTTGAAGATCAGAAGTATGCACTCTTTGTTGCGGTACTCGATAGGGATAAAAAACGTGTAACGGAGGCTGCTGCACAAAAACAGTTAGAGGAAAAAATAAAAACAGCCTACGATGCAGTTAAGGAAATGGAACTTGCGTACAGGCAGTCCGTTGACTTTATATTGGAAGAAAAGGACAACTATCAAACGGCATTTGAACAGAATAAACTCGGCAAGTTGAGCTTTTCAGAGCTTGAAGCAGCACGACTGGCCTTAATGAATGCAGAGCAAATGACAATCAATACTCTGATTGAATATAACAAGATGATTAATATGCTTAATTTTTATACGGTAGGCGGTTTAAATGGAAAGCTGCTGGCTGTAGATGTGGATTCAGGAAATTACATTTCTGGTGACTCGATCCCCGTAGAGGAAGAGGGGGCAGGTGGCGCTTTGAAAAAAGAACCTGACAAACCAACATGGAACATTATTGTACCTTATACAGCATATCGATTCAGTTTTGGGATTAAACTACCAAGTTCGATCGAAGCAACGCATTATCAGTTGAAGCTTGAGGATGGACGTAAAATTGGCGATAAGACCGAAGTGAAGAAGCGACTGGAGCACATGCCGATTGTATTTTCAGACTCTTCAGTCCTGATTCTGGACTTATATAAGGATAAGGAACTGATTTATGAAGCGACTTTTGAGGGTACAGATTATGCGGGAACGCTGGAGCTTAAGGCAGTGAATCAGACAGAACGTATTGAAGCCTTAATCGGAAAAAGTTATGGATCGTATAAGATCATTGCTAATTCAAAAACAGGTCTTTCCAGCCTTTTTATAAAACTTACAGCCGCAATGGGTGCCACAGGCTACGCGCTTATGCCAGCAGATCAAAATACAAAGGAAGAGACACTCAAGCCTGAAATAGTAAAAATAGATGAACCAATTCAGACACTCAGCTTTGTCCTCAGTGACTTGAAAGCCTATAGGCTTGTATTTTACAAGGATGCTGAAGCGATATTTACAGCCAAGCTAATAGCTGGCGCTGGTGGTCTTGAAGGTGTACTGGTTATTATAGAAGGTGGAAAGGAGGCGGATCAATAGATGTTTTATTCAAGCTCTTTAAAAAAATGTATCCTATTTTTGATGATCACAATCGCGATAATGGGTCAAACGCCGTCCTTTGCAAGTCTTGCACGACCTAAAGCACAGGAAATACCCCTTAAGTCACTCATTATAGGGAGCTATATTATTGACTTTAAATCAGTGAGCCCTGCACATGTTGAAACTGCACAGGCCACCGTAGCAGACACGGGTCAAGATCAAGTCTATTATAGGTCAGATTTAACAAGTGGTGGCTTATGGATAAACATTACAAGTGGAAGTGGTGTAGCGGATATATTATCAAGCTCAGAAAATGTTGTATCAAATGCAGACATAGATAGACTGCCTTTGACGCACTGGATAAAAAATGACGGGGTTGTATACGAAATTGGTTCAGGCAGTGCCAAGTATTTCAGTGCACTGAATCCACTGGCGGACCCCCTTGTGTATGATGCAATGCGTCCGATGGACACAGAGCGAGAGAAGCAATCTAAAATACTTGAGAACCTAGACCGTGATGATGATGGATACGACACAGCCAGAGCTAAAAAAGGTCTTATGGAAATGGTTCTTAAAGCTCAGAATTCAGAGGCATTCAAAAAAATGGATGCAAGCGTTGATGCCTTAGATGCAGCTACTGCCAAGCTTAGACAAGACCCTAGTGTAGATGATGCAGTCATACATGCGGTAGATGATGTTCTAAAAAACTTGGCAATTAAAAGAGAACTTTTTTACTTAAATGCCCTGTTGACGAAACTTGAAGATGCAGGTGAAAAAGCGGGTACGATGGATTTTGGAACCCTTTCAGACCAAATATGGACAGCGCATGGGAAGCTAGGTGAAATAGTAAGAGGCCTTGAGGCTGAAATTGGCACTTCTGAACCATCTACACCACTTGAAGCTGCGGCGAGTGAAGCTGCCAAGAAACTGGAAGAGGCAGCCCTAAGCGGCAGTCTAGAAGCCATAGCGGAAGCCGCTGAAGAAAAGTCACTGGCAGACCAGCTGAGTTTAGGACTCAGTATTCAAAGTGAAGAGGCCGTGTCACTGCTTGAAGACACGTTGAAAGATGCACAAAATGAGGCTATTATAGCCATATTAAAAGGCACATCATTTGCCTATGAAGTAGCTAAAGCAAGTGGTGAAGCTATAAAGACCATAGATGATATGTTAGCAGAGCAAACCGAAGCAGTTCAAGAAAAAATAGATAATTGGAAAGATCTTCTTGATATGCTGATGGATGCAACGGAGCAGCAAGAAGATAAATCAGCCTTTCTGGATGCTTATAACGAAGTGCTTGTTTCAACGCTGGGGGCTCTGCCTGACACAGATATGAAGCCTGATTTGCAAGATATGCTCAGTAGTGCCCTAGAAGAATCCCAAGAAGCTGCAGCTGTTATGAGTGTATCGGACAATGCAGTTGTACAAGCTGGACTGACTGCTAAAGAGCAGCTTGAAACACAACTGAGTATTATGAATGAAGCTTATGCAGACGCACTTGAAAATGGTGATCTTGAAGGGGCCAAGGAAATAGAGGCCCTATCTGAAGCACTAATCGCACAACTGGATAGCGAAGAAGAGGCAGCCCTGAGTGCATATTTACAAGCACTGGACAATGTCATGGATGCTGAAGATCAGGTTGCCCTGCTTTTAAGTACAGAGGACGCAGAACTGGGCTTAACCAGTAGTCAAGATAGTTCTGAAAGTCAATCAGAGAGCCCTGCCGGCAGTGGTGAACTAAGCGAACCCGTTACACTTAGTGGTGCCATTGCACTTCTTGCTCAGGCACGTAGCGATGTAGAAGCCATAAGGGGCCTAATCAGTCCAGAAGATTTAAAACTCATGGACACGTTTAGTGAGTTGACTGATGCTGTTTCCGTTTTTTTAGATGAAAAAAATGGACCGCTTGCAGTAGCAAGCCTCGAGGCACTAGATGCTCTAATTCCCGTTTTGCCAGATGGTTTTGATGGATCAGATCAGCTTGGGGACCTTATGGAAGATATGAATCTTGCCAAGGCTCAGGCGGCTGCCGTAGGTGACATGGAATCGGCCGTTGACTTTGCAGAGGGTCAACTCATGTTAAAAGAGATGAAGTCGGCTATGCAAAATGCTGTGCTGGATGCAATACAAGGCGTGGGTGGAGATGCCCTGTCGCCAAGTGAAGAATCTGCTTCAGATTCAAGGACGGGTTCAGATGCAGATGCAGGTCTAGCTACAGGAAAGGACGAGGGATCTGGTGATGTGTCAAGTGAAGATTCAGATGAAGGTTCTGATGCACAGGCTTCAAGTGAGTCTAGTGCAGGGTCAGGTGCCGATTCAGATGTCAGTGGTTTATCCGACCAAGGACTTCCAATATCAGAGAACTCTGTTTTTGATGTTTTGACAGGCACACTGATCATTCATGTGGACAGCTTTGTGACAAATGATATGACATACATTGGTATGAAATCTTTATTTGATCAAATAGGCGGACAAGCTGTGTGGATTCCAAATGAGAATCGCGCACTGGGCATTGCCAATGGCAAAACCCTTTCTGCGGTTATAGGCTTAGCACAGGCAGATGTTAATGGTGAACCCCTCATACTAGATGATGTGGCGGAGCTTAAAGACGGCAGGACATATGTTCCGTTTAATACAATGAGTGCACACATAGGCATATTTTTAGATGAGCGGTTTGATGATATGCGCGTCATTATAGTTCCAGACATACAGGAGGATTGATACAGTGGGACGTTATACCGTAATTTCCGAAATCACAGAATCAATAATTAACTTACTTCGCGAAGATCTCGTTCCAGAGCCGATCCGAAAAAAGGATTTGATTGGAGCATGTTCACCAGGGGACAAGGCAGATATTAAGATAGGTTTGCACCTATATGACGTACAGGAAAACGGTGAGTTTGTGAACCGAAACCGTATTCAAAGATCGTCAGACCAGATACAGTATCCACCTATGTCCTTGACCCTGTATTATATGTTAACGGCCTATTCCAATGCAGACCCAAGAGAACGCGGGATTGATGCCCAGCGTGCCTTAGGTCGGTGCATTCAGTCCTTATATGATAAGGCGATTCTTACACCCGATATGCTCATTGGATCACTCAGTGACTATAATGAAAGTATTGAAATATCAAGACATAATATGACATTTGAAGAAAAACAGCGCATATGGCATTTTCCAAATATCCCGTATCAACTCAGTGTCTTTTACAAGGTGGCGCCTGTTTATGTTGAATCAACGCGTGTTAAAACCGTTAAACCTGTTTCTGATATTGAAATTACGATGAAAGGAAGATAATGATGGTTCAATCATTACCGGAGCGTTCGCGAATCAAACTACATACAGACCTCGTACTTGAGCTTGTAGACAGCTTTACCCAGCAGCTGATACAGCAAAACAGACTGGCCTTCATCGTAGATGGTCTTCTCAAAAGACCCACTAAGAATAAGAACGGACTTGTGATCTTTTGCAATCTTGAGGCGCCGCCTCAGATTATAGAAATATCTGGCGGTGTTTATCAGAAATATATCCTGCGTTTGTCAGAAGCTGAAATGGCTCAGATGGCATCAGGCGACTATGTACACCGTTTGATAAGGTTAAACCCTTCGAGGCTGTATCCAGTACCTAAATGGGCTACGGTTATTGAAGGTCGGATTGAAGCGGGAAGTTATAACCAAGTAGATTTAGAGACCATTGAACTCCAGGCAGTTGTTGATAAAAGACTGGATGTCTACCGTGTTAAGCAGGATCTTGAACAGGATGGGCCATTAATGATCCACCAGACAAAGCAGGAGGTTTTACTTGGGCGTACATTTTTTGATATGGAAATGGACATTCAGTCTAGCTTTGTACTCAAAAATAAAAATGGTGAAGGATATGATATCGAGCCAGCCGCTCCGAGTAAGCTTGAAGCACATGCCAAACTTGTAGAAGTCACTTCTGTACAGGTTGAAAATTCTGGCGCCTTTCTATTTGTCTTTGGAAAAATTGAAGCGGGAACCCCCTCAGTAAAACTGTATATTAACCAAATGAAAGTTGGTGAAATTCAGTTTGAAATAGGTGCGTGGAATCAAGTTGGTGTTATTGAGTATAGAAAATGATAGATGTACTTTAATTATGGTTCATAAAAGCATACTGAAAATCTCTGTAAGTCGTATATAAACGGATTGCGGAGATTTTTTTAATACATGAGTGCACTTATATCGGGCGGTGATTTAGGTTTTAACACACAGAGGGACTTGGCAAGTTTTTTCGATTGAAATAGAATGGACATAAGGGGCATAAGCGCTATTGAAACGTTTTTGAAATACGCAAATAGAGAGGAATAGCAAATGGAGCTTTACAATCAAATTCATGCATTCAGACCAAGCAATGATCAAGAAGCCAATGATCAAAAAATCATATTGTCACATATTGAACGGTTTAAAGAACAAGTCCTGACACGGGAGAATGAAGTTGCTCATATGACAAGTTCTGGTCTTGTTTTGAATCCAAGTCTGGATAAGATTCTGATGATACATCATAATATTTATAACACATGGGCATGGACTGGTGGACACTGTGATGGAGAAGTTGATTTATTGAAGACGGCATTAAAAGAAGCCAAAGAAGAAACAGGCGTTACAGGACTTAAGGCACTGAGTCATGAAATGGCAAGCCTCGACATACTCCCTGTATATGGACACATTAAACGAGGGACATATGTGAGTGCCCATCTCCACCTAAACGCATCTTATGTACTTATAGCAAGTGAAGATGAAAAACTCATTGTCAATGAAGAAGAGACCAGTGGTGTAAAATGGATTCCAGTGGATGAGCTCGAATCGTATTCAAATGAACCTTATCTTATTAATGTGTATCGGAAAATTGTAATCTGGGCTAAAAGTCAATAGATTCTGTGATAGATATATCCAATATACAAAAATGTGATATTAAAATATTGAATCTCCTCAGGATAATTAAAGACACTATCTATGGCATCTATCTGTTAGAATGAATACTTGAGTGAGTCAGAAGGATATAGATTTAATACCTTTTTGAACCATGAAATACATAGAGCTATTGTAGGAGGAGAAAATGAAAAGACAATTATTATGGGTACTGACAGCATTCATGCTGTTAACTCTGTTGGCAGGGTGTACACCAAAATCTGAAGAGACTGAAGAAACAGGACAAGAGACAAAGGTTCAATCTTCAGAAGGAGAGACTAAAGAAGCGCAAATAACTGAAGAAGAGCAGGGCATGAATTATGTGGGAACTGAAGCAGTAGTTCAAGCGCTTCCTGATGAAAATTCAGTTGTTGTAGATACACGTTCATCAGCTGCATTTAATGGTTGGGCCCTAAAGGACGAAGTGCGCGGTGGCCATATTAAAGGTGCTACGCTATTTAGTGCTGAGTGGGTAAACCTGTTTGAAGACGACGAAGCACTACTTGCAGAGCTAGAACGTATGCATATTACATCAGAAAAAAATGTTGTTTTATATGGATACGGTACTGATTCAGCAGAGGCGCTAGCAAGTAAACTCGATGCACTAGGTTTTGAATCTCTTGCAGTATATAAAGATGGTTTCAGCACATGGTCTTCAGATGAAAATTTAGGAGTAAATGCACTTGAGCATTATGAAATGCTCGTTTACCCTGAATGGGTTAATGAAAACCTAGAGGCAGGAAATGTTGCAGTATATGAAGTAAGCTGGGGACCAGGTGAAAAGTATGCGCAAGCACATATTCCAAATGCAGCTCATATTAATACGGATGATTTTGAGGTAGGTCCACTTTGGAACCGTAAAACAGATGCTGAAATTGAAGAGGCGCTTTTAAAAAATGGCGTGACGCATGACATGACTGTAGTATTATATGGTGCTGACAGTACTGCATCTGCTCGTATTGCATCCATTATGATGTATGCAGGTGTTGAAGACGTACGTCTTCTTGATGGAGGCTTCCAGGGATGGCAAGCTGCAGGTTTTGAAGTTGCTGCAGGTGGTGTTGAAGCGACAGAAGCATCTGAATTTGGTGTAGAAGTGCCTCAGCATCCTGAGTATATTATTGATATGGAAGAGGCAAAAACACTTCTTGAGAGTGAAACAGGCAATCTGGTAAGTATCCGTAGCTGGGCAGAATATATTGGTGAAACAAGCGGTTATGACTACATTGAAAAAGCAGGTCGCATCGACGGCGCTGTCTATGGATTTGCAGGATCAGATCCATGGCACATGGAAGATTACCGCACGGTTTCAAACACAATGCTAAACTACGAAGACATTGCCGTTAGATGGGCAGAGTCAGGTATTACAGCAGACGATCAAAATGCTTTTTACTGCGGAACGGGCTGGAGAGCTTCAGAAGCATGGTTCTATGCATACGTAATGGGCTTTGAAAACCCAGCAGTTTATGATGGCGGCTGGAAAGAGTGGAGCGAAACGGAAGGCGCACCAATTGCTGTTGGTGAACCGGAAGTCAAATAATGAAAGAACGCATGATGATGATATGTATTCAAGCAGTCAGCGCCTTCCTAATAGGGGGAGGCGTACTGCTTGGTTACTTATCAAAAAAGAAGATGGGCGTACTAAGAAGTTTGACATATCGTAATATGAAGTTTGAAGCCTTAATTTTGTCACCTCAGGGCCCTATATTAATGCTTGCAGCGTGCCTTAGTTTATGGGTTGTCTCTTTAATCCTTAAAAAGAAAGGGCAGTTGCACCTAAGTAATGGTCGTGCTTTTTATCTTATGATTATAAATAGCGGGATGCTAATGAGCTATTTTTATTATAAGTTCAGCACTTTTATGGGCGGGCCATGGATCTTTATGGGCTTTGTCACATTATGTCTTGGGTCAGGACTTATAACGCTACTCACACACAGAACTGTAAATCGTTAAACAGCTTCAATATTTGAACTCAAGGACAAGTGTAGTATAAAACAGACATGCGAATGTATTGAGTTGAAATTCTAATAAATATATATCAAGGTCTATTTGAGACGATGTAGTAGAGGGGATAAATGTTGAACTTTCAATTATTCCTTTTTTTTGTTCAAAAAACTGATTTCCATATCTTCAACTCGACAATTTTCTTAAAATATTAAAGAGATGAAATTACCATGTTTACACATAAATAGGTGAAATATATAATTGAAGTGGAGTTTATGAGAAAATGTAGACTAAAAGGGGGTGCGTACTGAACAGCGTTCAGTACATATTATGAAAAAATGGATAGATTTACGAAGTGATACGGTCACTATACCACCTAAGGAAATGCTAGATACAATGGCTGTTGCTGAGCTCGGTGACGACGTTTATGAAGACGACCCGACTGCAAATGAGTTAGAAGCCTATTGTGCAAAATTATTTGGTAAGGAAGCAGCTTTATTCGTACCAAGTGGGACATTTGGGAACCAGCTTGCACTTCTGACCCACACCAGAAGAGGCGATGAAGTGATTGTGGCCTCAGACGCGCATATTATGGTTCATGAAGTTGGCGCGGCAGCTGTTATTGCAGGTGTTCAAATGCGTACATTCGACATCGATTCAGAACGTCGCATACCGCTTAAAAAGATAGAGCGTCTGATTCGTGTTGAAGATATACATTATCCTGATACCGGGCTCATCTGTCTTGAAAATGCACTTGGAAACGGTGCTGTAGCACCACTTGAAGACATGCAGGCAGTTTATAAAATGGCCAAAGGCTATGACCTGCCTGTACACCTAGATGGTGCACGTATTTTTAATGCCGCACATGCGTTGGGCGTTGATGTTTCAGAAATTACAGCAAGTGTTGACACTGCTAATATATGTTTATCAAAGGGACTTTGTGCACCGATTGGTTCAATTTTAGTCGGATCAGAAGCTTTTATTCAACGTGCTCGGAAAATGCGCAAGCTCATGGGCGGTGGACTCAGACAAGTTGGCGTTATTGCCGCACCAGCCCTGTATGCACTGACTCACATGGTAGACAGACTTGGTGATGATCATGCAAATGCAAAGTACATGGCCAAACGTCTGACAGAAATTGATGGGATTACAATACTCGAAGACCGACTCGACATTAACATGGTTTTCTTCACCTTATCAGAGGCTATTATTGCTGAAAATGATTTGGTTGAAGGCTTGTACAAGGCAGGCATTAAGGTTAATGGAACAGAAGACGGTGAGTACCGTTTTGTTACACACCATGGTGTGTCGAAAGCAGATATTGATACAATGATGGACGCTTTTAAAGCATTGGTTTAGAGAATAATCAAAAACACTTGAAATCAGAAGCAAAATACTTAATAAATCGCCATTTATAAACGCCTATTTAACGCGTATTTGAATTGGTACATAAATGAATATTTGAGTATTGAAATTAAAAGAATGTGTCCCGCAGTGAATGTACTTATGTGCATCATTTGCGGGATTATTTTGTGCTTCAAAAAATGCTTGTATAAGTTTGGTAAATATATATATTTTGGGTTTTGTTAATATGGATTTATGCTTTTAAAACCAGTTGTATCGTCATGAATATGCGGATTTATACTTTTATAATTATAGACTCATACTTTCTAAACGAGAATTGATGCTCTTGAAAATACAGATTTGTAGTTTTTCAGATCCAGTTCTATACTCTTTTATAATTAGTGATAAGACAATTGAACATGTGTACATTGAATGTTGCTTTTAAGGTGAATATCGTATGCGAACAAGCTAGGATTCTTTTGTCTATAACGCTTAAAAATAGCTTGTTTAGACTAAAGTAAGGCGCTAAATGTCCGATATATATTATAAGAAGAAAAAGTCTAGTAGATTATAGAGTCAACAGCATTAAGATGGATGATGGGAGTGAATTTTATGGCACTTGAAAAGACCCTCGACCTTCAATATATGTATGACGATGTTATAAAAGATAATAAGGAGTACCTCGAACTCTACCATGAAGTATCTGTTCCAAGGAGAGAGAAAAGAAGAATCACTTCATTGTTATATGAACGTGGGCGCACAAAACTTGGTGTGTTCATAAGACAACTTTCAAAAAATACGCAAGACATTTATCTGCAAAGGCGCTATGTATATGCACTCATGGAGTCTGGCGATATAAAATTCAATACATTTCTACCATTGGGTGCAGATATAGATGTATGGGTTCAATCCTTATAATGTAGGTGTTACCGTGGTATTTCACTTGGGCTATAAAAGCGCATCATCCTAAACAAAAGTAAGTAAAATCATATAAAAGTATACAAGGCGGCTTTGTTGTGGGAAAATATAACGGAGCTGCTTTTTATGATGTTCGCAATGTCTTATACATGCATCCATTTGGAAATGAAAAGTACGCGTTTACAATATAGAAACACAATTGTAACTGAATTGTTTTACTATAAATGGTATAACCACTGTATAATAGATATTGCAAGGTACTTGGAGAAGTTGGAGGAAGTCATGCTGGGACGAAACAAAGAAAATGGACGCAAGAGATGGGAAACATATCGACAACTTGGTAAAGTTAAATTCATCGTATTTTTCGCACTGTATTTTTCAGTAGCCCTTACGGTGCTTAACTTTATACTTGAGCTTACGAGATTTGGCGTAACGTCTATTCAAATGGCCCTTGTACGATTTGCACTATACATGATTGTGAGTCCATTTATGGCCTTTGTGATTTGGAGAACCTCTGAAAAAAGATATTCATAATGACTGATAAAGTTATGAGCAAGGAGATCGTATGCGCACGTTAGTAAAAGAAATTAAAGAATGGACACGGTCTTTGGTGGTTGCTGTTCTCATATTTTTATTCATTACACTGTTTGGTGATGTGACACAGGTTTATGGACAGTCAATGGAACCAACCCTACACCAAGATGACCACTTAGTATTCAGCAAATTATCCCATGCCGATAGGGGCGATATTGTTATTTTGGAGTCAGAAATAGAACTCACAAAAGAGGATCTGTCACATATGAATGTGGTTCAGAGGTGGAAAACGGGTGAATATAAGCCTTTGATTAAACGTATCGTTGCTGAAGGCGGAGATGAAATTCGCATCGAAAATGGTGTTGTTACTGTAAATGGTGTCAAATTAGATGAAAGCTACCTTGATGGTGTCAAGACCCCAGGTGACATTTATATCGAGGAAATCCCACAGGGATATTACTTTGTAATGGGGGATAATAGGAAAAACAGCTTAGACAGCAGAAGTAATAAAGTCGGACTTGTAAGTGAGAACCAAATCAAAGGAAAGGTTCTTATGCGCTTCTTTCCGCTAGATGATTTCAGTATGTTGTAATTTTTAAAATATTATGAAATTAAAATTGATCCCGCCTCTTGGCGGGTTTTCTGTTATAATGGAATGGCTACGACATTGAGAACGAAGGGGAGATCGATATGTTTAAGCTATTAAAGACTGCTCAGCAGTTTTTAGACAAAATGGATATGGAGTGGTGTTATTGCGGCGGATGGGCAATTGATTTATTCATGGGCAAAGAGTCCCGACCGCACAAGGACTTGGATATTGTTATATTTGATGATCAAATAAAAGGTACGATTGCATACATGCTAGAAATGGGTTGGAACGTAGAAGCACCCACTAGGCAAGGATTTGTTCCAGTAACTGTAGAAAACTGTGATACATATTCTTTTGATAACCTATGGTGTATGAATCGGGCATATCCAATGGATTACATAAAAGTAGATGAACAAAGCACCTACAATTTCTATCATTACGAACGCACAGTTCAAGAGAATATGGATTTTGTAGAAATTCAGCTTAATGCACGCGAAGAAGGATATTTTGTCTATAGATCTAATCCATCTATACGCCTTGAACTGGATAAAGCCTTTTATACATATGAAGGTTTGCCGTTCTTAGCACCTGAGATAGTCCTCCTTTATAAGTCCAAGTATTTGTCTGCTGATAATCAAAATGATTTTGATTTAGTGGTTTCAAAAATGAATGACGCACAAAAGATATGGTTAAAGGAAGCCCTAATCCTTGAGTATGGAAACGATCATCCATGGGTTGCTCTTTTAAACATGTATACTTAAAAAGTTCGGGTATTGAAAATTGTAGCAGAAGTACATACTAACGAACAAGCTAAAGGAAAGCATCTTACCGTTAAGATGCTTTTTTGTATGTCTGGAGCGGCCGTTGCGGTTAGAAGAGAAAATAATTATATGAAAACGCAACTAGAAAATTCCAATCTAAATAAAATCAATACATATATTAGTAAATGACAGATAATTCATATTTAGGCGAATTATATTATAATATATAAAATATATGTTCGTCTTAATGCGAACTATTCGGATTTTGCTTAGGTTGAATACTATCCATGTTCGTGGACAGTTTAAAAGCATGAATTAGTAAGTAGTGCAAGTCGATTGTGAAATCGCTTACAAACTTTTTTTGATGGTCAAAAAGTGTTGCAAAGATGTGTGAGTCTTGTTATTATATCACTAGGTTCGCAGGGGCGAACTATCAAACAGTAAATATTATAAACATTCGTGTGTATATCCCTGGTAATATGGTCCAGAAGTCTCTACCAAGTCACCCTAAATGACTTGACTACACCGAAAGAACGGTATGTTATATGTCGTCTTTTGGAGCTTCTGAAAATTCAGATGCTTTTTTTGTTGCCCAAAGCTTGTATGACGCACATACATAAAAATATTTCGCTATAGAATACCCAGTTCGTTATGAATAGGGACGTATTCTGCAGGGATAGCGAGAAGACGTGCAAAGCTGACTAAGGGCAGTCATTTAAAAAGATACATAACCGTTCAATGTGAACCAGGAAAATTGGAGGGCTAGGAAATGAAAAAACTCACTAAGATTGGCGTGTTGCTACTTGCAATGGTCATGATCCTGACAGCATGTGGTGGCGGAGCTACAACTGATCAAGCAGCAGGAACAGAAGAAACAAAAGAAACGGCAGTAGAAGAAACAGCAGAGCAAACAGCAGAAAACACAACGGTTGGATTTATCTTTGTAGGTCCAGTAGGCGATGGTGGCTGGAGTGATGCACACAACGAAGGTAGACTATATGTTGAAGAAGAACTGGGCATCAAAACACTTTACAAAGAATCTGTTCCTGAAGGACCAGAAGTAGAGAAAGTTATTGCTGATATGGTAGACCAGGGTGCAAGTGTGATCTTCGCAACAAGCTTTGGTTATATGGATTATGTTGAAAAAATGGCAAAAGAGTTTCCAGAAGTTAAGTTCCTACACTGTTCTGGTTACAAAAGTGCAGACAACATGAACAACTACTTTGGACGTATGTACGAGCCTAGATTCCTTTCAGGTATCGTTGCAGGCCTACAAACTGAAACAAGCGAAATCGGTTATGTTGCAGCATTTGAAATCCCAGAAGTTATTCGTGGCATTAACGCATTCACACTGGGTGTACAAGCAGTGAACCCTGATGCAACTGTTAATGTTAAATGGACACATACATGGTACGACCCAGCTAAAGAAAAAGAAGCGGCTAAAGCACTACTAGACGAAGGCTGTGACGTTATCGCTCAGCACCAAGATACAACTGGACCACTTCAAGCTGCACAAGAGCGCGGCATGTTCGCTATCGGCTACAATACAATCTCTGAAGACAAGGCACCGGAATCATATCTGACAGCTCCAATCTGGAACTGGGGCGGATACTATAAATCACAAATCGAACTTGCTATGGCAGGTGAGTGGACAGCTGAAAATGTATGGCTAGGTATGGCTGATGGCCTAATCGAGTTGGCACCGCTTTCTGGCAATGTTAAAGAAGACATTACACCAGTGGTTTCTGAGTACCAAGAAAAAATCCTAAGTGGTGAGTTCGGCGTATTTGAAGGCGTACTGACTAAGCAAGACGGAACAACTGTTGGTGAAGAAGGTAAAGTTTTAGAAGACGGCGACCTGCTATCTATGAACTATTTCCTTCAAGGTGTTAACGGTAAGATTGAAAACTAGTCGGAGTTTATAAAATGAATGTCATTGAGCTTAAAAATATAACGAAAAGATTCGGAACCGTAACAGCCAATGACCATGTTAATTTTGATCTAAAGTCGTCTGAAATTCATGCTATTCTCGGTGAGAATGGCGCAGGAAAAAGTTCACTTATGAACGTTCTTGCAGGTGTTTATCAGCCAGACTTCGGGGAGATCTATATGCGAGGAGACAGGGTAAGCATCCCGTCTCCTCGTCATTCTATTAAGATGGGCATTGGTATGATTCACCAGCATTTCAAATTGGTTGAATGTCATACAGTTCTTGAGAATATGATTGCTGGTATATCTGGCAGTCTTTTTATCAGTCAAAAGAAATTGGCTAAAGAAATTCAAACACTTTCAGAAAAATATGGACTGAAAATCAATCCTAGTGCACGGTTGGATTCGCTTTCAGTAGCTGAAAAACAGCGCGTTGAAATACTCAAGGTGCTGTATCGTGGTGCAAAGGTTCTTATACTGGATGAACCAACTGCAGTTCTCACACCACAAGAGACAGATAACTTATTCGATATCCTACGCAAGTTAAAATCGGACGGGCACTCCATGATTATTATCACGCATAAGCTTGATGAGGTTATAGCAATAAGTGATCGTATTACGGTGATGAGAAAAGGCAAAAAAATCAAAACACTTCAAAATGAAAATTTAAGTCCACGTGAACTGACCAATGAGATGGTTGGTAAATCAGTGGAGCTTACGATTGAGTGTCCTGTGACGGATTGCGAAGACATTATGTTGAATGTTGAGAATTTGACGGTACTCAATCAAGATCAGCGTGAAGTTCTAAAGGGTATTTCCTTTAAGGTGTGTGGCGGTGAAATACTGGGCGTTGCTGGTGTGGCCGGCAGCGGACAAAAGGAACTTTGCGAAGCTATTGCAGGCCTTGAAAAAATACAAAATGGACATATTGTATTTAAAAAAGAGAACATTACTGGCATTTCACCACGTGAAATAATGGAGCTGGGGATTTCAATGAGCTTTGTACCAGAAGACCGTCTTGGAATGGGTCTTGTCGCTGGAATGGACCTCGTTGAAAATGTTCTTTTAAAATCTTATAGAGATAATAAAGGCATTCTCGTAGATCGCGAATATGCGAAGTCTCATGCCAAAATGCTTGTTGAAAAATTGAGTATTGATACACCAAGTATTCATACCTCTGTTGGCCAGCTTTCAGGTGGTAATATTCAGAAAGTGCTACTTGGTCGTGAGATTGAAATGCAGCCAGAACTCATTATTACTGCGTATCCGGCACGAGGCCTTGATGTTGGATCTGCCCATAAGGTTTATGACCTACTAAACGAGCAAAAAACACTTCATAATGGCATTATTTTCATAGGTGAAGATTTAGACGTTTTACTCGAAATTTCTGATCGTATTATGGTGCTTTGTGAAGGTGAAATTACAGGAATAGTCAATGCTTGCGATGTTTCAAAAGAAGATCTAGGGTATCTTATGGCAGGCAGAAAGCTCGAAGGGAGGGATTTGAATGCTTAGAATTGCAAAACGACCAAGCATATCAAAAAGAAAAGCAGCCTTCATTCGTGTATTTGGAATTTTTCTTTCCCTTGTTCTTATGTCATTATTCTTACTGACTATGAACCTGAATCCATTTAAGGTATACCAAGCCATGATCGCTGGATGTTTTGGTTCCTTCTATAGATTCAAAGAAACCATAGAACTGATGATACCACTCAGTTTAGCGGCTGTGGGTATTATGATTGCTTTTAAAATGAAGTTCTGGAATATAGGTGCTGAAGGGCAGATACTCATGGGGGCTATGGCTGCTTCCTTTGTTGCTTTAAACATGCCGGATACACCCAAGGTGATACTTTTAATACTTATGGGCATCGCTTCTTTAGTGATGGGTGGACTCTGGGCCTTTATACCGGCAATTTTCAAGGTTAAATTTGAAACCAATGAAACACTGTTCACACTTATGCTCAATTATATTGCCATTAAATTTGTAATATATCTTCAGTATGGACCTTGGAAAGACCCAATGGCATTGGGCTTCCCTAAAATACCAAACTTTGTTGATAATGCCTTAATTCCTGAACTCTTTGATGTTCATATTGGGTGGGTAATTGTTATTATTGTAACGGTGCTCTTCTATGTGGTACTTAATAAAACAAAGCTCGGTTATGAGATATCCGTTATTGGTGAAAGTCAAAATACGGCACGCTATGCAGGCATGAATGTTAATAAGGTCGTTCTTTTAACCCTGTTTATGTCTGGCGCTATCTGTGGGCTTGTTGGTATGATTCAGGCTTCAGGCGTTGCAGGAACCCTTACAGCAGAAATATCTGGTGGTATGGGCTATACAGCTATCATTGTTGCGTGGCTGTCTCAAATGCAGGTGCATTTTGTTCCTGTTATTGGTCTGCTATTCGCTGTACTCGTACAGGGTGCATCATACATTCAGACAGCATTTCAAATTCCTCAAAGTGCTGCAGAAATTTTGCAAGGTATCATTCTATTTTTCGCTCTTGGTAGCGAGTTCTTCATTAATTACACTCTGCATTCACTAAAAGAAGATGACACTCAATCCGCTGAGCAGAATGATACAAAAGAACCTGGTAATGTAAAAAAGGAGGTACCTGTTAATGAATAGTCTACTGTTTTTTGGCGCTGCTGTTCAGGCAGGCACACCACTTCTATTTGCTACGCTTGGTGAAATTTTAACTGAGAAATCAGGTAACCTCAACCTAGGTGTTGAAGGGCTAATGCTCATTGGTGCAGTTGCCGGATTTGCTGCTGGCATGGCTACAGAGAACTTTATAGTTGCACTAATTGCAACGTGTTTAGCCGGTGGTTTAGCAGGCCTAGTCTATGCCTTTTTAACGGTTACATTGCGTGCGAATCAAGTTGTTACAGGCCTTTCTCTTACGATTCTGGGTACAGGTATATCCGGTTACGCAGGTAAGTTTCTAATGGGCATGGTTCTACCGCAGACAATGAAAGATGTATTTGTAAACATTAAAATTCCAGTACTGGGCTCAATTCCATTCTTGGGAGAGGTCCTGTTTAACCAGAATATCTTTGTCTATATTGGTTATATCCTAGCCGTTGGCATGGGCGTCTATCTTGGACATACACGCTTTGGTCTGAACCTGAGAACCGTTGGTGAAAACCCTTATGCAGCAGATGCTTCAGGCGTACAGGTGACCGTTTACAAATATGTGCATATTATGATAGGCAGTGCAATATCAGCACTTGGGGGCGCTTACCTGTCACTGGTGTATGTACCAGCGTGGCAGGATAATGTAACAGCAGGCCGTGGATGGATTGCCGTTGCACTCGTTATATTTGCTATGTGGAGTCCATATAAAGCCATATTGGGCGCCTTTGTTTTTGGCGGACTGGATATTATCGGCTTTAGACTTCAGTCAATGGACATCAGTATTTCACAGTATTTGATAGATATGACTCCGTATCTGGTAACCATACTCGTACTTATTGTGAATTCAGTTTTCAAAAAAAGAGATCAGTCTCCAGGTGGGCTGAGTGTTTCCTATTTTAGAGAAGCGCGGTAGGTGGTCTTTACTTGAGCCATGATGGTGCGCTCAATGATCGATAGACTCTAGTTTGATTAAGTCATATTTGATTGAATGAGTTATGTAGTTCTATACCTGTACGAAAAAGACTAAATGCTGTGTAGACTGCAGAACTGCGTAAAAATGTATAAATATTTTAAAATGAATCCCATAAAACTGTCGCATAGACAGATTTGTGGGATTATTTCTTTTCTAGAATTAATAGGCGTTAAGCTTCATTATGACTTGTATATAACAATTTTAGCAGCTGAATACAGAAGACTACATAGAACAAACTATTTAAAATGAAGCCTATATTGGGTGGACATGTAAGTACATTTCTATTTAAAGCGAATAGGGATATTTGGTGAGATTTAATTAAAGGTGCTTGTTAGTTGATAATGACCAAGCGTTTAGAGATGTGAACAAAAAGCAGTCTAATGCTTGAACTTTTAGAGTAAATTGTTTAATGGAAGAAAATTTTGGAGAGGATCTATAGAAAATAAAGAGAGGATTGTTTAAAAATTTAATTTTGAAGTATATCTCTTTGACAGATCCAGATAAAATAGATTGCCATAGATGTGGTTGTCAGAATTGAATTTATATTTATTAGTAATGCTGTTTATTGAAAAATCGGCGAGGGCATAGACATATGAGGATAATAATTGAAATCACTATTGAGATAAAATATGAAGGTGGCTGCATAACAAATTTTAGAAATTTTTATTGTAGTGCGTTACGAGAAAAAGTACGGCGAGTTGCCTTTTAAAGGTCTTATGGGAAAAGCAATTCTTACCATACGTATCTATAATCGTTGAATACAATCTCAATTTACTCAATATTCTACATTTATCAGATATGACATATAATAAAGACATGGACTAACATATATACATTAAAGGACTTCATTTAATTATGAAAACTATTTGGGGATTGCTCAAGCATGTAAAAGCATATCGAAGAAGGAACGCTTTCACATTTAGGTGATGTAATATTTACATTTTATACTCAAGACTGTGGTTCGGTATGAATTATGAATGTACTTGGAGAGAATAAGCGCGTAGAAATACGGTTAGATGGCTGATTATTAAGGCGACTACGAAATTTATTGAGAACACTAAGCCCGAATAGTTTATAATAAATTGAAGAAAAGCATGTATTCAAAATATTGAGTACATTCCATATATAATTATCATTTAATAAGATCCTGTATGAAAGGGTATCAGTGAACGAGCCGGAGGTAAAAATGACAGAATTGTATTTTGTAAGACACAGTAAAATTGTTTATACACATGATGATTTTTCAAGACAGCTCTCAGAAGAAGGAAAAAAGTATGTCCCACTTGTAACGGAGGCATTTAAAGATATTCATCTGGATGCAATTGTCTCCAGTCCATATATAAGAGTTATTGATACCATTAAAGATGTGGCTAAAATGAAAAGCCTGAAGATAGAAACCTATGATGATCTGCGAGAAAGAAAAGTTGCCCATGAGTTTATTGACGATTTTCACACATTTACAACTAACCAGTGGAATGATTTTGATTTTAAACTAGATGGTGGGGAGTCCATAAATGAAGTGCAAAAAAGAGGTGCCGCTGCGCTGGAAGAAGTAATGCTGAAATATGAAAAAAAGAGGGTTTTGGTTGGAACACATGGTACCTTTATGTCAGTTATGCTGAACTACTATGATTCTGCAATAGATTTTGAGTTTTGGAGACACGTGAAAATGCCCGATGTCTATAAGGCTACATTTGAGCAAGTTGATGGAACCTTTAAGATGACAAGTCTTAAAAACATCGATTTAGGATTATAGTGTGATCAAAATAAAAGAATTATAGGCAACTAAATAATCGCTGTATCGGTAAGGTGTTTAAAAATATTTATAAGTGAATATATACTTAAAAGGTCTGCATCGAGAAGGGGAAGTATAGAGATTCAAGTGAAGTATCTTCATGTTATTTTGAAGGGGATATTTTACGCATTATATGACGACATAACATGTAATTTAGACTTTTAGTGTTTTCACAGTCATATAACAATACATATTCAATCTATTCCTGACATTATACGGCGCAGAAACAATTGGATTTTTAGATATTCCCGACCCTGTTTAGTGATAGACCATACGTCACGAATACCATAGGGTGTGTGTTTTATATGACATATGAGAGGTGAGAGTGTCGGGTATAGGGGAGTTATGTGTCAATCTATTGAACAGCAGTGTTTATGTATAAGTATGTAGTATGATAAAAATCGCAAATATATGAATACCAACTATAATGTTTGTTATAATAAATGTAAGTGTTATTAACGGGGGTTAATTAGGAAGGTGATTCAATGCAGAAGTTCGTGCATGGCTTTATAGAAAGAAAGTCTCTGATTTACAAAACGAAAGTCGAGTATGGGGATTATACTATAAATCATATTCAGGGGTGTGCGCATGGGTGTGACTATCCTTGCTATGCTTTTTTAATGGCCAAACGGTTTGGACGAATTGAAAGCAAAGATGAATGGATTAAACCTTATCTTGTATCCAACTATATGGAATTGTTAACAAAGGAGTTACCAAAACTAAAGAGTAAGATTAAGTGGGTACACTTGTGTTTTACGTCAGATCCATTTATGTATGGTTATCCTGAAATAGCAAATGCATCAGTTGACATCATCAGATTTCTTAATGAAAATGGAATAAAATGTACCGCTTTATCAAAAGGCATATTACCTCTTGAGCTAGCAAATCTAAGCAAAGAGAATGAGTATGGAATAACCTTGATTAGTTTGAATGAGGAATACAGAAAGTTTAATGAGGAAGGTGCAGCTCCATACGAGCAAAGAATAGTTAGATTGAAAGAGCTTTCAGAAATGGGTTGTAAAACGTGGGTAAGTATTGAACCTTATCCTACTCCAAATATTTTAGATCAAGAACTATTGCCAATCTTAGAAAAAGTATATTTTGTAGACAAAATTATATTTGGAAGAACCAATTACAATAGAAAGATAACAGATTATAAGGAGTACAAGCAATATTATAATGATCTATCTAGAACGGTAATTGAGTTTTGTCAGAATAACGGAATTTCTTATCATATTAAGAAAGGGACAATTACAGAATAAACTTAGGAGGGGCAATGGTAAAGTTAGATCCTTATGGAGAGCAAACAGAAGCTAAACATGAGTATTTCCAGGATTATTTTTACAAATGGGTTGTGATTTTGGGGCAAGCTAAATACTATAAGAACCTAATCTATGTGGATTCATTTAGCAACGCTGGGGAATATGTCGATGGTAGCTACGGGTCACCAATTATTGCATTAAAAAGTATAAGTGCATTTATTAGAAAAAATGAATATGCACCTATTTTTCATGTATATTTGAATGATTATGATTGTGAGCGTGTAGAACATTTAAGAAAATTGATATCTGATATAAACTTACCAACTGGGATAAACATTGATTTTAAATGCATGAAGGCTAATGACCATGTTGATTATGTTCTTAAAAAGATAAAAAATATTAACATGAAAAAAAGTTTCTTTTTTATCGACCCATATAAAGTAGCTGATAATGTTATAAAGCTTGAAAAGATAGTTGCAATTCTAAATGAAGAAAATTATTCGGAATTAATTTTTAATCATATGGTTAATGATACTGTTAGAAATATTAAGACTTATCCTGAGAAGTATCTACCGTTTTACAAAGGGTTAACGCGTGACCATTTAGATGAATATAAAAGTGAGGATTATAATAAATTAATCATTGAGCATGTGCTTAGGAGTTGTAAAGGAGAAAGTCGTGTCTTCACTGCATCCTATCCATTCTATAATTCAAAAAACACAGAACTTTATTACTTACTTATTTTTACGAGGAATCAAATAGGATTTAATAAAATTAAAGAGTCACTTTGGAAAGTTTCAGATGGACTGCTAATGCACAAAAATGAAGCTCAAAGTAGTACTCAGATTTCATTATTTGAAACTTGCGAAAATGAAGTTTCAAAATGTTTAACTGAGTATACCATATCCACAAAAGTAGATGAGTTAAAAGAAATACTAATATCAGAGTTTTCGGATAAAATGGTGTCTATTGAAGATATTTTAGACTTTGTTGAAAAAGAGACTATATTTCATAAAGGGCATGTAAAAAAGAGGACTTTGAAACCGCTAGAAGCGCAAGGTCTAATTAAAGTAGTTAAATCTAAACGGCGCAAGGCTTTTTTATATCCTTCAGGAACAGTTATTCAGTTCAGAGCAAATACTAAAGATAGTATGTTCTAGAATAAACATTTGATCAAGTTCAATAGATCGACACATAACACAGCAGTTCCCAAAATGCCCCTTTGTTTATACGAAGTGGCATTTCTTATACTAGCATATGGTAAAATATAGTTAAGAGTTATAATAGAGGGGGCACGTCGGGAACCGTGGGAACGTTATAGGAAATAATTTTCTAAGCTAATGATTAAGTGAGCTTTATTACAATTTTACATAAATAAAGGGGCTGATAAAATGAAAAAATTCAAAATTGATAAAGACGTATTTGACCTTTTTCCAGAACTACAAATTGCAGTATTGGATTTTAGAAATATTGATAATAGCGAGGTAGGGAGAGCGATTCACCTAGAAAAAGCTTATAACAAGATTTCAAAAATTGCATATCAGAACGATGTTTTGCATACATATATCAATGATTATAGTCAGGCAATGAAGAAAATTAAGCGTAAAAAGGGAAGCTTAGCTTCTATTGAAGCTATGGCAAAACGAGTAAAAAAGGGGAGTAGCATATTTTCAGTTAATCCAGTAGTTGACTTATATAATTATATATCATTAAGTCATTTGTTTACATGTGGCGGGGAAGACTTAGATTGTGTTGAAGGAGATATGGTGCTAAGTTTTGCGAATGGCAATGAAAGCTTTGTTCCACTTGGAGAAACCGAGAACAAACCCCCAAGAGAAGGGGAGCTTATTTATAAGGATGATATAGGTACCGTTGTGAGAAGTTGGTTATGGCGTGAAGCAGATAGAACTAAAATTACTCGAAAAACAAAAAATGCTTTAATATATATGGAGTTAATTAACTCAAGCAGAGTCGAAGAGTTTGAAATCGCAGTTAAAGAGTTAAGTGAAGTTATAACAAGTGAATTAGGTGGAACTTGTTCAAAAGCAGTAATTTCCAGAGATATGCCTGAGTGTATTATAGAGCCGTTGACTAAAATTAGAAAGTAAAGTAGAAACGAAAATAACATCCTATAACACAGCGGTGTCCCGCCATTCGCCTTGTGGTGACTAAGTTTTTGAATGTTGCACAGTGAAATGTTTATATGGCACTGAAAGCATTGAAATAGCAGGGGCGAACGAGCGTGAACCGTGGGAACGTTATGTAAAATCATCCCACCAGTACATATCTAGGAACTTAGAGTTTGGAGTTACATAATGAAGATAGTTGAAATCCAACCAAATGGTCTGAAATTAGTTAAAAGTAATGGTGAACTAATAATCGTAGACTTTGAGGAGTGCAAGAGTAATTGGATTGCATATAAGAAAAGAAAGAATGAGCTAATACACGAAGGTGTAAATGACACTATTATCGGTCAAAGAGATAGTTGCTCAGATTCGCCTTATGTTGAGTTCTTTACAAAGCCATTTACGAAAGTTACATTTGAGTCTATTGAAGAGTACAAGAAAATTAGAGACACAATAAATGAGTATGGATATAGAACAGTCGATTTAAGCTAGTAATTTATAGCTTAGAACGGCGGTATGACTATACATAACACAGCGGTGTCCCGCCATTCGCCTTGTGTTGACGGAGTTTGGGGTTGTTCCGAAGTGAAATGTTTGTACGACATTTATAGTGATGAAATAGCTTGGCGAACAGCGTGAACCGTGGGAACGTTATATAACACAACTGCTGAGGTATTTTGTGTCGAAGTTTTTTGGAATGTTGTAGCCGAAAAACCGAACTGACTCAGAGAAAAAAACTATGTTTACATTGCTGTACGCCTCATTGCGTTTCAGTACTTAATAAAAAAGTACAAAGTGAAAGCTTGTTCTCTTTTGCACACAATTTATGACTTATAAATACTAGGGGAAATGGGGTGTCAAACATGCGTGCACTGAATACATGGCAGTTGCGGCAATGGTTCCCGATATTTCATTTCTTTCACCGAATATTCCCGACACTGTACTATGGGGCAGTTTAATTTGCGGTTGAACTTACGGCTTTTAGGCTGATAATGAGTCCCCATTTTGTTAATAAGTGTATTGTAGTTATTTAGTAGCGGCATTAACCATTTTGATAGTTAAATACTCAACGAGAATTATTGCTGTATGTAATGAGGAAGTTCAAGTGGCCGCTATTCAAATGTCAAAGTTTACAGTGGGGACTTACCGAATCTTTACTTAATGATCGCCCCCTTCGCTGTTTGCAACTGCTCTTTAGTACATTAGTGCACAGCACCAAAGGTGTTCTAACTTACTCAGAACAAGCTTTCTCTATGGTTACAAGTTTGTGGTGATTAAAAGTCCGGCTATCACTCGTTTGGAGTGAGCACATTCTGAGCCACTTCTTGTAATAAAGAGTCTATGGCTTCGTACAATTTTTAAGTTGTTGGTGTTTTACAGTTCAAGTGTGACTGGTTATTAAAATAAAGTGGTTGAAATAGCTTATGAAGTATTGGTTAGCGTGAATAATTAGCAAAAAGTGAATCAGAAATTCATAGTTAATCATATATGGTAATAGTGAGCTGGCTATAACGCCCTAACTGCAGATTGCATCATATAACACAGCAGTTCCCAAAACGCCCTGATTTGTAGAAATCAGGCTTATTTATTGACTATAAGTGTTAAAATATAGAAGAGTGGTAATAAAGTGGGGCGCATCGGGAACTGTGGAACCGTTACATGAAAGCCTAAAATGAGCTCTATGAAGAATAAAGCAATTTGACCATATAACATATACGTTATATAATTATGATATCAGAAGAGGTGGAATATGTTTGAAGTAATCTATTATCATAGAGATGGTCAATGTCCAATTTTAAATTTTTTAGGAAAATTACCTAAGAAAGATCAAGCTAAAATTTTAAGAGAAATAGATTTGCTTCAAGAGTTTGGCTTAAAGTTGACGATGCCTCATGTAAAGAAAATGAAAGGTACCGATGACTTATGGGAATTAAGAGTTAAGCAAGGTACGAATAATTATAGAGTGTTCTATTTTGCTTATACAGGTCAAAAATTTATAATGCTTCATGCATTTCAAAAGAAGACACAAAAGACTCCTAGAAAAGACATTGAAATTGCAGAGTACCGTAAATCAGATTTTATCAAGCGAGGTGAGTTATAATGCGTCATGAAGATATAAAGAAGTTGTTACTTTCTAATGAAGAAACAAAAGAAGAGTATGATGCACTAGAACCAATATATACGTTGATTAGCGAAATCATTCGTCTAAGATTGGAAAGAGGACTTACTCAAAAAGAGTTAGCTGAAATAGTTGGAACTAAACAGTCTGCTATTTCAAGACTTGAGAGTGGTTCATACAATCCGAGTTTTGAGTTTCTTTCAAAAGTAGCACATGCGCTTGGAAAAGAACTCCATGTAACTTTCAGTTAGTTAGATTGAGATATTGCGAAAATATAATCAGTATTTAGTTTTAATATCATTGTGGATAAACATTTTATGCCATCATGTAACACAGCAATTCCCAACATGCCCCTTTGGTAACAGAGGGGTATTTATGCGCCTAGTTTATGGTAGAATATAACATAAGAGTAAGAACGAGTGGGGGCACGATCGGGAATTGTGGGAACGTTATATAACACAACTGCTGAGGTGTTTTGTGTCGAAGTTTTTTGGAATGTTGTAGCCGAAAAACCGAATTGACTCAGAGAAAAAAACTATGTTTACATTGCTGTACGCCTCATTGCGTTTCAGTACTTAATAAAAAAGTACAAAGTGAAAGCTTGTTCTCTTTTGCACACAATTTATGACTTATAAATACTAGGGGAAATGGGGTGTCAAACATGCGTGCACTGAATACATGGCAGTTGCGGCAATGGTTCCCGACATTTCATTTCTTTTACCGAATATTCCCGACACTGTACTATGGGGCAGTTTGATTACGGTTGAACTTACAACTTTAAGGCTGATAAAGAGTACCCGTTTTGTTTATTAGTGTATTGTAGTTGTTTAGCAGCGGCATTAACCATTTTGATAATTAAATACTCAATGAGAATTATTGCTGTATGTAATTAGGAAGCTCAAGTGGTCGCAATTTTTAGTGTCAAAGTTTGAAGCAGCTACATTCTGGTTTTACTTAACAATCGCCCCTTCGCTGTTTGCAACTGCTGTTTAATACATTAGTGCACAGCACCAACGGTGTTCTAACTTACTCAGAACAAGCTTTCTGTGTGGTAATGAATTTGTGGTGATTAAAAGTCCGGCTATAACTCGTTTGGAGTGAGCACATTCTGAGCCACTTCTTGTAATAAAGAGTCTATGGCTTCGTACAATTTTTAAGTTGTTGGTATTTTGCAGTTCAGGTGTGTCTGGCTATTAAAATAACGTGGGTGAAATAGCTTATGAAGTATTGGTTAGCGTGAAGAATTAGCAAAAAGTGAATCAGAAATTCATAGTTAATCATATATGGTAATAGTGAGCTGGCTAAACCGCCCTGACTGCAGATTGCATCATATAACACAGCAGTTCCCAAAACGCCCTGATTTGTAGAAATCAGGCTTATTTATCGACTATAAGTGTTAAAATATAGAAGAGTGGTAATAAAGTGGGGCGCATCGGGAACTGTGGAACCGTTATATAACACAACTGCTGAAGTATTTTGTGTCGAAGTTTTTTGGAATGTTGTAGCCGAAAAACCGAACTGGCTCAGAGAAAGAGACTATGTTTACATTGTTGTACGCCTCATTGCATTTAAGTACTTAATAAAAAGTACAAAGTGAAAGCTTGTTCTCTTTTGTACATAATTTATGACTTATAAATAATAGGGGAAATGGGGTGTCAAACATGCGTGCACTGAATACATGGCAGTTGCGGCAATGGTTCCCGACATTTTATTTCTTTCACCGAATATTCCCGACACTGTACTATGGGGCAGTTTAATTTGCGGTTGAACTTACGACTTTTAGGCTGATAATGAGTCCCCATTTTGTTAATAAGTGTATTGTAGTTGTTTAGCAGCGGCATTAACCATTTTGATAGTTAAATACTCAACGAGAATTATTGCTGTATGTAATGAGGAAGTTCAAGTGGCCGCTATTCAAATGTCAAAGTTTACAGTGGGGACATACCGAATCTTTACTTAATGATCGCCCCCTTCGCTGTTTGCAACTGCTGTTTAATACATTAGTGCACAGCACCAAAGGTGTTCTAACTTACTCAGAACAAGCTTTCTGTGTGGCAATGAATTTGTGGTGATTAAAAGTCCGGCTATCACTCGTTTGGAGTGAGCACATTCTGAGCCACTTCTTGTAATAAAGAGTCTATGGCTTCGTACAATTTTTAAGTTGTTGGTGTTTTACAGTTCAAGTGTGTCTGGCTATTAAAATAAAGTGGTTGAAATAGCTTATGAAGTATTGGTTAGCGTGAATAATTAGCAAAAATTGAATCAGAAATTCACAGTTAATCATATATGGTAATAGTGAGCTGGCTATAACGCCCTAACTGCAGATTGCATCATATAACACAGCAGTTCCCAAAACGCCCTGATTTGTAGAAATCAGGCTTATTTATCGACTATAAGTGTTAAAATATAGAAGAGTGGTAATAAAGTGGGGCGCATCGGGAACTGTGGAACCGTTATATAACACAACTGCTGAGGTGTTTTGTGTCGAAGTTTTTTGGAATGTTGTAGCCGAAAAACCGAACTGGCTCAGAGAAAAAGACTATGTTTACATTGTTGTACGCCTCATTGCATTTAAGTACTTAATAAAAAGTACAAAGTGAAAGCTTGTTCTCTTTTGCACATAAATTATGACTTATAAATAATAGGGGAAATGGGGGGGGCAAACATGCGTGCACTGAATACATGGCAGTTGCTGCAATGGTTCCCGACATTTCATTTCTTTCACCGAATATTCCCGACACTGTACTATGGGGCAGTTTAATTACGGTTGAACTTACAACTTTAAGGCTGATAAAGAGTACCCGTTTTGTTAATTAGTGTATTGTAGTTGTTTAGCAGCGGCATTAACCATTTTGATAATTAAATACTCAACGAGAATTATTGCTGTATGTAATTACGAAGCTCAAGTGGCCGCAATTTTTCGTGTCAAAGTTTACAGTGGGGACATACCGAATCTTTACTCAATAATCGCCCCTTCGCTGTTTGCAACTGCTGTTTAATACATTAGTGCACTGCATTAAAGGTATTCTAACTTACTCAGAACAAGCTTTCTCTATGGTTACAAGTTTGTGGTGATTAAAAGTTCGGCTATCACCCGTTTGGAGTGAGCACATTCTGAGCCACTTCTTGTAATAAAGAGTCTATGGCTTCGTACAATTTTTAAGTTGTTGGTATTTTGCAATTCAAGTGTGTCTGGCTATTAAAATAAAGTGGGTGAAATAGCTTATGAAGTATTGGTTAGCGTGAAGAATTAGCAAAAAGTGAATCAGAAACTCATAGTTAATCATATATGGCAATAGTGAGCTGGCTATACCGCCCTGACTGCAGATTGCATCATATAACACAGCAGTTCCCAAAACGCCCTGATTTGTAGAAATCAGGCTTATTTATTAACTATAAGTGTTAAAATATAGAAGAGTGGTAATAAAGTGGGGCGCATCGGGAACTGTGGAACCGTTAAGTGAAATTCTCCACTACGAAAAAAGAGCTATCTGAATCAGATAACTCTAGTTGTCCTACATTGGTGTAATTATTAAATTGAATTGGATAGTAGCTGTATTACCGGAGTAACGGCCGCCGTTTTCAGTAACAGTGATCATTTTTGAGAATGTAAGAGTTTGTCCTTTCATTATCTCAACATATGGTACTGAAATGGAATCAAATCCATAATCAGATTTTCCATCGTCATGTTCATATACTACTAATTCAATATTCAAATCGGTTCCGTCTAAAATGATCTCAGATCCTTGTTGGTACGAGTAGTATGTAGTATTTTCAGATTTTATATAATAGTTCCATTCATTACCCACAGAATTGTTAGAAATAATGCTAGTACTAAAGTCAATCTTAGCTTTAGTTATTGCTGTATCGATATCGGTAATTGAAGTCAATGTGGTTTTGTTAAGTTCTGTTGTATTAAGTGAAAATCCAATTGCTGGAGCTAGTTCATCAATTGCTATAAAAAGTTGTCCATTGTTAACTATGCTTTTTAGTTGGACTTCTTCACCATCGATTAAAACGTTGATGGTAGTTGGTTGTGTAGTTGTATCAGCGCATGATATTGGAGAAGAAGTTAAGAAAATTAGAATTAAAGCAAATATGCAAATTGAGATTTTTTTCAAGTCAACACCTCCTTTCTAATTATATTATATATATGGTAATAATGTAGCATCAAGGAATTTCGAAAAATGAAAGAAATATTTAGATTGCGAATTGTATTATGAGAAATAGTATTGGCTTTAAAGCCGTTCCGAACTTCACTTAACACATCAATTCCCAACATGCCCCATTGGTATCAGAGGGGTATTTCTATGCGTAGTTTATGGTAGAATATAACATAAGAGTAAGAACGAGTGGGGGCACGATCGGGAATTGTGGGAACGTTATGTAACATTTAATTTTCAAGTTAGAGTAATTATTGCATATTTGATCTGAAAAGTGGTATCATATATAATACCAAAACAAAAGTGAGGCTATCATGTCAAAGAAAGAAAAGAGATTATTGAAAATCAAAAATAATCCGAAGGGTATTAGTTTCGAAGAAATTGATACTTTATTAACTTCCTTTGGATTTGAAGCAAGGAACACTGGTGGGAGCCATTATGTGTATACTCATCAAAGTCTTAATTCAATTCAGGATTATGTCACTATACCAAGGCATAGGCCAGTTAAGCCAATCTATATAAGAAAGGCTATAGCTACTATTGAAAAGCTAATTGGCTAAGTTAAGAAATTATGATTCAAAAAAGTCAGGAACTGTGTAAATCAGCCCCAATTTCATAATGGGGCACATCGGGAACTGTGGGAACGTTATAAAAATAGATATGTAAATCAGGAGTGTGACTAAAATGAATAAATTTGATATTAAGGACTATTCGTTAGAAGTCAAAAAATTATCAGATGAAGATGGTGGTGGATACATCGCGAAAATAGTTGAGTTTGACTGTATTGGTGATGGAGATACTGTAGAAGATGCTATTGCGGATGTGTATGAGGTTGCAGAAGCTATCATTGAGATAGCTAAAATTGAAGGAAAGAAAATTCCTCGTCCTAATCAGTATAAAGATGAATTGGAGTATAGTGGTAAATTTACTATTAGATTGCCTAAAAAGATGCACAAGAGATTATCTGAGGAAGCTGAAGTTGAGAATTGTAGTTTAAATAGTTTATTATTAACTTATATTTCATATGGAATGGGCAGAAGTGAAGTTGAAAAGAGTAAAGTATCAAAAAATATGTTTTCGAATTATATTATTGATTCTGTTCCAGTACCCGTATCTGAAACGATGTGGAAGGACAAAAGAGGAGCAGTACTTGAGCCAATTTTATTTTCTACTGAACGGTTGAGAAATGCAAAAAAATCTGAGAGGTGCTAGGAATGACAGCAGAGCAATTTGTAAAGAACATTGTACATCATGAAGTTATACTGTTAAATATTAACGGAAAAAAATTGAAATCCGAACGATTAGATGAGAGTACAAATATTGAATCACATGCTATATCACAAATAAGTATTGTTGAATTTGAAGATGAATATGTAAGAGTTATAGTATCAACAGAAGTCGGATTTAAGCCAAGTATGTTTTTTGAGTTTGAATTTGAGCATCAAGTTTCATTAGAGTTTGAGGACTCTATAACTAAAGAATTAATTGAGAAAAATAAAGAAGTAATATTAAATTTGCTGGGTGCAGATATAAGCTTATTAACGGGTATGTTGACTGATAAAATGATGAATAGTCCATTAATAATCCCACCAAGTTTAGAAATAAAAGAAAATTAAACATCACATAACACAGCAATTCCCAACATGCCCCTTTGGTAACAGAGGGGTATTTATGTGCTTAGTTTATCGTAGAATATAACATAAGAGTAAGAACGAGTGGGGGCACGATCGGGAATTGTGGGAACGTTATATACAATGCTGCTTTTTCGTCACAGTAATAATTAACGGTGTGAACATAGCAAATTTGGAACAGTTTTGTCGCAGTGAACTTGATAAACTTAGAATATATCTTGGCCAAGGAGTATTAAGTATGAGTAAAATGTTTGCTATATATGAAGCATTAGAGTTTATTGAGGAAAATGTAGACAAGGACATAACTGTTGAATCAGTTGCAGAAACTGTAGGCTATTCAAAATTTCACTTTTCAAGACTATTTAAATCAGAGTTTGATGTAACATTACAAGGATATATTACAGAAAGGCGATTACATCATGCATCTAAAGAGATTATAAGTGGTCAAAACATATTAAACGTCGCATTGAGGTATGGTTATGAAACCCATTCAGGATTCAGTAAAGCTTTTAGGAAGAAATTCGGTTATAGTCCAAAAGTACTTTGTGCCTTTAGATTCGCAGAAGTTATGTTCAGTTCTGAAGGAGTTGAGCATATGAATACAGAGAAATTGTTTAATGAGTTAATTGAAGCGTCTAATGTCAAGTATTCTAAGAATGAGCAGAATAAGATTTTGCTCGCCTTTGAGTATGCAAAGAAATGTCATGAAGGTATCATTCGTTATTCTGGAGAACCGTATATAAATCATTGTCTTTGTGTGGCTCTTCTACTTGTTGAATTAGACCAGCCAGCAGAGGTAATAATCTTAGGCATTTTACATGAGATATTAAGCAAAAAATACAGTAGTATAGAAAACTTAGACACTCTGCCTTTTAACGAGAATATAAAGGGACAAATAGTGCTGTTAAATGAACTAACCATTGATGAAAACCTTAGTAACAACGACGAATCAATAATAATGATTAAGTTGGCTGACAGATTACACAATATGAGAACGATCGAACATCTTTCCAAAGAGAGGTGGAGTGAAAAAGCAAAAGAAACATTAGCCTTATTCTCACCAATTGCCAGACAGTTAGAGATTCCAGAGTTAAAAATGGAATTGGATAACTTATCAGTAAAATATATCGAAAGTTGTAACTAAAGATCGGAGAACACTATGTTAGATAAACGAGGTAATCGCTTAGTACAGTTGATTTAATCTGGTAACAGATTGTACTGAGCTTGATATTTTGGTTGCCAGTCAGCTGTACTCTTTTTCTATATTAATTCATGTTGAAAAGGAGCAAAGTGATGACGCGAGAAGAACTAAAAATAAAATGGTTACAAGAGGAACGAGTTGAGCTTATTGGTTGGGATTTTTCATATATCAGCAACAGAACTGAAAGTGAATCACTTTCATGGGATTATAGAGAGACCATTAAAAAGTATTTGTCAAAAAAAATGTATCTACTTGACCTTGGTACTGGTGGAGGTGAGTTTTTGTTAAAACTGAATCATCCATATAGTCTGACGGCAGTTACTGAATCATATCTACCAAATCTTGAGTTATGTAGAAGCAAACTAAGTCAATTAGGAATTGATGTTCAGTATGGCGATTATGAATCCCTTCTACCATTTAACTCTGAAACTTTTGACATTGTTATTGATAGACACGAATCCTATGATCTAGGTGAAGTATATAGGGTTTTAAAGCCTGGTGGGTATTTTATAACTCAGCAAGTGGGTGAAATTAATAATCTGGAGTTGGCAAAGTTTGTTCTTAGTAAACCTGATTTAGTATATGCAACAGAAAATGAGTACCACAGCGAGCTAGTGAAGGCAAAAAAATTGGGCTTTGAAATAATTAGAAGTGAACAAGCATTTCCAGTCACGAAATACTTAGATGTTGGAGCATTTGTCTACCTTGCAAAAATAATCGAGTGGGAGTTTACTGGATTTTCAGTAGAGAAACATTTTGACAAACTATTAGAATTACAACATCTAATTGAGCGTGATGGTTACTTCGAAACGACAGAACATAGATACTTAATGGTCCTGCTAAAGTAACCAAAAGCAACACTGTATATAACACAGCAATTCCCAACATGCCCCTTTGGTAACAGAGGGGTATTTATGTATCAAGTTTATGGTAGAATATAACATAAGAGTAAGAACGAGTGGGGGCACGATCGGGAATTGTGGGAACGTTATAGGAAATAATTTTCTCAGTTTAGAGTTTAGTTTAACTTACAGTTGAATTGAAGTATTACTGGTAAAACACTAGGAAATCAAAATAAGGCTATAATGAGTAAGAACGACTGGAGGCGAATTAGATTATGGGCAGAAGTATTAGTGATCACGTTCAAAGAAGGTTGTATGCCGAGTCGATGGGTCGATGTATGAACCCAGATTGTAAGGTTGTGCTATTCAGAGAGAATGGAGATATAATTGAAAAGGCACATTTAACGCCTTACTGTGATTCTAAAGATAACTCCTTCGAAAATTTAGTTGTTTTGTGTCCAAATTGTCATACTGATTTTGACAAGAATTCCGCATTCACGAAAGAACAGGTGAAAATGTGGAAGCTAAAACGTAAGGAAGAAATAGATAGAGTTTTTGGAGAAAAATTTAAGACGTTTGATGAGCTTAGAAGAAGGGTGGCTCCATTACTGAACGATAATAAATTGATATTTGAGAACTACTATCTTGGTGATAAAAAAGAACTTTGGAAATTGTTTGAAGGTAAAATCTTGGCTAATAATAATTTGATCAAGAAGTTGCTTGAGCATAATCGCGCTTTAATTCAAAGTCATAGTACAAAAAGTTATTCCAATTTAGCAATAGTCGACTCTTTTCTTGCTCATATAGCCGAATTTGAATCAACTAGACTTGCTCCTGAAAAACACAGACAAGTTTTGTTTCCAGAAGAGATAAACTCTTTATTTGGAATAGAACCCGTCGATAGGTCACTATTACCTTCAGTTGAATCATTGGAGTTATTGATTCATAAGCTGCAAGTGAAAAATAAGTTTGTAGATATAGTTTTGGGTATTGATGATCCATACATGGAGTTTATAGAAAATGTTAATGTAGTTAAATTGTATTTAACGGACACACCTAGACTACGACAATTCTATTTTGACTATGGTTGTTTTCGAGGAGCAGACGTTCGATTGGAAAGCTTGAATTTTGCCTATAAATATATGAGATCTAGAGGTGTTAATTTTGATTTTCAAGACTACACTAATTTGAGAGAGGTTATTGTAAAAGGAGTTAAAATAGTTTTCATTTATGATTACTGTCTTAATAAAGTAGACCTGATGAAACTCTCACCAGCAGAAAATAGTGTTTTAGTGAATCTTCATAATTGGAATGGTGAAGGATGTATATCTAGTGAAGCTTACGATTTGGCTGACAAAATGGGAGTAACTTTATTGACTATGGATAAGTTTTATGGATATATTGGTAAACTTAAATTTAATTGATAGACTTCGTCATAGTTTAAATCAACATCAGCCTTTGTTAGATTCCTTTACAAAGGTATACTTATTTGGATCAGTATTATCTTTTAATAGGATTCCTAATGATGTTGATATTCTATTAGTATATGGCGAATTATCAGATAGGGTTTTGAATGATTCGGAGAAAATACGATCAATTCTGTTCGAATGTAGTGGAATACAAGTTGATATGACTATACTGAGTCAATACGAGTTCGAAGAAACTAAGTTTTTAGATAAGCTAAGAGCTAAATATTTGATAATCAAGTAGAGAGAAGTATGTCTTCGGTTGCTGTGCCATACATTTTTATGAAGAAACGAAAATAACTTCCTATAACACAGCAGTTCCCAAAATGCCCCTTTGCTTATACAAAGTGGCATTTTTTATACTTGGTTTATGGTAAAATATAGTATATAAATATAAAAAAGTGGGGGCACATCGGGAACTGTGGGAACGTTATATGGAATGAATAGCTAGACAAAGGAATAATAATATGAATGTTATTTTAGATACAAATATTGTATATGATTACATTGGTCGTAGTAATCTCAATATGAGTGAGTCCAGTTTAATTAATAGAAAAAAACTCGTAAAACTTTTGGAGAGTCCAAATAATACATTGTTCATAACTTCTGCGACATTGAATGAACTTATAGTTCGGTTTTCGTCCGAAAAGGATATTCTTGAGAAGTTAATAGTATTTATAGAAAATAATGAAATAGAATATCATTATGTTGGACTTCAATTGTTAAATGTTAAAAGTATTATGAATAAATTTTCAGACAAGAACCAAGATCAGCTTAATAAGCTATTTAAAGATGCATTAGCTGTAAAAGTAGAATATGAAATTACATCTCTTTGTATTATGTGTGATTTAATTTCAACGTATTACATAGACCTTCTATTTAAAACTTATGAGAATGAGTTAGTGTTATTTAATACAAATTCTAATAGTAGCCATTGGATTTTGCTCAAAACAGAAATTTTCAAAGAATTGACTGGATATAAGTTTCAAAATATGTTGAATTCTTGGAAGGAAATAATGAAAAACGACCTTAAAGCAGCATATAGCGTTAATAACAGTAATAAAGTTTCTAGAGTGGCAAAAGACTGGTTCAATGAGTTGCTAAAATTAACATATTACGAATTTACTAAAGTAATCAAATCTAGTATTAAAGAAATATACCCAAGTATAGGGTGTTCTTTTATTTCTAAGGTTGAAGAGACCTTCAATCCTAATCATGTGAATATGACTCACTCAAAAATAGCTGAGAACCTTGGAAAGAAGCATGGCGAAGAAATTATTGAAGATATAAGGGTTCGAATTATTGAAAGTACATCGAAAAGTGAAATAATAACAGAACACATGGCTTGTTATCTTGCCATGCTGGTTGAAGACTGGTTAATAAGAGGTAAAAAGTTTGATAAGAATGACATGCTAGATTTATTAGTAATCAAAGGATTGGAAATCGAGAATAGCATTCTTTTATCTATGGATAAAAAGGTTCGAGATTACCTAGAAATGGCTGGTCATGAAAGTGTGCAGTGGAATAATAATGTAAAAGGTATCTAAAAACGCTATTAACTCCATATAACACAGCGGTGTCCCGCCATTCGCCTTGTGAGGACAGACTTTTGGAATGTTTCGCAGTGAAATGTTTATACGACATTTAGTGTGTTGAAATTGAAGGCGAACGAGCGTGAACCGTGGGAACGTTAGACGAAAGAAAACTACTAAATAAATATAACTTAGATCGGAGGGTATTATGCCAATTAGGAGTCGAAGTCATGTCTTAGAAGACGTTTCTAAAAGAGAATTTCATAACCTGTTGCCGCCTGAGTGGACGACATTTGAACCACGTGATTATGGTATAGATGGTATGGTTGAAATATTCTCAAATAGTAGAACTACAGGCAAGTTTTTTAACTATCAATTGAAAGCAACCGATAATGAGAACTTAATTAAAGCATTAAAGGTATCAATTGAAATTGAAACTTTAAAATATTATGAGACTTGTGATTTGCCGACACTAATTGTGCGATATTGCTCAGTAAATAACTCCTTTTATGGTATTTGGTCTGATGAGATCAAGATTCCTACAAGTAAATCTGATCAAATTACGTTTACAATAAACTTTAATGAAACAATGATACTAACCACTGAGAAATTACTTGATTTCAATCAATATATAGATCTATTTAGAATTAGACGAGATAAAAACTTAGGAATGCCATATGGTGTAAAACTGAATGTTGATAATGAAGTTTATGGTGAATTTTCTAAACCTAGACTTCTGTTGGCAATTGAGAATGAAGTGAAGAAGTACCCCTCGTTATTATCAATTGAAGATGCTGAGAATCCAGTTATAGTAGATGTTAAAAGAGGCGGAGTTAAATCCAGTTTCTTGAACTATTATCTGGTTGATATCAATTTTAATAATGATAGTTTAGAACAAATTGTTGGGTGCGTATTATTAAGTATTGCTTATCTAATTACTGATTACATGCCAAATCAGAGTATTAATATCTATCTATTAGAATCGTTTCTAAAATCGAAGAAGATTAATGAAAGTGGCATAAAAAAAGTAATAGAAAAATTTGAACGAACTTCAGACTATGAAAGTATCATATCTTTGCTTGAATGTTTAGATATTGAGGACCTTTTGATTTTAATGAATGACTTAGAATTAAGCATACTGTTTCACTTTATCAAATTTCGTATAACCAGTATTGAGCTCGTGACAAGGTACAATGCGTTGGTTGAAAAGATAGCACAATCAGGTCATTTTTCTAGAATAGATCAGTCACGTATGTACTATAATATTGCTAATTCACTTGGAAATACATTGGGAATGGAAAGACAATCTCTAAGTTTGTATATTAAAGCTAGAAAGTATGACGAGACATATGCTACGAGGCATTATTATTGGAGCGAAATTGGTTCAGTGTTGTTTAGGTTAAATAGATTTAAGTTTGCACACTCTGCTTATTGTAAATCTTATGAGATTGAAAAAGACGATTGGTTAATACCAAGGATAGCAGATTGTTGTTTTATGTTAGGTGAATATCAAAAAGCATCTAATATTTTCACAAATTACTTAACGTATAATAAGCAAATATCAAATCGAGATGCAAGTTGGATTTGCAAGTTAAATATGATATTAGATATAAATGATTTACTTAAAATAAATACACAAATAAGATGTCAAGCACGATCAATAGAATTAATAAGTGAGTGTAATTCCATAAATGAAGAGAAATTACTAGCTCCACTGAGAACCGATGCACTGAACTCTATAGCGTGGTTTAATCTCGGTGTATATTATTCAAAACGTTTAAATTTCTATAAGACTTTTCAATGTTTTAGAAATTGTGTTGTTCTTGATACAAATGATTTTGAATCTTGGAGAAATGCATTTACATCATTACTCAATAGTAATGATGCTTATTTAGAAGTTTACTTTTTATTGAAAATGATGTTTGAGATACATGGTCAAAACATTATAGTACAGACCTTAGTATTGTCCGAAGAGCATGGTTTTCCACCAGAAGTTGAAAACATGATATATCAAATACTTGATGATTTTATTAATGAAGACATAAGTGAGGAAAATAGTTGGAAATTTGAGTTTCGATTAATACGAAGTGTTGTTTCACGTAGTTTACCATCGTCTAACACGAGCGTTCCCAACATGCCCTTTATTTGACAAAATCAGGGACTTTCTCATGCTTTAAATGTTCAATAGAGTATATGAAATATACCTTGAGGGGCACGTCGGGAACGCCGGGAACGTTATCTGAAAAGCATTATTAAAGGAGTGAAAAAGCATGGAAAGTATCAAAATCCAATTAAGAGAAGATATTAAGATGATTAAGGATGATTGGGGGTACATGGACCAGAATTTAAGTAAAGATGAATTTGCATTCAATTACTGGGTTCTTAGTAGACTATATACTATTGATGAACAAATCATACCATCATTAGTGACCGATTATAATGATAAAAATATTGATTGTTTTGTTCATTATGAAGATACTAAAGAGTTGTTTATAATTCAAAATAAGTATTATTCTGACACTACACCACTTTCACGTAATGAAGCTTCAGATTTCTTAACTACACCAATTTCTGTCCTCAAAAACAATGCTTATACACGTTCAAAAGATTTGCAAAAAGCCTTTAATCAGGCGAAAAAAGATCCAGACTATAAAATATGGCTTCATTTTTATATAAGTAATGAAAAAACAAAAGATAATGATGATGTGATGCGATTGTTTAATCAATTTAATTATCAAGATGACCAAATTGATGCATTTATTGGTGCTGAAATATTCACATTGAGTGACATTAGAGACAAATATTACGGTAAAAGATATAGAGAAAACAAAAAATTCACATATGTTTTAGATACAACAAATAAAGCAACAGCATTAAATATTTTACCAGAAGAGTTCAAATTACCAAATATGTTGAAGACACACTACATTATGACATCGGTTTATCAGCTTTATGATATGTATTTAGCTGCTGATAAATGTGAATATCCTTTGTTTGAAGAAAACATTCGTGAATTTCTAGGTACAAAAGGAATAAATAATGGAATCATTAAAACACTCAAGAACCCTAATGAAAGACATAAGTTCTTCTACTATAATAATGGTATAACTATAATTTGTGATGACTCTGGAAAAAAACATAAGACAAAAAAGTATGCACTTGAATTAATCAATCCACAAATTGTGAATGGATGTCAAACTATCAATTCAATTTATGAGGTTCTTTCGAGTTATGGTTCCAACGAAGAAATTAGAAAAGAGTTTGAAAATACATATGTTATCACAAAAGTTCTTGTATTTGGCGAAAAGACACATGAAGATAAACGGTTTTATAGCGATATAGTAAAATATACTAATACACAAAATTCAATAAATGAAAAGGCATTTGCATCAAATACAAATTATTTTGATAATATGCAACGAGAATTTAGAAAAAGAGGATTATTACTTGCTGTAAAGCCGAGTGACGTAAATAAATTTACTTTAGAATATAAAGATAAATATAAATTTGCAGAATTAAAGAAGCAATCATATGATTTATTTGCTTACTTTGATATAGATAATGGTAAAGTAAAAGACTATATAATACCATTGGAAAAACTACTACAAGTATTATTAGCATTCATAGAAAATGGCTATTTTGCATTTACTAAGAAAAACTACGTTCTTAAAAGAAGTTCAAAAATATATGAGGAATATTCATTAAAATTTCATGAGTATCTGAGTTTTGATGAAATGATCAAAGTGTATTTTTTATATAAAAAAGCTGAATTTGACAAGAAGGCAAGTACTGATAAGAAAACGCCAATACCGTATTATGTTGTAAATTTCATTTCATATAAAGTAGATAAATCTAATAGAGAAGAGATCGGAAACTTTTGTAGAACCGTTTTTGATGATAAGGAATATTTTAATTCAATATATAATTTGATCAAAAAGGTTACAACGCAATATAGGAGTGAATACTGTAATAAGAATAATTTAGAGTATAATGAAATGATAAAAAATAAAATTGATTTAGAGATACTCGAAAAAAGCATAAACAATGCACTAATGTATTCAGATTTTGATGACAAAGCTGTTTTTAAATAATGCTCATCAGATAACACGACAATTCCCAAAACGCCCCTGTGGAGACATAGGGGTTGATTTGTATCAAATTGTGGTAAAATATAACATAAGAGTATATAAAAAGTGGGGCGCATCGGGAATTGCGGGAACGTTACATGTCATGTCAAAGCTAATTAATTGTATGGAATCAATGTCGAATATAAGCAAACTAATAACCAAGAATGTTAAAGTGAACTTATATATATTAGTCATAGCGAGGCAGAATTAGGAGTCGAGATAAGCATATGAGTGATAATATGAAAAATCTAAACTATTATTTAAGAGACTTGTCTTTAAGAAAAGACGACTTAGAAACTGCAATGAGCTTGGTTCAAAGAGATGTTTTAGGTGGTAGGACTTCTGTTGATCAGATAGACGAATTAAAAAAATATCCTCATATATCTGAAATCAAAATAAGTGGTCTTAAACAAGATACATTTGAGTATTTTGTAAAAACATATGGTAAGCAATTCAAAGTAATTACACTGTGGAAGTGTCCACTTATATCTGATTTTAGTGTATTAGAGAGTTTAAGTAGTTTAGAGTACATTATCATTTTCTGGAATCAAAGAGCAACAAGGTTATGGGACTTTTCTAAAAATAAGAAGCTAAAAGGATTAGCATTTGACGATTTCACAAGAATGAATAAGTTGGATGAAATTTCTAAAGCTTCAAGTTTAGAAGAACTTAGTTTTGGCGATCGTGTATGGAATAAATATACCGTTGAGTCCTTAAAGCCTTTGGAGAAATGTGAGAATCTTAGGAATCTAGAGTTTACAGCAAAAAAGATAATAGATAACGATGTATCTCCCTTATTGAGAATTGAAAAGTTAAACAGATTAGAGTTTCCAACCAACTTATTTACTACTGAGCAAGTTGCTTTTTTAACATCAAAACTAAAACATGTAGAATCAGCAGTTCTAGCACCGTATAAAATGTTGGCAAATCCAATAAAGCATGGGGACAAAGTCAAGGATTGTCTAATAATAGGTAAGAGAAAGCCATTCTTAGATTCAAATAAGGATCGAGAAAGAATAAATAAGTATTCTAACAAGTTCAATGAGCTTGTTACCTCTTATGAATCAGAATAGAATATCACCACAATGTTAAAGTGTTGAATCGAGGAGAATAAATGAGATTTAGAGGTGAAACTTGAGCTATTTTAAATATGATTTTAATATGACTTTGAAAGATGTACTAAAAACAGACGACTTTGAAACAACATTCAGCTTAAACTTAGTTGGAAAATGCTGTTCAATCTACAATAGTAAAATACTTTGAGAGTATACAAACGAAGATTTAAGATTGTTAATAGGACAAAATATTGGATTGGAAATATTAGTCCCATTTGCGTTGGATATTTTAGAAGAAAACATATTCTCAGAAGGTAATCTGTATCCTAGTGATTTATTGAATGCAGTTGTCTCTATTTCTAATCAGTATTGGTTGGCAAATAGAAATGAGCAGGATGCATTAATAAAACTGATTGATAAAACTATTAGAGATCTATCGACTTTAAAAGAGCAGTTGGTGGTTAACACAGATCTATGTGAATAAACGCTTTGAAACAACATGTAACATGTCAATTCCCAACATGCCCCGTTTTATACAAAATGGGGTTTTTATTATACGGCTAAATAATGGTAAAATAGTTAATGAGATGTCGAAGTGGGGCACATCGGGAATTGCAAGAACGTTATGTAACATAATTTTGCTAAGGAGAATTTATGGAAAAATTTATGAAAGAAGCTAAAAGCTTATCACACAATCCTTTAGGAATTATTGCATTATTTATATCACTAATTTATGGATTTGCGTGCTTAGTAGTGACGACTGGAATCAAAAACATAAGCGTTGGCCTTCAATCTAGACTCATTTGGTTTTTAGTTAGTTTTCCATTTGTAATATTGGCAGCATTTGTTTATTTAGTTACAGGGCATCACTCAAAATTATATGCACCTAAGGATTATAGGAAAGATGGAGCATTTTTAGCTGCTATGAATGTAGATCAACAAAGGGCGAAGATTATTAAAGATATTGAAGAACTCGATGATTCAATATTAGAAGAGAAAGATAATGATTCCCGCGAAAGAGTAAAACAGACAATAAATAAAGAAAAGAAAACCAATAAAACTGAAAATTCTACGATTGATAATGAGTCTATTGATACCGAAAAAATTCAAAAAATGCCAAAAGAAAAATATGAAGTAGATAGCGAAATTGCAAATAAATTAATGATAATTGAAGATTTGGTTACTAGAAAACTACAAGAAGAATTCGGTGAGTTGATCCAAAGACAAGTCTCTGTCAACTTTCTCTCTTCTGAAAATATATATGTAGATGGTGTATTCATTAAGGATGACATTTATCATCTAGTTGAAATTAAGTACATCAAGAACCCTAAATTAAGTATGGGAATTATTGCGTCAATGCATCATTTGTCTAATTTGGTTGAAAGTAACGATATGGTAAACGTAAAATTAGTGTTTATACTAGTCCATCCAAGAGGCGTTGGGGCAAAAATTCAAAAGTTAGGACACGAACAATTAACAAATTTATACTCAAAAGTAATTGTGAAGACATATTCTGAAGATAGTTTATTTAAGTATTTTGATATAGGAAACGCAAAATGACGTTACATAACACAGCGGTGTCCCGCCATTCGCCTTGTGATGACCGAGTTTGTGATGTTGCGTAGTTTATGGCTATGAAATAGCTGTAAGTCTTGCAATATAAGGCGAACAGCGTGAACCGTGGGAACGTTATGCACAATTTAAAATTACGGTATATCTATGCGCGAACTTTCCATTTCTAAGAACTATGTGTACAAGAAACCCAAGCCTTAATTAATGGCTTGGGTTTAATTTTCTCTATTTGGCTAATTTAATCAAGTTCATCCCAACTAAGTCTACCATCACCAGTAATAGGGATTACGTGACCTAAATACTTGGGTTTTGACTTTATAATAGTATCCCCGAAAGCTTTAACTCTCGACAGACTTTCTCTTAGTTTCCATTTCAGTTTTACAACTGTAGGATATTTATCTTCATTAACTGCAAATCCAACTGCATCTATACCTAACTCATTAGCAATATAAACGGCCCTGTTTATGTGGAAGTCTTGAGTAACTATGATCGCACTTTCTATTTCGAAGATAGCTTTTGCTCGATACATGCTATCGTATGTATCAAATCCAGCATGATCCATGAAGATATTCTCAGGCAATATATTAGAGTCATTTGTCAGGACATACTTTCTCATGCTGTTAACTTCATCATAATCAACTTGTCCATGATCACCAGAAAGCAGAATCTTTGAGGCTTTTTCATCATTGTATATATATAGTCCGAAATTAACACGGTCTTTGAGAACATTAGAGAGTTTATCACCTCGTACATATGCTCCTAATACAATTACAGCCTGTTTTTCTGGCAGCTCATCTATGTTTCGATATATTAGCTTGTTTGAGTGAGAAACTATATAAGTGTTGATAAGTAGTACGCATACAACAACTAGTGTAAATAGCAATGTGGTTTTAAAAAGTAGTTTTTTCATCGTTGTCTCCATTTTTTCAATCTATGAATATTGTACCTAATTTATCACTGTAGTAGGTATCATACTAGTTACAGTTCAATTTTACTCACGTTATATGCATTAAAGTTGGTAATAAGGAATCTAATTACAAAGTTTGATTGAGGATATCAGGTGAATAGTTTTCAGTACTATATTACGAACTTAGAAAGCCAAAAAGTATTATGTGTTTGACAGAGTACGTTTATCAGACTGCAATTTTAAACAATGCATAACACAGCAATTCCCAACATGCCCCTATATTATACAAAATGGATTTAGATTATGCAGTAAAATAATGTTAAAATAGTTAGTGTATAGTTGAAAAATGGGCACATCGGGAATTGTGGGAACGTTAGATGAAATTCAATTATTAGTTAGGAGTTTAAATGAACGAAGGTACATACTACTATGTCATAGCAGTTTTTTTAGTTTACTTTGTATTATCAAACTTAGTTGTGCCTGCATACTACAGATTCAAAGATAGAAATAGATATTACTTTTCGAGATTGCGACAATCGAAATGGGAAATACGCATTATTTCATCGATACTCAGTATGGGACTAACTGTATTGACAACTATCCTGTATCTTAAATCTGAAATTGAGTTCGAACTGATTAAAAACATGGATATTGAGTTTGGTGGTGTATATGTAGCGATAGGAGCAATTTTTGCCCTTAGTTTAGCTTATATTATTGGAAGTAAGAAAGGCGAGGAGTTCTCAAAAGGTTTAACTCCCATCGTAAGAAAACCAGCAAGTTATTCCATAATTAATGAACCATATACGACATTAAGTCAATCATATGTGTTCCCTCCCGCTGGTAGGAGAATCCCAAGTCGCAGAGAAATGATGGATTGGAGGGAGAGGACAAGGGATTTCGCTTCATCGGGTGCACAATGGGCAGTTTTGTACTTGTTATATTTACTTTTGTATTTGGAGTTCTTCATAGTGTTTGCTGTAGCGGTTGTGGTTAAGGGAGTTCGATTAGTTCCTTCTTGGGAAGTTATCAAAGCGATATGTCTAATGTTAACATTAGGCTTCATTCCATATATGTTTTGTACAATCATTGTTCATAAGCCAATTATTTGGCTTCTAGAATCTATTAAGGATCGTTTTTTACCACAGAAATCAAGTAAAGTTGAGTGGGGATTATTTATTGTACACTCATTATTGTTTTACTTAGTTTCAATAGTTGCTGTGTTATTGATTATTCGATTTGGAAATTAGTAATCTATACATATTTCTGTTGCAAACTCACTACGTGTTTATAAAGGAGAACCTGCATGAATCAATCTCATGAGTTAGAGAATTACATATATAATAATGTGCTTAGTCAAATTGAAAATATCAATTTAGAGATAGCAAAAGACATATACTCATTATCGTTTTATGTCACTGATGAAGAGGATGACCCCCGTTTTATAACATGTGTTTTAGGATTTAACACATTTGAGAATTTTAATAAAAATATTGAGACAGCTTCTAGTGAACTCGAGGCAAAGTGGAACTATGCATTCTGGTTACAGAACAATCTGTTTGATTTAGGCGACAACGGAAGTGAAAAAGGAATTGAACTTAGAGCAAGTTGGATTGAAAATTTAGGATTTATGTACACTGATGAAGAGGAAAATGCTGATTTTGAGAGATGTCTACTACTAGGTGAAAACATAATATCTAGTTTTGTCGATTTATTAGTTCGAGTTACAAGAAAAATACATGAAAGTGGCATCATTGAAGCTAAGTTTACTAGGAAAGTTCCAATAATTATTCATGAGCTTGAGTACTATGAGCAGATCGCAATTCAAAATGAAGAAGCTAATCCAGGCAATTGTGTTGACGAATTCACTAGTTGGATTAGATCAGAGTAATAGGTTAATTTCTATTAGATAGTAATGGCTTCGAAATCATAATTGAACATCATCTAACACAGCGGTGTCCCGCCATTCGCCTTCTGGTTAAGAAGTTTAGGAGTGTTGCGGAGTAAAGTGTTTATACGAAATTGAAAGTATTGAAATAGCTGGGGCGAACAGCGTGAACCGTGGGAACGTTAGGTAACACTTGCCTTCGAGTATAGTTATTTGAACTTTGGGTGAATTGTCAAAGTCTCTGACTAGACTAGTTTATAAGTACGCCTCAACGAAAATATCAAGTATGTATTATAGAATAGAGCGGTCTTGTTCCTTTGAAACCATCATCTATCGCTTTTAATGAAAGGGTTAACAGTGTTCATGCATAAATTCGTCAACTTGGGTGGTGCTTGTATGTTGTGGTTAAGTCAACCAAGCAAAAAAGTTAATGTTTTTATGAAGTAGGGCGCTGACACTATCTTAAGTCAACTTGCAACTAGGGCTGTGAAGCTTTGAATACATGCGTTGTGATCATCGGCCATAAATTTAATGAGTCTAAGATTTTGTATGCGGTTATATGTATCCTGAATTTTAAAAGTTTAAGTTAGCCTTCATGCACTACACTAAATGACTAGTGAGCTGAGTTGCAAATGAGCCTAGACTTGCGCCCTGGATATTCAAAAGGACAAGCACCTTGCTGCATTCTGACCGTAATAGGTTGGTGTAATATTAATCAGACTCTATCTCACTAAATGGGTTGGTACTTGCTATGTTGGCTATGTAGATTATGCCTTCGAGTAGTTTATGAAAGCTATGAAGATTGGGCACTGACAGCATCTTCATTCAACTTGCAACTGGGGGCTGTGAAGCTCAAAATACTAGTGGTGTGATTCCTCGGCCAGAGGTACATTTAACTTGAATAAAGTAATGAGTAATGAAATGCAGTGAAATGTAGATATAGTAAATACAAGAACTGGCCTTTAGTTAATGCGTTGAATGACTAGTCTTATGACTTGCAGTTAAATGTATGCTGTGCCCCTGCAATAAAAGAGAGCAAGTACCCGTGTTGAAGCAAACTTTATTTCTCTGAAGGTTGCGCTAAATGACAAGGGAACAAGCCCATTTATTTATACGGAGTTCTGGAGTTTATCAAGTTCGGCTAAATTGAGTTTTAAGGTTTGTAATTGCCAATTCATTCAGTAGTCGAGCATGCTGTCATCATATGACTGAAAGGGTGAGTCGCATTAACTGAAGGCATTGCATTTCTTAGGCCCATGCGTTAAATTTGAAAGGTAATTGTGAGCTGTATGCATTATTGAACTCACATTTATTTTGCTTCAAAATGTAGAGCCTCATTAAATATAGCTAATGTTGACTAGGCTTCAATACATTGAATATACTGCGTCACCTAACACAGCAATTCCCAACATGCCCCTTTGGTAACAGAGGGGTATTTATGCGCCTAGTTTATGGTAGAATATAACATAAGAGTAAGAACGAGTGGGGGCACGATCGGGAATTGTGGGAACGTTATATAACACAACTGCTGAGGTGTCTTGTGTCGAAGTTTTTTGAAAGGTTGTAGCCGAAAAACCGAACTGGCTCAGAGAAAAAGACTATGTTTACATTGTTGTACGCCTCATTGCATTTAAGTACTTAATAGAAATACAAAGTGAAAGCTTGTTCTCTTTTGCACACAATTTATGACTTATAAATACTAGGGAAAATGGGGTTTTGAACATGCGTGCTCTGAATACATGGCAGTTGCGGCAATGGTTCCCGACATTTCTTATCTTTCACCGAATATTCCTGACACTGTACTATGGGGCAGTTTAATTACGGTTGAACTTACAACTTTAAGGCTGATAAAGAGTACCCGTTTTGTTAATTAGTGTATTGTAGTTGTTTAGCAGCGGCATTAACCATTTTGATAGTTAAATACTCAACGAGAATTATTGCTGTATGTAATGAGGAAGTTCAAGTGGCCGCTATTCAAATGTCAAAGTTTACAGTGGGGACATACCGAATCTTTACTTAATGATCGCCCCCTTCGCTGTTTGCAACTGCTGTTTCATACATTAGTGCACAGCACCAAAGGTGTTCTAACTTACTCAGAACAAGCTTTCTGTGTGGTAATGAATTTGTGGTGATTAAAAGTCCGGCTATCACTCGTTTGGAGTGAGCACATTCTGAGCCACTTCTTGTAATAAAGAGTCTATGGCTTCGTACAATTTTTAAGTTGTTGGTATTTTGCAGTTCAGGTGTGTCTGGCTATTAAAATAACGTGGATGAAATAGCTTATGAAGTATTGGTTAGCGTGAATAATTAGCAAAAAGTGAATCAGAAATTCATAGTTAATCATGTATGGCAATAGTGAGCTGGCTATAACGCCCTGACTGCAGATTGCATCATATAACACAGCAGTTCCCAAAACGCCCTGATTTGTAGAAATCAGACTTATTTATCGACTATAAGTGTTAAAATATAGAAGAGAGGTAATAAAGTGGGGCGCATCGGGAACTGTGGAACCGTTAGTAGACATTTTACTAAGCATACTTAATGACAATTAATAGTGTAATCAGTACCTATATTCCGAATATATGTGTAATAATAAACTGGAATTACTCATAATATGTTGACGTGAGTAACCATTACCCATATACTAATTATATGAGTAAATGTGCTTAAATATTACTCGTAATTAGGAGGCGGAAATGGAATTTAAATTAGAGATGTTGCCACCAAAAAGTGAAAGTGGATTAATAGAATTAGAAACAGTTGAAATAATGCGCGCCTTATCAAAGGCACATCGTAGCTTGGCAGAACTCAAAGGTTATTCTGAAATTGTTCCCAATAAAAATATTCTAATTAACGCAATTACACTTAATGAAGCTAAAGACAGTTCGGAAATTGAAAATATAATTACAACACATGACGAGTTGTTTGAAGCATTATCTGATGAAAAGTACTTAAAGGGTGCTCCCAAAGAGGTATTAAAGTACAAAGAAGCATTATGGCATGGCGTAAACCTTATAGAAAATAGAGGGATTCTAACAACCAATATGATTGTCGAAGTACAAGCAATTATTGAAGGAAATAGTGCAGGTATTAGAAAGCAATCTGGAACAGTTCTTATGAATGAGAAAACAGGTGAAGTAGTTTATCGTCCACCTGAAACTGAAGAAGAAATCCGAAATCTATTGAGTGATTTAGAGAACTACATCAATACTGAGGATGAAATTGATGATTTGATTAAATTAGCGGTTGTACATTATCAATTTGAAAGTATTCATCCGTTTTATGATGGAAACGGTAGAACAGGAAGAATTGTAAACATATTGTACTTGGTTTTAAAGGATTTATTGGACTCACCAATTTTATATTTGAGTAAGTATATTATGGAAAACAAACAAGACTACTACGAGTTACTTCAAGGTGTTCAGAGTAATAAGGACTGGGAATCATGGATTATCTATATTTTAAATGGTATTAATAATATGGCAGCAGAGTCATTAGAGATTCTAAAGAAAATAAATAACCTTATTGATGAAACTAGTGCAGTAATAAAGGATCAAAATCCAAAACTATATTCTAGAGAATTAGTCGAAGTCCTATTTAAAGAGTTTTATACTCGTATTTCGAATGTTGAGGAAGGTCTAGATGTAACAAGGAAAACGGCATCGAATTATTTAAATGAACTTGTCGAAATGGGCGTACTTGAATTAGAAGTTCGAGGTAGAGACAAGCTATTTATAAATCGAAAACTGCTGGATATTGTGAAGAACTAGTTAATGACGAAACGTAAAACGATCTACTAACACAGCAATTCCCAACATGCCCCTTTGGTAACAGAGGGGTATTTCTATGCGTAGTTTATGGTAGAATATAACATAAGAGTAAGAACGAGTGGGGGCACGATCGGGAATTGTGGGAACGTTATGTGAAAAATTTGAACTAGTTATTAGTTATGACAACGAGGGATATCATGAATGACTATTATCATTTAAAACCCAAATATAGATCTGGAATAAGATCACGTTTAGGAAGAATATTTTATACATGCAAAAGATTCTTGTTTTGGTACTTAGGAGGTGATCGGTATACAAAAACTCGTGAATTTAATTCTTTAGAATATTTGATTTATACTCATAGTACTCCACTTTATAGAAAACTTCGAAATGTAGAAATGTGGCTTCAACACAATAAAGTCGATAATTTAAAAGTTGCAATTAGACGAATTGATGGTGTTGTTATAAAGCCAGGTGAGACCTTCTCGTATTGGAAATTGATTGGTAAACCGACATACTCGAAGGGGTATAAAGATGGAATGGTTCTTCATTATGGACAGTTTAAATCAGGTGTAGGTGGCGGTCTATGTCAGCTATCAAACATGATTTATTGGATGTCACTTCATACCCCTCTTACAGTGGTAGAAAGGCATAGACATAGCTTTGATGTATTTCCCGATTCGAATCGAACTCAACCGCTTGGAAGTGGTGCCACCTGTGTTTATAATTATCGTGATTTAAGAGTTTTGAACAATACTAATGAGACCTATCAGTTAAGACTCAGTATTGAAGGTGATTCATTAATAGGAAAAATTGTATCAGATAGAGAGCGGTATTTTAATTATGAGGTATATGAAAAAGAGCATTCAATTACTCACCACCATTGGGGTGGTTACATTAGGCATAATGAAGTAAGACGTAAAGTGGTAAGCAATAGAAATGAAATAGTTGACGATTTATTTGTGTGTAAAAATGATGCACTCATGATGTATGAACCTTTTCTAGATTGGTCAGAGAATGATATAGATTGCGGCAAATAAACCGTTCAAATTCATCACATAACACATCGGTGTCCCGCCATTCGCCTGGTGTGGACAGAGTTAAGAGTTGTTCCGAAGTGAAATGTTTAAACATAGCTGAAAGTATTGAAATAGAAGGCGAACGAACGTGAACCGTGGGAACGTTAGGTGAAACATTGGACTTATATATTTACTATGATAATGAGAAAGGATATTTTTATGAATGAGAAATTGCGAAATGAGAGATTACTAGATTCAGTATTTGTATTAACAGGCTATCCTGAACATACATATGTAAATAGAAGAAAAATTGATATGGTAATGAAATCGATGTTAGGAGATAAGGGTACTCATATTTTTCTTGTAGGAGATACAAAAACTGGAAAGTCAAGTTTGTGGAAGAATTATATAGACTCTAACGATGTAATAGAACTAAAAATTACAGACGATGGTGCTAGTATAAATTGTTGGACACGAAAAGTAAGATATAATAACTGTATCTGAAAGGACGTGTCCAAATGAAAGCAACAGGAAAAAGATACGATCAAGGTTTCAAACAAATGATCGTAGATCTGTACAATACAACAGATCATACCTACGCAAGTCTCGAAAGCGAATATGGCATCTCACATGGAACAATCCAACGCTGGGTAAAGCAGCTTACTCCGATTGACCAAAGCTCTGAAGAGTCCATGACTCCTGCTGAACTCAAGAAACTTCAAAAGGAAATGGCAAAGCTCCGTGAGGAAAATGAAATCTTAAAAAAGGCTATGGCTATATTAGCGAAAAAGTAAGTAAATCCAGCATATTCGAGACAGCACATATTCTAAAAATTAATTATCCTACAAAAACAATCTGTGAAGTTCTATCCATTCCAAGGAGTACTTTTTACGAAGTACAAAGTCGCACCCCTTCTGAACGACAGAAGGAAAATAAACTTCTTGGTGAGCATATACTACGCATATTTTCAGAAAGCGATGGTCGATATGGCGCTCCGAAAATCCGTGAGACTATGAAAACTGAAGCTCTTCTAGAGATTATTCCAAGTATGAAGCGCATTCAGCGACTCATGAAAAAACTCGGTTTAAGAGCTGTCGTTATGAAACGTTTCAAACCTCATTGTACAAAGACAACAAATGAAGATTTGCCGAATCTTCTAGGCCGTGATTTCTCGGCTTCTAAGCCTTGTGAAAAATGGGTTGCAGATATCACATATATCCATACTCTAAAGGATGGATGGTGCTACCTGGCTTCAATCCTTGACCTTCACACTCATAAAGTAGTTGGCTATGAATTCAGCAAAAGAATGGATAAGGAACTTGTAATAAAAGCTCTCGATAAAGCGATGCTGCGGCAAAGAAAACCAGAAAATGTGCTCCTTCATACAGATCGTGGCAGTCAGTATTTAAGCACAGCATACATAGTGAAAACAGATCAGTATAAATGCCGTAGATCATACAGCGCAAAAGGCAATCCTTATGATAATGCGGTAATCGAATCTTTTCATGCGATTCTCAAGAAGGAAGAAGTTTATCGAAAGGTATATCACAATTTTGACGAAGCTCAGAAATCATTGTTCAAATATATCGAAGGTTGGTACAACAACCGAAGAATTCACGGGAGTATTGGCTACATGACTCCGAATCAATTTGAGGCATTAGCTATGTAAGATATCCCACTTTTCGTGTCCAAGGGATTGACGTAAGTCCACGATACTACTAAGCAGGTTTTATATAATGACTTGCTAAATGAATTAAATGCATATGTAATGATTCAAGATACTAAAGGAAATATCGAAGGAAATAAAATAAACGGGGAAGTAAAAGGCGGGTTTGCTCATTTCTTTGAAAGTAAAGTGGGATCAGAAAAGGATAATCGTAATAGTGTTGAGCAGATGTATAAAAAAGTGGGAGAAATCGATATTAATATCAATTTGATTATTAAATATTTAAGAGATAATGAAAAATATATCGTACTTGAAGATTTCCATTTCGCACAGGATGACTTCTGCAGAAGTTTTGCTGATGACCTTAAAGCTTTGTCTGATGAAAAGAAACAAATAATAATTGTAGGAGTTGAAGATAAACTACCTATTATGATAAAGAAAAGAAATGATTTAAAAAAAAGGGCAAAATCTCTGCCTATAGGACATTTCGAGTCTCTAGATTTAGAGATGATTATTCAAAAAGGTTGTGATGTATTAAACATTTCATTTAGTGATGATATAAAAACGTTTATTGTTAATGAATCAGAGAATAGAGCATATATCACACAGGCGATATGTAAAAACATATGCGAAATTTTAGATATAACAGAAAGAGTAGAGGGTGAAAAACGCATTATTTCTGATATTCAAATTGCTGAAGAAGCATGTGAATTGATTGCATTTTCAGAAAATAACTTATATAGCAATATAGTACGTGAAATTGGAAGTAGAAATCATGGTAATGATTCAACACAAGTATATAAATGGGTTTTGAAAGTCTTACAAGAGCATAGAATTGGAACAAATGGTATAGGTAATGCAGGTATTTTAAGCCTTTTGAGGGCAATGGGGAATGATACTATTAAACAAGGTTCGATTAATGCATGTGTTAACAAATTACCTGAGATACTTGATGCTAAGGATTTAATACAGGTTTTTAAATATGAGAATAAAACATTATACATTATCGATGATTTTTTTCAGTTTTATCTAAGATGGTCTAGAGAGTTACTAGATGAATATAAACCTAAGGAAGTTTAAAGTCCAAAGCATCACCTAACACAGCAGTTCCCAAAATGCCCCTTTGTTTATACGAAGTGGCATTTATTATACTTTGTTTATGGTAAAATATAGTATGTGAATTGTAAAAAGTGGGGCACATCGGGAACTGTGGGAACGTTATGCACAATCAAAAACATTAGTTTAGCATTACTCAATAGTTCTATACGTGAAAGTCGATGGTGATTAACATTGATTAAGATAAAAGAGAGAGAGTTTAGCAAAAAAATATATGAAAGATCAAAATTGTTTCAACAGAAATTCTTTTTGAAAATTAGTCCGTTGCTTGATAGAACTGAGATTAATGACTTCAGTAAAGTGATAATTAGAGAGCAGGTTGATAGGACGTTTAGTTACGATTACCTTGTTATAAAAGATGAGTATTTTGAGAATGTCGATTTAACCGATTCGATAGAAAATACAGTGTTTTATAATTGCGTTTTTAAGCAATGTAGCTTTGGTTTGAATAATTTGAGTAATACGAAGTTCATTGATTGTGTCTTTGTTAAAATCAACAATTGTGATTCAGTTAAATCATACAAGATTCCTAAAGTAATATCAAAATGTGTAGAGATTAGTGGTTCATTATTTATTGATTCATTAATATCATTTGAGTTTTCTGAATCAGTTATAAATGGTTGTTTAGTCATTAGATCGGGACTTATTTCTTTTAGTGTGAGTAATTCTGAGTTCACAGATAATTACTTGTTTGAGTGTGATTATTCAAATACGATTTTTAAGGATGCAAACATATGTGATACTGTAATGATCAATAACGGGTTATCTGATATTAAATTTGATGATGTTAAACTGTACTATAATACATATCTTGGTTTATCAAAACATTTGTATTTGCATCAAATAGATTGTATGGATAGTATTTCAGACTATACATTCAGAGATTTTCTTAAGCATGATTATTATAAGTTGACAGGTAATCAAAGAATGGTCAAGTATCAGAATTATTACTTAGCTCAAATGGGTTACTACAAGTCGTTAAGTGGTATATATCAACAGAGAAACAGCTTAACTCACAGTGGTGATTACAATTACTACCGGCGTAAATCTGAAATGTTTGGACGTAGTAGTATCAGACTTAAGTTTTCAAGCTTTATTGCGTGGATAACATGTGGTTTTGGTGAAAGACCAATGTACTCAATAACAAATTCAATAATTATTATTATCATATTTGCAGCTATATATACGCAAACTGGTATAATAGTAAGTGATCAAGTACTTGTAGCAGATGGCTTGAATAATGCTTATGGAATTATCATAGATACTTTGTTATTCAGTTTTACAACTTTTGTATCGTTAGGTTATGGTTACATGTCACCAATTGGTGCATCTAAAGTAGTTTCCATAGTAGAAATGGTTTTAGGTGTTTTGCTCATTGGATTATGGATTGCAAGCTTAACTAAGAAAATGTTGAAGTAAAGGGAGTTAATATGAAAAAATCCAATAGTGAATTACTTGAGATTGCTATTGAAATAGCAGTTAATGCTCATAAAGGTCAAATTGATAAAGCTGGGGATCCTTACATTTTACACCCGCTGCATATAATGAGTATGTTTGACGATTTGGAGTTGAAGATCGTAGCAGTATTGCATGATGTATTTGAAGATACAACGTATCCAATAGGAGATCTAAAGAAGCAGGGATTTCCATTACATATCATTGATGCGCTAAATGCTTTAACTCATAACAATAATGAGACTTATGAACAATATCTTGTGAGAGTGAAGAATAACGAAATCGCTCTCTCAATTAAGCTAGAAGATATTAGACACAATCTAAATATTCTTCGAATGAGAAAAGTAGCAAACAATAGAGATACTATTTTGAGATTGGTCAACAAGTATATGGATGCTTTAGACTATCTTGATTAGGAGTTAATGTTTTTGACTATGCATAACACAGCAGTTCCCAAAATGCCCCTTTGTTTATACGAAGTGGCATTTGTTATACTAGTTTATGGTAAAAAAAGTCTAGGAGTTATAAAAAAGTGGGGCACTTCGGGAACCGTGGGAACGTTATGTGAAACTTCTAATTTTGTGTCAGTAATAAACACTATGTTATAATAAACCGAATAATGTATAAGGGAGTTTTAAATGTGACTGAGTACAGAGAATTATCAAAAGTGTTTAGTCCATCATTCATAAGAGAATTAGCTTCGGGAAAGCGGATTGAAGAGATTATTAACGTCTCATGTATAACTAAGCGTTTAGAGCGATTAGTTATGAGCCATGATTATCGTCAGTTTTATAATGAAGCATATAGAAAATTGCTTAAAAATTATCGGTTTGAATATATTTACAAAAATGAGATTTACATGTATATTATGAAGACTTATAATATTAGTAATGATGATGGAATTTTATCAGAAGTAAAATCTGGCAAAAGTATTGCAGATATCGTATTTTTAAACGGAACTTCAAAAGTATATGAGATTAAAACAGAAATAGATAACAATAATCGGCTCATCGACCAAATAAGTGATTATAGTAAATTGTTCAAAGAGACAGTAGTTGTTACGCATGAGAGTAATGCTAAAAAATTGGTTGAGACTTTACCAAGTCATATCGGGATAATGAGTTTTGTTAGACAAGGTGAGTTTATCACCCTAAGAGAGTCTACTCAGTTTACCGAAAACCTTGATAGGTCGCAAATGTTTGAAACATTATGGCGTAAAGAATATGAGCAAATAGTATTTGAGAAGTTTGGTGAGTTGCCACAAGTAAATGATGCAGAAATTTATGACGCATGTTTTGAGAAATTTAATGAGATTGATGCTTTAGAAGCACATGACTTAACTATGAAGCAACTGAAAAAAAGAAGTAATAAGGCGCTTCTACATAACTCACGTAAATATCCCAAAAATGCGAAGTTCCTAATTGAAACAAGCAGTATCAAAAAGTCAGAAAAGGACATTTTAAGTGATTTGTTGAGTTAGGAGGCTATATGTATTTCCCGATTTTGCGAGGCAAGCAATATGAGCTACAAGCTCTTGAAGAGCTAAGTACTTTCATCAAAGATAAAAGGAATGTATGTCCTTTTATCGAACCGGTAAATACGAACAGTTTGAGTAAGAGAATACTAAAAAACTTGGATCGTGATGAAGTCCCTTTTATTTTAGCACTAAATCCTTGTGTTGGAGAAATGACTGGGTGTTGCGAAGAAATTGAAACTGAGTTGATTGATATGTTTGAATCGACAGATACTACTATGCTAGGATATTTTCTTAGCGAGGAGACGACAGTCGAAGAAGTTAAAAGTATACTTGATCGATATAATAATTTCAGTTTTGCACTTTACCACATCGAGGAATCTGAAAATGTTGATGAAATTATCAAACTTGCTAAAAAGAATAACTCGATAAGATATCATTTGTTTCACAAAAAAAATACTGGGAAGAAATATCGAAAAAATTTTTCAGAACTAAATCGTGTAATTATTGAAGATCCATTTCTATCAGCAGAGAAAAATGCTCTATATCCTAAAATGAATGATTTTTCAGACTTAGCTTTTGAATTTTCTAGTGAATATTTCGGCTTTGGGGATTTTCAAATTGTAGGTGAACCATATTCAGAATCAGGTGGTCCAGCTACAGCGGTTGCTTTGCACTTGACTGAGGAAGATATGGATGATGAGGAGGTTACTGTACGCCACTTCGTATCTAATGACACAGATGGAAGGAAAAATGTTCAAAAAAAGTATTTTCAAGCTTTAGAAAAATTGTGTTCACATGTAGTTGATCTTAGAGGAGAGCCTTGGACATTAGGTGAAATTGGATTCGCTGAGAACTTAAAAGATAAAAAATACCATGGTTTGGGATTTCCTAAGAAACTATCAATTATGCATCATATTGAGCTGATGTCAGAAATTATAAAAGAAAATTAGAAGCATCACATAACACAGCAATTCCCAACATGCCCCTTTGTCATTCAGAGGGGTATTTGTATACCTAGTTTATGGTAGAATATAACATAAGAGTAAGAACGAGTGGGGCACATCGGGAATTGTGGGAACGTTATGTGGAATAAAAAACTAGTCCAATTTGGATGTAAATAGAGGAATGGTTATAATGAGTAATCAGAAGTATGAAGACTACTTAAGCGATAGAGAAACTGTTGAAATCAATAAGAGAGGACAAGACAAGTATATAAAATTCTTTAACAAAAGTGACCATCAATGTATTAATAAAGAATGTAAAGAAATTGCTACTGCATCACATGCGATTTCAAAGGAAATATCATTATCTTGGATTGCCCCAGAAAGAAATATGAAGTACTTTGAGTCTTCTATTAATGGCAAGAATAGCAAAACACTCAAGTTAAAAAACATAGGTATTAATGATGCAACAACATTTAAAGGATTCTGTCAGCCACATGATAGTATGTTTAAGTTCTTAGATGAAAACAAATATAAGTATACTGATAGGCAAATATTATTACAATGCTATAGGAGTATATGCTACGTATGGTTTCGATCAAAATATTTAGAGTATACTTCTCATGATTTAAAATCGAGTCTGAAGAATAAAATATTGAATGAGGACTATATTGTTAGCACTTTATCGAGAATGATTAAAGAAGGCAGTGAGTTTGACGAAAAGTCTGTTAGAAAATTATTAGATTTGCTACAAAATAATGAGGATTTCACACATAAGTTGTTGCAAGAGGCGAAGTTTTCCATTGATGATAAGATTAATAGACATAATCATGAATATGATCTTTTTACAGATTTGAAGAATAGAATGGAGATATTTCTAAATTACAGAACACATGAAAATGAAGGAGTATATAGTCAGCATGCTATTGACAGTAAATCGATAAAAGTTAACGGTGTCAGTGTAAAATACAAACGAATCGACATTAGCATTCCAGTAGCTATGCTAAATCATCATTATTTCGACTATGATGGACAAAGAGTTTTCCTTTTGTTTACGGTTGTTCCTTATGATAACGGAACTGAACTATTTTGGATTTATGATTCTAATTATGACAAAATACTAACGGAAAAGTGGAATCAAATGCTATCTAGTGCACTGAATATATTAAATCGTATTGAAAGTAGTATGATGAGTTGCGAGAATTGGTTCATTAATCCAGACACTCTGTATAGAATTCCGAAAAAAAGATTAAAAATCATAACTGAGGACTTATATTTTTCATATGAAAGAAACATGTTTGAGGATTATGAGCTTTCATTGTTTGATGATATAAGGCGAAATCTGCTTGAGGGAGAGCTCGAGCAGATTAAGATGAAGGAATCTGCAAAGTTTAAAGAAGATGTTTGTCGTGAATCATATAATGAAAGAAAATTAAAGTATAACGATAAAGTTATGCAGTTATATATTCGATAGACAAAGACTTATAACCGTTTTTTAAACCACATAACACGTCCATTCCCGACAGATGCCTTACGGTTAAGAAGTTGGGAGTATTGACATAGTTAGAATTACTAACGACTTTATGCTTTGTAATCAGAGGGCGTCCATCGGGAATGGCGGGAACGTTAGGTAACACTTGCCTTCGAGTATAGTTTTTTGAACTTTGGGTGAATTGTCAAAGTCTCTGACTAGACTAGTTTCTAAGTACGCCTCAATGAAAATATCAAGTATGTATTATAGAATAAAGCGGTCTTGTTCCTTTGAAACCATCATCTAGCGCTTTTAACGAAAGGGTTAACAGTGTTCATGCATAAATTCGTTAACTTGGGTGGTGCTTGTATGTTGTGGTTAAGTCTAGCAAGCAAAAAAGTTAATGTTTTTATGAAAAAGGGCGCTGACACTATCTTTAGTCAAATTGCAACTAGGGGTGTGAAGCTTTGAATACATGCGTTGTGATCATCGGCCATAAATTTAATGAGTCTAAGATTTTGTATGCGGTTATATGTATCCTGAGTTTTAAAAGTGTAAAGTTAGCCTTCGTGCACAACTCTAAATGACTAGTGAGCTGAGTTGCAAATGAGCCTAGACTTGCGCCCTGGATATTCAAAAGGACAAGCACCTTGCTGCATTCTGACCGTAATAGGTTGGGGTAATATTAATCAGACTATATCTCACTAAATGGGTTGGTACTTGCTATGTTGGCTAGGCAGATTATGTCTTCTACTATTTTATAAAAGTTATGAAGAATAGGCACTGATAGCATCTTCATTCAACGTGCAACTGGGGGCTGTGAAGCTCTAAATACAGACGCTGTGATTCTCGGCCAGGGGCTTATTTAAATTGAATAAAGTAATGAGTAATGAAAAGCAGTGAAATGTACATATTCTAAATACAAAAACTGGCCTTTAGTTAATGCGTTGAATGACTGGTCTTATGACTTGCAGTTGAATGTATGCTGTGCCCCTGCAATAAAAGAGAGCAAGCACCAGTGTTGAAGCAAACTTTATTTCTCTGAAGGTTGCGCTAAATGACAAGGGAACAAGCCCCTTTATTTATACGGGGTTCTGGAGTTTATCAAGTCCGGCTAAATTGAGTTTTAAGGTTTGTAATTGCCAATTCATTCAGTAATCGAGCATGCTGTCATCATATGACTGAAAGGGTGAGTTGCATTAACTGAAGGCATTGCAATTCTTAGGCCCATGCGTTAAATTTGAAAGGTAATTGTGAGCTGTATGCATTATTGAACTCACATTTATTTTGCTTCAAAATGTAGAGCCTCATTAAATATAGGTAATGTTGACTAGGCTTCAACGCATTGAATATCCTGCGTCACCTAACACAGCAATTCCCAACATGCCCCTTTGGTAACAGAGGGGTATTTATGTGTCAAGTTTATGGTAGAATATAACATAAGAGTAAGAACGAGTGGGGGCACGATCGGGAATTGTGGAAACGTTATAAGACAGCCCTTAACTAAAATAATGTAAAGTAATCAGTTTAATCATATAAAACGACTTAATGAGTTAAAAATCATCATTAAGGGAGTGTATATAAACAATGAAAATTAAATCCTATTGGGTTCTTCTAGCGCTGCTTATATTTGAGTTTGTATTTTATAACTTCTATGACTTGGACAGTCTAGAGGTATTTATTGGGTTTTGTGTATTTATCTATTTCTCATTAATAATTTTCACATTGTTCAAAATACATCCAAAAGAATATTCTGTAGGCAATGATGGTAATAATTTTAGTTTTCTTGCAATAGATAAGATTGACAAATTATTCAAAAAAGCTGCACACCCTAATACGAGTGATGACATATGGTTAAAGTATTGCTCAATACTTCTAATTCTGCACGTTATGCTATATGTATATTTGTTTGTAATATAACTCTCAATCTCAATCATAGTTTAATAATATAGTTGCCAAAAGTATATACTAGGTATATACTTTATGTATAAGAAGGGAGGCCTTTCTATGCATGCAAAAATACAAAAATGGGGAAATAGTCAAGGTGTACGCATTCCTAAGTCAATTCTGAGTTCCGCAGATTTCACAGAAGGTGAAGAAGTAGAAATTATAGCGATAGAAGGTAAAATAGTAATTGAACATTCTAAACGCCATAAAACACTTAAAGAGCGGTTCAAAGAATACAATGGCGAGTATAAATGTTCTGAGTGGAATACAGGTTCGCCTAAAGGGCAAGAGGTGTTATAATGCCATATATACCTGAGCAAGGCGACATAATCTATATGAATTTTGATCCACAAGCAGGTCACGAACAAAAAGGAAGAAGACCAGCCATAGTAGTAAGTAATTTTACTTATAATAGGATTACGCGTATGGCATTAGTATGTCCAATAACAAATACCAAAAGGAATTTTCCACTTCATGTTCCGCTAGATTTGAGAACAAAGACAACTGGTTATATAATGTGTGAGCAAGTAAAAGCATTAGACATAGATATTCGCAATGCCTCATTTGAAGAAAAAGCGCCAGAGAATGTGATTCAAGAAGTATTTGATATATTAAATGGAATAATTGAAATAGAGTAGTAAGCAGATTGTTAATACTAATTTTGTATTAAGAATTTAGTGCGCGAACACGTTAATTGCCATCTTATAACACAGCAATTCCCAACATGCCCCTTTGGTAACAGAGGGGTATTTATGCGTCTAGTTTATGGTAGAATATAACACAAGAGTAAGAACGAGTGGGGGCACGATCGGGAATTGTGGGAACGTTACGTGAAATAAAAAAGCTAGAATTTATGATGAAACAACTATGCGGAATTGCTAATTACAGAAATATCTGTAAAGGAATGAGGTTAACGATGTTACACGATGAGTTAAAAATAGAAATTGATTTCAAGAGTGACTTGAGACGAATAATTAACTCACAGCTTAAATCTCTAAATGTCGAAAAAGAGTTTATAGAAAAAAATAACTTAGAGATTCTTTTGATTCAGTACCATAATCAAAAGCTTAGAAGAATTAGTGAATCTAAAAGGAACGTGTATTTTTCAAAAGGATTTCAATATCCCAAAGAGCATATAGATGAGTTCAGATCAATTGTTAATGCAATAAAGCAAAAATTTGAAACAGGTGAAGATGTAAATCCACATTTAAGTCAAAGAATCATGAATGTAGACTATAATGATGATTTGTTGCATGAGTGGGGTATTCACCATCTACATCTTAATACTGAAATGAAGTCAAATGGATTTATTAAAAGAAGCAGCGAACTCTTATATTTAGTTATAGATAGTCAAAACTCATATTTTATCAATATATATGACCATAAAGAATTTCAGAATATTGAATTACTTGAAATCATTGAAGAGAATTGGCCATTCTTATTGCAAAAATACTTATTAAATGATTTAACTTCGATTAGCAACGATCAAAGTAAAAAAGGTATAAGGAAAAGTAGAAAGAATAATAGTTTTAATATTTATGCAACAAGTAGTGGAAAGGTCTATTTGCCTCGTGGTGGGGGATTGAATTCAGCTGGAAGTAATGTGACATCATTAGAGTATGCTGAAGTTGTAATAGATGAAATTCAATATGTTGAAAACTTTATTCTGAATAATAAAGAGAAATTAGCTCTTGAGCTAATAAAACAGCTGGGGTCTTGTCCAGATCAATTATCTCTTGAGTTAAAAATAGAAAATGGTGGCTTGATACAAGCTATTGACAGTAATTTAAACTTAGTTTTAGAATTAGGAAATTTGAGTTGCTATTGACTGATTTTCATCGATAACAATCGTAGTTAATTGGAATCTATACTATGTGAGTAAAGAAAGGAATTAGTTTTATGGCTGATTTAAAACAAATGAAAAAGATTTTTACTAGAGCAAATGATAAATTTCTATCACGGGATATTAAGTTAATTGAAGATGATGTAGCTGAACGTTCTTTATGTGGCGCCCTCAAATCTCACATTGAGAAGGAGTTGGAAAATACAGAGTATAAAGATTACTATGTCGACAATGAGTATAATCGAAATTGCGGTAAAGTGAAGACTACCATAAATGGCAAGCAAAAAGTTATTAAAATTCAATGTGATTTATTAATTCATAGTCGAGGTGAAAATGAATCACAAGACAATTTAATTGCAATAGAAATGAAGAAAGAATATCAATCAGATGAGGAGAAAGATGCAGACCGAGATAGATTATGCGCGCTCACAAAGAGCAAGCATAATAATGAAACTTATTCATACGATGGAAAGACATTTCCTAAACAAGTATGTGGTTACGTCTTAGGTGTTTACTATGAAACAAAAAGTGAAGGCATTCTGATTGAGTACTATTCAAATGGGAAGAAATTTGAAGAATATGAGAAAATGTACAAGAATGCAGGCAAGAAGAAGTAGTTTATTTATATAATGAGTTAGCGAATGCTCAACGCTTTTTAACATCACGTAACACAGCGGTGTCCCGCCATTCGCCTGGTGGTGACATAGTTAATAGTGTTATCAAGTTTACTGTTATGAACAAGCTAAATGTGTTGACGTAAGTGGCAAACGAGCGTGAACCGTGGGAACGTTATATAACACAACTGCTGAGGTGTTTTGTGTCGAAGTTTTTGGAAGGTTGTAGCCGAAAAACCGAACTGACTCAGAGAAAAAGACTATGTTTACATTGTTGTACGCCTCATTGCATTAAGTACTTAATAAAAGTACAAAGTGAAAGCTTGTTCTCTTTTGCACATAATTTATGACTTATAAATACTAGGGGAAATGGGGGGCAAACATGCGTGCACTGAATACATGGCAGTTGCGGCAATGGTTCCCGACATTTTTTTCTTTCACCGAATATTCCCGACACTGTACTATGGGGCAGTTTAATTTGCGGTTGAACCTACGACTTTAAGGCTGATAAATAGTACCCGTTTTGTTAATTAGTGTATTGTAGTTGTTTAGCAGCGGTATTAACTATTTTGATAACTAAACACTCAGCGAGAATTATTGCTGTATGTAATTACGAAGCTCAAGTGGCCGCAATTTTTAGTGTCAAAGTTTACAGTGGGGACATACCGAATCTTTACTCAATAATCGCCCCTTCGCTGTTTGCAACTGCTGTTTCATACATTAGTGCACTGTATTAAAGGTATTTTAACTTACTCAGAACAAGCTTTCTGTGTGGTAATGAATTTGTGGTGATTAAAAGTTCGGCTATCACTCTTTGGAGTGAGCACATTCTGAGCCACTTCTTGTAATAAAGAGTCTATGGCTTCGTACAATTTTTAAGTTGTTGGTATTTTGCAGTTCAAGTGTGTCTGGCTATTAAAATAAAGTGGGTGAAATAGCTTATGAAGTATTGGTTAGCGTGAAGAATTAGCAAAAAGTGAATCAGAAATTCATAGTTAATCATATATGGAAATAGTGAGCTGGCTATACCGCCTTGACTGCAGATTGCATCATATAACACAGCAGTTCCCAAAACGCCCAGATTTGTAGAAATCAGGCTTATTTATTGACTATAAGTGTTAAAATATAGAAGAGTGGTAATAAAGTGGGGCGCATCGGGAACTGTGGAACCGTTAGGCACAATCCAGCTATATATAGTTAAGGTAACTACTAATGAGAGGATATGAGTTAATAATGAAAATTGGAAGAAATGATCAATGTCCATGTGGTAGTGGGAAAAAATATAAGAAATGTTGTATGAACAAGTTTGATAGTTTGCATAAACGAAGTAAATTATGGGATAAAGACGAAGTTGAAAAGCAGTCGAGCGAAGAAATATTAGAAACACTAAATTTTTTTGGGGTGAAGACCTCATTAACTGATTTTAATACATTAACTGGTCAATACTACTCAGCGGAGGATTTATCTGAACATTGGTTTGAAAAGTATCCATTAGACTTAAGTAGTATAAATGAAGATTATTTGTGGTTTGCAGCATGGGTTCTATGGGAGCGTGATAGTAATGCGATGCAAATCTGTGATGAACGAATTGATGAATTAATCGAAAAGGGTTATGAAACTATGGAAGAGCCAGAATCAAGTTCTGTTAAATTATGGACTGATGCATGGGAGGCTATCAAGTCACGTTATATGAGCAAGAATTCAATTGAGACTTATGAAGAGTCCTTTAAAGGTGATATGAGCCTATTTAATTGGTGTCAGGATTTTGAAGAGCTTCTGTATAATCATGGATTGTATAAAGAGTGGAACCAATATTGTTGTGAACTTGTAGAGAGATTTAGAGAAAGTGATGAGAGCCTTATCAAGAACATACTCAAGTCGCTCGGAGAGAGCTATTTTATACTAGGTGACAAGAATTCTGGAGACCGAGTATTTAAAGAGTTAATAACAGATTATCCAAAATGGACTTGGGGTTACATTGGTTGGTCAGATATGTATGCCAGTTTTAGACCAAACAAAAACATTGAGGAAAATAAGGATATGGTGAAACAACTACTAGAAGAAGCTGAACAAATTGCAGTAGAAGATTTTGAGAAGGAAGCTATTAGAGAGCGATTGCATTAGTTTTTGATTACGCAGGACAATGCCTAACACAGCGGTGTCCCGCCATTCGCCTGGTTGTGACGGAGTTTAGGAATGTTCCATAATTAATTTCTGTAACATAGCTGAAAGTGTTGCAATAGAAGGCGAACGAGCGTGAACCGTGGGAACGTTATATGAAACTTTTTTAGAGGTGCTTAAATGAAAAAGTAAGTTCCGTTTTAGCCTAAATTGCGGAAGTTAGTACTGCACACTTTTGAAAGCGGAAGTTAGTTTTGCAAAGGACATACATCTAGTTGTATTAGTGAGTACTTCAAGGCCATGTAGTATATAGACTTAATCAAGGTTTTAGACAAAAGTAAAATTCAAAATAATGATATAAAAAGATATAAGCCTCATAAATAGCGTGTTAGAGGATTGTAATGATTTACTTAATGCATTCCTGATGTACAGTATTAAAGATGAATGGTATTATAATCTGCAAGAGAATCTATTGTCGATTGGCGGAATACTTTGGTTGAATTTCATTGGTAAATCAAACCGGAAGTTACTCGTGCAAAAGATAGGTTAGCGGAATTTACTCTTGCAAGATTAACCGGTAGCCTTTTTAGTGTACAAAAAATCGCTAAGAAATTAACAGAAAAAGTAAAAACGCTGTTTTTTTCAGTATATCTGGACGTACGTTTGGAAAGATAAAACGGATGTTACTGTTGCACGGCAACAAGTTGATGAAAAACGGAAGTTAGTTTTTCAATCAACGCTTTTTTAGAGGTGTTATATGGGAAATAGAAAATGTGTATATTGCAATAATACTAGAGATTCAAAGATGTCTAAAGAACACATTATTTCCAGAAGTGTTCTTAAATCGGTTTTTGGTGAAAGTATTAGAAATGTTAGTAGTGGAGCACCAATTAACAAAACGGTTATTGACTTAGAGCATGTTATTAAAGATGTTTGTCGAACGTGTAATAGCGATTTATCTACATATGATTCTAGAGGAAGAATGTTCGCTGAGAACACAAAAGCAATTTATAATGCCACAGATTTTATGTTGCCAATAGATGTTGAATTAATAAATTGGTTTATTAAAACACATCTGAATTTCTTAAGAAGTATTCCTGATATCCAAACCAGTGAAAAATATGAGGTATCTAGTGAGATTTATAAAAAACTTTTAAGACAAGATGTTATTGGGAGTGACTATTTGCAGTTATATGTTGAAGGTTTTGAAGGACTTCCATATTTCTGGAACGAGGAGTCTGAGAAGAAAATACCCTATTTTAGTTATAGAAGTGTACGATCACAAGTCAATAATATAGTTATTTCAAATTTTCGGTTCAAGTTTTTAGATACCTTTATTCTATTGCCTTATAAATCCAATTACCAAAACTTTGATATAAGGTGTAAGAATGTGGTAGATGAAATCTCATTTGATTTTGGATTTAATCTTCAACGTATAAATTATGAAGGTTGTGCGCAATCAGAAATTAAAGTAGAAAATGTTATAAGTTCAGAAACTCTCTTAAGAACTGTAATCCAAAAGGTTAGTCTTTAAAAATCTAAAAAAGCATCATATAACACAGCAATTCCCAACATGCCCCTTTGGTAACAGAGGGGCTGATTTATGCTTAGTATATGGTAGAATATAACATAGGAGTAATAAAGAGTGGGGGCACATCGGGAATTGTGGGAACGTTATATAACACAACTGCTGAGGTGTTTTGTGTCGAAGTTTTTTGGAATGTTGTAGCCGAAAAACCGAACTGGCTCAGAGAAAAAGACTATGTTTACATTGTCGTACGCCTCATTGCATTTAAGTACTTAATAAAAAGTACAAAGTGAAAACTTGTTCTCTTTTGCACATAATTTATGACTTATAAATACTAGGGGAAATGGGGGGGCAAACATGCGTGCACTGAATACATGGCAGTTGCGGCAATGGTTCCCGACATTTCATTTCTTTCACCGAATATTCTCGACACTGTACTATGGGGCAGTTTAATTTGCGGTTGAACTTACGACTTTTAGGCTGATAATGAGTCCCCATTTTGTTAATAAGTGTATTGTAGTTATTTAGCAGCGGCATTAACCATTTTGATAGTTAAATACTCAACGAGAATTATTGCTGTATATAATGAGGAAGTTCAAGTGGCCGCTATTCAAATGTCAAAGTTTACAGTGGGGACTTACCGAATTTTTACTTAATGATCGCCCCCTTCGCTGCTTGCAACTGCTCATTAATACATTAGTGCACAGCACCAAAGGTGTTCTAACTTACTCAGAACAAGCTTTCTGTGTGGTAATGAATTTGTGGTGATTAAAAGTCCGGCTATAACTCGTTTGGAGTGAGCACATTCTGAGCCACTTCTTGTAATAAAGAGTCTATGGCTTCGTACAATTTTTAAGTTGTTGGTATTTTGCAGTTCAGGTGTGTCTGGCAATTAAAATAAAGTGGGTGAAATAGCTTATGAAGTATTGGTTAGCGTGAAGAATTAGCAAAAAGTGAATCAGAAATTCATAGTTAATCATATATGGTAATAGTGAGCTGGCTATACCGCCCTGACTGCAGATTGCATCATATAACACAGCAGTTCCCAAAACGCCCTGATTTGTAGAAATCAGGCTTATTTATCGACTATAAGTGTTAAAATATAGAAGAGTGGTAATAAAGTGGGGCGCATCGGGAACTGTGGAACCGTTATATGAAACTTCTAACTTAGATATATAGGAGAAGCATAATGTTAGATTTTAAGAATAAACTGAGCAAGTTGAATTTTCGTCGTTCTGATATACGTGGTTTAATCATCTTGACAACTGTATACTTGGCAGGTGCTAAATTGTATTTTCCAAAAATGTTTGATTTAAGAATAGTTTTCTATTATGGAATTTACATTTTGCTTGGGCCTATATGTATTTATCTAATTATTAGAATTTCTCACTGGGTAATTGGTTTAACAGGCTTTGACAAAATTGATTCAAATGATGTTGATAAGATTTTTTATAGGAAATGAGAATGTGATTAGAAAACGTTAGAAGAACATATAACACGAGGGTGTCCCAACATTCACCGGGACATCTACGAGGTTCGTGTAATGTGTTAACTGGAGACTTATTATGACACTGAAGGTCTTTGAAATAGTGGGGTGAACGTCGTGAACCCCGGGAACGTTAAGTAAAATTCTCCACTACGAAAAAAGAGCTATCTGAATCAGATAACTCTAGTTGTCCTACATTGGTGTAATTATTAAATTGAATTGGATAGTAGCTGTATTACCGGAGTAACGGCCGCCGTTTTCAGTAACAGTGATCATTTTTGAGAATGTAAGAGTTTGTCCTTTCATTATCTCAACATATGGTACTGAAATGGAATCAAATCCATAATCAGATTTTCCATCGTCATGTTCATATACTACTAATTCAATATTCAAATCGGTTCCGTCTAAAATAATCTCAGATCCTTGTTGGTACGAGTAGTATGTAGTATTTTCAGATTTTATATAATAGTTCCATTCATTACCCACAGAATTGTTAGAAATAATGCTAGTACTAAAGTCAATCTTAGCTTTAGTTATTGCTGTATCGATATCGGTAATTGAAGTCAATGTGGTTTTGTTAAGTTCTGTTGTATTAAGTGAAAATCCAATTGCTGGAGCTAGTTCATCAATTGCTATAAAAAGTTGTCCATTGTTAACTATGCTTTTTAGTTGGACTTCTTCACCATCGATTAAAACGTTGATGGTAGTTGGTTGTGTAGTTGTATCAGCGCATGATATTGGAGAAGAAGTTAAGAAAATTAGAATTAAAGCAAATATGCAAATTGAGATTTTTTTCAAGTCAACACCTCCTTTCTAATTATATTATATATATGGTAATAATGTAGCATCAAGGAATTTCGAAAAATGAAAGAAATATTTAGATTGCGAATTGTATTATGAGAAATAGTATTGGCTTTAAAGCCGTTCCGAACTTCACTTAACACATCAATTCCCAACATGCCCCATTGGTATCAGAGGGGTATTTCTATGCGTAGTTTATGGTAGAATATAACATAAGAGTAAGAACGAGTGGGGGCACGATCGGGAATTGTGGGAACGTTATGAGACAAGGCTTTCTCTACTTAGTTAAAGTGTGAAAATAATCATTAAATTCCATAAATTATAATAATGTGTTAGATATTATATTAAAATGGTATAATTGGAACGTTGGTAGGGTGAAATATTAAACGTATGGAAAGGCGGAAGTTGGTTTGAAAAGAGTTCTATTGATTATTATGCTTTTAATAGCAACATGTTCAACAGGTACTTTAGCTTTAGAAAGTGATGAGATTGAGTTTATTGGTGAATTCTCTCGTAGTGAAAGACAATTGTTTAAACAAGTGGATACGGATAACTATCTTTTGAGCTGGTATCCAGTAGATAATGTAGCAAATTATAGTGTATACATCGACTATAGCTCAGAGGCTGTTAAGACCAATGAGGCAAAGTTGCTTGTTAACGACATTGCTTATAATGGTGTAACACATATTAAGGTTGAAGCGGTAAATGAACTCGGTGAAGTAATTAAGTCATCAAAATCACTTTTGCTGAATAAAAGAGATGAAATGTTAAAAACATTATCCATTGAAGGGCCATACGGAGGGGTTCTGTATCCGTCAGATCATTTTTTAGATAATAGATTATATTTTAATTATGTTAAGGGTATGGATAATTTTCATGTGATTATGAAAGACTCTAATGATGTCATCGCAGATTATTACTCATTCTATAACTTCGTTTCTATTAGAGAAAACTTATTTGATAGTGAAATGCGTGACCTTACTATAACAGTTGAAGCAGTAAATGGTGAAAAAGTACTTGCCTCTGAAGAAATTAGTTATACATTAAAAAAGACTTTTGATCAGTCTGATTACAAAGTAGGTTTAACAAATAATAACGGTACATATTCAGCAGTCAATACAAATTTAAAACTTCAATTCAACGATAATATTCAACTATTTAAAAATATTGATAAATCTCTGTATGGAAAAATAGAAGTAATCAACTTTGAAATGGACCAGGTATTATATGAGTCATACATAAGTAGAAGTCCACATGGCGATGGTTCGTTTGATATACCACTAAACTTAGATACGGGTGAATATTTTGTAATTATGACGATTGATAGCATTGATTCATATGATGATAATTATGTTGAGGAAAATGGTGGTTTAGTTGATCGGTCTGTAAAGAACAATTATGATAATGCTAAAGAAATAACTAAAGTTTTTGAATTACTAGAATACATAAGAGTTGAAAATACAGAAGCCAAGTCAGTTAATGAACTTATTGACGGTAAAGTACTGACTTTATTTGAATCGGATCCTAGCGGAACAACGTTCTCGTTTGAAAATACGGCTTATTCTGATTGGTGGGTTCTGACGTATGCAGATGGCAATGTGGTGAAGTTTACAATTTCAGAACCAATGGCTGTAGAATCTATGCTTGAGGGTGAGGTTAAACAGACGGTTATTTGTGAAGTATTAAAAAATGATATGTTGTATGTTGACAGTGGTACAGATATAATTATTGGTGATTATTCTAGTATTTCAAATGTCGAAGGTGATCTTTCATTAATCATGAATGTAGATGGTAACCATTTGAATTTTGTTTTTTCTAGTAAATGATATTTTAATATAGTAAATTATTAATTCGAAAGCATCATCTCATAACACATCAATTCCCAACATGCCCCTTTGGTAACAGAGGGGTATTTCTATGCGTAGTTTATGGTAGAATATAACATAAGAGTAAGAACGAGTGGGGGCACGATCGGGAATTGTGGGAACGTTATGGTGCAAGAAAAAACTAGTAAAGTGTGGTGAAGAGGTGAATATAATCAGATTCAATATAAGTGAAAAGAACAAAGCAATAGCCCGATTAATTTCTGTAGTTGGGATCATTTTATTCGTAATAATTGGAGTGAGGGGTTTGACTCACTTGATATTTACTGGTCCAACAAGCGATCCAATGAATGTAAGACATATGAATTTTACAAGTGAGTATAAGTATAGTTATGATCAATTCTCTAAAACTAGTCCTTATAACCAGTTTAGAAGAGGAAATCTAGAGAAAATAATTGAGCATAATCAGTTAGAAATTCAGAGTGAGGAAGTTAATATACTGAAGTATTATATGGATGGATATTCAAATACTAAAGTACCAGTAAAGGGGTTTTCTAAAGAAAGAGACAGTGTTCACAGAATTACTTTTATGAGTTCGATAGTGTCAACTCTTGTGCGCAAAAACCACCAGAAATCCGATAAGGTTTATGCAGCTTTAAGTTTCTCCTCGTAGATCAAATCGATGACCTTCGAGTCTATATAGCACCTTCCAGTTGACCAGTCTTCGCTATATTCGATCAAGTAGGAAGTGACTAAACGTATGTATGAATCAACCGATGGAAAAATGCCAACGACTTTGGTTCTTCGCCGAATTTCACGGTTTAAACGTTCAATCATGTTCGTTGAAGCGATTTTTCTAGAATCAATCTGTTCAAAATTGAAGAACTGAAGTGAATCTTCGAGACCTTCTTCTAGTGTCTTAATCGCTTCTGGATACTTACTTTCATATTCATCCATAAAGGTATAAGCATAACTTTTAGCACTATTGTAATCAGGTTGAAGCCAGATTTGCTTCAGCTTTGAACCGAAGTGATTTTTCTGTTTGGATGGTACATGTGCCATGATATTTCTCATGAAATGTACCTTGCAACGTTGCCAGGATGATCCCAGAAATGACTTTCGCGCTGCGCTAACAAGGCCCTTATGTGCATCTGAAACAACTAACCAGACGTGTTCAACGCCTCGTGCCTTCAACTTATCAAACAGTGTTGTATAGCTCGCTTCAGATTCCTCATACATTGGCTCAACTGCAAGTATATCTCGTGTGCCATCAAGTTTAACGCCACAAACGACGTGAACAGCCATGTTTCTGACATGCCCATTATCTCGGATCTTTTCATAAAGAGCATCTACCCAAAGAACAGGATATTCTGCATCGAGATTTCGATTTCGAAACGCTTCTACTTGTTCATTCAGCTCTTTTGTGATGTTACTTACATGGCCTTTCGAGATTGAATCGATCCCTAGACTTTTAGCGAGTTTCTCGATTTTTCTTGTGGAAACTCCATTGACGAATGCTTCCTGAATGACGTTCATTAGAGCGGCTTCGGAACGTTTTCGTTCCGTCACAAAGAATGGAATATAACCACCTTTACGTGGTTTTGGAACCATAAGATACATAGTCCCCATACGCGTATCAAAGCGTCTTGGTCGGTATCCGGCTCTGTAGCCATTTCTTGATCCTGAGCGTTCTGATTTATCAGCTCCAAGTTGATTTGAAAGTTCTGCTTCCATCAGCTGTTCGCACAGCCACTTGAGCATTTCAAGCATTGGGTCTTGCGCAGTTAGAAACTTTAATAGCATTTTTTCAAAAGGTAGGGTAGAATTTTGGTAAGCCATCGGTTTATCATCTCCTTATTTGGGTTTTCTAGACAATTACCTTTTCGGAGTTTCCGATGGCTTTTCCTTTATTTATTTTTGCGCACTTTATTTTACGCTATCATGAGTTCGAATAATGATGAGATGAGCTTCTATTTTTCTGATTCAGTTAATGAACTGATGAAGAATCAATTAGGAGCATATAGCCAACAGACACGACGGGTCTATTTTTTAATGGGGGATAGCGAAGAATATATTGGATATACATTTGATGGAGAAATGGCAAAAAATGCGCTTATATATTTCCAAGAACAAAGAAAGAAAAAAGTCGACCTTTGATTTGTCTTAAGAGTTTGAGGTTATGTCATCGTTTTTTCAAGCACATAACACATCGGTGTCCCGCCATTCGCCTTGAGGTTATGGAGTTTTGGAATTTTCCGCAGTGAAATGTTTATGCGACATTGAATGTGTTGAAATAGCTAGGGCGAACAGCGTGAACCGTGGGAACGTTATGCATCATTTAATTGCTAGGAGGAGTTATGTCAACACTTTTTGACTTTTACAAAGAACTGTATGAAAAGGAAATTGACTATAAAGAAAAAATCAGTAACAGAATTTCCGTTCCTATTGGTATAATTTCACTTTTAAGTGGATTAGATTCATATTTACTATTAAATACAGCGTTTAGTACGAATGATTCCTATTGCATAGCGTTATTGGTACTTATTGTTTTATTCAACGTAAGTCTAGGTGTGTCGGTTTACTATACAGTTAAGTCTTATCATGGATATAAGTATCTGTACATAAGTTATCCCAAAGAAATTGAAGAATACTCTAAACCACTTCGAAACTACTATTCAGAGAATTATGATGCGTTTTTTTCCAATACTGACTTGTCTATAGAGGAATTAACTTATAATCATGTGAAAAAAGAGCTACTCTATGAAATGTATTTAACAATGTCGGATCATAATATGAAATTAAATAAAAAGAAAACAAAATATTTGTTTAGGACAGGTATGTCGATTGCAATAGCAATTATATTGGGAATAGCTGCATCTACGGTATTCATTTTACAATATAAAATTGTCCAAGAAGCTGATAAACAAGAGATTACAAATGAAAATGTAATTACAGTTCAAAAGGGGGGAGACACTATCACAATATTTGATAAACTTGAAAAGATTGAGACTGAATCAATAATTATTGAAGGAAAGTGAGGGGAGAATATGGTAGAGGAAAGAAATTATATATTTGACGATGAGAAAAAGCCACCAGAACCACCAAAGCCTACAAAGCCACTACCCAGAGAAGTATTAGAAACATTCACAATTGAGAAGAAAGATAAGAATAAAAAACGCAATTAAACAACGCATAACACAGCAGTTCCCAAAATGCCCCTTTGTATATACGAAGGGGCATTTCTTGTACTCAGTTTATGGTAAAATATAGTATATGATTTATAAAAAGAGGGGCACATCGGGAACTGTGGGAACGTTATGGGACAAATTGGGCTAAGTTAATTTTAAGAATATATTTTGCTTTATGATGTTTATGAAAGGATAAATGGTAAAAATGACAGTGTTAGCTATGAGTGAAATGAAGGAATTAACTATAAAAGCACTGAATATATATAGTGAAAGCATAGATTTAAACTTCGATGCGCGTCTAGGTAAAGTTGAGAGTACTTTAAAAGCACTTTTGTTTAATTCGGCACTAGTCAAGAAACATTCTGCCTATTTGGAGTATCCAATGAGAAAACTCAATGTTTTAATGGGAGAAAGTGACAATGATGACTTTTCAGATTCAAGGCTTAAAATTGACTTAGTAATAGACAAGACACTAGTTGAAGTTAAGATGGGGTATATGTTTAGAGATGGAACAGGTTACTTCAATAAACACATTAAAGCAGACATTGAGAAACTTCGCAAAACCAAACTTGGAGGTTATGTAGTTTATTTTTCTTCGACGGATGTAAGTAATGATTACTGCGAAAACATGAATACTGCGAACAAGGAAAGTAGAATTAACGGAAAACACTCTGAACTAATTGATTGCTTTAACAATGAATGTAGTTCAGTATTAGAATATGGGATAGAAAGAAATATTTATTATTATATTTTTAAAGTTTGTAGTAACCAAAGTTGAAATGTTCATTTAATAAAATGGAATAGGCAGGATATGTTTTATGAGTAGAATTAGTGAAATTAGAAATATGGTTTTAGCATATGAGGATTCACTATGGAGCGGAACTCTAAAGAGTTATCCAAATGAACGTGTTCCTCACGGTTATCTAAGTGTATTTAAATGTCATCCAGACGCATATCATTTTCATAGACATGAAATGTTTAATTTCGTTGCTAGGTCAGGTGAATCTTCATCTTTAATTGCTGAATTTGAAATTATCCGCAGTAAGCTAATTGAATATGATAAACAAAATGGTTATATAATACGTCAATACTTAAAGACAGAGAATGGATTAAATAAACTAGTAGATCGTCTAAGAAATATTAGAGAGATGTATACTGAGTTGCTACCACAGAGCGATGGTCAAATTTATCTAACAAGAACTTGGTTAAATTATTATGTTAGTACATATGAGGTTACGGAATACTTGTTAATGCTCTTAATGATTTTGCAGGCATTAAATGGAATGGAAATAGATACAACATTTTCAGCAATGCGTGACAGAAAAGGAAATGTTGTTAAAGGGCGAGTTATTAACAGAATAAGGGAGCTTTCGGGTGATTATCCGGTTTTGAATGAGTATTTTTGTAGCGGTTTTAATCCAGGCTTTAGAAATAGTATAGGACACAATAATTATAGAATTGATGGGAATATGTTCATTGATTTAGATGGTGCTTTATCTATTGACATAGAGTGTTTTCGGCGTATGAACTATCATCTTCAAGAAATCCATAGTGCTATATTCAATTTCATGAACTTACATGCAATTAATACTGACAAAATAGTTGACTGCGGGACTATCTCGGTGGGGTATCAATCAAACTTCAACGGTATTCCAGCTCTAAACATCTTTGAGTTATGGTCATTTTCAAGTATTTCTCAAGATTTGAGCTGGCTTCATACTATAAAAGTTAATGCTAATAAGTTGCATCTGAAGCTTAAATTAAATGGCAGAATCATATATAAAAACTTGTGGGATAAAGAACTTGTTAGGTGGTATGACCTAACAAAAGATAATGACAAAATTCTAGTAAGAGTGATTACGATTCAGCCACATATTAATCATAATGAAACTGACTTTAATATTCGTGGGAAGGATTATGAAGTATTGTCATCAAAAGTACTAGGTTATTTTCCTATAAGTCATACTGGTAGATTATAGAAACGCCAAATTCATCCCATAACACAGCAGTTCCCAAAATGCCCCTTTGCTTATTACGAAGTGGCATTTCTTATGCTCAGTTTATGGTAAAATATAGTTTAAGAGTTATAAAAAGAGGGGCACTTCGGGAACTGTGGGAACGTTAGGAGTCATAACACAAAGATATACTTTGCTATAATGAGTAGTCGTCTAAATACGAAATTAAACTTTTATATGATCTTCATCGTATATTTGTAAAGAGGACGAAATTGTTGTAAAATAGAACAGTAAAATATTACATGTTGACAACTTATGCAAAATATTGTATAAGATTTTACTATAAATGGATGGTGTATTGTATGCAAAACGCATTTAAATTAAGAAAAGACTCACTTGAGGCAAGCTATACACAATACGAATTAGGAAAGATCGTATCTGAACTTCGTAGTAAAGGTTTAATTATAACTTCGAAAGCTCAACTTAAGAAAAATGAAACAGGAGCAATCAATTGTGTGGGTCTTGACAACCGTTCAATTTTGGTAAAGGCATTAAAGAGTAGTAATGAAGAAATCTTGAAAGAAATTGAGAATCATGACTATGAAAAAGGGTATAAATACTCTATGATCTTCGAGAATGCTAAAATCAAACAAGTTGCAAAACCACTTGATTACATCAAATATAACGAAAAATCTATTGACTATATTGGCAAAAATTTCGAGAAACCAACTATTAATGTTGTTGGTGATGAAACTTTTGTAAAGTTTACAAGAGAGATTAAGAATAAAAATACATTGACTGAAACACGTTTGTATACAGTTCTTTGTATTATAAACAATATAACTGGAATTATAGAAGTAAGATTTGATCAAGCATCAGATAGATTTAAGGCAAGTGATCAATTCTATATTGAGTCTGCGAAGAAAGTAAAATCATGGATCCAAAGGCACTTTGGTATTTCATTGAAAACTATTAACTTCACATACATTATTGATAAGATTGTCAATAGTGGTGATGACAATATTAGAGTCTGTTATGAGGACATGATTCTTGAAAATAAATGTAGAGCAAGTTTTCAGGCGACTGAAAACACTTTAGAATTACCTGTTATTGGTGACTTGCAGAAAATTATTCAAGATAATCCTCAAGTCTTTACTGAGAACTCAGATGCGCGTAAGATTATTGAATCATACATCAAGAAAGTTTATGCTACCTCTGAGTTTCCCAAAAGAGGAATTAGGTGGTTGGAAGAGAATAAGCAAGTTATGTTTATTCATAATTATAAATCTGAAAGTGATACTTTAATACATCACTATGCCGAAAATAATAATAAGGAGATGATGGATCATGTTAGAGAGTATGTTATCAAACATCGAAAACGAGTTAAAAAGAAAAAATCTAATAGATGATGATGACATTGAGATCCTCATTGAAGAGTATTTTAGGTATTTGAGTGAAAACTCATATCTCAGAGCTGGCAAGATTATGGAAAAAATTGACTGCGATGTGAATTTAGCGTATAAGATCATAACAGAGATAGAGAGTCTAGGATATGTAAAACCCGTTTATTCCTTGTATTGCGGAAATTGTAGACAAGAACAAACGAAAGAGTATGAAGCATTCACTGATGTACCTGATGAAGCTCTGTGTCAGACATTAGACTGTGATTTAGAACTAAACTCGAAGAATGATTTACTAATACTTTTTAAGGTGATGTATTCTAATGATTGATAATAAAGAAGTAGAACGTATGAGTGCATACCTCGAAGCGATGGCTAATGATCCAGAGAAACTTCGTAGTATTCTTACTACATGGTCTTCTGAGACAAAAGAGGAATATGAGCGTTTGTACAATGAAGTAAAAAGAGTAAATGGTATTCAAGTATCAAGTAAAAATGGTAATACGACAACTACAATTGGTAAACCACTTGAAGATCTAGTAGAGTTTATATTTGAGAAGTCCGGGATTTTTAAAGTTTACTCAAATGTTCGAACCAGAACTAATGAGTTGGATCATGTTATCATGCTTAAAGCGTATGGCAAGACAATTCGAAAGTTTGGTGCTTTAGATTTTGAACAAGATCATGTAATTTCAGAGTGTAAAAATTATAAAACCACAACTAGTATTACATATGTTGGGAAATTCTATGCACTTTTGGATAATAAGTCTACAAAACTTGGCATAATGTTCTCTTACCATGGAATGACTTCAACTAATGGAGGATGGGGAGCTGCGAAAGGTCTCACTAAACAGCTTCTTCTGAAACGAAATGAAAATGATAAAATTTACATAATTGATTTCAACAAAGAACATTTTGATAAGTTGCTAGACGGAAAAAAATCGATTGTTGATATAATTGAAGAGGAAATTAATAAGTTGAAATTTGATGCATATTCTTTCGAATCAAACATTTTACCTCACGACTCTGAGGATAGTTTAGAGATACCTGAGTATGAAAACTAAATACTTCAGTTGATTGTGTATTAGTAGTGTATAGCACTTTGAGTGACGACTCCTAACACAGCAGTTCCCAAAATGCCCCTTTGTTTATACGAAGTGGCATTTCTTATACTTAATTTATGGTAAAATATAGTATGTGCTTTATAAAAAGTGGGGGCACTTCGGGAACTGTGGGAACGTTATGTAAAATTTCAATTTGGGTTTATGTTGTTACAAAAATAAACTTTTATATTCTGAAAGCTATGATTGAGGTCTTTATGAATACAAAATATAGGTACTATGTTGCAATTGGATTAGGCTTATTCTCGGGATTAATGCTTCTCGACTTGAAAGTAATTGTGTTTGTCTCATTATATGTTGCTATTTTTTTGAACATTATTCATTATTCAACAAAAATTTTTAACAAGAAAATGAGAGCAAAAAGTGAAGTTATAACTATTAATGGACTGGTAGAGAGTCATGCTATCGTGGAAATTCTTTCACCTGAGTATAGTCTTAATAGGACCCAATCCAAATATGATGGTGCAAAGTACCATTACTATGATTCTATTGTTTTTAGATCAGCGGATGGAAAAATATTTAAGATATTAGTAGGCCTAAATTGTAAAAGAGAAGTTCTGTTGGATTATACTCAGTCATTAGAATTTAGTAGTCCACAATATCAAGCAATTGAGAGCTTGAGTATTCAAGTAGTACAGTTTGATGATGAGTACTATTGTGAAAGAGATCTATTTATGAAGCTTAAAGGAATAGATATTTAAATGTTAAAAGTAAATTGTATAGACATCAAATTGAAACTATACATAACACGTCCATTCCCAACAGACGCCTTGTGGTTACAAAATTTAGGGGTGTTGCGAAGCTAGAACTAATTAAGAAATATAGATTTTGTAACCAGAGGGCGTCCATCGGGAATGGCGGGAACGTTAGGTGTCATATAATTTATTCGGGCTTAAATGAAAAAGTAAGTTCCGTTTTAGCCTAAATTGCGGAAGTTAGTTTTGCATAATTTAAGAAGCGGAAGTTAGTTTTGCAAAGGGAATACATCCGTTGTTTTTAGAAAGCTTGTAGAAGCAGTTTAATACATAGACTCAGTTATACTTATTGGCCAATGCATTATTGAAAACGAAGATAAATACGATGTGAGCCTCGTAAATAGTGTGTCTGAGGATTGTAACGACTTATTTAATGTACAACAATCAAGATGAATGATAGTATTATCTGCAAGAGAATTTAGTGTCAATTGACGATAGATTCTGGTTGATTGTCATTGATAAATACAACCGGAATCTACTCGTGCAAAACATAGGTTAGCGGAATTTACTCTTGCAAGATTTACCGGTAGCCTTTTTCTTGTACAGAAAATCGCACTAAAATTAACAAATAAAGTAAATATTCTAGATTTTTCAGTATATAAGGATGTAATTTTGGAAAGAAAAAACGGATGTTACTGTTGCACTGTAACAAGTTGATGAAAAACGGAAGTTAGTTTTTCAATCAACGTATAATTTATTCGGTTTAAAATCGAAGTACAGTGTGGTAACATATTACTAATAGGTTATTGTGTGCAGATGTGGGAGTTTGCGCATAATTGAGTTGATAGCATAGCATTGATTGGTATGTTTTTTGGCGTGCAGTGAAACAGCTTATTGTATAAGTATAGGGGGCGTATACTTATGGTAAATCGACCATGTTCAGTTTATTTTATTGACAGAGATTCGATTGAAGGAAAAACTAATTCACAGGAAATTGTGGCAAGCATCATGAGACTAATCAATAAGGAAATCTCAGAGGATGCAAAAAAGGATAGTAAGACAAAGTATTCGTATGTTCAGCATAAGGTGAAAGATGAGTGGCTTGAGCACGGTTTAGACATTAGTTTGTATTATAGGTCGCACAAGTATATTCCTGAATGGAGGAGTTTTATCACGGGAATTGCTGATGAGAATTCTAGTATTAAAGACGCAGAAAACAAAATGTCTTCAATTATCTGCTTTATTTATAGTGAGGATTATATCTTTGCAATATGCACAGGTCATGGAACATTTCCAATACTCAAATACGTAGATTCAATGTTTGGTTTAGAAATCCTCACTAAGCTAATTGATGAAAGAAGCAGTGTAATTAAGTCAAGACGTTCTAGAGGTATCACAGGTAACACTTTAGCAGCTTCACAAATATTTAAGAAAGATCAACTCATTTTAGCTGAGGAAGCATATGGTCAATTATTCAAAGAAATATCTGCGGATCTAGATTTCAATGTGATTGAAGAGAAACTTGGCATCGATATTGGAGATCGTGATATGGCAAGTTGTGTAGCTAAAAGCTCATTTAAACTTAATAAGTCTATTAATTTCATGAATCTATTAATATTCATAAAACATCTGATTTTATTGAAAGATAACATAGAAATAGGATTTAACATTAATAGACTAAAATCTATTAATAACCGCACTAAATCTGAAAAAGAGCTTGTTGTAAAATTGAACTTAAAGTTGAAGAAGGAATTACATAAGTATCTTCGTGATGGTGGGCAAACTTTTGCATTTGAGATTTGTCACAAGGAATATGAGGAATACTTCTTTGCAGATAGATACACTATTGAGTGTACTGCAAAAGGTGGTGAAAGTGAGAACTATGATTATAGAATCACTTATCAAGATATCAAAGAATTTCTGAGAGTAAAATATCCAGAAGCACTACGTAGACAAAAAGATTTTCTCAAAATAGTTGATAAAATTACAGTGAGTTCATATGATTCAAATGGGATTAGGAAAACTAAAGGTCGACTTGTGAATCATTTGAATGGTGAAATTGAGTATTTAACAGAGACCTTCTTCTACATTGATAGTAAATGGATTCAGATGATTGGAAATCTAGTAGAGGAATTAGATAAAGATGTAAGTGGATTGCTAAATGATTTAAATGAGAAGAGACGTTTTAATACGCTTAAGTTAGATACATGGAATCGGACAACACATCGAATTGAAGATGATTATAATGCTTCGTATATTGGACGGGAAAACACACTTGTTTTCCATAAGGTTCTGTATCAGAATATAGAAATGGCAGACTTAGTAAAATGGGATGACGAGCATATTTATTTTGTTCATGTTAAAAAGGGGTTCGACAGCTCAATGCGTGATTTAGCTAGCCAAGTGAATAACGCAGCTCGGATTCTGACAAATGAACAGAAAGGCAACGTTTTAACATTCGCAGAGGATATGTACGACAGACTTGTATATATAAATGAGAACTTTGACCAATATGCTAGCTATTCTCAAAGAATCAGTAGACAAGTAGATATTATTAGTAGAGATGATTTTTTAAGCAAGTTTAGAACTAAGAAACCCATTTTCTGTATGGCAATCCTCGATGAGACAGACGGAAATGGATTAATGAATGTCCATGAGTATGAATCAAATATAGCTAAGCTAGCGACACTAGATTTAATACGTAATATGAATTCACTTAATATTGATTTGTATATTGATGAAATCTAGAAACATAAATTAAACAACACCTAACACAGCAATTCCCAACATGCCCCTTTGTTATACAGAGGGGCGTATATCTATCAAGTTTATGGTAGAATATAACATAAGAGTAAGAACGAGTGGGGGCACGTCGGGAATTGTGGGAACGTTAGGTAACACTTGCCTTCGAGTATAGTTTTTTGAACTTTGGGTGAATTGTCAAAGTCTCTGACTAGACTAGTTTATAAGTACGCCTCAACGAAAATATCAAGTATGTATTATAGAATAGAGCGGTCTTGTTCCTTTGAAACCATCATCTAGCGCTTTTAATGAAAGGGTTAACAGTGTTCATGCATAAATTCGTCAACTTGGGTGGTGCTTGTATGTTGTGGTTAAGTCTAGCAAGCAAAAAAGTTAATGTTTTTATGAAGTAGGGCGCTGACACTATCTTTAGTCAAATTGCAACTTGGGCTGTGAAGCTTTGAATACATGCGTTGTGATCATCGGCCATAAATTTAATGAGGCTAAGATTTTGTATGCGGTTATATGTATCCTGAGTTTTAAAAGTGTAAAGTTAGCCTTCGTGCACAACTCTAAATGACTAGTGAGCTGAGTTGCAAATGAGCCTAGACTTGCGCCCTGGATATTCAAAAGGACAAGCACCTTGCTGCATTCTGACCGTAATAGGTTGGGGTAATATTAATCAGACTGTATCTCACTAAATGGGTTGGTACTTGCTATGTTGGCTAGGCAGATTATGTTTTCTACTATTTTAAGAAAGTTATGAAGAATAGGCACTGATAGCATCTTCATTCAACTTGCAACTGGGGGCTGTGAAGCTCAAAATAATGGTGGTGTGATTCCTCGGCCAGCGGTACATTTAAATTGAATAAAGTAATGAGTAATGAAATGCAGTGAAATGTACATATAGTAAATACAAGAACTGGCCTTTAGTTAGTGCGTTGAATGACTAGTCTTATGACTTGCAGTTGAATGTATGCTGTGCCCCTGCAATAAAAGAGAGCAAGTACCCGTGTTGAAGCAAACTTTATTTCTCTGAAGGTTGCGCTAAATGACAAGGGAACAAGCCCATTTATTTATACGGGGTTCTGGAGTTTATCAAGTCCGGCTAAATTGAGTTTTAAGGTTATTAATTGCCAATTCATTCAGTAGTCGAGCATGCTGTCATCATATGACTGAAAGGGTGAGTCGCATTAACTGAAGGCATTGCATTTCTTAGGCCCATGCGTTAAATTTGAAAGGTAATTGTGAGCTGTATGCATTATTGAACTCACATTTATTTTGCTTCTAAATGTAGAGCCTCATTAAATATAGATAATGTTGACTAGGCTTCAACGCATTGAATATACTGCGTCACCTAACACAGCAATTCCCAACATGCCCCTTTGGTAATAGAGGGGTATTTATATGCCTAGTTTATGGTAGAATATAACATAAGAGTAAGAACGAGTGGGGGCACGATCGGGAATTGTGGAACCGTTATATAACACAACTGCTGAGGTGTCTTGTGTCGAAGTTATTTGAAAGGTTGTAGCCGAAAAAACGAACTGGCTCAGAGAAAAAGACTATGTTTACATTGTTGTACGCCTCATTGCATTTAAGTACTTAATAAAAAGTACAAAGTGAAAGCTTGTTCTCTTTTGCACATAATTTATGACTTATAAATACTAGGGAAAATGGGGGGCAAACATGCGTGCACTGAATACATGGCAGTTGCGGCAATGGTTCCCGACATTTCATTTCTTTCACCGAATATTCTCGACACTGTACTATGGGGCAGTTGAATTACGGTTGAACCTACGATTTTAAGGCTGATAAAGAGTCCGCGTTTTGTTAATTAGTGTATTGTAGTTGTTTAGCAGCGGCATTAACTCTTTTGATAATTAAATACTCAGCGAAAATTATTGCTGTATGTAATTAGGAAGCTCAAGTGGCCGCTATTTTAGTGTCAAAGTTTACAGTGGGGACATACCGAATCTTTACTCAATGATCGCCCCCTTCGGTGTCTGCAACTGCTGTTTCATAATTAGTGCACAGCACCAAAGGTGTTCTAACTTACTCAGAACAAGCTTTCTGTGTGGTTACAAGTTTGTGGTGATAAAAAGTCCGGCTATTACCCGTTTGGAGTGAGCACATTCTGAGCCACTTCTTGTAATAAAGAGTTTATGGCTTCGTACAATTTTTAAGTTGTTGGTATTTTGCAGTTTAGGTGTGTTTGGCTATTAAAATAAAGTGGGTGAAATAGCTTATGAAGTATTGGTTAGCGTGAATAATTAGCAAAAAGTGAATCAGAAATTCATAGTTAATCATATATGGTAATAGTGAGCTGGCTATAACGCCCTGACTGCAGATTGCATCATATAACACAGCAGTTCCCAAAACGCCCTGATTTGTAGAAATCAGGCTTATTTATCGACTATAAGTGTTAAAATATAGAAGAGTGGTAATAAAGTGGGGCGCATCGGGAACTGTGGAACCGTTATGGTGCATTTTGACTTTCCATACTTTGAATTAAGAAAAATTATTAGAAAACATGTTTATAGAATGTAAACATTTTTATAATTTATAATTATTTTGTTTTAAGAGTAGTATATAAATGGTAATATATAGATTATGAGGAGGCTCTTATGAAAAAACTAGTAGAAATTCGATATACAGTTCTTGGTAACTTCGACAAACTGGATGCAACTCCAGAACTTATTCAGATTTTGAATAGCATTACAAGTGAATTTGGACTGATGCCCAATACTCTTTCAATGCAAGTTGTAACAAATAATGGTGTTAAAACTAGATATAGGCCACAATTCATGAACATTGAGAAAAAATATGACTTAGTGGTGTTACCTGAAAGAATAGATATCACATTTAAGATGAAATCATATAAAGAAACTCTAGAGTTGCTAGACACATCACTTATAGCAACTAAATTATTCAGTAGACTTGGAGAACATATTAATGAACCATGTCATCGATTTGCAGTATTTGCTAGAGGATTAGTCGAAGGAAATAGTGATAGTAAGATAATTAATAATGAGAAATATTTTAGTGATAATCAATTTGTGGAATGGGCAATTAGAAATGTAATAAGAGAAAAGTGTTCAATAAAAGACCGTTCAGAGAATATTAATTTTGTAATTGAAAACCGATATGATGAACACGGAATTAATATATCAATTGATAATCAATTACATTCAGTTAAAGGCACTTTATACTCCATCGATGCAAATACATTACCGTATGAGAAAATGAAACCATTCAGTATTAGCGAATATTCAGATTTCTATAGTTCAATCTCAGAATCTGTAGTAAACAAGTTAGATACACTGGCGGGGGTTTATAATGGCTAGTTCAATGCTAATTAATTTGTTAGTTGCTGCAAGTAGTTCTGGTTTAGTTGTAGATGCAGTTAAAAGTGTAATCAGAAGTATTGATGATGATTCAAATGAAGTTTATGGAAATGCTGATAATTTTAATTACGTAAAAACTGAAACGATTTCGACTCCTAGTTCTAGTACTATAAATGATGAGACTAACTCAAGTAATATGGTAGTTACACAACTAGACGAATCCTTATCAATTGTACCAAATGAAGTAATAGTGAACCAGTTAGAAGACCCAGCGGAGTGCGAAGAAGAATTAATACACTTTATAAACAATGACAATTTAGATGCTAGTTCACAAAGCCGTGCTGTTTCATATCTAGAATCCCTATTTGAGAAATCGGACATACACGCACAAATTGTAATTAGCAGAGCTTATCTTACAGCTTTAAAAACTAATGATACGAAGTTGATTAATGGTATATTGTATGTTATTTCGTCTTTCAGGTACGAGGAAGTATATCCTATTGGTCAAACAATCGCTATTGCAGCTATTAATCTCAAAGATCGAGAGTCTGCCGCAAATGCGATTAGGGCTTTTGAATACTGGAAAAAACCAGAAGCTATTACTTTTTTAGAGCAAATTGATGTAGCATCACCTTGGATACATAAATACAAGACAAAAGTAATTGAGAGTTTAAAGGAAAGAGATGAACGCCAATGGCAACATTGATAAGAAGAATAGATATGAAAAAATGGCCTGATGATGGACCACAATATTCTACTATTTTAGAATTACCAGCGGAGCCAATTACTAGAGATATGAACTCAAGATTGAATACTTTTTCGCTTTGGAAATTCAGTAGAGATGAATACTTAGAAGCTGGTCTCACAATCGCATTATCACTTGGTAAAGAAATTGATACAATAGAAATTATTTTTCTAGACGGTGATTCTATAAGTGATTGTGGATTAACAGTTGAGAATAACGATGGTGAAACATGTTATCATGTTATGAAATGTCATCATTATGATATTATTAATATGAATCATGATGCTTTAGGAAAAGTGGCAGATTTAATTATAAAAAATATAAATGATGGAAATTTTGAGATTTGTATGAAAGACGAGCTTCTTGATTTACTGATCCAACGAATGGATGAAGGCATAATAGAAAAGAAGCATTTAAATAAAAGTGTTAAAAAGCAAGTTGAAAAACTGCTTAAAGAAATTGCAGAAAGTGAAATAGCTAATAAAATTACTGACGCATCATAAAGTTAGATTTAGTTATTTATATGAGTGTACAGTAACCGTCAAAACACCCCATAACACAGCAGTTCAAGAACATGCCCTAGACATTTTGTATAAAGGGCGTGTTTTTCTGTATATAGATGTTAAAATATAGCATAGAAAGTATTTTAAGGGCACGTCGTGAACTGTGGGAACGTTATGGTGCCATAAAATGCTTAGTTTAATTTAAGATAAATGGATATGAAAAAGGAGGTACTTATGGGCTGGAAAGGAACAATGAGGTCTGTTAACTCGGCAATAAAAGCAGCTGAGAGAGACGCCAAGCGAAGACAACGAGAACTTGAAAAGCGCCAGAAGGAAATTCAAAAGATGCAAGCCATTGAAAGGGCTACATTTGAAGTTGAGCAATATGAAAATTATATAGAGGTAATTCAGTCAGTACATAAAGAAACATCAGGTTATAGTTGGCAATCTCTAAATAACTTAGAAATCCCTGTTGAACCAGTTAACACTAGATCTAATGAGACTATGGCACAGAGAGAAATTGATAACTATTCTCCTGGTCTATTTGACAAACTGCTTGGAAAAATTGATGCAAAGAAAAATGAGCTGAATGCTAAACTTGAAAAAGCAGTCAAAAAGGATACTGAAGAATATGAGAAAAATTTATCCACTTGGCAAGAGGAGTTAAATGAATATAATCAGACAAAAGCATGTTTTGAAGGTATGAAAAATGGTGATCGTATAGCTTTTAAAGAGTGGATATCAAATATTCAACCATTTAGAGAGATTGAGGGGCTTGGTACAAGTGTAGCAATAGACTTTGAACCGAATCCGATCTCTGTAAGAATCGGGGGCAACTCTATTGAAATAGTTCCTGAAATGTCAAAATCATTGCTAAAAACAGGTAAACTGTCAGAGAAAAAGTTATCTAATACTAAGAGAAATGAAATATATCAAGATCATTTAGTAAGTTGCTCACTACGTGTTGCTAGAGAATTATTTGAAACCCTTCCTATCGAAAAAGTGATTGTTGACACAGAGTGCCAATTATTGAATACTGCAACAGGGTATATGGAGAATTCAGTAATTTTGTCAGTATTATATGTTCGAGATACAATTGAAGGACTCAATTTCGATTTGATTGATCCATCTGACTCATTGGTAAATTTCGTACATAATATGAATTTCAAAAGAACTACAGGTTTTGAAGCTGTTAATAGTGTTAGTGCATGAAATCTGATCAGTTTATGAGAAAGCTGGTTCAGACTTGTTAGTTATGAGGTTTATGTCAGAGTCATTTATGTTAAAACGCATTTTACGGCACATAACACAGCAGTTCCAGAACATTCCCCTTTTCAATTATACGAATTGGGGAATTTTTATTGAGTATGATATGTTAAAATATTGAAGAGTGGTTAAAATGAGGGGAACGTCTTGAACTGTGGGAACGTTATGCAAAAGAAAATACTTAGTTTAGAGAGGATGAACTTGATGAATACTAATGAGAAAATAATTGAGTTTAAAGACATAATGAATTCTGTTGAGCGAGAGTTCATTAAGGAAGGTCAACCAATTATAATTACTTCGGGATATGATTATTTTAGGGAAGTTCATACTCTATTTTGTAGATTGCATAATTTACTTGAATCGGTTTTCGTACTTTTAGAGGCTAACATGGCTGAAGAAGCACAAATTCTGTATAGAACTATGCTGAATAACCAGATGGTAACATTCTTTCTGATAAATAATTACAATGATTCAAAGAAGGTTGAAGAATATTTATTACAACCTCTTATAGGTCGGGTCAATTATTTGAAGAACATAAAAAAGTTTTTCGAAAAGGAATGGTTCAAAAAACTGAATGAAGCGAATGGAAACATTGATCAATCAGACATTGACAGTGAACTAAGAAAACTAGAAAAAGAGTTAAAAGAGCATGGAATTACAAATATTAGAAATACTTCGGTTGCTAAATACTCAAAATCAGATTTAATAACTGAAGGAATGTACGTTACTGATTATCATGAATTAAGTAAAGTTGAACATGCTGATCCGTCGTTTACACAAATATATCGTGAAAAAGTATTAGAGGACATAGATGCGAGTATGGCATATATTCCTAATATATCAAAATCTAATATTGCTCTTAAGAATAAGATATTTCAACAGTCTAGAAATTGTTATAGCTATACATTTATCAATATCTTTAAACATATTACTAGTGAGCAGAAACATTTAATGCAAAATTATAAAGAAGACAAAATCGAGAAACTGATTATAAAGTTACATCAGTTCAATTAGTATGACGTATTTTCCTTCGCATAACACAGCGGTGTCCCGCCATTCGCCTGGTGGTGACTGAGTTTGTGATGTTGAGCAGTTTATGGATTTGAAATAGCTGAACGCATTGAAATAGAAGGCGAACAGCGTGAACCGTGGGAACGTTATGTGTAATTCGAGTTGAAAGGTATGATAATAATGAAGTATCAGGAATTAAATAAATTTAAGTCTGTTCGTGAACTAGATAGTCTAATATTTTTTTCTCAGAGTTGTAATGAAATGCTTTGGCATTATTCTAGTGAACTTTATCGACCTAGTTATAGAAATGCATACATTATGATTCGAGAAGCGAAGTCTTTGTATAGACTTATCGATACAGGTGCAATAGATAAAGCTAATTTTGATGTGTTATCTAATGAGATTATTGCACAATTAGAGGTTGATTTAACTGCTCAACATATCCTTGGCGGAATGTTGGAATCTGTCAAAAAAGGTTTAGCTATATCTAATTCAATTGAAGATAGAAAAATTTATGTAAACATGGTCAATGAAATTTTTGAAACTAATAATCACTATGTTGAAGTTCTTATTGACTCCCTTTCAAAAAGTATAGTAACCAATGCATCAAAAAAGGAAATAAGGAAGTTTACAAATACTTGGTTATCAACTCTAATACACAGAGGATATTCTAAAGAGAGTCTTTACTCAGAACTTCAATACTATTTCTACTATAATCCTTCAGACCAAATTACATCAAACACACAAGTACATGGTATTTTGGAACGATTTAACTTAAGTAAATCTAGTTTTGAAGTAGTATTCAGGATTCCTGTAAAGTTTGAAAACATCCTTAGTAATACTGATATATTCAGGAGGAGTATTGAAAGTGGTGACAGTATCACTACAAATCACTCAGATTTTTTTAGCGACTTTACAAAGTACAAGTATCTTGTCATTAGTGTGAAAAGTTATGATGAAACCTCAGCTCGTAAGAGTGCATTGAGACAATTAAACACGATTTACTCATTGATAAGTATTTATCATCACAAAGAATTAGAGGAATACAACTCTGATGTTGTTGTAATATCTGAGAATAATAAAACTAAACTTTTGAATTCTCCGCTAAATGTGACGTCTAGAATTCCAGACCGAAAACTGAATGAAGCTGAGGAAAAAATACTGAGATTTATCCAAAGTTTTAGCTCTAATGAAATAGAGACAGTGAGTAAAATTGGAAGTGTTGTTAAATTACATAATGAGGCAAATCTAAACAATGATTCTAATAGTAAGTTGCTAAACTTATGGGTTGCTCTTGAAATTATTTTGATAACTGACTATAAAAAAAACAAATCAAAAATAGAGAAAATATCAAAAAATCTAAAACCGTTCATTCTAATTAATTATCTGAAAGAAATAGTTTTGAATTTATACAAGGACTTGAAGCGTTGGAATAGACATTCGTTTAATGATACCCTCAAACAAGTAGAAGTTGGAAGAAATAATATTGACAAATTTCTCTATCTTATTTCATTTGAGGATTATAAACAACTTTCACGAGAGTTTGAGAATGAATTAAACTGTTTTTCATTATTACAACAGTAAGCGTCTAATAAGACAGTGTATGTAAATATGATTGAAAAGATGAAATAATAGATTATAAAAATAAGAAGAGCAGACCTCATTTTGAAGTCTGCTTATTTGCAAATTTGCTGTACATCTTCATTCCAAGGAAGGTAATCTTCAAGGAATTCAGGATGTTTGTGGAACTGTACTCCTGGAAGTTCAGAGAAAATGAACTTAAGGTATTTGTATGGTGAAAGTCCGTTTGCCTTTGCAGTTTCAATAATACTGTAAATAGCGGCACTTGCACTAGCTCCTTTCGGACTTCCGCTGAATAACCAGTTTTTTCGACCTATAGTAAATGGACGAATGCTGTTCTCAGCTAAGTTGTTAGAAATCACACAGTTTCCATCCAGCAGATAATTCATGAACTCGTCTTGATGATTCTTTGCATATTTTATGGAATCAAGTGTTTTTCCTTTAGGAAGGGTTTTGCCACCTGCGAGTACTTCATCAATCCATGACCAAAAGGCCTCTAAAATAGGAGTTTCATATTCTAGACGCTGTTTCTTTCTAGTATCTGGCTCAAGGTCTTTTAAACTCTTTTCAATCTCAAAGAGCTTATTACAGAACTGAAGACCTTTGCCTGCTAAAGTGTTACTCGGATTTTTAAGATCGCTTGGTAAGGCCTCTACGAACTTTCTGCGAAGATGTGCCCAACACATACAGCGAGTTACATGAGGCACCTTATTGTATCCTTTGTAGGCATCGGTATGAATATATCCCTTAAAGCCTTCTAAGAATTTTTTCGGGTACGAACCAGAGCGACCGGGCTGATACGCAAAAATTCGGATCTGATGAGCACTCGACTTTGCAGATCCATAAACCCACATGTAGGAGTTTGTTGTGTTCTTACGACCAGGTTCTTTCATAACCTGAAGAGTCGTTTCATCTATATGAAGGTGTGACTGTTCAAGTAACTTCTTATGTAATAAATCTAGGACTGGACCAAGCCAGTCACGAGCAGCAATCATCAGCCAGTTGGCCATCGTTGCTCTACTTAACTTAACGCCAAGAGATTGCCACTCCTTTTCTTGTCTATATAATGGCAGCGCATTTACAAACTTCTGATGTGCGACCCATGCCACTGTACTTGGGGATGCCATAGAATGCTGAACCACAGGATAAGGCATAGGTGCATTTTCAACATATGGAGCACCATTTTTTCTACAACTTCTACATTCATATGAAGCTCTATAATAGTCTATGACTTGAACCTTAGCAGGAATAAACTCAATCTCCGTACGAATGAGTTCCTCACCCATGGAATGTAAACCATCACCACAGATTTCACAGAACTGATCTTCTTCTACAAGGGTACATAGACGTTTTACACGCGGCAAGTCTTTTAGTAGCTCTTCACGTTGTCCTTTGAACTTCTTTCGCCGGTGTGCCTGGACTTGTCTGAGATCTGGCTCTTCAGCATTTTTATCAGTAGATGTTTCTACTTCATCAAAAAATGATAGTTGACCATCAACGATAGAAGAAGTCTTTTCGGAACTTCTGCCATACAGTTTTCTGGTCAAATATTCTACAGTTTCATGAAGTTTATGATTTTCATCTTCTAGATTTGATATGCGATTCATGAGTTGTTCTACTACTAATTCTAAGTCCATAAGCACTCCGTTTTCATGTGTTTTGCCTACTATAATTATAACATTTAGAAACGGTGTAAACAAGTAATTTCAAGACTTCGGCCGCTTACACGCTTGTTTTTATATGGACTTTTTTAACGGCTTTTGGTTGATTGATAGAGAGACCTTCAAGCAACCATCTGAGCTCTTGTTTTGTGATACATTTTACTTCTTCTGGATCATTTGGCCACTGAAACGACCCGTTCTCAAGTCGTTTATACAAGAGTAGAAAACCGTCACCTTGCCAGTAAAGCGCCTTGATCCGGTCTTTGCGACGACCGCAGAAGAGAAAGAGGCTATTCTCATAAGGGCTTAGTTCAAAATTTTGCTCTACTAAAGCTGCGAGACCATCTATCTGTTTGCGCATATCTGTATGACCACAAGCAATATAGATTTTTTCTGCGCGAGATATATCACCTAACATGACTTAAGACCTGTAGAGCAGTTTCTATTAATCTAGGTGTAGCATCATTTGTAAATTCTACTGAACAACCTTTTATCGTCACACGCATGGCATATGGTGAGCATGGTTTGCTCGTGTGAGATGCCGCTTGGTCTTCAAATGTGACTGGAACAATATGATTAACTGATCCACTGCTGATTGCCGGCAACTGATCGCAAGCAGCCTGTCTAACACGTTTTAACCAGTAGTAATATTTAGCCTGATTAATAGAGTGTTTCGTACACCACTGGGCGATGGTTAGACCGCTTTCATTACGCTCACGAATCATTTCAGTCCATTTTTCCAACTTCACTTGCCTAGTTAAAGTAGTACTATCCATGAGTTTTGTCCTCCATAGTAACTTTTAAATCTTTTATAGTTACTTTTAAAGATTTAAAAGTTGTTCTTTAGGACGATTATCTCATGAAGAAACTGCTTCGAAAATACACCGTCTTATTAGACGCTTACTTACAACATCGCTATAAGGAAATTCAAGAGTTAGTAAAAACTAATGATTTTACTTCAACTCTTAATGAAGCATCAAAAGTAATTGATAATGAGTTGCGACGAATTTATAGATCAAGAAATATGTTTGTACATGAAGGTTCGAATAACGGCAATATTGAACATCTCGTTGTCAGATTACATGAGTACTTAGATACAGTATTAGAAACTGTTATTAGCTATAACTACGAACGTGTTCCAAGTGTTAAATCGATAAAAAGTACAATAAAAGCTGTTGAACTTGAATACAATTTACAAAAGCAAAAACTGGAATCAAACATATCTAGCACAGATAAATTGCTATATATATTCAACTAGAACTACACATAACACAGCGGTGTCCCGCCATTCGCCTTGTGGTGACGAAGTTTTGGAATGTTCCGCAGTATATTGTTTATATGAAGCTGAAAGCGTTGCACTTAGAAGGCGAACGAGCGTGAACCGTGGGAACGTTAGGTAAAATCTTGGCACTAGACTATCAATGGAGAAAAGTATGAGTAGACGAATCAAAGTAGTATTCGCAATTATAACATTCCTAATAGTAGCTTTAATATATAGGAATTATCAAGGTATAAGCTTTGAGCAGCAGATTAAGAATGAAGTAAAAACAGTGCTTAAAGTTTCAACAGAGACTATTACACTGGATGTAATTGATTTGTTTGCTGATGAGAAAGTAGTAATGAAGCTAGAGGAACTTAAATCAAGTTCTATGCAAGGGCGTTTTGTTTTGAGTCAAAGTTCAAAAACAAGGTTGAATAGGTTATTTGACAATATTGAAGTTTTGAAAGCAGAATTTGTTAATTGGGATGAGTTGAACGAAGATGAACAGTTTGAGTTGGTAAAAGCGTTCACATCAATAAGAGCATATCTATTGCAAGAGTAGATAATTAATAATGACATTATTATGTCTGCGAGACAGTGCCAAGACTTCACCTAACACAGCGGTGTCCCGCCATTCGCCTTGTAGTGCCTGAGTTTAAGAATGTTCCGCAGTAAAATGTTTATACGACACTGAAAGTGTTGAAATAGCTGGGTCGAACAGCGTGAACCGTGGGAACGTTAGGTAAAATCTTGGCACTAGACTATCAATGGAGAAAAGTATGAGTAGACGAATCAAAGTAGTATTCGCAATTATAACATTCCTAATAGTAGCTTTAATATATAGGAATTATCAAGGTATAAGCTTTGAGCAGCAGATTAAGAATGAAGTAAAAACAGTGCTTAAAGTTTCAACAGAGACTATTACACTGGATGTAATTGATTTGTTTGCTGATGAGAAAGTAGTAATGAAGCTAGAGGAACTTAAATCAAGTTCTATGCAAGGGCGTTTTGTTTTGAGTCAAAGTTCAAAAACAAGGTTGAATAGGTTATTTGACAATATTGAAGTTTTGAAAGCAGAATTTGTTAATTGGGATGAGTTGAACGAAGATGAACAGTTTGAGTTGGTAAAAGCGTTCACATCAATAAGAGCATATCTATTGCAAGAGTAGATAATTAATAATGACATTATTATGTCTGCGAGACAGTGCCAAGACTTCACCTAACACAGCGGTGTCCCGCCATTCGCCTTGTAGTGCCTGAGTTTAAGAATGTTCCGCAGTAAAATGTTTATACGACACTGAAAGTGTTGAAATAGCTGGGTCGAACAGCGTGAACCGTGGGAACGTTATATGGAATGAATAGCTAGACAAAGGAATAATAATATGAATGTTATTTTAGATACAAATATTGTATATGATTACATTGGTCGTAGTAATCTCAATATGAGTGAGTCCAGTTTAATTAATAGAAAAAAACTCGTAAAACTTTTGGAGAGTCCAAATAATACATTGTTCATAACTTCTGCGACATTGAATGAACTTATAGTTCGGTTTTCGTCCGAAAAGGATATTCTTGAGAAGTTAATAGTATTTATAGAAAATAATGAAATAGAATGTCATTATGTTGGACTTCAATTGTTAAATGTTAAAAGTATTATGAATAAATTTTCAGACAAGAACCAAGATCAGCTTAATAAGCTATTTAAAGATGCATTAGCTGTAAAAGTAGAATATGAAATTACATCTCTTTGTATTATGTGTGATTTAATTTCAACGTATTACATAGACCTTCTATTTAAAACTTATGAGAATGAGTTAGTGTTATTTAATACAAATTCTAATAGTAGCCATTGGATTTTGCTCAAAACAGAAATTTTCAAAGAATTGACTGGATATAAGTTTCAAAATATGTTGAATTCTTGGAAGGAAATAATGAAAAACGACCTTAAAGAAGCATATAGCGTTAATAACAGTAATAAAGTTTCTAGAGTGGCAAAAGACTGGTTCAATGAGTTGCTAAAATTAACATATTACGAATTTACTAAAGTAATCAAATCTAGTATTAAAGAAATATACCCAAGTATAGGGTATTCTTTTATTTCTAAGGTTGAAGAGACCTTCAATCCTAATCATGTGAATATGACTCACTCAAAAATAGCTGAGAACCTTGGAAAGAAGCATGGCGAAGAAATTATTGAAGATATAAGGGTTCGAATTATTGAAAGTACATCGAAAAGTGAAATAATAACAGAACACATGGCTTGTTATCTTGCCATGCTGGTTGAAGACTGGTTAATAAGAGGTAAAAAGTTTGATAAGAATGACATGCTAGATTTATTAGTAATCAAAGGATTGGAAATCGAGAATAGCATTCTTTTATCTATGGATAAAAAGGTTCGAGATTACCTAGAAATGGCTGGTCATGAAAGTGTGCAGTGGAATAATAATGTAAAAGGTATCTAAAAACGCTATTAACTCCATATAACACAGCGGTGTCCCGCCATTCGCCTTGTGGTTACGAAGTTTAAGAATGTTCCGAAGTTAGTTGGTGTGACGAAACTGAAAGTGTTGCAATAGAAGGCGAACGAGCGTGAACCGTGGGAACGTTATAATGACAAATTGCCCCGAGTAAGCGTGTGTAAGAGATCATGTGTGTATGAGTAATTGCGTTCAATTCGTTTCGTTCTTGTTTAGTTACATTTGAGAAATCAGTGTGAAGTGTATTCATCATGAAATGCCCAATATTAGAATGGTTAATTTGGACTCAAAATTTATGCCATTGAATGAAATTTTGGAAAATACGTGGGGTGGGCATTTGCATTGATTGGGATAAATTATAAACTAAATTGAATTAAACGCACCTAGAAAAAGAAGTTAGACTAAGTAAATCCGTGTCACTTCGCCATATAACAGAGCTGTTCCTAACACTAACACCGTCATCCCTTTTGCGGGGATTTTTCTTTGGGAAAGTAATGGAAGGTATTGGTCGTGGAGTATAGAATAGTTAACTATGGTACAGCAAAAGTACCGCCAGCACGCGTCAGGAACAGTCATGACGTTATATAACACAACTGCTGAGGTGTTTTGTGTCGAAGTTTTTTGGAAGGTTGTAGTCGAAAAACCGAACTGACTCAGAGAAAAAGACTATGTTTATATTGTTGTACGCCTCATTGCATTTAAGTACTTAATAGAAATACAAAGTGAAAGCTTGTTCTCTTTTGCACACAATTTATGACTTATAAATACTAGGGAAAATGGGGTTTCGAACATGCGTGCTCTGAATACATGGCAGTTGCGGCAATGGTTCCCGACATTTCTTATCTTTCACCGAATATTTCTGACACTGTACTATGGGGCAGTTTAATTACGGTTGAACTTACAACTTTAAGGCTGATAAAGAGTACCCGTTTTGTTAATTAGTGTATTGTAGTTGTTTAGCAGCGGCATTAACCATTTTGATAGTTAAATACTCAACGAGAATTATTGCTGTATGTAATGAGGAAGTTCAAGTGGCCGCTATTCAAATGTCAAAGTTTACAGTGGGGACATACCGAATCTTTACTTAATGATCGCCCCCTTCGCTGTTTGCAACTGCTGTTTAATACATTAGTGCACAGCACCAAAGGTGTTCTAACTTACTCAGAACAAGCTTTCTGTGTGGTAATGAATTTGTGGTGATTAAAAGTCCGGCTATCACTCGTTTGGAGTGAGCACATTCTGAGCCACTTCTTGTAATCAAGAGTCTATGGCTTCGTACAATTTTTAAGTTGTTGGTATTTTGCAGTTCAGGTGTGTCTGGCTATTAAAATAACGTGGATGAAATAGCTTATGAAGTATTGGTTAGCGTGAATAATTAGCAAAAAGTGAATCAGAAATTCATAGTTAATCATGTATGGCAATAGTGAGCTGGCTATAACGCCCTGACTGCAGATTGCATCATATAACACAGCAGTTCCCAAAACGCCCTGATTTGTAGAAATCAGACTTATTTATCGACTATAAGTGTTAAAATATAGAAGAGAGGTAATAAAGTGGGGCGCATCGGGAACTGTGGAACCGTTATATACAATGCTGCTTTTTCCTCATAGTAATAATTAACGGTGTGAACATAGCAAATTTGGAACAGTTTTGTCGCAGTGAACTTGATAAACTTAGAATATATCTTGGCCAAGGAGTATTAAGTATGAGTAAAATGTTTGCTATATATGAAGCATTAGAGTTTATTGAGGAAAATGTAGATAAGGACATAACTGTTGAATCAGTTGCAGAAACTGTAGGCTATTCCAAATTTCACTTTTCAAGACTATTTAAATCAGAGTTTGATGTAACATTACAAGGATATATTACAGAAAGGCGATTACATCATGCATCTAAAGAGATTATAAATGGTCAAAACATATTAAACGTGGCATTGAAGTATGGTTATGAAACCCATTCAGGATTCAGTAAAGCTTTTAGGAAGAAATTCGGTTATAGTCCAAAAGTACTCTGTGCCTTTAGATTCGCAGAAGTTATGTTCAGTTCTGAAGGAGTTGAGAATATGAGTACAGAGAAATTGTTTAATGAGTTAATTGAAGCGTCTAATGTCAAGTATTCTAAGAATGAGCAGAATGAGATTTTGCTCGCCGTTGAGTATGCAAAGAAATGTCATGAAGGTATCATGCGTTATTCTGGAGAACCGTATATAAATCATTGTCTTTGTGTGGCACTTCTACTTGTTGAATTAGACCAGCCAGCAGAGGTAATAATTTTAGGCATTTTACATGAGATATTAAGCAAGAAATATAGTAGTATAAAAAACTTAGACACTCTGCCTTTTAACGAGAATATAAAGGGACAAATAATGTTGTTAAATAAACTAACCATTGATGAAAACCTCAGTAACAACGACGAATCAATAATAATGATTAAGTTAGCTGACAGATTACACAATATGAGAACGATCGAACATCTTTCCAAAGAGAGGTGGAGTGAAAAAGCAAAAGAAACATTAGCCTTATTCTCACCAATTGCCAGACAGTTAGAGATTCCAGAGTTAAAAATGGAATTGGATAACTTATCAGTAAAATATATCGAAAGTTGTAACTAAAGATTGGAGAACACTATGTTAGATAAACGAGGTAATAGCTTAGTACAGTTGATTAAATCTGGTAACAGGTTGTACTGAGCTTGATATTTTGGTTGCCAGTCAGCTGTACTCTTTTTCTATATTAATTCATGTTGAAAAGGAGAAAAGTGATGACGCGAGAAGAACTAAAAATAAAATGGTTACAAGAGGAACGAGTTGAGCTTATTGGTTGGGATTTTTCATATATCAGCAACAGAACTGAAAGTGAATCACTTCCATGGGATTATAGAGAGACCATTAAAAAGTATTTGTCAAAAAAAATGTATCTACTTGACCTTGGTACTGGTGGAGGTGAGTTTTTGTTAGAACTGAATCATCCATATAGTCTGACGGCAGTTACTGAATCATATCTACCAAATCTTGAGTTATGTAGAAGAAAACTAAGTAAATTAGGAATTGATGTTCAGTATGGCGATTATGAATCACTTCTACCATTTAACTCTGAAACTTTTGACATTGTTATTGATAGACATGAATCCTATGATCTAGGTGAAGTATATAGGGTTCTAAAGCCTGGTGGGTATTTTATAACTCAGCAAGTGGGTGAAACTAATAATCTGGAGTTGGCAAAGTTTGTTCTTAGTAAACCTGATTTAGTATATGCAACAGAAAATGAGTACCACAGCGAGCTAGTGAAGGCAAAAAAATTGGGCTTTGAAATAATTAGAAGTGAACAAGCATTTCCAGTCACGAAATACTTAGATGTTGGAGCATTTGTCTACCTTGCAAAAATAATCGAGTGGGAGTTTACTGGATTTTCAGTAGAGAAACATTTTGACAAACTATTAGAATTACAACATCTAATTGAGTGTGATGGTTACTTCAAAACGACAGAACATAGATACTTAATGGTCCTGCTAAAGTAACCAAAAGCAACACTGTATATAACACAGCAATTCCCAACATGCCCCTTTGGTAACAGAGGGGTATTTATGTACCAAAATTATGGTAGAATATAACATAAGAGTAAGAACGAGTAGGGGCACGATCGGGAATTGTGGGAACGTTAGGCAAAATAAATAACAAAAAATGGAGGAAATACAATGTCAGTAAGTGATAATTTTAAAACATTTAATTCAAATTTAAGGATGAATAGTGATACTATTGGAAACATACAATATCGTTATAAGCAAATAACTAAAAGGATTAATAGCGATTACTGGGGTACAAGTTCAGACGTTTTACATAGTTTGTATGTTGGTTCGTATGGAAGAGGAACTGAAATATTTACAAGTGATATTGACGTGATTGTTCAACTTCCTTTTAGTACATATGAGAAATTTAACGGATATAGTACAAATGGACAATCAGCTTTGCTTCAAGAAGTTAAAGGTGTAATTGCAAAAACATATAGTACATCTTATATAAAGGGAGATGGGCAGGTAGTTGGCATTAATTTTACTGATGGTATTGATTTTGAAATTGTTCCAGCATTTATAAACGAGGACAATTCTTACACATATGCAGATACAAATAATGGTGGAAGTTGGAAAACAACTGATCCACGAAGTGAAATTTCAGCAATAACTGAACTTAATAAAGTTACGAATAAAAATTTAAAGCGATTATGTCGTATGGCAAGAGCCTGGAAACAAAATTGTTCCGTTCCAATGAGTGGTATTTTGATAGATACTCTTGCATATAAATTTATTAAAGATTGGAATTATAATGATCAATCCTATCTATATTATGATTTTATGAGTAGGGATTTTTTTAAGTATTTGAAAGATATTAGTGAGGAACAAACTTACTGGTGGGCACCTGGAAGTAATAGATATGTTTGGAGCAATGGAAAATTTCAAGCAAAAGCAAAGCAAGCATATAATACATCATTAGAAGCAATTGAAAATGAAAATAATAATAATAAATATACTGCTAAACAGAAATGGAGGGTAATTTATGGATCGAAGTTCCCAGGATAGTCATGATTATAAAATTGAATCTCAGATTAGAGAAGCGTTTGGGCGAGTTACATATACTCAGACATGCCATATAAAATTATCTGGACGATTAGAAAAATTAAATGAGAGACTCAAAATGAGTCAAATTATAATATCGGCATTAACAACTGGAAGCTTTTTAGTAACCATTGTTTCAAATGAGAAAGTATCAGCAATTATTGGTGCGGTTTTATCTGTAATTTTATTGATAATAAATACTTATATGAAGAATTTTAATTTAGTTGAACAAGCTAAAGTTCATCAAAAAACATCTGATTTATTATGGAAAATTCGTGAAGAGTATGTGTCTTTACTTGTAGACTTTGATGTATTGTCGGTTCAAGATGTAATGAATAAAAGAGATGAGTTACAGGAAAGAACATCAGAGATATATAGTAATTCTCCCAAAACGGATTATAAAAGTTATAAAGCTGCACAAAAAGCATTGAAGACTGAGGAGGAACAAACCTTTTCGGAAAAAGAAATTGACGTTATGCTTCCAAATTCAATAAGACGAACGGAAATAAAGTAACTTTGCTATTTACTTCGCCTAACACAGCAGTTCAAGAACATGCCACTTTGATTATTTCAGAGTGGTATTTTTATACAGAGAATATGGTAAAATATAGATTAGAAGTAATAAGTAGAGTGGCACGTCGTGAACTGTGGGAACGTTAGGTATCATTAAATAGCTAGTTAATGAATTAGAATCTATTTTGTGATCGATCCCAATTGCCAATCAATCAAATGGAGGTAATAGAGTGTTAAGTATAGCAAGTTATGACCTCATACAAAGAAAGCTTATAATTAGTAACCCATTTAGCTTCTATTGTGATCTCAAATATAAGAGCAATGAGGAAATATTTGAAAATTTGAAGAAGGCAATGAAATTCAGTGAGAATACGAATCTTTACGAAGAAGTTCTTAGGACTGCTGTACTGAGGCGGTCGGAATGGGATGACTTATTGAAGAACTCAAGAGGAGTTAAGCTGGAAAATTATTTGACAAAATTAGATCAGTGTATTCGAAATTTGACTAAGAAAGGTTATATTGAGAGCAATTACAGAACTAGAATAAATAGCAAAAGAGAAGTAATAGATCTGAAAATTGGTGATTTGGGAATTCGAAGTAAAGGTGAAGAAGCGCTTAGGAATATTCAAGCAGTGAAAGACATGAATATTGAAAATATCCTAAAAAAATGTATTGAGAGTTTATCTAGTTTTCAGTTAAATCAAGCATATTAGATATGAATAGAACCGAATTAATTAACGAGTATCAGTCGATATGTAGCAATATAAGCGATTTTCATCCATTTGATTTTGACCATATTGTAACTAGAGGTCTAGTATTCAATTACTATGAAGGAAAAATCGAAGTTTATGATCTTGAGGACCTTAAAGAGTTTGTTAATAGATACAATAATTTTGAGCTAGAAAAATTAGTAACGAGTTATATCAATCGTTCGATCACTGAAATTTATGACTCAAAAGTTATTATTCAAGCTTTATTAGAAAATCGACTTGATATTGTATATAACTTTATGCGAGAAGATGATTACCAACGTCATTTATTGAATCTAGCAAATATGGAATACATCAAAATAGATTACTCAGTGGAAAGCAAAGACGATAATCCCATATCTTCTGCTATGAACATACATGATTACAGAGTTAGTGAACTGGGATTAGAGTTCTATAGGAGCAATAATCTAATGATAATGAAAGATAGTATTTTCATTGTGCCTGAAGTAGTGAATCATTTGCAAAAAGGCATAAGGGAAAAGCATTATGAAGATTACTTTAATGAGAATGGATACATAAGAAACATTATTGCATTCAAAAGAGCATAGTCTTATATATCAAAAGAGGTTTGCGAAATGTAGAGCATGTTATTAGATGAAACGCTCTTTAACGACACCTAACACAGCAATTCCCAACATGCCCCTTTGGTAACAGAGGGGTATTTATGCGCCAAGTTTATGGTAGAATATAACATAAGAGTAAGAACGAGTGGGGGCACGATCGGGAATTGTGGGAACGTTATAGGAAATATTTTGACTGGTTTAAGTTGAGTTAAAATAGAAATAAATATTACAAATATAATTATAATTATAATTTAAAACATAGTTGAAAATATATTTGTATAGGAATATAATAAAGATAGATAAGAGAGGTGATTTAATGTTAAATCAAATATCAGTTAAGAGTATTCAAGACATTCTATTACCATTAACAGAGTTCAGAAAAAATCTATCTTCAATTGTGGAGCAACTAAGTTCGGTAAAAGTACTAATGAAGAATGATAAGCCAAAAGCTGTATTAATTCCATACGAAATGTATGTGACTATGGAAGAAGAACTGGAAGCATATCATGATATGCAATTAATGGAAATAGCAGAAAAAAGACTAGACGAAACATCAGAGTTTATTTCAAGTGAGGAAATGCGAAATTTAATCCTTGCCGAGGAGGATTGAAATGCATTTTAAAGTGGAATATCATCGAAGTTTTAGCAAAGACATGAAAAAGCTTGGGTTATCTAAGAAACAAAAGTTAAATGTAATAGATAAAGTAGATGCTGTTTCTCAAAATCCATATCCGAAAACCCAAGGAGGATACGGTGAGTCTTTAGTAGGAAATCTATCTGGGTTATTGAAATTTAGATTTGATAATGATTACAGAGTTGTCTATAAACTTGTTGAAGTTGACGGAATAATGAAAGTGTTAGTAATTGGGTTACGAAAAGACAAAGAGGTATATAGAGAAGCAGATCGTCGTCAATAAGTACAAAGAGGTTATACAACGTCAAAATAAATCCTATAACACAGCAGTTCCCAAAATGCCCCTTTGTTTATACGAAGTGGCATTTCTTATACTCGGTTTATGGTAAAATATAGTATACGTATTATAAAGAGTGGGGCACATCGGGAACTGTGGGAACGTTATACGAAAATCGCAAGCTAGATATTGATTGATATAGGAGGAATAATATGGAATATAATGAAGATTGCGCGGTCTGTAAGAATCATTATGAGTTTGAAATGCCTGAGGAGATTGTAGAGTCAATAAAAGATGGAAACCTAGTAATATTTGCTGGTGCGGGAATAAGTACAGAAGGTAGGGGCGTATTTCCGAGGTCATTATATAGTGAAATAGCTTTGGAAATGGGAAAAGTAAATCCAGAGGAGTCGTTTTCGACTTTGATGGAGGAGTACACATCTAAACCTAATGGTCGGATTAAGCTCATTAGAAAATTTCTAGATAGGCTAGACTATGTTGAAGCTTTCCCTGAGATGAGCAAGTGGGCATGTAAATTTCATAACGAATTATCCACCTTGCATAGTGTAAATGAGATTATTACTACAAATTGGGATAACTATTTTGAAGATTACTGTGGTTGCTCAGCATTTGTAACATCGAAAGATTTTGCATTGTCAAATACTAAAAAAAGAAAAGTATATAAAATTCACGGATCTATTTCAAACTTTGGTTCAATTGTAGCAACTTCAACGGACTATGACGAGTGTTACAAAGAATTGCAGAGTGGCCTAATAGGTAGTAAATTAAAACTACTCTTAAGCAACCCTGAAAAGACAATTGTTTTTGTAGGATATTCTTTAACTGATGAGGATTTTCAAAGAATCATGGAGTATTTAGAGAGTGAACTAGGGGATTTTATGCCTCATTATTATGTTGTGAGTTTAGATGACACAATTGGAGAACGTCTTGAAAAGAAAAAGTTTACTCCAATAATTACTGATGCAACATACTTTCTTCAAAAATTAAAATATAGATTGCTTGATGACAATTTCATGAATAGTGATGAGTTGTATAGTTATGCTATGGCAGCATTAGGTTTTATAACAGACGTGCATCTAAAACTATCTGGAGAGAGTATAGAGAAAAATCCGGATTATGTATATTCATTGTGTTATCAAGATGGTCTAATACATTCGTATCAACGTATCGTTGCTCTTAAGAAGACTGGTTATTACTCGTGCAAGGAAAATGTGGACAAAAGTATTAGGGGATATAGTAACTTAAGCAAGAAAGCCGCCGACGATAAATTATATTATGAGCAAGCTTATCTTGATGGTTACTTGAATGGATTGATCAGTATTGCAGAGGGTAGCTTTGAAATGATACCCCCTCTCTATTATCTATTCGTAGAGCATGACTCATATACATTAGAGGAGTACAATGAAAAGAAAACGGAGTTTTTTGCAGAGAATCCTGAGATTTTGGAATATGTTAAGGGAATAAGAGCAAAGCATGGTGATATTGTTCTTCATCATAGACCTCTACTTTAAACGCTTGAGATCATCGTATAACATGTCAATTCCCAACATGCCCTTATTATTTCAAATAATAGGGTTTTTATAGAGCTAAAATGTTAGAATGAAGTATACGAAATAGACATAGAGGGGCACATCGGGAATTGCAGGAACGTTAGGTGGAATATATTTGTTTAGTACTGGTCTTGTAGATAGATTTGAATGATACCTGGTTTCTTGTATTCTATATTTTGTAAAACTATATTATAATAAAAAGTATGGGTGGCAAGGAAATTGCTAACAGTTTAATCAACAGTGATTAGTGTTTGTGGGAGAACTTCTAATGACTGTATTTTGTGTTTTTTGAAAAGGAATGATTAAACAGGAGGCGTATTATGGCTAATGTAGAAGACTTTACTAGATGGATGCTAAGAGATGATGAATTGGATGATATCCAATATGAAGTTAAAAATCTGAAGATAGATAATATGCTTGTAAAAGGTTGTGCTGGTTCTGGTAAAACCATATTGGCATTACATAAATTGAAATCGATAGTAGACAATAATCAAGGTAGTTGTTTAATGGTTGTTTATACTATAACTTTAGCAAATTTTGTAAGAGATGGTTTGTACGCTTTAGATATTAATCCAGATTTAGTCTGTCATTATCATGAGTTGAAAAAAATTAAGGATCGTAGGTACGATTATATTATTATTGATGAAGTTCAAGATTTCTCTGAAGAGATGCTTGATACAGTTCTTAAAATGACTAAAAAAAATGTATTATTGTTCGGAGATGATCAACAGCAAATCTTTAACTTCAGAAAAGATGAAGGATTATCACTTGAGAAAATTCGAAAACTAACAAATATTAGAAGTAACAATGTTTATGTTTTAGAAAAAAATTATAGATTACCTGAAAATATTGCCAAATTTTCTGAGCAAATAATAGATTGTAGTAATGAGTTATCACTGAGATGTCATGTTCGAGGAGGTCAAAAGCCATTAGTATACCTGTTTAAGAATATTGAAGCTGAGCTTTCAGCCATAATGAATTTGATTGATGAAGACGATATGAAAAATGTCGGAATATTAGTTAAGACTAATGATGAAGTGATTGAAATAAAAGAAATTCTTGAAAATGCAAATTTCAATTTTGAGTACAAGTATTGGGATAAAAAAGTACTCTGTGATACAGTATTGTACAGCAATACACTACCAAAACTTATGACATATCATAGTGCTAAGGGATTGCAATTTGAGTTTGTTTTTTTAGTTGAATGCAATGTAGATTATGATGAGGAGAATTTTCATAAAGCACTTTATGTTGCTGCAACTAGACCTACAAGACAGTTAACAGTTAGCAGTAATGTTACTTATAATTTGTCACCTCTCATCAAAGATATTGAGAACCACTTTTATGACTCATACGATTATACGAATAGGAGATAAGAATGAAACTTTATTTTCCAACAACAACAATGAACCTTAGTGAAATTCTATCGACTGAATCAATATCACCTATTGCTTACTATAAAGCAAGACATTTTGGATCACCAAGATTTAGAGAGACTAATGTATCTGGTAATCATCATGGTATTCAAATGTTTCTAAAAAAGCCACTTGTTAATTTATCGAAAAGCAAGTATCAAGAATACCCACTTTATATTGAAATAGATTTTGATTCAAGTGAGATTAAAGATTCAAAAGTCGAACACAATATGTACTATATAAGAAGAAGCGTGTACCTGAATAGAAATTCTGTGAAATTTATCTTTCAATCTGAAGATCACATGAATTTTGCAATTAAAAGTCTGAAGTTGTCTCCGACATGCAAAATGTATGATAAATATCAGGATAGTTTTCATTATGAAAATGATAAGAATTTGATACATTTCACAAAAAGATATAATCTTGATGACACAACCCAAAGTGTATTTGAATCAGATTTGAGAATTGACGAAAGAATGAACAAATTAAAAGGATTTCTATATGGTGTGCTGTTTTGCAAGGTGTTACGGAAACATGAGATAAAATCCGCAAGTAAGATTAACAACGAAATAGTAGGAAAATCAATTACTGACTTGTATAATTCAATGCTGATTTACCAAGATTCAGAGTTAGAGGGAAATGATAAAGTATTATATAATTTGGCTTTAACTTTGAGTGAGTTTTACTCTGTTAATTTCAAAAAAAGCAAGAACCATTTAACAAATGAAATTACTGAATTATTGAATAGTATTGATTACAGATATGGAAAAGTTTCTTTGTCGCCAAATGAATTGTTTGAGAATTTAAATGAATATGAGCTGTCTTTTGTGGAAACCTATATTAACAATTATCTTAATGAGGAATCAATAAGAGGTGAAATGACATCGGATATTCTGTCTAAACTTGCGAGTGATTTTTTTGAACATGATACTGATATTTTGGACAATGATGAACTCGATAAATTAAAAGAAAAAATACTGATGAATAGCATAGACGTGAAATTTAGTGATTTTGAAAGTTATATTGGGAAACAGTTATATCTTTTCTTCTTAAAAGGTTATAGTGCTGAAGATATAATTTCATTAGCAAGTAAAAATGGAGAGAAAGATGTATTATTGGCTTTATTACTACACTATTCAATGATCGGATTTGCGGCTATGAGTAATAATGGTTATTCGTTCTTATTTAAAATGCTGAATAATGTTTCTGTTATGGCAATAGATGACAAAGTGAAGGCTATTTATAATCTTCTAAAAATTGAGGTCAAGAGAGACAAGTTACTGAGTCAAGCTGCTCGTGTAAAAAAAGATTCGAATGAGTTCAATATTGAGTTGATGAATTCATCTTCCATTAAGAGATTATACAGTTTGAGAAATCAAGAGAAAATAAGAAAAATTCAGAAATTGGATGGAACATTGGTGAACGAAAAAATAATTCAAGTTGCACGATCCTCTGATAGGGTATTGGTACACTTTGGCGAACAACTTATATTTACTATGAAACATAGAAAAATTTGCTCTGAAGTTGAAATTTCTAAGTATAAATCCTCATTTAAAAATATGAACCTAGATATAAAATTCTCCAAAAACATTAATTATCCAATTATTGAACTTAAAAGAGATGCTACCGAATTTCTTAACGGGATTTCTTCGATAGTTGATTAGGAGGTCGAATGATGCCATTAATAACTGAATTAAACAATGAAATGCGTATTAGAGAAATCACACAATCATTAATCAATAAAATGCATATTGTATCACAAGAATTCAATGTAGAACCTAGGAAAGACCATACAGGCTGTTGTATAGCACATGTAGACGGTTTGGAGTATAGGGATGATTTCTTAGAAGAACTTGTAGATATTATTACTGATTATGTGTACAGCGTAACAACTCAGAAACAAATACTTGACAGTTTAAGTGTTAGAACAGAAGCGAAAGCATATTCAAAATTGTATAGAAGGGCCGCAAGCAAGTTCAGGGATCAAAAAGAAGGTCAGTTGGGAGAGCTTCTTTTATTCATACTAATTCAATACTTATTCAATGCGGAGCCGTTGTTACGAAAAATGAAAATTACAAGTAATCCTCAAATGGAGCGAAATGGATTGGATGCAATACATATTCGTAAAGATCTTAATGATGGGTATACATTATTCTTGGGTGAAGCTAAAACATCTTCACAATCAGAGGTTAAGAAATCATTTTCATCAGCATTTAGAGCAGCTGTAAAAGACATTGAAACTCATTACCTTGAACATCGATCTGAATTTAATTTATATACTTACGAAGATTTTCTTGAACCAGAGTTAGAAAATATAGCTCAAGCTTATATGGAAGGAGAATTACGGAATATTAAAACGGAACTTGTTTGCATAATATTGTTTGAAGCTGATATCGAAACTAAAGATGAGATATCAAATGAAGTAATGATAGAAGCAATTGAAAAAGGAATCGAAAGACTTCGAGACAAGAATATAACAAGTATTAAGAAAAGTACTTTGAAAAGAGTTAACTATATTTTCTTTCCAGCAATAGATTTCAAATCGTTAGTACGTGAGTTCGATGAGAAAGTAGGGATTAGATGATTAATAATGAATTAGAGAAGCTATTAAGATATGATCTTGATAGCATTTCATTTAAACTTGGTTTTTCAATGAATACACCTACAACTCTAGAATTGGCAGATATTGCTAAGCTGCTGAATTTTGCATACATACGGTCTAAGTCCAAAATAGTAGAGGAAAACCGAATATCATTCTATATTATTGCTTTGATTTTAGAGCATGTAGGCACAACTGATAGTATTATTAACTCATATATCACTAAGATTTTGATCAATTTAGGACTTATTCCAAATGCTAATTCATTAACTTCTGATGATCGTGTATATTCATCTGGTGGTTATTTATCAGATTTATTCTCTTTTGTTGAAATTCAAAGAAATAGTGTTAAAGTTTCCGATGATTTTTCAATTGAATTGTCTGAGTTTCAAAAACTAGTTTGGGACAAGATTGATACTGAAGATATTATTGGTATTTCCGCAGAGACATCAGCTGGAAAATCATTTGTTATGTTAAACAAAATATTAGATTTAATCGAGAATAATAAGGGGAACATCGTATATATTGCGCCAACAAATAGTCTTGTTAATCAGATTCATCAGGATTTGGTCAGATTAAAAAAAGAAATGAATATTAATGTTAGTGTTCATTCCCATATCGTGAACATATCAGAATACAATGAGAAAAATATATTTGTATTGACTCAAGAAAAGGCTCTTAGTGCTATAGATAATAGCGAAGCATTAAATAGTTTTGGTGAAGTAGTTGCACTAATTGTTGATGAGATTCAAAATATTGAGCGGACTGAGGATTCGGAAGAAGAGAGGGCACATATATTATTCGATGTTATAAATGAGTTTCGGTTTAGAATTAAACCTCAAAAAACTATTGTTGCGGGTCCTCGAATAAAAAATATTGATTCATTAGTAAAACAACTACTTGATAATGGTATAGGTGTTGAGAATAATATTCCAACAGTACTTCATTTAACATACAGTATTCGAATAACTAAAAATGGTGTGGAGTTAACACAGCATTGCCCGTTAGTACATAAACAATTAAAAAATGTATTTAACTCTAAAGGTGCTAATTCTGTTATTAATTATACTGGTAACGATTTAAACAATCAAATAAGTTACATAAGAAATAAATTCAATGATGAGCCAACTGTTGTATTTGCTCCAACTGCGATTAGTTCAAGAAAAATAGCCAACTCATTGGTAGGAGTCAAAAATAATCGTAAGGAAATAGAATCACTTATAGAATATACTGGCGAAACAGTTCATCCATCATTTCAATTAGCAAATACCCTTAATAATGGAATTGCATACCACCATGGAAAGATGCCGATGCATATCAGGTATTGCTTGGAACATGCAATTAAAAATTCATGGATTGACACTGTTGTATGCACAACAACATTAATGCAGGGAATAAACATGCCTGTAAAAAATATTATTGTTAACAATAATCGTCTATCTCAAAGAGAAACTGTTAAAAGCAAGAAACTTACTAGTTATGAATTTACTAATCTGAGAGGCAGAGCTGGGAGAATGATGGTAGACTTTATTGGTAGAACTTTTGTACTTGATGAGGAGTATTTCCAAGATGATGAAGATTTCTTTTCAGGTGAACCACAAAAGAAGGTTAAAGTTACTCATGCAGATAAATTTGAAATGTATGAAAATGAAATTCTGGAGGCATTATTTGAAGATCAAAGTCCATATTTTGATTGCGAGTATAATGATTTATTAACTTATATACGTCACATGTTAATAAAGTACAATGATTCAACAAGTAATGTACTTAATAAAATTGGAATAGAAATATCTAATGAGAGATTAAGAGAGTTGAGAAATAAGTTAGATAAGCTTGATGTACCTGTAGATATCATATTGGATAATCGATACTGGGATCCTATTGATCTAAATAAACTTTATCTAAAAAGGTTTAATAGAGTCCCGACTTCTCCGCATAGTTATAAGTATGAAACAGATATGAAGGAAACACTGAAGTTTCTTAAAACCAATGCTAATTATTATTATAAGAAGTATTACAATGCGTCAAGAGAAAGCACTATTGACTTAAATATCAGGACTGCAAAGCTCTGGAGTTTAGGCTCTCCATTAAATAAAATCCTTATGAATGTTAATGATGATGATGGAGAAGAACTTATTGATAAAGTGCTTGATACAATTAATTCGACCATTAGTTTCAAAATACCTAAGTTAATTCGACCAGTAGTTCAAATGAGTAGTGTTCAATCAACAGCGATATCAAGTCTCGAATCCGGAGTAATTGGGGAAGAGTTGTATGATTATCTTAAATTAGGAATTCCTAGAGAAACTGCAATTAGATTAAACAATAAGTTTAGATTTAAAAGTGGGTCTAACTTAATAGAATTATTGAATTATAGAGTGAAAGATATTAGTTATTGGGATAGGATTCAAATCCAACATCTATTTTAATTGTAAAACAAATAAACTCCACCTAACACAGCAATTCCCAACATGCCCCTTTTATTTAAAATAATAGGGGTTTTTAACGAGCTAAAATGTTAGTATGAGGTATACGAAATAGACATAGAGGGGCACGATCGGGAATTGTGGAAACGTTAGGTGAAAATAATCCTTCTTGAGGTAGAATATGACAATAACAAAATATCAAGCTTTAACCCAAAGTAGAAATAGTAAGCAAAGAAAAAAAGGCTATAAAAAAGTTGTTAGTGATATTGAGGATAAAATATCAACAGGTGATGTTGACTCGGTTATTCGTGTACTCAAGCAATCTGGTTACTTTATTAACGATAAGCATTCGCAAAGCATAGACGCTAGTAAGTTAATTGAGATTTGTGATGAAGCTTTTCATAATTCAAGTAAATGGAAAAAAACGAACTCACGTCTCGAAAAGGAATCAGCTATTATTAATGAAAAATTCGATGACATAAAAATTCGATTAAATAGTTTAAATGCCAGCATTCCTGAAGGTCTCAGAACATTTGTTTATTTAATGGGATTAGAAGTTCATTTACGTAGGTCCTTCATGCTTGGTTCTAGAAGAATTGTATTTCACAGAAAGTTCGAGGAAGCATTAATCCATGATGATATGCTTAATCAATTGATAGAAACAAGCGGAACTGTACTTAGCCATTTTAAACATGTTGAGAATACAGCGAGTATTAACCCTCTAGACATAGACTTTGTAGAGATCATGAATGATATGGAGTTTGAGACAACTGAGTACCTTAATCTTTCATCAGTTTGGAGAAATCTGCAAGAAATTGCAGACATGTGGTCAGCCTCTGACATAGAAATTGTTGTTGAAAATGGTCATGTCGAGTTCGACTGTAAAACTGCTCTTGCCTCAGAACGCCTTATTGCATTTATAGCATTTATGGATGTGTCCAATGCTAAACAGTTCAAGCAGATATTTTATGAAATGCTCAACCCTATAACTAATACATTAGGTTACGTATTCATGAAACCACGTCTTTATCAGCTTGAAAGAATGGATATGGATTTTATTAATGATGCTATGTTCATGGGAGAAGATAGTTTAACCAAATCTGGAATTCCAATTAGCCAAATTCTTAGAGCCTATAACTCCCTACGGTTCATTAGTGAAAAGAAAATAAGAAAATCAAAGTTTAATTTGAAAGTGAGAAAATCAAGGGATTTGGTATTCATTGAGAGCAAAGATTATTGGATCAAACTGTTTATTAAAGCTGGAGTTAGTAAGGATTTAGTTAATGAAGTATTTGAATTACTAGTTTTCGGTGATCAATCAGCGGACATTCTTGATAGCCCTCTGTATCCATTTGGAGAATATTTCATCTTACTTCCAACAGCAACATTTAAGATTAACTCATCAAAGTCATTATTATCCTTACTAAATTCAAAGGATAAAGGTTTAGATATTAAAGGATATGTATTTGAGAAACATTTGCATTCGGTCGTTCAGAAATCAGATTGTAAAGTTGAAACTTACAAGAAAAAAGTAAACGGAGAAGAGTTCGAGTGTGACTTAATTATTGCGATTGGTAACGATGTTTTGCTTGTTGAGGCAAAAAATTACTCGCCAGATAGTTCTTTTAGAGATTATGAGAACAGGGTCTTCGAAATGGAATCAGCTTGTAATCAGCTAAACCGTATTGCTAAGCACATTGAGGATAATGAGCAACTCGAGGAAATCCTAGGAATCGAAAAGGTAAACTCCATAACAAAGGTGGTTGTATCAAGTATTTCAGTAGGTTGTACAAGAAAGTACAACGATGTATATATAACTGATGAAGTCTATTTTTCAGCCTTTTTCCTAAGAAAATGTCCATCTGCTATTGTGATTAACCATCAAAAGAAGGAGCACATAACAATTAGGCAAAATCCATTTCTATATGAAGGTAAAATGACTATTGATCAGTTTAAGACCATGCTTGAAATGGATTCAGTAAAAGGTGCTATTAAGCGAAATAGAATCAGTAGTGAAAACTTTAATATGAATAATTTTGGTTATACACAAAGTTGTTACAGAGAAAGCATAGGATCGTTTACTTTTAAAGAAGATGCAAGTATTGATGATGCAAAGGTTTATTTATGAAGCATTATCTACACCTAACACAGCAATTCCCAACATGCCCTGATTTTTTAGACAAATCGGGGCGTTATTATACAGTAAAATAATGTTAAAATAGTTAATGTAAAGTCGAAGAAGGGGCACATCGGGAATTGTGGGAACGTTATATAACACAACTGCTGAGGTGTTTTGTGTCGAAGTTTTTTGGAATGTTGTAGCCGAAAAACCGAATTGACTCAGAGAAAAAAACTATGTTTACATTGCTGTACGCCTCATTGAATATTCTTGTGCGATGAAATCGCAGTTCCGGCGAACCGGAAATCAGATGACCGGAACTGGAAATCACTAAATCATGCTTTATGATTATTCACTTAAGCGTTTATCAAGACCATAAACTTCTCTCATGGATAAGTCTCTGGTCGGATCAATGCTCTCAATATTAATTTTATAAGCATCATGGACAATACGATCTAAGATGGCATCCGCGAGAGGGGAATCATTGCCGCCAAGTTGTTCATACCAACCCTCATGCCTGTATTGTGAGCAAAAGACAGTGGATGATTTCTTACGCCGTTTATGTAGAATCTCAAAAATGTCTTTTAGTTCATGCTCTTGTGGTTTCATGAGTAGCCACTCGTCAATGATAAGTAACCGTGGATTCGTATATTTCTTCATGGTTTTCTGGTAGGTGTTTTCATGTCTTGAGTGCTCTAAGTCGATCAACATATCAGGCAGACGTACATATGTCGTTTTATAAAACTGTTTGCAGGCTTCCATGCCAAAGGCATTGGCCATGTATGTTTTACCGCACCCAGTTGCACCCGTGATAAAAATATTTCGGTATTCTGAAATATAGTCACAAGTAGCAAGACGTTTTATGAGAGCCTTGTTGAGTTTACGCCCAGATGTGTAATCAATGTCCATGACACTTGCATTAGGTTGTTCAAATCCAGCGCCTTTAATCAGTCTATGAAGACGATTTGATTTTCGCTTATTGTATTCTATGTCAACAAGCATGCCAAAGCGTTCTTCAAATTCTATGTCTTTCATTCTCGGATCTGCTTGTTGTTGCCTAAAAGCATCAGACATAGCTGTAAGGCGCATTTCAATCAGTTTATCAGTCGTGCTGTTATTAATCATTTTGCTTACCCCCATAATAGCTTGAACCGCGTGTAACGCCATGCTTATTGGCCTTAACCGGCTTAGATTCTTGATTGTCTAAGTCTTTCATACCAGTCGCTAGAATATTTTTGATACTCTTGTAACTTGGTGTCACGGTATAGCTTAAAGCTTTTTTACACGCCGCTTCTAAATCTCCTTCTGAGTACTTGTCAGCAAGTTTGAACAGTCCCATACAACTTTTGTAGGTTTGCTGTTCAACGCGTTTAGAGGTAAGTATTGCATTTACTACTTGACTTGTACTTGTTCCAATGTGTTCAGCCCATTTTCTGAAACGATCGCCAGTCCACTCTAGATACTTTTGATGGTCTTCTGGCATATGCTCTATGGTTGTGCTATATTGTCCTTTGCGACCATATAAGCGCAGATGGGATGCAATCCGGTTGTGGTTATAGAAAATTTCTATAACACGATCTGTCAGTCTAACATCAACTTTACGTTTTATGAATTCATGAGGCACGGAATACATCATATGATCTACAGAAATATGATAGTGATACTGAACAGTCGCTTGTTTCCAGAGAGCCATCTCATAAGGTGTGTTGGGTAGAGGTGAAAGTACTGGCAACTCATCTTCATGAAAGAGGATCGATCTGCTGCCATCTTTCTTTTGAAATGTGTTTTCATTAAATTCTTCCACTTTTTCACGTATAGACCTATTCAACTCAGAGATTGAAAAAAACTGTTCATTCCTAAGTGCTGCAATAATCCATGTCGAAATGTTCCCAACAGATCCTTCGACATTAGGTTTATCTTTAGGCTTTCGAACACGTGTGGGGATAATTGCTGTTCCGTAATGCTCTGCCATCTCATGATAGGTTCGATTAAGCTTTTGAGTAAACCAGCCCTGATTATGAATTACCGCAGTCTTTGTGTTGTCTGGAACAAGAATTTTTGCGACACCACCAAAGTACTCATACATGTGTACATGTGCCGTAATCCATGCGTGTTGCTTTTCGTTAATAAAGGCTTCAACGTAGGCGTATTGGCTGTAAGACATGACGCCAACAAAGATATGAGCATCTGTGATTTCGCCTGTGTGTGGATCAATAATATCCGCTGTCTTTCCTGCCCAGTCCACCTCAACCTGTTCCCCAGGTTTACGCTTTATGTGCATTGTGGCACGCCGTCTTTGCTCATCTTGCTGGAGGTAGTGGCAAAACTGTGAATACATGAGGGGTTCATCGCCATTTAAACGGCATTCTTCCATGTACTCAGTCCAAAGAAGCTTTTTACTAACACCAGATTTGAGCAGTTCTTTACGAATATGCTCATAATCTGGTAACCGTTTAGTATGGTGCATAACAGAACTCTTTGGAAACATAAGTTCTTTAAGTACATGATCTGTCATAGAAGCATCTAACGGCCATTTTATGTGTAGTTCTTTGGCACGTCGTTGCACTTTTACGACGGTTTTCTGAGCGACACCACAGCTCTTCATGATATTACGTTGACTAAATCCCAGACTGGTCAGTCTGATGATTTCACGATACTTGGTCATGTGTATGACCTCCCTAATAATGTATTTACACCAAACAGTGTATGTGCTCATTATAGGGCGAATATCTTGTGATTTCTGTATCCCGGAATCGTGATTTCCATTACACCAGAACCGTGATTTCCTTATGCCGGACAGGTGATGGATTTAGTGCCGGAATACTCACCTCATTGCGTTTCAGTACTTAATAAAAAAATACATGGCAGTTGCGGCAATGGTTCCCGACATTTCATTTCTTTTACCGAATATTCCCGACACTGTACTATGGGGCAGTTTGATTACGGTTGAACTTACAACTTTAAGGCTGATAAAGAGTACCCGTTTTGTTTATTAGTGTATTGTAGTTGTTTAGCAGCGGCATTAACCATTTTGATAATTAAATACTCAATGAGAATTATTGCTGTATGTAATTAGGAAGCTCAAGTGGCCGCAATTTTTAGTGTCAAAGTTTGAAGCAGCTACATTCTGGTTTTACTTAACAATCGCCCCTTCGCTGTTTGCAACTGCTGTTTAATACATTAGTGCACAGCACCAACGGTGTTCTAACTTACTCAGAACAAGCTTTCTGTGTGGTAATGAATTTGTGGTGATTAAAAGTCCGGCTATAACTCGTTTGGAGTGAGCACATTCTGAGCCACTTCTTGTAATAAAGAGTCTATGGCTTCGTACAATTTTTAAGTTGTTGGTATTTTGCAGTTCAGGTGTGTCTGGCTATTAAAATAACGTGGGTGAAATAGCTTATGAAGTATTGGTTAGCGTGAAGAATTAGCAAAAAGTGAATCAGAAATTCATAGTTAATCATATATGGAAATAGTGAGCTGGCTATACCGCCCTGACTGCAGATTGCATCATATAACACAGCAGTTCCCAAAACGCCCTGATTTGTAGAAATCAGGCTTATTTATCGACTATAAGTGTTAAAATATAGAAGAGTGGTAATAAAGTGGGGCGCATCGGGAACTGTGGAACCGTTACATGAAATATTTTACTAGTATTAGTTATGCCAAAGGAGACAATGAATATGTCATTAAATGAATATAATGAATGGTTTGATAACTATACACAGAAATTAATAGAGTCTTCCTCAAATGAAGCAGAAAATTACGAGTTGAAGGTGGAGCATACACATAGAGTTGTGAGTAATATTATTCAGCTGTCAGAGTTAATGAAGTTAGATAATGCAAATAAGGAACTTGGTAAAGTTATTGGCTTGTTTCATGATCTGGGAAGGTTTGTACAGTTTTCAGAGTTTGGTACATTTTCTGAGGCAAAAACTGGGAGTCACGCTACTCTTAGTGTTGATAAACTCAAAAAAGAAAATTTATTGCATGAGCTGACGGAGCGAGAACTTGAACTAGTGTATCAAGCAATAGAGTATCACAATCATCTAACAATGCCTGAGGAAGTTAGCGAGCGAGTCTTTGAGTTGGGAACGATACTTAGAGACGCGGATAAACTTGATGCATTTTATTTAAACACGAGCGATGAATCTAGAACATATAGTTTTGATAAGCTATCTCAAGAAAATCTGTTTTCGGAAGAAATCATAGAATCAATACTCAGTTCTCAGCAAGCCGATTTTAGAGACATAAAATATACATATGATCGTGATTTATCAATTGTTGCTCTACTATTTGATTTGAAACTTGATGAGTCCTTCAAAATTGTGCATGAAAATAATTACATTGAGAGGATGTTCGATGTAATGCCAAATGATGAAAAATTATTAGAAGCAAGAAGACACTGTTTAGAATACATCCAGTCAAGATTGAAATAAACCGTAAAATACATCATGTAACACAGCGGTGTCCCGCCATTCGCCTGGTGGTGACAATGCTTATGAATGTTTCGAAGTGAATGGTTTTGACTGAGCTGAAAGCGTTGCAATAGAGGGCGAACAGCGTGAACCGTGGGAACGTTAAGTATCATTTATTCAACAGGAGAACTAATTTATGAGATTAGAAATGAAGACAGTAATTATTTGTAGTTTTCTAGTAATTCTTATTTCTGGTATAAGGTTAAGTTTTGGTGATTCATATAACACAATCCATGAGCAAGTCTTATTTGTAAACTCACTTACTTCAATTACTACAGAAACTAAAACTATTAAATTGTATGGAGTATCTGAAAAGTACTATGAGGATTTTAATGAGATATTCTATATTGAAGATTATTCTGCATATAGTTTACCTAATGAAGAGGAAATGGGTTTTAATGTACTTATGTATAATGGGAAAAACATTAAGAGAGAGTATAATAATACTATGGAAATGCTTTCGGAACTACTCAATGGCACAGACGTTGAGTTGAATAAAATGAATAATGATGAATACATTGTATATATAGATAAAGTTTGCGTAAATGAGCTATTAATTTCTATAGGTGTTGTAACGGTTGATAGAGACGACAAAATTGTAGCTCCAAATACATATTCGACATTAATGCTAAAAGAACTAGAGGCGAAAAACTCTAATACTGGTTTATGGGGGACTTCATTTATAGTATCAGGTGTGAATGGACAAGGTAGCTCGGAAATGGGAGGTTATCTAGATTCATTGTTTAAAATTTCAGTTATATTCGCAGTGATTGTTTTTGTGACTAACTTCAAAAAAAATAAAATGAACCGAATTATTAGATATGGTTACAATATATTAATTTACACATCAGCTATGATTCTATCCATCATTGCTGGATTTGGCATAAGTTCAACACTAATAATTGGATTGAAAGAGGCGGTTACGATTATTACTCTTGTGATGATTGTGGTTCTTATACATTACATAGTAAATGTTGTTATAGCTTACAAGAAAGAAAGTGTTGTACTTATGTTATTAAGTACAGTTCTATTGACCTTAACATTTATAATTGTATTCGCAGCATTATATTATCCTATTTCAACTTCTGAAAGGGATAGAATTAGTGTCTCTTATACTTTCCCTAACTTTGAGTATGGGTTTGAGGAAATAATAGAACGTCCTTACGAGAATTACATCGAAATACCAGATAATAGTTATAGATTAAATCAACACAATAATGGCAATCAAAAAATATACAGAATTACACCAGCTGATGCATTATACTTCAGTACTACCACATATTTTACTGTTGGATATGGCGATTATCAGCCTATGGGCATTTTGAAAGTAATTGCAATGATTGAAATGCTGCTTTCATATATTATGACAGTAATTGTACTAGCTATTACTGTAGGGCGGTATTCACAACCAGTACCCGAAAGTTGAAGAAACGACACTTAAACCAGCTAACGTATGTCAAGCACCAAGTTCACGCTGAAAAAGTAGACACAACAAAAAAGCCTTTGACGGAAACTAAATTAAACAGATTACGAAGCTCTAAAAGGTTGGTTTGTCGATAATACACCAAAAATTATTCGAGCTAGTTTATTAGCACAAGCAATAAGTGCGACATTTTTAGGCTTTCCTTCAGCTACTTTCTTGTCATAAAAAGCTCTAAGATCTGGATTAGCTGGCTGGTCATATCTACGACTAATAGCAGCCTTCGCAGCTTGATAAAGAGCAGTTCTAAGATAAGGGGAACCACGTTTGGAAATCTTACCTGAACTATGGAATTGCCCAGATTGATAAATGGATGAGTCGAGTCCCGCAAATGCAACAAGTGCTTTTTTGGATTTAAAGCGCTGTATATCGCCAATGTCGGCGAGTATAAAAACGGCAGTTATCTCTCCAACACCAGGAATGGTTTGGAGTAAATGATACTGTGGGGAGGTTTTGGCAAGCTGAATCATCTGATTTTTAAGTGTGTTGATCGTTGTTTGTAGACTTTGCAGAGTGTGAACAAGCTCAGTGATGATACATTGAATATAATCAGGAACAAATGGTTCAGCTAAACTCTCCTGTGATAACTTGCGAATCAAGCCGGCTTTGTCATAGCGCCATTTACGTGACATTCTTGGAATAAGAAGTGCTGCTGCAATATCGTCAAGCGAAGCTTGTTTGACAGCGGATATAGTTGGATATACTGACAAGAACTTTAAGCATGCCTTTTGGTGGAAGGAAGAAAAGACCTTCTTGAGGTCTGGGAAATAAAGCTCTAAGAGGCTTTGTAGTCTACGAGAATGATCGGTCATTAGGTGCGTTAGCCCATGATATTGTCTAGCTATGATCTTCAAATCATTTTGAATTTGAGGTGCAGGCTCAAAGGGGTGAGTTCCTTTTGTATAAAAGACTTGAGCGACACGCTGTACATCGACAGGATCCGTCTTGATTTTTCTGATGGAAGATCGCTTTAAATGATTCGTTAGTAGAGGATTGAAGACATGTACAGTAAACCCAAGTCGTATCAGGTGAGTACATAGAATTTTAGAGTAATTTCCGGTAGCTTCCATAACAATGATAGGTTTAAGTCCAGTTAAAGTTTGAGTGTCTTCAAGAATTCTGTAGATTCGATAGAGACCTTTAGAATCATGAGAGAACTCAATGGGATTCATTCTAGAAACATTGTGATCAAGAAAAATAGCAGCATGAGAAGATGCTTTTGCAACATCAACAGCAAGAATAGGTAACATAAAATCTCCTTTGGTAACCAGGTCCATAGTGGGAACACGATCTCAGGTTCGTACGGAAATGCGGGCTCGAGGCCCATCCAGCTAATCGAGCTTGCGTGACCACCAAGGAAGGCACAGTTTAGGTGAGGAGCTCGAAGCCCAGCACAGCGGACGTACTCTTCCTGGTGTTTGATAAATATTATAACAATCAGCTGTTTTGAATGGGCGAGCCCTTGTTAATATAATACGAACACAGCGGTGTCCCGCCATTTTCCTTCTGTTGAGTAGCAGGTTTCTGTCACGAGATTTATTGCAATAGAAGAGTGTCGGAAGTATTTCAAAGTGTTCGGAAAACGAACGTGAACTGTGGGAACGTTAGATGACAGTTAAGACACAGTGTTATTTACATGTAAATATACGTGCAAATATGATATAATATCATTAAGAGAGGTGATGTTATGTTAGCAAGAAGACAAGATTTTCGTGGAGCGTTGGATCATATTATTTCAGTATCAGATCTTGGACGTGGGAAAGCATCAAAAGTAATTCAAAGTGTAGAATCCAGCAAAGAACAATTTATTGTGGTTAAAAACAATAAACCGCAAGCAATCATAATGTCAGTTGATGAGTACAATGAACTTCTTGAATATAAAGAAGAATTGGAATTACTATTACTCGCAACAAAACGATTGAAAGAAAACGAAGAATCAGAGTATTCAACGTTTGAAGAGGTTATGAAAGAATTTGATATTACAGAAGAAGAGCTGGATGAATTAGAAGATTCTGTGGAGATTGAATAATGTGGGAAGTTAAGTTTAGTCCTGAAGCCAAAAAGGACATGAAGAAAATGGACAATAGTTTGCGTTCAAGGGTCCTAGTTGGAATCAGAAAAGTAAGAGCAAATCCATTACCACAGAATGAAGGCGGCTATGGGAAACCGTTAGGGAACATTGGCGGAACTGATTTAACTGGATTTTTCAAAATAAAGTATAGAGGAATCGGAATAAGAGTTGTATATACAATTGTAAGAACAAAAGAAGTTATGAATATCGTTGTAGTTTCTCTGCGAGCAGATAATGAAAGCTATAATGAAGCGCAAAAAAGAAAAGACAAGTATGGTAAAAGCATATTTGAGGATATATTTTAAATAGAATGAATTCTGATAAAAGTGTTTAAACCATCCCATAACACAGCAATTCCCAACATGCCCCTTTGGTAACAGAGGGGTATTTATGCGCCAAATTCATGGTAGAATATAACATAAGAGTGAGAACGAGTTGGGGCTCAATCGTAAACCGTGGGAACGTTAGTTGCTATATTTTCAAGGGTTATGTTGTTATCTCATCTATTGTAATGAATAGAAGTTGGATTAATAATTGTGTATACAAGAATTTTTTTGATATAAGGAGTAAAATTGAATATTACATATAGAAGTATCAATATTGCTGAGTTACATGATGACTTGATGAAAGCATTTGACCCTTACTAAGAAGTCAAAAATGATTGGGTTCGCATTAACGGCGCGCTTAAATTAAAGTTCAATCCGCATGTAGAAAATTGGAGCGAGCAGAAAAAATCAGAAGATCAACGAGTCTTTTAAGGATATCTTAAGTTCAGAAGGTATTTTGATTGGTGCTTTCTACAATGAAAAGCTTATTGGGTTTGCTGGTTGCGGTGGAATAAAATTTGGAAGTAGGAAACAATACATTCAGCTAACAGAACTGCATGTATCATATAATCACCGTGGATGGGGTATCGGAAAGACATTATTCGAGTATTGTATTGAATATGCTGAAGAAATGAGTGTCAAGAAGTTAGATATTGTCGCAAGTTCATCAGAAGAAAGACAGATTGCATATAAGAAATTAGGATGCATTCATGCTATGGAAGTAGAATCAACTTTGTTTGAACAAGACCCAGACGATATACATATGGAATTCAGTTTAATCAATTGATAGGCGGTTTCAAAGTGGATTTATCTTTAGTAAGGGAATATAAAAAAATATGGATACTTGGTCCTGTAGCAAGTGGAAAAACAACTCTTGCTACTGAGTTATCAAAATCAATGAATTGTTATCATTATGAATTAGATAATTTGGTATGGATTCGACGAATTACTGGGGACGTTAGAAGAACTCAGACTCAGATAAGTAGAGTTCTGGATCGAATTTATAAAACTCAAAGTTGGATTGTAGAGGGAGTCTACCGAGAAGACTATAGTGTTTTGCTTGAAAAAGTAGATATAATTTTACTGTTGAATACACCAGCTCGTGTTAGAGAAAACAGGATACTAAAACGATGGGTTAAGCAGAGGTATGGTTTTGAATGTTGCAATTATAAGCCAACCGTTAAAATGTTACAAAGTATGTATGCATGGAGTCGAGGCTATGAAGACGATTATTCAGCCTTTCAAGAAATACTTGAACCATATAAAAACAAAATTCAAATAGTTAATCTTGACGGGTAGAAGAACTATTCGGCTTAAGTGACTGAATCTTGAAAAGTCGACACCTAAACCAGCTAACCTATGCCAAGTATCAAGTTCACGCTGAAAAAGTAGACTCAACAAAAAAGCCTTTGAAGGAAACTAAATCAAACAGATTAGGAAGCTCTAAAAGGTTGGTTTGTCGATAACATACCAAAAATTATTCGAGCTAGTTTATTAGCACAAGCAATAAGTGCGACATTCTAAAAACACTGTGATCAGGAAAAATAGCAGCATGAGAAGATGCCTTTGCGACATCAACAGCAAGAATTGGTAACATAAAACCTCCTTTGGTAACCAGGTCCATAGTGGGAACACGATCTCAGGTTCGTACGGAAATTCGGGCTCCAGTCCCATCAAGCTAATCGAGCTTGCGTGACCACTAAGGAAGGCACAGTTTAGGTGAGGAGCTCGAAGCCCAGCGCATCGGACGTACTCTTCCTGGTGTTTGATAAATATTATAACAATCAGCTGTTTGGAATGGGTGAGCCCTTGTTAATATAATACGAACACAGCGGTGTCACGCCATTCGCCTTGCTGAGACGAAGTTTATGAATTTGAGAATTTTATGAATTTGAAGTAGCTGAAAGTATTGCAATAGAAGGAAAACGAACTTGAACCACATAGCCATTATGGGGACAGTTTATGAATCATGTAATAGAGAGTATATTGTCAGATCAATCGATTTCTGAAGCAGTGCTCTTTGTTATTGCAAATGCCAAAATAAGATTCAATTATATAGAATATTAATGTCAATAAGAGAGAAATTATGTTAAATTCAAAACTAATTCTAATTGATGGAATAACAGGATCGGGTAAATCTACAACCGCTCAATTTCTAGCAAGTCAGTTAAAAGAGAATGACATAAAAGTGAAATGGTATCATGAAACGCAAACTATTCATCCTTTAAGTTATGAAGAAGATGTTGAAGTTTTTGATTCACATGAAGAAGTAAAAAAGTTTATGGAAACGATACCAAAACTCTGGAAGCAGTTTACTAATCAAGTAATGGAATCAGAGGAAGTACATATCATAGAAAGTTTTCTTCTACAAGATACTGTTAGGATACTATTTCAGAATAAGATCGAGCATAATAGGATTATAGATTTTGTTTGTGAAATTGAGGAAATATTAAAACCTCTTAATCCTATTCTCCTCTACTTCCATCAGCTAGATGCTGAGGCGTCTATAAGGAGGATATGGAAACGTAGAGGAGACGCTTGGAAGAAATGGTTTATCGATTCAGATATTCAGACTCCTTATGTTAAGTCGATATCGTTGCATGGGGAAGAAGGCGTAATTAAACTTTGGTCTGATTATCAGGCGTTTACAAATCAACTTTTCGAAAAATATCAGTTTAGAAAACTATCGATAGAAAATTCACAAGGTAATTGGAGTGAGTATTACCATCAGATTCTAAATCTTTTAGGATTAAACTTAGTCAATAAAAAAGATGATTTAACATTAGAGGAGAAGAGTAGATTCTGCGGGATATACAAAGAGCTTGAAGGGGATCTTGACTGTACAATAGAAATAGTTGATGGACATATAGTGTGTGATCTAATTTGGCCAGATATTAGGATACTATCTCTGGAGACCACAAAATCTAATCAGTTCTACTTAGAGTCGTTTCCTGTCTATGTTCAATTTGAGGAGAATCCAGATAAGTCCGTTAAGGCATTTAGCATTAGTGGTGCAAAGAAAGAACTGGAAGGAAGAAAACTATATAAAAGAGCAAAATAGTCAAGGCCATTTGAATTTCATCTATGGAAATTAAAATTTTGAACTATTATGTATCAGAATATAAGAAATTATCTAGGTTGTGATCAAATTTTGAAGAGAATGCCAAAACCATCCCATAATACATCAGTGGCCCGCCATTCGTCAGGTGGAAACAGCGTTAATGCCACTGCTAAATTTGATGCTGTTTAATAGCTATAAGTATTGGAATCACATTGCAAACGAACGTGAACTGTGGGAAAGTTAGTGCGCCAAGCAAAGCTTGGTGCTTCTGGTAAGGTGAAAGTCCTTGCAGAGCAAGATTTAATCAGCCACCCTTATCAAGTGTTTCGCCGGATTTGACGACAAATTTGGTGAAGCGTATACAGCGTATCATATAGCCATAAGGGAGATCGCACGCCCTAGCGCATATTCAGTCCCTAAAAAACGCAACCACCGAAAGGTTTAAAATCCAGTGGACAACGTAGTTACTCTTACGGTAGTTAATAATTAGAAATCGCTAAAGACAAGATTTTGGAGACGCGGTCGCCAAGCACATGACATGTATGAAGAGAAGCATCAGGAGCTTGTGAGAACTCAGATGTCTCTATAGAACTCAGAGACGGTAGAGCCGTTCACCTGAGGAAGAAATATAAAGTAACATGAGTCGAAGAAAGGAAACATTCACCGGACATGTAGGATCGAATCAATGGATGCAAACCTTCCTGATTGACATCGAAAAGAAATGAACAGAAAAACCGCAACACAGATCTGGAAACCTATATGGTTTATTAAACAAATGGAATCTACCGGAAGCATATCGAGATCTAATTAAAGACGCTGCAAGTGGTGTAGACGGTGTGAGTGTGAAAGCACTCAAAACAACTCTATCGAAAGAAGCCCTAAAACTCGAAGCATCACTACTAAAAGGAAATTAAAGAAAGTCCCTCTGAAATTATCAGTAGGGACTTTTATATGATTAAGGCTGTAATTGGAGTCCAGTCTTAATCCTTTATGTCACTAGAGCAGAGCATAGGTAATAATGATTGTAATAAGAATACCGACAGGAATTTTATCAGACAACCAAGTTGCAATAGCACCACATATTAATGCGACAGGTGAAACAATCGCATTCTCATAAATAATTAGTCCATGTGGAAGAATTAATGCACCAATAGCAGCACAGGGTAATAGTTTAAGTGGACCCATTACACCTTCACTAAGATTTAGTCTATCTTTTAAATAAAATGGGAGAACGCGTGGAATATATGTTACCAGTCCCATACCGATAAAAAGAAGTAAAAATTCAAATCTCATCTATGTTGTCCTTTCGATAATTTGCCTTTGAAAATATGCACTCAGTATAGAGCCAATAACCATCGAGATGATGAGGTTCCAACTTGATGTAAATATATTTAGTTTGGTAAGAATGATATGTATTAGACCAGCTAATATAATGATTCTTAAATTGCTCTTTTCTTTCTTAACAGAAACGGTTGCTAAAGAAACGAACATGGCATAAAGGGCAATTTCCAAACTTTGAGATATTCTTTGTGGCAATGCAGAACCTAACAAGTAACCTGTAATTGTGCCTAAATTCCAACTTATATAAGTCATCAATTGAAATTTGAATGCAAATAGGCTAGACATTTTCTTTCTTGTTAGAGATAAAAACGTGTAACTTTCATCAGTTAGCATAAATCCTAGAATTGGTTTTAGTTTTGCTAACGTATCGTTATGAATTACCATTATTGATACTGCCATAAGAAAATGTCGTAAGTTCATCAAAAATGTAACAAGTATGGCTTCATAGTAACTACCTCCACTCATTAAGACACCTAACGCAGCGAACTGACTTGCACCTGCAAATACAATTAGTGAGCAAAATGAAGATTCAATTAATGACATTCCAAAGTCCTTAGCAATCACGCCAAAAGCCACTGCGATAGGAAAGAAACCTAAACCGACAATTATACCATCAAACCATCCGCTATCTTTATAACTAATTACGAGTGCTTTTTCTTCCATATCTTGTACTCCTTTCAAATTGTTTAATCATATGATAAAATAAACAGAGTATAACAGTACAGTGCTGATGTATAACAATTAGAAGGGTGTTGATGTTGTTGTGATAAAAGCAACTATAAAAGCTCAGTATTTGCAATTGGCAGATGCGCTTGCTGATAAAATTAAAAGTGGAGATTTGCCCAAAGGATCAAGACTGCCTTCTGTTAGGAAATACGCTTCAGAAGTTGGTGTAAGCCATATTACAGCTAACAAGGTATTTGTTAAGCTAGAGGAGTATAAACTAATAGAAAGAGTTCACGGTAGTGGTTCATTTGTCATATATAGTCAACCGTTCACAAATGATATACGTATTACCGAGAAATATGTATGTGATCAATTCAAACTATTAAAATCAAAAAAACAAACTAGAAGTTTATTAGTGTCGTTGCTCAAAAACACAAGCCATATATGTCCGTATAACTTCTCATATGCTTTAATTAATCCAGATTTAATTGAAAATGCACTGCCAAATTTAAGCGATGTCTTTAAAGATGTAAATATGAATCATGTTTATGGTGAAATGAGAGGGCGTTTGAATTTACGCGAGAAGTTAAAAGATTTCTATTCTTATCGTGGAAACGTAGAAAATACACTTATTACTAACGGCAATCAGCATGGTATAAATCTAATTGCCAATCTTCTAGTAGACAAAGGAGATAATGTTTTCATCGAAAATCCAACCTATACAGGCGCCGTTGATGTATTTGCAAATAAGAAGGCTAACCTTATTGGTTGGAACTTCTATGAAGAAGGCGTGGATTTTTATGAGCTTGAGAAAAGTATTATAGCGCTAAATCCTAAGATTTTCTTCCTAACACCAAATTATAGCAATCCATCAGGATATGTGTTAAATAATAATGAGCGAGCAGAATTACTTCGATTATCCGTCAAACATAACTTTTGTATCATTGAAGATGATCACTGGAGTGAAATTTCATTTGATAATGGAGTTCAAACTCTTATCTCAATGAGTGAAAATACAAATAACGTTATTGGACTTAGAGGTTTTTCAAAAATAATTGGGCCAGAGTCAAGAATAGGAGTAATGTTTGCAAATAAAAGCATTATTGAAGGCGTTGAAAAACAACTAACAATTGATTCCTTAGGTGTATCACAAATTTCACAGGTGTACTTGTCAAAACTCATCAAAAGTGGTCATTACAAAAAGCTATCTCAAGTCATTAACCGCGATCTTAGAGAGCGTAGAAATATTGTAAATAAGGCGTTTTTACCACTAAAGTCATATGGTGTTAAGTATGAGATTCCAAGAGGCGGAATAAACTATTGGCTTGAGTTACCTGATGGAGTCGATTCAGAACACTTGCTGTTTAATAGCATGTTTAAGGAAGGAATAACTTTCTTGCCAGGTACGTTATGTGGTGTTAACTCAGTACATGAGTATAAAAATTGTCTGCGTTTCAATTATAGTTTCTTGTCGATAAGCAGTTTAAAAGCTGGTTTGAAAAAGTTTGTATATTTACTTACTGAAGAGTTAAAACACAAATAATCGTGAAAGGTTGTATGTTAATACCAACTTTATCGTAAAAGAAGAATGCAACGCCTAACACATCAATTCCCAACATGCCCCTTTGGTAACAGAGGGGTATTTATGCGCCATGTTTATGGTAGAATATAACATAAGAGTAAGAACGCGAAGGGCCACGATCGGTAAAATGCGGTAACGACAAGTGACAATGGGACCAGCACCTGAATAGGTAGGCTACTCGTAAGCGATACACAAGGCTAGCGGTTATAGAAAGTCTGGAAAACCAAACGCTGGTTTGTAATGAATCACATAAGGGTGCCAGAAGATACAGGAGCGGACTGCTCTAGCGCGTCTTCATCAAGAAGAAAAACGCTAAGTTGCCGGCATCTGTATAGGGGGCGGCGAGTAATTGATGCTTCTTCCATGCGTCGGAAAGAAAATATTATGTCACATATCCTGCAAAATCTATCTGTGGGGTTCTATCCATTCCAAGAAATCCATTCTATAAAGTTCAATGTCGTTCACCATTTGAACGACATAAGGAAAACAAGCTCTTTTAAGAATATATAATCCATATAGTTTAGAAATCAAGGTCGCTGTGGTTGTCTATAAGACCATGAAGAATGAAGCCATACCGCAATTTCAAGTAACCACAATAATCATTGTTCAAATATATCGTAAATCCCAGCGCATCGTTTTTAAACAAAGCGCATAGCGTGAAGCGTATGAAGGTTACATACACTTCGTTTTCTAGTGATAATCGCAGAAAGTGTACCTATTATGAATCTAAGGAGGTTCATTTGAATAATCATGAAACGTACTTAAATATTAACGATAAGAAAGCATATGTTAAAATTCTGGAAGTATCAAAAGAAGTGCCAAATATTATTTTTATTATGACACCAATAGTAACTGTAGAAGATCCGCTAGCACTTGCGTTTATGAAGGGGTTAATCTCTAAAAACTGTAATGTATTTGCATTAGATTTCTTAGGAATTGGTAATAGTGAAGGCTCAGCATCAAATATAACATACAGAAATATGAAATTAGCAATTTTAGAGCTGATAAAGTACATAAGGAACAATTATTCTCAATCAATTCATTTTTATGGAGGAACTGGAACAGGTGGCGTAATTGGTCAAGCTCTTTGCTCAGATAAAGCTATTGGAAAATATATACATAGTTATAGTCAATTTGGAGTTGGAAATTTTGGAGATCTATCACCAGCAGGAAATACAATCTTATTAAAAGCATGTTTTCCAATAATTAAACTTCTTGGAGAAAAGTTTCCAGGAAAGCGTTTAAAATTCAAAGTCCCAAATTATACAGGCTATAATGCCAAAAGAGAAAACGAGTGGTATAAGAAGACTATGAGGCAATATCCAGGAGCGTTTGATATTCAATTATCGTTATTAAGCTTAATACTCGGTCTGCATCTTAATAAGGACAGTCCCATGAGAAAAACACCTGACTGTCCAGTTTTAATATTAGCATCAAAACATGACAGATACTTCAAAGAAAAATATATTGAGAAGTATTACGAATCAATATGTGGCGAAAAAAACATCGTCTGGTATGCCGATAGTCATTTAGCATTTTATTGGAGAGCTGAAGAGATGAATGGTGAAGTTCTTGAATGGATTGCAGAGAAATCGAAGTAACCCTTATGAATGAAAACTGGCTTAAACATCTTTTGCGCTCTTTCACTTTTACTTTTTCAATAACTTCAAGTTATGCCGTTTCTCATTAATAAAAAAGTTGAAAGGTACAAACGTATAACAAAATATATCGGAGGAAATAGCTTATACTGGGTATTAATATAATAGAGGGCAGTTCAAGGGTGTGATAAAGTGGATAAAAATATTACGAACATGAATGATATTATTGATCTTGATGACAATATGATATCTCTCAAAGATGTAAATTACATTTCTGAGGATGTAAAATCGTCCCTTCAATATGAAAAAGAGTTTGATTCAAATATTTACTCGGACATATTTCTGACATTAACACACAAACAGTTTACTGAAGAAGAGTCAAAAATATTATGGCATAAAGTATTAATTCATAGGAATCAAATGAGAGAGAAATTAAATAGAGATCCGGGGATAGTTGTGTCATGTTTAGATTACTTGTCAAATATTGAAAACATTTTAGCAGAGGCAACAATCATTGAAAGAAGTCGAAGTCAATATATAATTAAGACCAATCTGATTGACAAGCTAACTAATCTTTTTATACGAGCAGTCTTTGATGTAATCATTGAAAAAGAATTCTATTTTTCAAGAAGAAATACATTGCCATTATCACTCATAATGATTGATATTGATAACTTTAAGCAAGTAAATGATCAACATGGTCATGCTCATGGCGACAAGGTATTAACCGGTGTAGGAAAAGTTATCAATAACGCAATAAGAAAAATGGATATAGCATCGCGATATGGTGGCGAAGAATTAGCAATTATTATGCCGAGTACGGATATAAATGAAGCAGTGCAAATAGGTGAACGTATCAGACATGACATTGCTACATGTGAATTTGACGGTGTGAGGGTTACAGTAAGTATTGGTGTAAGCAGTATAAGTGATTTAACCAACTCTTTTTCTGATCTATTATTAAAAGCTGATGAGGCATTGTATCGTGCAAAAGAAGCAGGGAAGAACAGAGTTGAAAGTTAATAGTTAAACATCTAGTAAAAGACGAAATGAGATGGTGAATGTGTTATCCGTAGAATATTATTATATAAAGGAATCAGTTGATATTGATGAAGTTAATAATATGTTGAAATATGGTTACAAATTAATCAATACGTATGTGAAGTTCAATCAATCAGGAGCAGGAATGAAAGATGAAATACTCTGTTATGTTCTTGGTATAGATAAAGAGAATTATGAGCATTTAGCAGAAGTCCAGAAGGCAGAACGTTCTCCAAAGGGTTGGCAAAGTGAGTATAAGAATGAAAAGTAGTATCTAAGACGCATTAGTTTAAGCCTCACTGAAGAATATAATTTTGGAACGAATACATTCAAGTATTAGATAAATAAGCATCGTAAGGACAATAAAGAAAATCCAACACGTCAGAACGAAACGGATCAGATGCTAAAAAATTAGCCATGTAGAAAAAAACTTGCCGAAACGAAACACCCTTTACATCACTATGCTCAACTAGGAGATTCTTAGAATATCAAAACCCAGTGATGAAAATGACAAAACAACTAGATACATCCGTTAAATTAAAACATACCACTTCGAAAACGATAGCGTAAAATAAAGTGCGCAAAAATAAATAAAGGAAAAGCCATCGGAAACTCCGAAAAGGTAATTGTCTAGAAAACCCAAATAAGGAGATGATAAACCGATGGCTTACCAAAATTCTACCCTACCTTTTGAAAAAATGCTATTAAAGTTTCTAACTGCGCAAGACCCAATGCTTGAAATGCTCAAGTGGCTGTGCGAACAGCTGATGGAAGCAGAACTTTCAAATCAACTTGGAGCTGATAAATCAGAACGCTCAGGATCAAGAAATGGCTACAGAGCCGGATACCGACCAAGACGCTTTGATACGCGTATGGGGACTATGTATCTTATGGTTCCAAAACCACGTAAAGGTGGTTATATTCCATTCTTTGTGACGGAACGAAAACGTTCCGAAGCCGCTCTAATGAACGTCATTCAGGAAGCATTCGTCAATGGAGTTTCCACAAGAAAAATCGAGAAACTCGCTAAAAGTCTAGGGATCGATTCAATCTCGAAAGGCCATGTAAGTAACATCACAAAAGAGCTGAATGAACAAGTAGAAGCGTTTCGAAATCGAAATCTCGATGCAGAATATCCTGTTCTTTGGGTAGATGCTCTTTATGAAAAGATCCGAGATAATGGGCATGTCAGAAACATGGCTGTTCACGTCGTTTGTGGCGTTAAACTTGATGGCACACGAGATATACTTGCAGTTGAGCCAATGTATGAGGAATCTGAAGCGAGCTATACAACACTGTTTGATAAGTTGAAGGCACGAGGCGTTGAACACGTCTGGTTAGTTGTTTCAGATGCACATAAGGGCCTTGTTAGCGCAGCGCGAAAGTCATTTCTGGGATCATCCTGGCAACGTTGCAAGGTACATTTCATGAGAAATATCATGGCACATGTACCATCCAAACAGAAAAATCACTTCGGTTCAAAGCTGAAGCAAATCTGGCTTCAACCTGATTACAATAGTGCTAAAAGTTATGCTTATACCTTTATGGATGAATATGAAAGTAAGTATCCAGAAGCGATTAAGACACTAGAAGAAGGTCTCGAAGATTCACTTCAGTTCTTCAATTTTGAACAGATTGATTCTAGAAAAATCGCTTCAACGAACATGATTGAACGTTTAAACCGTGAAATTCGGCGAAGAACCAAAGTCGTTGGCATTTTTCCATCGGTTGATTCATACATACGTTTAGTCACTTCCTACTTGATCGAATATAGCGAAGACTGGTCAACTGGAAGGTGCTATATAGACTCGAAGGTCATCGATTTGATCTACGAGGAGAAACTTAAAGCTGCATAAACCTTATCGGATTTCTGGTGGTTTTTGCGCACAAGAGTTGACACTATCTTATGGAGGGACCATGTATTTAAAACGTTTGCCAAAATTTCACTCATTGTTCTTGTCATTTTTACAATTCTCATTACTGGGAAGTACGCCCTCATTCTTCATGAATATAAAACCATTCGATATGAACAAGGGTACAATAACTGGACAAGAACCATGCCTCCGCTTCATTCATCCAACGAAACAATTGATTTTTTAGTAGAAGACAGCCATACACCGGTTCTAAAAATGTGGTGGTCAGGCATGACGGGAAACGTTGAAGTAAAGCTTATAAACGATCATAATCAAAGTCTTCTATACGACAAAGGCATACAAGAAAGAAAAACACAAATACTTGAGTTAGAAGAGGGAAGCTATAGACTAGATGTCCGGCAAAACAACTTTACAGGAGGGATAGCACTTGGATTTGACGACCTGATACTGAAGACAAATCTAAATGAAGAAAACTACATGCTTATTGAGAGCACGCCTAAATCCGGTTTTTACTGGGACTATATTTTATACATACCTAATCAAGTTAAGCATTCAAAACTACTCGTCGTTCCAAATAATACAGGGTATGCTACTGATAACTACGAATTGCACAAAGAAAGGGCTAAAGGCCTTATACAGTATAAATCAAAACTCGCAGATGAGCTTGGTGTGCTTCTTCTTGTACCTATTTTCCCTAGACCACTGTCATATTCAGGCCTCTATACCCACGCTCTTGATAGGGCATGTCTTCAAACAGATGTGAGTAATCTCAAAAGGCTGGACCTCCAACTCATTGAAATGATAAATGACTGTAAATCCATTCTGACAAAAGAAAACATCATACTTGATGATAAAATTCTCATGTCCGGATTTTCAGCTTCTGGGGATTTTGTCGACAGATTTTCTTTCTTGCACCCACAGTGCGTCGATGCTGTAGCTTACGGCGGGGCTAGTACAATGATCCCCCTTAAAGATATACGCGGCACTGCATTACCTTATCCGCTAGGTGTTTCAGATTACTCGCTTATTGCGAACGAAGACTTCAATACCCAAGCGGCCATGCAAATTGAACGCTATATCTATAAAGGGGCACAAGATGAAGGCGGATGGCAAACAATAACTGAAAATGGTGCGTCTAAGAAATATACATGGAGAGAATATTACGAAAAGTATCTTCTAAAGGAACTTGAAGAATTGGCATCAAATGATCAAACCACCTCTTATTCAAATTCCATTCTTTCGGACACTGATCTTGACCTAATCGCATATAAAGCATTTGAAGGACATATACTCCTGGAGCGTTTTATGGACATCGAATCGATTTATAAGGATATGAACTTTACAAAAGCTACTTTTAAGGTTTACGAGGGTATTGGTCATACCACAACGGATGAAATGAAAAAGGATGAACTTGATTTCTTTAGGCGTGTGCTTGCCAATCAATAATGCTAACCTGCAAAGGATTAAAGACCTATTCCCAACAGGAAACAAAACACCTGAAGACTCTAAATACAGTGTTTTCATTGAAGCTGCAGTCTATATACAAGTAATTATCATCAATGTCATTATAGTCTACATCTATGGCTAGAGTTATACGTTCCTATCGCTTTAATCTTACAGACTTACGAAAAATATGGACATGATGATACTTTCAATATACATTAATATATTTTTAACGTATAATATTATTGAACATATCTATATACGTCAAATAATATGCGAAACCTATTTATCATACATGTGGCTAAAATTCAAAAGTGACCTGTATACCAACATAAGTTTGCGCTTCAAATGGAGGAAAATATGATTACATATACAACAGAGATTCAAAGTTCAAAGTGGGAAGCACTCGTAGATTTATACGACAAGACAAATATGTTTTTAGGATTGGGTCGAAAACGAGATATCAAAAAGATCAGAAATGCCTATGAAAGCAGCTATAAGTTTGCACTTGCATGGGAAAATGGCAAGATTGTAGGCGCAGGTAGAATGATTTCAGACGGCCAGTGCTATGGATGGATTCATGATGTGGCTGTTCTTTCAGAATACAGAAAACAGGGGATTGGAAGAGTCATTATTGAAACCCTTCTTGAGGGTAATGAAGAACTGCTAATTGGATTAACATCATCCTTTGAAGCGGTTGACTTTTATTCAAAACTTGGTTTTAATAAGCATAAAACAGCTATGGCAAAATATCCTGGACGATCGGATTATTTGCACTATTAAGTACCAGCAATTCATGATCACCGTATTACAGCTTTGGAGGTTCACTTGATATATCTAGAAAAATTCACCTTTCCAAGTAAAGATGAAGAGTTTGATTTTTTACTTGAAATCAAACGAAAATGCTATACAAGCTTTTATCCATTTCAGGTACTGGCCTGTCACGATTGTTTGCAACTTGACTTTGAGCCAATCACCATTCTTTATGGTGGAAACGGGTCAGGGAAGACAACTGCACTCAATGTTATAGCAGAAAAATTAAATCTATCTAGAGCGTCCGCTTTTAATCAGTCCAGTTTTCTAAATGACTACCTAAATTTATGTCAGTATAGACTTGAGGAGGATATCCCTGAGTCCAGTGCCATTATTACCAGTGATGATGTTTTTGATTACGCACTCAATATACGACATGCCAATATGGGAATTGATTTAAAAAGAGAAGATGTCTTTGGTGAATATCTAGAGGCCAAGTATTCTAACTTTCAAATGAAGTCTCTAGAGGACTATGAACGCCTTAAGCAGGTAAATGCAGCCAGAAGCAAGACACAGTCCAGATATACTCGAGACAATTTGATTTCAAACATTCGAACCAATTCTAATGGTGAAAATGCATTCAAATATTTCTTTGAAAAGCTAGGGGACAAGGGTGTTTATCTACTGGACGAGCCTGAAAACAGCCTGTCGCCTAAAATGCAGTTGAAGCTGAAAACCTATATTGAAGAAGCCGCTAGGTACTTTGAGTGCCAAATTATTATGGCAACCCATTCGCCCTTCTTACTTTCTATTGAAGGTGCAAAAATTTATGATTTTGACAAGGACCCTGTTGTAATAAGCCCGTGGCAGGAGCTTGAGAATATTAAAATATACAGCAGCTTCTTTGAAAGCATTCAAAGTGGGGATTCATCTAAGTAAAATACCAAAAGCGTTACAGCCCATTTACAAAGGCCCCTATGAGTAGGCCCTTAAAATATAATGACTTTTGATAGGGGAACAGGTTACCGTGCTATAACGCTTTTTTTATGATCTCTTCATAGTTTTTATGAACACATTCATATTCTGCAAATTTACAATTCCTTTTTCATCAGAATCGTATGTTTCAATTCTCTATAAGGGACTTCAGGCAAAAATCCTCTGCGCTGATGAAAAGATATTGTGTTCGGAAACTTAAGCGATTCTATAAAAATCGACCGCTCACCCAAATTTATTAAGAAACGCTCACGTTCATCACAAATGAATTTTGCGAGCCCATGCCCCCTATAGTCAGGATGCACATGAAGGGATTTCGAAAAATACCTTCCGTCTTGAATGGTCAAGAAGCCGCATGCAAGCAGGACCTGCCTTTCATAAACAGCAATCACATAGGATTTGGAAATAAGCGTTTGATAGGCTTCAACCGTTTTATTTGAACCCAGTTTAGCTAATGACACCTCGTCATAAATTTGGTTGTTTGAGTAGGCCATGTTTTCTTTGACCAGTTGAGCAATATCAATTGCTAAGTCTTCGTATGAGCTGTTTTGATGGTTTGAACTCAAATTGTCGATTAAAAAAATTTCACGCATAGTGTCTCACTAAAACCTCCCGAAACGTATTTTGAGATACTTAAATATTTCTGCCGACACATCTAAATCACAGCATGACTCTAGTCCTCTAAAGCCAGGGGATGAGTTTATTTCACAAATTTTATAGTGGTCGCCATCAAAGAGCAAATCTACGCCTGCTACCTCAAGCCCTGTAACGCGGCAGGCTTCAGTTGCCAGCCATTCGATTTCTGGCGTTAAAGTATACTGTGTTGGTGTCGCACCACTTGAAACATTGGCCTTAAAAGTTCCTGCCTGCGCTTCGCGTTTCATGCACGCGACTGCACGTCCACCAATAACAAGAACTCTTAAATCCTTTCCGTAACTCCCTTCAATAAATTCCTGAATGATAATATTTACCTTAGCATTTGTAACCTCTACGAGCTCCATTATGTTTTGAAACTCCTTTTTCGTGCTTGCTAAGAATACACCACGCCCTTGCGTTCCCGAGATGGTTTTTATAACGGCTGGAAAGCCAATATTTTTTTCAACATAATCAATATTTACAGGAAACTTTGCGAGCATGGTTTTAGGAACAGGCAAGTTATTCTCAGCAAGTATTTGGTGGGTATAGAGCTTGTCCTTCACAATTTCAATAGGATGTGAAGAGTTAATACATGGCACACCAAGTCTTTCAAGATGTCGGATAACAGCCAGCGCAAAGTAGGTGGTTCCTGCACCCATTCTTGGCAACACAAAATCCGGAAGGGTTGTAATACTACCGTCAATTGTAATACTGCGTCTATTTTGACTGGTTACAAGTAAGTCAAATTGCTCAGGTTTTAATATATCTAGCTCAATGCCATGATCTTTTGCACTTTGTGCAATCCGGTCCACTTCAAACCGTTCTGAAACAATTTCTGCATCATTCTCACGATATATTATCCAGCCTTTCATAAACGCTCCTTTTGCTTTCTCATTTTTATAATTACGATAAACGTTCTTCATTCTTTATGATTCCTTAAAATTATACTTATAAATTTTTTTCTAGTAGATTGAATATAAGTGTTAAAGAAATGAAAATCAACAAGAATAAATTTTTATAGAACCGTCTAAGTATATTGACAAATACAGTCTTTTGTATAAGTTATCCATATGTTTTTGAACAAGTAAAAACACCTCAGAATAACTGTGTGATTTGGCAAATATTCTAGATGCATCTTTCACCAAGTACTTAGAAAAAATCATAATTTATCTACAATACTTCAAAGCTTATAATAAGCACCATTTTTCTCTAGGGGAGACGCGTATCTATTATTTACAGCCTCCTTATTTGCCCAGCCCGCTTTTATTTGAATCCCATTATGGATCTAAATGATTACTATACTGAAACGATGTCTTTGCTTTAGTCAAGCTATTTTGTATATTCAAATTGGTTTACATATATTCTTTATGTAAACCTTATTAATTTCCTAATCACAAAGTATTTTCAAACTATTAAAATGGGTATACTTTCAGTGTAAGGAGGGAAACTATGAAATTTAAACTTGGCGATTTTATCAGTGAACTATTATTGTACTCAGGACAATACGCACTTTTTTACATACTCATGAACTTCAGCAAATCCGGTTTTGAATACTTTAGCTATACTGCACACACCATTTTAATTCTAGCCCTGTTAGTCCAGACTTTGATTCTATATAAGTATGGCAATCGCATTGTTGTCAGACTCCTTGGTGGACTTTTATGTCCATTCATTTACACACTCTTTGAAATTCATGAATTTAATGATTTTATACTTAATATGGGGCATTTTTTCTTTTGGGCATTTTCCTTATCGCTGGGGATCATAAATGCACTCAAAATGAAAAGTCACAAAAAAACACAGCTTACACTCGAATTTATGACCGTGTTTATGAATGTCATTATTTTTATATTTGTATATATGTACTTTGATATTTCACTCAGCCAAGAAGCTCAGGCAACCAGTCTTATTAATGAGTATGACAGTGCACTTTCAATACTAAACATTGGAACTGAAATGCGTCTGTTTTTTAAAGATGAAGCACATATTTATCTCTCATTAGGGGGTATGCTCCTTGGAATTAGCTTAGGGCTGAGTCAAATAAAAGTTGTTAAGCTTAAAGAAAAAATCAATGAACTTTTTGGAACTTATATTGATAAATCCATACGGGATAGACTGATCCAAAATGATGGTGTTTATGAAGAAAAAAGAGAACTCTGCATTTTGTTCTGTGACATACGCAGTTTTACAACACTTTCAGAAACACTAGAACCTTCTGTCATAGTCAAATCCCTTAATCAGTATTTTTCTTTGTGGGAGAAGATATCTACTCAACATAAGGGTGTTATCAATAAATACATTGGCGATGCAATCATGTTGATTTTCGGACTTGAAGACAATCAACATGATGAAGAAGATGCTGTTCAGTGCGGCCTCCAAATGCTCAGTGCTTTAAATGAACTTAATACACAATTAAAAGAAAAACATCTAGCCCCATTTAATCAAATAGGGATTGGAATACACCGCGGCGAGCTCATAATCGGGAACATTGGCGGCGAGAATAGAAAGGAACTAACGGTCATTGGAGATGTTGTAAATACAGCTTCAAGACTCGAAGCACATACAAAAGTAACGGGAAGTGATATGGTCATTTCAAGGGCCGTTTATGACCGTTTAAGCGATGACCTAAAAGGCCAGTTCACCTTTATTGATGCCATTCGATTGAAGGGGAAAGAAAATCTGATGGAAGCCTTTAAATATTCAAACTCTTAATATGAGACACTACAATTCAAAAAAGCGCTTGTCTTATAAGGACAAGCGCTTTTTCAATAGCTATTTTAATCGTACATGTTGTCATTCACGTTTTAATGACGACTCCGTTAACTTCTCATAAATAACGTCAGAGTAGTGTATCAGAGAAACGTATCCAGGGTCATACCTTCCAATATGGATGGAACTGCTTTCATACAAAAGATTGGTTGTATAAACATTCCCAAATTCGTCACTAGAAGAGGTGAGGTAGCTGAAGTTTGTCGGCCAACCAAACACTGCGGTTACTTGCCCATCTGGATAAGCTGCAAGAAGCTCATTGAGTAGATACTTAGGGGTTGTGGTTACGGACTCATTTTTATAAAGTGATAGAATATCGCCATCTGTCACGTAGGCGTCTCCCTCGTACTCATCACCTGGTCCATACATGTGAGGATCAAAACTGTTGTCATAAATGGGCCACTTCATTTCAAACCAAGCATCCCAGTCAATATTCGGATTTGCTGCAAGCATTTTTTCTTTTTCCTCAGCAAGGGTTATGGTGTATTCATCTTCTTTTATGTCACTATAGCCGTAGCTTCCAGGTACTGCAAAGTCATACATATCGTCTCCGAGCAAGGTTATTGCTTCTTCTTGTGTCAGGGGACGATAAATTAAAACACCATTAATAGAAATACTGTTGGCAACACCTTTAATATCTGTCATACCAGGTAGTTTGGCACTAGAAGCAAATATACCTGTATTGTTATCCGTTGCAATAGCGACCTCACTATTGTCGGTACTTTCAATACTTTCGGTACTTTTTACATCTTCTATATTTTGGATTTGATCAACCATTTTTTCTGGTGATTTCTTTGCACTGCTTGTACTGAGCACAGGTTCACCTACAAGAATTACAAAATAGTCCCGTGTATCATTATACTGCTGACCCATTTGTGTCAAACTGTCTACAAAACGATGGTAATCAGGTCCCTCTGAAGAGACATCACCCGTCCAAAAGTAGCCACTAGGCCAGCCTAGATCCGCTTCTGGACTCGTTTTAAGACTGGAAAACAAAAGCTTGAGTTCCTCTTCTGTCGGCAGTCGAAGTCCAAACGCTGAAGCATAACGACCTGCTGTTGCTGGTGTATTTCCATCGTAATCTTCCCAGTAGGCATCGTACTCAAGATTAGACCCATGTGACTGATCATTCCAGTCAAATTTGCCCCATTTGAGCATCATCCAGCGGTCCCAATCTATATCACTTCTTACACCCTTCAGTTCAGATATGGTATATTCGTTATGATAAATATCCATTGTATCCAGACTGTCATATGCAATTTGTGTGAGTTCTTGTTCAGTCAATGGCCTGTAATAGCGTAAACCATTCAAGTCAATAAAGTTGTCTACGCCTTCGATGCTCAGAAGGACATCCCCCATGTCTAAAGTCTTCATACTGCCTTCTGTGTTTGTTTCGATCAATCCTACAGCAGCTGCATCAACACCTGAAATAGCACCTTTATCAATTAACTTTTGCGCTAGGGAAGTCGGCTTGTTTTTCAAATTGGTTTTGAGTGCTTCAAGAGACACCTTGGCTAAATGGTCTCTTAAAAAAACAGCCTCATTGAGAGTCCCTTCTAGGTGCGTGTCAATCAAGTTAATCTCTTTAGCTTTACGAATGGCATCATTCCATGTAAAATCTCCAATTTTATCATCATATTCAAGTGCACGCAGTATAAATGTCAAATAAGACTTTGCCTGCATCTTATCTTCTGAACCGAATGTAGTAGAGGAAGTCCCTTGTGTATACCCCTTTTCGTATAAGTATCCAACAAAAGGAGAACCCCAATCAGGAACATCCGTAAACGGGTGAGAATAGTTCATCTCTAGAGCTGTAGAAGCTTCGCCCAAGAGCTTTACAAAGACAATGCCGCCCTCAAGACGGGTCGGCTCACGATTTAACTCAAAGCCTGTTTCAGAACCAGTAAATACATGAAGCGTCTTCAGCTGATTGGCTTCTTCAAGATAAACGCCTTCTTCGGCATATACCAGTCCACTAAACAATAATACATAAATAAGTAATGCCACTAAAGTACGTAAACTGTTTTGTTTCATATAACCATCTCCTAATGTGTCCGTACAACCATCCCTAATCCCATCATTTCAAAAGGCTATTTACATGTTTTCATGTCGTATATATACCCATTTATTCAAATGAAAATACCCTTATATCGGTGTCCTAATTCTCATAATTTCTTAATGCAAGCATACTTTTCTTTATGGTAGAATATAACATAATTAAATAGAGGAGGTTTTTCCATGACAAATGAAAAGATGCAAGAGCAAGCACCTGCGACATATCAACAAAGGCACACATTAAAAACAGGTCAAACACTCATTATTAGAACACCTAAACTAGGAGATGAAGTTGCACTCATTCCTTTAATGAAACAATTAGACACTGAAACCCGGTTTTTAGCAAGAGCACCAGGCGAGTTTAATATGACCGAAGAGCAGGAGCGTGAGTTCATTAAGGGATTTTTCGATAACGAAAACAAATGTTTTCTAATCGCAGAAGTTGACAATGAAATCATAGGGACTTGTTCAGTGGGGAGGCCATCCATTCAAAAGAGATACCTGCACCGTGCTGCAATGGGGATTGGACTCAGAAAAGCAAATTGGCATCAGGGTATTGGAAAAAAAATGATGCAAGCTTGTATAGATTGGTGTAAAAACAGCGGTATTGAACAGCTAGAACTCGGAGTTGTCACAGAAAATACACGCGCACTGTCTATGTACAAAAGCTTTGGGTTTGAAATTTCCGGAACCCAAAAACATGCTTTAAAATACGAAGACGGAACCTATGCAGATGAATACTCTATGGTTTTGTTCATAAAATAAGAACCTCTGCAAGGTGATTCATTTTATATTTGATATACACTTACCACATCTTAAATTTCACAAAGAATAAGCACATGTAAATGGATAGACTACATCCCATACATGTGCTTATATTTTTCAAGTTATCCTTTGAGCTTGAGTGACATATCATACCACTGTGCGCCACCATGCACCGAATCTGATAGCCCATCGTTCTGATAACCGAACTGCTCATAGTACTTAATAAGATGGTCCTTGCAAATCAATAGAATCTGCTCTTTATCTTCATTTTTTCCAAACTCAATAAAACGGCGCATCAATTGTGCTGCAATACCCTTGTTCTGATAATTAGGATGGACATCCAGACCAAATATAACAAGGCTTCTATTTGCATCATCGTGGGCATCCATACTTTCAAAGTAATGGTCCTCAATTTTATCTGCATCAAACGCGGCGCCATTAATAAAGCCAATTATTTCTTGATCTATTTCTGCCACAAAAAATCCTTTTGAATACGCGTTGTAGCGCATCCTAATGGTCTGCTTCGGTGCAGCTTCAGCAGCAGGAAAGCAAACGCCTTCTATTTCAGCAATACGGTCTATATCAGCCTGATTTGCAGTTCGAATGGTTAATGATGATGTGTTCATTTTATGTCACTCCTTTGTAATGGTCATATTTTGAGTTTCGTATTTCATGTCTATAGATCTCGCTTGTGAATCTTCAATGAAATATCATATGCTATAAATCTGCTCTAAGTTGTCTTGATAGGCACATTAAACTTACTGAACTCAGCTTACTAAAATGTCCAGACCTGGTCAATGCCCCTCTTCATCTTTGTAATATCTACAGGCTGTGTTAAAATAGGACAGTCGATAAAGGTCTTATACAGTCAACGACACGTCAAAAGAGTCATAAGTAGAGTATTAAAATAGAAAATGAGGCAGTCCATTGAATAAACCACCTTTAAAAAAGTTCAAACGCATTTTTCTAGAAATTACCAACAGATGCAATCTGGCGTGCAGTTTTTGTCCACCTTCAAAAAGGGAGAAAATCAGCATGACACCTCAAGCATTTGAGACAATCCTTCAAAAAATAGAAGGTCATGGTGATCATATATACCTGCATGTAAAAGGAGAGCCTCTATTTCATAATGCCTTTGCTGAAATTTTGTCACTGAGTTCCCAGTACGGCAAAAAGCTCAATATCACAACCAATGGAACTTTGCTTCATAAACATAAAAATACCATTTTAAATTGCTCAGCAGTCAGGTTGGTTAACCTTTCACTTCAGAGCTTTGAAAATCATTCTAACAAAGCAGCATATTACGCCTATCTAAACCAGGTGCTTGAATTTATAGAACAAGGTCTTGGGTCAACTCAAATCATTTTCGAACTCAGAATATGGAACGGGGTATCTAAGGATGATTTAAGTACACACTACATCGAAACGGTTCAGTTCTTTGAAGAAAATCTAGGCATCACTATACCAGTCACTCAGCAAAACACCAAGGGACTACATGGGAAAAGCCAAATTTATATCTCAAAAGGCTATGAATTCGAGTGGCCCAGCCTGACCAACACTTATGTTTCCAATAGTGGCAACTGCTATGGTTTGAGACGTCAAATCGCAATTTTGTCTGATGGAACCGTTGTGCCATGCTGCTTAGATGCAGAAGGGGGCATTTCACTAGGCAACATCTTTGAGTCTGACTTTCAAAGCATTGTTACTTCAACACGCGCGGTCGCTATTCGAACAGGCTTTGAAAACAGAAAAATTATTGAACCGCTCTGTCAGCACTGCAGCTACCGCGAACAATATGTGTAAAGCAAAAGGCCCCTCATCCGTTTACTATATGAAAGAAACCGGTGAGGGGTCATAATGGTTGTGGGAGCGCTAAGGCCATGCACAGCTTTGTATATCGAACACATACACTGTGTGTTATTCTCATTTGAACTGGGTATAAACTGAATGGAACATGACATTAGACCCAAGATGATTGAGAGGGAGATCATTTGAAAAGAAATATAGTTTCCCATATCCTTTCGCCAGAAATCCATGAAAAGGTTCTGGCTGTAATACAAGAAAAAGATTTGGTAGAGCTTCGTATTGATAAATACGAAGAATTTTTTCATGCCCTCATGCATGTAGACCCCAAAATGTTTATTGTTGAAATCGAAGATGAATATAATCCATATATTAAAATCATTAGAATTATGAAAAAATCCGCGCTGACTAAAGATGTTCCCATTCTGGTCGTTGTTTCAAGCGAAGATGAAGCGTTGATCGAATCCATTACGCAACTTGATATACAAGGCATTATTTATCCACCGTTTACTGGAAATGTTATTCATCTTATACTGACTAATATGCTCAAGACAAGAAACTATCAAGAGCTCAGACAGTTAGACCAAGATATGCAAACTGTCCAGTCTGTTATGATATCAAGTCTTGCTTCACTTGCTGAATACCGGGACCCTGAAACGGGTGAACACATTAAGCGTACTCAGAATTACGTTAAAGCTCTTGCACTTTCACTTAGAAATAAGGGGCTTTATACTGAAGAACTTACTGATGAGAATATTGAAGCAATCTATATGTCTGTGCCACTTCACGATATTGGCAAGGTAGGCATACGCGATGAAATACTCTTAAAACCCGGTCGTCTGACAGATGAAGAGTTTGAAATCATGAAAACCCACGCTGCCCTCGGCTATGAAACCATCATTAATGTTGGCAGCAAACTCAAGAACAACACTTTTTTAGAATACGCTGCTGATGTGGCTTATACCCACCATGAGAAGTTTGATGGTACAGGCTATCCAAGAGGTCTGTCTGGAAAAGACATACCACTTGTCGGTAGACTGATGGCTGTTGCAGATGTATACGACGCCCTAACCAGCAAACGTGTCTATAAGGATGCAATGTCTCATGATGAAGCAATGGAAATACTTCGAAGCGGTAAGGGAAAACACTTTGATCCTGACATCGTAAACTGTGTCATTGGACTTGAAGCGACCTTTAGAAATATTGCCATGACCTATAAAGATAGTGATAGTGAAAATCACAACTATATTCATTTGATTGATTTGTTAAAAGACAATCTGCTACGAAAAATTCTTGTGGTCGAGGACAGTCGAATTGTTCGTGAAATTACAAGAAACCAGCTGAAATCAATAGGTTTTGAAGTCGATACTGCCATGGACGGACAAGAAGGCTATGAGGCCATTGCGAATAATAATTATGATCTGGTGCTACTCGATATTGAAATGCCTAAGCTAAATGGCTACGAAATGGCAACTAAGGTTTTAAACGTAAAGAAAGATGCCATTCTCATTGCCATGACCGCAGCTGATTTCAATACGAATGTTGGTACCCTCAAAGAATTTGGCATATCAGGTCTCATCTTAAAGCCTATTGACTTCAATCGACTGGCAACACTGTATACAGAAGCCCTTAGAAATAAACATGGAAGGCTTAAGCCAAAAGCCTAAAACGAGAAATTATAATGACTATTCCAATTATAGGAATAGTCGTTTTTATGTCAAATAATGCTATAATATAGTATGGAAAACCTACTTAATATCCATATCAGAAAGGGTGTGTACGCTTGAAACGCATAAAGAAAGAGCATAAAATATTTGCATTTTCACCTGATAATAAACCCGTTCTCAAAGTGAACTCAGGAGAAGAAGTCATTTTTGAAACGACGGATTGCTACAATGACCATCTTAAGGACAGTACCTGTCAGCGCAGTGATCTCAACGATGATGATGCCAACCCGGCAACGGGTCCCCTATACATACACGAAGCAGAACCCGGTGACACACTTAAAGTTGAAATTGTAAGTATTGATCTCGATGATTATGGCATCATGGCTATTGGTCCTGGCTCAGGTCCAGCTGGCGATTATATTCAGGATGAAGAAACGCGAATCATGAAAATTGAAGGCAAGACGATTCATTTTTCTAAATCGCTTAAGCTTGAAGCACGTCCCATGATTGGCGTCATTGGCACTGCACCTGAAATGAAATCGATTTCAACGATTGTACCCGATGCACACGGTGGCAATATGGACTGCAGATCCATAACAGAGGGTTCCATTGTCTTTTTACCAGTCAATGTGACCGGTGGACTTCTTTCAATGGGAGATTTACACGCAATCATGGGAGATGGTGAAACCGGTGGGTGTGGCGTTGAATCAGGGGGACAGGTTACCGTGCGCGTTAGTGTGTTAAAAGACTGTCCACTCCCGCTTCCAGCCGTAGTATCAGAAGAAAAACTCATGTGCATCACATCAAAAAAGACGCTGGATGAAGCAGCACATAGCTGTGTCAAAGACATTCACAATTTCCTCGTTCAAACCGTTGGCATTGAGTCTAAGGAAGCCAATATGTTCATTTCAGCAACTGGACAACTTAAAGTCTGTCAAATTGTCGATCCACTCTTAACTGTACGAATGGAAGTTGAGCTAGACCACCTCCGCGCTTATGGATATGAAATCGACTAAGATTTGACATAAGGGGCGATAAATATGATCAAATCCTTTGAAGTAGAAGAACCACTCAGTCAGCTCGTTAAAGGACTGTGGTATGTAAAGAGGGAGGGGCTTTCAAAATCAGAGCAACATGATATTATTCCACCTTCAGGTGTCATACATATTGTATATAATATGGCGGACACATACTGCCTCATTTCCGAAAACAAGTGTATAACTGTCCCTGACATTGTTCTTGTGGGACAATTTAAAAGGCCGCTTCAAGTTAAATACCAGACGAATTTGCACCAGTTAGGGATTGCACTGTCACCGGCAGCGCTCAGCTTTATGTTTAACACCGTTGGCGGGCTCTATACAGAAGCAATGGTAGACTGTAGTCAATTTGAGTCCATGCAAAATCTACACAAGCTGGTTCGTAAAGCTATGCTTCATTCTAAAGAGAATGCAGAGGGTATTTTTGAGCCTATTCTGGCTTACTTCAAGGCCTATTATCACAAAATGCTTGATGAACCAGAAGCGCAGGCGCCCTTTAAAATGGTAACAGACATTGTTGAATATATTGAAACTGAAAACGGTCAGCTTGAAGTGCGAGATTTAGCCTACAACTTCAATTATTCTATAAGTGCAATTGAGCGACTTTTTAAAAGGCATATTGGACTCACGCCAAAAACTTATTTAAATATTATACGATTTCGTAAAGCCGTACTCAGCGAAGACCCCACCAGCCTTTTTTATGACCAGTCCCATTTCATAAAGCAGTGTAAAAAATACACATCAAAAATCCCGAGAGCCTTATCTGAGTCTGAGGAACTCACATTTTTACACGTCCTTGGCCTAGTTGGTGAAGAGGGGACATTAAAGCGCTGATTTTTTACAATTCACGACACAACAAAGTCTTTATACTCTTTATGTAGAAACCATTAAGTACTGCAATAAGGAGGCAGGTATTATGAGTCACGCAATACTCTACTATTTTTCTGGAACTGGAAACACAAAAAGAGCCGCTGAGGCCATTCAAGAAACCTTTGAAAAACAGGCTGTCACCTGTGACTTGATAAATATGGAGGATGCAAAGCCTAAGTCCATTCGTGAAGCATTAAACGCTTCACCGATTTTTATTGGCCTTTGTTTTCCAGTAGCCATACAATCAACTTTTCCTCTGGTTTGGGATTTTGTTGAAAGTTTACCAGACGGCAAGGGGCAAAAAATATTCATGGTTGACACAATGGACGCCTTTTCGGGTGGCGTTGTAGGGCCCATGAAAAAGCATCTTACCGAGAAAGGCTACCAGTGTGTGGGGGCTATAGAACTCAAAATGTCCAATAGCATGCGTACAAAAGAAAAGTCTAAAATCAGCCTTGAGCAAAAAAATGAAAAGGCCCTGATTCGGGCTCAACGGTTTGCACAAATGGTTTTAGACGGCAAAAGTCACTGGGAGAGGATTCCACTGCTTTCAGACTGGATGCGCAGCATATCAAAAAACCGTAAGATATGGACTCAAACAAGTGGTCGCATATCTGTAGAGCATGAACGTTGTATTCGCTGTAAGCTCTGCTTAAGCGCATGTCCCGTAAACGCAATTTCCATGAAAGATGAACGCATACAAATTGATCACACGCGTTGTATCAGCTGTATGCGGTGTGTAAATCATTGTCCAACCAATGCCTTTTTACTTGATAAAAAAAGGGTATATCAACAAAAGAACGGTATGCCCAAATAGGAAATTAAAAGGGCGCACACACGCTAGCATTACGAGTGTACATTCAGATAGGAGGCTTTATGTCATCATATTCCAGTACTGTCCTTCGTCACGTCAAACTGCTCAGGCTCTTTCTTCTCGTTCTTGTTCTGACTACGACCGTTACAAGTGTCAGTTTTGCCGATGCCGCGCCTAAACCTTCTCTAGACATAACCATTGAAAACATTGATGGCACGTCTTGTCTGATTGATTTGCTCATTCGTCAAGATACTCAAAACCCGAACTTCGAAGTCGAAGCGCCCTGGTTTCTTGATGAATCGGATATGCAAGCCCAGTACGACATAATTAAGTCATATTCCGAAGAGGGATATAGGCCGGCAATGGCCACCGGATTTAATCCGATTTCCGGCACTGCTTACACTCAAATTGAAGACAGGCGTGCCCATGTCTCCTTTGGCTATATGCTGCCAACAACGTTCAAAGTCATTGCTGTTTCAGACACAGGCCGTGTTTATGTTTCACAAGAAATTCATAAGCGTGCATTCAACTCTACAATGACCTTTAATGCAAAAACAGGGCAGATTAAAGAATCATCCAACTTAGGTGTATATGCATTTATTTTTACACTTACCTTTGTTATTACAGTCATAATTGAAGAGCTTGTACTGGTCTTATTCAGAATGAAATCTAAAAAGAATTTCAAAGTGGTCTTTTATGTCAATGTACTCACTCAGGTACTATTAGCCCTCGCAGTATTTTCAGCATCCTATTTCTTAGGCGTGCTCATAGCAATCTTTGTACTACTCATAATGGAGTTAATCATATTCATTATCGAAATGATTGTATTCATCATTAAACTTGATCATCCATCTAAACTGAGAAAAGGACTCTATGGACTTACAGCTAATCTTGCAAGCCTAGTACTTGGCACCGCGCTCGTTGGCTTGATTTCATAATGAAAAGCGAGGTAATGAACATGAAACATATACGCACACAATTTATTACAGGCCTATTTGTTGTTTTACCAATAGGCATTACTTTCTGGGTCATTGTCAAAGCCTTTAATATGCTTGACCTGATTATTGGTCGCACCTTATACCAGCTTATAGGCATGAGAATACCCGGACTTGGGCTGATTGTCACTTTACTCCTTGTTTACGCCATAGGGGGAATTACAAGCAACTTTATGGGTAAAAAGCTCCATGAATATCTGGAACGCCTTTTTGAAAACCTGCCCATCATTAAAACGATATACATTCCTGTCAAAGATATCCTAAAAAACTTTGCCAATGACAAGTCCAATAATTTCAAAAAGGCCGTCCTTGTAAAATACCCTATGGAGGGGAGTCATAGTATCGGTTTTATCACCAAAGAACAAATTGAAATTGATGGTGAAATCCTGACATCCATCTTTATTCCCACAACCCCCAATCCAACGAGTGGGTTTTTGGTGTATATGAAACCGGATATGTACACGGAACTGGACATAAGTGTTGAAGTTGCACTCAAAACAATCATTTCACTTGGGTCTGTATCCCCAAATCACGTCCTTTCTAAGGGGCAAACCCATACAAAAGCTTAAATGAGCCTTTGTAAAGTTTTTATATATTTTACAGCTTGTATACAGTATATATTAAAGGGGCCATTGATATTTCAACACTTTTTCATGCGCTGAGTTGCACACTTTGAAAACCTATATAATGAACTTACAAAACAAGAGTATTGTCAATAGGCAATTGCCCGATAAATGCAAATTTTAACTATTGATTTTCTCATAGTTTCCGCTTATATTCTAGTTACAGGAAAACAATTGAGACGCGCCCACAGACTACTTTATAGCGTCTTGTTTTTCTAATCATAACCACATTGAGGAGCGATAGCTATGGTGAAAAAAGAAGTTTTAAATATCATTGCAGATCAAATTGATGCAGATGTTTCAGAGCTCTCTGTACGCATGTCTCTATTTGATGATTTATCCCTAGATCAGGAAGAACTGCTTTCAATTTGCTCTCTAATTGAAGATGCATTTGATATTGAGTTCGATGATGCATTTATTGAACAGCTCGACACAATTCAGGATATCATTCAGTATACAAAGGACAGTATTTAAGCATTCAGTTTTAAAAGGTGATTAAAGTGAACAACAAAGATGATTTTACAACTTATGACGACTTCGCTTTTCAAAAGCAAAAGAACAAAAAACGCTATGAGTCAAAAAAGAAGTATCATTACGATGAATTCGATGATGATGGTGATTTGCTGGACCGAAAAAAACGCAAGCATCTGAAAAAAACAAAAAACAATAGCCATTATTACTAATTTAATAAAACATACACCACTAAAGGACTCTTAATTTAAAGAGTCCTTTTTATGTTCATTTCGTTTATCAGTTTTTTAACAATACATCTTCAAATCTATGCTCAGTATGTTACACTTGAATATGTGAGTGAAGACGAAGATTTAAGCCAGAAAGGACAATTTAACATGAATACCCCGATTAAACCCTTGATTGACTTCGCAGATTTAACCAAACTAGATGTTCGCGTTGGTACGATACAATCCGTTGAAAACGTGAAAACGTCTAATAAGCTGGTTAAAATGAAAGTTGATTTTGGTGATTTCGACAGGCAAATCCTAGTAGGAATGCAGGGCGAAAGAGAAGACACACAAGAAGTAGTTGGACTGCAAGCACTTTTTATCGTCAATATGACGCCTAAAAAAATGGCAGGTGAAATCTCGGAAGGCATGCTCTTTGACATTGGTTTTGAAGATGGCATCGTTCCCGTACTTGCAACACCAGAGAAACCTGTTCCGAATGGAACGCGTGTCGGATAATTAAGCCTGCTTCATGAATACACAGTAAGCCTAAACCGGTGCAGTATATGTTAAAAACAAAAACTTGAACAAAATTTCTATAACAATCAAAACAAAAAACGGATTATCAAATATTTGCTGAGTCTGAGTACTCAAAATCAAATAGGATGATAATCCGTTATTTTTTTACACATTTTTTAGCTATCCAGCATGTAGGCGTACTCACCAAAGTCAGACCGCAGTACAGCACGCCCTGTCTTTCCAAGCTCATGCTGTATGCTCTGCATAATGCTTTTCATTGCGACTTTTTCATTTCTTGAAGCCGCTTTGAAGGCAGAGGAGAGTGCAATGTTTTTAATATGGCCACCTGTTAGCTCAAAGTGCTTGGCTAAAAACTCAAAATCAATGTTTTTAGAAAGGGGAACTTGATCTGGGTAAATGCCTCTCCATATTTCAAGTCGAGAAGACACATCTGGAATCGGATAGTGAACAATGAACCTAAACCTTCTTAAAAATGCCGGGTCAATATTTTGCATAAAATTGGTTGTTAAGATACTAATGCCTTCATATGCTTCAATCTTCTGTAGCAGGAAGGCCGTTTCTACATTGGCATAGCGGTCATGAGAATCCTTCATTTCTGTACGTTTTCCAAAGAGGGCATCCCCTTCGTCAAAAAGGAGTATTGCGCTGCTGCCCGCCGCTTCATCAAAGAGCGCATTAATGTTTTTCTCCGTTTCACCAATATACTTACTGATCATTTGTGATAAATCAACTTTATAGAGTTCAAGATCGAGCTCCTTGGCAAGTATGCGCGCGCTAAAGGTTTTACCAGTACCCGGTGGTCCTGCAAAAAGAACAGCCAAGCCCGTTCCGTAGGCTAAATGTGCACCAAAACCCCACTCATCCAGTACCAGACTTTTGTACTTTACATGATCACAAATCTCACTTAAGACATCTATAGCGCCCTGAGGCAATATAAGCTGGTCCCATGACCCACCCGCATCAATACGCTGGGCACGTTTGTTCAAGCTATGGCTGAGTTGGTTTCGGCACGCATGATGAAAGGTGTGAGAATCAATGACCTCAAGCCCTTCGAGTCTTGCAAGCTCCACCGCATCCTGAACAGCATTTTCAATCTGATCCGGTGTAAACAAGAACTTAGAGGAAAGAGAGGTCAGGTCAGCTGCTGAGTGCTTTCGTGTTTTCAAAAGATGGTGCTCAAACAGCGATTGACGACTTTTACCTTTTAAGTTCTCAAGTTCAATACGCAGTACCGTCAGTGTTTGATCGGGACGGGTTAGCGCAGGTAGCGGTTTGTCTGATAAGAGAAAAACCACTTTTAAAAATGGGGCATGATCCATCAGAAAATCATCAAAAAACAGTTTTAAAAGATCTTGATGTTTTTCTATGTAACAGTTGGTAAGTACCAATACAGCCTGATGCATGAGTAGGACTTGAGCCAGCTCTTTTAAGGTATCAGCATATCGGTCTTGACCTCTTAAGTGAATCAAATCAAGGCGCTCCATGCTCATAATCACAGCAGACTGTCCACGCTCATGACAATAATGTTTAATCTGCGCCAGCCTGCCAATGCCTTCCTGCCCATGTAAGTTCATCACAACGCGTCTCTTTCGATTTGAAGGAAGGGCCTTTAGATAAGCTGCAATTTTTTGCTGCACGCCCTGATGTGCCATAAGCGGTGACGGTACTTCATCTGGCAGGTATAGCTTTAAAAATTCGGGGAGCACTATAGCCTCAAGCTCTGAATCCATCAGAAAATTGACTATGGGGTCTTGAAGCTTCAACTGCATAGAAGACCGGTTCACATCCTGACCAGTAAAGAAGTACTTCATAAGCTTACTATCGCCGTAAAAACGCGTCAAATTACGCATATAAACTTCTGGCTTCTGATCAAATATCAAGCAAGCAGTTTGAACTGTTGGGTACTTCTGAGAAACATAATCATTAAAATAAGCAAATATCTTTTCATATTTTCGGTCAAGCTCAGTGGCAAAACTGAGCAAAACAGCAAACCTTTCAAACTTGCTGAGTTTAAAAACACTGTTTAAATACTCCATGGGCAAAAATAAGTCAGAGCCGTCATAGGCACCGCCCTCTAGAGTAGCAGCTCGTCTTTTTTCAATTGCGCTGTAAATTGCCTCTGCAGACGCCTTACTCTCATTTAAGACTTCACCCTTAGTCCCTCCAAGAACGGACCTTTCAAGCGCGCCTTTTACGTCAGACTCTGTAATTTTACCTCTTTTAACATGCTCCTTGCCTGAAGTGTGCATCTTCTCCGTAAAGCCTTCTAAATAACTGTATAAATAGGCATCAATCCACTGTAAATGATGCTGGTAGTATTCTGCTGCCGACCGGTAGGGTTTTACTGCCATAAGCTTCTCCTTTCAAACTCTTAAACCTTCATTATTATAGATACACCTTTTTAACCCTTAGAATCTGCCGGACGATTTGAGCTGTCTATATTTAGAAATCTTTATATAGTTTCATGAGGCATATGAGTATAAGTAAAATGACGTAAACTAGACTTTTTACAAGTATTGGAGGGTCGTATCATGGATCGCTTTCATAAGAATCCAAAACCATATCTCATGCGCTCTCCAACCCTTATGCCTGCAGCGCGAAACGACAGTTTCTCGCATTACAGAGCCAAAACAGGCCATGATGCCCGCTTTGGAAAAGCCACACTGAGTGCACGTATTCGGGATTTAAACACTGAAACTGAAATTGGACAAACAGAAGATTCTAAAGATCCGATTACGGTCATGAGCCCCAGGGCAGACAAGCGTAACATGGCTGACACACACGCCAACACAGTTGACATGAACCGTGCCTATAAACGCCGTTTCAACTCAAGGGCACATTATAACGACATAGACCGGGAGTCTGTACTTACAGACATTCCTAAAAAGGAATCTGCATTTAAATTAAAGCGCCATCTAAAACGCGCAGCACAGGACAAGTCTCCAAAATCAGAAGACTTTGAAACTGCCCTGCCGTTTATGGATGACAGCGCCGAGAAGGAGGCTATAATGAACCTCAATGCCAGGCTCATGGAAAATAGAGCTGATGCTACAATGCATCGCGGACGCGATCCCACTGAAGATGAAAAGTACAGTCAAGATATTATGAATTTGGAAGCCGAACGCGATGAACAAATGAAATTGGCCCACTTAAAGTCTGAAAAACAGAAAATGTATTTCAAGCAAATGGGTCGTATATGGGAATTGTTGCGTAGGAATGGAAAGAAGAAAGACCCACTGTTCCCAGAAGGTGGTCTCGATGAAGAAGGCACCGAAACACCTACACCTGGAGTCGAAGGAGAGGAAGGGGTGAAATCCGATGGGCTTCAACATATTCAAGCGTAAGAAAAAGGAAGAGCATACTAAACCTGAACCCTCTGCGCCAGAAGAAACGTCCACTGCCGAGGCCCCTGAAGAAACACCAAACTCAGAGTTAGAAGCTGAACCGGAGGCTGAGCCAGAGGCTAAAGCTGAATCAGAACCAGAGGCAGAAAGCGATAACGATTCACTTCCAAATGCGCCAGTGTCTGACCCAATTGCAGAAGAAACTGAAGCAACTGCAGAGGCCGTTGAAGACAGTGTTGAAGAAACTGAGGATGAAAATCAGGATGCTGAAGTCGAAGAAGAAGGTACCACAGAGGGTGAAGCTGTTCAAGAGGCACCGTCTTCTGAACAAGAAGCACCTGAAGAAGAGGAATCTGAAGACGACCGCCAGCGGCGCGAGGAAGAGCAAAACCCAGACGCGAAGAAAAAAAATGTATTTAAACGCGCTTGGTCTAACCTCTTTCCGAGTGAGGATGAAAAAAAGGCAAAAGAAATTGAAAACTTCTCCAAACTGGATAACATGCGTCAAAACTACACCAATTTTGATAAGGATGAAGTGCAGGGCAGCTTTGCCTATGAAGCCTTTGGAAAACTCGGCGAAACGCTGGTCACCAAGGAGCTGACCGTAGGTGCTGAGCTGGCTACCGGTGGACTGGAAGCTGTAATACACAGCGAACCACTGCTTGGACTCATCGGCGATGTCATTAAAAGCTCATATACACTGTTAAAACGTGTTGTCCTTGGCATCAAGGATTATATAAAGGGCAGCAGTGAGAAAAATGAAGATGGCAGCAAAAAAGGCATGTGGCAGGCTTTTAAAGACGGTCTCAGTAATGCAAAGGGTCAACTGCTCAGTCTTGGAGATGAAATTCTAGGCGCTGTTCCATTCATTCGCTCCATCTATTCTGCGATCAAAGCGGTTGCAGACACGGTGAAATTTTTTGTAATCAACTCAACGCGTAAGCGGATGATTGAAAACCGCAGAAAGTTCAAAGAGAAGTATCGAGGCCAAAAAGATGGTGATGAAGCCTACGTAGAGAAATCTAAGGGATTCATGTCTCGAGCTAAACGCTTTTTCGGACTGAAAAAGACAAATGAAACCGTCAACAAGGAATTGCTTAAAAAACGCTACCGGGGTGCATCTGGAACACGGTCCACACTGGATGCAGCCAAGAAAAAAGACATCCGTCAATATCTCATTGATGAAAGACTCAGAAAGCTCAATAAACGGCGTCAAATTGCCAAAGCTAAAGACGTCGGCTCAAATGTTGTCGATCTTGTCTCAAATGTCTTATCTGATGTTTCCTTTGTAATGACCTTCACAGGTCCGGGCGCTGTAAGCAAGGCTATCATTGACAGTGTTAACTTCGGTATTGGCATGACCAAAACCGTACTGGATGCCACTATTGAATCTGCAGATGCCGCCACAATGCCACAACGCAAGGAAAAGGCCATTGAGTACACAGGCATACTGCTTGAGCATATTGGTGATATGACACCATTTGATCAAGAGAGTGAAGACGTAATGGATGAGTATGACCATGTCGATTCTGATCTGAATGCAACAGGTGTCGATACGAAAGACCTTTACAAGAAAAATGGCAAGAAAAAAGAACAGCAGGGAATGCTCATTGAAGCACTCACTGATTAAGGAGGGATTCCATGATTGATACTGTTCAAACAGATGACCTCATCAAGCTGGAGTACCTGAGTCGTAAATTGTCTGAAATCGACATTGAGTCTCGCGTATTGACCAAAACGGAGGAACTTGGGCTAGGTACTATGATTATTGCACTTGATCACGACTATAAAGACCGAGAGCAAATGGTCAACTTAGCACTGTTGCCAAGACCAGACGATGACATGGAACATATCAATTTGATGCAGTTCTATGTTGAACTGCCCGAGCCGCTTGAACTGACTGTGGGCAATAAGGTTAAAGACCTTCTCACAGAAATAAACACCCGCATGCCCATCGGCCATTTTGGTATTAATGACGAACGGGTTTACTGCAGGTATGTCATGGTACTGCCTGATGGAGATACCGTAAATGAGGCGGACATCATTGAAACACTTTTCCTGTTTGCTGATATCATTGGCGTATTTCAGGAAATGATAGAAGATTTGGCATCTGAACGCAAGACCTTAGATGCCATAAAAGTTGAATTTTCATTTTAACTTAACAAAGATGAAGGGAGGGACTGATTTCAGATCTATGATCTGAAGTTGGACACGTATGGCAGAGTATTTATCACCCGGAGTATACGTCGAAGAATTTGAAATGGGACCACGGCCAATGGAGGGCGTCAGTACAAGCACTTGCGGCTTCATTGGACTCGCAGAGCGCGGTGCCGTTGTTGGCACGCCGGAACTGGTTACAAATATTGCAGACTTTAGAAGAAAATTTGGTTCCTATTTATCAGAGAACCAATTCGGCGCTTACAGATTCCTATCTTATGGCGTGGAAGCATTCTTCAATAATGGCGGTTCAAGAGCTTATGTAATGCGCGTTGCACCGGAAGATGCAAAAACCGCAGAAAATGAAGTGGCTGGAGACCTTACACTAAAAGTCATGGCTAAAAACCCTGGTGCATGGGGCAACGATGTTCGCGTTAAGTTTTCACCGGCCAGCAAGGCTAAAACTCAAGTCCTAGAGGCCCTTGAAGATGGCGATAAAAAATCGTATAAAGTTAAATCTGCAGTAGGCTTCAACGTTGGCGATATTGTCATGTTTACAGATGGTGAAGCAAATGAGTTTGCAAAGGTTTCTTCTGCTGTTGAAAATGTACTGGTCTTTGAAACACCTTTCAGTGCTGATGTGGTTGACACTGAGCTTTTACCTACTAAAACAATTTCAACATGTGAGTTTAACATGGAAGTGGGCTATCAAGAATTGCTTGAATCTTACGAAAATGTTTCACTGAATGTTGCAGCGGCAAACTTCATTACAAAACGCATCGCTAAGTCCGATCTGATTGAAGCGCAGGTTGAAGGCGATCTTGAAGATGCCAAAGCACCTTACGAAGTTCTTGCAGGCAGTGCAGAAGGTACATATATTTTCGGACTTGAAGGTGGATTTGACGGCACTGCTGACAACATTACTTCCTCGACATTTATGGGTTCAGATGATGGACCTGGTAACAGAACAGGCATCCAGTCATTCCTTGAAAATGAGCAGGTTAGCATTATGGCTATTCCTGGTGTCACTGATCCAAATGTTCAGCTGGCACTCATCGCACACTGCGAAAACCAAAAGAGCCGTTTTGCAGTGCTAGATGCACCTGTAACTGAGAAAAAAGTGGGTGACGTGCTCAATTTCAGAAACATGTTTGATTCAGATTACGCAGCAATGTATCACCCATGGCTTGAAATGTTTGATCCGCTTGATAAGCGCAACATTTACATGCCGCCATCAGGTGCAATGGCAGGTATTTACGCACGTTCAGACACTGAGCGCGGCGTTTTCAAGGCACCTGCAAACGAAGTGGTGCGTGGTGCAGTGGGCCTGAGCTCACTATATGGTAAAGGCGAGCAGGATATCCTCAATCCAAAAGGGGTTAACCTGATTCGAACATTTACAGGACAAGGCATCCGGGTTTGGGGCGCAAGAACAGTTTCATCTAATTCATTATGGAAATATGTCAATGTCCGCAGACTTTTCATTTTCCTTGAAGAATCCATTAAAGCCAATACGAATTGGGTTGTATTTGAGCCAAATGATGAGCAGCTTTGGACAAGAGTTAAAAGAACGATTGAGGTCTTCCTCACTGGTGTCTGGAGAAGCGGCGCACTTGCAGGCAGTACACAAGGTGAAGCATTCTTTGTAGACATTGGACGTACAACCATGTCTGAAGATGATATTGGAAACGGCAGACTGATTTGTGTGATTGGTGTCGCACCAGTTAAACCGGCTGAATTCGTTATCTTCAGAATAGCTCAAAAAACTAGCGAACAATAATAATGATAACTCTTAGAAGGAGCGTGAATATCTATGGCTGATATGAAACACCCATATCGGAATTTTAGATTCCGTCTTGAAATTGATGGTCTTGAAGCTGGTGGCTTTGCAGAAGTCAATGGCTTTGACGCATCAGTGGACGTAATCGAGTACCGTGAAGGCGATGATGTGACTACACCACGCAAGCTTCCGGGACTCACTAAGTACGGTAACATCACATTAAAATGGGGTACTTCAGACTCTATGGTGCTATATGAGTGGCTGCAAGGCTTTTCAGACGGTACTGGCATTGAGCGTAAGACTGTAACCATTACAGCAATCGATGAAGCAGGTGACGATGCGGCGTCATGGCAAATGATCAACGCATGGCCAGTAAAATATACTGCACCTGATTTTAACGCAACAGGTTCAGAAGTTGCTATGGAATCGATTGAAATTGCGCACGAAGGTCTGACTAGAACCGCTTAATACAAATTTTATGGAAGCGGGAACTCATAATGGGCTCCCGTTTCCGTAATATTGGTTATATTGCCCTGTAATTGGATAAATCTATAGATAGAGCTAGCAGCACTCTCTTTAACAGCAATTCACTAAAAACAAAGCATACATAAAGAAGGGGGAAATACAATGCCATTCCAAACAGAATATGAATTTGAACTGCCTAAAGGCTATATTGATCAACAGGGGAATATGCACAAGCGCGGTATTATGCGTCTTGCAACAGCTGCAGATGAAATTCTGCCCATGCGTGATCCGCGTGTACAGCAAAACCCAAGCTACCTCTCAGTGATTCTGCTTTCGCGTGTCATAACTAAACTCGGTGAAGTAGGCCATATTGATACCAAGGTCATAGAACGCCTCTTTACGGCTGATTTAGCATACCTGCAGGACTTATACCAACGTATTAACCAGATGGAGGCGCCTTCGTACCCTGCAATTTGCCCTAAGTGCGGTCACGAACACGACATACCTGTGGATTTTTTCAACTTAAGGGGATAAGCTGCTACCCCAAATCACAAATCTATGAGGAGATTGCTTTTATTGCTTACTACTTTCACTGGTCCCATGAAGAAGTCATGCAGATGGACCACTTGGAACGGCGGCGGTACTGTGAGCAAATTTCAAGCATCAATAAAAAACTCAATGACACACCTGACAATATTTTTGATGTGTTTTAGCAGCCACAAAAGGCGTAATTAAGTAGAGGTGAGCAATGGGAAAAAATGATAATTTAGGCGTTTCGTATCGCTATGAAGTTGAAATTGGGAATTTTAAAGGCAACTTTTCCAAAGTTTCTGGACTAGAAGGTCAAATTGATCTGGAAGAGTATCAGGAGGGCGGCGTTAACAGTTATGTTCACATGCTCCCCAAGCGGGTTCAAAGCGGAAGGCTCGTCCTTGAACGCGGCGTTGGCGATTTAGCCCGCATGATTAAATGGTTTCAGCATATTAAAGAAGGCAAGCTTCAAAAGTCCAGCGGTACCATAAAACTGCGAACCGAGGACAAAAAGGTCGTACGGACCTGGGAATTTCAAGATGCGTTCCCAACCAAATGGACCGGACCATCCCTTAATGCACTTGGCAGTGAAGTTGCCATAGAAACCTTGGAAATTACACATTCAGGACTGAAAGAAAAGACATAGCAACGCGTGGTAAAGGCAGGCTCATATGATTACCCATAGACCCATGACACAGAAAAATCAAATAAGAACCCACGTACTCATGCAGCCTGAAATTTCGGTTTTTTCGACATGGGTTATGAGTCGTTATGGCTTTAACAGCGCATATTTTCGTCCAGTAGACATCTTCTTTTTAGAGCTGCTTGGACTGCTGCCTTCTGTTACACCCTTGCAGCAAGATAGGCCCAGTCAAATATGGAATACAACCAATCAGATTCTTAACATCCATAGAACTGAAGAAATCATAAAGCATTTTCATAAGCATACTGAAAAGAATATGCACTCAAACTTAAGTAAAACCGTAAGGGCGCATTTTGAATATCCTAATGTCCAGTTTTCAAATAGAAGTCTTTATACATCTGCATCCTTAAGTGTTCCTGTAGAACACTTAAGTGGTTTGAAAACACTCATACAAAGACAGAGCAATACTGTATTATTTACGCAACAGCAAAAAGCCCTATTTTTAGACCATATCAACAGTGATAAAGACTTCGGTTCTAAAATTACGCTTTTTAATGTCTTAAGTTCGCCAGAATACCAGAATCTTTCTGCCTCTGATATTGACTGGACAACAACGGACTACAGCTTTGCAAAAATTTATTACAGCGCCCAGTATAAAAATATAATTGCAGGGCTGAACAACCACAAAACAAGAAGAATTAAAGGGCAAAATACCGCTTTAAGCACAACTTCAATAAGTACTCGTTTAAGCAATACTCTAAATAAGGCACTATATGCAGTTCAAGATAGACCTCAAAATATATTTCAAAATATAAATCATGATGCTATTCAAGAGAGTACCCAGAATATAAGTCTAGATAATAGCTCAAATCAGACACACCTAACAGGCGTGGCCATATTTGAAAATCAATATCTTTCTAATATGCGCTTTGAAAGCGCCTTGCAAATTTTAAGTGTTCAAAATGCCTTGTCAAATGAAGCCTTTAACACTGCAAACAGCTTTAATGACCACCTACTGAGTAATGTGTTATCGCATCAAAGGGACAATACCTTGCTTATGCACTTAGAACGTGTACATACTCAAAACGCTTACGATAAGCCCTACAGCGAAGCTGATAAAGTCGCTCAAGTACAAAATGGCAAGACCACCTCGCAAAGCCTAGGAACAAGAGGGGAACAAGCAACTCTTGGGGTTGATGTTCAGTCCCTCTATGAAAGCATACCAACCGCTTCAAAGACACGATTGCAGTCTTACGGTTCACTTAGCTTTTCAAACTTTTTGCTATATGCACAAGCATATAAACGTGTTATGGGTACAGATCAAGCCTTATCAAATCAGGCCTTTTCAAATGACACATTAAATGAAATACATATGCGCAGGGACTTTGCACCTGCAATACATTATTTAAAAACACTTGAAAACGCCCAGCGCCACAGCAGTGAACAAATGACGCACTTGGTGAGTGATTTTATTTCTGCTTATGTTTCTGATTACATCAGCTCAGAAGTCATATCCGCACTGGATATGGCGCCGAGTAAGGCTCCATCTTTTACGCGACGAGACCCATCAAATGCACATAAAGAACACGGGCTCCTTCAAAACCTTAAGCAGCAAAAATCACAAACTTCGCAGACAGATTTTAGACCTGCACGCACCCCAATGACAAACAATGCACACATGACTTTCAACACTCAAAATGTGGTAAATTATGATGCCACCAGCCAGAATGCGTTGAACCAGAAACCGTCACGTGCACAAGTCCTGAATCAACATATATTGAACCATAACATAATGACCCAAAATGAAGCCGATAAAAGTACCCTTTACTCAGATGTAGTTCAAAATGCTTCTTATCAAAAGAATATAGACATAAAAGATTCGTCTATATTTTTACAACCCTGGACTACAAACTTTAAAGATTTCTTTTCAGGTTATTTTACGAAGTTATTATTAAAGTTCAGTTTAAACCTAAGAGGTTCAGACCTGAACTTTAGTGAACTAAGTGTTTTCGACCAGCATTTTATAGATGAAATCCTAAATCGCAGCCAATCAGATTTAACGGTTTTCAGTAGAAATACAGTTGTCGATATGTTTAGAAGAGAAAAGTCCAACATGTTAATGACCCATGTGACTTACAATCCATCCAACCAACATAAGTATCTACAAGAAAATCTACAAGGGGCTCTACAAGAAAAACTAGCGGGTTTCATACCTGAGTTCAGTCCTGAAATAGTACTTGGTCATAAAACATTAGTCGATTATAAAACAACAAAACAAATGACCAGTCAGGCTAAAAACAATGCGCCCGTCATGCAATCGAAGGCTTTATTGTCTACGCTGAGTCATTTAACAACGCATTATTGGGGCAATAAGACTGAATCTTTAGTGCGTCAAACGCTCGTAAAGCTGCAAAATTCAGCAGCATTAAACAAAACGCAAGTAAACAGACTTCATAAACTGGAAACGCAACATGAACTAGAGCACCCATCCGGTCTTAACAAATTTGATGAAAATAGGCGTACTCAAAATAGAGTCCATCAAAATAGAATCAACCAGAGTCGTATCGATCAAAATACAGTCAACCATAAGGAAGTCGATCAATATACCTTCAAACAGGACACTGTGGTAAACAACCCTTTTATTCAAAACGCTCATATTTATGAGTCTGTTTCAAGTAAGGTGGTCGATAATAGAAGGTTTCAAATCGACCGCCTTGCTACAGTTTTACAGGCCGCATTCGAGCGTCAGGAACAAGAGGGGCAATACAGTACTGAGCTTTTAAGACTTTCAAGTCAGATAAACCTTCACAAGGACTATGAAGTTCTAAATGGCCCTACATCCTTTAGCAGTGTTTTTGAATTTAACAGGTGGATTAAATCTCGCTTAGGGAACTGGATAAACAGACAAATGTCTGTGGCCTTTTCTCAACTGGAAAACAGCCTAGTAGGCTCACCGGCTTCTACTAATAATACAGGACATTTCCACCGCCTTTACAATGCAAGGACACAGCTAAGCCATGTTTTTAACACCAGCTCTGCCGCGGCTCACCATTGCGGTATTTCAAATCATGTATTTAAGCAAAGTATTCAAAACTATCTCAGTACTTTTTTGTCAAAAGATACTTTTAATAGATTTATTGAAAACCAGTATAGCTTCACCGGCAATACAAACCAAGTTGAAACACAGCTTTCAAAAGCGTTCATCACCCAGTTCAACCATTTGCTTCAATTGACACTGAACAGGACTCTTGGAATACAAATTCAAAGCCAGGCTATGATTGAAAGTGACATGGGCTCTCACTATGACACCGCTGTATTAAACCTATTCAATAGGGACAACGACCTTAATCAAGCTTCCTTGCCAATTCGTGAACAAAACTTGCTGCACCAAGAATCCTTATCATTGAAGCGATTTGATACAAGACTGCTGCACATGGAGAACCTGATTAAATGGCAAATTGAAGGCTTTAAATCAAAGGGGACTCCACCTCATAAAATTTTAGCTGACAAGAAGGTGTCGGGTACATATGAACCGCCTTCAGTGGCTTTTAAAAGTACACGCTCTAAATTGGACAAGACCCTTACGCCAATGACTGGCATACAGGACATAGACAGCTCTAAGCCTTCGCAGTTAAAAACCGTCAGACTTCTAGATACTGCAGCTATAGAAACGACTGCTTTAGATTATTCAACTTCATTGACTACAAGCTCTGTATTTGCTGAAACACGCAGCTTCGTGGAAGATCTACTGCGCCGAATAAGCACCCTGTACAAGATTAGAAGTAAATCACTTGACTTTACACAGAGCGAAAGACTATATCGTCAACCAGACAAGCGTCAAGCTTTTAGCCTAATTCAAACATATGATACCGACAAAGTGCCTAAAGCTTTCAAGAAGGCCCAAATAGAAAATATGAACGCAGGCTTTGACAGGGGTATAGAGGATACAGCGGAACATGTATTAAATAGTACCGCATGGGTTCGTCTAATAACAAAGAACACCCAGACGTTGAAAGAAGCCATACTCAACCAAAAGAATGCTTTGCAGCGCCACCACGGGTCTTTACTTAAAAAACAAACATCATTTGAAAAAAAAGCCTTATCTGAAAAACATACATCAGCAACGCTCATAGACCAGACGCAAGATTTTGTATATCAAACAAGACCACTGGATATACAAGATGGTCATAGACTACGGCACACGAATGCGATTAAAGAGCAAACACACAATCCAGTTGCATTACAAGTTGCCTTAGATGATAGGTCAAAACCTAAGAAACAAAGCACCTCAATATTTGATTTGAGCATGCAGGTCGCTAAGAAAAGCACCGCCCTAAGCCAAATCGTACATCAGGCCCACCAAAGTGAAGTGAATCACACATTCACACAGGTTCTAAGCAGAACACTTGAAACGCTTAATACTTTGCACCTAGATACGGGCATAGAAAGCTTTATAAGTGAAAACACAAGACTCAGCAGACCGCTTTTGAATACACAAGACCATGAAAAGCCTTTCAAAAGCCGTGATCGGCATGTAAGACCCTTGCATATACCAGACAGAGCACAAACGTTCTACCTAGAACAAGCGCACTCAAGTGCCTATACCGAAAAACAAACCATGAATCAAATGCAAACTTTAAGACACTTTGCTCGAGTCAGTAAGGAAATGGGCATTACAAAGCAAGTTGAAACAAAAACACGATTCAGTCACGTCCAGTCAGAGGAACACGAACATACGCACGTTAAAAAAGAAGAATTTAAGCAAACCGTCAGCCGACTCAACACCATTACCCAGCTGACACAGACTGCCCTGAGTGAACTTGAAAATAAGCATATTCGTCCCGTAAAAAAAGACTACGTCAGTCAGGCACAAATGCTTGCTCGAAAAATGGATGAAAAACCGAGGGAAAGACCCATGGAATCTATTGAAATCAACCCTGAGCCATTTAATGAAAACATAGGGGCGCAGGCCCTGCCAACTCGGGAACGCCCACTTGTAGAAGAAGCTATGGCGGGGATTGATGTAGACGCTATTTTTGAAAAAATATATCAGAAATTTGAGAAACGTATCTCATTTGAAAAGAGACGCAGAGGTTTATAAAACCAGATAGAAGGGTGAACCTATGGCACTTAAAAAAGCTGAACTACACATCATTGGGGAAAAGAAAACCGAAAAAGTAAAAGTACTTTTCAATCCCAACGAATACAAAATTACAAGTGCAAAAAAATTCAAGTGGATACAACCCGTTGGTGCTGAACGCCCCATCAAGCAATACGTGGGTTCAGAAGTACCCCAGCTTGAAGTTGAGCTCTTTTTTGACACCTACGCCACACCCCAGCCAGAATCAAAAAAAAAGGATGTACGCACCTACACCGAAAAGGTCATGGGCGCCATGAAGGTTGACGCAGGGCTCCATCAACCCCCTGAGGTGAAGTTTGTTTGGGGGTCTCTCAATTTCCAAGGCGTTCTATCCAAGGCCACACAGACCTTTACCATGTTTCTTGACTCCGGCAAGCCCGTACGTGCAAAAATAGCCATCACACTGGAATCCGTTGACACTCTTGAAGCCTTAATGAAAAAAACACCGCTTGAATCGCCTGACCGCACCAAGCACCGCGTCCTTAAACAAGAAGAGAAGCTCTGGCAAATGGCTGCAAAGGAATATGATAACCCAAGTGAGTGGAAGCGTATTGCTAGGGCCAATAACATAGCCAATCCGCGTGTAATGCCTAGCGGCAAGCGGATTAAAGTCCCGAATATTCACGAATCCTAATCATAACCGCATCATACCATTACTCGATTCACCTTAAGGTCAGTGCATAAGGGGGTACAGACATGGACAAAGGCGCATACAAAATAAATGATCTCTCAAAAAAATACAAAGACTTTTCCGTCCCAACCCAAGTCATCAAAATCAAAGGCAAGGATTTAAGCAGTGCTGGCATCGTAGCTTCTAACCTAAGTGTTGAAGTCAGTGTTAAAGAGTCTGCCGGCGCATGCACATTCGATATACTCAATGCCTATGACTTAAAAAGTCGCAGCTTTAATAAGGACTGGCTAGACAGCTATTTTGTACTTGGCAATATTGTAGATGTAGAGCTGGGATATGTTCAGACTAAGTTGGTCTATAAGGGCTATATATCGCTTGTCAGTGCAGACTTCTCAGAATCAGACTATCCCAAGCTATCAATCGAATGTATGGATGTTAAGGGCCTTATGATGCAAGATATCAAATCGGAAAAAAAGGTCTATGAAACCTACGGCGATGCCGTTAAGAAAGTATTCAATGATTATAAGTCTCTAGCCAAGAAGGTGGAAATAGACAAGACACCAAAGCTAGAACACCCCATAGAACAAAACAGGCAAAGCGACTATGACTTTGTTTTGGAACTTTCAAAAAAACTGAACTATGAATTTTTCGCACTGGGTGACACCGTTTACTTTAGAGAACCTCGGGCCATAACCAAACCCATTATCACCTTTGAGTGGGGCCAATATATTATGTCCTTTTCAAGGGATATCGGTCTTCACTCGCAAGTTGCTGAGGTCATTGTCAGGGGCTATGACACAAAAAATCACAAGGTGGTTGAGGGAAAGGCTGACAAGGTCAAAAAAGCGGGAAAGGGCTCCAAGGAAGCTGATGGTATCACCAAGCTTCTCAAAGGGGCAAAAGTGACCATTATTGACGAAACCATTACCACAGCAGATGAAGCGAAAAAACGCGCTGAAGCTGAGCTTGACAGGAGGAGTATGACATTCGTTCAGGGGAAGGGATCATGTATTGGTCTCCCAGAACTCATACCTGGACGTTACCTGGAACTTAAAAACTTTGATCCAACCATAGACAACAACTACTATATAACCAGTGTAAAGCACACCTTTAACGAGAGTGGCTTTACCACAAACTTTAGTGTGGCGGTGAATGTGATATGAGTATAATTGATTTGCTTCAACAAGACTCAAATAAATCAGATGACAAAATGTATGGCCTGACGCTGGGTATTGTTACGAGCACAGAGGACCCAGAGAACCTTGGCCGCATTAAGCTGCAGCTCCTCCTTCGGGACACCAGTGACAATGAAACAGACTGGGTGCGTGTAGGTGTGCCATTTGCAGGCAAAAAAATGGGCGCTTACTGTATTCCAGATGTTGGCGACGAAGTCCTAGTCGGTTTTATTAACGGGGATATCCATAAACCTTTTGTCCTTGCCGGTCTATGGAACAAGGACAACGCACCGCCTGTTGACAACGAAGGCGGTAAAAACCTGACGAAGAAAATTAAAACCAAATCAGGCATTGAAATCACTCTAGAAGATTCCGAAGACGGCAAAGCCTCTATGGTGGATATTAAAACGCCCAAGGGCATGCACGTCACCTTAAAGGACAAGGACGAAGTCATTGAGGTTTCTGACAAAGGTGGCAAGAACGGTGTGAAAATTGACACAAAGGGCGGACAGCTTACTGCAACCGCTGATAAGAAAATTACTGTCAAAACTGGCGGGTCTCAAATTGTACTCGATGGGGCAGGACAAAAAATCGACATTAAAACCACCACACTGAGCATTAAGGCTGCAAAAATTGACATTAACGCAGATGCAACCATGACTGTGAAATCTGGCGGACTCCTAAATGTCGAAGCCGGTGGTCCAGCAAATATCAAAGGAGCCATTGTCAAAATCAATTAATGGCTTATAAAGGCAGGTGATTGGAATGAATCAGAAATTTACAGGAACCGGATGGCATTTTCCCATTCGCCCCAAAGACCAGACTGGAAGAATTGAAATTTCAAAGGATGAAGCCCTGATTCGTGAGTCAATTCACATGATCGTAATGACCAGAAAAGGGGAGCGCGTTATGCGCCCGCAGTTCGGGTGTGACATACACGCCTTTACCTTTGAAACCATAGACTATACCAATCTTAAGCAAATGGAGCTTGTGGTTGAAGAAGCCCTTACGCTCTGGGAGCCAAGAATTACCGATGTTGAGGTCACTGCTGAGTCTCACCCGGAGGAAGATGGGTGCGTGCTCATTGAGATCAATTATGTCATTCGCGCAACGAATAATCCGCACAATCTTGTGTTCCCGTTCTACTTGACCGAAGGCATGCAGTAGATTCCAAAGACCACTCAGATAACTTGGAGGCGCTTATGAAGCCTAAAATTATAGATCAAAAAACTCAAGAAAATCTGCTTAAGCGTATAGAATCCCTTGCAAAGAGCTATGCGCCTGACTGGCGACCTGATTTTGACCAGCCTGATTTTGCCAGTGCCCTATCTCTGATTTTTAAGGACATGTACCTTGAACAGATTGAAAGGCTCAATAGGTTGCCCCAAAAACAGCGTAGAGACATTGTCAATTTACTTGATCCGAGTCTCATTCGCCCCAGTGCATCTAAGGGATTCGTCAGCTTTATGCTTAACGAAAGCGCAGTGCAGGGTCATTTTATCGATTCAGGCTTCCAGCTTCTAGCAGAAGGCCCAGACGAAACTGAAGTTTACTTCGAAACAACAAAGCCACTTTACATATCAGATGCACGTATTGAGAAATGCTTTGTTTATACACACGAAAACGGCTGGCTGTCAGCACACACACCACAATCAAATGGGGTGGAATTTCCCCTGTTTGAAATTGACCCTTCGCACAACATAAATACCGCTGGCATGACGCTTGATGATTCCAATTGGTTAAATCTGCGGCCTGGCATGCGCCTTTTGATCGACTTTGAAACCAGCCATGAAATGGATACACGTAGGCTGATGGAGGGCCTTTCAAATAGTGCTAAGGCTCAGTTTACCGCCAACAGTGGTGAAGAGGCTTTTCTACTGAGCGCCGACTTAATTGATAACAGGATTTGCATTGAAGTGCCAAAGGGCAAACACATTAATGGTCAAATACACTGCCAGTTCCTTGACTTAACTTACTTTAGAGACATTGATGTAACGGGACTCGTCCTTCATATTCAAACTGAGCACCTAGCGCCACAAGGTCTTTTGTATAATGATATTCCGCTTGAAGTCAGTAAAAAACATCGGGCCATACTGCCATTTGGCGATGCTTTTAATGTTTTTGATGTCTTTATGATTGGCGAGGACGAGCTTTTTACAAAACCCGGTGCTGAGGTCACACTTGAGTTTAAAGTAAAAACCTTCTTAAAAACCATCGAACAGGTTGGAGAAGCACCCCTTGTAAAATGGCGTAACATTATGCATGAATCCGAACTGCGCGAACCAGAAGAAAAGCGCATACGCATTGAAAGCATCACTTGGGAATACTGGAACGGTACGGGCTGGACACCTCTTCAAATGAATCCTGAAGCCTATACAATACCAGAAGAAGGCATGTGGCCAGTCACCTTCATTTGCCCTCAGGACATCCAAAAGGCCATATTCGGACCTATGGAATGTGCTTATATTCGCGCGCGCATCAAAAAAGTCGAAAATGCTTTCGCCCCACTTGGCGAAACCGCAGTTCCCATGTTTTCAAAAGTAAACGTACATATAGACACAAGTCAGCAAAGTCAGCAATGTCTCGCTAAACCTCAAGCACTTATACTAAAGTCAAACTTAGAGACAAACCGTTTGGAATATAAGGATCTGGAAAACCCAGAAATTGAACTTCTGCCTCCACCAGATACAGGCCTATTTAAAGCTGTATATATCGCTCTTTCAAAACCGCTTTCAAAAGGCCCAATTCGCTTTGAAATCAGCCCTGTCTTCACCGACAAGTCTGACGAAAAGGCACTTTTCAAAATGCAGTATTATGGTTGCAAAAGTGGGCGTGAGGGCTGGTATGACATGCGCCATGAAGATGAAACCGATGGCTTTACCATGAACGGCCTCATCAGTTTCATGGCCCCTGAAACGATGAAAGAAACTAGGCGCTTTAACGCTCAAAGCTACTGGCTCCGAATTATACCAATCGGTACTGAAAACGGCATGCACTCGCCTCAGAATTATTCACGCAATATTAATTTACGCATGAATGGCATTGAAATCACACAGCAGGAAACCCTTGACGCTGAGTATTTTTCAACAGCAGCCATTCAGCCGGGAATTACACTGCGGCTTTCAAGAGCACCTATTCTAAAGGCTCAGGTCTGGGTTAACGAACTCGGGTCTATTTCAGATGCTCAAGCCACGTCCTATAAAAATGCACATCCAAATGCCATACGTATTGAAAAAGATAAGAGCGGCGAACATACTGGCATATGGATTCGCTGGCAAGAGGTTCGAAGCTTTTCTGATAATCATCCTTCAAAGCGCATATTCACCCTGGATGCAAAAGAAGGCATCATTACATTTGGTGATGGAAAGCACGGAAAAATTCCCCACAGTGACCTGCCAGAGTTTATTGAAGTGGATTATGCACTTGGTGGCGGAACCAATGGCAATGTAGGCCCACTGCAGATCAATAAGGCAATTTCGGGGATTCCTTTTCTCGAAAGTGTCTATAATGGCAGTCCGACTTGGGGCGGACTTGACGGCGAGTGGACACAAACAGCTGAAAAGCGCATCAGTCAGTATATTCGTCATAGAAACATTGCCCTTAGTACAGCGGATATTACAGCTATTATTATGGCAGATATACGTGATATATACGATGTGCGTGTCACCGCCCAACAGGGCAGATTATCTATCTCCATAATGCCAGACACCTATCCTTATCAGACAAGCCACTTTTTCGAAATCAAAAGTCGTGTGAAAAGCGTACTGGAAACGGCACTGTCACATACAGTTTATGAACAGCAGCGCTACGAAGTCATACCGCCTGTTCACATAGCATACAGCATTAATATGGATGTCAATGTGACCACGGCAAGCGACTATATTAAAGCCCTCAGTGCATGGCATGACAGACTGGATGCCTATTTCCATCCGCTAAGAGGCGGGGTTCTTGAAAATGGCTGGTCTATAGGCACCTTGCCTGACCATACAAAGGTGCTTACTGATTTAGGGCATATGATGGAAGGCAGCGAGCGCATTGAGAATATTATGATTCAACGTCATATTATATTGGGACAAAAGAAAATACCACTGACCCATAAGCACATTCTTGATCAGATTGACTTAAAACACGCCATTCCAGTGAGTGGCGACCACGATATACGCATACGAATCAGCGGCAAATAAGAGGTGGCCCATGCTTAAACAAAAACGATTAGACGACCAAAACTTCATCGAAATAGTAAATCGTTCAAAGCGGCTCATACAAAAATATGCACCTGACTGGACCAATGAGAACGCCTCTGACCCCGGTATAGCTATTCTGGAAATGCTCGCATGGCTCAAAGACAGCAGCCAGTACTATATGGATCAGAGTCACCATATATCGACCAGTGCATATATGGAACTCCTTGGCATTAAACCACGCTCAGCCATGCCCGCTCAGATGATTGTACAGGCACTCAAACCACAAACTGCAAAAGAAGAATCATCAATAAATCTTCCTAAGGGGTATCCGTTTTCTGCAAGAGATATGCCCTTTGAGCTGGCGCACAGCTATACGGTTCAACCTGCTGAAGTTCGCGCTGTATATAGCTCAAATGCAGACTTTAGCGCACGCATTCTCGATTTGTCGACCGCTTTTGAAAACAACGCTAAGGCCTATCCGCTCAGTAGGGAGCCCTATGTTGGCGCCTGCCTATACTTAGGCTTTGATAACTTGTGCAGCGGTCCGCTTTCCATATATTTTGACATGGAGGAAGACCCGCAGGGTTATAGGAACCCATGTGACTTATGCACAACGGAGTTTGCAAAAGGTGTATGGGAAATTGCGGATGTTGCTGGTGAGGTGGTTCAGTGGCAAACCATGGATGTCATACATGATGAAACCTGTCATTTTATGCAAGACGGCATTATAACGCTTTCAAGCGATAAGCAGCCAAGCACTTTCGCACTTTTAAAAGGTGAAGAAGCATTGGTATGGATTCGCTTTAGACTAACCCATACCAGTTATGACCGCACACCGGTCTGTAAGCACATTTTTGTAAATGGCATGCGTCTTGTTCAGCAAAAGACCCACATTCAGTCCTATACCTACAACTCAAACGCACTCGAAAATACAAATGAAATCCAGATTGATGGCTTTGTTGAACAAGCAGATCAGATTTTAGTTGAAGCAGGGACTGCACCAGATTTTTGCCCGCTTTCCACAAACCAGTACACACTCACTTACAGTCCTATGGGCTTTTTAAAGCTGCACGTGGAAAGGGACACTTTAAAAAATGACGATACACTTCGTGTTCTTGTCGGAAAAGGGGACTCAGGCGGGATTTTAACTTATACGGTACGCGGCCTGCCCTTTGAATCTATCGAAACTGGACTTGAAGACTTAATTTTCGATTCTGTTGAACTGGAAATCAATGAAGATTTTCGATTTGATCTATGGAAAAAATGGGAGCTTGTCCACCACATATATGCCTCGGAATCACATAGCAGACACTTGGTCCTGCGGCCTGACTTAGGAAGGCTTGAATTTGGAAACAATGAGCTTGGTGCACTTCCAGACCCATGCGAGAACGGTCTGCGCCTGACACGGGCCATTACTTCAAAAAAAGAACGGGGCAATGGGCAGTATACACATATCACACCCGCACGAACAAGTGCAGACATGAAGTTTCGACCGCTGACGCGCGCTCGAAACGGTGCTGAAGACGAGTCCGTTGCTGATGCAACGCGGCGCTTTAAAAAGACACTCATGACACCTCAGGTGCTTAGTGGAAAGAGCCATATTGAGCAAGTTATCGGGACAACTCCAGGACTTGCCATTCGTGATGTTGCCGTTGTACCAAGTCCCTCATCACATAAAAAAGGACGCATTGTCATACTCCCTAAAAGCTTTGAAAAGCACCCAACGCTTCCTGACATATACTTGAAAATTCTCTCCAAGCGGATTGAAGATATGCGCCTGATCACTGAAGGCTGGCTTGTAAGCGGTCCAGAGTACATCGACATACAGGTAAAGCTGGAAATCATTAAGGACCCGGCTGTGAATTTATCCCGTATAAATATTGAAAATGTTATTAGGGACTTCATTGAACCCAAGTACGGTAAACGCTTTGGCAAACGGTATGCCACCTCCGTGCTGGCAAGGGATTTAGAACGCATAAGCGGCCTTGTCCGCGTTTCTAGACTCAGTATTCAGACCAAATCCGGTGCCTTTAAAATGTCCGAGGGCGATATACAGCTTCCAAAAACCGCCATCGGTAGACTCTCACAACTTGACCTGCAGTTTCTAAACAACCAAGGGTGGTGATCCTTATGCAAAAGGATAAAAAATTTTTTAGCATTAATAAAAAAACGGATTTTGAAAAATGCACCAGTCAGAATCTGCATATTGAAAATGACACGGTTCAGCTGGATGAACAAGCACAAAAGGGCATATTCTTTCTAAAACCCGTGGACACCTTCGAAAAGGGCATGGTCTGGGATCGCATTGCTATTCAAATGAATACACCCGATGGCTCAAAGGTCAAGGGGTTCTTTCACGCAACGGATTCAGAGGCGCTTTATAAGGCTGCACTAAACCCTCAAGCGTCCTTAAAAGAAAAACTAAGTCTCTTTGAAACCCTTGAGATGCTTGAGATTGATGATCCTTCTGATGCGCTTATTCATACGCTAAAGGGACGCTACCTCCTGGGGTGGCTTAGCATATTTGCATCGGGCGCATCGCCAGTCATTGAACGTATACGGATACATTATCCTTTTCAGTCTTTGCTGGACTATCTGCCTGAGGTTTTCAGAACAGGTGAAAATGCTGATTTTTTACACCGCTATCTATCCATATTCAGAACCCTTCTAATGGAGCTGGAAGAAGAAATTGATCTTAGTCCACTGCACCTTTTAACAGAACACGGTTCAGAAGACGACATTTGGTGGCTGGCACAGACCCTTGGACTTGAATCGCCCGAAATTTGGAGTATTAAGGCCCTTAAGAATCGGGTAAGAAAAGCAACAGAACTCAGCCAAATTCGGGGAACTCGGCTAGGCATTCATGAAGTCACTAGATTTATAGCGGGACTTGACTGCTTCATCGTTGAACAGCATGACCTTGGACGTAAAGGGGCCGACGCTTACTTAATCACACTCTATGATAGATTATACGGAAAGTCGCCATCTGATTTTACGGTAATCGTACCTGAGGACAAGCTTGCTTCCGAACAGGTCTATAACCAAATGAAAAAAGCCATCGATGGAGTAAAACCCGCTTTTGCAAGTTGCAGACTGGTTTCACTTCAGCCCTATTTAAGACTTGACCAGCATGCTTATTTGGGTATTAACTCAACTATAAATAAACCCGGGCCGCTTGTACTGGATAATCGGTCATCTTTGCCATATAAAACCGTATTGATAGATCGTGCTGAAAGGGAGATGTAAGATGAAGAATGATAAAATATATCCGTTTACTCGCAATCGATATTTTTATGGAAAACTCTTAACCGTTCGAGATTTTGAAATAGAACAGCGCTATTTCAATGACAAACGGCGCATGATTAACCGTCTGGCTGTTGGAACGGGCATCCTTTCAGGACTGGATGTGGTCGCTGTAAACGACAGAACCCTTTCTATTGATCCAGGTATTGCCATTGACAGCTACGGCAGAGAAATCATCGTTTCTGTGCCTGCAATGCATATGCTCAGTGACCTTGAAGGCTTTGATCAAGAAAATTTATCAGATACATACTACCTGTGCATTGAGTATGCTGAACAACCCGAAGAGCTCGTTCATAGTGTTGCACAAACAAGCGGTGATGGTGAATACGCACGCATGAATGAAACCTATAGCCTTTCTTTAAAAAAGGACTACCGGTCTAGTGTGCAAACCTTAAAGGAAAAACTGCTTTTAACCCGGTATCCGCTCTATAGCTCTGACGAAATTGATTTAGAGCTGACCCTTTATGACTTGACGAGCACCAAGGGGACTTATGACGTCTCTCTTACAGTAAACCGCAAGTCAGAAGGCATTCCAATGCACGTGTCCCTAGCACTTGAAGGGACTTATATGATGCGCACTCAGCCGCTCAAGCTGGATTTTAATGCAGATGACAAGTGCCCTTATGGCATATATACGGTTTCTAAAACCGTTTCAATGCAGGATATTCAACCTGTTGTAGATACCATCACCCTGTCTGGCGGTAGCTTTAATGTCACAACTGGGCAACGGGAAATTGAACGCGCCATTGAGCTGAGACACCAGGTGGAAATTATTAATGATACATTGTCCTCAGCACTTCATAAACGCTATTATGAACTTCCATTTGACGAACTCATTCAGAGTAAACAGGATCAAACCATTTGCCTTGGTAAAATCAATTTGATTCCAGCCGGTGAAACCTATCTAATTGATGGTATAGATAAGCCCGACACCAGCGCTTTTGTGGTTCCTCAGGCCTTGCGACACATTTTGTCTGAACTTGACAATAAGCCGCTTACTCAAGAACCTGTCAAGCAAGAAATAGAGCTTGATGATAGGCTTTTACAGGAAACGGTGGACAACAAGCTGCGTAGTGCGCGGATCTCCAACGTGAGAACCGGAATTTATACATTTGACCAGCCAGAAGGACGCATTCAGGAGAAAGTGCTCTTTTCAGAAGAAATTGAACACGGCCTGGGTCGCGGAGAAGGCTTTTTAACCTTTGCCCTTGAACACGAACCCGATGTTGGCGATGAATACGGCAGTGCACGTCAAGTCTTCTTCGGTGATCCATCTGTCTTTGAGGACTCTGCTTATACAAGTGAGCAGCCAGACTTAAAAGTGTCAGGTGTGCTGTATCCAAATAAGGGGAGCTTCAGAATGGCACTGTCCGGAGCAATAAAGGAAATCGATCAGCCTGTGCGTATTCGTTGGAGACTTGAAAAATCGACACCGGAAACAAACCAGCCACTCGCTGATGATAATCCGCTGCGTATAGAAATTCAACCAAACCCTGGACACATTCTGCCAAGACAGACCCTCCTGCTTAAGGCAATTGATAAAGACGGCGAACCTGCGGTATGTACTTGGGCAGTAACTGATGATGGCGCAGGATCTATAGATGAAAATGGCCTATATAGCGCCCCTGCAAAAGAAGGGGTGTATACCATTACTGCGACCAGCGACAAAGGTTACGTTTCAACAGGGTATATTGTCGTTGAAAATGATTGATAGAATCTTAATAGAGATGAGGAGCGCCCCAACGAAGCGGGCGCTTTCTCTTTTTAACTCGTTTTATAACTCTTTTTAACTAAGCACGCGCAAGACCCATTTGATTTTTAATGAAAAAAAAGCCATTATTATATTAGGTCTACAAATATATTTGATTGACTGCCTCGACAGCCTCCACGAATATCACCATTCAAATCATATAACTTTTCACGGATGCTTTATTGACCGTGCTCTAGTGGGGGCATTTCTGTTCTACCATAATTGGAAATGACCATTAAATTTTGCCTGTGAGGTTTATTATGAAGAAAACCGAGAGACTAAACGGTATAATATACGCGCTTAAAGAACGGGGAAAAATGACAGCCTCTGAGCTCGCAGAGCTATTTGAAGTCAGTCTTCGAACCATCTACCGGGACATTGACGCCCTTGGACAACTTAAAGTGCCCATTTATACATACGAAGGGGTTCACGGCGGTTACGAAATCGATATGAAGTATTTCATGCCAAGTATTAGGCTTACACAAGATGAAATCATTATGCTCTTAATGGTGCTTGCTTACGGAGAGCGTATTAAAATGCCCGGCCTTACGGGGGACTATCAGATCCTTAAAGGGAAAGTGATTCATGCCTTAACTGACATAGATCAAGATAAAATTGAAAAGCTTATGAAACATATTGTTTTCAGTTCCCACAGAGTTGAGCCCGGTCATTATGAAACAGATGTTCTTAAACCTATACTCGAGAGCTTTCTGAACGCATGTAATTTAGAAATGGCATACTATAACCCAAGAAGGGATTCCTATGCATTTCGAAAAATATCGCCGCAGACCTTGTTCTTTGAAGAAGGTGGCTGGTACTTGAGCGCCTATTGTCATTTGAGAGAAGAAAAGCGGATCTTTCGCCTAGATAGAATACGGTCCCTCAAGGTAAATGCACAAGAGAACCATTACCTTGATAAAGACATCGTGAGTTCAAGTGACAAGTTTACAGTTACGCACTATGTTCTGTCCATTGAAGCACCACTTTACCGCGTACTCAAGGACAATGACTACTTTTCTAATGTTGTGGTTTTAACAGATGAAGAAGGTCTTGAAGCGGGATACAAAAAAACAGATTCAAATTGCATATTCATTAAGTTTAGCACCCGATACAAAGAAGATATTCTAAACATTGTACTGAACAACCCACAAGCTATCACCCTTATTGCGCCCCACGAATTTAAAGCTGAAGTAATGGAAAAAGCTAAAGCCCTATTTGTAAAGTATGTTTAGAAAAAATCCAATTCATATTCAGAACGCTGACAGGTTTGTGTCAGCGTTCTTTTGTTATTGTAATCCTATACTGTTGAAACTGTTATTTCACATACTGTTCAATATGAACAGAGCATTTAAAAAGGAGCGTATTTATGATTCATACAGTAAGAGGACCAGTAGACCCCTCAAAACTCGGCCCGACCTTGTCCCACGAGCATTTCAAGTGGGAATTCGATGATGATTTTGCACAGGGCATGTACTTCAGCAAGAGATATAACGATACACATAATGACAAAGTATTTGAGAAATTACAACCGGTGTTAAAAGACCTTGTAAATTCTGGGTGTGGTGCAATTGCAGAGGCTTCGCCACCTATGGGCGGTCAGAACTTGAAACTGCTCAAGGCACTTTCAGATACCACTGACATGCATATTATTCCATGCACAGGATGGAATGTTTTTAAACATACCTATGATATTTTTCCACTGGAATTTGCAAGCCAGCTTGCTAAGCGCTGGATATCGGATTTTGAAAACGGACTCGACACCATAGGCGGCATTACCATTCGACCGGGATATATTAAAATCCTTCTAGACAAGGGCATGCTCAGCCCGGTGGATAGGGCCATGCTCCTTGCCGGCGTGGAAACAAGTAGGCGTACTGGCCTGCCTATACATTGCCATATACTCGAAGCGGATAGGGTCTATACAGTAATTGAACTGCTTAAAGAGCAAAACATGGATATGTCCAAATTTTTATGGTCACATGCAGACAATGAAGGGGATATGGAGGCCATTAAAACAGCATACTTAGAAGGCATTTGGATTGGCTTTGACATGATTAAAAAAGAAACACATGCTGAGAAATTTGAACTGCTTAAAACCATGGTAGACCTAGGCTATACAGACAGACTCCTCTTATCACAAGACTATGACTTCTATGAAGAAGTAGTGGCGCATGGCGACAAACACCCTTGCAGCTCTCTCTTTGACACCTTTGTACCCTACTGCTGTAGCCGTGGACTCGATCAGCGCCTGATTGAAAGCATACTTTGCGGCAATCCATCCAAGTATTATAACGTTGAGTAAAACAAGACCAGTGGTGTATGCGATTATGTGTTGTCTATTTCACAAAGTTGATTTTATGCGGTTTATAGATTAAGATGGAGATTGACAAAAGACATGCTGGCAGCGGCTGGCAGATAGAATCTCGGAGGCAATATGAATCGTAACACAATGCTGAACACACTTGGAATCAGCAATAAACTCATAGAAATGGCCGATCAGGTCGAATCGCAAATTCAAGAAAAATTTAAAGAAATAGATGATATTGCAGCATTTAATCAGCTGAAGGTTCTCAGCGCCATGCAAAAGAACCGTATCAGCGATACACATTTTAACTGGCATACGGGATACGGATACGATGATCCCGGCAGAGACGCTGTTGAAAAGGTCTACAGTGATGTTTTTGCTACTGAAGACGCCCTTGTAAGACCTATTATTGTAAATGGAACCCACGCACTTTCTCTATGCCTAACTGGCACGCTGCGTCCTGGAGACGAAATGCTTTCAATTTCAGGCAAGCCTTACGATACGCTTGAGCAGGTCATTGGCATTAGTGGTGACAGCGACCAGTCCCTAAAGGTTTATGGCATTACTTATCAAGATGTTGATTTAAACGCTGATGGAAGCTTTAATGAACCAGCCATTTTAAATGCCATCCATGATAAGACGAGAATGGTTTATATTCAGCGTTCAGCTGGTTACAGCTGGCGCCCAGCTATAAAAATTGATGCCATTGAGCATATTATAAAAGCTGTTAAAAACAAGAAACCTGACCTGATTGTCATGATAGACAACTGTTATGGTGAATTCTTAGATTATAAAGAACCAACAAATGTCGGAGCTGACTTAATGGCCGGTTCACTGATTAAGAACCCAGGTGGCGGACTCGCCCTGACTGGCGGTTATATTGTAGGCACACACGACCTAGTTGAAAAGGTGGCCGCTCGATTGACATCACCGGGCATTGGCAAGGAATGCGGACTTACATTTGGTCAGACCCGCAGCATGCTCCAAGGCTTTTTCATGGCACCAACCGTGGTTGCCGGCGCTATAAAAGGGGCCATTTTTACATCAAAGCTATACGAAAACCTTGGGTATGAGGTTTGCCCTGCACCAGATGCATACAGAAGTGATATTATTCAGGCTGTCAAATTGGGCAGTGCTGAAAAAGTCATCAAATTCTGTGAAGGCATTCAGGCTGCAGCACCTGTAGACAGTTATGTTACACCAACCCCTTGGGCCATGCCCGGATATTCTTCTGAGGTCATTATGGCTGCAGGTGCCTTCGTTCAAGGGTCATCAATAGAACTCAGCGCTGATGCGCCCATTCGTGAACCTTACATTGTATATTTCCAAGGTGGACTCACATATGAGCATTCTAAGTTTGGTGCCTTAAAAAGTCTAAGCGCCATGCTAGATGCTGGACTCTAAGGATCTGTTCTCTGTATCTCATTAGCCCCTCGGCTTCAAAATTTGACTGAGACAGATGCTTATTGAGCCATTATAGATAAAGCAAATTGAGAATGAGGTGATGGAATTGACAACAGTAAGAATCTTAGGGGCAGGTGCCATAGGCCTTGCCGTCGCATCACAAATGACAGCTTCGGATATTACACCGCAGTTCCTTTGTGATGCCAAGAGGAAAGAGCGCTACAGGTCAAAAGTTTTTTTCGTAAACAATGAACCTTTGACCATTCAACCCATCCTTCCAGAAGAAGTTGAAGAGACAGCAGATTTAATTATTGTCTGTGTAAAACACGCTCATCTGGAAGATGCGCTTAGTCAGCTAGAAGGCTCAGTTGGACCGAATACGGTCATAGTGTCGCTTATGAATGGCATTGATTCAGAAGCCACTATTGGCAAACGCTACGGTATTGAAAAAGTCGTTCATGCATTCATTGTAGAAATTGATGCTGTAAAAGAAGGGGATGTTCTTTACTTTACAAACCCTGGTGTTGTCGTAATGGGGGATATCTCCGGTAAAGAAACACCTATTGTAAAACGTGCTCAAGAGCTTATGTCACAAGCACAGATAGCCTTCAAGGTTACGGACACCATTGAAAAGCAAATGTGGTGGAAGTTTATGATTAACGTAGGCGTGAACCAAACATCTGCTGTTTTAGGAGCACCATACCGCGTATTCCAGACCAATAAGTACGCTCAAGATATTATGAATGACGCCATGCAGGAGGTTATTCTAATTTCACAGAAAATGGGGATTGGACTGGATTCAAGCGATTTGAAGCGCTGGTATGACGTTCTGAACAATCTGGGACCTGACAAGAAAACATCCATGCTACAAGATGTTGAGGCAGGTAGAAAAACGGAAGTAGAAATGTTTGCTGGCACCATTTGTGCTTTAGGTGAGAAGCACGATGTTCCAACGCCAGCCAACGTAATGCTTTATAACATGATTAAAGCCTATGAAACCATGCATGGTATAGCTTAAGCCTTACATATTAAATGAACTAAATATAAATAGACAAGATGGTCCTAACTTATTGATTAATAAGTTAGGACCATCTTGTCTGTTTTTGCTGTACACATTATATGGCAAAAGCTGAAAACTATTTTTTACTTCTATAAGGACACATCTAAACGCACTCGCACATTAGCGTGCAGTGTCTGCTTACCAAAAGCAAGAATGCCTGTACAAATGACGCATTGTACAGGCATTTCATTATATCTATTAGTCTTATTTGGTTCTTGAACTTAAGTGCTGATTAAAGTCTTCTAAAAACACCTTTTACAATGCCCAGAATTGAAACATTGTCTGAATAAATAGGGTCCATAGAGCTATTTTCTGGCTGAAGACGAATTCTATTCTTTTCTCTATAGAAAGTCTTACATGTTGCGCTGTCTTCAATAAGAGCAACGACAATATCACCGTTTGTTGCATCTTGCTGTTGTTTTACCAGAACGTAATCACGGTCTAAAATCCCAGCTTCAATCATACTTTCACCTTTTATTTGAAGCATGAAATACTCACCGTTTTCAACAAATTCCCTCGGAACAGGGTAGGACTCCTCAATATTCTCAACAGCTAAAATTGGCTGACCTGCTGTAACTTCACCAACAATCGGCACATAAGCCGTATCTCTTTTAAACTGGAGGACATTGTCTGTCGCGCCCAGTAGCTCAATGGCTCTAGGTTTGGTTGGGTCTCTTCTAATATAACCCTTTTCTTCAAGCTTATTTAGGTGTCCATGCACAGTTGAAGTCGATTTTAGTCCAACGCCCTCACAAATTTCCCTTACTGATGGCGGATAACCCTTTTTTTGTACTTCATTACGGATGCAATCTAAAATAACTTGTTGCTTTTTTGTTAAATCGCCCTTCATTAAAGAACACCTCTAATCCTTTTTTATGTATTTTCAAAAGTCGCCTAATCACATCTGTCATTTGACTCAATTCCTAAGACCGTTCATTTTACTATAGTATAGCATGATGAAAAATAAAAATCAAACATAAGTTCGATTCCTCTTTACAAAGAACGCATGTTCGTATATAATAAAAGCGAACAAACGTTCTAGGGAACAACCGTTCTAAGGAGGTCATTAATAGATATGAGACAAATAAGAAGAAAAAACAGAAAAATGAAAATTGTCAGCAAGACTCGGTTTGCCATGAGCATGACGCTCATTCTCGTCTTTATCTTAAGCACCAGCATGATTGCATTTGCAAATTTTGATTCAGATGCACCCCTACAAGCAGAACCCCAACACAACTATACCGTTCAAGCAGGGGACACACTTTGGTCCATTGCAGCAAATTTTAATAGAACACATTACAATCAGGAAAAAGATGTACGAAAAATCATTTACACTATCCGGAAAATGAATGATCTCGAAGGCAATACCATTTACACGGGTCAGGAACTGAGTCTGCCCATCTAACAACGCTTGACAGCAGATTGGCTGCTTGTCATACAATTCATCGTGGCAAACACGAACGCCCCATGTTTTAGCAAAATACTCCAGCTCGCAGTAAAAGTATTCCACGTACTTTGCGCAAATACTGCCTGTCTGGAGTTTTTGCTTTCTGTTTGTAACAAAATATCGCATCATGATAGATAGCCCTTTTGCCGCCTTATTACAAAGCAAAAGGGCTATCTTTGTTCATACTTTAAACACTTACAAAATGAATTGTAAATATTGTGGAAGTGTTCTGAAAAAACTGATAAAATGAATCAAGAAAATGAGTAAAAGGGTGGGAGTTATATGATCAATAAACGATTAACTGTGGGGATTAGAGAGTTAGAAGACCTCATACGTTCAATTAAAGACAACTCACATTTGGGGGTGTGGGAAGTCGATTTAAAAACAGGAAAGGTCACTTTTTCAGAGGAGACATTCAAAATTGTAGGCATCAATCCATCTGACTTCGATGGCACTTTAGATTTTATTGCAAATGAAATCGTTCATGAAGACTATCAGGACATTGCACTTTCAAGCATCAACAAAGCACTCAAGAATATTTCTATTGAAAGCATGGAATATCCTATTAATTCTGATGGTAAAATTCAGAGGTGGGTTCGTATCAATGGCATATTTATCACTGATGAAGAAGGGATCCCCATTAAAATTAAAGGTGTCGTTCAAGATATCACTGCTATGAAATTTTATGAGAATGCACTGGATACAGATTCGGATTTCCTAGAAACCCTTATCGATATTATTCATAATCCAATTTTTTATAAAGATACCAAGGGTATTTATCAATTTTGCAATACAGCATTTTGTGAATTTGTAGGAAAACCAAAATCAGAAATTATCGGTTCATCGGTTTTTGATATTGCACCAAAAAACCTTGCTGAGACTTACCATAAGAACGACCAAGCGCTTTTTAACTCAAAGGGACATCAGGCATATGAGTCACAGGTTATGCGTTCAGACGGACTACTAAGAGATACCATATTCCTTAAAACAATCTATACTGATTTAGCGGATCAAACCTCAGGTCTAGTCGGTATCGTGCTGGATATTACCCCTATACCGCGTTTAAAAGCCTATAAAGATTATATCGCATTTCTTAACGAAATCATTATGGAACTGGATAGGAATATGAACACCTACAGCCACGTTACATGTATGCTCGAGGATTTAACTGCTAAACTTATTAAACATATTCAATCGGCGAAGAAGGGCTGCATTTTTGAATTTGATGCAGAAACAGGCACTCTAGATGAAATTAGTCATATTGGTAACGCTGGGCAAAACAAAGCTTCTTCAATACATAAAACATGTCCCAAACGCTTAATGGTAGATCATAAGGCACTGGAACGCTATGTTAAAGATGACCCTCGCTACTCAATATCCTTTAACTTAACAAACTATCAGAATGGGGCTTCACCGATTGGAAATCTGATTGACTTGCACCACAATGACCATTCAAAGCTATCACTACCACTCATTTACAATGGAAAGCTTGCCCATGTGATTGTATTAGAGGCAGAAGATGGCTCTGAATTTTCTGATATGGACAGCATTTTAACGGACTATGTGACAGAAAAGATTCCGCTACTCTATCAGATTTATACTTTAACACGAAAGATGAAAACCTTTAAGAACAGATAAAATGAGGGGGCTGTAATGATAAATAGCCATATCAGCAGTCGCTTTTCGAGACAGTTTAAGCCTAAGGTATATATGCCTTAGGCTTTTAATATTTAATTGAAATAATCCAGCGATTCAATATTCACACTTGAAATAAATGGGTATAAACACATAATAAAAGAACTAAACCAAAGTTGGTTGTCATAATACATTTACGTCTACCAAAGGAGTGCTTAAGATGAATCGCTTCAAATTTTGGAAATGGGGAAGACTCAGAAGACTTGGTCGCTGGACTTATATTGCACTCTTTACGCTTGTATGGACCTTTGCTAATATGGGACTGGGTATTTATAGAGAACGAACAATTATGGAATGGACATGGAGTGAAATCGCCACCTTTCAGTCACAAATGTTCTTCTTCATATTGTTTTCAGGCATGATGATTGGTTGGCTCACATGGGACATTGGTGATGACAATGAACTCAAACTTGGAATAGATAATCATGTTTTAGATACGGACCGTCTAATTTTACGCAAAATGAATCAAACGGACTTTAAAGCACTTCACAGTATATACTCAGATGCACAAACAATGCAGTACTGGCCTGCGCCTTTCACAAAGGATGCATCACGCACCTGGATTTTAAAAAGCATGGCGTCATATAGTCATAATGGCTTTGGACGTTATGTTGTCGTTCGCAAAAAAGATGGTAAAATTATAGGTGATGTCGGTCTTATGCTTGTAAGTGTTAATGGTCTGCGTGAAGTCGATTTAGGATATATTATAAAGGCAGAATATCAAAACAAGGGCTATGGATTTGAAGCCGCCCGTGCTTGTCTTGAATATGGCATAAAGGAACTGGGGATTGAGCGAATCGTTTCACAAATGAGCGTCGACAACCACGCAAGTGAAAAAATAGCACAAAAGCTAGGCATGCAAAAGCAAACCACATTTTTAAATAAAAAGAACAGGAACTTGCCGACACTGGTCTATACGAAAGATCAGCGCATGATTCGGTAATCAGAAGAATACACATACGAGGCAATTTATGAAATCACTTATGGCACTACTTAGAAACACGATACAAAATAAATCACTCATACAAAATGGGGATCGAATAGCGGTTGGACTTTCAGGTGGAAAGGACAGCATGGTTCTGCTTCACAGCCTCGTGAAGCTAAAGTCTTATAATATTATTCAGTTTGACATATGTGCAATTACTGTCAACCCTGGCTTTGATGGTTTTAACAGTCAACCCTTAAAAGACTTTTGCGATACACTGAATGTTCCATTTTATGAAGAAAAAACAGATATATTTGAAATTGTTTTCAATATACGAAATGAAAAAAATCCCTGTTCACTCTGCGCGAAAATGCGTAGAGGCGCCCTTGTCCAGGCTATTCAAAGAGAGGGCTATACGCGTCTTGCACTTGGTCATCATAACGATGATGCCCTCACAACCTTCCTCATGAACTTTACACAAACAGGCAGACTCAAAACGCTGCCCTATAATACCATGCTCGATCAGAGTGGTGTACGTGTAATCAGACCATTACTCGATGTAACAGAAAATCAGATTATTGGCTATGCGCACAAACACGCTGTTCCTGTTGAAAAAAGCAAGTGTCCAATTGATAAGACAACCAATAGAGCCCATATGGACGACCTGCTCAAGGTGCTTTTCAAAAGCGCACCTAAGGCGCGAGCCAGTATGAACCGCGCCCTTCAAAATGAGGACCAACTTGAACTTTGGTTTGATTGATTATAGCAGCACACCTTTTGAAGGAGTGATTCCATGTATATCCTTGTGAGTCCAAAAAAAGAGTACGCTTCTGCGTTCAAAGCCTTGGTTTGGGATTATATTCAAAGCAGAGAGGCTTATTATATGACCCTCTACAAACCTGCTCTTGAAGACTTCGAACACTATGTCAGCACTCTAAGTGCCCATAGTCGTGGTGCTAACCTGCCTCATGGGTGGGTTCCATATTCAACATACTGGCTGTACGCAACAGACACAAAAGTCATAGCCGGTAACATTCGGTTTAGACACATAAGAGTAGAGGAGGGGGATGTTGGTTATGATATCAGGCCCTCTATGCGTGGAATAGGCCTTGGAAAAAAACTGCTAGAACTCGGTCTAGAAAAAGCAAAAGAAATCGGTTATGGTGAATTATACATATCGATCAATTCGAATAACAAATCATCAATTCATGTAGCAAAATCGAATGGCGGCGTATTATTCGATAAAAGAATCGATAGCGAGAGTCAAATCGAGAATTATATATATCGATTTGATCTATAGTGATGAATGCATCATCTACACTTGCTTTTGACGGAGGGCTGTATCGATTCGTTGAAAACTTATGAAGATATTTATCAATCTGATTAAACGTTATGATGACTTTTATCAATCGATAAATCGAATTAATATTTTAGCATTTTATAAACCGATTAAGCGTGCTTCTCAATCTAGCAAAATATCTATTGAAATCGTCGTTTTGTATTGCATACGGCTTTTTTTTCTGATGTAATGGTAATAGAGTAGTGATTAACATACGAAAGGAAGCGTCTTATGACTGTTAAAAAACTGGGCACAATGCTTCAAGAGTACGACTTTAAAATTATTCAAGATGAGTTACTCATGGAGTTTAAGGCTTCAAAGGAACAATTGGAGCTATGCAAAGAACTCTATACAAGTCTTAAAGCGGTTGAATTTGTACCTTCCAAGCTTAAATATGGTATTATTACAACAACAAATAGCCAAGGACTTAAAAGTGATGAGGTTATTGCACACGCTGAATTCATGGACGAGCCGCTTTCTATACGTGAAATGTCTCCAAATGACATTGTTTCAGCCATTGTTGACCTTGATTCCACTGACCTAGAAACACTTTTCATTGCACTTTCTTTAAAAAATCTTACTGAAACGATACATTCCGAAGAGGATCCACTTTTAGATGTGCACATTAAGTCTTCATCTCATGAAGATAATGATGAAATGGGTGAGAAGATATACGATGAGGATAGTTTATTCCCATTTAAGAAGAAAACACAAGTCGACGATAAAACATCTTAGGAAAACATCTTACATTTTTAGACAACAAGAGCTGATGCACCTAGTGCATCAGCTCTTTTATTATGCTTTAAACTATGGGGTAGTGTGTATGTCGTTCGTACTTATACCTTAAACTTTTTAAGCTGATTGGCTAGTCTGTCTGCCTTATTGGAGAGCTCGGTCGACAAGTCCAGTACAAACTGTATAGACTCATCTTGATTATCAATTGATGCATTTACTTCTTCTGCAGCAGCTGCTGTTTCTTCAGTAATGGCTACAATATTATCAATTTTCTCAATAACATCTGTCTTGCCCGCATCAATTTCATGAACCTTGCTAGAGGAGTCATCAATCATTGAAATCATTTCTTCTAGACCGTTCTTAATGCCATCGAACTCATTAATTACATTTCTATTTGCATCAATTTGTTCTGCAGAAATACGTTCTAGGGAACCAATCGCTGTAACAACCTCATCAGAAGTATTCTCTATCTGTTCGATCATTTGAGCAATACGCCCTGTAGAATGGCTTGTTTCTTCAGCCAACTTACGAATTTCATCTGCAACAACTGCGAAGCCTCTGCCAGCCTCACCGGCACGCGCTGCTTCAATAGAAGCGTTCAGTGCAAGAAGGTTTGTTTGCTCAGCAATCGAGTTGATGGTTTCAGTAATACCTGTTATCTGTCCTACAACCGATACCAGCTCATTGGTCTTATCATTTGTCTCTTTTAAAATACCAATTGTCTCATTGGTTTTACTGTCAAGGGTAGAGATGGCTTGAAGGCCTTTTTCACTAGATGCGTTCATGGTTGCTGTTTGATTCGTTTGAACCTCGTTAAACTCAATTAAACTTTGAATGACAGTGGAAAGACTTCCCATGGCGCGAGCGCTTTCTTCAGTGTCAGAAGCCTGGCTCATTGCCCCCTGTGCAATTTCACTTACAGCAGCTGTAACACTTTTTGAAGACTCACTTAAATCTCGACCACTATGAATGAGCTCTTCTGTAGAGCTGTGAATCTCATCAGAGAGGGCAATAACATCTAAAACAATATGCCCAAGTGAATTCCTAAGCGTGTTAAGCCCTTCAATGGCATGATGGATTTCTTTACTGTTTGCTTTTGTTTCAATGGTTGATTTGAAATCACCATTTGAAATAGTTTGCATATCGCTTGTCAAAGAAGCAATTGGTTTAGCAACCTTATTAGAATAAATATAGCCTAATCCGCCAAGTACAACCATTAAGCCCAGCGAAATAAAAACTACATTTCGAATAGTACGATCCTGTGTTGTTTCAATATAATTTTGTAGGTCAACACGGAATGAGTCAAAGTTGTTTCGACTCTCATCAGCGAGTGCAATAACATCAGACTTAGAGAACATGGCCATAATGGTTGCGTCAATACCGTCAACCTTTTTCAGTACGGCAATCTTGTCATCATTATCATAAACATAATTGACACGTGTTACAGACCGGTTATCGCTGTCCACATAAGCCTTGAGTTCCGGAATAGGGATCTCTTTACCTACAATTTTGAACGCTTCAGGATCTGTCACACCAATGTCAGCAGGATGGTTTAGAACAATACCTGTTGTATCTGTTGCGACAACGTAACCTGTTTCACCGACTTTATAAGCATTGAGCATATCCTGCAGGCTTGCAAGAGAAACATCTGCGCCAATAACGCCTATAATATCACCATTATCATCTTCAACCGTATGTGCTGCTGTGATAACAAGAGCTCCTGTCGCGAAGTCAACGTATGGAGCAGTCCATATGAGTTCTCCAGCATTTGCAACGGCATCTTGATACCAAGGTCGTGAGGTCGGATCATAGTCTGGCGTTTCCCAGCCTGTTGCGGTAAAAGTTCTTTTATCAGCATAACCCATATAAAGGAACATAACCGCTTGATCACTTTGCTCACGAACATTAGAAAGTGTTTGTCTCGATCGCTCCTCAAGTTCAGGAGAGAGGTCTGTACCAGCAGCCTTAATACCATAATCATTAACCATGATATTAACTGCAAGTTCAGGGATTGAAAAATAGTTTTCCAGTACATCATTCAAAACTGCAAGTTGCTGCTCTGAACTGACTAGACTCTCTTCAACCAAGGTATCTGAAAAGACATCTGCTATTTTTTCGCCTTCAGATTTAATAACATCCTCAGTATTTACCACCATCGTTTTAACGCTAGAGCGAATAAACAATGTGGATGTTGCAAGAGCGATGATTACGAAAACTACAAGTATTAATGTGAATTCCATTCTTAAGCTTTTAAACTTATTCATTTGACCCTCCAATATGTTGTAACTGTGACTTGAAGCTATTTACACCACACCCATATATATATATGATACCTGTTATTGAATATTTGTAAACATTTCTTAACATTTTAAAGTATGAAAACATTTGGAAAGTTAATAGGAGGTAAGTTATATTGCGCAATGCGCTATTTATGCCATTTTGGAAAGTTTATTCAGACTAAAGTTGGGTAGATCCATTAAGCCTACGGATACTGAAAAAGGTCTTTTTCACTCTATTATCACCAAGTTTTCAGGGGAATTTAAAGCGTTAACCCCATCACGTATTTGATTTTTTTAGAACTACATGCTTTTGAATCTCTTATAAATAACTCTGTTTAATAAATAAAACCCTAAGAGGAATCTGCTTAATTCAAAGCACTCTTAAGGTTTCACATTTCTTACTCATTAAATTCATCTAGAAGTTCATAATTTTTGATAATATCTCGTTTTAGATTCTTACGATGTGCTGCATAAAGCTGGGTAGTTGTTACATTGTCATGATCCAGCAAATTCTTTACATCATATATTGAAAACCCATACTCGATTAAGGAAGATGCCGCTGTAGCCCGTAGCTTATGAGGGCTGTATCCGTCTTCACGGCTGGTTCCAAGCGCAATAGATGTATATTTCTTTACAAGTTTGCAAATTGAGTTAAGCGTCATTCTGGAGCCTTGTAGTGATAAGAACAGGGCATCTTCATGTCCAGGTTTAACTTTTTCATTTACACGCCGATCCACATCCAGATAGGTTTTTAAAACAACTTCAATGGAGTGGTTGATGGGCATGACCACTTCTTTGCCACGTTTTCTAAATATCCTAAACTCACCGCGTCTGAAATTGAAGGACGATATATTAAGCTGCTGCAATTCACTGAGGCGCAGTCCATAGGTAACAAAGAGCATGAGTATTGCTTTATCACGAAACTTTGTTTTTTGCCAGTACTGTTTTTCCTTTTCAGTTAAGCCTTCGCCTTTTTCAACCGCATCAATCATAATAGCAACTTCATCGATTTCTAGTCTTTTAATGGAGTCGGGCTGTACTTTGGGAAGCTTAATTGGATTAAAGCCTTCGGCAATGTTAGAATCGACACGTTCATCTCTAAATAGAAACTTGAATAGGACACTTAGCGATGATCTTTTTCTAGAAAGGGCACGGTTGTGATTTTCCATGACATAAGTCACTTCAGACGTTTCTATAAAATACTGGGTGCAATAGTCGCCTAAATAGCGGTTAATGTCTCTTGCTTTAAGTGCATTAAACTCAGAGAGTTTAATGTCTGAAGGGGACTGAGCATCTGTCAAATTGGTCTCTGCACAGAGATATCTGCAGAAAAAATGTATATCTTTCAAATACGCATAACGAGAGCTTCCAGCAACAGCATTCTTTAAAAAGATAAAGAAGTCATCTAAAAACATAGGGAGTTCCATTTCTATGTCATGGCATTTCTTTTGAAGTTCATGTTCCTTTTGTACAATATTATCTGGTTTTGAATATTTATTATGTACTTTAACAATCTTTTTTTTAGCCATACAAAACCTCCAGTTCTTACTAATAGAGTAGCATATTCTAAGCTAAATTTAAACACCAAACAAACATACGTTCTGAGATTAATCATACGGATCGATTAATAACCCAAATAGAAATACAGGGGGTATGATTATTCAAACGCTTCAGTTTACATAACACATTTATGTAAACTCTTTGTGTATATAGCATACGATTAAATCCTTCAATAAAAGAAGTGAGTATCATTATTTAGAAAACACATATTGTAGCAACTTAATACTTGCTAAGAGCTGAGCGTCCAAATCGGCTTTAATGTTATGAGGTGCAAGGTTAAAAAACACAAGGTCATATTAGATGACATAAAAGCAATAAGCATTTCGAAGGAAAACAAGCACATATATAAGCTAGACAGCAACAAGAAAGAGGTAAGCCTAGACCAAACTTGCAATTGAGCATCTCTTATTAAAACGGAGCATTCGCTAAGACAACCTGTGTCCTTCACTCACAGATCATACGGACTTATAACGCTCATACATTATGCTCTTTTAAGTCAGTGCTGCGTAAGTATTTCAGATAACTTGCTATCGTTCAGCCTAGCTTTACTAACAAGGTATGAGTACCTATGTCACATAGCCATATTTTTATAGCTATAAATCCATTAAAGGGCAGGGGGGCGTGGTGTTTTTTCGAAGTCGGAATTTAGGCTGACTTGCTCATTTTTTTGTTTTCACTCAACTATGTGATAAATATACATTTAATTTATAGTTGAATCGATTATAGAAAAGCCAGTCAGATATCTAAATCCATGTGATTCCCACATGCGTTGATATTACTAGCTTACAGATGTTTTTATGTGTGATTTCAACATATTTCACAGCTTACTCAATGATTTCTAGCTGAACTTGATATCGAATTTATCTCTGTATTATGTGTTCAAATTTCATTTTGCATCAATTCATCTATACAGTTTTATGCGTTGACTTTAACATCTGGTTCACTTTATAAATTTGTTCTTACTCATTTATGCTTCTGCTATAATCATGGATTTAATTTGTATGTATCTGCTTTTTAGTCTGTGTTGTTTAATGGCTCATCATACATAATTGCTTTTTATAGCGTATGTCTAATTTTCTATAAACCATGTATCCGGACACACTTTTAATAAATTGATCCATATCGTCTAATTCTGCTCATATATCTCATATGTTAAACATTTACATATTCCATACATATCATTTTAAAGTACACTAAATGATTCCACTTTGTTTTGCTTCTATACTAAGAGCCTTTATTCAAGCTTACTTTTTTTACTGCAGTCCATTAATTACACGCATCACATCAGAATCCATACTTGTATTCCTTTAATTTCTATTTATGTATTTTCATAGCGTCATACAATCCATTCTATTTATGTCTATTTAACCATTACTCATTTGTATTATTTAGAATCGATTGTACAGCGTTTGTCATTTCAGGACTTTTAAGCGCTTGTCTAAATTGGCACTTTTTCAAAAAAAAGAACCAGCTATAACTAAGTCTGTGACTTGGTTAAGCTGGTTGCTCCTGTTTCTTACTATTATGTGGTGTATTTTTATCATTCTTCTGTGAACTTGGTTCATTTAGATAATCATCATCAGGTGCTGTGTTTTTTGAAGACATTTCATCAGCAACTTGTTTTTGGTCTACATAATTATTATATGTTATACCAACAAGGACCAAACCCACACCAGCAATTTTAAATGTTTCTATTAAATCAAATCTTAAATAGTCTACAAAGAGTCCAACGGATATCTGGCCAATAAACAATAAAAGTGTTGAATACACGGTCGGTATTTTAGGAATAACCACATTCATGCTTGCAACAATAACAACACCACATAAACCACCACCAAGCGCCCAAATTGGAATACTGCTAATTGTTTCAGGGTTTAAGTCAGCCATGTTACCGTATAGTAGCATTAGTGTTGTCATGCCCAGTAAACCGGCTAAATAATTAATGAGTGTGCCTTGAAAAACACCTACATACTTTGCAAGGTTAGCATTGATGATCATGGATAGTATAACAAACACACCACTGAGAACTGCGATAAATAATGCAATCATTTTATTATAAACCTCCTATGGTCATCAGTAAAATTCCAGCTGTAACAGTTGCAAATCCAATCATCTTCTTAGGATGCATTTTAGTTTTTTGCATACCAAAGAGTCCGAAATGGTCAACTATTGCCGAGAAAATCATCTGCCCAAAAAGGCCCAGTGTCAAAGTAAGCGTGGCACCAATTTCAATAAAGCAGTAATTATTGAAAATAACCAGCAGTACACCACATAGGCCACCGAAATACAGATACTTAGGCATATTCTTCTGTATTTTCAAGCGCTGCCCTTTAAACAACAAAACTAGAACAACCGCTACTATGCCCACACTATGGATAATAAATCCTGAGGTAAAGCTGTCAAGGTACATATTGAGCGTTCCATTGAAAAACAGCATTATACCTATGATCATACCTATACCAACTGCTGAAGCTTTATACATATTCACTCCTCCTTACACCCTAAGTCTAGCAGATGCCCTGACCAAGAAACATGACATATGTCATGTTCTATCAAATTCTTTATTTGTCCGCATCTAGCAATTGCAGTTATGGTACAATATCATGGTACAGAAAGGATGACATTATGAATATCATTACAATAGAGAACATATCAAAATCATATAGCGACAAAATGCTTTTTGAAAATATTAACTTCACCATAAATGACACGGACAAAATTGGTTTGATTGGCATTAATGGTACTGGTAAGTCAACACTTCTAAAAATTATTGCAGGCGTCATAGAACCAGATACCGGCTCGCGTGTGACTATGAAGAACATGAAGCTTGGCTATTTGTCACAAACACCAGAATTTGACCCTGATGCTAGTGTTCTTGAGCAGGTTTTTAAAGGTGATTCAGAAGTCTTCAAACTCGTTCGTGACTATGAGTATGTTACAACACAATTAGAAAAAGACCCAACAAACAGCGATTTGATTGAACAACAAATGATGCTTTCTCAAAAAATGAATGCACAGAATGCTTGGGAACTTGAAAGTCAATCCAAAATGGTTTTAACAAAACTCGGCATTCATGATTTTGACAGTAAAATGGGTACTTTAAGCGGTGGCCAAAAGAAACGTGTTGCCCTTGCACAGGCTCTCATTATGCCGTCAGACTTACTTATTCTGGACGAACCGACCAACCATATGGACAACGAGACGATTGATTGGATGGAAACCTACTTGCAGCAGCGAAAAGGTGCCCTTCTTATGATCACGCATGACAGGTACTTTCTTGATTCTGTATCCAATAAAACGATTGAGCTAGATCATGGCAGCCTTTATTCATATGATGGCAACTACACCCTCTTCGTAGAAAAGAAACTTGAACGCCAAGAAATTGCACAGGCTAAAGAACGCAAACGACAAAATTTATACAGGCAAGAGCTGGCCTGGATTAAGCGCGGTGCACGTGCACGTTCGACTAAGCAAAAAGCACGTATTCAACGGTTTGATGCACTACAAAATACCAGTCACGAACGCAGTGACGGCGAAGTGGAAATTTCAGTTGCACATACACGCTTAGGCAAAAAAATACTTGAAGTAGAACATATATCAAAAGCTTTTGATGACAATACGCTCATTGATGATTTTTCCTACACACTCCTACCAGATGACAGAATTGGTATTGTTGGAAAAAATGGTGCTGGAAAGTCTACACTTCTCAATATTTTAAGTGGCAGACTTCAACCAGATTCTGGTCAAATTGATCGTGGCACCACTGTGAAAATAGGTTACTTCTCGCAAGAATCTGAAGGGCTAGATTATTCTATGCGGGCTATTGAGTATATTCGTGATATTGGCGAAAACGTTCAAACAGCTGACGGCTCAAAAATTACTGCCGGTCAAATGATGGAGCGCTTTCTCTTTGATAAAGACCTGCAGTGGACTGAAATCAGCAGGCTTTCGGGTGGTGAAAAACGACGCCTTTACCTGCTGAGTATCCTTATACAGGCCCCAAATGTGCTTATACTCGATGAGCCAACCAACGACCTTGATATTGATACTCTAAAAGTGCTCGAAATGTATTTAGATGAGTTTAATGGCGCTGTGATTACCGTTTCCCATGACCGTTATTTTCTAGATAGAACCTGCCAGCGCATATTTGCTTTTGAAAATGCGGGTCATATTCTTGAACACACAGGAAATTACTCTGATTATGCTGCCTTTAAAAAAGCAAAGCTTGAAGCTGACTCTGCATCCGAAAAATCAAGCACAGATAAAAAACCTGACATACAGGCTCTTGAAACGCCGTCTAAGAACATACCACCGGTAAAGACTAAGCTGTCATACAAGGAATCCCGTGAATTAGAGCTGCTTGAAACAGACATCCCTGCCCTTGAAGACAAGCTGGATCAAATAGATACTGAAATGGGTACAGTTACAACTGATTTTGTAAAACTCAGCGAACTGACTACCCTGAAAGATGAGACAGAAGAGACACTTCTTGAAAAAATGGAGCGCTACGAGGCGCTGCTTGAAATGAAAGCTCAGATTGAGGCGTATAAAAATGGAAAATAAGAAGATGCAAACAAAGAGAATTTTCATTGACGCTGACGGTTGCCCTGTTGTAAAGAATACCATTCGCATTGCCATTAAGCACAAACTTCATGTGACGGTTGTTAAAAATCATGCAGTTCAAATTCAAAATCCTAATCCGAACTTAGTAGATATAGTCACTGTAGATACATCAAGAGACAGTGCTGACTATTATATTGCCAATCACCTTTCGAGGAGCGACCTGGCAATTACGCAAGACTATGGTCTTGCTGCAATGGTCCTTGCCAAAGGTGCTGATGCTATGAGTCAAAATGGCGTTCTGTACACTGAGTTTAATATTGACCAGCTCCTTGATCGTCGTCACTTTAATCAGGAACAACGCAGAAAACATAAGAAGTACCATTCCAAGCATAAGAAACGCACGCACGCTGATGATTTGAAGTTTGAACAGGCTTTAGAAACCTATCTTGAAGGCTGTTAAATTGGTTTGTAGGTGATTAATAGACATAAAGCAAAGGAGAATGTTAATCATCGTATAAAAAACGACTACAAGCCGTTTAAATGAAGTGAATCGAATGATGTATACAAAAAGACAAGGCCTCTTGCGATGAGCCTTGTCTTTTTGTTAAATAGTGTAGGGACAAATATGAATACTAAAATCTAATTGTTTATCAGATTTTATGCAATATCTTCATTTTCAAAATCTGTAATTGTTCTTCCGTTCATATTGTCATCTCGTCCAATGCCTAGAATTGTACTTCCAATCATGATTGCAAGCATTGCAATTGCGTAAAAGACAAATGGCGTAACTTCCATCGCAGTCAATGGATGCGCGCTGTCTTGTGTAAAGCCAATAGTGTAAATAATCGCCGGCGTCCACGGTAATGAATATACCAATGTACAAGATGTTGCATCAAGAAGATTGGCTGTTCGATAAGGACTAATACCATGTTTTCTAGAAAGTGGCTTGGCAAACGAAGCGCCCACTGCAAGAATAGCTGGTGCATTGAGTCCCATGAGGGCAGATAGGGTAATGGTCATACCCATAATTGAAAATTCTGCTCCTCTAGCGGTATTCGCTACTTTACCCAGAGATTTTAAAAGCTTAATATCCCCTTCTCCATCTCTCATTATTGCAATAGATCCAAACAATAATATGGCAAGCAATACAACTTGAATCATACTATTAATACCTGTATATACTAGACCATCAACTGTCCGATCAAGACCCGATCCAACAACTCTAAATAATGCTTTCTGAGTGACTTCAGCGCCTGGATCAACCTGAAGAAAATCAAATAATCCGAATAGAACCCCTGTAAGGCCTGCTAAAACAGAACCCAAGGTAGTCGCTATAATAATATCACCCGATTTAATTGCAATCCAAATTGTAAGTGCTACAGGAATGAGCATAACAAGTGTAACCGGATCATATACAATTTCCCCTACAGCTGCAGTACTGCCAGCGTGTGTAAAACCATAAGCTACAATCCCTACTAATGTAATCGCAGCCGCAGATAGAGCGTATTTTAGTCTTGACTTAACTACGCCTGGAACATCTACACCTTGAGATGTAGCAGAACATATTGTTGTATCGGAAACAGGTGCTAAATTATCACCAAAAGCGCCGCCAGACACTATTGCACCTGCTAATAGAGCTGGATGTGCACCCAGTGCTACACCCGCTGGATAAAGAACCCCCATACCTGCAGCAATAGTTCCGAATCCTGTTCCAGAAGCGGTTGCAAAGACAGCTGATGTAATGAATGATACGACCACAAATAAGGTTCCACCAATACCCAGTGAAGCTGCTGATCCTGCCAATCCCATTGCAAGACCGGATTCTCTAAGAATTCTAGAAAAGACACCCGCGAAAATCCAGCAAACAACTGGTATTATTGCTTCTCTGCTTGCCATGCCATCAATGATTGTTGAGCTAAACTGTTTTTTGTCTTTTGCAAAGAAAAATGAAACTACAAGTGCCATAAAAGCTGGAATCCAAAGTGCTCCATTCGAAATCGATCCCCATACAAATGTGGTCTGAACAATCAGTACAAGAAACACAATAAATGGTATGAACGACATCCATTCACCACCGTAAAACTCTAATTTCTTTTTCTTGTCCATTAATATCCTCCTATCAATATAAATGAAATATTCCGACATGAATTATTAGCGCAATTATCGTGCCAACTCATTTCTGAATTATTTGTCTCAAAATAAGGAATTCACATGCAAAAAAGCAAATTTACCATGCATTTTTCTTCTACGTGGAAAAATAATGCATGGTAAAAATATGCCTAGGTCTTAAAACAGCTGTTTCATTTCTTCAACTGAAAGCTTTATTTCTGAAGAAAGAAAGGATACTTCACGTTCTTCTAAATCATCAAAAGTTAAGCCTTTAAGTGCATTTTCAACGTAACGTTTCTTAAGCTTCATAATGTCTAACGACTTTGGCTCTATCTGTCCAAGATTATAAGGAATCACAACTGTCTTTCCTGGAATGTTCTCTTCAGGTAACCCCCGCTTCACAAGGATGCCATTTTCACGTGCAAAAGTAAGCTGAGGTAATGGATGTTTGCCCGCTCCTGTGTATTCTGTTTCTTGGACTACAATCACTTGATCATCTTTAAGTGATTTCGCAAGTCCAATTGCTGCAGCTAGTGATGTGTTTCCTGCCGGGCCTCGTTCAATTCCCTCAAGCTGTGCAAGTGCTTCTGTTGCAAAAAATACTTCCCCTTGAGTTACGGTTAAATACGCATCCATATATCGAAGGGTTCTTGCAGCATTTCTAGGTACATCCGCACGGTCTGGTTGAGTAGCGAAAGGAATTCCAAAGCCAGTATGACCCGTTGTAAATGACTTCTTATTGAAATCTTTGTCAGAAGCCATATGTAATCCTTTTAAATCAACAGACGCGCCTACGATTCGTGTATCCGTAGCGCCTGCTTTTATGAGTCCACGTGCAGTCCCCGTCAAATTACCGCCACCTGCATGGGTAGCTACCACAACATCAGGATATCTCCCTATAGCGGATTTTGTTTGCTCTGCTATTTCATAACCTAAAGTTTCAACACCTGCAATACCAAATGGTGTATATAGCGAGGCATTAAAATATCCTGTTTCTTCAATAATCTTTAAAAATGTGTAAAACAATTCTGGACCTACAGTCAGCCTGACAACTTCCGCACCAAATGCTTCGCATTTTCTAGCTTTTTCAACAATTTCTGGCTGGCCTTTTTTTTGAGAGTCATACATTTCCTGTACAATAATACACTTAAGTCCTTGCTGAGCAGCTTGAGATGCAACTGCAGCACCATAATTTCCACTCGTTGCAGCAATAACGCCTTTATAGCCTAGCTTTTTTGCATGATAAACTGATATTGCAGCACGACGCGCTTTAAATGATCCTGATGCATTGGCAGCCTCATCTTTAACAAATATCCGTGCACCTTTTCCTGGTTCAGAGTACTTTCTAATGAGCTTATTAATATTATAAAGTTCGAAAAGAGGTGTATTTCCTACTTTTGTTCGGTTTTGAATATCAATCATATCATCCATTGAATAAGCTACCTTGCTCATCATACCTTCATAATCAAATCCTATTTTTCCAAATTCAAACTGGTTATAGTCAATACCTACTGCCTTCTTCATAATATCGTTTTTTCTTGCCATAACGGCTTTATAGCTATTATCCATTACTTTGCCCCCCCTAAGTCTTTTTTTAAATCCATACCAGTAGAGATGAGTTCAGTCACGGTTTGCCCATAATCATGCGCATATCTAGGATTAACTTCAACTAGTTTTCCTTCGATTCTGCGTTCGGTTACTGTTTCTATTATGACCTTACTCCCTAACGCCGCCTCATCACTAACAAGATATCCTCTTGCCCACATTAAAAGCGGTGTTTGCTTGGTGTCATCTGGGACTTGTGGTGCGCGCCCTTGAGCAGACAGTACTTGTGTTTCAATTTCCACCCAATCTCCTTTTATAGCCTTATTCATCATTAAACCTCCTTTGTTTAATATAAACAACGTGATATATAGTAGACACTGATACTATTTATATGCAATTTTTAGACCAAATTGTATGAGCGCCTATTCCTTGGCTGTTAAATTAAGGCGCTTTTCTGAATGAAAATGCCAGATTGCAAAATAAAAAGAGTACATCAGATGATATGCTGATGTACCCTTTTTATTACCTAGTTGTTTAGTTCTCTGTTCAAATTGTGTTCAACTAACTTATTGAATAGTTGTCTTCTGCTCATCCCTATGGACTTGGCAGTTTGGGTAATATTGTTATCATTCATCCTAAGTGCTTTGCTTATATAGTCTACTTCAAATTGCTTTTTTGCTTCTTTGTAACTAAGTAAAAAAGATGTACTCTCATTTTCAACTGCAACTACTTTACTTTTATCTTTGCACGGTCTGTTCGTCATTTCATCAAAATGCAATACACCACCTTTTGAAAACACGACAAGACGTTCAATGATATTTTTAAGCTCTCTTATATTACCAGGATAATCATATTCCAATAGATACCGCTCTGTGTTCGGCTCAATTTCTCTAATATTCTTCTTCATCTCTTTACCATATTGATCAATGAAGAAATAAATCATGTCTTTTATATCTTCTCGTCGTTCTCTGAGTGGTGGGATTTCAATATGTACAGTATTAATCCTATAAAATAAATCTTCTCTGAATCTGCCTTTAGTAATTTCGCTTTCCAAAACACGATTGGTTGCAGATATTAACCTAAAATTGACATGAATCTGCTTATTTGACCCTATTCTTTCAACATATCTATTATCTAAAACTCTTAAGAGCTTAACTTGAGTGTCTGAACTTAGTTCACCAATCTCATCAAGAAATAGTGTGCCTCCATGGGCCTCTTCAATACGTCCCACACGCAGTGCACTCGCACCAGTGAAAGCGCCTTTTTCATGGCCGAAGAGCTCAGATTCAAGAACGGTCTCAGATATTGCCTGACAGTTTACTGGCAAGAGAATCCCACTAGATCTGTTACTTTTTTCATGAATCCATTTTGCAAAGATTTCTTTTCCAACCCCCGATTCGCCAGTCAATAGAACGTTGCAGTCAGATGGCCCAATAGAATCAATTATCTCTAGAATCCTTTGCATTTTAGGATTCTTTGACTGTGAAATATACTTAGTATCACCTGCTTCATTATTCGCAATGGTCTTTTGTACCTCAAACTGTACGAGCCGCTTTGCCTTTTCTATCTCAGAAATTAGCGCCTGCGGGTTATGACTCTTAATAAAATAACCTAAGGCTCCAATTTTCATAGCTTCCACAGCACCACTAACACTTCCAAATCCGGTTACAATGATCACTTCGACTCGACTTCCATAAATTTCTTTAATCTTTTTTAGAAGTGCTATGCCATCATCACCCGGCATGAGAATGTCAGTTAACACAATTGGATAATACTCATTTTCAAGTTCATTGAGCGCTTCTTCAGTACAAGACGCTTCAGCTACAATAAACCCTTTGTCTTCCAGTAACATTCTATAGGTTTCACGGTATTCTGTTTCGTCGTCAACAATTAGAATTTTAGTGTACTCCATAGTTACCTCCAGTTGTCTATACTTAAACCAGCTGTCTTCAATTTGGAATAGTTTTCACTTACCTTGGAATTGAAATTTCAAACATCGTCCGAGAATCCGCACTCTTACCTAAGGTTAAATCGCCACCTAACTTCTTCGCTTCATTATATGCAATATATAAGCCTAGCCCCGTACCCGCACCAATTGCTTTTGTGGTGTAGAATGGGTTGAAAATATTCACGGCTTGCTCATTTGGAATCCCACAACCAGTATCGATAACCTGCATACATACCATTTCTTCTTGTTCAATCACGCGTATTTCAATATGTCCATCTTCTTCAATCGCATCTATTGCATTCGAAATTAGATTAATTAGTATATGTCTCAAGGATTCTGCATTCGATAAAATCTCTAGTTCTACTGGACAATCAATACTATAAACTATATTCCGTTTTAACATGGTTTTGTTTTCTAAAGCCATTATTTTTAGAATAAGTTCGTTAAGATTGATCTTCATCTTTTCATTATTACTGAGTCTTGAAAATTCAAGGAGATTGTCAATAATTTTACTTGCCCTGTCTACAGCGTTATTAATAAGTTCAAAAGAACGAACTGATCTTTTATCTTCTATTCGTGATTCTATAATAAAGCTCTGATTTCGAATAATTCCAAGCGGATTTCTAATTTCGTGAGCCATACCTGCTGCAAGCTGACCTATTGCAGCCATTTTGTTCGCCTGTAGCATTTGATTTTCAGATATTCTTTCTGTTGTCATATTTTGAATAACCATAAGTAAGTTCTTCATTTCACCGTCAGCATTCCGTAGTGGATATATTCGCACAAGGTAATAATGGTTTGATTTGACCACTTCTTTCGTAATGGACTCGCCCGTAGTCAAAACAGACTTTATCATTTCATTAACTGATTCAAGATTAAAAGTCTCTAGAATTTCATTTACTGATCGTTGTAGTATACCTTCTTTTGAGATTCCCAGAAAATCAACAAATGACTGATTGATATTAATCATATTAAGATCTAAATCAATAAGTGATATATATTCAGCCATGCCGTCAAAAGTAATTTGTAGATCATTTTGACTATTAATCAACTCCGATGTTCTTTTATCTACTTCTTTCTTAAGAGACTTGTTCCACAGAGCCATAGATATAAGTATCATTCCAATTACACTTATCAATACAACCAATATTCGAAGGGGTAAAACATAATTGGGCGTTTGTACAAGTGGGGTAGAAATACCAAACCATTTTTGTTGTATTCTTTCAAGTTGATCTGTTTTGGCAAGTGCTGCAATGCCTTTGTTAATGATAGGAACCAGTTCTTTTTTTGATTTTGGAATGCCAAGTACAACTTCATTATCGTATAATACTTCACTCGCAATATAGAGTTCATACCCATCGTCCTTTTCACTGATTTGATATAGAATAACGGGCTCATCACCGGCAACCGCATCGACCTGATCGTCTAAAAGCAAATCTAAAGCGCTGCTTACATCTGGTACAGTAACAATTTGTATGCCCGGATAATTGTTTAGCAGATACTCATTTACATAATCGCCTTCTTGCGTTGCAAATTTTAAGTCTGAGAGTTCGTCTAACTGGACTTGTGACTCTTTTGATACTACAACACCGCGCAGGTTATATATCGACTCAGTGAAGACAAAGTGCTTCTCTCTCTCCTGACTCCTAAACATGTCACATATATCCGTATTTCCCTCTGAAAGCTGACTCAAGGCGTCTTCCCACAATAGAGGATGCATTTCTATTGGCGTACCAAGTTGTAATGACAATAGGTTCATATAATCAACAACAACACCTTTATACTGACTATCTGCCGGATCAACGAATCGCAGGGGCGGTGCATTATTATCGGCAGCATAAATAAGAGATCCATGATACTCCAGCCACTGACGTTCCTCCTGTGTCAGTTTCGCTATACCATCCTTACCAAATCCTATACCTTTTTCTGTTATCAATACATTTGAAATAATAAATGCAGCAATTACTATGATTAGAATTTGCCACCACTGGTTTCTCTGCATAGCCACTCCTTGTAAGTTCATTATTCTAGTAGGTGCGTTCTGCAACTATATGAATGCAAGAACACCTCCAATATATTTAAAATGGACATTTATTCTTCAAGTTTGTCTTTTCAATATTTTACCACAGCTCTAAATCATGATTTCACTATTTTGGAATCATCATTTACAATTAGAATATGGTTTAGTAGTGTTGGCATAAACAGCAGAAACTTATAAACACAAAAACCGCCTAAGACAACTTAAGCGGTTTCAATTTCCTTTTGAACTTTTTTAGTCAGTTTACCGAACACAATATCATAAGATATATCAATAAAACGGTACACCTCATCATCAGGCACATCTGAACCGAATAGGATTGTATTCCAGTGCTTTTTATTCATGTGATACCCCGGAAAAACGCCTGCATACTGCTGTCTCAAAACCAGACTCAGCTCAGGGTCACATTTTAAATTAAGGCCAGTGTCACCATCACGTTCATAGACAAGGCCAAACATTTTACCGCCGACTTTAAAAACACACGTTTCTTCATCAAAGGGATATGTTTCTAAGGCCCCTTTTTTTGAAAGACAGTACTGGACAGCTGTTTTTATATCCATAAAGCTCCAGACACCTCACTTCTATGACAAGAAAGAATAAATAACTGCAGCCACTGCTACAACACCTAAAACCATAATGATTTTAGCACCAAAACCGTCATTCTCACTGACTTCATCCATTTCAACGCCTTCTGTCATTACATCGAATTCCTCTTCTAGCACTTCAGCAGCACCAGATGCTTGTGAAGTCATTGCAAAGACTTTATGTATAACAGAAAGTGCAGTCTGGTACTGTACCTTTGGCACATAAAGTAACATGCCTTTTTCAGCCCCACGTACTTCTACAGGGATTGTAAACTGCTTCATGATTTCACGTACCTGTTCGGCTTGCTTGTCATTTTCAAGCTCTGTAAGCATTTGCCACTCAAATCCACCAATACGAATGATTTCGCCATTGCCTTCTTTTTCAGCAGGCTGGTCTTTAACTGCTTCAAATGCCTCTTTAGTAATAAGCACCTCGCCGCAGTCGCTGCACTTTTCAATGTTATCTTCATACTCATACTTACACGATGGACAATACTTCATGGCTGACTCCCCCTAAAACTATTAAATTAAATTTCTATCTCTTAGTTCCGGATCCATCTCAGGAACCGGGAAATGCATTTGTTTCACATATTTATAAACTTGCACCTGCAACAATAGCCACAGTGGTCTTAACAGTGTCATTGCAGCCGCTAAAATTTGAACAATATCCATACAACCGCAAAAGTGTACCCGGCCATATTTAAGAACCATCCAAATGTGTATCGGTATCAAAATCCAGTACACCAGCAGGAACCCATATTTGAGGGTCTGGCTGAAATATATCCGGGTTACTGTAGCACTTATTTTCAAGTCATTTACAACCTTTGACTCAAGCGCAGCAGCTAGTTGAGTGTAGTGAAATGTGTTTGATATATAAAATATAAGACCCAATAAAAAAGTACTGACCAGTGCACGCGTTAACAGATCATCAATCGTGATCAGTGTTAAATAATATGTCACTGTTGGAACAATGATAATCATTAGGACCGTTAAATAAGCACGCAATCCCCTTAAAAATCGCCCCTTTGTTAATTCAAGGCCTTGACGAAATCTCATTTGACCAGATTTCGTAATTTCTGCAGCAAAGCTAATAAAGCCCTGACGCAAGCGCACCGCAGCAACAAAAAATCCATACTGTAACAAGAAAACCAGAAACAGCAGGTAAACTGGTACAAATTCTATGATCATATACGCATGCTGAAGCATCGTAATAAATGCAACTTCACATAGTGTAATAAGTATAGATACACTCAGCATAACCAACATATTTTGACTATAGTACCTGAAACAGTTTCGCAATGTTGTCTTCCATTGAAAAACCATTCTCATGCCCCCTTACATATCCCCTATTATACCATATATACATTTTCCAAATAATATGTATTTTTATTCGCAGAATTTGGGAATATGTTTGCATTTTTATGCTTGTTATTAGTAAATTATGGATTTTCATTAGAAAAAATTGGATTCTCATTGTATATTGTACCGACTTCGTAGTATTATAAAAATAGACGATATAATACTTGATAAGTGGGGTGAACAACTTGAAAATGGTTATGCTTGAAGATATCCAGGTTGGCATGACACTTGCTGAACCTGTTCTAGGAAAATTTGACTTGTTATACGCCCAAGCTGAAGAGACAATAGATGACAACATGCTCGAAGGCCTTCGCCGACTTGATATTCCATTTGTTTTTGTCAAAGAAATCGATCCTGACAGCCAAGCGTTTGGCTATAATACGGATGTATCCCCAGAATTCATAAAAGCAAAAGAAAATTATAATGAAATGCTTGACTTAATATCCCGAATTTTTGAAGATTTTCATTTTCTTGATAAGAAGGTTATTGATCGCGTTCAAAAACCGATGACATCACTTATAAAAAGTGTAACAGTCAATACAAGCCTCTTATTAAAACTTAAAAAACTATATCTTAAAGACCAGTACAGCCTCACACATAGCATACACGTGTGTCTGCTTTCTGCAATGATTGCAAAGTGGAACGGTCTGCGCAGCAGTGATATTGAAGCAGTGGGTCTCGCGGGTCTATTTCATGATTTAGGCAAGTCGAAAATCCCATCAGAAATTTTAAATAAACCCAGTGAATTAACTTCAATGGAAACAAATATAATGAAGCGTCACTCTGAACTCGGTTATGAGCTCGCAAAGGCGCAAGATGTCTTCGCAGCCGATATTTTAAGAGGTATTATAGAACACCATGAACGTATGGACGGAACAGGTTACCCGCATGGACTCAAGAAAGAACAAATTCATCCCTACGCTCAAATTATTGCCATAGCTGATGTTTATGATGCAATGACTACAGAGCGCAGTTATAAAAACAGTGAGTCTCCTTTTGTTGCTGTCGAAGTCATTAAAGACTTGTCCTATAAACAACATTTAAATCCGGCTCTTGTAAACCGGTTTTTGAAAAATATTTACCGGCTCTACATTGGCGCAGAGGTCATTTTAACAAATGGTGAAGCCGGTGAAATCATTTATATCAACCCGTTCTCGCCTGAACGCCCTCTAATCCGGTTGCATGAAGGGTTTGTCGACCTTTATACGACACCTTCTATTCATATTAAAGCTTTTAAAGTATCCTAGCTTAAGGAATGTGACTGTCAGACTCTTATAAAAGCAGTTCCTTCACCCTGAGTTCAGTGGCAATATAAGGACAGCATTCCATATGGCCAGCACATGTTAAGGCTAAACTTCAAAGTTTTCAGACAGTCTGAGGCGTATTCTTTTGAATCCGCCTCTAATCATTCTATTTCTTAACATAAAAAAGGGATGCGCTTAGCGACATCCCCTTTTTCATGCTTTATTCAACTTTTCTTATATATTCCCCACAAGGGTATCATACCACTCGGATTCCTTGAATCCGACTAATATGAAGTCATCTGAAATGAGAATAGGGCGTTTTACAAGCATCCCATCTGTACTGAGCAGTCTTAAAAGCTCATCGTCAGTAGAATCCTTGATTTTGTCCTTAAGTCCCATTTCACGATAAAGTCGACCACTCGTATTAAAGAATTTCTTAATAGGATAGCCCGAACGCTCATACCAAGCTTTCAGTTCCTCATAAGTAGGTGCATCTTCTACGATGTGTCTTCCGTTTACCTCAATGTTGTTGATACTTAGCCAATTAGCGGCTTTTTTACAAGTACCACACTTTGGGTAGTGTACAAATAATAAGTTCATTGAATCACCTCTTGTTTTTCCTGATGACATCTCTTTTGTCATTCTCTCTATATAATCATTACATAATCAATTTTGATTTACAAGGCTTTTACTCGAAATCAGTCACAACACGTCTTAAGGTATCCACAATTTTGATGTGTTGAGGACATACTGATTCACAAGCACCGCAAGCGACACACTTTGACGCTTGTTTTCCAGCGCTCACTAGACCTTGGTAACGATTTTTAAATGCAGCATGGTCATTGTATATATACGCATTGTTAAAGGCGCTAAACGCTTTTGGTATGTCTACACCATGAGGACAAGGCATACAATAAGCGCACTGTGTACAATCAACCTGCATTCTGCTTTTATAAACGCCAGCTACTTTATCAATCAAGTGCTTCTCTTCTGTGCTCATTTGCCCAGGAGCGCTCTCAGCTGCCGTTTTAATATTTTCTCTAACTTCTTCAAACTTACCCATGCCACTGAGCACCACACTGACCTCAGGCATATCCATAACATATTTAAGTGCCCACTCAGCAGGTGTCCGTTCTGGCCACTTGGAAGATTTCCATAAGGCCATAATATCCTCAGGGACATGTTTAACCAGATTACCGCCGCGAAGCGGTTCCATTACAACAACACCCATCCCCTTATCTGCCGCGTAGCGCATGCCTTCAAGACCTGCCTGATAGTCTGTGTCCATGAAGTTTAGTTGTATCTGACAAAATTCCCAATCATATGCATCGACGATTTCCTTAAATATTGGCAACGTGTCATGAAATGAAAAACCAACATGTTTCACACGTCCATCTTGCTTGGCAGTCTCTAAAAACTCAAAAAGACCATTCTCACATAGTGTTTTCCAATATGTTGCATTCAGAGTATGAACTAAATAGAAGTCAATGCACCCAGTATCAAGCCTTCTAAGCTGCTCATTGAGGTAATTATCCATATCCTCGCGTGTGTGAATAAGCCAGCTAGGAAGCTTTGTCGCAAGGCGAACCTTCTCTCTATAGCCATCCTTCAACGCTTTACCAACAAGGGGTTCGCTTTTTTCACCATGATAGCCCCATGCTGTATCCACATAATTAATGCCAGAATCAATACCTTCTCGGATCATTGATATTGCCTGCTCTTCATCAATATTTTCTGTACACTGGTCAATGACAGGCAAGCGCATACATCCAAAGCCAAGTAATGATACAGATTCTTTCGTTTTACCAAACTGCCTATACTGCATTTTCTCAACTCCTAACAGCTTCGTCTCGTGGTTGATGATAACACATTATAATTTGACTTTCTCACCATAGAAAAGGCACCGGTTATTATGACCGATGCCCAAAATTATGCTTTGACGCGTCATCAAGCGTTGTTATTCATTTAACAACTGCTCAAAATTGACCTCTTTCATTTCATCGTTGATAATGCCTTGAACTCTTGCAAGCTCCTTGTGAATCATACAGTTTTTTGACCTGTTCAGATTACATGCTTCAGCAGACTCTAAACAACGATTAATATAGACTGGACCATCAATTGCAACGATTACATCCAACATATTAATATCCTTCGGCGCTCTACTAATGGCATATCCCCCCTGAACACCTCTGAAAGAATTCACTATCCCTGATTTTGTAAGTTTTCTCAGTATTTTGAGCGCAAACCTTTGGGGGACATTCTCTTCTTGTGCAATGGATTTTGCGTCTAAACGAACGCCTTCTCCACGTCTTGATAATGCCAAAATGATGCGCATTGCGTAATCTGCTTCTTGGGTTATTCTCATTAAATACACCTCAATTAAATACAATTTAAGTCCATTATAAACCTATGATAAGTCTAAGCCCAGTTTATGTCAAGACGTAAAGCGTCTCATGAGCGTATTTTTTCAGCATATGCCACTTTATATGTTCTGTTTTGAAACATTTTAGTCTATTTTCCATGTACTTTTAGTATATATGATGTCTTAGGGGCAATTTTTAATGCCAGCTTACCTGCTTGAATATTCATCACATTTCCAGTCAGTAAATCTTCAACTGAAACTGCGTCTACATCAAGTGTAACTTCATACGGTTTGTTTTCTCTATTCATTAAAATGATCGATTCCTGTTTTATAGAACCCTCAGCTGCATACTGCTTCTTGTATATGAGTACATGTCTGTGATCTATAAACTGAATATCGCCACGGCGCATTTCAATGTGGTCATGGCGTATTTGAATTGCCTTTTTGTAAGATGCCATGACATCCATGTCCCACAACGCTTCATCCCAAGGCATAGGACGTCTGCAGTCCGGGTCGTTCTCACCTTCCATGCCTATTTCAGTACCATAATAAATACTCGGCGCACCCTCAAAGGTCATTTGGAAGAGTCCCGCCATTTTAAGCATGGCCCTGTCACCACCAGCCTCTGTTAAGAAGCGTGGTGTATCGTGGCTATCAAGCAAATTGAGCATGGCCTGATTGGCTTGTCTTGTGTAACGGACAATATTTGTATTAATCATATTGGCAAAAGCAGCTGGTGTGCCTTCATGCCACGCAAAATAGTTCAGGCAGGCACGCGTAAACGGATAGTTCATTGAACCGTCAAACTGATCCCCAAGTAGCCACGGTTGTGCATTATGCCAGATTTCACCAACAATATATGCATCTTTTTTCACTGCTTTGACTGCCTTTTTGAATTTTCTCCAAAAATCGTGATCAATTTCATTGGCAACATCAAGGCGCCATCCATCAATGTCTGCAAACTCAATCCAGTACGTTGCAACCTTAATGAGATAATCAATCACTTCAGGATTTGCCGTATTGAGCTTAGGCATTTTAGGTTCAAATCCAAAAGTCTGATAGGAAATCTTATCAAAATCAATTGGCCAATCCTTTATATAAAACCACTTGTAATACGGAGATTCCTCCCCCTTTTCAACAACATCCTGAAACTTGTCAAACATGTAACCACAATGGTTAAACACTGCATCAAGAACCACTTTTATGCCCCGTGAATGACATTTTTCAACCAACTTTTTCAGGGTTTCATTGTCTCCAAAGTGCGGGTCAATCTGAAAATAATCTGTTGTGTCGTATTTGTGATTTGTTGTCGATTTAAAAACTGGAGTCATGTAAATGGCATTGATGCCTAGGTCACTCAAATAGTCAACCTTTTGTATGATTCCTTCCAGGTCACCCCCGAAGAAATTCTCACGGGTCGGTATGCCTGTTTCCCATGCTTCAACCTTCTTGGGATCATTATCTGTATTGCCATTATTAAACCGCTCAGGGAAAATCTGATAGAAGACAGCATCTTCAACCCAATCAGGAATACGATGCACATCGACTTCATTTAAATATGGGAAGTTGAAATAATGCAAATGCAGTTCCTTCGGATCTATTTCTGCCTCAGCACCCCATTCTGAATAATAAAGGCTGTCCGTGCCATTCTCAATCTTAAAGACATATGACAATCGATAGTTAAGACCCACAGCCTTCACCTTATACGTGTAATAGTCAAAAAGCTGATCAGAGCGTTCAAGTGTCATATCTGCAAAATGATGTTCTTCATCCCATTTATATTTATCGCCATAGATCAGTTGAACGCGCGTCACATCATCCTTTGCAGTTCTGAAACGGATGACAATCGTGTCTTCGCTCAGGGCATAGCAATAATTACTCTTTGGTTGATGATAAAATGCTTGAATATTCATAGCTGGTCTCCATTTTGGTATAGTTTTTTAGTGCAACACGAATAACCTGCGCCGTAATTACTTTAATTATGTGCAACCGGTTGCACGCGTGTTATATAACTAGAATACCAATTTATTGCACTTAGGTCAACTGCACTGTAGATAAGACTCATTGGAATATATTAATTTTTGCATTCAAAAGCGGGCTGTTGTCTACAACAGCCCGCTTCAGGATTATCTTCTCAATATGAATTTACACCTAATGATGCCTTAAATATGACGCCGTACTATTCTTTAGTCAACTTACTTGTCACCTAGTCCGAACATTTCAAGGTAGTTTACCAGATTAGAGACCAAAACTTCTTCGCGACGCTTCAGATCAGAATCAGACATATTTAGAATTTCATAGTTTTCGTCTGCCCAAAGAACCAGTCGCCCATTTTTAAAGGCATAGTTTGCAAATGGCGCTTCAACAAAGAACAGTTCGCCTTGGTCATAGTAATAAGTCGTCAGACCTGACATTTCTCCAGAATCAGTCGGTTCCGTAACGGTCATTTTGATAATTTCATCATCAATCAAGTACTCTCTGACAATGCGCTCATCCCAACCTTCATGTTCAGGTTCAAGAGTAAGTTCATCAATCTCTGCATCAGATGATTGAATATCTACAGCATTCTTCAAACTCAGTGCATCTTGAAGTACATCCTCAAGATCTAACTCAGGCACTTCTTCACCTGGTTCATCAGGTGTTTGCGCATCTGTCTCTTCAGCTGTTGCGTATTCACTGTCTTCAGACTGCGCCTGTTCAGTTTGCGGTGTATTGGAATCGATTAAGCTGTTATCCTCTGCTGTATCGTCTTTTTTACATCCTACTGCAAATACCAATGTCATTGCCAGAATAATCGCTAGTTTTTTCATTTATTGCCCTCCTCTCAGCTTATAATAATCTTACCATCAATAGTCTTCTCATGGATTACAAACCGTTTACAGTATATGGTTGTTTCGATATTTTAACCATTTGTATGAAGGCAGGGCTAGTCGTGGCTATAGGCAAAAACCAATGTGAATTCGACCTTGCTCCTGATTCACAAAAACTGAACCATTGTGTGCATCTATAATGCCCTTGGTTATTGCAAGACCTAGCCCGCTTCCTGTTTCAGCCCTTGACTTATCCACTTTGTACAAACGGTCAAACAGGTTATCAAGATCTTTTTCTTCTAAAGGCGAACAAGCATTCGAAAAAGTCACTTTAACCTTTCCATCTTCTGTTTGAGCAAGTGTTACCTCTATGGTGCTCGGACTATCGGCATACTTCACTGCATTCATCAGCAAATTTTCACACGCTCTAACAATGCGCTTTGCATCAAGCTCAGCAAAAATAGTTTCTTCAGGAAGGATAATTTCACAAGCGAGTTCATTGGCCTCCATAACGGGAATATACTCTGAGACGATTTGTTCAATCAACTCATTTACAGACACATTGGTTTTACTCAACTTGGTGTCTGCATTGGCATACTTGGTATACTCAAACAAGTCTTCTATGAGCACCTTTAACTTTTCCGACTTCTGATAGGCTGTATTGGCGTACTCCAGCATTTCGGCTTCATTTTGATACTGTCCACTCCGAATCAGACCCAAATAGCCCATAATTGAGGTCAGTGGGGTTCTTAAATCGTGTGAGACATTGGTTATGAGTTCACTCTTGGTTTTTTCAATTCGGGCTTGTTCTTCCTTTTCCCGCTTGAGTGCACGACGCATGGTGTTAATATTCTCAGCAAGGAGGGCAACCTCATCGGTACCGACTTCGTCTACCTCATAATCCAGATTCCCATCTGCAATAAATAGGAGGGCATCTGAAATTTCAGTCATGAGCAGCATTTTTTTACGTGTAAGCAAAATAAATGTTAGCACAAAAGTAATCAGACCGTTGATATATGGAAGCACGCCTCCTGTACCTACAACCTCGGTCGTATAAATAAAGTCTTCTCTTGGTGAAGCAATGTAAATCATCAGCTTTTCCTGATCATTGTCATCACGTATTTTAAACACCCTGAATATTTCACTTGGGCTATTTTGATTACTCTGATATGTTGATCCCGCTTTATCTACAACATCAAGAATGTCCAATTTCTCTGCAGTTGCCTTATCATTTTTAATGAGGACATTGCCAATGGCATCTGTAATATAAATTTCAGGACGGGACATGAGGCCTTCAAAGAAGTAGGCATCATCAATAATGTCAAAGAAGTCTTCAAGATTTTCTGCACTGGATATCTCTTCAAAGAGCTCATTACTCCTATAAAAAATTTCCTGATAACCGGCATCATAACTCGTAGTCACATTTTGACGTTCTCTAATTGACATGTTTATGCTCAACATGGTTACGAAGACACCCACAATCAGAGCAATGAGAAAATTAATCATGAGCTGAGCGACAATGCTGGCCTGAATTTTCGCACGAAGACCCAAATGGTCCATCAGCTTCATAAGACCCGTGAACATTTTACTTAAAAAGCCCAGAACACGCATTAGACGCTCTTTCCATCTCTTTCTGCTGGCAGCTTTCTTTTCGACTTTAAGCAGGGCTCGCTTTTTAGCCTTTTCAAGCTTTTGTTTCTTGCGCTCACTGGAGTTCATATTTTATACCCCACTCCCCATACGGTTTTAACATACTCAGGTGTTCTGGTATTCTCTTCAATTTTCTCCCTGATTTTTCGAATGTGCACCATTACCGTATTGCGGGTTTCAAAGGGGTCTTCGCCCCATACCTGTGCATAAATCCTGTCTGTACTAAAGACAATCCCCTTGTTCTTAGCAAGGAGGTGCAGTATGTCAAACTCCCTTGGCGTTAACCTGACACTGCGCTCATTGACCTTCACTTCATGGGTGGCTGTATTGATGTATAGTCCATCAATACAGATCTCACTCTCACTACTTACACCATCTGGCTTATTGAGCACCTTAAACCTGCGCAGCTGAGATTTTATGCGTGCAATCAGCTCTAGGGGATTAAAGGGTTTTGTCATATAATCATCTGCGCCAGACGTTAAGCCGTGAATTTTATCAAGGTCCTCGGACTTTGCCGATAACATGATAATGGGAACATTGCGTTCTAGCCGAATATGTCTGCATACTTCCAGACCATTTACCTTAGGCATCATAACATCCAGAACAATAAGCTCTATAGGATGCATCGCTGCTAGCTTTATGGCTTCACTGCCGTTTTCAGCCAAATGACACACATAGCCCTCATTTTCCAGATAAATTCGAATCAGTTTTCTTATTTCTTCCTCGTCATCAACAACCAGTATATGTTCGTTCATATGTATTCACCTCTATAAGTATTCCTTTATGACAACAGTATAATATATGGGTCATAAAAAGGTCTTAACATATCTTAAGAAAATATTAAAAGTCCAGTGCGTTTTTACACTGGACTTTATCTGTTCTTGATTGTCTGACCATATTTTATTTTTTTGGTGTGCAGTCACGTACACTTTAATCAACCGTTACCTTCATTTACCGATCATTTTCGAAAATATGCACAAATCGTTCACAGCTCATATATTCAGCACTAATAATCTGGTGTTAGAGTTTATAGGTTTCAATCAGTGCATCCAACTTTTCTGGCTTACTATAGTAGTAGCCCTGATGAATGGTACAGCCACGCTTTAAGAGAAACTGCTTTTGCATTTCGTTTTCTATGCCTTCAGCCACAACTTTCATGTCTAGGGCACTGCCAAGCTGAATAATCGCATTGATAATGGTTCCCGAGCTGTCCTCATTCAGATCTTTAAGAAAGCTTCTATCGATTTTAAGCACATCAACTGGCAGATGCTGCAGATAACTCAGCGAAGAATAGCCCGTTCCGAAATCATCAATGGATATAATCACACCTGATTCCTTTAGCATATTGAGTTGGGGTACTGCTTCATTTAAGTTCTCAAGCAGTAAAGACTCTGTAATTTCAAGTTCAAACCGATCAGCCTTGAGATCAAGTTCACTGATGTTTTCCAGTATCCATGCAAACAATGATTCGTCTTTAAACTGCTGTCCGGATAAGTTCACAGAAATGCTCATGTCTTCATGCCCTAAATCATGTACGCGTTTAAGGTCGTCTGTCGCCCGCGTAATCACCCATCGTCCAATCTTCTCAATCATAGAAGACTCTTCTGCAACCGGTATAAACTCAACTGGCGAAACAAAGCCAAGCACATGACTTTCCCATCTTAAAAGGGCTTCAAAACCGACAAGCTTGCCTTCTAAGGCATTTATCTTGGGTTGATAGACCAAGTAGAGCTCTTCGCGGTCAATGGCCTCATAGAGGTGGCTCAGGATCATTTGGCGACGTTCCGCTTGTTCTCTAAGCTCTTTAGAAAAATAGTAATGAAAACCGCGGGCATCTGTTTTGGCCTTATTCAGTGCAGAAAGTGCCGATGTGATCAGAATTTCCGTATTTTCAGCATCTCTAGGGTATGAGCTGATGCCCATACTGGCTGTTAAATATATAGAGGTGTTATGACGCCTTATAGGTCGCCTGATGATGCTTTGTATCTGCTGAACAAACCGGTCAATGCCGTCTGTCAGAAGGGCGAAATCAACGACAAATGCAAACTCGTCTCCACCAATTCTATATATTTGTGTTTCGTCAGGTCCAAGCAAAGGCAGTTTTTCAGATAGACTGACTATAACAGCATCGCCTGCATTGAATCCATATATCTCATTGATCGATTTAAAATCATCAATCCCAATATAGATAAGGGCAAAATCATCACCCATTTTTATCTTTGCTTCAATATCACTGCGCATTTGTGTGGCATTTGGCAGCCCTGTCTTCACATCAATCTGCATCTGATTATACTGTTTTTCGACAGCCACAACCCGTGTGCTTAGGTCTTCTGTAATAATGAAGTAGAACTTAGGCTGTCCTTCAAAGTCTCTAAGAAGGCGAATAATGAGGGATGCTGGGTACATTTCACCTGACTTTTTCTGCTGAGTTACTTCGCCTGTCCAAATGCTGTTTTCTTCAATCATTTCGAGGAGTTCAAAACGCAGATCGGCCCCATCCTTATCAAGGGAAGCGATGGGCTCGCCAATCAGCTCGTAGCTCGTATAGCCTGAAATTTTGCAGTAGGCGCTATTGGCGTAAATGACCCGTCGTTTAGCGTTGAGAATAAGCACACCCTCATTACTGTTTTCTAGAACCTCTGTCATGACACTCAGTTCCTGTTGGGTAATATGGTGTTTGCCTTTTTCCTCCTCCAAATTTTCAAATACCTTTTGCAAGTCTTCGCGAAGTTGTTCAAATGAACGGGCCAAATAACCGGCTTCGTGCTTTATTGAAAGGTATTTATCAGGAATACGGTCGGAATAATTGCCGTCTTTCAGGCGCCGAATATAGGTATCCAGTATCGTAAAATGCTTCATTTCATGGTCTACAGCAAAGTAAGTGACCCAAGTGACCGCAATAAGTAGCAAGGCGATGACCAGTATATAGGCAGTAGCAGACTGACCGATTTTATCATCGATTACTTCCTGCGGCAGGTAGTAAGCAATATAGGCGTTATCATTTAGACTTGTTATGCCCACTAAATAAGGCTGGTCCTTCAATAGACCTTTTTCATAGAGAACACCATCAAACTTATCAACTATCACACCGTCTGCCCTGAAAGTTTGTGTGCTGATAAAGGTATCAATTTGCTGGATATTTGTATTGCCGCTATCTGCAATCACATTGCCATAGTTATCAAATATGAGGATACCGCTTGACGCATCAATAAAATTGTACTGGGCCACTTCAATATCTGACATGTCTAAAACCCCGCCCACAAAACCAAGCAGTTTACCGGCTTGAACCACAGGTTCAATATAAGCGCGTTTAGGCACTTTTTCATAACAGACATTCACCCATGTACCACGGTTGATGGCATCAAGATCTAAAGTGTCCATTTCTGGACAGTTTGGCAAATTATCCACAAGGGTCTGGATGGATTTTTGAATGATGTCGTCCTCGTTCATTCTTTCCATAACGTAACCATTTACCCAGTCCCCATCTACTGTTATATAGAAACTCGCCTTCATCTTTATAGAACCTTGTATCATTTCACGCAAGGTGGCCCGAGTAATAGATTCAAAGGTCTGATGGTTCATCTCAGCTTCAAGTGATAACCTGAGCACCTTGAACTTTTGAGCAATTTCTTCTGCTTCCAAATTGGCAATGTCTTTATATATACGTGTCGTGTGTAAGATTTGTGTCTTAATGGTATTTTCTATATTCATAGAATTATAATAAATAACCAACCCACCAATCAGTATAGCCAGTACTGTAAAAAGGACAGCCATTTTGAAAGATATAATCCTGCTCATTTTTTTCATAACCCAACCACCATGCCTATCATAAAAGTGTCTTCATAGAATCTGTCCAAACCGAATCAAGTTTCTTTTTTCATACCCATTCTCAGATTATAAAAGCATGACACATTAAATCGCCCATGATTGTATCCGCGTAAGCGGCACTGCTTCCTTGTGATAAAAGCTTAGAAATGTGGTTTCAAACGCCTCATCAGGGACGGTCATCAGTATTTCTTCAAATGCCGCCTTTGGCATATGTGATTTCAAGACGGTATAAATTACCGGCTCAAATTCACGGTTGAGCTCACGATCCGCAAGTGCCCTCAGCAGACTGGATGGGCTCAATAGAAACTGCTTTAAAATACATTCTCTAAGGCGCATTATTGACTCTGTATTAATAAGATGAAGAACCAGCTGACCTTGGGCATTGATGCTATAGTCTCCCGTTTTCAGTTTAAATGACTTCGTGCCTTCATAAGCCTGACTTTCAACCGCTTTGTCTACACAGCTACATGCCTGTTCACGCTCGCGAATCAGGGTCATGTCTGTATCGCAGTGTCCAATTAAAGGAATGTCTACAGGCATTACAGACATCTTCTTATCAGAGAAGGCATCTCTGATGGCATATATTTCCCGACACAGTGGATTAGGTACATCCAGTGACAAATAGGCTTCAAATTTTAGGTTTTCTTTCATCATGCTCTCCATATACAAATAAAGTAGGATACGTGTCTGTATTTTCTAACGCCTTTTTATCAGCGCTTTTTCCATTATATCAAAAGAACCACTTTCAATCTCTTGAAAGTGGTTCTCATACATATCAAATCCTATTTACATACTGTGTTGCAAAGGTTTCTAATTATGCTACATCGCGGTTAGCCGCTTCAAAAGATGCATCTTTCTTAGCGTTGAAGATGTCTTTGTTCAAATCGCCTTCGCCTTGAGCGATAATACAAGTACATACTGCATCACCAGTGATGTTAACAGCTGTTCTTGTCATATCAAGAATACGGTCAATACCCATGATAATCGCAATACCTTCAACCGGAAGACCAACTTGCTGAAGTACCATAGAAAGCATGATCAGACCAACGCCCGGAACGCCTGCAGTACCAACTGAAGCAAGTGTAGCTGTTACGATAACCATCATGTACTGGTTGATTGTTAAGTCAACACCAAAGAGCTGAGCGATAAATACAGTCGCAACACCCTGCATGATTGCTGTACCATCCATATTGATTGTCGCGCCAAGCGGCAGACAGAATGATGCAACGTCTTCTTCAACACCACAGCGTTTAACAGTTGTTTCAATTGTCAGTGGCAGTGTAGAAGATGAAGATGCTGTAGAGAACGCAACCATCATTGCAGGTGCGAAGTTCTTAAAGAACTGAATTGGGTTCAGCTTTGTAACTGCCGCAAGAAGTCCCTGGTAAGTAAAGAGTGCATGAATAAACAGTGCACCGATAACTGTAAGCATATAAACTGCTAGAGGTGCAAACATGTCCCAGCCGAGCTCTGCAAATGTCTTAGAGATCAGACAGAATACACCGAGTGGTGCAACCTTCATAATCATTTCAACGATTTTAAGGTTAACATCATTGAACTGCTCGAAGAAGTTGAAAACTGCTTTTGCCTTTTCGCCTTGAATTGTCAGAGCAGTACCAACAAAGAGTGCGAAAACGATGATTTGTAGCATTGAACCGCTTGCCAAAGATGAAACTGGGTTCGTTGGTACCATGCTGTAAAGTACTTCAACCAGTGCTGGAGACTCTTTTGCAGTGTACTCGAAGCCTTCCATTGCAATGCCGCCAACCATACCTGGGTTTGTGATATTTGCCAGTGTAATCGCAATTGTGATTGCAATAGCAGTTGTCATCAGATAAAAACCAATTGTCTTAGATCCGATACGACCCAGCTTTTTAACATCGCCAATCATAGCCGCGCCAACTACCAGTGAAACAAATACGAGTGGAACAACCATCATTTTAATGGCATTTAAGAATACTTTACCACCTAATGTGAATACAAAATCAATAAGTACATTTTTTACAAACGGCACGTCATTCATTGGGTATAGAACGACACCGAAGATTGCACCTGCAATCAGTGCAATAAAAATTTTGGTCGTAAGACTCATCTTACTTTTCATATAACCCTCCCTTTCAGTTAAACAATAAATAATTGCGTGCCTTAACCCCCTAACTGTTAAGACAGTTCAAATTATAGAACTTGCACCCCGTATTTCTACATTTTCCTACACAATCCTACACACAAACGTTTTCCACATTGATTTTCCAACGTTCTATGTGGTTTTGTAATTTTCAGATATTTGAATTTCGGTATATTTTATATGCAGTTTTGCAATTTGTTTGTAACAATGCAAGTATTCATGAATACAGCTATGTCCTTGGGGTAATTTATTGTTCTGCTTAAAAAGGGTCTTACTGAAGAGCTCCTCGTATCCTAGTAGCCACTCATGTGGCTTGCATTCATCAAAACAAAAAGAAAAAACCAGTAAACTTGGTCTTTGAATATACCCAAGCTTACTGGTTTATTTTTTTGTTTTAGAGCTTATTTGAAACTTGAGTTCTTAAAAACCCATGCCACCCATTTCGTCAGCTGTTACGCTGTTTTCTTCTGTCAGTTCAGGGAAGAACAGTTCTTTAACACTGTTGATGTTGTATACAGATGTATCTACATCAAAAGCCAGTTTCATTTCTGTACCTGACTCAGGCTCATTTACGTCCATATCAAGTGCCATCTTTGTAGCTACAATCTGATTTGAACCATCAATACCAAAAGTCATATCAAAAGTATTTACATTGAAGTATGTAATCGCTTCTTCCCAACCTTCGTTGAATGACGTTACGACTTCATCCAGTTCGGCTGCAATTTCTTCTTCAGTCATTTCCATGTCGTATGCTTCATACTGGCTCTTTTGAGAATTGATCATAATCTCTCTAAATGCTTCATCAGTAAACATTTCATTAAAGATTTCTTTAATCATCTCTTTAGTACGTGCATCGTCAAGACTTAGAGAAACATTTGTTAGTTTTACTTCTTTTTCATTGATTGTAGTCGCAGCATTTTCCTCAACCACAAGCTCCTCATCAGTTACCTTTGAAAGAATAGCAGTATAGATTTTCTTGCTGATTTCCTTAGCTTCCTCTTGACCCATAGTAACCTGGGCACCGTCTTCTGAAACAACATCTTGAACGATGTACTGGTCCATCATAGGAATTTTCATAGCCATCTGTGACTCGTTCATATAGACTTCAACATTGTAAGTCATACCACTAAGTGCAGCAGATCCTGTCATTTCAAGCTTAGGTGTTTCGCCATCAAGCATTGACTTTGCATGGAAATCTACATTTACATCGCTTAGCATAGATGCAAACATTTCCACCATTGGATCTGGATTTTCACCAAGATCAAGTGACAGGTGCATGTTCATGTCTTGCTCAGCTGACTCGATTTCCAGTCCATTCATAATCGCTTCTTCAAGCATTTCCTTTGGAGTCTGCTTTGGCGCACACCCTGCTACTGAAAGTACAAGTGCCAGCACCATCAGTAAAGATACAATTTTACGTTTCATTATTATTTCCTCCTTTATTATCCCATTTATTGTATCATGGGCGCTTAAATGATTTCCATTAAATTTCCATTAAACCCTTCTGAAAACTGAATTGTAATCTGATTGAATTTTCAGTATTATTCGTGACCCTTAACAATGTCTAGTTTGTCTTTTATGTATACCCTGATGCCGTGACGCTGTCTATAATCTGAAAGATAGTCCCGCATCTTCTCAGTGTCACCTTCCATTTGAGCTAAAGTTTCAAGCGATAAATCCTGACTAAACGGACACGCCGACAGGCATACGCCGCAGTCTGTACCCAGCGAACGCCAGCGTTCATAACAATTCTCCTGAGATATTTTCCATCTTAAATCTCCATCGATTACAGAACGTTTTTCTTTAGGAATAGCCTGACCTGGACAAGTTCTTGAACATATGCCACACACTTCACAGAATTGTGCAAACCCAAATTTTCTGGGGTCATCGACTGCAAGCTTCATTTCAGTTGTTATGACGCCCAGACGTACACGCGGCCCGTAGCTCGGTGTAGTTAAGACACCCATGCGTCCCATTTCACCAAGACCAGCAGCCTCTGCAACAAGGGGGGCTACCACCAAGTAGTTCCCATCCATATGATTTCGGGCTTCATAGCCAAGCTCTCTCAGCATATAGGTTAGAGTCATGCCAATCATACCCGCTTCCATATATCCCTTAGTCACCGCAATGACTTCTTCAATCTGAGGCGCCCGGTTAATCATGTCTTGATCCATTTCAACAGCGAAGACAATGGCGTAGTGGTCTTTGGCTTCGATAGGGTCACCATAGTTTTCGGGTTTTCTTCCACGGTGCGTATAGTAAAACTCAGGTTTCATTTTCGTGATGCCTACTTCAACAGCGCCGTAGTAGCGTGCATATTTTTTCAAAGTTTCAGCCATATCCTCAGAATTTACCTCAACCTTTTGCTCGGCATGTGTACCTTCTGAAAGCGGATTAATATCTCCAAGCATTCTGAATACAGCATCTGCGAACCGCGAATGAACAGGATCATAAGTCATCGTGCCTTCTCCACAAATATTTGGAAGTGTTCGTATGTGATCATCGCGCTGCTTTAACTCCGGATGCCTTTTGTAGTAGTCTTCATAATTTTCATGTCCTTGTTCGTAGCCCATGCGTGCGAACATTGTATCTCTCTCATCAAATCGTTTCACTTCTATCCCCTCCCGCCTATAAAGCTCACTTCATTTTATCATCAATCATAATAAATATGTAAATCAACTTGATGCAACTGTAATGCTACCAGGTGTACTTGTTGCCTGAAAAAGCGCCTTTACGCCTGTTTTCGTCTATAAAAAAAGCTGATTTACATAGACCGTAAATCAGCTTAATACCATAGCTTCATGATGCGTAGGGGTCTTAAAAGGCTTTGTCAAACCGCTTAAGATTATTTTAAATACATATGTTAATTGTGTGATCAAAACTTGCACATTTCATATGTACTAGGCTGTCTTTATACTTGCAGCCGTAATTTTTCCGTAGATTTTATTCAAATTCTTAACTTTCAGCGTTGGGCTGGTTACATCACAGTGGTCCAAAATAGCCTCGAGAATCTTAAACTCGCTGCGTTTTATAACCACTTCTACTTTATAACGTTTTTCACCATGTGTGCCTTTTGCTAGAAAACTGTTGACGGTATACCCTTCTTTTCTCAGCATATTTTCTACTCTAATCATTTTATCCTTATTCTTCAAGAATAAGTCAACTTCGAGTATGCCAAGTGCCAATCTTTCCTCCACCTTATTGCCTATAAAAACACCCATGGTTCTTCCGCATGCATAGGCAATCGTGAAATGTACACCTGTAGAACTGGTCACTTTTGTTACAACGGTTGCAAATATCATTGCATCCACAAACACCACCAAATAGACTGGGTTCATAATCTTTTTAGATACCAATATGGTTTTGAGCGTTGCCAAAATATTGGTGAATGAAGTGATTAAGAATAGTCCAATAAGAGATAAAATTATATTTTCTGAAATAATGATTGTCCTTTCATAGTTTGCTTATAGTTTACATTATGTTATTACGTATTCATTTGAAATATGCTGAAGATAAGTACAGCAAACACACCTGGCGATATTTCAAACACAGGCACCAATGAAATAGTTTTGTCATGATTCGGATATAACTATAAGAAACAAGAAAGGCATCTTTTCTTGAAGATGATAGTCTGAAGAGTGAGTAAGATGTTTGTTCATGAGGGTTGACAGTATAAACCCTTTACTTCTATTCATTCCCAATAAAACATATAACATTTTTATAGATTATCATATTTTATAATATAACGCAATGTTTTTTTAATAAACATTTGCCAATTGACGTTTGATCTTGCTCAGACCATCAAATTCTACAACTGTCTTTATTCACATTAAAAAACAAGCGGCATCAATTACCTTGCCGCTTGTCTGCTTGACTTTATTCTATTAAAACCTCGCTTGATGGAAAGACTCGTCCAAGTTTACCTCGGATAAAGCGCTTTCAATCTGTTTTCAATATCTCCAGCTGTTGGCAGTGCCAGCAGTTCATCAAGCTTCTCATGTGCTTCAGACTGATTAATTTCAAGTGCTCTCTTTCTTGCCTTAAGTACATTTGAAGGAGACATGCTGAACTCATCTAGCCCCATACCAATGAGCAGTGGCATCAGGTCAAGATCCCCTGCAACAGACCCGCACATACCTACCCAAATACCCGCTTTATGTCCATTTTCAATGGTCATGCGAATCAGTCTTAAGACAGCAGGATGATACGCCGTATAAAGGCTAGCAATGTTTTCATTCATTCTATCCACTGCGACCGTATACTGAATCAGGTCATTGGTACCGATACTGAAAAAGTCTACCTCTTTTGCTAAAAGATCCGAAGCGATGGCCGCAGCAGGGATTTCAATCATAATGCCCAGCGGTACAGCCCCATTGAAAGAAACCGCTTCATTTTTAAGTTCTTTTTTAACATCCTCTATAATAGCCTTTGCCCGTCTAAGCTCTGAAACACCTGAAATCATTGGAAGCATGATTTTTAAGTTACCATGTATACCCGCACGTAGTAAGGCCCGTATTTGAACCCTAAATATTTCAGGTTCTTCGAGACAGTAACGTATAGCTCGGTATCCAAGAAACGGATTCATTTCCTCAGGCATACCAAGGTAAGGCACTTCTTTATCCCCACCAATGTCCATCGTTCTAATAATCACTGGACGCTGGCCTAAACCTTCAAGAACCGCTTTATAAGCCTCATATTGTTCCTCTTCATCAGGTGCGCTGGTTCTATCCATAAATAAGAATTCACTTCTAAAAAGTCCAACACCTTCTGAATCATTTTCAAGAACACGTTTTAAATCCCCAGGTGAAGCAATATTTGAAGCAATTTCGATAGTCTTACCATCTGCTGTTACACTCGGTTTGCCTACAAGTGCCTTTAAAGCCTCCCGTTCTGCAGCATATTTTTCAATACGCTCTTTTACAGCCTGAATTTCCGATTGTTCAGGCTCAAGGGTCAGTTCACCTGAAAAGCCATCGACGACTGTCACTTTATCAGATTCAAGTGCATCAAATGCATCTTTTCCAATGCCCATAACCGCAGGTATGCCCAGTGTTCGTGCAATGATGGCACTGTGTGAAGTCTTTCCGCCAACAGCTGTAATAATGCCTACAATATTCTCAGGCTTGAGCTGGGCCGTATCAGATGGTGTTAAATCCTGTGCAGCGACAATGGTGCCCGGACGTGCTGCCGATAAATCGACAGCCGTTTCTCCACGCAGAATTCGAATAATACGTCTAGCCACATCTCTAATGTCATGTGCACGTTCCTTAAAATATGCATTGTCCATTGCCTCAAACATGTTTGCTGTTGCTTCAGCGCTTACATGTACTGCATACTCAGGTGTGTATTTCGTATCACCACTTATTTTTTCTTTAATATCTTTTGTCCACTCTGGATCTTGAAGAATCATCATATGCGCCTGGAAAATCTGCGCCTTGTCTTCACCGAGAGTTTTTACTTTTTCAGTATATATAACTTCTAGCTCTTTAAGGGCCTGTCCAAGTGCTTTCTCAAGCGCTAAAAGAGCTTGTTCTGCGTTTTCTGTCTGAGCATTCACAGGTGCAACTTCTGGTCTCATAACAAGCAGCTGACCTAGTCCAAGTCCTTCAGACACCCCAAGTCCATTCACCAATTTACGCACTATGCTTCGACTCCTTCAATAATTGTCTTCAGCTCATTTTCGATAGATGACGGATTGTCTCCAACCGCTTCAATTCTAATTTTGTCACCTTGCATCAGTCCCATGCCCATGATATTCATTATTGATTTTGCATTGATTTTTGCATTATCCGTTACAAGAAAAACTTCTCCGTCATACTTCGTTGCTGTATTTACGACTAAACTTGCAGGTCTTGCATGTAGACCGTTTTTACTTTTAATTATAACTTCAACCATTTTTAAGCCTCCTAATATATACACATTTCCTTTAGACGAATTGTTTGTTCTAGGCAAGTACGATTTCTGCGCCCGCTTTATCAGAGTCCCCCTCAGTAACTGAGATAGACTTTATCTTATCTGGAGTTGTAATAACAACAGGTGTCACTGACGATTTGTCATGTGCCTTAAGAACGCCTAGATCCACTTCTATGATGGCTTGACCAGCTTGAACTTCAATCCCGGGTTCAACAAGTCTTTTAAAACCTTCTCCTGCCAGTTCTACTGTATCAATTCCTATATGAACCAGTACTTCAACGCCTTCGCTTGTTACGATGCCAAACGCATGATTTGTCGGAAATATTTGTACAATTTTACCAGCACATGGCGCCTTCACAGTGCCCTCAGTTGGCTCTACTGCAAATCCGTCGCCCACCATTTTCTGAGAGAATACAGCATCTGGTACTGTCGTAATGTCAACGACCTTACCCTGCATTGGTTTTTGTAGTTTTAACGTTTTCTTTTTGAACAGTCCAAACATATTCATTATCCTTTCGATTGCATTTTCAAACTGAATCCCACTTCACTTATACCGGTTGCTTTCTCTATTTATCCGTTCTGATTTTTGATGCAGCAGCTTCATCGACAATAACCGTCACATTCGGATGAAGCTGTAGTACAGATGCTGGAAGCTCAGGGGTGATTTTTCCGCTGATCATGCCTGCAACTGCGTCCGCTTTTTCTTTTCCAGCAGCCAGTAAAATAATACCGCGTGACTGCATGATGGTTTTTATGCCCATGCTGATCGCTGTCCTTGGTACCTCTTGTGCTCTTTCAAAGAAGCGTGCGTTGTCATTAATGGTTTGCTCGTCTAGGGCAACCATGTGTGTTGTCGCTTCAAATTTAATGTCTGGTTCATTGAATCCAATATGTCCGTTTCGACCAATGCCCAGTATTTGCAGATCAATTCCGCCGGCGTTTGCAATCATTTCTTCATAATGTGCGCACTCGCCTTCGATGTCATCAGCTGTACCAGAGGGTACAAACCACTTGTCTGAATGGATGTTAATATGGTCAAACAAATGTTTTTTCATAAAGTATGCGTAACTCTGTTCATGTGCCGGACTCAGACCAATGTACTCGTCCAGATTAAAGGACATGACATCTTCAAAATCGATCATGCCTTCGTTATAAAACTTAACAAGCTCTTCGTAGAGCCCAACAGGTGTTGACCCTGTTGCCAGCCCAAGTACACTAGTTGGTTTCTGCAGAATTTGACCAACAAATAGGTGGGCCGCTTTCCTGCTCATTTCCTTATAGTCTTTAACGATGATTATATTCACTTTATGCCTCCATCGTATCGTTTCTTACCTTTAATATATACAGCCTCCACATGGTAGTCTTCTGAGAGAAGAACCAAATTAGAAAGCTTGCCTTCTTCTATACTGCCCATTTCATGGTCTAAACCAATGCGTCTTGCAGGATTAATGCTCATCATAGACACCACTTCATTCAGCGGACGCCCAGTGCTCTTTAACATGTTTGTAAGTGCTTCATTCATCTTAAGAATACTACCGGCAAGCGTACCATCTTCCAGTCTTGATGCGCCATCTTCTACTAGAACCGGCTGTCCACCAAGTTCATAAGTTCCGTCTTCAAGAAAACCGGCTCGAATGGCATCTGTTACCAAAATAACCTTCTCAGGCGACTTAATTCTTACAAACGTTTCAAAGAAACCCGCATGAACATGAATGCCATCAGCTATTAACTCTGTAGTAAAGGGCTTTGCAAATGCCGCTCCAACAACACCTGGTTTTCTGTGGTGGAGTCCTGTCATTGCATTAAAACAGTGGGTTATATGGTCTACACCAGCTGCGTGTGCACTACATGCCGTTTCAAAGTCACAGCCAGTATGCCCAATACTTAAAACAATGCCTGTGTCTTCCATAGCTTTAATAAAGTCAAAATTGGTGTCCATTTCAGGTGCGAACGTTATGATTTTGATTATGTCAAAGTAGGGCTTTAACCACTCTGTTGTCGGCTTTTGAATATGGGTCTGTGCTTGTGCGCCTTTATATTCAGGATTGATAAAGGGTCCCTCAAGATGTACGCCTAAAATGTCACTGCCCAGTAGATTTTCATTATTCTGGTCGGCCATAACATTTCGTACGGTTTCCAGTGCTTTAATAATGTCCTGCTGTGCCATGGTCATGGTTGTAGCTAGAAAGCCTGTTGTACCTGACTTAATGAGGTTCTCGGCAATGGTTCTAAGAGCCTGAGGTGTAGCGTCCATTGTGTCACTTCCACCCGCCCCATGAACATGGATGTCAATAAAGCCGGGACTCACATAACCACGATGGGGTATAACCTCAACTTCATTTTTGTAATAACCGCTTTCAATTCTCTTTTCAAACACTTCATTTGGGAGTATTTGTTTAATGTCATTTTCGAATAAGAGGACGTGATCTTTTATGATTTCATTTTCAAGTATTATTTTTGAACCTTTAATCGCTTTTATTGTATTCATATGACCTCCAAATTGTTCTACCAATCAGCGAGACTGTGCACCGGTTTCTCGCTATTTGATAGAAGAATCTGGCGAGGCAGGGGCCTCGTCCAAATTCCTCATATCCTATGCTTAATATAATACTACTTAAGCATTTTTTTCATTTCTTCTGCAATAAGCTCTGCATGTGTCCCAACTACGACCTGCATGTTTTTCTTGTTAGGACGAATGACGCCCGCAGCACCCAGTCGCTTAAGCGGTGCATCTTCAATCATTGTGTTGTCTTTTAATGTCAGTCTTAGACGTGTGATACAAGAATCAATTTCTACGATATTGCTGTGTCCGCCAAGTAGTTGGAAGTACTCAACCGCTACTGCCGCAATTCCTTTATCAGCAACTGATTCGTCAATCGCATCTATGTCATCTTCCATACGACCTGGTGTTTCAATGTTAAAACGCTCAATCATAAACTTAAATACAATGTAGTAGATTACTGCAAATACCAGACCCAGTGGAATCAGCATCAGACCTTTTGTTGCAAGGTGCATATTCAAGCCGAAGTCAATGAGACCTGCTGAGAATCCGAATCCGTGTAAGATACCGAGTAACTGCGTAACCGCTAGTGCAATACCAGCCATTACAGCATGAACAAAGTATAGACCTGGCGCAATATATACAAACAGGAATTCAATTGGTTCTGTAATACCTGTTAAAAACGATGTGAATGCAATTGAGAATAGCATACCGCCAACCGCTTTTCTGTTTTCCGGCTTTGCCGCTCTATACATTGCAAAACAAGCTGCAGGAAGACCGAACATCATAACTGGATACCAACCAGCCATGTAAATACCAGCTGTTGGATCGCCTGCGAAGTATCTCCAAAGATCGCCATTCACAACTTCGCCAGCTGCGTTTGTGAATGAACCGAAAGTGAACCAGAAAATTGAGTTCAGTACGTGGTGAAGACCTACAGGAATAAGCAGTCTGTTACCAAAACCGAAGAAGAATGTACCAATTGGACCAGCTTGAATCGCTGCATTACCAATTGTATCTATACCTGTTTGAATTGCTGGCCATACATAACCAAATACAATACCAACGCCAACGGCTACAAATGAAGTAATTATCGGTACAAAACGTTTTCCGCCGAAGAACCCTAAAAACTCTGGTAGCTTGATATCATGATACTTATTATATAATGTACCCGCAATAACACCCATAATCATCCCGACCATAACACCTGTATTGATGTCTGGGTTGATAACTTCATATACATTTTTACAAACAAGAACACCAATAGCGCCTGCAAGTGCCGCTGCACCATGGTTTCCTTTTGCAAGTCCAAGTGCAACACCAATACCAAATAGTAAGTAAAGATTATCAAAAATACCAGCACCTGCTTTTAACATAATGTCAGCAAGTAGGCCTTCAATACCCGGTACGCCAGCACCAAGACGAAGTAAAATAGCTGCAGCAGGCATAACTGCGATTGGAAGCATTAAGGCTTTCCCGACCTTTTGCAACTTCCCAAATACATTAGACATAAATTTCCCCTCCTAAGATTCTCATAGTAAGTGAATTAAACTTTAAATAATTGCTACTTTCATTAAGCTTTATATAGTAATGGCTGCGCGCTGTGCCATTATTAACACGCTTAAAATAAGTGCAGAGCTTTTAACACACTTGGCATATGCATTAAAAAAGGCATGAACAAATAGACGGGGGACGCCCGTTTATAAGCTCATGCCTGATCGAATCAGTTACACACTCTACATTTATTTTATTAAATTTCTGACTTTGACATTCTTCTTATTCTGTCAATGTGTATTGCCATATATCCTAGCTCATCATCAGGCACGATAACATCAAGCTGATCTTCTATTCTAACTTTGACTTTACCAGCGATCTTAAAAGAGTCTTTAAACTCTTTTCTCAGGGTTTCAAGAAGCGGGTTTTTAACGGTTTGACCTTTTTCAACCCTTTCAAGACTACCTCTCAAATGATGAATGAGCCGGCTGTAAGTCAAGTCACTCTCAATTTTGTAATCCAGATTGCTTTCTATTATATCAACCAGTTCTTTAATCAGCCGTGTGCTTCTGAGGGTATCTTTGACATCCTTGTGCTGCCTTGCCGCATTAAGGTGCAGTGCAATGAATCCAACTTCATCCTCAACAATACGGATGCCTGTCGTACTTTCAATGATATCCTGCGCCGCAAGGCCAACCTGATACTCTTCTTCATAGAGCGACTGAATTTCATGTAGAAATGGATTGTGTATTTCCATTCCCGCCTTAATACGCTCAAGGGCAAAGCCAATGTGGTCTGTTAAAACAATATGCAGTCTGGAATTAAGCTCTCCAAGTCTTTTTTCTGCCATTAGAATAATTTCTGTACACATGGATAAAATGGTCTCATCCATCTGTTCTACAAGCTCCATATAATCACGCTTGAGCTTTTCATCATATGTGATGAAGGATTTTTCAATGGACTCAGGTGGAATGTCCTTTTCCTGACCTACCTTAATTCCAAATCCAATCCCTTTACCAACCAGGACGGCATCGGCTTTATTGGATACGTTTTTTGCAAGAACAACATTGTTATTCAGCACACGTATGATTTTGTATCGATTATGACTCATTTTTCCACCTCTACTGCCACCTGTTATATTAGAAAAGTATAAGAAAAAGGCATGAACAACTAAAGCTCGCGCTTCGTTAGGTTCATGCCTGATTTAACAGTAACACACCAAAAGTGATTGTTTATCAATTTGTACTTGCATATTATCACGCAGGAAAACCTTTGTCAACAGCAAGATAAAATTATTATCACTTACGATTATTGAGCGCCTAAATACTTAAAACTTGTCATATTGCTACTTATTCCAAGCCTTTGACCTTATTGTATCCTAAGTCAAAGGCATCTAAATTCATTTGAATAAATTTTTCTGGTACATTTTCCGAAATGGTCTGAGTCCAAAGCCCTTTATCAATTTTTAAACACTTTGCAAGCATGCCCATTAAAATTGTGTTGGCTACTTTTATTGATCCCAGTGCAACCGCCTGAGCATTTGCGTCAAGAGCAACCACTTCATGGGTCATTTCCATAGATTCTATAATGTCCTCCGGGTAAGTTTTCTGCTCAGCCATAACAGGTACAGGGGGTACCACTGCCGTGTTCATAAAGACTTTTCCAGTAATACTCAGAGCACTTTCATAACGTAGACCTTCCAGGGGTTCCAGGGCCATTAAATAGTCAGCACCCTTTGGTGGTACATTGGGCGAATAGACCTTTTCGCCAATGCGAACAGACCCCCATACCTTGCCCCCCCGCTGTGATAGTCCTATAACATCATTGCTCTTAACATCCAGTCCTGCCCTCAAGGCCACATCACATATCATTTTTGTTGTGAGAACCAGTCCCTGACCGCCAACGCCTGCAATTACAATATTCGTTGTCATTTTTAGGCCTCCTCTTCAATGGGTTTTATGGCTCCAACAGGACACACCTGAGCACAAACGGAACAACCGACACAAAGATCCGCATTGATGGATGATTTTTTCTTATCGTAGCCGTCATAGTCTTTCATAAGAATTGGTGGACAATTGGTTTTCACGCAACTGCGACAGCCAATACAAATACTTGGGTCAACGTAATAAGGCCTTTCCTTAATTTTAAAATTCAGTGCACATGGACGGGTTGTCATAACAATGGACAGACCTTGGTGCTTTAGGGCGTCCCCAATTACTTTTTTTGCATTTTTATACTCAAATTGATCGACAATCTGAACATTTTCAAAGCCCATGCTTCCAAGAATCGCTTCAATCTTCACATCCATATCTCCTGCTGAAGAATAGGATTTGGTAACTGCTGTCGGCTGCCCACCCGTCATGGCCGTCGTGCCATTATTCAGTATGATAACCGTCATATTAGCATCTCTATCCATTTGGTGCAGCATATTGAGCATGCCAGTCATGCCTGAATGAAAAAATGTGCCATCTCCAATAACACATGCAAGTGGCTTATCTATGCCAGCTAGCTTATTGGCCTTACTCATGCCTTTCATAATACCAAGACTGGCGCCCATACTAATGATGGTGCTCAGTTCCCCAAACGGTTCTAGGTATGCAAGTGAGTAGCAGCCAATATCACCAATGACACGAATTTTTTCTTTTTTAAGGATATCAAATACGGGTCTATGCGGACACCCGGAACAGAACATAGGAATACGCGCAATGTCTGTAGTCGGTTCTTCTTTTTTAAAACTGTGCTCATTAATAATTTTAGCACTAAAGAGACCATCTTCTATGTCTTCTGTATTGAGTTCACCTGTAAAAGAAAAGAACTTCTTTCCTTCACACTGAATATGGTGGATTTTCATTTCATTTTCAATAAAAGGCATCATTTCTTCAATGACAAGCACACGCTTGTACTCACGTGCTAAAGCAATGAGTCGCTTAACTGGAAGCGGATATACCATTCCAAGTTTGAAAACTGAAAAATCAAGGCCCAGTTCCTTAAAGTTATAGTACATAAGACCAGAGGTTACTACAAGCACATCTTTACGTCCTGATTTCGAAGGCTCATATACGTTGATTTCCATTTTATTGGCTTCTACAGTCAACTCATCAATACGCTTTTGCATGGTGAATTGTCTTACATATGTATTCGGCGGAATCATTGTAAAATCTTCGGGTACATCTGGAAAGCCCTTGATTTCCCTTGTAACTCTATCATTCATTTCAACAACAGACCTGCTGTGACACACACGGCTAGTCATGCGCATGAGTGCAGGTGTATTGTGTCTCTCACTAACATCGAAAGCAAGCTTGGTATAGTCTAGCGCTTCTTGTGCGCTTCCAGGGTCAAAAATAGGCATGTGTGCTGCTTTTCCAAAATACCTGTTATCTTGTTCATTCTGAGAGGATGACATGCCCGGATCATCACCAGAAAGAAGTACAAAACCTCCATTAATTTCAGTTTGCGTAAATGTCATAAGCGGGTCTGCTGCAATATTTACACCAACATGTTTCATACTTACAAGTGTTCTGGCCCCAGTAAAAGAGGCTCCGATACCAACTTCTACAGCCACCTTTTCATTAACTGAGAACTCAGCATAAACTTCTGGGTACTCGGTCTTAACGTCTTGAATAACTTCTACAGTCGGGGATCCCGGATAACTTGTTGCTACCTGTCCGCCGGCTTCGTAAAAACCTCGGCTTACTGCTTGATTACCTGTTAAAACAGCTTTTTTACTCATCAAATACCCCTTTCATATTTCAACACTCTATTTATATCCGTCGCGGGAGAAGCTTAATCAAACTAAATTAACCATCCATGTCCTTTATTCACTTTAGAGTACTTGACGTTAAAGCTGAATTTTCATATTATAATAAAGTTAAATCCTAAAATATTCGCTCGTTTGTGAACTTTCATATAAAAGCGATTTCAAAGGATGAAAGCACTTCTTGAAAGGAGACCGTCAGCATGAAAGATTCGAATTATTGGATAGAAAAACTAAGCATGATTCCACACCCAGAAGGTGGCTATTACCATAGTTCATATACATCAAGTCAAACCATGTTTCGTCATGACATTGCAGGCGTGTCGTCTTCTGAACGCAATTTATGGTCAAGTATTCTTCTGCTTCTTACCGAAGAGGACTTTACGTCTTTTCACCGAGTGCGTTCCGAAGAGGTTTGGTACTATCACCATGGTTCTGCCGTTAAAATTTATATGATTTCACCTGAAGGCGATCTGACAACCGCCAAGCTTGGCCTTAATCTTGATGACAATGAAAAGATGCAGGTTCTCATTCCAAAAAACTACATCATTGCGGCAGAGCGTATAGAAGACAATCACGCTATGATTGGCATTATGGTTTCCCCTGGCTTTGATTTTGATGATATTAAAATATATGACAAGGATGAACTTACAAATCTATTCCCAATGCATGAAGAAATCATTTCTCGCCTTTGCATGGAGAGCTTTTACTAACAAATGCTCAAGTGATTCACGCCATACTTAAAACACATAAAGCTGTAAGTTATTCAGTTAACCTACAGCTTTCTTGATGAAAAAACACACGTATAAACAAAAGACTCAGATCTGTACAAAAAACATCTGAGTCTTTTTTGTGTGTTTGATACAATCAAGGGTGTATCTATTCTTTAGTTGTTCTAGCCTGCAAAATACCCTTTATCAATTCCCTTGTGTTTTACAAACTCAACCAGTTTGAAGTCTTCTTTTAAAATATGTTTCTTGAAATAGTGCTTAAAGCTTTCAATATCATATTCAAGTGCCTTTTCTTCCCTTTCCTTATTAAAATAGTCGCGTTTAAAACGGCGAATCAGACCAATGAGTTCTGTATGCTCCTGAACATGTTCTTCAAGGTCTGGGTATTCGTATTGACGCATTAGAAGTTCTTCATGGTTGCAGTGCATAAGGATTCGACCTTCAAATGCGAAGAAAGTATCGATCCCTTCGTCGCCAACCGCTGAAAAATCATAGGCCTTGAGTGCCCGATCTATTTCATAAAAAATTTCACGATGTTCCATATCAATAAAGGTTAAATTTAGAGATGCCTGATCGTTAAAATGATTTGTCATAACCATACCTCCTGTAGTGTATTTACCACGGTTTGACTTTCTAAAATCAAAGGGTTATGACACGGACACAAAACACGATTCCGGCCCTAATTCTTAAGCGTCACTCTAAGACTTGACGCTTAGTTTTAAAAGGACACATGGCTCTAGTATTTAGTTCATATTTCATTGCTATATATTCATAAAATACGGTGTTATAAAAATCATAAGTATATTAAAGACGGCGTGAATTAAAGCCACAATTTCAAAACCATACCGTCTGTATAATACACCCAGTATAATACCAAAGGGGAAAATTTGAGCGAGCTTTACCCACTCTGGTGTTATGATGCCTATATGTCCAGCACTCCACAAAATACTGGAAAAGAGTATGGCAAGTTGCACTCGGTAAGGATGTTCTCTTAACCGCCACTCCACTAAATTTTGCACAACATGTCTGAAGAATATTTCTTCTGTTATAGCCACCTTTGCAAATACAATAATCATCAGTACAGAATTCATATTGGCCTGGTCCCCATACGGGGTTGTCTGCCTAAGATTTTCAACCAACTCCGAAGCCTGTGGTCGAGCGTATGTGAAAAGTAAAATCGTATAGATCGATGCGGCTGCTATACAGGCAAGCGCAACACCATCTGCTTTCATCCACCACTTTCCGTGTGCCCTGTCCGCTGTCTCGTTTTTGTAAGACTGAATCTCCAAAAAGTGGGGATGTACAAAATTGGTATAGAGCATTTTACCTAGATCTGAATGCAGGGTATAAATAAGTTTATCTTCCTCACCCGGCATGTCCACTGAAAAAGGATACCAAGATAGACGCTTCCAAAAAACCGCACCGGGTAATGTCAGTCTATGTGAATAGCGACATCCGACACAAATATAAATATATAATAGAGGCAACTGTAAAGCGATGCCCAACAGACCTTGCAAAAATCCCTCAATGTCTTTTTGCATCCAAAATACCCAAAGTGCTGAAATCAGATTCATAATAAAAAGACCAAGACTATATTTGAAAGATAAACCCGAAAAGCGCCACCTTACATGCCTTGACTTCATAAAATCTAAAATAGTTGCTGTTCCAAAAAGAATTGTCAGAACAGAGTATAAAAGTACGATTGCTGTCATTATGCTGCCTCCTTTCTAGCCTATTATTCGTTTACCCATTATTGTGACGATGCTGACATATTATAGTAAATGAAAGCATAATTCATCATCGTTTCATTTGCGTGCATCTTTAGATCAATTCGATATTCATTGAACACATCAACAGGTCTTTTTACGCGCACTTAATTTACTGACTATATTAAGTCTGTTAAAATGTATCGGTATGTGTTTAAAATAAACACATCTTTATATCGAACATATTCTCAAAATTATACAAATCGTCTAAACCTTGATTTAAAGCATGAATTTTGCGTTATAATATACATATATTGTTTCAGATGTATTAAATCATAGTAAGCATTGCTACGCATGAAATTAGTGAAAGGTGTGAATAGAGTGGTTTATATTTTTTTGGCAGATGGATTTGAGGAAATAGAAGCAATTGCAGTCATTGACATTCTCAGACGCGCTGGTGTAACTGTAAAGTCTGTTTCAATTACAGACACCCTGCAAGTCAAAGCCGCACATGACATTACGCTTATGGCGGACATTACACTTACAGATGTTGATTTAAAGGCGGCTGATATGGTAATTTTACCGGGTGGCATGCCTGGAACACGTCATTTAGCTGGATGCGCGCCTCTAATTGACCTTTTAAAAGAAGCATATGACAATGGCCTGTATGTGGCTGCAATTTGTGCAGCACCAACTGTTTTAGCAAAGGCAGGGCTTCTTAAAGGAAAACGCGCAATATGTTACCCAGGATTTGAAGGTGAACTTGAAGGCGCCATTATTACAGATGAACTGGTTGTTAAAGATGGGAAAATTATCACTTCAAAAGGTCCTGGAACTGCTATGCACTTCGGCTACGCCCTTGTTGACATTCTTAAGGGAAATCTAGAATCGGATACCCTTAGAAGTGGGATGATTTTTGACTGGTGGACATAAAACTAAGCAGTATACTAAGAACGATTTGATACTTGATACCTTGTATTCAATTGTTCCGAGTTCTGTTCTTCGAGTCTAAAAATCATATTTAAATGCACAAAAGCCCTCTGACAAGACAATAGCTTGTCAGAGGGCTTTCTCTATTCTACTGGTGCATCATGAACACCTTTTAGTTTTTCTAAATGTGCTTTCATGTCTTTTTCCACACCGTTATCTGTTGGACGATAATACTTTGTATTTTTGAGTTCATCCGGTAGATACTGTTGTGGTACATAGTTCATATCATAATCGTGGGGATACTTGTAAGTATAATCGCCCCAATCTTCCCGCTTCTTGCTCATACTGAGACTGGTTCCATCTTTCAAATAGTAAGGGACTTGTCCGATATCTATAGATTCAACGTCTTGAAGCGCTTCGTTAATGCCCTTATAGGCCGCATTGGACTTTGGTGCACTGGCAACATAAGTTGCTGCCTGAGCCAAGATAATACGCCCCTCTGGCATACCAATCATATTTACAGCTTGAGCGGCAGTAGTCGCGACGACAAGTGCATTTGGATCAGCATTACCAACATCTTCTGATGCTGCAATTAGAATTCGCCTGGCTATAAACTTAGGGTCTTCTCCACCTTGTATCATTCGGGCAAGATAATGGAGCGCTGCATCTGGATCAGACCCACGCATAGACTTGATGAATGCGGAAATAATATCATAGTGACTGTCTCCCGCCTTATCGTACAAATACCCTTTTCGCTGTACGCATTCTTTTAAGTCATCTGTTGTTACCAGTAAGGCACCATTTTTCTTCTCAGTTGAAAGCACAGCGAGTTCAATGGCATTTAAAGCCTTTCGAGCATCCCCCGCTGAGACCTGTGCTATAAAACTCAGGGCCTCCTCATCAATTTGAACACCCAGCATGCCGAGTCCACGCTGACCATCTTGGACAGCACGCCTAACAATAAATTTAATTTCATCTGTTGTCAGTCTTTCTAGTCTAAAAATCATAGAACGCGAAATAAGTGCATTATTCACTTCATAATATGGATTCTCAGTTGTTGCGCCAATCAGGATGATCGTTCCCTTTTCCACATGTGGAAGCAGGGCATCTTGCTGGGCCTTATTAAACCGATGAATTTCATCTAAAAACAAAATGGTTCTTTGCTGATACATGCCTAGATTGCTCTCAGCAAGTTCCACAACACGCCTTAAATCCTTAACACCAGAAGTTACGGCGTTGAGAGACTCAAAGGCAGATTTTGTAGTATTGGCGATCACTCGAGCGATACTTGTTTTACCTGTACCCGGTGGCCCGTAGAATATGATAGAACTGATTTTATCCGCCTTAATCAGACGGTTGAGCAGTTTTCCTTCAGACAATATATGGCTCTGCCCAACAAAGTCGTCCAGTGTTTTAGGCTTCATACGTTCAGCCAGTGGGGCGTCTTGTTTTAAACTTTCTTCTTTTATGACATTAAATAAATCCATTGATTGCTCCTTTTATAACAAGAACGTACGTTCGTGTTCATTATATCAGGTTTTATCCTTTTATGTCAGCCTTTTTTCTGAGGAGTTTCTCAAATGCCTGAATTTCTGTATTGGATATGTGAAGCTGAACACGTGGTGCGTTTCCAATTTTAATCCAAACATCTACGGCGTCCTCATACTCATCAGACTCACTGACATCGTATCCTGAAATGCCTTCAAAAAATACAAAGCCTGATTTATGTTTTATCCCTTTGTCATAGACGGCGATGTGCTTTTTATCATCCACATGTCTCATATAAACAAGTAAGATGCCTGCCAAACATGCAATAATAACCAGTTCAGCCATGGCCTGAAGATTTCTACTGCCAATCCAAATAAGAAAGACAACAATAATGCCGAGTAAAACCATTGAGTTCTTTACAGACTTGCGCTTAAAAAATGGAATTCGGTTTAAAGGTGTTTTAGATAAATCCATTATTTGAATCATATCATCAGCCCCTCTTCTTCGACTTCTTGCAACACGCTCACGAAGTAAAAGAAGCATTGCCATAACCATGCCCATATTTATTGCAGTCATGCTTAAATCTTGAAAATTCATTTCGTCACCCCTTCATATACTGATTCATTATAGCACACTTGACTCTAAGATTTCTTTACGCAAGCATGCACTTTTTTGTCTACATAAATGGTGCAGGATCAATCTAGCGCCTCGCATCATAAACATAGTGATCTTTATGATTGTATTTTCCCTCTAAGTTAAATCCGATTTTTTCAAGAAGGCATTTTGAAGGGGTGTTTTCTTCATAGGTATTTGCAAATAGAACCACGCCTTTTTCAGTTTCTAAGCTTTCAAATGCACCCATTATAGCTTCTTGAGCATACCCACGCGCTCTATAGGCCTTTAACAGCCAATACTCGAGTTCGTGTCCACTTATAAATACCAGTCCACCTATCGGTTCTTCTGTTTCTTTAAGACAAATAATTCGGGTGGTTCTCAAAGTATGCCTTTCAAGATGCATATGACTCAGCACCCACCTGCGTGCGCCGACCTGTGTCAACCCTTCCGGTATATCATCTACAAATTTTATGACATTTTCATCCGCACTCAGCTTTGCAATAAGTCTGCTGTGCTCAGGCTTTAAGGACTCTAATTTGAGCCTATCTGTCTTAAAGCATGCAGGCAAAAGCCTTGCATCATCATCAATTAAGAGCTGCATACGCCTCTCAAGCAAAACTTCATAAAGATAAACGATTCTATCTATTAGCACTGTGAACACGATTGTCAAGACCAGTGTCCCTGCAACAGCGTAAAAACCTTCACCTGATGACCACGCGTGTGTATCTATAATCCAAAATGCCATTGCCAATAAGCCACCTATCGGAAGCGATATGCTGGCAAATAGATGCTGACTTATACCATCTGTTGTTTTTTCAATCCACTTCATGGCAACTCCAGTTCTCAAAGCCTTTATTCTAGGCAACCCATTGTCTAGGATTGCCCTTTATAGACTCTGGTAGAAATTATATACAGACCTATAGGCCCTACTGTAACTAATTTCAAGTCATAATCCCATTTTTATTCATAATAACACTTGTGCTCATTATGACTCTTGTAATCATTGCAACACTTATACTTGAGGTGGCATTTGAACTAAATATGCTCTTGTAAGCTCAACTTTTCAAGCATTTTTCTTCTTTAGGTCTTTCCTCTATTCTAGTGCAATAAGTGACAATTGAAAAGGTTCCAAGAAGCAGATAGCGCATCTACTTCTTGGAACCTTAATATAAGTCTTTAAAAAATGAAATCTGTATTATACTAGCCTACGTTTTCATCAAGAAACTTTTGGAAGCAAGTTGTAATATGATTTGAGTTCTTTTGACCAGATGCCAACGCTTTTTTTACAGACGTTTCTGTGATAACAGCATTCTGAAGCTGAGCCTTACCATTTTCAGTCTCAAAACCATCCTGAAGCAGAACGCGTGATCCTTTTACTGGCCAGTATACCGGCTCTGAAAGTTTGCTGTACCCTAGGTATGCTGGAATAGACTTTTCAATTGATTCAAATATTTGCTGTGCACTCTCATAAGTCGAATGGCCATCAAATACATTCATCAGATTCTGGAACATTTCCCAGTTCTGGTAGCCTGTCAGCGGCTCTACAGCCTTTTGAACACGCTGAATGCGTCTGTCGAGCGACGTAACCGTTCCCTCAGATTCAGAAAGAATGGTCGCTGGAAGAATCACATCTGCCTTCTTTGCAACATCAGTCATATGTGTTTCCTGTACCATCAGGAATTCTAGACCTTCCAGTATATCTGTATCAATGTTTTCACCAACAACCATCAGGCCTTTTATAGACCCAGATGCAATGGCTTCTTCGAGTTTACCGGCATTAGGCTTAACACCCAGGTCAGCAAGTCCTTGTGCGTTTGCATTTGATTTTAGTTCTATAATGCCATTGCGCGGTGACCCAATATGACCTGTCAGAACAGCAATAGCAGCAATAAGCGCTTGGCTTCTCAGGTCTACTTCTGATTGATCAAATATAATCATAGCCTTAGGTGCATGAAGATACTCATGTGCCAACTTAGTGATTTCATCCGTCACATCTGCATCAGCCACATATGCTTTAAGTTCTTCAAAGCCTTCTACCCTGTCTTCTGGGATGTCTGCCCCAATGGCGATGATATACTTGGCAAAGCCTTTTAAAACATCCACGAGCTCTAACTCAGATGTTCTGATATTTTCCTCAGCCCACTCGTCAAGTTTCGAGTCTTCAAGTGTAATTGCATGAAGCGTTCCACCATTTTTGATACACTTTCTAACTTTTAGACCTGCGATCGTGTGATCTTCAAGCATCTTTGACCCTACAGAAAGGACATAAGGCGTATGGTGAATTTCTGTAAGCACATTGGTTGATGCATTTACGCCAAGTACAGGTTCAAGACCAGATAGACCAGCATTCACACTGTAAACATGGCTCGTGTTTAGCTTTTTATTTGCAAATTTCTTCAACATGTAAATGTCTTCGTTTGTAAAACGGTCAGACACAGACACACCGATTGAATTTTTACCATACAGCAAATTAAGCGACTGTGCACGTTTAGCAATATATAGGAATGCCTCGTCATAGCTCACTTCTACCAAATTGCCATCTTTCCGGATCATTGGCGATTTTATGCGCGTTTGCTTCTCAATCACATTAAAGCCAAACTTACCCTTAGCACAAAGTAGACCTTCGCTTGTTACATCCGTTTGTACTGGCAGTGCACGAAGGAGCATGTTGCCTTTTGATTCAAGCTCTATACGACAGCCTACATTACAGTGACTACAAACCGTTTCCGTGCGAACAGCTTCAAGTGGCACTGATTTTTCAATAGGCAGACGTTCCTGCAGGGCGCCCGTTGGACAAACGCCAATACACTGACCACAAGAAACACAGTCTGTCTCCATGAGTCTGTCTCCAAAAGCTGGTTTAACACTTGTTTCGAAGCCACGACCTACCAGTCCAAGTGCCGCATTGTCCATGACTTCTTCACAAATACGTACACACATACCACAAAGAATACACTTATTTTCATCCTTCATAATAAACGGATGACTGTTATCTTTATCTGCACATGGTGGCACGTGGTCAATACGACTTGGTTCTACAGCATAATCATTGGCTTGGGTAATCAAGTCACATTCATGTACATCTCCACAGCCACACTCAAGACAGCGAGACGCTTCACATTTTGCATTGTCCGCACTGTAACCGAAAACAACCTCATCAAAGTTTGTTTTTCTAAGTTCTGGCAGTTCATGTTCCATATGCACGCTTTCGCGTTTTTCAATATAATCAAAGCTTTTTTCAGTTAAATCCTTTTGCTGAACAAGATATGGCTCATGATACTCAAGAACCTCTCCGTCCAAATAAGCATCGATGATGCGGGCTGCATTCTTACCATCTGCAATGGCTTCAATAGCGATACTTGCGCCCTTATTTGTACAGTCACCGCCGGCAAATACGCCTTCAAGATTTGTTCTGAACGTTGTTTCTTCAGAATCGATATTACCACGCGTGTTAACCAGCATATCTTCAAAACCATGAATATGGATTTGCTGGCCAATAGACATGATGACTGAATCCACATCCAGTGTTTCAAATTCACCTTCTATAGCTTTTACAGACGATCTGCCATTCTTATCTGTGCTTGTAACTTCCATCTTTTGAAGTCTGATTTGCGAAACTCTACCTGTACCGCTGTCCACAATTTCAACAGGGTTACACAGGAACTTGAAGCTTACGCCTTCTTCTTCAGCTTCTTCAATTTCCACGTCTACAGCAGGCATATCATTTTTCGTTCTTCTATAAATAGCATAAACTTCTTTAGCGCCCAGACGGATTGCCGTACGACAGGCATCCATTGCTGTATTGCCGCCACCGATTACTGCAATGCGCTCACCAACCTTGATTGGCATGTTTACAGCAAATTTGTTCAAGAACTCAATACCGCCATAAACGCCTCTAAGCTCATTTCCAGGCACATTTAACATTGAGCTTTTCCATGCACCTATTGCTACATAGACAGAATCAAATTGATCACGAATATGCTTGAGGGTAATATCGGTTCCAATTCGAATATTAGACAGTAACTTGACGCCCATTTTTCTTAGAATTCCAATTTCAGCTTGCAGTACGTCCTTTGGAAGTCTGTAAAGTGGAATACCATATTTCAGCATGCCCCCAAACTCTGGCATCGCTTCATATACAACAACATCATGTCCCATTTTACGCAGGTAATAGGCGCTAGAAAGACCTGAAGGCCCGCCGCCAATAACCGCAATTTTCTTGCCCGTAGGCGGTGCAATTTCAGGAACATAAGGGAATTTGCTGTTAAGATCTTTATCTGCTGCGAAACGTTTTAACCAAGCTATGTTGATGCTGTCATCTACCAGTCCGCGTCTACACGCAGTCTGACACGGATGCGGACAGACACGTCCAATAGATGCAGGAAGCGGCAACTCTTCTTTAATTAGCTTCAGGGCCTCTTCGTGTGCACCATTAGCAATCAGTCCAACATATCCCTGTACATCTACATGGGAAGGACACCCAATCGTACAAGGTGCTTTACAATCGCCCCTATGGTTTGTTAACAGCAGTTCAAGTGTTGTCTTTCTAGACTCTCGGATACGCTCAGAATAGGTTCTAATAATCATGCCATCCTGAATTTGTGTAGAACATGCTCTAAACAGTCTTGGACTGCCCTCAACTTCCACTACACACATACCGCATGAGCCGTAATTTTCAAGTTTGTCATCCTGACATAGTGTCGGAATATCAATATCATGCTGTCGCGCTACTTCAAGTATTGTATAGCCACTGTGTGCCAGCAGCTCTTTTCCATCTATATTTACTCTGATTCTAGACATTGTCTCCTCCTGTTAAGCCTTAAGTATCGCGTCAAACTTACACTTTGTTAAACAGATACCGCATTTTACACACTTGTCTTGATCGATAGTGTGTGTCTGCTTAACATCCCCTGTAATCGCGTCTGTAGGACAGGCACGCTTACACGCTGTACATCCAATACATTTATCAGACAGTACACGATAGGTAATTAAGTTTGTACATTGACCAGCAGGACATGTCTTATCATGGATATGCGCTTCATATTCATGTCTGAAATACTTAAGTGTCGTCAGAACTGGATTTGGTGCGGTCTGTCCAAGTCCGCAAAGTGAACCCTCTTTAATTTTATAGCTCAGCTCTTCAAGCAGGTCTATGTCAGAAGGTTTGCCTTCACCCTTAGTAATTTTAGTCAAAATTTCAAGCATACGTTTTGTTCCAACACGGCAGTAAGTACATTTGCCGCAAGACTCTTTACAAGTAAAATCAAGGAAGAAGCGCGCCATTTCAACCATACACGTATCTTCATCCATGACAACCATACCACCTGAGCCAACAATAGCACCCGTTTGGTTAATAGACTCATAGTCAATTGACGTGTCAAGGAGCTGCTCTGGAATACATCCACCAGATGGCCCCCCCAGCTGAACCGCTTTAAATGGCTTATCGTTCTTGATACCGCCACCAACACCAAAAATGGTTTCTCTGAGTGTCATCCCCATTGGGATTTCAACCAGTCCACCCTTTTTTATTTTACCTGTCAGTGCAAATACTTTTGTACCCCTGCTCTTTTCTGTTCCGAGGCTAGAAAATGCCTTAGAACCATTTTTAAGAATCCACGGCACATTAGCGAGTGTCTCAACGTTGTTAATATTTGTAGGCTTGCCCCAGAAACCTTTTTCAGCAGGGAATGGTGGCTTTAGCCTCGGCATGCCGCGTTCACCTTCTAATGAAGCAATTAATGCTGTTTCCTCACCACAGACAAATGCACCTGCACCTGCTTTGATACGCAAATCGAAGTTATGCGATTCAATACCAAACACATCTTTGCCCAAAATATTGCGTTCACGTGCCTGATCAATTGCCTTTTGAAGTCTCTCAATAGCAAGCGGATACTCTGCACGTACATAGACAATACCCTCATTTGCACCAATTGCATAACCGGCAATCATCATGCCTTCAATTAAGCTATGCGGGTCCCCTTCAAGAACTGAACGGTCCATAAATGCACCTGGGTCACCCTCGTCTGCATTACAGACGATATATTTTTCATCTGATGGATTGTCCAGCGCAGCTTTCCATTTGAACCATGTAGGAAAGCCTGCACCACCACGCCCTCTAAGACCTGAGCGCTTAATTGTTCCAATAACGCTGGCTGGTGTTCGTTCCATAATCACTTTCTTAATGGCCTCATATCCACCAACAGCAATATATTCATCTATTGATTCCGGATCAATTTTTCCGTAATTACGCATAACAATACGGTGCTGCGCACTTAGAACAGCATCGTCTTCTGCACTTATTAATTTTTCCTCTAAAACGTTTTCATCATCAAGAAATGCGAGTATGTCATCGCTGTTCACTTTAACATAACGTTTAAAATCCCCATCTTTATAAACGTCAACAATTGGTTCTAAGTGACACATGCCAATACATCCTGTTTGCTGTACCTGAGCGCTCAGTTCACCATTTGTAACCGCATTCTCTAAGGCAGTCAGTACCTTGCCAGCGCCTGCAGCAAGTCCACAGCTTCCTGTACCTACGACTATCTTCATGCGGATACCTCCTGTGACTCTGCCTTAATGCTCTTTAGAATTTCCTTTGTCTTTTCTGGCGTCAGATTTGCATAAGTTTCACTGCCAATCATCATTACAGGTGCCAGAGAACAACATCCAAGACAAGCTACATTATTAAAGGTAAAAAGATTATCAACTGTTGTCTGTCCATCTTCAATGCCAAGTTCTTCAACTATAGCACGTTCAATGCCCGCTGAACCATTTACGTGACAGGCCGTACCCTGACAGAGCATAATTAGATTCTCGCCAACGGGTTCAAGTCTAAACTGCGTATAGAATGTAGCAACACCATATACCTTTGAACCCTTGATACCTGTTTCCTTTGCAATATAGTCCATAACTGGCTTTGGCAAATAACCATATATGCTTTGCGCTTTTTGCAGGATTGTAATCAGGCTGCCTTTTGTCCCCTTATACTGATCCAGTGTCTCCTGCAGTTTTGTTATGTCGAACTCACCCGCTGGATGGTTCGAACTGCAATCACAACAATTTTGCATATAGCCCCTCCTATTACTTCTTTTATCTGAATTTTCTGACATATGTAATTTTGTGCGAAATATGCTTCAATTTTCAGTTTTTTAACGCATTTCACCGCATTATTCATATTAGACAGAACTACCCCATTAGATGTTTTATGAATTATTATACAGGAAATATTGCACCAGTGTTATGGTTAGGGCCCCTATTTATTATTTTTATATAATGCTACCAAGGTATTTATTTTTTTCGTATTGGGCAAACGTTTGTCCACATCAAAAGAACATCAATTTTCGCGTGTATATTGTATTATTTCTACAAACGCGTGTTATCTTTTTAACAATGATATTCGATTTAATAAGCAAAAAATAACAAAACCGGCGTCAATGGCTTACCTAACACCGATTTGTATATGCAATCATTATTCAATTCATTTACTATAGTCTTGCACTTTGAAGTCTAAAAGTTCTTCATTTTTCATATCATAGCCAATGAGTGCATCCTGAAGTGCAAAAGTATTCCTGTAAAAACTTGCACGAGACAGATACGCTCCGGCTTGAGGATAGACTTTTTCAATCAGTTTTACAAACCCTTCCCCATATCCAATTTTACCAATTAGCGATGCGATGTCAAGGGCAGGGTCATCAATAGCCACTTCGCTGAAATCTAAAACACCCGAAATGTTTTCTCCTTTATACAGTATATTTGTCGGACCAAATTCACCATGAACAATACATTTGTCAAAATGAAAATTACAGGGTTCATTAAAGAAGGTATCAAACATTTTTTCAAACTGTTCGCGCACCTCTACGCGCATAAGCGGATAAAGCTTACTTCTAACGGCCTCATAGAACTGCATCCATTTTTGTCTAGAATCCGTTGATTCAATATTAAGGGCTGTAAATTGTTCTACTGGAACACCATGCAGTTCCTTTAAAAAGGTCCCTAACTGCATTGCCAGCTTCTCATGATCTTCTATTTGCAAGAAAGACTGTCTAAATAAAGGCTTCCCCGGAATGAGTCTATACATGATATAGGCGTCTTTTAGACTGCACCCCTCCAGGTTCGCGTACTCAGGATAAGGAATTGGCAAGCTGATATAGTGTTTAAGTGCCTTGAGTACATGATATTCTTTTGCCGTGCGTTCAAGCTCTTCTTTATATTTAGGAAATCTGTAAACCCATTCATGATTGACTGTTACAATTGTGTTATGCATTCCACTGTCATTGACAGCAATGCTATGCACTTCAATGGTTGGTGTTATTTTCTCAATTTTTCGTTTCCATTTTGATTTTCTTTTCATATTCCCCTCCAGTCTATACTCCCCTTAAACTATATATATCCACTTTTCATGCAGGACTCACATGTAAACAAGGGATTTCTAAACGCGTAAAAGACGTCGGTTGGACCGACGCCTTTTTAAGAGGATACGCTGAAAATTTTATTGCATTCATATTGGAATATGAACCGACATGTCTATGTTTATGATGCGTTGTTCATGCTTTCCATAACAAAACCTGTGTACGATGGAGAGCCATGTTCTTCAACATCAAGTCCAAGCAGTTCTTCGTTGTGCTTAACACGTAGACCAACTGTTTTATGAAGCGTAACGAACAGGACGCCTGTAGTACCCATTGTCCAAGCTGCAACAGCTAAAACACCAATCGCTTGTGTAGCAAGCATTGCAGCACTACCTGTGTATAGAAGACCAGCACTTGTATCAAATAGGCCAACTGCAAGTGTACCGAAGGCTCCGCAGACACCGTGTACGCCAATAGCGCCAACTGGGTCATCTACTTTAAGTTTGTTTTCAATAAAGTTCAAAGCAACTGGAAGAACAATACCTGCCATAAAGCCAATTGCAATGGCACCTATTGGTGAAACCACGTCACATCCAGCAGTGATTCCCACTAGACCTGCAAGTGCACCGTTCAGTGTAAGCGCAACATCTGGCTTACCTTTTGTTGTCCAAGCGTAAATCATTGATGCAACTGCACCCGCAGAAGCTGCCAAGTTTGTTGTTACAAATACGTTCGCAATCAAGGTAGGGTCTTCAACACCGAGGCTTGAACCCGCGTTAAATCCGAACCATCCGAACCATAGAATAAATACACCCAGTGCACCGATAATCAGGTTATGACCAGGAATTTCTTTTGCCTTGCCGTGTGCATCGTATTTTCCAATACGAGGGCCAATTACAGCGGCACCCATAAGTGCTGCCCAACCGCCAACGGAGTGAACCACTGTCGAGCCTGCAAAATCGTGGAATCCTAGATTTGAAAGGAATCCGCCACCCCATGCCCAGTGACCTACAACAGGATAAACCAAACCACTAATAACAATACTATAAATAAGATAAGAGCTAAATTTAGTTCTTTCTGACATGGCGCCAGAAACAATTGTTGCAGCTGTTGCACAGAACACTGTCTGGAAAATCAGAAATGCACTGAAAGGAATCGACAGACCAAGGAATGAGAACGATTCAGCAGTTGCAGTTGCGTACTTACCAATAACCCCTGCAATGTCTTCACCAAACATGATTGTAAAACCAACGATGAAAAATACAATTGAACCCGCCGCCAAATCCATTAAGTTCTTCATAATAATATTAGAAGCATTTTTTGCTCGTGTAAATCCAGTTTCTACCATAGCGAAGCCAGCTTGCATGAAAAACACCAAAGTTGTCGCTATGAGTACCCATACGGTATTAAGATTGAAAATAGCATCCATAAATATACACCCCTTTTTTTGAACATACACTAAACAAAGATCTATGCGCGCAAATAAGAAAACGCCTGAGCAAGGGAGACAGGGCTCCTTCGCATCAGACGTCTTTGTCTAGATCACTTATTAACTTAGGTTAATTATACACTCATGCAACAATTATTCAACACTTTTTTCACGGAAAACGCTATCTTAATTTTCTGACTATTGCTTGCTCTATATTGTATTCTCTGCTCAAAATACTGAAATTCGAACACTTCATAAGAATCCATTTTAGGTCAAATGATTTGACTATTCTTGATATTGCTCCAGCCCATTGCTAGTCTCTTCCAGTAATTTTACAAGACCACGCGAAGCATCAACCTCAACGCGTTGTCCATCTTTTAATGTGTTCATAACATCATCTAAACCCGCGATACAAGGCTTGCCATACTCCCGAGCCACTAAAGCACCATGCTGAAGCAAGCCGCCTACTTCAAGAAGAATGGCAGCAGCATTTATAAACAGCGGTGTCCAGCCTGGATCGGTTGCCCGAGTAACCATGATTTCACCAGGAAGCAGGTGCTTTTCATCTGGCACACTCATTACTTTAACACGCCCGGTAACTTTACCTGGTGAAATGGGTTGGCCAATCAATTCACCTTCTTGAGCTTGCACTTTTGGAAGGACGAGGATGCGTCCTCTAGAATCGATAAGCTTTGGAAAAGGCATGAGTAAATAATGACATAAAAGACCTTACAAGCGTCTGCTGTTCGAACTGTACTTCTAAAACACATTATTCGTTTCCTATAATAAGAACGCCTCACAACCTTTGGTTGACTAGGTCGCTTGTTCAACCAATAGAAAAAAGCCTGCGCGAGATCAAAACCTGCAAGCATGCTGGTTTTGATCTCGCGCAGGCTTTCCTGCTTTACTCTGTTAAAAAACGAAAATCCCGTCTGACTTATGTCATTTCGGGATCAACGCTTTGGAAAGTAGTTATTAACTGTATTCAGTATTAGGAAGTAATGAACACAGTCTATTAGGAGAAAACTACTATTCGGGGCTTTCACCCCTTAATTAAGTTTACGGGTTAACAATATTATACAGCAAATAAAATTTTTTAGCAATTATGCACAGTGTTTTTATGATCATATGTTTATTTGGTTTTCTTTAATCTGATTCTTCTCCATAAAGTTTCATTATATATAAGAGAGCACCGTGCAATCTCCGATTGCCCTGGTCGCTATCGCGCCGTTTTAAATAGAACAGCACCATGCAATCTATGATTGCCCTGGTCGCTGTCGCGCCGTTTTAAATAGAACAGCACCGTGCAATCTCCGATTGCCCTGGTCGCTGTCGCCTTGTTTTAAATAGAACAGCACCGTGCAATCTATGATTGCCCTGGTCGCTGTCGCGCCCAATAGGAAAGAAGAGGGATACATAAAAATAAGCAATTCTTGCTGATTTTTATGTATCCCTCTTCTTTCCTGCTGTTCTTTGTCTAAGTCGCAAAAAGAAAAAGCGCCCCAAGGGCGCTTCACAGATTCATTCGTAACTCATAAAATAGGATAATTAAATTATTCCGGACGATCTGCCTGTGACCATATATCAATCATACTTTGCCACACGGTTTTGGTTTCATTTCGGAGCCACGGATCAAATGCATCCAGTTTAATTCTATTTTTTATTAATGACTCCTGCAAGTGATCAATAAGGCCATAACTTAGAAGTTCCTTAACTTCACTATCACCTTCCTTGAGATACTTTTCAATCAAGGCAAACAACCAAAGAAAACTTTGCGTATCGTTGCTTTCCAGCGATGCGACTATCGCATCTGAAATCAGATCAATACCGTTATAAAGGTCAAGTCTCGATGTATTGTCTATCCGGCGATCAGCTTCCCACATTGGCAAGTTGTGCAACAGACCCGCTAATACTTCATCTTTTTGGATCATGACAAACACTCCTGTTCCAAATAATGCCGTTTTTTCACAGTTCTATTATACACCGTTTTTTCAATTTTGTCATTATTCTGACATTTGCTAGATGTATCAAACTCTGAGCACTTGCAGCTCACAGGCTTTTAAATAAGGCCAATTTCTTGAAAACATCTTGCTAAACCATCTTCTTCAGCGGGATGTGCAATACCATTTGCAATGCGTTTGAGTGTTTCAGAGCCGTCTTCCATACAAATGCCTAATTCACAGAACTCAACCATTTCGTAGTCATTGAGACTGTCACCAAAACATATTGTGTGCTTTTGATTGGCCTTGTAATAATCAAGCACCCTCTGAATGCCTGTTGCTTTGTTTACATGGCACTTCACAATTTCAGCCAAGGCAATGCCATGAATTTTGTTATCATGGACAATCAACTTCAGATGATTTGGTAACACATCTTCAAGAACACAGAATGTATCTGCTGAATCAGAAAATAAAGCGAACTTATTAATGGCGTCTTCTTGTGGATTAAAGACTTCAAGCCCATGGTACATTTTGTCTAAGTCAAAAACGTAATCAATTGCTTCAAATATTTTTTTTGATTTATTGTCAAAGAAGGATTTCTCATATCCTTCCATGGAAAATCCCACACCATTTTCAGTAAGCAAATTAATCATTTCCATAACTTCTGTTTCAGAAAGTCGATCAAAATAAATCTGCTCATCACCTATTTCAATAACCGTACCTGCTGAATAGATATAGCCATCGAAATTAATATCTGTAACTGCATCAGGCACACCGGATTTAGCCCGTCCCGTACTCACAAACACTTTATGATTGTTGGACATGGCTTGTTTAATTGCTTTTGAAGCTGATGCAGGCACATCACTTGTTTTATCAAGTAGTGTGCCGTCTAAATCAATAAAAATGTATTTTGTCATTCTCATCATTCCCGTCTTAGCATTAATCACTATGCGTTTATACAGCGTGGCATTTGCTATAAAAACAATTTCAGAGCTTCTGGGAGTGCGTCCTCTAGGAGGGCTTCAATTTCAGCTGCCGTTCCAAGGGTCAATGCCTGAGCAGCGACTTCAGCAGCATAATTACTGTCAATTTCATTTATTATTTTTCGTATTCGAAGCAGTTTAGCAGGACTCACACTAAACTCTTGTAACCCAAGGCCTACAAGCAGCATGGCCGCTTTGGGATCCCCAGCCATTTCACCGCACATGCCTGCAAACTTATGTCCGCCGGCACCACGGGCAGCATCGACAACCGACTTTATGAGACGAAGCATTGCAGGGTGATAATTGTTATATAGCTTTCCAATTTTTTGATTCATTCTATCGACAGCTACAGTGTACTGTGTTAAGTCATTGCTTCCAATACTAAAGAAGTCCACTTCTTCTATAAGCATATCTGCAATAAGTGCTGCTGAAGGAATTTCAATCATTATCCCCACTTTAACATGTTCATCAAAAGCCTGTCCAGCCTTTCGAAGCTGTTCCTTTGCCAGTTCGACATGTACTTTAGCAGCTCGAATTTCATCGAGTGCACTTACCATTGGAAACATGATTAGCGCCTCACCATGCGCACTTGCCCTAAGGATAGCACTCAGTTGGGTTTGGAACATGTCCGGATCGTTAAGACATATTCTCAAAGCCCGATACCCTAAGAAAGGATTCATTTCTTTTTCAAGATTCAAATAAGCGACTTCTTTGTCGCCCCCTATATCCATTGTCCGAATGATTACAGGCTTATTATCCATAGCCTGTACAACAGCTTTATAGGCTTCATACTGCTCGTCTTCAGATGGCAGTGTATTTCTGTCCATAAACAAAAATTCTGAACGATAAAGTCCTACACCTTCAGCCCCGACTGCCTTTATGGCACCCACTTCATCTGGTCCCATTACATTTGCAGCAAGTTGAACAAGAATACCATCTGTGGTCACTGTCGCTTCATCTTTAAGTTGATCAAGAGATGACTTAACCTTTTCCTCCTTTAAAATAGCCTCTTCAGCCTTCTTGATGAACTCAGCATCCATATTCATTGTCAAAATGCCTTTTCTTCCATCAATAAGAATCACAGAGCCTTGACTCAACCCCTTCACTGCACCTACAACACCTGCACAACCCATAACTGCGGGAATGCCCATATTACTGGCAAGTATTGCAGTATGAGATGTTTTCCCACCCGCCTCAGTGACAATGGCGAGTAAATTGTTCTGATCAACAGACGCCATTGTAGATGGTACGATATCATGTGCAATCAAAACAGTCGGTTCAGATAAAGTACTCACATCAGGATGCTCAATCTCCAAAAGCGCATTCATTATACGACTTCCAATATCTCTTATATCATGAGCGCGTTCCTGCATATAAGCGTTGTCCATATTTTCAAAAATAGCTGCATTTGTTTCTACCGTAATTTGCACAGCACCTTCAGCAGTCATATACCGCTCTTTCACTGCTTTTTCAAAGCCATCTAGAATCATGGGGTCTTGAAGCATCATAATATGGGCTTCCATTACTTGTGCTTTTTCACCGCCACCTGACTTAAGAGCTTTTTCCTTTATAGAGACAACCTGAGCCCGAGCCTTGGCGGTCGCTCTATTTATACGCTCAAGTTCATGTGATATTTCACCCGCTTCTATGCGTTCTTCTTTATAGTCACTGTATACAGGCGTTTCCAGAACAAGAAAAGAACCGAGTGCAAGTCCCGGCGAAGCACCTACGCCTTTCATTTCATTCATATTGTTCATGTTAATCACCCACTTATAGACTCAATCATATTGATAATATTTTCTACTGCTGCTTCGTCTGCACCATGACACTGTACAACAATCGTTGAACCATGAACAATTGATCCACCTAAGATACTCATAATACTTTTTGCATTCATTTTGCTGTCATTATGCAGTAAAAATACATCGCTTTCAAATTTTTGAGCACATGCTACGATCTGACTTGCTGGTCTTGCATGAATACCTTGTGCGCCTCTTATCTTAATAGTTTTTTCAATCATCTTATTACTCCTGTTATAGATTTTTCAATCCTTTTTACACCTGATTAATAGCAATTGGGCTGCTTGTACATTCTCAGCAGCCCAACTGAATTACTTTAAATTTGCACCATTGCTGTCAATAATATCTTTATACCAGTAAAAACTCTTTTTCTTATATCTTTCAAGACTTCCACTGCCATCATTATGACGATCAACATATATATATCCATAACGCTTTTTCATTTCAGCAGTCGACGCACTGACCATGTCAATGCATCCCCAGCTTGTATAACCCATGACATTCACACCATCTTCTATGGCTTCAGAAACCTGCACGAGATGGTCATTAAGGTAGTCAATACGATAGTCATCTAGAACTGTTTTTTCACCTTTTACTTCAACGAGTTCATCATTTGCTCCTAAACCATTTTCAACAATAAACAAGGGCTTTTGATACCGATCGTAGTAGTAATTCAAAATGTAACGTAGTCCCTGAGGGTCAATTTGCCAACCCCACTCTGATTCTTCAAGGAATGGATTTTTAACACCGCCCATAATATTGGTTTCTGCACTTTCCTGAACTTCAGCAGACTCACAAACACTCATGTAATAACTAAATGAAATGAAGTCTACGGTGTTCTTAAGTATTTCAAAGTCACCCTCTTTTATATCAAGCTCGACCCCTAGTTCTTTAAAGACACGTTTACTATATGAAGGGTAGTAGCCTCGCACGTGAACATCTGCAAACAGCATTGTCTCACGCTCTTTTTTCATTGCTACAATGATATCATCCGGATTAGATGTCATCGGATAAACTGGAATACCAAGGATCATGCAGCCTACCTTTGCATCTGGATCAATTTCACGACAACGCTTTGTCGCCAGAGCACTGGCAACCAGCTCATGATGAATTGCCTGGTACAAATCTGAATTTGATAAGGTCTCTTTTGGCGTCAGAATACCACCACTCATTAACGGCGCATGCACCACTGAGTTTATTTCATTGAAAGTTAAGTAATACGGTACTCTTCCTTTAAAACGTTCAAACACAGTGCACACATATTTCTCATAAAAATCAATGAGTCGACGGTCAGTCCATCCATCATATTTCTTTGCAAGATTAAGCGGCGTTTCATAGTGTGACAAAGTAAACATCACTTTTATACCGTTTTTATCACACTCATCAATCAAGTTTTCATAAAACTTTAGACCTGCTTCATTCGGCTGATCATCATCACCATTTGGAAAAATTCGTGACCAAGCTATTGAAGTTCTAAATACTTTAAAGCCCATCTCAGCAAGAAGTGCAATATCTTCTTTATAACGATTGTAAAAATCAACGCCACGAAGCTTTAAGTTGTCTTCTGTTGGGAAATCAGTCGGTGGCCCCATTAGTCCCTTTGGCATAATATCTTGAATTGATAAACCTTTGCCATCAGCATCATACGCGCCTTCAAACTGATTGGCTGCAGCGGCACCACCCCAGAGAAAATTATCTGGAAATTTATTCATATTTCAACCTTCTTTCTTGCTATCCTACTACTGTGAGAATTTCTTCTTCTAATGTTGTATCCTTATTATGATGTCCGATGACATCTGTATAATTATCTGTATTCGTTACAATTACTGGTGTTGACATGTTATAACCCGCATTTTCTATACCATGCATGTCGAACTCCAAAATAAGCTCACCACGCTTAACCTTTTGCCCCTGCTTAACTTTCGGTGTGAAGTATTTACCTTCAAGCTGTACAGTATTCAGCCCAACGTGTATAAGCAGTTCAGCACCTTTATCAGAAGAAAGCCCTATAGCATGACCCGATGGGAACATAACTGAAACGGTTCCATCTACAGGTGCGTAGACCTTTCCTTCTGTTGGCTTAAGAGCAACACCTTTGCCCATCGCCCCCGATGCGAAGACTTCATCGTCAATTTCACTAAGAACATTTACCGCACCTTTAATAGGGCTGTAAATAATTTCTGACGCTTGTCCTTTATTAGGAGACGCGCTTGCCGCCAACGACTTTCCCATAGGTACAGTACCCTCCTCAGATACTGCTTTCCCTTTATAGCCCAGCACAAGAACCGCCGCAAAACCAAGTACAAATGATGTCATAACTCTGACTATATGGTAGATCATAGGCTCAAATACTGGAATAGCAAGGAAACTAGGAAATGCAAACGCAACATTTTTTACACCAAATATACCATTAATAGCACCACCAATTGCACCAGAACCGAGTACATATACAATTGTCTTTTTATACTTTGTTAGAAAACCGTAGATGATTGGTTCAGTGACACCAGATAGTGCTCCGGTTACAAATGTCGTAGACGCCAGCGCACGCTCTTTTTTATCTTTTGTTCTTACCATAATACCAAGCGTTACACCAAGCTGTGCAAATACTGCACTAGCTGCCATTGCAGCGATTGGGCTACCGCCATGTGCTAGTCCATTAACAATGATTGGAACAACACCCCAGTGAAGGCCCATTACCGTTAGAGGCAACCAAACCGCCCCCATTACAGCACCAGTGAGCAGCGCACTTTTCGTACTTATGAAACCAATACCTGAACCAATTGCGTTTCCTACATAAATACCAAATGGACCAAAGGCAAGCAGCGTTAATGGTACGATTACTAAAAATGAGATCAGCGGCACTAAAAACAATTGTACATTTGTTGGAATGATTTTTTTAAGCTGTTTTTCGAATACTGATAGAATTGTAATCGCTATAAATATTGGAAATACTGTTGATGAATAATCAATCATAACAAGGGGAATCCCAAAGATGTCAGGTGCAACTTCAGCAGCTGAAAGTGCTCCAATTGAAGGTTCAAGAAGTGCAGCACCTACAACACCGCCTACGTAGGGATTGGCATCCAAATTTTTTGCCACAGTAATACCAAGAAATATTGGCAGGAAGTAGAAGGCTGCATTTGCTGTACCCATTAGAACGATATAAGTACTTTCAACACCTGTAGACACACCTGCCATAACCAGTACAGCCAGTAGTGCTTTGATCATACCGGCGCCTGCAAGCGCACCGAGTAGCGGACTAAAGCTACGTGAAATGACTTTAAAAACTCGATCAAACAGTTTGGACTTTGGCATATCTTCAGGATTTACTTTTCGTATACTTGTTGTGCTTATAATTTCCTGATATACACTGCTAACATGTGTTCCAATAACGACTTGAAATTGACCTCCGCTCACGACAACACTTAGAACACCCTCAAGCGACTGTATGGCTTCTTTGTCAGCCTTGTTCATGTCTTTAAGCTCAAAACGCAGACGTGTAGCACAGTGTACGAGTGCCCCAATATTTGATTCACCGCCAACATGTTTGACAATGTCCGATGCAACTGCCTTATAATTTGACATAATGATCCTCCTCATTTTATCTTTAACGCTTTTATGTATCCTTGTATCAGCGCGCATGATACGCCGGATTTCATTAAAATTGAATATAAAAAAACCTGAAGAAAACAGACCTATTGCAGTGTCTGCTTCTTTCAGGTTTTGCCTGCATAACCAGTAACAATCCATGTATTGAAGTCAATTACAGTATTTATATTGTTTGCTCTTTTGATTTTTTAATTAGGCGGTGTATATGAACAGATATGTACAGCATTTCTTCTGAAGTCAAAATATAATTAAATTCTTTTTGAACATATTTTACAATTTTTTCAGTACACTTAAATGACTCAGGGTACTTTCGCTTCACAAACTCATAAAGCTCTACATCATCAGATTCCTTGTACAGATTTCCATGAACCAGTCGCTGACTGAAAAATTTTAAATGCGTTACAAACCGGTGATAACTGAGTGATTCTTCGTCTAGTTTAATCATAAAATGCATTCGGACAATTTCTAGAACACCTTTCATAATTTTTGTCATAGACATGACCATTGGCAACTCTTCATCAAGCTGTGCATTGATCAAATGGAGGGCGATAAACGCAGCCTCGTCTTCAGGCATTTCAAGACCATAGCGCTGTTTTATAATATCGAGGGCATGTTTTCCTAACTCAAACTCCTCTTTGTAGAGGCGTTTAATTTCCCACAAGAGTCCGTTTCTTATACCCTGACCGTCCCTGAACCTTTGTACCGCATAATAGAGATGGTCTGTCAGACTCATTACAATACTACCGTTCATTTTCTTTCCAAGTTTGATTTTAGCAATCTGAATTATTTCCTCCGTTACGCTGAAGTACTCAAGCGGGATTTCATACAGGAGTTCAGCAAGCCTGTGCTGCATGCCTTCATTAACCTGATGAAATACTTTTTCAACCTTTTCGGTCTCTATGGCATCTCCCCGCTTCTTTTGAAAAGCAATACCGCGTCCCATGACAACGATGTCATTCTCATGTTCATCCTTTGATAGAACAACATTGTTATTATAAACTTTATGAATCCACACGGTATCACACCTCTCTTTAACAGTTAATTCAGATAATACCAATCAAAAAAGGCAAAACTCTAAACCTATTTCAGGGTAAAGAGTTTTGCCTGCTCGACCAGTAACAATCTCAAAATTATCTTAGTAACCTTTTTGACAGATGTCAATCATTTTCCTGCATCTTTTTTTCATCTCAAGAGTCATGAAAAGCTACAATCAAGTTATATAAATAGATTGTAGCTTTTAGTTTATTTTTTCTATTTGTTCATTCCTTTACTTCACACCTGCCACATTTGAATCCGAATCTACAAGAGATTTTCGGATGGACTGAATGGCTTCAGTAATTTTAGCTGCCGTCTCAGGCTTATTCATTGTATAGATATGAACACCATCGATTCCCCAGCTGAGCAGGTCCACAATTTGTTCAATTGCATAAGCCGTTCCCGCTTCCTTTAGGGCTTTAGGGTCATGCTCGTACCTATTGATAATACGCAGAAATTTCTTAGGAAGTGTACAGCCTGAGAGCTGTTGAATTCTAAGTATCTGTGACTTGCTCAGAACAGGTAAAATACCGGCAATAATGGGTACATCAATCCCGTGCGACTGGCATTTTTCAGCAAATCTATAGAAAATTTCATTGTCAAAGAACAGCTGAGTAATGAGAAAATCCAGACCTAGAGATGATTTACGCTTCAAGTTCCATATATCTTCATCATAGGAAACGGCATCTAGGTGACCTTCTGGGTAGCAGGCACCACCAATTGAGAAGTCGCCGTGTGATTGAATGTGCTTAACGAGGTCAGATGCATATTTAAAATCATGGGGCAGCTCTGAAGCTGGAATGTCTCTAGGAATATCACCACGCAGAGCTAAAATATTTTCAACACCGCTCTTTTTAAGCTCGTCAAGAGTTTCATTCACTTCCTGCTTTGTCGATGTGACACAGGTAAAGTGGGCAATTGTTTCAATATCATACTCTTTTTTTATACGAGATGCAATCTCGATTGTTGTATCCTTTGAAGTACCACCGGCTCCATAAGTTACCGAAATAAAATCCGGATTTAGGGGCTTTAAAGCACCTATTGTTTCAAATATGCCTTCAATGTCCATATTTCTCTTTGGGGGGAATACCTCAAAAGAAATAGTGGGTTTCTTTTCCTCTAGTATTTGCTTAATTTTCATGCCATTACATCCTTTCTGAGCATTCCTTTTATTTTTTATACAGAATGCCGTCTCACTTAACATATTTCTATGTTACCCCATGCACCTAACTTGTCGTTTACAATGATTAATGCACCTTCAACACCTTCAATGGACTGTGCAAATGCCAGCCCAGATGAAATATCATCTTCACCCTTAATTGTATTGCATACCGATGTAGCTGCAGCATCTGCTGTACATGTATCTTTACTTATTATCACAACCGCATCACCTTTGCCAAAGCTGAGTGAATGCCCCACTGTACCAGATGATGTACATATACCACAAGGGGTCATTTCTGGTCTAATGCGAATTGCCAACTTCTCACTGAGCACAGATTCTCCTGCATGAATGAGTATGCGGCGCTCGGTGGTGGTTTTTATAAATATGTCCCCACCATTTTCTATGAAAATATCCCTCAACTCAGCCTGTGTGTTCAGCAAGCTTTTTCCTACATATTCAGAAACCGCACCTGCAACAGCTGCCATGGGTCCTACACGCGCCCTTCGTGAAGCTTCTATCATTTTCTGAATGATCACTGGCGCCGATTCATCTTGAAGAATGGGTTCCAGGCTTGTTTCAAAGGCTGGTCTTTGAGCAATATACGCTTTTAGCATATCCCTAACTTCTAGCAGTGCGAGCTCTGCGGGCTCAGTGACCTCTACATTTGAGTAGAGCTGCAAATCTGATTCGCTTTGGATTAACGTATGCTCAATGAGTTCATGCCCCTTTGTCTTTTCCCTGTAGGTCCGCTCCTGGTATTGACTTAACACCCAATCCCCACCTCGTTCGTAATTGCTTGGAGGGGACAGGCTTGAATACAAAGGTTGCATCCGACGCACCGGCTGTCTTCATACTCTAACTTCCAATCCGTATCATTGCCAATTCGAAGGGCCTTCGAACCACAGACTGCTGTACATAAACCGCAGTCAACACATTTGTTTTCAATACGATGAATTGTGCTTTTTACAAAGTCAACTTCAATGCCGATCTTTTCAAGGTATTCTATTGCTTCGCTGATTTTGTCAGATTGACCATCTATTTCAGCAAGCATATGACCCTGAAGATTGATGTCAATTGATGCTTTTAGGATATTCACTTTTAAATTGTAGTCTGCGATGAGGTTATAAACGACAGGCTCTTGTGATTGTGTTGCTGGAAAATTGATTAGGAATTTTGTTTTCATATTTACGCCTCCGAACTTCTGTCTTTAAGGGGTCCTACAGATGAATGCCTTGGTAAAAATTCAATAGGCTTTTGAAGCTCAAATGAACCTGCTTGAATTTTGACTTTAAGGAGTTCAGCAATTTCTCGAGACTTCACAAGACTTGTCAGCGGAGAAGTCTTAACGGATTTTCCATTAATGTCAATTTGACCCGATTTTAGCTCTGCATAACTTACACGCGCTAATACGGGCTTAGGACCCTCAGAAACCGAATAATCGATTACATTTGTATAAATTTCTTCGTCTCGAATGGCACAGTGCTTAAGAATGTCTGTATCAAGAACCGGAATTGGAATCCCCACACCGACATACATTGTGCAGCCATAGTTTTTAAACACCCCCGGGCGAATGTAGTCCGTACTCATTTCTTTCAAGTCACCAACAAGTGCAAGTGTGCCACCTGTTCCCTTTGGAATATCATTTTCAGCACGTTCTGCACTTGAGTTGAACTGCGTGCCTCTCCAGCTCACATAACCCGTTGCACCACCGATAAAAATGCGTGTTCCCATACCAATCGTTTTATATAGCGGATCATTAAGCAATGGACTAAGCTGTCCAGCTGTCGAGTATGTGATATTTCCATAGTTTGCCTTGAGCGGCCCCATATATGTGTAAATGATATTCTTTGAACCATTGATTGCTGCGTTATAGTTTTGATAACAGTTACGCGGATTATATAGATAGGCTTCGTTGATTGAGTCCAGTTTAATATCCGCTTTAACTTCTTTGTTGGGATAGCAGTCTGTACCCTTTCCAGATGCTTCAAGTCGAACGGACTTACCATCAATCAAATCACAGATGACATGTGCACCGCCATACTCGTAACCTTTTGAAGTAGATTCCTGTGTTGCGCCAATATAGGTATCCACTGCTGCAAGTCCCCCGTATGCTTCAACATCGTTCAAATGAATCTTTTCCATACGAATTGCTGGACTTGCATGCCCGAAATTTAAAAATGCTCCTGTAGAACACATAGCTCCAAAGGTTGCCGTTGTTACGACATCTACTTTTTCAGCTGCAGCTTCAAGTCCAATGTCATCAACAATGCCAATAATTTCTTCAGCAGTAACTACCACCGCATTTCCACTTCTGATTTTTTCATTAATTTCATCATATGTCTTTGCCATTACTCTGCCTCCTATGTAAACCTATTATTCAAATCAAGTTCTTAGCCATAATTAAAAGCCCATCCGTAGAGATGGGCTTTATAAACATACTCATCTTCCGGTATAAACCGCTGGATTTAGCACCTTGCAATACATGCAGCAGGTTGCCGGACATCATCGGGCCAGTCCCTCAGTCTCTCTGGATAAGTTCTATATTTCGTTTTTTTGTTTAATGCGCTGACCTGCAGAAGCATCAATTTTCAAACTGTTTAAAACTTCAAAAGTCAAGACGCGGGTAAAGTTCACGCTGGGAGCGTACTCTTCGTACGTGACCTGTGGGCTTTAGCCAGCAACGTAGGATTTTGGAGTTTTTAGCAATCTGAGGGTAACCTCCGGTCACCCACGATAGCTGGTCGCGCCATATTGTACAGGGCAACCTCCGGTCGCCCATGATAGCTGGTCGCGCCATATTGTACAGGGCAACCTCCGGTCGCCCACGATAGCTGGTCGCGCCATATCGTACAGGGCAACCTCCGGTCGCCCATGATAGCTGGTCGCGCCATATCGTACAGGGCAACCTCCGGTCGCCCATGATAGCTGGTCGCGCCATATCGTACAGGGCAACCTCCGGTCGCCCACGATAGCTGGTCGCGCCATATACAAATTCTTAGATAAGGATGTGACTTTGTGCTAGCACAGTCACATCCTTATCTAAGAATTTGTGCATTGCTTTGCCCTTAACGTAAAGAAAACTCTCCCAGTCGGAAGAGTTTGCACACATTGTGTTTACTCATCTCCCGGTTTAATACCGCTGGATTTAGCACCTTGCAATCAAGTCGCAGGTTGCCGGACGTCATCGGGCCAGTCCCTCAGTCTCTCTTCATGAGTTCTTTATTTATTTAAAAACTAGTATAACCAGCAAGCCAGCTTCTGTCAAGCCGTATTTCAAATTTTGCAAAAAGCCAGTCTATTCTGTTGAATGCTTCAAACTATGAACGAATAAACAAAAGCACACTTAAAACAACCATATACAAGACCATGCAAACCTGAGCAAGTGTGAATTTATCCATCCTTGAAAAGACCATTCTATCGCGGTCCAGTGCACCTTGACCGGCTTCTCTGAACTTGCGACTTAGCCCATCAATTTCAAGCTGCATATCGGAAATACGCATTTCCAATCGGTCAATTGCACTTGATTGTTCAATGTCTTTAATCGTCTTACTGATAAGCTCTTCCTTAATTTTCAAAAGGCTACTCGTCTGTTTGTGATCAATTTCATCTTTTTGCTCGAGTATGCTCTGTAGTTTTTCAAGCAGTTCTGACTGTTCATAGTCAAGTACGGCTTTTTCTGCAAAAGCACTTCGAATTTGATTAATAAGTTCAGTTTGCTGATCGTCAAGTTTCGCTTTTTCACTCAACTGAGCTTCGAGTGTGTCTATAAGTGCGGTTTGCTTTTGATCAACTTTTTCATTCTCCTCCAAATTGCTTTCAAGCGAATGAATTCGACTCAAATTTTTCTCACTTACAACCTGCTGACGTAAAATATCTTTTTTGATTTCATCAAGTATTTCTTTTTGTTTCTGAGGTGTTGTAAAAGCCCCGCGCGAAGATAGATAAACCTCTTGTATGTAGGCCCTTGCTAAGCGCAGCTCTTCTGCTCCATTTTTAATCGATGCTGCTTCCAGCTTACTCGAAATTGCGCTGAGTGCATCTGAATCCTTTATAAATGCAGAAATAATTTGCTCAACCACGTCCAGAACACAGTCCGGTCTAGAATGCATATCTAAACAAGCATCTAAAGACGCTACCAGCTCACTGTGCTTTCCGCTTTGAATCCACTGCTCATTTTCAATATTTTCAATAATATCAATAAGCGCTTCTGCTACACGGACAGGTTTAAGTTGGTACTTGCTCTTTAAAATTTTATAAGTAGTGTTCGTTTGCATCTGAAATACCCCTAAATAATTGTACGCCCCTGCCATCGTTTCAATTATATCAAATTCCAATCCCATTTTGATTAACATTTAATAAATTTTAATGCAATTATCATCTTTTTATGTGAAGAATTTAACATCAAAACTTAAATCGTTTACACCCTGCATTTTCTCCTGTTTTTCCAATGTTTTTAGGCAAAATGTGTTGCTTTGTTTCAGACCATATGTTACTATTATGTCAAAGGAAATCGTTAAACATATAACAATCAAAAGTACATATGAGGAGGTCTATCCTTGACGAGAACAAAAGTCGGTTATTTTCTTTTGTCTGCGACAATATTAACTATTGTCTGGTACTTTTCAACGATTTGACGTGCACTTTTTTTACTACTATCTGTTGATAACGTTCAATTTTGAGCGTTTCATAATACCCCAATTTCTCAATACATGCTCCAGTAAAGCATATAGAGACCGGCTTCCCCAGCTGGTCTCTAAAACTGTAAAGGACTTTGAAATTCACAGCTTACAATCCCTGATTGCAGCTGGTTTTTCAAAGTTCTTTACTATGTCCTTTTTTCTATAAAATCAGTTGAATTTCCAACTAAAAAGATATAAGATAACTGATGGACTGAATGTATATTAAATAAGTAGAATAAGCCCTATTCATTTCAATAATGTCTTGGGAATAATAAGGAGGCAGCCATGTCAAAGCTTTCAGGTAGCGGTTGCGAGATACTCATCGCTGAAAACGACAGACAGCCGCTGCGCGATATAGAGCGCAGTATTATAAAGAAGTTTAGACGAAAAACATGGACACAGTTTATAAAGGCAATCAAAGATTATGACCTCATCCAAGATGGTGATAAGATTGCGGTTGCTATTTCAGGCGGTAAGGACAGCCTACTGCTTGCAAAAATGTTTCAAGAGCTGCATCGACACGGGATGAAGAACTTTGAGCTTGAATTCATTTCTATGGATCCTGGATTCAATCCTGAGAACCGTGCTCTACTTGAAGAACACTGTGCCTATTTGAATATTCCGGTTAATATCTTTGAAAAAAACATATTCTCAGTTGTTGATGATATTGCCAACAACTACCCATGCTACTTATGCGCCAGAATGCGCAGAGGGGCACTCTATGCCTTTGCAAAAGAAAAAGGCTGTAACAAGGTTGCACTGGGCCACCACTTTGATGATGTCATTGAAACGGTTATGATGAATGTTCTGTGTGCAGGCAAATTTATGACTATGATGCCAAAGCTGAAAGCCACTAACTTTGAAGGCATGGAGCTGATTCGTCCACTCTATCTGCTAAGAGAAAAAGATATAAAAAAGTGGGCTTCCTGGAGTGGTCTTAACCCTATGAACTGCGGTTGTGTTGTGGCTGCTAAGAAGACCTCTTCTAAGAGACGCGAGGTTAAAGAGCTTATTGAAAACCTTGGAGCGTCATTCAAAGACGTTGAAAAGTCAATATTCCACTCTGCCAACAACGTCCACACTGATGCCATTTTGGGATGGTCATCAGGTGGAGAGAAGCACTCTTTCTTAGATGATTATGATGCTATAAACGAAGAAGGCTAAAACGCAATGAACCCATCTGGTATACGAGCGAGGCAAAAGGCTCTAATACAGATGGGTTCATTTTTAATTTATAGTTCTATATTCGTTCATGTAATTCTTTGAAGAACTTCACGTGCTACATCCTTAACGCCACGTTCCCCTGATGTATCAATATTATCTAGGCAGGTTACCCTATCCCACATTTTCTTTTGAGTATCCAGCATTTTAACCGCTACACCAGGTAATTTACCTTGAAGCCTATTTTCATATCTATGGCGAATAACTTCCAGACTTGCAGAAAACTTAACCAGATGTACACCTTCAATATTCACTAAGTCCGGAACTTTTCCAGCATCATCAAGCAAGTAGATCAATATATCTGCTTTACTGGCTGCCACGTTTTTAATCTGCTTTAAAAACAAACTCCATGCTTCCGTTTCATCGCACGAAAGACGTAAATAATCTTTTCCTGTGACAATTTGAATATTCGATTTATCGCATATAAGTTCTGCAACACTAGATTTTCCAGTGCAGCACGGACCCATAAAAACAACAACCACCTTGCCACCTCATTTCATTTGAAATAGGACAAAGACTACGACTCACATACCTTCTCAATATATTCTGATGTCGTAAGTGAGAGGAGTGCTCCGTATTCGAGCTTAAACTCAACAACATCTCCTACTTTGTATTCTCTATTTGCATCTGTCATGTTAAGCAGCAGGTGGTCGCTTGAGGACCCTAGAATTTCAATGCCCTCATCCAGTGGAATCAGGTTAGATGGATCAACATCTTGTCGTCCTACAGCACATATGGCACGAAGCAGCATGCCTTTATCTTCAAAAGTAGGTGTGTTCCCAAAAGCATCCATGCCAATTGTTCCAATTGGTTTTGAGCCTTTAGTTTTAATTTCTACAATTTCAGTTTGAAGCTTAAACGCATCATCATAGGTATTTTCAACAGCATCACCATATGCCGTTTCCCTGCCTAAAACAATGATTTCACCCATTCTGAGATTGTTCACTTTACCCGGCATAGTGCCTTTATCTAGCATGTAGAATGAACTTGAGTTACCGCCTGTAATCATTTCAAGACTGATTTTGAATTTCTTTTCAATTTGCTCAGCAAGATGGCAAAGTTGACCAATATTATTTTCATCTGGTACAACGCCACCGTAGCATGTCAAGTTTACACCCAAACCGTAAAGCTCGACACCTTCAACTTTAAGAATTGCCTCAACCGTCTTGTCAATATCAGATGGTAGAACCCCTTCACGAAGGTCTCCCAAGTCTGTCATAAGTACAACTCGGTGCCTTGTGTTTTGCTTTAGAGCAGATTCACCCAGCGCCTTAATGGTTTCAAGCTCTGAATTGAGGCTAATATCTGCATAACGCACCACATCTTCCGCTTGAGAAATCATAGGAAGTCTTAGAAGGACCTTTTGTACATTGAGCTTCTCTAACTTTTTCAGATTTTCTACACGGGAGTCTGCCAGGAACTTCACGCCGCCGTCCACCATGGCTTGTGCCGCTTGAGGCAATGCGCAAAATACCTTTGTAACACCCATAATATCTATATTATGTCCCTTACAAGCACTGGAAATTACTTCTGTATTGTGTTTAAGCTTTTTTAAATCAATTGTGACTCTTGGATACATAAAATCCCCCCTAAATAAGTTTCAGGCTCTTTTTCATCAACAGCAGCGCTGCTTCGGGATATTCTTTAGACAGAACACCAAGAGATGCCATAATATAATCATTGTCAACAAGGATCTTGCATTCAGTATTTGGCAGGAGCTTATCCCCTTTATTTGAAAGGGCGATTTTCTCCATGAGCTCCATACGATTTGGCAGTCTTGTAAGTGCACCACCTGTACCTACAATATACTGAATACCTGTTAAGTCCTTGCCTTCTGCTATTGTTTTCTTTCCTGAACCACCGTATAAATCTCTAAATCCACCCGCATGTCTATGGGCAGCTAGAACAACTGCTTCCTCTGTCAGTCTCTCTACAAATCTTTTTTGAAGGTCTGTCAACGGTATCGGCTGATGACCATCAATCAGTTCATTGACCTGATCCTCTGACAACGTCATATCTTTTGCAATTCTTTCAATTCCAATGAGTTCAACGACATTTTTCATGTTAACAAAAACACCTAAGTCGCCTTCTACGGTTCTTTTAGCAATGGGTTCAGGACTGATAAGAATGCGATTAACTTCTTCTGATCCATCTGTAACAGAGTGTAAATCCGTTGTCGCACCGCCTACATCCAATGTAATTAAATCACCAATTTCATTTTTGAGTAATTTAGACGCCTCCATAACAGAACCCGGTGTAGGAACGATATGCCCACTCACAACATCGTGAATATGCTCCATACCCGGTGCATGGATAATATGCTTTTCAAACACATCTTGAATCACTTCTCTTGTTGGCTCTACATTTAAAACATCAATTTTTGGATAGACATTTTCTACGATAAAAAGTAAGTCCGATTTGCCGACCTCTTCGAAGATTTCCTTAATTTCCTCATGATTCTCCACATTTCCTGCATAAATAACAGGAACATTTAAATCGAGTGCAGCTACAATTTCAGCGTTATGGATTGCAGTGTCCCGTTCTCCATAATCAACACCACCAGCTACGAGTATAATATTCGGTTTAATCTCCATGATTTTCTTCCTGTCCGACCTGCGCAGTTTGCCCGCCGTTACAAGGTGAATGTTGGCCCCTGCACCTAAAGCAGCTTCACGTGCCGCTTTGGCAGTCATATCATAAACCAGTCCGTGTACTGTCATTTTAAGACCGCCGGCCGCTGAAGAAGTGGCCATAAGCTCATCGTACTCTAACATATCTATTTGCATGTTTTTCTTAAGACTGTCTATGGCGCTATTCACACCTATTCGCACATCGCCTTCCAGTACTGAAGTTGGCGCTTGTCCTTGACCGATAAACTTTGGATCGTCTGTATGGAGATCATTGAATGCGTTGACCACTGTTGTCGTACTGCCTATCTCTGCTACTAAAACGTCAACTTTCATAATCTGCATCCTTCTTTCTGATCCTCAGATGATCAAGTTATTTCTTTAACCATATGTGCAAAATGCACCCAGTTTCCATGTCGGACATGTCCACCGAGTGCATCATTCACACTTGGTCAGCCAGAAAAGCCCTGACATCTGACCATTTATACTTTTTTAATGCTATAATTATGCACCTTGAATTTCTTTTCTGCGCTTAACCATTGCTGTAGCAACGTGAACACCTTTCGTTCCTCTACCGAAACCAGCATCCATACCATTTTTAACAGCGATTTCAGGTGTTACCTGTGTACCACCTGCACAGATTACAAGCTTATCACGAACGCCTTTTTCAGTTGCATAGTCGTGAATACGCTTCATGTTTTTATAGTGAATATCATCATGTGAGATGATTGTTGAAGCAAGAATTGCATCAGCATTTAGCTCGATTGCTGCGTCAACCAGCTTTTCAACTGGGCAAGACGTACCTAGGTACTCAACTTCAACGCCCCACTTCTCAATACCACCATGCTTAATATCGATAACTTCACGAAGACCAACAGAGTGCTCATCTTCGCCAACTGTTGCTGCAACAACCTTCATTGGATTTTTCTCCATTTCAGCCCACAGCTCATCGTTAGACATGATTTCTGGCTCTGGTGGAATCTCCAGCTTAGAAATATCAACTGAGAAGTCCAGCTTGCCTTTAACCTGAACACGAGCACCTTCAGCGCCGTGAAGCACTTCACAGTGAATCATTTCAGGATCTTGGAGGTTCATATGTTTTGCGAACTCCAGTGCAGCCGCTTGAGCAACGCGAGGCTCAGTTGGAAGGAAGAGTTCCACAACAACTGTACCGTCTGCAAGCCACTCAACTTCAGGCTTAATCAAATTAGAGTTTCTATATTCTTCACTCTCATCCATACGAACATTCACGTTATCCGTCTCATCCAGCTCGTCGATATAAATAATCTTCTCTGGCTTTTCAAGTGTACAACCATCCATCAAATCAGATGGATTAGAAGCACCATACTGCTCGATATTGTTGTTGCCGTAGTGTGCCGTAACAGGCGCCATGTAGTCTTCATCACGCTTGTAAACCGTACCAGCACCGATACCGCCTTCGATTTGACGTGCAATACCATCGCCATTACGCTCTGGATATTCACCTGAGTCTACAAAGAAGCCTTTTTCTACCGCTTCAAAGTATCCGCCAACTTCAATCATTTCTTCAAGATATAGTACAGCTCTTTCGTGAAGTTCTCTTACCTTGTCACGAAGGTAGCCTTCATTTTTAAGATCAACCATTTCCATAAGTCCATCCATCCCCACAAGTGACTGTTTAGCAGTGTCACATGCTTCGATGTTGTACATATGCCATGGAACATTACGGCCTTCATCCGGTGTAATTGTTGACTGAATGTCAGCACGAGTCAATTTAGAAATCATCATATTCATAACGTGCGTAACTGTCGCTTCACGTGATGAAGATGTTACATACTTTGTATTTTGCTGTGCACGCATTTTGTACTCAGTGAAGAACTCACGAAGTGCTACTGCGTACGGCAGGTCATAGCGCATGCAAGGGATTGGTGCAGCTGTTGGAGGAACAGTCGAAAGACAAATGTTCTCCTTTTTCATACCCACTTTGTGAGAGAAAATTGAGTTAAGACCATGCTGTACAATCAGCTCTGGCATAACTTTCCAAGCATCACGTGCAGTCGCATTGGCATTGTGCGCACCATCGATCTGAGCCATATCGGCCCATGCCATAACCTTCTTAGATTCAGCAGCATCGATGAAAGAACGTACCATGTTTACGTTTCTGTATAGTACATTGTACTGTGGATCCTGGTGAGCGCCGTTTACGCCTTCTTCAGCGAACATAACTGCGATATCTGGACCAGCAACACCCGAAACATATGAATGGTAATTGATTGGACGACCTACTTCATCTTCAATCATATCCAGTGCTTTTCTATGTGCACGAACTTGTTTACGTGTAATCGGAACACCGCCAATACCTTGTGGTGAACCTTCAATTAGACCGTCATAGTGAGACTGACCCGCAGTACGGATAACCATGATATGGTCAGCGCCATGCCAAGCTGTCATACGCATACGACGGATATCATCTTCAAAACGACCTGATGCAATTTCAGTTGTGATAACTTCTTGTGGCTGTGGATCTAGATTTTCAAAGTATTGTACAGCAGCTGGAATACCAATGCTATTTTCTAGTGGCTCAGAACACTCTTTGAAAATGTGTCCACCCATTTCAAGGTCTTCAACTTTCTTTCTCCAAGTCCAGCCACGTCTTCTTGGGCGGTAATTTTCAAGATCCGAAAGAATCTCGCGAACGTCCATTTTTTCTGTTGGATTAAGTTTCTTAGTCATGATTATTTACCCCCCTTGAAGATTTTTACTGCATCTTCCCAGTGCTTGCCGTCCATAAGCTCAAGGCCGCATTCGCGGATATCCATGTTCTTTTCTTTAGCAACACGGTAAATAACGTGTCCAACACCCTTGCCCATTAGACCATGGTCAATTGCCTGCTCAACAAGAGGCTTAGCTTCTAGACTTGAGAAACCCATGCGTAGAAGTACAGAACGCTCAACTGATGGAGACGTGTGTGTTTTTGCAAGGTCTAGCAGTGGATCCACTACCTTGCCTGCAAGTTCCCAAAAGCGCGCTTTAAGCTCTTCGTCGCTTAGGTTTTCCAGATGCTTACGACGTGCTGCGTAATCATCCTCTCTCTTCATTAGACCTTTCATCAAATCCCTCCGTTTTCTCACTGCTGCATGTATCTCACCTTATACAGCTCCAGTGTTTACATAATTAATTTATGTTATAACTATATTTATCTATCTACTTCACTGTTGCACCAAGTTCTTTAAGTGCGTCAAGAACATAAGCCTCACTTGTACGTGTATCATCTACAAGGAATTCTACATCTGCTTTTGAAAGCGTACCGTCAGAGCTTTGCTTTACAGCGTTTTTGATAAGTGATTTTTTAATTTTGTCGATATCAAGATCATTGACTTGAATGAGTTTTGGATGCTCAGGCATGATAATTGTTGTACCTGGAACTTCTTCTTGAGGATTTCCAAATTTAACGTCAATGCCGTTATCTCTCGCAAAAGACAGCTGTGGCTGAATGTGCTTGCCTGCGCCAGTGTACTCTGTCTCTTGAACGATGATGATTTGATCTTCATCCATTTCCTGTGCAAGTGCAAATGCTGCTGCAAGAGATGTATTTCCTGCTGGACCTCTTTCCATGCCCTCAATTTGAGCAAGAACTTCAGTCATATAGAATACTTCACCTTGCTTAACCGTCACATAGCGGTCCATGTAGCGCATTGGACGTGCTGCTGATCTTGGTACATCTGAACGATCTGGCCATGTTGAGAAAGGAATACCAAACCCAGTATGTCCAGTCGTGAATGATTTTCTGTTAAACTGCTTGTCGCTTGCCATATGAAGACCACTTAGGTCAACAGAAGCACCAACAACCTGAACGCCAGTTGCGCCAGCCTTGTTAAGGCCACGTGCAGTTCCTGTAAGGTTACCGCCACCCGCATTTGTACAAACAACTACATCTGGGTCACGTCCAACCATTTCACGCATTTGAATTGCCAGTTCATAACCTAGTGTTTCAACACCTGCAATACCAAATGGTGTGTATAGAGAAGCGTTAAAGTATCCTGTTTCTTCAAGCAGTGTCAGGAATGTATAGAAAAGTTCCGGACCCACTGTAAGTTGAACAACTTCTGCGCCATAAGCTTCACATTTTCTTGCTTTTTCAATAATTTCAGGCTGACCTTTGTACTCAGAGTCAAAACACTCTTGAACAATAATACATTTTAGGCCATGAATTGCAGCTTGCGATGCCACTGCAGCACCGTAGTTTCCTGATGTAGCAGCAATAACGCCTTTGTAACCCAGCTTTTTAGCATGGTATACAGAACATGCTGCGCGACGTGCTTTATAGCTTCCTGATGGATTTGCCGCTTCATCCTTAACAAAGATACGCGCGCCTTTACCTTCTGGAGCCATTTTTCTTGCGAGTTTTGTCAGGTTTTTCAGTTCAAAAATCGGTGTATTTCCAACGCCACCTTCTTTTTGAATTTGCTGAACTTCTTCTATTGTGTAACCCGTTTCTTTCATCATTTTTTCGTAGTCAAAACCGATGCCTTCATTCTCAAATGCATCATAGTCAAGTCCAACTGCTTCTTTCATGATTTCAGTTCTACGGGCCATTACTGCTGAATATGAATTATCCTTCATTCGACTCACCTCCGAAGAGAATTTCACGGAGCTGAAGACCAATTTGCAGGAGCTCCGGCACGCAATTTCCAAAAGAGTGAGAGTATGTCGGCAGTAGCTCGACTAGCTCTCCTTGTGCTATACGGCCTGTTAGTGTTTTAACTGTTACAGTATCACCAAGCTGTGCTTCGCTTTCTTGCAAGAACCCTTTTGTCCAGATTTCAAGCGGTACGGCTTTTGTATCATCCGGGATTTGAGGTGCGCGCTGCTCTGATGTCAAAACTATTCCGTGCACACGTACCCATTCACCTTTTCTGGCTGCTGCCATGTGAACACCTTCCTTCTAATAACAATGCGCTCTATGCGCGTATATCTACAAATACACTGCGAAATGACTCATGAACGATTGGCATTCCTTCGTCATTTCGCAGATGAAATTATCTAAAATTACTTACAGAATCTTCTGTAGTCACCAGCAACGATTCTTGGAACTGGCAGGTCGATCATAGTCTTAAGACCTGGGTCAGCATTGATTACTTGAGGAATCATGTTTACGCACATTGCGATTGTACCCAGTCCACCTTCAACTTCTGGGGAAGTTTTCATGTTTACTTCTGGTGTACCTTTAATAGTTACATAATCGCCAGTGTAAGTGCCTTCCATTTCAGGTTCGATTTGCTGTGGGTGAATCATGTCGATTTTAACTTCACCATTGATGAAACCTTGACCCGTCATATTAACACCAGCAACGTTACCAGCGGCTGCGAATCCGTAAGGCGACTTTCTATCTACTGTTGTTACGATTGGCTTCATTTGTTGTTCGAACTTATCTATGTCCCAACCAATTGCATCAGCAATCATGCCAACTGACTCATGGAAACCAACGTGACCAGCAAGTGTACCATCATCAACACCTTTGTTGAACTCATCAACAGTGATGCCAACGCCTTGTTCTTCCATAACAGCAGGGCCAAATGGAGAAAGTGAATTAACACGCTTGGCTTCAATGTGTTCTACGTCAGTCATGCATGCAGTCATAACGCAAACAAGCATATCCATAATGTGACCTGGGTTGATACCTGTACCTAGAATTGAAACGCCATTTTCTTTAGCGATTTTGTCAAGTTCAGCTGCAAGCTCAGGGTTTTGAGCTTGTGGGTATGCCATTTCCTCAGCAGTTGAAATAACATTTACCTTTTGCTCTAAGCAGTATTTTAGTCTTGGGAATGCTTTTTCAGTGAAAGAATCAGTTGCACAAAGTGCGATGTCACAGCACTTTTCTGTCAGTACTTCTTCAATGTTTGGGTTGATTAGAACTTCTGGTCCGTCGCCTCTTTCAACACCCAGTACATCGCGGAAGTCTTTACCAACGCGTGTATCATGTCTGTCGCACACGCCAACAATTTCAATACCTTTTCTGTCTAGTAGTACACGTGCCATGCCACTACCCATTGCGCCGAAGCCCCAGATTACAACCTTTACATTATCTTTTCTCATCATCTTTAAGACCCTCCAAGTTTAGAAACTATTATTCTCGAAAGACAAGTCGTCCATTTTCGAGATTTGTTTATCACGATAAGTCGCCAATATATATTGCAAATCGCGTGCCAACTTTATATTCGTATATTTCTTTTGAATTCGTCATTATTTTATGGATAACGCTTACATTCTAAAACTGTTCAAAGCCTGTTATATGAAGACTTTTATCGTATAATACTTATTCTCTTTCCTTAAACTGCCCCTATAAAGCCCCGTGTATAGTTATACACTTTATCTTGTGTATAGTGTATTAATATACACATTTTGACTTCTCGTGAGAAGCGGTGCAAAAATATTTTCACTCAGAACGAAAATATTTTTGCACCCAAGAAAACGTTTTACTCCCCTTGAAAATCAGGTGTTTACCCAAATTATGAACCTCGAAACAGGAGTAATACCAATATCGTATCGTAGAGCAAATTTATTTGCAGGCTATGCGCAAATAATTTTGCTTTTCAATCAGTATAAATATCAAAATATACATTATATGGTATTTGGATGCTGTTTTTGTGACTTCGGCTATTTTATATTAAGAAAATGATTATTTTCTGTATTTTTGACCATGAATAATGATAGATGGAGGTGGTAAGATATGTCTTTTGGTCAATTGCAAGCTGCACAAGATGGTATGATGTCCAATCTATTCTTAACGTTTCGTTCTGATGACGAAAAATTCGGCCTGTCTATACATGAAGTGCGCGAGATAATCAGCTTTCAAAAAATAACAAAAGTACCCGAACAGCCTGACTACATTCGCGGCATTATAAATTTGAGAGGGAACGTCATCCCTACTGTTGATGTCAGAAAAAGGTTTGGTCAGCCTCTCGGTACATATACAGATCATACATGCATTATTATTGTCGATATGGCAGGCATGAATGCAGGTCTTATAGTTGATGAAGTTCTTGAGGTCATGACGCTGGGAATGGATGAGATTTCTGAACTGCCAGAAATTCACGAACAAGAAGAAGGTAAATTTATTTCAGGTATTGGAAAACGAAACAAAACCATGTTCATGCTCCTTGAGTGTGATCGTCTTTTCAATGACAAACAGCTCAGTAAAGTTCAAGACATAATCAACAGTTCGTCTGATAATCAAGCTGGTCAGTGTTAAACGGTACCCTAAGACCATTTGTACTTTAAAATTTGACTACACGACAAAACGCCTCCCGATTGCTTACGGAAGGCGTTTTTAAATTCTAAAATGATATGATTTGAGCTGCCTTTAAGTGTAATACGGCTTTTATCAATTTTTACACCCTATCATTTTTCAATATTTCAATGGTACCATTATAGCCGTCTACTTTTACCTTCTGGCCATTTTTTAATCCTTGTGCACCTGCGGATATTCCTACAACAGCAGGTATGCCGTACTCTCTGGCTACAATTCCCCCATGACTCAGTGGCCCGCCATACTCCATTATGAGCGCACCCGCAGTCATAAAAAGAGGCGTCCAAGCAGGATTCGTACTTTCAGCAACCATGATTTCACCTTCCTCAAGCTGTGCCTTTTGTGGATTATGAACGATTCTAATTTTTCCGGTATAGGTTCCAGATGATAGCGGATATCCTTTAATGACGCCATCTCGATTTATATCTACTTTACCCGAGTAGTAGCTTTCACCACTGTTTAGAATAATTCGAGGTATGTTTTTTCTCTCTAACTCCCGCTGGTAGTGCTTTTTGTTTTTATCGACTTCTGCCCAAAATGCAGACCGTACCCTTTCCTTATCTTTAGCTGATGCGTTTTCATAACTGCTCAAACGATCAAGCAACCAATTCTTATGCACATAAAATATATCGTTTGGATTTTTTATTAAATCTTCTCGCGAAAGCGCTTCTCCAAGACTCAGCATTACGCGTCTAGCTATGTCTAGTCCCTGAAGAATATTGAACTTAGGATATTCTCGCATGCCTGCCGCTATACGGTAGGCTTCAAGATCATTTTTTAGGCGACTTGCATACCGCTTCCCTTTTAGCTGAACCGTATCATTATAAATATCCCGAATCATTTGCTCAGCTTTTAAAGCATTTTGTGCATGTGCTTTTAAGTTTCTTTCATAAGCTTTATCTTTCATATAGAACTCAATTTGTTTTACTAAATAACTGGAGTCTTCCTTCCACCTGGGTGTACCAAAATCCAGTTCTATAGTGGCCCTATGGCCGTACATATCAAGAAATACCTTGAACTCTGCATCACTCGGATCTGGACGTTTATTTTCTGTATCATAGTATTTGGCCAGCTTGTTCATTTGCATGCTCATTTCTACTGTAATACATCCAGGAAGCGCATATGAGAGTATATCTAAATTATATTTTGAACCAAATAAATGACTCACTTTCTTTTGCAGTTTTCCAAATGACCCCACCTGTGTACAGTACATCGCTTGCTTTTGTGTAAGCATAAATACCTGAAGCATCATTTGATCACAGAAGTCTAGCTTTTCTTCTGTTGTATGAAGCTTTTGGGCGGTTAACTCTATTTCAGAAAGCACTTCTTTTCCAAGTCTTATTATTTCATCGTATTTTTCTTTGCCTTTAAATTTTGATGCTTTTCTCATAACAGGAATCATTGACAATCCGTAGCCAACTACGCCCCATGGTATTTTGAAGCGTACTCCCTGATTTGTGAAAGTTTGACCATGTTTTTCTTTGAGTAAATCAAATGTACTTTTTAGGGGCATATCAGAACCTGAAAATGCAGATGCGAAATTTTTCGAAACAAACTTGCTGGACAGCAAATAGGTAATGTCTATGAATATGCGTGCGCCAGTATACTTTACAATTTCAGTAGGTACCTTTTTCTTTGAACGTGTCATGACTTCGATAACTTTTGGAAACATGCCTCCGTATACATCTGCACCCAATGGTGTAAATGGTTCTTTCATACCAAGCAAAACTGAACTGGCAGCAAGATAGGCATGAAGCTTTTCATCTTGTTCTAGTCCATCAATTGGAAAAAGTGTTGTAATCGGTCTGGCCTGAAGTATAAAGACTTCTCCATTTGAGTCAACTGCGAATTCAATATCTTGAGGCGACTTATAAAACGCTTGTATTTCTCGTCCAACATGCGCTAGGGCTTGAATAGTATCTGTTTTTAATGCCGGTTTTTCCATTAAAGGCACATCGACTTCAATTTTTTCAACGCCCTCCTGGGCGTACACATACAGGATTTCTTTCTTATTAATATTTTTTTCTATGACTTGATCTAATTTGGTGTCATAAACGTACTGATCTGGCATCACTTCTCCAGATACAATTGCTTCACCAAGTCCATACGAGGCATTAATAACATACTCATGACGTGATCCATTCATGGGGTTTGCTGTAAAAAGTACCCCTGAGCATACTGCACTTACCATTGACTGCACAATTACAGCATGTTCAGGCCTGGAACCTTGTAAATGATTGGTCCGATATGCAATGGCACGCTCATTCCAAAGTGATTTCCAGCACTCAATGACTGCTTTCAGTAAAAAAGCCCGCTTTACACCTAAGTAACTGGAATACTGTCCTGCAAAGCTGGCGCCATGCATGTCCTCAAGCGACGAAGAGCTTCTTACAGCTACACGCTCTGAGCCAAGTGCATCAAATGCTACTAGTATTTCAGCTGCTAGAGCACTCGACAGTTTATCAAGACTAAAAAGGGCTTGAATTTTCTCTGCCTTGTTCCAATCAGGCACTTCAGAAGAGACAATCTATTCAATGGTGCTGGCTATATTAGAACTTTGAACATATGCTTCATAAGCTTCAAAGTCTATTACAAATCCATCAGGAATGTTAAAACCTGCCCTCTTAAGCAATATCAGATTCTTACCCTTTCCGCCTACTTGCTTTTGGGCGTTTACATCCATTTCATTTAATTGAGTAATCATCACGATCCTCCATATTCATTTTCAACAAATATGACTCAAGCACCTCTGAAAATCCTGCATTAAGCTGTTTCACACCAAGCTCTCTAGAAAACAGCCTATCAAGAAAATCTATATGATCGATTATATGTTTTGGAAGTTTATCCAAGTTATTTTTATGTGCTATTTGCACCGCTCTTATTAGTTGTAAGAATTCTCTTGTCATTAAGCCCGCCAAAAGCTCCGGGTAGTCGACATCAAAAGCCCCTGCCTTATTACCGCTCTTAATAATTTCTGTGTAGACTTTTGTAACAAGCTCCTCAAAATGACTTGTTATTCTCATAATGACTTGGTGGTTTCCCTTGAAAGCAAAAATCTTTTGAAGGGTCTTCCACTCTGAAACCTGGCCTATTTTGAAATCTATGATGGCTTTGAATAACGCTGTGATGAGGTCTGTATAACTTTTTTCATGTGTTGTTCCTATCTTTTTAAAAAGTATTGAAAAATCTTCTAGATACAGGTCGGTAATGTCGTCTAGTATTTCACTTTTATCTTTATAGTGATGATAGAACCCGCCTCTTGATACTTGTGCCTTTTTGATTATGTCTGTTATGGTCGTTTTTTCATAGCCTTTTGTAGAGAACAAGTCTATGGCCTCATGAATGATTTCTTCTCTTTTATTCACGGTATCACTCCTTTAAGACAACCGACACTTTGTCGGTGATGCTTTGATAAAAACCGACAATATGTCGGTCACCATCATATTATATCAAACTTAACACAGTGTCAAACCAACATTTTTATAGCCGCTTCATTCTTCTAAATACTTGACCTATTAAATGAACCTAATCTTTGCTTTTTCTTAACATGTAACTGCACATTCCATGTCTTAACCCACCCGGACTACGTACTTGCCAATACAATTAGGGCCTTGTAATATGAATTCAGAGCACTTCACGATGCCGGCAATATACCAATAAAACATCTTTGAAAATACAAAAAAGGGTCCAGCTATATATAACTGAACCCTTCATATGCAGATTTTATTAATATGCATTCCCAAAATGCTTTCGTTCTTAAACTATTCTACTGGGCTTAATTTTCCTAGTCTATCAAATGGTACTTTTTAAGCTTATGCTGGAGATTTTGTCTTGAAACGCCCAACTGTCTCGCTGTTCTTGTAACATTGCCTTTTTCTTGTTCATAGTGAAACTTAATCAAGTCAGATTCCAGTTTACCTATGTAGCTCGGTAAGTCTTCAAAATCGCTGTAATTAGGTTGCTGCCCTTTAATGCTTCTATTTACAAGTATTTCTTCAACATGATTAGGCAGGTGCTCCCTACCAATAACATGTTCATCAGCCAACATATTCATTGCACTTTCAATAAAGTTCTGTAGTTCACGAACATTACCGGGCCACGCATAACCCTGAAAGGCTTCAATGAGCTCCTGAGACATCATCCAGACATCTTTGCCAAGTTGCTCGTTATAATATCTTATGAAATAATCTGTCAGTAGGGGTATATCGTTTAAGCGCTCTCTAAGCGGTGGAATTTTCAAGCTGATTACATTGATTCGGTAATACAAATCTTTTCTAAAGAGCCCCTCGTCTACCAACTTGCGTGGGTCTTCATTTGATGCTGCGATTATACGCACATTAATAGGAATGTCTTTTTGACCCCCAATGCGGCGTACATAGCTTTCTTGAAGAACACGGAGTATTTTAGCTTGAAGCGGCAGGCTCATAGAATTGATTTCGTCTAAAAATAATGTGCCGCCATCTGCCTGTTCAAATAGGCCTGGTCTGTCCGCTGCACCTGTAAAACTCCCTTTCACAGAACCAAAAAGAATCGTTTCCAGTAGTGATTCAGGGATAGCCGCGCAGTTTTGGGCTATAAAAGGCTTAACCGCACGTGCACTCATAGAGTGAATGCTCTGTGCAAACATTTCTTTTCCCGTTCCTGTTTCACCAACGATCATGACACTTGAAACCGTGCCGGATGCTCGTTCGCCAATTTTTATAGCATTTAATATGCAGCTTTCTCGTCCGACTATATTGTCAAAAGTATAGAACTGTCTTCCGTTTACACTCTTTTTTCTAGGTTTAATAAGCTGTTCTCTCAGTGCCATGATTTCATCTGACAGATTTGAAACCTCTGTAAGATCTTTTGCGATTTCAACTGCACCAATGAGTTTGTTGTCACTATAAACTGGATAGGTTGTGTTGCTTGTTCGGATTTTCTTGCCTTTTAAGTTCAGATAGGTCTGATGTTCTTTGACAATCTCCTGTTCTTTTTCCAGTGCAGTTAAAAGGGTGGAATTTTCTTTAGTCCAGTTTGGAAAGACATCCAGAAGGTGTCTACCCACCACTTGCTTTTTTTCCAAGCCCTCTATTTTCTCCATTGAGTCATTGTAAATCAGCGTCACACCGTTTTTATCAACAATGTGAACACCTTCTTCTATCTCATGAAGAATTGCTTCTATAGCTTTTATCATCAATTCATGTCTCATGGCATCCTCCACAGCAGTTAGTGCAAATAATTTTTCACTCCACTCCCATCATACCATGCATTACATTGATTTTACAGATATGGATGCCGGCTGGTTATAAATATTCAAAATAACACAGTCTCGACCTTGTGCTTTCGCAGTATATAGGGCTTGATCCGCAAGATCGATTAACTCATTCTTGCTAAACGAACGCAGGGGTTCACAGAACAAACCGCCAACACTAATTGTCACCGTATAAGGATCCTCATCAATATGATAACGTATATTCATGTTCCGTACCGCCTGGTTGAGCTCTGTACTAATTTCCCTTGCCTGATCTAAGACCAAACCAGGTTTTACAAAAATGAACTCTTCTCCACCATAACGCCCTACAAATCCGTTATACTTCTTGGCAACACGTTCTAACATGGTAGCAATCTGCTCTAGGCATTTGTCGCCAAACAGGTGTCCCATGGCATCGTTTACACGTTTGAAGTGATCAATGTCTATCATAAATAGGCCAACCGATGTCGGTCTTCTTCCAGTTCGTATCGTTTCAGACAGGTCCGACAGTTCAATATCTATTTTCCTTCTGTTTGGAAGCTGTGTCAGTTTATCGTGCATTGCTTGATGTGCAAGTGCCTCATTTTGCTTTTCAAGCATTTTGATTTTTTCACGTTCATTTTCTATTTCATTGTCTAGAATCGATGTCAGTCTATTATCTTCAACATTTTTTTGAGTAGTAATGCCACTTTGCTCCACACCCTGCATATTCAGTATTTTAAGCTTTAGAATCAGGTTGTTCGCATCCAGCTTCTGAATCAGGTTGTGATAATGCTTGAAATGGAACAAAGCCCGCTCGTAATTTCGTTTTGACTCATAAAATTCATTGAGAAGCAATTCGATATCACTGAGCTTGAGTTCAGATTTTGATTCAATAGCCAGCGACCTCGCTTTAGTCAAATATTCTATAGCAACTTTAGGTTTGTCAGGAAGCTCTAGCTTATAGAGTTCAATAAGAACATCAAGTTGATAAAAGTTGTTCCTTATCCCTTCAAGCTTTGTAAGGGCAGAGTTGTAATACTCTCTTGCCCGTTCTGGATCTTGACGCTTTAAATACAATCGCCCAAAATTCAGAAAAAGCTCTGACAAATTTATAGTCTCTGGGTCTTCGCGCAGACTTGAGTATGCATCCAGGAAACACGCTTCAGCCTGATCTAACTGATTTTCCTGTAAATGTAGTGCTCCGATATTCTGAATAATGGTTCCGTAATGCCTCGTCAGTTTATTGTCTTTAGCTAGTTCCAGTCCTTTATTATAGGTTTCTCGAGCCGCCTCAATATCCCCAGCACGCTTTTTAACCTCCCCAATATTATTAAGAGAGGCCATAACTATTTTTTTATTGTCTATGGAAAGTGCTTTTTGGTATGCAAGTTTGAAATGCTCCATCGCCAAATCATACAGTCCATTGTAGTAGTACAATATACCTACAATATTGTACAGCCGCATCAGCCCGTCCTGATTATTCTCCGCTTCAAATATTTGCCTTGCTTCTTCAGCACAATCTAATGCTTCTTCGTATAAAGACAGAAGCCTGTCTGCCAAGAGTATCGTCAATAGCGATTCGCCCATTAAATTATTGAATCCGAATGACTTTGCAATATCGAGCGCATCAAAACCAAGAGCTCTTGCGACTTCTGGCTCTTTAGCATTTCTTGACTTAGCATTTTCTAGAAGCTTAAGAATTTCATTTCTTTTTGATTCCATAAGGCACTCCAAAATTTAATAGGTTTAAGGATACACATTGTACTTCTATTCTATAAGATATTACGATATTTGTCCAACTTTAGACCTATATTCCTTTTCCACTGTCCGTTACATCAAATAGCTCTTTAGGATAAGGCTCAAATAGAGTCTGTTCAGTCAAATAGGGTTGATTAAACCGTATAACCCAACTTCTTAAAATAGCGATCAGGACAGAAAAAGGCACTTTCTTCTGAGAATAAAGCTCAATGTTGTCAAGAAAATATACCTTTTCAGCATCTGCCAAGTCTTTTTTGAAATACCCGTATACGTGCAGCAGTGCATTAACATTTCTACTCCGATTCATTGGCTGAAGGAGTAATTTTCTTAGCAAAGCTTCATATTGTTCGAATATCATATCTTCTGATAAATTATCATGATTTGCTACAATTTTCCCCATATTCTTCAAGTATCCTGGGCTAAGTGCCATAAATAGGTACTTATTGACTGAGTGAAACTTAATAAGTCCTTTCATTTGACCCGTTTCACTAACCTCTTTAAACAGACGCAGTGTGAATATTCCAATTAGAAACTGCTCCCTAATATTAAAATGTCTGAGTCTGCCTTCGTTTTCAACAGGATAATCCGGATATGTACGGTTCACATACCCCCCAAAGATTCCAGCGGTTTTTCCTGGGAAGATGTTTGACTTTCCAGGACCCTTATACATTTTCACATCGTTAAATCCACACGAAGGCGAGCGGTGCTTGAGTATAAAACCATCAATATGATTTTTGTCAAGACTCTCTAAGAAGGTCTTTGAGAATGTGGCCATCTCCTCCGTTTTTTCAACACCGGATTTCGAAAATATCAAATGATCTTCCTTGTTTTCATCTCGCATTATACGCAGGGCTTCTCTAGGTGAAGGCAGTCCAATTGCCATTTCTGGACAAACCGTAATAAAATTCACATACGGCTTTAATACATCAACAACTTCACTTTTTATCATCGTGCCATCATATCTGCAAGCTTCATGTTCAAGGCATTTGCTAATTACTACAGTGGGTTTTGGAAAATCACGCATTAAAATCCTCCTTCTTCTATTTAACTCTACATTTCTTTTTAATTATACCTAATTTTGTTAAAGCCAACCCAATATTCTCAAGAAGGATTTTCCATCTCCTATTGCCAATGCCTTAACAATCCCGTACACTATTGGTGAATAGATTAATCGCACAAAAGTATGAATAGCGATTGGAGGAAAATATGGATACACTTGAGTTTCTAAGTAAAAGACACAGTGTAAGAAAGTTTAAGGATCAACCAGTGCCTCAGGCGGATATCGAAAAAATGATTAAAGCCGCCACGCTTGCACCGTCTGGAAAAAATGTTCAAAACTGGCATTTTGTTGTGGTGAAAAATGCACAGATGATTCAAGATATGGCTAAGGCGGTCGAAGATAGAAACAATGCACTTTCCGAACACATCGAGTCTGAGCAGGACAAAAAATTCTCGAAGATGATTAAATACCACACTGTTTTCAAAAATGCACCTGTGGTTATCTTGGTGTTTGTTGGACCTTACCCAGCTACTGGCCTTGAATTAATCAAAGCTTCTGGCGCATCAATGGATGAAATCCATGCATTCCTTAAGCCATCACCAGGGGTTCAAAATGTTGCAGCCGCAATGCAGAACCTGCAGCTTGCCGCTGCAAACCTAGGGTATGGCGGGTGTTGGATGACAGGTTGCAACTACGCTTCCAAACAGATTGAAGACGTTGTTGGATTCAAAAAAGAAGGCTATGCACTTGCCTGCATGACGCCTATTGGTGTTCCTGAATCAGACAAGCAGATGAGCCCACCGCGCAAGCCTGTTGAAGAGGTTATGACAGTCATTGAATAGTTGACTTGAAACGAGCATAATCAAAATAATAAGCCCCAGTCTAATGACTGGGGCTTTATTTTATCGGTCTATGGTTTCTTTTATGAAAACAGATAGGTCGTATTTCAAATCAATTTCATATGGAGATACTTGTGTCTGGTCTTCAACGATTCTGATAATTGGTCGTGTTGCATACCCGCGTCTTACATCAACGACAATACCCTTTCTTCCATCTTCAAGAACCACCGTTTCACCTGGTCTGTATATTGTTATGTTCTCTATAAGGGTTTTAAGCAGCGGCGCATCAATGCGTTCTACAGCCTCTGCCATCATTACATCCAGCGCTTTATAAATCGGCATTTTTTTCTGATACACCCGGTCAGATGTCATTGCATCAAAAATATCACATATGGTTACAACACGTGTATAAATTGAAATATTGCCTGCATTTAAGCCCCGCGGGTACCCTGTCCCATCTAATCGCTCATGGTGCCCATAAACAATTTGCTTTGTTATACCTGAAAGGGTTATATCGTCCTTTATGAGTTCATAGCCCATTGAAACATGTTCTTTAATTTGCTCATACTCCGGTGGCAGGAGCACATCTGGCTTGTTTAAAATATTCTCTGGAACCTGCATTTTACCAATATCATGCATGAGGGCGCCCAACGCCATATGCTGAATCTTATCGCGGTCCATTTTGAGAGCTAATCCAATAACGATACTGAGTACTGCCACATTTACACTATGAGCATAGGTGTACATATCCGTCCCCATCAGCTCAACCATATTATAAAGTCTCTCTGGCATATCTGAAAGCATATCAAACAAATCCTTAACGACTTTGCGGTATTCGCTAATCACTTCTTCACTAATCATCTTCCCTTTAGCATGATTGAGTGAAGCAAAGGACTTTTTCATGATCCGTTCAACCTTGGCAACATTCTTCACCTTCACTTCATCTGGAATAATTGAAATAGGAACAATGCCTTCGGACTGTTCATCTTCAACATAGATATAGTAAACATGATTTCTTTTAAGGCTGTTTATCATTCGTTTTGAAAGCTTCACACCTGCAGCAAGTAAAAGAGATGCATCAGATGTATATATGGTTTTTCCGAGTATGTCATTCTCATTTATTGTGTCTACTGATACGAGTCGCATGGGGGTACCTCCTGTATAAGACATTTATACCTTCATTTTTAAAAGTCTATCACTGAATTTCCATTTCAAATTCTGAGTTGGATTTTCTAAAATAACCATATGCAAGCTGAAGGTAGGCCTCTGTATCCAGCGATATAATTGAAGGATACGTACCTATGCCTGTCTTTTCAATTTCTGTTTTAAATTTTGCACGTACCTTATTAAAGATACCAATAGAATACGGATTTTTCAATTTTTTTGCATACATTCCTGAAAATTCGAGATGAGCGTATGCTTCATCTAGTATATTATGCTCTAGCTTAATGAGTGCCATATAACCTTCTGCTATAGCACGCTTCCAAACGGTCCCGTAAACATCAAATTGTCGAATGGCTTCTTCAAAATACGCACGCGCTTCATCTTTGCGTCCATAGTCAAAAGCGGTTTGACCAGCATTTGTAAGAAATATGGACGTACAACGTGATACCCCTGATAATTCACTAATCTCTATAGCAAGTTCATAACTTTTCATCGCGTCTTCAAACTTGCACTGCATTCTATGCAGGTCACCCAAATAATTGTGACATGCTGCAATATTAAGCCTGTATTTCCCTTTTCGGTTATCAAGTGCTTTGAATAGCGCAATGGCCTCTTTTAGCTCTGTTTCAGCTTCGTCATATCGGTGCATCAGCATAAGCGCCAATCCCCGCAAACGCTTAATCATACCTTCTTCTTCTTTGGACTCAAACCTACTGAGAATACTTAGCGCCTTGTCAATCCAAATATTCATTTGCACTTCATCATATGTTTGTACTGCATAATTGACCAGCTGACGGATGCCTTTTAGCATAAATGCATAGTCCTCATGCTCTTTTGCAATTTCAATCAGCTCATCTATAGCAGAACGTCCTATTTCATAGAGCCCTTCACGAATGTAATAGCGCCCTTGCATCAATAAAAGACGCATTTTTAAGTAATCTACCTCAGTTAGATTACGAACCTGTTCTCTAAGTACTTCAAGCTCAGACTCTGCCTCTTTAAACCAAAGCATGACACGGTTGTTGTCTGCAAGTCTAAGTGTTTTATTATCAATGCTTACATCAATAACCGGATACAGTTCATGCTCGAAATTTAAAAAACCTTCAATATAAATCAAATGGTATTTCATAGCTTTTACATGCTCTTCAGCTTTTCTATAGTGGTAAATAACACGCTCATACCCATAGTTTCTAATACGCTGGAAAAACCATTCTGCAATTTTGAGGTTTAGAACCTTTCGCTTGGTTGAATTTAAATTCTCATAGATATATTCCCTAATTTTATGATGTGAAAAAGAAAGCTGACCACTTTCGCCACCTTCAAGCAGAATATTCTTTCCCTGAAGCTCATCAATAAGTTCAAGGAGTTCCAGTTCACTTTTGCCACTGACCTCACGCAGGGCCTCAAACTCAATTTTATCTGAAAAACACGCAATCAAATCCAGCAGATTTGATGCGTCTTTAGTCAGGTCATTAAATCGCCCTTCAATAATATTACGCATTGCTGTTGTCATGGTGCATGTTTCCGACTCCGAAAGTGCAATCAAGTACTCTTTTATAAAGAAAGGATTGCCTTCTGTCTCTGAGTAAATCGCATCAAGGACTTCCTCGTCTCCAATACTTGAATCTGTTTGTTTCAAAAAAGCCTTAATATCAGACTTGGTGAAGCGCGACAGATGAATGACATCTATAAGACCATTTCTCAAGAGTGTTGCCTTCATTTTACGAACCACATTAGATGACCCACTTCTTTTAAGGCCAATAAACATGAGCTTGTCTCTACCGTACTGAAGCATTTGACTCGTCAAAATCGCAAGACTCATTTCATCCATCCACTGAAGATCATCTACTGTAATGACTATTTTAAATCGCGACGTTATAAGCCCTAAAAGCTGGCCAATAATGTCTTCAAGAAGGTGAATTTGTAGCGTTGGACTCAGTGAAATACTCTGCTCTATATCCATTTCATCGATTACAAGGCGCTCTGCAAGGGATGGGAATATACGAAGCAATTCGCGGCGCCACTGAACCGGCCAAAATATATCATGTGCATTTGTCAGGTCAATAATTTGCTCAAGTATTGCATGCCATGGTTTTAAGTAAAAAGCAGCTTCTGATTGGTAGCAGATTGTATTTAAAATAATCGGGACATTTGTCCCCTCAGAAACCCTTGCAAACACATGGCTTTCAAGGAAATTCTCAAGAAGTGTGGTTTTACCTATCCCTGCTTCCCCTTCAATTAGAATAGATTTGAAGGAGATGCCTGCGATATAATTGCGCAGCCCTCTGTTCAGTGTTTCCAGCTCTTGTTTTCTGCCATACATGTTTGTAGGCTGACGGGGTGCACTTTCCTCTTCGCGCTGAACAGCCAATTTTTCAAACAGGCTTTTTGTTTCAAGATCCGGTTCAACACCTAAATCTTCGTTCAATATGTTCTTTAGGGACTGGAATATTTTAAACGACTTGTTGACATGTCCCGACCGCGCATAAGCATCCATAATCAGACGATATGCCCTTTCATCGTAGGGATCAACCTTGATGACCACCTGCATTGTTTGTATCAAATGGTTGGTATCTTCTTCATCATTTTCAACAGCCTCATAGGCGTACTCAGTAAAGCGTTCTCGACAATGCTCTCTAAACCCAATCATCCACTCATCAAAGTTAATGGCATTTTTTACGGTATAACCCTGTAAAAATGGACCGATGTAAGCATCAATCTCCTTATGCTCAAGCAACTGGTCAACGTCGCAATCAATTTCTACAGAGTCCCCCAGTTCAACGATGGTTCTCTTGGGTGTTTTCAAAACTGTGTCACCAAGTGTCTTCTTTATTTGGTATAAGGCATTCCGTAAATTTTTTTTTGCGGTTTCTTCTTTCAATTCGCTCCAGAACAAATTAACAAGTTCATCGCGTGTTACACGTCTTCGTACACAAAGATAGTAGAAGATGGCCTCAGCTTTTCTAAATGGAAATTCAATGGTCTCATGGTCTACTATAATTTTAGGTACGCCAAATAATATTACTTGAATTTTCATTTTATTCCCCCGAATTTAGATTCATATCACTATTTGACTCTTCAATTATATCAGAGCACACCATAAAACGTCAGTGAAACTTTTATTTTGTAATTATATTTCTTTTTTTATAGACGTATAGTGTGTACATTATTCTAATCACAGCTGAGGATATTTGACGATTTGATAGGATACCTATAAATAAAAAGAGCAAAGCATAAAGACCCTAGGCTTTATACATCACTCTCTTCACTTGTTGGGAGTACAAAGTACAGCACACTTTCTTTTATGAAGAAGTGGCTTATACCTATTCGGGTGCATGTACTTTAAGTCACCCAAATACAAAGATAAACTAAAAGCCCTCTAGTGTGTTTGCACATAACTGAGGGCTTACAACTATTCTAAAACACGATTCTGTCCTAACAAATAATCAGAGGGTGCTTGCTTTAGCACCCTCATAGATTTATATTTATTCGATATCCATAATGCGCTTTTCAAGCACTTGATTCATTGAGAAGTCTTCAACGCCAAGATAGTACTCAGCAGTTTGAATCATAGCCTCCATAGGAAGTAGACCAATAACTTCTGAACCAATTACATTAACACCATAACGCTTAGCTTCAATTCGAATAAGCTCGAATGATCTGTAAAGTGGGGTTCTTGTGTAATCTGTCATATTCATTGAAACTTGTGTTAGATTACGGTCTTCCATTGCTATACCAATACCTTTGCAGTAACGTAGTCCACCGCTTAAGTGACGTACGCGCTTAGCAATTGCATTTGCAATATCAAGGTTATTTGTATCAAGGATTACATTGAAAGCTACCAGTGGCATACGTGCACCAACTGCTGTAATACCAGCTGTTGGGTGAATTTCTGTACCGAAGTCTGGAATCCACTCAGGCTCTTTAACCTTCTCAGCCATACCTTCAAATTGACCTTTTCTCACTTTTGAAAGGTTTGTACGGTGTGATGCTGAAGCGGCCTTTTCATATAAGAATACTGGAATTTGATGCTTTTCAAATACTGCTTGAGCAGTTGCTTTAGCAAGCTCAATTGCTTCTTCCATTGAGAAGTTCTTGATTGGAATGAAAGGCACAACATCTGTCGCACCCATGCGTGGATGCTGACCCTCATGCTTAGTCATATCGATTAGCTCTGCAGCAACACCCATAGCGTTTACAACTGCTGTTTTAAGCGCTTCTGGCTCACCAACGAGTGTAACAACCGTTCTGTTATGGTCTTCATCACTGCTGTAATCAAGCAGTTTCACGCCGTCTTTGCCTCTGAAGTTGTCAATGATTTTCTCAATTTTGTCTTTGTCCTTACCTTCACTGAAGTTAGGAACACATTGTACGATCGTTTGCATGAAAATTTCCTCCCGTAAGATACAGTATGGAAGTTGCATGTCCCCACATGCAACTTCCTGTTTTCCAAACGTTGATTTACTTTAACCCGTATTTCTTAAATGCATCCTCCACGAGTCCGCCAACAAGATTTTCATCAGCTACATATGGAATTGTGATGTGGTCTGAACCGTCATAAAGCTGGTTGTACTCCATAGAAGTTTCAATAGCATGTTCGTTTCTAGCCCAGTTACGACGTGAAACGCCTACCATTGTATCCCATGGTACCGCACGACGCAGAATTCTGTCAACGCGCTCTGAACCATCAAGAACCATACCGAAACCGCCGTTAATTGATTTGCTGATGCCAACGCCGCCGCCATTGTGTAGCGCAACCATTGTCATACCACGTGCCGCGTTACCCGCGAAACACTGTGTTGCCATTTCAGCAGTCATGTTTGAACCGTCATAAATATTTGAAGTTTCACGGAATGGTGAATCTGTACCACCTGTATCATGGTGGTCACGACCTAGCATAACTGGGCCGATTTCGCCTTTTCGAACCATTTCATTAAACTTAAGTGCAATATTCATTCTGCCTAGTGCATCCTGATATAGGATACGTGCTTGTGTACCAACAACCAGACCATTTTTGTCTGCGTCTCGTACCCAAACGTAGTTGTCTCTATCTTGAGGACGTCTGTCGGGATCAATACAGCTCATTGCAGCTGCATCTGTTTTAAGAAGATCTTCTTTTTTACCGGATAGACATACCCATCTAAATGGACCATAGCCATAATCAAACAGCATCGGACCCATGATATCTTCTACATACGATGGCCAGATAAATCCTTCAGACTCATCTTTGCCATTCTTACAGATTTCAGGCTGACCTGCATCGTATACAGCTTTCATGAATGCATTACCATAATCGAAGAAGTAAGAACCATTCGCAGTAAGCTCTTTAATGAGTTCGTAGTGCTTAAGAAGTGTCTTGTTTACCAATTCAATAAACTTCTTCTTGTCATTGCCTAGCAGTTCAGTACGCTCTTCGAATGTAAGACCTTGTGGACAGTAGCCACCATCATATGGAACGTGGCAAGATGTTTGGTCTGATAGAAGGTGAATTTGAACTTTATTGTCAACAGCGTATTGAAGAAGGTCAACGATGTTGCCATAGAATGCTATCGCTCGGCCCTCGCCCTTGTCCATATATTCTTTTGCTTCGGCAAAAGCTTCTTTAGGATCAGCAGTCCATGAATCCACCCAGCCTTGCTCATGACGTGTTTCAATTCTTGATTTATCAACTTCTGCAATAATACCCACGCCATTTGCGATTTTAACCGCTTTACCTTGAGCACCTGACATGCCACCAAGGCCCGACGTTACATATAGGAAGCCGCCCAGATCTTGGTCGCCCTTGATGCCATACTTAAGACGTCCAGCATTCAGTACCGTATTGAATGTGCCGTGTACAATCCCCTGTGGGCCAATGTACATCCAGCCACCAGCTGTCATTTGTCCGTAGTTTGAAACACCCATAGCAGCTGCTTTATTCCAGTCTTCAGGATTATCGTACATACCGATCATTAGACCGTTTGTAATCAGTACTCTTGGTGCCTCAGGAGAAGAATGGAAAAGCCCCAGCGGGTGACCACTCATAACAACCAGTGTCTGATCTTGAGTCATTACTTCAAGATACTTTTTAATGAGTCTGTACTGCATCCAGTTTTGACATACGCGGCCAGTTTCCCCATATGTAACGAGTTCATATGGATACAGCGCAATGTCAAAGTCGAGGTTATTGTCAATCATAACCTGAACGCCTTTTGCTTCAGTAATGCCTTTATATTCTTCAAATGGCTTGCCGCTTAGCTCGCCTTCAGGACGGAAACGGTAGCCGTAAATACGACCATGCTCCATAAGTTCTTCCATGAATTCAGGTGCAAGAACGTCATGCATTTCTTCCGGTACATAACGCAGTGCATTTTTAAGGGCAATTTCAGTTTGCTTTTGAGTTAGTGTAAATTCTCTCTTTGGTGCGCGACGAATACCTTTCTTAAATTCAGGATATTCAGGCAACACATTGTCAAGCTTAACAGTCATAGCTCCAGCTATCGCTTGATTACTAATCATTTCATTCACCTCTCTGCTTTTATAGTAGGCAGCTCTAAATCTTGGAGCTGCCAGATCACCTTACTTAACGCCAGAAACCTCACCAATTACAGACTCTACCGCTTCAACAATATCATGAGATTTAATCAAGTCATACATTTTATTGATATCGCGGTAAGTTTCGCGGTCTTCCATAAACGCATCAATTTTACTGCGTACCAGGTCATATACAGCCTGTGTACCTTTTGCCATTTTGCCATTCGGATCTAGATCAATTGCTTGTGCAGCACACATGAGCTCAATTGCCAGAACATTTGCTACGTTCTCATAAATTTCTTTTGCCTTACGTGCCGCAATTGTACCCATCGATACATGGTCTTCCTGATTTGCACTTGATGGAATAGAGTCAACACTTGCTGGATGCGCTAGAACCTTGTTTTCTGAAACAAGTGCCGCCGCAGCATATTGTGCAATCATAAAGCCATTGTGCAGACCACCTTTTGGTGTCAGGAATGCCGGCAGACCACTTAGGGCTGGGTTTACCATTCTCTCAATTCGTCTTTCAGATTCATTGGCGATTTCAGCCAGCGCTATACCAAGGAAGTCAAAAGGCAGTGCCATTGGCTGACCGTGGAAGTTGCCGCCAGAGAATACAGATTCGTCTTCTGGAATGATAATTGGGTTATCTGTTACTGCATTAATTTCAATTAGAACCTTTTGTGTAATGAACTCAATTGCGTCTTTACTGCCACCGTGAATCTGTGGAATACAACGTAGTGAGTACGCATCCTGAACGCGGATTTCACCCTGACGTGTCGTTCTTTCGCTGCCTTCAAGTATGTGAAGCAGATTAGCTGCTGTGTCCATTTGTCCTTTGTGTGGACGAATTGCATGAATACGCGGATCAAATGCATCTGTGATGCCTCGCAGTGCTTCAATTGTTAGTGAAGCCGTCATGTCAGAAAGTTTCATCAGCTTTTGAGCGTCATAAACAGTAAGTGCACCTACTGCTGTCATAACTTGAGTACCATTGATTAAAGCTAAGCCTTCTTTTGAAGTTAACTCAACAACCTCAATACCTGCTTTATTCATTGCCTCTCTACCTGGCATCATTTGACCCTTGTACATTGCTTCACCCTCACCAATAAGTGGTAAAACCATGTGTGATAGTGGTGCAAGGTCGCCAGAAGCACCTAATGAACCTTTTTCAGGAATAACAGGATGTACGCCTTCATTCAACATTTTTACAAGCGTTTCAATTGTAGAGAGTCTTGCGCCTGAATAACCTTTTACAAGGTTGTTCACACGAAGCAGCATAATTGCTCTTACAACTTCTTCACTAAATGGATTTCCAACACCACAGGCATGTGAGACAATCAGATTTCTCTGAAGCTCTGCTGTGTCTTCTTTAGAAATAACTGTGTCAGAAAACTTACCAAAGCCTGTAGTAATGCCATAAACAACTTTTCCTTCTTCGACAAATTTGTCTACAATGTTTCTGCTCGCTTTTACTCTTTCAACTGCTTTAGAATCAAGCTCGACTTTAAAACCATTTCGTGCAACATCTGCAACATTTTGCAGCGTTAAAGACAGACCATCTAGAATTACTTTGTTCATTTTGGTTCCCCCTATCAATTTTCCCGAAGAAAGTCGCGGTGTGTATATCATCTATTTCATTGACCTTGCGTTTTACTTCGGATTCACGCGTTATTCAACAATCGCTTAATTTCAAAGTCATTGTATCAGGTGTACGTCAGTAAAACGTCTATTTATGAATAGACGTTTAAACATTATTGACGTTTTCAGTTTTTTTGAACAATTAAACCCGAACGTTTTGCCTGATTCACTAGGATGAATGGCGTAAACAATTCGGGTTAAAGCATTCTTACTATTATTAATATGATTGCAATCCAGTCTAAAATGCTATTTCCATGTACAATACACCCTTTTGCACTAAAATGCGTCTCGCCTCCGTGAAACTCAGCTTCAAAGAGGTCTTCCGCCTGTCCACCTAAGCGCATGAGTGCCAGACTGTACCTGAAAAAATCCAGTATTCTAAGAACGATATACACGTTAAAAATGCATAAAGTGGATTTATCTGCTGCAAAAATATAAAGAACCAACAAGGGTAGGACTAGGATAAATTTATGCTGAAGCAGCTGATCCATTTTTTTATTGAGAACCTGCCCAGACTTGTCATGCATTCTTCTTTCATTTTCAATACTAAGCGCCGAACTGATATAATCCATAATTTCACTTTGTAGACGAACCGAAACGTATTCCACTATTTTCTTTTTACCTGAAGCTTGTATTGAAGTTTCTAATTCAACTTCTTTTGAAGTCTCTATAGTTGTATGCTCTAAAACCAGCTCCATAAAGCTTTGAACATGAATCAAACTTTGGCCTAAACGCATCAACATATTAAGATGCTTCTGTGATTGACTATCATTATTTGTATTGGTAGCTGAGATCAATTAAACACCTCTTTTATGAAAAAATATGCATCCATTCAAACTGCAGGACATAAACAACTGATAATACAGCGTATAGTTCAACAGCCATCCCCCATTCACCCTGAACTTTACAAGCAGGCAGTCGGTTGAACATTTTTATATGGCGTTTTAAAATCTGATCTTCGCGTTGATTCGTTGAACTACTCCAGCTAGGTTGATATAAGCACTTCACAGTTTTGCCTTGTATGTGTAGGAGTATACGGTGTATAGAACGGCTTGCTACTAGTCGGGCTACTCGGAAAAAGAAATCCGCAAACAGGACTATTCCAAGTGTCTTCCACCATACCGTGGGCACGTCCCCGTATTGTAACCACACATAAAATGAGAAGAGTACACAAACTTCATAAGTCCGCGTATTCTTCCAGAAACCCTGAATAGACGTTTTAATCCACTCTTTTGAAATGTGAACTTTTATCGCCATATAAACTTGGACTAAAAGCTTGTAGTTTTTCTGCGGACACAAGTTGAGTTCTTCGCTAAAGGCTCTCGCTCTAGACTTTATGCTGGAGCTTGCAGTAGGCTCTTGTACTCTTTCACTAAATTCACCACAATATAATTGCTTAATGCATTTTAAACGCGCTTCGAAGGACTGACTAATAACAACCGCGCACTCAAACCACGAATAAACATCTTGCTTAGCTTCAAACTGATTGATGTGATTCTGCACCCATCTATCTGCAAGATCAAGTCCAGTAAGCAGCAAAGGGAGCGTAACCATACCGATTACTCTAGAAAGTACAATTAATACTCTCAATAGCAAGGTTAGGCACATCACTTCCATATATAATAGTGATCCATATATTTTTTTTGAGTTACAAGTCTTTATACCGTTTTTCAAGTCATACACTGGATGCCTTTGAAGCATAAGACAAGACAACTTCATAACACTTCTTTTACGTTCTAACTTTCCAAGGTTTTCACAAAATGCATTTATGCTTGTACGGTGCATTTATACCTCCATATGTTCTCTAGGCGCGCCTCGAACCCAATGCGTAATGTGACCACGTGGTGAACCAATCTGAGGTCATTAGCTTATTTATTTCTGGAATTAGCAGTCCGTCTTGCGTTTGAAGACATTCTAGCAAGTCCTCAAAGGACTCAACCTGATGGTCCTTATATTTGAATACATGATGATTAGAGAACTTATACGCTATTTCACAGCAGCATCTCTCCATGCTCTGTGCACCTGCATACTCTAAAAATTCCTGATCTATATATCCTGCATCTCTCGCCTGAGTGAGTAGAAAGGTTACAAAATCCGATTGGTACATTTCTTCAAAATACCAAGGAATACTTGGCAAGGCTTGTTGAAGTGCTATCGCCATATCCTGTATGTTCTTAAACCGGCAGTCTTTCCAACCGATAAATCCGCCATCGCTTATTTTATAAAACACTTTACTGACTCCTGCATCCTCCAGCTGGTGCATTCGTTCGTCATTCAAAATAGAAATGTCATCTGTTGAGGATACCTCAAATAGTCTATCCAAAACGCCTGACATGCATCTTTTCTTTGTTTCTTCCCAATTGTCTTTTGATGCGGTAGCAAGGAATGCGAGATCTTTAAGATTACGCACCCGCTCACCAAATAGCAGCACTTCTGTTACAGACTGATTCCTAAAACCCGTCGAAGACAAATCAACATATCTACCTATATCTTTGCCTTCACACCATTTTTTCACCTCTTCATACCCAATTCGCTTACGCTTGTCATACGCAGTCAAACCTTCAATTAATATACGCAGTTCTTGAGGCATTTGACTTGGAATATGTATTTTCCCATCCATTGTATTAGCCATAATCTGATAGGCATCCATCTGAGCATAAGGACTTTCTCCTTTCCAAAGATGGATCAGCGTCATACCAAAACTATAATAATCAAAATGCTTGCTTTTTATACTGGCTTCTGAATAACTCTCAGGGGGCCTGTATCCATAAGTTCCTTTCGCGCTTGTTACTCTAAGAGACACGGGTTCCAGTGTTGACCCGATACCAAAGTCTCCCAAATGCAGGTGCTCCTCTTTATCAATAAAAATATTGGATGGTTTTAAATCCATATGCACAATACCCTTATCGTGTATTGTCTTAAGTGCTTCGTTTATAAACGGAATGACATGCTTCTTAAGGGTCTCTAAATCAAGCCTATTTACTGAAGCCAAATCTCCATTTTCATAATATGGTAGAACTTCATAGTACCGGTCTTTGTATTTCCCATGGTTTAGAACAGGTACTATCGATGGGGATTGTATTGCAGTAAGCTTTTCCATCAAGTCATAGTCAATTGTTGATCCGAAACGGTAAAGTTTGACAACCACTTGCTGTTTTTTGTAAAAACATAAGTAAACATCGGACTGTCCACTTGCAAGTCCAATCTGACTGATGACCTTATACTTTTTATCAATCTTCTTACCGACTCCAATCACCGGTTCGTACCGCGATGATTGGCTTTTATTCAAATACCGCGTCTGCTGCAAATCGTCACCTCCAGACTTGCTTTAATAATTAAATACTTCATTTAAAACCCTGTTTTATAACAATGCAGAGTCTTTAAAACAAGAGCCATGTGAATAGCCACTGCAAAGGGAAGCTGAAAAGCTTTAGATGCTTCAGGACTATATTCATATTGTGTACCAGCTATTAGCAGCGTAGTCATGTAGCAATAAATATAGCGCAGCCTAGTCAACAAGACCTTTTCCTTCATTAGAATGACGAATGACATGGCGCCGCCAATCAAATAAGACAAAACCATGATGTCAATAATTTCAACGATGCCCAGCGCCAGCCCCAAAACCATAAAAATCTTTACATCCCCTGCCGATATCAGCCTTAATTTGAATGGAATATAGTGCAGTCCAAATGGCAGTATCAAACCCAGAATAGACTCCATGATTATATGCCCATTCATAAAACTGATTATAAAGGCACCTGTAATCATAAAACATAAATGCTTGTTATATACTTTTCGCTGTTTAATATCTGTATAGGCAAATACAGCGGTCATACATACTAAAAAACTAATACCGATCCAAGTCTTCATAAGCAGAACTCCTTTTTATATTTGGCCACTCTAGCCAGGATACACTCCGCTTGGGATACGGCACATCAATCGCTACTATAACCGTTGGCTCGGTAATTAATTTCATATACTCTGTGCAGCTTTCTGTAAGTATCGTATTATAAGAAAAAGCTGACTGAGACTGTAATACACCATTCTTATATATTGATAGTATCTGTTCATCATCAACATAATAAGTTGTGTACTCCACCACTTCGTCCCAAAATGATTCAACCTTAGGTGCCAGTGTACTGTCAAGACGCATATTAAGCATGATAAGTTGCTTTATTAAAGCTTCTGCAGCGCGCTGATCATATACACGCTCACCAATAGCATACTTTGGTGACTCCAGCATTAGGCTTCCAGCACTGGACGCGTCATCACACAGTACTTTAATCTGATACTGGGCCCTTAAATAGGCATCGTGTTCTACCTGAAAGGCGTTAAACCCACATAGGAGAATCACCAGCCCCAGACCCGTTATAAACGATTTCATTGCTCTACCCACTCGCTGACAGCATAGTTGTCAATACTGTATTTTGCAGTGTTTTCTTCTGCAGATATCCCCCACATATACTCAAGTGCTATTAGTTTATGTATAGGTACACTCACAGAATAATGTATCAACCTGCCACGCTTTAACTGCGTATTCATAGTTTCTGACACAACTTCTATTTCCTCTTTTCTAATGCTTGTATCACGTTCAATATTTGTCTTTAACACTTCAACAATGGCATCATTAAAACAACCTTGCAGCCTTGAAAGCTCTTTCGCATTATTCACATGCTTTTGCACCAATGATATTTCGTAGTGATTTCTTATATTCAGTGCATATTGGACAGGAAAGGACAGTAGCAAAATAACCACTGCACAGACTGCAATAAAGTCTTTCAAAAAATCCCTCCTCTAACTGCTTAACCTAGGGTATGGTCTTCATTGTGCTTATTTGTACTTGAAAAACATCAGAAGCGTTGTCGCGGATTGAATCTTCCCCAACTAACAAATTGAAAAACAAGGCAATGCCCAGCATCATTGAGAAGAGCATGATGATGATGCTTTTCATTATTCTCCACCCGCGCTTGCATTCGTGATTTTTGTCAATTCTGTACTGGCTTTGTCACCAACTTCATCGGCAACTTCTAAAAAAGAGGCTGAATCGCCACCGTCTCCGATGATATATGTTGTGCCAATATAAACAGCCAGAAGTATTGTAAACAAAACAATAATAATATTTTTCATATTAAACCTCCTAAATATTTTGAATCATGTCCATGGTATCAAGCCATATGACGATAACCATAAAATTGAGTATTACCATAAATGCCGAAGCCACTACTGGTGCATATAAAATATAGCTCAACACCTCCTGACGTTTCTGATAACGTGTCATTCGTTCTTCACGTATAAAACTCTGATACACTATAATTTGATCGACGAGGGTCTGGTGGTCTAGATCATCGAGCTTTTCGAATATATTAGCCAGTTCACGGCTAATTTTTGTGTCAAGTACATGTCCGAAGGCTTCACAACCTGACCTAACTTGTCCCATTCTCCAGTACCTTAAGAGCTTTGTATAAGCAGGTTTTGTAACACTACTGTTTTTGAACAACTGCTCTATTAGATAGTCTGCACCTACACGCTTTTCTTCTTGTGCAATACATAAGTTCTTAAGCTGGGTCATTGCATTCAGGTGCTCTCTATCAATTTGTTCCTTTCTGTTTGACACAAGTATAGAAAGCATTTTCCCAAATGGTGTTATATATTTTCCAACCCTTTCAATAGGGGTCGTCATAACAAAAATCAATATGACAAGAACAAGTTCACGCACCTCGATTTCGCGCTTTGAAATAAAAGTACCTAGCTCAAGTGTCATGCATGCAACGACAAACAAGTACCTGAATGTTTTATATTCGTGTACATTCAGTTTTAATCCCGCTTCATAAAACTTTTGCGATACTGGGTCTTTATACAGTGCGGCGCGACTTCTTTTAGACGCTTGCCTAATAAGCCTTTTCCTAAAACGAATATAGCGCTGCCCATTGGTCTTAAAATACTTCAGTACAAGCTCAAGCCCCGTAATGAATACTGCTAGTAAAAAACAGTACAAATAGAATGAAAACATAGCCCCTCCTTAACCACTGTTTATGTAATATCAAACTTTCGTTTTTTAAAGAGCAGCATGATGAATAGATTTAGAAAATAAAGCCCACTGCAAATCATAATCAAACGCAGGCCAGTCGGTGTCAAAAACTGATAATGAATGAACTTAATCAGTGTAAAGCCAAAGAGTCGAATCGCTAAGAAAATAGTCAAACCATATAGACCAGGTATTAAGAATTTGACCATAACAAACCCTTCTGTAGTACTCCGCTCGCTCTTTTCATAAGATTTCTTGGCGTGCCTGAGTTCATCTTGAATATCAGCAAGCCCACTGGTTACATTAAGCCCCTCATGTATAGAAAGTCTTATGTTATTAATCAGCATTCTACTCCACTGCGTATCAACCATATAATTAAAGGTTTCTAAAATATCATCCAGATGCGCCTCGTCACGGTAGGCTTTTACTTGAAGCGATAAACTAAACAGCAGCGCTTTCACACGTGGTGTGTTTTTCAAATGAACCACAGTATGGTCCAGTGCTTCAATCATGTTATAGTGATTAATCTTATATTGATTCATGAGTTCAGATATTAGAAACTCACCTTCATAACTACTCTCTATACGAATGGTATAAAGCTTAGTCCTCAAATATGCTAGGGGTACAATAATGACCAAAAGTGTACTTTGAAGTGCTTGAATTATTGGAAGGTTTGTAAGGAAAAATACAAAACTTGATCCACAGAGAATGAAGTAGGCGAATCCATATGTCTCTAAATAATCTGCGCCATGTTCGCCAAGTGTCGCTGCAAAAATCGCTTTGAATCGTGCTTGTGATTTTGCAAAATGATTCAAGTCTCCAATTATGCTCTGAGTATGTGCCTTTAATTCATTTAGGAATATTTGAATCGAGGTTGAAAATCCGATAAGCAGCCCTATGATAAATACGATATAGAGTGTCCATATGAGCATTATCTCGCCGCCTTTAGGTGATCTATAGCCGGTTCAAACCTGTGCGTCTTAGTTTCTGGTTTTTGCCTACTGAGCGCCTTCAGATACTGGTCAAGTCTAAGGGCCGCTTGTTTGTCCTCAGTCAACCCAAATTCCATACTCCAGTCAGACAAGTCTCCTTGATAAACCCAGTCATCTATATCAGGACGATACCTGCATATGCGACGCATTGCCACTTCATGGGTAAATGGATTGTACTCCAAATTGTAAATGCTGTTTAAACGTTTCTTTGATTTGTCTTTTAACTGAACAAAATGAAATACAAATTGAAAACTCTTAGCCACCTTAAGAACCGTACTGTATAATGACCCACCATAAACTTTTACAATTTCATCAGCTACGTCATAGCAAAAGTCTATAGGATCTGACGTATGGTAAGTCAGCTTTACACGGCGTGTTCCCTTATTGGCTATTTTTACAGCAATATTCAGTGCGATCCCATCGCGCGCCTCACCAAGGACAATATAGTCTGCATCAGACCGCATGACGCTTTTTACGATATGTTCTAAGTCTTCTCCGTCAGCTACAAGCTGTAAAATTGGTGCTGTTGGCATGATATTGTGCAGTGGAATTTCAGGATCGGTTTCTATGGAAACACCTTCCAGTTCAGGGTTTTCATAAGACTGCCACGTTGTCAAAAATGTTGTCTTTGCAGTACGTACAGCACCTGTAAATGCGACATTGTATCCGCACAGTATCATTTCCTTAAACACAGGAACTAATTCGCTAGGAATGGTTCCAAGTTCAACCTGTTTCTCAAAAGTATAGTCTCTTACGAAAAATTTCCTAAATATGATGGTATCTTGATTTTCTTTTGTTTTGCCCTTTCCAAACAAAGTAATACGCGTTCCATTCATCATATAAATTTCATGGTAATCAGCACTATCACGTACTTTAGGGGTATTCAAGAGAAGTGCTTTCCTAAGTTGTTTTCTTCTATCTGACCCTATACGTTGGGGCTGAAGCACGAGTTTACCATCTATGAGAAAATAAATTCTATCGCCGATTATCTTCGCAGAACTCGATGCAGACAATTCACGCTGATTGCCGTTGACCCACTGCGAAACACCCGCAAGACCCCAATTTTCTTGAAAAACTGCATCTGTTAAATCTTCATACCATTCCGGGAACCAGCAATCAGTACAAGTATTTCTTTTGAGGTACTCATTGATTTTGTCTCTGAAATATTTAACTTCCTTTTCGTAGCCTATAATGGCTCTTTTTTGGCGCTCTAATATCAATTCATAGCCACTGAGTTCTTCTTCCCATTCTTTGTTAAAGCACGCCATGACATCAATACAAAGCTTACCAAAAGCATCTTGTTTACTTCGTTTATTGGTTTGAACTGCATTTAGTACAGCTTCTTCTGTTCTTGTTTTTTCTTCTATATAAGCATCTAGCTTAAAAGCCTCAATCACACAATCCCTTCTTTCTATTTCTATGTTACACTAGCTTGTTTTTCTAAATAGTCGCTTCAAAATACTTGTTTTATTCATCATCTTTCCTGATTGAGGCAAGATACCAAGATGTGAAAACACAATTTGTTCAATCAACTGTATGCCTTCCAAGTAAGCCTTATTTCTAAAATCAAGCAGTGTGGATTTTTCCTTTTCGCATTGCCAGCCAAACTCCATATAGGGAAGCGTGGCAACATGCATAGCCTCATATTGTTCAGCCAGGACTCTGGAACTCGATAGCTCCGGTGTTTCAATATACTTATTCACAACAAGAAGAAAATCCGATATTTGAAGCCGGTTCAGCACTTGTTTTTTTACTTTTGAGTATCGCCTGTAGGAGCCTTGCTGCTGAGTTGTGACCAAAAATCTATTTTGAGTCATATTTAAACCTGCTAAAGCCATACCAACGTCAATACGCGCACCCGCATCTATTAGAACGATTTTGAAGATACTGGACAGCTTATCGAGTAAATACTCTATTTGGTCTGGATGATAAGTGTTCATGCTTAAAATATTTCGAATACCGGGCAAGACTGAAAATCCTTTTTGTACAGGAACACACATGTCTATTAACTCTTGCTCTGATAAAATGCGTGTCGTTAGCTTTGTTTTGATGTCTTCTAAACCACACTTGCTGTCAAAGTCAACATACTCATCTCCATAGGATCCATCTAGCGGTAATACCACAACCATTTCATTTTTTTTTGCTACTGCCTGTGCCAAGCTGGAAACAACCATACTGGTTCCAACCTTTGTATCTGCACCAAAAAAAGTGAATATATTGCTTGTTTGAGCGCGTCCACCGCCTATTGCTTTTACGACTCTCAAGTAAATTTGTTCAACCGTTAGTGCTGGTGGAATCATATCAATATCCCTTGAAGCGTATAGTGCTTCACTTAAATTCGTGAAATTTTCCTTTGAAACCATGTAGAAAACTTTTATAGATGAAAACTCCTGCATTCTATCAATCAGCTGCTGAGGTTTAACAATGCGGTCACTGACAAGAATGATATCTGCACCACTTTCATTAATTTTGTTAAAGTGCACTTGTGCAACTTTTTCAAATTGATCGCTTTCTATCAAACGCTTATACAGCTGCATATCATCTGATATAAGTCCTAATACGCCCATATTACACCTCGCCTATTTGTATAGAATCATAAATTTACATCCCGCTTCATGAAGCATGTCCAAACGGTTGATACTTTCAATATCCGCAATAAGTTCTATAGATACAATATTGGATGTTCCATTTAAGCGCCCTGATTCTCCAACACTCTGCACCTCTTGGTTGGACTGGTTTTTTACAAATGCTATTCTTAAACATTCTACTGGATCACCCGCTTTATAATCCTTACCTGCTAAATCAAAATCTGTTTTGTCCTCTTTATCAGCCACACGGTCTATACTGGTCTTCTTCCCTGTACTTTCATTTATCGGGTATAGGAGCACCTTATCACTGCGCCTCAATGTGGATGGATATGATGCGATCCAATCAGACGGCATTTTAAAAATATACTCCCCTTCATCAGGTACCAGCCCATTTTCCTCAAAATATAAGGCACTGAGTTGCACGCCAGCAGGTATATACTGTTTTGCAACCATACCAGAAATCTCTTCTTTTGATTTAATCGCTTCCTTAATAAGGATTGATTGATCTCTATTCACACTGATTAAATTGTTTTCTTTTATAAGATCACCTGGTGTCACAGATTCCCTTAGTACCAGTATTTGTGTTTGTTCATATCGCACTCTACCGTATGATTCCCAGTAGTAAATACCTGCTACGGCGCACATGCACAACAAAATCCCCACCATACCTTTTATAATTTCAGATTTCCCTTTTTTTAACACTGTACCTCCTCAATTGAAACTAGGATTTTTTTCCATTTATTGGATATTTAAATATTACCATATTATTCCTATTTGTCAAATCAAACTTTATCTATTTCTGTGCTTGTGTTTCTTCAGTGAGTTTAAAGCACTAAAAAAACGCTTTTTATGCCCTGTCCACAACGTGTCATGGACGGAACATAAAAAGCGCTTAACTTTAATAATTATGCCTTTAGAATAAATCCTTCTCAATGAATTTTTTCCAAATAACTATTTTCATTTCTACTTCTTCAATAAATTTGCTCTTGCCCTCCATATAGCTTTCTATATCATGGGGGTATTTCTCAGCAAGCTCCTGCTTTAGCTTTGAATAGGCTCTTGCCACATCCGGATGCAAATTCAAATAATCTCTAAAATTGATATGCCTACTAACTTGACTATCACCATTTTCAAAAATATGAACATGATGGGTTCTGTTTATTTCACTACCTTTTATAAAAAATCGACGTCCAGGTATGCCATACTCTCCTTTAGGGATATAGCCAAGCTCTTTCATTGCACTATTGTGCTGATTGACTGCCTGAATGTCTTTGACTTCAATTAGAATATCGATAATGGGTTTGGCTACAATTCCCCCAATAGCCGTACTGCCAATATGGTGGATGTTTATTACCTGATCACCAAAGATTGTTTTAAGTTTTTCTGCTTCAATATCAAATTGAGCTGTCCACTCTTCTCTGTGAGGCACAACTCTAATTGTTCTTACATCTTCTGCCATAGATATCCCTCGCAATATTTTATAATGTCTATTCCCGCTTATACTCCTTAACTTCTCGGAGCGGCAGTATACATGTTACCAATGCACCGCGTGCATCATGGGTGCTTCCCTTCTTACAGGTATACACCTTTAAAGAGCTCTTGTCCAGAAATCCAACTGAAGTCATGCCATCATTGCTTGAATCAACAAGCCATGTCCACAGTTTTCCATGTGGTTCTGCAAATGTTACAGAACGAGACTGCGTTACCATAAATTCTTCAGAAGTCATACCCGTCCAACCATTTTGCTGAAACAGGTTTTTCACTTGATGACCGGACAAGCCATATGTACATTTATGATGCATGTCCCAAGTGTAAAAAAGTGCATATGGTTTATCATATCGTTGGGTGATATTGAAATCGCTTTTAAGGAACTTATCGGTTGCATCCGCCTTATATGAATCTGATATAAAGGACGTATAGCCAATTTTTTCAATCCCGCTTTTTAAGCATTCAGCAAGTTCCTGAGCGTGTTCAATCTGAAATCTATAGGACGGCATTATAATTGAATAGTTCAAATGATGATGTTTCATCAGTTCTAAAACATCTGCCTCACAGCTGTCGATTTCAAAATGCTTGTCCACTTCCGTCGCCCAGCTATCCAGATTAAGCATTTTAAACAAGTTCGATGAAGATTCTACTACCTGTTTAAAATCAAATGAATACATAAAATCACCCCTCTTCAAAATTAGGTATACCCAAAATTCGAAGAGGGGTTACAATTATACTTTAAGTTCTACACTTTTGCCCAGCTTGTCGCTGTATATTTCAAGAATTGGGTCAACCTCTGATTCGATAAACTCAACAACCTGAACGTCTGAACGTCCAATATAGTCCTTCGGATCAAGGAGTTTCTCAATATCTGAACTGTTTAGTCCAAAGATCGGGTCTTCTACGATACGCTCAAGAAGATCATTTTTCTTACCAAATTCCTTCACTTGTCTAGCCGCCTCCATGGAGTGAACACGAATCGACTCATGAAGTTCCTGTCTGTCTCCACCGCGTTTTACAGCTTCCATGATGATGTTTTCAGTAGCCATGAATGGCAGTTCTTCATTCATATGCTTCTCAATTACCTTAGGATAAACAACCAGACCAGAAGTGACATTGTTGCCGATATCTAGAATTGCATCGACTGCGAGGAATGCCTCTGGAATTGAAAGCCTCTTATTTGCGGAATCATCCAGCGTTCTTTCAAACCACTGTGCAGATTGTGTCATTGCAGGATTTGCTGAAGCAGCAATTACAAAACGGCTCAGTGCAGCAATTCTTTCCGAGCGCATAGGATTTCTTTTATAAGCCATTGCAGATGAACCAATCTGATTCTTTGCGAATGGCTCTTCAACTTCTTTCATATGCTGAAGCAGTCGAAGATCATTTGTCATTTTATGCATAGACTGTGCTACGCCACTTAGTGCTGCTAGTGCTCTCGAATCAATTTTACGCGTATACGTCTGCCCAGTCACGGCAAGTGAGCCATCAAAGTCAAACTTCGCTGCTATTTTATCATCCAGTGCTTTTACTTTTTCATGGTCACCATCAAACAGGGCAAGATAACTCGCCTGAGTACCCGTTGTCCCTTTCACACCACGCATTTTGAGTGAGTTGATCAGATAAGTGATATCATGGTAGTCCATTACCAAATCGATCATCCATAAGGCAGCACGCTTTCCTACTGTAGTTAGCTGAGCTGGTTGAAAGTGTGTGAATCCAAGTGTTGGTTGTGCTTTATATTCAATTGCAAATGTCTTCAGCTTAGAAATAAGATCCACCAGTTTAACACGAACCAGTTCAAGTGCTTCTTTCATTTGAATGAGGTCTGTATTATCACCAACATAAGCACTTGTTGCGCCCAGGTGAATAATTGGCATTGCATCAGGGCATTGTTCGCCAAATGTATGTACATGCGCCATCACATCGTGACGTCTAATTTTTTCATGTTCTGCAGCACGCTTAAAATCTATAGTTTCAATATGCGCTTTCATCTGCTCAATTTGAGCATCTGTAATATTTAAACCGAGTTCTTTTTCAACCTCTGCAAGTGCAACCCAAAGCTTTCTCCACGTAGAGAATTTCTTTTGTGGTGAAAAGATTTCACTCATTTCTTGAGATGCATAACGCTCAATCAAAGGATTTGAGTACTGTGTAGACATAAGGTTCATTTCCTCCTTGAAGACTTCCAAATTCGAATATTAATTTCAATTTTAACTTTATCATTCGCATTTGTATTATAACGTAGTTGCCCTAGTAATTCAACTTGAAAGTTGAAAACACTTTGATCTGCACCCTGTTTTTCGTATCATTTTTCATTAGTGATTTTCCTTTCTTTATAATGAAAGGATTTTTGTGTTGAAACAAAGTACAAAGTCGTCTAAAATATACAGATATTACATTTCACATTCGCCATGTTTCACGATTGTATGTGGGCCATTAGAATCAATTACACACCCATGGTTTCATAATATAAAGGAGAATAATATGAATTTTTCATTGAGTAGTCCTTGTCTTATCGTTGTAGATGTTCAAAATGCCATTGTACACGCAGAAGACGATATCTTGCACAACAAAAAAAGCGTTATGCATAATATTTCACGTATTATTGAAAAGAGCCGTATAGCAGGTATTCCTGTCGTTTACATCCAACATAGTGAATCTGAAGGCTCCTTTGCAGAAAATACGAACTCTTGGAAAATCGTTGATGCGATCAAGCCTGAGGGTACAGAAGTCGTCATAAAAAAAACTACCTGTGATAGTTTTTATAACACATCTCTTCAGTCCCACTTACATTCTATAAATGCACATGACCTAATCATAGTTGGCATGCAAACCGAATATTGTATTGACACAACCGTACGCAGTGCTTTTGGCAAGGCCTATAAGTGCACGGTCATAGCTGATGCACACTCAACCTTTGACAGCAAATATCTCAGTGCAGAGCACATGATTCTCCACATGAATGATATGTGGTCTGGCAGATTTGCAACCGTCATGAGCACAGACGAAATATTAAAACACATATAAGAGACATATTAAAACCCGAATCCGTCTTCAGTATGACTTCAGTACCCTACTTGGGGCAATAAAGCCATACGGAATATGATTCGGGTTTGTCATTTAAACTATGAAAACCGTTTTATCTCGGCTGTACGATCAATTTAATGGCTGTTCTCTCTTCACCGTCAATTTCAATATCAGCGAATGCAGGAATACATACCAAATCAATTCCACTTGGCGATACATAGCCTCTTGCAATTGCAATTGCTTTGACCGCTTGGTTGATAGCACCCGCGCCAATGGCTTGAATTTCTGCGCTACCGTGTTCACGTATAACGCCAGCCAGTGCGCCTGCGACAGAGTTTGGACTAGAATGTGATGAGACTTTTAGTACTTCCATAGTGTGTTCCTCCTTGCTAGAAAAATTACTTCGGCTGAATAATGAGTTTAATTGCTGTTCTTTCTTCACCATCGATTTGAATGTCTGTGAATGCTGGAATACACACTAAATCCACACCACTTGGTGCAACAAATCCACGTGCAATTGCAATTGCCTTTATAGCCTGATTGATTGCCCCCGCACCAATGGCCTGCATTTCAGCATTTCCAGCTTCTCGTACGACACCCGCTAGTGCACCTGCTACAGAATTTGGATTAGATCTTGCTGACACTTTTAATACTTCCATTTTTACGCCTCCTATAATGCCAATAGTTAGTACTTCATCTGTTACAATATGATAAACAATTTTTCTCTTAATACATAAACATAAATCACACTATATTTTTTGTATTTCTGTCACGGTCCAGCTGGACACGCTATACCACGCTCCTTAACTTTTGCATATACTCTATTTGACAATACCCATAAATTAACACATATAACACAAATGAGATCAAAAAATGCAAAACGTACAACATTTTCTATCATATGTAACTTGACTCATATAAGTATTTCGCTTTGCGTATGTCATAGTGTATTGTCTTCTACCAACACAAAACCCCGAACATCACTGTCCGGGGTTCGCATCTCATTTATGAATCTATCCTCATTCGCTATGACTTCTTTTTAGGTGCCATATGGAGTGCGCCATCTTTTAATCCGTATGCCGCTTCTAAAACACCTTCTGAAAGCGTTGGATGTGCATGTATTGTCTGAACCACATCATCCACCTTAAGTCCATTTGTAATTGCTAACGTAATCTCATGTATCAAATCAGATGCGTGTTCGCCTAAAATCTGGGCACCAACAAGTTGACCAGACTCAAGTGCAATGAGTTTTACCATGCCATCCGTCTTACGCATGGCCATTGCCTTTCCGCATGCTGAAAACGGAAACTTGCTGACATGAACAGCTATTCCTTCAGCCTTAGCCTGATCTTCCGTTAAACCCACACCCGCTAGTTCTGGTGAAATAAAGACACAGCTCGGAACAACATCCATCTTGGAAACCTGTTTGCCTGCAATATCAATATATTCAGTAGAACCGATTCCCTTTATAGACTCAACAACGTGCACACCTTGATGCGAAGCTGTATGGGCAAGCATATATTTGCCATTAACATCACCTATAGCATAAATAGTTTCTGCTGATGTCTTAAAATGCGCATCAACAAGAATAGCGCCCTTTTCTACTTCAACTCCAGCTTGCTCAATTTCAAGACCTTCAAAGTTCGGTCGACGCCCCATGGCATTGAGCACAAGATCAGCGTTTAATACACTTTCTCCCTTTTTACCATTTATGACAACTTCAACCCCCGTATCACCGTCACGAATTTCCAAAACGTCTGTTTTTGATTGAATGGTCACGCCTTTCTTTTTGAGATATGCAGATGCGCGTTTCACAATATCCTTATCAAAGCTTTTTAAGATACTGCTTCTGACAACAACCGTCACCTCACTGCCAAAGTCATTAAAGATACTTGCAAACTCCATTGCAACAACACCACCACCTAGAATAACCAGCTGCTTTGGCAGTTCCTCAAACTCTAGAATTTCTTTGCTTGTCACAACTTTCGAATGGTCTATCCCCTTCATTTGAGGTGTAAATACATCTGAACCTGTCGCAATTATAAAGTTCTTGGCACTTAAGCTCACCTTTTCTCCCGTACTTAAATGAACCTGTACCTCACTTGAACTGGTAAACGAAGCCATGCCATCATAAATATCAACCCCACCTGCTTCTAGAAGCTTTTTCACACCAGTAGTTAAATTCTCTACGGTCTCATTTTTCTGATTCTGCAGCTTCTCAGCATCGAGTATAGCGCCACTAGATACTATGCCAAATGCCTCACTCTTTCTCATTTCTGAAAAGAGCGTTGCACTTTTATAAAATGCCTTTGTCGGAATACACCCGTAATTAAGACACGTTCCGCCTATTTTATGCTTTTCTACAAGTGCTGTATTAAGACCTAGTTGTGCAGCGCGAATAGCCGCTACATAGCCTCCAGGCCCGCCACCAATGACGATGATATCATATGACACTATGCTTCTCCTTTTCTCCATCTGAGGACCGGTTTACGTGCAGCCAGCGTTTCGTCCACCCTGCCTATTACAGTGTTTACAGGCGCAGATTTAAGCAAATCTGGTTGAGTTCTGATTTCTTCACGAATTTTGACCATGGCCTCGACAAATCGGTCAATGGTTTCCATACTTTCAGTTTCTGTCGGCTCAATCATTAGCGCCGAATCAACAATGAGTGGAAAATAAATTGTTGGTGGATGATAACCATAATCCAGAAGGCGCTTTGCAATGTCCAGTGTTGTCACTTGACTCAGTGGATCACCTGTTCCTGCGAGCACAAACTCATGTTTGCAAATTCGGTCAAGCGGCAACTTATAATGTTCTTTAAGGCGTGCCTGCATGTAATTCGCATTCAGAACAGCCGTTTCACTTGCAGCTTTAATCCCGTCAGCGCCCATTGCCTTAATATATGCATAGGCACGAATGGCAATTCCTATATTGCCATAGTAGCTTTTAACCTTGCCAATGCTTTCTGGTCTATTGTAGTCGAGACCAAAACCACCGTCTTCATTTTTTATAACAATCGGTTTTGGGAGAAAGGCTGTTAACTTTTCTTTAACGCCAACAGGGCCGCTACCAGGTCCACCGCCACCATGTGGTGTTGAAAATGTCTTGTGCAAGTTCAAATGAACAACATCGAAGCCCATGTCCCCTGGGCGTGTCTGTCCCATAATGGCGTTCATATTTGCGCCGTCATAGTAAAGCAGTCCGCCTGCCTCATGGACAAGTCTTGCAATTTCTTCAATTTGCGTTTCAAATAAGCCCAGTGTATTGGGATTTGTAAGCATTAGGCCAGCTATGCTTTCATCCAGAACAGCCTTTAGGCTTTCTATATCCACTTCACCGCGCGCATTAGATTTTACTTCTATAATGTCTAGCCCTGCAACCCGTGCTGTTGCAGGATTGGTTCCGTGCGCTGAATCTGGTACAATGATTTTTGTTCTTCCAAAATCACCTTTTGATTCATGGTAAGCGCGTATCATCATAATGCCTGTCAGCTCACCATGCGCACCAGCTGCCGGTTGAAGTGTTACGGCGTCCATGCCCGTAATTTCTGCAAGCTGGATTGACAAATTGTACATCAGTTCTAAAGTTCCCTGAACTGTCTCAACGGGCTGGTATGGATGCACTTCTGAAAAGTCTGTTAGGCCTGCAAGGTCTTCATTCACTTTTGGATTATACTTCATTGTGCATGATCCCAGAGGGTAAAAACCGCTGTCCACACCATAGTTGAGTGTACTGAGTTCTGTATAATGTCTAATGACTTCAGTTTCACTCACTTCTGGAAGGTCTGCTGACTCAGTTCTTAGGAGATTCTCTGGAATTTTAAGCTCTGATTTGCCTTCGAAGGGTTCAATAAGATGACCCGTTCTACCAGCAGTTGATCTTTCAAAGATTAAAGGTCTATTCATCTCATTCCCTCCACAACCTGAATATATGCATCTAATTCTTCTTTTGTCCTTTTTTCTGTCACACTAATCAGTATATGATTTTCCAGGGACTTCGAAACCGTCGCAAGGTGGTAGCCACCAAGGATACCATTTTCCTTAAGTTTTTTTAGAATGGTTCCTGCGTCAATTTTGGTTTTAAGAACAAACTCCTTGAAAAACGGCTGTGCGTTTACGGTTTCAAACAAATCCGTTTCCACGAGCTTGTCATACAGATATGCGGCACGAACATGGGACTGTGTTGCAACATCTTTTAGTCCTTTTTTTCCAAGTGTTGAGAGATAAACAGTCACAGCAAGTGCATTGATTGCTTGGTTAGAGCAAATGTTAGAGGATGCCTTTTCTCGTCTGATATGCTGTTCACGCGCTTGAAGGGTTAATACATATGCACGATTGCCGCGTACATCCAGCGTTTCGCCCACAATTCTTCCGGGAAGCTTTCGCATTTGCTTTTTACTCGATGCAATAAAACCGATGTGTGGCCCACCGTAATTCATTGCATTTCCAAAGCCCTGCGCATCTCCAACCACAATGTCCACACCTTGGTCTGCTGGGCTTTTAAGAAGTCCCAGCGATACAGGGTCTACACTGGCAATCGTCAGCGCCTTATTTTCCTTTGTAAGCTTTGAGACGCCTTGTAAATCTTCAATAATGCCATAAAAGTTTGGTGATTGAACGATAACTGCTGAACAGTCTTTAGAGATTTCATTTTCAAGCATGTCTACATCTGTAACGCCATCTTTGGATGGAATGCTTTTCACCGTAACACCCTTAAAGCGCATGTATGTTTTAACAACCTCAATTGTTTCAGGATGTACAGTCTCAGAAATGTAGATTTCTTTTGTCTTTTTACCTTCGGTTGCCATCATGGCTGCTTCAGCTGCGGCTGTCGCACCATCATACATAGATGCATTGGTCGCATCCATGCCTGTCAGCTCACAAATCATCGTTTGATATTCAAAAATACTTTGAAGTGTCCCTTGACTAATTTCTGGCTGATAGGGTGTATAAGCGGTGTAAAACTCACTTCGACTGGTAATGTGTGCAACGGTTGAAGGAATGTAGTGATCATAGGTTCCTGCCCCTAAAAAGTTAATATAGGCACTTGAACTCTCGTTTTTTCTACCGAGTCCAGTTATATGTCTTTTTACAGCAAATTCACTCATAGACTTGTCAATTTTTAGTTCCCTTCCAAGTTTAAGATGGTCTGGAATATCACCAAATAGTTGATCTGTATGACTTACACCTATAACTGACAGCATTTGCTGTTTTTCATTCTCCGTTAACGGTATGTATGGATACATCTTACGCCTCCTCAGATGTAAAACCCTCGTATTTCTCAGCATCCATGAGCTTTTCAACTTCGCTTGGATCAGACAGCTCTACTTCGACAATCCAGCTTTCATATGGCGCGCTGTTAATAACACTATAGTCATCATCCAGATCTTCGTTAACGGCTGTTACCGTGCCGCTTACTGGTGAGAATGAATCGGATGCAGCTTTTACAGACTCTATAACTCCAAAACTTTCTCCCGCTTCTAGCTCGTCATCTTCATCTGGTAGTTCAACATATACAATGTCACCCATTGCATGCTGAGCGTAGTCTGTGATACCAATTTTTGCTTTGTTGCCTTCGATTTTAACCCACTCATGATCCTCAGTATAAAATAATCCTTGAACTACTTTCATTTTGATAGCCTCCTAAGTCATGTTTTGATTTTTTTAAGTCCTATTTTTTATAGTTCTTTTTATAGAATCGCTTGCTTATAACTTTCGCGCTTCTTACTTTTTTTCTAACTTGAATATCCAGTTCTGCCCCCATGTCACCGTATGAGCGTTCAACCAGTGCCAGTCCAATACTTTTTGAGAGTGTTGGCGAATGATACCCAGTCGTTACAAATCCTATTTCCTTGTTGTCTTTTAATACAAGACTGCCTTCGCGGGCTATACCCTTATCTAGTTCAAATCCAACAAGCTTTCTTGGTATACCGTCTGCCTTCTGCTTAGCCAAGGCCTCTCTACCGATGAAATCACCTGCATCAAGCTTCACGAACATGGATAAGCCCGCTTCAAGTGGTGTGATTTCACTGCTGATTTCGTGTCCATAAAGGGGTAGACAAGCTTCAAAGCGAAGTGTGTCTCTAGCACCAAGCCCAGCTGGCATTAGACCGTCTTCTTTTCCTGCTTCAAGCAGAGCATCCCAAACAAGACCAATCTCCTCGGCGGCTGCGTAGACTTCAAATCCATCTTCTCCTGTATAGCCTGTTCTTGATACCATGCATGTCACACCAGCGATATTTACGGCCCTGTCACAATAAAAGAACTCAATGTTGCTTAGTTCTTTATCTGCTATACGCTGTAATATCGTCTCTGCCTTTGGTCCCTGAACAGCGACTTCACCCACTGCGTCAGATACATTTTGAACTTTGACATCAAAGTCCTTTGCCACTTTTTCGATCCATGCATAGTCCTTGTCAATATTGGCTGCGTTAATAACCAGATAAAAATGCGCTGAAGTGAATTTGTAAACGAGCAGATCATCTACCACGCCACCGTCTTTCTGGCACATCATCCCGTACATGACTTGATTGTCATTAAGAACAGATGCATCATTTGTGACCAGATACTGCACAAACTGATCTGCCTGTGGTCCTGTTACATCGACTTCACCCATGTGGGATACGTCGAAGAGTCCTGCCATACCGCGTACTGCATGGTGTTCTACTGTGATGCCTTCATATTGCACAGGCATTTCCCACCCACCAAATTCGATGAGTTTCCCCTTTGCTTCAACGTGCTTTTCATACAGCGGTGTTCTTTTGAGTGACATCTGTGCACCTCCAAATAGTTGACCCTATCTGATAAAACTAAACTGCGCATTTTTGACTATGTATTTCTAATTCCTGTCTGTTTCACTGGTTTTTTACACAAAAAAAGGATTTCGGGCATAGTTATTCTTATACCTGAAATCCTCTGTATGTTTACCTGAGAGTTTTCTGCGCAAATACACGCATTGCTCCTTCGGTGCCAAAATAGCTGGCTTTCCAGAGTGTCATCTGAAATCGATCTATTGGCCTGAAAGTTTCTCTATTTCTGACAGGATGGGAAATAGATTGCTTCTTCGGCTACCCTTTTGGATATCTCTCGAAATCTTCAACTGACCATTCTTATTCATAATCTTAAATTAATATTAGCGACTGAACGTGGTAATTTCAAGAATAATTTATTAATTATCAATCTTTTCTGAATTCTAAAAAAATATTAACCTAAGATATTCCAATAGGTTCATCGTGATTTCGACTGCCTGAAAAAAATTTGGGGGATTTACAATTTTATGCTTTCCCCCTATGATGATACATAAACAGATGAATACATTCGCTCAGATTTTTATGATAACTCGAAAGGACTCCAACTATGAATCAACGGAAACCAGAATGGCTTAAAGTACGTCTTCACAATACAAAAGAACTCAATTATGTAAAAAAAACGCTTCGAAGTTTAAAGCTTCATACAGTTTGTGAAGAAGCCAATTGTCCGAATCGTGTAGAGTGTTACAGCAATCGGACAGCAACCTTTATGATCCTTGGAAACACTTGCACACGGCATTGTAAATTCTGCAATGTCACAGATGGACAGCCTGCTCATATTGATCCAGAAGAACCTCTACGTGTATCAGAAGCAGTTGAGTCTTTGGGGCTTGAATACGCTGTAATTACATCTGTCACAAGAGATGACCTAGAAGATGGCGGCGCAGCGCATTTTAGTGCTGTGATTCATGCCATAAATCAGCGGACACCACAAGTAAAAGTAGAAGTACTTATTCCTGATTTCAAAGGCGATGCAAATGCACTCTCACGTGTAATTGAAGCACGACCTGAGGTGATCAATCACAATGTTGAAACCGTGCCTAGACTTTATTCAAACATTCGACCTGAAGCAGACTATGACCAGTCATTAAACGTTATAAAAAGCGTTAAGAGAATTGCACCTGATATTATGACTAAATCCGGTATTATGCTCGGGCTTGGCGAAAATGAAGAAGAAGTAAAATCGGTGATTACTGACCTTAAAAACGCAGGGTGTGACATCCTCACAATTGGTCAGTACCTCCCCCCTTCCTCAGAACATGCTCAACTTGTTGAATACATTACACCACAACAGTTTAAGGCATATGAAACATTTGCTTACGAACTCGGTTTTCATGGTGTTGCATCTGGACCGCTTGTTAGAAGTTCCTATAATGCCGGGCATGTTTACGAAGGTGCACATTAACTCATATAATAACTCAGAGGCTGTCGCAAAACGACAGTCTTTTTTTATAGAAACAGAGATTTGCAAATTCACACTTGCAAAGACATAGAAGGCTGTGAAAATCATGCGATTTTGAAATCAGGCCCTAAAACCATCAAAAAACCATAAAACCCCGTAGATGTGTCAACAGGCATTGCCTATCACCACACGCTACGGGGTAAAACCATCTAATTCACTCTATGTGAAGATCTATGTTAAATAAGAGGTCTAGAAGGTTTACTTCGCGTAGTCCACGACTCTTGTTTCGCGAACCAAGCTCACCTTGATTTGTCCTGGGTAATCCAGTTCATCTTCAATGCGTTTTTTCATGTTTCTCGCCATAATAATCATGTCATCATCTGAAACTTTATCTGGAACAATCATAACACGAATTTCACGTCCAGCTTGAATAGCAAATGACTTTTCTACACCTTCATATCCATCAGCAATGGCTTCAAGTGTCTCAAGTCGTTTGATATACGTCTGAAGTGTTTCACGTCTTGCACCAGGACGGGCAGCTGAAATAGCATCCGCAGCTGTGACGAGTACAGCTTCAATGGTTTCAGGCTCATAATCACCGTGATGAGTACTCATTGCATGAATAACTGCACGAGACTCTTTGTACTTTTTAAGCAAGTTCATACCGATTTCGATGTGTGTACCTTCGATTTCGTGGTCTACAGCCTTACCTATATCATGTAGTAGACCTGCACGTCTTGCAACTTTAACATCTGCGCCAAGCTCAGCAGCCATAACACCTGCTAGGTAAGATACCTCTAGGGAGTGACGTAGTACGTTTTGACCATAGCTTGTACGATATCTTAAGCGGCCCAGTAACTTGACAAGTTCCGGATGAAGGTTGTGAATGCCTGCTTCAAATGTAGCATTCTCGCCCGCTTCCTTAATTTGCTTATCAATTTCTTTTCTCGCTTTTCCAACCATCTCTTCAATACGAGCTGGATGAATACGACCGTCAACAATTAGCTTTTCAAGGGCTAATCTTGCCATTTCACGTCGGATTGGATCGAAGGAAGACAGTATTACTGCCTCCGGTGTATCGTCGATAATCAAATCAACGCCAGTGAGAGATTCGAGCGCACGGATATTACGACCTTCTCGACCGATGATTCTTCCCTTCATCTCGTCGTTAGGCAGGTTTACAACAGAAACTGTTGATTCTGCCACGAAGTCTGCCGCGTATTTTTGTACGGCAATCGCAATGATCTCTTGTGCCTTCTTCTCTGCTTCTTCCTTTGCTTTGTTCTCAATTTCTTTTACAAGAACAACAGCATCATGTCTTATTTCTTTTTCAACATCTGCAAGAAGCTGTGTTTTAGCTTCCTCAGTTGTATAACCTGAAATGCGTTCCAGTTCATTAATCTGATCCTGGTAAAGCTTTTCAACGGCTTCCTCTCGTTTTTCAACTTGTCTCATCTTATTTTGAAGTTTATCTTCCTTCTTTTCGATTTGAGAAGTCTTTTTATCGAGCGTTTCTTCCTTTTGGAGATTACGACGTTCAAGACGTTGCAACTCTCCTCTGCGTTCTCTTGTCTCTTGCTCTAGATCTGCACGTAATTGATGCAGCTCTTCCTTAGCTTCAAGAAGCTTTTCTTTCTTAGCTGTTTCAGCAGCCTTTTTTGCTTCAAAGACGATCTCATCAGCTCTTTGTTCAGCGCTTTTGATCTTCTTCTCGGCGATCTGTCTTCTAAGGAAATATCCTAGACCGAAACTCAGAGACGCAGTGATTATGATCGCTAATATAACGTATAATACACCGTTCATAAGCTCACCTCCTTTGCTTCGAGTCATGGAAGACCGACAGTATCGGCCGAATGTCTCTTAAGCATTGATATAACTAGTTTTCAAGATACACCGTTCCTTATTCATTTTAACTCTTTTTTACATTAGTGTCAAGATGCTTCACACTTTGGCAATTTTGCACGTTTATTTAATCTTGTTAATATTTTGACTATTGTTGATGCCCTACTACACCTATGGTACTATAAAAACACGAAAAACGTATAATCAAAAGAAAAGGTTAAGTGAGAACTGCGAGAGATACCCCACGGGGAGCCGAAGAAGCAATACTTGTGTGCCAACACATGTAGAATCTTTCAGGCAAAAGGATCGCCGTTTGATAACACTCTGAAGAGTCTGACACAGTCAGCACCGACGGAGAAAGCGCCCACAGCGCGAAAGCTCTCAGGTAAAGAAACAGAGAATACACAGGCAAACACCACTGCACGTGTATTCTTTTTTTGCGAAAAAGACAAAGAAATGCATCCAGTTTCAGAACACAGCCTCATTTTGTGTGAACACAATGAGGCTGTGTTCTGAAACTGGATATATGGCGCGACTAGCGACATGGGCAACCAAAGGTTGCACTGTGCATTTCTATAGAATATATGGCGCGACTAGCTATCATGGGCAACCAAAGGTTGCACTGTGCATTTCTATAGAATATATGGCGCGACTAGCTATCATGGTCAACCAAAGGTTGCACTGTACTGCATCTACCCTAATAATTAAGTTTTCTTAATGTTTTTTATTATCTTGTGTAAGCACTATTATGCTGCGTTATGAACTGGTATATAAATCATGACACCAAATTGTACAGGGACAGACCCTACAGTAGTTAAAAAGGAGGATTATATGACATTTGAAACAGGGATGAATTTGAATGAAGCCTTAAAGGCGAACATTCACGCTTCTATTGCTGAACGTAAGGCAGCAATCTGCGATACTTGAGACCCTAAGGCTGTTTTAGCACTCCCGTGGGGAGTCAAGGCAAGCATTACCCCAGATTCAGCAGAGGAAGTTTCCACTTTCTTTGAGAGCGTCACTGGTACGACAATAGACTGTGGGGATGGTCTTTCTGTAAAAATACTTAAAGCAGGTGTAAAGGAACGTAAAGGCACCTATACACTTATTTACCGCTACGCTATTGTTTAAGGTATTGAAGCACTAAAAAATCCTGTAGAATCTTGTCAAAAGAGTCTAAACTCTCCTGACATATTCTACAGGATTAATTAAATTTATTGAATATTTTATACTAAGCTAAGTCAGCACCTTCTGCCTGCTCATCTTCTACAACAAGTCCGTAGTGCTTACGCACCTTTACGTCAATTTCATGCATAAGTTCTGGGTTGCTGACTAAGAATTGCTTGGCATTCTCTCTACCCTGGCCCAGCTTTTCATCATTATAGCTAAACCACGCACCTGCCTTTTTAACAATTTCTGCTTTAACAGCACAGTCGAGAATACTACCTTCTGTTGAAATACCCGTACCGTACATAATATCAAATTCAGCAATTCTAAATGGTGGCGCTACCTTATTTTTAATAATTTTAACTTTAACGCGGTTACCCAGTATGTCTCCCGCACTTTGCTTGATTGTGTCAATTTTTCTAACGTCCATTCTTACTGAACTATAGAATTTCAGTGCATTACCGCCTGTTGTTGTTTCAGGGTTACCAAACATAACACCAATTTTCATACGCAGCTGGTTGATGAAGACAACAGAACACTTTGACTTATTAATAATACCTGTCAGCTTTCTAAGTGCCTGAGACATAAGGCGAGCTTGAAGACCCATGTGACTGTCTCCCATTTCACCACTGATTTCAGCCTTTGGTACAAGTGCTGCTACGGAGTCAACAACGATTAGGTCTACTGCGCCACTTCGAACCAGTGCATCGACAATTTCAAGTGCCTGTTCACCAGTGTCTGGCTGAGAAAGAATAAGGTTGTCTGTGTCAACACCTATTGCCTTAGCATATACAGGATCCAGAGCATGCTCTGCATCAATAAATGCCGCTACGCCACCTTCACGCTGTGCTTCTGCAATCATATGCAGTGTTACAGTTGTTTTACCGGATGATTCTGGGCCATAGATTTCGATAACTCTACCTTTAGGAATACCGCCTATACCCAGCGCTATATCAAGATCCAGAGCACCTGTAGAGATACTCTCAACATTCCTACTATTCGGTTCATCGCCAAGACGCATAATAGAACCCTTGCCAAATTGCTTTTCTATCTGACCAAGTACATTTTCGAGTGCTTTAGCTTTTTCCTTCATAATATTCCCAGACACGAAGTCTGGTCATCACCGTCCTTTCCACGAACACCTGTTCTGTTTTAATTATATCGTATTCTAAATCTCTGTCAACAATCTTTTTTAGACTTCAATCATTTTTCTGATATGATCGAGTGCAGAACGTGCAGATGCATGGCGTATACGCGTTCTATCTCCGTGGAAATTATGCTTAAATACTTCCAGCTTGTCTTTATAGTAAACCCCGATATAGACAAGACCTACAGGTTTTTCATCAGTTCCACCACTCGGCCCAGCAATGCCAGTAATACTGACACATAAATCTGAACCATTTTTTTCTCTAAGTCCACGTACCATCGCTTCAGCGGTTTGTGGACTGACTGCACCGTAAGCTTCCAGAGTTTCTGCCGGAACACCGAGTTCCTGCTTCTTCGCTTCATTGCTGTAAGTGACATAGCCTCTGTCAAACACGCCCGATATGCCAGACATACCTACGAGCTCTGCGGCTAAAAGTCCACCCGAGCAAGATTCCGCAAGCGAAAACCTGATCTTATTCTCTATTAACAAACGCCCTACATACGCTTCAAGCGTTTCGTCTTCAAGCGAATAGACAACCTCACCAAGGCGCTCTTTAACCGCATTTACAACAGGCATAATTAAAGCCATGTTTTCAGCTTCGCTGGCTCCATTTGCTGTGACTCTAATGGCAATGCTGCCATCCTTAACATATGTTGCGAGCGTTGGATTAGACTGCGCCTCGACAATATCTTCAATTGCGTTTTCAACAGAAGATTCACCCATGCCAAATACACGCATCCACACAGTTGTGATTTCCTCTTGGTGTCGTGATTTCAAGAATGGTATGAGTCCGGAGTGTGTCATGGCCTCAACTTCTCTTGGCGGGCCAGGAAGCATAGCTGCTATTTTCCCGTCCTTCTCTATAATGAATCCCGGTGCTGTCCCCCGGCTGTTATGCATTGTCAGAGCGCCATCTGGCTTAAGAGCCTGTTTTTTGTTATTGGAAGTCATTGTTCTGCCAATCCTGGTAAAGAAAGCTTCCAGTTCTTCCAGTAAATCCTCATCCATAGCCAGGTCAACCCCCATGCTTCTGGATACAATTTCTTTAGTAAGATCATCTTGTGTGGGGCCAAGTCCACCCGTTGTAATAATCAAATCAACTTCATCAAAATACTCGTTAACTGCATTTTCAAGCCTTTTGGGATTATCACCAACCGTTAAATGGTAGAGAACGCTCACGCCCAGTTCATTAAGAACAGAAGAAAGGTAAACCGCATTTGTATTGGTTACCTTTCCCATGAGCAGCTCAGTTCCCACAGCGATTATTGCTGCTTTCATTGCAAAACCTCCTACGCTTTAAGAACCTGCTTGTTTTTCACGATATAGTCAACACCTGAAATAAGCGTCAGTGCAACAGCAATCCAAAGAACAATCTGTCCGAGTTTGCCGTCCATAACTTCAAGTGGCGTATTGTCAAATAAAAGCAAAATGATTGCTAGCATCTGAGAATTTGTCTTGAGCTTGCCCCACCAGCTGGCCGCAATAACAATGCCTTCTGCAGCTGCTACTGCTCTGAATATACTTACAATAAACTCTCGACCCAATATAATAACAACGGCCCAAGAACTCACCGTGCCAATTTCTACAAGACAAATAAAGGCAGCCATAACCAGAACCTTGTCCGCGAGCGGGTCCATAAATTTCCCAAGGTTGGTAATGAGGTTCAGTTTTCTTGCGAGATAGCCATCTAGAAAATCTGTTAAAGACGCTATTATGAACAGAGTCGCTGCTATCATCATGTTTCCCGCAAGCAAAAAGTACATAAACACAGGTACAAGTGCAATCCTTAAAATCGTAAGCTGGTTTGCAATATTCATCTAAATCTCCCCAATCAGGTCATACTCAAGTGCATCACTAATATTTACATGAACAAACGATCCAATTTCAAGCGGCTTTGATGCGTGAACATATACCACACCATCTATTTCAGGTGCATCTACAGATGAACGTCCGATATAAACACGGCCTTCGGCGTCATCTTGAGCAACTTCTTCAATAATGACTTCTATGGTTTGTCCTACTTTTTCCTGCATACGAGCCTGAGAAATCACCATCTGAGCTGCCATGATTTTTCCAAGTCGAGCTTGCTTAATCTCTTCATCAACTTGATTCTCCATCTGTGCAGCTGGCGTATCTTCCTCCTTAGAGTAAGCAAATGCCCCCAATCTGTCAAACGCCATTTCTTCGATAAAAGCCTTTAGCTCTTCAAATTCAGCATCTGTTTCACCTGGAAAACCGACAATGAGTGTCGTTCTAATACTCACTTGCGGTACTTTTTTTCTGAGCATCTGAACCACGTTTCGAATATGTGCCTGATCTGTCCGTCGATTCATGCGTTTAAGTACAGAATCAGCACCATGCTGTATTGGCATATCTACATATTTAACGACTTTATCCAGTCTGGCAATTGTGTCAATGAGCTTTTCATCAATAACATCTGGATACATATACTGAATGCGTATCCATTTGATTCCCTCAATTGCATTAAGCGCTTCAAGCAGCTCAGAAAGGCGGTATGAACCATATAAATCAATGCCATAACGTGTTGTATCCTGTGCTATAATAATCAGTTCCTTAACCCCTTTTGATGCAAGACCTTTTGCTTCATTTACGATGTCTTCCATCTTACGGCTGCGGTATTTGCCACGCAGTTTAGGAATGATGCAGTAGGTACACAGGTTGTCGCACCCTTCTGATATTTTAAGGAATGCCATATGATCTGGTGTTGAAAGAACACGCGGCAGATTTTCTTCAAAGTTTTTATCAATATCGCCAGTACAAATCTGCGTCAAACCATTCCCAAAGATTGCCTCAACAATGGGCAGTATTTGATCAAACTGTGTTGTACCAACAAAGGCATCAACCTCAGGTATTTCAGCCTTAAGAGACTCTGCATAGCGCTCAGCTAGACAACCCGTAACAACCAGTGCCTTACACTGTCCTTGAGTCTTATAAGCGCTCATATCTAGAATGGTCTCTACAGATTCAGTCTTAGCACTTTCAATAAACCCGCATGTATTTACGACAATAACATCGGCCTCTTCAGGGTTTGATGTCGCGAAATACTTGTTTTCACTCATGATACCGACCATTATTTCCGTATCTACCTGATTTTTAGCACAGCCCAATGTTTCAAAATAAACCTTCAAATTCATTAATAAACTCCTCAATCTAGCCCGATTCTGCAACCTGTACAGAATCGGGCTATGCCTTTACGTTATATTCAGTTCTTCTAGTTCTTCTTTGCTAATTAAGACCTCACGTGGCTTGCTCCCTCTTGACGGACCAATAATACCGCGTTCTTCCATAGAGTCTACCAAGCGTGCAGCCCGGTTGTATCCCACTCGGAATTTTCTTTGCAGCATCGATGCTGAAGCTTGACCAGTGTGTACAACGAGTTCAATAGCATCAACCAAATGTTCATCGGCATCTTCCAAGGCCTGTGTCTGTATGGCTGACTCTAGAATTTCTTCATCATAGTCCACTTCATCAACTTGATTTTTAATGGTATCAACAAGCGCTTCTACCTCTTCGTCAGAGATGAAGGCACCCTGTATACGTTTTGGTTTTGACTGACCCGTTGGATAATAAAGCATATCCCCTTGACCTAGAAGCTTTTCAGCGCCAGCCATATCTAGAATGGTTCTTGAGTCTGTTTGCGAAGAAACAGAGAATGCAATACGCGATGGAATATTTGCCTTAATAATGCCTGTAATAACATCTACAGAAGGCCTTTGCGTTGCTACAATAAGGTGAATACCCGCCGCACGTGCCATTTGTGCCAACCTGCATATAGCGTCTTCTACCTGATCTGGGGCCACCATCATCAAGTCGGCAAGTTCATCAATAATAACGACAACCTTTGCCAGCTTTTCACGCGGGCTATCATTTTCTCCCAGTTCTTTATTGTGCTTCTCAGCCTTTCTATTATAGCTGTCTGAATCTTTTACACCCGTATCTGCAAAAAGCTGGTAACGCCTTGTCATTTCCTGTACAGCCCAGTTCAGTGCAACAGCAGCCTTTTTAGGGTCTGTTACCACCGGCAGAATAAGATGCGGAATGCCATTATATGTGCTGAGTTCAACGACCTTAGGGTCTATCATTAGAAACTTAACTTCATCTGGCTTTGCATTGAATAAAATACTGCTGATAAGCGCATTTACACAGACTGATTTACCAGAACCCGTTGCACCTGCAATAAGCATATGAGGCATTTTCGCTAGGTTTGAAATAACCGGTTTCCCGGAGATATCTTTACCCAGTGCAAAGGATAATTTTGATTTTGCTGTTTTAAACACTTCCGTATCGATTACATCACGCAGACCAACCATAGACTTGCTCTCGTTTGGTATTTCAACACCTACTGCGGCTTTACCCGGTATTGGCGCCACAATTCGTACTTGATGTGCTGCAAGACTCAAGGCGATATCATCACTCAAATTCGTAATTTTACTCACTTTTGTGCCCGGTTTAGGTTCCAGTTCAAACATGGTAATAGTGGGCCCTTTACTTATTTGTACAACTTTAGCCTCTACACCAAAGTGATTTAGTGTTTCTTCAAGCTTATGTGCCTTATCAATCACTTCTTGATTGTTTTTTGAACCTGCTTGTGCCTTTACCCGGTTCAGTATTTTAAGCGGCGGCAATTTGTAATTTGCAAACTCTGCCTGTACCGATTTTTTTATACTGGTTTCAACCGCTGATTTGGTTTGAGGGTCAATATCTGAATTCTTAAGCTTCTGTGCATTTGCATCAGCTCCACTGGCTTGTTCCTGCCCACTTTTCGCTTTTGCAGGCTGAGTTTTTCCTGAACCTGAACTTAACGCCCCTTCTGCTGGTTCTATCGTTTGCGTTTCAGTAGATGGCTTTACAGGTTCAACATAGGCTTCTTCTGGTGTTTCGTCAGACAACTCATCTAGTGACTCACTTGCACTGACTATTTTAATGCCCTCTGAAGTTAGATCCTCATTTCTGCTTTCATCGTTTTCATCTTGATCGTGATTCAATTTGTCACTTTCAGCTTTAAGGTCTGAATTAAGGTCTTCACGTATACCTATTACATTGGTATGTGCTTGCGCATCTTCATCCAGTGTATGTGCAGGAAGGGTTCTATCCGTCTTCTGCTGATCATCCAGTTGCTGGTCTGAATCAAAACTGCTGAAATCACGCACCTTGTTTCTCAAAGTTTCACGAACTGGATGGTAGGATGTCTCTTCTACCGGTATAGGCGCACTCGTCTGAACGGGTGCTTGTTTAAGCTGTACCGACTCCTCTTTGAGGTGCTTTGCAGCCGTTGATTTTTTGAGCTGTTTCATCTGCTTTTTAGCATCTTTTACCGACTTTGGTTTTGTGCTTAGCTTGGGCATGCTCACCTCGGGCAAGTTCACTTCCATTGCCGCTAACTTCTCTACCGCGGTCTTTTGTTTTTCCCACAGAGCTATAATGGAAATACGTGTTCCAAGCACAAGGGCAATCACAAATAAGACCCCTATCATGACGTAGGTTCCAACCGTTCCTAGAAGCTTTGTAAACAGATAGGTAATCACGGTTCCAATAACGCCACCGCCCTGTAGTGCTATGCCGTTTCTATATGTAATTTGAAGCCCTTGAACGCTCAAAAGAGACTGGGCATTAAACTCAAGCAATTCCTTGATTATTTCCATACTGCCTACAGTAAATAAAAGTATTATGGCTAAAAACGCTGCACCAAATGCGCTCATATACCGATTGCGTACAGCACGCAAATTACGATTAATCCTTAAAAATATAAGTGCGCTAATAAAGTAGGGAACAATGTAGGCCGTTGATGAAAACAGGCCTAAATACACACGTTTTGTATAGTCGCCTACAACACCCATAGATGTTGAGTGCAAACTTAATGTCGATAAGATGGTGAATGCAAATAGGAGAACCAGTTCAATTTCATAACGAATCAGTTTCGTTTGTTTTGCACCTTTTTTCTTTCTTGTAGTTGGTCTTTTGCTACCAGTTGACTGGCTAGACCTTGTATTTTTGCTTGCATCACTTTTTTTGCCTGAAGCTGATTTGCTTTTTGTCGCAGATGTCTTCCGGCTTTGCGATGCTGTTTTTTTGTCTGCCGTTTTGGCAGATGATTTCTTAGATGTCGTCGTTTTAGCCGCCAAAAAACCACCTCTTTCACCAATATTATAACATGAGAATCATGCAACACATTAAAAATACTTTGCCTCTGCCCCACTTATAGCTTTTAATAACAAGCTAAGCGCAGGCTAACCCTGATTAGGATCTGCAAAACCATAAGCCAGAGGACCTTCTACGTCTTAATGCGCTTTACTGATTTAGGTGAAATTCCTCATGAAGCGCAACGATTGCACCTTCAAGAGCCTCTTTTCGTATAAGACACGCAATGGTCGTGTGTGAGTCACCAGACTGTAAAATTTCAATGCCAGCTTTTGTAAGAGATAAAACGATCCGCTTCATAACGCCAGGCACTCCGTGAATTTTATAGCCTACTGCCGTCAACTTACAGCAGTCCTCAAGCACTGTATATTTTAGCGATAAGTCATTCAAAATAGCTTCTGCTGAAGGCTTATCCAGAGCACTTACAGTAAATATTTTCTGATCCTCGAAGAAGTTGATCAAGTCCATCGAAATGCCCTTGTTCTCAAAAGCATTCAAGAAAGTCTCGTTTCTCGGATCACTATAGCCAATATGGATAGTAAACTGAACCACATTGTCTTTGCTGGCAATAGCTGTAATAATTTTAGGTTCCATCGAAGGCACTGTTTCCGCAGTCTGACGGCTTATAGTCGTACCTTCACAAGGCTTGAATGTATTTTTAATTTTAAGGATTTTTCCTGATCTACGCGCAACTTCAACCGCTTTATGGTCAACAACCTTAGCGCCATCAACAGCCATCTGGTAACATTCCTCATAACTGATCTGATCAATTACTTTCGCGTCAGGAACCAGTCTTGGATCAGCGGTCATAACCCCATCTACATCTGTGTAAATTTCTATGGCTTCTGCATCAAGGGCTTCACCAAGAATTGCTGCTGTCGTATCACTGCCTCCACGTCCAAGTGTCGTAATATCACCACTTTTAGTAATACCTTGAAAACCAGTTACAACCACAATACGACCAGCATTTAAATGAGTATGAATTTTATCAGCCTGAACGTCAACTACATTGGCATCGCCATGAACATCATCTGTGATAATGCCAGCTTGAAAACCGGTTAGTGCAGCACTGTCAACACCTTGAGCACGAATGGTTCCTGCCATAATGGTTGCAGAAATAGTTTCCCCACAGCTCATAATCAGGTCAAGCTCACGCGTATCACGCTCGTCAATGGCATTTTTATAAACACCAATCAGGGTATCAGTTGCATAAGGTGCGCCCTTTCTGCCCATTGCTGACACCACCAGAACAACGGAGTGGCCTTCATTATAAGCGCGTATTGCATTTTCCGCTATGCGTTTTCTAGAGTCTTCTGTTGAAACAGATGTTCCCCCATACTTTTGTACAATAATGCCCATACAAACCTCCTAGTTTACGCCTGTTGATCCGAAACCGCCTTCTCCACGCTGGGAGTCTGCAATCTCTTCAACCTCTACCAGTTCAACGCGTTTATATTGGCAAATCACCAGTTGTGCAACGCGGTCGCCTTTTTCAATAACAAAGGGCTCACTCCCCAGATTAACCATTGGGATACAAAGCTCACCCCTGTAATCACTGTCAATTGTACCTACACAGTTAATGAGTGTAATACCATGTTTAATAGCAAGACCACTTCTTGGACGTACTTGTCCTTCAAAGCCTTCTGGAATTTCAATAAACAGTCCGGTCGGAACCAAGCTTCTTTGCATTGGTTCCAATGTCATAGGTTCCTCGACATTAGCAAGCAGGTCCATACCCGCTGAACCAATGGTTTCGTATTTTGGAAGTTTCATGTCTGATTGATTAATAATTTTTACCTTCAAAGCGGTTCCTCCTAAACATCAGTCTGTCCATAACTTATAATGCAGCAAAGCGTGTATAAATATCGCGCACTTTTTCTGACTCAATTTTACCAACAACTGCTAATGCCAAGTCATCAGTGCTAAATATTTCGCTTGCCAATTCACGTACACGCTGTGCAGATGTTTTGTCTATCTTTTCTAAGACATCGTCTGTTGTCTTTACTTCATCAGTGAACAGTACCGATTTCCCCATCATGTTCATGATGTTTTCTGTCCCCTCAAGCCCAAGAATATAACTGCCTTTTAGCTGTTCCTTAGACTGATTGATTTCTTCATCAGAAATTGTGCCTTCCTTAAAATTTTCAAGATTCTCGTAGATTAAATCAAGAACCTGGTCCATATTTTCCGGACTCATGGATACGTACACACTAAGCAGTCCCATTGCTTCATAGAAACTTGGATGCGTATAAATTGAATAGCTCAGCCCATGGTCTTCACGTATTACTTGAAAAAGACGCGAACTTGTACTGCCACCAATAATATTGTTAAGTATCAGCAGCGCATAAGCATCATCATGCTCAAATGGCACCCCTTTGTAGCCAAGGTTCATATGCACCTGTTCAATATCACGTTTTCTGTGTGCCCATCCACTATTAAACACAGGCTTGCCCTGTTCACAGGCGGTTTTCTTCCGAAATGACCCTGAACCAAATGTTCTATTTAGAAGTTTTACAAGGGCCTCAGAATCATAATGACCGGCAACAGAAATAACCATTCTGTCTGTCGTGTAATTATCATGCATGTATTTTAAAATAGTCTCTCTGGTCATGCCCTTTAAAGAGTCCTCTGTACCTAAAATCGGTCTTCCAAGGGGATGACTACCAAATATTTTTTCTGACAAAATATCATATACCAAATCCTCAGGTGAATCTTCATACATGAATATTTCGTCCAGAATCACCATTTTTTCTTTTCGAATATCCTCTTCAAGAAAAGATGAATTGCACATCATATCACTGAGTATATCTGCAGCTATGTCTACGTGTTCATCTAAGACGCGCGCATAGAAACAGGTACATTCTTTGCTGGTAAACGCATTAAGCTCTCCACCAAGTCCATCAATTTCCATAGCAATGTCCTTAGCAGTTCTTGTTTTTGTGCCTTTGAACAGCATATGCTCAATAAAGTGTGAAGCGCCATTTATATTTGGTGTCTCGAGTGTTGACCCTGCCTTGATCCATAGACCAAGCGTGATGGATCGAAGCCCTGTTATAGGCTGCGCTATAACGCGTATCCCATTGTCGAGCGTATATGTTTCGTACATTTTAATGTTCATCCTCTATTCTAAGTGCGGTGCACTAAATTACGTTAATATAAAACTCACCTACCCTACTATTATATAAGGTTTTGAGCTTCTTGACATCAGATTGTTTTTTAATGTCATATTTTTGTTATTAAGTTTACATAACATGTTTATGTATACTCAAATTGCATCTGTATCATTTTGAAGAGCTAAAACACGCCCCTATCCAAATTTAAATCAATTACAACTCCGGTTCTTTTCATTACAAAAATCCAGCAGGGATACGTATAGTAATATACGCCGCACCTACTGGATTTAATTACTTCCATAAACAAAAGTAATGCATACACGAATAGAACATGATTCTACTTCATTTACATAGAGTAGAATCATGTTCTTTACATTTCTAACTTAAACTATCTAAGCAGCCTGAGTCCTAACAGATTGTATTAATAAACTCAAGCTATAAAATTCTTATTAAGACTAGTCACGTCTTGGACGACGATTTCTGTCTCCGCCACGGTTGTTGCCACCGCGACTTCCACCACGATTGTTACTTGGCTTCTTAGGCTCGTAAGGACGGCCACCTTCAAGAAGAACTTGACGAGAAAGGTTTACACGACCCTGTCCATCAATTTCAACACATTTCACTGTAAGCTCATCACCCACTGAGAACTTATCAGAAATTTTCTCAAGTCTCTCAACTGTAAGCTGAGAAATATGAACCAAACCTTCTTTACCCGGAAGAACCTCAACAAAAGCACCAAAGTCCATAATACGCGTAATTTTACCTGTGTAAATTTCGCCAACTTCAATATCTTTTGTAATCATTTCGATTTCTTGACGACAACCTTCTCCACCAACGCCATCAACAGCAGTGATTAGAACAAGGCCTTCGTCGTTAATATCAATCTTACAGTTATGCTCAGATGTAAGACGCGTAACAACTTTTCCGCCTGGTCCAATGACGTCTCTGATTTTATCTGGGTGAATACGCATTGAAATAACACGCGGTGCGTAAGGAGACATTTCTTCTTTAGGTGCGTCAATAGCCTTGCTCATATGCTCAAGAATAAATAGACGTCCCTGACGTGCTTGCTCCATTGCACTCTTTAGAACTTCACGAGAAAGTCCTTCAATTTTTATATCCATTTGAAGTGCTGTAATACCTTCAGCAGTACCAGCAACCTTGAAGTCCATGTCGCCAAGGAAATCTTCCTGTGCTTGAATATCAGAAAGGATAGCATACTCGTCACCCTCGCTGATCATACCCATTGCGATACCCGCAACAGGTGCTTTAATCGGCACACCTGCATCCATAAGCGCAAGTGATGTACCACAGATAGAAGCCTGTGAACTTGAACCATTACAAGTAACAACTTCAGAAACCACACGAATTGCGTATGGGAATTCTTCTTCATTTGGCAGAACTGGTACAAGTGCTCTTTCAGCTAGGGCACCATGACCGATTGCACGACGATTAACACGTGCGAAACCTGTTTCGCCTACAGAGAATGGCGGGAAGTTATAGTGGTGCATCCAGCGCTTAGACTCTGTTTCATCTAGACCATCAATTCGCTGAGCTTCACCAAGCGCACCCAGTGTTGCAACAGATAGGGCCTGTGTAATACCTCTAGTGAATAGACCTGAACCGTGTGTTCTAGGAAGTAGATCAACTTCAGCAGTAACAGGACGAACTTCTGTATAGTCACGACCATCTGCACGAACGCCTTCTTCAAGGATCATTTTACGTACAACAGCCTTCTCTACAGACTTGAACTTACCTTTGATGAATCCAATGTCGTCTGGATACTCTTCTTCAAAATGAGCAACAAGCTCCTCTTTGATTGCATCCATTGCCGCATTTCTTTCCTTCTTGCCTGGCAGACGAACATCTCTGTCAATTTTATCCCATAGGAAGTCTTTGATTTTTTCAACCAGTTCAGCGTCTTCCTCTGGTGCTACAAACGCTTGCTTTTCTTTACCTACTGCTGCCACGATTGTATCGATAAACTCGACTAGGCGCTTGATTTCTTCATGACCAAACATGATTGCACCCAGTACAACGTCTTCTGCAAGAACATTTGCACCTGCTTCAACCATAACGACTGCATCACGCGTACCTGATACAATCAGGTTTAGATCAGACGCTTCACGCTGCTCAAAGGTTGGGTTGATTACGTACTCACCATCTACAAGACCCACAGTAACTGAAGCCGTAGGCTCGTCAAATGGAATATCAGAAATTGAAAGTGCAATTGAAGAACCCAGCATTGCAGCCATTTCTGGTGCATTATCTTGCTCTACTGACATAATCGTTGCAATGACTTGAACTTCGTTCTTGAACCCGTCTGGGAACAAGGGACGAATTGGACGGTCAATCAGGCGACAAGCTAGAACAGCTTTTTCACTTGGACGTCCTTCACGCTTAAGGAAACCACCTGGGATCTTACCCACTGAATACATTTTTTCCTCAAACTCTACGCTGAGCGGGAAGAAATCGATGCCTTCACGCGCTGCAGACATTGTAGCTGTAACAAGTACATGTGTGTCACCGTACTTAACCACACAAGAACCGTTTGCAAGGTTTGCTATTCTGCCTGTTTCAACTTCAAGAGTACGACCAGCGATTTCAGTCTTGAAAGAGTTAATCACTCTTTCTTTAAAAATTCCTGCCATTAATATTCCTCCTCTTACAAGAGGTGTGCTACGGAACTCATCCTACTTATAAAATCCACCAGCTGCATGAACTGATGCATTCTAAAGCAGGATAATTTGCTTTAAAATAGATTCCGTAGCCACCATTTATCACATCAGGGCCAATCCCCGAACTGTGCTCTTTTACCAGTATACCACGTAATAGCCTTTTCAGCTATTTCAGTGGTCATAATTTCTTATTTTTTTTACATTTTTTGTACTACAAGTCATGACTTATTCTTGAACTTCTACCTATGCAAAGAGCGGGTATAAAACCCGCTCGATAACTTTTGCATTTAAGTACAAATTACTTTCTTAGGCCAAGCTTAGCAATAAGCTCTCTGTAACGTGCGATATCATTCTTCATAATGTAGTTAAGAAGACGACGACGCTGACCTACCATCTTAAGAAGACCTCTTCTTGAGTGATGATCTTTCTTGTGAGTTTTTAGGTGACCGTTTAGGTGATTGATTCTGAAAGTCAGTAGTGCTACCTGAACGTCTGGAGAACCAGTATCGCCTTCTTTAGTACCGTACTCATTGATGATTTCAAGTTTTTGTTCTTTAGTCATTACCATATGACTGCACCTCCATAGATATAATAGTTAAATGCCAAATGCCGTGTGGACCGTCGGAGTCGTCGATAGACACAGCACAGGGTTACCAGAGCAATATTATCACAAAATCAGTTGATTGTAAACGCAGGATTTCCTTTTATTTTAATGGATATTAAAATATTCTTTTGTAAAGCCTACATCTTTTTTAATATAGTCAATCAGCTGCTCAAGTGAATCCATTTTTATTTCATCACGAATGCGTGTATGGAATTCTACAGTGATAATTTCATTGTAGATATCCTTGTTAAAGTCCAATATATAGGTTTCAAGATTGAACATTTTTTGATCAAAAGTTGGATTATAGCCTACATTAGACACACTATAGTAAACTGTATCGCGTACGGTTGTTTTCGTTACATAAACCCCCGGCTTGATCAATGTCATATTAGACGATATTTTGAGATTTGCCGTTGGAAAACCAATTGTATTACCAACACGCTTACCTGACACAACTTCTCCACTCACATGATAGTGGCGTCCCAGTTGATTATTTACATCTTCAATGCGACCTTCTTTTAATAAAGCTCGAATGGCAGATGAACTGATTTTTTCACCTTCAGCTATAACAGGACTCACAATATCTACTTCGTAGTGCCCATCATTTGCATAGGCTCTAAGCAGTTCAACATTACCAGCCGCTTTTTTTCCGAATCGGAAGTCAAATCCAACTGTGAGATATCTGGTATTTAAGCCCTTAATCAGAATATCTCTAACAAATGCATCTGGTTCAATAGACATAAGTCGCTTGTCAAAATTCAGTATTACAAGTATGTCAACACCATATGACTCCAGCAGCTTTACCTTATCGTCCAGTGTCAGGATACGTGGTGGTGCGCCTGCATTTGTTGTTAACTCACGCGGATGATTTGCAAAAGTAAACACACAGCTCTTTAAGTTGCGTCTTTGACAGTTCAAAATCATTTTACGTATAACTTCCTGATGACCGATATGCAAGCCGTCAAATGTCCCCAGGGCAACACCTGTATTGACATTTACACGAGATAGCTCGTCCAGATCTCTAATGATTTCCATCCTATCACCTGCTTTAAAGTGACGCCTCTAAATTGAACAGGGTCACCATTTTCACTTGCGTTTCCTGACATTTAGCTATGCCAAGAAACTGATTTTTTACATAGATGCGAATGAGTCTGTCTTCAACAAGTGCTGATTCGTCACAGTACTCTGCCAAATTGATGCGTACACCATTTTTCAGTTTGGCTTCAAGCCCGGCTGGTACATGTGCACTTGGCAATTCGCACAGGGCTTCATCCACACTGAGCATATGCTTTTCAATACGCTCGGGATGATTCTTAAGGCTTTGCAGCGTTTCAAGGCTTATTCCATTTTCAAGTGTGAAAATGCCTGTGCCCGTTCTGAGCAAAAATGACATATGTGCACCACAGCCAAGTTCTGCACCAATATCGTGACATAGCGTTCGAATGTATGTCCCTTTTGAGCACACAACATCCATCCACACACGTGGCCCATCCACCTTAATAATATCTATTTCATAAATAGAGCGTATTCGTGGTTTACGCTCAACTGTAACACCTTCACGAGCAAGTTCATACAGCTTTTTACCATTCACCTTGAGTGCTGAAAACATAGGGGGAATTTGCTCTATGTCCCCCACAAATTTCTTTGCGACTTCTTCGACCTGCAAGCGGTCAATTCCCACAAATGAATGACTTTCAAGAACAGTTCCCCACATGTCTTGGGTATCTGTAACTGCTCCAAGAGTCATTTCACACCTGTAACGCTTTTTGTCATTTTGAATGAGCTCGACAATTTTCGTAGCTCTGCCGATACAGATTGGGAGAACGCCAGCTGCCATGGGATCCAGTGTTCCTGTATGTCCAATTTTTTAATGCCTAGGGCACGTCTTGCCACAGCAACAATATCATGTGATGTTGTGTGAGGTGGTTTAATAATATTTAAAACGCCCTGCATCTTATCCCGCCATTTCGTTATATGTTGACAAAAGCTTGTCTATGCTGGCAGAAAGTGTCCCGCACAGGGTCAGTCCTGCAGCCTTTGCATGTCCGCCGCCACCATAGTTGAGTGCAAGTTTTGCAACATCAAAATGATACTTGGAACGCAAGCTTCCTTTGAATACATTCTTTTCTTTTTCTTTGAGCAAAATCACAACTTCAACCCCGTGAATGTCTCTGAAAAACTCTGCAACGCCATCGGTATCAGGCTCCTCAATCTTGAGTTGCTCCATATCTTCAAGCGTAATATACGTCAGGGCAAGTCGCCCTTCGTCTTCAAGGGACAGATTTTTCATAGCCGCCTTTAAAACGCGAATTTTATCCAGTGGCTTATTTTGATAAAGCTCTGTATTTATAGCATTAAGATCAATCCCCGATTCAATAAGTTTCGCGGATATTCTCATTGTTTTCGCCTGTGTATTGGAGTACTTAAAGCTTCCTGTATCTGTTGATATGGCAACATAAAGCGCTCTAGCCATTTCTTTTGTAATTGTGACGCCAGCCTCTTCGAGCAATTCAAAAACCATTTCACCGGTAGATGACGCGTCTGGCCAAACAACATTAATATCACCATACATGATGTTCGTTTTGTGATGATCAATGTTCACAACTTTTGTTGCACGCTTCAAAATCGCCTGTCTTGTCCCCAGTCGACCAAGATCGCTAGAGTCCATACAGAAGATAATATCAGGTTCTACATTAAGTTGATTGAACGCTTCTTCAGTCACGTAAGAAACATTTAGAAAACTGAGATTGAAAGGGATTGAATCGTCTAAGACAATCCAAACCCTTTCTGTTATTGTTCTCAAATATTCATACATTGCAAGTGCCGATCCTATTGTATCCCCATCGGGACTAATATGCGGCAAAATGACGATGGAAGCGTCCGTAAGATTTAAATCTCTTAACGGATTATTCTTCATCCTCTTCATCCTCTAATTCGTCAACTTCTTCAGAAGATGCTTCTGCCTCTTCTGTTTCCGGTTGCACCTCTCGGATCAGTTTCGAAAGATGAATTGCATTTTCAATAGACTCATCGAGTTTAAATATAGGTTCTGGTGTATAACGTACATCCAGCTGATCCCCAATTGCACGTCGAATAAAGCCTTTGGCTCTATTGAGTCCCTCAATTGTTTTCTCTTTCATTTCATCGCTATCAAAAACGCTGACATAGATTGTTGCATAGCGCAAATCTCTTGTCGTTTCAACGCCTGTTACCGTTGACATTTTTGAAACACGAGGATCTTTAATATCGTTGCGAATCACTTCAGCAACAATTTTTCTGATTTCTTCAGAAATTCTCTTACTTCTAGGTTTACTCATATTGACCACCTCTTAGTGAAGACTAGCCACGTGGAATTTCCTCAATAATGAAGGCTTCAATGATGTCGCCTTCCTTAATATCATTATAATTTTCAATACCAATACCACATTCATATCCGGTTGCAACTTCTTTAACGTCGTCTTTGAAACGTCTTAGTGAAGAAATTTTACCTTCGTGGACAATGATACCTTCACGCGCAAGCCTAACTTGTGCATTTCTTGTAACTTTACCTTCTTTAACGTATCCACCTGCAATGATGCCCACATTTGGCACTTTGAATGTTTCACGAACTTCGATATGACCCAGTACAACTTCTTTGTACTCTGGTGCAAGCATACCTGTCATCGCTTTTTCAATGTCATCAATTGCATTGTAGATGATTCTATATGTTTTCAGTTCAACATTTTCACGCTCTGCCATGTTCTTAACAGCTGTAGCCGGTCTAACGTTGAAACCGATGATGATTGCATTTGAAGCGGATGCCAGTAGAATGTCAGACTCTGTAACTGTACCGACATTGGCATGGATGATGTTGATTTTAACTTCATCATTTGTAAGCTTCAGCAATGATCCACGCAGGGCTTCCACCGAACCGTGAACGTCTGCTTTAATGATGATGTTCAAGTCTTGAACTTCACCTGTTTGAATTTGAGCAAATAGGTCTTCAAGAGAAACATGCTTGGTTTCAGTCAGATTGTTCACACGTCTTTCAGATGCACGCTTTTCAGCAATGGTTCTGGCAAGACGGTCATCGCTGACTACATATAGCTTGTCACCTGCTTGAGGCACATCGTTCAGACCCATAATTTCAACAGCTGATGCTGGTCCAACCTTTTGAATTTGTTTACCAACGTGGTTGAGCATAGCTCTGACACGACCATAAGTTGTGCCTGCAATAACTGAATCGCCGACTTTCATTTGTCCTTTTTCAATCAGAACAGATGTAACCGTACCGCGACCTTTGTCAACCTTGGCTTCAATAATTGTACCTACTGCTGGACGGTTCGGATTCGCTTTAAGCTCTTGCATTTCAGCAACAAGCAGAACCATTTCAAGCAGTTGGTCAATACCTTCGCGCTTAAGCGCTGAAACTGGTACGGAAATAACATCGCCGCCCCACTCTTCAATAAGGATGCCTTGCTCAGAAAGCTCTTGCTTTACACGGTCTGGGTTTGCATTGATCTTGTCAATTTTATTGATTGCAACAATAATCGGAACGCCTGCCGCTCTGGCATGGTCAATGGCTTCAATAGTCTGTGGCATAACACCGTCATCTGCAGCAACAACCAAAATAGCGATATCTGTAACCTTTGCACCACGTGCACGAAGCGATGTAAAGGCCTCATGACCAGGTGTGTCAAGGAATACAATTTTTTCATTATTGTGTACAACTTCAGAAGCACCAATGTGCTGCGTGATACCGCCAGCCTCACCATCAGCAACCTTTGAAGAACGGATTGCATCCAGTAGAGATGTTTTACCATGGTCAACGTGACCCATTACAGTTACAACTGGTGCACGCTTTTCAAGTGTATCTGCTGGATCTTCTTCATCCAGATTGAACAGATCGATATCATCGATTGGCTTTTCTTTTTCAATTTTAATGCCAAACTCTCCTGCGATAAGCTCTGCAGTTTCAAAGTCAACTTCTTGATTCACTGCTGCCATAACGCCAAGTTGCATAAGCTTTACAATAAGCTGGTTTGATGGCTTGCCAAGTTGATCCGCCAGGTCAGAAACAATCACAGTCTCGCCGATGCGAATAACACCACTCTCAGCGTCTGCTTTTTCTGCTGCCTGGTGTTCTTGCTTATACTTGCCACGCTTTTGTTTTTTCTTTTTTCTACTTTTTGATTTTTTGATCGAGCGTTCTTTTTTCTCGAACTCTTCGTCTTCAATCGCTTCAAGGTCAATCTTAAGGCGATCATTATGCGCTTTTTCACGCGCTAATGCTTCAGCATCTTCGTCGACTTCAACTTCAGCTGCTCCTTCAACTTCAGGGGCACTTTCTTCACCACTGAAGAACTCCATAATCAGTTCTGCCTCGTCGTCTTCTAATGCGCTCATATGATTTGCTACTTCAATATCAAATTCTTTGAGCTTTTCAATCATTTCCTTACTGGAAACGCCTAGATCTTTTGCTAATTGGTAAATACGAATTTTGGACAAATCGCTCACCTCCGGAAGTACTACGTGTCATCTACGCATCCAAAGCTTTGAGCATTTCCTTTGCAAATCCGGAATCAGTCACCCCGAAAACTGTTCGGTTAACTTTCCCTATTGCCGAAGACAATGTGTCTCTGTCTTCAATAATTCTTACTGGAATATTTCTGCTTTTGCATAGATGTAAGAAACGGTCTTTAGTATTATCAGATGCGTCGCCTGCTATAAATAGCAGCACTACGGCACCTTTTTTAATATTGATGATACACGTGTCCTCGCCTGTTACCAGGTTTCTGGACTTATGTGCGAAGCCTAGCAAAGATAAAAATTTATTGTTTATCATGTGCCTCTAGCTCCTTATATAGTTTTTCGTATATTTCCTTGTCCACTTCACATCCGAAAGCGCGGTTTAGCGTTTTTTTCTTTTCAGCCTTCTTTAGGCACTCAGCGTCTTGACATATATATGCCCCGCGTCCGTGCGCCTTACCTGTAAAGTCTACGCTCATTTCGCCTTCTTTGTTGCGTACGATGCGGATCAATTCCTTTTTTGGCTTTTGTTCATTGCATCCTACGCATTTACGAAGTGGTATTTTCTTCTTTTGCATGGGAATCCCTAGCCTCTCTATTCTAGAATTTCATCTTCTAAATCTTCAGGAAGATCAGTCATTTCCATGTCTTCTACAACAACATCTTCTTCAGTTTCAACAAGTTGAGCTTCTTCAGTTTCTGGTGCTTCTTCAGCTTCTGACGCCTCAGGCATCTTTTCCAGTTCTTCTAGATACTGCTCATACTGTGTTTCACTCTTGATGTCTATTTTCCATCCTGTCAGCTTCGCTGCAAGACGTGCATTTTGTCCTTCTTTACCAATTGCAAGTGACAACTGATAGTCCGGAACCACAACAAGCGCACTTTTTTCATCTTCATTTACATCAACGCGCTCAACCTTCGATGGGCTCAGTGCATTTGAAATAAATTCTGAAGGATCTTCACTCCACTTGATGATGTCAATTTTCTCGCCACCCAGTTCTGTAACTACAGACTGAACACGAACACCCTTTTGGCCTACACAAGAACCTACTGGGTCAATGTCTTCCAGTGGTGAGAACACTGCAATTTTAGTTCTTGAACCTGCTTCACGAGAGATGCTTCTTATTTCAACTTCACCATTATAAATTTCAGGCACTTCAAGCTCAAATAGACGCTTAACCAGACCCGGATGTGTTCTTGATACAAGAATTTGAGGTCCCTTTGGCGTCTTCTTAACTTCTACGATATAAGACTTAATACGTTGTCCCTGTTCGTACATTTCACCAGGAATTTGCTCGGACGGAAGCAAAATAGCTTCTGTACGACCCAAGTTAATGTACATTGTTCCCTTAGACATACGCTGGATCTGACCATTAATAATTTCTGACTCTCTATTGCTAAACTCGTCAAAAATGATTGATCTCTCCGCTTCTCGCAGACGCTGTACAACGACCTGCTTTGCAGTTTGTGCAGCAATACGACCAAAGTTACGTGGGGTTACTTCCTCTTCAACAAAATCACCAATTTCAAAATTTGGATTTTCAAGTTTTGCCTCATCAAGAGAAATTTCTGTAAAGTCATCCATTGACTCCTCCACAACTTCTCTCAGTGAGTATACTTTGAACTCGCCAGAATCTGTATCGATGTGCACGCGCACATTCTGAGAAGAACCAAAATTCTTCTTGAAAGCAGTAATCAGTGCTGCCTCAATTGTCTCTAGAAGTATTTCCTTGCTGATGCCTTTTTCTTTTTCGATTTGCTCTAGCGCTTCAAACAGTTCAGCTTTCACTTTATGCGCCTCCTTTTATTAGAAAGTAACCAGCAGCTTCACCACTGCCGCCTTTGATTTTGGAATTTCAACCGTGTTTGAATCATCACGTGTTAAGATGATTTTATTGTCCTTCAGGCCTACGAGTGTACCCTGAATGACTTTTTCGCCTTCAATTGGCTGATATAGGTTAACCTGTACCATTTTACCGGCATACTTCAGATAATCCTCGTCTTTTTTAAATTCTCGTTCAACGCCTGGTGATGTGACTTCCAGAAAATAATTTTCTTCAATTGGGTCCACTTCATCCAGTCTCTTGTTGAGATACTTGCTAACCAGGCCACAATCATCCAGTCCAACGCCGCCATCTTTATCAATGATGACACGAAGATATCTGTGTGGACCTTCTTTAACAAATTCAACATCTACCAGTTCAAGACCATTGGATGCCAAATGGCCTTTTACAAGGTCACGCACGACATCAACAACTCTTTTCTTTCCCATGTAGATCTACCTCCTTTATTTAGTTTTTTATTTAATTGTAAAAGCAGATCGAGCTGAAATCTGATTAGAACATCAAACTCTCTCCATTAAGAAGGAGTGGGCCTCGACCCACTCCTTCAGCTTTTCTTATCATTTTGTCCATCTAAAAGTATATCATATGTTGATACACTATGCAAATCTCTATCAAATCGGTCTAAAAACCGAAGAGGGACAATTGATTGTCTTCAGGCAGACCCACTAGACAACCGTGCTCGCGAAGGGCTTCAATAACGGTCTTTGTAACCTTAGCTTTGGTTCTCAGATCTTGAATGGAAAGGATTTCACCTTGGGCAACTGCACTCACCAAGGCTTTCGCGGCGTTCTCTCCAACCCCTTGAAGGGCCTGGAATGGCGGTAAAATCTTATCATCTACGATTTTGAATTTAGTTGCATCTGATTTATACAGGTCTACTTTTAAGAATCCAAAACCACGTGCATACATCTCACGAACAATTTCAAGAATTGTATAAAGGTCCTGATCTTTTTTTGACAAGTTCATCTCCACATTATCAAGCTCATTCATTTTAGCGCTGACAGCAGCTGTGCCCTGACAAATCAGGTGCGCATCGAAGTCATCCACTTTGATACCAAAGTGGGTCGCGTAAAATGCAAGCGGATAATGTACTTTAAAGTATGCAATTCTAAAGGACATCATTACATACGCTACGGCATGGGCTTTAGGGAACATGTATTTGATTTGATTACACGACCAGATATACCACTCTGGAACATTGTTTTCTTTCATCAATTCAATATCTTCATCGGTCAGGCCCTTCCCCTTACGAACCTTCTCCATGATTTTAAAGGAACTAAGTGGCGGCAGTCCCTGATACATCAGATAAACCATGATGTCATCACGCGTTGAGATAACATCTTTGATTTCAACAGTCCCATTTCTTACAAGATCCTGCGCGTTGTTCAACCATACATCCGTACCATGGGACAGGCCCGATATGCGAACCAGATCAGCAAATGTTTTGGGTTGTGTATCTACTAGCATTTGACGTACAAAACGGGTTCCGAATTCCGGAATTCCGAGAGAGCCGATATCCAGTGGATAGTTCGGATCTAAAATATTGAGTGTGTCAATGCTAGTAAAAATACTGACCGTCTCCTGATCATCCAGAGGTACGTCAAATATATTGACATGTGTTATGTCCTCAAGCTCACGAATGATGGTCGGAACGTCGTGTCCAAGTATATCAAGCTTTAGAATACGACCCGAGATCGAATGGTAATCAAAGTGCGTTGTCAGTACCCCACAATTTACATCATTAGCAGGGTATTGTATTGGTGTGAAATCTGAAGCTTCTTTATAATCAGGAATTACCATGATACCGCCGGGATGCTGACCCGATGTTCTCTTAATACCTGTACAGCCCTGCGCCAGTCTGATAATTTCCTTTGAATTGACATTTTCCTGTCCGCGTTCTTCAAAGTACTTCTTAACGAAGCCATATGCCGTCTTTTCAGCAACTGTACCTATGGTCCCCGCTTTATAAACGTACCCTGTACCAAAGAGCTCTTCAGTATATTTATGCGATGTCGCCTGGTATACACCGGCAAAGTTAAGGTCAATATCGGGCTCTTTGTCTCCGTTAAAGCCAAGGAATGTCGCAAATGGAATATCATGCCCGTCTTTCTTGTAGGGTTTACCGCACTCGGGACAATCTCTGTCAGGCAAGTCTGCACCCGAACCAATACTACCATCGGTGATAAATGTAGAATGCTGACAACTCATACAAATATAGTGCGGCGGCAATGGGTTAACCTCTGTAATATCTGACATGGTTGCGGCGAATGATGACCCCACCGATCCACGCGAACCTACGAGATAACCATCTTCAAGTGACTTTGTAACCAGCTTTTGGGCGATGATATACATTACCGCATATCCATTGCTAATAATTGAGTTCAGTTCGGCTTCAAGACGCTCTTCTACGATTTCAGGCAAGTCATCTCCATAAATACTGCGTGCCTTTTTGTAACACATTTCCCTGAGCTCTTCATCCGACCCTTCAATACGTGGTGGATAGGTTTCCTTTGGAATTGGCAGTATTTCATCAATGCTGTCTGCAAGGGCATTTGGCGTTGCAATAACAACCTCATGTGCCTTTTCGTTTCCAAGGTAAGCAAACTCACGCATCATATCATCTGTGGTTCTAAAGTAGAGTGGCGGCTGGTTGTCTGCATCAGCAAAGCCCTTGCCAGCCATAATGATTCTTCTATAAACTTCATCTTCAGGATTTAGGAAATGGACATCTCCCGTTGCAACTACTGGAAGTTGTAATTGCTCCCCCAGCTGTACTATTTTTCGGTTCATATCACGAAGTTCTTCTTCATCTTTGGCTATGCCTTTATCAATCATAAATGCGTTGTTGCCAACGGGTTGAATTTCAAGATAGTCATAGTACTTTGCAACCTTTTCAATCTCGGCATCTGATTTATTGGATAGAATTGCCTTAAAGAGCTCTCCCGCTTCACATGCAGAACCAATAATGAGGTTCTCACGATATTTGGTCAGCAGACTTTTAGGTATTCTTGGTCTTCTATAGAAGGTTTTGGTGTTGGAATGACTAACCAGATTATATAGATCCTTAAGACCCTTCTGATTTTTCACAAGTATAATAACGTGATAGGTTTCTGCACTCTTATAATCAAGTTCTTGCAGGCCTAGTTCATTAATACCAGCCATATCGTTGATTTCTAAGTCACGCAACATGGAAATAAAGCGAATAAGAATTTTTGCCGTTGCCATAGCATCGTCCACTGCTCTGTGGTGATTCTCCAATTTGATCTTAAGCTTTTTAGCAACCTGATTGAGACGATGGCGCTTCATGTCTTTCATAAGGAGCCTTGAAAGTGTCAGCGTATCCACAACAACCGGGTCAAAGATATAGCCTAAAATATCGGCCTGTGCCTTAATAAAAGACACATCAAAACTTGCATTGTGAGCAACAACAGCACTGTCCCCTACAAAATCGAGAAACTTTGGAAGTATGACATCAATTGGTGGTTCATCAGATACCATATCATCTGTAATACCCGTTAATTCCACAATTTTTGCTGGAATTGGACGTCCGGGATTAATCAGTGCATTGTAGGAATCTATAATCTCACCGTTTTTAACTTTTACCGCACCAATTTCAGTAATCATGTCGTGCTTAAAGGATAGGCCCGTTGTTTCAATATCAAACACAACAAAGGTTTGGTTGAGATCCGCATCATTGGGATTCTTAATAACCTCGGCATCATCATTAAACAAGTAGCCTTCCACACCGTAGATGACTTTAATGTCCTTGCCCTCTGATGCGTGCATGGCATCTGGAAAGGCTTGAAGTACACCATGATCTGTAATGGCTACTGCTTTATGCCCCCACTTGGCTGCTGTATTCACCAAGTCTTTTACAGAGGCAACACCATCCATATCGGACATGTTTGTATGCATGTGAAGTTCCACACGCTTTTCCTCTGCGGTATCCATACGGCTTTTTTCAACTTTACCTTCATTGATATTCATTACGAACAGCATGAGTTCCCTATCAAAGGAGTCGTATCTAATATTGCCTTCAACTTTATACCACACACCCTTTTGAAGCGCTTGTTCAAGCTCATCAGCTTCTTCAGGCTTGGCAAAAATTTTACAGTTAATAGAATAAGAATAATCTGTAATGGCAAATGAAATCAGCTTTTTACCGCTTCTAAGCTCACGTGTATCCTTTTCAAATATTTTGCCTTCAAAACATACAATGGACTCTTCTTCCATATTGCCTTTAATCGGTACAGGGGGTCGTTTAATTTCTCTTCTATAAATAACATGGGCAGGTTTTTCTTTTGGTGACTTGGACCTTGGCGTATAGCCGCCATCACTTTTATAGCCCCCAGAAGCCGAAGGTTTATTTGTCTGCTCCATACTGTTCTTTCTGCGTTCAACTTGCTGGACTTCCATTGCTTGTTTAGCCTTGAGCTGCTTATTCTCTTGAAATGCAGCCATTCTGCTTTCGTGACCCACTTCATCGTATTTCAGCTCAACACCAAGGGATAGATTGACTTCCTTTTGAATTTGCTGGCTAATGATTTTTTCACAATTCTTCTGTTGAAGCTGTCTGATTGAAAATTCATCAGGCATGTGTATTTCAAGCGTTTCAGCACTCAGTTCCGGCTTCATTTGCTTAAGCATGCCATTAAGGCCTGGACAAATTTTAGAGGTCATCCAGACAACGGTCGGCCAGTATTTCTCAAGAATCTGTGAAGGGTCTTCTTTGTCCCAGTCAAACCGAATATAAATCTTAATGTCCTCGATAACAGGTAGATCAGACTTAATGCGGTGAACCAGCTTGTCTCTGACTTCCGGCTCTACTACATCCCCTGTTTCAAAATAGAGCTGCACCTGCTTAAGCTGCTTAACATATTTAATTTCTTTGACTCTTACTGCTTCTGAATCCAAGTGCGCATCGAGACACGCTTTGAATCCCCCCGTCTGTAACTCAGACATTTACTCACCTACATTTTCATTATTTCTTCGATTAACGCGTCAACGACTTCTTCTTCGCGGACTTTCTTAATAATTTCACCCTTCACAAAGATCAGTGCTTCCCCTCGCCCTGATGCAATGCCGATGTCCGCTTCACGGGCCTCGCCCGGTCCATTCACAGCACACCCCATAACTGCTAGTGTAAGCTGTTTATCTATGTTTTTTATACGCGACTCAATCTCTGTCGCAATTTTATCCAAATTCACTTGGCATCTGCCACAGGTTGGACATGAAATCATCTTTATTCCAAATGAACGCAGTCCAAGCGAAGACAAGATTTCACGTCCAACGCGAATCTCCTCCACCGGATCACCTGTAAGCGATATTCTCAGTGTGTCTCCATAACCGCTCAGCAGCAATGCGCCCACGCCAACGGACGACTTAACTGTCCCTGAAAACCGTGTTCCTGATTCAGTTATACCTATATGAAATGGATAGTCTACCTGCTCAGCAAGCTGTGCATAAGCATCAAGCGTCAGATGAATATCAGAGGCTTTAAGCGCCACTATAGTATCATAAAACGCAAGGGCTTCAAGCTGACGTATATGCCCCATTGCACTCTCAACCATGGCCGCAGCACACACGCCGCCGTGCTTTTTTATCAACTCTTTCTCAAGTGAACCGGCATTGACGCCAATACGTATGGGAATGCCTGCTTCACGTGCTGCAAGGACAACCTCTTTTACGCGTTCTTTTGAGCCTATATTACCTGGGTTGATTCTAAGTTTATCTACACCGCGCTTGATGGCCTCAAGCGCGAGCTTGTAATCAAAATGAATATCTGCTACGAGTGGTATTTCAATTTGTGCCTTAATTTCAGAAAGTTTTGTAGCCGCTTCCATATCTGGGACCGCAACACGTACAATTTCACAACCTGCTTCTTCAAGGGCTTTAATCTGTCTTACAGTCGCCTTAACATCGCGTGTGTCAGTATTTGTCATAGACTGTACTGTAATAGGCGCATCCCCACCTACTGCCACTTTGCCTACCATAACTTGGCGTGTTTTTCTTCTTTGCATGCGTCTATCCTCCAATATTGAGATCCTTCATTACAAGAAGCACCATCAGTGTCATTAAGATGACGAAGCCAACAAAATGAACAAAGCCTTCTTTTTCCTGATCAATCGGTTTCCCTCTAAGAATTTCAAGGGCAATAAAGATAATGCGCCCACCATCAAGTGCAGGAAATGGCAATAAATTGATTAGGCCTAAGTTGATTGAAAGGAGCCCGGTAATATTGAGAACACTTTTGAGCCCTGATTGACTGGCTTGACTTACTGCATTGTAAATGCCTACCGGTCCCGAAACTTGAGAAAAATCCCCTTGACCAACCAGCAGGGAACCAAGATACTGTAAAATGGCCTGAATGGTATAAAACACACCCATAAATGCATATTTAATTGAAAGCATCAAATTTTTATCAAAAGCAGGTTTAATGCCAATAATCCGCCTACCCGTCTCTTCTTCCTGTGTTGCTGTAATCACAAACTTTTCAACAATACCTTCTCGAATGACTTCAACTTCAAGACGGTCCGATTCAGCTTCTGATATACCTGTCACAACATCATCCCATGTCCCAACTTCAGTGCCGTTAATCCCAACGATTTCATCACCAGAACGCAGACCTGCTTGAATTGCGGGTGCACTCTCAACGAGCTCACCGATTGTATTTGTTGGAAAGCCATCTAGCATAAAGAGTGCCGTAATTACGACAATGGCTAACACAAAGTTCATGATAGGTCCAGCCGCTATTACAGATAAACGCCGCCAGGGTGACTTAAGACTAAAAGACCCCGGATTTTCCGATGCCTCATCTTCACCTTCCATGCGAACATAGCCACCTATTGGTAGAACTCTTAAACTATATAACGTTTCTTTACCTTGCTTACTTACAAGTTTTGGTCCCATGCCGAGGGCAAATTCGTGTACTGTAATGCCATTCATTTTGGCCGTAATGAAATGTCCAAATTCATGTATGAATACAAGCATGCCAAATACGATGATAAATACCAATGCTGTCATATAATCACCTCATCTACAGATTCAAAACATCACGTCTTGTCTGTTCATCTACTTTCAAAATATCTTCAATAGTCGGGTTTGCAATCGATTCATGCAATTTCATTAATCGATCAATAAACCTTGGAATATCATAAAATCCGATTTCTCCTTCAAGGTACTGATGTACAAGCACTTCGTTGGCTGCATTTAGAACCGTAGGCATTGTACCGCCAATTCTAAGTGCCTCATAAGCCAGTGCCAGACATGGAAATGTTTCTAAGTCTGGAGTTTCAAATGTCAACGTGTTCATCTTGGCAAAATCAAGGCTTTCAAGTCGTGTTTCAATCCGCTCAGGATAGCTTAGCGCATAGATTATTGGAAGTTTCATGTCAGGAAGCCCCATTTGTGCCATTATTGAACTATCATAATACTCGATCATTGAGTGAATGATCGACTGGGGATGAACCACCACATCTATTGCTTCAGGCTCAATATCAAAAAGCCATTTAGCTTCAATAACTTCAAGCCCCTTATTCATCATGGTTGCAGAATCAATGGATATCTTTCTACCCATTGACCAATTGGGGTGCTTAAGCGCATCTGCTGCACTTACATTTTCAAGCTCATCTTTTTTCATCCCCCGAAAAGGTCCACCTGAGGCTGTGAGAATAACTCTTCTAAGCGCCTTTTTATCATTGCCCTGAAGGGCTTGAAACAAGGCACTGTGCTCGCTGTCTACGGGCAAGATGTTCACGCCCATTTTTCTTGCCAGCGGCATGATTACTGAGCCTGCAGTTACCAGTGTTTCTTTATTAGCCAGCGCTATGTCTTTTCCTGCTTTTATAGCTTCAACCGTTGGTCGCAGACCAATACTTCCCACAACGGAGGTAAGCAAGACATCAACTTCTTCTAGTTTTGAAATATAAAGAAGGCCTTCCATACCCTTGTGAATCTGTACTGGATACGAGAGTCCTTCCCTTGTCAATTTTTCATACGCACCCTCTGAGTAGACAGCGATATGGTCTGGTTTAAATTTCTCTGCCTGTTCTTTAAGCCGTTCTACATTAGAACCGCAGCTCAAAGCAGTCACTTTAAACTGCTCTGGGTAATCTGTAAGTATATCAAGACACTGTGTTCCTATGGAACCTGTCGATCCTAGTATTGCAATATTTTTCATTTCTGTCACTCCTGATAGTTAATACTTTTATTATACCAGATATGTGGGGCTGAAATAGTAACCATTCTATGAACATTTTATGTATACCTGTAACAGCTCTTACTTCAACCTTTATGACTCGTAAATTCTTGACTCATTCGCCAGTTTGTCCTGTTTTAGTTCGCCGTGCATTACACGTTGTTTGAATAGCGATAAAACCGATAGCCTATTCTTTATCATAAAAAAGGCCAGCAATGCATATATTGCTGGCCTTTTAGTCATAGATTAAATAAGTTAATATGTATCAAGCACTGGGATAATTGTTCTTTTTATTTTAAACAACCGTCAGCCACCCGTGACTGCTTGATTTAAATCATATGTTGCCATTTGAAATAATAAAAAATGAAATAGTAGATAAAAGGACCAGTCAGTATAATACTGTCAAAACGATCAAGCACGCCGCCATGACCTGGCATAATCTTACCGAAATCCTTAATACCGCAGTAGCGCTTTATTTTTGATGCTATTAAATCTCCACTTTGTGCTAAAACACTGCCTACAAGTCCAAGAACGATGGCAAAGGGCATAAAATCTGGATTATAAATTGCCGCAAAAGCTACCGAAAGAACCGTTGCGCCTACAAGCCCTCCAAAAGCACCTTCGATGGTTTTCTTAGGGGATACATGCTCGATGAGCTTATGCTTTCCAAAGAAACGGCCACTGAAATATGCGAATGTATCTGACCCCCAGGCTAGAATGAATATATACCATATGAAGAAGTTTGTATCTACACTCGCGATTAGGGAAATATGGAAAAATGAAAATGCAACATAGAAAAACCCTAGAAAAGTCAGAGCCATGTCTACAATTGCTTCATGCTTACTCAGTACGTTATAAATGAGTACGTTGTAAAGAAACATAAATACAATAGCAATGTAAAAGATTGGGCCTGCTTCAATAAATCCAAGGCCATACAAAATGACCGTATAGGTGTAGCCTAGCTTGGCTGAAGGCTGATACCCCGCCTGTCTAAAAGCATGATAAAACTCATAAAGTCCCATTAAACTTAAAAGCATTGCAGCAACTTGTATGTAAATACCACCCATAATTACGACAAAAAGAAGAATGGGTAATGCAATAATACTTGATATAAGTCGTTGTAACATTTCGCCCTCCTACACTTTGCCGAATCGCCTATGTCTATTTTGGTACACTTCTATCGCTGCTTCAAGTGCATCTCCATCAAAATCAGGCCAGAAAATATCTGTGAAATAGAATTCTGAGTAGGCCAACTGCCACAGCAGGAAATTACTAAGGCGCACTTCACCGGATGTTCTAATCATTAAATCCGGATCCGGAACGTCGGCAGTATATAAACGCCCAGAGAGCATTTCAGCATCAATGTCTTCTACGTCTAATGTGCCTGACTTTGCATCTAAAGCAATGCTTTTAACCGCTTTTACAATTTCATCGCGCGAACCATAATTGAGCGCAATATGGACTGTCATGCTGTCATTGTTAGCTGTTAAATCGAGCGTGTGCTGAAGTTCTTTTTGTGCACGACTCGGCAGTTTTGATATATCGCCAATTACATTGACTTTAATGTTGTTTGCATGGAGTTTTTTAGTTTCAGACTTTAAGTAAACCACAAGCAGGTTCATGAGCCCTGAGACTTCATCTTTAGGACGACTCCAGTTTTCTGTCGAAAACGCATAGAAAGTCATATGCTTAACACCAATATCGCCACCGCGTTCAATTACGCTACGCAGTGCTTCAACACCAGCTTTATGACCTGCCAGTCTTGGCAAATTTCTATTTTTTGCCCATCGTCCATTCCCATCCATAATGATTGCTATATGCTTAGGTATATTCCTTTTCACGTCTATTCCCCTTTGCATGGTTTATATTTCTAATTATGCTCCTTAACTTATATGGGAAAACCGTCAGAGCATTTGGCAGCTTTCCCTCATAAATCAATCACCCGTGCATTTTGTCTTTGTATTCATCGCCAAAAAATGCCACTAAAAGCGTGACACTTTCCTGATCAAACGTCTGTTTAATTACTTTAGCTTCTTCTATGCCCTTAAATTCAGGCTCCTTGCGCGAATGGGTTTCGTGGATGATAATAGAGAGATTCGGATAATTTGTCCGAATCTCTCTTCTGGCTTCATTCAAGTCTAACCCAAGTAAATCTGGGATATTCAAGATTAAACCTCCAGAATCTCTGCTTCTTTTGATTTAACCATTTCGTCAATTTGCTTCACATGATTGTCTGTCATTTTTTGAACATCTTCTTCAGATGATTTTAGATCATCTTCAGTCAGATCACCGTTTTTGTGCATTTTCTTAAGCTTATCATTTGCTTCACGACGCTCATTACGAATAGCAACTTTGGCCGTCTCACCAATTTTTTTAACCTGTTTTACAAGATCTTTACGGCGCTCTTCAGTAAGCATTGGTACAGACAATCTGATGATTTTACCATCGTTTGATGGGTTCATACCAAGGTCAGAAGTCATGATTGCTTTTTCAATCTCTCCAATTGCACTTACGTCATATGGATTGATTTGCAGCATACGCGGCTCTGGAACGGTAACGTTCGCAAGCTGGCTAAGCGGTGTCGGTGAACCGTAGTACTCAACCGTAATTTTATCTAGCATATGCGGATTCGCACGGCCAGCACGGATAGTAATAAGATCCTCTCTTAGTACGCTAATTGTTTTTTCCATCTTTTCGCCTATTTTTTTATGTACATCATTAATCATAAGGTTTACCCCTCCTTAATAATTGTTCCGAGTGCTTCGCCCAAAATAACGCGTTTAATATTGTCCGTCTCTTTAAGGCCAAATACTTGAATTGGAATTTCGTTTTCCATGCATAGCGTAATCGCAGTTGTATCCATAACACCAAGACCTTGATTGATGACCTCAATGTATGAAATGCGATCTATTTTCTTTGCATCCGGATTAATCATTGGATCACTGTCATATACAGCATCGACCTTCTTCGCAAGTAAAATTAATTCAGCTTCAATTTCAGCTGCTCTAAGTGCTGCAGTCGTATCTGTTGAGAAGAATGGATTTCCAGTTCCCGCTGAGAAGATAACCACTCTACCCTTTTCAAGGTGTCTTACAGCACGACGTCTGATATAAGGTTCTGCGATTTGACGCATTTCAATCGCTGACATGACGCGTGATTGCATACCTAAGTTTTCTACAGCGTCTTGAATCGCTAAAGAGTTAATGACCGTTGCGAGCATACCCATGTAGTCTGCAGTTGATCTATCCATAGCATCATGACTTCTGCCACGCCAGAAATTACCGCCACCGATAACTACAGCAACTTGAACATTCATGTCAATAAGTTCTTTAATTTGTACGGCAACAGAATTTACAGTTTCGTTGTCAATTCCAAAGCCTTTTTCCCCCGCTAAAGCTTCACCGCTAAGTTTGAGTATGACTCTTTTATATTTCGGTTCCAAAGAAGTTACCTCCAATCCAAAGAAAAGATTCTACACACAAGGCCCATAACCCTGCAAAATTGCATAAAATCATATAAGAAAAATTTTGCTCGTAAGACTGTGTTATTGCTTTCATATTTCAGCCCCACCATATTCAATATACCCGCTTTAAAAAAGAGAACACGAAAGTGTTCTCTTTTTGAGTAACTTTAAATTGAATAATTAACCTTGAAGTTGCTTAGCTACTTCTTCAGCAAAGTTTTCTTCTTTCTTTTCGATACCTTCGCCAACTTCGAAACGTGCAAAGCGACGGATAGATAGGTTCTCACCGATTGTTGCAATCTTTTCGTTTAGAAGTTGCTCAATTGTAACGTCAGGATTCTTAACGAAAGGCTGCTCAAGAAGACAAACTTCTTTGTAGTACTTTTCGATACGACCCACTACCATTTTTTCAACGATGTGTTCTGGCTTACCTTCGTTAAGTGCTTGAGCCTTAAGAACTTCTTTCTCACGCTCGATTGAATCAGCTGGAACTTCATCACGCTTAACGTGAAGTGGATTAGATGCAGCAATTTGCATTGCTACGTCTTTTGCGAATTCTTGGAAAGATGGGTTCTTAGCAACAAAATCTGTTTCAGAGTTGATTTCAACTAGAACACCAATACGGCCGCCGCCGTGAATATATGATGTAACGATACCTTCTGCAGCGATTCTACCAGCTTTTTTAGCTGCTTTTGCTAGACCCTTCTCACGAAGAAAATCTACTGCTGCTTCCATGTCACCGTCTTTTTCCTGTAGCGCTTTTTTACAATCAAGCATGCCTGCACCTGTCTTTTGGCGCAGTTCTTTAACCATTGCAGCTGTTACTGCCATTGGAATTCCTCCTTCAAATACTGTACTCGTTTGAGTCGATCTTATAAAAGAAGGTAAGAGTTTCCCCTTACCTTATGCTTTATCTACGCTTCAACTGGCGCTTCTTCCATAGACTCACCTTGCATACCTTCAAGGCAGGCTTCAGCCATCTTGCCAGCAAGAAGTTTTACTGCACGGATAGCATCATCATTACCTGGAATTACGTAGTCTATTTCATCAGGGTCACAGTTTGTATCAACGATTGCTACAACTGGAATACCTAGCGTACGTGCTTCTGCGATAGCGATTCTTTCCTTCTTAGGATCAACAACAAACATTGCCTTAGGAAGGTCGTTCATTTCTCTGATACCGCCTAGGAACTTTTCAAGCTTTTCTTTCTTCAGACGTAGCTTAAGAACTTCTTTCTTTGGAAGTGCTTCAAATGTACCGTCTTCTTCCATAGCTTCAAGCTTGTCAAGTAGATCAATTCTCTTCTTGATTGTCTTGAAGTTTGTCAGCATACCGCCCAACCATCTCTGGTTAACGAAGTACATGCCTGCACGCTTAGCCTCAGTTTCGATTGATTCTTGAGCTTGCTTCTTAGTACCTACGAAAATTACTTTACCGCCATCAGCAGTAACGTCTCTTACGAAATCGTAAGCATCTTCTACCAGCTTAACTGTCTTCTGTAGGTCGATGATGTAGATACCATTTCTCTCTGTAAAGATGTACTCTGCCATCTTTGGGTTCCATCTTCTAGTTTGGTGACCAAAGTGTACACCAGCTTCTAGAAGTTGCTTCATTGAAATAACTGACATAATTATGTCCTCCTTAAAGTTTATCCTCCCCGTCACTCAACATACTAGGAACCCTGTGGGCACCGCCTAGCATTTATGACGGGTGTGTATTAGTACCTCATGTAGTATACCACATGACAAAACACCGAGCAACAGTATTTTTTTCGCTAAAACGCATGATTTCAGCACATATTTTGCTCAGTGTTATCTTTTGGTTTTTAAAATGAGCTGAAGCTCGCCAATCCCCAGGTTCAGCTCTTTTGCAATTTGACTGATTGAAAGCCCTTCATGCTTGAGTTTAACTGCTTCTTGGCATATACGTTCTCGTTCATCCATAGGGGCAGATTGTATACTGACGTCTGATTTTACATCCTTATAAACACGTCTTATCTGGCTCAGTGCTTCAACTTTTTCTTGAAGAATTTCGATCTCCTTGTCATGGACACTGTACTTGCCTTCTAAATCTGAAACAATTTCATAATAGGATGCATTGAGATCATCTAGTTCCTTTTCTATCTTTTTAAGGTACTGCATCACCTCAGCGACATTTTCATCACTTAAGCTGTTAAACGAACGCCGATCTTCCCGAGTAGCGCGCAACAACTCCCGCCTTATTAAATACACGGCGATAACCACCATAAAAAGCCCTATGACAAAGCTGATCATTCCCAGCATTTCATCACACTTTCATATCGAACCGATGATAACCCAGCCCTTTTTTCTCAGGCTTTTTCTCCTCGCTTTTATCTGCCTCATCTTTTTTCTTCTTTCGTTTAGAAGCGTTGCGAGATTGATTTTTCCCTGCGTTACCCTGTTCGTCTTTAATTTTTTCTTCTTCTTTTTGTTCATAGGTATTTACTTGCTGCATCTTTTTTTCGGACTGCTGGACATTATCCATTTGCTGCTGATGCTGTGCATTTGCCTCTTTATGAACAATGGTTTCTTTTGCATTCTTAAAGCTTTGTACACGTGGAAGTATTACCTGCATGTCAATAGGTCTCAGTGGCATGTGCTCACCTCTCTATCTTCTTACAGTTGCTATTTCTCCATCTATCTTCTGAATGACTGCATCTTTCAAGGCGTTTTTTACGTTGTAGTGAGAGTGGCCGATCGTAATTTTTGTGCCCGGATACACTTCACTCGCAATAATTTTTGATCCTTGAAGCTTATTCATACGCTCCTGAAGCTGCTTGAGCTCCGTAGCGAATTTAGCTAAATCATTGTTGTACTCAATTTTACTAAGCTTAGTCTTGTTGAGCATGCCGGCAAGTTGTTCATTCCCTGGGGCAGCTTTTTGCTGACGACCAATCATATTGAGTGCTTGATCGAGTTTTTTTATGTTTTCTCTGAGTTCTTTGATTTTTTCGGTAAGAAATTGATAGCGCTCAATCAGCTCAGAGTCTACACCCAGTGTGATTTTTGTCTGAGTCCCCATATCGGACCCGATCACCTTTGCACTGATCTGTTCTTTTGCTTTGATTTCACCACCGACAAGAAGTCCTTTTTTTCCCGATATTTTTATTTCACCATCGCAAATTATTTTTGAATGCATGATGGCATCTGCTTCAATATTTCCACTGACGGTTGCAGTACAGTTATTGATAAAACGACCAATTAAATCACCGCCGCATTCAATAATCGCTTCATCCTGACCCTGAATCCCACGTCCAACAACGACGTTACCTGTGGCTTTGATAATAGCGCCTTCAACAACACCCGTTATTTCAACATCTCCATCACACTCGATGCTATAGCCCGTAATGACATTGCCATTTACGAGTATTTTACCTTTAAATGAAATATTTCCAGTCTTAACACCAACGTCACTTCTTATCTCTAAAATTTCAATAATGGATACTCTGTGGCCTTCCATCTTAATTGTACCATCTGTTGCTGCAATTAAACGCTTTCCATCTTCCGATACAACAACATTTTTCCCGAATTTGAAATTTTCAATTTTACCTGGCTTAGCCTTGATGACTTTACCTGTTACGGTTAAACCATCCGTCCCTTCAGTTGGATCAATTTGCTCTGCAAGAACATCGCCTTTTCGAACTGTCAAAAACGCATCAATGTCCTTGAAGTCAACAGACCCGTCTTCAAGAACTTTTGGCTTTACTTCTCTATTGATATCAACAAGGTACTTGATCTCCCCATCTCTTCCATTCTGGTGCGGCTTGCCCTTTGCCACAATAACATTCTGCACGCGTTCTGGATGCTGGGCAATCGTATCAACAACATCAAGGTCAACACCTACGGTTATGTTCTTTTCTTTGAGTTTTGACAAGATTAGATCATGCGTAATAAGTGCGGGGGAATCCCCTGGATCCACTGTCACAGATGCTGAGTAATAATCGCCAGCTATTGTTATTTTTATGATTGGTTCTTTAGCGTTTGCCATGTCCTGTGTTGTATTTTCATTTGACACTTAGACCACCCCGTCATTTCTTTTTTATTTAATATAAGTCCTCGATCGCCCCTCTGAGTTTCAAAATAGCTTTTGTATGAAGCTGCGAAATTCTCGATTCAGATATTTCCAGAACACTTGCTATTTCTTTATATGTCAGTTCTGAAAAGTAATATAGATCTACAATCATCCGCTCACGTTCCGGGAGGGCATCAATACGTTCCATCAATAGTTTCTTCGTTTCCTTATCAAACAAATTTCCTTCTGGACTGATTTCGCGGTCCTCGGAACGGATGTTGAAATTAGAATTTTCCGAAAGCTTTTCGTCTAAGGACATCACTGACAGGGCACTGGCTTCACCCATGAACTTATTCAGGTCTTGAACGCTCATGCCCATTTCTTTCGCAAGCATATCATCAGTAATATTGTCCCCATGACTATTATGCAATCTATTCATCACTTCATCTAGCTGTTTGAAACGCTGTCTAGTAGATCTTGGGATCCAGTCTAAGGCCCTAATTTGATCAACTATAGCACCTCTGATTCGGATGTTGGCATAGGTTTCAAATTTCACTTTCTTATCGATATCAAATTTCTCAATAGCATCAATAAGTCCAATAATACCATAGCTTACCAAATCATCGAATTCAACATTTGCATTAAATGACGTATATAATCTTCCTGATATAATTTTAACAAGCTCAACATATTCAATTATAAGTTGCTCTTTGGCGTTTTGGCTGCCATCACTCTTATACGCCTTCCATAATTCGTTAAGATTATTAGACATGCCAACCTCGTCCCCTTTTTATGCTAAATATCTAAACTGTCTTCGTACCATGGCCGATTGTCTTAATTAAAAGCCGACCATCTTCAGGGTAAAATTCAATCGTACGTCCAAAGTTTCCGCCAGTATCGTCCGCCTTTATAGGTATGCCCATGTCTTTAAGTATAGAACGAACCGCGTCAGCATTTCTTGCGCCTATTTTCATCATGTCGTTGCTGCTGGAAAAAGAAAACATTTGGGCTCCGCCAGCAATTTTTCCGACGAGGCGCCTTTTGTTGGCGCCCTTAGTTATCATTTCTTTTATCATGTCATCTATTGCCGTATCTGCAAATTTTGCCCGGTTTGAATTATTCCTAATAGTTTGACTGCTTGGCAACATAATGTGCGCAAGCCCTGATACTTTTGTTACAGGATCATATAAACAAATTCCAATACAAGACCCTAACCCCAAAGTTGACAATACTTCAGGAGGCCCAGTAACTTTCAAATCAGCCATTCCAACTTTAATTACTTGACTCATATCTGTATCCCTAGACTCCCAAATAACGTATCGTACGAATCCAAGTCAGGTACCAAGAAGAAAAATCCTCGTACAGAATCATTCTCTTGAAACTCAATGAACTCATTTTCTATAATGAGTATTTTATCACTGACTTGTCCAAATTCAATTGCAGGTACGCTGAGAACCGCGCCTGCCATGTCTACTGCGATAGATGGAATGGAAATTTTAACATTCAGGTTTGTCAGGCCTGATAAAGATGAAATATATGAACCAGAAAGTATATTCCCGATCTCTTTGAGAGCTGAGAATGTAAATTCATCCATTGTAGTTTCTTCTCTTGGCATCAGTAAGTTAACGAGTGCCAAAGCATCTTCAAGGTTCAAGACAAACATAATGCTGCCGTTTATGTCCCCCTCAATTTTGAAGAATATGCCACATACTTGATTTTCTGCTCCGCCCAGGAGTTCCGGTACCTCTGCAAAGTCCAAAACGTTAACCTTTGGGACGTTCATGTCTACCTTCTTGTTAATCATCTTAGCAAGGGCAGTTGCAGCATTACCTGCACCTATGTTCCCGATTTCTTTTAATACATCGAGTACCATGGTATCCATTTGCTCAATATAACTGCTCATTTACACGCTCCTGTCCTGGGATTACTCTGCTTCAATGCTCTCAATTCCAAGAACTTTTTTTAGGTCAATCAGCATCACAATACGTTCGTCATGTTTGCCAATTTCTCTAACAAAGTCATCACTGCCACCTTTAATGCTCGGTGCAGGGTCAACATTATCTCTGTCAATTTGGAACACTTCCGAAGAAGAATCGGCAATCATACCAACTGTGTATTCCTTATAGTTCACAATAATTATTCTAGACTCGTCTGTGAAATCCTCTCTTGGAATAGAAAATCTTTTACGCAAGTCAATGACCGGAATAACATTACCACGCAGATTGACTACACCTTCAACGTGTGCTTCAGTATAAGGCACACGCGTAATAGGAAGCATTTTTTCAATATTTTCAACGAATTTAATGTCAATGCCATAAGACTCGTTATTCACTTTGAATACAACATACTCTTTTATGTTACTCATGGTTATCTCTCCTTTGCACAGTCTAATTACAGAAGTTGATTTGGATCTACGATCAGTGCAACGCTACCATTACCAAGTATTGTAGCACCCGCAATTGTTTTAGCACCCGTCAGGTATCTGCCAAGTGACTTAATAACAATTTCCTGTTGTCCTATTAGACTGTCAACAACAAGACCTGCTTCTTGTTCGCCTTTTCGAACGATTACAACAATCATCTCGCTCTTATCTTCTGGCTCTTCTTTGTATGGAACCTCAAGAATTTCGCTCAGCTTGATAATCGGGAGTGTCTTGTTTCTATAAAGAACCACTTCTTGATTTTGCACCATACTGATAGATGATTTTTCAATAGTCGTAATTTCTTTAATATTGTTTAGAGGCAGAGCATACTTCTCATCTGCAAGATTAACCATGAGCGCTTGAATAATTGCAAGTGTAAGTGGTAGACGAATCGTAAACTTACTGCCTTTTCCAAGATCAGAGTCCACTTCAACAGTACCATTCAGAGATTCAATTTTACTCTTAACAACGTCAAGGCCTACACCTCGACCCGATAAGTCTGTGATTTTTTCTGCAGTAGAAAAACCAGGTCTAAACAGCAAATTGATAATGTCTCTCTTGGACATTGTTTCAACTTCTCTGTCTGATACAACCCCTTTGTTTTGAGCAATTGATAGAATTTTGTCTGGATCAATGCCGCTGCCGTCATCTTCCACTTCAATAACAACTGTATTTCCATCTGGATAAGCTCTAAGTGCTACAGTGCCTTTTTCAGGTTTTGCATGATCAGCACGTTCATCCGGAGATTCAATACCGTGATCAATTGAGTTTCTGATTAAGTGAATGAGCGGATCTCCAATTTCATCAATAACTGTACGATCGACTTCAGTGTCCTCACCAGACATAATCAATTGTATATTCTTTCCTAAATCTTTTGATAAATCCCTTACCATGCGTGGGAAACGGTTAAATGTTCTCTCAACCGGCACCATGCGGACTTTCATAACGGCATCATGAAGACTTGTTGTAATACGCTCAAGGTATTCAACCGCGTCGTCCATATTTTGGCTGCTGCCAGTTCCCTCTGCCACTTCAAGTCGCGTCTTAATGATAATCAGCTCGCTGACAAGATTCATCAGATTGTCGAGTCTATCGATGTCAACACGAACTGTTTTAGATGTTTTTGCTTTTTCCTTCATTTGCTTTTTATCATCGGCAGATGCTTTCTTTGAAACTTTTTTAGCTGGTTTAGCGACAGGCTCTGGTGCTTTCTTCTCTTCAAGCTCAACCGCTTTACCCTCAGCTTCTTCTTTTACATCTTCTTCAACCTTTTCAGCTTTAGCCTCAGGTTGTGTTTTTACTGTAGATGAAATCTCATCTGTCTCAACAGCTACAACTTGAACATCTGCGATTTCTGAAATATTCATAATCTCAGTATGCGTTCTCTCTGCATCTAAATTGGTGATGTAAAGCACTTCAAATGAGTCTTCGAAGTTTTCATCTTCAATATCTTCTGCAGATGGGAATGACTTAACAATTTCACCAGATTGCTCTAGTGTGTTAAAAACAATAAAGGAGCGTGCAGCTTTTAGCATACAGCTTTCATCAATGGTTACTTTGACTTTTAATATATGCATCGCCTGAGCACGAGCTTCCTTAAGCACGTCTGCAATCTCTGACAAATCCATATGAAATGCATCGCTGTCCTGCTCTTGTTCTTGGACTTCCTGAACTTCTTCGCTCACCGGTTCAGTGTCTACTGCGCCGCCTGCCTCGACAACGCCCTTATTCACAAGGATGTTTTGTAGTTTTTTAACCAGCGGTGTTGCGTCGGTACTGCTTTCTTGCCCTGTGCTTTCCAGCGAATTGATATGGTCTTCCAGCATGTCAAAGCATTCAAAGAGAATATCTACAATACCAGTCGTAACTGGAATTTCACCATTTCGTACTTTATGAAGGACATTTTCCATTTCATGCGTAACATTGGCAACCTGCGTGAAACCCATAGTTCCAGCCATACCTTTGATCGTATGCGCAATTCTGAAGATCTCATTCAGTAAATTTAAATCTTCTGTATTGTTTTCAAGATCGAGTAGAATTGTGTTCATATGCTGTAAATGTTCTTTTGACTCATCAATAAAAATTTCAAGATACTGACTCATATCCATAAATCTACACCCCCATGGCTTTCAGGATCTCATTCGAGATATCACTTAACGTTACAACTCTGTCGACTACACCTTCAGCGATTGCTGATTTTGGCATTCCAAAGACTACACAGCTTTCTTCATCTTGTGCTATAATATGTGCTTTGTTCATTTGCTTGATGTTTACTAGCCCCTTTGCTCCATCAGCGCCCATACCTGTCATAATCACTCCGATAATATTCTGCGATCCGAGATCGGCAATGGAGTACATCATAGCATCAACAGAAGGCTTATGTCCTGTTACTGGCGGGTCGTCTCCCAGATTAATTTTATATCCATGCCTGTCACGGATCACTCTTAAATGATAATCACCAGGCGCGATATAAACCCATCCGGGTTTCAAAACATCATTATTTTCAGCTTCCTTGACATTGACTTCAGACATTGCATTCATTCTGTCTGCAAGCGATTTAGTGAATCCCGGCGGCATGTGCTGTACAACGACAACACTTGCATCCAGATTGCCTGGAAGCATTGGTATCACAGATTGAAGTGCTCTAGGCCCCCCTGTAGAGGTGCCGATGGCAATAATCTTTTTCAAGGTTCCGCCACCACTGCTTTCCGGCACACTAGGTGCCCTTTGTTTAACTGGCGCATTTCTGCGCTCCTGTCTACGCTGCGTTTTTTGAACAGACTTGACCGGACGCATATGTGCGCGTTTTACAATTTTTATTTTCTCATGCAATTTGACTTTTACATCATCTGTATTCACTTTGAATATGCTTGATGGTTTTGTAATAAAGTCTATTGCACCAAGTTCAAGTGAACGGATTGTAGCATCTGCCCCCTCTTTCGTTACACTGCTCAGCATAAGAACGGGTACAGGGCACTCCTCCATTATAGCTCTAAGCGCATCAAGGCCATCCATCACCGGCATTTCCACATCGAGTGTGACCACATCCGGTTTAAGTGTCTTCACTTTTTCAATCGCTTCTTTTCCATTTCTTGCAGTAGCGATGACCTCTAAGGCATCGTCCTCATTAATCATATCTGTGATAACCCGCCTCATAAAGGCGGAATCATCTACTACTAAAACTTTTGTTTTCATCAAATCAGCCCTTTTTTACGCATACTTCTCTGCTTTTTGAAAATGTAACTGATAATCTGAGAACGCACTTGATCGTCCATTCCCTCAAACATAATACCAATTTGGTAGTTTTCATAGGTATCCATAGTTTTTGAACAACGTACCACTTTACCTGTAAACTCTAGTTCCTGCTCATCGAGTGTTAAAAAACCCTTAACATTTATACCTTCCTCAAGAGGCTTGCGACTAAGTGCTTTCAGCCCGCCGCCACTTAAGTCTTTACCAGTCATTTCAATATACTCCAGTTCAGGCTCTTCGACGAGAATATCCGGATTGTCCTTGTACTTTTCCTTCATAGCTTCATATTTTTCAATTGCTTCCTCAGAGATCTCTTCTTGGTCTGGATCTTCAACACGTATATCACCGATGTACGGCAGTCTAAAGTACTTGCGTCGTTGCGATTTTTTAATATCACTGCTCTTAGTCAAGTGCACAACGCTAATATTTTCAAAGTCGGTACGACTGCCTACGGTCGCATAAAATGTATATATCCCAGAAGTGTCTCTGGTTAGCATGACAAGAATCATAGCCCCCTTATCAAGGGCATACAAGTGACCTTCGTATATTGGGGCACTTATGAAAAACTCTTTATTGTTCTTCACAAGCTGAATATTGGATTTTAGTCTCAGTATTGTGTTGTCTTTGGTCAGTATATCCAGATCAACTGGATCTCCAGGTTCCATGACCTTATCAAATTCCAAGCCCACAGTACCCCCTCCTGACTATTATAATAATGTGGCTTCCCATTTCACTACGTTGCCCTGAACAGCTTTTCAATGAATCGTGTGAATCCATTTGCTGACCCAGTAAAAGTCTTATTGTTTTCAATATTATACGCTATAAGCTCTACACCCCTGCTTGCCAAACAATTTGGATGTTCAAGCAAAAATGGGTTTTGGGTTCTTACAGCTTTTTTAACATTATTATCTTCATAAATATACCCCAAAATATCCAATTCAACATCCAGGAATTTTTTTGCTGCTGAATTGAGCTTGTGATAAACACTCTGTCCTTCTTTATTGGAGTCAACTCTGTTTACGACCACTTTGATGTTTTTCTCAACACTTACAATGTTTTTTATGAGTGCGTAAGCATCTGTAATAGATGTAGGGTCAGGCGTTATCACCAGCACCACATCTGAAGCAGCTTCAATAAATGAGATAACGGACTGGTTCAGACCAGCACCTGTATCTATCAATATATAATCAGAGTCTTCATTTAAAAATTCCAAGCTTTCAATGAGTCTTGAAATTTCTTCAGTTCCCATGTTCACCAAATCCATAACACCGGAACCACCTGAAATAATGCGAATCCCGTGAGGCCCATCGACGATAATGTCGCGGATGCGCTTTTCATTTCGTATAACATGTGACAGTGTGAATTTGGGTACGAGACCCAAAACCACATCTATATTGGCTAGGCCTAAATCAGCATCGATAATTGTTACGCTTTTACCAAGCTTTCCAAGGGCAATCGCCAAATTCACAGTAAAATTCGTTTTGCCTACGCCGCCCTTACCGCTAGATACAGTTATAATTCTTGCATCGCGGGTAGATGGACTCTTTTCTTCAGCCTCAGATCGTTTTACTTTTGAGCTATATATAATTTCTCTTAATTTCTGCGCTTGATCCATTGCTATTCCCCCACAATGAAGTTAACAACTTTATCGACATTCGCTATTTCGATATCATCCGGAACACTTTGCCCTATTGCAAAATAAGATAGAGGCTTACCCGTATGTGCTTTGACATTCAGTATGTTCCCTAAAGAGCTTGCTTCATCAAGTTTAGTGAACAGCAACTTATAATCTTTCAAGAAATCGTAGGAGTTCAAAATACTTACAATATCTTTATACCCCGTGGTTAAACTGATAACTAAAAAAATCTCTGGGTTTTTCAAGTGTTTAAGTAGATTTCCTAAATCGGCCTTAAGTTCATCGCTTTTATGAGAGCGACCAGCCGTATCAACGAGTACAAAATCCTTATCTTTATATTTGTTCAGTGCTTCTCTTATTTCTTCTGCTTCATAAATAACAGTAAGTGGAATCCCTAGGATTTCACTGTATGTTTTGAGCTGTTCGACTGCCGCGATTCTAAATGTATCTGCAGTGACAAGGCCAACCGAACGGTTTTCAACGAGTGACAATCGCGCAGCAAGTTTTGCAAGGGTAGTCGTTTTTCCTACACCCGTAGGCCCTACGAACATATAAACACGCTGCGAACTCTCTTCATGCTCAATTGTATAAGGTTGACCCAACATATTTCTAACAATAGGTTCAATCGACTGCATAGAACTGATTTCATGCCCTTCATCCAGAGCACTGAATATTGCGTCAATCGTATGTTCAGCCAGTTCCTTTTCTCTTAGCAGTGATCTGATCCCAGCTGCAGGATTTGTCAAGTCGGATGATGTATCTATTACCGGCTCATCAACAGGTTCTTTCTGAACAGGTGTAAGATCAACAGGCTCATAAACTTCATTTTTTGGAATCTCCCGATGATCCAATTTCTCCATAATTTGAAACACCATTTTCTTAAGCTCGTCAACTTCGCCGCTTAAGTGGCTGTTTTCTGATACTTCAGGTTCATGCACAGGCACAGGCTGGGCTGTCTTTTTTTGTTCAGAAATCTGACGTATAGCCTCTAGCGCTTCCTGAACCTCTTTGCCATGATTTTTTTTAGCTGGAGCACTTGGTTGAGGTTCATCGATTGCTGCAACAACTTCAACAAGTTTTGCACCAAACCATCCTGCTATGCCTTTCTTTTTAATTTTACGCGTATGAAGAATCACCGCATCACGCCCAAGTTCATTTTTAACTCGAATCATCGCTTCTGAAAGGTCATTCCCTATGTATCTTTTGACTTTCATTAAACAGTCACCATCCCCGCAGATTGTACTTCAACATCCGGCTCAATTTCATTATATGATAAAACAATCAAGTCCGGTATTTGTGTTTCTGTTAACTTTTTAAAGTAGAAGCGCACTATTGGAGCTGTCAGTACAATTGGCTGTTCCCCAATTGAGAGGAGCTTTTGCACCTCTACAGCCAAATTGTTAAGCAAATTCTGAGTCGTCATTGGGTCCAGTGATAGATAAGTGCCCAAATCAGATTGCTGTATAGACTCCATAAGTGTATTCTCTAAGTTTTGGTTCAAAGTAACCACTTTTGCTTGTTTTGATGGAAGGTATTGTCCGGTAATTTGTCTACTCAGCGCTTGTCTCACATACTCAGTAAGAATATTAACATCTTTGGTTGAGCGCGCGTGATCTGCGAGTGCCTCTAAAATAGAATTTAAATCTCTTATAGATACACCTTCCTTGAGTAAATTCGAAAGCACCTTCTGAACGTCTCCAATTGCCATGAGTGATGGTATCAACTCATCCACCAATGTCGCATTGTTTTCTTTAACATTGTCAATTAGAGATTTAACTTCTTGTCTTCCTAGCAGTTCAAAAGCATGTCGCTTAACAATTTCAGTTAAGTGGGTTGAAATAATTGATGACGGGTCAACTACTGTAAAGCCTAGTACTTCGGCCTTTTCTCTTTCATCTGCAGAAATCCACTTTGCAGGCAGTCCAAATGCCGGTTCAACGGTTTCAACACCCACGACATCCCCTTCAGCATTTCCGGGGTCCATTGCTAAATAGTGATCAAACATAATTTCGCCATAAGCGACTTCATTTCCTTTAATTTTTATGGAATAAGCGTTGGGCTCAAGCTGTATGTTGTCCCTTAGTCGAATCATTGGAACCACAATCCCGAGCTCAAGTGCAATTTGTCTTCTAATCATAACGAGACGATCAAACAAATCGCCCCCTTGATTCGGATCGGCAAGCGGAATGATGCCATAGCCAAATTCAAGTTCTATCGGGTCCACTTGGAGCAGCGGAATAATATTTTCAGGTTTTCTAATATCTTCAATTTCAGGTGCTTCTTCAGCTTCTTGAGCCTCTTCCTGTGTTATTGCCCTTTTAACCTCACGTGTTAGTGTGAAACCCAAATACGCAAGAAAGAGTGCAAGTGATATTAGAGGGAACCCAGGCAGAGGGGTAAAGAGTCCCAGGGCTGATAATACACCTGAAACAATATATAAAATCCGCGGCTCTCTGAAAAGTTGGGAAAAGACGTCCTGACTCAGGTTTGAATCTGACGCGGCACGCGTTACAACTATACCTGTAGCAACTGAAATCATCAGTGCAGGTATCTGACCAACAAGGCCGTCTCCTACTGTCAACAGCGTATACTTTTCAAGAGCTTCTGGAATGGTCAAGTTAAATCTGAACGCACCAATTGCAAAACCTGCAACGATATTGATAATGGTTATAATGATGCCGGCAATGGCATCCCCCTTAACGAACTTACTGGCACCATCCATGGCACCATAAAAATCTGCTTCCTTTTGAATGTTCTCTCTACGTGTTCTCGCCTGAGCTTCAGAGATAAGGCCGGAGTTAAGATCGGCATCAATTGCCATCTGTTTACCAGGCATGGCATCGAGTGTAAATCGTGCTGCAACCTCAGAAACACGCTCAGCGCCTCTTGTAATTACAAGGAACTGAATAATGATAATGATGATGAATATTACAAAACCGACAATTGCGTCGCCACCAATAACAAACTCTCCAAATGCATCAATTACATTTCCCGCTTGACCCTCTGAAAGGATCTTACGTGTTGTTGAAATGTTGAGTGAAAGTCTGAAAAGCGTCGTGATGAGGAGCATTGATGGGAATACTGCAAACTCTAGTGGCTCTTTGATAAACATTGAAATCAACATAATCATCATCGCCAGTGCAATATTCATACTGAGGAACAAGTCTAGGAATCCTAGAGGAACAGGTATTATCATCAGCATTATTATGCCAATCATTAATATGACAATACCGATATCATTTACTTTCATGATAGCCTCCTCAACTGCTTTTCTTTAATTTATATACATATGCCAGCACTTCTGCAACTGCATGATATAGGTCAGCTGGTATAAATTCACCCAGTTCTACCTCTGCATACAGCGCACGTGCAAGTGGCTTGTTTTCTACAATGGGCACATCATTTTCTTCTGCGATTTTTTTTATATTTTTAGCAATTAAGTTTTTGCCTTTTGCAACAACCTTTGGTGCATCCGCTTTATCAGGATCATACTTGACAGCAACAGCATAGTGGGTCGGATTTGTAATAATGACATCCGCTTGGGGAACTTCTTGCATCATTCTCCCCATCGATATTTCACGCTGTTTTTGCTTAATTTTACCTTTTAGCTGCGGATCGCCTTCAGTCATTTTATACTCATCTTTTATTTCCTGCTTGGACATCATCATGTCCTTTTCATTTTGCCAGCGCTTGTATGCATAGTCGAGAACTGCCAGTAAAAGCAGTACCAAAACCGCTCTAAGCATTAAGTTAAATACAATATCCCACATAAGTCCAACGATTTGAGTAATGCTCAAGTTAAAAACCATCAGAAGTTCATTTTGACGTGCAACGATATAAGATCCTGTTATGTATAAAAGCAGGGTTGCTTTTAAAACGGATTTCACAAGCTCTACAAGTGATCTTATGGAAAAAAGCCTTTTAAATCCATTAATCGGATTGATTTTATCTAGCTTTGGCTGAATGGGTTTAAGTGTAAAGAGGACACCCACCTGTAAATATGCCATGGTAACACCAGCAACGAGTGCAACTAGCATTAATGGCAAGGATGTTAGGAGTATCGTTTCAAACGTATAGCCCATAACCTTGAGCATACGGGACGTTTCAGCAATTTCGTCCGGTTGCTCCATCGCATTCATTATGACACCTACAAAGCCAAAAATGCGCTCTATAATAGGTGCTTTAAATACATCAATGCCGAAGAAAACAGCCATTAGTGAAACCGCGCCACCAAAGTCCTTGCTTTGAACAACCTGCCCCTTTTGTCTGGCGTCACGCCTTTTTTTAGACGTCGCCTGCTCCGTTTTCTCCCCACCAAACAATTGGAGATCAACAGGCAGGAGTGTCAGCGTATGTAAACCATGAACTTGGCCAGTTCTTCCCATATCCATTGATACACCTCAATCAAAGCCTGCGAGTACGTCGGAATCAATACAACAAACAGTACAAATCCAATTGCAATTTTAAAGGGCATACCCAGCATAAATACATTCATGCCTGGCATTGCTTTTGCGAGGAGTCCAAGCAATATATTCCCTATAAATATTGTAATGATAAACGGCGATGCCAGTTTAAAGCCAAATATAAATGAGCTTTGCAGTACATCGACAAGTTGTGTGGTCGCAAATATATTAAATACACCCCGTCCTAGCGGTGCAAATTCAAACGTTTCGACCAAAACTCTTATCAAATGATGATGACCATCAATAACAAAAAACAGCATCATGGACATCATGTAAAACAAGTTTGCAGATACGGGTAGCTGCTCCGTTCCAAGCGGATTGATTACACTCACCATAGCAAACCCGATATTTCTATCAATAATTGTCCCTGCAACATATATGCAAGAAAGAGCAATTACTACGACCATTCCAAACAAAAGCCCAATAATGAACTCCATAATGACTAGGTAGGCCAGCTCCAGTAGTGATTCAACGTTTTGAATATACTGCAGGTCCATAAGCGGTAAAAGTATATAGCTTGTAAAAAATACAAGGCCTACTTTCACCTGAGCCGGTACGTTTCTACTTCCGAAAATAGGCATGATTACAAAGAGTCCAGAAAGACGCGATATGATCAGAAGAAGGGCTACAAAAAGTGATGTTAATGCCATAGCCGCCTCCTTTAAAGAACAATTTGATCAATATAGCCAAACACAGTCATGGTCATTCCTGTAAGTGTCTGAATCAGCCAAGGTCCAGCAGCCATTAAAACAAGAAAGACAACAAGAATTTTAGGCACAAAAGCCAAAGTTTGTTCTTGAATTTGGGTTGTAGCTTGAAATATTGCAATTATAAGTCCAACCAGCAAGGCAGAAAGCAGCATTGGCGCTGCACACATCATGATGGTTCTAAGCGCTAGTGAAAATATATCAACAACCATGCCTTGATCCATAATCCGCTCCCCCTATCTAATGGATAATATAATTTTTTCAACAATAACATTCCATCCATCAACCATGATAAATAAAAGCAGCTTGAATGGCATGGATATCATAACCGGCGGAAGCATCATCATTCCAAGTGCCATAAGTGTACTGGCAACAATCATGTCTATGACTATGAATGGAATGAATATTAAAAAGCCGACTTCAAACCCTGTTTTAATCTCGCTGATTATAAAGGCTGGGATCAGTGCACTTGTCGGAATATCTTCATACTCTGATATTTCTTCAACACCCGCCAAATCAACAAAGAGCTTTAAATCCTTTGTTCTAACCTGTCTAAGCATAAACTCTCTAAGTGGTTCTGCCGCTTCTTCAAGAGCTGTCTCTTGACTAATTTCTCCTGCGACCAGCGGATCGTATGCGTTCTCTTTTACATCTGCAATCACAGGTGACATGATAAAAAATGTCAAAAAGAGCGCAAGTCCGATCAAAACTTGATTCGGCGGCGACGTTTGTGTCGCCAGCGCTCGTCTTATAAATGAGAAAATAATAATAATTCTTGTAAAGCAAGTCATCATTAATAGTATAGATGGTGCAATTGTCAAAATGGTGAAAAATAAGAGTATTTGTACTGTTGTAGCAGCTTCCTCTCCAGTATCAGCCTGACCAAAATCCACACCCACTGAAGGAATGGAAAAATCATCAGCATAGTTAGGCACTGCTGAGGCTGAAAACAAAAGGAAAACAAAAACGACAATCAAGGCACAGGCCTTAAACCTGTTGCCTTTAAAATTAATACGTCGTATGAAGCCCCTATTTATCATCCGATTCATCCTGTTCTATATCTCTTTTCGCCACCCATTTTGAAAGAATTGATTTGAAAGCTACAGGCTCTTGCTGAGGCTTCAAATTTAAATCCTCTCTTTTGTCTAGTAAAGTGGCTCCGTGTTTATCCGTATAAATTATGTAATAAATACCTTGAAGTTCCATAATGAGAATTGAACTGTCAAATCCCATGGGAACCTTTTCCACAATACGCATGTTTTTACTGAAAAGATTCTTATCACCCGTTCGCGAAACACGCCGTACAATAAAATACATTAAAAATAAGACCAGAAAGAAAAGGATGAAGTTGACAATAGAGCCAATCGTCATTCCGTCAATAATGCTATCTGGTCCAGATTTAATGAATGTATAAAGTGGAAAGGAAACATGCTTCATCTTGCATCGTCCCCTTCCACAGTTTATCCGAGTACTTTTTTAACGGCTTCAATAACACGATCTGCCTGGAAAGGCTTCACGATAAAGTCTCTTGCGCCCGCCTGAATAGATTCAATAACCATTGCCTGCTGACCCATTGCAGAACACATTACAATCTTAGCGTTAGGATCAATCTTTTTAATCTCTTTTACGGCTTGAATACCATCAACCTCTGGCATTGTAATATCCATAATTACAAGGTCAGGATTGAGTTCTTTGTATTTTTCAATCGCCTTTTGACCATTCTCAGCTTCACCAAGAACAGTATACCCATTTTTAGTTAAAACATCTTTAACCATCATACGCATAAATGCAGCATCATCAACTACTAATATTCCTTGAGACATAGAAAATCCTCCTTAAAAGTGCTAAGCATTATTGATTCTTTTTTCAGGTACTATAATATCCGTTATACGAACACCATAGTTTTCATCAACAACGACAACTTCCCCTTTTGCAATTTTTCTGCCGTTTGCCAAAATGTCCAAAGACTCACCCACAAGTCTATCTAGTTCTATCACAGTTCCAATCCCAAATTCAAGTATTTCGCTGATTTTCTTTGAAGTGCGACCAAGTTCAACTGTGATTTCAAGCGGTACATCTTTAATCAGAGCAATGTCTGAAGCATACATCTGACCAGCTGCATTTCCGTCAAAGCTTTCATATTGAAATGGCTGTGCATTAACTGGATTTACATGCTGTCGTGGCGGTGCCTGTTGCGGCATGCCTTGTGGCGGCGCTGCATAAGCCGGCTGTTGTTGCGGCGGCGCCTGCCCTTGTGGTGCCTGCGGCGGTGGTGCAGCCGCTTGAGGTGGCTGTTGCGGCATGCTCGGCGCTGGTGGTGCTTGTGGCGCTGGCATTTCCGGTTCTGCCATCTCTTGTGGTGTACTGGACTCGAGCAAGCTGGTTACAAGCTGTTTCGCAACGTCAACTGGTAGAATTTGCATGATCTCACTGTCAATCAAATCACCAACAGTCATCTTGAATGCAATTTTCACCAGGGGTTCACTTTCATCGATTCCAAAACTTGAGATATCAACATTAGATATTGATTCATATATAGCTTCCGGTGGAGAAATATCCACTTTGGTTGCTAACATTTCTGATAAAGAAGTCGATGCTGAACCAATCATTTGGTTCATTGCTTCACTAATCGCTGATAAATGAAGATCAGTAAGTTCTTCTGGTACATTTGTACCATCCCCACCCATCATTAAATCAGTAATTATTTTTACATCGGATTCTTTTAGAATAAGAAGGTTTAAACCCTCTATACCTATTTTATACTTAATTTGAATCATGACAAGAGGATCTTCAAAATCATTTTTGAGAAGACCCATATTTGTCTCTGAAACACGCGGCGTTGTAATCGTCACTTTTTGTCCCAGCAATGTGAAAAGCGTTGTTGCTGCAGTACCCATGCTTATATTGCCAACTTCACCTAATGCGTCTTTTTCATCATCAGTTAGATGTGACACCATAGCGTCGCCAGCAGGGGAATCATCTGAATCTCCGCCTGTAAGTAGAGCATCTATTTCTTCTTGAGAAAGCATATCAGCCATTTACTTCATCTCCTTCCATTAGAGATTTTGTGATTTTAACAGCAACCTTATTTTTCTTTGATCCCGGTCTGCCGTAATACTGAAGTTCTTCTTCGACATATATTTCAAAATCTTGCTCTGTTTTTTTATCTAATAATATTATATCCCCAGTTTGGAGACTTAAAAACTCTCCAACTGAAATTTCTGTATGTCCAACCAGTGTTCTAAGTGATACTACACTTGTACCCACATTATAGTTCAGTGCATCCCTTTCTTCATCTGTCGAATCTTTTCTTTGGCTTTTTGAAAACCACAGCTTAGAACTCAAATTCGGAAGAATTGGCTCAATGACAAAGTGAGGAATACAAATGTTGATCATCCCTTCAACTTCTCCAACCTTAATGCTGAATGTAACAAGTGCAATCGATTCAGCTGGGGAAACGATCTGGGCAAACTGCGAGTTCGTCTCAATGGCTTCAAGCTTAGGTCGCATCTCAATAATGTTGCCCCACGGCTCTCTTAGCAGGTTAATAAACTTAATTAGAACCGTTTTGAGCAGCGTCATTTCAATTTCAGTCAAGGCCCTGTGTTCTTTATGCACCCCTGCACCGGCTCCACCAAGTACACGTTCAATCATTGCAAATGCAATATCTGTAGAAAGGTCAATAATAATTTGACCTTCCAGTGGTGCAAAATCAACAATTCCCAGAATGGCTGGATTTGAAATGGAGTTGCTAAATTCATTATAAATCAAACTTTGCACTGAAAGCACTTCAAGCTCAATGTACGTTCTCAAATACCCTGAGAGAAAGTTGTTTAGGAGTCTTGAAAAATTCTCATGGATAATTTCCAGTGTTCTTAACTGGTCCTTGGCAAACTTATCAGGACGAGAGAAGTCGTACTTACGCACTTTTTTCTCATGCGTGACTTCTTCAATTTCCTTCACATTCACTTCACCAGTACTTAAGGCGGACAAAAGTTCGTCTATTTCATTTTGTGACAAAACATCTGACATTTACCTCACCTCCTTTTTCATACGTATTCTTCGAGTCCATATTACCCTTGAATAATGAATTGGAGAAAATACACATTTGTTATTGTCTCTGCATCAGATTCCAGCGTTTCGATAATCATTTCTTTGATTTCTTCACGCGTTCTTTCCTGAAAACTTGGACTTTGTGTTTGATCATACGTCTTACGACGGAAAATTTCATAAATATTGTTTGTGATCTTTGTCTTGTTTTGAGTAAGTGCATCTAGAAGTGTTTCATCAGTGTATTCAATCACAACGTTAAATTTCAATATTTTACTTTCATCAGCAATGTTTGTATAAAGTTCACCAAGTTCATACTCTATATATACTACCGGTTCTGGTTCATCTGACTTATTCATAACCATAAAGAACGCTCCAGCACCAATGACTGCAAGAAGTACAACGGCTGCTATAATCATGATCAATTTCTTGTTCATTGTGTACTCTCCTCCGTACTGTTTTCTGATTCAGGTCCAATCATTTCAAAGAAACGACTTAATATTACAATGTCAACACGTCTATTTTTAGCACGTCCTTCTGCTGTCGCATTATCGGCTATGGGATAATACTCACCATATCCTGATGCGGACAATCTTTTTGGTGCTATTAAAGCTTCATTGATAAAGAATTTAATTACATTTGTAGAACGGGTTGTGGATAATTCCCAGTTAGATGGAAACCTTGCAGTGCTGATTGGAACATTGTCTGTATGCCCCTCAACACGGATTGAACGGTCTGCAAACTCTTCATTTTTTAGAAGCTGTCCAATAAAACTCAGTATTTCAACCGAGCTTGCTTTTAAGTTTGCACTCCCAGAATCAAATAGAGCATTGTCTTTAAATCGGATAATTAAGCCTCTTGTATCAAATTCAACTGATATTTCAGCTTCCAGCTCTTTTAACTCTATGTAATCTTCTATTGTTTCTTTAAGCACCTCTAGGTTATCCTGCACCTGCTGTACACTCGTTGAGCTAGATTCAGGTAGCGCTTCAAATATAAGGTCATTCTGATTGACCGTCACCCCGCCAGAGAGTATTCCGGCAGAGCCTTGGAAAGACTGCATAACCTGTTCAAACTTCTGAGCATCGATATTTGAGAAGGCAAACAGCATAACGAAGAAGGCCATAAGAAGTGTTACCATGTCTCCGTATGTTGTCATCCATTCAGGTGCACCAGCTTTACATTCTGGACACTTCTTTTCAGCCATCTACTCTCCACCCTCTCCTTCTTGAGTACCGATTGTTTTTCTAACATTCGGTGGAAGGAACGCCTTAAGCTTTTCTTCTATAATACGCGGATTCTCGCCAGCTTGAATAGATAATAATCCCTCTATCATAACTTGCCTTATCAGCTGTTCTTCTGCACTGTTAACGCCCAGTTTTTGTCCAAGCGGAATCCAAAATAGATTTGCAAACAAAGATCCATAAAATGTTGTTAAAAGAGCAACCGCCATGGCCGGACCGATTGAACTGGGATCACTCAGGTTACTCAGCATGGCTACAAGCCCGATAAGTGTACCAATCATACCAAAGGCCGGCATAAGTGCCCCCAGCGTATCAAGATATCCTTTACCAGCAGCATGTCTATCCTGCAAACTTCCCAATTCCGTCTCTAGAATGTTTTTTACAAGTTCTGGGTCTGTGCCGTCTACAATAAGCATAACGCCTTTTTGCAAAAACTCATCTTGAATGTCGTTGACTGCTTCTTCAAGGGCTAGCAGACCTTCTCGTCTGGCAACATTGGCAAGATCAATTACCTTTCCAATAATTTCATTCGTTTTAAAATCATTTGGCTTCATCGCTTTAGCAAACACTTTGCCAATTCCCGTCGTTGAGGATAAGGGAAAGGCTACGATTGTTCCAGCGAATCCACCACCTATAACGATAAGTATCGAACCAGTGTCTATAAAATCACCAAGAGCACTTCCCCCGGACAAAATCCCCCATATTACGAGGACAAGACCGAGGACAATCCCTCCTATACTCGCTAAATCCAATCGCTACACCCCACTTTTCTCATCGCCAGATCCTATGACGATATAATTAATCTTTTTTCTATATTCTACTATTCGATTAATAACCTCGTCAACACTCTCAGAAACGACGAACCTATTGCCATTATTAAGTGTCACGACTGTATCTGGTGTTTCTTCCATGATTTCAATAAGCTCTGCATTCACAACAAATACTTTACCGTTTAATCTGGTTAGTCTTATCATTACATCACCAATTCTATATTCGAGTCCCGAACCGCAGTCCAGGACTCGTATTCTTCAAAACCCAATTATCAATTTATTTTCTATCTCTTAAGATTTACCAGCTCTTGAAGGATTTCATCCGATGTTGTAATAACACGAGAGTTAGCCTGGAATCCACGCTGGGTAGTAATCATGTCTGTAAATTCTGCTGATAGATTTACATTTGACATTTCAAGTGCACCTGGTGTAAGCGCGCCCATACTCCCTGCTGCAGGTGCACCGTATTTTGGTGTCCCGGAGTTAACTGTTTCAGAGAATAGGTTTCCACCTACTTTTAATAAGCCAGATGGATTGTCAAAATCAGCAAGGCCAATCTTAGCAAGTACTTCTCTTTGACCATTTGTAAAAATACCAACTACTTCACCGTTAGCTGAAATCGTAAAGTCTTCAACAACACCTGCAGAGTTACCATCAACTGGTTTAATCTTAGCATCTGTTGTTTGAGAAAAATGGCTTAGGTTATCAAAAACGTCATTATCAAGATCAAGAACAATTTCATCAACGCCACCAGCATTTAAAGTGATTTGAGGCGATACTGTATTACCACCATCATTGAATCCATCCGCATCCGCACCGCCTGTATCTACATACAAGTTTCCGCTGGTTTCAGTAAATGAAAGTTGATCACAAACGCGAAGGAAGTTACCATTTTCATCAAACTCTGCAAAAATAGGCTCTGTGCTCGTTGTTGAGCTATCACCAGTCGTTCCGCCATCTGTGATCTGAGCACTTGTCAAAGCACCAATATTGGCAGTCGCATCCCCACCTGGATCAGGAAGCTGAATCATTCTATAACTGAAACCTGGTTGAGCGCCCGGTGCAGTCGTATATTTCTCGCCAAAGTTGAAAGTGATTGTATTTTTATTACCCACAGAATCATACACATCAACAGTCGTTGCATAAGCAATATCTGTATCTTCATCTACTTCTTGATTGAAGTTAAGATTTCCTTCAAATTTCAGTTTACTTGTTTCAGTCGCATTCATTGTCTCAGACTGGTTGATTTGTACAGGGTTAAAATCCTGGTCGAGTACCTTATACCCATTTGATGAACTAACTAAATACCCAAGTCTGTCTACAATAAAGTTTCCCGCTCTTGTATAGAACTTATTTTCGCCCGTACTATCCGGTGACATGATGAAATAGCCGGCACCATCCACCATGATATCTGTCTGATTATCCGTTCTTTGAGTTGCGCCTTGCGTGTGGTAAACCGTAATACTCGCAAGGTTAGCACCAAGACCAACCTGTTGCGGGTTGGTACCGCCACGACCGGTATCAGAAGATGAACCAGCACCTGACAAGGTCTGGTTGAAAGCTTCTGCAAAGGTTACTTTTGAAGCTTTATAGCCAACTGTATTAACGTTCGCGATGTTGTTACCAATAACATCCATACGCGTCTGGTGAGCACGGAGTGCTGACACACCAGAATACATAGATCGCATCATAATATGACCTCCTTAAGATCATCTGATGCGCGGGTTGGATTTCTTCAATCGGTCCGAAATCCTAGACTTCCATTTTAGGTCCAGTCTATATAATTACCGCGCCATCAATTTTTGTAAACACATTGTCTTTGAGTTGATCTTCAGCTGCAGCTGTAATAATCGTACGATTTTTTACACTTGCTATAAAGGCTTTGTCCCCCATAATGATAAGGGCATCTTTAACGCCTTTAGACTGCGCTTTATCAACCGCACTATTCAATTTTTCGATATCTGAGTCTTCCAATTTTATATTTCTTGACTCAAGTCTTTGTAGGGCGTGCTTAGAAAATTTAAGCGCATCGCCTTTTTGGATTTGGTCAAATATTTCCTGGAAACTCTTTTGGGTCTTCTGTCCTTGAATGGACTGAGCAGGCCCTTCATTAGGTGTCGTACCCGTAATTTTTGCTTTTCTTAAAATATAGTCATTATTCATTTTGATAGGAGTCATTTAATCACGTCCTATTCTCCAGAATACGCTTGCGTTGCTGCGTTTAGCGAAATCAATTGATTGAGCATATCTGTGTTGACTTTTCTAATTTCGTTCAGTGCAGCCTTTAAGCTATCATCTGTAACCGCTTCTGTTTCATCGCCATCTTCTGCTTCATCTGTTGAATCATCATCGACGCCGTCTATACGGTTGATGAGTTCCACTAAATTATTGTTCATGTTTTCAAGTTGCGCCGAAATAGTCTTATCATTTACAAGAGCGTTCTCACTGGATGATGCAATATTTGCAAGCTGCTCAACAGATGAAAACTGTGCCATTTGAGCTATAAAATCCTTATTGTCCATCGGACTGAGTGGATCTTGATATTGAAGTTGTGTCATGAACAGTTTCAGAAAAGAGTCTTTATCAATTTCCTGATTTTTGAGCTTAGAAGTATTTTCTAGATTTGCTGATATTTCATCTAGCCTGTCAATCTGTGCCTGTGTAAAGCGACCTTCCATATTTACACCTGCCATTGTTCCACCTCCTATCCTAGATATTCAAAGGTTGACTGAAGACCAGCCAGTGTCTTATTGATTTCACTAATGTTCTCAAAGTCATCATCGACTCCAAAGAAATACTTTCTCTGTCGACTCTGAGCAAAAAATTGGTTTTCAAATTGACTCTGTTGCTGAGTCTGTTCTTGTCCTACAGAAACTTGCATGCCTTCAATGCTGTATCCCTTTTGTGACAATGCTTGTTTTAAATCTGCCATGTTGGACTCAAGCGTTTCTTTAACCACTTGACTTTCGACTTGAAACTCTGCCATCAAAATGCCTTTTTCTACTGATATTTTCAAATTGACATTTCCCAAATCCGCCGGGCGGAGTTTTAACATTATTTCTTGACCATTCTCAGTAGGGTTTAACTGAAGTTTTGCCCCATCAAGCACTTGATTCATAATATTTTGGGCTACCTTCACCCTGCCTGCAGCAGCTTCCATTGGTTGTGCCCCTCGTATTGCTGCCGATTCCATCTTAATCATTTCAGCCAATGACTGATCAACTTGAACGGGTGTTTGTTCAGCAGTTTCTGGAACTTGCCCTGTTTGCACGGGTGCTTGCTCTTTAGATGTATCTTTGGAGCTGTCTTCTGACGACGTCTGAGCTTGTGTTTCACCGGTAGCGCGAACGCTTGTTTCACTCTCGCTTGTAGTCGCTTCACCTGATTCAGATTGGTTTGAATTTGTGACTTTATAGTCTACAATTTCAACAGCGCCCTCACGGCCTTTTGTGTCACTTGATAGTGCTTCTGTAACTTCTTCCAAAACACTTTCAAAAGCAGCTGTATCCATTTCTCTTAAATTCGTCACTGCAGCTTGAACTTTCTCAGTGAGTTGTTCGAGAGATTCCAGCACCTCCTGCGGTACATCGCCCATGCCCTTCATCTGCTCAGTCATGTTTTCAAGCATATCGCCAATTTTTTCAATCACACTTGTCAAATTGACTTGCATGCCTTCTACGGCATCTGAGCCTAAGTTCATGTTCATGATAGACTGCATGAGTGCCTCAAGTTCAACCATCTGTTCTTGTGGCATACTTTCTAGTAATGCGGCTACTTCTTCCTCTGTCAAACCAAGCTCTTTTAACAGCCTTTTAGCAGCCTGTAGTGCTTTAGACTTATCGACTTCACCAGATTCATCTTTAGAATCTGCTTTTTCAACTTGCTTTGCATCATTTACATCTGCTTTTCCAGATGTGGATGCACTCGAAGTTTTTTGGCTTTTGGCTTCCGAAATGTCGCGGTTCTCTTTACTCATCAGGTCATTATTATTCACTTTTTTGTGTTCATCAGAATGCGAAGCTTGTGTCATGTTTGTTTCTCTTGACGAAGCGTATGTTTTTTCTTCAAATATCGCTTTAAAATCAAACGCGTCATCTTTTGATGTATTCGACATCCTAATCTGACGAGCATCGAGTCCAGTAATCATTTGGACAGCCGATCCTCCTTGTACCAATAAATTCACCTCCTAATTATTACGTGGCAAGGTTAACTTCCTAGAAATATCAGAAGCGAGCGTGTCGTCAAAGTTCGCGAGTAGCTCTCCAACCCTGCTTGAATCAAATCTGGACAGCAGCTCTAGGGCGATGTCTTCATCAGATATGATAATCGTTTCACCACTATCCAAATCATACATTCTAGGTGCAGAACTGTTTCTAATCATTCTTTCAATTAGATTTGAAACATCATTTCCGTCCATATTCCCATAGACTTCTGCCATCTCAGTAACATTATCGTCAAATTCCTTATAAATCTTTAATGATTTTAGAATATCTGACGTAATTTTATCTGTTCCATTTTCAATAATCTGCTGATCGCGGATTTCATTGATAAGTTCAAATGTAAAATCATCGTTACGAATTGATGATAAAACCTGTCCCGCTTTTATAGGTCCGAGTTCAACATACAGTTTCGCAAGCTCATCTATAGAGTATGTGTTGGTGTCTCCTATAAGATCAACAAGAGAGCTTCTGTCTTCTGCTGAGTAAATTGTCGCAATGTTTTCAAGTTCTGTTTTACGCTTTTTATTATCTGCAATAGTGGTTCTAATAGACCTGGCTTTTTCATCGGTCATAAAGCCAATTGTCTTATTAAAATCTTCTGTAGACAATTGTTCCATCAAAGTCCCCGCCATTTTATCATCCATAGCATTCAGGTAGGCTGCTAACTCCTTGTGTCCATTCACAGAACTATCAATGATGTACCCCATTTCCTCAACAGCAGTTTGGATGCTTAGAGATGATAAGTACTCAGCTTTAGATTTAACATTTTCATCCTTTTCTGCTTCAATTTGATCAAGCGTGTTTAAGACGATATCTTTCTTTATGCTGCTATTACGTATGTCTTCAAGAATACGCTTCGTTGCATTCGGATTCATACGCAACATATGCTTAATAACTTCATCATAGACAGAACTGTCCTCTGAAGAGAGCAGGGACAACTTGTCTACCGCCCGACTTTGATCAATATCCAAATAATACTCAGCAATTTCTTTAAGCTGCTGACTTGTTTCCTGAGGTGTTGGGAATTGATTGAAATAGGATCCAACCGGCCCCGGAACATTACTTAACATTTTGTTCGCTTCAATTTTGAATGTATTGCTCAAAAAATAGAACCCTGACAGCACACCCATTGGGAGAATAATCAGTACAAGCAAGAGTATTAATATGGTTTTAAGGGCACCGCCCTTTTCTTCTTTTTTTTCTGCCATTATGAATCACCACTCTTCTGGGAACTCTTATAATTTACAATTTCCTCAATGACTTTATTTTCAGCAGCATTGAAGGCTTCAATATAAGCTTCATGCTCTTTTTCCTTCAGTTTTTCCATGATTTTGCGTTGTTTTACAGCTTCAGTCAGTTCTTGTTTGATTTGCATGACTTGAAGCCGTTTCTCAGCAATTTTTGATTCCAAGCCGTCCAGCTTGTCTTTAATGTGTTGTTTTGAATGCGCAAACATCTGAAGCTGTGACGTTTTAACACCTGCACTCAACTGTGCTTCAACACGCTCTAGAAACTCAGATTGACTAGTGAGCAGTGCCGCCTTTTGAGCAAGCAGCTGCTGAAGCTCATAGTTGGCTTTTCCAAGTCGCGTTTTTACATCTTCTTCTTCGTCTTCACGCTTTTTGAGTATCTTTTGGTATCTAAATATGAAGCCCTTCATTGAACTCACCTACTATTTTGATAGAACAATCAATTTGTTTATTGCATCGTCATATGTACATTTATCATGAATCCCTTGAGATAGAAACTTCATGTAGTCCGGATAACGCTTTATAGCTTCATCTATTTTGGGGTTGGTTCCCTTCGCATAGGCTCCTATGTTGATTAGATCTTCAGCCTCGCTATAGGTTGCCATATACTCCTTAAACTGCCTTGAAGCTTCCATATGCTCCTGATTAACGATTTGAGGCATAACACGACTCACACTACCCAAAACATCAATAGCAGGGTAATGCCCCAAATGCGCCAGCCTGCGCGATAACAGAATATGACCATCCAGTATGCCACGTACCGCATCCGATATCGGCTCATTGAAGTCATCACCATCGACAAGCACTGTGTAAAGACCAGTGATTGACCCTTTTTCTGAATTCCCAGCTCTTTCAAGCAACCTAGGAAGCACTGCAAAAACAGACGGTGTATAGCCACGTGTTACAGGCGGTTCGCCAACCGCGAGTCCAATTTCCCTTTGCGCCATAGAAAAACGTGTTAAGGAGTCCATCATGAGAACCACATTCTTGCCCTGGTCTCTAAAATACTCAGCAATGGATGTTGCGAGCATTGCACCTTTCACACGAACAAGTGCGGGTTTATCCGATGTTGCAATAATCAGAACGGAGCGCTTTAGCCCCTCTTCGCCAAGCTCGTTTTCAATAAACTCACGAACCTCACGACCACGTTCTCCAATTAAGGCAATCACATTGACATCAGCAGTGGTATTCTTTGCAATCATGCCCATCAGGGTACTCTTGCCAACACCAGATCCTGCAAATATACCAATACGCTGTCCACGTCCACATGTAATCAGACTATCTATAGCCTTAATACCGAGCGGCAAAGGCTCAGTTATTCGATCTCGCATCAGTGGATTGGGCGGATCGTTATCAGCATCATATTTTTTATTTGTTGCAGGTTTAGCCATGCCATCAATCGGATGGCCGAGGCCATCTAAAATACGTCCAAGTAAATTCTCACCAACATCTACATGCAGACCATGTCCCGTGGCAATAACCTTACTGCCTGGACCAATGCCCGACATTTCTCCGAGTGGCATTAAAAAAACTATTTCATCTCTAAAACCAACAACCTCAGCTTTTATTGGAATATCACTCTTTAAAGGGAAAATATCACAGACCTCTCCCAGTTCGACCGCTGGACCTTCAGATTCTATAGTCAGGCCGACTACTTTGGAAACGCGTCCGCTGTATTTAATCAGATTCAGATGTTCAAGTGCATTTTTATATTTTGACATATTGATATTTGTCATATGATCACTCACTGCCTAACAAGGTTATAAAGGTTTCACGTATTTGTTCAAATTGAGTATTAATACTGCTGTCTACACTTCCAGCAGATGTTTCTACTACACAGCTGCCTGGAGATAGGGCCTTATCTTCTTTAATTTCGATATTATCTACACTTTCAGCTAATGTGAGAATACGATCGCGCATGCTCAGTGCATACCCATAATCTTCCGACGCCACTCGTAACACTAAGTTGGAAGTGTATGCACATTTATCCAGTGCACTTTTCACAAGACCTTCAACCAGACTTTCGTCCTCTTGTATATGCTTGTTGAGCACCTTTTCAAGGGTCTCAAGTACAATATCAACAATTTCCGCCTCGGCATTATCAAGCATAGACTTGTACTGGTCTATAGCCGTATTTTTAATATTCAAAGCTTCCTGAACAAGACCTTCAGCATGTGCCTTTCCTTCATCAAACCCAGCAGCATAACCTTCTTCATGACCTTCCTGCTTGGATTTTTCGTAAATGCCTTTTGCCTGTTCATAAGCCTCTTCAATAATTTGACTTGCTTCATCATTGGCTCTTTGAGTTAAATTTCGCGCTTCTTCAACGGCCTCATCAATCATGGCCTGCAAGTCTTCTTCACTTATAGAAGGCGCTGTGGAAGCTTTCTCCTCAGCGCCATCTTCTTCATTTTCATCAAGTTCAGCATCAACCTGCGGAGCAATATCAGGTGTCAACTGATATTTTTTTTCATCAAGTATAACCTGTGCACGTCTAACAATTTTAGACAATTATCTCATCTCCTCCGCCACGAGCGATGATGATCTCACCTGCTTCTTCTAGCTTACGTATAACATTAACAATTTTCTGTTGCGCTTCTTCAACATCTCTAAGACGCACAGGCCCCATAAACTCCATATCTTCCTTGAGCATTTCTGCCATACGCTTTGACATGTTGGCAAAGATAACATCACGCACTTCTTCTGTTGCACCTTTACATGCAACCGATAGATCATTATTGTCAATTTCACGAATAAATCTTTGAATAGAGACACTGTCCAGATTAATGATATCTTCGAATACGAACATACGTTTTCTGATTTCTTCTGCAAGATCTGCGTTTTGAATTTCCAGCGTTTCCATAATAAATTTCTCAGTACCCCTGTCAACAGAGTTAAGAATATCAACAATAGCTTGAATACCACCCGTAGCTGCATAATCTTGTGTCACCATAGATGACAACTTTCTCTCAAGGACAAGTTCCACTTCTTTAATAACTTCAGGTGATGTGGATTCCATAAGCGCAATACGCTGTGCGACATCAGCCTGTTTATCCTGTGGCAGTGCCGCCAAAATTGACGATGCCTGGGATGGATTCAAATAAGACAAAATCAGTGCCAGCGTTTGAGGATGCTCATTTTGTATAAAGTTCAGCAGTTGTCCTGCATCGGCCTTTCTAACAAAATCAAACGGACGTACCTGTAAGGATGCTGTCAGTTTATTGATAATTTCAAGCGCCTTTTGAGAACCCATTGCTTTTTCAAGAACTTCTTTAGCATACCCGATACCGCCTTCAGAAACAAACTCCTGAGCTACACACACCTGATAGAATTCTTCAAGAATATTCTCTTTCTCATCTGGATCTACCTTGCGCATATTTGCAATCTCAAGAGTGAGTTCTTCAATCTCATCATCCTGGAGGTGTGCAAATAGCTGTGCTGATTTTTCTGGACCCAGTGATATCAATAACACTGCTGCCTTTTGTCTACCGGTAAAATCACCTTTTTTTCTAGCCATAAGTCACTACCCCATCAATCTTCATTCAGCCAAGCACGCAGAAGTTGAGCAACAACTTCTGGGTTGGTTTCAATAAACTTCTCAATCTGATATTTAGGACTCGACTGATCAGCTTCTTCAAGTCGAATTTCCTCAATTTCACGTTGTTCTTCAAGTTCACGCATGATACGTTCTTCTTCCTCTGATTTCGCTTTGCGTCGCATAAAGAGAACAGCACCAGCAATAGCCGATACAATTACCCCAGCAACAACAGCGAAAATCCACCAAGGAATACCTGCATCTGCCATTTCGTCAGCGAACGGATCTTCAATTACACTAAAGGTCTGACCCGATACCTGAACCACTCTAGTGTCGAGTCCTGCTGCTGCAGAAACCAAATCCTGAATTTCATTTTTTTGCTCTTCTGTTAGCGTTTCATCTACCAGGTTGGTTTCATCAACAATGACACTAATGGTAATATCTTTAATTTGACCTTCTGCTTTTTCAACAGTTGTCAACGTCTCATTCATTTCATAGTTAATGGTTTTTGAAGCCTTTTGGTATTGTGTCCCCGCGCCATCGATTTCATTGTAATTGGTTGCTTCAGAGTTTGAATCGGTTCCAGGAACACCAGATGTACCTGCGTTTAGAGTACTTTCCTGAATTTCCGTCATACTGCGTACAAGCCCATTTGTTTCGCCTTCAATAGGTACTGAGTACATTTTCGAGCTTGTTACTTGACTATCAAAATCAAGCGTCACAGCAACCATAACCCGAACGCCACCCTCACCAAAGATAGTTGCTAGAAAAGCCTCTAAATCCTTTTCAAGTTTTTCCTGAACCTGTTGCTGCAATTCACGTTGATTGTTGGCATTGATTTGCCCCTGTGTATCAGCAATCTCATTGAGCACACGTCCAGTGTTGTCTACCACCGAAACGTTGCTGGCTTCCAGCCCTTTTACCGAGTTCACCAGAATCATTACAATACCGTTTACCTGCTGTTGATTCAGTGTATAACCACCGTTCAATAATAAAGTGACAGACGCTTTTGATACCGTAGAATCATTGAGTAAAAAAGCACTGTCACTTGGTATAGTCAAGTTGACCTTCGCTCTCTCAACAGCATCTATCGTCTCAATGGTTTCAGCCAGCGCAGTTTCCTGTGCAAGCTCATACATTTGATCTTTGTCTTCAGAAGTATATGTAAGTGATGTGTTGCTGAACGCCTGTGTCCAGTTAAAATCTTTTGTCGTTAAAAGCCCATTAAGCGTCAGCTGCATTTTAGCTCGGCTCAAATCCTCTTTGGGCACAAGGAGCGTTGTAGCATTATCATCATCACGGTAGCGAATGCCAAGATCATCTAAACCAGTAGATATCTGAGCCGCCTCATCTAAGGAAAGACCCGTTGCGAGAGGAACATATTCAGTTCTTGTCAGCAGCAAAATAGCCACAGCAATGATTAGAGTCAACGCTGCGCCGCCACCAAAATATATTATCTTTTGTCTTCTATCTAACCCATCAAGAAACTCAGAAATTTGAGTTCTTATCCTTTGAAAAAATTCACCCATTTTACACCTCTAAAGCTACGATTTACAGTATTTCCACCTGATTATGACAATTTTATTATGAGGCACCTTTAGAACTGTAAGCGCATAATTTCGTTATATGCATCTATGACTTTATTTCTAACCTCTACGGCCATATTAAGCGTTAAATCCGCTTTCATGGCTTCTATTCTCAGTTCATGGATGTTATCGACTTCGCCCACCTGCAAGAGTTCATCGATGGATTGAGTTGTTTTCTCGGCATCATTAACTTCTCCAAGTGCATCCATGAGTATATTTTTAAAGTCTACGGATGAATTTTCTGTTGTTTTCTTCGTCTCATTCAGAGCTGAATTCAGCGCCCCTAGGTTTGTTGAATCTATCTTCAACGATTAGCCCCCCTAAAACATTATTTCCCTCAGTTATTACTTACCAATGTCCAGTGCTCTTAGCGCCATAGATTTTGTGCTCGATAGAGCGGTCGTATTCGCTTCATATGCACGCGATGCTGAAATGAGATTAATCATTTCCGATACAATTTCAACGTTTGGAAGAAGCACATAACCTTCTTCATCGGCATCAGGGTGGCCTGGGTTGTACTCTCTCTTAAACTCAGAGAGGTCTTCTCTAATCCCCATCACTTCGACCCCACTTCCAACTTGCCCGTCGCCTGTAACTTTTGACAATACATCACTGAAGTCATCGGATTCTAGTGATCTAAACACAGTCACTTTTCGTCTATAAGGTGTACCTGCACTCGTTCTTGTGGTATTGGCATTCGCAATATTTTCAGAGATAACGTCCATTCTCAGGCGCTCCGCTGTCAGTCCAGTAGAACTGATATTTATTGAATTAAAAAAACTCATACGTTACGCCTCCTTCTAGCGGTTACTCTTAATAGCTGTCTTTAAACGTGTCAATTGTCCGTTAAGCTGTTCTGTCAAAGCAGCATACTTAATTTGATTTTTTGCAAGCTCTGACATTTCTAAATCGACATTCACACTATTTTTATCTGTTCTAAAACTTCGGTCATCTACGACTTCAACCTGCGGGTTCAGCCCCTGGGTGCCGTAAATATTCATATGATTCTCATGCGTGAGTTCCATCTTTGTATGTGGTCCCATACCTAGATGGTCCTTGAGAATACTTTCAAAGTTGACAGTTTGTCTCTTATACCCTGGTGTATTCACATTTGCCAAGTTATTTGAAATGGCTTCATTTTTCAACCATGAAGCATCCATTGTTTTCTTAAATACGTCTATACGTTGAAATGATTTGTCTAGCATACTCAGCCTCCAATTTACATCTTTTGAGTATTATCGGCTATTCTATTCTATTTGTTTAATATGCATCTTATAAATGGCAAAAACAAATATGAATTTCATTCCAATTATATCATAGAATAAAGAAAAAATGGGACTTTGAACAGAATTTCTAGGCATTGTGACCATCGTCCCGATATGCTTCAGATATCGTCACAATCTTATTTAAGTGTCTTGATTCATAATTTGTTTTCACTTCTAGGACTCGAACATATCCGTCATACTAATCGGTAAAGATTTACCCTTTCAAACCAAGATAAAACCATTTCCATTTATTCCAATATAAACTAACCTTCAAACATAAAAAATGGCAGAAATCATGGATACTTCCAAGATTTCTGCCATTTGTGTACATTTCACTTTTTCATCTGCCTATTTTTTAAGCTTGTTCAGCTCATCAGTAAGCTTTTCGTTTAGAATTCGAATGTATGTGCCTTTCATTCCTAGAGATCTGGACTCAATGACACCAGCACTTTCGAATTTTCTCAGGGCATTTACAATAACTGAACGTGTAATGCCTACGCGGTCTGCAATTTTACTTGCTACAAGAAGACCTTCATTGCCGTCTAGTTCATTAAAAATGTGCTCGATAGCTTCTAGCTCTGAGAACGATAGTGTTCCAATCGCCATTTGAACAACAGCCTTTTTTCTAGCTTCTTCTTCAAATTCGTCGCTCTTAGCACGGATGATTTCCATACCAACAACTGTAGCTGCATACTCTGCTAGAACTAGATCTTCATCGTCGAATTGACCTTCTTTTCTAGCAATAACAAGCGTACCCAGACGCTGACCATTTCCTAGAATCGGAACGATTGTTACTATTTTTGAATAGCTATCAATATCGTTCTTGAAAATCTCAAGTAGACCTTCTTCGGTAATGTTGTATGCAGTCTCAATAATTTTAAGCAGTTCAACATTGTATGCTTCAGGGAAGAATTCACTTCCAGTTGATTCTTCAACAATTAACGGACTATCAGCATGATCGTACAGTGATACACCCAAAACTTTACCGCGCTTGCTTGAAACGTATACGTTTGCTTCAAGAATTTCTTTTAGAATTTCACATAAGTCTGTAAATGCAACCGGCGTTTGACCAGTCTGCTGTAGAATACGGTTGAGTCTCCGCGTTTTTTCCAATAATGTATTCGGCATCTTACCCTCCTAGTTAACAACTCACTCACTAACCACTTGTATCTTCTTTTGTTTCTTCTATCGGTCTTTTATAATTGCACGTTTTGCTTGAACACTTTATACTATGCTCTTTCTTCGTACGCTTTTCAACCAGAAACTCACCACATTCCGGACATGACTCCCCAGTAGGCTTGTCCCATGAAACGAACCTACAGTCCGGGAATGTGCTACACCCATAAAAAGTTCTAAATTTTTTCGTTTTGCGCTCTACAACTTCTCCATCTTTACAATGTGGACACTTCACACCGATTTCTTTAAGAATCGGTTTGGTGTTCTTACAATCCGGATAGTTTGAGCACGCAAGGAATTTACCGAAGCGGCCATATTTAATGACCATCTTTTCACCACATTTGTCGCAGTCTATATCTGTCTCTTCAGTAAGATCCACTTTTTCAATATCTTCTTCAGCGTGGTTGAGCAGCTTTTCAAATGGAGCGTAGAAGTTTCGAATAACATCTTTCCACTCAACATCACCATTTTCAACTGCATCAAATTCTTCCTCGCGCTGAGCAGTAAAGTCAACATTTACAACATCAACGAAGTAAGATTCCATGATCTCATTAATCAGTTCACCAAGCTCTGTAGGCTTAAGCGCTTTCTTCTCACGCTCAACATAACCTCGACTTAAAATCGTCGAAATTGTTGGTGCATAAGTACTTGGACGCCCAATACCCTTTTCCTCCATCTCTTTTACGAGCGAGGCCTCAGTATAGCGTGCAGGCGGCTGAGTAAAGTGCTGTGACGGTTCGATTTTCTTGAGTTTGCATACTTCACCAACTTCAAGCTCAGGCAACACGTTTTCTTTGACGCTTGTGTAAGTATATACTTTCAAAAAACCATCAAACTTGAGTTGAGTCCCATTGGACTTAAAGTCATAGTCTCCGTTTTTCAGTTCTACACTTACAGAATCAAATTCCGCGTTTGCCATGCCATGTGCAACAAATCGTTCCCATATCAGCTTGTAAAGCTTATACTGATCTTTTGACAGCGACGCAATGATTTCATCTGGAACCCTTAGTACCGATGTAGGTCTAATTGCCTCATGGGCATCCTGAGCAGATTTTTTATTAGACTTTTTGCGCTCAGTTGTACTTAAGTAATCCTTGCTGAAATTTTCTTCAATATAACCACGTCTTTGATCTCTTGCTTCATCAGAAATTCTCACAGAGTCAGTACGCATGTATGTGATTAGACCTACGGTTCCAGATCCTTTTACACTTATACCCTCATATAGCTGCTGTGCAATCATCATTGTTTTCTTTGTTGAAAACCCGAATCTGCTTGAAGCTTCCTGCTGCAGAGAACTCGTCGTAAAACAAGCCTGAGGGGATCTCGTTTTTACCCTCTTATTGATTTTGCTAATGACATAATCATTTTTTTCTAAATCAGAAACAATTTGGTCAGAAACTTCCTTTGTTTGAATAGGGAGCTTCTTCCCATCTTTGCCCTTAAACTGGGCGTCAAAGGTTCTTTTAGAAGATGACGCGGTCAGTTTCGTACTAATTTCCCAGTATTCTTCCGGAACAAAGGCTTTAATCAGTTCTTCCTTGTCGCAAATCATTTTTGTAGCAACAGACTGTACACGACCTGCACTTAACCCCTTACGGATTTTTCTCCATAGCAGTGGGCTAATGCTGTATCCAACAAGTCTATCCAGAATTCTTCTGGCCTGTTGCGCATCTACAAGATTTACATCAATCTTACGCGGCGATTTAATCGCTGCCTTAATTGCATCTTTCGTGATCTCATGGAAGGAAACGCGACACGCTTCATCCGGATCAATGTTAAGTAAAAATGACAGATGCCAAGCTATAGCTTCCCCTTCGCGGTCGGGGTCGGTAGCGAGAAATACTTTGTCAGCCTTTTTAGCAGCCTGACGAAGTTCTTTAATCACTGGACCTTTTCCTCGAATGGTAATGTAAGCAGGATCAAAATCTTCTTCGATATCGATTCCCATCTTACTTTTAGGCAAATCTCTGACATGCCCAATTGAAGCTTTTACTTTATAATTGCGTCCTAGAAATTTTTCGATTGTCTTTGCCTTTGCCGGCGATTCTACAATGACCAGATATTTTGACATATGCACCTCCGGCATAAATTTTAAACATTGAGTATTATAACAGAAATGTTTGAATAATTCAAAATATTATGCAAAATTAACATTTTAAAATAATATTTCAAACGGTATACAATCTAACAATCTTATCGCACAAATTGCTAAACGCCTAGTCTGAACATGAAAAGCGACGCCCATTAAACAGTACGAGGCGTCACATTGAATTATTATAAACATAAATTCTGAAAAAAGAAAGCACTGTTTTGCTAAATCATAAAATTTGTTGCAATTTTCATGAAACATGAATTGTTTTCAAATTTCACGAAGTTATGTCTTCATCTCTTGAATAATCTACTCGCTGTAAACTCAGAGGACACATAAAAACTGTAATTTTTACATTTCAACCTAAATTAATTTACTTGCATCTATACTAAAGATCTTACAAATTTATGAAACAATCTACTTACATACAAATATATAATCCGCCAGGTTCCCGCTTTATCTTGCCTTTCAGCTCTAGAAGCGTCAGCTGCATCATAATATCACAGACCTCCACCCCAAGTAAAGCAGAAATTTGATCAGCTGTCGCAGGTTCAATTTGAATCAGTGCGTTTTCCAGTTCCGTTCTACTTTTCCTTCCTGATTTAGACTTTATAGGGGTAAGTGAAACGCCTAATTCACTTAGAATATCTGAGTGGGTTGTTATGGGGACAGCACCTTCACAAATAAGCTGAATGGCGCCGCGAGACATAGGATTAGTAACATTTCCCGGAAGTGCCAGAACGGTTCTCCCCTGATCTATTGCCGACTGTGCCGTAATGAGCGATCCACTTCTAACACTCGCTTCCATGACTACAACCCCAACACTTATACCACTAATAATACGGTTTCTCATAGGAAAGTGATGTCTTAAGGGACTTGTCCCCGGTTTGTATTCCGAAAGAATGAGCCCTCCCGAGCTCGTAATGGCATCGTATAGCGCTCTATTCCTTTTCGGATATACTACATCGCATCCACAGCCCAGAACTGCAATTGTTCTCGCACCACTTTCCAAGGCTGTTTCATGGGCTATTGTATCTATGCCGGCAGCCATGCCACTGATTATGATTAAGTTGCGTTCTGACAGGCCTCGTACTATTTTTTTAGTCATTTTAGAGCCATACGGTGTGGGTTTTCTGGTTCCAACAATACCAATACAAGGTTCTGCGTTTTCGGCATTAATTGATTCCAGCAAATTTATATCACCTTTTGCATAAAGTAAGACAGGGGCATCATAAATTTCTTTTAACCCCCTTGGGTAGTTTTCATGATACAAATCAATCAGATGAATCCCCTGGTCTTCACATTGCTTTATATAAGCTTCAATTCCTTTCTTATCTCTTCTATTAATAAGTGCTCTCGCAAACTTATCTGATACGCAAAATTCTTTACGAAGTTCATCAAAGGTTGCATTCCACAAGCGGTCTGGATGCCCAGTTCGTTCAAGTAAATCCCTTATTTTTTTTGGACCCATGCCTTCAACCTGCGTTAGCCAGTATAAAGTCTTCTTCATATAGAATCTCCCCTAAGTCTTGATACCGCTATTCGGTATTGAACAGCTTCTGCCATATGCCGGCCCATTATATTCTGTGCACCTTCAAAGTCCGATATGGTTCTTGCAATCATTAGAAGCTTGTTCTGAACGCGCTTGCTCAAATTGAAAGCTTTTGAACTTTCATTTAATACATGCTCGGCCTGAGCATCTAAACTGCAGTACTCGGTAAGCATTTCACCCTTCATTTGGCTGTTAAAATAAACTCTAGTATTTTCAAACCTTTTCTTTTGCACTGCGTATGCACGCATAACCGCTTCTCTCATTTGATTCGTATTCATGCCTGCGGCGGTCTGTGACATATCCACACTTTGAACCTCAAACACCAAATCAATCCGATCGAGTATCGGACCAGATATGCGCCCTAAATAATTTTTTACTTCTCTATCACTACATGTACATTCTTTTTCTTCGCTAAACAAGTATCCGCATTTACAAGGGTTCATGGTTGCACAAAGTAGTATTTCCGATGGCAACTCAACTTGACCATGTACACGCGATATATGTATATAACCATCTTCCAGCGCTTGGCGCATAGACTCTATAGCATCACGCTTATACTCCGTAAGCTCATCTAAAAACAAGACGCCACGATGAGCCTGAGTGAGCTCACCAGGCTTCGGTTTGCTACCACCGCCCATCAGTGCAGTCATTGTGACATTATGATGCGGCTTCCTGAATGGCCGTACGAGGGGCAGATTTCCGTTCTGCCCATCTTTACGAATACCCTTGATGCGTTTAACCTCCACTGCCTCTTCTTTGCTAAGAGGCGGTAATATATACCTGAACGCATGCATCATCATTGACTTGCCGCATCCCGGCGGACCCGCTACTAGAATATTGTGAAATCCCGCCGCTGCAATCATCAAAGCTCTCTTTGCGCCCTCTTGACCTAATATGTGCTCAAAATCTTGCGCCTGAGGCCATTGCATCCGTTCTGAATAGAAATCCTGCTGCTCAGCATTGTAAGCCGTAAAAGCCTTAAAGGGATCCTCCGACTTGAGTAGCTCAAGTAATTCTTCCAGCGTTTTAGCACCATAGCTTTTTACCCCCTGAATTAGTGCCGCTTCTTTTTCAAGTTTTTGGGGTACGACTACATAATCCACTCCCGCTGTCTTTGTCGCTTCAACCATCGGCAAAATTCCCGGTACGTCCATTAAACGACCATCTAAACTCAGTTCTCCAAAGAATGCAATCTGTTTTACGACTGACTGCTCTAGCTCACCAAGAGAAGCTAATATGCCGATTGCCATTGGCAGATCAAGATGACTGCCGTCTTTTGGTATTTCAGCCGGTATTAAATTTAGAGTAACCCGTTTAGCAGGAAATTTTACACCTACACTTTCAACTGCAGCACGAATTCTTTCCTTTGATTCCCTCACGGTCTTGTCAGGCAAACCCACAATTTGATATACAGGCAGACCCCGAGACAAATTCACTTCAATTTCCACTTGTAGACCTGTAATACCATAGAGTACAGATGAATATATCTTTGAATACATGGACATTCTCCTCATTTGCATTATTTTTCCATATTATTACATATTATACTCTTATATGCAACTTTATATTTTCAGATCCGCCTTTCTAATATGCATTTCCACTTGTATTTCCAATAAAAAAAGCGCCCATAATACATGGGCGCTCAAGTTGTTGATCAACAACGCATTGTTCATTATTCTAAAAGCTATTCTTCAATACTGCCAGATTCGTGTCCTAAAAGTATATTTCTTGATTTTTTCTGGATTCTACCAACATCGTCTAATTTGAGTTCCACATCCAGATATTGATTAATGCTGTCGTGAACTTTCATGTTTTTGTTCACTGCTCCATTATAGACAATCTCTCGGATAAGATTTTCAAAATTGGTCACATGATGCTTGATGGTTCTGAATTCATTTCCATCAGAAAGCACAACCCATCTAGGATTCTTTTTAGTACGCGTCACCATATCAAGTTCAGACCATTTGATTGCCCATTTTATTTTTGTGCCAACGTGAAGCTCAATCGCCTCTGCAGTCACAACATATTCCGAAACAATCATTTCGTAAGCATCTTTCAATAGAAAAAACGCAAATACCACCATAAGTCCAGATGTCAAAATACTTCTGAGTACAGTAACACCAAAGAATATCATTGCAGCGGCCACAGCAATCTGTATGTAGATTGGTTGTTTTTCATTTTTATACATAGTTCTCCCCCGTTCGATTCATATCATACTTTCTTATTATATCGATATATTGTCATGCCAATCAATATGTATTTCTCCATTTTCTTCAATATCGACGGCTGCAAAATCCAGCGAAATGTCACAATCATACAAATGGTGCTTTTTCTGATAGGCCAACACAGCATTTTTGAAGTGTTTCATTTTAGACGCCGTCAGGCTGGACAAAGCGCTCTCATACGCCTCGTTAAGGCGTGTTTTAACCTCTATAAAATGATAGGTCTCATCCTTTTTAGCCACAATATCAATTTCACCAATGCGCATGTGGCTATTTCGGTCAATAATTTGATAACCTTTTGCACAGAGGTACTCCGCCACAATGGCTTCACCGTGTCTTCCAATCTCTTGATTACGCATCTTAAACCGACTTATCCATGCGCGCTATAAAAACGAGCACTTCAGCAACAATCTCATAAAGTTCAGGCGGTATGTCTTCCCCTAATGACAAATTGTACAATTGACGGGATAATTTTTCGTCCTGATAAACAGGGATCTCATTTTCTTCGCCTGTCTTTATGATGTTTTCAGCAACCAGTCCAAGTCCTTTTGCCACAAGCTTTGGGACATCATCTTTCCCGCGGTTATAACGCAGGGCGGTTGCGATTTTTCGTTTCTCATCCATCATTTCACACCCTCATATCTATACCCGATGCAGAAGTTGAAGACAACTCTGCAATTGCATCTAGATTTGTATGTGCACGCTCTTTAACTCTGAAGGAAATCTGTATGTCCTTACTTGAAATTTCAGATAGTTTCTCACTCAAATACGCTTCATCTGAACTTAAAATTTCAACAGTTTTTTCGTTTTCGACTCTAAATTGAATATTCAATTGGCTCTTTTTATAATCAACGAGAGACTGAACCATGCCCATGTTTTGTGTATCAAGGGCAATCAAGATGGTCATTTCCTCTTCATTTCTATTTTTTCCTTTTCTTTTCTTTAAAAACAGGTCAACACTATGCATTTCCTGATCAACTTGAAGCGGAAACTGAACATATGTCATTGACGCGTTCATTTCGCGCATATAACTTATGGACTGTTTTACAGCAAGTACATCTTCCTTAACATTTTCTAGCGAAGCTTCATTTTCCGATGTAGACTTTTCAAGGGTATCTAAAATTTTAACAAGCGCCTTCTCTGCTTCCTCTTCTTTGCCCATTTCCATTTGACCAAGTTGATCAAGCACTGCCTTAACATCTTCTGGCAATGAACTGGTGTTTTCCGACAAGCTTTGAATGAGGGCTGCAATTTGCTTGCCAATGGTTTCGCTTCCAAACACAAGCTTCTCCAGCATGCCTAAGTTAAGCAGTGTGTTTTCCATTCCGGCACTTTTATGAAAGGCCAGCTTTTGATAATCTATTTGACCAAGTACAGCTGCAAGTTTTGTCATAGTATGAGCGTTCTTTTCTGCAAGGCCTTCAGCAGCCTTATCATTTTCTGGGTTTAGTTGTGATTCAGGTTGTACAGGGTGATTTTCTACAGATTCTTTCTCAAGACCCAAGCCACTATCCGTCCCAGTATTTTGACTCACAGACGCTTTTATGTCCCCCTGCAGTGTCGCTGTTTGTTCGAGCTTACCTAAGCTTGCAGATAAGCTATTCCTAAAAGCCGCTGAAAGTTCTGTATTATTCTGACTCGATGTACCACTTTGACTATTTGAGCCATTGTAATGTGCCAGTAAAATCTGCTTCACTGGTGATTTAGCCGGTAGCGCATCAAGCTTAATCATATCAGATTCTATGAGTCCTTTAAGGGTCTCAAACTGCTTTGAAGTCTCGATTAGATTTGTAATACCCGCTTTACTCAGTGGTTGACCAAAGCTTAGCAGTGCTTTTGCAGCGCCCAGTTTCTCAGGTGTTACTTTTTCAGAACTGCCCTTAAACATAGCCGCTAAAGTCTGTTCGAGAGATTGTGCACTTTCTTCACCAACAGGTCTTAGCACCGTAGGATCTGTGCTGCTAACTACCTCAAAGCTTTGTAGCGCACCTTTTTCAAAGCTTGCACCACCTGAAACCGAAGCCTTAATCAATTCGCCGGATTTGAGTTCTAAAATAAGACCGTCTTGCATGATTTCACGCACAACGGCCTTTAAGACCTGACCTTTTGCCAGTTGGTTACTCGATTGTCCTGATATTTTTTTTAAGTCCGCACCAGCCTGATTTAGAATTTGCTGATTTGTGATTCTCATATCAGTCACCTGCTTACAGTAGATTCTTTAAAAAACTCCGTCTATGAACAGGGGTAATGCCTAATTTCTCAATTGCTTCATAATGTGCTTTCGTACCATACCCCTTATGCTGAGCAAAGCCATACCCCGGATACGTCTGATCCATTTCAGCTACAATCCTGTCACGCGTCACCTTAGCGATTACAGAAGCTGCGGCTATACTCAGACTTCTAGCATCGCCTTTAATCAGAGCAAGCTGTTCAATATCAATATCGGCAAGCTCTACAGCATCTATTAATAGATAATCTGGATTTTCACCTAGATCTTCTATTGCTCTTTGCATCGAACGCTTTGTTGCGTTTAATATGTTAATCTGGTCAATTTCATTCGGATGAGCCATTCCAACACCAATTGCAACCGCTTTCTGCTGAATAATTTCATAGAGTGCTTCCCGCTTTTGTTCGGATAGTTTTTTGGAATCATCTAAGCCTTCTATTATACAGTTTTCAGGCAAAATGACCGCCGAAGCGACCACAGGACCCATTAACGGTCCACGCCCAGCTTCATCGAGTCCAGCAATCAATAGGAATCCCATGTCTCTGGCTTCATTTTCAAAACGGTGCATTTGTGCGATACGGGCAAGTTCGTTTTCATGTTTTTCGATGCGCTTTTCAATTCGAACACCTATCTGATTGACAGATTTTCTTTTATCTGCCTTGAGCTCATCGATTAAATGACTTTGATCATCAAGACTTAGTGTTTCTATATACTTTTTGACTTCAGCCGCAGACATATCTGATAGCATTTTAGTCCTCCTGGTTTTCTGAAATATCATTTGGATGTTCTAAAGAAATTCGACCAATCGTCCCTTTGCGGTACTCATCTAAAATAAGACGTGCAACCTTATCATAATCTATTTCTTTGCCTTTTCTAATACATCCTCTTTTTATTGCAATTTCGTTCATAACTTCCAGTGTTTCATCATTAAGAACTTCAAGCTTATATCGTTGCATTAGCTCTTCTGGATACTTCTGAATCAGTTGAGTCAACAGGTGAAAGGCAATATCGTCAATATGCAGAATTTCATCTTTGATTGCACCTGTAAATGCCAATTTGAATCCGACTCTTTCATCTTCGATTTTCGGCCACAATATACCCGGTGTATCAAATAAATCAATGTCTGATCTAACACGAATCCACTGCTTACCCTTCGTAACACCAGGCTTGTTTCCAGTTTTAGCGCTTTTTTTACCAACCAGATTATTGATGAGCGAGGATTTGCCGACATTCGGTATGCCTACAATCATAACACGGACATTAGACCTGTTCGCACCCTTAGCGGCACGTTTATCAACACGCGCACTGCCTGTTTCCTTAACCGCTGTAAGCAGTTCTTTCATGCCAGCTCCAGTTAGTGCATTGACTGGAATGGCGCGCACACCTTGCTTCTTATAGGCTTCAATCCATGCCTTAGTAATGGATGGATCTGCTAAATCGAACTTATTAAGTGCAACAACTCTCGGTTTATTCCCCACCAACTCATCAAACTGTGGATTTCTGCTAGAAAATGGAATGCGTGCATCAAGAAGTTCCACGATTACGTCTACCAGTTTTAGATTTTCTTTAATCAGGTCTTTAGTTTTTTTCATATGACCCGGATACCAGTTTATGCTCATAAGCTCACCTCTATGGACTATTTTACAATACTTCACATAATTACGATATATTTAAAATGAATCTTATTCTAAGTTAATTATTACTGGAGTAAGGTACGACGCTCGAAATCATAGATTTCGGTCGTATATGCACTTCGTGCAGTTAGGAATACACTCTACTCCCTACGGTCGTACCATTAAAAAAAGACTGTACATACATACAGTCTTTTGATAATGCAATAAGCTTAAATTCTTTCTTTAACTTTTGCACGCTTACCGATTCTATCGCGAAGATAGTTCAGCTTAGCACGACGTACTTTACCTCTTCTCTTAACTTCGATCTTTTCGATCTTAGGTGAGTGAAGTGGAAGTGTTTTTTCAACACCAACGCCGTAAGAAATTTTTCTTACTGTGAAAGTTTCGCCAAGTCCGCCGCCTTGTCTCTTAAGAACAACGCCTTCGAAAATCTGGATACGCTCTCTTTTACCCTCTTTAACTTTTAGAGAAACAGCAACTGTATCACCTACGTTGAACGCAGTAATCTCAGATTTCATTTGTTCCTTTTCAAGCTCTTTGATGATATTCATATTCATATTTTTGTCCTCCCTTCTCCATAGACGTTCGTGACCAAGATGTCAGTGGACCGTCCGTAATACAACATTAGCATTATAGCACATAAATCTATCACAAACAAGATTATTTTTCATTCCTCATGCGATTTATGAGCTTGATTATTTTTTTGTCGGTTTTGGGGTCGTTTAAAAGCGCTTTAATCATATCCGGACGCCTGTCTAGAGTTACCCTTACAGACTCTTCAAGACGCCATTTATCAATGTTGGCATGATGGCCTGAAAGAAGTATATCTGGTACTTTCTCCCCTTCAAACTCAGCAGGTCTTGTATAGTGCGGATACTCAAGCAGCCCACCCATATGACTTTCGTCTTCATATGAATCCTGTTTGCCGAGCACACCTGGAAGGAGTCTTGAAACACTATCCACCAGTACCATAGCCGGAAGCTCTCCACCCGTTAATACATAATCTCCAATAGAAATTTCTTTTGTAACGTATTTATCAATAAAACGCTGATCAATGCCTTCATAATGTCCACAAACAATAAATATTTCAGATTCATCCTTAAGGACGTCACAATCGACCTGTGTTAAATTTTTGCCTTTTGGGGACATGTAGATTACGGTCTTACCTTCAGTCCACCCACCGGCTTCGAGGGCACTTTTAAGAGGCATTGGCTGCATTACCATACCAGCACCACCACCATACGGGTAGTCATCCACACGATTATGCTTATTATTTGCGTAATCACGAATATTAATGGTATCTATCGCGATTTTCTCTTCACGCACAGCCCGCCCAATAATGCTTGCTGTTTTAAAGTTGTCAAACATTTCCGGAAACAAGGTTAGTATTTTAAAATTCATTACATAATACCTTCTATCAGCGTCACATTCAAGACTTTGTTTTCATGGTCAAATCCTTGTACAAACGCCTTTACACATGGAATCATAAAGGTTTCACCATCTGCTTTCTCAACAATTATTAAATCTTGCGCGACACCCGAGTTTACATTTTTTATAACGCCAACAGATCCTCTGTCAACATCTCTAACATCATATCCAACAACTTCAGAATAAATAAAGGATGTTTGATCCATATCTCCCAAGTCTGCTCTATCAATAAAAACTTCTTTATTTTTGAACTTTTCTACTTCATTAATACTTGTATAACCGTCAAAGAGGACAATCACTAAATTTTTCTGATAGCGCACCGATTGAACCTGCAGTTTGTCGCCACCTTCAATCATAAGGTAGTCAAAGTCATTAAAATCCTTTTTGTCACTTGTATAAGGATATATTCTCAAATGTCCTTTCAAGCCATGTGTATTAACAATTTTACCTACTAATAGTTTTCCACTCATAATTTCTCCACCTACTTGCTATTGATTTTCATACCAAGGCATTATATCACAATTAGCACTTAAACTAAATCTCTTAGTATCCCCAGTGTCTGAGTATGAGAATCTAACCTTTGTAACACTTCGCCTTTAAGTCCATTGTATAGATTTTTTTATAAGGTGGTTCAGCATCTGGCTCAACTATCTCACCGGTAATTTCAAACCCCAGTTTTTTATAGAGAGCCAACCCCCGCTCATTAAAAGGAAACACCTCCAGTTCAACCGCCTCAAGACCCAGTTCTTCAAAGGCAAAAGAGAGGACTTTGCGGGTAGCTTTTAGGCCAATGCCTTTTGAAAAATTCTCTTTTTTGAAAATACAGATCCTATAATGACACTTCTCACAGTCCATATCACTAAGAACAACTTCCCCAATAATTTGCTCATTCTGAGTAATAAGAAAATCATACCTAGTTTCATTCTCCACAACACCATGAACATACTGCTTTACCTGCTCTTTTGTAAACGAGCCTGTAGTACCCGTATAGTAATTGGCTTCAGGATCTGTGTTTGCAAAACCCGCATCAAAATACCTTTCTGTATCTTCAACTCTTATTAGCCGCATATGATAGGTATCAAAGTCAAAAGTTCTCTGAAGTTTAGACATTTCTATTTCCTCCTGTCGGCCCAGTGCTGCAGCACCCAAAGGCTCTTTCTAATTATATTGTATATAATATGTCGCATTTATCTTTTTTATTTGTTTTTTACAAAAGCACTCCGATAAAAAGCAGGGATGTATTTTTACAACATCCCCGCCATCCATTACGCTCTTATTTATAGTGTAAATCTTTTCATCGTTTCTTTCAAACTTTCAGCATGTTCTTGAAGCTGGTGTGCCATACCATTTATTTCTTCCATAGACGCAGACTGCTCTTCTACGGACGCGGACACCTCTTCGGATGCAGAAGCGGACTGCTCTGCAACTTTATAGATATTCATTACGATTTCAACCATCTGGTCTTTAACACTTGTCAGTTGACTCAGTGCATCAATAACACCACTGAGCTTTTGAGAGGATGCTTCGACAGACTCATTGAGTTCATTGAAAATGTTCCCCGATACTTCAACTGCTGTATTTTGATCCTTAAAGATTTCTTCAGCACCGCGTACTGTAACAGAAACCTGTTTTGTATCTTTGCTGATTTTTGATGTAAGTTCTTGAATTTCACGTGCTGACGAATCGGATTCTTCCGCTAGCTTTCTGATTTCATCGGCAACAACTGCAAACCCACGCCCATGCTCTCCTGCCCTTGCAGCTTCTATAGAAGCATTAAGTGCAAGGAGGTTGGTCTGCTCAGCAATAGCCGTTATGGTATCTGTGAATGATGTAATTTGCATAATTTGTTCAGCCAGCTCTTTAATGACTTTGTCTATATCCTGAATTGTTGCAAAACTTTCTTCTTGTTTAATTGAAAGGGCACGCATCGAGTCAACACCCATATCATTTTTTTCTTTCATCATATGAATCGCACTTTGCATGTCTTCAGTAACGCTTTGAATTTTGTCTGAACTTTCTTCAAGTGACCCAACACCATGTACACCTTTTTCAGTTTCTTCAACCTGCTCAGTAGAACCATGAGCAATATCTTCAACTGCTTTGGCAACTTGATCAATGGCTTCACTTGTTTGCGTAGACATTTGCGCTAGATTTTCCGTCGTTTGATATACCAAACTAGACATTTCAATTGACTCATTAACAATAGACCTCAGACTCTCGACCATTATATTTAAATCGTCTGACAAGGCTCCGAGTTCATCTTTACGCTCCGATTCAAGCAAGCTTGTTAAATCGCCATCTGCCACACGCGCTGTGAACTTTCTCATTCGAACTATTGGTTTCGTCAATGATGACGCAACAATAAAGCTTAAAATTAAACCAATTACAATCATAATTCCAACTACAATTACAACCGTCTGAACCAGTTGATCAATTAGTCCAAAAACAAGCCCTGCTCTTCTTGCGTATAGTATTCTTCTATCGGTAAACTGGTCATAAATAACATACCCAATGTAGAGCGTTTCACCTTCATCCTCTTCAATAACAAACTCATAGAAGCTCTTATCTAAAGTGAGAATTTCTTCACCTACAGTCTTTTGAGTTTTTAGATTAACCATATCCAGATTCTTATTGACCATTACTGGGTTGTCTGCAAAAACAATGTTTCCATCTGTATTCGTGATTGTAATAAAATGCTCTTCATCAAGTTTCTCCAGCTTCTGTTGAAAAGCGCCGCGCTCCTGATAAGTCTTAAACTCAATTTCTTTTTCAATATCAGATACGTAGTTGCCTGTTCCTATAATCCAGCCCCATGGCTCAAAATATTTTACAAAGCCACGTTTCTTACTTGCGAGATCTTGGCCTGGTTTCGGAAAATAGTAGTCATAGTAAAGTGAACCGTTTTTGACAGCACCATCTACAAGATCTTTTATAATATAAGCACCGGTTTTATCCTGCAGATCGCCACGATAAGCACCTTCGCCATCTGGATTCGGCGGAAGCAGTTGAAGTACATAGGCCTCATTGTCGATCCATAGATATCCATCATCACCAAATTTTATAGGTCGTATGGCTTCAATACACTGCGCTTGATACTTCTCAGTAATTTCTGCCTCCATGCGCACCCGTTCATCAGATGCTACATTTTCTGGAATTGCAGCGATTTCCGCCTCAGCACGATTAAAATAAGCTTCAATCAGCGAATACCCTGCTTGCGTAACACTTTTAATATCACGGTCATATCCAGTCATAAGCATTTCACCAGACAATTGAACGCTTCGATCCATGTCAGCCAACTCAGATAATAGCGCTTCTGCGCTTCCTCTAAAGGCGCTCTCTGCATCATCACTTATATTCTTCCTTGCAAACTGACTCACTGCAACACCTTGGACAGTCAGTGCCATTATGATAATAATCGATACTGCCAACATTATCTTCGCTCGGATACTCTTCATACCCCTACCCCCTATTAAACTATTCATATCGTATTTGCCGTATGGCTATAGGATTATTTTATCATATATGGATGTCTTTTAAGCGTTCTTTTAGCCTATCTTTATAAGCCTAGTTCATTTTATAAGAATTCACAAAATTCATTCTTATAAATAGCTATAATGAATACGTAGGCAAAATTACATAAATATCCTGAACATCATACACTTTAACATTTACAGCGTTGTGCAAATTAGACGATTCATTAAACCCTAGCCCATTGAATTTGCTGGCAAGTATGGCTGTTCGCAGTTATTCTCAGCTCTCTGTACTTTCACATGACAAGCATTAACTGAACAACGCACTCTTGCTCATGTCGCTGACGTATTCCGTATTCTATTTCACTATAACGAAATGCACTGAGCAATTTTCAATTGCTCATGTCGCTGACGCGCCATATATGCCTATAAAGAGAGCGTCCATTTCGAATTCAGATTCGAATGGACGCTCTCTTTATAGGCATGCATTTCTTTGTTTTTTCGAAAACTAAAGCCCGCAACCTACAGTATAAACTGTAATTGCGAGCTTGCGTTTTCTAAACAGATTATTGAATGATTTCAACAACCACTCGTTTGTTTTCTTTAGTCGCTGCAGCTTTTACTACTGTACGTAGCGCTTTTGCAATACGACCCTGTTTACCGATGACCTTACCCATATCATCAGGTGACACTTTCAGCTCAATAATAACAGACTGAGAGCCTTCAATTTCGCTGACTTCAACTGACTCTGGGTTGTCAACCAACGCTTTTGCGATGACTTTGACTAGTTCACCCATGAAAAACACTCCCCTGTTCTTACTTGTTCAGGTTTTCGTAAACGCCATGCTTCTTGAACAAGTCCTTTACAGTATCTGTAGGTTGAGCACCATCGTTTAACCACTTAACTGCTCTTTCATCATTGATTTTAATCTGTACAGGCTCAGAAACTGGGTTGTAGTAACCGATTTCTTCAATGAATCGACCATCTCTAGGAGAACGAGAGTCTGCTACTACCAATCTATAGAAAGGTTTCTTCTTTGAACCCATTCTTCTCATACGGATTTTAACTGCCATTTGTTGCACCTCCTCATTTCGTTATCATTAATATATATGATTATCAACTTTAGATAGATGATAAACCTAAACTATTTAAAAGAACGGCAATCCCATGCCACCGCCTCCGCCTCGCTTCATTTTCTTTTCGAGACCAGAGAACTGCTTCATCATTTTGCGTGTTTGATCAAATTGCTTGATCAACCTATTCACATCCTGAACGCGTGTACCACTTCCAGCTGCAATACGCTTTTTACGACTGCCATTTATAATACCAATGTCCTTGCGTTCATCACGCGTCATAGACTGGATTATCGCTTCAACCTTTGCAATTTCCTTATCATCTACTTGAACATTTTTAAGCGCTTTTTTGTTCATACCAGGCATCATGCCTAGCAAATCCCCGAGAGGACCCATTTTTTTCATTTGCTGGAGCTGGTCTAGAAAATCATCTAAGTCAAATTCAGCTTTTCTAATTTTCTTTTCTAGCTCTTTCGCTTTTTCATCATCGATATTCGCCTGAGCTTTTTCGATTAATGTAAGCACATCACCCATTCCAAGAATACGAGATGCCATGCGGTCCGGATGAAACTCTTCAATGTCTGTCAGCTTTTCACCAACACATGCATACTTGATTGGCTTGCCAGTTACAGCTCTAACCGAAAGTGCTGCACCACCACGTGTATCTCCATCAAGCTTTGTCATAATAAGGCCATCAAGACCAAGTTTTTCATCGAAGTTCTCAGCAACATTTACTGCATCCTGTCCTGTCATGGAATCTAGAATAAGCAATATTTCCTGAGGTCTAACCGCTGTTTTAACACGGTCTAATTCATCCATCAGATTTTCATCAATATGGAGTCTACCAGCCGTATCGATAATGACTACATCATTCCCATTTTTACGAGCATGTTCAACACCCGCTTTTGCAATGTCTTCTGGATCAACCTTGTCTCCCATAGAGAATACAGGAATTTCAAGCTGATCACCCACAACATGCAACTGCTTAATTGCAGCAGGTCTATAAATATCACACGCAACCAGAAGCGGTCTTTTCCCTTGCTTCTTAAGCAAAGAACCCAGTTTACCAGTTGTCGTCGTCTTACCAGCACCTTGCAGGCCAACCATCATAAAAACAGTCATGCCACTCGATGAGAACGTCAGCTTGCTTTGCGTCTCACCCATCAGAGCTGTAAGTTCTTCATTTACAATTTTGATAACGTGCTGAGCCGGTGTAAGACTCGATAGTACTTCTTGTCCTACAGACCTTTCAGTCACTTTTTTAGTAAAGTCTTTTACAATCTTAAAGTTTACATCGGCTTCAAGCAGTGCAAGCTTAACTTCACGCATGGCCTGCTTAACGTCCTTTTCAGACAACTTGCCTTTTCCTTTAAGTGAAGCTAAGGTACCTTGTAGCTTATCCGCAAGGCCTTCAAATAATGCCACTGGACAACCTCCCTAATCTATTCTGCAACTGCTGCTGCACGATTTTTCAGCTCTTCAATTTCTCTAAGAAGATCTTCACGTGCACCACCATCTAGAACTATGCTTTGCAATTTGTCGATTTCAGCGACTAGCTTCTTCATTCTTTCCTCAGTTTCATCAAAGCGCGTCATCAGACCCAGCTTTTCTTCATAGGATTCAAGGAGCTTTTCACTTCTTCGTATTGTATCATAAACAGCCTGACGACTTATACTCAAATCCTCGGAGATTTCTCCCAGAGAAAGATCATTATGACAGTATAACTCAAGAATGTCCTGCTGCTTTGCAGTCAGAAGCTCTCCGTAAAAAACGAATAAGTTACCAAGTCTCATTTTTTTCTCAATCAAATGATCACCATCCGGCATGTTAGTTGTAAAGGTTAATTACTTTACAGAAGTATTCTAACAGCATGATAGAGTCATGTCAACAACTATTTGAGACTTTTTGCGCATTTTTTATACATCCATGAGTGCTTTGGCAAAACTCTTTGGATCAAAGTCTTGAAGATCTTCCATGCCTTCACCAACGCCAATCATTTTAACAGGGATTCCAAGCTCATCATTTACAGCAAGCACAACGCCACCCTTTGCCGTACCGTCCAGCTTCGTGAGTACAATACCAGAGATTGCTGCCGTTTCTTTAAAAAGCTTAGCCTGCTGAATGGCATTTTGTCCAGTCGTCGCATCAAGAACCAGCAAAACTTCACGCGTTGCCTGAGGGTATTCACGTTCAATAACCTTAAATATTTTAGCAAGCTCATTCATTAAGTTCTTCTTATTATGCAGTCTACCAGCTGTATCACAAATAAGAATATCTGTCTTTCTAGCCTTGGCAGCTTGAATACCGTCAAATATAACCGCTGCCGGGTCTGAGCCTTCTGTATGCGCAATGACATTTACATCGACACGGTCTCCCCAAACCTTTAACTGGTCAATTGCAGCCGCTCTGAATGTATCTGCAGCAGCTAGCAGCACCGATTTCCCCTCTGACTTGAAACGGTGAGCCATCTTGCCGATAGATGTTGTCTTTCCAGCACCATTTACACCGATTACCAGAACAATAGCTGGAGTCGGATTAATATTTAACGCCGTATTATAGTCTTCAGTCAACAGGCTTTCTATCACGTCATGCAGGACATCTTTTACAAGACTCGAGTCTTTTATCTTTCTCGCTTTCAACTCATCTCGCAGTGCATCGATGATTTTCATCGTCGTGTTCATGCCCACATCTGCCATAATCAGGATCTCTTCAAGCTCTTCGAAAAGATCTTCATCGATTTCACCATAATTATTCAGCAGATTGTCAATTTGATCTGTGATTCCTTTTCGTGTCTTATTCAGTCCATCCATTAATTTGCCAAAGAAAGACTTCTTTTTAACGGGTTCTTCTTCAACCTCAGCTTGAGCACTTGTTTGCCCAGCCGGCGCTTGAGGTTCTTCGGTTGTTTGCACAACCGCTTCAGCTTCTTGTATATCCACTGTAGGCTCCACGTCAGCTTCTAGCTCAGGTTCTACTTCCGACTTAACTTCTGGCTCAACTTCACGCAAGTCCTCATCAGTAGCCTCTCGCGCTTCCGCTTCAGTCTCCGCTTGGGTTTCTGAGGTCTCTTCAGAGTTGTTTTCTACTTGCACATCATCTATTTTCTGTTTTTCTTCTTTTTTTCCAAAACCAAATAACTTTTTAAGCATATTGGGCCTCCTTAATTAAATTGCAACATCTTCTAGTTTTACAGATACGATTTTAGATACACCATATTCTTGCATGGTCACACCATAAAGTGTATTGGCAATCTCCATCGTTCCTTTTCTATGGGTTATGATTACAAACTGAGAATTCTGAGTAAACTCTTTTAGGAAATCTGCGAATCTAAAGACATTGACATCATCAAGTGCCGCTTCAATCTCATCGAGTATACAAAATGGCGCCGGTTTTGTTTTTAGTATTGCAAACAACAATGCAATAGCCGTCATTGCTCTTTCGCCACCTGATAAAAGACTTAAGCTCTGTAGCTTTTTTCCCGGAGGTTGAGCCACAATTTCTATACCAGAATTCAGAACATCGTCCTTATCCAGCAGCACTAAATCAGCAAGCCCGCCCTCAAAGAGCTTCCCAAATATTTCTGTAAAATGTGTTTTGACAATTTCAAAGTTCTCATTAAATTGTGCGACCATTTTCTTTTCGAGATCGCGTATGACCTTCTCAAGAGACTTTTGCGCTTTTATCAAATCATCTTTTTCAGATGTTAAAAATTCAAATCGCGACTTAACCTCTTGATACTCTTCAATAGAGCTGATATTCACTTCTCCAAGCCTTCTGATTTTGTTTCTAAGAGACTTAACCTCTTCAACAGCTGCTGCTTCATCTATTTCAACCCTATATTCAAGCGCTTCTCTAAGACTCATTTCATACTTCTCCCAAAGGTTTGAAATGATATTTTCTTTTTCCATTTCAATTTTGGCAAGAACCACATCCTGTTTATGGAGCACCTCTTTAACATCTTCTAAGTCTGCAAGCTCTTTTTCATGGGTCATACGCTTATTTGCCAAAGTCGTTTGGCAGCCTTGGAGCTTCACAGACAAGTCTTCTTTATCAATTTCAAGTTGGAGCATGGACTTTCTAAGACGTCGCATATCCTCTTGGGTCACGCTCATGCTTTCATCAAGTTCACTTTTCTCTTTATACAGCTTTTCAAGTTCATCATTCTTTTGTGATTTCACCAAAGCATTATCATTGAACGTTTCTGTAAGGCGTCTTATTTCCATAAGCTGATGGGTATGCCTCTGATTTAGGGAAGCCTGTTCCACCTTTTGAGTGGTCATTGACTCAGAAAGGTTCTTAACTTCATTTTGAAGCGCCTTTATCCCCTCTGAGTAGCCTTGCATTGCATTCTCTATTTCCCTGCTTTCAACCTCAAGCTGAGTAATATTCAATTGCTTCTCTTCTATAACAGCTTGAGCGTTACTGCGCTCACGCGCTATCATATCTCGTTCTTTACCAAGACGCTGGGTATCTTTCTCGAGTATTTCAAGTTCACGCGTCACGGTTGAAATTTCACCCTCATGCTTGGCTATTTCAACACGCCTTGTCTCGCAGTTTCCTGTTAGATTTTCAATTTCGACCTGAACACGCTCAATATCTTCTAGAAGTGTTTTCTTAAGAAGCTCACCTTTTTCAATGTCCTTCTTATAAGTGGCCATCAGGGCACCCAGTTCGTCTATTTTGCGTTTTCTACCTAAGAGATTGGCAATTCTTGACTTAAATGACCCCCCTGTTATTGCACCGCCAGGCGTTAAAATTTCACCGTCTTTTGTAACGATCCGATGGCGCATGCCACGTACTTTTAGGCAGGCAACAGCAGTATTGTAGTCTTCTACAATAACGGTTCTTCCCAGCAAGTATGTAAAAAGCTGCGTATATTTTGGATCGTAGCCAAGCAGTTTGCTTGCCGTTCCAATAAAACCTTCCATGTTCTCTACCTCTGAAGGCAGGTTGTACATATTGGCTCTAATATTAGAAAGGGGTAAAAATGTAACTCGTCCAAGAGATTTCTTCTTTAAATAGTCAATCAAACGTTTTGCATCTTGCTCGGTTTCTGTGACAATGTTTTGAAGCTGACGACCAAGGGCAACTTCGACGGCACGTTCCAAGTTTTTGGGAATGGTCATAAGCGATGTAACAACGCCATGAACACCTTCTCCTAAGTGCGTGTCTTTAGTGCATGCTTTCAACACACCTTTAACACTGTAATCATAGCCTTCGAAGGCCTTTTCCATGTCAACGAGTACGCGTCTTTCGCTAGATGCCTTCATGTGCTTTTGATTTAGAGCTTCAAGAGCGCTCTGTGCACTTTTTTGTTTTACAACGTAAGCTTTCAAGGACTCCGTGTGCATTTCGCGTGCTTTTAGCATTTCAGAGTAACTGGTTTTCAAACTTTCATATGTATCTTCAAGCTCTATTAGCCTCGCATTTGTCCCCTCTTTATGGGTTGTCGCTTCGTGAATATCCGCATCTATGCTTTCAACACGGGTACTTAGACTTTGAAGAGAGGCTTTTCGACTGCCAATTTCCACCTTTTCACGCTCGATTGCGTTCAAAATCTGAATGGCTCTTTGCTTGGCTGATTCAGAATCGGTTTCTTTGCTGGTTAGTTCGGAGGCTTTCTCATCATAAATCTTTTGAATGGACTCTAGGTCAATATTAATTGCATCTAGCTTTTCAGTAAGTCCTTCAAGCACATCATCTGCTGCCTTCATTTGATCTTGCAGATTCATAGTTAGTGCATCCAGAGACTCTATTTCACTTTCAATACGCATGGTATTGGCATCAACACCATTTTGCTTTTCCCGAATTTGTGACACTTTCGCTTCAAAATGCCCCATTTCTTCGGTTGCCTCAAGAAAACGGGTCTCAGAAGCTTTGACTGCCTGCGAATAAGTGTCCATAGTCTGCTCAATGTTTTCTATTTCAGCCTCAACATTTGCAAGCTCAGATTGCATTTTCTGCAGCTTAACCTTGAGCTCTGCTGTTTTTGCATTTTCTGACTTAATTTTCAACTCACAGTCATCAACCTGACGTATATACAGGTTCATTTCAAGCGTTTTCAGTTTTTCAGAGTGCTCAAGGAACTGCTGTGCCTTTTCGCTTTCTTTACGAAGCGGCTCAACGCGGCCTTCAAGCTCCCTAATAATATCGTCAACACGCAGTAAATTCGCCTGAGTATTGGACAACTTCTTTTCAGATTCTATTTTTCTCGCTTTATACTTTACAATACCGGCCGCTTCTTCAAAAATCTGACGTCGCTCATCGGCATTATTACTTAGAATACGGTCAATACGCCCCTGACCGATAATCGAATATCCGTCTGTACCAATACCCGTATCCATAAAGAGCTCTTTAACATCTTTTAGCCTGCATGCTGTGCCGTTAACAAGGTATTCACTGTCTCCAGACCTAAAAACACGCCTTGTAACGATAACCTCGCGATAATCCAGCGGGAAGTACTTTTCACTGTTGTCAAATATCAAAGACACTTCTGCCATTCCTAGCGGTTTTCTGTGCTTGGTACCATTAAAAATAACATCTTCCATTTTTGCGCCACGAAGCGTCTTAACCTTTTGTTCCCCAAGCACCCAACGTACGGCATCTGTAATATTGCTCTTCCCACTGCCGTTGGGCCCGACAATACAGGTTACGCCATTCTCGTATTCAACTTCTGTTTTATCCGCAAAGGATTTGAACCCTTTCATTTCAAGTTTCTTTAAATACAAATGGAACACCTCAAATACTAATCTATTTTTATTGCTTCATATATAACACTATTTTCTTTTGAAATAAGGAGTTGAACCGTTCGCCTTTCAACCGTTTCCGATATTTCAAATGACCACTCAACATCACTGAACTGCGCCTCGAGTGCATTAAAGTTTGTACGTTTTTGTCCACGAACAACTGTCCAGTCTTGTTCTCTTGCACTCAGCTGAATACGACAGATGGGCTCTTCTTTTTTAATTTTTGAAACAATTGCATCAATTCTATTGAATAGAATTATCGATTCAGCAAGCTGACGCATTGACGGATGATAGGCCCCAGCCACTCTGCTATCTCCATTTGTAAGTGTATCGGTCGGCTGAAGTCCTACACGAATAATTGGAATGCCGCTCCGTGTAAACACAGGCATAAGTTTACTCAACCAGCAGGCTGCTTGCTCAACGGTCAGTTCTTCATATGTCCCGGCTCTGTACATGCTTTCAAGTTCTGTATCTGCAATGACCACTGTAGGATATATGCGTACGAAATCTGGTTTTAGGGCTACAATTTTTAGAGCTGTTTCGAGAGATTTATCAAGGGTATCTCCCGGCAAACCAAGCATCATTTGAAGTCCAAGTTTTAACCTGGTTTTCTTAATTAAACGCACAGCCGTTTCGACCTGCCGAGTCGTATGGCCTCTTTCCGATTTTTGAAGCACTGCTTGGTCCATGGACTGAACACCTAGTTCAACTGTCGTGACCCCAAATTCAAGAAGTCTATCAAGAATATCTTGGTCAATGTAATCTGGACGTGTTGATAGTCTAATGCCATGAATATGCCCGTCATCCAAATAACGACGGGCGATGTCTAGCAGCTCTATTTGCTGGTGCACGGGGATGCCTGTAAAGCTTCCTCCAAAAAAGGCGATCTCCAAGGGATGCCTTTTGCCTTTCATTGTCTCTAAATGCGCGTCAATATCACTTATAACTTGCTCAGTATCATATGCACGCTGCTGTCCTGTAATACTCTTTTGATTGCAAAATACGCAGTCATGCGGGCAGCCTAGATGGGGTACAAAAATGGGGATGATCCCCGGTTTATTGAAGTTCAAGTTGCTCAACCTCTCTTAAGGCCATTTTTGCAGCTTCCTGTTCTGACTCTTTTTTGCTTCTGCCCACACCCGTACCAATAACTTTTTCATTAAGGCAAACCTGAGTGTGGAAAACCTTGCAGTGGTCAGGTCCTTCTTCACCGATAATTTCATAACGAATGCGGTTGGTTTTGTTCACCTGAACCAGCTCTTGCAAGTGTGTTTTATAGTCTAAGAAGACTTTACCCGCAATGGCGTCTTCAATCTTACGTCTCATATGTGTCAAAATAAAGTTTCGACTTGCTTCTAGTCCACCATCCATATAAATAGAGGCTATAAGGGCTTCATAGGCGTCCGCAAGAATAGACGTACGGTCACGTCCACCTGTCATTTCCTCGCCTTTTCCAAAAAACATAAAATTCCCGAGACCAATCGCTCTCGAGCATTCACCGAGTGTCGTTTCACATACAATCTTAGATCGTATCTTTGTGAGTTCCCCTTCAGGCATATCCTTAAAATTCTTGAACAGAAAATCGCTGATGACAATACCTAAGACTGAATCTCCTAAGAACTCAAGACGCTCGTTGTTGTTTCTAGACTCTTTACGGCGCTCGTTTGAATACGAACTATGCGTCAGTGCCTCTTCCAGAATTTTGACATCTTTAAAAGAATATCCAATTTTTGTTTCCAACTTATTTAGTTTCATTTTCTTCCTCCCGACTTTAACGTCGAGAGACCTTTTAAATACACTAGCCCTACACAGGGATTTCCATAATACATTTAAAAAGCCTCTCCATCATTTCTATTTTAATGGCTTAGAGTACAAAAAACAATAGAAGAATGGCGAACCATTCCTCTATTGTAGTATAAGTTAAGGTAAATCACATTAATGGGCTGATTTTCACCCGTCATGTTCATTACTTTGTAACTATATTAAAGACTACCCTTCGTACTTTTTCATACAAATTGTAGCATTGTGTCCACCAAAACCAAGCGAGTTAGAAATAACTGCCTTAACGTCAGCTTCAACACCCTTGTTTGGAAGTACATTCAGGTCTAGTTCAGGATCTTGGTTTTGGATACCCATTGTTCCGTGAACATAACCTTCAGACAGAGCAAGCAGGCATGCAATAGCTTCGATACCGCCAGCAGCACCGAGCATATGACCTGTCATAGACTTTGTTGAGCTCACTAGAAGCTCTTTAGCATGTGTTCCAAATACAGTCTTGATAGCCATTGTTTCAAACTTGTCATTGTACGGCGTTGACGTGCCGTGTACATTGACATACGTTACGTCCTCTGGCGTAAGACCAGCATCTTTAATAGCCATATTCATCGATCTTGCAGCGCCTTCACCATTTGGAGCAGGGCTTGTTATATGATATGCATCTGCTGTAGCACCGTAGCCCACAACTTCACCATAGATTTTAGCACCACGTGCAAGAGCATGTTCAAGTTCCTCAAGAATAATGATACCTGAACCTTCACCCATAACAAAACCGTCACGGTCCGTGTCAAATGGGCGAGATGCTGTTTTAGGATCGTCATTACGTGTTGACATCGCCTTCATAGTACAGAAGCCTGCCATACCGATTGGGGTAATTGACGCTTCACATCCGCCTGTAAACATAAGGTCTGCGTCACCGCGCTGGATTGTTTTAAAAGCATCACCAATTGCGTTTGTTGCAGATGCACATGCTGTTACAACTGTCGTATTTGGACCTTTTGCGCCTGTCGCCATTGAAATATGACCCGATGCAATGTTACCAATCATCATAGGGATCAGGAATGGACTAATTCTGTTTGGTCCTTTTTTAAGCAACTTTTCATGCTCTTTTTCAAGCGTTCCAATGCCACCAATACCTGAACCAATAATGACACCAAAACGTTCCATATCCGTTTTTTCAACTTCAATGTTAGAATCTTCCAGAGCAAGCTTTGCTGCAGCAACACCGAACTGTGTGAATCTGTCCATACGTTTCGCTTCTTTTTTGCCGATAAATTCAGTTGGATCAAAATCATTTACTTCACCAGCGATTTGAGTTGTATACTCAGAAGCATCAAAGTGTGTCACTTTATCTATACCCACAACGCCCTCTTTTAGAGCATTCCAGAACTTTTCTTTTCCAATGCCGATTGGCGAAATTGCACCAATACCTGTAACTACGACTCTCTTATTCATTGCAGTCGCCTCCTTAAATATACCCACCAGATGTGTGAGCCCATTTATTGTATACCATTAAAGGCGCGACACCCGGTGTGTCGCATATGATTGAAGCCGGCGACTAGCCGGCTTCAGTGATGACATAGTCTATGTCTTTTCTACTTCTTTGATTCTAGGTAAGCAACAATGTCGCCGATGTTTGCAAATTTCTCTGCATCTTCATCAGGAATCTCTACATCAAACTCATCTTCAAACGCCATGATGATTTCAACAGCGTCTAGCGAATCAGCTTCAAGATCTTTCATCATTGAAGTTTCTTTTGTGATTACAACATCATCTTCTACACCTAGCTGGTCTCTTACGATTTCTACTACCTTATCAAACATATTCTTTACCTCACTTTATACTTTTTTATTAGCCAGAAACCGAAGTTTCTTTACCATTTATATTATGAAATCCACTATGGATTACATTAACATGCCACCATCAACCTGGATTACTTGTCCAGTGATGTACTTGCTCATATCTGAGCAAAGGAACTTAACTGCATTAGCAACATCTTCAGGTTGTCCCATTTTTCCAAGCGGGATTGCCTTTTCATAAGATGCTTTAACATCATCAGAAAGCACATCTGTCATATCAGACTCAATGAATCCTGGTGCAACCGCATTGACCGTAATGCCTCTAGCAGAAAACTCTTTTGCAATGGACTTCGTAAAGCCAATGACGCCCGCTTTAGATGCTGCATAATTTGACTGGCCCGCGTTGCCCATAATACCCACTACGGAAGTGATATTAACAATACGGCCCTGCTTTTTCTTAAGCATATACTTTCCAATGATTTTTGTTGTCATAAACGTGCCTTTTAGATTTGTGTCCAGCACAGCATCCCAGTCGTTTTCTTTCATACGCAGGATCAATGTATCTTTTGTGATTCCAGCATTGTTTACGAGCATGTCTACTGTTCCAAATGCATCCACTGCCGATTTCAGCATACCGTCTACATCTTCTTGAACTGCCACATTGCACTGTACAGCCAGACCTTTAGCACCAAGTGCTTCAATTTCTTTTACAACGGCTTCAGCTTTTTCGGCACTTCTATTATAATTGACCACTACATTGGCACCGGATTTTGCAAAGTCAAGTGCGATGGCGCGTCCAATACCGCGCGAACCGCCTGTTACGATGACCGTTTTACCATCAAAATTCATTTGTGTCGCCTCCTTAAGCATTGAGCTTTTCCAGCGTTTTATCTAAAGATGCAGGTGTATCTACGTTTAGAATTTTAACTGACTTGGAAATACGCTTGATAAATTTCGAAAGCGACTTACCAGGACCAACTTCAATAAACGTATCGTAACCGTCTTCAATCATTCTCTGAATTGACTCTTCCCAGCGTACAGGATTGCTGACCTGACGTACCAGAAGATCTTTTATTTCGTTTTCAGAAGAAATATAGTCTGCTTCTACGTTGCCAACAACTGGCTTTTCAAGTGGGCTGAAAGTAACTTGATCCAGCTCAGCTTTAAGTTTTTCACCAGCGCCAACAAGCATTGATGTGTGGAATGGCGCGGATACAGGCAGCATAACTGCTTTTTTTGCACCTTTTTCTTTACATATTTCAACGGCCTTTTCTACTGCGCCTACTTCACCCGCTATAACAAGCTGTGCAGGACAGTTGAAGTTTGCCGGTTCAACAACACCAGCTTCAGAAGCTTCTTTACACGCTTCTATGACCCCTTCGTTTTCAAGACCAAGAATTGCCGCCATGCCACCAACACCCATAGGCACTTCTTGTTGCATGTACTGACCGCGCTTACGAACAACTTTTACGGCACTCTCAAATGGCATAGCACCCGCTGCAACCAAGGCTGCATATTCACCAAGACTTAGGCCAGCAAATCCATCTGCTACAACACCGCGCTCTTCAAGCGCTTTATATATGGCAATACACGTTGTCAAAATTGACGGCTGTGTATTTTCAGTCTTTTTTAATGCTTCATCTGAGCTGTCAAAGCATAGGTCTTCCATGCTGTATCCCATTGCTTGACTCGCCATCTCAAATACTTCTTTAGATACAGGGAAATTTTCAGCAAATTCCTGACCCATACCTACGTACTGTGCTCCTTGACCAGGAAACACAACTGCAATTTTACCCATTTTATGCCTCCTACCAGTTAATCACGCATGCGCCCCAAGTCAGGCCGCCACCAAATCCTACGAGAACGATCTTGTCCCCTTCGGTTATCTTTCCAGCCCTAACCGCTTCATCTAGGGCTACTGGAATAGATGCTGCAGACATATTCCCCAATCTGTCAAGATTCACATGAACCTTATCAAGAGGGAGTTTAAGCCGTTTTGCTGCAGATTTGATAATACGCATATTGGCTTGATGTGGCACCATAAAATCGACGTCTTCAACAGAAAGGCCCGCTTCAGCAACAACACGCTGCGAAGCACCACCCATTGCTCTTACCGCAAATTTGAAAACTTCGCTACCATCCATTGTTACGTAATGAAGTCTGTCAGCTACTGTTTGCTCAGAAGCCGGTAGTCTAGAACCGCCTGCTGGTACGGACAGTACTTTTCCACCTTTACCATCTGCGCCGAGTTCCATAGAACGGATGCCTTTGCCTTCTTCAACAGGACCAAGAACAACTGCACCTGCACCATCTCCGAAAAGGATGCATGTTTTTCGATCTTCGAAATCAAGAATTTTAGACATGGTTTCAGCACCAATAACCAAAACATGATCATACATGCCAGTTGCTATAAACTGTTGTCCAACTGACACACCGTAGATGAATCCTGAACATGCTGCTTCAAGATCAAATGCGGCAGCATTCACAGCACCAATTTTGTCTTGAACAATACATGCTGTTGCAGGAAATCCATAGTCCGGTGTAATTGTACCTACAATGATCAGATCAATATCTTCAGCTGTTATTCCAGCCGCTTCAATTGCCTTCTGAGCTGCTTTATATGCTAAGTCAGAAGTTGCAGTATGTTCATCTGCTATTCTTCTGCTCTCAATACCAGTTCTTGATACAATCCAGTCATGAGATGTTTCAACTATTTTTTCTAAATCATAGTTTGTCATTTCACGCTCAGGCAAATGACTTCCTGTACCCCAAATCCCTACGTCTCTAAAATCGCGATGCACTTGAATCAGCTCCTAACTTGCTTGAACCTCCGCAGCAATCTTATCGATCACACCGGATGTTGCTGTTTTTTCAGCATATCGGATTGCATTCATAAACGCCTTTGCATTGGAACTGCCATGCGCTTTAACTACAAGTCCTTTAACACCCAATAACGGAGCACCACCGTATTCGGTGTAGTCCATGCTCTTTTTCATATCACCCAAACCATTTTTGACAAGCAATGCCGCAATTTTTGTAAGAGGTGATTTCATAAATATGTCTTTTATCATTGATGTGAACGATTTTACAACACCTTCTGACAATTTCAAAATGATATTGCCTGTAAAGCCATCACAAACGATCACATCTGTAGCGCCACCCGGAATATCTCGTGCTTCAACATTTCCAATAAAGTTGAGGTTTGCTTCTTTAAGCAGGTCAAAGGCTTCAATAACAAGCGCATTGCCCTTGCCTTCTTCATGACCAATGTTTGCAAGACCTACTCTTGGATTATGAACACCAAGAACATTCTGTGCATACAGACTTCCCATGATTCCAAATTCGAGAAGGTTTCTAGGCTTGCAATCAGAATTTGCACCTGCATCTGCTAAAATCGCCATTCCATTTTGTGTCGGATATACCGAACACAGTGCCGGTCTGTCGATCCCTTTAATTCGCCCAACTCTCAGAAGGCCTCCTGCGAGAAGTGCGCCTGTATTTCCAGCAGATATAAAAGCATCAAACTCTTTGTCTTTTAGCTTAAGAAGGCCTACAACCATCGAAGAATCTTTCTTTTTCTTAATAGCCGTTACAGGCTTATCTTCGCCTGTAATAACCTCACTTGTATGCATTATTTCTACACGTGACGCGTCGTATTCATATTTCTTAAGTTCAAGGCGAATTTTTTCCTCGTCACCAATCAGAACCATTTTCGAATCAATATACTCAAGTGCATCAATGGCACCCTTGACCGGTTCTAACGGCGCGTGGTCGCCGCCCATTGCATCAATTGCTATTTTCATTTACTGCCTCCAGTGCTTATTCTACGTTTAGCGCAGTCAAGATAAATTTCGAACGAAATACTTGATCGTTATTGACATTAATGATGACGTGAACAAAATATTCACTCCCTCGTATTCGTGCAAGCTCTGCTTTTGCAACCAGTTTTTGTCCAGCCGCTACAGGCACACGGTATTTCATATTTGCAACGCCAGTAATGCACACATTGGCATCAACAACAGCCATAGCGAGTGACTCTGCCATTGCAAAAATATAATGTCCCTTAACAATCTTCGTTCTTTGAAACGCCATTGTATCATCAGTCTGAAGAAAGGAAATAGCTCTACTGTTCAACTCAAGATCAATAAGTTCCCCTACGATCTCTGCCTGACCCAGTGTACGAACTTTTTCATAATTATTTGTAGCAACAGACTTTACACGTTCCCTGAGTTCAGGGATGTTTAGCGACAATCTGTCTAGGCGAATTGTCTGGATGCTGACTTCGAACTTCTCGCTCAGCTCCTCATCTGTCAGGAACGGATCTGTTTCAAGAATATTCAATAGCGCATCATGTCGCTCTTTCTTTTTGAGCTTTGCCATGAAAATCACTCCAAGTCTTAGTACTAATTTTTAGTACCTGCTACTAATACAGAGTATAAACATTCTTGTTTCTTTCGTCAATAGCTTTGACAAAATTTTTAAGACTTATTTTTATAACCTGGTACTAATAACAGGGCTTCTATTTTTAATTATACCATAATTCACCCCTTGAATACGAGTACTATTAAGGTCTGAAGGCAAAAAGAGGCACGCCCATAAAGAGCGTGCCATCCAATTTTGAATAGGATTAAATATCAAATATTTTGTATTAGTTTCGCACTTATTTCTTACTCAATTGATTCAGGAAGTGCAGGTCTGGATTCCATATTTAGGCTTAGTCCATCAACTTTTTTAGCCGTCTCTACTGATTCTCCATCAACTTTCCATTTAGCTTGAGATGTAATTTCAAGACCTTCTACTAGAGGCTGGTCGTTTTCTTCCTTATCTCTTATGACGCTAATAGCATATTGCAGATCATCAGAACCGATACGCTGTACCTTCTTAGGATTTCCTTCGTCATCACGTCGACCGCTCAGATAGTAGTACTCATCTGAATTATTATTATACATTTTGACCACTTCTTCTACAGCGAGACGGTGCTTCTCATCTTTCGAACCCGCACCCTCAACTGCTTCAGCAAATCGTGATGATTCTTGATTGACTCTCACACTCGTAATAACACGTGCATAATAGATATCGCCTTTTTTGTAGTTTTCTACATCTGGCTGAACCACAATTTTATATCCATAATCATCTGTCGCTACATCAACGATTGTATCGACTTTTGTGGTCGACTTCTGAATGTCGCCATTGCTAAGTGCAGAAGGATCTTCCGCTGGATCCTCACCATCTTTAACTTTGTAAAGTTCAATCAGCGGATAATCATATGTTAAGTACTTGTTACCAGTAAGCTCAAAGTGGAACTCCGGATCTGTGATGTTGTTGTCTTTTATTGTGAAAACAATAGTTGTATCAATAGGATCCGCGTAGAAGATTGTCTTAACACCCTCTATCAACCCTGTATTAGAGTCTGATGAATAAAAGGCATTGGATATCTCTTCATAGTATTTTTTGAGCATTTCGATTAAATCGTCATAATCTTCAATGTCAGTGACATCGTCTTCAATATCTTCAATGTAGTCTCCAATGAAGTCAGAATCAGCATAATCCTGATCCTCTTCATCTAGGGCATTTTTTAAGATATTGAGGAAATCATCATACTCTCTTGCATCCGCTTCGTCGTCTCCAGTGTTTTCGTCTTCGTCATACGATGACTCATCACGCCACTGAACTTCATCGTTCACAGAGTACTCTATAATGCTATCTAGTGCTTCATCTTGCCACTTGTCTTTTTCGGTATCTGGCACTGGACTATTCACATCTTCACGGTACATAATGTGAACGTCTTGTTTCACATCAGTAAAGATTAGCCCAAGTGACTCATAGACTTCCTCTGAGCCAGAAGCTGCATCGCGGTAAGGCTTATAATGAACTTGCTCTTCAACATCCACTGTAATTTCAAAGCCTTCTGGGCCATAGTAGAACTGCGTACCCAGCGTTTCGCCCGTTTCAGCAGAAACACGCGCTACCATAATGCGGTTCTCTTCTGTAATGCGTTTGGCTTCAAATGCAGCCAGGGCTTCATTCAAATCACTGAGCGCAGTCGCCCTTTGAGCATCTTTCGCACTTGCATTTTCAAGCACCGTTTTCGCTGCCGCAACTGCTTCAATTAGACCACTGTCAGCCTTTGCATTTTTCTCATACTGGTTGAGGGCATAGAATCCATCTACTGGTCCTTCAACACCCGTGTTCACAAGCGTATCCGCTTCAAGATATGCAGCATAGAGGTCTGTTGGTACAAAGTATACGGTTTGATCCTTTGGCATCTGACCAAATGTAAAGTCCAGCGTATCATTTTCAGGCTTGAAGTAATTGTCAACAAACGGCGCATCAAAAGGTGTGTTTAAAGTAACCGTTATGCCTGCAGGCGCATACTTAACCGTTTCGCTAATACCACCTACAGTAAAGTCTGCATTGTCTTTATCCGTAAGCTTTCTAAAGCGAATAGTCATTTTGGTTTCGCTTGTTACTTTTGATTCTTCAAAAGCCTCCAGCGCATCATTGATTTCTGCTGCTTTGGCATTCTTGTCTGCTCCACTTGCACCATTTGCTTCAAGCTGTTTGCCTTCTTCAATTAGGGCAAGTAGTTCGGTGTAGTATGGCCCATGATATTGGTTGGTATTATAAAATCCATCATCATTTGGACCTAAATCCACATCACCGAGCTCAGCGAGTCTATCTTCAGCATTTTCAATTGCCGATGGGAGTGAATCCTCATAAGTGAGCGTGATTTCTTGTGGTTGTGACGTAAAAGATAGTGTCAGCAAGTCACCTTCAACGCGTGAATAGCCATCAATTGAAATGTCAATTTCAAGGTCATCATAGCCCTGCGGTCCATAAAATACAGCATATCCATTCGTTACACTATAAGTTCCATCCCCTATACTAACACCCTTTATCGGATTGCCTTCATCATCGATAAATGCAAGCCTAATACGGTTTGACCCCGTCACCTGACTATCATCAAATGCATCTGATGCTGATTTTAGGGCTTCATATGCCGCTTCAAGTTTTTCCGCGGTCGCATCACCGTTCACATATGCATCCAGTACGCTCTGTGCATTTTCAACAGCCGCTTTAGCTGTGTCAACCGCACTCTTTTCATATTCTCCTATAGCATAATATCCATTATCATCTGGCCCAGTCTGTGCATCTTCTGACTGATCTTTAAGACCGTCTATCAGATGTGCAAACACAGGTGTTAGAACCTGCTTAACTTCTGAGAAGTCACTGTAAACATAACCCGTTTCACTTGGTGGTACTTTGGCACGCACTTTGAAATAGTAGAACAGGGTATCACCCCAGTTGTCCAGATCAAATGTCTGTGCAGTACTTGACGTTTCGAGGTCTAGATTAACAAGGCTGTCTACACCAACGCCCCCGTACACTTCATAAGCCTCTGCACCCGGGTATCTGTTCCACGATAGTTTAATTTGATCATTATCCAGCGCACCTCTTAATCCAGTCACTGCATCAAGCGCCTTGTAATCTGGCCCTTCAGCTTTAACACTGTGTCCAAGATCAAACCTTACACCTTCCCCATCCGTAGCAACTTCATAAAGCTCTGCCTTTGAAGGATCTGGAATGCTTTCCTTATCGATTGTTTGGTACCCTTTCGAAGCACCCACTGGGAACTCTAAGTTCTCATATCGAATTACATACGTTTTACCCGTTTCGTTGGAGAATCTGAAGAGTGTTTGATCTCCTTCAATCGGTGTATACGTAAAGTTTTTAGGTTGCCCATAAATTGTGTGTGTATGAGATGCAATATCACTTTCAACACCACTTATTTGGTAACGTACAAAGATATTCAGTTCATCCTGACCCATTTGAGCATCACTCAGTGTAAGTGTGTTTCTGAAATCAGAAACAGCAATCACTTGATCATCCTCTGAAAGTTCTGCATCATCTGATAGGATAATTTCATAATTAGTTACACCCGAAACCTTATCCCATCCAATAGTCAGCTGGTCACCTGATTGAAGTACTGTAATATTTTCAACAGCCTCCACAACATCAGGCTTCCACTTGTCATTCAGCTCACCAATGAGTGTTTGAACATCCGTAAAGCTCAGCGTTTTATTAAGAACATAAACTTCACCAATCATACCGTCGAAAGCATGACCGCCACCCGTATTAGATGTGTCATGTTCATTTTTATCATTTGGATTAACCGCTTCATCATTGAACCAACCAAGACCAACTGAATTAGAATGATCAGCTTGTTTATCAATACTTGAAAGCGGTTGTGTGTCTAGCATGTCAACAGATACACCATTGAGGTATGCTCTAAATATGCCCTCAGCTGCATCATGAACCATGACTGCAGAGTATACGGTATCTGGTTCAACCACGCCAAGCTTAATTACTTGATAAGCTTCTTGAGCCTCCCACTCACGCTTGTTGTAGACCATAGCGTAAAGCGTTGGTGCATTTTCGTTGTCTGAATCCGGTGCTATCACGAAGTTATAACCGCGCCAGATGCCGCCTTCTTCATAGACATACTGAATACCGTCTACACTGTCGCCTGTCTTAAATAAAGTCGCCACCGTTTTGTTTAAGAAGCTCTCTACACCTATTTCTCTTGATGAATCAATGTTCATACCATAAGTATTATCATCAAAATCAACTGCTGGATGACCATTGATACCATCTAACACCAGAACTGGCGCTTCGTTTCCTTGTGCCTCAGCTGTATTATCATAGCCTAGGCTGTCATGCCAATTCTCGACGCTCTGACCTTCTGTTTGGTTCTGGTCTTGTTCTCCGTCTCCATTAAGATCACTCGCATCTAAGTGCAGTCCTGTGTTTTCAGGATCGATGTCTTGTTCTCCTGGGACGATGACGATGTCGATTGAGTTATCTTCTACAGCCCAATTATGTCGATGATAACCATGGAACCAATCATGCCATCCAAACCAGCTATTCCATGAATTAAAAGCTGTGAAATCGAATGTATCTACCAATCTTTCGCCCGGTTCTAAATCTTTAACATCCACAGATTTATTATCTAAAATATAGACAAAATCACCATTATAGTTAATCAGAAGTGCCCCGTATTCACCCGCAATACGAATACGATCCGGTCCCCTGTAAATCCACTGTCCTTCAACCGTTGCAAGTCTAGGATAAGCAAGTGTTTCAACCGCATCTAGAATATTGCCTGTTTCAATCGCATCACCTTGCGCTGCTCCGTATATGGTGCGCGATCCTGAAACCGGCATGTACTCACTATAGGTGTTGGAGTCAAAATCATACTTACCTACAGTTGTACCGTAAAGCAAATACAACTCATCATTAACAGATGCTAGTCCGTATGTATTGTCTGGAATGTTCCCCAGTACAGTTACATCGTTTCTGTCAATATCAACTTCGACAAGTATGCCATGATTGTTTGTATATGCTGCATAGTAAAGCTTGTCACCATGGAAGACAATATCGCCAAGAGATGGATACCCAAGATCCATTAATTTGGTTATTTTCTTCCAGTGCTTATCAGACAGGTTGTAAAACATGAGATCTTCATCTTCAACGTAATACATGTTGCCTTGATCATCCATTGTAAGTGCATTTATCCCATCACTATCCCAATATTCTTTTATATACCGCTGGTAGGAATAACTGTTTTCTAGCAAATTCTTCCACAAGTTTCCATCGTACTTAACACCATATAGGGTCGTTGATGAATCGTTCGCTATATCAGACCAAGTTTGCACGTTATTGGCCATATACTGAACGGTTTTATCTACAACGTCGACTAAAAATATTCTGCCGTAATAATCAGATGTATAGAAATTATTAATTTCTCCCACTGTCACACGGTACTCATCTTCATCGTCATCAACAAATGTCGGATTCACATTAATGCCAAACTCCACTTCATCCGACTTGTTCTTCTTTGTAACTCGAATGCGAATAGTGACAAGTAGATTCTCCGCACTCAATTTCGAAGCGTCCTTGATATATACCTTTCCTGTATCTATGTCTATCTTAAACGCATCATTATAATTTTGTACAATATAATATTGGGGCTGGTGTTTACCATTATTCCCCTCTTCGCTGATTTCTGCATCTAGCCCAACATATGCATCATTTCCATCTGTCTTATAAGCTACGTTCATTCTCCCGTCACTATCTGACAACGTAACTGTTCCCGCAAATGAAGCAGAGGGCAAAGCTGCAAATATCAACACAGCTGTCAAAAGCAAGATAAGTGCTTTTTTCATTATACGTTCCCTCCTTTAATTTCCTGAAGTATCAACTCAACTTCATCAAAAGAAAACCCTCTAAACACGAGCTTGTGTACGGCCTCTCCAATTGAGGCAATAACAACATGTGTTTCATATCCACCATAATCTGTATAGGTGTACTTGTATCCGTCGAACGCCTGATAAATCGAAAATTCAGATGTATCAACATATACATCTGATGCTGCCTGAATCAGAACCTGATCAGCAGTTTCTTCATACACTGTAGTCTGAACAGACTTGTTTGAATCCGCATAATTATGATAGTAGTTCGTATTCTCCCACTCTTCGTACGTATGCATATAGTCTTTCAGCATACGCTCAGGAAGTTCCAGCGGAAGGAGCATGTCAATGTCAAGAAGTACTGACCATGTTGAAGCTTCCCATTTTGGAACAACCCCCATTGCCTCTGATACAAATGCAAGAGGAACAAATGTCCTATCTTCAAACAGTGTTGGCGCTGCATCTAGAACATATTCTGCATCACCAATTTTTGCTGACAGATTATCGATTTGAAGCCAAATGATTTCGCCCTCTGGTGTTACAGCTGTGATAGACTCATCTTCACCATGCCATGCCACATCAACATCAAAAAGACCAAATGTTCGCTTCAACGGCATCATTGTTCTGCCGTTTACCGTTACTGCAGGTAAATCTATTCCGATTTCACTGTCATACGAAGATATGGTTTCCCCATTCACTATGATTTGTACTGGATTTTGAGTTAAATCTCTATATGTCTCACCAAATCCAGCGCCTGTTCCTGCTGCTATTAAAGCCCCCATGAGCAGCATCACAAGTAATTTTTTCATAGTACTCACACCTACCTTTCTTCATATAAGTATATACAAGACTATTTTACCATAATTTTATGACAATACACCCTAAATGCTTTCAATTAACCAAAATTAAACACTATTTTTTAAGATTTGTTCATAATACATACATTGAAAATCATCAACGCTATCGTTTGTTTCTTTACCCCACTATGATCAAACTAAAGCATTCAAACCACTTCATTTATCGTAATTTAGGCAGTCCACTTTTGATGGCATATTCTCAAAGAATATATACTTTTCCATGGAATTTTTTCATTTTTTTTGCATCATACTATAGTCATATTTTTGTCTTTTTTTCATTTTTGTACTCACTACATATATTTTAAATAGAGTTTTTTAGATTTCCACATACCCCGTAGCGCGCTGTATACTCGAGCGACCATAAGCCCTTCACTTCTCAGCTCACGCGGTGAAGGGCTATTGATCACACCAGTACATTTTTTCTCAAAAAAAACACTCTTCATTATCTTATCTCGACTAATAAAGAGTGTTCGTATTTACAATTACTTATAGAAAAAAACGTTTAGACAATTCTTCCAAGAATATGTCTGAGTGCTTGTCCATTTCCTGTCGTGCTTTTTCTGCATCCCTGTCATGAATCGCCAAAGCTATTTTCTTCATAGAGGCATCATACCAGGAGGCATCATCCATTTTATATTCGATGTGCTTTACAAACCGCATGGTTTTAACATTAAGGTCTTCTAAGTATTCAATAAGATAAGGGTTCTTTGAAATACGCCTAATTTCCTTGCGGAATTTATAGTCAAACTCAATATAGGCCTGATAGTCCGCCTGAGGATCAAGTGGGTAAACTGATTCTGCCATTTTAACCAGTCCTTTTGCTTCATCAGAACTGATTCGTTCAGCGGCTAATTCACAAGCTAAGCTTTCAAGACGTTTTTTTACCTCATAGGCATGCTTGACGTTGCGCAGGTCTATTTGTGTCACATAGGTGCCTACGCGGGGTACCAATTTTACAAACCCTTTTTCAGACAGTTTTAAGAGCACCTCTCGAATAGGCGTACGACTCACTTCAAATTCTTCAATGAGCTGCTTTTCACTTAACAACCTGCCCGGTTCATACTCTAGATTAATAATACGGTTTAAAATTATGTCAAATATAGTTTGATTGTCCTGCGACATGAAATGCTCCTTCACCCAGATGATTCATGTGTCCTTCTTTCAGGAGGTCTGGTTTCTTACTCGCGTTGCCAACTATAGCCAGCGTTTACGCATGCGCGCCCACTGACGATCTCTGTTATCTATTATCACATCAATGTCGCTGTCTTTCAAGTGTTTGAAACGACCTTGTCCCTTCAGATATGCTTTTACATCCGTAAAATTCTTTGGATTTTTGTTCAGTTTGTAGTCGCCGTCTTCAAATTCCGCTAAGTACCACAGGCCTGAATCAACAGCCATCTTCGCAATGTCAATACTTGTGTGCGTTGGCGTACCCCAGCCAGTGGGACAAGATGCAAAAATATGAATATACGAAGTCCCCTTGCATGCTTTGGCCTTTTGAAGTTTATCAAGAAAGTCTTGAGGATAGCCAATGCTGGCTGTGGCTGCATAGTCTATACCATGCGCTGCTACGATTTCAAACATATTCTTCTTATGACGAATAGAACCTGGCAGATTATCACCCGCCGGCGAAGTGGTCGTTTTTGTTCCATATGGTGTCAGACCACTCTTTTGAATTCCCGTATTCATATAGGCTTCATTATCATAACAAATATAGATGATATTATCTCCGCGATCTATTGCGCCCGAAAGCGCCTGGAAGCCGATGTCAGCAGTACCACCATCACCTGCAAAGCCTACAGTATGCGTATCTTCTATCCCGAGTGCTTTCAAACCTGCGGCAACACCAGATAGAACTGCACCGGTTGCAGGAAATGGTGCTATCATGGCATTGGTTGCAAAGGCCATTTGAGGATAAATAAAACTGACCGCTGACATGCAGTTCGCTGGCAGGACAGAGTATGCCCGCTCGCCTAAAACTTTTAAAGCCAGACGCACGGCAACACTTGCACCACAGCCAGCACAAGCCTTGTGTCCGTAGAAATATTCGTTGTCGGTCATACTTTGTGCTGTGATTTTTTCATTAGACATCTATCTCACACCCCATTCCAATAAACTGGACACGCTTGGCTTTAGAATCATTTTCTATAAGCGTCAAGAACATATTTCTTACATCTTCTTTAGATATATCCCTACCGCCGAAGCCTGCAATAAAGTTATACGTCATCGGTGGACTATCCAAATCAATCAGCGCTGAGTTCACGTTAGTATATACTGTTCCTTCATATCCAAATGACACATTCTTCTCAAGTACCCCTAGAACAGGCACTTTGTCAGCAAGGGCATTCATCTCTTTTTTAGGGAAAGGACGCATATACCTGATTTTTAACATGCCGACTTTATAGCCTTCTTCTCGCATTTCGTCTATAACGGTTCTGACCGTTCCAGCAACAGAGCCTAATGTGACAATGGCAACATCTGCATCCTCGATATGATAGGAATCTGTCATGCCCCCGTAGTAACGTCCAAACAGGTCGCCATAGCTTTTATCCACTTCTTCAATTACGTCCACAGAATTTTGAAGTGCCGCGTGCTGTACGTATTTGAATTCCATGTTGTCATCTGGTGTTGTGGAAAAACATAGACTTTTTGGCATGTCCAGATCCATTTTATTTTCCGTTTCATATTTAGGCAGATACCTATCTACACTTTCCTGATCTGGTACAAGTACAGGTTCGTAAGTATGCGTTAGAACAAATCCATCCAGGTTCACCATAAAAGGCGTCATCACACGGTTGTCTTCTGCGATTCTATAAGCTTGTATGGTCATATCCAGTGCTTCCTGGGCATCCTCTACATAAACCTGAATCCATCCAGAATCAAGCAGACCAAGAGAATCTCTTTGGTCACCGTAGATGCTCCAAGGCACTGCTACAGACCTATTGGCATTCATCATTACAATTGGAAAACGTCCACCACTTGCATAGTGAACACACTCAGCCATATGTAAAAGCCCCTGCGAAGACGTGGCTGTAAACGCCCTAGCACCTACAGAGCTCACACCCATCGCCGCTGCCATAGCCGAATGCTCTGATTCAACATGTAAAAACTCTGCATTTAAGGACTTGTCTTCTACAAAATCAGATAACCGCTCCACTACAATAGTTTGTGGTGTAATTGGATAAGCAGAAATAACATGGGGTCTGGATAACCGGACGCCAAGCGCCACAGCCTCATTGCCAGAAACGAAAACACGTTCTTGATTCATTACGCATCCTCTCCTTCCTGTGACATATTCTCTTTTACCATATCAATGGCGCCTGGTTTACACTCATGTGCACATACACCGCACCCCTTACAGAAGTCATAGTCAATCTTTACTTTTCCATCATCTGTCTTTGACACAACGCCATCTGGACAAACAAGGTAGCATCTTAAGCAGCCTACGCAAGCTTCGGCTCGAACTACAGGTTTAAATGTTCTCCAGCCCGAATTCGTCGTTACTAGATGCCCGCCTCTAAAAGCCACCGTCGATGGATATTCACTGATTTTTGAAGGTTTTTCATATTTATGGAGTTTTGGTTTCATTACAAAGCTCCTTTCATAAGCTTATAAGCTTCATTTACAACCATTTTATTTTTTTCAGCAAGGCCAGACTTCATTTCACACTCAACTGCCTTCAGTGCAGAATCAAGGCCTACGATTTCTGACACAGCAATTAAGGCGCCCATCATGGCAGTGTTGGTAATGGGTTTGCCAATATGCTCCAGCGCCAGATGTGTAGCGTCAAGCCCATAGACTACTTCCCCAAACATATCTTTATATTTTTGAGTGTTCTTCGTGTTGATGATTATTTTTCCACCATCTCTAAGTCCATCGCTTGTTTGGCTATCAATAAGCGTTTCATCGAGCACCACGATATAGTCACATGCGCGAACTTCACTGCGGTCTTTTATTTTCTCATCTGAAATACGTGTAAAACCAAGTACTGGTGCCCCCCTTCTTTCTGGTCCAAAAGAGGGAAATGCCAGCGCATGTTTACCTTCATGTATTACTGCTGCTGATCCTAAGAGTCTCGCAATTGTAAAGCTCCCCTGACCACCCCGGCCATGCCACCTTACTTCTTTCATAATTACACCTCCAGTTTTGATATAACATTGATATATCAGCTATATATCAATGTTACTACACCTCTTTTCATATTGCAATTATTTTCTGACTATTTAAAATCTATTAATGCAGTCTAATAGGCAATCCTTTGATTGCACCTCTGCCGAACAGTGTATTTATTTGTACTACAATGAAAAACAGAGTAGTCCCACGATTGCCCCATGTCTAAAATACACTTTCATTAGAACTATAAAGAAATACAGGGTAGTCTCACGATTGCCCACGATAGCTAGACGCGCCATATACATAAAAACAAAAAAAGAGACTCGGTATTGTGCGAGCACAACCGAGTCTCTTTTTTGTTTTTACGTGCATTTCTTTGTCTTTTACGTAAAAAAAGCAATGGATACCCATTGCTTTCAAGCCAAATTATAATTATTTAACTGAAATTACTTCTTGGCCCTTGTATTGGCCGCAAGATGGGCAAACACGATGTGGAACCGTTGGCTCATGGCACTGCGGACATTCGATAACGTTTGGAGCTGTCATCTTGATGTTAGCCGCTCTTCTCTTATCTCTTCTTGCTTTAGAAGTTTTACGCTTAGGTACTGCCATTTTCTACACCTCCTTAACTAACGAAAGAAGTCTTTGAGACCGTCAAGTCTCGGATCAATCTTCTCATTATCACAATCGCAAGGGTCGGTGTTGAGATCAGCTCCACACACCGGACATAATCCTTGGCATTCTGGGTCACACAGAATTTGCATTGGCATATTTAAAAGAAGATCTTCCTTTACAATGACTAGCAAATCCAATTCATGATCTATAAGTATCTGTACTGCCTCGTCATCTGCATCTTGGTTATCCCCACCAAGTACATCGCGAGTAATACGTCCTTCGATCGTCTTTGTGACATCTTTTAGACATCGATCACAACTAAAGGCCACGTTAACACTATAAGTCGCATCTACAAGAATTTTATCTTCAACCCTGTAAACACGTCCTTTTAGCTTAACAGGCTCAGCGCTTTCGATGACATGGTCAGTGATGGTTTCAAAGTCAAGTTCCATTTCAACATCGACCGGAATAGAAACCTCTTTACCTATTAATACATCTGAAACGTTGATTCGCAAGAGTATTCACCTCTTTACTGCAACACGAATATTATAAAAGTCAGCATCATGTTTGTCAAGTAATATTACTTGATATATCTTAAATTATTTTTTGGAATTATGCAAGTAAAACAACAAAAGATTTATAAAATATTACTTAAGACCATTTTTTATTGATCTTTACAGCCCATAATGCGAATAAAACAGCGAACGAATCCACAGTATCTGTACATGTTTCATCATTCGCTGGTTTCAATCTTGGTATATTAGAAACAACTGGAAGACTTTAAGGCCTTCCAGTATAAGTTATCTACTTAACAAGTTCAACTGTATCGCGTGCAATCATAAGTTCTTCGTTTGTAGGAATAACCATGACTTTAACTTTTGAAGAATCCGCTTCTACGAAAGTTTCTTTACCGCGAACCTTGTTCTTCTCAGCGTCTAGTGTAAGACCCATGAAGTCAAGACCGTTACAGATTGCAACTCTGTTATCAATAGAGTTTTCGCCAAGACCAGCTGTGAAGATCACACCGTCAACACCGCCCATTACAGCAGCATATGCAGCAATGTATCGCTTAACGCGGTTGTCAAATACCTTCAGAGCAAGTTCTGCGCGCTCGTTGCCTTGTGCCGCTGCATCTTCAATGTCACGGAAGTCAGAAGAAACGCCTGAGATACCAAATACACCTGATTTTTTGTTCATCAGCGTATCTACTTCTTCAATTGTTAGGTTTTCTTTTTCCATAACGAACTTGATAATTGCAGGGTCAATATCACCACAACGTGTACCCATTACAAGACCTTCAAGTGGCGTGAAGCCCATTGATGTTGCAACAGATTTACCACCATCGATAGCAGCTACAGAAGCACCGTTGCCAAGGTGGCAAGAAATCAGTTTAAGCTCTTCTAGCGGCTTGCCCATCATGTCAGCAGCTCTCATTGATACGTATCTGTGGCTTGTGCCGTGGAAACCGTAACGGCGAACTGCATGCTTTTCATATAGCTCATATGGCAGTGGGTAAATATATGACTCAGCAGGCATAGTTTGGTGGAATGCTGTATCAAATACGCCAACCATTGGTACATCTAGAAGTGCTTGCATTGCTTCAATACCCATAATGTTAGCTGGATTATGAAGTGGTGCTAGGTCAATACACTCTTTTAGTGCATCCATTACTGCGTCTGTAATAAGTACAGAACCAGAGAATTTCTCACCAGCATGTACAACACGATGACCAACAGCGTTAATTTCATTAATTTCTTTGATTGCACCGTAATTTTCATCAGTAAGTGCCTTAAGAACTTGGCTAAGTGCTTCCTTGTGATCGTTCATAGGAACTTCAATAACTTCCTTGTCACGTCCAGGAACCTCATGCTTAACTCGAGCACCTTCAATACCGATTCTCTCTACGAGACCGATAGCCATTACCGACTCATCTGCCATATCAAGCAGCTGATACTTTAGAGACGATGAACCACAGTTAATAACCAATACCTTCATGTAATTGGACCTCCTTGGCTTGTATATATTATTATGTATACAAAAATATAATTATACAGAAAAACCGAATACCATTTACATAAGTCCTGGCAAGACATTATGTAAAATACAAGCACCCATTTTTCCCACACATAAATAATTATAATTCATCTATGAATAATTTCAATACCCATTATTAAATTGAACGCCCTGAAAGCAACGTTTTCACAGATTGACACACCCTTGTACAAATTGATATATTTGATATATCCCTTACAGGGTCAATATTTGACCCGTTCCTACACGAAAAATGAAAAGACTAAAATTTTTTGCTGAATACACATTTGTGTAAGTATACATACAAAATACAGCCGGAAACGATGTAAGAAATATTAAACTGCTTATCAATGCATGCACAGGAGAGTAAATATGAACCTTATAGGTCTAATCACCGAATATAATCCATTTCATAACGGACATGCCTATCACTTGCATCGCGCAAAAGAAAAAACAGGGGCTGACGGCACAGTTGTTGTCATGAGCGGCAACTTTGTCCAGCGAGGGACGCCTGCAATCTTTAATAAATGGATGCGAACAGAAATGGCCCTTCAGGGCGGTGCAGACCTTGTCTTAGAATTGCCTGCAATATATGCTACGGCGAGCGCGGAAATATTCGCACTTGGCGCCGTACGTGTTTTAAGTGGTCTTGGCTGTATTAATGAAATTGTCTTTGGATCTGAATCTGGAGAAATGGCAGGACTTGAAGATGTCGCACATCTACTTCACAAGGAAAGCGACGCATTTAAAGAGGTTCTAAAGCACGAACTTTCTAAAGGCTACCCTTTTCCGAAAGCTCGAGAAAAAGCGCTTAGAGAGCATTTTAGTGTCCACAACCTACCATCCTTACCCAACGACATCCTCGGAATTGAATACATAAAGGCTGGACTACGTACAAACGCCAAGGTGCGTTTTAATACGATCAAGCGCCTTGAAAGTCAGTACCACGATACAGATGTTCAAAAAAAACTGAGTAGCGCAACTGCCGTTCGAAAGGCGTTTTTTGAAGGTCGTGTCAAAGAAGCCAAGTCGGCCGTACCGGCCGCCACTTACGACATGCTTCTAAATAAAGGTCAACGGGCCGTCAGTCCTGAAGCGCTCTACCCGCTTCTAATGTACAAACTTAGAACAGAGTCGCATTTAAGACTTTCCGAAATTCAAGATATGTCTGAGGGACTTGAACACCGCATTCTTGATGCGGCTCAGCGAGCCAGCAGCTATACGGATCTTGTCGACCGCGTTAAGACTAAGCGCTATGTGCGTACGCGTATTCAAAGAGTCCTTCTCAATACACTTCTCGGTATTGACAGCACTTTTATGAAGGCCATTACCCATGATGAAGGGGCTGTTTATGCCCGCGTTCTTGGCTTTAATGACACTGGACGCAGCATAATGAAGCATATGCGCAAAGTAAGCCAAATACCCGTTATTACAAATGTCAACAAGTGTTCACTTTCTCAGGCAAATGCAGAAAAAATGCTCTCACTCGATTTTCGTGCAACGGATGTATATAGCATTTTGGATCAAAGCTATGCTGGTGCACAAGATAAACTTATTAAGCCCATTTACTTAAGGTAAAATACAAAAACGCCCAAGCGCATCAAGTTTTTCACTTGACGCGTTTGGGCGTTATTTTGATTTCAAATCACCTTAATAATCTTCTTTTTTATACTGACTCATTTCGGTAATATTCTGATCGACAGTCTGAATGACTTCAGAAAGGTTTCGCTTTGCCTTTCTAAGCAGTTCCTCAGTGTACTCATATGCATTTTGTTTAAGGTCGTAAGCCTGCTGTTCTGCCTCTTCAATAATTTGTTGAGCCTTTTCAGTAGCCATTCGCACAATTTCGTGCTCTTCTACTCGCTGTCTCAGGTGCGCCTCTACTTCATTTAACATACGCGCTTCTTCACTTTTGGCACTCTCTATAATGCGCATTTCTTCTTGCTGTGCATTGGCTAGAATTGTGTCAGCTGTATTTTGAGCATCTTCTACAATTTGATTCTTTTGTGATTTAATCCATTTAACATGCTGGTATTCCTCAGGCAATAAAATATTAATTTCTCGAATGATTTCTTGTATTTCTTCTCTATCCAGCATCACTTTACCTGTTAAAGGGATTGCTGAAAGATTATCGATTTTATCTTCAAACTCTTCAAGCAAATCAAGAACCTTCAAATCTAGATCAAATTGACTTATGCTCATTTAATGCCACCTCCACTGTTTTTCTTTATCATGGCATCCTCTACAACTTTAGGTACAAGCTCACTGATTGGTCCGCCCAACTTAAATATTTCTTTAACAATACTTGAACTCAAATACGAGTAATCCGTTGAGGTCATCAAGAAAACAGTCTCGGCATTTGGATTCAATTTTCTGTTCATGCCTGCCATTTGCAGTTCCATTTCAAAGTCTGAAATCGCTCGGAGGCCCTTCACAATAACATCGACATCATTTTCTTCGACATAATTAACTAAAAGTCCTTGAAAACTGTCAATAACGACATTATCAAGATGCGCAACCGCCTCTTTCAAAATACTTTTCTTCTCATCAATGGTGAACATAGGCGTTTTGCTGGTGTTAACTGAGGCGACAACAATGACCTTGTCAAAAAGCTTCGAGCTACGCTCTATAATATCCAAATGTCCATTTGTTACCGGATCAAAACTCCCCGGATATACGGCCGTCTTCATTTTGTCGTCCTCCTATATATGCTTATCGCGGTACTTCCGTATTTTTTATATTTACCTAATTCCATCGTTCCTATAACATCCGGATACGAAGTTTTTGAATTATGTTCTACAACAATCATACCAGAGTCGTCCAAAAGACCCAATCCTTCTATGGACTCAATTGTGGGTACAACAAGTCCTTTATCGTATGGCGGATCCATTAAAACGACATGAAAAGGTAGATTTCCACGCATGCCATTAAGCGCTTTTTCAACTTTATCCGTAATCAGACGTACTTTACCTGACAAATGTGTCTTTTCTATATTTTTTTGAATGACACGGGCGCATTTTACGTTTCCTTCAACGAGCACCACTTGTGAAGCGCCTCTGCTTGCGGCTTCAATGCCCAAGGCTCCAGAGCCTGAAAACAAGTCGAGTACTCTCTGATCAATCACATCGAACTGAATCAGATTATATAAATTTTCTTTTACGCGGTCCGTTGTAGGACGTGTCCCTAATCCCTCAATGGTTTCTAATTTAGTCCCCCGGGCTGTTCCTGAAATTACTCTCACGTCTCAAACTCCCTTCTTGCTCTATTTTAACAGATTTATCCACCTGATTAAACTGGTTTATAACTGTCTTTACATGAATTCTGTGAATCACCCGTATTATATTGAAAAATCTTTAAATAAATTGTCTGTTACAGATTTTACAATACGGTCTACTGTGTCATCCCCACCTCTGGCATACTGACGCATCACATTAATGGCAGCAGACTGTGCCGCCTCAAGAATGGTCCCATGTGCACTAAGATTTGCAAGTCGAAGCTCAGGAATACCGTGCTGGCGTATCCCCAGCAACTCACCAGGACCTCTTAACTCAAGATCCTTGTCTGCTATTTCAAACCCATCATTTGTGCCAACGAGGGTTTTAATACGTTCTTTAGCTATTTTACCCGGTTTCTCTGATGTTAAAAAACAGTATGACTGCCACTGCCCTCTACCAACACGACCTCTTAGCTGATGCAGCTGACTCAGTCCAAAACGCTCCGTATTTTGAATAACCATAATAGAGGCATTGGGCACATTAATGCCGACCTCTATAACGGTTGTTGAAACGAGTATATCCATCTCTCCTGCGGCAAACGCACGCATTACCCGGTCTTTTTCTTGGGCCTTTAATCTGCCATGTACCAGTCCAATCTTTAAATCTGGAAACACCGAGCTTGTCAGGCGTTCATGTAAACTCTGGGCGGATTCAATATCGAGCACTTCTGAGTCTTCTACTAGCGGACAAACAAAATAAGCCTGTCGTCCATCTTTTATTTCATCCCTAATAAATGTATACATGCCCCCGTACTTTTTTGGCGGTATATAATGGGTTTTTATTGGTTTACGTCCAGCGGGCAGCTCATCAATTACCGAAACTTCAACGTCTCCATAGAGTATCAATGAGAGCGTGCGCGGAATTGGCGTAGCAGACATAATCAAAACATCTGGCGATGTACCCTTTTCTGCAAGCACATTTCTCTGACGTACCCCAAAACGATGCTGCTCGTCTGTGACCACAAGACCTAGATTTTGAAATTGAACGTCCTTTTGTATAAGGGCGTGTGTCCCGACTGCAATTTGAATATCACCAGACTCCAGTTGCTGCAAAACCTTTTTCTTTTCTTTACTTTTCCCTTTGAGTAGCCCTACAGCAACACCCAATGGTTCAAACATATCCTTTAAAGAATCAAAGTGCTGTTCAGCAAGAATTTCAGTAGGGGCCATCATTGCGCCCTGATACCCATTGAGCACGGTCAAATAGAGTGCAAGTGCCGCAATCACGGTTTTACCGCTCCCGACATCCCCTTGAATAAGGCGGTTCATAATACTCGGCGATGCCATGTCCATCTGGACCTGCGTCCAAGTTTTTTCTTGAGCGCGCGTCAGCTTAAAGGGGAGGCCTTTAATCAAACGACTAACATCTTTATGTTCAGGCAGACATATGCCCTTCTCACTACCGAATTCCCTTTTTAAATAGATAAGCCCAATCTGCAAGTTGAACAACTCTTCAAATATAAGCCGCCGCCTTGCAAGTTCCAGACTTTCCTCGCTGTCTGGAAGGTGGATCTGCATGAGTGCATCTGTAATGTTCATTAAATTGTGCTGGCTTATAACAAGCTCAGGAAGGCTTTCTTTTACGCTTGTTAAAACAAGAGCAAGAGTCTGCTTTACAAGTGAATGTAGGTCCTTCTGCGAGAGCCCCTCGGTCAGTGGATATACCGGTGTGATGCGCATAAATTCTTTCGCGTCAATTTCACCCTCTACGCCGTACTCTGGATGTATAAAAGACACCTTTGAATTTTGCCTCCTCGCACTGCCAAAAACGAGTAGGCGTGCCCCTGTTTGAAACTTATTTTTCAGATAAGAGGCATTGAAAAAAACCAGTTCCCCTCTTTGAGCTTCGTCTTGAACAGTCACCTTGAGCATGGCCTTATTTCGCCCATAGCTTCTCGTTTGACTTGTTGATACCACTGTACACATAAATGTCCCAGTTTTTTCGAGTTCTACATCTGAAAAGCTATGTATTTTACGCTTGTCTATATATGATCTCGGATAAAATGTTAAAACATCACTTAGGGTTTCTATTCCAACACCTCTAAGACGTTCAGCTTTTTTAGGCCCAATGCCCTTTAACATATGTACTTGGGTATTTAGCATATTTTTACCCCCTAGTCATAAAAAAAGCTCGCAGCAATCGCCGCGAGCTCAGTCTAACTATTCAATCGAGCAGATGTAATAGTACAGTGGCTGTCCGCCGCTATATATTTCCACTTCTAAATCTTCATACTTCTCTTCCAGTGCTTTTGCAAGCGCCTCGGCTTGTTCCTGTTCAACTTCATCTCCGTAGTAGAGGGTCATGATTTCAGAATCTTCATCAATAATCTCTTCAAGTGAGCTGAGTGCCACACTGTGCAGGTCTTGCCCAACAGCGAAGATATCGCCTTCTGATACGACAAGAACATCGCCCTTTTTAATTTCTTTGTCATCAAAGAGGGTATCTCTTACAGAATATGTGATTTGAACCGTTTTCACTTCTGAAACCGCACTCACCATATCTTCAAAGTTATCTTCTGCTTCGGCTGATGGATCAAAACTCAGCATAGATGCAATACCCTGTGGAATTGATTTACAAGGAACAACATAGACCGGTCTGTCCACAATCTGCTGTGCTTGCTGCGCAGCAAGTATAATGTTGCTGTTGTTTGGCAGAATGAAGACAGCATCTCCCTGTACAGAGTCAATCGCTTTAACGATATCTTCAGTACTTGGATTCATTGTCTGTCCACCCTCGATAACATAATCTACACCAAGGTCTTTGAATATATCCGCTATGCCGCTGCCCATTGCTACAGAAATGAATCCGTAAGGCTTTGGGTCTCCATTTTGTTGTTGTGTTTGAGCCCCGTGGCCTTCTTCAATAATCGAAGAGTGCTGCTGCTTCATATTTTCTATTTTAATATTCAGCAGTTCACCATATTCAAGGGCACTTTCAAGCGCAATACCTGGATTATTCGTATGAATGTGAATCTTGATTAGATCATCATCTTCAACGAACACCATACTGTCACCCATTGACTGAATTTTCTCTTTTAACGGCAAGTTGCTTTCCTTACCGCCTCTTACGATAAATTCAGTACAATAGCTAAACTTAATGTCTTCAGTATTGAACTCAGCCTGAGCTGAACCCGTAGACTTTGCCGCCATATGTGCTTCCAGCTCGTGATCTTTAGCTTCTTTACCGATTACAGCATTATAAAATCCGTCTAATATGCACAGGAGACCTTTGCCACCTGCATCAACTACACCCGCCTGCTTGAGTACTTTTAAGTACTCAGGTGTTTTATCGAGGGTTTCGCTGGCTGTTTTAATCAGTACCTTTAGAAGATCATGAACAGGTGCCTCTTCTTCAGTATATTCCATTGCTTTATCAGCTGTTTTTCTAATAACGGTCAGTATTGTGCCTTCAACAGGCTTCATTACAGCTTTGTAAGCTGTGTCAGAAGCTTCTTTAAACGCCTTTGCCAGGTCTATTGAAGAAAGTTTTTCCTTGCCCTCGCACCCTTTGGCAAATCCTCTAAAAATTTGTGATAGTATTACGCCAGAATTTCCACGAGCACCCATTAAAGAGCCTTTTGAAACAGCCTTCGCAACTTTGTCTGCTGTTTGGTGCTCATCTTTCAATGCTTCTGTAAGAGCAGCATTCATTGTTAGGGACATATTCGTGCCTGTATCCCCATCTGGTACTGGAAAGACATTTAAAGAGTCCACCAGACCTTTATTGGAATTCAGCTCAAAGGTTCCCTGCTTAAACATTCTCGTCAGCAAGGCACCATCAATATACATGATATCCAACTCTTTTTCCTCCTTAGTTAAGACTGAACTCGAACACCTTCAATATGAAGATTTACATTCAGTACTTTCAAACCAGTTTGGTTTTCTACATTATATTTAACCTTTTCGATGATATTTTCTGCAACGACGGATATTTTTGTGCCAAACTGAATGATCACATAGAGGTCTACTGTGATACCTTCCTCTTCCATCTGGATTGAAACGCCTTTGCTCAAGTTTTCTCTTTTAAGTAAATTTACGATCCCATTTGTTGTGGATCTGGATGCCATACCGACAAGACCGTAGCATTCAATGGCAGAAGCGCCTGCAATTGTAGCCACTACATCTGAATTTATGTCGATAGTGCCGATTTCATTTTCTACACGAATAGTCATAATGACCCTCCTTCGTTATTTAAAGACACTACTATTATTTTACACTCTCTATGCAATAATCTCAACAAATTTCGTATAAAAACTCCAGAAAAGGCCTATCAAGGAAAAAACCTTGACACTTTATGCGTTTTTTTTGAAATAAAGCTTGTATCTTTTGCAATTACCTATTATACTATCTTTTGTGGGTTAACAGCCCGCCTGTAATTTTGACTTGAACAACAGAGGCTTCTCTGGTATTATATATATGCTTATGTTGTTTAAACGCTCGAAGGAGGTGCAAGATAAATGGCTAAAGTATGTGAAGTTTGTGGAAAAGGCAAAATGTCTGGTAACAACGTATCACACGCAATGAATCATACAAGAAGAACATGGACGCCAAACCTCAGAAGAGTTAAGGCTGTCGTTAACGGTTCTCCTAAGAGAATCCGAGTATGCTCTCGCTGCCTAAGATCAGGCAAAGTACAAAGAGCTATCTAGTTCGGATGAGTCTACGGAGTCCAGTAGACTCTTGATTTTTTTTGGCATGATCATGCTAAAAAACCCACCAGCGGTTTCCGCTAGGTGGGTTTTCGCGTGTTTTTGGGTTTTTAGCTTTATAGACAAAGAAACGGTTTATTGTACTTTTGACGCTAATTACTTAAATGTATTAAGGACACCCCCGCTATGACAGCAAAAGGGTGTCCTTTTCAATTTAATCTTTTCAATTAGTCCCTTGATTTGAAGACCAGAAGAATACCGCTTCCAAGCTCAATACGAGCCTTCTTAGCGGCAAACACATTGCTTATACCCGTAGAGCTCCCCAGCTCGAGTGTCGCATCTACAAGCGGGTATTCGAATCCATGCAGATAAATACCTTCGACCTTTTCACTCATTGGCATTATAGACATGAGTGAACCAATCTCCCCTTCAATATCAAGGGGTGAATCAATCATTCTTATATCATTTTTCTCATCTATCATACACGCATCAATTCCTGCATCTAGGAACTTTTTTAGAAGCAGAACCGTTGAAAAGGTGTGATCCATTCTAGATCCAATACACCCTATAAGTGTAACAGACTCAGGCTTTTGACTGATTGCATATTCAACTGCCAGCTCGGAATCCGTATAGTTCTTTCTTGGCGGAAATTGAACAACTTCAGCATCTGGAAACTTGCCTGTAAAGCCTGAATAGTCCTCAATAGAGTCAAAGTCCCCCAGGAGTATATCTGGGTTCAGACCGAGCCGCTCTACGTGTCTGCTGCCCCCGTCGACTGCAACAACATGGTCAGCACGCCTACAAATTTCATTATAGTAGCTGTAGTCATTGATTTCACCGTTTATGACAATAAGCATGTGCTTCATAATTATGATCCAATAGTTTTTCTAAACTCTGCGACAGCCTTCTCAACATCAGGCTGGGCAAATATTGCAGACCCCGCAACAATGACATTAGCGCCTGCATCCACAACTTGCTTTACATTTGAAACCTTAACGCCACCATCAACCTGAATATCTATTTCAAGTCCTCTGTCATCAATCATCTTTTTAAGACGTGCAATTTTATCTAGACTTGATTCTATGAAGCTCTGTCCGCCAAAACCAGGATTTACAGACATAATCAGCACCATATCCAGTTCAGGAAGCACCTCTTCTATCGTACTTAAAGACGTACCTGGGTTCAGTGAAACACCCGCCTTAACACCGTGGCTTTTAATGTTCTGAATGGTTCTGTGCAGATGCCTGCATGCCTCTTGATGCACAACAATAATGTCTGCACCTGCATCAACAAATGATTCAATATACTGATCTGGATTTTCAATCATTAAGTGGACATCTTTTACTAGATTTGTTTTGCCCTTTAACGCTTTCATAACTGGCGGGCCAAATGAAATATTCGGTACAAAATGGCCATCCATTATATCAATATGCAGGTACTCAACCCCTGCTGCTTCCACCTTTTTAACATCATCAAGCAAATTTGCAAAATCTGCTGAAAGAATCGATGGTGCTAGTTTTACCATGACTTCTGCCTCCTATTATCCATCAAGCTTTTATAAAAATAAACATAAGAGTCATAACGATTCTTATGAATATGTCCTGTTTGAACAGCCTCTTTTACCGCACAATCCGGCTCATCCATGTGCATACAGTCGTTAAACCTGCAGTATCCTTGAAACTCTCTAAATTCTTGGAAAAGATCTGCCAACTCTTCCATCAGTACAAAATCAAGATCAAGCGATGTAAAGCCTGGCGTGTCAACGACCCATCCTCCAAAGTTAAGCTCTATGAGCTCTGTATGGCGTGTCGTATGCTTACCGCGCTTAATTTTTACGCTCACTTCACCCGTTTTAAGCTCAAGCCCCGGTTGAATCACATTGAGCATAGAAGATTTGCCCACGCCCGATGGCCCTGCAAAAACTGTAATTTTATCTTTTAAAATATCTCTAATCGCCCCAATCCCTTCACCGGTTTTTGTACTTGTCATAACAACATTGTACCCAGCCAGTTCATAGATGGCTTTATATTTTTCAAAGGCTGTATCCCCTTCAATTAAGTCTGCCTTATTAAAGCAAATTGTAAGGTCGAGCCCTGCATACTCACCGAGTAAGAGAATTTTGTCTAAAAGGTTGAGGTGTGGATCAGGACTCTTGAGCGCAAAAACGACGATGGCTTGATCAACATTGGCAACTGCAGGTCTGAAAAGTTCAACGTTTCTTTCTGCAATTTCTTCAACCCAACCCTCTTTTGGGTCTTCAGACAAGATATTAATGCTCACCTTATCACCAACCAGCGGTGTAATCTTATTCTTTTTAAAGATGCCTCGCGCCTTACATTCGTATACGCCATGCTCTGTATTAACGTAATAAAACCCTGAAATTCCTTTTATAATAATCCCTTCAACCATAGGATTCCCCTTCCATTTATCCTGCTGTTTTATTCAATGAAATGCACATCATACGTCCACTTACAGTTAAATCATACCACTTTTACTGCAGTCAGACCATATGATGTGCTTCGTCATCCATTAACTATATTACTCAAATACGACTTGCATTGATTTTACTTTTAAAGTACCAAAGTAGATATTCACTGTTGCTTCCCCAGCGCCTTGTATAGACACTTGAACTCTATCTTCAGATTTATCATGTTCTTTCTCATAAACAGTTTTTGCTACGCCGTCCTGAATCATTTCAACACGTACGGTTTCCTTTTGTGAAACAAAGCTCAAAGGTATGAAGTAACTCTTTGTCACTAAATTAGAATCAGCAGGTTGATCACCTTCATTTGCTCCATCTGCTGAGCCCTCAGCGCCCTCGGCATCTGTACCATTTTCACTGCCTTTACTGATCACAATCCCCACACTGGTTTTCTCTTCAACTTCAGTTCCAGAACTGATACTCTGAATCATTACCGTGTCTTTTGGATGTGTATCAGAAAAATTATACGAAACACTGCCCAGTGCCAAGCTCACGTTAGAAAGGGTTGATTTTACCTGCGCAAGAGATTTTCCAACCAAATTTGGAACGAGTACTGTTTCAATCGGTTTCCCCTGGCTGACAACCAGCGCAACCTCATCTCCTTTTTTGGCATCAGAACCTGCAGAAGGCGTCTGCTTTACAACGAGGCCACTTGGCAAATCGCTGTATTCGTAATTGATTTCGCCAACATTTAGAGATTTATTGTCAAGAACCAGTTTGGCTTCCGAAACATCTTTCTGCATTAAATTTGGAACTTTTACAAGTTCAGGTCCATTTGAAACAACCACATCAACCGTAAAGCCTTCTTTAAGTTCTTCTCCCGCATTTTGAGACTGGCGCAAAATGTGATTCTTCTCAACCTCACTATCAAAAACATAATCCTTAACATTGATGTTCAGATTCAGTCCATGGAGCGTTTCAACAGCTTCAGTATATGTGATGTCCGTTAAATCCGGCATAACAACAACCTTTGGTTTCATACGATCTAAAATCGATGTCAATGTAAAGGCCCCAATTAGAAGAACCGCTGCAATTAGCCCCGCGATAATTCCTACAGCAATACCAACCTTGCTCTTTTTCACTTTGGGTTTTTCATCAAACTCATGATCTTTGACATTAGGAATGATCATGGTTGGTGAATCTTCTGCCTGAACATAAAAAGGTACATTCAGCTCAGGATTTTTTGAAAGCTTGTCAAGGTCATCAATCAACTCACGCGCTGTCTGATAACGGTTGGTTGGGTCTTTCTGAATCGCTTTTAGAATGACACTTTCTAGACCCTTTCCTATTTCATTATTAATTTTGCTGGGTTCAACAACCTTTTCCTTAAGATGCTTCATCGCCACTGATACGGGTACATCCCCATCAAATGGCAATCTTTTCGTAGTCAGCTCATACAAGAGAATTCCCAGTGAATATATGTCTGACTTCTCATCGACAAATCCACCTCTAGCCTGTTCTGGTGACGAGTAGTGCACAGAACCAATGGCTTCTTTGGTAGTAACAATCGTTGACGATGTCACCGCGCGGGCAATTCCAAAGTCCGCCACTTTAACAATACCGTCTTCATTAATCAAAATATTGTGGGGCTTGATATCTCTATGAATAATACGATTTGCATGTGCATGCTCAAGTCCGAGAGCAATCTGCTTTGCTATTTCAATAATTTCATCATTGGGAATAAACCCGTCGTGCCCCTTAATATACTTCTTCAGTGTAACACCACGCACAAGCTCCATGACGATATATCGTACATCGCCATCTTTTCCAACATCGTAAATATTCACAATGTTTGGATTTGACAAGCTCGCAGCAGCTTGTGATTCCTTCTCAAATTTTTGTACAAACTCATCATCAGAAACCAGTTCCGGCTTTAAGACCTTCACTGCTACAAATCTATTTAATAGAAGACATTTGGCCTTGTAAACATTGGCCATGCCGCCCTCTCCTATCTTCTCGATGATCTGATAGCGATTCCCTAGAATCTTACCTATCATTTGACTCATCTACCACTCACTCCTTCATTTTATAGCGTAATGTTCACAGCTAGAACCGTAATATTATCCTGTCCACCAGCATCATTGGCGCTGTCAATCAGCGCAGTGCATATGGACTCTAGCGAATTGCCAGCACGCATTATATCAGTTATTTGACTTTCATCAAGATGTGTCGTTAAACCATCTGTGCAAAGCAGTACTATACCGCCTTCGTTTAGCTTATGCAACAAATCGATTTCTATAGTAAGTGCTGTTCCAACCGCATTGGTCAAAATGTTCTTCTGTGGATGAACGCGTGCTTGTTCTTCAGTAATGGTTCCTGCTCTAAGCAATTGTCCCACCAGTGAATGATCGTCTGTTATCTGTTCAATTTTTCCATCTTTTAAAATGTATGCGCGGCTGTCCCCAACATGTGCAAAATAGAGCGTCTCATTATCAACATAAAGCATTGTTAGGGTGGTGCCCATGCCTTCAAACTGCTCTTTGTCCTTTGATAATGCATATACTTCTGCATTTGCATGTCTTATGGAGCCGATTAGCATTTCATCAATTTTACTTGTGTCTGTTGCGCTTTCCATTTCACACTGTATAAAGGTCTTTACAGCTTCCACGGCAACCTGACTGGCCACTTCTCCTGCTTTGTGTCCACCCATCCCATCTGCTACAATAAACAATTTGGGAAGTGTATCTGATAAGAAATAGCTGTCTTCGTTATTCTCCCTCACTTTGCCTTTGTGCGTTTTCCCATACGCATCCATAACATCACTCCAAGCTGTCTTTTGTCGCCCTTTTTATCATTTTGCAAATAAAAAATCCATCTGTCCCATGTAAATGCGGATAAAGTGTCATATAGTTCTCCCTGCCAACCTTCCAGGCATCAGGGATTTCAGCATTCTTAATCTCTACCATTTCATATTCAGGATGTTTTGCTAAAAATCCTTTAATTTGCAGTTCGTTTTCTTCAGGTTCAATAGTACATGTACTATAGACAAGATGTCCGCCAACTTTTACATACTCAGCGGCAACATCCAGCATATCCGCTTGAATATCAGAAAGCTCTATAATATCATCTTCTTCTTTGTTGTATTTTATCTCTGGTTTTCTTCTGATAATACCCAACCCAGAACAAGGTGCATCTAGAAGTACAACATCAGCTGTACCTACCAGTTCTTCTTTTTTTACAAGTGCATCATTTATACTTGCACGAACTGATTTCAGTCCAAGTCGTGTAACATTTTCCATGATTTTTTCAATTTTATGATCGTAAATGTCCCAACTGTATACGCATCCTTCATCATTCATCAAAGCTGCCATATGGCTTGTTTTTCCACCAGGCGCAGCACACATATCAATGACGGTCTGACCCGCTTTAGGTCCAGCTATGTACCCTACAGCCTGGGCTGCAATATCCTGAATGGTAATATTGCCTTTTAAGAATGCCTCTGATTCAGCTAAAGAACCTGCATTTTCTGTTCCAACTTTGATTGAATCCGGAAGCGGACCTGCTTCTACAAGGAATCCTTCGAACTCGAGATCATGAAGCACAGCCTCACGGTTTGTCTTCATCGTATTCACACGGGCATATAAATCGGGGGTTTCGTTTCCGCTTTTCATAAGTGCCTCGGTGTAGTCTGCGCCATATCGCTTCAACCAGCGCTCAATAATCCAGTTTGGATAAGAGTACATAACCGAAAGATAGGTTTTAAGATCTTTTTCCTTTTTAGGCAGTTTATACACCTTCTGCTTTCGGATGAAGGTTCTCAAAACACCGTTTACAAAACCGCTGTAGCGCTTTTGATAACTTTTAGCAAGCTTAACCGCTTCATTAACAGCCGCCGAGTCTGGAATGCTCTCCATATAAAGCATCTGATAAAGTCCCATTCTTAGAATGTTTCTAATGGCCGGGTCTAATTTGTTGATTCTAAAATTGATATACTGGCGTATAATATGATCCAGCAAATTTTTGTTTTCAAGCACACCGTACATAAGTTTTGTTGTAAGGCGTCTATCTACTGCCGTAAGACCTGCGTCTGTAAGCATTCTATTCAGCACCCTGTTCGAGTACCCATCCATTTTTTCAATCTCCAGCAATGCATCCAGTGCAACTTTTCGTGCAGAAACCTGTGCCATGACATTCCTCTTTTCAGTTCTTTACTAACAATCAACAAGTCATCCCGAATTGTTTAAAGCAAATCGGGCATACATTTTTGGTGCCACTACAAACACAAAGAAAAGAACTGTATATTCATATCAGACAAAAATAAATCTAAATGACGCTTTAAATTACGACATTTAGGTTTATCTTTGTGTGCACAGTTCCTTCTTAAAGGCATTTAGCCTGAGGGACAAGCCCTATCAAATGCCTTCTTTGTTTAACGCAATATAAGAACCCATTGAATTTTTCAACAATTCGAGTGGATGGTCAAAGACCATCCACTCTATTTTAGCATATTAATCTCTTGAGTTCCTTAGGATAATAAACCTAAGAAGCTGCATTGCTGCCATTGCCGCAGATGCAACATATGTCATTGCTGCTGCGTTAAGCACTTTTTTCGCACCGCCAACTTCGTCAACTGCAAGAAAACCATTTTCTTCAATTTGAACGATAGCACGAGAACTTGCATTAAACTCTACCGGTAATGTAATCAGGTGGAAAACAACAACCGCTGAAAACAGCAGGATACCTATATCCATTAGACCGGCACTTCTTAAAATAAGCCCTAAAAACAAGAGTGGCATTGCTGCCTTACTGCTGATGTTAACCACAGGGAAGAAGGCACTTCTAAAGCTTAGCGGTACATAGCCATTATGGTGCTGAAGTGCATGACCACACTCGTGTGCAGCAACCGCAATGGAAGCTATACTGTTGCCCTGATAAATTCCTGGTGACAGGCGTACTGTACGCGACCTTGGATCATAATGATCAGACAATTGTCCCTGTGACATCTCAACACCTACATCGCTCAGCCCGTTTCTTCTCAAAATGTGCATCGCGGCTTCAGCGCCTGACATGCCTCTCATATTTCTAACTCTTGAATACTTCTGATACGCTGATTGAACTCTATTTTGAGCAATCATTGTCAAAATCAGTGCTGGAATGATTAGAATCATTGTTGGATCCCAAAACATGTAGCCCATGACTTTTCCTCCTTTTTAATCCACTCAACTTCGGATATAAGATGATTACTCAGGCATTATCCCAATAAAATCCCGCATGGAACATCATGTCCCAAAATATATTGTGAAATATGCATGCGCTTGCTATTTGGAAACTGCAAGATCTGCACATTAACAATACCATCGCCTGCCTGAACATATAGTCCGTTTTTATTTACTTCCAGTATCTCACCCGGCGCACCTTTTTTCTCAGTTTCACCGCACTGGGCTGAGTAAATTTTCATTTTCTTTCCTTCAAAGGTTGTCACCGCAACAGGCCAAGGATTGAGCCCCCTGATCTGATTTACAATTGTCTGAACTGGATTTGTCCAGTCAATAATACCTGTGTTCTTGTCAAGAAGCGGCGCATATGAACTGAGTGCGTCATCTTGAGGTGTTCGCTCCGCCTTGCCCTGATCGATTTTTTCCAGGGTTGTTCCAAGAACAAGACCGCCTTTTTCCATGAGAATGTCGTGAAGCTCACCCGCATTCATGTCCGGGGTAATTTCCACTTCAACCTTCTCAATCATATCCCCTGTATCAAGGCCAACATCCATATACATGGTTGTAACACCTGTAACCTTTTCTCCCTGAACGATAGCCCAGTTAATTGGTGATGCACCTCTATACTTAGGCAGTAATGACGCATGCACATTGATGCACCCACTCGGTGGTATATCTAAAATTTCTTTGGATAGAATTTGACCATATGCCACAACGACTATCAGATCAGGTGCCAAAGATTTTAATAGGGCTACATTTTCAGCCGTTTTCAGTTTTTCAGGCTGATATACATCAATACCATGTTCAACTGCTTTTACTTTAACAGGCGGCGGAGCGAGTTTTTTCCCTCTGCCCTTTGGTCTGTCAGGCTGTGTGAAAACACCCACTACCTCGTGAGCCTGAATACATGTCTCTAGACTGGAGACCGCAAAATCCGGCGTTCCCATAAATACTATTCTCACGCTTTACGCCTCCACATATTCAATAACTTTATCTGTAAACAAAATACCGCTCAAGTGATCAATTTCATGACATAGCGCTCTTGCAAGCAAGTCTGTGCCTTCAATCGTGTATTCTTCGCCATTTTCATTTGTTGCTTTAACGACAACGCGCGCCGGTCTTTTAACAACACCAGCCTTACCCGGAAGGCTCAAGCACCCTTCAACTTCTTCCTGTTCACCTTCGGTTTCGATGATTTCAGGATTGATAAGCACCTTTACGCCCGTTTCATCATACACATCGATTACAGCGATTTTTTTTAGAATGCCAATTTGCGGTGCTGCAAGACCCACACCATCTGCACTGTACATTGTCTCAATCATATCTTCAATTAAGCTTCTGATCTTGTCATCAATTTTATCAACTGCTCTTGTATTTTTTCTTAGTACCGGATCATCATCCGTACGAATTGTTCTTATTGCCATGCTTTTGCCTCCTGGTTACAATATGTTCACTGCATCAATATCCACACTGACTGCAGTATCTCCAACCACATACCTATTTCTATTATCAATGCAAATTTCTCTGAGCACACTCGATAACGCATCTATGTCTTCATAAGCAGACTTAATGAGAATTTGCCATCTGTATCGCCCTTTTATTTTACTATATATTGCAGGGTTCGGACCCATAAGTTGAGCCATTTTTAATTTATTTTTAATAAATTCCTTCTGAAGCGGTTCAGATATGCGCCTTGCAGTCTTAATGACAGCTGTTTCATCTTCACCACTTATGAGTATATTTGAAAGACGCTTATAAGGCGGATAATTGTAGGAAACCCTGAGTTTGGCCTCTTCAGCTGCAAAACCTTGATGATCATGGTTACATGCAGCCTGTACCGCATAATGTTCAGGTGTATAGGTTTGAATAATAACTTCACCAGCCCTATCCCCTCTTCCAGCACGCCCTGCAACCTGTGTCAATATTTGAAATGCACGTTCACCTGACTGAAAATCTGGCAAATTGAGCAGGACGTCTGCCGACAAGACCCCCACCAGTGTGACATTATCAAAATCCAGCCCCTTTGTCACCATTTGGGTACCTATAAGGATATCTGTCTCTCCTTTGTCAAACTTATCGAGTATGTCTTCCATCTGCCCCTTTCGACTGACTGACTGCTTATCCAGCCTATCAACCGATGCGCTCGGAAAAGCTGCGCGGGTCATTTCTTCAACTTTTTCAGTTCCCGTTCCAAAAAACTTGAAATATCCGCTACTGCAGGATGGACATTTTGCAGGGACACGAATAGAATACCCGCAGTAATGACACGTCGCACGTCCCGCATTTTTATGATAGGTCAGCGCAATTTCACAGTTTGGACACTTTAAACTAAACCCGCAGGACCTACATGATACAAATGTAGAATGCCCCTTTCGGTTTAGAAAGAGAATCACTTGCTCTTTACGTTCTAGCCTAGACTCAATTGCCTCAAAGAGCCGATCACTGAAAATAGACCTATTGCCCATAGCCAGTTCATGACGCATGTCTACAAGTTCTACTTCTGGCATAGCTTGATTGTTGTATCGGTTTTTAAGCAAAATTTCCTGATATATCCCCGCCTTAACATGATGTACACTTTCAAGGCTTGGCGTAGCCGTACCAAGCACTACAGGACAGCGGTGCATTTGACCCAGGTAGCGTGCAACATCTGACGATCGGTATTTAGGATTCTGATCAGATTTATAAGCATTGTCATGCTCTTCATCCAAAATTATAAGACCAAGCTTCTGCAGTGGTGCAAATAATGCAGATCGGGCACCAATTACGATGTTCAGTTCCCCGCGTTTTACGGCTTTCCACTGGTCAAACCGTTCTCCTAGAGAAAGTTTACTATGAAATACCGCCACTTGGGAACCGAATCTATGAACAAATTTACTGACAATCTGAGGTGTTAAGGAAATTTCTGGGACAAGAACAAGACATTGTTTACCACTTTCAAGTACATCACGCGTCAGTTCCATATAAACTTCAGTTTTACCGCTTCCAGTAACCCCGCTCAGTAAAAATACGTCTGATTTCTCCATTTTACAACTTGCATTAATTTGTTCAAATGCGCTACGCTGCTCAGGGTTGAGCATAACCCCACTCTTTTCTTCACGACTGTAGTGGGATGGCGCACGAAATACCTGTACAGTGTCCGGTGTAATGAACCCTGCATTTTCAAGTTTCCTGAGCACCGAAGCTGACACGCGACAAATTTTAGTGATTTCTGCTTGAAGCGCACTGCTTGATTTTCTTGAAAGATAATTGATCACACGTATTTGCGCTGCATTTCCACTCGGAATAGCGGCTATGGCTTTACTGCGCTCGACTGCAAGTCTATAACTTTTTTTCACTTGATCACTCACTGCTGTTTCAAAGCGCTCACGTCTTGAAACCATGCCAAGGTCCATATATTTCTTTAATTTATAATCACTCAGCGCATGCAACTCTTCCCGAGTATGTTCTTTACCATCTTGCAGAACATGCAGCGCCTCGGAAACCTCAGGACTCAAAGCCAGGTCCCCTTCGAGTACATAGGTCACATGTCTTCTTAGGCTCGTACCGGTAGGCATGATAGCCTGTAGTGCGTCCGAGTAAGTGCAAAGGTAGCGCTTTCTAATCCACTTTATGAGGCGGAGCTGATTTTTGTCTATGATGATATCCTGCTCAAGTAAATGTCGAATGGGTTTAATACGTTTATAATCACAGCTGTCTGAAAATGAAAAGATAATCCCCTCCATGAGGCGATTGCCCATGCCAAAAGGAACCAGTACTTTCATGCCAACTTCAGCCTTTTCAATAAATGATTCTGGTACGCTGTAGGTATAAGTCTGATCAACTTCCCTTGATACATTTGTAAGTGCAATATGAGCATATGCTTTTGTCAAATCTGCACCCCCCGCTCTTAATCGTAAAAGAGGCTTACGAGATTGTTCACGTAAGCCCCCATTAATACTACTTCAATGTGTTTAATACGGCCTTTAAAATTTCTTTTGCCGCCTCGTCTTTTGTCATGAGATCATACTGGCGCTTTTCACCATTTTTATCAATAATCTGAATGACATTTGTATCCCCCTGAAAACCTGCACCACTTTGACTCACATCATTTGCAACAATCAGATCAAGATTTTTCTTTTCAATCTTCTTGATTGCATTTTCAACAACGTTGTTTGTCTCTGCAGCGAAACCAACCAGCACTTGGCCTGACTTCTTCGCCTCACCAAGACCTTTTAAAACATCTGGTGTTCGTATAAGCGGAATTTGCATGTCATCATCTGACTTTTTAATTTTATGATCTGAAATTTGTGCAGGCCGATAATCTGCAATTGCTGCTGCTCCAATAAATACGTCATAGTCTTTTTCAGCTTGGGCCGCACGGTTCATCTCTTCTGCACTAAGCACATCAATACGCTTAACACCAAGTGGCGTTTCAAGTTGTGTTGGCCCTGAAATAAGGGTAACATCTGCCCCCATATAAACCGCCTGGCGTGCAAGCGCATACCCCATTTTTCCCGATGACCTGTTTGTAAGGTAGCGAACCGGATCAATAGCTTCAGCTGTTGGTCCAGCACTGATCAGGATTTTTTTACCCTTAAGTGCATCTGTTCTAAGTAAGACATATTCTACATATGCTACAATATCTTCTGGTGCAGCCAGTTTGCCTACACCAATATCGCCACATGCAAGTCTTCCAGACGCCGGATCGACAAACTCTACACCGAGTTCCTTTAGGGCTTCAATATTTCTTTGAACAACAGGGTTTAAATACATGTTCGTATTCATAGCGGGTGCAATCACAACCGGCGCACGCGTCGCCATAACGGTCGTAGACAGCATATCATCCGCGATGCCATTGTTTATCTTTCCAATGATATTGGCTGTCGCAGGTGCAATTAAAAAAACATCTGCTTTCTGTGCCAATGAAATATGTTCTGTATCCCAAGTTTTGGGTTCATCAAACATATCTGTTACAACCGGGTTATTGGATAAGGCCTGAAAGGTGACAGGTGACACAAATTGTTGTGCGTTCTTCGTCATGACAACGTTGACCTCTGCCCCTTTTTTTCTAAGGCGACTCACAACGTCAACCGCCTTATAAACTGCAATGCCGCCAGTAACACCGAGTACAACCGATTTACCTTTTAGCATGGAATTCACCTACTCTGATTTTGGAACTTCCATTTGAATAACGTCTTCAATGTCCTTTGCATCAACTGCTTCAACACATTCGATTTTATGTTCATAAATCTCTTGTGTTGCAATGGATACAGGCTTTAATGTTTCACAAACCGTCAGCGGTTCAGCGCCATCGATAATTTGTCTCGCTCTTTTTGAAGCTGCGATAACCAGTGAATATCTGCTTCCTGTTATATCAAGCAGTTCGTTAATTGATGGTTTAAGCATATTACTCTCGCTCTCCTTTAAAATCGTTAATCAATTCCTCAATATTTTCAACAACACGATGTGATTCTGCATCAATAATTGAATCAAGGGTATCTGTTGCCTTTTCAACTCTATCATTAATAATATAATAATCGTATTTCTTTATAAAATCTATCTCAGCAAACGCACTTGAAAATCTTTTTTCTAGAGTTTCAGCCGTTTCCGAGCCCCTCCCGATGATCCTGCTCTTTAGCTCTTTCATCGACGGCGGCAGAATGAATACAAATACACCTTCTGGATATTTGTCACGCACCTGCATCGCACCTTGAATATCAATTTCAAGAAGGACATTTCTCCCGGCTATGAGTTCATCCATTACAAATTTCTTCGGTGTACCATAATAATTATCGTACACTTTAGCATGTTCAAGAAACTCACCTTCGCCAATCATATCTACAAACTTCTCTTTTTCGAGGAAGAAATAATTCACACCCTCCACTTCGCCCTCTCGCGGCGCACGTGTCGTGGCAGAAACTGAGACTGTAATCTCATTCTCTCTTCTTCTGAGAAGTTCTTTACAAATCGTGCCTTTACCTGCACCCGATGGTCCAGATACGACAAGTAACAGTCCTCTTTGTTTCATAGATAACCCCTTCAGATACTATAATAACCTTTGTATCCACTGATTTCAGTGCTTTATAGCAATTTTGACAGCCCATTTTCGACCAAACTGACAAACTATGCAATCTCTATTAAACCACGAAATGACATTCCAATCAACAAGAATTACGGGATTATTCTATATTTTGTATCTGTTCTCTGATCTTTTCGACTTCACTCTTCATTTCAATAACATAGTTGGAAATGTCGATATCAGGAGATTTAGAACCAATTGTATTGACTTCTCGGTTAAGTTCTTGTACAAGGAAATCAAGTTTACGACCTACACTGCCACCCTTCTGAAGGAAATGATCCAACTGATCAAAATGACTGTAAAGTCTAGTAACTTCCTCAGCAATACTTGTTTTATCTGCATAGACCGCTACCTCGTGGATAACACGGTCTTGATCCACTTCTATTTCACCTTCTAGCAGCTCACGAATACGCTCAATCATCTTTTCCTTGTGGTTTTGAACAATTTCCGGCACGAGTACTTCGATAGACTGCAGCATTGTCTTAATGCTAGAAACGCGGCTGATGATGTCTTCTTTTAACTTTGCACCTTCTACATCTCTCATATGAGATACGGAATCAAGGGCATTTATCAGAGACTTTTCCATAACAGCCCAAACCGCCTCAAGATCTGTCTCTTCATATGAAATTTCAAGTGCATCTGGATATTTGGAAAGCAGGCCTACTGAAATCGTCTCTTTAAGCTCATATTTGTCCTTGATTTGCGTCAGCGCACCGTAGTACTGATCAAGCACTTCGAAATTAGGACTGACATTGTACTCATTCTTAATGATTTCATCGTAGTTAATGTATACTTCAACGCGCCCTCTGCTAATGCGCTCTTTGATTAGCGCTTTCATGCGTTCTTCCAATGCTGTCAGCTTTTTTGGCATTTTAATGATAATATCGCAGTATCTATGATTCACTGTCTTCATTTCAGTGATAATTTTATAGTTTTCGTTTTCGAATTCTCCACGGCCATAGCCTGTCATGCTTAAAATCATGTTTTCCCCTCCATATTTAACAATTGTAGTAGTAATACCCTTTTGCAACACACACTGCGTTGCCTTCCATAATAATTCGGTCCTCACTGTCCAGTGAGATATTAAGCTTTCCGCCTGGCACTTTCACCTCAACGCTGTCGTGAACAAGCCCCTTTAGCTTAGCTGCATAAAAGGACGCACATGCACCTGTTCCACAAGCCAGCGTTGCACCTGCTCCACGTTCCCATGTTGCAACACGCATGTGGTCCTCATCAATAACTTCTACAAAATTCACATTGGTCTTTTGCGGAAAAACAGGATGTTTTTCAATTTCAGGTCCCAGCGTTGTCACCGTATCATGGGTATAGTCCTGCTGAAAAACCATTGTATGCGGTACGCCTACGCGCATGCTTGTAAGGACAACTTCGCTTGTACCTACGCATACAGTTTCATCGTCAAAGGTTTCTCGCTCAGTTGCAACCGGCACCTGGGCTGCTGCACGCTCTGCATGGCCCATAATAACACGAACGGTATCAACACGGCTCTCTTTAAGCGTTAGTGTAATGTTTTGAATGCCTGCAAGCGTCTCAACATCAAACTTCTCCCCCTCAACAAGCCCTTCTTCATACACAAACCTGCTAAAACAACGTATGCCATTACCGCACATTTCTGCAATGGATCCATCTGCATTGTAAAAAATCATTTTGATATCCGCTTTTTCTGACGACGCAGCGACCATGAATCCATCAGCCCCAATACCAAAATGTCTGTCGCACATTGCACGCGAAAGCGCTTCATAATCATTCGTCTCAACATCCTTTTGATTAAGGAGTACAAAGTCGTTTCCTGCACCATGCATCTTTTTAAATTTAATTTCCACGATTTCACCTCAAATCATATGTGTTATCCTGCTAATCGCTTTTATAATAGTCACTTGTCAGGATATAGCACTTTCTATATTTTAACATAGATTGACCCACTTATACATGAAATTGGCATCTTTTAAATCATTACAATCAGTGATATACTGAACAGCAGGTTTTACGTAAGAAGGAGGTCATCACATGGCTTATGACGGAATATTGATGTCTGCACTTACCAGCGAGCTGAAAAATCGGCTTACAGGTGGAAGAATCGATAAGATACACCAGCCTGAAAAGGACGCACTCATCATCCATATAAAATCAAGCAAAGAAAAATGTATGCTTTATGTCTCGGCGAACTCGAACTTGCCACATATGACAATAACTGAAGAAAAGATGAATAACCCCCTCAAGGCGCCCATGTTTTGTATGCTCTTAAGAAAGCATTTAACGGGCGGACGCATTCTGGATGTGCACCAGTATGGCCTTGAACGGGTCATTATGATTGATATCGAAGCGCGTAACGAGCTTGGAGATTTAACGGTTAAACGCCTCAATATTGAAATTATGGGTAAACACTCCAATATTATCTTGACCGATACAGTTGATAATGTAATTCTCGACAGTATAAAGCGCATTCCCTTTAGCGTATCCAGAATCAGACAAATTTTACCAGGACTCACCTATACTTTTCTGGAGACGGATAAAGCCAACTTGCTTGAAGCTGACGATCATATTTTCGCTGACAAGCTTGAGAATACCGCGAAGTCCACACCCGTGTTCAAATGGCTCTACATGAATTATCAAGGTTTAAGTCCTGCTATATCAAGATCTTTATGTTATCAAGCCCATTTGGACGAAAGCGCCGACATACTTGCTCTTGGCAAACAAGACCGCGCTAATTTATATAAAGCACTAGACCAGCTCAAATCTGCAATAAAAGCGCACCTCTTTTCACCTGTCATCGTAAAAGAAACCAGCACAGGAAAATTTATTGATCTTTCCGCTTTTGATTTAAGCCACTTCCCCGAAGGGGAATATACACTAGACCATATGGACTCGATTTCCTCAGTAATATTTGAATATTACAATAAGAAAGATAAAGTCAACCGCATGCTTCACAAGACACAGAACCTGCGCAAGTTTCTCTCTCAGCGTATTGACCGTTTAAACAATAAACTTCAAAAGTTGAAAGAAGAGCAGCTCTATGCTGAAAATGCTGAGGATTCAAAAGTCCTTGGTGAACTTATTTTGGCCAATCTGTATCAAATTGAAAAAGGCATGCACAAGGTCACGGTTCTGAATTATTATGAAGAGAACACGCCTGAAATCACAATCAACTTAGACTCCAGGCTTACCCCTTCTGAAAATGCACAAAAGTATTTTAAGAAGTACAACAAACTCAAGACAGCCCAAACTGAGCTTGCCGTTCAAACAGCGGAAGCAGAGGCCGATCTCAATTATCTTGAACAAGTCATGACCGCGGTTGAGCAGTCTTCTGACCCGGTAAATATTGAGGAAATTCGTCAAGAACTCGTGGAAGTTGGCATTATGAAGCGCAAGCATCAGCAAAAACAGCGCAGCAAATCAAAATTCAAACCACTCCGCTATAAATCCAGCGAGGGGTACGAAATCCTTGTAGGAAAAAACAACCTGCAAAATGACTATTTAACGCTAAAATACGCTTCAAATAAAGACATGTGGCTCCACACCAAAATCATTCCAGGGTCACACGTAATTGTGCGCACACAAGGAGATGACTTGTCTGAGCAGACCATTTACGAGGCTGCATGCATTGCCGCATGGCACTCAAAAGGAAGGCTCTCTGGACAGGTTCCAGTAGACTACACACTGGTTAAACATGTTTCTAAACCCGGTGGCGCAAAACCGGGCATGGTCATATACCTGACCAATCAAACAGTCTATGTGACACCTGACGAAGAGGACATCGCATCGATGCGTGATGAGGATTAATCATCTAATTTGGTTTTCGCCCTTTAAATAAAGGACAAATTAAAACCCCCGTGGTAAGGATGCACAACAAGTGCTCATCTTTACTACGGGGGTTTTATGATTTATTAATCGTTCTTTATAATTCGTTTCTATTCCTTGTCCTTGCCCTGATAGATACATACCTCATTCGTATTATCCGTTTCTTGTAGATGAACACGTATGATTTCAGAACGTGAAGACGGCACATTCTTGCCGACATAATCCGGTCGAATTGGGAACTCACGGTGACCACGGTCAATAAGCACTGCAAGCTGAATCGATTTTGGTCTGCCTAGGTCAATGAGGGCATCCATGGCAGCACGTACTGTACGTCCAGTGAAGATAACATCATCAACGAGTACCACGACCTTACCTGATATATCTACATCGATATTTGAACCCTTTACTATGGCCTGCTTATCAATTTCTGTGAGGTCATCTCTATACAGGGTTATATCGAGCGATCCTACAGTCACTTGTTCCCCCTCAATCATTTCAATTTTTTCAGAAATGGTCTTTGCGAGTGGTACACCACGGGACCGTATTCCAACGAGAATAACATCTTTAACACCCTTGTTCTTTTCAATAATTTCATGTGCAAGTCGAGTGAGTGACCTGTTCATTGCTTTTTCATCTAATATTCTAGCCTTGAATTCCAATTTTTCTATCCCCTTTCCACTGCTTCAATTTTTTGAATTATTTCAACGAAGTACTCAGGCAACTGTGAATCAAACTCCATGTAGTCTCCAGTTCGTGGATGATTGAAACCCAGTAGTTTTGCGTGGAGCAGCTGCCCATCGTGCTTGATTTTTTCGTTTTTCTTGCCATAGACAGGATCACCAAGAAGCGGATGTCCAATATAGGCCATATGCACACGTATCTGGTGCGTTCTTCCTGTTTCCAGTCTCAGTTCAACAATGCTGTAATTCTTATATGCTTTAATGACTTTATAGTGCGTAACGGCTTCTTTTCCACCCATTACAACAGCCATTTTCAGTCGGTCTTTAGGGTTGCGTGCAATAGGTGCATTAATGTGACCTTGTTCTTCTTTAAGTCTACCATGAACTATGGCAACGTAAACCCGCTTGGTTGTCTTTTCCTTGAGCTGATGCGCCAAGCTGTTATGGGCATTATTGTCTTTCGCAATCATCAGTATGCCAGACGTGTCCTTATCTATTCTATGCACAATACCCGGCCTAATTACCCCGTTTATGGAAGACAGATTCTCAGCATGAAACATAAGTGCATTTACGAGTGTCCCTGAATAATTGCCGGGGGCTGGATGCACCACCATGCCCTGAGGCTTGTTGACAATCATGAGACATTCGTCTTCATAGACAATTTCAACAGGAATGTCCTCTGGTTCAACCTTCAAAATTTCAGGCTCTGGCACTGTAATGCGCACTTCCATGTCTTCTTCAAGTCGGACATTTTTCTTCTTCAAGGGCTTGCCGTCCACTTCCACATGCCCGTCTTTAATGAGCTTTTGTATGTATGATCTTGAAACGTTGTCAATGACACGCCCAAGAAACGTATCTATTCGCTCACCTGAGTCTACCGGTTCTATTATAAATGAGTAAGTTTCCACTATATAACTCCTTAAATTTCGCTTAGCAAACAGCATTTGAAAGAAAAAAACTGCCAGCGGCAGTTTTTTCACATGCTATATAAGCTATTATAGCTATATTTAGGGTTAGTATCAAGATGAAAGTGCATCGTATTCCGGTCTGAGCATAGAATATACTTTTACCGATTCATAGCGATTACCAATACGTGCAGCGTCTCTTAAAATGCCTTCATAGACAAACCCGACGGATTCATATGTTTTTTGTGCAATTTCATTATGCACGCGTGTGTCTACCCAAAGCCTGTGGGCATTCATTTCTTCAAATGCCAATTTTATGGCCATTCAAAGCGCTTCACCACCAAAACCATGTTCTTTCTTAGATACAGCAATTCTTCTAATTTCTACGCAGTGATTCAAATCCTTCATACCCGCCAAAATCATATAACCTACGGGTTCTTCGCTTTCAACAGACTCAATTAAAAGATGTAAAACATCAGGATGCTGCATCATGGCCAAATGTTCCTCTGGTGTATTATGTCCGATGAACTTTGCATTTTCAGCATCCATTTCAGTGATCATTACATAGTTTAAATCTCTATTTTCGGTCCTTCGAATTCTAATTTTTTCACTCATCATAATATAGGCATGCATACGACGACCCCCTTTTTATACCTATACCAAATTTTGATATAAAATCACATCGCATATCCCATTTTGTCTTGCAGTGAAATAAAAAAGGAGCGCCCTGAACGGACTTTCCAGTAGAAAGCCATTTCAAAAGCAACTCCTTTAAAGTTTAATTTGTCATTGACTAGGCTTTTACAATGTAAAGCTCTACGTCATGTCCGTTTAGTGTAAATGTTTCTGCGCCTTCATGCGCTTTTTTCTCAAGAGATAAAGTCAGTGTTTCTCTCTTGATGAAATCTTCAAACGCGCTGATGCCTGCATCAAACTCGTCGTCACACGCGTAACAAATTTTAATGTTATCAGTCACTTCAAAGCCAAGTGATTTCCTTTGCTGCTGAATACGAGATACAAACTCTCTTGCAAAACCTTCTTTAAGAAGCGCGTCATTCAGTGTTGTGTCAAGAATAATAAATACGTTGTTCTCAACACCTACCGTAAAGCCTTCTTTAGAATCAATGGCAACCAGAATATGCTCTGCTGTTGCTTCGAAGCTCTCGCCCCCAAGATCAAGTACAACAGATTCTCCCGAATCAAGCTTTGGTGCCACTTCATTAGCATTCAAAGAAGCAAGCGCCTTTCCAAATAGACCCATCTTTTTACCAAGAACAGGACCAAGCACTCTGAAGTTCGGCTTTAAACTAAAGTTCATGTACTCATTCAGGTCTTTTGCAAACTCAACTTCTTTTACGTTCAGCTCTTCTTGTACAAGTGGCACAAGGTCGCCGATGAGAGATTCATAGTGACCATCAACCAGTACTTTTTGAATTGGCTGACGTACTTTAATTTTAACAGACTCACGTGCACCACGTCCGAGACGAACAAGTTCACGTACAAGGTCCATTTTTTCTTCAACACGCTTGTCAATTAGTGCATCAGAAGCATGTGGGAATTCAGACAAGTGTACAGATTTTTCGCCAGTAAGATTCTTATAAATCTCTTCAGAAATATATGGTGCAAATGGTGCAGAAAGCTGCGCCACTGTCTTAAGCACTTCATAAGTTGTTCTGTAAACTGCTTTTTTATCATCAGTCAATTCAGTACTCCAGAAACGTCTTCTCGAACGTCTGATATACCAATTTGACAAGTCTTCGTTTACAAACTCTTGAATTTTACGAACGGCTTTTGTCGTATCGTAGTTATCCATGTCAATAGCAACGTCTTTTGATAGAGAGTTCAGCTTAGAAAGAATCCACTGATCAAGCTCTGGTCTGTCCGCTGGATCCACATCAAACTCTGCTGCATTGACACCATCTGTATTTGCATACAATGTAAAGAAGTTGTATACGTTTTTAAAGGTACTGAAGAACTTAGAGTTAACTTCCTGAACACCTTCTTCGTCAAACTTTGTAGGTGTCCAAGCTGGTGATACATAGTATAGGTACCAGCGCACGACATCTGCACCATACTTGTCAAACAGCTCAAGTGCATCTACCGTATTGCCTCTTGTCTTAGACATTTTCTTGCCTTCTTTGTCTAGAATCAAATCATTTACAAGTACATTCTTGTAAGGTGATTTACCTGTAACAAATGTCGAAATAGCAAGAAGTGAATAGAACCATCCACGTGTCTGGTCAATACCTTCACAGATAAAGTCTGCAGGGAAAACCGTATCGAAAATATCTTCATTTTCAAATGGCCAGTGCTGCTGCGCAAAAGGCATTGCACCACTGTCAAACCAGCAGTCAATAACATCAGGCACACGTGTCATTTTGCCACCACAGCCACATGTTAGATGTACATCATCTACATAAGGTCGGTGAAGTTCTATTGAAAGATCGATATCTTCCTGAGCTCTGTCAACCAGTTCCTGTCTTGAACCGACAGAAGTCAGCTCTCCACAGTCATCACAACGCCAGATATTAAGTGGCGTACCCCAATATCTTGAACGTGAAATCGCCCAGTCATTCAGGTTTTCAAGCCAGTTCCCAAAACGCTTTTCGCCAACGTGCGGCGGATGCCAGTTCACACCATTGTTATTCTCAATCAGTTGATCCTTAAGGCGTGTCATTTCAATATACCAGCTTGGCTTTGCATAGTATAAAAGTGGTGTTTTACAACGCCAGCAGTGTGGGTAGTTGTGCATGATGGTTTCTTTTTTGTACAGCTTGCCTTGCTCCTTTAGCCATACTACAATTTCAGGGTCCGCATCCATAACGAACTGACCTGCCCACGGTGTTTCTGTATATTTACCGTCTTCATTAACTGGCTGAAGCACTGGCAGATTGTATTTTACACCTACATTGTAGTCATCTTCACCAAATGCTGGTGCCGTATGAACAATGCCCGTACCATCTTCCGTTGTAACATAGTCTCCTAGTGTTACGAAGAAAGCTTTTTTATCTGCTTTTACAAAAGGCATGATTTGCTCGTACTCAATACCTTCAAGCGTATCGCCTTTGAACTCTTCAACGATTTCTATATCATCGCCCATCACCTTAGACGCAAGGGTCTTTTCAATGATGAATGTCTCACCATCTTGCTTTACACGGACGTATGTTTCGTTTGGATTTACAGTAATACAAACGTTTGATGCCAGTGTCCATGGTGTTGTTGTCCAAACCAGGAAGTACTCATCTGCATCTTTACGCTTAAACTTAACCGTAACCGTTGTTGTTTTCTTTTCCTGATAGCCCTGAGCAACCTCATGTGAAGCAAGTCCAGTACCACATCTTGAACAGTATGGCAGGATTTTATGGCCTTCATAGATCATATCCTCATCAAAGAATTTCTTAAGGATATGCCACTCAGTTTCAATAAAGTTATTGTCGAGTGTAATGTATGGGTTGTCTAGATCAATCAGATAAGCCATGCGCTCTGTTTGTTCTCTCCAAGCAGCTTCGTACTCAAATACAGAGTCACGACACTGTTGGTTGAATTTTTCAAGGCCATAGCTTTCAATTTCATGCTTGTCATTCAGGTTCAGTCTTTTTTCGACTTCGATTTCAACAGGTAGGCCATGTGTGTCCCAGCCTGCTTTACGCTTAACCTGATAGCCCTGCATTGTCTTATAACGACAAATGGAGTCTTTTAAAGCACGTGCAATAACGTGGTGAATACCCGGTCTGCCATTTGCAGTTGGCGGGCCGTCATAAAAGACGAATGATTCCTTGCCTTCTCTTGTTTCAACGCTCTCTTTTAACAGATCAATGTCATCCCAAAATGCCCTGATATCAGATTCTAGCTCATATACAGGTTTTTTAGGCATTTCTTTGTAATTTGCCAATTCAAACACCCTTTCCTCATGCTATGTTAGCATTTATCTTACCCCTATGGGTTATATACACCATATGCCTCTTACAACCTCTTTATTACGCTTTACAATGCCTGAGCAACTTTCGGCCACTCATGTCGCTAGTCGCGCCGTATGCCTGAGCAACCTCCGGCCATTCATGTCGCTAGTCGCGCCATATACTAGAGCAACCTCCGGTCGCTCATGTCGCTAGTCGCGCCATATATTTGTAAACAAAGTATATTTCAGTTTTGTGCGAGCACAACTGAAATACACTTTGTTTACAAATGCATTGCTTTGTCTTTTCCGAAAACTAAAAAATCCCATCCAAACGATTCAATCGCTTAGGACGGGATATTATAATCACGTGGTACCACCCAAGTTTGCTGGTAAACCAGCCACTCATTAAGATGATATCGGTATCAAACCGTTTGGCATTACTGCTACTTCACACCAAATGCTCCGGGGTGATTTTCAAAATGTGCATCTGCTGATTCACACCAACCATCAGCTCTCTTTAAAAAGAATTCCATTTTTACTCTTCCCCATCAAAACGCAAAATATATTTACTTAGATACCATTTGCATTATAATGGATTTTCTATTCATCGTCAACAAGGGATTCTTGAACAGCTTCAAGCTGAGCGGATAATAAGGTCTTAAATCGTGTCTTAAAGAGGATGACATCCTTTTTAGCTTCCTCATATTCTTTACGCGCCTCAATAATCCTATTGCTTGCATCGTTGAGTATTTTCTCAGCCTTGTGCTCAGCGGCTTCGACAATATGATCGGCCTTAACATTGGCATTATGTACGACATCTTCCGCTGTGCTTTGCGCAACAATGAGCGCATCCTTAAGCGTCTTTTCTATGCGGTTAAACTTATCCAATTCACTTTCAGCGTGTTTCATCCGCATAGAAATTTCTTCGTTTTCCTTCAATAACTGTTCCATATCTTCTGCGATGGTCTCAAGGAACGAATCGACCTCTGACGGCGAGTACCCCCGCATAGATTTGCTGAATTCTTTCTTTTGAATATCAATCGGTTTCATATTTTCAGCCCCTTATTTTACCCGTTTAAGCTCAACCCGTATTCTATCCTTACGCGTCATGCCGTCATCACCGGCATAAATGAGTCGCCCCTTAGACCTTACAGATATCATATCACCTTCTGTAAGGCTGCCGGATACGGACGTCACAACTCTATAGTTGACCTTGACACGCTCTTGACGAATCAAATCCGCAGCTTTGCCTCTTGATATATTAAAGCCCGCTGCTACTATGGCATCTAGACGCAGGGATTTCACAGTTCGTGAAAAGACGTCATACTCAGGCTCTTTTGGTTTTACATAATCTATAGATTTTACTGATGCCTCCACTTTATGCTTGCCTATTCTTTGCAGGTGGAGGGCAATAAAATCCGCCATTGCCCTTTCGCTGATGATTTGAACAATGTCATCATAAACAATCAGATCGCCAATTTTTTCGCGTTTAATGCCAAGACCAAGTACAGACCCGAGCACAGAACGATGCGTGGCTTCTTCCTTCATGGAAACATCTACAACAGAAATCGGAAATTCATTTTCATCATAAATCATCCAGTCCGGAAACAAACCGAGCATGAGGTATTCAGCATCGTCGTAGCTACCATAAAACATATACTGAACATCTGGAATTTGTGTTAAAATACGCGCTGCAGTGTCTTGATCCTGCGGAGACATAAAATCAGAAAAAGCAGGTTCATGCTTTTTCAAAACTTGACTCGCCAAATCGATAACGCGAATGGCAACTTGTTTTGAATCTGCGCTAACCCGCACTTTTTCAAGTATTTTTTCTTTATTTAACATGGCTACATTCTACCAATGAATCCAGCTATTAGCTGAAGTGTCAATAGCAGCAGGATTGGTGAAAAGTCCAGTGGTCCACCCACGCCAAGTCGTTGCTGTAGACTTCTAAACGGTGCCAAGAGGGGCTCCGTAATTTGATAAACAAATTGAGTAAACTGATTGTTAAGGCCTTTGCCCACCCAGCTGAGTATAATCCGTATCATAACAAATAGGTAAATCAGCTGAAAGAAGTAGGCCGTTGCCGCTTTAAATGCATACATGTTAGTACACTCCTTTTATGACTTGGAGACTGCCTTATTTAGACCAGGGAAATAACCCCTTGTCAACAAGCTCTGTTTTTACATCTCCAGAAACATCTACGTTGTTTGGTGCTAATATAAATATGCCGCGTGACACCTTTTGAATGTGTCCATCAAGTGCATAAAGTGCGCCACTGCAAAAGTCAAATATCTTTTTAGCGAGTTCAGCATCTATATCTTCAATATTGATAATAACAGGCTTTTTTGCTTTTAAACTATCTACAATTGCTTTTGTATCTTCAAATTCAACGGGTTGGTAAAGAACCACTTTCATATTCGACCCAATTGATGTGCTTTGAGATGATGATGTTGAATGCAGGCTCACAACTTTAGAAGGCGCAGGCGTCGAGTTAAAAGTACTCGTCTGCTGCTTTTCTTCAGGCTTAACCTCTTCTTCTACATACTCATCTTCATCATCATAAGCTCCAAACCCCATAAAGAACTTAATTTTATCTACAAATTTTTCAGACATGCTGACCTCCATAATAGCAATTTTATATTGGAAACTCAAAAGAGTCTCCAGCTCTAATAGGTTCTAGCTCCGAAAATCCCACTTCCGATTCGAACCATATTCGCTCCCTCTTCTACAGCAACAATATAGTCGCCGGACATTCCCATAGATAGGTAATCCATATCTACATTATCATAATTACTATTCTTCGTCGAATCGAAAATCTCCTTCATTCTTCTGAAAATTGGGCGTACTGTTTCAGGGTTTTCTGCAAATGGGGCGATGAGCATGAGCCCTTTGACCCGAATGTTCTCAAAGTGTGATACTTCTTCAATCATTTTTTCAAGTTCGTCTTCATCAATACCAAACTTTTGACTCTCGCCAGCAATATTAACCTGAATCAATATATCAATGGTTCTGTCATGGCTATGGGCCTTGTTCGAAATCTCCTTAGCCAACTTAACACTGTCTACTGAATGAATCATATCTACCTTGTCCGCAATATATTTAACCTTGTTTCTCTGCAGATGACCAATTTGATGCCACGAAACACTTTTTACATCATCGAACTTGCGTCTTATTTCCTGAACCCTGTTCTCACCTATTACAGATACCCCATAATCTATCGCGGCATTCATCGCATCAGGTTCAATGGTCTTTGTGACTGCAACCAACGTTACGTCTTCAGGATTTCTACCGCTTTTTTCGCAGGCACGTTTAATATTTTCTTTAATTTCATCCAAATTTTCTTTAATATATGTATACGACATTTTCTCACCTCATTTAGTACACTAAATCACCATCATTATAATCCGAGCCTTCTATCAGTACATCATCATTAATATCAATGGATCGCACTCTTTCTGGGCCTTCCTCCGTCTGAACTTCTACGAATCCATTTTTGACAATGGCAAAGGCCTGATCGTATCCAATAATGCGAACTGGCTTAAACATAGCCTTATTGTCTACACCGAGAATATAAACACCCTGGAGTCCATCCCTGTTCACAACTGCTGAACTTGGAATTTTTAACCCTTGGTAGTTTTCTCTTATAATTGTCGCTTTTACAATACGGTCTTTATGAAATCCAACCACCTGCTCTGTCATCTTAAGAACAAGGGCCCCTTTCCCACCTGTCTCAAATACTTTTGAAACAACGCCAGTTACATTTTCATCATTGATTCTGACCTTTACATACTTACCTTCATCATAAAGACCAATTTCGCTTTTTTCAATAATTGCAACGAGCATCCAGACTGAATTGTCTACAATTTTATAAATAGAGCTTCCATTTGTCACATAATCAGTGGTTAAGGATTTTACTTGAATAGGCTGTTCTAGCAAACTGTCATAGTCCAGCTTGAATATGTTCTCAGGCGTGAGTGATGATTCCATACCATCACTGGCAAATGTAACAATACCCGCCTTTGGACTATAGAGCGAAATGGACTGTCCTTCTGAAAGCACCCCACCCCCCACAAAAGCTTCTTCAAAGCCACTGCCAGAAATCGACTCCATGTTTCCGAGCATTTCAAGCTTATCAAGCTTTAAGTCCAGGTCCTGCTTTAAATCGTGCACTCCAATGAAGTCCTGATTTCGGCGTGCTTCCAGCAGTGCATCGACCAGTTTATCAATTTCTACGTTCAAATCGTCTTCTGATATGGTCAGCATTTGTGCAGAAACCACTTCATTAGAACCAGCTTCACTCACCTGTACACCAGAAACATCTCCTGTGTCTCTGTATATCTCAGCGATTTTGAGCCCTTTTTTCACTTTGTCCCCATCAGCGACATTGTAGCGAATATTGCCTTCAACATTTGTCCCGACAATAAGCTCATTTCTGAAGATAATGCCATCATATGTATTTTCAATATTTAATTGTCCATAAACTACGGTTTCTGTCAGCTTTTCATCCATTAAAAAGCCACTGACCATTTTAAAGGTAAAGTAGACTATTATACCTAAAATTACAACCGTACGCAAAAACCGCCGAAAATTGAAATTCATCTGATACGCCCCATTCACAGGATGTCGTTGAAGTCAGCTCTTTATACTTAAAAAGGCTACTCGCAAGCGTAGTAGCCCCAGATTCTATAAACAGAACAGCCTTATGGCCTAAAACAATCTGCCGTATTTTAGCGTGACTCTTAAATTTTTAATGCGCGGCACCGATACATCAAGAAGTTCATCATCCTCAGTAACAATACAAAGGGCATTCTCAACCTTACGCGCACCAATCAAAGTGCCTTTAACAAGATTATCGTTTTTCATGCGCACACTGACTTCATCTCCAATGTTTAGACGCTTTTCGCCTAATTTAAAGACCTTATAGTCCACATCATCTATTAAGTCCTGTGTCACCGCTTTGCTCTTAATTTCAACTCTTTGTTGCTTTAGGTCAATGCGTTCCTTTATTACTGAAAACAAATAACCAAAAACAGATAGCGTTAACCCAACAATTAGAATTAGTTCAATATATCTACTCATTGTTTCACCACTTTCGAATCAGCCTTGTACCTATTATACAATATATTCACTGCCATTTCTATGTCATGGCACTTTAAATTATAGTTCCCCCCATGCTTCTAAGGCAACTTCTTCAATTTCATGCTTCATGCGTCTGAGCATCAGGTTTCGAACAGACTCTTTTGCACTGTAAGCTTCATAAATCACTTTATAAAGCTGCTCAGTTATTGGCATTTCAACATCATACTTTTCACTAAGTCCATATGCAGATTTAATTGTGAAGACACCTTCAACAACCATGCCTACTCGCTCTGTGGCTTCTTCTGTACCCATGCCCTCACCAATCATAATACCACACCGTCTGTTTCTACTGTGCATAGATGTACAGGTTACAATTAAATCCCCAATCCCTGATAGACCTGAGAAGGTTTCAAGGCGTGCACCCATCTTAATCCCAAGTCGAGCTATTTCGTGAATACCACGCGTCATGAGAGCCGCTTTTGCATTGTCTCCATAGCCAAGACCGTCACTGATTCCAGCACCAAGTGCAATAATGTTCTTTAGCGCGCCACCAACTTCTACCCCAATAAGGTCCGGATTGGTATATATACGCAAATCATCTGTTGTAAAAGTGTCTTGAATAAGCTCTGCTGCTGCTTGATCTTCAGATGCAGAAACAAGTGTGGTTGGAATTTTTCTTGATACCTCTTCAGCATGCGATGGACCTGAAAGGGATACAAAACTGTTCTTTGGTAAAAATTCTGCAACCACTTCAGAAATTCGCTTAAGCGTTCCAATTTCAATGCCCTTGGAAACGTTTACAATAACCTGCTTTTCCTTTATAAGATGGGCACATTTTTTTAGCGTTTGGCGCACCACTTGTGACGGTACTGCAATGAGTACGATTTCTGCATTTTCAATCGTATCTGCAATGTCCGATGTCGGTATAATATGATCAGGCAATTCAACGCCTGGAAGATACTTTTCATTGTGTCTGGTCTTTAGTATTTCATCCGTTTGTTCCTGTTTATACGACCACAGGTAAACGTCAATATTCTTCTCGGCTAATACGAGCCCAAGTGCAGTACCCCAACTGCCTGCTCCCAGTACAGCTACTTTCATATCGATAACTCCTATTCTATTGCTCTTTAATGTCCCACAGTGTTGACCAGAAACATTATATCATGAGCTGGTAAAGAAATTGTGAATAAATTCTTACGATATGGTTCCAGAAATACAGTAGGGCTGCTTCTAAACTAGAAACAGCCCTACTTTTCACATATATTTACCCTAAGTCCAAATTTCTACTGACTCACGCATTAGAAATTTGGGTCAAATATACTCTTATTAAGTTACTTACCTTCTCGGTCCACCCATGCGCTGCTTTTCGCGAACCTGAATCTGGATAGGTGTACCCTCAAATTTGAAATTCTTTCGAATGACATTTTCAAGGTAGCGGATATACGAGAAGTGAGCCAGCTCTTTATCATTTACAAAGAGAACGAATGTTGGCGGTTTAATGCCAACCTGCGTCATATAGTAAATTTTAAGACGTTTACCCTTATCAGAAGGTGGCTGGTTGAGAATGATTGCCTCGTTGAGAATATCATTAAGCAGACCCGTTTGAACACGCATAGACGCCTGATCAGAGATATAAGCAACACGTTCCAAGATGAGGTTAACACGTTGTTTTGTCAGTGCCGATACAAATAGAATAGAAGCATAAGGCATAAAAGCAAGTTCTCTTCGGATTGTCTCCGTATACTGCTTCATTGTCTTACCGTCTTTTTCTACAAGGTCCCATTTATTTACAAGAATCAGCACACCACGACCAGCTTCATGGGCAAGTCCAGCAATCTTTTTATCTTGATCAGTGACACCTTCAACCGCATCGATAACGAGCAAGCTGACATCTGAACGTTCAATCGCTGTAATTGCACGAAGCACACTGTAATGCTCGATAGATTCGTTGATTTTTTTCCTTCTTCGAATACCTGCAGTATCAATCAATACAAATTCTTGGTCATTCATGGTAAATGGTGTATCAATGGCATCACGGGTTGTACCTGCAATATCACTGACAATAACTCGGTTCTCACCTAAGATCGTATTGATTAATGATGATTTGCCGGCATTTGGTTTACCAATAACCGCAACCTTAATAGCATCTTCACTGTAGTCATCGATTATCTTTTCTGGAAAAAGCGCAACAACTTCATCCAGCAGGTCTCCAAAGTTTAATAAATTAGCTGATGAAATCGGGAACGGTTCACCCAGTCCTAAATCATAATAATCATAAAAATGATCTGGCACCGTTGGCTTGTCAACTTTATTAACAACAAGAAGTATTGGCTTTCTAGAACGACGCATCATCTGAGCAATTTCCTCATCAGCAGTCGTATAAGAGTCTTTTCCATCCAGCATAAAAATAATAACGTCTGCTGAATCGATGGCAACCTGTGCCTGATCACGCATCTGCGAAAGAATAATATCATCGCTATTTGGCTCAATACCACCTGTGTCTATCATTGTAAAATGATTTCCAAGCCACTCTACATCTACATAAACTCTATCTCTTGTTACACCCGGTTTATCTTCAACAATAGATATTCTTTTTCCGGCTATTTTATTGAAAAATGTAGACTTACCTACATTCGGTTTCCCGACTACAGCAACTACTGGCTTACCCATTTTATGCCTCCTTCAAGCCTAGAACACCTGACAAGAAGCCGTCTCCGCTTACTTCAACGGGCGTTACTGTCGCATTCAAGGTCTTTTCCAATTCTTCAATCGTAGTGTCATCTAAAAATACGGACTCACCACTTTTCAACATACTTTTGGGGAGTATTAAACATTCTCCCAGGTCTACGTCCTTTAGCTGACTGATTAAATCCGTTCCAGTGATCAGACCCGCAACGGTAATGCTCTCACCAAAGAAATAATTCTTGATTTCATATACAGAAATTTCAACACTTTTATAACGAGCCATTACACGGTCTGAAAGTGCCTTTATAAACTCAAATGCTGAAGCACCCGTGGCTATAGAGACACGTTTTCTCTGCGGCAACTGGTCAACATTTGCAAGAGCCTGTTCCACTTCAAACTCAAGTTTTGTCATCAGACCAACACCGTTTTCTATTTGAACAAACCCTTCATACGCATCATAATCAGGGCGTTTTATACCTGCAAGTACATAGAACTCATCTGATAAAAATGCAAATCGTGTTCCTCTTTTTTCTAGGAAGTAACCTTGCCATTTTTCAACTTGTTCAATAACCTGTGCAGCCATTTCACGGCTATATCCCGTAACGGGCGCTAGTCCCTCTCGGTATTTCGTTAGACCAATAGGCACTATAGCTACAGAACCAATTCCACCAGGCAGTGCGTGTAAATCCCTTAAGGTTCTATCCAGCTCTGGTCCATCATTAAAACCTGGACAAAGTACTATTTGTCCATTCATTTCAACACGGCGTTCTCCAAGCAGCTGAAGACGTTCAAGTACTTTCCCTGCATTTTTATTGCCCAGCATTTTGACACGCAGGTCTGGATTCGTAGTATGGATTGATACATTAATTGGGCTGATATTGTAATCAATCATACGCTGAAGTTCTTCATCAGACATGTTGGTTAACGTCACAAAATTACCTTGTAAAAACGAGAGTCTAGAATCATCATCTTTAAAATAAAGCGTTTCTCGCATGCCTTCTGGTAGCTGATCTATAAAACAGAATATGCATTTATTTCTGCAGTTTCTCGCATGATCCATAATCGGATGCCTAAACTCCAGTCCCAACTCTTCATCATAGTCTTTATCAATTTCAAGAAGCCAGACTTCACCGTCTGCCTTTTTCACTTCCAGTTCCAAGTATTCGTCGCTAATAAGAAACAGGTAGTCAATGATGTCCTTTACAGGGCGTCCATTGATTTTCAAGAGAATGTCACCACATTCAATATCCATCTCCTCAGCAATACTACCCGGCAAAACGCGTGATATTCGGTTGTCTTTATGTTTTACTGTATTTAATTCCATTTTTTATCCTCCGACAATCCTCGTACATATTACACGTTCCCCGCGACTGAGTCAAGAAAAATCAGCTAAGCATTCCCTTTAAGCGCAAATATGGCCGACATAAGTCCATTATAGGGTCTCTGTCTTCTATAAGAATACAGGAGCTCAGGTGTACACATCGAGCAGAGTGAACTGACTTCAATGTTTTCTGGCAATAACCCTGCATCTTCAAGAATATACTTGTTTATACCCTTTAAATCAATTTTATAATGATTTTCACGCGTTGGTCTTATATAGCACTTCAGCGTTTGCAGCCAGCTAAAAGATGCTATTACATCTGGCCCGATTTCATAGCAACAAATGCCTGCTGACGGTCCAATGCCCGCGCGTATGTCCCTAGGATTTGACCCATAGACCGCCACCATTCGTTCAACCATGCGCTTACCGATTTGTTTGGCTGTCCCCTTCCAACCGCTATGAACCACACCCCCTGCACGTTTTACAGGGTCATAAAAAAATAGGGGAACACAGTCAGCGTAATATGTCATCAAAACAACATCATCTCGGTTGGTTAACAAGCCATCGTAATCGGGAACGAAGTTTTCTTTAATAGTTGCAGGATCAGTTACCACAAATATCTGATCAGAATGAACCTGCTTTGTCATATAACGCGCTCTATCTTCAACCCCGAGTGCTGTCAATATGATTTTATAATTTTCCTTTATACTTTGAGGATCATCCCTTGTTGACAGGCCCATATTTAAACTCGAAAATGGAGGGTTACTTACCCCTCCATTTTTAGTCGTAAATCCGTGAATTAATTCATGATGTGCCATAAGGTTTTCAAACTGAAGCCACTGTAAGTCGCCTTTTTCTTTGAGTATCATAATTGCACCACCTGATTATTCTATTGCTTATCATTCAGCATTGTTTTGAGCTCATCCATAAACGTGTTTATATCTTTAAACTGTCTATAAACTGAGGCAAAACGCACATAAGCAACCTCGTCGATTTCTCGAAGTCCATGCATAACGAGTTCACCAATATACTGCGATGAAATTTCTTTTTCCATGGAGTTATAGAGCTTTTTTTCTATCTGCTTTGCCAAATCCTCAATTTGCTGATATGCCACTGGACGTTTCTCACACGCTCTAATGATACCGTGCATCATTTTAGCCCGATCATAAGATTCGCGATTTCCATCTTTTTTAACAACAATGAGTGGAATCTCTTCAATTTTTTCGTATGTGGTAAAACGGTGTTTACATTTTCCACACTCCCTGCGTCTTCTAATCGTGCTGCCCTCGTCAGTTGGGCGAGAATCAATAACTTTAGATTCCATATAATCACAAAATGGACACTTCATTAGTTACACCTCTTCGCTGTGTGATACGGTCTATGACCAACATGCTCCAACAGACTATAGAGCTCAATTTCTGTATCATTTCAAAAATCCAGTGGGCTTATGCATGTCTTATACACACCGCGCCAACTGGATTTTTATTATTCCTTAAACTTGGGCTTTGTCATCAGTCTACTTAGGTTGAGATACAATCTGCAACCTCAAACCGACTTACAACAGCCTACCACATATTTCAAGAACACATTATCTCTGTCTTCTTAAGAAAGTTGGAATGTCAAACTCTTCATCATTCGTTTCAACCGGCTCATCAACGGCCGCTGCTTCCGGTTCAGTTTCCTGAGCAGTTTCAACTTCAGATGCTTCTTCAACCTCTTGTGTTTCTTTTACAGGCGCACTTGTTGTGCTCTGTCTTGGCTGATGGTCATCAAAACCTGTTGCAATTACTGTAATGCGCAGTTCATCTTTAAGCGCTTCATCAATAACTGCACCAAAGATGATATTTGCGTCTGGATCTGCCGCTTCTGCAACAATCTCAGCAGCTTCATTTACTTCAAACAGTCCAAGATTTGCACCACCAGTTATGTTTAGAAGCACACCTTTTGATCCTTCAATTGAAGTCTCTAGCATCGGGCTGTGAATCGCTTGCTTAGCAGCTTCAACAGCTCTGTTTTCTCCACTTGCTTTACCAACACCCATATGGGCCAGACCACGTTCAAACATGATTGTCTTAACATCTGCAAAGTCAAGGTTTACAAGACCTGGTATAGCAATCAAATCGGAAATACCCTGTACGCCTTGGCGCAGAACATCATCAGCAATTTTGAATGCGTCTACAATGCTTGTACGCTTTTCAATAACCTGAAGAAGTCGGTCATTTGGAATGGTAACCAATGTATCAACCTTATCTTTTAGTGCATTAATACCATGATCGGCATGAAGCATTCTTCTTCTACCTTCAAAAGTAAACGGCTTTGTTACAACGCCAACTGTAAGGATACCCATTTCTTTGGCAACTTCAGCAACAATCGGTGCTGCACCTGTACCAGTACCACCACCCATACCCGCAGTGATGAATACCATATCTGATCCTTGAAGTGCCTGATAAATATCATCACGGCTTTCTTCAGCGGCTTTTTCACCTACATCAGGATTGGCTCCAGCGCCTAGACCCCGTGTTAACTTTTCGCCTATTTGGATCTTAAATTCAGCTTTTGAATTGAATAATGCTTGTTTGTCTGTGTTTATCGCAACAAATTGTACGCCCTTAAGGCTCGCTTCAATCATTCTGTTGACGGCATTGTTTCCGCCTCCGCCTACTCCGATTACCTTAATTTGCGCAAATTGATCCATGTCGATATCAAACTCTAACATGTGACAGCCCCCTTTTTCCACGATGAAAAAATGTCGTACATATCTTACTGCATATAATGACAGCTATTTTCTATTTGAGAAACGCTTTAACAGATTTTTATATTAAAAGGTTTCTTTCAAACGACCTTGTAAACAAGTTAACACGAATACGGCTAAAGCTAATCATGTTAACATTTCACTTACTATTTATAATACCATAATTTAGCCTACTTTTATGCGGTATTTTTCAATTAAATTGAAGAATATTTACAAATCCAAGCAATCCCTTGTTGAAATGAATAGCTTAAAAGGTAATCGCACTTCATTAAGCACCTACACACCAGGTTCTTCTATTGAAGAATCGTCTTTATCTTTGTGATTCTTCCGCCATTTTTCTCTGAAATTGTCAATAAGAAGACGTCTGACAATTGCCAAGTTTTGAAACAGGCGCACTCCAAATGCAAAAACGGCTGCATAGTACAGGGGAATACCTAGGTAATCGCCTATATATGCCAAAAATCCAGCCAGTATGGCATTTGTGATAAATCCACTAATAAATATTACTGAGTCAAACCGGTCTTCCATACTTGAACGAATGGCCCCAAATACAGAGTCAATCGCGGCAAGTATCGCAACCGCCACATATAACGACCAGGCTGAACTGAGTCCTATTGGCATGAACCACCCAATAAAAAGTCCGAGCACGATGGCCAGTACTGCAATCATCAACCTTCTTCACCATCCTCTACCGCTTTCATATATAAAGGTCTAGTCGACCCGGTATATGAAGGAATTTCCAAGTTAACACTTGTATAGACTTCAAGAAATACACCGTACTGCCTTAACACATGGCCAAAAGAGCCTGGTGCATTAATCGCTGATTCAAGATGATGTTTATCACCAATTGCCTTAATAATAAAAGGCTGGGCAAAAACTTCATTATTGATCCGAATTGTCGGTCCGGTACACTGAATCTTTGTCTTTCCAAAAATGTAGCGTTGACCATTTACAGAAATAGCTTCTGCACCTGCATAGCGCAAATCATCTACTATATTTTGGACGTCCATATTATGTACCAGCACATTGTTTGGATCTTCGAAATCGTTGAGTTCACGCTCTCCATCATTGATAATTACGATAACACCCTGCCCCCGTACATCCTGAAGCCCGGAAAATGTCTTTATATCATCAATTTGATTGCGTATAGCCTCTTCAATATCGCCCGACTGTGCTTGTGAATTCTCATATTCACTGATTTGGTCTGTCATGCGTCTGACTTGCTCAACGAGCTGGTTCAGCTCAGCAGACTCACGTTCTAGTTCCTGTGTGTAGTTTTGAATTTCACTCAGAGAAACGTAACGCTCAGCATCCTGTGCCGCCCTGACCTGTATAGGCAGGAGTATTGCCAGCAGGAAAATGAGAATCAACGTATGCCGTTTAAACATCGTGCCACCTCAACTCCTACTGCGTAACCTTTGCATGCCTAAAATCAACGACACCACTGAATTTTGGAACACGGACGTTGTCTGATTTTTTCACTTCAATCAAGTACCGCTTGTCTCTAATTTGTGACACAATTCCAAAACGCTGATTCACAGCACCATCAAGTGTGTCAGCACTGCCTATGGCTTTTATTGTAAATGGCGCTTGTTGAGGTATAAGATTAATATTGATTGCGTTGCCAGCCGTCCTGATTTCACTCAGTCCAGTTATGCGCTGTTCATTAATGCTTATGGCCTCTGCACCCGCTGCGTTAAGTTCATTAACCAGTGAAAGGAGCAAATGATAGTCATATACAAAATTGGCTTCATATGCATAGTTCATATCTACTGGCGGATTGTCTATTGTAATGACTATTCCCGTTCCCTCGACATCACTTAGCCCTGCAAACATTTTATACCTGTCCAAATCCTCATTGAGTGATTTGATCAAGACATTTTCCTTTGACTCTGATGACTCAATTTCTTGAAGTCTAGTTTCGAGTGCAGCAACCTGCTCAAGCAGTACACTCTTCTCTTCTCTGACTTTTTTGAGCTCACTGACAAGTTCACCTGATTTTTGTCTTGGTGACAAACCATCCAGCATGTCCCGCTGAACTATTTTCGCTTGCTGAGCCAATATTATCCCGAGGACCACGCAGATCAGCCCGATCCATAGATAATCCTTCTTCATTGTAATGCCTCCTATTGTCCAAATGGCTTGAATATAGGCAAACCATTGTGACTGACATCTATTATGCCTGACTGTACGCCTTTTTCTGAGAGAGATTCATAAATGTCTACAAAATTATTAAACTTGCGTTCAATATCCTGACCTTTGCCAAAACGCACCCTGTATGCGTCATTTAACAAAAGTTCAATACCGTTATCATAACGTATATAGGGTTTGGCTTCAATATGAGAATCTTTCAGCAGAGAAATCAGCTGGACACACCTTTTAAGCACCTTTGACTCTTCAACATTTAGACTTTCGCCAATATTGAAGGACTTAAACTCAAACCCATCTATAAGAAAAATATCACCTATGGACTCCTCCACTTTGAGCACTGTCAACTCTTCATCAATTGTCACATAAAGACCCGAGTACTTAATGGCGACAAGTTCATTTCTATAGGCAATGTCCAGTTTGAGCTTGTCTGGAAACTGCTTTTTTACGGTCACAGACTTAATATAAGGATGCTTAACCAGCTTTTTTTCCAGTTGCTTCTCAGACACTGTGAAAAACAGAGACGTGTCGCCCAGTTCACCATATTTTACAATATCTGAATCAGAAAAAAACACACTGGGCGTATACTCAAAGCGTTTTACTACAAAAATGTCGGTTTTAAAAACCAATAGTCCTGCAGCAACCACCATGAGTAAGAGCACCAGTCCCATAATCCTTTTTCTGCGACCTTTGCTTTTCTTACCCACTTTTTCCTGTCTTCTCTCATCCGACATGAATACACCCCTAATCAGATTCTTTTAACAGCCCTTCAAGTGTTTGAACAATAATGCCAAGGGCATCCTTGCCCGGAAGGCTCGCACAATTTTTTCTGATTTGATCCAGCTTTTGAGGATGAGATACAAAGTCCTCAATTGTTGAAAGAACATGTCCAGCGTTCAGTTCTTTTTCAAGCATAACCACACCAGCACCAATCTTTTCCATAGATCTGGCATTGTACTCCTGATGATTGTCTTTAACATTGGGAGAGGGAATCAGCAGCGCAGGTGTTCCAGTTATTCCGATTTCAGCAAGTGTCGATGCACCTGTTCTGGTAATCATCAGGTCTGCTGCGCCCATGTATGCAGGCATATCGTAAACATAGGGAATAATACTGATGTTATCATCAAATACCAGTCTCATGTCCTGTAGCTGCTTCATGAACTTCTCATAATAGGACTTACCCGTAACATGAATAACCTTTATATCATCTCTTCCGCTGAGCTTGGTCATAATTTCAATCATGACATCATTAATTTTTTTTGCGCCACCGCTGCCGCCCGCAGAAAGCAGCATAAAAGGTGCATCCATGCCAACCTTATCCCTACATGCATTTTTATCCAATCCGTAAAAATCCTGGCGCACTGGATTGCCTGTGAGGACGACCTTTTCTTCTGACTTAAAAGCGGATTTGCTCTCTTCAAAACTAATCATGACCTTGTCAACAAAATGACTGAGCATCTTGTTAGCGCGTCCAGGAAAGGCATTGGCTTCATGAACAGCAGTCTTGACGCCCATTAGCGCCCCTATGAACATGACCGGACCAGATACATACCCACCCGTTCCAACAATCAAGTCTGGCTTGTAATCTTTTATAATCCGTCTGGCTTCTAGAACACTCGAGACCAAACTGAACAGATGGCGAATAAGCCCTTTTAACCCTGGCTTTTTATATTCAATTGATATTGGCGCAAAATCCAAGCCCAATTTAGGAACCAAATCGGATTCCAGGCCTTGCTTACGTCCAACGTACAAAATCTTCGTATTCGAATGTTTTTTCTTATATGCTTCGGCGATGGATACGGCTGGGTAAATATGTCCTCCAGTACCACCACCAGTTACGATCATTCTCATAACGGACCCCTATTCTGTTAATGTATATTGTGAAATGTTAAGCAGAATGCCCATACACCCCATCAGTATCAAGAGGGAACTCCCCCCAAAACTGATAAAGGGCAAAGGGATTCCCGTAACCGGCATTGAACTTGTTGCAACAGAAATGTTAATCATAACCTGAAAACTAATCATGGCCACAATACCAGTTGCAACGAGTGTACCAAATAAATCCGGCGCATGGACTGCAATTTTGACCCCCCTGTAAATCAAAATGAAAAACAGAAGAATGACCAGAACACATCCAATAAAACCAAACTCTTCACCTACTGTAGCAAATATAAAATCGTTTTGCGGTTCAGGAATATACAGCTTATTTTGAACACTCTGTCCGATGCCTACTCCAAATAGACCACCAGACCCCAGTGCATACAAGGACTGAATAACCTGCCATCCTGCTCCGTCAGCATACTTAAACGGATCAAGAAATGCAAGCACACGCGCCCTTCTGTAGTCCGCACTAAATGCAAAAGCGACGAAGGCGCCTGCACCTAGTATTGCCAAACCAATGAGCTGATCAAGGCGAGCTCCTGCAACAAAGACCATCGTCATGATAATCAATGTAATGGTAATGGCTGTTGACAGGTTAGGCTGTAAAATAATGAGTCCAAAAAACAGACCAACAAGCCCAAGATAAGGCAGAATTCCCACCGTGAATTTTTTGAGACCCCTTCTATTTTTCGTGAGCATGTGCGCTGTAAACAGTATGACACTCACTTTAGCAACCTCAGAAGGCATAAATGAATTTGATCCGATAAATATCCAGCGCCGTGCACCATTGATAGATGTACCCACCGGTGTCAGAACAAGGACAAGCAGTGCCAAGCTCACGAGTATAAGCGGGGGTGCAAATTTACGGTAGATCTTGTACGGAACCATTGCGACAGCAATCATAATGAACAAACCCGCTACTGCGAATTTCAAGTCTTTATAGAAGAAATAGTATTTGTCCTGCCACTGTGACATAGCCACATAGAAGCTAGAACTAAACACCATCATGACACCTATAACAAGCAGGAGTACAATTGTCACAAAAAGAACCAAATCCATTGCATGGCGTTTCATGGCTAATGCCCCCTCAAAGCTTCAAAGCATTCTTTAAAATGGTCTCCTCGATGTTCAAAGCTCGGATACATATCCCAGCTTGCACAAGCAGGTGACAAAAGAATGGCATCGCCGCCCTCAGCAAGTGCATAAGCCTCAGCAACCGCTTCTTCAAGGTTTTCGACCTTAACCACACTATCATAACACTTGCGTTTCGCAGTCTCTTCAAGAATATCTGAAGTTTCTCCAAAGACAATCATTTTCTTTATTTTATCTCCAAAAGCATCAATAAAGGCATCAAACACACTGCCCTTATCCATACCACCAGCAATCAGTACTGTTGGTCTGTCCATAGCACGAACAGCTACAATGGATGCATCTGGATTTGTGCCCTTTGAATCATTGAAAAAGACAATATTATTAATTTCTCCTACCCACTCAATGCGGTGTGCAACGCCTCTGAAATCTCTGAGTGCTTTTGCAATAGCTGGTATATGAACACCAGAATAAAATGCAACCGCTGAAGCTGCAAGTGCATTTTCTATGTTGTGGTTTCCAGGTATGAAAATATCTGCCACCGGAAGGATCGTCTGTGGTGCCTGGCCTTTTTCAGGTACTACCACCACTTGTCCTTCTTTAATAAAGACACCTTCTTCAAGTATTTCTTTTCGACTAAAATAAATCACACGGCCCTGCGCACGCTCTGAAAGCACACGTGTTGGATGGTCGTCATAATTGAGAACAAGAACATCATTCTCTGTATGGTTCTCAAAGATACGGCATTTTGCATCAATGTAATTTTCCATTGTTTTGTGACGGTTCAAGTGGTCTGGTGTTAAGTTAAGTATTGCAGAAACCTTGGTTTTGAACTTCGATATGGTTTCCAGCTGAAAACTACTAATTTCTGTAACCATAGTGGTTTCTTCAGTTGATTTTAAAACGCACTCGATAACAGGTGTTCCAATATTTCCAACAACAAAGTGTGCTTTATTATCCGCATCAAACATTTGTCCCGTAAGAGCTGTTGTCGTCGTTTTACCATTGGTGCCCGTTATGCCAACAAAGGCCGCACTTGTAAGGCGATAGCCCAGTTCAAGCTCTCCAATCACTTCAACACCACGCTCGCGCGCTTCTGTAATAAAGGGTTTATCTGTAGGAACCCCCGGGCTCAGAACCAGCATATCTAAGTCGTCATCAATGACTGGCGCCCCCCCCAGCATTTTTCCTTTATACATCCCTTTTAGTTTTTCAAGAACATCAGCAAGCGCATCTTCATCTTTCATGTCATTGATCCATACGTGTGCTCCGCGTTCATGGAGCACTCTTACAGCAGATTGTCCCGAACGTGCAAGTCCAACAATTAAAATTTTCTTTTCTGCTACATTTTCAATCACTTTTTTATTCATACGAACGCCCCCTATAAGGCAATAAAGTATCCAATGATAACCAGTACAAGTGTAACCATATAGAATGTTCCAACGATTTTGGTTTCAGACCATCCTGATAATTCGTAATGATGATGCAGTGGTGACATTTTAAACACGCGCTTTCCCCTTGTCTTAAAAGAAACCACCTGAATGATTACAGAAAGTGTTTCGGCAAAGTATATACCTCCAACAATCGGAATCATAAGTGCCGTGCCTGATGCAAATGCAAAACCTGCCACCGCACCACCGAGGGCAAGCGATCCCAAGTCGCCCATAAAAACCCGCGCGGGATGTCTGTTATACTTTAAAAATCCACCTAGGCCACCAATGAGGCCAATGGCAATCACAAGTAGGCTCAAGTTTTGAATGGATACTGCAACAAGGCCAAAAAAGCCAATTACAAGTGTAGATACCGATCCAGCCAAACCATCTAAACCGTCTGTTAAATTTACTGCATTCGTTGTTCCAATTGCCACAAAAATGACAAAGGGATAATAAAACATACCCAAATCAAATGGGGTTTTGATAAACGGAATTAATATTTGAGTTCCAAACAACTGAGCGCCCCATACTGCAAGTACTGTACTTACTACAAGCTGTCCTGCAAGCTTCTGTTTAGCCTTTAGACCTAAATTACGCTTTAGAACAACTTTAATATAGTCATCTAAAAAGCCCAGTGCCCCAAAACCAAAAATGGCAAAGAGCATATAAAGTGAAACTGCATCAAATTGTCTCATAAAGAGCACGGCCAGTAGCAGTCCTGAAAGAAATATTATGCCGCCCATCGTTGGCGTTCCTGCCTTTTTGTAATGTGATTTTGGCCCTTCCTGACGAATACTCTGTCCAAATTTCAATTTTTCCAAATACGGGATGTATTTGGGCCCAAGTAGCGTCGCACCACCATAACTAATGATGAGTGCCAGCATTAACATCCAAGAGTTCGTCATTCTTTTTCCTCCGCGTTCATAAAACCTAGTGCGATTTTTTTATCATCAAAATCATATTTTACGCCATCAATATCCTGATAGGTTTCATGCCCTTTTCCTGCTATGAGCACAATATCGCCCTCATTCGCCTGACTTATGGCAAGACCAATAGCCCGTTTCCTATCCGGCTCTATTACAGCATTTTCTTCGTTTTTAAGTCCCTTTACAATCTCTGTAATAATTTGCTTTGGATTTTCTGTCCTAGGGTTGTCACTGGTTACATATATTTTGTCTGATTTACACTCTGCAATTTCTCCCATAATGGGCCGCTTGGTCCTGTCCCTGTCGCCTCCACATCCAAAAACAGTGATGACTTTTCCGTCAGTCATACTGCGAACAATGTCGATCGCGTTACTGAGCGCATCAGGTGTATGCGCATAGTCCACAAAAACACGTACCGGTGCTCCGCGTCTAACAATTTCCATACGTCCTGGCACCATGCTTATTTCTTTTGACAGGCGCTGAATCGCCTCATTTGATATGCCCATCATATGAAGTACACCAAAGGCAGCGAGTGTATTGTACACATAAATGCGTCCGGGCAATGGAATATGCACACGCGTTTCACCATTTGGTGTTACAAGCGTATACTCCGAGCCATATGATAAGTAGCGGATATCTCTTGCTCGAATGTCCGCACCACTGTCAATGCCGTAACTCAAAACCGGTGCACCCGTTACCTTACTTACCGCTGCGGCGCACAGTTCTTCATATAATCGCTTTCCATATTGATCATCTGTATTGATGAGTCTTCCCTTATTAGCGAGATAAAAGAGTTTTGATTTGGCTCTATAGTAGGCTTCAAAATCTGCGTGGTAGTCTAAGTGGTCTTCGGTCAAATTGGTAAAAACGGCATAGTCAAAATCAACATGGTCCACCCTTTTTAAATCGAGGGCGTGTGAAGAAGCTTCCATGACGCATACACAAACTGCATCATCGACCATTCTCTTAAATAAGGTGTGCAGCTCTACCGGTTCTGGTGTAGTCAAACTTGCTTTATACGTTTTCGCACCGACCCGATTCGCAATCGTACCCAGCACACTTGTGGAAATACCCGAAGCATTTAGTAAATCACCAATAATTCTACTTGTTGAAGTTTTCCCATTTGTACCCGTGAGTCCAATTACTCTAATTTTTTCACTCGGATTTTTATGTATTCTAGCAGCAAGGTGAGACATTGCAAGCCGGTCGTCTTCCACTTCAACAAGTGTCACTGACGCCTTCTTAGCCTGCTCAACAAATGCATCTGTGCACTGAGTCAACACAACCGCTTTCGCACCGGCATCTATCGCCTTATGAACATATGCATGTCCATCGGTCTTAAATCCTTTAATTGCTAGAAACAGGGTACCCTCTCCAACTTTGCGACTGTCTTGGTGAACATCTTTTATTTCAACATTGACATCACCTGTTATGATACGGTGTCCCAAACCTTCCAGCATGCTATTAAGCAGCATATAAATTCCACTGTCCTTTCAGTCATAATCTTTTAAAGCCGAATCACGCCATTTGTCTTTATAGAAGATGTATAACTGTAAAGACATTACAGACACACACCTATAGGCACTAAGAGCAATTCGAAAACACACTTTTCTTCCTCAATATATACCAAGAAAGAATCTTCAATTTTTCGCGAATAAAAAAGGCGATACAAATACACAAGGTTATTCTAATCGCCAATTTACAACATCATTAATTATATCAGATTTTGACTGTATTGTAACAGTCATAACCATATTGTCACTATTCAGAAATCGCCTTATCCGGAAGCGGTTCAACATTGAGTATGATAATGTCCTGTCCAGAGACAACCGATCCTGCATATGGGAATTGATTAAGCACCTGACTGTCAGGATTGGAAACATGTACCGGCTCTGTCGTGTATGACAAACCAGAAGCTTCAAGAATCTTGATTGCCTTATCCAGCGATTTTCCAATAAGATTCGGCACCTTAACTTCCCTGCTGTTTTCAGGTATTTCCGGTTCAACACCAAGATAGCGCAGGGTGTCATCTAGTATATCACGTGCAACTGGCGCGGCAGTCTGGCTACCATAATTGGTATCTTTCGGCTCATCAATGACAACAAGGACTGTAATCAGCGGATCATCCACCGGTGCAATCGCTACAAATGATGCATAGGCCAATTCATCTGAGTACTTTCCATTTACAATTTTTTCAGAGGTACCTGTTTTACCACCGATTCGGATACCTGGTATGTAAGCCAGCTTACCAGACCCATTGGTTACAACAGACTCCATGACTAAACGGACATCCACAGATGTTTTTTTCGAAATAACATTTTTTACAACTTTTGGGTTAATGCGTTCAACCACATTGCCTTCAGAATCATGAAGCGCCTTAACTATATGGGGCTCCATAAGCTTTCCGTCATTGGCAACGGCATTAATAGCTGTCACCATTTGAAGTGGCGTAACCGCAATACCATGTCCAAATGAAATCGTTGCCAGTTCTACCGGTCCGATTTTATTTCTCGGAAGCAGAATCGATCCAGCTTCACCTGGCAGATCAATACCTGTTTTTCTAGTTAATCCGAAATTTTCAAGATAGCTATAGAACGTGTCTCTTCCGATTTTATCAGACAGTTCCATAAACATGGTGTTGAGGGATTTTTCCATACCTTCAATCAAGGTGAAGTTCTTATGTGACCTTGGGTAATCCCAGTTTTTTATACGACTGCCATACAGGTCTATGTAACCCGGTGTCGAAAAAGTCGACTGTGGATTTGCCACATTCTCTTCAAAAGAAATGGCTGTTGTAAGTATTTTGAAGGTCGATCCCGGCTCATAAGTGTCTGTCAGATTAGGGTTGCGCCACGCCGTATTCCAAAGCCTTATGAGTTCATCTGTACTGAGTGCATCAAAATCAACATCAGGATACAAATCTTTGATGTTACGAGGCTCATTTGGGTCATAATCCGGTTTTGTAGCCATTGCGAGTATTTCACCCGTCTTCGACTCCATTACAATCGCTGTGATCTTTTGCGCATCATGCTCTTCGACACCCTTTGCAAGCGCTTCTTCTGTAAAGTGTTGAATAATTTCATCTATAGTCAGTACAAGGCTGAGTCCATCTTCTGGTGCGTAGAGCTTCTCTTTTCCGAAAGGCAACTGTCTGCCAGCTGCATCGGTATTGGTAACAAGGGTGCCTTCGCGACCTCTGAGTTCATCTTCATAAGAGAGTTCAACGCCCGAAAGTCCAACGCCATCCACCGTTGTGTGTCCTAATATATGCGCTGCAAAATTCAAATTCGGGTAAACGCGCTTATGGTCTGAGGCAACACTGATCCCCTTGTATCGCTTGTTTTTTATAAGGTCTGCCTGAGCCTTAGAAATCCAACGTTTAACACGTACAATAGAGGAGCTTGATCCATGGATTTGATCGTAAATCCCCTCTTTATCCATTTCAAGAATATCTGCAAGCTCTCCCGCCACTTCATCTAAACTTTCATCGTCGACATCCTTGGGATGGGCCCACACTGTAAAAGACTGCACACTAAACGCCAGCTTAATGCCCTTTCTATCATAAATAACCCCTCGTTCAGCTGGAATGGGAACATTTCTCGTCTGTTGAAGCACCGCGAGTTTTTTATATTCTTCACCCTTTATTATTTGTATAAATGCAAGACGGCCAATGAGCGCAGAAAAGATCAGCGCAACAAGAAACAGGGCAAACCATAACCGTCTTTTATTACTTGCATTCGGTCCTTTCATTCATAACACCTCTCCCACATTAAAATATCACGCATAGCCTCCATGTGTACAGGAATATTTCCTTAAGTATCTGGCATCCAGTAAGCTTACACGCTACAGTCATTCTAATTATTTTCAGCTTAGGTAAGATTAAGAAAAGCAAAGTCATGCAAACGCGTCCTTAAATATGAATTTGTGTACTCATTTTACTCATATTCACGGACGCCTCTGTATTTTAACGATAAAAAATCGAAAGCCTAAGCTTTCGATCCTTTTTATGCATGAATAATTATCGGTTATGGAACCAGGAACGAATATAGGCTGCATAATTTTGAAAATCACGAACCATGTCATCATCGCCACCTAATGTGCCTTCTTGCAAAGTCGGTTCCTTGTCTAAATTTGCATACTGCGAATCGAGCCTATAGTTCCAATTTGAATTAATATATACAATCTGTTCAGGTTGAGGATACTGCATCCCCAATTCTGTCATTGCAACTTTTTCCACATTATCAAGAACCACAGTAGAGTCCAGTTGCACACGCAAGTCTTCTTTTTGAAGTGTATACTCGTTAATTTCACGTTCAAGACCATTTATAGTGTAATTGATTTCAAAGATCAGGGCATAACGCATGACAAGAAAAGAGAGCATACCAAAAACAAGCAAGCATCCCGCAAAAGAGCGCGCTAAAAACTTCAGCCTTCTCTTACGCTGATACCTTTTTTGCTTTTGTTCAAGGATATCAGCAGCCTTTTTCATTTTTTCCTGATGCTGTTGTCTATGATAAGCTTCATATGTATCATGTTTGGCTATCTTACGTGCTGGCAGCATCCTTGCCCCTCCTAACACACTTAAATAACTAGAGTTTTTCCGCTACCCTGAGTTTGGCACTCCTTGCCCTCGGGTTTTCCTCTATTTCCTGATCACTTGGAAGTTTTGGCTTTCTCGTGATTATCTTTACAACTGGCTCATTGTCACACATGCACATAGGTAGTTCAGGTGGACAAATACATCCTTGCGCCAGTTCCTTATATGTTTTCTTTACGATACGGTCTTCAAGCGAATGGAAAGTAATAATGGATATCCGTCCACCCGGATTTAGTGCAGTGGCAATAGCCCTTATAGTTTCTGCAATAATTCCAAGTTCATTATTTACTTCGATTCTTATTGCTTGAAATGTCCTTTTAGCAGGGTGAGGACCATCTTTTCTTGCCCCTTTTGGCACTGCCGCCTTTATAATATCAACAAGCTCGCTGGTTCTTGTGATTTCACCGTCTTCTCTTGCCTGAACAATGAATTCAGCAATGCGTTTTGCCCAGCGCTCTTCTCCATAATCTTTTATGATTTGATTTAATTCAGAAACGGAGTAAGTATTTATGACGTCTTTTGCTGAAAATGGTCTACTTCTATCCATTCGCATGTCCAGATCACCATCATTCATATAGCTGAAACCACGTTCTGCTTCGTCCAGCTGATACGATGACACACCCAAATCCATCATCATGCCGTCTACCTTTTCAATGCCCAGTTCTTTTAAAACTTCAAGAACATTTGAAAAGTTACTATGTACTGGAATAAAACGGTCTCCGTATTCCTTAAGTCTTTCGCTGGCAGCAGCAAGGGCATCTGTATCCTGATCAATACCGATCAGTTTACCCGTTGTCAGCTTTTTGAGTACAAGCTCCGAGTGTCCACCGCCGCCAAGCGTTCCATCAATATATATGCCTTCTGGCTTAATGTTTAGTCCTTCAACGGTTTCTTCCCACAAAACGGATACGTGCTCAAATGCCATTCAAGACTCCTCCTATATTCCAAGTTCAGCCATTTGCTCAGCAATGTCATCATAGCTGATGTTATCAGGGTCATTGTACGCATTCCAGTTGGATTCACTCCACAACTCAACACGCGTTCCTACGCCAATAACAATAACGTCTTTCTCAATTTCTCCATGGTCTCTAAGTGTCTGAGGAATATTAACCCGACCTTGCTTGTCAAGCGTACACTCGGTTGCGCCTGCAAAAAATAGACGAACAAATGCACGTGCGTTTCGATTGGTTAAGGGCAACGCCTTAAGCTTTTCTTCGAAAACACGCCATTCCGATTCAGGGAACATAAATAAACAATTATCCAGTCCCTTTGTAATATAGAATCGCTCACCAAGGTCTTCTCTAAACTTTGCCGGGACGTTCATTCGGCCCTTGGTGTCGACAGTATGATTATATTCTCCAATGAACATTCAAACCATCTCCACCGTTTAATCTATTGGGATATTACCCCACAACCCTCCACTTAAAACCACTTTCTACCCTAATTGTACACCATAAAATATGAAACTACAATTCAAACATACAAATTACTGGAAAATATATGACCATAGTCCCACAGCTCAACCCATTGAATCTATAGGCTTTGCCGAAATTCGGCCTACCTGATCTTTCAATAAGTGCGAACATAAAAATGGCGTTTAAAGAGTGGGGTGAAATCCCACAAATTAAACGCCATTTACAGACTTTATTAATATAAAATGAATTTTCCTTCTATTTGAAGCTGTTTTCTCGTGTCCTCTGACGAAACCCAAGCACCTTATACACCCTCACCATGTATTTATATTAGAAGAAAGTGCGCTAAAGAACATGTCGTTCTGAATTTGTCGTATAAACATTTTCTTTTGCAAATCGCAATATCTCTTCAACACGTATTGTGTCCGATAAGAGTTCAAGGGCTGCATCGTAATAATTTTTCGCCAAGGTCTTAGCCGCTTTACTTAGTTTATTCCAACTTCTCAAAAGCTTTGCCTTAACCCAAGCAATTGCCTCTAAGAGTTCAAGTCCCTTGCCTTGTGTCGCATATGCTAGAAGCGAAGGCACACCAACAAAATGCGCCATAGCATCTGCGTCAGCAACACAATGCGCCTCCACCGTCCTACGCTCAATTACCATACTGCCTCGATGCGTTAAAATACAGTGTGATACCCCATTAATCGTGCGCACATCAAACCCCATCGGACCTAAAATACGTTCAGCCTCTTTTGCACCATGCACATGATGATTGGTGTATAGTGCAAAGGATTTAATGCTTGCATAGTCATGAAGAAGAGCCGCTAAATGAACCGTTAAGTGGTCTGCCCCTGTTTTTTCAGCCATCATGTCACCAAACTTTACAACCCATTTTATGTGATGGTCCCAAATGCCTTTGCCGAATACATTTGATGGCGATAGGCAAGCTGTTCTAACCATACTTTCAATCACTCTAATATTCTTCTCAATTTCTTTCTGTGTCATGTCTACCTCCGATCAGCAAATCGAACACATGTTTGGTTTATTATAGCCATCTTTCAGCTTAAAGTCAAATGACACCTTCCAATTGTGTACAAAATGTTAATTAATCAGCACTCTTTGATAACGAGTGCCAATTCCTATTGACAGCACTCCTAATCAGTCCTATCATATTAACTGTAGGATTACTTACAATACAAACTAGACATTAAGGAGTGATGTATATGCCTATGGAAAAAGGCAATCTATCGATTCATAGCGAAAACATTTTTCCAATTATAAAAAAGTGGCTTTATTCTGATCACGACATTTTCATTCGTGAACTCGTTTCAAATGCATGTGATGCCATTACGAAGGTTCGCCGCTTAAGTTCACTTGGAGAAGCTGATTTACAAGACCAGTCAGACTTTAAAGTTGACGTCATTTTGGACCCAGAAAACAAAACCCTGAAATTCATCGATAATGGCGTTGGCATGACAGATGAGGAAATAAAAAAATACATTAATCAGATTGCTTTCTCTGGCGCCGAGGATTTTATTAAGAAATATAAGGACAAGGGAGACGATGATCAAATTATTGGTCACTTCGGACTTGGCTTCTACTCTTCTTTCATGGTAGCTGATCATGTTGAAATCCTTTCGAAGTCACATATACCAGACTCAAGCGGTGTTAAATGGCACTGTGATGGTGGTATCGAATTTGAAATGGAGCCTACCGAAAAAGCAACTCGCGGAACTGAGATCACTTTATTCCTTGGTGAAGAAGGTGAAGAGTTTTTAAAAGGCAGCCGCATTCGTGAAACACTGAACAAATACTGTTCTTTCATGCCTTACCCTATTTACTTTAAGGATCTTAGCGAAGCGCCTGAAGAAGACGAAGATGGTAATGTCATTGTTAAAGAACCAGAAGCGCTTAATGAAGTGAAGCCGCTTTACACGAAGCGACCAAACGAATGTACAGATGAAGAATACAAAGCATTCTACAGAAGTACTTTTAACGACTTTAAGGAGCCGCTATTCTGGATTCACCTGAATATGGATTATCCGTTTAACTTGAAGGGTATTCTCTACTTCCCGAAACTGAGCACAGAGTTCGACACCCTTGAAGGTCAAATCAAACTTTATAATAGCCAGGTATTCGTTGCTGATAACATCAAAGAAGTCATTCCTGAGTTCCTACTCCTTCTTAAAGGCGTTATTGACTGTCCGGATTTGCCGCTTAATGTTTCAAGAAGCTTCCTTCAAAATGATGGCTTCGTCAAGAAAATCAGTGATTACATTACCAAAAAGGTTGGCGACAAAATCACGTCTTTACAAAAAACCGATCGTGCTTCATTTGAAAACTACTGGGACGATATTCACCCATTCATTAAATTTGGTGCACTTAAAGATGAAAAGTTTGCAGACCGCGTAAAAGACAGCATTCTTCTCAAAGATACCGCTGGAACATATAGAACTGTACATGAGTATGGAACTACGAACAGTGAAAGCGATGACAAAAAGACCATCTATTATACCACTGACACTCAGCTTCAATCTCAATACATTAAGCTATTACAGGAGCATGGTATAGAGTCTGTTGTCTTTGACCATAATATTGATTCACCATTCATTTCTATGCTTGAAAGTAAATATGATACGGTGCAGTTTAAACGTGTCGATGCTGATTTATCGGATTTGCTTGATGAAGAAAAGAAAGACGAAGAGCAAGACAGCTCTGTTTTGGAGAAAATTGAAAATCTCTATAAACGCATCCTGTCAAAAGAAAGCTTTAAGATTCAACTTCAAACACTAAAATCAAAAGATGTGGCTGGCATGATTCTACTCTCTGAAGAAAGCCGCCGTATGCAAGATATGATGCGTCAGTTCAGCATGTCTGGCATGGATCCTTCCATGTTCCCTACAGAAGAGACACTGGTACTTAACAAAAATCATCCTCTAGTACAATATACACTGAATCATTTAGAAGATGATCACGACCTCAGCGATATGGTCGCTGAACAAATTTATGACTTAGCAATGATCAGTCATAAACCACTCGATTCTGAATCAATGACTGCTTTTATTAAGCGCTCAAATGATATCATGTCAAGAATGATTGAAAATCAAGGTGAATAATTGCATTTTGAAAGGGGCTGTCGCAAAAAGACAGTCCCTTTTTATAAGGCAAACAGAAATTTGCAAATTCACTCTTACGAAGGCATAGAACACTGTGAAACGCATGCGATTTTGAGATCAGACCCAAAAACCATCAAAAAAAGCTTACAGGCGGGTTCAAAATAACCCGCCTGAGTTGTATATTGTAGCTATGACAAGTAATATCAAAATACTTAATAATCATAACAGCAATATGTAGAAGAACAACTACTTCTGCCATTTGATCTTGGAAGCGTTATTGCACAAGATGATAGTGCAATAGCTCTGCTCTCTATTTCTTAAATAATGGTGTTATTCTCTCAAAAACTAAAAAAAGAGTGTCACGAAGTGACTTTCCTTAGAAAGTCATTCTGCGACAGCCTCTTTCTTTTACGTTCTTACTTATTATCGCCTCATGCGACATGAACAGCTAAGCGCTGTTCTGAAATTATTTCAAATCTCATATACAATTTAACGGTCTTAATAATCTGCCCACAGCAAACAAGGCCTTTAGGCAAAGTAAACTATAAGAGACAGCATCAAATTAAAGCGTCTTTGTTGTGTACATTAGCAGGACGCTCAAAATATAAACCAGTACAATCGTTCCAAGTAGAACAACAGATACGTGTAATCGAGTACCCTGCCTGTCACTCTCCTTCGACATAAACTCCTCCACTCCTACATGCACCAAATGCATGTAAGAACATTATACAAGAACTTACTGGATTTGTTAATACAAAATTTTCTTACAACATTCTTCTACGCAATAAACTTGCCAGTTCATCTTTTCTCTTTACCGGAATACTTACAAATACAGGCGCTTCATTTCTGTCTTTCAAGATCAGTTGAAGTGCTATAAAACGTTTCTTTTCCTCACCCCAAACGACACGCTTGATCTGTTTAAAAGCAATCAGCTTCCCCTGGACAACAATGCCAGACTCATGGACTGAAATAAGCCTTTGGAAGACCGTAAGTGAGTTTAATAAAAAGACCGATAGAAAGAGCAAGTACATAATGTTAAATGACTTCACGTATGAATAGACTGTTACAAACATACCAAAAAAGTTTATAATCAGTGTGCCTGCTAAAAGCTTAGGCGTCGGAAAAATGTGCATCGCACGCTCTCCTGCACTTTTTAAAACCTTCATGAGACGCATCGCTGAACGCATCAAAAGCACCAGTACAACCATATCAATGGTTAATATTATTTTTCCCCATATGTTCATTTTGTGACCCTCCAATAATGATTATTCCTATTTATTATAACACTCTTAAACAATTTCATTATAAAATTTCAAAAAAACATTCAAATCTTCTAAAGCTTGACCGATATTATATTTGAAACCCATTATACATCATCAACTTCTATTCCATAGAAGGCGCCGGTAATCCCCTTACCGGCATTTTTTTGCGAAAAAGACAAAGAAGAGCAGTTTTAGAAATAAAAAGACAGCCATCATGCTGGCATGAATAGCGGTCTTTTTATTTCTAAAACTATTGGTCGTGACTAACGACCAGAGCAAGCGCAGATTGCTCGGTGCGCTTCTTGATTGCTAAATTGCCCTGTGCATTTCTTCCATACTTCATATCTCCAAATAGCATATCACAAATAACTCTAGTCCCCATTACCCGTGACTAACGACCAGAGCAAACGCAGATTGCTCGGTGCGCTTCTTGATTGCTAAATTGCCCTGTGCATTTCTTCCATACTTTATATCTCCAAATAGCATATCACAAATAACTCTAGTCCCCATTACCCGTGACTAACGACCAGAGCAAACGCAGATTGCCCTGTGCGCTTCTTGATTGCTAAATTGCCCTGTGCATTTCTTCCATACTTTATATCTCCAAATAGCATATCACAAATAACTCTAGTCCCCATTACCCGTGACTAACGACCAGAGCAAACGCAGATTGCTCGGTGCGCTTCTTGATTGTAAATTGCCCTGTGCATTTCAATAAAAAACGCCTCAAGCTATTTTGCAGCCTGAAGCGTTCACAGTTAAATCAATATATCGATCTTACTAAATAGCTCAAAGCTACTGTTTTCATTTATTAAAGGGCTTCTTCAATTAAACTGTCAAATCCAACGCCTTTTCCCCATACTGAAGAAACAGGCAGAACATCGACAAATGCGTCTGGATCAAGTCCTGCAATATAGCGTTTAATCAACATAGATTCACGCGGAGAACAAATTGAGACCACCTTCATCTTGCTCTGGTTAGTGTATCCGCCCTTTATCTCATACATGCTTGTACCACGCTGCATATCATGCATAATGAAATCAGAAATTTCATCACACGCATCACTGATAATTTCAATCTTCACTTTTCTAGAACCCATACCAAACAGAATAGCATCAACTGTTTTCATAAATACAAACTGAGTGAGTACAGCATAGAGTGCAACCTGCTTATCATAGATCATAAGAGAACTTACAACAATCACCATATCAATAATCAGCAGTATTTGACTCAAACTCATAAATGAGAATAAACGCCTATGGAGTACTTTTGCTAGAGACTCTGTCCCCCCCATTGAATATCCGCGCTTTAAAATCAAGCCTACGCCCGAGCCTGCAAATATGCCGAAATAAATGGACGCCAAAAATAAATCATTTTCGATGAACTCAATATGAAGTGCTTCAAAGCCGATGAGCACTACTGGAAATGTTAACGTTAGGAAAATAATTTTAAGGCCTTCTGCTTTCCCTATAAAAATCATTGATGTAATGAGTATAGCTATCGAAATCATATAAAACACAATTGTGTATGGCACACCAATTAGCTCAGAAACAACAATCGAAGCACCTGTTGCACCACCTGTGATCAATCCGTTAGGACGTAAAATTGCTGTAATTCCAAATGCCAAGGATGAGCATCCAAGTGTCAGAAAAATGATATCCATAATAATCTTTTCAAATGTCCATTTTTTCATTGTTATCCCTCCTAAAAAAGTCACCAGACCAGTATAATGGGTTCAAAGTAAAACTACAACCACTTTTGTATTAAAACATTGGTTGTGTTTCAATTTTTTAATAATTATGACCGCACTACCCTGGATCTATGAATTTATCTTAAAAAGAAAAACACTTATTTACTGGTTTGTTTCAGGCACACGCAGCATCAAAACAAATCCAATGACAAATAGCACTACAATACTGAAAATACCATTCTGCGTTCGTCCAGTTGTTTCACTGACAATACCCACTAAAAAAGGGCCCATGACCGCTGCAAATTTACCAAATATGTTATAGAATCCGTAAAACTCATTCGACTTCTCTTTAGGTATGAGCTTGCCGTAGTAGGATCTGCTAAGGGCCTGTATACCCCCCTGGGATGAAGCAACAAGCATACCTAATATCCAGTATTCAGCAACTGAGTCCAGCTGATAAGCAAAGAAACAGGTGAAAATGTAAATAAGTATAGCGACTTGAATCATTTTTTTTGTACCGAATTTTTTTGATAACATACCGTAGAGAATGGCAAATGGAAAGGCTACCAGCTGAACTGCCAAGAGGACAACAATCAGTGTTGTTGAGTTCAGCCCCACGTCAGACCCGTACACCACTGCCATTTTTATTATGGTTCCCACGCCGTCAATATAGAAAAAGTATGCAATCAAAAATGAAAAAATCGTTTTATGAGCACGTATGTTTTTTAGTGTTTTATAAATACGCTTCAAACTGTTTATTAATATGTGTGGTTCGTTTTCAAGATAATATTTTTGGTGAACATTTTTAATCATAGGAATTGAAAAGACGCCCCACCATATAGCCGTTATCAAAAATCCAAAGCGCATGACCTGTATTTCAGTTAAATTCAGTGCCGCACTTTTAAAAATCATACCTGCAATGACCACAAATGGAATGGTGCTTCCTATGTATCCCCATGCGTACCCCTGACTGGATACCATATCCATATGCGCTTCATCAGATACGTCTACTAAAAAGGCATCATAAAATACATTTGCACCTGAAAATCCAACCATAGTGAAAACATATACAAATAATAGCATTAACCAATTTCCTTCGGGTATAAATGTTAACGCAGAAGTAAATAGGACTCCCATAGACAAAGCCGATATAAAGAACTTTTTCTTTTTATGCTTATAGTCTGCAACGGTTCCCAAAATAGGTGCCAAAACAGCTACAATTAAGGTAGCCAGAGAGTTTGCATAGCCCCAGTATGCTGTTGATTGCGTTGAAAGCAGCCCCGCTTGATCGCACATTGCTTTAAAAAAAAGGGGTAAAATCGTCGTTGTAACAACCAGTGTGTAAGCGGAATTTGCCCAATCATACATAATCCAGCTTTTTTCAATCTTCGAAAACGATGTCATATATGCCTCCTGATTATCTGTTTAATGCACTTATAAGTATATCATCTTATTTGGTGAATACTGTGTTATTTTCCCATAAACTCAACGTGTATAGACGCAAGTTAAGTTAAATAGTATGATGAATATAATCACGAAAGGAAGTGTTCATATGCCTGACGTTTTAACCCATGTATATTGTGCTGATTTTTCCAGACGCAACATTGAAGACACAACCGTTTTGAGGCAAATTCTCGATACGCATAGGTCAGCTTTTTTTCTAGGATCACAAGGACCTGATTTGTTTTTCTATTATGGCATTTGGCCTTGGAAAAAAACATTTTCAGTCCCTGATTTTGCCGACCGAGTTCATAAAGACAAGACCAGCTTGTTTCTAAGTACTGCTTTTGACATGCTGCGCGATGAAGACTTATCCACGAAAACTGGACAGATGCGTATTGCATACTGGATGGGATTTTTATCGCATTATGCGCTGGATACAACCGCACACCCATTCGTCCACTACTTCGCCGGCCTGAACAATGATGAACTGTCAAAGAAAAACGGGGATACCCACCATCATAAATACTTTGAAAATATTATAGACACCATTTTGAGCAGAAAGTTCAGCTTCATGCCTGACCTGCCTCAAAATCAGCATTCATGTATTCCAAATAATCCACGTTCGCTAAGACCTGTCTATGAACATTTAGTCAAAGTTTATGAGGCAGTGTATGAAACCGTCATCAGCCCTGAGGTCATAGAGACTGCAACTACGGATATGTACAAGTTGCTTAAACTCTTGCATGACCCTAAATTTAAGAAACGCAGCATGTACAGAAAACTTGAAAAACGCATCTCAAAACCACAATACATTACAACAGCTGCCTTTCCAGCAGATGCTGACTATAGTATCGATTATTTGAACAATAATCATCAGCCATGGTTACACCCATGCGATAATGCCATGGAATTTAGACAATCCTTCATGGATTTGTTCGACAGGGCTGTGATGCGCTCAGAAAACTTAATGTACTTTGGCTGGAATGTCTTTAAAAATCAAGAATCACTCGATGCTTTCAAAGATGTGCTCGGTGACTATTCCTATGACACGGGTCTGGCTTGTCATGATCCACGTGTTTTGAAATACGAGCAATCTATCTTCAAAAGGAAATAGATTGAGTCTATAATGTATAAAAAGGCTTTGAAACGCATACCAAATTACGTTTCAGAGCCTTTTTCTACCTCAGTTTACTAATGTAGATTGTTACCTCTGCATAGGCATTATCATGAGGATGCATGATCTCAAATTTTGCTTCGGAGCCAGGGTCCAATCGAGTCCCTGAGTTGGTAAAATCGGTATCCAAAACTTGACCGTCTTCATCCTTATACTCGGCATTTATTCTATAATAGTATATTGGCTCATCTCCACTATTCTTAACAGAACCTTGTATATAGGTATAGGCACCATCTTTTTCCCATACCCACCCTTCCTGAATAGCTAGTTCCTTTTGTGTATCAAGCGAGACCACAGGTTCATTCAAAGGTTTTACTTCATCAATCCATATTCTGACTGATTTGAAGGCTCCATCATATTCTTTGAGTATTCTAAATGATTTTTGAGCACCTGGCTGCAGGGGTTCGCCACTCACTGTACTTTCAACATCAAGAACCTGCCCTGATACGTCCACATATTCAGCTTTTATTCTGAAAAAACCAACGCCTCGTTTCCCAGAGTTTTCAACACGCCCTTCAATGATTGTTAAACGCCCATCGCGCGACCAAGTCCAGTCGTCACGAATGTCCAGTGAGACATCTGACTCCGCGTCCCTACCCGCGTCTTCCAGTTCTTTTTCTTGATAGGATTCATCTCCAATAACAATTTCTGCTGTATCTTCACCAGCACTAACCGCCGTGCTCGTTTGCTCTGATGGCATCGGCAAAGTCGGCTCGCTTAACTCTTGAGTTTTGGAGACACAAGCCACCAGCATGATTAGAACCAGTACAATACCATTGTATTTGAACAAACCCTTGATGTGGTTCATATTTTTTTTGGTGTCGTTCATTCTATCCCTCCACTTCTTACTTACTTAAATATTATCGACAGTTTCCCCTCGGCTCATGAGTAAAATCAATTAGATCACCCTAAGACTTAAGGAAAATTAAACACGAAACATGCTGCAAGGGTGGCCTACTACATTGACTAAAAGTTCATGATTGATTATAATACCCATGTTAATGACGGAGGCGATACTATGCAAAAATACCCTATCCATAAAGACTTTAGAGCACTATCACGACTGAACATGAAACTATCCAGCCTAGCTGACATACATGCACGCAGACTTATTGGAAAAGCAATGACGCTTCCAGTACACATAACGAGAGATTTGAAAGTATATCATGAGACTATTTTAGGCCATAATAATACCGAAATAAAAGTGGCTATTTTTGACCCGCGAGCACATGCGGGAAAAACGTCTTGTATACTTTTCTACCACGGCGGCGGATTCATGCTTGGACTCAATGAACTCCATTATAGATATGCCAGCGAGTATGCCCGCGGTACCAACAGTGTTGTCATTATGCCCGACTATCAGCTGGCTCCTGAAAATCCATTTCCAGCTGGCCTTAATGATTGCTATAAAACTTTGATTTGGGCTTATGACAATGCGTCTAGACTTTCCGTTGATACAAACCGTATAGCTGTTGCAGGCGAGAGTGCTGGCGGCAACTTAGCCGCATCTGTTGCACTCATGTGCCGCGATTTAAAAGGGCCAGACTTACAGTGTCAGGTGCTTGTCTACCCAACAACAGACCATACTCAGTCTTCTTATTCAGCACAGCACTATACAGATACGCCCATGTTCTATACAGAAGCCAACAAGTTTATGTGGTCGCAGTATTTGCCAGCGTACGAAGAGATGAATGAAGCTCCTGGTTACGCAGCACCTCTGCATGCGAAATCTCTTAAGGAACTGCCTCCAGCTTATGTCGAAACGGCTGAATTTGATCCACTTCACGATGAAGGCCTTGCCTATGCAAAGCGTTTGAAAGAAAATGGTGTTTCAGTTACACTCCACGAAACCTTTGGAACCGTTCATGGTTATGACGCAATCAAGCGTAGCCCAATAACAAAGGACAGTTTTGCTAGAAGAATCAAATTTTTAAACACGCATTTAAAAGAGTGTCGCTAATGGTTAATACTTAACCTGAGCAACACTCTTTTTACTTACATATTACAAGCTATCTTGCTTATAGATTTCAATTGCAATTCGAATGGCATCATAGTCGATATCTTCTGGAACCAAATCTTTAATCCGTTTAAGCGACTCTAGTCCGACCACCTCTATGGCTTCAAAAATACATTTGCACTTGTCTTCATCAATGAGAAGTTTCCAGTCTACTGTCAGTTCCTTTTCATGCGCCTTTACCAAATGCTTTATAATGGTTCCTGTCGTAAATCCACGTTTTTGAGCAATTTGCTTTATGCTATGACCTTCTTTATATATAGAGTAGGTGGTGCTTATACGTTCACTCATCGGTTCGTTTTTAGGCTTTTCAGACAGGTTGGATGCGCTTGTATCATCAGGTGCATTTTCAATCGCCTTTTCTATTTGCGCTTCAATCATTTTTCGTTTCTCAAGTCGTACAGTTTCATCTATACCTTGGGCGCTTAAATGCTTTTTCACTTCATCCATAAATAGGCCACCATAATTTTCAAGCTTCTTTTGACCCACGCCACCGATTTTTAGAAACTCTTCTTCAGTCGTAGGATACAGTGCTGACATTTCCAGTAGAGCAGCGTTATGAAATACCGTATAACTTGGCAGTCCCTTTTCCGATGCAATTTGTCCCCGCATGCCACTTAGTTTCTCAAATAGCTTTTCATCATAGTCCACATTTTCAAAGCCAATTGCCTTAACTTTGTGCTTTCGCTTTTTGGCTTCTTTACTTTTACCGCGTTTTAAGCGTTCTACCTTAACGGTAATTTTTCTTTCACCCTTTAAAACACTGCGGGCTGGGCCAAGCAGTTTTAATACCGGATAAGTATCTGTGGTCATTCGCAAATAGCCTTCAGCAATCAGGCTCATGATAATTTCTCTTATTTCACCCGGACTGGCATCTTTCATAATGCCATAGGTTGTTTGCTTATCAAGCCCAAATTGAAGTACACGCTTTTCACTTGAACCACGTAAAACACGTATAATTAAATTCATTCCAAAACGCTGATTGGTTCTATATATACAAGAAAGGATTTTCTGCGCTTCGACCGTTACATCTCTCTTTTCAGATTCATCTAGACAAGTACTGCAGTTTCCACATTTCTCACCAGCGCTCGTTCGCTCATGCGCTTCTCCAAAGTAGTCCGTGATCATATACCTCAGACAGTTATCACTATGACAATAATTTATTAAATACTGGAGGTTCTCGTTGAGCATGCGCCGTCTGTCTTCACTGGTCATATTATTTTCAATCAGCATCTTTTGACTGACAATATCTGAAGCCGAATACATTAGGACACATTCTGACTCCAGACCATCTCTACCGGCACGTCCCGCTTCCTGATAATAAGCTTCCATGTTCTGCGGCATATTGTAATGAATAACAAAACGCACGTCCGACTTGTCAATACCCATTCCAAAGGCGTTGGTGGCAACAATGAGCGGTACTCTGTCGAACATAAAATCCTCTTGTACAGACTTTCTTACCGCACTGTCCATACCCCCATGGTAACCAAGTGCACTATAGCCCTTGTCTCTGAGCTTTGCCGTTACCGATTCCACCGTTTTACGTGTCGAACAGTAAATAATACCGCTTTCATCTGCTTCTTTGCCCGACAAATACTGTTCCAAGTACCTGAACTTATTCCCCGGAGCAGCAACTTTATAAAACAAGTTCGGACGATCAAATCCCGTTTTTTGAATGACCGGTTGCCTTAGCTCTAAGAGGGTCAATATTTCTTCAGTAACTTTTGGTGTCGCAGTCGCTGTAAATGCTGCCACAGGGGGGCGCTGTTCAAATTGATTCAAAAAACGCGGAATATCCTGATAGCTTGGTCTAAAATCATGTCCCCACTGGCTGATACAATGTGCCTCATCAATAGCGACTAAGCTCACTTTACACTGCTGGAGTCCCCTTGTAAAATACGCGGTTCCGAGGCGTTCAGGCGCAACATAAACCAGGCGATAAGCCCCATTTCGCATACCCTCAAGCCTTTCAAGTATATCGCCCTGTGACAGGGTGCTGTTAATAAAGGTCGCTTCTATGCCCGATTCCACAAGACTGTCTACTTGATCTTTCATGAGTGAAATAAGGGGAGATATGACAACTGCTGTACCTTCAAGCATAATGGCTGGAAGCTGATAGCATAGTGATTTACCTCCCCCTGTAGGCATGATGCCCAGTGCATCTTCGCCACTGATAATGCCATCAATTAGGGCTTCTTGCCCCCTTCTAAATGTGCTGTATCCAAAATAGTTTTTCAAATATTGTAGTTTATTCATGTTATTCTCCAATGTACTCTATAGCCCCAGCTTGGTCATCTTTTTATACAAGGCTGTTCTATGGATGCCGAGTACTTTTGCCGCCTCTGTTTTATTGCCGTCACACCTGTGAATCGCTTCTATAATCAAGCTGCGCTCCACTTCATCTAAACACCTGTTCAAATCCAGATCCATACTCCTTGACCAAAGCTGGTCAATCGATGTCATTTTGTCCTCTTTTACTATAATTTCACCACTTTCTTCAGTTGTACTCAGCTGAATATATTCTGGCAAATCCTTTGTATAAATTATTTTTGTACGCGCCATATTGACAGAGCTTTCAACTACATTTCGCAGTTCACGTACATTCCCTGGCCACGCATAGCTTTGCAGTTTTTTCATGGCCCCTTCTGAGAAACCAGTTGGGCACTTCGGATAGTTGTTCATAAACATTTTGAGCATGTTTTGAGCAAGCAGTGGAACGTCCTCACTACGCATATTTAGAGGCGGAATTTTAATGCTGACAACTTCCAGGCGGTAGTATAGGTCTTCACGAAACTTCTTTTTTGCAACCAGTGATCTTAAATCTTCATTGGTTGCAGAAATCACACGGACATCAACTTCCACTTTGTTGTGTCCGCCCACACGTTCAAACTCACGTTCTTCAAGAACTCGAAGCAGTTTTGCCTGCATATCGAGCGGCATGGTGCCTATTTCATCTAAAAATATAGTGCCACCCGTTGCCAGTTCAAACTTACCTATTTTTCCAGTACTCGAAGCACCGGTGAACGCACCGGGTTCATAGCCAAAGAGTTCTGATTCAAGCAAGTCCTTTGGTATGGCCGCACAGTTTATTTTTACAAACGGTCCATACTTTCTGTAACTGCCCTTGTGAATTGAGTGGGCAAAATACTCTTTGCCCGTACCACTTTCGCCTTCAATACAAACTGTTGAGTTTGTTTCAGCCGCACGTTTTGCAGTATCAATCAAATACTCCATATGCGGATTTTGCGTCAATATATTTTCAAAGGAATATTTGGCCTGATTTAGGCGTTTGATTTCCTTTTTATACTTTTTCACTTGTGAATTCATGGTCTCTATATAGTCTGCCATATGCTTCACTTCAGAAACATCTTTAAATAGAACCGTCCCTATTGCACCGATGATTTCTCCATCACGTTCGATGGGAATACGTGTCGCAATCATGTCGTGACCGTTGATCTTTTGAATATCTCCTATTTCAGATTTCCCGGTTTCCAAAACCTTATGCATTCTTGTATTTTCAATAACTTCGCTGACGTGCTTTCCTATTGCGTCTTGCTCCTTAATCCCCATCAGCTTTTCGTATTTGAATTTAGTGACAATGCCATTAGCATCTACAATAACCAGCCCTTCATAAGCCCTTTCGATGAACTCATCGATCATGTCCATTTGAAGGCGCAGGTCTTTATACGTTAATTTCATATAATGATCCCCTGTCAAAATAAGTGTATCCAAATAGCTACATTCCATTATAACATATGCACTAAAATACACCACGCACTCACTTTGATTTCTTCTATAGCGCCGCAGTTCAATCACTAATATATACGCGCATCATATTATATACGCGCATCATATTGTTTCGATTTAGACATTTCATTATTTTATCCGTCCCAACCTTACTTATGCTTTCTTACTTATTAAAAATATAAAGAGACACATCAGAGTGTATACACTCTGATGTGTCTCTTTACTATTAACTTGCATTTTTACGCCTTTCATTTGCTGCCTTATTAAAGAACAACTTGTGAACGCTTCATGCAAATGCAAGCGCATTTATACACAGTACTAAAAATACCTTGGTGCCTATTTCTTAACGATAACAGCTTCACCCATACCGCCACCGATACACAGTGTCGCGATACCGTGCTTTACTTCATCTCGCTTAAGCATTTCATGAATAAGTGTTACAAAAATACGTGCTCCAGATGCACCAATTGGATGACCAATTGCAATTGCACCACCGTTTACATTGACAATAGATTTATCAAAATCAAGTTCCTTCATAACAGCAAGTGATTGAGATGCAAAGGCTTCATTGGCTTCTACAAGATCTATATCATCTTTAGACATATTGGCGCGCTTAAGTGCTTTTTGAACAGCGCTCACTGGACCAATACCCATAATAGATGGGTCAACACCTGCTGAAGCGTGTGTAACTATTGTACACAGTGGCTCAACACCCAGTTCTTTTGCCTTTTCAGCACTCATAATAACCAGTGCTGCTGCACCATCATTAATGCCAGATGCATTGCCTGCTGTAACTGTACCGTCTTTCTTAAAGGCCGGTCTAATTTTAGCTAGCTTTTCAAGCTCAGCATTTGCTTTAATATACTCATCTGTGTCAAAAATAATTGGGTCGCCCTTACGCTGTGGAATTGAAACAGGAACGATTTCGTCCTTGAATCGACCTTCCGACTGTGCCTTAGCCGCCTTCATTTGACTTTCATATGCGAACTGGTCTTGCGCTTCGCGCGTCAGTTCCCATTGATCAACAATATTTTCTGCTGTAATACCCATATGGTAACCTGCAAAAGCATCTGTAAGGCCATCATTAACCATAATATCTACGATTTCTGAATTGCCCATTCTTGCGCCCCATCTTGCCTTTTTCATAACATATGGCGACGCGCTCATGTTCTCTGTTCCACCTGCAACCACAATATCTGCACTGCCGGCAGCGATCATATCAAATGCCACAGAGACAGATTTTAGACCTGAACCGCAAATCATATTCAGAGTCCATGCCGGTGTGTCTACAGGGATACCTGACTTGACAGATGCTTGACGCGCAACGCCTTGACCTTCTCCAGCCTGAAGCACACAACCCATTACAACTTCATCAACATCTTTCGCTTCAACACCCGCTTTGTTTAGGGCTTCTTTAATGACAGTTGCACCTAAATCAACCGACGATACATTCTTTAGCGAACCGCCAAAGCTGCCTACAGCTGTTCTAACCGCTGATGCAATTACGATTTCTCTCATATTTTTTTCCTCCAAGTCTCTAACAATCTCCGTAAAATTATTGACGCCTCACTTGAGCATACGGCTCAAAGTGTCCCCACGCCTTGTAGTGCCTATTACTGCATTTCTTTAATATTTTCAGGTATAATCAGCTTTGCCTCAGTTGCCTCTTGAATTTGCTCTAGCGTAAACTCAGGGTTGTATTCTGTAAGCATGAGTCCGTCTTGGGTAACTTCCATAACACCCATTTCAGTAATGATTTTGCTAACTTTACCAGCAGCAGTTAATGGCAGTGTACATTCCTTAAGAATTTTTGGATTGCCTTTGGCAGTATGCACCATTGAAACGATTACCTTCTTAGCACCACCAACAAGATCCATCGCACCACCCATGCCTGGAACAAGCTTACCAGGGATCATCCAGTTTGCCAGATTACCCTTTTCATCAACTTGAAGTGCGCCAAGAACCGTTGCATCAAGGTGTCCACCTCTAATGATTACAAAGGACTGTGCACTATCAAAGTAAGACCCACCGGGCAGAATTGTTACAGGCTGTCCACCTGCATTCACCAAATCTTTTTCTATGTTTTCTTCATCTGGAGCAGGTCCAATGCCGACAAACCCATTCTCAGAATGCAGGAGTACTTCAACATCTTCAGAAATATAGTTGGCTACAAGCGTCGGTAATCCAATGCCTAGGTTTACTACATCACCATCTTTAAACTCTTTAGCGACTCTGCGCGCAATTATCTCTTTTGGATTCATGATTACGCCTCCTCTACAATATGATTAACAAATAGTCCTGGTGTCATAATTAAGTGCGGATCAAGCTCTCCAACCTTAACGAGCTTTTCAGCCTCTACAATAACATTGTCTGCTGCTGTAGCCATAAGTGGGTTGAAGTTACGTGTTGCTTGGTTGTAAAAGACATTGCCTTTCTCATCAACAATAGAGCCGTAGATAAGTGCAACATCTGCACGAAGCGGTGTTTCAAGCAGAAAACGCTTGCCATCCACCTCTACAATTTGCTTACCGTCTTCTACAGGTGTTCCAAGTCCAATCGGTGTCAACACACCACCCAGACCAGCGCCGCCTGAACGTACACGTTCAGCAAGTGTTCCTTGTGGTACAAGAACAACTTCAAGCTCACCAGCATTCATTTGACGACCTGTTTCTTTGTTTGTACCAATATGTGAGGTAATCACTTTTTTAACTTGCTTATTTGCAACCAATTTTCCAAGTCCTTTATCAACAAAACTTGTATCATTACAAATAATTGTCAAATCTTGAACACCTTTTTCTACAAGTGCGTCGACCATTTGCTCTGGTGTTCCCGCTGCCAAAAATCCGCCAATCATGACTGACATGCCATCTTTGACCATGGAAACAGCTTCTTGTAAGGTAATTTTCTTATTCATATTTGCACCCTCCATCCTAACTGAGTAGGTTTCCTATTCATTCACCACCCTATATACGCAATCTTAATGCCAACTTTGAGACCTTCAGGCTGAACACGTTGAAATTACAGGAGTATATTTTTTAAAGCTGGCTTTTTAAAACATTTTTTTAACTTGGCATATAAGAACGTTGTATCCATTTGGATACATTATTCTTATAAAGTATGCGATTTTCCTTTTTTGTACCCAATTAGATACACCTTAAATGTTAATTACCAAAATACTAAAAAGAGGTGTATCCGTTTGGATACACCTCTTCTAAACCTTATTGCTATTTCACCTGTTTCTTAATCAAGCTTTGATAAGTTCCGTGCATCATCCACAGCACCGATAACAGCGTCAAAGCTAGAACCTATTGAGGCACTTACTGCAGCATTGAGCACACCTTCAACAAGGGGGCCATCTGCAACCACAATTTTAGACAACTCGGTTCCATCTAGGAGTTCAAGTGCCATTTCTGCACTCATTATCGCACTGCCTATATCGACAAGTATAACAACGCCATCTCCTGTATTTACAGCTTCAATACCTTGCATAATCGCTGCAGGGTCTGTGCCAATTTCACCATCAGCCGTGCCGCCACATGCTTTTATCTGTTCATAACCCGGTGCCATTTGCATAACCAAATCTAAAACACCCTCAGCAATCTTCGGGCTGTGAGATACTACTACGATACCAACCATATTAACCCTCCTGCAACATGTCTGTAAACGATTGAAGAATCAGCACTGTCGATGCAGCCCCAGGATCGCCGTGACCCAAGCTGCGCTCTCCCAGATAGCTCGCTCTACCTTTTGTTGCAATAATGGTCTTTGAATACTCAAACCCTTCTTTTGCAGCTTGCAGTGAAGTCGCAAGTGCATCATTAAGGTCTGCACCACCTTCTTGCTCTTTCTTTAAAGTATCATAGTAGGGAATCCAAACATCTAGCATGGTTTTGCAGCCTGCATCAGACTTTCCACGTTTTTTTATTCCCTCAATTGCAGCACCCAGCATATTTTCATAAACCTGGGCGTCAATCTCTGACACGTCTTTACATTGATCTGCAAATTTCAGAAAGGCAGTGGCATATAAGGGGCCCGATGCGCCACCAACTGTTGTAAGTAGTGTCATGCCCACTGTTTTAAAGGCATGTGTAATGTCTGTAAAATCAGTTGAGTCAAGCGTTACCTTAACTTTTTCAAAGCCACGCTTCATATTTATACCATGGTCAGCGTCACCAATTGCACGATCGAGATCATTGAGTCTCTCACTATTTTCGATAATCACGTCTGAAATAGAACCGATTACCTGAATAACCTTATCTTTATTTACCATATCGTCCCTGCTCTTTCCTGTTCTACGACTATAACGCTTACTTACAGCTGCTTAAATGCCGGTGTATTAGCAGGTGCTTCAAGAAGTTCTTTAAGCTCATCATCAAGCTTTAGAAGTGTTAGCGACAAGCCTGCCATTTCAAGTGATGTCATATAGTTTCCAAGCATTGTTTTTGCAATTTTAAGGCCTTTTGATTCTATATAGTCATTCACACTGTTATTGAATACATATTGCTCCATGAGTGGTGTACCACCAAGTCCGTTAACCATCATAGCGACTTCTGTTCCCGCTTCAATCGGCATATCTTCAAGAATTTTATCTGCTAAGTACTCAGCAATCTCTTTTGCTGTTTTAATTTTTTCGCGATGTGTGCCCGGCTCGCCATGAATTCCTAGACCCATTTCAAGCTCATCTTCATCTAGCTCAAAGCCTGGTTTTCCAGCTGCAGGTACAGTACAAGGCGTTAGACTCATACCCATTGAACGCATATTTGAATTGACTTTATTCGCAATTCTAACCACTTCTTCAAGTGAACTGCCTTTATCTGCAGCAGCACCCGCCAGCTTATGTACAAATACAGTCCCTGCAATACCACGTCTGCCTGTTGTATAAAGACTGTCTTCAACTGCAACATCATCATTTACAACAACCTGTCCGACCTTGATGCCTTCACTTTCTGCAAGTTCAGATGCCATTTCAAAATTCATAACATCGCCAGAATAGTTCTTGATAACCAATAGAACACCTTCACCGCCATCTACTGCTTTAATGGCTTCAAAAACCTGATCTGGTGTTGGCGATGTGAAAACTTCACCTGCAACTGCACCCGAAAGCATACCTGCACCTACGAATCCACCATGAGATGGTTCATGACCTGAGCCACCACCACTTACAAGTGCCACTTTACCTTGAACCGGTGCATCTGAACGAACAAGAACATTAAAGCCATCTACACGCTTAAGTGACTCTGGATGTGCCTTAACAGCACCTTTCAGCATTTCGTCTACGATGTTTTCCACTTGATTGATAATCTTTTTCATTTTACTTCCCCCTATTCTAGAGATTCTATGAACGCCTTTATCGCATCAAGCACACTGTCTGCATCTGGTCCACTCGCCTTAACCGTAAAGCTTGACCCCTCAGGGACAGCCAAGGCCAGTACCTTTAAGATGCTATTGGCAGCTGCACTTTTACCATTGTATTCAAGCTCGACTTTACTTTCGAACTTGCCTGTTAAACTCACAAGTTGTCCTGCCGGACGTGCGTGGAGTCCACCCTTGTGGTTAATAAGTACATTTACCGATTTCATTCTATTGCCTCCTCATCTATAACCAGTTCAGTTCTTCACCAAAATAACCTTGCATATAGGGTTTAACCTTGCCCATAACATGATCCTTTGTTGCTGAATCTATCGAAAAAAGTCTTTCTTGTTCAGACAGCATTTCCTTATCAAGCGTTTGCAAAATATACCTGACTGCATCTGAACGTGATGGACTCACAGAATATTTTTTCAGCCCCATTTGACGCAGTAACGCAACTGCAAGTGGGTTCGACGCCATCTCGCCACAGACCGATACATCTATGCCTGCACTGAGTCCTGCCTTTATGGTTTTCTCAACCAGTGTAAGGACAGCCGGTTCAAAGTAAGAATACAAATAGGCTACATTCTGATTCATACGGTCTGCTGCCATTGTATACTGTGTCAAATCATTCGTTCCTATACTGAAAAAATCCACATGTTTGGCGAGTGTTTCAGATAATAAGGCAGCCGATGGCACCTCTATCATAATGCCAACTGGAATGTGTGCATCGTATGGAGTGCCCTCTGCACGAAGTTCTGCCTCAACAGACTCTAAAATACGTTTTGCCTGATAGAACTCGTCCAAAGTTGAAACCATGGGAAACATAATGCGCGCTTTTCCGTACACACTTGCCCTTAAAATAGCGCGTAACTGGCTTATAAAAACCGATTTATGCGTATTTAAACACATTCTTATGGCCCTATACCCTAAAAACGGATTCTCTTCCTTTCCTAAATCGAGGTATGCAAGTGCCTTGTCACCACCTATGTCTATGGTTCTAACGGTTACTGGACGTCTACCGAATGCTTCGAAAACAGATTTATAAGCTTCAAACTGTGCCTCTTCAGAGGGCATGCTTTCACTCTTCATAAACAAGAACTCGGTTCTAAAGAGTCCCACACCGCTCGAATGAACCTGAGCGGCCTTTTTAAGGTCAGCTAGATCTCCAAGATTAACCTGCACTTGATCTAGATAAGGCTTAGCCCCATCATGTATTTCACACAATTTCGACTGAAAGTTTCTATATAATGTCGTATTTTTTTCGTACCTAAGACGCGCTGCTTCTGTAGGATTTACCAGAAGGGCGCCTTCAACTGCATCCATTAAAACATAATCACCTGTCTCAATTTCTTCAAAGGGGGCAACAATCATGGGAATGCCTAAGGATTTACTCATAATAGCCGCATGTGATGTTTCGCCACCAGTTCGGGTAACAATGCCTCTTAAATGTGCGGTATTCATAGATGCGAGCTGCGAGGGCGTCAACTCATGGGTGAAGAGGATAAATGCTTCACGCTCCACTGACCCGTTCGTATTATGATCTGCACCACTTCTGATACGTGCCTGAGACTCCAGCATGTTGTTCTTTAAATCCCTCAAGTCTGAACACCGTTCGTTCATATATGCGTTGTCCATTTCTGAAAAAGTCTTAATCCATAAATCGAAAACATCGATTATAGATGCATATGCAGTCCGTCCTGCTTCAACTTTCTCTGCAAGGGCTTCGGTTAATGTCTCATCATCTATAAGCATTACATGAACTTCTAGAATGTTCTGCGTCACCTCGTCTGAGCGGCTCACTGCATCATCAATCAACTGAGAAAGTCTATTTTTAACAGCATTAATGCTTCCACTTAGTATTTTCATTTCCTGATCAATATCCAGGTGTTTTTCTGGCTTAAGTATTTCAACTTCTGTTTCTGCTTCAACTCGTGCATGTCCTTGTGCGTATCCTTTTACAATTGCTTTCACACGTTCACCTCCACTCACCCTTTTATTAACGCAAGTCACATGCCAAAATAGTTCGCATATCAGCGCAAGTTAAGATTTCTACTTTTTCCCTATCCGCTTGCAGACTCAAATTCTATTTAAACCAAAGCCTTTAAGTCCTTGGAAAGCCTTTGCTACTTTATCCGTTTTTTCTGTTTTTTTGACCTTGCCATTTAATCTATGCATTATTTTTTAAATTTACTCACAAACAAGAATTCCTCAAATAGATATTTTAATTTTCTGATAATAATTAGCCATAAACAAAACAAGGGCTTGATAATTTTTATCAAGCCCTTGTTGCATATTAAAGTTTTACTTTATTCATCTAATAGTCCATATTTTTTTGCTTTTAAGCCAACGGTTCTATGTGTTATGCCTAAGGCTTTTCCAGCCTTATTGAAACTCCCATGAATTCTAAGCGCTTCTTTTATGATTTCCTTCTCGTAAGACTCAATCGGAAGTACATCTCCTTGTACAAGTCGGATGAGCCCGCGTACACGCTTGGTATGCGTGATACTCGGCGGTAATACATCGCGCCCGATTACACTGCCTTCAGATAGGGTAAATGCCCGAATGAGTGTATTCTCAAGTTCTCTGATATTACCAGGCCATGTATAGATTTCGAGCGCCTCAACGGCTTCTGTCGCTATGCGCTTTACATCAGCCTGCTCTCGCTGCGCAATTTTTTCAAGAAAGAAAGTAATTAGAATCGGTATATCCCCAAGTCGCTCTCTTAGGGGTGGCAAGTGTATCGGAATCACATTGAGTCTGTAATACAAGTCTTCTCTGAAAGTTCGTTCTTTCACCATTGCAAACAAATCTTTATTGGTTGCTGCAACCACACGCACATCAATTGGAATGGACTTTTCTCCGCCTACCCTATCGATTTCAAACTCCTGTAGTACGCGTAATAGCTTGACTTGAACCTGCAATGGAACTTCACCAATTTCATCAAGAAAAATAGTGCCGCCGTGTGCCTGTTCAAATTTACCAATGCGTTTATGTATAGCACCAGTGAATGCACCTTTCTCATGTCCAAATAGTTCACTTTCAATTAATGTTTCTGGAATAGCCGCACAATTAACACGTATAAATGGCCCCTTGCTTCTGGGACTGGCTTCATGTATAGCCTTGGCAAAAAGTTCTTTGCCTGTTCCACTCTCACCTGTAATTAGAACAGTCGTAGAGGTTGCAGCAACACGTGAAGCAATGCTGATTGCATCGTGAAGTGCACGACTCTCCCCAACAAGACATTTAAAGGCTGGATGTAGGGGACTTGCCATTTCAAGCTTTCTTTTGAGGCGTTCCACCTTTTGAGTCGCAGCGTCAAGTTTATCCATAAGTTCTCGCATGCTGCTGAGTTCCTTAAATATGCCGATGACACCGGTAAATAGATCTTCCCGATCTAGTCCGGACACACTTACAGCAAATTTTCTATCCTGACCTAGCTTGATAATTTTATTGGTTACATATGTTCTGTTTTCAACAGCATTTACAATATCTTCGAAAGCACCTCGGTCAATGCTCTTACCCACTTGCTCCTCCGATATGCCAAAGAGAAGCTTTGCTCTTTCATTTGCATACTGGAGACTACACGTACTGTCAACAATCACAACCCCATCTGTCAGCTGGTCCAGCACCATCCCAAGTCTGGCACGGACTGCTTTGACATCACTGAGTTCACTGTCAAGACTCACAAGAGCTGTGACATCACTGAGGGTAATTATGGTGCTTTTACCTGACTGTAGGGTTACAGTCTTCTTTGAACACTCCAAAATGCGCTTATTGACCTCAACTCTTATGGGGTCATCATTTTCTAGTACACTCAGCTTTTTATAGGTCCTATAGTCAAAACAGGATGACAAGGCATTGCCAATCATAGCGTCGCTATGCATTCCAAGCAAGTTCTGCGCATACTCATTAACAAGGACAACCACGTCGTTTCTGTCGAGGTATATTACACCATTGCCCATTTGATCAATAATGAACTCAGAACGCTGTCGGTTTGCTTCAAGCACAGCATCAAAGCTCTCAAGGTCCGTAATACGCAGACTGTCCTCACGGGTAAAAAGCAGCTCTACTTCAGCCATGGCCTCACCAGCACGCTGGCCTTCAATGATCAATTCTATTTCATCCTGATTCTTAATTTTGAGGTAGTTGAGCGCCAACATACTCGTCGCAGGCACACTTGTACTTCCTTTACGAATGAATATATCCGTTCCATATTCCCTATTTATGTTACCAGCAGCACCAGAAATAAGAGCTGCAGTTCTGGCATGTACACCTTTTTCAATTTGTACTTTAATCTGTTTATGCACTGTATCCCCTCCAACATTTACTGGTACTATATACTCGCAATAATCAAGCCAATATCTTTAAAGTTCAAATTAACATGCCTACTTCTATTATAGAGTATTTTAGGAGCTTTTATGGATAAGTTTTTTACCCATAATGAAAACCACTCTTCTTAAATAAGGATATTCTTGTTATCATTTACACCTTCTAAAAATGGGACTTGCTTTTATTGCAAAGTATTATATGATAGTGCATACGAATAAACTTTCAAAATAGCTTTGTCATATTTTGTCGAAATGTTATAATGATAAAGTACCAATTCCGTTCTATATGTATAGAATTGTTTGGCAATCAAGACGGAAACTACGGCAATTGCTTACATGCAATTCCTTCAAAAGTAAAATACTATAATATAAAGTATAGGTGTTTAAATGTTTTCAAAGTATTCATATTATTTAAAAAAATCATGTACCATGTGGCTCATGCTCCTCATAAATGGGTTCTTTATTTTTGCAAGTACGTCTGTTTCAATTAACGACCTTGCTATTATAAATACTCTAATGCTGCTGCTTGCCATTTCGTATTTTCACTTAACGCGTAAAAGCGACACACTGCAAACGGATTTACTGCTCATAGACCCACTGACTAAACTTCCAAACAAATACGGGCTAGAAAAGCATTTTAATACACTGCCTAAGGACCATAAATTTGGTCTCATAACACTTGATATCGATGATTTTAAAAAAATCAACGACCGTTATGGACATAAGACTGGAGACCGTATTCTCATTAATTTATCACAGTGTATTCTTTCAACCTGTGGTCAGGATGCTTTTGTTTGTCGATCTTATGGCGATGAATTTACAATCGTTTATCCAATATCGACAGAAAAGGACGCTCTTATGTATGCTCAACGCCTCTTCCATACAATAAAAGAGTTCCTGCATGACAATACCGTCATTACGCTTTCCAACTTAAGCATGGGCATTGCACTCTACCCCAAACATGCTACAAATTTTCAAGATCTTTATAAGTTTGCAGATTATGCACTCTACTACAGAAAACATGATGAGGGTAAAAATGGCTTTACACTTTTCTCTCAGGACATTTTTACCAGCACGCTTGAAGATGAAGTGCTTGCACAGGAATTTAGCAAGGCCATTGATAATGATGAAATACTCCTTACTTTCCAGCCCCAGTTTCATTCAAATACCATGAGAATTGTCGGTGCTGAAGTCTTAACAAGGTGGCAACACCCTAGACACGGTCTGATTTATCCTGATAAATTCTTACCAATAGCCGAGAAGAACAATCTTCTTAGAAAGCTCGACTTTTATGTCTTCCAGCAGGCTTGCAAACAAATGAAGAAATGGGAACAAGAAGACTTTTATCCGTTCACCCTTTCTGTGAATATGACCACATCTACAATTTGCGATAGAGATATCGCTCATATACTTAAGGAGATTATTGTTCAGGAACAAGTAAACCCATCTAACATGATCATTGAAATGACTGAAGAACTGGGTCTGACAGATTTCAACCTAACGAAAGACGTCCTCCAGCAAATCCGCAATTTAGGCATTAAAATTGCGCTCGATGACTTTGGCAAAGGGTATTCGTCCTTAATTTATCTTGAAAAGATTCCCATTAATGTACTCAAGATCGATAAAGAGTTCATTACCGACATCGATACCAATTCAAATGCTCGACTTGTTTACAAAACCATCAGCCAGCTGGCTGAACACTTAAGTTTAAAAGTTGTTTCAGAAGGTATTGAAACCGAAGAACAGCTCAACACACTTCGAGATATTTCCCATTCGGTTATGCAGGGGTATCACTTTAGCAGACCCCTCACGCTACAACAGTTTACAGATTTTATGACTGCTCATAACCAAGATGACACTCAGCACAAGTCAACACAGTTTGCTGTATAATTTAGTATAAGCGCTTATATGAGTGCGCTATACGCAAGAGTCATTCATAATTATATGTAACAACTAAACGAAACGCTCCAGTGGATTCTATATCCCGCTGGAGCGTTTTTAACATTCTTTTATAGATGTATACTTGATTAGGAAGTTCTCTACTTACTTAAGCATAAGACAAGCACACATTTATTCAAAAGCGAAGTTGCCACTTTCAAATATTTTCACTTCTGTACCATCTGCCTTTACACCAATAATTTCAAGGTCTGATGTTCCAACCATAAAATCGACATGTGTAAGTGATTCGTTTGCCCCAGCAGCTTCAAGTGCTTCAGCATCCATTTCTTCACTGCCTTTCACACAAATTGGATATGCTTTGCCAAGCGCAAAATGGCAGGATGCATTCTCATCAAACAGCGTATTATAGAATAAAATCTTTTGATTGGATATTGGAGAGTCATATGGAACCAGGGCAACTTCACCCAGTCGCTTAGCACCTTCGTCCGTATCAAGGAGCTCTTTAAGTGTATCGTAACCCGACTCAGCGTCAAAATCTACAACAAGTCCATCTTTAAATGTAAGGCTAAATGATTCAATCAAGTTACCGTTATAGTTTAACGGTATTGAACTCACAAGCTTACCATTCACACCTGCTCTATGCGGCAATGTGAAGACTTCCTCCGTTGGCATATTCGCAACAAAGCGGTATCCTTCTGCCGAATCATCTCCCCCACCAAACCAAATATGCGCCTCTGGCAGTTCAACCTCTACATCTGTACCAATGCTATTTTTGTACTTTAACATTTTGAAGCTGTGTCCATTTAAAAATTCCAGACGCTTATTAAGATTGGCTTGATGCACTTCCCAAGCCTGTACCGGATCTTCTTCATCCACACGCACTGATTTAAAAATAGCCTCCCAAAGCAGTTTTATTGCTTCCTCAGGTGTGGTGTTTGGGAATACTTTTTTAGCCCATGCTTCAGTTGGAATAGATGCCACGCACCATACATTCTTGTTGGACATGAGACGTGAACGGTAGGCTTGTAGCGCCGTACTCATCGTTTTATTCTGAAGCGAAATACGTTTTGGATCTATATCTTTCATCAGTTCCGGATCAGAAGCGGCAATTCTAAGAAAAGCAGCCCCCTTCTTCGCATAGCCTTCAAGATAAGGCACAATCCACTCAGGTACTTCTTCAAAGACTTCATCACAAGCTCTTTCAAACCGAATTTTGTCCGAAAGTTCATCCACCCATCGGATAATAACTTCTTTGGCACCGTTATCATAAGCTTTCTCAGTTACAATACGTGCAAAATCTGCACATTCTATAGGCGTTGTCACAACCAAAAGTTGTCCCTTTTGAATGTTGATACCTGTTCTTACAAGTAGTTCAGCATATTTTTCAAGCATTAATCTTTCCAAAACAATTCCTCCTGTTCTCTTACAATTAGTTAAAGTATACCCAACATTAAACTTTTTTTATAGTCAATTTGACGAGATTATCGAAAACATTACGAAATTTTTAGAAAATAGTAAAAATAGCTTGATTTTATATGCACTTCTATGTATAATTATTCTAACTTAAAACTCAGTATCTTATAAGGAGGTGTCATATGCACGCTTTAAAATTAGAGCATCAGTACCATATTTCAAGCAATCCAGACGATATCAAATTAGGTGATGTCTGTCGGCTACTATGGGGTGTGCATTGGGCCGCCAACAGACCGAAAGACATTATTGAAAAATCTATAAAAAATGCTCACTGTTTTGGAATTTTCGACGGTCATAATCAAATTGGTTTTGCACGTGTAATTACAGACTATGCGACCTTCGCTTATGTTAGCGACGTGGTAATTGACGGCAAGTATAGAGGTCAGAAACTTGGCTACTGGCTTATTACGCATATTTTGAACCACCATGCTTTTGCACCTGTAAAGCAGTGGCGTCTTAAAACAACTTATGCACATAAATTTTACAAAAAGGTTGGCTTCAAACCTTTAACACATCCAGAAAAGTTCCTTGAAATCCTAAAGGACTAAAACAATTATACTATTGTCATTTTGAGAATTTCACTCTAAATAGACAGCGTTTCACTATTTTTAAGCCATTACAATCACACAATAAAAGGGGCTCACTGAACACATCACTCTACCATAAGTGTTCGGCGAACCCCTTAATTCATGTTTTGAAATCAATTTATTTTATGCATTTCCTTTATCCGGTAAGTTGCGCTCTGTTCCAAACCATACCCTATCAAAATTATCTTCTACATAGCGTGAAAGTGTATAGATCAAATCCGAAAGTCTGTTGACATAAATCAGGACTTGTTCATTGATTTCTTCAGTATGAATCAGCGTGACAATGTGTCTTTCAGCTCTTCTACAAATAGTCCGCGCCAAATGCAGATATGCACTTGCTAAGTTATCTCCAGGAATAATGAAATAATCTGGCGTGTCAAAAAACTGAAGGTAATAATCAATTGTATTTTCCAGAAACTCAACATCTGATGCTTCAATTTCAGTAATTAAAATACTTGTGTCTTCCGTGGCGAGTTCTGCTCCAACATCAAAGAGTTTTCGCTGAATACCATGAATCAAATCTTGAATTTTCTCGTCATCAATATAGTGTTTCGCAATGCCTAGCGCACTGTTGAGTTCATCTATCGTTCCATAAGCTTCAACTCGAATATCATCTTTATAAACATTGGTAGTATCATAAAGGCTTGTCTTACCTTTATCACCTGTGCGTGTGTAAACTACCATTTCTTCAGGCTTTCTTGTATCTTTCATATTATGCCTCCATATCTATTGCTCAGTTATCTGTAGTCTTCTAAGAGCGCTGGAACCCGACTGACGATTTCAATCGTATCCAGAGTAAGGTCACATGCATAGGCCAATACTTCAACGCCCTGTTTGGATACCTCAAGCAAGGTTCTTGAAAACTCAGGATCAAGCGCCCAATTTGGACGCATGGCCTCAGCACTATTAAATTGAAGTACAAAAACAACAATACCTCTATACCCTTGTCTTACAGCGTCTCTGAGCTCATTCAGATGTTTCACGCCCCTTTTGGTAGGTGCGCCAGGAAAATGACCTTCATTTTCTATTTCTAGAGTTACCCCTTTGACTTCCATATATACCGTTTTCCCAGAAGAATCTATCAGCTTAAAGTCAAATCTTGAGTTTTGAAAAGTCTTCTCGCGCTCCATAGACTGAAGGTTAGCCACTTCTGAAATGACATTGTGCGTAAGGGCTTCTTCAACCAGATCATTAGGCAACTGTGAATCTACAGAGAACCATGCACCTTCTTTTTCCATAAGTCGCAGGGAGTATTTGGTTTTTCTGTTTTTATCATCATGGTAGCTTACAGCAACACGTGTGCCTTCAACCGTAAGCTCTGAAAGTCTGCTGGTGTTGGGTACATGCGCCATAACACGCTGTCCGTCTACCATTACCTCAGCAAGAAATCGATTGGGCCGCCTGATGAATTTTCCTAATATCAAACTTTTTTTATATTGCATAGCATACCCTTTCAGTGTATATTGACATTATACCACATTGGTGCTAGAATAAACTTGTAATCATTACACTATTATTATACTTTTAAATTGAACTTTGTCACGACTTTTTTTCAAGCTAGATTGGCGAGAGACGTGGGTGGCAGCGCTTCGTTTTTCAATTAAAGGGTATAGATGACGAAAGGAGGTCAATATGCATCGTAAAGAAATTGATATCCCAACTTATTTGACAGAGCACGGCATCAAAGCGTCATATCAACGTATACGCATTCTTAAGTATTTTCAAGAGCACATGACGCATCCTACTGTGAACGACATTTACGAAGAACTCCTTGCGGAGATTCCTACCCTATCAAAAACAACTGTGTACAATACTCTGAATCTTTTTGTTGAAAAAAATATTCTAGATGTCATTTTGATTGAAGAAAATGAAGCCCGATATGATTGGGCAATGCAAACTCACGGACATTTTAAATGTGTGAAATGCGGTCAGGTATTTGACCTCGAAGTGAATCTAGATGCATCTAGCATTCCGGGACTTGGAGGATATGAAATCAAAGAACAGCATGTTTACATTAAGGGTGTATGTCTGAAGTGTCAAAATTCTGACACGGTCCACTAACTGGGAGAATAATAAAGCTTCAGTCTTTGAAATTACAGGACTGAAGCTTTTTTTAACAAAATAAACTGCAGTTGTCCAACGAGTGCACTGTCATCATTTTCCGAGAAGCTGGGGATAATACTGCATTATATAGCTAAGTTCTTCTGTTTTACTCATCCAGCTGCCTAAATTATACCAAATGCTTTTCCATATAATAAGAGGGCCCAAAGTCAGGATCATCAATGGTCTCAACCTGTGTATACCCACTTGCATCATAAAACGCTTTCGCAGTAAGGCTTGCATTTAAATGAAGGCTTCTTATTCCCATGTCATACGCATATGCTTCCAGTACTTGTAGAAGCAGACGTCCATATCCTTTTCCCTGAGCCTTTTCAGAAACGAAAAGTGCCTGCACTTCACTTTTACATAGTGATATTGTGCCAAGTGCCAGCTTATCTGGTGCACCATCACCAGTCATTTGTAATATCCATGTTGTTTTCTGATCCATTTTCTCACGTATATTTTCAGCGCTGTAATAAGATTTCATAAACGCGATGACATGACTGGAATAGTCCTGAGCATTTGATTTTTCAAGCACACCCTGAATGAGGCTTGCAAGAAGCGTATCATCTACCTTAGAAGCCACTTTTAATGTGAATCCATTTGCTTGTATATTTGAAACTATATTATTGTATCTCTTCATGTTAAGAGCCCCATTCTCAATTTACACCTTTACCAATCATCTAGACACTGTTTTTTAATCATCTGATGCTTTTTTAATTATATCAATTTTCAAGTAAAAATCCCGTTCTCTTTACAATAAAAAAGTGAAGCTTGGCGGACATTTTGCACTATGCCGCTTCACTTCACTCTGTTAATTTCATGAATATGCTGATTTTATCTCAAGTCTTAATTATAATAACTTGCATTAGCCTAGGCTTGGGCTTCAATACTCTCAAACCCAAGTTGATTCATAATTTCTGCTGCACGTTCTTTTGTGCTGCCCGAAACAACCCTGTATTTAATATTCTCAGACTCTAAGAAGGTCAAAATGGCTTTATCGACTGCTTTTGCAATTTCTTCATCTTGCCAACGCACACCATCTTGCTCATAGCCAAATTCTCTTGGCAAATAAATGATTTCATCATATCTTTCAATATCTTCCAGCGCCAAAATATACAAGTCCTTCAGGATTTCAATTTCCTTTTGAGAACGCTTTTTGTCTCCCAGCATAAATCGGCCATATATGTAAGGTACAAAGGTGGCATAGTCTGTAAGTGCATAGTCAAATCCACTCAACTTGTCTTCAATTCTTTTTTGACCCAAGTAAATACCATACTGTTCTGAAATGGATTCAATCATCCCTTTATCCCGCAGATAATCTGTAGAATACTCAAATGCATACCCTACATCAAGTCCCATAATTTTCATATCTACATAAAGTTGTTGAATCAGAGTTGTTTTCCCGCATCTTGGCCCACCAAGAACTGCTATACGCGTAGTCATTATTTTCACTCCATCTTTTTATTTAATCTGAGTCACCATTCGCTCACACTGGCTTGAGGCTCTTAACCGAGCCTGTAACAAAGTAGAAAACGTAAATTTTCACTCAAATTTTAAAGCTTAGTCGCTTAGTCTTCTTAAATTCATCGGCAAAGTCCAGTATAATATTATCCTGTTCAAAAATCAAGAACTGCTTTCCCTTGGTGCTTGCATGTTTATCTTAAGCGGTTCCGTGAAGTATACCCATATAAATCCAATCAATTTATTTTGCGTTGTCTATATCATGTTTGTGATTTCATTATAACTGCAATCAATAACTGCAATCAGAAACACGATACACTAAAGAAGCTCAAATGGATTTATTCTCCATAAGAGCTTCATATTAATTGCACATTTATAGTTTAACCTGTTTCTTCTATTATATGTTATAAATGCCCTTGACCTTAACCCAATGTATTAGCTGTACAAATACGGCCTATATGATAGAGAAACTTACAGCTGCTCAATACGATCAATAACAGCCTTTGTGATTTCTTCAGTTGAAGCAATACTCTCTCCTTCGTTTGCAATATCAGCCGTACGCATACCGCTTTCAAGCACTTGAGCAACAGCCTTTTCCATTGCATCAGCAATTGTATCGTGCTGACCAGTATATCTGATAAGCATTGCTGCTGAAAGAATCGTGGCAATCGGATTGGCTTTACCCTGACCAGCAATTTCTGGTGCTGAGCCATGTACTGGTTCATAAAGACCAATACGATCTGCGCCTAAACTTGCTGAAGGGAGAAGTCCAATAGAGCCGGTAATTGCACCCGCTTCATCCGAGAGAATATCACCAAACATATTTGCAGTTAAGATAACATCAAACTGTGACGGATCAATAATCAGCTGCATAGCTGCATTATCAACATACATATGATTCACTTCTACATCTGGATAGTCCTTCGCAATACGATTGACGACTTCTCTCCACATGCGCGAACTTCTAAGTACGTTAGCCTTGTCAACACTTGTCAGTTTCTTATTTCTACCTCGAGCCGCCTCGAAACCAAGAACTGCAACGCGCTCAATTTCCTGCTCTGAATAGGCCTTTTCGTCGAATGCCATTTTCACACCCGATCGCATTTTTTCACCCTTGTCTCCAAAATAAATACCACCTGTCAGTTCTCTGACAATATGCACATCGATACCGTTTTCTACGATATCTGTGCGAAGGGGTGAATTGGCACTCAAAGAAGCATATATTTTTGCAGGTCTAATATTGGCAAATGTACCAAGAGCCTTTCGAAGTTGAAGAAGTCCTGTTTCTGGTCTGATTTCCGGGGCTACACCATCCCATTTCGGACCGCCAACTGCGCCTAATAAGACTGCATCGGCACTTGTACAAAGGTTAATTGTATCTGCTGGCAGCGGTACACCTGACTTGTCTATTGCAGCACCGCCAATATCGCCATATTGAAATTCAAACGCTACACCGTACTTGTCAGCAACGGCTTTTGTAACGTCAACTGCTGCGCGTACAACCTCTGGACCAATACCGTCTCCCGGTAAAACTGCAATTTTCATTATTTTTGCCCCCTCGACTTTAATCTGCTCAACAATCCGCCCTTTTCTACCATTTCAATCATAAATGGCGGCAACGGTTCTGCCTTATATGTTTTCTGAGTTGTTTCATTTTTAATGTCACCCGTTATAATGTCGACTTCAAACTGATCTCCCGCACTGGACTGGTCCACTGCTTCGGGGCAAATCATGATTGGCATGCCAATATTAAATGAATTTCTAAAGAATATACGTGCAAAAGACTTGGCTATAACACACTGAACCCCTGCTGTTTTAATAGACAGCGGCGCATGCTCTCTTGACGAACCGCATCCAAAGTTTTCACCTGCTAAAATCACATCGCCCTTTTCAACACGCTCTGCAAATGTAGCATCAATATCTTCCATACAGTGCTCTGCAAGCTCCTGCGCTGATGATGTGTTTAAGTATCTGGCAGGTATGATGACGTCTGTATCGATGTGGTCTCCGTATTTAAATGCCTTACCCATCATTTAACCTCCTTTGGATGTGCTATCTTTCCAGTAACTGCCGATGCTGCTGCGACTGCTGGACTTGCCAAGTAAACTTCTGATTCAGGGTGTCCCATTCTGCCGACAAAGTTTCTATTTGTCGTTGCAACAGCGCGTTCACCCTTTGCTAGAATACCCATGTGTCCACCTAGGCACGGCCCACAGGTTGGCGTACTTACCACGGCACCTGCCTTTACAAAAGTTTGAACAAGGCCTTCTTCAATGGCTTGCAGATAAATATTTTGTGTCCCCGGAATAATAATAGTACGTACACCTGTTTTAACAGGATGGTCTTTAAAGATTTCGGCTGCTGCCCTTAAGTCTTCAATGCGTCCATTCGTACATGAACCGATAACAACCTGATCAATTTCGATTTCAGGAATTTGGTCAAATGTGCGTGTATTAGAGGGAAGACTTGGAAAAGCAACCACAGGTTCTATTTCTGAAAGGTCAATTTCGATGACTTGTTCATAAACAGCATCTGCATCCGAACTGTATACAGTACTTGCTCTGCGCCCTCTATTTTCAACATATGCTTTAGTAAGCTCGTCTACTTCAAAAATGCCATTTTTAGCACCTGCTTCAATGGCCATATTTGCCATTGAAAAACGGTCGTCCATCGATAGGTTTGAAAGTCCTGCACCTGTAAACTCCATAGACTTGTATCTGGCACCATCTACACCAATTTTACCAATAATATGAAGAATGACATCTTTACCGCTGACCCACTTGCCAAGCTCACCAGAGAGTTCAAACTTAATGGCTTCAGGTACCCTAAACCATGTTTTACCCGAGGCCATACCCGCTGCCATGTCTGTTGAACCAACACCCGTTGAGAATGCGCCCAGCGCGCCATACGTACATGTATGTGAATCAGCACCGATAACAGCATCGCCAGGTACCACGAGTCCCTGCTCTGGCAATAGACAATGTTCAATACCCATTTGGCCCACTTCAAAGTAGTTTTCAATAGACTGTGTCTTAACAAACTCACGTACCATCTGACACTGCTGAGCTGTTTTTATATCTTTATTCGGTGTAAAGTGGTCTGGTACGATAACAATTTTACTTTGGTCATGTACCATTTCAAGTCCGTGTTTTTTCATTTCATCTATTGCAACAGGTGTTGTAATATCATTTCCCAGTACAACATCAAGTTCAATTTCTACGTATTGCCCTGCCTTAACCTCTTCAAGCCCGGCCTTCGATGCTAAAATCTTCTGTGTCATAGTCATCCCCATTGGACTTGCCCTCCTTCTCTTCTGATATACTTTGATTAATTGCGTCAATGAATGCTTCTATACTTGACTCAAGTATGTCTGTGCTGATGCCTCTGCCTCTATATGTCTTACCGCCAATTTCAACAACGACTGATGCTTCACCTTGGGCATCTTCCCCTTCAGTTATAGCATGTAGCTGGTAGTCAATCAGACGTGTTTCCATGTTCATGATGTTTTCAACTGCAGAGAATGCTGCATCGACTGGACCATCACCCTTGGATGCTTCTTCGACATGTTCCTTGTGCCTAATCAGGCGAACCAGCGCTGTTGATGTCATACCCAGACCCTGGCTTATCATAAAGGATTCCAACTTGATGTGATCTGGATCAGATTCTCTTTCTCCAATAATAAGCGCTTCAATATCTCTGTCATAAATTGTCTTCTTAGCATCTGCTAGGGCCTTAAATTTACCGAATAGATCGTCAATTTTTTCTTTCGGGAACTCATAGCCCAGTGTCTTCAGCCTATCAACAAAAGCATGTCTGCCTGAGTGTTTGCCAAGCACCATTTTTGTATCTTTAAGACCTACAGATTCAGGTGTCATAATTTCATAAGTGCTTCTATTTGCTAGCATACCGTGCTGGTGAATGCCTGATTCATGGGCAAATGCATTTGCACCTACAATTGCTTTATTCGGTTGAACATACACCCCTGTAATACTTGAAAGCAATTGGCTGGAACGCATAATTTCTTCTGTCTTTATACCTGTTTCAATGTCCATCTGATTCTTGCGTGTATGCAGTGCCATAACCACTTCTTCAAGTGCGGCATTACCTGCACGTTCACCAATACCATTTATTGTACATTCAAGCTGTGTAACGCCAACTTCTGCTGCTGCCAGCGTGTTTGCAACCGCAAGACCCAGGTCATTATGGCAGTGTACAGACCATTCAGCTTTATGATCATATTTCATGTTTGCTCGGACTTGTTTGATAAACTCTGCAAATTCACTTGGAATTGCGTAGCCCACTGTGTCGGGTAAGTTCAGTACGGTTGCACCCGCTTCAATAACTGCATCAAAGATATGGGATAAGAACTCCGGATTACTTCGCGTACCGTCTTCAGCTGAGAATTCAATGTCAAAACACTTTGATTTTGCATACTTGACTGCTTCAACAGCTTGTTTAACCACTGCGTCAGGTGCCATTTTCAACTTATGTTCCATATGAATGTCACTCGTTGCGATAAATGTGTGAATTCTCGGTTTTTCAGAAAACTTAACCGCTTCATAAGCCCTATCGATATCTTTTTCAAGCGCTCTTGCAAGACTTGCAACAGATGCATTCTTAATTGTTTGAGCGATTGTCTTTACAGATTCAAAATCACCAGGAGAAGCAATTGCAAATCCTGCTTCGATGATATCTACACCCAGTCTCTCTAGCTGCTTTGCCATTTGTATCTTTTCACTAAGTCTCATGCTGCAGCCTGGTGACTGCTCGCCATCTCTTAAAGTCGTATCAAATATTTTAATTCGTTTTGACATACTCCCCGCCGCCTTTCATACCTCGATTCATAACCAATTACTCATTTATCTGTTATCTGTCTATTTTTCTGATTCTTCCGTCTATTTTTCTTGTAATCATTTTTCTATGGTTTCATTTCCCAGTGAACAAAACGTCCGGACATTTTGCTAAACGGGTGCAACCAATGCACATTTGTGCATTAAAAAAACCTCGTCCTTATAAATATTAAGGACGAGGTTATAGTTCCCGCGGTACCACCTTAAGTTATCCATAGCAATGCTATGAATCTCTCGGTACACTCCACTTCGGAAGTGCAGGCCGATAATGAGGCCATCCATACAACCTTACTAAAATTCAGGTTGTCTGCTCCGGAATGAGTAGACTGCTGCGTGCTCGACCGGTTCTCACCAACCACCGGCTCTCTGAACTCAACAACTGCAACGGTCGCGTTCCATCACTGCGTTTGCGATATCGTTTTTACTTACGATGTTGAGAGTAATTCTAGCAGAGTATTTATGACCCGTCAACCGTATTTGTTAAAAAAAATTAAAAATTTATGAAATCCATAATTCTCTTGAAGCCTGCCACTTTTTTGAGTAGTCAACTATGCGTTTAAGTTAGGGGCCCTAAAAAATATTGTACAAATTTTTATACAATATAGATTGACGAGTGTATTTTTATTCTGCTACAATGAGTGTTAAAATATTCTAATATTTCACAGTCTCCCACTTCGGGGGAACTTCACGAAAGGAGGACATGATGACATGCAAGCAGCGAATTATATCGTAAAATGTCTTGAAGACCAAGGCGTTGACACGATTTTTGGTTATCCGGGAGGCGCGGTATTACCGCTCTATGAAGCGCTCCGTAAGTCAACCACAGTTAAACACTATCTATCTAGTCATGAGCAGTGCGTCGTACATTCAGCAAGTGGATATGCACGTGCCGAGGAGAAAGCAGGTGTCTGCATCGTCACATCAGGTCCTGGTGCAACAAATGCGCTCACAGGTATTGCCACGGCCTACGCGGATTCAATACCTCTAGTCATAATTTCTGGACAGGTTCCTACTTACGCTATTGGAAAAGATGTATTTCAAGAAGCAGATATTATTGGCGCTTCTGAACCTTTTACCAAACACAATTTTCTAATTCAAAATGCTAATGAACTACCAGAAGTCATGCGACGTGCTTTTCACATAGCACAGACTGGCAGACCTGGTCCTGTTCTAATTGATATTCCTTCTGACATTCAGAAGAACATGATTTCAACCAGCGCCATGGATTTAGGAAAAATGGATATTCCAGGTTATAAACCTGTTAAAAATGGCCATCCAAAACAAGTTAAAAAAGCACTGCACATACTTCAGACAAGTCGAAAGCCTCTTATTGTTGCAGGAGGTGGGATCATGCGTGCAAAGGCATGCAAGAGCCTGCTGGAATTTGTTGAAAAATCCTGTATTCCTGTTGTACATACCATGATGGGAAAAGGTGCACTTCCAGAGGACAGTCCCTATTCTCTTGGTATGATTGGCGGACATGGACATACCCTTGCAAGACAGGCTATCAAAGAAGCTGACGCCATCATGATTATTGGTGCAAGAATTTCTAATCGCGCCGTTATCGGCCTAGATCTTGAGCATAAGGACAAGAGCCTGATTCATATTGATGTCGACCCTGCGGAGGTTGGGAAAAATTTGAACACACACATCCCAGTTGTTGGTGATGCCGCACGTATTTTAGATACACTTGCTGACAAAATGGATCAGTGTACTGGTATCAAGTGGTTTGATTCACTCGAATGTGAAGACTTAAGCACCATCCAAAATGATCAATTTAATCCAGTCAATATTATGAAAATACTAGACCAAAATATATCTAATGATGCCATTATAACAACAGATGTTGGACAGCATCAAATCTGGACAGCTAGACACCTGCCTATTTACGGCGAGCGTCAATTCTACACATCTGGCGGTCTTGGCACAATGGGTTACGGACTCCCCTCTGCAATTGGCGCAGCCGTTGCAAAAGGCACAAACCATCAAGTGGTCTGTATCACAGGCGACGGCAGTGTCCAAATGACTCTGTCAGAGCTTGGAATAGCTAAGGGAACAGGGTGCCCCATTCTCTTTATCCTTCTAAACAATAGTCGTCTTGGCATGGTACGTGAACTTCAAGACAAGGCATATGGAAATGACGCCTACTTTGGCATTTATCTCAATAATAATCCCGACTTCTGTAAAATTGCAGATGCTTATGGATTAAAACAGTACAAAACAACTTCACTTGATGAATTTGAAGGCGCACTTAAGGCTTACAATGAAAGTCCTGAAGCCACGCTGATTGAATGTATAATCGAACCTGAAATGAACACGATGTGGGGGTGAACACAATGAGACAAAGGTATTTATCGGTATTGGTTGAGAACCACTCAGGTGTTCTCTCCAGAATAGCTGGACTATTCGCCAGACGTGGGTATAATATTGACAGCTTATCGGTTGGCACAACTGAAACACCTAATATTTCTAGAATGACTATTGGCGTTACGTGTGACGACAAACTGGTTGAGCAAATGATTAAGCAGCTCCACAAACTTATTCCAGTCCTAAAAGTCCACGAACTGAACCATACAAATGCTATGATGCATGAACTTGCTATCATAAAGGTTCGCGTGGGTATAAAAAAACGGCGCGAAGTGATGGATTTAGCTGAAATTTTTAAAGGCAATATTGTCGACGTGTCCGAGTCTACACTGACCCTTTCCATATTGGGATCACAAGACAAAATCGACGCTGCTGTTGCTCACCTTAAGAGCTATGGCATTAAGGAAATGATTCGTACAGGGGCAACTGGCCTTCAGCGTGGATAATGCATCATACACAGGAATCTAAAAAAAGCGTAGTGCTTAATGTCTTGTATAAGACAACAGCACTACGCTTTTAATATTTTAATACAAAACCTTAAATTGTCGGGCTTCATTGTCTGTATGAACCTGAACCTCAGTTTTTACAACCTCCGTGACCCGTGCATATGGCGGGCCTTGGCGAATCAACTCGACAAACTGGTTGAGGGCAGGTTCGTCTGATGCAGCATAAATTTTAACACTGCCATCCACTTCATTTCGAACCCAGCCTGACACACCAAGCCTTCCCGCTGCCTGTACTGCGAAATACCTGAATCCGACACCTTGCACCCTGCCGTATACCTGTATTTGGACTGCTATCATACCGCGCACCTTCCTAGACATGGAACTTCTGCATAATTGCATCTAATGATTCAATTGAATGGATGCTTTCATCAATAATTTCCTTAACCTGCTGACTCTTGTCCATGACATCCCGTGACATGGAGAGTATGGTATCAACACCTTGCGCACCTTGTTCAGATGCCGACGCCACAGATGTGATAGACTCTGATATGCTTTCCATTGACCCTGAAAGCTCTTCAGAAATTGCACTGAGTTCACCCATGATTTCGCTGAATGTGTCTGCATCCTGATTATACTGATCTCCAATGACACTGAGTTTTTCATAATCTCCTAGAACTTGACTTTCCATAAAATCTAAGATCTCTTTTGAATCTTTCACAAGTGTATTTACTGCCGTCTTGACACTATCTACAGTTTGCTGTATATTGGCCACCATGTCTTTTGACTGGTCTGCCAAACTGCCCACTTCATTGGCAACTACAGCAAATCCACGACCTGCATCACCCGCTCTGGCAGCTTCTATTGAAGCATTAAGCGCAAGCAGGTTGGTCTGTTCAGTAATGCTTAAAATTGAGCTGAGCAGCTCATCAATTTGCTGGACTGTAGTGGACTGCTCAATTGCATTTTCAAGCCTGTTTTTCATCTCTTCATAGATTTCAGATACCTTTTCGCTGGACTCATTTGCATCTTTTTTAAGGGTAATTGCACGTTCATTTACATCACCAGCACGCAAGGCACCTTCTGTTGCCTTTTCTGCGACTTGGTCTATGGCTTGCTTGATTTCCTGAATGGTCATACTGACATGGCTGGCAGCGCCGCTCATTTCGTTCATCTTCCGGGCAATTTCTTCGGATGATATAACCGTACTGTCTGTTCTTGAGCTCAGCTGTGTTATGTCTTGATCCATGTTGACAGCCCCTTCAGTCAGACGTGTTGAGATGGAACGCATATTTTCAAGCAGATTTCTAAGGCCACTAGAAACCTTGTTAAAGGCACTTGCAATTTCACCGAGTTCGTCCGTCTGCATCACATCTATTTCATTTCTAAAGTCCAACTGACTGTATTCATCTGTACGATCAATAATATGCTTCAAAGTCTTATTTAGCGGAGCCACAATCATAAATACTAAAATTATTGAAACCACAATAATAATAGCTGAAATGATGACAACTTGCATATAAATAGACTTTTGAAGCGCTCTCAAGTCATCAATATATATGCCTGTACCCACTGTTATTTGCCAAGGATCAAAGCCTTTAAGAAACGAAAGTTTTGGCTGCGGATCTTCACTTCCCGGTTTTGGCCACCAATACTCAACGGTGCCCTCACCATTTTCAGCTACAATATCAATCATTTCCTGAAAGAAATATTTACCGTCTTCATCTTGAAGTCCCGTCACATCCTGTCCATTAAGGTTATCTGCAATAGGATGCATTTTCATAATCCCATCATACCCATGCACCCAGTAATATTCCACTTCATTGTAGCGCATTGAGCCAATCAGGTTAAAGGACCTCATCCATCGCCTCCTGCTCCTTCATTTCTCCACTTTGTACTTTTTCATAGTAGTAACCCAGCTGAGTATATGGAACATCTACCAAATCACTCAGTTTTGAAACGGTTCTCTCTTCAATAATGCCATTAATTGTTGGAATAATGTATGCCATAATCAAAATCGAAAATACTGCAATGATAAATACTGCCAACAAAAGAATTTTATTACGCATTTTTATGTTTTTCAGGCTCATAACCGCACTCCTTTCAGCCAGCGAAAATATTTCTATATTATAATTGCACTGCCTTTGGTAATTATATACCCTTACTGTACAGCTTTAACCCAAGACTGCTTTGCCCTTTGTATTTAAGCGACTTTGTTTCCCTTGTTTCATCGTTCATTTTATTCAATTACAAATTGGATTAGGAGCACTTTTCACTTTCTACCAAAACACCTTCAAAAGAAAAGCCCCTACCGCTCAAAGCGGTAGAGGCCATTTTTGAAGGTGTTTTGTAATCAGCATCCGTTCATTTTTCACATATTAATTTATTAAAGCATACTTTTTTGCTTCTAAATTAAGTCGGCCTTGTACTGACCTACTATGCGAAAATCTTCCGTCATTTTTCTCAGTTTTTTAACCATGACCGTTGTTCTTAGATCTTCTAAGTTTCCTTCTATGTCTAAGTAGAAGCGGTATGCCCAGTTTGCATTCGGTATAGGTCGTGATTCAATATGTGCGAGATTATAACCACCTATTGCAATCAAAGACAAGAGATTTGCCAAGGTTCCCGGCTCATGCTTCAAAACAAAGCTAAGTGATATTTTATCAGATTCTGTTTCGATTTTCGCCCAATCTGATAGAACAAGGAATCTCGTTGCATTGCCTACTTTATCTTGCATGCCTTCACAAATAATATCAAGACCGTATGTTTTTGCTGCATATTTACTACCAAGGGCAGCTTGCTTTAGACACTGCTTCTCGTTGACTATGCGTGCACCATTCGCTGTGGTCGCAGTTACAACACGATCTGTTTCAGGTAACTTTTTCAAACTTTCATAACACTGTTTAAATGCCTGCGGATGTGAATATATACACTCAATCTTGTCTGGATTTGCATCTGGAAGTGCCAACAGATGATGTTCAATATAGAGCTTCTTCTCTCCTGTGATCATTAAATCGTAGTTTTGAATGAGATCGAAGACCTCGCCGATTGATCCAGTTGAAGAGTTTTCAATTGGCAAGACTGCATGCTCCACCCTTTTTTCCTTAAGGGCAAGACAGACCTCTTCAAAGGTACCTAAGCCAATTCCATCATATTTATTTCCAAAAAACAAGCGTCCTGCTTCATCACTGAATGCACCTTCTATCCCTGGATAACCGACTTTTTTCATAATCATGCCCTCACTTCCATTTACCATTCTCATTTATACATTAGTTTTTCTCTATACGTTCAGCCTGTTTCTTCCGGCTTTCTGATAAAATTCTTTCGTATATTGATTCAATAACATCTCCGTCTGATTCCTTGGCGTGTGCTTTTAATCGCTCTAATAATTCTTCTTCACGCTTTGCATCAAGAACCTTAATGCCATTTTCCTGCTTCACTTCAGCGATTTCTGCAATCACCTCAAAGCGCTTTTCAAGAAGCTCCACTATGGCCTGATCAATTGTCGTGATTTCAGCTCTCAGGGCCACAAGTGGATCATTGAACACCTCAGCGTAGCCGCCGAGCAAGCGTACATCGCTAAAAAACTGTGGATAAGACTTCTTAACAGCTTCAGCACCATCAATTCTAATGCTACCAAATGTCTTTATGCCTGCAACAGTGAGTGCCATAACAATACGATGATCGTTCCAACCTTCAACCTTTGCGCCCATAAGTGTTTTCACACCATCTATAATCAGTCCATCTGGTGTTTCATTAATGTGTGCACCCAGTTTTTTCAGTTCACTCGTCATAGCCGCCAGTCTGTCTGATTCCTTGATTCTAAGACGCTCTGCATTAATGACTGTCGTTCTGCCTTTTGCCAGCGCTCCCAAAACAGATACCGCCGGGCCTAAGTCTGGGCAATCTTTTAAGTCAATAACCGCACCTTTTAGTTCACTTGGATAAACAACCAAGTCGTCGCCTTGCCACTCAATTACGCCACCCATGCTGCGTGCAATTTCAATCATCGCTTTATCGCCCTGCTTGGAGTCTTTTGAAAGGTTTTTAAGCACCAATGGTTCATCCCCTAGGAGTCCTGCTGCTATGAAGAATCCCGCTTGAGAAAAATCGCCTTCAACTTCGTAATCACATGCTTTATATTTTTGATTTCCTTTGATGCTGAATCCGCTTTGCGTCTTTTCAACTTTTACACCAAATGCTTCAAGCACATCCAGCGTCAAATCCACATAACTTGCCGATTCCAGCTCTCCTTCGATTTCAACACTTGAGTCTCCATCAATAACTGGAAGGGCCATAATCAGTCCTGTAATAAACTGAGAGCTTATATCTCCAGGAATAGTGTAAGTGCCATTTTCAAGTACACCATCTACCTGCAGTGGCAGTCTGCCGCTGTATTCATATGCAAGACCTGTCTGATCGAACATGTCGATGTAAGGCGTAATTGGTCTTTCAACAAGTCGGCCTGAACCTTCAAAAGTACGCTTTCCTTCTGTTACCATTGCTACAGGAATCATAAACCGAAGTGTAGAACCTGATTCTCTTGATTTAAGAATCGATTCGTTATTCCACCTGGCACCACAACCTTCTAAGGCGATATCGAGTGCCATATTGGCCTTTGAACTTTTCTCCACCTGACTTTCAACACCAAGTGCCAAAAGACAGTCTAAAGTTGCTTCTATGTCGTCTGCATCAAGCGCTGTATGAACCTTGCATGGCGATTCAGAAAGCCCCGCTGCAATAATAGCTCTATGACTAATACTCTTTGAAGGGGGTATAGCAATTTCTCCTCTAAATGGCTTTCCGCCTGTTATGATCTCCACTTTCTTCATTTCCTCCCAATCGTTTATCTCTTGTTGTCTCAAGGAACTTGTAAATACCATCACTGTCCTCTTTGTCTATCATGCCAATCACCTTATGCAGTTCTCCGTGGAGCCTGTCTAGCGATGCAAGTAGTTCTTTCTTATTTGTAAGCAAGATGTCCGTCCACATTACAGGATCGGACCCTGCAATACGCGTTGTGTCTTGATATCCGCCACCTGTTTCATTTATGGAAATATCATCATCCAGTATGCTGACGAGCATCGATGCCGCAATATGGGGCACGTGGCTTGAAACGGACACGATACGATCATGCTCTTTGAAATCGATACATTTAACAACGCCGCCGATTGCTTCTACAATTTTAGCAATTGGTGCTATCCACTGTGGGTTTTCACTTGTCAGATAAAAGGCAGCATTTTCGAATAGTTTTGCAGAACCATTGATACATCCGCATTTTTCACTGCCTGCCATTGGGTGCCCACCTACAAACTTAACTGTATGAGGCATCTGATCAACCAGTTTATGCGGATGTGTCTTGACACTCCCCAAATCTGTTAACCAGGTCTTCTCCCAAACCTGTACAGGAATCTCTTTCAAAATGGCTTCATAGGTTCGAACAGGTGTGGCTAAAACAATCAAGTCAGACACCTGAGCCAGTTCTATAAGTGAACTAGCAGCTTTATCAATACATCCAACCGCTAAGGCATTTGAGAGTTCAGTCGGGTTTTGATCAAACCCGACTACTTCAACAGTTTCAATATTTTCTCTTATTGCTTTCCCGTAAGAGCCGCCAATTAGACCAGTACCCACAATTCCTATAGTCTGAAACGACGTGCTAAAGTCAATTTCTTCAAGCATTTTAAATCACCTCATGAATCTTTCTAAGCGCCTTCGCAAGTTCTGCAAATTCTTCTGGTCTCAGAGACTGAGGCCCATCACAAAGTGCATTATCTGGATCATTGTGCACTTCAATCATTAAGCCATCAGCACCTGCTGCTACTGCTGCTTTTGCCATTGCTGGCACCATTTCTCTTCTACCAGTAGCATGACTTGGATCAATAATAACCGGTAAATGACTGAGTGTCTTCACTGCAACAATTGCAGAAAGATCAAGTGTATTTCTAGTGTAATTTTCAAATGTACGAATGCCTCTTTCGCAAAGAATCACATCTTCGTTGCCTTCTGCCATAATGTATTCTGCTGCATTTAACCATTCATCGATTGTTGCAGAGAGTCCACGTTTTAAAAGGACTGGTTTACTGGATTTCCCAGCTCGCTTTAGCAAGTGGAAGTTTTGCATGTTGCGTGCACCTATTTGAATAATGTCTGCTGACTGCTCCACAACATCAAAGTCCTCTGTACTCATGACTTCAGTAATAACTGGTATGCCTGAGTGCTTTCCAGCTTTTTTAAGAAGCTTTAGACCGTCGCCACCAAGGCCCTGAAAACTGTATGGTGATGTTCTTGGTTTAAACGCACCACCTCGCAGAACTTGTCCGCCTGCGTCTTTTACTGAATCTGCTACACTCATTACCTGGTCTAGCGATTCAATACTACATGGTCCTCCAATGAGTGTCAGCGTGCCACCGCCGATTGTATGATTGCCTATCTTAATAATCGTATCTTCATTTTTGTGTGCCCTGCTTGTAAGCGGGTGTACAGGTTGTATATCTAGTGCCATGACCCTTCCTCCTATTTTGAGTTTCTATTTATACGTTTCGTTTACACTCTTTTTTTTATTTATCTCTATCTGTTTCATATTGTCGTTCTGGGAATTTTTGCATAATGGCTATAAAAAAAAGGAGTTCCAATAGGAACTCCTCTGCGCGCTCTTTTATATCCACTAGCAGATTATCGCTTTTTCCCTGTTGGTTTCATATGTGCTCTGAAGTTTTGTGTATGCGAAATAACCAGCGCTAAAAAAGTAAAAGCCCCAGCTAAAGAAATAAAAATATTCAAATGTCGCATTCAACAATTCACGAGTCAACATAGAAATCACCATTTTCCTAAAATCACTTGTTTAAATCTACCACTTTGTTACGAAATATACTTATTATTTCGTGTTGTTAATAGGGATTATACTGAATTATCAGATAGCCTGTCAACGCCTTTTTCAAAAAAAGTCTTATAAATATGATAGTAAGTGTATATTTTAGCACACTTCAATTTTTTTAAGTACACAGTTTTTTGAATGCTTTGACACAGATTATGCATTCGGAATACGCATTTCAAATTTGACACCCTGTCCTGGTTGACTGTCACAGTTTAGCGTTCCACCAAGCTTCTCTACGATGATGGTGCGGACGATATGCATACCAAGACCACTATTTCCTTGCGCTCTGTTTGTTGTAAAAAATGGCTCAAAAGCTTTTTCAAGGACACTTTCATCCATCCCCACACCATTGTCTGAGTATGTGATTATGGTTTCTTCATCCGTTTGTACGGCGTCAATCTCAACTTGTCCGGCTTCAACGCCTTCAAAACCATGTATCAGAGAATTCATTATCAAGTTGGTAATCACTTGACTGAACTCACCCGGATTTGAATTTAGCGTCAGTCCAATAGGACACTTGTTATTAATCTGATGCTTTGTATTTTTATACTCATGTCTAAGACTGGTAATGACGGAGTCAAATGTTTCCCTTAAATCAAATGTGAATTTCATCTGGCTGCTTTGGTCTACTGCAACTTGTTTAAAACTTTTAACAAGCTCTGCAGCTCGATCCAGACTTTCTGTTAAAATGGTAATTGACTCAAGGCTAGTCTCTATATGGCGCTCAAATTCTTTCTTTGTCAATTCACCAGACATAAACTTTTCGCGCAGTCTTAGTATTTCCCTTTCCAGATAGGTGGCCGTTGAAAGACTCGTCCCAATAGGGGTATTTACTTCGTGAGTTATACCCGCCACTAAATTTCCTAGAGAAGCCGCCTTCTCTGTATCAATAATATGTGCATACTGTGCTTCAAGCTCTTTATTCTTTTCTTCTATACGATTTTCAAGTGTTAAATTTTCATTTCTAAATAAATCTACAATCCTTTGAAAAGAATCTGCTATTTCTCCAATTTCGTCTTTTCTTTGTAAATATGAATGCGGCATATTTAAAGTATAATCACCACGTGCTATCTGGGTTCCATTTTCTACAATAAGCTTAAATGGTTTCATAGATGTTCTGATAATCAGATCTACTAAAATAATTGAAAGTGTAATACCTAGAGCAAAAATACTGAATAGTTTAAGTGCGGTTACATAAACAGAATCCTGAATACGCTGCTTATCTATTAGAGATATAACCTTCCAGCCACTCCCCTCAATTGCATATGACTGCATAAAATAGGGCTTACTTTCATAAGATATTTCAACAAGTTCTCCTGATGCCTTTTCTATTAATTCAGCATACTTGGCAAGTTCATCATCTGAGTCTTTATAAGATGCTTCAATGACCTTTTCACCATCTGGATGATACACATACATACCGTCACCGGTTACAAGAAAATTTTTGTCTCTGGCATTCAGCCGCGCGCTGTCAAAGATTTGCGGAAGATCTTCCAGTACAATATCGACTACAACAAATCCGATGCGCTTATCCTCTTCAAAAATTGGTGTAATTGTTGAAATTACGATGCGCTTTGTTTCCCACTCTACATATGGCTCAGTGAAGGACGTGCCTTTTGAACTCACAGCGACCTGATACCAGGGTCTTTTTTTAACATCATAATCTTTGCCTGATACGATTTCCTGATTATCTACGTAGAAATTCGCAGCTTCATTAGACACCCATGTCAAAAAGTAATTGGAATTGCTTTCTTGCACCGACTTGAGCGTTTTAAGTATAGATGGGAACAGTGGGTTCTTCTCAATATCATCATGTGTTTGAACCTCTTTTAAATAACGCCTAATTTCATTATTATACGAAAGAGAAGAAGAGGTAATTCTTGCATTTTCAAAAATATTCTTTACATCACGAGAAACGCCATCTGCAAGCAGTGTCGTTTCATGAGTGAGTGTCTCCATCGAATCGGACTCAATATATCTATATTCAAATATGCCTACTATACCTAAAAGTATGATGAGGGTCACAATCACAATAGTCGTTACTCGATTTGCCAAACTACTTAAAATATGGCTTCTTATCCATTTCATATGCTGTAGCTCCCAAGTTAGTAATTGTATTTTCACTATGTATTATTTATACCATTCTTTAGAGCTGTAAATCAGGTTATGAGTGATTGACCCTTGATAGAATAAGTGCATTTACATATTTACAAATTTAAAGTCAAATTGGTTTTTTTTCCTATCCACGAATGGTACTTTCTGGTATAATATAATTGGTAATGTTTTGTACAATACATATGAGTCAAATAAATTGAGGGTGAATTATGAATTACTACCAACTACCATTTCGGCAATTTAGGCTGATTGTTCTTCTAACAACACTAATTGCCGTTATTTATGTTATAAATACAGAAATGATTTTACTGCGTCCCCTTCTGTTTTTTTCAGGCGGGATGATTTCATTCATAAATATTATTGAGGCCTTCAGCAAAAAACACGTGCATATTATGCTCAAAGGCATGCATGTCCTCATTTTACTGCTGTTTATTTTTGGATTCAGATACGCTCTGATTGCATGTATCGCATAAGTATAGAAGCGAATTTTTTATACAAAAGAATTTATGAATACGAACAAGCGCGTCCCTCTAGGACGCGCTTGAAGTGTTTCATTATGTAATGCTAAAAGCATTCAAAGATATTTTCATACCAAATGAATGTTTAGACAGCATGTTTACAATGAGCATATTTCAAAAAGAACAATATCTACTCAGGTAGTGTACTCCTCCACTGTTTAAAAGTCATTTTCCGGGTAGCGTTAACAATAACTGGATCACTTTCAGCTAAGGCTTTAGCCTGTTCAAATGACTCCATCTTGTAAATTACAAGTCCACCTGAATGATCCGTAAAAGGACCCTTTGCATAGATATTGCCCGCTTCCATATTCTTGTTCAAAAAATCAATATGAACATCTAAAATTTCCTTATCCTTCTCAGGATTTATCATTTCAAATACTGCTACAAAATATGGCATATATACCTCCTCATTTACTTGATACGATGAGTATACGCTATTTTCTTAAAATTCAATATGAAAAAATACACAAACCTATTGGCGTCTCCAATATCCTATAATAAATTTCATACCTATATTAAAAAGCTATCCATAATTGGCATTTTTAGGTATACTGTTCATGGGTATGTTTAGTGTGTCTCTGGGAATGATGAATGAAGTGAAATATAAAAGAATGTGCTGGTGCATCCGACCATCACTACATTGATGCTTCATTACACTACTTAATAGAAAATTGGGCCTCAATACAATACCAGCCTTGTATTGAGGTTATTTAACTTCACACGGAGGGCTACTTCATGCTTATTTTTATAGATTTCATTTTACCACTATTAATATTATTTCAAGCACTAATAAATTTCCTGCGTATGTATAGACTCATAGCAGACAAGGGTGAGCTTTACTACATGTATCAGCAGGGGTGGAAAGAACACCTGGCAGGCATAATCATCGCAGGCTTGACCATAGCGTTTCTCATGTATATCAGCAAAGACAAAGTGGACTTCAACTCATGGTATATATATGGCAAGTACTTCAATTCACCAAATCAGCTCTTTGATTATGACTTCTTCTATGATTTAAAACACAGTCTTAAAAAAAGCAACCCCGCAGATTATGATGCACTCATATCTCTAGGATCAACACTACGGCTCCTCACCGTGATTTTTAGTTTTTTGATTAAAATGCTCTCCGATATGGCACCCATGCTATTTGGGGCTGGAATTTATGGTAATGGTATTTTCGATGGAAAACTCTTTTATACCTACGAAAACATAAAATCATATGAGGTTAGGACAGAGGATGAAATAAGCACATTGACGCTTACCCTTGTAAAGAAAAGCCTCTTTACACAAGATCATAAAACAGTAGACATTCCAGTCAAGCAAGATGAGGTCAGTGAAATCACAAGGTACTTGAGACATGAAATTCGAGAGACTTCAGCTTTTGAAGAGAATGTGCAGGCGATACGCTAATGAACAGGACACGTAAAATTGCCTTCTACTTTATGTATAATGACCACAATTCACTATTCAAATAGAGCTATGTTATATATGGCTGTAACGATAAAAGGGGCCATAAATCATAAAAACACCACGCTAAAAGCGTGGTGTTTTTAATATGTCGAATGAGACAAATCGATAAGCCGGGTTCTGTCGTGAATGATCATCTATCTAGGCCAGACGTTACCGAATGGCTCAAGCGACCTACCACTGGGGTCAGCGGCGAGCAACCGCTTTTTTATGCCCCTACTTGGTCTTGCTCCAGATGGGGTTTACAGAGCCGCAAAGTCGCCAGTGCGCTGGTGAGCTCTTACCTCACCTTTCCACCCTTACCACAAAAGTGGCGGTATATTTCTGTTGCACTTTCCTTGGAGTTACCTCCACTGGGAGTTACCCAGCACCCTGCTCTATGGAGCCCGGACTTTCCTCGTGAAAACTCACGCGATCATTTAATTCACTCATTCGACACAAACTATATTTTATACTATAAGGGCCTTAAAATCAATCATTTCTCTTGCTATTTCATAAGTATTTATGGGAATCCTTAAATTAGCTTTCTAGTATGCCTTTTCTTGAATCGACAGAGCGAACATGCTTCTTCATATACGCTGCTGCGAATGGCAGCTGTACCACATAGGCAATGGCTATTAAGAGAACTGCTAAGGACTCACCAAATACAGAAAGTGATATGCCCAGGGCAATGGTCAAATTTCGAAGCGCTGAGCCAAACACCAGTGCTGGCTTTTCCGCTTCATCTTCTATATAGCGGCCTGCAAAATTTCCAACTAAAATAAGGACTGTATAGAAGACCAATAAGGGCAAAACCACTTGTATTGCTAGCGTTGGCTGATTGAGTATGGTTTTAGCTTTTAATGCAATTGCAAGCCAGACAATGGCCATTACACCAATTGCACTCACACCGCCAAGTAGGGGTTTTAAGCGCTTAAAGTATGCCGGTCCTTTGTGCTTCACAATCAAGACACGTGTAAGCATAGCACTTACAAGCGGTAAAATGACCACCTTAATCAGTGAAAGGACAATGGATGCTGTACTGATTTCAATTGATGATGCCAAAAACAACTTCAAATACATGGGAATCATCACCATGGACAGCAATAAGTTAACCGTCATCATAACAAGGGCTGTTTGGACCTTGCCACCTGCCAGACCTGTCCAAGATGCAGTCATGCCGCTCGTTGGCAAAAGACCAATAAGAATCATACCAAGCATCAGCATTGGATCATGACTTAAGAACAAACGTCCTACTGCATAAGCTACTAACGGAGCAACCGCAAAGTTAAGCAGAATGCTTAGCAGGACCGCTCTTGGGGACTTTATCACTTCTAAAATATCTTTCAGCTTTACATTCAACATCATTGGGAAGACCATGATAAAAAGAATCGGATTCACTAAACTCTTCAACGACCTGACGTCGGTCAATGCACCTGTTAGAAGACCTATTACGATCATTACAGGTATACTCCACGTTAAATATTTCTTCGCACTTAGTAAAATCTTCTTCACATCAATCTCCCCCTCAGAACTTAGGCCATTTGCACAGCGCGCATAGGACAAACCGCCACACATTTGCCACAGCTAATACATTTTTCTTTATCAATTACTGGTACAGAGCTTCCAAAAATACTGACCTTTTGAGATACAGCTTTCACAGGACAGACTCTCTTAACAGGACAAAACGGCGATTTGTCACAGCGATTTGAGTTGATTACTGCAATTCTCGCCTTCTGCTTCACACCGTCTTTTTTACTTTTATTTGCTTTTATACGTGCTGACTTACTCATAATCTAACCTCCATTGTGTGTTCCTCCCCGTGCGGGAGGGGCGTATCTATAATATAATGCCTTTCCAAACGATTGTCAACACAAAATTCAACTTCCGTCCCCACAACATTCAACATACGTCCCTTGTGTAAGGGTTGATTTCATTCTATTACAGACTTTCTGTTTCTAAATGATAATTTTTTTCAATAAAAGTGTAGCTTTTTTGTATAGTTTATGTTATACTAGATTCATCAAATCAAAGAAGATTTGATTTCAGGAATCTTACAGAGTGTCGACCCCCACAATGACACTCATGGAATGGACCCCCTATTCCATTTACATCCTGACATACCCGCTTATTTTTCTAAAATAAGGTTTACGAAAAACTTATTTTAGAATTCGGCTCAGAACCGAATAACCTCCTATTTTGTTTAGCCGTTTACCATTAAAAAAACCCACTCAATTGAGTGGGTTCTTTCTTTATGTGTATTATTGCATTTTATTCTTTAATTGCTGTTCTATCTGATTTTCAAATATGCTTAAACGCCACGAAAAGGTGTTGTTTCTGTTTCTGATTGAAGCACAGCTACCTCATATGACTTCAGTGAAAAAGCATGCTCTAATTTTTCAGCGAGCTTCTTAATATAAATCTGCTCTGTTTCAAAATGTCCTGCATCAATCAATGCGATATTCATCTGCAAAGCTTCTTGAGCTTCATGGTATTTCACATCCCCAGTGATAAGGGTATCACAGCCTCTTGATGCAGCGGCTTTCATCATATCAGAACCCGCACCTGTACAAATCGCTACTTTTCGTACAGCGCGATGTGCATCCCCTACATAGCGGAGGGTCTCCACGCCAAGTTTGTCTTTTACCAGCTCAGCCAAAGAACTCAGAGTGTGTTTTTCACCGAGATGGCCCACACGACCAAGATACGATGCTTCTGTAAGGTTATCCAGTGAGAAGATGTCATAAGCTGGCACCTCATATGGATGCGCTTTTAGCATCTGAGACAGGACTCTGTCAATTTGGTCTGCTTTAACAACCACTTCTATTTTAACTTCCTCAACACGCTCTAAGGCACCAACTGATCCTATTGCAGGATTTGCACCCTCAAGAGGTTTGAATGCACCCTCTCCCTTTACAGTGAATGAGCATGCTTCATAATTGCTGAGCTTTCCAGCGCCAGCAGTTGCAAGTGCTGTTCTAACCGCTTCAGCGTCAGTCTGAGGCACATATACCACCAACTTCTTATAGGCTTCAACACCTGTGCGTTCAAGCCCTGAAACATTCATTAATTCAAGCAGTTGGCAGATATAATCATTGGTTCCCCCCTCGGCAATGTCGAGATTGGTATGCGCTGCATATACGCTGATATCATTTTTAATGAGCTTTCTAACAATAGATCCGGTCGGCTCTGATTCTACAATTTTTTTCATTGGCTTGAATATCAACGGATGGTGACAAATGATCAAATCAATATTTCGCGTGATTGCCTCATCGACTACTTGCTTTGTCACTTCCAGTGCTACAAGTATTCTGTCTACTTCAGAGTCCGCATTTCCAATGAGCAGTCCAACGTTGTCCCATGACTTAGCTAATTTTTCTGGTGCGATTTCGTTCATAATTTTAATGATCTTACTTGAATTTATAAACATTTCAATCGTGCCTCCAGTCCTTTGAGTTTTTCTTCAAGCGCTGGAAGTTTTGCCTGGGCCGACGCCTTTTTACTCGATTTTAAACCCGCAATAATCTCTTTAGTCTGTTTCACTTTTTTCTCTAGGAAGAGAATCGAAAGCGGATCTTCTTTTTTCATCAAAAAAACACCCAGCTCGTAGTCCAGTTCATCTTCAATTATCATTTCACCGTGCTCAACAACCATTACTTCATAAATACGTTGCCCTTCTATAGACAATTTTTCATTTGTAATTTTAAAGTGGTTTTGACAGAGCCACTTGCGCAGTTGATCCTGAGCAACCATCGGCTGTAGTATAAATTGCTTCACAGACCTAGTCATTTCAGGTCTTTCAACCAGTATGTCACGAATTAGCAGTCCGCCCATTCCAGCAATAATGACCGTGTCAACTTCCCCTACTTTATACGGAAGCAGCCCGCCCCCTAACCTGACATCGATTTTCTCAAGAAGGCCCGCCCCTTGAACTGCCTGCTTCGCATTCTCAGTTGGACCTGCATTTATATCTGTTGCAATAGCACTGTTGCAAATACCATTCTCTATTAAGTATATAGGTACATAGCCGTGGTCTGTGCCAACATCACCTATAACGGAACCCGGCTGAACCAAATCGGCAATGGTCTGCAGTCTTGGTGTGAGTTTCATCAATCTTTCTCCTCATCTTTTACTACAAAAAACGAGCCATTTCCATGGCTCGTTTGAATACGTTTATCCTAAAAAGCTGATTACTCCAGATAATCTTTAAGTTTTTTGCTTCTTGAAGGATGCTTAAGCTTTCTAAGAGCCTTTGCTTCGATCTGACGGATACGCTCACGGGTAACCTCAAACTTCTTACCAACCTCTTCTAGCGTTCTTGCACGTCCATCTTCAAGACCAAATCTCAATTTAAGCACTTTTTGCTCACGCGGTGTCAGCGTTTCAAGTACTTCGATCAACTGTTCTTTTAGCATTGAAAACGCAGCAGCTTCAGCAGGTGCTGGTGCATCGTTATCAGGAATAAAATCACCCAAATGACTGTCTTCCTCTTCACCAATCGGTGTTTCAAGTGAAACAGGTTCTTGTGCAATTTTAAGGATTTCACGTACTTTTTCAACGCTCATATCCATTTCCTTCGCAATCTCTTCTGGTTTAGGTTCACGACCCAATTCCTGAAGGAGTTGACGTGATACACGTATCAGCTTGTTGATTGTCTCAACCATATGAACCGGAATACGAATGGTACGTGCCTGATCGGCAATAGCGCGTGTAATTGCCTGACGAATCCACCAAGTTGCATATGTCGAGAACTTGTAGCCTTTTCTCCAGTCAAACTTTTCAACTGCTTTAATAAGGCCTAGGTTACCCTCCTGAATCAAGTCAAGGAATAGCATACCTCTTCCCACATATCTCTTTGCGATACTTACAACAAGACGGAGATTCGCCTCACAGAGTTTTTTCTTAGCCAGTTCATCGCCAGCTTCCATACGTTTAGCAAGATCGATCTCTTCTTCACCTGACAGAAGCGGAACCTTACCAATTTCTTTTAGATACATTCTTACAGGATCGTCAATGCTGACCCCTTTAGGCACTGTAATCTCTGCTTCTACTTTTTCTTCTTCTTGGTCTTCTTCGCCAGCTTTGATATCGGCATCTGCGTCTACATCGTCATCGTTATCTGCAATGACATCAATTCCCATTGCTGCCAGTGAATCATAAATATCTTCAATTTGATTCTTGTCGATTTCGATTTCACTCAGCGCATTCCCAATCTCAGAGTAAGTCAAGGAGCCTTTTTTCTTACCAAGTTCAGTCAAAGCCTTCACCGCTTCAACTTGCTTAGTATCGATTTTTTTCTTAGCCAATTGACTTCCCTCCTTTCTACCACTACTATTCGCGTTTTTCATTAAGTACCCTACTTATCTCTTCAGCGATCTGCTGTTGTTCACGGAAGAGCTTTCTCAAGAGCTCCTGCTTTTCTTTTATGTCGTCTCGCTCACTGCTTAAACTCTGAGTTAGCATATTCACTTCCGCTTTCTTTTCACTCAAAAGCTTTTTAAGGACGAGTTCTCTATGTGACCTTCTTGTAGCAAGAATCTCCTTCTGAACATTTTCGATTGGAATATGATTGTGCATAAGCTTTTCAATAGCAACCACAATCTTCAAATCTAAATCTTCAGAAGCAATATTTAATTTAAAGGAATCATACTTTTCGTAGTAACCCCGCAAGTATAAAAATATACTACGAATATGCTCAAATTGCAAGTCATTTATATCCATATTAGACATCAAATGCTCAAAACCCTTCTTGGAATCCAGTACAATTTCAAGAAGACGTCTCTCAACCGCAAGCAGGGGCCCATTTTCTTTTTTTCGAACAGCACTTTCTAGCTTCGATTGCTCTCTTACGGGTTCATTAATATTTTTTTTAGCACCGCCGGAATGTACCGCTCCAATTTCCTGATGAATCAACTCAGGTTTGACCATAGCTTGCTTTGCAACTTTATTGATGTAAATATTGCGTTCTACTGCATCGGTGACTGTTTTAAGGATTTCAACAGCCCCTTTAATATAATCAATACGGTCTTCATCTTGTCTGAGGTCTAATCCAACTCGAATTAAGTCCAGTCTAAAGTCTACCGTACTTTTGGCATTCTCAACACGTTCATTAAAGACTTCACGCCCCATTTTCCTAATAAAGTCATCCGGGTCCATGTTATCGCCCAGTGTGAGAATTTTAACCTTTGCATCTGCATCTTTCAAAACGTCAATGCTTCGCAGTGCCGCTTTTTGACCAGCACTGTCAGAGTCATAACAGATGATAATTTCATCTGCATACCTGCTTAGTACCTTGCCGTGCTGGGCAGTAAGTGCTGTTCCAAGTGTTGCCACTGCATTTTCAACACCCTGCTCATGGAGTGAAATCACATCCATATAGCCTTCTGTAACAATGACTTTTCTCGAATCACTAAGTGCACTTTTTGCGAAGTTCAAACCATACAGCGTGCTCGATTTATTAAAAATATCCGTTTCAGGAGAATTAAGATATTTGGGATTGGAGTTATCCATCACCCGTCCACCAAAAGCAATCACATTGCCTTTAATATCTCGAATTGGAAACATAAGTCTATTTCTAAAGTAGTCATAAACGTTTCCTTTAGCACTTTTAGCAACGAGGCCTGCACGAATCATGAGTCCCTCAATCTGAGCATTTTTTGCCAATCTCTTATGAAGAAAATGCCAGTCATCCGGCGCATAACCCAGTCCAAACTTCTTAATGATTTCAGGACTTAGTCCACGTGCCTTTATATACGCTTTCGCTTCATCTGATTTTTGCAGCTCCTTGTAATAGAGGATTGCTGCCTCTCTAGAAAGTGTATACAGTGCCTTTTTCAAATCATGAGATACTGCTACGTGCTTGTTGCCCTTGTTATCAAGCTTATAGGCATCTATGTCTACGCCATACTTGTCCGCAAGATACTCAATCGCATCTAGAAAATCGAAACTTTCTATCTCTTGAATAAACTTAATGGCGTCTCCACCAACACCACATCCAAAACAATGATAAAACTGCTTATCTTCTGACACAGAAAATGAAGGGGTCTTTTCACTGTGAAACGGGCATAATCCTTTATAGTTTCTGCCCGCTTTTTTGAGTGGTGTATATTCAGATATAAGATCGACAATATTTATGCTTTCAAGTATGACTTCAGTTATTCTATTGTCATATTTTGCACCCATATAATCACCTTAACTGCCCCAGTAAACTATTTATTCTAGATACGGGGTGCATAACCCTTCTATTCTGTTTAAGAAACCATCGTTTCTGAATGCAAAATTTCATTTGCCGTAAATCACAACATGAAAATTGCGCACAAATAATATTAGTTCTACACTTCTTTTAAAACTCCTTCTACTTTCAAATAAAAAATTGTGAATATCATAAAATTTCTCTCTAAACTCTACATACCCATTAATTATGAATATATGTTGAGATAAAATTTGAGCTACTCCCAAAACTTTGGTACATAGATGGACTTGTATTTGCGTACTGCATAGCGGTCCGTCATACCGGCAATATAATCTTTTACAGCTTCATTTCCAACATTAAGGTAGTCTTCATAACGTTCCTCAGGAAGCGCCTTAGGATGTTCTGAAAAGTACTTGTACAAAGACTTTACAATATAGCGCGCCTTCACTTCTTCACGCTTTGCTTCCTTATTTAAATAAACATGCTCAAACATAAAACTGCGTAGCCCTAAAAAAGCTTCCTTGATTTCAGAGCTCATTTGAATGTCGACTTGTCCCTCGCTTGAACGAATCACGTCCATAATGAGTGTATTGATTCTCTGGCTGTGTGAGCTTCCAAGAATATTCAAATATTTTTTAGGAATATCACCCTTTTTTAAGATATGTCCCCGTATTGCATCATCAATATCATGATTAATATAGGCTATACGGTCACACACCTTCACAATACGTCCTTCAAGGGTATATGGAATCTTTCCGCCTGTGTGGTTTAATATGCCATCACGCACCTCTTCTGTGAGATTCAAACCAACACGCCCCTTGCTGTTTCTTTCTAGATACTCAACAACCCTCAGGCTCTGCTCGTTATGCCTAAAACCTGATTCGTGTATTTCATTCAACTCACTTTCACCGCAGTGCCCAAAAGGCGTATGCCCTAAGTCATGCCCCATTGCTATTGCTTCAGTTAAGTCTTCATTAAGCCGCAGTACACGCGCAATGGTTCTTGAAATTTGTGAAACTTCAAGCGTATGCGTAAGCCGCGTTCTATAGTGGTCTCCCTCTGGAGATAAAAACACTTGTGTTTTATGCTTCAGCCTTCTAAACGATTTTGAGTGAATGATTCGGTCCCGATCTCGCTGGTAAGCTGTCCTCAGATTACATTCTTTTTCAGGTTCGACTCTGCCGCGGGTCTCGTCTACTTTAGCGGCAAAGGGACTAAGTATCTTGTGCTCCATTTCTTCCTGCTGCTCTCTAAAAATCATAAAATTCACCACCAGTCATTTCGATGTCTATTTCAAAAAAAGAAAAGAAAATCATTCTCACTTCACATTAGTAAGTATTCTACATAAGTAGAGCCACCCCTCTTTTTCATTTAAACTCACAAAAAAAACTGTGAAAGGCACTTGAATCAAGTACGCTTTCACAGATTTCACTTGCTCGTTAGGGCTACCTTTCAGTAGCCCTATGCCCTTTTGCTCACACACAAAAATAGCATTTTAGCTGGTCTTACTTATGTTTTATTGCAGCCTGGGCTGCAGAAAGTCTAGCAATTGGAACTCTATAAGGCGAACATGACACGTAGTCAAATTCAAGCGTTTGGCAAAATTCAATAGATGCAGGCTCACCACCATGCTCACCACAAATACCAATTTTCAGGTCTGGTTTTACCGAACGTGCCAAATCAACAGCGATTTTCATCAGTTTGCCAACACCCTTTTGATCAATGGACTCAAATGGATCTCTCATAAAAATGTCTTTTGCTTTGTATTCTCCAATGAACTTACCAGCATCATCTCTTGAGAATCCAAGTGTCATTTGCGTAAGATCATTTGTACCGAATGAGAAGAAGTCAGCATGCTGTGCAATTTCATCTGCCGTTAATGCAGCACGTGGCACCTCTATCATGGTCCCTACTTTAAACGGTACATCAACATCTGCTTCGTTCAGCATCTTTGCGCCGAGCTCACGAACCATATCTGAGAGCAGGGACAGTTCCTTATCATGCCCTACCAGCGGAATCATAATTTCAGGATGAACATCTATCCCCTCTACTTTTACAACATGAATAATCGCTTCAAAGATAGCTCTGCACTGCATCATATAGATTTCTGGGTAGGTGATTGCCAGTCGGCAACCCCTATGACCAAGCATTGGGTTAAACTCTGAAAGTGTGTTCACAATTTCTTCAAGCTTTTCAAATGCCATCCCCATATCTTTAGCAAGCTCGTCTATGTCTTCTTTTTCATGCGGCAAGAACTCATGCAGTGGTGGATCAAGAAGTCGTACGGTTACAGGACGACTGCCCATGGCTTTGAAAATGCCAATAAAATCTTCTCTTTGGAATGGCTGAAGCTGATCAAGTGCTTCCATACGCTCTTCTAGGTCTCTTGCAACAATCATTTTTCTTACAATTGAAATTCTGTCTTCATCAAAGAACATGTGCTCAGTACGACAAAGACCAATTCCTTCGGCACCAAAGTCAACCGCTGCTGCTGCATCATGCGGCGTGTCTGCATTTGTACGTACACCCATAGTTCTGAACTCATCAGCCCACTCCATCAAAATTCCAAAGCTGCCTGTCAGTGCTACTTCTGTCGTTGGAATAACGCCTTCGTATACACAGCCTGTGTTTCCATCAAGTGAAATAAAATCACCTTCTTTGAATGTCATCGTTCCCACTCTAAAGAACTTTTGCTGTTCTTCAACATGAATTTCACTGCATCCTGCAACACAGCATTTACCCATGCCTCTTGCAACAACCGCTGCGTGAGATGTCATTCCACCACGTGCTGTCAAAATACCTTCTGCTGAAATCATACCTTCAATATCTTCAGGTGATGTCTCCGTACGCACAAGTATTGTCTTAATGCCTTTAGCCTTTGCTTCAACAACATCTTCAGAGTAGAAGCAAACTTTACCTGATGCTGCACCTGGTGATGCAGGCAGGCCCTTGCTCAATAGGTTAGCCTCCGCCAGTCCCTTTTCGTCAAATGTTGGGTGTAACAGTTTATCTATATCCTTTGGATCAATACGCATCAGCGCTTCTTCTTTTGAAATAAGGCCTTCATTGACCATGTCAACAGCAATGTTAACTGCCGCTGTGGCTGTTCTCTTGCCTGTTCTTGTTTGTAGGAAGTATAGCTTGCCTTTTTCTATTGTAAATTCAATATCCTGCATATCTCTGTAATGATTTTCCAGGTTATTAACCGCTTTTACAAAATCATCATATACAGAACGGTTTTTCTCAGCCAATTCTGAAACTGGCAGCGGTGTACGAATACCTGCTACAACATCTTCGCCCTGCGCGTTCATTAGGAACTCACCAAACAGTGCTTTTTCGCCTGTCGATGGGTTTCTCGTAAATGCAACGCCTGTACCGGAATCATCACCCATATTGCCAAATACCATGGACTGTACATTTACAGCCGTTCCTAGGTCATGCGGTATTTCATTGGCATTTCTATAGATAATGGCTCTTGGGTTGTTCCATGAACTGAATACAGCTTCAATAGACATTTCCAGCTGCTTTTTAGGGTCTTGAGGAAAATCAAAACCTTTAAGATTGCGCACAACAACCTTATATTCTTCGATGACATGCATCAAATCATCCGAATCGAGGTCTACATCATTTTCGACACCCTTGTTTGCTTTAATGCCCTCAAAGACTCTGTCAAAATGATACTTTTCAATTTCAAGCACGACGTCTCCAAACATTTGAATAAAACGTCTGTAACTGTCCATTGCAAATCTTCGATTTCCAGTGAGCTCAGCAATTTTTTCTACAGTTACATCGTTCATGCCAAGGTTAAGGACTGTATCCATCATACCTGGCATTGAAATAGCTGCACCTGATCTGACAGAAACAAGCAGGGGATTTTCCTCTCCGCCCAGTACTTTACCTGTTTTCTTTTCAAGATCCTCTAGGTTCTCGAAAACTTGCGTCATAACTTCTTCTGCCATTTTTTCGCCGTCTTCATAGTACTTATTACAGACTTCTGTTGTAATCGTAAATCCTGGAGGTACTGGCAGGCCAATTCTTTTCATCTCAGCCAAATTTGCCCCTTTACCTCCAAGAAGCAGTTTCATATCACCCTTGCCATCTTCAAAAGCGTAAACATATTTCATCATGATCCACCCCTCATCTAGGTATTATTTCATCATTAATTTCTTAACTAAATCTAAAATTATGCCTGCTGTCTCTTCAACTGCCTTATTAGAAACATTGATAACTGGACATTTTAGTTTTTTCATAATTTTATCTGCGTATTCGAGTTCTTCAAGAATTCTGTCAACATTTGCATATGTGGCCGTATTGCTTAGCCCAAGTGCTTTCAGTCTTTCTTGTCTAATTTCATTGAGCTTAATCGGGTCTGTTGTAAGTCCAATGATTTTACTGGTTGGAATTTGATATAGCTCCTCAGGGATTGGGACCTCAGGAACAAGCGGTACATTCGCAACCTTTATGTTTTTATGTGCCAGATACATGCTCAGTGGTGTCTTTGACGTTCTTGAAACACCGATCAGTACAATATCTGCCTTTTTAATGCCCCTAGGATCTTTGCCATCGTCATACTTAACTGCGAATTCAATGGCTTCGACCTTCTTGAAGTACTTTTCATCTAGCCTATGTATGATACCCGGCTCTTTTATAGGCTCCATTTCAAGCAATTCGGAGAACTTGTTAATCAGCGGAGCCATTACGTCGATGTATGGAATGGAATGTTTTTCACATTCGCTTACAATTTTCTTTCCAACAATATCGACAACTGTAGTGAATACGACTATTGCCTGATTTTCTCTACTGGCCTCGCCAATGATTTGAACGATACTCTCTTCTGTAGCTACATAAGAGTATTTCTTAATTTCATAGTTGGTATCCCTGAACTGTTCAGCAGTGGCTCTTGAAACCATGTCAGCCGTCTCACCCACTGAGTCCGAGAGAATGTATATTTTATATTTTTTACTCATTATTTTCCTCCCTGAACCTTACTCCATATTTCAACAAACTGATTGGTAATGTTTGTTTTAGAGACCTTTCCAACGACTTTAAAGCAGCCGTCACCTTGATTTGAAATAGGCTCAACAACAGGCAGGCAATCTATTTGGTGTTCAATTATTTTTTTTGCAGCATATAATAAAGTGTCTTCTGCGCGTACATAAACGATATTCGGCATACGCGTCATAATCATCGCGACGGGAATTTTATTGACATCTGACCCGCCCATGGTCGTTTTTAACAAGTCCTTACGCGAAACCACGCCTGAAAGACAGCCACCCGTTGTCACAAATATGGTGCCAACATCTTCAAGGAACAGGGTCACGATAGTGTCATAGACCGATGTCTTTTCGTCAATTACAATGGGCATGGACTTCAAGCTACCTACCGGCTCAAGCCAGCGGTGATTCAATGCATCAGAATCAGCTTGTGTATCCTGCTCTTCGTTAACGAAGTATCCGATTTTAGGTTTTGCCGAAATAAGTCCTGACATTGAAAGAACCGACAAATCTGTTCGCAGTGCAGACCGTGTTACACTAAGCCGCTTTGCTATTTGATCGCCAGTTATAGGCTGATCAGACTTAATGATTTCTAGAATCTCTCTCTGTCTTTCCTTTAGCTCTATTTGCACCACCTCATTTCGTGTGCACTATATTCATGCCAAATCTTTAACATAAATATATATTACACTATACAGACGATCAAATCAATATATAGTGTGCACTTATTTAAAATATTTTTTTATAGTGTACAATATTGAACATTCCTTGCCTTTTTGTTGCAGTATAATGCACATGAACCTATCAAAATACAGTCCCAATCTGTTTGATATGTTCACTTCCAATTCATTTAATACCCACATTGGTGGGCTGTGTACCCGATATTTCTTAGCAGATGGATCATGATGAAAAAGACTCTGAAAAGCACGCGAGTCATTACTGTGCACTTTTCAGAGTCTGTTAATGTATTGCTGTGTTATTCATATAGTGTTGCTTTATACTTTTACATAAATGATCACGCCATCCTATTATCCAATTTGCAAACTGGCATACATCGCAAATGATCATTTAAGCTTCGTCATAGTTCATGATGACTTGAATCTAGAATTGAATTCTTTCTGAAATGTATTCTACAAGATCTTCAATTTTAATACGTTCTTGCTCCATTGTATCTCTATCACGTACTGTAACCGACTGATCTTCCACAGAGTCAAAATCAAATGTGATACAGAACGGTGTACCAATTTCGTCATGTCTTCTATAGCGCTTACCAATTGAGCCTGATACGTCATAATCAACATTGAAATGCTTGCTGAGTAGTTCAAAAACTTTGATTGCATCTTCATCCAGCTTCTTAGACAGTGGGAAGATCGCAGCTTTAAATGGAGCCAGCGCAGGATGGAATTTCATTACACTTCTGCTTGAGCCGTCTTCCAGTTCTTCTTCCTGATAAGCGTCAATTAGAAATGCAAGTGTAACACGGTCTGCACCCAGTGACGGTTCGATACAGTACGGAATGTACTTCTCGTTTGTTACAGGGTCTTGATACATCAGATCTTTACCTGCATGCTCATGATGGGCTTTAAGGTCAAAGTCTGTACGATCTGCAATACCCCACAGCTCACCCCATCCAAATGGGAATTTGAATTCGATATCTGTTGTCGCATTAGAGTAGTGTGAAAGTTCGTCTTCATCATGGTCTCTAAAACGTACATTGTCTTCTCGCATATTGAGGTTGATTAACCAGTCCATGCAGTACTGCTTCCAGTACTCATACCACTTGAGGTCTTCACCTGGCGCACAGAAGAATTCAAGTTCCATTTGTTCGAACTCTCTTGTTCTAAATGTAAAGTTACCCGGTGTGATTTCATTTCTAAAGGACTTACCAATTTGTCCAATACCAAAAGGCACTTTTTTACGTGCAGCACGCTGAACGCTTTTAAAGTTTACAAATATACCCTGTGCCGTTTCAGGACGCAGATAAATTTCAGCACTTGTATCTTCAGTAACCCCTTGGAATGTCTTAAACATTAGGTTAAACTCACGAATATCTGTGAAATTCTGTTTGCCACACGTTGGACACTTTACTTGATTGTCTACAATGTAGCTTTTCATCATCTCAGCTGACCAACCATCAACAACAACATCTTCTTGACCATTTTTAGCCATATGATCTTCAATTAGCTGATCTGCTCTAAATCTTGATTTACACTCACGACAGTCTAGCAGAGGATCAGAAAATCCACCGACATGACCAGACGCTACCCATGTTTGAGGATTCATAAGTATTGCTGCATCAAGCCCTACATTATAAGGTGATTCCTGTATGAATTTCTTCCACCAAGCTGCTTTTACATTGCGCTTAAGCTCAACACCAAGCGGACCGTAGTCCCATGTGTTTGCTAGGCCACCATATATCTCAGATCCTTGAAAAATGAACCCGCGATTCTTAGACATAGAAACAATCTTTTCCATTGTTACTGCATTAGCCATTTCATGCACTTCCTTTCATTTATACCCTTCTCTTTATTGTTTTCAGATCAAAGCACTTTTCCAGTTTACTTAGAATAAAGTCACTTTCCAAAAGACCGTAATCTTCTTTGCCCACTGCCCCTTTATAGTAATACTCAATGAAAATATCCAGGACAGATTCTAACTTCCTACTTGTAAGCTCGTCAAGGCTACCTATAGTAACTTCTATGAGTGAAAGCAGCAGTTTTTGTTCAACACGCATATCAAGCGTCTGTTTTAACCCACTTAGAAGTTCAACCATACGGCCAAGCTGCAAAGCGCTTTCGCTCCTACTCTTGTAACGCTTGTGTCTAATATGAGACAAGTCGTTAATGTCAGCCACTAAATAGTAGAGCTTTGTAAAGATCTGTGCAAACTCCTGTTTAGAGTACACCGAAGATTTAGATCTTACATCCATAAGAAACTGCGCTACTTCTGCTCGGTTTACATCCATGCACACACCCCCCCTAGACTCTCAGCATACATACTTTCTCGCTTGCTTACACTTTGTCTTTGGTAAACCAAGTTGTCTTACTTTTTCAAGACATATAAAAAACCTTTCGTCTCTTGGTTATCTGAAAATCAGACAATCAAGGGACGAAAGGTTATTTCCGCGGTTCCACCCTCGTTGATGCGTAAGCATCCACTTTATTTTGTGCTCAAAAGTGCCATTCCCTCATCTATTACATCGAATTTCCACCTGCATCGACTCTCTATAGGCTTTAAATGAGATACTCCTCTTTATCATTGCACACAATATGGAGTTTTTATGATTCTAGCATAGATTTGAAGACCTGACAACCTTACCGCTTACTTTTCTTCATCAGAATCGTCCATAAATTTTGCCTTGACGATTTCCTCTTCCAAATCCATCTCTTCTGCTTCCTCTTCACCAGACGCTTCATCTGCCTCACCAGCATCATCTTGAACCTCTGGCGCTTCCTCTTCTTTAGAGAAATGCTTCATGACATCTTCCGCTCTGCCTTTTACGGACTCAGCTGTATCTTCCAGAATTTCACGAATATCGATGATGTCATCATTTTCCTTAACAATCAAGAGTTCACAGCCCGTTGCAAGTGCAGCCAATATACCTACTGCTGTTGCACCCGTAAAAATTAGCGCACCTACAGCACCAGCAACAATAGGAATATCAAGTACCGTCTTGTCATCCTTTTGAAGCAGAACACGTGTAACTTGACCCTTTTTCACAAGTTCCTTGAGTTTTTCAATAACCTCTGAACCGCGATCAGACAAATCATCTGTGAAGGTGTCCTTTTTAGGCGCATCCTGTCTTGTTTGCTCTATGTACACAATGGCCTCAAGAACATCTCCACCTGTAAATTCAAGTGCTTCTTTTGCGTCTGCATACGAAGCGCCTGTTCTGTTTCTAACCTCGTCTACCTTTTCTAGAGTTACTGACATATGACCACTCCTTTTACTTGACCTTACTCCAAACGTCAATTAGCGTATTGTATTTAAAAATTCCAGACTTTTAAACTTATGCTTATCTAAATGATGCTTTAAATAGGCATTTAATATGATATCCAGTTTTTTGATGTATGAATCATGGATTTTTGTTTTCGAAATGATACGCATATCTTTGATAATAAAATACTGCATGATTTTCGGAAGGGTCTTGCCGAGTTTATACAAGTTCCCCAGGTGCTGAGTACAAGTTTCGCATACCAGTCCACCCTCTTCAACAGAAAAAGACCACTTTTGCTCAGCATTCACTCCACACTGTGTACAATGGGTAATCATAGGCCGAAGTCCTGCGCTGTCAAGCACCTTGAGTTCATAGGCAACCTTGAGCTGGTCTGGGTTAATACCTTCGCTGAGCAGCACCTGTATGGTTTCTAACAGATCATTAAATAAACGATGGTTGGTTACCCCTTCAGCTGTAACCGTATCGGCAAGTTCGAGAAACCATGACCCGTAAGCCAGCTTGTCCAAATCTTCCCTCAAATGATAGAAGGATTCATGTACATCTATGCTGGTCAGCTTGGCCATGCCTGAACCAGTTGATAGGTTATAACGTCCAAATACAAAAGGATGGGCACCTGATGCGAACCGACTTTTAGGATGTCTCGCACCGCTTGCAACAGCCTGTATTTTGCCTGCTTTTTTTGTAAACAGGGTTAGAATCATGTCATTATCAGATAGTTTTGTGCGTTTAAGCACAATGGCATCGGATGTGAAAAACATACCTGACACCCTTTCATGTTCAGACCCTGCCTAAAGCATTGTCTGAGTCAGTATTGTCGCTAGTGTAAAGTAAATAGTTAGGCCTGTAATATCAACAATAGTTGTAATGAAGGGAGCAGATGCCACCGCAGGGTCAACACCGATTTTTTTGAATGTAATCGGAACAATTGTACCTATGGTTGCTGCAGTAAACATGTTGGCACACATAGCCAGTCCAACGATAACACCTATCATTGGGCTACCACCAATCATGGTAGCTGCAACACCAGAGATACTTGCACATACACCGCCTACAAAAAGACCAGTCAACATTTCCTGAACAACTGTCTTCACAACCTCTGGACCTTCAATATACCCCATTGCAATACTGCGCACAGTCAGTGTAGATGACTGTGTTCCAACATTACCGCCCATACCGGCCAGCATCGTCATAAAGAGCGCTAGCGTCGCGTCCTTATCTATGACACCTTGAAAATTCTTTACGACATTCGAACTGAGCAGTCCCCCAAATATCGTAATGATCAGCCACGGAAGACGTGATCTGACTGAGAAATATATTTTTCTGAAAAAACGCTCCTCTTCCATATCTTCCAGTTCTGACGAACCGGCGAATTTCAGGATATCCTCAGTTGCTTCTTCTTCGATAACATCCAGGACGTCATCGACGGTGATGATACCCAGTAGCTTCTGGTCATCATCTACAACCGGAACCGCTAAGAGGTCGTATTTTTTTACAACAGAGGCAACCTCTTCCTGATCCTCGTGTACGTTAACAAAAATCACATTTTCATTCATGACTTCTTTAACGAGCATATTGGGTTTGGAAACGATCAGCTCCCTGAGTGAAATGACGCCTACCAGTTTTTCGGATTGATCTACAACAAATACATAATAAATTGTTTCAGCATCTGGCGCCGTCTCACGCAGAGTGTCAATCGCCTGATAAATTGAAAGCTCCTTGTTCAAAAGAACAAAATCTTTTGTCATGATACCGCCGGCAGTATCTTCATCATATACCAGCAGCTCTTCGACATCTCTTGCGTCTTCAATATCCAGATATGCAATGATCTCTTTTCGCCTTTCAAGAGGCAGATCCCCCAAAAGGTCAACGATATCATCCTGAGACATCGCATCTAGAATGAGGACTTTTTTTGTTTCACTTAGCGAGCTCACCAAGTCAGAGAACATTTCTGCATCCATTTCTCCTAGAACGGCTGAGGCTTTTTCAACCATCAGAAGCCCGAAGAAGTGGTCACGCTGCTCATCTCCAAGTTCGATGAGCAGCTCTGCAATATCTTGTGCGTAAGCATCTTCAGCGAATTCTCTGATTCGCTCGTCTTCACCAAGTGCATACCATACTTCAATTTGCTTAAGTATGATATCGAAATTCATTTCATATAATTTAGCCACTGGCCACCTCCTGGTCGATTTCACCATAGGAGGATTATTTCGCCTAGTCCTGGCGATAACCGAAATTCTTTAGCAGAGTATCGCTGTCCCTCCAGTTAGAACGCACTTTTACCCAAAGTTCCAGGAAAACTTTTGAGCCGAGCAGCCGTTCAATTTCTTCACGGGAACTCTTACCGATACCTTTCAGCTTTCTGCCATTCTTGCCAATGATAATCCCCTTATGCGAATCCCTTTCGCAGACAATCGTCGCCTGAATATCGACGATATCTTTATTGCCTCGTTTTTTCATTGATTCAATTTCGACGGCAACACCATGTGGTATCTCTTGTTCTAGGTACATCAGCAGCTTCTCGCGAATAATCTCTGATACGATAGCACGTTCAGGCTGATCTGTGATCATGTCAGATGGGTAGTACATAGGTCCAACTTCCATGTATTCACTTACCTTGTTTAAAAGATAATCTACGTTTTTATTCTCAAGTGCAGAGATTGCGATAATATCTTCAAAGAAATCAAATTCTTGATAATTATCTACAATACTGCGAAGGTCTTCTGGGTCCATTAAATCTGCCTTATTAATAACTAGAATAACTGGCGTTTTGACGCCTTTAAGCTGGTCAACTAAGTACTTGTCTCCTGGTCCGATTTTTTTAGAATCATCTACCAGAAAGAGTACCAAATCTACTTCTTTGAGTGTATTCATTGCTGAACTCACCATTATTTCGCCTAGTTTATTTTTAGGTTTATGCACCCCAGGGGTGTCCAGAAAAACAACTTGTGAATTTTCCGTTGTGTATATTCCATGTATCTTGTTACGCGTCGTTTGGGGTTTTGAAGACATGATTGCAATCTTTTCCCCTAAAATATTATTAAGTAGTGTCGATTTGCCGACATTGGGTCGTCCTATAATCGTGACAAAACCCGACCTGAATTCTTCCAAGTCTTTTCCCTCCATTTCAGCCAGCTTGCTGGCTGTCCTTCAATTTATTTATCAAGCTCATCGCTTGTGAAGTTAAGCGGCAAGAGCTCACTCAACTTATACACTTTGTACTCTAAATCTTTGGCTAATATGACATCGAGGTCCGTACCGAACTCAGCAAGAACTTGTCTGCATATGCCACATGGCGCTGTAATATCTCTTGTTCGAGATACAATAGCAATTGCCGTAAAGTCTCTTTCACCTTCACTTACAGCTTTGAATAGTGCTGTACGCTCCGCACAATTGGTTCCTCCAAATGAAGCGCACTCCACATTGCAGCCTGTATAAACTTTACCAGACTTACCCAGCAGCGCAGCACCTACATTGAAGTTTGAATACGGTACATATGCCATTTCCATAGCTTCATAAGCTATCTCGACTAATTTTTTGTAATCCACTTAATCACCATCCTAGCCTTGACTCACCTTCTACAATCTGAAACCATGTAACACCTGGGTTGAAACTTATTTCATCACCTGCAGAATTTCTGTAAACCGTTCTTGCATAGCGGTCAGATTTACTCCAAGTAATTTCCTGTTTCTCCCCGTTTGTAATAAAGTAGCCTTTTCCTTGACCAATGAGGTCAATACGTCTTCTTCCCTCATCATCAATAACTTTGTGATAGGCAATTTGAACAATGATATTATCCGCACAAAGAGGTGTTCCGTCATTTTCATCCACATGTGGCTTCCCATTGACAAAACGTTCATATCGTTTAGTCTCCTCATTGTATTTAAACTCAATATAGTATCCAACGCTGTCACGTGATGTTGGGTTCTTATAAATTGCCTTTAAATACAGAGCTGGTTCTGCACCAATTGACTGCAAGCTTTCATTAAACTTGGCACCTGTAAAACTGCCTGTTTGCCTGTAGCCTTTTCTTTGAGACTCTTTGCTGATTGCTTCAATACTCGAATACATATTGTGTGGTATTCTCTTGTGGCGCGTTCTCCAAAATACGCTACCGCCACTTGAAAGCCCGTCAATATCTGCCATGTTCAAATTGATGATATCTGTCATTGCCTGCATTGATCCGCCCACATGCACATAGTAAGGGTCATACTCTAAAGCTCTGTCAATAAAGTAGGGTCTCGCACTACGCACAGGGCCTACTGGTGATGGACTTCCTGATTGGAAGACCGCCATATAACGGGTAATTCTACCTTCAGCAAGTATTTCATAGATGTGGTCTGCCTGACTGAGTCCAGCTTGAGGTCTTGCACCATAATGGTTATCAAGCATAACTACAGTCGGTCTGAGCTCAAGCACACTTTCTTCAACAGGCATACCTGTTAAAGGAGAACGCGCCTGTAATTCGAGCTCAGGTTCAGCACTCGCCTCTTCTTGCTCTGGCAACTCCGCATTTTCACCCTCTAAGGCATTACCTGCCGATTCTGCAGTTACTGTCTCAAATTCTAGGTCTTCTACCTCTACTACAACTGGTTCCGAAGGAACCTCTGGTGTTGCGGCTACGGTTTCAGTTACACCACTTCCACACCCTGTCGTGATTGCAAGAGCCACAATCAATACCTGTAACAAATATTTTCTATTCATAACTGCCTCCGATTAGTCTCTGTAAATCCCCAGCTTTCCAAGAACAGCTTCTTCCCGACTGCGCATTACCTGCGTATTTTCATCTGTATCATGATCATACCCAAATAAATGAAACATACTATGTGCTGTCAGGTAGCAAATTTCTCTTTCTATGGAATGACCATACTCATTTGCTTGTTCACTGGCTCGCTCTAATGAAATTACAATATCACCAAGCGCAAGCTCTTCGGGGTAAGACTCAAGTTCACTTACCTTTTCATATTGCGGAAAACTGAGTACATCTGTAGGCTGGTCTTTACCGCGGTAGTCCCGATTCATTGCGTGAATCTGAGCATTATCAACAAAGACTAGACTGACTTCGCATAGGGCATCAATGCCTTCGTACTCCAATGTGGCTTCAATGACTTCCCTTACTTTCTTTAAAAGGGCATCGCTCACTTCAATCTGGTCTTGCTGATCCATCATTAAAATATCTGGTGACTGCATTTTTACCTCCTCACGTCAAATTCACTCAAATCCGGGTACTCAATACGCTCATGGAAAATACCTGTCAGTACAACCATAAATGCAGATTTTATTTTCCCTAGATCTTTAAAAGTCAATTCAGACGCTTCAAGCTGTCCCTCTTGCATTTTCGAACTGATTATTTTGTCTACCATCTCAAGAATATGCTCTTTTGTCGGCTCCTGCAAACTTCTAACAGCAGCTTCAACCGAGTCTGCGAGCATGACGATAGCGGCTTCTCTCGAAGATGGAACGGGGCCTTCATACGAGAAATCAGCACAACTCACTACGGTCCCGTCTTTTGCTTTTTCACAGGCCTTATGATAAAAATATTTGATACATGTGGTACCGTGATGCTGAAGAATAATGTCAATAATCTCCCGAGGAAGCTTATGCTTTTCTCCAAGCGTTTCACCGTACGTAGAGTGCCTTCTTATTATACTAGCACTGACTGCGGGAATCAACCTGTCATGCGGATTCTCAGCCGTAATCTGATTTTCCTTAAAATAGTAGGGCCTTTCCAGTTTGCCTATATCATGATAAAATGCGCCAACACGTGATAACAAGCTATTTGCACCCACATCATGCGCTGCAGCTTCAGCCAGGTTTCCAACCAGTATACTATGGTGGTAGGTTCCCGGCGCTTCAATAAGAAGTCTTTTAAGTACGGGATGGTTTGGATTAGAGAGCTCCAGCAGCTTCATTGGGGTTAAAATATGAAACAGCGATTCGATAACCGGCAAAAGTCCAAGGGCAAGTACAGCCGCCAGAAGTCCGCCGACCGCTCCCTTTAGGGCCAACCAAGTTGTTTCTACTCCCGCATTTCCAGACATCATTCCGAGTGCAAAGATTAACGCACCTTTTATAATAGCTATATACCCACCCGTCATAAGAATGCCACTTCTATGATGGGCTTTTGATATACTCAGACCCGCTATGACACTTCCAATAAGCATTACAATAAGAGCCGACAAGGAGGCGTCATTCCATACTGTTATGGCTACTGCGAGGAGTCCACTGACAACAATCCCCACTGCTGGTCCGATTGAAAGACCTATTAAAATTGGAAACAGTGACACAGGAATTATGTATATTGATATTAAGTTCAAGGCTTTGGATGTCAAAAATATTAGCAAGAAGGTTGTAACAAGAAGAACAATCTTTTTTGAGTTATTTAGAATGTCCTCATGAAATATGCTTAAATAAGCAAAAAGTGCAATGACAATTACAAGCGAAAACCCAAGTATTCCATATACTTTAAACTTGTCAGAAACCGCATTTGAATACAGTAGGCCAGCAAGTTTAAGGAGTCTTAAATGTTCACTTGTGACCGTCGACCCCTCCCTAAGAATGGTCGTTCCGGATTCGATAATTACAGTATCCACTTCTGCGCGGCGCGCCTGTATGACCCGCTCAGTCCCTTCAGAATCTACAAATTTGTTTGCTCTCAAATGAGTGGATATCAACTTGCTTAAAATCAGCTGAAGCTCATCTTCATAGTCAAGCGAATTGAGATAAACATCCATATCGGTTAGACCTTTTGAAATTTCATCACTTGAAATACCAGTCGCCATGGTCTGAAGCACTAAGTCACCCAGTACGGTTTCAATTTCTTCAAGTTTTCTCTGGTCCATGAGCACAAGGGCTTTTAACTGCGCTTCACTTAGGGTGCTTTCCGTCTCCATGCCAGTATAAACCTGAACGAGGACGTCTTCATCGTCGGCAAAATCACTTCGCACCTCGTAAAGTCGCTCAAAAAAATGCCTGATCTGTTTCTTTACATCAACTTGTACAGTAGGGTCAATATAAAGAACAGGGTCAACTTCTGCCTCTGCCTCATCTCTAAGACGCGTGGTTTTGGCATCATCAACAATATCGCTGGTAATAACAATGTCTTCTCTTGCCGTATCACCAAGCTCATAGTTATATTTACCCGATCCCATGGTTGATGAAATTGCAAAAAACATCGTGAGCCATAAAAAAAGTGCAACTCCAAACACCCTGAGCCTATTGCTTTTAAAAACCTTTGAAAAAAAGTACATCTTTTTTAAACTCTTGCGGAGTTCCATAGACACCTCCGTAGTGTAATGTGTTTAAATGTGTATACTATCTCTTATTATCTTTGCGCTGCGGTTTGGAATATTTCGATGCTTTATAGACCTGCTTCTTCTCATATTTTTCATAAGACTTGATGATCTTCTTAACGAGTCTGTGACGCACAACATCTCTTTCAGTTAAATATACGAATGCAATTTCATCGACGCCACTGAGTACTTCTGCAGCGTGTGCTAGGCCTGATTTTTTGCCTGATGGTAGATCAACTTGTGTTGCATCGCCATTGACGACAACTTTTGACCCGAACCCAAATCGGGTTAGGAACATTTTCATTTGCTCTTTTGTTGTATTTTGGGCTTCATCCAAAATAATAAAGGAGTCATCCAAGGTTCTACCGCGCATATACGCAAGCGGTGCCACTTCAATGAGACCACGCTCTTTATATTTCAAATACTTATCTGCACCTAAAATATCATAAAGCGCATCATATAGCGGTCGCAAATAGGGGTCTATCTTCATTTGAAGATCTCCCGGAAGAAAACCAAGGCTTTCTCCCGCCTCAACAGCTGGGCGTGTAATGATAATCCTGCTGACCTCTTCATTTTTAAAAGCACGCACAGCCATGGCAACTGCCATATAGGTCTTGCCTGTACCTGCTGGCCCAATCCCGAAAGTCACATCATTGTTTTTGATTGCTTCATAATATTTCTTTTGTCCAATCGTTTTGGGCTTGACCAATTTTCCTCTAGAGCTGATTGCTATGACCGATTCGTCTAGCCCACTGAGTTCTTCTGTGTCTCCTATTTTGACTGAGCCAATGTAGTACTCCAGCTTTTGCTTGTCTATTTTTTCACCTGCAAGCACAGAGGTCTTAAGCTTAGTAAAAAGCTCTTCTGCTTTAGCACAGCTTTCGTCGCTTCCCAGTATGATTATATCTTCATCACGTGATGTGAGGGTCACGTCAAATTCCTTTTCAATAATTTTTGCATGTTCATCTAAATTTCCGAATAATTGATGGAGCAGTTCTGCATTTCCTACTCGAATTCTTTTGTCTACTCTTTCACCCATGGTGTCGCCTCCTTAATTGGGAATTCAGTATTTCCCATGGTTCGTATTCCCCTACTATTTTACCATACGAAATCTTGTATTTCCTGAATTCTCCACGTTTTTTCACGAATAAGTCAGATTATTTCTTTATAAATGGATTGGTCCTAGGGTGCTGATTTTCGAATCTGCATCTTATATCTTTACTAAGACACAATGAACAGCACCGAGCAATTTTTTCTGGGGAGGGGATTGCTCTTGTCGGCTTCTTCCCTTTACAGTATGTTTTCTACACATCTTCGAACCGCGTAACCTTACGGTTACTTGGTCGCTTGTGAACCTCTAGTTCAGTATCGTTTTTAACATGGTGGAACCGCGTAACCTTACGGTTACTTGGTCGCTTGTGCGCCCAATAGAAAAAAGTCGGTATACACACAAATAAGCACTAAGGTGCTGATTTGTGTGTATACCGACTTTTTTCTGCTGTTCTTTGCTTTTTCGGATATCAAAAACCCGCCAAATGACTTTGGCGGGTTGGATGCTACATTTGAAAGCATTCGTGTGTACTACGAGAGCAGTTCACGAACAACTTGAGATACGAACTTGTTGTCTGCTTTACCTTTTGTTTTAGGCGCTAATACACCCATAACTTTACCCATATCTTTCATGGCAGAAGCACCGACTTCAGCGATTGATTCTTGCACAAGTGCTCGAATTTCATCTTCTGTCATTTGCTCTGGCAAGTAGGCCATAAGAACTTCAATTTCTCTTTTGGCTTCGTCGACAAGATCTGTACGCTCTGCTTTCTCGAATTCATCGATTGCAGCGTTTTTCTGTTTGACTTGTTTGGCAATGATATCAGTGATTTGTTCTTCAGTGATATCGGCACGGTTATCTACTTCGAACTGCTTGATTTGAGCTCTCAACATCGTAATTGTAGATTTGCGAATTACATCCTTTGCCTTCATTGCTTCTTTCAAATCAGACATGAGTTGATCTTTCATTGACATTTCAGATCACCCTTTCAAGTAAGAAAAGAATTTATCGCTTCTTCTTTTTGCGAGCTGCTGCTTCAGACTTTTTCTTCTTCTTAACGCTTGGCTTTTCATAGTGCTTTCTTTTCTTAACTTCAGCAAGAACGCCAGCTTTAGCAGTCTCTCTCTTAAATCTACGAAGTGCGCTATCGATTGTCTCGTTTGGTCCTAGTTTAATACCTGCCATTTATGTTCCCTCCCCCCGTTTTTAAATTTCGGTTGACAGGACTATGTACTTGCATCCTGTCTGCATTCTGGGTTATGGTTACACCATAAAACAGAGGAATCTCAGAATACTAAGATATTATACATGATAATTCCTTAAGATGCAACAGTTTTAAAGGATTATCCTGGTGGCCATTTAAGATTTCTTCCACCAAGCAAATGATAGTGAAGATGCTTCACTTCTTGACCTGCTTGGTCACCGCAATTACATACTATACGATAGCCCTCTTTAGCAACACCAAGTTCAGCTGCAATCTCCTTAAGCTTAAGTGTCATATGTGCCATAACTTCCGCATGTTCCTCAGTCATTTCATTCAAAGATGAAAAATGTACCTTTGGAATAACAAGCACATGCTGCGGTGCCTGTGGGTTCAAATCATGGAAAGCTAAAATTTTATCGTCTTCGTATACTACTTTTGAAGGAATCTCTTTATCAATGATCTTGCAAAAAATACAATCACTCATTTCTACACCTCCATATCTATCAGTAGAACACTCTACTTTAGTCATCTAAATTTCATCACACTACCTATTATACCAAATCACCAATCAAAATATCATTTTCTCGGCGAATGATTTTAACACGCTGAATTGTGCCAATGAATTTTTCAGGCAGTTCAACTGCAATTCTCATGTAATGATCGTCTAGCCCTTCTATATAGTTCGGCATAGTTTCAACTTTTCCTTCAATAAGAATATCAGCACATTGCCCAATAAATGTGTCTAGATAAGACTCCGACATATCATGAGCAAGTTCCATAAGCCTAGTACTTCGTTCAGATTTGATGTCACCATGAACTTGATTTTTCATTTCAGCTGCTGGTGTGCCTTGCCGCGGTGAGTACTTGAACACATGTATTTGACTAAATCCAATGCGTTTTGCAAATGCATAGGTTTCTTCAAACTCTTCATCTGTTTCTCCAGGGAACCCAACAATAATGTCCGTTGTAAAGGATGGCTGGTCAAGTTCTTCTCTGAGTCTTTCAACGATAGATGCATACTCTGAAGTTGTATACTTCCTGTTCATGCGCTTAAGCACCGAATCAGAACCACTTTGCAGAGACAGATGAAAATGGTTGCAGAATTTCGGCATTTCTTTAATAGCCATTATAAATTCTTCAGTAAACATTCTAGGCTCAAGTGAACTCAGTCTAATACGTTCAATGCCCTCAATGCCATGAACTTCCTTTAATACTGATGTAAGGCTTACACCGTCTAGGTCTTTTCCATATGATGCAACGTGAATGCCTGTTAGAACAATTTCTTTAAAGCCGTTTTCAGCAAGTCGCTTGACTTCACTCACTACATTTTCTGGCTTTCTACTTCTTATTGGGCCACGTGCATAAGGAATAATACAGTATGAACAATACTGATTGCACCCCTCCTGAATTTTTAAGAATGCACGTGTTTTATCTTTTACAGTATCTATTTTAAGCTCTTCAAATTCACGAACTTGCATGATATCATCAACCATGACAACCTTATCCCACACAGTCACATCTTCTACGAGGTCAACAATTTGTTTTCTATTGTTGGTTCCAATGATGATATTAACGCCTTCAATCTTTTCAACCTCTTCAGGCGAAACCTGTGAATAACAGCCGACAACGCCAATAATAGCATTTGGATTCGTCCTTTTACAGCGTCTGATGAACTGTCTTGATTTTTTGTCACTTAGACTTGTCACTGTACACGTATTTATGACATAAACATCTGCTTTTTCTTCCGTTGGCACAACATTGTACCCGCGCTCCTCAAAAAGCTCCATCATAGCTTCTGTTTCGTATTGATTTACTTTGCAACCGAGTGTCATAAACGCCACACTGCGTCCTAGTTGCTTATTATTTTCATCAGTACCTTTTGTACTGTTCAGTTTGATATCTACCATTTTTTCCTCCACGTTCTACTACTAATTAATAAATGTATCACGTGTTTGGTGATAATTCAACTGTAAATCGCATCCTATTAAATCTTCTAAAGATTAATTCAATTTTAAATTTGATATAAGTTGTTCTTCATATATTGATTGTTTCCACTTTCTAAAGAACGCGCTGATATACTATGCTAAAAATCTAATTTTGTAGACGCTATTTCTTATTATTAATTAATGGGATTACCACTTGATTATAACAGGACAAATCCTTATTCATAAATACTTGTTGTACTATACTCATTGATGAAATCTTCTAAATTTAATGTTTCATCAAACTCAAAAATTCTTAATTTGTTATCAAATTCACGCCCATATATATCTAACAAACTAAAACTATCTAGTTCAGCTCGGATTTTAAATAATCCATAAGTCATCGTTGATAGAGAAGAATCTTCTCTAAAATATTTTTCTGATAGAATATTTTTTCTAAAGGAGTCAATTATAATGTGCCTCATATCGTCATAATAATTATAGAAAAACACAAAACTGCGTGTTCTATCTTGTCTCCCATAAGGATTTTGATCTTTTACCTGTGTCAAATCGGTAATTTTTGAAACAATACGCTTCAGCAGATCATAAGAAATCTCTTCATTTTCTTTCAACAAATAGTACAATGAAATATCATATCCATGCTTCAAAAACACCTCATCCAGAAAGTTCTCATTCTCATACACATTGGAAGTGTCATAAGCCTTTTCATAAGGATCTGAATATGTGCTAAAACAAACAGGCGCGTTAAACTGGACTATGAAATCTTCTGCGCCTTCTTCTTTAATGATGGCGTTTACTTTTTCTGAAAGTATTTTCTGTGTTAGTACGTGCTTGTATGTATCTAGTCCATAACTATCCGATGAAAACTCTAATGTATAATCTTTCTTAGGAGCAAAGAAATAGGTTCTAGGCCCTCCTATTCTAACATGATTGGGCTTTATAAAAACAAATTCTTCATTATATTTTTCATGTAGACTGTCTAGTGTTTCATATACTCTATCAGTTGAAACCAATTTGTTTTGGTTTTCATAATGCGTATTCTTTATACAATTAACATTGTAAGGATCCGTTCTACTTATCGGTTGATTGAACACATATTGTCCAAATTTCGAAGGCTTAATATTGTATATCCTGTAAGTGTATTCAGTAGTCTCCAAACCCTTCTCATTCCATTTTTTCATTATTTTAGGAATATATTTTTCAACGACTTGATGCCTGTCATAGTCATTTTGATAATCTTCTTCTGTTAATCCATCAAAGAAGGTTGTCAAATAAATATCCATTGCCCGGACATGCTTTTCCGGTGCTTCGAAGAAGTCTTCAGCGGCTAACGATCCTTGTCTATATGCATTCAAACTGTCATTGTAGTATTCGTTTTTCACACGTATTCTCGCGTAAAACTCCATTTCACTTATGTTAAGCACTTTTTTACTAATAACACGTTCACTTCCATTGAATTCTTCTTCATAATGAACTTGTTCATTTATGTTAAACACTTCATTATAAAGAACACGCTCATAGTACTTGTTAATTTCAGCAATTTCCTCACTGAAATCTTCAAAGTAAAATCCACTGCCATACTGCCTTTCAATGTCTTCTTTTTTACTTAATATATTTGCCTTAACTTCTGCTTCTTTGAGCTGCTTTGCTGTTTCAATCTGATCTGCACCGTTAATAACCGTGCTCCCGCCATGACTTCCAGAACAGCCCGTTATTAATGTCATGCATACTATGAGTGTAATAAGGTACTTTAGTTTTTTCATGATGCCTCCGTTATTAATGACACTTTTTCACGTCTGAATTGTTCACCTTACATTTCCTATGTAGATCTCACTCGTTTAAATGTTCGTCATGAGTTGTTTTCACAAAGCACTTCTTCTGAAAAATCGAATCTCAAAATATGTAGCGACATGGGCTATCCTTTTCCTGCACTTAATTCTTAGTCATTGGATCTTTTGTTTCTATGAAGTCCTTTTTCAAAAATTTCATATTTCTACTTATTCATATATACTTGTCCCACTATACTCTTCTATAAAATCTTCAAGACTCAAACTTTCATCAAACCGCAATATCTTTAACTTTTCTTCTTGTTCAAGCCCGTATACATCCAGTATTGCAAATGCGTCTGTATCTTCTCTTGTTTTGTATCTATTAAATGCCATGCTCGATACTGACGATGACTCTCTAAAATACTTGTATGTAACTGCTTCCTTATAAAAGCTATCTATCAATATAGGCAAATACGCATTATCAAAGTCATAAAAAAACACAAAAAACCTTGTTCTGTCATATAAATCATTCGAGTTTGTACCGTATACCTGAATTAAACCTGCTATTCTCTTTACAATCCTGTGAATCAGGCTATAGTCATACTCTCCTGTATTATCAATATAGTATAATGCGGTCTCGTAACCACTATCTAAAAACACCTCATCCAGAAAATTCTCATTCTCATACACATTTGAAGTGTCATAAGCTTTTTCATACGGGTCTGAATATGTGTTAAAGCAAACAGGTGCGCTAAACTGGACTATGAAATCTTCTGCGCCTTCTTCTTTAATGATGGCGTTTACTTTTTCTGAAAGTATTTTCTGTGTTAGTACGTGCTTGTATGTATCTAGTCCATAACTATCCGATGAAAACTCTAATGTATAATCTTTCTTAGGAGCAAAGAAATAGGTTCTAGGCCCTCCTGTTCTAACATGATTGGGCTTTATAAAAACAAATTCTTCATTGTACTTAGTATGTAGATTTTCTAGTAATTCATATATTTTATCAGTTGCACCGAGTTTGTATTGGTTTTCATAATGAGTAAAGCTTATACAATTACCCTTATAAGGATCCGTTCTACTTATCGGTTGATTGAACACATATTGTCCAAATTTCGAAGGCTTAATATTGTATATCCTGTAAGTGTATTCAGCAGTCTCTAAACCCTTCTCATTCCATTTTTTTATTATTTTGGGAATACATTTTTCAACGACTTGATGCCTGTCATAGTCATTTTGATAATCTTCTTCTGTTAATCCATCAAAGAATGTTGTCAAATAAATATCCATTGACCTAACATGCTTTTCCGGTGCTTCGAAGAAGTCTTCAGCGGCTAACGAACCTTGTCTATACGCATTCAAACTGTCATTATAGTATTCGTTTTTCACACGTATTCTCGCGTAAAACTCCATTTCACTTATGTTAAGCACTTTTTTACTAATAACACGTTCACTTCCATTGAACTCTTCTTCATAATGAACTTGTTCATTTATGTTAAACACTTCATTATAAAGAACATGCTCATAGTACTTGTTAATTTCAGCAATTTCCTCACTGAAATCTTCAAAGTAAAATCCACTGCCATACTGCCTTTCAATGTCTTCTTTTTTACTAACTATATTTGCCTTAACTTCTGCTTCTTTGAGCTGCTTTGCTGTTTCAATCTGATCTGCACCGTTAATAACCGTGCTCCCGCCATGACTTCCAGAACAGCCCGTTATTAATGTCATGCATACTATGAGTGTGAATAGGTACTTTAGTTTTTTCATGATGCCTCCGTTTTTAATGACACTTTTTCACGTCTGAATTGTTCACCTTACATTTCCTATGTAGATCTCACTCGTTTAAATGTTCGTCATGAGTTGTTTTCACAAAGCACTTCTTCTGAAAAATCGAATCTCAAAATATGTAGCGACATGGGCTATCCTTTTCCTGCACTTAATTCTTAGTCATTGGATCTTTTGTTTCTATGAAGTCCTTTTTCAAAAATTTCATATTTCTACTTATTCATATATACTTGTCCCACTATACTCTTCTATAAAATCTTCAAGACTCAAACTTTCATCAAACCGCAATATCTTTAACTTTTCTTCTTGTTCATGCCCGTATACATCCAGTATTGCAAATGCGTCTGTATCTTCTCTTGTTTTGTATCTATTAAATGCCATGCTCGATACTGACGATGACTCTCTAAAATACTTGTATGTAACTGCTTCCTTATAAAAGCTATCTATCAATATAGGCAAATACGCATTATCAAAGTCATAAAAAAATACAAAAAACCTTGTTCTGTCATATAAATCATTCGAGTTTGTACCGTATACCTGAATCAAACCCGCTATTCTCTTTACAATCCTGTGAACCAGGCTATAGTCATACTCTCCTGTATTATCAATATAGTATAATGCGGTCTCGTAACCACTATCTAAAAACACCTCATCCAGAAAATTCTCATTCTCATACACATTTGAAGTGTCATAAGCTTTTTCATATGGATCAGAATATGTGTTAAAGCAAACAGGTGCGCTAAACTGGACTATGAAATCTTCTGCGCCTTCTTCTTTAATGATGGCGTTTACTTTTTCTGAAAGTATTTTCTGTGTTAGTACGTGCTTGTATGTATCTAGTCCATAACTATCCGATGAAAACTCTAATGTATAATCTTTCTTAGGAGCAAAGAAATAGGTTCTAGGCCCTCCTGTTCTAACATGATTGGGCTTTATAAAAACAAATTCCTCATTATATTTGGTATGAAGATTTTCTAGTAATTCATAAATGACATCCCTTACTTCTAATTGATGTTGATTTTCCGTGTGTACATGCTCTATACAATTATCTTTATAAGGATCATTCCGACCTATAGGCTGATTGAACTCGTAATTCTTAAACTTTGCAGGTTGTAAATTATACAATCTATAGGAGTATTCAGCTTTCTCAATGCCGCTTGCATTCCATTTTTCAATTTTCTTTACAATGTACTGTTCAATGACTTGATGTCGATCATAATCATCAAGATATTCCTTTTTTGTTAATCCATCAAAGAAGGTTGTCAAATAAATATCCATTGACCTAACATGTTTTTCTGGTGCTTCGAAGAAGTCTTCAGCGGCTAACGATCCTTGTCTATATGCATTCAAACTGTCATTATAGTATTCGTTTTTCACACGTATTCTCGCGTAAAATTCCATTTCACTTATGTTAAGCACTTTTTTACTAATAACACGTTCACTTCCATTGAACTCTTCTTCATAATGAACTTGTTCATTTATGTTAAACACTTCATTATAAAGAACACGCTCATAGTACTTGTTAATTTCAGCAATTTCCTCACTGAAATCCTCAAAGTAAAATCCACTGCCATACTGCCTTTCAATGTCTTCTTTTTTACTAACTATATTTGCCTTAACTTCTGCTTCTTTGAGCTGTTTTGCTGTTTCAATCTGATCTGCACCGTTAATAACTGTGCTCCCGCCATGACTTCCAGAACAGCCCGTTATTAATGTCATGCATACTATGAGTGTGATTAGGTACTTTAGTTTTTTCATGATGCCTCCGTTTTTAATGACACTTTTTCACGTCTATCTTTTCACTTTATGTTTCATCCATAACTTGCACATATAGTCACTATTCATCATGATGTTTTTTCATGAACAGTATCTGTGGTTGAGTGCAGGCGTTCCATTAATGCTTCATCAATATAACAAATTTCGGTTTTCGTTATATTATGGTTTCATTACCTTAATATACCATTTTAGATGCAAAAAAATAGGTCGACCCATTCTCCCACAATAGTCAACCCAAAATTACTATAGCATATATGCCTCACATATTAATATCGTAATTACATAAGTAACCATATTTTTACCTTTTTCACCCATAATTGACCTAAAAAGAATTTTTCTAATCTATAGAAGAAGTTTACAAATCTACTCTGGTCAAAGATTCTCAGACGAAAAACCACACCCAATCATTCAGGTGTGGTCAAGTATAATCAAATTATTCATTTTTAAAGCGGCACTCAAACCCCTAAATTTTCAACAAATGGTCGCTAGCTCATGTGCTTAGATGCTGGGACAACCGAGTGTCATAAACGCCACACTGCGTCCTAGTTGCTTATTATTTTCATCAGTACCTTTTGTACTGTTCAGTTTGATATCTACCATTTTTTCCTCCACGTTCTACTACTAATTAATAAATGTATCACGTGTTTGGTGATAATTCAACTGTTAATAGTTTGGTGTTAAATCTTCTTGCTATTAACTCGAAAATGTAATTTGATATGAACTGATCTTTCGTATTTAGCTTCTTCCAGACCCATAGTCGAGTACGGACGTTCCACTTTTTCCATTGCTATACCAAGTACACTTTGGACTTACGTCAATCCCTTGGACACGAAAAGTGGGATATCTTACATAGCTAATGCCTCAAATTGATTCGGAGTCATGTAGCCAATACTCCCGTGAATTCTTCGGTTGTTGTACCAACCTTCGATATATTTGAACAATGATTTCTGAGCTTCGTCAAAATTGCGATATACCTTTCGATAAACTTCTTCCTTCTTGAGAATCGCATGAAAAGATTCGATTACCGCATTATCATAAGGATTGCCTTTTGCGCTGTATGATCTACGGCATTTATACTGATCTGTTTTCACTATGTATGCTGTGCTTAAATACTGACTGCCACGATCTGTATGAAGGAGCACATTTTCTGGTTTTCTTTGCCGCAGCATCGCTTTATCGAGAGCTTTTATTACAAGTTCCTTATCCATTCTTTTGCTGAATTCATAGCCAACTACTTTATGAGTGTGAAGGTCAAGGATTGAAGCCAGGTAGCACCATCCATCCTTTAGAGTATGGATATATGTGATATCTGCAACCCATTTTTCACAAGGCTTAGAAGCCGAGAAATCACGGCCTAGAAGATTCGGCAAATCTTCATTTGTTGTCTTTGTACAATGAGGTTTGAAACGTTTCATAACGACAGCTCTTAAACCGAGTTTTTTCATGAGTCGCTGAATGCGCTTCATACTTGGAATAATCTCTAGAAGAGCTTCAGTTTTCATAGTCTCACGGATTTTCGGAGCGCCATATCGACCATCGCTTTCTGAAAATATGCGTAGTATATGCTCACCAAGAAGTTTATTTTCCTTCTGTCGTTCAGAAGGGGTGCGACTTTGTACTTCGTAAAAAGTACTCCTTGGAATGGATAGAACTTCACAGATTGTTTTTGTAGGATAATTAATTTTTAGAATATGTGCTGTCTCGAATATGCTGGATTTACTTACTTTTTCGCTAATATGGCCATAGCCTTTTTTAAGATTTCATTTTCCTCACGGAGCTTTGCCATTTCCTTTTGAAGTTTCTTGAGTTCAGCAGGAGTCATGGACTCTTCAGAGCTTTGGTCAATCGGAGTAAGCTGCTTTACCCAGCGTTGGATTGTTCCATGTGAGATGCCATATTCGCTTTCGAGACTTGAGTAGGTATGATCTGTTGTATTGTACAGATCTACGATCATTTGTTTGAAACCTTGATCGTATCTTTTTCCTGTTGCTTTCATTTGGACACGTCCTTTCAGATACAGTTATTATATCTTACTTTTCGTGTCCAACAATTTATACTAGCACCACTTTGATAGTATTTACTACCTAACTAATTATTTACAAGACTTTCACTTATTTTCAATTCCTTTGGTTCCGTTATATACTTGGTACCAAAACTCTTTTTGATCAATTACTAATGCTAAAACGAGTCATCAACACCACTTTGTGGTTGATGACTCGTTCATATTTGACTATATGTTTTTGTCTATGCTGTGTATTGATTCATTAGCTCAAGTACAATTTTCATACCTGTTGGGAGACTGTCTAAATCTACCCATTCTTCCCTCTTATGAGCATCTTGACCGACTATAGTACCAATCGTATTTGCACATATGCCCTGTGAAAGTGGAATATTGCTGTCAGTCGAGTAGGGTGAGCAATCTATATTGCCGTTATAATACTTTTTAATAATATCAATATTTCGTTGTGTCCAATCACCCATAGCTTTTTCATCTATTATTCCTTTTCCTGGGCGTATACCTAAGATTTCAACATTCAAGTCAAATCCTTCTCTCTTATATTTTGAAATGATACTGTTGAAGTTCTCTTCCATCATTTCAAGACATTCCTGGCTAGATGACCTGTACTCATATAAAAGAGTCGCTTTCTGAGCAATTGAATTTACAGTTGTACCACCATCAATTTGACCTACATTGAATGTGGTTTTTTCATTTTTAGGCACTTTGACTGAATATAAATCATTAATCAACTTCGCTGCTATATGGATTGCATTCTGATTTCCAAAATCCAGATAGGAATGACCACCCTCACCTTGCACAGTAACTCTATATCTGTAAGAACCTACTGGAATACTGGTACATTGCGACAGGTATCCATCAAATGAGTAGAAGTACTTAATTCTATGTCCATATTCCTTGAACAGAGCCTTGCACCCTTCTAGGTTACCTAAACCTTCCTCACATGCATTTGCTACAAATAGTACGCCTTTTCGCATCGACTTTTGCTCAGTGAGAAAGTATTTCGCACCCATCATAAGATTCACCAAATTAGCAGTATCATCTCCAATGCCAGGTGCATAAAGTTTCCTTCCATCTTTCTTGACAGGCAAGGCCTCAAGATCAGGAAAAACAATATCTGTATGGGCTGCAAACACAACAATCTCATCATACTTGTCTATGTCAATTGCACAAATACAATTTTTCGCCTGATCAATCCAAACATTTTTTGCACCCTGTTTCTCAAACCAGTCCTTGCAGAACTTTGCCCTCATATCTTCTTGATGACTCGGCGCCGGTATACGTCCAAGTGTTTCAAGTAATTCTTCTGCTTCCATTATATGTTCATTAATATAATCTCTTATCCATTGCATCTATGCCCTGCTCCTCCCAAACGATTCTATTTCCACATATTACTCTTTATTCTAGGTTCTAATACACCCTCAACACCTGCTAGTCCCAACAAAATGATTAATGTCTTCTGAGGGGCAAGGTACGCATCTTTTCGATCAAACCACTCACCTAAAGTGTGTACACCACCTTCGTCACCACCCCTTCCAACAGTAATGGCGGGAATGCCCAAGGCGATTGGAATGTTTGCATCTGTACTGCTTTCATCCCTTAATTCAGGCTTCAAACCAATTATCTCAGCTGCTTCCCATGCCACATTAACAATAGTACAGTCTTGTGGCTGTGTGCCTGCTGGTCTGTTTCCTTTCACAACAATTTCAGCACTTATCTTAACAGTACTGTCATATCTTTCATTTTCACGCCGTACTGCACGATTAACAGCTTTTTCAAACTCATTTTCAAGCCGTGAAAGCTCTTCTACAGAGTCCGAACGAATATCTATAAGCATACGTGCTGTCTCTGAAATAGTGTTCACAGATGTTCCGCCATCAATCACGCCCACATTGAAAGTCGATTTCGGAAGTTGAGGCACCTGAAAATCAGAAATTGTATTGATAGCTCTACCCATAGCGTGAATAGGATTTGGAATTCCAAAGTCAGCGAAGCTGTGCCCACCTGAACCTGTAAAACTGACCTCGTATCGCTTACTGCCTGTCGCAGTGTACACGATACCGCCTGGAACCGGATTATCTATTGATACAAAAGCATCAATATTGGACTGTTCCTTAAATATATGCTTAACGCCTTTAAGGTCTCCCAGTCCCTCTTCACAAACGTTCGCACATATGAGAATATCACCAGTAACAGGCGTTTCAGATTGTATCAACGCTCTTGCTATAGTAAACAGTTCAACGACGCCTCTCGTATCGTCATTGATTCCAGGACAAAAATAACGAGACCCTTCCTGACGCACTTTCAAATCGGTATTCATAGGGAATACAATATCGGTGTGCGCTGCAAGCATAATCGTCGGACCATTCCCACAGCCATATATCGTTCCGATAACATTCCCCACATCATCAATTTTAATATCTTTTAGTCCAATCTCTTGGAATTTTCTCAATACATACGCAGCACGTTGTTCTTCCTTATGCGACGGTGCAGGGATGACGCATAGTTCCATTAACTCTTCAAATGTACTATCATCATCATGCTTAATGACATCAAGCGCCTTTTGAACTTTTGGGTCTTTCATTAGAGATTCCATACCGATCACCTACCTTTTTCTTAAGAAACACTTTCAAGACAATCATAGTCGCCGAAAAGAATAAACCCATGGCTAAAACTCCAAACTTGAAGCGATATCCGTGAATACCCGACACAAGCTCGACAATTCTCAAAACATATCCTGATACAGACTGACCTATGAACATACTTGCAGTAACACCCGTCACTAGCTTGGTGTTTTCAGCCTTTGTCCGCGACAGTTTACCTATCTTTATGAACACACTTGAGTAAAAAATGCTGTAACTTCCACCAATAAGCGCAGAGGCTATTGCCAACGCAACTAAGTTTGAAAATACGGACAACCCATAATAACCTAGTCCCATCATTACACAGGCCAGCGCAGGCGTCATTGCTTTCAAATACTGACGAATATAGTCTGTCACAAGCCCTACCAGAAAACCGAACATCATAAAGGAAGCAACCAATGGTCCTGAACTGGAAAGATTCCCAATGCCTTCACTTCTTAAAAACAGTGCAATACTTATTGAATAGGTGTAAAAAGCAATGTTTATCATACCCATTAGCACCATAATCCATAATGCTGGATAATTCATACTTGGTTCAGAAACTTCGCTTTCTAGTAAATGGTTCTTATCCCTCTCATCTGGGAGATATCTGAAATTCATAAATAATGTGAAGAAGGCTACTGAATATATTAGAAATGACAGTCGCCAATGGACTAATACTAGCTGACCTACTACAACTGATGAGACTATTCCCATCAGGTATGAAGCTGAGGCTGAATAGCCTGTCATTTTCTCTTTTATTCTACCTTCATAATGTTCACTTATTAATGCCTGGGCCATAGGGGTGACTAATCCACACCCTATACCCAGCAAAGCTCTTCCTGCAAGAATCAAATTGAAACTTGGCATTATACCTGAACCTAAACCACCTATCAAATACAGTGCAATTCCAACAACCAGCACCTTTTTCATACCAATCCGCGAAGCCAGTTGGTTGCACAACAGACTCGTAGGAATAATGAATAGAGGTGTCATCATCAATACAAGCTGTATTTGCTCATCACTTAAGTAACTAAACTCATTTTTTATACCTGCCAAAGCCGGTGATACTGCTGTACTTCCGAGTATCGTGATGAGAGATATCGAAAGTATTGAAATCATTTTTTTATTAAGCATTTGAATTTAATATCCTATAAGTTGTGCAATAATCAAAAGTACCGATCCAATAACATACCAGATTGCAACAAGTCTCCAAATGAACTTTAGCCATTTTTGATAAGGCACATCTGAAAGAACTAAAAACGCCATTAGTGCTGATGAATGTGGGAAGACAATATTTGTAAAACCATCGCCATAATTCAAAGCTAAAATTGCTGTTTCAGGGGACATGCCTATAATCTCTGCTACAGGCATCATAATCGGCATGGTTACAACAGCTTGACCATTCCCAGAAGTAATGAAGAAGTTCACGATTGAATGAATCAGAAGCATTCCTGGTCCTTGAAGAATTTTCGGAAAGTAATTCAAAAGTCCAGAAACACTGTGAACTACAGTATCTAAAATTTGTCCATTGTTAAGTACAACAGAAATCGATCGTGCCAGACCAACCAGAATGACAGCGCGCATAACCAGTTTACTGCCCTCTGTAAATTCAATACACATCTGGTTTGGACTCATGCCATAGACCATACCGCCTGCAACACCTAGACACAAGAAGAATGCCGTCATTTGCTGGAAACCCCAACCAAGTTTTGTACAGCCATATGTTAGGAAACCAAGTCCTATTGCAACTGTGATCAGCACCATGGTCTGACGCTTGTTCAAGCGTTCTTCTCCAAGCCCTGTGACACCTGCACCCTCTGGAACACGTTGCTCTATACCATATACATAACTCGCAGTCGGGTCTGCTTTAACCTTCTGAGCATATCGAATGATATAAATTATTGATACCGCCGTAAAAATTACAAATCCAACCAAGCGGTAGCTTAGACCATAAAACGTTGGAAGGCCTACCAGACTGTTTGCAAAACCTGTAGTAGATGGGTTCAGCATTCCTGCATTCGGACCCATTGCCGCTGCAATAGCAATCATTGCTACACCAACAATTGAATCATACTGAAGTTCATATGCAAGCAATAGACCTATCGGGACAAATGCAATGAAAGGATTATAGCCCATAGGAGAGCTTAATACCGCAATAACTGCCATAATTATGGCGATTGCCATAGCTTTTTTCTTGCCCGATTTTCTAATTATTGTTGAAGTGAGCGCTCTCAATGCACCTGTTGCCATAACAATATGCATTGAACCTGTGAATACAATCAGTGCAAACGCCAGAGATCTTGAATCATAAAAGCCTTGAATAATCATCATTGGCAATTTAACCAAGGACACTGGTGTGTTTTCAATATAGCTAAATACTTCTGGGTTAACTACCATTCTTCCAGTTGCTGATTGCACGCGTTCGTACATGCCAGCAGGAACAATATACGTGAGCAGACAGGCCAACGAAGCCATTACCAATATAATTATGAATTCGTGAGGAAATGCCCATTTTCCTGAAAGACCTTTTTTTGACTCGCGTGATTGTTTCTGCACTTCAAGTTGCTTAACCTGCGGTGCACCCATATTAAACCTCCTCAAAAATCTGCCGCTCCAGCGGCAATCTAGTTCCCCTCTAAACAGATTACGATTAAAATTATTGCTCAATTCATTTTACATACATCGATGAATGTATGTTAAGCTTACTACACGTCATAATATTCTGTCAATAAGAACATATTAATAGATTACATTTTTTAGCATCGCCCATATCTCATTTTCTGTAAAGTCAACCATAGTCAAGTTCCACGAGCTTCTTGCATGCAGACCTTCATATATCAGATATAATGCTTGCGCTACACTTTTCTTGTTCTCAATGATTGAACCACCTTTCTCTATTTCAGACAGCAAAGCCTCTAGATACTCCAGAAAATTCAACCGGTTGTTAAAAATACGTTTTTCAAGTTCTGAAAATGCACTTTCCGCTAATAAATAATGTGGTATAGAATTTACGAAATGAAAAAGCTTTACTTGCTTAATTGGCAACATATATAGCTTTATCAACTTTTCTTCAGGTGATAAGGCTTTACTCTCTTGATATTTCTTTCTTGATTTCTCCATTCGATCAAGTATGTCTTCAAGAACAGCCAAATAGATTTCGTCTTTAGTCTTAAAATGCCAGTTTACAGCACCACGAGTCATACCAACATGCTCCGCGATATCCGTACGCGTCATGCGTTCGAATCCCTTTTGATTTATAATTTCATAACTAGCTCTCAAAATAGCTATTCTCGTTTGTTCTGCTTCTTCTTTTGTCTTTTTCATATATACACCCCTCTACAATATGTAAGTGTAGCATAACTTCATAGTTTTTCGCAATTTCATATATTTACGGTCACCTCATTTCATTACTTATAACACAGTTCTAATTTTATAAAAACCACACCCAATCATTCAGGTGTGGTCAAATTTAATCAATTTTTTCATTTTCAAAGCGGCACTCAAACCCCTAAATTTTCGACAAATGGTCGCTATCTCATGCGCTTAGACGCTCGGACAACCGAGCGTCATAAACGCCACACTGCGTCCTAGTTGCTTATTATTTTCATCAGTACCTTTTGTACTGTTCAGTTTGATATCTACCATTTTTTCCTCCACGTTCTACTACTAATTAATAAATGTATCACGTGTTTGGTGATAATTCAACTGTTAATAGTTTGGTTTTAAATCTTCTTGCTATTAACTCGAAAATGTAATTTGATATGAACTGATCTTTCGTATTTAGCTTCTTCCAGACCCATAGTCGAGTACGGACGTTCCACTTTTTCCATTGCTATACCAAGTACACTTTGATAGTATTTACTACCTAACTAATTATTTACAAGACTTTCACTTATTTTCAATTCCTTTGGTTCCGTTATATACTTTGTACGTGAGCTATAAAAAGCGTCAAGCTCAGCGAATCACTGAATTTGACGCTTTTTGATGTACTATTCTATGTGTGTTAAGTTCATCATTAATAGGATTCAAAAACAATATATACAAGTGTTATGGTACTGAACCAGTATCAAATACCTTCAAGCACACTCTATGCCATAAACAGCTCAATATCGTCTTCCACTGTTCCAATGCCTGCTATTCCAAATGTTTCAACCAAAACATTAGCGACATTTGGAGAAAGGAAACCCGGAAGTGTTGGACCCAGATGAATGTTCTTAACCCCTAAGTAAAGCAGTGCAAGGAGTACAATAACTGCCTTTTGTTCATACCACGCAATATTATACGCAATAGGGAGTTCATTGACATCATCAAGCTCAAATACTTCTTTTAGCTTAAGTGCAATCACTGCAAGTGAGTATGAATCGTTACACTGACCTGCATCTAGCACACGTGGAATGCCACCTATATCGCCCAGATTTAGTTTGTTGTATCGATACTTAGCACAGCCTGCAGTTAAAATGACTGTGTCTTCAGGCAGTTTTTCAGCAAATTCTGTGTAGTACTCACGAGACTTCATACGACCATCACAACCCGCCATAACAAAAAACTTTTTAATGGCGCCGGTCTTAACTGCATCGACTACCTTGTCTGCAAGTGCCAGAACTTGATTGTGAGCAAAACCGCCGACAATAGAGCCGGTTTCGATTTCAGTTGGTGAAGGCAGTTTCTTTGCCATTTCAATGATTTCAGAGAAGTCCTTCTTACCACTCTCATCAGCTTCAATATGCCCGCATCCAGGGAAGCCAGCTGCACCCGTTGTGAAGATTCGATCTCTTATTTCATCTTTTCTTGGAGGGACTATACAGTTGGTTGTAAAGAGTACGGGTCCATTGAATGGTCCAAACTCATCAACTTGACGCCACCACGATCCGCCATAATTGCCTGCAAAATTGTCATACTTCTTAAAGAATGGATAGTAATGTGCAGGCAGCATTTCGCTATGTGTATATACATCTACCCCAGTCCCCTGTGTCTGGTCCATAAGCTGCTCAAGATCAGTAAGATCATGACCTGAAATCAAGATTCCTGGATTGTTTCGTACACCAATATCAACCGTTGTGATCTCAGGGTTGCCGTATTTTGAAGTATTTGCCTCATCAAGAAGTGCCATGGCAGCAACACCAAACTCACCTGTTTTGAGTGTTAGCCCTACAAGGTCATCTGCTGAAAGCTCATCATTCAAGAGTGAAGCCAGGGCTTCATACATGAATGTGTAAATATCCTTGTTTTCTTTTCCGATATTTAGCGCATGATGGGTGTATGCAGCCATACCTTTCAGGCCATATGTAATAAGCTCTCTCAGTGAGCGCACATCTTCATTTTCAGTGGCGAGGACACCCACTACGCTTGCTTTCTCTAGCATTGATGTTCTATCTGTCACTGTGAATAGAGCTGCATCTTTTAAGTTTGCGCCTTGAACCTTCTCTTTTAGCCTATCCCGGATTTTGATCATATTTAGAATTTGCTTTTCAATTGCATCTTCATCAAAATTTGCATTGGTTATTGTGATGAAAAGACTTTTTAAAACTTCATGATTTGCTTCTGCAAGAGACTGTGCATCTAACTTTCCTTTTACAACAATCTCGCCAATCCCTTTACAAGCATAAATGAGTAAATCCTGAAGTTTTGCAACTTCTTCATTCTTACCGCAGACACCTTTCACTGTACATCCAGTGTTTCTCGCTGTTTCCTGACATTGATAACAAAACATGCTCATAATATTCCCTCCTGCACTACACAATAAAATTTCATCACTAAGCTTTCCATATTTTGGATACCCGAATATCGTACTTGTACTCATACTTTCTAGGAATCATATCTATGAAACATCAATCATGGTAGAAAATTGAATAAAGCAAGCACATGCGCTCGCTGAAAGTATTCGTAAAATAATTTCAAATTTTGACTTTGCTATCAAATAAATGTAACCGTTAGTTTGGGCATTGCTAAGTTAATGCAAGGAGAATCTTACGAACATTGGATTAATAGAGCCGATTATAGTTTACTTAGGGTGAAATCTGAAGGCAGAGGATATCAATATAGTGAACCACTTGAATTATAATGAATGATACTAAAGTTGGTTATAAGAGCAAAGGGATTTTATTATTTAGTTTCCTAAGCTCAATTTTTGGCTTTTAACAGCACAAGGGGATACGATGATGCTTTCCGATTTGAATAGAGCCATCAAATATAAAATTGTAACGGCCTCCATAACAATGCAGATACACAGATTATGGAAACTGTTAAGTTAATCATTGAAGATTACAAAAAAATTAGAGACATATCATGCCTTAGCTACAGACCTGATTTCGTCCTTGACGCTTTGCCTGATACATTCTCTTGTCTGCTTCCATAAGCAAATCACTGATATTTTGAGCATGATATTCAGCCAGTCCAATACTGACTGTTACAGAAATTTTCTTTCCTTGATGTTCAATCACCTCAGACTCAATATGCTTTCTTAATCTTTCACAAACAAACTTAGCATTGTCAATATTTGAGTTGTCAAATACTATGATAAACTCTTCACCGCCATACCTCCCAATATAGTCTGTTGAACGGAGTTGATCCTGCATGCCTTCACTGACTTTCTTAAGGACTTCATCCCCTGCAATATGTCCATATGTATCATTGACATTTTTAAATTTATCTATATCTACTATGCCGATGGTTACAGCACCGCCATAACGCTTAACACGTGTTGTCATTTTTTGAAGAGCCTGTATTACAAATTCTCGGCTATAGAGTCCTGTCAAGTTATCTGTAATTGTTTTTAAATAGAGTTCTTCATTTTTTTCAAGCAAATCATCATAGAGTTCTTTAAGCCTCGATTCCATTTTTGTATACTCTGTAATATCATCGAATAGACCGATAATATACTCAGCCCCTCTGTAAACTGAGATCTTATATTTTTTTGAAGCCGTCTCAACAATGTGCTCAGAAATTGCATCAGATGAAGCGTCTGCAATCGACCGCGCAAGTGCAGACCAGTCAAAAGAGTTGTCTAGTAGATCATCCATTACCGCCGACAGTCTTCTGTCAATCAGAGCACTTCCGTCAATATTGGTCACCTTAGCAAAGCTGTCATTCACGTCTTCTATAAAAAAATCCATGCCTTGATCGCCATCAATTATCCTTAGGATGATATAACCAAGCGGCATATTTTTTATAACCATTTTTCTTAAATTACTTTTGTCCATGAGCACCTCCATTTGCTTCTATATATACCACACTATGCACGACATAACCCACCTCATTTGAACCTCAGATTCAATAGTAAGACTTTAGTAAACCCACGGTGCTAATTCTCTTGTTTCCAAACCAGTGTTATAATGTGACTTCCTTTCGGAAGTAATATTGTATATGTTTCTTCCTCTACATACCTGTCTACGATTGCCTTTTGGCCATCTATAAAAATCTCTTCGGTGGCCATATCCGTCGACAAATACCCGCCCTGCCGACCCATATATTCAATTTCAATACCATTTTCAAGAATCCGATATCCATCAATATCTACAGTGATATTCGTAATCCAAGGTGTCCGCTTTCGGTTGTCATCCATCTCCGACAAGCTCAGCAGACTGTACCCCTTTGGCAAAATAATCTCATGATCATTTCTGAAAGGCCAGATTTCCTTATTTCTATAGATATCAACTCCTGTAAATCCGCCTTCTATTTTAAAGGCTACTGGCGATTCAAGGAGCAGACTATTTTCGAAATTATTTATGGACACGCAAGACCCTAATATATAGGGGGTTTGCATGAAATCAAGCGCATACACAGTATTCAATGCATACAGATGCACATTTTGTCTATAGGCCGCACCATCAAAAACCAAATAATTGTATTCTACACCTGTCTGTTTGCTTGTCGGAAAAGCACCTGCACGATTCACAATATTGATATCTATAGATTCAAAATTCTCAGGGTATAGGGCACTGAAATATTTCCCAATATTCAAATACCGGCCCGACGCATTGCTCCAAAGATGAAACGGATCTTCAATCTGGAGTTTCACCTCTAAGTCTTCGAGTCCAGCCATAATTTGTCTTGAGTCAGAACCAATATGCTTTGTTATTTCAGCGTCAACAGAATCATCAATCAACGTAATATACAGGTCAAGCTCAGGATAATTGTTTTCAAAGTAGTCCATGTAATCGATATTCAGCTTCGTAATCAAATGAATACGTTCAGATACATAAGCATCCATCATTTCAGCTTGCTGAATGTCAGTCAAATTTGACTCTGCTATGAATATTTCTCTAGGATTGTACCCATATTTTTTTATAAAACCATTCACAAAGTACTCCGAAAAGGGTGTAATGTCGTCTACTAGGGAAAACCCTTCGGCAGGCTCAAAATACAACTCAGCCAGGTTTATACCATCCCAGTTAAAGGCCTCCACAATTCTTGCTACTTCCTGCTTAACCTTTTCATTGACTAAGGGATCTTCAAGTGCGACTAAGGACCGCCATCCAACAACTGCATCCTCTCCATTAATATTCTTCTGACGTACTGCATCGGACTCATTCCAAAATTCCTGCGTCACCATAGGTAGCTCAAACCAGGCATAAACCAGAATTCCCTTTGCATGACACAGTCTAATGAACGCTTCATAAAAACTCCGTACACGGGTTACATCATACCAAGCACTTAAATGAACTTCAGATACACCGCCATCACTCAATAAATCCACGATTTCTTCCAGATCTGCAGCATAATTAAAACCCCAGTCCATGTACACACGAACATCATCTATACGCTTAATGGGTTTGATTTCAAAGAAATCAGCCATATTATGCATAACATAAGGAAACAGCACGATCTCCTGTACGCCGAAAGAATAGAAAACATCTGCAGTATAATACACTTTTCCAAGCCCATATATCCTGCCTGCAGCTGCAATGCCCTTACTTTCTTTAAACAAGGTATATATATCGAGCGTATCTTCTGGCAGCACAGGTTGATAATACACAGGTACAGGCCAATTGACTTCAAGTTCACCATTCATGGACTCAATGACACCCTTTACCTCTATTTCATTTTCGAACTCAAATCCAAAGGCTTGAGCTATAGAAACAGGTCCAATAATGCTCAAATCCCCCCCATTACTAACAAAAGTCTGCAAAGCAACAATCTCTTCCTCAGCTAATTTGAGTGTCTCTCCTTGTAAGAGGATATGCTTGATTGAATAAAGGTCTTTGGCAAAATCAGCACTGTTTAACACCTTGGCTTCTAAGCCAAAACTTTCAATTGTTCTTCTCACCCTATCCGGCGACTCAGATATGTAGTATATTTGGGTATCGTTGTAGAGATCTGTCAGACTCATACCATTTATCGCATACGATTGTAAACCTTGCATAAACAAGAACAGGCAAATCATTAAAGAAATACGCCGATATGTGGCACCCATTTCTCCACCTCCATCCCCTTAGTACATATATACACCTTATTAGCAATTTCAACCTTCACACCAATATATACAAGTGATGATTTTACATATATTTATCTTAACTTTCACATTTATGGGTATAAAATTAATACTTATAATTCGGGGGAGGTGACAAACCTTGTCAGGCGAAAAGAGGAAATATGGGCTGGCAATTACTGTGTTTCTTATTTGCATGTCGACTTTTGCATTCAGTTGTACGAATGACCACTCACTTAATACACGCAAATATTCTCCCTTTGATTTTCTGCATTTAAGCCGAACACAGACGGAAGCAAATTATTCAGAGAACGAGATGCTTACCTACAACTTCATACGAAATCAGATGTCGAGTCCTTCGGGCGGGGTTTATACCAATTACTTAGATAGCCAATTCAACGCTGAAAAATCTACGGGCCACGAAACCTTGTCTGAATCAACTGGCCTGATTATGCTTTATGCCCTTCAAGCCAAAAATAAGGTTCTATTTGATGAACAATTCAAATTGTGTGTCCAGTCGCTCTTGCACCCTACCTACCTGGTCAGATGGCGCATTCGTGATGGCTATACCAACATTAGCGAAGCATCTGCAACTATAGATGATCTGCGGATCATTCGAGCACTGATTATTGCCGACACCCTCTGGGGAGATGAAAAGTACACGGAGCTCTCTTCGAGAATGTCCGAGGATATGCTCACCTACAACATTTATAAGAAAAGCCTTGCGAATTACTATAATAAGGATTTCGACGAAACAGGTCAATTCATTGATTTAAGCTACATTGACATTGGCACCATGACAATGATGGTGTCAGAAAATAGGCGATGGGTCAAAATTATGGACAAGGGTTTAAAGATTGTTCAAAACGGTATGATATCAGATGCTTTTCCCCTGTACTATAAAACCTATGATCTCTCGACAGATTCATATATTGAAGCTGAAACAATAAATATTATTGATTCACTTACAACCATGTTACATTTGAGTGAAATTGGCGTATTAGAACAACATACAGTCGATTGGCTCTATAAGCAGATTATTGAAGCAGGGCATCTCTATTCAGAATATGGTATTGACGGTGTTCCAATTACGACAAATGAATCCACTGCTGCCTACGCACTCGTTGCACGCATAGCGAAAACAACTGGTGACATGCAATTATATGGATTGGCTATTGACCGCATGCTTCAGTTCCAAGTGCTTGACAGCACTTCCGTCATATATGGCTCATTTGGAAACAAACTCACTTTGGAAGTATTCTCCTACGACAACCTCCAAGCACTACTCGCATATTGATATGAAGGTGATGTAATGGACAAAATGTACAAGCGATATGGCATAATTCAAGGCGCTATGTTCTTTGTCATGCTCATTACAGGATCATTGGCTGATTTTGACGACCCCTTTATGATTGGCAGCTATATCATGCTTACTTTTTTATGGATTTCCACCCTAGTTGCTCTAATATTTGGCCGTATTCAAGGGATGCTCTTTTCAATAATCATCGTCCTAATTTACGCAGCTTTCGTATTCTACCAAGGCATGCTTGGTATAGACACCATTATTCCTATGAATTACATGTGGATCATCAGTTTTCCACTCCTCTCATTTTTAGCAGGTTATATTGGTGAAAGCATCCAGGAAATACTTAAAAACTACAAAAAGTGTACAGACCTTCAAGACATGCTTGTTACAAAAGATGAACTAACCGGGCTTGGCAATGCAAAAGAATTCTACCAAAATCTAAAAGTCGAAATGAGTCTGGCGAGACGACATAAGAGAGAGATAACCATAGTCATTATTGAAGTGCAGTACTTTGACGAGCTTCTTGCCATTTACGGAAAAGGGTCTTATACCCGCATCTTTGATGTCATTACATCTGTCCTCAAAAAAATCACAAGGACGGAAGATACCATCTACCGAATTTCAGAGAAAACTTTTGCACTGCTCTTGCCACAAACACCCATTGAAGGTGCTGAAATCGTAAAAAGGAAAATCAAAGATGGCCTATCAGAAATCAACACTTTTACAGATAAGCGATTTGAAGAAATGCGCATTGAGGTCCGGGTTGGACTTGCCAGTTTGGATGACAGCATCAGATCTGAGTTTGAATTTAAGAAAAAAGCAGAAAAAGAGGTGGAGTTTGATGTCTAGGTCAAGAACTGGCTTCTATTTACTACGACTTGTATTAATAGTTTCAGCATTACTCATGACTTTAGCTTCAATGTCTTACGCTGACAATACTGAACTGCCAAAAGAATCAGTCAGGAAAGGATATGACCTTCTTCTCATTTATGACTACCGGAACTATTTTGCAGATTATCAGGATTCCGTTACAACAACAGCAGAGATGATGGGCCATTTTGATGTGAATGTCGATGAGATAGACCAGCTTGATTACAGGCCAGGTCAAATGGCAACCTATGATTATATTGTCGTTATTGGTATGCAGGGCGAATTTTCAAACACAGCATTCTTGCAAGATATATCCGATGCCCAACAGCCCATACTTTGGGTTGGGAAGGGAATTGAGAAAATACTCGACCTAACTGAACGCTATGATTTTGAATACGCTGGACCTTATTATGATTTTACCAACGTGACTTACAAGAATATAAGCTACCCAATAGGGGTTAAACGAGAATTCTCTGCTATGCACCTCCTGTCAGATCGTGTAAAGGTTTACTCTTGGCTTCACACTGGAACGGCAAAGCTTCCCTTCATTTTAAATGATAAGAACCTATGGTATGTAACAAGAATTGATTTGAACGAACCGCTAATCATGATTTTTGCAGATGTTCTGTTCGAAATTCTACCACCCTATGTAGAACCATACCAAAAGGTCTACCTTAGAATTGAAGACGTCCACCCCTTCAGGGATCCAGATAAACTCAAAGAAATTGCCGATTATTTATATAGCGAAAACATTCCTTTTATAGTTGGTTTGATACCCGCACACAAACAGCCTGATACCACCTATATTACAGAAATGGATGAAGTGCCTGGTTTTGTCGAAGCCATTCAGTACATGCAGGCAAAAGGTGGCAGCATCATTCTTCACGGCTACACCCATACCGTATATGGCTCTGATATAACGGGTGAAGGCTTTGAATACTGGAATGGAATAGAAGATAAACCCCTAGATTTGAATATTGATGAATGGATACGTTATACCATAGGCAGAGGTGTTCGCCTTTGCGTTGAAAATGATATCTATCCACTGGGCTTTGAAGCACCGCACTATGCAATGAGTCAAGATGCCTATAGAAGTCTGAAAAAGTACTTTTCAACTTATAGCGGACAGATTCAGTCCAGTGATTGGGGGTTCTCAACGTCTATCATTCCATATGAAGTCAGAGACTCGGATCTGTTTATTAAATTTCTACCTGAGTCCTTAGGCTATGTCCAAGCATATGATGAAGGTGCCATTGATAAGATAAAAGAAAATTATTCACATATTAAAATTGTCAGAAGCTATCTTGCAGGTGTTTTTTATCATCCTTATCTGGATATTGAGCATTTAAAAGAGCTCGTAGAATTTCTAAAGAGTGAGCATGCAGAGTTTTACGATATGAAGCAGGATTACCACTGGGTCAGTTTTGATGGTTATGACATTATAAACAACTATGGTGAACTTCAAGTATCCTACCCCAAAGACCGCCGTGACACAAGGAAAAGGCTCAGAAAATTCTTCAATCTCACAACCTTGGTCCTGATCACAATTCTAAGCTTGGTCCTCTATACTTTTTTAAAACTCTACTTTGCATCTAAAAGCGTGACCGATAAAAAAATGAAAGGATAAAGTATGATTTTAATAGATTATCTTTTCCTCTACTCCATGACAACCATTTGGCTTCTACTTGCAATGAACATTGTACTGACCTATTTTGGTTATCTTCATTCTGTCCAGGTTCGAAGCATGAAACTCAATATTCTCACCGATATGCGTTCTTTTCCAAGTATATCCATCCTCATTCCTGCACATAACGAGGAAAAAGTAATTGAACATACCCTTAAAGCCATGCTTTCACTTGATTACCCCCATGATATGTATGAGATTCTTGTCATTAACGATGGCTCGACTGATTGCACAGGACAGATTATAGAGGATATAAAAACAACATATCCAGACCGTCAGCTCTCTCATATTCAAATATCAAAAGATGAAGGTGGCGGCGGAAAGTCTAATGCACTCAATTGTGGCTTCAAGTATGCACAGGGTGAGTATATTGTAGTGTATGATGCAGACAACACACCAAATCGATATGCACTCAGATATCTGGCAAATGAACTGGTTGCAAATAAAAGTTATGGTGCTGTTATCGGTAAATTTCGTACACGAAACAAAAGCCGAAACATACTGACTCGGTTCATAAATATTGAAACACTCAGTTTTCAGTGGATGGCTCAAGCTGGAAGGTGGAAACTCTTTAGACTATGTACCATTCCAGGTACCAATTTCATGGTTAGACGGAGCATTCTGGAAAAAGCAGGCGGCTGGGATGTTGACGCTGTTGCTGAGGACACTGAGCTCAGCTTTAGAATATATCAAATGGGATATGAAATCTCCTTTATGCCACTTGCAGAGACGTATGAGCAGGAACCAGAATCCATAAAAGTGTGGTTTAGACAAAGAACCCGATGGGTGAATGGCAACATCTATGTATTGACGAAATATCTGAAATTGGTATTTCAGATAGGTTCATCACGCGTGCTGTTTGACCTCTACTATTTCTTCTCTGTTTACTTTTTATTTCTAAGTTCAATTATTGTATCTGATATCATTTTTTTAATTTCGATATTTACAGACTACAAAGTAGGCATTTCTGGAAATTTTGCTTTACTATGGTTTATGACTTATTTGGTCTTCACCGTTCAGATTTCAATAGCTCTCTCTATTGAGAAGGGCGAGGCTTCCCTACAGAACATACTCCTGATTCTTATAATGTACTTCTCATATTGTCAACTATGGCTGTTTGTATCTTTTTATGGATTTTATCGAAATTTTATAGATCGGCTGCGAAAGCGAAAAACCAAATGGTATAAAACAGAGCGATTTTGATTGTGACATTGCTTACCTAAGACATCGGCTGAAGCGGAGGTGCACTCATGAAACTTACTTTAAAATGCTCTATATTGCTACTGCTCTTTCTTATTGTTTCATCATCAATCAACATCACACTTTCTGATGATGAAACATACTGGATTCAAACAGGTGTTTTTAGATATGAAGAAAATGCAGAAGCACATACCAACAAGCTCTTGTCGGATGGTTTTAATCCCATTTGGTCAAAAAACGGATTCATTATGATTTATCTAGGACCTTACAGGAACTCTGATGAGGCAGAAGATGAACTGAATAAATTGAAGTCTCTCGACTATACCAGCATGAAAATTATGGATAGCATTGATTTGCAGGAACCTGAAATTACGTACGCTGATAACACATCTAATGAGTCCAATGGCAATTCAGAGGAAGCGTTTGGCGTTAAATCTAAAAACTACTCTATCGGATCAAACGTTCGTATGGAAGGCGTTATGGGCGTTTATACAATTTTTGTACCTGTTGATGAACACTGGAAGCTCATGGACGCTGCATATGTTGAACTTTTCTATTCGACGAGTGCTATTTCAGAATATAAGTATTCAACAATAACCCTATATGTAAACAATACCCCCATTGAATCGTTTTGGCTTAATGACAAGGTGCCTGGCAAAAAAAGAGTTTATGTCAAAATTCCACTTTCCTATTTGAAACAAGGATTCAATGAAGTCTCTTTTGTTTCATATCACCGCCTGACAGATAACATCTGTGAGGACGATGCGAATCAGGCGAATTGGATTCTACTTGACTCTGAAAGTCGTGTTCATATTGAATATGAAGAATTGCCAGACAACGATGATTTTACTGATTTTCCTTATCCTTTTATTAAAACAAGCAGAGATTTGCCTGTTGATTTTGTCATGACTTTGCCTGATACCCCTAGAGATATTGATATCAAGGCGGCCTTGATGTTTTCAGCATACGTCGGACAGGTCAATAAATTTTCCAATGTCAATTATCAAGTCAGTACATTTGATGATGCGCCAAAGTCCTTGAACAATCTTATTTGGATTTCTTCACCAAAGGATATTCCCGAGGAACTGACAGGCGCTTTTTCAAATGCGGATTTTGACAGAATGCATGAAGACGCACTTGTAAGAAAGACTGTCTCACCTTTTAATGAGGATAAACGAATACTCTACATTATTTCAGATAATCCGAATAGAATCATCGATGCAGTAAAAGCCTTAACCACGCAGGAACTTATAGATCAGATGGACAACAGTACACAGTGGTTCACAAGCAATACAAATATCTATGAAAGCGCGTCAGAATATCTTGATTATATTGACATGAAATCACTTGGTTATGACAATGTCTTTTTCCAAGGTAGAAAAAGAGGCAGTGCATCAATATTTGTAAACGTCCCGCCCACTTGGGAAATTACGAGTGATGCAAAGCTCTTAGTCAGATTCAGATACTCCGACATTCTTAATTTCGAAAAATCTTCAATTAGCATTTATATAAACAATGTCCCCGTTGGTTCCAAAGAATTTTCAGAAGACTTTACACAAGATGACACAATTATACTGCCGATTCCTGAAGAGGTTCGTCAAGACCAACTCTATGAAATCAGATTTGAGATGACGCTCATACCGAATAATTACGATTGCTTCTCCGCTTCCTTTTCAAGAAACCTGTGGGGCTTTATTTCAAATGAAACCGTGCTCTTCTTGCCTCATGAAGAACGTCAAAAATACTCGTTCGAAAGGTATCCTGCACCCTTTGTGAAACACGCACGCCTAAACAACCTGTTATTGGTTCTGCCTGACGAAATAGATGCACATGTTGTAGAGCACGCAAGTGAAGTCATGACTTTTTTAGGTCGTGAACTCGATTATGTTGATGAAATTTCTTTCATAAGGGCCAGTGCCTTCACTGAATCTGACTACGATAAGAACATCATTGCGCTAGGTCCTTATAATAGCAACGCCTTCATAAGGAAAATAAACAGCGCACTAAACATTAGTTTCAATGAAGAAACAAGCTTTTTTGATGGTAAGGATAAAGTAGAACTCCTAGATGGATTCAGCCAAAGGGCTGGCACTGCACAACTCATTTATTCTCCATTCCAAGAAAATAGAATGATATTAGCCATCACAGGCAAATCTGTAGAGCAAATTGGTTTTGTTACACGCTATCTCTCAAATCTGGAACTTTTCAGCAGACTATCAGGAGACACTGCATTTGTAAGCGGTTCTGGTGCACTCCGATCAGATTTCATTGGCATTTCAAGAGAAGATTTTGAGGCAGTAGAATCCGACCAATTTAACGCCGGACGTGATTCTGATTTACAAAGAAAACTGACATCGCAGGAAATACAGCAATTCATTATCGCAGTATCCTTGGTATTTGTAATTGTCATCCTGTCGGTGATTGTTGCGGCACGCAATAGACGAAAAGTGGATTAGTAATCGACGAATCAAAAAACCACACCTTGGATTTTGAGGGCACTGAAAAAGCATAGCTTTTTTCAGTAATAAATAAGGTGAACATTAAAATTCAGAAGGCGAACCATCTGATTACGATAGCTCGCCTAATTTTTGAAGTGTTTTCTAATCGTTAGAATTTAATAGTATTGATAACGCGGTCCAGATTTATTGCCTGATCGTTCAGCGCAACCGCCTGATTCTCGATTTCATTGAGAGAAGCGGTTTGCTCCTGCGTTGATGCTGAGGTCTCTTCTGTACTCGCCGCATTTTCTTCGGCTAGGGCAGCTAAGCCGCTCAAGATTTCCAAAATATCGTTCTTCATAGCATTAGCATCTGCACCCGCTTCAAACAGGACTCCCACTGCATCATAAAGTGCTTTACTCTCATCGTGAATGTCTTCAAATCTCTCTTTTGTGAGTAGAACGCTATTTTTTTGCACTTCATTTGATTTTGTTACAATTTCAATACTCTCGACAGATCGCTTGGATTCTGCTCTTAGACTTGCAATAACACTGTTGATTTCATTTGTCAGCTTTCCTGACTCCTCTGCTAGCTTTCTGATTTCTTCTGCGACAACGGAAAATCCTCTTCCTGCCTCACCCGCTCTTGCCGATTCTATAGCGGCGTTCAGTGCCAGAAGATTCGTCTGATCTGCGATTTGAGCAATCATTTCACTGCTCCTCGCGATATCTTCAACAGATATATTTGTATCGTGGATGCCTTTATAGACTACTGCAGCGGCCTGGTTGTTCTCTTCGTTAATTTGAATGAGCTGATGCACCGTTTTATTACCGTCTTCGACAATCTCATAAACTTTATCGATGCCATCCTTCATATACTGAATTTTTTCACTGACAAGGGTAATGGAATCTCCAAGCTGGACCGCCTTGTTTGCACCTTCTTCCGTACTTGAAGCCTGCTCTGTAGCACTCATCGCCAGTTCACCAACTGTTTGCGCAATTTCCTCCGTTGCTCTCGAAAACTGAGCAGTGATACTTCTAAGCTCATCAGAGGATTGTCCAACATCTTGAGAAGATTCATGTATGTTTTCAACAATCTTCTTGATATTCAGCTGCAGCTTGTTAAATGCACGGAGCATATTGCCGATTTCGTCTTTTCTTTGAAGCCCTTTTTCTGATAAAGGCTTTGTGAAATCAAGCTCTGATATGATAGCTGCATGGCTGGTTGCTTCAACAATGGGCTTTGTAATAATTCGCGAAAGAAATACCATCGCAAAAATTATTGTAATGACAGATCCCGCAATCGCGTAGGCAATAATTCTCGTAAGTTCATTGACACTTCTGTACATATCATCCTTAGTAACAATGGTTCCAAAAGACCACGGGGTATCTATGCCTGTAATATGTATTGGCGTCAGAGATTTAAACACCTCTGTATCTGTCGATGCTGAATAGGAGAAGGTGTTGTATTCCAGTCCGTTATGCAGAGCGTCCTGGACTGCCTGTGCAACCGCTGTATTTCCACCGGTAATCTCTCCAGCAACATCTCCCACACGATTAATGTCCTTATGGGTTACAACGACACCATCATAAGACAGAATTCTTGCAAATCCTGAATCAAATATTGTAATAGACTCTGTAAGAGACTGTAGAACTTCTACCGCAAGGTCTACGCGAATTAGAAGCGCATCCTGGCTACCTGCGTTAACTGGATAGTAAAGGGACACCAGTTTAACTTCCTGAGCGTCAAAATCATATCTAGACTCTGTAAGTATGCGATGATTTTCAGAAAGCATTTTACTAAAATCCTGTTCACTTTCAGTTGTTGAAAGTACGGCAGTCGATACCTTCCCACCGTTTCTGACAAGAATACTCTGAAGACCATCTGCCTTGTACTGCAGATTGATGCTCGAATCTGCGCTGTCCGCCGCGATCAGACCGATACTATAGATGTTAGCATGCTTCTCCAGAAGACTTGTCAGGACATCCTTTGCATCTGCAGTCTTCAGTGCGCCTAATTCAATATTTCTTTTCATGATGACTTCTGTGTCGCTTGCTAAACAGACAAGCTCATCAAACGACTTTTCTACTTGTGATGCGTATTCCCTTGCCGTTGAAAGCGCCAGATTCAGTGCGATCTCTTCTGCATTTGATTTAGAGCTCAAATAAATTGCGCCCATACTTGAAGCCAGTATAATCAGTACTATTGTTAATACCGAAAACGTAAGCCGCGTTCTAATTTTCATATCTCCACCCCATTAAGTCATTTTCTGCTGACGCATTATCATAAAATGCATCCTATTCTCTGTTTATCCGCAGGACCCTTCACAGCTATTTATCACACCAGAATCCGTCTTGTGCAATATTATAGCATATGCCAATTGTAATCAGTACAATTATTTTCTGATAACATATACATTTTTCGAGTAGCAGAAAACAGAAAGATGTTTATTCAGTAAATCGCTTTAAAACGCTTGTGCTACCTCCTGCTTACAGACCATTTTATTGGTGCTAGAATATTTTCATGCCGAAAATAAATGTAGCTTTCACAGTTGCCCCTTTTTTCATAAAATAAGACAACTTCTTCAGAAGACAAGGATTTATCATTTGTCACAAAGAAGATGTAGTGATATTCCTTCTCGAATAATGTCATTTGATCAGTTTCAATGTTTTCTTTTAATAATTCGAAATACTACTATTCTTCTATTGTCATCTCACTTATCTAGCTTGGTAAACATTTCTGTTGTAACTCTACCGTCTTGATGACCTTCCACGTTAATTTCGTTTACCTTTGTCATCTCAACTCCTTAAATCATCTGAATCGCAGGTGGTTTTCATTATACAAACAAAACCACACCCAATCATTCAGGTGTGGTCAAATATAATCAAATTATTCAATTTTAAAGCGGCACTCAAACCCCTCAAATTCCAACAAATGATCGCCATCCCATGTGCTTAGACGCTCGGACATCCCAGGGTCAGAGCTGTCACAGTACGACCTAGTTCCTTCTTATTTTTATCAGTATCTTTTGTACTGTTCAATTTGATATCTACCATTTTTTCCTCCACGTTCTTACACTAATTTATAAATGTATCACGTGTTTGATGATAATTCAACTATGAATAGTACAACTTCCCTCATAACCAAGATAATTCTAATCATTGTTATCCAAACAATCGCTGCCAAACATATGTCAGCCCCATAACAATAAACAGTCCCGGAAGCATATTGATGACATTTACTCTTACCATTTTAGCCAGTTTAAGTCCAGCCGCTAATGAGATAATACCACCACAAGCTTTGAAATCACCCAGTATTCCAGCATTGAGCATTGGAACAACAACACCTGCACTATAATAGCAAAGGAGTCCAATGACGCTCTGAGGTATGGCAATTAAGGAAACTACGAAGCCTGTTGTCGTACCAAATATCATGGCTGTAAAAAAATCCATGATTGATTTAGCAATCAGAATACTTGAATTTCCTGTGAAACCTTCATTCAAAGCTCCAAAAATGCCTGTTCCGCTAAAGCAAAAAAGTGCAATCACCGTCGCAAGGATTTCCTTTTTGTCTTCATCGACCTCCCCTATTTTCTTTAACAGCCGTGAAATCCACTCTTTAAGCCTATGCTCTAAATCTGCAAGTTCTCCAATTATTGTTCCTAATATTACAGCCAGGATCACTGGTGCTAAATTTTCCACCTGATTAATCAAAACAATACTGATGGATAATGCAGATAAACCAAATACAACAGGTAATATATCAATAAGACGATTTGGCATTCTCTTTCTCAATACAGTTCCGATAATACCACCAATTAGAACAACACTTGCATTTATTAAAACTCCTACTGGCATTGAACTTCCTTTCTATAATTCTAAAAGTCTACTCCTTAATAAGAAATCATCCTCCCCAGTATTAAACAAGACCAAGGAGGATGATTAAATTGATTTTACATACTTATTCCAAGAAAGATACAATCATGTCTAAGGCTTCCTCATGGCGGTCCATTCTATTTACAGTAAAGCCATGTACGCACCCTTTAAAAACCATTGACTCTACATCAACACCTGATGACAATAACTTTTGAGAAAACTTTATCCCTTCCTCAGAAAGCATATCGTCACCAGAGATAATATTGAGAACTTTAGGAAAACCTGTGAGTTTAGTGTTTTCTGTAAAAAGAGGAGAGACTCTATAATCTCTAAGTTCTTCTGCTCTACAATAAAAACTATTATAAGCCCTTGCCCTTTCAGGCGGCATATCTCGTTCAAATCTCGGTTTCTCTGCTGGATCAGTAAACAAATCAAGAGGCGCATACTCTATCGCTACGCGTTCTACAATGTTCATTTTGTGTTCCAAGGCCTTTATTGTAATTCCAACTGCCAAATTACCACCGGCGCTATGGCCCATTAAACGAATTTGATTCTGATTGATGCCCAGTTCATGCGCATGTAAATAGACCCACTCCAAAATATCAAAGCATTCATTTAAGGCAACCGGGAAAACCTGTTCTGGTGCTAACTTATAATCAACATCCATAACCTTGCACTTCAACCGATGTGCCAGTTTATAGCAAAACAACTTATCACGATCCAGTCTTTTATTGATAAAGCCGCCACCATGCAGGTTAATAATTAGTGCAGCACTATCCTTTACATTTTCAGGGGTAATCATAAACACCCTGTAAACACCAGAACTTGTTGAAACGTGCATCGCTTCTTCACTTGCTGAATATGCCTTAAACTCTTCTGGTTCAACAGGTTTATACCTACTGCTATTCCTCATACGATCTGCCATTTGTAATTTTTCTTCGTAGGTTAGCACTTTATCTTTCATAATTTCTCCTATCTAGACAGGCAACACGCTTAGTGCAATTGATACAAGCACAGATACTACCGAAAGTAGATATATCTTTGGCATATTGACCTTTAGATTTTCCCTCAGAGATGTGTCTACCATATCCATTGCCAAATATGTCGTTGGTGCGAGTGGGCTGATCAGCAGGCAGAAGTTTGCACCAATGAGCATTGCGGCTGCCATATTAATCGATTCAACACCAAAGGTTTCCCCAATACCTGCGAAAATCTATTGTTCCTAACATTTATATCTTCCCCCTATTTCATATGATTTATCTACCGATCATATACCGAACCATCATAAGCAATCATTGCGGATATACTTCTTTGCTTTGGTGGAAACCTTTCTTCGATATCATCAATTAGATCAATACCAAGTCCTGGTCCGTCAGGAATATAAATGTATCCATCCTCTACTCTAAATGGCTCTTTCATCATTTTGGCCTCTTCACCTGCATGATAAAAAGATGGAAATTCCTGTATTAGTAAGTTCGGTATGCATGCATCGAGCTGAAGACAGGCTGCTGTGGATATGGGTCCTAGCGGGTTATGTGGTGCTATTGCAATATAATTTGCCTCCGCAATGGCAGCAATCTTCTTAGCCGCTGTTATGCCCCCTACTACGCACACATCAGGTCTAAGGTATCTTGCTGCATTTTGTGAGCAAAAAGACTGCATTTCCTGAATGCTAATTGCGCGTTCTCCTGTAGCTATTGGGATATTTATACTGTTTGCAACATTTGCCATAGCTTCAACACTGTCCGGTGCTATAGGGTCTTCAATAAACAGTGGATTGTATTTTTCAACACCTCGTGCGAATGCTACTGCTTCACTAGGCGTCATGCTTCTGTGCACTTCCAGGCAAAGGTCAAAATCCTCACCAACAGCTTCTCTGCATACCTTTACTCGATTAATGTAATCCGAAACCTTATTTGAGAAAATGCATTCCTCACGAGACACATCGTTCGTAGCCATACTCCCGCACATCATGAGACGAGCCGCAGTAAACCCCTGTTCTTTCAGCTTCAGACAACCCTCGACCATTTTCTGTGGATCAGACTCGAAAACAGGTGCATATGTCCTGACCTTGTCGCGCGTTTTCCCCCCTAACAATTGATAAATAGGAACATTCAGCGTCTTGCCCAATATATCCCATAAAGCAATATCCACTGCCGAAATTGCACTTAGAACAACTGAACCCCTAAAATACATACTCCTATACATAAAGTTGAAATGATGTTCAATCTGTAATGGATTTTTTCCAACAAGATAGGATTTCAGCTTTTCAAGTGCACCCGCACAAGCATCAAGATATCCCCATGCACCCATTTCACCAATACCATATATGCCCTCATCTGTTTCAACTTTCACGAAAAGATATTTTGAAGCAGGAATCAATTTTATATCTTTAATAATCATTTCGAAATTACTCCTTTTACTCAGATACGCCGTCTAATAGAATGGGAACATTACTGGAAGAATGAAGATTGCCAGCGCTGTAACAGCAATAGTCAGCGGCAATCCAGCCTTCAAGTAGTCCTTTAGCTTATAACCGCCTGGTCCCATAATAATAGTTTGTGCAGGTGCTGCCATAGGCGTTAGAATTGATGTACATCCAGCTATAAGGACCCCCATAACAAGTGCACGAGGATCAACACCAATTTTTGCGCCCGCCGCAGATACCAGTGGTACAAATATCATTATCGTTGCAATGTTTGACATGATTTGTGTCAATAACAGTGGCACTATAAAGAACACAGCCATAATAAAATAGGGATTTGTTGAATTTCCGAGCATTCTAATCATTTGATCGGCTACTACATCGCCTGCACCTGTAACTTTTATGCCGTTTGAAAGAGCCAGTACACCTGCAAACAGAAAAATAGTTGGCATATGTATGGATCCTAGCGCTTCTTTTTCAGATAGAACACCAGTCAACACAAGTGCACAAGCGCCCAAGCATGCGAGTACGAACATTTCTATTCCAATTTGTTTTGCAAAAAGAATCGCAAGAATAGTTGCTAGAATGATTGCTACAGCTGTTTTTTCCTTAGAAGAACTTAGTTTTTCACCTACATTATGTGTGAAAGTATCGTTGAACTCATGGTTTGGGATATCTGGAAGTAGTCTCCAGCAAATTACAGATACATAAAAGAGTGCTAACATGAAAAACGGTAGCCTTGCAATTGTGAAAGACCATATTGTAAATGGTACAGTGCCACCTGCCTTCATCATAATATCACTAAAAGCAAGATTGCTCGCACCTTGACCTAGGAAGGTCATACCTGTTGCAATGTTTGCGACAACCATTGCTGGAAACAGCAATCTGCTTCTACTAATATTGATTTCATTTGCAATGCCAACAAGAAGGGGCAGCATAATAGCCGCTGTTGCAGTTGAACTCGTAAGAATTGCCAGCATCCCCGCTGTAATACTCGCTATGAAAATGAGCATTTTAGGCTTGTCTTTATAACTTACAACCAGATTTTGAACTTTTGTAAGAACAGATGTTTTAGTAAGGCCAGCGCCAATAACAAACATCGCGGTAAACATAACAACATTCTTATTGATGAATCCAGATAATGCATCAGCAGGTGACATTACACCCGTCATAATGAATGCTAAAATAATACCTGTTGAAATTAATGAAAAAGGAACTTTCCCTGACATAAATGCCACTATCGTACATGCAAGAATTATGAGCGTAATCGTTAACGGTTCCATAATTTCTCCTCTCCTTATAAAATCTTAAATATCCTAGAAATACGTTTTCCTCAACATCATGATGTTTTACTATAGCAATATTGTTAAACTCATATTATCTTCCACTATAATCATATTCAAGGTTCTTGTTTTCACTAATAATCAACTTTTGGGTTTATATTTAGTTTTACCAATAAAAAAACAGCCTTTATGGCTGTTAAAAAACTGCATCTACACTATTTTGTAATACTTCTTGCACAAGTCAAAGATTTCTGTTTCATAACCTCTCGGGACGAATCCTTTTTTACATATTATAGATAAATCTCTTACAATGGGCTTTTTCCCAAAGGAAAGAAGTTCAACAGATGAGCGAAACTCCTCTAATCTGGCTGGTAGATCATATCCGATTGTGATTCCAAAATTATTGGCAACACTTAAAATGGTAAGTTCTGTCGTATGGACTTGCATGTTAACCTTTGGTGCTATACCGCTATTCTCAAAAAATTCATCCATCACCTTCCGTGGCTCCTGCTCTTTATAAAGACTGACAAAAGTCTCATCTTTCAATTTTTTTGCATCTACCCACGGATATTTGAATCCGTCTTTCTTTATAGCATGTTCCATGATTGCATGATCCTTAGGTACAATCAATGCAATTTCAATCTGATTTATTCTCAAGTATTCAAACTGTTCCAATTTTTCGCGATGTGTTGTAATGGCAAATTCAATCAGTCCTTCATCCAGCATTCTCATTAACTCCTGGGAATGTGATGATTCGAGAACAATATCAATATCAGGACACATTTTTTTAAATTCAGGAATAATCTTAGTGAATAGTATTTTTGACTGCATCAATTGAAATCCAAAACGCACGATTCCGCTCTTATCTTCTGAAATGCTCTGAATTTCACGCTCCATACTCTCCTGCATGTGAAGTAACCGCTTGGCCCAATCAATATAGCGTTCTCCTGCATAAGTCAATATAAACTTTTTTCCACTTCGATCAAACAGCTTAACACCCAATTCTTTTTCTTTGGTAATTACAAACTTACTTAGTGCAGAAGGGGTAATATAAAGTTTTTCTGCAGCTTTATTGATGTTTCCTTCTTCAGATACTCTAATAATGTATTCTAAACTTTTATTCATTTGGGGCCTCTTTTCAGCCTATCAATCCCATCTAACTTCGACTTGTGCTTATTATGTTACATTTATAGATACCTGATTGTCAATTAGTCGATAAAAATTAGTCTAAGTTGTTTACAAAACCACACCCAATCATTCAGGTGTGGTCAAATGATGGTTTTCCTTCATTTCTACACTTCATTCAATTCAATTTTTGCATTTATTAGTATCAGATTTAAACTCTTATCAGTTACACAGAAGCTATATATCTACTCAAAATATTTCGAGGTAGTTATTTCTGCTAACGTTCTCGAAGTACCTCACTTTTTATGATTCGTATTCCATGTTTTACCATTAACTAAGTATAAGAAATGCCACTTCGTAAACAAAGGGGCATTTTGGGAACTGCTGTGTTGTGTATTGTATTTTCCATTTTCATGCAACTGATTTTTATTCATATCACTTAATTGTTTAGAAGTTCCATCAATCTTATTTTAACTTCCATGACCTTTGTGGAATCAACTGTTCCATATTTTTTAACGATAATCCCCTTCGATAGAGTATAAATTTTGTCTGGTCTTATACATGATATCTTAGGCAATTTCCCTTCAATCATATTCTCACTATCAAGTACAACTTCCGTTTTTAAACCTCGTATATTTGATGTTACTGCTGCTACAATTAAATCTTCCGTTCGTATATTATATTCATTATTTGATAACACCAATACTGGTCTTTTCTTTTTTGAAGTCAAATCTGAAAATGGGACAGGAATTAATAAAATATCACCTTGTCTATAATCCATTCCACACCTCATCATCAATATCATTATCCCAGAATGACATACTCGATTGACTTGCTTCTTGTAAATCAGTATAGTCTTCTTTTGATTTTTTTGCCCTTAGGTATTCTATAAAATCTATCACTTCTGGCAATTCAATTTCAGACATTTCATCTATTAGTTTATGAACATACTCTTTTGCAGTATTCATTCTGTTCACCTCTCTTTATTCTATTATACAATATTTCAACTTTCGAGTCTCTATTACAATTTTTCTAGGGAAATATGACACATATATACTTCAATCCCAAACATAATGTGTAATACTGTTTACGATGCCTATTCTTTACCGCTGAATGAAAATGCTATTTCCAATTTCGTTTACCTTTATCATCTCAACTCTTTAAAATCAAACGCATCGCAGGTGGTTTTCATTGTTCAACAAAACCACACCCAATTACTCAGGTGTGGTCCAATATAATCAAAATCTTCATTTTTAAAGCGGCACTCAAACCCCTAAAATTTCAACAAATGGTCGCTATCTCATGTGCTTAGACACTCGGACAACCCAGGGTCATCGCTGTCACAGTACGACCCAGTCGCTTCTTATTTTCATCAGCACTTTGTGCACTGTTTAATTTGATATCTACCATCTTTTCCTCCACGTTCTACTACTAATTAATAAATGTATCACGTGTTTGGTGATAATTCAACTGCAAATAGTTTTGTGTTAAATGCTTTAGCAATTAATTTGAAATTGTAGTTTAGCATGAGCAGCTCTTTCGCATTTAGGTTCTCCCAGACCCATATTCGAGTGCAAACGTTCCTCTTTTTCCATTGCTATACCAAGTACACTTTGATAACATTTACTACCTAACTATCTATTTTCAATGCTTTCATTTATTTCTACTTCCTTTGGTTCCGGTTTGTACTTGGTACGAGAGGTTACACTTATGAAAAGCATCTTTTCCTGTTCTCTGGTCGCCGTAAAGACAGAATTAATGCTTAATACTGGCAAGATGATGGTTTCCTACTCCTGTATAAGCGGTTAGAAAACGGTTCATTTCAGTGGCCAAATGATCCAGAAGAAGTCAAAAGCATTACAAAACAAGAACTTAGATGGCTGCTTGAAGGCTTATCGATCAATCAGGATAGCGTAAAATAAAGTGCGCAAAAATAAATAAAGGAAAAGCCATCGGAAACTCCGAAAAGGTAATTGTCTAGAAAACCCAAATAAGGAGATGATAAACCGATGGCTTACCAAAATTCTACCCTACCTTTTGAAAAAATGCTATTAAAGTTTCTAACTGCGCAAGACCCAATGCTTGAAATGCTCAAGTGGCTGTGCGAACAGCTGATGGAAGCAGAACTTTCAAATCAACTTGGAGCTGATAAATCAGAACGCTCAGGATCAAGAAATGGCTACAGAGCCGGATACCGACCAAGACGCTTTGATACGCGTATGGGGACTATGTATCTTATGGTTCCAAAACCACGTAAAGGTGGTTATATTCCATTCTTTGTGACGGAACGAAAACGTTCCGAAGCCGCTCTAATGAACGTCATTCAGGAAGCATTCGTCAATGGAGTTTCCACAAGAAAAATCGAGAAACTCGCTAAAAGTCTAGGGATCGATTCAATCTCGAAAGGCCATGTAAGTAACATCACAAAAGAGCTGAATGAACAAGTAGAAGCGTTTCGAAATCGAAATCTCGATGCAGAATATCCTGTTCTTTGGGTAGATGCTCTTTATGAAAAGATCCGAGATAATGGGCATGTCAGAAACATGGCTGTTCACGTCGTTTGTGGCGTTAAACTTGATGGCACACGAGATATACTTGCAGTTGAGCCAATGTATGAGGAATCTGAAGCGAGCTATACAACACTGTTTGATAAGTTGAAGGCACGAGGCGTTGAACACGTCTGGTTAGTTGTTTCAGATGCACATAAGGGCCTTGTTAGCGCAGCGCGAAAGTCATTTCTGGGATCATCCTGGCAACGTTGCAAGGTACATTTCATGAGAAATATCATGGCACATGTACCATCCAAACAGAAAAATCACTTCGGTTCAAAGCTGAAGCAAATCTGGCTTCAACCTGATTACAATAGTGCTAAAAGTTATGCTTATACCTTTATGGATGAATATGAAAGTAAGTATCCAGAAGCGATTAAGACACTAGAAGAAGGTCTCGAAGATTCACTTCAGTTCTTCAATTTTGAACAGATTGATTCTAGAAAAATCGCTTCAACGAACATGATTGAACGTTTAAACCGTGAAATTCGGCGAAGAACCAAAGTCGTTGGCATTTTTCCATCGGTTGATTCATACATACGTTTAGTCACTTCCTACTTGATCGAATATAGCGAAGACTGGTCAACTGGAAGGTGCTATATAGACTCGAAGGTCATCGATTTGATCTACGAGGAGAAACTTAAAGCTGCATAAACCTTATCGGATTTCTGGTGGTTTTTGCGCACAAGAGTTGACACTATCTCAATCAGCCTAAGGCAGTTAAAAAAGTCCATATTAAAACAAGCATTTAGACACTATAAGCGTTGTTATTACTTGAGTGCACCGTTTTGAAATGTTATAATTATTGTAGACGGAACACATGAAAAACGGAGTGATTAAGGGCTTAGAATTAGTAGTAGAACAACTTATGAATCGCATATCAGACCTTGAAAATGAAAACCGAAAACTCCATGAAACTGTAGAATATTTGACCATATTATTAATCACATAGGCTTGTGAGTATGGTCTTATTGCACCAGGAGCATTCTTTGTTTCAACAATTCTCGTTTTGATTCCTCCAAAACTTTTCTATATATCTATTCAGGGCTTATATACTTACCCTTTTTCGAATTTACCGCATTACATATTCTTTTTAAACCCTCTTGTAGTGTTTTTCTAGGACATGCTAAATTCAACCGGATAAAACAGTCTGAATTTTGTACAAACATATTTCCACCTTCAAGTAGAACACCCGATTCATAAGCAAAGAACATCGTCAAAGATTCATCAGGATCAAAATAAGCACTCACATCAACCCATGCTAAATACGTTGCTTCAGAAATGTTGAATTTTGCTTTCGGCATATGTTCTGCAAGGTAATCTCGCGTCAACTCAAAATTTCCATCTAGATATTCCGTCAGTTCATTTAACCACAATCCACCCTTTTCATATGCAGCTTGTGCACCTGCAACACTCAGTGGATTATCAAAGTTATAATGACGTGACAACCATTTTTCTTTAAGTTCACAGCTTCTGATAATAATATTTGAAATCATGAATCCTGCTAGGTTGAACGTCTTGCTTGGCGCCATGCATGTTACAAGCTTATCGTAACCCTTCATGATTTTGCCAAGTGGAATATGCTGTTGGTCTGAACGTAATAGATCACAGTGGATTTCATCAGAAATAACCCATAGATTATTTCTTTCACAGATTTCGGCCAGTCTAGCCAGTTCGTCTTCTTTCCACACTCTACCAGTCGGATTATGTGGACTGCATAAAATAAATAGAGTTGTTTTTTCATCTGAAGCTTTTTTCTCAAAATCATCAAAATCAATTTCAAAATATCCATCATTATTTAATAGGTCGGAACACACACTTTGTCTGCTGTTAAAATCTGCTGCATATTTGAAATATGCATATGATGGTGTCAGGAATAAAACTTTTTCATCTGGCTTAGTTATATAATCAACCATTTCATATAGTGCAGGAATAATTCCATTTGACATCACAAGTTCTTCTTTTGGAAATGACCAACCATACCTATCCACACACCACTTTACAAAAGCATTATAGTAGTCATCAGAAAAAACACGAGTGTATCCGAAAATTTTCTTATCTAGTCTTTCTTTCACCGCATCAATAATCACATCTGGCACCGCGAATTCCATATCCGCAACCCACATACGAATGAACTCCTCGTCTTTAAAAGGAAATTTCATTGAATCATCTGCATGAAAAATGTAATCTCTAAAACCATCCGTATTCAGTGCATTTGTATTTCTTCTCTCAATAATTTCATCAAAATCATACATAATCTTACACCCACCTTTTCGATTATTCTTAGTCCTAATACACACACACTGTGCCTTTCAAAATATTTGATTCTCAAACTTACTCTGATTAACTCATAACTTTATTTATAGTTTAATTTGGGTTATCTCTTTCGTCAAAATGCGTCATGTTTCATTAAAATAGACTTTTTTGTACTTTATTCTCTTTAAAATAGAATTTCATACCAATTGGTGCTATAATTTATTATATAATTATTTATTTCATGAAATATCATCAAATTGTCTATTTTAAGTAAACTTGGATGTGATTCTATGTCAATAATAAGTACAGAAATTGGAAAAAGAATAAGGACCTATCGTAAAAACAGATCGATGACAATTGAAGAGCTCGCCAACTTGATAAGTAAAAGTAAGGCAACTGTCTCTAAATATGAAAAGGGCGAAATTGTACTAGATATCGTCACACTCTACGAGATTGCCAAGGCGCTTCAAATTCATGTCGAACAACTCTTATACTACAATACCGAACGTACCGAAATTTCTTCAAGTGGAAGTAGACCCGCCTTCTTCAATGGCGTTTCACAGTTTTATTCATATGTATTTGATGGTCGTACGAATAAACTCATAAGATGTGTATTTGACGTCCTTTCTGAGGCCGGCGAATCTAGATACAAGATTATGATGTACATGAACTTCAAAGATTATTCAAATTATCAAAACTGTGAAAATACATACTGGGGATATATTGAACATTATGATGCACTTACAAATATTTTTATGACAAATAGCAATACGACTATGGAACAGGTTACTGCGAGTATTCTCGCGTCTTACCTAGACTCAGATACTAAATGGGGGCTCTTCTTCGGCATTTCATCACGGCCCCTAATGCCTATTGCAGTTAAAATGCTCTTTTCAAAAAAATTATTGAAAGAAGATGAAGCACTTATACGACAACTGAAAGTTTCACGCGAGGATATTCGCCTTCTTAAACTGTACAACATGCTTTCTGTGACTTAAAGGGCCTTAGCATAACTTGCTTATGCCCTTTCATTTAACACATTTCAATATTTAGTTTTTCATACACAAATGCAGCTGTTGCGATATCTTCTACAGCCAGTCTCATGCCTTCAAACAGAGTAATTTCTTTGTTCATTTTCACGTCAAGATTTCTTACCTAAAAGTACACCCCCTAGCTCTGCATTACTATATCAAGTACACTTTGACAACATTTACTACCTAACAATCTATTTTCAATGCTTTCATTTATTTTTATTTCCTTTGGTTCCGGTTTGTACTTGGTACGAGATGTTGAGTATTCCTCTTCCGTCCCAGCAAAGTACTCTTCTTCATAAACCACGTAGGAGAGTTGGTAGTTTTTTTTGTATTCTAATACTAAACGCTTTAATTCATCCTCAAGATTTGACAATATACCAGAATTACTATTTACATATTTCATTTAATCCACTCCAATCAGTGAAATCATATAATTTAAGTTTACTCATATATACTTGTTCTTCTAAATTCTTCAAGAAATTCTTCTAGCGAAATTGATTTATCATGCTTAAATACTCTTAATTTTTCATCTAGCTCAGTCCCATATATATCTAACAGATAAAACTCATCTGTTTCGCTCCTAACTGTAAACAAACCATACGTTATACTAGATACATCACCAGATTCTCTAAAGTATTTTTCTGTTGGTTTCATTTTATTAAACAGATCAAAGATTACTGGTTTCATTATTTCGTCATACTCATAAAAAAACACAAAATTACTCATACATGAGTTAGCTCCCTCAGGTCTCGCATCATTTTTGCTTATAATCATGCGCGTCTTATCAATTATCCTACGCACTAATTCATAGTCAATATTTTGATTTTCTACAAAATAATATAACGAGACATCATACCAATCATCTAAAAACACCTCATCCAGGATAGCGTAAAATAAAGTGCGCAAAAATAAATAAAGGAAAAGCCATCGGAAACTCCGAAAAGGTAATTGTCTAGAAAACCCAAATAAGGAGATGATAAACCGATGGCTTACCAAAATTCTACCCTACCTTTTGAAAAAATGCTATTAAAGTTTCTAACTGCGCAAGACCCAATGCTTGAAATGCTCAAGTGGCTGTGCGAACAGCTGATGGAAGCAGAACTTTCAAATCAACTTGGAGCTGATAAATCAGAACGCTCAGGATCAAGAAATGGCTACAGAGCCGGATACCGACCAAGACGCTTTGATACGCGTATGGGGACTATGTATCTTATGGTTCCAAAACCACGTAAAGGTGGTTATATTCCATTCTTTGTGACGGAACGAAAACGTTCCGAAGCCGCTCTAATGAACGTCATTCAGGAAGCATTCGTCAATGGAGTTTCCACAAGAAAAATCGAGAAACTCGCTAAAAGTCTAGGGATCGATTCAATCTCGAAAGGCCATGTAAGTAACATCACAAAAGAGCTGAATGAACAAGTAGAAGCGTTTCGAAATCGAAATCTCGATGCAGAATATCCTGTTCTTTGGGTAGATGCTCTTTATGAAAAGATCCGAGATAATGGGCATGTCAGAAACATGGCTGTTCACGTCGTTTGTGGCGTTAAACTTGATGGCACACGAGATATACTTGCAGTTGAGCCAATGTATGAGGAATCTGAAGCGAGCTATACAACACTGTTTGATAAGTTGAAGGCACGAGGCGTTGAACACGTCTGGTTAGTTGTTTCAGATGCACATAAGGGCCTTGTTAGCGCAGCGCGAAAGTCATTTCTGGGATCATCCTGGCAACGTTGCAAGGTACATTTCATGAGAAATATCATGGCACATGTACCATCCAAACAGAAAAATCACTTCGGTTCAAAGCTGAAGCAAATCTGGCTTCAACCTGATTACAATAGTGCTAAAAGTTATGCTTATACCTTTATGGATGAATATGAAAGTAAGTATCCAGAAGCGATTAAGACACTAGAAGAAGGTCTCGAAGATTCACTTCAGTTCTTCAATTTTGAACAGATTGATTCTAGAAAAATCGCTTCAACGAACATGATTGAACGTTTAAACCGTGAAATTCGGCGAAGAACCAAAGTCGTTGGCATTTTTCCATCGGTTGATTCATACATACGTTTAGTCACTTCCTACTTGATCGAATATAGCGAAGACTGGTCAACTGGAAGGTGCTATATAGACTCGAAGGTCATCGATTTGATCTACGAGGAGAAACTTAAAGCTGCATAAACCTTATCGGATTTCTGGTGGTTTTTGCGCACAAGAGTTGACACTATCTCATCCAGAAAATTCTCATTCTCATACACATTTGAAGTGTCATAAGCTTTTTCATATGGATCAGAATATGTGTTAAAGCAAACAGGCGCATTAAACTGGACTATGAAATCTTCTGCGCCTTCTTCTTTAATGATGGCGTTTACTTTTTCTGAAAGTACTTTCTGTGTTAGTACGTGCTTGTATGTATCTAGTCCATAACTATCCGTTGAAAACTCTAATGTATAATCTTTCTTAGGTGCAAAGAAATAGGTTCTAGGCCCTCCTGTTCTAACATGATTGGGCTTTATAAAAACAAATTCTTCATTGTATTTTTCATGTAGACTGTCTAGTGTTTCATATACTCTATCAGTTGAGACCAATTTATTTTGGTTTTCATAATGCGTAAAGCTAATACAATTATCCTTATAAGGATCCGTTCTACTTATCGGTTGATTGAACACATATTGTCCAAATTTCGAAGGCTTAATATTGTATATCCTGTAAGTGTATTCAGTAGTCTCTAAACCCTTCTCATTCCATTTTTTATTATTTTAGGAATACATTTTTCAACAACTTGATGCCTGTCATAGTCATTTTGATAATCTTCTTCTGTTAATCCATCAAAAAAGGTCGTCAAATAAATATCCATTGACCTAACATGCTTTTCTGGTGCTTCGAAGAAATCTTCAGCGGCTAATGAACCTTGTCTATATGCATTCAAACTGTCATTGTAGTATTCGTTTTTCACACGTATTCTCGCGTAAAACTCCATTTCACTTATGTTAAGCACTTTTTTACTAATAACACGTTCACTTCCATTGAACTCTTCTTCATAATGAACTTGTTCATTTATGTTAAACTGGTGCTAGTATAAATTGTTGGACACGAAAAGTAAGATATAATAACTGTATCTGAAAGGACGTGTCCAAATGAAAGCAACAGGAAAAAGATACGATCAAGGTTTCAAACAAATGATCGTAGATCTGTACAATACAACAGATCATACCTACTCAAGTCTCGAAAGCGAATATGGCATCTCACATGGAACAATCCAACGCTGGGTAAAGCAGCTTACTCCGATTGACCAAAGCTCTGAAGAGTCCATGACTCCTGCTGAACTCAAGAAACTTCAAAAGGAAATGGCAAAGCTCCGTGAGGAAAATGAAATCTTAAAAAAGGCTATGGCCATATTAGCGAAAAAGTAAGTAAATCCAGCATATTCGAGACAGCACATATTCTAAAAATTAATTATCCTACAAAAACAATCTGTGAAGTTCTATCCATTCCAAGGAGTACTTTTTACGAAGTACAAAGTCGCACCCCTTCTGAACGACAGAAGGAAAATAAACTTCTTGGTGAGCATATACTACGCATATTTTCAGAAAGCGATGGTCGATATGGCGCTCCGAAAATCCGTGAGACTATGAAAACTGAAGCTCTTCTAGAGATTATTCCAAGTATGAAGCGCATTCAGCGACTCATGAAAAAACTCGGTTTAAGAGCTGTCGTTATGAAACGTTTCAAACCTCATTGTACAAAGACAACAAATGAAGATTTGCCGAATCTTCTAGGCCGTGATTTCTCGGCTTCTAAGCCTTGTGAAAAATGGGTTGCAGATATCACATATATCCATACTCTAAAGGATGGATGGTGCTACCTGGCTTCAATCCTTGACCTTCACACTCATAAAGTAGTTGGCTATGAATTCAGCAAAAGAATGGATAAGGAACTTGTAATAAAAGCTCTCGATAAAGCGATGCTGCGGCAAAGAAAACCAGAAAATGTGCTCCTTCATACAGATCGTGGCAGTCAGTATTTAAGCACAGCATACATAGTGAAAACAGATCAGTATAAATGCCGTAGATCATACAGCGCAAAAGGCAATCCTTATGATAATGCGGTAATCGAATCTTTTCATGCGATTCTCAAGAAGGAAGAAGTTTATCGAAAGGTATATCGCAATTTTGACGAAGCTCAGAAATCATTGTTCAAATATATCGAAGGTTGGTACAACAACCGAAGAATTCACGGGAGTATTGGCTACATGACTCCGAATCAATTTGAGGCATTAGCTATGTAAGATATCCCACTTTTCGTGGGTACTGTAACAAAGTTTGTGTAAAATTATAAAATCTTCCACGAAAGTAGTTAGTGTTATAAACTAGACTACAGAGTGGAGGATTTTTTTATGAGTCGAAAGAAGAAAAACAACAAGATATCAGAACTGACAGAAACCCTGATGCTGGACAAGAATATCACCGATGTAGCAGACCTACAGAGTGTTCTGAAGGAAATGCTTAAGTCTGGTGTTGAGAAGCTACTCGAAGCAGAGCTGGACGATGAGCTTGGTTACGAACGTTACGATCGCCAGAATGAAAAGACAAACTACAGAAACGGGAAATCAACGAAGCGTGTTAAGACTGATCTTGGTGAAGTTGATCTTGAGATCCCAAGAGACCGCAATGGCGAGTTTGATCCGCAAATTGTGCCAAAACACTCAAGTGATATTTCGGCTATTGAAGACAAAGTAATCTCGATGTATGGCAAAGGTATGTCTCAAAGAGATATCTCTGAGCACATAGAAGATCTATACGGCATGCCACTCTCAGCGCAGTCAATTTCACGTATGACTGATAAAATCATCCCTCATATTGAGGAGTGGCAACACAGACCACTTGAAACTGAGTACCCTTTTGTCTTTATGGATGCGATTCACTATAAGGTAAAGCAGAATAATCGCATTGTATCTAAAGCGGCTTATGTTGTTGTGGGCATAAATACAGATGGAATGAAAGACGTTCTAGGTATCTGGATAGGTGAAAATGAGACAAGCAAGTTCTGGTTAAAGGTTCTGACTGACTTGAAGAATCGTGGTGTTCAAAAGGTTACAATCTTTAGTGTTGACGGTCTGTCAGGCTTTGAACAAGCGATCAAAGCAACATATCCGGAGTCTATTGTACAGCGCTGCATCATTCATCAAATCCGCTCTTCAACACGATATGTCAGCTACAAGCATATAAAAGAACTTATGAAAGATCTTAAATCTGTCTATCAAGCACCGAATGAAGAATCAGGATATCAGATGCTCATGGGATTTGAAGAAAAATGGAGTTCACAGTATCCACGTTGTATAAAATCCTGGAAAGACAACTGGGGTGTTATATCACCATTTTTCGCATACTCAGCAAACATCAGAAAGATCATGTATACGACCAATATCATTGAAAATCTGAATAGACAGTATCGAAAAGTAACTAAGGGAAAACCAGTGTATCCAACCGATATGTCACTGATGAAGTCCCTTTACTTAGCAACTGAAAATGCAACAAAGAAGTGGTCCCAGCGCCAGCGAAACTGGGATCAGATAATAAACGAACTCTCGATTATCCATTCATAATCGAGAGTTCCTAAAAAGTTCATATTTACTGCTTTCGTGGCAGATTATTTACACAAAATTTGGGACAGTCTCTTTTCGTGTCCAAGGGATTGACGTAAGTCCAAACACTTCATTAAAAAGAACACGCTCATAGTACTTGTTAATTTCAGCAATTTCCTCACTGAAATCTTCAAAGTAAAATCCACTGCCATACTGCCTTTCAATGTCTTCTTTTTTACTAACTATATTTGCCTTAACTTCTGCTTCTTTGAGCTGTTTTGCTGTTTCAATCTGATCTGCACCGTTAATAACCGTGCTCCCGCCATGACTTCCAGAACAGCCCGTTATTAATGTCATGCATACTATGAGTGTAATAAGGTACTTTAGTTTTTTCATGATGCCTCCGTTTTTTTATGATGCCGTTTCATATCTGTCTTCTTCACCTTACATTTCCTATGTAAATCTTACTCGTTTAGTATTTGTCATGAGTTGTTTTCACAAAGCACTTCTTCTGAAAAATCGAATCTTAAAATATGTAGCGACATGGGCTATCCTTTTCCTGCACTTAATTCTTAGTCATTGGATCTTTTGTTTCTATGAAGTCCTTTTTCAAAAATTTCATATTTCTACTTATTCATAAATACTTGTTGTACTATACTCATTGATGAAATCTTCTAAATTTAATGTTTCATCAAACTCAACAATTTTTAATTTGTTATCAAGTTCATGCCCATATATATCTAATAAACTAAAACTATCTAGTTCAGCTCGGATTTTATATAATCCATACATCATGCTTGATAGAGAAGAGTCTTCTCTAAAATGTTTTTCTGATAGAATATTTTTTCTAAAAGAGTCAATTATAATGTGCCTCATATCGTCATTATAATTATAGAAAAACACAAAACTACGTGTTCTATCTTGTCTTCCATAAGGATTTTGATCTTTTACCTGTGTTAAATCGGTTATTTTTGAAACAATACTCTTTAGCAGATCATAAGAAATCTCTTCATTTTCTTTCAACAAATAGTACAATGAAATATCATAGCCATTATCTAAAAAAACCTCATCCAGAAAATTCTCATTCTCATACACATTTGAAGTGTCATAAGCTTTTTCATACGGATCTGAATATGTGTTAAAACAAACAGGCGCGCTAAACTGGACTATGAAATCTTCTGCGCCTTCTTCTTTAATAATTGCGTTTACTTTTTCTGAAAGTATTTTCTGTGTTAGTACGTGCTTGTATGTATCTAGTCCATAACTATCCGTTGAAAACTCTAATGTGTAATCGTTCTTAGGAGCAAAGAAATAGGTTCTAGGCCCTCCTGTTCTAACATGATTTGGCTTAATATAAACAAACTCTTCATTGTATTTTTCATGTAGACTATTTAGTGTTTCATATACTTTATCAGTCACACCCAGTTTGTCTTGGTTTTCATAATGCGTATTCTTTATACAATTATCCTTATAAGGATCCGTTCTACTTATCGGTTGATTGAACACATATTGTCCAAATTTCGAAGGCTTAATATTGTATATCCTGTAAGTGTATTCAGTAGTCTTTAAACCCTTCTCATTCCATTTTTTTATTATTTTGGGAATACATTTTTCAACAACTTGATGCCTGTCATAGTCATTTTGATAATCTTCTTCTGTTAATCCATCAAAGAAGGTTGTCAAATAAATATCCATTGACCTAACATGTTTTTCTGGTGCTTCGAAGAAATCGTCAGCAGCTAATGAACCTTGTCTATATGCATTCAAACTGTCATTATAGTATTCGTTTTTCACACGTATTCTCGCGTAAAATTCCATTTCACTTATGTTAAGCACTTTTTTACTAATAACACGTTCACTTCCATTGAACTCTTCTTCATAAAGAACTTGTTCATTTATGTTAAACACTTCATTATAAAGAACACGCTCATAGTACTTGTTAATTTCAGTAATTTCCTCACTGAAATCCTCAAAGTAGAATCCGCTGCCATACTGCCTTTCAATGTCTTCTTTTTTACTAACTATATTTGCCTTAACTTCCGCTTCTTTGAGCTGCTTTGCTGTTTCAATCTGATCTGCACCGTTAATAACCGTGCTCCCGCCATGACTTCCAGAACAGCCCGTTATTAATGTCATGCATACTATGAGTGTAATAAGGTACTTTAGTTTTTTCATTATGCCTCCGCTTCTTTAAGATGCCGTTTCATATCTGTCTTCTTCACCTTATATTTCCTATGTAGATCTCACTCGTTTAAATGTTCGTCATGAGTTGTTTTCAAAAGCACTTCTTCTGAAAAATCGAATCTCAAAATATGTAGCGACATGGGCTATCCTTTTCCTGCACTTAATTCTTAGTCATTGGATCTTTTGTTTCTATGAAGTCCTTTTTCAAAAATTTCATATTTCTACTTATTCATATATACTTGTCCTACTATACTCTTCTATAAAATCTTCAAGACTCAAACTTTCATCAAACCGCAAAATCTTTAACTTTTCTTCTTGTTCATGCCCGTATACATCCAGTATTGCAAATGCGTCCGTATCTTCTCTTGTTTTGTATCTATTAAATGCCATGCTCGATACTGACGATGACTCTCTAAAATACTTGTATGTAACTGCTTCCTTATAGAAGCTATCTATCAATATAGGCAAATACGCATTATCAAAGTCATAAAAAAACACAAAAAACCTTGTTCTGTCATATAAATCATTCGAGTTTGTACCGTATACCTGAATCAAACCCGCTATTCTCTTTACAATCCTGTGAATCAGGCTATAGTCATACTCTCCTGTATTATCAATATAGTATAATGCGGTCTCGTAACCACTATCTAAAAACACCTCATCCAGAAAATTCTCGTTCGCATACACATTTGAAGTGTCATAAGCTTTTTCATATGGATCAGAACGTGTGTTAAAGCAAACAGGCGCGCTAAACTGGACTATGAAATCTTCTGCGCCTTCTTCTTCAATAATGGCATTTACTTTTTCTGAAAGTATTTTCTGTGTTAGTACGTGCTTGTATGTGTCTAATTTGCCTGAAAAGTTCATTGAAAACTCTAAAGTTTCATCTTTAACGGGTGCAAATAAATATGTCATTCCACCGTCATGATGATTGGGCTTAATATAAACAAATTCTTCATTGTACTTTGTATGTAGATATTCTAGTAATTCATATATTTTATCAGTTGCACCGAGTTTGTATTGGTTTTCATAATGCGTATTCCTTATACAATTAACATTGTAAGGATCCGTTCTACTTATCGGTTGATTGAACACATATTGTCCAAATTTCGAAGGCTTAATATTGTATATCCTGTAAGTGTATTCAGCAGTCTCTAAACCCTTCTCATTCCATTTTTTTATTATTTTGGGAATACATTTTTCAACGACTTGATGCCTGTCATAGTCATTTTGATAATCTTCTTCTGTTAATCCATCAAAGAAGGTCGTCAAATAAATATCCATTGACCTAACATGCTTTTCCGGTGCTTCGAAGAAGTCTTCAGCGGCTAATGAACCTTGTCTATATGCATTCAAACTGTCATTATAGTATTCGTTTTTCACACGTATTCTCGCGTAAAATTCCATTTCACTTATGTTAAGCACTTTTTTACTAATAACACGTTCACTTCCATTGAACTCTTCTTCATAATGAACTTGTTCATTTATGTTAAACACTTCATTATAAAGAGCACGCTCATAGTACTTGTTAATTTCAGCAATTTCCTCACTGAAATCCTCAAAGTAAAATCCGCTGCCATACTGCCTTTCAATGTCTTCTTTTTTACTAACTATATTTGCCTTAACTTCTGCTTCTTTGAGCTGCTTTGCTGTTTCAATTTGATCTGCACCGTTAATAACCGTGCTCCCGCCATGACTTCCAGAACAGCCCGTTATTAATGTAATACATACTATGAGTGTGATTAGGTACTTTAGTTTTTTCATGATGCCTCCGTTTTTTTATGATGCCGTTTCACGTCTATCTTTTCACTTTATGTTTCATCCATAACTTGCACATATAGTCACTATTCATCATGATGATTGTTCATGAACAGTATCTGTGGTTGAGTGCAGGCGTTCCATTAACGCTTCATCAATATAACAAATTTCGGTTTTCGTTATATTATGGTTTTATTACCTTTATATACCATATCGGATGCAAAAAAATAGGTCGACCCATTCTCCCACAATAGTCAACCCAAAATTACTATAGCATATATGCCTCACATATTAATGTCGTACTTACATAAGTAACCATATTATTACCTTTTTCACCCATAATTGACCTAAAAAGAATTTTTCTAATCTATAGAAGAAGTTTACAAATCTACTCTGGTCAAAGATTCTCAGACGAAAAACCACACCCAATCATTCAGGTGTGGTCAAATATAATCAAATTATTCATTTTTAAAGCGGCACTCAAACCCCTAAATTTTCAACAAATGGTCGCTATCTCATGTGCTTAGATGCTCGGACAACCGAATGTCATAAACGCCACACTGCGTCCTAGCTGCTTATTATTTTCATCAGCACTTTTTGCACTCTTTAGTTTGATATCTACCATCTTTTCCTCCACGTTCTACTGCCAACTAAACAATTTATCTCGGGTATGGTGATAATTCAATGGGCAGTACTATTGGCTTGGTAAATTCGTAGTTTCTATTCCTTATCTATGCATACTTGCTCTAATGTGTTCATTGATGAACTTATCTAAAACCAACTGATTATATCTCGATCAAACTATGAGCGAACGTCTGTGCAACTGAGTGCGTTCAACCATTTCTTCAAGATTTCCTTCATCAATCGCATCAATAATTGCACGATGTTCTTCAAGAACTTCATTCAGTCGTTCTCCCATACGTACAGAACATTTTCTATATGATGTAAGAAGTGTATAAAAGCCCTTTAAGATTTTTTGTAGATACCTGTTTTCAGTCATTTCACAAAGCTTATTATGAAATTTCTCATCAAGTGCAAGTACGCTTTCAAAATCTTCTTTTCTCTTGTAAAACTCCATCAAATCATAATATTCTCTGAGCTCATCCAGATCTATAGAGTCACATTTTTCAAACGCAAAAACTACAGCCAGCTCTTCGATTGCCGCTAGAACCTCTACAATATCCTTGGCATCCTGATCGGTAACCCCAACCACTACAACACCTACATTAGGCGTATAGTCTATCAAACCATCGACAACAAGCTGTCTCAAAGCTTCGCGAACAGGCGTCCTGCTAACACCAAACTTACTTGTTAAATCCAACTCTTTAATTCTTTCTCCAGGCGCATAAATTTTATTTAGAATATCTTCACGAACACTTTTCATTATTTGCTCTGTAAGTGACGTCCCTATTTTTACTCTATCCAGTTTGTTGATACTTACACCCCCTTGCTTTTGCGCATAGTCATACACGAGTACGAATTACAGATTATTTTTCCTAATACATATTATGTGAATGTTTATAACAATTATCTGCTCACATTTATTTAAATCAGCATTCAATTTATGGCACCTTCAACCAATCCCATATAGATTGCTACAGCCAATAAATCCGCTGATCCACCTGGACTGATATTCTTTTCAACAAAGGCTTCATCCAAACATTTAACCTTTTTCATCGCATCTTGTTGCAGTATGCCACCTTCATCTAAGAAACCTTTCGCTTGTATCTGAACCTGTTTCAATGTTTGTAAGTCATGTCGAGTTACGATATTACTATCCTCACAAGAAGCCATTAGGGAAAACAACATTTGTATGCCGAGTTCATCCAAACTTAGATTGTTGTACATTGTGCTTCTATAAACTGGCACAGCCATTTTAAGTACTGTTTCATAACCTGATTCGACTTCACCACGAATACCCTTTGTACCATACTTCACGTATGCCGCTTCTCCATGTGTTTCTGTCTTATTCTCACCAAGTTCTCGAGAACAAATTCCATGCGTCATTTCTGAGACAACTTGTGCTATTAATTCTATAGTAGGTGTTCTACAATTGTTTACAGCAAATAGATACGAGGTCGCTGCTACGAGGAGTCCAATATTAAAGATCATTCCTTTATGTGTATTGACACCTCGAGTTGCACGAAACATGTCCATCTCCATTTGTACACCGACTGGCCGTATCTGAAAAAAAAGATCTTCAAGTCTTTTTCCCCGCCATTCATCTGCTATGGACGCTATCCTATGCAATCCACCGCTAAAAGCCGAAGCACTTGCCATAAATGTAAAATGATCCATATCCGTATGTGCACCAGGATTATTCCGATCGACTAGTCCGGGTTTAGGTGTCACACCAACTTCATAGAGTGCTGCTTGAATTCCTAAAGATGCAAATTTAGTACTTAACATATTACCCTCCTGCTTAAAAAAGACTCCTCCCCTTCTTTTTTATCTATCACATAAAAAGTACAGAAGGGGCAGGAGCCTATAATTGGGAGAAGCTTAAAACTTTTAAGCCTGAGCTTTTCCTTTCAAATACGGGAATAACCCTCCAGCATTCATGATGTCTTTTTCCAAATTACCAACACCATCACCGCTAAACGTTAAATTCTTCGTAAGATTGTATATTTCACCTTTTTCAATATCTACTTCCAGTTCATCTCCAGTTTCAATCTTCTTATCTTGTATCGCTTGTGACAGCGTCTTAACAAAAAGCACCGGATACCCATTGTTAATTGCATTTCTATAGTATATTCTTGAACACGTTTCAGCCAATATACATGGAACGCCAGCATACTCCAGACAATAAACCGCATGTTCTCTACTGGATCCACAACCAAAGTTTTTACCCGCAACAACAAAATCTCCAGGTTGTACTTCTTTTGCAAAATGCTCCATTCCAGGAAAATATTCAAATGCGTATTGCGGCATCTGATTTGGATCTGTTTCAGCCAAATATTTATTGTGATAAATCAGATCTGTATCTACATCGTCACCAAAGACCCACGCCTTACCTTTTAATTTACTCATATTATGCCTCCAATATTTCTCTAGGGTCAGCTATCCTACCTTTAACTGCCGTAGCCATTGCAGTCATTGGACTCATCAAGTATGTACTGCTCCCTTTTCCAACTTTTCCAATAAAATTACGGTTTGTAGTTGAACACCCCACATCACCGGAAGGCAGTGCACCGTAATGCTCTGCTGTACAAAGCGAACATGTCGGATTAGTGAATACAACGCCTGCCTCAATGAACTTTTCAATCATGCCTGCTTTTGCACACAAGAGTTGAACTTCCGATGTGCTTGGGGTGATAATTACTCTTACTTTATCACTCACTTTTCCCCCACCTGCCATGAGGACATCATAGGCTGCTTTGATATCTTCAAATCGTCCATTTGAACACGATCCAATATGAACCTGATCAATATATGTACCAACAACTTCACCAATCGGTTTCACGTTATCAGGTGTTTCAGGACACGATACCATTGGTTCAAGATTGGACACATCATATTTCAGCACCTTACAATACTCTGCATCAGAATCTGCCGATAGCATTTTTATACGGTCAACAACCTCGTCGCCCGCTCTTTCTACCATCCAGTCCAGTACAGAACCACTCGGCATAATCAATGGTATTTTTCCACTCATCTCAGTTACCATAGAGCAAAGTGTAATTCTCTCCGACAAGGAGGCTTGATCTACAGTTTCCCCTGTGAACTCTACTGCTAGAAAATCCATACCACCTGCACCCAGATCGCCGACGATATAGGTTAACAGATCTCTCATGCACACACCCTTTTTAAATGTGCCAGTAACCTCAATTTTCATTGTTTCGGGAACTCTAAACCAATTTGTGCCATTAATATAGGCTGCTGCTACATCTGAATTACCTACACCTGTAGCAAATGCACCAACGGCGCCAAGAAGATTCATATGACTGTCTGTCCCTAACACAACATCACCAGGTTTTATAAGCCCTGCTTCCAACATAACGTGCTGACCTATACCATGATTGATATCAAATACATGCTTGATGCCTTGCTTTTTTGCAAATTCTCGAATGATCTTTTGATTATTGGATACCTTTTCTGAATGAGAAGGTGCTTGTAGATCAAATGTATATGCTACTTTATCAGGATTCCATACTTTCGCATCTTTTCCCATTTCTTCTTCAAATTGAAGGACGCAATTAGCGCCTCCGAAATCTCTTGCAGATGCAAGATCAATATTGCACCATACACGTTCCCCAACCTTAACTGGTCTGCCAGCAGCACGTTCCATGATTTTTACAATTGCTGTTTTTCCCATTTCCAGATTCTCCTTCGCTCAGTTACTTCATTCCAAGAAATGCTTTTACGGTTTCAAAATTAATAAAATCTGCTTTATTAACAATTACAGCTTCTGGGCTTCGAAGCGTTCCATCGCCTTCAGCTGCATGATTTGCAATAATATGAGCAATCTTTGTCGAACAGCCGTGTTTCAGTGCCAAATGCGATCCTGAAAAAGGATGTCTCAAGTCTTTGCCTAAATCAGACTTTCGCACTTCACCAGACTCACTTTTCTCGTACTCAATCAATTTGCCTACATCATGAAGAATAGCACCTGCCAATAGTTCGTCATGATTCAATGTGAAGTTTGAGTCTACACTTGCATAAACTTCATTGAACCTATCCATAGAATCCTTCGCCACTTTCGTTACGCCACGAACATGCTCAAGATATGAAAATGGGCAGTTCAGAATCAATAATGTGAATGGAATTTCATTCATATCTTCCGGTTTCCAGTTCCCTGTACGAAGGGCTTCTTCATATGCAGAAATAACCTTGTCTTGCAGTTCGACATTTTCTATCCACTTAATTTCTGGGATTAATTCAAGTATTTTTTCTTTCATTATCTCTATCCTTTCATTTTCAGATACGCTTCTTGAAGTCATGTAGCATTTGATTCACAAATTCAACGACTACTGCTTTATCATGCCTTCCTGATCGAGAACACTCATGCGCTAAGGCATCACATATGAAGCATTTTCTCGGGTCTAAAGACAAGCTGGTTCTGCTGACAGACTCAAGCGAAGAATCGATCACATCAATATCAAACACGCGGCCAATTTGAAAATTGTCTTCGATTTGAACTGTAAGTGATTTTATATACGCAGCATCTTCTTTGACCAACCAATACCCTTCATATCCTGTAGCCTTTTTTTGAACTTCATGATGTTCAACGTTTATATCATGTCTTTGCAGCATCATATCGATTTGAGTCACGCCCTGTTCAAACCCAAATATTGAAAGCTCAGTACATTTAACCGCTCCAGGCATAACCATCGTAAACGATACAAGGCAGCGCGCCATTGTAAGTAATTTCGATTGTTTTCGTGCTCTTAACTCCCTTGACAACAACATATCTTCACACGACACAACTTTACCTATCACACAATCCCCCATCTTTGAAGACGTATTGACTTCTAACGTTTTATTTGTCTAATCACATCAATTACCGTTCCATCTCTGTACTCAACAACACACACAACTTTATCAGTAAACTCGATAGGTTTGGGTACACCTGTCATCGATTCAGCCAATTGCTGCAATTCTTCAATCGTAACGACTTTAAGACTTGACCCTTGCAGATCTTCTCGAAGCTCTTCATAATACTTGTGTTTAGGGTTCAGTGCAATGCCCGCTTCTGTGACTACAACCGCAACTGTTTCACCAGGTGTACACCGAGTCAATACGCGCTTTACAACCGACGGTGTTCTCCCTCTAACTATTGGCAAGGTAACGATAGAAATATCCGCACCCGCTGCAACGTCGGGGCCTCCGCCTAATCCACCCATCATTTCACCGCTAGAACCCGTGAGAATATTTACATTAAAATCTGTATCTACTTCAAGTGCTCCGAGTACACCAAAGTTAAGCTTGTCCAGCAAATTCCCTTTTGAGTGCGGGTTTGAATAAAGTGCATTGTCAATTTCTACAATGTTGGGATGATCCACTATAGATCGTGCTGCAATACTATCGAACGATTGTGAGCACTGTAGTACACGTACCTGTTCTTTTTTGTACATATCAACAATCCCAGCAGTAATACCACCAAGAGCAAAACTCGCTTTAATGCCTTTCTCCTCCATTTTCATTGAAAGATACTTGGTACATGCAATACTAATTGCACCTGCCCCAGTCTGAAAAGAGAAGTTTTCTTTAAACAGTCTTGATGTTTCAATGAGTTCTGCCGTACGCTCTGCAATTAAAAGATCCCTTGGATTTTTTGTCATGCGCGCTGCACCCGCACCAATCTTCTCGCTATCACCAATTTTATCTACAACTGCAACCATATCCACATACTGCTGGGAAATGGTTGCTGGAGTACATGGAAAATCAACCAAATTATCTGTTATCGCAACAACCTTACCAGCCGTTGTCGAATCAATGAATGCATATCCCATTGAACCACAGGCATTAGGACCGATCTGACCAGTTGCATTGCCATATTCATCACATGCAGAGGCACCAATAAATGCAACATCAATTTTCAACTCACCTGCTTCAATAGCACGCGGACGTCCACCATGCGGTCTAAGAATAACCGGATTATCCATAATCCCATCGATTACAGCATCCCCTAATTCACCACGAATTCCGCTTGCTTCTATACTAGAGATTGTTCCATCCTTGATAAAGTCTACAATCGATGGTTTCTTGATATTTACAACTGCACTTGGTGCAAACTTCAAGTTTTTTATACCAAGTTCACTGATTGCTGTTAGAACTTGACCAATGATTAAATCCCCTTCCCGAAAACAATGATGGAAGGAAATTGTCATATTATCTTGCAAACCAGTTGCTTTGATTGCATCTTTGAGAGAGTAGACTACTTTGTTCCCACCTCTTGGCGTAACTTGTGGTTTTCGGTTTGTGAAAACCGGTTTATCGCATGACGTTCCACCCCATGCACCTTTATAGGGTCTAACCTTATATGAACCAACCTCTTGAGGTATATTTCTATCGATTTGGTTTTTCATCATATTCCATATCCCTCCATTTTAATGCCTGCCGCTTGGGCTTGTGCTAGGATCGTTCTCGCTCTGAGTTCAATTGGCTTGTCAATCATGCTGCCGTCTAAGGTTACCGCGCCTTTGTTTAAACGTGCGCCTTCTTCTACAACAGCCAAGACACGCTGTGCATACTCAATTTCTTTTTCATTTGGTGTGAAGTACGAATTTACAATGTCAATTTGTCTAGGATGAACAACAGTCTTACCATCAAAGCCCATATTTTTAGTAAGCGTTGTATCTTCACGCAATCCTTCTTCGTCATTTATATCTGCAAATATTGCATCGAGCGCATCAATCCCCGCACTCCGGCACGCCAAAAGAATTGCATTTCTTGCATAAAATATTTCTGTTCCAGCCTTTGTTCTTTTAGCTTTAATACTCGCTGTGAAATCCTCTGCACCTAATGACAGTGCTTTTACTCTTGAATCTGATTTTGCAATTTCTTCTGCTCTTAGCACACCAAGATACGATTCAATATTGCACCAAATATCTGTTGTACCAATCGGAATTCCAGCATCTTTTTCGATTTCCTCTATCCATTTCGATACACGTTTCACATCTTCTGCTGACTCAACTTTGGGAAGTCTTAGAGCATCCGGTCTCGCACGAACCGACGCCTCTAAATCATCGTGAAAATACTCAGAAAAAATATCATTTACTCTAATGAGTACATACTTATCTTTGGGTCGATGATAACGGACGGCATTGTAGATCAAAAAACGAGCAGCATCCTTTTCAGTAACCGGCACTGAATCTTCCAGATCATATACAATACAGTCTTGATTATAAAAAATTGCTTGATTCATATTTGCAGGACTCGAACCACTTACATATAACGATGTCCGTTTCAACTTAATATCTGATGACAATTTACTCCGCCTCCTTCCAGTTGAATGTTTGATTACATGCTCTGAATAACGCAGACTGCACGCGTGATTTTATCACCCAGTCAAATGCGCCCTTGTCCACTATTTCTACGCTTGCATCTTCAACACCATATCCAGCCAGCAAACTGCAAACCGTATTTTCTATAGATTCACCAAATTGCGCCATCACAATGCTTTTTAAATGTATGTCAATACCATTACCCTCATTTGGTGATATAGTAATTTGAACATCACTTGATTCAGTTGTTCCTACAATTGCCTTTTTGACAATTTTCATTTATAATCACCCTTTCTATTGATTATTTACACATATCTATTATTTCTTTTGCCTGCTCATGCGTTAGGTATGAATAGGTCACTTCAGGTACATAATCCCTTAACCATTCACCAGGCCCACACTGTGCCAACTTCTTACGAATAATTGATGCACTTATTATTTCTTTATCTTGGCTTTCAATTCTAGGAATTTCTATAACCTCAATCCCATATTTAGGCAAGAACGCCTTCATAGCATTGTTATATTTACTTGTAACAGGACATCTCGGTTCTTCTCCGACAAATCGCTTAGTAATATGAAGCGGCCGAGCGATTTTTTCAGCAAAAAGAGACACGTCAATTTCTGAATGTATTTTAGCGGCATCGGAATTTTCCTTTAAAAAGTAGGTAGGAAATGTACTGCTTGATATAATGTAATGACCACTTGGAAAAACATATACATTTCCTAGGTCAGAAACGCCTTCTTTGATTAGTTTGAAACGCACATCAAAAGGAAACACTGATTTATCTTCTTCAACAACAAAAATGTAGAGTTTGTCACAGTTTTGTGATGCATATTCTATTAGATAACGATGCCCGAGTGAAAAAGGATTGCAGTTCATTACAATCGAGCCCACTACATCCCCATCACAGTTTTGAGGAATACCAAGTGTACTTATAAAATTAGAAACACCCGAATAGCTGTTTTCAAGCATTGCAACATCCGCTGTTTGGACTAGCAAATAAAATCCACTGTTTTCAAACAAAGCAACATGCTCAGTTTTAGTAAACACAAACAGATCCGTGATGCCACTTTGGAGTCTGTTTTGGAGTAAGTGATCAATTAACCTTCCGAGTAAATTTTCACCTCTATATCGCGCCTCTACAGCAAATCCCTTCAGAATATTGCCTGCTGAACAGCCCATTGCTGCAATGTTGTTTTCTTCGTCCATCAGACAGCAAGCATAATCTGTATCATCCTCATAATTCAGATCATGTTTTTTAAGATATGACATAACCAATTTCGAGTCGCTCGGAATTAACTTTGGAAAAAACTCAGTTAGATAGAATCCATTCGCCATTGTTACACCACCTTCTTAAAAATAATATATATTTAAGCACATGCTACTCACGCACATATACTTTACCTTCCATAATTCGTCTAGCTGTACGCTCAAGGTTTCCACTCTTTACTATGTGTTCGCCATTTTCATGTATTTCTATGTCTGCAAATGTGTTCATAATGCCCCAAGGGTGGCCGATTCGAAGCGCCTTAACTTGATTGTTTTCTCTTGCGCCGCATACAATTTCATTCACAATTGTGCCAGGTGTATTTGCTGCTGTAACTGTACATATTGCACCAGTTCCCATATATGCATCAATCATTTTCATATTCATTGAAAATAATCTGCCCACACAATCAACTTCACCTTCTTTAATTGCCACGCCACTTCCAGCAGTATAATTTGTTGGAGACGTTATAAAAGCAATTTTCGGAAGGGTTTGACTGTTAACTCTTGCGTCTTCCAAGTCCTTTGCGAGTCCTAGTGTAATGGCTCCCGTTCCTCTGATGATTTCAAGTATCCTACAAATTTCATCGCAATTTGAAAGTGCGTTGAACTCAGATGGGATTTCTGTCCCTTTTACACCAAAATCTTCTGGATGAACAAAAATCACCGGATTGGCAGCGTCTACAAAACTATACTCATAAACTTTTCCATCAATTTCAATCTGATCCTTTGGGTTGCCCGTAGGTAATAATTGTCCAGAAGCAGCCCCTTGTGGTTCTACAAATTTCAATAATATTTTCGCACCCGTTCCAGGTACACCGTCAATCGAAAAATCGCCTTCAGTCATTGCCTTTCCATCTTTCACAGGCACTTCAGCTTCAATCACTTTCTTCGTGTTTGTATTAAAAATTCTCACTGTCGTTACCGGCTCAACGGCTTCGACAAGTCCCTCGTCAATTGCATACGGACCAACAGCAGATGAAATATTCCCACAGTTCATCGTCTTTCCTACAACTGGATTATGAACATCAACTTGTCCAAAATCGTAATCTACATCGACGCCATCGCGCTTGCTTTTTGAAATGACTGCACACTTGCTTGTCGAAGTATTTGCGCCACCTAGCCCATCAATTTGACGGCGATCCGGACTACCAAATGCACTTAGTATAATACGGTCTCTAGAAACATCATCTGCAGGAAGATCTTTTGAGTTAAAAAAGACTGCCTTACTTGTGCCACCGCGCATATACACACATGGAATTTTTCTGTTTTTCTTATACATAAATTCACCCTTTTTCTCACGCTACATTCTACTTTGGATACTTATTGCCGATATTGTATGGTTTTTGGCTATAAAAAGAGCTCCCTGCGAGACAGGCTCAAAGGAAGCTCATTATTTAACTCTACAACGGGCTATTCAATTAAGCCCAGTTTTTTGAGAAGTGGAATCACCATTTCTACATCATTCAAATACTGCTCATTAAACTCTTGCATTTTTTTATAGTCTCTACCCTCACCCAAATTGGTTGCCCTTTCTAGGTAAGTATCACTCATAATCAGTTCCCCAAGATGTGTATCAAGATAGTCTAGGATTTCTTGTGGTGTTCCTTTAGGTGCGAAAATCCCTCTCCAACTTGTAGTCGATGCATCAAAGCCTTGCTCAAGAAAAGTCGGTACATCAGGATATTCTTCACTGCGCTCAAGAGCTTGTAAGCCAATGATCTTCATTTCTCCGGCTTTTAACTGTTCTGTTAAAGATGTTGTGAAACAACTGATTGCACCAATATGTCCGCCAAGCACAGCCGCAATCCCTTCAGCAGTTCCATCCAGTGGCATTTCAATCGTAACGTCTTTAATACCCATAGCATCCATGGCATTTGCACCAGTAATATGGAGTGATGAACCAATACCTGGGAAGCACCATGTTAACTCGTTTGGATGTTCATTTGCCCAGTCAATCATTTCTTGTGCCGTATTATATGGCGCATCTTTACGTACCGCTATAACAGGTTCTACTGAACTCGCCTGTGCAAGTCCTATCAAATCTTCTGCTGGAAAATCTGCATCTCCCATAGCGACATTTGCTGGTAGTGAAAATGTGTGATACAGCAGCGTATAACCATCAGCCTTAGCGTTCGCTGCAAAAGTTGCCCCCACAGCCCCGCCAGCACCTGGTTTACAGACAATATTAATCGGCTGGCCTAGGTAAGCTTGAGCATCAGGCGTTAACAGTTCTGCCGCCAAGTGTGTTCCGCCTCCTGCTTTAAAAGGTACGACCACTTCAATCGGTTTATTAGGATATGATGCAATAGCCTCTTCAGATTCTCCACTATTTGCATTTTTATCATTGCCACCCCCGCTTGAACATGCAGTCATCGCCAACGATAATACCAACAAACCTGCAATAAATATTTTTTTCATAATATTTCCCCCTTTTTCTTTAGTATATTTTTGTACTTGACAAGCATTTTGCACTTGCAAGTCACTAAGCAGCTATTTTACTCTCCTCAACACTTTTTTTGATTCCATTTCTCACCATAAGAACGGTGGCCACAACAGCTACAATTATCAAGCCCATGGCAAGCGGACGTGTCAAGAATATTTTCCACCCAAGCGCTGGATTTAAAAGCAAACTTCTTCTAAAATTCGATTCAAGCTGCCCACCAATTACAAAGGCAATGATCATTGGTGATAAAGAAAATTTGAATGCCCTCAACATGTAACCTATCACTCCGAATATCAACATGACATAACATGCAAAGTAATCAGATTTTGATGCGAATGTGCCGGCAAAACAAATCAAAAACACCATAGGTAGTAAAATTGATTTTCTAACAGTAACAATTTTTGAAAACACCGGTATACCAAATGTTCCAACAACAGAGAGCACTAAAACTGCAAATAGAAGGGCAAAGTAGATTGTGTACACATCTGACATGTGCTCAACAAATAGCATTGGACCCGGCTTTATGCCTTGAGCAATTAGTGCTCCAACCAATATCGCAGTCACGACATCGCCCGGTATTCCAAGGGTCAGCATTGGCACAAGCGCGCCTCCACAAACTGCATTATTGGCAGCCTCTGCAGCCGCTACGCCATCAATTATTCCCGTTCCAAAATCGTCAGGATGCTTAGATCTTTTCTGGGCAGATGCATAAGCCATAAAACTCGCTGTACTCCCACCAATACCAGGTAGAATACCAATTAGAGCGCCAATCGTTCCAGAGGTTATCATAGTCGGAAACTGACTAAAATACTCTTTTAAAGTGAACTTGCTTTCATTGGCATCAATTGCTGTTGCCTTTTGATTTAGCAAGCTCCTGCCTGTAGTAAGCTGCATCAGAATTTCTGAAACAGCAAATGCGCCAATAAACACAGACAATGTGTTTACACCATCACTTAATTCAATCATCTTAAATGTCAGCCTTTGGCTGCCATAAATAGGATCAAGCCCAACTACCGACACAAGCAAACCAATCATTGCTGCAATCATGCCTTTAAGCATAGATTTTCCTGCAATCCCTGCTATAAGAGCCATCGAAAGCATCATAAGACCAAAATATTCTGGTGGCCCAAACATCAAGGCTACCTTTGCAAGAAGCTGCGCTGAAAACAATAGAATGATAATACCCGTTACACCACCAGTACACGATGAGTACAGGGCTGTTTGAAGAGCCTTACGCGTTTCGCCCTTCTTATTCATAGGGTAACCGTCAAGCATTGTAGCTGCCGCACTTGCTGTTCCAGGTGTGTTAATAAGTATCGCCGATACAGACCCACCCATCATTGCACCTTGATATGCACCCATCAATACTGAAATCGCAGTTATTGAAGGCATATAAAGTGTCACTGGTAATAGGAGGGCTATTGTCATGCTTGGACTAATACCAGGCATTGACCCACCAACAATGCCCGCTATAACCCCTGCAACCAAACCTATAAGCGGTTGGATTGAAAAAAACTGTGATAATACATCAAATATCATACATCTCTCTCCTAAAACCCGAATATTCCTGCTGGAAAACTAACTCTTAAAACATGCGTAAAAATTAGAAATACTACACTTGGGTATGCAACCGAAATCAACAGATTATACACCATTCGCTCTGAACCAAATAAGTATAAAAGAAAGAACAGAAATGGTACTGCTGCTATAAGAAAACCGAGTTTAGTCGCAGCCACTAAAAACAAAATTCCTGATAGCAAAAAGAGCGCATGAGGAATATAAGGTTTTAAACGAACTGTATACCCTTTAAAATTTCCACCTTCAGCCTTAAGCTTACGATATTCCAAATACAAACTCACAGCAGATAGAAGGATGAGCACCCAAGTAACTAGACTTGGAAACATTCCAGGACCAATGTTAACGTTTGCGCGCTGCTTAACATAATTTGGAATTATTGAAAATTCCATTGCAAGCCCTAGGACACATAAAAACGTGTAGAATACTATGTTATTTTGCCTATTCAAATTATCACCTCCAAACTCCAATTATTTTGCTTCAACTCTTGAAAAAGGTACGTATACGTGTCCATCCAGTATTTTTCTTGCTGTTCTGAACACACCTTCTTTTTCAACTTTATCTCCATGCATGTCAACCGTTACTTCCATAGGACCATACGGTTGACCAATAATTAGGGTGCTATCAGATTTTGCTCTTTCACTGATAACATCATGAACAACTGTCCCCTTAATATTGGCCGCAGCACCTGTGCTTACAGCACCTGTAATCATGTATGCACGATGCATTTTTTGCATTGATGCAAGTCGCGCTACAAAATCAACTTGATTTGCCTTTATCAATACACCTTCAGGATTCAAATAATCTTGCGCCGGACTAACAAATCCAATTTTGGGATATGCCGGGCATGTTGATGTTGCCAATTTTCTATCTTCTACAATGCCAACCATTTCCGCCGCAACCGATCTGATATCTTCAATCAGGTTAAGAACTTCTGGCATACCCTCAACTTCAACAGGTAACTCTGTTCCTTTAAGCCCAATTTCTTCTGCTATTAAATAGACTACAGGATTTCCCGCATCAACAATCGACACCGTGAAAGCTCCTTTTTCTCCTAAGTCAATGATGTCTTTAACATTTCCGGTTGGGAGTAATTTTCCTGTAATTGAGCCTGCTGGTTCAAAAAAATCCAGTTTAATTTTACTGCCTTGTCCAGGTACACCTGGTATTTCATAGTCTCCTTCGCTGATAACCTTTCCATCTTTCACTTGATATGTTGCGTGAATGATCTTATTTGAATTTGTATTGAAAATTCTTACGATTGTACTAGGCTCTGTTACTTTTAATAGATTTTGCTCAATGGCAAAAATACCTACTCCTGCAGTTAGGTTCCCGCAATTCCCTTTCCAGTCAATAATGGGTTTATCCACACTAACCTGACCAAATGTATAATCGACATCTGCATCTTCACGCTCAGAAGGTCCAATAATACAAACTTTACTTGTTAGGGAATTTGCTCCACCAAGACCATCAATCTGTCTTAGGTCCGGACTTCCAAAAGCCGTTAATAAAACCCGATCCCTCTTTTCCCCTGACGGCGGCAAAGAACTTTCTAAAAAGTATATTCCTTTACTTGTGCCACCCCTGATAATAGAGCATGGTAACGAAAAAGACTCTCTAAACATTTCAACCTCCTAATTCTATCTGACGGAAATCGTTTCTATTTTGATTTGTAAAAAGAATACCATAGCCTTTTGCTTTCGTCAACACACAATGATATACAGACAGGATGCATTCATTCATTAAATCAGCTCAACGTAAGTTTTTACAACATGTAAACGTTTTTTCAGTATTCGTTATCTATTTAAAGTCGCAATCGATTTTCACAGCTAAACAATTATAAAATAGAATTTGTTTCTATTTTATGGCGCATCAATGAATTGCATCCTCATTTTTTTTATGTTAATATTACATACAGAATTAATATAGAAAGAAGTTGAAAATTTATGTCAAATAATGACTCAAACGTCAAAGCCGTGGAACGCGCTCTTAATATTTTAAATTGCTTTTCCAGAGAAAAACCTCGATTGTCACTCAATGAAATCGCTAAAGCGATTGAACTTTATCCAAGTACTGCATCTAGAATTATCAACACACTTGAAAACATGGGATATTTGAAACGAGACGACAAGACACTGGAATACAGCCTAGGCTACAAATTAGCCAATCTAGGTGCAATTTGTCTAGCAGACGGTGATTTGCGAAGCATTGCACGGCCCTACCTCATTTCACTTAGAAATTTATACAACGAAAGCGTTGGCCTTTATATAGTAAATAAAAATCAGCGGGTTTGCATTGACTGTGTTCCTAGCACCCAGCCACTTCACAGGGTTATTGATATAGGCACTCGAATGTCTATGACACGAGGCGCTTCAGGAAAACTCCTACTCGCCTATATGCCAGATTCCGTCATTCAAAACTTCCTATTTGAAGACCCTTTGCTATCTATGAAGCAAATCGAAGAAATTAGAAAAAATGGCTATGCCATGAGCATTAACGAACACGAGCAGAATTTATCATCCATTGCTACACCCATTTTCAATGCCGAGCACAAAGTAATTGCAGCGCTTTTCATTTCTGGTCCTTCATTCAGGCTTCCACCTGAACAAATGGAGGATATCTCCAATAGAATGAAGCAAGTTTCTGGTGAAATCTCATCACAGCTTGGGTACTAATTCATATAAGCAGAAGTAAACATGTAATCTGAACCTGAAGAACGGATGTGATATTATGTTTAACAATTACCAATACTTTATAACGCTTGCAGAAGAACTGAACATGACAAGAGCAGCTTCCAAACTACACATATCACATCAATGTCTCAGTAAGTTTTTAAAGAGGCTCGAGAGTGAATACGAAACTATACTCATAGATAGAAAACCAGTCCTTTCATTAACTTATGCTGGTGAACTGCTCCTTAAAACCTTAAGAAACATTGAGATCCTTGAGAATAATTTCAACAATCAAATTTCAGAGCTCAGTCATGGCCATTTTGGGGAATTGCGCATTGGAACCACCGAAGGGAGAATGCGTCTGCTCATGCCGGATCTTCTTTATGAGTTTAATGCCAAATATCCAAATGTAAACCTTAGAATCATCAGTAACAAAACAAATATCCTTCTCGACATGCTTGTCAACAATAAGTTGGATATTGCGCTTATGTCCTCTTCAATTCCCATTGCAGAAATACATTATGACTTAGTTCTGAAAGAGCAGCTTTATGTTGTTATTTCAGATAATCTCATGGACACATATTTCAAAGAGATGTCTAGTCAGTACAAAGAAGATTTCAAGACAGGTGCTGATCTTAAATTATTTGAGCAGATTCCTTTTGTATTGAGCTACCAAGAATTACCGTCAAGAAAAATGATTGACAAACACTTAATACAGATCGGTTCTACCGTGAACTGTGTTAGTGAATCCTCAGCAATGGACCTACACCATATAATGACTTCAAAAGATTATGCAGCAAGTCTATGCCTTACTATGTTTCTCTCAAACATATGCAAGTTAAATGACACTTCAACTACTACGTCAAAACTAAATGTATTTCCAATTAAGGATTTTGAACAAACAAATCCAATTGCCATAGCTTATAGGAAAGACAAATTTCACCCTGAGTTCAGTTCTGTTGCTATGAAAATGATTCGAGAGATTTGCAAAAAAAACTGTATTTCCAATTTCACTAATGTTGAAACAATATGAAACTATTCCCAGGCATTAAGTATTTTGAATAAAGTGCCTCCTCAATCGGCTGGACTGTTTCCAACTTTTCTAAGTTTTTAATCGCTTCAATACACGCTTGAACTCTCACACCCGCTTTTTTGCTTGATGCATTCAATTTGAACTTAGCTTCCAGTTCATGCCAACCTACAGGATTTTCAGGTGATCCTTTAAGGTCAAATAAAGTCTTATTAAATGTGCACCCATCTTTCATTAATATTTCTATATTTGCACCACGTTTTTCTGGATAATGTTCCTGCACACTTTCATCAATCCTGCAAACAACTTTACTAGCAAGCGCCCTTACACCCTCATCCGAATAATACTCATCACTCAAGTGAGCAATGCCAAACGCCCGATGAACAAGTGCAATTGCAACACCGTATTTAATGCTAAATTGCGCTTCCTTCATATTTGTCGGACACTCAATCTTACCTGTCATTTCATAAGCTACTTTATGCGTACCAACATTTACACCCATCACATTTTCTGGTAATATGTTGTGCGCTTCAATGAGTTCCATTACCGCTTCAATTCCAGGTTGCGCATGTCTACAAGTCGGATACATCTTACTGTATGTGTCGCTTATCTTATAATCACGCCCTAATCCTTCAAACAGGTTGTCTACATCAGACAGTTCTCCATGCACTTTAAAAAAACCACGACTCCCATCAAGTGCTGTCAGACAACCAGCGAAATCGTTTTTAGCCATATAAGCAGAAACCACACCGTTGTATGCTGCATTTCCAACTTGCATACACTTAACATCCTGACCCGAGACTGTTGCTTCCATAGTCCCACTCGAAAACATCGCAGCATGCCCAAACCCATTTATTAGCTGATTCACATCTAGTTTCAACAATTTCCCCGCAGCCACAAAACTTCCAAAAACACCACAGCAGCTCGAAGGATGAAAGCCTTTCTTAATCTGAGTCGGGCTTAATGCATGTGCAATTTGATACTCTACTTCGTAACCGGCAACAACAGCCTCAATAACTTCCTTACCACTGCGCCCAAGACTCGCTGCGATACTCATTGCAGTCGGCACTATGACTGCCCCTGCATGACACCCTGCATTTTTATGCCCATCATCCAATTCAATGGCATGTGCATAAGTTGAATTGATCATCGCTGCCCGCGCTGCGGAATATCGTCTGTCTGTTTCACCAATTATTCTCAACTTCCCCATATCCATATTTCCAAACAGCTCTGAAATTTGTGTACTATACTCCCAATGGGTGTATCCAGCAATTGCTGCTCCAAGAGTATCTAAAATTCTTTCCTTTGCTATTTCTACAATCCTTTCTGGGATCTCATTGTATTTCACTTGATATATAAACTTTGCTAACTTTTCAGTTGTTTTCATAGTGACTTCATCTCCTTACGCATCATAGCAATTTCGAGAAAATTCTATCACGTCCACCCATTTTCAGAGAAGCACACTTTTTTTGAACATCTGCAACAATACGTTGCCGCATATTTGTTTATTCTTAAGTAGATGTAGATGGTCTACCTTAATGGCTGGACTCAATCTTTCGCCCCTTGATGTCTCTGCAACTTTTTTTTGCAGCTATGAGAAATATAACTTCTTCTCCGTGTATTCTTCCGATGATATACTTTACTCAAATTTTGGAGAATCAGAAAACGTTTTCTCTGAACTTGGTCATTCATATATCAGTTATATAGGAGGCAATCATGAATCACTTATCGAATTTGGCGTCTTCTTTAGAAAACATTGCCCACACAGCAATATCACCCGACACATCTTCTAAAGCAAAAGATATGCTAATCGACTATTTAGCAGTACTACTCAATGGAAGCAATACAAATACTTCCAAGAACTTATCTACAACCCTATGTCTAGGTAATACAGAATTGAATAGTGAAGATCTTGCATTTTGGTTAGGTACAACAGCAAGAAAAATTGATCTGGACGATGGTCACCGATACGCAATGGGACATCCCGGCGTCGTCATTCACTCAGCCATCATTTCCACCGCCTTAAATGCCAACCGCGAAATAAGTGGTTCTACAATAATACAAGCCATCATTAGAGGTTATGAAACTTATTGCAAACTAGGACGTACTGTTAATCCACATGCATATATCAATCGCGGATTTGATGCCACAGGCATTTGTGGCGCTTCTGCAGCCGCTGCGGTTTCAGCAACAATCATGAACTTAAACGACGCGCAACTTAAGAATGCAATTTCCATAGCCACCTCACTATGCGGGGGATTAAACCAATCTGCCATCGACGGTTCATCTCAAAAATACCTTGTCGCGGGTTGGGCTTCAAAACTTGGACTTTTTTCATCCAAACTTGCATCGAACGGTTTCTCAGGCCCTAGTGGCATCTTTGAAGGAAAAGCCGGGTACTATAACGCCTTCTCAGAAAACATCAGTACTTCACCACTCTCTACGACTACAACTTCATGGGATATTTTGAATGTGTACACCAAAAAATATGCATGTGTCAGGAGAATCCACCCCACACTTGACGCTCTATCAAAAATTATTAAGGACACAAACACTCTCCCAAAAGACATAAGTGAAGTGAACGTGTATGGCGGTGATTTTCTTGTAGCTGCTTCCAACCCTACTCCATCTGATATTACTCAAGCGCAAACAAGCGTCCCCTTTGCAGTCGCTATTTACTTGAAATGTGGTGAAATTACAGAAGCGCTCCTTGAACAACATTTAGAAGACACAGCCGTATTAGACCTAGCAGAAAGAGTCAAAGTGATTCGTGACAAGGAACTCGTAGAACTTGCCAAACGCGATGGCAGCCTTTGGAGTGCAGCACGTGTACACGTACGCACAAAAGACTGCAAAGAATATAAGGCGTTTGTGACCTATGCTCAAGGCGAAAGAGAAAATCCAATAGCATCATCAGAAACTCAACTGAAATTTCACAAGCTTACTTCACCTACACTAAATGAGGACCAAAGAAATAGCTTAATCAAACAAATAGACAATCTCGAAGACACCACGGATGTTCGTCCCTTGTTTGGCAGCATCGTCAGACTCGCACAAGGCAATAAGTAAGTAATTGTACAATAGAACTCACAAACTGGAGGTTAACATGAATAACACTGCTGGTTCCAAACCCGACACAGAAAAGAAAAAGCCTGGGCAGAGCATAATTGTTCAACTCGCCGCTTTTATTCTTTCCTTTTTGCACATTATTAACATTTGGCTCGTTTTACCAACGCATTTCATGCGCGGTATGCACCTTGCATTCATCTTTATGCTTGTCTTCTTAACGAAAAGTCACGCTACAGAAAAGCTAAAAAAGCACTTTGCATACTTGGAGCTTTCAATAGGTGTATTTGCTTGTATTTACTACATCGTTTTTTACGAGACACTCAGTCTGAAGGGAAGCAATCTATCAAATTTCGATTTGGTTGTCGGAGCACTTCTCATACTCATACTTATCGATGCTACAATTCGAACAATTGGTAAAGGAATGGCCTTTGTAACGCTTGCCTTTATACTCTATCTATTCATCGGAAAATACTTACCTGCAGGATTTGGGCATGCTGGATACAAAATGACACGAATCGTCTCACATATGTTTATTTCACCAAACGGAATATTTGGATCGCTCTTACAGATTTCTGCAACTTATTTAGCATTATTTACACTACTAGGTGCCTTTCTAGATCGTTGTGGCGCTAGTGATGCTTTTATAAATATCGCTCTAAAATTGACCGGAAAAATGCAGGGCGGACCGGCTATGGCTGCTGTTGTTGCAAGCTGTCTATTCGGAATGATTAACGGAAGCGCAGTTGTAAACGTTGTGACAACAGGTACTTTTACAATTCCACTCATGAAGTCTTTAGGAATAGCATCACATATCGCCAGTGCTGTAGAAGCAGCCGCATCAACCGGCGGCCAATTAATGCCTCCCATCATGGGCGCTGGAGCATTCATTATGTCTGATATAACAGGCATCAGTTATTCAGAAGTTGTCATAAAAGCACTCATACCAGCTCTTGTATTTTTTATAGGTGTATTTGGCGGTGTGTTCTTCTATGTAAAACGCGAAAACATACCACCCATTGACTCAAAGCTGCTCCCTAGTAATGAAAGAATAATCAAAGACTCTTACATGCTTATTCCAATGGTTGTCGTGTTTGTACTGATACTAATGCGATTCTCAGCCGTATATTCAGCGCTTTTAGCAATAGGTACAGCAACTTTTCTAATCGCACTACAAAACAGAAAAAAACTGTCCACTTTCATCAACACTGTATTTCAATCCATGACTGAAGGCGCCTTAAATTTATCAGGCGTGGCTACGGGTCTTGCTTGTGCTGGAATAATTACAGGTGTCGTCACCCTAACAGGTCTTGGAAATAAATTTGTAGCACTTATTCTTCAGATTTCAAGCGGAAATCCACTTCTCTCCCTTGTCATGGTCGCTTTCGCTTGTCTGATTTTAGGTATGGGACTGCCAACGTCAGCAGCATATGTTATCACAGCAACGATGGCGGTTCCGGCCATGATTCAAATGGGATTCCCACTATTCGCAAGCCACTTGTTTGTTTTCTATTTTGCCGTTATCGCACCTGTCACACCGCCCGTTGCAATTGCAGCATATGCGGCTGCAGGAATTGCAGACTCGAATCCAACAACAACCGGTGTACAGTCTTTCATATTTGCTATTCCCGCATTTATGATGCCTTTTATGTTCATATATAATCCGCTGCTTCTCGGAGAAGGCTCTTTGGCGTTAGTACTCTGGGCTGCTTTTACAGCAATCGTAGGTGCTATTGCCCTTGCTGCAGCCAACCAAAGCTATTGCTTTATTAAAATTAACATTTTGTCACGAACACTTTTAACAGCTTCTGCATTTTCATTAATTCTTCCCGGAAACTTCAGCGACATTATCGGTATCACAGGTACTGCACTAGTCGTTTTGAAGTCATATATGGAATACAAAAAAAGTCAAGTAGAAAAGGAGAGCATTGCGTAATGAATAATCTATTAAAAAGAATCCTGGTTCTAACATTGGTTCTCAGCTTAATCGTTCTATCAGGATGTTCCAGCAACACACAAGAAAGCACTTCAGGATCTAGCGACGCAACGAAGGCAAACCTAAGACTGGGCACAACAGGCGCTACTGGTGTTTATTATTTGGTAGGAACAGCATTTTCTCAAACTATGGCTAAATTCTATCCAACTATCAGTATGAATGTCGAAGTGACTGGCGGATCTATCAGCAATCTTCAAATGCTTCAGTCTGAGGACCTAGACCTTGGGATGGCTTTAGCCGATATCGTCTCTCAAGCTTCACACGGTGGAACAACGTCTTTCCCAGAACCGATAGAACTTAATGCAATCACTGCCATTAACGAAGGCCTAGTGCATCTGATTGTTTCAAAAGAATCTGGCATTAAGAGCGTAGGGGATCTTAAAGGTAAGAAAGTGGCCACTGGACAACCCGGTTACGTAGCCGAAGTTACTGCCTTTGCAATTCTTGAAGCGAATGGCATTGATATAGAAAAAGACTGTAAATGGCAAAGAATTGGCTTTTCAGATGCTATGGATGCAATAGTAGATGGTCGAACAGACGCCATCTTCTACCAAGCCGGAGCGCCCGTCCCATCTATCGTTGAAGCTTCAGTGACGTCTGGGAAGGTCCAAGTACTTCCAATCGATGAAGAAACAATAAGTAAAGTGGTTTCAGATAGTGAATTTCTTATGATGAGTACTATACCTGAAGATACATACGGAAACAGCACCCCAATCCCAACCGTTTGCAGTATTAATTTAATGGTGTGTAAACCCGAGCTAGACGAGGCTGTTGTCTATAACATGCTCAGCACGCTTTATGGAAATATGGACTCATGGAAGGATGCACATACTTCAATTTCCTTCTTAAAACCCGAAACTGCCGTTGTTGGTTCACCTGTAGCCTTCCACCCTGGAGCCATCAAGTACTATGAGGAAATCGGCGTTATGCAGTAGTAAGTATTCCTCCTCCAACATCTGCACCATGAATCCCCAAATATGCTGCAGGTGGTGTTGAATAAACAAAGCGAGCACTTGGACTTTGGCCCAAGTGCTCGCTTCATTTTTTGTTCTTTTTTGTATACAGCTTAGCCTATACCAATAACATTCTGTGTATGGGCGTATACAGGGTTTACTAATTATTCGATATATCCCATTGAGTTAAATGTTATTCAACTCAACCAACTTCTTTTGATCTAAATGATTTTTTACTATCTTCACCAATAAAAGAACCATAAATATCGCTATGCCTGATATTTCTAACGGCTTACTTGACATCATCATCAAGATTACAGCGACACCACTTATAATTCTTTGGTAAGTATTCCATTCATTAATCAAATATCCACCAGTAACAACAACTAAGGCTAGTATTATAAATAAAACAACAAAGACACCTGTCACAATATCTATACCACTTCCAACAAGTACAATACTTGGGTTCAAAATAAATTTGAACGGTATCAAATATGCTGCTAACCCTAATTTGAATGCAGTAAATCCTGTTTCATTAGGATCACTCTCTGCTATTGCAGCAGCAGTATAAGCAGTGATGGCAACAGGTGGAGTCAATGCCCCTAAAGATGCATATATAAAAATGAACATATGTGCTGCAAGTGGTTCTACACCCATCTGTACCATAGGGTTCACCAAAATTGAAGCTAATATTATATATACAGCTGTCGGAGGCATCCCACATCCGAGGATCAAAGTGATCAAGGCTACAAATATTGCTGTTAGAACCAAACTTCCGCCTGTCACATCAAGCAAAGTATATGAGAGTTTTGCACCTAATCCAGTCATAGATATGACACCTACGATGATACCTGCTGTCGCCGTTGAAATGACAATAGGGATAGTCTGAGTCGCACCCTTTTCTAAGGTTTCAAGAATGAGTTTAAAAGGAATTTTGAATCTTCTTGTGATCAAATCGATCAGAAGTGTCAAAACCAGTGCTCCAAACGCCGTCTTCATAGGACTCCAACCAACAAGTATGAAAACAATCATAAACATTACAGGGATACCAAGATAGAATTTTTTTATTACTGTCTCTAAAAAATTCGGAAGGTCCTCTTTTTTCATGCCATTTAGTCCCATCTTCTTCGCTCTTTGATCTGTTGTAATAAATAATGATATGTAAAAAAGCAAAGAAGGAAAAACTGCTGCCATCGCAATCGTTTGGTATGGCAAACCGAGGTATTCAGACATAATAAAGGCCCCAGCCCCCATAATTGGCGGTGTAAATAAACCAGCTGTTGAAGCTACAGCTTCAATAGAAGCAGCATAATATGGCAAATAGCCTGTCTTTTTCATTAAAGGAATTGTGAAACTTCCAGTTGTTGCTACATTTGCTGCTGGTGCACCCGATATCATGCCCATGAGGCCACTAGCAGCTATGGCAGTTTTTGCAGGACCCCCTCTATACTTTCCGGTAATAGAGAAAGCTACATCAATAAACCACTGTCCTACATTAAACGCATTGAGAAACGCCCCAAATATTACAAATACAATGATGAATGTTGAAGCAATTCCCAAGGGTATGCCAAATATGCCTTCAGTCGTAAGATAGAGAAACTCTACAATCCGTCTCCATGATTCGCCTCCATGAGCTAAGAATCCAGGAAAATATGGACCATAAAGTGTATACGCTAAAAAAAACACCGTGATTAGCGTAATTGCCCATCCAACCTTTCGTCTTGCAAGATCAAGCAATGTAACTATCATAATCGTTCCCATAATGATATCAATATCTGGTGCAGGACCGACTTTAAATATTCTTTCACCCCAAACTGACATTATATATATGCCTGAAGAAAAGAAACTTAATGCAAGAATACTATTAACTAAGCTTACAAGTTTTGGGGGTAACTTAGATTTTTCTTTTTTCTTGTTACTATTATTAACAAATGCAATCGGCAGTAACAAAGTAATAAGAAGAGCTCTTTGAGTCATAGCTGAGAAAACTCCAAATCCTGCTGTATATATATATATCAGTGCTGTCACTATTAGCACAACTTTAGAATAGTACTTCCATATATTAGCTGGAATATTTCTCAGACTACTCACTTAATAGCCCCCTCTCTTTAAAGTACTTCTCAGCACCCGGATGTAGAGGGATTGGTGTACGTTCAACTGCAGTTTCTATGCTCAAACCTTTTGCAGCAGGATGCGACTGTTGGATTTTATCAATATTTTCAAAAATCGCTTTTGTAATATTATACACTTCATCTTCAGACAGTTCACCGCTAACAACAACCATGTTTGAAAGATAAACTGTAGTTGCATCACTTTCGATTCCATACATATCATGTGGAATATCAATGCCAGAGTAATATGGAAACGTTTTCAAAACCTCTTCAAGTTTATCCTCTTCAATACTTATTATTTTAAAATCTTTTGTAGAAGCAGCTAACTGAGTAATTGCAGATGCAGGTGCCGCAGATTGAATGACTGCTGCATCCACATTGCCATCTTTCAATGCGTCAACACCTTCAGCATATGCTAAAAATGTAGGCTTAATATCATCTAGGTCAAGACCATATGCAGAAAGTATATCTAGTGTAACATTTATTGCACCACCGCCAGCAGGCCCCATTGCAATTGTCTTTCCTTTTAAGTCTTCAAAGCTATTAATACTTGAATCATTCATAACAACTACATGCAACACACCTTTTGATAAACCGTTGAATAATGCTAAAACGTTTTCATACTGCGTTGTATATGGGCTTGTTCCATTCACAGCAGCATATGCCATCGGCCCTTGCGTTATTGCTAACTGAACCGTGTTGTCATCGACTAACATGTTGTTTTCTGCTGCACCACCTGTTACTTTTGCAGAAGTCGGAATATCTAAATCATTAGTAATGATGTCTGCGATAGCTATTCCAATTGGATAGTACGCACCACCTGTACCTGCAGTTCCTACAGAAAGAAATTTACTTTTTTCCGCAGATTCTGTTGTTTGGGCAATTTCATTTTGATCTGTTGAGTTCTCGACATTTGAAGTACTGTTAGAGTCTGCACTTTTTGAGCATGCAATCAGTGAGAATGCGATTACCAACATCATAGCAATCAATGATATTCTTTTCATTTTGAAACACCTCCTATTAGATAAATATCTTGGTAAGTGGCATGCCACTTACCAAGATATAATTTTACGACATCCCGAAAGTTTGCTATAATTAAATAAGCCCTGCCTGTTTCAATCCTTCTGTTACGCCATCGATCTCTTCCTGATCAAGTGGCATTAGTGGTTCACGCATCAGCGCCGAGCTGAAGAAACCACGTTGATGGATTGCTTCTTTCATTCTGGCATGTGCTTCTCCCGTTGGCTCACCAAACCCATAAATTGCGTTAGCCATCGGGAATATTTTATCTTGCAGTTCTCTTGTTTTTACCCAATCCTTTGCTTTTACAGCTTTCCATGCTTCTGTAATTAATTCTGGAATACAATTTCCAAAACCAATCAATGCGCCATCTACACCTGGATACATCGAAGTAAGTAAGTATTCATCCATACAAGTAAGTATTTTAAGATCTGGAGCTTGCTTTCTAAGTATTCTCATGTCTTTTTCATAGACACCCATATGACGTGTTCCCATTTTCAGCGCCTTTACATTAGGGATTTTTGCCATTTCCAAAACAGTTTCTACTGGGTAAAATCCTTTTGTACCGAATGGGTAAAGGTGGATAATAATACCGATATCAATATTTTCAGCAACTCTTTCAAAGAAGTTAACTGCTGATGCTTGCTTCATGCCAAATCTTAACCACAAATGAGGAGGCATCAATAGAATTCCATCTGCACCCACTTCTTGTGCATCTTTAGCATGCTCAATTGCCTCTAGTGTTCCTTCTGCAGAAACACCAGAAATGATCATTACTCTATCCCCAACTTCGTCTGCAACAATTTGTGTAATACGTTTTCTATCTTCACGATCAAAAAGTGTAATTTCACCTGTATGTCCATTGCATACGAGGCCATCAATGCCCTCAAAATCAGCTAGCCATCTTACATAATCTCTAAGTTCTTTTTCATTAATAGTGTAATCGTCATTTAGAGGAATTGAGATTGCAGGAAAAATATTTTCCCATGATATTTTTTTCATTTAGTCTTCTCCTATTTCTGATTGTTCTCTTGATTGTCTTCTTTGTTGTTTATATTGATAAACTGTATAATTCCACCATGTTTGCCGGCATAAACACGGGAACTAGACTTGTTCATTTCGCATTTATACAGTTATCTAAGCATTTTTACAGACTCTCTTTCAATAATATCCACATCAAAGATCGTTTTTGTATTTTCTATTCCTTCTCCACTACATATAAGTTCCACACATCGGACACCCATTTCAAACAAAGGAATTCTTGCAGTCGTAAGCTTTGGAGACGTATATTCAGATAGAACAATATCTCCAACACTGATCAATGATATATCTTCTGGAATCTTCAATCCAATTTCTTTTAAGTATCTCATTACACCTATTGCAATATTGTCGTTTGCACAACATATTGCGGTAATATCTCTTGAGAAATTCATAATCTTTTGAACAGAACGATAACCACCTTCCCAAGTGAATTCATCATTAACAATAAGATTATGATCAATCTCAATGTTGCTCTTTTTTATTGCTTCTATAAAGCCTGATAGTCTTTCTTCATTAACTATGATGCGCGCATCGCCACCAATGAAAGCAATTTTTGAATGATTGTTATCCACTAAATATTGACCAATTTTTCTGCCTACACTAATATTGTCTACACTAACACTCGGCATGTCGAACCCTTGTGGGGCCAATGCAATTGACTCAATACCTAATGACTTTGAACGCTCTATTCTCTCTTTCAAAGATTTCATAATAGATTTATCTAAGTACCCACCACCCGCAACTATAATTCCAGCAACATTATGCTGTCTTAACGTGTCGTAGTATTGAAGTTCAAAATTGATATCTCGTTTTGAGTTACACACTAAGGCTTGATAACCCAAATTTGCTGCTGTTTCAGTGACACCTTTTGCAATTTCTGCGAAATATGGATCTGCAATGTCCCTCACTATTAGTCCAATCAGTCGACTTTTATTGTACTTTAAGTTTTGTGCAGACGAGCTTGGGACATAATTCAGTGCTCTGACCGCATCCTCGACTGCTTTACGTTTCTTTTCTGAAATCGGATAGTCTGCATTATTGATTGTTCTTGAGACTGTTGCAACAGAAACTTTTGCTAGTTTTGCGACATCTTTAATTGTAACTTTCTTCATCACAGCCTCCTTATAAGTATACGGTTACTATGTTTGTATTACATGTAGTAACCGTTTTCTATATTCTAATTCTTAGGCATACTTCTTGTCAATAGTTTTCTGACTTTTTTGAAAAAAACAACTTCTTGTATGGCTATTATGGCAAACTGAATATATTGGAAATACTCTGCTAAAATACAAAGTGAACTCATTTGATCAATGATGTCTCAAGAAGTATATACTCGCATTTATACGAAACGAAAAAAGAACACCCCATTGGGTGTTCTCAAGCTATTTATAATATCGCTAAATCAATATTGACCTATGAATAAGATTCAAATGAGCGTATATAAACACAATCCAGAACATAAGTATCTTAAAACCTGTCAATCCTCATAAATACATAGTCTTTATTTTCTTAACAGCAAACTTGATTGCGCCCTTGTCGCTTTGCTTGATACATTTTCTTATCTGCTTCTATAAGCAACGTACTAATACTTTGAGCACGAAATTCCGATAGACCTATGCTGATTGTTACAGAAATTTTTTCTTGTTGAAATTCAATGACCTCAGCCTCGATATATTTGCGCAACCTCTCACAAACATACTTGGCATTATCAATATTGGAATTGTCAAATACAATAATAAACTCTTCTCCACCATACCTGCCAATATAGTCGGTTGAACGAAGCTGCTCCTGCATGCTTTCGCTTACCTTTTTCAACACCTCATCACCAGCAATATGACCGTAGGTATCGTTCACGTTTTTGAACTTATCAATATCAACTATTCCAATAGTTACAACTCCACCGTAACGCTTAACGCGAGAGGTCATCCTCTGAAGGGTCTGAATTATAAACTCGCGGCTATATAGGCCCGTCAAATTATCCGTAATCGTTTTTTTGTAGAGTTCTTCATTTTTTTTGAGCAAATCCTCATAGAGTTCCCTAAGTCTTGATTCCATTTTAGTATACTCTGTAATATCATCAAAAAGACCTACAATATAATTGGCCCCTTTATAGACAGAAATTTTATATTTCTTAGAAGCGGTCTCAATTACATGCTCTGACGTTGACCCCGATGCTTCAGCTGCAATCGACTTCGCCAATGCAGACCAGTCAAAAGAGTTATCCAGCACCTGCTCCATAACTTCTGAGAGTCGCTTATTTATTAGATCTGCTCCATCGATGTTCGTCACATTGGAAAAGCTATCATTCACATCTTCAATAAAAAAATCGCCCCCTTGATCATCATCAATAATTCTAAGTATGATATAACCAAGTGGCATATTTTTTACAACCATTTCTTTTAGATCATTCTTTTCCATACGTACTCCTTTCACGATACTTATATATACCACTCTAGGAGTTTTACAACCACATCTAGTCCAATACAAACTTCATATGTAGTTCTATACGAGAAACCTACTACAGTATGCCTTTTCCATGCCTGCATACGGACTCATTTTTAAAACTTTCTCAAGCATGTCTCTACCTTCAATGACAAAAACCGCCAAGGGAGTCGGCGGTCTGTCTGCTTGGGCTATTATAAGCCCAGAGCAACGGATGGTGCTATAAGCAGCATGCAGACAACTGCTGGTATGAGTACTGTTGTCACAAAAACAAATTTATAGCTGTCTTTGTGCGTCAAGCCCAGTATACCGAACATCAAAAATAGTCCTGATGAATGCGGTAATGTATCTAAGCTTCCTGCGGCGATTGCCATAAGCCTATGTACAATTTCCATGTTTCCACCGCTTTGAACAAGCTGGTCTGAAAGTGTTTGAAGCGTAATTGTCAAACCGCCTGAAGAGGAACCTGTGACACCTGAAATAATTGCAGTGGCAAGTGGTCCCATAACATACGAATGCATGTGAAGGCCTAACAGCCAGTTGATGATATTCTGAAAGGCTGGTGTGTTTTGCACAAGTGTTCCAAATGCTACAACTGCACACGGACTCGCAATTGCAAGTATTGCACCTGCAAGACCTTTATTAATCGTTTCTTTTTTGTCCTTAATACGATTCCAGTTGAGTGCCATTGCTACTGCAGAAGCTGACAGCATGGCCACAACTACAAGCTCTGTAGAGTTGGAAAATACCGATTTCATTCCTACTATAATACCCACAAGGACAACCAAGGGAATAAAAGACAAGCTCGCCGATGGCAATTGCATTCGATCTACCTCATATATCGATGGATCCACCCCATCTGGATAGCTAAATGTTTCACCAAGTCCTACAAGACGATTTTCTTCCCATTTCAAATATAAGTAGCATGTTGAAAATATGATGATTGCTGCAGCAGAACTGAGAAATGGTGCTGCTACCATGGTTGTTCCAAGAAACCGTGTTGGAATAACATTTGGTAGCTGGGGTGAACCGGGCAAGGTTGTCATAGTGAACGTTGCCGCACCAGCAAGAAGCGGTCCCATTGCCAAGCGTCTTGGCAAATTTGCTTCTTTAAACAGGAGCATAATGATTGGTGTAATTGCAAATATTACTACAAATACACTGATACCGCCGTACGTCAGAACAGCTGTTGCCAGAAATACAATGAGCACTGCCTGTTTTTTCCCGAACCAGTCGATAAATTTATAGCCTATAGAAATCGCAGCGCCAGAATCTTCCATAATTTTCGCATATAAAGACGATGCTGCAAAGATAAAGAAGTAACTGCTTAGAAAACCTACATAGCCTTTAATATAATAATCCGAGAAAGACGTCCATATATCCATCTGATTTGTCAAAATGACAGCAATACCCGCAACAAGCGTCAGCGGCAATGCGCCGACGCCTCTATATGCAAAGTAGACCAATATACCGATTCCTAGGAATAAACCAAAAATTTGAAACATGATATCCCCCCATAATCATATCTAGTTAATATACTTTACGTGTTAAACCCAATATTTTTCTTGCTTCATCAGGTGTTGCAGCTTCATATCCCGCTTCTTCAAGAAGTCTTTTCCCTCTTGCGATCAGCTGTGCATTTGACTCAGCTAAAACACCCTTATGATAGAATACATTGTCTTCAAATCCAATTCTTAAATGTCCACCCATTGCAATGGTTGAGTACATAATTGGCAGATGCCCTTTACCAATACCACAAGCCGCCCAAGTTGAACCTTCTGGAATCAGATTTTTTAGGAACACAAGATTTTCGACCGAATTCATCATACCACCTGGCGCACCTAATACGATTTGAAAATGACACGGTGCCTTCAAAATTCCTTTTTTCATGTAGTGAATTGCATTGTAAATCATACCCGCATCAAAAATTTCAATTTCTGGTTTAATATTGCTTTCCTGAAGTGCAGTACCTAATTTTTCAAGGAACCGTGGATGATTCTCAAAAACAGTTGTATGCATCCAGTTAAGAGAACCACAATCGTAAGATGCAAGTTCTGGAAGTAGTTGCTGAAGCGGATAAATACGTTCTTCATCACCGAACCCAACACTACCAGAGCTTGTAATATTAATGCATATATCGCAGTCTTTCTTTTCACGAATGAGCTCAATTGTCTCCTTATATTTTTCAAAATCAGTCGATGGCGATCCATCGTCATTTCTAACGTGAATATGTGCAACTGCTGCGCCCGCTTTCCAGCACTTATAAACATCCTCTGCAATTTCTTTAGGCGTTACAGAAAGATTCGGATTGTCTTTTCTAGTCGGCCACGAGCCAGTAATGCAGGCAGTGATAACTTTCTTATTTTTCAGATTCTGATCAAGTGTATTCATAATATTGTTCTCCTTCGTTTTGCCCATGTATAATACTCAATTTCATTTTTTGTCCATATTAGAGCGAATGTTTATAAATGAACCAGTTGTCGTCAAACTGTGAAAGGTTGTCTGATGAAAGTGGCATTTTACCGTTTTCAATACCAGTTACAATTTCTACAACAGTATCGTTAAAAGGTGTCTCAATGCCGTATTTTTTACCTGCTTCACTTACAAAACCATTAATCATATTGACTTCGGTTTTCTTACCCTTTTCTAAGTCTTGAAGCATGCTTGCCTTTGCTGTGCGCATGTCTGAGTACATTGTTAGAAACATTTCCTGATTGCCTTCGAACATTTTCTGGTCACAAATATCAAGAGTTTCCGGCGATTGTTCATGAAGTAAAATAGGAAGTTCATACCCTGCTGCTTCTGCGCAAACTTTAACCTCTTTTCCTAAATAGCTTAGACAATGTCTTGCTTTTTCAATATCAAGCACCTCGCCAAATGTTCCACCAATAGCCGCTGACATACCACTCATACATGCATTATTGATAAGTTTGCCCCAACGGGAATTCATGAGTTTATCTGTTACAGCTGTATGCCCCATATGATTTAGGATTGCTGCAACTTTCTTGATACGGTAGCCAATTTGTCCATCAATTTCACCAATTTCAAACAGGTGATCGTTTCTGCTCAAATCCTGTGTCACTTCTGAAACTCCAGGACCCATAAAGGTTGCGCCCCAAAGAATTGTTCCGCCAACCGTGCGTTCTTCACCAATATAGCTCGCAACATATGGCTCAGGTACACCATTTTGAAGTGTGCAAACTGTACTTTCAGGACCAAGATGCTTTTTTAAATGTGGTAAAACAATGTCATTGGCAGTTTGCTTCGTCAACAGAAACACCACATCATAAACACCCGACATATCCTCTGGAAGCAATGCTGTAACAGGAACTTTCATATCTACTGTTCCAACAATATGTGCACCGTTTTTGTTAAGTGCCTCAACATGCTCTGCATAGGCATCCACCATATCGACTGCGCACCCATTTTGATTCAGGTAAGCACCAATAACAGTTCCCATTGCACCACAACCTACAATTGCTACTCTCATAAAAAATCCTCCTTTTGTGTGATGCAGAGTTATAAAAGCAAGACTCATGCCAAGTTCAAAAAATAACCCAATAGAAAAAGATATACGCCTATGCTATGCTTGTTATATATTCAAATACGATGCTATATCTATAAATGGGGTGAACATTCTGAACCAAATTGCTTTACTGGAGACTATACTGGATAACATTACGGATGGCGTTTATGTTTTAGATGACAGCGGGAACTACGTATATGTAAACAGTGCATATATTCGAGCACTCAATATGCCTAAAAGTGTCCTTCTCGATTACAATGTCCATGACTTTTTAACTACAGGACAGATTAGCCTTTGCATATCCGATATTGTGTATCGTGAAAAACGCCAAGTCGTTATGTTTCAAGACGTGTACGACACCCAAAACTATGGTAGAAAGCCAATACGCCAAATGGTCATTTCAACACCTATTTTCAATAAAGATGGAAATATCCAAAACATCGTTGCAATTGTAAGACCTCAAGATATAACAAACGAGCTGTACAACCTGGCATCAACACGCCACGAAAACGGCGTTATACCTTCAGTTCAAATGCCACCTCCTCAAATGGCTGGCGATATTATTGCCAAGAGCGCCGATATGAAGAGAATCCTTGAGCAGGCACAAGCTATTTCAAGTGTAGATGCATCCATACTCATAACTGGTGAATCTGGAACCGGTAAAGAAGTGGTTGCACAGTTCATACATCGTTCCGGCAACCGTAGTACCATGCCGTTTGTAGTTATAAACTGTGCTTCACTTCCCGAAAATTTACTTGAGGCAGAATTGTTTGGCTACGAAAAAGGTGCTTTTACCGGTGCCGATCCCCATGGCAAAAAGGGACTATTTGAAGAAGCTGAGGGCGGCATACTCTTTCTTGACGAAATCAACTCTATGCCAGTCAGTTTGCAAGGAAAACTCCTTCGTGCAATAGAAACAAAAAAGGTGAAACGCGTTGGATCAAACATTAGCAAATCAGTTGATTTTAAGCTAATTTGCGCTACAAATGAAGATATTAATCAGATGGTTACGGAGAAAAGATTTAGACTGGATTTGTACTACCGAATCAATATTGTGCCGCTCAACATTCCGCCTCTTAGAGAAAGACGAGATGATATCATTCCTCTCGCCCTGAACTTTTTGAAACATTTCAGCGACAAACATAATAAGCGGAAAGTTTTTTCGCCAAATACGATTGATAACATATTGAATTATCAGTGGCCCGGAAATGTTCGGCAGTTAAAGAATTTTGTTGAGCGAAGCGTGGTCATCAGTTCTGACGAGATCATTGAATTTAAAAGCATTGAGGGTATTACAGAAGCATTTCCACTTTCAGGATACAATCCAAGTGAGAACCTTAATATGAAACCCGCAACACAGTTTAGCGGTGATTTTGAAAATCTGCTTTCAAGCGGCATGGGGCTTTCAGATTACCTTGAAAAATGTGAGGAAGAATTCCTCAAATATGCTGTTCAAAAGTATTCCAGCTCTTACAAGGTCGCTGACGCACTCAAAACAAGTCAAACATCTATTGTTCGTCGCTTAAAAAAATATAATTTGTAGTCTTTTTATCTTTAAATATGTCTAATATCAATAGTACATTCGAGTCAAATACGACTTATTGTAAGTCGAAATAGACTCACAAAGTCATAAGTGACTTAATTTTGCACCTCCAATAAAGCACCATAAAAATCCCATGTATACATTTTTGAAATACCACAGGTCTTGATAAGATCAAGTATTCCAAAATCAGATGGCTTATTGGATATATCAGACGCACGTTCATAGCAATTATGTAGACTCTAAGAAATTGATCACCTGCATTTGCAGGTGTCGAATGATAGCGTTAACTTGTTATTCGGGAAAGATAAATTAGATTTCTCCTTGAAAATTAAGGCGCAAAGAGCATCAAGGTCAGTGGATTCAAACCCATCTGAGTTGATGCTCTTTTTTGTATTATCATACAACGTATAAGTACAGGTTGATGGTACCCAAATAGTAAAGTTTCAGATTTTGCTATAACAACAAAAGAACACTCAAAAGAGTGTCCTTCCAGCTTACATATTTTGAACCATCTTAAAGTCATCCCCCAAGGTATGCTGTTCTATCCACTTACGAACAAATGCACATAATTCCACAGCTAAATCATTTGTCAAATTTTGTGATCGTACCTGTTCATGATAGGATTCAAGTTGACCTAAAATATTCTGATGTATCACCTTATGTTCCTCAATATCATGCAATGCCATATTCATTTCAGAATATATTCTTTCCTCAGATACGAAATGATACCTAGTATACTCAATAAAACTCATAATTGAAACTTCAATCATGTCTAGTCTATTGCATTCAACTATATCAAAAAGTACATTTGCAAGTCTGAACAATTCTTTGTGTTGTTCATCCAGCAAACGAATTCCAAGCCTGTATTCCGATGTGAACTCAAACATATTAGTCCCTCCGAATCTTTCTTAACACTTGAACTGCCTTAGACTTTTCCTTTCTAAGATTAATTTGCTTCCTAAAAAGAATTTTTATGATTCGATCTCTGATTGCCGGTGAAATTTCCAAGTATTTAAACACAAATATGACTTTGTCTCCATGATGATAAAACTTGAGTGTGCGCAAATCAATCTTACAACTTAGTTCAATTTCGTCGACCTTTTCATTAAGTAAAACACTTACAGATTGCGTGCTCTTTTCAATCATCACTTTAGAATGCTCAGCTTCAAGTTCCACTAATACTGTATCGCCACCAAGCTTTACAATCTTGCATGGAAGCTTGATTTTATTTTGAATATATAACTCAGATGGACTGTCCCACACAATCGACAAATATTTATCCGTCGGCAAATAAATGAAATCAGATATGCTTACAATCTCGCCCGAAATTTCGACAACCTTGACTTTAAACTCTATAAAGTCGTTCTGAGAAAAATAACTGAGTGTCGCTTTGCTGATTTTACTAATATCAATTTCCTCTTCAAACTTACCATGTATAAACAATTGCCCATATTCTTCATGCACAATCAGATTACCGCTCACGGCAACGACTGTACTTTTTCTGCCGTAAAAAAAGCTCAACGAAGCATGTGCCACAAAATCTGGGGTAATTGCAGTTGAAACCAACTTCTTATTCATTTCATTGTCAATAATCTTAATCATCGCATCCGTTATAATCGGATCAAACTGCCTTCCACTAAAAATAGCCAACTCCCTGATTATTCTAGGGAAAGTATCCCGCTCCTTATACACACGCCTTGAAAGCATTGCGTCGACCGTATCGGCTACTTTCATAATTCGACATAAATACGGAATATCTGTTCCAATGAGGCCATCCGGATAGCCAGAACCATCATAGTGTTCATGATGATGCAAAATAATATTTGGTATTTCACTGAATTCTGGCATACCCCAAAATGTTGCTTTGTTTTCATTTATTCAATCCATAGACTTATTTAATTTTCTTTTAAAGAATCATCAGCGCCGTGTTGCTGTAATTGCATGGCATATTTCAAACCACATGAATCTAACAGATATACAGCGCAGCAACATGATCTTAGCTGCCTCCCTCCATGATATAGGTGCTTTAACCATTGGAGAACGCGACAAACTCATACAAATGGATATTCACAACCCCCACCCGAATGCTCGACTGGTTGCTTACATGATTGAATCCTTTGATCCATTTAAACCACTGTCTAAAATCATCTTCTATCGTCATTGGCCTTACTCAAATGATGCAAACTTCCATAAAGATGTCGGACCCGTTCCCATAGAATCTTACATCATCCATTTGGCAGACCGTGTTGATATAGCTATAGAACAAAGTCAGCCCATTCTTTTACAAACAAAAAAAGTGCGCGAACGCATCATGGAAAGGTCTGATTCACTGTTTCATCCTGATGTTTATGAGGCTTTTATGAAGGCTTCTCGGCCTGATCGCTTCTGGCTTGACATTGACAACACCTCTATGAGTGAGGTTCTTGATAAAGCAAATGCTGAAATTTTCCCCTGTGACCTCGACACGGAGTTACTGGAACAGCTGGCATTCACTATATCAAAAATCATAGACTGCCGAAGCCCCTTTACCAGTGCACATTCTTTTGGCGTGAGTGAAGTGGCGTCTAAAATTGCAGAGCTCAGCGGTAAAGATGAAGATACCTGCAAAAAGCTCAAAATTGCAGGCTTACTGCACGATATAGGTAAAATTGGAATCGCCACTGAAATTCTTGAAAAGAATGGTCCACTCACAGAGGCAGAGCAGAAGCACATACAAGAACACGCCTATTACACAGGCAAAATTCTTCACCTGCCTAAAGCCCTAGGCGAGATCGCTGAATGGGCCTCACACCATCACGAGACGCACCAGGGTCGCGGGTATCCAGACAATTACTCCGAGGGAGATATTACTGTAGAAATGGATATTTTATCTTATGCAGATGTCTTTACAGCCCTTGCCGAGGATCGACCCTACCGAAAGGGGATGCAACTTGAGAATATTATGAGGATACTTGAAAAATCATTCATAGAAAAACATGGTTATACTGTGTATAAAATCATAGCTGACCATAAAGATGAAATTTATAAGGCATGTATTGAAGCACTTCAGATTGGGCATGACCGCTATGATAATTATGTTCGTCTTTCCAAGATGTTTGAAAAGGAGTTTAACAAGTCCTAAACTCAAAAGCCTTGACTTCGGTATGCCCAAGTACCTAAAGTCAGGCTTTCTTATTCATGAATTCGTTTTATCGAATCTTGCAAATGCCTAATTATACTCAAATGTTGCCACTTCCTAAACAAAACATCTGAGGATTCGGATATCATCTGAAGACTTGAAGGCGGTGAATCACATTTCATATTCAAACCAATATAAAAGCCAGGGGCAGCATACAGCTAGCTCCTGGCTTATTGATTGATGTATATTCTTGGATCTAATATAGAGTAAGGTATAAATATTAATGACGACTAATTGCAGCGACTTTTGCGCTGTTAAAAGCTGCTATTTTGGACTGACACGAACCCGTGTCTCCAAGTAGATGACTTACATTGTAATACATACTCCCAGTGACCTCATGGTATTTCTCATTGATTTTAAGTTGCTCATCGATTTGACTGGCTACTGACTCCCTGTAAACAGCCTGACTGATCCACAACTTGACGGACGTTCTTGAAACCTCATTTGCCCACCATTTCACCAGCGTTTCATAGTCTGCTGCCGAGGTGCCAATGCTCCAATAAATTTGAGGCGAAATATAATCAACCCATTCATTTTGAATCCAAGTGCGTGCATCAGCACAAACTGAATAATAGGCTTCGTTTCCTGAAGTTGCAGAACCGGTTGTATCAGAAGCTTCATTCTTCCAAATTCCCGCCGGACTCACACCAAATAAAATATCTGGATGTGTCATTTCAATAATTGTATGCACGCGCATAATCATATCATTGACATGCGCACGCCTTTCATTCGCTTTCGGACCGTCTTTATCTTCCCCCTCAGGCAGCGGGTAGTGGGACGGATAAAAGTAGTCATCAAAGACAATACCGTCCACATCATAATTGGCTATGAGTTCATAGACTGTATTGACAATATGATTCTTAACACCATCTTTTTCCGGATTGTAGTAGAGGGCATCGTTTGCAGTAATCAACCAATCCGGATTACGCCGGGCTGAATGTGTTCTAGCCAGCGCACTTACATCTGTTCCAGATGTTGTCACCCTGTATGGATTTAGCCATGCATGAAGGGCCATTCCCCGCGCGTGTGCAGATTCTATCATGTATGCTAGAGGGTCATAGCCTGGATACTCACCTTGTGTTCCTGTCAGCACCGCTGACCATGGATTGTAAACGGACTGGTATAATGCGTCTGCTGACGGGCGCACCTGAACCACTATGGTATTGATGCCAAGGGCCTTTAAGGCATCTAGCTTGTCATCAAACTCATTCATTTGAGCTTGTGCGTCACCCTTTACACTTGGAAAATCGATGTTGTAAACTGTCGCCATCCAAGCAGCCTGTACATTCTGCATATCATGGTCACTGAGAACAGGCACTTTACTTTGCACTCCAGACTGTGCGAAGGACTGTGGTGCCACGAAAGCCAGTAAACAGATATAAACCATCGTTATGGATATATGTCTTTTCATAAATTTATTCATATGTATTTTCCTCAAGTTAGCCTTATGTAATCATAAGGCATATCAGTATTGTGTCCATTGGTGTTTTGACCACTGCTTGTATCCCCAGTGTCTTACATAAGTATAGCATTAAACAGATACTTAAAATATTAAAATGATATGAAGCCTATGGTTTGCAAACCATAGGCTTCATCATTTGGATTATTGAAATGGATGCTTACTGGTGCATTTCTGAGTAAATAACCGTCCGGTTTCGCCCCGTGTCCTTCGCATGGTACAAAGCCTTATCCGCTTTCTTAACCATCTCTTCAAAATTTGAGTTTGGAACTTCATAATGAGCACCAATACTAATAGTCACAGATGCTTCGCATGCACAGTGGGTGCGTTTCTCAACTGCAGTTCTTAGCCGCTCTGCAATTGAAAATACCTTTGATGGGTCTATATCTGGTAAAAACACCAAAAATTCTTCTCCGCCCCACCGAGCTACTGAAGAATAATTCCGACTCTGTTCTACGAGCACCTGTGCAACAGATTTTATAACCTCATCCCCACAACTATGACCATAGGCGTCATTCACCCGTTTAAACTTATCGATATCAACAATAAATACGGCACACGGTTTATTCTCTCGACTGGACATTGCGTTGAATTTTGACACAACTTCTTCTAATCCCCTGCGATTATACAGACTCGTCATCGGATCAATCAGCATTAAATTCTTGCGTTCTATTGCAAGGCGTCTATTCTTCACGAGCATCATGATCACAACTGCAATGATTGCCTCGAGCATCCACAATAGTAAACTTGACTTAAAAGCCGTTTTCACCAGTAACGCCTTATCTATTTGGTGCATGATGTATAGCTGTTTTGGCACAATGGTTGAAATTTCGACAACTTTATCCTGATATTTTAACCATTCATTTTCTTTATATCCATCAGGAAACATAACTTCAATACCTGGTTTTACAGTACCCGGTCCCGCAACAAGCTGTCCATTTTCATCGAAAAGAATCGTTTCACCAATACTGGGACCTGCTGCAAGCAATCGGCTCATGACATCAACACCTAGGTCATAAGACATGACTCCAATAAATGCTCCATCAACATAAATTGGATTGGATATTGAAATCATCAGTCCTTGTCCAGCAGCATCTTCATATAAACTCGTGATAATTTGCAGCCCATCCGGATTGGCTTTTGGAATCGCTTCTGCCCAAAATGCTTTCTTAGTTAATGCCCTTGTATAGTGAAAGTCAGATATTTCATGTGAAGGACCAATAAAAATGAATCCTTTTTTTGATGTGTAGTAAGTCCAAATGGTTTCATTTATTTCATTTTTAAGCGCACCTACGTAAGGGTCTATAGAAAGACAAGCATTGATTTCACTTCGTAGGTCAGGATCAGCTAGATCAAGTTCATCGAGCAAAGTCAAATTGGCATTCATATGTGTCAGTTTTGGGTTTTCAAGTGGTGCCAATGCTTTGATACCATATTGAGGATAGTCTACGAACGCGTCTAGCTCAACATGGTTAAGTCGGCCATCTTGCGAAGAACGATAGGCAGATTCAAATATGGATTTCATTGAAACATTGTTGCTTGCAATGAGTCTGATATAGTTCTCCACCAAACTTGCACGCAAACGGTATATGTCTTCATCTTGGCTTTTCAAATCCTCCAGATGCATCCTATACTGATAAGTTCCTAAACTCAAGACGCATAGGGCGAGCAACACTAGTAGAACGGTATTTCGTATGATTTTCTTTTTTTTTGACATGCGCTTGTTCATAGGACCTCCTCTCGCTATAGTTTAATCTGAATAATGACACATTTTTATACTGTCCTTTATACCCCTAAAACAGCTCTAAAATACATGTATTTGGGGGAGTATTATAAATACTAATGATACAATCAGGGACTTCTCTCTTGAAAATTAATATTTTGCCATTACACACTAGACCCGCTTCGGAAAAATGATCTCAAAAGAAGCGCCCTTTTCAGGATCATTAATATACTTAATTTCACCATTTAATAGACTGGTCACTAGATTATAGACGATATTTAGTCCTAGGCCACTGGACCCTTGTCCCATAACCGTTGTAAAAAACGGATCGAATATTCTATTGATATTCTCCATTATTATTCCTTTGCCGTTATCCGAATAAAGAAGGTGCATTTGAGTACCTGATTTATCTTCACTGCACTTTAAATAGATCTTCGGACTGGCTACACCACCAAATGCATGCTTTAAACTATTTTGAATGAGATTTGTCAGTATTTGTGAAATTGCACCCGGGTAGGTCACACATTCCATATCGCCAACATACTCCAGTGCGGTCTCAACATTATGCTTTTTCAGTTCACCACTATATGATATAAAGGTTGCATCTATAATTTCCTGCAAATTGATCTTTTGACGATCCATTTTTTCTTGATTGATTGAAATTCTTTTAAAACTCTGAATGAGCTCAGACGCGCGGGTCATATTCCGCTCAATAATTTTTGTACTCTCAACAACATTATCCATAAAGCTATCAAACTCTTTCTTGCTCAAATCACCACTTCGCATTTTACTGTCGATTTCTTTACTTAATTTATCTACATATGTTGCCGCTGTCATACTGATTCCAATAGGTGTATTTAATTCATGAGCAACCCCGGTAACAAGACTCCCCAAAGAAGCCATCTTTTCTTTTTGAATCAATTGATTTTGTGTGCTTTTAAGCTCTTCAAGGGACTTTTCAAGTTCATTTGTTCTTGCTTCTACGATATGTTCTAGATTTTCATTAACACGTTCAAGCGCTTCCTGACTCACTTCAAGGGCCTTTTCACGCTGAATAATTTCTTCCATCATCACACCATATGACTCAGAAAGTTTATTGAACTCATCAAAGCTGCGCTCTGAAATAGAACTACTATAAGCGCCTTTTGCCACACGCTTCGTCCAGCCTATGAGTTCTTCTAGTTCACCGGCAATCTCACTATTCAGTTTATAAACTGCTTTTAAGGACACGAATCCAAGACCTGCAATAATAATAAACCCAACTGATGCCGTCATAAAAATCGGTAAGAGAATATCATAAATGGACTGATAAAAAATAATCCCCCACTGGGTGTCTCGAATAACACGGTAAAACGCCAGCATGTTTCGGTTTTCGTAGCGTACATGCTTAGATTTTTCTTCAATAAGGTCCAATCGGTTAGGGTCATAGGCTCTGGTATTCACGAAAGTCACATCGCTATGGGCAATATACGCCCCCGTTGAGTCTGTAACCGCAATATAGGACCGTTCAGAAATATTAAAAACATGCAACGCATCTGTAAGTTTTGCAAGGCTTACCCTCAGTACAACTATGATGTCTTCATATTTTTTTGCAACGGTCACAATAGGCCTGTTCTCCCCTTGAGATATAAAAACATCAGACCAGTAGATGTCACCTGTCTTTTTTAAGTCTTTGAAATAATCATGTCCAGAAAAATCACGTCCAACTTCAGAGGGTAATAAATTCGTTCCTGCCACGGCTTTTCCTGATACATCCAGAAACCATATAGATTCAATTTCCGGGTTGCTCTCATTATAAGCTTTAAGACGACTATTAAAAACCGGAACGCTTTGATCAATTTGGTATTGGGAATGGTATATTTCATCAAGGCTGTTCAAATAGCTGCCCAAAAATATAGAAGTGGATGACTCTATCGAACTGATAATGTCTTCTGATCTGTCATAGGTTAATACGATTACATAAAATGTACTTACAAACATAATAAGAAGAGCCAGTAGTATGAGAGGCATACTGACTCGGTAGATGCTAACCTGTATTAAACGCTTGTAAATACTGAAATGCTCTTTTCGCTTTTTTCTCATAAGTATTCCTTATTTCTTTAAGCTTGTAAACGCACCATTTTTCACTTCATATATAAAATTGCCTCTTTTGACATCTCCATACTTGTCAATTTCAATGGTTTGCTGCAATCCCTCAAAGCTACCAATGCCTACAATTGCCTTTTTAACAGAAGCGACATCCATTGAATCAGCGGTTTCCATAGCTTCTTTTAACAGGCGCACACTCTCGTAACCGAATATTTGTGGAAATGTAGGTTTGTTTCCATAGCGTCGAATCATTGCTTCTTCAAAAGCTAGGTAAGCGGATGTGTTTGATGATATGTCATAGAGTCCAATGACACGCATGTTTTCAACAGCCTTTCCACCATTTACAAGCAAATCCTGTGTTGTTGCCCAGGCGTTTGCATAAAGCTGTGCTGTACTCCCTTTTAACTTGAGCTGCTGGGCTATTTCAGCAGTATCTACACCGGATGCAAGAATAATAACATTTCGCGCTCTGGAACTGTGTATACGCGCAGCCAGTTGTTCAAAGTCAACTTTATGTGAGTCAAAGGCTTCATCGTAAATTAAATCAAGCCCATTCGTTTCATGTTTGTCAATGATAATATCATGTGTTGGTCCCGTATACTGTCTATTTGAAATGTCATATACAATGGCAAAGTCTCGATAAGCCTCATTAGAAAGGATTTTCAAAAATGTATAGGCCTCATTAGCGCTGGCATTGCAGACTCTGAAAAAATTATCGTCTCTGCCCGTCAATAGGTTCGTACTCATGGTAGGACTAATGACTAAAACCTCTGAATTTTCCATAAACGTTTCAATAGAAGGCGTCATTGCACTTATGGCAAATCCTACAAAATAATCAATATTTCTTTCTTTTAAGTCTTCAACTATTGTTTTCGCATACTCATTATCGTTTTTGTCATCAAAAATGACAGGTACAATCTTGCGCCCGTTTACCCCGTCATTTTCATTAATTTCATCTACTGCCTGAAGAAATCCATTTCTAACCTGCACGCCCAGCTGGGACCATTGTCCGCTCAATCCGGCTCCAAACCCAATGTAAATTGGCCTGTGGGTATATTTATACGTAAAAGCCGCGCCAAGTGCTATTACAATAATCATGAATGCTATCGTTAACTTTCTTGTCATTATAAGATCCCCCCTCAAAAGCAAATACTTTCCTTATTTATACCCATGATATTGAACCTTGAACATGATATATAATTCAGCTTAGGCTATGTCATCCTCCTCATAAACTACTGCAAAAACCGGCCTCAAACTGCTAGACATCAGTCCAACGGTTAAAGGCCGGTTCAATTTCAACATACAATTGTTACTTATAATATATCCTAAGTATAGCTAAACGTCTTACTCATCTGCTTCTTTAACTGACCAAGCTTTCCAAACATTGCCGACAAGATCTGGCCCTGGTTTTAGTGTTTTCTTTCCTGGTTTCCATCCAGATGGTGTCGCTTCGGTCCCTTCAGTTTTTCTAACATGCTGGAAGGCCTGAATTTGACGAATGGATTCAGAGACATTTCTGCCTACAGGAGGGGTTAAGACCTCGTAACCCTGAATGATCCCATCGGGATCAATAATAAAACGCCCGCGTGTTTCAACGCCTGATACTTCATCGTAAACATTATAAAGCGTACCAACTGCGCCTCCACCATCTGATAGCATTGGATATGGGATACCCCCATCTACCATCTTTGAAAGTTCATGGTCATTCCACATTTTATGAACAAAAACACTGTCAACACTCACAGAAAGCACTTCTACATCCAGCCCTTTAAGCGTCTCATATTTATCTGCCACGGCAGATACTTCAGTCGCTCAGACAAAGGTAAAGTCACCCGGATAGAAACATAGAAGGACCCATTTGCCTAAAAATTCCGATAATTTAAAGGTAGAAAATTCCCCTTTATGATAGCCTGCAAGTTCAAAATCCGGTGCTTTTGCTCCAACTTTGATCACGCTTTTCAACTCCTTTTCTTCCTGTACAGCCATTTGGACATCTTCACTTTCTGTTACACTTACTGAAACCTTAGGTCTCTGGCAACCCGCTTTAAATGGTTTAGGCATAAAAACTCCTTTCGAAACCAGAATGCAACAACTCATTTGTTATAAATATATATTTATATTCATTACATTTCAATACTTATTGTAAATTTGATTGTATTTTAATTTACGAGTTGTATATAGAATATTTCTATACTACAAATACCCGCCATAGATCAAACTAATCATCATATACCCATAATTGCTTAGATTTCTCCTCTCCCCCCTCATTTCCCATCCAGAAAAAATCCCTATCCTAATTCATCCATACACACCGCATAATAACGACGCTCACCTTAAACGTCATTGTTATAAGTCATTTTCATTAAAACAAAAAAAGCAAGCCGCCTTCTTTCCATAAATTAGAAAGAACGTGCGACTTACATACCTTATTCGCTGATTCATTTTCAAATTCATAAACTCAAGTCAATTTAATGCTGACTTGATTCATCTATATTGCTAAACACCACTCAAGTCACCAAGAACGTACTGAACCAGCGCTACTGCAGTAACGCCCGCTGTTTCCGTACGCATAATTCTCGGCCCCATTTTGACACTTTTTGCCCCGTTTTCAGTCAACAGCTTAACTTCTTCATCGGCAATGCCACCTTCTGGTCCAATAATAATGGCAACGCGCTTTGAGTCGGCATTCTTGTTAAGAATTTCACCGAAGCCCTGTGCTGATTCATTTTCATAAGGCATCAGAATCAGATCATAGCTTTCCAGTTTCCTAAATACTTGCTTCATTGTTACGGGTGCACCCACTTCTGGGATTTGCCCCCGCTTAGATTGCTTGGAAGCTTCAAAGGCAATTTTGTTCCAGCGCTGAACTTTCTTATCACCTGACTTGTCGTCCTTCCACTTTGCAATAGAACGTTTCATTTGAACAGGCGTTATACGATCAACGCCAAGCTCAGTTGTCTTTTGAATAATCATTTCTAGCTTGTCCGATTTTGGCAGTCCCTGATACAAGGTAATATGAACATTTGACTCCCGTTTATTCATTTCCGAAGAAAGTACAGCACATGTTATTGCATCCGTCTCAATCAGCTGAACTTCACAAATGTGTTCAATACCCTCTGAGTCACAAAGCTCTATTTTCTCGCCGACTTCAATTCTTAGTGCTTTTGCAGCATGTTTAATATCATCTCTATCGGTTATTTGAGCGGTTTGATTTTCAGCATTTATGCTATTTTTTGATATAAAAAATCGATGCATGATTACCTCGCTAAAATGGCTGCCCACTCGCCGCGTCTTCTAACTTCAACAACTTCAAAACCTGATGTTTCAAGTCCCTCAACTACAAAGTCAATTTTATCATCAATAATACCGCTTGCAATAAAGAGCCCCTCTGGCTTCATAAAGTTTCTTAAGTCTTTTGAAAGCAGTACAATAATATCTGCAATAATGTTGGCAACAATAATGTCTGCCTTGCCTGTTACGACTTCCATCAAGTCCCCATGGTGTACTTCAAAACGTGTATTGACGCCATTTCGCTGGGCATTTTCCTTTGTTGTCATAACCGCTGCTTCATCAAGGTCAACTGCAACAACTGACTTGGCTCCCAATTTTGCAGCTGCAATGCCTAAAATTCCGCTACCACAGCCAATATCGAATACATCAACATCTGCTGTTACGTTTTCTTCAAGCATTTCCATACACATGCTTGTTGTTTCATGCGTCCCTGATCCAAAAGCGCCACCTGGATCAATTTCAATAATCAGTCGATCATTTTGTTCGTTGTATACTTCCCAACTTGGCTTAATAACCAGTTTATTCCCCACTTCAAAAGGCTTGTAGTGTTTTTTCCACTCGCTGTTCCAGTCTGTGTTTTCAAGCTCAGTAATTTCTACTGTAAGGGGACCACCGTCAAGGCCAAAACTTTCAATTTGAGAAAGTCTTTCCTTTAAATGGATCACTTTTTGCTCTAATAGATTTCCGCTTACATCTGCACCATCAAAGTAACACTTAACCACCGCGCCCTCGTACTCTAAGTGCATTTTGACTTCTTCAATATCAATGTAGTCCCAATCAGACTCTTTGCTATTCGTGTATACAGGGTCATTTGGATCTTCAATCAGAACCCCTTCTGCGCCAATTTCATAAAGCATATTGCTAACAGCTTCTGATGCTTCAGAAGTCGTCTTCACTTTTATTTCATACCACATTTCGTGCCTCCAAGCTCATTTGTTTTCATATATAGTGTGTTTCAAAACGTCCAAAATTCAGTCGAACAGTATGCATTATAGCATTTGTATTTGCTGTACCACAAGTCTAAATCTTAATATCTTTAGTGAAAAGAACAGGTCTATTTACTGAGCAAATCATCAAGTTCCTTATCGAGCATGTCCAGTTCGTCAAGGGCTGGATCTAAAATATCTTTTGGTGCCTGTGCTTCTTCTGGCTCTGCTATGTAAGACTCCGATGGTCGCAGGCCAAGTGCCTCGAACGGATACCCCTCAAGTGCTTCATTTATATACCTTTCAAAAACAACATTTTTTACGATAGGCCTCTTGGCGTCTGGTTCCATTTCAGTTCTTCTTTCAATAAATTTTAGAACACTCCTTAGCTGCTCCTGAGGATTCTTAAAGTGAATATCCATCATCTGCTCTAAAACGGTTACCATGGGGGTGGGTACACGAACCATTTCATCGACAATGTTCATAATTTCCGCTTTGGAAAAGTCACACATATTATCGTAGAAACGCATCCGTGAATGTTCATTTTCGCTGATTTTTTTCTTGCCTAGCAGTCTCATTCCACGTTTTCTGTCATAGGCGTCCAGCCAAACATGGGAATGCCACCCAATCATAAGCGCCCAGTCTTCAGGATGTCGTACAACTTCTCGAAAACGCTTGATTATATTATCTGCCTGAAAAGCACTCCCGCTCAGGCAGTGTGAAACTCTAAAGCTCTTTGTATCGCCAGGATATAAGCAGTCGGGCAAAATAGCTCCTACCATCAGCGGATAGGGTGTGAGTCCCTTATATCTTTTTGAAAGTTCAATTGCAAACATCATATGCAGTGGTAATGCTGGCATAAGCACCCTCTTTTCCTTCTAAATTTACGCATATAGTCTTTATTATTTTACCATAGAAAAGGTTTACTTGAACCCTTTGAGACGTTAAAGAAAAATTGTTTACATTTTAATGATTGCCATCCACCACTTATAAGTGTATGATTAGTAGGTTGAGTTTCAACTCGAATCGGAATTTTAATGCGAATGATTGTATTTATTTATAGAAAGGATATACACATGTCACAGCATAGAGATATTATGAACATTGCCGTAATCGCACACGTCGATGCGGGAAAATCTACACTGGTTGATGCACTTCTTTCTCAGAGTGGCGTATTCAGAGAAAACGAAGAAGTGGTTGATTGTGTCATGGACAGCAACGACCTAGAACGTGAGCGCGGTATCACGATTTATGCAAAAAACTGTGCAATCGAGCACAATGGACTAAAAATTAATATTGTAGATACACCAGGTCACGCCGACTTCTCTTCAGAGGTTGAGCGTATTATCAGAACAGTAGACTGTACAATACTACTTGTTGATTCTAGCGAAGGTCCAATGCCTCAAACGCGTTTTGTTCTTCAAAAAGCACTTGAGCAAGGTCTGCGTCCAATTCTTATGATTAATAAGATTGACAAAAAAGATCAGCGTGCTGAAGAAGTTGTCGATATGACTTTCGACCTGTTTGCTGACCTAAACGCTACAGATGAGCAGCTTGACTTCCCTATTCTTTACGGTATTGCAAAAGAAGGTATTGTTAAGCGTGAAATGGATGATGAGAGTACAAATTTGGAGCCTTTATTCGACCTTCTGAAGGAGCACGTAAATGTGTATCCTGATCTGGATGACGAACCACTTCAGCTTCAAGTTTCATCGCTTGATTACGATGACTATATCGGCAGACTGGGAATTGGTAGAGTAAAGCAAGGTACTGTGAAAAAAGGTCAAAGCGTTTCAATTGCAAAACGTGACGGCTCTGTTGCCCGCGGTAAAATTGGACAAGTTTTCATTAACGAAGGTCTAAAGCGTGTTGAAACAGACGAGGCACGCAGTGGCGAAATCGTAGTTATTTCAGGTATTTCAGATATTATGATCGGTGAAACAGTTTGTCTTCCTGATCATGTTGATCCGCTACCAATGATGGACATTGAAGAGCCTACGCTTTCAATGAACTTTCTTGTTAACGATTCTCCTTTCTGTGGTAAAAGTGGTAAGTTCCTTACAAGCCGTCACCTAAGTGCACGTCTTGACAAAGAACTTGAAGTCAATGTTGGTCTGCGTGTTGAAGAGCTTCCAAGTAAAGAGGGCTTCAAAGTTTCAGGCAGAGGTGAACTTCACCTTTCTGTACTGCTTGAAAACATGCGTCGTGAAGGCTATGAGCTTTCTGTTTCTAAGCCAGAAGTACTTCTAAAGGAAATTGACGGGAAAACAAATGAGCCTGTTGAAACGGTTATTGCAACGATGCCTGATGCCCATACTGGAACGGTTATTTCGAAACTTAACGAGCGTAAAGGTGCAATGGTTTCTATGGAGCCTGAAAACGGCTACACAAAAATCACTTTCCATGTGCCAACACGTGGTCTGCTTGGTTACAGAAGTGAATTTATCAATGACACACGCGGTGAGGGCACACTTGTAAGATCATTCTATGAGTACCAGCCGTACAAGGGTGAAATCGCAGGTAGAAACAATGGTGTTCTTGTCTCTCAACAGGGCGGAACAACAATGTCTTACTCCCTGTTCAACCTAAGTGAGCGTGCGCAAATGTTTGTTGGTCCTTCTCTTGATGTTTACGAAGGTATGATTATTGGCATGAACAGCCGTAGAGATGATATGGTTGTTAACCCATGTAAAAATAAGAAACTGACAAACGTACGTGCTTCTGGTTCTGATGATGCACTTAAGCTGATTCAGCCTAGAGTTTTCACACTTGAGGAAGCACTAGAATTCATTGAGAATGATGAGCTTGTTGAAATCACACCAGATTCAATTCGCCTAAGAAAGAAAATTCTTAATGCTACAGACCGTATGCGTGCAAATAAAAAAATCGGTCAGTAATTTGACATCAAGTCACTTATATTTAATGAAAGCGTGTTCCAAAATGGGTTTAGAACTCATTTTGTAACACGCTTTATTTTTTATCACGCTGGAGGTTTGATACATATAGTACCGATTTGCTTGGCTGTGTAGTAACACCTTTTCGGCGAGTAGATTTTTTCACTCTTCTTTAAAAGACAAACTATATTACTTCAAAATAGTACACATACATTATTTGCAATATAAAGCGTTAATCCATAAACGGATTAACGCTTTGCTATTGCATGCACTGCAAACTATACAATTATAATTTTCTTAGCCTAGTCCCACTCAAGAATAACCTTGCCGGACTGACCACTTTTCATGATTTCGAAACCTTTTTCAAACTCAGTATAGTGCATTCTATGCGTAATTACATCTGAAACATCCAGACCAGACTGAAGCATTGCTGTCATCTTGTACCATGTTTCAAACATTTCACGACCATAAATACCTTTTATGAACAGACCATTGAAAACAACCTTGTTCCAGTCAACCGGTGTATCCGGTCCCTGAATACCCAGCATGGCAATTTTGCCCCCGTGGAACATATTGTCGACCATGTCCTTAAATGCAGAAGCATTCCCTGACATTTCAAGACCTACATCAAAGCCTTCTTTCATGTCTAGGTCAACCATGACTTCTGAAAGCTTTTCTTTCATAGGGTTAACCACTCTGTCAGCGCCCATTTTCTTTGCAAGACCAAGGCGGTAATCATTAACATCTGTTACAACAATATGACGCGCACCTGCATGGCGTGCAATTGCAGCAGCCATTATACCGATTGGGCCTGCACCAGTAATGAGTACATCTTCGCCAAGAAGGTCAAATGAAAGTGCTGTATGTACAGCATTACCCAGTGGATCCATAATACTCAGCACATCTTCAGGAATCTTAGGGTCGCATAACCACACATTTTGCATCGGAATAGATGCATACTCTGCAAAAATACCTGTTCTGTTTACGCCAACACCCATTGTATTCTTACATAGGTGCCTTCTGCCTGCAAGACAGTTTCTGCAGTGTCCGCAAACAATATGACCTTCACCTGAAACCAGATCGCCAACCTTAAAGTCTTTTACACCAATTCCAATTTCTACAATTTCACCAACAAACTCATGTCCAATAGTCATCGGAACAGGAATAGTAGCTTGTGACCACTCGTCCCAATTGTAAATGTGTACATCTGTACCACAAATAGCTGTCTTCTTCATTTTTATAAGTACATCCTGCTCACCAACCTCTGGCATATCCACTTCATCTAACCAAAGTCCTGGCTTCGCGTATTTTTTTACTAATGCTTTCATTTTATTTGCCATAACGCACCTCCTAGGGGTATGATACCATATATTGCGCGATTGGTCATTATATTATACGCGAAACGTTTTCACTATTTTATTAAATCTTTGTATTAATCTCTTATTAAGTCAAAAGAGCGGTGTTTATTTGAACATTCTAATTTGGTCGCAAAAAAGAGGATGTCTGTGAAACATCCCCTTCTAGCTTACTTTTAGCGAAATCATTCTCCCACAAAATCATTTCGTACTATACAAAGCGTATTTTATAAAGGCCACTAAAGTGTTAATGTGTAGAGTGGCACTTCATGCACTCTTTCAAAATCAGCACGCACAGCACTCTGCTTAAGGTCATTATCTTGAACAGCATAGGTTATACAGGGTCTTACCGGATTCTCTGCGCCAGAGCTTAAGGACACTTCTACACGCTCAAAAATGGATCCAAGTTTCTTATTCCAAACCTTGCTGCCACCATATAAGGAAATCCCCTCAAGATTTTTCTTTTGCATTCTTGGTATCAGTATGTACTTCATATAGGCAATGAGGGCACTGTTAAACTCCTCGCTTGCTGGACTGCCTATAAAGAATATCCCCTTCGTCTTTTCTGACCAAACCATCGCTGTTCCCGGCGCCATAACATTATCAACAAATACCCATCCCAAACTTAACCCTGAAACAACATTGATGACTTCTTCGTGTACGTTTCCCTTTTTTAGCAAATGCTCAATGGTTTCAAACTGTGCACGACTTAGTTCATAAATCATTCAAACCACCTCCATAAATAAATTCGAATTTATATAGCTGATATTATTTAATCAGTCTGTAAGCAGTCTCATATACTCTGGATACGAGACCCCGTATGACTGTTCCCAATACGCATCAAACTTTCCACTACTTTTCATTGCCATAAAATACTTTTCTAAAATAGATGCAAGCACAACATCTTCTTTTTTTACAGCCCATCCTATAAAAGCTGTTTCAGATGCTTGAAGAGAAATCTCAAGATTCTCATGTTTCTGGAGTACTAAAAATGCAATATCACTGTCTACAATTGAAAAGTCCGCATAGCCCGCTTCAATGGCTTCGTACCCTTCTGCATCAGAAAAGACATCGTATACTTCAACATCAACATCGTAATTTTTTTTAATATCATCAAGTACCATTTCATAGGATGTATCGCGGTTCAGCGCTACCGTTTTTCCGTCCAAATCTTCCATTTTCTCAATGTTTGAACCAACTGCCTGAACAATAACAGTACTTACTGGCACGGTTTTTATTTGATTGAGAATTTGACTGCGCCACGGCAAATAAGTGAAATTATCGGCATAAACATCCACTCGGTCAAATAAATCCGGCACATAGAAGTAACTTTCATCCGTTTTTATCTGTTCAGGTGTTTCACCATCTTTCCAGAAATACTTGGTGAACTGATCAACCACTACAACGTCTAAATCGACCCCCAGAACTTCAGCCAAGTCCCTTGCAAGCAAATAGTTAATCCCGGCAGGTTCCCCTTCTACAAAGTAGTATCCGACAACATTGGGTTGAAGTGCTGCACGCAGTACACCACGTTCTCTTATCTGATCTACATAGGTCTGCTCTTCAGCTGAGAGATTCATGGTTTCAAGAACACTTGCGTTTTTTAGTATTAAGGTATAATACTCATAAAAACTAATTTCATAGTCCCCCAACCACAATTCGTTTATCAGTCCTTCATCAATCAAGACATCTATATACTTTCTCAGTATGGACTTCAAAATTTTCGAGTCTTTTGAAACAGCCCATCCCACATATTTTACATCTGTAATAGGAATGCCTATCTCAATATTTTCAAAATGTTTGGCTTCAAGAAAGGCGCGATTGCTGTCCATGATGGTCAAATCAGCCTTATTGTTATTCACTGTATCAATTGCTTCTAGTATTGTATCTGTATAGACATAATTCATTTCTATACCATGTGCCTTTTCAATTTCTGAAAAGGTAGTCATATATGAAGAAACGCCCTGAACGGCGACGGTTTTGCCGTCTAGGTCATATATACTGTTTATCTCTACAGATTTATTATTAATGACGAGTTCTCTGATTGGTGTGAATCCGATAAAGTCCATCAATTTTTCACGCCACGGAAGTTGTGTCAGTGTGTCTACATAAACATCTACATCCTCAAGCAGATCTGGTGAATACACTATATTCGGATCCGTTTTAACAGCATTGTCAAACGTGCCGTTTTTTCTAAAAAAGACTTCTATGTTATCCACAACAACAATTTCAAGCTCCACGCCAATGGCATTCGTAAACATTTTTATGGTGTTGTAATTGAAGCCAGTACGCTTGCCATTTTCCTCCTTCAACACCGTTTCAACCTGGCGCGAAGCCGCTCTGAGCACACCTTTTTCTTGCAATTCAGTTAAATAGGCCATTTCTTGATCATTCAAATGCATCTTTTCGATTATATTCACTTCTAAATCATCACCTGCAGGTCCTACATCATCATTAGGTTTTGATGTCGGCTGAGACATTGTGCACGCAGTGAGCGTCATAAGCACACTTAAGATAATTGCCAGCTTTTTCATCATCATTAATCATCCTTTATCACTGTTGGAATGATAACTGTAAATCGCATGCCACCATCCGCCCGAATCATAGCTGATATCTTCCCTTTAAGTACTCCCGTTACAAGATTATAAACAATATTCAGACCAAGTCCACTTGATCCTTTACCTAGCTTGCTTGTAAAGAATGGTTCAAAAATACGGTGGACTTTTTCCTCGTCCATGCCACGCCCATTGTCTTCATAAACAAGGGTTACGCGTCCAATTTCCTGTTTGATATAAATCATAATTTCACCCTTGTTTATATCTTGGAAGCCATGTTCAACCGAGTTCATAATGAAATGGGTCAGCACCTGAGATATAACACCTGGATAACTGTACATATCCACCGGCTTCTCATAATCTATGGATATTTTATGTTGACCTTTTCTTAAGAGCACATTCATGTTTTGTATAAGCCCCTGTACACTATGAACGAGTTCAAACTCTTTTTTATGCTCTCTTGACTGATCCACAGCAAGCAGTTTAAAACTGTTTACCATAGATGAAGCATTTTCAAGATTGTCCAGTATCAGCGCTGAAGAATGTTTTATGTCCTCAAGCTCTGATTCAAATTCTGATTTTCTGAGCTTGCCCTGATGAAACATGGCAAGAAGGCTATCAATTTGAGCCGTTATATATGAAGCGGTTGTAATACCGACACCTATAGGCGTATTGAGTTCATGACTTATACCCGCAACCAGCGACCCTAAAGCCGCTATCTTTCTAGATTCAACCAAATCATCTTGAAGTGCACGCATCTGAATGATTGAAAGCTCAAGTTCATCATTGGTCTCTTTCAAATCCCGCGTACGCTCTTCAACACGAGACTCAAGTCCCATATTGATTAGCTTGAGTTCATCTGTCATTTCATTCATGCTGTCAAAGCTCTCTTGAAGCTTTGTTGTCATATTGTTGAACGCCTGCGCAAAATCATTGAACTCGTCTTTTGTATTTGTGTAAACCTTCTTCGTATAATCTCCATCACTGATTGATTTCACACCTTCCATAAGAACATCTATGGGGGCAGTCAGCCGCGATGTCAGTACATATAAGAAAATACCAATTAGGACAACAAGCACAAAAACAATAAAAAGCATCTGGGAAATGGATTTATTAATAGGCTGATAAATTAAATCTTCATCCATATAAATGAGGACCATCCAGTCCCAAGGCTCAAAATACTGATAATAGACAGCATAGTTTTTATCTGAAACCGATACCATCTTTTCAGCGACATCGTTAACTTCTTTCTGTCGTGCTTCATTGTATAAATCTGTATAAAAGGACCGATCAAAATTGTCATCTTGATTGACAACTTCCAGTGTTCGGTGCTCAAAAATTTGTATTACACCATTTTCAAGCTGTAAATCCAAAATGAAATTCCGCGCATGACTTTGCGCGTTCCGTTCGTAGAACCTCGTGTTTGTTGCCCCAAGTCTCTCTATAACAGAATTCTCCTGATTAAGCTGATTCATGATAATTTCCATATCTCGGTGGAGACTCTCAGAATGCAGTGCTCGAATACTATTAGAGGTATTCCCAATAAAAATATAGGCTGTTGCTATGACTGGGATGATTATTAATGGAATGATAAATAATTGCAGTTTTAGTTTTACTCTCATATGCCTCACCACTGTACAAAGGGAATTAGTTACTTAGTATTTACCCTTTTTCTATTTTCCACAATCGGCTTAAATCAATTATTACAGAAATTTGGGCAAATGATTCATTCTCCGCGTCGATTTTTGATATACTTAGTTCAGATTTGATGGAGGTTTTCATGAGCAAAAGAAATAGACTTTTTGCCGGTGCAATGTTGATCGCGCTGTTTTCCCAACTTTATCTTGACTTACTAATAGACGATTTCAGGGTCAGCTGTGGTGTTATTGCCCTTGCTATTTTCATACATACCAACCGAGACATTTCTGGAATTACAATCGGGCTAACTTCTGCTGTTTCAACCTTTACGTGGCGTGTTATTGTCCTTTTTTTCTTCGGAAACCTTGACCCAGCTATTGTCCTGAGTTACTTACCTGAAATATTCTTTTATATTGGATATGGTATTTTCATGCAGTATAGTGTGCAAAAATACGCCATTTTCACCTTTGATTTATTCTCAATTTTTGCCGTTGTATGTGACTTCACTCTGAACCTCTTGGAAGTCCTCATTCGTGTGGCGTGGTTTAAGCAAAACTTTTTCAGCGATATACTGACAACCCTCCTATTCGTTGCGGTCATTCGCACAACCATAGCCCTAATTATACTCGTTGTTCTACGCTATCAAAAAATACTTCTGCTTAAAGAAGAGCACGAACTCCGCTATAGACGCCTTTTATGGCTAAATTCGTTTTTGCGTACGGAAATCTTTTGGATGGAAAACAATATGGAACGCATTGAAGAGGTTATGACAGGGGCTTACCAACACTTTGAAGATATAAAAATCAATAGGAACGAAGAAAACTGGTCTTACGATGCATTAAATTTGGCCGGGGCTGTGCATGAAATAAAAAAAGAATATGAACTTGTTATCCGGGGCGTCCATGACTTAATGGAAAACAAGTACCAGAATCAGACCATGACCTTTTATTCTGTACTCTCAATTTTAGAAGAACAGATGCGTGCTGAAATGATTGGCAGACAGGATGACATTCGCCTTCTTGTTCAAGGGGGGTCTGATTTTCATACTATTAATCATTTTCAGCTGATGTCCATATTCAGGAACTTAATACTTAACTCCTGTGACGCTGCCAGAGGTTACAAGCATCCAGTTACAATAAAATTGACACACTGGGTTGAAGGCAATATGCACAAATTCCAAGTCAGTGACAACGGTCCTGGTATCAAACCTGAGAATTTACCGCTTATTAAAACACCCGGATTCTCAACGAAAATTGATTATCAGACGGGTCATATAAACCGCGGGTTGGGACTGACCATTGTATATAGACTGATTGAAGATGTACTCGGCGGAACCATCCATGCTAGGTCTACGCCCACGAAAGATACGACCTTTACCATTGAAATTCCAAAAGACAAAATAGAAGTGCACTCTTAAAATAAATGATACAGGAGTAAATATATGCGATTTTACATTGTTGAAGACGATCCGAATATTGTACTTATACTAAAGCAGATTCTATCGGACCAAAGTTTAGGAGAAGTTATTGGTGTAGCGCACGATGGCGAGAAAGCGCTTAAAGAAATTCCCACGCTTCAACCTGACATAGTCCTGGTCGATTTGTTCATTCCAAAACTGGATGGGCTTTCTCTACTTCAAAAGTTAAAGGGAAGTGTCACCTCCATTATGATTTCACAAGTCTCAGCAAAGGATATGGTTGGGCGTGCCTATGAAGCTGGTGTAGAGTTTTTTATTCAAAAACCTATAAATGCTATTGAAGTAATATCTGTCATTAGGAATGTAAAAAAATCTATAGATGCTGAGCGCAAGCTCAGTCAAATAAAGTCTATGTTTGCAGTAGAAATGATGGAACCCGTGCAAAATAAGACATCTCTAGTAAATAATATTTCCGATAAAGTATACAAAAAAGATCGGGTTGCTGAAGCGCTCCGTGAAATTGGTGTTTTGGGCGAAAGTGGTGCTGATGCCATACTCACCTCTGTACATTACCTTATCGACCACCCAAATGCGCTTAACGAAATGTCTCTAAAGAAATTTTTCAATCATTTCAGCAAGCACCCTAAGTCATTTGAGCAGAAGATTCGACGTACCGCAGCAGTAGCCCTGAATAATCTAGCCTATATGGGTCTAGACGATTACTCAAACCTTGTTTTCCAAGACTACGCACATGTCCTATTTGCCTTTCGTGAAGTTCGTGTGGAAATGGACGGTATTAAGGCACAAAATGACGCGCATGGCTCGGTAAATATTCGTAAATTTCTGGAAGGATTGTCACATATCTGCACGAGTGACGAAATATTATTTTAAGTTTTCTGACTTTTTGTTCAAGGCTTGTCACAATTTGAAACCGTTTGAAACACCCCCTTTATAATTTTGTATGCATTGCGACGAAAGAAGGGGGTTTTGTTGTGGAAGCACTAAATGCACTCATCAGTAATATCAATGGTTTTGCTTGGGGAAGCATAATGATTGTATTTCTTGTTGGAACAGGTATTGTTCTCACTTTTGGTACACGGTGCATTCAGTTTCGAAAGCTCTTTACAGCCTTAAGGCTGCTCCTTTCTAACAACACCTATGGCGATGGGGATATTACGCCACTCCAAGCACTAACGACCTCGCTTTCGGCAACAATTGGAACCGGTAATATTGCTGGTGTAGCAAGTGCAATTGCATCGGGAGGTCCCGGTGCCGTATTCTGGATGTGGATTACAGCGGCACTTGGTGGTGCGACAAAATACGGTGAAGCACTCCTCGCAATAAAATATCGAACAACCAATAAAAAAGGGGAAAAATCTGGCGGTCCCATGTATTACATAAAGTATGGCATGGCCGAACATTACGGTGGAAACTGGTCTTGGCTAGGCTGGTTGTTTGCATTCTTTGGAACAGTTGCTGCACTTGGCATAGGCAATATGGTACAAGCGAATTCAGTAGCACAGTCCATCAAGGTTTCACTCGGCATTTCTCCAATCATTACCGGAACACTTATTGCGTTTGCAACAGCGCTTGTAATCATTGGTGGTGTTCAGTCCATTGGGAAAGTCACAGAAAAAATTGTACCCGCTATGGCACTGATATACATTTTAGGGTCGCTCCTCATACTGTTTAAGAACGCATCACTTGTACCCACAGCTTTTAACATGATTTTTTCAAATGCATTTAATGCAAGAGCTGTTGGCGGTGGCCTCCTTGGAACCGTCATACGATTTGGCGTTGCCCGCGGTGTATTTTCTAATGAGGCAGGTCTTGGGTCAGCACCGATTGCCCATGCGGCTTCTAAAAATGATAATCCTGTTATACAGGGCTATATTGGCTCCCTAGGTTCATTTCTTGACACACTGGTTGTCTGCTCAATGACAGCACTTGTCATTCTCGTTTCTGGATTGGTTACACTTGACAGACACACTGGACTCATGTCCATTTCAAATAGTCAAAGTGGTGCTGCTCTGACTACATCAGCCTTTAGTATTGGGTTGCCGGGCATTGGTGGGTTGATTGTATCATTCGCCCTCGTATTCTTTGCTTTTTCCACAATTCTGGGCTGGTACTACTACGGTTCAAAGTGCCTAGAATACATTGCAGGTGTCGATGCTCTGAACGCCTATAAGGCGCTCTGGCTGGGCCTGGTATTTTTCGGTGCCGTTTACAAAGTGAATTTTGTGTGGAACTTATCAGATACATTTAACGGTCTTATGGCGATTCCAAACTTGATTGGTCTACTCGCATTAAGTCCTGTTATTTTCAAACTAACACGACATTATGAAAAAGAGACCCCCCTCAAAAAGGTCTCATAAATATATAAGCCTAAAAGGCACAGAGATAAACTCCAAAACAAGTGAATGTTAAAGGGCAGCATCGATATCGATGCTGCCCTTTAACGCATGCCCCTTGTATTTGATCAAGCAGGGTTTTATGTGTAAGCATTCCACGCATTCTTTTTAACTATTCTAATGCCAAATGACTCACTTAGTACTTCACTCACGCTCTTTCCAGAAGCATTTTTCAATCCGTCATTTATCTTAAAAAGAGTCCCATTATAATTTATAAAACGAACAGACTTACTTATTAGACCTGCCGGACCATATGCTACAGAATACGCCTGAATCTCTGTGATTTTACTAATTGTCAGGATCTCTACATTCTGTCTCTTTCGGATTTCAATCTGATTACCTACAATCAGGTATTGGGTGCCTTCTACAACGTATATGCCTATAAGCAGCAAACCCACAGCAGCTGCCACTATGGCCTGTATCGTCAAGTTAAATCCATAAACAAAGTTAATGAATGTTATGCCACCAGCAGCAAACAGAACCCTGAGCATACAAACTGATTTTTTCCTTGTAAAGTACATACCTCACCTCCTCAATTAAATATAAGCTCATGTACGTCTTTCTGATGTGCCTTAAAACACATTTATATATATTCATATGTATTTCGCGTGTGCGTAAGCTCAGGCTACTCATCCATTCTGTATATTCAGCCATTTTCCATCCATAAATTACCTCCTAGCTACTTATTTCTATGCTAAAAGATGATTCCCTCCTGAATTAATACTTTCTTAAGGTAATCCGTTCAATTTTGCCTCAAATCCCATGATACCCAAGTAGTGAACCTGGGTATATAGATAATAGAAGTGGAGGGATTATCATGACTGACAAAAAAAAGAAAGAACTGTCCGATGAAGAACGTAAAGAACTCGCCGAACAATTCTGGAAAACTATTGACTCCAAGCTTCGTAAAGAAGAGCATAGAACGTGGATGATACGCGATTTAGATCACTTACACCAGTATGATGACTGATAAAAACATCAACCCCCTATACTTTTGATTCCATTCAATGGAGTCTTTTTTTTATGCAATTTTATGTTTCACTTCTTTATGTCTTAAAATATTGATTTGCTGTTTTATACTCTCTGCAGCACTCTCAGGAAGCCTATTGAAAGCACTTTCTTCTCTTGTAATGTACTCCAGTCTGCTCTGAAATGCCTGAATAACAGCTTCTACGTATTCCTGATCATTCCAGTGTGGTACAAACCCATCTATGTCCAGTGTTTTCAGGTCATTTAATGGCCCCCACTCTGTGAATGCACCTTTTGATTCTACAATTTTCTCCAAACAGTCCAAGGTTATTTCCTTGTTGATTTTCTTTGATCCAAAATGCCCTGTATTGAGAATATAACACGTCATATTCTCCTGCTTAAACATCTTTAAGAACTTGGCATAATCATGCTCTAACGGATAAGTTCTAAACGGATTGGCATAAGGTTCAATAACAAGTGTGTCCATCTGCGTCTGATCGGTAATTCTTTCAGCAGAAGACCGCTTTGTTGCCAGTGTCGCACCCAGCGTCGCTGCAAGTTCTGGGTTTTCAATTTTTAGCACAGGCGGCATTGTCGGATCTTTCATTAACCAAATAACTGTATTCATTCTTTCTGAAAAATAGTCAACACGGTTATCTGCCCAAAACCTTGACTTTATGGCTCTGCCATTCCCGTTTCGGATGTCTTCTGTCTGCAATATACATCTGCCTTGTTCGTCTCTTGTCGCACCACAGTTTTGAGCGGAGATTAGAAACTTATTGTCTGCACATCCTGCAGGATAATCCTGTGTTTTATCGAAATATGCAGGCTCTAGCGCTACAGATGTACCGTTTTGATGTGATACGAGAAAGGCATCGTCATGCAGAATTTCTATACCGTATTTACCATCGTGCTTGTAATGCGTGAGTGTGGATTTGCCTGAACCCGATAGACCAAATACACCTGCTACAAAAGTTTCACCTGACTCAAGTGTGTATTTCTTTTGACCGCCATGACATGGAATATAGCCATTTCTTCCACCAATGCTCCACCCCAGTGTTAATGTGCCTTTTTTGTGCTCTCCAAAATACTTCATGCCAAGAAGGGCAGCACAGTTATGTTCCGAGTCAAACAGTGTTAGACCGAGGGGATGTGTTTCATCTTCCCAGTCCGGATCAGAAAATATGAATATTTCTCCTTCATTTTCATAAACCTTGGAAGCCTTGTACATCTCATTATATTCTGGTGTAACAGCTTGAAAGTTCATCATCCAGTTGTACAAAATATTTTCATGTCCTTCTGGTATAAGCAAATTTGCCCGTACCATAAAATCTTCATGTAAGCCAACATACACCTGTGCATGGTACAGTTTTCTGCCCCTTGCGGCATAAACAGCCTCTCTAAGCAGGTCAGCATAAGTATCTTGCGTAACCCCTTTATCTCCAACGATTTTACGTGCAGCGGCACACCGTCCCGTCACAGCACCATCATTGAAGAGCAGAACCTTTGCATCTTCATTTAGTCCAAGATCTTTTGGTCTGTGCACTGCCATATCCGTTACAATTGTACCTGGTGATTTTTGGGCAAGTGCATAGGCCTCTTCTACCGAACTTATATATTCAACGTTGTTTGCGTAAAATGTCGTTTCAATTGTTGATCTGATACGTGAAATCATATTACTATTTAGAGTTGCCATGTGAACCTCCTAATATAGTACACTATACATCTGCTTTTTCATATATATGTTGCACTTAATTGCAGTAAAATGAATGTAAAACTCATTTCATGCACATTATAACAAATATTATTAGGATATCAATAGGTTTACAAACAAACAGTGCATACTTAACAAATTCTCTGAAACGATTTAATATTAAGGGTAGGAAAACGTTTTTTTGTAAAAACTATTTAAGCAAACTTCATATAGTGTACACTATTTCCCTACAGCCCTATTTACGGCATAAAAAAACCATTTGAGTTCTACTCTACAAAAATATAGAACTCAAATGGTTTAACGTCCTTATTAATAATTACTGCATCTTTTTTATAAGATAGCTTACTGAAGCAAAACCACCATGAGATCATTCACATTGGTTCCTGTTGGCCCTGTAACCAGTAAGTCTCCACTTGCATGTAAGGCCCTGTAGGCATCATTGTTTTTTAAGGCCGCTGCTGGATCAATGCCTTCGCTGCGCATAAACGAAGTTGACTGCCCATCAACGATCCCGCCAGCTGCATCTGTCGGCCCATCCGTTCCATCAGAACCCACCGCAAATACAATAACATTTTCAAAACCTTCAATTCCAAGAGCAGCAGCCAGAGCAAGCTCCTGGGCGCGTCCCCCTTTACCACTCCCAGTAACGTGCACAATAGGCTCTCCACCAAATATAAACGCAAGAGGGGCCTCAGGCTTGCCTGCACATGGTGCTTCAAGCACGTGCTCTGCAGCTATCGAAGCCAACATACGTCCCGCTTCCCGCGCTTCACAGTCAAGACGTGTGGTTACAATAATTGGTGTATAACCTAATGCTTCTGCTTCTAAAGCAGCGACTTTGCACATGTCTTTTACACTCCCTGCTAGATATGACTGAACGTTCTGAACTGCTTTTGGTGTTTCCTCTGCAAGTGCTCTCAAAACAGGTTCACCCGCAAATATACTGTACTTGTCTATGATGCTCAGCGCCATTTCAGAGGTGGTCTTGTCTGGATGCACAGGCCCAGAGGCAATACTGTCAAACTGGTTGCCTATAACATCAGATAATGCGATAGCCATAATACCTGCATTACCACAGTGCTTGGCAAATCGTCCACCCTTTACATCTGACAGGTGCTTGCGTATTGTGTTCATTTCAACAATATTTGCACCAGAGGCAAGAAGCTGATCCGTTACCATGGTAATTTCCTGCATGCTTATGCCTTCGACAGGCTTTTCGAATACAGCAGACCCACCGCCAGATATAAGCATTACAATATAATCAGACTTACCTAGTCCAGATACGAGCTCAATTGCCCGCTCTGCTCCTTTAACGGAGTTGCTGTCTGGTATAGGATGACCAGCTTCAATAACTTCAAACCGACTCAACTGCCCGCCTACATGTCCATATTTGGTCACTATAAGGCCTTCTTTTATTCGGTCTCCCAATACCGCCTCAGCCTTCTCAGCCATTTTATAGGCAGCCTTGCCGATTGATATTACCACTAGTTTTCCTTCAACCGCATCCAGTGTCTCAAAGTTATCCTTTAATGCCCGCTCAACCGATACATCTGGCATTACACTATTGATTGACTTTTCTATGATATGAAACGCATCTTCTCGTAAATCTCCCATTACTGCCTCCTGCTTTTTATCTTTCTTAAATTGTATTACTTCATTTCCAGCATTATGTTATACAGATCAAAATGTAAATCCCACACACCATCTTCTGTGTTAGACAGCAATACATAGTAGTGACCTGTACGTGGATAGAAAACGGACATGAATGACACACCTGGGTCTTCACCCATTAGGTATATACATTCTATCCCCTGATCGTCTCTTTTGGTCCAAAAGCCTAAACTGTAATAAATATTTTTTGAAACATGCACATGATGTTTATCAAGAAGGTCCAACATAGAGTTTGATACAAGTTTCCCTCCTGAAAGCGCCTTCCAAAAGTGTGCCATGTCCTCTGCACTTAAAAACGCGCCGCCATCTGAAAGACCTTTAATCGGCAGTGCGTAAATATTACTTTTCCAAACAGAATTAGTCTTGTCAACGATGTATCCAACTGCTGTATTTTCTCTTGTTTGATTTAACCTGTCAAACCCGGCTGTTTTCATATGTGCCCTGTTAAAAACAGACGTTTCAATACGCTTATCATACCCCATACCTGTTAAAGCTTCAATGACTGCACCAAGTGCGATAAAGCCCCCATTATTATACTTGAAATTCAGCCCTGGTTCTCCTACCATTTCTTTATCTTTAAACATTTCAAGGACTGTTTCACTTGTATCTACTGTATACATGGGTCTTTCTTTCCATAAGTCAGAAAAAACCTCATTATCCTCATCAAAATAGTCAGGCATACCAGACATATGCATTAAAACATGGCGCAGTGTCACCGTGTTTGGAACATGCTTAAAAACACCGGGGAGAACTGCATTTAAAGAAGTCCCTAAAGATATTTTCCCGGACTCTATGAGTTGCAGAATACAGATTGCTGTGAACCCTTTAGTTCCAGATGCTATTCCAAATCTGGTTTTGGAATTGACCTTCACACCAAAAACACGCTCCGCAAGACCTGATGCTTTTACAACTGCTTTTTCACTTACATTTCCAAGCATTATTACACCATTGAAATCTGAGTATTTCTGAGTAGTTTTATCTATGATTTGATTATAAGACGTCATGACACACCTTCCTTTAAAATATCTCCAGTTGCCGCGTAAAACAAAAGCCTGCTGTACGCATACACCAGCAGGCTCATCGACTTAAGATTCCTGTTCAATTGCAAGAAAACCATACTTTTTAAGAATAACGAGGGCATCAAGCGTAAAGATCGGTGTCCACCAAGGCAACTCATCGTATGGATTTTTCAAATGCCCCTTAGATGTTAAACCGTCTATAACACGCCATGCTTCCGCTTCTGCCACCTTATGTGGCACACGTTCAATAGCATAGTGCCAGTACCTGCTGTACAGTGGATAATGTGCCATATTATCTTTTAAAAGATCTTCCATTTGGGCTTCAAAATATGTGAGAATTTCATCTCTTCTTTCAAAATCCAAATGATATAAAGCGTATATGTACAGCGGATAATCATAAATTTGAACCTTTTCTGGAAGGGGCATGGTCATTGCAAACTGGCGAATCCGCTCTTCATCAAGAATATCTTCAACGCCAAGTTTTTTAAGCAGTCCGGATATGCTTAAAATCCGTTTATCATCTGGCTCTTCCCACCATATCTGATGTGGATATGCTTTAATATCATTCACAGGGTGAGAAATCCATCCGTTCTGATTGAGCATGCGATTGGCCCAGTGCGCAATCTTTCTAATAATTGTACCATCATGTACATCGGCAATATCAATTAGACACAGTGCCGTTTCTGCGGAAACTGCATTGCTTACTGGCGTCCTCAGGTCTGGCTCAATGCCATTTCCAAAACCCCCGTCTACATTCATATAGGCACTTAGGGCAGATAAGAAATCTTCTGCTGTTCCATTTCCAAATATCAATTCATAAAGCCTTCTCTCAAGAAGTCTTGCCTCTTTATAAACGTAGTCTTGTACGCTTACAAGCGCATGATAATCTATTTTCATGTATACGACCTCCAGTTATCCATCACACTAACTACGCCGTCCATTTTACGACAACATTTTTATTGTTGATATAGATCCTAAACACCATGATGCACATTCCCCCTGTACCTTTTCAGCCCATGTTTGATTTTTCTGACAATTAAGCTTATGACTTAATAACCTATCTATTCCAAGTTAAGAATAGTTTATCATAGCTCTGTCATTTTTTCACAAAAAAACCTGACGATATCTCGTCAGGTTTAATATTAATCTACACTAAAGGCATCCTTCATTTTTCCAAAGAAACCCTTGTCTTCTTTGCGGTGGTCTTCAGCAACCTGTTCCGCTTGTACCTGAGGCTCCACAGCTGCTTTAAAGCTTGTATCGCCCATAGCCTGCGCGAATGCTTTAAGTGCAGATTTCTGCTTGCTATTCAGGTTCTTTGGCACTTCAACGAAAACGCGTACATATTGATCACCACGGCCATAGCCATTGAGAACAGGAACACCTTTGCCTTTTAGTCTGAACTGCTTGCCGCTGGCTGTTCCTGGTGGAATTTTAAACTGTACTTTCCCATCTAGTGTTGGTACGTCAACTTCATCACCAAGTACTGCTTGCGCATAGCTAATCGGCATTTCTAAGAATATGTCATTGCCATCACGTTTGAATTCTTTATGAGGCTGTACACGAATGACAACGATTACGTCGCCTCTTGGGCCACCTCTGTGTCCTAAATCGCCTTCTGCTCTTAGACTCATTTGTGCGCCATTAAATGCACCTGCTGGAATATCAACTTCAACCGTACGCTTTTTCTTCACGCGGCCTTTACCTTTACATGTATGACATGCTTTTTCAAATGTTTTACCCTTGCCATTACATGCATCACAGGCACGAACTGATATCGTTTCACCAAATAGCGAACGCTGCGAGACACGCATTTCACCGGTACCATTACACTTTGAACACGTGTGTACAGATGTTCCAGGTTCAGCACCATCTCCATGACAGGTTGGACATTCTTCTGTTCTATAAAATTCAATTTTTTCTTTTTTACCAAATGCAGCTTCTTCGAAAGTCAGCGTGATATCAACACGCATATCCTGACCCTTTCGAGGTCCTTGTCTTCGTGAGCCTCCGCCAAAACCACCGAAGCCGCCTCCGCCGCCAAACATCTCATTAATTATATCTTCGAAACCGCCAAAGCCACTTGAGTAACCTCCGCCGCCCATATTCTGATTTACACCTGCATGCCCGAACTGATCGTAAAGATTACGCTTTTCTTTGTCACTGAGTATTTCATACGCCTCATTGACTTCTTTAAATTTTGCTTCTGCATCTTTATCATCTGGGTTTCGGTCTGGGTGGTATTTCATTGCCATTTTGCGGTAAGCACGTTTTAGTTCACTTTCATCAGCATTTCGATCCACACCCAGCAACTCATAATAATCTTGTTTATCACTCAAAGGTAATACCGCCTTTCCTCAGGGTATTATTCATAACATTCATATCAATCATACCCCCTAATGGAGCATTTCATCAGCTGTTCACCATTATACCACAGCTCTATTTAGAACCCTATTAGAACTTCGTAAACAATTTATGAATACTGAGTACACCATGATAAGGTCCTATACGCCATCAGGGCATCTGGTTATACTAACAAGATGCCCGTCAAGCAAGTGGCTAAACCACTATAGACTGCCTGAAAACTCCGAAATCCTGCGTTGCTGGATGTAATTTGCCCCAGTCACGTACATAGGGTACGCTTCTGGAGCGAATTACATCCGCGCCTTGACTTTCGAAGTTTTCAGCAGTCTGGAAGTTGTTGACTCAGTCAACACCCTCAAGTAGCTAAACCACTGTATTTATCTATTTTCGATGCTGATTAGTCAACAACTTCGTAATCTGCGTCAACCACATCATCTGCACCTTCAGGAGCAGGGCCGCCTTCAGCTTGTTGTTGTGCCTGTGCTTCAGCATACATCTTTTGAGCGATTGGTTGGAATGCTTCTTGAAGTCCTTCAAGTGCAGCTTTCATTGCTTCAAACTCATTTGTTTCAAGCGCATCTTTAGCTTCTTTCAGCTTTGATTCAACATTTGATTTTTCTTCATCTGTTGCTTTGTCGCCAATTTCGCCAAGTTGTTTTTCAGACTCGTAGATCATTGTATCCAGCTGGTTGTGCATTTCAACTGTCTCTTTGATTTTCTTATCTTGCTCAGCATACTCTTCCGCTTCTTTTACTTTTGCTTCAATCTCTTCTTCAGAAAGATTTGTAGAAGCAGTAATTGTAATATGCTGCTCTTTACCTGTACCCATGTCTTTTGCTTTTACATTGACGATACCATTTGCATCAATATCAAATGTAACTTCAATTTGAGGCACACCACGTCTTGCAGGAGGAATACCGTCCAGCTGGAAACGACCCATTGTTACGTTGTCCTTAGCCATTTGTCTTTCACCCTGTAGTACGTGAATGTCAACTGCTGTTTGGTTGTCAGCTGCAGTCGAGAAGATTTGTGACTTCTTAGTTGGAATTGTCGTATTTCTTTCAATCAGTTTAGTGAATACTGAACCCATTGTTTCAATACCAAGTGATAGCGGTGTAACATCAAGCAGAAGAACATCATTAACGTCACCTGAAAGAACGCCACCCTGAATTGCAGCACCTAGTGCAACACATTCATCTGGGTTGATACCTTGGTGTGGGTCTTTTCCGGCAATTTTCTTAACCGCTTCCTGAACTGCTGGAATACGTGTTGAACCACCAACTAGGATAACCTGATCAATATCTGACTGAGATAGACCTGCGTCTGACATTGCTTTTTTCATTGGCTCAACTGTAGCTTGAACCAGGTCTTCTGTCATTTGGTTGAACTTAGAACGTGATAGATCAACATTTAGGTGAAGCGGGCCTGCTGCTGTTGCAGTAATGAACGGCAGGTTAATATTTGTAGACATTGTAGTTGAAAGTTCTTTTTTAGCCTTTTCAGCGGCTTCTTTCAAACGCTGCAGACTCATTTTATCTGCACGAAGGTCAACGCCATGCTCTTTAGCAAACTCGTCAGCCATCCAGTCGATAATTTTTTGGTCAAAGTCATCGCCACCAAGGTGGTTATTACCATTTGTAGCCAGTACTTCAAATACACCATCGCCAATTTCTAGAATTGAAACGTCAAATGTACCCCCACCTAGGTCATATACGAAAATTTTGTGGTGCGAATCTGATTTATCAAGACCATATGCAAGCGCTGCTGCAGTTGGCTCATTGATAATACGCTTAACTTCTAGACCAGCAATACGCCCCGCGTCTTTCGTCGCTTGACGCTGAGAATCAGTAAAGTATGCTGGAACTGTAATAACCGCTTCTTTAACTTCTTCACCAAGGTAAGCTTCTGCGTCTTCTTTTAACTTTTTAAGAACCATTGCAGAAATTTCTTGAGGCGAGTAACCTTTGTCGTCAATGTTTACGTGGTAGTCACTACCCATTTCACGTTTAATAGAAGCAACCGTTCTTTCTGGATTTGTAATTGCTTGACGCTTAGCTGTTTCGCCGACAAGTCTTTCACCATTTTTAGCAAATGCAACGATAGATGGTGTTGTTCTGTTACCTTCTTTATTAGGGATTACTGTTGAGTCTCCACCTTCAAGTACTGATACACATGAGTTAGTAGTACCTAGGTCAATACCAATGATTTTAGCCATTAGAGCTTCCTCCTTATTTTCTATACAATTTACGAATTTTTATTTTTAATTAGCAAGACACTTTCACCATTGATGGTCGAATCACTTTATCGCCGAGTTTATACCCTTTTTGGAACTCTTCGATTACTGTGTCCGTGTCACAATCTTCTTTTTCCTCAGTCATAACTGCGTGATGCATGTTTGGATCAAACGGCTGATTTACAGCTTCAATAGCTGCTACGCCTTCTTTTTCAAGTAAATCCTCAAAAGACTTTTTAATCATCTCTACACCATTCAGGACATTTTGATGATCTTCAGCGTTATGTGAGATAGACTCTAGTGCTCTATCCAGATTATCCATTACAGCGAGGAGTTCAATTACAATTTTCTCATTTGCATATTTGTAAATATCAGATTTTTCCTTCTCTGTTCTGCGTTTATAATTCTGGAACTCAGCCTTGAGTCTCAAATTTGTCTCTTTTAAGCTTTCAACTTCTTTCTTAAGTGCAGTCGGCTCATCTACTGTCTCGCCCTGCTCTTTTTCAGCTTCCTGCTCAGCGTCTGTTGCTTCCGCTTGTGTTTCCTTCAGTTCCTCCTCGAGGATTTCCTGATCATTTTTTGTGTTTTCCAATTTGTAACACCATCCTAACCATCTTGGAGACTTACTTAACTTTATAAATTAATACCTGAGAAAATTTCTGATAATGTTTCTCGGATATAGTCAACAACTGCTACAGATGCACCGTAGTCCATCCGCATTGGGCCAATTACTGCAATTTGACCCGCTATTTCATTATTTACTTTATAGGATGCTTGTACCAAACTGCAATCGCCCAGCTCTTCCAGACCAATTTCTGGACCAATACGCACCGAAATACCATCGCGCTGATCTGCTTCTAAAACCGTGCAAAGTTTGTCGCGGCTTTCCATGGTATCGAAAAATGCTTGCGCACGGCCAACCTCTTGAAACTCTGGCAGGTTGAGCACGTTATGCACCCCTTCCACATAGACTTCCACTTGATCAATATCCCTAAACGTATCTCTTAAAATAGGCATTAGGTAATCAATGAATCCGCTATACTCAGACAAATCAGACTTTATGGTTCCAATCGTTCTGAGTGTAATGTCCTTTATTGTGAGACCTCTGAGTCTGTGCGTCAGTGCATTGGTAATCATGTCAAGAACCTGCTGGCTCGAACTATTAATTCCAAGAGGAATCGATTTGAACTCACCATTGTCAGAAACAAGAATGAGCAGCACCTTCTGATCGTTAATTTTGACCATTTTTATGTTCTCAAGCTTGCTCAGATTAAATTTTGGAAGTGATATGACGGCTGTCATGCCCGTAATCTGCGCTAGGATTTTAACCCCTTGTTTGACAACATCATCAAGCTCAATCATGTTGCTCATAAGCAAGCTTCTGATTTTCTCCTGCTGATTGCGTCCAAGTGCTGAATACTTCATTAAATTGTCAACATACATCCTGTAGCCTCTTCCAGAAGGAATTCGCCCTGCTGATGTATGTGGCTGTTGGAGCAGTCCCAAATCTTCAAGATCGGCCATTTCATTTCGAATCGTTGCTGAACTGATACCAAGAGGATAGTTCTTAGCCAGTGTTCTTGACCCAACCGGCTGCGCTGTTGAAATGAAATCATCGATTATCGCTTTGAGAATGAGGAGTTTTCGTTCATTTATATCCATGTTATCTCCCTTCCCCTCCGCTGTTAGCACTCAACTTTTACGAGTGCTAATATCTTCTGTAATTAAGATACCACCGCCTCAAACCATTGTCAACAGTACTAAGAAGATTTTTTTAGCTTTTAACAAACTGTTCACAGTTTATTAATTAATGCTAAAGCCTTATCTACTTATATGCTTAAACTTATAAGCAACTTTAATAAAATCATGTATGTATTCAAATATATGGTTAAAACCCCTTCATTTTGGATACTATATAAATGCAGAATTGTTTTTATATGAACTGATCATGATATGTGGAAGTGGGGAATATTATTGCAAATGGATGCAAAGTTCCTTAACCAGAGAATATTGAGGTCAGTCACCCGGCGCAAGCCGGTTCTTTTTTTGCTAAAAAAGACAAAGAACAGCATAAATATGTAAAAGTGCCTGCAGTTCAGCCGATAGGGTTAACTGCAGGCACTTTTACATATTTATATTAGGCGCGACTAGCGACGAGGGCAATCGAAGATTGCACTGTGCTGTTCTTTGATTTTTAAATAAGGCGACTAGCTTTCGTGAGCATCCGTAGGGTGCTCTGTACATTGCTTCTCAAATATTAGGCGCGACTAGCGACTAGAGCAATCGAAGATTGCACCGTGCTCTTCTTTGATTTTTGAATATAGCATGACTAGCGACCAGGGCAACCATAGGTTGCACAGGGCTCCCCCAAAAACGCATTAAAAAAGCTGCATGTCAACATACAGCTAAATATTTCTATACCGCTGAATCCCCATTGCTTTTAAGCCGTTCAAACAGCTCCAAATGGGATTTTTCCCACGAAATAATGGTGTCCAGCATTTTAACAGATTCCACACTGACCTGTTCCTTTAAACCTTCATAAAATTCAATGGCGTCAGACTCTAATTGAATCGCATGATCATATACATTATTGATGTCTGAAATACCTATTTTCTTAATTGAGTTCCAATCAATCTGGATGTCGCGAAGCGGTTGTCCAGAAACCAATATGGCTATTTTTTCGGTTGAATCCAGCTGCTCTGTAATGATCGCCTTTAGCCACTCTATATGCTTAAGCTCTTCACCGGCAACGACTTTAAACAAATCACATATTTGCTTATCGTGCAACATTTTGGATTGCCTCATGTAATAATCATATCCCTCACGTTCATATTCAACAGCACGTTGCAGGAGTTCTACTCTATCCATTTGCACACCCTCCACTCCATGGTTATTATTAGGTCATATGTTATTTTATCACAGAGACACGATAAATAGAAAGACCCGCTCTTTATTCAAGTTCAAATAGAAAGATCTGATGCGATTTCCCTAGCTCAATATATGCAGATGCCTCATTTTCCATATTTTTAACAAGGACACCTTTTGCCTTAAGGTCTTCGATTTTGTCAGCGATATCACGTCCAAAATATGTAATAGACGGTTTGCTGAAATCTGTTGTCTGATGAAGTCCAACAACACAAAGTCCATCAGATAGAACGGCCCATGGATAGGGCGATTCTAGTTCTTCAGTAATTTCAAACCCAAGTTGTTTCCAACACGTTATGCTTTTGTCGAGCTCATTGACACTCAATGCCAGTTCTCCAAAAATACCGCATATTGCATTTGGAAGCAACTCTGTCTCCACATTTTCAATGACATCCAGTAATACTTTCCCACCGTTTTCAAATCTACTGTCCTTACTCGATAAGCTGACACTTATAATCATGTTATCATTCATTTGAACAATGGCCTGCTTTGGTGCGCTTTCTTCTTCAGAGGTAATAACAGGCTTTAGTCCTGCACTTTTCAGTGCATCTATGCTTTGATCCATATCGTCTGTCACATAGGCAATTCCTAGATAATCTTCCTTTGACTCCACAAGAATCATGCGCAGAGACTCATCGTATAGCTCATGCCACGGTGCTGGCTTATCCCCGCTGGCCCGCACCAAAAATCCAAGCTTTTCATAGAGTTTTCTTTCTGACTCTAAATTTTGTGTGCCTACAGTAATATAGTAAGCAAACCCAAGTTTTGCTTTCATTTAGACGCCTCCTTACTGTCTGTATTCATACCCATAGTCAGATCAATCATTTAATGTTTTATTCACATTTATGGTTTATGATAAAAGAAATATGGAGTCTGATCTGAAAGAAGGTAGATTATGAAAAAGAAAAACCTCAATCAAGACGTGAATAAAAAAGCTTCTAAAAGTTCTTATAATGAAATGAAAGACGAGATTGCTGAGCTGATTAAACCCATCGCTGTGCATGAAGCAAAAAGCGCTGTTTATAAGGCAAAACTTGCCGGCTATGTTTTGCATAAAGGCGCAAAGGGACTGCAGCACGGTGCTGGTTATCTCGGGAAAAAGGCCAAGAAGGCCCTAAAAAGCAGAAAAAAACACTTAAACGAAACGGGAAGAAAAGCCCCTAATGATATTGTAAAAGAAGGTGACCCCGAATAATTCGGAGTCACCTTCTCAAATTTAGTATTACAAAATCTATAAAATTCGGCCTTTGTATCCATGTTTAAAACAAGCTATACAAATTTCATCACCCATTGTTTCGTAAATATCCTCTGTGCTTAAAAATGTCAAAGAATCTGCACCTATTTTACAACAAATTTCTTCAACCGAAAACATACTTGCTGGTAGCTGTGTTTGTCTGCCCGTATCCACCCCTTTAGTACAAGGGCTGCACACAGGCGGCGCTGCAATGCAAACGTGCACTGACTGCGCACCAGCTTCCCGAAGCATTGAAACAATATGGTGCATTGTATGGCCTCTTACGAGGGTATCATCCACAACAACAACCCGCTTATTATAGATCACACTTTTTTGAAGCTGCAATTTAAGCGCAACACATCTTTTCCGTTCTGCTTCCGTAGGCTGAATGAAACTGCGTCCACTATGGCGTGTTTTCAGCAGTCCAAATTCGAGTGGCAACGAACTATACTGCGAAAATCCAAGCGCAGCTGAAAGACCCGATTGGGGCACAGCAACCACAACATCAGCATTGTTATGATTTAGTTCAGACCGCCTTACAAGCTGTCTTCCAAATTGCTTTCGCAGCTCATAATATGAAAGGTCTCTATATAAACTGTCCTCTCTACTGAAATACATGCCTTCAAATGCACAAAAGCGTTTACAGTATGTTGTTTTAATACGCTCAATAATTTTACCCTTTTCGACAACCACCACACAACCGGGCTCGACCTCTTCTAATAGGCCGCTGAATGAGTTTCCAAATGCACACGTCTCAGAAGCAATGCGTACTTCAAACCCTTCATTATTTTGCTCCGAACACAGGAACAAGGGTCTGGCACCACTTGCATCTCGAAATGCATATACCCTATCCTTAAACATTGCAACTGCTGAAAACGCTTCACCCTCAAGTGAGCGCGTCAGACTATATACCGCTTGATGCAAGTCTGAGGTACCCTTTAGGAATGACACAAAGCGCCTCAAAAGTGTTTCTGTATCTGAAAGGCTTCCCTCGGCCTGTATTTGACCATTGAAGGCTATTGAGATTTCACTTTGTTCATCGCTGCATGGCTGTATAAACTCAAAATTTTGTCCGCCAGATGTACCATACCGCACATGTCCAATTGAAGCACTTGTTTTCAGTTCATATAGCTCTGATGTCATTTCATCATAAAGTCTATTGACCACACCAAATGCTTTCACAACTTTATTTTTTTTAAGTGATTCATCATAAAACGCCATGCCAGCACCGTCTTCACCCCGGTGCTGAAGTCTTTGCAGTCCTTCTAGCACACACTCAGCATGCATCACCCAGTTTGAGGTACTTCTAGCAAATACACCACAGGCTTCCTTGAGTTCATTTACTGAACTGTTCATAACAGCCGTGACTCCTATACCGTGTCTTCTCTTAAAATATTGATATCTTTGCCTTCCAGCACTTTATTCATATTCCGCATAGAGCACATTTTCCCGCACATTGTACATGAATCCTCATGTTCTGGCATAGATTCTTCTCTATAACGCTTTGGCTTCTCTGGTTCAAGTGCCAGGCTGAACATTTCCTTCCAGTCCAGTTTTTGCCTTGCAGCACTCATTTTGTTATCCCATTCTTTTGCACCATGAACGCCCTTTGCAATGTCCCCTGCATGCGCGGCAATTTTAGAAGCGACAATGCCTTCTTTCATATCATCTAGATTAGGCAAGCGCAGGTGTTCAGCTGGCGTTACATAGCATAAGAAGTCCGCACCATGACTCGCTGCAATGGCACCACCGATTGCACTTGTAATATGATCGTATCCTGGAGCAACATCTGTAACGATTGGACCAAGAACATAGAAGGGTGCGCCATGGCAAAGTTTCTTTTCTAAAAGCATATTGGCTTCAATTTCATTAATAGCCATATGTCCTGGTCCTTCAATCATAACCTGAACATGTTTTTCCCATGCAAGTTTTGTAAGTTCGCCTAGTACCATCAATTCTTTAATTTGGCTTGCATCTGTCGCATCGTGGATGCTCCCTGGGCGACATGCATCGCCAAGTGAAAGTGTCACATCATACTCTGCGCAGATATCAAGAAGCTCGTCGTAGTACTCATAGAATGGATTTTCGTTTCCTGTCAGTTCCATCCACGCATACATGAGCGACCCGCCTCTTGAAACAATGTGGTTCAGACGTGGATTGCGCTTAAACACATCCATTGTTTCCCTGTTCATACCCGCGTGAATCGTTACAAAATCCACACCATCTTGCGCATGCTTTCTAACGACATTCAGGAACTCGTCTGATGTAATTTCAGAAAGCTCTTTATCGTAAAACCCTATTGCATCATAAACTGGAACCGTTCCAATCATCGCAGGTGATTTTTCAATAAGAAGTTGTCTAAACTCCTGTGTCTTGCCGTATGAACTTAAATCCATAATGGCTTCTACACCCATATCTATCGCAGCTTCAACCTTAGCCATTTCCTTTTCAAAACTTTTGCAGTCTTTTGAAATGCCTAGGTTAACATTAATTTTTGTTCTAAGCCCTTCACCAACAGCCTCAGGATCTATATTCTTGTGGTTCTTGTTTGATGGAATGATTACTTTTCCTTCTGAGATTTTCTGTATCAACCAGTCTGTTGATACGTTTTCTTTTTTTGCAACGACTTTCATTGCATCTGTCAAAATCCCTTTACGGGCAGCTTCCATTTGAGTTTTATACATCTTCATCCTCCTCAACGAGTGAGTCTGGGATGTGCCGAAACGGTCGGTTATGGGCATGTACATTTTTTACAAGGATAAGAAAGACCAGCGCCATATCGTACACGGCAACCTCCGATTGCCCATGTCGCGGGACGCGCCATATCGTACAGGGCAATCTCCGATTGCCCATGTCGCGGGACGCGCCATATACGATTTCAGCTATAAGCTGTCAGCTCTGTGCAAGCACAGCTGACAGCTTATAACTGAAATCGTGCATTTCTTTGTCCTTATCGTAAAAAAAAGTACATGCCCATAGAGAGCATGCACGATAGTCACAAAATTTGTGATTAACATGAAAAGATCCCTACGCAGGCATTATCCAGACAGGTTCTTTGGGTCAGAAATACACATTTCTATCTCAGCCCGTTTCCGGGCTCCCCACTTTTCAACTAACTTATTTAACTGTTGTTACGGTACTCATTATAGCGACTTATACACTCTTTGTAAAGGCCATTATTTTTTACAAGTAGGCTAGTTCAATTTACTGCGGAGCTTGTCTAAGCTTCCATTTCCTGTTACAGGACGTCCCAGTATCATGTACATAAAATTCAGCGCAAGGATATCCTCTGGATGTGTAAATGTTTCTGGAATTTCTCCGAAAATCATTTGTGCTTTTTCAAGGGTGGCAAGCGGTGTTGCCATGTACCCCGCCAAATCCGGAATTTCTTGTGTATATGTGTTTTCAGATGAAGACGCTGCCAAATGAACTTCTCCATTTTCAGCTACTTCTACACGCACCATTAAATCCTTAAGGGTGGTTTGATCAACGATAAACGTGAGTGGTAGCCAAAAAACTTGTGTCTTGTCTTCTATGCCTTTTCTACTGTCCCTATAAACAAAAGGTTTGTTAATACCAGGGCGTATGAGGATAGAACGCATCATGTCCTTTGGAAGCACAACCCCTTCTACTGGCTCATAAGTAAGACTGGTTGCCAGTTCACTTAAAACATCAGGGTTTTGACTTAAATACAGCCTGAAAAACGCTTGAATAAGTTCGGCTTTCAAATCGTCCTTATGCAGTGCTAACTGCTGCTCATCAATTACAATTGCCTGCCTACTCACAAACACGCCTGGTAATCCGGACTGACTTCCGATTTTTACAATGTGAATACTATCATCAAACTCAACACCATACTGCTTAAAAGCATCTTCAAACTCCATTGTAATCTTAATGATTTTTTCACGTTCACTTTGTGTCCAGGGCTTAATCAAGTCTTTCGCAGCCACCTGACTCTGCTCTGTACTGTCATACAAATAAAATGCAGCCTCATGATCAGTAAGACTGTTTATGTAGCTCTCCTCACCAGTCAAATAGTACTCAGCCTTGTCTTCTTCTGGAAAACTCAGTCTGTCACTCAAATCAATAAGCTCCTCTATTCGTTGACTGGTCTTTACATTTGTACTCGCCGTGCCTGTACCGCTCTGTTCAGGCTCTGTACTGCTGCACCCAGCTAAAGGTACAGACATCATAGCAATAATCAGACCACGTGCAATCCATTTTTTTAACAATACGCACACCACCTTCGCCCTAGTTATAAGTTCTAGGGTCTATATTCTCTTATATTTAGATTTTAGAATAATCCCCAAGTCTTGGCAAGCAATCGTTTAAGATTCCCTAAAATCGGCTATATATTATCAATGAGTTCCAATCAATAATGTTATTTTTTAGAAATAGACTTTCTTTTCTACACCATTTTGGTATACTTATAACAACACAACTTTTAACCACAATTATAAAGAGGTGAATCGTATGACACGAAATATTTTAATTGGCGGGGCTGCTGGACATGGTCTAAACACCCTAGCCTATTTCATAACACATACACTCAGGGAACACGGGCAGCATATTCATACCATGAAGGACTACATGTCTCGTGTCCGTGGTGGAGCAAACTTTATTCAAATACGCTTTGGTAAAGAACCCGTACTCAGCCATGATCCTGAGGTTGATCTTTTGCTTGCACTCAATCAGGAAGCTGTCAACTTACATGCTGACAAGCTTAAAGACGATGGACTGTTAATCTGTCCTTCCGATATAGAGTGTACGCATGATAATACGCTCTCAATTCCCTACAAGGACATTGGAGTCCAAACAAAAAACCCTAGAGGGATTTCAGCCATGGCTGCCGGTGCCCTAATAAAAACACTCGGGCTAAGCGAAGATGCACTTAAACATATAGCTCTGCCCATGTGGAAAGCTGAACTAAAGGAAAAAAATCATTCAAGTGCCAAAATGGCTTATAAATATGCAAAAGAATATTTCAAACTTGAAACGGCATCCACATCAAATGAAATGCTATATATGAACGGCAATCAAGCCATTGCACTCGGCGCCCTTGCCGGCGGGCTTGATTTCTACGCGGCTTATCCGATGGCTCCTTCAACAGGCATTATGAAAACACTGAGTCAATTTGAAAAGCGCGCTGGCATACTGGTTGATCAAGCAGAAGATGAAATCGCTGCAATCAACACCATCATTGGAGCTTCTGCTACAGGTGCACGTTCAATGACAGGCTCCTCTGGCGGCGGATTTTCCCTTATGGTCGAAGCCTTAGGATTTGCAGGCATAGGTGAAGTCCCTGTCGTTATAGTTGATGTGCAGCGCCCCGGACCAGCAACTGGCCTGCCAACGCGTACTGAGCAAAGTGATTTGAGCTTCGTTCTCTCTGCATCACAAGGGGAAATGCCCCGCATGGTAATTGCAGTAAAGGATGTTCAAGATGCATTCTATCAGGCTGCAAGAGCCCTTAATATTGCCGAGGCCTACCGTATTCCTGTTATTTTATTGAGTGATCAATATTTGGCGGATATGGCACAAACTTTTCCTAATCCAGATTTAGACAATATTCAAATCGTCCACCATCTGGACAATCAGAAAAATTCTAATGAACTATTTAAAATGTATGATTTATCTGAATCACTGACGCCAAGAATGATCCCAGGACTGTCTGGAACAACCCTGACACTGGTTGACAGTCACGAACACGATCAGCAGGGACACATTACCGAAGACGCTGAATTGCGTACAGAAATGATGCACCGCAGAATGCACAAACTGGATTTTCTAAAAAAAGAAGTCCTGGAACCTGAATATTTTGGTCAAAGTGCAGCAGAAACCATTCTCATTGGTTGGGGCTCCATGCGCGGCGCACTAAAGGAAGCTGTTTCAGAACTTGAAGAAAAAGGTCACAGTGTTGGCGCACTTGTATTTGGAGACATATACCCGCTTCCTGAGAAGAAATTGCTCTCCTACTCTAAAACTGCAAGAACACTGATTAATGTTGAAATGAATTATACTGGTCAGCTCGCTAAACTCATACGCATGGAAACAGGCATAAAAATGAATCATAGCATCTTGAAATTTGACGGAAGGCAGTTGAACTTTAAAGAAATATCCAGTCGCGTAAAGGAGTTGATGCATCATGACTCAAAATAAATTTGACAACAAAGTTGAAAACACTTGGTGCCCAGGTTGTGGGAACTTTGGCATCCAATCTGCACTCAAAACTGCACTTACAGAGTTAGGTCTTAACCCTGAAGATGTTCTGCTTGTTTCAGGTATCGGCCAAGCGGCTAAAATGCCCCACTACATCCATGCAAATGGTTTGAATGGCCTGCATGGTCGCGGATTACCTCTCGCCTTTGGTGCCTATGTTGCCAATCCTGATCTGAAAATATTCTTATCTACAGGAGATGGCGATGCATACGGCGAAGGTGGAAACCATCTCATACATGCCATCAGAAGAAATCCTAACATTGTGCACATGGTACACAATAACCAGGTTTATGGTCTAACAAAAGGACAAGCATCTCCTACAACTGCAAAGGGACAAGTTACAAGCCTCCAGCAAACTGGCGTGCGTCTGAATCCGCTTAACCCAATCGCCATGGCAATTTCACTTGGTGCAAGCTTTATAGCCCGTTCTTTTGCTGGCGATCAAGCCCATTTAGCAGAGATGATTAAAGAAGCGACTAATCATAATGGCTATGCTCTAATAGACATTCTACAGCCCTGCGTCACTTTTAATAAAGTGAATACCTATAAGTGGTACAAGGACAGAATTTATACTTTAGAAGCGACCTATGATCCATCCAGTATTACCGCTGCCTTTGCAAAATCTCTCGAGTGGGGAGATGATGGTATTCCTGTTGGTGTTTTGTATAAAAATGAACAGCCAGAATTCCTCGAACGCGTTGATCATTTGAAAAGTCTTAAACCTTTAGCTAAGCGAAATAGATCACCTCATGATGTTCGAGAGATTCTAAACGTATTCAAATAGTTCTAAACACCTGTTGTTTCATTGTCTAGACATAAATCCTGCGATACACACATCGCAGGATTTTTTTATTGCGTGTTTGATATTTTTTGTTATAATGAGCATGGGTAATATCAAAATCATACAAAATTCGACATAAAGGGGCAAGGACATGTTTGGGCTAAAAACAAATTCAGCAATTGAAATGCTGGCATCTATGGCACGTTATGCCAGACGGGCACAATATGAAGTAACATCAGAAGAAAAAAGGTATCAGCTTGACACTTATATTGAATCATATATGGGCCAAATTGATCAAAAGCTACCACGAATCATTCGAAACGAAATCGATAATTTTTTCATTGCCTATCGCGGAATAGAAAAGATTTCCATCCGTCATATTCACGAAAAAGGCATCCAAACTCCAACAGAGTTCATTAAATTTTTCAGCGCGTTAACACCGGAGCAAATTATTGAAATTGCCGCTTCTGCACTGAGCTTAAGTACGGATGAAATTAAAAATATCAGTTATCAAAGCCTCTTGATTCAACTCGGACATCTTCCTATTACAGATGATGCAAGTCTTGATGAAGAAGCTCAAATGTATTACCACTTTTTCAAATATCCTGAGCTGATGAAACAGCGTCTTGATATATTATTCAAGACATACTACAACAATTTCTTTCAGTATATTGAAAATGCCGTAATGCTTCACCTTGAAGAAGTCAAAAGTCATCATTCTGACTATGTCAATGATGATCTTGATGCCTATTTCGGCGCACTCTTTAAAAGCTCTGGTCAGATTCCTGACAATATGAATGAAGGTACGGCCTATATCAGTTACTTCTACGAACTGGATGCACACACAATCAATGATTCAGGCAATACATTCATCTACGGATTTGCTCTTGAAAACCGCTTTAATGAGCGCGAGCGCAAAAAGAACACCGAAGAACTCCTTAAGTCATTATCTGATCCCAAGCGAATCGAAATTTTGCGCTTAATTGGTAAAAAACGCTGGTACAGCAAGGAACTTGCTGAGTACTTTAATTTGGCTAAAGGAACCATGTCATACCATATTAACAAGCTGCTTAGCATGGGTATCATCCGTGAAACATCTGGCGAATTCAACAGGGTTTATTATAATGTCGACGAAGAAAGACTTACCATGCTCTTTGAAGAAGCCTTAGATGATCTATTAAATAAAAATGAATTATAGACATAAAGAAAACACACAGACTATTCACAGCCTGTGTGTTTTTCGTTTTGAGTCGATTATTATAATAGCCAACTGCTATATTGGTCAATCACTATAATAGTCAATCCCTATACCTCTAGCGCTGCTTCATACGCTTTTTCTTTTTTGTGTTTTCTCTTACGTGCAGCTTTTATTAGAAGATCATCCGCAACCGTGTACAGAACTGGAATAAAGACAAGTGTTAGAAGGGTTGAAAGAATCAATCCGCCAACTACGAATCTTGCCATTGGCGCCATAGACTCTGAACCTTCACCAATTGCAAGTGCCATTGGCATCAGACCAAGAACGGTTGTCATGGTCGTCATAAGAATCGGACGCAATCTGATCGGTCCAGCCGCCATTATTGCTTCCATTCTCGACTCGCCGCGTTCACGTCTTAGGTTCACAGCATCTACCAAAACGATTGCATTGTTAACAACAATACCCGCCAGCATAATCATACCAATCATAGCTGGTACACTCATCGGCGTTCCTGTTAATGCAAGTCCAAACAAACCTCCAGACATGGCCAGTGGCACTGAGAACATGATTACAAATGGTTGAACCAAGGATTCAAACTGCGAAGCAATAATCATATAGACCAGAACAATCGAAAGTAAAAGTGCCATAATCAGACTCACAAATGATTCTTGCATTTCTTTTGCCTGACCACCCATTTCGTAATTATAACCACTTGGCATCTCATATTCATCAAGCAGGGCTACAATATCCGTATTTACTTCCGAAAGGCTGCGACCATAAACATCACCTGTAATGCTTACATAACGCTCTTGATTAAGGCGCGTTACTGTGCTTGGTCCCTGCTCCATCTTAATTTCAGCAAGTTGACTCAGAGGCACTGTCACACCACGCGGACTCATTAGACCCGTATCCTGAAGGTTTTCAAAAGGACGGTCTGTATCAAGAGCACTCTTGATGACAATATTGATTTCCTCATCATCCAGCTTAATTCTCGAAGCCGTAATACCTTCAACGCGGCTTTTTACAGCACTTGAAATCTGACTGCTTGAAATGCCGTACTGATTGGCTTTTTCTCTATCAATAATGAGCTGAACCTCAGGCAGGCCGTCTTCCATTGACGACTCAATTTCACGTGTACCATCAATTTTCTTTATTTGACTGGTGATATCATCTGATAGTGTTTTAAGAACATCCAGATCATCCCCTTTAATCATAACATCGATCATCGAGCCGCCACCCATTGAGCCACTTTCAGTACTTACTTGAATGTCAGCACCAGAAAGTTTTGAAAGCTCAGTACGAATCTCATCTGCAATGACCTTGTCGGATTTGTCACGATCATTATAGTCGTTTAGAATAACATTTATTGTCGCTGTATTGGTTGTTGTAGACCCAGTGATTTGACTCAGTCTATCACCATATCCCGCACTGGACATAATTGATTTTACATCTGCTTCAGCAATACCCAGCACAGACCCCTCAACACGTTCGACAAAACTCTGTGTCTTCTCAATTGAGCTACCTTCAGGTAGCGTTACAACGACTGAAACCTGTCCCATGTCAGACGAAGGGAAGAATTCAGCACCAACAAGCCCAATCAGACCCATACTGATAATGAACATCCCCAGCGTAGCAGCGATCACAGTTTTTCTGTGCTTTAATGCAAATTCAAGCAGGCCGCGGTACTTTCTCTCAACCGCTTTAAATATACCCGCTTTCTTCTCCCCGGTTTTAAGCGAGTTTGTATCAGATGTCAGCATCTTTGATGCCAGCATAGGAACAAGAGTCAAAGCTATAAACAAGGATGCCAGCAAGGACATAACCACCGTCAAACTGAAATCTCTAAATAAAATGCTGACCATGCCCTCTACAAATGTCATTGGCAGAAAGACTACTATCGTCGTCAGTGTAGATGCAAAAATTGCATTACGCACTTCGTTAGCTCCATGTATAGCTGCCTCTTTAGGTTCAACACCTTCTGTTCTGTATCTGAAGATGTTTTCAAGTACAACAATTGAGTTGTCAACCAGCATGCCGACACCTAGGGTCAGGCCGCCCAGAGTCATCATATTCAGAGTAATCCCGTTGTAGTAGACTAAAATGAATGTAGCAATAATGGATATTGGAATCGAAAGTCCAATAACCAGTGTAGATCTGAAGTGGCGCAGAAACATAAATAGAATAACAACTGCAAGCAGACCACCCAAAAGTGCAGACTGTACAACATTGTCTATTGAATTTTCAACATTGACTGCGTTATCTAAAAATATATCTAATTGTGCACCCTGAAGTGTTCCCTGAAGACTTTCAATTTCGGCACGCAGCGCTCTTGCTACTTCAACTGTATTGGCATCTGATGATTTCTGTACTGAGATGTTAATGGTTCTTTCGCCATCTCTATGTACCATACTTTCAACTTTTTTTTCAGCAAGTCTTACATCTGCAATTTCTTCAAGACGCGTTTGGCCGCCTCGCGGAAGTGAAATCGTTAGATTTTGAATGTCAGATACGTCTCCAAACTCACCAATTTGCCTTAAATTGAGTGTTAGGGGCCCCTTGCTGATATTGCCTAGAGGCTGGTTAAAGTTCTCAGAAGCAATAATCTGAGCCAGTGTACCTGTAGTCAGACCGTAGCCTGACAGGACTTCTTCAGATACGTTAACTTGAACTTCCTGTTCTAAACCACCTGAAACAGAAACGGACGCAACGCCACCTAAACGCTCCAACTTTGGAGATACGACATCTTCTGCAATTTGTTCAAGTTCACTGATACTTTTGTCGCCACTTAAAGTAAGGTACATAACCGGCATGGCATTGATATCCAGCTTCATAACAAGAGGCTCTCCTGCATCTTCAGGCAGGTAGCCTTTTATCATATCTACGGATTCTCGTATATCAACCGCCTTCATATCCATATCAGTTCCGAAATCGAACTCCAATATGGTAATGGCGGTTCCATTCATTGCATTCGTTGTAATATTTTCAAGCCCTTCAAGTGTCGCCAGACTGTCTTCTATGGGCTTACCCACCATTTTCTCGACTTCCTGGGGACCTGCACCTTCAAATTCTGTAACGATGAGTGCAATGGGCAGTTCAATATTTGGGTATAAGTCTACTGCGAGCTGACTTAGTGAAATAACCCCCATAATAACAATAATCAGTGTTACCATGATAACCGTAACCGGTCGTTTGACGGATAGTTTTGATATATCCACTATTATTCACCCCCATTAACACTCAGAAGCGAACCGTCCTCAATATATTGCTGACCTTCAACCACAAGTTCTTCGCCTACTGAAAGTCCAGATAAAACGATTGTAGATTCACCGTTGTCAAATCCCGTCTCTATATAACGCATTTCAGCCACGTTGTCCTTATTCACATAGACAATTTTACCGTCTGTTCTTTCAAGTACTGCAGTAGACGGAATAATAACCGAATCTGATGCTTCAAGTATAGCAATGTCTACATTTACAAACATACCTGGTTTAATCGTATGTTCAACATTGTCAAATGAAATACGCACTGGGAACAGTCTTGTTGTTAAGTCTGCAGCAGGACTCACCCATTCAACAATGCCTTTTACGGACTCAGATGATACAGCTGGAATACTTGCCATAATTTCATCACCCGTATTTAGGCTGCTGATTACATTTTCAGCAACTTGAATATCTACATAAACTTGATCCATATTAATCACATCAGCAATATGCTGACCAGCACCAATTGTTTGTCCTGCTTCAACATTAAGCGCAGATACAATGCCTTTAATCGGTGATTTTAAGTCGGCATCCTGAAGCTGATCTTCTGCACTATCAAGAGCAATACGAGCTTGTGCTAACTGAACTCTAGCACTGTCTACCCCTGCTGAACTAGCCGCTACTTCAGCTTGTTCATACTGAGTCTTTGAAACCGCTGCACCGTTTTCACTCTGATAAAGCGCTTTTGTTCTTTCAAATGTCTTCACTGCAAGATCGTGCTGATCTGAAAGTGATGACACTTGATACTGAGCTGCTTCAAGAGACAGTCTGGCATTTTTAACTGAACGTTCAACAGTCTTCTTGTCTAGAATATAAAGTGCTTCATCTGCTGTTACCATATCGCCTACTTTTACAGGAACTTCTAGAATTTCACCAGGTACCACTGAGGTTACATGGACACTATTCATAGGGGATAGGACACCATTATAGCTCAGTGTTCTACTTAAGTTTCCATTTTCAATAACCATAACCTCAACTGACGATACACTCTCCTGAGCAGCTAGTGTCGTCTCCTTGGCATCAGCCTGACCACAACCAGCCAATGAAACCGCAAGTGTTAAGGAAAGTGCTGCTGCTGCAATTTTTTTACGCATGTACATGACCTCCATAAATATCATAATCTCATTTTCATGTTTTATGATACAAGGCAAGGTTGAATAGCCGGTTATGTAATTCTTAATAATTCTTAAATGGTAAACCCTGTCTTTTCGTTATGAAGGTTAAATGGTAAAGTTAGTATTAAGAATACATCGACTTAAATAAGGAGGCTTATATGTCACAAGAACATATTCAAATCATAGAAGACGAGCTGGAAATTGCCGAACTGATACGTGACTATCTGGAAGACGAAGGATTTAATGTTACGATTTCTTTAGATGGTCAATCTGGACTTGAAACGTTCAAAGAAACGGGGCCAGACCTTGTAATACTCGATCTAATGCTCCCAAAGATGGATGGTTTTGAAGTATGCAGGCTCATTCGCAAGGATTCTGAAATACCCGTTCTGATACTCAGCTCCAAAAATACAGACATGGACAAGGTTTTAGCACTTGGCATTGGCGCTGATGATTATGTAACAAAACCATTTAGTCCTATTGAACTGATTGCACGCATTAAGGCACACCTTAGGCGCCAAAGCAAATCGGGCCCTTCATCAGCTGGTTCAAATAATGTGCTCCTATTTAAAAATCTTAAAATTGATTTGGCTGCCTATATTGTCACAGTCGACGGCAAAACAGTCAACATGACAAACAAAGAATTTGAACTACTTAAACTTCTGGCTCAAAATCCAAATCAAGTACTTACCAAAGATCAGATTATATCTGCTGTTTGGGGAAACAACTATTATGGTGATGACAACACCATTCCTGTTCATATAAGAAAAATTAGAGAAAAAATCGAAAAGGACCCAGGAAAGCCCGAGTTTATTCTAACGGTATGGGGTGTTGGTTACCGATTCACTGGGGGAAAGTCGTATGAATAAACTTCTTGTAAGAGTTTACTTATTCTTACTCATTATGTTTATCATAGCTATGGTTCACTTAGGTGCTATACAAAATGAAATCTTCACGACGGGACACATACTCGGCCAGCAAATTGTTGAAAGCGAAGACCTGCACACATTTTATAAGACACTGAACGAACTGCTAAGAACACGGTTTATGACAGAAAGCTCCAATTTAGACGATTTGATGTCTTCTGATATTGAGACGCTTACTCAAAAGTTTGAAATTGGAGACACTGTAAATCTGATTTCAGTATATGACGACAACCATAGTTTTGTTGCAGGGTCTGATACAAAATCAATTGATGAAAACTCTGATCACATTAATACCAGACAGTTTAACCGCTATATGCGAATTCTACTCCCGCCAAGACAACTGAGTGCGAATATTCATGTTGAGTGCGAAACTGCCGACAAGCAAAGAATCACGCTTGTCCTCAAGCCTACACCAAACGCACTAAATATACTGAACACCTTTACAAAAAAGACTTATACTTTTAGTCTCATCACCATTATTATTTCAATCGTATCGGCGTTTTTACCCATTGGGATTTACTTCTATATCAATTACATCCGACCCCTGAACAAGCTTCAGAATGCCGCCAATGCCATTGCTCAGGGAAATCTCAATGTAAACATTGATGAACGGGGCTTATACGAAATCAAAGAGTTTTCAAGAGCCTTTGAAAACATGCGTCATGAACTGGAGGAAAGTAAAAAACGTGAGCAACGCGTGCTAGAAAACAGACAACAGCTTATCACAAACATTTCCCACGATCTTAGAACACCCATTACCTCTATTTCGGGTTATGTGGAAGGTTTACTCGATGGCAAAGGCAAAAATCCTGAGAGAATGGAGCGTTACTTAAAAACCATTAAATCTAAGACTGAGTATTTGAATACCATGATAAATGATCTGTTTTTGTTCTCACAAATGGATATGGACGGCTATTCGCTTGAATTAGCACACTGCAACAGCCGCGACTTACTGGAAAGGCTCCTTGAACCCGTTGAACTCTGGCTGGATGACACCAGCTTTAATCTTAAGATCGTGCGACCATTTCCTTCTGTACCACTGCGCGCTGACTACATGCGTCTGTCACAGGTTTTTGAAAATATCATTCAAAACAGTATAAAATACTCCAATGATGATGGACAATTGACTATAGAAAGTTATATTAAGAATCATCAGCTGGTCATAAATTTTACCGACAATGGCATTGGTATATCTGAAAAATCACTGCCCTTCATTTTTGATGCCTTCTACCGCGAAGATAAAAGTCGAACACAGAGCCTTGGCGGCGCTGGACTTGGTCTTTCAATTTGTAAGAAAATCATCGAGCTTCACGGGGGCATCATTCGTGTTGCAAGTGTAGTTGGCGAAGGTACGAAACTTGTGGTTTATCTCCCCCTCGAGCGAATCCAAAATATATGACTTGAATAGTTAACTGAAATAAAGCTAAAAGAACTGGGAGCCTTACGCCCCCAGTTCTTTTAATTCTATTTTCGTTTACTTCAATTTTTCCGCTGACTCTCATTAAAATTTTAACACTTCACAAAATTCAGTTCTATGACTCCACCTTTTCAACGTAGCTCTTATTAACACTGGACTTCATTGCGTACATTCTTTCGTCTGCCAGCTTTACAAGGCTTTCATAATTATTTGAATCTTCATTAAAAAAAGCTGCGCCGTAACTGAATCTGCAATAAATTTTATGTTCTGAGGCTATAATAGGACTACTTATAAACATCTCTTGAAGCTGTCTCATTCTCTTTTCAAGATTGAACGTGTCTATTTCATGAAAGACACCTATAAACTCATCGCCTCCAAATCGAGCGAGTACATCTGAAGTCCGCACGGTAAGCTTTAGCCTGTCTACAAATCCCTTAATCAACTTATCACCTAAAAGGTGGCCGTAGGTGTCATTCACTTTTTTTAGACCATCGAGGTCAAACATCACAAGGGCAAAACCATCCCCATACCGAACTGCTTTCGCTTCCATTGTATGATAGTACTCTTCAAACCAGCGGCGATTGAATACGCCTGTCAGTTTGTCATATCTGGATAGGTACACAGTTTCATCCATAAGTGCCTGCTTGCTAATCGCCATTTCTACTTGTGTTTTCAAAAAATCTACCATCATAAAGTCTTCATCTTTAAAGGCACCACGCAGAGGACTGTCCAGATAAATCATGCCGTACAAATTACCTCCAAAATAAATTGGAGCAGCTATTGTCGACTGTACCTCTGTCAAACCTGATTTTTGAGCTTTAGTCATTTTGACACCAGAGAGTCTTGAAATATCATTGATTATTTCTGTACTCTGCATTAAGCCAGCTGTTTTTATGTACAGAAAGCTTTCTTCTATAGGTAGTGAAAAATCTTTCATTAAATCAGGCGCATAGCCTCTATAGGCTTCAGCCCGCAACGTTCCGTCTTCTCCAACCAATAATATACTGCCTCTATCAGCCATTTCAATACTTTCAACTGCATTGTCCAAAATAATATCAAATAATATGCTTAAATCATCAATGCCTAATATAGACTGTGTTAAGACCAGCATGTCCTCTTTCATTTTGACCAGTTTGTTCAATTGAGACTCATAATGTTTTTCATCTGAAATGCTAAATCCTGTAATGAGTTTAACCGTTTTAACCCCATATTTAATATCAGTAACAACCAATTTAGTCCATACAGGCTTTCCATCTTTACACAAAATACGCACTGAGTAATCGCGGTAAGATTCTGCTTCCCAGTCCTCATTTGAAAGCACATCATGAAACATGATGGCATCTTCAAAATCAAGCAGTTCTATCCAATCTGTTCTTTCGAGTTCTTCTTTTGAATATCCTGTCATTTCTACAGCGCCACTGTTGGCGTATGTAATGCGACCCTCATCTAAAATAATGATTGCTGCGGGTACTCTGTTCATAAAGACTCGAAGCTTATGCTCACTTTCCATAAGACGCTCCGTAACCACCTCACGGTAATCCTTTTCAAACTCAATTTGCTTGTTTAGGGCACCTATGGTCTTCATATTCTGATGGCTAGTATTATACTCAAAATGCGTTCTTTCACTTTTAATCCAAATAGCACCAATTAGAATCATAACTGCAATAATATGTCCAAGGGGCGTTAATGTAAATTGCCACTGTGCAATTGACCCTAAAATATAGATAAGGCCAGACAGAACAGATGCTATGCGAATACCCACCCCGTCAATAATAAAAACGCAACAGAGTATCAGCATCAAGAGATAAACAAACTCTCCGAGACCAGACACAGAACCATACCAGCTATATAAGGCTGAAACCATCAGGGTTAAAAAGAGCCCCACTCTAAAAAAAAGTTCATCGCCAAGGTTCAATAAGACGTAAACAGCCAATGTCAGAAATATAAAGACACCATTAAATACAATCTCAGACTGCAATCCATACCCATATCGGATAAACTTCACTACGAAATAGAAGGCCTGAAGGCCAGCGAACAAGAGAATAATATAACTAAGATGTTTCTTGTTCTTGTCAATACGCGCCTGTTCGAAGGCATGATCAAGCGCAGTTACTTGTGTCTCGAAAAAAGTTTTAAGCGATGCCACACCTTCACTCCCCTTATTTGATCATACCCCTCATCAAGCGGTCAACGACAAGTGCACCCGCGCCTGCAAGTGTTTGATTTCTTTGCAGACCACTTTCACCAACATAAACCTGATAGAGATTTTTGTCGATACTGCTGTGCGCCAAGTGCTTATTGATATTTCTATTCATGATGTTGTGTGCGTCATAAATCCCTGAGATAAATATCTTCTCAGGATTTAACATGTTAACTATGGCGCCCAGACCTCTACCAATATATCGGCCTGTATCCCTAATAATTTGCTGTGCAACCTGGTCACCTTGCAGTGCCATATTGTAAATCATATCCGCGTTGACATTTGCCATGTCATACTGGATATACTCTAATAATTTGTTAATTTCTCGTTCCTCAAGTCGGTTTATAAAACGCGTTACAATACCACTATACGTAGCAACCGCTTCAAAACATCCTGATTTTCCACATGTACACTTAACCGTCTCTGAAGAAACCTTATGATGTCCAACATTACAGGCCCCATAATTAAAGCCCGCATAAGGCCTTCCGCTAATATATACCCCAGTATATATGCCTTCACCAATATGAATGTGAACAAAATTATCACAATCTGCTCCAGCACCATATAAACGCTCTGCCACTGCCATTGCAGATCCCATTCCACTGACAGAAACAAAGGTTTTAAACCGATCTTTCATTATTTTACCAAACTCAACTTCACGCCACTGAAAGTCCTTAGCCCGTCTCACGTACCCGGTCTCAGCATTAACCAGACCATCAATTGCACAACCTATTCCCAGCAGTATTTCGCCCGCTTCATCAATGACCTCTTTTTCACGGTCTATAACACTTCCTAGAACATCGAAAACTGCCCACAGTTGTCTGCCTTTCTCATAACTCAAATCACGTATATCCGTAAAATGACCATTAAGATCCATTCGTCCTATTTTCATACCGTTACGCTCTAAGCTTACCGCAATAATAACGACTTTCTCCGTGTTCAAATCCATCAAAGTGGGTTTTCTTCCGCCTGTTGAAACCCCTTCTCGAACGGCTTTTACAATTCCGCGCTGCTCTAATACCGAACAATTTGAAGAAACTGTAGCAGCATTGAGCCCAAGCTCTCTCGAAATATCTGCCTTAGAAATTGGTCCCATTTCACGAATAACATTGAGAATGGCGAGGGTGTTGAGTTCTTTCATTTTTTGTTTATCAATAGTGAAATATTCCACGCTGTCCTCCACGAACCTTTATACTCATCTTAATTTAATCAATAAATTAAGTTGTGAGTTTATTATACATTGCCCACTGGACGGTTTCAAGGAAAAGATAAAGCCCCGTAAACGGGACTTCATCGTCGCAATATAGAACCATTCAATTTTAATCTGCCATCTCGTTCATGATTTTTTCAACTTCCTCGATATGCTCAACAAAAGCATCTACTAAATCGGGATCAAACTTAATCCCTTTTTGCTTTTGGATGTATTCAACAGCCTCATCGACAGGCCAAGGTTCTTTATAACACCGCTTATGGCAAAGGGAGTCAAATACATCTGCAATGGCGACAATGCGTGCCCCCATTGGGATTTCTTCGCCCTTTAGACCTTTAGGGTACCCGCTTCCATCCCAGTTCTCATGGTGACTCTTGGCAATTTCAGATGCAGAATCCATAAGTATCAGCTTTGAGTCCCTTAGGATTCTATAGCCGATATCTGTATGCGTTTTAATATAACTAAACTCCTCATCTGTCAGTTTGCCTGGTTTATTGAGTACATTTTCTGAAATGCCTATCTTTCCAATATCATGCATGGGCGCAGCCATCTTAATGGTGTCTGCTGCCTGTTCATCCAGTCCAACTTTCTTTGCTACCAGATAGGCAATTTCTGCAACACGTCTAACATGATTGGCTGTATCTTGCGAGCGGGATTCTACAACTTCACCCAGCCTGTAGATCACTTCTTTTTGTGTCTTTACAATTCGTTCATTAAGATAGACATTATCAAATGCAAGGCTGATATTGGTGCTGAAAAGCATCATCAGCTCTTTGTCGATTTCAGAAATTTCCTTAACACCCTTGAACACAATATAGTTTTCAATTTCACCTAGGCTTTTATAGTAGCCTACAAATATATTGCCCCTAAAAATAGGCCTTTGCTCTTTTTCTGCCTCTTCTATACATGCAACAATCTCTTCATCTGCTACTTCAGAGATGGACTGATTGATTAATTCTTCAAACTCTCCACATCCTGCAAGGACTATCAAATGGCCGTTTTTCTTTGTAGCTGCCAGGCTTGATGACTTTCTAAAGTAAATCGCTTCATCTTCAAAGCCATACATTGAAATCATTTGCATAATCAGTCCTGCTGTAAAGCGTTTCAATGAACTAATTTCAAACAGACTGTTCGACGCTTCAACAATTTTTTGAAGCCCCTGCCTGTTTTTCTCAATAATAATCAAATCTTTGTAAGTTCGAAGTGCTGATACTAAGGATGTAAACATCTTTTGAACTGTTAGTTCCGTTTTTGTTTTATAGTCATTGATGTCATAGTCAATAATAACCCTGTCTTCAGGCGCCTGACCAGGCTGTCCTGTCCTGAGTATGATGCGGATGAGCTTGTTTTCAAGCACTTCACGTATATATTTCACAAGGCGAAGCCCTGCATCTTCATCTTCCATAACAACATCTAAAAACACAACGGCTATATCATTGTTTTCTTCTAAAACCTCTTTTGCCTCTGCACTGGAATAGGCGCTTAAAAACTCAATATGCCTGTTTTCAAATACAAAATCGTGGAGAACGAGCCGTGTTGTATTATGTACAACCTCCTCATCATCAACAATCAGAACCCGCCAAGGCTCTGTAGGTTCTGTTTCATGCTTTTCTATCACATCATCCTTAAACACAAGCAAATCATCACCTTGATCAAACATGTACAGCACCTCCTATTGGTATCTCAATAACTACATCTGTCCCTGTTTCAACTTCTGAATATATTGAAAGGCGACCTCCTAATACATGCTCAGCCACATATCCGACTGCTGAAAGACCAATACCACTAAATTGACTGTCTGACTGACAAGTATAAAAAAGCGTTTCTGATTTTTCAAGGCATGTTTCATCCATTCCACAGCCATTGTCTGATACAATTACAATAATCTTGTCTTTTTCAAGTGCAGCTTTGATATTTACAATACCACTACGGCCTTCAACACCATGATAAAGTGCATTTGAAACAAGTTGAAGAATCATATACCTTAAATAATGGGGTTTATGAATGTAGGGTAGATTCTGATCCAGTTCCAGCTTTAACTTGACCTGGTGACTGGAGTTCTCTAAAAACGCAAGCTCTGCAGCCTCTTTAATAATCTTAGCTGGATCTGACATCTGTGTCCCATCATTTAGACCCATGGTTTCAGTTCCATACATCTGCCTTGTTTTTTCTAAGAAGGTGTTTAGATGTGCATTTAATTTTTCTGTTGTACGTACTCTGGATTCAATGTACTGCTCAAAATCAGATCTTTTCATTTCACCATTTTTATACAAATCACGTATTTGCTCTGTCCTGCCTTTCGCAAATTCTATCTCTGCCAAAAAAGACTTAATGTGTAAAGACTCTCGTAAACTGCTCTTAACGAGTATCCTATTCAAACGTACAGCTAGGTCTAGCTGTACTAGCTTTGGATAAACTTCTAGCGGTACTTGAAAGCCGCCATTTATATTTTGCTTTGTGAGTTTTTGTTTCAGCTGTCTATTCTCTTCAATAACGCGGTTAAATTCCTGTTGTAACAATTCGAGCTTTGGATCCATTTGATCGACACTATCTGACGTAACTGCTTTGTCATAGTCAAACAATGTTTCCAGCCGTATCTTTTCTGCTTCCAAATTTTCATTCATCATATGTTCTTTTCTATTCAGATATGTCAGGGCCATAATTAAGGTAATGAGTGCCGCCGCAATTGCTGTACCTAAAATTAAAGGCGCGTACTCACGAATGCGATCAGTCGGCTTATTAATGATAGTGGCCTCATTAGGCAAGGTGATCGACTCTAGACCAAATTGCTTGAGCTCTTTATAGTCAAAATAAAGATCTGGATTGGCTATTTCAAGCAAGTCATAGTCAAATATCTCGCCTTTAAGTTTTGATATCGCAAAATCTGCAGCTACTTGTCCGTGTTCATAGCCATCAACAAGATAGCCACCCACTATGCCATTTCCCAAATAGAATTTCCACATCCCGTATATGGGTGACTTGCTCATATCATAGATGGCTTCTAGCCCTTCATTATAACTATAGTGGTTGCCAGCATCATCTTCTGTAAAGAGTACCATTAGCACAGCATCATAGCGCTTGAGTTCACTCAACTTCTTTTTAATACGCCCTAAATTTGAGCTCTCAATTAATTCTATTGATTGCTTTCCACTAAATGCCTTTACCGACTCCCTCACCTGACTCATTACAGCCTGTGAGGTTACAGAGTCCCCAGTGACAACTAAAATTTCACTCTCGTCCGGATGGATTGTAGAGATAAGATCAAGCGTCTTTTCAATGTCAACCTTTTCGTAAACGCCTTCAAACCGCTCGGGTAGAGTTGTGTTTGAGTCATCTGCATTAATGCCCACAAAAACGACCGGTACCTCTGATAGAATCTCCAATTCCGATTCTTTAACAAAGTTCAGGGCATTGTTATCCGCTGCAACAATCAGTGAAAATTCTGTACCTGTATACTTTGTATCAATGTACCGGCTAAAGTTAGCGTAATCTGTTTGAGAATGCATTCTCTTAGTATCCATAAATTCTTCATATACATCTACAAATGAGCGATACGGCTCTATTGTTTCAAAAAAACCTGCTGAAATGTCTCGTGTCCATACATTCTGAGAATCGTATGACTGCAAGAATAGTATTTTCAGCGATTCTTCCTGTGCAAAAGCTGGACGGTTTAATGCGAAAACACCTACTGTAATCCCTATAAGAATAACTGCCATGACGGTTGCTGCTAATCTATTGCGTATCAATATCTCACCTCATTTTCATATTTGGTCTATTCATACCCAAAGACTATTTGTAATACCATATTTATACTGTTAATTAAGTGTCTTTTTATGGTAATTTTTTGTTGTTCATTCCCACCTATATCCATGATAGCTTCTCTGAAATGATTGTTTTGTCATGTACAAAAGGCACACATTCATATTAGAATGTGTGCCTTTACACGCAATGGGCTATGCCCTATATTATTTTAACTCTATTCATCATCAATTTCTTTAAAATCAACATCTTCTGCATCTCGTGTTAACTCTGCATCTTCATGTACACTAGCAGAATCTGATGTTGTATCCGCTTGCCAATTATAAGTCTGTTGTTCTTGCTCTGTATATGTTGTTTCTGATTTACCATTAATTTGCATGCTCTTCATAACGTACCACACCCCCACTGATATAAGTAGGACAATCCCCAGCGGTGTAGTGAAGATAAGCCTTGATATAACGCTTATAAAGGAAAACATAAAAAACATGATTAGAACCAGAATTAAACATCCGAAATTGTTTGAATAAGTGTATCTCATAATGATTCCCTCTCTTTCTGATACTTCTATTGTACTAGAAAGGGAAACCCTGTGACAATATGAATTATAATACTTTTAGATTAGTTTAATCGATATTTAAGAAATTTGAACTGTATAAAGCAAATTTTGTACAATAAAAGGCTGTCAAACTGAAATGCAGTACATTTCAAATTTGACAGCCTTGTTTTTTTATTTAACAGCTTATATACATTCTACTCCCTACGGTCGTGGAGTAAGGTACGATGCTCGAAATCACAGATTTCACTTTAGCACATTCGTGCCGCACATCGGACCCTCCGATATCTTTCAGATCTCGGAGTAAGGAATAACATACCAAATTGAAATTTGGATTATTCCATTACAGCCAGTCAGGAATACACTCTACTCCCTACGGTCGTGGAGTAAGGTACGATGCTCGAAATCACAGATTTCGATCGCAGTGCCCTACGGGCAGTCAGGAATACACTCTACTCCCTACGGTCGTGGAGTAAGGTACGATGCTCGAAATCACAGATTTCGATCGTACCATTAATAATCGCTGTCGCTAACGCCGCCTGTTACAATTGCGACTGATGAGCTTGCGCCGATTCTTGATGCACCTGCATCAATCATCTTTTTAGCGCCTGCAAAGTCTCTTACACCGCCGGATGCTTTTACGCCTAGTTCTGGACCAACCGTTTTACGCATGAGTGCGATGTCATCAGCTGTTGCACCACCTGTGCTAAAGCCAGTCGATGTTTTCACATAGTCTGCTCCAGCTTCTTTTGATAGTTCACAAGCCTTCACTTTTTCTTCGTCAGTCAGCAAGCACGCTTCAATGATAACTTTTAAAAGCGCTTTGCCTTTACAAGCTTCTACTACTGCTTTGATATCTTCGCGAACATAGTCATACTTACCATCTTTTAGTGCACCAATGTTAATGACCATATCAATTTCGTCAGCACCATCTTCAATTGCCTTTGTCGCTTCAAAAGCTTTCACCTCAGGAATGTTCGCCCCAAGTGGGAAACTAATTACTGAGCAAACCTTTACGTCGGTTCCCTTCAGTTCTTCCTTAACGCGTGTCACATTACAAGGATTAACGCATACTGAAAAGAATCCATGTTCTCTCGCTTCTGCGCAAATCTTTTTAACTTGAGCCTCTGTCGTATCAGGCTTTAGAATAGTGTGGTCAATATACTTCGCTAAATTCATTACAGGTATCCCCCGTTCCTTTGTACTCAGGACGCGGCGTTAATAATAAGATTTAGATAATTTCTACATCCATGCCATTTTTAAGGCCAGCAGCATTACCTTCATCAATATCTAAATGGAACTCAAGTGCATACGTTTCATGAGCACGCGCAAGAACGTTATTGAACACAACGCCTCTTTCGCCTTCCACTTTAACGCTAACGCGGTCCTTATCCTTTAGACCAAATCTTTCTGCGTCAGAAGTGTGCATATGAATGTGACGAGCAGCAGCAATAATACCTTCTTCAAGAACTGCTTCACCTTCAGGACCCTTGATTGTGCATCCCGGACTTCCAGCAAGATCACCTGAGTCACGTACTGGTGGTTTAACGCCAAGTACGAAACCGTCAGTTAGTGAAACCTCAATTTGAGTTGTTTTTCTTGCAGGACCTAGAACACGCATAGTCAAGCTGCCTTTAGGACCAACCACTTCAATTTTTTCATTGCACGCGTACTGACCTGGCTGACCAAGATCTTTGAACTTTGTCAGTTCGTAACCTTTACCAAACAGTGCTTCGACATGCTCTTGACTTAGATGTACATGGCGGTTAGACAAACCAACCGGAACAAGCTTCTTTTCCATTATAATGACCTCCGAATTATTTTGTATACATTATACTCACATTCTTATTATATAGTCATTCGTTCAATTGTCAATTGTTTGTGAGTACCTAATTACATGTCTTTAAACGCCTCTGTCCCTCTATGTCTTCTTTAGAGAACAGACATAAATTTCTCAGTATAGCGTCTTATTGACTGACTAGCGATAGACTTCTTCCTTGAGCGTTGCTACAAAAGGCAGATTTCTATACTTTTCTGCGTAATCAATACCATAACCAACAATAAACTCATCTGGAATATCGAACCCTTTATAATGTACGTCCAGCTCAACCTTGCGACGTTCTGGTTTGTCGAGCAGCGTACAGATTGAAAGGCTATTTGTTCCTCTTGATTTGAAATTCTCAGTCAAATAATGCAGTGTAAGGCCTGTATCAATAATATCTTCAACTATCAATACATTTTTCCCTTCAATGCTGTAATCAAGATCTTTAACAATCTTTACAACACCAGAGCTCTGTGTAGAATGACCGTAGCTTGATGCCGCAATAAAGTCAATTTCAACAGGAAGATCAATCTCTCGGATCAAATCTGACATAAATACATTTGCTCCTTTAAGAACACCTATAACAAGAAGTTCTTTGCCTGCATAATCCTTTGAAATTTGAGAACCAAGTTCTTTAACCTTATTGGCAATCAGTTCCTTTGAAAAGAGAATTTCTTTAATATCATTGTTCATGTCTTCACCCCGTACATGTCTATCATCTTTGTTTATCCTAATCTGGATGACAGCTTACCCTAAAACCGAACATCCACTCATCATTATACATCTTAATTCGGTGTTTTTCCAGTTTTAAAGCATATTTTCAAATAAAATTAGGATACAGATTGGCATTTAGGGTTAATTAGCTGAACATTTCAATTTGAATGTACGTCTTTTCGCCATGAAAGCATATCAAACCTCTCAGACATTTGGCTTATACCCTCATGAATCAAAAAAACCCGAACGAACAGCGATTTTTATTTAAAAAAATCGAAATTCGTACGGGTAGCAGCTCATAAAGGTTTTAGCACCTGCATGTCTGGCGAACATATGACTATGTTCGATTACAACACTATTATAATACAGTACAAGTTTAAAATATTCAAGTCAAACTTAATAGATATGGAGCAGTTCAAATATACGCCCTTCTACCTTCTAAACTCTGTTAACAGCTATACTTAAAGTCAGTTTCAGATATGGAAAGCACGTCTCCTTCCCTAAGTACAATCGGTTGGCCAGGTATCACCTTAATATGATTCACGTAGGTTCCATTAATAGAATTCAAGTCATTAACCGCATACCCCGCTTCAATTTTAATCAGCTCGGCATGTTGTCTGCCAATGGTATCATCATCTCTAATTAAAATGTCAGCGTAATTTTTCAACCGCCCTATAACATGTCGCCTCTGTTTAAGGGGCATGATGACCCCCTCAGAATCAATAAGCGCTTGAGAATGACCTGTTTTTTTCGCCAGAGCAGTGCGTTGAACATCTGCCCCGTGACCTTCTACTGAATTTGCCGGTATGGCTTTCGCATAGCGTTTCTTATAACGCTTTTGCTGACTTGAGTCCGCATGCGCTTTAACATGCTCGATCTTTTTGTCATCTCCCCTTTTGGGTTGAACTGCTTTTGGTGATTGATCCGCTTTCTGTTTAATTTTAAAGCTAACATAAAACACAGTGGCTAAAAGAATAATGCCACCGCCTATTTTCGTATTCATATCCACTGGTAAAATGAAAAGTAGACTCAACACCACTAGCACCCCTATAACACCTATACTGTTTTTCCCCCTAGACCCAAATTTTTCATTAAGCCCAATTTGCTTCTTAAATCCAGGGACTTTCTTAGCAGTTTGCTTTCCAGGATCGCTATTTAAATGTGATGCAGGCTTTTCTTTGACAGCCTCTTGATCTATTTCTCGCTTGATTTCCCAACTGGTTTCATAGGATTCTTCTAATTGGGGCTCACAATGACCCTGGTTTTCAAGTATGTACTGAAGTCCTCTCAGATGCCATCCGGGTTCCTTTAAATAGCTCAATATGCTTGAGACAAATTCAGAATTTGGTTTTATGAGCCTTGCGCGTTCATAGATTATTTCTCGTATTAAACTCTGAATAGCTTCATTTTCATTTGAAGACGATCCCGACCCATAAACATAGGCGCAGGACTTTGTATCATAATTATAGAAAATTCTATCAGCGCTATACTCAATATACCTACCGTCAATATAGAACCGTTCAGTGTCTTGAAGAGGTTGAACCAAACCAACTAAAAGCTCAGAAAATTGCTGATCACTCAGTGCGTTGCGTTCAAGATAGTCAGCCAATGTTATACAGCCACTTCCCTTGCCCTGTACAAAGTGCAGTTCCCCCTCCAGACATCTTTCCACTTGCATAAACCCGCAAGGGGCATGAAAACCAATCATGCGAATGCCCATATCAATGTCTGGTACTTGTGTTGTGATCTCATACTTAAACATTTAAGAACACCTGCCTTGATATTATGAGCCGCTTAACCTTCAATATTATTCACGTCAATAGTAACATCATCAAGTTTGTTAAGTAATCCTCTAGCATATTCAGATATTTTTTGTTTAAACATAATCCCAACTCCAACCAGTACGGCAGAAATGAGTATAACCTCTACCGTTCCCATTGCATCTTCCTCATAAATAAAACGTTTTAAAGTATCCATATGTCCTCCTTATTTCTTTTAAAATAGACTTACAACTTTCTAATTCAAATGATTAGCAAACCATTCCTAACTGAATTCAGTCAACCATAGGCTATCTCATCATTCACTTTTATAGAAACTGCATGACCATTACTGAAAACAACATGACCATAATACCTGAGAACATGATCATGCTGGGAAAAACCAGCACAGTTTCAAGCTCACGGGCCTTAAGTTGAGCATCTGCACGTCTTTTTTGCCATGCAGATTCAGTAATTCGCATCAGTTCTTCACCGCTACCAACCCCATACCGCTCAATTTGAACCATAAGTGATGCAAACTCATTTACAAGCGGATGATTGAGTTCTGTTATCATATCTCGAAACACCGCATTGGTATCTCGGTGCATTGCCATTTGATTCGCGCCCCGAACCAAGACTGATTTAATCAGACTTGCCTCAGCACTTTCTGCACAAAGACAAAATGCACGGCGTACACTTACACCTACTTCAATGAGTAGGGCACAGTTTGAAGCAAATTTAGAAAAATAACGACCAACATCTCTTAAATTGGTCTTTTGCATTTTTTTCATTTCCTGAAACTGAATATATACAGCAAGCGGCATTACTATAAGCATGTAAGTAATCCAAGCATACAGTTTTGCCTCCTCCTGTACTAATACCAATATCCCTACTAGTGTTAGAATACAGTAGATTGTAAGTACTTTTAGCACAGCATACGCAAAGGGAAAGCTTGTCTTTTGTCTGTAAACCGATTTTGAAACTCTTTCAAAATTATGGATGGGAAAGTTTCCATATACTTTCCTATTTTTTTCTAGTAGGCCACTTAACAGTTCTAAGAATTGTTCCACTTCAAACCTCAATTCTTGCAAGTTTTGTTCCGAGCATTTTCCCAAACAACATAATAATCAGCACACCTGTCATAACAGCCCTCCCTGTAAGTGTTAAATACAAAACCCGAAACATTTCAGGCATGGTCTGGTTTAATAAAAGGATCATTGCATAACCAAGATAAAAGAGAATTTTCTGCTCAAAGAGTTTAGAAGCTGTTAACTGATAAATTTCCTGTTCTGTTTCAAGTCTTTCAGTAATACTCCGGGCAAGTTTAGATATTTGTACAGATATCTCACCGCCATAGCTGGTCAGCACTCCAAGAACACTTGACATCTCGACAATTTCATTGATGGATTCACGCTCCCCAAGTTCCTTTAGAGCCCCTACAGGCGACTGCTCAAGCTCTATTCTTGTATTGATGAGCACTAGCTCCTGCCTTATCCATGCCGATTCATCGGAGTACATCATTTCAATTTCTTTTTTTGCCTGCGAGAAACTTTGGGTTAATGAAAGTCCCGAGGCACTTAATCTTCTTAAAATTTGAAGCAAATCGATAAAGGCTCTTGTTTTAAACTGCCTGTCATTGTCTATCTTCGTCTGAATTTTTCTTTTTATAGTAAAAGAAGACATAAGAAACACAAGCAAGGCTGCGATAAAACTCCTATAGAACAACCAACCTGTCACAAGTGAAAATATACTATTTTCAAGTAGAACCCGTTTGAAATACGGCGTACGCAGTACAGCTAAACATTTGTCTCGAATTTCCATGTGTCGCTCACCTCGTTCACCTTCATAAACCCATTGTTTTTTGAGTATCTATATAGAAGACGTGTAGAAATACGTCCCTCTTTCAGACTATCAATTTCTTCTATTGATTCAATCCTGCGCACACCGTCTTTATAGCGTCTTAAAAAAACAACTAAGTCAAGCCCACTGGCAATCTGGCTCCTTATAGAATGCACAGGTATATCCGCTTCTCCAGCGAGAATCATCGTTTCTAAACGTATTAGCATGTCTTTACCTGAATTACTATGTCCGGTTGTGATAGAACCTTCGTGTCCAGTATTCATAGCCTGAAGCATATCAAGGGTTTCTGCCCCCCTGACTTCACCTACAATAATTCTATCGGGTCGCATTCTTAGCGAAGCCTTAATTAAATCCTTAATGGTCACATTAAGCGCTATTTCTTTTTGATTCTGGCGTGCCTCCATTCGAATCAGATTCTTAATACTCTTGAGTTTAAGCTCCGCACTGTCTTCAATCGTTACGACACGTTCATCTTCTGGTATGGCGTCGCTCAGAATATTGAGCAGTGTTGTTTTTCCACATCCCGTTCCGCCGCATATCAGGATGTTAAACCGCGCTTTAACTACACGTTCAAGAAAGCGGGCCATTTCATCATTTAAGGCCCCACCCTGTACTAAATCTGTCATGCTCAGTTTACTTTTGCTGAATTTCCTTATTGTTACAGCTGCACCATCTAAGGCAATTGGCGGCATGACAACATTTACTCTGGAACCGTCACTCAGTCTTGCATCTGCAATGGGAGAGGCTCGATTTACCTGTCTGTTTACTTCTGAAACAATTTGCTGAACCACCGTTTCAAGGCGTTCTGAAGATTCAAACTTTACATCAGATGCCATGAGTTTTCCTGCACGTTCTATGAAAATACACTCTGGGCCATTAATCATGATTTCGGTAATGGTTTCATCATCAAGAAGTGGCTGAAGAACGTCATATCTCCTGAGGCGATTAAAAAGGTATTGCACGCTGTCCTTTTTTTCATTTATTGTGAGTCCATCGCTGCTTTTTGCCTCCAGAACCACTGATTCTATCTCTTTTTTTACAGTCAAGTCGCTGAGCTCCTCAAGATCTACCAGTCGACTTCTCACTTCACTTAAAAGTGCTTGCACGTCTGCCTTCATATGCCCCTCCTCATAGCTGATGCCTCATTGAGTCGCCATAGGATATGGTCTATATCGCCCTCGTATGATCCTTCAGGGTGTAACCGTTCAGATTTTATATAATGGGTTTTCAAATCAAGACGTCGAGAGGCTGAAGACATATATACGGCGTAATAGGCATCACTTTCCATCATTTTTTCTTGTCCAAACCACACAACTTGATCTGCACAATCATAAATCGTAACGAGACCTTGTGTATATGTATGACCCATCATCCAAACAACCGCATCATAACGCACCTGTGCGTCAAAATATTTGAGTAAGGCATCAATCATCTGCGCCGTCCATTGACTCATGTCAAAGGGCACTTTGCTCACTATGCAATCAATACCCATGGTAGATTTTTGCGTGCATCTATCCATGGATTCTTTTAAGGCACTGCTGCCTTCAAGCGCATAGTATGCCAAACTCCCTATCGGATCACGCAGTGACTTAACTCCCATCCTATCCAGAGTGGCTAGTGTATCGAAACTAATTAACAGGACCGACTTGCCTTGTTTTATAAGATTCCTACATAGTGTTAAGGCAAAACTGCTTGTACGTTCTGTAGAAAAGGAAGCCCCTATTGCAATATGCATGGTGGCATTCGCACGTCCTGTTCCAGTTAAACACCTCTGTATGTATTTAACCAGTTCATCCGCCGGGGTGATTTTGGAAATTCTATGCCCCCTCTCTTCAACCGCACTCGCCTGATTCTGAACTGTATAGTCCATTAAGTGACTCTTGTTTTCCAATGCATCCGTTAACAAAATGCACTTTTGCGCTTCATAAGTGTAATTATTAATAATTGAAGCATATTGTGAATCCAGTAAAATCAAGTCATAAGTGCTCAAGTTCATGGAAGTAGAAACTTTTTCAGGACTCGCTTCGTTTATAGAAGCATTATATGTAAACTTGCTTTCATTTGAGCATATCCAGGCCAAATCTATAGATAAACTGCCGGACTCAGTACCTTCTAGATACTTGCTCAGCCCTTTAAAAAAGCCACTATCTTCACCAAAGTAAGCGATTTTTATCATAAGACACCTTCTTTTTCCATTTTATTACATTTAGAACATATCACATATACCATATTTTGTAAATATGCATATTCTTTTTTACGATCTAATTCATTTTCATGTACAAAACGTATTGATTTAACATTGAATTGCATATATAATTAATGTGATTTCTGGAAACAGAATCATCAGTTCTTACGTAAGGGTTCACACAACAAAAAGACATCTGTGTACGCACAGGTGTCTTTTTGTGTCCAAAACGCTATTTTACTTAACGCCCAAAACGCGAATTTCACGATCCGCTAAATCAGATGGATACGGATTCATCTCTAGAATGAGCTCACCATCATGTTCAATGTGCTGATCTAAATAGATTGTCCATCCATCCTGAGTATATTCATCATAGCCTACCAGGCTATTGGGTGGCCAGAGCTGGACAATGACCTCCCTTATTGTCCCTCAACAACTGGTTAGTGGCGCGCGTTTGATTGTAATCGACTCTGCGTTACGACGCTTTAGGAACTGGAGTACATCAGGTCTTATACTAATTTTCAAAAGGTCACCTCCTTATCTATTCTTACCCCAGTCTTTGTATATGCTTTCATAAAACCCTTTGTTTCAATTTAACAAATCAGTGTAAGAAATCGACTTAAGAAATCGACAAAAAAGACTGCCTAAAATGACTCATGGCTTAAGTCACTTTAAACAGCCTCTTTTAAAGGTGGTTAGCGATAGTAGCATTATCGCTTTTTATTGAAGAACGCAAGTGCGTACTTAAACTGGATAAGTTTTTTGCTCTTTATCTACCATCTCACTGTCAATCTTGTACTTCTGTGCTTGACGATATTTAAAGTACTCCTCAGCTGGTTGTGGGAACAGTGCATAAGATAATACATCTTCGTCTGTCTCAAAGTACTCAGCCATTTTTCGTTTCTCTGTCTCTAACATTGGTTCAAGCTTATCAGCTGGACGGCATGTAATAACTTCTTGATCCCCAATAATTTGTTTAATGAAGTCTTCCTTCATCGGTATAGTCGGGCGACCGTACATACCTTTAACGTAAGCTTTAACTTCGTTTGGAACCATTTTATAGCGTTCGCCTGTGATTACGTTCAGAACAGCCTGTGTTCCAACAATCTGGCTAGTTGGTGTTACCAGTGGTGGGTAGCCTAGGTCTTCACGAACTCTTGGAACCTCTTTAAGTACCTCATCAAATTTGTCCATCGCATTTTGCATAGTCAGCTGAGAAACTAAATTTGACAGCATACCACCAGGAACCTGATAAATCAGTGTATTGATATCTACACCAAGAACTTTTGGATTAAGCAGACCTGAGTCAATAGATTCTTGTCTGATTGGTGCAAAGTATTCAGCAACTTCATTAAGAACACTCATGTTAAGATTTGTTTCGTATTCCGTTCCCTGAAGCGTTGATACAAGTGATTCAGTTGGAGGCTGTGATGTCCCCATCGAAAATGGTGAAATTGCCGTATCGACTATGTCTACTCCTGCTTCAATCGCCTTCATGTATGTCATACTTGCAAGACCACTTGTACAGTGTGAATGCATTTCTATTGGAACATTTACAGCTTTTTTCAGTGCTGTAACCAGCTCGTAAGCCGAGTAAGGCTTAAGCAGACCAGACATATCCTTGATACAGATTGAATCTGCACCCATTGACTCCATGTCCTTTGCAAGCTTTACATAAGTATCCACTGTATGAACCGGTGAAATTGTATAAGAAATCGCAGCTTGAGCGTGTGCGCCTTCTTTTTTAGTCTGATCCAGTGCTGTTTCAAGATTTCGAATATCATTTAATGCATCGAATATACGTACTATATCAATACCATTATGCACTGCATGCTTCACAAATTCTCTCACAACATCATCCGGATAGTGTTTATAGCCTAATATATTCTGACCTCTAAGCAACATTTGCAGCTTCGTATTCTTTACATGCTTTTTAATAGTACGTAGTCTGTCCCATGGACTCTCACTTAAAAATCTTAACGATGCATCAAAAGTTGCACCACCCCAGCATTCAAGCGCATGATAACCTGCGTTATCCAACTTTTCAAGTACTGGTACCATTTGATCTGTTGTCAGTCTTGTAGCAATTAAAGACTGGTGTGCGTCACGTAAAATAGTTTCCGTAATTTTAACCTTTGACATGGTTACGCCTCCCCGTGCGAATTTTAACTTCTTAGTTTATGTGATTATTATACATCTGTAATTTTCAAGTGTACAGGTAGATAGAAAAGTGATATCATATCAGTAGTTAATTATATAAGTAATTTTGATTTTTACCCTTTATATTATTAGGAGGCCACTATGGACATTACTGATGTAAAAATTCTCGAGATATTACAAAAAGATGGACGTATCTCTATGAAAGAGCTCGGAAAGCGCGTTTCGCTTACTTCTCCAGCTGTTTCTGAGCGTGTTAAGCGCCTAGAGGAAAGTGAAGTTATTAGAGGATACAAGGCAGTAATTAATCCTGTAAAGCTTGGACTTAACGTGAGTGTTATCATTCATGTAGGACTTAGAGTCTCAGCGCACAAAACATTTTTAAAATTTGTAACAGAGCATCCTTCAATTGTAGAATGCCATCATGTAACAGGAAACGACTGCATGACAGTAAAGGCTATGCTTGCAAATACAACCGAGCTCGAGAAACTCCTTGACGAAATACAAGCCATTGGAAGCACACGTACTGAAATTATTCTTTCAACACCACTTGAAAACAAGCCAGTACTGCCTTAAATTAATGCTATTAAATGAAAGAAGACGAACGATTGTTTCGTTTGATAATGGAACGGGTATTTTTTAAACAATATTTTATACTTGTTAAATACGTGTTCTTTTCAGTGCGGGAGTGAGGATTATGAAGAAAAATCAAGGACTGCTCATTGTGGTCGCTTTAATTATTGCAGGGCTTATTGTAAATTTCATTTATATAATGAATAAAAAAGTGGAAATAGCTCTATATTTTCACCCAGACAAGCTTGGCTTCATTTCGAAGTCCATTCAAGAGTTTGAAAAAGAAAATCCTAAAATCAAAGTTAAGCTCATTGAGCTGCCTGATGACACCAATGAAAAATACGAAGTGCTTAACAGCGCCCTTGCCCTTGAAGACGGTTCAATTGACATTATTGATTCCGATGTGATTTGGCCTGCCATTTTTGTTGAAGCAGGCTGGGTCGAACCGCTTGATCCATATTTTGGCGAGAGCGAGCTCAATAACATTTTACAAAGTGCTATTGATGCAGGTACCATCAACAACACACTATACGGCATCCCTTATCGTATAGATTCAGGCATGCTGTTTTACAGATCTGATTTGCTTGAAAAGTACAACCAGAGCGTCCCTCAAACTTGGGATGAACTTATTAAAACTTCCCAAACAATTATGGAAAAAGAAAATAACATTTACGGATTGGCAGGATCCTGGTATGAATATGAAGGATTAACCTGCAACTATCTTGAATTCTTATGGGGGAACAATGGCAGAGTCTTCTCTGATGGGGATACTTTGTCACTTAACAGTAAGGAAGCCAAAGAAGCACTCCGTATTATGGTAGATATGATTTACAAACATGGCATTGTACCACCGGATGTCACTACATATACGAGTGGAGATGTTAGGAAACAGTTTATAAATGAAAATTTGATTTTCATGCGTGACTGGCCAGCTGGTTGGCGCCATGTGAACGCAGATGACTCTGCAGTTAAAGGAAATGTCAAGACTGCACCGCTTCCAACATTTAAGGCTAATATTGACAGTAGCGGTACCCTGGGCGGCTGGATGTTCATGGTTTCAAAACACTCAAAACATAAAGAAGAGGCTGCTCAGTTCATTAAATTTATGATTAGTGAAAACAAAGAGCGTGAAATGGTTAAAACACACAGTTATTTGCCTGTAGTTAAATCGCTCTATTCTGATCCTGAAATTTTAGAACAAATGCCCTTCTTAGACGAAATGTTGCCTTTTATTAATCAAGCAAAATCACGACCACGTGTTGCCTATTATGATAAAATATCGTATATATTACAAAATGAAGTTACTAAGGCACTCACTGGACAATTAAATCCAGATGAGGCTTCGGATAATATACAGAACCGCATTTCTAAGTAATTGACTTAAGAGTGGAGGCAATGCGTATGACTCGCATACTCAAGGTAGTTACAATTCTATTTGTAACGTTTATTATATCTTCATATTTAAGTTTTGCTCAAGCTGACACTATTAAGCTGATTGGGGTCAACAATGACTTTCCATTTTCCTTTTTTGATGTTGATGGCCGTCCCACTGGATATGCCATTGAGTTTCTTGAAGCCTATGCCAACGAGCATGGTCATACCCTTCAAGTTGAACTCTACTCTACTGAGCAAGCTTTAGATGTCTTTGAATCTGAGGGGGACATTTTTTACGACGGCTCCTATTTCAAAAAAATAAGTGCTGATAAGTCCTTACCCCTTTTCGTTCAAGAGTTTTATCTGTACACCACTAAAGAACGCGCACAGAAAATTGACCCAGATGATCTGCACAGCTTTTATGAAGCATCTACAAATTTTAGCAACCACCTGATCGGTATTCGAAACTCGCAAGTTGTCGATGACTATGTGCAATCTCTTGCACCAAAGGAAAATCTGATTGAATATCCGACCATTTCAGATGTATTTGAAGCCATTAATAAGGGCTATGTGGATATTGCCTTGCTGCCTTTTCACCAGTCAAATTCAGTCCTTAATCATTTTTCTACGGCTAATATTGAGTACATTGATCAGAAACTCTACTTTAAAAATACAGGGTTTTGGGTAAAGGAAGAAGCTACTTTGCATGAGCTAGATGACTACATTCTTGCCCAAAAGAAATCCGGTTTTATCACAGAGCTAAATAACAAGTGGCTTACAGATTTTTCTTTAAAAAATAAAGAAGACTTCTACTTGAAGATCTTTAATATCGCACTTGGTTTTTCAATTGTTGTTATTCTCTATTTAATTTATAGGGGCAATACCCTGCAGAAAAAAATCACATCGAGAACACGCCAACTCAGAGAAAAGCTCGATGAAAACAAGCAGCTATACGATGAAGTCATTCGCCACGAAAAATTCAAAAATGACTATTTCATTAATCTTTCACATGAGTTGAGAACACCGCTCAATGTTATTTTAGGCGCCATTCAGCTTAATGAACTCTATCTTGCAAAAGAAAACTATGACAAACTTCTCGAGAACGCTGAAGATTTCACTAAAATCATTAAGAGCAACAGCTTTCGCCTCCTGCGTGTAGTCAATAACTTAATTGATATTACACGTATGGATGCAGATAAATACACCCTGAATATTGATTTAGTAGACCTTGTATTTATGTCAGAAGACTTGATACAGTCTATTCAGCCTTATGCTGATAAAAAGAACATTCAGCTTGTTTTCAAATCTACCGCAGATGAAGCTATTGTGGAATGTGACCCCTTTGAGATTGAACGTGTCATTATGAACCTGTTATCTAACGCAATCAAGTTTTCGCGTACGAACAGTAAAATTCACATCTCCGTTTTCTATTCGGATGATAAAAGTGCTTTGAATCTTTCTGTTGCAGATCAAGGTATTGGCATCAGTCAAGATGATCAACTGCGTATTTTTGACCGTTTTGCACAGGTAGATACAACACTAAATAGAAGGCATGAAGGACATGGTATTGGTCTTTCGCTTGTGAAGAATATCATAGACTTGCATGGCGGTGATATTGATGTACAAAGCCAGCTTGGTCAAGGTGCAACATTCACATTTACCATTCCCGTCAAAACGGTCTATACAGGCATTGATATTGATGGCATAAAATCAGCTCGAGAACAGCACGACAGAAATCAAGCCATCACACTTGAATTTTCAGAACTCCAGCAAGACAGTGGAGATGAGGATTCTTTCACGTCATAAGTTCATGTATAAATTCAGTAGATAATAGCATATTAATAAGTTCTAAAACCAGTTGGTGCAAGTAAAAGCTCTGACTGGTTTTTATAATTTATAGACAAATAAAAAATCCAGTGGACAGTTTAAACCCCTGCCCACTGGATAGATTTATTACAAGATATGGTACTGTTACTATTTAATAGTAACCCTGAGCCAGCATGGCTTCAGCAACTTTCAAGAAGCCTGCAATATTTGCCCCTGCAACCAGATTATACCCTAAGCCATATTTTTCAGAAGCTGCAGCAGCGTTCGTATGGATATTTACCATAATATCTTTAAGCTTGGCATCTACTTCTTCAAATGACCAAGAATAACGCATTGAATTCTGTGACATTTCAAGAGCTGAAGTTGCCACACCACCAGCATTCGCTGCCTTAGCAGGTGCCAATAGGATTTTTTGGTCTAGCAGATATTTGATAGCTTCGTTTGTAGTTGGCATGTTTGCACCTTCACCAACTGCTATACAACCATTTTCAACGAGTGTTTTAGCATCTTCAAGATGAATGTCATTTTGAGTTGCACACGGCAGAGCCAAGTCACACTTAATGCCCCATACACCGCGACCTTCATGGTATTCAGCTGATGGATGTGCATCGACATACTCTTTAATTCTCTTACGCTCAACTTCTTTTAGACGCTTGATTGTGTCAAGCTTTATGCCTTCTGGATCATAAATATATCCTGATGAATCTGACATCGCAACAACTTTTGCACCCATTTCAGTCGCTTTCTTACAAGCATAAATCGCAACATTTCCAGAACCTGAAATGACTACTGTCTTGCCCGCTATCTCAATATCGTTGTGCTTGAGCATTTCTTCAACAAAATACATGAGTCCAAAACCGGTTGCTTCAGTACGCACAAGCGAACCCCCGTACTTTAGACCCTTGCCAGTAAGAACGCCATTCTCAAATGCACCGCGAATACGTCGGTATTGTCCATATAGGAAACCTATTTCACGGCCGCCTACACCAATATCACCAGCTGGTACGTCTACATCTGGACCGATATGTCTATTTAGCTCAGTCATAAAAGACTGGCAGAAGCGCATAACTTCATCATCAGATTTACCCTTAGGATCAAAATCTGACCCCCCCTTGCCGCCGCCAATTGGAAGACCAGTCAAGGAGTTTTTAAATATCTGCTCAAAGCCCAAGAATTTTACGATTCCAAGGTATACAGATGGATGGAAACGCAGTCCGCCCTTATAAGGACCAATTGCGCCATTGAACTGAACACGGAAACCGCGATTCACTTGTAGTTTTCCTGCGTCATCAACCCACGGTACACGGAAGATAATTTGACGCTCAGGCTCCGTAATTCTTTCAAGAATATTTGCCTTTACGAACTCAGGATGTTGCTCTAAAACAGGTTCCAAGGACTCAAATACTTCTTCTACAGCTTGTAGAAATTCAGGTTCACTTGAATTTCTCTTCTGCACGCGTTCAAATGCATCGTTTACGTAAGACATTCACACGACTCCCTTTCTTAATGAGGCATACTATCGCAGACTCATTATTCAAAATTATGCATCATTTTAATATAAGCCTGTCATTTTGATAAGAGTTACACAATAACATTTTAGCAAAAAGAAGCAAGAAGTAAAATGTTTTCATAGAGGTTTTTTAAGTTTATGAGTATATTTGTTGAGTTTTTTAAGTTATATGTCTAATATTTACCATTTTAACGCCTTTTTAAGCAAGTTTCTTCCCGATTTATTCAATATACGTCAAATGATAAACCAAGTGTTTTTTACCATATATTTCTATTATAATGAATCAAAAGCTGTCGAAAGCATCAATTTTAGTCTATTGATCTGATTGACTTCACTTGCACCAGGATCGTAATCTATTGGTGCTATATTTGCTTTTGGAAATAGTCGTTTTAGACTCTTTATCATCCCCTTGCCGGTTATATGGTTCGGTAAGCACGCAAAAGGTTGAAGGCAAGCAATATTGTTCACATCACTTTCAAGCAGTTCCATCATTTCTGCAGTGAGAAACCACCCTTCCCCAGTCTGATTGCATACGGATAGAACCTTCGATGCTTTACCCGCAAGCTTTTTTATACTTTCAGGTGCTGAAAACCGCTTACTCTCCCTCAAGTACTTTTTCATGTCCTTTCGGTGATGCTCAATATATTGAATGAGAACACTCCCACCTATTCTTCCTTTTAAAGACCCCGAGAGCTCATGATAGCGCACAACGGAGTTATATGCACTGTAGAGCATAAAATCTGCAAGATCCGGCACAACCGCCTCACAGCCTTCTGACTCCAAGTAATCCACTAACTTGTTATTGGCTCCAGGATGAAACTTAACGAGTATTTCACCTACGATTCCCACCTTTGGCTTTTTCGTATCATGTATTGGCAGGGCATCAAACGCGGCGATAATCTCTTTAATATTACGATTAAACTGCCCCTTGCTGCCATTTTGAAGCGCAGTTTTGCACTGGACCATCCAAGCTTTGTGGAGGTCATTGGTCGCTCCTTTTACTTGCTCATATGGCCTAACCTTGTAAACCAAACGCATGAGCAGGTCACCATAGATCATAGCCATACTTAAGCGTTTAAGCAGGGGCGCACTTAACTTGAATCCTGGATTATCTTCAAGACCACCCGCATTCAGCGAAATAACGGGAATATCCTTTAGCCCAGCATCGGAAATGGCTTTTCTTATAAAGCTGATATAATTGGTGGCACGACACCCGCCGCCTGTCTGGGACATGATGATTGCAGTTGAATTTAGGTCATATCGTCCTGAAAGTAGGGCTTCCATCACCTGTCCTACTACAATAATAGATGGATAACATGCATCATTATTAACGTATTTAAGACCTAAATCAATCGCCTTACTGTTTACCTCAGGTAAAATTTCGAAATTATAGCCATCGGCTTGAAAAACCTTCTCAAAAAGTTCAAAATGTGTCGGTGACATTTGCGGTGCCAAAATTGTATAAGACTTCTTCATATCCTTTTCAAATACAACGCGTGTCTGCATCTTTTCAGGCAGTGGGCTTGGCTCAATATTGCCACGTGCATGCATAACGGATATAAGCGAACGCAAACGAATACGCGCCGCACCCAAGTTATTGATTTCATCAATTTTAAGGAGGGTGTACAGCTTGTTGGCACTGGACATAATTTCCTGAACTTGGTCTGTTGTTACAGCATCAAGCCCACAGCCAAATGAGTTAAGCTGAACCATTTCAAGATCACGACGTGTTGCAGTATAAGCCGCCGCATTATAAAGTCGCGTATGGAACATCCACTGGTCTACAACGCGAAGCGGTCTCGGCACATCCTTAAGGTGGGCAATCGCGTCCTCACTGATAACCGCTATGCCATAACTGGTTATGACCTTTGGAATACCATGGTTAATTTCTGGATCAACATGATAGGGCCGCCCGGCAAGCACAATGCCCTTTGCACCATTTTTTTCAATCCAATCCAGCGTTTCTTCCCCCATTTTTCGCACGTCATTTTTATAGGTCGACAGCGCTTCATATGCAGCCTTGACTGCAAGCTTGTGCTCTGATCTGCTTACACCATCTTTTGCAAACAGACCTGACAATTTCTCTTCCATTTTCTTAGGCGCATTGAGTGGCAAAAATGGTTTGTAAAATAGTGTTTTTTCATCCATAATGTGCTCAATATTCGATGCAATTGTTTCAGGATAGCTCGTGACAATTGGACACGCAAACTGATTATTTGCCCCCTTTGACTCTTTTATATCAAAAGGGATACACGGATAGAAAATAAAATCAACATTCTTTTCAATCAAGTCTTCAACATGACCATGGACCAATTTTGCAGGATAGCATGCCGACTCTGACGGAATACTCTCCATGCCTTTTACATAAAGTGCCTTTGATGACTGCGATGACAATTCTACCCTATAGCCAAGCTGGGTAAAATAGGTATGCCAAAAAGGATAGTGCTCATACATATTCAGCACTCTTGGAATACCTACAGTCCCGCGGACTGTCTGTGTTTTGCTAAGAGAATCGTATTCAAAAACCCGCTTATATTTATATGCATATAGGTCAGGTATATTGGTTTCAATAACACTTTCTCCAGAGCCACGTTCACACCGGTTACCGGATATAAAACGATTCCCATCAGAGAATTTATTAATGGTAAGCAGACAATGGTTGCCACAGAGGCCACATCTTCTATTGAGCGTTTCAACTTGAAAAGATTCTAATGCCTCTGCATTAAGAACGCCCGAAGTAACACCTTCTTGGTGATGTTCACGTGCAATAAGGGCTGCACCAAATGCGCCCATAGCACCGGCAATATCTGGTCGAACAACCTTTCTCCCAGTTACTTTTTCAAAACTTCTAAGAACCGCATCATTATAGAAGGTTCCTCCTTGAACCACTATTTTTCTTCCTAAGTCATCCATTTGCTTAAGACGAATCACCTTATAGAGGGCGTTCTTTATCACAGAATAGGAAATTCCTGCCGATATAGCGCCAACATCTGCGCCTTCCTTCTGAGCTTGCTTAACCTTTGAATTCATAAAAACAGTACAGCGTGTACCCAAATCAACGGGTGTTTCAGAGAACAAAGCCTTTTTAGCAAATGAAGCTACATCCATTTCCATGGATTTAGCAAATGTTTCAATGAATGATCCGCACCCTGATGAACACGCCTCATTTAGCATAATACTTTCAATGTATCCATCCTTGATTTTAAGGCTTTTCATATCCTGTCCGCCAATATCGAGGACAAAGTCGACTCCTGGCTGGAAAAAGGCAGCCGCCCTATAATGCGCAACCGTTTCAATTTCTCCAAAATCAATATGAAGGGCGGACTTTAAAAGGTGTTCACCATAACCTGTCACAGCTGACTTAGATATATATGTCTTTTCTGGCATCTTTGCATACATGGTTTTCAGCTCGCGAATCACCGACTGAAGCGGACTGCCTCCATTTGAACCATAATAGGAATATAGGAGTTCGCCGTCTTGGCTCAGAAGGGCCATTTTAGTCGTTGTCGATCCGGCATCAATTCCTAGAAAACAGGGGCCCTGATATGTTTCAAGTGGGGCTTTTTTTACTTCGTGTATACTGTGACGCTCTTTAAACCGGGCATAATCCTCTTCGCTTTCAAAGAGCGGCTCTAGATAGGAACGATTCCCACGTCTATTTTCCCCAATATCACTCAACCTGATTTCAATATCAGACCAAAGGGTACTTTCACCCTTTTCGCCTGATAGGGCGGCACCAATAGCTACTGCAAACTGAGCATCTTCTGGGAAAACTGCATGTGTCTCATCCAAATTCAGCGTTTCTGTAAACCGTGTCCTTAACTCAGACAAGAAATACAGGGGGCCACCTAAAAATGCGACTTTACCTCGAATGGGTTTGCCACAAGCCAGTCCGCTAATCGTCTGATTAACGACAGCTTGAAGTACCGAAGCGGCAATATCGCATTTCGGTGTTCCTTCATTCAGAAGCGGTTGAATATCTGATTTTGCAAAAACGCCACATCTGGATGCAATCGGATAAATAATCTGATACTCTTTTGCAAGGGTATTAAGCCCCTCTGCATCTGTTGAGAGCAGGCTCGCCATTTGGTCAATAAAGGCACCGGTTCCGCCTGCACAAACGCCGTTCATTCTCTGTTCAAGAGAATGTCCAAAATAAGTTATCTTAGCATCTTCTCCACCGAGTTCAATAGCAACGTCGACATCACTATAAAATGCCTTAATCATTGCCGAACTTGCTACAACCTCTTGTACAAATGGAATATGTATTACTTCAGCCAGCATCATACCGCCCGAACCCGTCACACGCACTGTAAAACGCGTATCTTTTAAATGGGTCTTTAGAGTTTCGAACAGCCTAGAAGCTGCACTTTTGACATCTGAGAAATGTCGCCTATACGTTGAAAACTCAACCTGCCTACTTTCATTCATAATAACGGCTTTAACAGTCGTTGAACCAACATCAATTCCTACATGTTTTAACTGCTTCATTTCAAATGCACCTCACGCATTGTGACTTAATAGATTTTAGAAAATATTGCTCATTATAGTCCTACTCAAAATGTTTTTCAATAGTTTAATTGTTAAATTTTCCTAAACAAAATAAAAAATGAATATGTCTTCTTATTTTTACCAAATACCATGTGTCCGCAATCAATATTTTTCCATTATCGTCCCATTGTCAGATTTATCTGTTATTTCAACGTGAGCACTCACTAACATGCACTTATAATGACAACGCCTACCCCGCTAATGCGCTTCAGGCGTTATCTTTAAGTACTTAGCAAACATGCGAATGCTAAAGTCAATACCATCTGTAGCTGTGACACTGGAAATGTTTCCTTTACAGATAACTTCCCTAAAAAAATGTCCAATAATATTGCTTAAAAAAGAAACTGCAACCGTTTCAGAATCTACTTGAATAATCTTGTTTGCGCCCATTTGCTTGTTAAGATACTCAATCATTGAGTTTTTCAGTGCCAAAGGCGCTTTTGTAAGCGGTGGACGTTCACAGTCTTCAAGACACTGAGACCGTATTTCCATCATAATCAGTGACTTATTCATGTTAAGTACATCCAAATATACATGTCCAATCCTGAGTAAATCTTTTTCAATATCATCTTTTAGACCATTTCTAAACAGTGATTCAAAGCTTGGTTGATACAGATAGGTGTCATAGGCTTCTTCAAAAAGATTATACTTGGTACCAAAATGTCTAAACAATGTCATTTCACTCAGACCTGCCGCCTCAGCAATTTTTTTTGTTGTCACACTGTCATACCCTTCTTTTGAGAACAAGTCGATTGCTGCTTCGCAAAGCTTTTGTCTAGTCGGTTTCGACATAACCCCTCCCCTACATTAAAGACTTTCCCCCTTGGAATTTAACATCAAAGCAACTTCGTTTATCCATTTAGAAATTTCATCATAAACGGTTATTCTATTTATTTCGTTGAGAATTTCATGCCTTCCCTTGGGAAACAACTTAAGTGTTACCGCCTCAAGGCCACTCTCTATATAATTCTGCTTAAGTTCTTTTACGCCCTTGCCATACTGACCAACAGGGTCTTCATCGCCTGAAACAATAAGGAGTGGGAATGACTTTGGAATGTTCTTATCCCCCCGTTTAGTCATAACACGCATGGCCCCTGTCAGTAAATCATCATAAAATCCAGCTGTGCAAATATAACCACAATACGGATCTTCAACGTAAGCCTTAACTATTTCATGATCGCGACTTAACCAATCAAATGCCGTTCTCGTATTCTTAATACGATTGTTGTAGTGCCCAAACAGCACAAAATTCATAACCTTTGATCGATTTCTTTCCCCCGATACATGGCGGACTGTCTTTGATATGAGTTTTGCCAAAAGCAGTTTAATTTTTGGTTCCCAACCTGAGCCCACTAGAATTGCTCCAGCATAGTCACTAGGATGCCTTCTAAGTAAATCACGCACCACAAAAGACCCCATACTGTGCCCCAATATAATAACAGGTAGCTCAGGGTCATTTTCTTTAATGAAGGATGTTACTTCGGCTACATCTTCTACGAGGAGATCCCATCCGTTTTTACTTGCAAAATACCCTAAAGCCTCTTTATTCTTGGCTGTCTTTCCATGTCCTCGATGGCTATGCCCATAAACCTCGAAGCCATTATCAACCAAAATTCTAGCGAAGCTGTCGTATCTGTCAATGTGCTCAACCATACCGTGAACAATTTGAATTACCGCCCTGGTTTTTTCTTTCCCAATCCAGTGCGTACCCTTTAACATTAATCCATCTGAAGATGAAATCTGAAATTCTTTCATACCTGTCCCCCAGAAAATGATACTATTTATGATATTGTATCACTTCTCATTTTATTAGTATAGTTTTGCCTACCATTATTGTGTTAGAATAGGGTGTATGGGAGGTATGACATGTTAAACACGAATATTATCCTGCTCGTGGGTATCGGCTACCTGTTAGGTAGCATTCCCTTTTCATATCTTGTTAGCAAGTGGATGGGGAAAATCGATATTAGAGAGTATGGAAGCGGTAACACTGGTGCAACCAACGTCATCAGAACACTCGGTAAAAAAGCAGGTGCTGTTGCCTTTTTAGGTGATTTCTCAAAGGGACTTATTGCAGCACTCGTAGGACATGCTGTCATGGGACAAGACGGCGCTGTAATCTCTGGCGCATTTGCTGTCATCGGACATTGCTATCCTTTTACACTGGGGTTTAAAGGCGGTAAAGGTGTCGCTGCAACTGCTGGTATGATTGTCGGAACCAATCCGCTGCTGGCACTCATTCTTATTGTGTTCCAGTTCGCCGTAATACGACTTTCTGGCTATATGTCACTGGGGTCAATATTATCAGCTGCTGCATTTCCAGTATTCAGCTATATGCTAGGTGCTTCAACGCAGTTTGTACTCTGGGCGATATTTCTAGGTGCATTTGTCATCTATAGACATAGAAGCAACTTAGACAGACTTATCAAGGGCACTGAAAGCAAGTTTACTTTCAGCAGCCAACCAAAGGTTAATAATCCAAAAAAATAAGTTAAAAAAGGCGTTATCTGTAGAAAAGTTACGATCTACTAGATAACGCCATTTTCATGTCTTCACTGCTTTTTAGTAAATGAGCTGCATGTCCAGATTGTATAGCACTGTATTTCTCTGTGAATCTACCGCTTCTGTAAGCATGTACGCCTCACTGTCCATAACCTGAAGATACTCCTTAAACTGTCTTATAAAGCCACTTTCGCTATTTCCAAGGTATATATTTGAGTAGCTGACTTTTAGCCAGTTATCGAGTGCATTATCAGAATGATTAAACGCTGGTGTCCCCTCAGTTCCGTAAAGATAAAGCTTTGTATAATACTCGTAATTGAGCCACACAACGTCTTTCTTTTTTGAATCTGGATAGCGTTTCAAAAAATCTTCAAATCGCATAATGCGTTCAAATACTTCATCCCAAGTAATTGGTAACCTTTGATCGGCTGTAAAGAGCAGTTCTTTTCGCATACCCATCAGGTCAAGATAGGTCTGCAGCTCTTCTGACAAGTATGTTCTAAACTGATCATAAAAGGTATAATCGAGTTCAGGTAAATACTTCCCGTCCTTTACAACCAGTTTATACCCTGTACTCTTTAACTCTTCGACATAAATTCTGAGTCCTACGTCTTCAATAGTGGACAAGTCCTTTGGAACACCATTTAATTTAAAATTGCTAATACAAATTGCCTGTACATCTTCCATCATCATGAATTGATGTCTATTTCTGAAAGTTGAGTTCTGAAGACGTTCATACCCCAGTACCATTTCATCTGCATAACGTTTTGGTACACTGACTATTTTGGCCTTGATAAAATCGAGGAGTTCATCTTCTCTCGGTTCCTTTGCAAGCAATCTATTGTAGTCTTCCATTATTTCATCAGCAAGAGAAGAGGCTTCCTCTTCTTCTGTTTGTTCCACAGCCACGACTGTCGGTTCTTCGACTGCAACCCGCGCTGGAGGCTGATAAGTACATCCGGTCAAAAATACACTTGTGACCAGACACCATAATTTTACTTTATGCATATGACCCCTCCTAATATGCCATTATATCGAATTTGACACTTCTAGAAGTAACAGTTAAGTGACAGTTCTAAACGCTGCCCAAGGTCATTGTAAGTACTGTACTAATGACTACAAATAACGCACACAATGCAAGGAGTGGCCAGTTTACAATTCTCTCAAAGCTCACCTGTGAAGCATCATGCAAATAGCGCTTTCTGTTCTTTCTTCCAAGTAAATTCACCAACCTGAATGCAATCACAAAGCTGACAATACCAAGTACCACAAACCGAAGCAAGTCAAGTGGGGATTCAATTGCATATAGCCACATTTCCAGCTTTGCATACCATGAATCCGGATATTTAAGTGCAACCACACTCAGCATGTTGTTCATAAAGTGTATAAGTACGCCCGCAAATATGGAGTTGGTATAGTAGACACTCAGTGCCAAGATGACACCTATAAAGAATGTGTACACAAACTGATTGATGTTCATATGAAAGAGCCCAAATAAAAAACCGTTCATAACAACTGCTGTATATAGGTTCTGACCCCGGTATGCATCGAGCACCACGCCCCTGAGAACCAGTTCCTCAAAGATTGCAGGCGCAATGGCAATGCTCAACATCAAGTACCAAACAGGTTGTGTTGTCAAATCTGAAAATAGAAACTCCAGTTGGTTACCAAATATAATTTGCGCAAAGGATGCGAGCAAATAAACGGCTGGCTGCATGAGCAGCGCAACAAGCCCCAAAATAGTAACATCAAATGGCGTCAGCGGATTAAGGCGCAAGGTTCTCGATGCACTCTTCCCCGAACGAAACACATAAAAAACCACCGGTAGGCCTAAGAATATAATCTGATGGACTAAATCTGCCCAGAAAGCAGGAATGATGCCATCAAATACACTTGATCCTAAACTCAGGAGAATAACGGTTAGTAAAAATAAATGTCCCTTAAAAATGTCATGTTTCATATTGTCCTCCGAACTACGCCCTATGCTCTATCCATATTATAACTGAACACTTGATAAAAACATAGTCTAATACATGACTCAAGCACTTTGATAGAAGTACTGTTTTCAAAGTTTTCTGTATATAGGCTTGAGGGGCTTAAAACCTTGACATCAGTATTAATAATCCATATAATATGTGGTGTTGATATTTAGAAATTATATGGGAGTGGATGGGTGCTGGTGTGCCCTGCGGTCTTCAACACCGTCTTGAGGCGTTAAGAGCGTCTTAGGTGAGTTCGATTCTCACACATTCCCGCCAATATAAAAAGAGTTCTGACGAATACGTCAGGACTCTTTTTCGTTTTGGGATGAGCATCTAAATAAAATGCAGGCCTTTAACTCACCTCAATAAGTATGAGGGTTCGTTCCAATCATCTAGTTGCTGGTTGCTATACAATTAATGTGTGCAACCAATATGAAACCCCTCCACTAAGTGCAATTAGCCCTGTAATAGCAACTCTATTCCACACCTTATGTTTTTTCAGTTCCGATTCTAACCTCAACAAATATTGTTCATTGCCTTCTGCTTTAATTTGAACTCTCTCATTTTTGCGTTTGTTTGAATCAACGCCATCCTTCAAGTAGGTTAATACCTTATGTATTTCTCTGATTTCCATTATGGTTCTCTGTTTTGCTGATTCCAGTATTTCAACTTTGTCGCGCAAGTCTTTAATATCAGATAAAGATTTTGATGATACGGTTTGAAGCGTGTTGATTGCTGTTTTCGTGCTTCGAGAAGCATTTCTTAACTCAACGATATCAGTTTTGACAATATGAAGCTCTTTTTTTGCACTTTCAAGATCTGTCTGATTCTTCAGTGGCAGTACTTCATCATTTGCAGCGGTAATCAATCTCTTGATTTCAGCATTTACTGAGTCTGCTCGCTTTTTAATTTCATTTGTATTTTCAGCGTGGCGCTTGTCAATTCTATGTAAATTATCCTTCACCTCATTATTTAGCTTTTGAATAGCAATCATAGCATTTGCGATATCCAGTTGTGTCGCTTGCTGAGAACGAAGCTCTTCTTGTTTTATTCTTAGTTTCGCTTCCATTAAATCTATGACCTCTCTTTCAAGTTTTGATATATCTGAGCGTCTTTTTTTCCCATCTGATTGAAGGAGTATATCAAGCTGTTTTATTTTTAAATTTGCATCTATCTTTTCCTCTTCACTAAATCCATCCAGCAAATCAATTCCAGCCTTTTTTTCAAGTTCTTCAATTTTTTCAAGATTACCATACTTCTCAAATACACCCGCTACACCTCTAATAATGGGTCCTAAGAATGCCATCTGATCACCTACCTTAGCTCTGTGTATGGTCCTGCAAGAAGTGGTACTGGCAAATCCGACTTCAGCATACTCCTGAACAGCTCTCTTGTTGCAACCGCCTTTTGAAGGTCAATAATTTTCTGCCTATCTGCTTCGTTAAACTTATCCATCAAGGCTTTAACACCTCTTGAAGCCAACAAACCTATACCAAACGATGTCAAGCCATCAATGAAGTCTGCTCCATCGAATATATTAAATACATCTACAGCCTCAAGTGCACCAGCTACAGATTCTATTACATCTACGCCACTGATCAAGTCAACAAGTTCAAAACCTATAGCAGCATAACTACCGTACTCAACAACCTCAAGGGCTTTTGTAGTTGTGTATGCAAAACTGCTGCTGATGTTTGATATCTTTTGATTACTTGATTGTATGCCTCGTATTGATATCCAACTAGCGAGCGATGCTACAAACAATGGATTCAAATCGAAACCACTTTCTAACCCGCCTGCTCCAAAATCGATAAAACCATCTGCAATCCCTGCAGCCAAGGCCACATCAACCACTTTCTTTTGCTTTGAAGGATTATCTTTGAAAAATTGCAGCATAGCATAAAAGCCACCCGTCAATGCTGCATTTCCAACATCCCCAAGACCATCCCAGAAGTCGTTTAAGGCATCTGTTTCACTCACCCCTTGTTCAGCTGCATATGTCATTGCAACATATTCACCGGTCCCGCGTTCTAGCCCATCAAGACCATAATCACTTAAAGCATCGCCGACTTCTGTTGTAAGTGTCTGATTACTAATACCTGAGCTGTCGAGTCCTAGCTCAAATGCCACCTCATCTGTAGCTATAATCGGTGTGTCAGGATACTTTTCCATCGCATCCATTACATAATCTGGCGAAGCTGTGGCTTTCAGCTGAACCTCAATTTCATGCCCGGTTTCAAAATCAGTTAAAATCACATCACTTCCAGGGTGATTCACTGCTTCATGGATATCTGCAAAAATTGAATCCCCATCTGTGTTTTCAATATCTTGATAATACAATTCGTGGGCAATTCCTTTGATGTTGTTCAAAACACCCTCAGCCTGATTAGAATCATATTGACTTAGGTAACCCTGAATATCTGAATCTGATGAGAACTGATTTAAGTCATTTGTTGACCTGATCAAAGCTTCACGTACATACTCCTGAATATTGTCATTCAAAGATATCCCTCCATACACCCTTCATCTTAAAGTGCAATAAATTGCCCAATACATTTGCTACTATCTTATCACAATATTTAGGACACTAATATAATCTATTTAATCATTAACAAATATTGGAATACAAGGATAAAATATTGTATGAGATGGGCTTCAAAATCTACCACCCCTTTCGAAATCATTTGAATCATCCCAGATTTCTCTGACCTATAAATGCACACCAAAAAAACGATGTTCCATACCCCGCTTCCCAAAAGGAAGGAGATATGGAACACCGCTTTAAAATGATGAATGAAGCTCAGCCTATAACCAAGTATCTAGTTCATCTGCGTAAGCATCCATATGCGCCACAGACAAATTAGGGTTTGCATCCGTTACATCGAATGTAAAACACTTTTCTCCATGGTCAACGACTGTGACAGTTTGATTTGTGCCAGTTCTCTCAAGCATCAGTTTTTTGAACATATCGGTATTTCCATCTGCGGAAGCGATACATTCGGCAAATACTCCGAAGCTGACAGTTGCAATACTCGTCATAATTCATCCTCCTTTTGTATTAGATATTACCCTTGTAATATCTACTTCATATATATCACATTTAAAAGTGTCTAATCTAAAGCTTAGGAGGTTTATTTGTAAAATTGTAATTTTATTACATAATTTCTTTGTTAAAATGGCCTCTTGTATCTGTTTCTTGATTAAAAACGGATCTTTTTTCTGTGCCCTTTAACTTGTTTAAAGCATTTTGAATGGTTTTCACAACCTGGTCTTCCGATTCAACTGTGAAGTTCAGTCTGAAGGCCTCAATACCTTCTATGCTCTGTAATTCGTCTAAAAGGTTTAGTGTCTTACCATTTAGAATAGTTGTCGTGCAATCTTCATGAGAAATGATTGGGAACGTTCCGTGTTCATCTTTTAACTCATATTGCTTTGTTTTGCAAACGCTGCACTGGCCCACAGTTCCCATGGGGCAATATTTTGTAAACATCAGTGGTGCCTTACCATATACGATCATTTCAAGAGCTGGGGCGCCACCGTTTTTATCATAATAGGTATGCACCAGATCATCAATTTGGCTTTTATTCAGCTCATAAGACAGGGTCACGCGTTTTGCACCCAGTTTGTAGAGTTCATAGCAGCTCGTTGAATTTACAACATTTAAAGAATAATCTGTAACAAAAGGATTCGTCTGTCTATAGTGATGTATGCCGCCATATCCACCAATGAGAAGTTGCCCTTCTTTGTCTTTATAATTATTCTGGTTTCTTCTGATTGTGTTTTCAAAATAGATTTCATCAATGCCACAGCTTAAACATGCATCATACTGTTCCTGTGTGAATACAGATGCAGTAAGATAAGGCTTTTTAGGTTCAAAGCTAATCTTTTCTCTTTCTTTTGGAGCCTTAGTTCTTGTCTTTTGACTGCTGAGTTTAGCCTCGTAAAGTCCCTCAACGATCTCTCTTCTTGCTGAATTTAAGAGCTTAGCTGGAATAAAAGCATTGCACTCTTCATACTCCACATGATTAAGCTGAAAAACAGAATCACTCAATCTTGAAAGCTGTTTGATAAGCTGGTCTTTTGAAGTTGGATTATTAATGGCTTCGCCAAGTACCTCTTCACTCTCATAAAGGTAATGGACACCTAATCCCTGTGCATCTATCACAAGTTTCGCCTCAGGATATGCATACACTCGCAGATCGAGGTTAAAACGCTGAAACTCTGTTTCTAGAGAGGCTTCGAGTTCTTTGTAATAGTTGTAGTCCTTCGTAACATATACAAAATCACCCTCCGAAAGTTTCTCTTTTATTTTGATATAGCAAACGTCATCTGCCTTATTAATCAGGTTGCCCTCTTTGTCGTAGAGCTTGGCAACGGTCAGAACAACATCTTCATTATTATGATTGATTCGGATAATATCATTTTGATTTAATGGACGAGAAAGCCTAATTTCGTACATATTTCTAACACTGCGACTAATTCTGCCTATTTCAATACCATAGTTGTTTGGCCTTTGTATGTTGGCTAGGTCTTTCTTATCTTCATGGAATAAATAGCCCTTGGTAAAGGTTCTATTGAATGTTTTACTCAGGTTGTCCTTATCTTCCTCGGACACTTTATGATCTAAAGCCTTACGATATTTGGATACCGTGTTTGCTACATAGGCCGGTTCTTTCATTCGTCCTTCAATTTTTAAAGAGTCAATGCCTCTGAGTTCATCAATGTAATCGATTGTTTTAAGGTCCTTAGGAGATAAAATATAGTTTTTCCCTAGAGAAGTTCCTGTTGTTTTGTCGATAAGTTCATACGCTTTACGGCATGAGCCAACGCATCTACCACGATTTCCGCTGCGATAGCCAATAAGCCCTGACATAAGGCAGTTTCCAGAGTAAGATACACATAAAGCACCATGCACAAAAATTTCAAGTGGAATTTTCGCAGCTTTTCTGATTTCTTTGACCTTTTCAATTTCAACCTCACGCGATAAAACCACTCTCTTGGCACCCATCTCTTTTAAAAGCAAGGTCCCGTCTAAATCGTCTATGCCCATCTGAGTTGAACAGTGGGCTTCCATATCAATAAAGTTTTCAATGATGTAGTCAAAAGCCGCTAAATCCTGAACGATAATGCCGTCAACACCGATTTCGTTGAGCGCATTCATCTGAGCTTTCATCTCTTCCACTTCGTTTTCAAAAACGATGGTATTCATGGTAACGTAAATTCTAACATTTCTCAAATGCGCGTATCTAACCGCCTCTTTAAGCGAGTCCATATCAAAATTTGATGAGTATGCACGCGCACCAAATTTTTGCATGCCTAAGTATATTGCATCACAACCATTAGAAATGGCAGCTTTTAAAGCTTCCATATTTCCCGCTGGAGCTAATAATTCAGTCATTTTTTCCTCCATACTACGCACATAGTGCACTCAGATTACAAATAGGCCTTGCCTCTTTCACCTGCGCAACCAGCGTGAATTATTCAAAGGCTCAACGCTTCATAGCATTTCACAGCCCGTCTTTGCTACTGAGCACTAAGTGCTTCTAACTGGTCGCAAAGTTTTTCAACTTTTTGCAAATCATTCTTCTTAAAGGCCAAAGTAATGTTGGTTTCTATATCCTGTCTTCTCTTATCCACTTCTAAATACTTCACATCGAAGAACTTATTGTAAACCATTTTTCTAAAAGTACGTTTACGCATCCGTCTGATTGAATTGTCTTCTACAAGCAATACATACTCAGCACAGTTGGACACAAGGTAAAAATCATGACTGATCATAAGAACTGCACCTTTGTACTCCGAAATGGCCTTTTCCATTGCCATTTGTGAAAAAACATCTAAATGACTGGTCGGTTCATCTAATATAAGAAGCTCAGCATCGGTACTCGCAATCATGGCAATTTGAAGCAGGTTCTTCTCACCGCCTGATAGCTGAGAAACCTTCTGCTTTAATGTATCTGCCTCTAGGCAGTAATCACTCAAGTATCTGCGAATTCTCGCTTTTGTTACAAAGCCCAAGTCTTCCATAACCTCATATACCGTCTTGGATTCATCTAAATTCTCGCCTTGAATTTGTGACAAGCATGCATAGCTTGTATTCTCATCGATATGAATAGCTGGATGGTTATTTCTTAAAATGTCGCGTACTAAAGTTGTCTTGCCTGTACCATTAGCCCCAATTATGGCGACCTTTTCACCCGCTTTCAACTCAAAGGTGATATTTTCAAGCAGGCTTTCATCAAATGAAACACTATAGTCTGTAATGTTTAGAACAGGATGATCTTCTGTAATTTCTACTTCCTGAAGCTCAATTTTAGGTTCACGCAGTTCGATGAAAGGTGGCTTAATTTGTCTTGCACGGAGGCGGTCAAGCTGTGTTTGTTTTGCATTAACAGCACGTCCAATAACCGGATTTATAAGTGCCGTAGCTCTTTCTCTTAGAATTTCAACCCGCTTCTCAACACGTTCAATTTCTTCTTGCTCTTCAATACTCTGCAGTTTTAATCGTAGTTTTTCCTTAAATAAGGCAGCACGATACTCCGAGTAATTCCCATCATATTCTTGAAGATCACCGTTCTCTAGGTGTAGAATCTTATCAAAACAATGATTGAGCAAGTATCTATTATGTGTAATTACGATTAATGTACCCTTATATCCATTAATCAAGTGACTCAGTCTATTTAAGTTTCCAAAGTCAAGAAAAACGTCTGGTTCATCAAGAACCAATAGATCCTGAGAAAGGAGCATAACTCTCATAATCTGTAGTAATTTATACTCTCCACCACTAAGTTGGCATAGCTTGGTTTCTTCTAAATCACGCATTCCAGCTACATAGAGTTGCTTGCGGATGTTACTTGCATAATTGTCACCATCCATTGCCTCAAAGGCATCTAGAAGCGCCTGATACTTTTCAAATAATGGCTCCATGTCTTCAGCCACTGCCATTTCATCACACACAGCAAGGGTATCCTGCTGATTTTCCACGAATTGCTCGCTTAAATATTCAAAAACGGTACATTCCTGCTCTTTATCGTTTACTGTAAATTGGCTGGCATAACCAATACGGCACTTTTCATCTATGCTTATTTTCCCATCGTACAAATACTCATCAGGATGAATAAGCATATCAACAAGCGTTGATTTACCTGAACCGTTGCTTCCAATAAAAGCACAGTGTTGCCCCGCTTCTAATGTAAACGAAATCTCTTTATATAACTCTTTTGCAGGAAAACCATAAGAAAGTTCTTCTACTTGAATCATTTCATTATCCTCAATTCTAAAAACGTGTCTAATTTTATCACAGAAGGATTATATCAATTCATACTGCACAACACAAGAAAAGTAATAATTGTACATCCGAGTAGGAGGTGATAGATTGGTTCAATAAATGTTCTGATTGATGCCACATAGCCTCCATATCTGCTTTCCAAGCTTCGAATAGTTATTGGACTTTGGTTTGTATAGCAACCTCATCCACTTGGTTAAGCCTCGAATATTTTGTATACCCCATATCGGACTTTCACCGACTAGAGTGCTCAAAGCCGGGCACGGAACAAAAGAAGCGCTTGAATCTAAATGACTTCAAGCGCTTTTTTGATCTTTTAATTTGGGACGCAATTTGAAAATCTGCAAAGTCCATTGGTTTTGGTCGGTTTAGGTCAGTTTTGGTCGGCTGACTTGCAAATTTAATTCAGATTACAGACCTCTATAAGTCAGCATATAGGCGCGCTATTACATAATGCTTACACCGCCACCTGATTAATGTATGCTGTTACAGTCCTAAAATTTGACGTGCTTGGTCCGGTGTAGCAACTTCTCTATCGGCTTCTTTAATCATTCGAGCGGCACGTTCAACCAGCTGAGCATTTGAATTTGCCAATTCACCTTTGCTATAGAGTACATTGTCTTCCATTCCAACACGTACATGCCCTCCCATTGCGATGGCTGTCGCCAAAATTGGCAAATGCCCCTTTCCAATACCGAAGGCAGACCAAGTCGAGTCTTCTGGCAACAAACTTTTCAAATATACAAGGTTCTCAACCGTTGCAGCCGTTCCGCCTGGTGCACCCATAACAAATTGATAATGCAGCGACCCTTTTAGAACGCCTTTCTTCTTATAATATAAAGAATTGTAAACCATGCCTGCGTCAAAAATTTCTATTTCCGGTTTTACATGATTCTCAATCATCGTTTGACCAAGTTCCTCTAAAAAGTTTGGATGATTAATGAACAACCCGCTGTGCATCCAGTTCATAGAACCACAGTCATAGGAAGCCATTTCCGGCTTGATCGTACGCAGGTGAAGCTGTCGTGTTTCATCGGTAGCCTCTAAGTCGCCTGACGTTGTCAAATTAATGATAATATCACACTTTTCACGAATTAACTTAACGGTTTCACTGAATTTTCTTTCATCCATTGTGCCTTTGCCAGAATCATCACGCATATGGAGATGCGCAACAGCTGCCCCTGCTTGATATGATTCATATACACTCTCTGCTATCTCAACAGGTGTCAACGGCACATTGGGATTGTCTTTTTTAGTCGGAAACGCACCAGTTGGCGCTACTGTAATTATTGTCTTGTTTTTGAGTGTCATCTTTTATATCTCCTTTTATATAACTAAAGCATCATGCTTGGTAATATCAATAAGCCTGCACATGTTACAAGGGTCCAAATAAACCAAATGAATGCCATAAATCCCCACACATTTTTGAGTTTCATACCAACCAGAGAAAGGGCTGGTATGACATAAAGTGGCTGTATGAGGTTCGTTGCTTCATCCCCCAATATGAATGCATTAACTATTGTTGGTATATGCGCATTCATTGACTGTGCTGCTTCAACGAGAATAGGACCTTGAATAATCCACTGTCCACCTTGCGATGGTACAAATAAATTAACTATGGATGCAGATAAATATGCAAAGAATGGCATTGTCGCAGGTGTTGCCACCGCGATAAGACCTGCAGCAATAACACCAGTAAGACCTGACCCAGACATAATGCCCATGATACCACCATAGAATGGGAACTGCATCATAACCTGTGCTGCTGGTGCCATTGCGTCTTTAAAGGCCGTTACAAACTTGATCGGTGTATTGTATAAGAAGGTATTTAGAGTAAGGAATAAGAATATGACGAAGTTAAAGTTCAGTGACTTAATCACCCCTTTTGTCATAAAGGAATAAACTATGACTGTTAAACCTGCAACACCAAGAATAAGCATCAGAATGCGGTTGTTATTCATTTTATCCGCTGGGGTAACGTTTGCATACTCGGTACTATTAACTTCAGAATCTGTACTACCACTGTATTCAATGACCTCGTGTGAAGGCGGAACTGTCATAATCCCTATAAGAATAGTAACGGCTGCCAACAAGAAAAAGATCACTGTATTCACAGGATTATACGTTGTAACATCTTGTGTCAAAATTCCAATTTTCGCTTGTAAAAAGTGACCTTCTGTAGCCAGCAGGGCATATGCAGATGCACTTGGACACCAACTCTGACCTAAAATCATAGTGGAATATCCTGCAGCAATCATCAAAGGAAAATGTAGCCCCTTAACATTCTTTGAAAGTTGCATAGCTAAAATTGGCGTTAGAATTAGTGAAAAAGCCCAGTTTATAATACTCGAAGCCAGACCAAACACTAAAAGAATAACCATTGCAGCCGCTCTCGAACTTGGTAGTGAAGCAACTTTCTTAAGTATCTTTTCTATTTGTGGTGCCTTAGCAGCTGCACCACAGCAAACGACCATGAATGACATTTGAAACGCAAACGAGATCATAGACCAGAGTCCGCCATACCAACTGTTTACTAAGTCTAACGGACTTGTTCCCGTTATAACCCATGATAATACAAATACAATAAGTGTCAGCAAAACGCAAAATACAAATGAGTCCGGAATAATCGTATCTGCTGCGAACTGAAATTTCTTTGAAAATTTCCAAAGAGCACTTCCACCACTCTTACTTGTACTACTATTTCTAACCTGTAACTTCTTTGCATTATTATCCTGCATTACAACGCCCCCCTAAACATAGCTCTTAGATGTTTTTAATTGTGTAATTAATTTTTTTGTATATTGCCTTTTGATTTCATCAGATTTGTCTGCTTCGTACTTGTAAAATCCTTCACCAGCCTTGTGCCCTAGTTTACCTTCCTGAACTTTAGTCCGTAAAATGCTGTTAGCTGATGTCCCATTATCCATGTGTGGTAATAAGTTATCCGCAACAACTGCCCAAATATCTAACCCGCCAAAGTCTGCAATTTCAAGTTGACCCGTACTGCAATATCGAAAGGCAGGTCCAAACTTCAAGGCATTATCAATGTCTTCTGGTTCTGCTGCTCCCATTTCAATCAAGGAAAAGACTTCCCTTGCAACCCCTTGCTGAATTCTATTTGCAATTAGACCTGGAATGTCTTTTAAAACCTTAACGACTCTCTTGTCAACAGATTCATAGAGTTTAGCCACTGCCTTAAACGTTTCCTCGCTCGTGTCCCCAAAATAAGTTAGCTCAGCAATTGGCATAATATGTGCCGGGTTGTACCAGTGCGTTACCATTGACTTAGCCTTTCTATTTTGGGACAACTTCTGGCAAATGTCAGATATTTTCAAACTGGATGTATTGCTTGAAAATATTGTATGCTCAGGACATATCTTATCGAGTTCCATAAAGAGATTCTGTTTCAACTCCAAATTCTCTGCAACGGCTTCAACAACATAATCCGCTTTTTCACCTGCAATTTTTAAGGAATCTGTCACATGAATTCGTTTTATGATTTCGCCAACTTGTTCGGGCTTAATCAGCGCCTCTTGTGCAAGAACACCAAGTTCATCTTGAACACAGCCTATAATAGCATTCCTAATTTTTTCATTGTACTCATAAACGTATACATCATAGCCATACATTGCAAAACACTCTGCAATGCCATGGCCCATTGTGCCGCCACCAATGACAGCAATCGTTTTTATCATGGTACCACCTCCAACAATGATATAACGCAAGACGCATGCCAATTTTCAATCGCCAATATGAAGGTTTTTTGCGTAATTTAATGCATTTATGCATTGAATATTTATTGGATTATTTCGTAGACCTTAGGAATATGAAGTTCTTAAAAGCATTAATGCATTATTGCATCTAGATGCAATAATGCATTATATTTTTATCCCTTTAGCTGATGCTTTTTCATCTTCCTTACAACGCTCGATTGATTTATTCCCAGCAGCTTAGCAGCCTCATATGTGGTTCTACCGCCTTCTAGTGCTTTTGAAAGCATGGCTTTCTCAACTTTATCAAGCTCTGCCTTTAATGAAGGCTCAAACCTATAATCCTCAATATTTTCTATTGCTACAACTTTAGCGATCTCATTTGAGTCAATGCTATTTGATGCAGATACGACGACCAAGCGCTCAATAACATTCTCAAGTTCCCGTACATTTCCCGGCCATTCATATGCCTTCAATAGAGAAAATGCATCTGGACTCATTTTAAGAAATTTGCCATACTTTCTATTAAATCGATCTAGAAAATATGTGGCCAGTGGTTTAATGTCATCTAAGCGTTTTCTGAGTGGTTCTATGTTTATCGGAACCACGTTTAACCTATAGTATAAATCCTTCCTAAAAAGCCCTTCATCTGACATTTTTTTTAAGTCCCTATTGGTTGCTGCGATAATTCTAATATCTGAACGAATGGCTTCCCTTCCGCCGATGCGCATAAACTCTTTTTGCTGAATGGCTCTTAAGAACTTAGACTGAAGCGTAAGCGGCAGCTCACCAATTTCATCGAGAAGTACTGTACCACCATCAGCCAACTCCAGTAGGCCAATTTTTCTTTGGTTTGCGCCTGTAAACGCTCCCTTTTCATGTCCAAATAATTCGGATTCAATAAGCGCTTCAGGCATAGCTGCACAATTTATCTTTAAATAAGGCCTATGGTTACGAGTGCTTTTTCGAAAGAGTTCATTACTGATAACTTCCTTTCCAACACCCGTTTCGCCTGTTATAAGTACGTTTACATCTGTATCCTTTAGCTGGTCCACAGTCATTAAGACTTGAGCAATTTGATCGCTTGCTCCAATTATCTGGCTGTCATCTAATAGCTTTTTTCGAAGATGCTCAAGTTCCAACTCTCTTTTAAATTTGTCCTTACTTACATCTTTAAGTTTTTCTCTTGTTTCCTTGAGTTCTGTTTCTATTCGAATCAAATCTTGCATTTCACGATCATTAACGACTACATATTCAAGAGACCCATCCTCGTTAAATATGGGATGCCCTGAAACGAGCATTTCTCTTTTGTTTTTTAGGCTTCGCCCAATTGAGTTGACAGCCTTTCCAGATTTTATAACTTTCGGTGTAACTGAGTTTTCAAATAGGGTCCCTTCTAAATTATAAACTGACTTTCCTACTATTTCCTGAGGTTCAATACCCGTTATTCTTGTATATGCCTTATTAATAAACAACACGATTCCATCTCCACTTGCGACGAAAATGGCATCATGAAAACTGTTTGCGATTTCTGCAAAGTTCAACTCGTATTTAAAATCCATATCCGACTTATTCTCCATAAAATAACCTCCTGAATATATATCACACATCTATTCTAGCATTAATATTCAATTTTGGTGTTTATCAATTCACGCCTTTCGCTATTTGGACCCACTTGCAGAATATGTGCTCACATTGTCGCTCTGAGTTTAAATCATTATGACTGTCTTACTTTGAATAAAGCCCCTAACTCAGCTTAATATGGAAAACACCCTAATAGGCTACCCGTCATGAACTGAGCCTATACTACAAAACGGTTAAAGTATGCGCAAGCACAACTATAACCGTTTTTTGAAAATTTATATTTTTTTGTAAAAAGGACTAAAACCTCTCTAAAAACTTCCTTGCATACCTACTGTTAAAACACATGACTTATGACACATATTTTCCAAAATTTTATATCACTAGAACCCTAAAATGAAGATTAAACCGTTTTCTCACAAGTTCCACTCGGTTCGTCCCAAGGCAAAACTTCGCCTGGTTCACGCAAGTGTTCGTATATTTGCCAAATGCCTTCTCCAGTATAGGCGCTGACCTTGTAAATGGTTTGACACCCAGCCAGTTTAAGCCATTCCTGTGCGCGCTTTACGTTAGCACCTGGTCTGTCAATTTGTGTGACGATGCCAATGACCTCCCGGTTTACACAAGGGGTGACGCACGGCGGATATAGGGAGTACTCCTCTACTGCGCTTATAAGAAAGCCAACAACATCTGCTTCATAGGTATAAAGGGCAAGCGCTCTTGCAAGTACTTTTGTTTCAGCATACTCACCTGGTGTATCAATAATCACATCGAAGTGATTAACATACTGGGTTTTATGGTATGAAATATTTTTTCCTTGTAGGGCTTGAGTCAATGTGGTTTTACCACATTCCGTGCGTCCCATAAGAATGATTTTTTTCATAGTCTTACCTACGGCTTTCCTTTTATACTATGACCGGGTAATTTTACAAACTGCAAACCCAAGTGTATATTCAGCATAATTGATGACTTCCTTGAGTGCTGTTTCTACATTTGAAACAGACCCTGTAATAATGAGGGTCCCACTAAACCGGTCTAAAAAACCCAGATCAATTTCTGAAATCTTTGTTGCAATGTCGCCACCTATAATAGACATTTCACTTGGTGTCATATTGAGTATACCTATAGCGGCATTTGAATAGTCTATATCGGGATTCAAGCCTAATTTTTTATAAATGACTTTCTTTGGATTTGATATCATGTGGGCCAGTGTAACCTGGCGACCAGGAACTGTTTCCTGAATAATTCTCATTAGATTTTCATCCAAGTTGTTCACATCCTAATCTTCTGATTGTATTAAGTGACATACGACTTCAATCCCATGCTATCACTCAGTTTTTTCAGAGTCAATTTGATCAGAACGTATTCCTGAAATCGGACAAAATATTACTCTTTATAGAATAAAAAGTATCTGAAAAACTTGCACTACTTTCACCTGTCACTCAAAATAATACATACTAAGTAACTTTTTTAAACTGTATTTCAATAATCAAGCTGAAAAACATGGAGACCTTTTCCCACACGTCTTCAGCTATTATTGAAAATAATTTAGCTGTATAGTAAATGTATATTGAATAAGCTAGTAGATTGTTCTCAGTACTTCTATACGAATAGCATCGCCATTAAAAAATAAAAAAAGGCCCTACATATTCAATACTGTAGGGTTCTTTCCAACAAAACCTATTAAAAATTCAATATTCTTCTCAGTTCTTTCACATTGCTTCTGCTCACAGTTATATTGGTATCCGAAATGGTAAGCAGGTAAGCACCGTTGAACCATGGGGTGACTTCAGTTATTTCATCTATACTTACAATAAAATTGCGATGACATCTAAAAAACTTCCCTGGGTTCAACTTACTTTCTAACTTTGAAAGGGACTGATTGTAGTGGTACTCTTTATCACGCATTCTCAAATAAACTTCTCTGTCTTTTGCATAGGCATAGAGCAAGTCGGACTGTTCTAGAAAAATATATCGGTCATCGACTTTATATACGATCTTGTTGCTGACAATATCTTTGGACGACAATCTCCCCTTTTGATCTGAACCTGATTCAATCATCCTTTTAATGAGATCCAGTTTGCTTTTCACGTTCTTTTCAGAAATCGGCTTGAGAATGTACCCGATTGCATCTACATTAAATGCATCTAGTGCATAATGATCATACGCGGTCACATATATAATATAAGGCGGATCTTGCATCATTTTAAGGATGTTTCCAATTTCAATCCCGTTCATGCCCGGCATTTCAATATCCAGCAGCAACAAATCAGGTCTTTGCTCATTGAGTGCGCTCAGAACCTGTGTCCCGCTTTTTGCAATACTCAACACTTCAAAGCCCGGTGTACTCTCAACAATATATGATAACTCTTCTCGTACATGTTCTTCATCATCGGCTATAAGAATTTTAATCATACACCTTCATCTCCTTTGAAATAATTGGTACTGAAATCATGACGTTCGCCCCATTGTCGTGATTTGAGATTTCAAATTTGTAATTGCTTAAATAAAGACTCTTCAGCCTCAGATTGATATTATTGAGCCCAATTCCAGTATCTTTAACTGAAGATATATTATCCAAATTGTCTAAGATAGCGTGACTAAAACCCGGGCCATTGTCAGATACATTCACAATCAATTTCTTATGAGAGATTTCAGCTGAAATTTTAAGCTTTAAGATGTGTTCATCCTTATCCATCATGCCATGGATAATCGAGTTTTCGATAAGTGGTTGGATTGTAAACGTCGGAAATGCAATAGAATATGCTTCCTCTGGCACCTCTAAAGAAACATCAATTTTATCGCCAAATCGGGCTGTCTGAAGATCCATATAGGATTTAATCAATTTTAGTTCTTCAATAAATGGAATTAAGTCCCCACGTTCACTTAAGCTACGTCTGTAAAAATCGCCTAAATCAATAATCAGCTTTTGGGCCTTTTCTGGATTAAGACGCACCGTAGTCTTAATAACGTTTAATGTATTATATAAGAAATGTGGATTAACCTGTGCTTTAAGAGCACTGTATTCACTCTTAATAAGTTGCTTTTCCTGATCATAAATCTGAGAGTTTTGGATTTGAAGGCTCAAAAGAGATGCGATACCCTCTATCATTTTTATATCGGTCGGTACAATTTCATTGATGATTTTGTAAAACTGCAGCTCACCAATTAAGTCATTATTCAGCCATAAAGGGGCTCGGATAATTGAATACGTCTCAAAATGGCTGATTACAGAGTGTTTCTCATCATTAAACCGCGCATCCTTCAGCCCATCATCTTGAACGTTTACGCCATTTATAGTCCAATCTATCATACTATGGTGTTGATTAGAATACCGCTTTCCAACATAAACGCGTTCTTCCTCAGTTCCCACAATAGCCACCGCGGGAAGTCCAACATACTCATAAATAATATAGGCAATTTCTCTCATAATATCTTCATTATATCCCTCTTTAAAGTAGCTCAAGGTACGCTCGGCAATTTCCAGTGCCTTCTCGGCATAATTCGCACCAATCAGGTTTTGGTTGTACTGAATATCTCTTATAAGTGAGACAAGCATCAGTACGCCCAGCGGATTTATAAGTACAAGATTTATGCCAATCATAGAAAAATAGACTTTAGACAGTATTCTAGGTTCCATAGTCAACAAAATAAATATCAAATTAAACGCTTCAACGAACAAAGCCCAAATATATACCCAGTATAAGCGTGGCTTTGCTCTTCTATAGGTATGAAAGAACAAGCCCCCTGCTATACCAGCTAATAGAATTGAAACCACATCAGCAGTCATGGTCTGATTCACGACAGATAGGCGAAATATTACGCCAATAAAACTGGCTATGATACCAATCACGGTTCCACCTATCATGCCGCCTGCAAGTGGGCCGATAATGCTGCTCTGAATTTTTATGCCATTAAACACTTCAAAGGCAGTCAGTGTCCCAAGTATGGATAAAAGACCAAAGAAGAAACCCATCATCAGTTTCTCTCGCTCTGAGGCCACTCTTATAATGGTTCTTTTAAAGCTTCTTAACTTGGTTATTGGATACGTTGCCAAAGTAATTAAAGCTACAATCATTAAATTCTGTATGATCCTATCCAGTACCATCACACCCCTACCACCGTATTGTTCTACCTTTTTAGTGTCTTATACATCTTTCATAATGGTCTCATGCCTTGACTTTTATAATTCTATCATTAAATTTCTTCACAACCAATTTCCTTAAGCTTTTCATCGACCCATGGTCTATCATATACACCATCTTGATATATGCTCTTCAGCAGTTTTTTTTCTTTTAGCTCCAGCTCTTTTACCGCTTCAATAATTTTTGGTGCATCACTAGGATTAATCGCTATTAGACCGTCCTTGTCCCCGATAATTATATCACCTGGGTTAACAATTTTCCCACCAATACAGACTGTGACATTGATTTCACCCGGTCCATTCTTATAGGGCCCATTTGGAGTATAGCCCCGTGCAAAAACCGGCAAATCCATCCTTTCAATTGCATCAGCATCTCTGATGTAGCCATCTACTACCAGGCCAGCTATACCTCTTCTTTTGCAATAAGATGCCATGAGTTCACCTAAAATTGCGCGATCCTTGCCGCCCCCTGCATCAATTACAATGACATCGCCCGGTTCTGCTAAGTCCATGGCCTTATGAAACATCAGATTATCACCTTCTGGCACACGAACTGTAAACGCCGACCCACACACATTTAGGCCATTCATAGTGTAAATATCAGGACTTGTAGCTGCCAATCTGTTCATACAATCCCCTATATTCGCAACAGGTAGGCCACAAAGGGCATCTACAAGCGATTTAGATGGGCGTGTTATATTCTTGATGATTTTATTGCCTATACTCATTATTATCCTCCTAATTGGTATCACTCGCCGTACATTTTTCCATTTTAGGTATCTTTCTATTAGATTTTCGCTTTCTATGATTTGAAATGATTGGCGATGCAATTGCCACAACAACCATAATGATTAAAACGATACAAATGGGTCTAGAAAATAAATATGCTATGAAAGACCCTTTTGCCATAACAAGACTTCTTCTTAGCCCGCTTTCAGCAAGTGGGCCAAGGATCATTGCCAAAACGACAGGCGCGGGATGAAACCCTGCCTTTTTCATTGCATAGCCAATGAGCCCAAAAACCAGCATGACATACACATCAAACATTCTATTGTTAATTGCATAGGAACCCACTATGGAAAAGATAATAATACATGGCACTAAAATAATCGTAGGTACATTGGTTACTTTAATGATGTGCTTCGCGGTTAAAAGACCAATGAGACCCATTAATACGTTGGCACAAATCAGGCCAATAATGATAGAGTAGGTGATTGTCGCATGTGTTGTGAAAAGCTCCCGTCCCGGTACCAGACCTTGAATCATCAGTCCGCCAAGCAGCACAGCTGCAACAGCGCTCCCAGGGATTCCAAGCACAAGCAGTGGAATGAGCGCTCCACCAGTAACCGCATTATTTGCAGCCTCTGGGGCCGCTACACCTTCTATACATCCTTTACCAAACTTTTCTGGTGTTTTGGAGATCCTTTTAGCCTCATTGTAACCAACCCATGATGCTATATCACCACCCGCACCGGGCAACATACCAACAAATAGTCCAACCACAGAAGATATGCCTATGGTTGGCAGTATCTTTTTAAGCGTAGACCAAGATGGAAGAACATTCCCTTCTATACGACCTATTTTGACTTTTTTCTGACTTGAAATCTCCTCTAGCTGGGAAAGCACTTGTGAGAGTGAGAAAAGACCAATCATTGCCGGAACAAGTGATATACCAGACTGAAGGTTCGTCAGGCCAAAAGTAAACCGCGGAAATCCCGTTAGCATGTCTGTGCCCACAAGGCCAACTACAAGGCCAAAGATGCCTGAGAGCAGGCCTTTTACAACAGAGTCAGTTGCTAAACTTGCAATAATAGTTAATCCGAATACGGCTATTAAAAAGTACTCAGGGTTACTGAATTTTAATGATATTAATGATAACGGTGGTGCTAAAAAAAGTAGAGTAAAGCCACTGATTATGCCCCCAATCATAGATGATATTGTAGAGACACCAATCGCTTCCAGTCCTCTTCCCTGCTTAGTCAACTGGTATCCATCCAGTGCAGTTGCCGCGGATGACGGTGTACCAGGTGTATGTAGTAAGATTGCAGAAATGGACCCTCCATATATTGCAGAAGTATATATTGCAGTCAGCATGACAAGTCCTGGAACAGCACCCATACTAAATGTAAGGGGAATTAGAAGTGCAACTGCCATGGTCGCACTCAGTCCCGGAAGCGCACCTACAATCATGCCTGCTACCACACCGGTTATTAGGGCAATAATCGTAGCCGGTTCAATGAGCTGAGCGATTACTTGAATAATAGTACTAGACATTTCCATACCCTCCATTCTCAAAACAAGAATCCGTTTGGAAGCGGCACATTAAGCTGAGCCACAAAAACCAGATAAATGAACACATTTAAAATCAATGCCGTAGCACCTATTCTTATTACAGATCGTTCTTTGTTCAAGTACATAAACACAATTACAAAAAACGCAGTTGACACAAAGAACCCTATACTACTCATGGCAATGACATACGCTGTAATAAGCAAGTAGCCCTTCCATACATCCATATTTCTAAAACTTTCAATCGACGCTTGTCTCTCATGGGCTTTCAAAGCACTCACACAAAGCAATAGCCCTAAGAAACCCATAATACCTGCAAGTATTCTCGGAAACATGGCGCTTTCACCTGGCAAACGCCCAGTCATACCAAAAAGTACCATAGAGAAAATGACAATCATTACGCCGGAAAAAAAATCTACAGGTCGTTTCATGTAATCCCCTTTCTTATTACTAAGGGGTGATTCTTTTGAATCACCCCTTAGTTATGCTCTTACCAGTTCAATACGTCTTTTATGTCAATAATATTTTGTTCATCTTCTTCTAAAAATGCTCTGTACTCATCACCAGAAATCGGATATACCATATAGCCGAGCTCTTCAATCTTTTGAATCTGCTCTGGGTTATTTAGGGCCTTTTCAAAAGCTTCGATAACAATCTGCATTTTCTTTTCGTCTACACCTTTTGCAAATGATAGGCCACGTGCTGATGAGGTTACTATTTGTGGCAATCCAGCCTCTTCAAGTGTGGGTACATCCGGTAAAAACTTGCTTCTTTCAGGTGCCATAACAGCAAGCGGTTTCAGATCACCATTTTTCATAGCTGTTTTTACACTGCCCACATTATCAAAGTAAACATCTACGTGTCCACCAATAACAGCCGCCAGCATCTCGCTTGTACCGCCTTGGTGCACTGGAATAAAGCGTGTTCCAGCTGCACTGTTGATACGTAGCTGTGCAATATGATCATCGCCAGCATAGCCTGTCGATGTTGCTGTGACATCGTTTTCCTGAGCGTAAGCAATTAAATCATCTATCGTTTCGAACCGCTCATCATCAGCTCTTACTGCAATGGCACCATAATCTAGAACATGATTTGCTATCAGTTCAAAATCATCTAGTGTATTTGTTCTTCCAAACTCTGGATTAAGATAGCCTGTTATTAAGTTTGGTGTGTTGATATAGCCAATTGTATAGCCGTCTTTGTCTGCATTTAGAAACTCTGTCCAGCCTGTCCAGCCACCACCACCTGGCTTGTTAATAACATTCAATGGTACGCCGAGTTCCTCTTCTACATAAGGTAGAAGAATTCGTGCGGCGATATCTGTGTTCCCCCCTGCTGAATACGATACAATCACATTAATCGGCTTGTTTGGATACGCGTCATCTGCCGAAGCTTCACCTGCTGCCTCATTTGACGATGACCCCGCTGGTGCTCCCCCCTCATTTGCTGAACAACCAGCAATAAGTAAAAGCATCATAAGTACAATTATTACCTTTGAAAACCTTTTCATACACTACCTCCTCTTCTGTTGTCACAAGTATAGCAGTATAATGATTTCTTAATGCCAAAATTCATACCACAAGCACTATTGACCTCCAAGTGGTATTTTAAGAATGACTACGAACATATGGTTTTTGCTATTTGCACTGAAATATGTCTATTATTTTCTAAGTATATTCAAAATTAACTGAAATTTCTTACGAATTATCACTTGAACTCATTAAGCTTTGTATTTGTTTGAGATCAAATGAATTAAAACCCCCTTGAAACCTCAATCGAGGCTCAAGGGGGCATATTATTAATTATATACACTCAGAATAGACTACTTGCTTCTATGACCTTCTCTAAGCAGGTCATTCACAGTCTTGACTGGATTAAATGTGGCAAGCGGCACTTCAACAAACAAGGTGTTCCAGTTGTGCATTGCGCCGTTCCACAGTCCAGGGTGTTCAAGGGCTTTCAGTGCTCTGCCTTTGTATGTCTTCTCGCTTATAAAGAACCTGTCTTTATTGATGTAATCCAGCAAGTTATATTTTTCGCCCGCATAATTACGAACGAAGCAAACTAAATCAACAGGGTTGAAGTATTGTGAAGCATTTAAAATGGCGGCATGTTCTGGATTCTCTAAATTAATTTCGGCCTTCTCACAAATTTGCAAATCTGTGTAATCGCCATTATCTACTATAAATGGCCCCCCACCCGGCTCACCTTGGTTCTTCACGACACCGCAAACGCGAAGGGGTCTATCTAAAATACTCAGTGCCTTTTCTTTTGTAAGCTCGCTTTTAAATGTAATGTTCAATGTTGAATGAATAAAGTCTTTAACTTCACTTAACTGGAAGGTCCCATCATGCAGTGTTTTAATGTAAGCATCAATTTGCTTTTTAACATCTAACCCAACAGACGCAAGCATTTTTTTTGAGTCAATGGTCTCTTTTGAATGATCTTTATGACAGACATTATCGATGTTCTTTATGAAAATAATATCGCCATCCAGGTCATTCAAGTTTTCAATTAGAGCGCCGTGTCCGCCAGCCCTATAAAGCACCTGACCATCCTCAAGAATAAATGGCGCATTGTTCATATCTACTGCCAGAGTATCCGTTTGCTTCTTTTGGAAGGAGTATGTAATGTGCACCTTGTCCTTATTATTTAGTGCATGATCAACATAATCATTAAACAGTGCTTCATGCTCTTTGGATATTGTGAAATGCAGGTCAACGTTGTCCGCATCCAAATAGCTCTCGCCCTCATAGATGTGTTCATCTATTGGTGTGCTTGTGTACGTATCGTATTTATGCATTTTAATGAGTGCCTTTGGCAATTGTCCGTAGTTTAGCTCCGTACTCAAGACTTTTTCAACAATTAAAAGTCGATCTTCCAGTATTTGCTTGTCTAAACCATCCATATCCAACAAGTCATAGAAGGCAAATTTCTCTAGATTATCAAAAAAGACCTTTATGAAGTCTGTCTCTATAGGGTCTTCTAGGAATGCATAAAGGCTCTTGAACATCCGTGTGGCTGCACCACTGGCTGGTATGAACTTCATGCACTTCTTTTCAGTATACTCATTATTTACAACAGAACTGCATGTCAGCTCTTCTGAGGTAACTGCAGAAACGATATTTACAAACTGTGTGCCTTTTTTAAACATACTTATGAATTTATCCATTGCCGCCTCCAAATAGTTTTATAGCTTAAGTCTTTTGTGCTCTCTATTTATTATAGTTACGCTTATTGTGTAGAGTATAATCAACCATTTTCACTGGTTTTACTCTATGTTAGCAAGACGCTTTACTATTTTTACTAATCATCATTTTTATTTACTGTTTCTTCCATATACATTTATTTTAACATATAACCGCTTAATTTTCTTGTTTTAGGCCCTCACAATCAAAAATATACTACTTCGCCCCTCATAGCCAAGTCCTATAAGCTCTGATTGACCACTTACGCTCACAGAATTTCATTATTTAAGTAAAACTTACTTCAAAGTGAACCATGGCTAAATACTGCCATACGGCGCGCTCTTATTCGCGCTGGGTTGACCAAAGGATGAAGTTAAGGTGTTTTAAAAGGTTCTATCAAGCTATAATAAAACTAAAGATATTCATTAGCTGTATTAGCATAGAAAGGACTGACCCTACTTGAACAAAATACAAATACTGAAAGGGCACATTGTCTTCACAGATACCCCTGAAAAATTCACTGTCCATGAAAACAGTTTTATTGTTGCGATAGATGGTATTATTGATAATTTTTACACAGATTTACCCAGTCAGTACACTCAAATTCCAGTAACTGATTATGGAAATGCCCTCATCATACCAGGCTTTTATGATTTGCATAACCACGCCGGACAATTTCTACAGTGCGGGATGGGCATGACAAAACAACTCCTCGAATGGCTCAACGATTATACTTATAAACTTGAAGCGGATTTAGATGACGAAGCTTACGCCAATGAGGTTTACACCGCCTTTACAAAAGACCTGCTAAAATATGGCACACTAGGCGCCTGTACATTTGCTACAACCTCAGTAGGTGGTACTGCCTGCTTATTTGAAGCCTTCAAAAAAACAGGCATTCGTGCTTATGTGGGTAAAGTCAACATGGTGCGCAACGCACCAGACTATATACTCGAAGACACACAAATGTCCATTCAAAACAACATCCAACTCATTGAAAAGTATCAAAATGAGCCTTTGGTCAAACCTATCCTCACCCCTAGGTTTGCCCCGACCAGTACAGAAGCTTCTCTTTTACAACTTGGGGCGCTTGCCCTGAAATACAATGTACCTGTACAGTCTCATATTAGTGAGAACAAAGAAGAAATCAAGTGGGTAGAGTCTTTATACCCCTGGGCAGATAACTATGCTTCTGTATACGACAAATACGACTTGTATGGTCAGACGCCAACCCTTATGGCACATGCGGTCTACCTGACACCAGAAGAGATTGCGCTGAGTAAGATGAGGGGCGTTTACCTTGTTCATTGTCCAGATTCCAACATCAACGTCAGAAGTGGCATAGCCCCAATAAAACACTACTTGCGTGAAGGTCTTCTTGTAGGTCTTGGAAGTGACATCGCTGGTGGGCATAAAATCCAAATGAATGAAGCTATTGTCAGGGCCATTCAGTCATCAAAGCTACTGAGTTTAAGCGATAAGAAGGCTCAGCTTTCGCTTTCAGAAGCCTTTCATCTTGCAACTGCTGTTGGCGGCTCCTTCTTTGGTACAGTCGGCAAACTGAGCAGAGGCTATGCACTCGATGCTCTTGTCATTGATGACCATCCGCTTTATAAAGAGCGTTACAGCATTTTGGACAGACTGGAGAAATTCATTTATACAGGCGATGACCGCTGGATTAAAGCCCGTTATGTAAATGGTAAACTGCTTGATATTCCAAAGTAAGGTATAGACTTTCATAAAAGAAAAGCTCTGGCCAAATGATCTGGCTAGAGCTTTTTTATATCGTCTTGGTGCAAGTCGTCTTCGTCCTCATTTTCCACTTCAAAACTTTCCTCTTCATCCATAGTGAGTCCCCCTATGCCCCGCTCCCAACGAATTTCTTTAAAAACGTCCAGTCGAAATCCTTATCAACTGCAAAGGCCACGGACGATCCATCCCGTAAGGAAAAGCGAACCTGACCGATCGCTTCAAATGTTTCGTCAGCTGTCATGTCCACACTCTCAATAGATGCAAATGGAATAAACGTATGTGCAAAGGCATAATTTACATCACGTTCTCTTTGTATGGTTCTATCACGATTAACTACAATAAGCTCTTCGCTATTTCTCATAAATAGGGTGTCATTGAGCTTATACATATAAAATTTCTCAAAGAAATACGGCAAGCGTACTGGAAGCTTCTCCGTTAAGTGCATAAAGGGTTGATACCCTAGAATTTCAGGGGCATACTTGGGCTCTTCTTTTATACAAAAGTACTTATATATTTGATTTTGCTTTAGTGTTTCCAGTGCCTTGTTGGTTTCCGGTTTCTTAATATGTGCTGGCATTTTACTGCTGAGCACGGCCCTTCGTACCCTTTCCATTACTGCTTGTGTGACCTCGGTAGAAACTGAGTTGTATTTCAATTTCAGCTCACTACCGCCTCCTGAAAAATGAATATAACTCATCAACAGCTCGCCACCATGAACAATATAGTGTATATCACTATATTTTATTTTTCTTGTATGCACGGTTCCATTTGTGTATTCTAAGGCCACAAGTTCATCCTGATGGAGCATAAACACTTGATTATACATCAGGGCGCCCGGACGTATATCTCTACGAACAAGCAGGACAGGAACTTTAAACGCATACTCAGCACTTAGAATCTGGTCTGCCTCGTTCATATACTGTGGTGGGATATCCTCTTTCACTTTTATTTCAAGTAACCACGGTCCAAATTCATGATATTCTTTGTCTATTATAGGCATAAGTCAGTATGCTCCTTCCCTTGTTTCTCGATTACTTATACCCATTTAATCAGGAAGAAAAAGGGGTTTTCATTTCTTATCAAAATAAAAATGCATAGTAAAAGCCGGCGAACACACTTTAATAGGCGTATTCACCGGCTCAATTTTAACTTGTAATTTTATATGTTCCAAGATGGCTAAAGCTGATCAAAACCAGGTATTCAAAACCACCTTTATCTGCTCATGAACCCTTTATGAAATGGCTCACTATTACAGCAAAAGAATGGAACTACTGAATCCAGCTGTTTACCAGATCTTCATTCTCTTCCATCCACTGCTTAGCAACATCAACGGGCTCCATGTCTTCGCTTTCTGCGATCATGCCCATAAGGCCACCTAACTGCTGGTCATCCATCTTGAAGTTCTCGAAGAATGCTGCAACTTCTGGAAGGTCTTCTTTGATGCCAAGACGTGCAACCGTATGAATGTTTTCAGATTCGCCGTATACACCTTTTGGATCCTCTAGGAATTTCAGATCCCATCTTGCAAACTTCCAGTGTGGCTTCCAACCTGTTACTGCAACCCACTGCTCTTCGTCAACTGCTTTTTTAAGTGCAGCAGTCATCATTGGACCTGAAGAAGCCATCAGTTCAATATCTGATAGACCATACTCTGTAATTGCATTTTCAGTAGCTTTCATGATACCAGCACCTGCATCAATGCCCACGATTTGACCATCAAACTTATCAGCATTTGCATTCATCTCATCAATTGAGTTGATGTCAACATATGTAGGTACAACAAGTCCTATTTTTGCACCTTCAAAGTTTGTTCCAAGGTCAACCAGCTCTTCACCGAATTTTTCCATATATGTCTGATGTGTCAGTGGCAGCCAAGCATCCATAAATGCGTCATAGTCACCTGAAGCAACTGATGCGAATATTGGTGCAACATCAGCAACGGTTACTTCTACTTCGTAACCCATTTTTTCTTCAAGAATGGCTTTTGCAAGGTTTGTCATAGCAACACCTTCAGCCCAGTTAACAACACCTAATTTTAGTTCTTTTACTTCTGCTTTTTCTTCTGTTTGCTCTGAACCTGCTTGTTCACCAGTATCTGCCGGGGCATCTGATCCACCTGCACAACCAGCCAGCACCATCGTAAGCACTAACAGAATCATTCCTAATGATAGAAACTTTTTCATAAACTTCCTCCTCCTTATTGCTCCATATCTTCATTTTGACCTAATGAGTGGGTTACTCTATCTAATATCATGGCAAGAATAACAATTGCCAAGCCACTCTCAAAACCTTTACCAATGTTCAGTTGCGTAATACCGTTATAAACTTCAAGACCCAACCCCTTGGCACCAATCATTGCAGAAATAACAACCATTGAAAGTGCTAACATGATTGTCTGATTTAGACCTGCTAATATGGTTGGCATAGCTAGAGGGAGTTGAACCTTATATAGAAGCTGCTTGCTCGTACACCCAAATGACAGGGCCGCTTCAACAACTTCTTTAGGCACTTGGCGAATACCTAAATTTGTCAAACGTACTGCTGGTGGCATTGCAAATATAATCGTTGCAATAACACCGGGCACAGTTCCAAGATTAAAGAACAGAACTGCTGGTATAAGATAAACATATGCCGGCATGGTCTGCATTAAATCAAGAACTGGACGAATGGCACGGTTTGCGCTTTCATTTCGCGCAGACCAAATACCGGTTGGAATTCCAATCATCAAAGCGATTACTGTGGATATAAGCACCATTGAAAGTGTAATCATGGTCTTGTCCCAGTAACCCATAAGATATATAAAACCAAGCCCAATTGCACTAAATCCTGCAACTCGACGATTGACAAACTTAAATGTTAATACACCAACAAGTGAAATGAAAAGAACTGCTGGTATAAATGACAACCCTAAATATGTGAAGTCAACTAACGAATCAATAATAACTTTAATAAACGACCATAGTGGTTTCAGGTTAACCTGCATCCAGTCAACCAGATTTTCAAACCCTTCACCAACTCTAATAATATCCATAAGCACCTCCTAGTACAGATTTCGAATGATTGTAGCACGCGTAACAATACCCTTGAAGTTGTTCTGATCATCCAAAACAACGATCGGATGACTTGAGTCCCCTGCATGCGGTAACAAATCATTGATGTAAGTTTCTGGCGATGTTTTGTGAAGTACATCATTTCTTATGACTTCACGGATATCAACATCCACTTTCTTTTTAGCTTCAATTGCTTCATCAAGGAGGACAACGCCCAAATATTTCTTCTCTTTATCCAGCATAATCACTAAGTCTTCGTCGTGCTCTTCCATAACACGTATAGCTGCACGCAGACCTGCTTTTGGCCTTAATGTTTCAAAAGGCTTTTTCATTGCTGTTTCTGCAGTTATAACCTTGGCGCGATTAACCTCTTTAACAAACTCTTCAACGTAGAGACTTGCAGGATTCATCAGGATTTGTTCTGGTGTACCTACCTGTACAACAGATCCATCCTTCATAATTGCAATTCTGTCCCCAAGCTTTAGGGCTTCGTCAAGATCATGGGTAATGAATATGATTGTTTTCTTCATTTGATCTTGAAGATCCAAAATTTCATCTTGCATTTGTTTTCTAATCAGCGGGTCAAGGGCACTGAAGGCCTCATCCATCAAAATAATATCAGGATCATTTGCTAAGGCACGTGCAAGACCGACACGCTGCTGCATCCCACCACTGAGTGAACTTGGATAGGACTCTTCATAGCCTCCAAGCCCAACGAGTTCAATACTCTGTTTTGCTTTTTCCTGAGCATCCTCTAAGTTGACACCTTGAACATCTAGTCCAAACGTGACATTGTCCAGCACAGATTTATGAGGAAGAAGTCCGAAATTCTGAAAAACCATGGAAATTTTGCTTCTTCTTATTTGAATCAGCTCTTCCTTTTTTGCTTTTAGAACATCTTCCGCATCAATCAGTACTTCACCCGCGGTTGGTTCAATCAGTCTGTTGAGACAACGAACAAGCGTTGACTTTCCACTTCCTGACAGACCCATAATGACGAACAGTTCACCTTCTTCTATGTCCATTGATGCGTTATATACACCAACGGTATGACCTGTTTTTTCTAGAATCTCAAGTTTTGACATGCCCTTTTTGACAAGTTTGGTTACACTTTTAGGCTTTGGTCCAAAAATCTTGCTCAGATTCTTAATCGATACTTTTACCATAGACACCTCCTGGATAATAAAAAAAGACACCCTAATTCTGTACAAAACAGAATTAGAGTGCCTAAACTTCGCTCGTAAGCTCGTATTACACCATCAATAATGATAGCATAGCTCATGACCACATGATCCTGAGCAGACCCCAGTTCTAATAATTAAACGTTTTTCATTCACTCTTTCATATCGAATACAGTTTCAAGCCTTTGTACTCTCCCTCACATGTTCAAACAACTCTGCAAATCGACATATTGACATACATTGAATGCATAGTTGAACTCGCATGTATATTACTCAAGCGAATTACTTCACCAATTTATATTATACCAACTTTATGTCAATTAGTCAATGTTCTGACATTTGGAAAGCGTTTGCTATTTTTATGAATGATCATTTAAAACCATGTGCACCACTGCGCCGCCAGCTTGTCCATTTGATATAGAAAGCTCGCCTCCAAGCAGGTTCTTAACAAGCTGATAGACACGTGTCAACCCCATACCAGAGCCCTTCATGCCCATAGACTTTTTATACAAAGGTTCAAAAATATAGTTTAATAAATCTGCATCAATACCGCTGCCATTGTCGCGGTACTCAATTTCTATACCGCCTCGAAACGGTCTAACATCTATCCTTATTTCACATGTGCTTTCAAACTTGCAACCATGCTTGAATGAATTGTCTATCAGTTTTTCGAATACCTCTTGAAGTGCCCCTTCATAACTTCTTGCCATAATGTCAGATGGACAGTTCATATGGATTTTTTTTGCAAGGGATGTATTTGAATCTCCAAGAGCTCTTACAGCAGCTTCAATTTCGCTGCGTATTGAAATGCTTTTAAGCGATTTCACTTGATACTCAACTGGCATCTCCTTTAAATAGTCTATAATGACCTTGGACTTTTTAAGTTGAGTCATAATGAGTTCTAAACTTTCTTCAAACTCTATGATAGCCTCATGTGCTGCAGTCTTTACTGCACCTTCCTTTGTATCATTTTTCTTTTTAAGCTCTTTAAGCTGGCCCTGCAAATAAGATGCTGATGTGATGCATATTCCCAGTGGGGTATTCAGCTCATGTGATATCCGTACACTGATTCGACCAAGGGCTGAAAGCTTTTCACTTTCAATGAGTTTTTCCTGTGCTTCCTTTAGGTCAAGAATGGCTGTATTCAGCTTTACATTTGATTCACGCAGTGCATCATTTGTATTTGTCAGCTGCCACGTACGCTCCCGAACTTGATCTTCCATAGAGTCATGCGCTTCATTAAGTGCTGTCATTAGGTGAATAAACTCATTTTGAAGCACTCCAAACTCATCATTCCATTGGTATTTAAAATAAACCTGCTGCCGGTTACCATGAATCCGCTTTATGCCATCTATCATTTCTTGGATTGGCTTTGTTAAATGACTCGAAAGCGTATAGCCTGAAACAATAATAATGATCAGTGCTGTACAAAACAAAAGAATCATCCAGTGCTGAATTTCAACGACGGGTGCAAAGGCAATTCTTGATGGTGTCTGGGCTAAAATTCCCCAGCCAGTTTCATGCATCTGTATGTAGGCAACCAGTTTTTCTTCCCCGTTATATACATACTTGGCAATGCCCTCTTGACCTGCAATGACATTTTTGACCGGAGATAAAAAGGAGATGTCGCTGATTTCGTCTTCCATGTTGATTTTCGGATGAAAAATCACCTTTCCTTTATGATCTACTACATATGCATATTTCTCGCTTTCTTTATTATAAACTTGAAGAAACCGTTCAAGTGAGGATAAGTCAATACTCGCACCGATAACTCCGGTTATTTCTTCGTCTACAATAATAGGTGCAGCAATAACTGCAATAGGTTGTCCTGTACTTCTTGAAATAATCACATCAGAAACATAAGTTTGACCGGCTATGGCTTGATGAAAATAGGTTCTGTCAAGTCGACTGCCTAAGGTGTCGAGATGGGAAGTTTTGTAATACTGCATGCCCTCTTTATCAATTAAAAAAATCTGTGAAATATTCTCGTTCATTCGTACAACTTGTCTTAAAAATCGGTCCGTTTCAAGAAACCCATAATGTTGTACTTCCTTTGCCTCTGTAAGCATACTCACACTGAATTTAATATCTGAAAAAAAGAGATTAAAGCTCTCGGTAAGCATTTGCGCAACATCCATATTACGCGCATATACTTCTTCTTCAAATTTCTTTTCAAGCTTATCACTTATTACAATAAAGAATATTGAAACAATCCACAACATAGTCGCTGTTAGGAGCAGAAATGTCTTAAATTTAACACTCTGATACCACTTCATAAGTTCACCCCCTTATATTCTATCTATACTCAAAACAAAAGGGCAACAACCATATTTGAATCCGCCAAGCCATCTAGCAGATGCGTGTGAAATTGATTTTAAGATAAAAATATGGTACACTTCACGAAATGAATATTGAACCCAAATACGTCATTAATTACATGCTCATTTGGGTTAAGCCCAATCAGGAGGAATAGATATGGAAAAAATTGAAAGTTTTCAAGTGGATCACAATGTACTGCTTGAAGGATTATACGTTTCACGCGTTGATAAAATAAAAAATGCCGTCTTAACCACTTATGACATACGCATGAAAATACCAAATGCAGGCGACTATATCTCACCAAAATCAGCGCATACACTTGAGCACTTGCTCGCTACTTTTTTTAGAGCCAATGACACGCTTAAAGATCAGGTGGTATACTTCGGCCCAATGGGATGCCAAACAGGCATGTACCTCATTCTAGGCATTGAGCTTACACCTAAAGAGCTTAGCACTTACCTCATTGAAGCCATGCGTTTTATTGTTGACTTTGAAGGGGAACTGCCAGGAAATAAGAAAATCGAATGTGGTCAGTATCAGCTTCACGACCTTGAAGCGGCTAAAAAAGATGCTGCTGATTATCTTAAAGTTCTTGAAAACATTGACGATTCAAGAATGACTTACACATACATTTAGTTCAGACTATAAAAGCCAGCAGGCTTGGTGCACTTAGCACTAAACCTGCTGGCTTTTAAATCTATTCGTTGTCTTTACGAACACTTAAATTGCCCATTCTTTTGCGCGTTCCATCTCCTCAATCATTTCATAATATGCGCCTCTATGTTTTACTAAAGATGCGTGCGTACCACTTTCATCAACCACACCACTTTTTAGAACAACAATTTTATCTGCTTCTCGTATCGTATTCAATCGATGCGCAATCACAATAACTGTCTTTTTCTTAGTCAGTTCTCTTATTGAGCGGCGAATTTCAAATTCATTATCAGCATCTAGAGACGCAGTTGCTTCATCCAAAAGAATAATAGGTGCATCTTTTAATACAGCTCTAGCAATCGAGATCCGTTGCTTCTCTCCGCCTGATAAGGTGCTGCCCCCTTCTCCAATAATGGTTTCATAGCCATTTTCCATTGCTTGAACAAAAACATGACAATTTGCAACCTTGGCAGCTTGAAGTATTTCATCACGTGTTGCCCCAGGTTTTCCAATTGCAATATTATTGAACACAGTGTCATTCAATAGATATACCTCTTGAAAAACCATCCCTACATGTTTCATCAGCACATCTGGTTGAATGCGTCTTATATCTTTTCCACCAATTTTTATAACCCCTGCGTCCACATCCCAAAATCTCGAAATGAGGCTTGTGATCGTTGTTTTTCCAGACCCAGAGGGGCCAATAAGTGCCGTCATTTCCCCTTCTCGAGCTTGAAAAGTTAAATTGTTAATGACAGGTACACCAGGTTCATATTCGAATTTTACGTTTTCAAAACTTATATTATAGTGATCAAAGACTGGGTCTTGTTTATTTGGCTCTTCTATATACGGCATCGGTTTATGCATGTAAATCTTCTTAAGTCGTTTGGCTGCAAGCTTTAAATATCTAAACTCTCCATATAGCGCACCAAATCCACGTAAAATATTCACAAGTGAAATATTGATGACCATAAAGGTTAAGAAGGTGTCTTTAGAAATCATACCGTTCCCATATTTTATAGTCGCAACGAGCAACAATATTGGAAAGCTCAGATCGACCAGCACTTGAAATAAGAGTACAAATGGCACTATCGTAACTTCTGTTTTAATACACTCTTTTTTGAAATCTTTAAAAGCATTCTCCAGGCGTTCAAATTTTTCCCCTACCATATTATGCGACTTAAATACCTGAATACCTGAAAGATACTCCACCATTCTTGAAATCATGTGATTCATAACTTGCTTTTTCTTATTTCCCGCACGCTCAAGGACCTTACCACCAACAAACATAATCGGCATCGCTATAGCAACTACAAACAGTTGAATGAGACCCAATTGCACATCAATAAAAAATGTAATGCACATTAAATAACCACTCAAAAAAATAATTTTGATAAGATCACTTGTATTGTGTGTAATGACTTTTTCTAAGTCTTGCAAATCTGTCGTCATAACATTGGTTAATGTGCCAATACTATTTTTGTTAAAAAATCCCAGGTTCAAGTTACGAACATGATCTCCAATGGATATTCTTGATTTCTCAATTATTCTTGCTCCGCGGCACTGTATCATTGTGTATCCAGTTGAATTCACTACAACCCTAAGAAAAAAAGCCACTATAAGCAGAAGACTATATAGCTGAATGTTTTCAAGTGTTAAAGTCTGATGTATCATTTTCTTTAACACAATATACATCGTACCGAAAAATACCATGTTCAGAAGTGTATCCAGTGTAAGCAGTGCAATTGGCTTATACATTTTCTTGGCATCGTTTCCAAGTACAAATTTAATATCTGATAGCATGTTAAGCCCCTCTTTCTACAATTTGTGCATCATACTGTGTCCATAAACCATGGTACAGACCACCCTTTTTCATAAGTTCATTATGCGTTCCGGATTCCACCACTCGACCTTCATCAAGAACGACGATACAATCAGCATTTTTTATTGTGTATAGCCTGTGCGCAATAACAATCGCCGTTTTGTTTTCAAGTAATTTTTCCAAAGCCATTTGAATTTTACTCTCGTTTTCAATATCTGAGTAGGACGTAATTTCATCAAGTACAACAATTGAACTGTTCTTTAAAATTGCCCTAGCAACGGATATGCGTTGCTTTTCGCCGCCACTCAACTTTATCCCTTTTTCCCCGAGAATTGTATCGTAACCTTCTGGTAATGACTGAATCAAGTCATGAATCTGAGCTTTTTTACTTGCGTCGATAATAGCTTCATCAGAACAATCCAGGCCCATGCGTATATTTTCACGTACAGTATCATGTAAAATGAATACATCTTGAAACACAAACGATATGTGATTCATCAGATTCGCCATTTCAAAATCCTTAATATCATGGCCGTCAATTCGTATAGACCCGCATTCCACATCCCAAAATCGTCCTAGTAACTGTCCAATTGTTGTTTTCCCTGACCCAGAAGGCCCTACTAGAGCAATGACCTTTCCTGGCTCAATTTTCAAGCTGAAATCTTTGACCACCCATTCCTTTTTATATTTGAAAGAAATATGATCATATTCTATTTGACCCTCTAGTGCGCTCTGTAAAACGATTGATCCTTCTCTTTGAACTTCTTCCTCCAGTAATGCTTGGACTTTTCCAGCCCCTTCTAGCAGCATGGAAAAATTCATACCAAACTCGAGCAAATGTTTAAATGAAGCAAGAAAATTACTACACAGTACTAAAAACATAATGTAAACGGATGCAGATATACGTCCGGTCAAGAAAAGCCAACCACCAGCTGGAATTATGAACAATAATCCCGAATCTATTAGAACTAGAAATATGCCATAGTTCTTTGCACTTTTCCGTGTCATATCCTCCCATAAATCCGCATACTCTCTTGTAACATCTGTATAATTCTTAAAAGACTTTGCACTTAAGTTAAATGCTTTCATAACATTAATGCCGTTAACATACTGAATAATCGTACTATTCAACTTATGGAGAAGTTTATGATACTTGTTCATATTCTCCTCCATCCCCTTAAACATGGTCATTTGAGCCAAGAGGCCAAGGATGATTGGCAGCAATAGTATGCAAGCAAGTATCCAGTTCAAATAGAGCAAGTAGCCAATTATTATAAGTGGCGCTACTACGGCAGCCGCTAAATCTGGAATTTGATGCGCTATAAAGTTTTCAAGGCGCTCAACGTCTTCATTAAGCGTTTTTTTGATTCCCCCAAGTGTTGATTCCGTAAAGTAACCCATATTTAGTTTGGCTAAATGTTTAACTGCCTTCATTCTCAGTTCATAGAGAATCGTGAAGGCCGCAACATGGGAAAATACACCTGATGCAAGAAAAGACACCAGTCTAATTAGAACAATAAAACATACAAGAAACACTTTAGATTTTAAGGTGTCATAAGTCATGTCACCATCGATCATCCCCATTATGATTGAGGCCATAAGTAAATACGGCACAATGGCAAGTAGTGCACTTGTCACACTTAGAACAGCTGAAGCATAGAGTTTATACCGCTCTTTTCCTGAAACATCTAAAAGAAAGGTAAAGTTCTTCTTAAAGTTCATTTTAACCTCCTATACTACGCCGGCTTTAACAAAATGTTTATTAAGCAGTCGCATACCAATATAAATCCCAATGATACCACTTATAAAGCTCGAGATGACAAGCACTATAGAAACCGGTCCCTGAATAAAGCGAATCATATCATCTAAGAAAACAGCATCTGCTCCGCCACTTACAAAAGTTTCACGAAACTGATTTGCGAAAAATACTACTGGAAGAACATTCCCTAACGTTTGACCAACCACCATCAGTCCGAATCCGCAAGCAAGGGCTTTTAGATTTTTATAACCATAATAGATACAAATTCCATCAGCAATTAAGGCGCCTGTAATCGAAGTGATCGCCCACGGCAGATAGCCGCTTCCCATAAGCTGCATAAGCACCATAAAGATAATGGTACTTATGGTTAAAATGAATTTTTTAGGTACTTTGCTTGTCAGCAATAAGTAAATGGTGCCACCTGCGAGCGCCATTAGTATAGGTGAAAAAACATGTGCCACTGGACCCACTATTGCTGTCGCCATTGCTATGACCAAATATATGGCCGTAAGCAGTGCTGTCAATATGCCTGTTAGTATAAAATCTTTCACCTGATAGGTTGAACTTGCTTTCATTTGTTTCATCCTCCTTATCTTTTTTATGCTATGTCATTTTCATCTCATCAAAACACTCTAAGAGCTTGTCTGATGCGTTTGTTAAATCAATATCTTCTTGAATTGCCCCTGATTTTAAGTAAAGAGCACGATTACAACTGTTGATAATAAACTCATAATCATGGGTAATCAGCAAAACAGCTTTCCCCTGATTAGAAAAATAACGCACCATTTTACATACTTGTTCCATATTTTTTCTATCCAGTCCACTTGTCGGTTCATCCATAATAATTAAAGATGCTTCTTTTATCATTGCCATACTAATTGTAATCCGTTGTTTTTCACCTCCAGAAAGTGCCGCTGGATGCGCTTCTTTACACTCAGAAAGATTCATGATTTGCAGGGCACTTTCAATGCGTGACTCTATATTCTCAAGCCTTTCACTACCTAGCAGCAGTTCTTGATACACGCTTTCTGCAAACAGCTGATAATCTGCATCCTGCATTACAAAGGCTACCTCTTTCCTTCGCTTTTCATAAGGCTTTTCAGAACCATTTAGACAAATCTGACCCGATGTTTCTTTGCGAAGACCAGAAAGAAGCTTTGCCAAAGTTGTCTTACCTGTTCCATTTTTCCCAATAAGAGCTACCGCATCCCCTCTATACAGTGAAAAACTAACATTTTTCAATACCCCTTTTCCCTTGTTATAGTAAAAGTCGAGTGACCGAACGCCAACAACTTCAGCTTTCTCATTGCTATTTGTAAATAGCCTTCTTACAGGTGGAGGAAAGTTCAAAGAGCGAAGTCCCAGCATATCTAGATCATTTAAAGCGGTTCGTTCAAACTGCTTTTTTGTCCAAATCTTGTCTATAGACCCCTTCTTTAATATGACTACACGATCCATTATGTCCATCAAATAGTAAAGACGATGCTCAGATACTATAAGTGTGTATCCTGCCGTCTTCAATTTCATCAATATACCTTTTAAGACCTCTACTGAAGGAAAATCTAGATTCGCTGACGGTTCATCAAGTACAAGTATTTTAGGTGCCATTGTGAGTACAGATGCGATTGCAACCTTCTGTTTCTCTCCACTTGAAAGTGTAAACAACTTCCTGTCAAGAACACTCTCAATTTCTAATAGCGAAGTGGTCTCTCTGATTTTACATGCAATCACATCTGGCTCTACACCAAAATTTTCGCATGTAAAGGCGAGTTCTGAACGTGTGTCTAGCGTGAAAAACTGACTTCTTGGATCTTGAAATACAACACCCACTTTCTCTGATATCTTGTGTATTGGCATTTGGGAGACGGTATGGTCTTCTATCAAAACAGCACCTGAATATTCGCCTTGAAAATGGTGGGGAATAAGTCCACTCAAACAATGTGTAATTGTTGATTTGCCACAACCGCTCTCACCTGCTAAAACAATACATTCGCCTTGCTCTACTTCAAACGATATATCTTGAACACTATGCTGAAGATTATTCTCATACCTGAACCCAACTTCCCTAAATTTAATCATCAGACACCTCCAATGTTCATATACGCAACACCCAATAGCCCTATTGTCAAAATGAGCAAAACACTAATATCTTTAAGATGAAAGCCCACATCAAACAAGGCACTACGTTCTCCCTCATACTCAATACCACGCGTTAGGGCCGTTTTAGTGAGCTCCTCTGACACCTTCAAAGACCTAAAAAGCAATGGGATGATTATGTACTCAAGTGATTTCACAGGTCTCTTGAGAATAGAACCTATGGATAGTTCAAGTCCCCTGAGTCGTATGCTATCTCTTATCATTTCTATTTCATATTTCATTGTTGGTAAAAAGCGAAAAGCCACAACAATACCCAATATGATTCCCCTATGTACTTTCGATTTTTCCAGTGCAGTTATGAGTTCGTTTATTCGCGTTGTATGAAACATGATTGCAGCGACCATCCACATCGGCATAATTTTTAAAAACAAATATAGCATTATTTTTGATGCAAGAAAGAGGCTATTCCAACCAAACATAATAAACAGATGGTTTCCAAGTAGAATCAGCATGTAGGCCGTGATAAATTTTATAAGCAATTTATGTACGCCTGTAATTATCATCAGTATGACTGCAACTCCAAAACATAGACTGTTTGCAAATTGATTTTTTAAAACAAATGCTGCTACGCAAAATAAGACATTCACTAATATTAAAGTGCGTGGGTCTAAACGAATGCTAAAATGTGTTTTTGACATAGTGATTACCTCCATAAATCATTCTAATGATATTGATTTTCATTTTCAACTCCCTTATGCTTGAAAAATTAGCCCAAAAAAAAAGCCCCCTAAAGGCTTTATAAAATACTTATTTCTGCTGCGTTTCTTTTCTATATTCTAACGGAGATTGTCCATAACGCTTCTTGAAGACCTGAGAAAATTTACTTGGATTCTCATAACCTATTTCATTTGCAATGTCTATAATTGAAAGCGTCGTACTTCGAATAAGAGCCGCGCCTCTTGTCATTCGCTGTTTCAAAATATACTGATAAGCCGTTACGCCTGTCCGTTCCTTGAACCCCTTTTGAATTTTATAAGGACTCAACCCAACCAGATTTGCAAGTTGTTTTACTGACTCTATATTTTCACCCTCATGATCTATGAGCCAAATTGCTTTTTTGAGTCTCAAATCATCAGAACACATTGGGCCTGTTAAATCACACTGTGTTCTCTTTTCTGATATTGCACTTGCCACCGCTTCAAGAGCCGCTGCTTTAAAAGATACCAGGCTTAATATATCATTTGAATTCATTGATGCTAGACGTTCCATATGTTTAATGAACTTATAGTTGGCTTTTTCAATAATTAGTGGCCTTGTACTGAACATGCATTCAATCTCATCTGTCCATGCGGTTTTTACCCTAGTTGAGTATGCCTGATTCCCATGACAGAAAACAGCCTCACGGCTCATTGAAATAGAAATACTTTTTGAATGATGGTACTGAAAATTAAAACGCACCTCATCATTGTTCATTTTATAAATAAACATATCACCTTTTTCAATAGTAACTGTTTCACATGCACTTTCCAGTTCGACTTCCACAGTACCCTCCAAGCAGCATCCGACTTCGAGCATTTCTTCGCTATAACCATGATTATCAAAACTCAAGCTTAAATTGCGGTCTACTTCTGTCAAACACACCTCTAGCCCTTCATCGAGTCTAAAACGTTTAAATTGGGCACAACCGCTTTGACTGTGGAAGCTATACTTCATACCATAACAATCTTTCTCTATCCTACATGGAAAAGACTTCATCAATGATTCATAATACTGCTCAATAATGTCATCTCTCATCAAACTCACCTACTTTCTTTCATTTGTAAATATATCAAGAAAGCAGATAATTAGCAATGATAATCATTACCACTAACACTGTTTAATTGGCACTTTCACTTGAGCAACTCAAACGCATGTGCCCTTACATTGCCCCTGCCATTCTTATTAAAACCGCTGTAGCTACAGCTGATGTAACGGGTAAAATAAGCCCCCCCTTATGCCATCCGACTATCCATGCAACACCTAGACAAACTACAGGGATCATCCAGTTTCCTGAGAGAGCTGTCAAACTTCCAGGTAGAACAAGAGCTCCAAGAACCGTATAGGGAACATAGCTTAAAAACACTTTGACAAATGGGGGTAGCTTGTCTGTATCAAACAGATAAAAAGGAATAATGCGGGGAAGCATGGTCACAAGCATCATGCCCAGTATAAGTCCCTTAACATTCATCATTTACAACCCCCTCATTTTTCTTTGTCCACACTTCTTTGTAAAGCGTCGCTGCCAACGATACGCTAACCACTGACAATATGAATCCAGCACCCGACTCTAAACCGGTCCCCTTAATTAAAAATGTATTCAATCCTCCTGAGAGAAGCGCAAGCAATAGTGCTGACTTTTCCTTTTTATAGGCAGGTATAAGCAGGGATAAGAGCAGTGCATAGAGTGCAATCCCCATACTTTCAGCAATAACTGCAGGAATGAAACCGCCAAAAATATAACCAGCAGCTGTGCCTGCAACCCATGATAAATAAGCCGATACTTCTAGTGTAATTAAGTATCTATGGTCATCAATATCCTCTTTAAAGCTAATAATAGAATATGATTCATCTGTCAGAAAAAAACCGATAATTGGGAAGAAGCGTTTTTTTGTACGTTTTAGCTTGGCTCTTACTGAAGCACTCATAATAAAATGTCTAAAATTCATAAAGAAGACTGCAAATATAATTCCAATTGGCCCCATACCTGTCGAAAGCATACTGACTGCCATAAATTGACTGGCACCTGCATAAACAATCGCTGATATCAGTACCCCATCCAGCTGATTAATGCCAGCGCCACCAGCAAGTATTCCAAATGCCATGGCAATTGGGAAATACCCAGCTATGACAGGGACTGCATCCTTTAACCCTTTGCGTATCATGTGCACCTCACTTTTTCCTAGTACTCCTATTTTCTCTATATATATTAGTAGTTATTATAATAACTACTAATATGGGTGTCAAGTGAAATTATACCCCTGAATATTCTTAAAACACCTCCTATTATTTGAGCCTGCACAGGCATCGTAAAAGCTACATTTGTTCATAAGCGCTTATAGGCATTGTCCCTAACGCCCCCCTTTTCATACTCTTACTTATCTTACCTTTGCTTTTAAGTGAGCGAGACTCATAAAAATGCACCAAAACAAAACAAGAGCTTGTCCCACGCTCTGCTTAATCACATCAGGGGAACAAACTCTTATGAGTACATATTATATTGCTTTTTAATGATGACTTAAATTGCTTTTAGTAATGACTTAAATTCCGTTTTATATAACTACTTAAATTCCATCTTCCAGCTAAAATAGGGATTGTCTTCATTTTTAACATAGGACAAGTAGGCTGAAAACCGTGTGCCTTTTTTGCTCTTTAGTCCCGCGCCGAAAACACGTCCTTCATTTAAGAGCTTTTTGACAGTCTCTTTTGTCATTCGAACGCCTAGCGTTTGCAGAAATTTGTCATTCTTCCACAAAACATATTTGCAACCACTGCGCCAGTTGGTACAGCCGTACCCTTTCTCACCTTCTACAACATTGCTGCCGCACTGGGGACACTGTCCTAATACTTCTCTATCATCTGGAGCGTCATCTTGTTCCAAATCATTAATGACATGAAATGCATCGGCCTTAATAGATGCCACAGCTGACTCTGTAAATGTGCATATCTGATTCAAAAAATCGCTTCGACTGTAGGATGCCTTGCCAATGTCAAAAAGGTTCTTCTCAAGGCGACCTGTATATTCAAGGTCGAATAGCTCTTTAATAGGAAACATATTCACCATGCGCTTTCCCATATCAGTGACACAAAGCGATTTCCCCTTAGAGCGGATGTAACCCACATGCTTCAGCTTAGAAATGGTTTCGGCTCTTGTTGCAGGGGTTCCAATGCTAAAACCTGATAGAATTGCTGAAATCATTTCATCATCGTCATCACCTTTATAGTTTTTACCGCATGTCTCCATAACGCGAAGCAGGGTCTTTTCACTATGGTGCTTAGGTGGTTTGGTGCCCTTTGTTTCCATTTTCACCTTGAAAACATCCACCCTGTCCCCTACAGAAACTGCCGGCAGTGCGACATCCTTAGACTGGATTTCTTCAACCACACGCCATCCTTCAATTAACTGAATTCGGCCCTTTGACTTAAATTCATATGACTGATTTTCCACCTTAACGGTTGTGCTCAGCCGGGCTTCCTCATGTTCCGCCACAGGCATAAACTGCATTAAAAAACGATTTACTACCGCTTCATAAACAATACGTTCATCTGCAGTTAGTTTTTTGGGTACGATGTAGGTCGGTATAATTGCACTGTGGCTCTCAACCTTGCTGTTATTAAAGACTCTAGACTGCGTATGAAAGGCTATTTCACTTTCATAGGGTTTTCCACGTTTTACAACCTCAAGTACTTTTTTGGCTTTGGGAATCAATGTTTCTTCGAGTGCCAAACTTGATGTTCTCGGATAGGTAATGTGTTTTTTCTCATAAAGCCCCTGGGCAACCTTTAAAACACGGTCTGATGTCCACCCCTTGTTCTTGCCCGTAACATGTCCTTGGAGTCCAGATAAATTAAAAAGATAGGGAGGGTAAGTCTTTTTCCTTTCTGAGGTTTTTTCCGTAATGATGCCTTCTTTTTTCTTTATTGCATCGCGGATCCCTTCAAGGCACTTCTTGTCTTCAAATTTATCTTTTTTATCTTCAGTGTAAAGGCCTTCATAAAGCGCGCCTTCATCTGTCTTAAATTGAGCCTTCAGTCTATGATATTCTTCTGAGACAAAATTTTCAATTTCCATGTCCCTGTCATAAATAATCTTTAGTGTAGGGAGTAGTACGCGCCCTACATTCAGGGCTTTTCCACCACCACGTTGATATTTGAGCGTTGCAACCGACGTCAAATTAATACCGATAATCCAGTCAGCCCATTGTCTGCTTATACCAGCATCCTTAAGGGGTTCCATCTGCTTATTGGAGATGAGCTTCTCAAGGCCAGTCTTTACCTCGTCGGGTGTCCATTCATTGAGTAGCAGCCTTTCAACAGGCTTGTCCACTTCGAGGTAATCTAGAATGATATCTCCAATGATTTGACCTTCCCGATCATAGTCACAAGCGGATATGACACCTGTAACAGATTCTTGATCAATGAGCCCTTTTATAATATTAATTTGCTTCAAAGCGCCTGAATCTGTCATTTCTCGATTTCCAGACACTGATTTCACCTTATATTTAAACACCTCTGGTATGAATGGATAATTTTCCATTCTCCAGCTTGCCATCGCAGGATCATACTCCTTAGAATCATAGAGTTCTAACAAATGACCAAATGCCCATGTAACCAAATACTCAGAACCCGCAAAGTATCCGTCCTTTCGCTGATTTGCCTTTACAGCATCTGCTATATTTCTAGCCACAGAAGGCTTTTCTGCTATGATGACCTTCATCATATAACCACTCCATCTTTACACATTCCAATAAATAGGCGCATGCACCGCATGCGCCTTCACATCTTTCATTATACTTTTTTTAGAAGCGTTTGTCATATGCTCTGCCAGTTTCATAATATTCTAACCATATATCTTCTTAATGATACTTGCCGCAAGCTCTGTATAGCCGCCTGCCTCAACTGATTTCGAATTTGAACTTCTATGGCCTCACCTTCTGAAATGTAAAAAACATGCCAAAAGGCATGTTTTTCTTATGTCTATAACCACTCTATTCTAATTTAGTGTATATTTGGGTTGAAAATCGAACTCATAATGGGCGTTTAGTTGAGTGCAATGCTCTTTGCCCATAGAACATTCTCATGTTCTTCAAGACGATCAATACATTCTTTATCTGCAATACCATCCACATTGAGGAGCATAATTGCATTCCCACCAATTGTTTGACGACCAAGCTGCATGGTTGCAATATTTACGCCTTCTGAGCCGAGTATAGCACCAACGTGTCCAATCATGCCTGGAACGTCTTTATTCTGTATAACCAGCATATGTTCACCTGGTGTAATGTCTACTTCATAGCCGTTAAAGTCGACCAGTCGGCCCTCATGTTTAGCACTTAGGTTTCCACCCAGTGTATATGTGCCTTGGTCTGTCTTAATGCGGATACGCATATACTCTGTGAATCCATCGTAATACTCATCACGATTACGCTCTTCAAATGCAATGCCGCGGTCATCTGCAATCATCATTGCATTGATGTAGTTCACGCGGTTTGAAATGATGGTTTCGAGCATGCCCTTCATAAATGCAATGGATACCATGCCTGTTTCCTGTTTAGCCAAATCACCAAAGTAATCAATTTTTACCAGCTCAACATTGTAGTGCTGGATTTGATAGTAGAGTTTGCCAAGCTTTTCAGCAAGCTCAATATAGGGTGCGATCGCTTCGAGTTCATCCCTATGAATGGCTGGCAAATTCACAGCGTTTGGTACGATTTCACCCTTTAGACCACAAATGACTTGATTGGCAACGGTCATACCTACATTCAGCTGCGCTTCCAGTGTACTCGCACCAAGGTGCGGCGTTACAATAACATTGTCATGTTCGAATAGTGGATTGTTATGACTTGGCTCAACTTCATGTACATCAATGCCCGCACTTGCAATTTTACCAGATTCAATGCCTTCTAGGATTGCTGCTTCCTTAATGATCCCGCCCCTTGCAACATTGGTTACCCGTACGCCATCTTTCATGAGCGGTAGATGGTCTTCGTTGATCATCCAGTAGGTTTCCTTATTTCTTGGTGTATGCACTGTAATGTAGTCAGATTCACCAACCAGGTCTTCAAGGCGCCCTCTCTTTTCAACCCCTAATCTCTTAAAACGCTCATCAGATATATATGGGTCGTATGCTATGACATTCATGCCAAAACCTTGCATGCGTTTGGCTACAAGCGACCCTATGCGTCCAAGACCTACGATACCAAGTGTCTTCTGGTAAAGCTCGCTGCCCTTGAATTGGTTTCTGCCCCAGTTGCCTTCCTTTAGAAACTGATTTGCTTGGGGAATGTTTCTTGACTGTGTGACAATCAGTCCCACCGTCAGTTCAGCAGCTGACATTGTATTACTCTCTGGCGTATTCGCCACAATAATGCCACGTTTAGTCGCTTCAGGAATATCGATATTGTCTGTTCCATTCCCTGCTCTACCCACCATTTTCAGCTTAGTAGCCTTGTCCATGAGCTCTGTGTTAATTTGCGTAGCGCTTCGAACAATAATGGCATCATACTGGTCTATAATGTCGAGAAGACGCTCTCTTTCAAGGCCTATTTTCACATCAACTTGTCCAAATGCTTCTAGTTTTTCAATTGCTTCATCTGCAATTCTTTCTGCGACGATAATCTTAAATTTCTTTTCCATCACTTTCACCTCTCACACATCCTATAGCGGTATCTCTATCTATACATTCCTGATCAATCACTCAAAAAAACACAAAACCCCGTCCTAATAAAAGGACGAGGATTATTACCACGCGGTGCCACCTTTGTTTGCAAAAAGCCGGCCAAGCCTTTTGCCTTAATTCGTTTAACGAAGACTGTATCTCCGGTACAGGTTCATTCCCTGTACTGCTCACGGTTGGATTCAATGTACTTCGCTATCGATTCTCACCAGCCACCGACTCTCTGAAAAACTCAGTATACACTTACTAGACCGCTCATTGCATGTATGAATATTCAAATTTTAACTTATTGTAATATCAATCTTTTTTTCTGTCAACACATTTTACGAATATTTTTTAAAAGTATTTTATCTTTGTTCTTAAATTTGATGTCCTTAAAATTTATAGGAATACAGCCTTTGTGCTGAATACAGCCTTACCCACGAACCCTTGGAAGGGTTGATCCTGCAACTGGCATCACCATCACTTTTGCGTCTTTCCCCTGCGTTTCAAAGGCTATGTTCATGGCTTCAAGAAGGTTTTCGGCATATTTAAATCCGATTTTTTCAACTGTGTTTTTCGCTAAATCCGTAACCATAATAATTTCATTGCGGAGCTGCATTTGTCCTATTGCCGCTGCTTTATGTCCGCCAAGTTTAAAATTTCTTGATATTTCCGAAACCCGTTCCTCAGCTGTTTTAGTCAACATCCACTCCTCAAAAGTTTTTTCTCCAAAGCCTTCAGCAGCCGAAGCACATAAAATAACCGTGCCCCCTTCTTTTACTGCGTGCTTTGAGTTATCCAGTCCTTTTTGGGACTGATAGAGGTTTAAATCTTTTGGAAAACCACCTGGAGATACCAAAACGATATCTGCCTGCTTATCGATTTCAATACCGTAAACAGCGTCAAGAAAGGCACAACCCGCTCGATGCGCATGATGATAATGGCCTGCAAATGCGCCAATAATTTCTTTTTTCGGGTTCAAAACCACATTGACAATAAAGTCTATTTTCTGAAAATCAGCAACCTGATCAATATCAAGACGAACAGGATTTGTCGTTAAATTGCCTGCATAAGCATTCGGATGTACCATATTTTTATGATTTGCCTGTATAGCAGCATGGCTGGAAACCCCTGGCATGATTGCCTTAGAACCGCCACTATAGCCTGCAAAATAATGATATTCAATATTGCCTAAGCAAATCACCCGGTCTGCTTCTGTTACAGGCTTAAACACATCAACAGGCGTCCCGTGCACGCACGTCCCAAGATTGACACAGGCGTCCATATCACTGTCAACAATATTTACCCCGCACCCATAGACCTCTTCTCCAACCAGCTTTCTCTTCTCGTCTTCACTATGTGCGCGGTGGCTGCCAAGTGCCAGAACAATAGTGATGTCCTCCTTCACAATACCTGATGCAGTCAGTCGTTCAATGACAGAAGGAAGCACTTTATAGCTTGGCATGGGTCTAGATATATCGCTTGTTACAATAACAACCTTGTCTCCAGCTTCCACAATATCTTCCAGCTTTTCACTATGTATTGGTTCATCAAGTGCTTTTTCTAAGACTTCCTCTTCACTGGCTACTTGACTATGTGCCTCTGGAAGTAATGTGCCTATATGATTGTTTGCATCAAGCTTTAGACTTTGACTTGTCTTCCCAAATTTCAACTCAATTTGCACGGATATCCCCCCTATATATATTCATCTTCTAAAATTTTTATTCACATTGGTTCGGGTTTAATGAGTATTATAAGTTTTACACCGTAAAATATCAATGCCTATTGTGAATTATTTCAAATTGTCTGAAATATATTGCATGAAGTTCTGAAAGCAATAAGTTATGTCCTTCGGCTGCTCACGTCGCTAGACGCGCCGTATAGAAAAAAATGAGAAAGCGCTTAATTGTGTTTGCACAAAATTAAGCGCTTTCTCATTTTTTTCTGCACTGCTTTGTCTTTTCCGGAAAATAAGAAAAACCCCAACCTCAAGGGTTAGCTTGAGACTGGGGTTGCTTTTAGTATAATTTTAAAACTAATTATAGGCTTACTACGTTCTCAGCTTGAGGACCTTTAGGACCTTCAGCGATAGAGAATTCAACTTTTTCGCCTTCTTCTAGAGTCTTGTAGCCATCTTTTTGGATTTGTGAGAAGTGTACGAATACATCATTTCCTTCTTCTGGTGTGATAAATCCATACCCTTTTTCAGCGTTAAACCATTTTACTGTACCTGTCATCATTTTTCTACCTCCGAATTTTGTTTAGTTTAGTCCTTAACTCTTTGTTACTAACCACTCATACCATTTCGGAAGTGCATCGTTCATTAAATGATCCAAAACAGGTATTGCGATAATTCAAACTCGATTTAAGGCTATATTTATCATACTATATATTCTACATGTATTGCAAGTACTATGTTCTGCCAAACGGTAAAAAAAGTCAAAATTATTTATCAATTCAAACATTCATTTAGGACTTGTCAATAAAGTTTATATATATTTTCCAGTGGTTGATAAAATACCCTCAAGCTGCCTCTACATAAGCTATTGCATAAAAAAGGGACACTTTGAAAAGCATCCCTTAATATCCAACATATGCTGAATGAGCACATAATTATGCAATTATTTGCCTTTACTCAACAACTTCAAAATAACGATGCGGTACCCAATTAAACTTACCTCTATCGTCTTCTATCTTGTAGCATTCTTCGTCTTTATCGATCACATCATACACCTTACCGACTGTTGTAAAATGAATACGCAATGTATCTGTCGCCTTAATTTTTTTCACACTCATCCAAACACTCCTTTTTGTTAACTATTTTACCATACACACCAAAGCGACCCTAATAATTTCTGAAATTAATTTTCCAAACGCCATCTTCTTCAATCAATTCCCAGTAATCAAAAACTTCCGCTTGTATTGGCATGCCGTCCGGCGTTATCCCGTCATCCATAAACAAATCGTTGTTTCGAATGTACTTAACATGAACAACCTTGCTGTCCTTGAAGTCTTGTGTAAAATAAATACCGCGCTGATAACCGTAGAATCGGTCATAATACTCTTCCATAAGTTCGACGAAATCTTTATATCTGAGAAGGGCACGACTTTTAGAATCGATATAATCATAGGCAATATCGAACCTTTTGAGATATATGCTATCAAGAAAGTTAATGACAACATCACTCGGATGCTGTTTCTTAACGTAGATAAAGTCTTCAATACGAGGCAGTGGCTCCATCATATTAAAACCGCCCAGCTCTACGTTTGGCTTCTTGCCTTCAACAAGAATTTGTACACTATATGCGTCTTCAATCTCTGTAAAGGTATTTACAATAGACCAGATAAAGAGTTCACGCCGATCACCCGACCAGTATTCATTCTCCATAAAATCTTGATTTAAGTTCACATAGACAATGTTATCCATTAACTCGACAGAGAGAATTTGAACTTGCTGAATAAAGGGCGTCTCATACATTCTATTTTTGGGGCCCTTTACCAGTTCCTCTGCGATGCCTGTTTCAAATTGCTCATTTGTGAACTCAATAAGGCGTTCTTCGCTCCTGAGCTTGTCACCGTAAACAAAATACAGCTTGGAAGTAAGCTTAATACTCACCGGATTTGGGGTAATAATGTCTTCTGAATTCAATATATTTGAGTTTAACCTATTCGTAAAACTGAGCACAATAATTGAAAAGACGAAGACACTTATAAACACAAATTTTAATGTCCGTTTCATCTCTTCCTCCTAAATTTCCAGTTTGGATGGCAACACAATATACATTTTTGTTCCGACACCAAGTTCACTTTCACCATAAATGCGGCCTTGATGCAGGTTGACTATTTGCTGTGCGATGGCTAGACCTAGCCCTGTACCACCTGTGGCTCTTGCACGCGCCTTATCCACTCTGTGAAAACGCTCAAACACATGAGGCAGGTCTTCTTCCGGTATGCCAATCCCCGTGTCTGTAATACGAATAATTACGTTTTCTCTAACCCGGTACAGCTCTACATCGACACGCCCACCCTCTGGCGTATATTTAATGGCATTTCCCAGCACATTGATAATGCACTGCTGAATTTTACCCTTGTCTATTTCGATTTGAATTTTCTCAGAATCCTCAAAATGCACTTCAATATTCTTCTTTTCAGCAAGGGGTCTGAGCTGACGCACCACGTTTTCAAGAAGATAATTCAAGTAAGTGATTTGATACTCTAGCTGAAGTTCTTTTTTCTCAATATCTACAAGATAGAGCAAAGAATCGATAATTTTACTGAGTCGACCCACCTCTTTGTCAATATCACCAAGAAACTCCCTGTAAACGGGTTCATCCCAGTGTTCGCTTGAAAGCAGGGTTTCAGAAATGATTTTCATAGATGCCATAGGCGTTCTCAACTCATGGGACGCATTGGAGACAAACTGTTTTCTGCGTTCGTCTACCTGCTCTAGCCTTGTCAGCATGAGGTTAAAGGCATTGCCCAAATTGGCAATTTCATCATTTCCACGCACAACGACTCGGCGGTCATGTTGTCCCCTAGTAATCGCACGCACGACTTCTGTCATCCGCTCAATCGGTGCAGAGAAAATATCCGCAAAAATAAAGCTTACAATACCTGTTATGAGTATTCCAAGTAAAGACAATAGCAAAATTTTGTGTATTACCCGCGATATATTCTCAAAAATCATGTCAGCAGATGCTGAAATAAGGACTGAACCAATTACATCTTGCTTTTGCGTAATAGGTACGGTGACATACATGATATTACCAGCTTGCTGTGTATTATAAAGCTCAGCTGAAGGTATCCCCTGTAATGCACTCGATACTTCAAGTAAATGTTTATAATTTCGACCTACCAGTTTGTCATAAGAGTCGAGCTGAACCCGTCCATGCTCATTTAAAATAAGGATGCGCGAATCCAGATCAAGACTGTATTTCTTGATTACATTCTCAACATAGCTGCGTGTGCTTGATATTCCAAGCCGATAAAAATCAGGGGCTACCTCGTCTGCTATAATATTGCCCTGTGTGAGCAAGTTAATCTGCAAATCGCTTACTGCATTGATTTTAAGCGTTTCATTAATAAATGAAATCATTAGAGTCAGCGTTAAGAGGATTAATGACAAATAGGTGGAAACAAGTTTCCACCTAATACTGATAAACCATTTGCTAATGTTTAAAATAATAACCAACTCCCCATTTGGTTAAAATATATTCAGGTTGAGATGAGTTTTTCTCGATTTTTTCTCTTAGGCGTCGAATGTGTACGTCAACCGTTCTGACATCTCCAAAATACTCATATCCCCAAATAGTTTCAAGGAGTTCTTCACGCGAAAATACTTTCTCACGGTTCATTACAAGAAGGAGCAATAAATCAAACTCTTTCGCTGTCAGGTTGACATCTCTACCATTCACAGTAACCTTACGCCCCAGTGTGTTGATTGAGAAATCGCCCACATTGATTACACTGGTCGCTGTTTGCTTTTCATTCACTTGTACACGTCTCAGTATTGCTTTAATTCTTGCTTTAAGCTCAAGAATATTAAATGGCTTTGTCAAATAATCATCTGCACCATACTCAAGTCCAAGTACTTTTGACGAATCATCACCTTTAGCTGTAAGAATAATAATAGGTACCATTGAAGACTCACGAACCTTCTTACATACTTCAAGACCATCAATTTCTGGCAACATCAAATCCAGAACAACAAGCTCATAGCTATTGTTCATAATTTTTTCAAACGCTTCATTTCCATCAATTGCTGTTTCCACGTTGTAGCCATCTTGTTCTAGGCTGAACTTTAAACCCTTTAACAGTATCGGTTCGTCATCAACAACCAGTATCTTTTCTGACATCTTAACACCTTCCTTAACTTCCTTAAGTTTTTCGACTAATATACATCGCTCACGTAACTTTTCTACTCAGTACAATAGGTCCTGTTACTTCCATCATAACAAGTCAAATACCGAGTCCGGTCCAAACGCCCACATGCGAAAGGCTATTTCAGAACCCTGTAATCTTCCTGCCGCTTGGTAATTTTTTGTTCATCAAAATATTCAAGCAGGGCAACCGCATTTTTTCGAGAGGTTTCAACGAGGTCACGAAACTCTGCTAAACTGACTTTTCCCTCTGTCTCTAAATGTGCCCTGAGCGCTTCCTCACAGTTTTGTACCACTTGACCACTCATCCAAATCTTATCACTAAGCTTGATTAACTTGCCAGTAGCGAAGAGTAACTCTAAAAGTGCCTTATCCTTTTTACCTATACCCAGCTTTTGCTCTGCTTCACTAACTGCAGGTGGTTTTGTACCGCACAAACTATAAAAATCTGTGATTTTATCCATTTTTTCCTGTTGCTTTGGACTCAAACTGATTTCAAAGGCGTCAAGTGCTGCAGTCGCGCCAGAAATACGCATGACGCCACGCTGAACAAACTGATCAAATATAATATCCGCCGACTTACCTTTTACCCCTGTCAGGGCCTTGTTACGCAGCTCTTCTTTAGGCATGCCCGCCTTAAGAGGATTCTTTTCGTGGTATTGATTCAAGAGGGTAATTATATTTGCCTCGATTTGGTCTAGATAAGATACATGCACCCATGAACCCGATGGGAATTTGAATGCACTGCCTTCTGATTCCATTTTTTCAAGATGGGCCTGAACCAGATCAAATGCCAGTCCAGATTGACCCGCAATATCTTCTATCGATGGAAAATCAGAACTCATTTTAAATAGGCTTCCATCAACTATCAGTGCAGGGTCACCTTCTAATTTCATCATTAAGTCATCTAGAATCTCTTCTTTAAAACGCTTATGTTTCATGGCATTGGGGTCCAAAATTTTCCCGCCACCAACTGTAAGCAGCGGCGAATAGAGTCTGACTACAAAACGGTCTCCATACTTACACGCTGTTTTGTCTTCAAGTCGCAGCTGTGCCAGACAACGCTCACCTGGCTCAAGCGCTTCTCGGTCAAGTAGAACGATTCTACACAGGACTTCTTTTGTTCCCTGGTATAGGCGAAGACGCGTCCAGTTTTCTAATGGTCTAGGTGCCGACTTCAAGAGTGAAAACTCCACATCAAGCATCATCGTGGATTTCATTGTATCTGCTTTTGCCAGCACATCGCCGCGATGGAGCTGCCCCTTGCTGACACCTGTCAAATTTAGTGCAACACGTTGACCCGCATGCGCTTCAGATACATCTATATTATGGTTTTGAATTTTACGTATTCTAACTTCTCGCCCCTCAGGATAAACAACCAAACTGTCATCTTGTGAAATACACCCTTCAACAAGCGTCCCCGTAATAACTGTACCTACACCCTGAAGGCTGAACACCCGGTCAATCGGTAGACGCGTAGGTATATGGTCTGGCTTGTCTTCAACATTTAAGGCCATATGATCAATTTCGCTTATAAGCATATCCAGTCCAGCCCCAGTCACTGAGGATACTGGAATCATAGGCTGTCCCTCTAAGAAGGTGCCTACCAAATGTTCTTTAACATCTTCTTTTACAAGTTCAATCATGTCTTCATCTACAAGGTCGCTTTTAGTCAGTACGACGATGCCACGCTTTACTTCAAGCATATTTAAAATATCAAGATGCTCCTGGGTTTGCGGCATAACACCTTCTTCAGCAGATACGACCAGCAGTACAATGTCAATACCACTCACACCTGCCAGCATGTTTCTTATAAATTTTTCATGCCCGGGTACATCGACAATACCCGCGCGTTTTTTGCTGGGCAAATCAAAAAATGCAAATCCTAGGTCGATTGTAATGCCGCGTTTTTTCTCTTCCGCCCACCGGTCTGGTTCAATACCGGTAAGTCTTCTAATGAGAGCACTCTTCCCATGATCTATATGTCCGGCCGTGCCGATGACTACATTTGTCATTTTAGACCTCCTGCTCAAGCGAAGCGAGTGCCTTCGCTACAATTTCGTATTCTCCCGCTTGCAAGGTGCGTGGATCAAACAGAACTTTATCGTCTTCAACGCGTGCTATCACGGGAATATCATATGCCCTAATACCTGAAATGATTTTATTTGCAGAGTATTTTGGATGCTCAAGGGACATCAAGTAAGTTGGAAGCTTTTCAAGCGGCATAGAGCCCCCCCCCACTTCTGATGCACCTTCAATTTTCTTTATGGTGTACGCCTGTACTTGACCACGAACGGTCTCAATCAGCAAATCAGCTTCTTGGCTGAGCTGGTCAAGGGGCCTTGTCAGCATATTCAGTGTTGGAATTTCTTTTAAGGCACGTTCCTCGTCTCTATATAATTTCAGCGTAGCTTCAAGTGCGCATAATGTCATTTTATCAACACGCAGTGCACGTGTTAGATGATTGGCCTTCATAGCATCTATATACGCTTTACGTCCTACAATAATACCTGCTTGAGGACCGCCAAGCATCTTATCACCACTAAATGTTACAACATCGGCCCCCGCTGATACAGCTTCTTGGACAGTTGGCTCTTTCGTCAATCCATATTTTGAAAAATCGACTAGCGAACCGCTTCCAATGTCTTCGACCAGTGGGATCTGATGTTCTTGTGCAAGTGGCGCCAACTCGTCTATTCCCACTTCCTTTGTGAAGCCTAAAATGCGGTAATTGCTTGTATGGACTTTTAAGAGTACACCTGTGTTTTCAGTGATGGCATTTGCATAGTCTTTCAAGTGGGTTTTATTTGTTGTCCCCACTTCAATTAAGTCCGCGCCAGACCACCGCATCACTTCAGGCACCCTGAAGGAACCCCCGATTTCAACGAGCTGTCCTCTTGATACAATAGCTTCTTTCCCCTCACAAAGTGTGCTTAGTACCAGCATGACAGCAGCTGCATTATTATTGACAACGAGTGCAGCCTCTGCACCGGTCATTTCACAAAGTTTGTCTTCAACATGACTGTAACGCAGACCGCGTTTGCCATTTTGAGTGTCAAACTCCAGTGTGGAGTAGTATCCAGCAATTTCATCTAAATGTGTTCCGATAGACCTGGTAATGAGAGAACGTCCTAAATTTGTATGGAGTACAACACCCGTTGCATTAACAACCCGTTTAAGATGATACGCTTCTTTTTCGCGCGCCATGTTAAGCGCATTTTGAACAATAACATCTTCGTCGATTTCAAATGTGCGCGCTTCTTCTTGCGTGAGCTTTGCAATTTCTTTTCTAACCACATCGATAGATTGCCTAACACTATCCACAAGAACTGACCTTGAAAGATCATTAAGATGTGCTTTAACGGTTGTTTTTTCCAGTAATTCATCAACTTTCGGTAATTGGGCAAATAAATTTTTTTTCATTTGTCGCACTCCTAACATATTGGTCTGACCGTTCTAACTGCCAGTTTTCCAGAGTAATTATAACATATTTAACTACAGGTGATTCGTTTGCGTGATAAGAAAATCCCCTTTATGACAAAAACGAAAAGAAAAACCTACTATTCCTTAACATTTGAACTGAATAATACATGAAATTGGCAAAAATGGCACAGACGTGCATCTAGACAATTTCATAATTCTAAATATTTTAAGGAAAAGCAGGTTTATATAATTTCGGTGACTGTATTTACTTAAATTCTATATAGACAGATCTTTTCTCAGTGACTTTACCAATCACAGCAAATTCTGTCTTGGTACGCTTGTCCAGCTCATTTAAAAGTGCCTGCGCACTGTCTTCATGAACCGCAATCAGCAAGCCTCCTGACGTTTGCGGATCAAATAGAATGTCTTTCATTTCGTCTGATATACTGCTTGAAACCTTGACTTTGTCCCCAACATAAGACTTATTTCTGTAAGCGCCAGCAGGTACAAGTCCCATTGCTGCGTGATCAAGTGCACCTGCCATTACAGGAATGGTATCTGTTTGTATCTCAATACTAACACCACTGCCCTCAGCCATTTCTAAGACATGACCAGCTAGTCCAAACCCTGTAATATCTGTGCATGCAGAAACATCCTGACCCTCCATGGCTTCAGCTGCGTATTTGTTAAGATAAGCCATCACACGCATGGCTTCCTGGGTGCACGCTTCGTCCAGCAGCTCTGCTTTTATGGCTGTATTGAGTATGCCGACACCAATGGGTTTGGTTAGAATGAGCAAATCTCCTACACGTGCCTTAGCATTTGCAAGTACCCTAGTCGGATGAACCAGGCCCGTAACTGATAACCCATATTTGGGTTCATTGTCCTCAACAGAGTGCCCGCCTACTAAGAGTGCGCCTGCTTCACGCACCTTATCCGCGCCACCTTTTAGAATTTCACCTAAAATGGACATGTCAAGACAATTCGGAAAGCCGACTATATTCAGTGCAATAGTAGGCACTCCACCCATTGCATAGACATCACTCAGTGCGTTGGCAGCTGCAATTTGCCCAAACATGTAGGGATCATCTACTATTGGTGTGAAAAAATCCAGAGTCTGGATAATAGCCTGCTCATCATTTAATTTATATACTGCCGCATCATCAGCTGTATCTAGACCTACAAGAAGTCTGTCACTGCTGAATTTGGGTAAGTGACGCAGAACCTGCGCCAAGTCCTCAGGACCTATTTTAGCCGCTCAGCCAGAGCTTTGTGTCAGCTCGGTCAAGCGAACGCGTTTATCTTCCATACTCTCACCTCCATAGGTGACGTTCATTATTATTGTATATCCAGAGTCCACTATACCATCTAGAACCTGCACGGGCAAGCATTCGCTTACTCTCTGAGGGCCTTTGTAAACACCTGTCGAATGGCCTCGATTTTTTTCTCTCCAATCCCCTGCACATTTAAGAGTTCATCTACAGAATTAAACGGGCCATTTTCACTTCGGTAGCTGATAATACGCTCCGCCATAGCGTCTCCAATACCATCAATTTCTGTAAGTCGATCAGCATCCGATTCATTTAATTCTTCCAGTGTCCAGGCCCCAAGAGGGCGCTGAATTTCAATCTCAGGCACTTCCCCTTCTTTATATACGCTGATTTGCTGTGTGTCATAGACCTTCTGTGCCAGATTAATGGCATAGGTATCGGCATCGCTTGTCAGTCCACCAGCCATTTTTACAACATCTTCTACCCGGCTGTCTTCTGGCAGTTCATACACACCAGGCATATACACCGCACCTGTAATATAAACCTTAATTCTTGTTTCTGCTGTATCCACCGTAATGGGTACTGCAACTTCGCTTTGAGTGCTCTCATCAATCCTGTTCTCATGTGTGCCAAAGTCTATGGCCTTAATGCCAATCACAAGCAGTAACACAACTATGACCAGTCCCAGTTCTATATGATTAGACTTTATCTTACCCATTATTCCCTCCATCATTCCGTTCGTACTTTTTATGTTTTCTACTATTATACGATTTTCAGAATGGATATTCCAGAAAATTCCTCTTCATGTCAATTTGTTTACAGTTTGGAACACTTCAATTTTGTCCTGCTATGGCAATTGAACTTGTGTTAGAATAGGAGTATCTGTGACAAGAGGTGATTAAATTTGAAAAAATATATAACTGTGGTACTCATCGTACTCACAATACTTATAAATACGACTATAACGGCTCATGCAAATGGCTATACACTAACAACAAGCGACATCGTCGCCGAAGCTGCTATTTTGATGGATCAGGAATCTGGACAAATTCTCTTTCAAAAGAACATTAACAAAATTATGTACCCGGCCAGCATTACAAAAATTATGACAGCCATACTTGTACTTGAAGACCTGTCACTGGACGATACTGTGGTGATAGATGCACAAGCGCCTTTTACCGAAGGGAACCGCATATATGTTATTGAGGACGAAATTTTAACGGTTGAACAGCTCTTAAATGCCCTAATGATAGAGTCAGCCAACGACGCGGCTGTTGCACTTGCCAATTATCACTCAGGGAGTGTTGAGGCCTTCGCACATAAAATGAACGAACGCGCCAAGGAACTGGGGGCACTCAATACAAACTTCGTAAATCCCAATGGTCTTCCAAATGAAGCACACGTAACTACAGCATACGACATGGCTCTCATTGCAAAACACGCTGTGAATATGGACAAGCTCATGGAAATCTCTTCAACAGTGCGCTATCAGATTCCGCCAACAAATAAACAGGATGAAACCCGGTATTTGACAAATTCCAACCGTTTTTTATACGGCGTTGGCAGTAAGAATCAGATTAACTACAAAGGCAAAATGATTGATATTAAATATGATGCAGTTACAGGATTAAAGACAGGGTATACTGTTGCTGCTGGTCAAACCTTTGTAGCAACTGGCGAAAAAGACGGTAAGAAGCTGATCAGTGTTATTTTGAAATCAGAGGGAAAAAACCTATACATAGATTCCAGAAAGCTTCTAGATTATGGTTTTGACAACTTTGAGCGCAAGGCACTCATAGACGCTGGTGAGAAAATTGATGAACTCAGTTTTGAAGATGAAAAGAACTCTCGCCTACCCATCGTGACTAAAGACGCACTGGTTGCTTACGTCCCACTGGGAACGCAGGTCAGCGACTTAACACGTGATATGCATTTGCTCCCTGATATTACACTACCGGTTGAGTCCGGACAAGTGCTCGGTACAATGCAGTACCAGCTGGGAGATTTAACGGTTGCAAGTACAGAACTTGTTGCGCCTGGTTTTGTCAGTGATAAAGCACTTCTCGATGATAACATACAGTATTTCAATGACGATACATCTGGGTGGAACTTAAAAGAAATGGACTGGATTTCATTTTCAATACGTGCAGGTTTGACCCTTCTTATTTGGCGTATTATTATGACTTGGTATAATTTGCAGCGTAGAAAGTATGCGAAAAAAATGCGCGAAAAACAGCAGTCAAACTAAGTCTTAGACCTAGATATACCCTATATATATAGGGTTGAGCATTCAGACAAAACAAAACTCAAAATGAAAGGCGTATCTATCCGTTTCGGATTTGATACGCCTTTTTTTATGTTCTATCGTACTGCTTACAAACTCCTTTGAATGGACAGTTTGCCTTTCTAAAAGTCACCCTTTTCGTTTAAGCAGGCTGATCAGCAGCAGTAATATCAAAACACCTGCCACCCCATAGGCGTAAAGCGGAATCCTAGTCAACAGATTATTGATTGGTCGCTCACCATAAAATCCATCTTCCCACCACATCTCAAGCGGCGGACTTGCCTGCTGGAGCCGAGACTGACTATCAATACGCACAGCCTGGCCACTTTTTAATAGGGCTGTCTGTAAATACGCATAGGACTGTCCTGCCACCACATCAAGCATGCCGTCTATGCTATATGCTAAACTTTCTTCCCCAACGCTTACAACGAAAGCTGTTTGTCTTCCCCGAACACTTTGAATGCTCTCTTTTTCACCAAGTGTCACTTCAAAATGCTGACCAGTCGCATCCCTTGTGGTAAACCGCGCTGAACCCTTGTCCACTGTCGCCTTTACTAAATTGGGCGAAGCATAATTAATATATAACTCTGTATTTTCATCTAAGTCAATCTTGCCAAATAGGTTGCGCCCAGATTTTATAAACAAAGTCATTCTGCCTTTTTCTGTACGCACTGACTCATAAAAGGATACGGATTGATCTTCAACTTCTTCAGCGGGTACAAACCATGCACTTGATTTGTCCGCATCATAATTCTCTCTATATGCTTGGCCTTCGTAGCTGTAAACATACATTTTTACATTGATAAAATCACCTGGGGAAATGTCTTCCCCTAGCCATTTCAAAATTTGTGCCTGCACCTCTTCATCCGTTGTCAGCGGCGGTCCAAAATTAGAAACAGCTGGCGAATGCGATCTGCCTGGAAACTCTATAGAGGTGACGCCATTTAAAAATGCTGAAGTCACAGTTACAACCCCGTCTCCAAAGAGAGACTCTGATCCGTATAGGAGTCCATACTGGGTTTGTGGATGCAAATGTGTTCCTTCCATTTCATCTTTATTCAAATCAAGGATAAATGGTGAAGACTCATAAAGCTGTGCGGCTGCTCTCTGATGAACATCTTCAAAATAAGAGGAGAGTTTCCCAATCCATTTGTCGATGGGACCACAGCCATGATTTGGCGTACCCACCATAATAAGCTTGCGTACACTATTGGGATACTTGTCACCCAGTCTTGAAAGAAGATAACGGCTGATAAGTCCTCCCATACTGTGAGCGACAATATCTACTTTATAGGGTTTAATATTGTCCAGCGCATGTGTTTCCTGCACCTGTTCGATATGCCTGCCAAGCACATCAGCCTGAACTGGAATACTCTGTCCACTTTCATCCCAGTAGTGATAACGTCTTCTGAGTGTGTTAAAATGCTTGTTACTTAAGACTTTATCCAACGCTAGCCAGGTTGTTTCATCTCCAGTAAATCCGTGAACCAAAACCACCGTTGGCATATATAATTTGATCGGTGAACTCAGCACCTCTTCTTTTCCCGATGGCTGTTTAACTTCAACTCGAATATAATCTGAAATGACACCTGCCTCACCCTTATACGCTTCGGTCATATATTTTGGTGTCCTGTAGACAAACCTGTGTTTTCCACTCTGCTTTAATTCAACACCTGTGTCTATACCCACAAGTGTGCCGTGCTCAGGTGCGGCCACTGAGTACCGGCCTGAAAAAGCGTCGCCTAGTGACAGTTCAAACTGGAGCGTTTGTCCTTCGCCTGCGACAATACCTTCGTAGGGCTGACGCGTTTTAGGATTGATTTCAGATAGAAGAACAACATTTACATCTTGATGGTCCGGCAGGTTTTCACTTGGTTCATTTACAGCGGGTTCACTGTCCTCAAAACCACTGCCTTGTAAATTGTCTAAGGCAGATTCAATTTTAGGGATTATTTGAAAAAGCGCCTCCAGACACTGTTCTTCCGTCGTTCCCCTAAAATTAGACGAAGTCAGCTCTATCTGAAAATTACCATAGACCCACGAAGCAGCATATATGGTGCTATGCCCGCGGTCTAAGTAACGTGCAGTTCTGATAATAGATCCATAATCACTCTCGATGGGCACATTAAATTGACCAGACTGATATAGGCTATTTTCATCTGGTTTTTCATCAAAATGCCTTATAACAAGACCATCATAAAGCCCCTGTGCTCTTACAAACCACAAGCTGGCCCGATCTGTCTCCCTATCCAGTACACGCCTGTGCAAATCTTCAGATTTTACCGTTCCCAAATTATTGCTGTCGTCTTGGTGAAATCCTAATTCAAGTGCCTCTATTTCATCTACAATAGCCTGCCATGTATAGCGGTCTTCTGAAAATGTGGCAGAGCAAAATAGAGTTATCAGCACACTCCATGCCATGAATACAATGAGGCAACGCTTTGAAAGTTTCATCTTATTCACCTACTCAAAGAATTTGATGGTTGAGATGACTGTATCGGTATAAGCACTTCCTGGATAAACGCTATCAATTCTGAGAACAACGTCTTTACTTGTAATCGGCTCAGGTAGTTCTAGTAACTGGGTTTTCATAGAGTCCTCCAGCGTGAATACGTAGGCCTCTCCAGTAACACTTGAAATAACGAGTTCTTTCACACGACTGTTTTTATAATACAAGGCTTCAGACTTATGGTATCCGTTTTGAATAAATACTTTACTGAATGTCAGCGGCTTGGCACTCATAAACTCAATGTTCTCGTTTATACCCTGATCTTTTTCACCTTCAACCCATGCCGTTTCAGGAAGCCTATCAAACATATACTCAGCAGGATATCCTTCTAGGGTGCTGCTTACGACAATTCTATCCCACAGCACTTCGCCTGCATCGTACCAGAAATAGCGAATGACATTGCCTGTATCTTTGTCTATTTGTACGGTATTTGTAGCCACGCCATCCCGCTCTTCACAGGCCACATAAACGCTATTGCCACTAAAGAATGGCTCAAGAGCATAAATGCCGTTTCTATCCCCTTCCTGAACCCAAACAACTGAACCTTCTACAGTCACTTTGCTCATAAGCGGACCATAGTATCCTGCAGTGTAAATGTGGCCTTCATTATCAAGCAACGGGATCTCGATACATCCGACAGATACGGGGTCAAATCGTTCCTGACCATCTTTTCGGCTTAAACCGTGCAGGTTGCCTCCTATTTCAATGTAAAAGGCATTTTCATCTGTAGTGGTATCTGACACGGGTTCAAGCTCTGTCATTGGTACACCTTCAAATTTTCGTTCCCAGACCGTGTTTGCCTTCCCATCTGATGCCGTTACAAAAACAGTATATGTGCTATCTTGCTGGTTTATACGCGCAACAGCATCCACATACTGGGCCTTTTGACCATTTGTCTGAACCAATTCTATACCACTGTCATCACGATCTTCTCCTTCAGACTCTGTTTGCGGGTTTATTTGAAGCTCTGTTTGGGGTTTTGTTTCTGCTTCTGTTTCAGGCTCCAACTCAGGTTCTATTTGATCTTCTGCTGGTGCTTGTGTTGGTGCTTGTGTTGGTGCAACACCGTTTTCTCTGCCACCTGTCTCTGCAACAGGTTCCAGCTGAACTTCCTCAATTTCAACGGGTTCATTTTCATAAGATACCGACTCACGCTCAGACGTACACCCTGAGAGTGCTAATATTAGAATGCTTATCATAAAAATTGCTAGCCTTTTCATATGCTCCCCCACTCCCTGACAGAAAATAATCGCTTATACACACTATTATTTTCAAATACTTATACCACCACTTATTCTATATATACCAGAAAGTCTTTTAATATCACGAAGGAAGTGTAATGACATGTCACGCTTTCTCTTTCTAAGGGACCATGTATTTGATTTTTTATACAAAAAAAATGCCAGAGCACAATTAGTTCGCTCTGGCATTTGATCGTCTTATGTATTGAATTTTCTAGCCTTTGTAGCCAATCATTTGAATTTCGATTGAACCATCAAGTGGCAGTCTTGCAACTTCTACTGCTGCACGTGCAGGCTTGTGGTCTGAGAAGAACTCAGCATACACTTCATTCACTTTTGCAAAATCGTTCATATCATCCAAGAAAATTTCAACCTTAACAACTTGCTCAAGGCTGCAACCTGCTGCTGCTAGAATTTCCTTGCAGTTATTCAGTGATTGTCTAGCCGCTGCTTGAATATCGTCTTTTACCATTTCTTTTGTTTCAGGATTGATTGGAAGCTGACCTGATACATAAACAAATGGACCCGCTTCCATTCCCTGTACGTATGGTCCTACTGCTGCAGGGGCCTTAGCTGTAGCTACTGACTTTAACATATTCTTCCTCCTTATGCACATATCTCACACTCTAATTGCACCTAAAATACGCGCCTTCTCGCCACACTTTTGAAGGCTACAAGCACATTAAAGATGCTTACCTATAAGGAAGCGACTACATCTGCAGCCGCCTCCTCATTACTTATTATATCATTTTTTTTCTTCATCAGAATAGTTTTTGGCAAATGCCTATTTCTCTACTCTAATCTCATCAAGATAATTGTAGATTGTGTATCTTGAAACGCAAAGTACTTTTGCAACGTAATCGATTGCACCCTTGATTAGGAAAGCCCCTTGTCGATCCAGTTTATTAACAATCTGTACTTTCTCATCTTTTGTAAGATAAGCAACCGGCTTACCCACACTTTCGATCGTAACTTGGACTAAATCAGTCAACACGTCATTGACTGTATTGACATTTTCAGAAGCTTTATCTTCGATGTTTAGAGCCACTTGCATCATGTCATTCAACACGTTTCGTGCAACAACGAGTTCAGACATGTCGAAATTAATACAGAAACACCCAATTGTCTTTCCACTATCATCCTTAATAAAAAATGTAGAAGACTTTAAAGCGCGGCCATCTGCGCTTTTACCAGTATAATTAATAATATCTTTATCCGTATCTCCATGGCTCACCTTTTTCAGGGAAAGCTCTGTCATTGGAGAGCCCACACTCCTGCCAGTTACGCCACCATTCGCAATCGCAATGATTGAATTCGGCGCCAGTGAAAAATCATGGAGTACAACTTCGCAGTTCTTTCCAAATGTTTGACCAATCCCCTGCACCATTGGTTTATACCTTTCAAGTATTGGATGTGTTTTCTTCGACATATCCGTGCCCCTTTCTCAAAAGCTTCATTTCCAAGCTCCATCTCCTATTTCGCTACTATATTGATCAATTTGCCTGGAACCGTGATGACCTTAATAATTTTCTTACCCTCAGTCATTTTCTGTATTTTTTCACTTTCCAGTGCCATTTTCTCTAGTTCGTCTCTTGTTGCGTCTTTGCTGACAACAACTTTATCTCTTACCTTACCATTAATTTGAAGTACAATCTCTATTTCCTCTAGAACAAGGGCCTTTTCATCCCACATTGGGTACTTTTGAATGTGTACAGAATCTTCTTTACCGATTTCCTTCCAAAGTTCTTCTGTGAAATGCGGGCCAAACGGCGCCAGAATAACCAGCAGATCTTCAACAAGTTTCTTAACAAGCGGTTTATTGATTGTCTTAACACGGTCCTTGTAACGATATGCATCATTCACCAGTTCCATAACGGATGAGATAGCAGTATTAAAGTTGAATCGTCCTGTTATATCTTCATATACCTTCTTTGAAGTCTTATTCAACATAAAGTTTAGATGCTTGTCTTCAGGTGAATGAATAACAATTTCACCATCTTCCATACTGTCTTTCAGCTCGTCAATCAGTCTCCATACACGGTTGATGAATCTGAATGCACCCTCAACACCATCGTCAGACCATTCAAGATCCTTCTCAGGTGGCGCTGCAAACAAGATGAACATACGTGCTGTATCTGCACCGTATTTTTTGATGATTTCATCTGGGCTTACAACATTGCCTTTTGACTTGGACATCTTAGCGCCATCTTTAAGAACCATGCCTTGAGTAAGCAGGTTGTCAAATGGCTCACTTACTGGTGAAATCCCTTGATCATACATAACCTTCGTAAAGAATCTTGCATAAAGCAGGTGAAGGATAGCATGCTCAACACCACCAATGTACTGATCTACACCCATCCAGTATTTGGCCTTGTCATGGTCAAATATTTGCTCACTGTTGTTAGCGTCTGTATAGCGCAGGAAGTACCATGACGAGTCGACGAAGGTATCCATTGTGTCCACTTCACGCTTGCCTTGTTTACCACATTTCGGACAAGGTGCATGTCTGAATGAATCACTTGTTGTCAGTGGTGATTCCCCTTCTCCAGTAAACTCAACATCTGTTGGAAGCAGCACCGGAAGCTCTGATTCAGGTACTGGCACATAGCCACAGTCAGGACACTCGATAATTGGAATCGGAACCCCCCAATAACGCTGTCTTGAAATCAACCAGTCACGGAGTCTAAAGTTGACTGTCTTGTTTCCAAGATTCTCTTTGTCCATCCACTCAATGATTTTTTCCTGACCCTCTTTATATTCCATACCGTCAAACTCACCTGAGTTCATCATTGTGCCTGAACCTGTGTAAGCTTCTTTAAGGTTTTCAACATCAATGCTCTCGTCTTCTGGACGAATTACAGGAATGATGTCTATGTCATATTTTTTAGCAAACTCAAAGTCACGTTCATCATGAGCAGGTACCGCCATAATTGCGCCTGTACCATAATCCATCAGAACATAGTTAGCAACATAAATTGGTGTTTTATTGCCATTGAGCGGGTTGATTGCATAACGCCCTGTAAACAGACCTTCTTTTTCTACATCTGTCGCCGTTCTTTCAACTTCAGACATATGCTGGAGCTTATGCTGGAATGCTTTAATGTCCGCTTCATACTCTGTGCCCTCAATGAGTTCATCTACCATAGGGTGTTCTGGTGCTAGAACCATAAAAGTCGCGCCAAACAGCGTGTCAGGACGTGTTGTAAAGATGTCTAGCTCTTTGTCTGTGCCTTCAATTTTAAATTTGACTTCAGCACCAACACTTTTTCCAATCCAGTTTGACTGCATTGTCTTAACTTTTTCTGGCCAACCTTCTAGCTTGTCAATATCTTCTAGCAGACGATCTGCATAATCTGTAATTTTGAAGTACCACTGGCTCAGCTTTTTCTTTACAACCGTTGAGTCACAACGCTCACATGCGCCGCCTACAACCTGTTCGTTTGCAAGAACGGTTTCACAGCTTGGGCACCAGTTCACCGGTGAATGCTTCTTATACGCTAAACCTGCATTAAAGAACTGAATAAAGAGCCACTGAGTCCACTTGTAGTAATCCGGTTTACAAGTCGCTAATTCTCTATCCCAGTCATAGCTTAGCCCAAGACGCTTTAACTGAACTTTCATCTCAGCAATATTTTCTGTTGTCCATGGGTCTGGATGAATTTTGTGTGCAATTGCAGCATTTTCAGCTGGTAGTCCAAATGCGTCCCATCCGATTGGATGAAGTACATTGTATCCATCCATCTTTTTGAATCGTGCAATAACATCACCAATAGAATAGTTTCTTACATGACCCATATGCAACTTGCCTGATGGATACGGGAACATTTCAAGGCAATAATATTTAGGTTTAGATTCATCGGCTTCTACATGGAATTCCTTTGAATCGTCCCACGTTTTCTGCCATTTTGCTTCAATAGCTGAAAAATCATAATGCATACTTGTCTCTCCTTTTCAGTTCTTAGGGTGTCCCCCTATGTATATGCTCTACGCCCCTTCGCCCACAACAAAAGCAAAGTGACATCCTTTCAAAAAATAACAAAAGAGTCGTATCACGTTGGTATCCGTCCATAGGGACGAATAAATCGCGGTACCACCCTACTTGGCCATTGCTGACCCTCTCAAAGTGCACGTTAACGGATGCTGCCGTCAGAATAATAGATAGACGAGTTCAAACGCTGTCGCCTTCAGTTCTCACCAACCACTGAATCTCTTTCCCTAACCTGGGTTGTGCGCAGACAGTTTTACTACTTCTTCCTTCTGATTAACAATTCATATGTTGTTTAAAAGTGTCTTTTTAAAGCATGTTTTGAAGTGGCTTTATCAGCCACTTCAAAACAATTTGTTTTACTCATTGTAATTGGAAAATTAAAATGTGTCAATATTCAATTCCAATTTTTCTGCATCGCTCCAAATACGTTCGATGTCATAGAATTCACGTTCTGCTGCAGTCAGCACATGAACGACAACATCAAGGTAATCTAGAAGAATCCAATTTCCACCACGTCGTCCTTCTCTGTGACTCAGAAGAACCCCCTTTTCACGGAGTTCTCCAACCACACCATCGGCAATTGCGCTTATGTGTGTATTTGATGTACCTGTTGCGATTACAAAATAATCTGCTATACTGCTCAGGTGGCTAACATCCAAGATTTGAATGTCGCGTCCTTTTTTATCGTCAATATAGCCTGCTATATCCAGTGATAATTGCTTTATGTCCAAGTCGGCCTCCTCTTTACTTATCATTGAGAATCAAATCATTCCAAAGCGCGATGGTTGCATGATGCAGGGCATGCCCTTTTCTTACAACAAACTGAATTGAATCAGAAACGGTTCTTTTCAGCGCACCGTCCAGATCTCGTTTCGCAAGTTCTCTCAGCTCTTCTACGCCTGTATACGACCTTCCCGGCTCAATGGCATCGGAAATATATATTACCTTCTCAAGCCCTGACATCCCTACCCGACCATAGGTGTGGTAGCGAATTGCATTGAGAATGTCTTCATCTTTAATACCTAAGTCTTCTGATACAAGAATGGCGCCTACTTCCCCGTGCAGCAGTGTTGGCGCACACTCTACGACTTCATCAACATAGAGGCTATGGTCTTTGGCAAATTTGAGAAGCTTGCCGGCGGATTCGTACTTACCATAGTCATGCAGCAGGGCAGCCAGTTCAGCCTTGTGCACATTTACACCGTGCTCTGCGGCTAGTGTTTTAGCTGTCTCAACCACGCCTAGAGTATGTTGATACCTTGAAGTCTTTAAACGTTTTTCCATGACCTTGTAGATTTCTTCAAGCTCTTGCATGCAATCACCCTTTTTTATAGAGGTTTTTCTTGTGAATATAATATTCAACTGACTCCGGCAGCAAATAGCGAATACTCTGACCTGCTTCCACTCTGCTTCTTATATCCGTAGATGAAATAGCTAGGGCTGGAACCGTTGTAATGCTGATATCTGCATCATAACGCTCTTTCAAGTCCTCTATTTTAAGTTCAAGCTTTGAACGGTCTATTCCCGGTCGCGTCGCCGCAATAAACTTACATATGCCTAATAACTCTTCATAAGATTTCCATGTTTCAAGCTCTATGAGCGCGTCTGCACCTGTAATAAAATACAGTTTGTCTTCTTCGCCAATTTGCTCTTTAAGTTTCTTTATGGTGTTGATTGTATACGATACTGTATCTGAGTCAATTTCGATTCTGGACACACTAAATCCAGGGTTCGTCATCGTCGCAAGGACTGTCATTTCATATCTGTGTAGCTTGTCCGTCATTTGCCCCACTTTTTTATGGGGGGCATTGCCCACCGGTACAAAATATACTTTATCCAGATGGAATTGCGTTCTAATCTGCTCTGCAAGCATCAGATGCCCATAGTGAATCGGATCGAATGAACCACCCATGATTCCAAACCGGCATCCTCCTATACATTTAATCAAAACTTACGCCTCCATATACTCCTGCGCGGAGCCTAAATTATCTTGGAAGTTCTATTTTCGGATCTTCCACTGATCGTCTGTAAATTACGAATTTATTTCCAATCGCCTGAACGAACTCGGCGCGCATTCTCTTTGCTACTTTGTTGCCTGCATCCTTTGAACTCATTAGGCTTGCATCCAGTACATTTACCTTAACCAGTTCATGAGATTCAAGCAGTGCGTCCATCTGTGTGAGAAAACCTTCTGAAATACCATCCTTACCCAGTTGAGCAAGTGGCTTTTTCTTATTTGCAAGCCCCTTCAGGTAGCTTCTTTGTTTTGCTTTTATCATTTTATCACCTATCTATTCTTAGTCGTAGTATTCAAATTCAACATCAACAACGCGTACAGTATCACCATCTTCAATACCCATTTCCCTTAGTTTTTCAAAGACACCTTTTTGTGTCAAAACTGATTGGAAATGTCTCAGTGACTCATCGTCGTCAAAATCAGTAGCGTAAACAAGTCTTTCCACTGCATTTCCGAGAACCATGTACACTTCGCCATCTTTACTGTATTCAATTTCAGCTGCCTTTGTCTCTGGCTCTACGAAGAAGTCTTCTTCAGTGTAAAGCGGCTCAACTTCAACCTCATCAAGCATTAATGTAACATGTTGCATCAACTCGTCTACACCCTTGCCAGTTGCTGCTGATATTGGAAATACCTTAAACCCTCGTGTCTCCATTTCGTTCTTAAATGTTTCATAAACGGAGTCATCAAAGACAAGGTCCATTTTGTTGGCAGCCACAACTTGGTGACGGTCTGCAAGCTTTTCGTTATACAGACGCAGCTCGTCATTAATCTGGTCGAAATCTTGAATGGGATCACGGCCTTCAATGCCTGATACATCCACAACATGTACAATGACCTTGGTACGCTCTACGTGACGCAGGAACTCATGTCCAAGACCAATGCCCTCATGTGCACCTTCAATAAGACCCGGTATATCAGCAAGTACAAAACTCTTACCGCGCACCACTTCTACTACACCAAGATTCGGTTGCAGTGTTGTAAAATGATAATTTGCTATTTTCGGCTTAGCCTTAGTAATGGTTGAAAGAATAGTAGACTTTCCAACATTAGGATATCCAACTAGACCTACATCTGCAAGCATTTTTAGCTCAAGTACAACCGTTCTTTCTGTTCCTTTTTTACCTTGCTCAGAAAAGCTTGGCGCTTGGCGAACAGACGACTTAAAATTCCAGTTGCCTCTGCCACCTTTTCCACCGCGTGCAATCACAAACTGATCGCCTTTTTCTGTGAGGTCAGCAATAATACCGCCTGTCTCTTTATCTCTAATAATCGTTCCAGGTGGGACTTTAATATACAGATCCTCTGCATCTTTACCTGAGCAGCGCTTTTTACCGCCATTTTGGCCGTCATCTGCAAGGTACTTTCTTTTGTATCTAAAATCCATAAGCGTACGCAGTCCTTCGTCAACTATGGCAATGACACTACCGCCTTTACCACCGTCGCCGCCGTCTGGACCCCCATCGGGTACATATTTTTCACGTCTGAAACTAACGCTACCGTCGCCGCCTTTACCTGATCTCAGATATATTTCAGCCTTATCGACAAACATCGATTTCACCTCTTTTTCAACTTTCTGACTCACTTGAGACACGCCTGACTTTTATGACAAGCGTCTCTCAAGCGAATCAGCTCTTTCACATTATAAATCCCCGTAAAAGGTACACTGGTGTTCTAAAGAGCTTCTACCCTTTACTATTATAATGAACACACCCTAAATGCTAACGCGTGTGTATGCCAGTAATTACTATTTAAAAGCAATGTGTCGGCTCGCCTTGTGAATCGTACAAGACTTGTCGCGGGGCATACCAAGTACTTCTCGGTTATTAGCAATCACCGAGCAACCTTCGGCCGCTCTTGTCGCGATACAACCCAAGTAATCCTCAGTGCCAGCAATGCACCGAGCAACCTCGGCTGCTCTTGTCGCGATACAACCCAAGTAATCCTCAGTGCCAGCAATGCACCGAGCAACCTCCGGCTGCTCTTGTCGCGATACAACCCAAGTAATCCCCAGTGCCAGCAATGCACCGAGCAACCTCCGGTTGCTCTTGTCGCGATACAACCCAAGTAATCCCCAGTGCCAGCAATGCACCGAGCAACCTCCGGTTGCTCTTGTCGCGATACGCGCCATATACACATTTTTGATTGAACATCCCCTTTTGTGCGAGCACAAGGGGATGTTCAATCAAAAATGTGTGCATTGCTTTGTATAAACGAAAAATGTCCATCAAACATGCATACTGAATGATGGACATTAATTATTACGCTTCGTATACGCTTACTTGCTTCTTGTCTTTACCCTTACGCTCAAAACGAACAACGCCGTCTACTTTAGCGAATAGAGTATCGTCTCCGCCCTTGCCAACATTGTTGCCAGGATGGATTTTAGTTCCTCTTTGTCTTACAAGAATGCTGCCAGCAGTTACCTTCTGACCGTCACCTCGCTTAACGCCAAGTCTTTTAGACTCAGAGTCACGACCATTCTTGGAGGAACCAACACCTTTTTTACTCGCGAATAGCTGCAGATTAACTCTTAGCATCCGGATGCACCTCCTCAATTCGTATTTTTATATATTCACTATACGTCAATTCAATTCCTTGAAATCCGACAAATACCGTTTCCAGTATTGTTTGGCTTTTTTTCCATTGGTCCCGGGTCAGGTCAGCTGGAAGTTCGCAGTAAGCGTAGCCATCTTCACCGACTTCATAAATCAGATCAGAAATCTTCGCCACTTCTGCCAAAGCGTTAATGCCCATATAGGCTATAGCTGAAACACCAGCACAGACTATGTCTTTGCCAATTTCATCAAACCCTGCATGTCCATCAACTTCAAATGAGAGGTACTCATCTTTATTCTTTCTAAAACGAATTGTAATCATATTAATTACAGAGTAATCTTTTCGATTTGAACCTTAGTGAATGGTTGACGATGACCGTTCTTGTTTCTGTAATCTTTTTTAGCTTTGTACTTGTAAACGATTACTTTTTTAGCTTTACCGTTTGCAAGAACCTTAGCAGAAACTTTAGCGCCTTCTACGATTGGAGCACCAACTGTAAGACCGTTGTCACCAGATACTGCAAGTACTTGATCGAAATCTACAGACTCACCCGCTTCAACGTTCAATTTTTCAATGAACAGCGTGTCGCCTTCTTGTACTCTGTATTGCTTGCCGCCAGTTTTAATGATTGCGTACATTCTCGCACCTCCTCTGTTAAGACTCGCCATAACCAGGTACATAGGGAACAGTCCCAATGTTTCAAACCCGTTTTGTGCGGATACCCATTTACCCATGCACACTTAAGCGCATAGTATGAGCGCGTGTTTAATATAAACATGCGAACATTAGAATTATATATGATACAGCTTAGAATTTCCAGTCTTTTTTGCAAAATCCTCTATTTTTTCTTGTTCATCTGCACGCAGACGTTGAAATTGCTTCTGTTCACTTAGAAGGTAGAATACTTTAAAACCCGTTTTTTCAGTGTACGCATGTACTTGCGACCGGTTTTTCAGAATATACGTGTGAACATGCTCGGGTATAGCATACAGAACCGCCGAGGCATCGGTATGTCCTCTATAGTATGCCAATTCTCTTACAAGTGCATCCAGCATGTACTCACTGTTTTTTACATACCCGCTTGCAGCACAATGTGCACATTCAATTGACGTTTTTTCAAGAACGCTTTCGACAGATTTACGCCGAGTCATCTCTAAAATCCCCAGTGTAGTCAGTCCATGAATGGTCACTCGATTGCGGTCTGCCAGTACAAATTTTCGCATCTTTTGAACCAGTTTTTCTTTAAGGGCTAAATCTGTCATATCGATAAAATCAATCAGAATAATACCACTAAGTGCCCTAATTTTAATCAGTTTGGCAATCATACGCGCCGCTTCCAAATTCACTTTGTAAGCCGTCATATCCATACTTGCCTTCCCAGTATGCTGACCGGAATTCACATCGATAACTGTGAGGGCCTCTGTTTCATCGACAAATAAATAGGCACCACTTGGAAGATCAATACGTCTATCGAAACAAACTTTAAGTGCTTGTTCTACCAGATATGCCTCAAATACAGGTTGAGACTGTGTATAATGTTCAATCACCGTTCCACCACCAAGTGCTTCCGCTTCAACAAAGGCCTTAATCTGGCTGTAGATAGACTGGTCATTCACAGTGACCTTATCAAGTTTTCGCTTTAGCGCATCCCGAAGAACAGTCGTAATAAAACTGTCGCCAGCATCTACACACATGGGGGTCTTTCCCAGTACACGGTAGCGCTCTATATACTTAAAGCGGTCTAATAGCTTATCCAGATCAGCCTCAAGTTTGGCACTCGACTGCCCCTTTGAAGACGTTCTTAAAATACCACCAAAAGATGGGTCAAGATGCGCCTTCAGCCATGCTTTAAGCCGCTCAGTTTCATCGGCATCCTCTATCTGACGACTAACTCCAATATGTGGATCTTGTGGCATCAGCACCATATAGTCGCCAGTAAGTCCGATGCGCATCGATACCTTAGCGCCCTTGGTTCCTGCTTCATCCTTAACCACCTGTACAAGGACTTCATCGCCTGTTTTGAGCAAATCGCCTATGCGGTCTTCACGACGACCGCGCTTTCCGGCTTTTAACATGTCCAGCTTACTCAAATAGGCGTTTTTTTCAAGACCAATGTCAACAAAGGCCGCATCCATCCCAGGAATGACATCTGAAACGCGTCCCTTATAAATGTTCCCAACAAGTGAGCCTGCCTCATTTTTTTCAATGCGAAAATCAGCAAGTTTACCGTCCTCAAGTAAAGCTGCGCGGGTGTAATATGCACTTTTGTCAACGACCAGCTGTCTCATGCTGCATCACCTAACCTTACATATCATAGAGTGGAATGCGCTTACCCTCAACACGTGTATAAAGCTCTAGTCTATGAATTCGATATGACTCTACTGATGCATCGAGCCCAAGCTCTTTCATGAGGAGTTCGACTAAAAGTTCAGGCTTTAAGTTTCCGTTTGAACCTGTTGCAACCGTTAATCTATAAATAGAACGGTCTGCTTCTGAGAGGACATTCATCGCCTCATAGACCCATGGTCTAATATTGATTTCTCTTAATTTTCCTTTTTTGTTTTTCTTCTGAATAATAATTTCGTCTTTGTTTAAAAAGGCTTTTAGAGATTCTTTTTCATTACGCTGTTCAGGTGCTTTTACCGTTTTTTCAAAGCGCACTTCAACAAGGTACTCAGAAGATTCTACGCACGCCATCAATTTGCCCTTTGGCACGATTTCCTTAGCACGTACAAATTCTAGTGCTGATGGGACAGTTTCCTTGTGCTTTTCTATAAATGCATCAATATCAACTGGCTCTGTCAATTCTACCTCTACAATTTCAGCTTCGCTTGATACCCCTACAGAAAGCGGAGCCGCAAATGAAATTTTAGGATGTGGGTTGAAGCCCTGAGAAAACTTAAGTGGAAGCTCCATGCGTCTGAAGGTTCTCTCCATGAATCGCACCATTTCAAGATGCGATAAAAATTTCAGATGATCCTTTTTTACATACTGTATTCTTAAAGTTGACATTAGCAGCCTCCTTTAAATAAGTCAATGTTCACACCACAACCGGTGCAGCCATTTCGACAATCCGGCGTTACTTCTGCACGTGTCGCCTTATCGTTTTCGCGCATCAGGAATGCTTTTGTCACACCAATATCAATAAAGTCCCAAGGCAACACTTCATCATAAGAACGCTCTCTTGAAGCGTAGAAGTAGGGATCGATGCCAAGCTCTTCAAAGGCATTCATCCAGTTCTCAAAGACAAAATACTCCTGCCAGCCGTCAAACTTCGACCCTTTTTCCCAAGTTCTGATAAGGGCTTCTCCAATGCGTCTGTCACCACGTGCCACAACCCCTTCAAGGAAGCTAGTGTGTGCGTCGTGATAGTTGAATTTCACAGAGCGGTCTTTAATAGATGCTCTTACGATTTTCTGCTTTTCTTCAAATGTCTCAAGCTTGTCCTGTGCCATCCACTGAAATGGTGTAAATGGCTTTGGTACAAAACATGACGCACTGAGCGTTACCGTAAGTCTGCCTGCGCGCATGCCTCTTGGTATGTCATAGTATAGGTTTGCAACCTGGTTTCCAAGGGCACCAATGCCTTCTAAATCTTCCTGTCCTTCAGTTGGAAGACCAATCATGAAGTAAAGTTTGACCTTACTCCACCCCAGACTAAAGATGCGTTCCATTGTAGACATGAGATCTTCTTCTGTGACCCCTTTATTGATAACATCACGCATACGCTGTGTGCCTGCCTCTGGTGCAAATGTCAGACCCGTTTTACGAACCTTTTGAATTTGCTCTATTACAGAAACTGAGAATGAGTTCAGTCTAAGCGAAGGCAGTGACACACCAATCTTATTTTTTTCGTGTTCTGCAATGAGACCGCGAATCAGCTCATCTATTTTACTGTAGTCCATAGTGCTAAGAGACGCGAGTGACAACTCTTCAAAGCCCGTTGAGCTGATTAGTTTCTGAGCAGCTTCTTGTATAACATCTACACTTTTCTCTCGAACGGGACGATAAATCATCCCAGCCTGACAAAAACGACAGCCTGCGGTACAGCCTCTAAATATCTCAACCATAGCTCTATCATGTACAGTATCCATATAAGGCACAATCACACTCTCAGGATAAAAAACACTGTCCAAGTCTTTGATAATACGCTTTCGCACTATAGCAGGCACACCTTCTTCAATAGGAGCAAAGTTCTTAATTGTTCCATCTTCTTTATACTCAACTTCATATAAAGACGGTACATACACACCCTGAATGTCTGCAAGTGCTCTTAGAATGGTTTTTCTTGAATGACCTTGAGCCTTCATGTCTTTAATACAGTCAATAACCTCAAGCGTCACTTCTTCACCTTCACCCAGTACAAAGACATCTATTAAAATTGCGAGTGGTTCAGGATTGTAGGCACACGGTCCGCCAGCAATAATAAATGGATCTGACTGCTCACGCTCTGATGTTCTAAGCGGCACACCACCAAGATCCAGCATATTGATAATGTTTGTGTAAGATAATTCATACTGAAGGGTAAACCCAATAACGTCTAAATCCTTCACAGGGGACTTTGTTTCAACTGTAAACAGGGGCACATTTTCTTTTCGCATTTCAGCTTCAAGATCTGTCCAAGGTGCAAAAATACGTTCACAGTAAACATCTTCACGGTCGTTGAGCACGCCGTAAAGAATATGCATGCCTAAGTGTGACATGCCCACTTCATATACATCTGGAAAAGCAAATCCGAAACGGAAAAGGCCTTCAGTGATTTCCTTTTGTACACTGTTGATTTCGCCGCCAATATACCTAGATGGCTTTTCAACACGATAAAGAATATCGTCCAGTTTTTTCATCAATTTGATCGCCTCTCTATACTTTATGTGTTCCAATAAACACCTTTTTGATGTTTTTTACTCTCGTTAACTTGTCTATTTTATCAGATTCCTTATATATTTCAACCTATACATAGAAAGCGCCGAAGCAAATCTCCGTGTTACCAAAGAAGACACACTCCAGCGCTGTACACACTCTAGTCCATATAAAGAAAGGAACCGCGCATTCTGCGCATATATACATTCAGAACTATCCCAATAGCAAGCAAGCTTGTAATCAGAGAACTACCACCATAACTTAAAAACGGTAGCGTTACACCGGTTACAGGCATGATGCCCATAGTCATTCCGATATTTTCAAATATTTGAAATGCAAACATAAATACGACACCAATAACAATCAGGGATCCGTAATCATCTTTTGACTTAATAGAAATAGTCAGCATACGCATCATGAGCAGGAAGTAGAGGAATATAACCACAGCGCCTCCTACAAACCCAAGTTCCTCGCCAAGAACTGCAAATATGAAATCTGTTTCTCGAACTGGAAGATAATCGTACCTGTGATAAACACCATTGAAGAGTCCACGGCCTAGAAACATCCCTGATCCGATTGTGATCTTAGACTGCATCACCTGATAATTGCCCTGCAGCGTTGGATCATTTGGATTTAAAAATGCATCAATCCGGTCCTTCTGATGCTGCATCATGTTCATATAGGCAATAGGTAAGGATATCGCCGCAGTAACAAGACCTCCTGCAATGATTTTATAACTCAGACCCGCGCAAAAGAGCATGCCTATTGCAATAAATACAAAGACCAGTGCTGTCCCAAGGTCCGGTTGAAGCAGCAATAACAATACAAACGGTGCCAGATGTAAGATGGGTGCAATCAGGCTTCTAATCGATGTAAAGGTATCTTTGCGCTCTTCGAGCATATGGGCATAGGTTAGAATAAATCCTATCTTGGCAATTTCTGCTGGCTGAAAATACAGTATGCCAAGGTCGATCCAACTTCTTGCACCAAACTGTATAACGCCCAATCCTGGAATATAGACTGTTAACATAATCAGAATGGACATAATATATACGAACCTGTGAAAATCCTTGAAGCTCTTGTAATCAAAACTCATTGCAATCAGCATGGCAACCAGGCCGATTAGAAATCCAAGCGCCTGATTTCGAACTTCACGCGTCATACCGACAATATGTGCATCTGTCGCACTCGTAATCATCACCATACCAGATATGAATAGGAGCAGGACTATTGCGATTAAATTGAAATCTATTGTTTTTAAGTAGTTCTTATTTATCAACCAATCACCTCACTGACCAGCACCGCTGCCTATAAGTAAGCAGCCAGCATGCTAAAGCCCCCGAAACGGTATGCATCCGGAGGCTAGAACTTATCGTTTCATGTTTTTAATCGGAATGCTTGCAATTAAAGCAGGCCTTCCATTTTCTTCTGCTTCAGTGATTTTGATATCAAGTCCATTTTCATCAAAATCAATGTGCCCCTTTAAGGCCTTCAGAAGATCTTCTTTAACTTCTTCAAGAAAGTCTGGCGAGCAATTCGCACGGTCATGAACGAGTACAAGTTTCAATCTCTCCTTGGCGACATTCTTGCTCGAATCTTCCTTACTTAAAAACTTCAGTAGATCAAACATGCTTGTCCTCCCTTACTTGCTGAAAGAAAATAATTTCTTGATTTTATCAAACAGACCGTCCTGCAATTCAAGTTCAAGGAACGGCACCTCTTCTCCAGTGATTCGCTTAGAAATATTCATAAAAGCCTGTCCAGATAAAGACGTATCGTTATTGATCGCAGGCTCGCCACGATTTGTACTCACAACAACATGTTCATCGTCAGGAACAACGCCCATCAAGTCGATTGCTAAAATGTCTGTCATATCTTCAATATTCATCATATCGCCTCGTTTTACCATGTCGATACGAATTCTATTCACAATGAGTGTAGGATCATTAAGCTCTGCTGCTTCTAACAGGCCAATAATTCTATCTGCATCCCGCACTGCTGAAATTTCAGGTGTTGTTACTACAACAGCTCTGTCAGCACCTGCAATGGCATTTCTAAAACCACGTTCAATACCTGCAGGGCAATCTACCAGTACAAAATCGTGTGTTTCTTTCAAAGCATCTGTCAATTTTTTCATCTGTTCTGGCGAAACGGCGTCTTTATCTTTCGTTTGAGCGGCAGGCAAAAGGTACAAGCCTTCAAAACGCTTATCTTTAATAAGCGCCTGCTTCATTCTGCACGTTTCATTTACTACATCAACAATGTCATATACAATTCGATTTTCTAGTCCAAGAACAACGTCTAGATTTCGAAGACCGATATCCGCATCGATTACAACTACTTTTTTTCCTAGCTTTGCAAGTCCAGCGCCAATGTTTGCAGTTGTAGTTGTCTTTCCTACACCGCCTTTGCCAGACGTAATTACGATGACTTCACCCATTTTATAGCCTCCTGTTCACTTTCTTATAAATACGGTTCAATCATGATATTTCTATCTTTGACATAGGCAATTTCAGGACGTGTAGGTCCGTCAATATCCTCGTCAGGCGACCGCGTTATTAATGATCCTATTCGAAGCTGAGTCGGTTGAAGTCTCTGTGCAACGACCCAAGCACTTTCGTTCCCGTCAGCACCTGCGTGCGCTACGCCTCGCAGATTTCCAAATACAGCAATATTTCCAAAAGCAATAACCTCTGCTCCCGGATTAACGTCTCCAAGAACGACGACGTTGCCCTCAAAGCTAACGCTCCTGCCTGAGCGCAGAGTGCCGCGCACAAATTTTGTTACGCCTTCCTCAAGCCCTTCAAACATGGACGGTTCAACAGTTTTAGTTTTTGGCTCCTCACGCTTTGGCTGTATGTAAGGTTTCATGGATGTAACCAGCATCCCAAAATCCCTGCTGAAAATTTCAGCCAACGTGGACTCCTCAGTAACATGAAGCGCTCGCCCCTCTGTACCGATTACTTTTGCGCCTTTAAAAAAATGATTAGATGTTTTTAACTTGGCATCCAGCGCCTGAATGATTTCATCAAACTTAACGCTTTCATCCATCTGAATGATAATGCCTTTTTTAGTTCCCTTGAATTCGATTAAAGTGTTTAGCCCCACGCTATAACCCCCAAGTATTCTACTTGTTGATGATCATTGTCGTGCATCAAAATATATCTTTCTTTATTATATATTGAAAAGTCACTTTACAAAAGGCAAATCGTCTGCTATTCGACAATTTCTTCTTGATTTTCTGGTTCTAGGCCGAAATATGCTGCGTAAATGTCGCGTACAATCGGCGCGGCGTATCCGCCGTGACCCCCTTGCGGAATCATAGTAACCACTGCAATCTCAGGCGCCTCATATGGCGCAAAAGATACAAACCATGTAAAGTTATCATACGTATCTCTATAACTGTTAATATCTTCATCTTCTAGTTCAACAAAACTCATGTCTTTAATTGCCTGACGCAGTGAACTTTCATAATCAAGATACCCCTGACGAATGAGCAAGTTGATTTTACTTTCGATACGCTCTACTTCGCTTTGATCTCGAAGCATGCGCTTTCTCTTTTCAAGTCCTGCAATTTCGTCATTGCGCATGATTAATATTTCTCTAGCTCTAGCTTCTACTGATGGCAAATCTAGGTTCGGGTCAAAATTATGAATGTTGTCCCGCAAATACTTTACTTCATCAACCGGCGGAATCATCCCTTCCTTTTCTGCAGTACCTGTTTTTGCTGCCACAGTAATTGGAAACTTTTGAAATATTCTCGCTGTCCCTGAATCTTCTTGTGTTGCCTGAAGCATCCCTTTACGAAGGTGACTGAGTACGTCATTTACGACCTTGCCATCATTCATACCAGCATTTGTCACACCATCATTCTTGTGATTAATCTGATCACCAACCGCTTTTACAAGAGAAAGTTCATATAAGTACCCATCATTGGCAAGTGTCGCTATATAGCGTGCCATTTGAAGCGGTGTATACTGATGGGCACCCTGACCAATTGACAGATTCAGCGTATCGCCTTCAAACCATTCCATCTGGTTGAAATAGCTGTACTTAATAATATCAGCAAGACCTTCAGCAGTTTCATATGAGTCTAGACCCATATCACGAAGTCGCCTTATAATGGTTCCCCTTGATGGATTTTCATCTGACCAAGAAATAATTTCAGCAACAAGTGTCTCTTTTTCCCTGTCCGTATCTATATACTCAGCAGAAAAGTAGTCATCCAGCACTTTATTGAGTTTTCTTTGAAGTGCAAACTTCAACTGTCTCTTTTTCTTTTCAGGATCAGGAATCCCCGGGTTGTTCTCATATATTTCGACACCACTCGGCTCATCCAGTCCAAACTTTTTAGAATGTTCAAGCAAGAGCTGCGTATTCATTTCAAAATCTAGTGGTTTATCATGCGCCCAGTCATAGCCTGTTGAAATATCAAAGAAATAGTAGTTGCAAGAAACCTCTATGGCTTTATAAAGGTCCGTCGGACCATGCTTCGCATGGTAGGCGTTCCAGTACCAGCACCCAAAGGTGTGTCCGCCAATTTCAATAAATCCATCGGCAAATATCTTCTTAGTTGGATCAAGACCTTCCAGCATAGCGGCAAAACCCGTGACCATTTTGTAAGTAGACCCAGGCTGAACTGCAGTCATTGCTGCAAGATTATAAAGTGGTCTGGGCGCAAGTGGATTTCTCGAATTCTCAGGCTGAAGATCTGCCCAGTCACGCGCGCTGATACCTGTTGCAAAAAGATTAACGTCATAATCAGGATAACTGGCCACAGCAAGTACTTCACCTGAGTTGACATCAACAACCACTATCGCACCAGTCTGTGCCTTAGGGAAAGTTTCCTTATATTTATAATCGCCCCATGGACTCTCGTAGACTCCACCTTCTTGTATTTTGGAGAGACCATATTGCAAATAGGATTCTACCTTCTGCTGGAGTTCAATATCAATGGTCAGCTGAATATTTTCACCCGAAACCGCTTCCTTGGGTTTTTTGTCTTGTTCAAGCCAGCCTAGTTCATTGGTCGGCACTTCCCTGACAAGCTTTCCAAGCGCGTCTACTTCGATATACTTCCAGCCGTCATCCCCTGTTAAGTCAAGCTCATAACTGCCTTCAATACCAACCTTACCAATCAGCTGATTCCTATCATATCCGTTTTCAGTTATATACTTATCAATTTCATCCTGTTGGGATATCTTGCCCATATATCCGAGTACGTGCGAAGCCGTACTCCCAAATGGATAGTTCCTTTTGGGATCGATGTCTACTGAAACACCCGGAAGGTCCATGGACATTTCACTAATGCGCACCGCAACTTCCTCATCGATATTTTTTGCAACGGTTATTGGCACATACTTCCTGTATCCAAGTACTTTAAAATCATGCTTTAAGGCTAAAATTTTGTAAGCATCTTCATCAGAAACAGATTCATCAATTCCGAACTCTCGCCTGTCTCGAATAGCTCCGAAAGCCTCTTTAGCACTAATGTCATAGGGCAAGCCATACAAGTCAAGGAACCGTTCCTTGTCGATTTCAGAGTAAAACTTCATTTTGGACTGTGAAAATGGCAGATATACCCCTTTAAGCTTGAGGATTTTCTGTGCTTCTTCATCGGTGAGAACAACGGATACCTGCTCACGACGCCTGATTTCATCGAACAAATCTTCTGCGTCAGTATAGCCCTCATAACCATTTGAAATCAACCAGTCATCAATGTTCTTATCGTATGAGAAGTAATAGGCCCCATTTGCTATCCGGATCGGAAAATCAATATGAGTTTGGTCATATGTATCCAGTATATCGAGCAGTCTGATTGCAACTGCATTGAATTCATCTGATGAAAGTGTACTGCCACTTACATTAATTGTAAAACTCGGCAGATTGCCCGCTAGCAAGACACCATTTCTATCGACAATTTCACCACGTTTTGCCACAACTGCAATTTGCTTCAGCCGCTTATTTACAGACAACTCACGGTAATACTCCCCATTTGTTATTGTCAGTACAGCAAGCCGTATTATCATTATGATGAATATCATGGAAAAAATGATGATTGTTTGTATACGTCTGTCTTTCAGTTTTTTTAATATCTCCATGACTGCCTCTTCCGTTATCTTAAACCGTATCCGTATAGCCGTTTAAGTACATTCCCATAAATGAAAATACTTATGACACCATTTAATAGGGTTTCCAACATAAACACACTGGGAACCAGATTTCGGTCTACACTCGATCCAAAAAGATACATGACGCCTAGCCAAATCAAATGATACGACAGGGTCGAAACGCTTGTTATTACAAATGGCGTCAAAATATTATCTTTAAAAAGCGACTCTTCGAACGAACCGATGATCCACGCCACTATGACATATATCATCAGATTTATGAAAATCACCTTGCTTAAAAATAAGTCCTGAAATGCACCTGCAAAAAGGGCCATATAAAGACCTTCTCGTTTGCCGTAAAGTGCCCCAAAAACAACTACAAGAATCAAAGAGGTGTTTGCCAACACCCCATGTATCCTGAATACTTGAAACCACGTAGACTGCAGTATAAAATTTGTCAATGCTATGAGAAATATATATCTTGTTTTCAATCGTCCACCCACCTGACTACTGTCCTTCAATATCTGATGCAGGTATAACTAGGACCTTGTTCAGTCTTTTAAAGTTCACTGAAGGCTCTACCACAACTTCTGTCAGCAAGTCATTTTCATCTACAATGATTTCTTTTATGTCTCCAATGAGTATGCCTTTTGGATAAAGCCCCACTCCGGATGTCATGATCTTATCACCTACAACGACTTCAGCCTGTGGATCAAATAATTTTCCACGAATGACCGAGTTCACACTGCCTGTAATTAGACCATCAAAATCTTTATCTACACGTCTCATTTCAAATCCAATTGAACTGTTATTATCGATGATTGATATAACCTTTGCCCAATTGTCTCCCACTTCATAGACGAGACCAATCAGACCGTCTCCATTCATCACGGTTGAGTTCTTTGTTATGCCATCAGAGCGTCCCGCGTCAATCAAAAACATATTGTACCAGTTTCCTGTATCTTTAGAAATAACACTACTGGATACATAGTTTTCGATGCGCATCCTATCTACATAATTGAGTGACGTTTTTAAAGCCCTTAATTCTGCAAGCTCTTTGCTGTCTAGAGTATACTCCATCAGCTCCGATTTTAAGAGTTCGTTCTCAGCGCGCAACGATGCGTTCTCCTCTTGAATATTCCAAACTTCAAGAATAGGAGTAACGCGTTCAGATACGGCATTTCCAGCCTTGGAAAATCCTTTGCTGATTGGGGCGAGAATATTGCCAGTCATATTTTCAAGATAGGTTATATGTGTACGTCCTCCCATGGTAATTCCCATGATAGTAAGAAGCAGTATACCCAAAACAACGATCAGCCACTTTTTCCATCTACCGTCGTAATTCATGGTGCCTCCATTTTTCCCGTTTACCAGTTGTCATTTCCACTATCTGATGCGCTTCGGCGATAGAAATACACTCTTAAGTAAATCATAATTTTCAAGTGCGATGCCCGTTCCATGAGCAACACAGTCAAGCGGTTCTTCAGCAACGCGTACAGGCATACCTGTTTCTCTATTTATCAGTATATCAAGTCCATGTAGAAGGGCTCCCCCACCAGTCAGTACAATGCCTTGCATCATAATGTCTGATGCGAGTTCAGGTGGTGTTTTTTCAAGGGTAATTTTAATACCTTCAATAATCGAATTGATAGGTTCTGACAGGGCACCCAGAATTTCACCCGAGCGCACCAGTTGTGTCTTAGGAAGACCCGTCAGCAGGTTTCTGCCTGTAATTTGCAGGGTCTTTTCATCCTTACTTGCAAAAGCTGAACCGATATTTATTTTGATCTCTTCAGCAGTACGCTCACCAATTGTAAGGCTGTATTCTTTTCTAATATGATGAATGATGGCTTCGTCCATTTCATCGCCACCCACACGAATGGATCTTGATACAACAATGCCACCAAGAGAAATGACTGCAATTTCCGTTGTGCCACCACCGACATCAACAACCATGCTTCCTGTCGCCTCAGCAACCGGTAGACCAGCACCAATGGCAGCTGCCATCGGTTCTTCAATGAGCAGTGCATCTTTGGCACCTGCTGATAGGGCCGCTTCGATAACCGCACGCTTTTCAACCTCTGTCACACCAGATGGTACACCTACTACAACACGCGGTGCAAAGAAAATGGATCGCTTTGGATATGCCTGCTGAAAGAAATGCTTCATCATTTTCTGTGTGATATCAAAGTCTGCAATAACACCATCTCTAAGCGGTCTGATTGCGACAACATTTCCCGGTGTACGTCCAATCATGCGCTTGGCTTCAAGACCAACCGCCAGTACTTCTCCTGTATCTTGCTGAAGGGCCACAACGGATGGTTCTCTAACAACAATACCTTTTGATTTTATATTTACCAAGGTATTGGCCGTTCCTAGGTCAATGCCCATATCTTTTGTAAACAGTTTCATAAAACTCACAAATGTACCCCTTTCAAGTCACATGTCGCCATGGGATTTCATACTGTACCACTTCCCACGCCCTATAATCACATGATCTAAAACACGTATGCCAAGAAGCAACCCGCTTTCCGACAACCTCTTAGTTATATCCTTATCCTCTCGAGACGGTTCTGGATTTCCCGATGGATGATTATGAATCAATATTACCGACGCAGCACTGCGCCTTATGGCATTTGAAAACACCTCGCGGGGGTGGACAATAGATGCATTCAAACTCCCCACTGAAACAGTTTCCCATGCTGTAATTTCGTTTTTAGTATTCAAATAACAGACCCTGAACTCTTCACGCATCAGATGTCGCATTTCAGGCATGAAGACTTCTGCAATAATCTCTGGTGAGGTAACACGCCTCTTTTTCTCAAATCCACCAGAGCAGATGCGACGTCCAAGTTCAACCGCTGCAAGAACTTGGCATGTTTTAGCTGGACCAATGCCTTTTACAGACATCAGCTCTTCTGGCGTGCATCCAGATAGGAACTGCACCCCTTTTGACTCATCCATGCACAGTAACCTGCGCGCTAAATCAAGGGCTGAAGCATCACCAGATCCTGTTTGTATCAAAACAGCGATCAGCTCTGCTGTTGTCAGGTTTCCTGCACCCTTCTTAAGCAGTCGTTCACGCGGCATCTCACATGCCGGCATATCTTTCATACGAATGGTCTGTTTCATTATCTATTCACCTCAAGAATTAATCTTAGATGAACCGCATATTAAAGTGTTTTTCAAACAGAGTTTCCAGCTTGCTGACAGGTAGGCCCACTACATTGAAAAAGTCGCCTCTAATCCATTCTACAAGGGTCATCCCCTTTTCTTGGATTGCGTATGCGCCTGCTTTTCCAAATACTTCACCCGAAGCAACATAACTGTTGATTTTATCAGCACTGAGATCTTTAAACTTGACATCCGTACATTCAAAATCAACAAATTTATTGTGTGTGCCTGCCTCGATTATTGCAATACCCGTATAAACTTGATGCAATGAACCACTGAGTTCATTTAGCATAGCAATAGCATCGTCGGCATCTGTTGGTTTGCCCATAACCTTGCCATTATATACAATTGTATCTGCGGCAATAATAATTGTACCTGTTTCATATCTTTTTGAAACATCCAGCCCCTTTTGCAAAGCAAGACCCATAGCAATTTGCTCTGGTGTCTCATTTTCATGTACGCGTTCTTCGATATTGCTTGCGTCTATTGTGAACTCCACACCAACACGCTCAAGTAACTCCTTGCGTCTTGGGGAATTGGATGCTAAAACAATCCTTGCCATTTTGCCTCCTATAATCGTTTGAATATGAGAAGAGATATGATTAAGCCAAGAATTGCCGCCAGATTAATTTGCATTTTAAATCCGATAACAAAGGTCATAACACTCAAATCAATTGTAACTGGGTCAAAACCGATCGCTCTTCCATAAGATAGAATGGGGGCGTATTTACTGAATACATCTCCAATGATGCCTCCTATGACAAGACCTACAAGCATGACAAGCAGAAAACTGAGCGTATGGCTAGCTTTTTTCATGCGGTCCTCCTTTTGGGTTGATTATACCATTTATTTCCATTTTATACCAACCCGATCTCTTCTGATTATTTGACTGATTTCACCTAAACAGAGTCCACCAGTCTTAACTTTAAGTTTAGCATGGGGTATGCCTATATACAAGTTTTAATCAGGTTACAAAATAGCTGTTTACCTTTATAGTGAACATACATTTCGCATTTCAAAATGCAAAGATATATTAACAATAATGTAATCATATGGTAATATGACATTTCTTGTAATATGGTACAATATTTTTGACGTTTGGAAGCTTCCTGTATCACACTATACAAAAATCACCCTGGAGGTTATTTATGAAAATTAAACCATTAGCAATACTGTGTCTCATATTTGCCATGGGCTCGACTTCGGTCTACGCCGACTATGTCGATTCCAGCAACATTGAACATGCAGATCAGAACAACAAGGTCATACGTTCTGCCTATATTCCCTCTACAAACAAGGTGGTCATTTACCTTAACGAGGATTATGCCATCGACCCTGATTTAGCATCAGATACAGACAACTACTCTATTCCTTTTGTTAAAATAAAATCTGCTTTTGCAGAAAAGCGCACACTCAGCGCCGATGGAAAAAACGAACTGGACTGTGAGAATTATAACAAAATCACCTTACTTACCAACTCTGCACTACACGACAAACAACGTTTTCTCATAATCACATCCCTTGGAAATGACAGCGGGGCTGAAGAAAACCTGCTCCACTCCATCGCCCAGCGTGGTCGTGTCAGGGCACCAGTATATATTAAAAGTACTGATTCAGAGTCATCTGAAACACTTGAGCTTTCTGAAACAAGTGAAACTGAAAGTAGAAATGACATAACTGGCCAAAGCACTTCTCTAACGTATGACTCTATAGCCAGCGCAACAGCACCTGATGCCGACCATATTCGACTTGATTTTTCAGCAGATACCGAGCTGAATAAAGACCAGTGTGAAGACTATAGAAGTTACCATTTGATTTCACAAAACAATACGCATCTTTACGTACTAAAAGCTGTTATGCTCTCTCCTAACCAAGTCATTTTAGAGACACAACCACAAACAGAAAATGCACGCTTTACGCTAACCATTGATTGGCTAGAAAACGGTGCGCGCTCTGACTGGTATGTTTACTCGAATGGTGTAACAACAAACTAATATCACTCATACATAGCAAAAAATATAAAAAATGCGATTCCAAGGGAATCGCATTTTTCACTATATCAAGACGATGGATATCGCCAATAATATGACTACTTCATAATAATCGCATCTTTTGGACACTTCTTCTCACAAGCACCACAACCGATACACTTCTCAGGATCGATTTTATGTACGCTCTTCAGTTCGCCTTCGATTGCATCAACCGGACAAACCTTAGCACATAGTGTACATCCAACACACTTGTCATCAATCACTTCAGCTGTCTTACGTGCGTCAAAATCTGCCCAAATTGCCTTTGTCGGACACTTCTCAGCACAAATCATACAACCCGTACACTTGTCATAATCAATGATTGCGACATTGTCTTCAACATGAATTGCATCAAACGGACAACTTCTCTCACAAATGCCACACGCAATACATGCAACGCTACAGTTTTTCTTAACGTGGCCACCACGCTCTTTGTTGTTACAGTCAACAACAACCAGCTGTGAATATGGCACAAGTGAAATAACATTTTTAGGACATACTTCAATACATTTGTTACATGCTGTACACTTGTCTTCATCAACAACAGCCACGCCGTCTTCGTTGACATGAATCGCGTCAAAAGGACAAATGCGCTCGCATGTTCCAAGTCCCATACAACCAAATGTGCATGATTTTGGTCCGCCTGCAAGCTGAGACGCCGCCAGACAATCTTCAACACCATTATAATCGTACTTATCTTGACACTTATCAGAAGTGCCTGCACACAAAACGCGTGCAACCATTTTTACAGCGTCACCGGCTTCAAGACCCATAATACCCGCAATCGCTTGAGCACAATCAGGGCCGCCAACCGGACAGCCTGTTACTGGAGCTTCACCTGCTACAACAGCATTGGCAAAGCCACCACAGCCCGGGTAGCCACAACCACCACAGTTTGCACCAGGAAGCGCATCCAAAATTTGAACGGCTCTTGGGTCCACCTCAACTGCAAATTTTTGAGATGCAAATGCAAGGCCAGCACCGAATAGTAGACCCAGGCCTCCAAGGCTGGCACCGGACCACAGAATACTGTTAAAATCCATATCCTTACCCTCCTTAAACTAGGCCCGAGAATCCAAGAAAAGCAATCGCCATCAAACTTGCAGTAACAAGTGCGATAGGGAATCCTTGAAATGGAGTCGGTACATCAGAAAGAACCAATTTTTCACGAATACCAGCAAAGAGTACAATTGCCAGCGAAAAACCAATCGCAGCCGAAATTGAGTGTACAATCGTCTGGATTAGGTTGAAGTTATATTGAATGTTCAAAAGTGCAAGACCCAGAACAGCACAGTTCGTCGTAATCAGCGGAAGGAATACACCTAGTGCTGAATAAAGCGTCGGACTGATTTTTTGCAGTACAATTTCTACGAACTGTACAAGTGATGCGATTACTAGAATAAACGCAATCGTCTTAAGAAACTCCAGATGTAGCGGTACAAGCAGTACATGCCACACGAAGTATGTGATAATACCAGCCAGTGTCATAACAAATGTTACAGCCATACCCATTCCGAATGCTGTCTCAACTTGCTTGGATACACCAAGGAATGGACAAATTCCAAGAAAACGGGATAATACAAAGTTGTTAACAAGAATGGCACTGACAACGATAATAAGAATACTAGCATTTTCCATTTATGAGTGCCCCCTTCTAAGCAGCCTTTGCCTTTTTCGCTTGATAAACATTGATTCCTGCAAGAATCAGCCCCAGTGCAAGGAATGCACCTGGTGGTAGAATCATAATCAATGCAGGTTCAAAAGATTTACCAAAGAGTTCAATTCCAAAGATTGCGCCTGCTCCAAACACTTCTCGAACAGCGCCAAGAATAGTCAGTGCAAGTGTAAATCCTAGACCCATGCCTACACCGTCAAGTGCAGAGTCAACAACGCCATTCTTAAATGCGAACGCTTCAGCTCTGGCAAGAATCAGACAGTTTACAACAATCAGTGGAATAAACAGGCCCAGCGATGCAAATAGTGCAGGGACAAAGCCTTCCATAACCATACCTACAATTGTAACGAATGTTGCAATAACAACGATAAATGCAGGAATACGGATTTTACTTGGTATAAAGTTTCGCATCAGCGAAATTACAACATTAGCAAGTACAAGTACAGCAGTTGTTGCCAGACCCATACCCATTCCATTTTCGGCTGACGTCGTTACAGCCAGTGTCGGACACATACCGAGCATTTGATAAAATACCGGATTGTCTTTGAACAAACCATTTGTCAAAGTTTTAAGCTTCACTTCGTCACCCCCTAATTCATTAGACTTTCAAAGATATCAGTTGCCATGTTAACGCCTGTTGTCACTGCATCAGAAGTAATTGTCGCACCAGAAATTGCAAGAATTTGATTCTCACCTGGTGTTGCTTTCACTACTGAAATGCCTGCAAGGGCATCCATGCCATTGTATTGGTCATAGAACTCAGGCAATGCTGCCTTAGCGCCAAGACCCGGTGTTTCCTGATGGTTTGAACCCATTCTAACACCACCGATTGTTCCGTCGTTATACAGGCCAGTTGTAATTTCAATCGCGCCGCCGTAACCGCCTGGCGCAGTCTTTATTACATAACCCACAACTGTTTCACCTTCGTATCCGACATAAACTTCCATAATTTTATCGAATTCGTCTGCAAGAGGTGCGAACTGATCAGCGTCCAGTTCTTTAAATGTATCTGCCGTTGGTAATACGGCCTTTCTATCATTTTCACTTGCAATCGCTCTCTGCTCAAGAATCTTATCGATTGTCGCTCCGTTTGTAAATGCAAGAAGTACTGCAGATACGGCACAGATGAATAGCAGGATAATGCCGAGTTTCATAATTTCTTTCATATCAAGCTTCATTATTTGCCACCTCCAAACACTCTAGGGCTTGAGTATTTTTCAATGAGCGGCGCCGCAACGTTCATTAGAAGAATAGAGTACGATACGCCCTCTGGGTATCCTCCGTAGAATCGGATTACAGTCGTTAGCAGACCGCAACCAAGTGCGAAGAACATCTGTCCCTTCGGATTAATTGGCGATGATGCATAGTCTGTTGCCATGAAAAACGCACCCAGCATTAAACCACCTGCAAAGATGTGGTACATCACTAGGTTTATATCAAATCCACCAAGAATGAATGTTAGAACTGCAACCGTTCCAATATAAATTGTAGGGATTCTCCAAGTGATGACTTTTCTGTACATGAGGTAAAGTCCGCCAAGAATCAGCAAGATTCCAGATACTTCACCAATACATCCAGCAACATTACCCATCATAACATCGAATAGAGCTGGTGCCTTATAAGAACCTGCCTCTACAGCAGCCGATACATTAAATCCGTATGTATCTTTTAGCATTGCAAGAGGCGTTGCAGTTGAAACTGCATCAGGACCCGCTGCCGGAAGACCCGGAGTTGTCCACGCCGTCATACGCACTGGCCATGAAGCCATGAGCATTGCACGTGCTGCCAGCGCAGGGTTCATAAAGTTATGTCCCAGACCACCGAAAGCTTGCTTTACAATAGCAATGGCAAATATACTACCGATTACAGGAATCCACCAAGGTGCTGAAGCTGGCACGTTCATTGCCAAAAGCAGACCTGTGAGGGCTGCAGAGTAATCTCCGATTGTGACAGGCACACCGCGCATTTTTTGAATTGCAGCTTCTGTAACCATTGCCGTAATGATTGCAAGCGCTACGACCATAAATGCGTTCATGCCAAATTTATATACACCATAAGCTGTCGCTGGTGTCAGAGCAATAATTACATCTCTCATAATCGAGTTGACAGAATCCTTCGATCGAATATGAGGAGAGGATGATACTGTTAATCTTTGTTCCATCTTTGTTTACCTCCTACTATTTCGACTTTCTGCGTGCAGCAAGAACTTCACGCTTGCCAACTCTGATTGAATGAAGAAGAGGACGTTTTGATGGACAGACGAATGAACATGATCCACATTCAATACAATCCAGTACGTTGTTCTTCTCCGCCATTTCGTATAGTGCCTTTAGGCTGTATGCACTCAGTGCAGCAGGCTGCAGGAATGCAGGACAAATATCTACACATTTACCGCACTTAATACAATTAGATGGCTCAGGGAGTTTCGCTTCATCAGGCGTGAAGACCAGGATACCTGATGTTGTTTTTGTAGAAGGAATGACATCAGTATGTGTTGCCAGACCCATCATTGGACCACCTAGTATAATCTTACCTGGTGTGCCTTTGTAACCGCCACACTGCTCAACGATTTCACTCAGCTGAGTTCCTACTTTAATAAGAAGGTTCTGAGGATCTGTTATACCGCCACCAGTAATCGTACAGATTCTTTCAACACTTGGCATGCCAAGTTGAATTGCATCTGATACAGCTGCTGCCGTTGCAACATTATTTACAACTGCGCCCGCATCCATTGGAAGGCCTCCCGATGGTACTTCACGGTTTGTGCACGCAAAAATAAGCTGCTTTTCAGCACCCTGTGGATATTTGGTATGCAGTCCTACAACTTCAATTTCTGGCGCATTTGCAGCTGCCTTTTTCATTGTTTCGATGGCATCTGGTTTGTTATTTTCAATGCCTATGTAACCTTTTTTTACACCAACTGCTTTCATAATGGCTTGAAGACCAAATACGATTTTTTCAGGCGACTCAAGCATTAGCCTGTGGTCAGCTGTAAGGTACGGCTCACACTCTGCGCCATTTAGTATAACGCTGTCAATTGCTTTTTCTGGTGGTGGTGACAGCTTGACATGTGTCGGGAAGCCTGCGCCACCCATACCAACGATTCCAGCTTCTTTAATTATTTCTACAATCTGCTTTGGCTCAAGAGAAGCCAAATCGCCTTTCTTTTGTACAGACTCGTGAAGCTCATTCTTTCCGTCAGACTCGATAATGACACATAATTCCTGTCCACCTAGTACGTCGATTTTTTTTACATCGACTACCGTACCAGATACACTGCTATGTACTGGAGCACAGACGAAAGAAGAAACCTCTCCGATCTTTTGGCCCACCTTTACGTAATCCCCTTTTGCTACTGCAGGATCACACGGTGCACCGATGTGCTGTCTCAATGGAATTCTGACGATTTTTGGCTCAATCGCACGTACAATCGCCTTTTTTTCCGATGCCTTCTTGGCATGCGGCGGATGAATCCCACCTTTAAAAGACAGTAGACCCATGATAGTTCACCCCTTTTGCATTTGAACAATGAAACATTCTTATAAGGAATGCCTCTAACTCACAACACCCATTTAATATGGGTTCCACACAAAATATACTCCGGATTCCCGGTTGTGAAGCATAAAAAACTAATAATTATTCGCTTCACTATAAAAAATAGCATCTACATTAACAACACATAGTTTGAACTCTTTTTCACAATCTAAATGTTGCTAAAGCGCGCTATTGCAAACGTTTTTCGTGTTATGAATACTGTATACACAAATCTATTTTTTGAATAGCATCTCTAATTATTTTACTACATCTCGCCGTTAAGTCAATCACAAATTATCTTGTAAGCATTGAAAAAACTTATGTATAGAGATTTTACATGTTAAATGTATAACAGTCTTTTTTGTCTTCAGAATTTTCAAGAAATTCCTGACACTATTATTGTATAGTTTTTCATACAAATTTCAAACAAATTTGGTATTTAGGTCATATTTTTTTAAAGCCTACCTGATTGTTAGATATTTGTCAATTTGTGTTGACACAAAATGAGCAGTGGCTTTAACAATCCACTGCTCATTAATTAGACAAGTCACCTTGTCAGTTCATTGTATTTTAAAAACTCATCTGTATAGATTTTAAATACAGAATCTTGCACGAACTCATTGTTAATAATTTGACCAAGACTTTGATCTGTTTGCATCAAATTGATCTTGATTTTGTCTAGAACATCTTCAAAAGTATGATCGCCATCAAACTGATCGATTTGCGCTTGGAGCTCTGCAATGCTTCCGCGCTCTGACTCAATCTCAGTCATAATCTGATCCCCGGTAAGTCCTTCGATTGCTGATAAAAATGCAACATGATGTTCAAGTCTTTCATAGTACGCTCTCGCAATTGCTTTAAACTGTTCAAGATTATTGGCTTCTGCTTTATACGAAAGTGTATCAGGTACAATCATCATACCTTTGACAAACGCATCTGGAACAGACTCAACAATTTGCTTTTTAATCTGCTCTACGCCTTCACGAGATGCACTTAGTCCTACCATGACTTTATAGTTATTTCCGTAGAATATGTATGCGCTAATGCCCTCTTCTCTTAATTGGCTTACGTGATTTTCTGCATTACTTGCTGCTGAATAACTCCCCACCTGAAGACTAAAATAATTCAGACTATCAAATGCATATTGCTCACCTTGAACTGGATCTACAACCTCAACGGCTCTCGTATCTTCAGAAGGCTCTGTCTGTGTTTTAGATTCTTCAGGTTCAGAAACCCCCATGGTCGGTTCAGAATTATCCGCTTCATTATTAGATGTACTTTGATGCGTTGACGCTGATGCCTCTTCTGCTATTTTTGAATCAGTACCTTCCTTTGTCTTTTCAGGAATATCAGTATCTCCTCCTCCCACCTGTGCGGTTTCGTCTTGCGGCATACTTTCCTGAGTAGCCCTTTCTGGCATTACAGTGTTTGGACCTGTGCCTGACAGAAATACCTTCATCCCAAAGTATCCGATTCCTGCAAAAAGAACAGGCAACAGTACAATTAGCAGTATATTCCTAAGTTGTTTTTTTTCCATAATGATGCCTCCAGTATGTCATGCAATGGGTATAACGCTGTCTACAGCCATCCCCATTATAGCACACGCCCTACTTTGAGTCCTTTCAAATTGGTTACTTTCTGAGCAGGGGTACAGTTCAAATGTCCTGAATTGGTTCTATTATACGTGTGTTCTAATGTAAGTGATGGTATAATAATAAAAATGGAACAAAGCAAACCTGAGTGATTCATAAACATCATCTGTCAGATGCGTACAATTTGAAACAGCTTGACTTTAGAGTGGTTTTAACACCTATAGTATTGATGGTCTATTTCTAAGATGATCTTACTTAATGTACAAATCAAAATGCAGGTGAATATGATTCATTCAATTTAAAGATTGAAAGGTGAACATATGCGATTAGTACCCATAGGTTGTGTTGTAGAAGGGACTGCTATTGCAAAAGACATCATGAATTCACAAGGTACTATACTTTTGAAAAAAGGCGTTGTGCTAAACGACTCCTTAATAAAGCGTGTCGAAGATAATAATATATTATCTGTTTATATTGATGATGAATACAGCGAGCAGGAAATTAATGACATAATTAAGCCAGAAGTGCGTCAGAAAACCGTTTTGGCTATTAAAGAAACTTTTGAAAACATTGAGCGATTTAACATTAGAGCACGATCTAATGAGATGGACTTGAATAAACGCCTTTTAGTTAAAGGTATGGAAAAATATATGGACAATCTCAAGCAGATGTCAAAATATATTGTTGATGAAATGACATCAAATAGACACATTCTCATTAACCTTGTAGACATAAAGAATATTGATACTTACACGTATCAGCATTCCCTTAATACTGCGATTTTATCTCTAATATTAGGCATTGAACTTAAGTTCAGAAAAGAAGAACTTTTTCCACTATTTTTTGGAGCACTCATGCATGATATTGGCAAGGCTTTTCTGCCAAGCTCCATTGTCAATAAACGAGGAAATTATTCCTCTGAGGAAATGGAAAAAATTAAAGAACACCCCCTGCTCGGGTATGATTATTTGAAAGAGCACTACGGCATTAAAAGTGCTTCTAAAGTAGTCGCTCTTCAACACCATGAGAAGTATGATGGATCAGGTTATCCGCGCGGTATGTCCGGTGATCATATCCACCGATTTTCCAGAATTGTAGCCATTGCAGATTGTTACGATGCTATGACTTCTGATACACCTAATTCCATTGCCCTTCCACCTAACGAAGCCATTGAATACATTATGGGCGCCGCGGGGTCACATTTCGACTTTGAAATGGCCTCTATTTTCGTTAGAAAGGTCATTCCCTATCCGGAAGGCACACTGGTTAACTTAAGCAATGGACACATTGCTGTAGTAGATTTAGTCAACCCTAATTTCCCAATGCGTCCACGTGTAAAAATCCTTGAGAAAGGCGTTCATTTGGATCATTTAAAGGTCGTTGATCTCATGGAAGAAACTGCAATCACTATCCTCAGCATACAATATGAGGCGCCATTTAGCAGTTAATCCACTGTTAAGCGAGATGTTTAACTGAATCATACTAAAAAAAATCCAGCAGATGCATACTCACATGCAAACTGCTGGATTTACTATTTATCCTAATATATGGCAAGAAACAACGCTACCTTACCAGACGTTCGATTGTCGTCAGAATTTTATCCTTATCAAACGGTTTGACAATGAAGCCCTTTGCGCCTGATTTCACAGCGTCTATGACCATATTTTCTTGTCCCATGGCACTGATCATCAGTACCACAGCCTCAGGAAACTCAGCTGTTATGAGCTGTACACCTTCAATACCGCTGCATATCGGCATGGTGATATCCATAGTCACAATATCAGGCTGCAAATTACGATACATTTTGAGTGCATCTTTACCATTTTCTGCTTCTCCAACAACATCATATCCTGCACCGCTGAGTATATCTCCCAACATTTTTCTCATGAACATAGCATCATCAACAATCAGTACACGCTTACTCATACTCCTACCCCTCCTGTTATCTATCTATTAAATTATAACACGATAATAGTCGAACATATATGCTTGCTTTACATTTAATCCATATATTTGCATTCAAATTAACTCATAAACATTCAATGAAATTGCTTATTTAAAAAATCAAAATCCCTCAAAGCACTGTTTCTACTTGTATATACCCGAATATCAACTTTTTAATAATGAATAAATTTTCATAATTCTGTTGACATACTCATAAAATACGTGTTATGATTCAAAAAAACTTTCCGAGGTGCATAAATATGAATTCTTTTGCGAATACTAATTCTGTACAATTTCATCATCATCACCATTATATAAGAGTTTGTTAATCTGATTAAGACTATTACATCAGATACAAGCTCTAGTCGTCGTGCTTAAGAGCTTGCGTCTGATGGTGAACCGGTAAAACGGAAGAGCCGTATGGGCGTATAGCCCATACGGCTTTTTTTTACGCAAATGACAAGAGACTCAACAAAACAACAGGAGGAACAACATGCCAATATCATTTTCCATAGAAGCTTTCAGAAGAATTGACGCAATAAGCGAAATTTTCAGAAGTGTCTCGAAACGGTATGGATATACATCCATCGTCCCGGGGAGCATCACTTCCTACTCTGACTTAACAGCATATTACCCAGAAGCTCTAAAGCGTAGTGTTAAGTACACAGGTCCTGATGGAAATATTTACTCAGTAAAATCAGACCCTACTCACTTTGTTACACAGCTTGCATCACAAAATAAGCGTACAGGTCATAACGTTCAAAAATACGCCTACACGACAAGCAAACTCAACTGGAAAACCAATGGCGGCAAAACGACAGAAAGCCTGCAATGTGGTTTAGAGATATATGACAGTGAAAGCGTAGAAAGTGAAGCTGAGGTCATTCGGGTAGCCTGCAAGGTACTTGAACAAAGCGGCATCGGCAAAATGGTTGTTGATCTTGGAAATATCAATGTAACTGAATTGCTTCTGAATGCATGTGACATTTCCAAGGAAACAAAATCACAGCTTAGAATGCTTATTGATTCCAAGAACCTGCCAGAACTTGAATCCCTGATAAAATCCCTGTCACTCACTGACAAGCAGCAGGAATCATTTATGGCGCTGCCCCAGCTCTTTGGAGATCCAAAAGAGACCCTATTAAAAGCAAAACAAATTGCCCTTAGCACTGAGGCTGTTCAAGCCATTAATCATATTCAAAAGTTATATGAAACACTTCTCGATTATGGTCTTGACCCATCCATGTTGAGACTGGATTTTTCTTTTACCAACACATACAGCTATTACACAGATACAATTTATAAAATTTATACAGCTGATAGCGGACAAGTCCTTGCAGCTGGCGGAAGGTATGATGATGCCTTCGGATACGGACTCGCGGCGTGCGGCATCGCACTTTACCTGAATGAAATCAATGAGGTGATTGAAATGAAACAACAAAAAAATTCAAATTTATTTTCTAAAGATTTTGCCATTTACTATGATACGCCAAACAGAAAAAATGCTTATCAGCTTTCTGACTTGCTTAGGGAACTTGGATATGTCGTAACAACTTCTGAAGAAGCTTTCGCTGAAATTACGGAAATCCCTCAGACAGATGCAGAAGAAATTCTAAAAATCAATGCGGGACAGCTTGAAATCATCAACCAGCGTATGAATACATTTAGCAGATCATCATTTGAACAGTTTGTCAGAAAGGTGGAAAACCAATATGTCCCAAGCTCAATTCACTAATCAGTTAAAAATCGCCGTAGCAAAAGGGCGTGTTGCTAAACAAACACTAAAAGCACTCAGAAAGGCTGGCTATTCCCTTCCCGAGGATCCAGGCAGAGCACTCAGACTCTGCGACGAAGAAAAGACGCTAGACATGCTGCTTGTAAAATCAGCAGATGTACCAACCTATGTGGAACTGGGTGTCGTCGATGTCGGCATTGTCGGCAAAGATGTGATTGACGAAAAACTCTATCAGGTTTACGAACTCATGGACCTTAACATCGGAAAATGCGACCTTTGCCTTGCTGCTTTTCCCGGTTTTGACTATAACAAAATCCCATACTTGAAAGTCGCATCCAAGTATCCGACACAGTCCTACGCATTTATGAAAAGCAAGGGCATTGAAGGACAAGTCATCCCACTTGAAGGTTCGGTGGAGCTTGGACCAATTGTTGGTCTTTCCGATTGTATTATCGATATCGTTGAAACGGGAAGAACACTTAAAGAAAACAATTTGGAAGTCATTGAGAGCATTAAGCCAATCAGCTCCAGACTTATAGCCAATAAAATCAAATACAAAACGAATACAGACATGGTTCGCAAGTTTATGGATACTTTAAAGGCACAGCTTAATGCATCAGCATAACGGAGGCAGAGATGATCATACAGCAGATTACAAAATCGGACTTTCCTAAAATAAAAAAAGAACTCGCACAAAACTTCATACCTGAAGGAGAAATCATCGAAACAGTTCGCAGTATTATAAATGACGTGCAAAACAAGGGTGATTCAGCTGTCATTGACTACACACGCAAGTTTGATGGTTTTACACCAAAGGCGCTTCGTGTCAGCGAAGCAGAAACAGAATGTGCACTCAAAGAAATTCCTGAAGATTTCATTCGTATTTTAAACCGCTCCAAGAAAAACATTGAACGCTTTCACAATAATCAGCTACCTTCAAGCTGGGAAATTGAACCTGAAGATGGACAGCTGATGGGACAGCTTGTTCGTCCTCTAAGTTCAGTGGCTCTATATGTACCCGGAGGTAAAGCGGCCTACCCTTCTTCAGTTCTGATGAATGCCATTCCAGCCCAAATAGCTGGCGTAAGGCGTATCGCCATCATCACGCCTGCAGGACCTGGTGGCGCAGTTAACCCCGGGGTCTTAGCCGCTGCAAAAGTACTGGGCATTGATGAAATCTATAAGATTGGAGGCGCACAGGCCGTTGCTGCCGCAGCAATGGGTACAGACTCCATTCAGGCCGTTGACAAAATTGTCGGTCCTGGAAACATCTATGTAGCCGAAGCAAAACGTCAGGTTTATGGCCTTGTCGACATCGATATGATTGCCGGACCAAGTGAAGTTCTTGTCATTGCCGATGAAAAGGCAAATCCGAAATGGATTGCTGCTGATTTGCTCGCTCAAGGAGAACATGATGAAAGAGCTGGCATGATCCTGATTACAACTTCTGAGGACCTAGCGGAAAAGGTCGCTATTGAACTTACAAAGCAAGCCTCATCCCTATCACGAAACGCCATCCTATCAGAGAGCCTTAGGCATGCAAAAGGCTATGTTGTTAAGACGCTCGATGAAGCTTTTGAGCTTTCAAATATGATTGCACCCGAACACCTTGAGCTCCAGGTTGAAAGTCCTAAGCAGTATCTTGAGAAGGTACAAAATGCAGGTTCAATATTCTTAGGCGCTTACACACCGGAAACCCTTGGCGATTATATGGCTGGTCCAAACCATACACTTCCAACAAGCGGTGCAGCACGATACGCTTCTCCACTTGGCGTTTACGACTTTTTAAAAAGACCTAGTTATCTATCTTTTACACAAGACGCTTTAAAAGATCTGGCTGACGATTTAGAAACATTTGCTGAACTCGAAGGACTGACTGCACATGCGAATGCAGTGAAAGTGAGGTGCTCGTAATGACACAAAAAAGACTCCATGCTAATGAAAACTGGTATAATCCGCTTCCTGAAATTAAGGAGCAGCTTGTTGAAAGACTTATGGCACTTGATATGCAAACCTACCCTGATCCCGATTCTAGGGAACTCAAAAAACGTCTTTCTCAATATGCGGGTGTCTCAGAAGACGAACTAATTTGTACTAACGGCTCTGATGAACTCATTAAAATTATATTTGAAACATTTTCAAAGGCGGGTGACAGTATCGTCATTCACAGTCCGACGTTTATTGAATACACAGTCATGTCAGATATTCGAGGCTGCACGACCTATGCTGTAGCTCCAAAAGAAGATTTAACACCTGACATTGATGCCATTATTGATACGGCAAAGGCAGAAAACGCCACCCTAACCTTCATTTGCAATCCAAATAATCCAACGGGTTATGTCTTTAGTATTAAAGACCTTAACAGAATTATTGATAGTGTTCCAGGCATTGTCATTGTCGATGAAGCATATGTTGAATTCTCACAGGTAAGTCTAGTGGGCACTGATTACAATAAGGACAAGGTCGTGATTATGCGTACCCTGTCAAAAGCTTTTGGAGCAGCGGCACTTCGTGTAGGATACGGTATAGCCTCACCGAAACTGCTTGAACAAATGTGCAAGGTTAAGATGCCTTATAACCTATCTGCAATCGCTCAGGAGTCAGCCATTGTATTGCTTGAAAACAAAAACCTGATGACAAAGGTCATCCGTGACATCAGATGTGAACGCATGCGTGTATATAGCCAGCTTAGTGAACTAGACCCGGACGCCTGTACTTTTGAAGTTTTCCCTTCTTACGGAAACTACATCATGATGCGTACACCTAAGGCTAAAGATATCTATCAGGCACTTGATCAGGCAGGCTATAAGGTTCGAATCTTTGAACATGACGGAAATCTAGAAAACTGCCTGCGCTTCTCCATTACTGAGCGCAGTGTAAACACTCAGGTTGTTGACATCATCAGGAAGGTTGTGTGCTAATTATGAAAGCATTGCGTCAGGCTAGTTTTTCCAGAACAACTGCAGAAACAGACATTAAAATCGAACTGAACTTAGATGGTTCAGGCCTCTACAACATTTCAACCGGCATTGGTTTTTTTGACCATATGCTAGAGCAGCTCTCAAAACATAGTGGTGTGGATATCCAGTTAAGCTGTAAAGGCGACCTATACATCGATGCGCATCACACAGTCGAAGATGTTGGCATAGCCCTTGGCGAGACCTTTAAGAAAGCTCTTGGCGATAAAAAAGGCATCGCTAGGTATGCTGATACAATCACACCTATGGATGAATGTCTGGTGCTTGTAGCTCTTGATTTTAGCGGACGCAGCTACTTGAATTATTCGGTCGAGCTGAACACACAGCGTCTTGGAAACCTTGAAACGGAAACCGTTTATGAGTTCTTTAACGGATTTGCACGCGCGAGTGGACTCACACTCCACATCAAAGCGCTTGAAAATGGCAACACCCACCACATGCTTGAAGGCATGTTTAAAGGATTTGCTAGAGCTATAAAGCAGGCCATTGAAGTCATTGATAAATCAGACAGCGCTAAGATTCCTTCAACTAAAGGTATTTTATAGAGTATAGCAGTCATGGAACAGACCCCTAGTAGAACGATGGAGGAAAATAAAATGATAGCAATCATTGATTATGGAGTAGGCAATATACAAAATGTAAAAAACGCATTTGCCCGTCTGGGTATAGATGCCATTGTAACATCAAACCCAAAAGTTATCCTCTCAGCAAGCGGTGCAGTCTTGCCAGGCGTGGGGGCATTTAAAGACGCCATGGACAGTCTTGTAAAAAGTGGTCTTGACAAAACAGTCAAGCAACGCGTTGCTGCCAATATGCCCACTATAGGTATTTGCCTTGGTATGCAGTTGATGTGCGAAGTCAGTTATGAAGATGGAGAAACAAAGGGCCTTGGCATTTTCAAAGGTAAAATCAAAAAACTTGAAGTCCCTTATAAAGTGCCGCATATGGGCTGGAATCAGCTTGAAAGCAAAAGAGAAGACCCGCTTCTAAAAGGACTGGAAGATCCAGCTTACGCATACTTTGTTCATTCATATTATCTGACAGATTACGCGGAATCAGATATTTTACAAACTGCTGATTACGGTGTTGATGTACCCGCAACCATTCGCAAAGACAATATTTTCGGCATGCAGTTCCACCCCGAAAAAAGCGGCTCAGCTGGCGAAACACTCTTAAAGAATTTTATCGAGATTATGAAAGCAGAAACAGCTTAGGAGGACAAAATGAAAATATACCCTGCAATCGATATTAAAGACGGAAAATGTGTCCGTCTATTCCAAGGACTTGCTGATCAAGTTACAGAATACGGCAACAGTCCAGTGGATATGGCAAGTACATGGATCAGCCAAGGTGCTAAACGTCTTCACCTGGTCGATTTAGACGGCGCTTTTAACGGCTCTGAAGCTGCTCGAAACTCAATTCTTGATATTAGAAAGGCTACGGATCTTCCCCTTCAAGTTGGCGGCGGCATTCGAAGTGTTGAAGATGTTAAAGTTTACCTCGATGCTGGCCTTGACAGAGTTATAGTTGGCACCATGGCAATAGAAAAACCGGAGCTTCTAAAAGAACTCGTTGCCGAGTATGGTGAGAAAATTGTGGTTTCAGTAGATGCCAAGGACGGCCTTGTTACAACAAGAGGCTGGGTTGAAGTCAGTGAAAAAAAGGCAGTCACTCTCTTTAAAGAGCTTAATGCTGTCGGTGTTAAAACTGTGGTATATACAGACATTTCAAGAGATGGCGCAATGATCGGTCCTAATATTGAAGCCCTTGTCGCAGCAAATAATGTATTCGAAGGCACCGTTATTGCATCAGGCGGCATCTCTTCAGAAGCAGATATTTATGCTCTGGAAAAAGCAGGCATTACAGATGTTATTGTAGGTAAAGCACTTTATGAAGGCAAAATCGACCTAGCAAAACTGGAAGAAAAGTAGACAGAAAGGACAATGCACATGCTTTGTAAAAGAATAATACCCTGTCTTGATGTAAAGGACGGTCTGGTTGTAAAAGGCACACGCTTTAAGTCTATTAAACAAGTAGAAGATCCCGTATATCTTGCTGAAAAATATGCACGCCAAGGTGCTGATGAACTCGTATTTTATGATATAACTGCAACACATGAAGACCGAAATATTTTTCTGGACATTGTACGTGATGTTGCAAAAGCAATTAATATACCCTTTATGATCGGTGGCGGTATTCGAAAAATTGAAGACTTTACGGCGGTTCTTGGAGCCGGCGCTGACAAAGTGTCTATAAACTCTGCTGCAGTCGCTAACCCTGAATTAATTCGTGAAGCCGCACTAAAATTCGGTGCACAGTGCGTGGTGCTTTCAATGGATGTCAAACGCGTCAATGACCAGTGGAAAATAGTAACACATGGTGGTAGAAAAGATACAGGACTAGATGCGCTTGAATGGGCTATTAGAGGCGTTGAGCTTGGTGCAGGTGAAATTGTAATCAACTCCATTGATGAGGATGGGGTTAAGAGCGGATACGATCTGGATATTATTAAACAGATATCGAGCGCAGTGAATGTCCCTGTAATTGCTTCAGGGGGTGCTGGTATTAAAAAGCACTTTTATGACGCATTCGACGCCGGTGCAGACGGTGCCCTAGCAGCATCTGTATTCCACTACGGTGAAATAGATATTCCAGATTTAAAAGCCTACTTGGAAATGAAAAACATCCCTATGAGAAAATAAGACAGAAATGAGGAAGTGCATATGCAATTAAATGTGAAATGGAATTCAGACGGTCTTGTACCTGCGGTTGTTCAAGACGTGAAAACGAGAGAAGTTCTTATGCTCGGGTATATGAATGAGGCTTCCCTTGCGCGTACCCTTGAAACTAAAAACGTGACCTTTTACTCACGTTCCCGCCAACAGCTTTGGATGAAAGGTGAAACCTCAGGCAATACACTGCGCATGGTTTCAATGAAGATAGATTGTGATAATGATACGCTTCTTATCGAAGCAGAACCTGCTGGACCGACTTGTCATACTGGAGAAACATCGTGTTTCTTTACAACGGTTAATGATGATACACAAAATAAGCGTACGCCTTTGTCAAGACGCACGCTCGAAAATCTAATGGAGACCATCCAAGACCGAAAAGAAAATCCTGTAGAAGGGTCTTATACAAACTACCTGCTTGATCAAGGTGTTGGAAAAATACTAAAAAAGGTTGGCGAAGAGTCCGCTGAAATCATTATAGCCTCCCTCTCAGAAGATAAAACTTCCCTAATTGGAGAAATCGGAGACCTACTTTATCACCTTACTGTACTTATGGCTGAAAAAGAAGTCAGCTGGGAAGAAATTCTTCTACTGCTTGACGGTCGTGCTTCTTCAAAATAATCGACAAAATCAGTAAAGATACGAATGAGAAACTCATTGTTGATACAATTATTTCTCCAATACCCAGCGGGACCTCTGGACGCAGGACAAGCCTTACACCTAAAAAGAACGCTGTCATTAGAAAAAATCCTGTTCTAAAGTAAAGCAGATTGCAGCAAGCCTTTGGCATGCGTTTTCTGGGCTTTCGAAGCCCCATATACACCACAAGTGCCAGGAGTCCTAAAAGTGTCCCACCGTGTTGAAACAGTTTATAGATGGGTAACTGAATCTTCCCAAGGACAATAACGTCTTTAAGGACTGGCAATAAACGCACAAAAAAACCGCTTGAATGCGTAAAACTGTCAAGGCCAATATGTGTAAGCATACCCACAAGTGTCCAAAATATAAAGTTCAACCATTCAGCAATGGCGTAGGTTTTGATATTTCTTCCAAACCTAGGCCATTTTTTTGCGACCCAATTTGGCAAAAGTTGTATCAATCCATCTTCTATGAAGTTCATGTATAGCACTGCAAATAAAATACTCAGCGGTAAATTCAACATAAAGAACCCAAGGGGTGTATGTCCACCAAGGGCTGCTGGTTTTAGCCTGAGAAAATACTCAAAATCAGGCGCCATCGATCCGATAACCAGTCCAAAAACACTAAATGCGCGCATTCTACGAATAAAAGGTAAAGTAATTGCTGTATGTGCTGGTGTAAATGGCATAAAAAAATCACCTCAGGTCATATTATACACAACTCGAGATGATTTCGACACCCTATTTTATAAACCAATTTTGTGGCTGAGATGAAACAACCGATAGTAGACCCATCATCATTATTAAATAGATGGTCATATTTCTAAATCGATTTTCATCAGTCCGATTTCCTAAACGAACACCTGCAAAAACGCCCATGACTAGGGCTGGCAATAATGTCAGTGTTGACTTAATGACCCTCTCACCTAGCTGTCCATTCATATAGAAAACGAAAATGGTCATGATATTTAGTATAAAGAAATAACTGGTTAAATTCACTCTAAACTTAATCTTTGGCGTCCCTTCGTTTGTCATAAACAAAACGACAGGTGGTCCGCTCATAGATACACTGCCGTTTAGCAGTCCACTTAAAAAACCTGTTGTTAAGAATGAAACAGATTTATTTTTGAACTGAATCTTATATCCACGATACATAAACAGACCTGAAATGAAAATCACGACCCCAACAACAAACTTCAAAATGTCCGGATTAAGTGATCTCAGCAAATGTGCGCCAATTGGTGTCGCAATCATACCTGTTATTAGTATGACTCCAATAGCCTTAAAATCTGGTGCTGAACGTAACTTTGTTAAAATCATAAAATTCATAAGCAAGCTAAAGAGCACCAGCATCGGTACAATAATACTTAATGGCATAAAAAGTCCAAGAAGTGGTACTGCCAACAGTGAAAAACCAAAGCTTGTCATACCCTGAATCATACTGGATATAAATACAACCAGCATTCCCATTATCATGGTCATAATTTGTCCCTCCCGCATCAAAACTATGACCATTCTAGCACATTTAATACGGTCAAACAATTCTAACATAGGAAACAAGTTTAATAGTCGCACATTTATTCAGAAATGCACTCAAAGGCGTCTCGTTTTACCTAGATATTGCAGCAATTACCTCACAAAACAGTACTTTAAGCGCTTCACTTTTACGACTTTTAAACAAAACCTATAGGTCTTTCATGTACAAATTCTCTGACAACCCCTCACGGTAAAGTCCAGGAATACAGCCAACTGTTTTATATCCTTCCTTTTGATAAAACCGTGCAGCCTTGTAATTAAACTCTGCCACAGCCAAGAAGATTTTATTGCTGGCTCTTCCCGCTTCTTCTTCAAATGCTTGAAGGAGTTTTTTTCCAATCCCCCGACTGCGCATATCGGTACGAACAAAATGCATGTGAATATATGGGTGTATTCTGAACACACCCTTTAACCCGCACCATACATAACCGACAACCGTATCCTCTATGTGCGCAACGAGTACCTTTTCATGCTGCCCTAAAGTGGTTAAAATTTCACACAACTTTTTTTCATCCGAATCAAAATAAAGCTCCCCAATATTTGAATTCGCTGTTTCCTTTGCTATATATGCAACTTCCTGAGAAGTCATAGCATCAATTGTAATTTCCATGCATCATCACCTCTTGTATTTCATTGTAGCTTTTGAAGCAAAGAGACGCACCATTAAATATATACAAAAATAATATATTCTTTGCAAATCAACACCGCTGTAATCTATTCTAATCTGAAATATAACTACTCTACTTATAAGCACTGTTATGCACTGTTCTTGATTTCTGATTAATGTATTCAACTACTCCAGATCAACACGGTTATAATACAAGGAACTTTCTGAATAAATAACGCTCTGGTTGCCCGTAACTGCATCATACTCGGCTGTGTACAGCGCTCCATTGCTCTGAATGTATACCCAGTATACCCATGAGGTGTCTTCTTTTCTGACTAACAATACTTTTTCAATGCCTTCATCAGCAATTTTTGATAACAAATCAGTCGGCGCTATCAGCTTTGGCATATTCAGCTCAACATCATTATAAGTTTGAGAGTAATCATCCAAACGCCCTTTCGTATCAATACACATCTCAATTCTTTGTGTATTGTCATAATATTGACCATTGTAATATACAAGCGCGTACTTTATACTTTCCAACTCATTATCTGAATAATTCAGAGACCTATCGTACAAAACATAATTTTCAGGAACAAGCAAATCCATATAATTGACAGCACTGGCATCTATTAATTTTGCATCGAACGCTCCGTTCCCCAGTTTATAACTTAAATACGCAGACAAGAGGCCTTTGTTCTTGTTAACCGTTACAACATAACAATTTTCATTGTTTACATCTGTATTTAGCACCTCGAACACAAATGAAAGTGGATTTTCATCTTCCTCTAGTTCAAACACTTTCCCGGTCACCTTCTTAATAAAATCTAACGCCACCACCCGAGCTTGTTCCATGGTATATGCATCATCAACAATAGAACCCGATTCTTCATCCGTTTCAAAATCACACATATTTTGATAGGCATCCGTTTCTGCTATAATCTGTGCGCGATTTATCCAAGATTTATAAATATCTATTACACGTTTTTTGTCACTATATCCTATTCTAAATGACACACCCTCCGCTTCGATAATTTCATAATAGGCATCAATTAGTGCTTCGTTAACGACACGGACATCTTTAATAAACGCTATATCTTTTTTAGATAAACTGTCCTTATAGGATAAATCGCGTATGCTCCACTCTATAAACTTCAGATCCATCCAATCAAATGGCCTATGCTGAATACCCAGTACTGCGCCAATCTCATCTTCATTAAAAATCAGTGTGTCTAAACCTTCAAAAGCCAGTTCTAAATCCTCTTTCATAATTCCATTCATGGATGCACCAAGCAGTGCTGCATTGTTTTTTTGAAGAGATTCAACACCTGCTGACAGACTGTTTCGCAACACTTCTGTGACCAAGGCCTTGTAATTTTTAGTATCATACAAACTCTTTCCAAGAAACATGATTAGTATGACACATAGAATCTGCAAAAACACAGGATGATTATAAAACTTCTTCATGTTCTATTCCTCCAGCAAATAGCTTATTTGGCAATGTCTTTAATAAATACATGGCACAGGTTGCATAAAATGGCGTCATCATGAATTCAAAGAACAAACTGCAATACACCAGACGCCCTATGAACTGCATCCCGTGATTGATATCATCAAATTTCATAATGAGTGCAACTGTTAGCATTGTGCCTTTTAACAACAAGGGAATTGAGAGCGTGATGATTGCACTCAAATATGCCTTAAACATGCGATTGTTAATCGACATATAAGATTCTTGTGTGTTTATTATAGAAGCAATATAAGGCAATAGCATAAATTTCACAGTCCATACGCAACTTCCTAATAGAAAAATGAACATCAGAACATATTTTAGTGCCAGATTTAAATTCTGACTATGCATCGAAATAAGCGCTAAAGCGATACATATTCCAGCGATACTTTGAATAGCTGTTGCGCCTATTAAGCGACCAATTTGTGTGCGGCTGTAATCCCATGATTTATCAAAATCATTTGCAATGCCATTATAATCACAATACACATGATGGTTGAGCGCACCAAGTGCGCGGTATCCCCACATAAAGAAGGACACAGCAGCAATAAGAACAATGGGACTTTCCTTAAAATACTGATGAAGAAAGAGAAAAACAGAGAAGATAATACTGTAAACATAATACGTCTTGTAGTTTTTCTTAAGTGTGCTATAGCCCACCGTAATCATCTCAAGGGGGGTGATCGGTTCTTGATCGACTTGATCGCATGTTATTTCACATCGGCCTTTCATTATCTCATTAATGTGTTTGTATATGCTGGATTCATCCCTGTAGTGTTGGGTTTTAATAAAGACCGGTCCTTCAGTTTTATGACTCGAATACAAATGTACTCCATAACGGCCCATTAAGCCATGCCACCCTCTACCAAACCCCATGTGTATTGCATGCATCTGCTTCCATTTCTGTTGTAAATATGCCTTACGCCTAAAAATTGAATAAACATAAATTCCATCAGAAGTAATCATAATCTTCCTTGGACGTATAATTATAAACATTGTCACTATGAAACTACATAACAGAATAAAGGACCGAATTAATCTGATATGATACCTTGAAAGCGCTCGGTCATATGCCTTTTGCTCAAAATAGCCCGTTAAATCAAATGTATTTGCGCTGTACACCGGCATCTCAAGTTCCTTGTACGCCGCTTCATACACTTTTGTATCTTCAATAGATGCTACGATCAAAACACCGAATACAATACTGCAAATGAGTAATGCAAATATTTTATGACGTGTTTCATAATAATATGTCTGCTCCATAAATTTTCTCCTTGATACAAGAGTTACACCAAATATACATATACAACATTATAGATAATAAGTTATTTTTTGGAATATATAAATAAATTTTTCTATTTTGATATATAAAATTAACATTCGGTAATATTCTCTTTAGTTGCCCCCATAGAACATTCACTCCATTTAGTTAATGATGGATTATCCCAGAATTATTCATCATATTTTTACAAAAAAAGAGAAGCACATAAATGCGTTTCTCATCTTCTTATTATCTCTATTTAATTAATAAACAGTAATTAATAAACAGTAATTAATAAACAGCAACACCACTTTATGCTTGAACCGCTAAGGCCTGATCACACAATAAAAGCGGCTATTTATTACTGAATATAGCGCCTTATCTGGTTCACAAGAGACATCAATTCATTTTCTGATTCATGCCTATGTGTAATTGCTTCATAAGACATCTTACTAAAAAGTCGCTCTACCAATATTTTTGCAAGTTCCTTCTTCTGCGTTTCAGCAAGCTCAAATCGGTTGATCAAAAATTCATAGTGTACAACAAATGCGAGACAGCGCTTAGGGGCAATTTGCCTCTTTTCACCCCAGGTCTCAATGCTTTCAAGAACAAAGTCTTCAACAACTTTAAACGTAAAACTGTTAGTATTTGTTGCAGCTTGCATTTCATCCTCCTGGAGCGATAGCCCAGAGAGAACCCCAATATACTTTAAGGCCATTTCTTCGTAAAACTGAGGTATTTGAAGTGTAAAGTCAACATACTCACCGGAATCTGGTCGGTCTGTAAAATTAACCACATGAATGCTATTTTCAAGACACTGATGCTGCAATAGTCTGTACTCTTGTGTACCTACCTCTACACTGGCATCGATAAACACAATGTGCATACACGCATCAGATTGGCCGTTTGAGTCAAACACTTCATCCATTTCTGATATCAACAAGTTTAACCGCCCTATGTATTTTATATGGTAAATGCATAAAAGAGCATAAGGCAACCAAATCAGATAATATAAAGGCGAGGAAGCACCCATAAAATATACAACAAGGTTATTATTAGGCAGTGTAGTAAAGAGTAACCACGATGCAACCAGCGCCGCAATATTCAGTATGATTTTACTCCGACTCAGTAAGAAAAGGGATACAGGGTTAATTGCCAGCCACTTCGCCTTCTTATACCATCTTAAAATGAATTGATATCTGTGAAGGAGCAGCATTTCTGCACTCATATGGTCAAAAACATCATAGCTCGTCAACATTTCCAGCTTTTCAGTTTCAGTACGCTGGCTCTTTCCCTCAATAAACTGATCGAGATCTGCTGGACTTTTAATGCAAAAATACTGGATGTTTTTTGATTTACTTATTGTATCCACCATGTAGTCTTTTGCCTTTTTTAAAAAAATGGCGTCTTTTGAGTAAATATCTACAAAAATGGACTCTGATTCTTTTGAACAAAGCATGCCACTAATTGTATCTAAGTCCCTCTTTATATGCTGTATAGGTAAAAACGTTCGATTCATATGCCCCTCCTTATCATTAGTCATATTTCATATATTTTTTACCTATATACTGGGTATCTTAAACGCCTGTTCAAAAATTCCAGTTTAAAAGGGATAAGTGTCTGGGTAGAAAACTAGTATTATAACAGAGACAATTTTGTAAAATGGAGGTGTGGTCATGCAAACTATTGTGCAAATTACAGAACTGCATATTAATACGTATCGTACAATCCGGGACTATATTTATCATAATAGAAAAGCCCCTGACTTGTTGAAAATACGTGATATCTGCGGTGTACATAATGATCAGGAAATCCTCAACATACTTAAGGATTTAAAAGATATGGGGTATTTAATTTTTGATGGCCCAAAACAAGACAAAATTAATCTTGCCAATTAATCTACCTGATAAATTTTAATACGCCCTATCCACTTACCACTGGATAGGGCGTTCCTATTTACTCTTTCATAACAACTTTAAACTCTCTTTTTTGCACATCTTCAAAATCAATGACTTGGCTAAGCTTGCAATCTTCACGCAGGGTATTCAAAAGCACTGTACTCTGATACGATCTTCTTGCACCCTTATCTTTGAAAACAACATTGCTGTAGCCCTTGCCCTGAGCTTGACGACATTTTCCCCGTACATAGAAGGTGTTGAAAATGCGTTTGCTGAAATATGTATAGTCTTCTTCTGTAACGCGTCGAAGGGATACTTTTCCATTTTCGATTACCGTCTGTACAACCGGCATACACTGCTTATGACGCAGAGCCTCTGCCAACGTTTCTTCCGTACCTTCACACACAGCTTCACGAAGCAGTTCGGGCAATTCAGCCTGCCCACTATGATTCAGACCTTCACCAACATTCAGGCTGGCATTCTCAATATCATGCTCAAGCTCTTCAAGCATATACTTACGTATTGTTTTATCTAAACGCTTTTTTATCTGTACCATGCTGCACCTCCCAGAAAATCTGCGATTATACCTCACAGCATTTTATATCCATTTTGTAACTTGTAAAACAATTTTTTCACAAACGACCCTTGGATATACATGATTAGAACATGGATAGTGCGCATAAATGTCTTAATACCTCAAATTCACTTCATCATTTTGCTTAATTTTCAGCAGGCCACCATCCATCCACAAACAGCCACTCCACTTCATGATCAGAAAGAATTTTATACTTAAGCATGACACCGCCGAGCATATGCCCGTCTTCAATAGGCACATACACATAAACTGGATCAATAATTTGTGCCTCATCAATCACAAAATATATAGTTCCTCCAAGTACACCTTTATATGGCACCAGTACTTCTTGACCTTTTAATGATGCGATTAGTGCACTGGGCTCAACTTGATAATCATAGACATCCCAAAACCACGGACGGTCATCTTCATCAGAAGGCTCATTTTTGAGTGTTTCCAGTTGTGTTTGGAGCCTCTGTATTTGGCTTTCCTGTTGGCTAATTTGTACTTTCATCGTATCGACTTTATTTGTGAGTGCGTTCATCGATTTTATTTGAACCTGTATGCCTGCCAAACTGAGTGCTACTACAATTATTGCAAGTGCTATTCCTTTATTGAGATTCACTGCTTCACACTCCATTCACGAGAATATCCAAGACGCTCATCCTGTCTGATATTACATAGTCAGCTCCACTCGAAGAATTTGCATTGAATGTATCGAGTATCAAGCAGCCGCTAATGCCTGCATTATGCCCTGCTTCAATGTCTAGATGCCGATCGCCTATACTGAGAGCCTGCACTTTGGGTATTTGGTGCTTTTTTAACAAGTGATTAAACGCATGCGGGTTAGGTTTTCGTTCAAAGCCCATATCTTTTGTTATTGAGTCTTTGAAATATTTCAGTATGCCTTTTTCGCGCGCTATGTCTATAGCCGAAGCGTCGCGATGCGTCAAAATATAATTGGATACACCTATATTGTTTAACAGGCGAAGTGTAGGCTCTGTATCACAATAAATGCTGTACTCCGAAGGGGCACACGCCTTTTCAAACTCAGTATAGCAATGTATGATTTCCTGCTCTTTATTTTGGCAGCCATTTGCGAAATAGTAAACCGCCTCAGTCATTGACTTTTTAAGCTGTTTATAGACCTCTGCATAATCAGCTTGAATGTCCACTGCTTCAAGTGCACGTTTGAGCACACTGGTCATAACTGGATATGTATCGACCAGTGTTCCGTCAAAATCCCAAATAATATGTTTATATGTATTTACCATATGTATCCTCATTTTTCTAAAGTATTTTGTGTATGGACTATAAGCCTCTATATTCTGTTTCAAGAAACCGGGTTTACTTAACTATAATGAATTTGGATTCAATTATCAAGAAATGTCAGGCCAACTTATGAGTTGCTCTTATCTGCTTTCATATGCTTTTCTTTGTCTTTTTCAATTAAATAAAAGGTGACGGGCTATTTGAATGTATACATTCAAATAGCCCGTCACCTTTTATTGGTCCACTCTTGTAATTTTAAAGCTTGTCTCAGAGGTCATGATATGGCCTATATCAGCTTTTCTCTTCAAGTTCTTCAAGTATGTACCTACAGACTTCATGTACAGGAAGACCTTGATCCATACTCATGCTTCTCAGTTTCTTATAAGCATCATTTTCATCCATACTGAACTCGGACATCATATAAAGTTTGGCACGTTCAACATACTTTCTGTTTTCAAGAGACTGCTCCAGCTTGGACACTTCATTCTGCAGTAAATTGATTTTTCGTACACTGCTCAGTGCAAATTCACTCGTTCTATAAACTTCAGCCAGTGAAACGGGCCTCTTTAAGTATGCATAAACCTTTAAGCCCTGTATACCACCTAAAAACATATCGTCTACATTTTTTGCAATAAAGACGACGGCCGCTGATGTTACATTTTCAATACGGCGGGCTTTTTCAAAGCTCGTTGCCCCCCATGCTTCGTAATTCGCAAGGACTATGTCAGGCTTGAACTTGAATATTCTGGGAAGACACTCCATAACATTCAGTGTGGCTTGTACTTGATATCCCTTATTTCTGAATAAGTTTTGCAGTGTGTATAATGTTTTTTCTTCTGAATCCACAATGAATATTTTCTTCATGGGGTCTCCTTTCTATAAACACTAATATACGATTATCAGATGAAGTTGTCAAACGTTTAAAGCGTTCATTTTGCAATATTTTCACTATTTTGAATTAAGAAACGTTTTCCGAAAATTTCTTCAAAAAAACCATTGAATAATCATACATAACGTGTATAATAAATTTAACTTGATCTTACATGACAACGACGTCATACCTAGAAGCCCCCCGCTTCGAAGTATCACGTCGTTTTTTATTTTTGTAAGTTCAAGAAGCATCGTTACCCCATTAACCGGTTGGAGGTTGAATGCAACCTCCTACTCCCCCCGGTGAATCAACTTTTTCCTATTCATGTATTAATTATACCCTCGCGTCTATATGGCGCACTTTTTTTTTGCGAAAAAGACAAAGCACAGCAGAAAATAATAGAAGAAGGGATAGAATCCAGTTCACTGGATTCTATCCCTTCTTCTATTATTTTCTATTGGTCGTGACTAACGACCAGGGCAACCGTCAGGTTGCACGGTGCTGTGCTCTATTGGTCGTGACGAACGACCAGGGTAACCGCTAGCTTGCACGGTGCTGTGCTCTATTGGTCGTGACGAACGACCAGGGTAACCGCTAGGTTGCACGGTGCTGTGCTCTATTGGTCGTGACGAACGACCAGGGCAACCGCTAGGTTGCACGGTGCTGTGCTCTATTGGTCATGACGAACGACCAGAGCAACCGTCAGGTTGCACGGTGCTTCACGCATTTAAATGTTTTGTCCAAGTACAGCTTCATCTGCCATGTCTTTCATGACATGGAGTATAACCTGATCTGTCATGCCCATACCTTCTGATGCGACGCGACCCAAATTACGAATGCTGTTTTCAACACGGGATGCGACAATGCCATTGCGTGCTGGCACAACAACACCGTAACGCGCCATGTTTGACATTTGAACACCTGTACTCGCTGCCGTTGCAAGTTTTAAGGCGCAACTGTCTTTAGCGCCATCACATATTAGACCTGACAGATTTCCAATCATATTCTGTATTGTATCTTCAATTTCTTTATAACTTCCGCCTTCAAGCCATGTAATGGCTGAGCCAGAGCCCGTAGCTGCTGATACAGCGCAACTACAGATTGCAGAAAGGCGTCCGATGAAATGCTTCATATACGTGTTGAGTAAATGACTGATTGCGAGGGCTTTAACAAGCTGGTCTTCACTGACATCATGCATCTGCGCGTAAGCGGCTATTGGAAGTATTGCTGTAAGACCATTATTTCCACTTCCATTTGAGCTCATTACAGGCGCTGTGATGCCTGACATTCTCGCATCTGAAGCAGAAGCTGTCAGCAGCATTGCCTTATTTTGAAGGTTGTTTTCAAGCAGCCCATCTTCAATTTGTCTTTTCACTGCATGACCAACACCCATTCCTAAGGCTTCCTTCATTCCAGCATCAGCAACGCTCAGATTCATGTCAATACCCTCTTTTAAAAATGCGAGGTCCTGAGTTTGCATGGATTCAACCAGCGTAATCATCTCTTTAATGGACAAATCGAAAAAGGCCTCATATGGATCATGTGCTGTACTTTCAACTTTTTCGATATGCTTCAGAACTTCATCCTGTTTTCTCAAATAAACAAAGGCATCATGATGGCCTCTAATAATTGCCTGTGCCGTCTTTCCATCTGCCTTTACAGTAACATCTACCAAAACTTTTTCGTCCGTATCAGCGACCGATACTTTAACAATCCCCTGTGACAAGTATGCTTTTGCCTGATCGACAATCTCTTCATCTACACTTGAAAGAATTTCAAGTCCCAGGTCTGCATTGCCACCTGCCGCGCCAATTGCACTAGCCATATCCAGTCCAACTTGGTCAGTTTGTGGTATGCCAACTGACAGACCATTCTTATAAAAATTGGGAGAAACCTTCACGTCAATCGAATCAACAAAATCTACTCCTAGAAGCATCCTCGCTTTAGCCGCACCTAAAATAACGGCAACCGGTTCTGTACACCCCATAGCTGGACGTACTTCGTTATTTAATATCTCAATCATCATTTGCTTCATCGCGTTCATTGGATTCATCCTTTCATCACTTTTCCTGCATATATTAAACGCAAGACCCATGCCAAGTTTTTTATAAGGATTTGAGACGCAACCAGTATCATTTTGAGACTGTATAAGAAGCGCATTTATGCCCCGTCTGTTTTATACCAATGTCTTTATGTCTAAAATGAAAAAGTCTCAAAATGAGATTTTTCTCATTTTGAGACAGCAATATACTTATAGACCTATATCATATGACTTTATTTTTCTATAGAGCGTTGCACGGCTAAGCCCAAGCGCCTTGATGCACTTTTCTATACCTGCTTTGTTTGTACCGTACTTATTCAGCGCTTTTTGTATTGCTCTTTTTTCTAGAGACTTGATATTCAAGTCTTGATTGGTACAATCTTCTGACTCTGTTTTTTCTTTGAACCGCAGTGGCAGATTCTGCATTTCAACAACACCCGATTCACACATGTTAACTGCAAACTCCACGGTGTTTTGCAGCTCTCTGACATTTCCAGGCCATTTATACTGATCAAAGGCACTTAAAACATCGTCGCTCACACGTATCATTGTTTTTTGAAGCATCTCACCGCTTTTTCTAAGAAATATGTCTACAAGCATTTCCAAATCATCTTTACGCTCTCTCAGAGGCGGTATATGAAGGGGAATGACATTAAGTCGGTAATACAAGTCTTCACGAAATGCCCCTTCAGACACCAAGCTTTCTAGATCTTTATTAGTGGCAGCAATAATTCGCACATCTATGGGAATCGGGGCTTGACCGCCAATTCTTTCTACTGTATTTTCTTGGAGCACGCGCAAGAGCTTTGCTTGCAGATGCAGTGGCATATCACCAATTTCATCAAGAAAAACTGTACCTTTATTTGCCATTTCAAACTTGCCGATTTTTCCGCCTTTCAGCGCGCCTGTGAAAGCACCTTCTTCATAGCCGAACAATTCACTTTCGAGCAAATTGTCTGGAATAGCAGCACAGTTCACAGCAATAAAGGGCTCACCGCCACGCTTGCCCTGAAAATGAATGGACCGTGCGAAAAGCTCCTTCCCAGTACCGCTCTCGCCTTGTATCAGGACCGTCGAAATACTTTCAGATGCGCGTTTTGCAAGCTGTATAGATGCTTTCAGGCCATCATTGTTTCCAATAATGTCATTAAAGCTTATTATTCTTCCGTATCCAACCACATCATTAAATGTATGCAGGAGTGTCTGAACATTTGTGCAGGTTATAACAACTTCACAGATGGCCTTACCGCAAACAACTGGTTGAGCATGAAACAAGAGTCTAGCACGTTTCTTATCATTTTGAATTTGCATTTGACCATTCACACTGCTTTTATTCTTAAAAAGTGCGTCATAATCAGACGCCCCCATATAATCTCTGAGGTGCTGTGCTGTTTTGCCTATTTCTAAATCGAGCAGGTCTCTGGCATTTTCATTTGCATGTCTGACTGTCAAATCAGGTGCCAAGCTAAAAACGGCATTCTCCATTTTATCAAGCAAAATCTCCAGTTCCCTTGACTGCATTTCAAGGATTTCTCTTTGAGACTCCTCAGTAACCTTAACGGCTATGAGTTCTGCCATACGTCTTAGAAAAAGCATTAAATTCTCTCGATTGGATAGAATTTCTTCCCGCTTTTGCTGATCAAATGCGATCAGTCCTATCACACCCACTATTTCTGTTCCAACCTCAATTGGACAACAGACTTCTGCAAATTCCCTGCAGCTCTCCTGATGATTGCATTTTTTGCATGCCTCATGTTCCCGAGGATTTTCAATAATAAATGCCTGTCCCCTACTAAGTGCATAAGAAAACACAGAGTTTTCATCTACCTTGCTGCCAATATCACCATGATACTGTCCCGTTGCAGCCAGGCGGTTAAAATCACTGTCTATAATGGTGACATCTACTTTAATAACGCTGTTTATTGCCCTTACTATTCCATCGAGCGTTTCTTTTATACGCTGCATTTCTTTTTGATACTTAGCCATATAATCCCCCAACGCGCCGTCAAAGCACGGATAATATCTAATGGTTTACATAGCCCAGTTTAACAAAAGCTCAATAAAAACCCAGAACCCTCCGGACTAATGTCTCAAGGGCATGTACACCCTTCATAAACATTTTATCACAAGATCAGTTCTGGGTTTAATCTGATTTAAAAGTCCACTCATACGGCATCTAAGCCCTACCTACTTAATATACACGTATGGATGTACCCTATCCTTTATAAGTTAAAATTGGAACTACTTCTTCTTTTTAACTTATGCATCTTTCTCAATTGAAAAGGACTGATAGCTGACACCATCTACCTTTTTCGTTGATTTCTCCTTTAGCTTAAAGCTACCTACAGCACCCTGTAGCATGTCAGCCTGTGCTGCCATTTCCTCAGAAGCTGCTGCACCGCGCTGGGCTGTTTCAGCGTTAAGCTGTGTTACATCAGACACCTGATTAATGCCTTCATTGATTTGACTAATGGCCTGTGCCTGATTGCTCGAAGCCATTGTAATATCTCTCACAATGCCATTAACCTCGTCTACACCTGATGTGATGGATTTAAGGGCCTCAGCTGTTTGATCCGCAATAGATGCTCCATCTTGAACCTTTTTAATTGAGTCTTCAATCATCTGTGTGGTTTCATTTGCGGCATTAGCACTTCTAGCTGCTAAGTTACGCACTTCCTCTGCCACGACAGCAAACCCCTTGCCATGCTCTCCAGCGCGTGCTGCCTCAACCGCAGCATTTAGCGCTAGAATGTTAGTTTGGAATGCAATTTCATCAATAACCTTGATGATATTGGAAATCTCATTAGATGACTTGTTAATGGCCTCCATAGCTTCCAGCATCTCATTCATTTGACCTTGTCCGCTTTCTGCTTGTGTTTTAACCGTACCAGCCAACCCCTCAGCCTGCTGTGCACGCTCCGCATTTTTTCTGGTCTGTGATGAAATTTCATTCATTGAAGCCGTAATCTCTTGAATCGAACTTGCCTGTTGTGTAGATCCTGATGACAAGGACTGAGCGATGGATGATACTTCATTTGCACCTTCAGCAATTTCATGGCTGGCAGCACCGATTTCTTCAAAGATGCTGTTGAGTGCTTCTGTGAAAACATTGATTGAAGATTTCATCTTTGCAAAATCCCCTAAGTAGGCTCTTTCAATACCCACATCGAGATTTCGACCTGCAAGATCCTCAAGTATTTCAGATGTTTCATCAATATAAGAGCGTATAGATGAAACCATGGATTTCAAACTACCGTAAATTTCTTCAAAATCTTGACTGATTTCCAGCGTATCTTCATCTGGCGATTCTACATTTACATGAATATCCAACTCACCATTAGCAAGTTTTTCAATGCTAGAAATCAATTTCTGAACTTCCATAGATTGATACTCGGTTTGTTTTGCTTTAATACGTGCTTCTTCCGCTTGCTTTTCTGCTTGGCGTTTTTGTTCTCGTGCAGCTTCCTTTATGGTCGTTTGGTCTGTTACCAGTTCAAATGCGCCCACTATATTGCCGTCAATATCCTTAAGCGGCATACCCTCATAGGAAATATCCAGCGCTGTGTCTCCAGGTTGGGCAATGGTTTCATTAGAAACAGCATGACCTAGTCGCATAGCCTGACCACAAGCACAATCACCGGTCTTGCACTGCTCCGTTTTAAACAAGTCATAGCATTTAAATCCTGACACTTCATCTTTACTCTCAATGCCAATCATTTCTCGACCAGCTTCATTTAGATAGCGTACATTAAATTCTGTGTCTATGGCCATAATCACAGCAGGCACCTTACGAATATGACCTTCCAAAGTGTCTGCTATCCCATTAACGCCATTTACTAAGTTTAGCCAACCACCTTTAAAGCCTTCTGTTTGAATACGCTCAGTTAAGTTGCCCACTGTAATATCCTTATTGGTCTTCTCAGCGGACTCAACCACTTTTCGTATTTGACCAATAATCAGTTCAAAAGATCTTGACAACTCAGCGACTTCATCTTTTCCACTTGTCTCAAGTGTCGTGCTCAAATCACCTTCTGCGATATTTTGTGCAGCTTCATTGAGCCTTTCAATAGGCTTTGATATTGACGTTGCCATGAACAGTGCTAACGCAATACTGACAACGAGAATACCGCCCACAACTAAAAGGACATTCTTTAGCATTTCTGATTGAATGGCACGCACATCGTCTATGTAAACCCCTGTGCCTACCAGCCAGTTCCACTTGTCAAACCCAATAACAAAGGAAAGTTTTTCACTGTCTGTTTTTTCACCTGGTTTTGGCCATAAATACCCCACTGTACCGCGGCCTTCTTCTTTTGCAACATTTGACATTTCTTCAAAGAAGCGAACCCCATTCGAGTCAACTGTATCAACCATATTTTGTCCCTGAAGGGCTGCGTTGATTGGATGCATAATCGAGTACCCATCATAAGAGTTTATAAAGAAATAGTCGTCGGTATTAAATCTATAGACGCGAATTTCTTCCATTGCGCCCTTTTGGGCTTCTTCTAATGTAAGCGCCCCAGACTCAACCATGGCGTCGTATTTCTGCAGAACTGTCATAGGTACCTCAGTGAGGTGCTCTAGTTTTGCAACGGTTCTATCCATAATGACATCATTTATTGTAGGAATGAGCCAAAATCCTACGAATACTGCAAAAAGAACAAAGATCATTGCCACCAGCATTATAATTTTCGTTCGCAGTTTATATTGTTTAAACCCCATCTCTTAACCCTCCTTAAAATAGTTATCGCCTTTTGCCATAAATTACCCTCAATTTACCTTTTTACATTAAAATTTACTGGATTTTAGTATTATTTAGATATCTTAACCTTCTCTTTTGGGCACTTTATCTTTTCCAAAAGGCTTTAAAGCATGTAATCACAAGGGGTCACATTATGTTATAATACTGATGGAACACAACCCTATACTTGGAGGTATTCCTTTTGAAAAGGCGTATTATTGTTACAATTCTCATATTTATTGTTGTAACCACAATATTTGTTGACAAATACATGCAAGTTGAATACAACTTCGGCATACTTGAATATGTTACTAAATCCACCCAGCTTACTTCAGAAGAACGCGCTTGGCTCGATGCTCACGGTCCACTCATTTATGGCTCAGACAGCTCAACACCGCCAATGCGCTATGTTGATCCTATTTCTGAACAGTACCGCGGGGTAACCATAGACTATTTACAAGCCCTCTCTATCGAACTTGAAACAGAGATTATTTTAAAGCCTATGGTCTGGTCAAAAGCGCTTTCTGAACTTGAAAAGGGCAATACGGATATTTGTGATATGTTCCCTTCTGAACAACGGTCCAAAGTATACTTGTTCTCTGATCCCATCAATTTTCAAAGGACAATTATTGTTATTCCTAAGACAGAAGAGAATATTGAAAATATGTTCGATTTAATTGGCAAAAGGGTTGCCGCACAAAGGGGAGACTATGTCAATGAGTTTCTAAACAACAATGTAGAAGGCATTCATTTCTATCATGTTCCAGACTATAGCGATCTTTTAAAACAGCTGGAATCAGGTACGGTTGATGCAGTCGTTGGTGACGAACCTGTTCTGAGCTATTACCTTGAAGAATACGGACTCTCTGACGAGTACAGAATTGTCGAACAGCCACTTTACGAACTGCACTCTGTGTTCAGCATGCCCAAAGATGAAGAAATTTTGCAGGACATCCTAAATAAGGGCATTTATGCTCTAAAACAAAAGAAAACCATGCGTAAAATTCAACAAAAATGGTTTGGGATTTCAGAACCTATTACCAGTGAAAACAGTGATGAGAAGCTGCTTCTTATCGTTTCATTCTTCATGCTCAACATTATCCTAGCAAGTTATTTGTTCTTCACATGGAACAGCGAACTCAAAGAAGAAGTAGATACGCGTACGGATGAACTCAAAGTCAGTCGTAATGACCTCCAAACCACATTTGACAGTCTGACCCACCTTATGGCTGTTCTTGACAGCGATATGAATATTATCACTGTTAACAAGGCATTTTGTGACAATCTGCACATTGATAAGCAAGTGGCACTGGGCAGCAATTTCAATGCACTTGAAGGTCTACCCCACGCTTCGATTATTCGAGATGTGGTTTCAAAGTCACTTGAAAAGCGTAAAAAGGCTGAAATTGAAATTGAACATAATAGCCAAACTTATCAAATTTCCACATTCCCACTGATTGAAGGTGAAACCGCTTCAAACAGACTGCTCGTAATGATTCAAAATGTCACAGATTTGCGTCTGGCTGAACAACAGGTCCTTCAAGCCAGTAAAATGGCAGCAATCGGCCAGCTTGCTGCAGGTGTGGCCCATGAAATTCGAAATCCACTTGGCCTCATTCGTAACTATATTTACTTCCTTAAAAAAACGGAAGATGTCAGTATAGAAATGCGAGATAAGTCATTTGAGCAAATTGAAAGTGCTGTAGAACAAGCCAGCCAGATTATTGATAATCTGCTGAACTTTTCTAGAATTTCAGATAACAGAATCACCACGGTTAATATGTTTGCCTATTTAAAGGACATGATTGAACTCAATCACAAAGTAATGGAAAAGCGTGATGTCATTTATAGAATCGATATTGACCCTAATTTGAATTGGGCTATTCTAGAAGAATCTTTAAAATCGCTCCTTATTAACCTGATCTCCAATTCAGTTGACGCAATGCCAGAAGGCGGGCGTCTTACCCTTTCGGGTTGGACTCAGAATGACCGTCTGATTCTTACTTGTCAGGATACAGGAATTGGCATGAGTGAACAGGATAAGGATAAAATATTCAACCCATTCTTCACAACAAAACAGACAGGTGAAGGTACAGGCCTTGGTCTATATATTGCCTACAATCAAATTCAAAAAATGAATGGCAGCATTACTGTCGAAAGTACACAAGGGGTTGGAACCACATTTAGAATCGAACTCCCTCAGCTTAAGGAGGCCGTAAGTCATGACAATGAAAAAGAGCTCGTTTAGAATCCTGATCGTTGATGATGAAGTTGAACATAGAAGTATTATGGAAATGATTTTGAGTACCAATGGCTTTCAAACTGATACAGCTACATCCGGTTACGAAGCCATACAGAAAATTTCTAAAGAACACTATCATTTGATTCTCTCTGATTTGAAAATGCCTGAAATGAGTGGACTTGAACTTCTTGATAGAATTAAGGAAACACACCCTGAACAGGATGTGATTATCGTTACAGGCTATGGTACAGTTAAAAACGCTGTCAATGCCATGAAACGCGGTGCTTTTTCTTATTTTATCAAAGGACACGATCCGGATGAACTCCTCATGGACATTGAGAAGATCATGCGCTTATCCAGCCTGAAAATGCAAAGTGAAGCACTTAAAGAGTCTATTGCAAGTGACTTTATGATGAATTCAAAGAATGCTAAATACCAAGAAGCACTTCGTATAATAGAATCAGCTGCAGATTCCAACGCCAACATTCTCCTACTCGGCGAATCCGGTGTGGGAAAAGAAGTTTTCGCAAACTATATACACAAACTCAGCACGCGCTTAGATAATCCATTTGTCGCCGTTAACTGCCACGCCTTTTCTGAATCCCTTCTGGAATCTGAATTATTTGGGCATGAGAAAGGCGCTTTCACTGGCGCAACCGACAAGCGAATTGGTCGATTTGAAGCAGCACATGAAGGCACCCTCTTCCTAGATGAAATTGGGGATACGTCACTCAGCACACAGGCAAAGCTCCTGCGCGCACTTGAAAGCAGGCGTATTGAACGCATCGGTTCCAATGTTGCAATCGATGTAGACTTCCGACTCATTTCTGCAACCAATCGTGACTTAAAGCGCATGGTTGCTGATCAAACTTTTAGAGAAGACTTGTTTTACAGAATCAGTACCATAACAGTTGAATTGCCCTCACTTCGGGAGCGTCGCGAAGATATTCCTGAACTTGCTGCATTCTTCTTAAAAAAGGCACAAATTGAAATGAAAAAGGACATTACCGGTGTCGATGATGCCGTTTGGACCTTCTTAAACAATTACGATTATCCTGGTAATATTCGAGAACTTAAAAATATTATTGAACGCCTAGTTGTTCTCGCCCGTGATGGCTGGATAAGTGCGCGTGATATTCCATCTAATCAAGTGGATACAGCCGTTAACACCACCACTCAAAACGAGCAATTTATTTCACAAACTGTACCGCTGCGCGAATTTCGAAAAGACGCAGAGTCCCATTACATTCAGCGCGTTCTAGAGCAAAATAACTACAATATGACACAAACATCAAAGGTACTTGGTATTAGTCGCCGTCAGCTCTTCAATAAAATTACAGAGTACGGCCTCAAAAAAGAAGAATAATATTTCGTGAATGCGAGAAATTTTATTCCCATTTCGAAAAAAAGTTCTCATATTTTGCAGTTCATCCGTCTCTAAATCCTGCGGATAGATTGAATTTTCAAGTAATTTTAGGTTTAAAACAGTGATATATCAACCGCTAGCGCGGGTGTACTTCATTATTTGAATGCATCCCTTACTTTGGCACAATCTTTGCATATATTATTAATACAGGCACTTTCGCACAGGTTCTTAACCCAGCTGATATACTCTATTAAATCGGGTTGACTGTGCATGTATTAAGGGGGAAAAACTGAATGGCTCAACTTATTGACTTTCTAAATAGACTGATTTGGAGTCAATGGCTGATTGCCTTATGTCTAGGCGCAGGTTCATGGTTTACCATTCGCACACGTTTCTTTCAATTCAGACACTGGAAAGAAATGTTGCGACTCATCTTTCGTGGAGAAGCATCTGATGAGGGTATATCGTCCTTTCAGGCTTTAGCAGTTTCTATTTCCGGACGCGTGGGTACCGGAAATATAGCAGGTGTTGCTACTGCAATAGCCTTAGGCGGACCGGGCGCTGTCTTCTGGATGTGGACAATCGCCTTTTTGGGGGCTGGCTCTGCCTATGTGGAATCAGTACTCGCTCAAATTTATAAAGAAGAACAGGACGGCGAATACAGAGGTGGTCCTGCCTATTATATTGAAAAAGGTATGGACAGTAGATCCTATGCAAGTGTCTTTGCCGTTACTACTGTTGCAGCCATGGGAATCTTCCTTCCCGGTGTTCAATCGAACTCTATTGCCGCAGGACTCCACCTGGCATTTGGCGTTGAGCCACTTGTTACAGGTTTGGCTATTGTAGGCTTGCTTGCTGCCATTGTATTCGGCGGTGTCAAGCGTATCGGTAAAGTCGCAGAGTTTATTGTACCCTTCATGGCAACTGCATATATCCTTATTGCCCTTGTCATTATCATGCTCAATATTTCAAAGTTGCCGGGCGTTATAGAACTTATATTCAAGTCTGCTTTTGCACTTGAACCCGCTTTTGGCGGCATTGTTGGTATGGCAATTTCATGGGGTGTTAAGCGTGGCATTTACTCAAATGAAGCCGGTCAGGGAACGGGACCGCAAGCCGCCGCAGCTGCAGAAGCCTCTCACCCGGTGAAGCAAGGTTTGGTACAAGCATTCTCAGTCTATGTCGACACACTTCTTGTCTGTTCGGCGACGGCATTTATGATTTTAATTACAGATATGTACAATGTTGAAAATCCACTGGGAGGCTATATAGTCAATCATCTTGGTGCAACAGAAATCGGCCCTGCTTACACGCAAATGGCTGTTGAATCAGTTATGCCGGGCTTTGGGGCGGCCTTTGTCGGCATTGCACTTGTCTTCTTTGCATTTACAACTCTAATGGCATACTACTATATTGCTGAAACAAATGTTGCCTATCTCAATAAGCATAGGAAGTCCATTTGGACGATGAACGGCCTGCGCATCGTAATGCTCACAGCAACCTTCTACGGGGCTATAAAAACCGCTGATTTAGCATGGGCCATGGGTGATATTGGTGTTGGTCTGATGGCATGGTTAAACATGATTGCCATTCTGATTCTCCAAAAGCCCGCATTTATAGCACTGGATGATTACGAGCGCCAAAAGAAAGACGGATTAGACCCAGTATTTTCAGCAAAAGAACTTGGCATCAAACACGCCGACTGGTGGGACCAACCTCACATTCAAGAGCGGTATCACAACAAGGATGTCATCTAATCCATAGTGCTTCGTCTTCAAAGGATGGTCATAAACCTAGGTTTTATATGATCATCCTTTTTTATGAGAATGACAAAATCTTCATGAATAATTACTAAACTAGGAAGTATAATTAAGATGGGTTAAACTTGGGTTAACTCAAAATCGTGACTTTTTAAGTGTATTTAAGGGGATAGTTTAATGAAAAAGAAGGTTCTAATTATTGCAACAGGCGGCACTATTGCATGTGCTGATGGGGATCATGGCCTGACGCCTCAATACAATGTCGAAGAATTGCTTTCATTCGTACCCAGGGCTAGAAAGCTGTGCGACATTGACGGAAAAATGATCATGAATATTGACTCAAGCAACATGACACCCAACTGCTGGGTTGAAATTGCTAAGGCAGTCTATGAGGCCTATGACGACTATGACGGCTTTGTGGTTACACATGGCACAGACACTATGGCTTATACGTCTTCTGCCCTAACTTACATGCTGGAGGGTCTTGACAAGCCTGTTATCATTACTGGATCACAGTACCCGATTGCTCAGGAACATACAGATGCGGTTCATAATTTAAACGATGCCATTCATTTTGCAGTCGAAAAACTGGCTGGTATCTTCATCGTATTTGATGGAAAACTCATTTCCGGTCCTAGAGCTATGAAAGTAAAAACACGCAGTTATGACGCCTTTGAGAGTGTCAACTTTCCATATATTGCAGAAATCAAACATGACCGTATTCAGTATAAACGGTTTGTGTTTTCAAGGTTTAAACCTAAAGGACGCCCCCTCACCCTCCATCCTGAGGTGGATAGCTCCCTGATTGTCATCAAGCTCTTCCCGGGCATAGATGCAAATATATTCAAGTATATTCAAAACAATTATAGGGGCGTCATTATTGAAAGTTTCGGCATTGGTGGTGTCCCATTTGAAAACGTAGACATCGCAAGTGAAGTTGGCAATATGATTCGCTCTGGAATGTGTGTTATGCTTACAACCCAGTGTCTTGAAGAAGGTGTAGATTTTGAAGTCTACGAGGTTGGTAAAAAGATTCCTAAAGACGGCATTATCTATGCAAATGATATGAATACCGAAGCGTCTGTTGCAAAACTTATGTGCGCTATGGGTCGTTCAAAAGATGTGCAGGAAGTTAAGCGTATTGTTGAAACACAGGTCCAGTACGACATGCACCAAGAAGAATACTTCTAACAAGAGCAAAATGCCTCAAATACACTTTAACCAGTGTATTTGAGGCATTTTTTATGCAGCTTTATTATCTGTAACACTTTGATTTTTAATACGCCAGCTTCTGAATATAAAGGCGATGCCACCAATAAGACGAAAGAGGGCTGTCATGTACAGGGCATATACAATACCATGCCCGCTCATAAAGGCATGTCCAACCATAGGCGCTACAGCAAGTGACAGGTTTACAAAGGTATTGTAAAATCCCATGTATACGATTCTCTCCTGCTCTGGTATCACTTCAAGGAGGCCACTCAGAAGCACGGTGAGTGTACCCGATGTAAATATACCCGTTAAGACTGCAACGAGTGCCATTACCACTAAGTTTTTAGAGACAATATAGCAAATAGGTGTAAAGGCCATGCCTATGGTACATATAGCCGTTACGGTTGGATTGCCAAGTTTAGCGATATACTTAGGCCACATTTTATGCCCTACAATCATGGTGATAAAAGACCCCATATTGATAATGGCTAGCCAGAGTTCATCGGCGCCCAGTACTTTTATCATATAAATTGAAAATAGCGGCCACCCCATTTGCCATCCAAAATGAAAGAGCAGTGAGCAAATCATAAAAAATGCAAAGCGCTTGTTTTTGAATATTCCCTTTAAAGAAACCCTCCAGTGCAGACTCTCTCTCTTTGTTTTATGCTGTGCACGCAACTTTCCAAAGACTTTCATTTCAGCCAGTCCCGTTACGAAGCTCAATATAAAGAAAAACTGGTAAATTCCAAGACGTTGTACTTCTGTTCTTGGAAGTTTTGAAAGAATAATTCCTGATAAAAAAGTTATAATCATGACAGCATATACACCATATTGATTGCTTTTACCAATAGCTATTGCTCGGTTTTCCTGTTCGAAAACATCCCCTATAAAGCCTTGGTAGCCTGACAAGTAAACCGCCATAGGAATACTCATTAAAGAAAATAGTGTAATAAAACCAATGGGTTGGTAGGCTCTTGGCATAAAGGGGACGGTTGCAAATAGTAGGATGATTAACCGACTTGATAGTATTGTATGCTGTATTGCACGTTTCTTATCTTGTCGGCCATTTAACCAAATAGCTCCTGCGAATACCGTAAGGAACATCATGAGCCCTGGCAGTGCATTAAATAAAGATATATGCAAGTTACTGCCGCCTATGCGTTCTAAAAACTTGACTGCATAAGGTTTATACAGACGTTCCATCGTTTTGAACAAGACCCCGTACATGACAAATATACTTAAATTATGTTTGAATACCTTATCATCGCGCATATAGCACCTCAAAATTCGTCCTAATTATTTCGGTTCCCTAATCAATATACGCTTAAATACGTGAAAGTTCAACATTATGTCAAGCCTTCTCATGTAATTGTAAACATTTTTGAAACACGAGGGACGGTACTTGACTTTTTCTTGAAAAGTGATAAACTGTAGTCAGATAATAAATGAAAGGCGTGGTGTCATGGCTAGAAAGGCACGTGAAAAAAACGTATTTGGAACTTACCTGATTCAGCAATACGGCGGTGGTTGCCGCCAGCTCTTTACAGATGATAAAGACAGAGAACGCTTTATTGAAATTGTGAAAAAAGCAAAGCGTAAATTTGGTTTCAAATTGTATGCCTACTGCCTAGCAAATCCTGATGCTTATGAACTTATCATTTATGACAATGGCAGTGATATTTCTAAAATCATGAAAAGCATTAATATTTCTTATGGAATGTATGCAACTTGTGAAGGCAAGCTTTTCAAGGACAGATACAAAAGCACGCTCATCGAGGACTTTCCTACTTTGCTTGAGTCAACACAACGCGTAAACAAGGAAAAACCCGATCCGTGGTCCAGCTATTGTGTCTACTCTGATTTAAGTAAAGATCCCTTCGATATCATTGACATTCATGATCTGCTTCACCTAGCTGGTGATGATCTTGAGGTGGCTAAGGCAACACTGCTCAAATACCTCGATGAAGACGATGCAAGTATTTTGTGTGAAAGCAACCGCACATTTTGTGAAGACGAAAACAAGTGCATGACTTGCAGAGAAGATGCTCAGAAAAAGTTGGCTTCTATTGCATATGAAAAGGGCATGACCCTTCCCCAACTACTGAAGAATAAACCCCTTCGCAATGAGCTCATCAAAGCGTTCAGAAGAGAATCTACCCTATCGCTCAAGGCACTGGGTACCCTTTTCGGTGGTTTGTCTGAATCATCTATCTGTAAAATACTCAACCAAGACTAACTTAAACAGCAATCCCATTTGCTTAACACTTGGAAATTCAGGGTCACTGAAAAATCAGTGACCACTTCTTAACAAACTAATTCAAGTTTCGTCCCTTTCCTAAGGATCGGCGCACACTTGATTAAACAACACATATTTGGGCATACCCAACTATATAATACTATTTACGAGGTGATTACATGTTTGACTTAAATATTTCAGGCCAATTCTCAGAAAAGAAAATCCCAGAGCCTAAAACAGACCTTACTTATGATGTAGCCGTTATTGGTGGTGGTCCTGCCGGGCTGAACGCCGCACTGTATGCAAAGCGTAAGGGCCTTGAAACAGCTATTTTTGCAGAAAAACTAGGCGGTCAAGTGCTTGATACTTCAACCGTTGAAAACTTTCTTGGCTTTGAAGAAATCAGCGGTGAAGGACTCATGGAAAAGTTCAGAAAGCATGTAAACAGCCTTGAAGTCCCTATTAAAAAAGAAGTACGCGTCGATAAAATCGAAGATGGCAAGATTAAATCGATTTACCTAAACTCTGGTGAAGTATTTAAGGCAAAGGCTGTCATTATTGCAACTGGCAGTCGCCCTAGACAATTAGGCGTCCCTGGCGAGGATGATTACCGTGGCAAGGGTGTTGCCTACTGCGCAATTTGTGATGGCCCATTTTTCACAGATTTAAAGGTGATTGTTGCTGGTGGCGGCAACTCTGCAGTCGAAGCGGCTATTGACCTTTCAAAGATTGCAAGTGAGGTTGTTTTAGTACATCGCAGTGCTTTTAGAGCTGACAAAATACTAATAGATAGACTTGAAGAAATATCAAATATAAAGGTACACCTTCAAACACAAATACTCGAAGTGGGTGGCGAAGCCCTCATGTCGCATATTAAAGTCTTAGATAAAAATTCAAATGAAGAATCTGTGATCGAAGCCAATGGACTATTTGTAGAAATTGGATATTTACCGAACAGCAAGGTATTCGAGGGTCTTGTCGACATGACACCTTCTGGTGAAATCGTGGTCAATGATAAAACAGAAACAAGTGTACCGGGGATTTACGCCGCAGGTGATGTGGCTACGGTTCCATACAAACAAATCATTATTGCAGCAAGCGAAGGCGCAAAAGCCGCACTCAGCGCAAACGACTATGTTAATAAACTAAGCATTTAACCCGAAATGCTCTTGTCATCCAGACTATGTATCTGTGTTTAAAATCACGTTTACAGTCTGATTGAATAGTGAAACAATCCGGAAAATCAACTTATTGGGCACGTAAACTATTGCTAAAACAAGGAGGCAACTTATGGCACTTTTAAACAACGAACTCAAACAACAACTTCAGGACATCTTGAATCAAATGAAAGATGAGGTAACTGTAGCACTCTTCACTTCTGAAGATAAGTGTGAGACATGTTCAGAAACAAAATCTTTCATGGAGGAAGTTTCTGAAGTGGGCAACAAGGTAAAGCTTGAACAATATGATATTAAGCGCGACAGTGAAAAGGCCGAGCTGCTTAATGTTTCTCTGACACCTGCCATTGTACTGCTTGATAAAGATGGCAAAGACTACGGCATTAAGTTCAACGGAATTCCTGCCGGCCATGAAATCAATTCATTCATTACGGGTCTTATAGAAGTCAGTGGTTCTGGCGAAGAACTTCCCGATGCTTTTAAGTCAAGGCTGGATAAAATCAACAAACCCGTTCATATTAAAGTTTTTGTAACACTCGGGTGCCCACATTGTCCTGGCGCTGTTTCAAAAGCACATAAACTGGCCCTTGAAAATGACTTCATCACCGCTGAAATGATCGAGGCACAGACTTTTAATGCAGAAGCCAACAAATATAATGTTAGTGGTGTCCCTAAGATTGTTATTAATGAAGACCATGATTTAGTTGGCAACCAGCCAATTGAAAGCTTCATGGAAATTATTGAAGCCCTATAAATATTAAAGGCCTCTTATCCATTTGATGAATGATAAGAGGCCTTTTTTATGCTTATTTGCTTATGATTTTAGAGTAACAATAGCGCTTGACTTCCCACACTTGCTCTTGTCTGTACAACCACCACTGCACGCACACGTGTTACTTTTCATGTCACGGCGCATTCTTTTATATGCCCACAAGAAAATTCCGCCGAAAACAAGTCCAACTAAAATATTACCCATTTACGCACCAACTTTCACAGTACTCCCATTAGTCGCCTTTGAATTTGCTTTCTTAATCAGATACGTTACATAACCGCCGATAAGAACCAGTACTGCAATAGCTGGTCCGAAACCAAATCCTGGCTTTCCATATACTACTAAAGATCCAATTTGCGATACTAAAATGCCGATGACATAGCCTACGCCCAGCTGGAATCCAATCGCTTTAAAAAGCCATTTCTTTGAAGCCATTTCTGAATTCATAGCACCGATAGCTGCGAAACACGGTGGTGTAAACAGGTTAAATGAAAGGTAAGCAAGCGCCGTTACAGGTGTAAAGAACTCCGTCAGTGTACCGCCTGGCAAATGAAGTGCTTCTTCAGAAGTTGCAACAAGTACAACTGCAAGTGTTGCCACAACATTTTCCTTGGCGATAAAGCCAGTCAGTGCTGCTGCACCAAGCTGCCAGCCAACAAGTCCCAGTGGAATTAGAATTGGCGAAATAACATTACCGATTGTTGCTAAAATGCTCAGTCCCGCGTCTTCAACTGGTTGAAGCGTCCAGCTGTAAGTCTGGGCAAACCATACTAATGTGTTACACACTAAGATGATTGTAGACGCCTTATAAATAAATGCCTTTGCATGTTTGATCATTTGCTTAAATGCATGCTTTAGACTAGGCATTTTGTACTCAGGAAGCTCCAAAATAAAGGTTGAAGTATTTTCCCAAACAAACATTTTCTTGAGAAGAAGACCACTCACAATAATCACTGTAATTGCTGCTACATAAACAGCAGGACCCACCCAAGTTGACGCTGGGAAGAAAACCGCTGCAAACAACGCGATGATTGGTAACTTTGCCCCACAAGGTACAAATGGTGTCAGGATTGTCGTCATGCGTCTTTCATTAACATCTTCAATTGTACGCGTAGCCATAACACCAGGAATGGCACAACCAGAACCAACAATCATAGGAATGATAGACTTGCCTGAAAGACCGATTTTTTTAAAGTAACGATCCATAATCACTGCAACACGTGCCATATAGCCACTATCTTCAAGTAGAGCCAGACAGAAGAAAAGCACCATAATTAGAGGCAAAAATCCAAGGACTGCACCAACACCACCAATGGCTCCATCCACAATCAGTGCTTGTAACAAAGGTGCTACACCCATGCCTTCAAGGGCACTACCTACAGTGTTTGGAATAACATCGCCAAATAGCGTCTCATTGACATACCCAGATAAAAAGCCACCAAGACCTTCAATCGAGAATGAGAAGACACCCCACATGACAAGGAAGAAAATCGGAAGCCCCAGCCACTTATGAGCTACAATCTGATCTATTTTGTCAGAAAGTGTAATTTGACTCATATCGCGTTTTTTCATCGTAGCAGCCTTTGACACCGTGTCAATAAAACGCTGTCTTGCCTTGGCTTCATCTGCAGTGCCTTTGCCCTCAAAGGTCGGTGCAATTTGTCCCTTTACACGGTTTCCAGTCTCAATTGCCTTCTCCATTAATGTTTCAAGGCCAAACTGTGCAGTTGCCGATGTAGACACAACCGTAATGTTCAATCTGTCTTCAAGAACAGATAGGTCAATTTGATCTCCACGCTTTTCAGAAATATCATTCTTATTTAGAGCCACCACGACAGGAATACCCAGTTCTAGAAGCTGAGACGTAAAGTAAAGACTTCTACTCATGTTTGTAGCATCAACAATGTTAATGATTACATCGGGATTTTCGCCTGTCACATAGTCCCGAGTAATGATTTCCTCACCTGTATGCGGTTCAATTGAATAAGCACCTGGTAAGTCTATGATTCTAACAGACTCATTTTTCCCAGTGAACTTTTTCTTTAAGTCCGCTTCTTTTTTCTCAACCGTAACCCCTGGCCAGTTTCCTACATACTCTGCTTTACCCGTAATTGCATTAAACAGAGTTGTTTTACCTGAATTGGGATTGCCCGCTAAAGCAATTTTCATGATGAACCCCCTTGAATGATTCATATAATATACCTATGATTTCCGACTTACACTTAACAATATGTAATGATAATCATTATCATATGTCTTTAAAAATAAAATGCTGCTCTAGACAGCATTTATAAACATATTTTTTTGTTCCAACGCCAGTTAACTGTTTAATGTGATTGACTTGGCCATCCTCTCATCAATCGCATAACGGCCATCTTTTACATTAATAACAAAATTTCCGGCAAGCTTTGATATAAGCGTAATTTGCTCTCCCTCATAACAGCCTAGAGTAAAGAGAAATTTCTTAGTCTTATCCTTACCATTAACCTCTTTAATGATTCCTGTATGTCCTATTCTTGCTTTTGATAATAACATAACATCACCCATCTCTCAGTTGAAACTGATAATTATTTTCACTCTTACACTGATAAAGATTATCATGTTCATTTGCCTCTGTCAATAGCTTAACGAAAAACAAACTTAAGTTTTAAAACCTTCTCTGGAAACAATATTAAGGAGTTGTTTCAAAATATGCTCTTAATATAAAAAGAGACTGTCGTTTTGCGACAGCCTCTTTTCAGCATCTTGCGATTCTTATTATATGAGATAGTGTACGTTCAGTTCGTCTTACTGAACAACATCGTATCCTTTATTTGTCCAACCAATTGGTGCATTTGGCGCCATACCCATACCACCATTAAGTGATACTGCATCAACACCAAGAAGTCTTAGACCCGCTACCGTTTGGCCTGCTGTTTGGCCTGTGTAGCAGTATACTACAACTGGCTTGTCTGTCGGAAGCGCATCAAAACCAAGTTCCATGCCAGCGCCCCAAGGTAGGTTCTCAGCACCTTCTATGTGACCTGCTGCATAATCATCAGCACTTCTGATAGATAGCAGGTAAAAATCATCGCCTGCTTCGATCATAGCTTTTAGGTTGTCTTCAGATACTTTATAATTCTTGAACTTTGTTTCTTTTACGTCTGCAAGACCTGCGTAGTAAGCGTCAAGTGCCGCCTGTACCTCTTCATCAATTGCAGTAATGTCTTCGCTTACTAGTGTCGCTTCAGTTGTTAGAACTTCATCTACACCTTCTACTTTAGAAATACCAAAGTTAAAACCAAGGTTAACACTGCGCGCATCAAATCCAGCAATGTTCAGCGTATGTACTGCCTGACCAGCTGTTTGGCCTGAGTAGCAGTATACAAATAGTGGCTTGTCTTGAGGCAGCTTTGAAAGCACTTCACTTACCGCTGGCCCCCACGGTGCATTAACTGCGCCTTCAATATGACCTTCTGCGTAATCTGCTGCACTACGAATATCTAGTACAGTCATCTCTTCACCTGCTTTTGCCATATCGATAAAATCAGCTTGACCAATTTTGTAGATATGTGAAGGCATGTTTGCAAAGTATGCTTTTACTTCTGAATCCAGTGTTGCAGAAACTGTTTCATAACCTTTGTTCGTCCAGCCTATTGGTGCATTTGATGGCATACCCATTCCGCCATTTAGGGAAACAGCGTCAATACCAAGAAGTCTTAGACCAGCTACAGTCTGACCAGCTGTTTGGCCTGTGTAGCAGTATACGACAACCGGCTTGTCTGTTGGAAGTGCATCAAATCCTTGCTCCATGCCAGCGCCCCAAGGTAGGTTTGCAGCGCCCTCAATGTGACCTTCGGCATATGCATCAGCACCTCTAACTGAAAGCAGGTAGAAATCTTCGCCAGCTTCCATCATAGCCTTCAGGTTGTCTTCAGATACTTTGTAGTTCTTGAACTTTGTATCTTTAACATCTGCAAGACCTGCATAGTAAGCATCTAGAGCTGTTTGAATTTCAGGTGCGATTTCAGTAATATCTTCTGATACGGTTGTTGCTTCTGTCGATAGAATGTCTGCAATGCCTTCAACTTTAGAAATACCAAAGTTAAAACCAAGATTAACACTGCGTGCATCGAATCCAGCAACATTTAGTGTATGTACTGCTTGACCAGCTGTTTGACCTGAGTAGCAGTATACAAACAGTGGCTTGTCCTGTGGCAATTTAGAAAGCACTTCGCTTACCGCTGGACCCCAAGGTGCATTGATTGCGCCCGGTACATGACCTTCTGCATAATCTGCTGCACTTCGGATATCAAGCACAGTCATGTCTTCGCCAGCTTTCACCATATCGATGAAGTCTGCTTGACCGATTTTATAAATATGACTAGGCATTTCTGCAAAATAAGCTTTTACAGTCTCTTCAAGAGATACCGCTTCAACGGGTGCCTCTTGAGAAGCTTCTTCTTCACTCGCTTGTTCAGCATCATCTGCTGGTGCCTCAGTCGTAACTTCCATTGATGGTTCTTCAACCTGTGAATCGTTTGAGCATCCAGTGAAGCTCATTGCCAGCGCCAGTACGAGAACTACCGCCAACCAATTAGAATACTTTTTCATTTTTACTTCCCCTCCATTTTTATGATGCATCCTGTGATATAGGAATAACCATAGAGACAGCTTCTTCAAAAGGCATGCCCTGATTCTCCCACAACAGCCTAGCACCATCGTAAACTTTCACATTTGTGTAACCTGCTTCAAGAAGCCGTGTTGCAATTTGAGTTGCTCTAAACGAAGATTTTCATCCGAAGTACCTTCTGCTACTGATGTAACCTTATCCAGCGATGCCATGTGCATTCATAACATTCTCAAATGTTTCCTTTGACACAACCACTTCGCCTACTGGCTCTGTTACTGTCAATAAGTTAGGTAGTAGCTTTATAGCACCGTCAAGATGTCCGAGCTTGTAGCTTTCAGCCCCTCTTACATTGATAGCAACTACTCAATCTAGAATCGTAGAAAAACTACGTTTTCAACTCGGGTTCATATAATTTTTCCTGCTTTTAATCAACTTTCAACTATTCTCTTAGCACTTTTCGCTCAAAAAAGTTACCAGAAAAAAAGAAAATTGTAGAATGGCATTGATATTGTTAAGCAGTTGACAATCTATTTTAGAACTGTCCCTTATTTGAACCTCAACTCTATTATAATTTCATATTACTGTTTTGGGGTATTGGGAAACAGAATGCTGTATTGATATTCTTAAAGTACGATTTTAGTCCAAAAGTCCATAAATACAATTGCTTTTATGAATGATTCATTCTGTGCAGGATAAAAAGCTGCAAATCGGTGCCACTATTCAGGGCTTGGCAGACTGTGCTTTTATCGTTTTCATAATCGCCAATTCAAACTGGACTAGTGTATCATAGTCCTTTTTATGAAGTGTTTCGGATAGTCCCTCACTGCCAATCACCAGCGTTTTGGTCGCAAGTTTTGCTGCCTCAGAAACGTCATGGGTGATAAAGACCACTGTCATATCATGTTTTTGCTTAAGTGACAACAATAGTGCCTGCAGTCGCTGGCGGGTAAATCCATCTAGACTTCCAAAAGGCTCATCCATAAGTAGAAGGTCTGGTTCCTTAAGCATAGCCCTAGCAATAGCAACACGCTGACGCATGCCACCTGACAGATGATTTGGATATTTATGCATATGCGCTTCTAACCCAACTTCTTTTAGAAGCGCCTCGCTTTTGAATCGTATTTCTTCTTTTGTCATATTGACATCTTTTGAATGCTTTACAACCAACAAGTTCCCCAGTGCTGTCTTCCAGGGTAAAAGCTGGTCTAGACTTTGAAAAACAATACTTCGCTTTTGAATGTCTCCGCGTTTAAAAACACCGCTTAGTACAGCCGGTTTTGCTAGGTGTTTATCAAAATCACCAATTAGTCTAAGCAGGGTGCTCTTTCCTATGCCCGTTGGACCCACAACACTTATAAAATCGCCTTGATTTACCGATAAGGTTAGCTTACGAATAAGTGGGCTATCATATCCAATATCACACATCTCAAATAGAAGGCGTGTTTTGATCATTCAATCATCCCCCACTTTCTGAGTGTCTTATTTTCGACAAAATCAAAAAATCCCTTTTCCACAACAAGGCCAATGGCAATAACTGCAACAAGTCCAGCAAACATGCCTGATGTGTCCATAAATACGCGGTTTTTAAATATAAACCAACCCAGCCCGCCACCTGAACCCACTGCACCAAATACCATTTCCGCACCAATTAGGGCGCGCCACGCTCTGGCCCATCCTGTACGCAGACCAGAAATTAAATAGGGCAAAACAGCTGGAAGGGTAATATGAAGCCATCTATGAATGCCTTCAATCTCAAATCCACGCGCTATTTGATCATAAATGCTGGGAATACTATTTACACCTGCGACTAAGTTCGTATAGAGGGGCCACAAAACAGAATGCATGATTACAGCGACAATTGAGGCCTTTCCAATACCAAACCAAATCATAAATATGGGTAAAATGGCAATACCGGGAAGGGGATGAAAAAGCGCACAAAGCGTACTGAAAACATCTTTAAATAGGCGAAACTTCCCTGAGAGCGCAATCATAAAACTGGTCATGACGAGGGCATTAATTAGGCCAAGCATCACAATACCAATCGACCGGGCAATCTGATCGTATAGGGCCTCAAAGAAAAAAGCCTTGATCAGTCGGTGCCACACCGCACTAGGCCCTGGAAGCACCAAGGGTGAGTAAAGGTCTGCAGCCGCTGTCAAATGCCACACAAGTATAAGTCCTATAGTAATAAGAAGTCCTCTTCTAAGAGATGTCGTCATAACTTAACACCATACCTTACTCAGACCACGTCAATGATTTCTCATAGATTTCGTCTGTTAAATATGCTTCGTCCACCATGAAGTCCACAAATTGTGCCATGCCTTCAATGTTTTCATTATAAGCAATGCCGCTTTCATACACATACTCTTTTAGGACATTTTTCTCCAGTCCATACTGGTCTGAAAGAATTTTCAGTGTCTCATCAGGTTGCTCGGCAATGAAGGCTATGGCTTCTTCAAGCGCTTCTTTAACACCTTCAATTGTCTGGCTATCGTCCACCATGCCTTCACGTATGGTACCTATAATAAATGTAAATGATCCCCCAAATGCCTCATCGCCTGAAATCACTTGGTGAAGACCTGCATTTATCTCATCAAAGATGTAAGGTGGTGATGTGAAGTGCATGGTGATTTCCGTATCTGATAGCAGCATTTGAACACCATCTGGATGTTTTAGACTGACCAGCTGATTGTCAAAATACTTGGCATCGCCCAGTTCTCTCTTTGCTGCCATGGAAAGTAAAATATGCTGAATGCTGCCCGGCTGTGGCAGGGCTATGCGGTCACTTTCATCAATATCCGAAAGGTGTTTTATGTCCTCTTGATTGGTCATCAGGCCAAGTGGTGCACTCGAAAGACCCGTGAATGCTTGCCAGTTCATGCCATTTTCAACCCCAATGAGAAAGGGGGGCGTTCCCATAAAGCCAATATCCAGTTTATCTGACAAAATAGCTTCTCGTATTGCAGCCGTATTGGCAAGCTGTACCCACTCTATTTCTCTGTTTGGAACGTGCTTTTCAAGTAGCCCCTTCGCTTCCATAATGGTTAAAGGTGCATATGCCAGCCCAAACTGCCTTGCAATTTTTAAAGTCTTTTCTTCTGATTGATCCACTTGCCCCTGGCATCCGGTCATAAGCGCCAAACAAGCAAGTACAACAACCAGCATCACAGCAATATCTTTATTAGGCTTCTTCATTTCTATTCCCCCTGCAACCACGAAGTACTAAATTTTCGCCTTCCGGGTTTGTCATTTCAAAAGTGTCAAAAAACAAGCCAATTCTCTGGCGAATTTGCCTTTCATGCTCACCATAAATCAGCCCAAAACCAGCCCTAGCAGATGCATTTTCTGTTTCCGGAACTATATCGTTTTTCTGATAATGACACCTGAAATCACTGATACCCTCTAGGGCAGTCATTTTCTCTTTTTCAGTTACATGCTCCACCACGCCCGGTTTTGCAAAAAAGAGTTGAACACTGACGCAGGCTTCATTACACATAAAATCATAGGTCTTTAGGACATCAACAGAAACAGGTCTTCCCAGTGCATAGTCAAGCTGAGCATCCAAAATATCAAACCCTGTAATACGAGGAATGAACTGGTCTTCATACGCGCCGCCAATTCTGCATGCAATTTCGTTAACGAGCATCCCTTCTTTTCCGACTAAAAACTGAAAATAAATAGGGCCATTTTCAATATTAAATGCTTTTACAATCCGCTGAGTTAAGTCCTTGGCAGTACTACCGTATTTGGGCGTGTGTACAGATGGATGTTCATGTGAAACACATACGCCCAACTTGCTTTCATCTGAAAATGTCACCCGGTCAGTCATGGTTAATATATAGGTTTTGCCTTCTTGTACCCATCCACTCACCGTTACTTCTTGGTTTTCATAGTACCTTTCAAGAAGTGCCTCCTTGCTTTTCGAGTACTTCAGCGTTTCTGCGAGCCTTGTAAAAACCTCTTGACTTGAATAAACCTTAAAAATACCGCGCTGTCCTTGAGAGTCCACAGGTTTTAGAACCGCAGGATAATGAAAATCCTCTGCGTCCTCTGCTTTAAAATCAGCACCTAGTAGCCTATATTCAACAGAAGGAATCTTGTTCTCAACAAATATTTCTTTCATATACTTTTTATTGGTTACATGAAGTGCTGTCTCTGAGGATACTGCTGTTGGAAGTTTTAGACTTTCACAAACACTGGCCGCAGTAAGCACTGGCTGGTCTGTTCCAACTGTCAGAACGGCATGGGGTTCATGTATCTTTGCCTGGGCAAGCGTGTCTTCATAAGAAAAAGTATCTGCAAGTGCTGTTTTACTGGCTAGTGCTTTTCCCGGAGAGTTTTCCAAATAATCACTGACAATGACCTCATCGCCCCTCTCTAGAATACGCTTAATTGCACACAGCTGATTTGTACCGCCGCCCAGCATCATTATCTTCATTTTTGTTCACTCCTTGTGCTGCTTTCCCAATAATTTCGTCTACCTGAAAGCAAAGCGTCTCATCTTTAATATACTTCCTGTAAAAGGATTTTAAAGAACCGTAGTTCAGGACCAGTTGGACAAACAAGCGCACCAGCCTTATCAGTGTATAATTCGACTTGCCCTGAGCACGCGGTGTAAATGGAATGGTCAAATTGGCCACACCCTTACATTTTTCAAGCAAAATACATGACAGGTATATAAACCCCACTTCTTTGTTTATGACAGCTTCATTGAGCGTCTTTTTGAAAGCCCTAAAACTGCTTACACGCATACCACGCAGAACTCTAAAGTGCTTTTTAAAGAACAGGCTGGTTAGCTTAGAGCCGAGTTGCCTATGCTGCTCGTCTTTTCTGCCTGCTGCAACGCCGTATGCCAAATCTGTATTTGGTCCAAGTTTTGCAATGAGTGCATGAATAAGTTCCGGTTCATGCTGTAAATCATCATCGATTGTGACTACAATATTTCCACTCACATAATGCATCCCACAGTATGTCGCATTCTGCTGACCGACATTTTCTTTAAGACGAATGCCTGTAACGTTGTCACTTGCTTGAACTATTTCTTTAATGACTTTAAATGCCTCTTTAGGTCCGCAGTCATCGACAAAAACCATTTCAAATTGCTTGTAATCTCCACTGCGCTCCACTGCCCTTTTAACACGCTGATACAGTTCATTCAAACTGTGTCCGTTCCCATAAACAGGTACAATTATCGAAATCATTTACGCCTCCAGTGCATATTGAATGGATTCTAAACTTGCTTCAATAATTTGACTTACATCTTCTTCAGATAAACGCGTGTGAACCGGTAGTCTGTATAACCGTTCAAATATATCTGATTCAAATGGAAAATCCATTTTGCCATACCCAAGCTTTTGCCCCATTTCAGATATGTGTAGGGGAACAAAGTGTCTTCTAACAGGGATATTCAGCCAGTCCATATGCCTTTTAAAACGCATTCCCGCCTGTGGGCTTTCAAAGCAAACATAAAAAATATGTCCATTGGACCTAGATTCTAATAATGGTGTCTTTTCTGTACAAGAGGGTGCATCGAACGCTCTGTGAAATCCTGTAAACATTCCGACTTTACTCGAACAAAGAGGTTCAAAGGCATGAGTATAGGCCTTAATAATACTGCGTCTTTTTAAAAGCCTATCTTCAAAGGTATCCAGCTGTGCACTGAGCAGTGCCATTAAAATATCCGAAGGCACATAACTTGACCCAGGGCCTGTCCATTCATATGTTGCCTGATCACCTCTCAAGAAGGCCATTCTGTCCGTTCCCTTTTCAAGAAGTCTCTCAGCCTGTGCTTGATATGAACATCCGCGCTCAGACAAAATTAGCGCGCCACCTTCACCAGAAACATCATTTTTCGTGCCATGAAAGCTCAAGCAACCGAAGGTACCAAAGGTACCAAGCGCCTTCCCCTTGTAGATAGACCCATACGCCTGTGCTGCATCTTCAATAAGCACTATGCCACTACGCTCACACACCTCTGCCACTTTATCAATATCATGGCAAACACCTGCATAATGTACTGCAATGACTGCCTTTGTGGAGGGGGTTATATATGCGCTAATAATCTCAGATGAAATTGATAGGGTATCCGGTTCCACGGGAACGAGGACTGGCTTAGCGCCTGTTAATAACACCGCGTTTGCCGTGGATGGAAATGTATAGCTTGGAAGGAGCACCTCATCACCTTCTTTTACACCAGCTAGGCGCACTGCCATTTCAAGGGCATGCGTTCCTGAAGTGGTCATATAGACACAGGGCACTTTCAACTTGCTTTTTAGCTTTTCTTCAACAGCTATGGTAAACTTCCCCCTGCCTGTAATGTGGCCCGAATGAAGCGCTTCAAGTATATTCTGTTCTTCCTTTGCTGAAATTTCTATCTCATGAAATTTCATATTCTCACCCACTTTAATAAAATAACGTTTTCACACACCTCTACTTTTCTGGTATACTATGGGCAAATAGTAATCCTAAAAAAGGGAGGCTTTATTATTGATTAAACTTGATTGTTTTGGCGAATTTTGCCCTATCCCGCTTCTTAAAATAAAGAAGGCCTTAAAAAAAATGGATCCTGGAGAGTCAGTGCTCACCGTGACAGACCATAGCTGTGTTGCTGAATCCATAGAAGATTTCCTCAAAAAAAGTGAATTTTCTTATGAGGTTGATGAGGTTATGAATGGTGTTTGGGAAATCACCATCACAAAAAAATAACCATCCTATATCCGCTCGTCCAAGTCATTATCCGCCTTAAATAAACAGACTGCAGGTGATTTCATAATCCTACAGTCTGCTTTTTATTTAGCAAAAACCCTCTCTTCCAATTTCAATGAGTGATTCAATAGACTCCTTGACAGACTCACTGAGCTTTTTCATAGTCTTACTCACCAGATGAATATCATAGTCCATGTTGAGCCCTTCGATTTCAATGAGTTTATAGCGTCTTTCATAGAGCTCTCTTTTAACTGCCGTATATGGCAAGAACGATACACCATAATTGTTCTCAATGGATGCTTTTACAGCTGATATGGAATCTACATCAAAAATAATATTGAGGTCATCAAAGCTTAGTCCAGCCTGATTGAGTTCATGGCCTACACAAGAGTTGATACTGTCGATATTCTTAAGTGTTACAAATTCGTACTTTATCAAATCATCAAAATGAATTTTATCAGGGATATCGTGGTTAAAAGCAGAAATCAGAACAACCTTTTCCATGCCTACCCTATGTACATAGAGGCTGCTGTCTTTAACCGGCCCACTTATAAAACCAATGTCACAAATGTCATTTTGAATATCTCTCAGTGTGTTTTCGTTACTGCTTGATATAAGCTCATACTTATGATTTGGAAAAAGCTTTTTCACCCTGTATAATATACAGGGTAGAGAATAGTTGACAAGGCTCCACGTTGCGTTGATACGTACTGTATCCATTTTCTTTTCAAGACGGTCCATGTCCTGAATCATTTTTTCATAGTTCAAAATAATATTCTCAGAGTACTTTAAAACAATCATGCCCATCTCTGTTGGAAAGACCCCTTTATTGGATCTGTTTAACAGTCTGTGTCCAAGTGTGTCTTCAATTCTATTGATCATTTGGCTAAGTGCTGATTGAGATATGTGGGCCCTGTTGGCCACTTTAGAAATGCTTTTCGCTTCTACAACCCTTTGAAAAAGTTCTAACGAATCGATATTCATAAACATCCTCCTCGTAATTTTTAAACGATCTATGATACTGAATCAATATTAATAATGCTTATATCGAACTTTTATCCATAAATTTACAATCCCTATTTTTCAATCTTTCACCTTCATTCTACATAATTTAGACATAGATTGGCTATAAGTTTTATTTATATTACTTCACATTTATGAATGTCGGAAACAGCTCAAAAGTTGGTACAATTTTATAAGGAAATTGTTAAATGTATATCAATACTGTCAGTTCAATTCACTATACAAGAAAATAAACGAGGTGATGTGAATGTCCGAATCCACTACGCGTTCGTCTACACCACGCAGATCAAGAAAGGCGCGTAAGCCTAAAAAAAATCAAATTCCTCTGGGACTAATCCTGGGCCTAGCATTTATAGGCATCGGTATCGCACTGGCCACAAAATCAGCCATGCTCGGTTTCTTCTGGATTACCGGGATTTCATTTGGCTTTATTCTTCAAAGAGCCAGATTTTGTTTCACGGCATCCATGCGTGACCCCTATCTGACAGGTAGTACAACACTGACGCGCGCTGTCCTTATTGCTTTAGCATTAACGACACTTGGCTTCACGGCAATCAAGTATGGCTACTTTGCCAAAGGGCTTCAAATTCCAGGCATGGAGTATGTTGTTCCAATCAGTCTGACTACCGTTGTTGGCGGATTCATGTTTGGTTTAGGCATGGTTATTGCTGGCGGTTGTGCCTCGGGTACACTGATGCGGGTCGGTGAAGGATTCATTATGAATATCATTTCTTTGATATTCTTTGTCATAGGCTCCCTATGGGGCGCACATGATTTTGAATTTTGGAAGTATCATTTCATCGCAAAAGGTAAAACTATTTTCCTGCCAGATGTATTCGGGTGGTTTGGTGCCGTTTTGATACAACTACTTATAATCGGTTTGCTTTATATTGCCGCAGTTAAATATGAACAAAAGAAATCGGAGATATAAGTCATGAAAGAAGTTCTACTAGATTGTTTTGGTGAAGCATGTCCGATACCTCTGATTAAAGTACAAAGTACAATGAAAAAAATGGAAGCTGGCGATGTCCTTATCGTTCAGATCGATCACAGCTGCGCTATGAAGAATATTCCTGAATGGGCGCGTAAAGATGGATACAATGTTGAAGTTGAAGAAATTGAAGACGGCGAGTGGGAAGTTATCATCGAAAAGTAAATCATCTGAACACCTAATTTTTATAAAGGAGGTGCTCTTTTGGAATCTGCGAAAGAGTTTTTTAATAAGCTTAGGGACAATGATATTTTTAAGATCTGGTTTAAAACACCCATACCCTATGTTGGCGGTGCTGTACTTTTATCAGTATTTCAAATTATCACGCTTGCTGCTACTGGAAGTCCATTGGGTATATCCAGCGTATTTGCAAACTGGGGCGCTTGGGTTTACGAAGCAGTCGGTGGCAGTGTCGACAAATGGTATTACTTCTCAAGTACTGAAGCAACAGCCAGTTTTGAAGCAGGTATCTTAAATGACACAGGTACAATGAGAAACGTGGGCATTATTGTTGGCGCTCTATTTGCTACGCTTATGGCTTCACAGTTCAAAATTAAAAAAATCAAGTCTAAAAAACAGATTGTTTCTGCTGCACTCGGTGGGCTGCTCATGGGTTACGGTGCACGCATTGCATTCGGATGTAACATTGGCGCGCTTTACAGCGGCATAGCGTCACTGTCTCTTTCAGGCTGGGTATATGCCATTGGCATGTTCTTCGGCGCTGTTGTCGGCAGTAAGCTTCTTTTGAAGTTTTTTATGTAATAACAGACTTGAATAACTTTATACGCTTACATAAGGTAAGTAGGTTTTTCTTGAATTTCTTTTGTCATATTATTCTTTATTTAATTTATTGTGGATAATGTGCGTAAACATCCTGTTATATGTAATAATTTAACTGGAGCATTTAATATGGGGATAGAAGAACATCTTACAGGGGTGAATGGCATGGCAAGAGAAAATAAGGTGGAAAGTTATGACGTTGTCATCATTGGTGGCGGCGCGGCTGGTCTAGCGGCTGCAATTTACGCTGGAAGAGCAAGACTTAAAACACTGCTTATTGAAAAAACACTCATCGGCGGACTGGCTACATATACAAATGAAATCGCAAACTACCCTGGCTTTCCTAATAAGCCAAAGGGCGAAGACATTACAAACCGGATGAAAGAGCAAGCAAAGAACATTGGGGTCAAGTTCAAGCTGACTGACGTAAAGTCTGTCTCTCTTGAAGGTGATGAAAAAATCGTTGAGACATTTAGAAATAAGTACATTGCTAAATCACTTGTACTTGCAACAGGTGGTCGTCCAAGAATGACAGGTGCAAAAAACGAAGACCGCTTCCTATTTGACAAGGGCATTTCTTTTTGTGCGACATGTGATGCTGCTGCAAACACTGGCAAGCACGTTGTTATTATTGGTTCTGGAGATTCAGCAATTGAAGAAGGTCTATTTTTAACTAAATTTGCGAGCAAGGTTACTGTATCCGTTTTACATGACGAAGGCAAAATGGACTGTAGCGAAATTGTACGTAGTCAAGCCCTCCAAAATCCGAAAATGGAATTTGCATGGAATACAGTAGTTGAAGCATTCGAAGGTGATGAACACCTTGAGCGCGTTATTCTCAAAAACCTTAAGACAAATGAACTCAAAGCAGTTGATTGTGATAATTGCTTTGAGTTCATTGGCTACATTCCAAACACTGAAATTTTCAAAGAGCAAATTAGCCTTACAGATCACGGTTATATTTTGACAAACGAAAGAATGCAAACAAATATTCCCGGCGTATTTGCAGCAGGCGATGTGCGTGATAAATGGCTAAAACAAGTTGCTACTGCAGTTGGAGACGGTGCCATTGCAGGCTTTGCTGCTGAAAAGTACATTGCCGAAGCTGAAGCCTATGAGCAGCTTGTAGAAGCTACTAAAGAAGCTCCAGGACTTGTTTACCTATACAATGCAACCGATTCAAACGCACAAGCCTTCCTAAATGTTATTGAAAAGTACGCGCTTGAAAAGGCAAAGAAAGTTGCCTTTTCAAGCATTGATGTCTATAAGTCAAAGGGCCTTGCAGAACGCTTTGGCGTTGAGAAATTCCCTGCTGTTGTAGCGTTAATAGATGGCGAGAAACAGTGCGTATGCTACGATGAACTTTGTAAAGATGGCTTCTCGACTTCTATTTTCGACAATATGCTTGAAAATGGGGTCGTTGCTAAAAAATAAAGTATCCTCTCCTTTATTTATGGATATAGCGGTGCCTTGCACCGCCTTTGGCCAAAAGAGCTGTTGCAAAATTTGCAACAGCTCTTTTATTTTAAAAATGCTTTCAGAGCATTTCCTATTTTAATTGCAAATTCTTTTTTTAAACCCTCCTGCCTGTTTTATACACAGTCTGAATTTAGGCGCTTTATGTGTGCGCTGAGTATACGGCCTATCGCTTTCAAAATACAAAGTGTTCGCTCGTCTGATACATATTCTCCGCTAGCTCTTAGGCTTACCTGTGTCTCTTCCATCACAGGTATTCTGCCAATGAGCGGCACGTTCATGGTCTCCAGCGTACTGAGAATCTGTCTATCCCTTCCAGGACGATGGTTGTTTATTAGTGCACCATGCGCAATACCACTTTGCCTAAGCTTTTCCACGAGCGCAACCATTCTTTTTGCATCGCAACCTAAACAGCGGTTAGAATCCATAATCAGTAGCACAAATCCAAAACGCTGATCTTTTTCCAAATATTTTATTAGTGTCTTTGAGCTGCACTCAACCAGCTGCTGATTTGGCTGTTTTTTAGTTTTATACTCTCTACTGCCCCAATTAAGAACTTTTCCTTCAATGGCTGTAGTGTAAGACCACTTCATAGCAAACGCCAAGTTGCGCGCTATAAAAGACTTTCCCGTTCCATCAAAAATGCTTACAACCGCTATTTCAACCAAGTCATTTTGCATTAACACCATCCCCATTCGATCCAGTTGATAATCATTATTAACATATGCCAATAATAATATACACCTTTTCCAGAGTTGTTGTCAAATGCCCATAACCTTTTTATGCAATATTTTCAGCTTTTGCTATAGTTCCCTTCTTTTGAAGGCCCAATTTAACACAGGCCTTTGCTAGAACCGTTGTTGTGTCCACAAAAACACCGCTTGGCTTTACTCGGTCTACAATAATCGGCAGTTCTGTGCAGCCTAGAATAACAGGCATATCTTCACCACCTGTGAGCGAATCTATGACTGCTTCAAATCTTTGCTTTGACGGTACTGAACCATCCTCTTTAACCTTATATATCCACTGCATCAACTCAGCTTGCAGCTCAACGCTTGGGACAATGATTTCAAGATTTTTTGCATGCAGGGCAAAATTATATATGCCAGCTGTGTAGGTTCCATTGGTTGCAAGCAAGACAACCTTCTTCTTTTCAGGCCAGTTCTCTTTAATATACTCTGCTGTGAGCGCAACCATATTCAGTAGTGGAATATCTAAAAACTTTTGTATAGCACCATGGAATTTATGAGCTGTATTGCAGGGCATAGCTATAAAATCTGCCCCCATATATTCAAGCTTGAGAGCTGAGCGTATCATTTCTCGAGTTGGGTCAGGCCCCTGTCCCATAATAAATGCCGTTCTATCTGGTATTTGAGGGTTATCATCCATCAAGATCCTAAGATGATCTTGGTCCGTATAAACCGGTGTCATATTCACTATTTTTTTAAAGAACTCCGCGGTTGCCAGTGGGCCCATTCCACCTAATATGCCTAGTTTCATAATAATTGCCTCCTATTTGTGGTATACAAGTAAGAGGCGCAAGTTACATGCCAACTTTACAATGGCTGTATCCTAACTTTTAAGCACATCACATCATATAATAGGTTGGATTTAAACCTATTATAAAACCTATTTGTATAAATAAACTCAATTTTCTCATCGAACTGATTCATCAAACTTCATATTAATATTACATGAACAAAATCAATCAACTACGACAATACATCATCTTTATAGATTATAATAAACATACACACTGTCACTTAAAGGAGGTCTTTATGTTCAACTTAGGTGCATTTCTCTCATATGCTATTGCAGTATCCTTCACACCTGGTCCCAACAATATTATGGCTATGGTCAATGCTAGCCGCTCTTCATACAAGAGGACTTTTAAGTTTGTACTTGGGGTCACATCTGGATTTTTCATTATTATGCTTTCATCATGCTATTTCAACTTAATACTCTTTGAAATAATACCCAAAATCAAATTCGGTATGAGTTTGTTAGGCGCTGCCTACCTCTTTTACTTGGCAGCTAAAATTCTAGGCATTAAGTTCACACATACAAAGTCAAAAGCACAACCGTCCAATGTATCTAGCGGAAACAGCTTCAAAGTTGGCTTTATGATGCAGTTTGTTAATCCAAAGGCGATTTTGTATGGTCTCACTATTATTTCCAACTTTGTTACACCAAACTTTTCCCACCACTACGAACTGGTACTTATCTCAATGTTGCTTGCCACGATTGGTTTTCTTGCCAACTCAAGTTGGGCATTGTTTGGTGCTTGGTTTAATAAACTAATTGACAGATATGAAAAGCCTTTTAATGTTTCTATGAGTGCTCTTTTGATTTACTCTGCCTTAACAATTGTAAATGTGATTTAGCCACAAGATCATTTTGTTTTCAAAGGACTATGTTTTAATGAATGGGTTTTTTGTATATGTATTTATAAGCAACTCAATTTACGCACACTATAGGTATGGTTTTTTTGACAGGAGGTATTATGTATTCACTAATTACCGGTGGCAGTTCAGGCCTAGGGCTATCTATCGCAAAAGCACTTGTCACAAAAGGAGAGTCTGTTATTATTACAGGCCGATCAAAAGATAAACTCAACAATGCTGAAAACGCACTAAAACACCTGAATTCAAGCGTTTCTATACATACTATTGCAGTTGATTTGTCCAATGAAGCTGGCGTAAAAAATATGTTTGATACACTAGCTCAATCAGCTCTGCTTATTAAAAATTTATTTAACATAGCTGGAAGCGGCTATTATGGTGATCTTAATACCATTTCTAAAAATGATATTATGACTGTTTTAAACAACAACCTAATTAGTCTAATGCTTGTTACTATACATGGGCTCTGCTATTTTGAAAAACATCCAGCAAAGCGTCACAAGGTTGTCTCTATACTCTCTACCGCTGCTTTAAAAGGCAAGGCAAAAGAGACCATTTACAATGCATCTAAATTTGGAGCAAAAGGATTTCTTTTATCTGTTGAAGATGAAGTAAAGGACAAGAACGTTGATATCATTCGTGTTTATCCTGGAGGTATGACCACGCCATTTTGGGATAACAGTCCTTCAGGCTACCCAGTGGACACATTTATGTCCCCAGATGATGTGGCTCAGACCATTCTCAATGCCATTCAAAATGATGCACTCTGCCCATCTGACATAACCATAAACAGACCAAAGGGCTAAGTTAAAATAGATAGAAAACAGCCACGTCATCTTTAATTCAAAGAGACGTGGCTGTTTTATTTTTTACAGTTTACACTAAAGGTGCCTAAGGCATAAGTACAAAAAAGAGCACTGTATTTCCCATAAACATGAGCGTTAGAAACAAGGTCATACTCGGCAAGTTTTTGCTTAAACTAAGCCGTTTGCGATCCGTAATAATGTCGTCGCTGTCTCTAAACTTGACTCCAGACTTTCTAAAATGCTCCGTGTATGTAAATGTATCCACTTTAAATACAGTAAATAGTAATACGCCTAAATAGAGCACCCCCCATACAAAAAAGAAGGATTCAATATGACGAAACATTCCAAAGTTGAATGTTATGCTTTCAATAATAATCCCAACAAGCAAGTATACCAGTACCCTAATCATGTGACCTCCCACTCTGCTTATGAAAACTCTATTTAATGCACTTATATCAGGGGCTTGCGTTAATGCGTGTGTTCAAAACCAGAAAAATCAACCAAGTCATAATCTATAAGAATATAGCTTTTATCATCAATTGAATACCCCAAGGGACTCAGTTCCAGTACGTGCATAACTTCATAGTCTCTCATGAGCTCAATCTTGTATTTGGGGTCATTTTTGCTGGTTTCTTTTTTTACTTCTACTGGAAAACGAACAACTTTTACGTCTCTCAACAAATCCCAAAAGGGGTCTCGTTCGTATTTTTTATCTAAAGTAAATATCGTTTCCTCACTACTTGGATAGAACTGCGTAACCCGCACCTGTTCAACTCTTCTAATATTGACCTTTGTGTGGAGCACTTTATAGGCACTTCGGGGCATAAAATAGCCGATTATGAACAAAAAACATAATAGCACTGCAATTTTCTTTTTCATAAGCATAACCTCCTACTTTACTTATAAACCAATGGTTCCCTGATTATATGTTCCTTAGCAGCTTTCACCCATACTTTTCCCAAGCGATCAGGCAGCTAGCCAAGTTACCGCCCCTCTGATATACCCTTAGTACTTATCATCCATCTTTATATTCAAGCAATAGAGTATAATGGCTTGTTGTACATATAATAAATGCTTCTTAAATGCATGTCCGACAAAATATTCTGAATCAATGACATCCTGACTGACCTCTTCCCCCCTATAAAAAGGAGGGCACGGATTTAACAGAGCACCTTCTTTGCAGCACTTCATACGCTCAAACGTAATTTGATACTTGTTATAATAAGAGGCATTTCTAAGTGCACTTGGAAGCGGGTCTGTCAAAACAACATCTGTACCCTTTAAGACACCTTCTAGCTCAGAAGTAAATTGATAGTTCTTGTTATTGGCCCCAATCCTATATTCGGGCAATGATACATGATTTATTTTTAAGTCAAGTACTTGGCCCACTGCTTTCCATGAATTTATAATGTTCCCATCGCCTCCTACAAAGGTATAGGTCAATTTATCATAGTCACTACGCAGTCTGCGCATTGAATATACATCTGATAGGATTTCACAAGGATGATTGTATGAAGTCATCGCATTAATGACCGCGACTTTTGTGTTTTTGCTCAGTTCTTTAACCTTCACATAGTCCTTGTGCCGGACAATAACAGCGTCGGCCCAGTTACCAATATAACTTGAAACGTCATAAAGTGCTTCTCTTTTATCTAATGTTTCAGGTGGAAAAAGGGTACAGCTTCCACCTAAAGACTTTATGCCTATTTCAAATGATAAACGCGTTCTTATGCTCGATTCAGGAAAAAAGAGTGCAAAATGCTTTCCGCTAAGCAGGGGCGCAGTATTATCAATCAACTTATCGGTCAACCTGAAAATTTCATGTATTTCTTGTTTTTTTAGACTTCCTATTTGAATGAAATGCATGGGAATCCTCCTATCTTAAATCCATATTACGCACCCTTTTATAGATACATTAAGCATGAGTGCCTTTTAGAACGGCTTCAAGCCTCGCTTTAAATTTGTATGCTGTTTCATGATAGTCCATCAAGACCCCCTCTTCTCTTACGAAGTTCCCATATCCAATGGGTTCGCCTTTTAGCCTTGGGAATAACTGAAAATGGAGGTGGTTTCGCTTGCCATCACAAATGGTACACATGTAGACTTTCTCTGCGCCAATGGTTTCTTTTAAAAGTTTAATGATTTCATTTGAGACTTTCAAAATATAGGTTCCGAGTTCTAAAGGCATTTCTGATATATCTTCATAGTGTGCTTTGGATACAATAATTGTCTGACCTGTCGCCCTTGGATATTTTTCAAATTGGCAGCGGACCCTGTCATCTTCATAAAAAATCAACCCATCATCTGGGAAAATGTCGCCGTGCTCAAAATTGTAACAGCCAAAGCATATGCCTTTATTTTGAAGTGCTTCTATTTTAGAAACCCTCATTTTTATCTGGTTTTTTTCTACTTCTGTCATTGCTTTAACATACATAATCTATCTCCTATATTTTTCAGTATGCTTATGTTTGAATTTTCACTACAAAGCGCCCTCGCGAAGCCGCTAATGCATCCTGATATAATAGCTGTGTTGGTTTATGGCCTTTCGAATTCGATCGCTGGAAAATTTTTTGATAAAATATCATAGACTGGTCCACTTTCTTCCCAGTAAGCATCATACCAAGCGCGGTCTAGTCCTTCTGTGTCCAAATCTAACGCATCAATTTCTACATCTGTTTTATCCAGTGCATCTCTGACGCCCTTCATTGAGTCAGCAACAAGTGCTTGATGAATAGCTATTTCTTCAATATGACCTTCTTCTAAAACAGCTTCAAGTCTATCCAGGCGATTCTTAGTTCGAAGGACATATCTTCTTAAGTTCGAGAATAGATCATTCCCTCTATACATGAAAGCATGACACGCGCTCACAGTTTGAATATCTTCATATACCACCTGAAGCAGCTGAGGATGGTCACCGTAGTAGTCCCATACACAATTTCGTGATGACAAATACATAGCGTCAAGTGTAGTCATTTGAATATATGCGCCTGTTTGCTCAGCTTGAAGCTGATTTTGTCCATACTGGTAAACATTGGAAATGACCAATGCCGCAATCAAGGCGCTTAAGATTATTTTTGATTTTATTTTCATTTTGCCCCCCACGACCTACACGCCTTCTACACAGCACCCCATCTAAAATATATAAAATCAGTCTGTGAGCGCAGTCTTGAAAGGCTTCTTATACCTTTTTAAAGAAGAAGTCTTGCTTTTTCTTAGCTAATGCATTTGCGAATGTTGTCTTGCCACTGGCAACCGAACCCAATATGAAAATATTGTTGTTATTCATCAGCACTTGATTCGTCATACTACCTCTTTTTTATGTGTAAACAATTTTTAATTTTACTACATAACCACATTACAAAGTCACTAAAATGCAAATAGCTGCCAATTACACCTGCAAGTCTATGCCAATAGTGAATTAAAGCATAATATATGATACATACTGTTATTAATGAAACTGCAATCCTGAATGTCTCCATTTGCCTCCACACCCTAACCTTATTCTCGCCCAGTTATTTGGTGCATGCTAATCTATTTTTCTTTCAAAACAGTCCAGTGTAAGATGTAATAGTTCATCTAAACGATTGGTAATGCCAAATGCACCTGTAGGAATGCCTTTGTCATCATCAAGTGACCCTATGTAAAATATTAAGTTTGTCGGATTATTTATTTTCTTTTTTTCCTCTAAGAGTTCAATACCTGCACTTGTTTTCTCCCCACGAACCATATCGGTAATGACCAGATCATAGTCGAAGTTTAAAAGCTTCTCAATCGCGTCTTCCGTGGTTGTAGAAATGTCTATATTCATTTTCAAGCTTCTATATATATCCACTTCATCTTTAATACTGCTAATTTTGTCATCTACCCATAGTACACGCTTGTCTTTTGCTGCTTTCAAATTTTTCTCTGCACGCTTTATAACGCCCAAGTCATAATCCACATCATGCTCGGCAGCCTTTGATTTCACTGTGCTTTCAATTTTCTCTTTGACGAGTTTAATCTCAATGCCCAGTCCTTTTATTTCACTGATTGAAGGCAATAGCTTTTCAATAATTGTACTTTTTAAAATGAAAAATATTAATACACCAATTAAACTGATGAGTATGCTTGGAATGATCTTTATAAGCTCAATCCACATGTCTTCTGTCATTTTTTCCCCCTATGATATCGGTCATTATTTCAATACCGTTTCCACTATGCACCTATTCATTTGCCCAGTCACGATGACATATTACAACTCAATAGCCATAATTTCTGCTTTTAACAATTTGATTTATTGTAGAAACAGCAAAAATACGAATACTTTATGTAGTATATTTATAAATCCGGTCCAGTGACTCTAAAACCGCTTCCTTATCATGAATATGCATTCCGTCTTCAACGCACCAGCACATTGCCATAGCCCCTTCAATGTACATAAGCTTACTCAGCAAGTCTTTCGGATAACCCAAGGCCTCACTCAAAGTAGCAAGCACTTTTTCAACAACACCATCTACCTTATCTACATCCTTCTCGTCCCAAAACTCATTCAAAACGTATCTTGGAATATCAAATATCGGGTGGCCTATTACACCTTTGGGATCGATAGTTTTATAGCCTTTATGCGTCTTTAAAATATTGTAGTAGTGGAAATCACCGTGCAGCATTGACTGGTCCTGATAGGCTTCACTAATTTCCAAATACCACGCCTTTGCACGCTTCATATGAGTTGCAACTTCCTCCCAGGAGGGCTGTTTGTCTATATAATCTGTAACATTAAGAATCCAATCCGTATAGGAGCTATGCCTATAAGGTTGCGATAAACTCTGCACATATTCAGTATACTTACCGCTGCTAGAATGCAGCTTCTTATATAGGCCGCAAAAGGCACTTAATCTTTCTTCAATATTTTGTTCAAAAAAGAGTGTGGTTCCTGGATCTAGGGCTTCCTCTAACAACACCCTATTTTCATAGTCGACATCATGTAGACGGCATGCTGCTTTATCTCCAAAAAACGTCAGGGCTTCTACTTCACTATTGAAGTCATTTTGATGAATTCCAAACTTCATTACAATGGGCCCATATGCTTTCGACATGCCCTTGAAGACTAAACTCGCTGAAAATGAGTCTATTAAATGCAGTTCATCAATTTGCCACTTTGCTGTTAATGATGCCATGTTTTTTTCCACTTTATCAAAAAAAAAGGTGCCAAACCGCGCGATTATTTTTTCCTTTTTCCCATAGTCAAAACTATAATTCATCTGCTTTTCCTTTCAACGTCCACCTGCTGTCCTTAAGGCATATTCTAGACGCACGCGTTCACAACTCAATCTACTTAAAATTAGGCTCTGATTCGTGCAGGACTATACTGGTGCTTAACTTCATCACTGGACGTCTTAAATCATTTGAACCCATTTCAAAGTTTTTCTCTGCCATTTGTACATCTCATAAAATGCTTCAGCGGTTTATAGAGTAGCATCAAGCATAAGAAAAAAACAATGTTTGCAAGTGACATGATTTCGAGCGGCCCACCTGCAATATGTACTGATGCTTGACCGTCCACACCACTTATGATCCCAACACATGCAGCTTGGGCATCCATAACCAAATGATGTCCCTTAAACAAACTCAAAAAAATTGCCCTGCCGAAATGGCTGTTTAAAATAAAATCTATTATGTATGAAACACTTGCTGCACAAATACAAACAAGCAAATGCTTCTTTAATGACCAAGTTTGTGACTGCTTCATAGTTTTGCCCTTTTGACTCTAATTGACCCCTTACCTAACTTCATACTAATGCCTACGGCAACTCCACCAACATTTCTATATACTTCAATATTTTAACATATGAACACAATGAGTCTTCTTTAATAATTGAAATTGAAAGACATTTGACATATAGGAACATATGTTCTATTATTATAATACATAAAATATACATTTAAGGAGATTATTACATGAATGGTATACGAAGAAGTGATGTGCATGAAGAATGGGCACATTCAGGCGTTATCGAAGCTGGAAACCTGGTATTCATCGGATATTGTGTTGGAAACGTTGGTAAGTCAATCGAAGAACAAATAACTGGTGCAATAGACCATCTCAGTGAACGTCTAAATAAAGTGGGTCTAGATTTAGACTCTGTTGTACAAATGGACTGCCTATTTAGAGATATTTGGAATATTCCAGTCATGGAAGAGATCATAAAGGCTAGATTTAACGGAAAATATCCTGTTAGAAAATCAATTCAAACCGAGTTTGCCCACCGTGGTGGTGGCAACGGACTCCTGTTCCAGCTAGACGCTATTGCTTATAGGGGCTAATTTATTTGTACTTCAGAAATACACGCATAGAGCACATTTTCTTTCAGTTATGTGCCGTCTCAGCTCTTATTGAGATGGCACACAATACTTACTTGATAAAATAGGCATTAACTATGCATTTCTGAAAGAATGACTTTGGGTACTTTTACGATTATTTCTTTTTTAAAATAGGTTAAGGATATTTTAAAAGACCATAATGCATATTTACTTTTTAGCAAATAGCACTTTTCAAATTCCTCTTCACAAATAAGTTTTGCTTTAGGGGACGCAAAAAAATTACTGATGCGCATCTTATTTTCATTCATCTAACAACCTTCGCTGCTAAAAATAAGTAGTATCTATACTACACGGCGAACTCACAGAGTAAGTCAACCTAAACAGCTAAACACTTTTTAATATGTCAAGAACAGCCTCTGCGACTTCCCAAGGGGTTAAATTTGTTGAGTCAATTTCACTGCATTTGGGATTCTCATACAAGCTTCTAATTTCTATGCCCCGCTTAATTCTCAAATCACTTCTTTGATCCTTTTTCATTCTATTTATGTTTTCTTGTTCACTACATGTTATTTGGACTGGAATATATTGATACTCAATGTCCGAAATGTTTTCAAAAACCCGCTCTAGTATCTTTTTTCGCGGGCCATGCAGTCCCCAATTGAAAATGACGGTTTCAACAACAGATAAGTTCAAATAGCTTCTTAGTATATGGGTTAAGTTTTCTTCTGTCATCGTTTCAATTTCATGCGTGAACATAAATGGATTAATTCTGCGTGCCCATTCACTTTCCAGCCATGCAGAATTACTTATTTTTTCATGAAGCAAGGAACACGTCGTACTTTTCCCAACGCCATTTGGACCATGGATAAAAACCAACCGTTTCATCGTAAATCCACCTCCTTCCATGGCTTCTTTATGTACTGCACCGGAGTATAGCCTCTAATTGATTAAAATTCTCCTCGAAAAAGTCCCCGTCTGTTCTTTCGCGTCTCACACACCATGCTATTCCACCAATTGCATGGTAAAACTTATAGACCGGCAAAACCTTTTCTAACTCAGGCAATGCCCTAATGGATCTATAACCGTCTAAAAACATTTTTTCACCTTTAGAATGTGTTCTCCAAACTGTATTTGACACCTTGGTAAAATCAATTTCGGCTGATCCCCCACGCGCATTCTCGTAATCTATAATCCCGACAATTTCACCATTCCTAATCAGGATATTTCCGGGTCTATAATCGAAGTGAATTAAACACGGCTCCTGATTTCTGTTAAGGCACATGATGTGATCATTCAAATATTTATCAATATCATCCAGCATCGATGGAGTCAGATAAGCCTTAATTTCTATCACCCAAGACTCTATCTTCTTTCTGACACTAAGACTCCAGTCCCTCTCCTTTTCATCTAGTTCAAAACGATCCACTTTAACTTCATGAATCATGGCAAGTTTTCTTCCCATATCATAAATCACATCATCATTCACTGGAAGTTCCATTGGTTGTCCATCTATGTATGATAAGAGCAATGCACCTACAACGTGCTCATCGCCATACCATATATCTAAAATTTCAGGAACGAGAGGATTGTCCGCTAATAATTTAAGCGCCCTTTCTTCTCTAAGTAATTTCACCTTAGTGTAAGGGATTTTAATAACAACACGCTGACCGTTTTCAAGGTCTAGTATTCTGACTGTTGAGCTGTAGGAATCTTTAACTGGATTTATTGAAGATACACTTAGACGAAGTGCCTTTATAGCTCTTTTTATGGCTTCCATTTTCCCTCCCTACACATCAAAGATCAAGTTCTGTTAAGCTTATTCTCCTTATATGTTATATTCTACCATAATCATTTCAGCCCTAATATTATTATTAAAATACAAAATAAAAGCCCCATTTGAAATGAATGGGGCATGATAAATCGTATGAAAAATAGACTTACAAGGCTGTTTTATTTACAAAATCAACTTTGTATTGCCACTCACCATATTTTTGATCGTTGTCTGTAATCGTTCCTTGGGTCAGTCTTATACGCAAAACAATTGAGTCTGGGCTCTCTTCATTGCCGTGATCATCAAACCAGGCAAAGTACTTTTTCATTTTCGCTCTGATATCTGCATTTTTCGTATCCTTGACCCATCCAAGATTCTCAGCGGTTCCTTGCGCTGTGAATAGGTCTAGACCGCAAATTGAAACCATATTGTTTTTCTCAATTTCAAGTGTTTTGTTTTTGTGGGATGATGTGGACACATAAAATACGCCATCCTCATAATAGGCGTCAACCATGCGCACAGCCGGAAGTGGACTGTTATCAGCATTTGGTGTTAATGAAATCGTCGCGAGGGCGATCAGATTGTCTTTCCCGTTTCCACAAAATTCCTCCATCAGCTTAATTGCATTTTCATACTTACTCATTTTAGTTTCCTCCACTCATTATGTATTTTTTGCTCAGACATATTATCTCTACTATTTCAAACAACGTCTGAGCATTCACACGAAGTTGGGCCTTGTTTTACGCGCACACCCGATGATTACACTGACTGATGTTCAAAAACTTTATAGCCTGTTTGAACATCCAGTAAACCAACTTCATCGTAGCTTGATGTTTCCACCCCCATGACCATAGACTCACATAAAAGAACTTGACCCATCTGTCAAATAATTTATTACGTCATCGTTTGTGAATCTAAAGTTTTCAGGAACTTCATGGCTACGTTGTGTCTGAAGTGAAAATATCCCCACTTCCTCAATATTGTCTTTAATACAAACCTTCCTATTTGTGAGTTTTGCAATTAAACGCATATAAAATGCTTTATGGCTCATTTTATCTTGTGAACCAAAATGAAAAATACGGGTGCTCCTATTTTCTATTAGAAAGACGATTTGTCTTGCTAGCTGTATATCCGTAATCGTATTTATTTCAAGATCTGGATAAACTGTTATTTCACGATCATGTTTAATAGACTCTATCAAGCTTTTCATTCGAATGGACTCTCGTCCCCAGACTTGCGGCAGGCGCATAATGCATAAGTGTGCACCCAGTTTTTGGTCTATAATCCTCTCGCAATCAATTTTGAACTGCCCATATTCTGATATAGCATTAACCGAATCAGACTCACAATGCGGCCTGCTCAAGTCGTTGTCGAATACATTTGCAGTTGAGCAGTAGTAAAGCATACCTCCTGTCTCTTTTAAATACCCTGCAATAAAATTATGTACTTGCAGTTGCTTGGTGAAGTCCCCTCTTAAACAAGAAACAACAATTTGAGGTTCAATCGAATGAAGTATATTTTTTATGTCTGACAAATCATCCATATCCAATTTGTAATAGCGTGCATCTTCAGACGGACAATTCATATAATAAGTACCATATACTTCAAATTTTTGACTCGAAGAGAGTTGCCTGACAAGTGCTTTTCCGATAAGACCCGTCGCACCAACTACAAGTATTTTTTCCATAACGCTTTGCACCCCATTTCATAAGAAAACTTCCACTAATCAAGGACTGACAAGGATTTTATATACGCTTAATATGATTCAGTGGTGCCCATGCATACTTGTTTGGATCAAAGCTTTTATAACCCCATATCCAACCGTTCATTTCCTTGTCTGAATACAGAACTTCCCCAACTTCCAAATCAAACTCTTCGGCACAATAGTCTTCAGTGACTGTGCCACTTGAGTCTTTAATCTTTAGAATTTGATGTGGTAGCCACCCCGCATTATCATGTGTCTTACACAAAACCCACCCCGCCCATTCACCATCGGCATTTGAGAATTCTATACATTCTACATGCTCTCCAGCTTTAACTGAAACAGGATTTGGAAACTCTGTTTCGCGCGCCTTTATAACTTTATATGCATTCATGTTGTCCTCCCTAATAATTGCCCTCTTACTGTTAGCCGCCTTCGACCTGATGTATTAAGGTATCAAACAACCCTTGAGCTAAATTTTACGTTATCACTTCTATGTATCTCTTCTATATTCTACCATATCATGTACTTAAAATGCCCTCCCGTATTTGGGAGGGCACTCTATTCAAAGTTACACTTATGAGTCGTTTTCCACCCGTTTTAACCTTAGTCTTGCGCCTTGAACATATGGGTAATTAGGTTAACGACTTTTTTTGCGTCATGCTTACTGTTTTCATGTGCTCCAGAAAACTCAGTTATGACGATTCCCATCACTCTGGAGTCTGATACAATCCCCTTCAACAAGGCTTGAACCACGGAGAGTTCCATACCGCTTGGACTCGGCATATAGACACTTTGCAAATCGTCTTCTTGAATTATGTCTAGATCCAGGTGAACAAGAACCCTGTCCTCAGGATTCAAATGGCTTAAACAGTCCTTTAGTGTATTCTCCACACCATTTTGGGTAATGCTATTCTTGCTATATCCTATTATGCCACTTATATTGTACCCTTGGCCAATTGTGTCCTCGTTATACCCCAACGCAATAATTCCAGCTTTCGTAAATCCGCTTGGTTTTGTAAACCACTGGTTATGAGACGTAAGAAACCAATGTGTATAAGCCGTTGCACCCATACATGTTTCTGCACTGGGTTCCTTAATATCTATATGATGATCCAAAGATATAATTTTTGCCCGCATGCCATAGATTTTATGAAATTGATTGAAAACCCCAGTAAATACACTGCAGCCACCACCAATTATAAGCGTAAAGTCAGACTCTGAAAAACAAGAGGTCAACTGAAGCATGGTCTCTTCCCAAACAAGCCTTGGCGATGGCCAATTTCTAATGGGTGCAACATTGTGTCTTATAAAGACTTTTGGAAGTTCTACATCACCCATGTCAATGACTTCATGATTTGTGTCAAGTGCCTCTATGAGATGGGCTTCTCTTATTACTTGGGGTGCTGATTCAGTACCCGGATTTAATGCGCCAACATTCGAAGGAATACCCTTTACTCTTATTCTCATCCAAACCTCCGTAACCACCATAATGTACTTTTGCATGTTATAATCATACTATACCACTACACACGGTAACTAACAATATGCATTTAGGAGGTTACACAATGAACTGTGATTTAATTCTAAATTTAGCAAACTCACTCTGGTTCCTTAATCATAAACAAAAAGACGTATTAAAGGATGACAACTGGATTAATGCCCACCTAAACCATACCGGGGCACGACTCACGAGTACACCGACTTCCACCTTCACAAATAATTTGAAACGGGTTCGAAACTCCCTTGTTGAAATACTTGAAGGGGCTTGTATTGAGAATCATATTGATTTCTTTAATCAATGCCTGGAAAAGGCTCTTTTCTATAATAGGCTCACAATTAGTGATGATAAGCCCATTCTCCAACGTGTTCATGCAACATCTCATGAAGATAGGCTCATTGCAGATATCATCATCGAACTCATTGACGCAGTTGATAAAGACCTTATTTTAAAAATCCGAAAATGCGGTGTCCCGGATTGCCAGTTCTTCTTTCTTGATAAGAGTAAAAATCAAAACAAAAAATATTGCTCCGTCCAGTGCAATAACGTCGCAAAGGTTCGCAGATTCAGACAGAAACATAAAAATTAGCACATAAATAGGCGTACAGACATTTAGTAGTCTGCACGCCTTAATAAACCATGGTTCCTATATGAATCGTGCTGCATTTTCATCTTCAATTGGTCTTTGCAGCCCCAGCTTTAACCTCTATTCTCCGAACCCCACCTGTGTACTCTACAATTAGGGGGTCATTTTTCATTTTACAAATCATTTCAAAATCAGCCTCTTCTGGAGCGTGAATATCACAGCGCACTATACTATAGAATTATGATATTAAACTCAGATAGTAGTCAGGATTTCCACTTTTGAAATACTTGTACCATAGCTCCGTTTTCTCCTCAGGATAGAGTCCCAAACCTTCAATAATCAGCTTAGCCCATTCTAGACCGCCAGCCACGCTCGCTGTTATAAGATTCTTATCAGCAACAGCTAATTGCTTTACATAATGGGCTTGCCCAGTATAATTATTTGAAAAGTAGGATAGGTAGTCGACAGAATTACTCGTATGTCTATAATGGTTTAATATGCCACGCTCAGCAACTGCTAATGTTGCGCCACATATAGCACCTACTATAACATCTTGTTTAAGCACTTGTATCGCTTTTTCAATAACCCGATTATGTTTAGGATCAGACCAGTTCTCAGCACCTGGCAAGAGTAAGGCAACCATATCCTTTTCGATTATTTCTTCAATGGATAGGTCGGGGATGATTGATAATCCCCCTATCGTTTTCACAGGATCCCTACTTAGACCAAAGGTTTTAACCTGATACCGCGGCTGTTCATTTCGCACAACTTGCTCCATGCTCACAGCTTGAAGTATATTGCCTATTTCCCACTCTGCCATTTTCTCAAGCACATAAATATAAATTGTTTTCATATATTCCTCCTTTAACTGTAGGAACATATTAGCACAGTAACGGTGACAACTATATGTCACCGTTCGAATAGTTTTTTGCAAGTGTTTTGGATAAATGTTTGGATACTTTATTACGGTATGAACATGGAGATATAATTCTTAACTTATCTCCAAACCCTAGAATTATTGAAAACATCATAAAATCATTTTCATAGATTTTTATCTTTCGTTGAATGACAGCTCTTTGGTTCAGGACTATTTCTCCACCAAAGTATTCACGAATGAGCATGTCATTTTCAGATGAATACTCCATTACAAGTTCAATTTTTTGATTTTTATTCGTTTGATTGTAGTCGTTTAGAAGTTTCTTTGCATTATACTCAGTCTTTTGATCTTCGTTAGTTAATTGTAATTTGTCCATTCTCAGTATTTTGAACATTAAGTTCTTGTCTTTTTTCATGTCATGAACAAAGGCATACCAAGAGTACCATTTATAATATACGTGTATTACATTGCCCTTTACTTGTCTGCTCACACTATTTTGATTTGTATACTCAAACCTTACACGCTTCCTATTTATTATTGCATTTCTTAATTTTGACACCTTAGAAATAACATGCTCATTTTCCTTAATAACTGAAAAATCGATGTCAATATGGGCTTCCTCAATTTCTGAATCATATATATGTTTTACTTTTTCATAAGTATCATTAACTTTGTTTTCGCCGTAAACACTCTTCAAACTTTTCAGTGCAAGAAGCATATACTGTGTATTTGATAAATCAATTATCTTTTCATTTACCCGGTAGTTCGGATTTATTGAATAACCACCTTTCGAACCATTTTCAGAGTATATTGGAATCCCTGCAAGCGTTAGTACGTTTATATCTCTTAGAATGGTTCTCTTTGATACTTCAAAATAGTCTGCTAGCTGTTTTGCTGTCACCATTCTCCTATTAATTAAGTAAAATACGATTCCTATTAACCGCTCAATTTTCATATTAACTCCCTAATGACTTTTTAGATAAGGGTTCGCAACACGACGTGTACAATCTGTATGAAAACTCATTTAGACAGTTTCATTAGCCGTTTAATACCAATAGCAATTTGCTTTTCCGTCACATTTGAAACATTTATAGGTAAGTACCTTTGAATGTCACCGCTCAAAGAATAATAGTAGTCTTGAATATTGGCGACATTGATATGCTTTCTATTCATATTAGGTAGGTTAAAGTGACTGCCTGCATCTAAGCACACATGAATTGTAGACGCATCATAGTTTGAGCTAAAACTGCCTTCAACTTGAAACTCTGATAAAATCGTCCTTAACTTGTGTGCCCTAGCCGCATAAAGATTAATCATTTTAGACATATGCTTATCGTACATCCTATTTCTGAGATATACATCTAAAGAGGCCTGAGCTAACAATGACGTACCCATGTCCTGATAGTACTTCTTTTGGGCGAAGTCAGAGACCATATCTTTTGGAAGTACAGCAAAGCCTACACGCAGTCCTGGAAATATGCTTTTTGAAAAGCTTCTAAGGTAGATAGCATGCGTTCCTTTTAGGTCATAAGTAAACAGGGGATCGTTGGATTTATCTGTGACGTAATCCGCCATATAGTCATCTTCGACTATAAATACATTGTATCGGTATGCCAGTTCCATGATTTTTTCTTTTGTATCTTTGCTGAGTTTTGTCCCCAAGGGGTTATGAACACGAGCCATCGTATAGAAAAACTTAATTTCTCCCTTTGCAAAAATAGCTTCAAGGTTAGACAAATTAATGCCATTATAGTCTCTCTCAATCGTTTCAACTTCAATACCATTGAGTTTTAAGTAATCAATATAACAATGATACGTTGGTTGCTCAATGAGAATCTTCTTTCGACCATTTGACATACTTAGCTCAGTTAAAATGGACAGACACTGCTGTATCCCTGTTGTTATGACAATACTTTCTGCGTTTACAAATAGATAGTCATGAGTTATGAGTTTACGAATAGAATCCTTTAGCGGTAAATAGCCCTCCATATTACTGTATTTAAATAAACGTGTCTGATTCTTTTCAATGGCCAAATTTACACATTTTTGATACTCCAAATATGGGAAAAACCTTGAATCTGGGAAGCAGTTTTAAAATCGATACTCTGATCTTCTTCAGGTTTACTATCCACCTTTCCCGTAATGTAATAGCCACTTTGGGGAATAGAATATATTATGTTCTTTTCTTTCAAGTAATTTAAGGCCTTTACTGCCGTCGACTGATGACATTTATATGTTTTGCATAAAGTCCTCACCGATGCCACGCGCTCACCAGGTTTCTGGTTAGACGCCTTTATTTCCCGCTCTAATGTGTTTGCAATTTCAATGTATTTGTACATTTAGCACCTCACTGTAGCGCTACAGTTTATTTTAAAAGAATTGTATCATGCAGTCCTCTATGTTTCAATATAACTACCACAAGGAGGTCATATGAACAAAAATAAATCTTATATAGCAGCTTTAAGCTATTCATTAATTGTGGGCTTGTCTTTTCTAATAACGAAACAAGTGGTTCCCATTGCACCACCAAGCCTTATACTGGCGCACAGATTTTTTATCGCATTATTAGGATATGCTGTTTTTATTAAAGTGAGTGGACAAAAAATTCAGCTTACAAAGCATAAATTATTGTTCACTCTTCCGCTGACACTTTACTACCCATTACTATTTTTTTCGCTCCAAGTTTATGGGTTAAAATATGCCACCTCATCCGAGGCAGGTATCATCTTTGCCATGGTCCCAGTCCTTGTTGTCATGATTGGGCTATTGATGAAACAGTCCATTTCAAAGATACAAGCGTTTTGTGTCATTATGTCAGTGTCAGGTGTTTTAGTCATTTTTGCACGAAATACACTTTCTTTTGATGGCAGTTTCTTGGGTATTGCTTTGCTTTTTCTATCTGCACTGAGTTCAGCAATGTATACCATAACATTAAAAAGAGTCGTTACTGAACTAAGCATTTACGAGCTCACATTTATCATCATTTTTACTGGATTTACAGTTTTCAATACAACTTATTTTCTTGAGCATCATGACTCAAACAAGCTTATAATAAACTATATGATGCCGTTTAAGTCACTCAGTTATACCCTTGGAATACTCTATTTGAGTTTATTTTCTTCATTAGGCTCAACCTTTGCATCTAATCATGCAATTAGGCACCTCTCACCGCCACAATTTAGTGTTTTTTCAAATCTGTCAACACTGATTAGCATTATTGCTGGTGCGCTAATACTCTCTGAACCCTTAAGTCTAGCCCATTACATTGGCAGTACATTCATACTCGCCGGTGTAATGGGTACAAACTTCTCTAAAACCATTGAAAAGGGACTGACACTTGCATTCAAAAAGACCTGATAAACGATCAGGTCTTTCATGTACTCTTAGTTATTTAATTCCATCACATGTATGCTTTTCACGCACCTATACAATCTGGTTTTCCAAACGATACACATGCTTATGTGTCTTTATAAAACTCTTGCGCATTCCAGAGTCAGCCTCTCATTAGCTGTTCATTATATGCTTTGCTTTTTCAACATCATTAGCTTTAACATAAATATAGTATGTATTCATGCTCATATCTCTCACAGCTAAACTTCTACGCGAACCACTGTCAGCCGGATTATTAACTTCACTTAAATGCTTAATACCATTTTCTGATAGCTTCTTCTTCATTATATGATACCTGCGAGAATCTGTTGATACAAATATTTCACGCCAACCAAATACTATTTTAAGCATTGCACCCATTTGAACACACCCTAACGTCATTATTTATACAAAGAGCATTCGTAGTAAACAAGTCTAACAGACCATGAGTATCCCATAAAACCCTATGTGCTTTTTATACATACGTGGTATCAATGGTAATCATTTTCTACACTATCCTCTTCTTTTATAAACTCCACTATATGGGTACCGCAACTTGGACATACAATATGTATACGATCTTTATGGGGTTCATTCCTTTTCTTTTGTTCTTCCAGTTCAGCTAAAAATCCTGAACTGATAATACCTGTCGGGAGTGCCACGAGACCAATTCCCAGTAAAGCAATGACACCACTTAAAATTCTCCCTAGTCCCGTCACCGGGTAAACATCACCATATCCAACAGTTGTAAGCGTTGCTATGGCCCACCAGAAAGAGGCAATAATATTTGGGAACGCATCTGGCTGAGCCTCGTTTTCTATATAATACATCATTGAAGACGCAATGAGCATTAGTAAAAAGGTCATAAAAACCGTGATCAGCAACTGCTCCTTTTCCCGACGCAGGACTCTTGAGAGTACCCCCATAGAATCCATGTAGCGGTTTAACTTAAAAACACGGAGCAGCCTAGAAAGTTTCAATATTCTCAAAAATCTCAAGTCCATAGCAATGAACATGGGCAGATAAAATGGCAAAATCGCAATAATATCTACAATTGCAATAGGGCTGAGCAAGTATTTAATCAGCGCTTTACCTTTTGAAAGGTTCGGATATCCTATGTCTGACGTAAAAATCCGCAGACCCAATTCGAAGGAAAATATGGACACACTTATTACTTCAAAATTGCGAAATAAGTCTGCATAGTCAGTGTTCAATTTCTGAAAAGATTGGAGTATAATTGCAATCACATTTAGAATAATCAGGGTTAAAATAACTTTGTCGAAAATAAGACTTGCCTTATCATCCGCATCCCCTTTTTCGATAATTTCAAATATCCGCTTTCTAGTCAACGCTATTCCCTCCCTACATATTTTGCCATGCAGCTTCATAGTATTGAATCAGTACCGGATGGGTTAAACTGTTTATTTCCACCTGATCTAAATCCAAAATTTCATCCTCTGCAAAGTTGAACATTGACATAGCTGTTTCTTCATTCAAAAATTTAAGTGGCACACTAAAGTCAAAAGTCCTGTCACTCAGTGGTTTGTTAGATGCTAGTGTAAATCCCCAGTCTCCAAAAGAAGGTATGTTGACATGGTACCCATCTGTGTAAAACCCTTCAGAGGCAACTGTTTTTCGGATACTCCAGTAGGCTTCTTTTGCATAATACGGACTGGTGGATTGTACGACAAATACACCGCCGCTTTGCAGTCTATTCCCGATCAAACGATAAAACACATTGGTGTAGAGTTTATTAAGACTTTCATTATTGGGGTCTGGTAAGTCAACGATAATTACGTCATACAGTGTATCGGCTGACTCCAAGAACTGAAAGGCATCCTCATTAATCACTTTGACTTTTTCATTATTCAACGCGTTTTCATTCAAAGAAACAATGAGATTATTGGTTCTAGCAAGCTCTGTTACACCTGGATCAAGATCAACTATGGTAATTCCTTTTACGTCATCATACTTAAGGAGTTCGCGGGCTGCAAGTCCATCGCCACCACCCAATATAAGTATTTTTTCTCTTTGGTCTGACAGCTCCATAACCGGGTGAACCAAAGCTTCATGATACCTATGTTCATCTAAAGAACTAAACTGAATATTTCCATTCAAATAGAGTCTCAAATCATCCTTGTGCTGCGTTAACACCATTTTTTGATACTTGGTTTGCTCATTGTATATTATCTTATCTCTATAAAGACGATCTTCAATTTTAAGTCCAATCTGATCGCCTACAATCACGCCAGATACAACAACGACCAACATAATAGTCGCAAGTGCCTTTAAAGCATTTTTTTGCTTTACAAAATCTTTATAGTAGATAAGAATTAGCAAAGCCACTAGGATGTTAAGCATCCCTACAAAGAATGAAGTTCTTATCTCCCCTAAATTAGGGAGTAAAATAAGTGGAAATGCCAATGATCCGAATAAGGCGCCAATGTAGTCTACACTCAGAACATTGGCAATTGTCATTCTCAAATTGTTTTCATTTGCTTCAATAATTCTTGTAAGAAGGGGAATTTCTATGCCCACCAGCATGCCTATAAGAATTATGGTAATGTACATGACCAGGTGATACATATCTGTATAACCATAGGCTGTAAAAAGAAGGATTGCCGACACCCCGCCGGCGAGCCCTATTGTGAGTTCCACTAGAATAAAGGTATCAAACAAGTTCTTCTTAATATACCTAGTCAAATAAGACCCCACGCCCATAGCACTCATAAATAGACCAATGGTAATTGAATATTGTTTGACGCTGTTTCCAAGTAAATAGGAGCTGATGGCCCCTATAATAAGTTCATATATAATCCCACAAATAGCAATAATCCCAACAGCTAATAATAATGGGGTCGCCGAGAGCTGTCTTTTGTCTTGTAGCGCTTTCATAATGCCTCCCGTTAATTAGAGCATTTTCTAATACATGATAAAAGACTGTAGCTTAGCCATTTAGCTCAAAAGTATGCATTCACTCTGACTTAGCATCATACGCTTGAGAGAATAATCACATACCCTTGAATTTTTAGAAATCTACAGTCTTGTACTTATGTTTTTAAATGGTGTTTTGCCTGCAATTTAGCATACTCAATTACATATAGAAATAGTATTGAGTATATTTTGTATTTATGCCCAGTCAATTTTTAAATTGATTATCCTTTTGTTTGTTTAAATTAGATGATTGCCGCACGGATAATAATTGCTGTTGAAATGAATATTCCCGCAATGACCGCGCCAATAGCTGGATTCTTCTCTTTGATTTCCTCAGCAAAATTATAAGGGGTAATTAAATCAAAAAATTTATATCCGATAAGCATAAGAACTAAGGAAAAAGCTGCATAAAATACAGTGGATCCTATTGGATTTGCTAGTAAACTCTCCATAATATACCTACTTTCCAAAACTTGTACCGCCACCAATTGATGTACGTGTACCTGTACTACCTGTTTTTACAGAATTTCCGCCGGAACCGGTCGTCTTTAAATTGTTCCAGTCAGAATTTGTTTTCACCTTCGATGATTCATTTTGACCGGTTGATATCTTGTTTTTGTCTACCTTAGATGCCGGCTTAGGATCGGTGGCTTTTATTTCGTATCCACCATTTCCATAACGCTGATTGTCTTTTTTATAATACTTTTGCTCATATTGTCTATTTGAATACCAAAAAATATTAGATCTGTACGGACGATAAATTGATGCGAAGCCGTGTCTATGCACATATTTTCGCGATGACTTTTGAACATAAGTCTTCTCTTCTTCACCCTTATAAATGAGGATCACTGTATCATCATAATAGATTGTTATCGCTTCATCATTTAACAAATCTGTATAACTTTCTGGTTTTTCATTGTTAATATAAACAAGAGCTGTATCTTCAACACTCAGATTTGACGCCATTACTGTGGCTTTTTCACTGTAATCGACACTGCCTGTAATATAGGTCACTGGTGTTAAAATGTCTTCAACTTCAAGTTCTTTTAAATCAGAGCGTTCTAGTACATCTAAGTCAGAGACCTGTGCCTCTTCGTCATAACTTGTGTCTGTTGATACATTTTCCATATCTGTCGATACATCTTCTATGTAGCTTTCCTCTACTATGCCTTGTCCACCACAGGCTGTTAATAGGGACAAAGCCATGAGTACAGCTATTAGTTTTTTATTCATGACAACACCAACTATCTATATAATTGCAGCGCTGATCACAATTGAAATTGCAATAAAAATGCCTGCCACAGACATACCAGCTGCTACATTGTGATCGTCTATTTCCTTATTAAGATCAAATGGTGTAAATACATCAAAAAGTTTGTAGCCTGCCGCACAAAGTACAAGACCAAGTGCGTAATATATAAGTGATGAAATAATACCTTCCATGCTGTCCTCCTATACTGATTTCTGACCAGGATATATCTCTATCTGAAAATCTTCCAGTGGAATGCCTGTACTCATTTCCACTTGACCATCCCATATTTCTACTGATAAATAATTTTCATCTTTCAAATCCGAATATTCAAAGTAGTCAACAGGCATACCCTGTTTCAGATTCACCTTGCCTTCTACATCATGAACAAGGGCATCGCTGCCCTCTTGTAAATGATATTTTATCCCCTCATATTCTGTTTCCTTAAAGGGTTCTGTCGTAAATGGCTTTATTTCTTTATAAAGTGCTAGTTCAATATCATCGTCTTCCTCAACGCTAAGCCAGTAAGTGGCGCGTCCAAACTTCAACTTATACTCGTTCCACTTCCAGCCGTCATCATTAAAAACAATTTTCCCCTCGACCTCATAGTCCTCGTGGTCTATGCTGACAATATCACCGACCTGAATAGTCAACAGGGTTCTTTCATATGGATCATTGACTGCTTTTGTACTATTGGCCTTGGCTAAGTCTTTTAACCTATTGAAGATTCCCATTTAAAACCTCCACTATTTGTTCATTTTTTGCTTTAAAGCTTCCAGTTCATCCATCATACTGTCATCACTAGATTCCAACGCATCAAATTTCTTTTCTAGGTCATCACCACTTAGTGCATCATTGAGTTCTGCCTGTGCTGCTGCATTAGCTTCCATGTCATCTACCTTTTGTGACATTCTGTCAAAGGTGTCAAAAGCACTTTTATTGTTCATGCTAGACATTGTATTTTGAATGGATTCTTGTGCTTCCGCTCTTTTAGCTCTAGCTATCAGTATGCTCTTTTGTCTTTTTGCTTCTTCAATTTTACTGCCTAATTCTTTTAGACTTTTCTTAAGGGCATCACTTGATGATTTTTGAGCCGTATACTGGTCTCTATACTGGGAGGCCAATTCGCTATGTTCCTTTTTACGGCCAAGTGCTTCAAGGGCAAGTTGATCGTCACCTTTTGAAACCGCAAGCTCTGCTTTTTTTGACCAGTTTTCTACCTGAGCTTCCTCTGCCTCCATAGCCTTTTGTAGCTTCTTTTCCTCTGCAATGGCTTGAGCCACTTCAGACTTGGCTCCATTATACTGTTCTGTCATATCAATCAGCATCTGATTTATCATTTTTTCTGGATCTTCAGCTTTTGAAATTAAGTCATTCACATTTGATTTGAATACTGTGCTTATACGATCAAAGATACCCATAGTAACTTCTCCTCCTTGCATAGATAAAATACATTTATTGTAATACTTAAGCATTATAACATTAATTTACATTTGAAACCATCACGATGCTCTAACATTAATAAAAGCTTAATTATTTCAATATCTGTCTTGCACAATTAAAAACAAGCCCTTCGCAACAAAAACATACGATTTTAGCAAAGGGGCTTATACTATTTCAAGAATGTTCTCATATGCACACCCCCTCTGGCCAGCCCTCTAACCTTGGGGTCCAATGCTGTAGTTCTTATTTGTTCTATCCCGCGCTGCCTTAAAATCGTCTTTTTCAATGACGAATAGGGTTTTCACAAAGTACCTCGCCTATTGGTTTAGAACCTTACTTAGCTCAACCAGTAAGTCCTCACCATTAATGATTTCAAAGACCTTCGAATCAGCCGACTCATAAAGCACGTTCAAATCGCCAAGTATAATGTGTCTGGGTTTTCCGCCACTTAGATAATTGATCTCCATATGAATTTTTCTAGATTCTACCGGAAAAGGATTGTTTATTTCCTTTGTTTCATATTCCGATAAGGTATTTCTTAAAACAGCGACCATTTCTTTGTCCTCTATGAGTTCTCCATTAATATAGTAAGATGAAATTTCCTTATCATTTACCAGTGTAATTGGCTCCGCCGACTTACCGTTTATGATTAATAGACCTAGTAGAATAAATATTGCTACTCCTATAATCCATTTTCTCATTTTAAACCGCCCCATTCTATTCTTTCAGATTCAACGCGTTCAACCGTACTCAAAGGAAAATGAACCGAAAACTGACAATTGGTCTGTTTTTAAATTGCAAATTTGGAACTGCTATTATAATGAATCAAGTACCCTTTCACACTGTTAACATTTTCTAGAAAATGGCGCGATTAAGTACTGTGCGCTTGCCTTATATCTCTTCCCGCAATAAGGACAATGGTATGCATGATACCTTATGTATAAGGTGAACGGAATAAATACAACACCCCACATTACTAAATATTACTTTTTAGAAAATCTATACCGCTTGAATCTATCTTCAACTGACATATTTTCATCCTTTGAATTCCTTTCAATAATGACCATTCTTTCTTCTGCTCCAAAAGGCACGACTTCCTGTTATATTCTACCATATTTAGAATACAAAAGTGCCCCCTGTGTTACCAAAGGGGCACTTTTGTACAGTTTATAAACATTCAATTTTTGCAAGGGATACTGTTACAATCAAGCTTGAATCTATCCCGTTTATTAAACATCAATTACGCGCACCAGATTAAAACGGATGGATCAGTCTTTAAAAAGCATGGACTCATAAGACGAAATATTTTCCTCTAAATACGCAAAAAGAGCCAATCAACACTAGGTTGATTGGCTCATATGTTTTTGGCAATTTACTTAGATGTAATATTCTCAGCTTGTGGACCTTTAGGACCTTCAGCTACAGTGAATGTTACAGCTTCACCTTCGTCAAGTGACTTGTAACCATCTTTGTTAATTTGTGAGAAGTGAGCAAATACATCTTGACCGTCTTCTCCTGTAATAAAACCAAAACCTTTGTCTGCATTAAACCATTTTACTGTTCCGTTCATCATAATTCATTTCCTCCGAAATTTTATAGTCCTTAGATACATGTAAAAAATTCATTCAAGAACGAAATTGTTCCAATTAGATAAAATTTCAGAAATGATACAGACTCGATTAATACGACACTAGTTTCATTCATAATACTTTATTTAAATGTTTTTCACTTTTTATTTAAGGTACTTAAGTATAATAACACGATTACTTATATAATGCAAGTTTATTTTTTCAGTACTTAATATTTTAAAATTCATATACTGCAATCTTACCTTTCTTTTCCCAAATAGATGCGCCTGCAATACTTACAAGTCATTTCTCGTGTTTTAACTGCTCTTAAAAAGTTAACGAAAAATCCTAGGCTCTTCTAAAATCTTCAACAATTGTTCTGAGCGCCTCCAGAATCCTACAAAGTTGCCTACCAGAACAAGCACCTATTGTGACCTATCACTTGTTTATAACCTGAATCAGGATATCTGCCTTATAGAATCATTAACCCACTTGTCATCCAATTTTATTAAGCGCTTTTTCTTCAAATTAGATTTTAGAATCCATCTTATGTTCTTATTTTCTGAGTCAAAATATCTTTCAAACTTCGGTTTCAAGTTGCTGGAATTTGCCTCGATTGCTATACTCCAGCAGTACCCTAGGGCTTTACGCAGCACGCTTTGTTCCTCAGTTAACTTTCCTGTCCAACTTGAAACCGCGTTCATTAGACACTCTAAAGCAATTTCAGTCTCGCAACTCACAGCTTTTATAGATTGTAGTCTTGGTGTACAAAGACCTGCTATTATAGCTCGCTTATGTAAATTTGTTTTTTGTAACCAAGACTTGATTATTTGTAAAGAATCTTCTTCGCTTAAAATAAGCATATGCTGGATACCCATAGCAACCGCTTCCCTGACTCTCCAACTTTCGCTTTGTGCATAATCATCAAGAAATTCGAAGACTTGTTCAGTTTTATCTTTATACACTTCACAATATCCGACAACACCACACATTATTGCAAACTCTTCTGGCGTATTCTTAAGATCCTTATTTTTTAATGATAGGCATTTCATAACAATTTCTTTTGATGCGTGTTTTCTGAAATCATAAAGTAATTCTAAATTTGCACGTCTTCCCGGCAACTTTGAGTTTACTAATAAGTAGTCAAGTGTGTATTTCATGCTACCCCCTTTTATCTTTACGCCGCTGGTGCAACCTGACATCATTCAAGCTGAATTTTGAGTTAGGTCCCTACCCGACATCATGCACTCAAAGAGAACGTATTATACTTGTATGTTATATTTTACCACATCTGAGTCTAATGCATCCCTCTTGTCGCCACAGTGTAATTTGAATATTGCCTATATTAGATTGATATAACAAAAGACATATGTTATTATAAATACCGACTAGTCAGTCTGTTTTATTCAATAAGGAGGTCCAATGCCAAAATTAAGCAGCAACAAACTGCAGGAACGTATCGATAACATTCTTGACAGCGCATTCTATGTGTTTTCTGAAAAAGGCTTTTCTTATAGTACTATTGATGACATTGTAAAAAAATCTAATGTAAGCAAAGGGGGAATATATCACCATTTTGCTAGCAAAGAAGATATATTCTTCGAAATAGCTGAAAATCGTTTTAGAATAAGACTCTCTGAAATTGAAAACTATAAAAATGCAAGCTCAATATTAGATTTCATTGAAACCTATGTTTCAAATGCTTTTTGCAATATGAAGGGGGAACTCACGATTCGAACAGCCAAGTTCTCATTTGAATTCTGGTCGCTTTGCACGCGTGATGAAAGACTACGGCACAAGGCACAAAAGCACTACTCCAAATACTTAAACGCATTTAGAGATGTGCTAAAAAGGGGTATAACTATGGGTGAACTCCCGCCGAATATTGATATAGATGCATCAATTTTTATTCTGCTCTCCACATTGGACGGCTTAACATATACAAATATTGTAATGGGAATAGACATGCCAGAACACACCCCACGACTATATGCGGCAATTATTAAACAATTATTAACCACTGCATGATTGTAATTATAAATATGTAAAGGAGAATGGTATGATGCATTATGAAACTGAACGCTTGACTCTTAGAACTATCGACTTATCTGATCTTGGGTTGTTAAAAGAATACCTTATACGTAATCGAGATTTTCTTTCACCATGGGAACCACAAAGGCAAGACTCATATTACACTGATAATAATTTAGTTCACATGATAGAAGAAGAAATTGCTAATAATTCTAAACAAAATCATCTCAGTTTATATGTTTCACTGAAAGGTGAGAAGCAGATTATCGGCAATGTAACTCTTTCAAATATTATTCGTGGTGTCTTCCAATCTTGCTTTATCGGTTATAAGCTTGACAAAGATCAAGTCAACAAAGGACTTATGAGTGAATCTGTAGCAAAGATTATTGATATTGCTTTTAACGAACTCAAGCTACATCGGATTGAAGCTAATATTATGCCTAGAAATCAAGCCTCCAAACAAGTCGTTAAAAAAATGGGGTTTGAATATGAAGGCCTTAGTAAAGAATATCTGAAAATAAATTCTGTTTGGGAAGACCATGAACACTATGCATTATTAAACAAAGCTTTTGAATAACCTTTTCTAACTTCACAGTCTAAATACAATAAGCTACTATTATGCCTTGGATAATAGTAGCTTATTGTATTTACCTTTTTTTATAGAATTGAAAGTTATTAATCATTCATATTTTATGTATCGAAGAAATTTATTTTAAGTGATTCATTAACACACCCTACCGCCTACTTCTGGCCCTTTTATTGCAAAATATTGGTATGATAATCAATACGAATGTACCTTGCTATTTTAAAGTCTCTCCGATAGCACCAGCCTGGCTCTCACTTAATTCCGCATGCACACCATACGCAGATTGCTGTACCAGTTTTGAATCCTCATAGACGTTATCATAGTACATGGCATCTAACCAATATTTCTCACCGAAAGTGATGGCAATATAGGCGGTTTCATCTCCAAATTCATTATATTTATAATAGATTTCTCTAAGCACATTATGGCCATCTGTCAGTTGCTGAAATATTAGATTATCCCCTTCATATGCATAATGACTCTCAGATTCCAAAGTGCCATCTTTTGATTTTGAACTGAGCATTATGATTTGCTCTTTATCATTTAATATGCACTCACTCACAGAGGTTAAGGCATCGTTTGAGTCATAGTGACGTATTTCCTTGTAGTTCTTATCATACGATGTTGTTTTATATGTTTTATCTTTGGTCATTTCAATTACTGTTTCCACTCTAACTTCTTTTGCGTTATTGTCATATGTATAATAGTTGCTTGCAATGTGTTTCTCACCAGAATATATTTCTTGTTTTGATAAAATATTTTCATCATAGAAATTTACAATTTTCTGGTTATCACCAGACGCCTCAACGACATTCTCACCCTCATATTTAAAGTTACTAATTGAGTCAAGATGCAAATTAAAAGTGCTCCCTGATAACTCAACTGTACCTTTTTCAATCAGCGCGCTTACATTAATTTCGTCACCTTTACTTGAATTGCTACCGCATCCCACAAGTAAAATTAGAACCATAAATATCCCTAGATAATTCTTATTTCTTAACATAGTATTATGCCCCTACACTTTCTTTAATAATTCAACTTGGTAGACTTTATGAATGTCATGCGTATATTGGAAAACACTTTATTCCTGAGTTTTATACAAACTTGCATATTCATATCTCGAATTTTGAGTTTTATTTATCTTTTCTATATTTTGCTATATTGCTCAAAATATCGTAATATTTGCAAAAAACCACATAACCACGGGTTGCTGAAAAAGGCGTATACAAAACTTCGTATTTATACGCTTGACTCACACAACTGACTTTCTATGTAGTCCACGACTTCGCTTACACATTTATCTTCTGTATCAATATGCCTCTCAAATTTGGGTTTATTGAGCTGTTTTATGCAACGATCTGTTTGTTGAAAGGCCCATGACCCTTCCAAATCACCTCTTTTTATTAATCTGGATGTGATGGTTTTCTTGGACGCCATTAAGGTATACATACGAAGCTCCGTACCACCGTCCCTTAACTTGTCTATAATTTGCTCATAATATTTTCCATTAACAAGTGTCATAGGTACAATCACACAAGTATGATCTTGGCTGTCCAAATACTTCAAAATATCAAAGTTCAACCTTGCCCATAATGGATGGTCTTGAAAATCAGAATAGCCTTTTGCTCCTGGTACATGTTCTCTAAGAAATAATCCAAATTCTTCTGGGTCATACAGCTTAGACCCCATCAGGCGTTTATTCAGCTCTATTGCTGCACTGGTTTTTCCACTCCCGAATGCCCCGTTTATCCATACAATCATTTGTTGACCTCTTTTAGTTTAATAGGTATTTCACTTACCCGCCTTCAGTTCCCAATTCATTTCTAAATATTACAATATATATACTATAATGTAATAATACTACATGGCGTAAAGATAGCGTAAAATAAAGTGCGCAAAAATAAATAAAGGAAAAGCCATCGGAAACTCCGAAAAGGTAATTGTCTAGAAAACCCAAATAAGGAGATGATAAACCGATGGCTTACCAAAATTCTACCCTACCTTTTGAAAAAATGCTATTAAAGTTTCTAACTGCGCAAGACCCAATGCTTGAAATGCTCAAGTGGCTGTGCGAACAGCTGATGGAAGCAGAACTTTCAAATCAACTTGGAGCTGATAAATCAGAACGCTCAGGATCAAGAAATGGCTACAGAGCCGGATACCGACCAAGACGCTTTGATACGCGTATGGGGACTATGTATCTTATGGTTCCAAAACCACGTAAAGGTGGTTATATTCCATTCTTTGTGACGGAACGAAAACGTTCCGAAGCCGCTCTAATGAACGTCATTCAGGAAGCATTCGTCAATGGAGTTTCCACAAGAAAAATCGAGAAACTCGCTAAAAGTCTAGGGATCGATTCAATCTCGAAAGGCCATGTAAGTAACATCACAAAAGAGCTGAATGAACAAGTAGAAGCGTTTCGAAATCGAAATCTCGATGCAGAATATCCTGTTCTTTGGGTAGATGCTCTTTATGAAAAGATCCGAGATAATGGGCATGTCAGAAACATGGCTGTTCACGTCGTTTGTGGCGTTAAACTTGATGGCACACGAGATATACTTGCAGTTGAGCCAATGTATGAGGAATCTGAAGCGAGCTATACAACACTGTTTGATAAGTTGAAGGCACGAGGCGTTGAACACGTCTGGTTAGTTGTTTCAGATGCACATAAGGGCCTTGTTAGCGCAGCGCGAAAGTCATTTCTGGGATCATCCTGGCAACGTTGCAAGGTACATTTCATGAGAAATATCATGGCACATGTACCATCCAAACAGAAAAATCACTTCGGTTCAAAGCTGAAGCAAATCTGGCTTCAACCTGATTACAATAGTGCTAAAAGTTATGCTTATACCTTTATGGATGAATATGAAAGTAAGTATCCAGAAGCGATTAAGACACTAGAAGAAGGTCTCGAAGATTCACTTCAGTTCTTCAATTTTGAACAGATTGATTCTAGAAAAATCGCTTCAACGAACATGATTGAACGTTTAAACCGTGAAATTCGGCGAAGAACCAAAGTCGTTGGCATTTTTCCATCGGTTGATTCATACATACGTTTAGTCACTTCCTACTTGATCGAATATAGCGAAGACTGGTCAACTGGAAGGTGCTATATAGACTCGAAGGTCATCGATTTGATCTACGAGGAGAAACTTAAAGCTGCATAAACCTTATCGGATTTCTGGTGGTTTTTGCGCACAAGAGTTGACACTATCTGGCGTAAATCCCAGTTATTTGAAATAGAAATGAAATAATTAATCGCTCTGTCCAATTGCACTAAACCATAGACCCGCCTGATATAAAAAATTTGTCGATTCATATTCAACGCACCATGAATTACATATAAAAATACCACTTCGTAACGCAAAGTGGTATTTTGGGAGTCAATGTGCAATACTTTATTTTGACGACTTTCATTTTCTCAAGTGAATGCATGCTTCAAAAGTAAGCTAGACAATTACTGCAAAACATTTACCGAGTTATTATCGACAGGGTGGCCTACTGGACACCGATGGACTAAAGGATGATTGTGTTCTATCTACCATATCAATAATTTTTAGCATATATCTGTGATAACCATATTTCGCCCTAATGCTTTTGCTTTATATAATCTTAAATCAACTTGTTCAAGGGCCACATCGATCGTTTCGTTCCCTTTGAAGGAATATACGCCACAACTAATCGTTACTTCTAAATCATTATCTGGCCATCCAATCCCTGAAACCAATCCTCTCAAAATTTCAGCTTTAATGACTGCATCTTTTTTTTCAACATCAGACATGACGACCAAAAATTCTTCTCCGCCAATACGACCAACAATGTCCGTTTTTCTCAAATTTTCATTTATAACGCTACAAATACGCTTAATCACTTCATCACCAAAGCTATGTCCATAAGTATCATTAATAGATTTAAAATGATCTATATCTATCATGAGCAAAGTGATATCAGGAGAATCTGTTTGACTTTGCACGCAAGCTTCCAGATAATTCATTGTAAATCTTCTATTATATATTCCAGTCATTTCATCTGTCTCAGAAGCAACCTTTAACTTTTGATTTGCTTCCATTATGCCCCTGTTCATTTCTTCAAACTTACTTATAGTTCTATTGTATTCCCCCATTATTTTTACAACTACCAAGACTGTGAAGACAAATACCAAAGTAAAGGAAAAGCCATAATCGATTAGACGTACAAGTTCACTAGAATAATCGTGAATCAAGCTTGGATGACTATATTCAGCAAATAGCAACATAGAAAGAACCCATACTTGAAATACCACAATTTTAACATAGTTATACCGATTTAAAACAACTGCGATCAACACAGCATTAAATAGCATAAATATGGCAGTAGGTCCCTTACTACCACCATTAAAGATCCATAAAGCTGGATATAAAAATATGTTCAACGAAAGTATACCGAAGTAGGATGCCAACTTATGATCTTCATACTTATGAAGAAAGTGAAGTACCATGTAAGCACTCAAACCGCTCCCAACCGTTAATAACAAAAGCATGACTTCTAACTTTAGAAATATATTCATTGCACTCGTTAGCACTGAGAACGCCAGGTACTGTAACAAAGTTTGTGTAAAATTATAAAATCTTCCACGAAAGTAGTTAGTGTTATAAACTAGACTACAGAGTGGAGGATTTTTTTATGAGTCGAAAGAAGAAAAACAACAAGATATCAGAACTGACAGAAACCCTGATGCTGGACAAGAATATCACCGATGTAGCAGACCTACAGAGTGTTCTGAAGGAAATGCTTAAGTCTGGTGTTGAGAAGCTACTCGAAGCAGAGCTGGACGATGAGCTTGGTTACGAACGTTACGATCGCCAGAATGAAAAGACAAACTACAGAAACGGGAAATCAACGAAGCGTGTTAAGACTGATCTTGGTGAAGTTGATCTTGAGATCCCAAGAGACCGCAATGGCGAGTTTGATCCGCAAATTGTGCCAAAACACTCAAGTGATATTTCGGCTATTGAAGACAAAGTAATCTCGATGTATGGCAAAGGTATGTCTCAAAGAGATATCTCTGAGCACATAGAAGATCTATACGGCATGCCACTCTCAGCGCAGTCAATTTCACGTATGACTGATAAAATCATCCCTCATATTGAGGAGTGGCAACACAGACCACTTGAAACTGAGTACCCTTTTGTCTTTATGGATGCGATTCACTATAAGGTAAAGCAGAATAATCGCATTGTATCTAAAGCGGCTTATGTTGTTGTGGGCATAAATACAGATGGAATGAAAGACGTTCTAGGTATCTGGATAGGTGAAAATGAGACAAGCAAGTTCTGGTTAAAGGTTCTGACTGACTTGAAGAATCGTGGTGTTCAAAAGGTTACAATCTTTAGTGTTGACGGTCTGTCAGGCTTTGAACAAGCGATCAAAGCAACATATCCGGAGTCTATTGTACAGCGCTGCATCATTCATCAAATCCGCTCTTCAACACGATATGTCAGCTACAAGCATATAAAAGAACTTATGAAAGATCTTAAATCTGTCTATCAAGCACCGAATGAAGAATCAGGATATCAGATGCTCATGGGATTTGAAGAAAAATGGAGTTCACAGTATCCACGTTGTATAAAATCCTGGAAAGACAACTGGGGTGTTATATCACCATTTTTCGCATACTCAGCAAACATCAGAAAGATCATGTATACGACCAATATCATTGAAAATCTGAATAGACAGTATCGAAAAGTAACTAAGGGAAAACCAGTGTATCCAACCGATATGTCACTGATGAAGTCCCTTTACTTAGCAACTGAAAATGCAACAAAGAAGTGGTCCCAGCGCCAGCGAAACTGGGATCAGATAATAAACGAACTCTCGATTATCCATTCATAATCGAGAGTTCCTAAAAAGTTCATATTTACTGCTTTCGTGGCAGATTATTTACACAAAATTTGGGACAGTCTCGAACGCCATTCCTGTATATCCTAATACTATTAGGACTCTTTTCTCTAATGAATAATCAGTAAAGCCTCTTATTAGTTTTTTTAACATCTCGTGCCCCTCTTATTCGCTTACATTTACATAAAATGTATATAATCAAAACAAGTTAGCTGCTGCTTCTTCATTTGAACCAATTTCTGAGATTCAATTTCCTTTTTCTTGTACAATAGACGCCTATTATGTCTAAACCTATTCCAATGCCTAACCCTACGCCTACCACACGATGAGATATAACACCTAATTGATTCAAGAATAAGGTCAATCCTATTAGAAACACACCTATGCATATAAAATTCTTTTCCATTTTTTAAACCGCCCGTTTTTTTAATTGAAATATTCGATATAGCGCTCCCACGGTTCGAAGTGGTTCGCACTACTATTCCCAAACCGATCTGTACAGTATCATTTACTCAAAACCCTCTCCTCTAACATAAAGATTACTGCCATATATCCTTATGCCAAGTCAGGTCAGTATTATCAATCAGTACTTTTTCTTCTAAAACAATTTGATTTCTATTCTCCACTATTAATAATACTTCCTTGCATTCAATACTTTTCAAAAAACCCTTGTTCTCATGAATACAAATTTCGATTGCTTTTTCCAGCTCAGATAAATATGCACTATATTTCTTTTCATTAATTCTGAGTCTAATAATTGCAGCATATGGCTTTAGTGCCTTTTCAACTACCATATCTTCAACTTTGCAAATTTTGCTTACTTCATCTTTTAATACAAGCTGAACATTCGTAATTGCAGGTCTCTGACTAAGGTGTTTAATGTAATTTTCAAAATATGCAGTTTCCACAACATTGAATCCATTCATTTTAATTCTATATTTTAATATTAGATCATCATCTATATAGATTCTAAAACAACGGTTATCTATTCTCTCTCTATTCTCAAAATAGAACCATTCAATGCTACCCCCATAACCAAATCCTTCTTTTGTTGCTCCTATGGCAAAACTTACAAAGAAGTCTCTCATACTTGCAATTTGATTTCTTTGCGCATTCGAGCTCAGATAGAAATCGAAATTCACATCATTCCCCATCCAGTAAATATCTAATTTGTCATAGTCGGTTATTTGGCGAGATTCTCTTAAATACGCATCTATTCCTTCGAATGTAATTTCCTCGTAGTTCTCAGATGTTTTCATTTCTAGTGCGCCATCTCTATCATATTTAATGATTGTATTATTGTCAGAATAAACTTGACGCATTATTGGTTCACTATGTTTTATTTGTGACAACATAATAACTGCAAATAGGGCCAAGATAATTATTATTCGGTGACTCAATCGTTTCATGTTTTCTCCTCTTAATAATTGATACATCAGCTCTTAAATTATTTTCACCTTACTTCTCAACCGTTTTCAATTTGGTTCTACTCTTTATTACTTCTATGTTATATCCTACCCTATTTCAAGAGTAAATCAGCCCCTCTGCTACCAAAGGGGCCTCTTGGGAAATGATGTCTTAGACAAGGATGCAGTTTACAATTTAGGCTTATATGCAATAATTTTTACTGTTCCTTTTCCATCAAATTTTGTCATTTCGAACTTATCAGATAATATTTCAATTAGTTCAGGCAGTTTGTTAACGCCATACGTTCTTACGTCAAAATCTGATTTCATACGCTTTATATAGGTTCCCGCTGATGCAACATTACACCACCCATTCTCATCTTCATATTTCTCATGTGCTTTTAGTAAAAATTGTGTAACTTCATCATACTTGCTTTCTCGACCTACATTCCTATTCTTAATATTTTTCTTTTTAGATTCTTTAATATTTTTATCAGGTTCAGATAAATTTTCTGTAAGGACAAAGTCATCGCATGCATTTCTAAAAGATGAAGGTGTCTTCTCTTCACCGACACCAAAAACAAAAATCTCTGATTCTTTTAATCTAACAGCCAGCCTAGTGAAGTCACTGTCACTGGAGATAATCGCAAATGCATCATATTTATTTGTATATAATAGATCCATGGCATCTATGATCATTGCTGAATCCGTTGCGTTTTTCCCTTTTGTGAATGCAAATTGTTGCACCGGCTGTATAGCTAAATCATTTAGCGTCTGGCTCCAATTTTTCAAAACTGGGTTTGCCCAATCTCCATATGCTCTTTTAGTTATTATATGTCCGTGTGATGAAATTTCATCAATGACTAATTTCAACTTGCTCATTTGAGCATTATCCGCATCTATCAATACAGCAATCTTTTTCAGGTTCTCAATGTCTCTCATTATTATTCCCCCTCGCTATTCATCAAAAGTTCGTTCTTTTCTAACGTCTTCACCGTTCACACTTATATTTCATTACTTGAAATACTTGTAAGTCTTGCTACAATAGGCATCCATACAATCGTAATTAATAAGGCCACGAATAAAACCTTGCTGATTGTTTTATTCCCTGAATCGACATTAATATTGTTGAAAACCTATATATGCAACATCATATCCTTATTCCTTCGATTATACACATACTAAGTATTTTTGTTATATAACGTTGTTCGTTACCTCAACCCTCCAATTATTTTCTACGCTTCTGGAATTACACGTTCCAAAATATCTATATTTAATATTGGAATTCTCTCAAATACAAATCTGAAATATGTAGAATCACTCGCAATCACATTTCCATATGCTTGATCATTATTACCATATTTTATTACTGTTATACAGACTATAGCTTCTTCTTTATTATTCCTCACTATCGATAATTGTGGCTTGTTATAGTTTTCTTCTCGATATAATTTCAGAAGTCGTTCAAGTCCTGATCCATCTAATTTGCTCAATATTTCCTCATCCTCTGTCCCTATTAGCATAGATTGAAATGCTTCGTTAATCTGATACGTTTTATCAAAATTACTGACAACTATTAATATAATGAGAAGAAGTGCAAAAACAATATTTCTTGATTTCATTTTGCCTCCTACTAGTTATTCTTTTTACATAAGACACCCGCCGCTGGCAATTGTGCCCACCCATTTCTAGCCATTGATTTCTCACATTCCAGTCTTAGCCACTCACTTAACTCTTTACCTGTAATGCGAATGTCGGGACACGCCCGTGATTTATGAAGGTTAAAATGTATTTCTTTCTTCAAGAAATGCGACCCGTGGTTCTCGTTTCATGTTCTCAATCTCAAATTTATTGAAGTTAAATAGTATCGGCTGCTGAACTGCTTCTTCTATTTTCCCCATTAAATTCTTTTCCTCTATTTCATTAGCATATGACTCTGAAAAATAAAACGCATCCATGTTTGAGATAATCAAATTATTGATTACAGAGCACACGTAATGATCCGTTGTACTTTCAACAAATGAGAGAAACGCTTGAGATATGTCACTGGCATTGACTTGAGTTGCAAACACTACACTTACAGCATCCATACTATCATTAGGCATCACTAACGTAATTATATGATCAAGTTCGCAATTTGAACTTTTATTAAATGCTAACAGATTATTCGTATTGATGTCACTATTTATGCTCATATGTACATTGCTGAATAGAATGTCTGGATTACTCACTTTAACATTTATAATTTTAGTAAATCTCAAGACATCATGCTTTATTCCCCATCTTTGTGAACTGCTGTCGAAATTGTCTTCTACTCTTTTAAGAAGTGTTTTTAATCCGTCTATTTGTATTTCAAGCTCTCTGATTGTTTTTATTATGTATGTCTGAAAATCGAGCGACTTGTTTGAGACAATTTGATTTGAATAGTACTTCGGAACATGTTTAAAATGTTTTTTCACCATTACACTTCGCTCTGTTTCAAACTTTGTAATTTGATACGCTATGCTTCTATATGCCAAGGCATAAAGTGCTTTCATATCTAATTCATAATAGTTATCAATAAGATCAAATAGCAAGTTGTCATGACTAGGACAGAAGCCTCTAAAAGTTGTAGCATCTTTTAACATATTCTCTTGTTTTAAGGTAATGCTACAGCCATTTCTAAATGTTTTAACAAGTCTATACAAGTATTTATTTTTGCCAGCTATTCTTTTTACATGCGTTCCCTTTGAAAACATATGGGATTTTATAGCTCGTGAGCGACAATTGCTAAATAGACAGCTCCTGTTATTCTGATCTTTTTTAGTTAACGAGTTACTATATATTTGTGATGCCCATGAGATGACTTCACTTGACGTTTTTCTTTCGTGATTTTTCCAACAGCAAAACTTAAACTTCTTTTCTGAGCCACAGAGGCAAGTGTCATAGATATCCAAACCATATAGACTTATGAACCGTTTCATTTCATTATCACTAATGTCCAAATATTTGATTTGTTCCATATTATCACTCCGATTAACAAACAAGCGTTTGAACTTTCATATAACGTTCCCACGGTTTAGTATCCTTAACCACGCTTCAATATCTTAACATAGTAAAATAAGAATAATTTCTCCAGTTCACATAAGGAAAAAGGGGTATATCTGCAACTGCTGTATTATAGGGTGTTAAAACGGGCTACTATGAATATACTTATGAAATTCAACAATCCCAATAAATATATCAACTTATATGACAATAAATATGTTCTAATATTGACCTCAATTTCATTTGTGATGCAACCATTTTTTACAAGTCTAGATAACTTCCAATAATAATTGCTCATCTCATTTATTCCATACTGATACATATTGAACTTCTCTTTTTTAAAATATTTTCTTAATCTATATCGTTCAATATAGAATGCTATGATCACCATTGTATGATTTAGAAACCATATGATAAGACTCCATTTGAGCTGAAGACCTATGGTAAATGCCATAAGCATTATAAAGCTATACCATGATAACAATGATTTATACTCGTTATCCATCTTGCCTCCATTTTCATACCATATAACATTCCCGCCGTTCTCGATTTGCCCATTTTCTCTTAGAATTTCAAAATGATGAGTACGCACTTACTGCTCAAAATATATGTGATTTTTATAATCTGCCTCCATAAATAATCTAATTTATTTCTAAGATTAACTGCTACGCACACGTTGAATGCTTCATTACAACTTACTATTTCAATAGATCGTATCCTTGCGCAGTCATACTTGGAATAAATTCAATAACTTCATATTCTGCAACACCAGATATTTTGAATGGATCTTTGCCGAGTATTTCGTCTAACATATTTCTATTATCAAGCTTAGAAAGAATTACACCACCTGTTCTGGGTACTTTTCTTCCGGAAGCTATGAAATGCCCCTTCTCATACTGGTCATTTAAATAATCTATGTGACCCTCTAAATAACGGTCTACTTCTTCCAAACTTTTTGTATATGTAATATTAATAACAAACATATTCTGCTCCTTCCAATTTTTTCTCATACTTACATGTCTCTATTCACACATTAACTAAAATTTCTTTCCCACGACCTGCCCGGAGTTCATGCTCGTTCGCCCAAACATTACAACGAAAAAACTGTCGCATAAGTATTTCACTGCGGAACCATCTTAATATATGTTTCCATAAGGGAGAATGGCGGAACACCACTGTATTCTGCAGAGTCAGCATCCGGTTATTATATTGCAAACTGTATGTGACACAAAACGCCGTAATGATCGCTTGGGGTTATTCCATTAGTTGTATCTTTACCGATAAGCTTATACTCAATAATCTTTGGATACTCTCTTGGATATGGATTCTCAAGTAATATCCAGTCATAACGACCAGGAATATCTAATATCTCATCAGTAGACCACCTTGGATTATTGAAGAAGTCGATTGTAACATCTAAGCTGATCTTATTTCTCACAGAGAACGATTCGCCTAAATCTATCCAGCGTGCACTCCTTCCACTTAGTGACTGTCTCCCAGTTAAATAGCCATGAATTGATGAGCTGGGATATGTATTGAAATCTCCAACAATTAAGTTATACTCTGTTTTTAATGTGCTTATTCGATCAATGAGCTTTATGATCTCAACTTCTCGACTTAACGCGTAACGATAGTCAAGATGAACATTCGAAACACTTATTCTCATTCCTTCATATTCAATTTCCACGATCATCGAGCCGCTATTATGGACATCCGTATTTTCGTCCCAATTTGTCCAATGTGACATTATTGGATAATTTGAGAGTATGGCTAAACCTTCTTCACAATCATGATACTTCTTCCAATAAACGTACTTGAATGAACAATGCATCTTGATTTCTTCAACAACTTTCTCCGATCTAACTTCTTGAAGTGCCAGTATGTCGATGCTATGCTCTTTTATACATTGAACTAGTAACTCAATTCTTTTGTCAAAATCCGTATCATGATTCCATATATTAAACGTAACTAATCTCATAAAAACTCCAATACTGTTTCCTGTACATTCTAGTAGTCAAATGTAGTTTCAATAACATTAGGTAATAGCTCGTAAATTGAACATCCCAGTTTGTTTTCAAAGTGTGATTTGATTTCAAATGTTGATTTCCACCGTGGTATTGTTGCTCAGTGAAACCACTTCTTATTGTCATGTCAACAATACGTTTTTCAAGTAAGCAAAAACCTTGTGGTAATGAAATAACATGCTCATGACCATGCAACGTCTTCGTCCATTCCATCAATTTGACTCGCTATTGTTTTAGCCGCAGTTGCAACATTGTATGAATGCTTAACCCAAGGACCAGGATTTAAAACCTTTGCCTCTTCAATATATGTGATTGCTTGTTCTAATGTTGGAATATCTTTTTTTGGGAAAGACATTATAACTTCTCCTATATTTCATTCAGAGTTACTCAATATCCTCAATTTAATTAAGGCTAGGTTGATTATTTTACATAACTTTCCCGGGGTTCACGACGTTCGCCCACTATCTTCTTGTTATTAAGGTCATATAAACAACACGCTATAGATTTTTTCAAACTCAGTCACGCCAAGGGGCATATTGGGAGTCGCTGTGTTAGGTATTTTTCATTTTGCTTTTTTAGATTTTCTTATGCATCATTACCATATCTTCTTCTGTTGCTAATCCATTCTTCAGATAAAATCGTTCTGTTAAGTCTCCCTTACTAGTAAATAAATTGATCGAGTTTGCGCCTATTTCCTTTATTGAACGCTCTAACGCTTTCATTAACTTGCTTCCTATTCCGCTACCCTTATCTTCATGCTTTACAAACATCTCTTTCAAATTATACATATAACCTTCATACCATTGCTCTAGATTTCCAAGAACCGCTGCTTTCAACTCGTTTCCTTCAATTACAACTAATCCATAAAATCCTGGTGTATTATAAATATCCTCCAGACGCTTATATGAAGTTTTCTCATCCCAGCTGTCATTCCAAGGTTCATTGTTAAAAGTGTTTATATACATTTCTGAACACTCTTTTAGATGTGACTTTTTTAATTTTTCAACTCTCATTTTTTCACCTCCTTAATATATACATTTCCCGCAAAATGAGTTTCATCTAACGTTCCCGGGGTTCACGCTTGTTCGCCCCAGCAATTGCAACACTTTCAGTTTAGTCATAACAAGAAAATTTGTAATAGCATTAACTCAGTCTCAAAAAGGCGAATGCGGGACACCGCTGTGTTTATATGAGGTTATTTTGAATTCCTATGCTCAAAACTTATTCGATTCGGATACTTTTTTTAATGCCTTGTATTGCAAATACAATACCTCACACAATTGCTTCATGCCGTATAAGAGCAATAACGGAGTGAGAACTAGTTTTGTCACGTTATTTATATCAGTAAATATACTCATTACCATATAAGTTTCTTCACTTGGATAAACACCATTCATCATTTGCTCACTGCTTATATATATCATTCCTATTCCTAGTAACACTTTCATTACTACATAAATGATTAAACATAGAAAAAGCCTGTTTAGTAACGCTTCAATGTTCAACTTGGTATTCCCTATTAATTTCATAAATGGCTCTCCTTTGCTGCCATGAACTTCAAAGTAGTCTTATATAACGTTCCCACGCTTCACACTCGTTCGTCTGTTATTCCAATGTCTTCAGCTGTTTCACAGCGTAAAACTTAATAATAGTATTAACTACGTCACCACAAGGCGAATGGCGGGACACCGATGTGTTATATGGAGCTTTTCACCGCTCCACTACATTTACTCAATTATTATTACTTCACCGTCTTCAAGAACCTTAAAGAGCATTTTCTCATTTATAAGGTACTCAACTACTTTATCTGCTGAAAGATCTTTAAACTGCTCTGATTTATAGTGAGGCACAATCATATAGTCAATAAGACCCAACCCACTCCACGGAGTTTCATATTGCTCGCCATATGTTCTTTCATCGGGATTATCCATTATGTGTATTCCTTTTAGCGATTTCGCTGCAATCGATGCTCCGGCACTAAATCCACCATATATCGTATTGGCCTTTTCCTTAAATCTCTTAATTATTATTTTATCTAAACCGCTTAGTTGCATTGCTTGCTTTAACAAAAAAGTGTTTCCACCGACACACCAAATTATGTCGTAGTTCTTAATTTGATCCTCTAGCTCAGCCTCTTTCATAAAGAATTCTCGTAAATCAAAATGCTCTACTTCAAATCCTAGCTCCTCAAGGTCGCCTTTGTCATGACCTTCAATAATTTTCCTTAGTTCTAAGTCTGTAAAGTAATCCATTGCATTTGAAATGAATGCCACCCGTTTATTGGTACTTTTCGACATTTCTACTAGTTTAGCAGTTTCGTTGCCAGTTCTAAAAGATGATAAATATAATTTCATAGAAGTCCCCTCAATCGACTAGGTAAAACGTTCCATATAACGTTCCCGCGGTTCATGCTCGTGCCACTCTTTTTATAACTTCTAAGTTATATTTTACCATAAACTAAATATAGAAATACCACTTCGTATAACAAAGTGGCATGTTGGGAATTGCTGTGTTAGGGGTAGTCATTTGCGCTTCTAATGCCAGTACTGTGTCCCTAACAGAAGATCTATAATTCTTAACTTTTCGTCTATATCTTTACTATTAGTCGAATGCTCTTCACTATCAAATCCATACCCCCATAACTCCCATGATAGGACTTTAAACGAGGGATACTTATCAACATTGTGACCAATTGACCATATAACATTTAGCAACTCATTATAGTATTCAATGTCATCAAACTTCAAAGCTTTAAATCTATTGATATCCTTTAGCGGCTCCAGCCTTTTCACTATTTTATATCTATAATTTCGACCACTTGAGCCTTTATTCAATTCGAGAAACCAATCCATATTTTTAACAAACTGATTATACATTGTACTCATCCCTTAACAACTGGCTGTTCTTAATAAACTCCTGCTTAATCCGATTACTCAGAACTTGTCTATTAACAACATTAATTATCAATTGTACTAATAGATCCTTGTTAGAATCCTTTATCAAAGTTGATATATCTTCTCTATCTTTTTCTGAATAGCGTCCTAGTTTACTTACGATTATATCTTCCTTTGATAACACATAAAATTCTAAAGTGTCAAATCCAGACAGTGATATTGCCCTTTTCTCAAAGTTCTGCGCAACGGTTGTTACGTATAAATCTAGCATATCAAAGCGATCAAACAATCTGAACACCTTTCCGGCTGATGCAGAATAGTTGATGTCTATAAAATTAAGATCAAAAGTAGCTCTATCTAAATATTCTCCTAATATGCAACCTGAACCTCCTAAAAAATATACGGGAGGGCATTTGATCTTTTTTAGCGTTGCAAAATCATCTGCATCATGGAGTAATTCTAAAAGTATTTCTCTGTTCTTCAGATCCATAGTGACCTCTCATAATTACCTCGTAGTTGTACTTATCTAATTATAGCATATGACTAAACCTTTGTTAGTTATCAATCTATATGCATACTACAATTCAAATTGAGTTAATTATTTTTTCTAACGTTCCCGGGGTTCACGCTCGTTCGCCCTCTGATTACAAAGCATGAAGTCTCTAATTAACCTAAGCTTTATAAACATTTCAAACTTCGTAACCGCAAGGTGTCTTTTGGGAACGGACATGTTAGCTGATGTTCTAGAGGTTTCTACAAACACCCGAACTGTGTACTCAACAAATCTCGAACGCATAATTCCAAGACTTCAACTTATTTTCACGAACTAATCCACTACTAATTTGACCAGAACGTTTAACAATCCAATTATCAACACTAATATATTCAATGTAATACTTCCTTCTTTCATTATGCTGTCCATAATGACCGTATTCATATCTAACTTTTTTTGCTCTTTCTACAATGAAACTTTGATTCTCGACTGTCGAAGTAACATCTTCCGCGCAACAACCCGAACCCCGTTCTACGAGGCGTCTTTTGGGAATGGTCGTGTTATAAAACCTTTTACATGTATTCATTGCATATTTACTTAATCCATTGCCATTATAAATAGTATCAGCCAAATAATTATAAATGCACTTATCCCCGCAACATTCCACTTCATTAAACTCTCTTTAAAGAAATAGTCCGTTTCCCATTCACGACTATCCCATGCCCAGCGCCCTCCATATATTAGCGCTACTAACGAAGTTACAAAAGAAATACCCGGTATGACTGCCAATATTGCCACAATAAACTTCTTGTGTTTTATCGCCCAAAATGGTGTTAATAGCGCGGCTCCCCAATTTACCTTTTCTGCTGACTCTGGATATTCTATGTCAAATTCTCTATACTCATTCATTGCTTTTCTCCCTTTTACTGGCCACATGTACAATGTACTATAACGTTCCTGGGGTTCCCGATCGTGGCCCTCACTTGTTCTTACTCTTATGTTATATTCTACCATAAACTTGGCACATAAATACCCCTCTGTTACCAAAGGGGCATGTTGGGAATTGCTGTGTTCTAGGATTTTCGGTTGGCTTTTACCACGCTAATTCTTTTCTGAAAAAGAATCTGTAAACCAACTCGGTAGTTCAATACGTTCAAAAACGTCTTTATATAAATCATCCTCGTATTTTTCTTTTCTATGTTCTGCCAGATCATATACTTTGGATTTATCCCGTTCTGAAATAACTACTACATTCATCACTTCTTCTTCAATAACTAAAGAATATACTAACCTAAGCGTAATGTTCTTATACTTAATTTTGAACATACCCTTCAACGGACCTTTTAATGGATTACCATAACCAGGGTCTTTTTCATCAAATCTTGATTTTGGATTTTGAGCAACCTTTAAAAGTGCTGTTAATACTTGCTTCTGTAACCCCTTGTTCTTTTTTAAACTTAAGAACTCTCTATATGCTTCTGGAAGAAATGATATGTCCCAGAATAAATGACCATTAGTCTTCATATTCTATCTCCACATCATTGACTGCTGCTAATAACTCTTCCATTGTATAACCTGATTCTTCAACAACTTCTTCAAATGACACATACTCTTCAGGATTACTGTTTACAAGTCGTTCTTCCGCAATTTTCAAGAGTCTAGCGTTTTCAATACGATCAATTAACTCATCAAATTTCGAAGACTTTTCTACTAATTCTTCATATGACTCTTTGTCAATCATGTATGCACTTACTTCGTTATTTTTTGTTATCGCTCTAGGCAAATGGTCTATTTCAATAGCTTTCAGCACTTTACTTAGATTTTCACGCAAACTACTTACTGATAAAATGTTTCTAATCATATCAACCATTGCTTTATGGCTATCTAATTTTCCCATGAGATACCTCCTCAATATAAGAAACTGATTCTATATTAGTATTATACCCCACATTAGAATTTCTATCTATATATAGTACATAATTTTGTACATTATTATTAACTTTTTATATCCGTTTTTCTGCCAACCGCATTTCCTATAACGGTTCCACAGTTCACGCTCGTTCGACTTCTATTGCAACGCTTTCAGCTATTCAATGAGCATTAACTTTGCAAAATCACAAAGTATGTCACCCCCAAGCGAATGGCGGGACACCGCTGTGTTATATGGTGTTTAGATAACTATTTTACGACCAAATTCCTAGCGTAAATAGAGTGCCGGCAATGATTCCGAAAATACCTAGCCCATAATAAAAAATTCGAGTTTTCTTATAGCCTAGCAATTTGACGATTCTTTGAACTTTTCTACTATTAAAGAACCATTTCCACTCAAATGCAGCAGCTAACAAACTCAGTATTCCTATTCCAATTAGAATAATTCCTGTGCTATCCATATAACTCTCCTCTTTTCATATACTGTTGGCTAAATTCCATATAACGTTCCTGCGGTTCACGTCCGTTCGCCCCACTATTCCCAGCACCTTCAATGTCACAATAAGTCTCAAGTTAGTTCTTTATATGCACCTCGTTAATGCCCCAGCGAATGTTGGGACACCCTCGTGTTAGGTGATGGCTATTCCAAATAACTTAGTCAACTACCTTCAACATTCTTCCACTCCTAATTCGGTATTAAGTTGAACGTTTTAAGTATGTAACCAACCACTATAAATAGATCCATAACTCCTACTATTAAATAAACTGCCTTTGAATCTAACTGCATCATAGACATTTTCGCAATTGCAACCACATCTACTACTATAATCAATAAGACTAATCCTAACATACCCATTCTAATAGCTCCTTTGGAATTGCTTTTACATAACGTTCCCACGACTCCCGACGTGCCCGTCTCTGTAAATATTTCTTACAGTCACATAAACAACGCGCCGCAGAATAGCTTAATCCCAGTCATAGTACGGGGCATGTTTGGGAGTCACTGTGTTATGTGTTGTCATAAGCGTTTACATACATTAATCTCATTCTAGATTATAGTTTACCGTCTTCCTTATATCAGCATTACCATAGCCATATACTATTTCAACATGATTATCATCAATCCAAATGATACTGTAATCATTTCTTGAAAAAGGTTGATATCCATCATCCGTAGAAATCCAGCCTTGACCATTAAGTTCCTTCTTAAATATGAAGAATTTTTCCTGGTAAACATTACTCCAACCACCAAGTAAGAAAGAACACTCTTCGATTAGCAATGTATTTTTCTGATTCGGTGACTGAAAATCAAACATATTCTTCTCAGAATAACTTATACTAGACATTCCATTTACTATAAGTAAAATTACCAACGTGAAATTCCATAACGCAATTCCAACTCGCTTACGTGTAGGTAGAAAAAAGGCTGATATTAAAATTACACAATTCAGAACAGAACTCACCCAATCAAATAATAATAATAGTTGATAGAACTTCTCAGCTACATACAAAATTGCTCTAATTCCGAAAAGCATCACAAAAAAGTACTGGTTAAATTTCAGTGATAAGTCCCTATTCATTATCTGTTCTCCTATTACATAAACACTTCTTATTACCCACAATTAACCTAGCGAATGATTACACATAACGTTCCCACAGTTCACGGTCGTTTGCCCAGCTATTTCAATGCATTCAATGTCGTATAAACATTTCACTGCGGAACATTCCAGAACTCCGTCACCACAAGGCGAATGGCGGGACACCGCTGTGTTAGGCGATGCATTTGCGCTTATCAAACTAACTACAACCCGTCAAGCACATCCAATCATTTTTTTCGTGAACTTGCAATTCGGTAAATCCTAATTCATACATTAATTCTATTAACTTTGAACCTGTTTCGTAACTTTTCATATGATACTTCATCTTATATTTTTCAGCGAGTATTAGTACTCTACCACCACTTTTCAACACCCTTTTAATCTCGATGATAGAGCCTTTCATATCTTTCCAAAAATAATGAGTTTGAACTGCTGTTACAATATCGAACTCTCCATTAGCAAAAGGAAGGCTTTCTACATTTCCATGCTTAACTTTTACTAAGCCTTGATTAACAGCCTTTTTATTCTTGATAATCGACTGCTTAACAGCTTCATAGGAATAATCTACTCCAGTTACTTCTCCCTTATTTGCTTTATTCAATAATAGCTTTAAGTTTATTCCTCCGCCACACCCTATATCAAGTACTGACGCTGTCTCTTTTATCTCAATATTTCCAAGTCCCCATATCGTCATTCTTTTGTGTGCTGAGTTCATTATGGACACCATTATTCCACCCAAAATTCCTCGTGGATTCTTCGCTTGCTCAATAAGTTTATTTAGAAGAATCATAATACACTCCCATTATTTAATAATAACAATTAAAAACTTTACGACGCTTTGATCCCAATCGATGTTTAAGTTTATATGAACTCGCTTCATTGAGATATGAATATTGTCTTTTCCTAAACCTTAGCTTTCTTCATGATCTTTTTTGTAATTTCTTTCAATATTTTTCTTGAATTTATCTCTATACACTCTCGAATACTCTTCTTGATTTACTCCAAATCGATTCAGTACATCGGAATAATACATCATTACATCACACATTTCCTCAACAAACCTTTCACGAACTTCCGGATTATTCATGATTTGTTCTTCGCCTTTTTTCTTTACAATTGATATTACCTCGCCAATTTCTTCGATCATATACAAAATGAATGTTTGCCCGTGTTTTGGCTCCATTGGAGACCAGCTATGCTTGTTCTTCTCCCATAGATCTTGAGACATCTTAAGCATCTCTTCTATGTTTAATGACTTATCCATACACTTCTCCTATTTTATTAGATTCTTAACACATTCCATGGCTAGGTTTTGTTTTGACATGTTCAAACTATATTTTGCATATTTTCCATTCCAAACTTACTATTATTACAGTTTAGGCTATTATCATCATATTTATTGAATAATACTCAGATATTTTGAAGAACTAACACCCATATAATCTCAGATGATTAAAACTTTCATTGGATTTGATCAGCACCTAGTGAGTTATATTCAATTTATATTAAACATGATTCAATTGTATTAATACTATCTAAGCAAATGTTTTGCCTAACGTTCCTGCAATTCCCGACGGGCCCCAGTCCCATTCTATACACTAACTATTTTACCATTATTTTGCTGTATAATGAAAACCCCATTTTGTATAAAACGGGGCATGTTTGGGAATTGACATGTTATAAGATGCCGTTTAACGGTTTAAACACCTAGACTTAATAGTCACATTATTTTTATTTACCAGATTTTTTGGCTTTCTCATTCGAATGTATTTTAATTAAATAAAAAAGATCAAGTAGTCTACTCGATCTCAATGATGCCAAATAATATGTCAAATACTTCTTCTATTACACTTGATGGTGCTTTCTCTTCAAAACCTGCATTTCTGACTTTTATATCTAATGCTTTGACTTGCTCACACATTACATAACCAGTTGTTTTCGTTCTCATATCTAAACCTACATGAAGTGGAAAATTTCGTCTTGTATTTGTTATTGGGCATACTAATGCCATTTTTGTGCTTCTATTATATGTGTAGTTACTCACAACTAAAGCAGGTCGTCGACCTCTTTGCTCATGACCAGCTTGAGGATTAAAATCCATATAGATTATGTCGCCTTGTTCAGGAATATATGACATTATAATACCTCTAATCCTTCTGGACTACCGGTGTCCCATTCACTACACTCATAGTTTCCGTCATACTCTTTTAGGCGCTCTTTAAGCGTTTTATGTCGCTTAACATGTTCTATAATAATTTTTCCTTCAACCGCAACTATTTCCACTTCTTCACCTTCTGTGAAATCCGCTGTGCTTAAAACTGACTTTGGTATTCTCACACCTTGACTATTACCCCATTTTTGAATTTTCGTATGCATAGTAAGGCCTCCTTGTAATTATAGTATATACCATGTATATACAACTTTCAATAGCCAACTAATATTCAGAAATATATCATTTTAGGCAGTATGTTTTAAAAGACACCTCTGATAACGTATTAATCCTAATTGTCTGCTATCAATACGGTCTGACTTAGTCACAACAGATAAATATTATCGTAAAACTAATTCATGTTACGGGGAGCGAGAATTACCCTTCAAGGCAGATAATATGGAAATTCGTACTATTGAATAAAATAGGAAAGATTGTCGAATTAAATATAGTAACATGCCCACATAAACTTCAGACAATTAGATGATTCAAAATGAAGTAAGAATATGTCAAATAGCTAATGGAAAATTACACAGCATCATATAAAAATGCTTAGGTACAATAAAGACGATGTGATAATCTACCGCTGGCTTTATTTTATGAGAATTTTAACCTGCTATAACCCTATCTGCATAGATGAAGATTACCTAAAAGTAGCAACAAATAACCACTCTTTTTTTAGCTTTAAATTTACCTATTAAAAATTGATCAAACTTTTATTAAATAGTTTATCAAAATGACTCCTGTTTTAAGAATAGAGTTAAAGGGTTTCTTATAACGTTCCCACAGTTCCCGATGTGCCCCCACTTTTTTATATTTATATACTATATTTTACCATAAACCAAGTATAAAAAATGCCACTTTGTATAAGCAAAGGGGCATTTTGGGAACTGCTGTGTTATAGGAAGTTATTTTCGTTTCTTCATAAAAATGTATGGCACAGCAACCGAAGACATACTTCTCTCTACTTGATTATCAAATATTTAGCTCTTAGCTTATCTAAAAACTTAGTTTCTTCGAACTCGTATTGACTCAGTATAGTCATATCAACTTGTATTCCACTACATTCGAACAGAATTGATCGTATTTTCTCCGAATCATTCAAAACCCTATCTGATAATTCGCCATATACTAATAGAATATCAACATCATTAGGAATCCTATTAAAAGATAATACTGATCCAAATAAGTATACCTTTGTAAAGGAATCTAACAAAGGCTGATGTTGATTTAAACTATGACGAAGTCTATCAATTAAATTTAAGTTTACCAATATATCCATAAAACTTATCCATAGTCAATAAAGTTACTCCCATTTTGTCAGCCAAATCGTAAGCTTCACTAGATATACATCCTTCACCATTCCAATTATGAAGATTCACTAAAACACTATTTTCTGCTGGTGAGAGTTTCATCAGGTCTACTTTATTAAGACAGTAATCATAAATGAAAACTATTTTAACTCCTTTTACAATAACCTCTCTCAAATTAGTGTAGTCTTGAAAATCAAAATTAACACCTCTAGATCTCATATATTTATAGGCAAAATTCAAGCTTTCCAATCGAACGTCTGCTCCTCGAAAACAACCATAGTCAAAATAGAATTGTCGTAGTCTAGGTGTGTCCGTTAAATACAATTTAACTACATTAACATTTTCTATAAACTCCATGTATGGATCATCAATACCCAAAACTATATCTACAAACTTATTTTTCACTTGCAGCTTATGAATCAATAACTCCAATGATTCAACTGAAGGTAATAGTGACCTATCGACGGGTTCTATTCCAAATAAAGAGTTTATCTCTTCTGGAAACAAAACTGGTCTGTGTTTTTCAGGAGCAAGTCTAGTTGATTCAAATTCGGCTATATGAGCAAGAAAAGAGTCGACTATTGCTAAATTGGAATAACTTTTTGTACTATGACTTTGAATTAAAGCGCGATTATGCTCAAGCAACTTCTTGATCAAATTATTATTAGCCAAGATTTTACCTTCAAACAATTTCCAAAGTTCTTTTTTATCACCAAGATAGTAGTTCTCAAATATCAATTTATTATCGTTCAGTAATGGAGCCACCCTTCTTCTAAGCTCATCAAACGTCTTAAATTTTTCTCCAAAAACTCTATCTATTTCTTCCTTACGTTTTAGCTTCCACATTTTCACCTGTTCTTTCGTGAATGCGGAATTCTTGTCAAAATCAGTATGACAATTTGGACACAAAACAACTAAATTTTCGAAGGAGTTATCTTTAGAATCACAGTAAGGCGTTAAATGTGCCTTTTCAATTATATCTCCATTCTCTCTGAATAGCACAACCTTACAATCTGGGTTCATACATCGACCCATCGACTCGGCATACAACCTTCTTTGAACGTGATCACTAATACTTCTGCCCATAATCTAATTCGCCTCCAGTCGTTCTTACTCATTATAGCCTTATTTTGATTTCCTAGTGTTTTACCAGTAATACTTCAATTCAACTGTAAGTTAAACTAAACTCTAAACTGAGAAAATTATTTCCTATAACGGTTCCACAGTTCCCGATGCGCCCCACTTTATTACCACTCTTCTATATTTTAACACTTATAGTTAATAAATAAGCCTGATTTCTACAAATCAGGGCGTTTTGGGAACTGCTGTGTTATATGATGCAATCTGCAGCCAGGGCGGTATAGCCAGCTCACTATTGCCATATATGATTAACTATGAATTTCTGATTCACTTTTTGCTAATTATTCACGCTAACCAATACTTCATAAGCTATTTCACCCACGTTATTTTAATAGCCAGACACACCTGAACTGCAAAATACCAACAACTTAAAAATTGTACGAAGCCATAGACTCTTTATTACAAGAAGTGGCTCAGAATGTGCTCACTCCAAACGAGTTATAGCCGGACTTTTAATCACCACAAATTCATTACCACACAGAAAGCTTGTTCTGAGTAAGTTAGAATACCTTTAATGCAGTGCACTAATGTATTAAACAGCAGTTGCAAACAGCGAAGGGGCGATTATTGAGTAAAGATTCGGTATGTCCCCACTGTAAACTTTGACAGTAAAAATTGCGGCCACTTGAGCTTCGTAATTACATACAGCAATAATTCTCGTTGAGTATTTAACTATCAAAATGGTTAATGCCGCTGCTAAACAACTACAATACACTTATTAACAAAATGGGGACTCATTATCAGCCTAAAAGTCGTAAGTTCAACCGCAAATTGAACTGCCCCATAGTACAGTGTCGGGAATATTCGGTGAAAGAAATGAAATATCGGGAACCATTGCCGCAACTGCCATGTATTCAGTGCACGCATGTTCGACACCCCATTTTCCCTAGTATTTATAAGTCATAAATTATGTGCAAAAGAGAACAAGCTTTCACTTTCTATTTCTATTAAGTACTTAAATGCAATGAGGCGTACAACAATATAAACATAGTCTTTTTCTCTGAGCCAGTTCGGTTTTTCGGCTACAACATTCCAAAAAACTTCGACACAAAACACCTCAGCAGTTGTGTTATATAACGTTCCCACAGTTCCCGAAGTGCCCCTCTTTTTATAACTCATATACTATATTTCACCATAAACCGAGTGTAAGAATTTCCACTTCGTATAAACAAAGGGGCATTTTGGGAACTGCTGTGTTAGGTGATGGTTTTTAATGGATTACGTCATACAATAATTGAGCCTTATCAATGGATTCAAGTTGAATTGTTGAGGCATTCATAACCGCTGAAAAAGTGATTTGAGCATTAGGTCCACCCCAAATTTTTTCTTTTTTATTGCTATTAGATTTGGAATCTAATACATATAAACTGTACACTTTAGAAACTGTAGAATATAACTCTGTTAAATAATTTTCATTGATTCCAAATGTATCCACATTATCATGATGTTGAAATCTTAATATATTTGATAATTTGACTTTATCATCTGTATTAAGTGTTTTCGACATAAATTTGTGATACAATTCTTCATCAATCACTTTTAATGCAATAAATACGCCCAAAGTCATATGTTCCAAATAGTCGATTTCCTCAAACGGAGTGTTACCGTGGCTCCACCATTTGAGTGGAGATAAAAGTTCAAGATAATAGAACATTTTATCGTAGTCTCGTAGAGTTAAGTCCATATTCTCACTAACCAATTTGAATACCGAAAAAACAGATTCACTAATCGAATTGATTTGTCTGTACTTAAGTGAATACTCATCTACATACTTTTTAATTGAAATTGGACTCAATGTTATATCAAAATCAATGAATCTCTTGAGATATCCTTCAGAGTTAATTGACTCTCCATATTTCATTTTAATAGTTGAATATAATTGCTTCTTATCTACGGCTAAAATAAAAAAGAAATTGGGTAAGTCAAAAAAATGCTTAATTATTTCGAGTAAAGCTAATGCAAATGTTGGTTTACATCTGTCAAGTTCATCAATAAAAAAAATCACTTTTTTTGCTTTGAAATTATTTAAATCACGAGATAACCTCAAAAATCCTGATTTGATATCATCTAAACTAGATTTATGTGTCAGATATTCTTCTATTACATTTCGAATTGGAGTATCATTTAGTTCTTCGTAGAATTTTTTTGGTGTTACAATTCCACCTGTCATTTTCTCGGTTATTTTACTACCAATTAACCCCAAAAGTTTTGATATATCTTGCTCAGTAACATCATTTTTTGATTCAATTGCTCCAGTCAGACAGCTTATAAGTGATATGAGTGGATTACCAATATAGTCATTTTCCCATGCATCGTAATATACACTTATAACTCTTGGATTTTTAGGTTTTTTATCATTTTCATTTTTAACATAAGCTTCAAACATTTTAAAAAATGTAGTTTTACCTAAACCATACTCTGAGTTGATACATGACACAAACTGCTTTTCACTTGTAATTACTAAATTGTACAGATTAATTATCTGTTTACTTCTATCAAACATATCTGTTATGAATGGATCTTTTGTTTCAATAACAATTTTCTTATTCATAAATACACCCCATTAATAAACTGTCACCTAACGTTCCCACGGTTCACGCTGTTCGCATGTTGTTTCAACCCTTTAAGCTTTGTATGACCATTTCACTTCGCAACACTCATTAAGTATGTCTCCACTAGGCGAATGGCGGGTACCGCTGTGTTAGGAGATGTGCTCAAGCATTTTCATAAACCTATTTCTTGAAGGAGTTCACAAAACCAATCCAGTTATATTTGTTTCTCATGTAAGAAATACTTTCCTTAGCTATAGTTGCTACTCCAGCTACAGAAGCACCTGCAACAGTCATTTCTGGATTCTGTAAATACAATCCTCCAACTGCTACCGGAACAGATAATACAGTTGCCAAGTTCGACCATCGCTCAACTCGTGGGAAAGACTTATGCATTCCACGTTCAATCTGCTTTTTCCTCACGATAAATTCCTCTTTAACTTCTAATGGATCTAAATGACCATTGTTTTCATTTCGGATTTTAATTATTTTCTCAGTTACTTCTTTAATTGACTGTATTTCATCATATGTTCTAAAAGTGAGAAACTTGTCAACGTCCTTCTCTAAACCCAATAAATAAGTGTCCTTGCACTCTTCTTCCTTCATACATGAATTGCAATGATCATCTCCAACAAAAGCATAATTATGTACAGTAAGCTCATTCGGAATAGCTACTTCAAATACTTTGTCAAAACTTGATACAGTTGCAGCATGATTTATCATTTTCAGATCAGCTCCAAATAAGTGATTGAAGTACTTATAAGCTTGACCTGGTAAAATGCAATGCGCTGAGAAATGTTCTGCTAAATAATTCGAAGCATAATATGTCCATAAAACTGGTGAGCAATATTCTGTCTGACCCAGTTTGAATGCGTCAGGAACACCTTCTGAGCCTGAAGAATAAGTGTCATTGAAAGCTCTTTCCAATAATTTCTTGTCTTCGTCAATTTGATAGAAAATATTATCACTATGATCTTTAGTCATTATTTCAGTAGGATCAAATATTTTAACGATGCCTTCAGCATTCGCCATATCAAACATCAACTTTATTGCTTTTGCCACTTTCTTGTTCTTTGGATATCTAGTTTCTTGGATTACTTGCCATATATGTTTACTGATTAATAACTCATCCACCCAAAGTAGTAAAGATGGATAGTTTATAAGCCAATTGAAGTCATAATTACAAGCACTACAAGAATCATATGCATTGCCTAACGCTAATCCTGATATCATAATTTTTCTCATACTTATCCCCCTCAAAGTAATAACTAATTTTGACTTGCTTGTGGATTTCTCCTAACGTTCCCACGGTTCACGCTGTTCGCCTTCTATTGCAACACTTTCAGTTTAGTCTCAACCATTCACTGCGGAACATTCCTAAACCACGTAATCACCGGGCGAATGGCGGGACACCGCTGTGTTAGGCGAAGTTTATATTCCGAAGTACTCATTCATAAAGTAATAATCATCAACTTCTAAAATATCGGTTACAAATGATGCATATCCTCCACCTATATGTATATGTAAGTTCTCAATTTTTTGATTTACAATAAAACCATATTTAGAATAATAACCAAAACAGCTTAGCTCATCAGAGTTTGAAGGATAAACCATACCAAAATATTCAGTTCTAGTTGATAGGTAATCTAAGAATTTTTTAATATTCTTTATCTGCCTACACTTTTGCAGAACTATCTCAAAACTATTAATATCAATAACTAATGGGAGATTAATCTCTTCAGATCGCGGAATTCTCAAGTGTAAATCTGTTCCAAGTGAGTGATAACTCTCCAAGGTTACAATTATGCTATTAAACTTCTTTGCATTATGTTCAGATAGGTTTAAAACTTCCTTACGTTTATTAGCTTTATCTGAATCAAATAGCTGATTCTCAGCTTTTTCAACATTTGTAAATGGTTCAACAAACCTTGTTGCTTTACATTCAATCGCAATTATCTCATTTTCCAAAACAACTAGAAAATCTTGTTCATTCCCATCAATATCATATACATTATGATAAACATTATCCTTGCCAAAAATAAACTCTAATAGTTCTTTAGTACGATCCTCAAGATAGTCGCCCTTTTTCTCATCAAATTTTGGGCTATTGATAATAGAACTATAAAAACTGTTAAGGAGATTGGGATTTCTCATATAAAAAACTTTGTCATTAAATCTTATTCCTAAGAAGTGTGAGAACTTCTTATCAATTTCAGTAAGATATCTAGTATCTTCATAAGTAGTTTTTTCGCCGAAGTTTAAAAAAGTTTTATGTGTAAAGTTAGGCAAATCTATAGAGTACTCTTTAAATAAGTCTGACAACATAGCTTCTGGAATAACGTAATAGAAATATGTATTCAATACAGGGAACGTATATCGTATATTTTTGAGCTGCTTAATACGCTTTCTAATATTGAACCTGAACTTATTACTCCAAGCTCGTTCGAAGTATATGAGTATAAATATTGCTCTTATATAATCAACAACTTCTTTATCATCTATGTCATAAACCGAACATAAAACATCTTTATTGTTAATAAAAAAATGGTAATACTGCCTATATGATATAGTCGGGTAATCTAAATGATAACTAGAGAATGACTTATGAAACTTCTGTTCAATGTTATAATCAGAAACATTCCTAAAGCACTGTGTTAACTCTTCAAGAAGCTCAATATACATATCCGTTGCATTATCAACTCTTGTAATTCTAGTTTCTCCAAACTCATTATTGATAATATACAAAAATGGTATTGATCTTGTTAATTTTGGCGATACAGGATAATTGTACGACTTTAACGCCTCTATGTTTAGATAGTGTCAACTCTTGTGCGCAAAAACCACCAGAAATCCGATAAGGTTTATGCAGCTTTAAGTTTCTCCTCGTAGATCAAATCGATGACCTTCGAGTCTATATAGCACCTTCCAGTTGACCAGTCTTCGCTATATTCGATCAAGTAGGAAGTGACTAAACGTATGTATGAATCAACCGATGGAAAAATGCCAACGACTTTGGTTCTTCGCCGAATTTCACGGTTTAAACGTTCAATCATGTTCGTTGAAGCGATTTTTCTAGAATCAATCTGTTCAAAATTGAAGAACTGAAGTGAATCTTCGAGACCTTCTTCTAGTGTCTTAATCGCTTCTGGATACTTACTTTCATATTCATCCATAAAGGTATAAGCATAACTTTTAGCACTATTGTAATCAGGTTGAAGCCAGATTTGCTTCAGCTTTGAACCGAAGTGATTTTTCTGTTTGGATGGTACATGTGCCATGATATTTCTCATGAAATGTACCTTGCAACGTTGCCAGGATGATCCCAGAAATGACTTTCGCGCTGCGCTAACAAGGCCCTTATGTGCATCTGAAACAACTAACCAGACGTGTTCAACGCCTCGTGCCTTCAACTTATCAAACAGTGTTGTATAGCTCGCTTCAGATTCCTCATACATTGGCTCAACTGCAAGTATATCTCGTGTGCCATCAAGTTTAACGCCACAAACGACGTGAACAGCCATGTTTCTGACATGCCCATTATCTCGGATCTTTTCATAAAGAGCATCTACCCAAAGAACAGGATATTCTGCATCGAGATTTCGATTTCGAAACGCTTCTACTTGTTCATTCAGCTCTTTTGTGATGTTACTTACATGGCCTTTCGAGATTGAATCGATCCCTAGACTTTTAGCGAGTTTCTCGATTTTTCTTGTGGAAACTCCATTGACGAATGCTTCCTGAATGACGTTCATTAGAGCGGCTTCGGAACGTTTTCGTTCCGTCACAAAGAATGGAATATAACCACCTTTACGTGGTTTTGGAACCATAAGATACATAGTCCCCATACGCGTATCAAAGCGTCTTGGTCGGTATCCGGCTCTGTAGCCATTTCTTGATCCTGAGCGTTCTGATTTATCAGCTCCAAGTTGATTTGAAAGTTCTGCTTCCATCAGCTGTTCGCACAGCCACTTGAGCATTTCAAGCATTGGGTCTTGCGCAGTTAGAAACTTTAATAGCATTTTTTCAAAAGGTAGGGTAGAATTTTGGTAAGCCATCGGTTTATCATCTCCTTATTTGGGTTTTCTAGACAATTACCTTTTCGGAGTTTCCGATGGCTTTTCCTTTATTTATTTTTGCGCACTTTATTTTACGCTATCCTATGTTTAACCTGATTGTTGTATATGAAAATAGTTTAAACACATCCTCAAAATGATATTGTTTCAGAAATTCGAGTATCTTTTGTGTGGTACTATCAATTGAATAATTATCCTTATTAAAAATCATATCTATATTCATAAGTTAACCTCTTCATCATATTGGAATATGAATTTTGCCTAACGTTCCCACAATTCCCGATCGTGCCCCCACTCGTTCTTACTCTTATGTTATATTCTACCATAAACTAGGCGCATAAATACCCCTCTGTTACCAAAGGGGCATGTTGGGAATTGCTGTGTTAGGTGACGCAGTGTATTCAATGCGTTGAAGCTTAGTCAACATTACCTATATTTAATGAGGCTCTACATTTAGAAGCAAAATAAATGTGAGTTCAATAATGCATACAGCTCAAAATTACCTTTCAAATTTAACGCATGGCCCTAAGAATTGCAATGCCTTCAGTTAATGCAACTCACCCTTTCAGTCATATGATGACAGCATGCTCGACTACTGAATGAATTGGCAATTACAAACCTTAAAACTCAATTTAGCCGGACTTGATAAACTCTAGAACTCCGTATAAATAAATGGGCTTGTTCACTTGTCATTTAGCGCAACCTTCAGAGAAATAAAGTTTGCTTCAACCCTGGTGCTTGCTCTCTTTTATTGCAGGGGCACAGCATACATTCAACTGCAAGTCATAAGACTAGTCATTCAACGCATTAACTAAAGGCCAGTTCTTGTATTTACTATATGTACATTTCACTGCATTTCATTACTCATTACTTTATTCAATTTAAATGTACCTCTGGCCGAGGAATCACACCACCATTATTTTGAGCTTCACAGCCCCCAGTTGCAAGTTGAATGAAGATGCTGTCAGTGCCCAATCTTCATAGCTTTCATAAACTAGTCGAAGGCATAATCTACATAGCCAACATAGCAAGTACCAACCCATTTAGCGAGATAGAGTCTGATTAATATTACCCCAACCTATTACGGTCAGAATGCAGCAAGGTGCTTGTCCTTTTGAATATCCAGGGCGCAAGTCTAGGCTCATTTGCAACTCAGCTCACTAGTCATTTAGAGTAGTGCACGAAGGCTAACTTTACACTTTTAAAACTCCGGATACATATAACCGCATACAAAATCTTAGCCTCATTAAATTTATGGCCGATGATCACAACGCATGTATTCAAAGCTTCACACCCCTAGTTGCAATTTGACTTAAGATAGTGTCAGCGCCCTACTTCATAAAAACATTAACTTTTCCTGCTTGGTTGACTTAACCACAACATACAAGCACCACCCAAGTTAACGAATTTATGCATGAACACTGTTAACCCTTTCATTAAAAGCGCTAGATGATGGTTTCAAAGGAACAAGACCGCTCTATTCTATAATACATACTTGATATTTTCGTTGAGGCGTACTTATAAACTAGTCTAGTCAGAGACTTTGACAATTCACCCAAAGTTCAAAAAACTCTACTCGAAGGCAAGTGTTACCTAACGTTCCCACGGTTCACGCTCGTTCGCCTTCTATTGAAATACTTTCAGCTTAGTCACAAGCCATTAACTTCGGAATATGACTGAACTATGTCACCACCAGGCGAATGGCGGGACACCGCTGTGTTATGGGTAGTTATTTTCGCTTAATATGACTTACACTGATATTACCAAGACATAATTATTAATTTTCAGTACTTAAACTGAAACCTTCTTCAAAGCTTGAAGTAAATCGCCGCATGTTCTTAAGACTTTTATACATATAGTCAATTGACTCCTTCATACGCTTTATTTCTTGCTTATTCTTCTCATCCGCTAATTTATACTCTGCGATCAATGATTCGTAATTCCTAATCTGTTCCTTATAATCGGTTATTAACTTCTGAGCGAAATCAATATCCTAATGAGAGTTCAATATGATTTCTTTCATTACAACTTCAAGTTTAGCAGCCTGCTCAACTACAATTTTTGGATTTTTCAATATAGCAAATGTAATTATCGATGCACTTGTTCCTCCGCAAGCTAAACCTAGAAGTGCGCCACCTCCTGCAATTACAAGAGTACCTCCAGCAACTCCAGTTCCTCCAATTGCCAATGAACCTCCGCCAGCAAATGCTAAACATGCATTTTGCAAAGCCATGCCATATAGACCGGCAAAATTACTACCATACATACCAATAGCAATCTGTGGAGCCATTATTGATGCCACACCAAAAGTTGCTGCAGTCACAGCTATTGTTGATACTGATGCAATTACAACTTTTTTAGCTGTACCCTTTATTCTATTAATAGATTTTTTATAGCATCGTTCGACTCTTCTTACATAATCTGTTTCAATAACACCATGATACTTAACGGTTTTCTCTAAATAAACAATACTCTTTGACATCGTTAACTTACGTAACTTTTTCATCTCACTTTTATCATCAGACAATGGATAATAAGCATTAAATAAATGGACTTCTAATATAACGTAAGCGTCTAATAAGACAGTGTATGTAAATATGATTGAAAAGATGAAATAATAGATTATAAAAATAAGAAGAGCAGACCTCATTTTGAAGTCTGCTTATTTGCAAATTTGCTGTACATCTTCATTCCAAGGAAGGTAATCTTCAAGGAATTCAGGATGTTTGTGGAACTGTACTCCTGGAAGTTCAGAGAAAATGAACTTAAGGTATTTGTATGGTGAAAGTCCGTTTGCCTTTGCAGTTTCAATAATACTGTAAATAGCGGCACTTGCACTAGCTCCTTTCGGACTTCCGCTGAATAACCAGTTTTTTCGACCTATAGTAAATGGACGAATGCTGTTCTCAGCTAAGTTGTTAGAAATCACACAGTTTCCATCCAGCAGATAATTCATGAACTCGTCTTGATGATTCTTTGCATATTTTATGGAATCAAGTGTTTTTCCTTTAGGAAGGGTTTTGCCACCTGCGAGTACTTCATCAATCCATGACCAAAAGGCCTCTAAAATAGGAGTTTCATATTCTAGACGCTGTTTCTTTCTAGTATCTGGCTCAAGGTCTTTTAAACTCTTTTCAATCTCAAAGAGCTTATTACAGAACTGAAGACCTTTGCCTGCTAAAGTGTTACTCGGATTTTTAAGATCGCTTGGTAAGGCCTCTACGAACTTTCTGCGAAGATGTGCCCAACACATACAGCGAGTTACATGAGGCACCTTATTGTATCCTTTGTAGGCATCGGTATGAATATATCCCTTAAAGCCTTCTAAGAATTTTTTCGGGTACGAACCAGAGCGACCGGGCTGATACGCAAAAATTCGGATCTGATGAGCACTCGACTTTGCAGATCCATAAACCCACATGTAGGAGTTTGTTGTGTTCTTACGACCAGGTTCTTTCATAACCTGAAGAGTCGTTTCATCTATATGAAGGTGTGACTGTTCAAGTAACTTCTTATGTAATAAATCTAGGACTGGACCAAGCCAGTCACGAGCAGCAATCATCAGCCAGTTGGCCATCGTTGCTCTACTTAACTTAACGCCAAGAGATTGCCACTCCTTTTCTTGTCTATATAATGGCAGCGCATTTACAAACTTCTGATGTGCGACCCATGCCACTGTACTTGGGGATGCCATAGAATGCTGAACCACAGGATAAGGCATAGGTGCATTTTCAACATATGGAGCACCATTTTTTCTACAACTTCTACATTCATATGAAGCTCTATAATAGTCTATGACTTGAACCTTAGCAGGAATAAACTCAATCTCCGTACGAATGAGTTCCTCACCCATGGAATGTAAACCATCACCACAGATTTCACAGAACTGATCTTCTTCTACAAGGGTACATAGACGTTTTACACGCGGCAAGTCTTTTAGTAGCTCTTCACGTTGTCCTTTGAACTTCTTTCGCCGGTGTGCCTGGACTTGTCTGAGATCTGGCTCTTCAGCATTTTTATCAGTAGATGTTTCTACTTCATCAAAAAATGATAGTTGACCATCAACGATAGAAGAAGTCTTTTCGGAACTTCTGCCATACAGTTTTCTGGTCAAATATTCTACAGTTTCATGAAGTTTATGATTTTCATCTTCTAGATTTGATATGCGATTCATGAGTTGTTCTACTACTAATTCTAAGTCCATAAGCACTCCGTTTTCATGTGTTTTGCCTACTACAATTATAACATTTAGAAACGGTGTAAACAAGTAATTTCAAGACTTCGGCCGCTTACACGCTTGTTTTTATATGGACTTTTTTAACGGCTTTTGGTTGATTGATAGAGAGACCTTCAAGCAACCATCTGAGCTCTTGTTTTGTGATACATTTTACTTCTTCTGGATCATTTGGCCACTGAAACGACCCGTTCTCAAGTCGTTTATACAAGAGTAGAAAACCGTCACCTTGCCAGTAAAGCGCCTTGATCCGGTCTTTGCGACGACCGCAGAAGAGAAAGAGGCTATTCTCATAAGGGCTTAGTTCAAAATTTTGCTCTACTAAAGCTGCGAGACCATCTATCTGTTTGCGCATATCTGTATGACCACAAGCAATATAGATTTTTTCTGCGCGAGATATATCACCTAACATGACTTAAGACCTGTAGAGCAGTTTCTATTAATCTAGGTGTAGCATCATTTGTAAATTCTACTGAACAACCTTTTATCGTCACACGCATGGCATATGGTGAGCATGGTTTGCTCGTGTGAGATGCCGCTTGGTCTTCAAATGTGACTGGAACAATATGATTAACTGATCCACTGCTGATTGCCGGCAACTGATCGCAAGCAGCCTGTCTAACACGTTTTAACCAGTAGTAATATTTAGCCTGATTAATAGAGTGTTTCGTACACCACTGGGCGATGGTTAGACCGCTTTCATTACGCTCACGAATCATTTCAGTCCATTTTTCCAACTTCACTTGCCTAGTTAAAGTAGTACTATCCATGAGTTTTGTCCTCCATAGTAACTTTTAAATCTTTTATAGTTACTTTTAAAGATTTAAAAGTTGTTCTTTAGGACGATTATCTCATGAAGAAACTGCTTCGAAAATACACCGTCTTATTAGACGCTTACAATATAACTAAGTAATACCATAGTTTGTTGCCATGAACATGTTCAAGTTCATTCATTACATATGTTCTAATTTTGTCTTTAGGAATGATAGTGATTTTCTCGTTTCCTTGAGAATTCAAACCACCCAAAATACTCTTTTCCCATCTGATTAACCATGCCTTTTTTGCCTCGTTACTTTTATTTTTAGGACTTCTTAATATATCACTCTCAGTCTTATAATACTGCAAACTGTACATTATCAATTGCTGTGATACAGTTAATGCAAGATTTGACATTACATCTGTATTGTCTTTGATAGTTGACATACTCATATTGAACACCTCTCTATGCTCGTTCTACCAATAACTAGAATATGATTATCTGTTTAGATAAAAATAAGTTCTAATTGATATACTAAGAAAATAATTTCCCATAACGTTCCCACAGTTCACGATGTGCCCCACTGTTTATAACTCTTAATCTATATATTACCATAAATTAGTATAATAAATGCCACTTCGTATAAACAAAGGGGCATTTTGGGAACTGCTGTGTTAAGTGATGTATTTAACGTTTTTCGCGCTTTATTTTCTTAATATGAGTTCTTATTCTATTTGCTTTGTTAGAATTTCGTAAATTAGAGTCGAACACCTCAATTCTGTAATTTGTAATTACATTCATATTGTTATCTGATTTGATTTGAACCTGATTGTCGGTAAAAGTAATTCTATTTGTCGCTGAAAAATATTTATTTTTTGTTAATTGATCAATTACTACAAAACTACTTTCACTAATCCATTTTTCTCTTAACCTAATAAGATTAAAAAGAAATAGATAATATGTTTGAGTAAATGTAAACACCAAGAATATTGGAAGTAATTTTAAATTATTTTCGTATAGTATTGTTGCATAGCCTATATGTAAAGCTACTACAAATATCCATATAAGTAGCAGTGGTTTTATAGATTCATTATCAGCACTTTCTTTTATTTTTTTGACAACTCGATTAACTACTTTAATAAATATAAGTACTGATCCAAATGTTATCATCACATATATGAGGACAGAGAGCAGAAAAGATATTGAAATCGATATTTGCAACTCAGTGAAGTACTTATAGAAAATATTAATATATGATAACTCAAATATATTCGAAATACGAATTAACATACTAGTTATAAGAGTAATCATGAAAATTACAATAAATGAAATATAGTTTTTACTTTTTCTTTTTAATATGAATTCGATTGCTATATTTTTATCAAACGCTAAGTCAAAACCTAGTATTTTATAAAATATTGATGCTACAACCGATAACGAAATTGCTAAAATTGTCTCATTCATTTATTCCCTCTTCTTCAATTCATTAAGTTAAATATGTCACTTAACGTTCCCACAATTCCCGATCGTGCCCCCACTCGTTCTTACTCTTATGTTATATTCTACCATAAACTAGACGTATAAATACCCCTCTGTTACCAAAGGGGCATGTTGGGAATTGCTGTGTTATATGATTTGTATTCAGGTTACAAATCAAAATATTTTGACTAAAAATTATAACTCTAAATAGCAAACTTGTACCAAATACGTTGATTGAAAAACTAACTTCCGTTTTTCCAAACTTGTTGCATTGCAACAGTAACATCCGTTTTTATACACTATAAATGCTGTTCATTGTATGTAAAACCGATTATAATTATCTCTAAATAGCAGAAATGACCTTTTTTATCGTACGGCAAATAGACCACCGGATAGTTGTGCAGAACTAAATTCCGCTGGCCTTAAGTGTGCAACACTAAGTTCCGCGATATCTATCCGTTTCTTCTACTATTTATTTCGCTTTTATTAGCGATGGTTTTAGGTGAACATCATCTGCATGAATCAGCTCTAATGAACAAGCTTCTAGCAGTCGTTCATCATGCAGCATCTGAGCTAGTTTGAACGGTGTTTTATCGTTTAAACTGGCTCTTGCTGTACTATTGATATGATTCATCATTAAAGTTATATCTTCCTGTGTCAGGTCCTTAAATGATTGACCTTTTGGAGTGATATATCGTATATACTCGTGATTCTTTTCTATACGTCCCTTTTGATGAGATGCCATTGGGTCACAGTAAAATAAATATGTTCTCCTTTTCCCCCACACATCCCTTTCTATCCGTTCATATGACTTGAACTCAGGTCCATTATCTGTCAGTATTACTGGAAAGCTTTTTCTAAATACATCTGTTCCAAGCGCTTTATATAATCCATCAATTACGCCTCCAACAGCTTCATTTGTACACTCTTCTAGCAGAAAACCTAGCATCATTGAACTGTTTCTAAAAAACATAGTTAGAAGTGTTTTCTTCCCTTTTGCCCCATGGACTGTGTCCATTTCAACAACTTGAAAGTCAGGGTTTTCTTCTATAAATCGAGTGAAGTCTTTAAATGTCCGGTTTCTTCGATGTTTTGCTATTGCCAATGTTTGACTTGGTTTCTTTCGACGAGGTTTATACTTCACTTTCCTTGGTAAATCTATGTTCCGCACAGAAAATAGGCTTTGATCAAAGTATGAGTACAGCGTTCTTTTCGAACAACAAATATCATCTTTATGATGAGCATATATATGTGCTATCGACTGTCCATTTTGTATGAGTGGCGTTATCAATCGGTCTAATGATTCTATTTCATCCGCTGATGCAGCAATGCCTTCCCGTGTTGTTGATAGTCTCTCAATATATGTTTCATGAGCAGTTCTAGCTATATATCTGTATTTTTCGAACATGCATCCTGGTTTGCGAGGGCATCCATTACAGACATGCGGATATTTTGTTAACCGAATACATTCTTTTGGAGTGTACTTTTCACAAATCGGATAGCATTTATTTGTAGTACATTTCTTGCATTTACGACCGCACTTTGCAGAACACAAGTCTTTTTCTTTGCAGTGTTTCTGATGAATACAACCTATATAACCTGTTCTTCTCATTTTTCCAAATACTATTCTATTTCGTTTGATTTCTTTTGAAATAGTCCTTGGATCCTTACATAATCGATCTGCTACTTTTATGAGTGCTACATTTTCATTTAGCGCTTCTTCAATGTAAACTCGATCATTCATTGTTAAATGATTGCCTTTGGTTGTCATTTTTTTCTCCTGTGTTCAGGATAGATATCAATGACAGTATACTAAATAACTTTGCAAAACTAACTTCCGCTTCTTAAATTGTGTAAAACTAACTTCCGCAATTTAGGCTAAAACGGAACTTACTTTTTCATTTAAGCCTTGTACCAAATATGCAATCTCAACAACCACTTATGATGAATCGTATTACATTTAATTACAAATATGATATATTGCACCTTGAGATCTCAATGTCAATAAAAGTATATTAAAGGAGTTTATATGAAAAAAATTCTAGCATTATTACTAGTTCTGTCATTTATGATTTCTGGTATGTCGTTTGCTGCAACTAAATCAACCAATAATGTTATACTTGAAGGAAAGCTAAATGACTCAAAACTTGAACTTCAATTGCAGAAAACTGGTCTACCTAAGGAAATTGTTGATGACATACTAAAGACTTCAAAAACTGCAAAACCAAATCAAGCTATAAAAGTCTCACTAGTAGATGACAGAAATAACGCGGAAAATCTATTCGATATGGTAATGAGATCATTCTCGAGTGTTGATTGTAGAAGTTTTGTAATTGACTATTACGACGTACCAATTGATGAAACTGTTGAAGGAACAACAGCTACGTCAATTTCAAACATCGTTGTAACAGCTGGTGGTGTTGCTAGTTCAAAACTGGCACTATTTACTTCCGGATTCACAATTATTCAAGAGTTACAGAACATTTACGGCGCAACTGCAGTATATCCACAATCAAATGACCATGTAGCAGTAGATGGTCAAATTGCTGGTCGCTTTGATAAGTATACATATGTTGATTTACATGATGGTACTGGCGAAAGACTTGGTCTAATTTCACAAAAGTTGAGTGATTTAGATGTTACATTTACTGCTAGGGTGTTTAATCGCATTTCTAGAAGATGGATTACAAAAGAGGTAGCATCCATTAATAACAAATACTTCAAATCACCGAATTATCTATCCCCTAACTCAGTAGCAACAAGAAACGCTCAATTAAATATGTCTGAAGATGAAAGATATACAATACAAATAAAGAACATTAGTTTAGAGATTAAATAATTAAAAAATAGTTAGAAAAATAAGTACTCAACTTATTTTTCTAACTATTGTCATAGGAGTTATATATGAAAACCAAGAAATTTAGATTATCACTATTAATAATCGTAATACTAATTGCAGTGATTTTTTCGGTTTTTACTAGAATTGATCCGATAAATGCTACTACTTTAGTTATACAAAGAAATCATACTGATATGAAGAAAGAAAAGGCGAACTATAATATAATCAATACTGATATAGTAGCTAATATTAACCGTATCTTGACAAGTAGAGTCTATTATAAACAACCTATTATTGATTCTTGGAGTCGTAGTGTCATTGAATATGAATTAGAGATTATTGAAGAAAGAAAGGATGGGTTTATAAAGTACCGAATTCTTTTAAATGAAAATGAAAGTGAAGGTATACGATTAGCTTATCAGAGTAGACTTGATGTAATTCACTCAGACAAATATCAAAGTATTCTCAATCCAGATTTTTCAGTTCGATTGGATGATATTCAAGTATTAGAACTTATTAACATACTAAAAGAAACAAATCAGTATTAAGTTATTAATATTGATTTGTTTCTTCTATTTTTAAAACATGAAATTTTGTTTAGTTTGAAGTATGTATACCATTAACTATGAATACATTTCATATAACGTTCCCACAATTCCCGATTGTGCCCCTCTATGTCTATTTTATATACTTTATTCTAACATTTTGAGTCGATAAAAACCCCTATTATTTGAAATAACAGGGGCATGTTGGGAATTGCTGTGTTAGCTGAAGTTAGAAAGGGATTTTCCATGCCTAATTGTCCGTAGCAACAATGGAATGTCCTTCTCGTAATCGTCTATCCAAATAATCTCAGCACCAAACGAGTGTGCGTCTTTCTCCTCTAAGTTTTGATTCATTAATACCAAATTAAGTACTAACTCTTTTAATTCAAGTCCTTGTTTTTCTTTTAGATTCATTAATTCACTATTTTCCTGCAAAACTTCGTTTAGTCTAGCTTCAAATACCTCTGGTTTGATTCTTCTCTTAATTATATAGTGCTTACCACTATCTGTACCTCGTTGCTGTTTTCCAATGTCCATTAGTCTACGCATATTTGGATCAGAAAATGAGTTGCCGATAAATAGGCATATTTTGCTACTGAATTTGTTTATTTGAACAATGTTATTCCATGAGTATATATCCAAATACTGCTTGTGATAGATTGATTCGCTCAAAGTTATAGCATGTTTATCTGATATCGTTCCTGACTCTGGCAAATAACCATGTACGTGATAAATTGGTAATTCTCCATTTTGTGGATTCATCCCAGTATAATAAATAGATTTAATTGGTACTTCCAAAGTCTTACTCTGAATTTTTTCTTCTAATACATCATCGTAATTATAAGTAATTATTGAATCCAAATTAGGCAACTTCCCAGGACTAATGCATAGCTGTACAATTTCCTCCATTATTTCAGATTCGGATTCTCTATCAATGTTCTCGTATAAAATCTGTCTAACAGCTCTCTCAAACTTATGTTTTGAGTCACTACTTAGGTATACTCCTTGTATGTATCTGGCTACTGTTAATGGATTACTCTTAAATAAACTTGTATAGAAATGAGACGTGATATATCCAGTTTCTGCTGAGTTAGTTTCGGAAACATCATTGTTTGATTCAATCAATAGCCGTTGTAAAAGTGTATTCCAGTCTGGTATATTATATGGCACTGAAACTCCAGCACCTAATACTAAAACTAAATTCTCATTTTCATATGCTTTGGATAAATTTGCTGTCTGAGTTTTTAAAGACGCAGAATTAACCTTCATAGAACTTGCTAGGTTATTACTAAATTCAACAACCGTTCTTCTCAAATCCTCGTTTAATATGTCATTAATTGCTTTTATTGAATCCGAAAATTTTGACATTTCTTCATTTGGAATAGTTATACTAATATTAGATAGAACACTATTATTTAGATTCTTTAATGCTTTATAGAGGTTCTTATTATCAACTCGACCACCTTTTTTTGGCACAATACCCTCCCTTTCTCATTTCAGCTAACGGTTCCACAGTTCCCGATGCGCCCCACTTTATTACCACTCTTCTATATTTTAACACTTATAGTCGATAATTAAGCCTGATTTCTACAAATCAGGGCGTTTTGGGAACTGCTGTGTTATATGATGCAATCTGCAGTTAGGGCGTTATAGCCAGCTCGCTATTACCATATATGATTAACTATGAATTTCTGATTCACTTTTTGCTAATTATTCACGCTAACCAATACTTCATAAGCTATTTCAACCACTTTATTTTAATAGCCAGACACACTTGAACTGTAAAACACCAACACCTTAAAAATTGTACGAAGCCATAGACTCTTTATTACAAGAAGTGGCTCAGAATGTGCTCACTCCAAAGAGTGATAGCCGAACTTTTAATCACCACAAATTCATTACCACACAGAAAGCTTGTTCTGAGTAAGTTAAAATACCTTTAATGCAGTGCACTAATGTATGAAACAGCAGTTGCAAACAGCGAATGGGTCGATTATTGAGTAAAGATTCGGTATGTCCCCACTGTAAACTTTGACACTAAAAATTGCGGCCACTTGAGCTTCGTAATTACATACAGCAATAATTCTCGCTGAGTGTTTAGTTATCAAAATGGTTAATGCCGCTGCTAAACAACTACAATACACTAATTAACAAAACGGGTACTCTTTATCAGCCTTAAAGTTGTAAGTTCAACCGTAATTAAACTGCCCCATAGTACAGTGTCGGGAATATTCGGTGAAAGAAAAGAAATGTCGGGAACCATTGCCGCAACTGCCATGTATTCAGTGCACGCATGTTTGAAACCCCATTTCTTCCAGTATTTATACGCCATAAATTATGTGCAAAAGAGAACAAGCTTTCACTTTGTACTTTTATTAAGTACTTAAATGCAATGAGGCGTACAACAATGTAAACATAGTCTTTTTCTCTGAGCCAGTTCGGTTTTTCGGCTACAACCTTCCAAAAAACTTCGACACAAGACACCTCAGCAGTTGTGTTATATAACGTTCCCACGGTTCACGCTCGTTCGCCCCTGCTATTTCAATGCTTTCAGTGCCATATAAACATTTCACTGTGCAACATTCAAAAACTTAGTCACCACAAGGCGAATGGCGGGACACCGCTGTGTTATAGGATGTTATTTTCGTTTCTACTTTACTTTCTAATTTTAGTCAACGGCTCTATAATACACTCAGGCATATCTCTGGAAATTACTACTTTTGAACAAGTTCCACCTAATTCACTTGTTATAACTTCACTTAACTCTTTAACTGCGATTTCAAACTCTTCGACTCTGCTTGAGTTAATTAACTCCATATATATTAAAGCATTTTTTGTTTTTCGAGTAATTTTAGTTCTATCTGCTTCACGCCATAACCAACTTCTCACAACGGTACCTATATCATCCTTATAAATAAGCTCCCCTTCTCTTGGGGGTTTGTTCTCGGTTTCTCCAAGTGGAACAAAGCTTTCATTGCCATTCGCAAAACTTAGCACCATATCTCCTTCAACACAATCTAAGTCTTCCCCGCCACATGTAAACAAATGACTTAATGATATATAATTATATAAGTCAACTACTGGATTAACTGAAAATATGCTACTCCCCTTTTTTACTCGTTTTGCCATAGCTTCAATAGAAGCTAAGCTTCCCTTTTTACGCTTAATTTTCTTCATTGCCTGACTATAATCATTGATATATGTATGCAAAACATCGTTCTGATATGCAATTTTAGAAATCTTGTTATAAGCTTTTTCTAGGTGAATCGCTCTCCCTACCTCGCTATTATCAATATTTCTAAAATCCAATACTGCAATTTGTAGTTCTGGAAAAAGGTCAAATACGTCTTTATCAATTTTGAATTTTTTCATTTTATCAGCCCCTTTATTTATGTAAAATTGTAATAAAGCTCACTTAATCATTAGCTTAGAAAATAATTTCCTATAACTCTTATATCCCCGACACTCCTCCACATACCCTTGCATCAAAGGTCATTTTACCATCAATGTATAACGAGGTGTTTCATGTAATGAAATGAACTACAGCCCCGTGCCTTGCGCATCTCCTTCAATTTGGAAGCAACACCTTATCATTACCTGCATTCAAATTTGAAGAGTCATATATACCACTTCTCCACCCTTTTTAATTTCTTCATTAATTGTAAACTCACATTTTTCATAGACACTCTTTGCTTTCACGTTATTTATATATACGCCAAGCAGAAGTACTGAAACTTTTTTCTTGTTTTTAACCAACTCAATAATTGCTCTAATAAGATTTTCACCTATCATATGACCTTGGAAATTTCTTTTAACATACATTTGTACAATTTCTCCTGCATTTGAAATGACCTCTGTTTCATAGGTTACACCACATATACCGATCAAGACCTCATCTCTAAATGCTCCGACCATATCACCTTTATCAGAATTCGTCTCAATGATTCTCTCAAAGTATAACTTTTCCAAGTGCACTTGCTGGGAATAGTCTGATCCGAAATACTCCGGATATTCTCTTAGTGCTTCTAGTCTGAGCGCTCTATACAGCTTTGATTCATTAGCCTCTAACTTTCTTATCTCAAAATGCATTTTATCACCTCATTCAGATCAATATTCTATAATACATTCAAATTTCGCTTAAGTTCAGGCCAATCACTCAAGAATTTCACATTAGATCAAGTCAAAGTGCTAAACCCTGTTCTATTATATGGTATAGCTCATAACTATGTATCTCCAAAGGGGTCACAACTTAATCAGTATATGAGCCTAACATACGACCGACAGCCAGCCCCTTCTCACTCAGCCTGCTTCCGCCCCTTCCGGCACTGCTGATAATAAGGTTTTTAGACTGTAATTCTTTAAGTATTGAACGCATTTCGCCTTCTGTTATAGAAAGACCTTCGTCTTTAGCCATTCTAACCAGTGCACTACGTCCCATTGAACCATAATAATCTAGCGCACGAATAACCCAAGAGCTATTGAAGCCCAAAAGGGTTTCCAGTAGGTTTTTGGTGTTTTTCTCTATAGGGAGACTCACACTTAGCGGTAAGTCCTCTGGTTCAATTTGTTCACCTTCATGTACAATGTGAACAAGGTACTCAGCCAAATTTGCCAGCTGTCTAATGTTCCCCGGCCAGGTGTAGTCCATTAAATACTGAATAGTCTTTTCACTTAAATAATCTTCCAGTGCAACGCGCTTCATGGTCAGCATTTCCATATGTATTTTCAGTAGTAAAGCAATATCTGCTCTACGGTTTCTAAGGGGTGGTACTTCGACAGGTAAAACACATAGGCGGTAGTACAAATCCTGTCTGAACTGCCCACGATTCACCAGCTCAATCAGATTTCTGTTTGTCGCTGCCATAATCCGGACATCTACGGGTATTTGCACGCGTCCACCAACTCGGCGTACCTGCTTTTCTTGGAGCACTCTAAGCAATCTGGTTTGAAAACTTAGAGGTGCATCACCAATTTCATCAAGAAATAAAGTGCCGCCATGGGCTGCCTCAAAAAGCCCCGGACTTCCCCCGCGTTTAGCACCTGTAAAAGCGCCTGCTTCATATCCAAAAAGCTCTGATTCTATTAGGGTTTCTGGTAGAGCCGCAAAGTTAACTGGAACAAACGGCCCCCCTTTTCTCGCCGAATGATTGTGCATAGCTTGGGCTAAGAGCTCTTTACCTGTACCACTTTCGCCTTGTAAAAGAACGGTTGCATCACTCTCAGAGAGTCTTTTAGCCAGCGATACCGTCTTCTCCATAATTTCTGACTGGTAATAAATACTTGAAAAATCATAGGTCGTTGTAAGTAGGGCTTCCCTATTTTTACGTCTGAGCTCGTGCTCCATTTTTTGAATGGCATCTGCATCTTCAATGTTGATAATCATTCCCATTTGACCACTACTCAATCTGACATCTGAAGCTTGAATAACACAGTCTTTTTCAAACACAGTTAAAATATGCTTTTGTCTAGGCGCATCAAAAATAGCTTCAATTTCTGGCATCAAGACTTCAATAGATTGACCCACAATCTGTTCAAGGTTCTTTCCTGCCATTTTGTAAAAAGCCTTATTCATCAGTACCACGTGCCTATTTTCATCTATATAAATAATACCTGTCGAAGCATAGTCTGCAAGCGCTTGAAAGGTATCGCGCATTTCAGAGGCATCTTTAGCTGCGGTACTGTACTTTTTCACAAGACTAAACATGTTTTTGACATAACCCATTGAAAGCGTCGGTGCAATTTCATCAAGCAAACCTAGGGCTTCTGCCACTTCAACAAGTGTTGTTAAGTCAATTTTTCGTGTGCCTATGTCAATGGTTCTCTTCACACAGTCTGGAACTAAATGCGGTTCCCCCGGCGTAATTGAAATACCTAAACTTCGATAAGATTTAACGCCCGGATAAAAGGGATAATAATTGAGATGTGTCAGTCCAAGTTCAAGGAGCTGTTTTATAGCAATGTCCGCTGTCTTCTGGTGATCGTTCACTAGAAGTACATCTGTCCCTTCTGGTAAATCCATCAAGCAGTGCAGATTGTCAAAATCAATAACACGCCGAGCTCGAATACAAGGGGTATCACCTGGAATCAGTGCAGATGTGTCCATCTCTTCAGTCCACTTTCCTGTATCCAGCACCAAGGCCTCTTTAAAATCAATGTCAAAAAGCCCATCTTCAACGCAGATGGGCTCAACCTTTATATATTTACCAAAAATACGGTCCATTTCTACAGCAATATTTTGTGCAGTCTGACGACCATGACTCAGTACAAATAATGTATGCATACTCTTCCTCCAATGCTGAGGCCTACTTACATGCATCTATATAGTTCTTAAGTTCAACAGGAAATCCGTGTCCTGTCTTCTCCATAATTTTATAATTTGTTTTAACACCATTTTTTTCAAGCGTTTCCTTAAGCACAGTCGCCTCATCCATACAATCTGTATCCTTTTCTCCAATAAATATACAGACATGGCCCCTGTCTTTGATACTTTCAAATCCCTGCTTTTGATCTTCCAGATAAGGTGTCCAAGGCCCAAACAGTAAGATTTTCTCAATTCGAAGCAACTTCGTGAGCGCAATATCAAGTGCAACGGATGCACCCATTGAAAACCCAACAAGAGTCCACGCCTTAACATCTTGGTATTTATCCTGAAGGCACTCAGTCAGTTCCATAACATCGTCATTTGATTTTTGTCTATCATTCCAGTGATACGCATCATGAAAGTCTGGTTGTCCTGATTGAAAGAAGATGGTCAGTGCACCTGAAACAACAGAACTGTCCCACATGCCTTTAGCCACACGCGCGTTTTCATGATTGCCATGGAGAATAATATACCCGTGCTGATGACTACCCTCTCGAACATGTATTAAGGGCTTGCCCAGACCTAAAAACTCATGTTCTCTGCGCCGATTCATTTCAAGTAACCCCTTAAATTTGACATTGGAACGGATGCTGTCCAGGTCAGAATCAGATTCAAGCTGATCAGTCTGATACCAGTATCCCTTTTCCTGAATGGCTTTTTCGAAAATCGCCATTGCCCTTTCTGTATCCCCCATACGTGCAGCAATGCAGTACTCAAAATTATCGATTTGCGCTTCAATTCCATTTACACTTTCTCTATGTGCTTCTAAATACTCCAGTGCCTTTTCATATCTCTTTGCACTATAAAGTTCAAGCGCATGCTCAAGATATGTATGATAGGTTAATGTCATCTATTTTCCCCTCTGCATTTAATCATTTACAAGAATGAAACACACAATGTTCTGCCATAATTATTTCGTTATAAAGAGGCGCCGTTCCTGCTATATAAAGAAAAGATTAGAATAATAATTGTACCTAATACCCTCCTTTGGGCACAAACGTGAAATTTTCAACATATAAAAATAGCGTATCAGCTTTCTGCTATGCCTCTCAAGGTGTAGAACACGCTATATTGCACGCATCTACAACTTGAAAGGCATTTCAATTAACTGTTACGCTATAAAGTCCATATTATGCCAGCTCTAGCATACAGTATGCATGCGCCAGCTGTTTTTACTTTTCACATATGAGTATTAACAAGACCCTATCATATGGTCTTCCAATTTCAGTGCTGATTATACAGACTTCTTCTCAGGAAATAGCCCTGGAATAAAGCTTACATGATTCTTTGAATTTGCATTTAGAATACCCATGCAAATATCTTCTGGTGTAATTGGTAGGGAGCGTACGTATACCCCTGTTGCATTTGCAATGGCATGGGCAATCGCAGGTGGTGGTGTATTAATCACAACTTCACCAACAGATTTCGCCCCTTTTGGCCCCGTTGGCTCATAACTTGGGACAAACTGTACATTTAAACCCTTGATATCTTTACGTGTTGGCACCTTGTACTGCATAAATGAATTGGTCATCATATGTCCTGCGTTTGTATAGCGGACATCTTCGTAAAGTGCCATGCCAATACCTTGAACGAGGCCACCCTCAACCTGAATTCTAGCCAGATTCGTGTTGATTACTGTACCGCAGTCAACCGCTGCGACATAGTCAATCAGCTCAACTTGCCCTGTCAAAATATCCACTTCAACCTCAGCAAATCCTGCAATAAAAGGTGGTGGGCTCGTTTCGCCTGTAAATGACCCTTTTCCTGTAATCGGAAGCGACTCGCCGGCAGCAATCTTAGCCTTCAAATCTTCAGCAGCTCTTAAAACTGCATTCCCTGTTACATAAGTTGTACTCGATGCATAAGATCCCGTATCATATGGCATGGCGTCCGTATCGCCAGTGAGTACATCCATACTTTCTATGTCAACACCAAGGGCATCTGCGGCCATTTGTTTCAAAATCGTATCGCAGCCTGTACCCATATCGGTTGCGCCGATTTTAAGAACAAAGCGGTCATTTTGCTGACATTCAATTTCAGCCTTTGCAACATCAATGTTTGCAATACCTGAACCCTGCATTGTGATGGCCATGCCTACGCCTCGGAATTTACCAGGTGCCACTTCTCTTCTTGGGTATTTTTTATCCCATCCAATATGACTTCTTCCGATTTCAATACATTCAGACAATGTACTGCTCTCAAGTCTTGCAGGTTTATCTTCAGCAGAGCCTTCAAGAATAGGATTTTCTTCCCCTTCTTTAATCACATTTTTCAGTCTGATTTCAGCCGGGTCCATTCCCAGCTTGTCGGCAAGCTCATTGACAGCAGACTCCATTGCAAATATAGCCTGTGTTACGCCGTAGCCACGAAGGGCTCCAGCTGGCATTTTATTTGTATATACAACCTTGCCTCTATAACGTGCCGCTAGGGCCTTGTTGTAAAGGGGCAAAGATTTATGACCTGCAACTGAAAGCACTGTCCACGCATGTTCTCCATATGCACCTGTATCCGACAAGGCTTCTAAATCAACCGCTTTAATGATGCCGTCCTTCGTAGCACCCAGCTTCACTTTAAAGTGCATAGCGTGGCGACTGCTCGTCATTGAAAAGGTCTCTTTTCTATTAAAAATAACCGATGCGGGCTTACCAGTCTTCACAGTAACAAGGGCTGCCAAAACTTCTGTAGCCATGGTCTGTTTTCCACCAAAACCGCCACCGATTCTAGGTTTTATAACTTGTACATCTGCCTCATCAAGGCCTAGTGCAAATGCGGTTGTTCTTTGAACGTGGAAGGGAATTTGTGTAGATGAAACAACAACTAGACGTCCATCTTCTTTCAGGTAGGTTCTTGATCTATAAGTTTCCATCATAGCATGGGCCTGAGCTTGTGAGTCATAGTCGTTTTCTATGATCACATCACAGGATTCAAAAGCCTGATCAATGTCACCATACCCGGTTTCATAGCTGCCTGCAATATTGCGTTTAGGTCTACACCCAAAATCAAAGTGTACATGCAAATCTGGTTCAGGGTGAATAACCGACTCATGATCTATAGCTTGCTTTGCATCCAGCACGGGAGCATAGACATCATAGTCTACACGCAGTAATTTTTCAGCCTTTTTAGCAGTCATTTCAGAATCTGCAGCAATAAGTGCCACGGGATCACCAATGTATCTCACATGGTCATCTAGAATTCTTCTGTCGTAAGGGGATGGCTCTGGATATGACTGTCCAGCATAAGTAAATCGATTCTTTGGAACATCTTCATGTGTAAGAATCACTTCAACACCCTTTAGCTGCTCTGCCCGTTCTTTATCTATACTCAGTATTTTTGCAAAAGCATATGGGCTGCGTACTACATGAACATAGAGCGCATTTTCTGTACCAAAGTCATCCGTATAAACAGGATCGCCCAATGTAATCGCCATACCGTCAATTTTACCTACTGATTTTCCGATATAACACATAATGTCACTTTCCTTTCTTTATACAGATGCTTCAATCCACTTTTTAATGGCTCTCAGTTGACCTTCATAACCTGTACACCGACATAAGTTGCCATTTAAGTAGTGCTTGATTTCTTCAACACTTGGTCGCTCTAATTCTCTTTTCATTGCAACAACTGTGAGAATGAAACCCGGACTGCAGTACCCACACTGGTCAGCGCCTTCTGCCACCAAGTGCTTTGCTAATGACTCAGCTTCATCTCCAAGCCCTTTGATGGTCGTGATTTGCTTACCGCCTGCACGAACTGCTAGTGTTGAACACGAAAGGGTTGGTTTACCGTCTATCCAGACTGTACACAGACCACATGAGCCTGTATCACACCCTGTACGCACTTCTGTGTGTCCATTTCTACGAAGGGCAGTTGCCAAATTTTCACCCGTTTGTACATCAATATGCTCTTCTACCCCATTGATTGTAACCACTATTTCCATGACAGCACCTCTTCCAGTCCACGGGCAACCAATACTTTGCACAGGTGTTTTCTATATGCCGCACCTGCACGCATGTTTGTTCCGAAAACAAGTTCATCGGCAGCACTTTCAACAATTTCTTCAATATCACTATGTTTAAGTTGTATGTCATTTGAAAGGGCGTGATTCACTTCTTTCATAGCCTTTTGAGCTAAAACGGCACGCATGGGCCGTGCCCCAACCGCAATCGTTACGCCTTGTACATTTCTTGTTACGGCTGTTGTTAAAATCGGATAGTCTCCCGAAGAATGTCTAATAGCCTGATAAAGACCTGCCTTCATGTTCTTAGGGATTCGAATAGATGTTAATATGTCATAATGAGACGGCTCGTTTAAGAACCGCTTCATGGTCATCTGTCCACCTTTGTATAAAATAACTTCAGCATTTAGTCCAAGCAGTGCGGTAATAACGTCTGAAAATCCATAGCGGCCAAATACAGAACCGCCTATGCTTGCTGTATTTCTAAAAGAAACACCCACTATATTCTTAACGCTGTCTGAAAGCACATTGCCAAAGTGATGCTTTAAAAGATCACTGGTTTCGAGTGCTCTTAGCGGGGTCATTGCCCCTACCTGTATGTAGTCTGTATGCTCCTCGATATAATCCAGTTCAAGAGCAGCCAGATCTATGCCTGTGCCGATTCTTTTCTTTCCAAGTCGTAAGTAAGCACAGCCACCTAAAATGGTGTTGCTTGGGCTGTTACTGTATATATCCCATGCTTCCTGAAGGCTTTCAGGAGCCACATAGTCTCTCATGTTCAGCATAGTTGTCCTCCAATGCAAGAACGCCAATTTATTTTTCCGAACATTTATTGAAAGTGTCGAAAAAACATTCGAACCAGATGCATTATATCATATCTGCTTGCTTTGGTGAAATTTTTTCTACTGTTTACGAACAACTTTACCTGGTCTTTACATAAGTAAAAAATCCGCCCAGCTCGGACGGATTATCAAGCCCTATTCAATTGAGTAAAATTACACTTTCACTTATCTTTTCTTGCCGAATTGTCAATCCAGTATTTAAGCGTTGTGGGGCTAAGGCCAAACTCATCTGCAAGCTGCTTGAACGATCGACCTTCATCGAAGTAATAAGAAATAATTTTTTGACGCAAGCTATTATAATGTGTTGATACCTTCATTGACTGATCACCTGCTTATGTTCAAAACATCAGGGCTGAAGCTTTTTTTACATGTAGTAAATAGTTTTTATTCTTACGAATTGCATTTATCTGTACACGGCCTATATCCTAGCACTAGAAATGTTTAAATCTGCTCCTGTGAAACACGTACAGATGCAACTTTCATAAACCTGCCCATTTGTGTCACAGCCGGTCCAATTGTCAGTGCTAAAATAACGGTGGCTATGGTGAGTTCTTTACCGGCAACCATACCAATAAGTACAACGCAGAAGTCCCAAAGGATTCTTGTTGGTGCATAACCTAGCTTGAGTTTACGGCTGACTATGGTTGGAATAGCGTCATAAGGTGCCTGCCCCATATCGGCATTAATATAGAGGGCTACTGATATTAAGAATGGAATGAGACCAACAACAAATAATAAGGGTCTATATGGTGCTACTAGGAAAAACGTACTCGGAATCATGTTTCTCCAAATCGGGCTGAAAAAATCACTGACATAGCCAACTAAGAACATATTCATAACTGTGCCTATATGAATCAGCCTGCGTTCAAATAATATGACGGGAATAAAAAGGATGGTGTTTACGATAGCCATGCATGTCCCAAATGAAATTCCAAATCTATGTGATAGGGCCAGATTCATAAAAGAGCAAGTATCTGTACCGTAATTGACCTGAATAAGAAGGGACAAAAAAACACCAATTCCCAATATGCCTGCAGTCATTTGAACGAACTGTCTTATAGATTGTGCTCTTGTATTCCCCATGATACACCTCACTTTCACTATAATATTATCACTAACACTCACTTGATATTAGTAAATAATCGGCATATAATGTGAGAAAATCGTCAAAAGGGGGTTTTTATGCCTATTTCTTCTAGCATCAGCTATACCGATATCGCAAAACGAGAAACTAAATCCCATGGGTCTATTTTCTTTCCAGCCGCCTGCTACAGTGCGGACTTTCCAAGTGTGTTTATTCCCTGGCACTGGCATAGGGAACTTGAGCTCATATATATTCATAAGGGACATATTATTCTCTCTGCTGGCTCCATGGAGTTTTCACTCACCGAGGGTATGGGAGCCTTTGTTAATTCAGACACCCTGCATACAACGCGTGCAAAGGATCATTCTGAGCAGTCTGTGGTACACGCCATTGTTTTTCATCCCCGTCTTATAGGGGGGGCTGAAGACAGCGTCTACTGGCAAAAGTACTTACTTCCCCTCATGCAAAATATGGACTTTTCCGTACAGATTCTTTCTCGAACCATAGACTGGCAAAATTCGGTGCTTTCTAAGATAGAAAGTGCATGGCAGGAAATTGCTCAGGACACACATGGCTATGAGTTCCGTGTGCGAAGCACCCTATCAGAAATTTTGCTTATGCTTGGAGACCACCAAAACAAACATGCCCTAACACTTCCTGAACGGGTTAAAAAGAATGACATGCGAATGAAGCAAATGTTAAGTTATATCCATGAACATTATTTCGAGACCATCACCCTTGAAGACATTTCCACCTCAGCTTCCATTAGCAAAAGCGAATGCCTGCGTTGTTTTCGTCAAGTTCTCGACACGACACCGCTTCGCTATGTCAATCAGTACCGCTTGATGGTTGCCGCAAGAAATCTTATTGAAACAGACTGGCAAATATCTGAAATAGGATACAGCTGCGGTTTTAAAGAAATGGGCTATTTCTCCGCACAGTTTAAAAAGAAGTATGAAATGACCCCCTCTGAGTATCGTAAAAAGTAATTAGACAGAGGCTATATCGCGCATTTTCTGATTTTTGTTAATCATAAAAAATCCCACAAGCAAACCGCATAATGCGGCCCTTGTGGGATTTAAAATACTAACTTAAGTTGAGAAAGATGATTTAAAAAGCTGAATTAACCACCCTCTTATACCTCAACACATGTGTTGGTCCATTTGAATGGTATTACTTCACTTCATTCTCGTAGATTTTTGCAGGCTCTTCACCAGACTCAACACGCATAACGCCTTCATTTAAGGCAATCATTTCATCTTCACCCGGTTTAACAATCACAGGTGCAATGAAACCAACTTGTGCTTCAATGTAGTCTGTCAGGTATTTTGAGTATGCAACCCCACCAGTCAGTACAATGGCATCTACCTTGCCTTGAAGGGCTGTAGACATAGCTCCAATTTCTTTAGCGATTTGGTAGCCCATTGCTTCAAAAATAAGCTTAGCTTTTTCATTGCCATCTTCTATCATTTTAATTACTTCTCGCGCATCATTGGTTCCTAAGTATGCAACTAAGCCGCCTTTTCCGCGCATTTTCGTTTTAAGCTCTTTAAATGTATACTCGCCTGAGTAGCATAGCTTTGCAAGATCGCCAGTCGGCAGTCCGCCAACACGTTCAGGTGAGAAAGGTCCCATTTCATTTGCATTATTTGCATCGATCATTTTCCCTTTTCGCATTGGAACCACTGAAATACCACCACCAAGGTGAGCAACCACCAAATTTAAATCATCAATATGGCAGTTTTTTTCTTTAGCAACACGATGAGCAATAGCACGTACATTAAGTGCATGAACCAGGGAACGTCTCTCAATTTCAGGCATACCTGAAATCCTTGCAACATCGTCAAATTCGTCAACCGCAACTGGATCAACAATATAAGCCTTCACACCTGCAGTATCGGCAATACTTTTCGCAATAATACCGCCCAGATTTGAAGCATGTTCCCCTTGAACACCAATCTTTAGATCTTCAATCATAGGCTGTGTGACTTCATATGCACCTGAAGGCATTGGCTTTAGGAGTCCACCTCTACCTACAACTGCTTTAAGTTGTTCAGTCTTATAGCCTTCAGCTTGCATCCACTCAACAATCATATCTTTTCTATATTCAAATTGGTCGGTAATTTTATCAAATTTGTCTAGTTCTTCGGTTGAATGACTCAAATTCTTTTGAATCACGTTCGTTTCGTCCTTAAAAAGCGCAACCTTTGTCGATGTAGACCCCGGGTTAATTACCAGTACAAACTCTTTCATGTATACCCTCCTATTTCCTAGTCCGCGTTCTCATGAATTTCTCTCTATATTATTATACATGGAGATGGGATGTTAATCTACACTTTTTGTTGAAGCTATCTATTTTTTTAGTATTACAATGAAAATTTTACTTTGCCGCCCCTCACATCGAACCAATGAAATTCATACTATCTAAAATGATATATTTTCGAATGTCTTTTAAAAGGCACTTTTAAAAATGAAGTAATTAATTACCTTTAATTGTATATTATCTATTAATACCTTTTGTGCTCACTTGCTATATTGGTAATATCTACAAGTAGAAAGGGAGTATTAGACATGAATAGGGAACTCGGATTTGAACTCAAAGACATTATTGACATTGACTTGCTTCAACAATTTCAAGACAGCTTTTCTAAAGCAATGGGTATGGCCAGTATTGCGGTTGACCACGAAAGCGAAGTCACCAAGCCAAGTAACTTCACACGCTTTTGTATGGACTTCACACGGGGCAGTGAAGAAGGCAAACGCCGGTGTATGCAGTGCGACCAAAACGGTGGCCGGGAAGCAGCTGAAACGGGCAGGCCTGCGATTTATTACTGCCACGCTGGGCTGATGGACTTCGCTGCCCCTATTGTAATAGACGGTGTACAGGTTGGTGCTATTTTAGGTGGTCAAGTTCTACCTGAGGCACCTGATGAAGACAAGTTTAGGAAAATCGCTTCACAAATTGGTGTCGATGAAGATGCCTACATTGAGGCCCTGCGCGACATTCGCATTGTTCCAGAGGAAAGCATCCGTGCTGCAGCAGAAATGCTTTTTATTTTTGCCAACACCCTCTCACAAATCGGCTACCAGCGCAAACGCATCCTAGAAGCTTCACATGGACTCAACGGACTTGCCGATGAAATGGTCAGAAGCATAGAGTCTTTGTCTTCAGAGTTCAACGATTCTTATGATCATATTGAAGCCATGGGCGGTTTATTTGAAAACTTATCTGGCGCCTCCATTGACTCTAAAGAAAAAGTGAGCGAGACCGATGCCATTCTTGGGTTCATACGCAGTATTGCAGGACAGACCAACCTCCTCGGTCTCAATGCAGCAATTGAAGCAGCCAGAGCCGGTGACCATGGACGGGGCTTTGCCGTTGTTGCTGAAGAAATTAGAAAACTCGCTTCAATGAGTGTAGAGTCAACCGGTGAAATTGAGTCTATTTTATCCAGTATCAGCACTTCTATCAAATCCATTCATTCAAAAGTGGGAGAAACGGGTGAGGTTATCAGCATTCACACGCGTGGACTAAAAGAAATCAACGCACGCATTGACGAAATGGAACAATTTAGCAGCAAACTCAATGAACAGACTGACCGTTTAATTGAAGAAGTACTCAATGATAAAATCAGCTAATTTATAAAAAATAAAACCTAATAAACGTTTTCCTTTATTTTTATAGCCAAATAACATAAAAAAAACGTAATATTTTTCGAATTGACCAAACTTTACCTTGAAATATGTTGAATTATCACATATACTTGATTGGTTAACAAATTGTTTGTGTTAAGTTTAGTCTGGCTTACCCGCCCTTGCATGTTACAAGCTAAGACTGAATTTAGCATGTAATGTAGAAAGGAATTTTAATGGGTTTTACAAAGTATGAACTAACAGATGCAGTCTTGGCCGGTATAGTAAAGTGTGGTTATGAGGAGCCGACAGAAATTCAAGCGCGCTCGATTCCACTTTGCAAAGAGGGTCACGACATCATCGCACAATCACAAACAGGAACTGGAAAAACAGCAGCTTTTTCCATTCCAATGCTCGAAAATATCAATATTGAAGATAAATCTCTTCAGGCACTGATTCTGTGTCCAACACGCGAACTTGCAGTTCAGGTATCTGAAGCAATTGCGGAACTTTCAACAGGCATGCGTGGCCTAAATGTTGTTCCAGTTTATGGCGGCGAACCAATCTATCACCAAATTAGAAAACTCAAGCGTGGTGCACAAGTTGTTGTTGGTACACCAGGTCGAACAAAAGACCACTTAGACAGAGGTATTCTAAAAGCGGGTAACCTTAACACTCTTATCCTGGATGAAGCAGATGAGATGCTAAAAATGGGTTTCAAAGATGAGCTGGAAGCTATACTTGCTTATCTGCCAGATGAAAGACAAACACTTCTTTTCTCAGCAACTATGCCTAAGACAGTTGAGTATATTGCTAAGAAATATACGAAGGATCCACAACGTATTCATATTGCAAGAAAACAAGTAACGAATACGAATATAGCTCAAAAGTTCTACCTTATTAAGCGTAGACATAAAATCGATGCCCTGCTTCGCCTAATTGATTTCCATGATCCGAAGCAAGCGCTTATATTCTGTAATACCAAGCGTGGCGTTGATATGCTTTCAGAAGCATTCCAAAACAAGAACATTGTTTCTGATAAAATTCACGGTGACATTCCGCAGGCACAGCGTCTTGAAACAATCAAACGTTTCAACGCAGGCAACTTAAACCTTCTGATTGCAACAGATGTTGCTGCAAGGGGTCTAGATATTGACGGTGTCGATGGTGTTTACAACTTTGATGTTCCAACACATCCTGAAAACTACGTTCACAGAATCGGACGTACAGGTCGTGCAGGAAGATCTGGTGTGGCTTCTACGATCGTTAGCCGCGAAGACATCAATTTCCTAACAGAAATTATGCACTACACTAAGGAAACGATTGAAGAAGGCAACATGCCTACACTTTCTGAAGTGAATGACTCTAGAATTACACGTTATGTAGAAAACGCTAAGCAAGTTGGTGACGAGGGCATGAGCAATCACGCACTTTCAATCATCAACCAGCTTGAAGATGAAGGCTTCAGTCCAAAACAGATTGCAGCTGCAATCATCGATATGAACCTTTCTCTTGAAAAAGGTTCAGATAAAGAATTTGGTTTTAGAACCAATGTTCCTACTAAGCGTTCTCAAAAAACATCACGCGATCATAGCAAGCGTAGCGACTCTCTAAGAATGAACTTAGGTCGCGACGACAAAGTTGAAGTACGTGATCTTCTATATCTGATTTCTTCTAAGTCAGGCGTACGCAAGCACGCAATCGGAAATATTCGTATGCGTAATAACGTAACTTACCTTGATATGGACAAAGACACTGCTGATAAAATCATCAGTGCCCTACACGGTGAGCCACATTCTACTGGTAAAAAACTGGAACTTCGTTTTGAAAAAGCACGTTCTGGTGGATTCAGCAAAAAACCTTACAACAAACGTTCAAACTTCAGTAAGGGTGGCAATAAGAAACGTTATAACAACAATAAAGCAAAAAAACAACACTAAATTATTCCTTTAAAAACACGTAAATCAATGTGTTCATTAAAGAAAAATAAAAATCCAGTAAGCTCAGTGTATAGAAATATACACTGGCCTACTGGATTTTTTTAAGGGATTGGTTCTTCGTGTGATTAGATATAAACTATTTCGTTTATGAGTCTGAACTATGCAGTCGCCTTTTTTGACCGCTTCTTGTCAGCTGCACGCAAAAAGTTCCATCTGGTTTCAGCAGTAATTATTGCTAGTAAAATAATGAGGCATCCCATTGCCATAATAAGTGTAAAAGGTTCGCTGAGAAAGATCATACCAAAGACTGTCCCGAATAATGATTCAAGGCTGAGTATAATAGCCGCATGGGTGTCTGAGGTGTACTTCTGCGCTGTTGTCTGAATAAAAAAAGCAACACATGTGCTAAAAACGCCTAAATAGAGCACGCCAGTCATTGCGCTAACACTTGGCAGATACATTGGCCCCTCAATAAAGTAGGCAGCTATAAAAGCCAGTACGGTCACCGTTACGAACTGAATGAGTGTCAAAAGCGCCGGGTTTATATTCTTAACAAATATACCTGTTGTAATGATGTGCAGTGCAAAGAACAGTGCACAGGACAGCGCCCACAAATCTCCTGCTGCCATAGCGCCAAGCTTTGCACCGGAAGTCAGCAGACTAACACCCACAAAGCACATCACCGCTGCAGTTATGGCAAAAACATCTGGTCTTTTCTTATAAATAAACCATGATATAAAGGGAACCATGACCACATTGGTGCCTGTCAGAAAGGCAGACTTACCTGCAGTCGTATACTGTATGCCAATGGTTTGCGTCGCAAATCCTAAGAAGAGCATCAGTCCGATGATCATCCCCCCTTTAAGATCAGAAGCCTTCACGCTTTTAATTTTTGGAACTGTAAAAATACCGATTGCCAGTGTCGCCACAGCAAATCGCATTGCCACCATATATATTGGTGTAATACCTGAAAGAATGTTCTTTGTAACTATAAAGCCGCTCCCCCAGATTACGGCTACAAGAAGCATGGATAAATCTGCAATGAACATCTTCTTTTTTGTCGTTTCCATATGACCTCTCCTTAATGTGCATCATTTGCACATCCCCATATTAAAATAACCTTGAATACATCTTAATGAAATGCAAAGCTTGAATCAATGGCTATTATTCCAATAATATAAAAGAGTGTTTGTAAATTTTACAAACACTCTAGAGATGCTTCTACGCTTATACTTATTCAGACTCAGACTCCCGCTCTTCCCTTTTCTGTTTCTGAATCAGCTCCTTGATTTCCATCAAGCGGTCTCTTGCTAATTCGGATAGGGCCTTGGTTCCATTTTTAATATTTACAGCTTCAAAAATAAACTTTCTCGCATCTTCTAACTTCCCAGCATATAAGCTCATTTCCGAAATCAGTATAGCCAGCTTCTGTTCCCCTTCCGGTGTCAACTGAACACGCTCGGTAAACCATCCAGTGGAGTAATATGACCTTGCCTTTTCATAGGCCATATCAAACATCTCCTGATCGCCCACATCGTCATACATCCATGCCAAATGCAGCCATAATCTGCCCAGCTCATAAGCTGTACCGCCTAGTATCTGCTTGCAGGCAAGTGCCAGATAATAACTGTCAAATACTTCGTTATATGAAATCTTTAAAGTCTCTGGCGGATAAAATCCTGTCATTTTTTCAGGAATTTTCTCACGCAACGTTTCTTTCTGTGTCGATTTGAGTCTCAGAAAGTCATAATGGAAATTGGAATATTTACAATGTGGACAGGTCCAAATATTGTACCATATCTCATCTATGCCCTCAAAAACCTGACGCATATCCCGTTTGATCTCTTTCAATTTAAAATGTGATACACGCATTTGGTAAAGCGTAAAATCAAATTCACACACTGGACACTTCATGTTTTTGTCAAATAAATACTGTTCATGATCATCCGGTAAAGCATCCGGATAGTGGTGATGTCCTTCAGGATAAATTTGATGTTCAAGTGTATTCTGCTCACGGCTCATAACCAGATCTTTTGCAGAAGTTGACTCAACTTTCACACTTTCAACTTGGCTTTCAACAGCCTCCTGAGGTTCACATTTATCAATCCCACCAATTTTACCAATGCTCTTATCCGCTTCGGTCAAACGTTTACTCAGGTTGTCCATCAAATTGACAACACTGTGAGCATGGGTTTTAATATACGATTCTAAATTCTCATCATATATCTGTTGAACTCGCGTATATTGTGTTGCTACAGCCTTATAGCGCCTATTTATTTCTCCTAAGTAAGATATTGACCCTAGAAACTCCCCCTCTGTAAGGCTCTTTATCTGAATTTCGCCACTTTCAGTTTGTTTAAACAAGCCAACGCGTCCTTGTAAAATGACATACATGCAATAGCTTTCATCACCAACACGAAATATGACGTCTTCTTCCTCATATTCAACCGTATAATAAGGATCAATATTATTCTCTGCCATGATAGCCTCCACGTAAAACCTGTCCCTAGCTCTGAAACTCTTTAATATAGCTTTCTGCTTCAATAATTCTTTTAGCGATAATTTTCATCAGTTTCACTGCCATCGATGGGTCCATTTCAATATATTCGTCAAGCCCTTGCTTGGTAATTTTAAACATGGTGCAGGGTTCAAGCGCACGAATTGAAGCACTCCGCTTACTGCCCTGAAACAGACTCATTTCCCCAAATACATCTCCAGCCCCCAGTTCAGCGATATGTGCCTCTGTACCATCAAATGGGTTTAACACAAAAACTTGAACACGTCCTTTAAGAAGAATGTACATTTCTTCACCATAAAGCCCCTGATAAATAATAGTTTCACCACTTTTAAAGGAGGCAACTTCCCCTATTTGCTTAAGTTTATTTATATCCATAGCTTATCCCCCAAACCACTGGCTAAACAACTTTAGATGATATCCAAAGCGCAAGCAAGCCTATAACACAAAGGGTTAGAACGAGTGTAATTACTGTTTTTGTTTTATCTCTATTCATCTGCAACCCGCCTTCTATTTACTTCAGGACGCATTTCATATATTATTTTTACCCACTCATTCACAAAATAATTGTATGCCTTTGCGTTCAATTTCAATATTACACATTCCCTTTTGTTGGAAGTATAATTTTAAACTGTACACCTTCATTTGGCATACTAATCACATCAATGGTTCCACTCAGCTTCTCGGAAATGAGTGTATGAACTATATGCATACCTAGTCCACTGCCACCTTCGTCGCGCTTTGTTGTATAAAATGGCATAAAAACTTTCTCTAGGGTATCCTGGTCCATGCCCTTTCCATCATCAGAGTAATAGATGTGTATCCCTTCTTCTGTCTTTTTCACTTCAATATTAATATGACCATTCGAAGTAAGATCAAAGCCATGCATTAATGAATTTGAAATCAGATTCGTCATAACTTGTGATATTAACCCCGGAGTCCCTCTATAAGGCACCACATCGCTGCAAAGCACATTAATTATTGCACCCCTTTTCTTGCATTCGTATTTCATGCCTTTTGCAATGCGTTTAATATAGGCGCAAATGTCAAACTCCTCTTCAACTTCATTAATTTGATGTACGGAAACAGCTTTAAAGTTCTGAATCAAGTCAGCAGCCTGATTCAAGTGCCGGTCCAGCATGTCTACACTTTCAGAGGCATCTTCATAAAACTCTGCAAGCTCGGTTTTTCGAAGTGTGCCTTCGTCAAATGACTTTTTAGAGCTTCCAAGCAGTTTTTTGAGATGGGAGTTTATAGTAATCGATGACCCAAGAGGTGTGTTTACATCGTGGGCTATACCAGCAACAAAGGCACCGATAGCAGCCCATTTTTCTTGTTCAAGAAGCTGGGCGCGCGCTGATTTAAGCTTATCTACAGACTCTTCGAGTTCTAAGTTTTTATTATGGAGTTCCGTTATGTCTGAAGCAACAGAAAGAATCATCTCAATTGAACCATCTGGACCTGGAATGGGTACTTTGCGCACTTCGTGATTAAACTTCCTCCCATTTCCATCAAAAAGCTCGACCATATAATTTACAGATGACTTTTCACCTTTCAAAATTTTCTGCTCAGCGTCTTCCATTTTATCTAGGGAAGTCTTAGAAATCCGATCTGGAAAATCAGACATTTTCTTTCCAACCATATTTTCTGGACTCAGATTCAAGGTTTTTGCCGCAGCTGCATTCACTATGACAAAATTACCGTCCTTATCTTTAACAAAAATAGAGCTTGGATCTGCATTTAAAATGGTTTCAAGTTCTATTTGTGATTGTCTGAGCTTTACGTTAATAGATTCAATCTCCATTTTCATTTCTTCTGATTTTTTGAGCTCACGTTGAAGTGCCTTTGTTTTTCTATTAACCTGCATACGCAGTGACAAACTCCATAAAAAGACTACAATCAGTATTGCCGATACGATTAAAGCAACGCGTATCAACTCTTTTACGCCTGTCAGTTCATCATAATCCAGTTTAATCCATTCACTATGAACACGTTCTGTATCCTCTTCGATTCTTGGAAATGTTTTGTTGAGTATCTGTACCAGCATTTCATAGTCTTTGCGTACACCGAATGAAATGTTATCTGTTCGATCATAGCTGCCCAGAACTTTTAAGTGTGTAATGTTATTGATTGAAATATGATAAGAAGCCGAACCAAAATCCATAATGGCTGCATCTGCTTCATCATAAACAACCGCATTTAAGGCATTCTTCACATTGCTGTATTCAACCAATACATACTCTGGATGCTCATTTCTTAAAATTTCATTCCAAGACCAGTCCTTTACAGTTGCAATTCGCTTCCCTTTAAGATCTGCAATGACTTTAATGTCATTGTTATTTTTATGAATAATCATGCCTGTCGGCACTTGTAGATATACGTCTGTAAAATTCATATCTTTTGAACGCTCAGGTGTTTTCGTAGCTGATATAAAATCCACCTCTTGATTTGAAACACTCTCTAAGACAGCAGTCCAGTCCCCTACATCTTTAATTTCAATTTTAATGCCAAGCGTCTCTTCAATGATCTCTAAAATATCCATTTGAATCCCACGTGCCACATCATCTTCGTCTAAAAACTCAAATGGTGCATACTCAGGATCTAATGCATACTCAAGTACGGGATGATTGTCAAGCCAATTTCGTTCTTCTTGTGTCAACCAGCTCAAGTCTATTTCCTCTGCATAGCTTGGGCAAACAAAAACAAAGGCTGATACTATAAAAAGCATAATGATACTCCGTATCATATGAATCTCTCGCTTATCCATACATGCCTCCCATTTCTTTAGTCCTATGATTTATACCCAAGTACCTATACACTGCAACGAATTATGTTCAAAATATAGTCATCATTTTCCTGCAATATTGTGAGCGCTCTCTAGATGTATAAAAAGGGACGCAGCTGCGTCCTGTATTTTTATTTATACGCTCTTACTCTATCGCTTTTTTAAAAGCCTCTACAAGAGATATACTCCAGTTTTCAATTTCTGACCACTCTCTCTGATCGTTTGGTACATCCTTTGACACGCCAAATAGAAATCGGACTAGACCAGGCAAAACATCATCGACCTTACCCGCAAATGCAGCAGTCATAAGAGGTGGAACCTGCCTGTTCATGTCAGAAAAGGCATTTTGGATGCGTTTCTTCCAAAACCGTCGCCCGTGCTTTACTGTATAAGATAAAGAGAAGTATGCTACCTTCTTATACAGTAACTCCGACTGGTGAATGCCCACAAAATCAATGGCATCTTGCATAAGTCGCATACCGTTAATTGGCGCACCTATCACCACCAAGTCATATGGTTCCACACTTGCAACTGCATCTATGCTTTTGACTTGAGTTTCCAGTTCATATGCCTGCATATGTTTGGCAATGGTCTCTGCAACTTCTTTTGTAGAACCTTGCTTTGTCACATAAGTGATTAATACCTTACTCAAAATCATTCCCCCTCTATTCAAGTGCATACAATGTCATATCTGAATATCGACTGAATCCAGTAAACGGTGCCAAACCATATGTGCATGGCCCTCACCCCACTTATTTAAATCAACATACTGGGGCGCCCCAAGTTTTTTTGTCCATATTTTCTGTGCGCTTTTATAACCGCTGTCAAGACAAAATGCAGATGCCCCTCTTGCCAAGAGTACGAGGTATATAGCATTTAAAAGCTTCATGCCTATGCCTTTTGCCTGATACGCAGGGTGAACGTACACGGTGCCGATTTCAAGTATGTCTTCAAGTGTTTGCCCTGCAACCTCTATAATGAGCGGGTTACTCCTTGAAATGCAGATGGTCCCTACGAGCCTGTCTTCAGATACAGCAACTAAGAAAAAACGTTCATTCCCACCGGACTCCAAGTCTTCAAGTAGGAAAGCCTGTTTCTCCTCAATTTCATGCAGCATGAGGGTTTCATCATCAATTTTTTCTTTTTTGAAAGTATCACGAACAACACAATCGAATAGTTGATTGAGTTCATTTACATCCGTCCACTTTGGCCTGCGTAGAATTACATTCATCTATTTTTCCTCACTCATATATTATATACTTTGTCTCTTGAAATGATAATATGAATCTTCTGATAATTCCGCGCTCAATTGGCATCTACAGCCTGCGATTTAATTGATCAGCCAGTTTTTTGACCTGTGCATCAACCGTTGGGTCCTCATGAGCCGGAACTGTGTTTGTGTTCAGGGTAGATACGGTTCCAACAATTTTTGTATCAATATGATGGAAGATGATTCTAGCGGTATCGACAGGGCGTTCTATGCCACGCCCATCGCCGCCTGCCGAAAGGATAACGGCTCCCTTTTTGCGTTTCATTGAAAACGACGGATTCTTTCGAATCAGACGATCTGCATAATACCGCTGCAGTCTGCTTACATAGCTGAGCAGGGGACCTGACAAATCCGCAAAATAGATTGGCGAGGATAGAATCACATTGTCTACAGTATCCATCAAATCATACATTTTATACATGTCATCTTTAATAGCACAGTCAGAGTGATTCCAGCAATAGCGGCAATCAATACACGGCTTCACTTTTTCATCATATACATGAATCAAAATAACTTCACCCTCAAGATATGTACACAGTTTCTGGATGATATGCATTGTATCTCCATGCTTTCTGGGTGATCCATTAACAATCAGTGTTTTCATAGTTTCCCCCATTCTTATATATATTCTATATTTTACCACATAGCCTTTTATATCTTAATGATTTATTAGAATATAAAAAGGAAATGTAATTTGAGCCTTAATATGCCCATAACATTTCCTTTCTTAAAACATAAATATGTAATTTGCAGGTGCTGATTTTATGCACCGGCTCTTTCCAATATGTGTTTTGCAGTTTCTTTCACTTGACCCTCAGCTCCAAATAACAACTTGCGCGAATGTTGAATGGCCTTTTCTTCATTCACTTTCAAGAGGGAATAGAGTGCTTTCGATATTACATATGGCTCATCATCAATCAGGTAGCGCTCCAAATACTGGGTACTGAAGTTACATGATTTTTCCCCAAGCGCCTCAGCAATTTGCCACCTTGTATCTGGAAACGGACAATACTGTGCATACTTAGCAATTATTTCAAATTTGTCTTCACTTACATTTTGAATAATAAAGCCTAGTACGTCCTTATTGCGGTTATCTAGGGCCATGACCAGATAAATGAGTTCCATCATATCAGCCGTAATACGTTCAAATTCAAGTAGGCCTTGGGCCAGTCCTATAAGTCTCTCCCAATCTCCAAACATATAGTTTTGATCACTGGTTATATGAACTTCGCGTTCAAAGTTATGATGTGTCAGCTTTGTAGCTGCCCAAAATTCTTCAATTGTTTTTTGCAGTTGAATTACCAATTCTCTACTCATAAGCAACTCCTTAACAGATTGCACCCTCTCTGGCTTGCTCTAGCTGCCAGTTTTAAGTTGATCTAGCCCCCCTATTACTCAATGCGCTTTGAAATCTGTTTGCCTATTATAAACCCTGCAATAAAATATGCCACAAGGTACATTAGGAGTTCTAGTGTTGACCATGGCTCCTTTTTCATAATAGACATAATCAGTGTTGCCAATCCATTGACAAGTGTACTAAAGATAATACCGTAAACAATTGAAAACCGCATTACGCCTAAGTTTTCAACTGCCCGTTTAAACAGTTTTTCCATATTACTTCCCACCCCATAAATTGCGTTTTGATTTTCTAACTCTGAAGATGAAGTCTTGATAGTCAAGATTCTCACCGTTTACTGCCTGGACCCATTTTATAAATTCAAGCTGATTTTTACGAACACGTCCTTTTTCACTTAGAACTTTATGCTCTAAAAGCGCATCCAGCGCCTCAAGGAATTGTTCATATGCTGTATTTTGATCTTGCGCCTCTACAGCAATACCAAGAGCTTTGGACTGAATCAAACACTTGCCGGTATGCTCGATTTGGTCCACAAACAAACCTTCTTTGAAGGGCTGTCTTGTTGACGATTTTGCCTCCTGGCTTGATTTTTCATGAGAACCTTCTGTTTCTAAATCAATTCGAATAATATAATCACTTAGGCTACCTTCACCATTTTCGATTGCTTCCAATTGAGCCAGCAGTGACAATTGGGCTTTTTGCATTTTTCTATCTTGGCTTATTATCTTGTGTTTTTGAAAGTCCCTGAGTTCTTCGAAGAGCTTTTCTATTGCATGTGCATCCGTTTCAGCATGAACAAGAACACCCGTATCTTTTATAAAAAGTTGAACCAGGTGATGCTTTTTAATTCTGCTAACATAAATCCGCTTGTTAAGTTCTTTCTTTGCCTCAACAGCATCATCAATGTAAGGCTTGGCAAGCTTTGTTGTGTTTTCAATTATGTCAAGTCCTGTAAGAACTGTATTTAAGCCGCCCGGAATTTTTTTGCTGAGGGTTTTACTGCTCTTAGCCAGTTTTTTCAAGTTTTTACTCAAGTAATTCGCCATATTGCCTCCAAGTGCACCCTAATTCACGTCATTTCATTATAACATCTGAATGGGTGCAAAACGCCTACTCAAACAAATTAATGGCTGAGATCACAAATTTGTCTATTCATTTGAGTCGCTTGCAACTTGCTTAAAAAATTTGTAGATTTTTAAGTTAATTATTTTTTCATAAAGGCCGCACCTGTGTTAAACTATTTAACGATATGCGAAAGAAATTGAACGGAGAATAAGATGAGACTGTATTTTGCACCTATACGCGGTGTGACGCTGGCACATTACCGCGACTTACACGCTAAAATTTTCGGTGGCATTGATAAATACTATGCCCCATTTATTGTTACAACAGAACCGCGCCAAGCAGGGGATATCCTTTTTGAAGATATAAAACCACGTTTAAACGCCTGTTTTAAACAAGTTGTACCTCAGCTTCTCAGTAATAACAGTCAGGATTTCAACTACTATGCTTCAAAAATTCAGGATATGGGTTATTCAGAAGTCAATTGGAACATTGGCTGTCCATTTCCTACAGTAACCAACAAACGTCGTGGTTCAGGGCTTCTAGAAGACCCGGACTTTGTAAAGAAATTTCTAAGCGGTATTGATTATACCGATGATTTTCGTTTCACTGTTAAAATGCGACTTGGATTCAGTGAGCTTGATGAAGGTATAGAAGTGACGGAACGGCTGAACTTATTTCCGATTGAAGACGTCATCATCCATGCTAGAACGGGCGTTCAAAAATATGGCGGTCATGTTGACCTTGAAGGCTTTGATATCTTGTATAAACTCTGCCGCCACAATGTAATTTACAATGGTGATATTTACACACAAGATGATCTTGATCAGATCCGAAGTGCATTTCCAAAAATTGACACATTTATGATTGGACGCGGGCTGCTCAGAAACCCTTTTCTGGCAAACCAGCTTAGGGGGGATTCCATTGGTTTAAGTACTGCTAAAGACCAAATTTGGGGTTTTCACGAAGAGATGTTTACACATTATACTGCACGCATACCTGATGAAACATATCGCATCGGTAAAATGAAGGATTTTTGGACATACTTATCAGACCTTGTCGATCCCGAGCGCCAATTCACAAATGAAATTCGACGCACACAAACCGAAAAGGACTACAGGATCCTTGTTGATAAAATGCTCTCTCAAACAAAGCTGAATTTCTAAATGGAACATTTCAAGGAACCATTGTTTTCACTTGACCTGGTGCGGTAATGGATATAACACCACCCCAGTTGCACATGAGCTTAGAACTGTTATTGAGAGCTGGCATATTGCCAATAAGCACTGTAGGCGAACCAGGTGCCCAAGGCGATGCCAAACTTGGAATACAGGGTTGGGGTTTAATAACCCCCGGTGGTGGAACAGGTGTCATTGCAGCTACCTGCGGGTTTGCTGGTGATCTGCAAACACCAAATGGAGTCACATTCACAAAGGGTTTATTGTCCATAATGGTCGCATAAGGCATGCTTGTTAGGGTCTTGTTGTTCGGCAAAACATTAAGAGTGCCTGGTGAAGCCCCCATTGTACATACCAGCGATGCACCACCGCATACTAAAATAGCCATACACGCCTCCTTTATGTAGACTTACGTTCAAGTTCTACCCTGTTTACGGCCCAACTCACACAAATGGATGACAATCCCTTTTATAAACTTACGAAGTTCTTGACATAAAAAAAGCAGAAGATGCGTCTGATATTGACGACTGTCTTCTGCTTGCTTTATTTTAAATAAATTTGAGCGTCAGCGTTTTCTGGCTGACTGCCTGTCTTTTCAGTTCTTTTTCTACTTTTCTTCCATACATGCCACACTTCATTTTCGAGCTTAGACAGTCTACTTGCTTAAAAACTTAACCGCTAGACGTGTGCCACCGTAAAAACAAATCACCATCAATATAAGTGCAGCAGATGAAAGCTTTACAATGTCACCCAAAACACCAAATACATCAATGCGCGCTAACAGTCCAATGCCTGGAATGAAATAGAACTGCGGCATTAGTCCAATAGCATTTGGCAGAAAATGACCATGTACACCTATTTGATACCCCATCATAAATAGGCTGAGTATGCCTATGGCGTGGGTTAAAACAAGCACCTTTGCATCAAACCTAAATACAGAGCGCATTTTATAGCCTGCATATATCCAGTAGATATAAAACAAAAAGCTTATAGAATACATAAACAATCCGCTTAAAGAGACATTTGAACTCAACTCATTAATCAAAATTCCTAGTATAGTGGGTGAAAAGCTCAACCCCATAACAATTACCCACTTGTTTAACCTTATCATTTGTTATGCCTCCTCGTAAGCTGTCATCAAGTCATCAGTATCATTTTATGCTATTTTACACATGAACTCAATCATAAGCATAATATTCTTCAATCTAACTGATATTTTAAAACCCATCCAAATACATCTTGATGCTTTACAAGTGCATAATCTCCAAAAAATCTGCACAGTTCAACAGGCGTACCAACTTCCAAATTGAGAAAGTTATTAATATAATTTGTACGTGTTTCCCATCCATTTTCACCTTTTTTAAGCAGGTCTGTAATAATACTAAACAGCTTCCCGCTTTTAATGTGTCGGCATTTTGAAAGTGGCTGTCCATGCTGAATAACCTCAAAGGCTTGATCTGGATAATACAAATAGACCAGTGATTCCTCTTCAAAAGCATGGGCTTTAACAATCGTTCGTTTTTCAAATGTATTGTGCTGAATCAAGTCATACTCTAGTACATTGTCTTTCTTTTCAATAATAAAGGCGTTAAGTTCTCCAGTATGTTTCACCCCTAGACCCCCATCAATGAAAATTATATTTTTTTCAGTATTATGGTAAGGCAGGTTGGTCAGTTTGTCACCACGAAGCTCACTCGCTGGCCAATGTCCAACAATTGTCACCTTGTCATTTGGCTTTGCCATTGTATTGTAATGGTCATATTTCAAATACTGGGTTTCATCTCCATCAATTGAGAATGAGGGATCATACCCGCCATGAACAAATCTAAATTCATCAAAGTTCAATATAATCGGAAGTGAACTCAAAAAAGATGTGACATCAGCACTCGCGTCCGCTACCAGCCGGAGCATTTCTTCATACCCTTCCAGCTGATTGGCTGTACGTCCTTTTTTCTTAATCAGCGTCCCAATGAGCGTCTCGTAGTAATCAGCCTTTAAAAATTCATAAAACGCCTGCGAATAGTTATTTTCAGCAATATGCCTTTGCATAAAAGATTCGTGATTGCCTTTAAGTATAATCGTTTTATCACGATTTTGAAGCGTTTTGATATATGCTAACATTTCGACGCTGTCTATGCCGCGATTTAAAAAATCCCCCAGTATAATCAGGTAATCCTCATCTTTAATTCCTGTCTTTTTAAGAAGGCTTTGGAGGGCTTCTTTATGACCGTGAACATCACTGATTACAACAAGTCGGTAGGTGCTTTCATCTATGTTTATGATTTTTTTATTCATGTGTCCATTCCTTGTCTGACCTTTTCTGCCTCCTTGTATTATAGGCTAAAGTCATAACAACTGCAAAATTGACATTCAAAAAATTTCCACATAAAAAAGGTGCCCTGCCTTAAGTTCAATCAGCTAAAACACCTTCCGTTTATTAGACATTGTATCTTCTGGATTTTTATGCGCTGTCAACTCTAAATGACGCTTGATTGCCCCAAATCGAGATTTCAACAAGGGATTTTGCCCCACCAGAGCAGAAAACAGTCTATTTATATCTTCAAAGCTATACTGGTCAATATGATCAATACTGTGTTTGTGATCAGCGTAAAGAATCAGATTGACTTCACTATTATAAGGGGTTTTGTACTCTTGCAAAAATGCTGTTTTAACCCTTTCAAAAAACACCGTATCTTTTGAAAATGCCCTTCTATAAACATACTTGTCTGCAGTCAGGTCAATGGCTTTATATTTGTACCATTGATAGAGAACAGACACCGCCAGCATTACCACAAACTGAGTCAAAAACAAACGCACATTGAAACCAGAACTGGATAAGCCCGCAAGAAATGAAACCGCCCCAGCAATGCCCGCCTGAAACAACAGTGCAAACTTTTCAACAACTGGCCGGAGTGTTTTTGAATCCTCATTATGTATGATCTTTTCAGTTTTCATATATATTCACTCTTTTATGGTGTCCTATGAACATTGTATCCCTGTACTATATTCTACCATAATTGTAAGAGGAATTCTCAAATATGTTTTCTGTGTCCAATTAAATAAAGCAAATTTGATAAAGACCCGCTTCATGTTATGTCTTTCATCGTCTAACTTTTTCTTCATCAATTTTACTTTGAACCGAGTAGACCGTCATCTCCTTAGGCTTCCCCTTGTCAGTATAGACATAATCATATATTTTTGCAGTCAGCATGCAGGGCTCATCATAATAGACAATATAATCTAGAACTTTATCGCCATAGGTATTGTACTCATATAAAAATGTTTTAATTACTTGGTCTTCTTTATTCGTCGTACTCCTTATAAGCTTATCACCTTCATACTCGAGCTCAGAAACTCTGAGAACATCACCATTATTAGCTAGTTCATTAATCTTAATCCTTTTTCCATGTTCATCCAACTCAGCCAAAGATACAAATGATATGCTGCCATCAGAATTATAGTTGATTGCTTTCTCTTTGCGGTAATTATAAATATATTCGGTTACCAGAGTCAGGCCATTGGCTGTTACCGTTTTTCTCTCAAGAAGTCTGTTCATATCATCATATGTGTAATAGATATCGTATTTCAGACAAGCACTTTCGTAGGTTTTCTGATGAACCAAATGGTCCGATTCATAATCGTACTCATTGCGCATTCCCTGGCTGGTCCTTGATTCGCTTAGATTACCAAATGGGTCATAGGTGTATTCAACACGTATCACATTTTGAATTTCAAATACTAAATTATCCATCATTACTGTTGCATTTTCTTTATCTAAGACAAACGATGCATGGTCCTTACTTTCTTCTGTCTGGGCAATATTCGTTGCACTGGCTTTACAGCCGCTTAAAATCATTGCTAAAAGAATAATCCATATCGCTCTTTTCATCTTGTGCTCCTTGTACAACAGCTTGTTTATCTCGAATTACCTAGAAACCACCTATACAAAAACGCTTTAAAAAAGGCTTCATAACAGATGAAGCCTTGCGCATAGTGGCTAAGCTTCTATATGTATATAATAACGCTGGGTTATACGTGTCTGCTCTTGGACTTCGTTCTCAAGTACACCCCCGTTTGCCATGATTGTTTTTGCTGAAGCAATATTTTCTTTAACACAAGTAATCAGAACATCTCTTATGCCTAGTGTTCTACACTTTTCAAGTCCCAGTCTAAGCATCTGAGTTGCATATCCCTTGCGCCTGTGTGATTTTTTCACACTGTATCCAATATGTCCACCACGCTCTTTTAAATAGTCATTTAGACGATGTCTGATATCGATCATGCCGACAACTTCACCAGACGCTCGCTCTATGGCCAGATAAGTGCTTGATGGCACAAGTCCATCATGAACTGTTTCATCTCTTGAATTGTCCTGAATAGCCTGAAGCCAATCAGCAAATGACTCAGCCGTCTGAAGTCCGGCTGTGCCGTCCATATTGTCACCACTGTCAATAAAGGCCTGCTTATAGGCCAATACTTGTTCTTGATGTTTTTCTTGGGGCACGACGAGTTGAAGTTCATTCATGCTATTTCACCTTCCGTCTTGAGTATTTGTATCAATAAATTCTTCTTTTGTGAGTCCAAATAGAATGGCATCATGGTATTTGCCTGATATGTAATACATTTGGGACCGACGGCCTTCTTTGACACATCCCAGTTTTTTAAGCATAGTTGCAGATGGAATATTCCCCTCAAGAACATGCCCATAATACTTGTTCAGCCTGCGTTCAAAAAAAGCATAACGCATGAGTATGCGCATTGCCGCTGTACCGTATCCCTTTGAACGGTGGTCACGATCGATTTGAAGCCCAATACTGAAGGTCCCATTGCGTTCGTCAATAGAATTCAGATTAATTGCGCCTACATTTTCATTATTTTTGTTGACAACCGTCAGCATGATCCGCTCTTGCTGGGTGCTGTAGTCCTTAAATTTTTCTACAAAACCCACAGCCTCTTGCTCAGTAGGCGGCAGTTCTACCACACAATTCACACGTCTTCTGCCCTCCGTGTCAAAGCGGTTGTAATAATAGCCTTCCCAGTCCGAATCCACCATAGATCGGAGTTCGACCAGCTCATCTTTCCAAAAATAGTTGTCTTTATTTAAGTTTCTCATCAGCAATCCCCTTGTTTATGTATACTCAATTACCAGTCCACTACCGACTTCTACAAGTGGTGCTACTTTAGCCAATGCGATTTTAGAGTTCAGGTCTGTACAGTGACAGGCATGTAGTCTTTTCACGCCAGCACCAGTCAAATAGTCTGTCGTTTTTTCAAGCACCTCTTCACTCGGGTTCAATAGGTGAAAACCGCCAATAACATCCAAAATACGCGTGTCATTACAAACCCGTTTGGCCTGCTCAATAATATTACAAATGCCCGCATGAGAGCACCCGGTTATAACAACAATCCCCGCATCTGTTTTATAAGCCAGTGCTGAATCGTCATTCACATAGTCTGGATAGACTTCTGTATCGCTTTCAACGCTGCCAATTTGAACATTTCCCTCAAATGTGTTCTTTCTTTCAATTTCACCTAGAAAAACCAAGTTTTCGCTCAGCCATACTGGTGCTTTAGAAAGTTCCAAGTTGAAATGTTTTTTCAACTGAGATTCAGATACGAGACTCCCTATCACTTCATCATCGATGGACTTGTGCAGCAGTGCTTCGGGATGCGCAATAAATACCGGGCGCTTTCTGGCATGCTGTTCAATTATTGCTTCGAGATGGAGCTGTATTAATGGCATAAGTCCCCATGAATGATCAATATGTCCATGTGATAAGACCACATAGTCTAAATTCAGTAAGTCAATTTTCATCTTCTGTGCGTTTTGTATAAATACATCTGAGTACCCAGCATCAAAAAGTATTCTTTTATCGCCGTCTTCAATGTAGTAGGAAACGCCAGGTTCAGCTAAAAAGTACCTGTCAATTAAAGTGTTGTTGTCTACAAGAACGTGAAGTTTCACTTTCCAACCCCTTCCTAAAAGAGACTACACTCTTTTCTGAATAATACGGACTTCACCATTTTTATAATACACACTTGCTTTTGCCCCATTAATCAACGTCCATTGGGGTGGCAAGTGGCCAATATCCACATCATAAATTACAGGAATGTCCAGTTCAGATGCCAGCTTTTCAAGCGCATCTTTAAAAGTGTAGTCCTGTACATCTTTATAACCGTCCAGTCTGCCATACATTAGCCCGATTGTGCCCTCTAGCCAACCACTCAGCTTCATTTGACTCAGGGTTCTGGAAATATCAGCAGCATTCATTTCACAGCTTTCAAGATACCATAAATACCCTGACGCATTTTGTCTCTTTCTAAATGCTTCCACTGGCGCATAAGGCGTTCCAATCAACTTACAAATAGCATCTAAACAGCCGCCTATCAAAGTCCCTTCCATTTCAAGTTCAGTTTCGTCAAAAAGTGTCTTGACCTCAGTCTTTTCATTGAGGTTATAAGGCGTTTTACTGTTCTTTTCAACGTCATTCCAGCGCCCTTGATAAAAGGCTGTATTTTTTTGCTCAAAATCCTCTTCACTACTCATAATATGTAGACTTTCCAGCACCGTTTCATCTACTGGGGCTGCACCAAAATCAAGTAAGTTGGGTCCATGTACCGTCGCAAATTCAAGCTTTGTCAAAAAGCACAACAGGAGCACACTTGTGTCAGAAAACCCCATAATCCATTTTGGACCCGCATTTTTTATGGCATCGTAGTCCAAATAAGGGAGAATATCAATAAGAAGTTGTCCACCCCAAGGTGGTATAATCGCCTTTACACTTTCGTCAAGGTATAGTTCCATGAATTCATCTGCGCGCGCCTTGGCAGATGCGCTTGCGAGTTTCACCTGACTTCTGACAGATTTTGATTCAAGAACCTTGTAACCAAGGTTTTTAATGTATTCCGTAGCATGATCAAGTCTGTCATTAAAGACACCAGTTACACCTGAAGATGTCGCCGTTACGCCAATGGTGTCACCTCTTTTTAAAGGCTTAGGGTATCTTATCATGTGCGTTCCTCCTTGTAATAGACCGCTTCATTCTCTTGTTCTAAGCTGATAGATGCGTGATATGTCGCCCCAAGGGTGATATCCTTCTACTAAGAATTCAAATCCATCCTGCTAATAAAATCATTGGTGATGAGGCCCACACATCCTATGGTTTTCTCCTCATCTTTGAGCAAATACCAATTAGGAACACCACCTTTATGTGCTATCGAATGTCGTATACAGTCTTCATATAAGGCCATGGTATTTTCACTGGCCCATTTTTTTTGAAAGTAAGCCGTAGCCTCATCTACAAACTCAGGTTTCTCGTCAACAGATATTATTTTCATTGGTCTTCCCCACTATTAGCACTGTCTATTTTGGTGTTCTACTCTCTTTAAGCAGTTCATCTACTTTTTTCTCGATTGAATCAAGCTGCTTTGCGCTGTGATCTCTTCTTTGTTTTAGGTTTGATAGAAACCGTATCACACCATAAATGATTGCAATGAGTACCAGTGTATTTGCAATTTGAAATAGCATTGTCCAGTCAAATTGCACAAGTCCTGTTTTTTCCATTTTACTGTCCCCCGGAGATTAAATCTTCCCATTTTTACATTTTTCTTTATGTTTCAATGAACACCTCTGCTCATATATTGGTTGATCTCTTTGCTTATATCTTTGCTTATATCTTTGCTTATATCTTCAACTATGTAGTTATTTATGCCTTTAGCAGCATATCCGTTAAGTAAAACCAAAGTCATTAAAATAATTTTAACGTTTGTTATACCGTATATTACCACATTGTCGTCATTTGTCAACATCTGTATATTTCTTGAAATGGTTCTGTAACCCTATAACCCCCACATCAGCGGGCAAGTTCACTTTTGATATAGCGCTGTGTATAGGGACAGGCGTAAATACACTGTCCGCAAATATGTGCTGAAACGTCTATGGCATCACATTTTTTTCGAACTTCTGCCTTACAGGCAAATGCATCATAATAGGCTTCTCTTGGAAGTTCGACATTCCAGTTCACACCTTTTATGGCCTTTGCATCACATATGCTCACACAGGCTTGGCATGACCCGCATTTCGAATCATTAATCGGCGTTGCGGTTTCAAGTGGATAGTTTGTGAGTACCGTTGTAAATCGAATAGCGGGACCAAATGACTCTGTTATGAGTAGCGCCGACTTACCAATCCAGCCTAATCCGGCGCGTGTCGCAGTGGTCTTATGTGGCAAACTGGTGCATAGTTCTTTGTTCAGTACAGACTTTGTAGCAATAATTGCATGTGCATCATAACCTTTTTCCTGAATATAGGAAATCACTTTGTCACCAATCTCATCCAGTTGACGATTGATTGAATTGTATGTTTCAAAATAAGTTTGGTTTGGGCCTGTTTTAAGAGACTGAACAATTTCAGGATCAATTGCTTTAGCAATACTGATTCCATAGTCAAATCCTTGACGAGACTCAGATGGAAGCTCTGATAAATCTGCAAACCCAACTAAATCTGCGCCAAGCGCTTTGATGTGTTTTTCTAATAAGCCTGACATACAAAATGCCTCCCTTCATAGGACACTTGCCTTTTTTTCTATTTTTTTACATCACATATTGAAAAAATAGCCCATTTTGAATCAATCAAAATGGGCACTTTTGAACACATTCGACCCGCTTAGGTTCAGCTGGAATACTCTGTTTTATTCAATCTAGTGACCACGCTTTTTCTCTTTTTTCTTCTGCTGTTTCTGCAAAAAAGCCTGTCTGCTATTGGCCTCGCGTCGCTCTTTAGCAAGGCTCTTTCGAATAATCTTTTTTTCCTCTAATTGCTTTTGAACCGCTTCCTGAGCCTTGGTACGAACCCCGTTTGACTGAAGTGCCTTGCTGATTTCTCGCTGAAGCCGTTTGGGATTTACGCGCTTCTTTTTTGTTCTTTCATCTGCAACTGGACGGCTAAATTCAAGCCTTCCATAGTTGCTTTGAACAAATGCATACACCTCGTAGTCCTTGGGCTCAGGTCCAAAAACAATTTTACTGACCTGTAACTTCCCCTCTTCGTGGCGTTCAAATACGCCCACCCAAAATGGAGATTCGAAGTACACCGTTAACTGTCCACTTAAAAAAATGCTCATTTTTCCCTCCTAGTATTTAGCATCTTTTCAAGAATGGACAACCCAGGAGGGCAGGTTACTGACGGCAAGCCGCATCCGGACTACCAACCGGATTGTGTTTTTATCTTGTGCCTATTTATATTTTATCACAACCGCCTACTCACTTTTGCGTATGCGATTGCTAAGAAAACAACACTTTCTCAACTCTTGAATTTCGAATGAAACTCCGAATAGAACATCAAAAAACTATGATAAATCACTTAGAACATAATCCATTTTATCACAACCAATTTCATTTGCTACAGACTCGCATTTTGCCCTCAGAAGATAGAATATATGCTTATCCTTCAAGTGACTCAAGGTCTCAAAATTAGCTTGCCCCTTACTGATAATTAAGTCACTGGCTTCAAACGCCTCTTTAAATGTTTCAGAGCAGTGTTCTAAAAGAATTCCCTGAGAAGCATGTCCGTTGTCCATTACATTTACAATGTCTGCCACACCCGTCTGCTCCGCATCTGTCATGGTTGCATCATTTACAATTGCCCCCCCTTTTACTACATAAATTACTCTTTCAAGCGGAAGCTGTTCAAGCAAGAACTTATCAAATATGATTTCACCGGCATTATCTGCAAGATACATAATACGCTTTGATGACTGAACCGCCTGTAAAAGAGCTTTTGAACCTGTTCCAAATATGTCTTTTTTCAAACTGTTTTCTACAGATTTCATTATGTCTTCAAATCCCAACTCAAGCCCTACTGAGAAATCAATAATATTACCGGAAATGGCCAGTCTACATGCCATATCAAATGGATTTAAGGCAGTCTCAATCCACCGCTCTTGTCGAACTCTATTTGCAATAGTATCCGCTATTTGATTGTATTCTTCCTTAAGCTTAAGGTAGGGATCATTATTCCCTGTAAGCGCCTTGGCGTGTTGATGCATTCTAAAAGCGATCTCAGGCGCTGTCTCGTTAAAATCGAGCAAGCTCAAAGACTCTAGCGACCTTTTTATAATCTCTTCCTGCTTGTCTAAATCTCCTGTTGCCTCTTGTGCAATTTCCACTGCTTGTCTTGCAAGACAGGGAATACATTCTCTAGATATTTTCATAGGTGCTTCTCCCTAGTATTTTATATTACAGCTTGTACGACCCATAGCTTCACTGCGTCGTACCATACATGCTGGATATATCACGTCATCCATTATAAAATGGCCATTCTCCCGTGATTATGCCTACATACTACAATCTTTCAACTTAAGTTAATGTATATAAACGCTTCGTATTGACATCTTCTTACCAAAGATGCACAATACAAGAAATAGTTTTCATCTTCCCACGTACTCGAAAAGGACAAGACCATTATGGGCTCTAAACTTATTTCATATTTGACACTATTCATAGGCGTGCTTTCCATATCTACTTCTGCAATCTTTGTAAAAATTGGTGATGCACCAGCTGCTATTACAGCTTTTTATCGACTCTTTTTTGTTGTCGTCATTTTAACGCCTATTATTCTAATAGACAAAGGCCATAGAAAGGAAATACTTGAAATGCCACCGAAGCACCGCCTACTGGCCTTTGTTTCAGGTGGATTTCTGTCAGTTCATTATGTTCTATGGTTTGAGTCGCTCAGTTACACCTCTGTTGCTAGTTCAACCGTTTTAGTAACCTTGCAGCCTCTTTTTTCCCTAGTCGGTTGCTACTTTCTCTTCAAGGAACGCTTTAGCAAAACCGCTCTCATCGGGTGCACGCTTGCCATTTTTGGGTGTTTCATAATTGGCTGGGGCGACTTTCAAATTAGCGGCAAGGCACTTTTAGGGGATTTCATGGCCCTCATAGCTGCATCCATGATTGCCATGTATTTTATGATTGGTCAGCAAATGCGTCAAACCATGTCTGCAGTCCCCTATTCTTTTGTCGGATATGTATCCAGTTCGCTTATTTTATCACTCTATGCATTGAGCCAGAACCTTTCCTTTTTTGACTATGAGCTTAAAACATGGGGCGCCTTCCTAGGTCTTTCGGTAATTGCTACCATTCTAGGGCAGATGAGCTTCAACTGGCTTTTAAAATGGTTTAGCGCCTCGGTTATTTCCATGTGTATTCTTGGGGAAGTTATTGGAACATCTATATTGGCATATTTCATTTTGAGCGAAACCATTATCTTTCAGCAGGGCATTGGCATTGGCATTATCTTATCTGGCCTTTTCCTATTCCTTATAGAAGAAAACAGAAAGAAAAGTGTTTCAGCACCTGTACAAGCTGCCGATGCAGTTGATTTCTAATATAAGAAATCCAGTATTACAATCTACTGCTTCTAAATAATTACTTCCTTTTTTCGTTTCCGCGCTTAAAATTCCCTGTGACTTTGGCCAGGAACAGCTGAGTTTCATATGCATCACCTGACTCAATGCACTTAATGAGCTTGTGATAATCTTTTCCTGTCAGAAGTTTTATTCTTTTGTGTCTATAGTACACATGCGCTTTGTTGTCTTTTAGCACTTTGTAGTCAAAGGGCTGCTCTTCTTTTAAGATGCTACGTTTGTCTTCCAATGAAAGGCTCCTTTTAAATTTGAATAATCATACCATCATATGCAAACTCGATATCTTCATACTTTTTTGCAAGCTCTAAATAATCATCGTATGATTTACCCCAGTCTTCTTCTAGATGCGTTATAATCACACGCTTACACCTCATCTTTTCCTTGAGCGCTATAATCTCTTCCATGCTAAAGAGCTCCGTCTTCATAAAGCTGTCTGCTCCTAAAACATAATCGTTCTTAAGCTTTTCGCCAACAACCGTACTGCCAATCAACAGTATGTCTGCGTGCATCAAGTCATCATGTATAGGAAATGGTTTTACATCGCAAGGCGCATAGATAAACTTCTTCTGATTTTCTTTGAACACAAATACCGAAGCTGAATCACTTGGATATACATTCAGTTCAATTTCACCAAAGTTTAAGGGGCCCTCAATTGGAATCCTTTTAATCAAATTCTGCGTATGTTCATAGTAGTCCATGTAAGGACCGAACTTGGACTTTATGGCATTTAAATCCGCTATAACACTAGGTAAGGCCATTACATCAATGGGTTGTGTGCAGCGCTTGCCTTCAGATACATCAAACCAGTTCAACCTGAGCTGTTCAAAAACACGAAACCCAAGGGCGTGGTCCGGATCAGCATGACTGTATAAAACACGGTCTATTGCTTTAATGCTGCTCGCATTGATGGCATGACATATGTCTTCTGGTGTATCTATTAAGGTATTTATATCATGTAGAAACAAGGCACATCCGTAACGAGAATAGGGTTGACCCTTTTCTCTTGCCTGAGTGCATACGCCGCATTTGCATAGGGGCTTTGGAAGTGAGACACAACCGCCACTGCCTACAATTTCAAACTTCATATTTACCTCCAGTTCACACCAACTCGTAAATTAACCTGCAATTAGTCCTTTATTTTGCCATAAAATAATAGGCTTCTCTTGACCAAATATGATAGCACTTTAGGGAACTACGCTTTTGATGCAAATCACTCAGGTAATATAATATGGCTTCTTCATAGGCGCTTGCAAGCTTCCCATTCAGTGCAGATACCAAATCTTGATACGCTTCTTCCTTCCAACTCAGCTTATCTGCTAAAAAAACAACCTTATCTGTTAGAGTTGGGTTCGCTTTAAGTGTCGTATGACACTCAAGTGCGTTTAGAATCTCTTCATTCTCCACACCAAATACTTGCTGAGCTATAATCCGTGACGCTATTTGATGAAGAATGGATGGTACTGCACGCTCATCCGGTTTAAAGTCGTGTCCATTCTCTTCGCAAAACAATACTAAGTCCTCTTTTTGAACAACACGCCCTAAATCGTGCATTAAAGCAGCTTTTTTACAAAGAGTCCAGTCAAACTCAATATGCTTCTGTAGCCTCTTGAGTTCTTCTAGAACATCGAGTGTGTGCTCATATGTTTCATGAAAATTATATGCTTCAAAATATCTCTGAACATTCATTTCAATATCGTTTGTTTCAAAAGTCATTGTGTATTTAGTCAACAACCCGTTTGGCATCATTAACCCACCTATTTTCTAAAGTCATGCTGCTTTATGCACGGCACGCTTCCCATACCATTTTATATGCCTACTCATAGTTTTTTCCTTGGATCTAATCTGAAAATCAGTCGTCTATATTTTGAAAAAAGTTCAGTTCAAGTGCATATCCATATTCAAATTGTATCCTGACTTAACCCCTGTATTATTCATTAAAACTTGATTTGTGTCTATCCTAAATATAAACCCTATTTATAGTGTGAGCCACGACTTTTTCGTATTGCAAATAATAAGTCAATCAAGCTATGGTGATAAGGAATAAATAACTCCGCTTCAATCATTCTCTTAATTTCGTCACACGATGCCCACTTCACACGCTGTACTTCTTCATACTGAAGAATAAGTGAGTCTATATCCACATCTTTTTCTATAATATAGAAGTCATCAAAACCTTGTGTAAAGTTGACTGTGAAATAAGGCCGCATGTCTGACATGTCCACTTTCAAGCCTATTTCTTCGAACAGTTCGCGTTCTGCAGCTTCTAAACTGCTCTCACCCGCTAGTGAACTCCCGCCTACTGTAATATCCCACATATTTGACCAACCCTCTTTGAAGGGTTGTCTTTGCTGAATCAGCATTTCATTACTGGAGTTAATAATACATATGTGTACAACCTGATGGTATTCCCCTTCATTAAGCGTAGTACCACGCGCAATTGTACGCCCTTTTCTATTTCTTTCCTTATCATAAATATCCCAGTATTCCATAATGTGACCTTCCCTCTTGTAGCGATTCACCACTTTTTTTACTATTCAAACTCACATGTTATATTCTACCATATACATACCGAATACCCCCCTAGAAAAAAACATAGGGGGGTATTCGAAAAGCTGTATTTTCGAAGCTTAATGAGGCTTTTCATTAAAAACACATTCGTAATATGTTTTTAATGAAAAACACGTTCATTCTTTCCAATTGATCTAAGTTAGAAAGCTTTATCGAGTTCTATCATGTCACCGGTTACAGGGTGAAAAAGCACAACATGCTGGCATTCAGATTCTACAATGTAATAGTACATGTAATCAGCAATGCCTATGCCTCCAACATCCTGCTTTACAGGAATACATTTGTAAGCAGGTAATAAAACACCTTGAGTATTTAGACTATAGGCAGAGAGTACATCTTGCATACCTTGGTCATAAGTGTATTCAGGCTTTGTAAAAAAGAATACAAGTGGAACGATCAGTATAATAATCACTTGAACAGAATAGGCTTCATAAAGACTTTTATATCCACTTCTATTCATAAAAACCAGTGGAACTTGAGCACCGAAAAGCCCAAAGAAAAAAGTCGGCCTATATACACCTACATAAAGTAAACTGGCAGTATGATAAATCAAAATCACTTCCACAAGCAAAATGATTAACAGCAAAAGGGAAATAGAACGTGATTTTGAGTATTCCTGAGTCGGCATTGGTAACTCCTTTTCACTCTTTCAAAACAGAACTTAAATCAATATGCCAATCCGCATCTATTGATAACGTTAACAAATCCGCTTCAACGGCTTCCTTTTCAACTCTATAAATACTTGTATTTCTGACTAAATCGTCTACATGTGTTTTAGTTAAACTGGCTTCTATAGCATCCAGTTTAACTGGCGCCCGACCACTGGATCCATTATGGTCTTTTTGAGAATGCATCTCCAAAACGAGTTTAGGGCTTGATGTCAGTCTTACATTTTTAAGGGGTTCAAATGTCCAGATGACTTCAAGCATAACTTCGCTTTCCTTAATGCCATACCGTTCAATCTGTTCTTTCGTTGGAGGCAGCGTGTCTACTGATACAGCCTCAACTCGGTATTCATCTGTTACAATTTCCGACCCCATTTCACTGAGATACACCGTTTGCATATCTGTATGTAATGGTGATGGATTTAATACCCACTTTGGACCAAGAAAGAAGTGTAAATACACAAAACCGATCAGCATTCCTATGATAAATCTAAAAATCAGTTTGTAAACCATAACATTTTCCTTTTGAATGGCTCCACAATATGGACATTTCTCAAATGTATTAATAATCTCTTGATTGCACTTAGAACACTTTTTGAAATGCATGGGTCTCCTCCTGCGCAAGCTATACTATATGCCCAAGTTTATCCTATCATACACCATGTATAATTTGTTACACCTTGCACATAATGACCTTAAAATGTCATATATAACCATATTTAGTGTATATAAACTACGCAGATTGACCCTAAAGGCTAAGTATTACCACACCTATAAAGGTAATGACTATGCCTGCAGCCTTTTTATAGGCTATGCTCTCACTTAGCAATCGTACCCCCAGCACCGCACCAATAACAATGCTGAGTTGTCGCATTGGCGCAATAAGACTCACTGGTTCTAGGCGCATTGCAAAGAGAATCAACAAATAGGAAATGGGCGACATAAGCGCAATAATGCCTGCTTCTTTCCAGTATTTTTTTGCAGTTTCTTTAAACATTTTCTTATCTCTTAATGCAAATGGCAATAATAAAAGGGCTCGCCCTACATTATTAATAAAATCAAGCATAAAAGGCGAAGCGCCAAAATGGCTTACAGCCTGCTTGTCAATAAGTGTATATGAAGCCACCATTAGGCCACAAACAAATGCATAACTTAAAGAGGATGCAACACGCCCCTCTTTGTTATAACTAAAACCGGATAGGATTAATGTGCCAATTACAATCAATATAACACTAAAGACTTGAACACTGCTCAAACGCTCACCCATAAACAGTATTGCAATGAGTATGGTCATCAGGGGCGCTGAGCCTCTGGCAATTGGATAGATTATGGAGAGTTCCCCATACTTGTAGGCCCAGTCTAAAAAGATGAAATATAGAATATGGAAAACCACACTGGCTACATATACATATATATATATATAGGGTGTCCTAAAAATGGTACTCAAATCTAATTTCAAATGAATCAAAACGGGCACATACATTAAAACCGTTATCGTTGTAAAAAGCCATATCATATTGACACCGCCAGATGTTTTCTTAAGCACCAAGTTCCAATACGCATGGCAAAAGGCAGAAACAATCACGAGCATGAGTGCAAATGTATTCATAATACCTCCTTAGTCTTCTAAACTGTTTGCAATCATGATAATATAGACTCGAATAGTTATAAAGTAGATATTTTAGATATTATATATCTAACAAATTAATAATAATGAGGTTTTTTATGAATGCACTTGGTATAGAAGCTTTTCTTGCAATTATTGAAACCGGCAGCATTTCAAAAGCTGCTGATATTTTACATTTGTCACAGTCTACAATCAGTCACCGCCTGAAAACACTTGAGTCCGAACTTGGGTTTAAGCTGCTAGACAGGCATAGAGGCGTACGTGGCATCACCCTTACACCTCGCGGGCATGCCTTTATTTCTCTTGCACAAAAATCCGCTCTGCTCGATAAGGAAATTGAAGACATTCGAGCAGAGCGCCCTAAACGACTTCTCAAACTTGGGGTTGCTGACAGCATCAGTTTATTCATGTTGCCAAAGCTTTATAGACAAATTCTCCATAATTTTAGTGAATTTCAACCCAATATAGTTACCCAGCACACTCTGGAAACCTATGACTCCATAAAATCTGGCGATACTGATATTGGATTTGTAAAACGTGATTTCAACATGCCGAACTTAGTTGTCGAGGCGCTTTTCCAAGAAGAAATGGTCCTAGTCAGATATGGTAGCGTATCAAATCCATTACCGCCTATTGATCCAAGTTCGTTACCTGCAGGTAGTGAACTTTTCATGGACTGGGGCTACAGTTATCAAATTTGGCACGATGCACTCTGGAAGGATAATAGTTATAAAATACGCGTTGATGCCGCCCACCTGATTTTCGATCTTTTGCAAAGTGAACAGGAGTGGACTATTGTTCCAAGATCTATTTTTGAAGCTATGAAAAAAAGGGGGCCCTTTTATGAACAGCCTCTGCTGTCAGAACCCCCTAAACGTTCATGTTTCCTTGTTTACCACCGACATCTATCCAATGATAAACGCTCTGTCATTTCATTTATTAAATCTTACTTCTTAGAGGCTTAACACCGCCATTAGTAACTAAAAGTTCATTCTACTTACTTCAGCATTTTAGTTAGGCATTTTAGCTCAAAAGCGATTTCCAGCAAGGTATAAGCCTCTGATTTTTTACAGTATTTTTGCGGACTTTCCAGCAGGTACATTAGCGCCACCAGAACCCTCTAAACTTTCAACTGCGAAAATGAGAAATCCAGTTTGGAGTGGACTATAAAATATCCCTAAAACAAGAGGAAGGTGGATGTATAAATAACGCGCCCAACCTGTAACCACACTCAATATTACTTGCTTGAAAAGTACATAATTGCACAGTTTATTACAATTAGAACCATATACCCTATCAAGGCACGCTTGTCTTCGTCCGCACTTGTCACACCCTTCTTGTGCTTTGACTTGAAATGCTTTTCAAAAAAAGACATGGCCAGATGGCTGTATGCATCCTGTGCATTTTTACCTACACCTAAAGGGCCCGGGTTTGGTTCAACATTAAATAGTTTCAGCAAAAAACTGAATATTAATATGGCCGCCCACATAAATGTATATTCGTCTAAGCTGAGATTATCAAAGACTGGATAAAGTAAAACTTCTGCAATTATGAATCCCAGTATTCCAAATGATCTTCTCTTTCTTCTCATATTAACCTCCCTAACTGAATTTGTTACATTCCGGAACGGCTATATGTATGCCACACATTTACACTCAATAAGGTGTCATATATTTACTATTATACACTTATTAACCAACCTCTTCCATACGAGTCGGTAAATTGTTACACTTACGTTACTAATGCGCGGCCTAACATAAAAATAACGCGCAGAAACATAAGATTCTCACCTCATGTTTCTGCGCGCTATTTTCAGTACTACACTGACTATACAATTTCTAGTTACATGCCTTTAACCGATCAATTGCAGCATCTAGGGAAAGTACATCAGCGAAACCTTGTAAAGCAGCCATAAAGACTTTTTGGACCCATATCGGATCAATAACTTCTTTGCAAAACTCTAGACTTTTAGCAGCACAGCCATCATGTACAAGTGTGATCGTATACCCAAGCTCTCTGCCCGCACGTACTGTTGTATCTATACAGTGATGACTCATCATGCCGCATATAACCAGCTTATTGATACCTAGCGCCTTTAAAGTCGCATGCAATTTCGTCTTATAAAAACTATTTGGAGCATGCTTAACAATGACATGTTCTGATTCAAGCGGTGACAAGGTTGGGTGAATTTCAACACCTCTTGATCCCGGTCTAAAAAAAGGCGCATCTTGTCGCTCACTTATATGCTGCACATGGATTACAGGATACTTCTTTTCTCTGAAAACACTCAGCAATTGCCTAATGTTCTTTAACGCTTTATTGGGTTGATACAGCGGATTTAAACCATCTTCAAAATAATCACACTGTACGTCTACAATAATTAGAGCGGTCCTTTTATTAGTACTTTTTTTCATTGTTGCACCTCCATATTTGACACCAGTTTAGCACCAAATTTGAGATGTGTTAATTACCCACTTTTTTGATAGTGTCAACTCTTGTGCGCAAAAACCACCAGAAATCCGATAAGGTTTATGCAGCTTTAAGTTTCTCCTCGTAGATCAAATCGATGACCTTCGAGTCTATATAGCACCTTCCAGTTGACCAGTCTTCGCTATATTCGATCAAGTAGGAAGTGACTAAACGTATGTATGAATCAACCGATGGAAAAATGCCAACGACTTTGGTTCTTCGCCGAATTTCACGGTTTAAACGTTCAATCATGTTCGTTGAAGCGATTTTTCTAGAATCAATCTGTTCAAAATTGAAGAACTGAAGTGAATCTTCGAGACCTTCTTCTAGTGTCTTAATCGCTTCTGGATACTTACTTTCATATTCATCCATAAAGGTATAAGCATAACTTTTAGCACTATTGTAATCAGGTTGAAGCCAGATTTGCTTCAGCTTTGAACCGAAGTGATTTTTCTGTTTGGATGGTACATGTGCCATGATATTTCTCATGAAATGTACCTTGCAACGTTGCCAGGATGATCCCAGAAATGACTTTCGCGCTGCGCTAACAAGGCCCTTATGTGCATCTGAAACAACTAACCAGACGTGTTCAACGCCTCGTGCCTTCAACTTATCAAACAGTGTTGTATAGCTCGCTTCAGATTCCTCATACATTGGCTCAACTGCAAGTATATCTCGTGTGCCATCAAGTTTAACGCCACAAACGACGTGAACAGCCATGTTTCTGACATGCCCATTATCTCGGATCTTTTCATAAAGAGCATCTACCCAAAGAACAGGATATTCTGCATCGAGATTTCGATTTCGAAACGCTTCTACTTGTTCATTCAGCTCTTTTGTGATGTTACTTACATGGCCTTTCGAGATTGAATCGATCCCTAGACTTTTAGCGAGTTTCTCGATTTTTCTTGTGGAAACTCCATTGACGAATGCTTCCTGAATGACGTTCATTAGAGCGGCTTCGGAACGTTTTCGTTCCGTCACAAAGAATGGAATATAACCACCTTTACGTGGTTTTGGAACCATAAGATACATAGTCCCCATACGCGTATCAAAGCGTCTTGGTCGGTATCCGGCTCTGTAGCCATTTCTTGATCCTGAGCGTTCTGATTTATCAGCTCCAAGTTGATTTGAAAGTTCTGCTTCCATCAGCTGTTCGCACAGCCACTTGAGCATTTCAAGCATTGGGTCTTGCGCAGTTAGAAACTTTAATAGCATTTTTTCAAAAGGTAGGGTAGAATTTTGGTAAGCCATCGGTTTATCATCTCCTTATTTGGGTTTTCTAGACAATTACCTTTTCGGAGTTTCCGATGGCTTTTCCTTTATTTATTTTTGCGCACTTTATTTTACGCTATCACTTTTTTGTCGGTATCTTTTATAAAACAGCTGTAGTCTATCCCCTTGTCATCTAATACGTCAAACGCGCCTCTATCAACCATGATTTCTATACCAATTTCCTGCATCAAATTTATTGATTCAAGTATTTTTCGACCCCGCTTCGGTGACAGGAAGTAAGCAACTTTTAGAGGATAACCTTCATAAGACTTCTTACGTACAATATCATAGGCTTGTAGCTCTTTAAGGTGTTGCAGCAGCATTTTTTGTGAAATGCCTTCAATACCATTTTCCAGTTCGCTTAAAGACATACTCCCATTTCTCAATTTGAATACAATAATGGTTTTCCATTTTCCCCTGATTAAATCATGGACAAATTCTAAAGGACATGTATAGTTTTCTCTGATTTTCATAAGGCGTCACAGCTTTCTATTCACAAATTCTTTATAGACATTCTTTTCAAAGTTTCTGTACTGCATTTCTGATTTGTATTTTAAAGTGTCCATTCATATCGACACTTTTGCGTTTCATTGTCTGAGTAAGCCTCTGAATCAAACGGAATATCAATGGTATTAATATACTGAGCGCCTAAGGACGCACAAATTGCTTTTGATGCGCTGTTCTCTGGATTACAGGTTATAATGACACTGCGCACATGATGATCAAGGAAAACCCGTTTGACCAGCTCACATGCTTTTGCTGCATACTTGTGGCCTCTGTACTCTGAGTCTATACCATAGCCAATGTGACCATGATACATGTTTAAAGGCTCAACATCACCTATTCTTGCATTCACATATCCAATTACTGTATCTGTATTATGCAGCAAAATATCAAAGCGGTACTCATGATGCCACCTGTCAGATAAGTCTACACCCTCATTTGACTGTATTCTGATATCTATTTCTTCACCATAGATTACATCGTAGGCATGGAGCTTTTTCTTAAGATAATAGCGCTTTACGCCATCAAAATACAAATCGAGTACACCGTATACTTCATAACCATTCTTCTTATAAAAATTCGGGGCCTGAAAACTAAATGTGTCCAAGTGACTGAAGGTGCACCCTTCACGCTTGGCTAGGCCTTCAGCTTCAGCGAGCAGCGCGTGTCCATATCTGTGGCCGCGTTCTTTTTCACTTACCCATAACACATCTACGAATAGACATTTCCTATATATTTTACCAATAAGCCCACCGCCAATATACCCATTACCATCTTCTAGAATAAGGCTCACCTCTTTTGAAGGGTAATCGGTTGACGGGGGTGCCTTTTGAAGATTATAAGCCCTCAACTGTGTTTTTATGTATGCGTCTTCTTCGGGTGTCATTCCATTTCTGATTGTAAGCCTACTCATATACACCTCTTTCACCCTTATAACCTCTTTGCACCTGAATTAAAGGGTCAAATAGGCGACCTCTTTTTCCAGTACAAAACCCAGCTTTTCATAAATATGCTTTGCACTTCTGTTCTTAACCCAGTAGTCTAGGCCTATTTTACGAATATCACGGCGTTTTGCAAACGCCCGTACATCATTAAATAGAGCCCTACCCACACCCTTGCCACGCTGTGATTCTTCAACAGATACCTGATGGATATATATATAGTTTCTCGCACTGCTAAATGCGGTTTCTTCTCGCTTTATTTCTTCATACCATATATAGCCAAGTGGCGTTTCACCCTGCATACAAACCACAAAATGATGATGCGCTTTGTGGATCACATTTATAAAATACACGTGTACCGCTTTGAAATCGTAGGGCTTGAATAAGTCTGGGTACAGATCATGATGCAAATTTTGAACCGGCTCATTAAGCCTGGCAATCAGTTCCGCGTCTTGCGTTCTAATTAACTTCATAAAAACTCCTATTTATGTTTGTTGGTCTTAAGTGTCACCCGAGCGTGCAAATTAGAATTTCTTGAAGCTGAGTCCCTTCACCTGATCGTCAAGAAAATTACTTATGTTCGCACACATGCACATATCTTGAAAAATCTCTGTTCACACTCTTTATAAATCGACATTGATCAAGAACCTTCAGGCCTAACGCACTCAGCATGTTTGTAATATTTTCTGTAGATACAATAATGACTCGATTAGAAATACGCTTGGCATTCATAATAATGTCCCTTTGTAATTCTGGCGAGGTCTTGCTGTATAGTCCATATGGCAAATCTACAATCGAACAGTCATAGTGGTCCCCTAAGTCTTGAATAGCACAGTGCAGAACCCTAGCCTCATAATCAAAGTGAGCCAAATTTTCCCTTGCGTTTCTAGCAGTCTTCCAGCTGATGTCCGCACCTGTTATGTCATGTCCAGCAAAGCATCCTTCAAGTAAAACCGTACCCGCACCACAACAGGGGTCAATCACTGATTTTGCCAAATCACCTTTAGTCGCCAAGTTTATCAGAACCTTAGCCATGTTTATTTTTAATGAATTGGAATAAGTATAAGGTCTCTTATCGTGTATTTTCCAAGCCTTGTTATTTCTTTTTACTAGCCCAAAGTACCACTTATTATCATAATGCGTTACGCCGTAAACCTTGCGTGGCATTTTGTAATTGGGCCTTCGTGCACTCTGAGAAATTATTTCTTTACAAAGTGAATTTCTCTTTGCTGCATAAATATCACCACGCTCAAGCTTTATGTATTTTAAATTAAAATCATCCTCAAAAACTTGTGTTGTTCTAATATATGCCAGCAGCGCCTCATATGACGGTGTGCTATAAAGTATGTTCAGTCTGTTTTTTATAAACGCACTCACTGATGGGTTTACTTTCATATTTGAAAAGAAGACTTTCTCTTCAAAATCCTGACCAAAAAGAGCCCGCTGTTCAATGGCACATAATGGCCTTTCATATTCTGAATAGTTCACATTGTAAAGATAACCATCCATTACTCTATTCATTGTCACGAACATTACCCTCCGTTTAGATTGCATTTTACAGTCCAGCAGCTTTCTATATCTTAAAATCTAAACCTAAAGTACGTCACAATTTTGATTTTCACAGATAAAATAAGCATTCTATTCTACCACTTTAAAATTATGAATACAATTATACAGACCCCTTACTCGTAAATTTCAGAAAACGGATCAAACTGACTGTTATCGTTCCACAAGTATTCAATTCGGGTACTGATTGCCCTTGCCTTCTCTTCACCTGCTACATCTCTGATAAAACCTAGGCTCATATCCATACCTGCCGAGATGCCAGAGGAGGTATATATATTACCATCCTTTACCCACCGGGCTTTTTTAACCCATGCAACTTTAGCATTTTGGTCGACCACCCATTCAAAAGCACGCTTATTGCTTGTGGCTGCTTTGCCATCAATCAGTCTTGTTTTTGCTAAAAGAGCAGCACCTGTACAGACGCTCAGTACATAGTCCGACTTTGTGGCGACCTGACTGATAAAGTCAATAAAATTTGTGTTCAACACCAAGGACCTTGCGCCTGCACCGCCTGGCACCAATAGTACGTTCTTCTTTTGGCGATGCGCCTTAAAGGGCTCAGTTATGATACACGTTCCCTGAGCGCTTAATACGTTCCCACCCTCCCACGAATAATAGTTAACTTCAAATAAGTCAGGTGCTTTACCAAATATTTCAGCTGGCCCAAAGGCATCTAATAGCTCGAATTGATTAAATAATAGAATATTTATACTGTACATGTTCTAGACCTCCTTGTGCGTATGCTTATGAATCCATGTTAAGATACGCTTCTACAAGCCCCTTGGCTAGCGCCTGAGATGAGTCAACAAAGGTGATGTTCTGTCTGCTTTTATCCAGTACCACATTTAAGTCTGTACAAGCTATAATAACGACCTCGACACCTCTATGAACCGCTTTAGAGATCAATCCATCCCAAAGACCTTTTAACTGCACCCTATCTTGATTGTTTTTTATTCCAAGTATGACTCTATTGATTTCCTCTTGCCATGCGTATTCAAAAATATACTCACACGATTTAGCCATTATTGCCTCTTGATAAAGGCCCGATTTTCGGGTTACTTCTGTTGCAAAAAGACTTACTCTTGATCCCTTTTTTAAACTTGCCACTGTTTCATTGACAATGTTCAGTATAGGTACATCTGTCCCGTCAGTAATAAACTCAAAGTAACTATGAGCACTGTTGCAAGGTATGCCAATAAAGTCCACCCCTGTACGCTCAAGCTTTTCACGCCCAACTTTAATGGATTCTTTTAGCGCCTGTTCATCAATCTCTCGGTCAATATAAAATGGGGTTGGTAGAGAGTAAATCATTATTTCAGGGTAATCTATATCATGCTTTGCACCATACTGCTCTTGACACTGATCCAGTACAAGGTCTAAAAAGGGCCCTGTCGATCGTGGACCCATACCAGCCAGTATGCCTATGGTTGGTTTATTAGAGCTTATATTTTCACACAAGTGTGTGTCTTCTGGTTCAGGAAAGCGTTCAAATTTCTTAACCAGTTCAAGTTTACTGTCCCAATTTGCTTTATTAGAAATAAAAATATGTCCATCAGGCTCTTTGTCTAAGTCACTATCGAGGCTCCCTGCTGGCACAACCAACAGATCTCCATTCATTTGTATATTTGGAAGCGCCGAACCACATATTTCACAAAAACTTCTGGCATGGTCTGTGTTTTCAAGTTGAAATGATTTCACGTGCACCTCACCCTGTTTCCAAATGAGTTCTGCTTGAGATGAAAACAAATTGGATGCATGTGCTGACCCTGAGTCCTTTCTACAATATTTACAATGACACATGTAGAAATCAGAAAAGCTTCCAACCACCTTATACTTAACAGCCTTGCATAAACACGATCCGTGATAAATCACAACTTTCAACCTCCCTTATATACAAGCTACTTAATACGCATAGCTATAGGATGATCTTCATTCAGTTGGAGCAAGTCCCATAGATTACCGTATAAATCTTTAAAAACAGCCACCATCCCATAATCCGCTTCTTTTGGTGGACGCACAAATTCAATTCCCTTAGAGACCATATCATTGTAGTCCCTCCAAAAATCATCTGTATTTAAAAATAGAAACACCCTGCCACCTGACTGATTTCCTATAAAACTTTCTTGTTCTGGTTTTGACGCTTTTGCCAGCAAAATGGTTGTGCCAACTGACCCCGGTGGCGATACCACAACCCAGCGTTTATCCTGCTCTGGCTGATACGTATCCTCAATTAAATTAAAATTTAGTTTCTGTGTATAAAAGGCGATGGCTTCATCATAATCTTTCACGACCAAAGCTATATGTACTATAGACTGAATCATCTTTAACCCCTTTCAAATAAGGCTCTTATTTTGATCTCCAATCCTGACAGGGCGTTTCTAGGCTATCTTTTTAAAGTACACTAGGGCCTTGTCAAGTCTTTACGCATGACAAAATCGAGCTGTTCGTCGTCTCCCATAAAAAATGCATGTTGACCGACTCTGTAGAACGCATGATTCTTATAGAAGGACAGAGCACGGTCATTGTGCTCCCAGACCCCCAGCCAAATAAATGCCTTATCTTTTTCATAGGCAACTTCTAGGGCTTTATTTAATAGCTTTTTGCCCAACCCTTGGCCTTGATAGTCCTTAGATACATAAATACGTTCAAGTTCTATTGACTCTGGATCTTTTATGTCTGTCTGCGCAGTGAACTCATTCAATTTGATATAACCACATAAGTTCCCTAAACTGTATAAAAAGAAAAACATCGAGTTCGTGTTCAGCAATTCACCGCGTAGTTTATCTGCGTTATAAGCTTCTTGTAAATACGCCTTCATATTTTCTTCTGTATTCACTGCATCAAATGTGTCTTTATAGGTTTGTATGGAAAAGGCCTGCAAAACCTCTAAATCTTCAACCGTACACTGCTTAAACTTCAATTCCATGCATAAGACCTCCTAAGATATTCTGACGATAAACAGTCACGACTTAACTGTATTATTATTTGCTAAAGAAGACCAAAAATACGCAGTCCAACGAAAACAATGGCAATGTCTGCACAAATATGTACAAACCAACTATTGAAAAATGTAGCTTGGTCTTCGTCTAAGTAATTGAATAGGCACCCGCCAACGGCAAGTCCAATCAGCGCTAAAATGAAAATACCCATGTGTAACCAATTTTGAAAATTCGCTATGTGATAAACTGAAAAAAGCAGGGCACTCGAAAAATAAGCTAGTTTTCTATATCCGAGCCGCTTTAAGTTCAAGAATATAAACCCTCTAAAAAAGAATTCTTCTAAAAAAGAGTTCACAAAGGACAAATACAATCCATAGTAGGCAATATTACTGCTGTTAATTCTATATTTGTCTTCAAACTCTCTAATCAAAACATCCGTATGTATATAGTCTTTTATCAGAAAGAAAACACCGATGATTCCTATGAATATTGTTACGCCAAGATATTGACTCACTCTTTTATGAAACCTGCCCGAACCTTCTTTTCTAGAATTACGCAGTGAAGTCTTAAATGTACTTACACCCGTTTTAAAAGTATAGATAAATGAAAATGCAGCAAAAAGTGTGATTTTCATCAAGCTTTTTTCAAAATAATTCAGTGCTAATATTTGGTCACTAATGTATAGAATGACAACAACCACCACTGCCGATACAATAATAAATGCTGCATTTTTGCTTCTTGTTCTTAACATGTTTCAACTCCAGTAAAATCCCCAAAGAATGGAAATTTCGGCTCTGTTTTGGGAAGTCTTTTCTAATGTTTTTGCCCTAGTATCTCTTGGGTCTTTCCTAAGAGGATAGGTTGAATATCAGGATATGTTAGAAATTCTGGACTGTTTTTGAACCATTTGACCGTCTCAATTTCATGTTCAAGCGGTTGTCCAAGTTCCAAAATATCCGCATAAAATACTTGTCCGTATGAAATAACCCCTTCGCTTTTAACAGAGTAATTTATTACAGGCTCTATTTGATACTGTATTGCACCCGTTTCCTCTACAAGTTCACGCCGTGCTGTTGCACCAATAATTTCACCTTGCTCACGCCTTCCCCCAGGTATTTCCCAAGTTTGTCTATCCCGATGCTTTACATATACATATTGCCCCTTGTATTTAGAGACAATAACTGCATATTTTAAATGCTCATTTTCAATTGATTCTAAAGGATAAAATTTTATTTCCATACAGACTGCCTTTCGTTCTCATCTCTACTTATTAGCGTTTCGGGTTGTCTTTTTAAATAAGAGGCCATCAACCCACGCCCCTTGAACCTTCATTACACGATTAACACGCCTTAGCTCAACAAATCCGTTTTTCAGGAGTACTTTTTGTGACCCCATATTGGTGGTCGCTGTTCCAGCCTCTACCTCATCCAGTCCATATAAGTCGACCACTTCATCCAGCATTATGCGAACTGCCTCTGAAGCATATCCCTTGCCTTGCTCTTTCTCGGCTATACGGTATCCGAGTTCTGCGATTACCTTTTGACCTTTTTTTATAGAACTTAAGTTGATACGACCGACCATTTTTCCTGATGCGTTTCGAATAATAGCCATGTGACAAAGCCCGCTATCTTGTTCTGATAAAATGAACGCCATGCTTTCACAAAAGGTATCATACTGAAAATACGCAGCAGGTCTCGGTGGCAATATACGCTCAAAAAAATCACGGTTCTCTTGTTCAAACTCAAAAATGTCCTTCAAGTTATGCTGACTCATACGTTCAATATACACACACATAAGGAACTCCTCATATAGTCCTGATTAGCCTATCCCTACACTTTTACTTCTGCGCTCTATGAACATGGTGGTTCGCCATTCGCCAGTGTTCATTTTGCCAATGTTCTCTCTGATGCCAATTTCTCTAAAACCGCACTTTTTATGCAGTGCAAGGCTTGCTTTGTTTTCAACAAAGATTGAGGCTTGCAGAGTCCAGTATCCACTCTTTTCTGATAAATCTATAAGGGCATTCAGCAACTTTGTTCCATAACCCGCTCCCTTTACATCAGGGGCAATATAAATGCTGACCTCAGCTACACCAGCATAAACCGCTCTAGAAGACACAGGACTCAGTGCTGCCCAACCAACAACTTTATGCTCTTCTATAAGCACCAATCTGCATATTCTGCAGTGCCCCCTGTCCCAGTCATCCCAGGTGGGTGCTTCTGTTTGAAAGGTGGCGTTTCCAGTTTGAATGCCTTTTAAATAAATGTCCGAAACCGCCGGCCAATCTTCAACCTTCATTGCTTTTATGTTCAGAGCCATAACCTACCCCTTTCTCACCCAGCGCACTTTACAAATCCATATCACACAGCAAGTTTAAAACTTCATTTTCACGCTGTGTCCAGCCTTTATGGTCTGGTGTTTTCTCCAAATACGTTTTATTCATTTGAATGGCTTCTTCTAATGGCATCCATTTAGGCGTAAAACCCAGCGCCTCTTCATATGGGTCGAGTTTCTGGTCAACCTGATTACCGCTTACATTACAAGCATAGTAGTGCGATTCCATAATAAAGAATCGACTGCTATCATAATCATCCATCTTTCTTTCAACCACATGCCCAAGTTTTTCATTGACTACTGCATTCATATAGCCCGTTTCTTCATGTATTTCCCTAATGAGTGCCTGTTCATGATCTTCATCCTTTTCAACACCGCCACCGGGCAACTTACAGTCGCCTCTGCTGCTCAAAAGCAAAAGGATTTTTTTATTTTGCATAATGACCGCTCTCACCGCTGTTCGGTATGTCGTTGGCATGTCCGGTACGTCTAAAGCCCCAAATTCAAGATTAAATTTTAAACACATACGCATTCTCCAATCCTTATATATGTTTATTTCTTCCTGGCTATGTAATCTATAAAGCCCTGTTTGATGCGTTCACCTTCATATAGGCGCTCAATAATTCTGCGTTCCTTTAACACAAATTCCATGTCACTGAAATACTGGTCACCTTCATTATGCTCAAAATATGAATGAATAACTGGCTCATCATCCATCTGTTCGTACTGATTTTGCCCCAAATGCGGGCCCTCACCGCAGCGAAAATCATCAACGGATAAGAAATTGACAAAAAGAAGTCCATTCGGTTTTAGAACCCGCTTCATTTCATCCATAGCAAGCCGAATCTGTTCTTTTTTCATATGGAAAACTGAGTTATATGAATACACAAAGTCAAAACTATTATCCTCAAACTGTAAGTTTGTCATATCTCCAAGTGTGATATCCAAAATCATTCCATATTCATCTGCAAATTGATTGGCCTCCATGACTTGACCTGCATCTAAATCGATGCCCCTTGTCTTATATCCCATTTCATGAAAAATGCCAAGCGGTGGTTGTGTGCCCCCAGCACCGCAGTCGAGAACGCTTCTTCCACCTGTAATCCTCTCCTGATTACAATAGGCAGCAAACCGGTACAAGGGCACTTGTCTAAAAATACATTTTTTCATGTCTTTGTCTCCTTACCACTTCACATCAAGCTTGTCAGCATAGTAAACAATAGCCTTTTTAAAAGCTTTTATACTGGGATCATCTGATGTTTCTGCCAACAACTTCAATAATATCTCCATTGCCTGATCATGTTTACCCAGATTGTATTTTGTCATAGCCAAAAATGTCTTGATCGCATTATCGTCATAGCGCTCTATGCCTTCAATAAGAGTAGTCTCTGATTTTTTAAAATCTCCCACCGTTCGGTAAGTGCTCCCAAGTCCTAAGTAAGCCTCTTTAGAATCTATGTCTGGCAGTCCAATCTCTAAGGCTTTTTCATAATAAGGAATGGCTTCTTTTTCAAGCCCCAGTACATCGTGACACCATGCACACTGATAATTGACCTGAGCATTTTCAGAGTCCATTTCAAGCAATTTTTTTAAAATATCAACGGCCTCTTTTGCATGTCCCTCTTCTCTAAGACGAATTGCCTTCTCAAGCGTACTCATATGAAACCTCCTCATAATTTTAGTTGCCTTTGTATCTTTTCTCTAATTAAGAGTCGACTGCTTAAAATCAAAGGTATATACAATGTCATCGTCACTGGAAGCATATGCTCTGAGGGATTCATATAGAGCAAGGGCAATACCCACTATTTTAGAATTATCCGTATAGGCCAATAAATAGTTTGAGTCGGACATTATAAAAGACTCAATATTTTGTATATTTAACTCAGGATTCTTCTGATCGCGAAGATACATAATTAGCGCATCTAAGTGATCGATGGTTAGTCTTGTAATCATATCCACCTCTTCAATAACTTCCAGATAAAATCGTCTATGATCATTCTACCATTTTTTAGGCTTTATGGTGAAACCCCACACTTGTCTAACTAGAATTTCTTTTGGTGGTAATTCGCGCCATCCCTTCGTATGTGTTCATTCTCAAATAACAGTGCTTTTGCACATTTTTAGTCATAAAAAAGCAGCTCGAAAAAAGTAATCATTAACACCTGAATAACGGATACTGAAAACAAACGTTCAACAAATACTTGATCGTTGTTTCATCCATAATTCAGCTGCTAATTTTTACACATTTCCAAGCTACTTATGTTATTTGAAATTCCATAACACTAAGCGGTCGGATGACATTCCACCTTTTTCATCGTTAAATTATTTTTACCGTTTCTTTATTAGTATATGGGCTCCAATAGTAAGTTGTCAATACGCATTTACAAGACTTATAACACTTTCACTACAACTACACCTTGCTCTAGCTATTCCAAGGTCTCAGGACGATCATTCATGCTTTTTTCATCATCATCTGTTTCTGGGCTTGTATTGTCTCCACAAGTTACATAGGACACATTTAAAGTCTTTTTGAACTTCATAAACAAGCGAAACGGCAAATAGGAAAGCAGCCCTGAAAGCGCACCTAAAATCACCAAATATACAGGGGCTAAAATTAGAAAAATCAAACCCGCTTTCATTCCAGTATAATAAACAGACCCAAAATGCGCTGTAACATTCCCGCCCAAAATACCCACAATAAATCCAATCACACCCAAAACAATGCCGGATGCCAACCCAAATAAGGTTGATATTTTAATATGCGTCCCAAGTTTGAACCTTTTTATGACTATTGTATCCATAGCTTTACCCATTTCTGATCTCCAATCTGACTTAAGCTAATGTGTACGCTCAATAATGGTTTCTTCGATAATTTTATAGCTTTCAATAATGTGCTCAATTTCAACTATTTCATTCTTTGTCAATCCATCTCTTTCAAAAATGATTTCACCACTGACTTCAAGATCCCCTCCCGCAGAAATACTTGTATCCACTTCAAGGACTAGCTGTTGATCAATTATATGTTCTTTAAACCGTTCATTAAGTATGGGTTCAATCGTTAAAATATGGGCATCATGCTTGTCTTCATTGGTAATGACAATGGAATACTTGTAACTTTCTAGTGCCTCATTGTCTTTGTCCATACTGAGTGCACCAATACTCGAATGGCTAGAGTATATTTGAAGCCCACTCTTAAGTTGATCATCCGGCTCACTGGAGCACCCCATCAAAGCTGCTGTAATAATCAACATAATGACTATACGTTTATTCATTTAGTTCTCACCTTTCTGCATGGTTCCTTTTACTTATTTCTTTTCATAGTGTAGTTGTGCAAATTGATTAAAGCGACGAATCCCCTTCAGCTTTAACTCTAGTTCAAGTTTCTGTTTATTGAACAGAGGAATTCCACTTCCAATGATGGTCGGTGCAACCGTTATTATCAATTCATCCACAAGATTCTCTTTAAGAAAATCAGATATTAAGTTTCCTCCACCAACAATCCAAATATCGCCACCTTCAACACGCTTTAATGCATTTATAAAAGGCACAATGTTGTCATCCACAAATTCTACATTATTATTAGGTTCATGCTTTGACTTACTGAATACATAACACTTCTTATTCACATAGGGAAATGTTTCTTTCTCTATGTTGATAATCCAATCATACGTTCTTCTACCAAGAATTACTGTATCTATGGTGTCATAGAACTCTGAATAACCATTATCACCTTCTCCATCTACCTTAAATAACCAGTCTAGCGACTCCTCTTCAGTAGCTATGTAGCCGTCCAAACTTGTGGCGATAAAAACCATCACTTTTCTTTTCATAACAAAAACCTCCATGATGTCTAGTACACAGCTCACGTTATCAGCTGACTTTCCTAAAGCTCACAGTTGTTAACCCGCTTTTCAAATATAATTAGCTTTTGTATTTTATAGATTTGCATCAATCTTATGTTTGTAGTCCAATTGCACCTAATAATCTAGTTACTAAATAATACTCTGTCATAAATACGATCACATTTAGTAAAACAAATCCTGACAGTCTATATTCTGCTGCCATATCTTTCAATAGTTCACCTCTAAATAGTGATATGAAATCAGGCGTAAAATCATATTTAAGGCATTCATAGAATACTTCTTTACTTCCAAATATCCTTTTGAAACTCCACCTATAGATTGGTATATTTAAAATTCCAAGTACAATCACTATTATTATTTGCATACTGAATACTCCTATATCATACAATAGCATACCGTCCCACGGTTCACGTTCGTTTGCCCCTTCTATCCTGTCGCACTGAACTATGTCAAAGCAGGAAATTTGATAATTGAATTGACGCTGTTTCCACAAGGCCAATAGCGGTACTACGTTGCTATATGGTGTAAAAAACAACTCAAATTTTGATACAACGATAATTTTGTAACTGCAAGGCATCCCTTGGGAACAAACCTGTTACATGATTTACAAGTGAATTTGGTATTCTTAAATTGAACAAAACTTGAATCATAGTTTTTTATCGTACCTATCGCTTCCGCCAAAATTGTTGGCATTCAGACTTATCTATGATGTTGAACTCAATCAATTTTCTTAGTAATGAATAATCAACTGCATCATCCCATCTAATACGAATGAGTTCCTTGCCGTACTCATACCCTGAGGTCTTAATTGCATCTGAGAATCGTTCAATTACCACCCTCTCAGGGGCTACGCCAATATGATTTTTTGATATGCTAAATGCAATTATAAATGTTCCATGATCTGTAAACATGGGCTGATTCCAAGCAATCTTTGGCACTAAGTTTGGATAGGATTCAGTTACCCAACTTAAAACCTCACGCATACGAATCCGATATTGCTCATTATGAATGTTGTCCAAATACTGCTTAAAGACTTCCATATTTTCACCTCAGATCTCCAAAATCGTATTTCATATAGCACCGCTGCGTTATGAATTGGTTTTAACATACTCATTCACTCATGACTTTCTTCATATAAATCAAGATGAAAGTTTGCAGATTCAAACCATTTCATATGACTCCTATCAAATAATCCGTCTATCCATTCACTTTAACTTTGTTAAAACTTGTGCTTAACGCTTGTGCAGTTCGCACGCATTCGTCCAGCTATTTCAATGCTATCAACGTCGTATAAATATTTTGCATCAGGACATTCCAAAACTCTGAAAGTAAAAGATGAATGGCCTTACACGCAGTGTTAAGCAGCATTTGATTCTATTTATTTATGCCTTTACCTCTATACTTTTTATAGAAAATTAATTGTATAATGACTAAAACTGACGTGATCACAATTAGCAACATTTCTGGAGAAAGTGGTTTGAAGTAATATGTCCATCGTTCCGTTTTAGTGCCATATACTAAAGCATAGGACATCGCGAAACTAACAGCATTTCCAAGTAGAGCTAAATGGAGACTATTGGTCCTTATAGTCATATTCACAATTACGACATAAGCAAAAATGATTAGAATATATCCTTGGATTGATCTATTCCTTATATCATCTAACATTGCTAGATAAACATAAGGAATCATACTCATCAGTAGCATAATACTTCTGATAGCTCTATATTTCATTCTTCCTCCAAATTTCTATGTTACGTCATGTTTAGGCGGTTCGCCGTGGGCATTGTTCACTCAAACCTTGAAATACAAACAAAGCTCGCTCTTCTAATTTTATCTAAAACCATAAACACCATGCCAGTTGAAAATGGACATGTTATATGGTGTTTTATTCGTTTATGATTGAGCATGCTTTCTATTAAGCTTTCCTGTTATATTTCTTTATAATCAATCTCATATTCTTTATGTAATACTTCATTTATCGATTCACCAAATTCATTTTTACTGGTGGTCATTAGTTCATACGCACAATCCTTATACAAAACATAATATTGAACCCCCATTCCTTCATTCGTAATTCCTGAATAATGAAGTATTGGAGCACGCCTACATTCTATTTCTTTTATTTCAGAGATCGGTATTTCAACCGCCATGTTTTTCAAGACCAACAAATCATTCTTAATCACATAAACTTCATTGTTATTTCGAAAAGTAGAATATATAAAATGACACGTCATTACAATAATTAATATCAAATTAAATGATCTTCCAAATGAGTCACCTAAAAGTCTCAATAAATAATCTGTTAGAATCCCTATACTTATTATCAATATAATCCTAAACATAACTTTTCGCTTGCATAATTTAAACGCCACCTTATCCTCCGTTCAACATAGTAATTACTTCAAAAAAGTATCTTGAATAAAAAGATGTATAACGTTCTCACGGTTCACGCTCGTTCGTCCCCAGCTATTTCAACACCTCTAGCTTCGTAACAGCCCTTTACTCGTAACTTACATAAACTACGTAACTACAAGGCGAATGACAAGACACCGCTATATTATATGATGATGATTCTTGATTCTAATGCACAAGACCTAATCATATTTCACAAATTCTATATTTTTAAACAAACTGCCAACCGTAAATAGAGTTGGTATCAAAACAATATGCATAATTACATTTTCAGCTGTTAGTGCCTTAGTCATCGACACTTCTCCATATTCCACAGCAATCCTAATTATAAGTCCTAATAAATTCATACTAAATGAGAACAATAGTGCTTTCTTAATGTTGCATTGATTTGCAGACTTATATATGTTTCCAACCAATACAAGTGTGTAAGCAATCGATAAATGAAATATTATTTCATTCAAATTTCTAAAATTGACAAACTTAATTGGAAAGAATGCAAAACCATTTCCAACTAGCCACAGACCAAATGCAATATTTATATTTCTCTTATTCTTAACTAGAAAACTTGATTTTTTCAACTTTCTACTTTTCATTCAAATCACATAGGCTCACTTTCATTAACTAAAGAATAATTTACACATACAATCAATATCCATGACCCTCTCCGTGGCGTTACACTTACAATTTTAAAGTCCTATACGCCATTAAATACTCATTCTGCTTGGTCTCCTCATTCGGTCTTTCTTCTAAAATTGAAAAACCGCTCTTTTTATAGAAGGCGACTGATTTTATATTCTCTTTATATACAGCAAGTTCCAAATACCTATATGTCGACTTCACATGGTCAATGAGTTTTTTCCCAATTCCTTGCCCTTGGAACTTTGTATCAACAAAAACAGCGCCAATATACGCATCGTTTAGAATACTTATAAATCCTTTTACAGTTTCATTTTCTACATATACATACGTTTTAGAGTTGGGTATATACACTTCTTTTACAAGTGCATAATTGTCATTCCAGTACTTTTCTGAAATGAAGGGGTGGGCTTTAATAGTTGCTCTGAGCCAAATCTGCATAATTGATTCTAGCTCTTCTAAATTCATATTTAGAGTTCTAATCATGACGACTCCTCCAACAATATACTTTTGAGTTGTATTTCATTCGATTTTTGATATAATTGCAATCGATCAGATCATATGTTCTACATGCAAATTTGAAGTACACCTAGCTAACAATATAAGATTTTACACACTTACTTAAGGAGGGCATCTTGGAATCAAATGTTAAGTGGTATAAAGAAGCATCTATAAAGAGAACCCTATCATCTCTTGAAAAGAATAATATGAAAGGGTATTTTATTAAGACAAGAGATCAACTTATAAAACTGCTCGATCAACTCATTCCCGATGGAACTCGGATCGGCGTTGGAGATTCCGTCACGCTCTTAGAACTTGGTGTTCTCGACTATATCCGAAATCGAAATGTTTATTTTCTTGACAAGTATAAACCCGACTTAACACGTGATGAAAAACGGGAAATATACATAAATAATTTTGACACAGATACATTTCTTTCAAGCACAAATGCACTCACTGAAAAAGGAGAACTCTTCAATATTGATGGTAACGGCAGTCGAGTAGCTCCACTTATTTATGGACCACATCAAGTCATCATTATTGCAGGAACTAATAAAATCGTTCAATCACACGAAGATGCTGTTAAGCGCGTACGACAATACGCTGCCCCTATTGATGCGAAACGTCTTGGCAAACATACGCCCTGTACGAAAATTGGATACTGTGTAGATTGCAGTCATAAAGATCGCATCTGCAACGATTTTCTAACGATTACAGGTCAATTTATTAAGGATAGGATCAAAGTCATCCTTATTGATGAAACGCTTGGATATTAGACTTTAAGTCTAATGAATCGTTCTCTTCTGCTTCAACTCAAACCCAGACTCAATCTTCTTGCCCCTTATTCTTTTGCGAAATAAATGTATACAATGCAACGGCTCCAGTGCATAAGGCTAAAAATAGGAGTTCGCCAATCCCACTCAAATTCAGTATTCTAGTTGAAATCAAATAGGCTCCTACGCCCAATGAGGGCCATACAATTCTCTTCATAAATAACCTCCTAAGTATATTTAACTGTATTGAATTTGTGCCTGAAAATAAACTACGTTGCACAAATACAACATGTTTTAATATGATCATCCTACAAGTCTACACCTTGTAAACACCTTGGTAGGCTTGTGGGAGTAAGTTCGCAATACTTTTCATAATAGCTTGCAAAACATTTGATTCATAAACTTTTTTGTCTTGGGCGCTAACACGCTTGGGAATTTGAAACTGCTGACCTATATGTATATGAACCTCAGCATAATTGAACTGTTCTCGGTTCATATGTCCTTCCCTATTAATAGGCAGAAGTTTTTCACTCCCCCATATTCCCACTGGAACAATTGGAACGCCTGTCGCACGAGCAATGAGAAGAATGCCTTTTTTAGCTTCTATGAGGCTTCCGGTTCTACTCCGTGTCCCTTCAGGAAAAACCAATATGCTCTCACCTTCTTTTATTAAATCAATAATTCTTTTTAAGCCTTCCTTATCGGCAGAGTTCGGCTTAATAACAGTGGTTTTTACTGCGTTGCTTCCAAGGCGTGTTACTGCATCTGATGATAATTTTTCACCCGCTACAAAGGTTGGGTCTACTGACTTTAATGCGCCTTGCAATACCAAGCCATCTGCATTGCTCAAATGATTACAGACAAACAGTGTAGGTTGAATTATCCCCGTTAAATTGTCTTTCCCCTGAACATGAATTTGAGCATATTTGTTCAAGTACTTGTTCACGAGGTAGCGTGACACTGTTCTTCTTAATTTTGGCGGTAGCTTATGTACTATATTTGCAAAAGTTTCTGATACCATTTTATATCCCTCAGTTTTCTCTGCTTTATACAAAACTTATTTTTAAATCCAGTAAATTTCTGAAAACCATATTGCAGCTGAAACCACACCTGTCAAACTAAAGAGTTTAAAAACCTCAAGTTTCCTATTGGTTATTTTCTCAAAGTCCCCTCGATATGTTTTCATGGTCATAACAGCAAACCAACTCCAAGGCAAAAGAATGTACTCGCTAATATTTAGAAATGTTGCAATGCTCCCAGCTACTATGTACAGCACTACTATGAGAATCAAATCCAGTAAAAATTTCATAATAACTCCTTACAGATTAAAACACCTTCTAGGCCTATATTTTTACTTGTTAGCAGACCCTTAAAAATTCAACTCACGATCACACAATATGTTATTATAGCGAGTAACTACAGGTTTATCATAAAAATATCAAGTGAGGTTAACATGAACACTGTCGACACCATAAACACGCGCAGAAGTATCCGTAAGTTTCAAGACAAAGCCATTCCTTCTGAAGTTTTGAAAATCATTCTTAGCTTAGCGACAAAAGCACCATCTGGTAAGAACAGGCAGCCATGGAGATACTACGTTCTTCAAAACAAAAGTAAAAATGAGCTGGTTCAAATAATGAAGCAAACCGTTGAAACACGCAGCTTATATGGTCAGGATATCGGCAGTTGTTTGATCAGCATTCAAGCTATGACTGAAGCGCCTGCTGTTGTACTGGTCTTTAACCCTTACTCAAAAAAGGAAGACACATATAATCACCATCGACTGCTTGCAGATACGCAGTCCATTGGTGCCAGTATTCAAACCCTTTTACTGGCTGCAAATAGCTTTGACATAGGATCCCTTTGGATATGTGATGTGTATTACGGGCAAAAAGACATAGAATCCTGGTTAAACACCTCTGACGAACTCATTGCAGCAATCGCTCTTGGATACCCCAACCAGTCCCCTTACCCAAGACCCCGCAAGCCACTAGCCGAGGTTGTTGAGTGGTTGGACTAAAATAGAATTCAAGCTATTTATGCGCATTGTCTAGCCCAGCTTCTTGCAAATAATCACTTATAATTGGACGAACAGGCGCGCTTATGTTGGGCGGTAATTCATTCAGTTTAAAAAAACGCGCGTCTCTGCCTTCCGTTTTTTCCACTTCAATATTTCCACTGTAATTTCTACAGATGTAAGACGCCGTCACATTATACACTTCGTTCCCATCTGGATATTTATAATACAACGACTTTCCAGAATACACATTAAACAGTTCCAACGATTTACAGTGTAAATTGACTTCTTCAAACACTTCGCGCCGGGCTGTTTCTTCCAGACTCTCTCCCAGTTCCATTGCCCCACCAGGAAGCCCCCACCAGTCTCTGTCAGTTCTGTGGTGCAGTAATATTTCATTATGAGCATTAACTAAAATAACATTGGCACCACACATAATAATGGGCTGTGTTCCTATGTATTTTCTTAAATTTGATATATAGTCCATTGCTGCCTCCTATCGTATAACGAGATTCACCCAATACGCCCACTAATACGCTCAATAGGCACCTCTTCAAAGGCGGTCAAGGTTTTAACACATGCTTTTTCACCCACAATATTAAATTCAAAATCTAAATTTTCTATTCTGTATTCCATAAAAATCCACCTTTCTTTCCTAAAAATGCATCATCACCTAATTCCAGTTTCACTTTCATACACCCCTTAATCAGCATCTACTTATTAATCTAATTCTGTCCCAAGCATCTATCTTTTTAATGATATGCTTGGAATATCTTAACGGCTAAATATATAAAAGTGAATTCAAGACCCACCATAGCTGCAGATACCGTTATAACCAGCCGCAACGTTTTTTCTGCTGCCCAATCCTGAAGGTATTCTCCTCGGAGTAGTGATATAAAATCTGGTGTTACAGAATACTTAAGTGCTTTATTAAGATCTTGTTTATTGGGATAAACAAATTTAAGAATACTTTTATAGATTGGAATATTAAGGATCATAAGTCCAATTAGAAGAATGATATACATATGTGCCTCCACGCTATATGCTAAACCTTTATTTTTAAAACCCAACACCAAAATGCCTGTGTGCCTTCAAAAATCTTTATCCATATCCGAAAGCCCACAAAGAGTACTATCAAGGTAATAATAAGGATTTCACCTATTGACTGGAAGGTCACTTCATTGCCTTTGATCCAATCGACACTCATTTTATTCATAACATGTATGGTCACAATCAAGAGCAGGTATTTGTTCAAATATTTTAGATTGTTCCTGCCGATGATCCAGCTTAAAACCTTCTTATGCACCATTGTACGAACCTCTTATTCATTGTACGCTAAGTGTTTTCTTATTCCATGGCTCTTACATCTCGCCAAAGAACATCGGCCATATCGTAAAGCATGCCTTCAGCAAGTGATCTAGCCTTATTGAGTTAATACAAAGGGTCTATTCACCATGACTCAGCATGGGCTATTCTTGTAAGTAGTCTTGCGCAAGAGCATCTATTTCACTAAAGAGTTTCTCTGTTTTCTCTGGTACTGCCATTTTTTTAAATCGTGTTGTATCATACTCATAATAACTCGGAATGCGGGCGTTGCTATACACTCGCCTTATTTCCAACAGGTCTTTCATAAAGTCAATGTCTTTTTCAGAAAGTTGTCCACCGTCATCCAGCTTTTCTTCCAAATTCCATAGGCAAAATTCAAGTCTGTCTAAATCTAAAACAAAATTGTCATTCAAAGTTTCAAGCTCTACTATAGACCGGTTGGCGTCATATATATATTTCCCCGAAACATCGATGAGTCTACAAACTTCTTCTTGTGACTTCTCCAAATATGCCGAATCAGAAACAAGCTCTCCATTTAACGTTTCAATGGTTGTAAAAACGATATTTATATTTCCCGACAATATATATGCCAGAGACCGGTCTTTGTCACGCATTTCATTTGAAGAATCCAAACTCAGTATAAAAGACGTAAATGCGTAAAAAATGAGTGCTACAAGTAAAAATTTCTTTGCCATATTAACCGCTTCCTTTACTCGTCTAGGCATTAACCCGTATAAACTTAGAACTTATTGAAATTATCATTAAAGTAATTTTATACCATTTACACAGCTTTGCGTGTGTTTTGTCATGGAAAATTAATACATTCAATAAAACAGCAAGAACGCGATCCTTCAATGCGTTAACACTTGCTGTTTCATATCAAACACGTAGTTTGGAATTTAAAAATCTACCATAAATCTTACGATTTTCAACCTCAACAACTGACTTTAGACGTCCACTGACTTTTTACAGTTCACGCATTTTATCGAGTGGATTCACAATGCTTTGCAGGGCTGCGGAACTGACATGTGTATAAATTTGAGTAGTTTGAGGCGACTTATGACCGAGTAGTTCTTGTATATACCGCAGGTCTGTTCCAGACTCTAAAAGATGCGTTGCAAATGAATGTCGCAGGGCGTGTATACTCACCTGTTTTGTAATTTCAGCCTTCATACATGCGCGTTTGAAAAGTCTTTGTGCAGACCTGATTGTAATGGGTATTCCCTTCACATTTCCTTCAAACAACCATGTTTGTGGTACAAACTCAGCATAGTAATCACGAAGCATAACAAGTGCTGATTTTGATAATAGGGTGTATCGATCTTTTCTGCCTTTTCCAGACCGAACATGTATCATCATTCTATCACTATCAATATCTTCCGGTTTTAATGCACACACCTCACTTACCCTGAGTCCAGCACTATAAGTCAAATACAAGATAGCCTTGTGCTTTTTGTTTTCCAGTGCATTCAGCACACGAAAAACCTCTTCACGACTGAGTACTTTGGGTAGGGTTTTATCAGCCTTGGGCCGGATAATACTATGGCGGATTTCATACGGTATTCTATGTGCCTTCAAGAGTGTCTTCAAGGCAGAAATAGATTGGTTTACAAAGCTGTACGACAACTCCTTAATGACGAGCAGATTATAGACATATGCATTGACACATTCTACATCAAGGGCCTTCTCTTCTCCTACAGTCTTAATATAACGCCTTAAGTGTTTTTCGTATGACTCTATGGTATTGACACTCATCCCCTTTTGTTTCATATATTTTTTGGTATTCATAAGTAAAGAAGACGTCATAAGGCCACTCCTTTTTCCATTATTTGTAATTCTGTATAGTTATCATACCCCTTCTATCCATTCATTTCAAGAAGTTTAAAATTAAAAAAAGTTTTACCCTATGAATGAAGCCTGACGGTGATATAATAGAAGGGCATATGCTGAAAGGAGTTGAGCATTTTTATGACAGCGAAAGACTGGATTGAAAAACTTGATATGGTGCCACATCCCGAAGGTGGCTACTACACGCGCCCCTTTATTTCAAACGAAAAATACATACGCCATGACATTCCAGGTGTCAGTTCATCTGAAAGAAAATTATGGACAAGTGAATACATGCTCTTTGAACCGGGCATGATTATGACTTTCCATTCGCTGCGCTCTGAATCTGTATGGTATTACCATCACGGTGCAACTTTAAAAATGTATCTGCTCTCACCAGAGGGCGATTTATATGAACGAAAGCTCGGCATGGACATTGAAAGCGAGTGTACTCCTCAGCTTCAAATACCAAAGAACTATGCCATTGCCATTGAAGCTGGTTCAGATGAGTTCACACTAATTGGAACTATGATTTCACCCGGCTTCGACATGGATGACCTTAAAGTATACAAGCGCGAAGATTTAATTCGTACCTTTCCATATCATAACGATTTAATTTTAAAATACACAGTTGAGTCCATTTATTAATGGCCCATTATAATTGTGGATAATTTTTTGCGTTCTATTAAAAATTTATTCACAAACTTTTGCTATTCTACTATTGATAATAACGACTCAGGAGGAAAACTATGCTAAAAAAATTATCACTCTTAATGGCACTGCTTACACTAACGGGCATGCTTGTAACAGGATGCAGCCAAAAAACGACAAGTGAAGATACTTCACAGGAAGACAGCGCTGCACAAAGTGAAATAGAAACAGCATCAAACACAGAAGAGCAAGGTACTCAACTAACAGGGGTTCCCGATCCAGATAAAGCACATCCTGTAGTTTCTATGTCTATTCAAGATTTTGGAGAGATTCAACTTGAACTCTATCCAGAAGTTGCTCCAAACACGGTAAACAACTTCATCAGCCTTGCGAACTCAGGCTTTTACGATGGCCTTACTTTCCACCGTGTCATCAATGGATTTATGATTCAAGGTGGCGACCCTGATGGAAAAGGAACAGGCGGGCCTGGTTATTCAATTGCAGGTGAATTTTCAGATAACGGTTTTGAAAACAATTTGAAACATGCCAAAGGCGTTATTTCTATGGCACGTTCAAATAATCCAGATTCAGCCGGTTCTCAGTTTTTTATAATGCACAAGTCATCGCCACATCTTGATGGTGCCTATGCTGCATTTGGTCAGGTTACTCAAGGACTTGACATTATTGACAAAATTGCTAAAGTAAAAACGGGTATGGCTGATAAACCTCAGGACGATGTCATCATGCAAAGTGTTACAGTTGAACTGAATGGATATGAGCTGAGTGACCCTATCATTATTGAGTAAGAATGAAAGGAAGCGTTAAAAGTGGAATTGAATATGTTTATTAAATCAATTGAACTCGATGAAGAAAAGCGCATCATTATTGAGGGACAATCACATCTTGCTGAATACCTGAAAGACCAGGAAACACGCAAAATGCTTAAAGGCGCCGCTGAAAAAGTGCTTGGCGAGGACTTCAAAAAACTTGAAGTTGGCAAATGCAACTGCCGAATTACGGTAACGCCTGAAAATGCAGAAAGTTGTAAGAAGCTTGTTGAAGAAGAGCTTGTAAAAGGCATTGAAATGGCGCTCGCCTTCATGAGTCAAATGAATAGCGCAAAAGACGAAGCATAACAAAAACCTTGATGGGAGACCATCAAGGTTTTTTTACTGGAGTAATCTGGCATACACGCTTCTTCCTATCTGGATTTCCATGCGTATAACCAATGACATTAAATTTTTCTGCCAATTTGTTACGGAGTGTTTCATAGTCAGCATATTTTGATCTCATGCAGCTAGATAGATGTATCGTATCAACGCCATTTTTCTCAAACCGCTCAATTTTCTTGTCTAATTCACCACCTGTATGTGTAAATCCAAGTATTTGAGCTTCTGGTCCATAAATGTTAAAGGCATCTTTACGGGCGAAAAATGCCTTTAAACAACCACTCGCAGTGCACCGGAGTGCTGTATCTTCGTTAATGAGAATTGCGATTTTCATAAAAACCTCTTCTTTATGTCGTATCTTAACTGCCTATTAAGCAACCGTTTAACGGCGCCTCCTTATTCTACACTGCATGGCTTGTACTTTCTGTAACAAATATCACACTTACTATTTTTTGTGAATAATCATCTGACCCGCTTGCACATCAATAACCAGCTGGTCATAGTCCTCAATATTGCCTTTAATAATTTCACGTCCCAGTAAGGTTTCAAGCTTTTGCTGCAAATAACGTTTCAGCGGTCTTGCACCAAAGTGAACATCGTATGCTGTATCAATCACCTGATATTTTGCCGCATCTGTAAGCTCAAGTGTAATATGGCGGTCTTCCAGCCTACGCTCGATATCTGCAATCAGAAGCCCAATAATTTCTTTAACCTCGTCTTTTGAAAGTGGTGTGTAGAAGACAATGTCATCCAGTCTATTTAGAAATTCAGGTCTAAAATATTCATGCAATTGACTGCGAATAGCTTGTTTTGTCTCATCACGGATAAGACCGTCTTCACCGACTTCTGACAAGAGACGCTCAGACCCAATATTTGATGTCATGATGATTATGGTATTTTTGAAATCAACGGTTCTGCCTTGTGCATCTGTAATACGTCCATCATCAAGTACTTGGAGCAGGACATTGAAGACGTCATGATGTGCTTTTTCAACTTCGTCAAACAAAATGACGCTGTAGGGCATTCTGCGAACAGCTTCAGTCAACTGGCCGCCTTCTTCATACCCAACGTAGCCCGGAGGGGCACCAATCATTCTCGCAACAGAATGACGCTCCATATACTCACTCATGTCAATTCGTATCATATGACTTTCTGAATCAAATAAAACCTCAGCCAGTGATTTAGCCAGCTCTGTTTTCCCGACTCCTGTCGGTCCAAGGAACAGAAATGATCCGATTGGCTTAGATGGATCTTTAATGCCTGCACGAGAGCGTATAATGGCATCAGACACACGCTGTACAGCCTCGTCTTGACCAATCACCCGCTTGTGAAGGTCTTCATCCATATGGAGTAGCTTCTCACGTTCGGTTTCCACAAGCTTTTCAAGGGGAATACCCGTCCACCTTGAAACGATGCCTGCAATCTCTTCAGCAGTTACAGTTTCCCTAATCAGCTTGTTGTCCTGGTTACTTGACTCTTGTGCCTCTATAAGTTTGTTTAGTTTCTTCTCAAGTTCAGGCTTCTTGCCGTACTTCAGTTCTGCTGCCTTGTCCAAATTGTAATTACGCTCTGCTATCTCAATTTCGTGCGCTACCTGATCAAGCTCTTCTCGAATGGCGCTGAGCTGGTCTACAGACGTCTTTTCAAGGTCCCACTTGGCTTTTTTACTGTTGTAATGATCGCGTAAATCTGCCAGTTCCTTTTGAAGTTCATTTAATCTGTCTTTAGACCTTGCATCCTTTTCTTTTTTGAGCGCTGCCTCTTCAATCTCCATGGTCATAATGTGCCTTGAAATTTCATCAAGTTCCGTTGGCATGGACTCCATTTCCGTCTTAATCAGGGCGCAGGCTTCATCAACCAAGTCAATCGCCTTGTCTGGCAAGAATCGATCAGAAATATAGCGGTCTGAGAGAACAGCTGCCTGAATGAGTGCATGGTCACTAATGTTCACCTTATGGTAGAGTTCATAACGCTCACGTAGGCCCCTTAAAATTGTAATTGTACTCTCTACACTTGGTTCTGCAACCTTAACCGGTTGAAAGCGTCGTTCAAGAGCACTGTCTTTTTCAATGTACTTCTTATATTCACCTAAGGTTGTCGCGCCAATACAAAGCAGTTCTCCACGTGCCAGCATTGGTTTGAGCATATTTCCTGCATCCATAGCGCCATCCGTTTTACCGGCACCAACAATGTTATGGAGTTCGTCTATGAACAAAATGATTTTTCCATCACTTTTTTTAATTTCATCTAGAACCGCTTTAAGACGTTCTTCAAACTCGCCTCTAAACTTCGCACCTGCAATAAGGGAACCCATATCCAGAGCAAAAATGCGTTTTTCTTTAAGACTATCCGGCACGTCCCCTTTCACAATACGGTGTGCAAGGCCCTCTGCTATTGCCGTTTTACCTACACCGGGTTCACCAATTAGTACTGGATTATTTTTTGTTTTCCGCGAGAGAATCTGAATGGTTCTTCTGATTTCTTCATCACGTCCAATTACAGGATCAAGCTTATTCGTTTTTGAGAGTTCAACCAAATCGGAGCCATATTTTGAAAGAACATCATATGTGCTTTCAGGATCACTGGACGTTACGCGCTGGTTGCCACGTATATCTTTAAGGACTTCCATAACACGATTTTCTGTAATATTGAACTGTGCAAAAACAGCCTTGAGTGACTTAGACCCATTCTCAATCATAGACAAAAGGATGTGTTCCACACTAATATACTGATCATTCATCTTCTCAGCTTTTTTTTCTGCTTTAAGCAGGACTTTATTGCTTTCAGATGAGAGATAGACCTGATCTTGCCCCGTCACCTTGGACTTCTTCTCAACTATTTCAGTAACACGCTTTTCAAAGGTGTCTACTTGTTGGCTCAATCTATCAATTATTTGTGAAATAAGACCCTCGCGGGGCTCAATGAGACCTAAGAGTATATGTTCACTGTCAATAGAGCTATTGCCGTATTCATCTGCAATTAGTTGCGCTCTACCGAGTCCCTCAGCAGAGTTCTTTGTTAATTTATTCATATCCACGCTCATTCACCTCACATTTCATTCCGCTTTGTTAGCAGCCATCACATTAGAGTGCTAATATATTATTAGAATACCACCTTTTAGGCATTTTTCAAGTCTTTTACCCCTAATTACATATTAATTCACCAAATGTTTACACTTTATTCGCACTCAGACATCAACCAAATACCATCTACAGGATCTGGCTCAAATCAGCCACACTGACCCCCGTAACCTATTCACTCAGTAACATAAAGAGCCGCAGTTGTGTATGCTCACACCTGCGGCTTTATCATTTTCTAATTCTATTTATCTACAGCGCTCTCCCCACGAGTCTAAACAAGAGATTAAGCTTTACTTTTAAATCACTTATGCGTTGATACAGTTCCCTTTCATGAAATAAATCTGATTTTTACCCTTTCGTTTTGCCATATATAGACCTTCGTCAGCAACACGAATCAGATTTTTTATGCAGTGGTTGGTGTGTGTTACCCCTCCGCCACTGATTGTAATTTTCAAATTCTCATCAGAAAACTGTAAATTTTCAATTTCACTTCGTACTTTTTCACCAACAATTTTTGCGCTCTCTTCATCCGTTTCGGGGAGTATAATCATAAATTCTTCACCACCATAACGGCCAACGCAATCACTGTTACGGACAATTTGCTTCATACAGTCTGCAATCGATTTTAGAACTTCGTCCCCGACCTGATGCCCATAAGTATCGTTGACCATTTTAAAGTTATCAATATCAAGAAGCAAAATGGAAAGCGGACTGTCATAGCGTTTAGAGCGTTCTATTTCTTCATCGAGTCGACCTACAATATATTTATGGTTGTATATCTGTGTCAGACCATCTGTAATCGCTGCCTTTTCAAGTTCTTTATTGGCCTTCTCTAAGTCTTCTCTCAAAATAAAGTTCCTGGAATGGGCCTTAATGCGCGCCATAAAAACACTGGCATCAAATGGCTTCATAATGAAGTCGTCTGCACCTGAGCTTAAAATATTGGATATGGTTTTATAATTTGTAATAGATGAAATAAGAATAATGATACTATTCTTGGCCTTTTGACGTAATGTCAGCAGCACCTCCTCACCGGATATCCCCGGTAGAATCAAGTCAAGTATATAAATTGCATACTCCTTATCTGATTCCAGTAAAGCTTCTGCTGATGTATAGGTATCAATATTATGGATACCGTGCAAATCAAAAATATTTTTTATTAAAGTATTCACCATGACGCTGTCATCGAGTACTGCAATTTCACGACTCATCATCTTATTGATAACATCATCTTTACGTTCAAATGCTTCGATGTAGGCTTTCAACTTTTCATCTGTAAATGAGTCCTTTACAATGTAGTCCACCACACCAAGATCAAAAAGTTTCTTTCTAATGTCCATGCAATCAGTTGAGGTGAGTACAATGACAGGTATGTCTCTATACTCTGACTTGGAAAGCTCACACATGAGCTGTTCGCCTGTTGTGTCTGAAAGTTCAAGCCCTGTAATGACAAAATGTATTTCGTCTCTTCGCATAACCGTCAAAGCTTCCATTCCACCAGCAACACAGTAGTATGTATGCCCAATATTTTCTACAACATCCCGAGTCATTTCTCTGATAAGCGTGCTTTTTTCTATATGGAGTACATTCACATGACTTCCCCCCAATAACAACCCTACCATATTTATAATTTTCTCTATTGACTATAAGTCTTGCATATATTAAATCACAGTCAATTATCAATAGCAACTTAAACAAGATGGAATTAACTTGATTTTCATGCATATGTCCAAAATCTGAACACATACTTGTTGACCTTCCACTCAAGTACGAATTTAAGACGACGTATGCTACTCATTTATACAATGCCAGTACTTTTTTGACCAGTGTTTAGAAATTATACAATTCCCCTCAATTTCTTTTGGACTCCGGGCAGCAATAAGTGTTAAAATGAAAACTGAAAAACAGCTTAATGAGCTGAATTTGGGTAATTCAGCTTTCCAATACACCTTACAGAAAGGAAGTAAATTATGAAGATTGGTATTATTGGTGCAATGCAAGAAGAAGTGGAAATACTAAAAAAGGAAATGAACCTTAAGCAAATGCTTTCAAAAGCAAAAATGGACTTTTACGAGGGGGAACTTCTTGGTAAAGACATTGTTATTGTTACAAGTGGTATCGGTAAGGTAAATGCTGCAATTTGTACACAAATCTTAATTACGGATTTTGATGTTGAGTGCGTGATTAATGTTGGTATTGCAGGAGGGCTACATAAAGACATTTACCCTGGTGATATTGTAGTTGCAGAAAATTTAGTGCAGCACGATATGGACACTACATTCTTTGGCGATCCAAAAGGACAAGTGCCGCGTCTTGACACATTTGACTTCCCATGCGACTCGAAACTTGTCTCTTTAGCAAAAAAAGCGTGTTCTCATGTAGACAAATTGAACACTTTTTCTGGACGCATTGTATCAGGTGACCAGTTCATTTCTAAAGCAGAAAAACTTGAAGAACTTCATACTGATTTTAATGCCTATGCATGCGAAATGGAAGGGGCCAGCATTGGTCAGGTTTGCTACTTAAATAATGTGCCATTTGTTGTTCTGCGCTCCATCTCTGATAACGCAATTAATGGCTCACATATGGACTATGAAAAATTCTCGCACATAGCTATTGAAAATTCAGTCCATATTCTTAAAGATATGCTTGGTGAGCTCTAAAAATACATCGCGAGTTTTACAGCGTACGCACTCACAAATAAACCCATGCTAAATTCACAAGCTTTTTATTTGAATTGAACCCGTCGCTAACTGCGTAAATTATAACACTTGTTAGCACCTCATAGATCATATTGGGGTGCTTTCTTATTGAACAACTTACGCCTACGCAACCTTATTTGTTAGCCATATAGACACTAATTGATTTCATCTTCATATAAATGGGTATTATGACAGTCACAAGGAGGCAAATTTATGATTGAATGGATAAAACAATTCGACCCAGTAACACAAGCACTTATCGGCACCCTCTTTACGTGGGCCGTTACAGCACTCGGTGCTGCTATGGTATTCTTTTTCAAAACCATTAATAAAACGGTTCTCAACACCATGCTTGGCTTTGCAGCAGGTGTTATGATCGCGGCAAGCTTTTGGTCTTTACTCGCACCGGGTATCGAAATGGCTGAAGAAATTGGACAAAACCCATGGGTGACCGCAGCAGTTGGTTTCCTTGGCGGTGGTGGCTTCTTATATCTTGTAGACAAGCTCCTGCCTCATTTACATATGGGCCTTGAAACGAATCAAGCTGAAGGGATAAAAACCAGCTGGCAACGCAGCGTCCTGCTCGTGCTTGCAATCACGCTCCATAACATCCCTGAAGGTCTGGCTGTCGGTGTTGCTTTTGGCGCTGCTGCAGCTGGTAACCTCCAAGCAGCCAGTGTAGCTTCTGCTGTAGCACTTGCTATTGGTATCGGACTACAAAATTTCCCTGAAGGTGCAGCTGTTTCAATTCCACTTCGCCGCGAAGGTTTCAGTAGAAGAAAGTCTTTCCTTTATGGTCAGGCCTCTGGCATTGTAGAGCCTATATCCGGTGTAATTGGTGCATACGCAGTCATTACCATGCGACCAATCCTCCCCTATGCACTCGCCTTTGCCGCCGGTGCAATGATCTATGTTGTCATAGAGGAACTCATTCCTGAAGCACAGCGTGAAGAAGGCGGTGCTAAGACGGATGTTGCTACAATAGGTTGCATGCTCGGTTTTGCTGTCATGATGGTTCTAGATGTTGCGCTGGGATAAGTACATTGGTTCATCATGATTAAGTGAACTTAATCCGCTTACCAAAAAAATAATATTGAACAAGCCAAATAAAAGAAAACACCACGCTGTGCCAACAGGCACATGACGTGGTGTTTTTATGTATGATACTCAATAATTATTAAGCTTCCAGCTTCATTGCAACATAAAGGTTCCCAAAGGAAAGCAGGGCTGCAAAGAAAAAGATGTACTGTGGCCCAAAACGCATCCATACAATACCACCAACATAGGCACACACAATGGATACAAAGTGGTCCATACTCATTCCAAGCGAGAGTGTCGGTGTGAGGTCATTGTTATTGATTAAAATCGTTTTTAGAAAGACCGTCCGAACCAAACTCATCTGTGTCGACATTTTATCAATAATAAAAATAACATAAGCAAAGAATACAGCAATTGTAATAGACTTTAATGTACCTGATACAAAGGTAGCTGTTAATACGCCGTATAGCGCATATACAACAATGAATGAAAGCGCATCGGCATACATGAGCTTTTTAACACCAAATCGGTCTAGCCAGCGTCCCAGTGCCGGAATAAAGAAAATACCAATACCTGCACCAATGATACTTAAAATCGCAATTGTATCGGCCTTTTTGCCGAGCAAGTCTATAAGGACCCATGGTCCATAAACCATCATAATCTGCTTTTGTACCCCGAAAAGAATAACCAGATAGTAATAATACTTATACTCTTTTCTAAATACAAAATTAGACTTTTTTGGATGCAAGTCTTCAAGATCATAGGAACGGCTCAGCATAACAAGCAGGACAATAACGATTGAAAACATACCTGCTGCAAGAACAAAGGGCCACTTGAAGTTAGTTTCAAAACTAAAAAGACCCGTTTTGAATCCAATGAAGATGACCATGCCAGCCAGCATTCGAAATCCAGTCTCAATGCCCTTGTATTGTCCCATTCGTTTTCCAAGCATACCCTTTTCAGCCAGGTTAACGCCAATGCTGTCATTCATTGGTTTAAACACATGCATTCCCACTGAATTGATAAAGATGAAAACAAGCATGATGTTAAATGTAGGTGTTGTCAGACCCAGTACAGCAATTCCAACCAGGCTCATTACCTGTGCAATAATTGAGATTTTAATGTCACTTAAAAAGCTCATGCTTCCAATAATTACAACCGCAATCAGACCCGGCAGTTCTCTTGGAAACTCAATGAAGCCCCTTTGAAAGGCAGTGACATTGTAGGCATCTTTAAAAAAGTTAGACATGACATTATTGCTTAGGCCAAGTCCAAATGCTGAGACTGCGATAATTGCGAAGTAGATCCAAAACTGAACCTGTTTTTTATTGTCTGTCATAATTCTTCCCCGTTCAATTTATTTTGTATCCCTAAATAATATCTGCATCCATCATACTATACTCCACAAAAAACACAAGGGCATATGACCATAAAAAAGCATGTGAGGAAGTGGTCTCTCTCCAACATTTCCTCACATGCTTACGTGCATCACCGGGGTCATAGCAGCAGTGAAATTGCATCAGCCCACTCTATTGACCTAAAATAATCTTCTAGTATTTTCACTTCTGTCAAATCGTACTTCTCAATATATACATCAACAGACTCATAGTCTCCATTCTCATAGGCCAGAATCATTTCCTGAAGGGGTGCCAAGACCCCACGTTCATATATCAGGGCTTCTTTTACGGTTTCTGAAAGTGGAATATATTCCAGTGCCTCATACATATTCATCTCAAGAATAGCATCAATAACACTAAATAGTCCCATTAAAGAGGCTTCAAATTTCAGTGTCTTTAAAACCGTTCTTCTTGCAATCAGTTCGGCAAACTTGCTTCTAGAAAGCGCCAGCTTCAAAAGTTCTTTGGGTGTATGCGCACCCAGTTCCTGAATCAGTAAAATATTAATCCAATGCTTTAGTTCTTTCATGCCCATATATGTAAGGGCTTTTTTGATTGAATATATTTCTGAATTTTCCTGATTGGTTCCAACCACACGAAGAAGCCTATAAGACATTGCAGGGTCTTTCTCAATTATTTCAGCTAACTTTTGGTAGCAGGGCTCTTCTTTTTCAAGCTCACTTAGAATCCGCATATACTGGTTTTGAGTTGTATACTTCTTACATGACTTCTCAACAGACTTGGGCCTACTGAAAAAATACCCTTGAAACAAAGTAAAGCCTTTTTCAACAGCACTGTTAAAATCTTCTTCCGTCTCAACTTTTTCGGCTAAAATTGTTTTTCCACGACCCAGCGCCAGCCTAGACTGCTCTTCAATCATATCAGATGAAGAGTTGAGCACATCGAACTTGATTATATCTGAAAGTGCCGCTATACTACACACACTCATATCTCTTTCAAAATCGTCAAGGGCTATTGTATACCCTTTCTCTCGAAGCAACTCTAATCGCTCAATTAAGGGATCAGAAGGACAAACGTCTTCAAGCACTTCAATGATCAGATGCTTGGGTGACAAAATCTCAAACACGTCTGAATACAAGCCCTCTTCATCAAAATTAATGAAAACTTTACGGTTGTCAGCTACTTTTTCAAGCCCCTCCTCAAACAATGACCCAGCAACAGCTAAAGTCGATTTGTACGAGCTGGTTCCATCATACTCATTTGAGTTTGAGCTTGATCTGTATAGGAGTTCATACCCATACACATTTAGTGCTTTATCAAATATCGGCTGTCTTGCTATTAACATCTCACATTACCCCATATCCATCCATATCCACGAAGCACGCTAAGTCTTACGTGTGCCCAATTATGCAATAGCTTACATTTAAGTCCACCATTTTAGTGGGACTATAGTCCCAAGTGCATTATATCACCACTTTTTTGCTATTTCAATTTCGTTTTGGACTAAATATCTATATGCGGAACTGAAATATGATAATCAGACAAATCATTCTGATCGATAATACCGAGCGCTAAGGCCTTTGAAACTGCTTTCGCCCTCGAATCCACTGAAAGCTTCTCGTATATTTTCAAGTTTATTTTTATATGCAATCCAGAGGCATTGTTATTAGACCTTCGGGCAATGCCATTGCCCTTTTAGGTAGTCATAAGAAGAAACACAAAAAAAGACCGTGGAAATCACGGTCTGAGATAGCAGAAAAAAGTATACAGTTTCTAAAATGATGAAACTTCTAGAGCCCCTCGTGAGCTAGCGCTAGCAACCAAATCCGTGAAGCGGACGGTTTATCAAGAGGCGCGAATGAAATCCGTACAGGTCACCTGTTCTGTTCGCCTGACATATAGCTTTCATGCATTTGAAGAGGTTTTCTGGGTTATTAGGCAGCCTGTAGACTGTTAAAGCGATAGAACTTTTGGCTCACCTTGCATAGTAAATACAGTAGCTGTTCCCTCTGTAAAATAGAAAACTTCCATCTTATTGTCATCAGCACTATAGAGCTTAGTGAGGGTCTCTTGATTTGCTTCTAGCATAGCGCGACGTGCTTCAATGCGTTCGTCTCGTTTGACCTTGCCTTCAAGTCGAATCCAAGACCCACCTGACATTCCGCTTATTTCAACTTTAGGATTTTCAAGCATTTGATCATATACCTTTTTCTGGTTATTTGTCACGATGTACAGCTTATCTTCAAATTCACATACTGCGCCAAACGGTCTTACACGAGGCTGGTCTGCTTCAACTGTTGCAAGATAGAATACACCGCATTCTTTTAGGTAACTTAATGTTTCCTTCATGATTTCATCTCCTTTTAGACGATTAGAAATTCATTTGATATTTTTTTCACTTACAGGTATTATTATAGCAAGCACGATACAATATAAAAGTACGATATTTTATGATACCAGTATCAGAAAGGATACCGTAATGGATAAAAAAGATTTGTTTGGAATATGTCCTTATGTCACTACACAAAAGCTACTTTCAGGAAAATGGTCTCTCTATATACTGCACACACTTTCCGAAGGCCCTATTCGCTTCAACGAACTCAGAAGACGCATGCCGGGTGATATGACCCACACTACACTCTCTCGACAACTCAAGGCACTCGAGGCCGATGGCCTTATACTGCGCACGGAATATTCAGCAATTCCCCCAAAAGTTGAGTACAGTCTGACTGATATCGGCCATAAATTTGAAATTGTATCCAATGCACTTCGCGACTGGGGCAATGACTATATTGCATATTTAAATGAACAGGATCATGATTCATAAATTGAACTTGATAAATGGGGTACAAATCAAATATGAGATTATACAGCCACCCAACAGATATCACATTAAAATAGACACCATACTACTATACTTGCTCTTGAATAAGGTCTGTACTTTGCTATAGTCTTTACTTTTTATAATCCATATTTTCATAGAGTCATATTTGGTTGTTGTCCGTATTTTGCTATAATGGTAACAGCCAATAGTGAAGGAGACATTTGTATGATCTGTAAGAATTATTTAAATGCTGTATTTCTCTTCAATCGAATAAAGGGACGAGACACCTATCTAAATAAAATGTACGTCGAAACAACAAAACGCGGGGATATACTGGCCTTAACAATCAGTGGTATAGAAATACTATTCATAATACGACTGCTCTTTCTATATGGCGCACCACAAAATATGCCTATTTTAGAGAGGCATTATTTTTATGCATACGCTTCTCTTCTTGTAATGATGATTCTAATATATGGCGCTTCCAAGCACATACTTGCACATCCATCTTATAGTTTCCGTTTTAAACGCTACGCAACGCTTGTGGTATGCGAGGGAACCGTCTTACCACTCATTTATATAAGCTGGCTGGATCAATATGCATATGGACAGGTCAGTGTCTATTTTTGCGCACTGATTTGCATTGCACTCTATCCCCTTCTTGAACCGATCTGGTCTCTGGGGTTTCTAATAATCAACCAAATCATATTTTCAATCGGTATTATGGTATATCAACCCGACCCGCTCATCGCATCAGCCCATATCATGAATACCATTCCTTTTATCGTATTCATGTGGCTCATTTCCAGACAATTTTTCAAAAATAAACTTCACGAGTACGAAGATGCAGATACAATAAGAAGGCAAAGAGATGAACTTTACCAGCTTTACAATGAAGAGTCTCTAACTGATGATTTGACGCATATAGGCAACAGACGTTTTATTCGGAAGCGCTTTGATGCACTGCGCGCCACCTGTATTCATGACCATAAGCCCATGACCCTCATGTTTATTGATGGCGATGATCTCAAATCCATCAATGATCAGTTTGGACACAGCAGTGGAGATGCTTTTCTGAAAGTCATCGCAGAAGCTCTTAAAAAACATGGTTCCGGCAGCAATGCTGAAATTGGTCGCTATGGTGGGGACGAGTTTATTCTCATAGCCAAGGATATGTCTATGAATCTGGCTCGCGAAACGGGTGAGAATATCCGTCAATATGTTCAGTCGCATACTGAATTTAAAGAGGGGCTCTCAGGTACTGTCAGCATTGGTTTTATCGTTATCTCTGATAGTGAAATAGAAGATTTCAATACTGTTATGTCACAGGCAGATGCGCTGATGTATTCTGCTAAAAAAATGGGTAAGAATAAGGTGGTCAGCTTGTAATCCCCTTTGAACCCTAAAAGTTCAACAGGATAACATCAAGCTTTGCCAGATTTCTTGCATTTTAAAGCACCCTAAAATAATTATGGAGGATTTAAATGGATATTACCGTTAGACCAATCAAAGCAAGTGAGTTTGAAGCCTTTGCACGTATTTCACAAACAGCATATCCTGGATTTTATACGGACTCAAAGCAAGACCGCATTAAAGCCATAGAAAAAATTGAAACCTATGACAGGATGTATGACTTAACCCACATTGGCGCATTTAAGGAAAACCAGCTTGTTGGATGTATGCGCTTTTATGTGTTCGAAATGCATTTTCATGGAGCGCGTATTCAGGCCTCAGGAATAGGGTCTGTTGGGGTTGATTTGCTCCACAAGAAGCAGCATATTGCGCAGGCAATGATTGAATATGCACATACACGTTCACTAGAGCTGGGCATCCCGCTTACAACGCTCTACCCTTTTGACGCAGGGTTTTATAAAAACTTTGGATACGGCATAGGCGCCCCCCTTTATACCTATCAGGTAAATCCAGCCCACTTTAAAGACTTTGGAATTAGAGAAGGCTTGAATTACCAAGTTGAAGCAAATTTTGACGCACTACAGGCCTGTTTTAACCGCTATGTTGATAATCACCACGGCATGATGCTTAAATCTTCTGTCGATAAGTTCAGAATCAATACGCTTGAGAAAGGTCGGGTATTAACCTTCACCGAAGGAGACACCATTACCGGCTACATGGTCTTTATGCAAGAGAATCACGCTGCTCAAAATTTTCTAAGGCAAAAGATGATTCTCACAGAATGGATATACAACACACCTAAGGCGCTGCAAGCTTTTTCAAGCTTCCTGCACACTCAAAAAGATCAGGTGGAGTACGTTGAGTTTTTTACTTTCGAACCACAGTTTTACCAGCTGCTTAACAACATACAGTATGTATCGGACCCAGTCATGAAGGAACTTATTAGCCATAAGGCCAGCGAAGTCAGCCTCGGTATGATGCATAGGGCACTTGACTGTGGGGAACTCATTGAAATTATTGAACAACAAGTACCTGAAAATATTGTATTTAACATTACATACCCGCGTACACAAGAAATGGAATCGGTAGAGATAAACGTAGGCTATCTGGAACGACTTGAAATTGACATGCCAATTGACTCTTTCTCAAGCTGGATTATGGGGTCCGTTACCCTTGAGACGCTCTACATGCAGGGGCAGCTTCAATCAACTAGGCCAGAGAAGCTTCCTGAGCTCGACAAGAAATTTGCCTTGAAAAGCCCGCGTTGTTTCAACAAATTCTAAGCATGACAATGAAAAGACACCTTATGTACCCAAGAGCCTTCCTGTAAGTTGGCTTTCCAATTCTAAATTGGAAAGTCAGCTTTGAAGTCTCCTAAAAGTATTTCAGGTGTCTTTTAAATATTATGTGGGTGTGCATCCTAGCCATATCAATCATCTTCAAAGAGGTGCACAGAAGCCTTTTCATTTCCCTCACCAGCCATATAAGCTTTTAAAAACTTATGAAACTTATATTTATAGTGATGCTCAAAAGCTTCTTCCATTTCAAGAAATTTCTCAAGCCCAATCAAGACAGCCTTTGGCTCACCTGCCTCAGTGAGAAGCACTGGCGCTTTTTCAAGCACTTCAACCGTTTGATCTAGTTCGTTTTCAAGGTCTTTAACGGACACAGACTGATCAGCATACTCTCCTATGTCATGCTGCCGGTTTGCTTTTGACATAAAACCACGCTCCTTTTTCACCCTAGCCTGTTATAGGGTCAATACATAAAGTGGTGAACGCTTTCTATACTGTATTTTTACCCTCTACACGTTCGTACAAATGTACTTTTAGTGTATTTAAAGTTGGTCCTCCACCATACGGCTCTTGCCTAGGATATTTTCTAAATGATGTGGGTCCATCTGAGCAATGATATGACTATGCATATTCGCAAAATCGTTTCAAAAATCACAACATGGGCTTTTGTAATTTTAAAGCCATGGAAGTCATGTACATAATTAGGCGATTGATTCCCCACATTCTCCAGTCGGTCATTTTCATTTTGAATGCGATCTAACATGTATGAGTCTTTCTTAAATGAACCGCTATCTCTTGAATCCAGTTTCATGTCATCTCCTCCTTATCCCCATGTTATCCTTATACCCCTATTGGCAATTTGAAAATAATAACTCGTGTACTCTTAAGTTCTAAATAAAAAAAAGCACCTGATAAACGCAGATGCTTTCTATAATTAAAATTTAAGAGTTCTTTTTCTTCTCCGCCTTACAAGCATACATTCTTTCATCCGCAACAGATAGGAGTCTTTTCATATCCTCGCCATCTTTTGGGAAAATAGAAATACCAAAACTGAATCGAACAGGAATTCTAGTTTCTTTTACTGCTAATGGCGTCTGATTTAAGTACTGGGTTATATGCTCCATTTTTTCGTCAAGCTGTTCTTTGTCCACACACCTGAATATCCCAACAAACTCATCGCCCCCAATACGCGCTAAAATGTCTTCTCGTCTGACATTATCCATTAAAGTACTTGCAAAATACTTAATAAGCGTATCGCCAACACTGTGTCCAAAAGTATCATTGGTTCTTTTCAAATCATCTAGATCAAAAACAACCAGACAAAATGGTTCGTTTTTCAAAATGGAATTGTTTAAATAGACATCGCGAATTTCATTGAAAAAACGCCTATTGTAGAGCCCAGTTAATGCATCCTTTTGAGCTTGTTCTATGACGCGTGACAAATTGCTGTAGCGCTCTATCGAAATTTCAATTTTGCTCCTCATTAAATCAATCAGATTCAAATCGATGTTATCAAATCCGTTTTTTTCAGAACTGTCTATGCTGATAATGCCATAGAACTTGTCATCTACCATAATTGGTGCGGTAATGTTTGCCTCTAAATCAAACCCTCTTTTAGAGGTATTTATACTGGGATGCTCTTCTGAATACTTCTCCTGTATGTTTCGAATACAGACTGACCGACGATAGTCTCCATTGAGTACCTTTTTTGCAAATGACTTATCAAAGGGTATCCTAAATGCTTCTGCATAATCTTGATCATACCCTTCACTTTCAACCATATACAGATTATTATTATAATCAAGTTTTAAGATACACCCTTTTTCAGCATTTCCAACAATTGCAATGACCCCACTCAGTATTTCTCTAAATAGTGATTTCTGACTCACATTAGCCTCAACCATATTGCCAATGCGTACAAGGAGTTCGTTTGCTTTAAGCAGTTTTTTGACTTTTTCAATGTCTTTTATACGGTCAGTAATATTCGTATGAACATACACTTTACCTGAAACATTACCAGCTTGATCAAATATTTTGACTTCATCAATGTATAGTTCTAACTGCTTTTCATTTTTTTTCGCAGATATTTCGATAGCCCTGTGACTATCATCTTCACATACCACCTCATTTTTTGATGTCTCTAGATACTGATTTATAAAGGATATAAATGCATCCATATCCTTACCCTTCCATTCATCAACATCAACGCCCAAGAGACTCTGCATGCCTTTATTTCCAAACTCAATCAAATTATCCTTATCAACATAGATGACAGCCTGTGGAACCGCATTTATGATTTGGTAAAGTAAATTCTTCGACTCCGCCAATTCTTCTAATGACCTGTTTAACAGTGTCATATCTTGCATGATTCCCGATATAATAAAGTCATCCTCAGTATCTTGACGCTTAAATATACATTTCATAATGCGCTTTTCATTGTGGATGAGCGAAAAAATCGAGATTTCAAACTCAACGCTTTCTACTTCTCCTGAGAGCACTTTCTCTAAAGTACGAATATAAGTACTAAAGGATTCCTCCCCAAACAAGGTGCGTTGAATATCAATTAGAGACTCCGAAGACAAATGACCTAAATTACCAAAATTAATCATTTTGTTGGTGATATAAAGGCAATTAGACTTTTTAGAGTACTCAAATAAGGCCATACCGCTGTCCATAAGAACACTGTATAAGTTCTCTGTCATACCGCCGCCCATACGATCTGATAGCTTGGCGATTTTTACATCACGCAAATGATAACGCTCAATTATGCTCTTCATATCATCATTTTTATGCGAGGTCATATTAACCGCCTCCCCTTGCATAATTACATATATATCATCTAATTATTCCAATCTATACCCACTCATATAAGCCCTTCGCAATTTTTACACCGATTCACTCTGTCAGTAGGCAAAAGTAAAAAACGCGTTTTAGTAACATAACATTACTAAAACGCGCCTTCATTACTATTAAAAATTAATCACTATGCTTCAGTTTCTTCCCAGTTATGGTAAATATTCTGAACGTCATCGTTCTCTTCCATAAGGTCAATCAGCTTCGTCATGTACTTAATGTCATCCTCATCAGTGAGCTGAGTCATAGTCTGCGGCAGGTAACGCAGTTCTGCCATTGAGAACTCGTAGCCGTCTGCTGCCAGTGCGTCACGTACTTCTGAGAAGTCAGCAACTTCTGTGTATACTTCAAAGTGTGTATCTTCAACAGTAAAGTCTTCTGCACCCGCTTCAATAGCAGCCATTTCCACTTCTTCTTCGTCCATGCCTTCTTGTTTGTCAATTACAAGAACGCCCTTATGGTCGAACATGAAGCTTACACAGCCATTCGTACCAAGGTTGCCTTTGCCTTTTACAAAGTAACTTCTTACATCTGCAGCGGTTCTGTTTGTGTTGTCTGTCAGGCATTCAACAAGAACAGCAACACCGCCAGGACCATAACCTTCATAAGTAAGCTCTGTAAAGACAGCGCCTTCTAGTTCGCCAGCACCCTTTTTAATGGCTCGGTCGATATTATCATTGGGCATATTTGCTGCTTTTGCCTTTTCAATAGCACTTTTAAGTGCTGCATTATATTCCGGATCTGAACCGCCTTCACGCGCTGCAACCATAATATAACGGCCAATTTTGGTAAACATCTTGCCTTTTTTGGCATCCTGCTTGCCTTTTCTGTTAATGATCGTCCCTATACGACCCATATGTTTCAACTCCTTAAATATATAAATCATTCTAAATTGTAATTGTTTTACACACGATAAGCAGTGCTCAACTATTTTATCATATTTTAGCGTCTTTCAAAAGCGCTATAGATTAAAGTGGACTGACTCAAATATGATCAACAATATTTCGAATCCACTTTTTGGAGTAAAACCTGTATCCACCCAGCGTGCTCTTTACAACTTCTTCGATCATAAAGGCACCTACAACTACGTACGATGGCCAGTGGAAAAACATGGCCCCTGCGAAGGCGATTGGGACACCTATCCCCCATACACTGAGTGTTTCAATAATCATAGCAAAGAGCGTATCTCCTCCGCCCCGTAAAATACCTACTATAAAAAGCAAGTTCAGCATTTTAGGGAAGTTGTAAACCGCAACAATACGCATCATATATATCGCATCGCGTTGAACATTAAATGGCACCTTGAATAGAGAGGCAATTGTCGGCGCCATCAAAATCAAAAGCACACTTGTAATCATGCAGGTTATCAGCGTAAAGCGTATAAACTTCTTGCCATATTCCATAGCAAGGTGCTCTTCACCAGCACCAATCCTATTTCCAATGACAACCTGACAAGCATTCCCCAGCCCGATAAAAGCCACTTCGAAGAACCTGTAAACAGCCATCATAACCTGAAAGGATGCCACTGCATCAGAATTAATCCGAGCCATGGACATCGTATACATAACTGTTCCAAGCGCCCAAAAGCCTTCATTTATTAAAACAGGAAGCGCTGTTTTCATTATACGCATTACAAATGCACGGCTAAAATGAATCAAATCTGATAGCCTTGCTGCAAGGACATTGTCTGTTTTGTAAATCAAAATAATGAGCAGTGTAAACTCAAAAATACGTGCTATCAGTGTTGCAATGGCAGCCCCTTTTGCCCCCATGGCAGGCATGCCAAGCATTCCAAAAATCAAAATCCAGTTTAAAAATGTATTCACTAATATTGAAAGCGAACTGACCACCATTGGAAGTCGAGCCTGCTCAACCCCCCTTGAAGCAACAGAATACATCATTGTAACCGTAGTAAAAACATAGCTCAAAGAGACAATTCTCAAATAGTCTGATCCAATTTGAACAACGGTCTGTTCTTTCAAAAAGAGTTCCAGCACTTGAACTGGAAATAGAAAGCCCGCTAGGAGGAAAATGAAGCCAACGAGTATACCGCCAACAAGCCCCACCCCCATGGTCTTTCGAATACTGGAAATGTCTTTTTTGCCCCAAAACTGAGCAATGTAAACAGAAACGCCACTGTTTATTCCAAAAGCAAGAAGGGTCATAAGGAAAAAGACCTGGTTTGCAAGTCCAACAGCAGCAAGTGCTTCTTTACTTACGCGCCCAATCATAATCGTATCAATTAAATTCAGCGCTGTTTGTATAAAATGCTGTAATGCTACTGGTAAGCCCACTGTGACCAGCGCCCGTTTAAATGGATCATTCCTATAGTTCCCAAGTAAAGTTCCCATGCCTGTCTCTCTTTCTAAACCATCAGTTATGTCACGTACCCATTATACTGTTAAAATTTTTAAAATGCTACATAATCTTTCATGCGCAAAAATAAACTGCCAGTACAACTTACACGTTGGACTAGCAGATTTTTTAGGCTGTATTTTTCTTTGTACTTCCATATAAGAGATACCAGCAATCGATTATTTTGCTTTATAACTGAAGCACGCTTTCTTTTCTTTTTCCTGTCGACTTTTAAAATTGTAATACGCCCCCAGCAAATTAGCATCATTGAAATGCTGACAGCATAGGAGTTTGGGCCTTACTGTGGCATTTGAAAGACTTAAATATATACGGTCCAATTTTTCATTGATTTTCTTGATGAAATCCGGTCGCCTGCTGATCCCACCACCAAGGAGAATAACTTCCGGGTCGAGGCTATACTGTATATTGTGAACCCCCATTGCCATAACCATGTAGTAGCGGTCAACCTCTTGTATAGCAATTGAATTTCCAGCTTCAGCCATTTGAAAGACCTTTTCACCGTTTAATAGTGTACTTGTCACTGTAGTCTGTTGTTCATCGCGTGCCTGGTCTTTTTTTCTAATCGCTTGCGAAACACGTCCAACAAGACTCCCCACAGACCCCTGCTCACTCCAGGTTCCTATCTTCAACGTATCTGAGTCTAAAAGCATTATTCCATATCCAAACTCTCCACTGTGCAGGTTAGCCCCTTTTTGTATGGTCTTATCACGAATAATAGCACCACCAATTCCAGTACCACAGACGACAACCGCGGCAGAGTCATAGTTTACAGCTGCACCAGCATAACTTTCAGCGAGCGCCGCACAGTTTCCGTCATTTTCTATTTCGACAGGAATGTAAAGCATTTCTTCAACAAGCTCTTTCAAAGCTACACCAGAGACATATCTGAGTGCACCCTCACTCATAATACACCCTGAATCAGCATCGGTCACCGCAGGTATACTCATTGCAATGCCTTTTATTTGAATGTATTGTCTCTGCATCTCTACATAAACGCCCTTAATATCATCCAACATCAATTCAAGTGATGTACTTGCAGGCATGGTGCTTTGCTCTAAAATACACCCAAGACTATCCATAACTGCGTATTTGGTTAATGTCCCACCAAAATCAAATACTAGATAATGCATCCAGTATCTCCTTTCGTTTGCGCATTTATAAACCCATCTGCATCTAAAGTGCCCTCTGATTCAATTAGGGCTTTATACCAGTAATATGAAGCTTTTGGTGTACGCTTAAGTGTCTTCTTCTCAAAATCAATATGCACCAGTCCGTAACGCTTTCTAAAGCCATTGAGCCAACTGAGTAGGTCTGTAAATGACCAGACACAGAAACCTATAAGATCAACCCCTTCGTTTACAGCTTCTAAGCAGGCCTTGACGTGTGCATCTAAAAACTTGATCCGCGCCACATCAAGAATTTCACCTTCTGCATTTATCTCATCAAAAAAGCCGAGTCCATTTTCACTGATCAAGACAGGGAGCCCGTAGCGTTTTTTCAGTTGAGCAAGACCGTAACGCAGTCCATCTGGGTCAATTGCCCAGTCCCAATCCGTGTAATCAAGCTGCTCATTTCTAACAAACTTATAGAGACCCGGGACACCACTTTCTTTCTGAGACCCTTTTTTCCCAGATGTATTCATTTCAGCTTGTCCTACCCCGTCTTGAGGGTTATATGCCAGCATTGCAGTCTGGTAGTAGTTGACGCCTATAAAATCGACCACTTCGGCGGCGGCTTTCAGCATTTTTAAATCATCAGGGCTTACTTTCTGCCACTGACCAAGGCGGGTGTAGTATCGTTCTGCTTCCTTCGGATAGGTGCCCTTATAATAAGGATCCATAAATAACCATGGCCCCATCTCATAATATTTTTCTAGCGCACCGCGGTCTTCTGCTTCATTTGATTTAGCATACCCTGGCGAAAAGGCAATGCTGGAACCAATTACCCCCTCTAGCCCAAGTGCTTTGAACTTTAAAACACTGGACGCATGGGCCAGTGCCGTATGATGATATGCCTTGATAAAAGCAGCTTCATTTTCCATTCCTGGCGGGTGAATCCCCAGACTGTAACCTTGGTGGGTAAATATATTTGGCTCATTAATGACAATCCAGTGGTTCACACGGTCACCAAATGCTTTAAAGCACACTTCAGCATAGTTTGTAAAATCTGAAACAACGTCTTTTGAAAGCCACCCTCCATAAGTCTCTTCAAGACACTGGGGCAAGTCCCAGTGATAGAGTGTTACAAGGGGGATAATCTTTTCTTTTAGCAAGCAGTTAATCAATCTATTATAGAAATCTATCCCAGATTGATTTACCGCCCCCCTTCCATCAGGTAAAATTCGGGTCCATGCAATGGAAAAGCGGTATGCCTTCAGCCCCATTGCTGCCATCAGGCGTACGTCTTCTTCCATTCGATTGTAATGATCAGCTGCCACATCTCCATTTGTTCCACCATAGGTTTTACCCGGTATATGCGCCCACCTATCCCAAATAGATGGGCCTTTGCCATCTGCTACAAAGGCGCCTTCTACCTGATAGGCCGCCGACGCTGCACCCCATAGAAAATTCTCTTTAAACATTAATGTGCCTCCCGTTTTTGATCTATCCGAATACGTTTAACTGCATAATCAAGTACTATATCCTGTAAAATATGCAGTAGACCTGCAAGTAGAAATATATTTAAAGCTGGAATATAACGCCCAAGCTCAAGGCCAATTATAGTCAGACCCATCATGCCTATTGTCAGCAGCAAATTTCTATTTGCCAAAATCCATGCACTTTTTATCGCACCCATTGCGTTCACCTCAAAGCGTGACAATACAGAAAATACAAAGAGAATAACAATAAAAACCTGAAAAATGAGCGGCCACTGAATCAGCCATACTATTGATGCAACCAGCCCATTTGGCTGAAAATGAACCAGATTGTAGACCACAGCACCACCAAAACACATCATGCCCAGCCAAACCTGGGTTGAAACTACAAAGTGCGCTTTAAAAGAAGAGAAAAAATATGAAAAAATGTCATCCGAATCCTCTTGTCTCAAATGGTGTGCCGTCGCCAGGGTGGCTGTACTCGATGCCCCTAGTGTTATGATAAGAAGCCCAAAGATGAGAAATAGTGCGTTGAGCATCATCGCTCTATAGATCCACCTCGTAATACGTCTGAAATTTATATGATCCATTTTCATCCTCCATCCACTGTGTAAATCTAAAAAACCTGAACCTGACACAACGTGTGCCAGATTCAGGCTGTTGACTCCTTTTACTGCACGTCTAACCAAGCATCAAGCTGTCTTTGCTTTTCTGCAATGATCTTATCCGAACCCGCTTCTTTGAATGCTTCAATTGCCTGAGGCAAATACTCCGCCGGATCTACAGTTCCGGTTTCAAGTGCCGGCACAAACTGTCCCCACACGTTATTGCATGCTGCAATTTCATTTTTTACCTTTGACGGATCAAAGATGAATCCTAGAGTTTTGGTCCCTACAGCGGCATCATTAAAATCTTTAAATTTTACCCATTTCTCTGAGTCTTCATTTGTCCACAGATAGTTTATAAATTGGTTGCCAAACATCCATGGTGTGCCTGGGTTATATTTATCTGAACCAGGTCCTGGCTCAATCATTTTTTCGCCTACTTTCACATAGTGCTCACCTTCAATACCGAAGTTGATTAAGTTATTAAAATATTCGTCAGTATTGAAAAGTTCAAGTACCATCATTGCACGCTCAGGATGTTCTGATGTAGATGATATGGCCTGCATTGAACCCGATGTATCACGATTGGAGATAATAGGGTTTGTAATGGCAATCTGAATCCACTCATACCCTGTAGATATTGTCATCTCATCTGCTTTACCCGGCTTAAGCGATTTAACCGATGCAAATATTTTTCCAGCAGCTAAATCTGCATTAAAATCCGTTACAGTAGCCGCATCTTTTCGGATGTATCCTTTATTGTAGTAGTCATGCATGGTTTCAAAGTATCTTTGTGCCTCTGTTGATTCAAACTCGTTGAATACTTTCATATCACCTGAGTCATTCCACATAACGCCTGGGTATCTGTCATCTCCAACGCGGTCAAAATCCAGCAGTTTAAATGGAGATTCTCCATCAAGCGCTTCTAGAGCATATACGTTCGGCTCATTTTCCTTAATGATTTGAAGGAAGGGTGCCATGTCCTGAAGTGTTTTCACGCCTGAAAGATCCATGTTGTATTTGTCCATCAGGTCTTTTCTGATAATGAAGCCCCATTGATGCGCCTTTTCCTTGTTTGCTGGAATGGCATAGTTGATACCATCGATTTCTGAACCTGATAAAAAATCTGCTCCTAGCTGGGCTTTTGTTTGAGGGGCATACTGGTCAAAAAGGTCATTGAGTGGCACAAAAGCCCCTTTTACAGCCTGTTGCTGGTAGTTGTTTGACCAAGATGACGTGAAACAGATATCAAATTGCTCTCTTGCTGCAATCATGGTGCGCATTTTCTGATCATAACTGCCCCAATCATAACATTGAAGTTTTAATGTAGCATTGAGCCCCTTTTCGTCTAAATATGTATTGGCAGCTTCTTCAATTTTTGCTACATCCTCCTGCTGTCCATTACCAATAAAGTACCAAGTTAGTGTAACCTGATCCAGTTCGCCAGCGCCACCATTGGTGTCCGTTGAGCCCCCGCTCGTCTCTGTGCCGCTTCCCGAAGCACAGCCTGCCAGCATGGACAGTACCATAACCAAAACCATCAATAAACTAAGTGTTTTTTTCATTTTTTCCTCCCCTGTAGTGTTTTATTTTTGCAGTACAAGGCATTGCCTCAGACCGCTAGCACGAACACATTTGAATTTTTCATTTTTCTATCCCTTTACAGAACCCACCGTTAGACCAGCAACAAAATACTTCTGGAAGAAGGGGTATGCAAATATAATTGGCCCAATCGCAATAATGGCCATAGCCATGCGTGCTGTTTGAGATGGAATATTTGCCAAAAGCTCCGAGACATTACCCAGCGTATTAGACTGTGAAACCAGATAAGTGATGCTGCGGTCCACCCGGTACATCATGTACTGAAGGTTAAATAGTCTTTCATCTGTAATGAAGAGGAGCGGCGAATACCAGTCATTCCAGTAGAAGAGCACATTGAACAAACCAATGGTTGCAAGTGATGGCTTTGAAAGTGGAATAACAATACGTGTAAATATACGCCATTCACTTGCGCCGTCTATTTTAGCGGCTTCAATAATACTCAGCGGTATGGTCGTTGAAAAGAATGTTCTCATAATTAAGACGTACAACGGTGTGAATAGCCCCGGCAGAATCATTGCAAACACTGTGTTTTTGATATGCAAAATATTCACATAAGTCATATACCAAGGTACCAGACCCGCATTAAATAACATTGTAAAAAATACAAGAAAAGTAAACAGCTTTCTATGTTCAAAATCTTTTCTTGACAGTGGGTAGGCATAGAGTGAGATCACTGCAAGACTCATGACACTCCCCGCTACCGTTACAAAGATGGTGACGCCATAAGCCCGTAAAATATCCACAGCGTCTTTGAATACATACTTGTACGCTTCAAGGCTAACCTCTGATGGAATCAGCCTATACCCCATCTGACTAATTACAGTTTCATTGGTCAAAGAAACAGAAATAACCAGTAATATAGGGAAAATGCAGGCTAAAGATGCCAAAATCATAACGATGTTTAAAATCACGTCCGTACTTTTTTTGATCTTTATGGCCTGTTCCAAAGATTCAGTACGCAATCCCGTTTTTCTCAGTGTAAAAATACCGTCCATATTGCCTCCTTACATCAATGCTTGGTCTGGATCAATACGGCGTACTATGTAATTCGACACCATAACCAGTGTAAAACCAACGATGGCCTGATACAGACCACTTGCAGCTGCCATACCAATATCGCCCGACTGTGTCAAGGCACGATACACATAGGTATCAATAACATTCGTCACATTATAGAGCACGCCCATGTTCTTGGGAATATTCCAAAACAAACCGAAATCACCATAGAAGATCCGCCCAACTTTTAAAAGGGTTAATATTGTAATAACCGGTGCAATGCTTGGAATTGTAATATGCCTTATCTGCTGCCATCGTGTTGCCCCATCCACAGCAGCTGCTTCATACATTGACTTGTCAATGGAAACAATAGCCGCTAGGTAGATGATGCTGTCATAACCTGTCCATTTCCATGTATTCACAATAACCAGTATGGACGGCCATACCCAGGGCTCGGTATACCAGTTAATCCGCTCCATACCCCAGCTGACCAGCAAGTTGTTCAAGGCCCCCATATCAACGCTGAGTAATGAAAACACAAGATAACTCACCACTACCCAAGACAGGAAATACGGCAGAAAGAATATGGATTGATATACCTTAGCAAGCCTCTGGTTCCTGATTTCTGCAAGCGCTATAGCCAGCGCTAGAGCAATTGTTACGGAAATTAAAATAAATGTCATATTGTATAAGAGGGTATTTCTTGTTATGACAAATGCCTGATCTGATCCGAACAAATACTCAAAGTTTCCAAACCCGACCCACTCGCTCCCCCAAAAGCCCTTAGCATAGTTGTAATCCTTAAATGCAAGCAGCATTCCACCCATGGGAATGTAGTTGTTTGCAAGGAGAGCCAAGAGTCCCGGGACAAGCATCAGGTAGAGCGGAAGATTTTTCTTAATGGATTTCATATATTCACCTCACCTATAAGTTCTGGCTTAATCCTATAGGAAAACGCTTTTCTGATGAATGGAATACCTTGTTCAGAATGTTCACTCACTTGCCTAGATTTCTGCAAGAAAAGACAACAAAAAAACACACGTTCATCATCCTATGAACGTGTGTTTATGGAGTTTCAATCGACTTACAGTACACTCTCTCTATACTGTGTTGGTGTAAGTCCTTCATGCTTTTTGAAGGCTCTTGAAAAATAGTGTGGATCAGGAATGCCAACTTGTTCAGCGATTTCATACAGTTTTAGCTCTGAGCTTCCCAGCAGAGTCTTGGCCTTTTTAATTCTGTAATCCACAAGATACTCAGAAAAGTTTTTCCCTGTCTCCCGCTTAAAGAGTCGACTCAGATAATACGTAGATATGTTCACATGTCCAGCCACATCCTTAAGGGCAATATTTTCACTATAGTGCTTAACGATATATGAAATAGCTTCTACTATAAGACTGTCAATGTTGTTATTAAGGGCTTCATTACGATCACATGCAACCTTCTCGCTCCACAAGACCAAGGTTGCATAGAGCTTTTCAACAGCCCGTCTTTCAGTGAACATTTTCTGTATGAGTATGGCATCCATTTCAAAGGCCTCAGGGTTTTGATCAAGGTGGATCAAGACAAAATTGTGCACATCGTAGTTCAATCTGACTAAAAAATCCTTAAGTTCAAAGGGATTTAAACAGTACGTCTTTTCATAAGCCATTTTTAACTGCTCTAAAAGATCTTTTAATGATTCAATATTCCCTACTTTAATGGCATTCATCAGTGGCTCCTTGTACCCAAAGAGCACGCCTATATCATCGTAATCTTCACTTTCAAAATCTTGCGCAAGTAAAATAGCACCCTTTCCAATATAATGCTTATACTCAATGGTTCGAATACATTCGCCTGTCCTTTTGCTCACATCTCCAAAGCCCTGTCCAAGTGTACTAATGGCACTGTCAAATTCAATGGCAAACACTTCTTTTGTCATAACCATAAATTGGTCAATCTGATCGACTAGACCTTCTAAATCAGAAAAAATAGACGCTTCTACGTCTGGTTTTTTTTGGAGAATGAAAACCATTCTAGCCTGACCTATGTCAAAAGGTGTAATTTCAAGTTCTTCTTCAAACGTTTCAATAAAAGCCTTACGCAGCCCAAGCTTATTCAATTGAAGACTATAGGCATCGTGTATATCAGAAAGCTCAATAAGGAGCATATAGTAAGTGCCAAGTTCAAATCCAAAAAGACGCATTTCTTCAATCAATCGCTCATCCACTGGACTGACTTTGAAGGCAATGTCTCTGAGTCTTTTTTCCAGCAGGGCTGGCCTAGCCTGTTTAAAGAGTGCTTCTAGCTTTTCATAATTATCATTACGCTTTTGTTTTTCATCCAAAACATGGATGGCTTTTTTCACGCAGGCAACAATCGCATCTAACTTAGAGGGCTTAAGTATATAGTCTGCCGCGCCTAAACGCAGGGCTTCCTGAATGTAATCAAAATCTCTATAGCCTGTTAAGACAATGATTTGTGCATGTGGCACCTCTGACAGTGTTTCACGAATCATCTGAAGGCCATTCATCTCAGGCATATGAATATCCGTAAGAATAATATCTGGTTTTTTATCAAGAATTACCTGCTTGCCTTCAAGGCCATTACACGCTTCGCCAATAACTTCACAGCCCATATCACGCCATCGAATAACATTGGCCATACCTTTTCGAACAACGGGTTCATCATCTATAATCAGCACTTTATACATCTGGTGTCTCCTTTTGAATCGGCAGTTTGAGGGTCACTTCCGTATAGGCACCCTCTACACTTTCTACCGACATACCATACATTTCACCATAGAGCAGTTTAAGGCGTCTATTGACATTATTCATACCAATCCAGTGCCCTTGTCCTTGCTTGTGATCTTGAACTTGATCATTCGATTGAGCTTCTATAGGGTCTTTATCACGCCTTTGGGGTGTCGCCTGCTCTGCTTTTACAGCTTTTAAAACAGTAGCAGTATTGACCGTCTCACTGAGTCTCTTCTTCAAACTAAGAAGATCTTTTTCTTCAATGCCTTTTCCATTGTCATGAATTCGAATAATCAAATTTCCGTCATCTACTGCTGAACGTATTGTAATACTGCCTGTCCCCATCTGCTTTGAGATGCCATGCTCAATTGCATTTTCTACAATTGGCTGCAAAATCAGCCGCGGTACAGGTATACTCAGCGTTTGATCACTGATCTCCCACAACACTTCCAGCCTTTCACCCAATCTATAGTGCATTATGGATAAATAGCTACGCACATAGCTGATTTCAGACTCCAGTGAAATCTGATCAATATCACTTGCAAGACTGCCTTCCATAACATTTGACAGTGACGTGACCATGTCACTTATTTCAGGGGCTTGTGCAAGCTGTGCTTGCCAGTTAATGGTCTCAAGGGTATTGAAAAGAAAATGCGGATTGATTTGTGCCTGAAGTGCGCGCACCTGACTCTCCTTGCGATGTAGCTGCTCCTGATATATGTTCTTCATCAAATGATCTATCTCTAAGGTCATTTCTTCAAGATTATCTGCCAAAAAACCAATCTCATCTTTTCTGCCAAGTGAACTGTGGTCTACGTCCTTCCCTTCCTTGTAGGCTTTCATCCGCTCAATAACCAGATTAATCGGATTGGCAATATCCAGCGATGCCAATAGTGACATAAAGCTTAACAGCAATAGCATAGGCACCAGAATCGTCCACATCCAGTTTTGAAGATTACTGAACTCCTTTGTCAGCGCTGAGCGGGAAAAAGAGGACAAGACCACCCAGTCTGCAACACTAAGGGTTCTGTATGAAATCACCTGATCCACACGCATGTTTGTAATAACCCCACCAGATTGTTCGTATTGATCAGGGAGCAGGCCCATAATTTCTTCTGTCGAGCTACCGCTAACAAAGACTTTTCTTTTGTTTTTAGTTGTTATAACAATATTACGTAAGATGTCAGAACGTAGACTGCTATAAGATGCTTTTAGCGGTTCCATATTAACCAGAATCACCATTAGGCCAATTTCTTCGTATGTATCGTTATCATTTATCAATCTAGCAAGAAACACATGGGTTTCATCGCCATCTCCAATCACCTGCCAAACAACACCGCCTTTTTTCTCACGCGCCTTTGGCAAAAGGCTTGCATAGGGAATAATATCTTCAATGTTTGCGCGGCCGCTGTTTGCATCATATGAATGGATTTGTCCATCTTGACTGATAATCGTTATGGACTGTATGGCTTCATAGGAAATCGCACGCTTTCTCAGGACATTCTTGAGACGATTGACTTTTCCATAGTATTCAAAGACGTCCTGCTGATTGGCATGGAGGACATCATATACCTCTTGATCCATCAATAAATCACGTGAAAGTACGGCAACGTTATTCATATAGTCATCAATACGCATTTCAATATTTTGAAGCATATCCAAACTCATTTCAACCGCATGCGTTTCCATAATGCTTTCTGTTTTCTTATAAAAAATGAATCCTAAAAATACCAGCGGCAGGAGAACCTGAACATAGAGCAGTAAGAGCAACTTGTATTTGATCGGCAAATTTTTGTATTTATCGATAAACATTAGTCTTCCTCCCCGTCACCGTTTTCATCATCCTCAGTGCTTTGCGACTTGTCTGTATAGCCAAATGACTCTTCAACAAGGGCCTCTTTTGTCATACTGCCCTCCATAACCTTAAGGAGCTGACCAATAAAGACCTCTTCCCAGACCTGTCTGTCTACAACATGGTCAACCGGCACTGAAACTTCGTCTGCGCTTCTCACGGTTCCAATACCTGCTTTGCCTAGGTCTGATAAATTGGAAGTATTGATCGCTAGACTGCTTGTAAAACCAGGTAGGACAGAAAATGCTTCTGCACTCTGTTTTGAGGTAAGAAATTTTAAAAATGTAATCGCAGCGTCTCTTCTCACCGGGTCATCATACACCTTCTGGCTCAAATGAAAATTTCCATTTCCTATACCGTATATCAGGCGTACCGGGTCTTGTCTTTCAAAACGCGGCGGCGGAATAAATAGAATGTCATCACATTGTGACATTGCACCGTCTGGAAACCATGATCCTTGAAATATCATCGCTGCTTTTTTGTTTTTAAACAGCTGATTGCGGGTGTAATCATCCATTACAGCGTAGTCCTCAGGGAATGCACCCAGCCTCTGCAGTTTTAGAACAACAGCCACCGCGTCACTGGCGCCTGCACCCAGCTTCATCTGTAAGCTGTCAGGGCTGTTTTGTGTTCTGTCAAATTGCCCTTGACTGGAGACCATTAAATTCTGCAATAAGAAACTGCCTTCCGGGGTGCCATTAAAAGCAATGGGCACTATGCCCCGGTTTCTCAAGCCCCGAATGGCAATATATAAGTCCTCTATGGTTTGGGGAATCTCAACCTTGTACCTGCTAAAAATATCATAGTTAATAAATAGCCCTTCATATATCATTTCAAAAGGGATACTATATAAGGTCTTATCATTCATAAAGTGCTTTCGCGCCTGCGTTTCGAATCTGCTGGACCACTCAGGGTCTGCATCAAAAATATGTCTTAGATCTGCAACCATGCCTCTTTCAATAAGATGATTCAAATCAGAACCAGGCCATAGACCAAAGACATCTGGGGGCTCATTAGAGGCAAAACCGGTTTTAAGTGTATAGAGAAAATCTTCCCCTGCAAGGGACATATCTACAACTTCAATGTCTGGGTGTGCTTCATTAAACTCTTGAATAAGTGCTTCAATTATAACGGATTTTGAGTCTACCCCAGCCCAGGAACTCATGAAGAGAATCCGCGTTGGCTCTTCCTCTACATCGTTAACAACAAATGTTTCCTTTCCCGGATTATCACTGTCTTTTAATACCTTTATGCCATTTATCACTAAAAAGGCTGTCATGATCAAAATCAATGCAGCACTTATTGTCCGCTTCATATGCGCCTCATTTCACTATAAATCCTTCAAAACTGCTTTTAACTTTATTATATCCCATGACACGGGCTTTTTCCCTGCATAATCTTGTCCTGATCCCCCTAATAGTGCAATAAAATGCACATTACATAAAAAACAAGCGGCAATCCCTTTTGGGACTGCCGCTTAGTTGACCGTCATATAAAATCTGTTCAAATTTTGTTTTCTCTATTTGCGCCATATACATTTTATGGGCTACTTGAACTTATTTCAGCCTCCTGGTATTTTCAGATTCCAGTCATTTAGCCTGTCGTCATTTTTTCAAATCACCTTAAGCGTCATGCACTTCATAAAGTTCCTCTTTATTTCAGTACAAGTATGGTCTCAAGTGTTGTATCATCCATGTCAGTCAGCATGGTTTCAGCACCCTTAAGGAATTCAAGATAGGAAACAACTTCTTCTGTAATCAGTTCACCTGGTGTCACCACAGGAATCCCAGGCGGATAGGCCATTATGGATTCACCACTGATTCGACCCACTGCCTCCGTTAAAGCAATGGACTCCTTATGTGCATAAAAGGCTTCACGCGGTGAGACTTCCAACTTCAACTCATGGGGTTTTTCAATGGCTTTTCGTTCCTTTTCAAGACCAAAGTGTTTTTTAGAAATACTTTTCAAGGCCTTTATAAGACTGCCTAAGCTCTTGTCACAATCTCCAAGACTTACAATTGCAAGTACATTTTCTGTATCGCCCAGTTCCATCTGAATCCCGTACTCATCGCGCAACTTGTCATAAACTTCAAACCCCGTCAGCCCCAAACCTCTTACATTAATCACCAGCTTGGTTTCATCAAATGCATAGGTTCCTTCAAGGCATTCAAGTTCTTTTCCAAATGCGTATAGACCATTGATTTCATTAATGGACTTACGCGCCTCGCGGCTATGGTTTAAAACGCGTCCAATCAGTTTTTCCCCATGTATCGCCAGATTCTTTCTTGCTACGTCAAGGCTTGTCATGAGTAAGTAGGATGCGCTCGTTGTTTGGTTCAAGTTGATGATTTTTCGTACGTATTTAGAATCTATCAGGTTGCCCTGCATAATAAGTGCTGATGCCTGGGTTAATGAACCACCTGTTTTATGAAGACTTACAGCGGATAAATCTGCACCCGCTTCCATCGCACTCATCGGCAGTTCCTTATGGAAGTGCAGGTGCGCACCATGTGCTTCATCCACTAATACAACCATATTGTGATCATGTGCCAGCTTAACAATAGCCTTCAAGTCTGATGTCGAACCATAATAAGTTGGATTAATTAAAAACACAGCTTTTGCATCTGGATTTTCCAAAATTGCCTTTTCAACACTTTTCCTATCTATACCTAGAGCGATCCCCAGTTCACTATGAAAAGCTGGCTGGACATAAACTGGCATTGCACCAGACATTACCAGCCCATTGGTAGCTGACTTATGTGCGTTTCTCGGTAAAATAAGTTTATCACCAGGTCCGCAGACAGACATTATCATCGCCTGAACGCCAGCGCTGGTTCCATTAACTAAAAAGAAGGCTTTTTCTGCACCATATGCCTGTGCTAGAAGTGCTTCAGACTCTGCTATAACACCCGTCGGATTCCCCAAATTGTCAAGGCACTTCATGGAGTTAACATCAACCTGCATGACTGTCTCTCCAAGAAACTCACGTAACTCGGGTATGCCTTTCCCGTGTTTGTGTCCTGGTACATCAAAAGGAATTACACCTTCTAAGTGATATGCTTTTATTGCATCAAGTAACGGTGTACGTGACTGCGTCATGTTTAACGCCCCCTCATAACAGCCAGCGTCAATTCTCTAAGAACCTTGCACGCTGCTGCTGTCGATGCGCCCGACTGGTCATAATGCGGCGAAAGTTCCACTACATCAGCACCAATAATATTTAAACGACTCAACTGCTCAGTAATCTGCATCATTTCTTTAAATGTAATTCCACCTGGCTCTGGCGTACCTGTACCTGGAAAAATAGATGGGTCCAAAATGTCAAGGTCAATGGTAACGTAAACAGGCGTATCTTTTAAGGTTTCTGCAACTTGGGCTAAAGTACTTGCTGAGAACTTTTCAAGACATGTATGTTCATCTGCAAACTCAAACTCACTGCGTTCACCAGAACGGATTCCAAACTGGAAAATGCGTCCATCACCTATTACATCGTGCACTCTTCTAATAACAGTAGCATGTGAAAAGGACTCTTCCATATAGGACTGTCTAAGATCAGCATGTGCATCAAAATGAAGCAGCACCATATTTTCATATTTTTCTGATGCGGCCTTAATGGTTCCATAGGAAACAAGATGCTCCCCACCCACCATCACTGGAATTTTTCCATCATTAAGGATTGATTTAGACTTGTTATATATCAAGTCCAAGGCGCGCTCTTTTGAACCAAAAGGCAGTTCGAGATCCCCGCCATCATGTAAGCTAAAATCTGTCAAATCCATATCTAAATATGGACTGTAAGTTTCAAGACCTTCAAATTCAGCGCGCATAGCGGCAGGACCAAATCTTGTTCCCGGTCTAAAAGAAGTCGTGCCGTCAAATGGCGCGCCAAACAGAACAAGGTCTGCGTCCTGGTAGTCTGCTTCAAACCCCATATATGAGCATATATGCAATGACATTTTAGACACCTGCCTCAATCTCGTCAATCATTTCGCGCACGAAATTTGGAAGCATAAAAGCACCTCTGTGAATGTCTGTATTATAGTATCGTGTTTTCAAACCAAGTGCATTCCATGCATCTACTTGGTCATTGTGTACAGGGTCTATGCCCTTTGAAGCAAATCCAAACAGCCAGTGTCCAGATGGATATGTTGGAATGTGAAATTGATATGTCTTAGACACAGGGAAAATTTTGCTAATTTTGCTATAAGAACGCTTAAATTCGCGCACATAATTCGGATAGTAAGGACTTTCACTTTGATTAATTAGAATGCCATGTTCTGTTAAACCATCATAGCAGTCTTGGTAGAATTCAGTTGTAAACAGACCTTCACCTGGTCCAATCGGGTCTGTAGAATCTACAATAATTAGATCATAGTAGTTCTTTTTTGTTTTTACAAAGGCCACGCCGTCTTCAAAATAGAGGTTTACTCGTGGGTCATCCAGTTTACAGGCTGTCAGTGGCAGGTACTCTCTGCATACATCTACAACCATTTTATCTATTTCAACCATATCAATCTGTTCAATGGATGCATAGCGTGTCAACTCACGAACTGTACCCCCATCTCCTGCGCCAATAACCAGAACTTTCTTGATTTCTGGATTAGAAGCCATTGCGGGGTGTACAATCATATCATGATAAACAAACTCATCTTTTTCATTTACCATCATTAGACCATCTAGTGTGAAAAACGTTCCAAACTCTTCTGATTCGAATACATCTATTTTTTGAAAGTCACTTTCACCACTAAAAAGCTGTCTCTTTATTTTTATGCTAAAACGAACATGATCCGTATGTTCCTCTGTATACCAAAGCTCCATAATTAACGCTCCTTTAACTCCACCTGATTAAACAATCTGCTCTTCTACGGGCTTAAATGTAATAGGCCCTTCAATACCAGCATAGCGTCTGATTTTATCAGTCATACCACGTGCGACTTCCATCGATTCAGAACGTTCTGCTCCAAACACCTTTTCCAGATAGTCAAATCCAACCCATGGATTGATCGTATCTCCACAAGTGAATAAGTCTACCGCTGCATAACCGTATTCTGGCCACGTGTGAATAGTCAGATGTGACTCTGCGATAATAACAGCTCCAGAAACGCCCCAAGGATTAAAGTGATGGAAGACACTTTCCACAACTGTTGCTTTGGCCTCTTTCGCTGCCTGAATCATATATTCTTCAACAAGCTTGTGACTCTTTAAGATCTCTTCATCACAATTGTAGTATTCAACTAAAATATGCCGACCCAAAAATTCCATTTTCATAATTTAACCTCCCAACATTCAGTGCCCTTATTAAACACATAAACCCACACGTATTTTCTAAATTGTGCTTCAACACTTTGATTTATTTTGAATTAATACGTCATTTTGAACATTTAAATAAAACTACTATTTTTTCGATTAAAATACTTAGTAATACTAAACTAAGTATACTGTCATAGTGTTAGTATATAAGTTCTTATTAAAACTAATAAGTTTGTTTACCAATACTAAATATACTCATTTTTTGAAAAATGTCAATACACCGTGACAAAATTTAACGAAATATTTTCTAAACGCAAGGCTATAATCCTGTATTTATAACACATATGACGCATTTATCCTAATTTATGTCCAACTGTTTTTTTTTATATAACACCTAGAACAATTGAGTACATTTTCTGAAGTTTTGTATTTTTTGTTCAAAATTCATTTTGATATAATTTAGATTTATACAATCTTCATGTTTATTAATACTAATATTTTTATGTAATTTATTAACTAAAATTCGAATATGTTTAGTTATAGTAGAATATTAAATAAATATATAAACTTTTAATTCCCCTGCTGTATCCTTAATTTAATATCTTCATCTGTCAAAATTTCAATGCAAATCTCTATGATATTACACATTTTGTCTGTACTCCTAAGCCATGAAGAAATTCCAGAACAACTACCCGCTGCTCATGTCCCTAGCCGCGCCAAATATGTGAAAACAGACAAGAAATCAATTTTGTGTAAGCACAAGCGATCCCTTGTCTGTTTTTTCATGTATTCCTTTGTCTTTTGGAAAATTAAGAGCCACATCCCAAATAGCTGGATGTGGCCCATATCATCAAACAATTATGTAACTAACTCAAAAATGTGTATATGACTAAGGCGCTGACCTTGTCATATACACATTTATTACTCGAATCTTCACACTAGATCCTTCACGCACTAAAAAGCTGGTGGCGCTGGTGGCATAACACGCTTATGTTCCGTTCTTGCGTGCATTTTTTCAATCACTTCTTTATCTTCATCTGAAACAGGTTTACCTTCAAGATAATCGTCAATGGCATCATACGTTACACCCATTTCCTCTTCATCTGTCTGACCTTCCCATAAACCAGCACTCGGTTTTCTGTCAATAACCGATTGTGGTACTCCCATGTGCTCAGCCCACTGGAACACTTCTCGCTTAGTAATATTTGCAATTGGAAGAATATCTACACCACCGTCGCCATACTTAGTGAAATATCCGGTGTGTACCTCTGCTGCATTATCTGTACCTGCAACTAAATAGCCCATATTATTGGCCACAGCATATAGGGTACTCATACGCAGTCTTGCACGTAAGTTCGCATCTGTAAGTTGGTGATTTGTCGTCTCCAAATTTTCCACAGACTTGCTGATTTGTCCCAGGAGCACATTGTGTGTCTCAGATAAATCCACTTCAATAAAGTCAATGCCTGCAGCCTTTGCAACCGCAGTAGCATCTGCCTTGTCCTTCGGATTGCTCTTGCATGGCAGAATAACGCCGAGACTATTCTGAGGAAATGCACGTTTTATCAAATTCGCAACGACTGACGAATCGATTCCGCCAGAAAGACCAACAAGAATCCCTTTTGTACCTGACACCTTAACCTGTTCCTGCAACCATGCAACCACATGGTCAATTTTTTGCTCTATTGTTTTGCTCATACTGCACCTCTTTCAACAGTTTTATATGTATACAATATACTATTTGTGCACACACTTTTCAATATATACCTTATGCTAAGCAATCTGCTCCACTTTTCCCTTCAAGTCCCACAACGGCTTCGCCTTATGGCTGAGTCATTCGAGAACTCTAGGACTCTCTTATGCTTTTTCAAAGCGCTCACGCACAAGGTTAAAGACTAGCTTGTAATTGCTCTTTAATAAGGGAAGCTGTTATATAGTCTATATAACGACCCGTATCTTGTCTTTAAAAACGTCGTATACGCAGTGACCTCCGGTTGCCCATGATAGCTAGGCGCGACATATACGGACAGTGCAACCTCCGGTTGCCCATGTCGCTAGGCGCGACATATACGCGAGAACAGGTAGATTCCCTATTTTGTGCGAGCACAATAGGGAATCTACCTGTTCTCGCGTGCATTTCTTTGCCTTTTCCGAAAAATGAAAAAACGCCTTGCAGACGGTGTTTACCACCGCCAGTGCAAGACGTCATTGTCTTATATGGTATTTTATCGAATCTTTTTAACGCTTGTCAAGTTCAACAAGTACGCAGGCATGATAAACAATTTTAAGGCCCGCATCTTCAGCACGTTCAATAACATCTAAATCAAAGGCCCCTGGCTGGAACCATACGTACTCTATGCCTAACTCAATTGCTTCTTCAAGAGCCTGTGCTGCACGCTCAGGTGAAACAACCACATTGACACACTCTGGTTTATCAGGCATGTCTTTTAGGCTTTTAAATGTTGCCACGCCTTCAACTGAGTCATAAACGGGGTTAATTGGTACAACCTCATACCCATTTTTTTGAAGTTTTTTAAATATCTTGTTTCCAAATTTTGCAGGGTTCTGTGTAGCACCAATAACAGCCCATGATTTTTTATCTAGCATTTCTGCAATAATCTTTTCCATTATCTTCGCCTCCTATCCCCCTCCTGTGGGGGTTAAAGCTATTTTACAATAGAACACCATTTGGGTCAACATCCCTTATCTGAGTTCCACGGCTTCCCCATCAAGAATTGTCAAATAAACATCATCTAAACTTTTGATTTCTGCTTTACCATTTGTCATGTCTACCACCTGTGCACTAAAAGCATCACACTGGTCTGGTTCAACAAAGACCTTGGTATTGACATTTTCAAGATACTCCGTTTCCTTAATAAGGTAGTGTGCTTCATTCATAAGAAAGTTCTGGAATTTTCCATGTAGCGTATAATCCAAAGTAACGTGCACTTCCGTATAGACTTTCTTTTCAACAATCTTCGCAGCTTCAACCGCAATCTTAGCCGCGTGGGTGTATGCACGTACCAAGCCACCTGTACCTAGCTTTATACCCCCAAAGTAACGTGTTATAACCACTGCGATATTTGTTATGCCTTCATTCTTAAGCATGGAAAGCACAGGAACACCCGCTGTACCTGATGGTTCACCATCATCACTGTATCTTTGAACTTCAAAGTTCTCGCCAATCAGATACACAGGCACATTGTGCGTTGCATCCTTATGTTTTTTCTTTATCATATCCACAAAAGCAGTCGCCTCTTCTTCGGTTTCTACTGGCTGTGCATATCCGATAAAGCGCGACTTATTGATAATGTCCTCAGCCTCACCATACTCAAAAATTGTCTTGTATGACCCCAATCTATTCACCTCGATAGCTTAATCTGTCAAATATTTATGATACTTGTTGTAATCCTTGCTCTTCAGTTCAACCTTAATTTGCGTCCCTGTTTCTACATATTCAGTTTCTAGAACATTTCCGACTTCGCAGATCTGTGAGTAAGTGCCGCCCTCACTAAATGGAATGAGCATATCTGCCGTAATAATATCACTGAAGACATGGCTCTTGATACCATCAATAAGCGCTTCAATCCCTTCTCCAGTCTTAGCGGAAATATGCAGTACACCATCCATCTTTGGGACACTCGTTCTGTCTTCAACAAGATCCACTTTATTATAAGCCAGCATTTGAGGCTTATCAGCTGCTCCCAGTTCTCCTAACACTTTGTTTGTTACAGAGATTTGCAGCTTATAATGCTCTGTTGACGCATCGACAACATGAACAATCAAGTCTGCTTCAACCACCTCTTCTAGGGTTGCTTTGAAGGCCTGAACCAGTGCATGTGGGAGTTTTGAAACAAATCCTACTGTATCGACAAGTATAAATGGCCTGTTGTCTCCAAACTCCATTCTGCGCGTGTATGTGTCAAGTGTTGCAAACAGCATGTCTTTAGTGAAAACCATTTTTTCATCATCTGCATCACAGCTCATTGATATGAGCTTATTCATCAGTGTAGACTTTCCAGCATTGGTATACCCAACGACCGCCACAACAGGGATTTCATTTCGAGTACGCTGCTGTCTTTGTGTTTCGCGTACCTTGCCCGCTTCTTTAATTTGCTTTCTGATATCAGAAATACGCTCATTAACCCGACGTCTATCAATTTCAAGTTTTTGCTCACCAGGTCCTCTTGTCCCAATGCCTGCACCTGTTCTTGACAGCGACTGCCCAAGTCCCTTTAATCTTGGAAGTCTGTACTGCAGCTGTGCAAGCTCAACTTGAAGTTTTGCAACCTTTGAACGTGCACGGCGTGCAAATATATCAAGAATCAGCGCGGTTCTATCAATTATTGTTATATCAAGGACTGCCTCTAGGTTTCTGAGCTGCGCACCTGTCAATTCATCATTAAAGATCACCAAGTTGGCATCCATATTCACTGCCATTTCCCTGAGCTCATCTACTTTCCCTTTTCCAATAAATGTAGCTGGGTCAGGCGATTGCTTATTTTGCACCATCATTCCAAGCACTTCGGCACCAGCGGCGCGCGCCAGTTCTGAGAGTTCATTCATAGACTCATCTATATCAATTTCTGCAAAGCGCTCATTTCGATTAAAACCTACGAGTATAGCGCGTTGTACCAAATCATCTATCATTTCATTGCGTTCTGTCATAAGACCGTCTCCTTTGCAATCTGCGTTTTATCTTCCTTTATAAACCTCTCGAAAACTTACCGAATATTGATCATCTACCTCACGCCTTTCTGGAGTATTGCGGTCATTAGTATTGTATCATAGCTTTTTTAGCAGTACCACATTGTTACAATTTGGTGAAGGGATACACTCTAAAATTAACAATGAATGATGCGTGTGATATAATACCTATGTTTATTGAATGAAGTTGCTTGGGAGGATTGTATGAGCACTCAGAAGAAAGAAAATCAAAATAATTCCTCGTCGCCAAAGTCCCGACGTAAGAAGAAAAAGAAAAAGAAGAATGGTTTTTTAACATTCCTAAAATGGTTTGTACTCATTGGAATGATTATCGGACTTATTGGTACAGGTGCTACGATAGCTTATGTAAATAACATTATCAAAAATACGGCGGCCATTGACCCCTCACGAGTAAATGATCTCTTAGATGAAAACTCTGTGATTCTTGACCCTGAGGGACGTGTTCTGGAAACCATACAAAAGGATGGTCTTAGAACAATCATTAAATACAATGATATTAGCCCCTATACGGTCAATGCATTTATTGCTGTCGAAGACAAAACGTTTTGGGAACATAATGGATTTAACTTCATAAGAATGGGCGGTGCCGTTCGAGATGCACTCTTCAAGGGAAAGCGTGTACAGGGAACAAGTACCATCACCCAACAGCTTGCACGTAACCTCTACTTGTTTGATACGCGTTCAGAGCGTTCCATTGACAGAAAGCTCAAGGAAGCATATTACGCTATTGAGCTAGAAAATTACTTAACAAAAGAGCAAATTGTTGAAACCTACCTAAATACGATTTATTTAGGATCAAACTCAAATGGTGTAGAAGCTGCAGCACATGCTTACTTCTCTAAGGAGGCTAAAGATCTTGACCTTGTTGAATCTGCCATGCTTGCAGGTATCCCTTCAAGTCCTTTTAACTATTCGCCTATGAGAACCATTAAGAAGGTCGATGTTACAGACGAGCATTACATACTCGATGATTCAGATGATCTTTATACTATTGTCTATAACGAAGGTGTTGAAGAACGTTATAAAACGGTTCTGTATTTGATGCATGCCAATGCTTATATCACAGATAGCGAATACGAAGCCGCCAAAGCCGTTGATTTAAGAACGCGTTTAATTCCAGGTAAGGAAGCCGGCGGTGAAATTACGTCCTACTTCTCTGATATGGTGCGCGATGATGTCATTAATGACCTAATGGCAGAAAAGGGCTGGACTAAGGAAGAAGCTTTAAATGCTCTTTACACACAAGGTCTTAAAATCTGGTCAACCATTGACTTCGATATGCAAAAGACACTTGAAAATGCTTACAGCAACAGAAATTTTACAACTTATTTTGGAGAGCCGACACATAACGCTGTGAAACGCTTCCAAAGAGATCACGGCTTAACAGCTGATGGCATTGCAGGTAAGGGCACCCTTTCAAAACTGGAATCTTTAGGGCTCATTAACACAAGTGATTTCTCACTTTCTTCTTATAGAAAAGGAACGGATCACGAAGACGTCATTTTGCTCAAAAAGGCTATGGATGAGCTTGAACTGCTTACCTATAATGATAACTTCCCTAAAGTCACAGTTCATTTTGACAGCAACAAAAACATCATTTCTAAAGAAAGCAAACGTATATTGCTTTACAGAAAAGATAATCTGGTCAATACAAAGAATCAGCTGGTTATTCCTGCTTCAAACTACGCGTACAATCAAGATGGAGACTTAATTCTTCTAAAGAACAAGTTCTTCAGCATTTATCCTGTACGTCAGGATGGCCAAATTGTGAAGATTAAGGTGGATGTAAAAAACACATACGCTTATGATGAAGACAACCCTGCAAATACACGTAACTATTCAGGTAGCTACAACATTGTAGATCTGTATCAGTATCAAGGGCGTGACCTGCTCATTCCTGATGAATACAAGACAATGGATGATGACGGAAACTGTGTGGTCGACAAATTGATTTTCAGTGACCATCCAGAGTTCTTCACAAAAGACGGCAATAACAACCTGCTTGTCGACGATGAAAACTACGTCATTACTGAGAAAGGTATAATTCAACCACAGTCTGCGATGGTAATTATTGATTATAGAACCGGCGAACTCAAAGCCATTGTTGGTGGTCGAAATGTTACTGGTCAAAAGATTTACAACCGTGCAGTTAACCCAAGACAACCGGGATCATCTATCAAACCCATTGGTGTATATCTGCCAGCAATAGACAGCAAGCAATACACAGCAGCATCAGTTTTAGATGATGTACCGTCTTTCTTGAAATACGGGGCGCCAAATGAAATATGGCCGATTAACTGGTATGCTAAATCCCGTGCTTATGAGCCTTATTGGGGACTTCAAACACTTCGTAAAGGCATTGAGTACTCTCAAAATATCATCACTGTTAAACTGGCAAATGAACTTGGTGTAGACCTCTGTATTGAATATCTGCAAAAGCTTGGTGTTTCAACCCTTGTTCTTGATGGCAGCGTTACAGATAGAACACTTTCAGCAGTTGCACTTGGGGGTATGACCCATGGTATTACACCATTGGACTTGACTGAAGCTTATGGAACCATTGCCAATCAGGGCGTTCGCAACGATACCATTACTTATACAAAGGTAACTGACAACAGTGGCGAAATCATCATCGAAAAGAAACCAATTAAATACCAAGTTGTTGATCCTGGCTCAGCTTATATCGTTCAAGATATGATGCGCACAGGCGTTCAACGCGGTATTGCATCAACGGCTCAAATTCGTTCCGGAAATACCGGTATCCCTGTTGCAGGTAAAACGGGTACGACATCTAACAAACTGGATGCTTGGTTTGTAGGTTATACGCCTTACTACGTTGGCGCAGTCTGGTTTGGTAATGATGTCAACATGCCACTTGACCAAGGTTCTACAATTAGTGCGAAATTCTGGAAGAATGTCATGACACAGATTCATGCAGACTTACCAGACAAGAGCTTTGATCCAGCACCTGATAACCTTATCAGACGCTCTGTTGACACGATGTCAGGCAAAATGCCAACCGAACTTTCTATGGCTGATCCGCGAGGAACGGTCATCACCGAGTGGTTTATAAAGGGTACTCAACCTACAGAGCCGGATGATGTCCATGTTAAAGCGGCTGTATGCTCAGAAAGCGGTAAGCTCGTTACAGAATACTGTCCGACAACCTTGATTGAGGAACGTATTTTTACGAAGCGTACAACGCCATACGAGCCGGTTGCTAAGGTAAATGCATATGGAACACCTATACTTGATGCAGAAGGCAATCCAGAATATATTTACCCTGGTGATTGGGAATACGAGCTCCCAACTGAACCATGTGACATTCATAATGGTGAATATATTAGTATCGATCTTGGCGCAGCTGTTGATGGCTACCTCTATCCCCTATCAACTATGCAAGACGGCACTAAGGTTGTAAACTTCCCATTTGACATCACACTTAAAGATGAAAGTATTGTATCTCTTCCTGTGGGGACAAAAATACTATTTGGTGGTATTCTTTCACTGCCAGATGGCACTATTATCTATTCAGATGAAGTCAAGACAATGGTTCTACCGGATCCAATCCCTGTAGACAATTTACTTGAAGATTCTTCTGAAGAGAATGTCGAAGGCGACCCCCTACCAGAGAACGGTACTGCTTTGGATGAATAATTAAAACCCCTTGAATCTTAGATTTTTTTCTAGGATTCAAGGGGTTTTTCGATTATTGCACTCTTTTAGGGTATATTACCTATGAGGTGATTACATGAAGAAATATATTTCAACTATGTTCAAATATACAAGTGCAGGCGTTCTATTTGGGATTTGTTTTCCACTCGGTGCATGGGTCTTTGAGTGGATACGGCTCAAAAACCATTTACCTAATTTATCAATCGGCACCCTGCATGCACAAAACCCACTGCTCTTTATGATTGACTCCGCCCCAATCTTTTTAGGTGCTTTTGCAATGCTAGGCGGTAAAGCCATGGAACGTGCAGAATCTAATCAGCACGAAATGGAAGTTACACTCAACGAGCTCAAAGCTAAAGAAGACCATGTGCATAACCTACTCGAAAGTTCCAATCAACATCGCCTCCATGTTATTTCTCTTTGTGATGAAATCTATGAGAAATTTAAAGACATTGACCTGTTTCTAGACCAAAGTTTAAACTACAAAGACAGCTTGCTCAGCTCAAGTACCCAAATCGATAGTGCAACCTCCAAGCTCACTGAAAGCTCAGGTGATTTGCTTAATCGTTCAAAGCAAGGTATGGAAACTATCGGTGCCTCTTTAGAAGCATTGAATGCACTGAATAGGCATATTTCCAACATATCTTCTGATATTCGCACCATAACAGAAGTCTCTGAACAGCAACTGATTGTTGCTTCAGGATTCAAAACTCAGGCAAATGAGATTACAGATATTTTTACAAAGATTAATGACATCTCTGACCAGACTAATTTACTCGCCCTAAATGCCTCTATTGAAGCCGCACGTTCTGGGGAATATGGTCGTGGATTTGCTGTTGTCGCAGAAGAAATACGTGCACTATCTGAATATACAAAAGATATTATTGAAAAAGCAGACAGTGTCGTACTTGCGTTTTTAAGCGGGACTCAAACCATTGATAAGAAACAGATACAAATAACCCAGTCACTTGAGCAGCTCAGCACACTCAAGGATACCATGCGAGATATGGCAAAGACCCTTGTAAGCCAATTTGATACCCTTGAGCGGGACTATAAACATATCGTATCACTCATTGAAGATGAAAGCTCTAAGATAGCCATCATCCATGACCAGAGCTCTCAACTTTTAGATATCTCTGACCAAATTAAAGATGGAATGTCTGAAGGACTTCGTGCTGTAAACAGTAACAGAGACACCGTTGATGCCTTAAAAACATCAGCAGGTAGCTGGACGAATGAATCTTAAAGTACATAATGCCGATAAAAGAGGCTCTTCACCTGTAAACCGTGAAGAGCCTTTTTATTTAAAAGTATTATACAGATCCCACTATGCCAACAATTTTGCAGCTTCTATTCTGTGACAAATCTATGAATTCATCATTTACGCGAATGAGTGGTCTGAATTTATCATACTGATTGGCCATAATTATTTCGCCCTTTTTACCATTGGATAATATGACTTCACCACCTACTAAAAACGATGTGATAAACTTCACAAGACGCTCAGTCACCCGCGGGTCAAGTTCACTGTATGACATATCCCAGAGAAGTTCTGTCGCCTCAACTATTGAATAGGCCGCTCTATGTGGCCGTTCAGATAAGAGGGCATGATATGTATCTGCCACTGAAACAATGCGTGTCAGCTGGCTTATGCACCCACTATCCATTCTATTTGGGTATCCGCTCCCGTTGAGTCTTTCATGATGGGTTTCAATAATATGTATGACGTCCATATCAAATCCACCTGAATTCCATAGAATTTGCTTAGTCAGGACAACATGTTCTTCAACGCGCGAACGTTCATCTATTGTCAGTCTTGCCTTTTTATTTAAGATTTCTTTTGGAACTAGGGCTTTACCCAAGTCAGCTAAAAACGCTGCTTGAGCGAGCTTATATATACTCTGGTGTGGTACTTTTAACCATTTCCCTAGTAAGACACTTAGAATACTCACACTTGTTGAATGGGTGTACTCATAGGCTTCCTCTGATTTCATTTTTTTGAGCAGCGTAAATATATCGTCATACTTGTAAAACTCTTTTACAAGATCCTTAATGACACCCAGCACTGCTTTAGAATCTACAGATTTCCCCACTTGCACATCTTGATAAATCTTTTTATAGAATGAAACTGCTTCGTCAAAACGTTCTCTCCTTGAAGTTTCACTCTGAATAACTTCAGCAGGACGCAAAATAGCCTCAGGCTTTGATATCTCCTCTTCATAAAAAAGGTCAGGCATCTCCCCCATCATGCCTTCAAAATCTGACGCGTCTTCTGGAACTTTTTCTGGAGTATCTTCGACAAATACGAATCCTATATCCATGACTGTTAAGTTCATAATGTGCTCAGGTGTCAGCTTTGTACCAGCAGACAATACAATCGCATCATAGTTGTTCAGTATATCCTGGGCCAAGACCATGCCTGACTCAAGATCCATCGTATCTTTCATTATCATTTTACAATCCCCCAAGTTATCATCTCTTTTTATTATATAGTATGAATCAGAAATCGTACAATAATTCTGTAAAAATACCTTGCATCTGAAGTTGTCCTTTGTTATTTCATCAACAGCAAGTCCTCATACTGCAGAATGCATACAAGAACGCTTCCCATTTCACACCTATTTTACTGAATCCGTCTGAAACGCCAACCAAATAGAAATGAACACAGACCATTAAGACTTCCACTCCAACGACTGATTTATAGCTCTAGTTTAGAACCACAAAAAAGACGCCGATAAACGGCGTCATATATTTTCAATTTTTTATCCTTCAAACTCGATATCAATAACATCTTTACCTGCAATTGCTTTTTCTATTAAAGATTCTACTTCAAGCAACTGCTCTGATTCTTCAATATCTTGCACACGGGGACGTGTTACTACACGTTCTGGCAAAAATACTGTACAACAGTCTTCAAATGGTAAAATAGATGTCTCAAAAGTACCTATTTTTTTAGCCCACTTGATTATATCCACCTTATCCATTGCAATAAGCGGTCTGAGTACAGGTAAGCTCACGCGGCTGTTGGTTACCGTTAGTCCTTGTATGGTCTGACTCGCAACCTGCCCAATACTTTCACCTGTTATCAGCGCTTGACAACCGCGTTCACCAGCAATACGCTCAGCAATTGCCATCATGAAACGTCTTGATAGAATCGTCATTTCTTCCTCAGGACAATGCTCATTAATCGCCTGCTGGATTTCAAGCAAGTTTACATTATGAACACGAATTTTTCCTGTATATTCTGAAACAATACGCGCTAGTTCCATTACTTTTTCTTTTGCACGTTCACTTGTGAAAGGGTACGAATGAAAATGAACTGCTTCAAGTGCCATACCGCGCTTTGCCATCAGCCAACCTGCTACTGGGCTATCTATACCTCCTGAAAGCAGGAGCATTCCTTTACCCGCAGAACCGTACGGCATTCCTGAAAAACCAGGTATAACACGGCAGTAAACATAGCTCTGATTACGGACTTCTACGTTTAGAATAAACTCAGGATTGTGCACATCTACCTGAAGTGCGTCAATGGATTGATTAACATATCCTCCAACAATGCGGCTGATTTCTGGAGACTTAAACTCAAATCCTTTATTCGAACGTCGACTCTCCACTTTAAAAGTGCTGTAGTCACTTTCTTCTAGAGTCTGCTTGACTTCCTCAAGTGCCACAGCTTTGATTTTTTCAATATCATTTTCAACTTTTACCGCTGGGGATACTGAAACAATACCAAAGACCTTTGTAACACGTTCTACCACTTCTTCTGTGTCTTCTTCATGATGTTCAACAAATATCCGTCCATGTTGCTTAGATACACGTATATCCTCCATGCCTTTTAACACGGTCTTCACATTATGAAAGAGTTTATTCTCAAAATAAGATCTATTTTTGCCTTTCAAGGCAATTTCACCGTATCTTACGATTAAAAACTTAGTCATTTCTATCTCCCTTTTATTATCTTTTCAAGACTGTTAACAGAATCAACAACAATCTGTGCAGCATATGTCAGTGCTTCATCTGTAATCTCGCCGTTAAAACTAAACCTGATCGCGCCTTCCATTTCTTCTTCAGAAAGCCCCATTGCAGTTAATACATGTGAGTAGCTTTTATTTTTTGATGAACATGCCGATCCCGTTGATACGTATACACCTTTTGATTCCAGTGCATGAAGCAACACCTCGCCACGCATGCCAACAAAGGATATGTTAATGATATGAGGGGCAAACTGATCCGTGATTTCTCCATTCAATTTTACAGATGACAAGGCCTCTGAAATGTAATCGAAAAATTGACGCTTCATGTTTTGCATTCTTTCACTGTTTTGCTCTAATCTGCTCGTTGCAAGACGACAAGCTGCACCAAGACCAGCAAGACCCGGTACGTTTTCTGTGCCAGGGCGAAGCCCCTTTTCCTGTGCGCCACCAAACTGTCGTGGAACGAGTTTTGTCTTTTCTTTTATGAATAAAGCACCTGTACCTTTAGGACCATGGATTTTATGACCACTGATTGTATATAAGTCAACCCCTAGCCTTTTTACAGAAACCTTCAACTTACCAATTGCCTGAATACCATCCACATGAAAAATTGGCTTTTTAGCCAGTCGTTTAAGGCCCTTTCCAATTTCAAGTATTGGCTGAATGGCTCCAGTTTCGTTATTCACATGCATTATAGATACAAGAATGGTGTCCTTTTGAACCGCGCTTATAACAGCTTCAGCAGATATTCTGCCGCTACCATCCGGTTCAAGGTATGTTATGTTAAATCCTTCTTCTTCAAGCTTTTTCATAGCATTTAAAACAGAAGGGTGTTCAATTGACGTTGTAACAATATGCTTTCCTGTCTTTTGATAAGCATATGCACTACCGAAAACCGCGAGATTGTTTCCCTCGGTTCCACCAGAAGTAAAGACAATATCTTTTTCTGAACAGCCAATAAGTTTGGCCACCTCTTTTTTCGATTGCTTAAGAAGTTTTTCTCCCTGCACCCCCATCGAGTGCATTGAAGATGGATTTCCATAATTATTAACGAGTGCATCGGTGACAGCTTCTACCACATCAGGGTAGGCCGCCGTAGTGGCACTATTATCTAGATATACTTGCATGCTTTTCACTCCCTGCTAAACAGTCTCACTTATTTTATATTACCTTTATTTCTTTGTAAAGCATCGTGAATGATTCCCGCTATAGTTCATCTTTTTATCGCTACCTAATTTTTTTCATTACATAAATTCAGTAGGTACACTCATTTTTCAATGTACCTACTGGCTTAATTATATATCGGATATATTCAAAACACTTAATACCTTCAAATGTTTTAATCAAAGAACACAGTAAAGTATCTATTTAGGCACTTTAATAAACCCATCACTAATTTGACACTCGTGCAACACCAACAATTTTATAAGCAGTCTCTTTAGACAAATCTACAAAGGCATTGTCTACCTTTACAAGTGGTTTAAACTTGTCAAAAGCATTCACTAATACGATTTCGCCCCGTCTTCCATCTGAGAGAATAATCTCCCGTCCTACAAAGTACGCTGTAATAAACTTAACAAGTCGCTCAGATACATATGGATCCAGTTCATCATATGCAAGTTGCCATATGATTTCTGTTGCTTCAAAAACAGTATATGCCTTTCTGTATGGTCGATTGGACAAAAGTGCATGAAAGGTATCGGCTACTGCGATGATTCTTGCATTCAAATCAATCTGATCTCCAGCTTTACCTTCAGGATAACCAGATCCGTTTAACCTTTCATGATGTTCTGATACCGTTCGAATAACATCTTCATCGTATGTTCCAGAAAGCGATAGGATATTCGTTGAATAATTAACATGTCTTCGCGCTTGAACTGATTCAAATGCATCTAAATCTGTAGGTTTGTCCAAAATGTTTTTCGATATACGCGCTTTTCCAATATCTGAAATATAGGCTGCTACCGCCAGCTTATATATTTGCTGCTGACTGAGATGGAGCCATTTCCCCATGACGACACTCAATATACAGACACTCACGCTATGTGTATTTTCGTATTCATCTATAACTTCGACACGTTGAAGCAGACGTAATACATCGTCATGCTTATAGAATTGATGAACAAGTTCTCCGACAACCTGTAGAACTTCATTATACTCAACTTGTTTACCATTTCGAACTTCACTGCTTATCGTCTTATAAAACTCAACTGAACGTTTAAAAACATCTTTCTGCCTGCCTTCAATGGCAGCAAGAACGTTAGGTACTGACTTCACCGTTGACTGCGGTGGTCTAGATGCTTTTTTGGGTTCATGAACAAAGACATAATCTACATTAAGTCGCTTGAGCGTTTTTATATGGGCGTCTGTTAGTTTCACTCCAGATGATATAATCACGGTATCATATTCATTAATAATATCTTGTGCTATTACAAGTCCTGCAAATATTTCATCAATCATCATCATTCTCATATAGTACCACCCTCTTGTAACAGACTTTATTTTCAACCTCAACACCTATTCTTATAAATAGGACAATTTTCTTATGAGCTGCGACTCTTTTATTATATCACCTATTTAAACTCACTTTCCACAATTAAAGAATATGAATTATAATATTGTTATAGGAGGCACATCTATTGAAAACAATACACCGTAAAGTACTCGAAAACTTTGAATATCCAAAAGCGCTTAGTCAATTCATCCCTAAAGAAGATTTTGTGCTCTTTGACATTGAAACAACTGGCCTAAGTCACACCAAAAGCGAAGTCATACTCATTGGCTATATCACCTATAATGGAAGTGACTTTATACTCAGCCAATTATTCTGTGAAAGTCGGAGCGAAGAAAGAGAACTGCTCATTGCTTTTAAAGAGATTATTGACACAAAGCGTTACTATATTTCTTTTAATGGAAGAGCGTTCGATATCCCTTACACCAACAGCCGAATGGGTATACACAATATAAACTGTACTATGAGCAAATCTAGAAACCTTGACCTTATGCGTCTAGTAAAACACAACAAGACCTTTTTTAACTTTGATGACTTTAAACTTAAAACAGTTGAAAAGTTCCTAGGCATTGAAAGAGAAGATACCATAAGCGGTAAAGAAAGTGTCGATCTTTATTTAGAATATGAACACACACACAGCTTGGAGTTAGAACGAAAAATACTGCTGCATAATTATGAAGATATTTTGTACCTGATGGAGTGTTTGGAAATAATTGAACACTGTACGCCTGAATCACTCTTTCTCGAAGCGCCCATTACGCTCGCAACCAAGTTTGGGGTTGGCATTATATCAGATATAAACTGCAAGGGTAACAAGCTTAAGGTACGCATTGAGACAGAAGGGTTTCTCAAACAAGATTATTACCACTACAGCACTACGCTAACCTGGGTTTACTCAGATTCTAGTAAGTGCATCGACCTTGAGATTCCAACGTTTGATTTAAAGATTGGGGATTCTACCTATACCTTTATTGACATTGATCTAATCAGTGCTGATCAGATTGTTTTTAATCGTCTCGATACCCCTGAAAAAATGACTTATCTTGTCCAAGTCGATAAATCAATTCATTATCCATCGACCCTGAACTATATTAAGACGCTATTAATAGAGCTTCCATAAATATCAATGGGCCTACGAGTCACATAACGGACTCCATGTATATAAAACTCAAAGTAGAAGGCTTGTATAGACTAGAAGAGACTCTCTTTTGATCTCATACTTGCCTTCTTATTTACCTTCCTTTTACAACAACATAAAAAAACACTTTCAATTGACTTGAAAGTGTTCTCTTGGTGCCCAGAGGCGGAATCGAACCACCGACACGGGGATTTTCAGTCCCCTGCTCTACCGACTGAGCTATCTGGGCAAATATGTAATTGGTGGGCATAGGTGGATTCGAACCACCGACCTCACGCTTATCAGGCGTGCGCTCTAACCAACTGAGCTATACGCCCACTTGTAAGTGGTTATGAAAAATGGTCGGGGTGGCAGGATTTGAACCCGCGACCCTCTGGTCCCAAACCAGATGCGCTACCAAACTGCGCTACACCCCGAAGTGTGGTGTTACTTACAGTCAGTTCTTAAAATAAAAATGGCAGGGGTGAAAGGACTTGAACCCTCGGCACGCGGTTTTGGAGACCGCTGCTCTACCAACTGAGCTACACCCCTACGTTTTAATGCATGTTATGCTTTTTAAATCTGGTGGGCCTTCAGGGACTCGAACCCCGGACCGTCCGGTTATGAGCCGGATGCTCTGACCAACTGAGCTAAAGGCCCTGATGGATTTTAATAGATGGCGGAGAAGGAGGGATTTGAACCCTCGCGACGCGTAAACGCCCTACTCCCTTAGCAGGGGAGCCTCTTCAGCCACTTGAGTACTTCTCCGTCTATTAATGGCGGAGAGGGTGGGATTCGAACCCACGTGGGCTTTCACCCTAACGGTTTTCAAGACCGCCCCGTTATGACCACTTCGGTACCTCTCCTTATATGGTGACCCATCTGCGACTCGAACGCAGGACACCCTGATTAAAAGTCAGGTGCTCTACCGACTGAGCTAATGGGTCATGTTGGCTGGGGATACAGGACTCGAACCTGTGAATGACGGAGTCAAAGTCCGCTGCCTTACCGACTTGGCTAATCCCCAATATGTGGTGGTGGGAGAAGGATTCGAACCTTCGAAGACTCAGTCAACGGATTTACAGTCCGCCCCCTTTGGCCACTCGGGAACCCCACCATTTATCTTTAAGTCCACTCGCATCTCTGCGTTGCTCAGTCATTCAACTGTGCGCCTCGAGCTACTTATGGCTTTAAACTAAAATTCTTTATAATCATATATGCTACGTATATCTTCGTCGCTCAGCCTTCCTCAATCAGTTGCGTACTCAGGTACGCGCCTTCAATTGTCAGTCTGGCGCCTTGATTTACTTGCATCTATAATTCTAAAATTACATTAATGATTGAATTTGTTTCACAAACTCTTTCGTGATTTTATCACCTTTAAAATTAAATGGAGCCGGTGATGGGACTCGAACCCGCGACCTACTGATTACAAGTCAGTTGCTCTACCAATTGAGCTACACCGGCCCATAAAATGGCGACCCAGAAGAGACTCGAACTCTCGACCTCCAGCGTGACAGGCTGGCGTTCTAACCAACTGAACTACTGGGCCATAATGGTGGGAGTAATAGGGCTCGAACCTATGACCCTCTGCTTGTAAGGCAGATGCTCTCCCAGCTGAGCTATACTCCCACATGTACCTCTTTCGAGGATTTTAATGGTGACCCCTATGGGAATCGAACCCATGTTACCGCCGTGAAAGGGCGGTGTCTTAACCGCTTGACCAAGGGGCCATTAAATAAATGGTAGCGGCGAGTGGACTCGAACCACCGACCTTTCGGGTATGAACCGAACGCTCTAGCCAACTAAGCTACGCCGCCAAATATAAAGTGAAGTCACATTGCATCTTCACTTAAATTTGATGTTACTTTAATGGTTGCGGGGACAGGATTCGAACCTGCGACCTCCGGGTTATGAGCCCGACGAGCTGCCAGCTGCTCCACCCCGCGTCATATTTGTGTTTATCTAATTGGCTCCAAGGGTGGGACTCGAACCCACAGCCTACCGGTTAACAGCCGGTTGCTCCACCATTGAGCTACCTTGGAACAATTTGAAACCGGCGACGACCTACTCTCCCAGGGGGCTGCCCCCCAAGTACCATCGGCGCTGAAAAGCTTAACTGCTGTGTTCGGAATGGGAACAGGTGTGACCTTTTCGCCATCATCACCGGATTTCAATGTGTTATCTTTGCGTTAAGAATGCTTAACGACAAGATTTATTTTAGCAGAACTGCTTTCTTTTGTCAATGCTTAAACTGTATTTTCTTACTTTATTTAAGTATTTTTACAGCTTACATATTGAATACAAAGTTCTGACAATTCTGTCGGTTTGTGAAGGTATTCACCTTCAAAACTGCACATGATCTTAAAAGACGTTTGTTTCACTTTGGTTTTGACCCAAATTCTTATTGGTCAAGTCCTCGACCTATTAGTATCCATCAGCTGAGTACATTGCTGCACTTACACCTTGGACCTATCAACCTGTTAGTCTATCAGGGGTCTTACTCCATAAAGGATGGGAAATCTTATCTTGAGGGGGGCTTCGCGCTTAGATGCCTTCAGCGCTTATCCCGTCCAAACGTAGCTACTCTGCAGTGCTCCTGGCGGAACAACAGATACACCAGAGGTTTGTCCATCCCGGTCCTCTCGTACTAAGGACAGCTCCTCTTCAAATTTCCTGCGCCCACAGCGGATAGGGACCGAACTGTCTCACGACGTTCTGAACCCAGCTCGCGTGCCTCTTTAATGGGCGAACAGCCCAACCCTTGGGACCGACTACAGCCCCAGGATGAGACGAGCCGACATCGAGGTGCCAAACCTCCCCGTCGATGTGGACTCTTGGGGGAGATAAGCCTGTTATCCCCGGGGTAGCTTTTATCCGTTGAGCGACGGCCCTTCCATTCGGTACCGCCGGATCACTAAGTCCGACTTTCGTCCCTGCTCGACCTGTATGTCTCGCAGTCAAGCTCCCTTCTGCCTTTGCACTCTTCGCGCGATTTCCAACCGCACTGAGGGAACCTTTGAGCGCCTCCGTTACTCTTTAGGAGGCGACCGCCCCAGTCAAACTGCCCACCTGACATTGTCCCGACGCTGGATAACAGCGCACGGTTAGGACACTGATATAGCAAGAGTGGTATCCCAACATTGGCTCCACGCATACTGGCGTACACGTTTCTTAGCCTCCCACCTATCCTGTACATGCTATACCAAAGTCCAGTGCCAAGCTACAGTAAAGCTCCACGGGGTCTTTCCGTCCTGCTGCGGGTAACCGGCATCTTTACCGGTACTACAATTTCACCGAGTCCATTGTTGAGACAGTGCCCAAATCATTACGCCTTTCGTGCGGGTCGGAACTTACCCGACAAGGAATTTCGCTACCTTAGGACCGTTATAGTTACGGCCGCCGTTTACTGGGGCTTCGATTCAAAGCTTCGCTTACGCTAACCTCTCCTCATAACCTTCCAGCACCGGGCAGGCGTCAGCCCCTATACATCGTCTTTCGACTTAGCAGAGACCTGTGTTTTTGGTAAACAGTTGCTTGGGCCTGTTCTCTGCGGCCGCTTCGGGCTTTAACACCCTAATGCGGCACCCCTTCTCCCGAAGTTACGGGGTCATTTTGCCGAGTTCCTTAACAATGGTTATCTCGCTCGCCTTAGTATTCTCTACTCACCTACCTGTGTCGGTTTACGGTACAGGCACCTACAATCTCGATAGAAGCTTTTCTTGAAGGACTCTCCGGCGACTTCGCTACTTATTTTTCACTCCCCGTCACGCCTCGCAATTAAACAGCCGGATTTTCCTTGCCGTTCTCACTTGACGCTTGGACGCACATCCATCAGTGCGATCGCTTTGCATTCCCTGTCACTCCATCTCTCAAACGATTTTCGGTGGTACTGGAATCTTTACCAGTTGTCCATCGCCTACGACTTTCGTCCTCGGCTTAGGTCCTGACTAACCCTGGGCGGACGAACCTTCCCCAGGAAACCTTAGGTTTTCGGCGGGCAGGATTCTCACCTGCCTCTCGCTACTCATGCCAACATTCTCTCTTGTGTACAGTCCACCACTCCTTACGGTATAGCTTCTGCCCGTACACAATGCTCCCCTACCCAGTACTTACGTACTGCCGTAGCTTCGGTGCCAAGTTTGAGCCCCGGTAATTTTCGGCGCAGGGTCACTCGACTAGTGAGCTATTACGCACTCTTTAAATGAATGGCTGCTTCTAAGCCAACATCCTAGTTGTCTAAGCAACCCCACATCCTTTCCCACTTAACTTGGACTTTGGGACCTTAGCTGACGGTCTGGGCTGTTTCCCTCTTGACCATGAATCTTATCATACATAGTCTGACTCCTGATTATATGATTACGGTATTCGGAGTTTGATAGTCTTCGGTAGGCGGTGAAGCCCCCTAGGACAGTCAGTGCTCTACCCCCGCATCACTCACATCAAGGCTAGCCCTAAAGCTATTTCGGGGAGAACCAGCTATCTCCGGGTTCGATTGGAATTTCTCCGCTATCCACAAGTCATCCCAACCTTTTTCAACAGATATGGGTTCGGGCCTCCACTGAATTTTACTTCAGCTTCACCCTGCTCATGGATAGGTCACCCGGTTTCGGGTCTACGCCATACAACTACACGCCCTCTTCAGACTCGCTTTCGCTGCGGCTCCAGCGCTGAACGCCTTAACCTTGCTGCATAACGTAACTCGTTGGCCCGTTCTACAAAAAGTACGCCGTCGAACATATAAAGTTCTTCGACTGCTTGTAAACATAGGGTTTCAGGTTCTATTTCACTCCCCGACAGGGGTTCTTTTCACCTTTCCCTCACGGTACTATGCGCTATCGGTCACTAAGGAGTATTTAGGCTTGGGAGATGGTCCTCCCGGCTTCCCACAAGGTTTCACGTGCCCCGTGGTACTCTGGTGCGCATCGTGGGCCTTCTTCTTTCGTCTACAGGACTGTCACCTTCTTCGGTGGGTCTTTCCAAACCTCTTCGACTAGAATACCGCCATCACTTATGATGCGTCCACAACCCCAGAAACCGTAGTCTCTGGTTTGGCCTCTTTCCCGTTCGCTCGCCGCTACTTAGGAAATCACTTTTGTTTTCTTCTCCTTCGGGTACTTAGATGTTTCAGTTCCCCGAGTCTCCCTCCGTACACCTATGTATTCAGTGCACGGTGACTGCCTATTACGACAGCCGGGTTTCCCCATTCGGACATTCCTGGATCAACACTCGCTTGCAGCTCCCCAAGACTTTTCGCAGCTTACCACGTCCTTCTTCGGCTCTTAGTGCCAAGGCATCCACCCTATGCTCTTATTAACTTGACCAATTTAATGACGCGCATTCATCTTCCAGCTCGTCGTTGCTGCTCAGTCATCAGTCAGTTACGTATATTATACGTGCCTTCCCTCTTCCTTCGCGCGCCTCGATCTGTAAGCGACTGCTTTGTCATGATAAACTGTTCTCTGATTATTAATCAATGAGTATTTATAATTCGAGTTTGAGTTTTGTTTACCTCAGTGAAACTGTATCTAACCCTTTTCTTAAAACTTAGTTTCAATATTTTGGTTTGATACGTTTTCGTCTTCTAATTCATATGCAGTTTTCAAGGTGCATTAAACAAGAAACCAGTGCATAGCACTTTCAGTCTCTCAAAATTAAACAGTATAGAGTACGTTCTCCTTAGAAAGGAGGTGATCCAGCCGCACCTTCCGATACGGCTACCTTGTTACGACTTCACCCTAGTCACTGATTTCACCTTCGACTGCTTCCTCCCACAAGGGGTTGGATCACAGGCTTCGGGCGCCCCCAGCTTCCATGGTGTGACGGGCGGTGTGTACAAGACCCGGGAACGCATTCACCGCGGCATTCTGATCCACGATTACTAGCAACTCCAACTTCATGTAGGCGAGTTGCAGCCTACAATCCGAACTGAGATCGGCTTTAGAGGATTTGCTCCAGGTCACCCTTTCGCTTCCTGTTGTACCGACCATTGTAGCACGTGTGTAGCCCAGATCATAAGGGGCATGATGATTTGACGTCATCCCCACCTTCCTCCGTGTTGTCCACGGCAGTCTCGCTAGAGTGCCCAGCTTTACCTGATGGCAACTAACAATAAGGGTTGCGCTCGTTGCGGGACTTAACCCAACATCTCACGACACGAGCTGACGACAACCATGCACCACCTGTATCAGATGTCCTAAAAGGAAAGGTCCGGCTAAGGACCGGTCATCTGTATGTCAAGACCTGGTAAGGTTCTTCGCGTTGCTTCGAATTAAACCACATGCTCCGCTGCTTGTGCGGGTCCCCGTCAATTCCTTTGAGTTTCACACTTGCGTGCGTACTCCCCAGGCGGAATACTTAATGCGTTAGCTGCGGCACCTGGGTTCGACCCCAGACACCTAGTATTCATCGTTTACGGCGTGGACTACCAGGGTATCTAATCCTGTTCGCTCCCCACGCTTTCGAGCCTCAGCGTCAGTTACAGTCCAGTAAGTCGCCTTCGCCACTGGTGTTCCTCCTAATATCTACGCATTTCACCGCTACACTAGGAATTCCACTTACCTCTCCTGCACTCAAGTCAAACAGTTTCAAAAGCTTACATCGGTTGAGCCGATGCCTTTCACTTCTGACTTGCTTGACCGCCTACACTCCCTTTACGCCCAGTGATTCCGGATAACGCTTGCCCCCTACGTATTACCGCGGCTGCTGGCACGTAGTTAGCCGGGGCTTATTCCTTGGATACCGTCATTTATTCTTCTCCAAGAAAAGAACTTTACAACCCGAAGGCCTTCATCGTTCACGCGGCGTTGCTGCATCAGGCTTTCGCCCATTGTGCAATATTCCCCACTGCTGCCTCCCGTAGGAGTCTGGACCGTGTCTCAGTTCCAGTGTGGCCGATCACCCTCTCAGGTCGGCTACTGATCGTCGCCTTGGTAAGCCGTTACCTTACCAACTAGCTAATCAGACGCGGGCCCATCCCATACCACCGGAGTTTTTACCTCTGAAGCATGTGCTTCTGTGGTCTTATAAGGTATTAATCACCGTTTCCAGTGGCTATCCCTCTGTATGGGGCAGGTTGCCCACGCGTTACTCACCCGTCCGCCGCTTTCCAATTTATCCATCACCCGAAGGTTCTGTCAAAATCTTCTCGCTCGACTTGCATGTGTTAAGCACGCCGCCAGCGTTCATCCTGAGCCAGGATCAAACTCTTTGAAAAAATTTGTTTCAAATGTTTTTGATCGCTCAGATGAATCTGACTAATTAATCATTATCATCCGTTACGAATCTTTGGTGCATCTAGACCTTGTCTTGATGCGGTAAAAGAATTGAACGTGTTAATTCTATACTGTTTAATTTTCAAAGACCAATTATTTCCTAATTTGTCAGCCGCTCTTGTTGTTAGCGACTCAATTATCTTAACATGTTTGCCGCCGTGCTGTCAAGAAGTTTTTTCAACTTTTTTCTCAGCTCCGAGCAACTCAAATCATCTGAAAATGTTTGGCTCGCTCGTGACGACTTAGTAATAGTACCACTTACAGACCCCGCATGTCAACACTAATTCAAGCTTTTTTATGCTTTTTATTAAAGTTGAACTGTTTTAAGTTTTCTGACTACATTCTCTTCATTAAAGGACTGTTGCGTGCAGGCTCTTTGACGCCCTGTCCCTGTACTGTACACATCATAATCCTATGATTTCTTCTAACATCAGGGGGACAAAAAAATGGAAATTTTAAGGTCAAAACCCCCATTCATCTTATTTTGCTTTCCAAAATAAGACCATAAAAAAACGAGGTGCGTAGAATACGTACCCCGTTTTGTGACTAACCTTCACCTATTTTTATATCTTTAGAAAACTTTTCGCCTTTTGAATATAGAATACTTAAGCTAAGTTTTCTACCTTAGACAGGAAGTAATCCTTATTTTGGATTTCATAAACTGCATACTTAAAGTGAAAACGCTTTGTAGCAAGAACTTCTTCACCATTTCTCTCAAACAGATAACCACGGCCATATGCTTGAACAAAACGCCAGCCCATTTCTTCCATTTTATTAAAGAAGACTTCGTCTTGTGTGTCCTTATGTACTATATACATGAGCGTTTTTTGACAAACACGTGCAATTTCTTTTTTGTCTTTCTCCAGTTTACAGATTCCCACTATTAAATCAATCAGCTTAAGTTCATAGTAAACTTTCACAATAATCGCTATAGACATTAAAGCTATAATTACTCTGCCTATCTTTTTATAGCCTTCAAATTCATCTCGACGCATTTCGTCACCTCCACAAACCTTTTCAATTACCCTTTAAGTAATAACTTCTATACCCCAATTGAAAGTCCTCTATTTAATATTATCTTAAATTTTATGCAAAGCCACATAATTTAACATGAACTGCTTTCAGCTTAAATATCTAAAACAAAAGCGTACTGACTATTTAGGTTCTACAATAAATGTTGGGGTGGATTAATAATCCACCCCATTACTGTTTCAAAAAATAGAAGTGCACTTATAGACAAAGCTCTTTAAAATGTAAGTTGTCGAGACAAACATTAAAGAAAGGGGCTAAGTTATAAGTGCACAATTATTCTATCAGCAAGTTACTAGGTTTGGAAGGGGTTCGTGTAAAGAATATCTCTCATACCGATACTTCCATAAAACTTTATGTAACAACAGCAAAGAAATCAGTCGTATGCCCTGAGTGTGGAAATCACACTTCTAAAGTTCACGATTACAGGAATCAAGAGTTTAAGGATTTACCGATTAGCGGAAAACAGGCACTAATCATCTTAAAGAAAAGACGATACGCTTGTTCCTGTGGAAAAAGGTTCTATGAGCCATATACTTTCTTGCCCAAATACCAACGCAAGACTAATCGTGTAAGTGCAATGATCTGCGATCAGATGGCTAAATCTATTCCGATTACAACTATTGCAAAAGACTTAGGATTATCACCGACAACGGTTTCTAGAACATTTGACTTCGTGAGTTATCCTAAAATCACACGTATGCCCAAAGTTTTATCCATTGATGAATTCAAAGGAAATGCGGGCCACAACAAGTACCAGTGTATCCTGGTAGATGCTCAGAAAAAACGAATCTTAGATATTCTTCCCGATCGTAGACTTGAACATTTACAAGCTTACTTTAGGTCCATTCCTCTGTTTGAGAGACAAAAGGTCAAATACTTCGTGTGTGATATGTGGAAACAGTATGCTCAAATAGCTCATGACTTCTTTCCTAATGCTAAGATTATAACTGATAAGTATCACTTTGTTAGACAAGTCACTTGGGCTATAGAAAACGTTCGTAAACGCGCTCAAAAGGATATGATTCCTTCCGTCAGAAAGTACTTCAAACGCAGTAAATCACTTATTCTTAAACGAAATCACAAACTTTCAGATACAGACAAAGAGCGTCTTCAAAACATGCTTTTATACCATGATGATCTAAGAACTGCATACCTACTTAAAGAAAAGTTCTACAACATATGTAAAATGGACAAGTACTCTTTGCAGCGCAAAGCTTATACTGACTGGATTAAGTATGCCGAATCGGTCCATATCCCTGAGTTTAAGAACTGTATAAAAGCCTTCAGAAACTGGCATAAAGAAATCCTACATACCTTTAAATACGGATATACGAATGGTCCTACTGAAGGTTTCAATAATAAGATCAAAGTACTTAAGCGCGTTTCATATGGCTTTCAGAATTTCAACAGATTCAGAAATAGAATACTACATACCTGCAATCACTAATTCTACTCAAACTTCATCGCCAGTCACTGCTGGCTTATTAAGCATGCTTACAACTGACATGAGCTTCTATGCACTTCTTTTTCACTCCAAAAAACAGTAATGGAGTGCGATCTGTTAAGATCGCACCCCAACTATTGACTTAGAACCACTATTTAAAGTCGGCACGCTTAATGAGTCGCATAAAAACACTACTTCCTATTACTTTTCAAGTCCCATCAGATAAGTACGCTCTATCATATCGACCTCTTTACCTGACATTGGCACTTTCTTTATTGCGAAACGAGACAAATCATCAATTTCAAGTTCTTCAGGAGTATAGCACGCTGATATGGAACTGCCTTTTTTCATGCGTACAACCTGAACCCCTCGTGTATTTTTAGTTGCCTTCTCAGGAACAAGCTCTGTAGACACTTGAACCAATCGGTACTCCTCAGGAGAATTGTAGCGTACAAGAACAAAGTCCTGCTCTTCTGTTATAAAGTGCATTCTAACGAGAACACCATAATCAGAATAGGCTTTTACCAACTTCTTTCGGTTTGTTTTGGTTTCATAGCTCTTCAAAGGCACCTTTGCAATCTTGCCATTATCAAAGACGAATACCATATGACCGCTAAAATCACTCGTAAGAATGACATACTCAATGAGTTCATCTTCTTCCAGTTCAAGAATGTTCGGCAAAAACACACCAAGATTACTTGCTTTGTGATCCGGAATTTCATGCAACTTCATTTTATAAACATTATGCTGATTCGAGAAGAAAAGTAACTCGTCTTTATTTGAGCCTTCAATTTCCTGAACAATACTGTCCTCATCTTTAAGCTTATGATTAGAACTAGCACGCAGTGATGCGAGTGAAATTTTCTTCAAGTAATTATGATCTGTAAAGAATACTTTGAGATTATAGTCCGGTATCATATTCTCATCATCATGCTGCAAGACTTCATCTGGATCAATAATCTCTGTTCTACGCTCTTTTCCATACGTTTTTGAGATGTGCTTAAGCTCCTTCTTGATACGGCTTTTTATCTTATTATCATCAGATAAAACTGTATCTAAAGCTTCTCTCTCTTTTTCTAAGGATGAAATTTCACTGGTTCTCTTAAGAATGTACTCCTTATTGATGTTTCTTAGCTTAATATCTGCGACATATTCTGCTTGTATTTCATCAATCTTAAAATATGACATCAAGTTTGGTACAACGAGTTTTTCTTCTTCTGTCTCACGAATAATAGCAATAGCTTTGTCTATGTCTAAAATAACTTTTTCAAGACCACGCAGCAAGTGCAGTCTCTGATCAAGCTTATCGATATCAAATCGAATCTGACGTTTAATACAATCAATTCTAAAAGCAATCCATGCTTCCAAAATACCTTTAATGCCAAGTACTTTAGGGTAGCCGTTAACAAGAATATTGAAATTACATGAAAAACTATCTTCAAGCGGCGTGTATCTAAATAGCTTGGCCATAAGTTTTTCGGGATCAACACCCCGCTTCAAATCCATCGCAATTTTCAGACCACCTAAATCCGTCTCATCACGGATATCATTAATTTCGCGAATACGACCATTTTTCACCATATCAACAATTTTATCTATTATTTGCTCAACAGTTGCCGTATACGGTATTTCTGTAATTTCAAGACAATTTTCTTCTTTTACATATCTGTATCTACCACGAATTTTAAAAGATCCTAATCCTGTGTCGTATATCTTTTGTATTTTTTTCGCGTTATATAGAAGTCGACCACCTGTTGAAAGATCTGGAGCCTTCAAATACTTGAGTAAGTCAATTTCAGGATTTTTCATATATGCAATAGTCGCTTCACAGACTTCTTTAAGGTTGAAAGAACAAATGCTGCTTGCCATACCAACCGCAATGCCTTTATTCGCATTTACGAGTATGTTTGGAAAAGTTGTAGGAAGCAGTGTTGGCTCCTGCATTTGTCCATCGTAATTATCAACAAAATCAACGGTATTTTTATCAATATCTTTAAAGAGCTCTGATGAAATCTTGTCGAGACGCACCTCTGTATATCTTGAAGCTGCAAACGCCATATCCCTTGATGATGTTTTACCGAAGTTCCCCTTCGAATCAACATACGGATGTATTAAGGCGTCGTGTCCACGTGTAAGTCGAACAAGTGTTGCATAAATAGCTTGATCCCCATGGGGATTCAGTTTCATGGTCTGTCCAACAACATTTGCAGACTTTGTTCTTGGGCCGTTTAACAGTTTCATTTTATACATTGTGTACAAAAGTTTTCTGTGAGATGGTTTAAATCCATCTATTTCAGGCAGTGCTCTTGATAGAATTACACTCATTGCATATGGCATGTAATTTTGTTCAAGTGTTTCTGTTATGCCCACTGGTTGTGAGTTCGACATATGTCACCTCTTAGTTCAAATCTATTAATTCCAAATATTCGTGTCCGTGTTCGGCAATATACTGTTTTCTGCCTTCCAGGTTATCCCCTAGGAGTGTATCGAAAACAACTTGGGTATGCTCTACATCGTCTGGCACAACTTTAATCAGCCTTCTCGAATCAGGGCTCATCGTTGTTTTCCACATCATTTCAGGTTCGTTTTCACCAAGACCTTTTGAGCGCTGAATGCTATACTTTCCTTTGATTTTCTTAAGTATCTGAGTTTTTTCAACTTCGTTATAAGCGAAATATGTATCAGACCTTGTTGAAATCTCATATAAGGGCGACTCAGCAATGAATACTTTACCTTCCTGTATAAGTGTTGGAATTAAACGATAAAGCATTGTAAGAACCAGCGTTCGAATTTGGAAACCATCGACATCGGCATCGGTACAAATAATAACCTTGTCCCAATTTAAGCGTTCAAGAGAGAATGTATCCATATCTTTACTGTGCTTTGACTGGATTTCTACACCACACCCAAGTACTTTAATCAGATCAACAATGATATCACTCGCAAAAATTTTGGAGTAGTCCGCTTTAAGACAATTCAGTATCTTACCCCGAATTGGCATAAGTGCCTGAAACTCTGCATCTCTCGCAAGCTTACATGCACCGAGCGCAGAGTCCCCTTCGAGAATATAGAGCTCTCTTCTTGCAATTTCCTTAGTCCGGCAATTGACAAACTTTTTAACTCTATTCTTAATATCAATTTTCTCACTCAGGGTACGCTTAAGATTCAGACGTGTCTTTTCTGCCTTTTCACGACTGCGCTTGTTAATCAGTATCTGATCCACAATTTTTTCAGCTATAGGTTGATTCTCGATAAGGAATATTTCGAGTTCGCGCTTGAGCATATCTGCTATGAACTCTTGAATGAATTTATTGGTGATCGCTTTTTTCGTTTGATTTTCATAGGATGTCATTGTAGAAAAGGAATTTGTGACCAGTATCAAACTATCCTGCACATCTGTAAATGTGATTTTCTTTTCATTTTTTGTATATTTGTTTTGCTTCTTAATAAAGCGGTCAATTTCATACACAAAGGCTTGTTTTACAGCTTTATCAGGCGACCCGCCATGCTCTAAATAACTTGAGTTATGATAATACTCTATCAGATTACACTCGTTATTGAATACAAAAGCAACTTGTGCTTTAACTCTGTATTCTGGCTTGTCTTCCCGATCTTTACCGCGCCCTTCATCAGTAATAAAAACAGGCTCGGTAATACCCTTGTCTTCATTAAGCTCTTGAATATAATCCATGATCCCATTTTCATAGATATACTCATGGCCCAGACCTGTTTCTTCATCTATGAGAACAAACTTAAGACCCGCATTTACAATTGCCTGTTTTTTAAGAACATCTTCAAAAAAAGAAACTGGAATATTGATATCCGTAAATACATCCAGATCCGGCTTCCATTTCTGAACCGACCCGGTTTCCTTGTTATCGCACTCGGTCTTTTTTAAACCCCCAATATTTTTCCCTTTTTCAAAGTGAAGATCATACTGAACACCATCACGATAAACAGTCACATCCATATACTCAGACGCATACTGAGTAGCGCAGGCCCCAAGACCATTCAAGCCTAAGGAGTACTCATAATTCTCACCATCATTGTTGTTGTACTTGCCACCGGCATAAAGTTCACAGTATATCAGTTCCCAGTTATACTTTTTCTCATTGGGATTGTAGTCGAGCGGAATGCCACGACCCTTATCCTCAACGGTAATGGAGTGATCTTTATGACGTGTGATTATGATTTCATCACCATGTCCCTCGCGTGCTTCATCTATCGAGTTTGATAGAATCTCAAAAAAGGAGTGCTGACATCCTTCCAGACCATCTGAACCAAAAATTACAGAAGGTCTTTTCCGAACTCTGTCTTCACCCTTCAGCGAGGAAATACTGGTGTTGTCATAGGTTTGTCTTTTCTTAACCATACGTTCACCTCATATTAAATTGCTTTAAGACTTCCTATATATATAGTTCATCTTTTTGAAATCGCTAACTAACATTATAATATATGCCTACGATAACATCAAATAAGGTTTGCATAAACCTCTAAAAACATTGACATTAGTCGCTTTACACAATAAAAAAGCTGGCACTTATGTCCTATAATGCCAGCTTTGCTTCTAAATTATATCCAGTTTTATGTAGTATATCTACCTTGCATGTGTACTCTCGTCATCTATATCCCCGTCCAGTTCATCACGTAAAATCATGATGGCTTCCATCGCTTTAGGAAAACCACACGTTGGTGCAATTAAAAGAATCGCATGTTCAATCTCTGTCCGAGTACACCCTGCACTTAAGGCATTATGTATATGCGTTCTAAGCGCGTACGGATACTGTTCTACTGCAGAGACTGCAACTTTAATGAGCCACCTTGTCTTTTCATCAACAGGGCCGCCTTTTTCGTGTACAGTTCGGCCAAATTCTTCATAAGCCTTGTATACATCAGTATGTATTGCCTTGAAATACATGAAGTTTTCTACTTTATCTCTACTCATTTTCCCCTCCTTATGCTCATACTCATAAATACCCGCATTGCATAGATTCTAAAAGTCTAGATGGAAATAAATACACGTGCTTATATTCGTGCCATTATATTACGTTTCCTTAAAAAAATATCATGAAAACGTTATCTTTCTCAAACAAGTGTGTTGCCACGGCGGACACTCTGTGTTATACTCTCCATAACGTTTATGATGGAAAAACATTTGTGCGTCAATCAAGAACAGGAGATGTGATTGTTTTGGATAAGAAAAAATATCTCGTCGTCCATGCGGATGCTTTGCCAGAAGTATATAAGAAAGTTGTCGATGCGAAAGAGCTTATAAAAAACGGAGACGCTTCAGGGGTATCTGAAGCAGTAAAAGCTGTAGGCATTAGCCGCAGCACATACTACAAGTACTCTGATCATGTCTTTTCTTTAGCAGAAGGCGCTCTTGGTAAAAAAGTGACGTGGACTCTACTGCTGCACCATGAGTCAGGTGTACTCTCCATGGTGCTGGACAGACTTGCTCATGCTAAGTGCAACATTTTAACGATTAGTCAGGATACACCAATCAACGGCATTGCGAACGTATCATTGACCTTTGATATCAGTGAACTTGAAATGTCATTCGAAGCACTTATGAATGAAATGAAGGCTCTTAGCGGCGTTAAGAAGTTGACTCTTATCGCTATGGAATAATGGAGGTGTATCAAGTGAAAAGTATTGCTCTACTTGGTTACGGCACTGTCGGATCAGGTGTCTATGAAGTGGTTGAGAAGAACATCGAGAGCGTTAAAGACAGATTCGATGTTGACATTTCTATTGACAACATTCTGGTTCGCGATATGGATAAATACACAGATCTGCCCCATGCAGATAAATTTAAAACAAGCTTTGAGGAAATTATGAAATCAAAGCCGGATATTGTAATTGAAGTTATGGGTGGCCTTTCTCCTGCATATGGATACATAAAAGAGTGTATCGAAGCTGGCATACACGTGGTCACTGCAAATAAGGACCTGATTGCAGAGCATGGACAAGAACTCATTAACCTTGCCGCGCAGCATGATGTTGCCCTCCTTTATGAAGCGAGCGTCGGTGGTGGCATTCCTGTTCTCAAACCCCTTCAAGAATGTCTGGGCGGAAACAGCATTGACTCTATTACAGCAGTCATTAACGGTACCACTAACTTTATTCTTTCAAAAATGTACAATGAAAATATGAGCTATGATGATGCTCTAAAAATTGCTCAGGATGTTGGATTTGCTGAAGCAGACCCTACATCAGATGTTCAAGGATTTGATGCAGTCAGGAAGCTTGCCATTCTTTCATCACTTGCCTATGGCCAGGAATTCAAGTGGTCTGATATGCCTACAATTGGCATTACAGACATTGAAGCTGAAGATATCGAATGCGTGAAGTCCATGAACTCCAAAATCAAGCTTCTTGCTTACAGTGAGTATATCAACAATGAACTCTATGCAGCCGTTCGCCCGGTTGTTGTAAGTAAATCTGATCCGATCGCACTCATTGACAACGAATACAACGCGGTCCTTCTAAATGGAGACTCTGTTGGAGAAGTGATGTTCGTTGGTAAAGGTGCTGGAAAACTGCCTACAGCAAGTGCTGTATTCGGAGATATTCTAGATATTATCCAAAATAAGAAAGAAAAATCATACTTAGAACTTCGTAAAGATGCAACCATTCATAAGCTCTGGCCAAAACCTTCAAAATGGGTTATCCGACTGATTGGTGAAAACAAGAATATGCTAATTACAAAGCTTTTAGACCAATTTGCGGGAAGCGAGCTTCGTATTCAAACGTCAGGTTATGACAATCAGATTCACGCTGTTGTATTTGCAAGCAGTGAATCCGACCTACTCGATAAACTATCCAAACTGGATAAATCACCTGAGGTTGATCGCGTAAAATATTTCTTAGTATATAGATAAACCATACAACTATGTTCAGCCAACTGGGAGGTTAAAATGTTCCGAATTACAGTACCTGCAACATCTGCAAATATCGGTCCAGGATTTGATGCAATGGGACTCGCACTTGAGCTTTATCTTCAAATCGACGTTCAGCCCCTTGATGACGGCATTCAAAAAATTGTGTGGAGTGATCCAAGTATTACACCACTCCCAGATGATAAGAACCTTATTTTAACTGCACTCCAAACAACGCTTCGTCGTCTTGGTCATGAAAAGCAGGGGTTCGAGCTCATTATTCACGACTGTCAAATTCCGTTTTCAAGAGGTCTTGGAAGCAGTGCTTCAGCTATTGTAGCTGGAATCGTTGCTGCCAATGAACTCTGTGCTAAAAAAATGAATACAAAAGACATTATTGATTGGGCAACTGAACTCGAAGGCCATCCTGACAATGTTGTGCCTGCAATTCTTGGGGGTATGTCTATTTCAATACAGTCTGCTGAAAAAGTATATTCTACTCAAATACCTGTACCCGAGAAACTGGCCTTTGCCGTTCTCGTGCCTGATTTTGAGCTAAGCACGAAACTGGCTCGTGAAGCACTTCCTGAAACATACAGCAAATCAGATTGTATTCACAATCTTTCAAGAGCTGCATTTCTAGTCGCTTCCTTTAATAACAATTCGATTGAAGGACTTAGAGAAGCACTAAATGATCGTATTCATCAGCCCTATAGAATTGGCCTAATTCAAGATGGAGCCAAAGTACTTGATAAAACGAGAGAACTTGGTGCAATTGGTGAGTTTATCAGCGGAGCTGGTCCAACACTCATTGCACTCTATGATAAATCAAATTCTGAGTTCAAGCACCTGCTATCTGAAGAACTCAGCAAACTATCTACAAATTGGACTTTGCTTGACTTAGATGTATGCAGGCAAGGTGTGACAGTTGAGGTGATTTAATGAAAAGCGTTGTTGTGCAAAAATATGGCGGTACTTCCATGGGAGATATCGACCGCATACAGAATGTAGCAAAACGCGTTGTTCAGCGTAAAAGAACTGGCAAGGCAATGATCGTTGTCGTAAGCGCCATGGGTAAAACTACCGATCAACTTGTTCATATGGCAACAGAGCTTAATCCAAATCCGTCTGCACGTGAAATGGATATGCTACTTTCTACAGGAGAACAAGTATCTATTTCACTACTTGCAATGGCCATTGAAGCACTTGGTGAAAAAGCTATTTCACTAACAGGTGCCCAATGCGGCATTAAGACAGATGCACACCATAAAAAAGCACGTATTGAGTCTATTAACACAGACCGTATGCTTGACGAATTCGAAAGTGATCATATTGTAATCGTAGCTGGCTTCCAAGGTATTTCTGATTTTGGTGATATTACAACGCTTGGTCGCGGCGGTTCTGATACGACTGCAGTTGCTCTGGCAGCAGCGGTTGGTGCTGAGAAATGTGAAATTTATACGGATGTAGACGGTGTGTTCACAACAGACCCGAGAAAAGTTCCAGACGCACGTCAACTACACGAAATTAGTTATGATGAAATGTTAGAGCTCGCAAAATTGGGTGCAAAAGTACTGCATCCACGTTCAGTAGAACTTGCACGCAAATATAAGGTTCCGCTCGTTGTACGATCAAGTTTCAACAATAACGAAGGAACACAAATTGTGGAGGTGTCCAAATTGGAAAAAGTACAAGTACGCGGCGTTACAGCCGATCCTGATATTGCAAGAATTTCGGTTTCGAAAGTGCCTGATACACCAGGTATTGCTTTCCAGCTTTTCAGTCGCTTGGCAAAGCAAAATGTGAACTTGGATATGATTATTCAGAACTTGAATCATGATGAGCACAATGATATCTCATTCACAGTGCCCATTGATGATCTGGCTGAAGCAACGGGGATCGCAACTGCTTTTTCTGAAGAAATCGGCGGTGGTGAAGTCATTATAAAGAAAGATGTCAGCAAAGTTTCAATCGTTGGTACTGGCATTACAGGCAATGCAGAAGTTGCATCGCTATTATTTGGCACCCTGTCAAAGTTGGGTATCAACATAGAAATGATATCAACTTCAGAAATCAAGATTTCCTGTATTATTGATGCAGGCTCAAGTGACCTAGCGGTTACAAGCTTGCATAACGCCTTTGAGCTTGGACTAGGCGTTTAATTTATCACTCAAGGATACTCTGAATAGGTCAGAACTATCCTTTAAGCCCAAATGGGCCATACTCTCTCTCAAATGCATGAAAAAACGCTCATCCAGATTGATGAGCGTTTTTTCTTACGGTGAATCTATTGGATTATTAGACGAATGTCTACTTGTAAGCAATTTATAGTTCTAAAAATTCATACGTTCGCCAGTTGTCATATAAATAACTCTCTCGCAAATGTTTGTTGTATGATCGGCAATACGTTCCAAGTATCTGCCAATAAAGAGCAGGTCCACAATTTGATTGGTATTGTCATCTGTGCTTTCCTTCATAACTTGAAGCAAATCCAAGTAAACACGTTCATACAAATCGTCAACAAGATCATCCCGCTTGGCCACCTCAATAGCCAACTGAGAATTTTCTGACACAAAACTATCAATACTTTGATTCACCATGGCTTTAACGATGTCTGCCATTTTAGGAATATCTACAAGCGGTTTTACCAGTGGTGTCTTGCCTATGTTGATTACAACTTTAGCAATATTCACACAGTGGTCTCCAATACGTTCTAGGTCTGTGATGATTTTCATGATTGCGCTAACTTTTCTTAGGTCACCTGCTAACGGATTTTGTAGTGCAATAAACTCAATGCTTTTCTTTTCAATACTCATTTCAAGATTATCTATTTTCGTATCCAGTCGAATAACACGGTTTGCAAGGTCTAGATCTTGCTCAAGTACTGCTCTAATTGAAAATTCTATAAGTTCTTCTACTTGAGAACTCATTTTTAACATCAGTTCTTCAAGTTCTACTAACTTTGCTTCCATTTGTGCGCGCATATATGCAAGGCCTCCTATTAACCAAATCGTCCTGTAATATAATCTTCTGTCTTTTGATTCACTGGGTTGCTAAATAATTTCGATGTACGGTCAAACTCAATGAGTTCACCCATCAGGAAAAATGCAGTATCATCAGATATACGCCCCGCCTGCTGCATTGAATGTGTAACAATTACGATAGTATAATCTTCTTTCAACTGCGCTGCCAACTCTTCAATTTTAAGCGTTGCAATCGGGTCAAGGGCTGATGTCGGCTCGTCCATTAAAAGTACTTCAGGCTCTACCGCTAGAGCTCTAGCAATACAAAGTCTCTGTTGCTGTCCACCGGACATGCCCAGTGCGTTATTCTTCAACCTGTCTTTAACTTCATCCCAAATTGCCGCTTGGCGCAGACTTCGCTCGACAATTTCGTCTAGCTCTGCCTTTTTACGAACGCCATGAGCCTTAGGACCATATGCAACATTGTCATAAATACTCATCGGGAATGGATTTGGCTTTTGAAAAACCATGCCAACACGTCTTCTTAAGTTAATTACATCAACGTTGTTGTATATGTCAATGCCATCTAACTTAACTTCACCATCTATGCGTACACCTTCAACTAAGTCATTCATTCTGTTAAGCGTCTTAAGAAAAGTAGACTTTCCACACCCGGATGGACCAATAAATGCTGTAATGCCATTTGCTTTGATATCCATATTGATATTTTTTAGTGCATTAAAATTGTCATAATAAAAATCTAAATCTTTAATGCTGAATTTCGGTGTTGTACTCATATTCTCACCTCTATAATCTATTCCTGTTCATATTTGCAAAGTTAGAATTTAAACTTGCTCACTTCACTTTTCAATTTGGACGAAAGCGCGTCCAGATTTTCGCTCGACTTTGTGAGCGCTTTTGAAATTTCAGTTTGAGTTTCTATGGTTATGGAAACCGTTGAAGATGCATTTGCATTTTGCGTACTCACGGATGACAGGGATACAATTTCATCTTCAACTTTCTTTCGCATATTGTCTATGTTCTGCTGGTATTCATCAAGTTTCAGAATGAGCGCACTTGTTTGCTTCATTGCATTATTGATTTCCATGTATTTATCTTTCGTCTCATGAACGCTATCCATTTGAATTTTAGATACATCTACCAGTTTATCTATACCATTTTCAACATTCCTGTTGTCACTGCGCATTTGCATGATAATCCCATTAATATCATTGCTGTAATCTCTCGATTGATGTGCAAGCTTTCTGATTTCATCAGATACGACTGCAAATCCCAGACCGTGCTCTCCCGCTCTTGCTGCTTCTATAGACGCATTCAGGGCCAAGAGATTGGTTCTTTGTGCAATCTCCATTATAAGATTGGTCACATTTTCAATGCGTTTAAAGCTCTCATGGGATTTCACAACTGCATCGTGCAGCTCATTGTTTGTCATCATTGTCTGTTCATTAACTTTTTCAAGTGTATTAACGATCTCAAGGCCAGAATCAATAATCTGATCGACTTCAGTCATGTATGATATTACAGATTTAAGCTCCCGCTGATTTGTCGCAAGCACGCGGTTTAGCTCCGATGTATTCTCAAGTGCAATTTCTGTACTCTTTGCCTGATCTTCGCTGCCCTGGGCAATTTCCTGCACTGTGACTTCAACGCCTTTAGACATCTCAAATGACTGCACTGCATTTTCATGAAGCGCAGCGGAAGCATCTACTACCTTTTCTGCAGAAGTATCCACTTCCTTTAATAGAAGAACCAAGTTGTCTACAATGTTTAGTACTTCACGTTGTAAGTCGCCAATTTCATCTTTACGATTTTCATCTTTTAAGTCTGTATCACGCACATTCAGCTTGTAATTTGAAATTCTATGGACGACTTGAATGATTCTATTTATCGGATTGCTTATAGAGCGTGAAATCACTATTGCCAGCCCCATTGCACCTGCCATGACCATGACTGCAATAAAGACGGTCATCTGTCTAAAGCCTTCAACGACTTTGAACGCTTCTTTTCTTTTAACTTCTGTTACAAGTCCAGCAAATGTATCTCCAACTTGTGTTACAGCTAGTGTACCCAAGACGTCTTCACCACTATAGTTTTTGTACTCGGTAGTTTCATTAAAGGATATGTCACCTTTTTCTACAGCCTCTTTTAGCTTACGTGACGCCTCGGTGTCGATGGTTTCAATTAGGGCTGCCTTTTCGTTAAGTGGTGGTAAGATTGTATTTGTAAGGAGCATACCGTCTGCGTTAATTAGGTATGTGTCTCCATTTTCAGATACTTCGCTGATGCCTTTGTGAACCAGCTGATTTAGAGCATTCTGGTTTAAAACCATATTTAGAGTACCGATAGGACTTGTATCATTTGCTGTCTCATACGAGTATACTGGTGTTGATAAAACGAGAATATTATCATCAATGAAACTGTTTCTAAATAGGTCTGACCAGTTTTGCTCACCCTTCATAGCTTTATCGACAAATGCATTTGAGAAGACCAGCGGTGAAAGATCTAGCTTATTGTAATTTAAGCTATAAATGACCTCTTTATACTTATTCGTTAGAAATATGTCTGTAAACGCATATTCTTCTACAGGCTTTTCAAGCAGGTCTTTAAAATCCTTTTCTATCTGCTGGGTTTCCCTTTGATCTGCATCGAACGCATTCAAACGTTCAAGGCCATGGCTCACATTGCTTGATGTCGTCAAGATTTTAGCATCTATTTCTCTTGAACTGAAATATTGATTGATACGATCTTGCGTCATGCTGATATAGAGTTGATTTTTGGAGTAAACGCCTTCTTCAATCAAATCCACCGAATTCGACATGTTGTACATGGTTAAAAAGCAAATCGGTATGAGACTGATCGCCACTGCCATAAAAACCAGTTTGGTCCGCAGTCTCAAATTGCTGAATCTAAAATCCAACGAACCCATTTTTACCTTGCCAAATACTCTGTTCGCTTTATTTAAAATTATCGTTTTAACCAGTGATTTCTTTAAATCTGTATCTGTACTTACTGAACTTTCTGAAACGCTTTCTAATGAATTTTCATCTGACATTTCAGCTTTTCTTACGTCTATATAAGCTTCCGTATTCAATTCTTCTACTGTTTGTTTCTGGTTATTGGTTGTTGTGTGTCTTGTTTTTTGATTGTTACGGCTATTTTTCCTAAAAGACAGCTTTCTCATAAGACCTTTAATCGAATGCTCTCTTTTCTTTTCTAGCTTACTAGACAACTCCATAGCTATGCCTCCATTAAATACAAGTACATGTGATTTCTATAAGAATTAAAATCTTCTTTGAAATTTGCTACGTATAAGAATTGCTACTGAATTCAGAAGAAATAATACTGTAAGTAGAACCACAATGGTCGCTGCAGCCAAATTAGCATATTCAGCTGTGAGAACTGTGTCCAGTGTCCAGTAGTATATCTGAATCGGTAGTGCTGTAAAATCGTCCATAAAGCTTTCAGGTGTTTTTAAAATGAGTGTAGGTATGCCAAGTACAACGAGCGGAGCTGTTTCACCAATTGCTCTTGATAAGGCAAGAATTGATCCTGTCATAATGCCTGGTATTGCAGATGGCAAAACCACCTTTCTAACCGTTGTCCATTTAGTAGCACCCAGTCCGTATGAAGCCTCTCTCAAATAATTAGGTACGGCTTTTATTGCTTCTTGACTTGCAACAACCACATTGGGTAGAACAAGTAACGATAGTGTTAGACCGCCCGCTAATATGCTTGAACCAAGACCAAATAGCCGTCCGAAAACGGTCAAGCCCAAAAGGCCAAATATAACTGAAGGCACGCCTGCTAAATTGGAGATATTCACACTGATGAGTCCATGGAGCATTCCTTTTTTAGAATACTCTTCAAGGTATATTGCGGTTGCAACTCCAATAAGAAGTGTCACTGGTGCAACAACAACCATTAGCATGCCTGTGCCAATAATAACACTCTTGATTCCTGCGCGAATTGGATTAATTGATAAACGTCCAGTTAGAAACTGTATGTCAAGCCATCCAATACTCGTTGAAATAGTTTCGTATAATAGCAGGCCTAGAACAAACATAATAAAGACAATTATGATTGAAAAAATACCTTGTGCTACTACATTGTATAGTCTACGTTTGCGGATACGCTTTACAGCTGCATCCGGGTCAATATATTTTTTATTAATATCCATCTTTTTCATATAGTCATTATTAAGAGTATTTGAAGCATTCTCCATTCTTAATACTCCCTTCTATACTTTTTGGTGATATATTTTGCAAATAGGTTTGTTGCCAGCGTGAATATGAACAGAATCAGACCTACAGCATATAAACTGTAATAACCCACTGTTCCACTACCAGCATCACCGCTCGTAAATTCAACAATATATGCAGTCATTGTCTGCATTGGCATGGTGATATCCATAGTAAATTTTTTTGCACTTCCGCTTGCAATCGTAACAATCATGGTTTCACCAATCGCTCTTGAGATGGCAAGTACAAATGCCGCTACGATACCTGAAATTGCTGCAGGTAAAATGACTTTTGATGCAACTTCAAGTTTTGTAGAACCCAGCCCGTATGCACCTTGTCTAATGGAATCTGGTACAGCACTCATAGCATCTTCTGATAATGATGTCACAATAGGGATAATCATTATTCCCATAACAATCCCGGGAGAAAGTGCATTTTTTGCGCCTAAATTTGGAATCAGCTTCATTAAAATTGGTGTGACCGTATTATAAGCAAAGAAACCGTAAACAATAGTCGGTATACCTGCTAATACTTCAATAATGGGTTTAATGACACGTCTCTTATTTGGTGTCATAAACTCACTGAGGAACATTGCAGAGGCAATTCCCAGCGGGGCTGCAACAAGCATGGCTATAATGGATGTAACAATTGTTCCCATAATAAGCGGCAAAAATCCAAACGAAGGATTTTTGGCTCTAAGCGGCTCCAGCTTCGTGCTAAAAACTTCACTTAAAGGCACTTGAGCGAAGAAATGCGATGCATCTACAACCAAGGTGGTCACAATTCCAATGGAAGTCAAAACTGAAACTGATGCAATGATAAAAAGAAGGGTTGGAATAAGCTTCTCTATATCAAATCGTTTTTTTTGTTTGCTAATATTATAATCAGTCATATGTGAACTCCATTCACCGTAATGTATTTCAGATTACTCATTTGTCTAATAATATGTTTCAATCCAATAGTCCTATTCAAACTGACTCAGAATCCCGTAATGATCCTTTATCGGCTAATTTCTCTTATTACTCATCCATTAATTCTTGTATGTTTCATCAAAATACTTTTTTCATAATCCAATAGAATTTAATATTTGATGTTTATTTCTAATTTAGTTTTACACTTGCATTTTCACAGCATAGAGTTTTAAAGCGCATGAGACAAGGAGCAGTCGCCCCCTGTCTCACATTTATAGATATTTACGCTACTATTTCTTAGTTTAGGGCTTCAAGTTGAGCTTGATACTCAGCATACATAGCGTCTGGAAGAGGCGCGAATCCATTTTCACCGGCAAGTCTCTTAGCACCTTGCTCTGACACAACATACTTAGCAAAGTCAAGTACTTGTGGCTTGTCCATTGCGTAGTTTACGTTCAGGTATGTGAATACTGGACGTGTGAAACCAGCATAGTCTAAGTCGGTACCAATTGTCTCAAGACTTGGTTCAACTGGACCTTCTCCGAAATCAACCTTAACTGCTTGAAGCTTATCTGTATTTGATACGTAGTAACCGAATCCGAAGTATGCAATTGCATTTTTGTCAGATGATACAAGGTCAACTAGAGTAGAGTACTCTTGTTGCAGGCTAGCTGATTCAACCATATCTTGTTCATCCAGAATTTTTTCGTAGAAAAATTCGTAAGTACCGTGGTTCTCATTTGGACCATAAAATTTGATTTCTTCATCTGGCCATTCAGGACGAATGTCTGACCATTTTGATACATTGCCTGAAGCTAGGTACATGTTCACGATTTCGTCACGTGTCATTTCCTTTGCCCATGTGTTGTCCTTGTTGATAACCATTGTAAGACCATCGTATGCAAGAACAAACTCGTATACATCTTCACCAAGCTTCATGCCTTTTTCTTCTAACTGTGCAACTTCTTTATCTTTAATTTTTCTTGATGCATCAGAGAAATCCGTCTCGCCAGGAATGAATTTCTTAAATCCTGCAGATGAACCTGCTCGACCAACCTGTACTGAGACGTCTGGCTCTTCATTTACCATATACTCTTCTGCAATGTGTGCCATCAGTGGATAAACTGTACCTGATCCGTCAACGATAACTGCACCTTCAAGTGCTGTTTCCTCTGCTGCTTGAGTTGTCTCTGCTGGCTCAGCTGCTTTTTCAGCTTCTGCTGTGCCGCCTCCACAGCCTGCAAGAACACCCATCGTAAGGACTAGGATTAGTCCAAAGATCGTAAATTTTGATGTTAAAGTTCTCATTTTTAGTATCCCCTTCCAAAGTTTTGTCTAAATTTCGTTTTAGTTGTTACTGCCAAAGTCATTATAGCAACGATACTTTGGTCATGTGTTTAGACACCGTAAAGCTTATGTAAAGGGAATGTTAAGTAGTTCTGAAAACATGTCTGTCTACTTATTAATAAGGTATGCTACCGTCAGTTCAATAGTTGCCTTTAAACCATCTATATGTGTTCTTTCAAATGAATGAGAGGCATCCACACCTGGTCCGATGAGTCCATGACAGATATCATATCCAGCTGAAAGCATGGCCGATGCATCCGATCTGTAATATGGATAAACGTCAACGACATAGTCAATATTCTCATCTTTAGCAAGCTGCTCAAGTTTCTTGCGCAGTTTCAAGTCATAGGGCCCTGAAGAGTCTTTCGCACATATTGTAACTTTGTGTTCATGCGACATTTGCCCCTCTCCTGGTGCAGCCATATCCACTGCGATAAACTCAAATGTCTCAGGGGTTATTGCATAATTTGCACCGTGGCCTACTTCTTCATAATTGCTGATGAAAAAATGGGTTGTATATGTAAGGTCTTGTTCTTTTTCAATTATAGTGCGTACCGCGCCTAACAAGCATGCTACACTGGCCTTGTCATCAAGGTGTCTTGATTTTACATATCCGGTCTCAGTCACTTTTGTTCTTGGATCAAGATACACAAAGTCCCCGACTTCAAGACCTAAATCACGCACATCTTGTTCACTCGATACCTGAGCATCAATACGCACTTCCATGGTGTTACTATCCCGCTTGTTTTCAGGACTCTTAATGCCATGTACATGGGCTGACGCTTTATTTGTCAGTATAGTGCCCGTTTGTAAGCTGCCATTTGATGCAACAATTTGACAGTACTCCCCTTCAACAGCATTCCAAGGATAGCCCCCAATTTGTGTGAGCTTTACCCTTCCATTTGATTTGATCTCCTTAACCATTGCACCTAAGGTATCTATATGGGCCGAAACTACGCGGTGTTTGCTGTTGTCTTTTCCCTGCATGGTCGCTATCAGGCCCCCCTTATTGGTTATACGTGTCATTATGCCCATCTCTTCAAAATAACGTTTTACAAGCAGTACTGCCTTTTCAGTATCGCCCGACGGACTAGGTGTTTCCAGGATTTCTACGAGTTGTTTCATTAATAAATCTGTATTCATGGTTTTTCCACTCCTTATTAAAATGCTGATTCATATAAGTAATAAGTATACAATTATTGTATCATTTTTAGACTTGACACTTTAAGTTGACGGGTTGATATATCAACTAGAATGCATTTTTCAAAGAGAACCTGCCAAGTTATATTTACCTGTCTTTCAATCTGATACGTTTCCAGTTTCAGCAATCAAAACCTGCTGAGCAAGTACAAGCTACTGAGAATGGACCTAAGGTTCTCCCCTTTACACTGGTAAAATTCGAAAGTCTAGAACAAACTTGCGCTAGCCAATAAACTTGAATTTGAGCTCCTTGCTAAAAACACTGAGGTACTGCATACAAAAGGGAAGAGCCCCTAGAATGAATATGTCTTCATTCTAGGGGCTCTTCCCTTTTATACATGCATTTGTTCAATTTTAGACACAAAAAAACTTTTCTCGGAAACTGGCGATCTTGCGATTGATGTACAAAGCCTATCTCGCTTTGTTTAAATTCATTCTTTCATCAAATCCGTTTAGACCCTGGTAGTTTTGCGTCACTAATTTTCATTAGTTTTGCTCTTTGAACCGAAAAGTTTAATTTGGCAGCCTGTCAACCTTGCAGTTAAATTATATCGTTACACATAAAATAAATTGTTTAGGTCAAGGGCTTTGCGTCGTTGATTTTCATCAACTTTGCTTTTCTTATATATACCACAGTTTGAACTTTTTAAACACATAGAAGTAAATTAATTACTATATTTTATCGTTTTTCGACACAACATTCATCATCCCTGCACTCCCATAAAAAATTAATAGCCCGGATTATAGAAAAAACGCACTCCAATATATTGAGAGGCCCTCTGTTTATAATCCGGGATAGACATTACATATCATATGGAATTATAACTCTAAACTCTGTTCCCTCACCATACTGTGACTTAACTTCAATCATACCTGCAAATGATAATACAACGTGCTTTACAATTGCAAGTCCAAGTCCAGTTCCGCCAACATTGCGTGATCTAGCCTTATCCACTCTGTAAAAGCGTTCAAAGAGTCTGTCTATATGTTCTTCAGGAATGCCAATACCATCGTCTTTCACAGAAATAATGAGTTCATCTGAGTTGTTTTTAAGACGTACCCACACATTGCCATTGTCTGATGTATACTTAATACCATTATCAATTAAGTTAATCAGCATTTGCTTGAACCAGCCTACATTTCCAAAAAGCTCGGCGCAGTCTTCGTCACAATTCAGCTCAATATTTACATTCTTTTTCTTGCCAATTTCCCGTAGCATATCGACGACATTTGCAGCTGCACTACACACATCAATTTGTGATTTTTCAATCATATTACTGCGCTTTTCAATATCTGAAAGAACGAGTAAATCTTCTATTAAAGTGGACAGTCTGCCCGTTTCCATATCGATTATATCAAGAAATTTATCTCTTACCGTTACATTGTCCACTGCACCATTCTTAAGCGTTTCAACAAATCCACGTATGGATGTTAGTGGGGTTTTAAGTTCATGCGAAACATTTGCAACAAAATCTTTTCGCATAAACTCCAGCTTACGCATATCAGTTACATCTGCAATGATGATGACAACCCCCATACGTTCATTTGCACGTTTTGAGCTGACCATCGGATTCGAGTACAAGTTCAAGATGCGATGGTCTGGACGATACATCTCTATTTCAATGGCAGTCTGAATGTTGTCATCGAGCAGGGTCTGAATCTGTTCATCCAATTGATTGTTTCTAAATGCTTCTAAAATATGCTTGCCTTTTATCTCATCTTCTTTAAAGCCAAAGAGCATCTCTGCTGCTGGGTTAATAAACATGACATGCTTATTGTTATCTACTGCAATGACGCCATTGAGCATGCTTGAAAGTATTGCACTATTTTTGATGTTTTGATCTTTAATCTCCATAATTTTATTTCCGAGTTCTTTACTCATTTTATTGAAGTTCTCAGCCAACTCACCGAGTTCATCATCCGAGTCATAGTAAATTCGGTTTCCAAAATTGCCACTTGCAATATCTTTCGACGCCCGCGTCATTTCCTGAATCGGATTGATGATGATTTTTAAAAACCGCACACCCAGTAAAACTGCTACAACCAGCCCAAATGCTGCCGAAAGCAATATAATTCTAAAAAGATGATAGTTAAACGTTGATATTTCTGTTAAAGGAACAGACATCCTAATGATATACTTCTCCCCATTATCGAACTCATGAGGGATAGCTACATAGTATAAATCCATTCGAATGGATTTAGAATACCGCTGACTGACACCCACATAACCTTGCATGGCTTGTTGCACTTCAGGTCTGGAACCATGATTATCCAGCTCCTCTGGATCTGCTTCAGAGTCAACGACCACTTCACCATCACCATCTATAATGGTGACCCGCGCATGAAAGTTCTTCGCCTCAGCTTTTACAACCTTGTCGATATCTTCAACATCTTCAATTAGGCTACTCTGCATAATGCCCCTGAGTAGATATGCATTGCTCAGAAGTCGATTTTCAACATTTTCAATGAAATCTCTTTGAAGGAGTGCATGTGCTAAAAGTCCAGTGGCTAAAATACCTATAATCATTAAGCTTATTAAGAGTATATTTATTCTTCTTCTCATAGGTCACACTACTTCACTTTATAGCCGACACCGCGTACTGTTTCAATGTATTTCATATCTGTGTCACTTTCAATTTTGCTTCTAAGGTGACGTATATGTACATCTACAGTTCGAGTTTCGCCAAAGTAATCATATCCCCAGATTTCATCTAGCAAAAAGTTGCGTGACAAAACCTTTCCGCGGTTTTCAGCAAGAATCTTTAAGAGTTCAAATTCTTTCAGCGTCAATTGAAAAACTTCTTCTCCTCTAGTGACTTCATGTTTATCAATATCAATTGTTAAGTCTTCAATAATAATTTTGCCTGTTTCTTTAAATGGCTGGGTATTTTGATATCTACGTAAGATCACCTTAATACGTGTTAGCAGTTCACGTATACTGAACGGTTTAGTAATGTAGTCATCTGCACCAATTTCAAGACCAATAATTTTATCTGTTTCACTGCTTTTTGCTGTGAGCATAATAATCGGAATTTGTTTCAAATCCCTATTGTTCTTAATTCGGTTGCAGACATCAATACCGTCGACTTCCGGAAGCATGAGATCCAGCAAAACCAAATCTGGTTTTTCCATTTCAACACGCTTTATTCCATCGCGACCGTTAAATGCATAAGAAACCTTGTATCCATTACTCTCTAAGTTAAACTTGATAAGCTCAACAATATGTTCCTCATCCTCTATGATTAATATATGTGGCTGAGACATGCGTTTCCTCCTTATATTTTATATCCCCGGTTGAATCTCTATACAATTATAAATGACTATTGTTAAGTCCGTATTAATTCAAGCAATAAAAATTAAATCTTGTCCTATACTTTCATTCGACCTTTGATGCGATATCCCTCTATTGCTAGACACTTCCATATATTTAAACCTTCTTTCTATTACTATTTATGGATACCTATGGCTCAATTATTCATGAAAATGCAATATTAGCTGAATGTAGACATAAAGAAGGAGCATCTCAATTGTATTAGCACAAAATTGAGATGCTCCTTCTTTATTTCCGCACTGCCTTGTCTCTTCAAAAAAAGACTTCCTATTTAATAGCAGAAAGTCTAAATAGTGGACTTAATAAAAATGTGCGCATATATTATTAAAAGTTCTTTATGGTCTCAACTGAGAGTCCAACTTGATAGCAACGCTTATCTCGCCCAAGTATTGCAAGAAACTTGAAAAGCTTGCCGTCTTCTACACGGTGTTTGATGGGTGTCGTAATGTAATCCGTCTTTCCTGCAATGAGTGGTTTATAAGATGGGTCAATTTCATACAGATTAAGACCAATGGTTTCACGCTCATTGCAATAAGCTACTTCGCCACTATGGCTTGTAACATAGATCACATCTACATCGTATGCTTTTGTCATTTGGTCTAACTTTTCATTAGATATGCTCGTGTCATAGAGTTCATCTTCTATAGCTCTTACATCGCGTAGCATTTTCCCGCGCATGACCTTGTTGGCTACAAACTGAAGCAACTCGTCTGCATTCCTTTTTAAATGCTGTGTTTGAAGCTCCAGATTTTCTGTTTCGCTGTTTTGTACAATAACTTGGGACGTCGCCTCTTGCATTCTAGAGGTAATTTCTTCAGAAAACTTGGTGACTTCAATAATCTTTTCTGATATGTGTTGACCATCTTGTGCCACAGCCTGTATTGCTGTGTTCATTTCTTCAATATACTGCTTGCTGGTCTCTAGGTCATTTTGAATTTCCTTAAACTCACCGATCGTGCTTTCCACAACGCCGAAGCCGTTCTCAATATAGGCCTGATCAGACTCAACTGAGTCCTTAATCGCCCCTAAGCCTTTCTGGAAACTCTCGATGGTTTCATAGATTTTTGAAGAAGCCTCATTTGTTTCACTAGACAGCTTGGAAATTTCAGTGGCAACAATAGCAAACCCGCGCCCATGCTCTCCCGCTCTTGCAGCTTCAATAGATGCATTTAGTGCCAGCAAGTTTGTTTGCTCAGCTATTGAACTTACCAGTCCATTTAGCTCAATAACTTCCTGTGACTGTTCATTTAATGCTTCTACACTTCTTGCAATTTCAGTAATGAGCTTCTTCGTATGCTTCATAATCTCAAGAATTGATGCAGTTGACTCAATACTTGATTTAGTAGATTGAATTGTACGTGTTGAGTATGCATAGGTGTCTTGCATACCAGATTCCATTACTTTTAGAGCCTTAACGATACGTTCTATTTCATCTTTTGATACACGTAACATTTCAAATTGATGTTGCGAGTTCTCACTCGTTGCTTCAGTTGAACGCGTAATCGCTTCCATGGCTGTGTTAAATTGTCCAACAATGACTTCTAATTGATCACTGATATCCGAGATTTCAGTAGATATTCCAACTTGATCCTTAAAATTTGCTTTGAGTGTTTTGACCATTTCTTTTAAATCCGATTCGAGACTTGCGAACATAAAGGTTGCACTTTGGCCATCTACCAAAGATAAGTCATTATTATTCACCTGATGAACAATTGTTTCGACCTTCTCAAACTCTACCTTAACACGCTTATAAAGCAATAGTATAAGTAATACTGAGACAAGTCCTCCAATCAGCCCCGCCAAAACAATGTGGTTAAAAACAACCATGCCCCCAGTGGTTGCTGCAATTGAAACAGCTGCTACGAATAGCATACTGGACAGTACTTTCCCCATATTATCCCTCCTTTTAAAACAAATACAACAAACGATACTTCCCCATTAGATTCGATTATTCCATACCAAATACATTAATCCTTTATTGAAAATATACAAAATGCGTCTTACCAAATCGTAAATAGCGTATTTCCAGATCCTATAATTGAAAAACCCAGGTATGCTCAACGACTTTTCACCGCAATACTGTGAAAAGCAGTTAAACACATCTGGGATAAAATTTCATTCAACTTAAACCTGATGCAATACGTCTACAACCTGTATATCCGGGTCCTTGATCAAGTTTATAAAACCACTGTTCGTTTTTACAAGTGGACGTGTAGGATGCTTCTTGTCGATGAATATAATTTCACCTTCATCGCCATTGCTAAGCTTGGCAACATTGCCGACAAAATACTGAACAATATTTGATACAAACACGTTACTATAGAATGTATCAAGAGAACCAAAGGACTTCTCTCTTATTTTTCCGGCTACATAGAAGGGACTATCCTTTTTTCTGTAAACACGATCAGATGTCATTGCGCTATATATGTCCGCAATTGCAACAATACGTGCATAAGGATGAATATGCGTTCCCGCCAAGCCATTGGGGTATCCACTCCCATCACTTCGCTCATGATGCTGCAAAACACCCGAGAGTACGGTATCATTAAACTGCTTTGTATTGGCAAGAAGTACATAGCCTAAAGTTGGATGATTGCGCATCACTTTAAACTCTTCATCTGTCAGTTTATCCGGCTTATTTAAAATTTCATCGGGAATATTGCACTTGCCTACATCATGCAAGAGACCTGCAATAGACAAATCTTTCAACTCTTCTGGTTCAAGTCCAAGCCAATTGCCAATCAGTGCTGAATACAAGCTCACTTGAACAGAATGTTCAAACGTGTATTCATCGCTCTGACGAATTTGCCATATCTTTTGTGCTATATCTGTTCCAGACTCAATTTCATCTAGCAAAGGTGCTACGACATGCATTACATCATCATAGAGAACTTTTCCACCGACTGTCGCCGTTTTAAATATTGATTTAAAGCGAGTCACTGCCCCGGTATAGGCTTCAGTGAACTTCTTTTCAGTATTCTTTTGAATTTCTGATTTTTCAACTTCTTTTGGAACATCATCGAAAGACTTAATTTTAACATCAACAATGCCTGACTCATATTTCAAATACTCAACATGAGATTCCTTAAGCACTGCACCATCGGAAATAATTAGGACACCATTGATATCATATATGTCTTCATTTATAATCATGCCCTTTTCAACAAGGTCAACATTGATACTTTTCATGAACATTCGCTCCTAATATAAATTCAACTCTTATAATTATAGCATACAATATTCAACTTACTGCCCAAAAGTCCTAGGAAATATGTCAGTAGACCCTATTTTTTAGTTTCACCTGTACTGTAAAAGTAAATCATTTAAGTTTGCATCGCGATATTGTCACCTTGGCAAGAATTAGAAATTATTTACATTGCATTCAGAGCATGTTATAATTGTGGTGTTTTTAGAAGGGATGAGTTGATATAAGTTTACCTTGTGGGAAATGCTTCATCATCCTGACTATTACAAGCTTTCTACCCCAAGGAAAGTGTACGATAAGATTATATTACATATTGTTAATATTTAGTCAAACTCCCTAGCTTGCGTAAGCGCGCGTTCCATAAAGGAATTAGGCAGTGTGAAAGGGGTCATCATTATGCAAACAGTAGGATTAACGATTGGCCAGAGAATTAGAATGGTCCGGAAGTACCTCGGTGTAAAGCAATACGAAATTACCAGTGGGAAAATTACCCGAAACTTGATCAGTGCTATTGAAAATGACAAAGTAAGATTAACACCTGAGAATGCTCGTCTCATTTATGATAACTTAAATCGATTTGCAAAGGAGAAAAATCTCGATATCGATTTAGACTTGAGTGAAATACTAGGCAGTGAACCTGATTTCCAAGCTGAACTGCAGGCAGACCATTACATAGACCAACTAAAACGGTCAATTAGAACACATAACATACCTACTTATGAAAAGATTCATGAAATCGAAGACTTCTTATATGCTTGGGATATTCCTGTTAAGAAAGCTGAAGTCTATTCGCTCTTTGCAGAAATCTATGGTTTGAAAAACGATAGACTCAAAGAGCTGTTCTACTATACAAAAGCATTTGAACTGTACTCTGTTGAAAAATACTTCAACTCTCTACCTAGAATTGCATCACGTATTACGGAGTGTTCTGATACACTTAACTCACCTGAGATTGGTATGCGTTTTTGTGAACTGGCTATCTCAAAAGAGCCTACAGCTTCAAGACGCGACATGTATACGCTCTATATGAAGAGTGCTCTGAGCAATAGTAAGCTTGGAAATCACGACCGCGCAATCAAGAATATCGATGTTTGTATAGACCGATATACAGATGATCTTGGCGCTGATTACTATCAAGCTGTTCAGGCAAAGGCAAAATGTCATTCTGAAAACCTATGTCTCATGGAAGCAATTCAGTATTATACCCATGCAACAAACGGATTTTATCGCCTTGACTATATTCGCGAAGGTATTGAAAGTACGATTCCAGTTATAACACTGCTTTATACTCAAGACAAGGAAAGCAATGCAACACGCATACATACACTTATTCAAGAGCTGAACAACAAGCTAAAAGAACTTCAATCCGTTCCTGTACCGCTTCAGATGCACCTTGCTGAAATGTATACACAGCTCAATCTTTCTGATAACGCACTCTCTATATACAATACTGTACTTGGTGATCAGGAAATCCTTTCCTCGGATGAAAAGGTAAATGTACTCCATGCGTCTTTTAATCTTTATAAAATCACACACCATATGTCAAAGTGGTTGGGATACTATAAAGCTGCTCATCTGGAGCTTAAAAAATTAAACAATACGCAGCAAAGACAGCTCGCTACTTGTCTAACGCATTCTCTAAAATACCTTATTGAAACTCAAAACTTTGATTTTGCAAAGCAAATTACGCACGACTTAGCCGCACTGGCTCAAACGGTGAAATCCTAGCTAACAATCTTATAGGCAAACTAAAAGCACCTCGATAATCGAGGTGCTTTTTTATGGTATATTTAGATTTATTGCCTACCATCTACAATAGAAAAACAAATAATGTTCTTTCATTTCTCAGTATCAAGACGCTTCTACTTTTTCAATCTTACGTAAACAGCTTTGGCAGGTGAATTGTCATTCGATCTTTCATCAATCTGGAATAACTTTGTTGCCTTCATAAGCTCATACAGCTTTTTATACCCAAAGTTCCTTGGGTCAAAGTCCGGTGCCTTATTTGCGATATTTTGACCAACGCTCCCAAGATGCGACCAGCCATTTTCATTTGCAGATGCTTCAACAGCACTTACAAGAAGACTCACCAGTTTTTTATTACTTTGTAGCTGTTTCATGGCAACAGGATATCTCACATGATTCTTTTCATCTTTCATAAGAATTTCTGTGAATATGAACTTATCACAAGCCCCTACGAATGCCTTAGGGGTTTTACTTTCTCCAAATCCGTAAACCAGCATGCCAGACTCTCGCAGACGAAGACATAAACGTGTAAAATCAGAATCGCTGGATACAATGCAAAATCCATCCAGTTTCTCTGTGTAAAGCAAATCCATAGCATCAATTATAAGCGCACTATCTGTCGAATTTTTCCCAGATGTATAGCTAAACTGCTGCACTGGATTTAAAGCATTCTCAAGGAGCACTTCTTTCCACCCTAAAAGATTGGGACTTGTCCAGTCACCATAAACACGTTTCACACTAGCAATTCCATATTTTGCAATTTCATCTAGCAGCCCTTCAATAATTTTAGGCGATGCATTATCAGCATCAATCAGAACTGCAAGTTTCTTCTGGGTCGTGCCATTCTCTTTCATCATTACACCTCTTCGCCTTACATAGTCTCCATCGTATTTAATTCTATCACATCCCTCATTGGTTTTAAACGGAAAAAGGTCATTGAATATAGTCAAATTTATACAAATTTATTTTGATTACAAACTTTGAATATGGTAATTTCCTTCATGTATGCCGAACCAACTTGATTTTGCGCATATCACTACGCATACGATACATCTATGCAGTAGAAAATGATTTAATTATTCTAAGACAATTTTGGCTTCTTCCTAAAAGCTGCCTTAGTGAATTTAAGAAAGGCGCGAGCAAGTCTCTGTTGCTTGCCACTGATGGTTACAACATTATGGTGCAAACTAAGGGTCTCTCTTTCCCCTGGTCGCGACAAATAGGTACATTAATAGGGTGCTCTGTATTTATAGGTGCATTTCTTTGCCCTTTTCGCAAACTACAAAGACTTGTGAACACACCCAGGTTCACAAGTCTTCTGACAGAATACATTCGAAATTATCTAATTTAGCAATTTACCTCTAAATGTTTATAGGACCCCTAAAAAGGAATGGACGTTGTCTCATTTTCAACTTCACCTACAGGTGAGTCTCTCAGTTCATGGTCGTTTTTTTGAGGTGGCTGTATAAACCGGACTGATGACGCCGTAATATCTGTTGTGTAAATTTTTGTACCATCCTCTTTGACATAAGACCCTGTCGTAACGCGGCCTGTTATGCCAACTAAATGGCCTTTTTTCAGATATGAATTTGCGCTTTCAGCCAGTCTGTCCCAAACAATAATTCTCGGAAAGTCTGCAGTGCTTTTTCCTTCCGAAGTCATTTGTTCTTTTTTTGCTTGGGAAATCCGTTTGTCTACTGCAATGCTAAACTTAGAAATGCTCGTCCCATCATTTGTGCTTCCTATTTCCGGATCTGCTGTTAACCTGCCTATTAAATTCACTGAATTCATCACATGCCTCCTCTTCTTTATGGTATTATTTTACACTATTTTACATTATTTGTAAACTATTTTTCTTTTATTTTCCTTTATTATTGATATTCTTGAAATATGCTATAATAAAAATGACTCAATCAATGAAGGGAGGAACTGAGATGAGTACACATATTGGCGCTCCAAACGGTGCTATTGCCGAAACGGTATTGCTACCTGGTGATCCGATGCGCGCAAAGTTCATTGCAGAAACATTTCTAGAAAATCCAGACTGTTACAACACCGTTCGAGGCATGTACGGCTATACTGGCACTTATAATGGAAAGCGTGTTTCTGTTCAAGGAACAGGTATGGGGACACCGTCCCTGTCTATTTATGTAAATGAACTCATTCAATTTTATGGCTGCAAGCAGCTTATTCGTGTTGGCTCAGCAGGTGCCATTCAAGACCATGTAAACGTTCGCGACGTGGTTCTTGCTTCAGGCGCATGCTCTGATTCTGCGATGAACCGCCTCATGTTCAACAACATGGATTATGCTCCAATTGCAAGCTTTGACTTGCTTTCCAAAGCATATGCGGCTTCAAAGGCACTGGGTATTGATCCCCATGTTGGAAACATACTCACAACAGATTCATTTTACAATGGCAGACCCAACCCGCTTGATGTCTGGGTGGAACATGGTGTTCTAGCTGTTGAAATGGAGTCATCTGCACTCTACACGATTGCTGCAAAATTCGGCGTAAAAGCTTTGTCTGTTCTGACAATTAGCGATCATATTTTCAAGCAAGTTGAAACATCCTCAGAAGAGCGTGAAAAGACGTTTACTGATATGATGAAAATCGCTTTAGAACTGGCATAACGGAGGTCTTGAATGAAACGTGTTGCAGTCATTGGAATAGTACTTGATGAACCAAAGGAAGCAAACTCAAAATTGAATGAAATCATAGCAGAATATAAGGATATCGTTAGGGGAAGAATGGGAATTCCTTTTTCAGATGAAGGGATTTCAGTCATTTCACTGACTGTCGTCGGATCAATGGATGAAATCAACGGACTCACTGGCAAGCTTGGAAATGTTCAAGGGGTTAGTGTTAAAACGTCAATCTCTAAAAAAGAAATTGCTTCTTAACCACAGCAATATACATATCAGCTATAAGGTCTCAAAATGTAAAGCGACAACCCATGGATTTGAATTCAAATGCATAGGCTGTCGCTTTTTCATTTATGATACTCGAATCACCAATTAGAATATTAAAGTTCAAATACAGCAAGTGAAGAGTTCAGCTCGTCCAACTGCGCTTTATTTTGTCGCATTTTTTCACTAATAGCTTCAAGACTTTCCGTTTGCTGTACTGTTGATGCTGTAATTTCTTCTGAACCCGCTGCTGTTTGTGCTGATACTTCAGAAATATTTTCAATTTCTGTAAGTACGCCTGTTTTGATACGATTTACATTTTCAAACTTATGCCCTAAGTCTGAAATAAGCTCCGAAACATGCTCAATAGAACCATTGATTTCATTAAAAATAATCTGTGTGTCGTTTACAGAATCGTTTACTTTATCTATCGCTGTATTTGTTCCTGAAATGGTTTCATTGGTACTGCTTACCAGCTCAACTATTTCTGAGATGATAAAGTCGATTTCCTCAGCTGACTTGGAAGACTGTTCAGCCAGTTTTCTAATTTCTTCAGCTACAACTGCAAATCCACGTCCTTGCTCGCCTGCACGCGCCGCTTCAATTGCAGCATTGAGTGCTAGTAAATTGGTCTGATCAGAAATAGACCGGATGGTAACAATGATTTCACTAATGGTCGATGATTTTTTAGCAAGTTCATCGATACTGTGATTAACCACACGTGTTGCATTCACATTCTCTTCAAAATTATCTTTTAAAGATGTGAGAGACGTCTCCGATTTTTTACTTGTATCCAGCACTTCATCTGTCAGCCCGATTGTTGTACGCAGTCCTTCGGTAGCCGTATCAATATGCTCAGAAAGATCATTCATGGCCTTGACTGACTCACCACTGGACTGTGCTTGTGATGTCGCCCCTTGTGCAATCTCTTCAACCGATTTTGATATTTCATCATTGCTGAAAGTAACGTTGTCGATTATTCCTTGTATTTGAACCGTAGATTCAGTAATATCGTCCGCCAATCGATGCGTTTGTTTCAACAAGTGTTGAATATCTGAAAGCATTTTATTAAAACTTCTTGCCAGAAGACCGATTTCGTCTTTGCTGTCATACTCAACACGTACGGCCAAATTCCCATTACCTGCCAGCTCCATGTTTTCAACGAGAAGACCAATAGGTTTGAATAGCTTAGATGCAATAATGGTTATTATGGCACCGACTAAAACCAGTACAAAAGCAAGGATGCCCGTGATTTTTGTCATAATGGCCTGAACTGATTCTGAAAAATCGGACTCAGGTACAGCTGCAACAAGCGTCCAGTCTCCGTATTTTCTGAATGATGCCAGCATTTTTCCATTTTCATAATCATACTCGAAAAAGCCTTCGCTTCCTTGCTTTAAAGGTGCCAATACATCAACATCATTAATATTGATGCCAACCTGTTCTGGGTTCTTATGGTACAAGGTTGTCCCATCCGCTCCGATAATGTAAGCATAACCGCTTTTTCCAATCTTAAAACCTTCAATCATGCTTTGCAGTCCTATAACCTCTTTCAAATCATTAATATAAGATGGCTCTAGGCCTACTTGAACAATTCCAGGTTCATCGAGTCTAGATACTCCAATGTATTGAAAGAGCGTAGCATCGGTTCCTCTCTCAGAAGGTGCTTGAGCTAAGCGTCCTCTGTCTTTTCCAATTAGATCTAAAAACGGTAGCGTTTGCTCTGACGTATTGAAATCAAAACCGTAAAAGCCTTCAATATTCCCGCTTCTTAAAACCCCTTCTCTATCTATCACATGAATTTCATCTACTTTTATACTTGCAGCTAAATCTTGCATTGTCTGAAGATTCATGACCTCTGGATTATGATGTATAACTTCCGCCACAGCCTGTGTCAAATCCAGATTTTTTTCATCTAAAGTATTAAAAAAAGTTTCTTCAACTTGAGTACGTGTTGCAATATTTTCAGTTAGATTATCTATCTGTGACGTCATTTGGCTTTGAATCAACGTCATTACAAGGTTATTTTGAATTTGACCTAGAATCACATATCCAATGACGACAATGGCCGTAATTAGAACAGTGATCACTGGCACCAACAATTTGTTTTTCAATTTCATTTTAGTCCTCCATATCCACCCATGAACCCATTATAGTCTTTAAATTACTTTTACCCCGATTTACGTTCTAATATACGCAAGATACAAAAAAACACCGATTTTCACATCTATTATGTGAAAATCGGTGTTCGCGCTCCTATTAAACTCCATGCACTTACTTTTCAAAAAGTACAGTCTCACTTACATTATCCATTATAATTCTAAACCACTGAGTGTATTTTTCAGGGTGCTTCTTCATATCACTGATTAACTGTCCGTAGCTAACCCAAATGACTTGGTCTACTTCTTCAGGATTAAATGGAATATCAGACCCATTAAACTCACCAATAAGCACATGGTCATACTCATGCTCAATCATATTGTGATCCAATTCAGCATGGTAGGTGAATTGATACACTTCACGAACATCACAGTCAATACCGAGTTCCTCCACAAGACGTCTATGTGCAGCTGCTTCTACACCCTCGCCCATACGGGGATGTGAACAACACGCATTGGTATAGAGCCCACCAGAGTGATATTTGCTGAGCGCGCGTCTTTGAAGTAGAATTTCTTTATTTTTATTAAACAGAAATACTGAAAAGGCTCTATGCATCTTGCCCTCAATATGCGCCTGCATCTTTTCCATTTCCCCCACTTGATGATCATTTTCATCAACCAGTATTACATATTCTTCACGTCTAGACACGCTTTCCTCCAACCAGCTCCTCGAGCTTCTGTTCCGTTCTAAACTTGTACAGATTCAAATAGCCAAAAAAGACAAGGCTTCCTGCAATCACAGGGAAGACCCCCTGAACAAAAATACAAAAAATACCCATTAGTATTGATAAAACGGCTGTTTTTTTATGAAATGTCTTATAGAGAACATCATAGCTGCTTTGATCCATTCCCTTTACCGGCATAACCGTAATGACATGCGCACCCTTTTTCTCATTATGGCTACCTGCAGGCTTTTTCCCGAGTGTAAACATCCATGCGCCAAAGCACCAATAAGCAACCAAGACATAAATAGTTGGACTCATATTGTTTCCCCTTTATATAATTACTGTTTTATAGTTCTAATCTCACCATACCCCAGTAGCCCTTATAAGCCACTGTAAATCGTGTATCAGTCATTTATTATATCATAAACAACGACTTAATTATTTCCTGCAATTCTATTGTAAACACTTGTGTACAGAATATCTATGTAATTTTACACAGATTTCATATCACAAATGTGTTGACTTTCAATTTTGTATTTGATATTCTTTTCACAAATCTACCTTGTTTATGAGTTTTATGATTCTTATAGATGAGGCACATAACAACTTTCATTGTTAACGACCTTATGGAAAAGAAAAATTCTGATCCCGGAGGATGTTCACTGTAACGGCATTGCCGTTAATTTTAGTGTGCTCAAACCTCCAAATCAGTTGGAGGTTTTTTTATATTCGGAAAAGACAAAGAAATGCACAGATTCATATAATAGAAAATGGCTTTGCTCGCAAAGAGCTATTTTCTATTATATGAATCTGTATATGGCGCGGCTAGCGACGTGAGCGCCGGTACGGTGCTCTGTGATTTCAGCTTTGAAATCCACATGCTCATATAAAAAAATGGCTTTGCTCGCAAAGAGCTATTTTCTATTATATGAATCTGTATATGGCGCGGCTAGCGACGTGAGCGCCGGTACGGTGCTCTGTGATTTCAGCTTTGAAATCCACATGCTCATATAAAAAAATGGCTTTGCTCGCAAAGAGCTATTTTCTATTATATGAATCTGTATATGGCGCGACTAGCTATCGTGAGCGCCGGTACGGTGCTCTGTGATTTTTATGAGACACACTTTGTAATTTTCAAAACTTTAATTCAACCTTCAGGCCTGTTGCTACGAAAGGAATATTAAATGGCAAAAACATTATTACTGCGTCTGGCTAACGGTGAAATGCTGGACAAAACTGAACTGGTAACTCTACTAAATACACTTGATGACTCAGAAAACTCAGACCTTAGAGAACTTCTATTTTCTGAAGCACGTAAGCAACGTGAAAAGTACTACAGTGAAGATGTTTACATGCGTGGTCTGATAGAATTTACAAATTACTGCAAACAAAGTTGTGCTTACTGCGGTATACGAAGCGGTAATCAAGATGCAGACCGCTACAGACTGTCTAATGAACAAATTTTAGATTGCTGCCGCGAAGGGTACAGACTTGGCTATAGAACATTCGTCCTTCAAGGCGGTGAAGATGCCTACTATACAGATGAAAAAATAATAGAACTCATCCACCAAATAAAGGACCAGTTCCCAGAAGCGGCACTAACACTTTCTATTGGCGAACGCTCTCGTGAAAGCTATCAGGCAATAAAAAATGCTGGTGTTGACAGATACCTGCTACGCCACGAGACAGCAAATAAAGAAATATACGAAAACATCCACCCTAACATGAGCTATGAAAATAGACGGCGCTGCCTACAGGATTTGAAAGAGCTTGGTTTCCAAGTGGGTGCAGGTTTTATGGTAGGACTACCTGGACAAGAAAATGAACATCTTGCAGAAGACTTACTTTTCTTAAAATCACTCAATCCACATATGATTGGCATCGGCCCTTTTATACCGCATGAAGATACCCCTCTTGGGGTTCATAAAGGCGGTACGGTTGAAAAAACACTGATTATGGTGGCTCTGACTAGGCTGGTTGTTCCCCATACACTACTCCCATCAACAACTGCACTTGGAACACTTGATCCACTTGGAAGGGAAAAAGCACTCAAGGCAGGCGCAAATGTTGTTATGCCAAACCTTTCTCCTACCAATGTGCGTGAGAAATATGAACTATATAAAGATAAGATCTGTACAGGGGACGAAGCAGCCCACTGCCGATCTTGTATCGAGCGAAGAATCAACTCAACTGGCTATAGAGTAAACATGTCCCGTGGGGACCACTTTGAATGGAGGGCTTAACATGTCACTATTTATCGATCACGATTATATTGAATCATTAATTACAGAAAATACAGCGCCAACGAAAGAGGAAATATTAGAAATATGCAGCAAAGCTGGTGATCTAAAAGGCTTAACACATGCAGAAGTTGCAAAACTTGTCCATGTTGACGACCCTGAACTCCTTAAGGTCATTTTCAAAACAGCCGGCTCTATCAAACAAAAGATTTACGGTAACCGCGTTGTTATGTTTGCCCCTCTATATATCAGCAATCACTGTGTTAATACCTGTAGTTACTGTGGTTTCCAGCACAATAACGATTTGTGCCGCAAGAAACTGACAATGGAAGAAATCGAAACTGAAGTACGTATTCTTGAAAAAATGGGCCATAAGAGACTTGCTCTTGAGGCGGGCGAGGATCCTAAAAATTGTCCTATTGAATATGTCCTTGATTCGATTGATACAATATACAACACTTCTGAAGCACAAGGCAGTATTCGTCGTATCAATGTAAATATTGCTGCGACAACAGTGGACGAGTATAAGATGCTCAAGGATAAAGGCATTGGAACTTATATCTTATTCCAAGAGTCTTATCACAAGCCAACATATGAAAAGAATCATATGAAAGGTCCTAAAGCAAATTATGAGTATCACCTAACTGCATTTGATCGTGCCCAAGAAGCTGGCATTGATGATGTGGGCGGCGGCGTTTTATTCGGACTTCATGATTATCGTTTTGAGATTCTCTCCCTTATGCTTCATAACGATCATCTTGAAAAAGAATGGGGCGTAGGTTTCCATACAATCTCTGTACCAAGACTCAAAAAAGCTGAAGGAATGACTCTTGAGCAGTTCCCGCACCTAGTTAGCGATGAGGATTTCAAAAAAATCGTTGCGGTTATTCGACTTGCTGTACCATTCACAGGTATTATCATGTCTACAAGAGAATCTGCTGCTATGAGAAACGAAGTCATTGATTACGGTGTATCTCAAGTAAGCGCTGGCTCATGTACAGGTGTCGGCGGCTATAAGGAATCTGAAAATGAGGTACATGATTTTGATCAGTTCAAAAAAGAAGATGAAAGAACACCACTTCAGGTTGTAAAGGCACTCATCAACGATGGTTATATACCAAGCTACTGTACAGCATGCTATCGTTCAGGAAGAACAGGCGACCGCTTTATGCAGCTTGCTAAATCTGGTCAAATCGGCAATGTATGTAACCCAAATGCCCTCATGACACTCATGGAATTTGTTTGCGACTATGGTGATGAAGAACTTCTTGAAAAAGGCAAACGTACCATTTATGCAGAAGTTGAAAAAATTGCCCGCGATGATATCAAGTCACTTACACTGAGCAATCTGAAAAAGATTGAAGCTGGCGAACGCGACTTATTCCTTTAATCTAATATTAATTCAAGTCTACTTGAATTAATAAAAATGGCTGTTTACATATTGTAAACAGCCATTTTTTCATTTTATTAAGCTCTAAACTGCTTAAGGGTGCTTCTAAGATCGTCAATAATCCAGTTGAGCTGATCAATAGATGCAACAATTTCTTCTATATTGGCAGACTGCTCTTCAGCAGATGCACTCACTTGCTGTATCATTCCAGCACTTTGAACACCGACTTTTGAAACCTCTTCAACATGCCCAAGAACCGTTTCCTTGAGAATATCTACTTTTGAAATGCCCTCTGCAAGCACAGAAACTTCCTGTGTGACAGTGCGTACGCTTTCACTTGACAGGTCATAGGCAGTTTGTGTGCGCTTAAGTTGTTGCTCTGCTTGGAGTACCGTCTCAGAATTTGACTCTGTTACCCTGCTTGAATTTTCAATTTCCAGAGCGACCTCAGAAATAATCGTATCGATTTCGGCCGCTGCATCACGCGACTCTTCTGCAAGCTGTCTAATTTCTTCTGCAACAACCGCAAATCCACGGCCTTGTTCTCCTGCACGCGCTGCTTCTATGGACGCATTTAGTGCCAGCAGATTCGTCTGATTTGAGATACTGCGAATAGACTCAATAATACTCACCACGTTCTTAGACTTTTCCATAAGTGCATCCATACTGCTCTTAATCTCAGAAAACCCTCTTGTCGTATCATCTAGAATAACGCCCATTTCCTTAAGGCTTGTTCCAGACTGGGTATTTGAATTTTCTAGGAAATCACTCGCATCCATTGCACGTTTAGTGTTTTGGAGCAAGTCTGTCAACTGGGTGCTGAGCTGAGCAGTGAGTTCATTAACTGCAAGTAAGGCATCTGCTTGATTTGTTATCCCCCCACTTACTTCATTAAGTGTCACAGAGGTTTCTTCTATCATTTTTGCAACTGCATGACTCGACCCTTGAACATCATTATATGTCTCGCCAAGAGAATCCGTACCCTTGCTGATATTCTGCATTATGGCTTTATTATTTTTTATCATGGTCTCAAAACTATCTTTAAGCACTTCCAGCTCGCCAAAGAATTTCCCATTAATCGAAACGGTCAAATCATACGCTGCTAGACGCTTTGCAGTTTCAGAGAGCGTTGAGATCGGACGAACGATGCTTTTTGATACCCCAAGAATCAGTAGTTCAATAACCACAAGCAGAGTCAGCGCGATCAGCGTGGAACGAATCAAACTGTCAGTCATCGTGTCCAGTTCCTGTTGAATATTATAGTCAATACCCAGCACTGCATAAACACGTCCATCTTCTGATAGCAATGGATAATAATTGGTCATCATCCGTCCCCATTCGCTATCTTCAAAAATGCCCACTACCGCTTTTTTCGTTCTGTAAACATCCTTATAAATGGATATATAATCCTCTTCAACAGCTTCACCTATGACGACACCGTCTTTATCCATATAGGCATAACCGTCTGCCAAATAGACAATCTCCGATTGGTCTGTCTCACGACCCAAATATATGTACTTGATATTACCTGTTGATTTTATGGTATTCAGTAAATGCTCCAAGCTTTGATATGACGCACTTGCCATATCATCCTGCGTGCGGAACGTATCAATTACATGCTCACCTGAATGTTCCTCTACACGTTCATAAACCTTTTGTGATAGACTAATGGCATTTTTTTTAATCATGTTAAAACTTGACCAATACATGACCCCTAAAAGAGATGCTACCAAAATCAAGGTGGCTGTCATAATCGGCCACGCTATTTTGAACCAAATCTTACATTTAACCCTTTGTTGTTTCATAATTTTCCCCCTACAAACTAAATTTCACTCATGTCAAGATCTTGCTCATTTGATAATTTTTTATCATATCTCTATTTTTACAGAACTATGCATAGTTTAATTCAATTTTTGGTCATTTACAACCATGAAATTGATCGAATAATGTCGAACATAAATCTTTTTTAATCCTACGTAAACTATTCAATAATTTTGGACCTATTTTGTGGGTTCTGACAAATTATACAATGACATCTTGAAGTCTACTATAATGAGAGATATGATGAGGACAGCAAACAAAAGGATGATATTTTATGAAAATTATGATCGTATCGGATACTGAATCTCGCTATATTTGGGATCATTTCAACAGAGAAAAATTCAAGGACATAGAACTTATCATTTCTTGTGGTGATTTGAAATCCGCCTATTTGCAGTTTCTTGTTACAATGATGCGTATTCCGCTTATTTATGTTCACGGCAATCATGATGAGTCATACATTCAAAGTCCGCCACTTGGCTGTGACAGTATTGATGATCAGGTGTTTACCTATAAAGGCTATCGCTTTCTTGGACTAGGCGGCTCCCCAGAATACCGCGGAGGGCGTTTTCAATACTCTGAAAAAGTCATGGTCAAGCGATATAAAAAGCACATGAGAAAAATAAAAAAAATGGGTGGTATTGATGTACTCGTAACACACAGTCCTGCCTATCACCTTGGAGACGGCGAAGACTTTGCACATGTCGGATTTCAGGTTTTCAGAGATATTCTTGACACTTGGAAGCCTAAGTACCATTTCCATGGGCACCAGCATCTAAACTACGGGCAAAAAAATGAGCGCACGATCCAGTATGAAAATACATGTATCATCAACGCTCATGGTTACTATATATTAGAGATATAAGACCGCACTGTGCAAATCTCCTCCAAAATGGTCTAAGAAAAACACATTACTTTTTTATGCTGGCCTATGTGCCAGCATTTATTCTTTTAATCTACTTTTCAATCAGCATAACGGACTACTTTTCTATAACCTCAACCCCCTCAACAAACCAATCCATCTTGAGAATATCATCTGGGTCAGGCAGTTCATCACGCTCTATTTTTAGTGCCCCTGTCTGATCATAAATAGGTCCTTTAAATGGATGAAATGCCCCCTTTATAATTAGGTCTCTCATCAATTGAATCAATTTATGTGTATCTCTTGGAACAAAGGTAGTGGACGCATAGATATCAATCACACCGGATGCCATTCCCCACCAAAAATTCAGCAGCTTTGGGTTGTTATTAAAAATATTGGTTACCGCTTTGTAGGTTCCATTCAGTACATTTCCAAGTATTTTTTCGTAATATACACCCCAGTTCCAGATTGGTGAAGCAAGGTACTTAATTGGCTCACCCGTCTGAGTGTCAATTTTACAAAGCATAGAGTAAATGCCATACGACCAGGTATCTTCCCTAGATAAAATAGATGTCTTATTGTTTACAATATCCGCACCTAAATCAATTAGAAGTTTGGCTTTTTCTCTTGCAATATCTTTATCGTTCCAGTTGTCTGTATAAATCACTTTAACAGTAGCACGTGGATTTACCATTCTGGCCCCTAGTGTAAAAGCATTAATACCCGCTATCACCTCCGATGAGGAATCGATAGCTGTATAACCTATGGTATCTGTTTGTGTCATACTTCCTGCAATAATTCCGGATAAAAATCGAGGTTCATACGTACGCCCAAAATAATTTGAAAGATGCAGGTAAGGTTTATTTCCAGAGCAATTAAAAAATAAGGTGTCCGGATGCTCAAGTGCACACCTAAGCGTCGCCTTCATAAATACTTCGCTTGTTGTAAAAATAACATCATAACCCCTTAGAGCAACTTCTTTAATAGCATCATATGATGTAGCGTCTTCCGGTATATGATCAAAACAATCTGTTTTTATCCTGCCTTCTAGAGCTTTCTGAACATGCTGTCGCCCCTGTTCATGTGAATAAGTCCATCCCGAAGTTTCAATATCTCGAGCGTATAGGAAAGCAACTTTGAGTAACTTAGGGGTTGTAATCAAACTGGATATGGTATCAAGAACCCCTGTCTGCTGCTCAGAATCCTCTAGTGATATTCCAGCTTTGTCGGCACTGTCCTGTTTTTTAAGCTCTTGAATTAACTGCTTTAACGGATTTTGAATTTCATATTCATATATCTGTTCAGGAATACCATAAAGTCTTGCATACAGAATAAAGGCATCTCCCGTAGAAACCTGAAGTGCACCCCCGCCCAACTCATGATAAATACGCCTAAAAGGATAATATACATAACGCTCGAAATGTTCGTATTTTGTTCTCCCCAGTGCTGTATCGGGTTCATAAGACTCAAGATAGCGCATTAACTTACTAAAGCGCCCCTTACGGGTAAACCATATCGATATTAAACCTGTTAGCTTAAAAAACTCTAGAAACTCATAGTATATTGTATTTTGCTCATCTTCTGTATCACGCTTTGGTACGAGTCGAATAACTTCTGCTTGAACCGACCATGCGTCAAAATATTTAAGTACACTGACCCGTTTGTTTCCTTCTAGAACATAAAACCAGTTCATGTACTCATACACTTTAATCGGATCGCGAATGCCCTCTTCCAAATGTGCTGTGCAAAGCGAAATCCACTTTTCTCTAAAATCAGACTGTGCAGTTCCAAGAGGCATGAAATTATCAGCAAAAGCTGTTCGTCTTGCATCTGTATAAGTACCCACTACCTTACTTAAGGGGACTTCGAGAAGCCCTAAGGGTACAGTAGACACAATCTCTATATCTTTTAAAAAGCCTTCCAGTGAAGGCAGATGCCCTGATAATCCTTTTGATTTTCTATGCTGATATGCTCGCTTTCCTTTAGAAACAGCATCTTTATAATTTTCAACAGCGCTTGTTATATGCATAAAAATTGCCTCCTCACATACATTATACACAAGAAGGCAAAAGAAATAGTCTCTAAACTGAGGGTTTAGAATAACTCACAATTTTTTTGATTCCAAAATTAAAGTACTATATGCCTCCACCTCGACTTGTGTCTTAACCCCTATTTCGACCTCAGGACAGTCTCGACCACTGAAAATGCCATTTCTAGCCACAACACAATAATATCCACTTGGAATATTGACCACTTGACTTACTGGCACACCATTATGAACAACAATGCATCGTTGATCTGAATTCATAGATATTTCATACAAAATCATACCTTCAGGCGCTTTATAGAATGTCACATTCTCCCGAATCTCTTCTTGAGTATTATATGAAAAGAAACCACTTGTTTTCCTATACTCAATCAAGTTTCTTATAAAAGTATAGTGTTCCAAATAGTCATGTTTGTGTCTCCAGTTAAGCATATTGACACTGTCGCCGGCATTGTAGCTGTTGTGGTGGCCCAGTTTTGTTCGTACAAACTCTGTTCCAGCCTGAATAAATACCATTCCAAAGGATGTAAGTACAATGGATAGGGACAGTCTATGCATGGCAACTTTTTCGTGTTCCGGATGTACACCGCAGGCTTTTTCAATTTTATCCCAAAGAACCAAATTGTCATGTGCACTTGCATAGTTGACCACTTCATCGGCCGAACTTGAAAATCCAATGCGCCCGTCTCCCAGACTAGTGCTCGCAACAATGCCGAGTTCTACCCATGGCTTTTGCTCAAGTGCACCAAAAGCAAATCCTTTGCCAATTCCATCATTGTCGCCTTTTATGGCATTTCGAAAATCGTCATTAAATAAGCCAATGCCAAGCCCTTTTTGCCTTGATTTCAAAAATCGCGAGGCTTCGTCCAGGGCACTTTCACCCCCCACCCATGGTTCTCCATATAGAATAACATCAGGACGCTCTTTTCTAAGCTCCTGGGCAATAATTCGAACGGTTTCTATATCGTAGAGACCCAGCAAATCAAACCTAAATCCATCGACTTTGTATTCATTCAGCCAATACCTCAAAGATTCTAAAATGAATTTTCGAACCACCGGGCGTTCTGTAGCAAGTTCATTGCCGCACCCTGAGCCGTTTGAAAATCCACCTTCTGAATTTTGTCTATAAAAATATTTTGGTGCAAGTCGATTCAAATTTGAATGAAGTGAGTCATATGTATGATTGTAAACCACATCGAGAACGACTCTTATACCCGCTTCATGCAAAGCCATAATCGCTTCTTTCAGTTCTCTGACTCGTACATAGCCGTCGTAAATATCCGTTGCATAAGAACCTTCTGGTACATTAAAAAGGACAGGATCATATCCCCAATTGTAGCCATGAGGTGTATATTCATCGACACTCTGAAAGTCTGCTACCGGCATGAGGTGAATATGGGTAATTCCCATTTCTACTAGGTGATCAATTCCCGTCACGACATCATCACAAGCTGTACCATGTTCAGTAAAAGCAAGATACTTGCCGTTATGCTTTATGCCGGAACATGCATTTGCAGAAAAATCACGTATATGCACTTCGTAAATAATGGCATTGTGTTGTTTAATCGGCTCAGGAATTCGGTGCGTTTCCCATCCTTTTGGATTGGACTGACGCATATCAATAATCATTGCCTTATGGCTGTTGGGTCCAGCAGAATGCGCATAAGGATCAACCACTTCATAGTCTGTCTCTGCACAGGTTATAATATATGTGTAATAGTAATCTACATACTTTTTAGGCAGATTGAGTTCATAAATGCCATCTCCCAATGCGTCCATACCGAACTCTTCCCGAAACAAGTCATCACCTGTTTCATAAAGTGCAGCACGCACGCGTATAGCACAAGGCGCCCAGACTTTTAACCGGACGCCTTCTTCACTTATTGTCACACCAAAATCACTGCAATTTAAAACTGATTTAGGTACTGTAAAATTCTTTTTCATTCCACTCATCCATTCATCATGGTTATGGGCACATTGGTGTGTTCCAAATGCCTGAAGCGTATTCCATAATCGTTCTGTCGCTGGAAAATACACCAGAGCAGCCAATATTGGTGATGCTCATCTTGGCCCAGAGTTTTTTGTCTCTGTAATAATGATTTAGTCTATCATGTGCTGCAACGTAAGAGTCAAAGTCTTTCAGGACAAAATACTCATCATTATGTTGCAATAGCCCATCCTTTAATATTCTAAACTCTTCATCTGACACATCTAAAAATCCATTTGTCAGTTGGTCGACAACCCGCTTAATTCTCAAATCTGAATTGTATAAATCAGTTGAGTTATAAGCACCCGTCTCATAATACTCATAAACTTCAGGCTCCGTCAGTCCGAAAATCACAATATTGTCTTCTCCGACTTCATTTAAAATCTCAACATTAGCCCCATCGAGGGTTGCTATGGTGATTGCACCATTCATCATGAACTTCATATTCCCTGTTCCAGACGCCTCTTTCGTTGTTGTTGATATCTGCTCGCTAACATCTGCAGCAGGAATGAGGAGCTCTGCTAAAGATACACTGTAATTTTCCATAAAAACGACCTTAATTTTGTCGCGTATTCTCGGATCATTATTAATCTTGTCTGCTACCGTATTAATCAGCTTAATGGTTTGCTTTGCTACATAGTAAGCAGGCGCAGCTTTTGCACCAAATATGAAGGTTCGCGGCGGAATGTCCAAGTTTGGATCTTCTAGCAAACAATTGTACAAGTGCAGTATGTGCAGGACATTCAAAATTTGTCGCTTGTACTCATGCAGTCTTTTGACCTGTATGTCAAAAATGGACTTAGGATTTACCCTTATGCCATTACGCTCATAAATGATTTCAGCCAGTCTTTTCTTATTTTCCAATTTCACATCCAAAACACGCTTTTGGAACTCTTCATTTTCAGCGTATTTAAGAACATTTCTCAGCTTGATCGGTTGATGAATAAACTCAGGTCCTATTGTCTCCTTGAGAAGACTGGTCAGTTCTGGATTGCAATTAACCAACCACCGCCTGTGGGTAATGCCGTTGGTCTTATTGTTAAACCGGTGGGGGAAGAGCTCATAAAATGGTTTCAGCTCTTTTTTCTTGAGGATTTCCGTGTGCAGGTGTGCCACACCATTTATACTATGTGAGCCCACAATCGCCAAATTGGCCATACGGACTTCCCCATCTGCAACAATGGCGATCTCACGAATTGCTTCTAGTTGTCCATTGTATTTCCAGTCCCATAAATCTCGACAGAACCGTTCATTGATTTCTTCAACAATCATAAATATACGTGGAAGCAGACTCTTGAACATGTCTATTGGCCAGCGCTCCATAGCTTCTTGCATAATTGTATGATTGGTATAGCTCATCACTTTTGTAGTAATGCCCCATGCCTCTTCCCAGCTCATGCCCTCTTCATCTAGAAGAATACGCATCAGCTCTGGGATAGCCACAGCTGGATGGGTGTCATTTATGTGAATCGCTATGTACTCATGCAGCTCACTCATAGGTCGTTCCGTCTTTTTATAAGAGCGAATTATACCCTGGACCCCGCAGGATACAAAGAAGTATTCCTGTTTAAGTCTGAGCATTCGACCTTCAAGAAGGGAATCGTTAGGATAGAGCACCTGTGAAATGGATTCCACCGTATGTTTTTGCTCAAATGCATGAACGTACTGTCCCCTGCTAAATTTAGAATAATCAAACTCACGAGAGCTCGTCTCAGCACTCCACAGCCGTAAGGTATTTACAGTATCATTGTCATATCCGACAATAGGCATGTCATAAGGCACACCTATTACAGATTCATAGTGTTCATGCTCAAACACCATCTTGTCATCAATCATATCTGTCTTTACATTACCTCCAAAGCGTACTTCAACAGCCTTATCCGGTTTTTTAACTTCCCATACATTTCTATTTTCCAGCCATCGGTCTGGAAATTCAACCTGATACCCATTGATGATTTTCTGCTCAAACAGGCCATAATTGTACCGAATGCCAATCCCATGACCGGGTATGCTCAGTGCTGCCATGGAGTCGAGAAAGCATGCAGCCAGCCTGCCAAGGCCGCCATTGCCCAGCCCTTGATCCTTCTCAATATCAGAAATCATATCAAAATCAAAGCCTATTTCATTAATGACTTCTTTAGCCATATTTAGTATGCCCAGTGCCGACAGGTTATTTACTAAGAATCGACCTGTCAAAAACTCCATTGAAAAGTAGTAGACCTGCTTGCGTCCTTCTTTTGTATAGCGTTCAGTCGAATTAATCCATTTTTGTGCAAGGTAGTCTTTACACAGACTGCCAAGCGCATGGTACCTGTCCCACTTAGATGTTTCTTCTAAGGGTTTGGCGCTTTTTGCCGCCAGCCGCCTGAGATAATCTGTCTTAAACTGCTCCTTCGTGATTTTATTCATAAATCGCTCCTATTCGTCCAGTACATGCTGGTATACATCAATGTACTTCTGTGCAGACTTTTTCCAGCTCGTGTCAGATTTCATTGCCCTGCGGACAACTTTGTTCCACGACCGTCTATCATCATATAGTGCGACCGCTCTTTCAATAGCATTTAGCATTTCGTGAGCATTGTAATTTGCAAAACTAAATCCATTACCTTCATAAGTATATGCGTTATATGGAATTACTGTATCCTTCAAGCCACCTGTTTCTCTTACAACCGGAAGAGTTCCGTATCTTAGGGCTATCTGCTGCCCCAAGCCGCAAGGCTCAAATAGAGATGGCATGAGAAATAAATCTGCCCCTGCATAGATTTGATGTGAAAGACTTACATTAAACTCTATATGCGCTCGAATTTTATCTGGATATTTTCCCTGATAGTATCTGAGCATATTTTCATAGTGGTGCTCACCCGTACCAAGTACGACAAACTGAACATCGAGCTGCATGATATCATCCATAATATGCTCGATAAGGTCTAGTCCCTTCATATCGGCAAGTCTAGTAACCATTCCAATCATGGGTGTAAACTCACTGACCGGCAAACCAAACTGCTCCTGTAGCTCCCGCTTATTGCTCCTTTTCTTCTTTAGACCTCTGGAGTCAAATTTCCATTTAATATGCGGATCGTGTCTTGGATCATATATATCATGGTCAAGTCCGTTGGTAATACCGTACAGCACATCACTTCTATCCCTTAAGAGACCATCGAGCTGTTCTCCGAAAAACGGATACTGAATTTCCTCTGCATATGTTTCTGAAACCGTCGTAATGGCGTTTGCAAAGTTGATACCAGACTTCATGAAACTCACACCACCGTGAAACTCCATACCGCCAGAGTAGAAATGGTCAGGCCCTATACCGAGCAAGTCATTCAGTATCTCTGGTCCGAAAACGCCTTGATACTTTAAGTTATGAATTGTGTATACGGTCTTTATGTTTTCATAGAGTGGATCGTGTCTATAGTGTTCGTTTAACAAGACTGGAATCATGCCTGTGTGCCAGTCATTGAAGTGTATAATATCTGGTGCGAAATCCATATGTCGAATAGCTTCAAGCACTGATCTACAGTAGTATGAAAATTTTTCACCATCATCATAGTGTCCATAGAGCCCATCTCTTTTGAAATAGTACTCATTATCGATGAAGTAATAAGGAATGTCCTCATAAATCACCTGACTGAGACCAGCGTATTGTTTACGCCATCCTACATCCACATAAAAATCGCTCAAATGCTTTTCCTGATCTGCAATATCGTCTGGTAAATCAAAGGTCTTAGACACCACAACACGGACATCTATATTTTCTTTTCTAAGTGCCTTTGGAAGTGCGAAGGCAACGTCTGCAAGCCCGCCTGTTTTAGAGAACGGCACGGCCTCAGAGGTTACAAACAATACATTCATAATTTCCTCCTGTTATAGCACGGTGTTTTTCTTAATGACAAATGGACTGGAGGAATCTCCAAAAAGCATTTTACGCTCAGTAATTACAACGTTTTTATCTAGAATTGTATAATTAAGGTTGGTAGTCTCGCTGATCGTTGCATTCGGGAAAACAATGCTATTACGCACTATTGCGCCTTTTTTAACATGTACACCCCTGCTTAAAATACAGTTTTCTACAGTGCCTTCAATAATACAACCATTTGCTACTAATGAGTTGGACACATAGCTGCTGTCTGTATACTTTGTTGATGGTGAGTCATGAACTTTTGTAAAAATACGTCCATTGCTATAAAATAGTTCTCTTGAATTTGGAATGCTGAGCATATCCATGTTGGTTTGATAATAATTCTGTATCGTATTAATACAGCTCAAATATCCGTCAAAAGGATAGGCTTTCACCTTCAAGGTATCCATTCTATTGAAGATGGCTTCTTTTAAAAATCTAGAATCCCCTCTATGCACAGATTCCTCAATAATGCGTATTAAGAGTTCTCGCTTCATTATGTACATTTCCATGGAAATGTCGTAATATTTTTTCTTTCCAAGGTTCTTGCCAATGCTGATTATATTCTTATTGTCATCTAGGGTTAAACTATCACAATCTACAAAGCGCCCCACATTGTTTTCCATGTTTTTATAGGCAATGGTTATATCTGCACCCGTCTTTCTGTGATAGTCCATCATAGGTCTGAAATCTATATTGCAAATCATATAAGATCTCGAAAGAAGGACATACTCTTGTCTGGACTGCTTTAAAAAGTCCAAATTCATTCTAAAATTCTCAAGATCTCCACTTCGTCTTATATTGTCATCAAAGCGTGCTTCTGAGTGGAATAGAAAGAGGCCGTCGCGCTTTCTATCTAATCCCCAGTGTTTCCCAGAACCTAAATGATTGGTAAGAGACCTTGAATTCCCGTGTGTAAAAATCCCCACATTTGTAAGACCACTGTTGGTCATATTTGAAAGTATAAAATCAATGACGCGGTAGCGACCTAAAAGCATAATCGATGCAATTGATCTTGTCAGCGCCAAGTCTTTGATATTCTCATCCGACTCACTGAGATTGATAATGCCCATTACATTATTCATATGACGCCTCCTATCCTTTATTCACTTCATGATCGTCTTTTTTTTCGCCTGCATAGACTGTAATATTTTCACTATTTGGAGAGCCTATCACCGTGCCTTTAGGAATAATAGCATCATTAATGACAACTGCTCTATATACCTTGGCATTTTCTTCAATAACAACGCCCGGCATGACAACAGAATCTTCTACAAGTGCACCTCCACCTACATACACATCTGGTGATATAACTGAGTTCTTGACATAGCCTTCTACGATACACCCTTCATTAATCAATGATGATTCTATCGTACCCAGAGGACTGATATACTGAGGGGGACTGACTGGATTCACGGAGTAAGCACGCCACTTCTTATCATGAAGATCAAACTCCGGATTCAGCTTGATAAGATCCATATTGGCTTCCCAAAGACTCTCAACTGTACCAACATCTTTCCAGTAACCTTTAAACCTGTATGCGGTAATTCTATGCTTATCTTCTAAAACGCGGGGAATAATATTTTTTCCAAAGTCATTTTTAGAAGTCGTGTCTTTTTCATCGTCAATCAAATATTGTCTAAGTATGTTCCAATTAAATATATAAATCCCCATTGATGCCAAGTTGTTTTTTGCATTTTCGGGCTTTTCTTCAAACTCATATATCATATCATCTTCATCAGTATTTAATATTCCAAAGCGATTGGTTTCCTCCCACGGCACTTCGATTACGGCAATAGAAACATCTGCTTCTCTTTTCTTATGATCGTCCAGCATTTTCATATAGTCCATTTTATAGATATGATCTCCTGAAAGAATTAGGACATACTCAGGACTATACCCATCAATATAATCGATATGTTCATAGACGGCATTTGCTGTCCCCTTATAGAAACGCCCTCCACTTTTACTGACATATGGCGGCAGTGTTTTAACGCCTCCATATTGCTTATCTAAATCCCATGAGCTTCCTATACCAACATGTGCATTTAGCTGAAGGGGTTGATACTGCGTTAGAATCCCAACCGTATCAATGTTAGAATTTGAGCAGTTACTCAAAGCAAAGTCAATAATTCTATACTTGCCCCCGAATGAGACGGCTGGTTTTGCAACTTTCTCAGTGATTTCTCGAAGACGTGATCCCTGTCCCCCTGCTAAAATCATTGCGATGATTTCCTTTTTCATTTCTCGCATTATTTTTCACCTCAGTTTTGTCCACTGTGACCTCTTTATTCTTGTTAGCATCTTTCTTGAGATATACCACCGATAACGGCGGTAAATTGATCGCTATATGGTATGGTCTCATATGCCATTTCCCCAGCTCCGCACTTATTTCAGAGTTATTCGTTACCCCAGACCCACCATAAACAACCTTGTCGCTGTTGAGAAGTTCCTTATAAATACCCTCCTCTTCAACACCGACTTTATAACCCGTGTATGTTTCTGGTGTAAAATTTGCAATGATTATAATCTTCTCTTCATCACGTCCTTTCCGCATAAATGAAACCACGCTTTGATCCAAATTTTCTAGATCAATCCAGTCAAAGCCGTCATATGTATCATCAAGCGCATAAAGCGCTTTTTCTTTTAAATAAACTTGATTTAAGTCTTTTACAAAATTATGTATACCCCGATGTTTATCATAGTCCAGTAAAAACCAGTCAAGTTCACGTTTATAATTCCACTCAATGAAATGTCCAAACTCGCCACCCATAAAAAGCAATTTCTTACCGGGATGCGCCATCATATATCCAAACAACACACGTAGGTTTGCAAACTTTTGCCAGTAGTCTCCCGGCATTTTATCCAGCAGAGATTTCTTTCCATGGACAACCTCATCATGCGAAAGTGGCAAAACATAATTTTCACTGAAGGCATAAGTTAGTGAGAAAGTAATCAAATTATGATGCCATTTTCTATGCACTGATTCCGTTTCCATATATTCGAGCATGTCATTCATCCAGCCCATGTTCCACTTGAAGTTAAAGCCCAGTCCACCCTTATGGACAGGGGCAGTGACGAGTGGCCATGCAGTCGACTCCTCTGCAATCATCAAAGCGCCTGGATAGTGTTCAAATATGGTTTTGTTCAGTGTACGAATAAAGGCAACTGCCTTTAGATTTTCATTGGATCCATGTTCATTTTTCAGTTGTAAGTGTTCTCTGCCATAATCCAGATAAAGCATAAACGCAACTGCATCTACACGCAGCCCATCTATATGATACTTGTCAAACCAAAAAACCGCATTTGATATCAAGAAACTAATGACCTCATTTTTACTGAAATCAAAGTTTACAGTTCCCCACTGAGCATTGTCTGCAATATGCTGATAACCTGACTCAAATACTGGATCACCATCAAATAAACGCAGACCATGACTGTCTCTGCAAAAGTGACATGGAACCCAGTCCATAATAACCCCAATACCATGCTGGTGAAACAAGTCTACAAAATGCTTGAAGTCATCCGGAGAACCATATCGGCTTGTCACTGAGTAGTAGCCTGTTGCCTGATATCCCCAAGAACCATCAAAGGGATGCTCATTAAGCGGCATAATTTCAATATGGGTATACCCCATTTTTTGCACGTACTCCAGTAGGTGTACAGCCAACTCCTTATAGGTGTATAGGGCTCCATTTTCCTTGTGGCGCCATGAACCCAGATGCAGCTCATAAATATTTATTGGTTCACTGTAGGGTGTTCTAGTTTTCCGACTTTCCATCCATTTTGTATCATTCCAAGTATAGTTTCCCTCTTCCCATACAACAGAAGCCGTTCCAGGTCGTACTTCGGAATAGAATGCATATGGGTCAGCCTTAAAAAGCGTTTCATTCGTTCTGGAAACAATTTCGTATTTGTATAGCGCACCACTTAAATCTTCACAAACATGTATGGTCCATATGGACGAGTCCTTATACTTTTTAAGCTCAAACCCGTCGCCCTCCCAATCATTAAAATCGCCAACCAGTCGAATGGCCTTTGCACTGGGAGCCCATACAACAAAACTTGTGCCTTTCACACCATCGATAACTTCAACATGTGCGCCAAGTCTGTCATAACTTTTATAATAAGTGCCCCTCTGGAATAGATACGCATCTAGGTCAATGTCTTCTAAGTGTATTGTTTTCAATGCCTTCACCAGCCCCTTGCCTTCTTTATATATAGATTATGTATTATATTGAAATACAATTTGCGCATTTTTCTGAACTTTAACACTATTTTTACCTACCGTTAACTTTGATGCACACCATTGAAATATTTATACCCCAAATTTCAGATGCTAACAAATGGAAAACGTTGTCTATTTTTAAATTCTTTAGATTTTATACAGAAACGAAGTCCTGCGTATGAATACACACTATTTTTTCTAGGCGATTTGGAAATAGCCCATTTGTATATGATATCCATTCTAGGCCCATTATAATCAAAAAACACCGAAGTCCATTGGATTTATCGGACTTCGGTGTACTGTGTCATACTACTACAATTTGTAAGCATTTGATGTATTGTTGAATTAGTCTACTTTTAAAATAAGCACCTTTAAATAGTTGCTGGCTGGGTATCGCGCATTTGTTGCAAAATCATCTGGTAGCTGCAATGTCTCTAAAACTCTATACCTTCTTTTCGCTGCGACAAATCCAGCACTGATTTGCTTTTTGAACTTTGTAATGTCCATTTTCGCGCTGTTTGTTGAAGCGATTACAATGCCCTTTGCTTCAACCAATGGAAGTACATCTTCAAGGAGCTTGCCGTAATCTTTTTCTGCACTGAATGTAAAGTTCTTTGACCTTGAGAATGAGGGTGGATCCAGTACAATAACATCCCAAGTTTTTTCGGCCTTGCCTGCGTTCTTAAAGTATTTGAAAACATCTTCAACAACAATCTGATGTGCATCTAGATCAATACCATTGACCTTGTACATCTCTGTCGTTTTTTCGACACTTCGCTTTGCAAGATCCACATTTGTTGTGAGTTCTGCTCCACCAAGAGCTGCAGCCACACCAAAGGCGCCGGTATAGGAAAATGTATTGAGTACACGTTTACCTTTCGAGTATTTATCACGAAGTACTCTTCGCACTTGCCGCTGATCTAGAAATATTCCAGTCATTGGACCATCATCTAGATTTACAGCATAACGCATGCCATCTTGTTTTACTACGAGCGGCCACTCAGGATATTCTCCTAAAATGAAGTCTGGTCCATCGACATAATTTCCATCACTTCCAAAACGCTTCTTCTGAAAAATTCCTTTAACAGGTTTTCTCTTTTTAAGTGTATTGACAACCTCATCACGGAATTTATAGATGCCCTTTGAATACCACTGAATCAAAAAATAGCCATCATAAAAATCAATGGTTAAACCACCAATGCCATCACCTTCGCCGTTAAATACACGGTAAGCAGTGGTCGTATCATCCATTAGTAGATGATTTCTTCTTGATATAGCCGCGTTAATTGTCTTCTTAAAGAAGTCTGCATCAATTTTCTGTTTCACATTTCGTGTAAGAACCCATCCACAACCTTTGTTTTGAAGTCCATAGTAAGCCCTCGCTACAAATTTAGACTTCTTATTCACGATTTTTAGTACATCGCCTTCCTTTTGAAGAAAACGTGTATTTTCAAACATTCTCTTTTCAAGAATCGGATTTCCCGAACGAATATGACTGATATATTCATCCTTAAGGGTAATTTTTACTTCTCTCATAGTGCCTCCAAAATTCTATAACTCAACTTCCGTCCATTTTGTATTTTCAATTACATCATTCACCTTACTCAGACTCATTTCAGGATGAATTGTATCTTCGTGTTCTATTGCAACAAGAGACATGGCTATTGCAAACCGAACTGTATCCAGAGTACTCTGCGTATTCATAAATCCATATCCGAGACCGGCAACAAATGCATCTCCTGCACCTGTAACATTAATCACATCTGCAGAATTTGCCTTTATTTTACCCCTTGATTCCTGGTCTGAATAGAATATGCCATCTGCATCCATACTGATGAATACATTCTTGACCCCTTGTGCATGAAAAATATCTGCCGCCGCAAGTAAAGCCTCATCGTTCTTAAGGGCAATATCTGCAAGCTGTTCCGCTTCATATCTATTGGGTTTTACTGTATGAAAATATTTAATAAGATGCTTAACTTCTTTTGCCTTAGCTGCTGAAACAGGATCAAGTATAAAGCGTGTTTTCTCATGATAGTTTTTGAGCAAGTACTCCAGTTTCTGCGGGTTATCCGTATCCACAATCACATATTCTGCATTTTCGATGATTTCTGCTTTCTCATCAATAAAAGCATAACTGAGTTCATTTGTACTCTTCATATCGACAACAGCGGAAACCATTTCGCCACACTCATTTAACACCGCCATATATGTCGGTGTTCCCCCATTTTGAGTAATGAGTGAATCCTCCATATCATAGCCCATTTTTCTACTGTGTTCCAGCATACCCCGTCCTGTTTCATCATTTCCAAGTATTGATATAAACTTCGTATTCATGCCGATGCGTGCCATGTTTTCTGCAATGTTCCTACATACGCCACCATAGGATATCTTCACACATCCTGGGTTCGAGTTCAGTGGAATATAAGATACGTTTGTAAAACCTACAATATCGACAACAGAAGCCCCAAATACCAAAATATAAGGCTCTTGAGCGTTAAACATCAAATCTCCCTCTCCAATTTAGTTTACCCTTTATAATACCACATTCATAGGATTCATATAAGATGTATTCCATTGATACCTCATTTTGTGAGATTATATTAATATTCTAC
>CAXXTS010000002.1:0-1064891 GCA_963676345.2 uncultured Acidaminobacter sp.
TGGTCAACAGCATTTCTAAAGATATGAACAAGCGCGCTTGTAAGACCGTTATACCGCTCTTCATCAACACGTATTTCATCTGCCTGAACTGTGAATGTCTCAATGGTTTTATCTAAGCGTTCAGCCAACTTCAAGGTATACTCAGGATACATCTTGAGCATTTCTTTTATAGGCTTGTACCTGAGGCTTCTCACATCTGGAAGGAGTATTTTGCATTCTTGCTCAGAGAGGACACTCTGCATCTTACGCTCGATCTCCAGTATTCTATTTTTTTCGATGACAAACCGTTCATCTTGAGTAAAGTACTCGCCACCTACATAAGCTTTAATAATATCCATGTCCTGGTCATAGGCGCTTTGGAGCATGGACTTAATTTCTGAAGTCATAATAAAAGCTACACCCTGGGCTTTTTCAAGCTGTTTGTATAATTCAGTTTCAGCACTGTGCAGGGCAGTTGTAAGTGCCATTACATCAAACTGGCTGAAATTGCCTTTGAAAGTATGCAACTGCCTCATAATGAACTTAATATTCTCAGCTGGGTCATCCTTAAACGTCCAGTTGCAGGCATTTCCTTCAAAAATGAACTGTTCAAAATGCTCTGTCAGGTCAACAAATAAACGTCTGTTCACCATGGATTTAACAACCATTTTCAGTATTTGTCTTTCTTCATCCATTTTATGAATCAGTTCACGTTTTTCTGTAATATCAGTCAGAATAACAATCATGGCTGTTTTAGAGTCAGAAATTTTATAACTGATATGTATCACTCTTGAACCTACTTCTATCTCATCAGGCAGAAGCGGAATGTAAAGTTTCGCTCCATCTTCATCACTGTCTAATATTTTGATTAGTAAATCATCGACAAACTCTGCCTGCTGTGGATCATTAGGATATACAAGTGTTGACAGTTTCTTGTTTGCAACGCAATAATCAAAGATCATGCGGCATTCCCTTGAGTACTCCGCATGGATCATTAAATCTTCTCCAAAGCGCAAGAAACCCTGTCCCACATTATCCAAAATGTCTTTCATCTGAACATTTATGGTTTCGAGTTTATGATTGATTTCACTTAACTCTGTTCCTTGGGCAACGAGTTCAACATTCTGAGCTTCCAACTCAATTTTATGGTTTTCAATAGATTCTGAATACGCACGCATTTGCTCAATAATGCTGTTGGTGGAAGCCGCTAAATCTTCAATTTCAGAAAAGGGCTTTTTGATTTGAAGCTCAGAATGAAGTGCCTTTTCTATTTCACCCTCGGACAGGTTGCGCATTTTACGTTGTAAATCTGCTAAAGATTTCGTAATGGAACCTGAAGATATAATGCTGATTATGATTGAAATAACAGTCGATACAACCGCCGCGAAAACAAATAGACCTACAAATGCAACTGTAACCCCAATTAAAAGCATGGAATTAAAGCGTACGCAAACCTCACCGATTTGTTCACCATCGACATTGTAATAAGCTTGTACACTTTCACTTTCGTAATGCTTCATTGCATTTTTAAATTCTGTACTGGTTATTGCATCATCTGGAAGTGTTGAAAACACGATTTTATCGCCATATGTAATTTCTACATAAACAAGACTAACCTCCATGAATCCTTCTGCCTCTTCAGGAAAAGTCATTTCCATGCTGTTGTCGTTCATGACACCCACCATGGCATCAAACTCTTCATCACTTCTCTGATGGAAGCCTTCGCTCATGTCAAAATAGAATTTATTACCTATCGAATGAAACCATTTTTGAAGCGCAGCATCATCAATCATCATCTCTTCTTTTGCAATATCTGACAGGGCGACCTTGTTTCTTGGATTTTCAAGTTCCTGCACAATATCCCCTGCTACAACATCTGCAAATAAAGCTCCAATAGACCCAATGGCACCAAATACAACCATCAGAACAAGGACGCTCATTACAATGAGGGTAATCATGCTGTTTAAAACCATCACCTTCTTAATTCTGCGGCGCATGCTTCTACGATTTTGCTTCTTTCTATCGCTTCTTGATACACTATATTTTGTTGTCACATTATCGCCTCCATTTGCCTACTGAATTATTACCCTAAGTAAGCATCGTTAATTCACGATATCTCTAGGCCGGACGAATTTTAGAAACAAGACGCTCAATAATTCCCACAAATATGATTGCAATAATCCCCCATGCAATCAATTCTGGTATGTTTGCAAGCATCCTTTCTTGCTGAAGTCTGGTTCCGACACCAAATTTCGGCTGACAAATGACTTCAGCTGCAATCATTATTTTCATGTTCAGACCAATTGCCGAACTCATTGCTGCACGAACGTAGGGTTCAATCGAAGGAATATAAATATCTCTGAGCATTTTAAAGTGGGATAGCTTGTAGAGCTGTCCCATTTCAATGAGTTTGCGGTCCACATTTCGAAGACCCGAAAGAATATTTGAATAAACGATTGGAAATATAACCATGAATCCGACGAGCTGGGGCGCATATTCTTGACCAATCCATATAAATGCCAGCAGAATAACCACAACCGTTGGCGTTGAACGAATTAGGAGTATACCCGGCCTCAGTATGTAATCAATTGCAGGGAAAAAACCTGCCAGTATTCCCAGCAGGCTCCCCCCAACCATCGATATAATGAATACTTCAACCAGTCTGATTATTGTTGATCCGACTGACTCCCAGAACCACTTGCTATTCACAATGGTAACAATTGCAGTAAATGTCCTTTGAGGCGAAGGCAGCTTCAACTCCATGTCTACGACTTGAGCAAGCACGGCCCATACCAATATCAAAAACACCGCTGATATCATTGTGTATAATCGTTCTTTACTTTTCTGGGACTGAGAAGTAAAAATCTTCATTTGGCATCTTGCCTCCGATAAGTTTTTCTGATGCTTCAAAAAGCACTGTCAAATATGTTTCGATTTCAGGTTTTGCTGTCTGTGCATCTACAAACCGTATATTTGATCTTTCCACCGCATTTTCAACAATTGCCTTTTTAAGTCCGATTTCTAAGCTTTCTGCAAATTCACCTGCGGCCTGAGGTTCATCGTTAATCCACTTTGCACTTTTATCTAGTTCGTCCATAATAGCTTTGACCGCATGTGGGTGTTCCCCTGCAAAATCGTTTGAAATCATTACTGAAGCTTGCGGGTAGCTTTCTTCATTCCCTGTTACCTCAGACCATTCCTTCTGGAAGTCAAAAGCGATCTGAGCATCAGGCTTCTTCATAAGCACTGCACTGAGCATTGGCTCCGGCATTACAGAGACCGTTGAGCGTCCCGATAAAAACGTTGGAGCCAGTTCTGTTGCACCACTTAGATAAGTTATAGTCACATCTTCATCTGGATTGATACCATTATTTTCAAGAAGATATCGCAGCATAACATCTGGTGTCAGTCCACGCCCGATTGTGTATATTTCCTTACCTTTTAGCTCTGACCAATCAGTAATTTCCTCACTGGATACCATGTAAAGGGTTCCCCATACAGATGGACCGGCAAGCTTGTACTCGACGCCTTTATTATAAAGGATCGCCGCTAGATTGGTTGGAAGTACCATAAGGTCCACTTCCTTATTCACAAGCTTAGCTGCAATCAAATCTGGCGTCGGAATGATATCAAACTCATATGTTATTGGCCCTGGTTCATTTTCTTGCATGGCACCCAGCATAGTCATTGCAGTTACACCGGCTGGCACGCCAACTTTAACCGTAATCGGTTCAACTGGTGGCTCTTCAGCTGGCGCTTGACCAGCATCTAAATCCGACTCTTCACCAGCTTGCGGTGCAGTGTTATCCGTTTCTTCAATAAATTGTTCTGCATCCTGATTGACAGGCTCCTTAGATGCGCACCCAGCTAAGGTACCCATTATAAGTATCAGTATAACCAGCAATGATGTTAATCGTTTCAATTTAATGTCCTCCCTTTAATTGCTAAATAATTCTCCTATAATTGTTTCTCTATATGCATCTAGCTCTTTAGAGCCAAACTGCCGTTTTTCTTTGGGGATTTCAATCCGAATTTCCCGTGACACCGTAGAGGGTCTCTTTCCTAAAACTAAAATTCGGTCCCCCAGCATAAGCGCTTCGTCAATTTCATGGGTTACATATAAAATCGCACATTTATACCTCTGCCATACGGTTCTAAGTACTTCTAATACATTAAAGCGAAGTTGTAAATCTAAAGATTTGAGCGGTTCGTCCATGAGTAACAGATCTGGCCCGTAAGCAAATGCCCTAGCAATCGCAACCCGCTGACGCATTCCACCACTGAGTTCGTCAGGCTTTGCATTTTTAAAATCCAAAATCTCAAGAGCTCTCAGAAGTTCATCAAGCGCTTTTTCTGAAAAATGATCATTAACCAGTTGAATATTCTCCTTCACAGTACGCCATGGAAGCAGACGATCCTCTTGAAATACATACCCAATTCTCTGATATGTATTATTTGCCTTACCACCATCGGCATGTATGATTCCACCCACGATATTTAAAAGTGTGGATTTTCCACACCCTGACGGACCAACAATCACAACAATTTCCGGTTCGTCAACCTGCAAACTGATATCTTCAATGACCTTTAATTTTTCAAAATACTTATGTATATGTTCTAAGGTTAACGCCATGTAATCTCCCCTTATTATCGACTGATATCATTTTATCACTTACTTGTTCTACATTACACCGTTAGCAGCAATATTAAAAGATGAATATTCCTAAATTATACATAAAATTTGCATAAAAAATGCGCAAACACCTTCTTGTCAAAAGAAATGCGCCTACGCTTTATATGCAAATTGTCTAATAGTCATTCCGTGTTCACCTATCTGATTATATGATTCGATTTTTTAAATGCGTATATCTAAAACTGATCCAGATGCTGTACCACCATATTCTACTTGTGATCCATCGCCACTGTTTGAATCATCAGAATAAGCCTCCATAGCCTTTTGTTTTGCAATATCCGCTCTCAAATTTCCAATTTTAGCAGCAGCGGATGCTGCAACTCTCTGATCTTGTGGTGATGGCTCTGCAGGTGCCATAGCCGCCTGCTTTACTCTCTCAAGTGCACGAATGAGCGCCTCCGGCTCCCCCGTTGCTGGAACCGATATGTTAACTTCACCACTTGAGATGTAGCGTTTTCCATCAGGCCCTGTTGTATACCCATAAGAAGCAGCCCCTGCAAACTCTCCACCTACTGACTTGTGTGCATTTTCGTGTGCAATCACCTTGTCTTCAGCATTTTGAAGGGACATTATTTGTGAGCGTACTTCGGGATCTTCAAGCGCAGCTTGAACCTCTGAAGTCACTGCATTTGTTTCTTCCTGGTTCTGGAGAGAGTTTGAACTTTCTTTTGATCCAGAGTCCACCTGCATGTTGTTTTGTGCATATCGCTGGTTGATAAGAGATAGACTAGACCCTACACCACTGAGTCGCATCGCCTTCCACCCTTACTAGATTATGAATAATTTAACGGTTTGGCCTCTTTGCTTTTAACTTTATTTTTTAACATTTCTTCATAATAAGCGAGTTTGCCTCGATCACTTGCTATTTGCTGTTTGATTTCACTTATTTTTGCTTCTGCCATTGCAGCCATGCTCACGTCTTGACCTGACGCATCACCAGAAGCTGTAGCTACACGTTTTAGTCCTTCAAATGCACGAATCATAGCTTCAGGTGTGCCTGCATACGGAAGTTTATACTCTACATTTCCACCCGTTTTATAGTATTTATGGTCCGGACCCATTGTGTACTGATAAGTCACCGCCCCAGCCGCAGATCCACTTTGAGCTTGATGGGCTTTCTCATGCATGACAACATCTCGCTCTATCACTTCGAGCAACTTAACCATTTCCTGTTGGTCATAGTCGAGTTTGTCAAAGCCTGCTAGGGCGAGTTTATCGATTCGCTTCTCTTCACTTTTTTCATATTGCGTTTTCGCACTATCCGGTAACTTTCTCAGTGCATCAATATCCAGTTTTTTAAGCGCTTCATCCTGTGCTGAACTTTGCGCGTTCTCCCTCAGCGCCAGTTCTCGATCGCTATATTGATGCCTTTGACCACCGTAATGCGTCGTATAATTCGGACCACCCTCAACACGCATTAGAATCCCTTCTTTACTATAACATCCTTGTACTTATATTATACCACTGATAGAGGTTTCTAATCGATAGATGACCCTAAGAATAAGGCTTAAGTCTGACTTTATTGCGTCAATTTTCACAATTTTTAGTTATTTATTCTTTAAGAAATAAAAAAAGCGCCTCATTTTGCAGGAAAACACATCCATGCACCAACGAGACACTTTCATTTTATTCTATATATGCAGCAGTTTACGCGTACAGCAAACGTCTACTTTAGTTTATTCAATGAAATTTAGTTCTTGATCTAGCCATCTGCCTTTAGGGTCTAATTTACGCTTGAACATTTTACCCATGTCCTCAGCATACTTAGCCTGGTGGAATCTAAATATCATTTCACCATCTACAACGCCGATGATTTCAATTTTCCCGCGCGGATGGGACATTGCAAGCTTAAAACGCTTTCCAAATCCATTACAGTAAGCCTTAGCTTCCTCAGCAATTTTCCAAGTTTGCTCCAGCGGCATTTGGAAATGGTTCTTAACCGCCGTAACTGGCCGACACTGGAATACATAGTAAGGATTGATTCCAAAACGAACCAGCTTGTTTAGTAATTCGCCAAGTACTTTAGGGTCTGTATTTACACCCTTAAGCATCACCGTTTGATTGTGTACTGTAACACCAGCCTCTTTAAGCGCCAGCATTGCTTTTTGCACTTCTTCTGTCAGCTCTCTGGGGTGATTAAACTGTGTTACAATATCGATGCGCTTCTTCTTTCCAGTCTCTTTTAGAGCTTCAAGCAGTTCCTTGTCTTCATAAATACGCTGTGGAAATACAACCAGCGACCGAGTTCCAAAGCGAACAAAATCAAGATGCTCTACCTCAGAAAGTCTTTCAAGATACATTTTAATCACAGATGTATCCAGACAGAATGAATCGCCACCGCTTAAAAGAACATTGTTCACTTCAGTATTCTTATTTAAGTACTCAATCGTTCTATCTAGCCTATTGTTGATTTCATCATTAGAATATCCGACCAGTCTCTTTCTAAAACAATGACGACAATACATAAAGCATGCGTTCGTTGTAAGCACCAGCATTGTTGTATGGTATTTATGCTGAACCCCTGCAAACTTTGTATTCTCAGCTTCTCCCGATGTATCGTAATCGCCGGACATATCCAGTTCCATGATGCTAGGAACAGATAATGTTCTGATTGGATCATTTGGATCTTCTTTGTCTATTAAATCCAAATAGTACTTTGGTATGCTCATTGGATGCCTGCTAGTGACCTCCCCAAGCTTGTCTAAATCGTTAACCGGCAGATACGGCGCTAAGCCTTCGAGTGTTGTGACATTTTCGCCCCATTCTTTCTTCCACATATAAGCGTGTCCTCCTTAAATAATCTTTAATATATTTGAATTATGTAGTTAGCAATTTATTTCGTGTATCTAAACATTTAGTCCATTTTAAAAACTTAGGGACCCTAAGTAATAAATGTGTTTTAAGCATCTCGATAAACTGAGTCTGTAAAACACCTTTCAACCCAGTATAAGCAAGCCTTCTGAAAATAAGGTCACAAAAAAATCATGCTGAATTTTGAGTGTAAAAAATCAACACAACAATAACTGTGTAGCTTTTAATATCGTGCTAAAGTTGTTCAGCTTTAAGTAAATCATAGATACATTACTGCAACTTAAATGCAGTACTCGACCGAAAACACTCAGTCGTGCTCTGATATAACCCGGCTTTGGGTAAAAATGCCATAAATTAAAGGTTATATAATAATCAGAATTGAAAAAGAAATGCATATTAGAAAAATGCTTTATATTAAGAATAGAATTTTACAATATATATTGTATTCGAAATTTGTATACATGTCAAATGCATCCTTTCATTAATATAGTCATGTCTTTACTTATTCGCTGGTGTAAAATACAATAATTCTAGAGACTTTAAACAATCAAGTTATTATGAAAGTCTTAAAAAAATTAAAAATTAAAAAATCACTAGACTTTTTATACTACTTTGGTTAAACTAGTATAGAAATAAGGAGCGTGAGATATGAAAGCTGGTAATGAAGTCGTTGAAAAAAGAATATGCGATAACGTTTGGGTCCTTCTGAATAAGTATGGTCATAAAGGCTGGAATATGGATGATCTAGCTAAACTTTCTGGCGTAGCTAAAAACACACTTTACAAAATTGTGGGCAGCAAAGAAGCATTGATTTCATCGGCAGTCTTAAATGTTCAAGATGAGTACATTGCAGCCGTAGAACACTCTACGATATCTGAAAATCCGCGTACTGCTATGTACGCACTCGTAGACCTTGTTCCGCAGATATTTGGACGATTTAACTTTGAGACCATAAGGGAACTACGCATTCAATACCCGAGTTTCTCAGAGGAATATAGAGTACGAGAAGAACGCATGACCGAAGCGCTCATTAAACTCTATCAACGCGGACTTGATGCGGGATTTGTCAGAAAAGATATCGATATTGAGTTCTTTACACGACTGCAACGGATTGTTAGAGAAGAATTCATCGACACATCTGACACACCTGAAGAAATGGCACACAACTTAAAAAATGCACTCATCGTTATAATGGAAGGTGTTATAATCAGAGAAAATCAGCCCTGTTAAGGGCACTTTTTTCGGGTCAATTTATACTAAAATTACTTTTTTAGTATAATAAGTCTAGGAGGAACAATATGAAACATTACAACAAACTCATTGGCATTATTGGATTATGTGCAGTACTTGCACTAGGCACAACTGGATGCTCTACTGCAAAGGCCGCTGAATCAAACGGGCCAGTACGATCGATAGATGTTCAAACACTCAGTCAAGTATCACAGCCAATCACGCAGCATTATATTGGTATTGTTGATGCTAAAGACCAGATTGAGTATAGCTTTAAATCCAGTGGTCGACTTGCAGAAATTTATGTAGAAGATGGACAAACTGTTTCAAAGGGAGACTTGATTGCCAAGTTGGATATTCAAGATCTCAGATTTCAAGCTGACGCTGCAAAAGCAAATCACGCAGCAGCACAACTCAGCATAACGAAAGCAAAAGAAGCTTTAGACTATGACACAAACTTACTCGAAAGCATGGAGACACTATACGCAGCTGGTAGCATTTCACAAGATAAGCTAGATCAAGTCAGACTGAAAACTGAAGTTTCTGAAGCAACTTACAATCAGGCCCTTACACAGCTTAACGCAGCTCAGGCTGATCTCAGCTTTAAAAGCGCCTTGCTTGATGATGCAAATATTTATGCTCAAGCTGATGGCACAATTATAAAAGTACTATATGAAGAGGGGGAACTTATCCCTCAGGGCTACCCTGTTGCTGCACAGCGTAGCGAAACTCAAGTTATTAAAGTCGGAATCCCTCAGAAAAACCTAAATGATATTTCAATAGGAAGTAATGCTCACATCACCATCGATGGCCAAAGTGCAACGGGTACAGTTACACAAATTGACGAGGCCCCGGATCAAGCCACGCGAACCTATATGGCTGAGATCACTGTCTACGATACCAACTACCACCTGGGTGCTATTGCAGAAGCTGACATCGAAGTCGGACAACAGTCCGGGATCTGGATTCCTATCCAGTCTCTTCTTTCAGAAGGTGAAGACTTCGTGTATGTTACCGATGGGCAACGTGCTTTCAAACGCACTGTAACACCACATAATATTTCAGGTATGCTGGTTCGTATAGACGGTGTAAACGAAGGTGAGATGATTGTCGTATCTGGAATGAACAATCTAACTGATGGTGTTAACGTTACAATAGACGAAGCAAACTAGGAGTGAATGCAATGAAAAAATTCATCGATCTTGCAATAGACAAAAAGAATATCACTTTATTCTTGGCTCTGCTCCTCACCGTAATGGGCTGTGTAGGATTCTACCTCCTGCCGCGTCAGGAAAGTCCTGATGTGTCATTTCCAGCGGCTATGGTAATTACCCCTTACCCGGGTGCTTCTGCCAAAGATGTAAATGATCTGGTTACAACAAAAATTGAAGACAAATTGTATGAAATAGATGGCTATGACTATATCAAGTCATTTGCAAAAGAATCTATGTCCATAGTCGTCGTCTTCTTCGACATGGCAGTCGATAATGATACTGCCATGCAGGAAGTAAGAAATGCAGTGAAAGACGCTGAAAATGACCTTCCGAGTGGTGTACAGGACAGCATTATCGATACCGACCTCGTATCAACAGCGGGTATGGTTATCAGCCTTTCTGGAGATGCATATTCATATGAGCAATTGGCTTCATTTGGAGAACAGTTCAAAACCGCTCTCACCGATGTAGATGGTGTCAGCAAGTTCACAATTGAAGGCGAGCTCGATAAGGAAGTTCATGTAGATGTAGACATAAACATGCTAAACCAAATGTCTATTTCCATTGAAGACCTTGCAAAGATTCTCGCTGTACAAAACGTGGAGATTCCATCTGGTTCGATCGAACAGGACGGGGTTAAAATCAATGTAAAAACACCTGGTATCTACACTTCTATTGAAGACATAGAAAACTCTATCATCAGTATTTCACCTGATACAGGTGTAGTTACCCGCCTAAAAGACATTGCAAATGTCTATATGGATGTTGAAGATGGCGTAACAAAGTTTAAGCAAAATGGCGACAACGCTGTTCTTCTAACAGGTTATTTTGAAGACAGCAAAAATGTTGTACTTATTGGTAAAGAAGTTCGCGAAACCCTTGATCGTGTAAAAGCAAGCCTACCTGAAAACCTCGTTGTTGAAGAAGTTATTTACCAGCCAGAAGCAGTGGCTAAATCAACTGGCGATTTTATGAACAGCTTAATTCAAGGTATTCTTCTTGTCGTGGTTGTTGTGTTTATTGGTATGGGGCTGCGAAATGCTGCTGTTGTTTCAACAGCAATACCATTTTCTATCATGCTCACCTTCGGTGTCATGTATATAACAGGACTTAAAATTCACCAAATATCTTTAACGGCGCTCATTATCGCACTCGGAATTCTTGTAGATAACGCCATTGTCATTAGTGACAGCATTCAAGTTGAAATTGACAAGGGGCTCGATTCAAACACTGCTGCAAAATTATCTACACAGAAGGCTTCTATCCCAGTGTTTACAGCAACCGTAACAACCGTACTGGCCTTTTCACCTCTACTGGGCCTCCCTGGTGCCGCAGGATCATTTTTAAAAGCTATTCCACTGGTTCTGATTATTTCCATAGTGGCTGCCTACCTAGTGGCAATGCTTGTAACGCCAGCTCTTTCAAGCCTCGTTTTTAAACCATCGAAAAAGAAAAACGATAAACCTGGACGTGTACGCACCCTTTTCGAAAACATGCTGAAATATGGTCTAAAGCGCAAAATGGCCATGACACTCGCAATTTTCATCGCGCTTGCTTCTGTCCTCGTATTTGTTACACCAAAAATAGAAAGCGAATTTTTCCCATATGTAGATAAGGATTTATTCTATATAGATATTCGCTCTGAAATCCCTGGTAACTTAGAAGCAACTGAAATCCTTTCAGATGAGGTTGTTGATCTGCTCTCCTCTGAACCTGAAATTACAAGTTACACGGTTGCTGTAGGTGATGGTATTCCTAAATTCTATATTACAATGCCACCAGCTACACCTTCAAAGGACTTTGCACAAATGCTCATTAAGTTTGACTTAGATATCAATGGCGAAAGACGTTATCAAACACGTGATGACTTTGCAGCTTACATTCAAAAGCAGCTTGATGAAAAAATAACAGCTGGCAAATGTACGGTAAACAGACTCCAGAATGCTGAACCTCAAGACGCAAAAATCATTATGCGTATAGCAGGTACAGATGTCGAACGTGTTGACGCCTTTACCAGAGAACTGACTGACCGCGTGAGAGAAGTTGAAGGCACAATGAATGTTCGTAATAACTTAAAGCCTTATACCTTCCAATTTGAAGTGGATATTGATTCAGATAAATCAAGCAGCATGGGTATGACAAAATATGATATTCAAAAGCAAATGAACATTGCACTCTATGGTTACGATGCGTCTGTATACCGTAGAGACGGCAAAGAATACAACATTGTAATAGAAGGCGATATGGATGATACACAGGATATTGAAACCTTCATGGTAAAATCCTCGCTGACAGACAATAAAATTCCAATGCACGCTTTTAGCACTGTCAACCTTGGTAAAAAAATCGATAATATCAACAGATATGATCGTAAAATTGCTTCAACAGTCCTTGCAGACACACTACCAAGTGCTGATCCATCATCCCTTACATCACTGATTGAAAATGACATATTGCCAACACTAGACCAAACTGGCGTTCAAGTTACTTTTGATGGTGAACGCGAGAGTATTCAAAAGTACTTTGGTGTTGCAGGCGGACTTGCTGTACTCGCCATCCTGCTTATTTACGTAACGCTCGTCATTCAATTTGATTCATTCCTTCAGCCAGTCATTATTTTGATGACGATTCCACTGTCGCTGATTGGTTCAATACTGGGACTCTACTTCCTGCATCAGCCTATGTCATTGACAGCGGTTCTAGGAATTATAGCCCTCATCGGCCTCGTTGTTAAAAATGGCATTCTACTCATTGAATACATTAACGAAGCGCGTGATACCGGTGTTACACTTGAAGAGGCTTGTATTGATGCCGTTGATAAACGCTTTAATGCTATTATCTTAAGTGCAGGCACAACTGTAATGGGTCTGATCCCACTTGCACTTTCAAACAGCAGTCTGTTTGCGCCAATGGCCGTGTCACTTATGTCAGGTCTTATCGTTTCAACCTTCCTGACAATGGTCATCATTCCAGTTATGTTCTGTCTGGTAATTGGTGCACACGAAAAGCATCTTTCTAAAAAGGTGGTTCGAAATCTCAAGCCTGAGACTTCTAAATCATAATCTCATTTTCATGGTATTTTCATAGTGAAAACGCCGATAAAAGACGCTGAGAAATCAGCGTCTTTTATTATGCTGATATACTGGAAATTTCTCTTTAATTCCGAATTACTTCGTAAAATGAACCACCTCTACGTGAGTTTATATAAGACGTGTTCGGCGGCATAAGGGCCTGATAAAACCAGTTCCATCTTTATTTAAAACTCAATCATGTTCTGTATTTGTGACAGCTTTTGTACACCATTAGGTCCAAATATGTAATCCTAGAGTCCGAATGTGCAAACACCCTATGAAATCTCGCTGTGTACAGTACAATGTAATTGGAAGTTCTCCCACAAGTCAGATACATATCTGACCCCAATCTTCCACCCATATCAACTCAACCCGGAAAAGCCTCTCCCCCAATGAGAGGTCTTTTTCCTTTTTGCGAAAAAGCCAAAGACCAGCAGACCAAAATAGAAAACAGATCTCATCATGTTCACATGAATGAGATCTGTTTTTTGTTTTGGTCTACCACCCGTGACTAACGACCAGAGCAATTGTAAATTGCTCGGTGCTGGGCTTTGGCTTTTTCATTCAAAACTCTTAATCAAATCCAACATCATGTTTTACATAAAAGATGTGTCTACTTAGATTTTGATCTCCACCCGTGACTAACGACCAGAGCAATTGTAAATTGCTCGGTGCTGGGCTTCGCATAGAGTTTGAAGTTGCTTGGTCTTACGCCCTATACTACGCTTCAAGCGCAATGCGCTGTTCATTAATAATCTCTTCAGCGAGTTCTACTGCGAATACAACAGCACTTTCACAGATAGTTTCTCGAAGGCCTTCCTCAAGAAAACGGGCTCGTTCTGTTTCCATGCTGAAATCATACTTTGTTAAGTCAATGCATCTGACATGTTCTTTTTCTTCTTTGAACCGATTCATAAAGACTTTAACCGCATCTCCCGCAGCATCTTTAGCTTCAGTCTTTTCTATACTTTTACCAGTATGTAATTTATAAACAGCTAAGCTCAGAGCCATACACGCTCCAGAAACAGCGCCACATATTTCCTGATGTTTCATACCGCCACCAAATCCAGCCGCTACCCCTTCAGCCTGAGCCTCGCTTAAATCTGTATAGGATCTAAGCGCCAATAAAGCAGACTGAGCACAGTTAAACTCCCCACTAAAGAACACCGCCGCACTTTCACCACTTTTTTGACCATTCATATTGAGCGCCTCCTTCTAAATATCTTCTATACTTCATATACTATTATATCGGTTTGTAAAAAAAAGTCATCCCTGATGCATTCGTTTTGATCTGAACAAAATTTTCTTATAATGAATCCGTTTGGTTAAACGCTTAATTGGTTTGTTCTGATTATAAAGGGGAATATATATAATAAGTTATTCAAAAGGAGGCAGAATTATGGCTCGTAAAACAATCTATGAAAATCCAGCAATTAGCATTATGGAAACCGATAAGCACGGAAAAGCCTATATTTACTCTCATGATACTTATTCAAATGGCAGAAGAGTTCTCATTCTGCCATACCGAAAACATATCGGTGGTCACGAGTTCCTGTTAAGACGCGAGGTGATCCCATGCTGGGACAAGGCGGCAGATACTTGTGCCATATCTACACGGGTAAAAGATGATGATGTAGAACAAACCATTATAAATGAACTTATGGATTTGACTGGTTATGACATTAAACCACGCGATTTAATCCATTTAGGATTATGCATGGGATCCAAAGTGTCTGATACCGTTTATGAGCTCTACACCGTCAACTTGTCTGACTGCGCCAGCGAAGAGCTTCCCTATCATATTGAAAACGGAGAGCACTCCTTCTGGGGCAAAGATGATGATATTCTTAAAAGCATAGATGCTCAGCTCATTACTGCTTTTACCCGACTCATTCATCTTGTCGGCATTTAGTTTAAACTTATAATCACTGCAATTTCAAAAGAATTCTGATACACAAAACGTGTTTCAGAATTCTTTTTGCTTTTCTGTAACAGAACTGTAACTTGCAGTGTCTGAATACCAGCAGTATAATTCAACTGTACTAGTACACATAGTACAGTTGAATGTTAGGGGGGATGAAATGTTCACAATCAATCCATCGTCCAGCCAACCAATTTACGAGCAAGTAATCGCCCAAGTTAAAGAAAGCATTATCAAAGGGGCACTTCGCGAAGGTGAGAAACTACCTTCTGTCAGAGATTTGGCTGAGATGACACGCGTCAATCCAAACACCATAAGCAAAGCTTACAAACTGCTTGAACAGGATCATATCATCGTTACACTGCGTGGTCGCGGTACATATGTCAGTGAGAATCTTGACATGAAAACAGATAAAACCGCTGTCAGTGCACTTGAAACAAAACTCAAGAACATTATTGTAGAACTCCATTATTTAGGCCTGAATGAGGAAAATGTGCTCAATAAGGTCAAAAATATTTACTCAGAACTTAGAAAGGAGGCCGACCGTGCTTAAAGTCAACAAGCTCAGTAAATACATAGCACAAAGACCTGTTTTGTCTGATGTGAATTTCGAAATCCAGCCGGGGTGTATCACGGGTATCATTGGTGAAAACGGAGCTGGAAAAACCACACTGCTTAAATCCATATGTGGTATATTGCGCCCAACACAAGGGCAAGTTACATTTGATGATATAGACGTTTTTGAAACACCCCACATTCGACATAAAATTGCATTCGTTTCTGAAGAGGCAGACTTTTTCAGATTCTCAAGAGTCCAAGACATTTTGCTCTGGATGCAGGATATTTACGCCAATTTTGATACTGAGCATTTTCATATGCTCAATCAAAAATTTCAAATTCCGCTGGATACCAAGATTCAAAAGCTCTCTAAAGGTATGCGTATGAAAATTTCGCTGATGATTGGACTGGCCATTAGACCTGAGCTACTGCTGCTTGACGAACCGACAACTGGTCTTGATCCTTCAAGTAGAAAGAACTTATTTGAAATGCTTATTCAAGAGGTTTCTGACCACCATACAACCGTTCTGATTTCATCTCATTTACTGAATGATTTAGAACAGGTTTGTGATCATATCATCATGATCAAGGAGGGCCAAGTTCTAAACGATATTGCGCTTGATACACTCAAGTCTGCTTATAGACAAATTCAAGTTTGTTTCAATGACAAGATTCCAGCAGGTCTTCATGAAATTCCAGGGGTTCTGCGTATTAAAACACTTGGACGTGTAGCGTATTTAACTGTGGCAGGCAATATTGATCAGGCCATTAAGGACATCGAGACTTTTGACATTCTCTTCTGGGAGGCGCTGGATATGCGTCTGGAAGATATATTTATTACAACTAACGAGGTAGGTGGAGCGCATTATGAAAATACTCAAGCATCCGTTGTTTAAACAGGAAGTAGCTCACGTACGCTGGGCTGCACTGCTCTTTACAATAGCCCTTCTTCTCCCAATTCTACTTATGATTAATGAAGCAAACAAATCGGGATTATACTCATACCAGCTGGAATCAATGGACATACTTACTGATTTTCCGCCGGACATTCTCGGCTGGTTCACATTGCCTGTACTCATTATTTCTCAGTTTTTCTATACACGAAAAGAAAGTGTATATGGTATGATTGCAGCTATGCCATTTACGCGCAAGGAGCGTATACTTAATAAATACGCCGCAGGCCTCTGTGCAATACTATTCGGCTACATTGTTGCCCTGCTTGTTCTTACAGCCGCTTACCTATCACCAGCAAAGCCTATCATTGGAATGTATTCACCACTGGTCTATTGGTTCTTCATGGCTTATTTCAGCACTGTGTTTCAGTACTCATTCTTGTTTTTGATTGGTACGATTATGGGACACAGCATTTTCGCAGGTGTCAGTGGCTTCATTATTTTTTACGCACCGTTTTTTATTGTGGGTTCAATCCTTCTGAATCTAGACCAGTTTCTTGGTCTCTACGGCAATTTTGACACCGTGCTTAAGCTCTTCATGCCACATTACATCACCTACTCAGGCACATGGTATGACTTAAACAGCGTACCGAAAGACGCATTTTTTATGATCACAGCTGTATTTGCCACACTTAGCTTGCTTCTTTATCAGCTCGCCCAGATCGTATTTTCGAAAAATGATTTTGAATACAATGGCAACATGTGCATGTTCCCGATTGCAGAACGTATTTTTCTAATTGGCTTTACACTTTGTTTTGGCCTACTGGGACTAGATATCGCACAAGTATTTGAAAACGGCTGGCTATACCCACTCGCTGTGATTATTGGGATTGGGTGTTTCCCAGCTGGCTACGTGCTCGCAAAACGCTTACTTGTCTTAACAGGTCACCGCATTCAATTTAAAAGATCCTAACACATATAAAAGCGCCTGTACGTTGTAACATTCACACAACGTCAGGCGCTTATCTATTTTCTATTCATCTGTTGACTCATCATCAACTATCGGTTGCGAGTCACTTTCCTTAAGCGTTTCATTAAGCTGCTGGATCAGCGTTCTTAAATCATCCATGTTCTCTTCTGAATCCTCAAACAAATCATTAATTTGGTTGAGAAGTTCTTTGACTTCTGGACGATCATCTGATCCCAGCGTTCCACTTCCGTCACCTTCAGGTGTAGTCTGTGCAACTCCGAATATTTTGCTCAGTGCCTCATCCAGTGTCTCTTCCATAACAATTTTATCTTCATAAGATACAATGACCCGCTTCATTTCAGGTAAGCTGTTTGTATTGTCAGCTTGCAAATATACCGGTTCTACATAGAGGAGTGCATCTTCTACTGGAACCACAATCACATTACCACGCAGTACCTGAGATCCTTCCTGACCCCAAAGTGTAAACTGAGGTGAAATATCGGAATTTTGATCTATTCTGGACTCAATCATCATTGGCCCTTGTACGGTCTTGTTCTTAGAAAACTTGTATAAGAAAAGTTTTCCGTAGTGCACCCCGTCATTTCGAGCTACAAAGAGCGAGGTCATATTCGGCTTTTCTTTTGGTGTATATGGCAATATAAGCGCAAACTCCGCTTCTATTCCGTCTGGCAGTTTGAACATAACATAATTGGATTCAATCTGCTGTTGCCCACCCATGTACTTCTCATTCGCAATATCCCAAATATCTTCACCATTATAGAAGACCACTGGATTTTCAACATGGTATTCACTATACACTTCAGACTGCAGGTTAAAGTAATCTTGCGGATAGCGTATATGACTGAGTAGGCTTTGCGGCATTTCAGCACCCGGTGTAAACAAATCTTTGAAAATACCCTGATATGTTTTAAGCACTGGGTCATTATCGTCAAATGCATAGAAATCGATGTCGCCTTCATATGCGTCAACCACGACTTTAACAGAGTTTCTCAAGTAATTGACCGGACGGTCATTAAACATAAATGGTTGAGAATACGGATTATAAATACTCGATGTATAGGCATCAAGTATCCAGTAGAGCTTGCCGTCTTCTTGATTAAGTACCAAATATGGGTTTTTATCATAGGTTAAGAATGGGGCAATTCTTCGAACACGTTCGTGAATGTTCCTATAAAACACAATACGACTTTCGTCTGTAATTGCTGATGAGAAGAGCATTTTCATACTGCGCATTCTATATGCATAAAGCAGTTTATTAATACCCGTAATAGGAATACCCGCTTCACCCTGATACCTAGTATTCACGTTATCAGAACCTGATGGATAATCAAACTCCTCTTCATCGGTTCCAATGATAATATAGTCGTTGCTTAGTTCACCAAAGTAAATTTCTGGTCGATTGATTACCAAGTCTGTTTCAGTAACCGGCGGAATATTTCTAAACATAAGCTCTGGCTGACCTTCAGCTGTAACTGCATTAACCGGTGACATTACAACACCGTAACCATGAGTATAGCGTATATGCCTATTGAGCCATGTTTTTGCATCATCATTGAGCTTTTCAAAGTTGAGTTCACGCGGTGCTATAAACACCTGTCTGTACTCTCCGTCAATTGTATAACGGTCAACATCGATATCGTTGAACTGGTAGTAAAGACGAATCCCCTGAATTTGGTTGAATGTCTGTTTCAAAGGTCTAGCATCATTTACACGTATATTTGATATGGTCTCTTCATTCTTGATCAGGTCTGCCTGAGTCAGTTTCTGCTCAGATGGGAAGTCCCTTATTTCAACATCTTCAAGTCCAAAGGCTGCCTGTGTAAATGCAATAGTATACTCTAAATATTCTTTTTCCTTGGAAATTTCATCTGGTTCAACAACAAGCTGTTGAACCACGCCTGCAAAGATACCGGCTACAATCGCAATCAGCACTAAAACAATGGGACCTAGCGCGGTCAATCGTCTCTTGCCTGATAGCAGACCATAAGCAAATGTTGCTGCCGAAAGTGCTGCCACTACGGCACTAACACGATAGCCTATGAGGGTTACATTAATATCTGTAAAACTTGCCCCATAAGCTGCGCCTCTTGATGAATACACCAGGTTAAATCCGCCAATCCAGTAGGATGCACTGATGAGAAGCAGAATCAAAGCGCCAAGTACAGCTAGTTTGCGAATGGCTGTCACGGCCAAATCTTTTCTGAAAATAGATGAAAAGTTGGGTCTGCCAGATATCTCATTCATATCAAAGAGACTGCCATCAGCAGGTTTTTTAATGTTGAAGGCGACAAAATAAAAACCTATTGTAATCAGTACGATCCACATAGTAACTACAATCGATAAACTCAGTACGCTTTTGTACATTGGGAGCTTAAAAAAGTAAAATCCCAAGTCTTGGCCAAAGATTGGATCAGCCGATCCAAAAGCCGTGTTGTTAAAGTACATCAGGCCCTTAAGCCATAATGTTCCACTGATCATTGCTGCAAAGTAGAGACTTGATAAGGCTGAAAACAACCAAATCCCTCTTTTGAAGAGTACATCTTCAGATTTAGTCAGGCTAATATGCCCATGCCGACTGTACTTCTTCTTTAATCGAAGCAGATAAATACCCAGTCCCACAAAGAAAATTATCCAAATTGGGATAAATATTTTCAGCTTTGTTAACAGTTCTACTAGAAATGTTTGAACAAATCCGTTTTTACTAAACCACTGATAGTCTGTAATGAATGTCACGACCGTTCTAAAACTGCCCAAAACAATCAGTATGCCTACAATAATTGTCGCAAGAATCAAAGACCTTTTATTCGCTTTTACATTGTCCATAGGGTCACCCCTTCCGTTTCATCTAAATGTGATACTTTCAAAATACCCAATTTAGAAGTTGTGCAAACGGATTAAGCGGCCTTTTTACCAATTGGCTTGCTATCAATCTGGACAAGGGGCGTCGGTTCAGGTTGCTTGCCTCTAGGAAGTGTGATGCCACCCAGCAGATCATTCTTTCCGACTTTTTTCTGGATTAGGCCAGTACCTGTTCCCATAGGACACACTGTGCACCAGCTTCTCGGTTTGAATACGACACCCATGATAATTCCGATCACCAGTGACATCGTCATAAATCTAAACATGCTAAATGCAATTCGATGAAAGTTCCATCCTGCATGATACATTGAAAAACTGAACACCGTTAGCATAAGTGCCAGAAGACCATACTTAAATTTCTTTTTAGTCATAAACTTAGGTAGGTTTCTTTGCAAACTTACTTTTTCAAGCATTTTTCCAAGAAGGGATCCTCGAGGACAATATTTCTGGCAATGTACTTTACCCCTACCCCTCAGGGCGTGATACATAGGTGCCCCCATACAGGCAAATCCCAGTATGCCAAACCTAAAATCGTAAATTCCTAAAGTTAAAAATCCAATCATAATAACCCATGCCCACTGCATATGTGAATGTGCTTTATTTTTCATAATTGTTCCTCCTGTTTTTTTATTTATATGCATACTAACAGGCATTTCAGGGGCATACAACCCCTTTATCAAGAGTTCTAATTTTCTGAATATTATAAAATACACAACAAAGAGTTTAGGGTTCGCTTCACAATTTCAAGTTGCGTCCCTCTGAGCGGTTGAAGTTATCGCTTTCCTGTACATTCACTTCGAACAAACCCCTCCCGCATGGGGGTGTGTTGGTTTTGCTACTACTTCCAAAAAAACAATCCCATTCTCAATTAGAATAAATAACTTGAGAATGGGGGAACTTTTTTAGTATTCATTGCGTCATATATATAAAGCATTTTGACCTATAATCCCGATAGTCAATATGCTTCGCTCATGCCTTATAAGGCAAAAGCAGCGCTTTCATATTTATGAAGGCGCTGCTTTCTTTATATAACACGGTTCCATTATGAAGCGCATAATATAATGGATACTCTTCTTAGATTTACATTAAAATGCTGTTTCCTGCAAATGATGCTAATAATAAAGTTACAAAAAGCATTATGCTTGTGTATTTGATACTAGATAACTTTTTATGCACGCTAGTACAAAGGCCTTAAAGGTGTCAGTATCTTGCGGTAGTGTCAACGTATGACTTGCCTCTAATTCAATGTCTTTATGAAATAGACACTTCAGGCCGGATATGCCCATTTCTAGGCTAAGCAGCCCCCACTGGACTTCTTCTAGCAAACGCAGTGCCATTAATACAAGAGGAACCGCTTGTGTATTTGACATGTTACTAAGCCCGTTTTCTACCAGCCATTTTTCAAGACCATAGCCTTTTAGTCGTGCCTCTAGCCCGCACTGACGCTTTTCGTCTAGGCCTGTCTGTTTAAACAGGGCTTCTTTTAGTGCCGCCTTTACAAGTCCAGAGACTATTTCCCCAAATTTTGCATGCGGACCAGCATTGCTTAGACAAACTTCAGCATCAGGTGAGCACACCACAACAATTCCATCCGTTCCAGACCCGGTTGCAAGGCCATCAGAAAAATTGCTACGGATATTGAGCTCTTGTATTGCTGCTGATTTTGCCTCTGTCATGGTCATAAGAAGGCGTGCCATTGTCCCTTCGAGCAGGTTTAAATCTGCAAACAGAAATAGATTCACCGTTCCCTGATGGCAATCTGGGGTATATGTAACTTCATCAAACCCAGCCAGCTCACCTGCACGTGCTGCATTTATATCCAGTCCGGCAGTACATATTACGGTTATTTGAGCTCCGTGGTAACGTTTCTGTTTTAAAGCACTGTTGTACATTTGTACTGTAGTCGATAAGCCTGTCGTCACCTTAGGATCAAGTCCTAATTCCTCAGAAACCACCTTAAGATGTGCCTCATAGGTTTTCGCTTTCATTTTGCACCATTTGGCACCCGGCGGCAATTCATCATAATTGAATATATACCGAAGATCATCTCTAACCCCACCGCCTAAGGGTGATGTTGATAGTACTCTGCGTTTTTTAGTGATTTTATAAATCATTGCGCTTTCTTCAATTACAATGACATCACCATTTTCCAGTTGTATTTTCTTCTCTTTCATAATCGAAACACCACACATTTTTTATGTACTAATATAAATTACATTCCACGCCGAAGCCACTTATCTCCCCTCATTGTACCATATCAATTTTTTATAGAAGAGCTAAAATTATTTAACCAACAAAAATTTTCTTTTTTTTCTGACAATTTCATTGACAAGTTGGCGATACGCTGATAAAATTTGATTCAATAAATCAAGAGCGTTGATGGAGACGGCATGAAGAACAGTCTTTCTAGAGAGTCGGAGATGGTGGAACCCGATAAGACAACTGATTTGCGAATCACTCCTGAGCTTACCCAGTGAAGAGAGTAGTTGGGTACGGTAGCCTCGTTATCGGCTGGCATTTATGCACGAAGTGGCTCAATGAGCAATTAAGGTGGTACCGCGGAAATCTCCGTCCTTTATAGATGAGGACGGTTTTTTTATATAATTAAAGAAGTCAAACATATATAGACTTCAAGAAATCTCTAATATGAGATCATGAGTAAACGTATAATTGGTAAAGTGATGAAAACGGAGGAAAGAAATTATGAAAACTATGCAAACGAAAAACATGCCTAATTACCAGAAGAATGACAGCGGACACGGATTCTCGGTAAAGGTAGAGTACCCAACACCACAGGAAGCAAAAGTTAAGCACACAGTTAATCAAGACAATATGGTTAATTTTATGGGACTTGGTCAGTTTTCAGACTGGTTATAATCCAAAATGAACAAATCCCGGTCTTACTGACAGCCTGTGCTGTAAAAGGAGAGATGCCATTGGAAAGCGACATTATAATTGAATCCGAAACACAGCCTGAACTCTTTGGCAAAAGATAAAAGAGAATTCCACCATTACAACGGGAATTCTCTTTTATATTGTCACAAAACACGCCAATCGTCTTTAAATCAATTACTCTAGTTTAAGTGTATGATAGTTCAACACTTTACGTTCAAGAATAACATCACTCAAAAAGGCATGTAGCTTGTCATTATTTATAAGCTGCGAAAAGGTGCCTGACTGAAGCATAAAGAGTAGTTTTGAATCTAAATCATCGCCTGTCAATGTTCTCTGTTTTGAAAACTGCTTCTTCTCAAGTTCAAGCCATCTTGAATAGTTTTTGTAGGCTGCCTTGAGCGCACTTGTATTAACACCTCTATTTTGATACAAGCCCATCATATGCGTCAAAAGCACATAAATTTCATCATAAAGCTGGAGTCGATCTGCATATAAACTGTGAGGAAGGTAATCTATTAACCCCTCCTGTTTTCTAAGCTTTTCAAGCCGAACACGCCCCTGATGCTGATACTGGCGTGTAGGCACGCCAGAAGCCCTTTCTTCCCTATATATTTTTTCATAAAGACTGCAAAGCTCAGGATACCTTTTTCTGAGTGCATCCATAAAAAAGTCTTTTTGCTGTCCAGGTCTTAAGGTCAACCCGCCAGGCATAACAGCATCTACACCATTTTCTTTAAGGATATGAAACAGTGCCCCAACATTCTCATCCGTATCTGTGATCTCTGGCAGTAAGGGCATGGCCAAAACAACCACCCCAATACCCGCCTGTTTAAACTGCTGAATGAGATTTAAGCGTTCTCTTGGCAAGGATGCCCTAGGCTCAAAAACTTGCGCTATGCTGTCAGTTAAAGTCGTTAGAGAGACATATAGGGTTACACCACACTTGTCATTTAACACTTTCCATTTTTCGAGATCGCGTAAAGCCAGTGCTGATTTTGTCATAACATATGCAGGCATGCGTTTTTTGATTAACACATCTATAAGCTTAGGCATTATCTTGTATTCTGCTTCAAGGGGCTGGTAGGCATCACTGACACCCGATCCGATTCCGACAATCCCCTGCTCTCTCACCTTGCCCAGCTCCGTATCCAGTAAAAAGGGTGTGTTGACACGCACTTCAATATCTTGATCAAACACCCCTTCAACATAATAGCGTTCAGCACGTCCGTCACAGTAGACACAGCCATGTTGACACCCTTTATAAGGGGAAAATCCATACTTTGACACAAAGTAGGTGTCTGGAAACCCAGTGCTTCGTTTTATACTTTTTAGGTCTGTCTCCCGAACTCTAATCATCGCGTCCACCTGACTTTAATTCTAATGTACTGGACTGTATAGTGTATCTTATATCATTTAAATATAGTATATCACCCAGAACGTATGTTTGAACATATTTTTACCTCTATCTAAAAAAAGACTGCACAAGGTCGTGTCCTCATGCAGTCCAGTTTATTCATTATAATGTTAAACCACTTCTTCATAACAAGCGCGTATAGATAACGCCGTAAATATCACACAGTAGACCAGCATCACCAAAAATGAAAACATCTCAATTCTACCCCCGAGCACAATGGCACGAAGCAACCTTGTAGAATGCGTCAACGGCATGAGTTCAATAATTTGGCGAAGTACCCATGGCAGCTTTTTAAGTGAGAAGAATGTCCCACACAGAAAAGCCATAGGCGTTATAACAAAACTCGTAAATCGGTTCATGTCATAATGGGTATCGATCATCATGGCTGCGAAAAATCCTAGTGCTGCAAACATAAACCCGTTCACAAAACAAACAAGTATAAAGGGCAGGTCAATCTGATACATTACGCCAAAAGGAATGCCGATGAGTAGAATAAGGGCAGATGCATATAGTCCGCGCAGTGCACCAGACAGTATATGGCCAATTGCCAACCAGTGAATTTGAATTGGCGCTGCCAAATAGGATTCAAAACTGCGTTCATGCAGTCGTGTCACACTTACACGCATTGAAATGGCCGAAAAAGATGTGCGCATTGATGTCAGCGCAACCACCCCTGGCAGTATATAAGCCATATACTGACTTCCATCCATTTCAAGATTTTCGCCAACACCCCATCCAAAGGCAATCAGATAAAGAATTGGTGTTACAATTTGTGCTGATGTAATTTTAAGGAAACGGTGTCTGAAAAATACCCATTCACGCCACAAGACCGTCAAGACTTCTCTCATAATCTCGCCCCCTCTGATACTGAAATAAAGACATCTTCAAGGGAAGTTTCGCGCATGGTATACATTTCACTCAGGGTTTCAGTAAAAGCCTTGGCTTCTTGAATACTCTTGAAAAACCGGCTCTCAGTTTCTGTTTCAACTGCAGTCTGACCTAATCGATCTATTAACCCTTCAGGTGTATCCTTCTGAAGAATTTCGCCAGCGTTCATGAGCCCAATTTCATCACATAGAAAATGCGCTTCTTCCATATAGTGTGTTGTTAAAAGAATCGTTGTACCACCTGCATTGATTTCCTTTAATAATCTCCATATGTCTCTTCTGGCTACAGCATCAACCCCTACGGTTGGTTCATCTAGGAACAGAACCTGTGGCTTATGCATAAGCGCCTTGGCAATCATCAGTTTTCTTTTCATACCGCCAGACAGCTTTTTACATATTTTATCCCGGTGACGTTCCAGGCTGAAAAATGTAATCATCTCTTCTGCTCGAGCCTTAGACTGTTTACCCGTTAGACCATACATTCTTCCTGAAAACTCCATGTTCTCAAAAACACTCAGTTCTTTATCTAGATTAATATGCTGAGATACAATTCCGAGCTTTCTTTTTAGCGCATTTGCATCACGGTGTATTTCTTCACCATCAAATTCTACAAGACCAGCATCTGGTGCTATTAGGCCTACCATCAAGCGAATAAGTGTCGTTTTGCCGGCACCATTTGGTCCGAGCAATCCAAAGAAACGCCCACTTTCAATATTCAGTGTCAAATCGTTTACTGCAATGATGTCTCCATATTCTTTTCTCAGGGCATTAATTTGTATCATTTTATGTTCTCCAGTACCTCTACAACTTCATTACCTGTAACCGTACGCTCAGGATTAAACATTCCATCTTCGAGTTCAAGGATACCATAGTCAACCAAGGTCTGAACGATACGCTGGTTTTCACAGGCTTCTAAGTCTGCAATTTCAACGTTTTCAGATCGCGGCACCAAGTCATAGAATAAGAATAAGGTCTTAGCCAGTTCATCTCGAGTCAGGTTGCCTTCTACACCAAAATACTCTATTTCTTCATCTTCTTCAGTACGCACAAATCCATCCATATAGCCTGCATGCAGCGCCGTCTCAACAAAGTCAAACCGTGCATGAGACGATGGTACATCCTCAAACATACCATATGTATGGTTTTCATTTACACTGTCGTAATATGAAGAGGTTGGTGCAAAAACAGGACGGTGTGCAAAGCGTACGAAAAGCTCAGCTGCATCTACCCTATTCAGAGGCGCATTTGTCTCAAATTTGCTTAAGTCATCAAAAATTTCAGGATACAAGAAGCGTGCAAGCTCGTAAGCGCCCTTTACCTGTCTAAAGGTCGGCGATGAAATAATCTTTTGATTAATTTCAAGAACTTTACCTTCCCGAACAGCCTTAATGGTATCAAAACCAGGTCTAATTGAGATGGTATGCAGGTTGCCACCTGCGCCCATTACACCACGCTGAGTGACGTAAGCATCAATTTTATCTGCTTTCTCAAGCACACGTTCCGGACCATATGCCGCAATAGACGATCCCTTAGTTATTGCTTCAGCATCAGAAGCGATATTAATGCCGCCAGCAATTTCAATGGCTCTTGCCGCCATTGAATCTGGTGTCACTGTCTTTATTTCAACATCTGAAGACTCAAAGAAAACATGCTTTTTCTCTTCAATGCTTTCTGTAAGTGCTTTTAATTCAGCGAGGTCTTCGTGAAATTCTTTCAGCTTTCGCTCAGCCATTTTCTCACGACCGGTTACAACACCAAGGTTCTTGATATAGTCATCAAAAGCATCCTGTGATGTTGGGTAAAAGGAAACAACCGTAATACCCGACTGTCTGATTGCATCTACAAAATCCGGTTGCTTTCGTTCAATAAATGGACGTATCAACACAAGGTCCGGATTAGCTGCAATGACTTTTTCAGGGTCTGACTTATAATCAAAAACAGGCTTATCCAAAAACTCTACCGGATAAGACTCTGATGTGCCTACACCAATGATTTCAGCATCCAGTTCCAGTGCAAAAAGGTTTTCAGTATGAGCAGAATAAAGTGAAATAATCCGACTCGCAGGTTTTTCCATTTTCACTCTACGCCCTGAATCATCTATAAAATCAATTACATACTCACGCGTGTCTAAAAAATCAACATGATCCAGTCCGCGTTCTAGCCAGTATCTACCTATGAATATTACAAGTAGAAGAAGGACGCTGGCCCAAGCCAGCGTCTTGAATTTAACATTTCTCAAAACGACACCCCTTATTCAGCGTGTTCTTCTCCGTGCATTGCTGTTTCAGCATGCTCTACAAACAGTTCTTGAACTTCTTTGAGTTCACCAAGACCATGCAGGTATGTTTCAACCGCGTAGCCTTCTTTTTTAAGCTGTACCTTCCAGCTGTCATCTTCATCGCCAGCCATGTCATTAGATGCATGGTCACCCGCAACCAGCATAAATGGCATGAGTGTGATCTTATTAATGCCCTTTGCTTCAAGGTGTGGCAGAATGTCTTCAAGTAGTGGGTAACCTTCAACCGTACCCATGTAAACATTATCCATTCCACCGTTTTTAAATCTTAGATCCAGTGCAGAATAAGTTGCATCAGCATAATGGTGTGTACCATGGCCCATGAAAATTACAGCTTCATCTTCTGCAAGTTCACCAATTTGAGGTTTTACAGCTTCGATAACGCGCTCGTAGTCATCATGGCTTGTAAGCAGTGCATTTCCTACAACCAGCTTGTCAAAGGCATCTTCGTACTCTTCAACTGCTGTCATAATTTCTTCATACTCAGCACCGTTCATTACCAGTGTTGGCTGAATAATAACTTCAGAATATTTCTCTGATTTTAGCTTTTCAAGTGCTTCTGAAACGTTGTCGATATCAAGACCGTCACGCTCCTCAAGCTTATCAATGATAATTTGCGCTGTAAATGCACGTCTAACATCGTAATCTGGGTATGCCTCTTTAAAAGCGGCCTCTGTTGCTTCAATAGTTAGCTCTCTTGTGTCTGTGTAACTTGTTCCAAAGCTAACAACCAACATAGCACGCTTTGACTTATCTGTTTGTGGTGCCTGAGAACATCCCGCCAGTACGAGTGTTACCAGCATAATTAGTGCAAGAATTCTTTTCATGTTTTTTTCCTCCAATAGTTCATACTTAATATATTATTATGTCGATCTATCAATCGTAATGGCTATTCGCCTTAAGAGGATCTTGTTCCCTTCTTTCTTAAACTGTTTTGACCTGGCCAAATGCCAATATATAAAGTGGTAAACCACTTATTTGTGTCATTAAAAAGCTTCATTTTGAGGTTTTGGATTGATGATAAACCCTTTCCCTTCAAACTTTGTAACATGAATGCCAAAGACCTTTAACAAATTCTCTGGTGTCATAACAAGGTCCGTTTCGCCATCAGCGACAACTTTCCCGTTCTTCATTAGGACAACTCGATCACTGTACATATAGGCCATGTTGAGATCATGCATGACTGCAACGACCGTCTTTTGCTGCTTGTGTACCTTTGACTTCATCATGCTGAGCAGCTCAACACGGTGGGCAACATCCATTGCACTAAATGCTTCATCAAGGACAATCAAAGGGGTATTCTGTGCGAGTATTCTCGTTAAGAGTACGCGCTGCGCTTCACCGCCGCTGACCTCCGTAATGAGTTTTTCTGCAAACTCATCTGTTTCAGTCGACTCCATAAGCTTATATAATGCTTCAAGTTCTTCAGAGTCTGTACCTACGCCTAAGTCTTTATGAGGGTAGAGCCCCATCTGAACAACTTCTAAACAGGTATAGGGAAACTGAACACGCGCATTTTGAGTCATAACCGCCATACGCGTGGCAAGCTCACGAATGGGAATGGCTCCAATTTTTTTATCTTCCAGCAGCACATGACCATGTCCTGCCTTCAACTCTCCTGTTAATATTTTAACAACCGTCGACTTTCCTGAACCGTTTGGTCCAAGTACCGAAACCATTTCACCCTTTTTAAACGACAGGTTCAGGTCTTCAATAAACGGCTCTTTCGTATATGAAAAATGAATATTTTTTAAATTGAGCACCCTTCTAGCGCCCCCTTCCAGACTTCATAAAAAGCCAAATAAAGAATGGTCCACCAAGAAGCGTCGTCAAGACACCTACAGGTATCTCAACATTAAAAATTATCCTTGATATATTGTCTGCCGCAAGCAGCAATATGCCACCCGCTATCGTCGATAAGGGAATGAGCACTGCATTACGCGAGGTCAGTCCAAACCGAAGCATATGAGGTACAATCAGCCCTACAAAACCGATTATGCCACCAACAGAAACACAAACTGCGGTTAAACATGACCCTATGACTAAGTACAGGCGCATGGTTTTCTGAGGATCAACCCCAAGATGACGCGCCTCGCGCTCTCCCAGACTCATAATGTCAAGTCGGCTTGCAAACTCAATACTCAGGCCACAGCCAATGACAATGAAAGGAAGGAGCAACATAACATGGTTCCAGCTTCTTGAAGCCAGAGACCCCATCAGCCAGTGCACGATGGCTGCAACATTTTCACCAGCAGCACTCTTTAGAAAACTGATTCCAGCCGATAAAATGGACCCTACAATGATCCCAGCTATAATCAAGTTCGAAGAGCTAATCACACCATTCTTTCTGGCAATGTTCATAACAAGCAGTAAGCTCGTAAATGCGCCTACAAGTGCAAATGGCGTTACAGGCAAATAAAAGTGCGTGAATATGTTCAAGAAAATGGCTATGGTCGCACCAAATGCTGCACCTGTGGACACCCCTATTGTATAAGGGTCAGCCAGGGGATTTCTAAGTATTGATTGAAATATGGTACCCGATACTGCAAGGCCTGCTCCAATGAGCACTGCACTGAGTATCCGTGGTATACGCACCTCCCAGACAATAGCCTGATGATGTGCCGGTATATCTGCCGCGATGCTCTCAATACCTGTGATATGGGCTGCGATCACTTTTGACACAACAGTTGGCGTCAAATCTGCTCGCCCCATCCCCACAGAGAGTAGTATCGCTGCAATGAGCAGGATGAACAGCCCCACACCAATTGTAATGTGTCGCTTATGCTTTTTCTTTACTGAAATAGCGATCCCGCTTGTAACGTCACTCATTATTTCACCAACTCACCAAACACTTCGTCTGCTGCACCCAGGTATTTGTCTAAATCTTCTAATGTATGCGCCGCACACAGGAACATGCCCTCGAATTGTGCTGGTGGCAAGAGAACGCCACGCTCTAGCATACCTTTAAAATACTTGGCATATAAGTCTGTATCCGCTTTCATAACAGCGTCATAATCTTTCAAGTCGCCTTCTGCGAAAAATAGACAAATCATACCTTTATAACGCACTGTCTGTGCTTTCAGATTGTGCTTTTTAATAAGCTCACCCAGTTTTTCTTCTAGATAAATCGCATGTTTTTCCATTGTTTCATAAATTTCTGGTCTTGATTTCAATATTTTAAGCTGCTGAATGCCCATATACATCGCAAGCGGATTGCCTGAAAGCGTTCCTGCCTGATATACACCACCTACCGGCGACACCACATCCATGATTTCTTTTCGTCCACCGTAAGCGCCAACTGGAAGGCCGCCCCCAATGATTTTGCCATAACAAGTTAAGTCCGCTTCAACACCCAGCGTTTGCTGTGCGCCACCATAAGCAACTCGAAAACCTGTAATGACTTCATCAATAATCAGAACTGTGCCATTTTCAGTACAAAGGCTGCGCAGTCCTTGTATAAAGTCCTGTGTAGGAACCACGACCCCCATATTGCCAGCGATTGGCTCTAGGATAACCGCTGCAATATCTGAGCCGTGCTCAGCAAAAAGTTTTTTAACAGAATCTAAGTCATTGTATTTTGCGACAAGTGTGTCAGCTACCGTTCCTGCAGGAACACCAGGGCTTGTCGGTACACCAAAGGTAATGGTACCTGAACCGGATTTTACGAGCAGATTGTCTGAATGACCATGGTAACAGCCTTCAAACTTTAGAATTTTATCTCGCCCAGTATAGCCACGCGCCACACGCAGGGCACTCATTGTTGCTTCTGTACCCGAGTTGACCATACGCACACGCTCAACAGAAGGACAAGCATCTACTATCAGGTCTGCCATTTCCACTTCAAGTGGTGATGGTACGCCATAACTCGTTCCCTTAGCAATAATTTCAGATATATCTCCAAGAACTTCTTCATTGGCATGGCCAAGAATCATGGGTCCCCATGAACCGATAAAATCCAGATACACGTTTCCGTCCACGTCATAAATTTTGCTGCCCTTAGCACGGTCGATAAAAATCGGGTCCAGTCCAACTGATTTAAATGCACGAACTGGGCTATTCACGCCACCTGGAATGAGCTGTGTCGCTTTTTCGTAAAGTGCCTTTGACTTAGATGTGTTCATATTGCCTCCAAACTCCTACAAATAGTTCTCCGCTAAATAACGCGCAAAATACGTGATGATTAAATCGGCACCCGCACGTTTCATTGATAATGTCATTTCATATATAACCGCTTCATCCATAATACCTGTATCAACAGCATTTCGGATCATAGCGTATTCACCACTTACATTGTAAACTGCAAGCGGCAGGTTAAAGGTATTTTTCACCTCACGAACAATGTCTAAATAAGACAGTGCTGGCTTGACCATGAGAAAATCTGCACCCTCTTCAACATCTAGAGCAGCTTCTCGCAATGCCTCTTCTCTGTTGTGAATGTCCATCTGATAGGTCTTTCTGTCTCCAAAGCCCGGTGCCGAATCAGCCGCTGCTCTGAACGGCCCATAGAAGGACGATGCATATTTCACTGCATAGGACATGATCGATACATTGATGTAGCCAGCTTCATCCAGACCATTTCTCATTGCAGCAATACGGCCATCCATCATGTCACTCGGTGCAACGATATCTGCACCTGCGCACGCATGACTTACCGCTATTTTTGATAGATATTTGAGCGTTTTATCGTTATCCACTTCTTCATCAAAATTAATAATACCGCAGTGTCCATGATCCGTATACTGACACATGCAAACATCTGTTATTACACACAAGTCTGGTGCTGCCGCTTTAATTGCACGAATGGCTCTTTGAACGATGCCATCATCTGCATATGCCGATGATCCTACAGCATCCTTTGACTCGGGAACCCCAAATAAAATGACCGCATTTATTCCCAAAGCCTGAATTTCATTTACTTCCCTTTCAAGCATATCTACTGAAAGGTGGTATACATCTTTAAGTGATGATATTTCCTTTTTTACTTCAACCCCTTCAACAACAAAAATAGGATGAATCAAGTCATCAACAGTGAGCTTTGTTTCACGAACCATATTTCTGATTGCTGCTGTTTTTCGTAATCTTCTCGGCCTATTTACTAATTTCATTTCTTACTCCTCACTTTAACGTTTGCTTAACACATTCAACCAGCGAATCGATTGTCGCACGCTCAGCTTCTATAGGCTCAATCCCCATATTTTTGAGCACTTCTGAAGTTTTCGGTCCAATGGAGAAACATATGGAGTCAGGCCATGATAGACCTGCCTTTTCAATCAACGCATTAAAGTTTCTTACTGTTGAAGCACTGGTGAAAGTGATGCCGTCAACGCCACCTTCCAGCACATCCTTGAGATGATCTGATGATTCTTCCCCGACAACCGTGTTGTAGACAACCGGCATGTCAACGGTACAAATAGATTCAAGTTCATTTTGAAGCACATTCGATGCAAGGTTGCCCGAAGGAACAAGCACCTTGTCATCTGCTGTCAGTTTGTCTTTTATTTCCTCAGCAAGCACATCGGATATTGCCCTGGTCGGCACAAAGTCCGGCATAATGCCATAGCCCTCAAGAACTTTTTGAGTTCCAGACCCTATGGAAGCAATTTTAAGATGTCCAAGCGCCCTAACATCTTTACCCTGTTCGAATAAGCCCTGTACAAATGACTGTGCTGCATTTTGGCTTGTTAGGATCATCCATGAGTAGTCCTGAAGATTCTGAATAGCCGACTGCCAGTTTGACATCGGTTCTCTTTCAATTTTGATCATAGGCAGCTCAATGGTTTCTGCCCCCAGCTCTTCAAGTGTGCCTGAAAGACGACCTGCCTGTGCCCGACTTCGGGTCACAATCACTTTTTTACCAAATAGCGGTCTGTTCTCAAATGTACTCAGTACATCTCTAAAGGAAACCACTGGGCCAACAACAATAAGTCCTGGTGGTTTAAGGCCTTCTTCTTCGACACGCTGTGCTAGGGTTTCAAGTGTGCCTGTCACCGTTTTCTGCACAGGATAAGTTGCCCATCGAATCACAGCTGCTGGTGTGTCCGCCGGCTTTCCAGCTTCAATCAAAGCCCTGGTGATTCGTGGAATATTACCTATGCCCATTAGAAAAATAAGGGTTCCATCAAGGCGTGTAAGTGCATCCCAGTCCCACTCTGCGTAGTCATCTTTAAAATGACCCGTCATAACATGAAAAGACCTCGACACACCCCTATGTGTTACGGGTATACCTGCGTAGGACGGTCCGGCAATTGCCGATGTCACACCAGGAACCGTTTCGAAAGCAACATCGTTCTTTCTCAGTTCAGCAGCTTCTTCACCGCCTCGTCCAAACACATAAGGGTCACCGCCCTTGAGTCTTGCAACAGTAAGTCCAGCTTTTCCCTTTTCAACAAGAAGGGCATTTATATCTTCTTGTTTCATAGCGTGATTGGCCGCTTGCTTGCCAACATATATATATTCTGCATCTGGTTTGCACTTCGAAAGAATTTTGTCATTTGATAAATAGTCATACACAATGACATCTGCTGTTTTAAGGGCGCGCATCGCCTTCAGTGTCATAAGCTCAGGATCCCCTGGGCCTGCACCAATCAGATAGACATATCCATTAGCCATGAACTGCCTCCTTTAGCTTTACAGCCATTTCTTTTGCGGCTTCAACAGCTTTTTCACGCGGACCTTGCCAAGACTCATAATAGAGCTTTGAGCCATCCGGTTTTCCAAGCATTGTATCCAGCTTAACGTCGTTTTCTCTCACATGGCAGTATGCACCAACAGGTATATGGCACCCGCCATCTACCGCTTCTAAGAATGTACGTTCCACGTCTGCCTGAATGCCCGTCTCTTCATCTGCAATTGCACCAAGAAGGGCCAGCATGTTGGCATCTTGCTCTCTGCACTCAATAGCCAGTATCCCTTGAGCTGGTGATGGAAGCACCACATCGTAATCGAGCACCTGTGTGATTCTATTTCCAAGTCCAAGTCTCTTAAGACCTGCCGCTGCGAGTACAACACCATCCAGGTTTTCTGTTTCTATCTTTTTCATACGCGTTTCAACATTACCGCGTATAGATTCAAATTTTAAGTCTGGCCTGTGCTTCAGAATCTGACTGATTCTACGAATGGCACCCGTGCCAATTCGACCCGTATCCTGTATTTCATCAAGGCTTTTAACCCCTGACTTGAGTACCAGTGCATCGCGTGCGTCTTCACGTTTTGGCGGTGCGACAATAACAAGTCCATCCGGTTGATCTGTCGGCATATCCTTCATAGAATGCACGGCCATATCAATTCGCCCCTCCAAAAGAGCGACCTCAATTTCCTTAACAAAGAGGCCCTTGTCTCCAATTTGATCTAAAGGCTTGTCAAGGATTTTATCCCCTTTTGTCTTTATAATGATCACGTCTGCTTCAAGTTCTGGATGCGCTGCTTTTAACATATCGATTACATGATTTGTCTGCGTGAGCGCAAGCCTGCTGCCACGTGTTCCTACCTTAATTTTCATGAGTTTGTCCTTCCAACTGTACCAAATATGCACCGAAAGCTTCCTTAATATAGTTTTCTCTCAGTTTACTGTCATCGTATTTTAGGCGCGCCTCTTGTCTGAGCGCATCATATTTATCAACAATGTCATCAATATTATCAGGGATTGCTTTTTTGACTTGTTCAATCAGCCACTTAGAAACCCCAGGTCGTTTCCCGCCAGACCCTATTGCAATTTCGATTTCTCCAAATTTAGAAACCGCACCATTTCTAAAAAGACTCTTTTCTACATCCATACAGTCGTTGTAGAGGATGCCGTGTTCAGCACAGTAGGCACCTGCCAAATCATTAACCTCTGGCCTATTTGACACAAGAAATACAAGTGCAGCCCCTTGAATGTGCTTAGTCTCAAAAGTGGCTTCTATTAATGTAAGGTTTCCATGCGCCGCTTCAAGCACTTTGATTTCATCAATGATTTCAGGTGCGACAACTGTAACTCGTGCGCCTTCCTTTATAAGTTTTCGCAGTTTTCTCAGGGCTATTCTGCCCCCACCCACGAAGACAATTGAAACGCCCTCTGTTTCCACAAAAATAGGATAACTCAACAGCTTGTCTCCTTAAAGTCAAACAGATGCTCTATAACATCTATCACATTCTCCTGTGTTGCTGTGTCTTCGATCTTCTTCAAGTTGATGATAGGCTCGCGCACCATACGTTTCAAAGCACTTTGAAGCATTTTTTCAAGCAGGGCTTTTTCCTTTTCGTCTAATTTGATCTTTTTATGCAAAATATCAAGGGTGTCACTACATACCTTGTCTCGCTTGTCAGAAAATCTTCTGATAACTGGATCGACCCTGCTGGTCAGCATCCAGGTCATATGTGTCTCCACCACACGATCCACCATCTCACCTGCAATAATACTGAGTTCAATGCGCTTTTTGGTGTTCTCATCTGAAATCGCTTTCAGGTCATCAACAACATGAACGGTCACACCATCACGCTTGCCAAGTTTACCTTCAACATCTCTTGGAATTGCCATGTCAAGTACGGTCAATTCTTTGTCTAGAACCGGCACCAGTTCATCCTTAAAAATAACATGCGGTGATCCTGTGGCACTAATCAGTATGTCGACCTCTTTAAGACACTCATAACGCTCATCGTAGGGAATCACTTCAACATCATCATACTTCCGAGCCACTTCAACACCTTTATGGTGTGTTCGATTGGTCATCATTAGGCGTCCAAGTTCCATTCCATTTAAATAGGAAAGAGCCTGTCTCCCCATCTTACCCGTGCCAACTACTAGTGCTGTCTTACCTTTTAAAGAGCCCAACTGACTCTCTAAAAATTTAATACCGATCGAACAGACAGAAATAGGTTCTTCTGAAATTTTTGTATCCGTTTTAATAAATTTTGCCGTTGCAATGGCATCACGTACGGTTCTATTTAAGAACTTACCCGATGCACCCATATCTAACGCCAGCTCATGTGCATCTCTTAACTGACCCAGTATTTGATCCTCACCAATTACAACAGAATCAAGGCCTGCGGCAACTCTAAAGATATGCTTAACGGCGCGATCCCCTGAACACCTGTGAATACAGGCTTCAAAGCCATCATCTTTAGATTTGTTGATAAATACCTGAGTCAAAAGCTCTAAATACTTTCTTTTTTCATTTCTTGGAACCGCAGCATAAAGCTCTGTTCTATTACATGTCGATAGAGCTATGATTTCATGAATCCCTTCATCCAAAAGATCATTCATTAAATCAATGCGCTGGCTCGTCGTCATACTGACTTTTTCACGGTCCTCTGCACCAGCTGTATTATGGTTTACACTTACTACAAGAATTTCCATTGAACTCACCCTTATGTGTTCTTGGTACCTCGCTTCAAATATAAAAGCACCTGCCATGGCAGATGCTTATTTTATGAATTCGGAAAACCCAATATTCAGATTTTCAATTGATTCAATAAAACTTCCCACCGAAGCATATTAAACAGTCAATTGGTAGGTCTCCTGGCTTACACTTCATATAATACATTCGCCTTCCCAGGGGGATACCCAGTGGACTCAAGAACGTACTATCCATGTTTACAGTAGCGGGGGCTGCGTCGGAATATAACCGAACTTCCCTTTTTCATCTCTGATCAGAGAACCAACTCACTTATTGCGTTTCAAACACCCGTCAGTTCACAAGCATTTCGAAATCGCAACTATTTTATTGTCCTAAATCATTCTATACCATACCTCTTTAAATATCAATGACCTTATCAGAATCCGTTAATATTCTTTCCATCTATGTCTAATAACTATCATTCATCGAAATGAGACCTTTCCAGTGGACTATATACGAGTAATTTTAAGGCCTTCAACAAGATTATGTATATAAAAAAATAATGATGAATAAACTTGACATTTTTGTAGCAATACCTGTATAATCGTATACAATAATACACGCACTATCAAAGGAGGCTATTCAAATGACTAAAGTAACACTCATACCAGGAGACGGCATTGGCCCAGAAGTGGCTGATTCAGTTAAAAAAATCATTGATGCCAGCGGTGCAAACATCACTTGGGATGTTGTAAACGCAGGCGCTGATGTTTATGAACAAACAGGCGAGCTCGTACCAGATAAAGTTTACAAGAGCATTGAAGAAAACAAAATAGCACTTAAAGGGCCTATCACAACCCCTATTGGAAGCGGATTTAGAAGCATCAACGTTATGCTGCGTAAAAAGTATGATCTCTACTCCAATATTAGACCCGTTCAAACGCTGCCTGGCCTTAAAACACCTTTTAAGGATATTGACCTTGTTATTTTCAGAGAGAATACAGAAGGTCTTTATATCGGCATTGAACAAGAACTCGACAACGGCACTATGGAAGCTAAAAAAATCATTACACCTGCCGGTGCTGAGCGCATTATTAGAAAAGCATTCGAGTATGCTCAGTCTATGAACCGTAAAAGTGTAGCCATAGTCCATAAAGCAAATATATTAAAGATGGCTGACGGCCTCTTTCTCGAAACAGGCCGAAAAATAGCTAAAGAGTACCCAAATATTGATGTCAAAGAAGTCATTGTAGATAACATGTGCATGCAGCTGGTCATGAACCCAAGCCAGTACGACGTCATTGTCACAATGAACCTTTACGGCGATATCTTATCGGATCTTTGTGCTGGTCTTGTTGGTGGTCTAGGTCTTGTCCCTGGAGCAAATATCGGTAAAGACCTTGCAATATTTGAAGCGGTTCACGGCTCTGCACCTGATATTGCAGGAAAGGGAAAAGCTAACCCCATTGCACTTCTAAGGTCAGGATGCATGATGCTTGATTACATGGATAAAGCCGATCAGGCTACGAACATTCGCACAGCTATAAATAAAGTTTTGTCTGAAGGCAAAGTACGCACACCAGATATGGGAGGTACTTCAAGCACAAGCGAACTTACGGAGGCTATTATTGCAGAATTAAAATAAATAACGGAGGTGATTGAGTTGAAAACGGAAGCAAGTCAAATGCTGCTGAATGATTTAGCCATTAAAGCAGAAGCAAATAATCTAATCGATCCAGAGTATTATGCTAAATACAATGTCAAGCGCGGACTCAGAAACAGCAACGGCACCGGTGTCCTTGTTGGACTTACTGAAATCGGAAGTGTTGTTGGATACGAAATGGATGGGAACAAAAAGGTCCCCTCCGAGGGTCATCTGTATTACCGCGGTATAGAAATCAGCGATCTTGTTAACGGATTTCAAGCCGATCACCGAAGGGGATTTGAAGAAACCGCTTATCTGTTGCTCTTTGGAACGCTCCCTACAATTGATGAACTGGCATCTTTTACAAATTTGCTGGATGCCTGTCGCGAACTTCCAAGCGGGTTCACTGAAAATATGATTCTCAAAATTCCAAGCAATGACATCATGAACAAGCTTATGCGTAGCATTCTTGTACTCTATTCGCATGATAACAACCCTGATGAGACCAGCGTTCGAAATGTACTGGAACAAAGCATTCGACTCATCGCTCAGTTTCCAACGATTATTTCATATGGTTATCAGGCAAAAAGCCACTATTTTGATAAGAAGAGTTTATTTATTCACAAGCCTATTTCAGGTGTAGGTACTGCTGAAAATATTTTGCACCTGATTCGTCCAGACAACAAATATACAAAAGTCGAAGCTGAAACACTGGATTTATCGCTTGTTATTCACGCAGAGCATGGCGGCGGCAACAACTCAACTTTTGCAACACAAGTGGTTTCATCTAGTGGTACAGATACCTATTCTGCGATTTCTACCGCTGTTGGCTCCCTAAAGGGACATAAACATGGTGGTGCAAACAAACGTGTCAGGGACATGATCCTCAACATAAGAGAGAATGTACCCCGTTGGGATGACCCAGGTGCACTGAAGGACTACTTGTTTAAAATCATGAAAAAAGAGGCCTACAATCACGAGGGACTCATATACGGCATGGGACATGCTGTTTATACTAAAACAGACCCAAGGGCCGAACTCTTGAAAAAGAAAGCCTTCGAACTCGCACTTGAAAAGAATGCAATGAAAGAATATACACTCTACAAAAACATCGAAAGTCTAACCAAAGAGCTCTTTTTTGAACTCAAGGGACCAGAGGCTCATATAGCTGCAAATGTCGACCTTTACTCAGGCTTTGTTTATGAGATGCTCGGCATACCTTATGAACTTTATACACCACTTTTTGCAACCGCTCGAATTGCAGGATGGTGTGCACATAGAATTGAACAGATTGTGAGTGACCAAAAAATAATACGTCCTGCATTTAAAACAGTTAATGACACAGTCGCTTATCAACCCCTTTCACAAAGGAGGAAACCCTTAAAAAGCAATAAAACTGCTATTTAAGTGATAGCTATATGCTTTTTGTGGTATATAAAAATCAAACCTCCTGTTTGAAAGTAGTAGATATAATAAGAAAGTGGTGCATGGCACTTTTATGAATCGTTTGGGAAAAAGGGGCTATTGCAAAATTCGGTGGATAAGATCCATGATTTTTGCAATAGCCCCTTTAATTGTCTTTGCAGATGAATGTCTACTTAAGCAAGCTCCTTAAGCACATTAACAGATTCAAGAGTTGCCAGTGCTGCATCAGAACCCTTATTTCCCGCCTTTGTCCCCGCTCTATGAATTGCCTGTTCCAGATTTTCTGTTGTCAGCACACCATAACCAACAGGAATACTTTCTTCAAGCATTACGGATGCAATTCCTTTTGCATTTTCAGATGCAACAAAATCAAAATGCGGTGTTTCCCCTCTAATAATCGCGCCAAGGCATATGATGCCATCATAACGGCCTGTCTGTGCCATTTTTTTGGCAGCCAGAGGCATTTCAAATGCACCTGGTATCCACATTATGTCTATATCCGCTTCTTCCACACCATGACGTACCAGTGTGTCCAGTGCACCGTCTTTTAGCTTTGAGCCAATAAATTCGTTAAAACGTCCGATGATAATGCCGTACTTGTGTCCATTTCCAATGAGTTTGCCTTCATATACTTTCATTTGTATGCTCCTTTAAATTCAGTTCACAGCCAGCTTCCTAAAATGTATAATTATGCGCCACACTTGCAATTCAATTGCTCATATAAGTGACCCATCTTTTCAACCTTTGTATTCAAGTACTTTTCATTTTCCGTATGATAGACAGGCTTAAGCGAATCGCAACGCGTCACATTAAGCGCACTCTTATCAAACGCGCTTAACTTCAACGGATTGTTTGTCATTAAGCGTCCTGTCTGGACACCCAATGTTTCAAGCATAGCAAGTGCTTGATTATAGTCACGTTCATCTTCTTCTCTGCCGAGTTCAAGATTGGCCTGAACTGTATCCATACCACTATCTTGAAGGGCATAGGCCTTCAACTTATTAACAAGACCAATACCACGTCCTTCCTGCCTCAAATAAAGAATCACCCCTTTTTTTTCTTTGGCAATCGCGCGCATGGAGTCTTCAAGCTGTTGACCACAATCACAGCGCCTTGACCCGAACACGTCCCCAGTCATGCATTCTGAATGCATACGAATCAGAGGTGCACCTTCTGATACATCGCCCATCACCAACGCAAGATGGGGCTCCTTAGAATTTTTGTTTGAAAATGCATAAAGGTCGAAGTCACCAAATTCAGTAGGTAATACTGTGGTTACAAGGGGTTGCTCAGCACATTGGCGTGTTTTTTGATATTCCGCCAAAGCCTCTATTGTAAGGATTTTCAGCTTATGTTCCGCTGCTAGTACTTCAAGGTCAGGCATGCGCGCCATTTCGCCGTCCTCTTTAATAATCTCACAGATTACACCGGCTTCGCGCAGGCCTGCAAGCTGCATTAAATCGAGCGTGGCCTCCGTATGACCCGGCCGTTCCAAAACCCCTCCAGACTTTGCAATTAGTGGAAATATATGACCCGGTCGCTGAAAATCTTGACCAGAAGAAATGCCATCAGCCAGCATGCTGATTGTTTTGGCCCTGCTGCTGGCTGAAATACCAGTACCAGTACCCACACCATCTATACTCACGGTAAAAGCCGTTCCATGCGGATCTTCATTTTGCAAAACCATAGGATCAAGTCCTAGTTCCACAGCAATCGTTTCACTAATGGGTGTACAAATCAGACCTCTTCCGTAGGTCATCATAAAATTCACTTTTTGTGGTGTAATATGTTCAGCAGCCATTAGAAAATCGCCTTCATTTTCACGGTTTTCATCATCTACTACAACGAGTATTTGGCCAGCTCTTATAACATCTATAGCTTCTTCAACACTGCAATATATACCTTTCATCACTGCCTCCTTACATAAATCCGTTAACAGCAAGCGACTCCATCGTAATGCCTGATGCCTCTACTTGCCCACCTTGAGGTTGTGCACCTGTGACAATTTGGTGAACATACTTCAGCAGCATGTCCGATTCTAAATGAACGATGTCTCCATTCTTTAAGTCTTGAAGCAAGGTTTGCCCCTGTGTATGACGCACAATGCTTACTTCAAACCACTGCGCTTCACTGCGGGCAATAGTAAGACTTACACCATTTACTGCCACTGAACCTTTATGTACCATAAAGACTTTTTGCTTTTCATCTGGACGTATTCTGATTCGTATCGCATCCCCTTCTTTTTCTGCACTGAGTACCTCGCCTAAACCATCTACATGTCCAGTTACAAAGTGCCCCCCCAAACGGTCTCCGACACGTAGGGCTCTTTCTAGATGTACAAAGTCACCTATACGTACCCCTTTAAAGCGGCTATTGTGGTATGTTTCCGGCATCACATCTGCTTCAAAACTATCTGTTCTAAGTTTTGTGACGGTCAAGCATATGCCATCTACTGCAATACTGTCTCCGATGGCTGTATTTTCAAGAACCTTTCTGGCCTTGATTTTAAGTTGCATACCTTCTCTGGATTCTCTCACATATTCAATTTGACCGATTTCTTCAATAAGTCCTGTAAACATTTACTCAGTCCTTTCGAGTCGTCCTGTCAGAAGTACATCTGTCCCAACTGTTTGTACGCACATTTTTTCAAGTGATATTGCATTTTTCATTAGGTTAGATGCTACACCAGAAAGGGGTACATGGACTTGCCCCCCCACCAGCTTTGGAGATACAAACACCGCAACTTCATCAATCAGTCCCGCTTCAAAAAAACTGCTGGTTAGCTTTGGACCTGCTTCACTTAGGATGCTGTGAATACCCATTTCTTTTAACCTGCGAAATGCCGACTCAAGGTGGATACGTGTGCCCCTTTGCGCTACAATTTCTACCACAGCGCCTTTCTCTCGCACCGCCTCAATGCGGATTGGAGATGCATCTTCCCCGACAACGACCAGGGTCTTATGAACGAAATCGTCATTTAGCAATTGAGATGTTAAGGGGATTTCACACGCTGTATCTACGACAATGCGTTTTGGTGTCATTCCACTCACATGCCTCACAGTCAGGAGCGGATCATCATAGCGTACTGTCCCAATTCCAACTATGACGCCATCCGATTCTGCACGCCACCCATGAACAAGTTTTCTTGATTCAAAAGAGCTGATCCATGCACTGTCTCCCGAATCTGCTGCCATTTTTCCATCAAGCGTCATAGCCCACTTGCTCCTTAAATGAGGTAGCCCCGTAGCCACGCCCTTTAGAAAAACTCGGTTGAGTGCCTTAGCCTCATCTTCAAGCAGTCCAACAACCACCTCTACCCCTGCTTGTCTTAATCTTTCAATACCTTTTCCCGCTACAAGAGGATTGGGATCTTGAACCGCGACAACCACATTTTGAATACCTGCTTTTATAATGGCTTCTGTACACGGGGGTGTCTTTCCATGATGATTGCACGGTTCTAGTGTCACGTAGAGCACGTCATCTGAGTTCGGTTTTATGCCAAGCTCTACCATACTTTTAATCAGGGCCGCTTCAGCATGGTCCCCTCCAAAGGCTTTATGAAACCCTCTGCATATTACCGCGCCTTGCCGAACGAGAACTGCCCCCACCATTGGATTGGGCGCCACATTTCCAAAACCTCTACGCGCAAGTTCCAGCGCCTGATACATAAATTGTTCATCTATCATAACAGCCATTTCAAAACACCTCCTTCATCTTACAAAAAAGTATAAAATCCCCTGAATAGACTCCAGGGGATTTACATTAACAATATGAAACGGTTTGACTCATCATCAAACGCGACTGCTTTTCCTCTAGAATATAAAAAATCCTGAAACATATTGCGTTTCAGGACATAAATACATTCTTTTTAAGAAATACTTCTTGAAGAAAAACTTTTCTTTCAACCCTTCTCACATCCAGACTTTACTGTCGGTTCCGGAATTTCACCAGATCAACCTTTCGGCTCGCGGACTATTACCGCCGGTCGGGAATTTCACCCTGCCCTGAAGGAAACTTTATGAACTTTGATATTAGAATAACGAATAGACACTTCTCTGTCAAGCGCATTTTAAAAAATTCTTAATGGATAATCAGATCATCTATAATCATTCGCCCTCTCCAAACCTTAACCTTGGCCAGCGCTTCTCCTCGACGAAGTGCTTCTTCAATTTCAGAGCCTGTATTTTGCTCCACATAGAAACGGTCCACACCAAAATCCAGGTTTAAGACGAGGTCGTACTTGTCAAAATACTGAAGCGTGCAGCTTATATAGACGCCTGAATTAGGTTTTTCCAGAGTCAAAGCATCAATACGCCAAGCTTCATCTTGATTATCCTTAACCAGATGGGCATAGATTTTTTTGTCATATAGCCTGCTTATATCCATCGACTCATCATTGTTTAAAAGGGATTTCGCTGCACGTTCTTGCGTGAACTGGATTGCCACGTAATCCCCTCTAAAAACATCTCTCGGATCATATGCTTCAACTTTTAAAACAAGTTCTTCCCCCAACAAGTCTGTGAGTGTATAAGGTATAAGCTGTACAAATAACAACAGAATAAGAATTGGGACTACCAGCCATTTTGATTTATTCAAGACGTTGCAACCCCTTTCTCCTTAATGCCTCCAAATATATGCCAAACCCAATTAAAATGCCGCCGCCAACCATAAAAAACATGGATTTCGGCATGAAATCATAAAAGGTATCAAAGTAATACCTTAGAATAACCAGTGCGATAAATGCCACTGCGCCAGCATAGCCTTTTTTAACCAAATAGAGCAAGGTAATAAGCATAAGTATGGTAAATCCAATAGCAAGGGATTCACCTGCTTTTGGGAATACCCCTTCAAAGGTATCCGCAAAAGTCAATACAAAACCCGAAAATCCTGCCACTGCGAGTCCAACCTGTGTCACAATGACCGCACCCCCCTTAAGCCAATCTGGCTTAAGCATATAGATAACCCCCAGTGCGAGCATCAATAGACTCCCATATAAGGCTTCAACTTCGATTTTAGCAAACAAGCAGAGTACAAGCAGGGGAATCTGGAGCAAACTCAGCGTCACCGAAAATCCTGAATTGAAATGATGACGTGTCAGTCGAACAGATAAGAAAACACCGGCTGTCAACACTGCAAAATAAGCTGCAAATGCACTGTCTGTCATTCTGTAAGTATCAAATAAAGAAAATGCCGTAGCCATTAAAATGGCCTGAAAAAAGTACAGCAACAAGTCATCTTTATCTGAATAGAGCATAATTATTATGCCCGTAGCCCATATTAGAAAATGAAAGGCAACGGGTCTGTTAAGGTGATAGGTCTGGTCTGTAAGAAAGAGCCCGCCTCCAAAGATGAAAAGGGATATATACCGCATGGCTTTTGCAGTTTTCGGATAGCCAACATCTAGTTTAAGCCCTGTTAGATACACAGCGGTTATGCCAAAGGTAATAATAAACAGACGCATGTTTGGACTCAGATAGGACCAGTTACCAGCAATATATGTCAAGATGCCCAGACCCACAAGTACTGCGCCCACAACCGAAACAATTCGGGTTAGATTGATACCAGCACGCACCTCATACGCATCCATCATTTGACTTCTTTGTTCATTTGAAATAATGCCTTCTTTTTCAAATTGCCGCATTTGACCTGCGATGGCCTCTTTATAGTGCTTGGTTACATGAAATTTCATGGTGACCCTCCTTATACAAGTGCACCTCATTCTTATAAAAAGCGTAACACAGACAGATTAAAAAAGTCTTATTTTTGCTTTACAAATCACATAAGTTTAATGTTCTTAACCTATGTGTCCTTTTCTTTTTATACCCGCTGGTGAAAAAACACTACAAAGAAGTGTGTGGGATTCTTCAATTGGTCCTATCGCTTATTATTCCTAATGCTCAACTTTGTTTTTTCGCGAAAAGTAGCGCTGCATAAAATACCTGCAGCGCTTTAAAAGAGGAATCATACTCAAATGAGTAGTATGAGCATTTAATTTTTTGGATATACTTTTCTGAAGAAGTTCTTATATTTGCTGAAATCAGCAACAAGGGTCTGCGCCCACGGACTCTCCGTCTTTTCAACATGCTTGTTGAGCATATCCAAAATGGTGTCAAAATCTTTGTTTTCAAGTACTTCTATCAAATCAACATGTGTTGTATTTAGATTTTCTGTCAAGGTATTGTCAAGGTCTAGAACGTATGCACATCCACCAGTCATCCCGGCAGCGAAATTCTGGCCTACTGAGTTCAAAATAAGTACTGTACCGCCTGTCATGTACTCGCAGCCATGGTTTCCAACGCCTTCAACAACTGCACTCGCACCTGAGTTACGAACTGCAAATCTCTGTCCTGCGCGCCCTGCAATATAAGCTTCACCGCTTGTTGCACCATAAAGTGTTGTATTCCCTACAATAGCGTTCTTCTGAGTTGCATACCCTTCAACGGTTTTTGGTCGAATTGAGATTACAGCACCACTCAGACCTTTACCCATATAGTCATTACATTCGCCTTGTAGTAGCATACTGATACCCTTTGTCGCAAATGCAGCAAAACTTTGTCCTGCCGACCCATTCGCAACGATGTCCAGGGTAGCTTCTTTGCCATTTTTCACAAGGTAACCACTTGTCATCGTTCCAAAACTACGGTCTGTATTCTTAATATCCACCTCAACCTTGTACTTCTTACCCTTCGGTCTCGCTTCAATTTTCTCAATAATGCTGAGGTCAAGAACGTTCTTAATCTTATGGGCTTGGTTTTCAACCTTTCTGCCCCAAATGCGTTTTGGCAGAACGGGCTTATGCAGGATTGGCCCAAAATCAAAATACGCTGCATAGCCATCAATGTTGTCTTGCGCTTTTAGAAGGTCGACACGTCCAATCATCTCGTCCATTGTCGCAAAACCCAGTGCAGCCATATGTTCACGAACCTCGCCAGCAATACAGCGCATAAGGTTAATCAAGTGTTCTGGCTTACCGACAAACTGCTTTCTTTTATCTATGAGCTGTGTCGCAATGCCAACCGGGCAGCTGCCCTTATGGCACTGTCGACACATTTTACAACCAACAGCAAGCATGGCCAAGGTACCGAATCCAAATTCTTCTGCACCTAAAAGCGCTGCAATAACAACGTCTTTTCCATTTCTAAGCTTGCCGTCAACTTGAAGGCGTACACGTTTTCTCAGGTCATTGAGAAGCAGTGTCTGCTGTGCTTCAGCAAGACCCAGTTCCCATGGCAGACCAACGTATTTCATTGAGCTTACAGGTGAAGCACCTGTACCCCCATCTGAGCCGCTAATTTTTATAGCGTCTGCATAGGCTTTTGCAACACCCGCTGCAACCGTTCCAACACCGTGAGCAGCGACCAGTTTAACACCAACACGCGCCTCAGGATTAACATTTTTCATGTCAAAAATCAGTTGCGCCAAATCTTCAATTGAATAAATATCATGATGTGGCGGCGGAGAAATCAAATCGCGGCCCGGTTGTGCATAGCGTATTTCAGCAATGGACTGTGTCACTTTTGAACCTGGAAGGTGTCCACCTTCACCAGGCTTGGCCCCTTGTGCCATTTTTATCTGTATTTCATCACAATTTACAAGATACTCTGCTGTGACACCAAATCGACCAGATGCAATCTGTTTTACAGCACTGCAGCTATGATTGCCATCCTTTGGCATCTTATAGCGGCGTGGATCTTCACCACCCTCACCGGAGTTGCTTGTCGCACCCAGACGATTCATGGCAATGGCTATCGTCTCGTGAGCCTCTCGACTCAGAGAACCAAATGACATACCAGAGATTGTAAAGCGCTTTACAATGTCATCTACGCTTTCAACCTGATCAAGTGGAATGGCACCATCTGATTGCATTTCCAGATAATCTCGAATGGCGATATGCTGCGACCCCGTCATTTCTGCATAGGTTCTATATACAGCTTCGTCTCCACTTCTACATGCTTCGTGAAGTTTTGAAACAACTTTTGGTGCAAACATTTTTTCATTGCTTTTCACGCTACTGACCTGAGTCTCTTCGAACGCCATAGCATGACGCTTGAGGACATCTTGTTCAATGCGATTCAGGTCAATCCCGCCAACGCGAGAAGAGGTATCTGTAAAGTAAGCGTCAATTACAGACTTGTCGATTCCTACCGCTTCAAAAATTTGAGCGCCATTATAAGATGGGAGTGTAGAAATACCCATTCTTGAAATGATTTTCAAAATACCCTCTGCGATGGCTTCCTTGTAATTCTCAAAACCCGTTTGGTCCCCACTAACGGTTGTAAGCATTTCATAAACAATATATGGATTAATTGCTTTTGCGCCATATCCCACAAGCAGTGCGATATGCATAACATCACGTGCTTCGCCCGTTTCCATAATAATGTCTGTAGCTGTCCTCAGTTTCTTTCGGATCAAATGATGGTGTACTGCACCCAGCGCCAGCAAACTCGGAATTGGGGCATTGTAATAGTCTACCCCTCTATCGCTGATAACTAGAATATTATGGCCCATGCGCACAAGATTTTCAGCACGCTCACATAGTTTATCCAGTGCCTTTTTTAACCCATCCTCCTGATCAGTATGGAATAGTGCCGGAATAGTTACTGCTCTAAAATCTCCGCCATTTAAGTGACGAACATCTTCGAGTTCAGGAGAAGAAAGAATCGGTGATTTGATCATCAGGTACTTGCCATCCACACTCGTTTCCACTTCATCAAGCAACCTGCCGTGTGACCCGATAAACTGTCTTAAAGAGACAACCGAGCGCTCTCTAAATGGATCAATTGGCGGATTGGTTACTTGGGCAAACCCCTGTCTAAAGTAATCAAACATGAGGTTCGGTTCATCTGAAAGAATCGCCAGTGGTTCATCTACCCCCATAGATCCTATGGGTTCTTTAGCATTCTTCGACATATAGTCAAGTACCGTTTTTACTTCTCGACTGGTATATCCGAATGCGGCTTCCTTTATTTTTCGCGTCTCTAATCTAGAACGCTTAATTTCATGGTTGGCCTTAATGTCGCTCAGTGTCAGTCTATTGCGGTCAACCCACTTGACAAAAGGCTTATCTCCAGCGACCTTTGTTTTAATTTCGGCGTCGGGTACAATGCGTCCCTCCACCATATCAAGACATAAGAATTTTCCCGGCTGAAGGGCATCTTTGGTAACAAACGGATCATCTTCAAATTCAACAACACCCGTTTCAGAGGCAATGACAACTTTTCCAGAAGCGGTCACAGCACACCTTGATGGTCTTAGTCCATTACGGTCTAGCTTAGCAAAAATTTGATCCCCATTTGAACAAATAAGCGCTGCAGGTCCGTCCCAAGGTTCCATAATACGTGCATGATACTCATAAAATCCACGGACTTCTTCCGCCATTTGTGTATCATTCTGCCATGGCTCAGGTATGAGCATCATGAGCGTATAGGACATTTCATGTCCGTTAGCAACAAAAAGCTCCATTGCATTATCAAGGGATGCCGAATCACTGCCACCTGGCTCGATAATCGGTAATATTTTATGGAAATCTGAACCGAACACACCAGACTTCATGACCCCTTCTCGGGCATTCATCCAGTTGATATTCCCTCTAATGGTATTAATTTCACCATTATGCGCTAAATATCTAAATGGTTGTGCCAGCTTCCATGACGGGAAGGTATTTGTACTGTAACGCTCATGTACAATTGCCATTGCTGATTCATACCGTTCATTCTGAAGATCAGGATAATAAGCATCTAGCTTGTAGCCTAATATTTGTCCTTTATAAATCAGCGTCTTACTTGAAAGACTACAAATATAGAATGCATCTGAATACGGATTGCTTGATTCTCTAATAACATTTTCCGTTCTCTTACGCAGCATGAGCAGTCTACGTTCAAATGTAACAGGATCAAGCCCATTACGATCAATAAAGACTTGTGCCACATCTGGTCGTGTTGCACGTGCAGAGTGTCCACATTCAAAAACACTCACTGGAACATCTCTCCACCCTAACATGCCAAGACCTTCTTCTTGAATCATATCTTCAAGAACACCTTCACAGTATAAACGCGCTTGTGGAACACGTGGTAAAAATACCATACCGACTGCATATTGCCCACTTTCAGGAAGAAGAATGCCCTTTTCACTCATTTCGTCCGTAAAAAAACGGTGTGGAATTTGAGTCATAATCCCGGCACCGTCTCCTGTGGTTTCGTCAGAGCCAACGGCGCCTCTGTGTTTCATGTTTTTAAGTATCGTCATTCCTTTTTCTACAATATCGTGTGTTGCTACCCCTTTTAAATCTGCTACGGCGCCAACACCGCAACTGTCTTTTTCTGTAGATGGATCATAAAGCCCCTGTCGAACTGGTCCAGTATCACTCATTTCACAACCTCCTATTGCATGTATATATCTCTACTCTCTCATATTATAGAATTTTCTGATAATATTGATGAAAATTATAGCACGTGTAATTTGACGATTCAATAGGCAAACGTTTCCTATATTCCGGCAAGCGTTTTCTTTATTTTTGAGTATATTACCTACCTATATTTAGGCAGACGATATATTTTATTGCATGTAAATCACAACGCATACAATCCTAAAACATGATGATATGTATACAATCATTCCGGCATTTTGCATTATTTTATATACACGCTTGCATTAAATGCATATACATATGCATATTCAATATGTTTATGCACAATCCGTTTTCAAAGGCACTCCTATACATGATATACTTATGGGTATGAAAATATTACTTATAGAACCCTACTTTACAGGATCACATAAAATGTGGGCCGAAGACTATCAAAAATATTCGCAGCATGATATCGAACTGATGACCCTTCCAGGAAGACACTGGAAGTGGCGGATGCATGGCGGTGCAATCGAATTGGCTGATGCCGCAAATACAAAACTCAAATGCGGTTACCGACCTGACCTGATTCTCATTAGCGACATGGTGGACCTTTCGACTTTTAAAGCCTTGTTAGGTGCTGATATTCCCATAGCCCTATACTTCCATGAAAATCAGCTTTCTTACCCCTACTCCAATCAGGACACAGACAGCAAAAGAACTCGGGATTTTCACTACGGATTTATTAACTACACTTCTGCACTCGTCGCAGAACGTGTCTTTTTTAACTCAAAGGCACAAATGAATGCTTTTTTTAGAGCACTCACTGCCCTTTTGAAAGTTATGCCTGATTTTAAAGGTCTAGAAAAAATCTCTACATTAAAAGAAAAGACTTCCGTACTCCCTCTGGGTATTCGTCTTGAAAAATTCAAAGAAGGTGATGACGCTATAGCGAACTCTACGCCTCTTGTTCTATGGACACACAGGTGGGAATACGACAAGAACCCAGAAGAATTTTTCGAAGCCTTGTATAGTCTATCTGATCAAAATATTGATTTTAATGTTGCAATTCTAGGCGCTTCAGGTAAACATGCACCCAAAGTGTTCGCTGAAGCGCGTCAGAGGCTTGGAGAACGTGTGGTTGCATTTGGAAAACCGACAACACGAGACGCCTACCTGAAGTGGCTGAGCAAGGGGACGCTACTCCCAGTTACTTCCAATCACGAAACCTTTGGTGTCAGCTTAATAGAAGCTGTTTATAACGGCGTGACCCCCCTGCTACCAAATCGCCTTTCATATCCGGAGCTTATTTCGCCTAGTCAATTTCCAGATTTGTACTACCAAGACCATGCTGATTTAGTTAGGAAGCTAAAGCGCTACCTTCAAAACACAGATTATAGCCCTAATCCTGCTCTTGAAACATGCGTTTCAAAATACGACTGGTCCAACCTCGGCCCGGTTTATGATAAGGCTTTAGAATCTGTCATAAAATAGAAAAACCCGTATTTTACATATACAATCTGATCGTAAATGTTAGGTTATGGTCTAACATTTATAATCAGATTATACATCTGTAAAATACGGGATTTTATTATCTTCTTTTTCGCTTGCTCTTATAGCGGTCCTTGCCCTTTTTCTTCCAGTAAGCGTCCATTTCGCGGTGCATTTTTTTGTAATTTTCAAGACGACTGGCTTCAAGATTACCCTCTTCAATTGCACCCAGCACCGCACACCCTGGTTCAGAACCATGACTGCAATTCTTAAATTTACAGGACTCAGCCAGTGCCTGAATATCAGAAAAGGCATTATCCAGACCAACAAAATCATCTATCAATTGAATCTCTCTGACACCCGGCATGTCAACTAACAAAACGCCCGATGGAGTGTACAGAATTTCGCGATGGGTAGTCGTATGCCGCCCTTTGTCATCTGCACGAATAGCTTTTGTCTGCATAACAGCTTGTCCAAGGAGTCCATTAATCAGGGTTGACTTCCCCACACCCGATGCACCGATAAAAGCATAGGTCCGCCCACTTCGAAGGGTCTTTTGAAGGCTTTCGTATCCATTCTCACCGTTATTCACCATGACTACACAAGTCCCATGGAAGCGGCTTTGTAGCTGATCAACAAGACGAAGCGGCTCCCTCGCCAAATCAGATTTGGTGAGTATAATGAGGACATCGGCTCCGCTGCCGCGAGCTATTGTCACAAATCTCTCAACGCGACTTAAATTCATGTCGCGATTTGCTGATGTGCATATACAAATCGTATCGACATTAGAAGCCATCCGCTGTGCCTTTAATGCGGTTCCAGCTTCTTTGCGCATAAGACAACTTTTACGAGGGAGTCGCTTTGTAATTAGGGTTTGCCCATCTCCTTCATGTTTTTTAACGAGCACCCAGTCTCCCACACAGAGAGTATCGGATTCACTTTCAAGTTCTTTTCTCAAGCGTCCTGAGGGGACACCCATTACAGACCCGAATTCATTTGCCAAGGTGTACCAACCATTCCCATCTCGTATAATTCGCATTAGGGTGCCATCATGATTCGATGCACACTCGGCAATTTGAGGGGAAATCCATCCCCATTTCATATTCATTTTCATTTACATTCTCCTTAGAATCTTAACAAACAGTGCCGTGTAATATTACACCATTTTGTGGACACAAAAAAACTGATGCGTCACCACATCAGTCGAGTTACGTGTTAAGACTCAAGTCGAATACGTATTACTACATTGATGAAGTGGCCGCGCATATCATTATCATCTTTTTCATAGTGACCACTCCTTTCAAATATCGTTCATAACATTAAAATAATTTACTCGTTCATTATATTTTAACGAAATGTACTTGTCAACTCATTTTTTCCATTAAATCATAAAGGCTTCAATTAACTCTGGGCCTCTAATAATTTTCTTACTTATAAACAAGGCACCCTTTGCATCAGGTCTAATCCGCCAGTCAACCAGCATAATTTTCCCACCGCTAATTTCAAGCCCTGTAATACAGCGTGGGTGAATACAACACCCATCATTAAAGTAAGGCACCTCACCGGGATTTGGAAACTTTGGTCTGTGTGTATGCCCGCAAACCAGTATAACGCCATGTCTTCGAATAAAGCTTTCAAAATTCTTTTCAATTTTATGGCGTTTAACTCTATTTTTAGCCGGACTGGCAGGATTTCTAAATCCTATGACATGCATCACCCTCCAGAAGTATCGCATCCACGTCATTGACACTTTCCATAATTGATCATTGAGCATATCGCCTTGATGACCATGTACAACAAATATTTTTTGTCCTGTTTCCTTGTAGGTCAGCATTAAACTTTCATCAATTTCTATACCTGGAAAGAGTTCACCTCTTTGTTCGAGATACTCATCATAATACTCAAATAAATTATCTTCTACATACGTCTGGTTTTTAAAATGCATATTGTGATTGCCATACAACATTCTTAGTCTGCCTGAAAAATGAAACTTTTGCAGCAGCCAGTATACATCGCTGTGTGCACTTCTAATATGCTCAAACTTGGAATGTTCCCACAACTCATCCCCATCACCGACTTCCACATAAGTATAACCTTCATTGTAATAGTGGTTCAGCGCATGGTAATATATGTTCTGATTGTGAGCAAATTCATCTGAGATACTATTGTCTCCACGATGGACATCACTCATAAATACAAATTTAGACGTATCGTCAATTTCAATTTCCCTAGCGTGCCCATAAGCCTCCATCAGTCGGCCATCTGTATTCATGGCAACCCCTCCCGAGTTCCATTATGACTGTTCTACACATCTGAACATCTCTTCTTCAGATGCAATCTGTGCCCGTATAGCTGCCAAGAGCAGTGCAGACTCTGTTTGCCCTCTACAGTTTAGAATGCTTTGCATTTGACGCCTTGAAAACACATGCGGGTCACAGAGGTTTATGCCCTGTTCAGCTTCAACCATTTTAAGCAGCATTTTGTGATTGATAATTTTGTTAAGCAGCTCTCTTTGATCCAATCCACCCAACTCCTTTCGTTAAGAACCCCTTTCTATCAATCCTATTCTTCTTTTACCCAGCAGAGACCACTTCAAGACTATTTTTTTTGGTCATATGCCCAACACATCTCTCATTAATGCCTTAGCTGCTTATACAAAGACTAAAAGCGCCTACCACCCTAATATCTGTAAACCACACTAGGAAGGTCGACGCTTTTAATTTTTGTCATGCGTTTTGTCATTATTTTAAGCAGTAACAACCCTTTCTAACGCTTTGTTTCGGGTATTACTTAATAATATCAATTGGGTTTCCATCGTCTAAGTAGGCTTGTCCAGAGACAATCACTAAATCGCCACTTTCCAGACCCGATTCAACTTCGAAAAATGTGTCGAAGGCAATCCCTTTTTCAACCTTAACCTTACGGGCTTGTGTCCCGTCGGCAACAAATACGAAGTCCTCTCCATTTTCATGAAGTACTGAAATTTTAGGAAGTGCAAGCACCGACACTGGAGATTCTGTCTTAATTTTTAGATCAGCATACATTCCTGGCTTGATTTGTCCCGCTTCGTTTTCAATGCGAACGCGAACTGGGTAAGTCCCATCCGGGCCTGGTACAGGGCCCACACCTTCAACAGTCCCTTCAATATCCAGATTCACTGCGGCAAGTTCTACCTCAACTTGTTGTCCGCTTTCTAGTCTATTGATATCCTTTTCAGTTACACCCGCTTCAACGATTACACCTGCAATGTCTACGATTTCATAGACAGGCGTTCCCGGTGCGACTGATGCACCTGGAATTTGGTATTTGGCTGAAATAACCCCAGCAAATGGTGCTTTTATTTCCATATTTCTCAGCTGATAATTAATTTGATTGGTACTATTTTGTCCCATGGCATAATCGAGCTTTGCTTTTTTAAGCATGTCTGTCACGCTGTCGTACTCACTTTGTGTAATAGCACCACTTTCATAAAGTGCAGCTGTTCTCTCATAGGTTCTTTTTGCACTGGATAGCGATAAATCGTATAGACTGTTTCCAATATCCGCCTGTTCTTTTTGCAGACGTACAAATTCATCATCAATAACAGCTAATACATCGCCCTCTTCAACAAATTCACCGACTTCAGCATTTAGGCTTTCAAGTTGTCCACTCACTAGAGCAGTCAACGTATGTGTGGTGTTGGCTTCAACTTTACCCGGAAGGGTTATTTCTCCAACACGTTCTCTGGTTTCAAGGGCCGATACTTCTACTGCCGTTCTTTCAACCACTTCAACCTTTTGTGCATCGCCTTCCTCAGCTGAGGCATTTGAACACCCTGACAAAAGAAGTATGCCTATAATAACAATGATTATTTTCTTCATTTGTATCCTCCTACTCTACAGCTGTCTCTGGCTGGAGATTCGCTTTTTCAGCTTTTCGATTTCTTTTTTCCTGATGGTTCATTTTAAACTCTTCAAGCATTGTATAGAGCGTTGGAACAGCAACCAAGGTTAGGACTGTCGCCATCATCAGACCAAATATCAGCGCATACCCCATCGGTCCAAAGAACTCTTGCTTAAGCGTAATTGGCAGAATACCACCTGCTGTTGTTATGGTTGTTGCAAGAACAGGCATAAAGCGTGTTTTGCCGGTTTCCCGAACTGCATCATAGAGTTCATATCCATTTCTTCTCAAGTAATTGATGTAGTCTACAAGAACAATGGCATCATTAACTGCGATACCCACCAGTGCTACAACACCGATAAACGCGAGGAATCCAAAGCTATTTCCTGTTATTACAAGACCCGGCATAACACCGATCAGCCCCAGCGGTACTGCAAAGAGTATGATCAGTGGTTGTGATAGTGAGTTAAACTGAACCGCTAGAATGATATAGACTAGAATTGCAGCCACAATCATGTTTATAAACATATCGGTAAAGGAATCTTGCATATCTCCCAACTCACCCGCGTACTTAATGGTTATGCCATCTGGAAGAGGCCGAGCCTCCACTTTTTCTCTAAAGGCATCCATAATTTCAACCGTATTGGCACCCGAAAGGGTCTGAGCGGTTACATTAACACGGCGTCTTCCATCCTCATGCCGTATGGTCGGGGATGCCTCTGTTTCAATGAACTCAGCAACCTGGTTGAACTGAATGGCCTCTCCCTTCTGATTATAGAAGTACATACCGTTCAATTCACTCTTGGATTTCATATTATCTATCCCTGAGTGTATTATGACATCTATTTCTTCCTGATTGTTTCTATAAGTGGTTGCTTTAAGGCCTGTCACTGTACTACGAATTGATGATCCAATCATGTATTCATTCAGACCATACAGGGCTGCCTTTTCTTTATTGACACGGATTTCAATTTCCGGACCGCCGGATGCGAGAGACGTTGCTACATCTCGTGTTCCCTCAATCTCTTCAAGAACACCTTTGAAATTTTGGGCTACACCCTCCATCTGGTCTAAGTCTTCGCCAATGATACCTATTACGACAGGCGCGTCGGATGGTGGTCCATCCTCAAGTTCTTGTACTTCGATCTCTGCACCTGGAATACGTTTAATTTTCTCTCTCAGATCTGCCGCAATTTCCATAGAAGAACGTTCTCTATCATCTGCGCTTATCAAATCTACTGTAAATCGTGCTATGTCCGGCGAACCCGTTGATGACCCGTTGAATGAATCAAAACTGTCTGCACCCGTTATACCCACATTGGATACAAACGTTTCAATTTCAGGATAATCAAACAGGAGCATTTCCACCTTCTGCGCTACAGCTGATGTTTGATCAAGTGTTGACCCCTGTGGCGTTGTTATATCTACATATAACCTGTCATAATCTGATTCACCAAACATTTCAACCTTTAAAATACCAAGTGGAATGAGCGCCATGCTGCTTAGGAAGGCGATAACAAGTGCACCAACAAGCATCCATCTTTTTGAGCGCTTGCTGACAATTGCATAAAGTCTTTTTCCATAAGCATTGATAATGGGGTGTTCTGAATCCTTGTCCCTTTTCATGTACTGCTTCATAAACATGAATCCACCGAAAACTGCTGCAAACACGAGAGATAGAAGACCGTAGCCGTCATCCCCTTTAAATGCCTGTAGCGATAGAACAACAATTATGGCTACAGATAAAATACGTACTGCATTTCTCTTGAGTGGTGTCATATCTTCTTGCTTTTTTGCTGGCTTTTTCAGAAACACCGAGCATAAAGCCGGTGTAATCGTCACGGCTAAGAAGAAGGATGAGCCCAGTGCAAACATGACTGTAATCGGAATGGGTTTAACAAAAGCGCCCATAATCCCTGGTGTCAAAGCTATTGGGAAGAAGGCGGCCAGTGTTGTCAGCGTTGACGCCATGATGGCCGGTGCTATCTGGTTGGTTCCAGCTTCCGAAGCCAATCTGGCATCAAGGCCTTTAGACCTCAGTCTGTCCACATTTTCCATGATGACAATCCCATTGTCTACAAGCATGCCGACAGCCAGTACCAGGGAGAATAAGGTGATATTGTTCAGGGTCATATCTGCTGCACTTAGAAATGTAAGCGCCATCATAATCGCAAGCGGAATAACAATTGAAACAATGCCCGCTTCTCTAAGTCCTATAAACAAGAAGAGTACCACCAAGACCAAATATAAGCCGGAAAAGGCATTATCCATAACAGCACCCAGCTGTTCATCTACAAACTCTGCGGTGTCACCACTAACTTGCAGCTCCATCTCTGATGGGAACAGGCGACCGCGTTCCTCCTCTAAAATACTTCTGACAAGGGCACTGGTTTTAATAACATCTGCTGTATCTTTCTTCTTTATTGATAAGGCAACCGAACGTTTCATGTGAGGATCATCTGACCCGAGTCCTACAGACATTCTTGAATAAGACTCAACTTCCTTATAGCCATCTTCAATCACTGCAATATCTTTTAATTTTATCGGTCCTGAACCTGAATAGCCTATAATAACTTCTGATAGTGCATCAACACTTTCAAGTTCTCCTACCGTTCTTATACTAAAGTTTTTCTCATCTAACGTTGCCGTACCGCCTGGATAATTCAAATTGGACACTTCAATGCTATTTTTTATTTGATCAAGTGAAATGCCGTAAATAGCAACTTTTTTTGGATCAACATGTACTTTGATTTCTCTTTCAACCCCACCAATGATAAGAACATCAGAAACGACTGATTCCATCTCCAGTCTTTGTTCAATATCTTCAGCGTAGTTTTTAAGCTCAGCTTGAGTAAAGTCGCCAGACATATTCACAATCATAATTGGTGAATTGTTGGATTGAAGCTCGTTTACCTCTGGCGTTTCTGCATCTGCAGGTAACTCATGCTGTGCTGCTGTCACCTTCTCACGGACTTCATTCATCCGTTTTTCCATATCTGTTCCTTGTTCAAACTCCAGCCAGATGCTTGATCCACCAGAAAATGAGTAAGACGATATCATTTTTAAATCTTCAACTTCTTCAAGCCTTGCTTCTAGCTTGTTGGAAACCAAGGTTTCCACTTCCTCAGGTGCAGCACCTGGATACACTGTAAACACCTGTCCATAAGGGAGCACGATTTCTGGCTGTAGCTCTCTTGGCAGCCCTAAAAATGCACTTGTGCCCACGATAATTATGGCTATCAGCATGAGATATACAATCTTATATCTTTCAATAAAGAACGATGCCCACCTACCCAGGATGTTCTTGGGCTGGCTAAGCTCCGGTATATCTTGCTGGTTCTGATCCCTGTTCATACTTCCCCCTCCTTGGTCGACTCTAAAACTGCTGCTATGATAAATTTTCGAACGCATACAGAATCATATACGTTATATCCCATCATGATTATCTCTAGTTTACTGTTGTTAAATTAGAAATACATTAGAAGGGTATTAAAAGTCCATAACATATTCATCACGTTTTCAAAATGACCTATACAACTACAAAAGACATACATCGGAAAGTTCGTATATCTACGACTTCAGAGGTATGTCTTTTATGTTTTGAATCATTTGTTACACTTGCATATACTCAGTCAGATTATTGTTAATTGCATAAAGCGTCGCTTGAACACGGTCTTTCACGCCGAGCTTTCTAAATACATTGCTCGCATAGTTTTTTACAGTTTTTTCACTTAAGTAAAGTTGTTTTGCCACTTCCTTATTGGTCATACCCGTTGATATACACTTAAGTACTTCCAATTCACGCTCCGTGAGTTTCGAAAACTTATGTGTTTCTTCTTCGATTTGTCCCTTTTCTGTAAAAGACTCAATTAGAAGCTTGACAAGTCTTTTATCAATGTAGGATTCCCCACGATTGACTTCACGTACAGCGGCAAGAATTTCAGTAGTATCTGAATCCTTAAGTATGTAGCCATCAGCTCCATATTCAATACACCCTAGCAATGTGCGCTTTTCATCAGCAACCGTCAGCATGACGATTTTAGGCGCTTCTTCCATTCCAGACAGTGCTTTTAAAACTTGAAGGCCTGTCATGTCAGGCATATGAAAATCAAGAAGTACCATATCAGGCTTGAGCAGCCGAATTTGTTCAAGAGCTTTCGCTCCATTTTCTGCATCGCCTACTACCGCTATGTCTGTTTCAAATTCAATAATACGCTTAATTCCCTGTCGAATGAGCGCATGGTCATCTGCAATAAATACTCTAATCGGTACGGCGGACATCTAACATCACCTCTTTGCTAACTGGTATTTTAAACATTATTTTTGTACCAAAATCTTCTTGACTTTCACATTTGAATACGCCAGAAATTTGTTCGATACGCTCCTTCATCCCTTTTAATCCGTATGAAGTTCCTATATTATTATCGGCAAAAAACGCATCTACTTCAAACCCTTTTCCATCATCTTGTATTTTGACCTGAATAAACTTCGGGGTATACTCTAAAATGATATTCACCCGCTTGGCCTCAGCATGTTTTTTAATGTTATTTAAGGACTCTTGAATCAGTCTGTATACTGCAATTTGCATACTGCTGTCAATATCCGCGCGCTCAAAATTTGACTTGAAAACAACCTCGCAGCCACAATAGCCTTTAAAATCGCCCACCAAACTTTCAATGGCATAAGTCAGGGAATTATGCTCTAGAGGGCCTGGTCTGAGTTCGTAAATAATATGTCTAATTTCTCGAAGGGTATCTCGAACCGTATCCTTAAGCACATCCAGCTCATCAAACCCTTTTTGAATATCTGTTTTGAAGACAGCTTTTGCAATATCTGCTTTCATAATAATATTGGCAAGAGACTGCGCAGGTCCATCGTGTATTTCCCTGGAAATCTTTCGCTTTTCATTTTCTATAGCCTCGAGTACTTTTACACCAAACTCGAAAGAGGTTTCATTGTCCACAAGTGAAACTTGACCTAACTCACCTGCAAGGAAGTTCATCGCCACGGATACTTGACCAATCAATTTTTCAGCACTCTTTAATATTTCTTCCGCTTGCTTTAAGTTCACCTCAAGTGAAGACCGTTTTGACCTAAGTGTTTTCTCTTCCTGTTGCTTCATTTTATATTCAATGCGTACATCAGCAGCATGCTCGTAAACCGCCTTCACTTCTGCTTCTGCGTAAGATTCAAACTTTTTACTTACTGCAACAAGCTTTTGACGCATCAGCTTGTCTTTACGTTCAAGGGTATCCACCGCATCAATCACTGCATTTATTTCACCTTGAACACTGCTGAGTTCATCTTTAATCTGATTAACCTGTGCGCGTGCATTTTCAACAATTTTGTATATTTCTGACTTACTACTTTCAATCGCTTTCAAAGTCTTATTCACGACTTCTTTTATAATATTGGAATTCATCGGCATGAATCTATTTCCCCCAGGTTAAAATAATTCGTTCTTAAATATGATACCATACATGCTTACAATATATAACTTACAGGACAGATTTATGCTACTGTGCACCTTGTTCATATACTGCAAGAAGCAAGTCTACCATGCGGCCATAACTCATAATGCCGTCTTGCTGGCCGTTTGCCTTCAGATATGTGTCGTTCAAATCTGATGATACCTCTTCAAACCACCCATCATATGCACGCCAAAAGGCATTGTTTGAAATTAAATCGCCCTCTACGTCCGGTGTGATTTGCTTGCGTGCCTTAAGCCAAAGCCTTTGATCAGAATCATAGAGTGCTCCAAGCAAATGAATGACCGCGAGAAGGTGTCCCGAATACTGGACGTAGGCATCCTGATGACTTATGCAAGCCATTACAGCAATAAAGTTGGCTTCATCTTCCCGCGCAACCCCTTGGAGGTGTGCTATTTCATGTGCCATAACCACCGGCTTCATGAATGGCCGTTGAAGCGCATTGTAATTGGGTTCTGCCAAAAACGGATTATATATTCCAGATATGCCCGCATAACTGAAAAAGACTGAGCTCACCAGTGGTTTTGCTCTGCCTGCTACAACCTTAAAGGGATCGTATGCCTCGGGGAGGTTTTCGAAACCCATCCATAAATTTATCTTTTCAGGCGCAACTCGCATGTCCAGTTTTTCGCGTAGCGCACCTGCACGTTCTATATGAAAAATCAGCGTTTCATAAACTTCTTGGGCTTGTCTTGGATGAACATCTAAATTTAAAGTATCCTTCATCGGCATGCGGCTATAATTGAGTCCCCATACCAGTTGAAATACAATAATTACAACAAATATGCTTTCAGCCACCACCCAGACCGTCTTCTTAAATCCCCATGCTGCTAGCAGACGCCAATTTCTGATGATAAGATATAGCCCCCCAAATGCCAGTAGTAAAAGCAGAACTTCTCCAAGGGAAATATCTACTAAAGAAACCAGCGGCGCAAAGCTTCTGACAAGCAGAGGGTACAATCCCCTTGAATAATACTGTTCGACGGTTTCCGGACTGCGTATAATGACTGATATCCCAATAAAAACGCCCATCCATATGAGAAGGCGACGCCATTTACTCAGCTTCATCAAATCACCTCTTTATCCGTATATTATAGCATATTTGAAGCCATCTGACTCTATTTGCAGGTTCTGTGTGCATTCCGATATGATTTAATTTAACGTTTATTTACCTGATTTTGTACAACCGCCAGCTGCCTAGGAGGCCGGCTCTCGTTTACTTAAACAATGACTTTACAACCTTCGGTTGTCCAGGACGCTAGCGCGTCCTATACAAAAAATAAGAAGGATCTTCCCATCCGTGTTTACACGAGTGGGAAGATCCTTCTTATTTTTTGTGCAGTCCTTTGCTTTCACAATTATTCTCCAATGACCTGAAAAACAACTTCTCTCACGCGGTCGCGTGTATCGCATTCTACTAGAAGGATGTTTTGCCAAGGGCCTAAGGTCATTTTTCCATCTATAAACGGTATGGTCATGGATGGGTTTAAAAGAGCTGCTTTAATATGCCCTGATCCATTGTCATCATTCCATGACTCGTGGTGCTTGTAATGAATCAAATTTCCCTGCTCGTCTTTAAACGGGGATATTAAATCCAGTGCAGTTTTTAGGTCGTGTTCAACCAGTCCTGGATCAAACTCCATTATGGTGATGCCTGCTACACCACCTGTAGTAAATCCGGTAATGATTCCAGAACGGATTCCCTTTTCTGCCGCAGCCTTAAGGGCTGCTTGGAAATCTCCCGTTACGTCCAGCATACCCATATTTGCACGTGTATGATATGTCATCTTCATTGTGTAGATCAATTTTATCACTCGATTTCTCTATATTTGTATTAATCACTCAACCTAATTTCCATATTACACTAAACTGGATAGGGAATAAAGCCTTTATGCTTGAAATTTCAGTTGTTCAAGTGCATCCATGAGTGCAGGTACAACCTGCTTTTTGCGCGATACAACCCAGTTAATGAACATCCCTTGAACCGGATCTTTGTCAAATGCAGTCCTCAGAACCACTTCGTTATTTACACAATATAGCATATACGAGCCTTCACGAATAATATCTGTAGCTAAAAACAAGGTAATCTCATTTTGTGATTTTTCATGTTCCAGCTTCATTTTTTCTATAAAATCATCTTGCATCATCAGAATCGGTTCAATGTCCAGTGTGAACACTTGACCAATACCAATGTGGGCACCATCCGCTTCAAAGCTTTTGAAATCCTTGAATAGAATTTCATCTACAGTTTGACCTTCCAATTTGCTGCCTTCTCTAAACATTTCCATAGCATATGCTTCAGCATCAATTTCAAGCAGTTCTGTAAGTGCTTTAATTGCCTTGATGTCCTGACTGGTCGTCGTTGGTGATTTCATATAGAGTGTATCGGATATAATGCCCGATATGAGAAGGCCTGCTGTTTCGCGGTCAATTTCATGCCCAAGCTCACGAAACATCGTGTACAAAATAGTACACGTGCTGCCCACAGGTACATTCTTAAAATGTATTGGCGCATTGGTTTTAATAGCACCGATTTTGTGGTGATCCACAATTTCAAGTACCCGTGCTTCCTCAATGCCAACAGCACTTTGGCCATATTCATTATGATCCACTAAAATAACTTTCTTTCGTCTTGGTCTTAACATGTGACTGCGACTAATGAGACCTAAATACACATGTGTATCACTGACAACCGGGTAATAGGTATGCCTGCTTGTACGCATTTTATCCTGTACATCGCTGAGCTCATCACGCTGACCGAAGGTTACAATACCCTTTGAAATCATAATGGATGAAACCCTGTTGCACGAGGTCATCTTTCGCGAAACCGTATATGTATCCATATCCACAGATATTACTGGGATGTTTTTCACTTTTGCCTCTTCAAGCAAATCATCAGGTACATCCTTGTTGCCGGTCACAACAATCAGCTGCACACCCGCTTCAATGGCAATTTTTATGGTTTCATACCGATCCCCAACAATGGTTATGCAGTTTTCATCTAGTGTACTTTCCTGTTCCAAAGTTCGTGAATCCAGTGCAATGACTAGAATACGTCCTTTAACATCCCGTGCACATCCTGTCAAATTTCTGCCGCCAAGTCCTGAAATGATGTTATCTGTGCTCGTATCCAGCGCATAAATATCGCCACGAATCAGGTTCATCGCAATATCTTTCATCGTCAAAAGACCTCTTAAATGATTGTCCAAGTCACAGACAGGCAGAGTTCTGACCCCGTTTTTTTCCATGTTGTCGTAAGCATCAAGAATTGATGTATCCGGTCTAACGGATTTTACATTATCAAGCCTTAAATCTTTAACTTGCGTGCGCACGTTTTCAATAATTTCAGGCGGTGTAATTCCAAAGGTATCAAGTACAAATTTCGCCTCGCGTGGTAACGGGCCAAGTGCACATGCTTTTGCATCTACGCCTTCCAGCTGCTTTAGTCTTGCCATTGCAATTGCTGAACAGATTGAATCCGTATCTGGGTTTTTATGTCCGAAAACTAATACTGTATTCTTTTCCATTCTAACTCCTTCAATCTCCCTTATAATACTGGACTACATTATATCAGAGTCTTTGCTGATTAGGGAGAATAAATTACCAGGTGTAGTCGGTTTTGAATAATAGTAGCCCTGAATATAATCACAATTCCTTTTCCAGAGAAATTCAACCTGATTTATGTTCTCAACTCCTTCAGCAACAACCTTAAAATTAAGATTTTTAGCCAGATTTATGATTGAATTGGTCAGTTCAATAGACTTGTCATGGTCAGGTAAATCTTTGATGAAAGAACGGTCAATTTTAATCTTGCTCAAATTGAGCTTATGAATCATAGATAAAGATGAATAGCCAGTACCAAAATCATCCATCGTCAAACGGATGCCCAGTTCCCTAAGCTCATCAAGTACACCTACCGCCTTGGCAAAATTCCTAATGTAGATACTTTCTGTAATTTCAAATTCAATTTTGTCTGGCGATATGTCGTATTTCTCAAGCAAGTACCTTACTTTTCGGGCAAATTGTTCGTCTTCAAGCTGGCTAACGGAAATATTCACCGCAATACCCTCGGACAAATACGCATCAAGCTTCCACTTTTTAATGTCTTCAAACACCCGTTCAATGACCCACATACCGATTTGAGTCATGATTCCAAGCTTTTCAGCCATTGGAATAAAAATACTTGGTGATACATTTCCAAGACTTCTGCTTTCCCACCTGATTAAAGCCTCGGCAGACGCAAAGCCCCTGGACTCATTTCCCTTTATGCCTTGATAACGCACAGTAAATTCATTTCTTTTTAAGGCTTCTTTTATAGAACGTTCAAGCTGATTCACATGTTTGAAACGCTTTTCTATCTCCCTTGAATAATAGGCAAAGCTACACCCTTTGGTTTCTTTTGCATGATAGAGTGCAATATCTGCACTCTTCATCAGATCCTTCAAGTTGTCCGAATCATTAGGGTAAATGGCAATGCCCACACTTGATTCCATATTAATCTTATTACTTTCAATATCAATGGTTCTGTTTACGACCTCTATCAGGCGCTCTGCAATTTCAGCCGACGCCTCTGCCTCTATATCTTTAACCATAACGATAAACTCATCCCCACCAAGACGCGCGACCAAATCTTTGGATTTAATCGTTGATTCTAGGCGATACGAAATGATTTTAAGGAGCTTGTCCCCCTGATCATGTCCATATGTGTCATTGATTTTTTTAAATCCATCCAAATCAATGAAAAACAAGGCGTGTGAGACCTTTTCTGGCGTCTGTTCTAGCTCTTTTATCGCACTTTCAATGAAAGTCGTTCGATTCATAAGACCTGTGAGGACATCGGTCTTGGCTAAGTGCTGAATGCGTTCTTCCTGCGCCTTATACTTGGTGATATCATTCATAACCCCAACATAATTTGTCACTCTGTCATTTTTGTCTTTAACCGCTACAATTGTGAGCCATTCCTGATAATACTCCCCTGTTCTGCGGCGATTAACGATTTCGCCCTCCCAGTAACCTTGTGCTTTAAGCTTTTGCCACATTTTTTTGTAAAAAAGTTTATCATGTTTTTCTGATTTCATGATGGAAGGCTTCTTGCCCACTGCATCTGAGAACTTAAATCCTGTTATATTCTGAAATCCATGGTTTACCCAGATAATTTGACCTTCTTGATTTGTAATCAACATACCTTCATCAATGTTTTCAAACACCTTGTTGATGAGTGCCAACTTTGTAAATGCCCTTTTTTCTGCATCCATATCCATATAGATGGATACCACCGCGGAAACACCACCTTTGTACATTATAGGAAAAGCATTTACACGGTAGCTTTTTATTTTTCCGGACTTTGACTTTCTAAATATTTCTTCGAAGATGTTGTTCCCCTTTACAACAAGATCATGGAAAAACTCCGCCTCTTCAATGTATTCCCAAGGGCAAATGAGTGGCGTTATATGCCGGTTCATAACCTCTTGAATGCTATATTCAAATTCATGCAGAAAAGCACTGTTTACAGCACGTATACGCATGTCTGGATTAAATATAACTGCAGGCAGTTGAAGGGCATGAAAGGTTGCTTCAAAGAGATTTTGTTCATCTGAAGGCATTTCACTACGTTCTAACAGCGTGGCTTGTTTCAAAGTTCCAACAGTAGGCACAACAATAGAATACAGGGCCACATTATTTCTTATTGATACTGGACCGCTGATAACCTTAACATCGACAACCTCACCTGAAGCCAGTTTATGTTTAAACCTAAAATGTCCCCTGCGCTCCTCTTTGGCCTTTTTCATTTCTGCTTTAATTTGCTCTTTAGGCAGAATATTAATATCAGTAATATTAAGCGCTCTCAGTTCAATTTGAGAGTACCGATAAAATTCTGAGGCTCTTTGATTGCATTCAATGATATCACCCGAGTCTGGATCAATAATGAGGATTGCTTCGTCAATGTTGTTAATCAAATTACGTGTTGGTACAAAACTCATTTCTGCACGCGATCGCAGATGTGTCCAAGAACTTAAATCTGAAATAATCACACATTGTCCATCTGGCCAAACTTCTGTAAGGCGTTCAGGCAATCTTACACTAATGACCTCAGAATAAAAATGTTCTCCATTCTTTTTTTTATGAATCCATCTAAAACGCTGACAATCCTCTTCAACGGTTGGATGTAAAAAATCGGTTTTTCGAGAAAAAGCATATTCTTTTTTCTTCTCGTATTTCGATGTAATCTGACTCAGCTTTAAATCTACCATTTCACTTGAATTATAATATCCAAATAGGTTTACAGCTTCACCATTGGCGAAGACAATAATGTCTTCATCAAAAACAATAACGGGGTCACCAATATTATTTAGTATCTCTAGTCTCGGGTCAAATATAGTTTCATTAGAACGGTTCACAATGTACACCGAGGCACCTCCTTAGACATAGCTTTACACCTACTCAGATTATAGTTATTGTAATCTTGTACCCCTATCAATTAGAATATCATCAAATAATATGTTAAATATTTCTAAATATTAATAAACATTTAACGGTGCCTTTATAATTTCATGTTCACAACTTCACCAACTTGTGCTAGACTGAAATGCGCTCAATCGGGTAAAGAGTTATTAGTGTTTCCCAGCACTTTATTAGGAGGTTATCATGTTAAGTAAAGAAGAGGTTCGAAAGATCCTCGACATAGCGCTGTACGCAGGTCAAATCATGCTTGAAAATGGCGCTGAAACATACCGTGTTGATGAAACAATTGAACACATTTGTGCATCGCGCGGCTTATACAAAGTTCACAGTTTTACAATTCCTACAGGTATATTCGTGTCATATCATTTTGATGGGCAGGATTTTTCATATGTGAGAAGAATGAAAGCATCCATTATCGATTTGCATATCATTTCTATGGTCAATGATTTTTCTAGAAATTTTGTCACCTCAGACATTCCATGTGATGAAGCGATGGCACAGCTTGAGGCAATCCGCAAAGCGCCTCACTTTCCTAAACTGCTCCAATATGCCGCCGGCGGTATCGGCAGCGGCTTCTTCACACTAATATATGGCGGCAACATCCTCGAAGGTGCTTTGTCCTTCCTCGTTGGATTCATTGTCATTTTTACCGTTATTCAAATTTCTCAAAAAACACGTGCGTTTTTTCTTAAAAATGTGGGCGGTGGCATGATCAATATTCTTGCGGCAATGGCTCTGTCCTTTTTGAGTGATCAGGCAGGTTATCCTGTTGACATGGACGTTATTGTAATCGGTGCAGTCATGCCCCTTGTTCCTGGCGTTGCCATGACCAATGCCCTTAGAGACACCATCTCTGGCGATTTTGTTTCTGGCATGTCAAAACTCTCTGAAGCATTTGGCGTAGCACTAGCCATCGCACTGGGTGTAGCAGCTGTCCTACAGGCTAAACTGCTTTTAACAGGAGGGGTCTTCTAATGATTAGTGCAGCGCTTTACGCATTTTTATGTACTGTTGGATTTGCAATTTTGTTTAATATCCCTAAGAAGAACATTATCCAGTCTGGTGTGGTTGGTGCTATAGGATGGGTTACCTACATCAGTGCCCAGTCTTTACTTGCATCTGTTGTCTTTGCAGCATTTGCCGGTGCTTTTGCCGTTGGCATAACAGGTGAGGTTTTTGCAAGAATCTATAAAGAACCCGGTACAATTTTTGTTGTACCCGGCATTATCCCCCTTGTTCCTGGGTATGGTCTTTACTATGCTATGCTCCAGTCTGTTGATAAAAACTACGATGCCGCCATTCAATCTGGTCTCGAAACTTTTTTAGTGGCTATTGCAATTGCCAGTGCGGTCATTTCTACAACGTCTATAGGACGGATGCTCAAACGGTCCTTACTGCAAAAAAAAAGACCCGTTAAGCGCTAGTATGCCTAACTGGTCCAGTCTTCCTAAAGTTGACTTTTCAAAATCAGCCCATCTAGACACAAATGTGCCTAAATGGGCTTTTTTATACTCGTTTAAATCAGCTCATTGATTTTCTCTTTTACAAAATCAACAAGCGGCTTATCTTCTATTGTAACAATGTCTTCATCCATCAAATCTGGCTTGACTCTAAAGAAATTGATAATCACTTTATTGTCTTCAATGTAGTAGACGTCTTGATGTCCAGGTACGAAGTGAACTTCAATTTTCTCTGGTAGGCCTGCGCCGCTGATTTCCCCAGCAAAGTCATCTAAGTTCAGCTTCTTTAGGGGCGCAACCATCATATCTGTATACTCAAGGTCTTCCATCATCCACATATTGTTGTTCCAAAACTTTCTAGAATTCTTACAAGGCGTATTGAGCATTTCGCGATTTGAAATTGCGCTGAGCACTTTACGGGCTTCGTCTGGATTAAATCCATCTACATAAAGTGGATTCATTGCTTCGTACCCTGTTATTTCTGCCATATAGGCCTCTCCAACTTTTTCCTTTTCGCTTGTCGCTTTCCAAAAGTAAAGCATTGCTTCAATCACATCAAGTCGTACATTAATTCTTGTCATTTGACACACTCCTTACATAATTGTCCACACAAATCAGTTCACGCTTATCATTATACTTGAGTTCAGTACCAAGTGACATGGTTTTTTCTACAAAATTGCTGATGTCTTTCCTTCTATATGCTGCATGTCAACTTCACCAGACGCTTCTAACATCTGCCATTTGTCTATTAAAGGATCTATGTAAGGTAATAGTACGGGGTCAAACTGTGACCCTATACAAGATTTGACTTCACTTCGTATGAAAGCCCAATCAAAACGCTTTCTATAGGGTCTGTTCGAGGACATGGCATCAATGGTATCACACAGTGTTATTAAACGTGCTGCCAAATGTATTTCATCCCCTTTTAGTCCTGACGGGTACCCCTTGCCGTCCCAACGCTCATGATGCTGTAAGATAATCTGCCCAACTTCTAGCAGACTGCTACTGTTTTGAACAATTTCAAAGCCAATCTTAGGGTGTGTTTTCATCATGGCCCACTCTATTTCAGAGAGTTTTCCTTCCTTGAGCAGGACTTGATCTGCAATGCCAATTTTTCCGATATCATGAAGGTGGCCTGCTATATGAACCAGTTCTCGTGTTTTCAAGTCCAGTGCCATCATTTCAGATAGAATCAGTGCCATGTCACCGACACGTCCAGAATGCCCTTTTGTGTAATGGTCTCTATAGTCCAGCGCACTCACTAGACAGTGAATGACATCATTGTAAAATTCACTCTGCCAGCTCGTACATATACTGCAATCTTTCATTTTATTCTCCAATTTTATCAGACCCAATCCCATATTCGTTCATAATTGATAATCGTTATCAACACTGTATAGTATGCTTCACTTTTCGTTATTTGTCAATGTCTTCACACACTTTTCATACATTCATACGCTAAACTGTACTATGATATGCCACGGTTGACCCTAGGCGGACTAGGCTCAAATTTTATTTTAGTATTCTAATTAAATGTTATGGTTTTATGATGAAATTCTAAAGCAATTGTTAATAATAACGCGGTTTCAGCGGCTACCCTTAAACTTATGATAGGATAAACATGAATTATATAATGGAGGCAAAATATGCTAAATAAACATATACTGATTGCGGACGATGAAGAAAAACTTCGACGTGTTGTATCAAAATATTTAACTCACGAAGGGTATCAAGTCGATGAGGCCACAGATGGGTCCCATGCAATGCTGCTCATTCAAAATAAAAAGTATGATCTAGTGCTCCTGGATGTCATGATGCCAAAAATTGATGGCTGGACGGTGTGTCAGGAAGTACGCAATACAACTGAATCACGTATTATTATGCTCACAGCGCGCGGCGAAGAGTACGACAAACTCTTGGGTTTTGAACTTGGTGCTGATGACTACATTACAAAGCCCTTCAGTCTTCGCCTGCTTGCAGCACGCGTCAAGGCAGTTCTCAGCCGTGGTCATGCCACAAATGAAGAAAGCTCACAGGAAGTTCAGGCCGGACCGATTCGACTCAATGAGTTGTCTCGGCAGATTTTTGTTGATTATATTGAGTTAAAACTTACACCAAGAGAATACGAACTCTTTGCTTTTATGATTAACAATCAAAACATTGCCTTTACAAGAGACACCTTGCTTTCAAGAGTTTGGGGCTATGATTTCACTGGTGACTACAGAACCGTAGACACGCATATTAGACAATTGCGTGACAAGCTGGGTACACACAAAGACTTCCTAAAAACAGTCTGGGGAACAGGTTATAAATTCAGTGTTGGAGATACATAATGAAACGAATTGGAATCAGATTATGGTTTGGCAGTACAATGCTCGTTCTATTCATTATTGCAATGGTATGGATATTTCAAATTGTGCTGCTCAGAAACTTTTATATTGAGGAACGCAAAGACGCACTGCTTGAAAATGGGAGTGCTCTTGCCTATGAGCTGAGATTATGGGATCAGGAAGGCGATGCCCCAGTTGCAGCATCTCAAATTACAGCCATGTTATTTACAGCATACGATACCCGCGTTGCAGTACTGGACGCCAACGACAAGATTCTCATGAATGACACCCTCGCGCCGCCAGAAATGACTGGCAATAGACTTCGGGAATTTGTTGAAGAAAATAAGCCTCTAAATATTGACTTGATACATATTTATGAGCGGGCAATCGGCCGCTCCAAAACCACAGTGACCTACAGTCTGCTTGAAGACAAATTCCCACCAAATGGGGCCATGATGGTTACAACACCGATCATACTCGGGAATACGTATAAGGGAAAAGTGGTTCTTTTCATGCCACTAGCACCGATTGATGAATCTGCGACCATCTTGCAGAAGCAGCTCACTTTGATTTCTATTGCATCTCTGCTCCTTGGCTCCCTGTTTGCTTTAGCCATGTCACGCCAATTCACTAAGCCCATTTTGAACATTCGTGAAGCAACCCATCAAATTGCCGGTGGCAACTTCGATGTCTCTCTACAAACGAAATCAAAAGACGAGCTCGGCCTATTGACACAGGATATCCAGTTTATGGCACGTCGTCTAGAGGAGTTGGATCAAGAGCGTAAGGATTTTATTGCCAATGCCTCACATGACCTAAGAACCCCAATCACGCTTATACAAACATACTCTGAATTTCTAATTGAGAAGAACGACACGCTTTCAGAAGATGATTTAAGTTCGATTCAAGTCATTCACGATGAAGCCCAGCGTCTGGGGAACATTGTTGAAGACTTGCTCTATTTGACACGCATTGAATCAAGAGGCGCTAGACTTAATTGTCATTTCTACAGCCTCAGTGAAATCACACATGAAATACTGAAATCCTATTTTAAACTCACAGATACCACAAAACTTTCATTTAAAGTTCATATAATAGGGCCTGAGAAAAAAGTGTATTTAGATAAACAGAAGATTCAACGTGTCATATACAATTTGGTAGACAATATTCAGACACATGCCTACGGTGCCACACAAATGGATATTATGATTAGTTACACGCCTCAGGGTTTTCGTTTTGAAATTACAGATAATGGCTGCGGCATTAGCGATGAAGATTTAGAATATGTCTGGGACCGCTTTTATAAAGGGGATAAATCACGTATGTCACAGACGAAAGACTCCAGTTCTCAGTCTGGGATTGGCATGGCCATTATCAAACAGATTCTGCACATGCATCAATACGAACATGGTATTGATAGTGAAGTCGGTGTAGGCACTACGGTCTGGTTTAACGGGGTCTATCAGTAAAATTAATCATTCTGCACAAATTACTTAAGCCACATAAATATGCGCATAGAAAAACCCGGGGTGCTCAAGCCCGGGTTTTTCTATATATCATGATGCGATTCATGAGAATTAATCTATCTCAACAGCGATAATACATTCTCCGGCTGTTGGTTAGCTTGTGCTAGCATTGCATTTGCAGATTGCTGCAATACATTATATTTTGTATATTCCATCATTTCTTCAGCAATATCTACGTCGCGAATTCTAGATTCAGCAGCTGTTAAGTTTTCTGAAGATGTCTCTAAATTATTAATAGTGTGTTCAAGTCGATTTTGATAAGCACCCAGCTTTGCACGCTCATTTGACACCGCTTTAATGGCGTCATCTACAGTTGTGATTGCTGTCTCTGCACTGTCTGATGTTGAAAGATCAAGATCAGCAACACCAAGTGCCTCAGCAGACATATCGTTCATAGCAACATTCATTGTCTGAGTTGCATTTGCGCCAATCTGCATTGTTAACGAGTTATTTGTAACGACAACTTCAGTTGATCCACCAGTGGTCAAATCGGCTGCAAAATCAAGTGAAAGGCCACCAATTTCTATTTCATCATCTGCGTAATCATCTACCGATACAGTTGCTAAGGTATTTGTACCGTCTGTTAGCTCAAATGTGTAATCCCCTTCAATATCAAAGGAAACTGTTCCCGTACCTGTTATTGAACCTGCATCAATACCAATGCCGCCAATTGCAATATCATCATTTACAATATCCACATTGTTCTGACTTGCAACTTCTTCACCGGTGTCTGAATTCACCAGTGATACAACATAGTTACCTGCATTGTCGCTGTCATCTTCAACAACAACCTGATAACTTCCTGGTTGTACATCCGCCGCGTCACTGCCTGCAGCTGCGCCTGTACCATCGATGAGGATTTCCGCTGCCGCTAGACCTGTACCGCCGTCTACAATATCTTCAACAGCAATGGCTGTATCCACCGTTACATTAACGGTATAAGTACCCGTTTCAAGTTCTGCACCTGCCGTTTCAACAGAATCGATCAGTGCTGTGTTGGTTGCACCAATAGATGCAGTTGATGCAGAATTACCATTAAGCAATGTCTTCGTATTGAACTCAGTTGTCTCAGAAATTCTGTCAATCTCCTCAACAAGCTGATCAATTTCAAGCTGAATAGCCTCGCGGTCATCTGCTGTATTTGTATCATTTGTTGATTGAACGGAGAGCTCTCTCATACGCTGAAGAATGTCTTCAGTTTCAGTCAAAGCACCTTCTGCTGTCTGCACCATAGAAATTGCATCCTGTGAGTTTGCAGAAGCCTGATCTAAGCCCCTGATCTGTGAACGCATTTTTTCTGAAATGGCTAGTCCAGCAGCATCATCTGCAGCGCTGTTGATGCGTAGACCAGATGATAGCTTTTCAATTGAACTCTCTGCCTTTTTGTTATTGATTGATAACTGGTTATACGTGTTTAGTGCCATTGTGTTCGTATTGATTCTCATTTAGGTTCCCTCCTAGTCAAAAATCGTATCCATACTTTAAGAATTGGAAGCCTTCCACCTGTCGACAGCTTCTTTTACTTCCTAACATTAGTATGCAACTCAAATATGGGAGAAGAATGATACGCTTATGAGAATCCGTGTGTCAGTATGATAAAATGTGAGATGTGATTTCCCAGTATAAATCACACCATAAAAAAAGCTACAACGCTTGGAATGTCTCTTCATAGCGTAGTAGCCTCTATTCAGTATTTTTATCTTTTCATATCAAACCGCAGTCCATGCTGAGACAAATGGGGTTTGAAGTAGCCATTAACCACCGCCCGGTGATGGACTTTCGTTTTTTTGATTTTTTCTCTGGACACTTTCATTTCAGCTTCCAGTCTCTCTGACAGTGTTTTGTACCTCCCCATAATTTGGCGTATGCGCGTGTCAAAAGGACCTAAGTCTATTTCGCCACCCACATCGCTGCAGATTTGAGTCAAATACTGTCTGAGCGAACGCATTTCGTCATTTAAGCGTTCAAGATGCTTGCACTTCCGCAGCATTCGTTTCATCTGCGCTCTTTCAGCACGATCTAAAAGCCGTTCAATCGTTCTAATTGACACCTTCAATTTTTTTGCCTGAACGCTGTGATTGTAGTTTTCCATCATCATCCTCCTAACATGGAGCTAAGCGCTTCCAACTCGGCGTTCATTTCAGACAAATAGGTTTCCATGGTCGTGTAGTCATCATAGAGCTCCTCTTCTTTTTCAAGGAGCCAGCCTTCTAAGTCTACAAGCGTCTCACTATACTCTTCAATTTCTTCATAAAGAATATTATCCGTTTCCGATGAATCCCCTTCTGCTCCTGCAAGTTCAATAAGAGATCCCTTATTGCCATTTGAATCTCTTGAAAGAGAAATTTTGTCTTCGATGGCATCATATAGCCGGTACATTAGCCCTTCCTCACTGTAGCGCACCTGGGCTTCGCTCGATGATAAATCTCTTCCGGTCGTCGTTCCCGGGTATGACTCAGAGCTTTGAGTGAACAAGCTAATAACTGCATCCGTATCTTCTTCAAGTGCTTCTTTCAAAACATCTTCATCAATGACAAGTTTACCTTTGTCTGTATAGTCTTCAGTTGAAATGCCGATATCAGGCAGGGATATGCCCACGCCTTCAACCGATTCATATAGGGCCAGTCGCATTTCATCAAGCAAGTCTTCAATATACTCGTCATCTTCTAAAATGCCTGTCTTAGCCGTTGACTCCCAACTTTCAATTTCATCATCTGACATTTCGCTTTTTTGATCTTCTGTAAGGGGCGGATAATCACTGTCATATTCTTCACTGATTATGCTATTGAGTGAATCAATCAGCGTATTGTAGGCATCTACAAAATCAACGATGGTGTCGTATGCATCTTCAATGCTTTTTTCAACGGTTATGGTCTCTTCCTCTTCCGTCACCCCACTTAAAGTGTAAGTTATATCATCAAGTGTAAAGGTGTTTTCACTTCTGACGTAGGTGTCGCCATCTATTTCTATAACAGCGTCTGTACCTTCTGTATATTCAAGGTCTAGTGCATTTAAAAAACTGCTTTCCGCTTCTGAAAAAGTGAGGGTTGCACCCGCACCCGTTGAATCAGAGGTCATCACAAACGCACCCGATGAGTTCTTATAACCGACTGTAACCCCTGCATCTGATGAACTGTTTATTTCATCGATCATTTCATCAAGCGCGGTCTCTTCATCAAAAGCAAATGCCACACCATTTATGCTAAATGCCACATTGCCTTCAGTGTCAAAATCGAGAGTTGTATTGGTATAAGACTGGATTTCAGAAAGGGTCATATCGCCATTTAACCGGTTTGAAAGAATGCTGCCATCTTCAAAACCAAGTTGCGTTAAAGTGCTTTCATCCGTCTCACTTAAGTCAACTTCTGTTACACCGCTTCCTGAAACCACACCCATCTGCAAGTAACCGCTTGTATCTAGACGAACCTCTATTTTTCCAGTGCCAACCGCATCATCAATGGCTGTCTGCAGGGTCTCTATGGAGTCGACATCATCAAGAGCCACCTCGCGCTCTACGCCATCGACACTTATAAGAAGAGGCCCTTCTAAATCCGTAAAATCTGCTGCACTGCTGCCTTGTATAGATTTACTTATGCTTGAAGTGCTTTCATACTGCGAGGAAGTCGCCAAACTGGAAACCATTATGCTATGACTTCCCAGAAGGGCACTTTCACTGGCACTTACACTGACGGCGTTTGATGAAGAACTGGCCCTAACCACATCAAATGTAGAGGCTGACAACATATTGGTGTCTGAGTTCAAATAGTTAAAATAGGTGTCCTCGAAGTCTGAAACGCTGCTGATAATGGATTGATAGGCGTCAACGCGCCACTCAGCAAGCTGCTGGTTCTGATAAACCTCATTATACTCGTACATCTCAGCTTCCATTGCCGATGCAACGAGTTCATCTACATCTAGACCTGAGACCATTCCTGTAATTCTATTAGAGCTCGTTGATCCTGCTACATACATCAAATCACCGCCTTTGAATAGGTACTATTTCTTAATCAAGCTCGGTATCCGTATCCATAAATGGTTTCAATACGGAGCTTTGGTAACCGTTTACGCAGTCGTCTAATCAAGTCATCAACGACCCGATCACTCATATATTCGGTTATTCCCCAGACATGGTTCAGAATCTGTTCTCGAGATAGAGCACAGCCTGCATTTCGCGCAAAATACATCAGCAAGTCAAACTCTTTAGATGTCAGCTCAAGAATATCATCATGTTCCTTCACAATCCGCCTTTCAAGATCAATGTTGTAGTCTTGAAGCTTCATGGTTTTGTCTAGGATCATTTCCTGCTTGTCGATCATCATATATCTTTCGACAAGTCTTTTAGAGCGTATCAACAGCTCCCGCGGCGAAAATGGTTTTTCAAGATAATCATCTCCACCCAGTTCTAAGCTGAGTACACGATCTGTTATACTTGGATTTGAGGAAATAAAAATAACTGGCGTCCTTGCACTTTTTTGTTTAATTTTTTGAATCATCTCATATCCGTGTATATCAGGTAAATTTACGTCGAGAACCCATAAGTTCGGATTGTCAGCAATCGAGTTCGCGGCTTCCCTGCCACTCGAGAACGATTTGACTTGCCAGCCTTCATTTTCGAAGCAAACTTTCAAGACATTGTTTAAGCTCATCTCGTTTTCGACTAGATACACGTCATAATTCAATTTTCCGCCCACCTTTCTTTTCAAGTAGAAGTCACGGGCCATTTCATTGCAACTCCTACGTTAAAAGTATCCTACCAGATAAATGTGAGAAAAAAGTTAGGCGATTGTCGTGAAATGTGGGAAATATCACAAAAAATTGAGAAGCGTAGGCAGAATGACTTTTGAACTCGCAGCGAGCGAGGCCTCATAGACCGTTTCTGCCTCTGCCATCTCTACTGATAATTCGGCAATATCCGCTTCCTTAGCTTGACTGAGTAAATCATTATACATTTCAATATCCGTAGCCACGCGATCAGCCTTTAAATCATTACGCGTCATACGCGAGCCTATTTCTGTCTGTTTACTCACGAGTGTGTCCAGAACCGTTTCAATACCACTCATAATTTCATCCATATCGAGTTCTTTTGTAACAACGGTTGCCGGAGAGGTCGTGGTGTCTACTTCTTTATAAGAAGACTCACCAGATAAATACATTTTCAACTGGCTGAGTACAGATGCGGCACTAGCCGTTCCTGTTCCCATTACATCAAATCCATCCAAATTCACATGTGTTGACTGCATTGTTGATGTTGGATACTCAATATCTTGGTTTTCGAAGCTTTCACTGCTATACGTACTGTAATAAGCAAGAATGTCTGTATCAGATGCCTGATCAGAATAAGGCCCTTCTACACTGAGCGGAACACCCTTATAAGTCATAATGTCACTGTAAAGGGTCGATGTCATTTCAAACGGTTCTTCTGAGGTGTCGTATCCTGCGAAAATATAAGAACCTGCGTAGTCTGTATTGCCGAGCTGTATAAGTTCATCTGTAAGTTCTTCAATTTCAGAGCGTACTTTTTCAAGATCCTCATCATCCAGTGTGTCGTTGGCTGCCTGCACAGAGAGTTCACTGACGCGCTGCACAATATCCACCATTGACTCCAGAGAAGATTCTGTGACACTCATCCAGTTGTCTGCATCTGAGATATTGCTCTCATATTGCTCCAGTTCCGTTAAATAGGCCTGATAACTGAGTGCCTTCGAAGCCTCAACTGGCGACTCTGAAGCAACAGAGTACTTCTCCCCACTAGCCAGCTGTTTGTAGACTGAATTCATATTATTCAGGTTACTGGATATGTTCCAGATAACGCTTTGTGTCATCATTGCATTGGTTACACGCATATCATCCTCCTACCAGACCAATTGTGGCTTCAATAACTTCATTCCATATTTCGATTACCTTTGCAGAGGCATTATACGAAAGCTGATAGGATTCAAGTTTTGCAGCCTCTTCATCGACAGATACACTCGTTTGGGACATACGCCATGTTGTGTAAAGCTCATAGTCTGTTTCTGCCGAGGAGAAGTTTGTTTCTGCATAGCTGACATTTGCACTCAATGTTGAAATACCTGCTGTCATCGCTTCTTTTGGTGTCGAGGTTCCAAACACAGCATTGCTATCGGTCATGTCAATCAATGCCTGAAGGTTTTCTGCATTACCTTCTTCGCCGCTTTCGCTGGATACTGCTATTAAGTCAGTATCTTCAATAATATCTTCATTTACGGATAAGTTCAGCGCCCTAATGTTTTCGTAGACGAGGTCTGTGTCCGTATTTTGTGCATAAAATGTGTCTGAACCCATGCCCTCATTTGTGAAAAAAGCACTACCTGTTTCACCATTTAATCCATAGCCATCAGTATGCCCTGAAACCGCATTGCCATCTGAATCTGTATAGCCTTCATTAAAAGCTTCGGCAAACGTCCTCGCCCAGGTGTCCAGTTCTTCCATATAATAAGGAATGCCTTTTTCAGTAGCCGAATCACCATCTCGAACTTCTATGAGCGATGCAAGTTCTCCACTTTCACAATCGAGCGCTTCCCCGCTTGACGCCCAGACCACATCATACTTTGGTTCTCCATTTAAGATCTGATCATCTGAAACAATTTCAAGTTCAGATACCACAGCATCAGTAACTAGGGCTGTTCCGCCAATAGATATCTGTACTGTTTCATATGTTGAAGACCCCATTGAAACCGATAACATATTTACATCGACATCTACCAAACTTGAAAGCTCATCTATTAGTAAATCCTGCTGGTCTTGAAGTGTATTGGTGTTGCCGCCTTCAAGTGCTGTCATTTTAATTTCATTGTTTAAATCTGCAATTTGTTCTGCTAAAGAGTTTATCTCTGTTACAGTGGTCTCTACCTGATCATTAATCATACTCTGCTGATCTAATAAACCAAGGGCAGTTTGGTTGAAACTATCACAAAAGGACTGAGCCGATTCTGCCATGAGTGCCCGCGCCGCCTCATCATCTGGTGTCGTTGCCAAATTGGACATTTCTGTGACAAAACTATCATAAAGTGCGGAAAATCCGGTATCGTCAAGTGCATGGTAGCTGTTCTGAACATTGCTCAGCAGGGTGCTGGAACTTTCCCAGTAGCTATATGTGGACTCTGCTTCCCGATACTCCGTGTTGATATAGTAGGATTGCACCTGCTCTGCGGTGGTTGTTGACATACTCCCGCCCGTAGTAGTACTGTACTTCACGCCTGATGCGCCTGATGATTGCTTGACACTCTGTACGGAGTACCCTTCAGTATTAGCATTGCTTATATTGGTGCTTGTGACATACATAGAATACTGGCTGTTTGCTAGACTGTTGGACGCAACGGCTATACCTGAAAATGTTGATGCCATAAGCCCTCCTTACATTCCGTTAATCACTAGGTCTACCAATTCATCCAGTAGCTGAAAAACCTGTGCGCTGGCATTATAAGCTTGTTGGTAAACCAATAAATTAGCCATTTCTTCATCAAGACTCACACCCATTGTTGATGTTTTCTGAGTTTCGAGTTGCTCCGTAACAAGCGTGTGGGTTTCCAATGAGTTGGTAGCAGTACTGATGTCATTCGCTATCCACTCAACCATTTCTTCAGCTTGTTCTACAATTCCAGCTGTGTCTCTAAGGGCTGCAATTTCAAGTGCAATGGTATTGCCACCACTTGCAGTTGAACTCGACGCCGCAATCAAATCTGAATCTTCAAGATCTGGGTTCACAGAGATATTTCCTGCAGTAAATGTATCTGATCCATCCGTCGTTACAAAGAAGGCTGTACCTGTGTTCCCTTCAAGATCATAGCCACTTTCATGGCTTGCATTGACCATTTCTGAGATGGTGCTTGCCAAGGTGTCAAGGTAGTCTTTAGCCTGTTCAAGCGTTCCTTCCTGACCCGCGCGAAGCATGCCTTCAACCTGTCCTGATGTTGGCTCTATTTCCTTACCGGACGTCTCCCACGTGATTGTAGGTGTCTGAGTCTGCGGATCTACACTATAGGAAATGCTTTCAAAAGTATCCCCAGAAACCAGCAGCGCATGATCGAAATAAACTGAGACAGTCCCATTGTCCGATTCAATATAACTGCTGCCCGTAAGTGCACAGAGTTCATCAAGTACTGTATTTCGCTGATCAAGCAGGTCAGTAGGCGTTTCACCACTTGCAATTTTCGCCGATATTTGTGTGTTCATATCTGCAAGGTGCTCAGATAAGGCATTAATTTGATCTACAGCAGATGCCACATCAGTATTAATGGAGGTCTGCAAGTCAGAAAGTTCTTCATCTGCCTGATTAATGGCTTCAGTCAAAGCTAATGCAGTTTCGTATACATTGACCCTTGCCGATGCATCATCCGGACTTTTTGCAAGTTCTTCCCACGCATTGAAAAAGGGATCAATCAGATCTTCCAGACCTGAATCAGACACTTCGCCGATAATTGACTCTATCTCGCTTGCATATGTCAAAAAAGCGTCATCTGCTCGCGCTTCAGCCAATTCAGTACGGTATTTTTCATCTACATAGCGGTCCCGTATTTGAACAATTTCTTGAACTTCGACACCAGAATATCCCGTTGTCCAAGAAGTATTGCTTTGTATGCTCTGCTGTCTGGTATAGCCATCTGTATCCACATTCGATATATTGTTTGTCGTTACACTGAGCGCAGTCTGCATGGTGGCCATGCCCGAAGTAGCGATTGTATAACTTCCCATTGTACTCGCCACAATTCACCCCTCCTAGCGCTTCAGATTTATGAGTTCCTGCAGCATTTCATCTGCAGTTGTAATAATCCGGCTACAAGCCTGATAACCTCTTTGAGTTGTAATCAAATCTGTCATTTCTTTGGAAAGGTCAACATTGGACATTTCAAGATACCCTGAAACCAAGCTTCCCGTTCCACTTGTGCCCGGTGCATAAGCAGTTGTAAATGACCCCGAGTTCACCGTTTCTGCATATAAGTTTGACCCAAGACTCTCAAGGCCGCCCGGATTCGAAAACTGTGCCAGCGAAATCATGGCAATGGACTGTGACTGTCCGTTTGAATAGGAAGCGGTAATAATACCGTCAGATCCGATGCTAAAGTCAGAATACACACCAGCCGCATAGCCATCCATAGACGACATATAAACATCTGTATCTTCACCATACATGGTCATATTTGAGAAATCCAATTCAAACGTTGATGTGTCTGTCCCACCATCTGTTTCGAGTGTCACATCAATTGAAGTCGGAAAATCTGTATCGTCGGACACGATGTTACCGCTGCCGTCAAATTTTAAGTAACCACTGACCGAGGTCGTACCATCTGAATTTGGAAATTCATAATAGTAAGTTGTATACGGATTATCTGCATCGGTTTCATCGACATAGCATTTTGTAAACTCAATGTCTAAATCATGAAGCTCCCCCAAGCTGTCATATGCATATATGCTTGTTGTAAAATCAGCTTCATCAGGTACTGTGCCTATATCATCAGCGGCATCCCCCTGTGCTTCAAGTGTTGAATCAAGCGATCCTGTCAGTTCTATTTTCGTTGTTGCTTCCGGCGACATGGTCACACTGCTGCCATCGCCTAGTTCGAAAATATTAATCGGTTCTGGATCCGTTGTAGTGTCAAATGTATAATTGCCATCTTCATCTGTGCTGCCATCTAAAAAGCCACACACATAATGGCCGTCGCTTGTAACGAGATTTCCATCAGAATCAACACCAAAATTTCCAGCTCTAGTGAAAAAATACTGGTCGCTATCGCCACTCTTAACGACAAAATAGCCTTCACCATCAATGGCTAAGTCGGTTGTACTTCCTGTCAGCTGCAAGCTTCCCACTGTGTTTACAGTGCTGATATTGGCTACGCCTACTCCAACACCAACCTGCTGGGGATTTGTCCCTCCCAGTCCATCTTCACTTGATGCAGATGCGCCGGACATGGTCTGGCTAATGGTCTGTGAAAAGGTCACATTGGATGATTTAAAACCTACAGTATTTACATTAGCCACATTATTACCAATGACATCAAGCTTGACCTGGTGGGTCTGCATACCAGTAACGCCCGAATAAAGTGCACTCATCATTACGCATCAGCCTCCTCAGTACTCGAAGAAGAGGAAGACACTTGAACAACATCCGATAAATCAATATAGTCACCATTGACAACCAGCTGTGTACTGCCGCCACTGGTAATTACAGATTCAACTGTGCCTTCGTACACTCCAGTGAGTCCAGTACTTTCGTCCACAACTGAATAGGTTATATCATTGCCAAGAAGACTGTACATTTGTGACGTGTTTTCAGACTCCAGCATCTGATTCATTATTTCAAGAGATGAAAATTCTGCCATCTGTGCAAGAGATTCAGTATCACTAACAGGCTCCAGCGGATCCTGATTTTGATACTGTACCATTAAAAGTTCTAGAAAATCACTTGAATCCAGCGTTGTACTACTGCTTTCAAGCGTCGAACTTGTAGCCTCAACCAGCATACTTGAAGAAACTGAACTTACTGACATGTTATGCCTCCATTCTTTAATAAGGACTCCTAATTGTCCTAACGCATCTTTTCTTAATTAAAGATAGTTTAGAACTCAAGAATGGGATAAACACCTTGGAATTTTGTGATATTTACAGCAATCGTCAAAAATTGTGTTCTTTTTCGCAGAATATGTGAAAGTGCATAAAAAAGAAAAAGTATAAGTAATCAACAGCTCTTTACTGTCGATTACTTATACTTTGTAATGGTACAAAAAAGAACAGCGAGCTGACGTGTGTCCGCTCGCTGTTTGGGTTGCTCTAACAGTCAACCACTTGTAGACTATTGAAAACTTCTAAAGACAGGGTGCGGTTGAAAGTCGCACCAGCTATCATCTAATTTAGCATATCCTGTTCGAAAATCTCAAAGTCAGCCCTGTAAATATGTAGTCTCTTGCCATCAACAAGTATTTTCGTTGTATTTGGAAGTGCACTTTCTTCAACGAATACCTTGTCCCCTTCATATACACCTACAATAACGCCTGACTGGGTTTTTACGACAACCACTCTTTCAAGTCCTGTCATGCCTGCGACAAAATTATTGATTTTACGGTCAAGGCCCGTTAGGAGTCCTTGGTCGCTCCTTGTATCGATTTCAGTATCCAGTGTATATGTATCTACAATATTCTCAAGGCCCTGCTCCGCCGCTACCATTGTAGACCCCACATGCTGCCATGTACTTCCGTCAATTGTAATTAACAGCACATTTTCGACATCTGATGGCTGGATATCTGTACTTTTTCCCTGAATAGACATGGTTTGATTTCCGTAGTCATCATACACGGTAAAGGTTCTTGATAATCCCAGCGTTTCAGCTGTAAAATCCTTAATTTCACTCTGCAGCTTTGTACATCCTGAAAATAGAACTGCAATTAATGTCAGCATTACTATAATGCTTACCTTTTTACTCTCTAATTTACGCATTCTTCACACTCCATATTTTTTATTGAACTCAGTCGACTCATTATTATTATAAGGCAATTATATTAAGATTTTCTGAGTAAATACAAGCACCACATTTCCATTATATTTCAATCTTTGTTCAGATATGGCATCCCCCATCAGAAGTATGGTATATTTAGGTCAGACCTCATACTTTGAACCTATTTTCTGCATATTTAGGTTCATTTATAGACTAAAAAATAAGAGGCAGGTGTGATATGAAAAGAAAACTTTTAGTAACTTTAGGGCTCATCATGATACTGTTTTCATTAAGTTTCACTTATGCAGACAGCATTTCCCTTGAGCTTTATGTCGGTCAAACACACGCACTCCAATCACGCGTTATTGACGAAGCCGGTTTTGATGTTAACGAAGATGTGGAGTGGACAAGCTCTGACAGTGATATTGCCTCAGTAAAGGACGGACTCATTACCGCTAAGTCTGAAGGCAACGCAGTGATTACTGCCACGGTTAGCGAGGGCGCTTCCCTTAGGTCGTTTAGTATTTACCTGACAAGCAAAACTACGGTGAAGTCTGTTGAACTCAACATTCCTCAAGACACACTTTATGTTGGCGAGGAAATGACCGCCAATTATACGCTTACACCAGCTAGAGATCTGACTGCCCCAATTTATGACGAAGTCAGTTTCACCACCAGTGACAAATCAGTTTTTACAGTCGATGACGATGGTGTAGTAAAGGGTGTTGGTGAAGGCGATGCCTTTTTAAAAGTCATTACAGATGATGGTAACAGAACTTCCATGAAAAAAATCACCGTTAAGGGCATGGTGAAATCCATAAAAATCCAGTCTGACATTACCAAACTCTACGTAGGCGAAGAGAGAACGCTCAGCGTCTCTATTGAGCCAGAAAATGCATTTAACAAAGATTATGAATGGTCCTCATCCAGCCATGTTGACCTAGATGACGATGGCAGCTTCGTTGCTGAATCTGAAGGTATTGCTTATATTTCTGTACTAACAGAAGACGGCAGCAAAAAGGATACCATTAAATTTGAAGTTGAATCCCTCGTAAGCGGTATTGAAATTACAAGCGAGCCCATTGAGCTCACCGATACACGCTCAACATATCAGTTAAACGCAGATCTTATAGAGAAAAAGCCTGGTATACCTCCAGTTGAAGATGGTATCGAGTGGTCAAGCAATCGGTCTAGTGTAGCATCTGTTTCAAAAAATGGACTTGTGTCAGCCAAAAGCACAGGCTATGCAATCATTACTGCGACCTCAAAGGATGGCAACTATTCAGACAGCATCACCCTTCATATAAAACTCGGTGAGAAAAGTGTTATTGAGGCGAAGTCAATTGCCTTCACAACAGAAAAGAAAAATGCACGTTCAGGTGAGCCTTGTCTTCTCTACTACAAGCTCTTACCCGAAAACACCACTGAAGATGATTTAGATGTAGACTTCCACGGCGGCGATGGTAACATTGATGTTAAAGATGGCTACATTGAGTTTATTCCATATGATGAGGGCCGCTATACAATCACAATCGAAACAGAAAACGAACTCAGAGATTACACCTATATTGATGTGTCATCCAACCTTTCTGAAATTGTAATTGATTCGAATGGCCTTATTAGAAATAGAGACACTGGAAGATACTCAGTTTACTTGGGACAATCCGGCCAACTGGATTATACCCTGGTCAAGAAAAATTCAGCCCCAGCGATCTTGCTAAAAGACGCTAAATGGGACTCTGGGGACGACGATATCATTGATGTTGACTCTGACGGAAGCTATTACGGCAATGAAATTGGCGACACGTATATTCAAATAGAAGCACTGGATAATAACGTAACCGAACTCATTCACATTGAAGTTATTTCAATGTCAGATTCTGCAGAACTGCCTGCTTATGCAGAAATTGGAATTAAGACCACCTTTAAGCCAACACCTTTCTTCACCCCAAAAGAAGACCTCTTATATGGCTACAATGCGGTTCTGGACAAGTCTTATAATCTTGAAATTGACGCAATATACCTTCCAGAGGCCTTTGTGAAAAACGAGCGCGACTTTGAAAAGGAAAGACAAAAGAAGCTGGAAGACTGGATTGAACAAGGGTCTGGTGACAAGGAGTCCCTGCAAAACGAACTCGAAAAGAGCAAGAAAAGGCACAGCATGCTTCGTCTCTTTCTCAAAAACAGCGAAGACGACTATGTTGAAGTCAACTATGATGACTTTACCATGACAGATAGAAGTTTTAATACGCTTGATATTGCAGAAATTGATGACAATGCATTTTATGCGAATGTTATTTGCAAGGCAGATTTATCAATAATTACAAATGATGGAGAACATGAAGACACCATGACGGTTTATGCAGATGCAGAAAATACAGATTTTCTAGTCTATGATACCGATGGGAATCTGCTCAACTACGAAGCACTTCTAAATGACTTGAATCTGGATGCACAAACACAAGCTGCTAAAAACGAAACCACTCGACAGCTTACTGAAAGCGAAGCGGCTGCAATTGAAAGCCTCAAAGCCAATTATGCAAATTTGAGTGCTGATGAAGTCCCACGCGATGACACCATAACCGCACTTGAGACGGCCAAGAAATTCGGAATGGTGCTTCCAAGCTTCACTGAAAATTATCAAAGGGCCATAACAAAACTGGAGATGGCTGAAATATGCTTTAAGCTTTATGACCACTATACAGGAGAGATCACAGGTGTATATCCTTATAATATTTTCACCGATACAGACAATCCTATAGCCATACGTGCCTATCATTACGGCCTTGTCCCCTTCACCGAGGACAGAAAATTTAATCCAGATGCACAGCTCACACGCGAAGAAATGGCCTACATGCTTTACCGCACTTTCGTTGCTCTAGATATGCCCATAAGCAGTGCCGTTTCACCACCTAAAGGAAGTACCTTTATAGATCAAGATCTGATTTCTGATGACTATGCACTTGCGGTTGGCCAGTTAGCTTACAAGTACACCATCATCACAGGAATCACGGATGAGCGTTTTGAACCACAAGCAAGTGCTTCCATTGATTACACATTAAAATACGCCATCAACTTGGCAAAGAGCCTTACAGAAGAATAGGCACTTTAATAATTCCTCAAACAATCATAAAGGCGGCAAAGAATGGACTGAAACTAAAAGTACAGTTCATTCTTTGCCGCCTTTTAAGTTTAATTTAATAACTGATAACAGATGCCACTGAAGTATTTCTCAAACTCATCAGCCGGATACATGCGCATCGCTGTTTCCGCTCTGTGGTCTGCTGGATCATTTACACAGACATACCACAAATGATCCTTTTTAAGAAACCCCGTAACGAGCAGCAAATGCCCTGAAGGATAGGCCTGAAGAGCGCCTGTAAACAATTCGTGCTTTCCCGTTTTAACCGAAACCCCGAGTGGCCGTTTACTTTCACATAGGATTTTACTTAATGTATAGAGGTCTTTAACATGTCTTGCTACAGCTTTTACACCAAACTGAGACATTGCTGCTATGTTAAAAGACCAGTTTCCATAAATGTCATTGCCGCTATCATAGACACGGTTTGCCATTTCAAGCGGCGAAATCTGCATTTCATTTTGAGTAAGCATCATTGCGCAGGTTGTTGGGCTACAAATTCTGTTGCCTATGTCTTCAACAGGAAGCTGTACATAAGCTGGTACTTGTAGCTGACAGGACTGATATATTTTATCTTCTGGCCCTGAAACAATGCAGTGCTCATCGTACACAACCGACGCATAAAGGCCTGCTAGGTCAGTCGGCGAACCCGTCAAGGTCTTAATATAGACGCGCAGGCGCTCTATTTCCATTTGATCGTGTGCTTTAAAATGGTCAATATCGAGTGTCCCGAAGGCATTTTCCTGTCTTCCAAAAGCCTTTCTCGCTATACCCACTTCCCAGTGTCCAAGCATAAAGGTCTCTGACCATTCGTCTGTCGTGCCGACCCTGAATGAAAGTGCAATGCACTGATTTTCATCTAGAACACAGTTCCAAGAAAGAATGAGCCGATCTATACTCTTGTCAAAGTTGAATTCATAGACACCTTGTTCAAGTCTTTTTCCAGCACTTAATAGGTCAATCAGTTCCACTTCTTTCATGTTTACCCTCCTGTTTTGGTCTGCACTTGGTATTGGTGTGTCATTTTAGTAGTATGTGCTCTTAGCGTAAGCTCTTGCTTGCTGAGGTTATTTACAAAGTCAACTATAATCCAGACTGTTAAAAGCTTTGAAAGTCAAGGCGCGGCTTTAGGGCGCAATGGTCACGTACTATACGTACTCGACCAGTGAGGACTTAAGCCAGCAAGGCAGGATTTTTTGAGTTTTCAATAGTCTGGGCAACCTCCTGTCGCCCATGATAGCTAGTCGCGCCATATACGCACTGGGCAACCTCCGGTCGCCCATGATAACTGGTCGCGCCATATACGCACTGGGCAACCTCCGGTCGCCCATGATAGCTGGTCGCGCCATATACGCACTGGGCAACCTCCGGTCGCCCACGTCGCTGGTCGCGCCATATACAAATTCAATAGAATGAATCCAGTTCTGTGCAAGCACAACTGGATTCATTCTATTGAATTTGTGCATTGCTTTGTCCTTTCCGGAAAAAGGAGGTTGCCATTTTCAGGCAACCTCTAGTATAAACAATGTGTAGAGGGGATTAAGTTCTACACTTGTTACCGTAATTAAGGAATTACTCTACTTTTTCTGCAAATCCAAACCACCAGTTACCGCGTGTGGTTTTTTCCCAGTTTGCTACAGCGCCAGAAACCATGATTTGGTCTGTGTAGTAGTAAATTGGCATATATGCATAGTCATTCATAACAAGGGCAAGTGCGTCTTGAAGTGTGTCAAAACGATCTTGTCCATCTTCTGTTCTTGCTGCTTCAATCATTGCGTCGTATTCGTCACTGTACCACTGTGCATGATTCATAGGAGAAGACGACAGGAATAGACCAAGGTAAGTCATTGGATCAGAGTAATCACCAATCCAACCACCTCTGGCAATATCAAAGTTATGGCTTAGTCTTGAATCTTGGAATACTGCCCATTCTTGGTTTGCAAGTTGAACACTGATACCAAGGTTCTTGTTCCACATTTCCTGAATAGCTTCAGCAACTGCCTTATGACTTTCTGAAGTATTATAAAGGATTGTGAACTCAGGGAACCCTTCGCCATTTGGGTAGCCTGCATCTGCTAGAAGCTGTTTAGCTTCTTCAACACCGCTGCCGTCAGCTGGAATACCAAAGTTGCCTGCAACATCTGCAAACACATCGCCATTTGCATCACGCGATGCTTGTGAAACCATGTTTTGAGCTGGTACTTGACCACCTTTTAGCACGGTTTCAACAATCGCTGTTCTATCAATTGCAAGTGAAAGTGCCTTTCTTACATTTGGATCATTCAGCGGTTCAATTGTTGTATTTAAACTATAGTAGTATACGCCATCATATGGAAGAATCATAAATGTAGGATCTTCCGCTAGCAGACGCGGAATCTCTGCTGTTGGCATATCATCGATAACATCGATTTGGCTTGATTCGTAGCCAGTCAGTGCTGTAGACTGATCTACAATCATGAGGGCTTCAATCTGTTCGAGTACCACTTCGTCAGCTCTCCAGTAATTCGGATTCTTAACAAGGACAATTTTGTCACCTGTTGCATAATCAGAAAGCATAAATGGACCATTTGCTAGTGCGATGTCCGGGTTCATTGCCCACATGCCATCAGCACCTGCTTCAACTGCGTCTTGACGTACTGGCATAAATGTGAAAAATGCTGTCAGTCCAAGGAAGTATGGTGATGGAACACTGAGCGTAACCTCAAATGTCTTGTCATCGATTGCCTGGAATGAATCCACATTTGCTTCATCGAAAATCCAAGAGTACTCTGATGCTGTTTCTGGATCAAGTACACGTGCCCATGCATACTCAAAGTCTTGTGCTGTGACAGGTGCGCCATCTGACCATTTAGCATCACGAAGCGTAAACGTATATGTAAGCTTGTCATCTGAAAGTGAATAGCTTTCTGCCATGCCTGGTTCAAGCATACCGTTGACTTCACGCATCAAACCTTCAAAAGTATGGTTGATAATGTCACCACCATCAACAGCTGTATTTAGGCCTGGGTCAAGTGTTTTAGGCTCGGAACCAAGGTTCCAGATCAGTACCTGTTCTACTTCTTCAACAGCTTCTTCGGCTGCTGGTTCTTCCTCTGCCGGAGCAGTTTCTGTTGTTTCTGCTTGCTCAGGTTCTGGCTGTTCTGCGGGCGCTTGTGAACACCCGGCCAGCATGCCAAATGTTAAGACAAATACCAATAGCCATGCTAAGTGCTTTTTCATGTTTTCTTCCTCCCTTTAATCATTTATGTGCACTGAACCTCCCCTCTAAGGATTCAGTTGCAAACAAAACATAACCACACTCTTTAAAAGAGTATTTTACTGCTATGTGCTTCATTAGGGCTAGATTCAAGCCCAAGTCCAGCACCGTCAAGCGGCACCAGAATACCATTTTTACTTTTATAGCCCACATTGAGCTCTGACTTATACATAGAAGGCACATCGAGGTCAGCTAGACCAACCTGCGTGCGTCCACACCCAAAGTGTACGGCAGCCGAGATGCCAATAGGCCCCTCCATCATGCAGCCAATCATACACTGCACCCCATATTCTTCAGCAAATGAAGCAATGCGCATGGCGGGCTCTATCCCCCCAGTTTTCATCAGTTTAATATTGATGTAGTCAGCCGCTTCCATTTGAACCAGCTTGATAGCATCTCTGTATGAAAACACGCTTTCATCAGCAAGTATGGGTACAGGTACATTTTGCGTTACGTACTTCATACCCTCAAAATCATGAGAAACAACGGGTTGTTCGACAAGTTCTATATCAATTCCTGCATCAAGCATTTTGTGTATTGTTGATACGGCTTCTTTTCTAGACCAACCTTGATTAGCGTCAAGTCGAATGGTCGCCTTGTTTCCTACAATATCGTGAATGCCCTTCATTCGGATGATATCTAGACTTGAATCATTTCCCAGTTTGATTTTTAAAGCTTTAAATCCTTTTTCTACAGCGGCCTTGGCGTCTTCAGCCATAATTTTTGGCGCATCTAAACTGATGGTCATGTCTGAACTGAGTTCACGCTTTGCACCGCCTAATAACTTATGTAGCGGTTGTCCTAGGCTTTTTCCCCTAAGATCATGCAGTGCAATATCTACAGCTGCCTTAGCACTTGTATTGCCTACAATTCCCCGCTGTACAATGCGCATAAGGCTGTCCCAATCTTCTATGGACTTGCCTTTTATACGCATCCAAATCGCATGGATACCCGCCTCTATCGACTCTACTGTATCGCCTGTAATAACTACTGTAGGTGATGCAGCGCCATATCCAGCCAGCCCTTTATCTGTGGCAATTTTCACTTGCACACTCGTAACGGTCTCAAGTGTTCTGAGCGCTGTTTTAAAGGGTTTGTTGAGCGGGATGTCCACTCTGCACGTTTCTAGATGTTTGAGCATCATAACTATTCCCCCGTACAATCAAATGCAATCACACAAACTAATGTCTGATATTATACTTTTTCAGTTTTTCGTAGAAACTGGATTTTCCTATTCCCAGTCTCTTGAGTGCCAAATCACGGTCTCCCTCAGTTCGTGCAATGGCTTTAATAATTTCTTTTTTCTCAGCCTCTTGCACCACCTCCTTTAATGGTCTGATCAGATCGTATTCTGAACTAAAATGATTTGAATCCTTAACCCCTTCCATGAGAAGATGCTCTTTTTTTATTTCACCATCTTCGCAGAGGTTCACTGCACGTTCCAGTATATTTTCCAGCTCCCGTACATTTCCAGGATAGCTATAGTTTTGAAGTGTATATAAGGCATCTCTGGAAACTTTCACCTGACTGCTTTCGATCCTACTGCAAATTTGAGGCAGCAGGGCTGATATTAACTCACCAATATCTTCGCGGCGTTCACGCAGCGGCGGTATTTTTATGCGTAGAACATTGAGTCTATAGAACAGGTCTTCTCTAAATTGACCAATTGATACAGCATGCTCCAAATTTTTATTCGTTGCAGCAACAATTCGAACCCTAACCTGTATTGGAGACGTTCCCCCCACACGGTAAAAGGCACTGTGCTGGATAGCGTGAAGGAGCTTCACCTGTACATGAAGCGGTATTTCTCCCACTTCATCTAAAAATAGGGTTCCACCATCAGCCAGCTCGAAAAATCCTGGTTTTCCCTTGCGGTTGGCACCCGTAAAAGCACCCGACTCATAACCAAAGAGCTCACTTTCAATAAGGTGTTCAGGCAGCGCACCGCAATTAACTTGAACAAAAGGACCCGAAGATACCGGCGACCGCATATGGATGGCCTGAGCCAAAATAGTCTTTCCAGTTCCACTTTCACCAAGCAAGAGTGCGGTTGATATGCTCTTTGATGCATTGAGTGCCAATTGCTTCAAGCGCATCATGGCTATACTTGAACCGATAAACTCCGGCATGGGGTCTATCTTCTTTTGACGCATAAGCTGGGCACGTATGCTGTCTAGTTCTGTGACTGCCTGGTTACGTTCGCGTATAACTGTATTGAGTTCTGAAATATCTTCGACAATGAGAATCGCCGCGCCTTCTTCAACTTCAGATTGAACAGGCCTAAGTGCACATAAAACCGGATGTTCATGGATGTCCATGTACCGACTCTCAAAACCCTTGTCTATTCCACGCGCTGTACGCTTGAGGTCTGTGACCAGTCCAGGCTCATTAAGAACCTCTTCAAGCGGTTTTCCTACAAGATCTGCAATCTGACGCTTGACTTTTCTTTCAAATTGCCCTCCGTTGATCAGTTCACCAATAGACTCTTTTCGGTAGGAATACCCCTGTGTCTGTACAAACTTAACCTCTAACTGTTTCTTATTGAGTACAACCATATGTCCAAATGACTTGATATAATGTGCAGAAAAATTTCGTCCATCAATGCTGATATCTATAAATCTGTTTTTTAAGTCAAGCCGTGCCGATATTCTTCTGTTCATATATACATGGGTCATTTCAAGCTTTGTTCCCGTTTCTGATTGGTCTAACACCTTAATATGGGAAGGCCCTTTCACATTAAAGCGACCAAGTGCAATCACGCTTGCTCCTGCACGAATATCTTTATCAATGCCTATTTTCCTTAGATCCACACTGTTCATATTCCCATCGTCTTGCCCAAGGGCTGTAGTCACAATAATGACAACATCACCATCTTCCAGTTTCCCGGAATCGTGCTCAACTTCTGACAAACTATCGATTCCAAATATATGGCGCGCCTTCCTGTTAAATGTCTTTATTCTGCCATTTGGATCTACGGATATAATCCCCTCAGTCAATACGTCAAGAATACTTTTTTCCATTTTTTGTATTCCTCCAAACAAAAAAGGCCCGAAACACGATGTGGTTTCGGACCCAATATACTGATGTGCGCGGCGACTAGCCGTTTACGAGTATACTGAACGAATTGTTCATTATTCTGAATTTTCTATATTATAGCACACTGGACACAAATTGCAAGCTTGACATAGTGTATATAAAGTTCCTATACTGAATAAAATATCACTTATAGGGAGGATTCTACTTTATGACTTCAAATACAGTTTATGTCATTGGACATGGCAGAACACAATCAGACAATCCTATTACAAATGTTTATTCTCAGTTTTTCGTCGGATTTTCCGTAAATGTGGAAACAGACATTGTTGAAGACGCAGCTGCATCTGTAATATTAGAAGAAACAAAAGCCTTTGTACGCTCCCTCTTTGTCGGAAAAAAATTTGACAAGGTGCACAACAGCATTATCGAGGACATCGAAAAGAGATACTGGGGCAGTTCACAACGGGCACTTATCGTTGCATACAAAGAGGCAGTTAAGCACTATACCACAAATAAAAAAAAATACTACAACACTTAATTGGTACGCCTTTTGCGAGTTAATCGATATTGACCTAACAATTCTTTAACCCACTCGTTGAATCAAAGGAGGTACTATGGCATTTGAAAGCGTTCATTCCCTGCTCACTTCTTACAAAGAAGTAGCCTCAGTGTTCTTGAAGGACATGTCAAATGGCACCGTGCTGATTGAACACAATATTTCAAGACGTGTGCGTTCAGCAAGTATTATCAAGCTCTATATTTTGGCGACTATAGCAGACCACTTTGAAAACAAGGCGCTTGCCCCCGAAGACACGCATGTTCTTAAAGATGGTGACCGTGTTGCATTCAGTATCGTTAGCGACCTTTCACAAAATGTATGGCGCCTGGATGACCTTGCAACACTCATGATTACTCAAAGCGACAACACAGCAACCAACATTCTCATTGACATACTGGGAATAGAAACCATCAACCACTTTATTAAAACAAACCAGCTGACAGGTACGCAACTTCAACGCAAAATGATGGACTTTGCCTTAGCTGAGCAGGGTATAGACAACTTTACCACACTCAAAGACGCAGTAAGCCTACTCGATAGGGTTTATAGCAAAGAACTCATATCACCACGCGCAGCTGATTGGTTTATGGATGTACTCCGTAAGCAAAAGGATAGAAAAATGCTCGGCAGATTCTTGCCTGAGTCCATTCCATTCTCTAATAAAACAGGCCTTAATCACGGTGTACAACATGACATCGGTTTTTTTGATGTAAATGGAAAAACCTATATGGTAGGCGTCTTTTTAGAAGGTATTTCAGATGAAATAGAAGGTTTTGAACTCATTGGAAGACTTGCAAAACAAGTCTATGAGGAGGTAGAAAATGCATAAATACATCATCACCAGTCCAACAGCACCTATACTTTTAAAGCCCCATGCCAACTCTGAACTTGCAGACGAAGCGCTTTACGGTATGTCTCTTGAAGTAATTAAGGAAGATAAGGGCTGGGCCTACGTACGTATGGAATACGGATATGAAGGTTGGATATTGCCGGATCATTTTTCTCTTGATGTAAAAAACAACTTCAAAAATACGCGCAATGCCCTGATTCAGTCTCCTTTTGCGGAGCTTCTTCCAGAACCGAGCTACAAGGGCAATCCCATAATATGTATTCCAAGAGGCAGCTCGGTTATTTACTTGTCCGATTTTCCGGAAACAGATGGATGGTTGAAAATTCAGCTCTTTGATGGTCAAACAGGCTATTGTAGAAAGGAATGGATACGGCCTTTTTCCGATTTTGTGGACATACAAGACGTGGAGTTTTTCAGACAAGCCCTTCAAAATGATGCCCTCTCTTATATTGGAACACATTACAAATGGGGTGGGAAATCACCCGCAGGCATTGATTGCTCTGGACTTACCTTCATGTCATACTGGCTCAATGGTGTTTCTATTTACAGGGACGCTTCAATCCAGTCAGAATTTCCAGTAAAGGAAATCACTCAGGACCAGCTACAGCCTGGAGACACCCTCTACTTTCCCGGTCACATTGCCCTATATCTTGGTGAAGGCAACTATGTGCATTCTACAGGGTCACAGGGTGGTGTTGTCCTAAACAGCCTTGACCCTGCATCTCCAAAATACCATAAAAAGAACCACGATGAGTTATACGCTTGTGGCTCAATTTTTTAGCAGATAAACAACTTGGCATAAAACTTGTATTACTAATGACCATATATCTTCAAAGGTATATGGTCTTCTTTTATCTTAAGCCTAAGACCACATACCACTTTGGGATATGTGGTCTATTTTTTTAAGCAAACAAGGTGCATCACCACAAGGCATAGTAGAAAGAGGCGTTTATAATGACCATTACAGACAATATACTTTATTTTGACGCATGTAATACAAATGAACTGGCTGAGCAGTATGGAACCCCATTAATAGTCCTTTCAGAATCTGAACTGATTCGAAAGAGTAATGAGATAAGAGATGATTTTCTTGAGAAATACGACAATGTTAGAGCCGTTTACGCATCAAAGGCTTTTCTAAACACAGCCATATGTAAAATTATAAATCGCGAAGGACTGGGACTCGATGTCGTTTCAGGGGGGGAACTATATACTGCCCTCCATGCACAATTCCCCGCTGAAAAAATCATATTTCACGGAAATAATAAATCATACGCAGAGCTTAAAATGGCTATCGAAGCTGGTGTCGGACGCATTGTGGTCGACAACGCTTCAGAACTGGACCTCATTGCACACCTTACTTCAGCACTCAACCTGCCCGTCAATATTCTATTTAGAATAACTCCGGGTATTCATTCTGATACCCACGCCTATATCGCAACCGCTGATAAGGATTCAAAATTTGGATTTCCACTCGAAACCATTCCCAGTGCTTATGCTCTAGCAGAAAAAAGTCCGAATATTATCCCACTTGGCCTGCATTTCCATGTTGGATCACAGCTGCAAAATACAACAGCACATCTTTCTGCTCTCGATGTCGCACTCGGACTCATTGAACAACTCCATGACATGGGCACACGCGTTTTCGAGCTCAATACAGGCGGGGGCTACGGTGTAAAGTATACTGAAACGGATACAGAAATGCCCCTTCGTGATTTTACAGACCCCATTATGGCTCGCTTAAAATCATGGGCAAGTAAAACGGGCATAGATCGTCCACAAATCATTATTGAACCTGGCCGCTGGCTCGTAGCCAATGCAGGACTGACACTATATAGAGTTGGTGCATCAAAGCATATTCCAGGCATTAGAACTTATATATCAGTCGATGGTGGTATTCCAGACAATATTCGGCCTGCACTTTACACCGCCAAATACCGCGCTGTAATTGCAAATAAAATGCAGGCTCCCTTGTCTGAGGCGGTGACTATTGCAGGAAAATGCTGTGAGTCTGGAGATATTCTTATTAAAGACATTCGACTGCCGCAAACACGCCGGGGGGATCTTCTCGCTGTATTTGGAACAGGTGCCTATACTGAGTCCATGTCCAGCAACTACAATTACCTGCCCCGTCCTGCAGTGGTTCTAGTAAATCAAGGCCATGCATCCCTCATACGCACCCGTGAATCCTATTCAGATTTGATCAGACGAGACATTGTGCCAAAGTACTTAGAATAGCCCCAATATGATGCAATAAGTCCCCTTCGCTTGTTCATGTCGCTAGCCGCGCCATATATGTGCGAAAATGTAGAGCTTCATTTTTGCACGTGGATTTCTTTGCCTTTTCCGCAAAAAAAAAATGTGCCTCACATCGATAGTAAAATGTGAGGCACAGCCATATTTTTAAACCCTTATAAGGGGAGTAAAATCTTGTTTTCGAGCTTATGCACTTGTGCCTTGACTTGGAGTTCTAAGGGTTCCCCGCGTTTAAGTTCCAGTTTGATATTTTCAGCTATTTCAACTGAAATGATTCGACCTCGGTACTCAATATTAAATGCGATCGATGTCCATGCATCTGGCAACCACGGTCGCAGTATCAGCCCTCTCTCAGAAACACGCAGTCCTGCAAACCCATAAATAAGTGACAATGCTGTTCCAGCCATATTAGCCATATGAAGGCCGTCCTTGGTATTGCCGTGCGTATTTTCTAGGTCAAGCTTGAGGGAATCTCCGAAATAGGCATAGGCCTTTTCCTTATATCCGACCCTTGAAGCCATAATGCCATAAATACAGGGTGACAGTGACGAATCATGTGTGGTAATGGATTCATAATAGTCAAATGAACGTTTCATGGTTTCAAAGTTTGTGTAGTCTTCCAGTAAGAAATGTGCAAGAACCGTATCCGGCTGTTTCAATACCTGATACCTGTAAATCGTTAGCGGATGATAATAAAGTAAAAGGGGGTACTGAGATTTTGGTGTACTTTCAAAGTCCCACTTTGCCTTATTAAGAAATCCGTCATCCTGCATATCTATTCCAAGTTCAGAGTCATGCGGCATGTACATCTGCTGAGCTGCCAAATACATTTGATCTAAATCCATTTGGGTCACGCCCATTTTTTTGAGAAGTCCCTGTGTTTTTTCCACATTGTATTCCATCAAAATCTGATGTATTTTTACCGCCCACTCTAAGTTATGCTTTGCAAGCGCATTGGTATAATAGTTATTATTCACTATAGCCGTATACTCATCAGGGCCTGTCACAGCATCAATTTTAAACTTACCAGTATCAAAATGACCAATATCCAGCCACAAAAGTGCCGTTTCAAGTAAAACTTCAGCACCGTAGGACATCATAAACGCCTTGTCTTCTGTATACAGATAATATTGAATAAAGGCATGGGCTATATCACCATTAATATGGTACTGAGCTGTCCCAGCTGGATAATAAGCCGAACACTCTATACCGGATATGGTACGCCAAGGAAATTTTACACCGCGCTTATGCCCGAGCTCTCTGGCCCGGTCACGTGCTGACTCAAGGTGCTTATGTCTATATAAGAGAAGTTGCTTGGCAATTTCTCGCTGGGTCATCTGGAAGGTTGGCAATACATAAATTTCTGTGTCCCAAAAATAATGTCCTTCATAACCTTCACCCGAAAGACCTTTGGCGGATATATTGCTGAAGCTATCTCGCCCCACAGATTGAAAAAGCTGATACAAGTTAAAGCGTATAGACAGCTGATCCTTGTCATTGCCACATATTTGAATGTCTGATACATCCCAAAATGCGCTCATATACTCTTTTTGAGCCATTAAGAGCTTTTCAAAATCATAGCTTTCCAGTTCTTTTGCCACATCATACACATGATTTTCGGGCGTCTTAACCCTTAAACTGTCTGAGTAAATATTAAACTTTTCAAGGTGGCAGGTCCCTGAACCAACATATATTTCTGTTAACCCACCACTGGAATGACTTTGACAGTGCTGAATCTCAGCATCTGTACTTGATACATGATGCTTTGATAAACTCGCAAGCTGAATGCCCGACTGTACTGTATGATACCGGGCAAAATGGGTGCTTAACCCACCTTTAACTTCATCGATATGAATGAGTGCATCCGCCTCACTCCCTACTCTTGGGTCAGATGGATCAGTGAAGTTTTTTACGTTTGTATTCATGATTGAAAAAATTCTTATTGCACCATCATATTCAATATCAAGAGACTGAGCAAAGACTTCTTTAAACTTAAATGATACAAGTCTTTTGAAACATATTGATGCCTTTTTGCCACGCTTACTCGTGTATTCAAATTGTCTGTATGCATAACCTGATTTTAAATCCAGAACACGTTCATAGCCTTCATAAGTTCCCGAACAAATGTTGACGATTTCACCGTCGAGCTCAATGCTAATGGACTGAAGATCAATCAGATTAGGCTGTTTGTCTTGGCGCTCAACAAAGCCATGCAATTTTTCTGGGTGCGTCACATCAATAATATCGTAAACACCATTAATATACGTTCCCCGAATGGTCTGAGCATCTTCTCCATAACCTTCCTCAAAGCAGCCTCGAACACCCAGGTACCCATTGGCTAAGGTGAACAGGCTTTCACTCACAAGCAGCGCATCCACACCAAGGTCATTGTTCTGATATTGCCACATAGTTCTGTATCTCCTATTCTTTCACTGCACCGGATGTTAAGCCAGAAATAATTTGCCTTTGGAATAATATTACAATAATAAGTGTTGGGATGGTTACCAGTACGGTTGCTGCAGTAACTTGACCCCAAAATATTTCAAACTGCCCCCTCAGATAGGATATAGCAACGGGCGCTGTATGATAGTTGGCATCTGAATTAAGCGTCAATGAAAGAAGGAACTCATTCCATACTCCAATAAAAGTGATAATTGCCGAAGTGAAAAGTCCTGGAAGTGCTAGCGGCAATATGATTTTGATAAAGGTCTCCCATTTTGAAGCCCCATCCATAAACGCAGACTCTTCCATTTCCTTTGGAACCTTAGCAAAATGGGTTACCAAAATATAAATGGCAACAGGCAGTGAAATCATTGAATACGGTAGCGTAATCCAGTATGAGTTGGTCCACCCTAAGTCAACAAAGGTTCTGTAAATCGGACCCACAACAATCATTTGCGGGAACATCGAAGTACCAAGTACTACAGCTAAGAGCAGCCTCTTTCCTACAAATTCAAGGCGTGCAATCGCATAGGCACAGAAGGCTGCAACCAGCGTGACGTATGCTGTCGTTACAGTGGATATAATCAAACTGTTTTTAAGGGCATTAAATATTTTGGCTTCAAACAAGGCCTCGTAATGCTCAAGCGTTGGATTATCCGCAATCAACCTAAAAGCATTGGCTCCAAAAATTTCTGTTTCGGGTTTAAACGATGTGATAAATACCCATATAAATGGAAAAATGATAATAAACAGATAAAGCGCAATGGCCACATAGAACAGTTTTTTTGTCTTATTATTTTCCATGAGATCACCCCTTATCTGATACGAGCTGCACATCTAGAATTTTGATGTAAGCATACGAAATAATCGCTACAACAAGTGCCATAACGAGAACTACAGCAGATCCATATCCAAAACGCGTCTGTGCAAACATGGTCTTATAGGCATAAATGGATATAGATTCCGTTTTACCACCAGGTCCACCGCCTGTCAAAACGTAGATTAAGTCGAACACCCTAAATGCATCCAGGGTTCTAAAGAGGAGCGCCACCATTATTGACGGCTTTAGCAGGGGCAGTGTGACACTCAAAAATTGCTGCCACTTGCTGGCGCCATCAAGCGATGAGGCTTCATACAGGCTTGTTGGAATAGTTTGCAGACCTGCAAGCAAGAGGAGCGCCATGTAAGGGGTTGTTTTCCATACATCAGCCATAATGACAGCCCCAAGCGCACTCGACCCTGATAGCAGTAAATCTGCTGAACTTTCAAGTATACCCATCTTTGCTAAAAGCATTGCTACAATACCATTGGAGCCATTGTATAAATAAGCCCATATCAGTGCCGCTACAGACGTTGGAATAGCCCATGGAATCAGGGAGATGGTACGTATCATACCACGGCCTGTCATCGCCTTATTCATAATCATAGCCAGCACAAGTCCAAATACAAGTTCAAAAGACACGGATGCCACGGTGAAAATCAAGGTCACGATAAGTGACCACTGTACACGATTGTCTGAACCGATTGCCTTGAAATTATCTAGTCCACTGAAATTAGGCTCGATATAGGCGGTGTCCAGTTCGGAAGCAACCGCGTAAATATCTTCTTGCAGAATGAAGGGCTCATTTTGCGCGTAAACATCATCAAGCAGTTCATAAGCTTTCGTGTCATAAGCTCTCAGTTGTTCTAACTGCGCACCGCTTAGTTCAACAATGCCTTCCTTTTCGCTAAACTGGTTCTGGATGGCCTGTAGCTGATTTGAGAGGACTAAACGTGCAGACTCAATCTTTCTGTTTGCCTCCGCCGACTCTACAACATCTAGCTCTGTTTCCAGATAGTAGTCAAGATAGTCATATGTTTCAAATGTTAAGTCCAAATTGTATCTTTCGTTAAAATAGAGTCCCGACTTTTGCTGATCATTCAACTGAAAGTCGAAAAAAGCATATTTTGTGGATTCAATGATTGGAAGAAGTGAAAATAGCAATATGAAAATAATAGCTGGTAAAATCAATACATAGCCCAATCGCTGATCTAGAAATTGCAGTAACTTTTTCAAGTGGATCACCTTCTCATAACTACGAGGTTTAAGCAGTCTCTTTACTGTCTGCTTTTTTAAAAAAAGCTTTAGTGGCAAGTACGCCACTAAAGCTTTACTTCAAACCGTCTATACACTCTTATTCAAGCGCACCTTCGATTTCAGACACCGCACTCTCAAGTGTGCCGTTCTCAGAAAGGAACTCGTGCCCCTTCACCTGAATGGTATCTGAAACTGCAGCATAATTTGCAGCTACAGGACGCGCAATAGTCGCAGCAAGTGCATTCTTAAAACCTTCATCTGTCAGCAATGCATTAGATGCAAGCACTTCATCGTCTTCAAGCAGTGCGTTGAAACCTGGCAAGTAGCTGCCTACTGTTGCATTGATTTTTTGACCTTCTGGTCCTGCAATAAATTTCAGGAACTCAATTGCGCCTTCCTTATTGGTTGAGTTTGCATTCATTCCAAGAATCCAACCACCAACAGTTCCACCATTTGGAAGTGGTGCATAACCCACCTGTTCAGCTGTAACTGGGTAGTCTCCACTTGCAGCCATACCATTCATATATGGCCAGTTTCTTGCAAAAACAGTCTCACCATTTAGAAAGGCACTGTGTGTTTCACCTTCTGTGTAAGTCAAAATATCTTTTGGTGTTGCGTCAGAATCTGTAAATGCCTTCATCATTTCAAGGCCACCTTGAATATCTGACCAGTTTGCAGTGAACTCATTCATGTTGCATGTAAGGCCCTCATATTGCTTTGACTGGTAAACGTGACCATATGTAGTTTCACCTTGACCCGCATAGCTTTCAGCCATTGCAAGTAAATCAGTCCAAGTATAGTCGCCCGCTTGAAGCTTGGCAGCATCCTCAGCCGATACAATGTCTGTTCTGTAATACAAAAATCCTAAGTCAGAGAAATATGGCAGCACATAGTTCTTGCCCTTATATTTGCCGGATGCCATAGAGCCAGCATTAAAGTCTGTAACTTTCCATCCAGCGTCACGAATAACGCTGTCAATTGGCTCAAGATAACCGGCCGCTGCAAACTCGCCTGCCCATACAACGTCCATAGAAATAATGTCATACTCACCCGACTTACTAGAAAGTGAATTCATCAGCTGATCATGCATGTTTCCTGAATCATTTGTCATGACAATCGCTTCAACTTCATATTTTTCGCTCTTTGCATTGAAAGCACTCACGATTTCATCCAGTGCAGATGTTGAATCTGCCTGAACCGCAAAATTAACTGTGATTTTTTCAGCTGGTGCTTCAGCCTCCATGCCGTCATCCTCAGCTGCTGGTTCAGTGCTTTCAGCCGGCTCTGCTGGTGGTTGCTCAGCAGGCTCAGATTGTCCGCCGCAACCGGTTAATGTGAACGACATCATGAGCATTAGTGCAAGTAACATTGCAAATGTCTTTTTCATTTCTTAACTCCCCCTTGAGTTATACTGTTGTTTTTTACATTCTTATTATACGACTTGCATTTAGATTGTTTTTATATTATTTTAATGTTAGTTATATGATTTTAATTTGTTTAGGAAATCGATTCCACAAATGCGTATAGTCTATCTTTAACCGGAGGGGTCTATGTCATCTAGACACATTCACTTAAAAATGGAACACCTCAGTAGTTTCTACAAACATCCATCCTATTACCTTGAGAGGAAACTGCTCAGCGCAATGAAGCGATGTCTCAGAGAGGATGTCACGCAAATTCTGAACGCAATAAATGCCCTAGAACGGGCACGTCTTGCTGATACGCCACTGCGTTCAACCAAGAACTCACTCATTGCTTCCTGCACTTTATTTGCAAGAGCCGCAATTGAGTCTAATGTCCATCCTGAGGATGCATATTCCCTAAGTGATGTCTTTATTTATGATATTGAGCGCATTATGGACATCAAAAAACTGCTCCGTCTTGAATACGTCATGGCCCTGGAGTTTGTAGAACTTATCCGAAAAGAACGCACATCAAAATACCCCGTTGCTATTGCACGAGCTATACAGTACATTCATGAAAATATATCCGAAGACATTTCACTTTCAGATGTTGCAGAGCAGTTATCTATTTCCAAGCAGTACCTATCTGGCTATTTTAAAAAAGAAGTCGGTTATACAGTCGTAGAATATATTCAATATCAAAAAATCGAAGAGTCAAAATACTTTCTCGAACTCACAAACATGACAATCAGCGAGGTCAGCGAACTCTTCAGTTTTTGCAATGCTGGTTACTATACGCGTATTTTTAAAAAGTTCGAAAATCAGACACCGGTGCAGTACAGACGCTCAAAAAATTTCTAAAATGTAGAGGTGTTTATTCAAGCGTATCGAACAACTTACTATACACATATCCAATTATTTCACTGTAAATCATGGAGGTCAACATGAACGAACTGCTTAAAACACTGAATGAAAGAGCATCTATTCGCCAATATCTGGACAAAGGGATATCAGATGATACACTAAATAAAATTCTTCACGCGACCTTACGCGCACCTACAGCAGGCAATATGATGCTTTACTCAATTATTGTTGTAAAGCGTCAAGAAACGCGAGATACACTTAGTAAAACCTGTGATGATCAGCCTTTTATTGCACAAGCACCCATTAGCCTGATTTACGTTGCAGACCTACAGCGGACTTATGACTATTTTGAATACTCAAAGGTAAAAGAGAAATGTGCTGAACGGGGTTTACCCTACCAGAAGCCTTCAAAATCCAGTCTCATGCTCGCAATCAGCGACAGTTTAATTGCTGCACAAAACACCGTAATTGCTGCTGAAAGCCTTGGTCTTGGCACCTGTTACATAGGCGACATTATGGAAAACTACGAAACCCATAAAACACTTCTTAACTTGCCGGATTATGTCTTCCCCATTGCTATGCTGACCCTTGGGTATCCCGCAGGTAAAAAACCTGCACCAAGGTCAAGGTTTCCCCAAGAAACCATTGTCTTTGAAGAAGCTTACAAGAGACTGGATGAGGATGTTCTCGAATCCATGTTTGAACCTTACAGCCAATCAATGGATTTCTCGAAGCACCCAATTGCAGACAATTATGGCCAGCATCTCTATTTTAGAAAATTCGGTTCTGAGTTTGCACTTGAAATGGCGCGTTCGGTTGAACTCATGCTGAAAGCATGGGACTAAACAAGCTCCTCAAATAGTAGAGTAGAAAAGAAAAAAGACCCCTTCACCTGTGCACGCACGAGGCTGAAGGGGTTTTTTAAATTTATGATTTTCTTAATGTAGTATAAGTAAGAAAAAGCCCCAAATACCACCCAGGAAAAGAAGAATCATGCTGTTTGCAGATTGAAAGCCCATTTTGGTCTTGCCAAGTTTAGGGTACTTTCTCAGGAGCTTTTTCAACCCTTTGTTGTAAATAACATAGGCCAGTGCAAAGAGTCCATAAAACTCAATAGCACCTTTAACGAGTGTTTTCACCTCAAAGTGTACGTCCGACCATGGCATGTCAAAGAAAATCAACTCTAACGGATAAGTAATCAGGGTAAGTGCTGCCATTACGGCAACTGTGTATACTTTCCAGTTGTTAATTTGGTCAGGATGTTTCACATGGGCTTTGCCTCTGAAAATTTGGGAAAACTTTAGGAAAGATACAATCGTACCAAGGTTCACTAGGAGAATAATAAAGTAACTCCACTCTCCAATGAAGCTCTCTTCTATGAGTATTTTGCTCAAACTGCCATCAAATAGCGGCGCGCCGGTTATGCCAAATACCCCTACAAGCAAGCTAAACCCGATAATGGGCTGCTCCTTAAGCACCCCTCGTATTCGTGCCACTTCACGCGTTCCATACAGATGAATCAATACACCTACGCCCAGAAACAAGAGACTTTTGAATAGGAAGTGGTTCACATCATGGAGTAGACTCCCAGCAAAGCCCTCCTTCTTCCCTGAGGCAAGCCCCATAATAATAAGACCCATCTGCGAAATGGTGTGGTAAGCCAAAATAAGCTTTAAATCTTTTTGGAGCATTGCCATGATAACTCCGTATAGGGCAGTCACAATGCCAAGTACCAGCACCAAATGAATATACGAAGTGACTGGGAACATCTCCATGAACCTAAGAAGACCATAAATACCTATTTTTACGAGCAGTCCTGAAAGAAGGGCTGACATTTGAGTCGGTGCAGATCCATGAGCATAAGGTAGCCAGCTGTTTACAGGAAACATGGCTGTTTTAACAGCAAAAGCTGTAATGAAGCACCCAAGCGCAGCATGCTGAACCGCGCTCAAACTGCCCCCTTGCAGTTGTGTCTTGATCAACTCCATGTCCAGAACACCCACTGAATTATAAATCAGTATGACACCCATTAAGTAAATGGTCATGCCCACTGAATTAATTAGCAAATAATAGAGTCCCGCCTTAACTGAAACCCCTTCCTTTTCGTAGGTGATGAGTATGCCTGCCAATATGGTGATGAGTTCTAGCAGTATGAACAATGTAAAAATATCCCCTGCTTGAAAAAGGGCCAGCAGGGCACCTTCTAAGAAGAGTATGAAAAAAAGGTACTTGTGGTCATCTCTGTGTTCAATCCAGCTGAAGGTAATGCTGTAGGTTGTACCAATTACAGTAAGCACCATAAAGATGATGCTTTTTTGATCAATTCGAAGCGGTATGCCCACCCCTTGTTGCCAGCCTCCCAGAATATATAAAAGCCGGTCAACAGGCAGCAGTTCCATGAAGATCATAATAATCATGATTATAAGAACCGGCTGTATCACCAGACTCAGCCGATTGGTCCATCTTTTATCAATCAGGAATATGATGACCGCTAGAATCATCGGTATGAAAATAAGGCTTAATGTCAAATCTAGCATATATCCCTCCATTATCTGATCGTTTCTTTCATTGCCAAGATTTCACGCCAATCCAGCGTACCGTAGTAATGAAATATTTTAATGGTCAGCATAAGTCCAAGTGACGTAATTGAAGCGCCAATAACAATCGCTGTAATCATTAGGGCTTGCGGCAGCGGATCAACCGGCGCCAAGCTATCTGCCCCAACAATGGGAAGCCCCTGCCCTGCATTTTGAGACAGGTTGATAAAAAGCAGAATCAGCGATGTTTGAATGACGTTTAAACTGATTATGGACTTAATAATGTTACTGCTCATAATCAGCCCATAGAATCCGATGAGAAATATAAGAAAGGAAAGCGCACTATTTAGCATCATATATTTCCCTCCTCTAAAAATATCATTATAATTGCACCAATCCCCAGCGCGACTTTGACCCCAATAATTACATTCAGCGCTATCAAATAAATGACATGGTGCATATTAATGCTCTCCAGTCGGCTCATAAAGGTCAAGACAACCAGTACCATGAAGAGAATTTTTTCAAAGCGGATAATTTTGGAGGTGTTGAGTTTATTTACATCACCAATAAAATAGAGCAAAATATAGGAAGATGCCAATACCACTCCGCCCTGAAAACCGCCCCCTGGTGTAAGGTCACCGTTGAGTACGATGTAAAATCCGAAAAGCAGAACAAAGGGCAGTAGGAATCTGCTTATTATTCTAAGTAAAGTGTAGGTTCCTGTCATTAGCGCACCTCCTCGTCTTTCTTACTCATAAAGAGAATGCCTGCAGTAACCACAAATAGAATGCCTGCTTCCAGTAGAGAATCAAAGAGCCTATAGTCCAGATAAATGCCTGTTACCATGTTTTTAGCTCCAATTTCACTATAGGTGTTTGTCGAAAAATAGGCATAGGACGTTGCATTAAAGTTGTCTAGATCTGGTAAAATTTTTAGTGCAAATAGGCTGCCGAGGCCTATCATCAGCAGCCACGTTAAGTAGAACTTATATTTCTGTTTCATTATCCCTCACCCTCTTCCACTGAATTTGACCATCTGCATTCAATCTCTGTTCAAGATGGGAAATCATCATATTTGAGGCATTCCCCCGAACTTCAATACAATCCTTCTCGGGGAAGAAAATACAAATTAAATCTATGTTGCCCGGTCTGAATACGCCGTGAACGGTTGTACTAAACCGTGTTGGGCGATTGATCAAATTCAGATTCAAGTCATAGTCGAGACAAAACTTGTCTAGTATAATATAAAACCGCCTGATTGTTTCAAAGTCTAGGGAACCGTGCTCTCCAATATCCCCATCAAAGAAAACGACAGTAAAGACCTTTTGCTTTCCTATGGTAATTAAATAAATCAGAGGTACAAAGGCACAGCCTATAGCTACCTCCGCAAGTGCAATGTCTGGAGCGCGCATAACAAAGTACGCTGCTGCAGAAGCAAATGAGAATATTGAAAAATACATAATTAGGAGTAAGTTATTTTCAGTTTTTATAATTACAATTGCAAAAATGACAATAATGATAAAAATGAGTGTATCAATCATTCGGCTTCTCCTCTTTACTATCTTTTAGTGCATTTACGTCAATAACAAACCGGTCGGCTTTAATACCATTTCGAAGTGCTGAATTTGCAATAATTTGGTTGGTCACCGGGTTTGTCATTAAATAAAAGACCAGCACGACACCCAGCTTCAAGGTCATGGCAGTCATACCCGATCTGATCATGAGTGCAATAAAGAGGGTGATTACCGTTACTGAGTCAATTTTCGAGCTTGATAAAAGGCGCGTATAAATTCCCTTAAGCCTAAAAATACCGAATATGCCAAAGATCATAAAAAACCAAGATAGGATCAATAGTCCATCTGAAATCATTTTAGTCGACCCCCTCTAAGGAGAAATCTTGAAAGCAGTGTTACGGAAATGAATCCAACAATGCTGTATGTGATGACGATATCAAGTACAATACTCAACTCATTCATTACAGCATAAACTGTAATAAGAAGGACTATTTTTATAACGATTAAATTGAGTCCAATAATACGCTCCCAAATCGACTGTCCCTTTACCATATAAACAATCAATGAGAACACTGAAATTAGAATAATTAACAGGGTTATTTCTAGCATGCTGTTTCACCCCCCATAAAGGGCTTTTGGAATTTGTTGAGTATGGTTGACTCAATTTCAAGAATTTGGGCATCTGTCTGGGCAAAGCCAAGAATCGTCAGCGTTTGATCATGCACCTGCATTGTTAGCGTTCCAGGTGTAAGGGTTATGGCATTTGCAATGAGGGCCACTGCGAATTCATCCTGAACACAGAGTTCAACATCAAATATCACTGACTTGTCATCACCAGACAGTACGCGCTCAATATGCTCATAGGCTGCTTTGAATATTTCAAAAAGAACGATTATAAAAAACCAAAGAATGTGATAGTGATACTGAATAAAAACATGTCTGGATGCGTATCTTCTAAAGCTCATTTCTGAGATAAGCAGTACGAAGAAAACAGCTGGCACCCCAAGAATAAGTGATCGCGCGCCTATATCGCCACTGAGTACCAGCCAGAATATAAAAAGTGCTATATATTTTAGTGTGTAGTTCAACCACTTGTTATTCATGTACACCTCCATTAATTTTACCATTTTTACATTATTACCCTAAAGATTTCTAAAAATCACATCCACAAGATATAAGACTCATTAATATTTTCATATAGCGTAAAATCCAGTTAACATACCGTAAAATAATACGGTGGTCAACTGGATTTTATAATAATTAGGGCTTTGAATCTCACGGGTTCAAACGCCTATTTTGCAGTCTATTTAGTGTTTTTTTGTTCTACAAACTGAATTTTAAAACCATTTGGATCTAATACAAAGAAGTATGCAACATGTGGGTTAGGTGCATACGGGCCATCGACTACCTCAATCCCTTGATTCTTAAGTTCAACTATTTTTTCTTCTACAGATTTCGTTGTGAACCCCATAGAAACATAATCTGTATACTCAGGGATGCACCCTTCGTTACAAATCAATTCAACTTCTGTTTCGCCATTTCCTAAAAAAGCCAACTCCATCGGACCATTTTTGAAACGTCTATTGACCGAAAGCCCCACAACATTTGTGTAAAAATCTATTGACTGATCCAAGTCCTTAACCATGATTGTTGTCCATAAAAATGCCATATGTTCCTCCTTGTCTCTTTTATGCAATTATATCACAGCCATTACTAGCGAAGAGACATGCAGGATGATCTTAATGAACAAAAGTCTTTCGAATATGGTCAGCGCCACTTAAGAAAAGCATTGGACCATAATACATTTCAAAAGAAAGCACATCCCCAACCGCATAGCCGGATGCCTCCTGTAAAGTAACAATCAAATGATCTGAACTGCATCCTACCAGCTCAATGGTCTCATCACATGGAATCAGCTGATCCATCATGGCAAAATCTTGTCTTCCAAGTGCTACAATAGCGCGAGTTTCCCAACCACGGTCTTCATAATGTGGTCTGTTACCAAATGCATCAATGAAAATCTCACCCACTGGATAGCTTGGTTTCGTTTTAATTTCAACTATTTGCGCTTCAATTTTCACGGTGTCCATATGCGTCCCCGGAAGATCAACTTTCCAAATGTCAGGTAAATCTCTAGCAAGGAGTATGGCTTCACCGATACGCAGGTGATTGATGCCCTCAGGTATACGGTCTTCAAACACCAATGGTAGAGATGATGTAGCACCTCCAGATACAATTTCAAGCTTTCTGCCTATACGGGCTTCAACTTCACCTGCCAGCTTAACCAGGTCAGTCAAATTATCGCAGTTGGGTTTGATTGAACCGTAACAGCCTAGGTTCGTTCCCACGCCTGCCAGTTCAACACCCTTCATTTTTTCTATTTGAATGGCATTTTCTATAAGTTCTTCTTTATTAAAATAGCCTTCACGCAGGTCACCTAGGTCACACATTAAGACGACTTTATGGGCCTTGCCCTGGTCTATACAGGCCTGATCAATAGCCGAAACCGTTTTCATTTCTGAGTTTAGGCTGATATCAGCATGCTTGATGAGTTCTGTTACTTCAGAAAGCATGGGGATACGCGTTAAAAGCAGCGGGACCTGAACACCAGCTTCCCTTAGAGCTTTCAAATTCATAAGTCGCGCGTCTCCAATTTGGCGCACACCGCCTTCAATCATAGCCTGAGCTACTTTGGGTTCACTGTGCATGCCTTTAACGATACCGCACACCACAATGTCTTTCTTCTCACAGGCAGATGCAATACTGTTTGCGTTCTCTTTTATATAGTCTAGTCGTACCACTAAATTCGGATATGTCATAATAATCTCCCCCACTTCCATTTGTGTAAGATTATACAGAACAGACGAATAAATACACCCTCCATATCCGACTTTATGTCACCAACCATAAAGTGGTCCATATTATTTAGCATGCCCCATCCATACTTCAGACAATCAATCTAGACTTCGAATAACTTCTGAAAGTAAGCGCACGCCTTCCATTAGTCGCATTTCACTCTCGCTCGAATAAGAAATACGCAGTGTACAAGTCCCTTCATTTCCATATACATGCCCCGGATAAATCAAGACACCTGCATCTATCGCATCATTAAAAAGCTGTTCCTCTGAATACATTTTATGCAGTGTCACCCAAATATAGAAACCGCCCATCGGTTTTTCCCAGGTGCCAAGGTCAGCCATGTACATTTCAAGTGCTTTAAGTGTAATGTCTCGTCTTCGCTTTAATGACTTGCGTATTTGAGTCATCGCCTCTTGGCGATAAGGACTGGTCAACCACTTTTCAGTAACAATTTGAGAGAGTGTGCTGGCGCCGTAATCTACCTGCATTTTAATGTCACTCAGTCTTTCAATAACCGCTTCTGGCCCTACAATCCAGCCAATACGCAGTCCTGGACTCAAGTGCTTTGAAACACTGCCAATATAGAGCACCTGCCCTTTTGTTTCCATGGACTTAAGGGTGGGCGGTGGTGGTGCATCAAACCAAAGTTCCCGGTAGACATCATCTTCCAGTATGGGAATATTGAGTTCCTCACACACCTTAAGCGTTTTTTCCCTACGGCTTAAGCTCATAACCCGACCTGTCGGATTTTGATAATTGGGAATGGTATATAAAACCGAATGGTGTTTCCTGGGTCTGGCCTTATAAAGTGCCTCAGGCATAATTCCCTCTGTATCACAGGCAATCCCGCGCCTTCTCATATCCAGTGACTTTAATGTGTTTAAGGAGTATAGGTAGGATGGCTTCTCTATAAGCGCTGTTGACCCTCTTTGCAAGAGCCCGAGTGCGATTAACTGAATGGCCTGAAGCGCGCCACTCACAATGAGAATTTCCTCTGGCTTCACATGTATGCCAATGTCTTTTAAATATGTACACAAGGCTTTTCTAAGTGACAATAGCCCCTTGGGTTCTGTATAGTCCAGTGTTTTTATCGATGCAGCTTCCTTTATAAGGTCATTGAGTTTTGTAATTTTGACACTTTCAGGCATGGCTGCACCGGAACTGAGTCTGATAATGTCCCCATCAAAATCCAGTGCATTAATCCGCTGAATAATTTTTCGATTTGGATAATATACACTCTCTTCAACATAGTGACCCCAATCAAAAGACCCAATATCAGCACGCGCCGCCATAATCTTTGTACCGCCCTTGCCTCTTGTTTCGATCAGTTCCAATGCTTTAAGCTCATCCATCGCCATGCCTATTGTACTGCGGTTCACCTCAAGCTGTTCTGACAAGGCGCGCTGAGAAGGCAGGCGCGTGCCAGCCTTGTAATGTCCCGCTTTTATCTCTTCTTCAAAATGCGTCACAATTTGTCTAAATAGTGGCACCTTACTCCCTTTGTCCGGTTTCCAGTCTATAATCATGCATATCCCCCGTTTTGCTTTAACTTTTCTATATCTAAACGGTAACATGCAAACCCATCCAATAACAAGTCCTTTATGAATAATTCATATCCTTGAGGCCTAAGCTAGTGGGAATGTGGTATCATATAGATTAGAATGAATGCCGAACGATTCTGAATTCAATCTATAATATACCTTCCATCAAGTAATGCCCCTTGAACCTTAGCTTATTGATGGACAGATTGAATAGTACAGAGGAACAAAAGAAGGGAGATTCGTTATGAACCATACAGTAACCACAAAATGGCTAGATAAAATGGCCTTTGAAACAGATTTTGACGGACATAAAATCGTAGTAGATGCGGATGAAAAATTTGGGGGAGAAAACAGAGGCCCACTGCCTAAACCCCTTCTGCTCAATGCCCTTTCAGGCTGTACTGCAATGGATGTTGTTTCCATTTTGAACAAGATGAAGGTTGAATTTGAGTCATTTGATATTGAGGTAGACGCCCACATGACTGAAGAACACCCAAAATACTACGATAAAATTCATCTGATTTATACGTTTAAAGGCCATGACTTGCCGCTCAAAAAATTAGAGAAAGCAGTCAACCTTTCACAAGAACGTTACTGCGGTGTCAGTGCCATGCTGATGAAATCCTCTGAAATTACATACGAAATCAAGACAGTATAATCAGACAATAAAAAGCCAGCGGATATTGTGGACTCTTTAATCCATATACCGCTGGCTTTACTTATGTGTATTCATGTTTTTATTCAAAGGATTTCTCGATCATTTTTACAAGAGGTGCAATCTGCACCAGTGTCGGTGCACCTTTCATCCACACTTGCTGCTTAAGCACTTCAAGCAGTTCTTCACGCGTCGCCCCGTGATTAATTGCCTTTCTCAGCTCCAGCTTTGCTCGTGTTTCGTTGTTGTCAAAAATAGCTGTTCCCAGTGCAATCATATATCTGTATTTCAATGGAATTGCACCCGTTTCACTCCATATATCATGGTGATAGTCTGCAATGCGATTGGCAAAATCCTCTCCAAACACTTCTGAAACGAGGGTACCTGGTGGTGTCCATCCGATTTCTTTTTTAAACTGATCTTTATGTGTATTATCCATATTAATGCGCTCCTCTCAGTACGATTTGTTAATTTAAATATACAGTGTTTTAGTATACTTTGTCGTAACTTAAGTTACGTACTGATCAGATTACAAAACTTATTTCTTGCTTTCTGTCTTGTACCGCATTAAAGAACCCGAACTACATCTAAGTCTATGCCAGTGAGTTCATGATCTCGAAGGGCATACTTCTTAAGGGATGGGCTGATTTCTACCGATTTAACCACATCCCTTGTCGCTTCGCTATATCGCTGCATTGCACAGAGCATAATAGCTCGATTGTAATAGAGCACACTCACCTCTGGATTATGAAGTATAGCACTGGTTAGAACTTCATATGCCTTATCAACGTGGCTCTTTTCTTTATAGAGCACAGCCAAGTTTAAATAAGCATAAGGATAGTCTGGTCGACTTAAAATGGATTTCTCATAATAGTATATTGCTTCTTTTACTTGAGCGCTTTTCTTATAAAGCACACCCATATTAAACAAGGATAAGTAGTGGTCCGGATCAATATCAAGTGCCTGTTTTGTATACTCAAAAGCCTCTTCGTCCCTATTTCTGCTTTCAAGAAAAGAGCCATAGTGGTTATAAGGCAGCACACTTTCCGGTGCATAATGTACAGCCTTTTTCAAATGACTTTCTGCAAGTGTATCTTCTTTTTTTTCGTCATAGATATCAGCCAGATAAAGATGAGCCAGATAGTATCCTGGGTCCCATTCAATTGCTTTTTTATAATACTTTACCGCTTGATCTACTTCCTCCAAATCTTCATAAATGATTGCCTTACCATAATAGGCACCTGCTTCACTTTCTTCAAGACTTATAATTTCATCGTAGTAGCGCAGGGCTTCTGTTGGATTAATGAACTCATGATAGAACATAGCTATATCATAGAGCAGATCTACATTATCTTTCTGCTTCTTATAAAGCCTTTCATAAATTGAAGCCGCCTTAATGTAATTGCCTTCATCGATAAGCTGATGCACCAGCAGCTTATAATTATAAATTTCATGTTCTTTGTCCATGACCTACACCTTTTTCTATATTCTATGACTTTCCTGCTTTCACTTTTTTCTTGCTACAAAAACATCTCTGTTGACAGCTTGCTCTACCCAGTGTTCAAAATTTGCATAAACACCTTCAGTTAGTACTTCGTAGCCAGCTGCCTCAAAAACCTCTTTAAGCGCTTTCTTATCGAGCGTAAATGCATTGTATGAAATAACAACACTGCCGCCGGTTTTAAGAACCTTCTTCCAAGCTAAGCTTGCCTTTTCAAGCAGGGCCAGCATGTCGACCGGTTTTGACTTTGAGCGCGGATTATGCTGAATACCATAAGGTATGTCTGTTACAATAACATGTGCAGAGGACTTCTTATAGAAGTCATTCACATAAAGGGTGTTTCCATTTGCATATTGCACTTTACGCCTGTCTTTAGCTTTATACTTCTCCGTAGAATTTGCAGTTTCAATCGTGTATTTTACACCTTTTCCATCCTTTGTTTGAATGGTCTGATGTGAAGCCTCGTGTTTATACTTATGATATTTCAAGTATCTTTTTAAGAATTTGTCAATCTCCTGACATTCCGTCTTCTTAATTTCAACGCCACAGACATTGTACCCTCGGATCAAGCCTTCATAGAGCGTCGTCCCACGACCACACATGGGGTCTAAAATCGTTAGCGGCTCATCAAATGCCTTTGCAAACGCGCTTGAAAAAACCCCGACGTTTATCATCATTGCGGTGAAGTCTTCATTTGTTTTTCCAACATACTTCAAAATACTCGATATGTCTTTTTTAAAATAAGTCTGCTTGTCCTCATTCATAGGAATTAGGCTGCCCTCACTGACTTTAAACAGCGCAAAAGCCGCTGAAAGTCGGTGTAGAGCCTGCACTTCTCTCTGATCCAGCATATCCGATTCAAATGTCAACAACTCTAGGCCACCAATGGTTTCATACATAACATTTTCTGCCTGTATGCCAAGTGACTGTACCATAATTTCAATCTCACCAACTAAAAGACTTTGTGTCGCTTCATAATATCTTTTATTTTGATGGGGGTATCTTAATATTGCGTATTTCATTTTTCAATAAGTCTCCTTAACATGTCGTAATAATTCAAAATGTATTATACCAGAAAGTGAATTAAATGAGCAATCAAATACCCCATCTGCATGAAAAAGAAAGCGGTTCAGTTACAAGTCCAACTGAACCGCTTTGTATCTTTATATGACTCTTTTTGACCAGATGGTCTACTCAGGTCTTATGAGTTTCTCCAGCAGTTCAATACGAACTGGTTTTGAGTAAATATACCCCTGATACTCATCACACCCAAGTGCCTTGCCGTACTCAAGCTGCTCAGGTGTTTCTATGCCTTCGACGACTGTTTTAAGTCCAAGATTTTTTGCCATTGTCATAATAGCCTTAAAAATGGTTCCATCATCCTTAATCGGATAATCCATAATAAACAGTCTATCAATTTTAAGCTTATCAACTTGAAGCTGTTTTATATAACTTAAAGATGAAAATCCGGTCCCAAAATCATCAATGGCGACAATAACACCGTATTCATTCAAATAGGCAATCATTTCGTTTGCTGCCTTTATATTATCCAGTACTGTTGTCTCAGTTATTTCAATGCAGAACCTTGTAAAATCAAATTGACTCTGTCCAATCATATAGAGTATTTCTGAAATCACACGCTTATCCATAAATTCTTCACTGGACAGGTTAAGGGCGATCCTGAACCCATCATCCATTTCAATAGCTTGTCTTTCAAAATCTTCTATGATTTTACCAAGAACCAATAGCCCCAAACGCATAATGCTTCCTGTTCGAATCATAATAGGAATAAAACGGTCTGGTGACACCAGTCCAAGCTCCGGATTTTGCCAACGCACCAATGCCTCTACACCGACTACGCTATTTGTGAATGCATCGTTTTGTGGCTGATAAACCACATAAAACTCATCATTAGAAAATCCGTTTTCAACTTCTGACTGGATGGAATGATCTTTTAAAACCAAATCATAGATATCACTGTCATATTGCAAAAATGGTGTGTTAACAAGTCTTATGTTGGCATCCATTGCAACAAACATCTGATTGAGTAGCTCCTCCGTTCCCTTTGCAGCTCTAGGATAAATGGAGTACCCACACAAAAATGCGATTTTAGAATCTGTTGCGATTTTATATTTGGCACTGCTCAACGCAATATCGAGCTTTCTAGTAACATCATCGATGTCTTTTCTGCGCTTATTTTGAGCAATCAGAATTACTATAATATCTGAAACTGGTGAAAATATAATGGAATCTTCGAAAATAAAGGCACTCAGTTCACTGCAAATTGACCCAATTAAGTAGTTCTCACCGTACTCTGGCAGGGTATGAATCACACTTGAGTACTCCTTTAATTTGATGGCATAACCAATGACACTGCCGTACTGAGCTAGAAAGTCATTGATTCGCTTTGTTTGTTTGACTAAGTCATACTCTTCAATATAGTGTTCAAGGTTCTCTCTTTTTAAACTTGAGATGTCAATATCTTCAGTAGGCATTTCGAGCTTTGGTGTTGAATAAATTCCGATATAGTATCCCACTTGATCTTTATTGTTGATTGTATGAATATGAAGATGCTTGTTGACAAAAGCTCCATACCCTGTAGGATTCCAAACATTGCCGTCCCAACCATGTTGTCGTGCAATGTCGAGATCAACGCTATTTTCATCGATATTGAAAAATGTATCAATTTTATGTCCTATGATTTCATCACTTGTCCAGCCGAAAGTCGTCTCAAAAACTTGGTTGCAGAAGACAACGCTCATATGCTTGTCCACAATTATAACCCCATCATGGGTGTGTGCTGAAATATAAGATGATGCCTTCAGCATCAGGTTATTATTTGCACTGACCTTGACCATAGCTAATATGAGGCTGGATAGGATGCCTACAAAAATGAGCATCAAGTATCTCAGCCCGGGATAATCCACAATAATACTGCTATTTGACCTAATGACTGCATCAAGAGAGAACCGGCTGATGACTTTCCAGTGCTTGTCCTCTGCTCTAAAGGTTGCCGGAAAAGCATTGTCAAAGTTCATAGTAGAGTAATAATACCGGTAGAGGCCATGTATAAACGATCCCGTTTCCAGCCTGCTTGCCTTTGCAGACACGCCCTCTGGATCATCGCTTAGCTCTATACTCAGTGATGAACTTCCGAGTGTATCCCGCTCTTCGACGCTATTGAGCCTTACATCCCAATAATAGAGTCCGTCAAGAATGCCCACTTCCATGTCGCGCCCCTCAAAAGTATCATACCGCTTGAGCTCGTCTAACAATTGGTAGCCATCATAATTGATTATCAATATGCCTTTTTCCCCATTCGATGCCTTTATGGGCATAGCGAACCGTATAACTGGCTCATAGGGTTTTACAACACTGCCATGCTCAACATTTAAGTCAAATTCTGAAATGTACATAATGCCTTCAGGCACTTCAAGTGCATCCTGAAAATAGTACCTGGTGGCCTTATTTTGAAGTTCATCAGGACCTACGGCTGTTATCAATTCCCCCTGACGATTCACCCGTATGATTTCCAAACCTGATTCGTCCAAATATCTTATTTGCATGAAGGCTGGGGAACTCATTGCAATTCGGGAAAATAGCGCCTCTGCTTCTGCTCTTGTTTGCTCATTTGATTGACTCATATAGGCAGTAAATTCATCTGAATTCTTAATGATATTCAAATTTGTATAAATGGATTCAAATCTGCTCAGTAGTACAGACTGCATTACGTCAACTTGATTTTGCTGTAATTCAGTCATATTAGATTCAACGATTTTCACCTGTCTATCGTAGCTGTAGGAATACATAAAGTTAAAAATGGCTAATATAGCCAAAACAAGTACAACTTGCCGCTTTCCCAGATGCCTCATGTATTTTATCAGTTCCCGAATACGCCCCATAACTGGCCTCCCTAATGATGCTATAGCCTTCTATTATTCTTTTTCGGCGATTCATTTCTATTATAAACATACACGTTTTAAGACTTATCAAAACAAAACCTATATAACTTTGTTCAAATTCCGTACTGCCTTGGCTACATTTTTAATTAAATTTTTTACATACCTCTTTTCTTGAAATCATTTTTCTGATATTGTTATCCAAGTGCGCAAATTCATTATTATTCATAAGAATCCCGAATTATTCAGTATTTTCAGATACACTCAACAAGATGTATATGGAAAAAATAATACGGGTTAATATTAACCCTTTATGACTCAGCTGTCCGTCCATTAGAGCACATAAAGCCCGTTAATATTTGTACTATGATTAGGAAAGGGAATTTGACGTGGAAAAACTTATTAGCTTTTTAGGGATTTTTGTAATGATTTTCATAGCTTACCTTCTTTCTGAGGACAGAAAGAACATAGACGTGAAACTGGTCATTACAGGGATCATTGTTCAGATTGTATTCGGATTTCTATTTTTAAAATGGGAGCCTGGTCAGCAGGGATTTGAAAAACTCAGCCAAGGTGTTACGCAACTTCTTGGATACGCAACAGAGGGTACAAAATTCCTTTTTGGCGGTATGGTTGAAAATGATAGTCTTGGATTCATTTTCGCCCTAAACGTTTTACCCACCATTATATTTTTCTCCTCTCTAATGGCGGTTCTATACTACACAGGTATTATGGAACTGATTATAAAGGGGCTAGCCCTTGTAATGACAAAACTTCTAGGTACCAGTGGTGCCGAGTCTCTGTCAGCGGCTGCGAATATTTTTGTTGGTCAAACCGAAGCACCGCTCGTGATTAAGCCTTACATTTCAAAAATGACGCGATCTGAACTCTTAACTGTTATGACAGGAGGCATGGCCACTGTTTCAGGCGGTGTTATGGCCGGTTACGTGCTTATGGGCGCTGACCCTGCACACCTTATTGCCGCTTCAATTATGTCAGCACCCGCCAGTCTTATTATTGCAAAAATCATGTTGCCTGAAACTGAGCATCCCGTAACAAAGGGTAAAGTGGAAGTCGAAATGGAAAACATTGATGCCAACATGATAGACGCAGCAAGTCGCGGAGCTGGTGAAGGTCTTGCTATGGCTATGAACGTTGGTGCAATGCTGATTGCCTTTATTGCTCTGATTGCACTGGTCAATGCCGTGTTTGGCTGGGCAGGTGGGCTTTTTGGCCATCCAGAACTATCACTGAACACGCTTTTGAGCTTAATTTTCGCACCACTCGCATGGGTTATGGGCGTCCCAACCGCTGATCTGAGTATCGCTGCTGATATTCTTGGTCAAAAGGTTGTTATCAACGAATTCATTGCCTATGCAAGTCTTGGTCAAGTCATTCAGTCAGGCGCAGTCTCAGACCGTACGGTTGTTATTCTAACTTATGCGCTGTGTGGGTTTGCAAACTTTAGTTCAATTGGAATTCAAGTTGGTGGTATTGGCTCACTGGCACCAAACAAACGTCATGAAATTGCAAAGCTTGGTATGCGCTCTATGATTGGCGGGTGCCTCGCCGCATTTATGACTGCAACGATTGCAGGAATACTCATTTAAGAGTCAAACGCTTTCTTAGGTGAAAGACGGTTTGAAATTAAAATTTGCGCACTTTTGAGCTATTCAAGCATAAAAGCCGTTGATGTTTCTACCCGAGAAACAATCAACGGCTTTTATTTGTGGTTTGAATTAATCCTATAGCTATAGGCTATGCGTATTGAAGCTTTCTGAGTATTAAATTCTTTGAATAATCCTTAATAATATTACTTGAAGTAGCTACAAGCCCTTTATTTCCTTAATTGTACGTGTGTTTTAAGACACAAAACAAACAATTTAGTGACTGATAATAATTATCATTTACAAGTTTGCTAATCCATGATAGAATACCTACGTTGTCGGCATAAATTATCGCGGCGAAAATTTATGTTATGGAGATGATAATTATGGCAAGAATGAGAGGACCACGCTTTAAGAAATGCAGAAGACTAAATCTTAATGTGTGCGGACATCCAAAAGCAATGAACAGGGCTGGAAACGGCCAAGCGAGAGATCAGCGAAAGCTGTCCTCATACGGGACCCAGCTGCTTGAGAAACAACGTCTAAGAGCATACTATGAAGTTATGGAAAAGCAGTTTAGGCGTTATGTTAAAGCGGCTATGAAAGACTCAGATACCACAGGCGAGGCACTGGTTAAACGTCTTGAAGTAAGACTCGACAACATCGTTTACCGACTTGGCTTTGCAAATTCTATCAGACAGGCACGCCAAATGGTTGCACATGGTCACATTCAAGTAAATGGGTCAAAAGTTGACATTCCCTCTTACGCAGTAGCTGAAGGGGACCTCATCACACTGAGAGAGAAATCAAGGAAGATTATGCTTTTCAAAGACAACTTCTTAAGTGATAGCGCGCAGACCTATCCCTATCTCGAGAAGGACACAGCTACATTTACTGGAAAACTGATCCGTCAACCTGAACGCAGCGAAATACCAATTGAAATTAACGATCATCTCGTCGTGGAGTTTTACTCAAAAGCGATGTAGATCCTAAGTACCCTCTGCTTATTATAGCAAGGTGCATAAGAAAAGACCCGCAGGGCTATTGACAATAGCCTTGTGGGTCTTCCGTTTTAATTCATACAATTATCAGCAGTCCATTGACACGCATTTAACCCTGAATGCCCTATTCTAGAACATAGGGACGGTTCTCAATCACTTCAATTACGCGTCTGCGCGACGCCTCTGATAAACCAGACTGTTCAAGAAGAACACGTGCAGACTCCATAGAACCATATCCATAGATATAGCCATTGAGTTTAGAAGCCAAAATAGACAGTTGAATCCGCTCCGGTGTCCCATAAATTTCTGTGAGTTCACGGTAAAGTGACACTTCTTGCTTAAGCGACCTGTTTTGATGCTCCGCTTCGGCAAGATAAAATACCTTAAATGCCTTTAACTCTGTATAGACACTTTCATCTTCCGGCGTCTTCATGCGTATAGCTTGAAGCTTATCTTGTGCAATTTGATGCTCACTTTCGTTTCGGTAAAATATCAAACTTTTAACACGCTGGTCGTAGGGTCTTAAGGTTTCATTGTGTGAAGCAAAGAAGACATCTATCAGCTGGCCGTAAGAAATGACCTCTGGGTCATAATCAATTTCTACAACCTCACTGTGTAAATCGACCACTTCATAGCGGGGATTTTCTGACACGCCGCCTGAATAACCGACGCGCGTTCTAAGAACACCATCCATTACTGCATACCTTGCAGCAGGACCCCAAAATCAGCCCATTCCAAAGGTTGTAGTTGCATAGTCCTTGTCATACTTTTCGATTTCAGGAAAAACACCTGTCCATTCTGACTCAAAGACAACACGACCTTCTGGAATATAGGGCTTACATACTGCGCCTTCCTCCAAAACAATAGACTGCGCTGTACCTTCAGTTGGTGCCATGTCTGCAGGTTCCCTATTCTGTATGAGGCCAAATACACCTGTAAAAATAATTAAAAGCAGCACGATCACTGCAAAAGCACTTTTCTTCATATATATCACCCAGTTTTATTATACCCTTTTTCAGTATAGTATCCCATTAATCCCATAAGATACACAAAGAGTTTACATTTATATGTATAAATAATGATATAATTGAGTGCGCCATACAATCAGTGGATATATAATGGGTATTAGACTAATGGAGGTAAACGTATGGATCAATCAACTAAAGATACGCTCGTTTTTTGCATCGACTTTATCGAGAATAATTTTCGGGAACACAGTCAAATTTCAATGTGTCTGGTTTGGACAAAACAAGCCAAAGACATTCTTGAAAAAGCGCCAGAGGTTTCCAGTGCAGGCTTCATTATGAATGAACTCTCCAGTGTTGAAAAATACTTAACCGGAAGTGATACTTCATCAACTACACAAGATATCATTTCCAAGCTGGACATGGTTAAAACTCTAGTTAATGACATATAAAAGGATCAGGCGTGTTTGCCTGATCCTTTTTATTACCTGTTTTTATGTCTAAACATAAGCGTATCTATGCTTCGCATATCCAAGAACCAATAAGGGTATGTACACCGTCAGTGGATTCTGACACATCCGCATATTCCCAGTGTCCCTTTAATGATTTGTAAGCAGCCATAAGTTCAAAATGTGTTTTCGCAATTCCAAGATCATTGTAGGTCAAGTTAAGTTTATAGGCCGCATTCTTTTTAACCACCTGATAGGCATAAAAATCATATTGGTCCCTACGTTTAACAATACGCCAAGGCTGTATATTTTTTGCAGAAGGTGCCAGGCGTACCATTTCAAGAACCTCGCCGTATTGACCTGCCGCCTCTTTTGACAGCGGTGTATCAAAGCTTTCCATGAAAAACAACTCAGCCCATGGTTTTCTGTCATCTGCCCTTGCAATAAGTCGTGTGAGTTTTTCACGCAACGTTGCATCTGCAGAATACCCGATTGGCGAAAGGATAACAATTTGCTCATTCATGTTGAGTTCAACCTGCTTTTCAACATCTTTTGAATTGAATGTCCCTCCAAGCCAACAGGTGCCTAGTCCCAGCTCAGTAGCTTTAAGTACAATCTTCTCAAAGTCTGCTCCAAAGTCAAGTGAAACCTTGGCATCAACCATGCTCGTACGCTTCATAATGCCCACTAAAAAGGCCCTTGCGCCTTTAATCATGCCATAGGTTCCTATTTTAGCTTTTTCTTCAAACTCCAGATCAATCATTTTAAATCGGTACTGTTCACAGCTCATTATATCAAGCAGTTGCTGCAAAACGTTCTTTTCATGAATCCCTACGGGATTGTCCAAGTAACTTCTGACTGACTTGCGCTTTTCTATAATATCTTGAATGGGAAGAGAAAATTTCATAGGTACCTCCTATGCGCAGCAAGCATGCTATTTTACAGCTGCTGTTACAGATAGTTCAACCAAAATTGACTCACGCGCCATTTTAGCTTCAACACATGCACGCGCTGGTTCAAATCCGTCTTCAACCCAGGCGTCCCAAACTTCATTCATAGCCCCAAAATCAGCCATATCTTTGATATAAATAGTTGTTGATAAAACATGCTTCTTATCAGAACCGTATTTTTCTAAAAGGTCTTCTACCTTTTGAAGACATACGCGTGTTTGTTCTTTAATATCTGCCTGGTCGTCTCCATGTGTTTGTCCACACAAATAAATTGTATTGTTATGTACCACTGCGCGACTCATGCGGCCCGTTCCTTCATAGCGTTTAATATTCATGTATTTTCCTCCTATTTGTTGTACTCCAAACAATAGTATAACAAATAATATTGAATAAAATGTTAAATATCAATTACTGGTCACTGTCATTTTAAAGCCGAAGGCAAGCACAAAGCAAATTGCGTTAAAAATGACAATCGTCCCCCCGGTCGGCAAATTAAACTGGAAGGATGTAAAGACCCCTAGTATGACGCACAAAACAGAAACAATTGCCGCTGTTGCCATGGCACCCTTAAAGCTTTTTGAAACCTGCAAGGCTGTTACAGCTGGAAAAACAATTAGACTGGATACCAGCATGGTTCCAACAACACGTATGCCAAGTACTATTGTAATGGAGGTCATAATAGCGATCATGTAATTGAGCTTTTCAACTTGTATGCCGCTGACCTTAGCAAAATTCTCATCATAGGTAATTGCAAACAAGTCGTGATAATAAAATATAATGCCGCCAATAACGATTAAGGATAGGCCTATACTCAAATACACATCCAAATCGCTAATGACCAATATACTCCCAAACAAATAGCTGAATAAATCCACATTGAACCCCTCAGCTATTGATGCAATCACAATACCAACTGCGACAGAAAAAGATGAAACCAGACCAATGGCTGCATCACCATGCAGATTTGCTTTTTCATTGAGCTTCAAAATGACAAACGAACTCAGTATCACCAAAGGTATTGAAAGAAACAGTGGCGAAACTGATAGGAGCAGTGCCAGTGCCACGGTTGCAAAACTCACGTGTGCCAGACCATCACCAATCATAGAGAACTTTCTGAGTACTAAAAATATGCCTAAAAATGCACACGAAAGCGCAATCAGACATCCAGCAACAATGGCTTTTTGAATAAATGCGTACTGTAATGCTTCTAATATCATAACGCACCTCCAGATACCTTGTTTGCCCCATGCTGCCAACACATTTTGTGCTGTGTCTCATAACCAAAATACTGCGTCATATCTTGGGAATGGCAAAAATCTTTGTAGTCTCCATAAAACACCAATCGCTGATCCAAATAAAGCATTTTATTTGTATATTTTCCAACTGACCCTATGTCATGAGAAACAAGCAAAATTGTCACCTGATGTTTTTCATTTAAATCACGTATCATTTCGTAGAACTCAGTTCTGATTTTGGGATCAAGTGCACTTGTCGGCTCATCGAGAATGAGTATTTCCGGTTTTCCAACCATGGCCCTTGCAAGGAGAACCCTTTGTTGCTGGCCCCCTGAGAGCTGACCAATTTTCTTATCTTTCAATTCTGATATACCCAGTTCACTTAAAATACTGTCTACTTTTTCTTTGTCCTCAGCTCCCAGTAGTTTAGGGAATTTCTTTTGAACCAAGAGGCCCATTTCTATAACCTCTCCTACCTTTGCAGGAAACAAATTATCTGTTGTTATGGCAACTTGTGGGAGGTATCCAATTTTATTGCGGGCAACTTCTATACCGTTTCCAAAATGCACCTTGCCAGATTCAATTTCGATTAAACCTAAAAGCGCTTTCATGAGTGTTGTTTTCCCTGATCCATTTGGGCCGACAACACCGACATAGTCTCCCCGCTCAACTGCAAATGAAACATCCTGCAGAATAGGGATTTTTCCATATCCAACCTTCAAATTTTCAACTTCTAGTATGTTAGCCATGATGATGTGCCTCCTCTATCCTTTGCGTTTTGTCCATTTTTTCAAGACACTCAGGACAGTATCCATAGATTTCTAGTTTGTGTGACACGACACTGTATCCGTACTCTTGCTGTAACTGCTTCTCATAAGCCTTAAGGGGACAACTGGATATCTGCATAATTTTATTACACCCAATGCAGAGTAAGTGATGTTTATGTTCATGTCGGTTCAGTTCAAAAAGTGTTTTATTTTCTAAATCCAGATTTGTTTTTATCGCCAGTCCTGCTTCAACAAAGGTATTGAGTATTCTATAAACCGTCGACAAACTCAGTTTTTCAATACTGTCCTTGCTGAGCCTATACAAATGTTCTGCGCACTGTGGCAGATCAATTTCCTTAAGCGCGCTTAGGACAACGCTGCGCTGTTTGGAGTACTTTATATTATACTGTTTAAGCATTTCCCTGTTTGTTGGTGTCATTTACTCACCCTCTTTGTAACCAAGACCTTGTTTAAGATTTTCAAGATTTGAGTTCATTATTTCAATATAGGTGACGCCTGCCTCTAGCTCATCTTTTGATACATTGTGGGCCGCATGCAGCATGAGCATATCTGCATCTGTCTCATCAGAAATAACTGTAGCGACGCGTGGGTCAACAAGCTCTTCATAAAAAATCGCTCGTACATCAGCGTCATTAATAAAGTCGATCAGTTCTGCTATGCGCTTCGGAGTAGGCTCTGCATCCGGTGCAAAACCTACGTATGGCGACTTGTACTCAAGTCCATAGCGTTCAATAAAATGTCCAAATGCAAAATGACCGCCTGAAACGATGGTTTTACTCTCTAAATGTGCAACTACATCAAGTGTTCTTTCGTGTAGCTTATCCAACTCATTTAAATAAGCTTGTGCGTTCTTTTCAAAAGTATCCGCCTCTTGTGGCAAGGCTTCAACAAGGCCTGCTTTGATATTTTCAACCATGCCTTTAGCCTTAATTGGGTCTAACCAAATGTGAGGGTCTGCACCATCATGGTCATGTCCGTGTTCATCTGCATCATGGTCATGATCATCATGCTCATCTGCATCGTGGTCGTGATCATCATGCTCATCTGCATCGTGGTCGTGATCATCATGCTCATCTGCATCGTGGTCATGATCATCATGCTCATCTGCATCGTGGTCATGATCATCATGCTCTGTTTCAAATAAACCTGTCCCCGCTTCAACAACAATCACATGGTCTTCACCTACGGTTTCAATGACCTTGTGTGCCCACGGCTCCATCTCTTCACTTGTGTAAATAAACATGTCTGACTTCTGAATTGCAACCATATCGTGCGGTGTCGGTTCATAGGCATGCGCTTCAACGCCAGGTGGCAAGAGCAGCTGTACATTTACCTTATCGCCTGCAATTTGTTTGACAAAATCATATTGTGGAAAGAGTGTTGTCATTACAGTAAGTTTTTCATTACCAAGCTCTGTCGTATCCTCTCCTGTTTGATTTGCACACCCTGTCATAAAAAGCAAGGTAGCTGCAAAAACCATAAAAACGCCTAGCCGCACCCATTTGCTTATCCCTTGATTTCTTTTTATATTAATCATTGTATCGCCTCCCTCGCGTGTTCTACTCTTATCCTTATCAATCTTGCTATTATTTCTTCTATACAATCTCATATGTCGATTTGTAAATGAGAACTCTCCTCAATTACTTCTTCTTTTATTATCCTGCAAATGCAAACCATTTGCAAGTACAATTTATATATGCCCAAAAAACTTAACATTTAATCATAGATATTTCCTAATTTTATCCAAGAAAATTATTCATAAAAAAAGTCCAAAGAACCCACCGAGGTCCTCTGGACTTTCATCATCCTGCAAAAAATATAAGCGACACAATGCGTATTTTACTTTGAGTCCCCCTGAATCTTACCATCAGGCTCTCGTCAAAATGACTCAAACTGCTTCAGTCTTCAACAATGACCCCTAAAAGACGGGACAGCTCTACAGCTTGAAAGGAAGTGACCTTCACATTTTTTAAATCTTCAATGCGAACACCCGCACCTCTTAAGTCCACCTCTCTCATATCCAGTCCAGAAAGTTTGGCTCCTGAAAGCTGTGCCCCGCACATTGTGCACTTTTCAAACCCTACACGTTTGAATACAGCATTCTGAAAATTACCTTCATCAAAGGATGTTTCTTTAAAGAAGCAATTTTTCAATACTGCAAAACCAAATACCGCATAGTCCGCTTTTGTTTTTGTTATACGGCAGTCCTGAAACTGGGTGTCGCTAAAAACAGCACCTGAAATTCTGCAATTGATCATTTCAACCCGTTCGAAACGCGATGCAATAAACCTACAAGAAGACAGGTCACATTCTTCAAAGCGTACGTCTATAAAATCCATTGACTCAACGTCCCATTTATCAAACACAGTTCCTCTAAAGACAGCACCCACAATACGTGTATGTTTGGCATACTGCTTCTTAATGGTCTGGTTTTGGCACAGAAAACCTTCATAGCGCTCTTCATCTTCAAGTCTGTCTATTTTAAGTTGATTGTACTCAACACTCGGTTTAATACTTGGTTTTGAAACCTTTATCTGACTCATTTGTGTCTCCCTTTCATGTCATACTAGCCTGTTTTTCATTCTACCATATTCTGGTCTTTCTTCACAAAAGAAAACCCTTTTTTGCACTAATTGGGTATATTATCTTGACACATTCAAGAATTAATTCTAATCTTAACTAAATAAAGGAGGTGGATACATGAATAAGACCGTATATAAAACCATAAAGATGAGTATTGGCTTTACCATTGCACTTATTATTGCAAGCTTACTGAATCTGGACTTCATCGTGTCTGCCGGTGTAATTACCATGTTGAACCTGCAGGAATCTAAAGTGGCCTCAGCACGCGCTGCATGGCGCAGATTCTATTCTGCAATTATTGGACTTATGCTTTCAGCGACCATTTTTTCGCTGTTTGGCTTTACAACCTTCCACCTTGGACTTTTCCTGCTCCTATTCATTCCTATTACACTGCGCTTAAAGGCTCCAGAGGGTATCATCGTCAATACCGTGCTGGCTTCACACCTGCTAGTAGACCAGCAAATTACATCACTGATATTACTCAATGAGATTACACTTGTTATTATTGGTGCATTTGTTTCTGTTCTGATGAACATGCATATGCCCAACTATAAAAAGGACTTAAAAAACGCACAAGATGAAATTGATAAAAAAATCCGTGCCCTGCTCTGGACCGTCAGCATGAATATGAGAAACCTGTGTACCATCCACAATGAAGAGCCCTCTATCAAAGCACTTTCTGATGAAATTAAAAGTGCACAGCATAAGGCTTTCCTCTACCTGAACAATTCCTACCTCAGCGACGACAGATACTTTCTTGACTATTTCAGAATGCGTCAAGACCAGGTCTACAGACTGAAGTATATGCGTGAACATATAGACATGATTTTTATAAATCAAGATGAGGCCTATATTTTAAGTAAGTTTACTGGACGTCTGGCCTATGAATTTGATGCAGAAAACAATGGGGTTGACCTTAAGAAGCGGCTTAGAGAAATAAAAAATGACCTTAGAAATGCGCCTCTACCTACTTCAAAATTAGAATTTGAAAACAGGGCGGCACTTTTCCAGTACCTCACAGACTTAGATGAATTTATCGATATCAAAGTCAGATTTTCAGAAAAATACCCACTCGGACAAGACTTAATAGAGTAAATGCATGACAATGGCGTATGCAGCGGCTTTTTCAGCCCTGTATGCGCCATTTTTGTTATATACACGACATCTTTCTTATCTGCAGGGCATTTTTCTTACTATACAGATCATTTTTAATATAAGACAAAGAATTGCCAATTCACCACAAGTGTGTATTATCTGATGCTGCAATCTGCAGTATATACTTCAACTATAAACTACACTAATCAGGAGGTGTCGATTTGAATCTCACAGATATTCTCAGTCCAGATGAGGCAGTAGACTATATACGTACACGCCTGCCTAAATATGCTGATGATCATACCTTGTCTGCGCATTATCTAAATAGCACTCAGCAAAGCATTGACAGTCTTGCCAATGTCGTTATGCGCATTACGTCTGAAGCAGGTAATCCATCTGTCATTCTTAAACATATTCTACCCTATGTACGTGCAGCAAAGGAAAACGGCATCCACATGCCCCTTAATCAAAACCGAATTTATACAGAGGTTTTTTCGTTAAACATTTGGAATAATATACAACCTGGTACGGCCCCAGAAGTCTACCACTACGATGATGAAAATTTCATTATACTGATGGAAGACCTTCAGGGTATGAAAACCCTCCGTTCTGAACTGATTAAGCGAAAGCATTACCCTAATTTTCCCGTTCAGCTGGGTCAGCTCCTCGGTCGGGTTTCTTTTTATACATCATCGCATTATTTGAATCGGGACGAAAAGAAAGCGCTCCATAAAACACTCACACACATGGACACAGAAAGTTTCTGGAATGCCGTCATATTTGACCGGATACTTTATGAGGCGACCCTACTCCCAATAAACCCTGGTGTGCGTGATACCATTGACGCCTTCTCTTCGGATTTCAAAATCAGAAAAGAAGTGCAAAAGCTCAAAACCATTTTCAACGAGAACAAGCAGTGCCTGATACATAAAGACCTGCACACCTCAAATATATTTATTTCGGACAGTGATGTATGTATTTATGACTCAGAGTATGCTGGCTATGGTCCAATCGCTTTTGATATTGGTCGCTTGGTTGGCAATATTATGCTCAATATAGCGTCTCTGCACGTGGGAACACATGAAGACGAGGAGAAAAGATCCGCCTATCAGGACTATCTTGTAAACTGTATTGAAAATCTTCTAGAAAGCTTTTGCACCCAGTTTGAATGCAGCTGGAATAGCCATGTGAATGGGCATTTGAACACGCGAGACAGATTCACTAGAAACGCTATTTCAGAAGGGCTGGGCATGGCTGCTTGCACGACTGTTTGCCGCTTGTTTGATACTGGACTGTGCTTTGATATGAAGCGCATAGAAAACACATCTGCCCTGACCCGTGCCCAAAAGGTTGCTATACAAATGGCACGTTACATTTTACTGCACTGGTTTGAAATACATTCGCCCGCTTCTGCATCAGACTGTGTTCGCCAATCTCTCAACTACGCGAGAAAGTGTTGTTCCTTATAATAAAGAAAAGCCATATGACTAAGAGCTTCAATGTACTCAGTCATATGGCTTCATAGCGTAATAGGCTTAGTCGCATAATTTGCCTTGCTGGGTTATTTCGCCTCATATTTATGCTTATCATAATTTTCAATGAATGCAGCAGATTTATGAACAATGTCTTTATCAAACTGTACTCCGGCTAATCCGATAATATATTCCATTGTCTTTTGATGAGACCATGCCAATTAAATCTAAGGTTCTAGTACTTGCTTAATAGCGATTTAGGAATATGACAGTAGTCGCCAGGACACCGTTCTAACCGATCCTGATGCTCTTCAGCGCTTTTAATGTAATTTTCAAGCGGCAAAACTTCAACTACAATACGTGTGGTGTCTTCTCTTTGCTGAATGAATGCCCGCGCTTGTTCTAAATGTTCGCTATGCGCACTATAGACACCCGTTCGGTATTTATGACCAACATCATCCCCTTGTTTGTCAACACTATAGGGATCAATGATTTCAAAGAAATATGCCATCAACTGCTTCACTGTTACGCTCTCTTCGTCGAAATATGTCTTAACACACTCCGCATATCCATCGTAAGGTCCGCTTAAAAGCTTGCTTGTTCCATTTGCTCTGCCCGCTTCCGTCTTGATAACACCAGGTAGTGTCTTCATAAATGCTTGAACTCCCCAAAGACATCCTCCAGCAAAATAAATACATTCCATAATTGGCCTCCTAAAATTTATCCGTTTCATTATATCATTTAATGGGATTTCCCAACCACTAATGCGTGAATGAGGCTTCATAATGGGTAACGATATAAAAACAGCTGTGAAAGGAGCGCATCTATCATGAAACTGCCTAAACAAACTTATGAAGCAAAACTATCGGAACTCCAAATTGAACTGGTAAAACTACAGGAATGGGTTATTCACAAGGGTCTGAAAGTGGTTGTAATCTTTGAAGGCCGCGATGCAGCTGGAAAAGGCGGCACAATCAAACGCATTACCCAAAGTCTGAACCCACGTTCTTGCAGGGTTGTAGCGCTTGCAAAACCCACAGAAAAAGAAAGATCGCAGTGGTACTTCCAGCGCTATGTGCCACACCTTCCAAGTGCAGGTGAAATGGTTCTATTCGATAGAAGCTGGTACAATCGTGCCGGTGTAGAGCGTGTCATGGGCTTTTGCAGTGATGAAGCCTACTGGGAGTTTTTAAAATCCGTTCCAGAGTTTGAAGACATGCTCATTCGCTCTGGCATTATTCTGATTAAATACTGGTTTTCAGTAAGTGATGAAGAGCAGGAGCGCCGATTCCAAGAACGCATTAAAGACAAGACAAAGCGGTGGAAATTAAGTGATATGGATCTTGAAGCACGTTCAAAATGGGTTGACTATTCAAAAGCAAAAGATGTTATGTTTCAGTATACCGACACACAAAGTGCACCATGGTATGTTATTGAGTCTGATGTGAAGCGAAACGCGCGTATAAACTGTATTAGCCACCTGCTCTCGATGATTCCTTATGAAGAACTCAAACATAAAAAGCTGCAACTGCCTGAGCGACAAGTCAATACAGGGTATGTTAGACCCCCGCTTGATTCCATGAACTATGTTCCTGACGTTGCTTCGGTTCTCGCCAAAAAAACTCAAAAAAAGAAAAAGGGAACCCGTAAAAAGTAGGCAGCCGCATATGTGCCTTTTATACCAAAACCTATCATCAGTTGTTCATAAATTTGAACCCATACGGCTCTTGTTTGTAGTGGCAACTTAAATAGGAGCCCCTTAAAATTGTACTTAAAAGCTTAAAAGGGTGCTTAAACGACACTGAATCTCGAGTCGTTTAAGCACCCTTACTATTTGCCTCTGCCCTTCTATTCCTTAATACCGCTGTTTATACGCAGTACTAAATTGCCCTTTTTATTACCTGCTTCGACATACCGGTGGGCTTCAACAATTTTTTCAAGTGGTAGTATCTGATCAATATAGACCTTTAGCACATCTTTTTCAACAAGGTCGAGAACTTTGAACATGCTGTCATTTTTCTGAGCCGTCATTTTCATATATATACTGGTCTTTGATGTGAGCTTGGCAAGCTGAGACCTCAAGAAATAAGCAACTGTTGGATTAGCAATAATATAGCGTCCACCTGCATTAAAGCACTTCATTGTGCGCCCAAAGTCTCCCTTTCCAACCACATCTAAAATCACATCATAGGTATTTCCAAGCTGGGTATAGTCCTCTTTCTGATAGTCTATCACATAGTCTGCACCCACTTGTTTGAGAAAATCCAGTTTGTCAGCCCTGTCTACTGCTGTGACCACTGCTCCATAATGTTTAGCCATTTGAATTGCCATTGTACCAATACTGCCACCTGCACCATTAATGAGAATAGACTCACCCTTTTTCAACTGACTGCTTCCAACAAAGTTAAGTGCTTCTAGACTGCCTACAGGAAGGGCCGCCGCCTCTTCAAAACTGAGCGTCTGAGGCTTTTTAACCAGAATCCCCTCTTTGCGGGCTACCTTTAAAGTTATATACTCCGCATAGCCGCCAAACTTCATTCCCGGTGTTGCAATGACTGCATCTCCTACTTCAAAGTCCTTGACTGACCTGCCTACAGCCTCAACCGTCCCCGCCAGTTCTTGCCCAAGTATGCGTTCACGCGGTTTAAAAAAACCAAATACAAACCGCATAATAAGCTTTATGGTAAATATAAAATCTAGAGCGCGCACCTCACAGTCTCCAAGGGTTACCGTTGATGCGTGAATTTTAATAAGGACTTCGTCACTTTCTGGGACTGGCTTCTCTACGTCTTTCAGCTTTAGAACTTCAGGCGGGCCGTACGCGTTCCATACTACAGCTTTCATAAAATGCCTCCATTATTTTTCTTATCTAGAATATTCATCTTACTCTACATATTATACAAAATTAAGCAGACTACACTTTTAATTAAATGCACCTTTTATTGACTACACCTGTAGTTTGTTATTACCCACATATTGGGCTGACTCACGCTAAATGCCCCTGTTTAAGTACCCATTTGCAAGCCCTATATCAAAAGGAAAAGCCACCTGTAAGATTTTCCACTATCAATAAAACCAATAAAACGAAAAAGTTCCAGTCAGTATGACACCAATGTCGCCTATACTTCTGGAACTTATACTCAGCTTCTATCTAATAATTTTTTTAAAGTGCATCTATCATGTTTTCAGCTGGCGATGGGATCACCACGGATGAAACAATTTTCGAACCTTGACCTACAGCTGCTTCACCAGATGAAAGTGCGGATTTGACCGAAGCAACATCACCTGTGATAAGGACAACACATTTGCCCCCAACCCCCACTCGAATAATTACACTAAGCAGTTCAATATTTGAAGCCTTCTTCATGGCATCAGCGCCTAAAAGACCGTAAGACATACTCCGAGTTTCAAGTATTCCCAATGCTTTAATTGAGTGCTTGTCCACTTTGGTATTGATTTTTTCAATGACACCTTCTGCAAGACTGGCAATCACAACAGATCCAATTACAGTCGAGCCACCTTCTTCTGTTCCAACAGAAATGGCATTTTTCACGTCTGCCACATCGCCTGTAATAATCACAAAATACTTTCCGACACAGATCATACGACTTTCAAGAACGCTCACCTTTGCACTTTTAACCATGGCGTCCAGTGCTTGCATGCCCAGACCAATACTGCTAAATTCAATTGCACCAATAGATTTACCCATATAGAAACCTCCGATACGCTTTTTTCCTACCTTCACTATATCAAACCCATAATGCAAATAGAGGTGCATTTTCAAATGTGTAAAAATATTATCTGATTGCTTTAAAATATTACACAACTTAAAAAGACGGATCATAAACCACTTATTAAAAGCGATCTATGACCGTCTCTTCATCTATCATTCATCGAGATCCCTATTACTATAGACTTTGATTTGATTCTTACCAGAATGCTTAGCGTCATATAGCGCCTTATCAGCAAGGTCCATAAACTGTTCAGTACTGGTATCTTGCTGAGGAATAGCAGAATATACGCCCATACTAACCGTATTTGAAACGCTTAATACGGTGCCTTCAACATCGAGTTCCAAACAAGCTACTGCCTCTTTCAATCTATCCGCAACGGCTAGTGCCCCTTCCTCATTTGTATCATAAAGCACTACAGCAAATTCGTCACCACCAAATCTAGAGGGAAAATCCGTCGATCTAGGAAGTGTCATTTCGATATTATGTGCAAAGGCCTGCAAGAAATGATCGCCGAAAATATGTCCATTTTCATCGTTAATATCTTTGAAATCATCTATATCCAGCATAATCAAAGAAACATAGTTATTACTTCTAACGGCCAATTGAATATACTCTTCAAAGACACTATCAAAATAGCGTCTATTGAATATGCCCGTTAGCGGATCTTTGATTGACACTGCCTCCAACTCATCTACAGCGTGTTCTAATTGTAGATTCAAGTGAGATAATTCAGAATTCCTTCTTGAAAGCAACTGTCCTTCTCGAATTTTTACAATACCGTACACAAACATGAAGCTTAACAGTCCATAGCTCATATACGCATACTGGGTCTTGTACCAAGGGAGTGCTATAGAAAACTGAAGCGATACCGGGTCGGATACATTGCCTTGTATATCACTTACACGGACAAAGAAAGTATAGTTCCCTGGCGGAATATTGGAATATGACGCAAAGTTATTTGAACCGCTGTTAATCCAATCTGCATCTAAGTTTTCCAGATAAAAACTATACTGAATGTCGGATTTAGAACTATACTCCAAGGCTTCAAAATCAAAACTCAAATAATTCTCATCTGCTCCGAAGGCATAGGTTTCTCCATTCAATATTCGATTCACACCACTAACTGGCTCATGATAAACAGATACATTGGTTATATATATTGGCGGAAACTGCTTTTCACGATTAATATGTGCAATCGGTATTTTATCAACGCCATGTATGCCTCCAATATAAATACGCCCATTATCATCCTTAAAGCTGGTACCTGTATACTCACCGCCACCAAGACCTTCCACCTCTGTCAGGTTGACAATGGATTTACTGGTTGAATCAATAATTGAAATGCCCAGGCGTGTAACAGCCCAAATTTTCCCGCCTTCTGATTCCTCTATACTGATTACTGTATTATTTAAGAGGCCTTCCTTTTCAGTGAATGACTCAAATGAATCATCCTCTTCATGATAGAGGGCGATGCCTCCGCCGCCTGATCCAACCCATATGCGACCTTGACTGTCTTGAAAAATGACACGTGCATTATTGCTTGCAATGGCCTTTCTATTATTCTGCTCTTTAAAATAGCCTACTAGTTGATTTTCATTATGATTATATCGATAGAGCCCATAATTTGATGCAATCCAAATACGCCCTTTACTATCTTCAAACAAATCATAAATCAAATCATCTTCAATTTTCTTATCCTTGCTTTTACTGTTTACTTGCTCAACTAAATTAAGCCGGTCGTCAAAATGATAGACGCCGTCTATGTAGGTCCCCACCCACAAATGATTGTCATGATCAACCTCCAGCGAATAAACAATTGTATCCTTTGGCAAAATACCTAAGGATACAAACCGATCACTTGACGCGTCATATTGCGCCACACCATTATAAGTAGCAACCAATAATTGACCCTTATATTCTACAAAATCCATTACTTGATCACTACTCAGTTCATGTTTTCCTTCATTTAGAGCAGTGTATTTTACCATTTTATCTGTTTTCGGATCATACCTATTCAACCCTTTATTATAAACTGCAATCCATAGGCGATCCTTTGAATCTCTATAAATGGTATTAATTTTGCCTGCATCCAGTGCATCTGGGTCATCAGAGTCATGTGTAAACTCAACGTATGAACTTACATTTGGATCTAGCTTATATACACCATTTCCATTGGTGCCAATCCATAGTACCCCTTCTGAGTCCTCTAAGAAACTATAAACAACCGTATGTCCAATATCACCTTTTTTATTGTCTCCCGGGAACCGTATATTTCTAACTCCGTCAGATGCAAATAAACCGCCCCCCCAAGTACCTACCCAGAGAATACCGTCTTTGGTTTGATGTACTGCATACACCCGGTTATCTTCATACGCCATCTTATGAAGGACATTGAATTTCAAGTCTAAGTCCATGGTGCCGCCATCCCACATCCCTAGGGTCAAGACACCCGGTTCAAACTCTTTAATGACCATCACATACTTGGATGGATAATCTATATTGACAAACTCAAGGCTATCACTTGCCTCATCGAAATAATACAAGCCTTCATAAGTCCCTACCAGCAAACGATTTTGAGAGTCTAAATACAGGCTGCGAACAACGTTTCCTTCAACTTCATATGTTTCAATCATACCCGTTTCACGATTGAGCCTGTTTAATCCCTCCATTGTCCCAAACCACATATTCCCATAGGCATCTGGCTGAATCGCAACAATGACATTATTTGATAGCCTACTGCTATCACTCGAATAATTTGTAAAGGTCTGCGTATCAATATCTAATTTGGAAACACCTTGATATGTCCCCAACCAAAGAACATTGTTTTCTTCTTCATAAAAAGTAGTTTGTATCAAATTGTTGGCAAGTCCATTGGTTTCGAATGGATCATTACGATAGCTCAACGTGCTTTTTCCATTGAATTTATAAAGCCCACCTTGTGTTGCAAACCAAATATAGCCGTGCTTGTCTTGCACTATGGAAGATACTGAAAAATCCTTAAGCCCAATATCTTGTCCGATATGCTCAAACACAATCGAAGCTGTATCGTCAAATATATCCTGACGCTCAGCATAATTTATATCACCAAAAGCACATGTAATTATCACTGTCAAAATGCATAAATGAATTAAGTATCGAACTTTGCTCATAATCTATCTCCTGTAAGTATATTGATTCAGCCTATGTACCCCAGGCATTCTTTCGTGTAGTACTAATACCCAATTTTAACATAAGTTATGTGTACTTTTATAAAAAATGGCAGAAGTGTTCATTTTTAAGTTTAATCGGTAAATAAGTGAACGTCCTGTGTGGGAAGCTATCTTCATAGATTCTTTTCTCCTAGCATGCATACATTTTTATTGTAATTAATATTTATAAATTTTAAGAAGCTTTAAAATTTTAACCCTTAAATGTTTCTACCCTGTAATATTTCATTATGATTATGCTATACTTTGCACAACCAATTATTTCTAATTGGTATTAAGCCCTTACTACAACAGGGTTTAATGTATTCGTCGGAATTATGTTTTATCATCTGGGAGGGCTTATGAATTTACAGTTAATCATCGTTGTTGCCTATATAGCTGCCTTATTCGCTATCAGTGCTTATGCAAGAAAACTCACAAAGGGTGGAAATGCCGAAAGTTTCATTTTGGCTGGTCGACAATTAACCACACCGCTTGTTGCCGTTACTGTTACAGGCTTAGCCATAGGAGGCGCTTCAACAATTGGCGTAGCTGAGAACGCCTACAAAGCAGGTCTTTCTGCTGGTTGGTACAATGTGGCTTGGGGTCTTGGTGCCATACTTGTCGGTCTTATTACTGCAAAAAAATATAGAAACCTAAATGTGTCTACCATTCCTGAACTCTTTGAAAGATACTATGGAAAACAGGCTAGAATCTTCACGGTTGTTATTCAAATTGTCGTGATGATTGTCATCGCATCCCTCCAGTATCTTGCTGGCGGCGCTATTTTAACATCCCTGCTGCCAGATATTTTCACAATGAAAATGGGCATGATTGTCAGTGCATTTGTATTCGTTGGCATCACGTTTATTGGTGGCATGTGGTCTGCAGGTCTTTCAAATATTTTAAATGTCACACTCATTTATTTCGGTATTATTTTAGCAAGTATCACTTCAGTCAAATCCCTTGGTGGCATGAGTGCCATCAAAATGAACCTACCAACGGATATTCCTTATATGCATATTGTGGATGGCCTCGGCTGGGGAATTATCTTAGCTTGGATTGCGGTTATGATTACACAGTCCCAGTCACTACAAGCCGTTGTACAAATATCATTTAGTGCCAAAGATGAAAACCACGCGCGCAGGGGCTTCATTATTGGTGGTCTTATTATGCTTCCCATTGGATTTCTTTCAGCCATTATGGGCATTGCTGCCAAGTCAGCTTTTCCTGATATTAATGCGACCATGGCTCTGCCTAAAATGATTATGTCGCTTCACCCTGCCCTTGCAGGTATAACCCTTGCAGCACTTTGGGCCGCAGATGTTTCAACTGCATGCAACTTGCTTTTAGGCACGTCTACTTTGTTTTCTCAAGACATTTACAAAAAATATATTAACCCGGATGTAAGCGATGCCAAATTCGCTGTCATAACAAAGGTTACGGTTATTGTCATTGGTATCTTCACATTTTTCTTATCCCTCACAGTTGTGGGCATCTTAAAGACACTTACAATTGCCCTGAGCCTAATGACTGCCTTTACACTCACCTTCTTCTTTACAATTTTCAAGCCATCCCTTTGCAGAAAAAGCTCTGCTGCAACGACTACAGCAGCTGGGGTTGTTGTCTTAATTCTATGGAAGATGTTTCCCGCTGTCCACATTGGATCCCACCCAATCTATATGGAATGGGTTGTATGTATGATTGTATTCCTTTTAACAGCGGTTATAGATAAGCGTCACATTAATACGACAGAAAAAAAGGAGCATTTAAATGAAGCAGTTTAGTTTGAAATTTGGTCATAAGAAAACTGAATTACATATTGATAAGGACCATTTAATTGGTGAAATAAAACTGGCTGGAGAAGCAAAATCCATGTCAGAAGAGGACATTATACGTCAAAGCCTAAAGAACCCCATTGCCTCACAAACACTGGACCGGGTCATCTCACCAGACGATCAGGTCTGCATTGTCATTTCTGATGTAACGAGAATGTATCAGCGTCCCCATATATTCTTACCGATTCTTGTTGACGAACTCATCGGTGCTGGGGCTAAGGAAGAAAACATCTTCTTTATCTCTGCTCTGGGCTCTCATAGAAAGCACACTGAGGATGAGCATAAAAAATTACTGGGAGATAGCCTTTATGGCAGATTTCATATTGAAGATCATGACTGCAATGATGCAGATAACCTCGTAGAAATTGGTACAACTTCAAGAGGTACGGTTGTGGAGGTCAATAAAAAGGCTGCTCAGGCTGACAAGGTGATTATGACAGGAGCCGTTGTATACCATGTTATGGCTGGATGGGGCGGTGGCCGTAAATCTGTACTGCCTGGAATTGCATCTCGAAAAAGCATTATGATGAATCATGCCATTTCAATGGAGCGTCCAGAAAATCTTACAAGTGGCCCGAACCCCTTATGTGACTGTGCATTATATGACAACAACCCACTCAACTTAGATATGATTGAAGCCGCTGAAATGTTTAACCCGGCTTTTATGTTCAACGTTATTTTAGGCGGAGGTGAAATCATAGCCGCTGTCAGTGGCGATATTACCGTGGCCCATAAAAAGGGCTGTCAAATGGTATCAGAGTTCAACGATGTTGAAATTCAGGAAAAAGGTGACATGATTATTGCCTCGGGTGGCGGATTTCCAAAAGACTTGAATTTCTACCAGTCTACTAAGGTCATTTACAATGCCATGCGCGCCATTCATGAAGACGGCATACTCATTATTCTAGCCAGCTGTTCAGAAGGCTTTGGTCACCCTGAAGTCCAGCATATTATTCAAAATTTCAAAGACAATCCTGAACGCGAAGAAGAACTGCACAGCAATTACACCATCGCAAAGTACATAGGCTACTTGGCGTGCTGGTATGCGACTAAATACAATATTATCTACGTTTCTGATATCGATGCAAAAGATATGGACAGTTCAGATATAACGATAGTCAAGACGCTGGACGAAGCGCTTGAAACAGCTTATAAACTGAAAGGCCGCAGGGATTTAAAAACATATGTTATGCCTGATGGGAACTTATTTCCTGTTATGAAGTAAAAAGGGATTTAAACCATTGTACGACTTGTGTTTTGATCATAGAAGTATCAGAGGACTTTGCAATCTCTTCAACTTAGAACTTCAAACTTTATTTGAGGAAGTAGTTGACACTGCATTCGATATTCTGTATACTCATTTTTATATAAAATCGATAAAGCGCTGATTGAGAAGAGTAACCATATGGCGTAATCACAGAGAGCTAACAAAAGGTGGGATGTTAGCATTATAAAATATGGTGAATGGCCTCATGAGTTGGACCTGAAATTTGAGTATGGAACACGGTTTTCTCCCGTTATCGAGATAGAATATAAAACTTTGACAGTTTGTATTTGAAGAAGATACAGAGGTAACTCTGTGAATTTGAGGTGGCAACGCGACTGTATCGCCCTCTATGCACAATGCATAGAGGGCGTTTTTTATTTTTGTAAAGTGCTACACAGTTATCATGACGATGATGGCTCTCAATTCATATCTTTAAAAAGACTCATGACAAAAAGTAGACACCACTAAGGAGATAAGAAAATGAAAAAGATTATGAAAGTACTCATCATTACAATGCTGCTGGCAATCTTAGCAGGCTGTAGCACCCCAGAAAAACAGAACCAAGCAGCGGTTGATACGGCTTCAGAAACTACCGAAACAAAGGTTTATAAAATCGGAATTTCTCAGCTTGTTGAACACCCGTCACTTGATGCTATTCGCTCAGGGGTTCTAGACGCCATTAAAGACGGTGGATATATTGAAGGTGAAAATATTGAAATAGAATACTTGAACAGTCAAGGCAGTATGGAAAATACGAATACCATAGCCAATGAATTTTCATCAGGAGAATACGATTTAGTTGTTGGTATTACTACACCTTCTAGTCAGGCACTTTTTAACAAAGTCAAAAATGCACCAATCGTTTATACAGCCGTCACAGACCCTGCATCCGCAGGTCTTCAAGGCGAAAATATCACAGGTGTTAGTGATATGACACCCGTCAAAAAACAGCTTGAGCTTATGATGGAGCTCCTTCCTGAGACAAAAAAGATTGGAATGATTTTCAACTCAGGAGAACTGAACTCAGAAATTCAGGTGAATCTAGCAAGAGTTGCCAGCGAAGAGCTCGGCTTAGAGATAGAAGTCAAAGGCATCACCAATTCCAACGAAGTTGCTTTGGCACTAGATGCAATCTTAGATGATATTGACGTACTCTATGTACAAAAAGACAACACCGTTGCTTCTGCTTTTCCAGTCGTAGTAAAAAAAGCTGATGCAAAAGATATCCCGATTATAGGAGCCGTTAAAGATTACGTTGACCAAGGCGCTTTGGCAACTGATGGTCCAAGTGAATACGGTACTGGCTACCAGTCAGGTGAAATGGTTGTACAAATACTAAACGGAACATCTGTAAGCGAAATAGAGCCTCAGGTTGTAACAAAAACAACAAGAGATTATAACACGGAAACAGCAGATCGCTATGGCATTAAACTACCCACTGATGATACTGAGTAAAGGCTGAAATTGCAAAGTACTCAAGTAAAAGGAGTCTCTTATGTTAGCAACAATGATTGAAGGATTAATTTTTTCCATAATGGTTTTAGGCGTTTATATCTCCTACAAAATTTTGGATTTTCCCGATTTGACAGTGGACGGCAGTTTTGTATTGGGTGCTGCCATATTCACCCGTTGTCTTATGAGTGGTATGCCCATTGGCGTCGGTATGGGATTAGCCATTGTCGGTGGATGTATAGCTGGATACATCACCGCTTTCATTCATACACGATTTAACATTACAAATCTCCTCTCAGGCATACTTGTCATGATTGGACTCTACAGTGTTAACTTAAGAATACTAGGACGGGCGAATGTGAATCTTTTTACAGTAGACCACCTCTTTTCTAGCGGTAATCTCCTTTTGAAAGCCCTCTGTATTGTAATAGCTGTCAAGTTGATCTTAGATATTTTCTTCAAGACACAAATCGGCTATCTGATCCGTCTAGTTGGTGATAACCCCAGTCTCATTGAAAACTTCGGGCTGAATCCAACGCGATATAAGAGACTTGGACTTGTCATTTCCAATGGTCTTGTGGCTATGGCTGGTGCCCTCTTGTCCCAGTATCAAGGCTATGCAGATATTAACATGGGAACCGGTATGCTTATTATGGGACTTGCCGCTATCATCTTAGGAGAAGCCCTATGCAGTAAAACACTGCCAGTTATGCTCTCAACGGCTGCCATTATTGGAAGTATTGTTTACAGATACGCCTTAGCCTTCACGCTAAAACTCGGATTTGCACCAAGTGATTTAAAGCTTATAACATCTGTTATTCTGCTCAGTATACTCATAGCCAACAGTGGCAATCGTAAGAAATCGTCTAAAAATCAGGGGTCAATAAAGGAAAAGCAGGTGATTGCACGTGCTCATGTTTAAAAATATAGTTAAGCGTTTTGAAACACTAGATGGCGTCAAAGTTTTGTTTGATCAGTTCAACTTGTCTATTGATTCAAATGATTTCGTTTCAATTATCGGAACCAATGGTGCTGGTAAATCCACACTTGTAAAGCTTCTGATAGGTGATCTTTCACTCGATGAAGGTGAAATATATTTACGTGGTACTGCCATAGGCGATCTACCTGCTTATGAAAGAAAAATGAAAATAGCCAAGGTGTATCAAGACCCCAAAAAGGGAACAGCAGGTAACATGACCATTCTGGAAAACATGGCATTGGCTGATGGAAAAGGGAAACCTTACGGATTAAAGATGAGTGTAAATAAGAAACGCATTCCTTACTACAAAGAAGAGCTTAAAACGCTAAATCTTGGTTTAGAGAATCAACTTCATACAAATGTATCCGAACTATCAGGCGGACAAAGACAAGCACTTGCCCTTGTTATGGCTACAATGAAAAAACCTGAAATACTGGTGCTCGATGAACATACATCTGCCCTTGATCCTAAAACGGCTCAAGTTGTGATGGATAAAACAAAAGAACTTGTTAACCGCCATCAAATACCTGCACTTATGATTACCCACAATATGGACTTGGCTTTACACTACGGCAATCGTCTAATCAAACTGGATCAGGGTCAGATTGTCCTCGACAAACGACTGGATGCAACACCTACTATTGACAAGGCTGATCTCTTTTCTTAGAGATACCGATGTCATACATGTCTTATTTTTAAGCAATATAAACCGCCCTACATAACCTGTAAGGCGGTTTTCTTATTCGCGTTCGATTCCTTTTCTAAGCACTAAAAATAAGGACATGAGTCCGTGCCGTTTGGTAAAATTAAGTCACCACAACAAATCCCTACCAAGGAGGCACAAACCCATGTCCGATAACATTATACAGCTAAATGAACAGGTAATCAAAAACAAGATTAAGGATCCAGTCATTATGAACGAAATCTGACAACCACTTCGGAAGTTCTGGCCTTTGAAAAACCACCTTACATTAGTGTACGGTGGTTTTCTTCCTTCTATATGAAAATGTATATTATGACTGCGTTAATACTTAAAATGGACCATAATCGATTAGTACTGCTGTATATAGTAGTACTGACGCCACGATACACCATATACCAAAGAGTGGGAGCAGCCACTTGGCCCACTTTTGCCAAGAGATGCCGCACATGGATATTCCAGCTATGAAAAAGCCTGATGTCGGCGTTAAAATATTACTGAATGCATCTCCAAACTGGTAAGCAAGCACAGCAGTTTGTCTTGACACACCCACTGCATCAGCCAGTGGCGCCATTATTGGAATGGATACAGCCGCTTGACCGGATCCAGAAGGTATAATTATATTCATTAGGCTTTGTACAATAAACATACTGATTGCGCTAATGCTTGGCGGCAAACTCCCAATAATTTGACCTGCAGAATTTATAACTGTATCCAGTATATTTCCTTGGGTCATAACGACCAGCATCGCCCTTGCAAAACCAACAATCAGCCCTGCATATAAAAGCCCCTTGGCACCCCATACAAATTCATCTGCAATGTCCGGGATGCTCAGACCACCGGCCAGACCAGATACGATACCGATTATTAGAAAAATCGCTCCAAGTTCTGTGATGTAAAATCCAAGATTTAAAACACCATAGGCGATGAAGGCTACACCGACTACGAGCAGTCCCAACACCATCTTGTGTTTTTTTGTAAATTCTTGTGATTCAGCCGATCCAATATGTAAATTCAAGTTTTTGTCTTCGTGGTACATCGGACTCAATTCAGGATTGTCTTTAATTTTCTTTGCATATCTATGGACATATACAATACTCACGAAAGTAAATATCACCAGACAAATCATACGATACTCAATGCCAGAAAACAGAGGCAGTCCTGCAATGCCTTGTGCGACCCCTACTGTAAATGGATTCAAAACGGCTCCTGCGTATCCAACAGCTGAACCTATTAGTACAATTGCAACGCCTGTAAGGGAATCAAATCCCAATGCGATACTCAGCATAACAATCATCGGCAAGAAGGCTAGAGCCTCTTCTGCAACTCCCAATACCGCACCACCCAAGGCAAAAACAATCATAATGACGGGGATAAGATTGGTTTCCTTACCTTGCAATTTACCCACTAAAGCTTTAATACCAGAATCAACTGCGCCAGTCGCTTGTAGAATTCTAAATGCGCCACCTATTATAAATAGAAAGAATATAATGTAGCCAGCTTCACCCATCCCTTTTGGGATTGCTTTGAAAACATCAAATACGGATACAGGTGATGACTCCACCACGTGATAACTGTCAGCTACGACAATCGTTCTCCCTGTCTCTACATCAACGACTCTTTCGAACACACCCGCAGGAACAATGTAGGTTAAAACAGATAAGATTAATATTATTGCACTCAACATCACCAATGTATTGGGCGCTTTTACACTTTTCACTTCCACAGTATCCGGCTTAGATACTTCGATACTCATAAGATCTCCCCCTTTTTGAAATAGATTCATATTGAAATAATAAACTTGACGCACTTACACCTCCTTCGATTCTTGAATTAAATAATCATATGCGACTTGCGCCATACCCTGAGCTAATGTTAGAAGATTTTTGTCATCCCACTCGAATTTTGGATTATGGTGCTTTACAGGACTCTTCATATCCTTTGAAATGCCTACAAATGCGTAAGCTGAGGGAACCAACTGGCTAATGAAAGAAAAGTCTTCTCCCCCCATGCTCGGTTCTGCATCAAAGCGCACACACTCTGAGCCAACAACCTTCTTGAAAGCCTCTCCAAAATAATCTGATGCAAAATCATTATTGATTAGCGGCGGGAATGTCCGTTCAAAGTCATATGTATAAGATGCCCCATTAAAGGCCGTTAATGATTTTAAAATATTTTCCATCTCATAAGGTATCCTGTACCGATTTTCCTCTGAAAAACTTCTTACGGTCCCAGTCACCTCAACCGTATCTGGAATCACATTGTGTGCTTTTCCACTGTGAATTGAGCCGATACTAATCACCACTGAATCTAGAGGATTGATTGTTCTACTCACGATTGTTTGAAACATTGTTATGGCCTGTGAAGCAATCATAATTGGATCAATTGACAGATGCGGCATACCGCCATGTCCACCAACCCCTTGAATCTTGAATGAAAATTCATCTGGCGCTGCCATTATTGGCCCTTTCTTTAAATGGACAGCCCCTTCTGGGGTGCCACCCCACAAATGGCAGGCAAAGGCTATGTCCACTTTGGGATTATCAAGAATACCTTCTTCAATCATCGGCTTTGCACCACCTACACTCTCCTCAGCCGGTTGAAAGACCAACTTCACATTCCCATGAAGGTCTTCCTTTAAAGCATTTAAAATCAGTCCCGCTCCAATTAATCCAGCGACATGTCCATCATGCCCGCAAGCGTGCATAATGTTTGGTACTTGTGATTCATACGGCAAATTTGTTTCTTCCTGAATTTCAAGAGCATCCATATCTGCACGCAGCAGGACAGTTTTTCCAGGATATTTACCACGTACTATTCCGACGATCCCGGTCTTGGCAATATGTCTTTCATGCTCTATCCCATGCGCCCCTAAAACGCTGGAAATCAACTCTGCAGTTTTATGTTCTTCAAACCCCAGCTCAGGATTCATATGTATTACTTGTCTGATATCCACGAGCTTGTTATAATACTTTTTTGAAAGTTCTATTATTTTATCTGTCATATTGCGCCTCCTATTAATGAGTATTCTATACAACAAGTTCCTTTCATGGTATAGTGTTAGCAATATATATTTATGTTATTTAATAGTGTAAACACTATGTTGACAGGAGCTAATTTTATGCCGATATTATCCAAAGATGCTTTAAAATACAGATCCGTCCTACAAGCTGTAAAATATCTAAACTCGACGATGCAAGAAGATGATATCTTAAAAATCCTCTTGGAAAAATCTGTAGAAATTCTTCAAAATGCAGATACCGGTCTGATTTTCTTGTATAATTCTGATAAAAAATATCTCGAAGTCAAATGTTCATATGGATTTAATGATACGGCATATGAAATCATCATACAGCCTGGTGAATCTATCACAGGACAAGCTTTTACTAAAAATGAGACCCTAGTGGTGAATGGTGTCAACGAGGTGCGAAACTACATGCATGAAATTACGTTTTATAAGGATCTTGATAGATCTCCAGATGAGTTCCTAGGCACGCCACTTCAGAGTATTCAAGGTGTTATAGCATGTCCTATCCAAGTTAAAGATGTGTGTATTGGCGTCATCGTAGTCGATAACTTCAGTAACGAGGGTGCCTTTACATCCAAGGATGTAGACCTTCTTGAAGCCATTTCCCATCAAGCTGCATTGGCAATTTCAAATGCCCAGCTCATGGAGAGTATCGTTAAGGATAAAAATCAAATTCAAAGTTACAGTCAGATTATTGAAGCAGAAAAGAACCGTTACAAGTACACACTTTCGCTCCACACTCTTTTCATGGATCTTATGCTAAAGGGTGCCTCAGAAAAAGAGATTGTCTGCGAATCCGCTAAACTCCTCAAATGTCAAATTGTCTATGTCGATCAGTATATGAATATTTGCGCGGCATCCAGCCGCCACAATCTAGTAAATTTCAATAAAGAATTAGAACATATCATCGAAAAAAACCTAAAGAAACATAGGACTGTCTGTATAACATACGATAATCATTTCATTAGATTTGAACCTATTCTGATTGGGAAAATGAATCATGGTTGGATTGTCATCATCAGAAGTAACGACCATTACACAACCGAGGATGGAATTGTAATAGATTTAACCTTAACCATTCTATCACTTGTGATTTTAAATCAAATGCAGATTGAAACACTGGACCATAAGTACAGAGGGGAGTTTATTGATTTACTCATCGCTGGAGATGATGAGAAGTCAATTGAGAAATACGCCTTTCAGTACAATCTTGAAGCAGGAAAATCCTATAGACTCTTACTCATTCATTGCTACTCGAGTTCTCTGGAAGAATCCGATATTCAATTCAACAAACACATTGAACGCAGGATTCGATATAACTGCCAGCTTATACCACAGTTTTTGGATAAATCGGTTGCTAATTTTATTGCAAGTAAATCTAACTGGATCTACGTCATATTTGAGGACCCAGGACAATCGAAAAAAGACTTGGAATATTTAATGCAATTGATTACCGACCAAAATGACAAGGGCCCGCACTATGACACAGATCTAATAATCACGCGTGCTTTAATGAGTAATCTGTTCAATGACATGAAACATTTTCATAAGGTTCACGATACATTGAAACGCACTTCAAGACAGCTGTTTAGAGCCAACCCCTCTGTGCCTTACTCATTTTATGAAGACAACATGATTAATCAGCTGCTGCTGAATAACAGTGAAGACCAATTACTGGTCTATATGGCTGATATCCTAGGACCACTTGTTGATAATACTTCACGAAACAATACCTTGTTGGAAACGCTTAAAATATACATACAAAGCAATGATAACTGGACTTATACGAAAGACAAACTTTTCATTCACGGCAATACACTGACACAGAGACTGAAGAAGATTTCTGATAGTTTAGAAATGGATTTAAACAATTATCGGGATCACATGCAAATACAGCTTGCCCTTGAGATTCACGATGTTTTCTTCGAAAAACTTTAGAACTCTATCAAATCTTTCACCCCAAAAGTCAATTCTACACAGATTTTATAGCATAAAAAAAACCGCCCTACACAATCTGTAAGGCGGTTTTCTTATTCGCGTTCGATTCCTTTTCTAAGCAATAAAAAAAAACCATCCTATCGGATGATCTTTTTTTATTGGTGGAGGTGGTGGGAATCCCACCGCTCGCTTCACTCGCTTTCAGGCCTAGCACTTTCACTTTATCCTCGCTACTCGCTCGGCGTTCTTTCGCGTTCGATTCCTTTTCTAAGCAATAAAAAAAACCATCCTACCGGATGATCTTTTTTTATTGGTGGAGGTGGTGGGAATCCCACCGCTCACCTCACTCGCTTTCAGGCCTAGCGCTTTCACTTTATCCTCGCTACTCGCTCGGCGTTCTTTCGCGTTCGATTCCTTTTCTAAGCAATAAAAAAAACCATCCTACCGGATGATTTTTTTTATTGGTGGAGGTGGTGGGAATCGAACCCACGTCCAAAAGCGTTTTACTCAAGCTTTCTCCGAGCGCAGTTGCTGCTTAAATTCTCGCCCTCGTCAACGTCCAGCAACTGACAAAGATTCAGGCATAGTCTCTAAAATACCCCTCTAGCGGGAGACACCGCTAGACTTTGACCCTCGTATGCGTAATCCTATAATGCCAAGCGCGACAAGGATGAAAGGCGCCTGATCAGGATAGCAACATTAAGCTGCTAGTGCGTAATTGTTATTAGCAATTATATTTAGTATCCCAGTTCTTTAGCGTGTACCCCAGGAAAAAGAAACACGGCTCGCTTACCTAAGCTCCACACCCCTGTCGAAACCTGTACACCCCCGTGTATGGTTAACCCGACTAAAGGTTAAGTGCTCAGTTAGTAGTGCTTTAGTACTTTTCAGACATCGCCTTTTGAATTCGGCGTTCAGAATCTCGTTTAGCAATAGATTCACGCTTGTCATGCATTTTCTTACCACGCGCAACACCGATTTGGACTTTTACAAGGCCTTTAGGGTTGATGTAGACTTTCAGGGGAACAATTGTTAATCCTTTTTGCTGTATATACCCTACAAGACGGTCTATCTCACGTTTATGCAAAAGAAGCTTTCTTTCCCTGATTGGGTCTTGATTGTATCGGTTACCCATTTCATATGGACTAATGTGCATGCCATTAATGAACACTTCGCCATTTCTGACTTGAGCATAAGACTCTTTAATGTTGACACGGCCCATTCGAATGGATTTCACTTCTGTTCCAGTGAGAACGATCCCTGCTTCCAGCTTATCTTCAATAAAATACTCATAATATGCTTTTTTATTATTTGCAATCAATTTTCCGATAGCCATGGAAAGACCCCTTTCTTACTGAACGTACTAGTGAATTGTAGCAGATTGAAGCCTAATAGTCAAATGAACCTCGCTTTCTGTAAGGGATACGTAATATTTCTGCTCTTCATTTAGTCTTCCCCACTAGCAACGCAGCCAACTCATTTGTACCCTTTCCTATCTCAGCTCTGACTTTTACAAGCTACAAATTTAACGAATGATTCCATGACCATTGTACCCATATCAAAGCATCCACACTCAATATCGAACTCAAGACGCCCCCGCACCGGTACAATACCACACTCACAGCCTGATAATTATCCTTATTATCCTAATTATGTATCGATACAATATTTGATTTGTAAAATTGACAAGCACGATTGTATCGTCTATTCTGATTGTAGAGATACAATAAAACGTACACTTTGGAGGGAAACGATGAACAATAGACATGAACTGAATAAAAATCTAGCCCAAATGCTAAAAGGCGGCGTTATCATGGATGTAACAACACCAGAAGAGGCTAAAATTGCTCAGGAGGCTGGTGCGTGCGCTGTTATGGCCCTTGAACGTGTTCCTGCAGACATCCGAAAAGACGGCGGTGTTGCACGTGCTTCTGACCCATCTATGATAAAAGAAATCCAAGCGGCTGTTTCAATTCCCGTTATGGCAAAGGTTCGAATTGGTCATTTTGTAGAGGCACAAATTTTAGAAGCGCTCGAAATTGACTATATTGATGAAAGTGAAGTTTTAACGCCAGCTGATCCAACTTTACATATAAACAAAAAAGATTTTAAAGCACCATTTGTATGCGGTGCAAAGAATCTTGGCGAAGCCCTGCGCCGTATTGCAGAAGGGGCGTCAATGATTCGTACAAAAGGAGAACCAGGTACAGGCGATGTTATTGAAGCAGTTAGACATATGCGCCTTATGAAGAGTGAAATCAGACGTATACAAGGTCTTTCAGACGAAGAACTATACAATGCGGCAAAAGAGCTTGGTGCACCTGTATCCTTAGTTGAATACGTGCATGAGCATGGTGCCCTTCCAGTAGTCAACTTTGCAGCAGGCGGTGTCGCAACACCTGCTGATGCAGCAATGATGATGCAACTGGGTTGTGATGGTGTTTTCGTTGGTTCAGGCATTTTCAAGTCAGGTGATCCTAGAAAGCGCGCTGCCGCTATTGTAAAGGCGGTTACGCATTACAAGGATCCTACAATGCTGGCAAAAATATCTGAAAACCTTGGTGAAGCCATGGTTGGCATCAATGTTTATTCTATTGAACACACTGACCGCATGGCTAATAGAGGCTACTAATATGTCCAATAAGAGCAGTAGCACACTTTGTATTGGTGTTCTTGCACTTCAGGGTGCTTTCAAAGAACACTGCAAACATATTGAAAAGCTAGGACACTTAGCGCTAGAAGTACGCAGCTCCAAACAGCTTAATCAGATTGATGGCTTAATCATCCCCGGGGGGGAAAGCACCACTATGGGTAAGCTCTTAAATGATTTCGATATGATGAAACCGCTTAAATGCAAAATCAGAAATGGTCTGCCTGTATGGGGAACCTGTGCTGGCCTTATTCTTCTTGCAAAAAACATACATGAAGATCCTACGGTTCATCTTGGAAATATGGATATTACAGCTGTTAGAAACACATATGGTCGACAGCTTGGCAGTTTCAAAACAAGGCTAAGCATATCAAATGCTGTAAATGACTATCCTGCAGTCTTCATCAGAGCTCCTAAAATCATTAATCCTACGGATACAGTCGAAGTGCTGTCCACCCTAGATGGCGATATTGTCAGCGCAAAACAAGAGAATATTTTTGTAACGGCTTTTCATCCTGAGCTCACAGAAGACTCACGGGTACATGCCTATTTCATTGACAAGTTTGTTACAGGTAAACAATAAGTAAACCAAAAATATTCAAGCCGTCTTAAATTTCACATGTTGAGAGACTCACAGCTTAACTTATTATCATAAATATTTCTGAGCAATTTCGATTGCTGTGGTCGCTAAAACGCGCCAAATATGTTAAAGCCAAAAAACGGTTCAGGTTGTGCGAGCACAAACCTGAACCGTTTTTTTGGCTTTGACCTACATTTTTCCAGAACAAAACCGCCTGTCCTAAAGCTAAGTACTGCACGAGACTGGCGGTTCATTTAAAACGCACTGAATCAAAAACATCTAATTTACCCCAAAAGCCTATTTATATAGTTCCTTTTGAGAAAGCACGTACTTTTCGAGAGCCCATGCCACGCCATCTTCTTCATGGTGTACTGCGACATCATCTGCGATTGCCTTCACATGGTCCCCCGCGTTGCCCATGGCAACGCCAATACCTGCAGTCTTCAACATTTCAATGTCATTATCATTGTCACCCATTGCCATGATCTCATCCGTTTTAATGTCAAAAAGTTTAGCGAGCGATTTAATCGCTTCTCCCTTGCTCACACCTGAGTTCATAATGTCCATCAGCTTGGGTGCTGATTGAACAATTGTAAGCCCCTTTATAGCACTGACTTCTTTGACAATTTCATCTGTAAGCCCACTTTCAGAGAAGTTAAATCCCATCTTTAAGACTTGTACCGGGTTTCCAATAAGCATTTTAACATCTGGAACCAGTTTTGTTTTTATTCTTGTATCTCCCATTTTTTCAGCCATCATTTCAATGTAGTCAAATAAGGGCCCACGTTTTTCTGCATATACTGTGTTCTCATCATAAAAGTGAAAATAGTGGTCGTGTTTTCTAAATATATCTACCACTGCTTTTACCACATCGTCTTTCATAGCATTTGAAAATAATATATCTCCAGTTCCATGATTCTTAATGATTGCACCATTACAACCAATTACCGGTCCTGTTAAACCTAAGTAATCCGCGTAGGGTTCTACAGCAGAGTAGATTCGTCCTGTACACAGTACAAATGGAACACCCATTTGCTGAATTGCATGTATGGCCTTTTCATTCACTGGACTAATCTTACTGTCTTTTCCAAGAAGCGTTCCATCCATATCACTAACTACCAATTTAATCATTCTTTCACATCCTTCTAGTCTAAATCTATGTTCTATCGGGCGCAAAAACCATTTTGCCACGCCCGCTCTGTTTTGCTTTATAGAGGGCCTTATCTGCTATGGTCAAGACCTCATCTGGGCTCCAGGTGTTGTTCCATTTCGCAATACCAAAGCTTACCTTTGTTCTAATATCTAATGAAGACACAATTCGCCGGTAGTGCTCTTGTATTTCATCAATCATCTCTATGAGTCTCTCAGGCGGATGCTCTACAAGCATTCCAAACTCGTCGCCACCCCATCTGCTAATCATGACCTGTTTTGAATTATATTTTAGAAGCTTTTTTGAGAAAGTAATTAATATTTCATCGGCCTTTAAATGACCCACCGTATCGTTGATTTGCTTGAAATGATCCAAATCAAAGAGGACAACATATACATTTTGACGCTGGCTTGTTGATCTATCATGTAAAACACTGTCAAAAGCACGGCGATTCTTTAAACGCGTCAACGAATCATGATGGGCTTTAAACTCCAGCCTTGCATTAAGAAGTTCAAGTTCTGCGCTATAAGCTCGCTCTTGTACCTTCTGAGCCTCGTATGCATTGGCAAAGGCCCTAATCATTAAAAAAGCTGCAGTCAAATGCAAGGGGATTTGTATAAGCCTGTCTATATACTGCGTGTGCGGTGGATATACTTTTACCAAGTTGGGATAATAGTACTCTAAGGTGAGCAGTAATGGAAAGATCAGGATTAACAACCCTGCAAGTAGCTTTCTGCGCTTTCCATTAAACAGGTATATGATACTGATTAATAGTAAGAACACATAGCCAATCGCATTGTTTGCACTGCCGCCAGAATCAAAATAGGCAAATGGTAAAAAGATGAGTAGCAAAAATAAGAAATAGATAAATTTCCATTTTTCAGATGCTTCATTGGAACTCATATAGTAGGCTAGAGTGGAAAAAAAGAGCAGGACGCACCATTTCAAACTTACAACTGCGCCAAAGCCAGCTATCGCGTTTCCTATAATGCTGAATATGCTCAGTAATCCAGCTGTCATTAAAATCAGTTTATATATTTTTTTCTCAAGCACCCACTACACCCTCTTTTCATGATGTCTATTGAGCCTCATTAATACGATATGCTTATTATATCAAAGCTGCATTTAAAAAGAAGAGGGTTTTCCCCTCTTCTTCATATTATGTTTGATTCATAATTAGTATGCAGATGTTAGCTTCTCCATAATGTAAAAATCTACTTCCCTAAGATCCACATCGACCCGTTCAACTCTAACCAGAACCCGGTCACCTATACGGTACGTATTACCCGAGCGTTCACCTACTAGCTGCAGGTTCTCTTCATCGTAGTAGTAATAGTCATCATCCAGCAGATTCATGCGTGTCAGGCCTTCAACTGTATTTTCAAGTTCAGTAAAAACGCCGAAGCTTGTCACCGATGATATCATGCCTTCAAATGTATCGCCAATATAATCAAGCATGTACTCACACATTTTAATGTCGTCGGTTTCACGTTCTGCCTTCTCGGCAATACGTTCCTGCTCTGAAGACTGTTCAGAAGCATACTGAACGATTTCTGTAAGTCTCTCAATGCGTTTTGGTTGAAGCTTATGCTGAAGCATTTCTTTTATAATACGGTGAATTTGTAAGTCTGGGTAGCGCCTGATTGGTGAAGTAAAGTGACAGTAGTAGTTGGCTGCAAGTCCGAAGTGCCCTTCATTCACAGGAGAGTACTTTGCCTGCTTTAAAGAGCGCAGCATCATTTTACTAATGATGTGCTCCTCTGGTTTCCCCTCAACTTTCGACAGCAAGTTTTGTACTGCCTTTGGATGAATTTCTCCCTGAGCACCCTTCACAAAGAACCCGAAGTTATGAATAAACTTGTTAAATGCAATGATCTTTTCTTCATCAGGCATTTCATGAATTCTGTAAACAAAAGGCATATCCAGCCAGTGCATGTGCTCTGCAACGGTTTCATTGGCAGCTAGCATAAACTCTTCAATAATTCTATTGGCTATTCTGCGTTCTGCCTTCTTAATTTCAACAGGATGTCCGTCTGCATCAACTATAATTTTCGCTTCAGGGAAGTTGAAATCAATGGCTCCACGTCTATCTCTTTTCTTTCTCAAAATACGTGCTAACTCTTCCATTGCTTTAAATGTGTCTTTCAAATAATCGTATTTTGCAAGCTCTGGGCGTTCTACACCTTCAAGAATGTCCGACACATCCGTATAAACCATGCGCTCATTCGTTTTGATTATTGACTCAAAGATGTCGTGATCAACAACACCTCCGTTTTGATCAATTTCCATCATACACGTTAGTGTTAATCGATTCACCTTTGGATTCAAACTACAAATGCCATTTGAAAGTCTTCTTGGAAGCATTGGGATAACGCGGTCAACCAAATAAACGCTGGTTGCACGTTTTATAGCTTCCTTATCAAGAGGAGACCCTTCCTTAACATAATGTGTAACATCAGCGATGTGCACACCCAATTTCAGGTTTCCATTTTCTAAGCGCTCAATAGACACTGCGTCATCTAAGTCCTTGGCATCTGCACCATCAATTGTGATGGTCGTCAAATCTCTTAAGTCCTTACGGCGCTTAATTTCTTCAGCTTCAACCTCTTGAGGCACATGATCGGCTTCAGCTAGGACTTTTTTAGGAAAGTTTTCTGGGAGCTGATACTTACGGATAACTGAGAGAATATCTGTTCCAGGATCACCTTTTTGTCCTAATACTTCAATAATTTTTCCTTCTGGGTTGCGTTTAGCCTTAGGCCATTTAGTGATTTTAGCCACAACTTTATCACCGGTTTGCGCACCACCACCAAAAGCTCCAGGAATGTAAATATCTACATTGATTTTACGATTGTCCGGTACAACAAATCCAAAGTCTTTGCTCTGCTGGAAAGTCCCTACAATTTCAACATTGGCTCTGTTCAAAATTTTTATAACGGTACCTTCGGCACGACGTGATCCTTCAGGCTTTTGAGTCAGTTTCACTAAAACTCTGTCATCATGCATAGCCCCCTCAAGTTCTGAGGCTGCAATAAACACATCCGTTGTATTCTTATTGTCTGGTATTAAAAAGGCAAAGCCCTTTAAAGTGCTCTGAACACGTCCTGTTACCATGCCAAAAGTTTCTGGTGTACCATATTTCTTTTTCTTTGTTTTTATGACTAGGCCCTGCTCTTCCATCTTTTCAAGAATTTCGAAAAATGCACTGTATTGTGATTTGTCAATTTCAAAATCCGATGCTATGTCGATATCAGCAATGGGGCGATTCTGTTCTGTCAGATACGCGAGTATTTTTTCTTGGATGTTCATAGGAATACCCCTTTCTTAGTATAGTTTCATTATACCACACCAGGTCTTATACAAACTGATGCGGACTGTCTTCTTCTTTACAATTGTATGATTGACTCACTGTTCTGCTACAACCGGCTTGTATTTTCAGCTTACTTTCGCACGAAAGTTTATATTATATGCTCTTTAGTCAAAATATATTGCTGGTCAAATTTATAGGCTTATGATAGTTGAGATATGCCCTCCTATCATCACGGTTGCGCTTTTTCTTTGTATCCACTGATTCTTCAAGTTCTTCTGGTCGCACCATTCACAACATAGCTAGCAATTCTTTGAATTTCTCTGGTCGCGGTGCGCGCCCAATTCTACCGAGCAACTCTTTGAATTTCTCTGGTCGCGGTGCGCGCCCAATTCTACCGAGCAATTCTTCGAATTTCTCTGGTCGCGGTGCGCGCCCAATTCTACCGAGCAATTCTTCGATTTTCTCTGGTCGCGGTGCGCGCCCAATTCTACCGAGCAATTCTTCGAATTTCTCTGGTCGCGGTGCGCGCCCAATAGAAAATTTGAAATCTATCCAAGAATTGATGCTTGCATCATTCTTGGATAGATTTCAAATTTTCTGCTGTGCTTTGCTTATCGCGTAAAAAGGGACAAGCATCCGCTTGTCCCTTGAAAATCTGAATTGATTTTAATCAGTTTAGCCTATAGAATTGGGCCAAATGCTGAGAACAATGGTGCGAATACAAGCGCAACAATTGTCATCAACTTGATTAGGATGTTGATTGATGGACCTGAAGTATCCTTGAATGGATCACCTACTGTATCACCAACAACAGCCGCTTTATGTGGATCGCTTCCTTTGCCGCCGAAGTGACCTTCTTCAATGTACTTCTTAGCATTATCCCAAGCACCACCAGCATTTGACATGAAGATTGCCATAAGTACACCTGTAACAAGTGCACCAGACAGCATTCCGCCAAGTGCTTCAGCACCTAGAAGCAGACCAACAACGATTGGTGCCAATACAGCCATAAGGCCAGGAACCATCATTTCTTTAAGAGCAGCAGCAGTAGAGATATCTACACACTTAGCATACTCAGGTGTTGCAGTACCTTCCATAACACCAGGGATTTCTCTGAACTGACGACGTACTTCCTCGATCATTTGGAATGCAGCTTTACCAACTGACTCCATAGTCATTGCCGAGAATAGGAATGGAAGCATACCACCGATAAATAGGCCAACTACAACTGTAGGCTTCAGAACTGAAATTGTCTCAAGACCAACAGCTTGTGAGTAAGATGCAAATAGTGACAGCGCAGTAAGTGCTGCTGAACCAATTGCAAAACCTTTACCAATTGCAGCCGTTGTGTTACCAACAGCGTCAAGCTTATCTGTAATGCCACGAACTTCGCTTGGAAGTTCACACATTTCTGCGATACCACCAGCGTTATCTGCGATAGGACCATAAGCATCAACCGCAACTGTAATACCTGCTGTTGAAAGCATACCTACAGCAGAAAGTGCGATACCGTATAGACCCATAAATTTGAAAGCAATGAGTGTTGCTGCAGAAATAAATAGAATCGGCATTGCTGTTGATTCCATACCTACTGCAAGACCAGAGATAATTGTTGTCGCTGGACCTGTCTCAGATTGCTTTGCAATTTTCTTAACATGCTTGTACTCACCTGAAGTATAAATCTCAGTGATGTAACCAATAAGCATACCAGCAGATAGGCCTGCTACGATTGCAAAGAATGCATTTAGATTACCAAAGTACATTCTTGACATAAAGAATGCCGCGATAATTACAATACCACCTGCAACGTACGTAGACATTTTAAGTGCTTTATGCGGATCAGAACCTTCTTCACCTTTTACAAAGAAAGTACCGATGATTGAAGCAACAATACCCAGAGCAGATAGAGCGAGTGGGAACATTGCACCTTCAGCTCCGTATGCAATAACACCAAGTGTTAGTGCTGCGATAATAGAGCCGACATATGATTCAAACAGGTCAGCACCCATACCCGCAACGTCACCAACGTTGTCACCAACGTTATCGGCAATTACTGCCGGGTTACGTGGGTCATCCTCCGGGATACCCGCTTCTACTTTACCAACAAGGTCAGCACCAACGTCAGCTGCTTTAGTATAAATACCACCGCCAACACGTGCAAACAGTGCAATAGAAGAAGCACCCAGACCGAAACCTGTAATAAGTTCTGGTTTTCCAAAGATCGTGTATAGGACGCCTACACCTAGCAGACCAAGGCCTACTACAGACATACCCATAACTGCACCACCTGAGAATGCAACAGATAGTGCTCTGTTCATTCCACTTTCTTTTGCTGCATTAGCAGTACGTACATTTGCTTTTGTTGCAACACGCATACCGATAAAACCAGCTAGTGCTGAGAAAGATGCACCAAAGATGAATGATACGCCAGTTTCCCAACCGATACCTACGATGATAACAGCTGCTACAATACCAGCGAAAATTACAAGCGACTTGTATTCTCGCCTCATGAATGCCATAGCACCCTCTTGAATGTACGTTGAAATTTCGTCCATTCTCTCTGTACCTGAGCTGACAGTGTTGATTTTACTAGACGCTAGATAAAAAGCAAAAATAAGTGCTATAACGCCAATGCCAGCAGCAATTAGACCCATGTCGAAGTTCATTGCTGATCCTCCTTAACCTACGATTAAATTTTTATTCCCTACTATTGGGTTGACACCAATGCGCCTTGGATATCAAGGCCATTACATTAAAAAATAAGATTCGACATATTCAAAGCCCACAAGTGGGCTTTGGATTCTCGAAACTTATTCACTTGCCTGAAAGCGTTCTCATCAAAGCGGTAAACCCCATTACATTCTTTATTCTCTATTGCGCTTAGATGTAACTTCTTCCAAACATAAAAAATTATTGCAAGACAACGAGTAATAGCGCGCCTGCAATAAAGACGATTGCAGCAACCTTTGTCATTTTGTCAAACATGGCTTCCATACCACTTGCCTGCTTTTTACCCCAAATCTGTTCTGCACCGCCGCCAATTGAACCTGACAGACCAGCACGTTTACCAGATTGAAGTAAAATACTTGCAATCAGTACGAGACATGCAACAACAAAGACTGCAGTGACTAGCATAGTCATTGCAACTCCTCCTCTGTTCTTCATTAACAAGCACATTTTATCATAGTGAAATATAGAAAGCAACAAGATTTAAGGCCACTCCAAGTCTGAAAACCTTTTCCTGTTTATTCATTATCAAAGTCACTTGTTCACTGTATTTCACATATGTATCCTTCGTAACAATTTGTTAGAATAATCCATGCATCTGACATTAATCCAACCTATTCCTATACGAAATGCTTGTATACGCTAGGTAAATTTCTTTCTTAGTATAGCAATATAAAAGAGCCAATCACACTACTTGAGCATGACCGGCTCCAATATTTAATTACTTGGTATTACTTAAGATTAAAGAATGCCTTCATACCTGGGTACTCAGATAGGTAATCCAGTTCGTCTTCGATTCTTAGAAGCTGGTTGTATTTCGCAACACGGTCAGTACGTGCTGGAGCACCAGTCTTGATTTGACCTGCATTTACTGCAACTGCAACATCTGCAATTGTAGAGTCAGCAGTTTCACCAGAACGGTGTGAAATAACGCAAGTGTAACCCGCACGGTTAGCCATTTGGATTGTGTCAAGCGTTTCAGTCAGAGAACCGATTTGGTTTAGCTTGATTAGGATTGAGTTACCGCTACCAGCCTCAATACCTCTTGATAGTCTTTCAACGTTTGTAACGAATAGGTCATCACCAACGATTTGGATTTTGCTTCCAAGCTTATCGTTCATAAGCTTCCAGCCATCCCAATCTTCTTCGTCAAGACCATCTTCAATAGAGATGATTGGGTACTTTTCAACAAGACCTGCGTAGAAATCAACCATTTCAGCAGATGACATTACGATGCCTTCGCCAGCAAGGTTGTATTTACCAGTCTCTTTGTCAAAGATTTCTGAAGCTGCAACGTCCATTGCAAGCATAACTTCTTCACCTGGCTTGTAACCAGCTGCTTCGATAGCTTCGATAATGACTTGAAGCGCCTCTTCGTTAGATCCTAGGTTAGGAGCGAAACCACCCTCATCACCTACACCTGTAGCAAGTCCTTTTGATGTAAGAACTTTCTTTAGGTTGTGGTAAATTTCAGCACCAGTACGTAGAGCTTCTTTGAAGCTTTCAGCAGCAACAGGCATTACCATGAATTCCTGAATGTCTACGTTGTTGTCTGCATGCGAGCCGCCATTTAGAATGTTCATCATTGGAACTGGAAGCTGCTTAGCATTTACACCGCCGATATACTGATATAGAGGAAGATTTAAAGTGTTTGCAGCCGCTTTAGCTGTTGCTAGAGAAACACCAAGAATCGCATTAGCACCAAGCTTGCCTTTGTTTGGTGTACCATCAAGAGCAATCATAGCTTTGTCGATACCGATTTGATCGAAAGCATCCATACCGATGACTTCTGGTGCAATAAGTTCATTAACATTTTCAACAGCTTTAGAAACGCCTTTACCAACGTATCTGTCTTTATCGCCATCACGAAGTTCAACTGCTTCGAACGCACCTGTAGAAGCGCCTGATGGAACTGCTGCACGGCCCATTGTACCGTCTTCTAGGTAAACCTCTACTTCAACTGTAGGATTACCGCGTGAGTCAAGAATTTCTCTACCGTAAACACCAACGATTGTTGACATACTAAATACCTCCATTAGCCTTAAGTTTTATCCATAAATCGCCCCATGACGATCTATATTCCTTCATATATAAATATACGTGGTCTTAGATAGACCTAAACTACTATTTTTGAATCAGGCTCTTGCCTGTCATTTCTTCTGGCTGCTCAAGTCCCATGAGTTCAAGCAGTGTCGGCGCGAAATCGCAAAGTTTTCCATCTTCACGAAGTTTCACATCTCCTGCGCCCGCAAGAATGCAAGGAACAACATTTGTCGTATGGGCTGTCATTGGCTTATCCGTTTCAGGATCAATCATCACTTCGGCATTACCATGGTCCGCAGTAATAATTACCTTGCCTTCCATACTGACAATTTTGTCGCATACCTTTGCAAAGCACTCATCAATCACTTCAACCGCTTTAACCGCTGCATCAAATACACCTGTATGTCCCACCATATCTGGATTTGCAAAGTTTAGTACAATGAAGTCATATTTGTCTTCATCTAACTTTGCAAGCAACTTATCTGTTACTTCATATGCAGACATTTCTGGCTGCATATCATAAGTTGCAACTTTTGGTGAAGGGATCAATTCTCTGTCTTCTCCAGCATTTGGCGCTTCAACACCGCCATTAAAGAAGAATGTAACATGGGCATATTTTTCAGTTTCAGCAATACGTAGTTGGTTGAGTCCCTTGCTACTTACGTACTCGCCAAGTGTATTTGTTATTGTCTGAGGCTTGAAAGCCACATCAACGCCTTCAATGGTTACGTCGTATTGTGTCAAGCACACATAATCCAGATCAAATCTTTCTCTTTCAAAACCGCTGAACTCAACATCAACAAGTGCGCGTGTCAGCTCGCGTGCACGGTCTGGTCTAAAGTTGAAGAAAATCACTGAGTCATTTTCAGAAATCTGAGCAGTAGGTGTATCGCCATTCATAACAACTGTAGGTAGAACAAATTCATCATTCTCCCCTTTTTCATATGAATTCTGTACCGCTTCAACTGCAGAAGCTGCGGTTTGACCTTCAGCCTTTACAACTGCATCATATACCTTTTCAACGCGTTCCCATCGCTGGTCACGGTCCATTGCATAGTATCTGCCTGAAACGGTGGCAATATGACCAAGACCCTGCTTTGACATGTACGCTTCAAGTTCTTCAATATAGCCAATCGCGCTCTTTGGTGGCGTGTCTCTGCCATCCAGAAAAGCATGAACGAAGATATCATCCAGTCCATTTTTCTTGGCCATGTCTATAAGGGCCTTCACATGGTTAATATGACTGTGCACACCACCGTCTGAAAGTAGACCCATTACATGAAGGTTCTTACCGCCTGCCTTAGCATTTTTCATGGCTCTAACAAGGGCTTCGTTTTCAAAGAAATCGCCATCTTTAATTGACTTAGTAATACGTGTCAGTTCTTGATATACAACGCGACCTGCACCGATATTTAAATGACCAACTTCAGAGTTGCCCATTTGCCCATCTGGAAGACCAACATCAAGACCGCTTGCTGCTACTTTTGTATTCGGATATGTTGCCATAAAACGATCAAAGTTAGGTGTACTTGCATGTTCAATCGCATTACCGATTTTCGCCTTATTTACACCCCAACCGTCCAGTATGACAATAGCTACTGGCTTTTTCATTTTACATCAGCTCCTTAAAAGTTCACAAGTTGTACGAAGCTGTCTGGCTGTAGGCTAGCACCGCCTACAAGGGCACCGTCTATATCTGATTCATTCATGATTTCTTCTACGTTGGCAGGTTTTACACTACCACCATACTGAATTAGAACTTCTTCAGAAACTTCTTCGTTGTATAGTTTTGCAATTTCAGAACGAATAAAAGAAATCATATCATTTGCATCTGCACTACTTGCTGTTTTGCCTGTTCCGATTGCCCAGATTGGTTCATACGCAACCACAACTTCAGCAGCTCGCTCAGCAGATACGTCTGCAAATGCTTTTTGAATTTGTACTTTCACAACGTCTTTCATTTTGCCAGACTCACGCTCTTCAAGTGTTTCTCCAACGCATAGAATTGGTCCAAAACCAACTTCCAGCGCCTTAAGAACTTTCTTGTTAACTGTTTCATCTGTTTCTGCGAAGTATTGTCTTCTTTCAGAGTGACCAATGATTACGTAGTCAACATCAATTTCTTTAAGCATTGCTGGTGCAATCTCACCAGTAAATGCACCACTTTCTTCAAAGTGCATATTTTGTGCACCAATTTTAATGTTCGTACCTGCAGCTGCAAGCTTTAGGTCTTTAAGAAGTGTTGCTGGTGCGCAAACAACCACTTCAACATCTGTATCTTTTACTTGATCTTTAATAGCTGCAATGAACTCAACGCCTTCTTTAATAGTCTTGTTCATTTTCCAGTTGCCTGCAATGATTGGCTTTCTCATTATGAGTCTCCTTCTCGCGATTACTTGTCGTTAAGTGCTACAATACCTGGAAGCTCTTTGCCTTCTAGGAATTCAAGTGAAGCACCGCCGCCTGTAGAAATGTGTGTCATTTTATCGCCGAAACCAAGAATGTTAACTGCAGCTGCACTGTCGCCGCCACCGATGATTGTTGTTGCATCGGACTCAGCAAGTGCCTCAGCAACCGCAATTGTACCCTTAGCAAAGTTCTCAAATTCAAATACGCCCATCGGACCATTCCATACAACTGTCTTAGCTTCTTTAACTGCATTTGCATAAAGCTCAGCTGTTTTAGGACCGATATCCAGACCCATGTATCCGTCTGCAATGTTCTTGTTTTCTGTAACAACTGGCACCGCATCAGCAGCAAATTTATCAGCTGTTACATTGTCAATTGGCAGTAAAAGCTTAACGCCTTTTTCTTCAGCTTTTTCGATCATTTCCTTAGCGTATTCAACTTTATCTTCCTCAACCAGTGAAGTACCAATTTTGTATCCTTGCGCTTTTAGGAATGTGTATGCCATGCCGCCGCCAATAACAAGTGTGTCCACTTTCTCTAGCAGATTATTAATAACCTTGATTTTGTCAGAAACCTTTGCACCGCCTAGAATTGCAGCAAACGGTCGCACTGGCGCTTCCACAGCTTCACCCAAGAACTTCAGTTCTTTTTGAATCAGGTAACCGCAGGCAGCCGTTTCAAGGAACTCTGTTACACCAACTGTTGATGAATGCGCTCTATGTGCTGTACCAAACGCATCATTCACAAATAGCTCCGCTAGAGATGCAAGATCTTTTGAAAGGCCTTCATCATTTTTTGTTTCACCTTTTCTGAAACGCGTGTTTTCAAGAAGAACAATATCGCCTTCTTTCATTGCCGCAACCGCTGCTTTTGTCTTTTCACCAACAACGTCAGCTTCAGAATTAAAAACAACTTCCGCATCTAGCAGTTCAGAAAGTCTCTTTGCTACTGGCGCAAGTGAAAGCTCAGGCTTGTACTCACCTTTTGGCTTGCCTAGATGTGAACACAGGATTAATTTAGCGCCATTTTCCTTAAGATACTTGATTGTCGGTAATGCGCCAATAATTCTGCTTTCGTCTGTGATTTTTTCGCCGTCCAGTGGAACGTTGAAGTCACAGCGAACGAGTACGGATTTTCCTTTTACTTGAATATCCTCTATTGATTTCTTGTCAAACATGCTCATATGAAGAATCCTCCTGAAGCGTATTGTATACAATTTAGGGATTAACCTGTATAAGCCCTGAACCCTCTCAGTGAGAAAGTTCAGGGCAATCATTAAAATTCAGTTTCTAATTAGTTCGTAGCAAACTTCTTTGCAAGTCTTACTAGCTGTGCAGTGTAAGACATTTCGTTGTCATACCATGTAATGATCTTAACAAGCTGCTTGCCTTCAACTTCCATAACTTTAGTTGATAGACCGTCATATAGAGAACCGTAGCTTGTACCAATAATATCAGAAGAAACGATTGGGTCTTCAGTGTAACCTAGTGTTTCGTTAGCAGCAGCCTTCATAGCAGCGTTAACTTCCTCAGCAGTTACATTTTTGCCTAGTTCTACAACAAGGTCAACTACTGAACCTGTTACTGTAGGTACACGAAGCGCCATACCGTCAAGCTTGCCAGCAAGTTCTGGAAGAACCTTGCCAACTGCAACAGCAGCACCTGTAGATGTAGGTACGATGTTAGCAGCAGCTGCTCTACCTCTTCTAGCAGTGATTGGCTTAGCGTGAGGGCCATCAAGTGTATTCTGGTCATTTGTATATGCATGAACTGTAGTCATGTAGCCTTTAACTAGACCGAAATTGTCATTAAGTACTTTAGCAACCGGTGCAAGACAGTTTGTTGTACAAGATGCACCAGATACAATGTTTTCAGAACCATCAAGAACGTCATCATTTACATTGTAAACAATTGTCTTTAGATCGCCTTTAGCAGGTGCTGAGATAACAACTTTCTTTGCACCAGCATCGATATGAGCTTGTGACTTTTCTTTTGATACGTAGAATCCAGTACACTCTAGAACAACGTCTACGTCTAGCTCGCCCCAAGGAAGATCCTTAGCATCTCTTTCAGCGTAGATTTTGATTTCTTTACCGTCAACGATGATTGAACCTTCGCCAGCAGAAATCGCGTCTTGCTTGTAGCCACCTTGAGCAGTGTCATACTTTAGAAGGTAAGCAAGGTCTTCAGCGTTAGTCAGATCGTTGATTGCAACGATATCAAATTCCTCTGTACCAAACATAAGTCTGAATGCCAGTCTACCGATTCTACCAAACCCATTGATTGCAACTTTAGTTTTCATTAAAATTATCCTCCTCTAAGACTCTTTATTCAAAATAATTTTAGCCACATTTTCGTCGGTCACAAGGACCAAGTTTTTGTTCAGCTTGCAGATTGAAACAATTGCTTCAACTTTTTCAGTTCCACTTGCCACGGCAATCAGATGTTCAATTGCCTTAAATTTATCGAGATCAATACCGATGGTACTGATTTCATGCACTTTTTCACCGGATTTGTTGAAGTAATATCCAAACGCTTCCGAAACTGCGCCCTTATCGATAATTTTACCAATTTCTGCGTCATCTAAACTTCTTCTTTCAGCCATTTTTTGTGCTTTGCCTATACCGAAAGCCAAAACGTTAATTCGGTTTAAAACCTTCATGATTTCATCAATTTCAGGTTCCTTTTTTAAGCTTTCTATGGCCTCTCTTGATAAATTATCTGGCGTGTAAAGCATTCTGTACTGACTGCCTAGCTTGTCCGCTAGTTTTTCCGCCAATGTATTGGCTTGGTATTCTGTTTTCTTGCCCAGACCACCACGCGCCGGTACGACAATTGCTTCTTGAAGGGCTGCCTTTTCTTTTCGGTATCCTTCAATAATGCTGTAAACGGATGTCCCGCCTGTTATACCAATGACCGAATCCTCTACAAGGATTGATTTCAAATAGTCAGCAGCACTTCTGCCCAGTTCCTTAAGAGTGAGTTCTTCACCCATAACGCCTGTTGCACCAATGATGACCTTCTTGATTTGAAGCTTCTGTGCTAAATCGCTTTCCAGATCTTTTAGACCTCTTAGATCATGGAAAAACATTTTAAGCATTTCAAGGGCAACTTGTCCTTCCCCAGTTATTGCCATGCCTTCAAGTGAAAATTCAACAAGCCCTTGATCTTTTAGACGATTTGCTTCTTTACGAATAACACGTTCTGTCATATTCAGTTTTGTCGATAAACTGCGCCGACCAACTGGTTGAAGATAGCTCACCATCTTGAGGATATTGTAGCGATCCTCTAATATTTCAACAGCCTCGGGTGCTACCATGTGAAGCACCGATGAAATTTCATTGATCTTGACACAGTCAATACATAAAGGATTTCTTTCCATATCGGAAGCCTCCTGGGACACTTTGTGTCCGCCAGTATCTTTTCTGTCCCAACCGGTGTAAAAAAATATATCTGTCGAGATAATAATACCATATCCATGAGCCGAATCCAAGAAAAAACCTTAATTTGATAACGTTTTCCTTTTTTAACCTTTATGCTAACCTAGCGTTCACTATACCGCTTGCGTGTTCAGACGTGATGTCAAGTCACCTTTGTCACCACTTATAATACTTAATGAAATGCCTTTCATTTCAATCAAAAAGAGGCTTCCCATGATTCCCCCATAGAAAGACCTCTTACTATACCTCATTTGCCTACTTTAATTTTCCGGGTCGAACGGCACGCATGGTTAAATGCTCAATACCTGCTTCCATGTAGCGTGTGCCCACAGACTTAAATCCCAAGGCTTCATAAAATGCAACCGCGTGTGTCTGAGCATGAATTTCAACATACTCTGCATTTTGAGACCAAGCTCGTTTCATAAGTGTCTCCATGACACGGGCGCCGTATCCCTTTCCACGGTATGAGGCCACCACTGAAACACGACCTATTCCAAACGTCATGTCATCATATTTAAAAAGCCGTCCCGTAGCAATAGGTTCATCTTCTTGATAATACACAACATGCCATGCAGTTATATCTATGGCATCCTGCTCAATGTTTTTTGGAACATCCTGTTCAATTATAAACACACTCTTCCGCACCAAATAGGCATCTTTTAAGAGTTCACTGTCCCCGTATCCTTCTTGCTTTACCATCTGTGCACCTCTTAAATAACTCAACCACCTCGACTAGAACCGCTTACGTTTAGATGTTGATGGTATGTTGAGCTCATCACGATATTTTGCAATTGTCCTTCTTGAGACTTTAATACCTGCTTTATCCAGCTCATTGGATATCTTTTGATCAGAAAGCGGTTTCTTCGGATCTTCAGAGTTCACGAGGTCCTTAATCAGCACCTTAATGCTTTCTGCAGAAACGCCTTCTCCAAATGCACCTTGAACACCACTTTGAAAGAAGTGCTTAATTTCAAACAGTCCTTGACCACATTGCAAGTACTTTCCATTTACAGCACGACTCACTGTAGATTCATGGACACTGATTTCATCTGCAACATCTTTTAAGTTAAGTGGTTTTAAGTACATTGGACCTTTCTCAAAAAAGTCATATTGAAAATTGATAATAGATTCAACCACACGATATATAGTATTTCGTCTTTGCTCAATGCTTTTAATCAGCTTAAGTGCTGATGTCAATTTCTTATTGATGTAGCCAATCGCATTTTCATTCACTGATTCCTGTCGTAATAAACTTCTATAATATGCGTTAATATAAAGTTTAGGTGCTGAATTCTCACTCACGCGAATTACATATTTGCCATCTACCTTGTCAATATAAACATCAGGCGTCACATAGCGCACTTCACGTAATGAGGCAAACTCCCTACCCGGTTTTGGCTCCAACCTTCTAATTCGATCACAGGCACTTTGTGTTTCCTCTAGGGAAACACCTAAAGTTTTTGCGATTTTTTGAAGTCTGTTGGATCCTAAATCATCCAGATAAGATGCCACAATTCTACACTCTGTTGACACGTCATCATCAAAATGTGATAGCTGAATCAGCAAACATTCTTCAAGTGATCGGGCCCCAATTCCCGGCGGATCAAATGTTTGCACTGTCTGAATTACGGTTTCTGCTGTATCAAAATCTATATTTGCATGTTCCGCAATTTCTTTGTAGTCTACCTCAAGGTAGCCATTTTCGTTAATGTTTTCAATCACATACAAAGCCGCTTTTATTTCCGCCTCAGAGAGCGTTGTCAACTGTAATTGAAAATGCAGATGCTCTCTTAATGACTCTTCCGATGCTACGAAATTATCATAATTGACATCATCTTTTACTTCATAACTTGTTTGACGACCTCTTCCATCTTCAAACTCACCAGCAATTGCCTTCCAGTCAATATTCTCATAGAGATCATCCTCATTAGACGATTTCTCAGGCTCTGGTTCAGGTTCTGATACCCCCACCGAGTCATCCGAATCATCTGCTGTCTTTTGCAGTACTGGATTATTGAGAAGTTCTTCCTGTATAAATTCGTTCAGCTCAAGAGAATTATACTGCAATATTTCAATCGCCTGTTTTAGTTCAGGCGTCATAATTAGTTTTTGGGTTTGAACCAAATTCAAATTAAAGTTCATCTTCATAGCAAACCCCAACCCCATTCCTTTTTGTCGCGTCATCGATTACAAGAACTCATACTTATTATAACAGCAATCATTCGGGTTAGGAAGTTTATATGCTAACTCCTGCAAAATTGCTCATTTTACTTAGCGCACTTAATGCCACCGCTAAGTGCACAGTATGCTTCTAGAACTGATCCCCCCAGCGCCCTTGCCTTATCAGAAATAGACCAACATGCATCCTTATTGTCTCTAGGATCGATATCGCCAATTTTCATAGCACCTTTCACTTTCACAGACTCATGAATAAGGCCCCTAAGGACACCATCAAGTGGTGCAATAACTTCTTTTGAGTCTACAAAACCAATAACTTGTCCCGTTACAACATGCTCTCCAATAGCCGCTTTAGGTGTTAAAAAACCCTCCCCCGGCGAACGGACAATGCGTCTTTCGCTATGTCCTTGAATCACGCCTGGAACACCCGTATTCGGTTTTGCCGACCCTTCATATTGAATCGTGCCAAGCGTGTGACCACGACTCGTTTCAATTACTGCGTGACAATCACGCGGGGCAGTAAATCCCGGTCCAAGTGCAATGACAATATCCGCCAACTGACTGCTGAGTCCCATATTGTGTTTCGCAAGTGTCGCATCAATTAGAACATCTGGAGAAATTACCTTTAATATACTCATAGACGGATCAACAATCACGGGTACACTCTTTTCTTGTACTGTCTGCCCGGCTTCAAGGAGGCTTATCGCTTCCTCTTGTCGCTTACAAAACTTAAAATGCACCCCTTCCACTGTGATTTCACCATCAAAGATGGCACCTGCAGCAGATACGGGAATTCTTATCACCGTTGGCTTTTCAATTTCAAGTACCAGCACGCGAAATCCTGACTTAACGAGTCTCGTAATTGTACCAGTCGCTAGATCGCCACCGCCTCTTATTACTGCAACTGGCGCTCTCATTAATCCACCCTCCTTTTCATCAAGCTAGTAGGCGCGGTTCCATTTAAAACACTCAGCACTTCACTCATAATACTCAGTGCAATTTCATACGGTACTTCAGCACCTATATCTAAACCAATCGGCGCGTAAACAGCCTCAAGCTTTTCTGAAGCTACGCCTTCACTCAATAGCTGTTCAAATATTTTTTTAACCTTTCGGCGACTGCCAATCATCCCTAAATAGCGCGGAGAAACCGAAACCGTTTCACGCAGCGCCTCTAAATCACAGTCTTTCGTTGCTATGACACACACATCTGACCTTTTAATACCAACTGCTTTGATCGCGTCAGCAATATGCTCTGCCGTATAAATTTCATCTGCTTCTTGCAGGAGTGCTTGTGTCGCATAATCAGGACGATCATCTGCAACAATGCATCTGAATCCCATCTTTGTTCCAAGATCAAGTACAGCTTGATTTACATAACCTGCCCCAATGAGTACCAGTCTCTTACGCTTTGGAAAAACTTCAATCAAGACCTTCATTGATCCGCCACACTGTGTCGCCAATCCTCCTGGTGCATTTTTATCATAAATGTATTCTTTTATCGTATTTGTATTCGATTTCAATGCATCAAGTGCATCTTCTATTACTCTATACTCTCCTGGCCCACCGCCTATAGTGCCATGTAGAACTTTGTCTTCTCTTATTAGCATTTTTGCATGATGCCGTGGTGTTGATCCTTTCGACTCAATTATGGTTGCAACTGCAAATCCACAGTCTTCTTTAAGCCATTTGTCTGCAACTCTGAATATATCCATTGTCTTCCCCTTTCCTTCTCACATTTTCTATTATATATTTTCTCTGTCCCTGCGCCAATTGTACTTTTGAATAATAAAAAAATAATAAAAACGTTTTCAGGCTCCAAACATGACAAATGTCATGTTTGGAGCCTGAAAACTGTGCTACTTTAAAAACAGAAGAATTCGAGCTCTCACGGTTTTCCATGGTGCTTGAAGCAGCTTTACAAACACCATAGCAATGCACAGTACAAGCTCTGGTTGCCCACGAAAGCTAGTCGCGCCATATACGTGAAAATGTAGATGCGTTCGCTCTTGTAAAAACACAAGCGAACACCTTCACATTTTCATATACACTGCTTTGTCTTTGACGCAAACAAAGCGACCTCTATCGAGATCGCTTTGTAAAATCAACACTAGGTTGACACAATTACATGAAACTGTGGATTTTTAACGATGGCCTTTTTCGTATGGCTCACCACTTGCAGCAGGTCCAACTGCACGACCAACAACACCGGCAAGAGCGAGTATTGTTGCTACATATGGAATTGCCTGCAAGAACTCTGAAGGAATCCAATCTAGACCAAGCGATGAAGCCTGAATCTGGATAGCTTCCATAAGTCCAAAGAACAAACAAGCAAAGAATGCACCCACCGGATGCCATTTGCCGAAAATCATCGCTGCCAGTGCGATGAAGCCTTTACCAGATGTCATTCCTTCACGGAATAGATTTACAGTACCCAGTGAAAGCGATGCACCGGAAATCCCAGCAAGAGCACCTGATATCATAACTGCGATGTATCTGATTTTGTAAACGTTAATACCAACTGTATCTGCTGCTTTAGGGTGTTCACCCACTGCACGAAGTCTTAGGCCAAACGGCGTCTTGAACAGAACATAAAATGCTATTGCCACTGCAAGAAAACTTAAATATACAAATGGGTTTAGACCGGCAAAAAGAGGACCAACTACTGGGATACCTTCAAGAAATTCAAACGGATTTCTTGTCAGTGCCTCTTTAACTGGATCAGTCTGACCCGATCTGTGCCATACCATTTCAAGAAGGAATGCTGCAAGTGCAGCTGCAAGCATATTGATTGCAACACCAGCAACAACCTGATTGGCTCTAAGATGGATAGCTAGCACCCCAAGAATTAAGGATGTCATAATACCAGCAACAATTGCTGCAAAGATTCCAAGCCATGGCGAACCTGTAACTTCTGTTATGAGGATTGCAAAAAACGCACCCATAATCATAATGCCTTCTAGTGCAATATTTACAACACCTGAACGCTCACTAAAAGTACCGCCCAGTGATGAGAAAATAAGTGGTGTAGCCAAACGCAGCGCCGAAGCAATTACGGCCATAATCAGTACCATAGATCCCATACTACGCCACCTCCTTATTTTTCTTGCCTGTCATTTTTGCCTTAAGTTCAGGCCAGTATTTAAGAATTGCTTCTGCAGCAATAAATATAATAATCAGACCCTGAATAATATCAACAATCTCTTTCGGAATACCTGCTATCTGCATTTTACGCGCACCATTTGATAAAATACCAAATAGAAGTGCTGAAGCAAGTACGCCAAGTGGGTGATTCTTACCAACAAGTGCAACGGCTATTCCCGTAAAACCATAGCCAGCTGAATGTGATGCCTGATCGACTTTGTAAGTCAGACCAGCAACAACAGTTGCACCTGCAAGACCTGCCATCATGCCTGAAATAGCAAACGCGAGTATCATATTCTTAGAAATATTGATACCGCCATATTCTGCAGCGTATGGGTTGTTACCAACCGAACGAATTTCATACCCTAATGTCGTTTTAAACAGAACATACCAAGTCAGTACTGCTATAACAATGGCAATTAGAATGCCCGTATTTACACTGGATGTTCCAAATGCAGGAATGATGTCCGTCAACTGCGTCAGTCGACCATGCTCAGGAACAAGTACAGAGTATGCTTTTTGCTCAGTTCCCATGAGTCTAGATGGATTTAATGAAGTCCGTATAAAGAAGTTTGCTACAAACAAACTGGTGTAGTTCAACATAATCGTTACAATAACTTCGTGAATTCCCAATTTAGCTTTCAAAATGCCCGGAATCATTGCCCAAAAAGCACCACCAAGTGCACCTGAAAGAATAATAGCAGGAACGAGCAGAAATCCCGGAAGACCTCTGAATATCCAAGCTGCTGTTACAGTAAACAAAGCACCCATTACATATTGTCCCTCAGCACCAATATTGAAAAGGCCTGTTCTAAAGGCAAATGCAATTGATAAACCTGTAAAGACAAGCGGTGTTGTCTTTAGAAGCGTTTCGCCAAAACGGCTCATGCTCCCCAAGCTACCTCCAAAGAGTGCGCCATATGCAACAAGTGGATTATTCCCAGTCCAAATAATAAATAGTGAACCCACGAGGAATGACAAGATTATTGCCATGAGTGGAAACCTTACGCTGTCAATAAACAGTTGCAGTTTGCTCTCTTTCGTGTTATCCATGTCCTCACCTCGCTAATTTTTGTCCTTACCATCGGCACTACCGCCGGCCATCATAATTCCAAGCTCTTTCTCAGTTGCACCTTGGCCCTCAACAACACCGACTATACGGCCATCATAAATAACCGCAATTCTATCGGCTAGAGCCATAACTTCATCTAACTCAAGAGAAACTAGAAGAACTGCTTTCCCTTGGTCACGCTGCTCAACAAGACGCTTGTGAATGAATTCAATCGCACCGACATCAACACCACGCGTTGGCTGTGATGCAATTAGTAGCTCCGGATTACGGATCAGTTCTCTGGCAACAATAAGCTTTTGCTGATTACCGCCTGACAATGAACGTGCTTCCACTGTTTCATTCGGTGTTCTTACATCAAATTCTTCAATGAGTTCACGACAATGCTGGTGAATTAAATCGTAATCCAATATTCCGTTTCTACTGTAAGGCTCTTTAAGGTGGTCACCCAAAACAGAGTTTTCTGCCAGAGTATGTGTTAAAACAAGACCACGCTTGTGTCTGTCCTCTGGGATGTGAGATACGCCTGCATCAATGATATTTCGCGTTGATTCACTTGTAATATCATTGTCCTTCAGTAGAATCTTACCACTTGTTGCTTTACGGAGACCTGTAATTACCTCGATGAGTTCTGATTGTCCATTGCCATCAACTCCTGCAATAGCAAAAATTTCACCGTTCTTCACTTCAAAGCTAACACCCTTCAGTGCTGGAATATTTCGGTTATCAAGAGCTTCTAAATTCTCAACTTTAAGTACGACATCGCCAGCTTCTCTCGACTCTTTATCGACAACAAGCTTAACCTTACGTCCTACCATCAGTTCAGCCAGACCATCTGTGTCTGTTGTTGCAGTATCCAACGTGTCGATAACCTTACCACGACGGATTACTGTTACTCGATCGCTCATTGCCATAACCTCTTTGAGCTTATGCGTAATGAGGATGATTGACTTTCCTTGACTTGCAAGTTCACGCAAAATAACACCTAATTCTTCAATTTCCTGCGGTGTCAGTACCGCTGTAGGTTCATCCAGAATTAGGATTTCTGCGCCACGGTATAGAGCTTTTAAAATCTCAACCCTTTGTTGCATGCCAACAGAAATGTCTTGGATCTTTGCATTTGGATCTACAGAAAGACCGTACTGTTCAGAAATTTTTTGAACATCTGCGATCGCGGTAGCCATGTCCAGTTTAAGTCCATCCTTTGGTTCAGTACCCAGGATAATGTTTTCCGCAACGGTAAATGGTTCCACAAGCATAAAGTGCTGATGCACCATGCCAACACCAAAACCGATTGCAATATTTGGATCTTTCACTTCGACTAGCTTACCATTAATGTAGATCTCGCCTGAAGTTGGCTGATATAAACCGTAAAGCTGGTTCATCAGTGTTGTCTTTCCTGCACCATTTTCACCCAGCAGTACATGAATTTCTCCTTTTTCAAGTGCGAAATTCACATTGTCATTTGCCACTACTCCCGGAAACGCTTTTGTAATGTTGCGCATTTCTACTACATTTGGCATTCTTTTCCCTCCATTACCTAGAGACGAACTGCCTGCACAATCAATGATTGCCCAGAACGCTACGGCGTCCTTTACACCGTCTCGCCTATTCATGCTACCTGCTCGTCAGGTAATATGAATACACGAGGCGGTGTGCAGTTCTTTCTTTTTTCGATAATAAAATAGAGTCGGGTGTCATAAAGACACCCGACTACTAATTATAACTATCTGTTATGAATTAATCAAGTGCCCGCTAAGGCATACAGCTCATTATAGGGCTGGTGCTTCAAATGCTTCAAATTCAGCTTGAGTTGCAGGAACTGTGAACTGACCATCTTTGATTGCATCTGCGTACTTGTCAGCTGCAGCTTTAAGGTCGTCAGTAAGGTTACCAGCGTTATCTGAGTAGCCTACACCGTCAACAGCTAGATCAAATACAGTCACGCCGCCTTCATATGTACCTTCTTGAACTGACTTGATTGTTAGGTAAACCGCGTTATCAACACGCTTGATCATAGAACATAGAACATGCTCTGGTGATAGAGCAGATTGATCCTGGTCAACACCGATTGCCCAGAAGCCTTCTTCTTCAGCAGCTTGGATAAGACCAACACCAACACCGCCAGCAGCGTGGTAGATTACGTCAGCGCCTTTTTGGTGCTGTACAAGTGCAATTTCTTTACCCTTTGCAGCATCTTCAAAAGAATCTGCGTAGTTTACGAATACTTCTGCGTCAGGGTTAACTGCTTTTACGCCTGCACGGAATCCGTATTCAAATTTTTCGATTAGAGGGAACTTCATACCGCCGATGAAACCAACTTTATCAGTTTCAGTTTGCATACCAGCAATAACACCCACTAGGAATGAACCTTCGTTCTCAGCAAAAGTAAGAGATGCAACATTGTCAGCTTCTACAACTGAATCAATAAGTGCAAACTTTTGCTCTGGGAATTTTTCAGCAGCTTGAGTCATAGCTTCGTTGAATAGGAATCCAACACCTACAACTAGATCTGTTTCTTCTTCAGCAAAAGAAACCAAGTTCGGGAAGTAATCATCTGCAGTTTCTGATTCTAGAACCTTCTTAGCAATTCCGAATTCTTCTTCCGCTTGAGTCATACCAGCCCATGCAGAATCATTGAATGACTGATCACCTAGTCCACCTGTATCAGTGATCATACCTACAACAGCGTTTTGCTCTTCAGCAGCGCAACCAGCTAGCATAGAACCAACTAGTAGCACAACCAGTAGCAATGAGAGTGCCTTTTTCATTAAACTTCCTCCTCCAAATACTTGTTTTGTCTGGCAATAAAATGCTTCTACATAAATCACTGAATTCCTTTAATTTTCTAACATTATAGTAGATAGTATACAAATGATAAAACTGGTACCCGTATGTAAAACATTTGCATCCCACATATCTGTAATCATTTTACTGCTTAAAAGAATACAGCAACAACCGCATTTTCTTGAATGCCCCCAAAACTTTTATATAATAAGAAACACTAATATTATATCCATAATTCATCGTAAGAATCAATAACTAGGTCATTAATTTATGTTTTTTCTACAAAGTGTTTTGTGTATCAATATGACATTGCTATTATGACATATTTCTACGCACGGCTATCAATGGCTAAAACAATTGATTTCATGGGATTCTTAGCCCTTTCACCACTTTTATTAGCAATTAAAAAAAGAAGCGATATTTATTGCTGCATCGCTTCTTTACATAAACTTAACAAAAGTTTATTTTATAGATTTTTATTATGTCCCCACTTAAAAGTGAAAACCATCAACTTTTCTACTTGCTTTCCTCAGCAGAATCATCAGCTGATTCTTCTACAGAAGCATCTGTTGCTTCATCTGTTGCTTCATCTGTTGCTTCATCTGTTGCTTCATCTGTTGCTTCATCTGTTGCTTCATCAGTCGCTTCTTCTGTTGCTTCTTCTGTTGCTTCATCAGTCGCTTCATCTGTTGCCTCTTCTGTTGCTTCTTCTGTCGCTTCTTCTGTCGCTTCTTCTGTTGCTTCTTCTGTTGCTTCTTCTGTTGCTTCTTCTGTTGCTTCTTCTGTCGCTTCTTCTGTCGACTCTACTGATTCAACTTCGCTTGGTGCATCTGCAGCTGCTTCTTTAGTACAACCTACTAGCGGTACTAATGTTAATGTCATTGCCATCATAAATGCTAAAAACTTTTTCATTCTTTCTCCTCCTAAAAATGTCATTGTGTCTTAGCCACAAAAGCTATTATAGGGAGAATACAATAAAAATACAATATGTTTATATGCATTTATACGCATCTGTAACCACACTGTTATTTATCAAAAAATTGAAAACAGTTCGTATGTCTACATAATTGAGCACTTCAATTTTAATCATCTTCGAAAATCGTACATATTTATACACACACCCTGTTTTTCATGATGCATTTGCCTGAGCATTCTAGCATTAGAATGATCCTATCAGAAATGCTCCCGTTACGATTAAGTTCCATTCGAACATATTACTAAAAAGGCCTACTCATACTTGTAAGATGGGCGTATATCAGTCATTACCCTTGCAGGTCTTTGTCTTTTCTGCGCAAAAAAATGAGCTGCATAAACAGCTCATTTCATAAACTTACAGATAGGGTATTAGCAAGGAATTGCTTCCTTAGCCACATATCCAGCTTCAGCAAGTATTTTTATTGCATCTTGTTCTTTCGCCTCATTGACCATCACAATCGGTCCTGTGCAGCCCATTCCGCTTTCAGCATAAATCCCCGATCGCCATAGCTTCTCAACTGCATCTTCAAGATCCATAATGTCAATACCTGAAATAGACCCAGTAACCACCTCTTTTGGTGGCGCCTCAACTGGACCTGCTTCTGTGGCAGATGTGTCCTTCTTAGGTGCAAGACCGTCTATAATCGATTTCAGACCGGCACTTTGTACTTTCTCATATTCCGCTTTTACAACGTCATTCAGATTGCCTTTAGCAAGCTGAGCAGCGTAACGCAACGCGTTTGCCACAACTGGAACGCCCGACGCTCGTGAAAGGATTAAAACCGTTCTGTCATAATCGAAGCCAATTCCTGGACCATAGCCAAATCCAGTCGCCTCATATGATCCACCAGTTGAATATGATGAGAACATCTTCATCAGGATATTGCCAGTTAAGGTATCCGTTACCATAACATCAACAGATCCCATCAGCAGGTCATTTCCACGCATAACTGATCCGCCATCCGCTCGTCCAGACTCACCAAAGTTGATTTTATATCCATTCTCATCAAGTTGACGCAGTGCGCGTTCAACGCCGCGCGCATTGTCTACATTCAAGATACCCACACTTGGCTCTTTCACGCCCATAGCCTTTGCTGCTGCAATCCCGTAGAGTGCGTTTTTAAGCATTGCCTCTGAACGCATTGTAGCAGATGTGCCCGTTGTCGTAGCGATAAACATCTCTTTGCCCATTGCCGGTGTAACAACACGACCTACTGTAGAAACACCGATTGGGAAGTTATAGTGCATTGTCACGCACGCCTTGATATACGCGCTGTCTAACAGCTCTTCCATCTTCTTGTGCATTTCTTCTTCTGAATTAACCTCAACAAGCTCAAGCTCTGTTTCAACTTTTGGGCCGATGAGTACGATGTCAAAACTGCCATCTCTTGCTGCAAGTTCCGCACCCTTTACTAGGTTATCCGTTCCATGTTCACTTCCAAGCGTCGTGAGTCCAACCTTGGTACGGCTGCCGAACTGTCCAGTTTCTATTGCAGACGCGATTTCAAGGAATGCATTTCCTAGAATTTTCTTCACAGCTGTATTCTCTGACATGGTTTCACTCCTTTATTCGCTCAGCAAATGCTGTGCAAAACCACGCATAGCCTCAGCGATCATTGAATTGATTTCTTCCTTAGAAACTGCATTAGCTTCTTCAACCTGGCCAGGGTTTCTCTCGATAATTACAGAAACGCCATCAAACAGATTCGTCATACGACCTAGGAACAAGGACCCTTTACCAACGATCATTGCTCTATTCATATCTCCTGTTGAAAGATCATCAATTGCGAAACCAAGATATGGCACTCCAGAAGGAATATGCCCTTGTGTCGGTGCCCAACCAGGCATGCCAATCTCTGCTACAAAGTTCTTCATTTCTTTCTTTTCGATGTCACCACGTTTTACGCCGATAGCGCCAATCATTTTATAGTTGGCTTCAGCAACATTGCCTGCACCCGCTGGCTTTGTAACATCTGGGTTTTGCATTTCAACTGAGAATGTATCCACATCTGTAATTTTCAGTCCAGCTTTATCAAGCGGCGCTGTGATAAGCGAGTTGATTACAGCCTGTGGTGAAGAACCCGTTCCAACAGTATGACGTCCAACCAGATCTGTTCTGATAATTGGGTTCACACCATCATTTTTGCTAATTAATATTGCAAATCCACCAAGAACATCTTCAAGGATTGGAAGATCCTTTTTAACGTGGTCTTTGCCATTCATTCCAAGCTTTGCAGTTGCACCGCCAGCCACAATAACGACATTATCGTATGTACCGGCTTTAACGAGTGAAGCTGCATTGATGAGTGCATGTGTCGGTGCCGCACAGAAACCACGTGTATCTGAACCCGTAGCATTAACTGCGCCAACCATTTCAGCAATTGACTTTGCAAAGTTGCCGCCGCCACGCTGATTCATGTCACCACATGCTTCTTCTGAGCATTCAATAACGTAGTCAACCTCTGCAGCATCAATGTTGTTGCATGCTAGAAGGTGCTTGAATGCAAGTACGCCAGAGGCCTTTACTACAAGGTTTTCGTACATTACATGTGCATTCAGGTTTGAGTCAACGTCATGTGCCTTCTTAACACAGCCTACCAGCTTCTCTTCATGGTAGATTGCTTCTGCATGATGATTTTGAACGAGGTCTTCAATTGTTGATAGTTTAACCCCGCCTTCGAGCTTCTTCAGCTCATCCTCTGTCGCCAGCTTATGTCCACTGTATGCTTCATGAGCTTTCTTGCTGAAACCTTCTTCAAGCTGAACAAGGTCGAATACATCTGACATTTTAAGTAGACCAATGAACTCAATTTGCGGCATAATTTCACCGAAACGACCAAAACGGTCAGAACCAGGAACATCCTTGCCTACCCAAGGCATACCCAGTGCATCAAGTTCTGCTGGTGTCATATTTCCAATGTATGTTTGATTTGGACCATAGTTGACCACTTCTTCGTATGATCTTAAATGCTCTGGAACTTTTTGCAGATATTCCGAACCCGGATTAGTTAGTTTCTCAACAGTCTGAGTTGTACCGTTGTGAAGAATCATGTCCGGCGTATGAACCAGAACATAGCCTGCCGCTTTAACAACTGCATGATTCATTCCTTACACCTCCATTTATCTTTTAAAAAAGGGAGAGGCGCGTTAACGCCCCTTCCCTAGTTCAATTAACCTTCAAATACAGTTTGCTCGTCAACTTCTGTTTCAAGAGCAACAAGTGCCTTTTCAACAATACCGCGACGTAGCTTCTTCTCTTCGCCCGCATCAAGAGCAGGGTTACCCAGTGGATGAGGGATAGCAATTGCAGGAACAATTCTATTTGCACCAACTGTTAGAGAAATAGGTACTACTGTACAAATATGAACTACTGGAATACCAGTTGCTTCAATAGCTTTAACCATCGTTGCACCGCAACGAGTACAAGTGCCTCATGTAGAGGTTAGAATAACAGCGTCTACACCGTCATTTACTAGGTCAGCCGCAAACTCAGTCGCGAATGCTTTTGAGTTCTTAACTGATGTACCGTTGCCCGTAGTCGTATAGAAATACTTGTACAATTCACCAATGCGTCCTTCTTTTTCAAGGTCGCGCAGTACGTCTACTGGAAGAACTCTATCGGAATCTTCATTACAGTAAACTGGATCATAACCGCCATGGGCAGTTTCATAAGTTGCTTCAGTCAGATCAATAACGCCATCAATGTCGTACTTGCCGTACTTAGAAGCTGATGAGGATTCAATGTGATCAGGATTGTTCTTTGGCACTACACCACCTGAAGTAACCAGAGCAATCTTAGCTTTTGACATATCCTTGATTGCAGCGCCTGGAGCTACATTATCAAATTCAGGCATAGGATATTCAGTAACAAACTCTTTACCTGTTAATTTTGCCGAAAGCATTTCAACGGCACGCTCAGCACCAATTTTTTCAACAAAAATATTTTTACGAAGACCACGTGCATGGTATCCTTCTTCTGCTGGAGTCCCAATCGCTTGACCTTTAACAATCTTATCTGCAAACTTAGCGAGTGCTGGAACAGCCTTACGCATAGATGCAGCAGAATTACCCGTCTTCACAATGTACAGATCCTTACGGAACATATCCACACCAGGATTCTCTTCATACATAGCAGTCACAACTGGAATTTCCAGTTCATCCTGTACATGCTTCGAAATTGCGCCACATGCCGCACCATAACGTCCTGCGTTAAATGCTGGGCCTGCGATAAACATATCTGGCTCATATTTTTTAATCATCTCAAGGATTTCAGCCTTTGCTTCCTCAAGATTCTCGTTGAAATAAGAGTCACCGCAAATAATTGTGCCAACAATTTCATATTCATCAGATAATGCTTTATTTAGTGCCATACCCGGACCGACAAATCCGTCACGAGCTTCTGGTTTAATATCCGCCTTTTCCTCACCGCCAATGCCAGCAAAGAATTGGTTGATATAATGCACAACTTTTATGCTCATATCTAGCCTCTAGTTGCGTGGTAGATTGCACCACCAACTGACGAGGATCCCTCCCTTCGGACTTGAATTTAGTCGTACCGTCCTTTATCGAACAGGACCGAAGATAATAATATCGAAACGTTTGTGTAATATCTTAAATCAAAATGAAATACAGTTTGCTGATGTCTGGTCAGCATTTCTTTAGAGACACGACCCGTGTCTCGTCATACAATGAATGAAAATTTTATCGAGTTTGAGTTAAATTGTAAGGTTGTTTATCTAAAAATTAAAGAAATTTGCAGAACTCGCTGCGGATGGATTTCATCTCTTCAGCAATTTCATCACACTCAAGAACCATTTCCATCATGCCGATTTGATCTTCAAATACATCAGCATCAACAGCGCTCTTGAATTCTTCTTCCACAGCGTGGAATGTTGATAGACCCAGTGCAACACCAGCCAAAGGACCAGCGAACGTTGGATCGCCTGCAGCTACAGTTTCTGCAGATAGACCAGCAGATTCCGCTTCAGCCGCACCAAAGATAACAACTACATTTTCTGCTCCATGCTCTTCAGCAAGGTTTTTAACTCGATTTTGATTTTCTAGATCCATTGCGCCTGCAGCCGTTCAGACAAAGCACTCTGTAGCAGAGTACACGACTTCAGCACTTGGTACCGTTTTAACGCACTCTTCGATCGCTTGACCAGGTACGCCGTCACGGTCACCAATGATGATGATTTTCTTATTTTCAAGAATACTCATTCGTGACATCCTCTCTTAATTTAATAGTTCAGTTTCATCAGTTCAGTTCACTTATTTACGTTCAGTTCGTCTTTGTTCACACACAAAAAGACATTTTAGAAAGTACGAGCCGTCATTCTATTGAAGCCAAGCTCGTTTGTTGCACCAGTGATTACCTGGATTTCAGCTTCGATACTACCATCAGGTCTAAGGGACCCGTCAAAGCCACCGGCAATTCGATCTGTATAATCAAGCATGCCAATAACTTTTTCCATTGGAGGCAGAGTAATCATTTCATTTGCGTTACCGCCCGTTACAACTGCATCAGCAGCTGGGTCAGCATCAGCAAGAGACTGAGATGATCCATCACGTCCTGCGTACTCATCAGTTACAATAACTGTTTTAACGCCTTCAGCTTCGATCTTCTTGCAGTTCATAATCAGGTCAGTATCAGGGTTTCCAAAACCTTCCTGAGATACAATTACACCGTCAAGTCCTAGGTATTTTGTGAACTTAGCAGTCCAATTAGAAGAACGTTCTTTATCTGCTAGGTATACATTTTCATTTGTGATAATAACACCCATGAAGTTGATTTCCTTACCATGCTTTGCGTAAAGATTCTTGATAATTGGATTGTTTAAATGGTGGTAAGATGTGTTCTTGTCACACGCAGAAACACAGTTACCACTTAAGATTGCCCCGTCCATAACCTCTGTTGGGTATAGGATTGTCGGAACAATTTTCTTGGCATCTACGCCATACACGTATGTGTCATGAAGCAGACCTTGTGTTTGAAGCATGTACACATAACCAACCTTTGGAAGCTCTGGATACTCAGCAGCCTGCTCAAATACTGGCTTTGTTTCAAACACTTCAACGCTGTCAGGTTCCACATCCCGACCCAGTTCACCAAGGTAAGTGGCGATCTTAAGACCAGCCATACGAGCAGCTGCTTCGTACTCATACTGGTTTAGACCATCAACCGGTTCGATTACAAGGCAAACATTGTTTAGCTTAGAAAATGGCGTATATTCTGCGCCAGGCCCTTGCATGTCAATGATTCCTTCCTGGAAACCAACAATTTTTCCACACGTTACTACTGCAGAACCTTTTAGTACATGTGTACGGCCTTCACCAACTGTAGTCACTTTTGAAACTACACCTGGGAATATACCGCCTTTGCCATCGACCTTCACACGTGGTTCGATAACATCCTTTACTGGCGTGATTCTTACTGATTCACCCGGTCTAGCAAGTTCAACCGACACATTTTTAATGTGGTCGTCTTCGCTGACCATTTTGATGACTTCATCCTTGTTTACATACAGTACGCCGTTCTCCACTTTTGAAGTATCGCCGAACTGAACATCCTTAATCAGGATTTCACCAAGTTCTAATCGCAAAGGGTTCACCTCCTGGTTTATTGTAACAGTTCCACACGCTATGCATGGAACGTTGACAACTGAGAAAAATTAAATATTTGCTTCAATCATGCCCTTGATGCCTTCTTTAGTTGCATCATCTTTCGTTACTTCTGCAACCTTTTCACCATCTTTATATAGAATGATTGTTGGTAGACCTAAAACACGCTGAGAAATTGCAAGTCTTCTTGCCTTTGCTGTATTCAGCTTGCCAAACTTAACTGAAGTGTATTCTTCTGATAGTGCAACAACATCTGGCATGAGTGCTTTACATGGCTCACAGCCGTCGCTCCAGAAGTCAACCAGTACGAAACCAGAAGCGTCTAATACTTCCTCTTGGAAATTGCCTTTAGTCAATTCAACCATCTTGAGTACCTCCTGTATTATGCGTGGAATTTTTCTTCAATATATTTTTCTGCTTGAACAGCGGCAATCGCGCCATCTGCTGTTGCAGTTACAACCTGTCTTAGTGACTTCACACGAACATCGCCAGCTGCGTATACGCCAGGAATATTTGTCTTCATGTCAGGGTCTGTAACGATGTAGCCATTTTCCATTTCAATCTTGCCTTCGAAAAGACTGGTCTGTGGAATGTAGCCTACAAATACAAACACACCAAATGTGCCATCGTCTTCATGTGCGAAGTATTCTGTTTCTTCACCCGTTTGACGGTTTCTAAGAACCATGGACTCTACAATACCTTCACCCTTGACTTCTTTAACTTCTGAATTCCAGATAAAGTTGATTTTTTCGTTCTTTTCAGCCTTTTCAACAATTGATTTTGCTGCTCTAAGCTGGTCACGACGGTGAACGATTGTAACTTTTCTTGCAAATTTTGTAAGGAACATTGCTTCTTCAACCGCTGTGTCTCCGCCACCGATACAGAATACTTCAAGATCAGTAAAGAAGTCCGCATCACATGTTGCACAGTATGTAACACCTTTTCCCGTCAATTCCTTCTCACCTGGACAACCCAGCTTACGTGGCGATGCACCTGTTGCGAGTATCACTGAGCGCGCCTTAATTTCTTTGCCGCTTTCTGTGCAAATTACCTTAATATCGCCGTCTAATTCAAGAGACTTAACAGCATCTTTTTCTGTTTTAGCTCCAAATTCTTCACATTGCTCAACCATTCGAGCAACTAAACTTGGTCCTGTTGCTTCCGGAATTGAACCTGGGTAGTTTGCAACTTCGTCAGTTGTTGCAATCTGACCACCTGTACGATCCTTTTCTAAAATCAATACAGACATTTTCGCTCTTGCAGCATAAAGTCCTGCTGAAAGTCCAGCTGGACCCCCACCTATGACCACAACGTCATAAATTGTACTCATGTCTTTTCCTCCTCGTAATCTTTCTAATTAATTTAGATAATGAACACGATTATAGTATACCAGTTATGGCTAAAAATTGGTGTAACCCTCTTCTAATAAAACTGGTTTAAACTCTCAATACCACTCGTTATAAGATTACAGTCAATCACTCTAAAATCATCATAAACGCGCTCTGGAAATTCTCGGTGCTGATACTCATCTAGAAACTTCTGCGTTAATACGATCGCATCCTCAATAATAGAAAGAGATTCCATATCTAGACCACCCTTTTTTGCACTCACGGCAACCGATTTAAATGGGGTTTCATATGGCTTTACACTACCTGTTAATGGGTGTGTTAGTACCGAATAGCCTTCATGAACCATATCGCGAACGCGCTTTAGCGTTTCAATAAAACTTTCATCTGGATGGTAAATTAGTTCTACTAGATTGCGACTATTTTCACTGCTGCTATATTTCGTATGAACTAAAGCATTGTTTGTTATCAATTTATACTTCATAAAACACCTCCAGGAAAACGATTTCGCAGGGAATAAAAAAAAGAAGGCACGGCAAATAGAATTTGCCGCCCTTCTCTGTTTCTAACCTGAGAGATTCTTCTGACTTAAAATCAGAATTGCCCCGTCGGTGTCACGTTGCCGTGACTCTTCAGAGTTCTGTCCAAAACCGGTCCTTTTGCCTGAGAAATTCACATGCACTTGGCGAGTACAAGCTTGGCCCTTCGGCGATCTTTCGATTCTCTCCCGGTCTCTTCTTCCAGAAACAAAGTGTCTACCCGAAATATGTCATATCGAAACACTTTGTATTAATATTTGTTATTGCTTTATCATTATATATAAAGATTCTCTATTACGCAACCATCTTTGCGAAAATTTTATCAATAAAAAATTGTAACATGTTATCGCTCGCTAACATAGCTAATTGCAATGCATCCCGGGCCGCTATGCGTCCCAACAACCGGACCAACTTCGCCAATTATCCATTCTTTTACGCCAAGTTCCTCTTCGAGCCTTTTCTTAAAGGTCATCATGTACTCATAATCATCACCATGATAAAGCGCTACGCGTTTTCCACTGAAATCCAGTCCACTTTCACGCATTCTGTCAATAACCCATTGAATGGTCTTCTTTCTTCCACGCACTTTATCTACTGGTTTAAGCAGCCCATTTTCGACAGTCAGTATAGGCTTAATGTTAAGCAGGCCGCCTACAACCGCCTCACCAGCAGAAAGTCTTCCACCTTTATAGAGATATGTTAATGTATCAAAAATGAATATATTCTCGATCCCATTGATTCGCTTGTGCACACGCTCAATGATTTCATCCTTCTCACAGCCTTCCCGCAGGAGCTCTGCTGCCTCAATAACCATGAGCCCATAGCCCAGACTAACCGAGGCACTGTCTATGATATGAATTTTATCTTCTGCATCAAGAAAACCCACTGCAGTGACCGCCGCATTATATGTCCCACTAAGCTTGGATGACAGGGTGATTAAAATCACTTCATCACCTGATTTAATATGCTTTTCAAATACTTTAATAAACTCGCCTGGATTCACTTGAGAAGTTGTCGGAACTTCTTCAGTCGCCCTTAGCTTCTTGAAAAATGTCTCTGAATCCAGTTCAAACTGATCCTTGTAAGATCCGTCACTAAAATTCACTTCAAGTGGCACAATCTCAATCTCCAGCTCTTCTCTTACTGCCTTTGGAATATCTGAAACACTGTCCGCCAATATTTTCAAACCCATAATAAACTCCTTTTAATTGAAATACTTTTATATAGTAATTCAATGCTACACCCTATTGCAAGAAGAAAATTTCCGAATCAAGATTTTGTCTACAACACACCCATTATATATATACCCCAAACCGCTCACTTGTCCCCGTGTGTCCCTTTAAATCTTCTATATCCCTAAAAAAAACTGCTTCAAAGGCATCTATATAAATGACTTAAAAGCAGTTTGGTTATGAATCATAAATTTGGTACATACTTGGGTTCAATGCCCAAAATTATGCACTTTCAACCTCAGGCTGATCAAGTACTGCAAGTGCGATATTTGAAGCATGATCGCCAACACGCTCTAGATTACTGATAGCATCTAGGAAAAGAACGCCTGATGATGGTTGACATCTTCCGCCATTAAGACGCTCGATGTGCTTCTTTCTCAGGTTCTTCTCTAGTAAATCAATATAGCCTTCGCGCTCGATTACACGCTGTGCTGAAGATTTGTCATATGAATGCAGTGCATTTAGAGATTCTGTAAATGCAGTAATGCAATCATTCATCATTGAATCCAGCTCTGAAATGGCTTTATCACTAAACTCAAGATCTTGACTTACCCGTTCGATTGCGAGTTCTGCAATGTTATCTGCATGATCTGCCACACGTTCAATATCATTTACCGTACTGAAAAGACCGTCAATTGCAACCCTTTGCATTGGTGCGATATCTGAATTGGAAAGCTTAACGAGGTATTCCATAATAGCATGTTCCAGCCCGTTAACCTGTTTTTCTTTTTCAAAGGCTTCTTTAGCCTTGTCTTCGTTACCTTCTATAAGGGCTTCACCCGCAAGCTTTAATGTATCATTGGCTACATTGCCCATGTGAAGAACTTCTTTCATAAGCTGGACAATCGCGATAGATGGTGTTTCAAGAATACGGTCGTCCACGTATTTCGTTCCACCTGTCATTTGACGCATTTCAGTTTCAGAAACTGGAATCATACGCTGTGCAAGCTTAACAATAAGCGGTGCGAAACCAACAAGCATTAGCGTAGTTGTAATATTGAAAGTTGTATGCATCATTGCAAGCTGACGTTCAGGCGATGACCAAAATTGCTTAACAAACCAAAGCGAAGGCTTGGCAAGCAGTATTGCAAAGATTGCTGTACCAATTATATTAAACATCATGTGCATTACAGCCGCTCTTTTAGCTGTCTTGTTTGCACCGATTGATGAAATCATAGCTGTTACACAAGTACCGATGTTCGTACCCAGTAGGATTGGGAATGCTGCATCAATCGGAAGCATACCTGAACTTGCAAGGGCAACCATGATACCTGTTGTTGCTGAAGATGACTGAATAATTGCTGTCACTGAGAAACCCGTAAATATTGCTAAAACAGTGTCTAGAATACGACCACTACCAAAGCTCATAAGTAAATCAGTAAACCCTTGGTAACTTCTAAGCGGTTTCATTGAATGCTTCATAACATCCATGCCCATGAATAGAATACCAAATCCAAGTAAAATTTCAGCGTACTTTTTCGTTTTAGGATTCTTACTAAAAAGTTTCAGCCCAACACCAAGTCCGATTGCTACGGGTGCAAGTGCTGTTAACTTAAAGGCAACCAGCTGTGCTGTAATGGTTGTACCTATGTTGGCACCCATGATAACACCGATGGCTTGTGTCAGGTTCATAATTCCTGCATTAACAAAACCGACTACCATAACCGTTGTAGCAGATGAAGACTGTACAATCATCGTTACGAAAGCACCTACAATTACAGCAGTAAATCGATTCGTAGTCAGAATTTCGATAAACCGTTTCATCTTTGAACCAGCTGCTTTTTCCAACCCCTCTGACATGACAGACATCCCATAGAGGAATAACCCCAGCCCGCCAAATAGTTCGATAAAACTTGTCATCATTTCACTCATTATATCCTCCTGTTATTCACAAATGCACACTCCCCGTTGTGCAAATTTTGGCTGCGCATATGAGTCCCGCGGCAACCCATAATATAGTACACTATTCCTACCCGTCTTGTGTTAAGTCTATGTTAATTTTGTTAACATAAAAGGAAATTTAGATAAATTGCGTTAAAAACGCGTTAATACGCTGTATTTTCTATTTTTGGCATGCTCAAATATCAACCTCCGGTTTCCCATGAAAACCAGGTGCGTCATATAGAAATAAATAAGAAGGGACTTAATTGTTTTTGCACAAAATTAAGTCCCTTCTTATTTATTTCTGCATCGTTTTGTCTTTTGTAAATATTTAAAAGCCTTTCAAAATGAAAGGCTTTTAAGCTTGATCTACACTTTATGTACTTAACGCTTGTTAAATTAATCCTGGAAACCCATGCTGCCTTAACACTTCATAAGCAATTATTGCTGCTGCATTAGACAAGTTAAGCGATCTGGCACTTTCCAGATTCATAAGTGGGATTTTAATGAGGCGATCTTTAAATCGCTCATAAAATGCTTGCGGAAGTCCTGAAGTTTCTCGTCCGAAAATCAGGAAGCAATCTTCCTCGTATTTTACATCAGAATATACACGCGCACCTTTTGTCGAACAAAAGTAGAGCGGTTTATCTGCGTATTTTTCATAAAAGGCTTCGAAATTTTTATGAACCTCAATATGGACATCATTCCAGTAATCAAGCCCAGCACGCCTCACTGCCTTTTCATCAATTGAAAACCCAAGCGGTTCAATAAGATGGAGCTTACAGCCTGAAACAGCACATGTTCGTGCAATATTTCCCGTATTTGGCGGAATCTCAGGTTCAAATAATACAATATTAACTGACACAATTACTCCTTAACTGAAACATCCAGCATAACTTCACCAAGTTCACTGATAAGCGGTACGCAAACCGTTCGCATTGATCCTGCCGAAACTTGCATATTATCGCCCATCATCAGTGTTGGCGGTGTAATATCAATATTCACACCTGCATTAAACAGCAAGGTCGCTGAGTTTCCCATAATCATATTCGCAAGTTCTGAAAGTGCACTTTTAGAAAGTTCATCCAGTTCTTCAACCGGCATGCCCATCATCATAGTAGATGCAATATCTTTTGCTAGCTCAGCACTCATGCTCAGTGATGCCTGCCCACGAATTTCACCTGTAATACCTACGATAATCATGAGTGAGTCTGCTACGAAAGGACTCGCTTTGATATATGGCTTGCCCGTCGTGATTTCCATATTTAGCATCGTTTTAAAAACTTCCGTCGTTGCCTTGATAAACGGATTAATATATTCGACCTTCATCATTATTCCCTCCTGATTGAGACTCACACCATTATAGCATATTACGTTTTTATATACCCAGACTCACCCTAAACTTCACATATCTATAACAAAATTTCTGAAAATGAATTCTTTCCATTTAATTGTACACCACATATACACGAAGTGGAAAGCTATCACTTAATACTTAAAAAAAAGTTTGTTCATTAAAGGCTTGTGTATATCTACAGCCTTTGCAGGACAAAGTTCCTGACAACAATAACAGCGAATGCATTTTTCCAGATTTACTACCGGTCGCTTCTGATTCATAATTATCGCAGTTGGCGGACAGCTTCTAGCACACTCCCCACACCCTACGCATTTAGAATACCTGAAAACCGGTCTTGGCTTCAACATGAGATCTGCCAACTTCTTGACAGGTTTCGGCGCCTTTCTTAAAAACTCTGGATTGCCTATCTTTGGAATCTTAAAATCTGAAATACGAAACGCTTCTATTGATGTCCCTAGTAAGTTAATTTTATCCAAGCTGTTTGAAACAAGGTTTCTCTCTATCGATCGCATGACTGTTGGAACGGTGGTCGCTTCCATCCCTACTATATCGACCGCTGCTAAATCCAGTGCATACGGACTCGGTGAAACCAAAATCACCCCGACTGCTCTGGGTTCCCCAGCGGACGGCCCTGCGCCCTCCATGCCCACAATGCCATCCATAAAAGACAGAACTGGGTTTGCATTCATACAAACATCTACCAGCATATCCGAAAATTCTTCAATACCTGGCATTTTAAAATGATACTCTGCTTTAGTTAGTCCCGGTATGGTTCCAAACAGGTTTTTTACCGCACCTGTAAAACGCATCATGCCATGTGTCTTTAACTTTGAAACCGAAATGACTTTATCAACCTGTGTCATGACCTCGATAACACTGAGTTTTTTAAGAATTTTACAAGTGTCACTGTGAACTTCAATTGCATTAACATTGTAGTTCAGGGTAACAGGCAAACTTTTAGCGAGTGTTTCGTAGCCACAGGCCTTGTAAATTCCCTTTAGGGCGCTTTGGGTGAAGGGCCCGCCTGGACTATCACCAATAATAACTTCACAACCATGTTCCAGCAAAATTTCCGCCAAGGCTTCCACGAATGCCGGATGTGTCGTAGTGGCCTCTTCAGGACGCTTTTTCATTAAAAGATTCACTTTTAATAATACCCGTTCTCCTCTACTCACATACTGATTCAGTCCGCCTAAAAGGTCAACTGAGTCTACCAGCTCTCTTTTTATACGCGCAACATCATACGTTTTGCAAGCTTTTAAAACGACTGTATCCATAGGTCCTCCCGCCTTTTACGCTTAAGACATATTTAGAACAGGGCACTCACTAGGACAATGGCACCTAAGATAATTCTATAATATGCAAAGATTTTAAAATCGTGCTTTTTAATGTAGTTCATAAAAAATGCAATAACCACATAAGCAACAACAAAGGATATGAATGTACCTACACCTAAAACTACCCATTCAAAGCTCGAAAAATCAAATCCCGCCTTTAAAAGCTTAATTAAACTGGCACCTAAGAGTGTCGGAATCGCCAAGAAAAAAGAAAACTCAGCAGCTACCGATCGCGAAAAGCCCAAGAAGAGCCCGCCGATAATGGTCGATGCCGACCGAGACATGCCTGGTATGAGGGCCATGCACTGAGCACACCCTACAATAAAGGCCTGTTTGTATGTAATGTCACCTTCATCACTAACCCGTACCTGTTTAAATTTATTTTCTGCAAAGATGATTAAAAGAGCACCAAAAATAAGCGCTAGTGCTACTGGAACAGGTTTAAACAAGAATTGTTCAATCAGCTCGTCAAGACCGAGTACGACACCTAAAAAACCTGCAGGTATAATACCGACAACGACCTTCATCCATAGGCTTACATAGTCTTTAAGACCCTCTGTGCTTTTGAAACTTGGAAAAACCTTGTCTTTAAAGTAAATCAGCACTGCTAAAATGGCACCACTTTGTATGACAATTGCAAATAAATTTGCAAAATCTCCTTCAAACTGTAAATAGTCATTTGCCAGTATCAAATGTCCGGTTGAAGATACAGGCAAAAATTCTGTCAGTCCTTCAATAATCCCAAGGATTATTGCCTTTATTATCATTTCCATGTCAGCCTCCGCAGCAACCCCCATACACCTATTCAGTAGGACAAATTACCGTCTTGCTATTCCACTGTAATTCTGGGGCCACCTTCGATTATATTATGTATGTACGTTTTAATATAGGGCTTTAAATACCCTAGTGCTTTTGCTCGTGCTTGAAATGCACGAATGCTACTTTCATCTTTATAGACAACACCTAAGACTGTACCACTGTGTGCTGCATTGATTCCAATCACACCTGTCTCTTTGGCGATTTGAGTCAGCTCAGCCAAGTGTGGTTTTTCAAGTACGACTTGGTTCTCAAAGGCACTTGTTTTCATCGCTTCTCCCAGTTTATCATAAGATCGTTCCTCAGAGGCCATGCGTAACAGATTTAAAGCGTTTGAGGGATTGGGCTTCTTAGATTTACAAAATGCCCCCTTCTTTCTTAATGCTTTTGTGTCAATGGTTTCATCCATTTCCAACACCAATACTTTTAAGCACTCAAACTGACTAAAACCTTCTAATACACGACCGTTTAAATGGTCAAACAAAACCCAGTCCTTAAACATAATGTTATCTGTGGGCTCAATTTGAGCGGCCAATGTTCCAAGCCAGACTGGATCCGGTTCACGTCCTGCATAAACTGAAACTGCACTTAAAACACCTACTATATCTGCAGTAGATGAGGCCATGCCTTTTCCAACGGGAATATCCGAATCAATTTCAACATTCAAGTTGTTATAGTCTAGATCAAAGAAAGCACACGCCTTGCGCAGAGCAACCATAGCTTTTTCATTATGGTGGTTAATACTTAAGTGATAATGGCTCGATGGTGTAAGTGTGACTGTTGAATAACAATCTATTGCATAGGAAACAAGCGCTTCCCCTAAACCATAGAACCCTTGTATAATTTCACCGCAGCTTCCCGGCACCTTAACTGTTACTTTCTTCATATTCCTATCCCCTAATCCTATAAAAGTTCTTTTAAAACTTCAATAAGCTTATTATTTGAGCACTCATCTTTAACAGCTATACGGTAATACCCTCTACCTATGCCGTCATAATTATTGCACGTCCGTATGGCTATTCCTCTGTTAAGCAGGATTTCACGCAGTTCACCTTCACCTGACCACTTTATAAAAATGTAGTTGCCATAGCTTTCATATGCCTTAATTTCATTAAACTGATTGAGGGCACCAAGAAGTTTCACGCCCTCATGCTCAATCCATGCTTGAGTTGCCCTAACATAGGCCTGGTCTTTAAGCACTGCACGTGAAAATTCATCTGCCAATGTGTTCAGTTTCCACGGCTCACCTTGCTCCCCAAGTCTTCTCAAAATTTGTTCGTTGCTTGTAAGTAAATACCCCGCACGTAGGCCTGGTACAGCATAGTACTTGGTTAACGATCTCGATATAATGAGATTTTCATATTTTGTAATCAGTTCTATTGCGCTGACAGCACCCAAATGCTCCGCAAATTCCATGAAGGCTTCATCAAGTAGTAGTACAGCGCCCACGGCCTTACACTTATCCAGAATTCGAACAATGTCGCTGTGGTTTATCAAATCACCGGTTGGGTTATTGGGATTACATATAACCACTAAGTCAACAGAAGGTTCAAGGGCATCTAGGAGTGTGGAAATTTCAAACTTATACCCCTCAGATTCTGATCTATAAACCGGCGTATACTGAGCACCCGCTTTTTCAATAGCCTTTTCATATTCTACAAAGCTTGGCACACTCACCAAAACCCGCTTTGGATTTGCTGCCATAACAGCGCTGTAGAGGCTGTCTATCGCGCCATTTCCAGGAAATACGTATGCGGGGCTTAAGTCATGATGCTTTGCTACTGCCTCTTTAAAGTCTATATAATCAGGATCGGGATAGTTCACTAAACTATCAATCGCGCTGACAATAGCCATTCGACCCGATTCAGGTATGCCCACCGGATTGATATTGGCACTGAAATCGATAATTTGATCAATTGAGTATCCCCGTTCACGACTGATTTTATATATATTTCCACCATGTTCTTTAATCATTTTACACTTCCTTACTTTTACTGAGCCATCAAAGAAGTCATCTTGCTCCAAGCCCCTTTAAGGCACTCTATTCACAGGCGCCCCAGTAAAAGACTCTGCGCCCTCAGTGACTTCTAATGAAAAGCCTTTACAAGGTACCAGCCAGCGTCGCACAAATTAGACCCAGAAAGCTGGTCGCATACATCAGACGACTCGCTTTTTCTATATGCTGAACTTCAGGCTCTTCTAAGGGGTCTCCCATAGTTGGTTTCATGGACATTTCACCGAAATACCATGCACGTCCGCCAAGCTGTATACGCAAAGCGCCTGCAGCAGGGGCTTCTGAATAAGGACTATTGGGACTGCTGTGGTTGCCCTTGTCTCGTTTTAATATTTTATAGGCATTTGCATAGTCTAGTTTGAGTATAAAGGCTGCCACTATAACCAGTAGAGCCGTCAGTCTTGCCGGTATGAAGTTGACAACATCATCAAACTTGGCACTCGCACGACCAAAATCCAAGTATTTTTCATTCTTATAACCGACCATTGAATCAAGCGTGTTAACCGCCTTAAATGCAAATCCCAGCGGAGCACCCCCAAGGGCTATATAAAACATGGGTGAAATAATACCATCGACAATATTCTCTGTCATAGTTTCAACCGCTGCACGGATCATGTCTACAGGTTCCATATACTCTGTATCACGACTCACGAGCATTGCAATAGCCTGTCTTGCATCTTCGATATTTCCCTTTTTAAGATGCTTTCCAACTTTAGCCGTTTCAACGTCTAAGCAACGGGTTGCTAAAATTTGATAGATCATCAGTGCCTCAATTGCGAGTCGAAAGTATTCAGAAATTTGGCCTGCAACAAAGAGTATGCCCCATGCTAGCGCATATGTTATACCTACAACCGAGATAAGCAGCAAGACACCAGAGCGCCGCAAGGCTCTCTCATCCTGTTTTTCTCTTCTCAGCACATGCTCCATATTTTCAATCAGCTTTCCGATCAGCCTGATTGGATGCGGCATCCAGTATGGATCCCCTATGATTAGGTCGGCAAAATAGCCTATCCAAAATGACAGCATTTTACCACTCCTGAATTATTTTATAAATTGCGTCCATATCCAGATGCTCACGCATCAAATCTGCCAGTTTGTTGTACTCCTTTTCTTTAAAATCATCAAAGCTGTCAACATCACTTTCAAGTGCGTCCAGTCCCTTCGATTTTCTAATTTCATTCAGATAAGCTCTACAGAACTGAACATCATCGAAAATGCCATGGATGTATGTTCCCATTACATTGCCCTCTTTGTTTACAGCGCCGTCCCAAACATCAACGGTTTGTCCGAGACGTGTTTGAATATGAACAAAAGCTCTTGTATCCTCATCTCGCTCAGACTGTCCCATATGAATTTCGTAGCCTCTAACAGGCATGCCTTCAACAGCGCGGAATTCACCCGTAAGACCAGTACCAATAACTGCGTCAACTTGTGTGGTTGTCTTTTCAACAGCAAACTCCGTATCGATGCCAAGCAGGCCAAGTCCATTTGTTTCTGCAACACTGCTTTCAGTGTGCTTAGGATCACGCAGTGTTCTGCCAAGGATCTGATATCCGCCGCAAATACCTACTATTCTTCTACCTTTTCTTGCCAGTCTTAAGATTTGCTCATCCAGACCAGAATTTCTAAGATATATTAAGTCTTCAATCGTATTTTTAGACCCTGGAATTATGAGAACATCTGGGTCACCAATGGCTTCACCGCGCATGACATAACGCACGCTAACGTCCTGCTGTGTTTCAAAAACATCAAAGTCAGTGAAGTTTGAAACATGTGGTAAATAAAGAACTTCAATCTGGATTTGAGCATTGTAATTTTGTTTGTGATTAAACCGTTCAGCCAATGAGTCTTCGTCTTCTACACGAATATCTGAGTATGGTACAACCCCGAGAACAGGGATATTTGTAAGGTCTTCTAGCATTTTAAGACCCGGTTTTAAGATTTCTACATCGCCTCTGAACTTATTAATAACAAAGCCCTTAACACGTTTTTTCTCTTCTTCTGTCAACAGCATCACAGTTCCATAGAGCGATGCAAAGACGCCCCCGCGGTCTATGTCACCTACTAGAAGAACCGGTGCATCGGCAATTTCTGCCATTCCCATATTAACCAGATCGTTTTCACGCAGGTTAATTTCTGCTGGACTTCCCGCCCCTTCAATAACCACCACACCATGTGTGCTCAGTAGCTTGTTGTATACATTCCCAACCATTTCGCGCAGCTGTGGCTTGTATGCATGATACTCTGTTGCAGACATGTTTCCATGTACTTTACCATTTAAAATGACTTGTGCTTTTTTATCCGTAGAAGGCTTAAGTAGAATTGGGTTCATAAGTACTGTCGGTTCAATTCCAGCCGCCTCAGCTTGTACGACTTGGGCGCGGCCCATTTCACCACCCTCTGCTGTTATAAAAGAGTTTAGTGCCATATTTTGTGATTTAAAAGGGGCTGGCGTGTGTCCATCCTGATGAAACACACGGCAAAGACCTGCTGTGATAATACTTTTACCTACAGAAGACCCCGTCCCCTGAATCATAATTGATTTTTTATCTAGTCTATTCATGGCTATACATCCTTTCCAGTGTCATATAAGCTGCAGCTCTTAACAAAATTTTCAGCCAATTTCGGATTGGTATGAAAGTGAATATGTGCATATGCCGCAAGACAATTCTTATATTTTAAACCACATTTCCATACAGTATGTCTTTCACCTTCACGCGCCCGATTAACCTCGTATTTAAAATCCCATACATTATCGTGCTCTACAAGGGACCTATGAAACTCATGCGCACGAGCCTGTTCATTTTCTTCTGAAAGAATCGTACCCGACTCAATTTCAACATCTACATAACCAAATCGCTGAAGACGCTTAGTCATCTTTGACGGATAAGGGAATATACCACACATCTTATGAACAGCGCCTTGTAAATCTTCTATGCTGTCACACAAATACATGAGCCCACCGCATTCAGCATAAACCGGCATGCCTGAATCGATTGCATCCTTAACGGCTTGACGCATGGCTTCATTCCTATCAATTTGACTGCCAAAGACTTCTGGGAATCCGCCGCCGAAGAAAATGCCTGCGATTCCATCAGGGAGTTTGTGGTCATTTATTGGACTAAAATAGACAAGTTCAGCCCCCATCTCTTCAAGCAAATCCAGTGCATCCTGATAATAGAAGTTAAATGCACTGTCTTTTGCAACCGCAATTTTCACTGGCTGCTCTACCACTGGTGCAAATGGCACATATTTTTCTGAAATCCGCTCAGCTCGGTTGGCTATTTCAATAATCTTATCCAGATCAACAGTCTCTGAGACCATGCGCGCCACTTCGTTGAGTTTATCATCAAGTGCTTCAACTTCTACAGACGGAACCAACCCAAGATGTCGACTCTCAAGTGAAATGGACTTATTCGTATTCAAATACCCAACGCACATAACCTGTGTATCGCGCTCAATTGCTTCCCTTAGCAGGTTATAATGCTTCTCTCCGTGTATATTATTTAAAATGACGCCGGCAATATTCACAGCTTCATCATATTTTACATATCCAGTTACCATTGCTGCTGCACTTGCTGACATGCCTCTGGCATCGACAACAAGAATAACAGGTGCACTCAGCACTTTTGAAAGATGTGCTGTACTGCCACTGTCCTTTTTCGTACCCAGTCCATCATAAAGTCCCATTACACCTTCAACAATAGAAATATCAGCGCCCTCTGCATTTTTTACAAAAAGCTGACCTACCTTTTTCTCTCCTAGCATCCATACATCTAAATTTCTAGACTGTCGTCCTGCAACAAAGGAATGAAACGCAGGATCAATATAATCCGGTCCACTCTTGAAGGGTTGAACTTTTAGTCCACGATTGTATAATGCGCGTAAAACGCCTGTTGTGAGTGTTGTTTTTCCTGCACCACTATGTGTGCCAGCAATAACAATTCGCGGCTGCATCTAATCACCTCTTAACCATTTAACTTACTCAGTATTGGAAAATCTTGATCAAATTCTAAAACAGCAATACTGCCGTTTTGTATTTTGAATTTCCAAAAGCCGTCAACTGACTTTGTCAGTTCATGGGTTAATATCCCTTTTATCACACCAGAGTGCGCTACAATTAAAACGGTATCATGTTGATTGACTTCCTTTTTAATTGTCTTAAACGCTTTTACAATTCTATCGTAAAACATGTTTAAGGATTCGCCTTCCAGACAAGGTTCATTTGTATAATCATCCACCCAATTCTGCGCCTCTACTGGGTAGAGTGCGTGTATTTCTCCATAGGTGAGGCCTTCCCATTTTCCAAAATTCATTTCACGTATGCTTTTGCAGTACGTTACGGGAAGGTCATGATATTTGAGTATAGCGTCCGCTGTTTTTACCGCACGTGAAAGTGTACTGCAATACACCGCGTCTATCGATTCGTTTCTCAGCGCCTCCCCAACGCGTGCAGCCTGCTGAACACCTATATCATTTAGCGGAACATCTGCAAATCCGCCAAACTTCCCACTTGTGTTCCACTCTGTTTCACCGTGTCGTACGAGTATAAATTTCATTAACCTTCCCCCCTTTTTTTCTCTTATAGTCTGTACAAGGCTCAGTTTTATCTATAAAAACTTAAATACTAAAATCCATATAGGCAGCTCTACAAGTTCAGTAAGTTCAACAAGCGCGCCCAGCGTATCCCCCGTCATGCCGTCAATAATGCCCTTTACATGTCTGACATACAGCATATTAAATACCACTGCAACCACAAAGACGATCAGGCTCTTTAGGTAAAACGCAAGAATCAGGCAGGCAATAAGCGTTGTGCTGATCATTTGCGGACCCTTTATTTTTCCAATAAAAAGCTGTCCCATACCATTTTCTCTGGCATATACAGATATGTATGATCCAAAAGCGATGCCGTATCTAGATATAACCGGCATAAAGAGCAGGACTATACTTCTCTGGTCTGTCGTCAAATTGGTTAAAAGCGCAACCTTGAAAAACAAGAGAGCAATCAGAATGAGCGCCCCATTTGAGCCAATTCGGCTGTCCTTCATGATCTCTAAAATACGCTCTTTTCCACGATTGGAATATAAGCCATCAAAACTGTCTGCAAGACCGTCCAAATGGAGTCCACCCGAAAGAAAAACCTCCAGAAAAACCATTGCCACTGACAAAGTCAAGGCATTAAAATACGGGGCACACACCGTGTGACTCCCCGCCAGTATACCCCCTATCAAAAGCCCAACCAAAGGCAACCATTTGACCCCCTTGGCGAAATCGGACTCCGATGCAGGCACTTGAATGCTGATCGGTATTCTTGTAAAAAATTGTATCATCAGTATGAGTTGATTCATACCACTACCCCTTTATTTTCATCGGGATTCCAGAAACGACAAAATGAACCTCGCTGGCTTTTGCTGCAACAAGCTCATTAACCTTCCCGGCAATATCCCTAAACACACGTGCAAGGCGGTTTTCTGGAACAATGCCCAGCCCCACCTCATTCGTCACAATCACAACCTTAAGTCCTGCATTTTCAATAGCACTTAACATTGCGCCCACTTGGGACAGGACATCTGCTTCAATTTCATTGATCTGTTTTCTTGGAATGCTGTCCCAGTCAAGCTGTGGGTCATTTAACATCAAGTTCGTTGTCAGGACTGTTAGGCAGTCCAGTAGAAATATATCGTAAGCCTTCATTTCTGGCGCCTGAAACAAAAGATGTAAATCCCGCTGTTTCTCAAAGGTATCCCAACTGTCCGGGCGTCTTTCCTGGTGGCGTTTAATGCGTTCTATCATGCCATCATCTATAGCCTCAGCGGTTGCAATATATCCTATTTTTTCCCCTTCAAGGCTGCACAGGTTCTCAGCGAAGCTGCTTTTTCCACTCCGCGCTCCGCCTGTAACCAATATAATTTTAGAGTGCATCAGTCGTCTCCTTTTTCTTTCTGTTTCATTTTTCTGTACTCTTCTGATGCTACCATTCGCTGCTCTTGAGCCATTTGCTTAATTTGCTTTTGCGTTTCGATTTCAGGATGACGAATGGCCATATCATAAAATGTGGTTGCTTTTCTATATTCACCAAGCTTTCGATTTAATTCTCCAAGCAAATAGTAAATAACGTATTCTTTGTCGCCAGCATTTTCAAACTCTTCATTTGAAAATGCATACTCATAGTGTTTTGCAGCATGCTTAATAAAAGCCATTTCATTTTCTTCATCTTCGAGGAGTCTATAAAACCAAACCAGTCTAAGGCATGCTTTGGCTATCATAAATTTACTTGCACTCATGACATTGAAGTTCAGAAGCGCCAACTTATGCACTTCAATGGCCTCTTGAACGGTCCTACTTCCACAGTAGTCCTTACCACTCCAATTGGCCATAACCTTTTGTCTTACAAACTCAATTTGAGCATTTGTAATTTCATTATAAATACTTTCAAATGAAGCATACCCACACTTTGGACATACATATACACCATAAAATGTAGGATTCTCTCCTCCGTAATAGGCACAGAAATCCGTATCTCTCTTTTCAACTTTTACGGATGCTGTCTTAACTTTTTTTGTCTTGAATGCATGTCCGCATACAGGACACTTTACCGATTTATCAAACAACCCATCAGACATGGTTACCTCCACCCGATTTCAATTGCGTCTCCTGTTTTAAGGATATCCGTATAACGCGCTCGAGCGCCATTGAGCTTTAAGTCCAGAATGCCCTTTGGCGTACTGATATCAAAGTCAATATATTCAAATATATCCACAAAAACCATGGTCTGCTTCTGACTCTTTACTTCAATTTGTTTACCGTTCACAACAAAATAATAAATCTTTTGTATTTTTTCCTGGGCAAGGGGTTCTGACTCACTGTCGCTTGCTTCTTCGCGCGCCACCACTGCTTCTGCGGTAGCCTCATCTCGCGTCAGTTCAATTTCTTCAACAACCTCTTCAACCGTTATGATTTCAGCACTTTCTTTTGGTCTACGAACCCAATTAACCCTATCGTCACGTTTTAGTATATAGGTATCTTCAACAGACTTTCCATTGACCTCAAATCCAATATGTTCAAGGGATAAATCAAGGTGCATGGCCAAATCCGATATACTTTTTATGTCCATTACTTCAACGGTGTCATTGGTCCTTAAAACATATTTATCATTTTTAAGTTCTCCATTGACCTGAACGCCACGTACCATTGCAATATCATGTCCATTGACTTTTATCTTACCGTGAATGTCTACAAGCTCTTCAAGTGGCATTTCACGTTTTTTGCCAGGTACCGCTGGCTGAATGTGAATGGCATCTTTATTGCGCAGCTTTGTGTCTAAGCTAGCAGGTGCACCATTTACAAAAATACGTGCAGGCTCGCCGTAGTCTCCTAAAATAGTACGACGATCCCCATTGAAGGTGATTTGGAAGGACTCACCACGCTCTGCAAGCAATTTTCTTGCATTGAACCCTACTAGTATAAGGGCGTCAGAAACGGTCAGCTGTTTCGAATTGAACAGTCTGATTGGTTTTTCATTCACAGTCACCTGCAAAAAATCATGTTCCTTATCATTAAAAGCGGTAAAGCCAATGCCCATGGGTGTAATATACTCAGGCCCATGTAGCGGATCAGGTCTGAACTCAACATTTTCAAGCATTTCAGTGCCCTTGATGACCACACGTTCTTTGGGCAGCTTTAAAGCACTTGCCAGCTTTTCAGTGAAACCTGGAACCTGACACCCGCCACCAATACAAAAAATGGCACTTGGCGGTTTTTCGTTCACTTCGTGAATACGCTCTGAAATACTATTTGTTATCTTTTCAATTGTACTGTCAATACGAGTGAGAATCTCATCTCTGTGCATTGTATATGGAATACCTACGATATCACTAAAGGTGAGTTCTTCCTCTTTCATAAGCCTAAGCTTTAAGTTTTCTGCAGCGTCAAAATCCAGAAGAAACTCTCTTGCGAGCACTTCAGTAATTTCATCGCCTGCCATATCAACCATTCCATATGAAACGATCGAACCGTCCCGCGTTATAGCGATATCCGATGTACCTGCACCAACATCGACTAGTGCAAGATTCAGCAATCGAAGCTTCTGTGGAATAGCAATATTAATAGCTGCAATCGGCTCTAAGGTCAAACTGATTACCTCAAGCTCTGCGCGCGACATGACCGTATACAGACTGTCTACTACAATGTGCGGCAGGAAGGTTGCAATCAGCTCAGCCGCTAATACCGACCCTCGGTGACCCTTCGGGTTGATAATCATACTGCTGTCAAGATAGTAGTTAATGACTGAATATCCGACACAGTAGTAACGCGTTTCAGCCAGCGGATCAGATTCACCTAGCTTATGCTGAGCCAACTGAATGCCCTCCATCTCAACACTGTCCATTAGAGATTTTTCAATTTCCTGTGTATAGTCAAGTGTTCTTTCAATATGGATTGACTGTGTTTTCAGCGCACGCCCAGCTGCTGCAATGGCAACCTGCTTAAGAATAATATCATTTCTTTGTTCAAGTGCAGCCTTCACCTTTTCAACCACACGCGTCACTTTATCAATATCATGAATTTGTCCATCCAGCATGGCTCTATCTGGATGCTCCATGATTTCATAATCATGTACAACATAGGTATCTTCAACTTTTTCAGCAAGACTGCCTACGACATTGCGTGTGCCAATATCTAAAGAAAATATCAAATTTTGCTGATTGAGTGGCTTTGACGTCATCGGATCCACCATTTTACCTTTCACTTTCTACTTCTTCCATGCGTTTTTATCAGGTAATATCTTCTTGAAGTTATCATATGAATCTATTTATTATACTTGTAATATAAGCATACTGAGTTGACTGGACAATTTTCACAGTCTGGTTTTCTGGCTTTACACATTCTTCGCCCATGGAAGATGAGTGTATGATGTGTCTTTGACCAAATTTCTTCAGGCAGACGCTTCATAAGCTGTTTTTCAGTTTGCAATACGTTCTCGCTATGTGCAAGTCCCAGTCGATTAGAAACTCTAAAAACATGCGTATCAACGGCAATTGCAGCTTGTCCAAACGCATTGCTGACAACCACATTTGCTGTTTTACGCCCAACACCCGGTAGCTCCACTAAAACACTTCTGTCCTCAGGGACCTCTGAATCAAACTTTTCATATAGCAAGTTACAAGCCGCTTTAATATTTTTAGCCTTTGACTGGTATAGACCACACGAACGAATATGTTCTTCGAGTGTTTTTACAGGCATGTCCACGATGTCTTTTGGCTCTTTCACAACTTTGAACAGTTCTGCAGTGACCTTGTTGACACGAACATCTGTACACTGTGCTGAGAGAATTGTCGCAATAAGCAGCTCAAAGGCATTTGTGAAATCTAACTCGGCCTTTGCATCTGGATACAGTTTTTCGAGCGCTTCTATAACAAAATCTATTTCATCTGGTTTCAAGTATTTTCTCTTAGCCATTTTACACACCATACCCTGTCTTTACGAACATTTGCCCGTCATGTCAAAGTCATCACAACGGGCACATTTAACATCATTCTTATTATAGCCGAACATGGCCATTTGAACCAAATCAAAATCCGATCAAAACTTAATTTCATTCAATTTGGACATATTTTTACTCTCACATCTTAATTTTTTATCTTTTAACTTTAGACCATTAGGAAAATGACTTTTGCATAATTGCTTCAATTTCACTGACTGTCTTTGGAATGTGTTCCGATAGGTTTTCATGACCTGTTTGTGTGACCAGAATGTCGTCTTCAATACGAATGCCAATGCCTTCTTCTGAAATATAAAGTCCTGGCTCTACGGTAAGGACCATACCCGGTTTCAAGTCCTGCTCCCGATTGCCTACATCATGGGTGTCTAGGCCAAGATAATGCCCAACACCATGATAATAATAGTTTGCCAGTTCTTCGTCATCCTTTATAAGTCCAATAGCCTTGCACTCTTTAAGCAGAACCTCTTTGCATATTTCATTAAGCTTAGAATAAGGCGTGCCTGGTTCAATGGCATCTATAACAGCAAGCTGTGCTTTTAATACGATATTATACAGTTGCTTTTGCCGATCAGAATACCGGCCATTTACCGGAATGGTTCGACTGATGTCCGCACTATAATTGGAATCAAGAGCACCAAAATCAAGCAGCAGCATATCGCCATCATTCATAACTTGATCGTTTCCAACATAGTGCAGGATAACTGCGTTTTTCCCAGAAGCTGCAATCGTTGGGAACCCCAGTGCCTTTGCCCCTTGGCATTTCACCTTATATTCAAATAGGGCAGACATTTCATACTCATATTTGCCTGGTGCTATGTTTTCTAGTATTGCTCTAAAACCCTTGTCAGTATGTGCATTTGCCCGTCTTAGAGCCTCAACCTCATCGGTTGTTTTTATCACACGTAGGTCCGCCATATGTTTTGCAGATGTTTTAATTAGAACATGGGGATATTTACTCCGCATTGTGTCTGCAAAAATCATTGGCTTCGTCTTCGGTGTATGATAACCTTGACGCTCAATATCCAAATAAAGTCTCTCCATATCGCCATCCAGAAGAAGTCTGTTTAGCTGATTTTCAAAGGTATCTGTATAGACAACTGTCTCAATAGCGCTAATTGAAGTGGCTTCATCTTTGCGCATCTTAATCCCAGTCCATTTTTCCACATCAGGATTCGGTTTTTCAATGAACAAAGTTGTGGTTACTTGACCGCTTTTTTTTACAAATTGTAAAATGAAGTTTTCCCGCTCAAGACCTGTTAAATAGAAAAAGTTCTTGTTGGGTGTGTACGGATATTGCCCATCGCCTGAATAAAACGGTGCCTCATCTGAAAAAAATAGTGCTATTGTATCTTCTTCTAACAGACTCGCAAATCGCTCTCTGTTCTTTTTAAAAAAATCCCGGTTCATGAAATACGCCTCCCAATTTAACCATTTGTAATCATTATAGCAAATGCGCATTAACTCCCCAATGGGTAAACGTAAAAAAGACGCCTTCAGCGTTTCGCTCGGGAACCCTCTGGTTCCCTTTGACGGTGGCAGAGCCAGCTGAGCATCATCCTTATGCCACAAAAGGGGATTCCACTTGCCCTCCATTTTTTACTGCATAAAATAATAAAGCGGATAAAGGGGCATAACTTTACCCCTTATCCGCTCTTACTCTATTACTGAATCAGCCCCAGTGCTTCAGGTATGTCTAAGTTATACCTGCCAATTTCAGGCAAATTCCCCATTCTCCATATGGAAAAGTGACTTATTCCTAGTGCTTTAGCAGCATCAATTTTAATTTGCAAACTTTTTTCGTCTTCATACCATATCGTGTTCCATGTCTCGTCCCCTCGGTCATAGTAATGTAAATATGGAGAACCGTCATCAAATCGCTTAAATCCGCTTGAATCTTCACGTTCTACAATCGCCATACGCTGAACGAGAGAGGTGTATGTCGGTCTGTATGGATACCGTTCGCCCCCCGGACCAACAATCCAGCCCCCTTTGACCTTCCACTGCGCCGTGGCCATATTGAGTTGGAGAATCACCTTCTGTGCCTGCTCAGCTCCCATTTCTGAGAGTTCTGACTTCAAATCTTCCAAAATCCGATCTAGGGGTGCCAATGGCGTCACCACAGGTCTGGAACTGTTTACTGGTAGACTGTAGTATTTCGGTTCATAGTCATGGAGCATTAAAATGTATCCATCTGTACATGTATTGAGAACTTCATAAAGTGCACCACGTCCTGGTTGCAGCGCTACAAAGAAGGCCTTCTTCTGGCGCTTTAATGCGCCATTTAAAATATAGGAAAACGCCGCATAATTTTTTTGTACAGGTGCACTGAGTCCCTCCATGTCTAGCACCACCCCATCAAAGGATAGTCCTTCAATGGTTTGTCCAGAAACGAGCGCATCAATATCATCAACCAGTGAATGGGTTGACTGTGTAATGTGATCATAAGGACCGTCGCTATATAGATTTAAATAGACTTGAATTCCAGATTCGCGCGCCTCTTTAATAACAGTCTCAAAACCTAGTGGCACCTTAAAATCACCACTGTCATATACGAGCTTTAACATCCCATTTTCATCCGTCTGGATACTTGCCCATCCGAAAGTAATGCTTTTTACCTGTTCAGAAAATCCTTTTTTTGAAAAATGGTCAAACTGCCTGTATGAATCCAGTGCATAGTAGAGGTTGTAGCTATTTTCATCATTTGCAGTTGATGCAAAAGCGCCCTGTGTCGAGAGGGTCGTCAGCATACTTAAAACAAGAAAAACAACCGCAAATCGTTCCAATAATCGGCCGTGTCGCATCACTCTTTTCATTAGAGTTTCTCCTCAACTGCACGCATCTTACCCGTCATCGTACTGATTTTGTCACGCCTGTCATCAATTTTAAGGGAGGTTGACACACGCTGCGCACCCTCGCCAAAAGGAACTTCGTGCATCCTGGCCACTGCTTCAAAAATTACGCTTAAATCTCCCTCAATGCACGTACTCATTGGCGTAAGCTGATACTTTAATGTGTCATATTCCTTAAGCACCTTATGACACGCTGCGACGTATTTGCTGACACTAGGTGTTTCAGATCCAATAGGAACAATAGTCAATTCCACAATTGCCACATTACCCCTCCTGTTCTTCCATCAGCCTTGTCATTTCATCAACAAGCTGATCAAACTTTTCAAGCGCCGAACGTACAGGTTCACCTGAAAGCATGTCTGCACCAGCGCCTTTTAGAATATCCAGTGGATATTTCGAACTGCCTGCACTTAAGAAGTCTAGGTATTTATCTACAGCTGGCTGTCCCTTTTCAACAATATTCTCAGCCAGTGAAACCGCCGAAGAAAACCCAGTAGCATACTGGAATACATAAAAATTGTAATAGAAATGTGGAATACGCGCCCACTCTAAGTCAATTTGTGGATCTATGACCATATCTTTTCCGTAGTATTTTTCATTAAGCATACGATAATGTGCATTGAGACTTTGTGGCGTTAAGGCTTCCCCGCGCTCGACCATTTCATGAATATCCCGTTCAAACTCAGCAAACATAGTTTGTCTGAACACAGTGCCTCTGAAGGATTCCAAGTAGTGATTGAGTACATATAATTTCTGTGGTCCGTCATCCAGCGTGTTTAACAAATGTCTGGTAAGGAGGACTTCATTGGTCGTCGATGCAACTTCTGCTAAGAAAATACTGTAATTTCCATATACATATGGCTGATTTTTATGAGTCAGGTAACTATGCACCGAATGGCCCATTTCGTGAGCTAATGTAAACATATTGTCTAGGGTATCGTGATAGTTGAGCAGGATAAATGGTTTAGAATCATAAGTTCCCCATGAATACGCCCCACTACGCTTTCCAATATTTTCATACACATCTATCCAGCGGTTTTCAAATGCTTCCTTTACAATGAGCCCATACTGCTTGCCTAGAGGCGCCACTGCTTCTAGAACCATTTGTTTTGCTTTGTCATAGGGTACCTTCATATCTATGTTTTTAACAATCGGTGTATAGACATCATACATATGGAGTTCGTCCACCCCAAGCGCTTTTTTTCGCAGAGCCATGTACTTGTGCATAGATGGTAAATACTGATTTACAGCCTCTATCAAACGGTCATATACAGTGACATCAATATTATTTTTGAATAAAGAAGCATGTCGTGCAGATTCATAGCCTCGTGCATTCGCATAGAATATATTTTTCTTCACTTCTGACTGAACCATCATAGATAGGGCATTTTTATGGTCTTCATAAACCGTGTAATAGGCTTCAAAAGCATCTTTTCTAAGTCTTCTGTCACCGGATTCCAGCGTTGGGACAAAGTTTCCATGGGAAAGCTGCAAGTCATTACCTTCAGAGTCCTTCACCACTGGAAACTTCAAATCTGCTGCGTTGAGCATGCCAAATATATTAGACGGTGCAGACGCAAGCTCACCAGCACCAGCAAGTATAGCTTCCTCTCCGGCACTGAGCACATGCGGCTTATTTCTAAGAATATTATCGAGATATTGTTTATATGCAGCCAAGCCATCATTTGAATTTATAAAATCATAAATTGTTTGAGCCTCTGCACCCAAAATTTCCGGTGTAATAAAAGAACCCGCTGAAGCTGCCTTGACCAAGAGCGTCTCTGCTCTTGAGGTCAACCCCTGATAATGTGCATCTTTGGTATTTTCATCCTGCTTCATTTTTGCATATGTGTACAGGTTTGAGAGCCCTCTGTCAAGTTCTAACTCAAGTTCAAGGGTTTTTAGGAGTGTATCTGAAGACTCTGTTACACGGCCCTTCATAGAAGTGATTTCCTGAATGCGTGCCTGGGCTTTTTTAAAATCAGATTCCCAATGGGACGCTTCAACATACATGGTATTTATATCCCATTTATATTCTTCAGGGATTTCAGATCTTGTTTTTAGTTGTGTCATGGTTTCCCCTCTTTCTTTTATCTATTCCACATTTGCAGTGATTACATATGGCAATTATACCATAAGGTTTTTGCAAGAAATCTCTGCTTCAAATAAGTTGATTGTCGAATAAAGTCGATTTTATTAGTGTCTTTTTTGAACAGGATGATAATTCTCTCTCTAATTGGGTATTCATTCCCTATAAAAACCAGTTATTTAAAGGTGTGTGACGATTTTATGAAAAAAACTGTATTATTATTTTCCATATGGGTACTATTCCTTTTGACAGGGTGTGGTACATACACAATTGAAGCTGAAAAAATTGAAGGCAGTGACCAGTCTCCGCCCATTGAAGAAGATGTTTCAATTTATCAAAATGATGACCCCCTTCAAGTTCATGTTGTTTATATTACTGTATATCCCTCTAATCCAGGTTCACTCACGCGCTACACTTTTGATGATGTAAACCGTGATGAAAACTATCGTGATGAAGATGACCCTGAGCTGCCTGTCCTCTTTCAAGAAGGGAACATGAATGGCACCTTGCCAGGATACTACGGTTACGGCATCAATGCTCCAAATGCCACTATAAAGCTTCGTGGTCGCTCAACAAGAACCGCTGATCAAAAGTCTTATCGAGTCAATCTTGACAAGCAATTCGGCACTTGGCTTGGGTTTGATAAAATAAACCTGAATAAGCACCCCTATGATATCACCCGCTTCAGAAACAAACTTGCATTTGATATCATTCAAAAAATTGATCATTTACCTAGCCTCAGAACGAAATTCATCCATGTTTTTATTAAAGATCTCAGCGGTGGTGAAATTGATGGCGATTTCATAGATTATGGTCTCTTTACACACGTTGAATCTGTTGATGATGATTATTTGAAAACACACGGCCTTGACAAAGATGGGCTTGTATACAAAGCAGAGAACTTCTTTTTCCAAGAAGATAAAGATTTGCGGGTTAAAACAGACAGCAAGTATGACAAGAAGGACTTTGAACGTATTCTAAGCATAGAAAATGGAGGAGACCACAGAGCGCTGATTGATATGGTTGAAGATGTCAACAATTACTTCCAAAGTATAGACACGGTTGTTCAGGAGCACTTACAACTCGACAATTACTTGACTTGGCTAGCTGTGAATATTCTGCTTGATAACCGGGACACCAACACCCAGAACTTCTACCTTTACAAACCCAAAGACATACACACCTTCTATTTCCTACCATGGGACTACGACGGTGCACTAGACTATTATAGTCAAGTTTCAAGATGGGCTGATCCAACCTACCTGGCACCTTGGCGCCTGGGGCTAGCAAATTACTGGAGTGTTCCGCTGCACAGCCGCTTTTTTAAGGATCAAAAAAATATTAAAAAGCTCAACGAACGCATTAATGAAGTCTACTATCAACTCAGCGAGATGAACATTCCAGAGATGATTCATGAATATGATCAAGTGGTTTCACCCTTTGTTTCAAGAGAACCGGACTACTCAAATCTTAGAAGTAGCCTTGCTGATCGAGAAGCAGAAGTCGAACGCCTTAAGAATATTATTGATATTAATTTAAAACGCTACTATGATTCTCTTGAAAAACCGATGCCAATTTTCTTAGGGGACGCTACTCAGCTTGGTGAATACAGCCTTTTTAACTGGGACCAGTCCTATGATTTTCAAAATGATGATTTGACCTATCATTTGGAAATCAGTACGACACCTGATTTTACTTCTGTCGTATATGATGAGGTTACACCTTTTAATGAAAGTTCAGTTAAAAATCTGGGGAATGGCCTATACTATTGGCGCGTTACAGTCATCGATGGTAAGGGACACATACAATATAATATGGATGAGTACGTAGACGCTTACGGAAACACCTACCAAGGTGTTAAAAAATACGAGCTTAAAGAGCGGCGGTGAGATCATGCTCTATGAAAACGGACGTCATGAATACAAATTCATCATTGGTATGAGAGATTATATGCTTCTTAAGCGGCTGCTTTCTCACATATTAAAAACCGACCCCAACAGTCAAGGTCAAAATGGATACAACATCCGAAGTCTGTATTTTGATGACCCGATAGACAGTGCCTATTACGAAAAAATTGACGGTGTTTTTGAACGGACTAAATACCGCATACGCTTTTACGACTACTCTGATGCCACTATAAAGCTGGAAAAGAAGGGCAAGCGTGGCGGGATTACCTACAAGTCTGATATGTTGGTGGACAGAGCTTTTTATAACCGTATGCTCATGAATCCACACACACTGGATACAAACACCTATGCGGATGCTTTATACACTGAGTTCTTACTCGCCTGCAAGACCAAGCACCTGCTGCCCAAAGCACTTGTGTCATATGACAGGGAAGCTTATCTGCTCCCGTACGAGGGTATACGCATCTGCTTTGATCATAATATTAAAACTGCACCGCCCAATAAAGATGGATTTTCTAGAACCCTGGCCATGCTTCCGGTAATGGATTCATCTTTAATTGTTTTCGAAGTGAAATACAAACGCTTCTTACCCAATTATGTTCGCGACATTATTGAGCGTATAGACACAACACATACAGCCTTTTCAAAATACGGCTTGTCAAGAAATATACTCGACCAAAACTACAAGTTCAGCAAATAGGAGAAAGAGGTTATCATGGGAATTTTAGCTTTATCCAATCAATTTACATTTACAGATTTACTCCAGAACAGTCTAAGCAAGTCTGACTTTTTCGGTTCTGTTTCATTTGTGGATATCATCATGGGGCTTTTATTCTCATTTGTAGTAAGCATGTTTATCTTTTATGTTTACAAAAAGAATTATAGTGGCCCCCTGTATTCGCACAACTACAATATTTCTCTTGTTATGATGTCTATGATTACCGCACTGGTCATCATGACCATCAGCTCAAACCTCGTCCTTTCCCTTGGTATGGTTGGTGCCCTTTCCATCGTGCGTTTCAGAACAGCAGTCAAAGACCCCATGGATATTGTATTTATGTTCTGGGCAATTGCAGTCGGTATATCTTGCGGTGCCAGTCTCTACATGATTTCTATTACAGGGTCGCTTTTTATAGGCTTTATGATCTCATTGCTTCAGAGGTATAAGAATTCAAATGATGTATTTATGCTTATCATCCATTATTCTGAAGATGCCAAAGATGAAGTCTTTAAAATCATCAGTTCACTGGATTATCGTATAAAGTCAAAAACGGCTTCAGCTGGATCTATCGAACTCACACTGGAGATTACACTTCTAGGTGCAGACACAAAGTTTGTTGAAAAATTATCTCAAGTATATGGTGTGAATGATGCAACGCTCATTACCTATAGTGGCGGCTTGAGTGAATAGGGGTTCTGATGACACGTAAAAAATTGCTTTATGGACTGCTGGAAATTAACCTCTCCTGCATAGTGATAATTGCATATTATTACATTGTCGCGCAGTCACCTGCACGCTTTCTAAGCGCAAGTCCACACCCGCTTATTATCATTGCTGCAGTGATTGGGCTTCGTTATGGCAACTACATTGGCATCCTTGGTGCTGTAATTTGTACTGCCTATTACGGCTATGTCTATACAGATCAGGTTGGAAAATTCCTTACCATCCTAAGTAGTTTCAATTACTATAAGTATTTACTTTCTATTTTTTGGGCAGCACTTATTCTGGGGATTTTTAGAGACAATTACGACATTGTAACCCTTCGTCTAAACAACCGACTTTTACTTCTAGAAACCGGTCTTGAGAAACTTGGACGCAGATATGAAGAGTCTTTGGCGGTTAACAAAGACCTCAAAAAACAAATTATTGGTGCTGAACACAGTATTTTGTCCCTTTATGAAATTGCCACCAGACTTGATTCATTAGATCCGGAAGATGTCTATACAGACACTATGGGGATTCTTAAAAAATTTATAAATGCCACAACCGTTTCCTTGTTTATTGTTGATAAAAAAAACAAAGATCTGCTCAGACTTAAAATTCGAATGGGCAACCCTGTCAACAAGGATATACGCACCATTGATGTCCTAAAGTCTGAAGGCTTTAGGCGCGTTGTGCAGGACCACGAAACGCTTAAGTGGAATGATACGGACGACTCTGATTTTCCACTGATGTCCGCCCCAATTCTACTGAACGATCAAGTCGTTGCAATTATTAATATTGAAGATATGGACTTTGATGTACTTTCAGAATACGCATTTAATCTTTTCAAGGTTATTGTCGAATGGGTCAGCAAGTCACTTGCCCAAGCCCTGTATGTTGACCAGCAAATCCATGAAGACCGCTATATTGAACAAACACAGTTCTTGCAGCACAAGGCCTTTGAAACCCGTCTTGAACAGGAAAAACGAAGAGAAGCAGAATTTGAACTGGACTATCTACTCTTAAAATACAAGTTGGATGATATTCGATTTGAGGATGTCCACGAAAAAATCACACGTGTTTTGCGCTCAGTAGATGTATATAGCTTCATTGAAGAAGAACAGAGCATATTGGTTCTACTGCCTGCAACCCCTTTATCGGCAGCTGAAATGATTAACGAACGGATCATGAAGAATTTGGAATATAAGGTTCGTCAGATTCAAACTGACTTACAGTAAGGAGGCCAACCTATGAAATATGTATATTCCAGCTTTCTCGCCTTACTTGGTGTTATTGATTTCGTATACTTCGTTCAGTACTGCAGCGTCCCTGCTACTGCACTGAACTTCATTATCATACATCTGTCTATCGGTCTGATTTCTTTTATCCTTGCAGCACCGGTTCCAAATCGTTACAGAATTTATCCCTATTTTCTCTTTTGGGCCATGCCTGGATTTGGCCCTCTGGCATTTGGGCTAATACAGTTCTCTGTTATCTATATGGAATACAACCAGACCCTTATCTTTGAGTATGAAAAATATCTCTATTATGAAAAAGTGCTTGATATTAAGTCTCAAACAACCTTTACAAGCGATGTCCAAACAATCAGTCTGCAAGATCGTTTTCTTTACTCTCAGCACGATACGAAAAAGGATATGATTTCCTCCATGCTCAGCGGCGAGGAATCTGATTACTCTTATCTGCTAAAAGACAGTCTAGATGATGACGATATGGAAGTGACACACTATGCAGCAACTGCACTAAACGCCTTTGAAAATGAGTTTGAAAAAATTATCAACCAGACGCGCAAGGCTTATCTTGCCAATCGCTCTGCGCAAAATTTAGTGCTGTATATTGATGCCATGGAGAAATATTTAGACTCACGCCTGCCTGACTATGAGGTTGAAAAAATCCTCAGAACTGATTATATCTATTTGCTTAAGGAACATCTTAAAATAGATCCGACATCACGCAGCAGCCATCTAAAACTTTTAACCTCACTCATGCAGCTTGAAAAATACGCCGACCTGCTTGATGAACTGCGAGAGTACATGCTTCTTTACCCCAATGACCCCGAAGGACACCTGCTCATTATGAAATACCTTTATAAAAACAATCGCAAAGATAAGCTGTCCAAGTACACAGAAAGTATAGACAGAAGATATGCCGAGCTTCCTAAAAAAATGAATGCTTACGTGAAATTCTGGTCACAAAAAGGAGCGGTATAATGCGCATATGTATTATTGCTGAAGGATCCTACCCTTACATTTCAGGGGGCGTTTCTACATGGACACACAGATTGGTTCAGGAAATGCCAGAGTATGATTTTGAAATACTCTCCATAATGCCTGACCCACAAAATTACAGCAAGTTCAAGTATGACCCACCACCGATGGTCAAAAAAGTTACTACAAATTATTTAAATACGTATTTGAATTTGAAGCATAAACGCCGACTGCGCGAGCCTCTGATTCCAATATCTCAAAAGGCTGCCATTAATGATTTCATTTTCTTTAATGACACCATCGACTGGAAAGAATTTGCAAAGATTATTTCCAACCCCTCTAAGCTTGGCAACAGCATTGACTTTCTTCAGTCCAAGCTTTTTTGGGAATTTGTACGAAAAAAGTACTTAGAAGAATACAACCTTTATGAGTTTAATGCCTTTTTTTGGACCATACGGTCTATGCTTCTGCCAGTCATTCACCTCATGCAGCAACCTATTCCAGAGGCTGACATTTACCACTGTGTCTCTACTGGATACGCTGGACTCATCGGCCTAATGGCAAAAGCACAATATGACAAGCCGGTAATTCTAACTGAGCATGGCATCTACGCCAGGGAACGTGAAGAAGATATATTGAAGTCCAGATGGTTGATGGTCAGTTATAAAAAGCTTTGGATTGAATTTTTCTATTTTATTTCAAAAGGGGTATACCATACAGCAGACCAAATCATCACACTTTTTGATAGAAACCATCAAATTCAGCTAGAACTTGGCGCTCCTGAAGATAAGTGTAGCGTCATCCCAAATGGCATAGAACCATCAGATTACACTGTACAAGAAGTTCACCCAACACGCATGCACGTTGGCTCTATACTCAGAGTGGTTCCCATTAAAGATGTTTTGACCTTAATTCGGGCTTTTAAACTCGTTTATCAAGCCGAACCAGAGGCGCGTCTCTTCCTAATAGGACCCACAGATGAGGATGAAGCCTATTTTGAACAGTGTCAAAACTTGATTTCTATTCTTGGACTGGAGGATATCATCCAGTTTACCGGCAGGATCAATATTCATGATATGTTACCGCAAATAGATGTGCTGACGCTAACATCTATTTCCGAGGGGATGCCTCTTGTCATATTAGAAGGGCTTGCCAGCGGCATTCCATTTGTTTCAACCAATGTTGGCAGCTGTAAAGACCTTCTTGAAGGAACCACCGACACCTATGGCCCTGCTGGCATTATTGTACCGCCAGTTTCTCCAAATGCGATTGCAAATGCTATTTTGAAACTGCTCAGAACCCCCTCGCTTAGAAAAGAGTATGCCGACAACGGCAGGAGGCGGGTGGAAGCCTTGTACAGCAATGCACAGCTGACACAAGCTTATAAGAATATATACGATAGATACAGGTGATATTATGGCTGGTATTGGCTTTACACTAAAAAAACTATTTCAAGAAGAAACCTTCACGCAGCGCACAAAAGCCTATATGTACTCTGCCCTCGTAGCAGCAGGCCCTTGGATTGCCGCAGTTGTTACTGTGAATATGCTGGTTGTGCTCTCGGAGTGGATTATAGATGCAGATGTTCAGCGCGACTTGTTCATGGGTACCATTGTCTACTCATTTGTGTTTTCACAAATATTCACAGCACCTTGGCAGCTCGTCATTACCCGTTATATCTCTGATAAACTTTACCTGAAAGAATATGATTATATTAAGCCATCTGCAATCGGCATGTCTAAGCTGGTTGGTTCAATAAATATCATTGCAGCAATTGTCTTTTATATATCTAAAGAACTGCCATTGCACTATATAATTATGGCCATTATGCTCTTTTTCATTTTGTCTATGATTTGGATTATTATGGTTTACTTAAGTGCGGTTAAAGACTATGGCCTAATTTCAAAAGCCTATATTTTCGGCGGAGCTATTACCCTTGGGTTGGGCATTCTGTTTTCTAGGTATCCCCTCCCCTTTCCAGCCTATCAGGAAGGCAGTAACCTGCTCTTTTCTTACCTGTCAGGCATGACCTTTACTCTGGTACTCCTGTCGTACACTTTTTTTGGAAACTTCAAATACGGCAATGGACTGGAATATGACTTTCTGCGTATTTTAGACAAATATCCTTCACTCTTCTTTGTTGGCTTATTTTATACACTGGGTCTTTGGATTGATGATATTCTCATGTGGTTCAGTTATGTAGGGGTCAGTATTTACGGAACTTACTTGTATGCCCCCCTTTATGACAACGCCATTTTCCTAGCCTACCTGACCATCATTCCAACGATGGTTCTCTTTGTCGTGTCAATAGAAACTGAATTTTACGATACCTATAAAAAGTACTACAGTCTTGTTAATGGCGGAGGGACCTATAAAAACATTCTCCTTGCCAACAAGGAAATGCGCCGCTCTCTCTACAGACAAGTCGCCTACACCTTTGAAATTCAAGCCCTACTCTCAGGCACGATTATTCTCGCTGCACCTCAACTTTTTCACTTTTTTAAGGCCTCTATCATTATCCGCAGTATTTTTCAAATATGTTCAGTTGGAGCCCTATTTAATATCTTCATTTTTGTCGTCATGCTTGTTATGCTTTACTTTGAGGCGCGCTTACAAGCTGTCTTAATAACAGGCTGTTTCATGGTGACTAATTTAGTCTTCACTCTGTACTTTCTTCCACTTGGACTTGACTATTATGGCTACGGGTTTATGCTTAGTGCCATTCTGACATTTATTATCTCTCTTTTCATTGCCTTTAAATTCATCCGAAATATTGATTACATCACTTTTGCAAAGCAGCCCCTCTTCATTGTTAAACACGAGTACTTATTCACCTGGCTCGCTGATAAATTGAACATTTCTGCTTCAAAACGTGTCCACCGACGAGAAAGGAGGCGAAGAAACCATGAAACGTCTTACGACTATGAATCTTGACACGATTAAATTTCAGCCTCCAGATTGTGACTACGCCTGTCCTTTTTTAGCCTATCTCGAGCAAGATACCCTTCGACTGGTTAAAAAGAACCGATTTCATAGGCGTTTTTCACAGCGCTATACACAGCTCGTCATGCTCCTTAGCCCAAATCATATTTCTACAATTCCAGACGAAGTTGCCGTTTTGGTTGAAGAATTTTATGAAAAAGTTCAGGTGGTTAATCTAAAACAAGACAGAGGGCGTATTATTAATGTTGTAAAGTTCACGATATTTATGCTCAATAAGTCCATCATGGAGTGGAACCTATCACATCCTGACACAGAAGACGTTTACTTAAATCTGACTGTTGCCTTCATTTATGGAGACCAGCTTATTTTCTTCAATTTTGGGGACAATCTTGTCTATATGTATCGAGATGGGGATCTTTCTAGTTTCACCGGGGGCTCACTCAATACAGAAATGCACTTCAGCCTCAAAACAGGCCAAGCTGGCAGAGTTGAGTACACCCTATTTGCAAATAATGTTCCCCCTATTGGAAAAGCGAAGTTTGAATCACAACAAATCACGACTCTATTTAAGTTGTCTCACAGACTTTTAAAAGATGATATGCTTGCTTTGTTATCAGAAAACAGCATCGATATTCCCAAACTGCGTGTCAATGTCAATTTATACGAAGACACTATTGAACGAAAACAACTCTTAGACCTTATAAAGAAAAGTCAATCCGAAAAGACAAATCATTACGGATGGGTCATATTGTCTTTTCCTGAAGTACAGGAACTCAGACAATCGGTTCGTTATACTTTTTTTAAAACCATTCAGGGCATACTCACATATCTAATTTTACTTTCCACACTCATTATGCCACTTGTTTATCAGCTTATGAATGACACAGACATGACACCTGTGCGTACTTTTAATACGCCCCCTACAACTGCTCAGGTTATTTTAGTTGTAGATGATACCACGGGGATTCTAACGCCCCTTCCCTCCATCGCAACGGCTCAAGACAAAGACATTGAACTGAATGACCTCCGATCTACTACAGTTGTCTTTTCAAAAGCCTTAACAAAATGGTCTCACCTGAATTTGGTATCTTATCGCACGCTTGATATTGACTTTATCGAACAATTTACTGCGTATGACAAGGATTCCATTCTGGAAACTCTATCTCTTACGCATTACGATAAAAAATCCTATATGGAGATTATTGACTTTCTAAATCCTTCAATAGTGTGGGGCTCTGATGTGCGTACTCAGATACTCCTACCCGTTTTTAGTGAGTCAAGAAAAACACCACTTACCCTAAAAGAGATTTCAAAAGCGTACTACGGCTCTGATCAATACGCCGACTTTTTACAAAATTATAATGGATTGTCCAGTGCACATAGGCCTTATGAGAAATCCATTATGATTCCACCCCTAGGACTAAAGTAATTTTATGCACCGTGCAATCTCCGATTGCCGCTGGGCCTTAGTCACTTCTTTTGGAAGTTCGAACAGCACCGTGCAATCTGCGATTGCCGCTGGGCCTTAGTCACGACCAATAGAAATGCGTTGAGAGGATAAGCCATACATGCCAGCATGTATGGCTTATCCTCTCAACGCATTTCTGCTGTTCTTTGTCTTTTTCGCAAAAAAGAACCATTCGAATACAGTCGAATGGTTCTTTTATATTGGGGGTATCTAATCGCGCAAACCATACTTTCTGGCTTTAGCTGCAACTGTTTTATGTGTCAGCCCTAGGGCTTTTCCGGCTGCATTGAAGCTGCCGTGTTTTTTAAGGGCAAGTTCGATTATTTCTCTTTCGTAGCTGTCAAAAGAAGCTACATCATTGAAAGCAGAAAGATTCACCAGTCCAGTGGTTGGTTGAGATGTTTTTTGCATTGTATAGTGCTTTGAAATATTACGGGGTAAATCATTGACATCAATGTATCCGTCATCGACAAAAATCATGACGCGTTCCATTACATTTTCCAGCTCACGAATATTGCCAGGCCATTCATAGGCTTTAAGATATTCCATTGCTTCGGAGGTCATTACCGGCTGCTCTATCTCAAAATTTTCGGCAGACCGCTTTGCGAAATGATTAACAAGCAGCGGGAAATCTACAGTGCGTTCTCTTAAGGATGGCAATTCGATTGGCACCACATTCAAGCGGTAGAATAAATCCTCACGGAATGTGCCTTCCTCCACCATCTCCTCAAGATGGCAATGTGTTGCAGTAACAATTCTTACATCAATATCGATCGGATGCGTTCCACCAACACGTTCTACTTCACGCTCTTGAATGGCGCGCAGGAGCTTTACCTGAAGTTCAATCGGCAAATCACCGATCTCATCCAGAAAGAGTGTGCCTCCATGGGCAAGTTCAAATTTCCCTTTTTTCTGTCGCGCGGCTCCTGTAAAGGCTCCGGCTTCATATCCAAAGAGTTCTGACTCCATTAGGTTCGCTGGTATTGCACCACAGTTCACTGCGACAAACGGTCCGGCACTTCTTTTACTGTAATTGTGAATTGCGCGTGCGACCAATTCCTTACCCGTTCCGCTCTCGCCTTGAATCATTATGGTTGCACTTGTTTTCGCAGCTTTGCTTGCCATAGAAAGTACACTTATAAACTTTTTGTCTTGTGTGACGATTTCCGGAAATGGATTTTCTACGTGTTTTTTCTCCTCAGGCTTAAAAAGCCCAGAAATGTCTACGACTTGACTGCTCTTTTCCGATCGATCTTCGTACTTTATTACCACACCGCAAAACTCACCATCGTCATGCATCGGCGAAGCCTCAGCATAGATCTTACGATCTCCAATGTGTGTTTGCAGAAAACCCTCTATGTTCTTTTTTCGTCTCAAAGCATCAATTGCCAGTTCATCATCGAGTTGATTGTACACACTCGAATGAATGAGAGATGCTCTGCTCTGCCTAAATATCTGTCCATAAGCTGGATTAACATATTGAACGATTCCAGCTCGATCGATGATACAGACGCCTTGATGCCAAGAACCAAAGAAAATATCATAGTCTTCTGGCGTCTTTATGCCCCTTTCCCTTATCCGATGGATGGGTATGCTACTTAATCTCAACCGAACCCCCCCAGACCTGTCTTATCGTCTCGTCATACTACGTGTCGCAATAATGTCTGCTCCAGTTTCTAATATGTTCTCAATAATAATGTCCCCACATTTAACTGGTGCCTCTACCTCTACAGAATTAATCTCTTCCATTGCCTTAAAAATAAGCTCCTTGGGAATAGCATCTGTCGTACGTACAGGAAGCCTACCAATGAATCCATCTTTGATTTTCACAGTTGTTGGCAGCATGCGCGTTGGATTCGTCATTTCTTTTATGGCATAATCTTCTCCACGCTTGCATATATTTCCATCTACAATATATCCATTAGGCACTGTCTCGTCTTTTGTCAGTGTCAACCGGCAGCCCATTGGACAAACAATACATACTAAATCATGATGCTTTTTCATCTTTTACAACCTCCTGAATTACTTCGACACTAATAACTGCATTGGTATTTGGAAGCTTATCTACTGGAACTTTCAGGCTTTCCATTTCACCAGGTGCCATATGTCTTCTCTTTTTAGTCATAATGGTCTCACCGTCAGCTTTAACCACAAGTTCTGCGTTATGATAGACATTGCCAACTCGCATAAAGAGTGTCACATCTTTTTCAAGATTTGTTTTACGGATTACATGCGGTACAATATAGTTCACACCTTCACCAGCTTCAGTTGATTGAACCGGACCTTCATTTTTAATTTGACCCAGTACATACCTAGCTGCATTTTCTCCAGCACGTCGACTCTCAGCTGTAACAAAGTCTACGAGGTCATGTACATGAACCACATTCCCACTAGCAAATATGCCTGGGACAGATGTTTCCATAGCTTCATTAACAATTGGGCCACTTGTTACCCTGTCAATTTCAATACCAGCGCTTCTGCTCAGCTCATTTTCAGGAATCAGACCTACAGACAAGAGCAATGTGTCACACTCATATTCCTTCGAAGTGCCTTCAATCGGTTTAAGGTTCGAGTCAACCTGTGTAATGACAACACCTTCAACACGGTCTTTTCCTTTGATTTCTGAAACGGTATGAGAAAGCATCAGAGGGATTTTAAAATCATCAAGACACTGTACAATGTTTCTTGTTAGACCACCTGAAAATGGCATCAATTCAGCAACAGCCAGAACTTTCGCGCCTTCAAGCGTCATACGTCTTGCCATAATCAGTCCAATATCACCTGACCCAAGAATAACAACACGTTTACCAACCATATAACCTTCCATATTGATGTATCTTTGAGCTGTTCCAGCATTCATTACACCTGCTGGACGCGTACCAGGAATTGCTATTGCACCCCTTGTACGTTCTCTACATCCCATGGCTAAAATAACCGCTTTGGCCTGGATGGTCATCATGCCATCTGTTGTATTCATTGCTTTTACAACTTTATTAGCATCAATATCTGTTACCATGGTATCCAACTTATACTCGATGCCCATTTCGCGCAGTTCATCTATAAAGCGCTCCGCATATTCAGGACCTGTCAATTCTTCCTTAAATACGTGCAATCCAAAACCGTTATGGATACACTGCATTAGAATACCGCCAAGCTCTCTATCTCTTTCGATTACCAAAATATTCTTTACGCCGTTCTTTTTTGCTTCAATGGCTGCTGCAAGACCTGCTGGACCGCCACCGATTACAACGATATCTACTTGTTTCATGACTTCCCCTCCTTAGGCCTTTGTTTCACCAATGAGAACATTTGAATGTTTGCCTTCATGTTGAATTTCTGTTGGTTCCAGTCCCAGTTCTCTTGAAAGAATTTCAAGAACCCTCGGGCCACAGAAACCGCCTTGACAGCGTCCAGCACCTGGTCTTACACGACGCTTAATGCCGTTAATGGTTCTGCCTCCTGCTGCGCGGTGAATTGCGTCTACAATTTCGCCTTCAGAAATCATTTCACATCTGCAAATGATGCGTCCATACCGTGGGTCTTTCTCAATAAGTACTTGTTTCTCTGCATCTGTCAGATGTTCCATTTTAATTCTTGGTCGTCTAATTGGATTAAAATCTGCTTTTGGCTCTACTGTGCCCATTGCTTCTACTATCGCTTCTTTGACACGTTCTGCGATAGCTGGTGCTGAGGAGAGGCCTGGCGACTTAATACCGGCAACATTATAAAAACCTTCAACACTTGCAGACCAGTCAATAATAAAATCACCTGTATCTGGCTCTGCTCTTAGTCCAGAGAACTCTGTGATTTGTTCTCTAAACGGCACTTTGTTTGTAAGTCTCGATACAAGCTCACGAACGTGCTGCAGTCTGTCTGCAGTTGTTTCTACCGCTTCCTTGTCTTCCATACCTAAGTCCTGTGAGTCGGGGCCAACCAAAATGTTACCGTCAACCGTTGGTACTACAAGGGTACCTTTACCCATTTTTGTTGGGCATGGGAATACGACATGGTTTACGAATCCGTCAGTCGTTTTGTCAAGCAGGAAGTACTGTCCGCGTCTTGGATGAATCTTGAACTCAGGTGTTTCAGCCACCATATTGTGTATTTGATCTGCATATACACCTGCACAGTTGATTACAAATCGTGCCTTAACCTGGTCTGCATCACTATTTATTTCAAACCCACCCTCAATTTTATTGATGGACTTAACTTCATAATTCAATTTTAACGCCGCACCATTTTCGCAAGCGTTTTCAGCGTAGGCAATAGCCAGTTCCCACGGCTCTGTGATACCCGCCGACGGTGCATAGAGTGCACCTCTAACTCCCGGGTTCAGATTTGGTTCTTTTTCATAAACAGCCCTGCTATCAATTATTTCAAGGCCTGGAATGCCAAGCTTCTTCCCATTTTCAAGGAGCCCTTCAATGGTTTCCATATCTTCATCTGTGAACGCCACAACCAGCGATCCAATGCGCTCAAATGGCACATCCAGCTCTTTACAGACATCACCATACATGGCATTGCCTCTCGCGTTCATCATCCCCTTCATAGAGGTTGCAGAAGCATCATAGCCTGCATGTACTATTGCACTATTTGCCTTTGTTGTCCCGCAGGAAACATCGTTATCTCTTTCAAGCATTACAATAGACATGTTGTAACGGCTTAACTCCCGTGTCACGGCTGCACCAATGACACCTGCTCCAATGACTGCTACATCATACATGGACTCTATTCCTCCTAATCATTTAACAGCTCACACACAAAATCTGTAATATGATCTATCTCAACTTTGCTAACATAAAGCACTTTGTGAAATCATGAATTTCACCTGTCATATTTCCCCATTTTTTGATATTAAAAAGAGCCACAGCAAACTCAGCCTGCTCCCGCAGACGAGTTTGTTGTGGCTCTCATACTCTTGCCAATCATTTTAAATTGTTACATATAGTATATTACAACTTTGTTGATTTTACAAATTCTTAAGCTTCCCACTCTTTAGCTCTGTCAACAGCACGTTTCCAGCCGTTATACAGTTCTTCACGCTTAACTTGTGGAATTTCATTCTTGAATGTTCTATCTACTGCCCAGTTCTTTGCAATTTCTTCCTTAGAAGTCCAGAAGTCAACCGCTAGACCTGCCAGGTAAGCTGCACCCAAAGCAGTTGTTTCAGCTACAACAGGACGTGCAACATCAACACCAAGAACATCTGACTGGAACTGCATCAAGAAGTTATTAGCAGTTGCGCCGCCGTCAACCTTAAGTTCGCTAAGCTCAATGCCTGAATCTGCTTGCATTGCATCGATTACGTCGCGCGTTTGGTATGCGATAGACTCAAGTGTAGCACGGATGATGTGGTTTTTATTTGCACCACGTGTTAGACCTACCATAGTACCACGTGCATACATATCCCAGTATGGTGCGCCAAGACCAGCAAAAGCAGGTACAACGTAGACGCCATTTGTATCGTCTACTTTTGAAGCAAAGTACTCTGAGTCAGCAGCATCTGTGATCAGTTTCAACTCATCACGTAGCCATTGTACAGAAGCACCTGCAATAAAGATTGAACCTTCAAGTGCATATTCAACTTTACCGTCAAGACCCCAAGCAATTGTAGTCAGTAGACCATTCTTAGAAGGAACCATTTTTTCACCTGTATTCATAAGCATGAAACAGCCAGTTCCGTAAGTGTTTTTAACCATACCTTCATCGTAGCATGCTTGACCAAATAGTGCTGCCTGCTGGTCACCTGCAATACCTGCTATTGGAATCTGAGCACCGCCAAATGTAGCAGGATCAGTAACGCCGTATACTTCTGAAGAAGGCTTAACTTCTGGAAGCATTGATGCAGGTACATCCATGATTTCAAGAATCTTGTCGTCCCACTTCAAATCTTTTATGTTATATAGCATTGTTCTAGATGCATTTGTATAATCTGTAACGTGCTGAGCACCGCGTGTCAGATTCCAAACAAGCCATGAATCTACTGTACCAAAGATCAGATCTCCAGCTTCAGCTTTCTCACGCGCACCTTCAACATTATCTAATATCCACTTAACTTTTGTTCCTGAGAAGTATGCATCTACAACAAGGCCTGTGTTTTCTCTTATGTAGTCTTCGTGTCCACCAGCTTTGATATCATCACAGATACCTGCAGTACGACGGCATTGCCACACAATAGCGTTATAAACAGGTTTGCCAGTGTTCTTGTCCCAAACTACTGTTGTTTCACGCTGATTTGTAATACCAATTGCAGCGATTTCTTGTGGAGAGACACCTGCTGTTTCCAGTACTTCTCGAGCAACACCAGACTGTGTTCCCCAGATTTCCATAGGATCATGCTCAACCCAACCAGCTTTTGGATAAAACTGAGTAAATTCCTTTTGCGCTGTTTTAATAATATTACCAGACTTATCAAAGATAATTGCTCTTGAGCTTGTAGTTCCCTGGTCAAGTGCCAAGATGTATTTCTTTTCCACTTTGCATGCCTCCTATAATATTCTTCTCATTTGTTTATAAAGAGGGCAGGACATCTGCCCCTTATGCTGTCAATAGTTTAAACTGTTTCTATCTGATTATCGTTTATCTTATAGACAAGATAGAATGAATCCGCCAAGTGTTCCGCCAACAAGAGCAAAGAATACATTGACAAGACCTTTGGAAAGATTGTCGCCAGATAATGCCGATGCAACAAATAACCCGATTGAAGCTGCAAATGCCATATCAACCCAAGCTGGACCCGATTGGAAAATCAGTCCAACACCATGGTTTAATGTCCAAGCAGTACCTACAATAAAGCCTGCTGCCATCCATCCGCCGATAGCACCCCAAGCATCACACATTGGGCCCCAAAGTAAACGAATTAGGAATGGAAAGATGAATCCACCTGCAAAAGTTGTAATCATTGCGTTAACTGCCATTGTATTATGCCCCCTTCGCTTCTACTGTTACTTCTTCTTCTGCTTTATTAGCTGCCAGCATTTTTTCAAGCTGATAAGCCATAAATCCGCCAGTTGCGCCGCCCAGAAGAACGACTAGAAGTGTTGGAAGGGAAGCTGCACCTGCTGAAGCGCCACCTTCGAAGACACCACGCATAAAGCCTGCCATGCCGATACCCGTTGCCATGTCGACAAAAGCACCGTCATTGTTGATGATTCCAACCCAGTGATTCATAAACCACATTGTACCGATGATTGCAAATCCTGCGAACCAGCCGCCACCGATTCCGTAAGCGCCTGCAAATGCCCCCCAAACGCTCATTACAAACATACCTGCGATAGCCGTACCAATAATTGTCCCTACATGCTTCAAATTCTACACCTCCGTTAGAGTTCCCATACCTCTGGTGCACTTGTCGATATCCCCATCGCACCTGCATTCAGACTTTGGATTACATCATCCTTGTCCTTGATCAGCCCCCCCGCAATAATTGGCTTATCACTACTTAAGACAATTTCGCGTGTAACTTTATGCATGACGCCTGGTAATATCTCAACCGCATCCGGGTTATGGGTTTTGATAGATTGAATACCGGTGTCAAGACTCAGCGAGTCGAGTAAAAACAGTCGTTGTACAGTGACCACCTTCATTTTTTTTGCAGCTTTAATCAAATGACCCTTAGTAGTAATAATACCATCAGGCTGTACTTTTTCGCATATGTAGCGAAGGCCTACAGCATCTGCGGTGATCCCTTCAATGAGATCAATATGGACAAACGCTTTCTTTCTACGCTTATGAATGCGCTCTACCATATCCTTAAGATTGAAGACATCTCCCGTGAGTAAAAAAATAATTTCGACACTGGACTGAAGTGCTTCATCCAATTTATCGACTGATTTAATGGCTGCAATAATCGGGTATTCCACCAAACACTGTGTTAACAAATTTCCCACTGAATCTCCTCCTGCCTTTTTATAAAGCAATTAGCGTGCCAACTTCCACACACCGCTATTATCCCGGTTTTTTGTAGCCTCAAAAGGTTTTCCTGATAGTTATTACCAACGAATATTCTGAAAATTCACCCTCAGTTGGTAAATTGTATCAAGTAGACCGTTTTTTTGAGCGCCTATTCTTATTTTACCATAGACTAATCACATCTTTTTAATCGTTAAACAATTGATCATAATTAAATCATTTTTCAGTTGCTATTTTCAGCCCTAGACCTTATAATTAAGCGTACGTAAAAATTATTTTAACGAACAAGTGTTCTTGTACGTTTGTCTCTTTACAGTTAAGGGGTACCACATGATAAATAAATTTATGAATAAACGCACACTTGTCTTAAGTATTTTGACAATGGCCATGCCTGCCATTGTTGAAATGGCTCTGAACACACTTCTTGGTATAGCAGATACCATTATGATCAGCAGGTTCATCGGCGAATCTGGACTGGCTGCATCTGGATTTGCAAATAGCATAATGTATACACTCATTTTCGTGTTTACATCTTTTAATACTGGTGCAACCGCACTGGTCTCAAGAAGCTTTGGCGAGCGCAATTTTGAGCGACTCAATCAAGCGGGCAGTCAAACCGTACTTCTTAATGGCATACTCGGAATTATTATTATGACCCTGTCTCTTCTTTTTATAGATGAGATATTTATGATATTTGATACAACACCAGAAGTAGCACAGATGATTCATGATTACTTCTCCATTATTGCCTATGGTATGCTTGCCATGTTCCTTTCTTTCTCTTTCGCTTCCATTTTAAGAGGTGCTGGAGATACGGTAACACCCATGGTTATAACTGGCGTTGCCAACATCCTTAACATCATTGGGAACTATGTTCTCATTAAAGGTATTTGGATTTTCCCTGAGATGGGGATTGCAGGCGCAGCTCTTTCTACTACCCTTTCACGCATTTTGGCGGTTATCGCATATGCGGTCATATGTTTCAGAACACATAGGCTCGTAGCACTACGCCTGCACTTAATGGCCTTTAAGAAAGATATTCTTAAACCACTCATACGAATCAGCTTACCCGGCGCAATGGAACAAGGACTCATGCAAACGGCTTTTCTTGTCATTGGAATTTTCATTTCTAAGCTCAGCACAACCTCAGAAGCAGCTTTTCGGATTCTCCTTAATATTGAATCCATTTCATTTATGCCTGCTGTTGGGATCTCCATTGCGGCTGCAACGCTGGTAGGGAAATCACTCGGCGAAGAGAACAAGGAAAAAGCCATTGAAATTGGAACGGTTTCTTATGCTCTAGCTGTAAGCTGGGGTGTTCTTGCCGGCCTGATTTTCATTGCGCTTAGAAAGCCAATTTTACATATTTTCACAACCGACCCTGCTGTTATTGAAGCTTCCATGTTCACCATGTTGCTTATAGCATTTAACCAGCCGCTTCTCAACTTTATGATCGGTATATCCGGCGCACTTCGCGGCGCTGGTGATACAAAAAATGTAATGGTGATTACCATTCTCAGACTCTGGCTTATTTTTGTTCCATTCTCATACCTGACCATTATCTGGTTTGATCTTGGTGTGTCAGGCATCTGGATTTCTGAAATTATGTCATTCTTAATCTTCTGCATCGTCATTCTCAGACGATTCAATGGCAAAAAATGGACAAATATTCGCATATAATGCTTTTTTTAATCCTTTCTACACACGGTGGACACATCTTTTGCTTACAATCAATTCGATGTTTGAAAGGAGTTTCAAATGAATTCAAGAAAATATGTACTAGCAGTGTCCATACTGGCGCTCCTTCTTACAAGCTGTGCATCAACCGATGCACAAGCCTTTCCTGAAGCCCCTACAGACACTAACCTAGGTCAAAATAGATCCTATGAAACAAGTGAAAATCCTGACTTTCCAACCCAAGCAGGCACGGCCTGTGAACAAATGGTTTTCATACAAGCTTTTTCTGAACTTATATCCAGTCGCCCAACAGCACGTGACATTTTAGCATTTATGGACACCCGCCTTGAAGAATCTGCACCCGATGAAGCGGACATTGTTCTTTCACATTTATTGCTTGAACAGCAAACCCTTGCAAACGCATGGAGCAATATGCTTGTAGATGGACGTATTGAAGGCTTCTGGAAAATGAATAATACCTGGGATGATGACAAGATAAGCTCTATTGACGATGCTGACTTAAAAGTACAGTATCAAACACTATCAGATAGTTTTTTGCGTATTGTTACCTATGAGGAAACGCCTGTAATTGAACCCAACTGGGAGAAACTCAAATATTATTCAAAGTACTTTTCAGATGATGTGCGTGCTCTCATCCATGTAAATGTAAAACTGCAAAATATGAATGTGGCTTATCCTGAAAACGATTACAATACGCTGATTGAAGATATTCTGCTTCTGGAGGAACCCATAAAACAGCGTCAATCTGACTATATTTCTTACCGGATGAATAAAACCTACAACCGATTGATTGGTAAACTTTATTTCGGACCTGAAGGCATGTATATGGATAAGTGGAACAGACCTGAAAGTCAGTGGTTCGAAGCTATTAAGCGCACCTGCGACATGTATCCAAGTACAGATTTTGCAGATTTATGCCAGCACTTCACAACCCAAGCGCTTTGCGTTGACAGGCAGGTTTGCTCACCTAGGCAACTGAGAAAAACAATTGTTAATTTTAATGCTTTCGGACTGCAAAGTCCCTTTTCTCTTGTTGAAAAAATGCCCTCAAAGTCTGATGATTCACAAAGACTGATATTTGTTAAAAATCCGCTAAATCCTCACGCTTCAGAACATATAAATGAAGTAATACGGAAGGACTTTAAGGAACTTGAAACACAGCTCAAAGCTTCAAGTCCAAATTCTAACAACATATGGAAAAGTTCAAGTATCAGCCTCAGTAATTCGAAATATCTCAGTATGTCTATCTTTGCGAGTATTTCCGATACACTGGGTCAGCATGATTTTAAGGAAGTTAAACGCGTTTTTGAACTGAGTACAGGCGAAAGCCTGACACTGGAGTCTTTTTTGGGAAGACCCTATGACGAATACGCCCCTACGCTCCTTTCCGTCTTAAAAGACACCTACGCTAAGCAATATCCATTTATTGATGAGCTCAAGGCTTTACCAGAAAATCAGTCTTTTCTAATAGACGAGTATGGGCTCCTCCTTCAGTTTGACCTTGAAGATATGCCCGGAGAGTACCGTTATCCTTTTACCGCGCATTTACCGCACTGTGATTTAAATGGGCTTTATGACGTTATTTCTTTATATGAGTAAAGAATGAATACTTCAGTGAAACAAATTAAAACGTTCATCTTGCTAGACCACATAAAAAGACTGCAGAAGACAAGCCTCTCTAGGGCTTAACTCTGCAGTCTTTTCATTTTTTAAATGAATCATTCCAAGTATTGAATGAGTACTTTCCACTGGTTTAATTTCTTTTCGTAAGCAAGTGTATACGCTGGACTGGTTGATGGCATTTTTGCAAAGTCCAGTTGATATGTTTCAGTAAGCTTTTTTATGTTCAAATGTTTTTGAAAAGCAGACTGCGCTTTCGTACCATTAAAGAGAACAACACGCAGTGTGGGATGATTTTTAAGAAACGCTTCCAGGTCATTACATTGTCCATTTTTTATGTTTGAGTCCAAGCTGCCTTCTCGCTCACACTTGGCATAGACGTCCCATAAGGCTATTTTAGAATCTGTTAGGCGCTGCAGTTTTTCTTTGTAGGCTATTTCAGTGTGATTTTTAGTTAAAGGTCTTCCGGTGAGTTCAAAAATTATCTTCCAAAACTGATTGCGCGGATGTCCATAATAAGCATTTTCTTCAAGCGATTTCACACTCGGCATAGACCCTAAAATGAGTGCACGCGGTGCATCACCAACGACTGGATCAAATGCATAAATCACATTTCTCCCTCCCATTCCATATAGAACCGATCTAAAAAGGCACGCATATAAGCATCACGTTCCTCAGCAAGAGCTTTGCCAGATCCTGTATTCATTAATACCTTTAACTTAAGCAGCTTCTCATAGAAGTGATTTATGGTTGCACCTTCGTGATTCTCGTATGCTTCAAAAGTGTCAAAGGAGACAGGTTCATGCTCTGGGTCATGTATCGGGCGTCCTTTAGCCCCACCGTAAGCAAATGTCCGTGCAATACCAATTGCACCGAGAGCATCTAGCCGGTCCGCGTCTTGAACAATAAGACCTTCTAGGGTTTGCGGTTTTTGAGCACTTACCCCACCTTTGTAGGAAATGCACGCTATGATGCTATGAACATCGTGTGATTGGCTGGGTGTGCAACCAAGCTCTTTCATCCAGTAATCCATTTTCTTTAGACCCTCTGTGCGTCTTTGCTCATCAAGCTTCCAGTCAGCTACATCATGTAGCAGTGCTGCAATCTCCACAATTTCAATATTTGCATTTTCGAGTTTTCCAATATACACGGCAGTCTTAGCCACACGAAGTGCATGCCAATAATCGTGTCCGGTTGCCTCTTTGTCAAAATGATTTTTTAGTTGTCCCTTTAACCAGTTAATATCACGCATGATGCCTCCATTTACCCGATTACATCTTCAAATACGCGTTTTGCATTCTTATAAAACACCTTGTCTGCTTCCGCTGTAGAAAAACCCGATTGTCTTAAGGCTGTATAGAGTTTTTCCATTTCTCCTATGTGTTCTATTTCAAGTATGCCATTCATACCATCGAAATCTGTTCCTATGGCAGCACAATCGGCACCACCATAGTTAACGATATGGCGTACATGCTCAACTAAATCATTGATGTATAGATGCTTATTTTTGTCTGCTACAAAATATGGGCAGAAATTCAGTCCTGCAACGCCACCATTTTCACCCAGCGCCCCTAACATGGCATCCGATAAATTTCTTCGATGTGCCATAACACTGCGTGCGTTTGAATGTGATGCGACAATAGGTTGACGCGTAATGTCAATAACCTCCCAAAAGCCTTTATCAGATAAGTGGGAGACATCAATAATCATGCCCAGTTCATTCATTCTTTCAACAACACTACGTCCAAAACCAGTAAGCCCCAAATGCGTTGTTTGTGGTAAATTGGGATGTCCCAAACTATTTGAATAATCCCAAGTCAGCGAAAGCATGCGAACACCCATTTTGTAGAGCATGTCTAGTCTGTTCATATCTTGATATATGATTCCACCGTCTTCAACAGTCAACATTGCTGCCAGCTTTCCTTTATTGTGAACGCTTTGTGCCTGATCGACAGAGGTCACCACTTCAATCAGAGTGCTTGCACCCTCTATTTCATCTCGTATTAAACTATAAAGCTCAAGCATATACGTCCAAGGATCTCTTCCCTTCTTTTCACACGCTTCAATGTCTGAGTACAGTGCAAAGCATTGAATCAAAGAATGTGCCGACTTGAGTTTTTCAAGGTCAACATGTAACTGATTCTTTATGATGTTTTGTCGACTCGTGCATTCCTTCATTCTATAAAATGTATCACAGTGCATATCTATTAATTGCATCTTCTCACCTCAATTATTTGATACTATTATGATAACAGAGTCTTGTCATAAATGAAGCCGTATTGTAGAATTTTAGGTCACTTGCTGGGATATACTTTATAGGCCTCTATGCAGCACTGAAAACTTTACACAAATTTTTATTTTTCTTTTATGTCAATTTAGGTATAATAATTGGGTACGAATTTTTTTCATTGAATTACGGATTTTATTCGATATGGACCCGAGTATAATCACTCGGTTTCAGAAGTATTGCGAGGAGGCAAACATGCTGGAGAAATGGTTAAAGCTGCAAAACGGATCAGATATTCGCGGTGTTGCACTTGAAGGTATAGAAGGTGAAAACGTAAACCTTGAAGCACATGAAGTAACTTGTATAGCTGGTGCTTTTGCAAAATGGGTATCTGGTAAGGTCAATAAGCCTACAAGTGAACTTAAAATTGCAGTAGGACGCGACTCAAGAGTCAGTGGTCCTGAACTGATGCAAGGTGTTCTAAACGGACTATGTGCAAGCGGCACGACCGCTTTGGATTGCAACTTGGCCTCTACGCCATCTATGTTTATGTCTACTATTTTTGAAGAAACAAAATGTGATGGTGCAATTATGATCACAGCCAGCCACTTACCTTTTAATAGAAATGGTATGAAGTTTTTTACAAATCAAGGTGGCCTAGACAAGCCTGACATAAAGGAAATTTTAACTGAAGCTTCATCTTATACAAAACCAGATACTGCTGAAGGCACTACTGAAAAATATGACCTCATCAGCAGATACAGTGCACATCTTGTAGACTATATTCGTGCACAAGTGAACCATAAAACCCATTATGAGACACCTCTAAAAGGGCTTAACATTCTTGTTGATGCTGGAAATGGCTCTGGTGGATTCTTTGCCGAAAAAGTCCTACGCCCGCTAGGCGCAGATACAAATGGCAGTCAATTTTTAGAACCCGACGGCATGTTTCCAAATCATGTACCCAACCCTGAAGACAACGATGCCATGGCATCCGTTCAGAAGGCTACAATAGATCAAAATGCTGATTTAGGTATTATTTTCGATACAGACGTTGACCGTGCTGCCATTGTTGATAAGGGTGGGAAAATCATCAATCGAAATCGACTCATTGCTCTAATGAGCGCTATTGTTCTTGAAGATGCGCCTTCGACAACAATCGTTACCGATTCAGTTACCTCGGATGGCCTTGCTCAGTTCATTTCATCACTAGGCGGCACACATCACCGATTCAAGCGCGGATACAAAAATGTAATTAACGAATCTATCAGACTCAACGAAGAAGGCTCGCACAGTGGATTGGCCATTGAAACATCAGGTCATGGTGCTTTAAAAGAAAACTATTTTCTAGATGATGGTGCATTTATCGTCACTAAAATCCTTGTTAAGCTTTCACAGCTGCAGCAGGAAAACAAAACACTTTCTCAAATTATAGAAGCACTGCGCGAACCACAAGAGGCTTCTGAGTTTAGAGTTAAAATCAAGCTTGAGGACTTTAAAGCTTATGGTCAAAGTGTCATTGAAAGCTTCACCGCATTTGCGGACGCACATCCAGACTACTCAATTGTTCCAAACAGCTTCGAAGGCATTCGTTTATCATGTAATGCTCCAGAGGCAAGAGGCTGGTTTTTAGTCCGCTTGTCCCTGCACGATCCTGTTCTGCCAATTAATATTGAGTCCGATATAGCTGGTGGTGTGGATATCATTGCAAAAACACTCTACACACACCTAAAATCATACGAAAGCCTGGATTTAAGTGCTTTTGAATAGACCTAGTTGAATAGGCCCACAATAAAAGCTTCAGCTGTATTTAAGACAGCTGAAGCTTTTTCAGTTTCAATATTCATTCAAGAAACTCGTATTATGTTAATGACGGTGGAACGTCTTCTTGATTTTTAGGCGTTACACCCTTCATTTTCATGGTAATGAAAAATGTCGTTCCCTTACCACTCTCAGACTCACACTTTATACTGCCGTCAAAAAGCTTTGTCACAACATTATAAACGATATTCAGTCCCAAGCCTTTTGTTTCACCACTAAATTTAGTGGTGAAAAATGGTGTATATATACTGTCCAAATGTTTCTTTTCAATTCCCGATCCATTGTCATGGTATTTAATCATCAACGCATCTTCTACAAGCTCATAATCAATCTGAATGAGCCCTTCGTCGTATTGATTGAATCCATGCTGAAGGGAGTTTGCAATCAAGTTGGTGAATACCTGCGAGAATTTGCCCGCATCTGAGAACACTTCAATACTTTCATCACCATCTATTTCTACTTGAATATTTTTTCTTTCTTCAAACAAGCCCATGCTGGTTGCAATTAAATGCAAATAGTTGTATACATTGAAATGTATAATGCTCTCTTTTGATTCTGATGCAGCCAACTGCTTAAATCGGCTTACTAGATCCCCTGTCATTTTAAGATTTCTGTATACCGTATCAGCTGCTTCTGTCGTATTCTGAATGTAATCCAGGAGTTCTCTTTTCGTAATAAGGCCTTTGTTGAGCTTATCTGAAACGGAGAGCGATTCCTTTTGAATATAGGTCGCAAGTGTCACACTATTTCCAACAGGCGTGTTGATTTCATGTGCAATTCCACCGACAAGATAACCCAGTGCTGCAATTTTTTCGGACTCAATAAGCTGTCTCTGAGTAAGTCGTGTGACTTCAAGTGCATCTTCCAATGCTTCATTTGTCAAAATCATTTCCGCTTGTTTTTCTTCAAGTTTAGCCATAGACTCTTCAAGGTACTCATTTGTTTGAATCAGTTCCTCAGTTCTCTCGGCAACGCGTTTTTCAAGCACAGAATTTGCCGTGTTTATTTGCTCAAAAGATTCTCTCTGCTTAAGGCGCATACGCTCTACTGAGTTGGCCAGTATCCCAACTTCATCATTACGCCTTCTAAAGCGCTTCTCAATTTCATTTTCATAATCACCCAGACCGATTTTATTGATATCAAGCACAATTTGCTCAATAGGCAGAACGATTTTTCTACCGAAAAAAACGCCCGTTGCCGCTGCAATAGCTGCACCAATTAGGAGAATGCCATACATGAGAACGCGGGTATTGCGCACGGCCTTATAAACCTCATCCTTATAAGGCTCAACGGCTATAATCCAATCATTCAACAAAATTTTTGATGCAATCATGCGTTCTCGCCCATCTATCCAGGTATACTCTGTCACGCCACTTGAATTTTGAATAGCGTCAGCCAACCAATCGTATCTTCCATCATCAATTTCTCTAAGTGATACACCCGACTCCATCATTGGATGTATGAGCGCTTCCATTTTACTATTATAAAGGACTGCATACCCCGTATCATAAATACGAATATCCATGATACGCTGTTTGAGGTCTTCAAAGTAATAGTCTGCACCCGCTACACCAATGAACACACCATCGATATAAATAGGAGCAGTGTGAGAGATATAGGTCAAATGATTGTCAAAATAGACGTTGCCATCGTATGGATCACTCCAAAATGGACGCCCTGTATTCTTGGCTTCAAAATACCAATCTTTTTCAGGAAGTTCTTCTTCATAGAACGACAGTCCGAATTCTTCCTGACGCGTTACACGCCCTTCATTGTTGAGGTCTGCATACCAGACATCATTGACGCTCCCAGTTACTTCTGGATCAAAGAAAACGTATACGGACTTAGAAATACGTGCGTCTTGTGCCATTCTCTCTATAACTGGTGCGATTTGCTGCTTATATTCCTTCATGTACTGCGGATCCAACCGCATTGCATTCAAATCAAAGGTTGATTCCACCAGTTCGTTCACCTGATGTCTCAGTTTTTCAACCTCTCTGATTTCAAAATCGAATTCACTACCAATGCGTCTGGCTGTCTCAATAAGCTTCTGCTTTGACTCCGCTTCAACAATTTCTGTTGATCGATTCAGGATGACACCGCCTATTGAAAACGAGATGAACACAGTTAGCATTGTAATTACAAGAACCATCTTGTTGCTGAGTTTATTCATGGGCGCCTCCTAATAGGCTATTTATACCCAATCACACTGTCCTGTAAATCAAGGAATATCATACATAGGTATTTTACTTCACAATCCACGCTTTCATTTCACGTCCTGAAACATGCTTCTTTAAAAGTATCTGCGCCCTATCCATCCACTTGGAAAGTGCCTGATCACCATCAAAAGCGATAATATTCATCAGAATACGCTGGGTACTCAGGGTAATCATAGACCTTTCAGAATCAGATGTCGCACTTCCAAAACTCCCTTTAGCATCTCGTAGTACTGGAAGACCGTCAATATTTAAAACGCCCCGTCCAATGCCATGATAGATTTCATCTGCTTTTCCAATCCCGTACTCAATTGAACCTTCAAGGGTTTCTAAGTCGTATGTTCCAATGGAGTGACCAGACTCCATTGAAAGCAAATTGTTCAAATCAACAATGTCATTTACCTGGTACAAGCCCTGTGCCTTCACAATACGGCGCAGCAGGGAATCTGATGATAATCTGTAACGTGTTGGATCTTTTCCAAGTGCACGATATGCTTTTCTCGCCTCACTGATTTGTGGCAGCTTTGCAATATCGCCCATCTCAAGAGTAAAGCCCTCAATAAATTGATCAATTTCATCCCATAAGGGCTGACTATGCTTAGAAACGGTAACTTCAGCTGTAATAACACCTAGTTTAAGCGCCGGGGCAACCGCTTTTAATTCTTCTGATATGTTTATGTTCATCACAGTATTCTACACTCCTTCACCATACGGATTCACATGTACCATGCAGTGTTTAACCCGTGGCACAATATTTTCAATCCTATCGTGGACATCCTCTGCAATTCTATGCGCCTGCCTCAGTGTCAGATCAGCATTTACGGATATTTCAACATCTACATAAAGACGGTTTACATGAATTCTCGTTTTTAAATCATCTATTTCAATAACGCCTGATGTTTCCATAATCACTGCCCATATATCCTCAAGTGTGTCAGGATCTGCCGCAGTATCGATTAGCTCGCGAATAGATTGAATATAAATATCAACAGCAACCTTGATAATTAGAACACCTATTGCTATCGCTGCTATGGGTTCCATTAGGGGCCAACCATTCATCGCACCCCATATTCCAATAAAAGAACCCACTGAAGAAATGGCATCTGTTCTGTGGTGCCAAGCATCTGCTTTGAGTACAGAGCTTTCAATTATTTTTGCACCACGCATCGTATAATGATACATGGCCTCTTTGACAATAATAGATAATACTGCACCATATATTGCCAGATGTGTTGGAACTTCAACCACACCAACTTGGATATTCTTAATTGCATTAAAGGCTATAAGTGTACCCGTCACAAACAAAAATATGGCCATCAACTTTCCAATAACAGGCTCATATTTCTCATGTCCATACTGGTGGTCTTCATCACTTCCCCGACTGGACATGTATACGCCTACCATAGCCATAATAGTGGTTAAAACATCTGATACTGAGTGGATACCATCCGCCACGAGGGCACCTGATCTGGCTATAAGACCCACAGCGATTTTCACGACAGACAATACCACATTCATGGCTATTGAAACGCGTGAGATTTTATAAGCAATGGATAGTCTTTGTTCTGATTTCATTTTTACCTCAATTCATGGCAAGGCCCTAAATTAGACGTGCCAATATATACAAACTGATTCCTAAGGACAGAAACCCGCAAATTGCACCCGCTATAAGAAAGCGGTTTAGTTTTTTTCGGCTTCGGTATTGCTCTAGTTCTATTTCCCATGCATACTTCTGATTTTCGTCATTTTCCATCCCGTTACCACCTTAACTCATTATTCTCCCAGATTTACTGCACTTGCGCCATGCTCCACGAGCAGGTCCCGCATCCAACCATGGCAGGTCATGTAAAACACCTGCCGTTTTTTCGCTATGTGACTCAACGTTTCAATTGCACTATTCATACGTTCTTCATCCCAATTTACAAATATCTCATCAAAAACAAATGGCAATTGTCCCTTTGTTTTATCAATACCCTCTGCAACCGCCAGTCTAAGCGCTAAATAAATCTGCTCCAGCGTACCGCGGCTGAGGGTCTCATGAACTTGAATAAATTCACCTGAAGCACTACTTTTTACACTCAACTGCTTTGATTCATTGAATACCAGTTGTGTATACCGTCCTGCAGTAAACTTAGATATATAAGCGGAAGCGGTTCTGAGTATTTGAGGTTGATATTTTTCTCTGAACACGCGATCTGCATAGGCGATGACTGTATGGAGCATTTTCGACTGGTTGTACTTTCGAACAGCCTCTTGGCGCTGTGTTTCGTGTTGCATCAGCTTGGACTCAATAGCACGCCTATGTGCATTGTGCTTTTCTAATGCCGTCGTATTACCGAGTTCAGTAATTTGTATTCTCAGCGCTTCACGCTCTTCTTTCATACTTTCAATATCTGCAAGTGCTTTTTCAAATTGTTCAGCAAATGCGACACCCACTTTATAATCCTGCTGATCAGGGTGTGCCTCATCAAATTCTTCCAATACTTTTTGCACAGATTCTTTTCGGTGAACCTTTGCCTTTAGTTTTTCGAACTGCTCAAGTGCCGAATCTATCGACTTTGAATCATGATCATCCAAAAGGCTAAACTTACTTTTTAGCGCCGTTAATTTTTGCTGGTGCATCATCAGCTTTAGTCCAACCTTACGCTTTTGCCCTTTTAAGGTATCGAGCTTGACCTGTACGCGTTCTCGCTGTTTGGTATATTCAGAAATGTGGTCTAATTGTTCTTGCACCTGACTCAAGCTTGCTTGTAGAGTATCGGATGGCAGATCCTCCACCAGCCCAAGCTTGCTGAATAGGCTTTCCATATCCTTCTTCTCTTTTAAGTAACTGGATCGTGTCACCTGTAGCTTATTCTGAAGCTTCAGAAGTTGCCCGGCCTCATCGCCCAGTGTTGTGCAGGCTTTTAAAAATACATCTGTTTTGGTCCATATCCTTTTTCTAAACCGAATTTCTCCAAAATCGCAAGGTTTTCTCGTTGTCCCATTAAGCTGGCCTACTAAACCGAGAAGCGCCGTGAACGCACCGATTATTACCCATAAGCTATGATTGAAAAAATACCCCGATCCGCCTAGTCCCAATCCTAAAACAAGAACGAGTACACTCAGGCTCTTAAAAGCTTTTTTTCTCTGAATATACCGGTGCATCCCTTCTGTGTCAAGTTGTTGCCAATAGTTAGCAAGTGCGTCATTCCACGGGTCCTTGGTAAGTTCGACTGACTTTGATTCTAATAGTCGTTGAAAGCCATCCACCGCTACTTTATCCGTTTCCAGTCTTTCCTTAAGCATTTTCAGTGTGCTGATCTTTTCTGAGATCTCTTCAGGAGACAGATCGCTTTCCTTCAGCTTAAGTTCAACACCCGTCAGGGGTTGCAGGGCCATTTGTGTCTCTTTAATTTCAGTTTCAAACTGCATCTTATCTTCTTTTAACCGCTCTGCTTCTGACTGTAAGCTCAAGTAAGACTCTAGCGCGGGAAGACTCTCTATGTAAGGCTCTAGCTCCTGATTGATTTCTTCAACTTCCATAAGATAACGGTGTGGTTCAAGTTGAATGCGTGCCTGTGTAACCCACTTTTCAAGTGTAGCAATATCGGTACTGATTTGTTCGACTCTTTCAAGTGCTTTACGATGTGTTACAGATTTTTCTCTAAAGTTATCTTCATTTTGCTTTAAAGCTCTTAACTCCTGCTTGAGAACAAACAATTTTTCATCTATTTCCTTAATGATATATTTTCCCCTATTGTGCGGGCGCCATATGCCATACATTTCTTCTTCAAGCTCTTGCAACACGCGCCTTGGAGACTTGATATTATCCAGTCCAAATTGAATGGATATTTGTTCTTCAACGGCATTCCACTTCTTATGATCTAACCTGGACAAATCTGTGAGATCCATCTCAAAAAGACCTTTGTACAGCTCATAAGGCATACTGGAAACCTGTTTGAGTGCCTCGTTATGGCCTTCGTTGACAACTTCTGCGGCAATCAGCTTAGAGGAGGCTTTACTTGAAAGATCGCGCTGTACGGTTTCATGTATACCTTCATCTGTAGTATATTCCCCGATAATTGTCATGTTCTGTCCTGTACCATAAGGATGCTTGGAAATGCGTCTTTGTCTAAACCCAAATAGCATCTCTCCCAGTGCGTGTCGAAGCGTTGACTTGCCAGCTTCATTTTTACCGTATATAACCGTCAACCCATTTCCGAACTCAATCGGATCTTCTGCTTGGGCAAAGAGGCCGTACTCTTTTAGTCGAATTCGATTAATCTTCATCTATCTTCACCATTTTGTTGAGCCAAGTCTCATCTACACCACTTAAAAGTTCACCTAACCATGCATCGGTATCTACTGGACTGCTTGGGGATTCAATGAATGTCTGCCGTTTTGCATACTCAATAATATCCTTACGTCCCTGGTCAGACTCTAGCATTTCAGAAATAAAGGCAGCAAAAGGGGAACTCGAAAGAATTTCTTCTGTATCAAGTCTAGGCGATAAAGACGCTGTCCTTATTTCAAGGCTCGTCAAACCGCAGGCTTCCATTATATCCATTTCCAGTTCTTTCAGATTTATATGATTTTGCAGTTTATCATAAACGCTGTTCATACCACTAAGTTCTATGCGCATAAATACGTGTTTTCCCTGATTAAGTGCAGTACCAAAGCCCTCCATTACCGTATTGATGCAATGCTCTGATACTTTATGCAGTGAATCCGCCACTCCAGAAAGCTCTATTTTCATCTTTTGAAATTCTACATTTGAAAAAGGTTCAAATCTTATTACTGGTTCTAAGCCTGGGCTCTCTAACTCAACATATAAACCGCCCTTCGTCCCGCAGTCATTGATATGCAGTCCTTGAAGACTCCCTGAATAAGCTGCTTTATGACTGGTAAATTCACTTTTCTGATGAATATGCCCTAGCGCCCAGTAATCATATTGCTTGTCTTTTAGCGTATCCAGTGTTGTCATCATATACGGGTCGTGAGCTTGAGTATTTTGACCCGAAGCAATAAAAGCATGCAGTACGCCTACATGATAGGCTGAACCAGAGCGCACTGGAAACTTCTCAATATAGCTGTGCGTTTCTGATGGCTCTTCAAATCCATTGAAACTCACAAAGAGTGGCCATCCACTTTTTGTTTTCAGCTCAATGGTCTCTGGGTGCGGTTTTTCACCTATATGAACCGACGCCCCTAAAGATGTCCATTTCACACGACACGACGGGTCATGGTTTCCATGTATCATGACTGTTTTAACTGAGGCCATCTCAAGACGATCGACCTGCTTTCTGATAAACTGTTCCGTTGAAAAACGAAGTTCTCCCTGATCAAGAATATCACCTGATATCAGTAGTAAGTCCACCTCTTTTTCACATGCAAAATCAACAGCACGTTCAAAAGCTGTTTCTAGACTGCTTCTAAGTATATGTTGTAATTGATCTGAATACTGACCGTATACAGCATCAAAATGAACATCCGATATGTGAAGGAGTTTCAGCATGATTTCATCACCTCTTTCCATAACATTATTCTAACAGATTTTTGCATATCAAATAATGTTACATGTATATTAAACCTACTGAAAAAGCACACTTTCAATCTTTAAACAAGCGTATACTTATTATATAATAGACTGAGAGGGAATTTATACTAAAAACAGGAGATAAAGTCACATATTCTCTTGTACAGAATACAAAAGTAAAGGTGGTTTTCCTATGCGTTCATCTTACACTGAAAAATTCAACGTTCTCGAAGTGTTTGAGCAAAACCCGTATCAAAAAATTATGATGGGGGCCTATGTTGACAATCCAGACAACGTTGTTGTTATAAATGTGTTTAAGAAGGGTGTCTATCTGTCACAAGACTTCTTGGATACTGCAAAAGAGGCACTTAGTAATTTAATTCACAGTGAAGAAAATGAAAGCGAAGTGGTCCTCGTTACGGACTATCAAGAAGGCATGTCTCTTGGAAATTACTTAGAGAGTTTCACTGGCGATATGCATGCACGAACGCTACTCGCTGATACATATATGCAAAATATTTTGAAGTACACCAAGTTCAGCAGCTATTTCAAAACCATCTTCTTGGATGATAATCAGATCATTGTACAAGAAGATACACTGCTTATGAACGAACTGATCATCGTCGATGAACAAATTGAACAGAACGTTCAGTTTGACTCAGTCGTTTCTAAGGTTGCAGCTACACTGAATACGATTTTTAACACTGGCAGACAGGCCGACGGTTCTGGGGAGATTAAAGAACGCGTTGGTGCCTTTTTAAGCAGTCTGTCAGTCAATACTGGCCTGTATAAGACTTTAGATGAGCTTTATGATGCTTATAAAAAAACCTTTATCTTTGATGCAAGTTCAGAGTCGCAAGATTCGGCACCCATACCTGTACCTATAGGTATGCCTAAATCAGAAAACGATAAAGAAACAGACGCGAAGGCACCGGAAGAATCAAACGCCTCAGTGCATCAAAAAGAAATTGAACTCGACGGCCTTGGTGTTGTTGAAGAAATGTTTGATGATGAGGATACTGAAGATCGTAAGAAAAATGGCGGACCAATCGCCCTGATTTTGATTGCAATTGCTCTAATTGCAGCATTCTTTGCATTTGCCAATCCATTCTCAAATGAAGAGGTTAAACTGCCTGATGCATCCTTCGTTCGTCAGGAAATGGATGGAAAGCTTCACTTTGAAAATACGAGTACAGCATATGGTAAAGACAATAGCATTATTCTTTCTGAGTGGAATGTTTACGCTGTGTCAGACGGCGAAGAAAAGAAGCTTAAAACCGCTGGCGACCACCATCTTGATTTGATTATTAAGAATTCGGGCACTTATAAAGTTGAACTCAAAGTACAAGATCAAAACAAACAGTGGAGCGAACCGACTTCAGAAGAATTCAACTACGCCGTAAATGATATGGACAACCTTGATGAGAGTAACGGTGATATGGCTTCACCTCAAGAAAAACTTGAAAAGTTCCTCATTGAATACGACAATGCAAATATTTCGAGGGACACAGAAATATTTAGAAGCGGTACCGAGTCTCTAAAAATGGACCTTGCTGCTGGCGATGCTGAAATTACATTGAAAGACTTGAGTATTGAAAACAATTCTATCATTTCAATGTGGCTTCTTTCAGATGACACAGCACCTGTTGATATTTCTTTCAAGGGCTACAAAAATGGTCAGCTTGTCTTTACAAAAGATATGACACATGTCCCACGCGCAGCTAATATTTGGGAAATGGTCGAAGCCAAAGTCAATGGTGATCATGCAGACAGTCTTAAAATTCATTTCTCTGGCTCAAGCACAATCTGGATAGATGATATTGATATCAGCTCATTTAAATAGGATTTATGAAGGGGATGTTCTAGAGCATCCTCTTTTTTTTATTTTATATACTGGAACACCAGACCATTCATCATTAATAATGCTTAAGACGGTTGTTCGCTTTAAGCGTCCTATAGTCCGCCTGTACAACCTCCGGTTGCAAAGGACGCTGGCGCGTCTTATAGTCCGCCTGTACAACCTCCGGTTGTCCAGGACGCTGGCGCGTCCTATAGTCCACCTGTTCAACCTTCGGTTGTCCAGGACGCTGGCGCGTCCTATACAAAAAAGAAGAAGGCGCTTTCCACTCGTGTGAACACGGATGGAAAGCGCCTTCTTCTTTTTTGTGCAGTACTTTGCTTTCACGATAATGAGCAACCCCCCGTTCTCTCGGAAAGTTGCTCACATTATTTGTATATTCTTTTTAAACCGATTCATTTATCCTGCACCTAATTCTCGTATGGTGGCACCAACTCCTTTTATGTACACCATAGAACTTGAATCTACGTCTTTTAAATCATTCATTCCTGATGTCAACCTGGTGGTCTCACCTCTTCCAATTACTTAACTCTATCGATTTGTGAATTCACTTTGTTTATTTGATATATCTATTATAACAGAATATTTAGAAAATTCAACATTTAATTTCATTACAGTTCTATTACAGTGTCAAGCATTCAGTATTTCTACTTAGTTAGAACCTCTATAACTGGCTTTATGACTGCATCTTATCAACTATATCCTTCATGATTTTCTTTTTAAAATTTTTCAAAAAAATTAAAAGATGCCGGTACACAGCTTAAATAGCAAACCGCTGCATGACATCTTTTTTTATATGTTCTCATATGCAACTTATGTAAGCTGTTTTTCTCGTTCGCGCACCGCATCTTTATCAAACTCATTTATAATAGTTTGTGCAAAATGCTCAGCCTTTTCCTTAATCCCCTCAACATCCATAATACTGAGCGGATCATTTGCAATAGCTGAAAAGGCAAACTGGGGTGGCAGCATATACCCCTTATTGATACTTACAGCACCCAAGAGCTGGGTAATGACTAAATCACTTCCTGAATTACCGGAAACAACGATCCCAAATACCCTTTTATCATAAAATTGAATACGGCGATACAGGACTGTCATCCTATTAATAACTGCCATTAACTTAGCCGAAATTGCATCATTATAATTAGGACAAACCCAAATAACTGCATCTGCCCATTCCATTGCAGGTAAAACTTCTTCTACCATCATGCCCCCATAATAGCAACTTTTAATTTCTGAGTAATGCATACAGGTTTTAAAACTGCACCCCTTGCACTCTGCAATTTTATCATCTTGTATTTTAAACTCTTTAATCTCAAATTCGCCAAGATGCTTTGATACGAGTTCCCATAGTTTCAATGTATTTGATGTACTGTGTGAACTAGAATGAAGAACAAGGATTTTAGGCACATCCGGATAGGTCAGTTCAAATGTGTCAAGACGCATTCCTAAATGCTTTGCTTTTCCTTTTAATATGTCTTCAAGCGACTTGTCGACCACCTTTTGCCATGTTTTAAAGTTTTGAAGTGCATCAACAGCTTCAACCACTGGATGACCAATAAACCGACACCCCAGACGGTTCAAGTGAAACATGATATACTGCGCTAATCTTTTTGTATAAAAGGGGCCATCTGAATTTATCAGTATTGCAGCAGTACACCCCATAAGGGGCAATTCAGATAGCTGGTCATAAACACGCGTCAAGTTTCTGACCCATTTGTACAGGGCCTCATTGCCGCCAATTTCGTCACAATCCACCGCAAGTAGCAACTTTCCTCGGGTCTTGATTACATCTATTTTATTTCCAACAATTTCAGAAGCCTTCATTTTACTTCTTGCCGATGCGATCATGGTATCCAGTCGCGCAGACTGCATTTTTTTCTCGCTCTGAAACCGTAAAATGTGTATTTTTTCATCGTGTTTACACATAGGCCTTCAAAGCCTCCACAATCCCATCCAGTTTTTCCATCAGTTCATTCGACATTTGATGGCGTTCGTACTCAACCCCATGATTTGTCCATTTATTACGGCAACCCATATAAATGCCACCCAGCATGACTGCACTGTCATTCCACGCGCCGCGCATTGTATTGACAAGTGATATGGCTCCAGATGATAGCGCAGGCGCAATAAATGGCTTGTATCCGGCTTCTCGTACCTCAAGGTTGGCCTCAACCGTCCTTTTTGTCAGTTTATTTGATAAGGTCAGATCATAGTGAGCAGGATCATTTGCTACTATCAAGTCCTTGCCATGTGGTCCAAAGGCCCTACCTGCTTTAAAGTTAATCCCCGATACATTGGCATAATAGCTGGCCCTTGCAAACATAACACCGAGACCATACCCGCGTACTTGTTCAGGTCGAAGTCCACCACCGTCATAAAGACCCGCCTCATTTTCATTGGAGCTTCTATACACTTTATAACAGAGTTGGTCCACGGGGTCTGACACAACAGCAAAAATGCCCTCAAAATTCCTCTCTCTAGCCATTTTGCATAAGGCACTATAATTTTTGAATTGCTTTCATACTGCACCATGCGCACGTCTTTAATTTTCGACCCGACCTCAGGGACTGAACGACTTGCACAAAATACAAACATATCACAGTCAAAAAGGTCTTCCATTTGAAGTTCAACGATTTCCGGGTAATGCCCAACGTTAGGATCAAGTATCTGCCCAAGTTCCAGAGCCCAGCGTCTTTTTTTCTTAGGATCAAGATCAAAAATACCGATTTCATCAATAACGTCATGTCCTAGAAGTCTGAGTCCAGTTAGCAGTGTACCCCCGACATCCCCAAGGCCGAGCACATTGACCCGCCATTTCTTTATAGTAGGTGTCTCAATCAGACTTTCCCAACCTTTTCTTGCTGTATTAATAACCTTTATTCCATTTTTTTCAATATGTGCTTTCAAATCCAGGTCTAATCCTACCAACGCATCAGACGTCCTGTCCAAATAATCCACTGATTCAAAATCTCTTTTTAAACTCAGAGGCTCTCTTATAGAAAAATAGGCTTTTGAGTCTTCCCGTTCGTCCCGGATCAGACAAACTACCGGTTTTGACCCTTGCTTTAAGGCCGTAATCAAGTCGGGCAGTTCCAAAATACGATGGGGAATATCCAGCGCATCAAGCGATATACCATAGGCTTTTTCTAAGTCATAAACTCTCATATGATTCCTCCATGTGATGGTTACTGAAAAATACTACGCAGTCTTCTTAAATGTTCAAGCTCATTTTTCAGATAATCTGAAGCCTTGTGATTCATGTCATAATCAATATTGAATCCTTTGTCAGGAATACGCGGAGATAAAATCACTTCTCCAAGCTGAGAAACGGTCAGCATGCGTTCATGTTCTGTTTGATACTCTTCTTCCAGTGCCTCTAGAATATCAATGGCATTAATCAGCGCTATTTCTGACACCTTATATACTGCATGCTTTGAAGCATCTCGAATATATGCAGGATATGTGTATGGCAATATCAGATTTATCGATGGAATTAAGCTGCGCTCAGGTGTTATCCCTCTCCAAAGAATATCGCCGCCTATAAACGGGTACATTTTACTTTCGGTAAACCAAACTTTAAGTCTTGGTATAAAGTAAGCTGAATCTACCTCAATATTTGCCCTTTCCATTATGGCTTTTCCTCTTCCTGAAAGAATCCCTACAAAAAACTTTTTAATTTCAACCTTTTCTTGTTTGAACAGAGGTTCAAGCACATTGATTCTGTAACCCTTGTTGAGCAGGTCATCTACAATAATGACTGGGCGATTAAATGACTTAATGGTCTTAACCTGATTTTCAAGATCCAAATAGTATGGTGCTGCCATAATTTCGTGTCGTCTTAAATCAGATGTAAAGTACTTTTCTGTATGCAAGGATTTGGTCACAGTATTTGGCAGCCTCCAGCGATTAAAAATTTGTCCAAACGGCACACACATGGCTTCTCCTGTAACCTTAGGCGTGAGTGGAATCGTTGGCATATTGTTTTCATCACAAATTTTCTTTATCAGGTGCTCATAAATCATCGTCCTGTCAAAAGACAGTACCAAGTTCCCGGGATAAAGTTTTGTAAGAGCTTTTTGAAGCCTTATTCTACTGCGTCTCAGTGCACGTACCACATTTTCTGAATTTCTAAATGGTGCCTTAAGCATTGAACGTGCATCCATATTAAGCGTACATGGCGTTGACATATTCACGACATAAACAGACTCGCCCGATTCCTTTCCTAGCACATTCAAGAAACCTTGCATTCTCAGCACATTGTTCAATTTGGTATTTACACGGTCTGACACCATGTCTTTATAAATGGCGTAACTGTAATCCTTGGCCAGACAAAAGGCAAGTGTCTCCGTGAGCAGGCGCTGTTCCACATTAGGCGAAGTATCTTTGGCATTTCTATAAATGCCATCTATGACCACAAGACGACCAACAGAGTGATCTCTAATATAATCTGACAAATAGCCATCCTCAAATTCCAGGTAAATATCAATGGTCCTTAACCAGTGGAAGGCCGAAAACCCAATTATACGCCTGTTGTCATCTACACTTCTGAGCACCAGCAACCTGAAGCTCTTTTTGCTTGAAAACTCCTTGAAGGTTGTATAAGCTTTGCTGAAATCATACTTTACAACCGTAGCAAGTTCTTCAAGCAGTGTCGGTGTAGGCTCTTCAACTATTTCAAGCGTAAGGGATTTTGTCGTCAGTACTTCCTTGTACATTGGCTCACGCTGATAGAGCCCACGTTCATATATAAATCGCTGTGCGAGTGGGTCTACCAGTTCAGAAATATCCCTGTTATCATCAATGTAATTTCTAATTTGTGTTGAACTGATATTTGAAAACTGCTCTGGCAATTGCAATCGAACCGATCCTTCTGGCAGCTTGTCAAAGGCTTTGACGAATGCCTCATCTCGATCAGGTGCATTTGGAATCTTTCTATCGAATACAATATGCTTAAAGCTCGTTATGCCGCCCTTCTTCTGTGGCAGTCTATAGGCTGAAGCATTGACAATAACATCGCCACCAACAACAATGTGTACATCAGAGGTCTTAAATTTCTGCTTTAGGTCACGCAGGTCTGATTCATTGGCTATATTCGTTGGTAAATACCTTGGATAAGTATATATATCAATTTCATCTGCAACAGACATTTTGATAATATCTCTACGAATTAGGTTTGGCTGTGTCCGCTTTGACCACGAAAATTCATCGACTGCAAGATAGACTTCAAAGCCCAAATCACGTATTGCTTTGGCAATTTCTTTATGACTCAGGCTAAATGGATCAAATGCACCTGGGAAAAATGCAACTTTTCTGTTTTCAGGCATCTCAAGCGAGCCCTCTTCAAAAACATAATCCGAAATAAAACGGTAAATATTCTTAAGGCCTGCAGCATTGTTAAAGAAAACAAGTTCAATATTTTCATCTGTGTCCACCATAAGTGCCATGATTTTCTTAATGGACAGTTTAAAAACTTCAAGTTTCATTTGTCTTGCCATATGCCTTGACTCAAAAATGCGCTGTCCTATGACTCTAAACGCCACTTGATTCACCACAGGATTATAGTTTACAAATCCATTGAAGAGAATGCCCAACATGAGCACCAGTCGCTTGTTATAATCTTCCTCCTTGTCATCATGCATATCTTTGTAGCTGGAATAATGGCTTAAAGCATACCCGACAGTTTGTATCATCAAGGTTGTAATCTGTGCATTGGCACTTTTGACCTTTTCCTGAAAACTGTCTAGTATTTCATCAAGCTCAACAGGCTTAATGTGCATCAAAATACGTCCCAAATATTGAGGAATATACCTTGTAAACTGGTAGGACTCCATTTCAAGTGCCCGAAGGAGCTCAATAACAATATCATTTCTCTGCTCAAAAGACAGGTTGGGAACAAGCTCTACAAGTCCTGCACCAGCACGATTTCTGACGGTTTCAACAGCACTTACCTTTAAGAGATTGCAAAAGTGCATGGCTGTATAAAAGGTATTGTCATACTGGTCTTCCAGGGTGTGCCTAACCAACAAATCGACTTGGAAACGCTTTGCAATAAAATGTGTGGCTGACTTCAGGTTGCTTAAGAAGAGACTGGAAATTTCTTTTAAATCTTCCCTACATGGTGCAGCGTACTTTTCCCATACGTCGTCTCCCAGCTCCAAGCTTTCTACAAGTTTTAAGCGGGCGAAATTAAGAGCCGGACTTGAAGACACATCCAGTCCTTGAATGAGTGTATCGCTTACATGGTATTTTTCTTTCAAGCGGTCTTTTGCATGCAGCATCATTTCATCTAGCGCTCTAAATGCAGCCAGCTTTGTATTGATATTGTCTGCGACGAGCATATTGTATACATAATCTATAACTTCATTTTTTTGCTCTAGTTCACATGTATCAAATGGAAGACCCGGTATAGTTGCCAACAAGTAATAGCGGATGTCTTTTGTATCCGATGGTTTTCTCAGGTAATCAAGCAAAATTTCGATGGCCTCAGTTTTCTTGTCCATATTCTGCTGGGCTTTAAAATAGGCTCGTACCATGCTTCTTGATGCGTAGCTGATCCAGTCCCTATGTTTACCGATAATTTTCTGGTCTGGATAAAAGAATGCATCCAGATACTTCTTAAATAAGTCTAAGGACATAACCTCCGGCTTATCCAGAGCAACATCTTTAGGCAGTTCCTTGCGGAGTTCTTCATCATAGGTTCCAATGACAACCCCAAGCAGGGCTGCACATTGTTTTCTAATATCTTCTTCCGGCATAATAAGCTGCTCATACAAAAACTTGGTTACGATCAGCTTTTGCTTTTGTGTTAAATAAGGATGGTACTCTTCAAGAACCTCAATATAGCCGCGCAGGCCACTCAAATCACCTAAGTCTCTCGCACTTTCAAGCATCTTGTTCAGAGAAGTTTCATCGCGTAAATGATGCATGAGTTTGATATTGTGGGCAATTGAAGCAAATTTCGCATTTTGAATAATCTGCTTACCCTGAAGCAGTGAATAATGATCAAACTCAAAGGCATCCTTCTCGAGCTCCCGTTCTGAGTCGGGGTCGACGTTTACCCCCAAATACATCATATACTCTTCAAAATCCTTAAGCTTTCTGTAAACACGACGGTAGCGAAGCTCCTTGGCTTCGTCAACATTGTCAAGTTTATCTAAGATAACCTTGAACGAATCATCCAGTGAATAATAACGCATTTGACGATTTTCATCTGATTTCACTCTAAAATCACTATAAATCAGAATGAGGGCTTCTATTGGGAGATTTTCAAGCTCTAAGTCCCAAGTGGAATGATTGATGGCCACGTTACGAATATATACGATATCCCTTCTCTTGAACCATTCCCCTGTATAGTAGTAGTGATAGTAGGCTACTCTTTTCTGCTCTTCCTTCTTGCAGCCGTACTTACCCACATCATGCCCAGCAGCAGCGCCGGACACGCGGCCCATGTCCAGAGGAATGCCTACACTTTTAAGTTGACGGGCAACTTTCATCGCAAGAAAATGCACCCCACAAACATGGTCAAGAGTAGAATACCCTACAACCTCTTGATTGAGCTTCATCAGCTCATATGTATATTCTTCATTAAAGGCACGCAAGAACCTTCTGTACTCTGTATCATCTTCTATTTCATCAATTTCATGCTCCTGAAGCATAACCATGGCATAGCTGCTTTGCCAAGAGCCATCCTCAGAGGTTTTTTGAAACTCAGACACCATTTTCAGGGCTCTCAAATAGACATGGCATGCCGCGTCCATATCTGGACGTACATCGAACTCCATGGCATCCGGAAAGGCCAGCCTGAGAACAAACTTATAAATAAAGTCCAGCACATTCAGCGGATGATCTTCAGGCATGATCTCTTCAAGCAAGGGTAACATGGCTTCATAGAGGGCTCTGGAATTATAATTTTTCTCTTCAATCATATTCTTTAATGCACCGTGGAAGTAATCACTGTATAAAAACTGATGAATTTTCTCTTCATCCAGCTGATAACGTTCTATAAAATTACTGTCAAGCAGCATATCTGCAATTGTTCTGCGCATTTCATCAAATCGTGTCGACATGGTACTGCCTCCCTTTCTTGGCATGTTGAGTTTAACCCATTGCACTTGTAAAATCAGTAAACACCACGGGTTAAATATATTTTAACATAGTTTTATGAAAACGATTCCACCACCTGTACGTGTTAGGCCTTTTTTTTGAGTGATTTCAGTGCTTTTTGTCCAAAATGTGAAATTTATACATTTTTATGCCGATATATCTTGTAACAAAGCAAAGGTGGTGAGAAGATGAAAGTCAATAAAACTTCAAAATCAAGTCGTCCTACAATTCATACACGCAGTGGTACCAATACGAAATATCAAAGCTCTATTGTAGAAAAATTGGATAAATCAAAGTCCTCACAACTCAAGTCGAATGACAGCGATACAAACCGATTGCTCTCAATTGATATCGTGTACGACAAACTCCAAGGCATGAAGGAAGAATACCGACAATTTTATAGTGAAGAGCAGCATTTTGAAGGCGCTTGGCATACCCTTCTCGAAGATAGTGATCATTTCTTAGAACACTTGATTGAAATTTTCCAGGCACACAACCATGTGGTTGAAGCGCTGCTCGATTTTGATAGAACATTCGAAACCAAGCACTGTAAAACCTTGGTGTCCTTTATAAAAAAATATGAAGAAGAACTCGCTGACTTGTCTGTTATCATTGAGCCAGATGGCAGATTTAGAGTCCGCCATAGAAAACTCAAAGACCATTACAGACAAGCACCTAGCGCCTTTAACTTCTTAACAATCAAAGACGGATTTTTACCAAAACTCTTTGACTATTACCATAGTTTAAAGGCCATTAAGCCGCCAACAACAATAGATGAAGACCAACTTGCATGGTATCAGGGCTTATTTATGGATCAGAAAGCATAATTAAATAGGACCGTTAACTCCACCGATTATATTATGGTGTAGTTTACGGTCCTATTCCTTTGTAATCGTTAAAGTACGTCTACTGTACTAAACAGTATCTTCATGTGCATCTTCAATGTGACCCAGCCAATCGCTGAAGGCTTTTCTCAAATAGAAATTAATCGTGTTTTCATCAAAGGTGCTTCCATCATGAATTTTACCAACTTTTTTCATGACGGCGCGCTTATCACCAGGCATGATATATCCAAGAATTTCTGTTTCAACCATATCATTCTCAGAAACATAGTAGCCAATCTTAACTTGAATTGCACGCTGTTCTCTTCTGAATCTTACAAAGTTCTTCTGAATTCTAAACTCAACTTTGTCATCTTCAACGCTTAGACCAATTTCTTCATTTGAAGCCTCAATGACATCTTTAAGATCGTTTTCAAGCCCCTTAAAGTATTTAAGAATCATTGTTTCTGCTTCATCCAACTGTTTTTTCTCAGCCATGAAAACTTTCCAGCTACGCACATCGCTTGAATAATGTTCCTTAAGCTTTTTCACCAGTTCATCACGATAGTTGTAGAAAAAATGTACTGACATCGTCATTCCCCCTCTCAGCTATTGGTTTGTTATTTTTATACCCACATGCTTATAGCCATAACGCTTGGAATCAATAAACTTATTTTACAGTAGCCTTAAGGCACCTCAAACTCCTTGAAAATCATTGCTGGCTGTTTATTTGAAAGCAACTCGCATGGTATACTATATATGCAAAGTAAGACTGTAAACTGATTCAACTAGCCAAGAAAACTTGGATATTACTAGACAATAGAAGGACATTTATGAATATATTATTTGAAGATAAACACTATATCATTCTTTCAAAACCACAAGGCATGCCCAGTCAAAAGGACCCAACCGGCGACCTTGACCTCTGCAGCGCAGCTGAGGACTATTTGAAAGACAGAGATCATAAAAGGACAGACCTCTATGTGGTGCACCGACTAGACAGGCCTGTTGGCGGTATTATTACCTATGCGAAAAGCAAAGAGGCTGCATCTGCTTTTACAAGCCTGCTGAAAGACCATACGCTTTCTAAGAAATACTTATGTGTTGCCACTGGAATACCAGACAAAGAGACAAGCGCCCTCGTACATTATCTTAAAAAGAAGTCTTCTGAAAATCGTAGTGTTTCAGTTCACGCAAATGATGCGGGGGCTAAAGAAGCCCGGTTAACTTACCATCTTCTTGAAAGTGCGGTACTCAAACGCGATTCACTGTCCCTTCTTGAAGTGGAACTTGAAACAGGCCGACACCATCAAATACGTGTACAGCTCGCAACCGTCAACCTCCCACTATGGGGAGACGCAAAATATCATCCGAATGCGCGTCGCAAACGCAAGTGGACAGACATTGCACTTTGGTCTTACGCACTTAGCTTTATACATCCCTTCACCCATCAAAGGATATCCATTAAGAATTTGCCCCCGATTACACAAGATCCGTGGCAGCATTTTGAGAAACTAAAGAGCAATACCATGATATAAAAAAGGAGAATCCCATGAAACAAATTGATAAAATCAAATTTGACACGAAAGAAAAGCTTTATAAGTTTATGAACATAAAACTAACCGGCCTCATAGGCGACGAAGACAACTGGCTTGCAAACCTGTCCAATGCCTCGGCTCTTCTCAACTTACTTCTTGATGACATTAATTGGGTTGGATTTTACATCATGACAGGTGACAAACTCGTTCTCGGTCCCTTCCAAGGTAAGCCTGCATGTGTCAATATTGACATTGGCAAGGGGGTTTGCGGTACTGCTGCTCAAACAAACTCTATTCAACGCGTTGAAGATGTCCACCTCTTCCCTGGACACATCGCCTGCGATAGTGCCTCTAATTCAGAAATAGTACTACCTATTATCAATGATGGACAAGTGGTCGCAGTTCTGGATATTGACAGCCCTATAAAGCAGCGCTTTGACGAAGACGATGAGAAAGGCCTTGAACGTATTGTTGCAACCCTTGAAAAATATGTGGACTGGAATGCCTGCATTGCCAAGTAAACAACTGTATATACACACTATTTTTACATTAAAAAAGGTCAATGCCACTGTTCACATCAGTGGCATTGACCTTTTAACATTACTTTTTACAAACTGAATTCTTCAAAAATAGCTTGAATATCTTTAGGTTTAGAAAATAAGTATCCCTGACCGTAAATACAACCCATTTCAACAAGCATATCTCTTTGCTCCTGCACCTCAATACCTTCTACAATTGTACTTAAGCCAATATCACGAGACAGGTTTACAACATTCTTAATGATGGCAAAATCTTTTGATTCATTAAGTATTTGATCTACATAAGACTTGTCGATCTTAAGTATGTCAAATGGCATTTTACTGAGATAATTTAAAGATGAGAATTTCGTTCCAAAATCATCTAGGGCAATACCTACACCAAGTGCCTTAATGCTATTAATGGTTCCAAGGGACCGATCCATATCTTTTACAAGCGAATATTCCGTTATTTCCAGTTCAATACTGCTCGGATTTACTTGATGCTCTTCAAGTTTTCGCTGCATAAAGTCTATAAAGTTTTTAGCATGAAAGGACTGTACAGAAATATTAATTGCAAATTTCAATTCTGGTGCTCTTCCACTATAGGCTTTAACTATTTTCAGCGTGTTCTCTATCACCCATTTATCAATAGCGATAATCAGACCTGTTTTTTCAGCAAAACTAATGACCTTGCCAATATTACGTTCAGAAACAGGATTGTCTGGCCATCTGAGCAGCATTTCAAGAGAAACCACTTTTTCTGTTCGCATGTCAACAATAGGCTGTGCAATCAGCTTCAGCTTATTTTCTGCAATGGCATCCTTTAAGGCTTTTTCCATAGCTGCCTCATACTGAATAGACCGCATGAATGTATCTGTTACAAACTGATACTGCCCTTTCCCGCTTTGCTTAGCATGACTGAGCGCCATGTCAAGATTGGCGACAATCTGCCTTGGCCCATTTCCATTATCCGGGTAAAGCACCACACCAACACTTGCTGAAGACCTATAGGCAATGTCGAAAATTTCCCACTTGCTTTTTGTAATTCTCATAATTTCAGAAGCGACGCTATCTACTTTAACATGAGGACCCATTTCCTTCATAATAAGAAATTCATCCCCACCCCATCTATAAATATCAGATTGACTGAAGCTTGACTTAAATGCATCCGAAAGCTGTCTAAGCAGTTCATCACCATATCTGTGACCGTACAAATCATTCAAGTACTTGAAATTGTCAAGTCCTATTAAAAAGAATGCCAGGCGCTTTCCTTTTTCAAAGTTCTCTAAGATGTCATTTTCAAATGCTGCACGATTATATAAGTTGGTGAGTGTGTCTGTCGTCGCGAGTTCTAGGAGGCGCTTTTCATTTTTACGTTCTTTGGTAATGTTCGTGCCATAGGCTACAATCACATCTTCTTTTGTGTTGGGATCGACAATGCGGGACATATTACACAGCAAAATCAAGGTTTCACCAACTTTTGTGGAAAATGACATTTCAAGTCCTGTTACAACACTTTCATTATTTACTGTTTTTATTATCTCTGCGATTTCGATGTCTTCTTCATCTAAGAGATAATCCGTCCAGTGTACCTCGCGCGACTTCTGCCAGTCAAACTGCTCCTGGCAGAACTTATTGGAGTTAAGAACCTCCCCCGTATACCTAAAAATCCACATTGCCATATTACTCGAGTTGAAGATTTCTTCATTAAAATCACTTTGATGCTTTAGGTCTATTGCCACTTTATTGAGTTCAGCAAGTTTCTTTTGAAGCTCTTCTTCCATAGCAATCAGCTCTTCAGAAAACGAAACCAACTCTTCATTCTTTTTTGAAAGCAGACGCGTTATTTCAAAAATCTTACGATTGTCCAGTTTTATAAGCAAATAAAGGAGGACGCCAGTCATTAGGACATAAAAGCTGCCTTTATAAGTCTGCATCTGTTCATAAATATCTATATCCTGCACCATAAAAGACAAGAGCTTGTCAGAAAATACAATCCAGAGAAACCCAATAATAATATAGGCAAGGGTAGGGCGCCAGGGTCTATTTTCAAAATTTAAATTATCATATCGGACGTCTTTATTAAATACGTGAAATCTTTTATCCATATTCTATACACCTCAGCGCTGTCTAGAGTCTTGATCAAATAACGAACTCAAATACTCCCTATTATTTTGCCTTTATCATGTACTGACTATGCCCTATTGCCATATACAAGCTTCCAAAATGTCAATCCACTTGCGGCCGCATCATCTAGAGGATGGTGTTTGCGACCAGGACAGTCTGCAAATGCCCGTCTGTTTAAATGGTTTTCATAGCCCTTCATAAAAAGAACCGTCGCTAAATCTATCAGTGGAAAGGGTGCCTGAAATTTCCGATTTCTGTGATCGTCTAAGACACAATCCCTTAGAAAACGGGCTTCAACAGGCGCACCATTATCTGAAAGAAAGACGAGCTCACGACTTTGGCGCTCGTCATGGGTACGATATTTCATGTAAAACTGCCAAAATGCTTCTCGCAAGGACTGGACACTCCCATATTTAGGCATATCTTTCAAATACTTCACTATGTTTTCTTTTGTAAACTTGTCAGTGACTTTATAACTGTCAACACAACCTGAAAACTCATTTATTATTCTACCCGTCTTGATGTCAATTATAACGACACCTACAGCAAATCCTTCTCCGTAAAGACCATCTGATTCAATATCGAATGAAAAAATCAGCTTTTTCGATTCAATGGACATTTTCGCCTCCTCGATACACTTACTTAATAACTTCTATGATCTTTCCGCCACCCAGTATTTGCATTCCATCATATAGAACGGCATGCTGACCGCACACAGGTGCCCTTTCAGGCTGGTTGAATTCAAAAATAACATCACCATTTTCAAGAACAGTCGCCTCTGCATCCAGCATGAGTCCCCAATTAAACATTTTAAGTTTTACTTGCTTTGGAAGCGCCCCTTGTGGTCCCTCTATCAAATGAAAATTCGACACACGCAACTTGCGTGCATACGTTTCTTCATCTAATCCAAGAACAACCTCATTTGACTGGGGTTTAATTTCTACAACAAATAAGGACGATTCTGTTTCAATGCCAAGACCACGCTTTTGACCAATCGTATAGTAAACGCAGCCCCTATGTCTACCTAAAACGTTTCCCTTCATATCCACAAAATTTCCTTCTTTAATACTTCCCGGATACAGGGCTTCAATTATACGTCCATAATCTCCATCCGGCGCAAAACAAATCCCCATGGAATCTTTCTTTTGCGCTGTAAAAATACCGTGCCTAGAAACAATATCTCTGACCACTTGTTTGGAGGTATATGCCCCATTTGGAAACATGATTTTGCTGAGCTGCTTCTGCGAAAGACCATACATGACGTAAGCTTGATCTTTACGATCCGCACAACCCATATAAAGCCCCAGTTTTCCAGTTTTACTATCTTCAAGAACACGCGCATAGTGTCCTGTGGCCATATAGTCTGCGCCCAGTTCTAATGCCTTGTCCATTAAAAGTCCATACTTAATTGTCCTGTTGCAAAGTACACAGGGATTGGGTGTTTTTCCTGACAAATAGGCCTGCGCAAAAGCATCCATGACCCGTGATTTAAAAATTTCTCTCATATCAAGAATATGATGTGGTATTTTGAGTGCCTCCGCTACACGTCTGGCATCTTCAAGAAATTCAGGCGGCTTATAAAATCCGTCCGCATCTGGTACATCAAAAAGGTACATGGTCACACCAAAACAAGTGTACCCCTCTTCAATCAGTTTTATTGCAGCAGCAGTACTGTCCACACCACCGCTCAGAGCAATTGCCACAGTCGCTCCTTTTACCCCATTTTGCATGTATTGCTCCTTCTATTACTTAATTACACTATTTCTTATTATACCCCATTAGAAGATGATAAGGTAGTCAATTGCTACAGATTCGCCAGTGTCTTATCTAAAATTATTATATCTTCTTTTGGTAGTTTCCCCCAATCAAACCGCTCAATGAGCTCATCTGCTTTAACTGGCTCCATCTTATCGAGTAGTCCTGCTTTATACCCAAGCAGACCCATTAATTTTTCAGCTGTACATCCATTTTCTCTTAGATGCCCTAAGTCAAGTGACTTATGTCGTTTGGAAAGCCTTGTGGCATCCTCTCCCTTAAGAAGCGGCACATGTCCAAACATAGGTGGTTTAAAGCCCAATGTTTCATGCAAAAAAATTTGTCGAGGGGACGAATCTATTAAATCTGCCCCGCGCACAACCAAATCAACACCCATAAGTCCATCATCGACCACCACTGCCAGCTGGTATGCATGTACTCCATCCGTTCGTGCCAGCAAAAAATCACCGCAGTCTGATTTAAGATTTTGACTGTACCATCCGTAGTTCAGGTCATCAAACCCATACACCTTGTCCGGTACTTTTATCCGCCATGCATGACGTCTACCTGCTTTTATAGCCTCTTCTTGTTCAGGCCTGCTTAAGCTTTTGCATTTTTCACTATATAGATAAACACCGTCTTCTCTATGCGGTGCACTTGCTGCACGCAGTTCTTTGCGTGTACAAAAACAAGGATATACATGATGCTTGTCTTTAAGCCAGTTTAAGGCACTCTCGTATATTTCCCGACGGGCGTCTTGAAAATAAGGTCCATAGGCCCCTGGTGCATCAGGTCCCTCATCCCAATCGAGGCCAAGCCATTTCAAATCCTCTATAACACGTTTAATATATTCAGGTTTAGATCGCTCTGGATCTAGATCTTCTATTCTCAGTATCATGGTCCCGCCCTGTTTGCGAACAGAAAGCCAGGCCAATAGCGATGCCCAAACGTTGCCCAAATGTATATAGCCTGTTGGACTCGGAGCAAACCTTCCAACAGGTTTCTTGTTCGTGCCCCGCTTTGAGGTCTGTTTCACAATCTCTGTAAAGTTTGTTGCACTCACATTTACACCACCTTCTTGTACCATTTTAATATAGAAAAACCCTGAAATCCAGTTTGTTCGTTCAAACCGGACTTCAGGGTGTAAATTATTAATAATTATTTCTTGTCGTCTACAATTGGAATCCATACTTCATAGCGTATACCATCCTCTGTGTTGCATTCAGCCGGATAAACTTCAAGTTCCGCGGTACCAGCATGCTCATAGTTGGTGGTTGGTAACCATTCATGGTAAATCTGCTTCCAAGTCTCTTGAATAGCTGCTGGCATTTCCCCAACCCCTGAAAATATGGCCCACTTACCAGCTGGAATAGTGACTGTAATCACTTCATCATCCATGTTTTTAAGTCCTTCAGCCCTGACCGCAATCAAATAATCAAAATTCTCTTCACTGTCAAAGTTCACAGCAGCACCAATCACGTCCCCATCTTGAGACTGATTGAAGAGCTGGTCGACCTTCCCTTCTTTATGAAGCGTTTCCCAAAACTCAGGAATCACTTTAAAATTCTCCTTGTTTTTAGTCGTCACGCGACGTTTATACCCCGTTAGTTTAAAGGCTTCTTTTTCTACAACCTGATAATTCATTCTTTTTCTCCTTTCACCGTCATCTGAAAAGCCAGTGGTAAAAAAGCCTGAAGCATTTTGTGCTCTTTTCAAGTAGCAGATGATGGTATCCTCTGTAATCTCTTAAATAACAGATACCCAATTCAGCAAAGCGCTAGCGATCAAAATACGGGTTGATTCTAAAAAAACCCTGCAACAACATTGCCGTACGAATGGAGACTTCTTCAGTTTTTAAAATTTCGATTGCTTCTTCTTTTCCAATGATGAGAATTTCAGCTTCTTCATTGTCTTCTTGATAAGCTTTTGAAGGTGTTCCTGCAAACTTGCCATAGACAACATTTACCCTTTCGTTGACAATCCCAACCGAAACATATCTTTCACGTTCTACATGTTCAGGATAAAAGGTAAGTCCTGTTTCCTCCTTGAATTCTCTCTGACTTGCATTTTCAATAGATTCGCCTTGCTCAATAAGTCCTGCAGGAAACATATAGACAAACTGACCTGCACTCACTCGAAATTCTTTTAGTATAACTACTTTCTCACCGCTTTTATCTGTTGCAAAAATCATAGCGCCATCCGTAAAAGACCTGCCTTTAAAAATTTCTTCTTCCAAGCGTGCCTTGTCATGTCTGGAAACAAGTTCCCAGATGCGGTCCTTTCCAGATTTTGTTTTATATTCGATATGAAATGTATTTAGGTATGTCAACTGGTCAACAGCATTTACTTTCTCTACTTTGATTTGTGTAGATTTTTCTTGCATTTTTTTTAAGTTCATGACATTCTCCCTTTCCTACCAAAAATCAAAAGACCCAGTTTGTAATGTAAACTGGGCCTCTATATCGCACTATCTATTCATAATTCACATAAGGCAGCGGATCAATCGCTTGTCCATTTAAGCGCACTTCGAAATGCAGGCACGATCCTGTTGTTGACCCAGATGTTCCAACTCTAGCAATAACCTCATCTTTTTCAACAGTTTGTCCTGTTTCAACAAGTAAGGCACTCGCATGTCCATATAGGGTATTGATTCCGTTTCCGTGATCTAAAATAACCGTATAGCCATAGCCGGAAATGTATCTTGACGCGGTTACAACGCCAGCATCAGCTGCTTTAATCGGTGTCCCTGTTGGTGCACCAATGTCTATACCTTCATGCATTCTGCCCCACCGTGTTCCGTAACGTGAGGTGAGCACGCCATTTGTAGGATTTATAAACTCTCCCGATGCAGCTACTTCTCTCCATTTTGACCCAGTCAACATGACTGTATGTACCGGTTCAACGAGCACTTCTTCAGAAACAACCTCTTCATGCTCCATTCGTCCATTCACATAGGTGCGTTCTATTACAACATTTTTAAGGCCGTCTTTCCCCTGTGTTTTCAGTTTTTGCTCGCCAACATACAGGGTGTCAACTTTTTCATAATATGTTGTCCCAATCACAGGCTGTTCTTCTTCAATTACTTCCTTCGTAACAACTTGAATCCATGGTTTAGGCGTGTTTAATCGTAAAACTTGCCCAATTTGAAGCCGGGATAAATCCTGATCTGTATTGCAGGATGCAAGCTCTTCAACAGTCAGTCCAAATCGCTGAGCTATGTCCCAAGTTGTATCCCCCTTTAGGACTGAGTAGGTTTCAAGTTCTTCACGTCCTTTACCCACTTTTTCAAGGGCATAGTCTACTGTCACAATTTCATTCTGATCCGTTGCAACTCTACTTACTGTTATATCTTCAGCGAAAGAAGCCTCCTGTGCCTTTTCGGAATACATGCCCTTTATACGTTCTATAAATTGATTTGCCTCCGCTTCAGTTCTGAAAACTTCAAATCCGGTTTCATCAATAAGAACTTGATACCCATAGGTCTGATAGTCTAGTACTGCGTCTATTTGCGCCTGTATTTCACCCAGGCCCGACAACGCTTCTTCCTTAACAAGAATGTCTTCGAATCGTAGATTCTTCCCGAACTCAACTTCATAATAGCCGTTTGCTGACACACTTTCTTCAAGTTTTTCAATATAGTCTTTTACGGCTTCTGAATCAGCGGTTATACCCACACTCAGGGTATCCAGATAAACCTGGTGTGCTTCAATTGGTGTTGTGTTTAAAATATAAGCGATGATCATTGCGAAGGCAATCAGTCCACCTAGCCCCCATTTTTTATATTGAATCTTCATATTTACCTCTAATTCTATAGTTTTCCAGCCCATGTAACCATTTTTACTATGAATTATATATATGAAATGTTATGGTTTTATGAAAATACTGTCTGTTAACAATAAAAATCCATTCGTAACGATAATATTCTATCATTTTGAATGGATTTGGTACACTTATTTTATTAATTTTTACTTTAAACCTTTTCCCTTACAATGTCATCAAAATGCTTCATAAATACTTCAACCAGATTTGGATCAAAATGTTTTCCTTTCTGATCAGTGATGTATTCTAAAGCTTCTTCCTTTGTTGTTGCTTCCTTATAAACCCGTCTATGGGTCATGGCATCATAAACATCGATTATGGCAAGCATACGGGCATTGAGTGGGATTTCTCTCCCCTTCTTGCCTGCTGGATATCCTGATCCGTCAAATTTTTCATGATGGTTTAAGGCAATCTCAGCAGCAATTTTGAGCACCTCTAAATTTGAACTGCCCAGAATTTTATGACCTTGAATGGTATGAGTCTTAATGGTGTTAAACTCATCTGGATTTAGCATTGCTGGTTTTTTAAGGATTGCATCTGGGATGGCTATTTTCCCCAGATCATGCATAGTACTTGCCACACGTATAATTTCCGACTCTGCATATGAAAAATGATTGCACAGGGCAAACTGATACATCATTTCTGACATACGCTTTACATGACTCCCTGTTTCTTCATGATGGCTGTCTACAATTTCTCCCAGTGCAAATACGATCTCCTTCTGGGTTGCGTTGATCATATTGTTCAAAATATAATTATCCAGTGCAATAGAATAGTTTGATAAGAATAGTTGAATCAGCTCCATATCAAGCCCAACCTTATCGCCTTCAATATAGATAAAATTGCTCAGCTGGCTGTTTCCGCTGCTCTGAATAATAATACCGTTGTCAATGTGCTCCACAATTTTTTCTGTTTCATGCTTATCGTGCATCCAGGTATAGAGAAACTGTAAATCCGGTATGGATTCAATTTCCTGATCTATATAGTTTTCATATTTACCAGTTGCAGCCACTATAACATTCTTGTTTTTCTTCTCTATGGTTACAAAGCCATCAGCGGTCTTTTCACTATTGCGTATATAAACCATGTCCCGCTTATCGGCGTGTAAATTAGAAAGCTCATCGAGTATGCTCGTCAAAAAATCCTTCAGAGAATTGTGTTCAAAAAGTCTGGCACTGGACTCAATAATTTTTTCAAGTCCATTTCTATGTTTTTCAAGTTTTCGAAGGTCTCTGTAATTTCGCAGAGCTGAATACAGGGTGGTATTCAACCGTTTAATGGTCAGCTCCGTTTTAAGACGGTAGTCATTTATATCAAAATCTCTTATGATTTTTTCCTCCGGCGCTTCACCCGGTTGACCTGTACGCAATATAACCCGTGTCATTCCATTTTTCAGTTCATTGCGCAAATACTCCACAACGTCAAGCCCTGCATGGCTGCTTTCCATAACCACATCTAAGAAGAGGACTGCTGTGTCAGGGTTCGCCTCTAACACCTGCATTGTTTCCTTGCCAGAATAGGTGTCAATGATTTCAAGGTGTTTACCTTCAAAATCAAAATCTCTCAAAATCATACTTGTCACTTTATGGACTTCATCATCATCATCTGCAATGACCACTTTATAAGTGCCTTTGCTAATCTTTATTTCCTCTTCTTCATCGTCTTTTAGAAAATCGAGTACTAAACCATCATTATCCCATTGATCCATAAGTTCACCTCTATATCATGCACTTAATTGCGCCGCATTAATCTTCAAGCTGTGTGTGTGTGTCAATGTCTATTACTGCAGGCATTCTAATAGAAAATAGTGTGCCGCTTCCCATATCGCTCTGACACTGAATTCTCCCGCCAAGTTTACCGGTTACGATATTATAGACAATGCTCAGCCCCAAACCACTGCCCCCCCGATTTCTGTTGGTTGTAAAAAACGGGTCAAATATATAGGCTATATTGTCTTTGGAAATTCCATTGCCATCGTCTTCGTACTCCAAAACAAACTCTTGGTTTTCAATTTTTGCTCTAATATAAATATGCCCTTTTTCAATCCCTTCAAATCCATGAATTAATGAGTTCATAATCAAATTTGTCAAAATTTGAGATAATGCACCATAATAACTTTTAAGTCTCAGAGCATTATCACATTCAATCACGAAGTCATGCTTGGTATTCTTATACTCATGTTTTAGGGCTAAAAGAACGTCATGAATTGTATCACAGACTGCAAAATCACTGATCGTTTCTGCACTCTGGTTTACTGATATTTCTTTGAAGCTACGCACCAGTTCTGAAGCGCGTGCCAAGTTGGTATTGATAATTTCTGAGCTCTCTTCAATGTTTCTCAAAAATTCCATCAAGTCTTTTTTCGAGAGGGTTCCTGCATGCAGTTTTTCGAGTATACCTGAGTTAATCTTGTCCATGTAAGACCCTGCGGTAACTGCAACCCCTAGCGGTGTATTTACCTCATGAGCTATACCCGCAACCAAACTTCCAAGGGATGCAAGGCGCTCTCTGTCAATCAACTCTTCCATTGTTGCCTCAAGTTCTTCTGTCCTCTCCTTAACCATCCGTTCAAGTTCATTTTTTTCATCTGTTAACAATCTCTGAACATGCTCTTGAGCTAAAACCAGATCTGTAATATCTGTATTGGTTCCAAGGACTGATACAACTTCGCCATCGTCATCAAACTGAGGGACCAGCCTCACACTCATAATTTTGCGCACATTATTGAAGCTCATGTACTCAACTTGAAACTCTTGCGTTGCCTTGCTTTCAATAGTTTTGTAAAAATAGTCTCGCGATTCCTTGAAAACACTATTTTCTTCGATTAGCACATTAAAGTGCTGTCCAATCAAATCTTCATTACTAAACGGTAGACTCTTCTCAAAACTCTTATTCATTGATAAGAATACGCCTTCAGAAGATATATTGTAAATCATGCTATCGACATTCTCTATCAGTGTTCTGTACTTCGTTTCACTTTTTTTGAGTTTTGAAAATGTACTCCTGAGCTCTGTCGCCATATTGTTAAATGCCATAACCAGCTCCCTGGTCTCATAAAGTTGAAATTTTCCAAGCTCAAGTTTCGTATCAAAGTTTCCACCAGAAAGCGCCAGTGCTGCCTCAGAACTCTGAAGAATAGGCAGTGTGACCAAATTCAGCACATACATTGCAACCAGCATGCTGGCAACAAGTACGACTGCAGTGAACTGAAAAGTGGCATCCTGTCGCTTCTTGACTGTGCCCATAATATCAGACTCAGGTATTACAGCAACAATACTCCAATTCAGTCCACTAGGATTTCTCAAAGAAGACATTCGAGCGAAATAACGTTCATCACCAATGGTAAGTTGTATTGTTTCATCAAGTGTCAGTGTATTTTCCATAATATGCACTGCTGATTTATTTACGATTTCATTGCTGACTTCATTTGCAGGAACCATAACCGCTGTTGGCGGATCTCCCTCAATGACTTTAACATAGTTTTCTTCTAAAGAATGGGCAATCAGGTTGAAGTCACGGTCAATAATATAGATTGCACCACTGCCCTTCATTTTTTCATCAATTAGAAAATCATTAATCATATTGAGCTTCACATCCGTGCCTGCAACCCCTCTAAAGATATTCTGGTTATCAAATACGGGAACTAGGGAGGTAATAGTTAGCTCCATCTTTTCATCATAGTTCACATAGACCTCCGACCATTGTATCTCCTGATGATCTTTGACTGGGGCATACCACGGGCGTGTTGTCGGATCATATTCTTCAAAAAAAGCCAGTCGTTCACTTTGACTGGACTCGCCCCTGTAAATATCTAAATTAAACTGAGTCCGCGCATCCTTAAGCATCAGGCCATAGGTTTGATCCTCATTCAGTCTAAAGCCTGCAAAATTACGCAGTTCATCTCCGTAACTCATTGCACTGATCTGGGGCATATCCACCCTTGCGCGTTTCATTAAATCCAGTGTAAAGCTTTCGACAGCGTCCATTGTGTCATAGTTGTAAAGGCCTGTATTTGAAATGTAGTAGGCATAAAACTCATTGGCACTCTGGGGCTCCATAAGGAGTGCACTCAGTCTCATTTCTGTGTTTTCATAGAGTGCTTCCAGTATCTTTGACCCCTGCTCCCGGGCAAGAAATTCGTAATCACGCGCGCTAGAGTAAACTGAAATAACCAGCACTAAAAAAGTTATTATAATAATCGGTATCATTACCGCCGTTCTTAGCGACCATGTACGCTGTTTCATAAAAGCACCTCACCCGTTTATTTAAGAACACTGTATGTAAATATGTACAGCGGTTTGATTGGACGTCTCATCCCATGTGTACACATTTATACCCTAAGATTTCTCCAATATAGCACTACAATCATAGTTTCTGGTATCATAAAATCGGAATTTGCACTCAGATCCATTGAAATGAAAAGCCCGCACAAGCAATTGAGTTTTGCTCTTGTCGCTGACGCCTCTCTTCAAATCAGAACAGCACCGAGCAATCATGGATTGCTCTTGTCGCTGACGCCTCCCTTCAAATCAGAACAGCACCGAGCAATCATAGATTGCTCTTGTCGCTGACGCGACCAATAGAAATAAAGGGGGGAAGTGGTAAAATCATGCGCGCATGATTTTACCACTTCCCCCCTTTATTTCTGCTGTTCTTTGTTTAAGTCGCAAAAAAGAAAACCCGCCCAGGCGTAGCTGAGCGGTGTAGAGTAATCTTATTTTCTTGTATCAATCGCTGAAATTGGGATAGTATGTTCACTGGTGTAACGAGCAAATATATTATTCGAACGACTAGAACATCTATTCAAAATTCACTGGTGTAATGGTTGCTTTAAATTGCTGTAATTAATAATCATTACCCAATCTCAACAATTTCTAAACACAGTATATGCGAAGTTTGTCGAATTTACAAGAATCAATTTATAATTTTCGTACAACAAATTCCCGAATCGCGCCTTGGGAGTCTGTTTAGAGTTTTCTAAAGAATTTTGCTAAAGAATGATTTTGTTCGTTCTTCACGTGGATTATCAATTACCTGCGATGCTGGTCCTTCTTCACAGATGACGCCGCCATCCATAAATACAACACGATCACTAACTTCTCTTGCGAAGCCGACTTCATGTGTTACAACAATCATGGTCATACCGTCTTTTGCAAGCTTTTTCATAACCGCAAGTACTTCACCTACAAGTTCGGGATCTAGTGCAGATGTGGGTTCATCAAACAACATGATTTTTGGCTTCATGGCAAGTGCCCTTGCTATAGCGACACGCTGCTGCTGTCCGCCAGATAGTCTTGATGGATACTCATCGGCCTTGTCATCTAGCCCGACTGCTTCAAGCAGTTTTACTGCATCTTTACGTGCATCTTCCTCCGCTGTATTTCTGACAAGCATGGGGGCTTTCATAACATTTTCAAGCGCTGTTAGATGTGGAAAAAGATTGAAACGCTGAAACACCATGCCCAGCTCCATACAAAGCTCCTGAGAGTGTTCTGGACTCACCTGTATAAGGTCTCTATCATTTTCGCGCTTATCCGCTAGTTCACCGTCAATATAAACTTCTCCAGAGGTAATACGTTCCAAATGGTTTAAGCATCTTAGGAGTGTTGACTTACCAGATCCACTGGCGCCAAGTACGCAGACAACTTCGTTTTCCTTTACTGAAAAATCAATTCCCTTTAGAACTTCTAAATCTCCAAAATACTTGTGGACATTTTTTACTTTGATCATTTCCTTTTTTGATGTATTACTCATATGCGCCCACCTTCTTTTCAAGTTTCTCAAAGCCTATTTGAATAATTGATGTTAAAACAAGATAAATCGCTGCTGCGTACACATAGTAAATCCATTTTCCCGATGAACTGCTCATTGTTTTTGTCGTTCTGAGGAGATCGGATATTGCAACGGTCGATGCCAGTGATGTATCTTTTATAAGCATAATAAATTCATTACCAACTGATGGGAGCAGTCTTTTGAAGGACTGAGGAATAATAATGTGGAGCATGGCCTGCTTGTAACTCATGCCCAAGGCTTTTGACGCTTCCAGCTGACCCTTATCAATCGATTCGATACCGGCCCTGAAAAATTCTGCCAAGTAAGCAGTGGAGTTTAGTGAGAAGGCTATAAAACAAGCCATAATTGGATCAATTGGAAATGGACGTCCAAATAAATCCTTCATAATTAATGGCATAGCATAGAAAATCATGAAGAGCTGCAAAAGCAGTGGTGTCCCTCTAAAAAACCATACATAGACCCATGCAATTTTTCCAACAACCTTGTTCTTTGAAATTCTTGCAACAGCAACCACCATGCCCAAAACAATACCAATTATAACTGCAACTGTTGCAATTGCTATTGTATATCCTGTACCTTTCAATATAGCCTGTATTTGAACCGGGTTTAACATATTTTAAAGTCCCCTTACCGTATTCTGTCTATAAGTGTGTTTGTTCAACGAAAAGGATGACCCGTCATGAAGACGGGTCATCCAACTTTATAAGCCCACTCGTGGAGTGCCGTATTCGATAAAGCTTGTTAAAAACTATTCGATAACTTTAATGGCTTCATCGATACTTGTTGCGAAGTCTTCTGAGAACCATTTTTTAGAAATTTCTGTCATAGTACCAGCTTCTTGTAGCGCTGCGATTGCAGTTTCAACATCTGTAGCCAGTTCTTCATTGCCTTTTGCCATACAAATGCCAATTGGTTCATTTGAAAGCAGACCTGATGTGATTTGGAACGACTCTGGATCATTTGCGATATAGAATCCACCTACTGAACTGTCAACGAGAATGTACTCGATTGAACCACCCTTAAGTGCTGCAAAAGCTTCCATAACTGTATCGAATTGCGAAAGTGATAAATCATATCCATCAGCAATAAATTTCTTTGCTGCAATATCAGCTGTCGTTTCAAGCTGAACGCCAATTTTAGCGCCGTCAAGTTCTTCAATCGATGTCGCCGCTTCCCCATCAGCAGCAGAAACGATTACGATACCATTTGCTAGATACGGCTTCGTCATTTCGAAAGCTTCCATACGATCTGGTGTAATACTTACACATGAAATAATCATGTCGTACTGACCTGTATTCACACCATTGAAGATACCATCCCAAGCTGTTGGAACAAACTCAATCTCAACGTTCATTTCTTCTGCAAGTGCCTTTGCAAAATCGATATCAAAACCAATAAGATCATTTGTTGCTTCATCATGGTACTCGAATGGCGGGTATGCGTCATCCAGACCCACTTTTAGTACCTTAACTTCTTCTGGTGCTTCAGCCTCTTCTGCAGGTGCCTGCGCTGTGTTTTCAGCTGGTGCTTCAGTCTTTTCTTCAGCTGGTGCGGCACATGCAACCATGGAAACCGCGAGAATCATCATCATAAAAATAGATAGCCACTTCTTCATAATTAAACCCCTCCATTATAATACTCGATGTATTATTATTCATAATTTTTATTAACTATACTATACACCTTTTCTCATTTCAAGAGTTTTTTTAAACTTTTTTAATAGATATTTGATTTTTTTTGAGTAAAACGCTTTCCTGTTCGATTTTTTTGAGTTTTTGCAAGAAGTTACACTTTGTATCTTTATGCACACATTAGAAACTCTATACCGATCGCTACTTGCAAAACTTATAATCGCTCTTATCGCTGGTCGCGAACTACATCTATTTCTTTAAAGTAATGTCAGCGCAATTTCCAATTGCTCTTGTCGCTGGTCGCGCCATATAGAAACAAAGAATCAGGGCATCAATTGTGTTAACACAAAATTGATGCCCTGATTCTTTGTTTCTGCATTTCTTTGTCTTGTCCGGAACATAAAAAGTGCCTCTTTGAACCAGTTGATTAAACAGCTAAATCTGTCAACCTATCCAGCGTGTTAATATTCACAAATTGCCCTTTCAAATTATCTGTTTTGAAATCTTGCTCAGTCAAATAAACAGGATTTATTCTTTCAATGACTGCCATCATTCTAAGTTGATTTTGAGACAGGGACTGTTCAAAAACTGATCGAAGCTTTCTTTTATATATCCCCACAACAGGATATACCCGTCCATCCACTTTGGCGAGTACACAGCTTGTTTGCTCTTTTTTGTCCTGCACTCTAAAATAAGCCGCTCTATAAAAAGGGGATTTTAAAAGGGGCATGTCTACAGGTGCAATGGCAACATTTTCATATGTAGCCCTACATAAAGCAGTGTATATGCCGCAGACAGGACCTTTATCATCCTGTAAATCAGCAACCAATTTAATTCTGTCTCGATAAGGTGCAGTAAAGTCATCAAGCCAGTTCATGTAGGCACCAAGTTCGGCTTCTTCACATACAATAAGTATTTCTACAAAGTCGGATACACACTTCAAAGCGTATTCTAAAAATATTCTTCCATCATATTCAACAAAAGCCTTTCGAGCCCCCTGCATACGACGACTTTTTCCGCCTACAAGTACAGCGGCTGTGGCTAATATCATATCTGATCTTACTCTCCTTCTATAACAGGTTTAAATCCATATTTGGTTAATATTTCGTCTCCCTGCGCACCTAAAATGTAGGTGTAAAGAGCTTTATCCTCCGAACTAGATTGAGGCAGTGTACATATATAATATGACCCTATTACATTATACACATCATCAATATCAATAACACGCACTTGATCTTTAACTGCATCTGTAACATCTGTTCTATAAACCAGTGCAGCATCTGCCTCTCCCATTGCAACCTTCATAAGGACCTGTCGCACGTTTGTTTCTTCAGAAACGACCTGTGCCATGACCTGGGAAGCAAATTTAGTCTCATTCGCATCGGCATAATTCTGAAGAATCCTTCTAGCGTAATCACCAGCAGGAACGCCCTCTTCAGCGAGCACAATCTGACAAGGCTTAATAAGATCTTCTAGCGCTTGAATATCTGTATTACTTTCATTTGAAACGGCGACCACCATTGAATTTGTAAGAAGCAAAGCCCCCGGGTCAACTAATTTTTCTTCCATTAATGCTTTATAGTGTTTTTCATTAGCAGAAATAAACAAGTCAGGCTGTGCACCATTTTCAATTTGACTTCTCAGGGTTTTAGAGCCTGCAAAATTTGTGACAATATGGATTTCAGGATGTTCTGACTGATATTTCTTTACGATTTCACTCACACCATCTGTCATAGACGCTGCAGCGAATATCATCAGTTCCTCCTGAACATTTTCCCTACTGGAAGTCACCTGTGTACACCCGCCTATAAAAAAAACAAGGGTTACAAGGACAAGGGCCATGGGCACTTTATATAGACCTACTCTTTTCATATTTCGTCTCCTTTATGGTCAATCTGGCTTATTGATTATCAATCAACAGCTGAACAATCGCTTTTTCTATTAAACAGCCTTCCTTTGAAACAGGTACATAGACACCTTGTATTTCATTTGCACCCACAAGAAGAACACATATAATATCTTGTTCCAGTTGAAGAAAATGTTCTAGCATCTGCTTTTGTCTTCCTTCAATAGCTTCATAAAAAACGGCATAACGCTCAGCTGAAGACCATGTTATTTTTTCCATTTCATCTGACCCAGCTTCGTACTCATGAAATGAAGATTGTTTCTTACTGCCCTTCACACGCTCAACTGTAAAGGTTGCTAAACCTTGTTTATGTGATGACACTTGATGCATAGAACATTCTATTATTTGATGCAGGGCGTCATGCATTTCATAATTTACATGCATCATTAAAGGCGCCTTCATTGCACCATCTTGAGGTGCATGGCTTTTTAAACCTAAGATTTCACGCACGCGTTCACTAACTGGTTCAGAAAGAACTCGATCTGCCCTGCCTGATTGAAGTACGTGCCCAGCATCCATTACAGCGAGTTCATCTGCAAGTGCAGTGGCTTCTTCAAGATCATGTGTTACAAAAATCATAGGGATGCCCAGTTCTTCTTTCACATGCTCAACGAGCGTGCGCATTTCTTTTCGAATGCTATGATCAAGCGCGCTAAAAGGTTCATCCCAAACCATCAAAGAAGGCTTCATCATTAGCGCTCTGCAAACGGAGGTTCTTTGCTTTTGGCCCCCGGAAAGCGCGCTGGGGTATTCGTTCACATGAGATTGAATGCCCATGCTTTTTATAAGATACGCATACCTTTTCAGGTCAGCATCCGCTGCTTTTCCTGATAGACTGTACAAAATATTTTCTTTTACCGTCAAATGTGGAAACAAGTAAGCTTCCTGCTGAATATAACCAATATGCCTATTCTGTATGGGTATATTCCTATTTAATGAATTACTGTATAGGCAAGTGTCTCCTATCCACAGTTCACCTGATTCAGGCTCAAGGATGCCTGTAATAAGATTTAGAAGGGTCGTTTTACCACACCCAGAAGGACCAAATATTACAAGCGTCTCGCCCAGACGCACTTCTAATTGTGCACTGAGCTTAAGCTGACCTATTTTCCTTTCAATATGACATTTAAACATATCGTTTCCTGCCTTTAATCCCTAAGTGAACCACCAATAAGAAAAAGATTGATATACCTACCATAATCTGCGCAATACCAAGAGCCGTACCCATGTCCGACTCCATAGCTGAGTATATTGCAAGAGGCAGGGTCTGTGTTCTTCCCTGCAAATTGCCAGCAAACATAATGGTCGCGCCAAACTCTGCGAGTCCCCTTGCCCAGGCCATGACTATCCCTGTATAAATACCACCTGATGCAAGGGGCAGGGTTATACGTCTAAAGGCTCTTAATCGACTATCGCCTAAAGTCATTGCTGTAGACTCAAGATGGGGGTCCACAGACGAAAAGCCTTCAGCAACCGTTTTGATATAGATTGGCAGTGCTACAAAGAGCTGTGCTACCACCACCGCAGCTAAAGAAAAGGGAATTTGTATGCCCAGTGCGCTCAGAAACGCCCCGACCAGCCCACGTCTTCCAAAGGTCATAAGAAGCAGCAGACCCGCAACTGCAGGTGGCAGGACCAAGGGAATATCCAATATAACATTCACAAGTTTTTTCCCCCGAAATGATGTCCGTGCATAAGCGTAAGCTGCAGGTGTGCCTATAAATACTACAATAAAAAGCATTATAAATGAAGAGATTCCACTTACGCGAAGCGCCTCATATAATACAGGGTTTCTTATAATTCTCGCTTGTACTGAGCCTGATATGAATAGGCTTACGAGCGGCAGGGCAACAAACACTGTACATATCGTATAAAATAGCAGTGTTACTCTCCGGCTGTTTTCTGATTGATTTGAATATGATGAATGTTTTGACATGTCTCCTCCAGTACACTGTGTACTTCTAGATTACTAGCATATGCCCTAAAAGTCTATACTCCGTCAAAAGTTTTAAGCTGTTTTCACCCGACTGCTGAGTCTATCATATCATTTAGTAATTACACACAAATGAAAAATGAATAGAGTACCACTGCCTATATATGGGTAAATGTGTAGATATGACTAAAAGATAAGGAGAAAGAATATGAGCAGAACATATCCTCTAGAAAGTATTAGAAACATTGGCATCATGGCTCATATCGATGCAGGAAAAACGACAACAACAGAAAGAATCTTGTATTATACTGGGCTAACACACAAAATTGGAGAAGTTCATGAGGGCTCCGCTGTCATGGACTGGATGGAACAAGAGCAGGAACGTGGGATTACCATTACCTCAGCTGCAACGACATGCTATTGGCATGACACACGGGTCAATATTATTGACACACCTGGTCATGTTGATTTTACAGTTGAAGTTGAGCGCTCGCTTCGTATTTTAGATGGCGCTGTTGTCATTTTAGATGCAAAAGGCGGCGTAGAACCTCAAACTGAAGCCGTATGGAAACAAGCCAATCACTATCATGTCCCCCGCATTGCCTTTATCAACAAAATGGACATTATTGGCGCAAATTTCACTCAGTCAGTAGACATGATGCGCGAGCGACTGGGCGCACATGCCCTGCCTATACAAATTCCAATCGGATGCGAGGATGATTTTGAGGGTGTGATTTCACTCATCCATATGAAAGCGTATTATAACCAAGGGCAAAGCGGTGAAAAAATACAGACGGGGGATATACCCGAAAAATATATTGATCAAGCCCTCCTAGCACGCACACATCTAATTGAAAGCCTTGCAGACTATGATCAGACGATTATGGAACGATATCTTGAGGAAAGGGAAATCACCAGTGACCTCCTTGATCGTGTCATTCGCCGCACCACGCTTGAGGAAAAAATCATTCCTGTTCTCTGTGGCGCCGCATACCGAAACAAGGGCATTCAACTCCTTCTTGATGCGGTTGTCAATTACTTGCCTTCCCCCCTTGACATGCCACCTATTGAAGGCACAAAAACCAGCGGAGAAGATATTCGGCGCTTGCCTTCTGACGATGAACCCTTTGCAGCGCTGGTCTTCAAAATCGCAACAGATCCCTTTGTAGGAAAACTCGCCTATTTCAGAGTCTACTCCGGTGCTCTAAACACAGGAAGCAGTGTCTTTAATGCAACTAAGAAAAAGAAGGAAAAAATTACGCGTATTCTTCAGGTTCATGCCAATAAGCGCACGGAAATTCCCTCTGCATACACGGGGGATATCGTCGCAGCCATCGGCCTTAAGCACACAACAACAGGCGACACGCTCTGTACGCAAAATGCGCCTGTCATTCTAGAATCAATGGTATTTCCAAAGCCGGTTATTTCTGTAGCTATTGAACCCAAAACACCCGGTGATCAAGACAAGCTTCACCAGTCATTAGGCCGGCTGGCAGAAGAAGATCCTACCTTTAAAACCTTTACAGACCCGGAGACCGGACAAACCATTATTCAGGGAATGGGGGAACTACATTTAGAAATTATTGTTGACCGTTTGCTCAAGGAGTTTCACGTTGGGGCTAATGTTGGCAAACCTCAGGTTTCCTATAAAGAAACAATCAGCCAAGCTACTAAAATTCACCTTGAAATTTCAAAAGAAAATACAGGCTTTGATATGTATGCGGCCCTCACCATTGAAATGCGCCCAGCTGACCGCGGTGCTGGAAACAGCTTATCATCTGCGGTAAAATCAAGTAAACTTCCAAAAGCATTTCAAAGTGCATGTTTGGAAGGCTTTGAGCAGGCACTGGAGTCAGGTGTACTCGGAGGATATGAAGTGGTTGACGTGGAGGTAGAACTCATCGATGCCAATTACAGCGAAGAGGATTCCACAGATGTTGCCTTTATTACTGCAGCTTCAAGAGCTGTAAAGGAGGGGCTTGACCGTGGCATATCAAAACTCCTTGAACCTATTTTTAAAGTTGAAGTCACCGTACCTGATAATTATGTTGGAGATATAGTCAGCGACATCAACATGCGTGGCGGTGTACTTGAAGGCATGAAAATGTATAATGATGGCCAGCGCATTCATGCCATGATTCCCCTCTCTAAGCTATTTGGATACGCAACAGATATTCGCTCAAAATCACAGGGGCGGGCCCATTACACCATGCTTTTCGATCATTTTAGAGAAGTGGAAGAATAGCTGTCCCGCTCTCGAATAGGCCTTAAAAGCAAATTAAAAATGCCGACTAACTAACGCAACTTTTCCTGCGTAAGTCAGCCGGCATTTCAATTTGCTTACATTTAATCATTCTTACGATATACCGTAAACACATGGGGATGCATGTGTTCAATATTCTCCCGTTCCGCCTTAACAGAGTCAATTATCCACCTGTTAGAAATCTTCGGAAAGTACACACTTGCTTCAAAATCCTGAAAGATATGGGTAATATAAAGCCGGTCTGCCAGAGGCATAAACTGCTCATAGATTGATCCGCCACCAATGATAAATATTTCCTTGTCCTTAGCTAAATCAAGCGAACGTGCAATTTTTAGGCTTTCATCTATGCTTCTTGCAACATAAGCCCCCTCGTGTTCAAAATCATCACGTCGCGTGATAATGATGTTCTCGCGTCCTTTTAGAGGCCCGTTTGGAAGTGATAAAAAAGTCTTTCGGCCCATAATTAAAATATGACCTTTAGTTACTTGATTAAAGTACTTCAAATCTGGCGATATGTGACAAAGCAGTGCATTTGATTGTCCAATTTCATTATGAAGCCCAATGGCTGCAATCAGATTGATGCCCATGCGCCCTCCTATATTCCTAAATCAAACTTCAATTGTGGTTTAAGTGGAGAATAGTCCTGCATTTTAAAATCGTCAATGGTAAAGTCAAAAAAGTTTGTCTTGTCTGTATCCAGTATAAGCCTTGGCAAAGGCATATCCGGATTATCCTTAAAGCGCTTGACGAGTTCCTTCGCCTGATTAAAATGCCGATCGTAAATGTGCAGATTATGTGTATAATGTGCAAATACACCGACCTCAAGACCACAGTGCCTTGCAACCATCAGCATGAGTGCAGTGTACTGAATTTTATTGATATGACCTGCAACCAAATAGTCATTTGAGCGCTGAACGAGTGTCATATCTAAATAGCGTACCGTCTTACCCTCTTGATCAGTAGACTTTCTTACACTCCACATGGTCATAAATGCGCAGGGGTTAAGTCCTTCTGTTTCTTTGAAATCATTTTCTTGCCATAAGCTAATAATATGTCTTCTACCATAGGGTTGATTTTTTATGCCTTCAAGCAGGCCATTCATCAAGTCATACTTTTTAACGGTTGCCCCATAGCGCATGCCAATGGTTTTACCGTCACCAACCGCCCATTCGTCCCACCAGTGGATATTGTATTTGTCTTTAAGCATCTGGAGTTCACTGGACTGGTCTTGATAGATCCAAAATATTTCCTTAATGCCTGATTTCCAACCGATTGGTCTTAGCCCTGTAATGGGATATACGCCCTTTGATAGGTCATACTTCTCAAAGTTTTGCGTAATAAAACGTGTATGTGAGGGTGTGCCATCCTTATAAACTGGACGCACATTCCCATCAAAATCATCGCTGCCATCTTCCATGATTTCAACAATATTGTCAATATACATCTTATCTACTCTATTCAAAATGTTGCCCCCTAGTTCACTCTACTTGTTGTAATCCACCTGATAGTCTCTTGATCTTCATCCTAGAACATGAGTGCTTCATAAAATGCCTCAACATATTTAAGATGGCTCCGCATTACAATGGAATGATTCAAGTCATTCAGGTCTATTACTATTCTAAAGGAATCTGCAGCCTAAATCCAATTTCTTTTTTTAAAAAAAGCAAGCATGCCTCCAGCTAAAAGGACACAAGTTAACAAAAAAAGTGCAAAGCCTGCTTTAAGTTCAAGTACAGGCATATTCACAAAATTCATGCCAAAAACGCCCGATAGAAAGGACAGGGGAATAAATACCGCAGAAAATATGGTGAGTGTGGTCATGACCTTGTTCATTTCATTACTTGCATTGGCCATATACATATCATGTAAACTCTTAACCATTTCCTTGTAAGTCTCTAGTGTCTCATGTATATGACTAATATGTTCCTTTAAATCGTTAAAATATTCGGCCATGTCCTCAAATAGCGGTTCTTCACTGGCCTTGAAAAAATCGGCAATAGCCCCCTGAACCGGTGTCACTGCACTTTGCAGGTAGTGTAGTTCCTTTCTGAGCTTATAAATGGCATCGCCGCTTTCTTTTCGGTTGTCCAGCACCAGAAGTTCAATCTCTCTAAAACGCTGGGCAAAGTTTCCAAGGACATTGTAGTAGTTGTCAATTAAGGCGTCCATTAGTACATAATACAAGTAGTCGCTTCCTTTTTCGCGCACTTGCCCCTTGCTTTCCTTAATCCTTTGGCGGATTTCATCAAAAACGTCCCCTTCTGTTTCCTGAAAGGTCACGACAATGTTGTCCTTTTGAATTAAGGTGATATGTTCATGAATCGTATCTTGATCTTTCAGATAAATCATTTTCATAATAGTGAAGAGATAGCTGTTGGTCTGCTCAATTTTACTCCACTCAGAAACATGGACAATGTCTTCCACGTCCATGATATGCATCCCAAAAAAGCTTGCAAACTCTTGAATCAAGCCTATGTCATGAAGTCCTGTCACATTGTACCAATGAATGGTCTGCGAATGCTCTGGCGGAGCAAACACAGATACAATTTCTCTACTGTATGTATTGGGACTGTACTCAATATGGTCAATTGAAATAGGTACACTCTTATAGATACCTGTATACTGTATTGTCCCAGGCGGTTCTGTTGTCCGTTTTTTCTTTCCTAGCTGCTTAAATGTATCGTGAATATGCACAGTCCGTCTCCTTTCGTTAACGCGTATACTGTTTCAATTCAGCATACTGTTGCTGAGTATAGATGACCTTTTATTAAGTATAAATATATATTAGACCTGTTTTCAATGATTCATCTTGCTAGGCACCCTATTTGTGAAACAAACGAACGTCACACACCTGTACAAGGGTGGTCAAGCTGCTTATAATGCATGTATTTCTCCCTTTGTCCTTAAAATGAAGGAGCTGCATATTCGCAGCTCCTAACTTAAGACATCTATAAATCTTTCAAATTACTATGCTGCTGCACTAACCTAGTCAACTTTGAAATAGTCAATTTTGGTATTGAGTTCAGCAGACAGCATATTCAGGTGCTCTGCATTCACAGCAACCTGCTCCACAGCTTTTGTCTGTTCATCCATTGAGCGTTCAACTTCTTCAGTTGAAGCAGCTGTTTCCTCTGATACCGCTGAAATATTGTTCACAGCACCAACCAGTTGATTCTTGCTTCCATTAAGTGCGTCCAATTCATTGACCACAATGTCTATTTGCGTAAAAATTTGTTCGACAGAAGCAAATATTTGATCAAAGGCCTGGTTCACATCTCCAACGGCCTCTTTCTGCTGATCGTTCATCTCACTCACTTCATTCATAACGGTCACGGTATCTTTACTTTCATCTTGAATATCGATGATAATATTTCTAATTTCTTCAGCCGCTTCGCTCGAGCTTTCAGCAAGCTTACGAATTTCATCAGCAACCACTGCAAAGCCTCTGCCTGCTTCACCAGCTCTTGCAGCTTCAATACTTGCATTGAGGGCTAAGAGGTTTGTTTGCTCTGAAATTGATGTGATGGTCTGAATAATATCTGTAATAGCATTAGCCTTGCTATCAAGGCTGTTAATTGCTTCTCTAATTTTGACATTGGAAATATCCGCTTGGCTTGATTTCTCCTTAAGCTTACTAATCGCATTCAGGCCTGTGTGATTCATTTCCAATGCAGACTCAGCATTTTCTTTCATAGATGTTGAGTTCTCCATCAGGATATTGAACTGACTGTCAATATCAGCGGCAATTTGCGCCCCTGACTCTGCATTTTCAGCAGTCTCCTGTGATCCTTTCGTAATTTCCTGAATGGTCATAGCAACCTGATCAACTGTGGCATTGGTTTCTTCACTCATTGCCGCCAAATTCGATGCAGAGTCCACCATATCATGTGAAACATGTTTGGCTTCTTGAATCAACTCTCTCACAGAATCAGCCATTTCATTAAGCCCATTGGCAAGCACCATGGTTTCATCTTTAGACTTCACGTTTGCCACAACTGTAAAGTCACCATTTTTGATCTTTTCAAGTACTTCTACAATATGTTTGATTGGTTTTGTAATGCTGTTGCCCATAAATACAGAAACCCCAATAGCAACAATAATAGAAACGACAATGATGCCAATCAGGATGTAAAGTACATGAAATACAATGGCAAGCACTTCGCTTTCAGGCACGCTTGAAGCAACCACCCAGCCATTGTTTAAGTGCCCATACGCAGCGAGAACCATTTTTCCATCAGCACGGTTATAGCGTGTGAAGCCAGTGCCACTTCCATTGACTTCTTCAATGAGCGTTTGATAATCGCCATGGTCTGTAATATTCTCTGCAAAATCTATGCTTGGATGAATGATGATTTTACCATCTGCATCCATCATATAAAGGTATCCCGTGTCAAATAGAACCGTTTCACTTAACATCTGTTCCATATCATCCAGATATAAATCCATCCCTGCTAAGCCAATAGCTTTTCCGTCCACAATAATTGGCTCGACATATGAGGTAATAATTCCGCCTGCTTCAGATTCATAGGGGAATGTCCATACAGCCCGTTTATCATCTATCGGTATATTATACCAAGCATTGTAATCATCATAATAGTCCATACCAAATGAATCTTGAAGTTCAAAAGACCCATCTTCCGTTTCATGCATCCAAATATCGACTTCCTGATCAAACATCTTTGTATTGAAATAGACATAGATGGACCGGGTCAAATCCGTATTTTCGCCTAATACCTTAGCACGCTCACTAACATCCTTTTTATACTCTTGTAAATAAGTCTTGTCTGCAAGTGCCCTGTTGACATCAATATCTGCCTTAACGAAATTTCCCATAACACTTACAGCAGACTCAATATCAGAAAAATCCTGCTCAAAGCGGTTAATACTCGAACTGATTTGAACCTCAGCAGCCTTTCTTGCTTCACCACCGACATTGTTGTTGAGCATCACACCGACAACCGATCCTACAATAATCAGTGAAACCAGATTCACAAACAATATCGATCCCATTATTTTAGCTGAAATTTTCTTATGTTTCAATAAACCCACCTCCCTTGAGACATCTATACCCCAAACGGTAGATTTATTGCATCTATAATTAAATTTTACTTAACATTATTTATTGGAAAACCCGCTGATTTCAAAAGTGTGGACCGATCAAGCTTTCCACCTTCTTTAGCAGGAAATACGCCCTCAAAAAATATTTTATGGGGACGCATAGCACCGTCTAGACCTTCTAAGACTTTCTTTCTTAAGTCCGCCTTTTCTCTTTCATTAAATGTCCCTTCAACAGCAAGCAGATAGTTTTCGCCTCGCTTTGCATCCTTAATTCTGAGAGCTGCTGTACGCACACCCTTCAAGTGCTTTTCTGCAATTTCTTCAATTTCATGAAGGTCTATCATTTTTCCCGATTTGCTGATGACGTCTCCTTTGCGACCCTTTATATACAACATTCCGTCACGATAACATCCACAATCTCCTGTAAACTGCCACCCCTCAAAGCCACAAGCTGCAAAAGGACTTTTTATCCAAATTTCGTCACCCTTCATTTTTAGCTCGACACCGGGAAATAATTTCCCAACTGCATTTGGATGGGCTCGTTTTGCTTGGCTGCTGATAATGGAGATGTAACTCAGTTCTGCGGTACCATAAAATTCAATAAAACGGATGGATTTTTCATAATTTAGAACACAGTCTAATGTGGACTTTGCGATTTTTTCACCTGCAGATACAATGGTATTCAGTGTTTTTAGTATGGCTTTGCTATTCCTTAAAACCAATCCCAGCACAGTGGGTACCATATACACCACTTGTGGTTTAAAATATTTTGCTTGGTTAAGAATGTGCTTTGGACTTACACTCTGTTCAATGCAAATGCTTCCACCTGTATAAAGCGTACCAAGAACAATATTCAAATTACCTGTATAGGCTAGTGCACCTGCTACTAAAAGACGGGTTCCTGTGATAATTCCAAACTGATCGTTTTGATACTCAAACGCATCCGTCCAGCTCTTGGCATCCCTCAAAGCCGCTTTGCAGTATGCGCCTGTACCACTTGAAAACACGATCTGTTGTGTAATGTGGATTTCGTCGCCTTTACAGGCAATTTCACATCCTATACGAGCAATAGAAGCGAGGCCTTGTTTCTTCTGTTTACGAAGCAAGTCTTCTACATCCTGTTTAGTGATTCTTTGAAGACTGCGTAAATAACCTGAATTTACGAGCTGCTTAGCAGCTTTCTGAGCATCTGACTGGTTTGGTGGCACAATCCCTACCGAAGCTCCTAAACTTGAATATGCTAAAAATGCAATTAACTGATCTGATGCTGTTGGCAGATCTATCAATAAGCCCACCTTTTCAAATCCATTTTCAGAGCAGGCAATAGCCTTTCTAAGCACGTTTACTCTCTCAAGCAGCCCTTCGTATGTAAGATTTTCTGCTCTTGTTGACAGCGCAATAGTATCCGGGTTTTTTTTCGCCCAGTTAACAAGCTTTTTATAATACATTTGACACCTCTTAAATCCGTTTAATGGCCACTGCTATCCCCAACCCACCAGCAACACCCATCGAAGCAATTCCAACTTGACCTGGTGCAAGCGCCACTGTCAAATGGGTTAATAAAATGGCGCCTGTAGCACCGTATGGATGTCCATAAGCCAATGTCCCGCCAAGGGGGTTAAGCTTTTCATGAGGAATTTTCAAGTGCTTCATAAAGCTCCAAGTCTTGACTGCAAAGGCTTCATTGACTTCAAAATATATTACATTTTCCCTTTTGATATTTAGGGTTATCATTATTTTTTTTACAGCACTCAGGGCACCTAGAGGCGAGTAGGAAGGATTCACACTAACACATTCCACACCCAGTATTTCTGCATCAGGTATAAGCTTGAATTTTTCAAGGGCATGCTCAGAAGCAATCAACATGCCTGCTGCGCCATCATGGGTTAAGCAGGCATTTCCCGCTGTTATACGCCCACCTGGTTCCACGAGAGAAGGCATTCTGCTTAAAAGACGCATACTCATCTTGGGCCGAATAGATTCATCTTCATAGGGTTTTGAGCCCTCCGTTTTTAAAGAAATGATTCTTTCCTTCAGCTTACTCTTTACTTCCTCAGAGGCTGCACGCTGATGTGAGATGTATGCAATTTCATCAAGCCGGGTTCGTTCCACGTCGAGAAGGGCCGCTGTGTTCTCTGCCCCTTCCAGCATGCCTTGATCTTTAAGATCGAGCGGTGTAAATGGAGCACGAACCAGCGGGCTAGGATAATATGGCTTTTTAGGGTCACATGCATGTAGGCATTTATCCGGTTCGAGACTGGTACTTTCAGCACCCCCCGCAAAAACAAGATCATGCATCTGACTTTGAACCAGTGCCGTTGCCAGTTCGACTGCCATCAGGCTCCCTCCACACTGATAATCCACCGTTACAGACGGCGGACATGCTCTTCCAAAAGCGTGAAGGCCACTAAACCTAGCAATATTACCACCTTGTCCCACTGAATTCGCTAAAATTATTTTTTCAATTGATCTTGGGTCTACCTTTGAATGTTCTATCACACTGCGCATCATCTCAGCGCCAAGTTTTTCAACTGGTATGTACTTGAAACACCCACCGGTTTTACCGATGGGTGTTCTCATAGCACTGCATATATACGTTTTCATTACCTTACTACCAAACCAAGTGCTTTATTGATACGAACGCCAATAAATGCGGCCAGTCCAATTTTTAGGGCATCGCCAATGATGAATGGGTAAAGACCAGCTGCCAGTGCACTTGGCATATCTAGGTGTAGGATTCCAGCTAGCCATGGCAAGCCGATTGCATACACAACGCCAAAACCGCCAATTACACATGCAACAAGTGCGCGCTTAACATCACGTCCATCACCCTTTAAGAAACTGATTACAATTGCCGCTACCAGAAAACCGATGATGTATCCGCCGCTTGGGCCTAAAATGACTTCAATGCCTGCTCTTCCATTTGAAAATACAGGTACACCAATTGCACCAAGTAATATAAAAATACCTACACTCATACCTGCTGATGCTGGTGCCAGAACCATACCTGCAAGCATGACTGCTAAGGTTTGTCCTGTAATCGGTACGGGTGGTATTGGAATAGAAATGTATCCCATTACACTGATTAAAGCTGCAAACATCCCTATCATAGTCATTTCACGCGTCTTACTTTGTCTCATGTTCATTCTCCTGTACTTATACTTTTTGTAATATGGACTTTATTTTGTTTGTACCGTAAAAAGGATTGTATCTCCACGTTTGCCACAACGTGACTGCATATCGTATACCCATAACTCATCAACAAGGAGTGCGTTTTTAAATCTGAATTTTATAGATGACCCCTTAATAAGCATCTTATCTTGGCTAAGCACCTCGTCGATGATTACAAGAGCAGGCACAACTGCACGTGGCCCTTGGTGAATAAAATTGTCATCACTAGAATACTGAATATACGCATCAATTTTCGTCTTGCTGACAGCATGTGCGTCTCTCACGGATTGGCCTTCATGCGTATTTTTTTTCTGATCATGACCAAGTACCGGATTTGTTTTTTTTGATTCTGCTTTGGACGCTGCTAACGTGCATTTAAAAGCTACTTTTCCGCTCTCGCATTCACCCTCTGCAATGAGGTAATGAGTACACCTTCCAGCAGCGACGCGTTTCTTAAATTTAAAATCGTATTGACTGAAATCGGCACTTTCTTTGAGTTCAGACAAGGCGCTCATCGTTGACACATTTATTTCACCAATAAAGAGGCCCGCCTGCCCCTCACCCTTAAGATGCTTTAGAACATTCACAATCCATTTGGCTAATTGTGTTCTCATATGCCCCCCGATTTACCTTTCTTTTCGAACTCAGTTTAACTGAAAAAGAACACATTGTCAACACGATCGTAACCACAAGTTAACAATAAGAATGACAATAACGCCGCCAAATTACTCAATGAAATTCTAACACCTAGAACTATGGGACAAAATGTATCGTAAAACCTGTTAATAATATACAATTCAAATATCGGCCAATCTATTCTATAATAAGTAATATACTCATTTTATGCTGTATTGCTGTAATAATGGCAATATGATGTTCTTTTTGAGAATATGATCTATTCTCTTTGAACTTGCAGCATGGGATGTAAAAGATTTATCAGAAATATGTGAATAAGTTTGTTTATATTGTACAAATAGCGCTTAAATAATTTAAACAGTACTTTTTTAATTTTCTGTGAAAGTCTTTTGTATCAAATGGGTATACGATATAAGGCGGTTCATTACTCAAGAGGAATGAAGGAGGGTCTATTTTGAAAAAAAGAATTAGCGTACTACTGATCATGCTTATGATGCTGATGTCTATCCCGGTTTCAGCAGACGCAAGTATGGTTGACTCAGCAACAGGTGCTGAAAAGCTGGTAATTATGCACACTAACGACATGCACGGTTTCTTCCTAGAAGGAAAATATGATGGCATGGGTGCAGCAAAAATGGCAAGATACATAAACGGCGTTAGACTATTAAACAAGAATGTTTTACTTCTTGACGCTGGCGACGCACTTCAGGGATACAGCATTGCGACACTTTCCGAAGGCGAATATGGGGTTGATATCCTAAATGCACTGGAATATGACGCTATGACAGCAGGAAACCATGAATTCGACTACGGTTCGGAAAGACTTCTTGAACTAGCTGAAATGGCTGACTTCCCGATACTAAGTGCCAATATTAAAAATGCTGATGGCTCAAGCTTCCTACAAGAGTACACAATCAAGCAAGTTGGCGACCTCAAAGTAGGGATTTTTGGTCTAACTACACCTGAAACACTTTTCAAGTCACACCCTGATAATACAAAGGGACTGACTTTTGAAGATCCGGTAGCACGTGCTCAGGAAATGGCAGACATGCTTGCACCTCAAGTTGATGTTGTTATTGCACTTGTTCACCTTGGCTATGATGAAGGCGCTCCAACAAGTGTTGAAGTTGCTGAAAATGTTACTGGCCTTGATTTGATTATCGACGGTCACAGCCATACAACTCTTGAAGAAGGCGTTGTTGTAAATGGAACAACTATCGTTTCAGCTGGTGAAAAAACCAAGAATGTTGGTCGTGTAGATCTTGAAGTAGAAAACGGCGCTGTTACTTCCGTTTCTCCTAAGCTATTTACAAAAGATGTTTCTGTTCTCGTAAAAGATGATCCTGAAATAGCTGAAATTGTAGCTGGTATTCAAGCTCTTAACGCAGTGATTACTGAAGAAGTTGTAGCTGAAACACCAATCGCTCTTGATGGTGAAAAACCACATGTACGTACTGGCGAAACAAACATGGGTAACATGATTACTGAAGCCCTTCTAGATATTAGTGGTGCTGATGTTGCACTTACAAACGGCGGTGGCATTAGAACGTCTATCGATGTTGGCGAAGTCACAAGAGGCGAAGTGCTTTCAGTGCTTCCATTCGGTAACACAGTACGTGTTATTGAACTTCAAGGTTCTGACATTGTTGCAGCTATTGAAAATGGCATTGACAGCTACCCTGAAACAAAAGGGGCTTTCCCACACATCGCTGGTATGACTGTTAAGTTTGATTCTTCTCAAGCTGCAGGCAGCAGAGTTGTTGAAATTAAGGTTGGCGGCGAGCTTATTGACCTTGATAAAACATACACTATGGCTACAAATGACTTCCTAGTAGCTGGTGGCGATGGATACACCATGTTTACTGGCAAAAAAGTTGTTGGTGAGTACGGTGCAATGGATGAAGTACTTACAGACTATATGAATAACACAGGCTTTGATAAAGCGCCTGTTACGGGCAGAATTATGGATATTGCTAACCAAGTTAGCATGCTGATTCAACTGCTTGCTGCATAATCAAAAAATCAAGAACACGAGTCCGTTGTATATTCTAAACGGATTCGTGTTCTTTTTTTACGCTTCTTTGAATATAATTAAGTCCATGTACTTTCAATATACGTGCCCTTGCCTCCACGCTTTGCTACATAAAGTGCTTCATCTGCAAAGTGAAGGATTTCATCATATGAAAAAACTTTGGACTCAATCCACATCAAGCCACCCGAAATTTCTATTTCCTTATAGGTATGATCTGGAAACTCAATTGGATTTGCCTTTAGTCTGTCATAAAATGCCTGTAACCGTCTACGAATGTCTTCTTTAGACTTAGCACCATATAAAAGCAGTACAAACTCATCCCCCGAACGACGTCCTACAATGCCGGACTTGTCCGACACCACTTCATTTAAGTGTTTTACAGCACCTACAATATAGCGGTCGCCCCACTTATGTCCATATTTATCATTGACCCTTTTCAGATTATCAAGGTCAAACATGACCAGTGCAGATACACCTGTTGGCGAGCCATTATACCACTTTTCAAAAGCCCATTGAAAGCCTTTTCGATTGAGCAACTGTGTTAATGGATCATGGTCTCTTTCGTGACGCATTTGTTTTTTCTCCAGCATTTCATCAGTCACATCAACGATGGCTCCAATTTCAGACGTTTCTGTCTGTAAGCTATTTATACGTATCCACCGAACGGGATCCGAATCGATTATGAAGACATCATCTTCCCCTGGCTCAAGCTTGCTTAAAATATTTTGCAGTGTTTCTACAAATGCTTTATAAGTCATTTCTGGCGTGTCATATAACTGCTCTTGTCCAAGGATTTTAAAGAAATTGTCCGTTACAAAATAGCGCCCATCCTTAGGTTTAACTTCATAGGCACCAATTGGCCACTCGAACATACTAACCACTTTTGAAAGTCTTGACGCCGATTCCAGCATGAGTTCATTGGCGACTTCAACCGCATTCGCCAACTCGTCAAGTTCAAGATAGCCTGTCCGTTGAAGCTTCAGTGCCTGCTCAGGTGTTTTTAATTTGAGCTGATTTACCAAGGCAACAATTGGCCTAGTCATATGATAACTGGTGAAAATCCCACCCAGTGATCCCAGCACTAGGGCCATGATGAGGGACATCCACAGCGTTTGCTTGATTTGATTGGCATAACTGAGCAGATAGTCTTCACGCATGATGCCTATCAGATACCACTCTTCGTTTTCAAAGGGTGTATTAAATTGATAAAGCCCTATCTTCTCAACCGCCGCATAGAGCTCTTCAACCCCTAAATGGTTTTCAATCTTAAAGATGGACATTTCTTCATTAGCCATGCTTAAATCTAGCTTAGTCCCTTCCTGAATCATTCTCTTTTGAAGAGGTCCGCCCATCATAACGGGTGTGAGTGCATCATTTTGTCCATCTTTATAGGCAATCAAGTACCCTAGAGAATCTTGTGGCTGTAACTCAGTTGCCGGAAAATAGTCCTTCAAATAGTTCAGCGTCACATCAATCCCAATAATGCCTCGCAGTTCACCCAGCTGGTCAAAAAGCGGCATAGAGTATGTGATGATGTCCACATCCCCCTCATCAATTTTAAAAGGCTTGCTCCAGTAACCAAGCAACGTTGCCTTGCTCGTTATTTCAGTACTTTTATAGGGCTTTTCAATAAAATCTGCATTCCCTGCATTTTTTCTAAAATTGTGTCGCCAAATTTGATCAAGCGGAATTTGAAAATCTGTTGAAAGCGACGCAGGCCCCATGACCATATATAAATCATCATTACCTGTCGCATTCATAATCGGATCATAATCTCGAATATAAAGGGCTGGTAGATCTTCTTTCATTTCCCCATCAGGCACAAGAATTACATAGGCTCCAGTCGCCTGTGTCGCTCTAAGCATCGCTATAAGCTCATTGAGTATATCATGATCAAAGTAGCCCGCTTCACCCCGCTTTTCATGCAAGAGCTTCTTTATGTTCATCAGGTAAGGATTATAGTTGATCCACTTGTTTTTCATTTCACGCTGTACATAGTCTTTTCTACTACGTACTTTGTCATGAAAGAGCTGATAAGCATTAAGTTCCGCTTGCTTAAGCACACCGCCGCGAATCAGTATTACCCCATATAATATTGTTTGCAGGATGATGATCCCCAATATCAGCCAAGTCAATTTCCTTACAATTGACGACTGCTTAAGCTTTTGTTTCACAGTCTATTCCTTTCCATTATTCGATAAAATTAAGTCTGCTTCGTATTTAAGATTGGAATACCAGGTTTGCATCGCTTCTTCTGAAAGGTAAAGCCTCATGATTTCGTCATAACTTTGTCCACTTTCTATTAAAGTTTCAATTTCCAACAAATCAGAATGGATCTTATTGAGCAGGTGGGTATCGAGCAGTACACGCATCTCATAACTCCCTTTAAAGGCCTTGCTGTTGTAGAGTGTATAGTCGTTAAACATGATGTTAGATGCTTTGATAGACTCTTTTATGGCGCTGTTTTTCACCTCGCGTTTTTCTGCTTCTGCAATCATTTCAGTTTCATCAAGCGAATCCTTCATAACCGGAAAATACCCTGTAGAAACTGCAAATGCCAAATTTTGATCTTTACTCGTGAACCATTTCAAGAAAAGTGCGGCTGCATACTCATGCGACGAATCACTCTGAGTTATGCACATCCCTGCTCCTTGTTGAATGGATACCTTGTCTTGATTTTCAAAATAGGGATAAGGGAGCACTAAGGGCTCAATGTTAAAGGATTCTACATCACTCAGTGCGACTACATTCGGAAAGTATGCTGCACCAGCGGTTGATCCTGTATAGGAAAGTACATGGCCTGTCTTTGCATCATCTGAGCTGAAGCGGCCACTCTTTTTGTAGTAGCCTTCAATAAATGGCTTGTAATAATAGGTCCACACTTTCTCCTTCAATCGGTCAGACATTTCAAACTCTGCAGTCCCATCTTCAGAATAGGTGTATAAAGTTTCACCGAGTTGTTCTGATGATGAAATTATAAAATTGGCACCCGCATCAATGCTAAAAAAACTCTTCCCCGTATCATTGTAATAGGCCTGAGCCACTTCATAAATACCTTCCCAGGTAGCAAGGTTTCTTTCATTATAACCGTGTTTCTCAGCAAATGGCATCCAGAATGTCCTATTCACATACAGATTTTCTGATGACTTTGCTATTGGTACAATATAGTATTTATTGTCGGTTATGAACCGACCTTCTTCTAAAAACTCCTGTCTGTACTGTCTGAGTTCCTCTTCTGAAAAATAAGAAGTCAGTGGTACAAGTGGCACAATTTGATGCACGCGTATTGCATTGTCAGCATATGAAGCAAAAATATGCGGCATGGGCGAAGCCCCTATCGATTCATTAGCCGCATCAAAAACGGCGTCTGCCAACTGGTTGACCGCACCTTGGCTCTGTGCATCTATTACAATGCCTTTCTCAAGTCCAACGGTTTCATTGAACTGGGTCACTAAATTGTCAAAGGCCTCTTTCGCGCCACCATTGTAGTAGTGCCAGACCGTTACTGTAATAGGCTTGTCTGGGTTCAGCAGCCCCTCTTCCTCTGTACCTGCACACCCAGCAAACAGAAAGACCAATAAAAGAACATACAAACCCATAATCCATTTTTTCATATAAATCCCCCTAGTATTTGCACCTATATTACTTTTATCATTTTTGTGGATATTATTTTTAACCATATGTGTATTTATGCCCAATTTAGTGTAATTTGTATCATGCTTTGGGTATATTCCTTTGTAGAGACATAAGATTTGGAGGTGCATTATGAACACACTTGGCAGTGAATACCTACTCAACTCCATACACTCTGGAGCCTACGAAGTGATAGAAAACAAAACTTATTTAGATAAAATTAACGTGTTTCCTGTAAACGATTGTGATACAGGCACGAATTTAAGTGCTGCAATGCACTCAATTTTGTACCATTCTAAGCAAAAATCCTCCGTCAAGGAAACTTTTAGAACCATCGCTGACGCAGCCTTATACGGTGCACGTGGCAACTCAGGCATTATCTTTGCGCAGTATATGAGCGGACTCAGTCAAAGTGTCAAAAACACTGCATCGATTACATTACAAGACTATGCACATGCACATAGGGCTGCAGCTAATGCAGCTAGAGATGCCCTTCAGCATCCTATTGAAGGGACAATTCTCACCGTTATGGATGCTTGGAGCACTGCTCTTGTAAATGAATCGAGAAAAAGCACTGATTTTACCAGTATCATCACATCAGCAATTCATTCGGCTGAAAAAGCGCTTGAAAACACAAAAAATCAACTCAGCATACTTAAAAAGGCTAATGTTGTCGATTCCGGTGCACAGGGCTTCCTTTTTTTCTTGCACGGCATAAACGACTTTGTAAAAGACGGCGTTTTGAAACGCCCTGGTCACAACAACCATAGCGCAGATGTCGAACTCAACTTTCATTTTGAAAGTACTAAGAGCCAATACAGGTATTGCACGGAAGCCATGCTCTACAATGTTCGCACCTCACCAGATCAAATGCGTGAAGAGCTTATAAAACATGGGGACTCGTTAGCCATAGCTTCAAACCCGCCTCTGGTCCGCACGCATATTCATACCAATACACCAGAACATGTCTACGCCTATCTGAATCGTGTTGGTACATTGAGTGCTCAGAAAATAGATGATATGTTTCGCCAGCAGGCAGCCGTCCATCAAGCGCACTCAAAAGTCGCTATCGTCACAGATAGTGTTGCTGATATCCCTCAAGAATACCTTGATAAATATCAAATACACGTACTGAATTTGACGCTTACACTCAATGAGACAAATTATTTTGATCGCCTTACAATCAATAATTCCCAGCTGATTAATACATTGAACTGGCAAAGTGAAACGGCGAGTTCTTCACAACCGAATCCTATGCAGGTTGATAGAATGCTCCAGTTCTTAAGCGCCCATTATGATTCAGCGATCATCCTGACAGTATCCAGTGCACTTAGCGGTACTTACAACACCTTTGTCCACCGGGCCAAACAATTTTCAAGCAAGTCCTTCAAGATTGATGTTGTTGATACAAAGGCGAATTCTGGCGCACAAGGCCTCTTGGTTCTAGAAGCAGCTCACGGTGCTTTAAATGGCGCATCCCACAACGAAATACTTCAAAAGGTGCAAGAGCTCATTCCCCACACCCATATTTATGTATTTATTAAATCTATAGATACCATGATACGTAACGGGCGCATACATGGCCTTAAGGGACATATAGCCAAACGCCTGAAAATAAAGCCTCTGGTCACACTGGATCGTGACGGTCGAGGAAAGCTGACCGGTTTTTCACTGCGCAGCGCTCAGAACTACACCCGTTTGATTCATGCTATAAGAGGTTACCAAGAAAATCACGGGCTAAAAAAATGTATGATTTCACATGTTAATGCACCCGAAGAAGCCGCTATACTCAGCGAACGCCTTAAGAAGGCACTGAACATTCCAGTTGAATTCACATCAGAAACATCTTCCATTGTAGCGCTCAGTGCCGGCGACGGCGCTCTGGCAGTTTCATTTATTACATGTGAATCTGAACACACTATACAGTAGCTTTAGGAGGCCATTATGACTCTATTCATAGCGATTAAAATTTTCATTTTACTCGCAGTATACTTCTTGATTGTATTTGTTATAGGCCAAATCAAAAAGGACAATTCAATAGTTGACACAGCTTGGGGCTCTGGCTATGTTCTGGTCGCACTCTACACGCTTTTTACAAGCCCAGCGCCTGGATCCAGATCCATACTGACTACACTGCTAGTCCTTATTTGGGGGCTTCGATTGAGTCTTCATATATATCGCAGGAATAAACCAAAGGGTGAAGACTACCGCTACAAAGCCATGCGTGAAAAATGGGGCAACAAATACCCGACCCTCAAAGCCTTTTTTTACGTCTATATGACACAGTGCGTCATGCTCTATATCATTGCACTCCCAATCGTTCACTCTAGCACAACAGTCCACCAGAATTTGAGCCTAATCTCCTATTTGGGCTTAGTGCTTTGGCTTACAGGTTTTATATTTGAAAGCATAGGAGACTATCAGCTTGCCCAATTCAAAAAAAATCCTAAAAACAAGGGGAAAATTATGACGCAAGGTCTTTGGTCCTACACTAGACATCCAAATTATTTTGGCGAAGCATGTATGTGGTTTGGCATTTTCTTTATTGCCATCACATCGCCTGTAAGTCTTTGGCTTATTATAAGCCCACTTACTATAACGCATCTAGTTGTTAATGTTTCTGGTGTTAAACTTTTAGAAAAGAAATACATTGGCAATCGTGCTTTTGAGTCCTATAAATCCGTAACAAATGCCTTTATTCCCGGACCACGCAAACATAAAAGACAGGAGGGTTAAAAGTGCGTATTGTCAAACTTTATTTAATTGCTGCGAGTACATTTATCATTTTAGATGCCTTATGGCTGGGATGGATTGCCAAGTCCATGTATCAAATATCCATTGGGGATAAAATGAAAAGTCCACCGAATTGGCTTGCAGCACTCGCCTTCTACATCATTTTCATAGCGGGCCTTTTGTACTTTTCTGTATATCCTTCAATTGAGTCAGGCAATTTGATGAAAGCGCTCATTAATGGGAGTCTAATTGGTCTTTTGACTTACTCAACATATGGGCTTACCAATTTGGCTACACTAAAGGGATGGCCGCTTAAAATGACTCTCATTGATATACTCTGGGGTGCATTCATCTGTAGCGCCACAAGTCTGATTACCACCTATTTTGCCTCATATATGAAATAAATAATCCAGCAGTCCCACATAAATTTATACGTGAGCCTGCTGGATTTTTTTATGTAAGCACTGAGTTACTTACAGATGTTCACCCATGTTCCACTGGTCACTTCTGCCAAGTAATCCACATCAATTTTAACGGCTGTATTGGCACCGCCACCCGCTGGATAAACGTAATCAAAAACCTTCAAGGATTCATCCAGATATACTTTAAGAGGCTTTACCAGCCCAAACGGACATACCCCGCCTACTGGATGACCTGTCGCCATCTCAACCTCATCCGCTTTAATGAACTTTGCCTTTTGTTCAAAAGCAGATTTGAACTTCTTATTGTCTACACGCACATCTCCCTTGGCAACGACGAGAATATCCTCATCCTTTAAGCGAAATGCCATCGTTTTTGCAATACGGGCTGGCTCTACGCCAAGTGCCGCAGCTGCAAGTTCTACGGTCGCAGTGCTTGTATTCATTTCAAGCACTTCAAGAGGGAGTTTCTCTGTCTCAAAATAGGTCTTAACACTTTCAATACTCAATTACATCACCAACACTTTCTAATCTATATCTCTAATGTCGATAGGAACTTTTGTATTATTCTATCAATTCAAAAAAGAATATCAATACAAAACCCAAATTATTTACATAGTTCACCACATAAATACCGTATCTTCTAAGCATATCGCTTTCAAGAAGGCATCTTCATATCTATCAAACACATGAAATCGTGAAAACACCATTGCGGTCTGATTAATCGATATAGGAGAACTGCATAATAATTTGGGTTCATCATAAAACGTATGTCATTATTAACGCATTTGCAAAATAAAAGTTTTATACCTTTTCAACATCATCCATGTGGGCAAACTCATCAATCAAGCTCTCTGCTGCAGCTATTCGGGCATTGATTTTCACTTGAAAAAGCTCGCCTCTTCCATACCAGTCCTGTCCCTCATGTATATAGAGTGACTCCAAAAAGGATTTCAGATGTGCATAGGTATATTTAGGGTCATTTAAAAGCTGATCTTTGATAGAATAGTAGATTTTGTCATACTCTTCTTCGAATTTGATATCCAAATGTTCTTCAAAAAACATGGCATTTCCTTTCAGTGTCCTCACAATATCTAAACATGAAAATTGTATACTATTTTTCTATGCTTTTCAACATTTCCTTACTCAAACATCAAAATTTCATATTCACTCACAGGACGCATATCGTCGAGCGTAAACTCGACATCTGAATATGTGCCTTCTCCATCGTAAAACTTTCCATAAACCTTAACGCCAGACATGTCGCCCGGTAAATTTGCCTTTATTGTAACGACTGCATTTTCTACATCGCCAAGATAGATCCATTTCCCTTCTTCGCCGTATGTATCGTAATTGTTGATTTTGACATCTTCAAGTCTTCCCAGTACTGAGAATTTCATAGCATTGATATAATCACCTTCAAAAACAGCCGAAGCGGTGCCAAGCGTCTGGTCATTGACCGTGTCAAACATGGGAAGAACCACCAAGCGGTAGTTGCTGTAATCGATAGCAAACGCCCCTTGTTTACTTGTTGTGAAGGTTTCTGGCTCAAACCCTTGAATCTTTTCTGTTTCAACACTCTCAATGTACTCTGAGTCACCATAATGTGCGTCAATCTCTTCAAGCGATTCAATACTTGTTATATGAATGCCTTGACCGCCTTCAGAATCAAACTTAATCCCGCAGGCAAAGCTGTCAATGGTCAGACGTACATCGAGTGAACCTTGATCTTTTAAATACTGCCGCTGCACTTCTTTTAGCTTGTCTAGTACAGAGACATCAAAATAGGCACCAGCTGGTCTGTCAAAGTCAAAATCAAAACCATCTACAGAAATGCGTATTGGACTGCTCAATAATGGTTCCGTCGCTGAAAAAACATACTCATCGGTCATTTCATCGACTAGGATTGTGCCTTCAATCTCCACTGATCCTGTAAGTTTAAAACCTGCCCGGTCCTGATCAACGTAGTATGCCTCTTCAACATCAAAGCCTTCAAGAATCTGTCCAGCTTCAATGCGCTTAATTGCATACACACCCTCTTCTGTTTTCTCACTAGTACCTTTAGAACCGGCTTTTGCCATCTCACTTAACAAGTCGATATAATAAGTATTCGTGTCTGCATTATATGTATATTGCTCTTCTTTTTCATAAAGTATTTCGCAGATAAATCATCCACTTCTGTGTATTTGTACTTAAAGAGCAACCATTTATCAAGATCAGAGCCCACTTTATAGGACATATCAAAGATCTCACTTGAATAGGTTTCGTTTACGCCATTTGGATTATTCTCCATAGCTGGAATGCTTAAATAGCCATCGAGTACAAGCGAGGTTCCTGTATATTCAATCTTCCCATACGCCATATGACAGAGTTCTACAATGGTTTGACGTATGCCCGTACCACCGCCAGAAAACTTATGTACTACAAACTCGCCTTCTTTGCCAAAAGACTGTTCGTAAGCAAATACTGGACTTATGCTTGTCTCAATCGTCTGATATGCGTTCTCTTCAATAGTGACAAATAAAAACTCAGAGAATGCATATGAAGGCTCCTCAGAGTAACATACTACATCCAGTTCACCATCATTGTTAAAATCGGCGTATTGAAATACCAGATTGCCCTTTACAAAGGCTTTATCCTGTTGTAGATCTTTCTCGACAGTGTCCAAATAGTGCTCATAGAAAAAATCCCCTAGTGCTCCTTCATCATGTAAATCCACTTGTGGAATTTCCGCTTGCTTTTCCGTTTCATTTGACACCTCAGTCTGACCTGATTCAGTTTCTACCACTTGGGCTTGATTCTCTGACTGGGTGCGTTCCTCTTCTGCCTGTGTTCCTGTTTCTACTGCGGTATCCGTTTGAGGGGCACCACAGGCTGTGAGTGCCAGCACCATAAACACAATGAGTATTCCGTATCTTTTCATAGTCTGCCTCCATCCGATTCACCCATATTATTCATGAATATTATGGTTTGGCTTTATTATAGCATCCATTTGATATGCATACCAAATACTTACATGATTGCCACTTTGGAAGCAAACACATCATTCCAATTGCAAATAATCTATAGCAAATCGCTTAAAACACGTGCATTTAGAGCTAAAATATGATTAAATATATTCATATTACTAAAGGAGTGAACTGAATGGATTTAACAACAATTGTGACTGCTGGTGTGGTCATCACTTTAGGAATAGGCGCAACATACGCTCTATTTCACTTCAGAAAGAAGAACAGAGTACAACTTTTCAACCAAGTTTATGAATCTGCAAGACAGGTCCCTAAACAAAAGCGACACAGCTTTTTACTACTGATGTTTAAAGAGACCGTGCTCTCTTCAAAATTCAGAGCTAAAAAAAGAGGCCTTTCAAATATTGATAGACTAAACAACCCGAAATACCTAAACATTCAAATGATGCAGATGGGTAAAGTTCTTAAGGACAAGGATAATGTTCAGGACAAAGACCTTAAAAAGGCCCTTGTACTGTTCAATGATTACCTAACTTGGGAAAAAGAAAAGCATGCAAAAGCACGCGAAGAAGCTGAAAAAAAAAAGCCTCTTAAATAACAAAGACAAATAAAGAAATGCCGATCCTTCTATAATATCAGAGGAATCGGCATTTTTATTTGTCACTTTTTCATTAATACACAACTTGCAACAAATCAATTATGTGTTTTCTTACAAGTGGTTGATCATACTCGCACTATAAGCTGCACCATAGCCATTGTCAATATTTACAACACTGACGCCACTTGCACAGCTATTGAGCATAGATAGCAGGGCAGCCACACCACCCAGATTAGCACCATATCCAACACTGGTTGGAACGGCAATAATCGGCTTGTCAACAAGGCCGCCAATTACGCTTGCAAGGGCGCCTTCCATACCTGCTACAACAATGACCACCTTTGCTCCTCGAATGGCTTCAAGATTTGCAAAGAGCCTATGAATGCCTGCAACACCCACATCTGTGATTTTTCGAACTTGATTGCCCATAATTTTAGCAGTCTCATAGGCTTCTTCCACAACAGGCAAATCTGAGGTGCCTGCTGCAACAATAGCTATATATGACTCCGTTTGTGTAGTGGCTTCATGAACAACACTCACTGTATGAGCCAGTGGGTTATAATGTGCCTTGGGCACAGCATCAAGGATGGATTTAGCAGCACTTTCACTGCAGCGCGTCACCAAAATATTACTTCCATGATCCATCATATGTTTCACTATACCTAGAATCTGTTCATCGGTTTTACCCCCACCGTAGATAACCTCTGGATAGCCTACACGAAGCTCTCGATGGTGATCTATTTTTGCATATTCAAGGTCACTAAATGGCAGTGACTGCAAGGCTTCAATGGCCTCTTCTACATTTATTTCGTCATTTTTCACACCTTGCAAAAGTGCCTCAAGTCGCTTTATATTCATAATTTGTCCCCAACCTCATTTTTTATTTGACAGTATCCAATTAATTTTTACCCTTTGAAAGTGTCTGGTTAAAGCTTCCCATACTGTAGCCGCTGGCTTCAAAGGTCACGTAGGTAAAGCCAATGTCCTTCAAACGGAGCGATATTTCATCCAGCAATGTTTCGTCAAAAAGGTTCTTACGATCCTCCCGACTAACCTCTATACGTGCAAGATTGCCGTGGCATCTAACACGAACTGCCCTAAAGCCAATTCCCATCATAAAAACTTCTGCTTCTTCAATCCGTCTAAGTGCCTCCACTTCAATTTCAGTGTCATAAGGAATTCGAGTGAGCAGGCATGCGTAAGCCGGCTTATCATGAGTTGGCAGTTCAAAGGCCTTTGATGCAGCGCGTATTTCATCTTTTGTCCAGGACTGTGTCAGAAGCGGACTCTTGACATCTAGTTCTTTAAGTGCAATCATCCCTGGACGATAATCTTTTGTATCATCGAAATTGGACCCATCTACAACATGTTCTAAACTTAATTTTTCGGCTACCGTTTTGATCTGGTTAAAAACAGCCTTTTTACATAAATAACACCGGTCTTTCGGATTGTTCTTTATGCTGTCTGGAATTTGTTCAATATCGATGATCTGATGCTTGATGCCTATCGACTTAGCCAATTCTTTTGCTTCCTTCAACTCCCAATCAGGTATATAGGGTGAATTTACTGTAATGGCAACTGCATTTTCTCCAAGTGCCTGTTTTGCAGCGTAAGCTAAAAAGGTACTGTCAACTCCGCCGGAAAAGGCGATAGCAATACACTTCATAGAACGCAGGGCGTCTAATAAGGCCTCATACTTTGAAGAAGAATTTTGACTGTTCATAGGGGTACTCCTTTATAGCTTTTACTTGTTTTGCGCCTGCGAAACCGCTTCATAAACAGTTCTAAGCGAAACCTTGTTTTCTCTGGAAAGACGAGCACAGTCTTCGTACTCTACCTTGCTCTTAATGTGTTTCTCTTTGTAGTAGAAATCTTTTATTTGAACTTCACCAAATACCGTTTCTATTTTTCTATACTTCTTTTTCATCATATACTTTGAAACCGGAAACTCACGTACACCACCCGATGTGCTTTCAGTAAAAATAATATCAAGTACAGCTTCTCTATCTTGCCCTTTTATGAGGACAGATAATTTAACCGCGGGTCGGCCCTTTTTCATAATGATTGGTGTCTTGAAAACATCGAGCGCACCTGCTTCAAACAATTTCTCTTCCAAATATCCATACACCTCAGAACTCATGTCATCAATATTTGTTTCAAGCAAGTATTGACTGCACTGTGTCTGGCTTTCATAATCCGTTTTACTCGCCTCAGCAATTTCGCCCAAATATACACGTGTTACATTGGGAATTTCAAGATTGCGTGTTCCAAGACCATAACCAGTCTTTTCTATAATGAGTTCTGGGTTGGGTGTGAAGGTTGTTACATTGGACTTTAAAATAGCCGCCCCAGTTGGGGTTGTTGTTTCTTTGTCAACGAGTCCAGAACGATAGGGTATACCTTTAAGAAGTTCTGCTGTTGCAGGTGCTGGTACGGGCATTTTCCCATGATCACACATGACAAAACCACCGCCTACCTGAACCGGTGAAGCCATAATTTCATCGACGCCAAGTGCCTCGAAGCAAATAGCAGCTCCGACAATATCTACTATAGAGTCCACTGCGCCGACTTCATGAAAGTGCACTTCTTCAACCGTTTTTCCATGTACTTTTGCTTCTGCCACTGCGATCTCATGGAACATATCGATGCTGTTTGCTTTTACCTTCTCACTCAGACCACTTGTCTGTATCATATCTCGAATGATTTCAAAATTTCTGTCGTGAGAATGGGTGTGACCATGGCCATGTGTATGGTCGTGTTCATGATGGTGATTGTGTGCATGTCCATGATGGTGATCGTGTCCCCCATCGGAACCATGCGTGTGATGAGCATGTTCATGGTCAGTGTGATCATCATGATTATGATCGTGGTGTCCATGGTCATGATGATGATCGTGATCGCGTGTGGTCTGCTTTAGCACGACATCCACCTTTGTTCCGGTAATACCATGCTTCATGCCTTTTTTTACTTCTAGCGAGAATTCATCGTCGATTCCCAGTTTAGATAATTCACCCTTTAAGTAGTCAAAATCTACACCTAAATCTATCATAGCGCCAAGATTCATATCCCCACTAATTCCACAAAATAAATCATAGTATAATACGCGCATATTATCCTCCTAGCTCCCGCAGACGGGGCACTTTTGCATTGATAATGGCTGCTCCAATCGGCAGCGTTTCAATAAGTCTTTATTCTTAAATACCACTTGCGGTACATCCATAGCTTCAAGGTGTCCCTCATTTAAAACCATAATTTGATCACAAATTTCAAGTGCCATATCCATATCATGCGTAGCAATAATTTTGGTTTGAGAAAGACGCTGCATCAGCATAATCAGATTGCGGCGCGCACGTGGATCTAGCCCAGTTGTCGGTTCGTCAAGTAGTATAATTTCCGGCGACATGGATAAAACGGTCGCCAAAGAAACCTGCCTTTTTTCCCCACCTGAAAGTGTATATGGCGGTCTATCTACTAGATGCTCAGCTTCAACCTGACCAAGCGCTTTACGTGTTAAAGAGTCCACTTTTTCTTCAGATAAATCCATATTTCTTGGACCAAATGCTACATCTTCATATACAGTCGTCATAAACAACTGGCTATCTGTATCTTGAAATGCTAATCCCACCTTCTGTCGAATTGACGCAAGTGTCTTCTTTGCCTGATTGATCCCGCAAATTTGAATTTCCCCTTGCTGCTTGTCAACCAGTCCAACAAGGAGTTTGAGCAGTGTCGATTTTCCAGCTCCATTAGACCCAACTAGACCAATGGTTTCCCCTGCGCGAACCCCAAAAGTTAAACCTTCAAAAATCAACGGAGCATTTGGAAAGCCAAATTTTAAATTTTGAACATCAAGAATATATGATTCCATTTAGACCTCAACTTAATTTCCAAGAGAATGTTCTTTTTACAGTCTTTCTTTTACAATGTTTCTTTTGCGAAATTTCTGCTACACCATGACGAAAATAAAAATAAAACTCGATACCCAGAACAACATATAGGCGTAATCATTTAAGCACATAGCTTTTATAGGACGTCCCTTTAGGACACCATCAAAGCCTCTGAGCTTCATGGCTTCATAAATTTCTACAGACCGTGATGATGTACGCATGAACAATTGTCCCATCAAAGAACCCCATGCCTTGTAGCTTAAGGCACGACTTGTCCCAGACCGCATACTGTAAGCGGTCACGATGCGGTCGAGTTCACTAACTAAGACGTTTATGTAACGAAACATAAGCAGCAGCTGTATGGGAATAATACGTGGCACTTTCATTTTAAGAAGGACGCCCGCAATATCCTCTATTGGCGTTGTCGCCACTAAAAAAATAGCTGCAAATACAGTGAGGGCCGCTTTGAGAACCAGTACTGCAAACGAGACCCACCCAGCTGATATGAACCAGTTTCCTAAAATTATGACCTGGTTTGTATCAAAAAACGGATTAAAAATTCCCAGTCCAGCAGCCATCCATATTGGAATAATCATTTTTGTTAGAATAGGCCGAATATCAATATCACTTAAAATAAGCATCATAATTGGGTAAACGCCCAAGAGCAGCACTTTTGATAAATCATATTTATCGAAAGCTGAAACTACAATAATAAATCCCAGTGTGACACTGAGCTTGGATAAGGGGTGTATGCTGTTCACCGGCTTGTCTGCTCTAGAAAGTGCTTCAATTTGAGTCAAATTAAAGAGCGTGTCTATTAGCTTGTTCATATGCTTCCTTATTTTTTTTCATACGTACTTTACGCATGTTCTTAATTAAAATTCCAACAAGACCCGCGAATCCTAGCATTAGAAAGCTACCCGCCACGCCTGAAACACTCGTTCCGAGAGAGGCACTACTTGTGCCTACAGGCACTTTAAAATCATAGTCTGGCAGGATTGCAACCCTTTCTTGAAATGCCTCCATAACTTCATGGGGTAAGCTCTTTGAAGTAGATGTACCTGCTCCCTCTACTTCTGTCTTTTCTATAGACCACTCTAGTCCATCGGGACTGGAAGAAGCAAAGTGAGAAAGACCGCCCCCAACAAATAGTGCTACAACAGCCAGTCCTATTACAACTGTGCGTACTGGTGTCTCTTTTGCTGAACCACCCGTTTGGCTCTGCTTGTCAGCAAATACATCGTAATGCATTTCCGAACGCTGATTGTATAAATAGCCTGCAACCGCAGCTGTTATCAAACCTTCAACCAGCCCTATTGCCAAATGAATTGGCTGCATAAATGTTAAGAACGTTGTAAATGGTAAATCCGTACGCCCTGATAGTACGGTTTCAAAAACAACACCGAGAGCACCCAGTTGAAGCCCCACAACCGATGCAATAACCGCCGCGAACATAATGTACTTCTGTTTTTTATCTGGATTTTTTGATCCCATTTTCACTATCGGCTTATAAATAAGCGGATAGGCTATGTATGAGGTGAAAAATCCTAAATTGATGAGATTACATCCAAAAGCAAGCAATCCACCGTCTGCAAAGAAGAGGGCTTGAATCAAAAGTATGCCCGCCATTGTAAGAAAACCCGCATATGGGCCTAATAGAATCGCAAGCAGCATGCCGCCTCCGATATGACCGCTGGAGCCTGTACCTGGAATCGCAAAGTTAATCATTTGTGAGGCGAAAACAAAGGCGCCTGCAACCCCCATATAGGGCATTCGTTCGTCCAATACCCAGTCCTCAACACGTTTTGATGCATAGGTCATTCCCCCTACGCTCGCTGCCCACATCGCCCCGCCTACCATAGGCGTTATCAGTGCGTCACTCATATGCATACGCTTAACCCTCCATATTCTACCTATTTGTACAATGTTGTTTCAAAGAACTGCCTGCACTTTTCTATTTTTTCAGCAAGTACTTGTAAGTCGAATTCTTCATGACGCATTGCATCATGTACCATTTGGAACATTGTTGTTTTAACAACGTATTGAGCCATCTGTATATCAAGCCCTTCCTTAAATAGACTTGTGTCAATATTCTTATAGACTCGACTGAACAAGTCGTCAGAATGCTTCACTTTGAGCTCTTCAATCTCCGTTTTGACCTTTTCACTCTTTTCTGCCTTGCAGCCATTTACAAATGCATAGACCAAGGGATACTGCTTAAGGAGTCCTGCATTACATAAAACCACATGCTCCATCCGCTTTAGGAAATCTGATTCATCAGGGTTCATATGCCTTTTAGCATTTTCAACAGTTTGCTTCTCACAGTACTCAAACAAGTACAGATATAGTTTTTTCTTACTCCCAAAGTAATAAAATAAGGATCCCTTTGATATGCCCGCTTGCTCCACAACCTTGTTCATCGATGCTTTTTCAAAACCACCTCGAACAAACTCAGTCATTGCAGCATTGATAATATGCCGCCTTTTCTCACATTCAAGCGCTTCAAACTTACTGAACATCCTTTGCCTCCCCACGTGCTTTCATACCATTGACCAATTGGGTCAATACTACATATAAAAAAGACGCCTTAGGCGTTTTGTAGATAAATCTTATGATTCATTTCGACGCAATCATTTCTTTATTCGGTTTATGACTTACAAAATGAAATTGACCAATGTGGTCAAAGATATTATATCGTCTTTGACCACATTGGTCAATAATATTTATTCACCTTAAAAATTTTTTACGTTACTTTGTTTACTGCGCTTCCGCTTGAAGCTGGAGACCTTCCATGAGCAATGAACTCTTTACGGACAGAGCCGTTTGCACACCGAGTATTTTCAAAAATGCGAGCTTGTCTTCATCCACTGATTTTGGACGGTGCCAGTACCCAAGTAAATACCCGTTGAATTCACCCACAAGCTCAAGCTTCTGGATAAACAAACACCCTTCTTTTAAATCTGCATACGGTGTTTCTTCTAAATTCTCAAAATAAATGTAATCACCTATAGACATAGCGTCAACCTTATTAAAATCAATAGAAACACCATTGATGTCACACTTTGTATCATGCTGGCTTATGAGGACGATGGCGTGATTTACCCCTACTGTTGCCTTCATGGCATCTTCTACAATTGGAAGCAGCTTGGGCAACTCCAAATTCTTATTCATGTACTTATTCACATCAAACAATGTGCTATACATACTTAATGATCTGTTCAGACGCTTAATTTCCTGGGCCTGATCTGCAACATAGTCTGATATCTCCATCATAAAATTCATCGTGTCTTCAATTCTTTTTCCAATTGACATGAACGTCCCCCCCCTTTGCTACACTAGGTCATACTATTTAATTTGCACACCATAATCTGATGTACATTAATTCTTACCCCAAGATAGGCCTAATTCCCACTTTTATAAAATTCACAGAACAGCCTAATCGTTTTCAATCTTTTTCCAAAAAAGTCTGTCTTCTCTAGGGGGCAAGCTGGAAGATCCTTTTCCGCGGCGCGTCACTTCAGACACGTCTATTTGCAGCTCCCTTGCGATAATGTTCTGAACACGTGGCGTACAAAACTGTCCTTGACAGGGCCCCATTGTACAACGTGTCCTTCTTTTGATTCCATCAATATGGTCAATTTCTATGCCCCTATGAAGGGCATCTACAATTTCAGCCTCAGTAACCCTCTCGCACCTGCATATAATATTCTTCTCTGGTCTTTCATCATCAATCTGTCCGTCAAAATCTTGATTTTTTTCAACAATGATTGGCTTGCGATACGGATTAAATGCAGGGTCTTTTCTAAGCTCCAACCCAGTCTTCTCAAGAATTTCAACAACATACTGGGCAATTGCCGGACTGGATGTCAAACCTGGGGACTCAATGCCTGCAACGTTTATAAACCCTTTTACAGCGCTTTCTTCTATAATAAAGTCCTTAATACTACTAGATGCTCTAAGGCCTGCGAACGAGGTCAGCGTATATTTAACATTGAAGTCTTTAACGGATTTTCGGGCTGTTTCAACTATATACTTCAAGGCTTCTAAACCTGTGCCTACCGCTTCTACATCTTGCACTTCCTGGGCGTTAGGACCCAGCATCAAATTACCATGATATGTCCTTGTAACGAGAATGCCTTTGCCTTTTTCCGAAGGCGTTTGAAACAAGACGCCCTTTGCCAAGTGCCCCTGATTCTTATTGAGTAATATGTACTCCCCTTTTCGCGGATGTATGCTAAAATCATTCATGCCCAACAACCCTGCAATACGGTCACTATAAAGACCGGCAGCATTAACGATGTATGGAGCCATAAAGGTCTCTTGCTTTGTCCGAACGATAAACTGCTGATCTGTCTTTTCAATGCCAGTCACTTCATGCTTCAGTTTTAAGTGAACGCCATTTTGAATGGCATTTTCAGCAAGTGCAATGGTCATCTCATATGGGGATGCAACGCCTGCTGATTTACAGTAAAGGGCATATTTGACCTCAGGATTAACATGGGGTTCCAATTTTAGGATTTCCTCACGTTCAATAATACGTAGGTCATCAACACCATTCTTAATGCCATTTTCCATTAAGGTCTTTAGTACAATCAAGTCTTCATCCGAAAACCCAAGTACCATTGAACCACATTCCAAATAGCCAAAGTTCAGGGTGTCATTCAGGGCTCTAAACATGCGATTGCCCTTTCTTGAAAAATAGCCTTTCATGGTTCCATGCTTGGCGTCATATCCGCCATGAACTATGCCGCTGTTTGCTTTTGAAGCACCGTTACTTACATCATTTTCTTTTTCCAGAATAAGTACTTTTGCCGTATACTTTGAGAGTTCTCTTGCAATAGCGCTGCCAATGACCCCTGCGCCAATGACAATGACATCAAATTGGTTTTTCATACACAAATCACCTCTAAAATTATTATACCTAATTTGTATTGTATATACCAAGTGTTGTTTTACAAATATTTAGAAAACTTAAATTAAGCTCGGGTAACAATATATTGGAGGTGATCTTATGCACTTTAAAAGCATATCAACAAAACTACAATTGTCCTTTTTAGCAATTGTACTCATTTTTTTAGCGGTTATTTCCGCAATGACCCTAACGAACTTACGTCTTCAAAATGAAGATGCTGATAAGGCACTTATGACCTCAAAGGCACTCTTAGAAGAACTCATCACTATGAAAAGCGATGATGCCCATGCTATAGCACAACTCCACGCTAAAGACTCACGTATCATCGAAGCAGTCTATAGTGAAAACCGAACCGCTTTAGCCCAAGTCGTCGACCCTATTTTTGAGAGTTTAAGCCAAAGTCTTGGTATTTCGGTCTTTGAGATCGGAAGGGCTGATGGCAGTGTTATGTACCGTGGCCACAACAGCGCCAAATACGATGATGACAAAAGCAGCAAAGCTACAATAAAAGCCGCTTTAAACGGCTCTAGCATTTCAGGTGTCGAAACAGGATCAAGCGGTTTAGCCATTCGCGCTTTCGCACCAATCTATCATAACGATCAGATCATTGGCACCATGCAGGTTGGTACTGCAGATACTTTCTTTGACACATACAAACATGTATCTAGTCAAACACTCGACTTGTTTGACAAAGAAAAACTCTTATATTCATCTTTTGAGGGGCACGATTCACTGCTTGAAACAGCTATCACTTCATTTGAAGACGCACAAGTCATTCAGCGCGCTCTTAAGGGTGAAACAATCCACGAAAAAACAAAAAACTATATCTATCAATATATTCCAGCGTATGAACCCACCCAGTCCCAAGTTATCGGTGTTTTCAGATTATCGTATGATTTGAGGGTTATCAACGCCCTTACCCGTAGAACGCTCATCATTAACAGTATCCTATTTTTAGGTATTCTGATATTTATTGCACTGGTGATTCAAAACTTTAAGACAAACATTACAAATCCAATTAATGAATTCAGCGCCTTGCTTGAAAAAATGTCTGAAAAGGATTACTCACGTATACAAATTGAGAATAAACACAGCCTAGAGAAGAAAGATGAAACCGGAAAGCTCTCCCGTGCCATTGTTGGTCTCTCTGAGAGCATACACAAGGTGATCAATATAATGAGTACTTCATCAAATAGTTTGGGAGAAAAATCCAAGGTACTGGCTGGCGCGTCTTCAAACGGATCTAATACCATCAGGGAACTCAATGATGGATTTGAAACCTTTGCTGTTAGCATTCAAGAACAAGCTCAGGATGTAGCAAACAGCGTTCAGGCCATGTATGATCTCTCTGATCATATAGAAAAGAACAAATCACTGTCACTGGAGATTTACGAAGGCACAAAAGAAATTGAGTCCAGTCAAAAGGCTTCTGAAAGCAACCTTGCTCAAATGACAGGCAGCTTCAAGGACAGTCTAGAGTCAACCACCTCTCTGCAAGAGACGGTCGATTTGCTTCTTGAAAGCTCTCATGAAATCAGCAATATACTTAATGTTATTCAAAGTATTGCTGAACAAACCAACCTGCTCGCCCTAAATGCATCCATAGAGGCTGCACGCGCTGGTGAACATGGAAAAGGCTTTGCTGTTGTTGCAGAAGAAATCCGAAACTTAGCTGAACAAACATCGGACTCTACCAATGACATTTCAAGTATTACGAGTTCAATTGTCGAAAACATCAGTAACGTGAAGGGTGGCATGGACAATTCTACAGTAAAGCTGCGTGATGCTGAGTCTAAACTTGATGAAGTTGGATCTGCATTATCCCTTATTTCAAGCAAGGCTGTCGACACATTCGAGCATGTAAATGCACTTCTTAATATCAATGATTCTATTGTAAAAAGCAAGGACGATACCTTGATGGCTCTCGAATCCATTTCGGCATCAACGCAGGAAAATGCCGCAACTGCTGAGCAGATCTCGGCTAGCCTCTCGTCACAAGAAGACATGGTCCACGGCATTAACAGTCAGGCAGAAGAGCTGCTCATTCTTGCAAACACCCTGACCGAAATTGTAGAGCAGTTTCAGCTTTAAAAGCTCTATGCTATAATTCAAACACAGAAAGCCCCATAAACCGAAATTATATACGGTTTTGTGGGGCTTTACTTTGCTGATTAACCTAAATTAAACAGTATCAGATGGCCTTTTGAACTCATAAATCAAATAGGCTCCCTCTCTGTTTGACTTTTTAAATTTTAATCGCTCTATTAAGCGAATAGACCGGGTATTACCTGTTTGTATTTCTGCTTTTATTAACTGCCTTTGAAGGTCTTTAAAAGCATATTTTACAACAGCCAAGCAAGCTGCATACATAATGCCCTTTCCCTGTGCTAATGGCAGGAGTTCATACCCTATATGGCAGCTTAGGTCCCCTTCAGAAAACTGCCATAAGCATACCGTCCCCAGTGCTTTCTTGCTGGTCCTTTCATATATGCACCAGTAATAGGCCGTGCCAGAGGCCATATCCTTTTGGCGATTTACAATAAACGCTTTAGCCTGTTCTAGGTCTGTCATCATTTGAACACCCGTGTATTTAATAACTTGCGCATCTGTTCTAAGTGCATAGATCAAATCCACATCATTTAATTCAATTGGTTTTAAAACAAGGCGATCTAATTCCAGTGTTTCAATTTCAGGATATTTCACGTTGTCCTCCCTATACTTTTATTGATTACACTTAGTATACCACCGCCCTCTTTTAATGCGAAATATGAATCATTATAGTCAATTTCTATTTACCTTCACTGGACACATAATAAACATAAGACTATAATATGTAAGGATTATGTTAAACAATTAACAATAGTGGACATGGATACCAGGAGACAATTATGCAAAATATTATAAAACGATATATCCCACTGTCTCTTCTCGTTGCCTTATTCAGTGAGATACATTTCTACCCCTTGAATGGCACACTTCGCCTTTCACTGGGTGTTGTGCTGATTCACCTCGTTGGCCTCGTTCGAGATGACATTCATCTGCCCTCACTCACACTGATATCGGGTGTGATTATTGGCGCAGAGCGCTATTTTACACAAACTATACTGCTCAGCCAAAGTCCGGTGGATGCATTCACTTTCGTTCGGCCTGCACTGCTTTATTATGGCTGTTTCGCTGTACTGCACCTGCTCATTAACCTGCGACACTACAGGACGCGCCTATTTAACTGCATTCTGGTTATGGCGCTTATCGATGCAATCAGCAATAGTCTCGAAGCCATATTAAGAAATAACTTAAATATGAAGCTGATTCAAATTGTCATTGTAGCAGGCCTGCTTCGGGCCATTATTGCCTTTATTCTATTTACACTCTGGAAACAGCAAAGTTTGTTTATTCAAAAGCAGGAACATCAAAAAAGATATGTTCAGCTGACCAGCCTCGCTGCCGATGTAGAAACAGAACTTTTCTATTTAAGAAAGTCCGCTGATCAGATTGAATCTGTAATGATGCAGTCGTATAAACTCTATGACGAGCTCCCTGCTGAAATTCCAACAAAAAATGGTGCCCTTGAAATTGCCCGTGAAATACACGAAATTAAAAAAGACTATCTGCGTGTGCTTTCTGGTTTTGAAGACTTCATTCGAAAGCTTGAGAATATTGAAGAACTCAGCTTGTCTGAAATACTGGCTATTGTAAAATCTAGCTCCGAGAAAAGCATTGCACAGTCTGGTAAAAATATTCGACTGAGCGTTCAACAAGATGGGGATGTCATGATTAAAAACTACCTCAATATTTTCACCCTACTCAACAACCTGATTGATAACAGTATTTTTGCTTCCTCAGCTCAAGGTGCAATACATGTCCGTGCCAAGGTGGCACAAGGGACCATGCACTTATCGGTTTCAGACCAAGGATGCGGTATTGACACGGACCTGTTGGAAGTCATATTCAACCCAGGTTTTACAACCAAGTACAACGCGCAGACTGGAAAAGCCAGTACAGGCATTGGACTTTCACATGTTCAAAACTTAGTTGAAGAAATGAATGGTAAAATTTCAGTAAGTTCGGAAATAAATAGTGGCACAGTATTTTCAATTACGTTGCCACTTGATAATAGGATACAAAACTGGGAGGAGACACAATGAAGCGCATACTTATAATTGATGATGATGTTGTCATTCGCAAAATGATGTTGGATCTCATAGAAAGAAATAGGCTCGGCACAGTCATTGGTGAATTAAAGGATGGGCATGACGCAGTCGACGAAATTCATTTCTATAATCCTGACATTGTGATTGTCGACTTACTGCTCCCCGGTGTTGATGGCATTAATATTGTTAAAACTGCAACCCAAAACGGTTTCAGTGGAAAATTTATTATGATTTCTCAAGTGGAAGATCACTACATGATTTCTAAAGCCTATGAAGCCGGATGTGTATTTTTCTTAAACAAGCCTATAAATGCCATTGAAGCAACAAGTGTTATTCGAACGGTGAGCAATACACTTGACCTTGAAAAATCCTTTAATCTCATTAAAGACACCGTTACAAGCATGGGGCCCAGTCAAAGCCCTAAAAACATCACAGAAAAGTTACGCACTGAGCCCGACATCAACACACAGCTGGATCAGATTTTTTCTGACCTCGGTATTATCAGTGAAAACGGAACAGAAGATTTACGCGCAATTATACTGCTCATTATGCGCAGTCGCATCAAAAATTCTACACAAAGCTACAAGATGCAAGATCTTTACCTCCGGCTTTCTGAAGAAAAAGCAAGGGCAGGAAGTGATTCTGTCAATGTGCGTTCAATAGAGCAGCGGATCCGCAGAATTATTCTCAAAGCCATGACCACTTTAGCTGAAATGGGTCGCGAAGACTTCGACAACCTGAAATTTACGGACTATGCAACGATTCTATTTGATTTGAGCCAGATCAAACAAGAGATTCGATATATTGAAAACCAGTCGAATATTCATGGAAAAATCAGTGTAAAGCGCTTTATTGAAGGCATTATAAGCAAGCTTAAAATGCACTAGCCTCATTTTTCAGAAATTAATTGAAAACGTTTTCTATGATTTTCTGTCGAACACTGTCGAATTTTGTAGCGTCTTCTTATAATAAATTTGAGTGATTCAGTCTTATTATTTTATTAGAAGGGGATGTTAATTAATGACTTTAACACTAGACATGATTCAATCTATGGCACTTGCTGTAGTCATACTTATGGGAGGTCAAGCCATAAGAAAACGGGTTTCTGTACTTGAGCGCTTTTGTATTCCAGCACCTGTTATAGGCGGTATTATTTTCGCACTATTCACACTCGCTATGAAACAAGCTGGCATACTAGAGTTTCAATTTGACACAACACTTCAAAAGGTCTTTATGACTGCCTTTTTCACAACGGTGGGGTTTACTGCTAGTTTTAAACTCCTGAAAAAAGGTGGCAAGCAGGTTATGGTCTTCCTTGTGCTTGCTGTCATTCTCGTATCAATGCAAAATGTAATCGGGGTTGCATTTGCAAAAGTGTTTGGTATTAACCCACTAATCGGACTTTCTACAGGTTCTGTACCGATGACAGGCGGTCACGGTACATCTGGTGCATATGCACCCCTTTTTGAACACGCTGGCGCAACGGGCGCAAGTGCTGTAGCGATGGCATCTGCAACATTCGGTCTTATTGCTGGTTCGCTTATTGGTGGCCCGCTGGGCAAGCGTCTAATTGACAAGCACAACTTGCTTTCAGTGGAAGATCACTCTGAAGCAATTGGAAACATTCAAGACGACTCTGGTCAAGATAACCGCATAAACTCTGCCCGTTTCTTAGGCGCAACTTGTCAAATCATTGTATCAATGGGTCTTGGAACACTGATATCTGCAGTATTAACAAAAACAGGCATGACTTTCCCACCATATATTGGTGCTATGTTCGCTGCAGCCATTATTCGTAATATTTCTGACGCCTCAACAACACTTAAAATCAACGCTCAGGAAATTGATGTTATCGGGGAAACATCCCTATCGATTTTCCTTGCAATGGCTCTAATGAGCCTGAAGCTATGGCAACTTGCAGAGCTTGCAGGACCAATGCTTATTATGCTCGTAGCTCAAACAGTCCTAATGGCAAGCTTCGCTTACTTCGTTACATTTAATGTAATGGGCCGTGACTACGAAGCTGCTGTAATGGCCTGTGGACACTGTGGTTTTGGTATGGGCGCTACGCCGAATGCGATGGCAAATATGAACGCATTAACACAAAAATACAAAATCGCACCTGCCGCATTTTTCATTCTACCGCTTGTCGGCAGCCTGTTCATTGACTTTTTCAACGCAGCAATCATTACGGGTTTCATGAATTTATTTGTTTAATAAGTAAGAGCACAAATACAATATTGTATTTGTGCTCTATTCATATATGTACAATAGGTAAAAATCTGCTATAATGTATGAGTTGTGTTATTTGTACTGGACTTTTATGTAATGGAGTTACTTAATGAGATTAATTCATACACACACAAACGCGGCTGTAGCAAAGCTTAGCGAACCCGTTGTTTATGAACGTGCTGCTGCACGTGCTATCGTTATGGATGGCGAAGACATTCTTCTGATCTATACTCGGCGCTACAATGACTACAGTTTTCCGGGCGGCGGTGTTAATGCAGAGGAAGACCTAATCCAAGGACTCATTCGTGAACTTGAAGAAGAAACAGGGGCTCAAAATATTGATGTAAAAGATGCATTCGGTGCATATGAAGAGTACCGTCCATCACATTATGATGGATACGACATGGTACACATGCTTTCCTACTTCTATGTTTGCAGTGCTGATAGAGCGCTTGGTCAGGCGCATCCGGAATCATATGAAATTAAAAATGGTTCTGAACCTGTTTGGGTCAATATTTATGAAGCTATTCGACATAATCAAAAGGTCATTGATTCACAAGATGCCTCTATGGGGCTTTCGATTGAACGTGAAACACGCATTTTAAAGATGATCGCTACAGAGTTGTTAGATGATCCTAATTTGGAAGGTTTGTATAACTAATCAGAAAAAATAAAAGCCTGCATCGATAATCGATGCAGGCTTTTTTAATTGATTCACTTCGCTTCTACTGCCACACTTCTAAAATACCTTCTTCTCAATTTTAAGCGCTTATTTTCTCTGATGTCTTTCTAAGCCAGCAAGCTCTAAATTAACTTGATTGCCCTCTAAAAGACCACTTACACCTATTGCCTGATACTTAGCTGCTGTGCAGTCTTTGCAAGTACACTGGGGCTTATATGGGTCTGGTTCAGCATAACTTGTGACCACCCCTTCATAATTTCTCAGAACCACACGTTCAGGAGACTGTGAGAGTACATATTGTGGCATTACAGGAATCTTTCCGCCACCCCCTGGTGCATCTACTACAAAGGTCGGTACTGCATAGCCTGAGGTGTGTCCTCTTAGCCCTTCTATAATTTCAATACCCTTTGAGACAGGTGTTCTAAAATGTTCAATACCTGTTGAGAGGTCGCACTGATACACATAATATGGACGTACCCGCATTTTCACTAAATTGTGAACAAGATGGCGCATCACATGTGTGCAGTCGTTCACCCCACGTAGAAGCACGGATTGATTTCCAAGTGGTATGCCTGCATCTGCCAGTAAACTACATGCGCGTTTTGCTTCTTCAGTAATCTCTTTTGAATGGTTGAAATGCGTATTTAACCAAATTGGATGATACTTTTTAAGCATGTTTACCAGTTTTTCCGTAATACGCTGTGGCATAACCACTGGAACGCGCGATCCGATTCGAATGATTTCTACATGTTCTATTTCACGCAGTCTCTTAATGATGTATTCAAGTCGTTCATCCGATACCAATAGAGCGTCACCTCCTGATAAGAGAACATCACGCACTTCTGTGGCACCTTTAATATATTCAATTGCCCTATCGATCTGATCAACAGGTGTACTGGCATCTTTTCCACCTGCAAAACGTCTTCTTGTACAGTGTCTGCAATACATTGAACACTGATCTGTTATGAGAAGAAGCACCCTGTCAGGGTAGCGGTGTGTCAAGCCCGGAACGGGTGAATCTGCGTCCTCATGCAAGGGATCATCCATGTCATTTTTACTTTTATAAGTTTCATAAATAGTTGGAACTGCTTGCATCCTTACAGGACAAGCAGGATTCTGCTCATCCATGAGCATAGCATAATAGGGTGTTATGCCCATCCGAAGTGTCTCGAGGGATTTCTTTATGCCCTCTTCTTCCTCATCTGTAAGGGTAATTACACATTTTAGGGTTTCAACATCCGTGATTCGGTTGGCCATTTGCCATTTCCAGTCATCCCACTGGCTCTGGGTAACATCCTTCCAAAGTGTTATATCTGAATATTTTTTCATTTGTCCTCCTAAAGGTCCTTATGTTTAATACTGGTTAAAGTACGTATCAATTTCCCACTTGTGAACGGTCTGTTCATAACGTTGCCACTCTTTAAGTTTTGCCTTCATAAAGATATCAAAAGTATGTTCACCCAGTGTCTCCTTAATGAGCGGGTCAGCTTTCATTTCTTCGAGTGCTTCAAACAAACTTCTCGGATAACACTTTACAACGCCGTCTTCGGTATCATATATGTTCTTGTCAATCGCGGCAGGTGGCTCAATTTTATTCTTAATGCCATCAAGACCGGCTTTGAGCATAACTGCATATACCAAATATGGATTGGCCATTGGATCTGGCGTTCTCAGTTCAACACGTGTTCTCTCTTCACCCGCAAGTGGGATGCGAATAAGGGCTGATCGGTTACAATAAGACCAAGCAATGTTTGTTGGCGCTTCATAGCCTGGTACTAAACGTTTGTATGAATTAACCGTTGGATTGCAAATTGCTGCAATGCCCTTGGCGTGCTTTAGCAGTCCTCCTATGTAGTATCGTGCAGTTTGGCTCAGCTTAAGTTCATCGTTCGGGTCATAAAAAGCATTTTTCCCGTCTTTATTAAGCGACTGGTTGCAGTGCATGGCATTAGCATTTTCACCTGAAAATGGCTTGGCAATGAATGATGCATATAGGCCGTGCATGTGTGCCGTTGCTTTTACAATCTGTTTGAATATCATCCATTGATCTGCTGTATGGAGTGCTTCACCGTACTTAAAATCTATTTCGTGTTGTCCGGGTGCAACCTCATGGTGGGACGCTTCAATTGAAAAACCCAGATTTTTCATTGTGACAATCATGTCACGACGGGCGTCTTCCCCCAAATCAATCGGGGACAGGTCAAAGTAGCCTGCTTCGTCATGTATTTCAAACGTTGGTTTGCCATCCTTGTCGCGTTCGAATAAAAAGAACTCGCCTTCTGGACCAACGTTCAGACTATAACCAAGTGCATTTGCTTCTTCAATCGCACTTTTTAAAATAACCCTTGGACACCCTTTAAACGGTTTTCCGTCAGGTCCGTGTACATCGCACATAATGTGTGCAACACCTTCTTGTTTTGGATTCCACGAATCCGATCTAAAGGTTGACAGGTCTGGCACAAGGTACATATCCGATTCTTCGATTCTCCCAAATCCATCTACGGATGACCCATCAAACATAAGCTCGCCGTCAAGCGCACTTGGCAACTCTTCTGATGTAATCGCCACATTTTTTGAAAACCCAAATATATCTACAAACTGTAGACGTATCATATCAATTTTTTCGTCTTTTACTGTTTTCATAATCCTGTTTTTCAGCTGCAACTCATCAGTTTCCATTTTTTTTACCACTCCTTAAAATACTTTGTTTTGTTTATATAAAATGCTCCAACTTCATAAAAGTTGGCATTTTTCGAACATTCGGTTATTTTGAAGTCTCATAAGCTTCTTCTTGACTCCTTCAGAAATGCACCGAGCAACCTCCGGTCGCTCTTGTCGCTAGTCGCGCCAAATACGATTTCAGTTATAAGCTGTCGGCTTTGTGCTAGCACAGCTGGTGAATCTGCTTTCTTTATGAGCTTCAGAAATGCACCGAGCAACCTCCAGTTGCTCTTGTCGCTAGTCGCGCCAAATACGATTTCAGTTATAAGCTATCGGCTTTGTGCTAGCACAGCTGGCGAATCTGCTTTCTTTATGAGCTTCAGAAATGCACCGAGCAACCTCCGGTCGCTCTTGTCGCTAGTCGCGCCAAATACGATTTCAGTTATAAGCTATCGGCTTTGTGCTAGCACAGCTGGCGAATCTGCTTTCTTTATGAGCTTCAGAAATGCACCGAGCAACCTCCGGTCGCTCTTGTCGCTAGTCGCGCCAAATACGATTTCAGTTATAAGCTATCGGCTTTGTGCTAGCACAGCCGATAGCTTATAACTGAAATCGTGCATTTCTTTGTCTTTTACGCAAAAAAAGCACTCTAACTCTTTTTTTGGAAAAAAGAGTTAGAGTGCCTAAGCTTCGACCTTATGTCTCACATTGAACAATCATATATGATTATCCAGCACAAGTCAGCAACTGACTAATGCAGACCCCAGTTCTTTAAATAATAATGATTTTTCAATATCCATTCACAGGACGCAGCAGGATTGTATCTATCCGTCACTGAAAACACAGTGCATATAAATACTCTCAAACTTAGTTACTCAGGATACTTACTTCACCAACAGTGCATATTATAACATATTATGAGAGTTAATGCACCCCATTATGCCTTCACTTAACAACTGTAACATCTTGTATACATTATTTGTTCAACCCTTTTGACGCTCATGCAGCTTTCGAATGCCAATATTATTTAGGACACGCTTTGCAACCATTGTCCCCAGCACTCCAAATCCTGCACAGATAACTGCAACCACAAGTATCCACATATTAGAGACCGCATCGAGCCCACCAATAAAATACTTTGTGATCAAGAGTGCACAGCCGCCAGTATACCCTGAAAATAAAACACTGCCCCAAAAGGCTCTTAAATCTATAGTGGCAAGTGGCAGAACCGTTAAGCAAGTCAGTAGCGTTGTCAAGAGAATGGCTATGCCCATAAAAATATTAATAACGGTCATAATCAGTGCAAATACAGTCCCGATTTTCAAGAGGGTGTACTTTGATTTGAGCTTAAACTGCATGACGTAAAAAATAATGGACAAGTAGGGTGCCATCAGCAGGTACTTTGATCCTGGAACAGCAAAGAATGCACTTAAAAAGTAAATCCCCATCCCGCCACCAATGAGAGTAGCGACGCCCATTGCGATCGTAGTAATTTCTTTGCTCTTAGAAACTGCATCTTCTTGCTTCATCTTTTCTTTCATATCTATGCACGTCCTCATTTAATGATACCAATCCGTCACACTATACAGATAAACTTACAGCTTTCATAGCATATTGAATTTATACCCACTAAGTCAACATAACCCAACATAGAAAAGACGGCTAGAGAACCACTTCAAGACTGCCAAGACATGTTTCAATGTCACTGACATTGACCCCTTCTTGAACAAGCAAGGCGCTGCACGTTGTGAATGTATCGGGTAGCGTATTTTGTGTCCACTGAAGTTGATAATCAAAAATTTCCCGGTAAATATCTGAAACCAAAAATCCGAGTGCTTCCAAAGAATAACGGAGTTTGTCTTCATGAAGACAAGGTGCGCCAGTATTTTTTAGGCACTTTTTACACCGTGTACAGGCCCCGGGAGGCAAGCCCAAAGATAAGGGAATATGCTCTTCAAGTGTCAGCAGTTTTTCAGACATTTGGGCCTTCACTGCATCAAAAACAAACATGGATAACCTTGTCTGCCAATCATCTGATACAGAGTCATTATCAGATGCATACCGCGCATAAACATCTGAATCAAATGCCCTTTCTGTCAATTCACTTTCTTGGGCCTTAATTGATGCAGTGTCTATACGTGTCATAATAACCGCTACGTGCGAGTAGGCCTCTAATAGGGTTTTTACATCAAAATCAAAATCCGGACAGCTGTGATTTTTCATGTAGTTGCTGCACTGGGCACAATAGCCAAGCACTTCTTTTTCCTTATGACACTGCATAAGCCGCTGCATTGGTACGGTCTGGATGCTTATAGCTGCTCTAAGTTTCATAGGCACTCCTTTTTTTCTATTTGCAATTTATGTCGTAATGCGAATAGGGTACTTAGCAACCTATCGGCCCGCTTCGTCGCTGGACGCGCCGAATACTGCACTTAGCAACCTGTCGGTTGCTTTCGTCGCTAGACGCGCCGAATACAGAAATTCAGACAAATTCATTATTTTGTGCGAGCACAATAATGAATTTGTCTGAATTTCTGTGCACTGCTTTGTCCTTTCCGCAAAAGAAGCATTGACCCTATTTAAACTAAAGTCAATGCTTTTATAGTATACCTTATTTTTTTCATATCATCCGCCACCTACTGGCGGAAACAGGGCGAGAACATCCTCTTCTTTTAAGATTGTACTCGGTTTTGCATGTCTACCGTTAATCATAATGATTGCAACATCATCTGCTGGCAACTTTAATTGCATGATAACATCCAGTACGGTCGTGTTTTCAGCAAAATCCATAACCTTAATTTTGTCCCCATATTCACGCAATGTGGCGAATAATTTCACGGTTACCTTCATCAATGGTCCTCCAATAGTATCTAAAACATTTAAGGACAAGCAATAATGCGTCTTGCCCACAAGCAATCTCCACATGATGGACTGTTTCCCCAGCAATCCATTTCATTGCTGTCCGTATAGGTACATCCGTCTCGAGACTTACAATCTGTACACGATGGAAATTTACTATCAAGCACTGTGTTTCTAAAGTTCACATAGCCTTTGCTCATCCAGCGCTTGGCAAGATCATGCTGATTGATATTACCAGCGTAACATGGAGATATATGTTTTTTTAGTCCATATACATACGCATCATACTCGTGCATGAGCGCATAACACGGGCTAATATCGCCTTCTGAATTAATGCACAAGCTTTTATTTTCCACAAACCTGCAATGGCGCTCAGTTCTTAGTCTTGTGTTTGAAATCTGTGCAAATATCGTTGCTTTAAGAGAATCTTTACCAAATAAAGTGCCTGAGTCTTCCAAATCGTAAACCACTTGGTCTTTCATAGACTCATGGTAGGGCAGTAAGTTACTCACAATAATCTGAGAAGCCTCAAGGTGATGGGCCAGTTCAATAAGCTGGGGCAACTGCATGAAATTATTCTTCATGGCTACAAACTCAATGCCCAGTTCAGGTTTATCAACCCCAAGTGTTTTTTTGAGCTTTTGCAGTCCCCCAACATTGGCCGTAATATCGCCTAGATGGGCGCCAATGCGTATGGTCTCAAAAGACTCTTCTTCAGGGCTGTCAATTGATGTAAAGAGCATGTCCAGTTCCAGTTCAATCAGTTTTCTTGCATTCTCATCGGTCAGATAAGATCCGTTGGATATCATTTCAACCCGCACACCTAGCCCCTTGACCGCCCTAAGCATATCAAAAATATGCGGATGCATCATGGGTTCGCCAAAGCCTCCAAAGTGAACACTTTCAAGATCAGGCAAGCTTTTTAGTCCAGCAAGCAGATTTTCAAAGGTTTGCATGTCCATGTGGGCATGGTCACAAGTCCATGAACTTCTAATACAGGTGATACAATCAAAATTACACCTTGTAGTCACCTCGATATAAACTCTTTTAACATCTGGTCTTAGGTATGTCAGCCGGTATCCATCTGCAGAATGGGTTAGGAGCATCTCCTTCTTTGAACACCCATTATTTGAACAGCTCTCACGATCACCCATGGGGTCTGAAATGACACTGCCATATTCATAAAGACTCATATCCAGTGCTGCATTTTTCTGCCCCACTTAGCAGTCCCCCTTCTCCTTATCTTCTCTGTCAGGAATCTTGAAGTTCGCTGCATTGTCTTGATTCTTCCCATAAAATCCAAGTGCAATTCGGTATGGTCCTGGACATCCTGGCGGTAAGAAAGCCATGCGATCTCCTGGCTCAATCATATAATCAAGTGCATAGACAAAGCCATTTACAAAAATAACCTCGACATCCTGTGGGTTGATGCCCAGCTTCTTAGCCAAATCAAATCCAGAAATTGGTTCATCTTGTTCAATGTAAACAGGCATGCCTCCATACTTCTTTCGTAGAAAGCTATCCAGCTTTAAAAACCCGCGTATTTCCAACTTCTTTTTTTCGCTCGACTGCTCAGTATGACTACCTTCAGGTGATTGTACTTCGGGTGCTCTTGATGTGTTATCCATATTGTGCAACCCCCAATTCTCCTTAGAATATATAAACGGAGCCTGAATAAATCAGGCTCCGCTCACTATAACTCCTGATTTAACTAAAAATTAAACACTTCGTCTATCTCTTCTGGTGTAAAGTCCCAAACAACGTTATGTGGTGGTAGAACTTCGTACTCCATAAACTCTGGCAGACGATCATGATGATTTGTGAATCCTGCGCGCTTGTTAAAGTCACGTTCAACTTTAAGAACCGATTTACCCAGTTCATCCACATCATCAGCAGTCAATTCAAGACCATATTGTGCATTAATCATATCGATTAGGGCCTGATAGCCTTCCGGACTGTCTGCAATACCAAAGTATACAAACAAGCACATGCCGGTACTGTCAATCGCTGCTGTACCAATTTGCATAGCACGAGCGTATTCAACCTGACCGTCTTTCTTCAGTGGGTCAATATCTGCACCAACTTTTAGAATGTTACCTGAAATACAGTAGCCTGCAGTATGGTCTGCACCCATTGGAGTCGTAGCATAAGTGAGGCCAATACCCTTAACCGATCTTGGATCATATGCTGGAATGGCCTGGTCTTTAACAACCGGCACTCTATACATACCACAAAGTTTACCAACAACAGCTACACCACCAGCGATAATGCGAGCAAGCGGTGTAGGTTTTGCCATATCCTTAACAACTTCAAGTACAGCCTGACCATCACCCCATGGCAGAAGTCCGCCGTCCATAGCCGTTGCTACTGCAACTGCTGTTTCAATACTGTCTACACCGACATCATCCATTGCTCTGTCAATGTAAGCGATAATGTCAAGATCTTTAATACCTGCATCGGCACCTAGACCCCAAATTGTTTCATATTCGAATCCACTTGTTATGTACTTACCTTGCTTATCAGGATACCACTGTGAACATCTGATGATACAACCTCTGTGACATCCGTGAGACACTTTGCCCTCACCGCCACGCTCGCTGATTGTCGCATTCATTGTTTCACCTGAGATATTGTCATTATGCTCGATACGACCTTCAGTAAAGTTCTTAGCAGGTAGTCCGCCTGCTTCGTTCAGAATGTTTACGAGTACATCTGTACCATATGCAGCAAGACCTTGACCCGCAACAGGATGATCAAGAATTGCCTTAGTGAAGACCTTTGCAGCTGCTCTGAACTTTTCAGGATCTGCAATGTCAACCTTTTTAGGTGCACCCGTATCATCAATTACAATGGCTTTGACTTTCTTAGAACCCAGTACAGCGCCTAGTCCACCACGACCTGCACTACGGATGTTTCCTTCTGGATCTTTGAAAGAAATATTAGCTGAAGGCAGCCCGTATTCTCCTGCTGGCCCAGCAAGGGCTATACCTACATGTGTACCATACTTTTTACCTAAAATTTCAATAGCTTCATAGTTTCCACACCCGCCAAGAATTTCCTGAGGTGCCTCTTCAATTTCAACACCGTCCATCGAAAGCTTCACTACATAAAATGCATCGCCTGATGGCATGCCTTCAATGACAAATGCCTTAATGCCCATTTTGGCAAGCATTTGAGAAGATGATCCACCTGTATTGGATTCCTTAATAGTCCCTGTTAGAGGACTCTTTGAACCAACAGACATACGTCCCGAGTTTGGTGCTGTAGAGCCACTTAGCAGTCCAGGAGCAAAAATCATTTTATTGTTTCTTCCTAGTGCGTGTGCAGTAGGTACCACTTCATCGTTAATGAAGTTAGACGTTAGTGCACGTCCACCCAGTCCAGCGTATTTCTCCGGTACATCTCCAACAGTACTTTTTAGTGTTGTCATGTCGATTCGTATAAATTTGTTCACAAAAAATACCTCCTTCTCTCTGGTTCGGTGATTGCAGTAATTGCTGCAACCTACTTGGACAACAGTGCGTTAACAAAGTCATACCAAATCCTTTCCAAATAGCGGGAGGCAGTACAGTTTCCTGTCCTACCCATCGGCTGGACTCCATAGAGAAATCTCCTTAGAAGGCTCAACTCGGATTGGTTTTATTTTCGCTGAGTCATGATTTTACATTCAAATGACTCAGGTTAACGTTATTATATCATTTTAACGCCTAATTTTCTAATTTTAGGCCATATATAAAGCAAATTATGATAATTAAAAAATACTTTAATTCGCTTTTCAGAATATTGCGTGTTTTGATAAGCGATAACACTTAAGCTTACCTCTAAATTAAATATTTCACAGACACCACAAGGATCCACCTATCATGATTCGCTTCAGTTTCATTATCTGGGCATGCACTCATCAAAAAAGGTTTCATTGCTTAGAATCTTTATTGTATCTCCGAGGGCAATGATGCCATTTTTAAGAACACGTGCATACACCACTTCCTTAGGCATCAAACACGCTTGATTAGGACGCCTAAGTGGACACCCTTCATGGCACTTGTTGCCTTTTAGAGTGATTTCAAACTGAGCGGTTCCTATTTCTACAATGGTTCCAGACTCGAGCAGCCAGAGTTCAAGACCCTCCGTTGTAACGTTTTCTTTAAAACGATGCATACACCAGCCCGTTTCGTTTTTAAAAACAGCACTTTCTGATGCAAGAAAGCTCACCTGTTTTGGGCCTGGTCCGCCTCTGCGTTCACCCTCTATGCCAAAATCACAAATGCAGCTTGCACTTTTTAGCGGTATACGGGGACCACCTTTTTCTTTACTGATGTAAATATTTTTAACCGTGCCCACTTGCCCTATACTTAAATTATGCCTTTTCAAGGATTTCAATTGTATCACCTACAGATATGTAGCCCGCTTCCAGCACAACTGTAAAAATGCCCTGTGTCGGCATAATACACTTTCCAACCTGCTGTTTGATGGCACACCCATGATGACACTCTTTTCCGATTTGTGAAACCTCCATAAGTGTTTCACCTATGCGCATTCTTGTGCCGACAGGCAGCTTCCAGAGTTCAATGCCCTCTGTGGTTAAATTCTCAGCAAATTTACCCGCTGTTAAATTTTCAACCCCGAGGGAACGCATGGTTTCAACACTTTCTTCTGCAAGTAGGCTCACCTGTCTATGCCAGTTACCCGCATGGGCATCACCTTCAAGGCCATGATCAACTTTAAAATACCCTTTTTCTATAGGTGTTTTTACAACGCCTTTCAGCTCACTTATATTGATAGCGCGTACGATTCCCCTCATTATTTGAGTGCCTCCCGTATATAGTGTCCAGATTTTCCACCTTTTTTTTCAATCAATTGAATCTCTGTAATGGTCATGTCTTTATCGACTGCCTTGCACATGTCATAAATGGTAAGTGCCGCTGCTGAAACAGCCATCAGCGCTTCCATTTCAACACCTGTCTTACCAACCGTTTTTACTGTAGCTTCAATGTTTATGCTATTGCTTTCAATGTCGATATCAAAAGCTATGTCTGCACCCGTAAGAAAAATGTTATGACACATGGGAATCATATCACTGGTTTTTTTTGCGCCCATGATGCCAGCAATTTGAGCAACTGAGAGGACATCCCCTTTTTTGTGTTTTTCTTCAACTATCATTTGAAGCGTTTGAGCCTTCATTACGATACTTCCGCGCGCTGTCGCGGTTCGTTTGGTGTCCTTTTTACTTTCAACAGAAACCATATGGGCTCTGCCCTTTTCATTAAAGTGCGTTAACTTCACGGTTTTATCCTCCAATACGGTGCATGCTTCTAGAAATTGGAACAAAGGATGCATCGTTAATACTGTGTCTATTTGGTTTGTGGGCTACAGCCTCTAATATTGTATCTTTAAGGCGTGAGGGATTGTCCAAGTACGGTTTGAGGGCAATCTCTTCATTTGAGTGCAAACATGTTTTTAAATAGCCATCTGGTGTAATGCGAATTCGATTGCAGGCACTGCAAAAGTGCTCTGAAATCGGATTAATAAACCCAACACGTCCTTTGGAGTCAACACGTCTAAAATACTTAGCCGGACCAGTATGAGCCCCCTCTTCTTCACTAAGCAAGTGGCTATACTTTTCAATCAGATGGCTGTTGGAAATGAACTTTTCATGGTTCCAGACAGCGGCTTCACCAATTGGCATTAGCTCAATAAAACGCACTTCCAACGTTTCATCTGCCATATTTATAAAGGTCTCCACTTCGTCTGTGTTAAAGCCATTTATCATGACCACATTGAGTTTTATAGGAACGAGTCCTGCCTTCCTTGTCGCTTCTATGCCACGTAAAACAGCACCCAAATCACCACCGCGTGTTATTTTTTTAAACTTGTCCGCATCCAGTGTGTCCAGGCTAATATTTACCCGATTCAGTCCAGCATCTTTTAGGGGCTGAGCATATTTTTCAAGTAGAATGCCGTTGGTTGTAATGGAAAAATCCATAACGGCATCCAGTGCCGCAATCTTCTTTACAAGGGTCATTATGCCATTTCTAACAAGAGGCTCTCCACCCGTTAATCGGACTTTGTCTATTCCAAGCTCTGTCAATATTTTGACCAGTTCATAGGCCTCTTCAATACGCAAAACCTCAGCATGGTCTTTCTTGCAGACCCCCTCTTCGGGCATGCAGTACTGACACTTCAAATTACACAAATCGGTCACAGACAAGCGCACATAATGTATATTTCTATTGTAATCATCAATCATTTTGAATCACCTGCCATTTTATGCCTTCAAATTCATACCCACCTAGATTTTCTAATGTGCCTTTAAATGTATCCGACTCAAGGAGTTCGACAAATCGTTTAACACGCGTGTCATGCAAATACCGTTCTGGAATCATAAAATCATAGTCCTCAAGTGCCAAGGGTATAAAATCAAGATCCATCATATTTGCTACAGACTGTATTCCCAGCCCAACATCAGCATTACCCGATAAAACAGCCAGCGCAACGTTGGTATGCGTCGTATATTCTTTCTGATATCCTGCAATGTCATCTCCACTGTATCCCTCGCAATTTAAGCTGTAATCTAGAAGCGCACGCGTTCCCGACCCTCTTTGACGGTTGGCAAATATCAAATCTTTTTCCACAAGGTCTTTTAGGTTTGTAATCTGATCTGTCCGATCCTTTTTTACATAAAACCCTTGCCATCGCTTGATGCCTTTGATTAAATATACGGTTTCATTTTTCAAATATTTTTTTATATAGGAAACATTATATTCCCCACTCTTTTCATCGAGAAGATGGCTTGGCGCTAAATGGGTTTCCCCTCTTTTAATTGCCATAATCCCGCCAAGACTCCCCACATGTGCTGAGGATAGGGTAAATCCGCGGTCATCTTTTGTCATCATGTCATTGAGATAGTCCATAATGATATCATGGCTCCCTATAGACACCAATGATTTATTGATGATGCCCTCTGTTTTGAGCAGTGTCACTGGCACAATCTGGCCCGATTCATAGCCTTCTACATTCTTTGGAACCTCAAGTATACCGTCTGCTTTAACAAGAGACATGGTTACACCTGCACCGCGCGATAGCGGTGTTGCTATAAGCTGATTGCCTACACGTCCAATTTTAACACGTACAAACTCCCGGTGTTTTAAAGAAGATACAATGCGCTTTGAAAGTTGAACATCCGCGGTTTTCATATGCACTGCACCAGACATGGATACCAGTGGCACAACAAACTCTCTAAAGGATATAAATGCAGAAACCGGATATCCGGGAATGCCAATCACCGCTTTACCATCAATCTGTCCTATAATGGTTGGCTTACCAGGTTTAATCGCCACACCATGAACAAACACTTCACCTAACTCCCGCACAAGACCAACAGTATAGTCTTCACTACCTGCAGATGATCCCGCATTAATAACAACGATATCATTTTCCTCAACGGATTTAAGAATAGCCTCTCTCAATAGCTCACGGTCGTCTGGAACCGGGTCTATACGGTTCGGAATCCCCCCCGCCTCCTTGACCATAGATTCAAAAACCCTCGAATTCGAATCTATTATATCTCCCGGTGTTAGTGGTGAACCAGGATTTACGATTTCAGTCCCCGTTGGAATGATGCCCACGCGTTTTCTTTGAATCACTTCAATTTCGGTCACTCCGCCACTGAGCATAGCCCCAATATCTACAGGGGTAATCAGATGCATGGATGGCAGAATCATATCTCCAATCGCAATATCTTCTCCAACTACTCGGATGTGTTCCCAAGGAAAAGTTGATTTGAAAACTTGAACCTTTCCATCTGATTGGGGATAAACATCCTCAATCATAACAACCGCATTGTGTTCAGGACGTATACAGTCTCCTGTATCGGCGTAAATGAAGTCTTTCCCCTCTTCAAGCTCGATGGGGTTCTTTTCATGCGCTCCAAATGTTACCTTTGCACTCAGTGCTATTCCGTCCATGGCTGCCGCATTATAGTGCGGATTGGACACCTTAGCAAATACCGGACATGCGGTTACCCTTCCAAGTGCTTCATGAACAGGGACCTGCTCCACCACACTGCGTAGCGGTCCTTCAAAAACACGGTGAATCACTGCCTTTGCCTCATCTAAATCTATCACATTTAAATACTTATTTCGTTTCATACGCCACCCCAGCTATCTAAATAATGTAACCGTTATTTTTTCACCTATTTCAAGGCCTTCCTTTTCCATTGGTATCTCTATGTATCCATCTGCACTAGAAAACATGGATACCATGCCGGATTTCCCTTTAACAGGTTGTGCTGTTATCTGATCATTTCTATTATCCAGTGTTACCATAAAAAAAACGTCTCTGCCAGATGAAACATGCATTTGAAATCCAGAAACAGCCTCAATGCGTTGTGTCTTTATTTCTGCACCCAATAGAACTTCTTGAATAAACGGCTCCACAACCGCTTTGAATGCAATAACACAAGACGCCGGATGACCTGGGAGTCCAAAAATAGCCGTTTTATCAATACGCGCAGCAATGGTCGGTTTTCCTGGTTTGATTGCAATGCCATGTACCAGAACGCCCGGCGTCCCCACAGCGTTTATGACTTCTGATGTCATATCATGATTTCCAACGGAACTTCCACCAGATAGAAAAACCACATCACTGTTTTCCTGGGCTGTTTTTAGTGCGTCTTTCAAATGCTCAAAATCGTCTTTTAATCTTTTTATTCCAACCACTTGGCACCCTATAGCTGTAACCATGGCCTGGAGGCTATAGGTGTTCACATCACGAATTTGACCCACAGCTGGCTTCTGATCAACTGCAACGAGTTCATCTCCTGTTGAGAGAATGGTTATACGCGGGCGACGCCTCACTTTCACCTTGCTGTAACCGAGCGCCGCAAGTGCTCCGATGTGTTGTGTCTTTATTTGGAGTCCTTTATTAAGTGCACACCAACCCCTAGCAACATCATCACCGACTCCGATAACATTTTCCAAGTTTGCCGCGGGTTTGTTAATGGCTATTTCATCTCCAAAAACATCCGTGTATTCTATCATCACCATACTGTCTGCGCCCTTTGGCAGCATACCGCCAGTCGGCACATATGCTGTTTCATGTTCGCCTAAACACAGGTCTGTCTCTTCACCCATTTTCACCTCTCCAACAAGGTTTAAAAAAGCAGGCAAAGCTTGGTTTGCTCCAACCGTATTTTGGGACTTCACTGCGTAGCCATCTACCGTTGAACGCACAAAGTCCGGAATATTTTCCCGGGCAATAATATCTTCAGCAAGTATACGTCCCAGTGCATTTTCAATATCAATGCACTCTTCCTCTAATTTTACATTTTTAAATTCATGCCCAAGAAGCTCAGATACCGCTTCCCTTTTCATTACTGTAAACATATCCATATCTACACTCCCAGCGCTTTATAGTCTAAATCCAGCAGTCTCGATGATTGCCTGAGTGCTGTAATACGGCTCACAATTTCATCTTTTGAAATTAAGTGCAGTCCCAAATTATCTAAAATATACAAATCATCACAAACACGCAGAGCTTGTGACAGGTCATGTGTGACCATTAGAACTGTAGCCTGCGTTTTAGCCTGATAGGATAAAATCACATTCTCGATGACTTCTACCGAATCCGGATCGATATTAGCCGTTGGCTCATCAAGCAAAAGCAACTTTGGATTGTAAATAAGCCCTCTGGCTAGAGAAACCTTTTGGCGTTCACCACCGGACAAGACAGTTGCCCTGCGCTTTTTAAGCGTTTCTATTCTAAGTGTTTTCAACCAAGTTTCTGTTCTTGCCTGAAGTTCTTCTTTGTCAACTTTTCGAAGTTTTAAAGGATATCCAATATTGTCAGCTACACTACGTGCAAGCATATAAGGCTTTTGTGTAATAAAACTCACCTTTTTCTGCATGATAGCGTCCATACCAACACCTTCATAGGCAATGCTCCCTTGATATGCATAATCAAGACCTGCGATCATTCGAAGAAGGGTGGTCTTGCCTACACCGTTGTGCCCAATAATGCCATGGATACGCCCCTTTGGAAATACACAGGAATCAATATAAAAAAGCGATGTATCAAATTGTTTATGAACGGCACTTAACTCTATCTTCATCTGTGCTCCTCTGCATTTCTGTGTATAACGCTATTTGTAAATACCGCAATGCCTATAAGAACAAGGCCCATCGCCAGTGATTTTGAATAATTGCCCATTGAATTGTTCATAGCAATAAATGTGGTCATAACACGCGTATGTCCTTGAATATTGCCCCCAACAATCATAACTGCCCCGACTTCTGATATACCTCTTCCAAAACCCGTTGAAACAGCTACTGCTATAGACCTTCTCAGTTCCTTTATAACCAGTATTGCCCGATCGAGTCTTGATCCACCAAGGAGTTTTGAAACCTCGCTCACTTCTTTGCCGCTTTCTTTTGCCGCACCTGCAACAATGCCTGTAACAATGGGTGTAATCAGAATAGTCTGTGCAACAATCATTGCAGTCGGTGTGAACATCAGTCCCAAAAATCCTAACGGTCCTCTACGGGAAATGACAATGGCCGTTAAAAGACCAATTACGACTGGCGGCAAGGCCATCATGGCATAAACCAGTCGCATGATACGGTCTTTTCCTTTAAAAGACCCTAGGCCTAATGCGATGCCCAAAATGATTCCTACGACTGATGCAATAGCAGTTGAAGTCATAGAAACGATTACGGACAACCCAATAATTCTATAAATTTCGGGGTCAAATGATATAAGAAGTTTAAAGGCTTCAGCAAATCCATCTACTATGTACTGCATAATCGCTCTCCATTCGAAAATCCTGACAGGGTCTGATGCATATCAGCCCCTGTCAAAATGTCTTTTTTCTTATTTTACAGCAAAAGAGTGGTCTTTCGTACTATTTCGACACATATGTATTACAGATTAGCATTTGGAATGAATAGCGGTTGACCAAACTCTTCAATACCAAACCCACTAATCAGTTCCTGTGTGTCAGCTGAGAGAATCCAGTCAATAAAGGCCTGTGCCCCTTCTGAATTGATGGCTTCGTTTTTGTCTGGATTTACTGCCATGACACCATACTGATTGAAGAGAATTGGATCACCTTCTACGATGATGTCAAGTTCAATATTATCGCTCATGCTCAGATAAGTTGCTCTATCTGACATCGTGTAAGCCTGTAGTTCGTCGGCCATTTGAATCACATCGCCCATGCCTTTTCCAGCGGATATGTAAGCGTCCCCTTCAGGCACAATTTGAGCTGCAGCCCAAAGACTTTTTTCCTTTTTATGTGTACCCGAATCATCCCCGCGCGACACAAATGATGCGCCTGATGCGTTTAGTGCTTCAAATGAAGGGACAATTTCTGAACCCGTTGCACTCAAATTTGCCGGGTCATCTGCTGGGCCAATAATAACAAAATCATTGTACATAACATCAAAACGCTCAGCACTGTGACCTTCTGCAACAAATGCTTCCTCTGATGGTTTAGCATGAACCAGAAGCACATCCGCTTCCCCATCGCGTCCCATTTGAAGTGCCTTACCAGTACCAACAGCTACAACACGAACCTCAATGCCTGTTTTTTCAGTAAAATCAGGTAAAATGTAGGCAAGCAGCCCGCTGTTTTCTGTTGAGGTTGTAGTCGACAGAATAATGCTTGTTCCCTCTGTCTGTGCTTCAGCAGCCGGTTCTTCTGATTCTGCTGGCTCCTGTTTTTCAACTTCAGATGCTTCAACTTGCTCAGGCTCAGGCGCAGCAGTTGATTCTGCTTGACCTGCACATCCCGAAAGAACCCCCAGCATGAGCATCAATACTAACATTAAACTAAATAGCTTCTTCATTTTCTCCTCCTTTAATTATCTTGCTCTGATGTCTATCTGTTTTGTTCTATAAAAAGAAAAGTTCTTTCCATCACAAGAAAGAACTTTCAATTTATTCTTCCTTTCCAAATACGGGAGGCTATATGATTTCTCATAGAACCCAATGGCAAAGTCATCTTAGAATCCCTTAGATGACAAAGCTCGGAACGAATCCATATATTATATTTTGCAGTCAACAACATCAAAGCTGTTGCGTAAAAGATCTATATGAAGCACCTTATTTCTTAAGAGATCCTTTGATCCAATGAGGACCTTTAAACCTTCTGCTACTTGTATAGATGCAATGGTCGCAGGTGTGAAAGATGGATTTCCAAGTGCAGCTTCCACACCCCTATGCGCATCTTTCGGGTAGAGTAAATCAAGTGTCTTATCCCCCGGATAAACAGTAGTTACTTGCCCATACCATCCAGCTATTGCCCCATGTACAAAGGGAATATTCAGTACTTCGCAGCAGTACTGCAGGATGCGGCGAGCATCTATTGAATCGAGTGCATCTATTACTAAATCATGGTTTTCAATTAAACTCTGTGCATTCTCACCAGATAAGTACACTTGATGCGCTGTCAGTTCAACATCCGAATTCACTTTATGAACACGCCGTATCGCCGCACTGACTTTTGGTAGACCTATGCTCTTTTCATCGGATAAGAGTTGCCGGTTTAAATTGCTGGTATCAAATACGTCTCCATCAATGACCGTTATGTATCCCACACCGACTCTAGAGAACATTTCAAGTACATATCCGCCAAGGCCCCCACAGCCTACAATACAGACACGTTTCGCCTTGAGCTCAGTCATTTGTTCTTGGGTAAAAATACCATTTTTATCATATCTCATGCATTCACCACCCTTACCCACACTCACACTCACACTCACACTCACACTCACACTCACACTCACACTCACAACCCATTTTAAAGAATCAGAGTCACATATCCCCCTTGAGCAAAACCAACTCTATACATAATCAAAGTTTTATCGCTTCACAATCGGGTTTATAAAGATCCTTGATTCAATTTTCTCTATATTCATACACTTTTATTTACGCAATAGTCATGCCAACTTTGACAATTGTGAATTAGTGGGACTTTTACAAGGTTTCAGATCAAAAGTTTCAAAATGTGTTCCACTATTGAACGTTTTTACATTAAAAAAGCGTTCCACATTAGAACATAGTTCTATAACGGAACGCTTCTGATTATCATTTTTTACTTTTTCCAGTCAAACTTACTTTTCAAGTACAATATTATGCTTTTCCAATTTTCTGTAGAGGGTATTGCGTCCAATGCCTAAAATACGTGCAGCAGTCGTAATATTGTTGGAAACTGAATGCAGAATATGTTGAATATGCTTCTTTTCAACTTCTTCTAAAGAACTGCTACCATCTACTTCAGGTAAAACCACCTCACACCCCTGTCCATGCGCCGAACCATTATCAAACTCGAGCTTCTCTTTGTTAATGGCAAGCTCAATATAGTTTTCGAGTTCACGCACATTTCCCTGCCATGGTCTATTGACAAGCCACTGCATATCAGCATCTGAAATCTGAATTGGCTTTTTGTTGATCCGTTTGGAAATGATATGCATAAAATGATCCACCAAAAGCGGTATGTCTTCTCGGCGTTCACTCAAAGGAGCCAACTTAATTGGAATAACATTGAGCCTGTAATAGAGGTCTTGTCTAAAATTACCCTTTTCTACTTCAGCTTTAAGGTCTTTATTTGTAGCGGCAATGATACGTACATCTACACTGACTTCATCTGTTCCGCCTACACGTACAATGGTGCCCTCTTCAATAACACGAAGGAGTTTAGGCTGCATTTCAAGCGGCATTTCACCGATTTCGTCAAGAAATATGGTCCCGCCATCCGCAATTTCAAATTTTCCAACTTGCCCCCCACGTTTTGCACCCGTAAAGGCCCCATCATCATACCCGAAAAGCTCTGATTCAATGAGGGTTCTTGGAATGGCACCTGAATTAATGGCTACAAAAGGCTCGTCCCGACGCGGGCTATAATTGTGTATGGCCTGTGAAAAAAGTTCTTTTCCACAGCCGCTTTCTCCTGTAATCAGAACTGTCGATTTACTGTCGGCAACCTTCTTGGCAAATTGAATCGTCTCTTGCATTACTCGAGATGCACCAATGATCTGATCAAAAGTATAGATGGCCTTTCGACCTAAAATTTTATTTGCCAGCTTACGTACTTTCTTTGCATCTCCAAGCATTAATATACACCCTTGAACACTCCCCTGATCATGAATACGATACAGACTGACATTGAAATATAATCTGTTGGTGTTGGAGTGTATGCGTACTTCTTCGTTAAATATATCTGAGCGGATAGACATGCTGCATAGGCTGTCCCAGTCTTCTATTAAATTCTGAACACGCATGGATTCTAAATTGTTTTTATTATAGCCCAGCAATTTGCAGGCCTGATCGTTGGAACTAACAATATTTCCGCCCTTATCAATATAAATTATGCCTTCTCTTATGGAATCAAAAAGCGAACGCACAAGCGCATGCGAATTTTTTAAGAGCTGGTTTTTACGATTAAGAATAATGGACGACTCAATGGCCTTTACGGCAGCAACCACCATTCCAAGCGTATGGCAATGTACTGCATCTAAATTTCCCGTTAAGTCAAGCGCCCCAATAATTTCGCCATTTTCATCATGGATAGGTGCCCCTGAACAGGTCCAGGTATGATAGGCCTTTATGAAATGCTCTTTACCAGAAATTTGAACAGGCATATCTTCAGCAATCGCCGTCCCCATGGCGTTGGTTCCAATACACATTTCCGACATATAGGCGCCGGGAATCATTTCATAGCTTCTGGACTTTTTCACGATTTCCTCATCTCCAGAAACGCTCAGAATACACCCTTCAGCGTCGGTCAGCATTGCAAAAAATTCTGATCCGCGAACAAAATCAACAAGCTGTTCTATAAAGGGTCTTGCTGTCATGATCAGTTCACTATTGTCAATGAGCAGTTGATTGAGCGCATGGCCACGCACAAACTGCTTACTGATCACACGGTCCTCATCTATTTGATAATGTCTGCAGCGTTTGTGAGATGTAGCTATATATGGTTTTATTCCATCTTGCGGCATAATACTCCCCCTCTGTATCCTGCACGATTATATCAACTTACCAAAGTTTTAATCCATTTTAACATAAAACGCGTCTTTGCCGTAGAGGGAAGGTTAGACCGGTTCAACTGACACATCTTCATTAAAAAAACTGTATGCAACAGGTACCACAATGAGTGTCAGAAGTGTCGAAAAGATGAGTCCGCCCATCAGCGAAATAGCCATGGGCGTAAAAAATGAGCTTCTTGACAAAATTAGGGGAATCAGTCCCATGATCGTTGTTGCCGACGTTAATATAATCGGTCTAAAGCGCTTATCGACAGCATCTACGCAGGCTTCATCAATTGCATGACCATGCTTTCGCGCACGCTCTATATACTCTATAAGCAGGATTGCATTATTGACAACAATCCCCATCAAACTGATGATGCCCAGAAATACGGTAAAGGACAAATCCTGATTGAAAACTTTGAGCGCTATAATTGCACCAATGGTCGAAAGCAGAACAGACGTCAGGATAATGAGTGGCTGTTTAAATGAATTGAACTGAATGAGGAGTATGATGTACACAATAACAAGCGCAACTGCAAGCGCCATGGCAAATCCACCAAACACACTGGTCATTAAAGCATCCTGACCGCCATAAATAATATCCACGCCTCTTGTATCGAGGGTATCTACTGCATCTTCAACAGCAAGCTGAAGCAGTGCAGCAGCATTTCCCGGTCGCACGTAGGCAGACACAACACTGGCACGCTGTTCATCTATGTTTCGATACGCAACCTGTCGTTTTGCGATATCAAGTGAAGCGACATCTTTCAAGAGTATTTTCTCACCCGTTACCGACGATTTGATTTTTAGATTTTCAATGGACTCAATCGTGTCCATGTTTCCTTCAATTCGAATGGGGATTTCACTGCTGCCTTCATAAATTGTCGTTACAACCTGACCGCGTACCGCTACACTTACTTGGGTCTGAATATCGTATTTACTGAGTCCGCGCACGCTTGCCAAATCTTCATCAATATTCAAAACATATTCATAGCTTTCAAACGGTGTATTGTTTTTAACATTATAGAGTCCATCGATCTGATGCATTCCCTTCTCAATTCGAAGCGCCACATCTCTTATACGTTCGCCGTCCTCGCTAAGAATTTTCACTTCAATATCAGGCTCTGGAGAGGTCAAAGCCAGGCATTTCACTTCTATACTTGCGCCCATGACCTGACTTTCAATATCCCGCTGCAGCTTGTACATGTAGTCGCCCCGTGTGTACTTCTTAAGCACTTCTTTGATATCATAGCGCATAATGATTTGTGCCTTGTCATCTGCAGGCATGACTGGCTGCAAGGTTAAATCGAACCGCGGCACGCTGTCGCCTGCCGAAGAGGTATAGCTCAAAATGTAAGGGTCTTGCCTTAAGATTTTTGTGATATCGCTTACAATAGCCTCTGTTGCCCCTAAATTGCCTTTTTCTTCCGCCTCTATATTGATGTACATAATGTTCTTATCTGAAAAAGGAAATATGCTGATATTCATTGTAGCGACCAGAAGCATGGCAAGCCCAAAGCCCGCAAATGCCAGCATCAAGGTCTTCTTCTTATAACTCAAGCCCTTCGTTAGGAGTCTTTCAAAGAAAATACGCACCCATCTGCTTTTTTGCTCTTTGTTCTTTTCTATTCTAAAAAAATGAACTGATAAAGACGGGGTAACAAACATTGCCGCAATATAGGATGCGGTTAAGGATACTATGACTACCATGGGGAGAGAGTAAATAAACTTGCCTTCCTCTCCAGGAAGTGTTGCAAGGGGTGCAAAGGCTGCAATGGTTGTAAGCGTTGAAGTGAGTACTGGAATGGATGACTCCTGAGCGCCTAAATAAGCTGATTTGGCCTTATCCACGCCCCTATTCAGATGATGGTGTATGGCATCACTGACGACGACCGAATTGTCTACCATTATACCGAGTGAAACAATAAGTGCGGCAATGGATATTTGCTGTATGTCAATATTCATGAACCGCATGACGATAAAAGCCATGGCAAATGAAAGCGGTATGCTAAATGCAGTTATGCTTGCTGTCCTCAGTCCCATTGCAAGGCAAATGATAACCAGGACAATCACAACACCTTCGATAAGATTTATAATGAAAGCATTAACCGATGCGCTGATGTCTTCTGGTAGAAAAACCACTTCATTTACTTCAACACCATCAACAAGTGTGGACGCCTGCTCTGACATGATTTCTCGAATTTCTCTTCCCACTGATACAACGTTTATATCGTCCTCAAAGTATACGGCTAGAAGCACGACGTCTTCATCCATTTGCTTAAATACTTTTTCCCTTGTCTTATCAAACCGAATATCTGCGATGTCTTTAAGTCTTATAATGGCACCCGTATCACTGGAGCCTCCAATAATGAGGTTTTTCACTGAATCTATGCTTTTATATCCAGCAAGCTGATTGAGGTTAAACTGGTCTCCATTTAGCGTGATGGCCCCAGCTGGAATACTTAGGTTCTGACTCGCCACCAACTGACTGACATCTACAGTCGACAAGTCATACCGGTTGAGCTCCTTGTAATCGAGCTCAACCACGATTTCATCCTGAAGGCCACCAAGCACGTCAACCTTTCTCACACCTGAGACCTGCTTGAATTTTTGTTTATAGCGCTCTGCGTAATAGGTCAGGGTCCGATCTGACTCTTCATGACTCCCAAAACTCAGTATGACACCTGCTACACTGGTAATATCCGTGTTGACAATGGGCGTGTCACAATCATCAGGCAACACACTCGATACATTCTTCATCACACGATCCAGTTCATCCCAAGACACATCTGTATCTTGTCCTGTTTTCAGCATGATGGTCACGAGTGAGTAGTTGTCAAACGACTCCGCTTCCAGCCAGTCAATGCCTGGAACTTCTGCCGCCTTTTCTTCAATTACACGGGTAACCATTGCATCTACACTGCTTGCAGGAGCCCCAGGAAATACCGTTTGAATGATTGCTGCCGGACTGCCTATTTGCGGGTTCTCCTGCTTAGGCATTTGCACATAGCTCATAATGCCTGCAAGTAGAATAAATCCCACAATCACAAAAACTATTTTGCTGTTATCTATTGACTGTTTAATCAGCTTGTTCATGGTTTTTGCCTCCAGACACTTGAATTAAATCCCCTTCGTTAATGGACATAATGCCTTCTACAATGACCCTATCTCCTGCACTGAGTCCATCGACAAGGACATAGTTATCCCTTATTCCCAAGCGATCTATGCGCCTTCTGAGTGCAACGCCATCTTTTGCGAGGTAAACATAGTCAATCCCTTCGTTTAGTATGGAAGCCAGTGGTACCCATATGCCTTCCTTTAAGTCCATTTCAAAATAAATCTCGCAAATGCTTCCATAAGGAACATCAAAAGATCCTCCATTTAGGGGTTCTATTTCAACTAGAAATGTACCTGTTGTGCTATCTGCAAAAGCATCTATATAACGCACCGCGCCTTGAAACACTGTTTCTTCATACAAGACTTCTACTTCTTGTCCAGTTTGAATGCGATTCATGTCCTTTTGTGTTAATCCAAGCTGAATATAATTTTGATGGTGTCTGGTCAACACGACAGGCATTCCTGCATCTATTAAGGTGCCACTTGAATACGGCAAGTCTACTACAACGCCGTCCTTTAGTGCAATAAGCTCTGTGTCTTCTACGAGGGACTCAACCGCCTTATACTGCACCATAGCCACTTCATACTGAGCATGTGCTGCTGCAAGTGCTTCATCAGTAGCACCTCTTTGGGCCTGAGCGAGTTGCTGTGTCACTTGTCCTAGTGCTGTTTGGGCCTCAACTTTACTTAGTAAGGCTTGTTTGTAGTCCATTTCTGAGATTGCCCCTTTATCATAAAGCTCTTTCATTTTATCTGACTGGTCACGGGTCAGTTCAAAGGCCTCTTGCGCCGCTTCTTTTGATAGGGCAAGTATTTCAAGGGCTTCATCACGTGCACCAGCCTTTATCTGTTCATATTGTGCCTTGGCTGTTTCCATCTGCCATTTTGCACCCTCCAACTGGAAGTCCAAATCGGTGGTGTCCAGTCTCGCCAAAACTTGACCAGCCTGAATTTGGTCTCCCTCTTTTACTAAAATTTCATCTATCTTGCCTGCACTTTTAAAAGCATATGCTTCTATTTCCTCAGGCATGATGGTTCCCAAGTACATTTCAGTAGCCAATTGCTCTTCAACCGCTACTTCAAGTACAGTAACCTGCTTAAGGATTTGATCTTCAGATTTATTTCCCTCAGTGCTGCATCCAGTCAATAAAATGAGTGTTAGGCCAACAGCCAGTAATCTGATTTGTAATTTCATTTTTTCCTCCTAGGTCAGCTGCCTAGTCTAGCTCGACTTAGCATGAATCAGCTCGCGAATTATTTGGATACAAAATTCATAAATGCCTTTCTGATTTATGTCACTTTTAATCCAGTGCTTTTACATTCTTAAACCAGGTTAAAAACGTCTTCATTCTAGCGTTTATTTAAGCAGGGCGTATATTCACATGCTTGGATATTCCCCTTATTTCATATATACACCATAATTGTGTGCCCATTCTCTTTTCCTTTGTTACAGCAGACTCTCATTCATTAATGCCTGCTCATGACTCGATGGTTATCGTGTATACACGTCATTCATTTCTTACCCGCATGAAAAAGAACGTGTCCCCCCATTAGGTTGAACACGTTCTTAAATATCACTACATACAAATGACTGATATTTCGTTTATTCACACTCATACATTCTAAAATAATTCCTGTTTTTAAACCAAACTGCGCAAGCCCTCTAAACCCATGAACACACCCTACTTTGCTACAAAAAAATGAAGTTCCAATCGCGATCTGCGTTGGAACTTCTTTTTTCTTGGTGGACAATACAGGACTCGAACCTGTGGCTTCTTCCACGTCAAGGAAACACTCTACCAGCTGAGTTAATTGTCCAGTTATGGCGGCTACAAATACCTAAGGCCTTTATAACCGCCTATGGTGGAGCTAAGGGGACTCGAACCCCTGACCTTCTGACTGCCAGTCAGACGCGCTCCCAGCTGCGCCATAGCCCCTTATTTAAGAATATTATAGCGCAATATTCTTCATTTTGGTTGATTTTTCCCAAAATTTTTAAATTAAATCCAAGTCATGCCAATTCTAAGGTGCTTTCTAGTAAAGGCATGTGACTAATTAGAAATACTCTAACAATGTTGTTTGAGGGCTTTTGCAAGCTGAGCCGGACAAGATGTGTTCTTATTGCCACACGTTATCGACTCAAGTCTATTAATGACGTCCTGAATATCCATACCTTCTACCAGTTTACTGATGCCCTGTAGGTTTCCCTCGCACCCGCTTGTGAATGCAACATCCCTAACACGGCCATCTTCCACTTTGAATTGAATACTTCTTGAACATACACGTTCCGTTTTATACTCGATCATTTCACACACAGCTTTCTTTCATTTATACGTTTTCACCATAATACCTTCATTATTTTAAAACATTCACTCATAAATATCCAGCATTATTCTTTCGACACCCTAATTTTTTTCACTTACAAGACACCCACTTTCTAGAGCGCCGATGGAAAACGTGTGGCTGTTCATTACTTTTCTATTTCTTCAACACATGTCGTCTTAATGGTCTCTACCAAAAACTGCAGTGCATCTATTACATGTGGCCGAATATCGCCTCCAATAAGGACGTACATAATATCATCCCCCACATTTAAAAGACCTTCATTCAGCCAAACACGTACATGGAATACACCCGCCATCTCGTATGTTTGGGCTACCGCTGCATCTACTTTATCCTTATCAAAGGAAAACATCATGCCTTTTACAAGACTTCCGTCATGAATCCCGTCGCGTACCTGTGCCTTGGGCGTTTGTCTGACAATACCGTTATGAACAAGATACATGCCTTCTCTCAGTGCTTCTGGATCTGCTTTTGCTTGCTTGAGCCATTGGTCCATTGATGGGGATGCTTTCATTGTGCGTTCTCCTTTACAACTAGTCTGTCCACTATTATTTAATCCTACTATACCATTATTTGCATACACCATAAAACGATTGACTTGACTTCCTAAAGCTGTTAAACTGCAATAACGCCATTAACGATACCTCAACTGCGTCGTGAAAGGAGTTATACATGACACGTTCGCTAGCTTTACGCATAAATAAAACATTTTTTTACGGATGGATTATTCTGTTTGTATCTGCAGTGAGTTATTTCTTCTCATCCCCAGGACAAACTTATTCTATCTCAGTCTTTATTGATTCCTATATCGCGGATTTTGGATACTCGCGCACCCTAATTTCAAGTATATATTCCTTTGCAACCGTGCTTTCTGGACTGACCATGATATTTGTGGGCCGGGCTGTAGACCGATTAGGTGCAAAGCATATGCTCCTCATTGCCGGTTCGCTCCTTGCACTTACATGTATATTTAACAGTTTCATTTTCACAATCCCCATGATTTTCATCAGTTTCTTCTTGCTCAGATTTTGCGGACAAGGGTCATTGACCCTCATTCCAGGTTCCTTGGTTCCGCAGTGGTTCAGTAAAAAACGCGCACTTGCACTCAGCCTGCTTACCCTGGGTACTATGCTCGGCAACTTGGTCATTCCCTACTTCAACCACACGCTGATTAGACATATTGGATGGAATAAAACATGGTTGGTCTGGGCCGGTGCACTCGTGGTTCTTTATTTACCGCTGGCATGGTTTTTCGTTATCAACAAACCAGAAGATATTGGTCTTCTGCCTGATAATGAAACGGTTGAAGACGAAGCACACCTCTCAGCAAATCTGGAGAAACTACAGAAAGAATCCTTCCACCTGAGTGAGGCTTCTAAGACAAAAGAGTTCTGGTTTATTGGCATTATATCCATGATTCTGCCACTCATTACAACTGGTATGATGTTTCACTTTTACTCTATTATGCGTACCAAGGGCATTGATGACAATGCCACCTCAATAATTATGGGGCTTATTGCTCTACCCGGTTTTATCATGCCAATTATTGCAGGTACCATTATGGAACGGGTTCAACCTAAACGTATTCTTTTTGTCTCCTTAATGCTGGTTACAATCGACTTGTTATTCATTAATATGGTTCATACCGTTCCAGCTGCCATTGTCTTCATTTTAATTTATGGTATCTCAAACAGTGTGGTCATGGTCATTACTAATGTTATTTGGGCCAACTACTTTGGTCGGCTGCACTTAGGAAGTATTCGAGGTGCGGCAACTGTGTTCATCGTTATTGGATCAGCACTTGGCACCATTCCCTTTGGACTCAGTTATGACCTTACAGGCGATTACTTCATCGTCTTCGTTTTCATGGCTATACTCACCCTGCTCAGCGCAATATTATCTGGATTAATTAAAAAACCCGAAAAAAATGTCGAAGCTTGAAATATCAAAACTCGAATCAAATAAAATATAGGCCTTACCTATGCCAAAAAAATCGCCCTGACACTGTATAATGTCAGGGCGTTCTTTTTATTTTTTGCAGCTTATTAACTTATTTCTATTCCGTTTTTCTAATCAGCCACGTTCATCGGCAACAAGAGAAGACAGTGAAAAACCATCATTCAAGTCCGAAATAACCGCATTAAAACCTGCACGCGTGAACACACCTGCTAATTTTTCATTGTAAACAAATAGGCCTGTGATGTGGTTGAACTTTTCAATTTCAATCTGTCCATCTCTGCTTACATGAATGTTATCTGTAACAGACTTGGGACAAAACGTCTGGATAATATAGCCTTGCTCAGCACACTCTTTCAAGCGCTTTAGCCACGCGTCAGCATCAAACTCCTTGCCGGCATAGACCCCTTTTGAAGCGTAGTAGTCAATAGGTTTTATGATGTAATTATCCTTATCACGCACATATGTATCGAGGTCATCATTCTTACTCAATGCTCTGGTAAAAGGAATATGTGCATCAATATAAGCCCGCTCTTTATCATTAAAATATGCCCTTACCTCCGGATGATGTAAGGCTTCAAAGTACTTTTTGGTATGCACAACCTGAGAGCGAATTGACCCGATAATGCAGGTTTTATTGGCAAGAATTCCATTAATCAGCGGGGTCAGTTGCTCATAATGATCCATCATATCTCGCGTAACCAATCTGCGATAAATGATATCGATTTTTTCATTTTCATAATACAAATGCCCGCCCTCTTCACTTATTGCATCCGGGCTAATGATTTTACATCGAAATCCATTTTCTATAAAAACAGATTGAAAAGCTTTAAACTCATGCGGCGACCCTTTTGACATAAAATCCATAATAGCTACCATTGGGGTCTGTGACCGCCGACCGCCATTCTCAACAAATTTGTCATAAAGTGCTTTAACTTCGTCAACCCAAGACTGGTAAAGCTCATATCTGCGTACTGTATGCGTTTTCTTGAAAGCATCCATTACAAGTGTTGATGAGAGCACATCTGAAAGCGGTGTTTCCTCATTCATTGCTGAGGTTCCATCTGTATTGAGTTCACAAAACTTATAGTCCCCATTCGGATAGTAAAAAAAGTCAAACCGCCCCATGGGAACATTGCACTTGAACCTAGGCTCCAGTTCAATCAGTGCTTCAAGTTCCTTTGGGAAGTCCCAGATTGGGCGCACATGCGGGTGTTTCAAATAAATGTCTATAGACTTATTAACTATGTGGAATATATCTTCTGTGATTTTTTCAAATCGCTTAATGTCTTCACTGGAATAAACCGCTGGAAAATACAAAAACGGAAGCTGTTTGCCCTTGTATACCGCATTTGAATTGCCAACAGCCTCATAGGCTTTCTGATAGTCTTTTTCTACAGCTTCTTTGTTCTCTTCTACTATTTGAACCAGTTTCTTGCTGTACTTAAACATATAAACCTCCCTGAATAATTGATTCTTTAAACTTATTCGGATGCGCTTCAAGTTGTTTTCTCAAAAACTGAGTATAAGATCCATGCGCATCTATCCACCCATAAGCACTGCGGAGTATATTCGCTTCTTCAGGTGTTAGCGTATTGCACGCATCCTCGATGAGGGTTTCTATAAAAATACTGCACGAAATGGACTCTCCCATACACTTAAAGTCAAAATCCTGCACCTCTTTAATACATGCGTTAAGTGTATAAAAATCCGCATCACACATTCTTAAAGACGCTTCATAGTACTTATCAAGAACCTCAGGTGCATAAAATATGCCCTTGACGATTGCAGGAAGTGCCAAACTCAAGGCTGGCGGCAAGGCATCCGCCACACGCAATTCTAAAATTTGCTTTAACCGGACATCCGGGAAGACCATCGACGTGGCGTGAATGAGCTGCTCTTTTGTAAGAGGCGACTCTTTGTCAAGGGCTCCAACCGTTTGTCCCCCTGTCAAATACACGCTTCCATCCTTACCAGGCATAAAAATGGGCTCAGATCCCACAACGTACTCAGCATACGCTCTATAGCCAAATGTCGAGTCAAAGACTCCCTTTGGCATCTTAGTGCGTGTCCTGTCCGTGTGATCCCATATATGTGACCTCAATCCATTTTCATGATAGACTTGTCCTTCAAATACAGGCCCACCATCAAATATTCGACTCAAAAATGGGGTTAGGTAGTAGGCCACTCTATATTTTTTTATGAAGTCCTTTTCGTTTTCATAGTCTATAGAAACCTGTGTTGATGCGGTTCCTTTCATCATATTCCTTGAAAGGGTTCCTCTGTCCTCAAAATAATCATACATCATTCGGTATCTTTCTTTTGGAAGCAGCGGAAGCGCATCAATTTTACTCGCTGGATGATACCCAATCGAAATCAGCTTTTGCTTATCCTTTAACACCGAATCAATTTCTTTTAAAATGGACATGTACTCACATTTTATGTCCCCAACGTTTTGAAGTGCTCGAATACTTATTTCAAATTGACCACCGGGTTCAAATGAGATGGCATTGCCTTCTTTTGAAAGGCTCAGCACATATCCATTTTCAACATAGTCTACATGCCACCCAAGAGCTTCAAGCGCGCTTGCAATATCTCGCTGACCGCCTTCTTCAAAATAACTGTAGCTTCTTAATGTGTCCTTATCAATTAAGAAATGTTCAAATTCAACCCCTAGGTACTGGCCCTTCTTTTCACCAGCCTTAAAAAAGTCTGTTAATTTTTCTACACTGTGCTTCATAGTTAATCCCTTCTCATAAACAATATATTATAGGGTTAAAGAAATTATACCAAACCAGTGTATGAATTCAAGTTTGATATTTCGAGTATTAAATAGCTTATGTGCATGTTATCGTTCATTTTACAACTTGGAGCGAACTCTAGGTCAAGGGGGAATTTTTTTTTATTTTTTAAACCACCTTGTAAAAGAGCATTTTAAAACTTGTAAATTTGCAAATTAAATGGGCGACTATACCTAGTCACCCATAGTATTCTTCACACACTCTTTTAAGCAGACTAATCAATTCAGGACTCACCATGGCAGGCTACATACGCGCCTTAAAAACAGACTCCATATCCTCAGCACTCATTGGTTTATAATAGAAATATCCCTGAACCTCATCACACGCTTCTCTTTTTAAAAAGGTCATCTGATTTTCTACTTCAACGCCTTCAGCAATGACCTCTAGACTTAGGTTTTTCGCCAAACTTATAATCGTTCGTATGATTGCTTTGTCCTTATCTCCCATTTCAATTCCATCAACAAACTTTTTATCAATTTTCAACTTATCAATTGGAAGTTCTTTAATGCGTGCAAGCGATGAATAATAGGTGCCAAAATCGTCTATGGATATCTTAATACCTTCATTGCGTATTTCACTCATTAAATGAACCACATCAAAGGCCTCATTCATAGTGGTACTCTCTGTTATTTCTACTTCAACATATTTAGAATCAATTTCGGTTTCAGCTAGAATTTGACGAACCTTTTCAATAAAATCCCCACTTTGAAGTTGTATAGCCGACACATTCACCGCCATTGTAACAGGCGGATATCCCTTAAGCTGCCACGCTTTGTTTTGAAGACATGCATTTCTTAGAACCCATTCTCCCAGTTTATTTATGACCCCAATTTGCTCGGCAATCGGAATAAATAGTGCTGGGGAAACAGGGCCTAACTGCGGATGGTTCCACCGCAACAAAGCTTCTAGTCCAGTGATTTTATTTGCTTTAAGTTCGATTTGCGGCTGATAATGAATAGAAAACTCATTGCGCTCCAGCGCGTCATAGAGACTGTTCATAATTTCAACCTTATACTGGGTCTCTTCTTTGAGCCCTTGGGTACAAATCACATATTGGTTCTTACCATTTTCCTTGGCTTTATACATAGCACTGTCCGCATTTCTAAGAAGCGCTTCACTATTTTCGCCATCTTCAGGGTATACTGCAGCCCCTATACTGCTTGTTAAATTGAATGTCTGCCCATGTAAAACAACTGGACCTTGCAGAGCCATGGCGACCTTTTGAGTCACTACGTGAATGCCCTCTTCCTCAGAAAGCTGGTTAAACAAAATTACAAATTCATCCCCACCAAAGCGCGACAGGGTATCTGAGGCTCGTATTACACTCTGAATCCTTTTGGCAACCACTTTAAGAAGGGCGTCTCCACCATCATGCCCTAGGGTGTCATTAACTGACTTAAATGAATCCAAGTCTACAAGAACCACGCCTAATGACTTCCTATTACGGTTGGCTAGGGTCAGAGCCTGTGTCATTCTATCTTTTAATAGCAAGCGATTCGGAAGCCCTGTGAGGTAATCATGATAGGCCAAATACCAAATTTCCTCTTCAGCATTTACCTTCATCAGTGCGTCGCTAAAAATATTGGCAATGATTCTAATGACGCTGATTTCTTCACTTTTCCAAACTGTATTTTCAGTGATAGAAGAAAACACTAGAAGCGTTGTTGTATCTTTTTTTTCGAACAGCGGTATAACAAGAAATGCCTCTACATTTTCTTTCTCCAGCCAAGCTTTTAATTTAGGTGCATTAATTTTAAAAGCGTCAAAATCAGGGATATAGATATATTCATTATAAACAAGCATATCCAAAAACTGTGCGATATCATCCTCTTCATAGGTATAGCTCGACGCTGAATCCAGCATATCTTTGTCTATGTCCCAAACGCGGGTTGAATTTACACTTTTCTTTTCCTTGTTTATATGGACAATATTGATTCGATCAACTCCATAGAGTTTTCCCAAAATACGTAAAACCCAACGCATTTTTTCATGAATGTTCGATTCACTGGCATTGATGAAAACCGAGGATACCTCTGATATAAAACGTTGTATATTGAGCTGGTCTGCATTGGCTTTAAGCCTGTTGATGTATATATTATTGATATAAAAAGCCACATTTATTGTTATAACCAAAATGCCTATTCTACCTATATAATCCCCTGCATCTAGAATCAGATGCACTTCTGGCTTTAATATCCAAATAAGCAATTGAGTCGAAATAATAGATACAGACACTACATACAGAATAATCCGTCTGTTAAAGACCATCATAACGGTTATAAACAGAAATGAAATCGACCAAACTGTAATGCTTCCAAATTCAATAAATAATAGAATTATCGTTGGAATAGATACAAAAATAATCAAAACAAGAAAAAAATCTTTGACCCTATTGTCTAGGACAGATACCTTTAATATGCGCACGAGTACCCCCAGCGCTATGATAAATAGACCTGTGAGCAGGGGGATTACAAATGCTCTATGATACAAATACTGAACAATATAACCAATAAATCCACCTGCAATAATCACATTGGAAATATTCGTGTACATCTTTTCGCGAGCCGCAGAAGTTAAAACTAAATCAGCTTCTGAAAAATGATCGGGTTTCATTAAGTTGTATCTTATAATTAAAAAAAACATTGCAATGACTGGAATCAACATTAAGGTGGGCCCAACTTGTGGAATAGGACTTGATAAAATGGCTGGCAGAATAATATCCGTAAAAGATCCTATAATAAAAGCAGTTAGAAAAGCGTATATTATATATGCAACTTGCTTCTTGATGCTCTCTAATTGAGACCGTCTTCCATATTTCCATATAATATAGAGTCCCACCCCCATATAGACTATATAGTACATATTAAAAAAAGTGTCCCACAGATTATTTGTCGTTAAGTTTTGCCAACCCAGTTTTGTTTGGACTAAATTATACTGTTGTGGTGCCATGGTGCCAGATAAGGAAAATATGAACACAGTCAGTAGCGCTGGAATATAAAGCGCAGTTCTTTGACGCCAGCTGCTTAAGTACTTGCCCTTCATACTAAACGCCAGGGTGTAGTGGAGAAATAGAGCATACACACTGCCCCATCCCAGTGCGGCTATCCGTCTCCACATTAAGCTTGTTTCTAGCGTAGCTGCATTTATAGACATAAAAAAACCCATACTCCAAACACTTAGCGCAATACACATTGCAAAGAATACGCGATTTAGCTCGGACTTTATGTCCATTCTTACACAGTAACCACCCAGCGTTAAAGCTATGATGGCTGTATAATAAAAACTCACCCTCAATAACTCGATAGTATTCAAACGCTACCCCCATTTACCCCTAAAATCAATAGACGCCTTTGCTATTTAAGAACGACTTATATTTCATATCTACATTCAAGGTATGGTCGGAGATCCAGTAGTTAATAAAGCCAATCAACATTCTTATCTTTTCTGGATTTGTATAAATAGTCTCATCGCATTCTATTTCCTGAATACGATCAATAAACTTTTGGTGTTCTTTTTTATGAATCTCGTATGCACTATAACCATATCTGTACAATAAATCTTCTTCATATGAAAAATGCTGGGCAACGTAATGCTTGATATCCTCCAGAATTTCATGCATTTCATCTTCAAAATCAATTTTTGAGCTCACAGGCTCAAGAATACTGAGCTTTGCACTGATTTCAAACAACTTTTTATGCTGTGCATCGATCTCGCGAATATTGCAGCTGAAACTGCTCTTCCACCTTAAAGACATAAGCCTTCACCTTCCTGATATCCAGACATACAACGCCCCGTATGTCATTTATACCCATAAGACCTTATAGACTTACACAATTTCACTATAATTGCAGACAACTTCTACTTCCCATTATGCCGATTGCACCGCGTATATACGCAAAAGACCCCTTATTTCTATATTGCCGCCTAAAAGTTACATTCCGTATAACTTTTTAGACGGCGATACAGAACTTAAGTGGGTCCATAGATTTCTTGCAGCGCCTTCAAAGTATATCAAAGGACTTTTTAACCATTTACTGTTGATGAGCCGACTGACTGGATGTACTCGGTATACGTCTTAAGTTTAGCACCACAATCGAAAGAACAATGAGTGTAATCCCAATCACATTATAAACGGTCAGCTTTTCATGGAAAACAAAAACGCCAACCAAGGTTGCCACAAGCGGCTCGACAAACGTCAGTACAGACGCCTTACCAACCTCCATACATTCAAGGCCCTTTGTATATAGTAGAAAAGGACACAGTGTTGATATAAGTCCCAGTGCAAGTATGCTGGCTGTAATGCCCTTGCTGCTTTGAATCAGGCCAATGATTTGCATGGGTCTGCTTAGAGGCAACAAGCTTAGAGTGGCAAATAAAAAAGTATAAAATGTAACCGTTAACCAGTTATATTTTCCAAGTGCAATTCGGCTAAAAATACTGTAGAGTGCATACCCTAGACCAGAACCCATGCCAACTATAGCACCGACTCCAGAAACCCGAACACTTGACCCAATGATTCCAACAGAAAAAAGCATGCCCCAAAGAGATAGGACAAGTGCTACGAACTTTTGGCGTGTGAAGGCTTCTTTGAATACAAACCGCGACATCACAACAACTAGAGATGGCGCCGTATAAAGTAAAATAGCCGCCACTGACAAGGCATTCTTCTCAATGCTGACAAAATAGCAAATGTTAAAAAAAGCGATACTCAATATGCCTGACCCTAAAAACATCCAAATGTCTTTCCATTGAATATAAAACCTTTTAATGTCAAAAATACAGATCATCACAACCATCGATACTGCCGTAACAAAGGAACGCAGCATGCTGATCTGTATCGATGTCAGGTGATGGTCTGAAAGGGTGCGTGAAAAGTATCCAATAACGCCCCAGCAAACACCAGCAATAATGATTAAAAGCATTCCAAACAGTTCCTTTTTTCTCAAATCAGTCACAAGATGACCTCCATCCCCCCAGTACTGCATTAGCCTTTGTAAGACTAGACGGACTCTTTTTTCTTATATTTTGAAGCTTGGTCGACAAATATATCGAAAATCCGCTGATGGTCAGGATAATGTGTACTCAGCGCTTCTGGATGCCACTGAATGGCATAGGTGAATGCTGGTCTCTTATTCATTATTACAGCTTCGATAATTCCATCCTCACTTTCAGCGACAACTTCAAGCCCTTCGCCAAGTGTCTTGATCGCCTGATGATGGAATGAGTTGGTCATTAATGTCGTACTCGTAAAGAGATCAAAAGTGTCTCTTTGCATTTTAACCCGAACGCGGTGTGAGACTTCATCCATTCTCGCGTTTAAGAGCATATGATCCTTTAAGCCGCTGGCTTTCATGTCCTGATGCAGGGCTCCGCCCATCGCCACATTGAGCAACTGATTGCCCCTACAAATCCCCAGAACGGGAAGCTCTGTCTTTTCAAGCACATCTTTAAGCAATTCTATTTCCTGCTCATCACGCTTGGTGCAAAGGGTCCCACAATGACCTTCGACGCATTCTCCATACTTGAGTGGATTGATATCACTCCCACCTGAAAATAAGATGCCGTCTAAGACGCCAATCAAACCTTTCAGTGTTTCACGCTTTTGATACATGGGAATCATCAGCGGAATGCCACCTGCCCGTTCAACGGCGTCAATGTAGTCTTGAGCTAAAAGATTCCAGTGTTGACCAAGGCCGCCAATATGATGCTTAGTTCCAATGGTATCATCCATTGAGTAATTTGTAGTAATGCCAATTATCGGTTTCATTTTTGCCTCCTAGGTGCATAGATGGAAATTTATGTATCGCCCATTTCACTTCTGAAGCAATACCGTGAAAATTGATCAAAAGTGTGTATTGAATTATTTGTAAAATATGCTTCATTATACAACATAATTGTTTTCAAGTTAAATACCTTTTCAGTCGGTTTTGTTCTTCTCTTCATCACTCTGCCCTGCCACTGGCACCCTTGAAACACAAATAAAGCGTGCAATTTACCGCCCCCTTAAATCGCACACTTTATATCAAAAATTATTTCTTTAAATTTATATCATACACGCTTCAAATTTCTATTTGGATATTAAGAATTTAGAGCATCAAAGTCTCCATACCTCTTTAGCTTAGATACATAACATATTGAATAGCAAAGGGAATTCCAGCACCCACTATAACATCTGTAGGGTAATGATATCCCAAATAAACACGGGATAGTCCAACCAGTGCAGCTAAAGCAAAATACATAGGAGAAGCCACTGGCAGATACTGACTCATAACCACTGCAAAACTAAAGGCAGCACAGGTATGCCCTGAAGGGAATGAGTAAATATCTTTAGGAGGCATAAACTCAAAAAATGAATCCGGTAAGGCATCAAACGGGCGCTTTCTTGCAAAAATGCGCTTTACAGTATGTGTAATGATTTGTCCCGTAATAACAAGTACTGCAGCATGCAGTCCCGATCCACTGTTAAAATGCTCCATAAAAACCACTATCAGAACCAGTAAGGCCATACAGTTCAATGGGTCAAACAGAATACTCACACACTTCATAATAGCACTGAGCTTTTTACAGTGTACACGACGATTTAAAAAATAATAGGCTTGTATGTCATTCTTCTTGATGTATCCAACTAATGAGCGAATGGGAGCCTCCTTTGCACTGGGCAGCAAGCAAATCTATTTCGATAATTAATGCCGAATAAAACCACATTAAGTTCTCTGATTGCAATCTATCAGATTACAATTTATCAGAAGTAAATTAAAAATTGCTTCATTTTCTGTAAGAAATAGATTAAATAATGTTAAATTTGCATTGAGTATTACCTAATCATATGGATCAAACAGTGACACAGGTCTATTTCATTGATTCTTTTAATGCTCAAATAGAATATATTTGAACATTCTATTAGACATACTGTCCCTTTCATGACGATAATAGAAACAGACAGCACCACAATAACGGGGGAAAACCAACATGAAGAATCTCGCAATTTCAACTGCTGCTTTTTGCTTATGGGATATTGGGCCCAAACGTAAGCTAGACATCTGCAAAAGCTTTGGCTTTGAACATATTGTTATTGCATTTAGCACTTTAAAAATGCTCAAACAATTCTCCAAATCAGACGATTTATACCATCATTTAGAGGACTTCAAATCGGTAACCATTCATTCGCCTTGGCGCGGTGTCCGCTATAAAGATAATAAGGCAACCCATGAAATCATCAAGTACCTGAATGAAATTATGGATAGGGTTCCTATAAGTTCAGTCATATTTCATTATGACAGCATTGATGACTTTAAGTGGCTGCAGGAATGCGACTTTAAGTATTACATTAAAAACCCTTGCCACCACTCACTCGAAGTCTTTAGTAGCACTTTGAAAGAACACGGATTTGAGAGTGTACTCGATATAAACAGAGCGACCCGTTTTAACGATTATGTTGATCGGTATCTCGAAGAACACAGAGACACCGTCAAGGCCATTCATGTGAGTGGATACATGGACGACCTCGGCCGAACACCTATTGGAGAGAGCGGTCAGGAACACTTGCTCGAAAAAATCAAACAAATTGAAGCCCCCCTCATCATTGAAGGTCTCTTTTCTCCGGGGGATTTTCAAGGGATACGAGATGAAATTCAGACCATTCAGGAGATTGTGTTTAGCAGTTAAAACAAGACAATACTCAAAAAACGATTTATACAGACACAAAAAGGTGCTGCGTGAGCAGCACCTTCATTACTTCATTTATGTTTTAACTAGTTTTTTGGCTTCATAAGTGGGAATAATACACACTCACGAATTGGACGATCCATCATTGTTGAGAACAGTCTTTCAGATACACCAAATCCGTAAGCAGGTGGCATACCGTAGCGTAGCGCCTCGATAAATGATTCATCGTGCTCATGTGCTTCTTCGTCGCCCTCTTCGCCCATAACGCGCTGTTCTTTGAAACGCGCTTCAAGGTCTAGTGGATCATTAAGCTCTGTGTACCCATTACCCATCTCTGAACCTGCAAGAATAATCTGCATCTGAGCAACTTTACGCTCATCGCTTTCAAGTCTTTTAGGCAGTGGGTTCAACTGTACCGGTTGACCTACTAAGAAGCCAGGACCCGATAAATCTTTTCTAACCACTTTCCAAAGAACATCTACCAGTCTCCAGAATCCTTGGTTTGGATCATACTGAACATTTAATACATCCAGTTTTGCTTCGATTTCTTCCTTTGTTGTGTTAAAGATGTTGATTCCCATCTTTTCTTCGATGATTGTTTCGAAATCATAGACTTCCCATTCGCTGTCCATATCGATCTCAAAGCCTTTGCTTGTAAATTTAGAAGAACCCATTACGGCTTTCGTTATGGTTCTATAAAGCTCTTTTGTAAGCTCCATGCCATCTGTGAAATCTGCATACGCCCAGTAAAACTCCATTTGTGTATAGTCTTGTAAATGTTCAGGGCTCATGCCTTCATTTCTAAACTGTCTACCGATTTCAAAAGTCTTTTCAAAGCCAGCAACCAGAAGTTTCTTCTGCCATAGCTCACCCATTGAAATTCTTAGGAATACATCGATATCCAGTGCATTATGATGTGTTTCAAATGGTGTTGCTGCCGCGCCACCTGCTGATGTCTCAAGAATTGGCGTTTCTACTTCAAGGAAGCCATGGTCAATCATAAAGTTTCTAATCGTGCTCCAGAACTTCTGCTTTTTAAGGAATATCTCTTTCACATCACGATTCATAATGATATCAAGATAGCGCTTTCTGAACTTAAGCTCATCATCTGTGATACCGTGGAATTTTTCTGGAAGTGGCTTAAGCGCCTTCGTTAGGTGGTGGTAATGAGATGCCTTAATAGACAGTTCACCTGTCTTCGTCTTAAACATTGTTCCTTCAATACCAACAATATCGCCTATGTCGGCGCTGTTAAACAGCTCGAACTCAAGCTCTGACATGCTGTCTTTTCTTAGGTAAATCTGAATCAATCCATCATTATCCTGAATATGCATAAAGCCGGCTTTACCCTTGCCTCTTTTTGTCATAATTCTACCAGCAACCGAGACTTCAATATTCTTTTCAGCAAGTTCTTCTTTCGAATAAGCTTCACACTCTGCTTTTAGTTCATCTGAATGGTTGGCTGGTGAAAATCTTTTACCAAACGGATCGACACCCATTTCTCGAAGCTTGTCTAGTTTTTGAACTCGAATTTTTTCTTGTTCATTCAAATTGTCCATGTTTAAGTTTTCCTGACTGCTCATAGTCTGATCTCCTTTTTACAATCCTTTTCAGTTGCTTAAAGAGTTTACAGGTGCTTGATTCCAAATTGCAGTTGAAATATACGACCGATTTCATTCTGCATTCTTTGCTTTTTCAAAAAACAAAAAAACCTTCGCATCAAGACACATGTCTTGAGGACGAAAGTTGTTCGCGTTACCACCTCAATTTATTAATACGTCACCGTATTAACCTCTTCAAGTACCATCATACTCTAGCCCTGTAACGGGAGCACCCGTCTCGGTATCAAATCATCCACCAAGCGACTCCAAGACTTTCTTCACGTATCGTTCAATACTTCATTCCCAGCAGATAGAAGCTCTCTCTAATCTTCAAATACGTTACTCTTCTCTTCAATGTCATTTTATCAACATTCAATATAATACAGAAATCATGCTTTGTCAACTGATTTCACGATAGACACTCCTATTTAATTTTCGTGTCGCATTTATTTGTCAAATTTTTCTGACAAACTCTAGGCACAGCACCCAAAACGGAGTACAATAAGTATAGGCACACATCAATAATTGACCCACGAGGAGGCATTCATATGATTAAATTACTACTTGGTCAACCTGGCAGCGGTAAAACGAAAGATATGATTAAACATGCAAACTCAGCTGTTGAATCCGCAAGCGGACACATTGTATTTATTGACGAATCCAATGAAGCCGTTTTGAAAATTCATCAGAAAATCAGGTATATCAACATTTCAGAATTTCCAATTGAATCATCCAATGAATTTATTGGATTTTTACACGGACTTGTCAGCAACGACTATGATATTGAATCCATTTACATTGACGGTGTGCTCAATGTCTACATTATGACACCTGAGGAAATTTGTGCTTGGCTTGACAGAATTAAAGAAATTTCTGACAAGCACAATATCAAATTTGAAATCAGCATAAGTCATTCTGGTGAAACGCCTGAGTGTTTCAAAGCCTATTTGTAATCTCTACTTGATTTAGAAATTTCGGGCCAACTTGAAACAACTCATGCTATATGTATTTAAACTTGTCATTACACAAAGTGCGGGCTTCGCTAAGTCCGCACTTTTTATGTCTATATCTCTTCATCCGCTCCCAACAACGCCATTCAAAAGGTCTTAGATGACCGTCAAAAAGTCCACACACACTTGTACAATGTCGTGCTTAAAAGTTGACGAAAATGGGTAATTTTTAATTTAGGAGGTAGCATATATGAATGATGTATTTTATAAAATCAGTCCACTCGCTTTTCACTGGGAAACCCAAGATCCTTTTCTTTTTTGTGTCCACCACAAAGATAATTACCCAAAAGGCAATATAGATCAAGGCCCAGCAGCTTCACTTGAAGGCAGACAGCTCGGTCAGGATTTTGACGAAGATAGGGCATGGCGAATGTATCATGGCAGGAAGGTTCCTGGCTTTCCTGAACATCCGCATAGAGGCTTTGAAACCGTAACAGTTGTCCTCGATGGCACCGTCGATCACTTCGATTCTAGCGGTGCTTCAGGTCGTTATTCAAATGGCGATGTACAGTGGATGACTGCTGGAAGTGGCCTTCAGCATTCTGAAATGTTTCCGCTTGTACACGAAGATAAGCTTAACCCTCTGCATTTATTCCAAATTTGGTTAAACCTACCTCAGAAAAATAAGTTTGTAAAGCCACACTACAAAATGCTTTGGCATGAAGAAATCCCCAAAATAACTCAGGTAGATGAAAACGGTAATGAAATTGAGATTTTACTCATTGCAGGTACGTTCAGTGACCAGAAGGCGGTTGCACCACCTCCGGACTCCTGGGCTTTTGACGATAATAATCATATGAAAATTTGGCTTGTTAAAATGGCGCCTCACGCAAAACTTACATTACATGAAGACTCCACAACCCTTAATCGGTCCCTCTATCTTTATAGAGGCAAGACACTCACCATCAACGATATGGTTCTACCGGCGAATCACAGTGCTCAGATTAAGCCCAACAAAACACTCGTGCTGAAAAATGGCCCTGAAACTTGTGAGTGGCTTCTTCTACAAGGTGAACCTATTGGCGAGCCTGTGGTGAGCTATGGTCCCTTTGTAATGAATACTGAGTCAGAAATTCAAGATGCTTACAATGATTATCGGCGCACCCGCTTCGGAGGATGGCCTTGGTCAAGTTCTGATCCAGTCAATAAAAGAGATTCTGGACGCTTTGCATCCTATTCAGATGGTACGATGCACTTACCACCAGAAAAACCATAGCCTCAAGACTTAAAAAAAGAGGTGCAGGCTTGTTTACCCACATAAAACACCTATACCTCAAACAAGCTGAACAGATTGCGAACCTGTCATTCAAGCCGGTTTTTACCTTGCTTAAACGACAGGTTCATTTAGCTTTTCATGGGTTCAGATTATCGCTACGTATTCCTATAAACTTACAACTTCAAAGAAGGATGGATGGGCTTTTTCTTTAATATAATATTTTTCAAGTACATGATCCTTATTTTCTTCGTTTAATGAGTAGCTTTCCCACCCATTTTCTTCTTCAAGAAGCCACCTGATTTTATAAGTCCGTGTTTTGGTATTCAAAACCACGGTTTTAACCGTTCCAAAAAATTCATCGTAATACCGAGAAGACAAACCACTCGGATACTTGTTTAAGAAAAGGTCTGCAATCGCCTTTTCTCTAACTCTATTTTCACCTTCCATAAACCGTTCTAAGGTTTGTAACCGTTTAAGTGAGTTACGCATTGCATAGGGCTCATATTTTTGAATTGAAGGCAGTACGATATGATTAGTAGCGCACAAATACTTTTTCTTGCTACTGCTTGAAATCATTTCATATGATAATTTACCGTCCATCGTTTCAACAATGCATCCCACACCGCTTTCATCTGCTAAAAATAAATTAATGTTATAGGCGATAGGCATTTCTTTGACCCATTCCAGGGCCTCATTTACATTCTTGCAGTTTTCAAGAATACTCCTGATAACTGCCCAAAATTGCAATCCCTTTAGTTTTGGTGGCCGCATTCCGGGCATGTTGCTTACAGGCAACCCACAAGATGACATTGAAACCGCAAGGCCACATGTGTTAATTCCTTCTGTTCTACCAAAGAGTGCCACACTGCCCCCAATATGGGCATACTTTCCTTTAGGCCTTGTTTCGCAAAGTGTTAAATCTTCATGGTCTAAATCAAACTCGTAGTTTCTGAAAAGCCTTGTTGAACCATCTTCCATCAAGCTGCCTAAGGCAACGAGGCCGGAACACCTTGGAACTAGGTAGGTCATCCAAGTAAAGGCAATATCACGAATGGATACGCCTTTAACATTTGCAAACCCCTCCAGTTCATTAACAATACCAGGACAGTATTTCTTATATAGATTCAGGGCCTCATTAAGTTCATGTTCTGTGAAAGCTTCTGGTGCTTTCATAATACCTGAACTTGATGTTGATTTTATAGCCAATTGCTGACCAATTTCTTCATAAGTGCCTTCTAACGCAAAATAAGATATGTTTTTCGTTTCCATAGAATGCTCCTTTCTTTAAGTCCATCCTACAGGGAAAAACACATCTTATCCTGTCATTTCTTGCTCTAATTTGTCAGGCCGTAGGAACTGCCCTTACAGGTATCCAAATCTCAGATTTATAATTCACGCCATGAATATTCCCCATTTGATAAAGCTCAATATTGTAGCCTGCGCTTATTTCATACATGGGGTTGTCTGGAAGCCACTCGTTGAAAATTCTGGTATTTAGAGCTTGTAAGGCTGTTGGCATAGGTCCAGTAGCATAGAATTTGACCCATTTCATAGCTGGTATTTCTATAACTTCATAGGCAGCGCTCAGCCAATCTTCATCAAAATCACCTGCAATGTAATAATCAAATGTGTGGTGTCCATCTACAGTGTCAATGCTTATGCCGTATTTTCCAATATTCACATCCGAATCAACTCGCCCATCCACAGAACCCGGACACCCATCCTTCCAAGACTGCCAGAATTTTGGAACCTCAACAAATGCATTTTCATAAGAGAATTGCGCCCCTATACCCATTACTTTAAACGCATCCATATCCTCAATGCTATACTCAAGCTGACTTCCTCCTTTGAACGAAATGTTGATTTCAATTGGTAAAAAAACCTTAACTCTAAAAGGCTCTTTTTTCAGTTTTATTGGCGATAGTCCATGAAAACGGCTAAAAGCTTTAGAAAAACTCTCTGGGGTATCGTAACCATATCGGTAGGCTAAATCAATGACTTTATCATTCTTTTCAATTAGATCAAGCGCGGCTAGGTACAAACGCCGATTGCGAATGTACTCTCCTATCGTATAGCCCGTCATAATGCTGAAGGCTTTTTGATAATAGTACTCAGAAATATGAACATGCTCTGAAAGACGCTCCAGCGACAAGTCTGAATTTAAATTTTGTTCAATATAAGCTATAGATTCTTTTAAGACTTTAGTCCAATTCATGCGTTCACCATCTTTGTATTATTCGTTTAGATATTTCCATTTATGAGTTTCACTATAGTAACCACCTGCTATAAACGCTCAATATTTACGGTGGCGACTTTCATAATCATCCTATTGCATTGAGAATAAGCGCAAGCCCTTCCTATATGATTTCACTGTCTCTTATCTCAATAATAGTCCCCTCAGGAGCAATAACTTTTAACAATTTCCCACCTTCTACGCTATAGACCGGTTGACCATTTTTTATCTTAAAATTACTGTACCCCAGTTTTCTAATTCTATCGTATTCCTGATCAACATTGTCTACGCTAAAACAAAAGTGAACCAGTCCCTTATTGTTTCCAGAATACGCTCTTAGTTCTTCGCCAGCCTTATTGGTCTGTAGTTCAATCATTAAACTTCCATACTTCAGCCAAGTATTATAATGCCTCTTGTGAAAATTTGGGGTCTCCTTGACCACTTCAAAACCAAATATTCGACAGTAAAAATCTAAAGATGCCACATAGGAATCTGTCTGAATACACAGATGATGTAATGCTCTCATATCTTTCTCCTTCTAGAGCCCCTATACGTCTCACTCAATACGTATAGGGAGCACAAACTGACCCATTAACTTTCTTTTATTAAACCAAACATCGACAAATTATAACAATGATTCAAAGGACACACTTTATAAGTCCATCTGATGAATCACTGATTTATAGACCATAATCAATGTGGCACCTAGCAAAACCCCTGCTACAATATCTGTAAACCAATGAACACCTGAAATCAAACGTCCGACCACTGTTAGGATAACAGTCCCACTGAAAAGTAAGGTCAGTATCGTTCTTATTGAATGCATGTTAATGCGTTTGTGAATTTGGACTATAGCTGTTCCAAGTACAGTCAATACAATCATTACATGGGAAGATGGGTAAGATGCTTCAAGACCTCCTGCAAGAATAATTGGGCGATAGTTCACAATCACAAATTCAAACAAGATGTATGCAGCGAGTGCAAGAAAATACACGCCCCCCAAAGCAATAATATCCGGATCCACTTTTAAAAGACTTCTCCTTTGAATCCATTGAACCATCCCTTTTACTGCAAAATAAAATACAACTGCCAGGGCAATCGCCCCGAAGACTTCCGTGATCTTATACCAAAATAAGTCAACTCCGGTTACTTGAAACATGCGTTTATTCACCGATGCAAATCCAACACTCGACATCGCTGGACCTATGGGCTTCACATCGATCTTCATTACCAAAATTGTGAAGACTATAAATGTTAATAACAAAACCCCTGAAATTGCAAAATATACCTGTGCTTTTCTCATTCTAATGACCTCCATTGTTTTAGTGAAATTTGACATCCACTGAACTTTAACATGGAGATGATCGTTATATAAGAATCTATCTGTTACATATAGTCTACGATATGTATCATGACTAATTTCAAGGTGTTACGTTCCGTATCATTGCCTTTTTACATAAATTATTCCCTTAAAAATCAATATCCATAGCATAAAAAATGCTATATAGGGTTGCTGACTCACAATAAATATAACCGTTGTAATTATTGTAATTATAATTGAGATAATAGAAGCATGCGCTTCCCAAACTCTATTTTGAAAATCCTTCAGTAGAATTTCAACAAGGCCATACAGGGTATTTAAACCAATAATTCCAAAGTAGGCAATTCGCATATAGATCTCTGGCATCTTTAGGTGTATCATCGATACAGACTCTATCATATCACCATTTTTTTGACCAAATAATGGGATAAAAAGAAAAAGAAAAATCATGATATCAAGCAAACCATATAGTATGCCTCTTAAGGCACTGAGGTTTTTTCGCTTGTCTTCTTCTGCTATCATAATCAGTTGCTCTCCAGATAACAAATCATCAATTGAAATATTGAAAAGTTTTGAGATGCTTTTTAATGACTCAATATTTGGATACCCCCGGCCAGATTCCCATTTTGAAACGGCTGCTCTTGACACAAAGAGCCTCTGAGCTAACGCATCCTGAGTCAGCTGGGCCTCTTTTCTGAGTTTCTGAAGTTTTTCATTAAACTCCATCTTATACGCCCCCCCTAATTTCACGCCATAAAATTCTTGATTGATTTCAGTCCTTTCAATAATATCCTACATTTGGATATAAAAAAAGTTATAGTTTCTACTCTGATAATTTATAGCAGCAAAGATTTTATTGGTTCCATTCTAATAGAAAACACCCACGATAACTACACCTAAACCGCTAGTATTATCAAAGCTCTATGCCTTGTAGTTTTACTACCGTCTCCTTATGGGAGGGGTGATTTTTAAGACAAAATAGAATCATGAAAGTAAAAAGCCTTTTCACCCTGTATTCAGATCTAAATATAAGGCTTTATTTAATCGTCTGATTCCTTCTTCAATATCATGATCTTGCAAATTGCCAAAACCTATGATGAAGTGATTCTTTCTAGATTGCTCTTGATGAAGATAATAGTCAGATACGTTGTTAATCACAATTTTTTCTCTATTAAGCCGCTCTTCCAATGTATTTTTTTCTACTATGCCTTCGAATGCAGCTATAAAATGGAGTCCTGCTCCATCGCCAGAAATTGTAACTTTATTCCCAAACGTTTCTCTCATTTTTTGAACCAGCATATTTCTTCGTTTACCATAGCGTTTTACCTTTCTACGAATGTGCCGATCCATCATACCTTCTTCAATGAATTTTGCCATAGTTAATTGTTCTAGCACTGGGGAATGGAGGTCTGAAATATATTTATACCGCTTCATTCTGTCAACCAGCGCATCTGGCAAAATCATATACCCCATGCGAATGGCAGGCATAAATGTTTTTGAAAAAGTCCCCACATATATTACCTGTTCTGGCGCAAGGTTCTGCATAGATATAATGGGATTGCCTTCATATCTGAATTCACTGTCATAGTCATCTTCAACTACATATGCTTGCTTTTCTTTGGCATAATTAATAAGCTCAATACGTCGCTTAATAGACATGATCGTACCCATAGGAAATTGATGACTGGGTGTGGTCAATATCAAAGTCGGTGGTTCTTTAGGCAACAACTTAGTTACAAGGCCTTGCTCATCAATTGGTACGGTCTTGCATCTGATACTATGACCTTTAAAAGTTTGAAGCATACCTGTGCTTGCAGGTTCTTCGATAATGATAAATTCATCTTTATTCACGAGTTTAGATAAGAGGCTGAACGCTTGTGCCGCACCACCCGTAATGAGAATATTCTCCGGTGTCGTTTCAACACCTCTTACACGTTTCAAATAGGATGCTAATGTACTTCTAAGGGTCCACGAGCCAAATACACCGCAATAATCTAATTGAGCCGTTGTCACTTGAACCGTTATATCACGATACAATCTTCCCCATTGTCTTATGGGGATCGTACTCAAGTCAGGAACACCCGGCCTAAAACTAATAAACCCTTTCGGCAACTCATATAATGGTTTATCTTTTATAGTTTTTTCTTTATAAGTTCTGGGATTAGAAACTTTAAAAACAAGCCCATCACTCACAAACGTACCAGAACCTTCCTTACCATAGAGATACCCTTCTGCACTTAGTTGTTCATAACACTCTACTACAGTACTTCTGGCTATTTGCAATTCACGTGCCAGAGCTCTTGTCGATGGTACTTTAGTATTTGATGGAATAATACCTTGTAAAATTGAGTCTTTTATTTTTTTATAAAGTTGCACTTTAATAGGCTGATCATCACTTTTATCTATGGATACAAACATAAAACCTCCAAGTGGTATGGTGAAATTAATGCATAATTGGTAGTTATGAAAACCAATTTTTGATGGTAGCATTATATCATACTACAATACAAAAGGAGAAAATTATGATTAGCATACCTTATCTGATCGCATCAATGATCATTGTTCTACTGCCTGGCCCCGGCTCAATTTATACAATAAGTACCGCTATGAATGGAACCATAAAGAAAAGTCTTATAGCAGCACTTGGCTGTACCTTCGGAATAGTCCCTCATCTTGTACTTGGAATCATCGCTTTATACATGATGCACCAACTTCCAGATTTTATCATGCACTCTATCAAGTTAACCGGTGCTTTATATTTAGTCTTTCTTGGTTTTAAAATGTTAACAGATAATGGTAAAGTCAACCTATCCAGTCCTTCTATTGAAGAGAATAATATTAAAATATTTCTTGGAGGCATCTTTCTCAATCTGCTCAATCCGAAGCTAACCCTCTTCTTCATATCTTTTTTACCACAATATATCGTTCAAGGCGATATTTCCTACATCGTTCAAGCCCTATCCCTTGGAGCTGTATTTATGGTGTTAACATTGCTTATATTTATATGCTATGGACTCCTTGCAAATGTACTTCGGATGAAACTGCTCTCATCTCCTACTCGCATAAGCTGGATGAACAGGCTCTTTGGTGTACTTTTCATACTATTTGCTGTTCGATTATTCATATAACGCCATATGAGTAGGCTGAGTATTAGCATCTTAAAAAAATGCTTCATTGTCACCTCATAAGTCAATACTAAAAAAGACATCAACCTTTATAAACATCGGTCCATGCCTTCTTTGTGAGTATTCATTCACGTATGCTATTTGTACCCCTATTTTCCCCTTAGCGAAACTGTATCCATATGTATGGATACTCACATGATGGTAAATTATAGATACTATATGGTTTCTAAATTTTTTACCGTCTTCTCGTTTTCTACATTTCCTGTATTTAGGGTTGACTTAGCTTCAATTAGCATTACAAGGACTTCCTCTTCTGCAAAAGGCATATGCTCAACACCTTTTGGAATCACGATGCATTCATGCTCATTTAATATCACATCTTTTTCCCTGAACTTAATAGTCAAAGTCCATTGAACAACATAGAACATCTCATCTTCATTTTCATGAACATGCCACACAAACTCATCTTTGAATTTAGCCAATTTGACATAGGAATCATTGACTTCTCCAATTATTTTAGGCTCCCAATAATTATCAATTTTATTAAATTTCTCTTCTAAATTGATTTTATTCATTTAAATCTCTCCATTATTCATTACCAATGACATTTGAAAAACTAAAACATTAATTTTAACATGCAAAATATTCCTATAGGTCGGTAGCACATCTATTCATAACCCATCGAATCAGGATTTACATTAATAAACCTTCTACTTATGAAGCTCATATCCTTTAAAAAGTTTGTCCACATGATTCTTCTTTCCACGTATTCCAACCCCGACTAAATTCAATTCTTCTTGTCCATATTTTGCAACGCTTGCTCTATTATCATCATCATTATAAGTCGTGAAAAGATCTTCTGTATATATTGTAATAACAACATCTTTGTTCATTGCTTTTTTTAATAATTCACCGAGTTCTGTACCGGATGCTGTATGAATCATAACTGGCTGAACTGCCATTGGTAAGTACTCATTCATGTCCTTATCTACATAAGGTTGGCCCATAATGTCTTGTGTTCCAGATATACCACTCATGAGAAATGCTGTTACATTGAGTTTCTGCCACATCTCTAAATCATCTCTTAACGCTATCTTTATTTTTGTATCGAACTTCATAACATCTTCCCCTCTCAACTAAATTTGTATTTCAACTAATAAGGCTTAACACCCGTAAACACTAGGTAAACATGATCCCAAATTATAGTAATAGCAACATACACTAACAAGAAGGCCATTAATCCGTTAAAAAGTTTTATAACCCTTTTGTTCAAAATAATATATGAAAATCTCTCTCCTAGGTATCCATAAACACACGGTGCCATCCCTGCCATTATTGAGAGAAGTATGGATACAATGGTAATTTTATAGCCCGTTATACCGTTAGCTGGAAAGATTATTGTTGCTAGTGGTAAAACTGCTAATGGTGCCTTTGGATTAAATAGCTGCAATAGAAATCCATCTTTAAGGGCAAGGGCCTTTGTACTGTCTTCTCCAGCAAGATCTATCGAACTCTTTAACACCTTATAGGCCAGATAAAGAATATACAGGGCTCCAATAATAGAAATGTAAATGATATACGATTTCTTCACAAATCGTTCACCAGAATAGCCAATTACTATTAACCAAACCATCATTGCAACACCTACACCAACAAAAAAACCAAACATACTTTTAAACCGTTTATTTACACCTTGGTTGATACTTAAAATATTCAGTGGTCCAGGTGTGTACATAATTCCAAATGAAAACAAAATAATCTCTAACATAATATCAAGCTCCTTATGATTACATTCTATAATCACAAGGAGCTTGGTGTATTGGAAATTATTGCTCTTTTAAATAAGACTTCTTGAACTGTTTATATGATTTTGATATTGAAGTGGTGTAATACCATAAGTCTTTTTAAATCTATTAATGAGGTGACTTAAGTCATGAAATCCGAACTTATATGCGATGACAATGGGTTCTAATCCTGCTTCCAACTCTTTTCTCACCCATTCCATTTTCAAATCCAAAATGTACTGATATGGTGTTCGACTCGTTATTTTCTTGAAGCTTCGAATAAAATGATATTTGGATACACCGACACGTTTACTGATATCTTCTATTTCTAACTTGCCATCTATATTTTGATATATAATTTATAGCAGTCGCTACAAACCCCTCTGTATTTAACCCATTTAAATTTGTTTCAGTGAAGTCATTGCATTCTATGAGCTTTTCAATAAACTCTATCATAATATCTGAATGATCTGTTATGATGGAATTTTCCCCCAGTTCCATCGCCAGTTCTATAAAAGCTTCTTTTACCCTCGGATCATTGGTAACCGTTTCCTTAAAACATAAGTCACTCTTAGTGTCTATTAACATATCATCGACTATGTTTCTGGATATATACATCATTTTGTAGGTTAACTCTCTATTATCACCCGCGTATCCATTATGAGGGTCTTCAGGATTAAATTGGATGATGTCGCCTGGTCTAGATATATAATCCTTTCCATTACACCAAAAACACTGTTGTCCTTTCAGCGTCATACCTATAGCATAATCATTATGAGCATGCAAATTATATTTAAATGTCTTAATACGCGCATCTAAAATTGTTACATCATCTACCAACTGGGGCTTGGAAAAGACTATTTTCTCTTTTTTCATTACATGCTTCACCTCTTTATCTAATTATACTTTCTGTTGAAAAAGCAATTGGAAAATTCGTATTTAATATTGCACCACCAATAAATAACTCATTTGTATTAGTCATTATTGTATTACATCCAGTTCATCTCAGGCTATTCAACTGGAGAATAAAGTAATGAATCACATTTAAATAGATGTGAGTACGCTCCTCAAGTTTAAATGTTGTAAACTCTCGAAATACATAAGAACTGCCTCATGCAAATTTGAGCACCCGTCTCACGACAGGTACTCTTGATTGTGATTCATCATTCATTTATTTCCTTCACACGTCCAACCGTCCCGCTTTCAAGCATGACCTTGATGCCATGCGGATGATTCGGAGATTTTGTGAGGAGTCGATGCACAACGCCTTCTGTCAACTTGCCTGTACGCTGGTCCTGCTTCTGTACCACTTTTACAGATATACCGGGTCTGATGTTTGATCTTTTTGTTCCAGGCATATACAACCCACTTTCATTCTTTTCAAATAACCAACAAATCGTTCAAGTCACCGAAATATCTCTCAAAGACTTAACGAAAACCGTCCTTTAGTTTAAGGGATGGCTTTCTGATTTTATACGAATCCATTATAATTGTAAACCTACAGTATGTATCAGACACCTCATGTATCGGCAGATGAATCACTATCATCTGTATCATTCTGATTATCTATAATGTTCGTCTGGTTAGTCCCACTTGTATATCCAGTCTGCCCCTCCTATAACATAAATAGCCTTTCTGGTGCAATCGCTTTTTCAAGCAAATACACAGAGATTCTATCAGCTCCAATGCGGCCCATAGGACATATGATTACAAAGTCACTGTCTGTTTCCTCAAGCATTTGGAACTGAGCATCAAATATGACAACGTCTAAGGCATTCTACTGTCTAAATTTCCAATTTAAAATTTCTAAATCTATTGCTGGTAGACGTGCTCCGACGTACCAGTTCATATTACAATTTTGATTTTGATATTACTTTTTAGATCTTTTGGTGATAGCTTTACCACCGTCTCAAGATCCCAATGACTCTATTTCTTGCTGTATTGAAAAACATATCGATGTCTCCAGATATTAAATCATGACCCTACTTCAATAACATTTACTAAAATTCCACATGACAGCACCCATATTTTTCAATTTTCTTAAAGCAAAAAGCCCTCTGTAAAACAGCATTTTATTCAACGCTGTGATATAGAGGGCTTTGTTGTTTCATTTCTTAATTTGAGGAAATCTCTTTAAATGTTCTTGAGTTCCTCAAATATTTTAGACCCTTTTGAATCATCGGTCCTGAAATTGCCAATAAGGTAAGGAAAATGAGTACTACACAAGAAGGACGTCCAAGATAGTATGCAACAACATTGCCCTTCGCCATTACGATAGAGTTCATCAAACCACTTTCTGCCATAGGACCAAGCAACAATCCTAAAATAGCAGGCGCAGTAGGAATGTCAATTTTTCTCATAAAATAGCCAATAAGTCCGAATGCCATCATAATGTAAACATCAAAAATACTGCTGTTAATTGCGTATGCACCAACTGTTGATAACACAACAATAATCGGTGATAAAACGGAGTTTGATAGCTTTGTCACTTTAACAACATGACGTCCAACAAGCATACCAACAATCCCCATGCATATATTTGCAATAATAAATCCCACAATAATCGTGTAGGTAACGGATGCAGATCGCGTAAACATCTGGTTTCCAGGAACCATACCATGTACAAGGAACCCACCTAAAAGAACTGACGCAACAGCACTTCCAGGAATTCCAAGCGTCAAGAGTGGAATCAAACTACCGCCTGTTACAGCATTGTTTCCCGCCTCTGAAGCACAAATCGCTTCAATCGAGCCATGTCCAAACTGTTCTGGCGTCTTCGACGCTTTTTTGGCCTCACTGTAACTCAACCACGCACCAATGTCACCACCAGCTCCTGGCAAAATACCAACGACAACACCAATGATGGATGATCGAATCATATTTGGTGTGAGTTTCTTAATTTCATGCAACGACGGTAAAAATTTCCCTTTTAGATCATGATCTACAGCTCCATCTTTATCCTTTTGAATGGTCTTAACATAATCTTCTGCTTGAACCATAACCTGTGAAATTGAAAAAAGACCAATCATAGCAGGCACAAGCGTGAGACCTAAAGACAATGCATCATAACCATAAGTAAAGCGCATTTGTCCTGTCATACTGTCCATCCCAATGGTTCCTAAGAACAAACCAAATGCCCCAGCTAAAAAGCCTTTGGTCATTGATCCACCAGATAAACCACCAATAATCGTCAACCCGAAAATCGCAATTAAAAAGTACTCCGGTGAACTAAAAAGCAAAGAAACTTTCGAAAGTGCCGGCGCAATAGTTAACAATGCAATCCCACTAATCGTTCCACCAACCATCGATGCAACCGTTGAAATACCAATGGCTTCAAGACCTCTCCCCTGAGATGTCAATGCATAACCATCCAGAGCGGTTGCAGCCGAAGCAGGTGTACCAGGGGTGTGCAAAAGAATCGCGGAAATCGAGCCACCATAAAATGCTGACGTATAAATCGCCGTCAACATAACAAAACCTGCATAAGGCTCCATTGCAAATGTCACAGGCAATAACAAAGAAACTGCCATCGTCGCATTAAGGCCTGGCAACGCTCCGATGGTCATACCGCCAACGACGCCAACAAAGAGTGCAATCAGCGTCTGTAGCGAAAATAAATTATGAACTATTTCTAAAATCATACGCTTATCCCCCTATTATGGCAACATTAACTTTAATTTCATAACAAATAGCAAATGAATAAACACAATGGTTCCAATCGTTGCAAGAACAATCTTGTGCACTTTAAAATTCTTATAAAACAGCATCATTCCCGGAATAAAAATTGCTGTCGCAATATAAAACCCCACAAGATTAAGAAGTATTGTGTATACCAAAATTATGGCGTAAATAGCCATGGGATATACAAGAACGGTACTTTGATGTTCCACTGGCTTTTTTAAATTAATGACAAACATTAAAAATGCCAAAGCTATGAATACTGCCAAAATAATTTTTGGGAAAACAGCCGCTTGGCTGTTAAAACCAGCGGTTTGTTGATAAAAGAAACCCCCGACGAGGACTAAAAATAGCCCTACGATCGAGTCTTTATAGCGTTGTAGCGTTCTCATTGTTCCATCTACTCCCATCCAAAGATTGGCGCAAAAGTTTTTGCTTTTTCCTCATTTACATGCAAAAATTCATTATACTCTTCACCATCAAAGTAGTCTACAGCTAAACCAAGATCTTGCATTTTGCTTACATGTTCTGTATTGGTGATTGCTTTTTCAAACGCAGCTTCTATGACTTCCTTAACTTCTGGAGATACACCAGCAGGTAGAATGTACCCTCTTGAAGACGGTGCGTAAATTGCGCCAAATCCTAACTCCTCACATGTCGGAACATCTGATATCAGTGGTGAACGTTTCGGTGCAAAAACACATAAAACCTCTACTTCACCATCTTGTAATTGGTTTACAACATCGCCAATTGTTGCGCTTGCAGCATCAATATGACCACCTAAAACGCCTGCATAGTTGTCCGCCCAGCCTTTCATATGAACTGGTGTAATTTTACATTCTGGATTGAGTGATTTGAATTCTTCTGTTTGCATATGTTTGTTCCCACCGATACCAACATCACCGATTGTAACTTCATTTTCTTTTGCATATGCAACAAAATCTTCTAAACTGTCGAACTTATCTTTTTCAACAACAAGTACGCCCCAATCCGAAACTTGATTTGCAATGTATTCAAAAGAATCTAAAGACTCACTTCTATTTTGTTGCTTATCTAAGTAACCTGAATAGAACCCTGGAACGTTAATAAGACCCATTGTGTAACCATCTGGTTTTGATTTTGCAAGTTCCGTCCATGCAACCCAACCATTTGCACCTGGTTTATTCAAGACATTCACCGTTGTACCAAGCTCTGCTTCTAAATACGGTTGTAGCATTCTTACGCCCAAGTCAGAACTTCCCCCTGCAGAAAAGCCTACAAGAATATTAATTTGATTATCACCAGGGAAATCTGCGCTAGATTCGCTCGATGCTGCAACTTGACTTGAAGATTCAGCAGGTGCTTCTACTTCTTTTGTAGTATTGCTCGAGCAGCCGCTCATCATTAAAACCAATGTAAAAATAAGTACTTTCAAAAATAATTTTTTCATCTTTCCCTCCAAATAACTGTCCTAAACGTCTATTAAACACATAATTTGACACATGATATGATTCAAAAATATTTCGTACAAATTTCTTTAGAATGTCTGTTGCTTTAATGAAACGTTACTTACAATGGGGCTCTTAAACTTTGAATGCGGTGCACTCGTTAACTAAAAAGCTCTGATATACTTAAATGCAATTTCATCTGCATACTTAACAATCGCAGAAGCAGTACTTTCAAATGAATTTTGACCTTCAAATGAATGCGTTGCAATGATATGAACCACCGAATCTGGCAGACCAGCTTCCGAAGCAATGATTGCCCCTACAAGTGGATGCCTCATTAAATCTGCTGTTTGTGAATAGTCAACACCTGTTTCGAAGTATTTAAACTCCGTGTACTTGCCCACATCATGTAATAAAGCACCCGCCATAATAATATCTTTTAGTTGAGATTCATTGCTGTAAGCCTCTTCTAACATCTGATACATTGACACAGCCAACTTTGTCACGATATTGGTATGCTCAACTTGATTGTTTAGCGCCTGATTTTTTACTTTTGTAATTGATACAGGGCACAACTCAACTGTCTCTTTATTCCATCCCCCTTTTTTAAATGCTTTAATAAATGATTGAATACAACCATTCCGAATAGCCTCATCTTCAATCAAAGAAATCGCTGGAAACCATGCAACAACATCTTCTTCAAGAATATTTTCCATTCGCTTTTTCACCCCCCCTCAAATAGCCGCCCCAAAATAACCAATATGTATCATACTTTACAAACATCTTCCATTAAATAACGCAAAAACAATGCCAATACACCTCGACGCATTTTCTGTGTATTTCCAATCATTACACAATCGCATCGTTATTTCGTTAACATTTTCATTTCAATTTTTGGCTTTTGTTTTCATATATGAAACATTTATTTGAATATTTGAAATATTTGACCACATTTCTAGACTCCAAAATCCGTTCCAACTGCAAGTAACATTTAAACGACACAAACCATCAAACTTGAACACCAAATCATCTGACAATTCTTGTTAGTGTCAAATTTTGTGCGCAAAAACCACCAGAACTCCGATAGTGTATATTGAAGGCCCAGAATATACTCTACATCAGAAAAATTATTGAGAAGCATTTAAATGCGTTAAAGAACGTATTAATGTCAATGAGAAATACAACTGGACTATCTAATTCTCCAGTACCTATGGAAGTTAGAGTTGATAAAAGTGGAAATGTGATCCCTATAGAAGTGAAACCTATAAGGTTTGCAGGATGGTGTACAACGGATATTGCATATCACGCCAATAGAATAAATTATTTTCATCAGAAAAGACCTGACTCAAATGTTGTTTATTAACAAGTCTAATATGCACGCTTGTCAAAACACGAAAATCCAATTTCTTAGTTATGAACGCCTTTTGTGAATTTCAAACTACTTCTTAATTATTTATGTCAAAGTAAGCATCTGTAAGTGTGCGATACCCATGAGTTTGATGCCCTCTGGCGTAGTTGTAGTTTTGCGTGTACGCCTCTGTATGTTTCCAAATACAAAAGCACTTGCGTATTATACAAATACACAAGTGCTCTAAACTATTGATTCTACTTAATGGGTGTCCAAAGTTCACATTCACCCGAAATATCATGCAAATAGTATTCAAAATAAAAACCATGTTGCTCATCAACCTCATATCCTGAATTCGGAATAACTTTATAGAAAAAACTTTTATGTCCCTCTGTTTTGCTCTATCAGGAAACGCTGTCCTCGGAGTTCCGTACATATTTAAAAAAAATCAGTAATATTGAAAATTGAATTAGTGAAAGATCATGAAACAAGGGGTATTGGTCAACTAAAATGTCCTATAGCCTCTGCCTCTTTATTGACAACAAATTTTATAGTCAGACAAGAAGACCTGAGTCTTACTTAGCAGCTGCATAAATCCATGCTTGAATCCCAGATTTAAAGTCAGCTAATGTTCTAGCATACTCTTCAACTTCATATTCGTCTGCCTTCAACAATTCTTCACTAGTTATTTCAAAAACAGTCCCTTCAACCTCATCTTCTCTATTGCCAGTATATTTCAATATAGGATGAAACTCCATACCGCTTTTTCTGATAACCTCTTGGTCTCTTATTTTGACTTCTGAAAGAACATAGCCCAGTAGTACCTCTTTAGAACCTGTAAGGTTTCTTCCAAACGTCTCCATTTGTACATTTTCCAATTGAAGTGTGCCATACGAAAATAACTTTTCCATTATAATACCTCCACTAAATCTACTTTTATTTTCAGTAAAATTTCTTTAAATTAAAATTGTACAAGCTTATAAATTTATTAGATGTCTAACGAACTATCCTTTACCTTCTTGTAAGCTTAACCATACACTCCACATGTGTGGAGTACAGGTTGTAGTTACTTGCGGCGATATCCTAATATTAATTATTAAACAATCGATAGCATATAATCCTACCATCAACAGTTCCATTGACCATTACAGCATTGCTTTATAAAATGTTTCTCGAACTATGTCTTCAGCATCACTATGAGAAGCTCCTTTCGCTCGAAGACATTGATAAATCAGTTTCATCTTCCTCTGAAGTAAAAATACTCATCCCAGTTGAGAAGTTCTCCTTCACTTTTTGTGGTTCACTTATCATAACATTTATAAAAGTCTCCTTGTACTCATTTAACTATGCCAAAAATAACAAATAAAAAGCTATTGGAATTAAAGAAATATGCATTCCTTTAATTCCAATAGCTTATCTTATTTTTCTCATTTTAAGAACAGAATCGCTATTTATTAATTGCTCCTTTTACCTAGTTGGTTGATTTAAATATATACACTATAATTTAAGCTTACAAAAACTACTATTCAATGTTAGTCATTCCATACAATCTTCGAATAAGCCTTTTTTGCAATGAACAAACCAAACAATCCGAAAATCGAAAGATAGCCTATTTGCACAATCAAGGCAGGATAGTTCATATGTCCTGAGTTAATCAGTAAATCACGGAGTCCCGAAATTAAAGATGACATTGGGTTTATTTTTACAATGATTTTTAGTAACGTTGGCAACTGCTCAGCACTATAGAGTGCGTTACTGAAAAATAATAAAGGCATTTGGAACATAAATATTACCATATGGTAGGCACCACTATTTGATGCCTTTGAAGAAAAGTATAATGCTACTCCAGCGAATCCAAATCCGAATAGTCCGATTAAAATTACTGAGAAAAATACACTCATAAGGGTGATTTTCAAAGATGCTCCCAGTAATAGACCCATTAAAACTATTATAACAACCTGAATAATTGACTTTGAAATAATTGTGAAGACATTAGCCATCAAAGGAGCAAATCTTGATATTGGAGCTACTTGATATGTTTTCACAACCCCGTTCATTCTATCACTTAGCCATGCTGTACCACCGTTTACACAGGCAGATACCAGTGTAAATCCAATCATACCTGGTAAAACAAAAGTCATATAGCTAAATGACGATTCCGAGCCTGACATGAAACTGGACATACCTACAGAGAAGATCAGTAACCAAAGTATCGGTTGAATCAGAGAACCAATACTCTCCATTTTGTTTCTGTAGTACTTTTTCATGTTGGATTTCCATATCAAAACTACTGCACTCATATAATTTCCGCCTTACCTTCCTCGGTGTAATAGAGGAACACTTCTTCCAGATTACTTGCATCAATTATTTCAGATTTATTGAAATCTGAGATAATTTTCGAGGGTACACCATGACATTTCAACTCACCTGAGTCAATAATTGCAACATGATCAGCATTTCGTTCAATCTCCTCGATATAATGTGATGTTACAAAAATAGTAGTACCTTTGCTTTTCATTTCATTAAGAAATTGCCAAATCTGCTTCCTACTTTGAGGATCTAAACCTAAAGTTGGCTCATCTAAGAAGAGAATTTTAGGATTTGTTAGTATACCTTTGATGATTTCCAACTTTCGTCTCATACCTCCAGAGTATGTTTCAATGTACTTATCGGCAACTTCATTCAATCCGATCTGTTTCAAAAGTAGTCTTGCCTTTTCCCTGATTTCAGTTTTTCGCATACCATACAAAAGCCCATGATATTCCAAAACCTCATAACCTGTTAGTCCTGTTTCTCTGATGCTTTCCTGAAATATAACACCTATAGAATCCCGAATTTCATCAGCTTCTTCATCCAGCGAGAAGCTATTCACATAAACATCACCTTTTGTTTTTCCTAGTGCGGTAGTTACAATTGAGATAAGTGTACTCTTTCCAGCACCATTTGGTCCTAACAGACCAAATATTACCCCCTTTGGGACCTCAAGGCTTACTCCTTTCAGTGCCACAGTTCCATCCTTGTAGACTTTCTTCAAATCTCTAATACTTAATATATTATTCATCTACACCTCCTTATTTCTTAAACTTCTAACACTTTGATTTAACTATTCCAACCAATCTTCCAAAATACGAATGAACTCCTCAGGCTTTTCTTCGTGTGGCAGATGACCACATTCTTCTATAACTACAAACGTAGAGTTTGAAAGTTCAGCAGCTAGTTGCTCACTTTGCTCCATTGGAACGATACTATCCTTGTCTCCACTGATTACCAAAGTCCTTTGATTGACCTTATCAAGTTGACTAGCGACATTACTTGTGACTCCCCCCCATGCTTGAAGATACTCCCAAAATGCCAAATCCCAATTCTCAAAGTTCGTCATCAATTTATTCAGTGCCATTCTTTCATCAGTTAATGCTTCCTCAACATAATAGATCCTTTCATAAAATGCATCGCCCGATCCTAATCCTTTTGCTAATAATGGACCTAGCTTTTCCATTTGTGGAGTTTCCATCAGCCATTGTGGAACTGATTCGTTAACATTAACAGCAGCATCTACAAATATAATTTCATCCACTCTCTCAGAGAAACTTATAGCAGCTTCAGCTGCAATTACACTACCATATGAACTACCAACCAGTGTAGCCTTGTCAATCCCAAGTTCATCCATGAATGTTTCCAACTGCTGTGTTGCAGCATCAATTGTATATGGATTTTCACCAGTCCAGTCACCTTCAAGCATCTTTTCACTCAGTCCATATGGTGCTTGATCGTATGCATAGACATTTCCTTTAGTTGAAAGGTAATCAACCACTTCATTCCATGTGCTACTATTGTATGATGATCCATGCAAGAGGATGAATGTTCTATCTGTTTCTACTTGTGCCTCTTTGTAAATATAGTATGTCTCAATTCCATCAGTACCATCAAATGGTAAAGTTACGATATAACCATCCTCACTCATTAGTGAATCAGGTTCTTGAAGACCTTCAGCACCATTGATAGGTATGAATAATGGTCCAATTAAAGCAAGAAGCAAAATCGCTACTACACCGATACTTAAAATCTTCGGCCATTTCCATTTATTTTTTTTAATCATATTGTTTCTCCTTTCTCTGGATATATTTAGTATATTGTGTGACTTAAGGTCGAAGTCAATAACTTTTTATATTTTTATTTTTTCCAAAAAAAAGAAATTTTTATTTCATCAGATCACTTGAAACCAGATACTTCACTTATAACTAGTAATGGAGATCCAAATATTTGGACCTCCATTAAAATAAGAAATAAATGCTGAAATCAAACAATTAGGAATTCTTTAAACTTCTATCATTATTTAACGTCTATCTTAATTGCTTCAACTGGACATACAACTTTACATCTGTAACAAGAAGTACACCATAAATCCTTATTAATAGGTTCACTCTTGATTCCTGGATCACAATCAGTTAAACATACCTCAGAACATATATTACAACTGATACATTTAGCTGTATCTCGAATCAATTTTTTTTCATTTTTTAAAGAACTTAATTTTACAAGAGCTCCAACAAAGCAAAAGTATTTACAGTAGGCGTGACTGTCAATTAAACTTAATAGGAAACCTAAATTAAAGAAAAGGCCGAACATACTCAGGAAAGTATTATATGATCTCATCATTAATGGTATTACAAGTGTCGCAAGGAGTAGTACATATTTGAGATATTTTAACTTACTTCGTGTCTTTTGACTAATAAACTTATTATACTTACTTCTGAATATGAACCTTCCGACTATATCGATACCATCCTGCATTCTTGATATGAAGCAGGCCTTCCCACAGAAAAAGTTTCCAAAAATAAATACAAGTACAAGAATTAATGTTGTTAAAACTGTATCCCAAATCGCAAACTCAATATTGTATTTTCTCGCAAGATAATCAATAAAGAAGTAAATTATTAAGTAAATCGCTACATATATCCATCTCTTGTACTCATGCTTCTTCAATTCTTTATACTTCGAAATGAATAGTAGATTCTTAAATATTTTCATCTTTCTTCCCTTCTATAACTAATAGTAATTTAGTAAACTCATGTGTTACATATTAAGAGTTTCATATGAACACTAAACCTCATTTCCCCCCTTCCTTGAGGTTCTGTTTTCACAATACCACCTTATAGTTTGCCCCTAGGTCGAAGTCAATAGGTTTTGCTTTCACTTCATATTTTTTCTTTGACTATTGACAGTAACCTAGGGGCAAACTGTATTATTAAAGTGGAAGAAAGGAGTGATTACGTGAAAACAAGTAAGTTTTCTTCAACTGAGTTTGCAGTGAAAGGTAGTATTACGAAAAAAACTCTAAGACATTACTCAAAAATTGGATTACTTGGTCCATCAACCATTGACGATAATGGATACTGGTATTATGATGAAACCGATTTACGAAAGCTAGAGTTGATTCAAAGTTTAAAACTTATAGGATTATCCTTGAAAGAAGTTAAAGAGGTTATTAATTCTGACTTTGAAACCCTATTTCCTTTAATTGATGAAAAAATAAACTACATAGATAATCAAATAGAAGAACTTCAAACTGCCAAAAGATTACTATCAAAAATAAAAAGTAAAGGAGCAGTAAAAGTAGATGATGCTGTTAAAGAAAGCATTGAAGAGGACCATTTGGAATGGATTAAGGAAAATCTTGATCCAGAGCAGTTAGAACTCGTAGAAAGTATAGCTAAAAAGGAGAATTCCTATAATGAACACATGCTTATAATAGACCTAATAAAAGATTTCAGAGTATACTTAGCCTCTAAAAATGAACATGAAATCAGCAATACGATTAAGTCTATTAAGGAAATCTATCATGAAAATGGTTTAGATAGTAAAACAACAAAGTACTTGGTCACTTTCTTAATAAAATCAAGCCTAAATGGTCCTTCTCATTCTAGAATAATTAACGAAGAGGAAAGTATTGAATTTCTTAATAGATTCTAAAAAAAACGATTGATGAATTTGAAAAAATTAAATACACTCGGTTTAATAGCTTTATTCATTATTCAATTATGTTTTGATTAGTCATCAAATGTTCTGGTCAAGCAAAATTGTAATACCAGGGGATGCGGACAAAATCTTGGACTATAAGAAAGGGGTTTGCCATGTATTCATTAGATCAACGATGTATTGCAGTTGAACTTTACATTAAATATGATTTACAAGTTAACCCAGTAGTCAAGGAGTTAGGGTACCCTTCTAAGCGCATCCTATATAAGTGGTATAAGAAGTATCTTGAGCGTGGAGGACACCCTAAGATACACACAAAAAATTCTCCATATTCATATGAAAAGAAAAATATTGCTGTAGATTATTATATGAATCAGGAAATCTCGATAACCACTATATTTAAGCTTACAGAACCAATCGTTAAGCTCGCAAATGAAGAACTTAAAAGGATTCAATCCTTGTATGAAGCATACATCACTTATGCAATAACTCTAAATGAGTATGTATTGCAACTGAAAACAGTTCAAAAGAAGCTGTTTAGACCAATTATGAGCGATTTACAGAATTTCTATCATGGAAGTAGCATTTATGACGGATACTACGATAAAAGCAATATGTTCTGTGTCAATGTACTTACGTTCGTTGATGAGCAAGTACTTTACGCTAAGGATAGGAACAAACCAAATCTTCTTGAGTGGAATTATGATAAATGGATGAAAATCTGCTCTACTGATTATGCAAAATACCATTCTGAAAAATGCAAAATCAAACACTAAAAAAGCCACTTGCAATAAGTGGCTTTTTACTTTATCCCATTTACAGTTTACTTGGAGTATTTATGGTCAAGTCTATGCCATAACATTTTCATACCTCTCATCATTCAATACCTCCAACATAAAATCATAAGGAGTCAAAGCCCGAGAATTAAGTATAGACTCAAACACCGAAGCAGATTGTCCACTTGCTAATTTAACCCCTTCGCAGTTATTCGATACTTGAAAAACATTGCTCATACTGTTAACATTCCAGAACACTATCCCCGGAATTCCATAACCAGCCATTCTATACATCTTCTTCATCTTATCATAGAACGTCCAGTCTCTATTGGTGTTTTGAATACTGCGATCAAACTGCATATCAGTTACCACGATTAGAGTTTCTGGTAGTTCAGCTTGGTCAAGATTATTTCGAACAGCAGTATCAAGAATAATCCTAAGCGCTTTTTCGAAATCAGTATTCATCCCCCAATTACTGCTTAATACCATTCTAACTTGCTCATATAACGTATCTCCAGTAATTTGAACAATAGATGGCGACTCACTAAATGTCATAAAATGACCAGAAAACGCTCCCTTTGTTCGTTGAGCAAAATACAATGCAAGACCAATTGATGTCGCCATAGGACGGCCGAACATAGAACCAGACACATCTGCCATAACCATAACATTATTACTATTGCCTAACACGAAATCAGGCATGCTATTCCATTGCTGCTCTAATATATCAATAATAACATCGGCATTACCATATAATATCTTTTCTGTTATGTTGTATGGATATAAAACAGAGGCATTAATCTTTTCCTCACCGCTTTTTACAGCATCGATGTAGCTTTTAAACCTCTCCTCATCATTCTTAACAAACGCTTTGCTATAGAGATTCATTGCGTTTGATGGTACTTTTCCATAATCAATTTCCATCCATTCTCTAGCCGACATTTTGACCTCTAACACATCAATTTTCTTTCTTAAAGTTGATAGTGTTTGTCTATACTTCTTCGCATTCCAATTAAGACCTTGCATAATTGTCTTAGCATAGTGTTTAGTGGTCTTAGAGGATGCATTAATGCTAGGAAGCCATTTAGCCAGTAATGATGGACTATCTGACTGCAAGTCTGCTTTTAGCTGTCTATTCATGATTTCAATGACATACGAACATAGTTCAGTGTCTAGTAAAACAAGTAGATCATCCCATCGGCCATAATAGCATATTAGTTCTAGGTTCTTTTTAAGTATAGCAGGATGTACTTTGCCCAGATGCTTATAAATAATTCTAGCAGTCCTACGTTCACCTAACCCGCCTCTAACATCTCTAGCGTAGAATAATAGCTTCATTGCTAGTAAACTATCCTCTGAAAATGCTCTCGAAAACAAGTTTTCAATTTCAACTTCACTTTTACTTCTCAACGAACCGATACTTCCGAATAAATCAACAAGACCAGAACTCGTCGATTTGAGTGCATTAGCACCATTAAATGTAGTTGTTTTGTTCATATTGTCCTTTAATGCATTCAGAAATTTCATACCGATTCCTTTCTTATTATAATAGGCGGATAGTGGCAAGATTCGAACTTGCAACCTCTACGTCAGAAGGTTGATTGCTGTTAATGTCTTTTACAAGACATCTTTATTATGTAGTGCTCTACCACTTGAGCTACACTATCCAAAATATGGTGAGGTCGTGGGTTCGAACCACTTGAGTACATGAAATTGATGAATATACTCGTTGCCGTTTGAATGCTGTATGTACCTTTTCCAAGATACATTACCTCACCATTTAACAAGACGCATATATCACTTAACAGGTGAGTTAATTGCTGTTAGCGTCTTTAACTATCTAATTCTGCGACTTAAAGTTATAAATTGGCTTTAGCATCGCCTTTACTTCTACGGTGTCTCCAATATTATCAAGAATATCCTCTACTGATTTATAGGCCATAGGAGACTCGTCTATCGTTTTTGGTGTTACAGAAGTTGAGTAAATGCCTTTCATTTCCTCTTCAAAGTCTTTGAACTCAATTGACTCAAACGCCTTGGTTCTCGACATTAGCCTTCCAGCACCATGCGGTGCAGAGCAGTTCCATTCTTCATTCCCTTTACCAACAGCGAGTATTGATCCATCACGCATATTAATTGGTATCAAGACTTCAGTTTCATTTGCAGCTTTTATTGCGCCTTTCCTTACAATATTATCCTCAAAATCAATGTAATTATGAGTCGTTTGGAAACGTTGAAAATCATCATGTCCAAACATATGAGTTAATATCCTTTTGGCCATTGTCTCTCTATTAAGCTCTGCAAAACGTTGACAAATTGACATATCATGAAGATATTCATCTCTCTTATCACCTTCTAAGTAACACATCGCATCAGGAAGTATTTTATCTTTAAAATATTTCGCCTTTAAATCAACAATTGCTTTTTGAATTTCTTTTCGTCTGCCATCACGTTTGTAAGTAGCAATTAATTCTTGTCTGCTTTCCAAATACTCATTATTGTATCCAGAATGATATTCAATAGCTTGATTCTGATAATGAGTAGCCACTACATGACCCAGATTTCTTGAACCCGAATGAATGACAAGATACTTGTTATCATTCTCATCGATATTCACTTCAATGAAATGATTGCCTCCACCGAGAGAGCCGATCGCCCTATTCCACTTCTTTAAATCCTGTCGTATATCTTTTAGCAACTTTAAATCCTCTAACGCTGGCATAAAATCAACTTGCTTATGCTGATTAATTGACTTTCCACTTGGAATATTCTTATGGATATAATCATCAAGTTTTTCAAGATCTATGTCGATTTTCCCGAGTTTTACAGTTATCATGCCACACCCGATATCCACACCTACGATATTAGGTATTACTTTCTCACCCAAATTTGCTGTGAATCCTATGACACAACCTTTTCCCTGATGAACATCAGGCATAACTCTAATCTTTGAGTTAGCGAATGCCTCTATGTCACAAATCTCTTTTATTTGACTCATAGCGCCTTCTTCAATTACGTCTGTATAAACAATAGCTTCACTATATTTTCCGTTTATAATCATTTTTTCTGACCTCTCTTCATCATCTGTAACAACATCATACCCCTCTTTGTTACATAAAGATTGTTCAGTAAAATAATACTTTTCTTTTTTCTCGTATTTTTCATAAGAACGTAGTGTTCTTTTTGCTTCAGTAACTATTTCATCCCTAATTTCTGCTGGTTCAATCACTTCACATCGCGAACCAAATGAGAGGATGAACTTTCTTATTACTAATGCATTACGTATATCTGCTTCAAACAAATAGATGTGCCGTTTGGGATCAAGACATGTAACAATTTGATTCTGACCATAGATCTTTTCGTCAAGCATTCGTCCCATTCGCCCATAAATCTTAAGTTTTACATGAGTAGAGTCTTCTTTCGTTCCTTGTTTGTCAAAATAATCTTCTTCATTATAGTTAGTGTCTTCAGTGTACTCATCATCCAACAACTCGATTTCTTTCATTCTATGCAATTTGAACTTGTTGAACCTTGAATACTTCTTATTCGAAACACTTTCATCACAAGCAAATACAAGCCAATTTGTGTACTTGAAAAGTTTATATGGATGAATGACTTTATAATTGTCTTGCTTATAACCCTTGTACAATATCCTTACTTTTCTCCTCGAATCTATTGCTGTCTGGATTATGTAGTACCTTTTTTCAATCTCCTCTAGAGGCATACTCAACGGAAAATGACCATAGAGAGCTAATTCATCATTACTATATGTCTTTTCATTCTCTAAAAATGCACTGCCCAGATAATCTAGCACTGTGTTTTTGTTTGGAACATTACTCTCTTTTAATAAGTACTCATATGCCACACTTAGTGATTTCAATTGAAAATCATTCATTTTCATACTTGGTAGCATTGCATCAAACTCCAAAGTATATCCGCCATTTTTTCCAGGCTTATAATAAATGGGATAGCCCGCATCATACAATGTGTTTTTATAGTTGTTAATATTTCTTGTAGTTTCCTCTCCTAAAAGGTATGCTATCTCTGCTTTCTTTACATACTTCTTAGATTTAAGTATTTTTAGGAGTCTAATGCACTGTATTGTTTTATTTGGTTTATCATATTTTTTTATTGGCATCATTATCCTCTTTTCTCGTTTTTGCTCTAATTGTAACACAATGAATAAATCTAGAAGTAATTACCTTTTCCGTCAAATAAAAAGGCAGTATGCAAAATATGCATACTGCCTTGAATAGAACTTTATTACGATTATGCTGATCTATCAAAAATTATCACTCAATAACTATTTTTTAACTAACTGCGAGACCGTCTCCACATGTCCCGTATGCGGAAACATGTCAACCGGCTGAACCGCAACGGTTTCATAGCCAAAGTCTTCAAGAATTCGAAGGTCACGCGCTAGGGTTGAAGGTTTACAGGATACATAGACAATACGCTCAGGGTTCATTTCTGAAATGGTTCTTAAAACAATTTCGTCACAGCCCTTACGCGGTGGGTCAACCACAACAACATCTGCTTTATAGCCTTTATTATAGAGCTCTGGAATAACCCTTTCCGCTGCACCGACATGGAACTCTGTGTTCGTTAGTCCATTACGTTTTGCGTTTGCCCGCGCATCTTCAACGGCATCTTCTACCACTTCAACACCAATCACCTTGCCCGCATTTTGGGCTAGAAACAGGGATATTGATCCGATACCACAATAAATATCAAATACGGTTTCGTCACCAGTCAGTTGTGCAAACTCGAGTGCTTTACTGTAGAGCTTCTCAGTTTGTACGGGATTAACTTGGAAAAATGAGAGTGGTGAAATTTCAAAGCTCAGCTCACCAATATAGTCCGTAATTTTGTCATCTCCCCAAAGGGTTCTGTTCTTAAAGCCAAGTACTCTATTGCCCTTGCTTTTATTTTCATTTAGAATAATGCTTTTTATTTCAGGGACTTCTTCAAGCAGATCATCAATGACATACTTCATACCAGGAAGTTGCTTTCCATTAATCACGAAAACAACCATCATGTCACCTGTTTTGTACGCACTGCGGATCAGGATATGTCGAATGAGACCTTTTTTCGTTTTTTCATCGTATATTTGCCACTCGTGTTGTGTAATGGCTTCTTTAATGACTGAAACAACCCTATCCGCTGCTTCACTTTGCAGTAAGCATGTATCCATGTCAATTACATCATGACTGCGCGCCCTGTAAAAACCTATTAAAGGATGTTTTGACGACCCACCGACAGGATATTGCCCTTTGTTTCTGTAGCGAAAAGGCTCATCCATTCCAATAACCGGCTCTACTTGAACATCCAGCTTACCAATCCTCGTCATGGCTGACTCCACAAATATTCTCTTTTGCTCAAGCTGAGCCTCGTAGCCCATATGTTGTATTTGACAGCCGCCACATTTTGCTGCGTATGGACAAGGGGCCTCAATACGCTTTTCTGATGGCTCAATAACCTGAATGAGTTTTCCTACAGCATAGGCTTTTTTGACTTTTATTAAACGTGCCTTTATACGGTCACCTGGAATTGCGTCCTGCACAAAAACAGTGAATCCGTCTAGTTTGCCTATACCTTCACCGGCTTCACCCATGCTCGTAATATCTATTGTAATTTCCTGATTTTTCTCTACGGGTACAGTCATTTAACTTCCTTCCAGTCTGGAAACATCCAAACAAAGTATTTTCAGTTTACTCAGCGCATAAAGCTCAACATAAAATATATATCACCAATGGCATTAATTCAATAATTATTTTATAATAGTATTAGACACAGTAACCCGATTGCACTTGAGTCATATATTGCACAATCGGGAAAATACAGGGGGAGATTCTATGTCGCGAATAATAGCCAACATACTACTCATACTCATTATCGCATTCACAGTTTCAGCTGTACCTATTAATCCAGATATACTTGACCTGGATATTCAAATTCCAGAAGCTGATATAACTGAAATACAAGAACAAGAAGCAGATATCACAAAAGACCCGCCAGAAATAGCACCTTTAACTTATGTAGCATCACCTTCAACCTATCTTTACAATCCAGATACATATGTTATGAATTTTTCAGGTTTGCAAGATGCAGCTTCAATCGATATTTCAGACCTTATTAGTACTTTTGAAATAGATCTTTACACCATGCAGGGTTCAGATACCTCACGCATTGCAAAGCGTATCCGCGATGAAGCACTCCTTGAACTATGTACCCACTCCCGTGAAAATAACACCTTGTCTGTCGAGGTCGATTTATCAAAAGATGGACTGGGGATAGAAAATGGGCATTACTCAATTGAAATTACTTCTAAAAGTGAATACTTGTCCAGTCCGCTGGAAACGGTCATTAACGCCTCTTACTATACAACAGAAATGTCTTATAATGGTACAAAAGCTGCGCCACCCCGTGGCAAGCGCATTATGACACTTTATTTTACAGACTCAGATAATAAATATTTGGTTCCAGTATCAAAAGAAATATCCTACACTGGCAACTTGATACGGACTACTTTAAATGCCTTGCGGGATGGTCCGGATGCAGATAGTGGCCTCAATTTTAAATCGCCTGCACCGTATATTCCAGCAGCGCGTTTCTCAACTCAAACTGAAGTGGTACGTCTTGAAACCAATAGTTATGAAAACAGCTCTTATACAACAGATGAAGACGATACTTACCTTATGATGCATTCGTTGATTAATACGATGACACATATCCCAAATGTCTCATATGTAAAGTTTTCAGTTGACCAATCGGACAATCAGCCACTGAATGGCTTTGACCTTCGCAAAACTTATCCGCGTCCTGAAGGTGCGATGGCCCACCTAGGCCTTCTAACACAAACGCAGCATATGTACCTTGTTCCTATTTCAGTTGATGCACTTGATGCTGAAAGCATGTTCAGAGTTCTGCAAAACGGAACAGAACAGTCTACCGGCCTGTTTTCACCGATACCACCAGAAGTGGATCTCGTATCTTCAAAACTTGAAGATGGGATACTCACCCTAACACTGGACGATTCTGTGACCAGAGTATATAAAGGTAATGAACAAATGGGTACTTTCATGGTTGACAGCATTATTCAGACTATGGCTACACTACCAGGTGTGGAGTCAATTGTGTTAAAAACTCAGTCAAGTGCTGAAGAAACGCTCTTTTCGCATCCGCTGAATACCGCCTTTGAAGCTGAGTATTACATCAATATGGCTGATTAATAAACTGACTTATAAAAAATGCTGCTCGGTCTATTGCCGGGCAGCATTTCTCATTTTAAGCATTTTGATTTTATTGAGTCCTACTTAATTCTCTCAAGAACACTTTTAAATTCTTCACTCAGCGCTCTTATGCGTATGGGTTTCATGTCCTTACCAACAAATGCATGGAGGGTTCGCCCCTCCGCAAGCAACGCTTCGTCTTCTCTTCGCAGCACTTCATACTTGAACTCTAAGCGTACACCTTTTTGTGAAGCAACAGAGGTCCTAATCAGAACTTCTTCATCATACAGGGCAGGCTTAATATACTTACAGCTGCTTTCAACTACCGGTAAAATAATGCCTTCTGATTCGAGCCGCTTATATGTGTATCCTAGTGATCTAAAAAAATTCGACCTGCCAACCTCAAACCACGTGTAGTAATTTCCATGATATATGACACCCATCTGGTCTGTTTCTTCGTAGCGTGGTCGAATGACCGCATCATGCTTATACATCTATTTCACTCCTATCATGCTCTTCTGTAAAATATTTTATCATGAATTGGATGTGTCTTCAGAAAAAACTATTGTGAACTGTTCGTAAGTATAGATACTATAGAGCAATCTGAGATTGCTCACGATAGCTAGTCGCGCAACCCTCTGTACAGTGATTATAATCACTGTACAGAGCAATCTACGATTGCTCATGATAGCTAGTCGCGCCATATAGAGTACGTACCGTGCAACCTAGCGGTTGCTCAGGTCGCTAGTCGCGCCATATAAGTAAAAAGTTTGAAAGGCACATTTATATGTGAACATAAAAATGTGCCTTTCAAACTTTTTACTTGCATTGCTTTGTCTTTTCCGTAAAGAAAGGGTTGTCCACTGGCAATTATCTGGACAACCCTTTTAAGTAACTTGCTTAAAGTTATATTTTACTCTGGCTTACAGGATACGTGCTTCGCCTTCGTAAACGATGCCTTTTTGAGCATCGATTGTTACTATTTCGCCATCTGAAAGCAGTTCAGTCGCTTTCTTAGCGCCTACAACAGCAGGCTTCTTAAGAGAAAGTGCAACAATTGCTGCGTGTGACGTATAGCCACCTTCTTCAACAATCAGTGCTGCAGCTTTTTCAACGAAAGGCATCATATCTTTATCCGTTGCATTTGTAACGATAATATCGCCTTCTGTGAACTTTTCAGCCGCTTCTGCAGCAGAACGTACGATGCAAACTTTTCCTGCTAGAGAATCTTTACCCACGCCTGTTCCTTTAATAAGTACTTCACCCACTAGGTGTACTTTCATAAGGTTAGTCGCGCCTGCAACCCCAACTGGCACGCCAGCTGACATGACAACAAGATCACCCTTTTTAACGTAACCAGCATCACGTGATGCATCCAGTGCAAGCTCAAATACTTCATCTGTACTTGATGCATTCTCAATTTTCACTGTTTCTACGCCCCAAACCAAGTTCATCTTTCTACGAACCTTGTCTGAAGATGTCGCAGCAATAACAGGTGCACTTGGACGGAATCTTGAAATCTTTCTTGCTGTAAAGCCTGAAGATGTTGCAGTAATGATTGCGGATGCATTAAGATCCATTGCAGTATTTACTGTCGCATGTGACACGGCATATGTTACTGTGTCATCAGACTTTGAAGCTTGAACATTCTTAAGTACTGATTCATAGTCTAGTGAACCTTCAGCAGCAGTTGCAATAACAGCCATGGTTTGAACAGCTTCAATAGGGTATTTACCTGCAGCTGTTTCACCAGAAAGCATGATTGCATCTGTACCATCGAAAATAGCATTGGCTACGTCTGTTGTCTCTGCTCGTGTAGGACGTGGGTTACGAATCATTGAATCCAGCATTTGTGTTGCTGTAATAACTGGCTTACCCATTTCATTACAACGCTTAATCATCAGCTTTTGAGCCAGTGGCACTTGTTCTGTTGGAATTTCAACACCAAGGTCACCACGTGCAACCATCAGACCGTCAGACACTTCAAGAATTTCCTCTAGGTTATCCAGACCTTCCTGATTTTCAATTTTTGAGATAATATGTACATCATGCGCATTGTTATCTTCAAGAATTTTTCTAATTTCAAGAACATCAGCAGCCTTTCTGATGAAAGATGCTGCAATAAAGTCGATCCCATTTTCAATACCGAATTTAATATCCGATTCATCTTTTGGCGTTACTGCTGGCAGGTTAATAGATACACCCGGTACATTAACACCTTTATGGTTCTTAATCGGTCCACCATTTAGAACCTTAGTTACAATGTCATTGCCTTTTACTTCAACTACTTCAAGACCTACAAGGCCATCATCAATAAGAATCATATTTCCAGGAATCACATCGCTTGTAAGTCCTTCGTAAGAAATCTGACACTTGTTTTGATCACCCATATACTCTTCAGTTGTCAGTGTGAATTCTTGACCTTCTACTAGATCAACAACTGGTACGCCGAACTTACCTGTACGGATTTCCGGACCTTTTGTATCCAGAAGAATTGAAACAGGTGTATTCAGCTCTTCACGAACCTCTTTAACCGTTTCAATACGCGCTAGGTGTTCTGCGTGATCTCCGTGCGAAAAGTTCATTCTAGCTACATTGAGACCATTTTTCACAAGTTCTGTAAAAATCTCTTTCTTTTCACTCGCTGGACCAATCGTACATACGATTTTAGTTTTCTTCATCAAGACACTCCTTTTTTCCCTATATGAATGCACATGCACGCGCAATATAACAAATTCATTAAATTGACAGCTGTTTCGCAGTCTCAAGCATCTTCATATCAATCTTTTTATGCATATCAAGCGCTTCATCAATGTCTAAGTCAACAATGTCATTGCCTCTGATTCCAAGTGCTCTGCCTGCTTTACCTTCCTGTAGAAGTTCAACTGCAGCAGCCCCCATACGGCTTGCTAAAATCCTGTCAAAGGCTGTAGGCGTTCCGCCTCTTTGCAGGTATCCAATTACAGATACTCTGACTTCAACACCTGTTTTTTCTCTGATTTTATCTGCCCACTCATATGGTTTTCCAACACCCTCTGCAAGTAGAATGATATTGTGAAGTTTACCGCGATTACGTCCTTGTATCAGCTTTCTGCAGATATCATCGCAATCGTTTTCAAGTTCAGGAATAATAATGCTTTCGGCTCCACCTGCAAGACCTGCATAAAGTGCAATATCACCACAGTTTCTACCCATTACTTCAAGAATAGAAGCCCGGTCATGAGATGTTGATGTATCACGTACTTTTGAAATCGCATCAACAACCGTGTTTAGAGCCGTATCAAAACCTATTGTATAGTCTGTGTATTCTAAGTCGTTATCAATCGTAGCTGGAATTCCGACAGTTGGAAATCCTGCGTTTGCTAGTTTCTTTGCCCCTTGGAAAGAACCATCGCCGCCAATAACCACAAGACCGTCGATATTAAACATTCGAAGCACTTCAAGACCTCTCTCAAGTCCTTCTTTTGTCTTAAACTCTTCACATCTTGCCGTTCTTAGCTTTGTTCCACCACGATGAATGATATCGCCAACAGAAGACACATCTAGATCTTCAATATCTCCTTCGATAAGGCCCTGATATCCGCGCTTTATACCGGATACTTTAAGTCCATTGTAAATTGCTACACGTACTACAGCTCTGAGGGCTGCATTCATGCCCGGCGCATCGCCGCCACTTGTTAGTACACCAATTCTCTTCATTCAGATCACTCCTAATTCCTATTCAAGAATTTACATAACTAGAACCACCCTAGAAACACTGCTTAAATGAAGTTGATTATCCCCTGCTCATCATTCACCGACACATGCACTAAAACGATAATTCTAAACAATATATAAATGTAAGAAGTCAAAGCTTCTTTTTCTATAGGACACAAATCCAAGCTCACATCAAATCTAATTGTAATGTATTTGCGTACGAATATCAATACAATGCACAAAATTCATGCAAAATGTCAAGAAATCGCTTGCATTTTATTGCAGAATGACAGCATCTTCACCAAGAAAACGTTTTACCGTCTCTAGTAGGTCAGAATCTACTTCAACCCAGAGATTTGAAGCTGTTGTAAGCTTTTTCTTCTGACTTTCAACATATAAAACAACGGGTGTATTGCCAGGATGTTTTAGAAGGATATCCTTCAATTGTCTGAAAAATGAATCATCGAGTTCCGAAACCTTCAAATAGAGCTTCTCCCCACTTTGTCCAGACTGCTGTAATCCGCTTTTTATCCCGCGGGATGTATTGTGTCCCGATTGCTTGTGAGAAAGTTGACCCGCTTGAACTTTCGCATTTTCTTTTACAGATTTTTCAAGCCCCCTCTTGTTATAGGGTCCTCTTCTGCGAGCCAGTGCATTTTTTTGCATCACCTTTTTCACATTATCCTCGTCAAGTGGATACACATAATCCACAACAATTTTTGGATCTTCATCTTCTTTAACACTAAGTCTGCCTGATACAATAATAAAATCATCTGCATTTAAGATATCTGCAAACCTCTGGTATATTTTAGGAAATACTAAGGCTTCAATTTGTCCGAATAAGTCCTCAACCGTGATAAAGGCCATACGCGTTCCCGCTCGTGTCATTTTCTCGACTTTGCCTGCAACCATACCTGCTAGCACAACCACGTGATTGTCCTTCCTGTGAATTGTGCCATCTTCCTGAGCATCTTTTAGTTCTGATAAATTAATTGAACTAACCGACTCTACCCACTGGGCGTATTCTGAAAGGGGATGTCCACTTAAATAGATACCCAACATTTCCTTTTCAAAAGCTAATTTTACCTTAAGTTGAAATTCCTTTATATCCGGCAAGCGATACGCCTTAAATACATCAGGTACATCCGACTCCATTCCAGAAAACAGAGACACCTGACCTGCAACGTTCTTCCGACTTTCCTGCTGGACACCATCCACTATTTTTTCATATACGGCAAGTAGCTGGGACCTAAACTCACCCTGCCCATCAAATGCCCCGGCTTTAATGAGACTCTCAATAGCTTTTCTATTAAGTTCTTTTGAATCAATGGACTCACAAAACTCTAAAAAACTGGAATAGCCATCTTTTCCCCTATTTTCAACAATGCTCTTAATAATGCCATTTCCAACGTTTTTGACAGCATGCAGACCGTATCGAATTCTATTTTTTGATACTGAGAACTTGCCGTAAGACTCATTTATACTTGGTGCAAGCACCTCAATGCCCATGCGCTTGCAGTCTTGAATATATTGGGCCAATTTGGCTTGATGCCCCATTACACTCGTCATGAGTGCTGCCATAAACTCAACCGGATAATGGGTCTTTAAATAGGCCGTTTGATAGGCAATGATTGCATATCCTGCTGCATGCGACTTATTAAATGCGTACTTAGCAAAATCTATCATGTCATCAAAAACTGCATTAGCGACATTTTCAGGAACACCCCTTCTAAGGCATCCTTCAATCTCAACATTTCCGTTCTCATCAATCTTTCCATGTATAAAGTACTGACGTTCCTGCTCCATGACGTCCATTTTCTTTTTAGACATAGCGCGCCGAACAAGGTCAGATCTGCCATAAGAATAGCCCCCTAAGTCACGTACAATCTGCATAACCTGTTCCTGATAGACCAAGCAGCCATAGGATACACCCAAGATTTGTTTTAGCATTGGATGGGCGTAGGTAATATCCTCAGGATGGTTCTTATTGTAAATATACTTTGGAATGGAATCCATTGGTCCGGGGCGATATAAGGAAATTCCCGCAATGATGTCTTCCAGTGCTTTAGGCTTAAGCTCCCGCATAAATCTGCGCATTCCAGAGGACTCAAGCTGAAATACCCCAAGCGTTTCTCCAGTTCCAATCATGTCATAGACAGCCTGATCATCGAACGCCATTTTACCAAAATCTGGAACCGGATGTCCGCTGTGTTTTATCAAGTTCAGTGCATTTTTTATGACCGTTAGATTACGCAGGCCCAAAAAGTCCATTTTTAAAAGGCCCAGTTCTTCAAGAAGCACCATGTTGTATTGTGTAGACACGTTGTTATCATGCACATAAAGGGGTACATAATGATCGACAGGCTCCTTTGAAATAACCACACCCGCAGCATGTGTAGATGCATGGCGTGGCATACCTTCTACCTGCATTGCAGCAGAAATAACCCTGCGTGCCCCTTCGTCAGAATCATAGAGATTTTGAAGTGCTGGGTTCATTTTAAGTGCCTTTTTTATGGTCATGCCCAGTTGAAAGGGAATAGCCTTGGCTATGCGGTCGGTTTCCTGATAGGACAAGTTAACAACCCGTCCGACATCGCGTACTGCAGCGCGGGCTGCCATGGTTCCAAATGTAATGATCTGAGCCACATGGTCTTTACCATATTTGCGCACCACATAGTCAATGACCTCTTGTCTGCGATCATCTTCAAAGTCAATATCAATATCCGGCATCGTAATACGCTCAGGGTTTAAAAAACGTTCGAAAATAAGCTCGTATTTAATCGGGTCTACATCTGTAATATAAAGCACATAGGCTACTAAACTGCCGCCACAGCTCCCACGGCCCGGCCCTACAATAATGCCATTATCCTTTGCATATTTTATAAAATCCCATGTAATGAGAAAATAATCTTCATACCCCATCTGCTCAATAATGCCAAGTTCAAAATCAAGCCTTTCTAGAAGCGCATCATTTACAGTATCATAACGATCCTTCAAACCTTCAAGACAAAGAGACCTCAGAGTTTCACCTGCATTTCCTGTCTTGATTTGACCTTTTGCTTCTGACGAATTTTCAAGCGGATAGGCGGGTAAATGCAAAGTGTCAAAATCAAAATCAAACTGACAACGCTCTGCGATAGCAACCGTGTTGGAAATGGCTTCAGGTGCATAAGGAAAAATCGCCGCCATCTCTTCCGGCGATTTCAAATAGAACTCTCTAGTTGGGAATCGCATACGGTCTACTTCTTCAAGCAACTTACCCGTTTGAATACAAAGTAAGATATCGTGCACATCGTGGTCATCTTTTTCAATATAATGCACATCATTGGTGGCAACCAGTGGAATAGATGTCTCACCACTCAGTCTCACAAGCTGCATATTAACTTTTTTTTGTACCTCTATACCGTGGTCTTGAAGTTCAAGGTAAAATCGCTCTGGGCCAAAAATTTTTCTGAGTCTAAGAGCCAGCTTTTTAGCATCTTCATATCGATCTTCCATGAGCAGTTGCTGAATATCACCTGCCAGACAGGCACTTAAGCAAATGAGCCCTTCACTGTATTGACTCAAAATTTCATAGTCAATTCTAGGCTTATAGTAAAAGCCTTCAACAAACCCCATGGAAACCAAATGAATTAGGTTCTGATAGCCTATTTCGTTTTCAACAAGCAAAACCAAGTGGCCCTGGTCTCTGTCTGCTCGACCACTTTTATCCTGCATTGAACGCGGCGCCATATAGACTTCACACCCAATAATGGGTTTTATACCATGTTTCTTAGCTTCTTTATAAAAATCAACGACGCCAAACATGACACCGTGATCCGTTATGGCCACAGAACTCATATTTAGCGCCTTCGCTTTTTCAAAGAGTTTTGATATACGTGTGAATCCATCCAGCAAACTGTATTCAGTATGTAGATGCAGATGCACAAATTGAGTACTCATCGCAAACTCCTTTACTCTTCAACTTTATATTCTAATGCTTCTATCCAAATTTCAGATACGACTGCCTTGATGTCCTTAGGCATAGCAGGTACTCTGTGCGCATTGAGTTCACCTTGCTTCATATCGCTGCGTTTTATCGTAACTGATCTAACTTCCCTTGATGTCTCATCAGGCATAATGGAAGTATCTATAACTGGAATACTGCCCCAGTTGGACGGTGTGTACTTATAAGCCTGTGCTTGTGCAGAAATCATGTAGTTTGCAACAATCATTGCACCCGATTTATTGGGCGCACTGTGCGCAATAACAACGCCGTCATTGGTGCCCGCTGTTCCTTCATCCATTATAAATGAACGTGCAGCATAAGGGTACACTTCAGATTTTGCATATTTGGATGCCTTATTTGTATCCGTAGACAAGGCAAAACTGACTTTTCCATCATAGAATAATTGATCGAGATGACGTTCGTTACTCGGGAAGACTGCCCCCTCTTTCCAAAGCTTTGGTCTTAGTATTGCAAGGGCTTCAAGTGCGGGAGCGAGCATCGGCTCAATTACTTCACGTTTTGCCTCAGCTTGGTAGAGCTTCTCATAGTCAACAAATGCAGCTATAAAAGTCTCCATAAAAAGCTCACCCGACTTTTCAGGTGGCAGCGGGAATGCGAACTGCCCCGGTGCACTACGCAGTGTCTCAATAAAAGTTTGCATCGTTGCTGGCGGTTCTAGAATCATGTCCTCATCGTAAATGAAAACCAGTTGTTCTCTACCCACAGGAATAAAATGTCCTTGGGTTGGAATCCCTTGTTCATACATAAACTCATAGTCTTCTGGGTTAATATTGGTATAGTAATTCGGGAGTTTTTCCATAAAAGGTCCATACAACAGCTCGTTTTCCATCAACTTCTTAAAAGAGTCATCTGCTATATAAATCATGTCAATAGAACCCGTTTCTATTTCATTTTGCTTTTGCGAATACAACTTTTCATATATATCCGACATCGGCTTTCTGATTAACTGAAGATTAATACCATACTCGCTGAGTACACCTGGTACAACGGATCTGGTCAGCCATTTTTCAAGATTTTCATTTGACTCAGTGTAATAGAGGGTTACTGTTGTTCCAGTTGCACTTTCTAGCAGCAGATTCCACTCCCTTGATGTTATTGACGGATTTTCTACTATTTCCTCCTGTTGACAGCCTGCAAGCAAGACTGAAATTATTAACAGAAGTATACACAATCGCCCCTTCATATGTCGGCCTCCCAATTTGTATGCTCTACCTTGGAGTCGCATGCTGTCTAGAAAATGTTGACTTTTCAGGCAACCTCAGTACACATGTACTCCACCGGATTCAATTCTGTCTTATTAAAATTATACCGTATTATGCCCCTCTATTATAGAGTAAAGTGTCCCCAAAGTATTCCTGCTGAGGTCACAAACAAAACAAGCACCCTCACATTGGGGTGCTTCGTCATTACAAAATCCAGCAGGTTGGGCTTCTTGATGTTGACCGCCACTGCTGGACTTTACTATTATTTGGTAAAAACAAAGCTGTTCCAGCACATACAAGCACAACTTATAAATGCTATGACAAATGGCATCCAGTACAAAACTTAACCAGATACACCTTGTTCAAAACGCGAATACCCAAGCTGCTTTCTATGGGGATCAACGTCATAAATCCGAACTTTCGGATTTTTTTTCAGATCAATCTCATAATACCCCTTCACAGGATTGAGATATTTATCTACAAGCACACGTACAACAGGAAGGTCGCGATTCTTTTTAGTAATCATAGCATACTCCCCAGTGCTGAGAATGATGTTTAGACCCAGCGGGTAATATCCCACGACCTTTAAGAATATACGCACGATTTCCTTATCGAATTGTGCATCGCTTTCTTTTAAAATATGTTCCATCGCCTTGTATGGATTTTCTTTAGCACAATAAACACGATCTGTGGTAATGGCATCAAACACATCCGCCACCGCGACTATCTTAGCATAGATATGTATGTTTTGTGCATTCTTACCTGTCGGGTAACCGCCTCCATCAAATCTTTCATGATGATAAAGTGCAACACACGCCGATGTCTCGGTGATATTTGGAATGCGCTTAAGCGCCTCATAACCCAAAATGGTGTGCTTTCTTACAACATCCATTTCTTCATCATTTAATGCACCAGGTTTATTGAGAATTTCTTGAGAAATCATTCTTTTTCCAACATCATGGAGCAAGGCACCAATCCCCAGTTCGACAAGTCTAACCTTGTTAAAGCCCATGTATATGCCACATATAACGGACATCACACAAACATTTACTGAATGCTGAAATACATACTCATCAATTGATCTCAAATTAGATAAATTGAATGTAATGTCCTCATTAGAAAACACCTCTTCAATAATGGTATTGACGACTAAGTAAAGCTTATCTGCATCAACTTCTGTGCTAGAGGCAATATTTTCCATGCATTCACGTACAAGAACAGAGGCTTCCTCACGCGTTCTTCTAATAATAACATCGCGTTCACCTGTTCTAGTCTGTTGATTTCCAGCACTTTTAGGCGCTTCTCCTTCAACAGCAGCTGCATCGACCTGTATTTGTACTGACACATACCCAAGTTCTTTTATTTTATCAATATATGCTTGTCGTAAAATAATACCGTCTGACAAGAGCGTGTTACCCGACGAATCAAATATAGTTTCACCAAGTATCATTCCGGATTTTAGAGTTCCAATCCCTTTCGTCATTCTCTTCATCGACTCAGGACCTCCATATGATGCCAAATTATGGTTTAGAGTCACCTGAAACCACAAACACTAGTACAACCTCTGGTAAAACTATAGCTTAGCTAGTTCATTAACGATTAGATTCTCTATGGCTTCCATAGCCTCGCGTTCATCAACGCCTTCAATAGTAACTTCAATTTCGTCACCTTTGTGAACCCCCATGGAGATAATCCCCATGATGCTTTTTCCATCAATCATAATGTGTTCTTTTGAAACATAAATTTCAGAACTGAATTGATTTGTCATTTCTACGAATTTTCCTGCAGCTCTTGCATGAAGGCCGGAATCATTCGTGATGTTTAGTGTTTTTTTGATCATTTCGATCCACCTTCCTAAATACCGAGACTCTCCGCGAATTTGTGTATTTTCTTAAATCTATGATTGACACCCGATTTGCCAACCGGTGGGTCAAGCATTTCTCCAAGCTCTTTGAGGCTTGCCTCAGGTTGTTCCAGCCTTAGCTGTGCTAATTGCGAAAGCCCTTCTGGCAATGCACCTAAGCCAACCATTGATTCTATAAGTTCTATATCTTGAACCTGTCTCATAGCTGCATTCACTGTTTTGTTCAGGTTCGCAGTTTCACAATTCACAAGACGATTGACATCGTTACGCATCTGCTTGACAATTCGGACATTTTCAAAATCAAGCAAAGCCCGATGTGCTCCAATTATGTTGAGCAAATCTACAATTTGATCGCCTTCTTTTAAATATACAATGTAATTTGATTTTCTATCAATCAGCTTAGACTCAAGTCCGAACTCATTGATAAGGGTTCTGAGCGAATCCCCGTACTCTTCATTGTGTGTAATAAACTCTAAGTGATAGCCTTTTTCCGGATCACTTACAGAGCCACCGCCTAAAAAGGCGCCGCGTATATATGCTCTTTTACAGCAAGTATCTTTCAAAATGAATGTTGGTACAGCATCATTAATTCTAAAAAAACCGCCGTCTTCAACGAGTATACCCACTTTTTTCAGTATATCGCTGGCATTTTCTATTTGAATTTGATAAGCATTTCCCTTTTTAAGTGTCTTATTCTTCTCAACAACAACTTCAGTGTGTATATTGAAATTCTTCTTAAAAAAAGTAAATATCAATCGAGCTATCGCTGGATTCTCAGTTAAAATATTTAAATCAGTCCGAGAGAGCCCTTTAAGCTTAATCGCCCCGCTGGTACGGATAAGCGCCGATAACTCAGCCAATTGGCAGCAAGGTTCTTCAGACCGAATACGCGAGAGCTCATTTTTTGTAGTCGACGAAAAGGACATACAGCATCACTCTTTCAATTCTTGATATAAATGAATCGCCTTGGCAATCATATTTTTCTCATCTTCATATCGAACCGTTTCGTTAATTCGATTAATATGAATAAATTTGGCTTCAACAAATCCTTCTTCTTTTTGAGGCACTGTATTCGTGGTCTTTGCTTTCATAACATACCACATTACATGCTTTTCAACGACTTCGTTATGGCTCCAACAATTTTTAAAACGATATGTTGTTTCCCCGAGGTAATCGATGATTTGTCCCTTGATGCCAGTTTCTTCTCTCACTTCTCGAAGCGCGGTTTGATCTGTGGTTTCGTCAGACTCTACTTTCCCCTTCGGAAGCACCCAATCTCCATTTATCTTCCGAAGCATGAGAACAGAGTTGCCTAAAAAAACAACGCCTCCTGCGCTCGTGATGGTTTTCACAAGGCTTCACTTCCTTATAGCTCCATAGGTGCTTTTATCTATTTAGTATATCATAGAAAGAAGTTTTTTAAAACACGCGAAACAACGCAAACGCACGTTTTTACCTAGTTAAGGCATTATACCATACCTTTGTTAATATTAATTAAAAATAATATCAATTAGAAAACCTGCTAAACAAATGTCCTTCCTATTTGCTTAACAGGTTTTACAACTCATTCTAAAATTTTATGATAGATCTTGGTATCGACTATACCGACCAGTTTTTCAGCAATCTTTACAGCATCATGTTTTACATAGCCTTTTTCAATCTGAATAAAATCTTCTGAGAGGTATCCTATCCCCATTTTATCAAGAAAGCGAATGTCTTCATTTTCTAAAAGCACTGCCTCAGACCCCTCTGCTTCATATTTACAAAGTGTTTCCGGTGGTATTTCTGACTTGTTCACAAGCACCATATCAATCATATGGCTGCACCCATGCTCCAGTAGAGCCTGTACATGTTCTCTAACACTGTAGCCATCTGTTTCACCCGGCTGGGTCATGATGTTGGGAATGTATATTTTCTTAGCTTCTGACTTGCAGATGGCTTCTACAATCCCACCTACCAGCAGATTGGGAATAATGCTTGTATACAGGCTACCAGGGCCCATAACTATAAGATCAGCCTCTTCAAGCGCTTCCAAAACTTCTGGAAGTGGCTGAACTGCACCTTCTTTGATGGCAATGGACTCTATTTTCTGTCCTGTTTCAAGAACGCGGATTGGGATAAGAGACTCCCCTTCAACACGCAGGCCGTTGCCCAAGGTGGCCACAAGTGACATTTCATGCGGTGTTACTGGCAGTACACGTCCAGTAATTGCAACGATATCACTGATTTTTTCAACCGCTTTTTCAAAGCTGCCCGATATACCAACAAGTGCTGCTATTAAAAGATTTCCAAAGCTTTGTCCCTTTAGTCCGCCTTCTGTAAATCTGTACTTGATTAAATCTTCCATAATAGGTTCTGTATTCGCAAGTGACAGAATACAGCTTCGTATGTCACCAGGAGGCAACATGCCAAGGTCTTCACGCAGAACACCAGACCCGCCACCATCATCTGCAACAGATACAACCGCCGTAATATCAGAAGTCACCTTTTTAAGTCCTCTTAGAAGGATAGACAGTCCTGTTCCGCCTCCTAGTGCGACTATTTTTATTTCTGTATCCACTTTAAGGGTCACCTCACTTGAATTTTGATTTTATTTTTTGTCAAGGGAGGTTATCTGAGTTCCCTATGTCTTATGCCCACTGTATAGCTTTTACCATTAAGTGCGTCATAAAGTCTGTTGGCAAGAGTTACCGAACGGTGTTGCCCACCGGTGCAACCGACTGCGATAATGAGCTGTGCACGTCCTTCTTTTTCACAAAGCGGAAGCACTGTTTCAACCATACCCAGTATTTGATTAAAAAAGGCATGGCTTTCATCAAAGGACATAACATACTGCTGAACCTCTAAGTCATTTCCAGTGAGCGCTCTTAATTCTTCAATATAAAATGGGTTGGGTAGAAAACGGGCATCAAATACAAAATCTGCATCTAGCGGGATGCCTTTTTTAAATCCGAATGACATGATTGAAATTGACATGTCTGATGTAGATGTTTTTTCTCTGAATATCTTAGACATTTCACTTTTAAACTGACTCAGATTATACCCGCTCGTCTCAATAATAGTGTCTGACGCACCTCGCAACTTTGACAATCGCTGGCGCTCTTGGCTAATACCTTCTTCAATAGAACCACCCGGATTCATAGGATGTGAGCGTCTTGCTTCTTTAAAACGCTTTATCAGAACCGAATCGGATGCATCTAAGAAAATAACCTTGTAATCATAGCCTTCACGCTTAAGCGCTTCAAGCTCTTTTTCAAGATCCTCAAAAAATATGCCACCACGTATATCGGTTACAAGTGCCAGTTTTCTTATATCTTCGGTATTCTGGTCGCAAAGCACCACAAACTGATGAATGAGAACAGGGGGTAAATTGTCCACACAATAGTATCCGAAATCCTCAAGAACTTTCATCGCTTGACTGCGACCCGCACCTGACATACCCGTTATAATCACCAGTTCCATAAATATCTCCTATTCTTCGACTGCATTTAATATCCTGTCACTTGTGAGTCCTGCTTGATGTGCTCGATCTACTGCTTTTTTAAAATTCGCCACATCACGCGGGTGATGGGCGTCACTATTAATTGAAAACTTAATGTTATAAGCCATTGCCTCACGTATTTGCTCTACTGTGAGAAAACCATGACTTGCATTGATTTCCAGTGCAGTGTTCGTTTCTTCAGCGGCTTTGGCCACACGTTTCACATCAATCGGCCCTTTGGCTCCTGGATGTGTTAGAATATCAATGTTGTATTTATGCATTGCATTAATAAGCGATAGGGTGTTGGCTTCTTTTAACTTACGCGTTCCGCCATTGTACTTGCTAAAATAGTTGCCTGCATGATGGAGCATATCTCGAACAAAGCGAACTGGGCGACTTCCAAAGTGATAGCCCGCAAGAAGCACATCATTCAGTGCCAGAATTTCCGCGTCTACATCCAAATGACCGTCTATATCCAGTACATTGGCTTCAAGTCCCAGCAGGATTTCAATATCATCATATTTATCATTCAGAGCGTCAATAATTTGACGCATCTCTTTATATCTATGCTTCTTGATTCCAAACCCCATATGTCCGGGGCCATGATCACTAATTGCCAGTATTTTCAGTCCTGACCTGCGCGCTGCAATCACATTGTCTTCAATGCTGCCCTCGCCATGACTGAAGGTTGTATGTGTATGATAATCCGAAAGAATTTTCATGATTATTCCTTCCCGAACAACCGCACCTCCGGTTCAAGCAAAACACCAAACTGATCGTGAACCACCTTTTGTACCAGTCCAATGAGTCTGAGTACGTCCGCACTTGTCGCACGCCCCCTATTGACAATAAACCCGCAGTGCTTTTCAGATATCTGCGCGTCACCATAGCGTACGCCACGCAGACCCGCATCATCTATTAGCTTTCCTGCGTAAAATCCCTCGGGTCTTTTAAAGGTCGACCCTGCACTTGGCAGGTTAAGGGGTTGCTTTGAGGTTCTCTTCTCAGTCAGTTCATCTATACGCTGCTTGATTTCGTCGTACGGTTTTTCTTCTAATTCCAATAAAACTTCAAGTACGATGTGCTTATCTTTTTGTATTGCACTCATTCTATACCCGAATTCCAATTCTTCATTCGTGAGTGTGCGAACTTGGCCTTCTCGCGTTAGAACTGTAACTTCTTTTACAACATCTTTCATTTCGCCGCCGTACGCACCCGCATTCATAAAAACTGCGCCACCGACAGTTCCCGGTATGCCCGAAGCGAATTCAAAACCACTCAGAGATTTTTCAACCACCTTGTTTGACAGCTGAGAAAGCAATATTCCAGACTTTGCGCGCACACGTGTTCCCTCTATGTTAACACCGCTAAAGTTGTCTGATAGCTTAAGCACCACACCTCTAATACCGTCATCTCCTATCAAGAGATTACTGCCATTTCCAACGACATGAAACGGACACGAATGCGCACTACAAACTTCCATAACCGATCTGACATCTTCTATGGTCTCAGGCAACACTAAAACATCCGCTGGTCCTCCAATTTTAAACGAAGTATGTTTGTTCATTGGTTCATCTATATATATACGCTCAGTATTTATTTTCTCTAAAAGTTGATCTGTCGTCGCTTTAATCAAAGTAATCTCCTTCACATGCAGGCCATTGCCCATATCGTTTCGTAGTTTATGACCCTTTTATTATATCGTGTAATGCCTTTTTTATCGTAACGATTTGATGTAATTTTACTCAGGTTTTCCAGCAAAATTAGACACGTTTACAGTATACATGAGCGGTTGACATAATTCAAGAATCAGTCGCTGCGTATTCGTACAGTGCAACCTCTGGGTGTCCATGAAAGCTAGCCGCGCCATATACGTACAGTGCAACCTCCGGTTGCCCATATCGTTAGCCGCGCCATATACAAAACTAGAAGAAGAAATACTGGTTTGTGTGAACACGCCAGTATTTCTTCTTCTAGTTTTGTGCACGGCTTTGTCTTTTCCGTAAAGAAAACACCGTGTAATTGAATCTTACACGGTGTGTCTATTAAACACTATTGCTTTTTAATAAATATGCCTTGTGGCGTTTATTTCTTTGCTTTTAAGTAAATAAAGTGGTAAGCCACCGGTACAATGATGCCACCGCCAACGATATTTCCAAGTGTTACCGGTATAAAGGAAATTGCCATTTGCGACCATGTAACAGCTGCGCCGTGGAATATGCCCACGGGGATGAAAAACATGTTTGCAACCACGTGCTCATAGCTTGCCATTACAAAGGCTGTTACAGGAAACCAAAGTGTCAGAATCTTCCCCCCTGCTGTAGTTGCTCCTAGAGACATCCATACCGACAGCGATACGACAATATTGCAAAGTATTGCTCTGAAAAATGCTACCGAAAAAGTGAGACCCGCTTTTGCTTGTGCAACTGCGACCGCTTTTTCGCCAACATGGTTCAAGTTGCCTACAGTCCCCCATAACTCCCCTTTATAAACTAAGAAAGCTATAAAGATTGAGCCGATAAAATTACCCACAAATATGGCTGTCCAGTTTTTTAGAAGTGCACCTGCGGTAATGCGACCGTTAATCAGGCCCAAACTCATCAGGTTGTTTCCTGTAAAAAGTTCGGCACCTGCCAAAATAACTAAAATAATTCCAACTGGAAAAATAGCGGCTCCTAAAAACTTAGATATTCCTAAGTCACCTGTTGTTCCCCACATAACCGTGGCTGATACACTGCCCAGTGCAATAAACATGCCTGCCATAATACCAAGCAAAAGCATATTGCCAAAAGAATTATTCGCTTTCTTTTCTGATACGTCCAGCATTTTCCCCGTAATTTCCGCTGGTGTCAATAAATTCTTAGTCATCATCTTCTCTCCTTATGATAAAACTACAAGACCATGATTCATTCTAATTTATTGAGCGCCGCAAACCAATGCGGAAATACCACGAGATTTATTTCCAAATTATTAAAATTCCAACGATTTCTCGTCAGCAAAACGTCAATAAGCGTCTTTTTCGAGAAAATATCTTACTTTTAGCCCTTGTGATATATATACAATTACACCCAGTCATTTCCGATATAATCACTATGATTATCCCACAAATAAACCTCTACTTCTGTGCCAGACGCAAGAATGCCTTCTTTATATTCAGCAACGATATACCCATCTGAGTGACCAATCCATGAAATCATTCCTGATTTACCATTGATCGGTTCAGCCTTTAAACCGTCATCATTTTCAATTATGCGGACCATTTGACAGGTATCCCTCTCAAATGCTGGTTCAACTGAACTCGATAGAACAGCGCGCACTCGATGACGCTTAGCAAGATGTACATTCCAGATTTCATCAATCAGTCTTCTGCCAACTGTATCCATGACCATTAGAGAAGACACTGGGTGCCCTGGTAAACCCAGTATAAGTTTTTCTTTCACTTTAGCGATAAGGGTGGGTTTTCCTGGTTTAAAGGCTAAGCCATGTACAATCACTTGTGCATCTTCAATTGTATTAACAGCATCAACCGTATAATCCTTTTTCCCCATTGAGCTTCCGCCCGAAATGAGCAGGCAATCTGCATGCTCAAGCGCCGTTTCTATCTGCAAGCACATTTGGTCAAAGTCATCTAGAACAATTGCTGTTTTATACACTTCAAGACCATAACTCTCACAAAGTGCCTTCAAGCTATATGAATTAATATCATAAATTTGACCATCCTGAGGTGCGCTTCCTAAAGGAATGAGTTCATCGCCTGTTATCAAAATTGAAACCACAGGCTTTTTATATACATGTATGTATTCAACGCCAATAGCTGCCAATAGCCCTATATGACGCTCGTATATCTTTGTTCCTGCACGCAGACCAAGTGCACCTTTCTCTAGGTCTTGACCTTTCATAATCAGGTTGTCATTGGAATTTAAAGGTGTAAACACTTCAATACCAGACTGAGATATTAGCGTATCTTCAATCTTTACAACACAGTCTGCACCCTCTGGAACCATACCGCCTGTTGGGACATACTGTGCCTCGCCTCTGTTTAAAGTGTGCTTTGACAATTGTCCCATTTGCGTTTCCCCTGAAACGGTCAGCTTGACAGGACAAGCTCTTGAAGCTGTTTGAACATCCTTTGAATGTATTGCGTAACCATCAACTGTTGATTTTGTAAATGGAGGCAAATCTAGTGTGACGTGAATATCCTGAGCTAGAATATAGCCAAGTCCATCGTTTATATGCACCTGTTTGGTACGCACAATTTTCCCAAATGCTTCAAGCGCACTATTGACCGCAGCATGTACGGGGTTCTTCTTAATAATTTCCACAGGGTGGCCTCCAGTCATTTCAGTAAATCCTATTATTTGCATTACTAGTTTACATCATATGTTCAAAATGTCCATTGTATCCCGAACATTTCATTAAATTTATCTATAGTATCTACCCCATTCATCAAAAAAAAATAAAAGTGTTCCTTGTGACACCATTGCACAAGGAACACTTTTAGACCACACGTATTCACTTTTCTTCGAATCAAGTTTTAAGACTGTATAATAGGACTGTTTAAACCCGTATAATACCTTTTAATTGCTGATCTCATTTGTATCCTTCACTCCACCCGTGCTGGTTTCTTCTTGCACGCTCGTTTGGTCGTTTTCTACACGAGCTTCGTCAAGAAGGATTTTAACATCTACATTGAAATTGATAAAGAGTTTATCATCCATATCATCCAGTGCAATTTCTATAGGGACAATGGTTTCGCCACCTTTTTTGATTGAAGTTCCCCATATACGTACAACCTTGCCACTGTATGTTTTATCAGGTACCGCCTGCGATGTTACTTCTGCTTTTTGTCCTACATAAATTCTACCTATGAACTCCTCTGCAATGTCAGCTCTTACAATTCGCGAGTCCAGATCAACGATTGTCATTACACTAATTTCACGGTTTACATATTCGCCTTCTTTTGCTGTGACTTCTGATACAACACCGTTCTCAATTTTTGACACTATTTGATTGCCATTGACGAAATTAGCCTTTAAATGTTTGTCTTCAAGGCGCTCAAGTTCATCACTCAGTCTCTCTCGTTTGTTTTCAAGAGCTCGTCTTTCTCCTTTTACTTGGGCCTTTGTACTCTTTAAATTCAACTGCATCTTATCCACCACACGTTTTTTCTGATCAACCAAAACACGCGCTGCATCTAGCTCTTCCTCAGCAATAACACCGTTAGCATAGAGTTCTTCTTTTCTGTTTAAATCATCTTCAAGATCTGCCAGCTCGGCAGACGCATTCTCTAGGTCAAGTGCTAGTGTTTCAACAGAGTAATCTTTATTTTCAATATCAAAAGCGGTTTCTTCTATTTCCATTTCCTGACTTGCAATTGCGTTTTCAAGAACACTGATATCGAAATCAACTAGGGGGTCTCCGCTGGTAATTTTCTCCCCTGCCTTAACATAAATCTTATTAACCCTTGCGTCAAAATCGACACTGATACTCTGGGCATCCGTTGCTTCAACAACCCCATAGGCTTCAACAGACTCTATCGCTTGCTCCTTTTGAACCTCACTCTCAACGGACTCAACCGCTGCATTTTCCTGTGCACCAGCGCCACACCCCGCCAAAAGTGCCCCCAATGCAACAACGACCACACATAAATATATCTTTTTCATTATATTAACCTCCCGTCCTTTAGTCGAATGACTCTTGTTCCATAATCTGCTGCTTCTTTTGAGTGGGTAACCTGAACAATGGTCTTTCCCTTTTCCTTATTGATCTTTTGAAAAAGTTCCATGATCTCCGTGCCTGTCACACTGTCCAAATTTCCTATGGGCTCATCTGCTAAAATCAAATCTGGCTCTCCAATGAGCGCACGTGCTATGGCTACACGCTGCTGTTGTCCGCCTGACAACTCTCTTGGCGTATGTTTTCTTCTATCTGAAAGTCCTACAAGCTCAAGAATTTCGTCCAGCTTTTCTTTATATTTTTTAGGATGCTTTCGGTCGAGTAAAATAGGCAGCATAATGTTCTCTTCAACATTCAAGTTCGGAATCAGATTATAAAACTGAAAAACAAAACCAATTTCTCTGCGTCTCATAATACTTTCTTCTTTATCTTTCATAAGCTTAAGCTCTTTTCCGTTGACGAGCACTTGGCCTGAAGATGGGTTGTCCAATCCACCAATCAAATAGAGCAGCGTCGACTTTCCAGAACCTGATGGTCCCATTAGAGAAACGAACTCCCCTTTATTAATCTCAAAATTTAGTGATTTAAGCACCTTAACTTCCTCATCACCCAATATGAAATTCTTACAAACATCCTTTACATCTACAACAACCGACATGTTCATTCTCCTATTCATATCTTAACTCTTCAATGATGCTCACTTTCCCCGAACGCCTTAAAACACTCAAGCTGGAAAGCAGGCACACCAGAATGGACCCGACCATACCCAAAATCGCTGTTTTAAGACTTAAATCCAGGGCAAGAAGTACATCAATTTTAGACAATAAACTATTCACACGAACAAGAATCAGAAGCGTTGTAATAAGACCAAATACAGCTCCAATGAGACCACCAGAAACTGCCTCAATTAAGATCATAGCCTTTTTCTGGACCTTACTCATGCCAACAGAGGCATATATTGCCAGCGCTTTTTTGCGTGCCAAAAAGCTCACAAGGAAATTGTTCATTACACCAATTGAACCAATCAGTGCTGTCGCCATGGAAAAGGCTGAAAGAATCATAATGATTTTCTTGTTTTCCTCAAAATAGCTGTCCTTTTGACTGGCAAGGGTTTCAACTTCATACCAGTTCAAATTTTTCAATTTATCTTCAATGGTTGTCACCATCTGTTCGGCGTCATAACCTGGCAGTACCTTTATTGCCATACGCAGTCCCCAAGACTGTTTTAAATCACTTTTTAAGTTTCTTCTAGCAGTTAAACCGATCTGACCATTTGCTTTTTTTGTATTCACAAAACCAACAATTTCATAGGTCCGCATCCCCTGACCTGTATCCAACTCAATATACTGGCCTTCTTTTAATTTATATTTGTCACGTATAAGGGTTCCAAGAACAAGCTTTCTGCCAGTCAGGAGACTTTCAAATACTGCCTTATCATCATCATGCCCAAGTACATCAAAGTCAAAGAAATCCAAGTACCTTGTGTTGTCAACGCCAACAAGCTGCTTTAGAAAAGCCTTTTCTTCACCTTGATAATTGAAAGCGTTCCATGACTCCTGATAAAGAATACTGTCCTGTATGCCATCTACCGAAAGAATACGCTGAGTCGTTGTTGGCGTAGCGCCTTCAGCGTATACATGTATGTCATAAGTCTGCATTTCAAATTCGGATAAGGTTTCCTTTTGTATGCCAGTACCTAAGACACCAATGGTCATCATACTTGCAAGACCAATCGTGAGCAGTATGATGTTGTCATATGTACTTTTGTTGCCACGCATATTTTTTACAGCCAAAAGACCAATGTTTCCAAAAACTTTGGCAAACATGCCTTCTGTAAGCTTTATAAATGAATCTGTTATCACAGGAACAAAGCATACAAGAGCAGCTATTAGCAAGATGATGCCTAGAGCTCCAGATACAGCTGACATCATACCTTCAGAAAAGACAATCGGCAGTGCAAATGATAAAACACCAAGAATACCACCAATGACGTATCTCAAGTATTTTCTTTTTTTACGTGTACCTTCAATGATGTTTAAAAGGACTTCCTTAACCGGTATACGTGATACTTTTACGATTGGAACCAGTGCGCTTCCAACTGAAAGCACTACGCCAAATGCAAATGCCATAAAAAGATTTTCAACTGGATAAACAATACGGTCTACTCCAATATCACTTGCCATCAAATTCATAAGGAGCTTGAGGAAGTAATGTCCAATAATACAGCCGAGCAAACTCCCCAGAACACCATAAATGAATGCCTCCAGCAGCATGATGACATCGGTCATTTTTTTAGTGGCTCCAATACTCCTAAACGTCCCAAGCATAGGCAAACGTTCAAGTGTAATGACCTTAAATGACGTGTAAATAATAAATGTGCTAATGATAACAACAAGTAGGAGCATGAACATAAAAGGAATGCGAATTGGCCTTATTTCTGCATCCAGTTCACTTTGTGTAATCATTTTATGTACAGTTTCATTCTTATAAACGGTTTTTAAGGCTTCTACCGTTTCATCTACTTTTGTATCGTCCGCGGTCTTGACATAAATCGTGTTCACCAAGTTTGGCGAGCCAAGGAAACGGCTTAAGGTTTCTCGAGGCACAATAACGGTTGTAGAATCGCCTCCAAAAGACTCGTTATCTTTAAAAAAGCCTTTGTCTTCAGCTATACCTGCAATCTTGAACATTTTCACATCATTATCAGAAAACTTCAAACGCAGTGTGTCCCCTACTTTAAGCGCTTCTTTCTGGGCAAAGCGGTTGCCAATAATCGCGGTCTTTCCCTTAAACGCGTCTTCACCAGTGAAAGATATAAACTTAACTGGGTTCATGATTTCCAGTTCATCCAGATTAAAGCCTTTAAGTGAAATTGGTTTATCTTTACCATCTGAGTTTCTGAACTCTACACCATACTCAACCACACCAATAGAATATTCAACCTGACTTTCTACTTCACCGAGGTCTTTCACCTTTATGGTGTAATCTTCACTTGTCCGCCCTGGGCCAACATAGACTTCAGCCGTTCCGATGAAGCTCTTTATGTTATCCATAATAAGACCGGAAAGTGCATTTGAAATTGAAAGCGACCCGAAGAACAGCCCAACAGACAGCATAATTGATATTAGAATGAGAAATGTCCTGACTTTATGCTCTTTAACATTTCGCAGTGTGTATTTTACTAAAATCCCCATAACGCCCTCCCTTCCTAGAACATTTTTGTACCTGGTCTGTGCATTATGAATCTAACAAACAAGTCTTAAAATTACCTTAAAAAATCCATTAGATTTCACTCATTTTTTCATGTTTAAGGCAATCTTAATGCTTTGTTCACAGCTCGTACACAATAGCTCATTTTCAGATTTCTTATTCCATCCATATACAATCAGAACTTCATATGCATTGCATTCGTTCAAAATTGCTCTATAAATAAAAACTGGAGTGTATGCCTTATGCTCCACTCCAGTTTACTTGAAAACGCATATTCACTTATAAAAAAAGACCTGCTCTTTCCAAGATTAGGATTGGCACAGATCTAAGTGTTCCATTGTTTAATAATGTTGTTTCATAATGTTGTTTAATAATATTGTTTTTAATGTCAGCAAAGTTATACGCGTATTATTCCAGTGTCTTCCTAAAACTCAATGACGAGATAATCAGCAAGATGACAGTCAGTATCCCAAGCGCAATGGTATCTTGTATTAGATAAACAAACCCAGCACCCTTTAAAATAACATTTCTTAAAATATTCATGAAGTAGGTAACCGGAAGCAAATACCCTGCTAAATAAATTGGCGTAGGCATGGCTTCTCTTGGAAACATAAACCCTGAAAGTATGACACTTGGCAGTAGGAATAAAAGTGCCATTTGCATTGCCTGTGCCTGATTGTCTGCAATGGTTGAAATCAGCATTCCAATCGCAAGGGCACACATAACAAAGAGTATCCCAAGAACAATCAGAAGCATAAGCGACCCTTGAATGGGCACTTCAAACCACCAAGTTCCAAGAAAGAGGGCCATTAGAAAATCCACCGTACCGATGATGACATAAGGTGCCATTTTTCCAACAATGAGCTCAATGCTTTTTATGGGGGTTACTATTAAAAGCTCTATGGTTCCATGTTCTTTTTCACGTACTAGAGAAAAAGCTGTCAGAATCACTGTAATATTTTGCATAACCAAGCCAATCAGTGCGGGAATGATGAACTTTGAACTCTCCATGTCTGGATTAAACCAAACCTTTGTCCTTACATCAAGCCGGTCCATATTTCCTGACAGATCAAACCCTGAGGACTCTATCAGTTCAAAAACATAAGTTCTGGATAGCATGACGCTGCTCTGAAGAGCTGTTCGTGCTATAGTCGGATCGACACCGTTTATAATGAGCTGAGTTGTAGATTTTTCGCCTTTTTCAATTTTCATTCCAAAATTCGCGGGTATGACTAGGGCAACATCCGCTGTATCGTTTAAAATTGCCTGTCGAATTTCACCCGTATTTTTTACATATTTTGTTGGTTCAAAGTAACGTGTTGCACTGAACTTATCAATCAATGTTCGACTTTGCTCTGTCTTATCCATATCCAGTATGACCATGTCAATTGTATCTACATCGGTATTCACAGCATAGCCAAAAAGGAGCACAAAGATAATGGGCATAAGCAGGGCGATTACAAGACTGGGTTTGTCGCGCTTGATGTGTATGAACTCTTTTTTAACAACCGAAAACAAACGTGCTATACTCACTCATCTGCCTCCTCTCTAAGAAGAAACTTCAACTCATCATAAGAACTCATTACTTTGTTGCCAGTCACTTCTTCCTCATACTTTATAAATACATCTTCTAAATTATTTACACCAAGGTCTTCAATAATGCCTTTAGGCGTCCCTTGGCCAATTACATGCCCCTGAAAAACAAAGGCCACTTCGTCGCAACTTTCAGCTTCATCCATATAATGTGTCGTTACCAGGATGCTAATGCCCTGTCTTGAAAGCCTATATATAATTTCCCAGAAGATACGTCTGGATACAGGGTCAACGCCTGCTGTAGGCTCATCCAGTATAAGCAGTTCCGGCTTATGAATGAGGGTACACCCCAGTGCAAGTCGTTGCTTCCAGCCACCGCTTAAAGTCCCTGTAATTTGATTTTTCCGCCCCGTAAGACCTGCCATATTGACAATCTGGTCAATACGCTGCTCAACATGTTTTCTTTTTACATTGTATATTTCCGTATAAAATTTCAGATTTTCATAAACAGTTAAGTCCTCATACAAACTAAATTTCTGGGACATATATCCAATATGATTCTTAATGATTTCAGCGTCTTTCACAATATCGTATCCGAAAACACGTCCAGTTCCTGATGTGGGCCTGAGCACACCGCAGAGCATTCTAATCAGTGTGGATTTTCCCGCTCCATTTGGCCCTAAAATTCCAAATATTTTTCCCCTAGGAATATTTAGAGTTATGCCCTTAACCGCTTCCAGTTTGCCAAAGGATTTATGCAGGTCATGAATCTCTATCAGATAATCCGCCTTATGCATCTGAATCATCTCCTAAATAGACATCGACAAGCATGCCCGGTTTCAGAGCATGATTTTCATCTACTATGCGAATACGAACTTCATAAACCACCTCTTGCCTGTTTTCCTTTGACTCCAAATTCTTAGGTGTGAACTCCCCCTCTGAGGCTACGTATTCTATCTGTCCCACTAGCTTTAAGGTCGTATCGTAGTCAACACCAACTCGAACTTCGCCACCCACTTCCACTCTGTGAAGATTTTTCTCTTCAACATAAATGCGTACGGTTGTGCTCTCTAGGTCTACAATATCAGCAAATTTATTCAGTGCAGCATACTGCTCTCCTTCATTAAAATATAAGGTTTCCACAGTTCCCTTGTGTTTTGCTGTAATCTCTGCATTAGAAATTTTGTCTTGAACCGCCGCCACTGCCCAGTGCGCTGCTTCGACGCGACTTTTAGCAGACAAGACTTCTTCCTCTGTCGCCCCTTCAAGAACCAGGTTGAGTTGCTCCTTCAAGAGACTTCTTTGGGCCGAAGCTTGTTCAAGTCTTGAAGTGGCATTGTCCTTTGCAAGTGCAGTATCATCTAACTCTTGTCTTGATGCAGCACCGCTTTCAAAGAGCTTACTGGTCTTATCATAGGTGTCTGACACATGCCTCAATTGATCTTTCAAGATCATAACCTGATCATCTTGCTGGGCTATTTGTTGGTATATTTGATTGATTTCTTCTTGTCTTGCCCCTTTTAAAATACGGTCTAAATCTGCTTGAGCCCCCGCCAAAACGGCTTCAAGTCTCTTCTTTTCAATGGATAAGGCCTCTGTATCAAGACGGCCAATTTTATCACCAGGACTTACCGTTTGGCCTTCGTCGATGTATATTTCTTCAATCTCACCAGATACCGATGTCATAACGCCGTATTTATCACTTTCAACGGTTCCTGTATAATAATTGGGTATTTGTGCTGTACAGGCAGTCATTATAGATAAAATAAGTGTCCCTGCCAAAATCAGCTTCAATACTCTTTTTACATTCATAATTACATCCCCTTTAAGCCATTAATAATAATCCGAGCTGATGTGTGTATCATTTCATTAAGTACTTCTTCTGTAATCGGCTCATTACGTCGTTGCAGAAACTGAACCTGAACGAGTATGCCAATGGTCTGCCCAATTACTGTACGCAGAATCAAATACGCATCAAGCTCCTCAAGCTCCAGCTTTTTAGAAAGTATGTCTGCCATGTGCTTACCGACACCTTCCAGATTCCCTTCAACCTCAGTTAAGAACAAATTTTTCACTTCTTCATGAAAGTTGATTTCATAAATGACAATTTTCAACAACTCATAATTATCTTTTATGAGTGTAATTCTGTCATGCATAAGCTCCGCAATCATCTGTTCAGCGCTCATTGGCCCTGATTTATCAATAATTTCATAGAGTGATTTTGTTGCGATATGACCTGCAAACTCTTTAATGAATTCTGAAGCAACATGCTTTAACAAATCTATTTTTTTAGGAAAATATCTAAAGATGGTGCCTTCTGCACATTCGGCTTCCTTAGCGATTTCAGCTGTAGATGCACCAGAATATCCTTTTTGTGAAAACAATCTAATGGCTGCGATAATGATTTTTTCCTTTGTTGATTTTTTCGCCATATTCAGGCCTCCATTTCTCTATTTGAAGTATATGTCTATAGGTTTATAAGGGTTCAAGTACGCATTAGGGTAAAAGGGGCTTGCTTAATGAGTGAGTACTCACTCATTAGTATACACCTATCTCCATAAATTGCAATCCCCATTCCTGTTTCATATTTCCTAATAGGCTTTGTAATCGCCCTAAATTTACTCGTCATCTGAAGAAAAGCCTAAGCAGTTCTCAGTTTTTCAAGTGGGGCGTCCCGCCCTATATGTTAAAAAAGAAAAGGATTCAGTCTTGTGTGCGTAAAGCTGAACCCTTTTCTTTTTAACATGGAATTCATTATCTTTCCTAAAAAAAATGCGTCAATTGAGGACTCAATTGACGCATTTTTTTTAATCTTTATATATCGTTTTTATAACTTAACTATTAAAAGAACATTCCAAGTAAACTTGTGGCGACAATGAGCATAAAAGCACCGCCAATTCTCGATGATATTTGAGCAAATGGCATGAGTTCCATACGTTCTGAAGCCGAAAGCACCGCCACATCACCTGTACCACCCATATTTGCCATACATAGGCCGGCTGTAATTGCCGCTTCAATTGGATAAAATCCAAGGAAGTGACCCGCAATACCAGACCCAATGACCGCACCCGATACAGTTACAAATACAAGCACCACATAAATCAAACTAAAGGACTCAACCACTGCATTAAGGTCTGTGTAAGCAACACCGATACCAACAAGCAGTGCTGGTGTAAAGTTCTTCATAACGAATCTGAACCACTGGTGGGCAGATTGTTCATATTCCGATGGAACAATACCCAGTACTTTTACAATTGCAACCGAAATAATCATCAGTGCATATGAGTGAATTGGCAAGAACTTAGCCAGAAGCTTTCCAAGTGCAAAGAAAGCGGTTGCCATTAGAACACCCTGTCCCATTTTTTCGAGTGAAATCGCATGCGTCTGTTCTTCTTCAACTGGCACAACATCTTGGTTCTTCATAAGACGGCCATTTCCAGACAGCATTTTCTTTTTCTTTCCTATACGATTCAACATGCCGCCAATGACAATTGCTGTGGCATTACCAAGAGCAAGTGCTGGCACCATTTTTGACATAAGCAGGGCTGGATCAACAGAAAGTGCATCACCGAATATCTGTGAAAGTGGTACAGCACCCGCACCCATTCCACCACCCATGATTGGAATACCTACATACATAACCGCTTCAGAAAAACCATATCCTAAAAGCATACCTGCTAGACCTACCATTAGAAGCGCTGTTGCTACCCCTGTAATAATTACGGGTAGGTACCTTACAGCGGCCTTAATGAGAAGATCGCGGCTCATACCTAAAATGGATCCTGTAATTAGGGCTGCAATATAAAAACTCAAAAATCCTTCGCCCTTCATAAAATTAACCATGATATCTTTTGCATATTCAGGAATCACACCATAAGTAACCAGCGCAGCTGAGGCAAAAATAATGACAATCGGACCACCACCAAGATAATCTTTCACACCAGGTGTCCTGTTCCCTACTTCATTTAATACAGCACCAATAATCATCATGAGCGGTAAAGCACCAATCATCCCCTTAGGCAGGGCATTCAGATAAACTGCAGCTAGTGTAATGACTGACAGGACGCCAAATACCCCCACTGACATGCCCATCAGTTTAAACGTAGATTTACTCTCCAGCCGCTCTTCAATAGCAACATTTGTGCTCATTATTACTCCCCCTTTTTCAATAAGTGTTATACCCGCGCTACTTGACTTCTTTTTGCCGCTTCTTCAACGGCTCTTGCTACAGACTCTGCCACGCGTTCATCTAGTGGATTTGGAATCACATAATCCGCACGAAGTTCATTTGGTTCGATGACGGATGCAATGGCCTGAGCTGCAGCAACTTTCATTTCTTCGTTTATATCACTTGCACGTGCATCCAGTGCACCCCTGAAGATTCCTGGAAACGCAAGGACATTGTTAACCTGGTTTGCAAAATCGGATCGTCCTGAGCCAACCACTACAGCACCCGCTTGCAGCGCCAAATCTGGCATAATTTCAGGAACTGGATTTGCCATGGCAAACACGATGGCTTTTGCGTTCATTGAACTTACCATGTCTGGGGTTACAACATCTGGGGCAGAGACCCCAATGAAAACATCTGCTTGCTTCATGGCGTCTTCAAGTGTGCCTTGCTGGTTATCAGGATTTGTGCTCTGTGCCAAAGCTTCCTTGAGCCAATCATTTTTTTCATCGCCTCTGTATACAATACCCTCTCGTCCGCATACGAGTATGTTCCTAGCGCCCATTGCAATGAGTATTTTTGTAATGGCCGAACCGGCTGCACCCGGCCCATTGACAACAATTTTCACATTCTCAATGGCCTTGTCTACAAATTTAAGTGCATTGATCAGTGCTGCTGATACAACAACCGCTGTTCCATGCTGATCGTCGTGAAATACTGGAATATCCAGTCGCTCTTTCAGTTTTTGTTCGATTTCTATACAGCGCGGCGCTGAAATGTCTTCTAAGTTAACCCCACCAAATGTCGGGGCGAGCTTAACAACCAAATCAACAATCTCATCCACTTCTTTTGTATCAATACACACTGGAAAGGCATCCACATTTGCAAAAGCTTTAAAAAGGACTGCCTTGCCTTCCATAACTGGCATGGCTGCCTCGGGACCAATGTCGCCAAGTCCGAGTACCGCTGTACCATCTGATACAACCGCAACCAAATTGCCTTTTGACGTGTACTTGTATACGTCCTCCTTGCACTCTGAAATTCTACGACAAGGTTCTGCAACACCTGGTGTATAAGCAGTACTTAAGTCATGTTTGTCTTTTAAAGCTACCTTTGAAACAACTTCAATTTTCCCCTGCGCCTTTTCATGCATTTCCAGCGCCAGCTCTGAGTAATTCATTTTAAGCCTCCTATACCTTCTCTTCATTTCCTTACCATCGTAACGCGGAAAACCTTTGCCGTCTGTTTTTCTAAATATTCAAAACATTAATGCAAATAAGAAAGGTTTTGACAATTATTTGTCAAAACCTTTCTTCTTATACATATAGGATGGTCGCCCCCGTAAACCATAGGCCATTTCAATTTCAACCTTTCCCGTTTTTTCCATATATTCTAGGTACCTTCGCAGAGTCACCTTAGACATGTCCATCACTTCAGCAATTTCCTCTATGGTCACAGGCCCTTCAAATTGATTTATACACTTTTTAACCCGATCCAGTGTGCGTTCGTGCAGCCCCTTAGGCAGTACAACGTGTGCTTTATTTGCTGTATGCTTATAAATTTCGTCCAGTGATTTTTGATCCAGCGCATCTGCTTTTTCAGCAAGTCCCTTGCGGAGCTTATAGGCTTCAAGCGCTTCATTTAACCGACTGAATTCAAAGGGTTTTATTAAGTAATCTACTGCACCGTAGCGGTAGGCGGTTTCAACCTGCTCAGATTCACGCGCCGCTGTTATGAGTATGACATCAATCTGCTTCTGGCTTGATCTAAGTTCTTTTAGAAACTCCAGACCATTCATTTGCGGTAGATATACATCTAAAAAAATCAGATCTGGACACACTTTATCAATTTCTTTAAAGGCCGCCTTTGCATCAAGGGCAACCGCTGTACAGGTAAACTCTGGATTGTCTTCTATATACCGTTTGTGTATTTCTGCAAGCATTGGATCATCTTCTACAACCAGCACTTTCCACATTTTATTTCCCCCTTTTGAAAACAGCTGTTGCTTCTGTCCCTTGACCAATTTGACTCTCGATCACCGCCGAACCTTCGTAACGCTCTAGTGTCTTCATAACGAGGTCAAGCCCAATCCCAGCTGACCCAGGCTTGGTCGTAACACCGCGTTGAAAGGATGATACAATTTGATCCTTTTCCATTCCCGGACCATTATCGACGACCTGGCACACGACTTCGTCATCGATAGACCGGATATAGACCTGCACTTCGCCATGTCTTTTGTTTGACCTTGAAATGGCCTCAATTGCATTCTCTATTAAATTTCCAATCACCACTATTAAATCGTCATCTGGCACACCGCAGTCGAGTTCAAGCATGCTGTCTTCAGTCAGATAGAGCTCTATCCCTTCCTCTTTGGCTCGATTGAACTTTCCAAGAAGGAGTGCACTAATAGTCGCGTTTTTTATTTTTCCTGAAACCATCCGCCGAATGTTTTCATTATCCGACTCCACATCTCTAATGTATGCCCGGGCTCTATCATACTGCTCCAGCTGAAGAAGACCCAAAAGTACATGCATTTTATTTCTAAACTCATGTACATTGGCTCGCAGCGCATCGAGGATAATTTTAACCCCCGTTACCTCTTCAGCCATTTTTACAAACTCAGTACGATCAAGGAATGTAGCCATCGCCCCAACTATTTGACCCTCTTCGAGGATTGGAATACGGTTGGCAAGGATGTGTGTTCCTGCAAATGCGCGCTCTTTTCCAAGTTCTGAAACACCTGTTTCCATAACCCGAATAAGACCTGTGTCAGGAAAAACATCTTGAACAGGCATCCCTACCACATTTTCACCAGGACCCCCTAAAATTTCAATAGCAGACTGATTGATCAAGGTAATATTTCTTTGAAGGTCTATTGCAATAATGCCTTCGCGTGCTGTTGAGAGTATCCCTTCTTGATTTCTATAAAGCCGCGCAATTTCATTAGGCTCCAGGTTCAAAAGGCTCTTTTTAATAGATCTGGAAATGAAAAATGCACCAATACTCCCGAGCAGGGTTCCCCAAAATGCATAAATAGCAAAGTTCTTCTCCATTTGACGCCGTTGTGCAAGCACTGCGTTGTACATGTGTCCAGTCATAATGAACCCGACCTGATCACCTTCATAAAAGACCGGTGCGAATGCGCGCACAGACTGACCAAGCGTCCCAGTTGCCACCGATGTGTAACTGATACCCTCTTCAATGACGCGCACTTCATCTCCGCCGACAAATTGCTCTCCCAGACGACTGTCATTTGGGTGTCCATACCGAATAGAACTCATGTCAGCTACTGTAATGATATCCACATCTTCAAGCGTTTGAAGGAGTGTCTTGACATAAGGCTGAATGCTTTCAGAAGCCCCCTTGCTAAGGCCTTCCTTTACAATATCACTCTCAGCGAGCGACTGGGCAACATTCATCAAATTCATTTCCATAGCCGCTTCAAAACGCTTATACTCCCATTTTCCAACCAAAATACCACTGATTGTGAGCGTTAACATAATGAGTACAATGGTCATTACAGAGAGTTTTGTATAAAGTTTCACCTTAAGCCCCCCTGCCTATTTTTGTTAAAAGATGATTTCATTATAGCAGATTCATTTCTTTAAAATAAAAAAATCCCCAACCACAGTACGTCACCCGGCACGCATTTATCAACGCGAACCCAGTGTAATACATCAGTTGGGGATTTGAATTTTATATAAGATACTTGCGGCGATTGATCAACACGGCAATTACTTTATATCGCCATGTGTTTCACTTGAAGCCAGCTCAACAATTTTATTGTCTGAGTCACAAAATACTACTTTAGGTTCAAATTCCAGCGCCTTCTCCTGTTCTATCCAGCAGTATGCAATAATAATACAAACATCACCAGGCTGTACCATCCTTGCAGCAGCACCATTTAGGCAAATTACACCACTGTCTGGTTCGCCTTCAATAACATATGTTTCAAGTCTCGATCCATTGTTATTATCAACGATTTGAACACGTTCCCCGGGAAGAATGCCAGCCGCGTCCATGAGCGTTTTATCAATTGTAATAGACCCAACGTAGTTCAAATTGGCTTCTGTAATGACAGCTCTGTGGATCTTCCCCTTAAACATATTTACTAACATCTATTTTACCTCCAACCTCACGTTATCAAGCAACTTCGATTTTCCAAACCAAACAGCCAGCGCAATCAGTACATCCCCAGCAAGTTTTTCAATTGGCTCTAGTGTTCTTGCGTCAACAAGTTCAATATAGTCTATTCTTGCATAATCAAATTTCTCAATCATGCCTTTCATTTCCTCATAAACGGTATTCGCGTCACGTTGACCACTTTCAATCATTTCCCGTGCATGGTCTAGTGATCTTTTAAGGACCAGCGCATCCTGTCTTTGTGTTTCGCTGAGGTAGGTATTTCTCGAACTCATGGCAAGACCATCCGATTCTCTTACGATTGGACATGGTACAATCTCTATATCTATATTCATATCCTCAACCATACGCTCTATAACAGAAACCTGCTGTGCATCCTTCATGCCAAAGTAGGCACGATCAGGCACACACAAGTTAAATAGTTTTGTTACAACTGTTGCAACACCACGAAAGTGTCCTTTTCGACTTGCACCGCAAAGGCGCTTGGTGATTGTCCCTTCAACATCAACATAAGTAGCGTAACCGCTCGGATACATTTCTTCGACCTCAGGATAAAATACAAAGTCTACTCCAGCAGACTGCATAATTTTTTTATCGTGCTCAATATCACGCGGGTAAGACTCTAAGTCTTCATTTGGTCCAAATTGTGTTGGGTTGACAAAAACACTTGCCACTACGATATCATTCTCTTTTCGCGCTCTATCCATAAGTGATTTATGGCCTTCATGAAGAAAGCCCATTGTCGGAACAAGACCAACACGTTTTCCTTCACGCTTCAAGCCTTTTAGCACCTCACGCAGCGCTTTTCCACTCGTATATAGTTCCATAATTGCCTCCTGGCTGGTCATTAGTATAGCTTGTCCAGCACTTCGTCTTTTATTTTAAAGGTGTGTTTTTCCTCTGGGAAAGACATCTCTTGAACTTCTTTTTTATAGTTTTCAACAGCTTTTTTCATTGCTGTACCAACATCTGCGTATTTCTTAACGAATTTCGGTGTGAAATCTGAGTACATTCCCAGCATGTCTTGAATAACTAGCACCTGTCCATCACAGTACTTTCCTGCACCTATTCCAATGGTTGGAATCGTCAACTTTTCGCTTACAATCTTGGCAAGCTTTTCTGGCACACATTCTAAAACAATTGCACAGCAGCCTGCTTCTTCTAACAATAGTGCATCTTCAATAAGTTTTTTTGCCTGCGCTTCGCTTTTGCCCTGTACTTTAAAGCCGCCAAACATATTGACTGATTGTGGTGTCAACCCCAAATGCCCTATAACAGGAATTTGCGCTTTTACAATTGCTCTAACTTTATCTATGACATCTGCTCCGCCCTCAAGTTTGATGGCATCGGCTCCCGCTTCTTTTATAAAACGCCCTGCATTAATCACTGCATCTTCAACACTGACATGATAACTCATAAAGGGCATATCGCCCACAACAAATGCATTCTGAACACCACGTACTACAGCACTTGTATGATGGAGCATATCTGCCATTGTTACCTTGAGCGTATTATCATACCCCAGCATGGTGTTTCCTAATGAATCACCGACCAGAATTGAGTCTACACCTGCCTCGTCCAGTAATTTTGCTGTAGAATAATCATACGCTGTCAGCATTGATATTTTTGTACCTTGCTCTTTTGATGCAATAAAAGAAGATACCGTAAATTTGCCCTTGTTCATGATTTCACCTCATCATTTAACAACTCTTCCAGTTTCCCTAGCTTCTTCATGTCTGTTCCAGGTTTTTCTTTAGCCATTTGGACTGTTGCATAGCCCAAAAAGCGATAGAATTTTTCAATATCCTGATTGTCGACAGCTTCAAGATGTGCCTTCACTGTGGCTATGTCACCACGTGAGATGGGTCCCGTAAGGGCTTCCTTGGTATCCATGTGCGTTAGATTTTCGACCGTACCCCGAATGAGCGGATATAGCGCCTTATAGGCAATACCCCTTTCAATTCCAATGGCTTCATACATGGCGAGTCCATAATCAACAAGTGTTACAAGATAATTGGACACCGTACATGCTGCCATATGATACAGTGTTTTCTGCTCTTCTTCAATTACAAAATAGGTATTGTGCATTTCTTCAAGCAAACTGCTCAGCCTTTTTACTGCAAGAGGCGTACCCTCAAGTGAGAACACAGTGGTTCTTAACTGTTCAACCGCGGTCTTTACATCTGCAATAGATTGGATCGGATGAAGCGAGCAGATTTCTGAGCCATGCTTTTGAAGTGGCTTAAGCTGTGCACTAGAATGTGCACCGCTCATATGCACAAATATTTTTCCCTTTAACATCTTTGCCACTGCTTCATTATTGTCAGCCTGTGTGCTGATTTCATGTGCTATTTCAGAAATAACCGAATCTGGTGTCGTAATGAATATACACGCTGAAGCTTTGACCAGTTTAACTATGTCGCTGTAATACCTGCTGTCGGTCAGGTTTGCAGCCTCCTCTGCTGACTTCTGTGAGCGACTGAAGTAGCCAGTTAGTACACAATTGTTCTCTTTTAAATAAGAACCAAAGGCCTTTCCAACTTTTCCAGCACCTATAAAGCCCATTTTCAATAAAATCCCTCCCAATATTGCGCTTTTAATAAACAAAAAAACCTGCTTTTTGGGCAGGCGTCTAAATAGAACGTATTCTTACGTTCATCAAGTCTGTCTCTGTCCATAGGCTCCGAGCAGAATACATCCTGCTGTTAACAGGATAAACGTATGGGATTGTAAAGTATTTCGGCACATGGTATGGCTCCCCAAGGATACCATCCATGGTCATTTTATCAACAGTCCCCTCAAAAAACAAGCTGAGATTTTTGCATAAACTAAGTAGTCATTCAATATGGTCATTATATTATGCTCATTCTTAGTATCTGGTGCTAATATCTAGTGTTGACTTATGCTTGAGCTTTGATATACAATTAGATGGAGATTAACTATGAATAAATTGTCGGTTAAGACTTAACCGTTTCAATAGCTTTTCTTAATAAACTCAGTCAGGAGTGAAAACATGTTTCCAACTTTAAAAATTCGTGACTTGAACGTCAAACTGCCGATTATCCAAGGTGGAATGGGCATTGGCGTATCTATGTCAAAACTCGCAGCAGCTGTTGCCAACGAAGGTGGCATTGGTATTATATCTGGTGCACAACCCGGCTACAAGGAAGACAACTTCCGAGTAGACAATGCAGCAGCAAATGTACAAGGGCTCATGAAAGAAATCAGAAAGGCAAAAGAACTCGCACCGAATGGTATCATCGGCGTTAATTTCTTAGCAGCCTCTAAAAATTATACTGAGCTTGTCATGACCGCTGTAAAAGAAAAAGCTGACCTGATCATCTCAGGTGCAGGGCTTCCAAAATCCCTACCTGATCTTGTAAAAGGATCTACAACAAAAATCGCACCCATTGTTTCTTCAGGAAAAGCGGCAGCGACAATTGCAAAGATTTGGGATAGAAAATATGATTTTCTGCCAGATGCAGTCATTGTTGAAGGGCCACTTGCAGGCGGACACCTTGGCTTTTCACCAGAAGTGCTCAAGCAGGAAACACTGCCAAAACTTAAAGACATTGTCGTTGAAGTTATTGATGCCCTTAAGCCTTACGAGGAAAAGTACGGTAGAAAAGTAGCTGTTATTGCTGCTGGCGGTGTCTACTCTGGTGAAGACATGGCTGAAATGCTGGAGCTTGGCGCTTCAGGCGTACAGATGTCAACACGGTTTGTTGCAACCGAGGAATGTGATGCACACGAAAACTTCAAGCAAGCTTATGTGGATGCAGCTGAAGAGGATATTGAAATCATTGTTAGTCCTGTAGGCCTTCCAGGCAGAGCCATTCGCAACCGTTTTACAGAGCTTGCAAAAGAAGGGGCTCATAAGGTAACGCGCTGCTACAATTGTCTTAAAGGATGTAACCCTGCAACAACGCCTTACTGTATTACAGATGCCCTAGTCGCATCAGTTGAAGGCGATGTTGAAAATGGTCTTGTATTTGTGGGACAAAATGCTTCCAAAATAAAAGAGATTTCGACGGTACATGGCGTTATTGAAAGTATTAAAGAAGAGTATGAAGCATACATGCAAAGCAAAAAAGGCTAGATGTCATTCATCTTACCTATATAATAAGAACAAAAACACACCTGCTGGAGACTTTGGCAGGTGTGTTTTTCGATATGTGAAATAGTTTCTGCATAGCTGCTGGTAATGGATACTCAAAGTAGGTATTTAACAAGATATTCGTCCACTCTACACCAAATAATGATATAATGAAATATATCGCAATTAGACCCAAAATATACATGTCTAAAAAGCACATTTCCTGCTCATTTTTTGCTTGTGTTTAGGAAATTCTCTAGGCGCCATTCGGGCATGTAAGAGTATATATTTTGTAACAAGACATATTTAGTCATCTATATTTTAAAGCAAAGTAAAAAACAAATCGGGTTCAATTACAAAAAAGATCGAATTCTGTTATAATTATACGAAAAGAGTACACATTCACAGGAGGTAAGCATGAAAGGTTCCGTTGTAGCAGTTTGGCTAAATACAATTGAAAATGTGTGGGGGCAAAATTCGAAGTTTGAGGCCATGGACTCAGTGGGCTGGTCAGCAGACAAAATGATATCGCCTCTAGACGACATAGAAGATTCAACTATTTTTGCATTAATGGATAATGTCGCCAAACAAGCTGGAATTACCCCTGCTGAAGTATGGAGAACATTAGGCCGAAACAATATTTATAGCTTTAGCAAGTGGTTTCCCTCTTTCTTCGAAAGATCATCACTCAAAGCATTTCTCATGATGATGGATGCAGTACATGCACAGCTGACACGTATGATTAAAGGCGCTAAGCCTCCAAGACTGATTCCTGAAGAAATTGACAACACGACTTTCACAATTACTTATCAGTCTAAGCGTGGCATGTTCGACTATCTTCAAGGTCTTCTTGAAGGGGCAGCTGAATACTTCAATGAAAAAATGGAAATGGAAATTCTAGAAAAATCAAAACTCGCTGATGGAACACATCAGCTTATCATGAAAATAAAAGTGGAAAAGGGCACCAAGGTTTATAAGACTTATAGACTCAGCAAGCTGCTATCCTTTGGTATTGTACGTTATATTCCTGCAAAGATGGCCATTCCACCAGCACTTGTAGCAACTCTTGCAACAGGCGTTGGTGCTAGCGACTGGATGCTTGGCGGCATTGTCGGTGCAGTAACCCTACTTATTGGTATTTTTACAGCCCGTGTTGTTTGGCTTCCATCTCTTGCTACCGTAGATGAACTTGAGGAGATGAAAAACCTTAAATTTGATGGGGACACAATGCTCTCTACTGGAGATATGAACGAGGATATCTTTAAGAATATCAGTGGTGTAAAGGATAAACTTCGTGAAGATTTCATCCTCTTCAAGGGTGGGGTTGATGATATTCATAACTTCAACAACAAGTTTAAAGATGTATCTGATCGCATGACAGAAGTGGCTGAGATTATTTCAACAAACGTACAGGAAGTTGCTGAAGGTGCTACGCATCAGGCAACTGAGACAGAGCGTTCTGTTAACATACTGAGCGGCAACATTGAAATGCTCAACACCCTTTCCAATGAGGAAATTGAACGTAAAGACAATTTAGAATCCGCTGTTGACAATATTGAAGCGTCATTTAAAGAACTTCAAAATGTGGCAGTGAACCTGAATGATATCCGTGAGAAGTTCGCTGGCGTTAATCAGCTTGGACAAGATCTATCGGAAAAAGTTCAAGATATCATTACAATCGTTTCAACGGTTGAATCTATTGCAGAGCAAACAAACCTACTTGCACTAAATGCATCCATTGAAGCTGCAAGAGCAGGTGAACATGGTCGTGGTTTTGCTGTAGTTGCTGAAGAAGTGCGCAAGCTTGCAGAAGATTCCAAAGACGCAGTGAGTACCATTAACTCTAACCTCAATCTGTTCACTGAAGAGGTTAACAGAATGGTTACTGAAGTAGCAGACCAATTCGTTGCGCTTGAAGAAGGCAACAAAAAACTGCATACGGTTGCTGAAAATAACCGAGAGGCAACAGATCAAATTTCTGAAGTGGCCGACGGCATTGTTGAACTTTCAGCACGTCTTCAGTCTGAAACCCACAAGGTCAGCGAAGTCTTTGAAAATATGCACACACTTGCTGCTATTGCCGAAGAGAACTCCGCTTCTAGCCAAGAGATGAGTGCGAACGTACAACAGTTTACTGATCAACTTCAAGATTTCTCTGATTATATCAATGAACTTGAAAAACTGTCTGTGAACCTACGTACCGAGCTCAAAAAATATCAGTTATAAGCCTAAGCTTTTAACCGAGTCAAGATGATATAAAAATCGCCTATTCGACGAAAGTCAAATAGGCGATTTTTTATTCCAATATATAGTATCGGCAATCGTTATAAAGTACTGTGCGCATTATATGAGGCCAAATTTAAATTTGGTATGCGCCAGATAAGGTGCTTCCGGTGTTACTGCCTTGAATGGAAAACCACGTTTGTTGACATGGTCTGGTATATTTTGTGTTTCAAGGCATATTGCCTTATGGTCTAGGTGATTTGCTGTATAGACAACAACAGCATCCTGATCTGTCCACACTTCTATAAAGCGCCCCGTTGCTGGATGTGTCAATTTAATTTGAGGTGTATCATGGTTTTCAAGAACGAAAGGATGATCAAACCCACCGCCTCTGAGTATTTGTGTTTCATTTGCCCCAATGTCCTGTCCCACACTCTTTTCAGTTCTGAAGTCAAATGCTGTTCCATCTACACCTGCTAGAAGACCAACTGGACATCCATTTTCTTGAATTGGGACGAACTGCTGGGCATCAATACGCAGTTTATGATCAAATACCTGCTTATTTAAATTCCCGCTTAAATTAAAGTAAGAATGATTTGTCATATTAATAACCGTCGGCTTGTCTGTCTTAGCCTCATAAGTAAGATGCAGTGTATTTTCGTTGTCAATGACATAGGACACTTTAAATGCCACATTGCCTGGATATCCACCTTCACCATCCTTGCTCGTCAGTGAAAACTGAACCCCCACCCTGTTTTCTTCTTCTATTAGCTCAGGCTTCCAGTTTCGTGCATGAAGTCCTGACTGCTCCCCATGTAGATTAAACTCCTGATCATTGCGTTCAAGTTCATATATTACACCATTCAGGGTGAATTTCCCTTCAGAAATTCGACCTGCTGTTCTACCAACAACGCTTCCAAAGTAGTCCGGATTTTCCAGATATGTTTGAACATCGTCATAGTGAAGCACTATATTTTCGGTTGCACCGTCTTTATTTGGCATTAGAATAGACTCAATTGCACATCCAACTGTTAAAAATCCAAGTTCCATACCAGCATCATTTGCAGCTGTAATCTTTTCAACTTCAAATCCGTCTAATTGAATTCCGGTTCCTTCTTTATGAATTTTCATTGTATTGTCCTTTCTTGCATTTTTAGTCGTACTCTATTTATCAAGCAACAGCTTTATTATTTTTCCATACAATACATTATAGTCTGACTCCTTATTTATAACAAGGAACCAGCAGAAAAACTTCAAAATTTCAAGCATGCCATGTCGCTTGACGCGCCATGCACAAATTTATAAGCAAACAATCTGTTTTGTGCAAGCACAACAGATTGTTTGTCATCGTAATATCTCATTTGACATTGTAGTGTTAGAAATGCCAGAGCAACTTTCAGTTGCTCATGTCGCTTAACGCGCCATATACAAATTTATAAGCAAACAATCTGTTTTGTGCAAGCACAACAGATTGTTTGTCATCGTAATATCTCATTTGACATTGTAGTGTTTGAAATGCCAGAGCAACTTTCAGTTGCTCATGTCGCTTAACGCGCCATATACAAATTTATAAGTAAACAATCTGTTTTGTGCAAGCACAACAGATTGTTTACTTATAAATTTGTGCATTTCTTTGTTTTTTACGTAAATTAAACGACGTTACCTCATTCTTGGCAACGTCGTTCATGTTTGGTGACTATCCATTGGTTTTCATCCTTTGGGTATTAGTATTCCATTGTTTTGAATCCGTAAAGCATAGTGTATTCACGATCAACATCTTGGTTACATGTTTTGCAAAGACCAAAACGGTTTACTTTTTTCTCTTCTTCACATCTCTTACATACGCCAACTTTTACGTAATTGTTTTGTACATTCTTGTCCATTTCCATACCTCCATTTTTGAATAATCGTATACAATCTGTTCTATATGAATATTATAAGATACTTTTATTCATTTTACAAGCGTTTTATAATGTTTTTTTGTAAATACAATTCCAAGCTTAGAACGAACTTTATATTGTATTATCCCCATTTCATCCTTATATAATCAGCATTTTAAACTTTTTGAGATAGTTTACACATTTTTAACCTAAGAAACACGTACATTTATGATTGTACCCCTAGTCAAACAGAAGAAAAGCGATTTTGCAAGTTTGAATATATCACTTGCAAAATCGCTTCATTGAATAATTTAACTATTATAAATTTTTCTGTCAAGTTTGCCATATTCGTCTGCAACACTCATCGCTGCCACCAAATCTCCGAGTATATTTACAGGTGTTACACCTTCACTGACTACATGACTTATGGATATTATAATCGCCAGCATTTCAAAGGGTAAGCCAAATGCATAATATGCAATCCCAAGTGTAAACATGCCTGTTAAGGTTCCTGCTGTCGTGACAATCGCAATGGTCACCATCATTATGGCCAACGGCAAAACTTCTTTAGGCGCAAATTGTATTCCGTATATATGGGCCGTGAGCAGGACTGAAACCGTCTGCATAATTGCTGTTCCATCCATATTAAGTGTTGTTCCACCCTGTACAACATTGCGTGCGATGCTTTCTGGAACCCCCAGTTTAATGGTCGCGGTTCTAATGGTAATGGGCTCTGTTTCACGACTGTTAATCGTCCACCCTGCTACACGTATTAAGGGTGCACACTTAAGAAAGAACTTGATAGGCGACAACTTCAATTTAATACGGATAATACTGCTATATACTACAAGTGCATGGGTTGTAATCAGTAAGAAAACCAGAACCACATATATAAGCACAAAGAGAAAAATGGAAATTCCCGTATAGGCGGCAACTGCAAAACTCACTAAAAATATAAGTACCGGAAGCCCTATATATAATTTATAAATTTGTTGTATAAACCAGTCATAAGTATTTCGATAACTGTCTTCACGAACGATATTGTTTTCAGACTTTGTAATATCTATTTCCGCCAACACGATTCCTACAATGCCAGAGGCCATACACAACCATTCAATTGGCAACTTTACTGGAAAGCCTTCAACCATATCAAAAAGTGCTACAACCTCATTTCGAACTTGTATCCACCCTGAGAAGTCCATCAACCCCCGCGTCTCTGATATGATAATGTCTCCTGCAAAGAGCGCGACAATGACTGCCATAAGTGTGGTAGCTATATAAACACGAACTGAATCACTGCCTTCATAATAGCCCCGTATCATCCGCCACATCAGCCTAAATGCATCCACAAAGGAAAGCACACAAAGCGGCCAAACAATGATTCCTATAAGCCCGTTAAAAACTGCTATGCCGGTTCCTGCAATATTATTAAGTATATGCTGAATTTCAAAAGGGATTTCCATGGCGTAAGCGACCGTTCCCGCCATGCCCCCTAGTATAAACCCAAGGAAAAACCTTGATAATGTTGTCTTTCTCATCTATAAAACACCCTTAATGCTTCTGAATAATATTAAGCACACCTTCTAGAAATCCTTTAGCGCTGACCTTTCCATGGTACTTGGATTTGCCGCGTATGAAATCCATCTCTGCCTTGACATCTTTAAAATCATAAATCATATTTGAATACTTCTCAAATTTCATATTGCTGAAGTCTTCCAGACCAAGGGTTGCAATGTTTTGAAGACCACTATGAATAGACCGTCTCACGCGCTGCTCAATGGCCTTAGTTGAAACAGATTTTTTTACACCTTCCTGCTTATAGTACTGACTGAGTTTTTCATACAACCTTGACATATTAATTGACAATTGACGCGTCCCGTTTACGGCCTGTTCTTCCAAAATCATGTCAATCATATTCATAAGGTCTGAAGCCCCAGCATCGCTGCTGATTCCAATATCTACAAAAATTTCATGAACACGCTCCCGCGGTGTCTCCTTACGCCTTATGGGTGCAGGCTGACCCTGATTTTGCGTTAGCCCTGCAGTTGCATTGAGGGTTTGGTTGATTTGACTCAACGTCCTTCTAATACGCTGATTTTCAATCGCCTTCTTGGTAATACTCACCACTTCAACGACATTAATGGGCTTATTAATATAAAATTCTATACCTGACTTGTAGGCTTCACTGACCATATCCTGCGATGTGACTTCTGAAATCATAATAAACTGCGTGTCTTTATCAGTCTCGCTCACCCGCCTGATAATTTCAATACCATCAATACTCGGCAGAAGCAGATCGACATATACAAGGTCTGGCTTAAGCTTCGCAATATCCCCCAGAGCCTGCTCGCCGTCATCAGCCTCTCCAATTAATACACCCAACTCATAGTCATCAATAATGTTAGAAAGAATGGTTCTTATCCCCATATCATCATCAACCAAATATATTCTAGGTTTCATTTAATCCCTCCAATCTAAGACAGACTTAAACTTGCGTTTAGGTAAATATACTTTGAAAACCGTTCCCGTTCCACGTTCGGACTCAACATATATTTGTCCGTCATAGTACCGTTCAACCAGCTCTTTTACATGCGTCAGTCCAATACCTGTAGACATCCGTCCTGTACTTTTATCAAATTTCGTTGAAAACCCAGGGGTGAATATAGCCTGCAAATCTTTTGGTTTGATGCCACTGCCGTTATCAGTAACCTCAAATATGATATTTGGACCTTCTATGCGCTGCGCGATATGAATATAGCCCGTTTGATCAATAGATTCAATCGCGTTATTGATTAAGTTGTTTAAAATACTGATAAGGGAATGATAGTCTCTGATAACTAAGTCACTGCCAATATCTAAAATAATCTCAATATCTTTATTCAACGACTGCAAATAGCGCCGCGTATTCTCCTGAATGATTTCAAGAATTTCTCCAACCAGCATACTTTCCTTGTTTCGATAATCTGGAAGCAAGCTTTCCATGCCTGTAATGACACGCTGTGAATCCTTTTTGATTTCGTGGATATCTTTTGACAAATTCAGCAAGCGATTTCTAAGCCGCACAATTTCATCTCCGCTAATTTGCACAACATCATTTTTGAGCTCAGAGTAAATTGAATAGCTTCTGTTCATAGCCGATTCAATGTCCCCCATAGATTTATTCAGGAAAAAAATTTCTGCTTTCATCTTGGCACTCATCATTAAAAGCTCTTTATACTTTTCGTTCTGCTCTTCACGCAGAAGCAGTACGCTGTAAAAACGAAGGCCTGAATACAGAATTAGAATCAGTATTGCACGCACTAGTCCCGCTAGAAAAAGTCCCAATAAAACAACATCCGCTGACGTGGCATCAAACTCCTGACGAATAACAACTTCCATCAAGTTGGCCATAATATCTGAAATACCTACCATGAAAACGAGCTGAACCGGATAATCTCTATAACTTCTGATTTTGAACTGATAGTACATGACCGCAACAATGACATAAAAAATTGCCGCTGGAAGATGCTTATTTAAAATATTTACAAGATCCCCAGTACTTGTCAGCACATCGAGAAAAACACGAAATCCAAATATTGCAGCGCCAGATGCGATCCCAGTCAGGTTAATGGACACCTTTTCAAATTTCAAGATTAAGAGCGTCATCGCCACAATCCCGAGGGAAATTCTAAACGATGAGTTGAATGGATGAATATAAACTTGTCCCATTAATGCTGTTGCCGCTGCAATAAAGAGTATTTCTATACGCCTATCCCGTTTTAGTGAACCCGTCCCCATAATACCAACCAATCCTTTGATTTTACACCTCGATAGTAGTGTCTATTCTTGTGACTTAAATCTCTTTAAAATTTTAACACAAATTTTAAGATTATCATTGAAAATCTGAATCTTTCGTGTATAATCGGTGGTAGAAATGGAGTGAGTAAACAAATGAAACACTATGACAGTGAAACGGTTTACTTCATTTCATACGCTAAGCTACCGAGCAATATGGCCGCAGGCCTGCTCATGGAAATGGTCGGTGTTGGACTGGTTATCAACTACAAGTCAGGACGCATTACAGATATGTCTTGTACTCTCCTGACAGACGAAGCCAAGATGTTCCTGAAGGATATTATAGTAGGGTTTAACCTGCATGATGACACCATTCAGGATCTAATCGACGCGATTTCCTACCGGTACCATGGCCATTCTCAGAAAGCGATCTGTGTTGCAGTTAAGCAAACCGCAGAACGCTATCATCAGTGGCGAAGTGAGAAAATGAATAAGTCGTAATGGCATGCAGACAACTGCTTTGTTTGCGGGATTGATGCAACCCATCTTGACCAAGCAAATAAAATCCAGTACAAATAAGCGCAAGCTTATTTCGTACTGGATTTTTTTATGTCTTTAATGATATAGCTGTATGAAAAAGAAGGTTAAGAATGTATCTTCCCTGACAAGGCACCTAGGAGGAAAATCATGAACGGCAATAACGCACCCCAAAACCATGTATTTTACAGAAATCAGAACTGGCGCTACCCTAAGATTTCGCATGGCAAGGGGATCTATCTGTATGATGAAGATGGAAAGTCGTATTTGGATGGATGTTCCGGCTCTGCCGTAGCAAACATAGGCCACGGTAATGAAGAAATCGCTGATTTCACAGCTCAGCAAGTTCGAACACTTGCATTTACACATCTTTCTAGATGGACAGCTGATCCGATTGAACGGTGTGCAAAGCGCATTGTCGATTGGGCACCCAAGGGTCTCAACCATGTATATTTCGTTTCTGGCGGCTCAGAAGCCACTGAGACCGCTGTAAAAATGGCGCGCCAGTATTATGTTGAGCGGGATGGAAAAGGCAGCTCAAAGTGGAAAATAATCTCCAAATGGAACTCTTTCCATGGTAATACACTTGGTGCACTTTCAATGACCGGTATTACAGGCAGACGCAAAATGTATGATCCTATACTCATAAACTTCCCTAAAATCCCACAATTCTATCACTATAGAAATCCATGGGATTCTATTACACTACGCGATACCAGCATTAGAGCCGCAGAAGCACTTGAAGAAGAAATACTGCGTCAAGGCTCTGAAAATGTTGCTGCTTTTATAACTGAACCTATTGTTGGTTCCGCCGCACCTGGGGTTTATCCCGATCCTGTTTATTTTAAAATGGTGCGTGAAATTTGTACAAAATACGATGTACTGCTCATTGTCGATGAAGTCATGTCTGGTTTTGGTCGCACAGGCAAGAATTTTGCCGTCGAGCACTATGACATCGTTCCAGATATTATGACCGTTGCAAAAGGCATGAGCAGTGGATATACGCCCATCGGAGCCGCACTTGTCAACGATGAAATTTTCAATACCATTATGATAGAAGGCAGTGGTCATTTTGTCCACGGACATACCTATGCAGGCAATCCGCTCTCATGTGCCATCGCTGATAAAGTTCTCTCAATTATCGAGCGCGAGAACTGGGTTGAAAATGCTAAGCAACAGGGACAATACCTCATGCAGAAACTCCAGCCTCTTTATGAAAAACCAATAGTAGGTGAAATCAGAGGACTTGGACTTATGATTGGTATCGAATTTGTTTCCAATCAAAAAACGAAGCAGCCTTTTGAACAAGACGAAAGACTTCAAGGACTCATCACCGAAGCCTGTCTTGAAGAAGGGCTGGTCATTTATCCAGGAGGCGGATGCTTTATCGGCTATAAAGGAGACCATATTCTACTAGCGCCTCCAATTAATATTACACGATTAGAAGTTGACATTCTTGTAGAGAAACTTACTGCCGGCATTGAAAAAGTCTTATTGAAGCTTGAGGAAGAGAGGAAAATTGTTCATGAACAAACTCATCATCACGGTGGCGCCCACGGGAAATGTTCCGACAAAGGAAATGACGCCCCATGTTCCCCTAACATCAGAGGAAATCGCTCAGAACATAATCAGGTGCAGCAAGCTAGGCGCTTCTGTCGCACATATCCACGTTCGAGACGCATCAGCAAACCCGACGAGCGATCGTGCACTGTTCAAGGCAGTTCTCGATCGTCTGGACGAGATGAATGCTGATATTATCAGACAAGTTTCAACCGGCGCACGCGGCGGTAATGCAAACTCAGCTGAATGGCGTGGCCAAATGCTTGATTTAAATGTTGAAATGGCCAGTCTCTCCACTGGGTCTTCCAACTTTCCAAGTAGCGTCAACTACAATAGTCCTGAACTAATTCAGGCCCTTGCAGAAAAAATGCGATCTAACGGTATTAAGCCAGAAATAGAAGTCTTTGATGGTGCTATGCTTCATAATGCCGCTTACTTGCATAAGAAAGGCATTCTAAAGGGGCCCCTCCACTTCAACCTCGTAATGAATGTGCCAGGCTCACTGCCTGGAACGCCAAGGAATCTTATGTTTCTTGTAGACAGTCTGCCTCAGGGCAGTACATGGACCGTCTCTGGCATTGGCCGTTCACACGTCCAAATGGCAACAATTGCTATTGCTATGGGGGGCCACGTTCGCACAGGCATTGAAGATGTTGTCTTTATCAACAAAGACACGCCCGCTACAAACGAAATGCTTGTAGAAAGAATCGTACGTATTGCACAAGCAACCGGCCGTGAAATTGCAACCCCTTCAGAAGCCCGAGAAATTCTGTCCCTTTAAATGCATGTAAACTTACTTCTAAGTAAAAAAGGCTGCCAGGTTCTACCAAACATCGGTAAAACCAAGCAGCCTTCTATTTTATGCATTCTTATAAGCAACAATAACCGTAGCGTAACTGTTCATATCCCAGTCTTTTTTATCAAAACCACCATAAGCTATACTTTTTCCAAATCCCGCTTTTTCAAGTCCCATTTCAAGATGGGATAAACGCAGTCCTAGCAGCTTTGTCGATGCCTTTTTCACACGCCCATCTGGGGTCGATAATGTGCCAAAGAATTCAAGACTGTCATCATCTAGCAACTTATACGTTCGTTCAAATCGCACACCATTTTCAATTCGGTCTATCAATGGAAGTGATGTTATATTCTCATTGTATACCCAGTCATAATTGATTGTTTGAATAATAAATACGCCACCATCTGCCAATTTGTCATAGACGATTTTCAAAAAAGATTCAACTTCTGTCAAACTCTTTAGATGCGGAAGTGTATTGCCAATACACAAGATCCCGTCATACTCATCTTCAATGAGATCATCAAGTCCCAGCATATCTCTAGCAAAACTTTCAATTTTAAGATTTAGAGCATCGGATTTCTGCCGGAGTTTTCCAATCATATCCTGGTCATTGTCAAGAGCAACCATTTGGTAGCCAAGTTTTGCAAGTGGAATGGTATAGGTTCCCGTACCACTTCCAATATCCAGAATCCGTCCCCCCTCTTTCATCAAGGATGTGATGAGGGCCATCTGGTGTTTACCGGTTTTAAATACGATATCATAATATTTACTCAGTTCTTTATAGAAGGTCATTTCACGCCACCTCCACTTGGGTATTCAGATTGTATTTGCGACCAAACATCTTCAGTTGTAAACAACATGCTCCAACCAGCTATCCCCGGCAAACTATACTTTTTTGCCAATTCTAAGCGCATTTTGAGTGACAAAACATCCTCAAACCAAATACGTTCTCTCACGCCATCGACTAAAGCTTCAGCATAATTCTGCCCTGTTGCTTCATCATAGATAGTCTCTGCACCCGTTCTCTTTAACCAGTTTCTTTGCCCTTCAAACCCAAGGGCTTTTGAAGATACTTTTCCGCCTCCTATTTGACTCCATACCCTAGAATAGAATGGAATACCCAGAATCAGCTTATCTCGCGGTATCAATTCAAGGCTCTCTACGATGCCTTTTTCAACCCAGTCTCTTGATGCGACAGACCCTGGTGTTTGAATAGATGCCCAATGCTCGTCATATGCCATCAGCATCACAAAATCAACAGACTTTGAAAGGGCCTCCCGATCAGCGAACAAGGAATAGCGTTCACTTCCCCAAGGTACGGTCACATCCACGCTGACAATCATGTTTTGCTGGTGCATTATTTCTGAAAGTTCAGCAACAAATTCTGCAAAACTGTCTTTATCCTTCATATATACGTTTTCAAAATCTATATTGATGCCATCCAGATTATAAAGTGCACTGTAAGCTGCAATTTGTCCAATGACTTTTTTTCTTAGGGCTTTACTCGCAAGCATTTCATGTGTCCAGTCTGGATCAAAGCTGTTGCTGAATAGTGCCCATACCTTCAATCCTTTTTCATGGGCAGCATTCACATAGGTTTGGTCTGCAATATTTAGTACAATACCATCGACATTCAAACTAAAAAAAGTGGGTGATATGATATCGAGCCCCTCTTCAGGCCCGTATTTCATTTGTCCCGTGTAGAACTTGTAATCGTATACTTGATGCCAGGCCAGTCTTAATTGCTCTGGTATGTTCTGACTGATCCGCTCACGTACAGGTTCGTTATGAATATCTATAGACTGGATATTTTGTATTTGATTTGTCGGTATATAGCCCACTTCTCCATCCGAAGAAATCACTCTGGACTGGTCACCTTCTTCAGCGAGCAGAATAATCAGTTCATTTTTTTCAGCCACACCTACTTCAAGTCCTTTTTTACGGGTTTTATCGCTTAATTTCACTTTTTGCTTAAGGAGCCCCTGTTTGAGCTGCGCGTCATTCAAAGCAAGCAGATGTACACCCGTTTTGTCATAATAGGTATGGCGCACTGGATACATAACCTCCAACATTTCTATGTCTAAATATCGAATGCCATCAATCGTATGAACAGGAATATTTATTTTATCGACACCCGATTTTGCATAGGCGCTAAGCGCACGACTCTCAAGCTTCAAGTCCATATTGTCTACCCTAAAATAAACCCGCTTGCCGCTGCCTGAATAGTAGGCTTCACGGTCGATATACTGAATTACTGCATCTGATTTGATCCACCACTTGTCATTTTCAAGGCGATAGATTTCATCTTGAATGGGCGTACGGCCCACTAGACTCATTTTTTCATAGTAGTCCCTTACAAGAAGAGTTTTGCCGTCAGAATACAATTTATAAAAATAAAAACTCGTCGCACTTAATGCCATGATGATCACGACAAGAATGGAAATAATATATTTACGCATACACCTGCCTCCATTTCTTCACTGTGTCAAAACTGCGGTGTCTAACCGACCTAAACTCAACTAGTACAAGAGTACGCCCAGACCGCCAGACAAGGCTATTACAAGTATCGGATGCCACTTCATGCGAATAATCATAAAAAATGACAAGAGCGCAATGACCACACCTTTAACATCGCCTACCGCTGAATGGGCTATAGTGTATGCTGCAGAAGCAATAAGACCAATTACAGCTGGACGAAGACCTGAGAAAATCCACTGTATCCATTTTGCATCTTTCATATTTTCAAGTTTAGAAGCAGTTACTACTACCAAAATATAAGATATTGCCGTTACACCGATGGTTCCAGCCACCGCACCAGCAATCCCCGCAGTCTTGAAGCCTGCATACGTCGATGAATTGATGGCTATCGGACCAGGGGTAATTTGCGATAAGGCCACTAGATCAATAAACTCCTGTGGGCTAAGCCAGCCATTTACACCGACAATTTCCTTCTCAATAAAGGCAAGAACAGCGTACCCACCCCCAAAGCTAAAGGCACCTATTTTGAAAAATGTCAAAAAAATTTTTAATACCATCATCATTATTGATCACCTGCCATTTTGCGCATGGTCACATACCCTAAACACCCAGAAACAAGGATAATGGAAATTGGATGAAAACCAAGAATCGATATGGCTCCAAAAGCTGCCAGTCCCATCACAATATTAAACGCACTATGCTCCAGCTTGCTTGAAAGACGTACAACGGCGGCGGCTATAAGCCCAGCAACAGCTGGTCGTACACCCATGAATATTTGTTTGACAACAGGATGTTCCCCATAGCTTAAAATCAAGGCGGCTGCACTTGATATTATTAAAAATGGTGGCAAAATAAGCCCTAGACAAGCAGTGAGTGCACCTCGATGCTTTCGAATTTTATATCCCACATAAATCGATGTATTTATGGCAATCGCCCCTGGAAAGGACTGTGCAATTGCCAAAATATTAATAAAATCCTTTTCAGTAATCCATTTTCTTTTATGCACAATTTCATCTTCCATAATCGGTATCATGACATAGCCGCCCCCAAGGGTCAACGCGCCAATTCTAAAGAAGATAAAAAACATTTCTCTTAATGTAGACATTTAATCACTCCAGTGTTCTCCCCATTATTCATTACCCTGTCTGTATATTCTACCATATAAGGAGATTTAAGAAGTTAAGTTTTGAAAACACACCGTGTCATTTAGTCTGCTTGATCCGATCCACAAATCCTACAAGCTCTGTAGTTCACTAAGGTTCGAAGGTCTGATACCTCTACACTATTCTTTGTATTCCAACTGCTCTTTAATGCCCAACACATTGGATCAAGATGATAGATTCCATTCGCGCGCCCATGTTTTGATGTGTAGACGCGTATTGTCTCTTCGTCTGCCAACACTGGATTTTGAAGAACACTTCTCACACGGACTTCATGTGACAGTGAAATAGGGGTGTATCCCGGCCAAACTGGCACACTATACAGTACCCTGTAGGACGAGGCGCCTGCCTGAAAGTCTGACACACTCAGCTCCTCAACTTTTAAGTTGGAAACATCTGCGTGAGGTCTATCAGACGTTATGGTTTCAAGCCCGTTTTCAGCCATACTTTCACATAAATAACCCTTAAAAAGCACTGGACGCATCTGCATTTCCACCACGCCCTCACGGTGGCTCAAATATCCATAGACACTTTGTACAGCCACCTTGTCTGCTGTAGTATAGACACAGTGTTCCATCGTATCATATATACGTATGATATTCAGCGAAATAGCCATGATACTCATAAGCATCAAAAATAGACTCAGGGATATGATTGCTTCTACAGACAGGGACCCTCTATTTGATTTAATAAGACGTTTCATACTCATTTGAACCGCCTTCCCATTGAATAGTTGCTCTATGGCTCGTAATCAAATTATTCAGTTCATAAGCTTCCCCTTCCACACCTGAGTTCAGTACGATAATATCCAGCGCCCTAGCCACTTTTGTCTCAACGGAACTCGTTTTACCCCTTATTGATCCAATGTAGAGGAGCAGTCTTAAGTGAAAAGCATAATCCTTTTGATTTGTGTTCAGGATTTTTTCATACATCTGACTACGTACTTTATTAACCGGTTTGTTTTTTTTACTTTTATCATTCGTACTCTCAATTTTTTTCGGTGGCTCTTTTGTCATATTTGAGTTTCCTTTTACTTGAATGGATGTAAACCAATCCGTCTCCCTAAACTTCATAAAAGGAATATCCTCTCCTTCTAACAAATAGTTCAGATCAACTGCACTCTCAACACTTGCCCACCCTATTAATATGCCGTTAAATATGACCGGTTTAAGATAGGGTTGAGCAGATACAAGTGCCGAGACTTCTCCGGCGTATTTCAATTTTTCTTTACACGTGTAAACATGCAAAATATTGATAGCTTCTCGAATCAAGTATATTTCACCAGCAACAATCTTTCTGTTTGTAGCTTCTGAGCGCCCCCCTGCAATGATGTATTCAATTTCTCCATTTCCAAAGAATGCTTCTCTGTCTTTCATATTGTAAAACGACCATGCCGGGTCCTGATGCTGAATGTTTCGGTGGTTGAAAGTACCCATAATATACTCTGTGAGCAAACACCGTTCAGCAAGGGTGTAGTCCCGCTCACCCGCCTGAAAGTTTTGTGACGGCAACGTCTGCCACTGTTGGCTATCGATTTTACCTTTTGAAAGTGGATCATTCACTTTGTTCCCCTTTAGGGTGGCACCATTATATGCGCCCAACTCATAGTCCAATAATGTATCGACACCTTCTTCTAATGCATCATCTGAAAATGCTGGGGATAGATCAGTAATACGCAGTTCGATGTCTTCAAGTTTATGGTCCACTTTTTCTTTAATACGTTCTTCAATATCACGTCTCACACTGCGTCGCTCTCTACGCTCGAGATTTTTTATGGTCGCGAGCTCACTTTTATAATCTCTTTTGTATTTATCTTCTAAATCTTCCAAGTCATCTTCTATTGCGTATAAACCGGCTAACACATCTAAATACTTTGAATATGTGCTCCCCGATACCAGCCTGTCAAGGGCCAAGTTCTCAAGCTTTTGCTTGGCCTTTGACTGAGCGCTGGATGACAGATTAATGCCGCTCAATGTTAACTCTAAAGAAAGAACATTGGCACTTTCCTGCACTATTGAGTCCAGCTGTTGGCTTAGACTATTTGAAAATCCATCTGGATACACTGTGGTATTGGCTTCAAGTTCTTGCTTTTCATGTTCAAGAGACTCATCTAGCTCAGCTTTTAGAGCACTGATATCCCCAATTGAATCCAGCAATTTTTTTCTAGCCTTGGTAATATCACCATACTTTAGAGAGAGTTTTCCACGGCTGCTAACATAGACTGAATACGCCTCATCAAATTCCTTTATCTCTTTCATGGCCTTACCAAGTTTCGTGTTTATGTCTCCAATTTTCTCGAGTTTGTCCATTAAACCCTCAAGACTTTGAATTTTGGATTTGGCAGCCCCAAGTTTGTTTATAATGTCTTTGTAGCCTTCTAAACTTGTTATAAAGGCAACAGGAACATTGTACTCAGCCTGCTGAAACATTTGATTTGCTGCATTTTCAACGGACTCAAACGTCCCCAGCACCGTATAGTCAAATTTGTACTCGACTCTGTTTTGAAAAGCAAGACCAAAGGCTTCAGGCATGTGATTCACAGTACTGGCCTGGAGTTCTTTTTCCAGTGCATCTTTGGTATAAGCCAATAGACCATATTGATCGTACAAATCGTACTCATAACTGGCCTCAATATTACGGGCAGCATTTTTTGCAAGATGCAGTGCCGTGTTTTCACCTTGTGCCATTAGGCTGTCTTTTAAAAAAAGAGTAAATGCAAAAATGGCCCCAAGTACTGCCAACATCAGAAATAAGCTGACACTTCCGCGCTCATTCATTTTCTGTCACCTCATTTTCACTTACATCCTTATATAGAGTCTGTGCAGTGCGCATAAGAAAGAGCTTAAATGGCATATTCGCAGCATCTTGTGTTCTCACAATGTGATCCTCAAGCTGGATGCGCTCACCTATTTCAATGCGGTGGGTTACTTGAATGGTCTCTTTATCAGATCCCGCAATCGCACGATGCACCAGAGCTGAAATCTTTGTTTTTTGATACACCCACCCAAGTCCAACCACCGATGACAGTACAATTGCCATAATCACCCAAACTATTAGAATGGCCTCAATTGTAAAACTTCCTCTACGATTATTTAACATAGACGACTCCTTTTACATATTTTCCCTATTACACTTCATTCTAATGGAAAAATATACCAAAATCAACTATAAAAATCTATCTTTGACAGAAGTGTCTTGAATGCAAAATTAAAGGAGTCAGCAAGCCTAAATGTATGCTCCATACATTTAGGCTTGCTGACTCCTTATATATACTGTATAAAAACAGTCTAATTCTTTTTATTCCTCAGGAGGCACAATTCCCCCAAAGAAAATCAGGACGCTGGCTGCACCAAATCCAAATGCCCCCAGTGTCAGTCTCCATAATCCATTCATTCCAAGATACCCTGTAACTGTCAAGATTAAAACCGTCACAAGGAGTAGAAGTAATCCGGTTCGCTTTAGATTCAACGTGAACCGACCTCCAACCCCTGACCGTGTGCAAGTTCCACAAGGTTCTCATGTATATACCCTTTTAACCAAATCACAACATCCATATTGTTTATTGGCAATTCCCCTAGCGTCTTTTTAATATCGCGTGTACTGAGCGTAAACTTTCTGCCATTAATATCATGGGTATAAATCAAATCCATCTCTGTATTGGCCATGATAATTGTAATAATCGTCTCCGTCATATTACCCAGTGGCACACGATCAATATGACTGTGTTTGAAAGTTGCGTCTATTTCAGTCCCAACCCCTAATTGAGACTTTATTTCAAACTCACCGCCACACTGCTCAGCAGCAGCCTTGAACATAGGAATTCCCAACCCCACCTTGCGCGTTGTACGCGTAGTGTAGAAAGGATCTATGACTCTTTTCAGGGTAGCTTCATCCATGCCCTTACCGTCGTCTTTAATCCTTATGGTTAGAAGATCTTTCTTAAAATCTTCAATAATGGCAATTCTCAGTGTTTCCGCTTTTGCAGCGATTGAATTGTGCGCGATATCTAAAATATGCAAAGACAATTCTCTCATTTTTTATTCCCTTTCTCCCTGCAATTTATACTGGCCTCTTCAAATAGGCGAAGAGTGCTCTCGCACTGCATGTCTCAAGTTCAAGATAATGTTCCCGTTCAGATATACGCACAAGATCGTGGGCATCTGAATTTCTAAGGACATGGTATTTCTCCGTGTACTCAGGCTTATTCTCAAACATTTCAGCCGTAGGATAAGTTGATATTTCTACTGTTGTGATATCCCAAAATGGCGGTATAAATCCCAAATTGGAAATAACACTATAGGATGGTCGGTCAATATGCGCTGGGTAGGCAAGCCCCTCCAGTTCATTGACTTTTTCTATCGCAGTATCAATATCAAGATAGGTTGAGGCCATGAGCGAATTGGGCTCACTGCCGATGACTTCATCATTTTCATCCAGCACGAACTGCTCTCCAAATTTATCAACCCTGTTTTTAACAGGCAATCTGTGCAAATCCACCACCCGCTGAAAACTCTTAGCGCGTTTTAACTCTGGAAACAAACAGACTAAATGAACGCCTTCAAGAGTTTCAAGTTCCATGCCGGGAATAACAACGAGTCCCGTTCCCGCAGCAGCTTTCATAACCGCTTCACAATTTAGTGTTGTGTTGTGATCAGTAACTGCAATGATATTGAGCCCCTTGATTTGACTCATCCCTACTATATTGTTCGGAGTCATGTCCTCATGTCCGCATGGTGAAAGACATGTGTGAATATGCAAATCATAATAGATTTTCATTACCTCAAACCCGCTTCATAGAGCGTCTTAAAGATTTCATATGCACCCAGTTCAGTTCCAAGAAGAATAACCTCTTCCTCATTCGCTTTATCAATAACAGACTCAGGAACCTCAATGTTTTCAGGAATAATAACACATGCAAAATCAAGCAATGATGCAACCGCAACAATATTATTATGCGTCTGAACTGTAATCCAGATATTATCCGCTTTGCCGTTTGCCATCACCCAACTGAGTAAATCACAGCACTGGAGACCTGCAACTTCTCTGTTTTCATCCACTGCATTAAGTGGTTTAAATCCATGATTTACAATCAAATCCTTAATGTGCAAGGGACACCCTCCTACTCTTCATCTGAACGCTTTCTTACCAAACAATTGTCAATACTTGCTTTGCCCATGACAATATCCTCTGCCAATGTGCGGCATGTAGGCGCTCCACACGCTCCACAATCAATGCCTGGCAGCATTTGAAATAGCTCTTCAATTTTAGACATTTTTTCTAAAGCTTTTCTTATATCTGTATCTAATTTCAAAACTGGGAAGGGTTCAATGTCCTGATCCCATTCAACCAGTTCCTTTTCATAAATCTTAAGCGCATTCAGGTCTTCAATACGCGGTGTTTGCTTAGAGCGCATTCGAATACGTGTTTTTGCAATAAATGGATTTTCAACATTGAGAGGTCCCCCAACGCAACCTGTTACACAGGCATACGCTTCAAGAAAATCAACGTCTGTCAGTTTGCCCATTTCAAGTCTGTCGAGTACTTTTATAACTTCTTCAATACCATCCACAGCCATATAGTTTTCAATATTCATAGCAAAACTCTGACCACCAACCATCCCCCAGACAATACCACCTGCAGATGCCTTTTGTACCTGAGTTTTCACTTCAATATCGTTGTATATCCGAATAAGCTTTGAGTAAATGGATTCGATAGAAATTGCACCATCTATATGTGAGTCCTCAATCCCCAGCGGATCTTTAATGCTGGTAATTTTCGCTGGACATTGGGTAATGTAGAAGACACCAATTTCCTCTGGGGCAAGTCCCGTCGTTTCCATAATTTTTTGTCTTGCAAGCCATGCAGATACCTGCATGGGCGATTCCAGCCGAATAATATGGTCTATCAAAGAAGGATACCTTATTTGAATGAGACGCGTTACCGCAGGACAGAATGTTGAAATCAGCGGTCTTGGCTGATCTGAGTTCTTGATTTTATCTAGTTGATATGCTGTGAGAATATCTGCCGCATAGGCAACATCATACACATAGTCAAACCCCAGCTCATAAAGACCGTTCATGACCTTATTCATATCGTACTCAAACTCAAATTGTCCATACAGTGAAATAGCCGGCAGGGCTATGTTGAATTTATAATTGTTGAGCATTTCTAGCGAGTCTGTCTGTGCGCCCTTAGCATGAAACGGACACACTTTCAAACATTCACCGCAATCGATGCACCTTTCGTTTATAATTTGTGCCTTCCCGTCTTTGACACGTATAGCCTGGGTCGGGCAACGATCCAGGCAGTAGGTGCAACCGTTGCAAAAGTCTTTCTCAAGTATGACGGAATGCCAATACTCTTTCATCAATTGCTCCCCCGATTGCTCTGTTACTTAATAAACAAAGTCTACAAATTCCAAACCATTTTTAGTCGTGTATATTCTCCTGGTTTTGAATCAATAAAGAAGGCATCGCTGCAGCGCTTCATATTCGGAAGCCCCATACCGGCACCAAATCCGAGTTCACGTATAGCACTCGTCGCTGTGGAATACCCTTCTGTCATTGCAAGTTCAACATTCTCAATACCAGGACCTTCATCTTCAATAAACACCTCAATGCAGCCCGATTTGACAAACACTGTAATTTTCCCACCATTGGAATGTATCACAACGTTGATCTCAGCCTCATAACTGGCTATAGCTATCTTTCGAATAATTCCAGAATCGATTCCCAACTGCTTCAGTAATTTTTTGATTTTGCTAGAGGCTTCCCCGGCTCTAGAAAAATCATCTTGCTCGATGTCATATTCAAGCTTCATTGCAGCATCGACATCGTTCTTTACAAATGCCTGCTCCATTTTTTTCCCCTTACTTACTTATACCTTGAAGGCCATTACAATAAAGTATGCCAGATGCGGTATAAAGCGTGTGCTCTGTTGCGATTAGAACTATCCTTTGATCATTGGCAAGGCTAACAACATCCTCAGAAGGGTACTTTCCCCTGACAAAGATAATGGCTTTAAGATCCAGCATTTCTGCAGTTCTCACAACCTGATGGTTGGTTAGCCCCGTCAGCAGTACCGTTTCATCAACGACATACGCCAAAACATCACTCATTAGATCCGACCCAAAAGCCGCTTTAACATCCCGCTCTAGATACTCATGGCCTACAATAACTTCACCGTCAATCAATTTAGCGATATCACGGATAACCATGTGTACCTCCCTTAATTCTATCAGTTTCTACTCTATGTTTCACTAATCTAAATTGGTTATTATTTTCACAATTCTACGCCCCCATTATACCACAAAACACCTTATAATCATTTACATTCCGTATAACTTTACGACTTTTAACTGGATTCTAATTTTAAGCACAATATCATTGCCCTAAGGACAATTTATTTTATCTTCATTCGCTAAATCTGCGCGTACACTTCTAGCCAATCATTCTTCGAAGTGTTGACTGAATGTCTACAAAACAAAGAGAAGAGGCAACAGAGCTGTGCAAGCACAACTGTGTCTCTTCTCTTTAGGATGAACTTCTTTATTTTTCAAGTCTATCCACCGCAACTTCAATGCCCAAACACCTTATCCTTTAAGCTTAAAGCGTGAGGTGGACGCCTTAAGGTGTTCAACCTTGTCTGTCATATTGTCAAAGACAGACACGACATCTTTTAGCTTTGAATCCTGCTCATCGACACTTGCGTTAATTTCTTGAGTAGAAGCTGCCGATTCTTCAGAAATGGCTGAAATATGCTCAACAGCACCCAACACTGTATCCTTAAGTGCATTCATCTTTTCAATTGCCTGAGTCAAATTGGTAATGTCCTCAATCATAGAATCATTAAACTCGATAATTTCATCAAAGGATCCACGTGTATTCTGCATATTCTCATTGGCTTCCTTATTGATTTGCTCAACACGCGCCATAGATGTTTTAGCTTCTCCAATGACGCCAATAATTTCTTGAATAATGCTCTGAATTTCCTGACTCGCATTCTTCGACTGCTCTGCCAGAACCCGTACTTCATCTGCTACAACTGCAAAGCCGCGTCCCTGTTCCCCTGCACGCGCCGCTTCGATTGCGGCGTTTAGTGCCAGCAAGTTTGTCTGTTCAGATATACTTTGAATGGTATCGATAATGTCATTGATTGACTCCGACTTCTTAGTAAGCTCAAAAACTTTCTTTCCAAGCACTGAATTTTCATTTGTATTTTGCTCGAATCGTTTTTCAAGTTCATACATGGCAGATACACCATTTTCATTTTTCTCTTTTACGCCATTTACAGCTTCAACTAAGCTCTCTGCATTTTGATCCACTTCTTCAATTTGAGAAGACAAGTTTGTCGTCGTTTCCAAAATACTGATTGCTTCCTGAGACTGTGAGGTTGCGCCTTCTGCCATTTCATTCACTGATATAGTGATTTCCTGACTTGAGTTTGAAACAAAGGCCACATCATTACTGACTTCATTAAAACTATTTAGAACCGCATCACTTGTTCCAGCAACATCTCGAATAAGCGCTGTCAAGTCTTTCACCATCTTGTCAAAATCATTGCTGAGACTGCCAATTTCATCTTTTCGATTCTTAGATTTCTCACTCACATGAAGGTTAAGGTTTCCTAAGGATAACTCTTTAACCAACTTGGACAGGTCTGCAATATTGGTTGAAATACTTGATCCGATTATAAAGACTACTGCTAGACTCCCTATGATTACGAGTGCTATGAATCCAACTTGAACCCCTTGCATGACCTTCACTTTTTCTAAATGTTCTTGTATTGTCTCTTCGACAACCACAAGCACGCGCTCACCAATTCCGTCAATGACATCACGGGACTGATCAAAGGCCGCTTGACCAGTAAACTCTATAAAACCAACCTCCTCAACATATTGACTGATGTAGCGGTCTGCTTCCTGTTTCCATTTATCATAGTTTTCATTAAATACATCAATTTGCTGCTGCATGTTCACAACATCGTCATTTTGAATGTTTTGCGCACGCATATGACTTAGATAAAGTTCTGCCCCTTCTTGAGTTCTAGTGCGTGCTTGTTCTGCATTTTCTTCATAACTTGCTCGGTCTGCAGTAAAAGAATCGGTTCTTGGGTCTTTTTTCAACATATTCTGTAGGGCACTTATAGACTGGTAATAATCACGATCAGCATTGAGCACCAAGGAAATCCCCTTCATGCCTATATTAACATCTGTATAGCTTGTTGATGAAGACAGCTCGTCAATTAATTCTCCAATAACGTCAACAGCGCCTCTTGCTTCATCAAAGTAAGTGGCTCCAGGCAAGTCAATGAATCCCTTATCGTTTTCATATGAGGTGATTTTACTATCGACTTGTGATTTCCATGTATTAAAGGCACTGTCAAACTCATTTTTAAACGTATTAAAAGCTTCTACATTTTCAGAATTTGCCTCTGATTCCTCTAAATAACTCAAAAGCAAATCAACGGACTCATGGGTTCTATCATAAGCCTGTGCAGCATTTTCAACATAAGACTCTTTCGCTGCCGCATATTCTTCACTCGCCGGGTCCAAATTCAACATTTGATGGAGTGCATCTACCGCTTGATAGTAATCTCTGTCAGCATTTAGAACCAGCGCACTGGATTATACACCAAACACTTCAACATCTACAATAGCTCCTTTTAAGGTATTGGCAATATAAACACTTGATACAATTCCAACTACACCAACCAATAGTATTGATAGAACTGATGACAAGATTAATTTAGCTTTTACATTCATAAAACCCCTCCTAACTAAACTTCCTATTTTATATGTACACCTTTTAGAGGTACTTTAGTCAAAATAAGCGCATTTAAACTGTAATCATTCATTTCTTTATATTTCTAATCGTTTTAAGCTAAACAATCCACTAAAAAAGCAGGCTTACATAGTGTGCTCTACATAAGCCTGCTTGGAATTGCAGCTGAATTACCCTTTATAACGTTAGTCCTTATTCCAGTCTTCAATCATTTTGGTGACTGCTGCGAGTACTGTGTCAAAAACTTCTTCTTGTGTTCCAGAAGCATCGATGCAAACAATGCGCTCAGGATATTTTTCTGCGAGCTTTAAATAGCCTTCTCGCACCTTCATATGAAAGGCCATACCTTCGTTATCCAGTCTATTGATCTCTCGTTCGCCGGAAGTTCTGATACGCTCTTGCCCAACTTTCGGATCTAGGTCAAATAGCAGCGTCTGGTCTGGCATAAAATCTTCGGTTGCAAAGCGGTTCATTTCATAAACTGAATCCACCCCCAAACCTCTAACATACCCTTGATACACCATGGAGGAATCTACATAGCGATCAAATATGACCAGTTTTCCTAAATCTACTGCAGGCATAACTTTTTCCACCAAATGCTGACGTCTGGCTGCAGCATACAATAAGGCTTCAGTCTTTGCATCCATTTCTGTATGATCCGGATTATGAATGACTTCACGAATCAGTTCAGCAATGCGAACACCGCCGGGCTCTCTTGTCACCATAAAATCTATATTCTGCTTTTTTAAATAAGCTTTAAGTTTTTCAAGTACAGTCGTTTTACCCGTACCGTCTCCGCCTTCGATTGAAATAACAGGCATTTTGCGCTTCATAAAGCCGCTCCTTCCAAAATTCAGTTCGCTTATAAAGGGTTTTCTATCCGACTACATCAAATCCATAATCATTTTTATAACCAGTGAAAAGGACACAATGATAAACACAGGTTTTATAAATGTTGCACCTTTCGTTATAGCAAGACGGGCACCTACACGCGCACCAATGACCATTGATAAACTCATTGGTATTGCTACCAGAAAGAAGATCTTCTTATTTAGTAAGAACAAAACAAAGGCTGTCAAATTACTAAATAGGTTCATCAGCTTAGAATTTGCTGATGCTTTTTTAAAATCATATCCAAAAATATGAATGAGTCCAAAAATGAGAAAAGAGCCTGTTCCCGGGCCAAAAAAACCATCATAAAAACCAAGGACAAGGGCTAGCAATATACCAAGGGTAATCTTTTTCTTGTCAATGCCCGTAAAAGTATCGTGTATTCCCAAGTTCTTTTTAAATAGCGTGTAGGCACCAATAAACACCACCAAGATGATGATGAGTACCCTCAAAAAGTCAGGTTCAATTGCGAGCACTGCCAAAACCCCGAACGCTGAACCAACCAGTGAGAAGGGCAGCATGTATTTGAGCATTTTAAAATTGACATTTCCACTCTTGTAAAAATGATATGAACTTGATAATGTCCCCAAGGAGGATGCAAACTTATTTGTACCCAATGCCAAGTGTGTCGGCATGCCTATCGCAAGTAGAGCAGGGGTAGTTATAAGACCGCCGCCACCAACAATTGCATCAACCACTGCACCAAAAAAGCCTGCTATACAGGCCAGTGCAATTCCCATTACGCCTATCTCCATGCGTTTCGCTCCCATCTTTTATATTCACAATCTACTATACCATTTTAAGTAAATATTGCCTAGATGATTTCGAAACTGTAAGAGGTGGTAGACATGACCAAAGCAGATGCCCTCCATGATATAGTTTCATTATTATTTGAAGATGTTTAGAACAGGACCGTGCAACCTCCGGTTGCCCTGGTCGCTAGTCGCGCATTCACTCTCTTTTGATTACAGAACAGGACCGTGCAACCTCTGGTTGCCCTGGTCGCTAGTCGCGCATTCACTCTCTTTTGATTACAGAACAGGACCGTGCAACCTCTGGTTGCCCTGGTCGCTAGTCGCGCCCAATAGGTTTTACCTAAGAAGGAACCCCATTCATGCGAGCATAATGTGGCTCCTTCTTAGATAAAACCTGCTGTTCTTTGTCTTAAACGGAAAGAAAGCACTGCAGTTGACTTTTAAGGGTCAGATGCAGTGCTTCTGTAATCTGTTCTAATAAATTGCCGGTCAGGGCTATATCAAATCTATGCGATTTTACTCGATATCAAACTTCTCACGCGCATGGTAGTGCGTGTGAAGTAGATCATGTGCCTTGTGGCTGTTTGGCTCGCCGAAGAAATCTTCGTAGATCTTTTGGATCTGTGGATTTTGGTGAGATTTTCTAAGCTCTTTAGAAGCATCTTCTTCATAAAGTGCCTTAGCACGCTCAACACGAACATCAATGCCGCTGTTAAGGATTTGTGATGGAACTTGTGGCTGGCCACCGCCGCATACACAACCGCCTGAACAACCCATGATTTCGATGAAGTGGTAGTCTTTTTCGCCAGCTCTTACCATATCAAGAAGCTTTGATGCTTCTGCAGTAGAGTGAGCAATCGCAACGTTAACGTCCAGTTCACCGATTGTTACAGTTGCTTCCTTAATACCTTGGATACCACGTACTACATGATATTCAATGTCTTTAAGGTCTTCGCCAGTTAGAACGTCTGCAACTGTACGAAGTGCTGCTTCCATAACGCCACCAGTAGCACCGAAGATAACGCCAGCGCCAGTGTATTCGCCTAGGAAGTCTTGGTCATATTCTTCATCAGGAAGATTATTGAAGTCAAGGCGCGCTTGCTTAATCATTTTAGCCAGCTCACGCGTTGTAATTACTGCATCAACATCACGGTAGCCTGAATCGTTCATTTCTTCACGAGCAGATTCAGTCTTCTTAGATGTACAAGGCATGAAAGATACTACGAATATTTTCGAAGGATCAACGCCGTGCTTTTCAGCGTAGTAAGTCTTAGCTACAGCACCAAACATCTGCTGTGGAGACTTACAAGTTGATAGATTTTCAAGGAAATCTGGGTAGTTGAATTCCGCATGACGTACCCAACCTGGAGAACAAGAAGTAATCATTGGCAGCTTGCCACCATTCTTAATTCTGTTCAGAAGCTCAGTACCCTCTTCCATGATTGTAAGGTCAGCAGAGAAGTCTGTATCGTAAACTTTGTCTACGCCAAGACGACGAATACCAGCAATCATTTTACCCGTTACACGTGTACCGATTGGAAGACCGAACTCTTCACCAAGACCAGCACGTACAGCCGGTGCAGTTTGTGCAACAACGTGTACATCTGGGTTTTCAATTGCATCCCATACGCGCTCGATGTCAGACTTCTCACGAAGTGCTGCAACTGGACATACGATCATACACTGACCACAGTAAATACAAGGCGCATCTGCCATTGAAACGTCAAATGCAGGCCCTACTGTAGTCTCGAATCCTCTGTTTTGGAAGTCAAGGATACCAAGACCTTGAGACTTCTTACATGCAGCAACACAACGGCCGCAAAGGATACATTTGCTTGCGTCACGAATGATTGAGAATGACTTGTCATCAACCTTCGCTTCACGCTTAGCGCCTTGGTATGCTACTTCTTCAATGCCTAGCTCTTCAGATAGGTTTTGAAGCTCACAGTTTTTACTGCGTGAGCAAGTTAGACACTCTCTATTATGATTTGCAAGAAGCAGTTCTGTAGTAGTCTTTTGAGACTCACGAACACGCTTCGTATTTGTTTTTACAACCATGCCTTCACGAACAGGCAGCACACATGATGCCTGAAGTGTACGTGCACCTTCTACTTCAACGACACAGACACGACAAGCGCCTACTTCGTTAAGGTCTTTTAGGTAGCATAGTGTTGGAATATGGATACCAGCTTCGCGAGCTGCTTCCAGTACTGTATAGTTTGACGGCACTTCCATTTCCATGCCGTTCATAGTCAGCTTTACCATTTCCACTGTATTACACCTCTTCCCTTTACAAATTACTGTTTAACGATAACTTTAACAGGACACTTGTCGATACAAGCACCACACTTGATACACTTGTCTTGGTCAATTACGTGAGGTTGCTTTCTCTCACCTACAATTGCATCAACAGGACAAACGCGCGTACATGCAGTACAGCCAATACATCCATCGCCGATAACGATTTGAAGCAGGTCTGTACAAACGCCAGCTGGACATTTCTTGTCAACAACGTGCGCAATGTACTCATCTTTAAAGTGCTTAAGAGTTGAAAGTACAGGGTTTGGAGCTGTTTGTCCAAGACCGCAAAGTGCTGAATCCTTGATTGCATATGAAAGCGTTTGAAGTTTGTCGATGTCTTCTAGAGTCCCTTTACCTTCACAAATACCGTCAAGAATTTCTAGCATACGCTTAGTACCTTCACGACAAGGTGTACACTTACCACAAGACTCATCTACAGTAAAGTCTAAGAAGAAGCGTGCGACGTCAACCATACAGTTGTCTTCATCCATTACGATCATACCACCTGAACCCATCATTGAGCCAAGTGCTACAAGGTTATCATAATCGATTGGTGTATCAAGATGTTCTTCTGTCAGACAGCCACCTGATGGTCCGCCTGTTTGAACAGCCTTGAATTTACGACCATTAGGAATACCGCCACCTACTTCGAAGATTACTTCGCGTAGTGTTGTACCCATTGGGATTTCAAGAAGACCCGTATTATTGATTTTGCCACCAAGTGCAAATACCTTTGTACCTTTTGATTTTTCAGTACCAATGCCTGCATACCACTCAGAACCATTTAGAATGATTTGTGGAACGTTTGCATACGTCTCAACGTTATTTAGCAGTGTTGGCTTGCCCCAAATACCCTTTTGTGCAGGGAACGGAGGACGTGGACGAGGCATACCTCTTTCACCTTCAATTGAAGCTATAAGAGCTGTCTCTTCACCACATACGAATGCACCGGCACCCAGACGGATTTCCATGTCGAATTTAAATCCAGTACCGAAAATGTCATCACCTAGCAGGCCGTATTCTTTAGCTTGCTCGATAGCAATTTCAAGTCTGTGTACAGCGATTGGGTACTCAGCACGAATGTATACATAACCGTGATCTGCACCAACAGCATAAGCAGCAATTGCCATAGCTTCAATCAGTGCATGTGGATCACCTTCAAGAACCGAACGATCCATGAATGCACCTGGGTCACCCTCATCGGCATTACATGCAACATACTTTTGGTCGCCATCAGCCTGGAATGTAAACTGCCATTTCAGACCCGTTGGGAATCCACCGCCACCACGGCCGCGCAGACCAGATTTTTTCATTTCTTCGATTACGTCTTCTCTTGACATTTCTGTTAGGGCTTTACCAAGAGCTTTGTAACCGTCCATAGCAATATATTCATCGATTTGCTCAGGGTTGATTACACCACAGTTACGAAGTGCAATACGCTGTTGCTTCTTGTAGAAGCCAACCTGATCGATTGATTGAATTTCGTCTTCTTTTACAGACTCTGCATAAAGTAGGTCAGTAACAATACGACCCTTTAGAAGATGCTCTTCAGTGATGCGCGCGATATCATCAGCAGATACACGGCTGTAGAAAGAACCTTCTGGGTATATGATTACGATAGGACCAGCTTCACAAAGACCGAAGCAGCCTGTACGAACAACTTTTACTTCGTTTTCAAGATTGTGTTTTGCAAGTTCTTCCGCGAACTTTGCTTCAATATCCAATGAGCCTGAAGACGTACATCCTGTACCGCCACAGACTAGGACATGTGATCTATAAAAATCCATGTGTTAACCTCCTCAAACTTTGGTTTTACTTATCAGCTGCGCCGATTGTATACTCAGAAACAACCTGGCCGTTAACGATGTGTTCTGCAATAACACGCTTCGCTTTTTCAGCATCCATCTCAACGTAAGTTACTTTATCTTCGCCTTCTTTGTAAACTTCAACAATTGGCTCAAGACGACATACGCCGATGCAACCAGTTTGAGTTACTTCAACACTTGCAAGATTTCTCTTTTGTACTTCTTCAACCATTGCAGTAAGAACAGGACGAGCGCCTGCAGAAATACCGCATGTTGCCATACCTACGACGATACGTGTGCCTTTTCTTTCTTTACGAATATCTACTTTTTTAAGTGCTTCTTCTCTAATTTTAGCGAGTTCAGCTAGTGATTTCATGAAGCTACCTCCTCAGTTATCAACTATTAGCCCTTGTATTTTTCCAGAATACCTGGAATATCAGCTTCTACAAGACGACCGTAAACGTCTTCGTTTACTGTCAGTACTGGTGCTAGACCGCATGCACCGATACAACGTGTTGCTTCCAGTGAATATTTACCGTCAGCAGATGTCTTATTTACTTCTATGTTAAGATCGCGCGAAATTCTGTCGATCAGTGCTTGTGCACCTTTAACATAGCAAGCCGTACCTAGACAAACACCAATATGGTACTCGCCTTTTGGCTCCAGTGAAAACTGTGAGTAGAACGTTACAACACCATAGATTTCTGCCATAGGAACATTCAAACCCTTAGAAATGTGTTTTTGAACTCCCATTGGAAGACATCCGAAAATGTGCTGGCCTTCGTGAAGAACTGGCATTAGGGCACCATTGGTTCCCTTGTACTTAGCAATTGCTTCATCGAGTTTGGCAAATTTCTCTTGTGATAGAAGATCTTTGGCCATGGTCTTTCTTTCCTCCCTTTATTTAAACTTATGGAATTCCGTTTAATAGCACATTTGCTATTGAGGCGTGGAATCCATGAATTACCTAACATATATAATTGAGCTGTATTTAAAGAAAACTTGCAATTTTCATACAGCTTGTTAAAGCTTTAACTTAGTTAGGGAATAAAAAACTGTGAAAACCTTTTCTTCCCTATTCGTATTCACGCGCCTTTGCATGAAAACTAATGACCATGCAATTTTATGAATAAATTATCAGAATATTCACACAAGCGATATATTCCTCTGCACTTTTTTCTTAACCTGTCCATATAAAATAGCCTCCAAGGGCTACATCGATAAATATGCATATTCCACATTTCTCCAACATTGTATACTGTATGTAATTCATACACGCATATAAAACAATCCATAGCTTTTTACTAGGATATACTCTATATGAATATCGCCAATGCAATCGGCTGAAACCGTTTGTATTGGCGAGTTGTAGGATAGTTAAAAAATATACAATGTCGTACATGCCCTATTATATCACAAGAAAATACTCTGTAAATATACTTTTGTATAATTTGGTCATATTTTTCACATTTATATTGAGAACAATTATATATACCTTTTTTATAATTCGTTTTATTCATAGTCAGATCATCTGCATCAATGACACAGAAAGGCCATATCTGCCTTCGTGTGTGCATAAATACACCACACCAGCATATCTGGCCCTTTTTGCGATTAGAATTCAACTGTCTTCATTTAAGCACTGAGCTGTTTTATGAACCATAGTTTGAAAGCCCTTCACTCCAAAGGCATTTCAAGAGTCCTGCTATAACGCTAGGTTCGTCACAGATAGCCCGTGTCACTCGTAATCAAATTACTGATATGTTTCTCTAAGTCTTCTGTCCAGCTCTTTCGCTGCATTATAGCCTTCTGACTTCTGTCTGTGGTTTGTTGCAGCAGCTTCAAGAATAACCGCAAGGTTACGGCCAGGCTTAACAGGCAGGTGAATCGCTGATACTTCTGTTTCAAGAATATCGATATGCTTGTCTTCGATTCCTAGACGATCATAGGCCTTGCCTTCTTCCCAGTCCTCAAGCTGTATAATTAGATCAATAATCTTGTGGTGTCTAATCGATGCTAAACCATAAAGTTTAGCGACATCTAAAATACCAATGCCTCTTATTTCAAGGAAGTTTCGAATAAGAGCCGGCGCCCGACCCACAAGCGTACTATCTGGCATTTTTTTAATTTCAATGGCATCATCTGCAACAAATCGGTGACCTCTTTTTACAAGCTCAAGTGCTGTTTCAGATTTACCTATGCCCGACTTTCCTAAAATCAGGATGCCCACACCGTAAACGTCAACAAGAACGCCATGTAGTGTCACAGTTGGCGCCATTTGTTCTTCAAGATATTCTAGAAGACGACTCACGAACGATGTCGTCGCCATAGGTGTTCTGGCAATAATACGACCGTATTTTTTTGCCGCTTCAATAAATTCAGGAAATACTTCTTGCTGTCTTGTGAATACCACAACCGGCAGTTCATAGGACATAAACCGATCTGCAATATCCCTTCTTTGTTCTGGAGACAATGTATCGAAATATGCCCATTCATTTTTCCCGACAATTTGAATGCGCTCATATACAAAGTGCTCATAGAAGTTTGCTAGTTGCAGTCCACACCGGTTGACTTCCAGTGTCTTTATTTCTGGATCACACTCTACATTTTTTACAACTTCAAGCCCGAGATCATTAATAAACTGTTGAACTTTGACAACTCTCATTGGGTAACCCCTTTCCAAAACCTGATACAAATTTGACATATGATCTCCTTTCAGCCCTCATAGCACCTGCTTAATGCGTGAGGACATAAGCTCTCTATTTTTAGTGTTCTTCATCTTGCACAAATTTGGTATTGAAGTAGTCGTGGATGGTCTCTGCCACTTTCTTATTGATTCCATCGACTTCCAGCAGTTCCTCCACTGACGCCTGCCGGATACTGTCAATTGACTTAAAGTATTTCATCAAATTTGTACGTCGTGTTTTACCTATCCCCGGTATATCATCTAGCACAGAATACGTCATCTGTTTATTTCTAAGTGTTCTGTGATATTCGATTGCGAATCTGTGTACTTCTTCCTGTATCGAGGCTATATATCTGTATACCTCGTGATTTTGCTTAATATTTAGCATTTCCCCTTCATAGTAAAGGCGATCGGTTCTATGCTTATCATCTTTTACCATACCCGCAACAGGTATGTTGAGTCCAAGTGCCTTGAGTACATCGAGCACACTGTTTACATGGCCTTTACCACCATCAATGAGCAGCAAGTCTGGAAAGACTGAAAATCTGCCTTTATCTACGCCAGTTTTCTTTAACTCTTCTTGCTCTTCAATCCCCCGCTTGAATCGCCTAAAGAGTATTTCCATCATTGACCCGTAATCATTTGCGCCTTCAATCGTCTTGACCTTAAATCGTCTGTAATCACTCCTCTTCTTCTTTCCCTGTTCAAAAACGACCATTGACCCTACTGACAAGACACCGTAAATATTCGAAATATCATACGCTTCAATGCGCCTAATAGGTGAACCTGTTTGTAGAATTTCTTCCAGACCGTTTTTGATAAGCTGTCGCTTATATTTATCAACTTCAATTTGCTCTTTGAACTTATCAATATACTCCTGCGCGTTTTTCTTGACGAGTTCCACGACTTTTTTCTTTTCACCGCGCTGCGGAATAATGACCTTTACCTTATAATCTGCTTTATGAGACAACCAATCTTCAATCAACTGCTGATCATCTGGAACATCTGACAGGATAACTTCTTTAGGTATAAATGCAGTTCCACTATAGTGCTGTATCAAGAAACTTGACAAGATGACGGAAATTGACTCTGTTTCTGTATCTTCAAGAATGAATTTTTCATTCCCAAGCAGTTTCCCATTTCTAACAAAGAACAGCATAATACAGGTCTGTCCCATCTCTCTAGCCCAAGAAATGATATCCTGATTGACATCTGATGTCGTAACCATGCGTTGTTTAACCTGCAGCCTTGATATGGCTTCTAGTTGATTTCGGTACATTGCAGCCTTTTCAAAATTGAGTATCTCAGCTGCACGCTTCATCTTTTCCTCAATTTTAGGAATGAGTTTGTCGTATTTGCCATTCAAAATTTGAAGAATTTCATCAATTGCCTCCATGTACTCTTCGTGATGGACATCTCCTTTACAGGGCCCTAGACACTTCCCAATATGATAATTTAAACAAGGCCGCTCCGTATTCTTTTCAAGATTCTTGTTGCATTTACGAATCGGATAAACTCGATTTATAGTATCAATCGTTTTATTGACCGCATCGACATCTGTATAAGGGCCGAAGTACTTGGCCTTATCTTTTAAAAGACGTCGCGTCTTAATCACCCGAGGAAACTTTTCATTTAAAGTAACCTTTATATAGGGATATGTTTTATCATCACGGAGTAAGATGTTGAATCTCGGCTGATGCTTTTTTATCAGATTGGCTTCAAGAATCAAGGCCTCCATCTCAGTGTCTGTAATGATGTAATCAAACTCGGTGATATTAACCACCATTGTTTGTACCTTGGTTCCATGAGAATTAAAGCCTCTGAAATAGGAACTGACTCGATTTTTCAGATTTTTTGACTTTCCGACATATATAATGTGATGATTTTTATCTTTCATTAAATAAACGCCTGGTTTTTCAGGCAGTTTTTTTAGTTGATCTTTAATATTCACAATGCCACCTCTATAAAATTATATCTTTATTCCAAAGGATTAACAAGATTCATCGAATGCTATCATGATTTTTGCCGCTTACTTATTTCAAAATTGAAATATATAGAGCATTTAAAACTTGGAGTTCAAAAGGTATAATGGATATTAGTAAACAAGGAGGACTCATATGTTTAAACATCGTATTCTTATACCCATCGTCGCTTTTATAAGCTGTATCTTCGTATTTTCTTTTATAATGCCTGCATCAGACTTTATATTTTCAAGCGACTTAAACCTGATTAACGGGACGATCGCACTGATTATTATTATGTTTCCTGCAGTAGAAGCACTGATGCGCGCTTTAATGACACGCAGACCCTATAATCCAGGAAAATTCTTTTTTTCGGTACCCATGCAGGTGTCCTATTACAGACAGGCTTTCTACTTTGGTTTATTGATTGTCATTTTGCTTGTGGTACCCTTTATGCGCGGCAGTGCAAGCATGTCCTTATTTGATGTGATTACCAGTGCCGTTTGCTGGTCTATCGTAGCACTTGTGCTCCTGTACATTACACAGAAAAAGACTTTTATTCACTTTATGAGCGATGCCATCATTATAAAAGGCATTGACCTAAGGCTCGAATTTCCAATGAATGATCCCATACGCAGCAATTCTGGAATCTATAGTTTTAAAGATTTCTCTGGGTTTTACATTGAAGGCACCCATCTTAAGCTCTTTCTAAAGGATAAGCAAGGGTATATAAAAGCCCAGCTCCCAGGAGATAAGGTGCAGCATATTACAGCCTTTTTACTCAGCAAAGAAATCAAACGCCTCCAGATTCACGAGCTTGCTGAATACTAATGGTATGATGAAAGCCCCCAGTATAACCATCTTGTTTAAAAAGACCATGATTTGCATTCCTGCAGATCATGGTCTTTATGTTTACAATATCTTTTTAAGAAATTCTCCTGTATAGGACTCTGTAATGGATGTGATTTCTTCTGGTGTTCCCTGCGCAACAATTGTGCCGCCACCATCGCCGCCCTCAGGACCAATATCAATAATGTAATCACTGCTTTTAATCATGTCTAGATTATGCTCGATCACCACAACTGTGTTGCCGCCTTCCACAAGACGCTGAAGCACACCAATCAGGTTGCTAACGTCATGCATATGCAGTCCTGTGGTTGGTTCGTCTAGAATATAGAGTGTTTTACCTGTACTTCTCTTTGAGAGTTCAGAGGCCAACTTGATTCTCTGAGCTTCCCCGCCTGACAACTGTGTTGATGGTTGCCCCAGTTTGATGTAATCTAGGCCGACATCGTGAAGCGTCTGAAGCTTTCGCCTGATTGCAGGTACATTCTCAAAGAAGGTTAGTGCCTCTTCTACGGTCATATCCAGCACATCCGAAATGGTCTTTCCTTTGTACTTAACCTGAAGGGTTTCACGGTTATAGCGCTTACCTTTACACACATCACACTGGACATAAACATCTGGTAGGAAATGCATTTCAATTTTAATTATGCCGTCACCTTTACAGGACTCGCAGCGTCCACCTTTTACATTAAAGCTGAATCGGCCCTTTTGATACCCACGCACCTTCGCTTCGTTTGTTGAAGCAAACAAGTTCCTGATATGATCAAAAACCCCTGTATAGGTAGCCGGATTTGATCTTGGTGTTCTCCCAATTGGAGACTGATCAATATCGATAACTTTGTCTATATGTTCAAGCCCCTCAATGCTCTTGTGCTTTCCTGGGCGCGTACGCGTTCTATAGAGCTTTGCAGCTGCAGCCTTGTATAAAATTTCATTGACAAGAGAACTTTTGCCTGAGCCGGATACACCCGTCACGCATGTAAATACACCTGTTGGAAAGGCAACATTGACCTTCTTTAGATTGTTTTCCTGAGCCCCTTTGATTTTTATCCAATTTTCTTTTGGAACCCTTCTCTTTTCTGGTGTTTCAACCGAAAGTGTCCCTGAAAGGTATTTACCCGTCAATGAGTTTTTATTACTGAGTATGTCTTCCAAAGGACCTTCTGCAATAATTTCTCCACCATGCTCACCAGCACCTGGGCCAATATCAACAATATAGTCCGCAGTTTCTATGGTCTCCTCATCATGCTCTACGATAATGAGAGTATTTCCTATATCAGTCAGTCTGCGCAGGGTTTTTAAAAGCTTTTGATTGTCCCGCTGATGTAGACCGATACTTGGTTCGTCTAGAATATAAAGTACACCAACAAGTCCTGAACCAATTTGTGTTGCAAGTCGAATACGCTGTGACTCGCCACCAGATAGTGTCCCAGCTGATCTTGATAGTGTCAGGTACTCTAGACCAACATTTTTGAGAAATGATAAACGGGCAATAACTTCTTTCAGTATTTGCTCTGAAATTTTTGCCTGTTTTTCTGTCAGATCCAAATTATTAAAGAAGTCGAGGGAATGCTTTACAGACATTTCTGTTACATCGTAAATGTTTTTGCCCCCAAAAGTAACTGCCAGCGATTCAGGCTTCAAGCGTTTGCCGCCGCAAGCACTACATGGTGTCAGGCTCATAAATTCTTCAATTTTTTGGCGCATGTAATCGGAATTGGTCTCTCGGTATCGGCGCTCCAGATTCCCAATGATACCTTCAAAGGGAGCCTTGTACTTACGCACGCCGCCGTACTTGCTCTCATAATGAAACTCTATAATTCTGTCTCCAGTACCGAAGAGAATATCATTTACAACCTCTTTTTTCATATCCTTTAAAGGCACATCCGGCGAGCAGTCATGTGATTTTAGAACCGATTCAACCATTTGAACATAGTAAGTGCCTTCTCCAGAAGATGCAATCGGTGCGATTGCCCCTTCGTTGACACTTAAGGACATGTCAGGAACCACTAAATCAGGGTCGACCTTCATCAAATGACCTAGACCTTTACACGATTCACACGCTCCGTAAGGTGCGTTAAATGAAAACATTCTCGGTTCCATTTCTGAAATGCCTACGCCATGCTCCGAACATGAAAAGTTGGTATTGAAGGTTAAGTCTTCACCGTCTATAACATCAATGACGAGTAGCCCTTCAGAAAGCTTCAAAGCTGTTTCAACTGAATCTGAAATACGCTGTTTAGATTCAGGCTTAATAATAACCCGGTCAATGACAACTTCAATATTATGCTTTTTGTTCTTTTCGAGTACAATGTCTTCCGAAAACTCTCGGATTTCGCCATTGACACGAACCCTTACAAAGCCTTCTTTTTTGAGTTGGGCCAGTTCTTTTTTATGCGTGCCTTTTTTCCCGCGAACAACAGGACTGAGAATCTGAATTTTTGTACGTTCTTCAAGCGCTGTAACCTGATCTACGATTTGGTCAACAGACTGCTGAGAAATCTCTTGTCCACAAATTGGACAGTGTGGAATACCCGCACGTGCATAAAGCAACCTGAGATAATCGTAAATTTCCGTTACAGTACCCACGGTTGATCTTGGGTTTCTGCTTGTTGTTTTCTGGTCAATTGAAATGGCAGGCGACAGCCCTTCAATATACTCCACATTGGGTTTTTCCATTTGACCTAGGAACTGTCTTGCATATGCAGAAAGACTTTCAACATACCGGCGCTGCCCCTCTGCGTAAATGGTATCAAAAGCCAGTGAAGACTTACCTGACCCACTTAAGCCGGTAACGACAATCATTTGATCCCTCGGCAGCTTGATGTCAATATTTTTCAAGTTGTGCTCTTTAGCACCTTTTACTTCAATATAATTTTTATTCATAGTTCACCTCAAATATGCCTATGACTCTACGCATTGCCTTCAATTTTTTCTTTAAGTTCTAGAATACGGTCTCTCAGCTCAGCGGCACGTTCAAATTGTAACGCTTTTGAAGCTGCCATCATCTCTTCTTCAAGCTCATTAATATAGCTTTCCAAAGACTCTGCTTCCATAATGCCTTCTTCGAGTACTGCTTTATATTCTTCTTCATCCTCTGCAGCTTTTGTGGCTTCAATCACTGAGTGGATGTTTTTCTTGATGGTTTTAGGAACAATACCATGTTCTTCATTATACGCATTTTGAATGGATCTACGTCGATTGGTTTCGTCGATAGCCACGCGCATTGATCTTGTAATTTTGTCGGCATACATAATAACAAATCCATTTTCATTACGTGCCGCCCTACCAATGGTCTGAACCATTGATGTTTCTGAACGCAAAAAGCCTTCCTTGTCGGCATCCAGTATGGCAACCAGGGACACCTCTGGTAGGTCAAGCCCTTCACGAAGGAGGTTGATTCCAATAAGAATATCAAAAACACCCATTCTCAGCTCTTTAATGATTTTCATACGTTCAATCGTATCTATATCTGAATGAAGATATTTGACTTTCAAATCCATCTCTTTAAAGTAGTCCGTCAAATCTTCAGACATTTTCTTAGTTAGTGTTGTAACGAGGACCCGCTCTTTCTTTTCAATACGTTTGATGATTTCGGCATAGAGGTCATCAATTTGACCCTTAACTGGCCGCACGTCGATTTTGGGGTCAAGCAGTCCGGTCGGACGGATGATTTGCTGAACAACTACATTACTGTGCTCTTTCTCATATGGTCCCGGCGTGGCACTGACAAAGAGACCCTGTGGCATAATTTCTTCAAATTCACTGAAGTTCAGTGGTCGGTTATCCAGGGCAGACGGCAGTCTGAAGCCGTAATCAACCAGATTTTGCTTTCTCGACCGGTCTCCACCGAACATGCCCCTGATTTGGGGCAGACTCACATGGGACTCATCGACGACCACCAGGAAATCTTCAGGAAAATAATCCATTAACGTATAAGGTCTTCTGCCTGCTGGCAGATTGTTAATATGTCTGGAATAGTTTTCTATACCTTGGCAAAATCCCATTTCGCGCAGCATTTCAACGTCATACCGTGTACGCTGCTCAATACGCTGTGCTTCAACGAGTTTGCCCTCACTTTTGAAGTAAGCAACACGCTCTTCAAGTTCTTCTTCAATAGCCGTTATAGCCCGCTCTACGTTTTCTCGACTCGTCACATAGTGGGATGCCGGGAAGATAGATACATGATCGCGAAGACCTATAATTTCACCGGTGAGTGCATTGACTTCTGTAATGCGGTCGATTTCGTCTCCAAAAAGTTCAACCCGCACAACATTTTCAGAAGCGGCTGCTGGAAAAATTTCAATGACATCACCGCGAACCCGAAAGGTATTACGCACAAAATTGATGTCATTTCGCGTATATTGTATGTCGACAAGCTTCGAAAGAATTTCTTCGCGGGACTTCTCCATGCCAGGTCGCAAAGACAAGACTAAATTTTTGTAATCAACCGGTGCACCCAGACCATATATACAGGAAACAGATGCTACGATAATAACATCACGTCGTTCGTAGAGTGAAGCGGTTGCTGAATGTCGGAGTTTATCTATCTCATCATTAATAGAAGAGTCCTTTTCTATAAAGGTATCCGAATGAACAACATAAGCTTCGGGCTGATAGTAGTCATAATATGATACAAAGTATTCTACTGCATTTTCAGGAAAAAATTCTCTGAACTCACTACATAACTGGGCTGCCAATGTCTTATTATGAGCAATCACCAAGGTGGGCTTCTTCACCTTTTCAATGACCTTAGCGACAGTATATGTCTTCCCTGAACCCGTTACACCCAGCAGGGTCTGACACTTTTCACCTTTGGTTATGCTTTTTGATAGTTCTTCTATCGCCTGAGGCTGATCGCCCGTTGGCTCAAATTCTGAAATGACCTTAAATTCGTTCATAATCCACCTCGCGCCAAACACTTGTTCGATTCACTCTATCATTATATGATACTGACTCAAAGGAGTCAATTTGTTCTAAAATATATTTGTTAACATACCCACTTTGTTTAATTTACCACGCAGGCTCAGTGCGGTATTAATATATCACAAATTAAATCCACTTTAAAGTTTGCAGAAGCTTATGATGGTTAAAATTGTATGTATACCTGATGCAAACTTATTCACCGCTTACTCCCTTTTCATATAAAAAGCCCAATAGACACATGGTATATGTCTATTGGACTTCAAAGTATTCTATATTTTTTTACCTGTTCTCTACTCTTCAATCTGCGCAAGTTCATTCAGACTCAGGTTCTTTTCATCTAGCCTCTTATTAATATAGCGACTGAACTGATTTCGTACGATTGCCATCACTGGCACGCATATCAACATTCCCAATACACCAAATAGACCCCCACCAATTAGAATGGCGAGTATAATCCAAAATGGGGACAAGCCCACTGAATCACCTAAAATGAAAGGACCAATAATGTACCCGTCTAGCTGTTGAAGTACAAGAATAAATACAGCTACCCAAAGTGCGGTCACAGGACTGCTGAACAGGGTGATAATGATTGCCGGCACGGCTCCAATAAAGGGACCAAAGTAGGGAATCATGTTGGTCACACCAATAATAATTGACATAAGTAGGGCGTATGGTGCTTTAAGTGCCCACATCCCGGCAAAACAGATAAGACCTATAATCAATGAATCTATCATTTTTCCTACAATATACTTTGAAAATATTTCATCTGCTTCATGAATAAACTTAACCGCTGCAATCGCCTGATCTTTTCGAAGAAGGGCGTAGTTTGCTCTGCGTATCCCATCAATAAATACTTCTTTATCTTTGAGCATATAGATTGAAATAACCAAACCAATGAGCATTTTGAACACACCTGAGGTGACACCGAACACACCTGTTAAAAGCCCTGTCAGGAAGGCGTTGAAGTACTGGCTGGCTTTGTCAAACAACTCTTGAATCGAAGTCAAATCAAAACTTTCAAGCGACTCAATCAGCCCTAGCCGTTCCAACTCGCCATATTGCCTTGTGCCCCAAGCTTCTGCCGTATTCACATAGCCTGGAACATTTTTAATAATCTCCGTAATACTTTGTACAATGCTTGGAATTACCAGTGTAAAGAAGAGGCCTATTACACTGACAATCACCAGATAGACAAGGGCAACACTTATACCGCGCCCTAGCTTCAGCTTGGTCTCTATTTTTTTGAGTAGTGGATTTGCCAGATAAGCAATCACAAACGCCCAAATAAAAGGCACCAAAATATTAACCAGCAGTTGAATGAATACGCCAACGGATTCTATACGATCTATCAGCTTAAATGCAATTATTGAAAATATTACAATAGGCAAATATGCAATATAGGGTATTTTGTTCATATATTATTCTCCAATTTCAGTTTCTAAAACTTCAATTGCTTTCTGAAGCTGCACATCATCTGCGTCAGTCGGCTCTTCAATGTCATGGTAGCTTTCAGGCATTTCTATAACTACATCAGGTTCAATACCAATGCCGTGAATATTTCTGCCGTTTGGTGTAAAGTACTGTGATGTTGTCAGCTTAAATCCAGTGCCGTCATCCAGTGGAATTACAGTCTGAACAATTCCTTTTCCGAATGTTGTTTCACCAACAATTTTTCCAGAGTTGGAATCTTGAATTGCACCTGCAAGAATCTCAGAAGCACTTGCCGAACCACCATTTACAAGTACTGTCATTGGAATATCCAGTTTTAAGAAGCCTGATTTAAACTCTCGTCTTTGTCCCACGCGGTTTTCTGTGTAAACGATCATTTGATTGCCTAGAAGCTCATCGGCTATTTCAACAACCTCTGTGAGTGATCCACCCGGGTTATTTCTAAGGTCAATCACTAAACCTTTTGGATTGTTTTCCATCAGTTGATCAAGGTTTGTTTTAAAGTCATCTGCTGTTAACTGATCAAACATAGAAATACGAATATATCCCAGTTCATCATTCAGCATTCTTGCCTTGATTGTTTTGAGTCTGATTTCTTCTCTTACAATTGAAACTTCAAAAGAGTCATCCATACTCTCACGGTAAAGCGTAATATTGACAGCTGTTCCAGGTTCGCCACGCATATTGCTTACAGCTTCGTCCATAAGCTGTGCATTGACGTCCATGTCCTCAACTTTGATGATCTTATCACCAGACTTGATCCCTGCTGCTTCCCCTGGTGTATCTTCAATTGGTGAAACAACTGTAATCATGCCGTCATCTGTTGGGGCAACAATCACGCCAATACCACCGTATGTACCTTCGTTGTCTTCATTAAACTGTGAAAATTCTTCTTCGTTGAAATAGACTGAGTAAGGATCATCCAGTGACATAAAAAGTCCCTGTAAAATACCGTCTACAAATTTTCCTTCATCAAAGTCCTTGTAGTAGTTATCAAGTATAAACTGCTTGAGTTCATTGACTTTTGAAAAAGTTTCGCCCTCCGCCAAGAGGCTATCATATTCTTCCTTTGTGATCAGGAGTTTTTCTCCCAACTCGATGGCTTCTTTTGTGTCGTCATGTAAGGACTGATAATACTCATAGTCCTCTTTCGAGATTGTAACACCATTTCCAGACTCAAGCGATGACAACTGCGCCATGCTTGTTCCAAAATATACAACCGTTCCTGTTGCTGCATTTGTAAGCACGAGCAGTACAACTGCCCATATAATCAGCGTTTTTTTATTAAACATCTTGACACCTCAATTCTGTCCTACGGTTGAACACGTTCTAATGGATCTGTCATTTCACCATCTACACGTATTTCGAAGTGAAGGTGTGCACCCGTAACATTCCCTGTGGCACCTGCTTCTGAAATGGATTCACCAGCAGTCACCTGCTGGCCTACTCTGACTTTAATTTTGGAGTTATGTGCATATAAAGACACGATGCCGCCACCATGGTCGATCATAATACACTTTCCATATCCACCATACCAATCTGCATAAATCACGGTTCCTGACTGAACAGCGACCACTGAGCCGCCCGTCGGTATGGCAATATCTATACCTGTATGAAGTTTTCTGGTTTTATAAATAGGGTGGATACGATATCCAAAAGGAGATGTAACCCGTGTATAACCAGGTGTTGGCCAAACCATAGAACCGCCGACATAATTTTCTTTAAGTGTCAGCTGCTTTAAAATTTCAGTCAGCTTTTGAGCATCTTCTTCCAGTTCATCTTCCTTTGCCTCTAGGGCTTTAATATCTTTTGAAAGCGCTACTTTAGCACCTTCTAACGAGGACATATCCCCTTGTAATAATCTCTTTTTGGTGTCGAGCTCATTGAGCTGAACCTGTCGCTCATCCTTATACTGTTCCAGTTGGACCTTTCGTTCAACCACGAGCTCCTTTTGCTCAGACATATAATCAATCAGATTCATGTCGTGTGCATATATTTTCTGAAGCATATCGACGCGGGTCATCAGGTCCTCAAAATCCGAAGCCCCAAGAACAACTTCCAGATATCCAACTTCGCCCGTTTTATACATAACACGCAATCTGGAATTCAAAAGATCTTTCTTTAAGCTGATGCCTTCTTCGGCTATCTTTAGCTTTTCCTCTGTTTCATAAATTTTTGTCTCCGTCGCCGTGACTTCATCTCCAAGGCGGGTCATTTCGGATTCAAGTTTCTTAACATTGGTTTCCAAATCGCGTATATTTCGAAGAATTTTATTTTGCTCATACTTTTTATTGGACCGCTCACTGTCGATGGACTTCAGTTCCTCTTCAATACGATTGAGTTCGTCATTTGTATTTTGAAGTTCATCATTACCAAAGCTTATATCCCGCCATGCAAATGTTGGAAGAAACAGTAGAAAACAAAGCAGGATGATGACATGTCTGTTTTTCTCAGTTTTAATCATGAATGCCTCCCTCTACACATGCAGATATCTTCTCATTGACAACAGGCTGCCTAAAGCACCAATCCCCGCACCAATCACGATAAAAATAATGAGCAGATCGGATACAACCGTTTTCGCCGACACCAGGTAGGCTGCAATCAAGACATAGAATTTGGAAGTAAACATTGCATAGGTATATGAATACCCAATATAGAGAATTCCAATCGCAACGAGTGCCCCAAACACACCTAGGAGTGTGCCTTCCAGCAAAAATGGCCATCTTACAAACCAGCTTGTCGCACCGACATATTTCATAATGCCAATTTCACGTTTACGTGAATTGACAGCCAGTTTAATGGTGTTGTGAATGATAAATGTAGAAATGGCAACCAGTATAAAAATAATGATCATACCAATATTTTTTATGTAATTTGTGATTTCAAGTATTTTGAGAACGACATCCTGATAAAACTTTACTTCTTCTACGCCAGACATTTGGCTGATTTCCTGTACAACATATTCCGCATAACCAATATCGTACAGGCTGACAATATATGAATTTGGAAGTGGATTTTCTTCAAGTCCTTCCAATAAATAGCCATTGTCTTCCCATTCAAGCTTCATTTTATCAAGTGCCTGCTGCTTGGTTTCAAAATAAATTTCCTTAACACCCTCCAATTTATAGAGCTCTTCACCCAGTGTCTCCACCTGCTGACCATCAAGATCGTCAACCAGATAGACCTGAATCGTATCAAACTGGTCTTTTGCCCCTTGAGCTAAACTGGATATGTTCAAAATCAAAATGAAAATAATACCCAAAATCATGAGCGTTGCCGCCACTGAAGACATGGACGCAAACGACATCATCCTGTTTCGCCAAAGATTTTTAATACTTTCTCTAATTGTATAACTAAACTGACTAATCTTCATAACCGTACTGCCCTCCCATTTCATCACGGACAATTCTGCCGTTTTCCAGCGCAACAACACGCTGCTGCATCACATTCACAATTTCTCTGTCATGGGTGGCCATTACAATTGTTGTACCACGTCTATTAATTTGCTTGAGAATTTTCATTATCTCCCAAGAGGTTTCTGGATCAAGGTTCCCTGTTGGTTCATCTGCAATGAGAATAGGGGGATTATTAATCATTGCGCGTGCAATAGACACACGTTGCTGTTCCCCACCTGAAAGTTGATTCGGATAGCACTTCTGCTTATCAGCTAAGCCTACAACCGATAATATCATCGGCACATTTTTGCGTATTTCTCGTTGAGAGGCGCCCGTTATTTCCATTGCAAACGCGACATTTTCAAAAACGGTCTTGTTTGGTAGCAGTCTGTAATCCTGAAATACCACGCCCATTTTTCTGCGCAGGTAAGGCACTCGCCGCCGATGCAGACGGGTAATATCCACTTCATCTACTACAATTTTCCCCTTTGTACAGCTTTCTTCTTTCAAAAGCATTTTTATAACCGTCGATTTACCAGCACCACTGGTACCAACTAAGAAAACAAAATCACCTTTATTTACATGAAGGTTTATATCTGAAACGGCGAGCATGCCGTTAGAATATCTTTTTGATACCCCTAATAATCGTATCATTGCAACACCTCTTATCACATTCTGTGCCCATTCACACTTATCATATTATATTGTACGTTACCTCTTATGATTTTAACAAATCATATATGACTAAGTATTCTTTAACATTTTGAATTTAGAAATTTCATTAAAAAATACTGGCACCCCATAGACGAAATGCATGAACCATCTTAAGATTAAACTGTTAGATTATGTTTTAGATTGCATATCTAAAACCCTCTACTATTTATTATAATGGGTATAAGCTTGATTACGAAACGTTTTTGATTAAATAATGATTACAATTTTGGAGGTATCTCTATGAAAAAGGCTCTTCGTAAGGAAATGATCCAAAAAAGACGTGCGCTCACAGATAATCAATGGCATGAAAAAAGCCATGAGATCTTAAATAGGCTCACAGCTTTGTCAATTCTGAACAATGCACATTCTATTATGATTTTTATGGATTTTCGTAAAGAGGTCAAAACGCGACCGATTATTGAGTATCTTTGGAAGCTTGACAAAGAGGTTGTCATTCCCAGAGTAAAACCAGGAGATGCTATACTAGAACTCTGTGTTATAAACAGCTTTGATGATATGGCCATTTCACCAATGGGCATTCTAGAACCCAAAGAAAATCATACCCATTTCGCAGCGCCTGAAGATATTGACTTTGTCTTCATGCCGGGTGTTGCTTTTACAAAGGGCGGCAAGCGACTTGGTTATGGCGGTGGATACTATGACCAGCTTCTCCTACGTATGAAACCCTCCGTTCCCAAAATAGCACTCGCATTCGAATTGCAAATTGTTGACACCCTGCCAACTGAACCACACGATATCATAATCGACGGTATTCTTACTGAATCCCGTTTTGTTGACTGCTCAACTGAGTCTTAAAAGTTCACAATGCGCGTTGCGATTTTTTCTCCAAATAGCCGGTCGTGTTCAACAAAGATCACGGTCGGCTTGTATTTTAAAACCGCCTCTTCCAGCTGTATTCTGAAGTGATAGTCCATATAATTGAGGGGCTCATCCCAGATATAGAGCGGGGCATCCGATGCGAACACCCTTGCAAGATCGAGCTTTTTTCTTTCTCCATCACTGAGGGTTTCAATACGGCGCTCAACATAGTCTACCGACATATTGAAGTAGTCAAGCATTCTAATAAAGGCTGTCTTATCAGTCTTATACATTTCAATGTAAGCCTCTACGGTTCCAGCCCTGACCGGCATATCCTGATAGGCGATGGCTGTTCTCAAATCAATGGCTCTTGACTCATACCCGCTTTGAATCTGCAACTCCTGACTCAGCAGTTTTAAAAGTGTCGACTTTCCACTGCCATTTTCTCCGCGCAGCCAGATGCGTTCACCTCTATGCACTTCAAAATCAAATTCATTCAATACAGGATAATCATTGTATGAGAAACTGATCTTTTGAAATCGGACATAAGTTTCTGTACTCAGTTCTGCTTGCTTGAGCTCCAAAGTCCGAATCCGCTCATATTCCTTAAGCAAGCTTCTGGCTTCATCTAACTTTTGCATCTTCCTCTTCTCCAGATTTTTTGCCCGTTTCATCAGCCTTGCTGCTCGCGCGCCAATAAAACCTTTATCAAAACCGCCAATTTTCTCCTTCTCTTTACTGTGTGAAAATCCCATAGCTTGCTTGGATGCTCTTTCAAGCTGTCGCACTTCTTTTTCAAGTTTTTCTTTTTTTTGAAGCTCTGCAGCGTCCTTTTGCCTTTTATTGGTGTCCCAACTGCTAAAGTTCCCTTTTTCAACACGAACACCACCCTGATTGACCTCTAAGATATGGTCACAGCATGCATCTATAAGAGCTTGGTCATGGGATACCACAGCGAATCCACTTTTACTTTGCAAATAGGCTGCGAGTTCTGCACGCCCTTCTATGTCCAAGTGATTTGTCGGTTCGTCAATAAGCAGGTAATTTTGAGGCTTTAGAAATAGAGCCGCAATTTGTACCTTGGTTTTTTCTCCACCAGAAAGTGCACAAAAGGGCTGATTTAGTAGTGCTGGTTCCATGCCAAGTAATCTTAACTCTTTCTCTATCAAGGATTCAATGGTATATCCACGTAATTCTTCAAATGCTTCAAGCACATCACCATAATAGGCTATACCTGCCTCTGAAGTATCTTCAACTACGCGGTCTAATTCTTCTTCAAGCTGTCTGATGGGCCCAATTAAGTCCTTGGCAACATTTAAAACAGATTCCTCTGGCGAAGTCACTGCTACTGGAAAAATCGACACACGTTCTGGCAAATGTACCCCGCCACTTTGTGGGGCCAGCTTACCTGAAAGTATCTTTAACAAGGTTGTTTTTCCCCTGCCATTTCGACCAATGATCCCCAGTTTCCAGCTTGTATCAATACTGAGGGTCAGATCGGTAAAAATCGGCATGATGCTGCCTTCATAGGTAAAGTTTATTGTCTCCAGTAAAATAGTAGTTTTGATCACCTCATTTCAATGTCCGTAAAACTACAGTTCAATATTATTATTCGTTAAAATTATTTTAATGTCAAGTTTGTTTTAACGCCTCTGTTAAACTTTATGATAGTTTTATCTTGAACACCCCTTTCAAGGCAGCACTACTTATCCCTTATATGCAAAAAGCGCACTGGAAATTCTCATGAATTTCCAGTGCGCTTAGGCTCATTGTATATAGACAATTACTTCTTATCGTCTTTCTTTTCTTCCTTATTGTCTTCTTTGGCATCCTCTTCAGATGCTTTTTTTGCCTTACGTACATCCGATGCGCGTTTGGCTACAGGCTCAGCTAGTTCTTCCAGGCGTTTGTCTACTAGGTTGTAGAGACTGCCTTTTTCAAAGCGACCATTTCGTGTCCGCTCGCCGGCCTTCATATCCATCAGCACTTCAATACCTTCATCGATTGTATGTACTGAATAAATGTGGAACTGACCCGTTTTAACGGCTTCAATAACCTCAGGTGAAAGCATCAGGTTCTTTTCGTTCTGATGTGGGATCATAACCCCTTGTTCACCCGTGAGACCCTTCATTTTGCATACCTTAAAGAACCCTTCAATTTTTTCATTTACGCCGCCAATTGGCTGTATTTCACCGCGCTGGTTGACGGAGCCAGTTACCGCTATAAATTGCTTAATCGGAATACCTGACAAGCTCGATAGAATGGCATAAAGCTCTGTACTCGATGCCGAGTCTCCATCAACACCTGAATAGAGCTGCTCAAATACAACTTGAGCAGTCAGTGCCAGTGGTTTTTTCTGAGCAAACTTCTGTCCTAAATAACCGGTTAAAATCATAATACCTTTATCATGACTTGACCCAGACGCTCTAACTTCACGCTCAATATTTACAATGCCCGCACGACCTTTATATGTTGATACTGTAATTTTGCTTGGCTTTCCAAATCGGTATTGTCCAGTCCCCATAACAGCTAGGCCATTAATTTCACCAACTTTTCTACCATCAACATCGATCAGATAATCTCCCGTTTCAAACATTTCCAGTACTTTTTCTTCGATTTTATTATTTCTGTTTTCAAGCTCTTTTACAGCCTTTTCAACATGTTCAGCCTCAACGTGCTCATCGCCGTAGTATTCTGCCCATGTATCTGCTTCATAGAGTATATCAACAAGCTTGTTGAGATGTGAACTGAGCTTGTTTTGATCATCAGCTTCCCTTGATCCAAACTCAATAATTTTAGCAACTGCGCCCTTACTGAAATGACGCAGATTATCCTTGTGAACATGCCGCGCGATAAATCTTGAAATCTTTTCAATGGTATCCTTATCACGCTCAAGGGTCATCTCGAAATCTGCCATGATTTTAAAGAGTTTTCTAAATTCTTCATCATATGCATAGAGCAGCTGATATGTTCGCGGATCCCCGATAACGATGATTTTTATATCTAGGGGAATAGGCTCAGGTTTAAGCGTTGTTGATACAATGGAACCTGTCAAACTGCCTATGGACTCAATTTGAATTGTCTCATCCAAAAGTGCACGTTTCAGACTCTTCCAAGCCAGTGGATTAACAAGTATGTCTTTTGCAAGAACGATTAAGTATCCGCCATTTGCTTCATGAAGGGTTCCAGGCTTAATCATTGTAAAGTCTGTTTTCATAACCCCAAGTTCATTCTTGTATTCAATACGTCCCATCATGTTATAGTATGTCGGGTTGGAAGCGAATACGATAGGCGCATGCTTCTTCTCTGAATTGTCAATAAACATATTGAGTTTATAGCGGTCAAAAAAGGCTTCTGTATTGCGGGCCTGGAACATCATTAGGGGATTTTGCTGTTGCTGTCCCTCTTCTTCTGCTCTGAAATTGTCAACGTGTTCAACAATGTCATCGACAACGGAGTCCAGATAATTCTTAACATATTCATTTGCCTTAAAGCGGTCCCTGATATTCATAAGATGATAGCTGGCAACACGGCGCGTCATCTGCTCATCCAGATTCTTAACCTTTTGTCTGTAGTCTTCTTCCTCTTGCTTAAGCTTATTAAAATGCTCAACCGTTTCAAGGCTCAGTTTATTGGAATTAGATCTTAATTTTTCGTATTCATCATCCGTAATACTTCTGTACTCCTCTTCGCTCATCGGTTCCCCTTCTTTAAGCGGAATGCTCACAAGCCCCCGCTCGTTTTGGGTAAACATGAAACCGTATTTTTTTCCGATGACATTGAGTTCCTGGATGATTTTTTCGCTGTTGCGCGTATATTCCTGAAGAACCATAGCCTTGGTATTTTCATAGTCCTTGCTGTTGAATACATTCTTAATTTCTTTTTTTAGAAATTCAATAGTTCTATCAAATATTTTAATGAATTCCTTCCCTTGTCCCGGCTCAAAGCTGAGTGCAATCGGGTTGTGAAAATCCTTAAAATTATTTACATAAATCCAGTCATTCGGTACAGGACGCTTGATAGCCTGCTCTTCTGTCAAGAGTCTAACGTAACTGTTTCTTCCAGTACCCCATGAACCGGATACGTAAATATTGTAACCTCGTTTGCGAATTGAAAGACCAAAGTCCATTGCTTTTGAAGCACGTTCCTGACCAATAATACCATGCAGCGGTGCCAGCTCTTCAGTAGAGTCAAAGCTCAGGCAATCCAGTTCACAAGGTGCTGTCAATCGGTCTAGCGGTAGTCTATACTTACTGATGTCAGTTTTCTTTACAGCCATATGTATTCCCCCAATCATGTGCGGTTTTATTCTTTTAGCTGATTTATACCCTTTTGTTATCGGTTTATTGCCCCTTTATTCATCGAATACTCAATTTTTACGAAAATAAAAAGCAATTGTATGCCGACTATATTTCTATCAGCTGGTTTTCCATAACGATAAAAACAGGCTTTTTTATCCAACTTGCATAGTGTGCGTCTGAATACTCAGGATTCCTGTGGATCAGACCTACTTCTTTTATACGCCCATTAATATCGTATACTTTTAATATTTCTTCCAAGCTGGTGTGTTCTCCTGCATAAATTTCCTCTTTTACCCAACATTCATGAAGAAGCAGGTCAACAGGCAGCTTAAAAATGGCTGGATCTATTTTCGTATCGGTTGCAATGTGCAGCTTGTCTTCAATTGTAATACCAAATGAGGGCTGGGTATGTTTTTGTGGATGAATGCCAATCTTCACCGGCCCAATATGAAAGCCCGCATCTGAATACGACTTGCACACGACAGATTTTGCAAGGGTTTCAACCCCCGTTGTGACAATTGGCTGTGTGAGGAAATCAGAAAGGACTTCATCACAGGTCTTTTCGTAGTTTGGCTTACCAGGTCCCCATATTGTGAGTTTATGACTGCTGAGGTACTTCGGCAGATAAAAAAGTCCCGCAACGTGATCTAGATGGTAGTGGGTCAATATTAAATCGACCCTATCGTATTTGGAAAGTAGGGTTTGGTAACCTGACAAATTGACAGTACCCGTTCCAGCATCTACTAAGATTAAACGGGCCTTGTATTCAATAAGAAACGATGTGGTTTGTCGGTGAAAGGATGGCATCCACCCGCCTACCCCCAATGGCCATATTTTCATGTCTCCTCCCTTTCTACTCCACGCTTACACTTAAAAAGGACTGTGTGTCGTCTTTGTTTATTCGAACATACTTGATGATTCCGGCATCATCAATGCTGAGGTCTGCGCAGTAATAGTCATTTCCACCGCCATCTAGGGTCTCGAAACGTGTCCTGCTTAGAGAGTACATAAAGACCCCCGTTGAATACATCTGTTGTGTCTGTGTCCCTGTATAAAGCATCGATGGATTTTCATTGAGGTAGACAATGCCCTTGTCTCCCCAGACAGGCAGGCCTGAATACTCAAAGCTCCCCAGTAAGTTCAGATTATTTAAAGTGTATATGTATCCCTTTTCTTTATCATCCACTTCCGTTTCTACAACAAAATGTGCATCGTCCGGCGACCAGCTCAAAGCCTGAACGCCGTCAAAGGTATCGACGAGCTGTATTGATTGGTCTGCTAAATTGAAAATGTAGACTTCCCCGCGCTGTTGATTACCGGTTACCCAAAATGGCATGCGTGTGCCTGTACCATCTTTTGAAAGCGTATAGACATTGTCATAAGCGTCTATAATGGAGGCGACTGTCTCTTCAGTCAAACCCGCAGAAATACTCTGAAAAAACACACGTACCATCTTTTTGTTTTCCGCTCTCATTTCTAAGACCAGGGTGTCATCGCCCCCGCTATTTTCACCAAGGCTATTCATTTGCTGCTTTAGCTGATCGATGGAAACTTTTAAGTCAGATACTTCTTTTTCTAAGTTTTGAATGCGTCCCTGCTGGGCAGTCACAACCAAGTCCATATCCTCAATATCTTCTGAGTAGACCTCGCCTTGACCTTGGGTACATCCCTGTGTTACAACAAGTGCCCCAGCAAGCATTGCCAATATCCAGAATTTTTTCATTGAGCCCTCCACTATAAGTGCTTGTGAAAAATCATATCGTCAATCCACTGGCCAGTCTCTGAATGTCTATGATGCATGTGTACAGCACCCGTACAGCTGAATCCTTCCTTTAACACGGCATTTATTGAGCTATGATTGTTACTGTATATATATGCTCGAAGAATTAAGACGCCACGTTCACGCAGTATAGGATACACATATGCACTCAGGGTTCGTACAAGCCCTTCCCCTCTTCTTGATTTCCTTACGGCTGCAGACATGAATACGCTATGCTCTCTACCACGTGCGCCCTGACTCGCCTTGATTAAGGCAATGATATGATTGGCTTCACGCAAAATAAAAATGTGTTCCCTAGGACTTTCTATCCAAGCTTTTACTTCATCCACACTTTGAACCTCGGCAAAGCTCATTTCAGCGCCTTCCTCTTTCAGCTGCAGGCAATATTCATATATGCTTTGTGCGTCTATCGCTTTTGCTTCTGATGCATTCAAATCTACCACTCCCCTAATAAAATGCTACTTTTCAAGACTGTATCCGTCTTCTACGCGTTCGCTCATATAGCGCAGGGCATCTCTTACGCCTTGGTTATACGCTTCAATGCCTATGTCTTCCATAAAAAAATCCAGTACAAGCATGGCCGCAAGATCTCCCAAATCTTCCCCGCGCTCTTCTTCAAAGAAACTTTTAATTTGTTCAATCATGCGTTTCTTTGTTTCATCATCAAATTTCAATGGCTTTTTTCTCATTATTTTTCCTCCATAAACTGGTCGATCAATTTCATTTGCTTAAGCTTCAAAATCACCTGTATCTGATAAAACTCCAACTGATGATCCAGAAGTTTATAGAGCTGTGCCACGCGACTTTCTCTTTTAGCCGCATCAAGCACCCTATGACAGTCTTGACTTTCTGGCAGACACGCTCTTAGATAGGCCGCATATTTTAAGTAATTTTCCACGCTCAGCCACTCTAAAAGATACTTCATGACCGTCGATTCCTTGACATTCATAAGCTGTGCAATTTCAGCGACGGATTTTCCTGATTCAAGATGTGCTTCATAAGCCAGAACCCGTGTGCTCTTTGCTTTATTCTTTTCTTTTCCGCTGACCCACTGCTGCCAGTCAAGTACTTGTGCCATTTGAAGAAAGGCATCTGCAGTCACCTTTGCATCGTCAAGCGCTCTATGGGCGTTATCATTATGGAGTCCAAAGTATGTTGTTAAATCTGAAAGTTTTGCACCGCCTGACTGGATTCCAAGCTTTTTCTTGTACCCTCTGAACATCCGCATAGTGCATATATACTGGTCTATACGGCTAAGGCCTGCCTCACTTAGGGCATTATTTAAAAAACGCATATCGAATCCAGCATTGTGGGCAACAATTATTTTTTTGTTCAAAAATTTATTGAACTTTTCAATCACTTCTGAAAGCTGTGGCGCCTCCTTAACCATTGCATTGGTGATGCCGGTAATCTGTGTTATACGCCTTGAAATAGGCCTATTTGGATTAATCAAAGTACTGCGTGTATCCACGATTTCACCATCTCGTACCCATACATATCCAATTTCAATGATTGTATCTTCATTTCTCAAGCCAGTTGTCTCAAAATCGAGAACTACAAAATCCATATATCCCTCACGTTTTTCTCATAATTTATTTTTCCAATACACTTATTATACCAAATCTATACAAATCATCTTTAGGAATCCTCTGCAGAATGATATGAAATAATTCACAAGCATATCCAGCCCCAGTATGGACTGTTCACACTTTTCAGATTCAATTTATAGCCCGAAGGCTGTCTATAAAATTAAATGCCTACTTGAGATGAATAAATGATCCCCCCCCCTTAGGAAAGTTCTCTACACTTCTGAACATGAACCAGGATTGACGCACATAAAAAAAGAGTGCTGCATTTAGCAGCACCCATAATTCAAATTTTCTATTTTAGTTATTTAGGCGTTCGATTAATATTTCTCAACCAGCAAACGAGTAGACCCACACCCAAAATGGTTCTTACAACCGACAAAATGGGATTGGCGTAAAACGACATATGAATCAAGCTCAATTGAAATGTAGGGGTGTTGTAATTACCTGAATTCCTGACAATTCTTCTGTCTGGTTTAGAATACATAGTCACTACTCCTTAAACAGATCCTTTAGTTTGTCTGCAAATACATCACCCAGCGTTGCTGAAGCATCACCTTCTTGAGTGAATTCATCTAGCGCTTCCTGAATTTCTGCACTCTCATCATCGACAGCTTTAATAGAAAGACTCATACGCTGCTCAGATGGCTTGATGCCAAGAATTCTAACTTCTACTTCCTGACCTGCTTCAAGGGCATCTTTAGGGTGCTTGATGTGCTCGTTTGAAATCTCAGAAATATGTACAAGACCTTCAACACCTGATTCAAGCTGAACAAAAGCACCAAAGTCTGCAACTCTTACAACTTTTCCTTTAACAACATCATTGACATTGTGGTATGCATCGATATTGTCCCAAGGGTTATCTTGAACGCCATGGACTTTCAATGAAATTCTGTTCTTTTCCTTGTTGACTTCAAGAACTTCAACATCTACCACATCGCCAATGCTTACAACTTCACTTGGGTGCTTAACACGCTTCCAGCTTAGTTGTGAAACGTGAGCAAGACCATCTAGTCCACCGATATCAATGAAGGCACCAAACTTTTCAAGACGCTTAACTTCACCCTTCATCATATCGCCAGCTGCTAGTGTATCCCAGAGCTTTTGACGTGTTTCTTTTAGCGCGTCCATTTCAACTGCTTTTCCTGAAAGGACAACGTTTTTCTTTTCTCGGTTAAGCTCAATGACCTTTACGTCCATTTCCTTGCCCGCAAAAGCTTCCAGGTCTTCAACATAGGAAACCGACAGTTGAGAAGCTGGAATGAAAGCTCTGATGCCTTTAACAAAAGCAACCGCGCCACCCTTTACCGCTTCCTTAACTGTAATGTGGATTGCTGTTCCTGCTTCTTTAGCAGCCTCTAGCTCATCCCATACTACAATTTGGTCAGCACGTTTTTTAGAAAGCACAACATTGCCTTCGCCATCGTCTGCCTTCATGATGTAAACGTCGATTACATCGCCTTCAGCAACAACATCAGCAGGTGACTTTCCACTTTCAGCGCTGATTTCATTCTTTGAGATAATACCGTCTGACATATGTCCAATGTTAACGATAACATCTTCATCGCCGACAGTCATAACAGTGCCTTTGATTACAGCACCCTTTTCCAACTTTGTCATGGACTTGTCGATTTCATCCATGAACTGGTTCATATCTGACATAATTCACTCTCCTTATAGGTATTCATCTACATTATTATAACAAATAATCAGATATTTCCGATTATAAAATTGTATAATATTTGGATTCTAAGCATTTATAACATTAAGATTATGTTACGTCATACATTTTGATAATGCAAGTCATCTTGCTTTGCGCTCCTGAGTTTATGATGGCATTCCTGCAAAAATAACCCGCTGCACATGCAGCGGGCTAAGGAAAGATGTTTGTATGAAGTTAAAGATGTTTCTCAGGTTTAACCGAGAATAAATTCCGATATTGGACACCCTGGCGGGACAATCGGATATACATCCTCATCTTTTTCAATTCGGCAGTCAATAAGTACTGGTTCTTTGCCGTGACCACCCCAACTCAGAGCTGCTTCCAATTCTTCGCTAGTCGTCACCTTAAAGCCTTGAATGCCATAAGCACCCGCGAGCTTCACATAATCAATTTCTTCACCGATACAGGTCTGTGAGTAGCGCTCGTTCTGGAAGAGTTTTTGCCACTGACGCACCATGCCAAGAGCACCGTTATTCATCAGTACAATTGTCACTGGAATATTGTCTGCAGCAAGGGTTGAAAGTTCATTGCAGTTCATTCTGAAACTGCCGTCACCCGTCACCAGTACAACCGGTGTGCTTGGATTTCCAACTTTTGCACCTACCGCTGCGCCAAGACCATAACCCATGGTGCCAAGGCCGCCTGATGTCATAAACTGTCTTGGTCTTTCAAATGGCCAGTACTGTGCAGTCCACATCTGGTGTTGTCCAACATCGGTTGCAATGATGGCATCGCCCAGTTTTTCGTGAACGGTTTCCAGTATGGTCTTTGGATTTACAGCTTTATTTAGGAATGAAACTTCTTGCTTCTCACTGTTGATTTCCTGATGCCAACTAGACCGGTCCTGGTTTTCTATCGCATAAGTGAGCGACTCCATCCACACTTGCAGGTCACCGCAAAGTCTTAGGTCAGCAGTCATGTTCTTGTCAAACTCTGTTTTATCAATATCAATATGAATGATTTTAGCCTTATTAGCAAATTTATCTGGATTGCCGATAACGCGGTCACTAAACCGCGCTCCTACAGCAATAATCAAATCACTTTCCATTACAGCGAGATTTGTCTCAGAAAACCCGTGCATTCCAACAAGGCCGTAGGACAATGCGTTATCTCTAGGAATGGTCCCGAGTCCCATGAGTGTATTCACCACAGGGATGTCCCCACGCTGGGCAAAATCAAGCAAGCCTTTCTCGGCTTCGCCTAGAATAACCCCGCCCCCTGCATAGATGACAGGTCGCTTAGCTGCATTAATCCACTCGACAGCCATGTCCAGGTCGCCCTGCATTTTGGGGGTCTCCTGAATGGATTTCATGGCTTCTTCATTTGCAGTGTAATCTGCTTTGGCAATAAAAGCATCTTTTGTGATATCCACGAGGACAGGGCCTGGTCTGCCTGAGACCGCTATGCTCATCGCCTCATCAAGTACTTTTGAAATATCTCTAACATCACGCACCAGATAGCTATGCTTTGTAATCGGCAACGTCATGCCTGTTATGTCAATCTCCTGAAATGAATCGCGTCCTAGGAGCATACTCGGAACTTGTCCGGTTATAACCACCATAGGTACTGAATCCATATATGCTGTAGCAATTCCCGTCACTGTATTGGTTGCACCCGGGCCTGAAGTGGCAAAGCACACGCCCAGCTTTCCTGTTGAACGGGCGTATCCGTCTGCAGCATGTACGGCGCCTTGTTCATGTGCTGAGCGAATATGTGTGAATGCATCCATTTCATCATAAAGTGCATCATAAAGTGGAATCACCGCACCCCCGGGATACCCGAATATCGTATCTACGTCATGGGCCTTTAAACACTCAAGTACAATTTGCGCCCCCGTTAACTGCATGCCATTTCCCCCTTGTTACCTATACGTCGCTCCAAGATCTGCTGATGATACGAGCTGTCTATACCTTCTCAGATATCCCTTTGCAGGTTTCTGCGGCTGCTTCCAAGTTTCACGTCTCTTTTCGAGTTCGCTATCTGAAACCTCAACATTTAGCTTGCCGGCAGAAATGTCTACTTCAACGATATCGCCTTCTTCAATCAAACCAATCGGACCGCCTTCCCATGCTTCTGGTGAAACGTGTCCAATAGCAGCGCCACGACTGCCACCTGAGAAGCGTCCATCTGTTATCAGTGCAACGCTGCTGTCAAGTCCCATGCCGCCAAGTGCTGCAGTAGGCGAAAGCATTTCACGCATGCCCGGTCCGCCTTTTGGCCCTTCATAACGTACAATAATTACATCGCCTTCTTTGATGTCACCACTCAGAATGGCTTCGTAACATGTCTCTTCACAATCGAATACCCTCGCAGGTCCTTTATGCTGCATCATTTCAGGCAGTACAGCTGATTGCTTAACAACTGCCCCATCTGGTGCAATGTTGCCTCTTAGAACCTTAATGCCCCCTTCTTTACTATAAGGGGTGTCAATATCTTTAATTACATCGCTTCTCTTTTCAATAAAACGCGCTCCGATTGATCTGCCATCTACGGTCTGACAGTTTGTGTTCATCAAATCTTTCTTGGAGAGCTCATTCATTACCGCACTAATACCACCTGCATAGTAGAGATCTTCAATATGGTCTGCCCCAGCCGGAGAGAGTTTACACAGGTTTGGTGTTTGTCCACTCACTTTATCAATCCACTCAAGGGGTATATCTACACCCATTTCCCGTGCTATAGCAGTTAAATGAAGGACTGTATTCGTTGAGCAACCGAGTGCCATATCTACTGTCAATGCATTTTCAAAAGCTTCTCTGGTCATGATTTGATCAGGTGTTTGATCTTCTTCGACCATACGCATAACATGATGTCCTGCCTCTTTGGCAAGTCGTATACGCTCTGCATAAACCGATGGAATGGTACCGTTTCCAGACAGTCCCATACCCAGAACTTCAGTCATACAGTTCATAGAGTTTGCCGTAAACATGCCTGCACATGAACCACAGCTTGGACACGCTTCAGACTCAAGCGCCAGTAAATCGCCATCTGTCATTTTGCCTGCCTTCACCGCACCAACACCTTCAAATACTGTAATCAGGTCAGATTTGCCTTTTGTATTACGTCCAGCCAGCATTGGTCCGCCCGAAACAATAAGACTAGGCAAATTGAGTCGTGCAGCAGCCATCAATGCTGCGGGTACTGTTTTATCGCAGTTTGGAACAAGAATCATACCGTCCAGCGAATGGGCTGTCATCATGACTTCTATGGAATCACAGATGATTTCACGACTTGCCAGAGAATATTTCATGCCTTCATGATTCATTGCAATACCATCACAAACAGCGATCATCGGAAATTCTACCGGTGTGCCACCTGCAGCCAAAATGCCATGCTTAACGGCTTCAACAATAGGCTTGAGTCCAATGTGACCGGGTACAATTTCATTGTACCCGCTCACAACACCTATGATAGGCTTTTCAATCTCTCTTTGAGTCATCCCAAGGGCTTTAAGAAGTGATCTGTGCGGTGCTTTTTCTACACCCTTTTTAATGTTGTTACTTCTCATTGGTCTACACTCCTAACGCCTGTCTACTCCTTGATCCAGCTCATCATTCTTCTAAGGTTCTTACCTACCTCAACCATTGGGTGAGACAGTTCATCTTCTTTGATTTTATTGTAAAGCGGACGACCATTTTTGTTTTCAGTCAACCACTCTCTTGCAAATGTACCATCTTGAATTTCAGAAAGTACAGATTTCATCTCTTGACGTGTATCATTTGTAACAATACGCTTACCTACCATGAAATCGCCGTATTCAGCTGTATCACTGATAGAGTAGCGCATTTTTTCAAATCCACCTTCATAAAGCAGATCGACAATCAGCTTCATTTCGTGCAGACACTCAAAATATGCAACTTCTGGCTGGTAACCTGCTTCAACAAGTGTATCAAAACCAGCTTTGATCAGTTCAGTTGCGCCGCCGCAAAGTACAGCCTGCTCACCGAATAGATCTGTTTCAGTCTCTTCCTTGAATGTAGTTTCAAGAAGACCCGCACGTGTAGCACCAATACCCTTAGCATATGCCATAGCCATATCTCTTGCCTGGCCACTGTAGTCTTGGTATACAGCAAAAAGTGCTGGAACGCCTTTACCGTCTTCGTATACACGGCGTACAAGATGTCCTGGGCCCTTAGGTGCTACCATGAAAACATCTACGTCAGCCGGTGGCTTGATTTGATCAAAGTGGATGTTGAAACCATGTGCAAATGCAAGTGCATTGCCTGGCTCAAGACCTGGCTTGATTGACTTTTCATAAACGTCGCCTTGTCTCTCATCCGGAATAAGAATCATAACCACATCCGAACGCTTAGCTGCTTCTTCTACTGATGTTACTGTAAAACCATCATTCAGGGCTTTATCAACTGATTTAGATCCTTCGTAAAGGCCAACTACAACCTTCACGCCTGAATCCTTAAGATTTTTTGCATGTGCATGACCCTGGCTACCATAGCCAATGATTGCCACGGTCTTGCCTTCAAGTGCCTTCAAAGAACTGTCCTGATCATAATACATCTTCATTTTCATACCCTCCTAAATTTCGGTGTGAATCTCACTGAACTCACATAACTATTAACATTTGATTCGTTACTCAATTCTCACTTCACGCGCTCTACAGCATTCTGATATTGTTTACGCCATAGACCTTCTCCATCTGATACATAGCTTTTCGTGTCAAGTCTCCATCACCATTCAAGGTAATTGTGAGTTCTGACTGCACCTTGTCGTCAAGTTCTTTCATCTCGATGTCGAGAATGCCAAATTCCTTTCTCCTTAGTGTTCCTACGACTCTGAGCATCGTATTTACGCCGTCATCCAGTTTTGCAGTAACCTGAGTCCTCATCGAACCCCTCCTTTTCTCTGGTGAATTTGAAATGTACAAGAATGTCTCATGTACCTCCGGTAGTTCACACAATATTCTGTCTTTTGAACTTTACCTTAGCTTGGTAGCTTCACAGTAGATTGGGAATGAACGCGTCTCACTTACCAAAGTTACTCATTCTCCCGCCGGGCTTTTTACTGCATTTGTTTTTATATACGCATATAAAAAGCTCCCTCATTTCCACGAACGTTTCGTTCGTAGAGATGAGGGAGCCTTCCCACATGGTACCACTCTACTTTGCAGATATATCTGCCTTAATCAGATCGGCTAATTGCGAATCCTATCTCTATAACGGGAGCACCCGTCTTCACCTACTCTAATCCATTTCAGCAAAGAAGCTCAGAAGCTAGTATAGTTCACGTATATCTGTTGGATTTCCACCATCACCAACTCTCTATCAGCAGGGACTGAACCTTTCTCTTCATCAAAGCTTTTTAATTTTATTAATCCATTTCGTCGCCATCTAGGGACGAATCTATTTTCGCGTTACCACCCTAGTTGCATTCCGTCTTATGGGAATACCCCTTATTTCAGATCGGCCTTACAGCGAATCCTAGTCCTATAACGGGGACAGCCGTCACTACCTACTCAACTCGTTCAATAGTGCCGCTCAGAAGCTACTATACATTCAGTATCACCGCCGGATTTCCACCCTCACCAGCTCTCTACATGTGATTGACTCAACTTTCCTCTTCTTCAGTGCGTTATTATGATTTATAAATATACCATCAGCGTTCGTCATCCTAGGGACGATTTCAGCTGAATCGCGTTACCACCCTAGTTGTACTCCGTTAAATGGGAGCACCCCTTTTTTCAAATCGGCCAACTGCTTATGCAATTAGCGAATTCTAGTCCGATAACGTGGACAAACGTTCAGGTCTACTCACTGCTTTTGGACCTGACAGCTCAGGAGTGATCAATCGACTTCTGCACGACGCTAGCATCTCACCATCGCTAACTCTCTGGGATTCGTATGAATCAGAAATCTTTATCTCCATCATTGCTTTTCAATATAGGCAACTTGTGAAACGACTTAAAGTTCGTCGTTTTATTGATACTGATTATACGAGTCCTGCAAGCAAGTGTCAACACCAAATGTGAAAAAAATTAAATAATTTGAATGCTTATAATTTTACTTGAATATTTTCGCATGGTCTTCTCCTCTGTCAAAGTCCCGTATCTGTCGCATTGGTAACGTTTTCACACGCAGAGCATTTTCTGATTCATCTTTTCCAAATCTTCTGTAAAAGAATTTTGCTTTTTTGCATATTGATTTACAAAAAAATCATGTGCAACATGTTCACGGTCTTCAATTGCTTTCTGATAGATTGCAAAATCCTGTGGACTTCCAAGCTCAATCGGAGGTGCCTGTCCTGAGCATTCAACACACACCGGATAACGAATGCCCACTTCTTTTTTCACATAGGCTTCTATTTCAATGTCAAATACCCATTTATCTACGATGTCATATTGCATGACTACAGACTCACCCGGTTCAATATTAAAAACCCATAGTCGGGTCGTTACACTGTTTAAGCACTCTTTTAGAAAATCAATTTTTGAATGGCGCTGGCAAATGGCAATATCGCGTACCCTGAACTCACTGAACTTTGAAAATGGCCAATCAAAAGCAACCGCAATAGATTTTTGTAACTTGAAAAAAGAAATATTGTCTTCAACGAGAATCCGTCTCCAAACTTTTGGCTTTACGCCCTTTAAAGACACTTTGATCTGATACAGTTTCGAGCACATCATGCATTCCTCCATTTGTTATGATAGCTTTTGATATCAGATTGTGACGATGCGGATAGGGAGCCACATCGCCTGGCCAAATCCGATATCAGTGAATACCAGCGGTTTCCCGCTGAGTTGAGGGTGCTACATCATTTGTAGCGATCTATCCTGCTGCTTCCTTATACGCTGTATTCCTTTTTCATCGTACCGCTTTCAATAAATCTTTGGTGCCAACTGAGCGCCTCATCCATTAAGTGCGGTGTATGCTTGTGCTTGCCATTTCTCGCTGTTTCAAAATAAGCATGCAATGCCGCACGGTACATTGGATGCGCACAGTTTTGAATGATCACCCATGCCCTTTCTTTTGGGCTGAGGCCCCTTAAATCTGCTACACCTTGTTCTGTAACAATGACCATGACATCATGTTCGGTATGATCATGATGTGAAACCATAGGCACAATGGCTGAAATATCTCCATTTTTTGCTATGGACGGTGTTGTGAAAATTGAAATGTATCCATTTCTTGTAAAATCACCGGATCCGCCAATACCATTCATCATCCGCGACCCCATAATATTCGTTGAGTTTACATTTCCATAAATATCGACTTCTATAGCTGTATTTATTGCAATAACACCCAGTCGCCTTATGACCTCTGGATGATTTGAAATTTCCTGTGGTCGCAGTATGATTTTATCTTTATAAAAGTCAATCTTTTCTTTAAACCGTACCAGTCCAGCTGCAGAAGGTGTGATTGACGTTCCAGAGGCAAATTTCACCTTGCCGCTGTCGATTAGGTCCAGCATGGAATCCTGAATAACTTCTGTATAACACACCAAATCTTGAAATTCTGATGCATTTAGACCTGACAATACTGCATTCGCAACACTGCCCACCCCTGACTGAAGTGGCAAAAGATTCTCACTCAAGCGGCCAGCTTCCACTTCTGTTCTTAAAAATCCTATTAGATTTTCAGATATTTTTTTTGAAACTTCATCTACGGGCGCAAGGGGTCGTACACCGTCACCTATGTCTGAGAAAACTATAGCCGCAATTTTATCTGGGTTGCACCAGATAAAGGGCTCGCCAATACGATCTTCCGTCTTAAAAATCGGAATTGGCGCCTTATAAGGCGGCTTATTCGGCACATAAATATCGTGCATGCCCTCCAGTTCTAAAGGCTGAGTTGTATTGATCTCAATAATCACCTTTTCAGCCAAATCCAAGTATGTCGGTGTTGCCCCAACAGAGGTCGAAGGAATAATATAGCCTTCTTCTGTTATTGCAACCGCTTCGACGATTGCAATATCTACTTTTCCTAAAAATCCATATTTAGCGTAATTGGGAAGATGGCTGAGATGCATATCTAAATAATTGCATTTACCATCGTTTGTATGAGTACGCAACGATTCATTCGTTTGATAGGGAAGACGTTTATCAATTAAGTCTGCCCGCGCCCAGGCACCATCGAGTTCATCCCCTACAGATGCCCCAGTAATTAAATTCACCTTTATGTCTAAGCCTTCTTCACTTTTTCTTCTTGCAAGGGCAAGTGGCACAGACTTGGGATATCCAGACGGTGTAAATCCAGACGTTGCCACAGTCATGCCATCTTCAATCAACCATACTGCCTCATCTGCTTTTACAACCTTTTCTAGTAGTTTTTCACAGCGAACTCTATTTTCAACATTTTCTATTATCCTATTATTTTTAGTCATCATTACACCCCTTGATTAAACGATATAAGTCATAATTGTTGTAAACAATATCATCGATATAAGTGCTACCGGGTAGGTTGCCCCATAACTTGCAGCAACTTCATCGGATTCACAGGCTTCTAGTGCAGCTGCGAGTCCTGGTGTACTTGTCATGCCACCGCAAATGGCCCCAGAAAGAACAATCCAGTTCATTTTCATCAATAGGCGCCCAACAAGGACACCCACAATTATAGCGACACTTCCACTGACTATGGCAGCCGCGAGAAAGATCAAGCCCTCTTGTAAAATTGAGTTCACCGTTGTATAACCGTAGTTCAATCCGACAATAGCCAGAAACATGTTCAGAGATAAATCGCGTATGGCTGATAATGTTTCCTTTGACATATTGAGCGGGTGCTTAATTTCAGACAAACTATGTCCGATAATCAGCGAGGCAACCAGAACCCCTCCAGTTGATCCCAGGCCTATCCAACCGAGATAAGATCCAAAATAAATCTTCACTTGACCAATAAGAATGCCTGCTCCACATACTTTCATGAATAAAATTGTATTAAAGCTTTTGTTTGAAAACAGACTATCAATGCTTTCAGTATTCTTGGCGCTCTGCTTCCTCGAGGCAATGAGCAGATTTTTCTCATGCTCAAGATCAACACCAATCCATTTAGGTATAAGGCGCATTCCCACGACAACCATGAGCACACCTGGAATATAGCCCACAGCATAGCCTAAACCAATCATGGCTTCCCCACCGTGACCCGCTGTGCCTGCTACTTCAAGCGCAGCGGCAAGACCCGGAGAACTCGTCAAGGCACCAACATAAGTTCCAATTACACCAATACCCTGTGACGAACCAATCCATTTGATGAAAACAACACTCGATACAGCACCCGATAAGGTAATAAGGACACCGAGCAAAACAAAACGCACGCCATACTCTCTGATCACATCAGCGATATCCGATGATGCCAATAGACCCACTGGTGCAATAAAACCTATAAGACTCAGTGTAAAAAGCGATTTTGGCACAAGGCCTTGTGCCAGAACCTTAGAGACAACATCGGGTACTTCTGTCACAGCAAGATGAGGCATGACCAATAGGCGGTATGCAAAATACCCTATCCCCAGCCCAACGAAAAGACTGCCGGAACTACCCAGTTTCAGCCCTCTAAGATTCAACTTTCCAAAATAACCGCCAAAGACGATTGTAACTGCAATTAGTGCAAATGGATTCAGCATAAATCCTTCAATATTTAGTGCCACAAGGCCACCTCCATAATCGTTAAGTGTTCCTTGCTTCATGCATGAATAAGGATAAAAAAAAGACTGCCCAAGGGCAGACGGCTTACGAAAAATACGATTTTACCAAAGTACACATGCTTATTTCTGCACTAGAAATAAAAATCCCCTTCATTTTTACATAAAGGGGCGTTGTACATTCGACTAGAAATATCGATCGTAACACCACCCATCCTCGTGGGCCATACGGCATTGCTCTTCATGGCAGGTCTCCTGACTTAGTTTGTATTGTTTTATCAACCTTCCCGTTAAACAGTGGTATACAGATAAAACACAAACTTTACAGTGGCGGGACCGTGCTGGATTTACACCAGCTTCCCTATTAAATCGAAATTTCGATACCATAAAGCACATTATTCAGTTCAGACTCATTGTAACAGGGGGTAAACTCATTGTCAATAAGCATTCTCACTGTATACACTTATACTTTATTCTAAACTATAGTATATTCGGACTGTATTGTATCCCCTTAATAATCAGGCTGTTATTCTCACGCAGATTCACTGCTTCATAAGTGTAGTTTCCAGGTGTACCACTAATAACGCGAACATTCGGTCTGAGTGGGAATCCCTTTGGAACACTGTCAATGACAGCTGTGCGCCCATCATTCAGCTCAACCAGTGAGCCCGTTGGATAGGGATTGATTTTCTTCACGAAAATGTTGACAAGGTCCATGTCATAATACCGGCCTGCTGCACCCATAATATACTCAATGGCCTCGGCTGGCGCTAACGCTCTTCTATAAGGCCTATCTGAAGTCATTGCATCATAAATGTCTGCAATGCCAACAATTTGAGCCAACTTATGAATTTCATTGCCTGTTATTCGGTTGGGATAACCAGAGCCGTCCAAATGCTCATGATGTTGCAGGGTAATCGCCTTTACATAGGCACTTAGAAATGCATGCTCTTTCAAATAAGCATGTCCTTTTTTTGAGTGCATCAGTACTTGTATCTTTTCCTCATTGGTCAGTGCCTCGCGCTTGTAGGTAACTTCAGGATCAAGTAGTGCCATCCCAATATCATGAAAAACTGCACCTATAAAAAGGTGTTTAATCATTTCCTGATTGAGCCCTAGATCCCACCCAATGAGTACAGACAGTATTGCCGTATTCAGTGCTGAGCTGTACAGGTAGTTATCTACATTTTTTATATCAATATACTCCAACTGAGCATCTCTTGCTGAATTTAAATCATAGAGTATGTCATCTGTAAGCTTTGTTAGCCCATCCATATATTCAAATATTGACTTTGGCATCCATTCGCCCTGTGTATTTCTATTTCCCGCCGCATCAAATATGTCTTTGATCAACATCATACCCTGATGTCGTAAGTGCGGGTCAACCAATTTATCAATTTCCACATCACTATGCTCGTCATGAATATATACTGTGAAAATACTGTTGGCATTAATCTTACTAATGAGATTTTTTGTCAGCTTTGCATCTTCTTTTAAAAGTATGCGGCCGTCAAGGGTATAAAGCGAATCTGCCAATATCGCATTTTCTGGTATCATTTCTGTTGGTACTATACGCATATTCTGTCCTTTCCGTTCAAAAGCGTACACATATCTTTATCGCTTAAACATATTCCCCAAAATCCTTCTCCAACCTATTTTAAACTAGCCTTTGATTAACACATACCCAAAGTCTGTCATAGTCTACACGAATTTCGTATTTTAGATCCCCGATACGGTCTATTCTATCATAAATTCTATGAGTCGCAAGCTTATGCAAACACTTAATTTCCTTACATTTATCACATTCTAAACGGGACGTAAGGCCTATGCAGACTACAATTATTTTAAGTCCATGTGGTTAACTGAGCAACCAGAAATTGCTCACGATAGCTAGTCGCCTAAAACTTATTTTCCTGATTGGATTACGCAATGCACAGAGCAACTTCCAGTTGCTCACGTCGCTCGTCGCGCCATATAGAAATACAGAGAACGGGTCATGATTGTGTTAACACAAAATCATGACCCGTTCTCTGTATTTCTGCATTGCTTTGTCTTTTTCGTAAAATGGACACATCATGCGCGCATGATGTGTCCTGTTTATTACCAGTCTTTACAGACTTTGATTTCTTAACTTACTTCAGTGCTGCTTTAACGGCTTCAACAATATTTTTTGCCTTAAGACCGTATGCTTCCATCAGCTGATCTGGCTTACCAGACTCACCGAATGTATCTTTAACGCCCACACGAACAACTTTAGCAGGTGCGTTTTCTGCAACAACTTCTGCAACCGCTGAACCCAGACCACCAATGATGCTGTGTTCTTCTGCTGTAACAATTGCCTTTGTCTCTTTAGCCGCTTTAATAATCAGCTCTTGGTCGATTGGCTTAATTGTATGCATGTCAATCAGACGTACAGAAAGGCCTTCTGCTTCAAGGGTTTCTTTTGCTTCAACTGCTTCAGCAACAAGAATGCCTGTAGCAATAATCGTCACGTCTGTACCCTCATTCATTACGATGCCTTTTCCAATTTCGAATTTAACATCTTCAGAGTGTACAACCGGAACTGCTGCACGCCCAAAACGCGCGTAAACAGGTCCAACATATTCAAGCATTGCTTCTACTGCTTTTTGAGCAGTCACGTCGTCACCAGGATTTAGGACAACCATGTTTGGAAGCGAACGCATAATAGACAGGTCTTCGATAGCCTGATGAGATGCACCGTCATCACCAACTGTAACGCCAGCATGTGTAGCACAGATTTTTACGTTCATTTTAGGGTAGCAAATTGAGTTACGAATCACTTCAAATGCACGGCCCGCTGCAAACATTGCAAATGATGACGCGACAGGAATTTTTCCCGATGCAGCAAGACCCGCTGCAACGCCAACCATGTTTTGCTCAGCGATTCCCATATTGAAGTGTCTTTCGGGGAATTCTGCGCCAAAGATCGCTGTCTTAGTTGATTTTGAAAGGTCTGCATCCAGAACAACAAGGTTCTCATTTGTCGCGCCAAGACGCTTTAATGCATTACCATAAGATTCACGAGTAGCAATATTTTTAGACATTAGCATGCACCTCCAAGATCAATTAGAGCCTGAGCAAGTTGCTCGTCATTAGGTGCTTGACCATGCCATCCATAGTCGCCTTCCATGAAGGAAACACCTTTGCCCTTGACAGTATTTGCAAGGATAACAGATGGCTTATCTGTAACTGTTTTAGCAGTATCGAATGCAGACAAGATTGCGTCCATATCATGACCATCAATTTCAATGACATTCCATCCAAAAGCAGCAAACTTCTTGTCAACTGGCTTTATGCCCATGACATCATCATTTGCGCCATCAATTTGAAGGCCATTGTAATCAAGGATTACAGTAAGATTGCTTAGGTCGTAATGTGCAGCAGACATAAGTGCTTCCCATACAAGACCTTCGTTAATTTCACCGTCACCCAGCAGTGCGTATACTCTGTGGTCGCGGTTATCAATTTTATTTGCAAGTGCCATGCCGACAGCAGTCGAGATGCCTTGTCCCAGTGAACCAGTAGACATATCCACACCAGGTGTGCCTTTCATGTCAGGGTGTCCCTGTAGCATTGCACCAAATTTACGTAGCTTTAATAGTTCTTCTTTTGCGAAGTAACCGCGGTTTGCAAGCGCTGCATACAGTACTGGTGCAGCATGTCCTTTAGAAAGAACAAACTTGTCACGATTTTCCTTCTTTGGATTTTCTGGATCAATGTCCATAACATTGAAGTATAGTGCTGCAACAATATCTGCAGCTGATAATGAACCGCCTGGGTGACCTGACCCTGCAGCGTTCACCATGCGTACAATATCTTGACGCATGACATTCGCTGTTGCTTTAAGCTCAGCAACGTTCTGTTTCATGTGTGTTACTCCCTTCATTGGTGGATTAATTATTCTCCATACCCTTTTACGAGACTTGCAGTGTGTTTGAAACATGTATTGTCATTAGTGAATCACACCCGGGTGGATGCGACGCTAATTTATTCTGATTCATAGCAATATGCTAGCTCACAGTATCCGATTATAACACAGATTGTAAAACATGCAAATGAACATTTTTACAATATCTCATCTGGAAATATAAGCCTTTGATTCAGAGCAATTCTAAAGCCCTTAACACAGCCACATCACTTTACAAGATGATTCTCAGAATTCTTTTGAAGCCAAGCGCGCTCTCTGAAACCCTTTAATCGTGAATGTAATATAAGCTATAATTGCAAATATAAAAAAGCTGTATATAAATACAGCTTTTTTCCTTACTTTGATATATCTCTTGACAGAAGTACGCGCAGCAAAAACTTTGGAAGAGACATCATACGCCCCAACCTGCTCGGTTCTCGCAGCAATCTGTAAAACCATTCCAAATTGAGTTTAATGAATAGCTTAGGAGCTCTTTTGGCATGACCTGCCCAAACGTCGACACTGCCACCAACACCCATTGCCACTCTTGTGTTCAGAATTTTTCTATGTTCGTGTATCCATTTCTCTTGCTTGGGACATCCCAGCGCTACAAACAGAATATCTGGTTTGACTTCATTGATTTTATCGACAACTTTCAGTTCCTCTTCAGGTGTGAAGTAACCGTCTTGGCACCCTTTGATATCAATATTAGGGTACTTTTCACTAATTTTCTCACAGGCCTTCTCGGGCACTCCTGGCTTTCCACCCAAGATAAAGATAGACCCCTTAGTGTTGTTGCAAAACTTAAGCATACGATCCATAAACTCTATGCCTGGAATACGCTCTTCAAGGCCAAGCTTGTGAATTCGGGATGCATAAACAACCCCGATGCCATCTGGAATGACTAGATCAGCATCAAGAAGTGCTTCCTTTAACGGTTCATCATCCTGCGCCATCATAATAATTTCTGGATTTGGCGTATAGATTGCACTAAATGTGCCATTCTTAAATAATGATAAAAATTTATTATATGCTTCATCAGCATCCACTTTGTCTATTCTCACACCTAGAATTTTAACGGATTTCATTTCTATGCCTACTTCCTCTTTTGCAATAATGTTCCAAGAATTTCTTCATTCTTATCGAACTTCTTCTGTAGCTTTGAAACATGATCTCTCAAATTCTTGATTGCCACTTCCCTATGCTGCATCAAATCCGACAAAGCACTGAGTACCTCTTGCGGGCGGAATGTATCTATTCTAGCAACCGCCTCAAGCCCAAGGGTCTTTAAAAAGTAATCAATCTTTGGATCATAAGAAATTCCAAGCAGCGGAACCTCCGCTACGGCTGCAAAAATCAGCGAATGTAATCGAACACCAATCAGGGCGTCCAAATTTTCCACCACGCTCATTATTTCATCTGCAGCGTATTCTTTCTCGATGACAGCAACCTCATCTGATTTTGCCCACATGCAAATTTCGAGGTCTTCCTTAAGATGAAAAGGAATCATTACAACATTATACGATTGCGAAAGTGATTGTATCAGTTTTTTTAATTTTTGTCTATTCTCTTCAGTGGCAAAGTCTTTTGTACGCATGGACAGACCAATAATTGGGCGAGTATCGATATTGCCTCCAAAAGCACCTTCCAGTATCTTTCGCCCCGTTCTTGTTTCAATTTTCTCCATGTCTACAACGGGATCGGCGGTAACATATATTTTTTCTTCAGGTATACCCATTTCAATCAAATCATATTTTGAGTTCACCTCACGCACAGTTATTGCATCGACACGACTCAAAACCCACTTCATAATACGTCTATTTATGGGTTTATGTACTGGCCCAATTCCGTGAGAGTAGAGCATAACCGGCTTGTTGAAAATCAAACCGAATATAATAATTGCAAGGTAGTAGTGAATGCTTCTTTTACTCGTTGTATCCTGCAGAAGACTGCCACCACCTGAAATCAGCACGTTGGTTTTCATAACTGCCAGAATAACCGCGATCAGATTGTATCTGGAAACAGTTTTAACATGAAGGGTTGACGCAGTTCGCTCAGGGGTTGCAGTAAGAACAGTTAGCTCAACTGCCTGGTCCATTCTTTTTATAGAACGGATCATGGTTTCAAGAATGGCTTCATCTCCCAGATTATTGAACCCATAATATCCTGATATGAGTGCTTTATTCATCCGTCAGTCTCCCTTTGATATTTACGAAAACACGCAGCAGTCCGTTCAGCAGGAGTACGAGAACGATGCCAATAAGTGCTCCAAATCCTGCACCATAGATGGTTCTAGCAATAGATAGATAAAAGGGTGCTCGTAAGTGACTGAATGTGTTAACAACAGATGTAACACCGATCATAACGACTGCTGCCAATGGGAATATCGAGAACTTCCATCCCTTTAGCGCAGTATATGTCACGACCATAATCGCTGGAAAAGCAATCAGCATTTCCTTGGATCTTGGACGCGCAATGAAATTGTACTCTAAGAAGTTTCTAAAAATCATTTCAATTGTTGATGGCTGTATGACTGTTTCATGTCCAGTTCTTGCTATATAAATGACACCAATTACGCCTACAATACCAGCTAGTAAAATATGAAGTACCTTTATCCGTTCATTGAGCAGGTCTTTTAAATCCATCAGATAATTGGTCTCTTCATCAAGTGCGCCCACAGACCGACCATAGCCAAAACGAATAATGTAAATGACACAAAATAGAGCCAGTGGTGCAAGCTGACTAACTTTAACACCTCTAAAATACTCCATTTCAAGCATATATGCTGAACTCGACAAAATACTGCCTATGAATATGCCGCCCACCATGGCAATGGCTACGGATATTACAAGAAGTGTCAGTCCTTTTAACAGCACACTGTATATTTTGTCAATCTGTCTATTGATAATGAACTGCTTGAGTATATCAAGGATTGCAATAGAGGCCAGTACAGGAAATAATATCGATGCCCCTAGGGCCATCAAAATGCCTGCAAAGTTCGGTACGACCAAGTTAGCTGCAGTTACACCCAGTACCCCAACAGAAAGCAACATGGCCTGATGCCGTTCTCGGATTGGCACAATACTATTTAAGGCGATTATTGAAAGCACCACCAAACCATACCCAATAACAATTAAATTTAGAACCCCTGGCTCGTTGTATCTGAGCTTTGAAGCGTTCCCAAATGTAATTTTGTGTTCTGTAAGCCTATTTTCTAGGCTCTTAAAGGACTCGGTATAGATATCCGGATCTGTTACATATAAAATTTCATTGTCCGTTTGTCGAAACGGTCTAAAGTACACGCTTCGGATATTTCTTTCAGTAATGGCCCTATAAATGGTGTTTTCAATTTCCTGGGCACCCTCATAGCCATACCACTTGTAGCGCTCTTGAATATAACCTACAATCGGGAATATACGTATGGCATCATAATCGAGCATTTCCGTAAGCTTAACAAGCCCCTCTTGTTTTGTCTGAGACCGCTGTACCCCGGACTCAATAAGACCAGAAGCAATATGATTGTCATTCATATAATGATAAAGTTCATCTACATTATCCGTTTCAGGGTCGTACCCCATAACGGACTCTCCTTGAAATACAAAATAAGATGGCGAAATTTCATAACGTGCCATTTCGTCTTCAAACGCCTGAACCAATTTGTCAGGGTATCTTTCAAAATTTGCAGGTCTAGGCAAGACTTCAAGACCTGATCTTTGAACCATTTCAATCATTTCAGGATCAAATCCAAGACCAATCCATGCAAGTTTTGAATGTGTTTGACTCCGCAGTGTTCTCTTATTCTTGCCGTCTTCATCTACAAGAAAGCCTGTTTCTGCGTATAGAGCATCTTCAGGTTTTCCATCAAGAACGATTGTATACGTTTCGCCTTCAAAGACCTTGTAAAATGTACTTGGATAACGCTTAGAAAGTCCCTCTTTCACAAATGAAAACACCGCTTCAGATGGCGTTGTCACGACAACATCATATCGGTCTGTCTTGTCTTCAATAAAATCTGCAGCTTCTGATGAGAAAAGGCTTCTCCAGTGCAAGTCTTTCTTCAGATTTTCTACCACTTCATAGTTTATTGGCTTATCGTTAATAATCATGTTTTCAAGTGTAGACTCTTTAACAGCTACACTGGTAAAACCCAGGGATTTAAAATGTTCCATCCACCACTGGAGGGTGTAATCGGACTGTTCAGCCAGAAGACCTGCCTCTTCATAATCTAAAACAAGTTCAGCCACCTTATGACTTGATTCAACGTTTATGCGGTTAAATGCCACAAATCCAACTACAGCCAGGCTTACGACAAGGATTAGCATATATAGTTTTTTCAACATATTCATTACTCCAAACTTTTATGTATTTTCAAAGTTAAGGCAAAAGTGTCAATACGACCTCACACTTTTGCCTGTTTCGATTTTTCATGTATCAGTTTTCGACTACGGTATACGCACCCTTAATCATAACCCAAGCATCAATGGTAATTGCAACCCCGCGTCCGTCATTTTGAGGATTCAGGATTTGGTGATTCTTCGGAACTGGTTTACTGTGAGCAATGTCATAGCCTTCAGTTAAATCTGCAAGACCGCCGCTTGAAGATGCAATTGCAAGCGCTTCACCTGAGCGGAGAATAAACTCTGTACTGTCCCCAAGATAAATCATACTGCCTGCTTTCACTTCCAGTATTTCAAAAAGCCCCTGCGAAACGCCCGCACCTGATGAGTCACTTTGGACATCCAGTTTGGATTCCAAGTAGGTATCCAGTTCTTCAAAGCGTTTATCCACATAGCTGAGTGTTACCAGTGGATCATTTTCTGAGCCAGGTGAGGCTTCTGAAATCTCCATCATGCCAGATATGAAAAAGCCTATTACTATGCCGATCGTTATGAGTCCTATATTTTTAAATGCACGCATTTTTTACCTCCTAATCGAATGGGCGAACTGCCCAGTATCCCCGTCTATTTTACTATAAATACCAACCTATTTCAAAGCGTCAAAGCGTTTGATATCACTTCGTAATACTTTGCTGGTAAAATTTCAGCTTTATGGTCTGTAAAAATCGATACATACACAGGTCCTAGCAAGGGCCTTTTCAAACAGAATCTGATTGTGGATAAAGCCTTTGTTCGTGAAACATTATCAACAATCAGAGCCCAGGCATTTCTGCCTGGGCTCCATATAAGTAAGTATATAATATTTTAGTTCATGACACATTAGGTTGTGTCTATGTAACCTCGAACAAGCCGAGTGAAATCATTAAACTGCGGTCCACATCGTTCATCAGATCAGATGGCAATGCACCAATCTTTTGAATGAGTCTGCGCTTGTCAATGGTTCTGATTTGTTCGAGTAGGATGACGGAATCTTTAATTAGGCCTACTTCATCTTTGGGTACTTCTACATGAGTGGGCAATTTTGCCTTAGATATTTTTGCAGTAATGGCTGCACAAATTACCGTTGGGCTGTATCTGTTTCCGACATCATTTTGCACAATGAGTACAGGTCTTTGTCCCCCTTGTTCTGAACCTACGACTGGATTTAAGTCTGCAAAGTACACCTCTCCACGTTTAACGATCAAGGCCTTCCTCGCTTTCCAGCTGGCTTTCGTAGGACTCTAGGCATCCAGCATCTGAACATAGTCCCATTTCGGCCATGTCCCGATTGATGTCCGCCATGCGCTCATATCCCGAACGCAACGCTTCCATGACACCATCCATTTTTATGGGTGCTTTAAAATGAAATTCCTGATTCAAATTTTTCTTTATCATTTCAGGATTGTTGCTCACTTTAAGCTCAGCAATTAATTCATTGGGCAAGTCTATTTTAACCTGCTTAATTTTTTTCATAGGGCACCTCCAATATTAGCCAGTATGTATGAAGGGACAAAGTCATTATAAACATTGTTTGATCACTTGTAAAGCGATGACGCATATTTGAAATATATTGAAATTTCACTTTAATGCATTTGTAAACTTCTTTAAAGCAGCATAAGGGCATCTTTGATTTGCACAATTTCACCTTGGGATTTATATACCCGCGGCACTCTTTTGCTAATCATACAAACAACTTCATAATTAATCGTTTTTATCCAGCTTGCGACCTCATCAATTGAAATTTTTTGGTTGTCCGATGCACCGAATAAAACAATTTCATCACCGCGCTGTACGTTTAAATCTGTGAGATCAACCATACACTGATCCATGCAAATGCGTCCAATAATAGGTCTGATTTCGCCGCCAACAATTGCTTTTGCACTACCTGTATACAGTCTTGTGTATCCATCTGCATAGCCAATTGGCACTGTCCCGATTCGTGTTTGTGCGTCAGTTGTATACAGAAGACCATAACTCACACCTACACCAGGACCAACATCCTTTACATGACCTATTCGAGCTTTAAGGCTCATAACCTCTTTTAATTTTACATTTTCATGAGAAACATCGTGTGATGGATAAAGCCCGTACAGCATAATGCCTGCACGTACCATGTTGTAATTGAGCTCGGGCAAGTCGATAATCGCTGCTGAATTAGACACGTGCTTTATTGGAATATGAATATTCTTTTCTTCTAATGCTTCAATGACCCCATTATATTTTTTCACTTGTTCAAGTGTATAAGTCTTGTCTACTTCATCTGCAACAGCAAAATGGGTATAAATGCCTTCGATCTCTACATTACCCAGCTTTGAAATATATTCGATTACAAGAACCGCATCCTTTTCAGGTCGCAGACCCAATCGGCCCATTCCAGTGTCGAGTTTGATATGAACTTTGACTTTCGTTTTGTTTGACTTTGCAGCCTTGTCCAGCGCTTCCGCCTGCTCAAATGCATATACGGTCTGAATGAGATTGTTTCGAACAACCTCGTCACTATCTTCTTCTGGCGTATACCCAAGAACCAGAATTGGCGTGTCCTTGTAAGCCTTTCTCAGTTGAATGGCTTCTGTCAAAGTGGCTACAGCAAAACGGTCTGCACCATTGTCAAGCAAGGTCTTGCCAATTTCAGCAGCACCATGCCCGTATCCATCTGCTTTAATAACTGCGGTTACCATCGCATCTGGCTTGGTTACACGTCGCACTTCTTTAATATTGTGTGCAAGATTGTCTAAGTTGATCTCTGCCCAAACAGGCCTCCTCAGTTGATGTTGCATAATTTTCCCCCCCGGTTAAATCATACCTTGCTCGGATAAACACACTGCCTTTATTATATCCAAACATTTCTTCTCTGCATTTGCAGTTATACACTGTCTAAATAGAATTTCAATACATTAGCCAACAATTTCCATTATTGTATGAGTCAGACCACTTACAATGTCTCCTGCAAGTAGGCCAAATTCGCCTTTTCTACCCGCCATAATATCACCAGCACGTCCATGAATATATACACTTAGTATACAGGCTTCACGCGGAGCCATGCCTTGAGCGATAAAACCTGTAATGATCCCCGTAAGAACATCTCCGCTACCGGCCGTTGCCATTCCGCTATTGCCTGTCAAATTGACAAAAATTTCACCCTGAGGTGTTGCAATAATCGTCCTCGAACTTTTCAGAACGACCAGCACACCATACTCCGTTGCAAACTGTAGGGCTGTCTCTATAGGATTTTCAGTGACTTCTTCAATAGTAAGACCCGTTAAACGCGCCATTTCACCCGGATGAGGTGTCAGGACAATTTCAGATTTTCTATGCTCAAGCCACTTCACGTTTTTAGCAAGGACATTCAGTCCGTCTGCATCAATGACCATCTTGCAGTCTACACTTTCAATCATCTGACGCACAAGCTCAGACATTTCACTGGCCGTACCACAGCCAGGACCAATTGCTACAACATCGATATCCTTTGAATCATCAATGATTTTTGAAATTTGATTGATATTGATTACCCCACGGCGCATTTCGTTGAGCGGCACCGTGACAACCTCGGGAACACTGGTTGTAATGAGTAAATTCAAGCTTTCTGGTATGTATAGTTTGAGCAGTCCCAGACCGCTTCTAAGGGCAGCCTTGCACGTTAAAATAGCCGCGCCAGTCATGCCTGAACTTCCCGCTATAATATTGGCTTTTCCATACGTACCCTTGTGGGAATTTTGTGGTCTTTCCGGAAGCAGGCGCGTAATGTGGTCCCGTGTAATAATATGGTGTTTCATGCCCACTTCTCGTATGGCCTTTTTAGGAATACCAATTTGTCGTATAACAAGTTCGCCGTTATAGTCTGCACCCGGGTATAGAATGTTTCCAATTTTAGGGAGGGCAAAGGCTACCGTTTTCTTTGCACGTACAGCCTCACCCATAATTTTACCTGTATTCCCACTCACACCTGATGGTACATCCACAGAAACCGTATATTTACTTAAACGATTGATGGTTTCAATAACGCCCTTATGAATACCTTGAACGCTGTCAACAAGACCGGTTCCCAGTATTGCATCAACAACAACATCTTGCGAGGGGATGAGCTTCTCCAGCTTCATCAGCCCACCTTGATCATTGACATTATCAATTTGAATGTCCAGCTTTCTGAGCACCTGATAATTGAGCTCAGCATCTCCCGTTATATCCTTAGGTTGACCCACTATGAAGACACGAATTTCCTTATTGGCATTATGAAGATGGCGCGCCACCACAAATCCATCACCGCCATTGTTTCCGGTTCCGCATATCACCAGAACCCTCTGAACAGAAGATTCTATTTTCAACACTTCATCGACAACTGCATTACCGGCATTTTCCATAAGAACAACACCGGGTATTCCATATTTTTCTATGGTGATTTGATCAACTTCTCGCATCTCTTCATTTAATGCAAGTTTCATATGTTCAACCCCTTATACTGCTATACTATTAGCCACTGCATATGTTTTGCAATGGGATATTGACACCATCAATTCACTGATTCCCCGCTCCGTGGCAACCTTCAAAGCACCGTTATAGAGCGCAACAGTGGGTCTGCCCAAGTCATCGCGCAGTACTTCAATATCTTTCCACTCAAAACCGCGTATACCTGTTCCAAGTGATTTCACAATGGCTTCCTTGGCGGCAAAATTACCTGCGATAGACTCAACCTTCATATTTTTTGATTTAAAATAGGCAATTTCCTTATCTGTAAAAAGGCGCGTCAAAAAACGACTGGACTTTTTTATTGCTCGATCTATTCTATCAAGTTCTATAATGTCCACACCGATTCCTTTAACCATTTTTTACACTCCCAGTATTACTGCATCCGGCTTGCATCCTTTAAACAATCGTTGTACCATTATAACACAGAAAAAGTATGAGCTAAACACCATAGGAGGGGGTTCTATGTCAAAATACAGATGCACCACATGCATGAAAAATGCGCATTACATAGAGTTCAGTAAATCAGAAGAAGAAAAAGCTGTAACAACAATCTACGCCTACTGTTCACACTGTAAGAAAGAGGCTTGGGGCGGACTTCATTTCCACCCTGAAATGAACACTTACTTCAACACACTCTTTGAACCCAACCTGAACTATCAAGCAGACAAACAGGAACCGTATGCAAGAAACATTGTTTTGCAAACTAAAAACGAAACCCGGTAAATGCAGTGACTGCATTTACCGGGTCTCGTTTTATTTGACTTATAATTATACCGATCCCTTACTTAAGCTTTATGTGGCTATGTCTCATGCAAAGCACCAGCCTAAATCATTTTAATAGGCTTAAAGCATACAGGTTATATTAGACAGCTTGTGTTGCCGCTCTTAACCAAATTCTCTCCGCCTCGCTCAGATGTGGCGACAACTTTTTATATACCCCTTCATGATAAGTATTGAGCCACTGCTTTTCATCTTCGTTTAAGAGCGTAGTCTCAATCGGTTTTATGTCAATTGGACAAAGTGACACCGTTTCAAAATTTAAAAACTGACCAAACTCTGTTTCAATATCTTTTCTGACAACCAAAGTGTTCTCAATACGTATACCATGCTTGCCTTCTCGGTATACGCCCGGTTCATTCGTCAGTATCATGCCCGGCTGAATCTTAACTGTATTCGGCGCCATTTTCATGGTCTGAGGACCCTCGTGCACGTTCATGAAATACCCGACACCATGCCCTGTACCACATTTATAATCAAGTCCCTCTGCCCACATAGGCTGTCTTGCAACCATTTCTATTTTGGAACCCGTTGCCCCGTGTAAAAAACGCAGTCTAGCAAGGGCAATGTGACTCTTTAGTGTGAGGGTATAGTCTCGCTTCATTTCATCAGTTACCGGTCCCAGTGCAACCGTTCGTGTAATATCCGTTGTTCCATCAAGGTAGTTTCCGCCTGAGTCAAAGAGAAAAAGTCCCTTTTCTTCCAACTTACTGCTTGACTGTTCATCTGCACTGTAGTGCATCATGGCAGCATGTGGACCATATGCAGCTATGGTATGAAAACTTTCTGAAACATACCGCGCCTGCTCCGACCTGTAGCGTCTGAGTTGTTTTTCGACTTCAAGCTCGGTGACCTTTGCATTTTTCACAGCGTCTTCGAGCCAAATGTGGAATTTCACCATAGCAACACCATCACGCACTTGGCTGTTTCTAATGTTCTCAATTTCTTCTTCTGTTTTCATGGACTTGACCAGTGCAACTGGATTTGACGCTTCAATTTCAATGACACAGTCAGAAAGTGAACTGTGCAGTTTTGCTGAAATCGTTTGTGGATCAAAGCACACCTTGCAATTTTCAGGCAGTGTATTTAAAAATGATTTGATTTGATCATAGGCACGCGTTTCAATACCACCTTTTTCAAAATGTGCCCTGGACTTAGCTCCTACTTTTTCAGGTTCTATAAAAAGCCACGCCGCGTCTTTGCCCACCACAGCATAAGAAAGGGCTACTGGACTATACTCAATATCGGTCCCTCTAAAATTAAACATCCACGCAATGTCATCAAGTGTCGTTACAATCAAATAATCTGCATCTATATCTTTCATCGTGTGTCGTACACGTGCCACTTTATCCTCAACTGTGTTCGCAGCGAAAGGCATTTCGTGTACATAAATAGGATCTGTAGGAACGGCTGGTCTGTCCGTCCATATGCCTTCTATAAGGTCATGATCCAAACTCAGTTTATAGGTTCTTGGAGAGGCTTCTTGTAAATATGTACGCATGGTGCTCAGTGAAATAACCTGACCGTCAAAACCAATGGTTTTACCCGAGTCAATATGTTGACCAATCCACTGGCCCACTTCCGGAACCCCTTCTAGCCCCCATTTTACAAGTTGAAAATCATTGTCTTTGATTTCACGCTCTGCTTGTATATGATATCTGCCGTCAGCCCAAAGCAGAGCTTCTTCTTGTGTTATTACCGCAATGCCCGCCGAACCTGTAAATCCAGATATCCACGTTCTAGCTTTCCACCTGCTTGGAACATATTCGGACTGATGCGGGTCTGAACTCGGTATGATATAGACATCAATATCATGTTCTGCCATTTTTTGTCGCAGTTTAGAAATTCTCTCGTTAACCACAGCTGTTCCCCTTTCGTAATCCACACTTTTTTGCCTTTAAATACCATGATAGCCTATCTATATCTTACTCAATTTTTTCATATATGTTAATCTATTTTTCTTATATTAAACAAACATAGCAAATGTAGTTCATTAGAAAATATATAGGACTGGGCTCATGTTGGTGCATTTTGCGTCGCCCTGATGGAAACTAAACTTAAAAATTTTTTCACGCTTTATTTATTACATAAAAATGAAGATGCATAATATAGCACCTCCACTTTAATCACACGTCTTATTTTCCCCACGACTTCCACTGATCCTCCAAAATTGAAAAACTAATCCGATCTTGATAGGTTTTCAACGCTCTGTCAAACGCAGCGTCTCTTCGGTAGCCCTCTTTGGTGAAACCCAATTTTTCAACCACACGTAAAGAAGAGAAATTACCAGGATGGATTTCAGCTTCAATTTTATGAAGTTCCCATTGTCCAAGCGCCATAGCGAGTATTTTTTTTACGGCCTCAGTAGCATAGCCTTTATTCCAAAAGGCTTCATTGAACATGTAACCCACTTCAGCTTTATAATTCCAAAATTCAATATGATGCAGTGAAATAAGACCAATCAATTTCCCTGAGGCTTTTTCTACAATGCCCCATCTAATAAAATACCTGTTCTGATATCCGTCGTGCACGACATCGACATATCGCTTCACTTCTGCTAAGGACCTGAACGGGGAAATCACTTGATATTTCAATGCATTCTTATTGTGATATATTTCAAATAAATCTGCTGCATCGCTGTGCAGAATGTCCCTGAAAAAAAGTCGATCTGATTCAAACTCAGGGAATATTCTAAAAATCTCAAGCAACCTGTCCATCTTTCACCTCTATATGTCCATACTTCTTGATTCCAGCACGCCTATATTTCGTATTATACCTGATACGCTTTTGGCTTGGTACAGGTCATGTCTTTCCTTTGACGCCATGTAAGTTCCATGTTTTCAGGCAATCTAATCCAAATTCGATTTTACTGATCTTGATAGTACTTCCTTATGGCTTCATATCGCGCTCGGTTTACGCCCATGTCTGAATATCCGACACGACTTTGTGATTTGTAGTGGATTTGCCTTTGCTTGTCGTCAAAGAATATTTCCACATCGTCTTTAAAACCCATTCCCTGTGTACTGAATACCACATGCATATACAAGACCTCATTGACGAGAATTTCATATTTTCCATAAGTGTCAAAGGCTTCAATCAGCACCTCTTTTGAATGTGCTGCGTCGTCTTTATAACTGAGCGACATCACTTTTTGAGATGAGCTTTCTGCTTGGGTACTCACACCATTTGGTGTTTTTCTCAAGGGTTTGAAGCCCCCCGCTTCAAGGCCCAAGTTATTTGGCGGCACACTGTTTTTATAAATGCCGTATCCGGTGCCCACTAATAGCACGACTATAATTATTATCCATTTTTTCATTCTAATTCCCCCTGAAAAACTTGATAAACGGGTTATTGACAATACGGTCTATGGCAGCCTTTTTTCCAAGCTTTACAAGGACTTCTGAATAAGTTGGATAGGGGTGTATGACCCCAGCGAGCTTGTAAAGCGGCATTTTGAGTGTTTTTAAAACTTGAATTTCACTGATGAGCTCCCCGCTTCTGTCTGCAAGTACCGAGGCGCCGATAATACGGCCCTTCTTATCGGTAAGCACTTTAATGGATTCCTCAGTATGGCCTTTTGTCATTGCTCTGTCTAGGGTTTTAAAATCATAACAGTATCGCTTCATATCATTACCGTACTGAAGTTTGGCTTCCTTCTTTGTCAGTCCAGCTCGTGAAAACTCTGGCTCTGTAAAAACAGTCCAGACCACATTTTCGTAGTCCACTCTACGTTTAAAAGGTAAAAATGCATTTTGAACAGCTTGAATCGCTTGAACATTTGCCATATGAGAAAAGAGATATGGACCTGCGACATCGCCCACTGCATAAACCCCTTTTACGGTGGTCTCTAGAAACGCGTTCACCCTAATTCTATTTTTTTCGCTTTCGATACCTACTTTTTCAAGGTTTAGTCCCTCAGTATTGCCAATTCGACCAATGGCACAAAAGACAGCTTCTGCTTCAAGTTCAAGATTTTTTTGATCTTGCCTGAAAACAACCCGCGACAGGTCACCTGCTTTTTCTGCTTTCACAGCAAGGGCATTAAAGTGAAACCGCACCCCCTCACCTTCTAAGACACGTTGCAGTGCCAGCGTTTGGTATTTATCTTCTCGAATGAGAATTCTCTCATGCTTCACCACCAAATCAACTTCGACACCTAATCTATTCAAGGCCTGGGCCATTTCGACACCAATTGGGCCGCCTCCAATAATAATCATGCTTTTAGGCAGTGTTTTCAGTTTGAATAAGGTGGTGTTATCGTGTAAGGTGACAGACTCTATGCCTTCTACTTCTAGTTTACGTGCACTTGAACCGGTTGCAATAATGATCTTTTTTGCATGGTACTTGGCTTGGCCTACACATATGCTTTGTGCGTCAATCAGTTTAGCCGCGCCACTTTTAAAACTGATTCCATCTCTCGATAGGCTCTTAGGCGATTCTCCCTCATAGACTCTAGCTATAATTTTTCCCACGCGATTAAGAACCTGCTCTGTATCACACCTTATGCTTGAATCAACCATACGTGCGTGATAATGCCGTTGTGCTTCATGGATGAGTGCCTTACTGGGGATGCAGCCCGACCAGGTGCATTCTCCGCCGGGCAGTTCTTTGTCGACAATTAGGACGCGCTTACCAAATCCTACTGCTGTATATGCTGCACTGAGCCCCCCTGAGCCCGCACCGATAATTATTAAATCATACGTGTCCATCTATCGCTCCTTCCCGCCTTCTCACTATAAATATACCACTTATTTTACAAAAAAATCCGCAGGTGCATAACCTGCGGGTTTTATATTAAAACTTTCCAGTTTTGTAAGATTAATAAACGGAATTAATCGGATCGCGTCCTTCAAGCACCTCAATAATATTTCTTGCTGCCATCTGACTCATTTTCTCCCTTGTTTCTGTCGTTGCGCTGCCAATATGCGGCAGTAAAACAACATTATCCATTTTGAGCAGCTCAGGATGCACATTCGGCTCGTCTTCAAACACATCTAGTCCAGCGCCCCAAATTTCATTGTCTTTAAGTGCTTCAACAAGCGCCTCTTCGTCTATTACAGGGCCACGCGATGTATTGACCACCACAGCAGAAAATTTCATTTTTTTGAAAGCATCTGCATCCAGCAAATGTCTCGTTTCTTCTGTTAATGGACAATGCAAAGAAATGAAATCGCTTTCAGCGTAGAGCTCATCCAGTTCCACATAGGTTGCGTTGGCACGCTTTTCAAAATCAAGACGTCTTGTGCGATTGTGGTATAAAATACGCATATGGTATCCACGTGCCTTCTCTGCAAAACGTTCTCCGATACGGCCTGCACCAATAATACCCAGTGTTTTTCCGTGTACATCTTGACCCAGAAGCAACTTCAATGAAAACGCATCCCATTTCCCATCACGTACATAGCGGTCTGCTTCTACAACTCGTCGACTCACTGCAAAGAGCAGGGCCCATGCTGTTTCAGCAGTAGAATCAGATAAGACATCTGGCGTGTTGGTCATTGCAACACCTTTCATTTTTCCAGATTCTACATCGAAATTGTTATACCCAACCGCATAGTTTGCATATACTTTAACACGTGGGGCTGCCTCTAAAATCTCTTTGTCGATCTGGTCGCTCAACATTGTAATGATGCCGTCATACTTCGGGAATTCTTCAAGCATTTCTTGTCGGGTCATCGCTTCTGATGTACGCCTCACTACAACTTCATACTTTTCCTGCAGCATTTCTATGCCGCTGTCTAATATGTCCTTTGTCACTAAAACGCGCTTCATTTTATCCCTCATCTCCTGCTGTACTGAGTTTATGTATTTTAAATGATTTTTGCTGCTAAAATATAGGGGAGTGACGCTTCACTCCCCTTAAGTGTACCAAAATTATTTTTCAGATTAAACTAAATTATCCATATATTTTCTTCAGATATGCTGCAGCTTGTTCTTTTGTCATTGTTCCTTGAGGATCAAGATTGCCATTTTCAATATCAAGCACACCCAATTCAAGGAGCAGCGCCATATCATCGCCAGCCCAATCAGATATCAAATCTTGATCGGTTGCCTGAGCCAGTTCTGCCTGTACGCCTTCACTTAACATTTTATCGTCATAATTCGTCATGGCATTGGCCAAAATGGCTGACATTTGTTCTTTTGTTATGGCTTCATCTGGATTAAAGTTTTCACCACTTCCTGATACGATTCCTGCACTATAGGCAGATGCCACTTCAGTATAGTGCGCATCTTCCAGATTTATGTCTGTAAATGGCGCCTCTGCGCTATCATTGGTGAGTCCATAGGCACGTGCAACCCAGGTTGTGAACTCTTCTCTTGTAATGGTCTCTTCTGGATTGAAGGCCACCTCATCATCGACAATCCCTTTGTTGAGCAGTTCATTGATTTCATCTTTTGCCCAAGAGCTTTCAACGTCATTAAATGTCTTATTAGACTGCATAACCGTGTATTGACTCAGAGATATACGCCTTGTTGATAAAGTGTTTGTCACAGGATCATATTCACCGCCTACAGGTTCCCATTCGCCTGAACTGGTATTCATTCTGAATACAGATAAGGAGGATGGGCCTGCATCTTCATTCCAGAACTCAAACTCATTCAGCTCAAAACTTAGGCGCACCGGTTTTGTAAGCACTTCCTTCTTTTCTCCATTAAGGGTGACGTTAACATCTGTCGTATAGCCTTTTTTGAACTTCACTTTTTCATCTTCCTGTTCAAAGCTTTGATTGCTAAAGTCCATGTCTACAGCAACATCAGGACGTTGTATAATTTCTGTCCCAGCATCATCGGTTGCAGATGATGGTGCATAAATAGCCTTGTCTAGAAGGAGCTTTGTTCCGCCAACCTGAATGCCGACTGTATCTACACCAGCTCGATCCAGCGTATCTAGGATTTTCGTATCTACTTTAACTTGTACCTTGTCTGACACTTTCTCTGTAGCCAGTGTAACTTGAAGTTCAAAATCACGCACGTTTTGCGCTCCATAATAATCATTAAAGGTTTGTTTAAGCGTGTTGTAGTTATTCACTTTCTCTGCAACTTGTTCTTCAAGGCCTGTGTCATCAAAGGCTATTTGAGAAACCTCACCTACGGTCTGAACAACCGCTGTTGTCTTGAGTTTCCCAAGTTTATTCAAGGCGCCTTGAGCCAAGTTTTCTACCGCCTTTTTGATTTCTGCACTCTTTTCAACCTTACCCTCAGCTTGAATGCTGTCCATCGCATTCACCAGTTTTTGAGCAACTTCAACAACATTCGCATCATTGTCCAGTTTCTGAATGGCCTTTGAAACGGATGCATTCATTTCAGAAAGCTTGGTGTTGACCCACTCAGTCTTTTCTTCTTGAGTCGCTGCATTTCCAAGCGCATCAACTGTCCCAATATAGCTATCAAGTGCTGCCGATAAAGCTGCCTCGTCTTCGATGGTATCCAGACGCTCTTGTAGCTGTTGAATTTGTGCGTCCGCTTCTTCAACGGTCGTAGTCGTGTCCGCTAATTTTTCAGCCAATTCCGTGCTGGTTTGTACAATTTCATTAGCAGTTGTATTGTCTTGTGCTATTTTCTCATCTGATAATGGCTCATCTTCCGTTGTGACGGTTACAATAACACTTGCTGATGTGTCCGGTGGGTCTGTTGTTGTATCCTCTGACTCTGTACTTGAAGACGAAGAAGACCCTCCTGAACCCGAGCTAGAACGTCTGTCATTATCAACAATGGTTACAAGGGCTGAATACTGCGATCCCAATTCTGCACCATATGGGTCCATCATTGTAATGGTAAAGGTTTCACTACCCTCAATGGTACTATCGTCCACTGTTGGAATTTTAATGGTCATACTTGTGGCACCTTCATCAAAGTATGTGATATAGTATCCACCTTGTTCATCATAATAGTAAGTCTCATCATCGATTGCAATATCTGCTTCTGATGTGGTGTTGTTTGTGATCTCAAAGAAGAAGTCAATGTAAGAACTTCTGGCATTTTCATAGCCTTCCATATCTAGCGTAACATTGATTGATATGTCATTGCCTTCTACAACGCTATAGCTTGATGCAGAAAAATTAATTTCTCCATAAACCGGTTCTTCATATTCATCGTTGTCTGTAATAGCAGCGCTGGCACTTGTAAATTCGCCAAGGCTTGCACCACCACTTGGACTTGTTAGGGTCAGCATGAAAAGTTCTGTCGACTCATATGCAGTGTCATCAAGTGTTGGTACAGTAACCGTCTGTTCAGTCACGCCATCTTCAAAGGTCAGTGTACCCGAGGTGCTTGTGTAATCAAGCCCCGCAGTTGCAGTGTTATCACTCGTAGCATAGCTGACTGTAACCGTACCAGCCGAACCACCTGATCTATACACTGTAAATACAGCATTTTCACCTTCTGTAACACTTGGTGATGGTGTGCCCAGCTGTAATGTTCCAGATAAATCATTATCATAAATGGTTCCCATGCTCGATTTTACACTCCCAAGCGATGCGCCACCTGTGGCATTACTAATAGTGACTGTAAAATATTCAGTCGCTTCGCTTGCATTGTCATCTGTCGTTGAAACCGTAATTGTTTTTTCTGTTTGTCCAGCAGCAAAAGTCACGGTACCTGATGCTGGAGTGAAATCTGCTCCAGAAGTTGCTGTACCCGTACTCGTTGTATAATCTACTGCAACCTCACCCGCCGTACCATCTGTTCTGTAAACTGTAAATACGGCGTCTTGACCTTCTTCAATATTCGGACCTGGACTGTATATTTGAAGTTTGCCGGCTGCATCATCATCTAAAATAGTCACTACCGCCGTATCCACTTCGCCTAATGTCGCACCACCAGTGGGACTGCTGAGCGTCACGGTAAAAGTTTCATCCAGTTCAGGGCTTGTGTCCGCTGTTGTATCAATGGTAATGGTCTTAGAACTTTCACCATCTGCAAATTCAAGACTTCCCGACTTGGAAGTATAGTCTGTACTGTTTGCAGTACTGTCTGCAGTAGCTACGTCTACAGTAATCAGACCATCTGATCCACCCGAGCGCACAACTGTCAGATCTACACTGGTACCTTCCTGAGTTTCATAAGCAAACTGGTCAAAATCAAGTGTGCCGGCAATGTCATCGTCCATGATTGTTACCGTCACTTCTGATGTTCCAAGAACTGCATCTCCACTAGTAAGTTCTAATACGACTGTAAAAGTTTCATGGCCTTCTTCGACTTTGTCCTCAGTAGTCTGAAGTACAATACTCTTGCTTGTATCGCCATCTTTAAAGGTCAGTGTTCCAGAGTCTAATGTAAAGTCCGTTGAAATGGCTGTTCCCGTAACGGTTTCATATGCAATAAGCGTTTCACCGTCAATCCCGTCAAGACGATCTAGTGTCAAAGTGACACTTTCTCCTTCCTCAACTGAAATATTTGATGACGCAAACCCAATGGTGCCGTTTGTTGGGTCGCCGAGGAGTTGCGCACCGATACTGGAAACACCATCCACATCATATTCATAAACGACTAGGAATGTGTCGTTATTTGAATTGTATGCAATGCGTGGATCAGATTGCAATCCTGTATCGTCATTTAAGTCAAATACTGAATCGACAAGATGTCCCGTTGAATCGATAAATGCTGCTATAATATTAGATTCATATATTTCACTTCTGTAATCACTTTCCTTCCAAACAGATAGAAACTCTCCCAAGTCTCCCCTTGACGCTAAATCTGCCTCTGAGTAACTGTAGTAATTGGTATCCTCAGTCGGTATCGAGCTTATTGTTACCGCAGAATCTGATGTTACGTCATACTGAGCAACTATGGCACTACCCGATGTATTATCCGTCCATACGGTAAAGAAAGTGGCTTGTGTTGCATCATATACAACTGATGGACCATAGACTGCATTGACACTGCTTGAAATTTGAACATCTTGAAGTTCAATCGATCCACCTGATGCCACTTCGGCATAATAAATTGCTGAACTTCCAAATGACTGGTACTCATATACAACTTCAAGCAGACCACTTACAGGATTGTACGCGGTATCATGGCTTTCAACAGCTGTATTAATGATAAATACATCCGAGGTTGAATCAGCAGTGATCTCCACTCCCTCAACATAACTTCCGTTATTTAGTGTTTCCCATGTTACATAGTATGAGTCATGGTCAGAATTGTATGCAACCACAGGATTATATCTGTAGTCCCGTTGATCCATTACATCAAAAGAACTTTTTATAACATCGCCTTGAGAATCAATAATGATACCTTTTAAATCTCTAAAACTCATTTCAGATTGTGCATCTGCTATTGCATCTTGATATACAATAAGAAACGCATCCTGCAAAGCATTATAAGCCATTGATACTGCTACCGATCCATATGCGACATCAGAAAGAATAACTGCATCCCCTACAGGTGTGCCTCTATAGTCTAGCAACTGCATGTACAGGTGCATTATCGATTCGTTATCTGTCATAACATACGAAAGCATATACTGATTGGTCACTGGTGAAAATGCGATATCCAGATCATACAAGTAATCTGGTGCCGCTGTACCGTATGCAGAAAATGCCAAACGCAATCCGTCATTGACGTCCATCTCCAACTCTGACTTTGGAATTTTGAACTTGTAAACCTTATGTTCATAATTCACATTGTCCGTATATGTGAAGAAAGACTGTCCCCACATTGTCTCAGACTGCGACACTGTAAACACCTTTACACCGCTTGGCGTACGTACATGAAGGGCTGTATAGTCCTTATCTCCATCAACCGTATTATCTGGTGTGAAGTCGACAGCTGCATATAAATAGTTTTCATCATTCATAACCCACCCGTATGTATAACCAGAGGGGTGGCCTGATCCCGGAAGGGTGAACGCCTTGAATAGGGGTTCAAGTCCTTCTGTTTCACTCAGCCCGTCACTGAGCACACCAACGCGTGAATTGTCATTCCATGTATAGGTATAAAAATCTGAAGCCATGTTAATCACACCGTTTTCATTCGACTCAGGGAATGCAAACGGTACTTCAGCAATATGTTCAGGTTCAATGCGCGCATTAATGACCACTTCCAAAGGACGTGCATCTGTTTCAAATACAAAAGTCAAACCCGCATCATCGACTTCAATGACATCATTATCTACTAAAGACACCTTGTCTTTGGTTATCCTGTTTCCATTTTCTGCCTCAATTGGTGCTTGATCATTCACAAATACACCGTCTATGTGCGCAAGCCCCACTGCCTGCTTCACAAGCTTCAACTCAATTGTCTCTCCCGGCAAGTCCAGCGTGTTCAGTGACAGGGTCTGGCTATCAAACCATTTTGTAAAACCGACCTGCCCCGCCAAGCTCCAGTTCTCTCCTTGACGTACGTAAACATCAAGTGTCCCATTCTCAGTTTGTGCCTCAACAGGAATATACACAGGTTCACTCCCGCCTCTACCTGATTCTGCATACCCTGGTGCCGGAACGCCTGCCAAAGTTAACACCAATGATAGCGCTACAGCCAACAAACGCTTAAGCCGACCATTCATACATTGCTGCCCCCTTTCAATGATAAAATTGATCATTCATACAACCCCAATTATTGAACACATCTTATATATTCCACATTTCGAAGATTCCTAATCGCACTTCAGGTTTTTACAAGTAATTACCAAATGTCATTTTCATTTTTCCATGTCGCTTTCTATTCATTTGTCTTTAAAAAATTCAGGACAATTTTCTTTGCCTTTCATAAAAAAATGCCCCTAAATCCAACTTATTGCGGATTTAGGGGCACCTTTGTCATTTTGATTATTAACCGTATATTTTCTTCAAATATGCTGCGGCTTGTTCTTTTGTCATGGTTGCTTGTGGATCAAGATTGCCATTTTCAATGTCGAGCACGCCCAGTTCAAGGAGCAGTGCCATATCATCGCCAGCCCAATCAGAAATCAAGTCTTGATCTGTAGCCTGTGCCAGTTCAGCTTCTACACCTTCTGTCAGTATTTTGTCATCATAGTTTGTCATGGCATTGGCAAGAATGGCTGACATTTGTTCTTTTGTAATAGCTTCGTCTGGATTAAAGGTGCCTCCACTTCCAGAAATAATGCCTGCACTGTATGCGGACGCCACCTCTGTATAATGATCATTTTCCATGTCTAGGTCTGTAAACGGCGCCTGAGCACTTTCGTTTGTAAGCCCATAGGCACGCGCAACCCAAGTTGTAAACTCTTCTCTTGAAATGGTTTCTTCTGGGTTAAATGCCACCTCATCGTCAACAATGCCCTTATTGAGGAGCTCGTTGATTTCATCTTTTGCCCAAGAAGCTTCAACGTCGTTAAATGTCTTATTAGACTGCATGACCGTATATTGACTAAAGGAAATTCTGCGTGTTGACAGACTGTTGGTTACCGGGTCATAAACACCACCAACTGGTTCCCAGTCACCTGTTGTCTCGTTCAACCTGAATACAGATAGCCTACTTGGTCCTGCATTATCGTCCCAGAACTCAAATTCGTCGAGATTAAAGCTTAGGCGAGCAGGTTTTTCAAGTGTTTCCCGCTTTTCTCCATCCAGTGTTACATTTACATCGGTTGTGTAGCCTTTTTTAAACTTAACCTTTTCGTCTTCACTATCAAATGTTTGCGCCTTGAAGTTCATGTCAACGGCCACTTCACGCGGTCTTTCTGAAACTTGCGGCTGGTATGTTTCCTTATCAATCAGAAGCTTTGCACCTCCGACTTTAATACCCACGGTATCAACACCCGCTCTGTCCAGCGTGTCTAATGTATTCTGATCAATTTTCACCTTAACCTGATCAGATACTTTTTCCGCTTCAAGTGTGATTTCAACTTTAAAATCGCGTATGTTCTCTTCACCGTAGTAAGCACCAAATGTCTCTTTGACCTTATTAATGTTACCTACCGACTCTGACAACTTCTGTTCAAGGTCTTCATCCGCAAAGGATATTTCAGTCACATCACCGACCTGCTGAACCATCGTTTTAGTCTTAACCGTTCCCAGTTTCCTCATGGCACCCTTGGCAAGGACTTCTACCGCCTTCTTCAGGTCTGCATTCTTTGCAATTTGACCTTCTTCTTCAATTGCTTTGACAGACTGTACCATCTTCTCTGTAACTTCGATTAGTTTGGCACTGTCCTCAACCTTTTGAATGGCTTTTGAGACCGTGGTATTCATTTCAATAATTTTATTTGTTGCCCACGCACTCTTGGTTTCTTGGGTCGCTGCATCGCCAAGCGTGGATACCGTATTAATATATCCTGAAAGGGCATTGGTCAGGGCTGTATCATTTTCAATCGTGTCTAAATTGTCTTCAAGTTCTTTAAAAACTTCGTCTGCTTCATCTGTCGACGAAGACTCAGAGCTGATTTTATCCGTTGCGCTGGATGCCAGTGCTTCGACATCTCTTGATGTTGAATAATCTTTGACAATTTCCTCTGCCGTTTGCGTGGCATCTGAGTCATTATCTGCGCCATCATCGTTGGTATTCTCATCTTGAGTTGTTGTATTATCTGTTTTATTGTTTGATCCGGTGTTTGAATCTCGGTCGTTGTCATCACGCACATAGACTTCATCGTCGACTATAACAATGGTTGCTGTTGAAGGGGTTCCCAGTTCCACTTCATCCGTGTCAACAAGCGTGATATTGAAAGCTTTAGAACCTTCATAAACGCTGTTATCAACTGCTTTTAGTACAATCTTCGCCTTACCAGCAGCCACATCGACTTCAGTACTGTACAGGTCTTCACTTTCATCATAATACATCATGGAATCGGTCATAACGACTTCATAATCATTTGCATCTGCTGTTGTAGACGTGCCTATTTTAAATTTAACCCATGCATACAAGCCATCGTCACAAGTGACATTTTCATCTACATCCACGTCGATGGTCAGCTCTAAATCAGCACCTTCTGTTACTGAATAAGTGTTTGCAGACCAGCTGATTACTGGAATGAGCAAATCGTCATCATAGAGGGTAACCGTTACGGTATCATTTGAACCGATACTTGCCCCTCCAGTAGGACCAGAAAGCTTCAAATTAAAACTTTCTGTACACTCATAGGTTGAATCGTCTTTAATCGGTACTATAATCGTCTTATAGGTCTGTTTGTCATCAAATTGCACAGTTTGTGTCAATGGATCAAAGTCGTAATCCGTTTGATCTGCACTCACTGGTTCAAGTGTCACATCAACAGATACTGCACCCGACGCCCCATTTTGCCTATAGATGTCAACATAGGCCTTGGCATATTCCTCGCCTTGAGCTATATCCCCTTCGCCAACACTATATGAAGTCATGTCAAAATTAAACGTCCCTGGCCCTTCAACATCATTGTCTACTATTGTAATGACGACACTTTCCTTTGTGCCTTTAGTTGTTCCTGTCGGAACTGACGCGACTGAAAGTGTAAATGTTTCATTGCCTTCAATTTCACTGTCATCAATTAGAGGGACAGCAATGGTCTGAATATCAGACCCAATTGGAAACTGAACAGTTTGAGTCGTAGGTGTATATGTGTAATCACTTGAATCAGCAGATCCTGGTGTTAGGAGGACTTGAACCTCTTGTGCGGTCATGGTGTCACCCGAGCGGACAAGATTCACATAAGCTGTTGTTTCCTCTCCATAATTCAAACTTGTAGAGGCAAACTCAAAGGCGGTGTCATTATCAGAAATCGTCACACTCACATTTGTGTTCGTGCCTAACTCAGCGCCGTTTGTAGGACTGCTTAAAGCTATATTAAAGTATTCATCATACTCGACGAGCAGATCATCGACGGTTGCAATTTGAAGTGTTTGAGGTGTGGTATCCCCATCTGCAAATGTCAGTGTCTGTGTTATCGGTACAAATTCATAATCGCTTGAAGTTGCTGTATTTGCGCTCACTGTTACATCTACAGAAACTGAGCCGTCACTCCCACCTGTTCTTGTAACCGCAACTGCTGCAGAACTGCCCTCTTCAACACTATAGTTTGTAAGGGCAAAATCAAATTTCCCAGCAGATGTACTTGTCGCATCATTGTCAATAATATTCAAATCAGCAAGGTACAAGACACCAATTGATGATCCACTTGTCGGATTGTTCAAAGACAGCTGAGCGGTTTCATCCCCTTCGTCTTTTGTATCATCAAAGGTTGCAATTGTCACCGTTTGGCTGGTTTCACCATCTGCGAAATATATGGTCTTAACAGGTGTTGACCAGTCATAATCGCCTTCATCGGCTGTGTCTGAAGTCACGGTCATGTCTACACTTACATCCCCAGATGTGCCTCCAGTTCTTAAAATATCAATATAGGCACTTTGTCCTTCATCGACACTATAAGACGCCGTACAAAAATCAAATGTCCCAGGGTTATTAACATCATCATCTACAATGGTTACACTTGCGTTTGAAAACTCGCCAATGGTTGTATCTAGAGGTACATCTGTAATACTCAGACTGAAGGTCTCATCCCCTTCAACATCTGTATCATTTATGATTGGAATGATGACAGGTTGAATATACTCTTCTGCTAAAAACTGAATATCTTGCGTATACACGGACAAATCCAAGTCGCTGTCAATGGCTGAACCAGTCGTAATGGTGACCTCAACTGTCTGTTCAGAATCAATAAGACCTTCTCTGTATATGTTGGCGTAGAGTGTATCGCCTTCTGCTACTGAGTAGGTGCACAGTTCAAAGCTGAAAGCCGTGTCATCATCGTAAATGGTGGCTTTAGCCACTGAATTCTCACCCAGAACAGCATCCCCCACTGGATTACTCAATTCAATGGTGAAACATTCATCTTCATAACTATCATCATATTCAACAGCATCGTCTTCTGTAGTCGTAATGGTGAGATATTTATAATCTTCTCCATCTGCAAAGGTAATGGTCGTCGATACCGGTGTGTAGTCGGTTTCATCTGCTGTATCGGCTATGGTGTCAATATCAACCGACACTTCGCCGGTCGTACTGCCGGTTCTGAGGATTTCGACCTCAATCTCGTTGCCTTCTTCTGCACCAACATCTTTATATGCGAAATTCAGTTCACTTGTGGTCGTATCACCTGTTGCACTTTTGTCTATGAAAGCCACTTCAACACTTGACCCTACAACTTCTGTACTCGATGAAATATAAGCCATAAAAATGACATCATCTAGCTCATCTTGCAAGTCGTTTGGATTATAAACTGCACTTGGACAGGTATAGCTGTTTGTGCCGGTTGTAATTTGAAAAGCACTGCTTGTAACAGACCCTGTTGAATCTGCAAAAAGGCCGTAAATATCTTGATCACTGCTTACATTGCTCTCCCAATATACAAACTGGTTACCACTATAGCCGAGTGATTCAATTTCAAGACCGGTTATCGTTTCACTCAAACTTGATGTGTAGAGCGTGGACTCGGACGTTTTGTCTGTCCCATTTTGACCGATAATTTCGACTGGCGAAACAGCGTAGTCCTGCCAAACGCTATAGAAGTTTTCATACATACCATTAAAGCCAATAGCAGGATAGCCTGTTGTATTTGAATTCTGCGACAAGAGTTCGTAAACAACATCAATGGCACCACCCGATGCCACTGTAGCATGCTTAATCAAAGACCCGCTATATTCATAGGCTACATCGACAAGATAAGTTCCAGGATTATAAACGATATCGTATAATCCGCCATTTGTCTCAATGAAAAACGGTTCAGGTGAAACATAATCTGCAGCTAATTCTATACCTGAATAGGCTGACCCGAGTTCGGAAAAAACTCTGAAAAGTACATTGAACATTTCACTGTACTCATTGTAAACAACCTTAGTATCACTAAACTGTTCAACATAAGATTCTGCAAGCACCTGACTGGACATTACCATACTTCCAGACGAACTTATGATGGTTCCCCAAACTGTGGAAGCCCCCATTTCCTGATCAAAGTCTGTCCATACAATACAATATGTATCAGATGCATTGTCATAAGCAACATCAATATGCTGGTCAGAATCTATATCCACTGCAATTGGTATCTGAGCCCCTACTGGCGCACCTGAGCTATCCAAAAACTGCGCCCCAAGTGTCATAATACCATCCCCATCTGTTTGAAGGGCAACCACCAAATACTGATCGGTCACAGGAGAATACCCTACCTCAACATCGTAGGCAGTATTCGCCGTAAAACCGCTTATATTCTCTGCGAACGAAGGCCCTCCCATCGGTATCCCTGATAGAATCAGAGATAAAATCAAAATCAGCACAATACAAGACCGATTTTTCACTCTCATCTTTCACAACCCCCTTTTATAAATTGTGATTTAATTTTTTAATTGGCATATACTATTTCAAATATATCATACCAGTTTTTAGACGTATTTCCCCATAAATAGGCCTAAAAACCCGAAATAGTCACTTATTTACCATACCCTATATTAACTATTTTAAAGCCTAGTACTTGCCCCTTACAGAGAATTTTCCAATATTGTAAGTCTCTTTACATGCATCCAGCATTTTTTCAAGTTCTTCAGTGGTATAGGTCTGAAAAGTATTTGGCATGAGTTCACTTTCCGATTTCACATACTGCTGTAAAATATAGGTTTTTGCCCCCTCAATTTCACTGAGCATCTCTTTAAGGATTTCCATTGTATGTACACCGCGAATCATTGTCGTTCTAAACTCATGATCAATCCCTGAATTAATGATCAGTTTTATAGACTCTCGTATTTTTTTTACATTGACGTGGCGTATTCCCGTGATGGTTTCATAGCTCTTCAGACTGTGCTTTATATCCATTGCAATATAATCAAGCAAATTGTCCTGAATAAGGCCCTGAACTACGTCTGGATTTGTACCATTTGTGTCGAGTTTTACAAATATCCCCATCTCTTTGACGCGTCTTATGAATATATCAAGACCTTCCATTAGCGTCGGCTCTCCACCTGTGATAACCAGACCCTCAACAAGACCCTTTCTCTTTTCAAGGTGACTGAGTACCGTTTCAGTCATAACCGTTGGATACTTCCCGGGCGTTAAAACAAGCCCGCCATTGTGACAATAAGGGCATCTAAAATTGCACCCACCCGTGAAAATAAGTGATGCGACCTTTCCGGGATAGTCTATGAATGTCGTCTTCTGGAATCCCTTAATTTGCATGCTTGCCTCCAATATACTTATCTGAATAATATGGAATGATTATAAAAAGAGCCTTAGTGAATGTATAATCCTCATTATATCGATTATTGTCATACACCAAAGCCCTACAGCTGTTTCTATTTTATTGTGGATTTATGTTAAGTTCCACCTTTATTTAGGAACAGACTTCAAATTCTAGTCGGTCATTAAACTCAGACTGCTTGCCGTCATTCCAGTTCTGAACAGGTCTATGATAACCGACAACCCGCGTCCACACTTCTGTTTGCGCACCGCATTCTGGACAGATAGGCTCTTCTCCTGCAATATACTTATGAACAGGACAAATGCTGAATGTCGGTGTAATTGTGAAGTAAGGCAGTCTATATCCGCTGCTGATGTTCTTGATAAGTTTTTTCAAAGTCTCATTATTGTCAATACGCTCTGGAATAAAACCATGAAATACCGTACCGCCTGTGTATTTGACTTGCAGACTATCCTGATGATCAAGGGCATCAAAGATATCTTCTGTGAATCCGACTGGAAGCTGTGAACTGTTTGTATAGTATGGGGATTCATCACCTGAGACTGTGATATCAGGATAGCGCTCTAAATCCAGTTTGGCAAAGCGGTGGGCTGTTCCCTCAGCTGGGCTGGCTTCCAAATTGTACAAATGTCCCGTTTCATCTTGGAAACGCAGGAGGACTTCATTCATAAAGTCCAGTACTTCTTCTGCAAACTCTTTACCAGCAGGTGTTGTAATGTCTTCAGAACCGTTTGTAAAGTTCATAATACACTCGTTTAGACCATTTGGTCCGATGGTCGCAAAATGATTATGCCAGTACTCGCCATTTGCTTCATAAACGTCTTCAAGATAATGTTTTGAGTATGGATATAAACCGCGCATCATATTTTCTTCAAGGATATCGCGTTTGATTTCTAGAGAATTTTTAGCAATTTCCATAAGGCGTTCAAGTCGATCAAACAGGGCTTCAATACTTTCAGATATATGTCCCAGTCGCGCAAGGTTAATTGTCACAACACCAATTGAACCTGTTTTTGGATTTGCTCCAAACAGGCCCCCGCCACGTCTTCGCAGTTCAGTGTTGTCCAGTCGAAGTCTACAGCACATCGAGCGGACATCTTCAGGATCTAAGTCTGAATTTACGAAGTTGCTAAAATAAGGGATGCCAAACTTGCCGGTCATTTCCATTATTTTTTCTGTAACCTCGCTGTTCCAGTCCCAGTCATTTGTAATATTATACGTTGGGATTGGGAAGGTGAAAACGCGTCCTCTTGCATCGCCTTCCATCATGACTTCACAAAATGCCATGTTAATCATGTCCATCTCTTTTTGAAAATCTTTATATGTATAATCGAAAAGACGCTTGCCCCCAATAATGACAGGCAAATTCGTGTGGGTTGATGGCACTTCCTTATCCATTGTTATATTGAAAAATGGCGTTTGGAACCCTACACGCGTCGCAATATTCATATTAAATACAAAGGTCTGCATAATTTGCTTCACTTTGTCATAGCCCAGCTTATCAAAATGTACAAACGGAGCCAGGAGTGTATCAAAATTCGAAACAGCCTGTGCGCCTGCTGCTTCCCCTTGCAATGTGTAAATAAAGTTAACAAGTTGCATGAGTGCCGCTTCGAAATGCTTGGCTGGCGAAGATTCGATCTTACCAGCAACACCTGCAAATCCGGACATCAGTAAGTCTTCGAGGCTCCATCCACAGCAGTATGTTGATAAAAGCCCTAAATCGTGAATATGTAAATCCCCATTTTCGTGACTGTCTCGTACACTCTCATCATAAACCGTATGCAACCAGAATGTTTTGGTCGCTTTTGCGATGACGTGGTTATTCAGACCTTGAAGACTGTATGACATATTGGAATTTTCTCTTACAGTCCAGTCGCTTTGTCCAATATACTCATCGAAAATACCCATAATATCCATTGCCGTTTTCTTTGTTTCGCGCATACGCTTGTGCTCATAACGGTATTTGATATATTTTTTAGCTGTATCGTATTCACCTATTTTCATGAGTACGACCTCTACAGTATCTTGAATGTCTTCCACGCGTGGCATTTTTCCGGTTCTAACCTCTTCACTTAGACGCTCAATGGTGTAGTCTGTTGTCACCTCTGCCAATTTACGCAAAGATTTTCTTGACTTGTTCTCATGTGTCGCCACAAGCGCCTTAAAAATCGCATCTTCAACCTTAACACGATCGAAGGGTGCTATGCTTCCATTTCGCTTTTCTACTCTGCTGAACATAATGTTCCTCCCCACAATATATAGTATGTTTCAAACTCTTATACACAACATATAGATGAGAAAGCACTAAAAAATCCACCTACCGAGCCCGGCGAGGTGTTTTAAAATGCTGTTTCTTTTCTTATTATCATTGTAGCAAAACCACTATTATGGAACAAGGCGAGCGATCCAATAAAGACCGATTTTAAGAGTTCTTATGAAATTATTGATAATCTCACATTTTTTGTTTAGTCCTTACTCGCATTCAAATAGCTTGTGTCTATCTTTTTACGACATTTTTCGACATTTGATGCACCTTTGTCTTTTTGTATGTTTTACACAAGGAATATAGTCCCTAGTCCCTCATTTGCTAATTATCCCCTGTACTTATATACAATGAAATCTTTAGAAAAGCTAATATAATATGAAGAGGCGTGTGGTTTTAAACACACGCCTCTTCATATTATGCACATATTTTTAAACAGACAAATACGTTTTAATACGCTTAACAATTTGCTCTACATCAAAGCCAAAGTGTTTCATTAAGGTATCCCCAGGAGCTGACTCTCCGTAGTGGTCAATACCTAAATTCAGACCATCAAGGCCCGTAAATTTCGCCCAGCCTGTCGTAATTCCCGCCTCGATAGACACACGATTTCTAGCAGCAGGTGGAAGTACTTCATCTTTATAAAGCTGAGTTTGAACTTCAAACTGATCCATGCACAACATGCTGACAACGCGTGTATCCACGCCGGAACCTTTAAGAAGTTTTGCTGCTTTAACAGCCAAGTCAACTTCTGAACCCGATGCCATTAAAATCACCTCTGGATGATCGCCATCTTCCTTCAGGAGTACATAGCCACCGTGGTGGGCACCACGGTGCACGCCTTCTTGTGGTTCAAGCGCTTGCCGTGAAAGAACAATGGCGGATGGCCCTTCGGTTCTTCTCAGGGCTTCAATCCATGCAACTGCTGTTTCCTTGCTGTCGCCTGGTCTAAATACAAAAAGATTAGGTATGCTTCTAAGCATCATGACATGTTCAATCGGTTGGTGGGTTGGGCCGTCTTCACCAACACCGATACTGTCATGAGTAAAGACATATACGACCGGTTGTCCCATCAAAGCTGCCAACCTAATAGCAGGTTTCATATAGTCTGAAAATACGAGGAAGGTCGACCCAAATGCACGCAGCCCACCATGCAGGGAAATACCGTTCATAATGGCGCCCATTGCATGTTCTCTGACACCAAAGAAAATATTAGCACCTTCTGGTGTATCCCAGTCAAAGTCTCCATAGCCTTTCAGATAGGTCTTTGTTGATGCGTTAAGGTCTGCCGAACCGCCAATGAGGTTGGGGACATGTTCTTTAACGATATTAATCATTCTGCCACCGCTTGCGCGCGTTGCTTCCTTCTCTTTAAATTGATCCCATAGGTTGGGATGCTTGAGTAAAGACTCTGGCATTTCGTATTCATGCCATGTCTCCCATTTCTTCTTCATTTCAGGATAGGCTTCAAAGTAGGACTCTAGTTTTTCTTCCCATACAAAGCGTTCAATTTCACGCTTGTCTATGATGGACTTCATGTGACTGCTGACTTCATCTGGAACAAGGAACTGCTCTGACGGGTCCCAGCCCATGATTTCTTTGGTAAGTTCAAGTTCTTCAGTTCCAAGAGGCGCACCGTGCACGCCAGACGTACCCGCTTTATTCGGGCTACCGTATCCAATAACGTTTTTCACTTTAATCAAAGTGGGTTTTGTCGTATCAATACGGGCCTTTTCAAGGGCACTTGAAATGCCGTCCATATCATTACCGTCAAGTACAGTGAGCACTTCCCAGCCATAGGCCTTGAAGCGCATTCCCACATCTTCAGTGAACGCCTTGTCTGTCCCGCCATCTATGGTGATGCCGTTGTCATCGTAAAGGACTATGAGCTTACCCAGCTTCAAATGTCCTGCAAGAGAACACGCTTCACTGGCAACCCCTTCCATCAAATCCCCATCTCCAGCAATAACGTATGTGTAGTGGTCGATGATTCTATGGTTGGTTTTATTAAATGTAGCCCCAAGATGGCGCTCTGCTATAGCCAGTCCCACTGCGTTTGAAATACCTTGTCCCAGAGGCCCTGTAGTGGTTTCTACACCTGGTGTCATACCATACTCAGGATGTCCCGGAGTAATTGAACCTAACTGTCTGAAAGACTGAAGATCTTCCAGCTTTACATCATATCCAAATAAATGAAGCAGTGCATAAATCAGCATGGACCCGTGTCCAGCCGAAAGCACAAAACGATCGCGATTGTCCCACGTTGGGTCTGTTGCACTGCCCTTTAGAAAGTCTTTCCACAAAACGTAAGCCATTGGTGCAGCGCCCATTGGAAGCCCTGGATGACCAGAGTTTGCCTTCTGTACACTGTCTGCTGCAAGCAGTCTAATGGTTTCTACTGTTTTTTGATCTATTGTTTTCATATGCACCTCCAAGTTTTTTCCTTGATAAAGGCAGATGCCTTTCATGGTGCATATACCCTTTTCACTCCCCTTTCACACACGCTATAATACAGTATTATGGTAGTTTTCATGTTTTTTGGGCATATATACCATATCAACAAGTTGGACCTAAATACCGTATAGAATATAAACGCTGGGACGGACTTAGGTCAAAATAAGGATGTGATGATATGAGACTTTATGAAGCTATTCAGCTTGCTCTGAATGCACACGACAACCAACTTCGTAAATTAGATGGCGACATATATGCTGCACATCCTATTGAAGTCGGCATGATTTTACAGGGGCTAGACGTCAGCGAAGACGTCGTCATAGCCGGGATATTACATGACACCGTAGAAGATACGGCGGTCACGCTGAAACAAATTGAAATGCAGTTTGGAAAAACCGTGTCTCATCTGGTTAAAGGGTGCTCTGAACCCGATAAGAACCTGCCTTGGAAAACACGCAAGGAATATATGCTCGATTTTGTAATAAACCAAGCGGATTATAACACCAAGCTGATTATTCTTGCAGATAAACTCAGCAATATAAGGAGTGTATATCGTAACCTCGAAACCATGGGGGATACTCTTTGGGACAAGTTCAATGCAGGCTATGAAGATCAGAAATGGTATAGTATTGAAATGTGTCGCGCTCTGAAGGCGCTTTCAGGGCTTGCAATTTACGAGGAGTATTGTCACTATTTAAAACTGGTTTTTGGGTAGTGCGAGCATGGGTGTGAACACAACTGCATTTAAACTATGAACAGTACCGTGCAACCTCCGGTTGCCCTGGTCGCTAGTCGCGCCATAGAGAATTAAAGAGCAGGGCCTCGATTTTGTGTGAACACAATTATACTTAAAATATGAACAGTACCGTGCAACCTCCGGTTGCCCTGGTCGCTAGTCGCGCCCAATATAAAAGAGTATAAAAGCCTACAGTTAACCCTATCGGCTGAACTGTAGGCTCTTATACTCTTTTATGCTGTTCTTTGTCTTTTTCGTAAAGAAAAACACCATGCTCGGGCATGGTGTTTAAGGGGGCTTGAATATGATAAAAGGGGGGATTAATAATCTTTTTTCAAGCTTATGTTTTACAACACTCAACATAGATAGAATAACAAAGTCAGTGCCTCTATGCCATTACAAAAGTATGAACCTTGCATTAAGGTTTTGTTATATAAATGCCTTGTTTTTTGCTTTTTCGTAAAAGGTTTACGTATAGAAAAAGCCCTGAAATGGGAAGGGTAACCCACCAGAACTTTTTCATGCCATATTTTAAGCCAAGGACCTTACAAACTTTCTTGATTCCAGCACTTTTGCCGGTGACATGGAGATTTCATCAATACCCCATTCAATAAGCTTTTCAATCATGCGTGTATCTGCTGCTGCATTGCCACACATGCCAACCCACACATTTCTTTCATTGCCTGTCTGAACCACATGCTTTACAAGGTTCAGAACTGCTGGATGCATATAGTCATATAAGTCTGCTATTTCGCTGTTCTGACGATCTACTGCCAGCGTGTACTGTGTTAAGTCATTTGTGCCTATGCTGAAGAAATCTACATGGTCAGCAAAGCTGTCCGCCAGAATAGCTGCTGAAGGTATTTCTACCATGATTCCAAGGGGGACATCCCCACAGAATGCTTTCCCCTCTTGCGCGAGTTCTTCCTTTACCTCCTGCACAATGGCTTTTGCTTTTAGAAATTCCTCAACCGAGGATATCATTGGGAACATTATTTTCGCATTCCCTGATACAGCCGCTTGAAGAATGGCTGAAATTTGTGTTTTAAATATATCTGTCTCTTTCAGACAATACCGGATGGCTCTATATCCAAGAAACGGATTGGCTTCACTTGGAATGTTCAGGTAACTGACTTCCTTGTCCCCCCCGATATCCATGGTTCTAAAGATAACTGTTTTTTCACCCAGCCCCTTTAGAATGCGACTGTAAATATCAATTTGTTCCGCCTCAGTTGGCGGCTGTGTTCTATTCATATAGATGAACTCAGTCCTGAAGAGGCCGACACCCTCAGCATCATTTTTTAGCACTGCCTCAATATCCTCTGGCCCTGCAATATTAGCTGCTATTTCAACTGATTTTCCAGATTTCGTCACAGAAGACAGACCAATATATGCCTTCAAGGCATGACGTTCAGCTTCATAGTCACGCTTTTTCTGCTCATAATTTGCAATGTCTTCATCTGAAGATGCGGCAATAATTTCCCCTGCCAGCCCATCAATGACTATACGGGCTCCCTCTTCTAGGTGACTTAGTCCATTCCCACACCCTACAATTGCAGGAATACCCAGTGATTGTGCGAGAATAGCTGTGTGAGAAGTCTCGCCACCCGTCATCATCAGCATGCCTGCCAGTTTTCCCCGTTCAACTTCTAGCGTGTCTGAAGGGGTGATTTCCTCAGCTACCAAAATAACCGGGTCAGTACTATGGTCTAGACCACTTTGACTTTTACCTGAAAGAATGCCCATAACCCGCTTCTTTAAATCACGTACATCTAGCGCTCTTTGCTTAAGATAGGGGTCGTCTAAAGATTCAAACATGTTTATAGTCTGGTCATATACTCTTTCACAAGCCGAAAGTGCCGTTAGGCACTCTGAGCTAATACTTTCTTTTATCGGATCAATAATGCTCGGGTCAGTGAGCATCATTAAATGTGCTTCAAAAATTTCTGCTTCGTGTTTTCCTGCTTCATCTTCGGTTTTTGCCTTAAGACCTTCAAGCTGGCTCTGCGCAGTCACAAGTGCGCCGTTTAAAGCTGACAATTCCATTTCTACATTGTCCGTTTTAACCACGCCAATTTCAGCAAGTGACTCTATCCACTTTACCCGACCTATGGCTATACCTTTTTGAACAACTTGCCCACTCAAAAGATCACCTACTCGCCGAAATTGTTGTCAAACAGCTGACCGATTTCACGTACTGCTGCTTCAGCATCTGGACCATCTGCCTGCAGCAATAGTTCAGTGCCGCCTTTAGCACCTAGGCTCAATATACCAATCACACTCTTGCAATCAATTTTTTTCGTACCGAATATCATTTCAACTTTTGACTTATACTTTGTTGCTGACTTCGTAATGAGACTTGCAGGTCTCGCATGGATACCATGTCCGTTATTCACTGTGACTTTTCTTTTAATCATAGTTTGATCTCCTTAAATTTGTTTCATGTTCTCAAGTAGGTAGTTTTCAGCCTCAAGATTCCAAAGACCGTTTGTCTTTGCAACACACTTTGCAAGTTCTTTGTAGACTGGATCTGTTTCCCCAAGTTTTTCAAAATCATCAATCGCAGTCAGCGGCATGTCGATTGTTGTATAAATCAGCTTTTTACCGCCTGTTAGATTCGGCATATTCACGATGGCATCTGCTGCGGCATTGAGACCACCAATGTGTGTAACCATAACCGCTGGATTGATTTTCTCTTGTGCTGTTTTGTCTAGAGATTCAATCATGTCGTCTGTATTACCGCCCGTTGTACCAACGATATGCGTCTGCTTATAATGCACATTGTAATAGTTAAACTCAGCGCTGAATGTTTCATCTGTAGGGCCTGCAAAAAAGTTCAGGCAACCGTCAAAGCGTAAAAGTTTATCTGCTGTTTCAAGCAGAGGCTTAACCGGTGCATAAACAAAAACATCATCATAGCCTTCTTGGTTTGAAAAAGCCATAAGTGTTTCGTAAGTGTCGACTTCTGAACCGTCCACATAAACAAGCTCAACACCGTTTTTCGCAGCTTCCTCTACAGAGATGATTTCTGCAGCACGTGCTAGTCTTTCCTTGTTTATATCTACAACTGCCAATCTTTTGGGACGCTTGTCATTGTTTACAATATAGTCTATTGCGCCAAGTCCCATAGGACCTGTACCTGCTAGAATTGCCATATTGCCGCCGTTTTCAATACCCATTTTGTGCTCGTAGACACCAAATTCTCTATGGTACTGTGCATTAAAGGCACCAATGATGCATGACATAGGCTCTGCAAGAGAGGCGTTGAAGTAACCTTCACCATCATACTTAAGCAGGCATCCCAGTTCCATAACTTCATTTGGAATAACTGTATATGTCATATTCCCGCCGAAAAACTCATACGAATAACCAGGTGAATCCGGCCTGCCCTGCCAGTTTAGTGCCGGTTGAATAGCGTACTTTTCGCCTACTTTAAATTGGTCAGCCCATTTTTTTCCGACCTTTATAATTTCACCTGCAAACTCATGTCCTGTGATGATTGGGTTTGTAGAAATGTTATTTGGCACACGTCTATGACCTTCTCCGAGTTTTGCGGCTTTATATGTTGACATGCACAAGCTGTTTGTCACAACTGATGCGAGTATTTCATCATCTTTGATTTCTGGAATTTCAAATTCATCCATTGAGACCTTGAGCGGCCCATGCATTCTAACGCCTTTTACTTTCATGGCTTCCTCCTAAATTTCCTCATAACTGACTTGTCTGGATAAATCATATACCTGATTTAACTTGGGCGGCTGTGTGCCTTCCATACATACTTTTGCTGCAGATGCGCCGATGGACAAACGGATGATTTCCTCAAATGGCAGCTTCTTGTCAACGCCATAGCATATTGCACCCAGCATAGAGTCTCCTGCACCTACGGTTCCTTTAACATCTACCTTTAAGCCACTTGCCTTATAGGTTTTTTCTCGTGTGACAAATAATGCGCCTTCTTTTCCAAGGGATACAGCAACAAGGTCCGTACCATATTCTATAAACTCTTTTGCAACTTCTATAATTTCAGCTTCACCGTCTAGTTTTCGACTTGCAAACCGCTCTAACTCATCGATATTTGGCTTAATGATTTTAGGCCCTGCCTTTACACCGTGCTCAAGGAGCTCACCATCGGCATCCAGTACAGCGGTTGCACCAATATTTTGAACACGTTCTATCAGTGTTTTATATATGTCTTTTGAGATGCCGGGCGGCACACTCCCCGTGAACACGACCACACTTTGACTGGTCACGTAGTTTAGGAGCTTTTTCTCGAAGAGAGCAAGTTGTGTAGAATTAACAGCGGAACCTGAGTCATTGATATCTGTATAGGCTTGTGTTCGCGGATCAACAATTTTGATATTGGTACGCGTTTCACCGTCAATTTCAACATCAACCAAACTGATGCGCTCCCGCTCCAGCTCAGAACGAATAAATTCACCGCTTGAACCGCCTAAAAAAGCAAATGTTTTTGTTCTGCCTCCAAGCTCACGTACGACCTTTGAAACATTAATGCCCTTTCCTGCTGCATCTAGTCTAGACTTCGAAATTCGATTCACTTTATCTATACAAAAATCATCAATAACAACTGTTTTATCAATAGCTGGATTCATTGTCAGTGTTATAATCATTCGCTTCTCCTATCCAATGCTCGAAAACTGATTGTAGATAACAGTCGGATCACCCGTTGTTTTAAGTGTTTCAAGCACTTGTTCATTCCCAATCGATTCTGCAATATTTGCTAAAATGGACATATGTTCATCTCCAATAGCTGCAATGCCTATAACCAGATGTGCAATATTGCCGTCACCGAAATCGACCCCCTCAGGGTACTGTAAAATGACCAGACCTGTTTGCTTCACGTATGCCTTTGTTTCGTTTGTACCATGTGGAATAGCTACATTTGACCCAATATATGTTGTCGTAACCTTTTCGCGGTTTAACATGCCTTCAATATAAGCTTCTTCAACATAGCCCATCTCAACCAAGCGACGTCCTGCTCTTTTAATGGCATCTTCTTTTGGTTCAGAGCCTACACCCACTTCAACTGAATCCATAACAAGTACATTCAGTGTTTCTAGCGTGGCTTCCTCCACAGCAGGCCCCTCTCCTGTTAGTTCATTAAAGAGCTGATCAAGTGCTGGATCATTGAAGAAGTCTTTAATAGAAACATGAATTGCTTCTGGACGTCTTGAACGCGCACGACCTGTAAGACTTACATTGGTTACAACCACATCTGCACCTTCAGGCACTTCATCTACCGGAAAGTATTTCACAGTGATATTCTTGCCTGCCGATTTAAGTTTTTTCGAAAAGGCGGTTGCACCCATTGCGCTCGACCCCATACCCGCATCACATGCAAAGGCAATCATATTAATGGATTTTCCAGATAGCGCAACTGGTTCTGTCCTTTTTTCTTCTTTTGCTTTGTCTTGCCCCTTACTCTTTGCTTTCATCGCATTTGTTGCTTTTCTTGCATCATCAAGCGACTCATTCTTTTCAGAGCTGAATTTTATAATTACCATTGCAACCACACAGCTTACTGCTGCTGATATGGCAACGCCAGAAAGTACGCCGAGCAAATGTCCCTTTGGCGTCATTGCCATGAGTGCAAAAATGGAACCAGGTGATGGTGTCGCAACAAGCCCTGCACCAAAGAGAGAGAATGTGAACACGCCTGTGATGCCGCCTGCAATAACCGCTAAAACCAACAGTGGGTTCATCAAAACGTACGGGAAGTAAATTTCGTGTATTCCCCCAAGGAAATGAATGATAATAGCACCCGGTGAAGACTGTTTTGCTGGGCCTTTACCAAAGAGCATATAAGCAACCAGAATACCTAGCCCAGGTCCCGGATTAGTTTCAAGCAGGAAGAAGATTGACTTGCCTGTCTGTGCTGATTCTGCAATACCCAGAGGTCCTAAAATTCCATGGTTCATAGCATTATTTAAAAATAGAATTTTACCCGGTTCAATAAAGAGTGATGCCAATGGTAGAAGACCTGCATTTACAATGACATTCACACCTGCTGAAAGCATGTTGTTTAGTGCAAGTACAACGGGACCAATACCCATATAAGCAGCTAGAGCAAGGAGTGTCCCGATAATGCCTGCTGAGAAATTGTTCACCAGCATTTCAAAACCACTAGGCACTTTACCTTCGATGGCTTCATCGAATTTTCTAATGATGACACCACCCAGTGGCCCCATGATCATGGCCCCTAAAAACATTGGAATGTCAGAACCGATAATGACGCCCATTGTTGCGATAGAACCAATGACACCACCACGCGTACCGCCAAATGCCTGTCCGCCTGTATAACCAATCAGCATTGGGAGCAGATAGGTAATCATTGGACCAACAAGGGCTGCCAGATTTTCATTCGGTGTCCACCCAGTTGGGATAAAGAGGGCCGTTATAAGTCCCCACGCGATAAACGCACCTATATTTGGCATAACCATGCCACTCATGACACGTCCGAATCTTTGAATTTTTTGTTGTACTCCTGTTTCATTACTCATTTGTATCCTCCAAAATTTGTAGCACTGTCTTAAGCTCTTCGCCAATAACCTGTTCAAGGGTCAAATAGGCCTCTTGTACTGCACCCTTTTTAACTTCCTGAACCCAACTATCGAGTTCAACGACTTTCTGTGTCAGCGTCCCAAGCAAGCTTCTTGAAACTTCAGATATTTGGTTTGGCACAACCATAACAACAACAAATGCTATGCCCAGTGCCGAATTGTTGACTTTCAAAAATCCAAACTGTTCGATGGCAATCGCTTTGCTTCTGCAGTGAAGTAAAATACCATCTTGACCAACTGGTGTTCTTCCCAGTTCTTCTCTACTATTCAAATCTTTTATAAGTTGACCGCGGTTGTCTGTTTCAATTTGCGCCGCTGCGTCTTCAATGATTTGAGCCATTGTATTGCCTTCTGTCTCTGAGAGAAAGAACTTTTTCAAAATGGCTTCACTTGTTTTAGAAAACAAGGTGATTTGTGCAAGGCGTGATACAAGTCCATGTTCTTTACCCGTCGGACTCTGCACCTGTTTTGGCTTAATGACAGAGAGCATTTCCTCTATACGCTTTGCATCTTCATCTAAAAGAAGGGGACTGACAACTACCGTTGGAACAAGGCTTTGCTTTAAGCGCACCGTCGATATGACGAAGTCGACATTTTCAGTCAGTATGGCTCTTTCAATATTTAAGGTAGAGCGTACCGACACAATTTTTATATTTTTATAAAGCTTTGCAACTCTTGACTCCAAAAGCTTGGATGAACCAATACCAGTACTACAGGCAATGATGACACGCCACACCAAATTTCTTCTTTTAATTGATGACTCAATGGCAGCGCCAAAATGCATGGTCAAGTATCCAATTTCATCATCTGGAATTTTATTTCCAAGTCTTTCTTCAATATATTCAACCGCTTCTTCAGTCCATTTATAGTAGGTTAAGTACTGCTTTTTTATCTGCTCCAGAAGTGGATTTCTTATAACCATGCCCATGCGTATTCGCGTGAACGCAGGACCCATATGATTTACCAAGTCTGTTAGCAGTCTCTTATTGTCACTTAAAATCATGCCTGCTTTTCGTTCCATAATTTGAACGAGCTGTTCAGCAAAATGAATGATTTCATAATCATGTATTCTAAAAGCGGCATCTTTTTCCTTAGTTGACCTAAACTTTGCGCCTTGAAGGTGCATGGTCACATAGCCAATTTCATCTGTTGGAATAACAATATTTAGATTGCTTGATGTCACATTTATAAGTTTCTGGGCCATTTCAAATTCAGTAGATTCTTTAAGCTCATCGAGCAAAACAGGATCAAAATGAATTTTCTCACCCGCTAAAATACGCTGAACTGCTAATGATAAATGAACAACAAGGGCAACATAGGCATTGTCCGCAAGCTCATATGCGCTGAGTATGCCCGAACTTTCAATTGCCGACTCAATACCATGCAGTGTATTGTCTCCAATAATATTGAGAAGTCTCTTTTTTATGTCCGTACGCAGGCTTGAAGTAGAACTTTCCGTATACTGCTTTCTTAAAAACTCCATGAGCTCATCTCTGCTGAAATTATCATAAACAAGCTCTACAATCGTTTTCCGAATGTCCGTTTCATGCCCATCAACGCGCACGCCGTAACCCGGTTTGCGAATCAGATTCAAATTTCTACGCTTCAACCATGGTTCAATGCGATCAAGATCATTACTTACCGTCGCCTCTGAAATTTTAAACTTCGACGCGAAGTAATAGAGCTTTTGTGTTTCTCTTGTACTGATGAGTTCAATGATTAAACTGCGCTGGCGTTCTTCTGGGTTAAAGTGTTCCTCGACAGAGGTGCTGCGCATTTGCATTAGAAATGCCCCTGCGCCCTCACTTGGCATTTGGATTTTCACACCTTTACCTGGAACACGTTCTAGACGCGCCCCGCTCTTTTCCACTTGCTTTTCAACTTCATTCATTTCACGCAGTACCGTACGTTTACTCACGTCAATCTGCTTAGCTATCCAGCTCCCTGAAACGAAGTCATCTTGCTGAACGAGCAACTCAATAATCAGTTTTGTTCTCTTTGATATTTGATCAGCCATTTTAATCCCCCGATTAAAAACACATAGTGACATATTTGAATATCTACTTGTATTATATCCGAAAATCGGAAGAATAATTCACCAAGTGCTCCATATTTGACGCTATCCTCTAGTGACATAATTGAATAATTCTCCCTAGAGAATCAGCGCCAATCTCAAATAAGACTGACGCTGATCAGGAAATAGAAGTATGTGATTTGTGAGTTGTGAGCTATGCTTTAAGTCTTTCAACCAGTTGATCATAAACGGGATTGTTCACAAAGTCTTTGATAGAAATATGCTCGGCATTTGGTGCCTTGGCCTTAGCACGTGGTGTTAAACTTTCATGGCTTAGGATGATATCTGCCTCCGAAGGCACATTGTCAACAGCACTGTGCTTAACTTCAATATCAAGACCTGCATTTTTAATTTTGCCCCTTAGCGAGGATGCACCCATTGCACTTGATCCCATACCGGCATCACATGCAAATATAATTAGGGAAACTTTACCCTTTTTTAGACCTTTAAGATTTTTTACCTTTGCCTGTGCTTCAGCAAGGTCTTCCTTAACTTCTTCTTTTGCTGCTTTAACAAAGAAAGAAGCCACTAGGAATGAAACTGCTGCTGAAATGGTTACGCCCAAAATTACAGGTAGGAAACCACCCTTTGGCGTCATAGCCAACAGCGCAAAAATAGAACCTGGTGATGGTGTTGCTACAAGCCCTGCACCTAGAAGTACAAAGGTGAATACGCCACTTGCGCCCCCTGCAATAACTGCTAGAAGCAGAATCGGATTCATAAGAACGTATGGGAAGTAAATTTCGTGAATACCCCCTAGGAAATGAATAATCACTGCGCCCGGTGCAGATTGCTTTACATTACCTTTTCCAAACATCCAGTATGCCAGAAGAATACCAAGCCCTGGACCTGGGTTCGTTTCAAGTAAGAAGAAGATGGACTTGCCAAGTTCTGCTGACTCTGCAATACCAAGTGGTCCAAGAATACCATGGTTCATTGCGTTATTCATAAATAGAATTTTTCCGGGTTCAATAAAAAGTGAAGCCAGTGGTAAAAGACCTGCGTTTACAATTGTATTAACGCCAGCGGCGAGAACATTATTGATACCCAGTACAACAGGACCAATTCCAAGGTAAGCTGCAAGTGCTAAGATTGTACCGATAATTCCTGCAGAAAAGTTATTGACAAGCATTTCAAAACCGCTTGGAATTTTGCCTTCAACAGCTTCGTCAAATTTCTTGATGACAACACCGCCAATTGGACCCATGACCATTGCGCCAAGGAACATTGGTATGTCAGCACCAACTACAACACCCATCGTTGCGATGGCGCCAAGTACGCCACCTCTTGCTCCAGCTACGTTTTTACCAGCTGTATAACCGATGAGCAGTGGTAGCATGTAAGTTATCATTGGACCAACAAGTGCCGCTAAGCTCTCATTTGGTGTCCAACCTGTAGGTATAAATAATGCTGTTATAAGACCCCATGCAATAAATGCCCCGATGTTGGGCATAACCATGCCTGATAGTACACGACCAAATTTTTGAACTTTGTCTTTAAATGACATCGACTGATTGTGATCTGCTACGGAAGTTGTTTGAATCAACTTATCCCCCTCCTTGAAAACGTTTTTCTGCTGTGCACGGCAGTAACGACTCGAATTCGTAATATCATTATGCGCTAAGAAACACAATTGTTAAATGCACACTTACAGAAGAGCTGTCGGTGACATCTGGTGACATTAGTTAATAGTCTGAATTTTCAATAGTTTGATAGGCGTAGAATTAAGTGTCACCCGTTCGATTTTTTTGTAGGTATGTGATTTGACTCTGTAAGACGAAGCATACTTAAGCTTCAAAATTAGCTAAAGCATTATTTATTGCGCAAGCTGGCATCTGCTTTTTTGATGTATGATGAACATAAAGAAAGATTAGAAACGGCAGTCGTTCCACAGGACTATAGCGGTTTCTAATCTTTTATTTTTTTCATGTTGTGAGTTGGTATGAAACCCTTAGATATTTAATGGGCTGCCACTCTTGATATTGAAAACAATGGATTTTTGATAAGATAAGGCTTGTTCGCAAATATCCGCAAGCAGGCCTCCACTTTTCAGGCATTAAAAAAGTCCAGCAAAACATATATAGACTCTATACATGCCTTAACTGAACTTTTGTTTTTATCTGGTACATATCATTTCTAGATTGTATTTCTCTGTGGCATTTATGTGATTACAGTAAATCACTGCACTTGAATTTACTTCAGCTTGGACAGCTCAACCGCAATTTTAGTACCTACGCGCGCGTTGTTGAATACCAGTTCAATGTTGGACTCAAGGCTACTTCCACCTGTCAGCTCTTTGACTTTTCCAAGCAGGAATGGTGTAGACTCTTTACCCTTAATGCCTTTTTCTTCAGCTTCTTTGAGTGCCACTTCAATGGCATTTGTAATAACATCATGGTCCATTGCATAGGCTTCTGGAATCGGATTGGCAATGACCATGCCACCCTGAAGTCCAAGTTCCCACTTAGAAGAAATTGCCTTTGCTACTTCTTCTGGATCGTCTACACGGTAGTCAACACCAAAACCACTTTTTGGTGTATAGAATGCCGGGAACTCGTCTGTTCCAAAGCCTACGACAGGTACCCCGAATGTTTCAAGGTATTCAAGTGTCAGGTTAATATCCAGAATGGATTTTGCCCCTGCGCAAACTACGGCTACATTGGTCTTCGCAAGCTCTTGGAGGTCAGCAGAAATATCAAACGTCGTCTCAGCGCCTCTGTGCACACCACCAATGCCTCCTGTCACGAAGAGTTCTATACCTGCAAGCTCAGCAATAATCATTGTAGATGCAACCGTTGTCGCACCGTCAATGCCTTTGGCTACTATAAATGGAATGTCTCTTCTTGATGCTTTTTTAATTGCCATACCCGTTTTTCCAAAGTACTCCAGTTCCTCTTCAGAAAGACCCGCCTTCAGACGTCCGCCAATAATGGCAATGGTTGCAGGAACAGCGCCGTTCTCGCGAACAATTTGCTCAACTTTACGTGCTGTTTCAACGTTTTGAGGATAAGGCATGCCATGAGAAATAATTGTAGACTCTAGCGCCACAACAGGCTTTCCATTTTCGAGTGCATCCATAACTTCTGGTGTAATATCTAAATATTTTTTTAATTCCATAAGACAGTCCTTTCTTTACCTTACCTTTATATTTTAACTCTAAATCCCGTAAAGTTCAGCCATAAGTGCGTTGACCCTTGCCTCACTCATTTCTGGATTAATAGTGGTTTCACATCCTATAGCCAGTGCAGATGCACAGCTTGAAAAGGCCAGTGCCTTCTTGGCATCATACTCATTCATCCAGCTGTATACAATCGCTGCCATGAAAGCATCACCTGCGCCTGTTGCATTTACCATATCGACTTCTTTTGGGGTGAAAATGGTCTTTTCCTGAGCATTTCCATAAACGACACCGGTCTTGCCCATACTGATATAAACTTGCTTGACACCTTGCTTTAGAAAATAATCAACTGCTTTATAGGCGTCTTCGACATTATGAATTTGAATGCCTGTAAGGGCTTCTGTTTCAATTCGATTGGGCTTTATGGTGTGTACATATTCCAGCAGGTTTTTCACCTTAAGCGCCTTGGTCGTCGATACAGTGTCCACAAAGAAATTGACTTCTTTGAAATTGCTGAATAAGTACTCTATAACCGCTTGACTCAAATTCGTATCCACAACGACCATTGATGCATTTCGGATAAGTCTTGCATGTCTGTTGATATAGTCTGTGTCGATTTTTTCAACAATGTCCATATCAGATACTGCCAGCTTCATATCACCAGCTTCATTCATAATGCTCATGTAAATAGAAGTCGACATATTGTCTACAATGAGTGCAGAGCTCATGTCCAGGTCAATCAGTCTGCTTTCTTCAAGAATTTTTTGTCCGTATACATCTTTTCCTACTGCAGTCATCATTTTGGTTTCTACACCCAGGCGTGCCAGGTTTTCAGCAATGTTTCTACCGACACCCCCAAAAGACATTTTAACGGCGCCAGGGTTAGAATCTTCCATCTGAAGCGAATGCTTTGGAAATCCAGCAATATCGACGTTTGATCCGCCAATAACAAGAACATAGTCGCCCTCGCTTAAAATGTATCCTTTGCCTTTTACAACACCCTTTTTAGTTAAATTCAGTATGTGTACTGCAACGCTTGACCGCTGAATGCCCAATAATTCGGCGACTTCCTTCTGACTAATCATTGGATTCTCTCTCAGCAGCTGATAAATTTCTCGTTCTCTATTCGTCATGTGGTCACCTCAAACTTTTATCCTAAGAAAATTATACAACTTAAGTTTACTTTGTCAACACATGTTTATAATAAAGTAAAAAAATGAACACATCCAACTTGCTTTGTCTTATGTTCGTGACACAAGCGGTTGAAAAATGTTCATTTATTCTTTGTATGCTTCTTTTTTCTTTCCCGCGTTTTCAAACTACACAAGGGCTAAATATGCTTATTCACCGCATCTGTTAATCTGTCTAGCGCTTCCTTTAGAACATCACGCGGGCATCCTATATTGAGTCGCATATGTTCTGCACCCTCTTCGCCGAACATCCACCCATTGTTAAGCGCCAGTTGTGCCTCTTGTGTAACAATCTTTTCAAGCTTTGCTGACCCAAATCCATAGGCCCTGAAGTCCAACCACAACAAGAATGTCGCTTCTGGTTTGGTAAAGCGTACCTTCGGCAGGTTCACCTTTAAATATGACTGAACAAAATCTACATTGTCTGACAAATAGTGCATTAGCTCTTCTAGCCACGCTTCACCTTCATTATAGGCTGCCATAACACCACTTATGGCAAATGGCGATGGCATAAGATGCATTTTTTCGAGTGCAACAGTGTAACGCGCACGCAGGTCTTCATTTGAAATAATGATGTTAGAAGCAAAAACACCCGCAATATTGAATGTCTTGCTTGGAGCAGTGCACGTCATTATTTTCGACGATGGATCAGCAAGCCTTGCTGCTGGAATATGTACATGACCTTCATATACTAAATCTTGATGTATTTCATCAGATATAAGAATGACATCATTTCGACTGCAAATGTCCACGACACGCGTAAGTTCCGCTTCTGTCCAAACTCTTCCAATAGGGTTATGGGGTGAACAAAAGATCATGATCTTGGTATTGGGGTCCATGGCTTTTTCTTCCAAGTCTTCAAAGTCTATAAAGTACTTGCCATTTTTTTCAATCAACCTATTGTTGACAACCTTGCGTCCGGCGTCTTCTGTAACACCCATAAATGGATGGTAGACAGGTTGCTGTACAATCACACCATCGCTCGGTTCTGTAAATGCATTTACAGCAATGGCAATCGCAGGTACAATGCCAGGTGTGAAACGAATCCACTCGGATTCAACTTCCCAGTTGAATCTTCTCTTCATCCAACCCGTGACCGCACTAAAATAGTCTGCCTTAGGAAGCACATATCCCAAAATACCATGCGACACGACATCTTGCATAGCGCTTAAAACTGCAGGTGCGCACTTAAAATCCATATCAGCAACCCAAAGTGGCAGCAAATCCGCATTACCAAAACGGTCTTCAAGGTGATCCCATTTAATGGAATGACTCCCTTTTCGATTAATGACTTCGTCAAAATTATAATGTCCCATCAGCAGTCTATCCCCTTTCTTGAAAGCACGCCTTGTGTGTAATAATGTTTCACTTCTTTCATTTCTGTCACAAGATCAGCATGTTCAATGAGCAACTCAGGGCAATAGCGTCCAGTCACAATGACTTCAACCTGCTCAGCGCGCCCGTTAATAGCTTCAAGCACCGCTTCGGGTGTAAGAAACTTCAAATAAGTTGCAATGGTTACTTCATCTAGTATCACCACATCAAAGTCTCCTGAGCGCAGTTTATCAGCGCATGCTTCAAGCCCCCCTCTTGCAAGCTCGGCATCTTCATCGTCTGGCGCCCTGTCTATGCAGCAATCTTTTCCGTACTGAACAATTTCAATGTTGTCATACACTTTTTCGACACCGGTTTCGCTGTACTTCATATTTTTTACAAACTGACCGATGAATACGCGCTTGCCTGCGCAAAGTGCGCGCAGTGCTAGACCAAATGCAGCCGTTGACTTGCCTTTTCCATCGCCCGTATAAACGTGAAAATATCCTTTTTCCATTTTGTCTCACCTACTCGAATTTATTCCTGATGTCATTTAAGATATAAAAGCCTTTATCATTTACAAGTTTTTTCAAATCATAAAGAATGGGCTCGTCACTCAGCTGATTGAGTATTCCCCCAGCCTCTTCAATAATAACTTCCATTGCGCCAGTGTCCCAAATCATGGTGCGTCCGCAGTTGTAGTAAACATCAAAGTCACCTTTTGCAATACGGCATCCCTTGAGCGAACTCCCCATATTGGTCACAGAATCGATTTTTTCAGCATTGTCCTCAATGTAGGCCATACAGCGTTTTGACTGTCTAGAACGGCTTTGAAGCACCTGTAAATTTTCAGTTCGATCAGAAACATGAATTTTGCTCTTCTCACCCGAACAGACGCAATAAGCCCCGTGTCCTTTGACTGCATAGTACATTTCATCAAAAACCGGTGCATAGACTACACCCATAACAACAAGCTTTTCGTAGGTCAAAGCAATATTTACAGTAAATTCATCATTGCGTTTGACAAACTCCTTAGTTCCGTCGAGCGGGTCGACAATCCAGCACCACGGATGTTTCTCAGCAATAAAATCATCCACCGATTCCTCTGAGAGAATTGGATACTTTGGAAAAGCCTCCTGCAGTCTATCTACAATGATATGATGTGCATTTAAATCTGCTTCTGTCAGCGGGGAATTATCATCTTTATAATCTACTTCGAATCCTTTGCGGTAAACCTTCATGATAGCACTGCCTGCAGCTCTTGCAGCTTCGATTGCTATTTCAAGTTCTCGACTTAACTTCATCATCTTGCACCCCCCCTTTACTATGTCACTTCTATTTTAGTTAGAGTCCCCCGTATGCCTGCTTCAGCAGGTTTTACAATAAGCTTGATTGGAACGCGGTTTTTCAACTCATCCACATGCGAGATAATACCCACGGTTAGCTTCTGCTCAAAAAGCTTTTCAAGTGAACTCATCACTGTATCAAGCAATTCACCATCCAGTGTGCCAAACCCTTCATCGAGGAAAAAGAAGTCCAAATTGGTTTTGCCCTTAAGCTGTATTTGAGAAGAAAGCGCGAGTGAAAGTGAAAGTGCCGTCAGGAAGGTTTCCCCCCCAGACAGGGTTTTCGTGTCCCTTTTTACACCCCCGTTGTAATGGTCGCATATTATGAAATTACCCTTCGTGTCCAGCTCTAAACTATAGCGGTGGTTTGTAATGTCCATCAATCTTTCAGACGCATCTAGCGCAATGTATTTCAAATGGGTCAGCGCAACAAACTCAACGAATTTATTGCCTCGCACCAAGTCCATTAGGTCTGATACGACGTCTTGGGCACGCTCAAATTTATGGTAGCGTTTTAGTGTATCAGCATGGGCTTTCATATCTGCTTCAACCTGATTAAACCGTTCTTGAAGCATGGTCTTTCTTTCCGATGCTTCTGCCAGGTCTGATTTGATACTTTCATATACTTCTTGAAGACGCGTCCACTCCGCTTGGCTAATGGTCCTGTCGCCCTTTTCTCTTTCCAGTTCTTGAACACGATCCTTGAGAATATTCATCTGGTTCTCATATGTTTTTAAATGTGTCTGAATGCGCTCGAGCTCATCTTCTGAAATGTGTGCTTCCAGTAGATCTTCGGTTGCATTAAAACCACTGGATTTTAAAATACCATCGTATTTATGCTTTGCATCTGTATACTGAATTCTAATTTGTTCAGTCCTGCCATGAACTGCCTCAAACTCAGATTTCGTACTTCTATAAGCGCCCTCGGCCTTTTTATAAGCTTCCGATAAGACCTGATTTGTCTTTTCGAGCTTTTCAATATTCTGGTTGAGTGTACTCAAGACTTCAAGGACTGACTTTTCCCCTGTGACTCTTTCAACCTGCTCCTCAAGCGCTTCTATACGGTCTTTAAGACCGCTGCCTTTTTCCACAACTTTTTCCGCTTTGATCATTAAGTCACTGTACTGGTCTCTTGCACGTCGTTCGCCCTCACGCTCCTGCTTCAAACGTTGGTTCAGGTCACTTTCTTCTGTTTCCAATCTCTGACGCACTTCATCTTTCTCTTTAATACGTTCATAACGCTTTGAGAAAGATACTTCCTCTCTTGAAATTCCATAGCGCACATCAATAGCCTCATTTTCAGCTTTGATCTCTTCAAGCTGCCTAGTTCCTAGGTTTAGCTTTGTCTTGAGTGTCGTAATTTCACTGTTTTCACGCTCCAAAACGCCACGCGCCTTTTCCACCTCGTCTTTAAGCGATTTTAATGCGCTCTGCTTAAGCGCCATGTCTTTTTCATATGCTTCAATATGATTTTTGGTCTTGTCCAGTGCCTCACAGAGTGTTTCTATTTCTATTTCAAGTTCACTGCGCTTCGTTTGAGAAAAATCTGCAAAGGCCTCCAGCTGTTTTTCAATACGCATTAAGTTTTCTAGTAGCCCCTCAGTTTCAAGACGGCTTCGTTCATAGGTCAGTTCTGCCGTTCTAAGCTGGTCAGATGCGGTATTGGCATCTGCGACTTCGTGGTCGTGTCCATGACCGCTATAGATATGTGGATGGCTGTGACTTCCACAAAGGGGACAGTCATCACCTGCCTTTAATGTTTGTGACAGCTCAACGAGCACCCTGTCTTGCCAATAGGCGATTATGGCTTCTTGTTTTTTCTCATAGTCTGCACGGGTCTGTTCAAAAGTTTTATGTAGCCTATTTGTTTTTTCTTGGCTTAATTGAAGCTGACTGTGCAAATTCTTTTTTTCATCTTCAAGCTTTTTCTTTTCATTAAGTTTTGCTGTGTAGTCACTTAAAGCATGACGCTTGTTTGCGATGGCCTGGTCGATTTCTGCCTTTTTCAGGTTGGTGTTTTTTATATGATCGCGCAAGATTTCCAGAGACTCTTCCGTATGGACAATGCTCTTATTTTTTTCTGAATGGTCTGCGCCGATTTTTTTAAGCAATGCGCTTCGCTTATTCAGTTCTGTAGTCACTTTTTCATTTTCTTCTGTCAGCTTCTTTACAAGAGCCAGATTACGCCTGTATTTCTCTTCCTCCTGTAAGCCCCTCGAAACCGCTTCACGCTCCTGCTGGTCTGTTGTATTTTCAAGCTTACGCTTATGATATTCTTCAAGTTTCTTTTCGTATTCTATTGTCTTTTTCTCACTGGATAAGAGCACTTCTTTTAATGCTGATAATTCCTTTTGTATACTTTTATAGTTGGCAATCAGCGCATTACGTTCTTTTGTAAGCTGCTGCGCATTTTCAAAGGCTATTCTTGCCTGTTCGGCTTCTGTTTTCTTTATGGTCAACAATTCTTTTTCATGGCTATAGGTCTTTGTAAACTGGTCATACTCTGCTTGGCTTTTTTCAAAGATGTCTTTCTGTGCTTTCTGAAGATCCTTTAAGTCGGCTTCTTTTAGTAGGAGCTTTCTTTGCTCAGCTTCCAGCTCAGAAAACTGTTTATAATAGGCCCAGACTTTTTGTGCCAAAACACCTTGTTTGAGTGTTTGTCTCATTCTTTGTATGTCTGATTCACTTTCAATCAGCTTATCTATTTGGGCGCTATTCTCTTCAATCGATGCAATGAGTTTGTAAATACGCTCGCCGTCCCTAGCGTTTTTTTCAGCTTCCTTGAACTTTTTTTCAAGCGCTTTATAGGCCTCTATAGCCATTTTGAGTTCTGATTTTTGCTGTTCAAAATAAGCAGGCGACAAATCTTTAAACCGCTTCATTTCGCCTTCCATTTGAAGCATATTTTCTTTTAGATAATCTCCCCTGACCTTAATTTTAGCCTGAAGATGACTGCCAAAAGCTTTAAGGTCAAGAAGTCTTTCAAGCATATCGCGGCGTTCTTTTCCTTCTAAAGTCAAGAATTCACTAAAGCGTCCTTGAGGCAATACAACTGACCGCATGAAGTCTTCCCGTCTTAGCCCAATGAGCGCTTCTATCTGATGGGTTACTTCACTTGTTTTATCCCAAACACCGTGAAGTACCCCGTCTTTATCCAATAGCTGGAGTCTTGAAGCGCTTGTCGACACACCGGTCTTGGTACGCTTAAACTTTCTTTCCACACGTACTTCTCGGTATCCTTCTTCTGTCTCAAGGCCAAACTGATAGCTCATCGACGCTGTATCTACTGCGGTGTTTATAAATTCACTGGTGCTTCTCGGTATGCCCTTTTGGCCTTTATGGCCATAAAGACTGAGTATCATTGCGTCTAGAATGGTGGACTTGCCACACCCAGTAGGGCCAAAGATACCGAAGAGCCCCCGTCCTGTAAGCTTGTCAAAATCAATTGTCTGTTTCTCTATATAACTGTTCAACCCACTGATCGTTAGCTGTATCGGTTTCATTGTCCACCTCTTCATTCAATATACTGCTTAGAAGCATTAAAACATCTTCACCTGGCTGTGTACCACGAGACTGTTCGTAATATGTACAAAACAAATGTTCAAAGCTCTTTTCTTCTTCTGGCGCACTGGAAACCTGCTCTTTTCTTTCAATGATGGGCATGATGCTGAGCAGGTCAGGTCTGAGTTCTTTCAGAGCTTTAATATCTGACTGTGCAATGACTTCTTGCGTTACAATCTCTAAATAGACCCAAACACTGCGTTCCTTTTCAGCCTCACATTTTTCAAAAGCCTCAGCGACCCCCTGACACCGCCACACCTCTATTGGTTTTTTCAAAGAAAGCATGACTTCTCGGGTTTCAAGCGACTCTGGCGTTTTCTCTAATATATGAACAGACTTGGAATAGGCACGCTCACTTCTGCTGTACTGAAGTGGCGACCCCGAATAGCGTGTTGGTATGGGGGCATGCTTTACCTGCTGCGCCCTATGTAAGTGTCCAAGCGCCATATAGTCAGCTTTTTTGGGTAAGTCATTCGGGTCCACAACAAGTGTGCCGCCTATTTGTATAGGCCGCTCTGACTCTGTGGTTTGACCGCCCATGACAAAAATGTGACTTACGGCAATGTTAAAGGTGTCCTCTACAAAATGCGCATCCATTTTTGAAAAAATATGGCCCAGCCTTTTTGAGTAGCTTGCCTGTTTTAAAATTTCATCATCTGACCCTTCAAGCACCTCTCCGAGCCTACGCTCAGAGGGATAAGGCAGCAGACCCAACCTTGCTCGCTCCCCAGCTATTTCAATTTCGTATACATTGTCTCCAAGCCATCGAATGGTGTGTGCGCCAAAGGCTCCGCTAACCCCCTCCATTTTCGGATGACCAGCAAGCAAAATAGCATGTTCATTGGCTAGGGGCCAAGCAGCCTGAATACGGTCGGGACTATCATGGTTTCCCGCAATTGCAACAACAGGCCTTTTGCCCTCATTTGATAACTTTTTTAAATATTCATAATAAAGCTTTTCTGCTTGAGCTGGCGGGTTACTAGTATCAAACACGTCCCCTGCAATGACAATCATATCTATATTTTGTGTATCGCATATTTCACAGAGTTCTTGCAAAAAATAGCCTTGTTCCTCCAGACGGCTGAATCCTTCTAAGTGTTTTCCAAGATGCCAGTCTGAGGTATGGAGTATTCTCATAGTGCCTTTCTCCTTTATCAATAAATACATAAAAGCTGGTGCATATTTCCCACATGCACCAGCTCCATTTACTCTTCAATCCAAGTTTCTATTTCATTATTTGGAATCAGGAGCTCAGTTGCATCTGAACCTGTGTCCTTCCTTTGTGTATAAATTACAATGCCCTCTGTCGTCTGATAGGCATTTTCAAAATTCTCTTCAAGTCCTTTAAATCCCAGTCCCTCAGGGGCGGCAAATGCATTCACATCTGCAAGAAGGTGTACTACAGACTCTTCTTCTGTTGGAAGTAAATCTACTAACTTTAGAAGCTGCCCGCTTTCAAGATCATAGGTCATGGCTTTAATATCCCGCATGGACAAACGCGGAAACCGCGGATGAACCAAATTCATGGTAATAATTACGGAGTACCTTTCTTCATCCAGATAGGCAACCTCATAACTTTGCAGGATTTTCCACTCTTTCATTTCTGGTGCTTCATAAACTTGTATCAGCTTTCGAACTTCTTCTTCTATTGACAAGTTGATATCCGAACTTTTTGTTAGACCCGTCAACTCTGGGTATACGTGCCCCCCTGAAATCTCACGCTCATTAAGTGCAATTTGAGACGCTTCAAATCCAGTTTCATAAAATTGAATGAATGTGTCCAGTATACCTGGAGTTACCGTGCTTTCTACATGCCACATACTCATATAGCGCTGAGTCATTTTTTCAAGTTCTGTTCCCGGATAAAACTGATTCACATCGGAAAAGCTCTGCCAAAGCGGACGGGAATCTGAATCTGCCGTCTCACTAAAATTAAGATCACTTCCAAAATACAGCCTGCGCAGCCAGTCTCTACGCGCGTGAACCTTAGCTCTTACCATGCTATTTGGAAAATCTTTTAAGTATGTATCATGTGCTACAATCAGCTGGGCAATATGATTCAGTCCGTCGAGTGTTTTATCTTGTGTATGTGTCTTTAAGATCATGGCTTCCAGCTCTATATATGACTTAATGTCTTCACCAATTTCATTTCCATAGGTCTTAAGCAGATTCTCAAAGTCTACCGTTACAACATAAATATTTGACTCCAGCTCAATACTGAGTCCATTGCCATAAAGCCTAGCAGCGGTTTCGTAAAGTGCTTCATTTCCAAGCGCCTCAATAGCTTGGAGCGTCACGACTGGGTCCGCAATTTCCTTCAAGCTTGCTTGATAGCTCTTATCCAGCAGGCGTGCATCTTCATGTCCAGCAAAAGCATAAAGGGCATCGAGGTAGTAGACAAGGGCCTGATTGGCTGCTTCAATCCCCAAATTACTCATATGCTTTTTCAAAAATGCATCCAGTTCCTTTGGCTCTACGGAGTCTTGCACCAGTGTTTCAAATGCTTCTAAAACTGCACCTTCATCTTGAATTGCAGGTGTTGTATTTTGCTGTTCTTCTATGTTTACTTCTATATTAGGCTGCTCTTCTGGGACAACAGGCGGCTGCTCAGCCGTAGGTGTGCATCCTGTTAATATGCCCAGGAGAACAAGACAAATCCATTTCTTTTTCATGACGTCCTCCATTGACATCCATACTTCACCATCACATATACAGTATAACAGGCATTTGTGATTCTTCTGAGTATAAATTCAATTTCGCCAAAATTTATTCAACCTTTATCCCTGTTCCTGCATCAAAAAAGTACAAATATGACGCCTTCACTGGTTTTTCAAGGAGCTTTTCAAGGGCTTCTTTATAGAGTTCTACCTGAACCTTATAGGTGGTTGCAATGGCTTCAACACCTGACTTTCCAGTATAGTCCGTCTTGTAGTCCAGTACAATCAGGCCGTCTTCTTCTTCGAAATAACAGTCAATGATCCCCTGAACCATGGTTTGTGTTTCATTGATAACCTTGTTTAAAATGAAAGGCACCTCTCTGTAAACCTGTTTTGACGCGAGCAGTCGTGCGCCTAGGTCAGTTGTGAAAAAGCGGGCAATATCATCAAATCGAATAAGGCCCATGTCCTCCTGATCCATCAAGTTCATGTGAACCATATGCTGAACTTGACCCCTAACACCTTCTGCGCTCAAGTCTGCTTTAAAATCCAGGTGCTGCATGACAAAATGATGAAGTGTACCAATTTCAGCACCGCTTTTCTTGACTTTACCCGTGAGAAATTTAGGTTTAGGGGTAAGCGGTGGAATGTGGACATTAGCACCTTGTATGCCTACCTTCGAAGCACGTTTAAGATCAGAAACCGACAGTTTAAAGGGCATGTTTACAGTTTTTTCACCAGGATACGTCCAGCTCAAACGCCTTTCAATTTCATACTCCCAGTTCTGAATATCTGCCTCAGTATATGCTTCTTGACCGATCTGTAATTCATCCCTTTTTAAATCCATTTCTTTTTCAGCGCCGATTGCATCTATATGAACTTCTTCAATATCATCGTTTTCCATATTGGCACTTTGAACATGAAGCCCATCCATCAGAAGTTCGTCTTTTCTAATAAAGTCAATGGTCCATTTACACTTTCCAGCATCGCTACTTCCAAAGACGGGCAAATCACTGCGCTCGCGAATTGGACCCCCATCAGGATGCACGCTGAGTATGGATAAGATCCAGTCGAGATAGGACTTGCCACCGACTAAGTTAAATGTTGACGCCCCTCTGACCCAGCGTTTTAAATCAGATTCAAAGCGTCCAGAAGACCCAATGACTATGAGTTGATTAACGGCTCGTGTCATAGCCACATAGAGTATACGCATCTCTTCAGCTAGGCTCTCCATTTTGAGACGTCTTTTCATAATCATTTGAGGTAGACTCTCGCTGTAGTAACGTTTTTCAGGATCGACAAACCGAAGACCAACGCCATAGTCCTTATGCAGGAGGGCCTTGTCATAGGTGTCACGCAAATTAAACTGCTTGCCTGCACCTGCAAGAATGACCACTGGAAACTCAAGTCCCTTGGACTTATGGATACTCATCAGACGAATAACATCTTCCCCTTCTGTAATGGATGAGGCGGTTCCCATGTCACCGCTGGATGCCTTTAACTTTTCAAAAAAAGCAATAAACTCGAATAGTCCACCAGAGCCTAATGTTTCAAACTGCCCAGCCTTGTCAATCAGAAGCCTCAGATTTGCCTGCCTAGATGTTCCGCCCTGCATGGCTCCAACATAATGATAAAATCCTGAATCGACCATGACATCCCACAAGAAGGTGTCTAGGCGCCAAATACGTTCATTTTCTTTCCAAACATTTAACTTATCTAAGAATGCCTGTACTTTACACCCCAGTGCAGAGTCCATAAGGGCAACCTCTCCAAGCGCTTCATAATATGTCGCCGAAGGGTTTGTAAGTCGTATTTGAATCAATTCATCTACAGTGAAACCGGCCAGAGGCGAGCGAAGAACCGTCAGGAGGGGTAAATCCTGAAAACTGTTATCAACCAGTTTCAGCAGCGCCATAAACATTTCAATTTCAAGTGCTTCGAAATACCCACCGCCTGTATCTGTAAACAGGGGAATGCCATACTCAGACAGCACATCTGTAAAAACACTTGACCATGATTTGGTTGCACGCAGTAAAATTACGATATCTCTGAAGCGTACTTCTCTCACGATGTCCTTTTTAGGATCATAAATTTGAGTGCCAATTACCTGTTTTATCTTTTGCGCTACACCATGGGCTTCAATCTCAACCTTTTTCATTTCAATCAGGTTTTGATCATCGAGGGTATCTTCAGCACCCGAGTCAATAACCAGCACATCCAGCGGACTTTGCTGTTCAAGTTTAAACGCCAGTCCCGGATAGAGTCTGGCGTCATCGTCGTATGCCATCTCACCAAATTTTTCCGACATCAAATTCTCAAAAATGTAGTTGATTCCATGTAAAATTTGCGGTGACGACCTAAAGTTCATGGCAAGGTCAATACGCCTGCTCACAGCCTGCTCGTTTTTTTCATAGGTTTTATATTTTTCAAGGAAGAGGGATGGGTCAGCCAGCCTAAAGCGGTAAATACTCTGTTTCACGTCCCCAACTAAAAATAGGTTGTCTTCCCTACGAATGGCATTAATTAATGCTTCTTGAACGCCATTCGAGTCTTGATATTCATCTAAAAAAATGTATTCAAACTGTCTACGGTAGGCTTTTGAAATATCTGGGTTTTTAAGTATGGCAATGGTGAAATGCTCCAGATCATTAAAATCAAGGAGGTTCTTCTCTCGCTTCATTTCACCATAGCGTTCATGAAAGGCTTTAACACACTTTGCAAGCGCCTCCATAACCGGTGCTAGAGCAAGCATTTCATCGCGATGCTGGTCCGCATTTTTCTTCAGAACCATGTCCTGAATCGGCCCAATGACCTTCTTTTTAAGGATATCGCGAATGGCTTTGGCTGCATCGATCAGTTCTAGGTTAATACTGTCCTTATCTGCCTTTTTTATACTCGCCAACCGCTTGAATTTCACTTGTGAAAGCGCCTCATATAGAGACTCAAACCCTTCTTCGATAGCCACTTTAAGTGTGTCAACCACCAGCTTATCCCCTTCAAAGGTATCTAAGTAGGGTGCTGGCCCATCAGGCATGTTACAAATACGCTGACCTTCTTCGATCACTTCTGATGCCATGTTGAGGTCTTCTTTAACACTTTCAAGGAATGCCTGCATCCACGCATTTTCATTCATATCTGCGGCCTGCTCATACCTGCTTTGCTGTTCTTCTAGCCAAGAAATAGCATCTGGCTGACTTTGAATAAAGAAGTAGAGCTTCATAATGAGCTCTTTAAGTCCATCGTCTGACCGATTGCTTGCGTAGGATTCAACCAAATTATGAAAATTCTCGTCATCTAAGGCATAGGCTTCTTCCATGGTTTCTTCAAGTGCTGACTCCATCATTAAGCTCAGCTCTGCAGTATCACCGATTCTGAAAGCTGGGTCTATGTCTATTTCATAAAAATAGTGACGCACAACATCAATACAAAACGCATGCACGGTCATTATATGTGCGCGGTGTACCAGTGCAATCTGCCTTCTTAAAAAGGCTTCATCCTCTGTTCCATTTGTTATTTTTTCAGACAGGGCGCGCATGATTCTATCGCGCATTTCCCCCGCCGCCGCATTTGTAAATGTCACAATCAACATGCGGTCAATGTCTACTCGGTCTTCTATAACCAGTTGTATAATACGCTCTACTAAAACTGCTGTCTTACCCGAACCCGCTGCAGCCGATACGAGAAGGTTGGCCCGCCGGCTGTCAATGGCTGATTTTTGGTCCTCTGTCCAATTAGGCATGGTCATCCTCCTTACTGTCATGCTGTGATTTGCTTCTGAGTTCTTCAAGGACTTCTTCGCTTTTTTTCTTTTTCATATAGCGGTAGCGGTTGTTTTCAAAGAGTTGGTCGAACTGGCAAATGCCCCTGTATGGACAGTAATCACAAGAGGTCACGCCGCTGTAGCGACAGGGCTCAATTTTGATCTTTCCGCCTACAATTTCCTCTCCAATTTCAGCCATCAGGTGTCTTACATGCTCAATGAGCAGTTTGAAATCTTCTGGATCAATAGCAGAAGACCTGGAGGAAACAGAACCATCCTTTTTAAGTTCTGCTGGAATCACTTCGGACTTTGCACCTGCTTCCATAGATTCATCCATCGCTGTGATGACATTTACATCTTTCACAACAAGACCATCCATTTTAAGCGCCTGTCTAATGCTCGATGCCACTTGGTCAGGATTGTAAACGTCCATTTGCACCATGGGATCATCAATTTTGAAGTAGAATACACCACCTGGAATGAGCGCATCAGCTTTAAGATAATGGGCGTTTTGAATAACCGCATCCAAATAGACAGCCAGCTGAATTTGAAGTCCATAAAAGACGTCAGAAAGGTGGAATCGTCGACTTCCAGACTTATAGTCAACAATTTTGACAACCTTTGAATCACCGTCTTCATATACATCTATGCGGTCAATCCGCCCTTCAAGCAGGATGGTGTCGCCCCCTGGAAGTTCAAGCAAAATTGGTGGAACGCTCTCTTCACCGCCATTTTCTCTAAAGGCCAGCTCATAAGCCGATGGCGTAAATTGACCCGATTTAATTTGACTGGTGATTGTCCATGCTGCACGTCTGCCTACACGCTTAATGCGCTTGATCAGGTAAGCGTAGCGGCTAGAACTGTCAAAAATGTGATGTCCATAGGTTAGGGCAACTTCATCTATAATCGATTCAATAATGCGGTCGCTGTCCTTCTTTTCAAGTGTATTCCAGTCCAGTTTTTCCTTGTCCAGCATCATGCTGAACCGCTCCACTGACTCGTGATAAATGGTCCCAAGATCTGGAAGTTCAATTTTATAGCGCCTGCGTTCTGTCGGTTTTAGACCATAGGATACAAAGTGCGCAAAAGGACACTGTACATACTTTTCAAAACGGCTTACGCTGCTTTTTAGAGGTGCCCCGTACAGTTTGTTTGCCAGCGTCTTGCCAATTGGACGCACCTGGTTTTTATGGTTGAAGCCCGCGTGTATCATTTCGTAACGGGATGCATAATTTTCGCTTTTCTCATACCACTGTTCAAGTGTGTCCCAAAAAATATGCGTTTTTCCACTGTCAATTAGGCTGCGCTTTTGTTCAATAAGCACTTGCAGGGTCGACTCAGGTGTTGCCACATAGGTCAAGGGATTATGTGCAGCAAGCATGAGTTCTACCTTCACACGTGTTTTAGGCAGTATTTTTTTTAGGCGTTCAAAGTAGACGGATGGGCGCATTGCCTTACCGTCACTATCGCTCATGGCATAACTTAAATACAGCTTCTCACTTGGCTTGCTAAGGGTTTGGTAAACTGAAAGCTGTTCTTCTCTAGACAAGGTTTCGAAGTCCGACTTAAGGGGCATGCCTGATTCTTTAAGCATGACCTTATCCGCATCGCTCAGTATTCCGCCACTCTCGCCAACCATTGGAAGACGCCCGTCATTTACCCCTACTATGAATAGAGCCTTAATGTCATGACTTCTGCTTCTTTCTAGGCTCCCAATCAAAACCCGGTCCTTTGCAGGTGGAATGATGCCGACTTCTGTTGAGGCAAAGCCTGTTTCCAGCAGCTTAATAAACTCTTTTACTTCAAGACGGTCTGCGCCGATAAGCTCGACAAGCTGGTCCAGTATTTCCAGAGTTGCATTCCAGACTTGTGCAGATTCGTTGGCTTGATCCAGAAGGCCTCTTTCAAATAGCATTTCAGTATGCTCTGTCAGCGTTTGGTGAAGGCCAACGCTCTCCATATGCTTAAATAGGTTTAAGGCCAAGGCTTCAACCGACATGGTTTTTTTCATTTTCTTAAACAAGGGCGCTAAGGGCTCGATCCATTTTAAACGCAGGACTTCAGCTTCCTGTGCCTCTTCTTCACTGCCCTTAGTAAATGGACTCAACCATGCACTTCTTTTAATGCCGTAAGCCAGAACATAGTTTTCAAGATGTTGAATTTCAGGCTCACTTAAGTCACTTAATCCTGATTTAAGCACGCGAAAGGCATCTTCATAGCGGAAGCCATAGGCATAAAAACGCAAAATACCCAGTACATACTGAACCAGGGGATGATTCATAACACTTCTTTTTTCATCTAGAAAATATGGAATATTCATTGCGTGAAAAATACGTTTGAAATCCATGGCATAATCATCTATTTTTGGGGTTACAACTGCAATGTCTCGCCACATATATCCATTTTCACGCGCAAGGCGTACAATTTCCCGACCTACGGTTAAGGCTTCAATGTGCCTCGATTGGCAAGCATAGAGTTCTATTTGAGACTGTTCTTTCATATATGCCTTTAGCGGATATGAAAAGAGCGCACTGGATGCAGCTTCAATAATGCGGGATGTCCCGTCCACCTCAGTTGCCGGACACCTTGAAAATTCTACCGCAGTCTCAAGCCCCAACTCGCCCGCCATGTTCTGGAGGCGCTCAAGTGTTTTTGCACTGGAAGCAAAGACCTCGTACGGCTGCCCGTGTTCGTTCTCTTCATAGGTTAAGGCAATACTAATGCTCGGCACCTGAACCATGAGTTTTTCAAGAACTGCATATTCTTGCTGGGTGAAACCATTAAATCCGTCTATCCAAAGGGATGCTCCCTTTAAGAACAGGGCATCATCCATCTTTTCAATGAGCAGATTCAGCACGTCTTCATCATCAAAATACGCCGTATGCATCTGCGCTTCGAAGGTCCGGTACAGGAGGGCAATATCTTCTAGCTTACGCTTAAGAAGACTGTCTTCAAGGCCTTCAATCTGCCTTTGCAGACTCTCTTCTGTAACCTGTGCGCGCTTTAGCTCTGCTATCAGGCGGTTAAAAGTCTCCATAAAACCACTGCGTCCTGACATGCGCCCATAAACTTGCAGGTTTTCTGCATGCTGTGCAAATATGTGGCGCAGGAGCATGGTTTTTCCCAAATCACTAATTTGAACCCGGTCCGTGGCGCCGGTCTGTTCGAAAACACGATGGGCCAGTCTTTTAAAACTGAGCACATCCATATGTATATGTCCACTTTGGTCCATCTTGTCCATAAAATCAGCACTCGCCTCTAGGGAATACTGTTCTGGAATGAGAAGGATCAACTGGTCTGTTCTACTTTTTTCATAGGCGCTCGCCATTTCCTGAAGAATGCGGTGGCTCTTTCCAGACCCACTCTTTCCCAAGATGAATTTGATCATAAGTTCCCACCTCGATTTCTGTGTGCATCTTCTTGCATATATTATGATATATGTTTATAGTACCCATACTTCTTATCATGTTCATTATGATACTCTCCTTAAATTGTACCATACAGATGTTCGGTTTTGTTGAAGAATCAAAGCGCTTTTATTCTTATCTGCTATCTGATTTTTACGCAATAATTTACGATTCGTAATGAAATCCAGTCCTAAAATGGTCAAAAATGATATATATGCTTACAAAACGATCAATATGATTGATAAATATTGAAAGTGCAACTAAAATGTATATAATATTTTCTATGATAAGGAGTGTGATCTGGTGGATTCAATAGATTATCAAATTCTCAAACTGCTAAAAAACGATGGGCGCATGTCCCACGAAAGCATTGCAAAACAAGTAAACCTTTCACGACCCGCAGTGCGATCACGCATTATAAGCTTAGAGCGCAGTGGTGTAATCTCAGGCTACTCAACACTTATTGACTATGATGCGCTCGGGTTTAATATACAGGTTTTTGTATATATAAAGGTTTCCAAAATGAACTATTCTAAGATTCTTGATGACATCAGCAGTGCTTGTCCAGAAAAAGTTCTCATTGACGAGCATTATAGGATCTCTGGTGAGTGGTGCCTGCTCATCAAAGTCATGTGCCATTCTCAAAAGGATATCACTGAATTTGTCGATCAAATCTCAACAATAGACTGCGTCATAGCAACAAATACTGTTTTTATATTCAAATCATAGAAATCGAGGTCTTTATTATGGGTGTACATAGCTTTATTGGTGAATTTGCTGCCCTCGCTACAGCACTATGCTGGGCGGTAACTGCAACGTCTTTTGAACACAGTGCAAAAAAAATTGGTTCAATGAATTTAAACCTTTCGCGTTTATTTATCGGACTGATTTTCCTATCCCTATTCACATGGATCACGAGAGGATACCTCCTGCCCTTAGATGCAAATCTTTCAGAATGGCGCTGGCTCTTAATTTCAGGCTTTGTCGGCATTGTGCTGGGGGACTTATTCTTATTTGAGGCCTTTGTCCTCATTGGCTCTCGAATATCAATGCTCATTTATGCCAGCGTACCACCGCTGAGCGGTATCATGGCTTACTTCTTTCTAGGTGAAAAAATGACAGGCATGCAGATCCTGGGCATGTTCCTTACTCTGGCTGGTATTGCCTCTGTCATTTTAGTTGCAGAAAAGGGCAGCAACAAAATGCGATTTACACACCCCGTTAAAGGCATTCTATTCGCCTTTGGCGGTGCTTTTGGACAGGCTGCTGGTTACATTATCGGCAAGTTTGGCATGGCCAACTATGACCCCTTCTCGTCCACACAAATTCGTCTGATTGCAGGCATCATTGGGTTTGCTATCCTTTTTACAATTAAGGGGCACTGGCCTAAGTATGCCGCGTCTTTTAAGAGAACCGATGCACTTGCTTCTCTGACGCTTGGTTCCTTCTTTGGACCCTTTTTAGGCATTTCGCTCTCTCTGTTTGCAATACAGCGCATAAATCCCGGGGTAGCTTCAACACTCATTTCCATAACCCCCATCTTATTGATTCCCTATGCTTTCTTTATCAGAAAGGAAAAAGTGGCCATTCGCGAAATTGGCGGAACCCTCTTAGCACTCTTAGGCATTGCTGTTATGTTTATGTAGCAAAAACAAACAGCCCATCCTCCATCAACAACTGTACTAATAAAATTCGTCGGCCATTGCCATGGCAATGTTAAGTAGTCGAACACATATATAAAAATCCAGTAGGCTGACGCAAATCAAAGCGTCAAGCTACTGGATTTTTTATGTATAAGCCTTACTATAAGCCCCTAGGCCATTCTTTGTCGAAGCGCCCAGCCAATAATGCCAACAAGCATGCTGCCACCAAACCAAGTGCCAAACATCATGAGTGCCATACTTCTAAAAAACGGTTCTGGCAGCATCTGAATTAAGGTGTCTGTTTTAGGATCCAGTAGCCATAGGTCATTGGTAAAGAGCATATGGTGAAATTTGATAAAAGCTGCTGTGAAATTGGTCATCGAGACCACCATAAGACTGCCTGAAAACAATATGGTGACCACAAACTGCTTAACCGCAATGCTATAAATTAAGGCGTAATAGCCGCGCCACATTGAAATACCAATCAGAAAGAGTATGAGCCCCAAAAACATGCCTCTTAGTGCGTCATTCAACTGAAATAAATTCTTCACATCTACCATATGGGCTTTTTCACGTGCGCCGAAAACGTCTCTTTCTTCTCCACGAATAGTGGCTTGGGTGTCCAGTGATTCCAGATCGTCTTTCATGTATCCAATAAGTGTATCTGTAACAGCTGAAAGGTTTTCTTCATCCATACCAGTCGCCTCAAGTACCGCATTTTTAGCATATAAGTCCATATAGACTGATTTATTATAGGCAAAAAAACCAATGCTCATGGTTAAAATTAAAAGCGATACCAGTATGGCTGCCATCCACTGCGAAATACCAAACAAAAATTTCATTTGTGACTCCTATCCTCTAGCTGTCCTTGGTGTTTATACGCACCTTAAACCCGTCCAACTTGTCCACGTTCTTTTCTTCTTTTCATTTTTTGTGTGTACATCCTATCATCTGCACTGTTGATGACTTCAATTATGTGCTTAGATTCGTCATATACATCATATCCTATACTGAACTCCATATCGTGGTCGAGAAGGGTCGTGTCATGATTCCAAGTCTTAAGTTCAGACTCTATTCTTTTCACATAAGACTCTATTGCATTTTCGTCACTGCCCATGAGTACGATTAAAAACTCATCCCCACCATAGCGCACAACAAAATCTCCGCCTCTTGCATTCTTATCAAGCATTTTGGCAACCTCGACCAGCACCTCATCACCAACATTATGTCCATAATGATCATTGATATATTTAAACCTGTCTACGTCAAGCATAATAATTGCCAGTTCTTGAACACGTTTCTCTCTCTTGACGTCCTCAATATAATTATTAAAGTAATGTCTGTTGAAAATGCCTGTTAATGGGTCTGTATTAGCCATCTCTTTCATTCTGTCATGGGCGACTTGGAGTTCTTCAGTACGCTCTTTAACACGTTTTTCCATATCTTTATAGCTGTTTTCAAGCTCAAATGCCATTTTTTTGATTTCATATGCGAGAACATCCACCTCTGCGCCGCCACTTACTTCTAGAGGTGTTTGGAAGTTTCCCTTTCCAATTTCAGCTACCGCCTTTGAGATATCACGTATGGGTTTTGATAAGCGGCTTGAAATTGTCGTACTCAATATAAATAGAATCACAAAGGCAGCGGTTATAACCCCAATATAAGACTTCATATAAGCCACAACGGGAATCAAATAGGAATCTGCTGGCACACTTGTAATAATGGTCCACTTGATATCTCCAATGCTCTCAATGAGTCCGGGATGCCACACGACAAAATTACGTCCCGCTTTTACATTACCATCACCCGTACTCTTAACAATTGTATTTCCTAAGTTAAGACGCTTGAGCATTTCAGAATTGTTCACATCATCAAGCCAAGATGCCTGTGGCGTAAATTCTGAGATAAAGCCCCATTCCTTGTCCCGAGATTCATTTAATACATAAAAACCATTTTCATCGATGATATAAGTATCCTTATAAGGGCTTTTTAAAATAAACTCCCTCAGTTCATCCAGCAAATAGCTTACATTCAAGTTAACCACTAAATAATACGCTTCTATATGGTTTTCAAAACGCACTTGTATGGGAAGTGCATACCTTATAACTGCCTTGTAGGGTTTCTCATAAACGCCATTTTCAATATTCAAATCAATCGGAGAAACATACATTTCACCGTCTAGCAGATTTTTTGCAGCTTGAAAATAGTAGCGGTCTGATTTGTTCTGAAGACGGTCTGGGGGAACGTGAAACGCACGCCCACCTTCATTGTTGACCCGAACCACTTCCATACCATTTGAATCTAATATACGCACATGATCATAGTTTACATGTGTCTCTATGAAGGTTGAAAAACTCATCTGGGCATAGTCAAGAAACTCTGCCCCCGTATGCTGGGGGTGCAAACCACTTCCAAGTTCGAGAAGTTCTTTAATGTAATAGACATCTGTAGTGGCTGACTCGAAATAGGCATCCATATCATTTTCAACTGTTTTTTGATATGAATTGACTTTTTCCAGTTCCACCTGTTCTACAAACTCGGCAGTTGAACGAAAGCCATACATTCCAAAAAGCACCAGCGGTATCACTGCTACTACGACTAGACCAATAAAGAACCGAAATTGTATCCCTTTATTCTTCATTTACTCACCCCAATTAAGTGCTTAAGTCACCCTTGTTATCTATTTAAATTAGTATGATTATATTTTATACACTTTTATCCTAATAACATAGCCCTAAACTGAATTTATAGAAAAAAAGTCGCTAGACACATTTGTTTGTACACAAAACGGGTCTAACGACTTTTATCTTAAAGTCCTTTGTATTCATATTTGTTCAATATGCGTAATAGGCCTTATCAATCCCCTAAACCTCTTAAAGCTCGAAAGCTTGCGATTAAGGGCCTAGTCTTCAAATATTTCTACAGAATCTTCAAGGTAATCATTAATGACATCTTGAATTTGAGCATCTTTTAGAATCATTGAAATTTCAATACGTCTATTCTTTGCATATGCTTCTTCAGTCGAACCTGTATCAACAGGTCTATATTCTGAATACGCACTGGCTGTAAAGTACTCGCCGTACTTTTCTTCCAGTGTTGCGTTCGTTCCCATAAGGTAATTTACAACCGCTGCCGCTCTATTTGCAGAAAGCTCTCTGTTATAATCACTGCTGCCGCGTTCATCGGTATGTCCTTGAATGGCAATGGCATCAATAAACCCACGCACTTCATCATCTGCAAGCACATTTTCAAATGCAAGTGCCAGCTTGTCAAGAAGCACCTTACCTTCTTCTTTTACTGTATAAGAGTTGGTATCGAATACAAACCCTTCATTGATGATAATGTTCCCTGTGTCTGAAATACGTACAAGGTCTTTGCCTGAAACGTTGCTGGCTTCAAGACTATCTTCCATAGATACCTTTACCTTATCTAGGACATCTAACCTCAGTACAGCTATGCCATGGAGCTTGTCTCTTAAATCACCCAGCTCTTTATTGCTGTTTGCGATGATTTTCTGCTGCTCTTCAATCTCTTCTTCTGAAAGTTTTAACGCCTCTTTACCACGTTCAACTTCAGCTTTGGTCTCTTCGACCTGATCTAATAGAAGATCCAGTCTATCCTGAGCACTCGTGATCTCCGCTTTCGCCTCAGCGAGTTCCTTTTTCTTTAAGTCGAGATCCTTGCTGACAATGATATTACTCAAATAGGAAATCAAAATCAGAAAGAACAGGATGAGCGCTATGGTAGACATAATATCAGTAAACGCTGGCCAAAAGTTTTCCTGTTCAACTTCAGCAGCTCCGCGTCTTCTTCTTACTCTTGCCATGAAGTCCGCCTCCTACTTTGCTTTTTCCTGACCAATAACCTCAAGTGTATTCGACAGTACCTGATGTCCTGTTTTCAACTCTTTCGTGCTGGATTTCATTTGTGCTGTAAAATCATCAAATGTCACATTCATACGCTGAATGTTTGTTCTAAGCTCATGATTGAACTCTGAAAAATCACGTGTGTTCTCATTGAAAGTCTGAATGCTCTCATCAAATTTTGTGATTGAACCATTCAACGACTCAGCCGTGTTGGCCATTTCAGTTGCAACGGTACCCAGTCTGTAGCTTAAAGCGCTGGTCAACTCTTTTAAATTCTCTTCAAGCTTGTCACCAAACTGATCTAAACCAAGATCAACTTGTCCCGTTGCAGCCCCAAGACGTTTTCTGCCTGTACTGTGGTCAAGATACTCTTCAGCGCAAACCAGCACTTGTTCCTTTGTGCCTTGAATGCTGAATGCCATATTGATCAGGGTTACAATGATCGAACCGCCAATACCACACAGAGATGTTACAAAGGCAACTGACATGCCCTGCAAGGAATTCATGAGTCCATCAATGATTGGTGTCATATCATTGACAAGACTGCCCTTTGTAGATGCGAGAAGGGTTACAATTTCACCAATTGATAGGGTAAGACCATAGAACGTACCCAAAAGTCCCAAAATAACCATCAGCGAAACAGAACGAGATGCAATACGTTCTGCAACCGCATAGCCCGAAAATCCACTGGCCATATTTTTTTCAACGATCGCTGGTGTATTGATTTCATCGACCTGATTTTCTACAGCACGCTGATAGTCATCGACCATCTTATTGAGTGCCGCATTTTCAAAAACACCATTTTCCCGATTGCCCGGGCTCTCCAAGTCTTCAACCAATGATTTGTATTTCTTTCTAATTACAAATGTCAAAATAACTGTTAATACCAATATTGAAAAGATAGTGCCTACAATTCCCATCGCTACGGGATTCAAATTTAAGAATAAATCAAACATAATAGCCTCCTTCATGATTTGACTTGCTTCCACATCATAGTAGCACGACCTACGTGGGCATAGCAACGTATACACCTGTTTTGTAAACAAATAATAACCATTTCGTCATGAAATCAACATAGAGTAACAAATTAGTGACAAAACCCTGTAAAAAGTTACAAAAGAGTGTCTAAATAGCTATATAAAAAGCGGGTCTGCATGTCATGCACACCCGCTTTTAAGCCTACCTGCACATACATATTTCATCCTATGTGCAGTAGGGCTTCTTTCTTTTCTTTAGCAGTCTGTTTGGCCTGCTTATGGAAGTGTACCTGTGACTCAAGCGCTTTTTCCTCAGACTTTATACGGCTATATGACCCGTCAGGATTCTGAATGCGAATTTTAACGGTATCATTAAAGGTTACATCAAATAGATCTTCCATACGCTGCTTCAAATGATCCGCCCCAATCGGAAAAAGGGTTTCTACGCGTCTGTCTAAGTTCCTTGGCATCCAGTCCGCACTAGAAAGGTAATACCGGTTCTGACCACCATCATGGAAGTAGTATATGCGACTGTGCTCTAGGAATGTACCCACTATGCTATAGACTTCTATATTTTCGCTCTGTCCCTTAATGCCTGATCTGAGACAGCACATGCCTCTAACAAGTAGTTTTATTTTCACGCCGGCATTTGAAGCTTCATACAGCTTATCAATAATGTCTTCGTCCACCAATGAGTTCATTTTTGCAACAATACGTGCAGGATGGCCTTTTTTTGCATGTTTTATTTCTGTTTCAATAGCACGCATGAAAAACTGTCTCAAATTGCCTGGTGCGACTGCAAGCTTCTTCCATTTGGGCTCCTTTGCGTATCCAGTTAGGAGATTAAAGAGTGCTGATACATCTGCACCAAATGCGTCTCTACAGGTGAAATAGCCATGATCGGTATAAAGCTTTGCGGTAGAATCATTGTAATTGCCTGTACCCAGGTGTACATATCGTCTGATTTGATCTTCTTCTCGTCTTACGACCAAAATGGTCTTGCAGTGGATTTTAAGCCCTACAAGGCCGTATATAACGTGGCAGCCTGCATGCTCAAGGCGTTTTGCCCATATAATATTATTTTCTTCATCAAAGCGCGCTTTTAACTCAACAAGTACAGTAACCTGCTTGCCATTCTCAGCGGCTTTAATAAGGGCTTTAATTATTGGAGAGTCTGCACTCACCCTATACAAGGTTTGTTTTATAGCAAGCACACTTGGATCTGTTGCGGCTTGGCTGACAAAGCTTACAACCGGGTCAAAACTTTCATATGGATGGTGCATCAGGCAATCATGGTTTCGAACCGCTTCAAAAATGTTGTCATATCCAATAAAATCTTCAGCGGGTTGTGGTCGCATGGGCTCTGAACGCAGGTCAGAAAAATCATCCATAAAGGAAAAGTCCATCCAGAGGGTCGGATCAATCGGCCCGTCAATTTTGTACAAATCATCTTCATGCAGCTCCAATTTCTCTATTAGAAAGGCCAGCATGTCTTCATCCATTTTTTTCTCGTATTCAAGCCTTACCGGCGCGCCCCACTTTCTTTTCTTAATGGACTTTTCAATTTCGATGAGCAGGTCTTCAGCCTCATCTTCATCTATGGCGAGGTCGCCATTTCTAGTTATTCTAAAAGCATAGACTGCCTCAATGTCATAGCCCTTAAAGAGCTCACAAACATTATATTTTATAATATCCTCGAGCATAACATAATGTCGCTCTTCACCGGGCAGACGCATATAGCGATCCAGTACGGAAGGCACCTGGAGGACTGCCATTTTAGATTCTTCATCCACTGTAAGCTTTACCGCCAAGTTTAAGCTGTTATTTGATAGCAGCGGAAAAGGGCGACTATTGTCAACCGCCATAGGTGTAATAACTGGATAAACCACTTCTTTAAAATACTCTGCCAAATAGAGCTTTTGCTCTTTGCTCAGCTCTTTAAAATGTTTGAATTCTACGCCCTTCTTTTTCATTTCAGGTAAGAGTTCATCGTTTAGGGCTTGGTACTGCTGCTTGACCATATCATGACAAATCTCTGAAAGCAGACTGATTTGCTCTTTCGGCGCCAGCCCAGCTGGGTCAGGCTTGGCATAACCTACAGCAATCTGGTCCAGTATGCCTGCAATTCGCACCATGAAGAACTCATCCAGGTTGGATGCTGTAATAGCTAAGAACTTCAGTCTGTCCATAACCGGCAGATTTAAATCACGCGCTTCTTCAAGCACCCGGTAGTTAAAGTCGAGCCAAGATACTTCCCGATTAATAAAGGCTTTCGAACCATTTTTATAATGCATCATAACACCTCTTGACGGATAATTTTGATTCGATTCCGAAGATTCTTCTGAAGAAGATAGCGGATTTTGCGTGTCCCCATTCTTCAAGGATGAAATTTTTTCTACTGTCGGCTTCGATTCTAAGCGTTTTTTTGTCGAGTCTGATGTTGATGTTGGTAAGCTTTTGTTTTCTACTGATATCCATGGATTCAGCCAGTTTAAGAATTGCTGCCATTTTGGTGATTTTGATTTGTTGTCCCCTTGATAGTGTTGGTTCAATGAATTCTCCTTCGTCTGTATCATGCATCGCTTTATAGCTTGCTTCAGCAATCACAATCATGTCCCGTTTTCTGAGTCCGACAATATTGAAGTTTTTTAACATATCATAGAGAATTTGATGGTAAACTTGGGTACCTTCGAATGCCCCAATGCTGTGCATAATAGCTGCAACCTGTAAAATGAGCCTATCTTTTTTACCTAAACCATGTATTTTTCGGATCAGGTCAAAAATCATGAGCGAGACCGTTTCAACCATCTTAGAATGTACTGCGTCATAGTTATACTGAGCGGCCATGTAACGGCTTGAAGCAACGGTATGGTCTCTAAAGACGAGGACACGGCTCTTATAGTCCGTTTCGAAGTGGACTTTCCAGGAGAGAATGTCCGCAAAGCGAAGCTGAATGACCGCCATGGTAAGCGCAGTTGTCATATCAAAAATAGTCTTGTATATACTCATTGCAGGCAGCATCATTTCAGCTTCTGCAAGACTGATATTATAGCTATATGCATTTTGCTCAGGTGTATCATTCTTAATTTGATCATACTTTTCGATAAAATCTTCACATTTAATGTAGGCAATGTCCCCTGCATTTTCAGATTCCAGTTCAAAGATAACAGAGAGTAAGTCGGTTTGTTTGCCCGATACAATCATATTGTCAATTTGCCCCTCAGGCAGCTGTCTGCTAAAGAGCTGGAGCGGATTTCTCAGATATTCCTCCATAAAGATGTAAAAGTCCATCGACTCCCTGTATTTATCGCCTAAAGATTCTCTGAGTTTCAATGTGCCAAGGGGAATATTCTGTGTATGTACAATATGTTTCGAATCATAATAGGTTGCCCCAATGCTCCCTGTTCCAATATAGGAGATAATTGCATTCTTCTCTTTTAGCTGTGGTTCATTTTCGACAAACTGAATGATTCGGTCATAAAACATACGCTTTTCTTCCGCATCTTCAATAATATCCACTTCAAGCCCTGTTTTGATTTCAATTTGATCGAGTATATAATACCGGTTGATGGCATCCCGCAGCGCTGTGGTGGCAAATAAATGAACCTTGTCAAGCCCATAGCCCTCTGCCAGATGCTTAAAATCATTGACCCTGTCGCAAAGTGCTTCAATGGACTCATATTTTATACGTCCCATAGAAAAGGTCTGGTGTCCTAAATCAGAAGGCGTTTCAATGTACTCTAGCTCATTCATTCCTTTTTTCGTAATTTCAGTTATTCTAAATTGCAGCATGCGTGATCCAATGTATCCTACTGCAGCCATGCTATTACTCATCATATTCACCTGCCTTCCTATCCAGTTTAATACAACTTTGTGCCTGCTTGATTAAGTTGATGTTAAGTGTACACCCGCTCTTAATATTTTAATGCAATTCTAATCCAGGCTACAGACCACTTTAATTCTTCTAGAGTAATCTACTAGATATAGAGAACCACTTTCATATTAAAGGAGGAACCCCCATGTTTGAACTACTCTTAGCCTTTCTACTGCTTTTTGCAGTTATAAAAATTACATTCGCACTCGGATTTGGTCTTCTTAGAATCATTCTAGGTTTTGCAGGTTTAATCCTTGTTGTTGCCCTTGTCCCTCTATCATTTGCCCTGTTTTTACCCCTAACCATTGGTGCACTTATTCTTGTAGGTTTTATCACTGTTTTACGGGCCATCTTTCACTAGCCCCCTTGTGCCATAGCTTATGATTTCCTTTTCTTGATCTGCAAATTCTGATACTATGTAGAGAAGGAGGTGCGTATTATGGCTAGACCTACAAAACCACGCCGCATCTGTCAAATGCCTGAATACAGAGAATTCCAGCCTGCTGGTCATTCTGAAAATGATTCTGGCGACGTTATCCATATGACACTTGAAGAACTCGAAACACTTCGGCTTATGGATTTGGAAAATCATACGCAACATGAAGGGGCTGAAAAAATGGGCGTTAGTCGTTCAACCTTTCAGCGTCTATACAATGATGCAAAGAAAAAAGTGGCTAAAAGCCTGATTGAAGGGTCCACGCTGCATATTGAAGGTGGAAACTATGAGCTCTGTGAATACATTGACCAGTCTCCATGTCCCAAGTGTTCTCGTGGAGGACGCGGTCGACATAGAGGAAAGTAACCCCTTCTATATATTCCCATTATCCATAGAAAATATCAAAAAAAACGAGACCACCAACTATGTCAATGGTCTTAAAAAGCCGCTTATACTCATGTATAAGCGGCTTTTTGTGTTTGTGTTTGTGTTTTAGTCCATATTATTAGTCGTAATGCGCACCCCTGCCACAAGCTTTATTTGGAATCAAACTGCCGATAAGCACGGCGCAGCATATATGACTCGTAGAAAATACGCAATTAATATGGAAATCTGTCATTTAACCGTTCTCGAACGGTTCCCATGAGTTCAACAAACTGTGACTGCTCTTCAATGGACAGGACACTGAGAATATCCGTAAATACCCTCTCGTGCAGCACGTCCTTTCTTTCAAGCATATCTGCACCTGCATCTGTTGGTACAAGCTTGTATGAGCGTTTGTCATCTTCCTTCTTCACACGCTTCATGAGCCCTTTCTTCTCAAGACGATCAAGCGCACTTGTTAATGTGCTTCCAGGCACATCTAAGTGTGCACTGACATCCTTTAAAGAAATTTCAGGCTGATAATACATATGTTGAAGAATTTCCCGCTCAATATCGGAAAGCTTCTGAGCGTCTTTATCAAATCGTCTGTAATGTTTTTTGATAAAATTGTTCATTTCATATGTAAGTTCATTCAACTTTCTTGCGTAAGTCATATTGAGTACCCCCTTTGACTCTTGCTTTCATACGGCTGAACTTGGATGGCTATTCTTTGTTATATAGTAGTTTGAACGACAATCTTTATTGTAATTTTATGTAATGTAATTTGATATAATTCCAACACCATCTCTTTGTATTAACATATTTCACTGTCCAAATTTCAGCTTTTATTCCAACACACCAAACCATGCCGCACCTTACAAACTCAACAATTTGAATATTTATATATTTTATTCTTTTCAAATCACACATCAATTCTTAGTGTTTTTATAAGAATTGCGTCCTCGTTTCACACCAGAGGAATATAATCAAGTTTGATTTAATACGAACACTACAAGTATAATAGCACGATTAGCGAATATTTTCATCCCAATATTTATATTTTCTACAAATTTAATTATTTTTTACGAAAGCCAAACCACTTTTTTTTGACTTTTATGGGATGAATGCCTCCCGTATGGATTTCTGAACTGTAAGCCAAAATTTCACGAACTGCCCTTAGGTCCTCAGCATCAATTTTAATGGATATGCTGCAGCCCACAGAAAAAGCTCTTGGCGTTGGAATGATTTCATGCGGAATATCTGCCACGTTCAACTTTTTTTTCATTGCCATACCATCAGAATGTGACCTGAAAACAATACACATCTCTTCCTGCACAGTATTTCCTCCGATTCTTACACCTATTGTCGTTTCTTTGGTTTTCAACATCTATTTTACCACGTGTCATTGACTATCTAAAGACGTTCGGTTAGTATAGTAATTTTGAATACCTACAAACTTTGTATTAAGACTTGGAGGTGCGTTATGAATACGCATTACAAACCAATAGATTCCCACGTATGGCAGGGCCGGGTTGACAGTCATGAGGACTTCGACGCCTTCCGGTGGCATCAGTGGGTTAAACCGATTGACCTGACTGACAGCACCACACCCCCTTTTGATGGCAAGCTTGGAATTTGCTTCATTGGATTTTGTTGTGACGATGGTGTTACTAGGAACAAGGGACGGTCTGGTGCAGCCAAAGGGCCTAAAAGCATTCGCAAGGAGCTTTCAAACCTGCCGTGTCAATTTAAAGAAGATGTAAAGCTCTTTGATGCGGGTAATATTTATTGCACAGATATTCCCCTAGAACGCGGTCAAGAAATTCTTGCAAAGTGTGTCAGCAGAGTTCTTGAACTGAACCTTTACCCTATTGTACTCGGTGGCGGTCATGAAATCGCATTTGGACACTACAGCGGCCTATCTAGCTATAAAAAAGAAATGCAAGATGATAGCAACCTTGGGATTATCAATTTTGATGCCCACTTTGATTTACGCCCCTACCCAAATGGCGGAAGCTCTGGAACCATGTTCAGACAAATTGCCGATCAGTGCCAGGTTAATCAAACACATTACGGTTACATGTGTCTTGGCATACAGAAGCGCAGCAACACACTGGCCCTTTTCAAATCGGCCCGTGAACTTGGCGTAGAGTATATCCTTTCAAAAGACATGGTGGACCAAGATATTTGGCCTATTCTCGAGAAAGTAGACAAGTTTATTAAAAAGCATGAGCAAATTTATACGACAATCTGTGCGGACGTATTCTCTGCTGCGTTTGCACCGGGGGTCAGCGCTGCCCAAGCAGTCGGTCTTCACCCTGAGCAGGTTCTTAAAATACTCAAGTACATCGTAATGAGCGGCAAAACCATAAGCTTTGACATAGCTGAGGTGTCTCCACGCTTTGACCAGGACAGCACTACGGCAAACTTAGCTGCTGTGCTTATTTTTGCTGTTGTAAACGGCTTGTCTTCTCTAAAGAACCTAGACCGCAGCATCGAATAGCACGCCCCAATAAATCATACAGTCCTATTGCACTGTTTATACAGTCTAAAACAAAGAGCGATCGCAGAATGCCTGCGGTCGCTCTTTTTACGGCTTAATCATCTTCATTTAAGATTAGGTTTTCAAGCATTCGAATGGTCTTAAACCCAACTTTTTCATATAATTTCTTCGCAGGTACATTTGTCTCATCTACATAGAGCACAATGTCTGTCTCTTGTGTATACATTTCTTGACTGACAAGAGTCTGTATGAGCTGATTGACAAAATAGCCGCCAAGCCCCTTTCCTCTAAAGGGCTTTTTCACAATGAACTCAGATAGAATCAAGAGGCCAGCCGTTGCCTCTTCGATGAGTACCGATCCTAAAACACGGCCATCAGGCTCTACCAAATGATAGCGTACTTCCCGCTTCATTTTCTTGGCCTTTCTGACAGCCAAATTCTCAGATACGACCTCAGAACTGACCGGGTGAGCTTTAAATGCACGCGTTTCAAGATGCATCAAATGGTGTACTTCGTGTGTGTACTTGTGGTCTTCTTCAGGCCGCATATAGTCCATGAGCCCAGGGTCAATGTCATAGTAATTATAGACACCGTAATACTGCTCAAAAAGCTCTTTACACCATTGCGGCTCCCCAGTAAGGGTCATAATATTCTCATCGTGCCACAGTGCCGCATAGGTCAGCGGGCTCTCTGGGCCTCGTCTAAGCTCAAAATCTCTGAGCTTTCCCTCGATAGCCTTGATAACATAGGCATGTATTTTCTTCTCGTTATAGAGCTTATCCATAAAATCTGTTTTCATAGGGTCCCCTAAATCACTTTTTTTGAAGATTCTGCATGTGATTATTATGCCATAAACACCCTATAAATGCCTCATATATTTAGACTTTAAATTTTTCAAGTGCACTTTCGAGTTCCACAGAAAGTGTTTTAGCCTGAACTGCCTGAGCGTCAACCTCTTCAATCATGGCCATCTGCTCTTCCATTGACGCTGAAACTTCCTGTGTGCTTGAGGAGGTCTCTTCAATTACAGATGAAATGTGGTCCATTGACAGAACCATCTTGTCCTTCTCACCTGCCAGACCTTCCATTCGATCTTGAACTGCACGTACTTTTTCAAGCAGTACATTAATCGCATCGCTTGTTCCTGAAAAAATTGCACTGGTATCTTCTATAGACTCATTTTGAGTCTCAACAATTGCATTCATCGCATCAATGGTATTCACAGCTTCACCTGTATGTCCTTGAATATTCTTAATCAGCTTCTCAATGTCCATAGTTGCCTGGGCCGTTTCATCTGAAAGCTTTCTAATTTCATCCGCTACGACTGCGAACCCGCGACCGGATTCACCGGCGCGTGCCGCTTCAATAGATGCATTCAGGGCGAGGAGATTGGTCTGGCTGGCAATACTATTAATGATTTCTATGATAGACTCTGCTTCTTCCACATAGCTTTGCACTTCAGCCATAACACCTGTAACCTGCTTGGATTTTTCATTGTTTGATTTATTATGCTCTGAGAGTTGCTTGACAATTTCAAGTCCATCATTGCTCTTCTGTCTGGTCTGACTCCCCAGCTCATATGCCTCTATAGAAAGCGCTGTATTCGTTTGTATCGCTTCACCCAACTCGTAGGCACCTGTAACAAGTTTATTCATGCCTGCCGCCTGATCAACTGCCATAGTGGCAATTTGATCTGTTGCCAGTGCAATATTAGAACCCGATTCAGAGGCGTTTTCAGCCGATTTAGACAAGACTGTCGAAGCGTAAAGCATTTCTTGACCGCTTCTTTTAACCTGCATAATAAGGGCCTTTAAATTTACGGTGGTTTCTTCAAGCGCCCGCATCATGCTGCCGAATTCATCGGTTCGCTTTGTATCCTTTTGATCAAATTCAACAGTAAAATCACCGGTCTGAATACGGACTAGGGCTGCTTCAGCTCTACGCATTGGTGCAAGCAAACGGCTTACAATAAAGGACATTAAAAGGCTCATAACCACAATGGCTATAGCTACATTAAACAAGCTCCCCCACAGCATTTCAGAGAACGTGCTTGCAGTCTCTGCCATAGACAGTCCCAGTTTTGCCACACCTATGACATGGCCTGTATCATCTTGAACCGGCATATTAATTTCATAGGTGAGCCCGTAGTCTTCATGGTCGTCAATTCCCGTAACCGTTTTGCCTTGTAGTGCTTCTATAACCTTGTCATCTTGAACTTTTTCACCAAGCTTCGTTTGCGTTGAATCCGCTGAAATAATCTGGTCTGCACCAATGAAAGAGGCATAACTCACATCTTTCCTTTGCGCAATCTCACTGAGGATATTCTGCAAACTGGTTGCCTCTACAAGTTGGGTGTAGGCATCTGCGTTCACACCAACCTGAATGATGATGTCGCCTCGGCGAATTGCACCGTATTTGTAATAGTGCTTATCAGTCGTGCTTTGGCGTACTGCTTCAACCATGCGTGACTGACCACTTGCCATCATTTCCATGACGGGATGCGTTCTGCTTAAAAGAGTACCCACATTGTCACTCAGGTTAGAGGCTAAAATTTCACCCCCCGCATCAATGAAATTGATCTCATCAATTGACCCACTTTCCATGTTCACATCTTGTGCCTCAGAGGACTGAAGGTTTTGTAAAAGTGTATCTGTATCCATTAGTCCAAGGGCATCCAGTGCAATTTCGACCTGGCCCTCCATTAAGGTATCCATGACGCTTTGACTGTGGTAAACATTGGATAAATTATTGATGATTTCTCCTACCATTATTTCGCCATGGTTCTGCATTTGCTGCTCGAACTCGTCTTTTACAACAGAAAGATTCATGGCAGTTATGCCACTCACACTTACCAAGAAAACAATTATAATAGCCCCTATTATAATGTGCTTAACTGACCGCTTCTTCTCTTTTTTCATTTTTAAAGTGCCTCCTAGCAGGACTTATGCATTTTTGTCCATTGTCTCTATAGTAAAGAATACTACGCCTAAATTATGAACACGATTTGGCGAAAACTTAAATTATTTCTTAAGTATTAATTAAGAATTTGTAATTTACCATAGATCAGCTAGGCAGATTTTATTTTACGGGCACATTATTTCGTTTCATCTATTTGAGATAGGTAAGATTCCATTAAAATATGAGCCCATCGAATGAGAATATCATCTTTTAACGTATGTTTTACAATAGAGACTTTTCTCATGAAGACTGGTAAATCTTTATAGAAATGAGAATGCGTCTTATAGGTTTTTGCCTTGGCAATGACCTCACGCTCAAACGCTTCATACTGATATGCCTCCAGACGTTCAATACTCAGAACTTCTGCCAGATATTCCACTAAGGTCAGGGTAATTTCTCTATATCCGTCTGTCAGTTTTAAATTGAACATTTCTGCAAGTTCCGGAATCAACTTCTCAAAAAGAAGTCGGCGCGGCTCGCCTTCGCTGTATCCCAAGTCCCTTGCCATGGTCATAATATCTTCGCTGGATATTTCAAGCATGGACGCAAGAAAGTAAGACTCCTCAGGCAAGTTTTCAAAGTAATAACGAATGCCTTTGTACTTGCCAAAAACCTTCATGGTGTCCAAGTAGCCCATTTTAATGTTTCGCTTGGCTGTCTCCCTGTCAAATTGAAGCATACGTCCCACCTTGTCTGAAGGCCTGATTCGAATGACATTGAGCTTTTCTTCGTCTACACTCTGCTTCATACCGATTGAATCCATTTCCACTGCAATGATATCCTCATAGCCCTTACGTGCTATCAGGTTAATTGGCAAATTGTCATAAACGCCACCATCTACAAAGCGTTTTCCGTCCAGCTGCTGGGGTTTAAAGCCCGGTAAAAAAGATGATGCCAGCAAGTACTCCGTCAGTTTGCCCTCTTCAATTTCTTCCACAAAGAGCTCAAGCGGCTTCATATCTGTTAGCGAGACCGTTACCAGTCCAAAATCAATACCGCCTTCCCTTATGCGCTTTTCGTCTAAATTGTTTTCAATGAGTTTTCTAAGGGGACTTGTGTCAAGACCCTTGTCCTTGATAACGCGTTTAAAATACTCAAAATACTTATCTACACGGTTCAAATTAAGTTCTAGATGCATAAAATCCTTAAACACCTCGGACTCAGCATCGATAACATCATTGACCTCAATATTTTCCCATACTTTCAGTGCAACATCATATGTATCCTGAGCGATGAAGGCACCATTTAGCGCCCCTATCGATGTGCCTGTGACCGCACCAATTTCTACACCCAATTCCTTCAGTGCCTTCCAGACACCTATGTGGTAGCTTCCTTTTGTGCCGCCGCCTTGCAGTACCAATCCATACATTGTAACCCCTCCGCAATCAAGATTCTTATGCCTTAACTATGTATTCGCCCACTGGGTGCATAACCCTTCTTACTGTATAAAAAGATCCCTTTAAATCATTCAGAAAACGCCATATCCTCCTTCAAAAAATAGCAAAACGCCATGTACGGGTTCACTAGGAACCTCGCAACATGGCATTTTACTGTATATAAAGAGTTATTTAAGGCATATTTATGATATGGTATGTTCTATTCCTTTTCACTGGCATAGTAGTTCATTAGGCAACCTTTTAATATGACCTCTCGTTCCTTGTCAGAAAGATTCTCTAGTTTGAGCTCAATAGATTTCAAAAGCCCTTCACGCACCAGGACAGCCTGAACTTTATCTGCACCTGACTCAACAGCGCTACGCACATCCTTAACCAGCACCAGGTCATCCACTTTAAAATCATCACAGTCAAAGGTAAACGGCAACATACCCCAGTTGATCACATTGCTTCTATAACGCTTTGTTGCATAATCCTTTGCGATATTCCCCAGTGCTCCTAGCACACGCTGACAAGATGCAGCCTGCTCTCTTGCAGAGCCATCTCCTGGTTTATTGGCAAAGATTACACTCCCTATGCTAGTACTTCTTAAGACGTCTTTAATATCTGCGTCTGCGTCAAGTTCATATGCCTGCGTCATAAGGGATTTAAGATCTGATGACACCGTCAGCTTTTTACCTACGGCAAACGCACGACGTTCATACTCCATTTCTTGAATGTCTTTAGCCCTTTGTACATAATTTGGATCTTTTCTTGAAAGGGTAAACTCAGCAAGCTTAAGTGGGTTTGATCTGTATGAAGACGTGTCTCCAGAAGGAATCAGTTCGTCTGTTGTCGTAACCTCATCATGAATAACACATGCCATTTTGAGAACAATGTTGTCTGTTAGAGGCAGTATTTCTGGCCAGTCGGTAATATTTGGGCCATAAACCAGTTCTACTGATGGGGTCTGGATTCCCAAACCCATTGTATATTTTACTCTTGTTGATAGTCGGCTTAAAGTCATACTCGGCCGAAGAAAAATCGTAATCCATCTCCGTTGCCGCAGTCAGCACACCACCATTGGCTGCCGTTGCCGCAATGGACATGGCGTCCATGAGGCCAACAGAAGCAATTTGCCCTTCAGATGGCTTTGACCCTTCCCTGCTTGGGAAGTTACGAGTTGTATGACGAATGCTGAAGGCCTTGTGGTTTGGAACGTCTCCTGCACCGAAGCACGGGCCACAGAATGCCGTTTTAAGTGTAATGCCGGACTCAATGAGTTTCGCAGCAGCGCCCTTAGAAACAAGCTCATAGTGAATGGCTTCGCTGGCTGGATACACACTGATATTGAAAAAACCTGGCTGTCCCTTGTCACTTGTTAAAATATCAGCTGCCTTTGAAATGTTTTCATAGGTTCCACCAGCACATCCAGCAATAATGCCCTGATCAACTTGTACACCGCGAGACGTAATTTTATCTGAAAGACCCAGTTCAAAATCAAGATGTGGATTATCTTGCTTGAATTTGGCGTCAATTTGAGCAAATATTTCTTTTCCGTTCTTTTTAACTTCTTCAACCGTATAGACATTGCTTGGGTGGAAAGGCAGGGCGATCATTGGCTCTACCGCTGACAAATCTACACGCACCATGCCGTCGTAACAGGCTACGCCCTTTGGACGCAGAACTTTGAAATCCTCTGGTCGTCCAACCTTGTCATAGTAGGCTTTAACCGTATCGTCCGTACACCATATTGAGCTCAGGCATGTTGTCTCTGTTGTCATAACATCGATGCCGTTTCTATAGTCTATTGTCAGGTTTTCAATACCCGGTCCGACAAATTCCAACACCTTGTTTTTCACAAATCCCTCTTTGAACACTTTTCCGATTATGCTCAGTGCAACGTCTTGAGGACCGACACCATTTTTAGGTTTTCCATCAAGATACACTGCAACGACCTCAGGATACTTTATGTCATAGGTTCTGCTCATCAGCTGCTTAACGAGTTCAGGACCACCTTCTCCAATCGCCATTGTCCCCAGTGCACCATAGCGTGTATGAGAGTCAGAGCCCAGTATCATAGCCCCGCATTTTGCCATTTCTTCACGCATATACTGGTGAATGACTGCGTGGTGAGCTGGTACATATATGCCCCCGTACTTTTTCGCTGCCGCAAGGCCAAATAGGTGGTCATCTTCATTAATTGTGCCTCCGACTGCACAAAGACTGTTATGACAGTTCGTTAAAACATAAGGTATTGGAAATGCCTGCATACCACTTGCTTTTGCGGTCTGAATAATGCCTACGTATGTGATATCATGTGAAGCCATGGCATCAAACTTAATCTGCAATGACACATTGCTATGACCTGTATTGTGCTTTGTCAGAATATCATATGCAATTGTATTCTTTTTTGCTTGTTCTGCTGTGACCGCTGCTGTATCTTTGTCTACGATTTCTAAGCCGTTTTTTATAAAAACCCCGCCTGCTATAAGTTGAACCATTAGAACCTCCTTATTTGAACAAGGAACCCTTTCCTTGCATGAATTTTAATTCATGATAACACATCAAAATGCATGTTTCAACGTATAATTGCATACAATAATGCGAAAAACACAAAAAATGCAATATTTTCTTAACATTTCACATATAAATAACTCAAAAAACAGTTACGAATCCTGTAATATTCGATATACTAATTATAATATTGCGCAAAACTGGAGGCCGATAGATGATTTCAGATTCTAATATAAGCACTACAAAACACCATAAAGAAGATATGTTAAAAAAATACCTTAACCTAAGCTATATATACTGCTTCGCATTTCCCATTGTACTTCTTTACTACGGCGCAATTTGGGCTTCGATGACACAATTTTTCTGTGGCTTTGGTTTTATTGCGGCCCGTTTAACACTCCACTACAAGCGATATAGGCTCGCCTGTTTTCTCGCTTTAGCTTCATCTTATGTTGCTATTACAACTCAAATGTTTCTCTATCTACCAAAAGAAGCTGGTTTTCATCTGCTCTATTCAACCATTGTGATTTTGGCCATTGAGCTGTTTGACCGAAGAAATAGAGGCGATCAAATTATTCTTATTGCTTTCGCAGTTTTGAATATCCTCTCGTATTTCGCATGCGAATTATACGGTCTTGAACTATACAAATATCATTTTCATGACTCAGTTATTCTTTTCATGTACATTGCATCTACCCTTGGGATGTTTCTAGGTCCTGTTTATATTTTTCTTTCGGCAACATCAAGCGATTCTTCCAAGACCTAGAATAGATTTTGATCAGCAATGCACCGAATGACTAAGATACTTTTATAAGTCACAGACTGTTCACTAAAGCAAACTATCTAAACATAAAAACTGCCTGTGACACTTGGTCCAGGCAGTTTTATATTCTCTTATTCACATTTAAGAAGCTGTTTTCAAAGGAAAGCAGTAAACTAAAGACGGGTTTTACAAATAAACCCCTAAATGTCTCTTTGGTCTACATCTAAATTGCAATTTTCCAGAATGTCGGTTTGAGATATGTTGAACCGAAGCACTGCCGCTTGCATGGCTTGACTCTGCTCATAATCACCCTCTGTCAGTTTAATGATATAGGCCGATACACGCTTCCAAAATACATGATCTCTGTATTCCATATTACCCCTCCCTGCGGTAATAAAATACCCGAAAAAAATCTAGAATATGCAATTTTTTTTTGAAAATCGTAATATTACTTTTGACTGTCTTCAACTGCATCACGAATGAGTTCATAAGCCCCATAAATACCCGCGTCATCACTTAAGTGTGAAAGTTCAAAGGCTACATCATTGAGCATGCCCGGCATGCTGTGACGCATTGCTTCTTCGACAATGTCACCAAGCATTTCTCCACCCATGGCCTCCATCATTCCCCCACCTAAAATAATCAGGTCGGGATGGTATAAGTTGACTAAATTGCCTACGGCAATTCCAAGATAGTAAATAGCGCGCTTGATAACTTCAGTAACAAGGGCATCCTGCTGCTCAAAAGCACTCTGAATACTTGAACTCTTGAGTATGGCGCCATCTGATTTCATATGTCCCTCTATTAACGAAACGCGTCCTTTTTTTATTTGACCCTTAAGTGCGTTTTGAATGCCTGTCTTAGATGCATAGGCTTCAAGACAGCCTTGGGAACCACACCCACAGTTTGCACCTTCTGGACTGACGACCATATGCCCAAATTCAGCTGCTCCCCCCTGTCCTGTATAAAGCTTTCCATCAATAATAATGGCACCGCCTACACCTGTTCCTATAAAGAGGCCAAGCACGTTTCGTGCATCCTTGTGTTCGGAAACCTTCCACTCTCCAAACATGGCTACATTTACATCATTGCCCAGCACAAAAGGCGTATTATAGCGTGTTCTTATCTTTTCGCCCAGGTTAAAGTCTTTAAAGGGAATATTAGGTGAAAAGGCGATGATTCCCTCTTCTTTTATGATGCCTGGCGAACCCGCCCCGATGCCTAATAATTCAACGTCCTCGTCTTCTAAAAGCGCATCTATAACCTTGAAAATTTGACTGAGGACAACATCAATGCCCTCTGCCGCTTTGGTTTTTTTCTTAAAGCGTTTGATGGGTTCCCCATCCAAATTGTAAAGTGCTCCTAAAATTTTAGTGCCACCAATATCCAGCCCAATGTATGCTTGCATGGAATACCTCCTTGTATATAGATACGCATTAGCCGATCTTGTGCATTGTTGTATCCATTATACCCTTTCAGTAAATAGGTCAAAACACAAACCGGGTAAAACTACATTAGCACCATCCCTTTAACTTACGTTTGTCTTTGATGGGGTCTCTCTTGGAGGCATGTCGTATAAGACAAAATTGAAGCGCCTAGCTCGAATTTGCATTCAAACCAGACGCTTCTTTATGTTTGATTTATCTTTTATGACAAAATATACTGGCTAAATTAAGCTTTCTGCCCATACGCGTACGCTTTGTTCATGATCACTGACGATGCCATCGACCTTTAAACCATCCTTCACCACTCGAGCACCGCATTCTACTGCCTTTTGCTCAATAAGCGTTACGGCCTGGCAAAAAACATGTGGGAACATGTCACTGTCACCGCATCCGAAAACAGCAACCGATTTGTCTGCAAAGCTGACCTTGTCCATAGACTCGTAAAATCCGAGAAAATCATCTTGAATATCGCCTTCACCCCATGTCGACGAACCCAAAAGTATAAGATCAGCATCCTTTACAGCAGATACATCTGTACTCGACACTTCATGAACTGTCACTGCAGCGCCTTTGCTGACAAGGGCAGTCTCGATCCACTCTGCAACGGTTTGAGTAGATCCTGTAGTAGAACCGTAAACTATGGTGATATTCTTCATTAGACATTCTCCTTATGGCTTCAACTTCCTATGTATAATTGATAACTGTTATCATTTGCAAGACAATAATAACAATTGCCCAAAACAAAGTCAATGTCCTTTCACAACTTTTCTCCCAAGTACTCAGAATCTATTTACATTTTCCAAGGACTTTCATCATACTTTCTTTTGTATGCTTTTGAAGATGCTTTTTGAGATGCCATCAATGTTAATTTTTAAAATAAAATTAACAAACCCGTTCACAATCCGTAGTATAATAATAAAACATCATAGAGAGGAGATAATTATGAAGTATAAAGTCGCATTTGTTTGCGTCCACAATTCATGCCGAAGTCAAATGGCTGAAGGATGGGCCAAAGAACTGGGCAGTGACCTATTTGAATCGTATTCTGCAGGAACTGAAAACTACCCAGAAGTCAAGCCCCTCGCGGTTGAAGTCATGGAGGAAGCTGGTGTTGATATGTCTGAGCACAGACCTAAGCTTTTAAGTGACATTCCAGAAGAACTCGATTTACTCATTACAATGGGATGCAATGTGCAGTGTCCTTTTGTTCCTAATAAACATTCTGAAGATTGGGGACTAGATGATCCATCTGGTGGCCCCATTGAAGACTTTAGGGAGACGCGCGATTTAATTAAAGAAAAGGTTGAAGCCTTGATTGAGCGCGTTAAAAGTGGCCAGTTGTCTCTATAAGCTGCCGCAAAATTGAATATAATGCACCAGGCAGCAGGATGAAAACGCGCTGCTTATGCACCCCATACTAAAAAAGACGGGTTCAGTTTGATGTAAACACCACTGACCCCGTCTTTGTTTATGCCTTTATATGTCTTGAACTTAAAGCTTAGGCGTATGTATTGTATATTCCCATCTCCCGCTTTTTCCTTGCCGTCTTGCTGATATAGGTCTTTTCAACAATATTTTCAAAGCCATGTTTCTTAACAATGCTTTTAATGTAATCAACATGTGGACACCTGTCATAATGATGGTTGTCTGTCACCATACAAGAGGAAAGGTGAATGGCAACTTCTTCCTTTTTCACATCCTCCGCTTTTAGCACCCGTCTTGCAAAATGCTCAAGCTTTGCTGCCGTTCCTTTTCCACAGCACCCGCCACAAGTAAACGCAATGTACTTAGTAGACGGATCATACCCTTCAAAGGTATCTTTTCTGTCATAAAATGCGGATGTACAAGCAAAACCGCTACACCTATTTTTAGCAATTTCACACTGAATAATGACTGCGTATTTTGGACCCATATGCCACCTCCTGATATTTGTTTTGACTCTTTTCATTTTATCATGACGCGGACAATTGCAAAATAATACAATTCTAAAAAGAGCAAAATAGTGATAAAGTTGAGCAGGTTATCCCCCTCATGTATTAGCTTATCTCTTGATAGAGCCTAAAATAGGACCCTAAAAATGACTTTCGTACATAGCTGATATTCTAGGGCCCCTTCATTTAATTTTATACTTCAAACTCAATTGAGTCATTGTCCTTGTTGACTATATAGGATCTGTATGTACCGTCAAAACGTTCTGCTATGAGACTTTCGACTTCACGCATTGCATTTTTGAAGTTATCATAGTACACTCCCTTAAATCCCACCAGCTGGAATATAATGTCTGAACTGTCCAGTGTTATTTTCCCAAGCTCACTTTGTCGCCAGAGCCATTGTCTTGTCTGGACTTTGGCCCCACTTGTAAAAACCAGCTCACCCGGCGCTACGTCTTCAAAGGACTGAGATCCAAAAGGTCTAAACACATCACCGTTCTGACTGAGTCGCACACTTAAATCCGCATCGATATCTGCAAGATCATGTGCGCCCAAAGAGATGATTTCCTTAAGTGCAACTGCATTACATAAATCGACAAGTGCATTGATTCTCGGCAGCGAACCACTTTTGACCACTCTTTTACTCATCGCTTCAACCGAGTTCATAAATTTGTTTGGATTGATCTCAACACGCTTAAGCGCATCTCTATACTGTGCGATTTGCGGAAATGTCTTTAATGCACTCGGCTCTATACTCGCCTTGATAAAGCGCTCCGCCGCTTCAAGCCTTTCTGAATCCTGTGTTGAGCTCTTTGAATTTTTGAGGCCTTTTCCTACAATTATCCCAAAGCAGGCTTCAGGATTTTTATCAAACACCCACTGTTCTACTGAATACTTCATACGCCCTCCTCAATTCGTTATACACTTTTTTCTGCTATAATAAACCCAACACCTACTGTAAGGTCAACCCCTAATTGAGTTGGAGGTCAGTATGAAACTGGAATATACGGTTAAAGAAATGGCGACTATTACAGGCGTTTCAGCCCGCACCCTACGCTATTATGATTCCATTGATCTTTTTAAGCCAACAGGTACCCATCAGAATGGATACCGCTATTACACACTGGACAAAATTGAAGAAATTCATTTCATCAGCTATTTGAGACATGTGGGGGTTCCCATTAAGGAAATCAGAAACCACTTGTCCAATAGAGACATGAGCAAGTACGAGTCTATCCTTCAAGACCAACTTCGTAAGGTCCAGGAGGAGATGGTTCAATTGCAACGCATTGAAAAAAGAATTCAAAGGCGTATTCACTCCCTTGAATATATTAGGAACTTGCCGCCAATTGGTGAAATTCTCATTCAAGAGCTTGAAGTCCGCCATATTTTAGAACTGAAAAAGCCCCTTATGAAAGAGGCAGACTGGGAATTTACCCTTTCTCAATTTGAGGCAGAGTACAATTTACCCCCCAGTATTTTTATAGGCGACTTGGGTTTTTATGTGGATTTAGAGCAAGTTGAGACCCGCGGTCCCGAAGAGTTTACAGGCTTTTTTCTTCTAGCCGATGATGCCTACTACGCCCATGCAAAAAAGTGTACGACACTCCCGGCTGGTGGCTGGCTCACGCTCTACATAAAAGGCAATCATACCGATGCAAGCAGGGAATATTCAAGACTGATTGATTATGCAAAGTCAAACGGGCTCCACCTTGACACCTACGCTGTAGAACGAACCATTCTCGACCATTATATCTCTAGCGATCCAGACTATTACATAACGGAAATTCAAATTCCCATCATTCAGGACTAGGCCTCAAATATAGGGCTATCCCCTCAATTTCTACAAAAGAATGAGTGCTTCAACATATTTGACCCCTTTGAGAAATAAGTGTTGACACACGTAAATTTTAACGGTAAACTGCATATTAATAAATAGTTCGACAAAACAGCACGCCATATAAATTAAAACAATGACTGAGAATAGTAAGTTGAATGCCTTATTATAGAGAGCTGAATGCGGTGGAATTTCAGCATAAGAATTTCTTCTGAATGGACTCACGAGTGGGATCTGAACATTTTTTCAAGTAGGTGACCCGGGTTCTCCCGTTATAGAGATAGGGTATTCGGTTTTTTATAACTTTGTACTCGAATAAGACTTAGTCTTATTGCTTCTAAATATTTCCGATCTTTTTTCGAAAAAAATGAGAGCATAAATATTCAAGACTAAAGTAAGAGGTGGCACCGCGAAGCTTATTCGCCCTCTATACGCATAATGCGTATAGAGGGCTTTTTTAATGCATAAATTAAAGAACACTGTAAACAATCCAACTCGAAAGGAGGGATTATGTTGAAACACACTTATACATGAACTTCACTCGATTTAGAAACCACCACACTGAAGGATTTGAAGCGCTGGCCTATAACACAGCTGGCCCCCGTCCTAAAAACACAAATTGTAAATATAACCGACAACCACAACATACCCAACGATCGAGGAGGAACTTATTATGACAACTTCAACTAATGCAATCAGAAACGTAGATGGAAATTTTGGTGAGTACGGCGGTTCATATGTTCCAGAACCCCTGAAAGCCCCTTTGAAAGAACTTGAAAATGCATTTCTTAAGTACATTCACGACGCTGATTTTCAAAAGGAACTGAAATATTACCATCAAGAATATATTGGTCGATCTAACCCGCTATACTTTGCAGAAAACCTGTCTCGCAAAGTGGGCGGCGCAAAAATTTATCTTAAGCGCGAAGACCTCAATCATACTGGCGCCCATAAAATCAACAACACAATCGGACAGGTTCTGCTCGCCAAACGCATGGGGAAAAACAGAATTATTGCTGAAACAGGTGCTGGTCAGCACGGTGTTGCTACAGCAACAGTTTGTGCACTCTTCAATATGGACTGCACAATTTATATGGGCGAAAAGGACATGGAGCGTCAAGCACTGAATGTCTTTAAGATGGAACTGCTCGGGGCAAAAGTCGTTGCAGCGCAGTCTGGTCAAAAGACACTCAAGGAAGCCGTTGATGAAGCCCTGAATGATTATGTGGTCAACTGTGAAAATACATTCTATCTGCTGGGCTCTGTAGTTGGACCTCACCCCTACCCAGTTATGGTTCGTGAGTTCCAAGGTATTATCGGCGCTGAAGCCCGTGAGCAAATTCAGGAAAAAGAAGGACGACTGCCAGATTACCTCGTTGCATGCGTCGGCGGCGGCAGCAATGCCATGGGGCTATTCCACGCCTTCTATGAAGACACAGATGTTAAAATGGTTGGCGTTGAGCCGGCTGGTATTGGTGAAAAGATTGGCGAACATGCCGCAACCATGACATATGGCACACCAGGCATTATTCATGGCTTTAAGTGCTACAACCTCCAGGATGAGGCTGGTGAACCTCTACCCGTTCACTCTATTGCAGCTGGACTGGATTACCCTGGCGTTGGTCCTGAACACAGTTTCTTTAAAGACAGCAACCGCTGTGATTATGTTACGGCTTCTGATCAGGATGCAATCGATGCATTTAAGCTTTTGGCTCAAACAGAAGGCATTATTCCAGCGATTGAGAGCTCTCACGCAGTAAGTTATGGTGTCACGCTGGCAAAATACCTTGCCCCTGAGAAGATTATCATTATCAACCTTTCAGGACGTGGTGACAAAGATATGGTTCGTATGCAGGATATTCTAAAGGCATAATCGACAAGTGCCACCTGCAATAGAAGGGTTCAACCTTGATACATCATTATATATAAAAAAAAGAGGGTGTTGCAAAATGCAATACCCTTTTGCACCTGTATTTTACAAGCACACCCTAAAACCATCAAAAATACTTACAGGCAGCTTCAAAAGAAACTGCCTGGGTGAAGTCGCCACTCTATAAGGTCTTGTCACTGAGCAGACCTCATTTTGATAAAACCTTTCAAGCCAAACCCAATTAGACCAAGACCAACAATCCCATTCATGACCTCTATAACGCCAGGGGTCACAAACACACCCGCAAGTACGCCAAGCACACTGACACCCGATAAGAATACGGCTGTTGAAAGCACGGCTCCCGTTCCAAATACGTACATATTTTTTTTCGACATCTTTTCATCAATAAGCTGGGTGGAAAACACGCCCGTCCAAAAGACAATAGTAAGCGGATTGGAAAGTGTTAATAAGAGTGTTGCAACGAAGACGTTATGCACATTCTCTACCCCTGAGAAGCTTAAGCTTGGGATAAGTGTATAGCCAAAGCTTCCGACCAGTATGCTTAAGCCAAAAACCATGAGCACACCTGCACCAAAGGCTCTAATCCACTTTTTAGATACTGCGTTTTTGCTCAGCAAATGTCCCAGTCCCTGGATTGCCCCTAAAATAAAGAGTCCGTCTATGAGTGTCACACCCACAACCCCTAATATAGCCGGGGCCATACCTGAGCTTACTGCTGTTTGGAAAATAAAAATACAAACCGGTCCAACGGCAAGCTGTAAAAGCATTCCAAATCTGAATCCTTTTAAAATCATAAAAAATCACGCCTTAGCCGATTACGCGTTTCCTTTAATGTTGATAAAGAAATCAGTGTATTCGATTTTTGAACCCCTTCGATGGCTTTCAGCTTGTTGCTAATAAAGCTTTCAAGCTCTTCTGTATCTTCCAGGAGCACTTTGAGCATATAGTCATATTCACCCGCCATATGGTGACACTCAAGCACCTCAGGAAAGTTTATGATTTTTTCTCTGAAGGCATCAATATGCTCTGAGTGATCAATGTTCACAAACACAACTGCTAAAAGACGAAAATTCATTTTACGCCGATTGATTTTAAGATCAAACTTTTCAATAACATTTGTCTCGTCCAGTTTTCTAAGACGTTCTGATACTGCAGGAATAGATAGCCCCACCTGTTTGCTGATATCAGATACGGTTGCCCGTGAATTTTCGTTAAGTACCTTTAAAATGTTCAAGTCTATTTCATCAAGCATCTGATCTGCCCCCTTGTTTCCTTTGATTTGTCCTAGTCACTGCCTTTGATATAGTCTGTATAATCAGGCCTTTTAGCACCGTTTAAGGGTTTCCTGCCCCTCCTAGCTCGACTGTTTATATTAAGTATATTTTATTAATACACCTTCATTCTGTAAATATAGAAGTGAATTTTCCGTAATTTTTTCGGTATTTAAGCATATAAATTAATTTTTTTAGTTGAGGCGGCTCGTTTTTTTATCCATACTTGAACTTTTTAAGTCCTTGTTTGGGGGCAGTCATCAAATTAGGCTTGCTTTTTTTCATAAAATACCCCCAGTCGCAACCATTCTTCAATTTGAACGGCTGGGACTAGGGGCACATATTAGCGCGGCGCTAAACCCATTTGAATGATGCAAAGAGTACACAATTCAGAATACAAAACTCACAATATGTCCTATAAGGTTATATTGTAAACTTAGAAACTTCTTCTGATAGATTTGAGCTGATGCCAGAGAGTTCCACGACCTTCTGCTTTAAGTCGTTGATGGATTCAAGCTGCGTCTGTGCATTTCCAAGAACCGCATCCATAGATGCTGATGTCTCCTCTGTTGAAGCAGTAATATCCATTAGCTGATTCAGGACATCTGAGCGCATTTCGTCAATCACATCCAGACTGGTCTTCATAGACGCCATCCCCTCTGTGAAAGCCACCACTTCACTGGATATTTGCTGAAACTGCTTGCGCGTTTCAGATACGTGGTCTGACTGTCTGCCGATAACCGCATTCACAACAGCTACCTTTTCAATAGATGCATGTGTGTGGTTGTTGATTTCATCTATTGAAGCTTTAATATGGGAAACCAGCTGTGTCGTTTCATCTGATAGTGCTCTAATTTGCTCAGCAACTACAGAAAATCCCCGCCCAGCTTCACCAGCACGTGCCGCTTCAATAGACGCATTTAAGGCAAGCAAGTTGGTTTGTTCAGAAATTTTTGTTATGCCATCCACCAGCGAAATAATAGTGCTGTTGGCACGCGCCACACCATCAATGACTTGCTTGATTTCTGCTGATGCCTCCAGGGTTTCTGTACTTGCCTCCTGCAGGTGTTCAATTACCTCTGAACCATTTTCGTTTTCGCGTTTTATCCCCTTTACGGATACCTGCATCCGCTCCATATGCACCATCATTTCTTCAAGACTTTCCGAGAGGGTATTCATACGTTCGGCTGCCCCTTCAACTGCCCCCGCCTCCATAGAAACGGCCTTATTGATTTCATCAAAGGTGGTGTTGATGTTCTTGACAGATTCTTCTGAGGCCTGTGTGGCCTCGGTCAAATGTCCAGTAAAATCAGTCAAGGTATGGGAAGAATCCCCCATTGTGCCTATAACACCGCGCAGACTAGCCTGCATGGTGTTAAAACTCTTTGCAAGGACTGCAACTTCATCTCGAGTATGAACCTGAACGGGCGGCTCTGTTAAGTCACCATGTGCGAGTTTTTCTAAAGATGCTGTCATTCTCGATATTGGTTTTGAAATTTGACCTGCCACAAGTAGAATCAATGTGGTTCCTAGAACCAGCGTAAGAGCCGCAACCCCCATGGTCTTGTAAAGAATGCCTGCTGCAGATGCATTAAAGTCAGACTCATATGCACCTACTGAAACGATCCACTGCCAATTAGCATCGTATTTCTGGTATGAAATTTTGGTGCCTATATGTTCTGAGTTGGGATAATTCCAGTTATAGCGCACAAAACCCCCGCCAGATTTTGCTGCTTTAACCTGCTCCTGTACGAGTTTGAATCCACTTCCACCTTTATCTTCAACATCCCATACATTTTGTCCTTCAAGTGTAGGATGTAATATTTCTACGCCATCTGGAGAATAGACTACAAAGTATCCGTTCTCTCCTAGGGCAACACGCTTTGATATAGTGCGTTTGCCTTCACTGTCTTTGGGGCCCAGCAAGCTGGTTTTTACAATTTCCTGTGCGGTTTCAAGATCAATTTCGCCACGCGCCACAGCAGCCTGCTGTGTTTCAATTAATATGAGCGCTTGCTCAACTGCGTTTTCAAGTATTACTTCTCCTTTTGCATCCAGTGCATTTTTAGTTTGTGTATAACTCATGACTGCAATAAGAATCATAGGTAAAGCTAGTATTATAAGACCTAGGAGTGTCATTTTTCTTTTTATAGTAAAGCGCACTGTTCATTCCCCCTTTTATCTTTGTCATTAAGAAATAATAGAACCCCATGAAACAATTATGTTTCATGGGGCAATTACATCTATAGATGTAGGCTTTAATTAAACGAGTCCAAACATGGCTAGAACGATTGCTACGAGTGTCGCTAGCAGTGGAATTACCATTGTACACACTGCAATATCAGGATATGAACGCTTGTGATCAAGACCTGTAACTGCAAGAAGTGTAATAACAGCACCACAGTGTGGGAATGTATCCAGTCCACCTGCAGCCATAATCATAATTCTATGTACTACGCCTGGGTTAATGCCATTGGCTGTAGCAATTTGAAGGAAGTCTGATCCCAGTGCTTCCAGAGCCATTGCTGTACCACCTGAAGATGATCCTACGATACCGGCCAGTGCAGTTGTCGAAATAGCGATAGACAGCAGTGGTGGTCCAGGAATATTAACGATTGCAGCCTTGATAACACCAAATACACTCAGTGATTTGATAACGCCACCGTAACCTACTTCCGATGCCGTATTGAAGATTGGAAGCAGAGAACCTACCGCACCGTCAAATACATCTTTGTTTGGTGTTGCAAGATAGTTCTTGAATAGGAAGAGTGACAGAATAATCGCAGCTGAAAGTGCAATAACAACACTCCAGATACCATTAACGCCGCCAAATGCTTCATACTTAGCGATTACTGAAGGATTCTTGAAATACATGTTTGTCAAAATAAAGTTGATTACAAATACAAGTGCTACTGGTGTAATCGCCATGCCGAACGAAGGAATATCACCTTCTAAGTTTAGGTTTTCATTTGGATGATCACCATATCCCATGCCTGTTGCCTTCATTTTATTTGCACGGTAGTTCAACCATGTAATTGAACCAAGATACATTACAAGCGCACCAGCAATACCTAGAATTGGCGCTGCGTAGATATCTGTATTGAAATAAGGAATTGGCATTGTGTTGATGTACTGTGGTGTACCTGGGATTGCAGTCATTGCAAATGTAAAGGCACCCGCAGCAATTGCAGCTGGTAGAAGACGCTTAGGAATATCGCCTTCTCTAAAGAGCATTGCACCAATTGGGTAAACTGCAAATACAACTACGAATAGTGATACGCCACCATATACAAGCAGGCCTGTTGCAGTGATAACAGCCGCAATTGCACGCTTTTTACCCGCCTTATCAGCGATAAAATGTGCAATAGATCGCGCTGCACCTGATGTACCCATGAGCTTACCAAATATTGCACCTGCAAGGAAAACAGGAAAATACTTTTGTAAATAACTTGCTGCTGCTGGCATGAAGAAACCTGTCCATGCGCTTAGTGCCGGAATTTCACCTGTTAGAAGTGCTGCCAGCATTGCCAGTAGCGGAGCCAGTACAAGTACTGTAATCCCTCTGTATGCTAGGAACATCAGTAGAACAAGCGACAATATTACCGCAAATACGTCCATATTATATCCCCCTTGATATAAAATTCATTATTATTAAAACGATTATTGCTTAAAACAGTCCCATAATAAGTCCTGTAATGCTGATAATGCCTATGAGACTAAAAAATACATTCATAAATACCGATTTTTTTTCTACAATTGCTTGATTTCTTGCACTAACACAATGGGAATACTCAGGTCTACTGAACACAGTATACCCTCTAAAAGCGAGCCATACATTATAAACACCCGCTGGAATCAACAAGAGTGTCATGGCAAGCGAGGTTGTAATTGTTCCCGCAGCGATTCCAACAGCGATGACCATATAGTTTAGAAGAACCCCAGCTTCTATTTCCGGCTTTCGGTAATCAAAGGAAAACAGATCGGTTAAAATCAAATTTGCCACGAAATAGGCGGCATAAAGCCATCCAATATTTTCGTTATAAGTGTAGATCAGCTGTCCTGCAATCACTGAGCCCGTTAGCCAATAAAGTCCTTTCATTACTGAAGGATGCCTTAAAGTCACAATTCATTCCTCCTCATTCGTTAATTCTGTAAAGTTTGTAGACATGTCTATAGTTTGTACACTTTTACTTTCCCTCTATATACTCACGCCTATTCTGCAATGGCCAGTCACAGTGCGCGTTAGAGACAATATGCATCAAGAATCGTGCATAACGTTTTCCTGACACTTATAAATATTGCAATAGTCATGCCAACTTTCTATGAGAACCTTACGAGTAATACCAACACTTAAGGCTATCTTACGTTGAATGCAAGCTTTTTTCCAGTGCCAACATTTTGTACAAGAAGCTGAAACCTTGTGGTATCAGTGTTTTACAGAATGTTCCTCGAAAGTTGACATGTCTATTTATTTTACATCTACTATTCTTTTTCAGGTAGAATTTTCATCAGTTCTGGAATAACTTTATGCACATCACCAACGATACCAAGATCAGCAGAATCGAAGATCGGTGCTGTATCATCCTTGTTGATGGCTACGATAAACTCAGATTCTTCCATACCAGCAAGATGCTGAATAGCGCCTGAGATGCCGCATGCAAAGTATAGGTCTGGACGTACGGTTTTACCAGTCTGTCCAACTTGATTATTTCTATCAATCCAGCCAGCATCAACAACAGCACGAGAAGCAGATACAGTACCGCCGAGCTTGTCAGCCAAGGATTCCAGTGTGGACATATTCTCAGGCTTGCCAACACCACGGCCGCCTGATACAAGAATGTTTGCGTCTTCAATGTTGACTTTGTGCTTTGTCTCCTTAACGACTTCAAGAATTTTTACGTTCTGATCAGCCGCTTCAAATGCAATCTTGAAAGGTGTAATCGCACCTGTTCTTGCTGTGTCAGCATCTGCCATTGTCATAACGCCCGGGCGTACTGTAGACATTTGTGGTCTGTGCTCTGGACAGATGATTGTCGCCATGATGTTGCCACCAAAAGCAGGGCGTGTCATCAGTAGATTCTGTGTTTCTGCGTCCACTTCAAGCTTTGTACAGTCTGCTGTCAGACCTGTATTGATACGTGCCGATACACGAGGTGCAAGGTCACGTCCGATTGTTGAAGCCCCTACGAGAATCACATCTGGTTTTCTGTCTTCAACAACGCTTACCATTGCCTTTGCGTAGGGCTCTGTCATATAGATTTCAAGCTCTTTTTCATCTAAAAGGATGACCTCGTCTGCGCCAAGGTGGATCAAGGCGTTTAAATCATCCTTCATATTATAGCCAAGAACCAGTGCGCGTACTGAACAGCCAAGTTCGTCTGCAAGTTCGCGGCCTTTGGAAACCAGTTCCTTTGACACCTTTTCTATGTGGCCTTCACGTTGTTCGCAAAAGACCATAACGTCTTTGTAGTCTGTACGGTTCATGTGAAAGTCCTCCTAATCGATAATGTACTTTTCCTTGAGATTTTCAAGAATGATTTTCGCAGCCTGCTGTGGATCCACATCGTACTTCTTGCCCGGTGCCTTAACCGATTTTGTAAAGGACTTCTTAACGCGCGTTGGCGAACCCTTTAGGCCAAGGTACTCTTCTTTGACTTCGATGTTGTCATATGTCCATGTTTCCACTTCTTTTTCACGGTAAGCATCAAAGATACCTTGTACAGACATGTAACGTGCTGTGTTCATTTCACTCAGTGTCGTAATCAGACATGGCATTTGTACTTCAATCATGTGGTAGCCGTCTTCAAAGACACGCTTAAGCACCAGCTTGTCGCCGTCTTTTTTCATGTCGTCCACATAGCTTACCTGTGGCAGGGAAAGTTTCTCTGCGATTTGAGGACCAACCTGTGCTGTATCGCCATCAATTGCCTGACGGCCAGCAATAATGAGATCGTACTCCAGGTTTCTAATTGCTGCAGCCAGTGTCATGGATGTCGCCCATGTATCTGCGCCTGCAAATTTTCTATCTGTCAGTAGTATCGCGCGGTCTGCACCCATTGCCAGGGTTTCTCTTAGCGCGTTGTCTGCTTGTGGGGGACCCATTGTAAGCACTGTTACATGAGCGCCGTGCTCGTCCTTCAGACGCAGTGCTGCCTCTAGGCCAGCCTTGTCATCTGGGTTGATGATGCTTGGAACGCCATCACGAATCAGCGTACCTGTTTTAGGATCCAGACGCACTTCTGTTGTATCTGGAACCTGCTTTATGCAAACGATGATATTCATCTTTTTACCTCCTACTTAAGCAAGTTTGCTGAAACAACCATACGTTGAACTTCACTTGTACCTTCATAGATCTCAGTGATCTTGGCATCACGCATCATGCGCTCTACTGGGTACTCTCTTGTGTAGCCGTAACCGCCGTGAAGCTGTACAGCTTTTGTAGTGACGTCCATAGCTGCTTCTGCTGCAAACAGTTTCGCCATTGCCGCTTCGTTTGAGTAAGGACGCTTTGAGTCCTTTGCGCGTGCTGCCTTGTAAACAAGCAGACGGGCTGCTTCTGTACGCGTATCCATATCTGCAAGCTGGAACTGCGTGTTTTGGAACTTGGCAATTGGACGACCGAACTGTTTTCTTTCTTTAACATAAGCTACGGTTTCATCTAGGGCGCCCTGAGCAAGACCCAGTGCCTGAGATGCGATACCGATACGACCGCCATCCAGTGTTTTCATAGCGATTTTAAAGCCCATGCCTTCTTTGCCCAGCAGGTTCTCTTTTGGTATTTTACAGCCTTCAAAGATCAGCTCGCACGTTGCTGATCCGCGAATGCCCATTTTCTTTTCTTTCTTGCCGATTGTAAATCCTGGTGTGTCCGCATCAACGATAAATGCAGAAATACCGCGTGTGCCTTTTGATTTGTCTGTCATTGCCATGATGATGTAAACATCTGCATAGCCTGCATTTGTGATAAAGATTTTTGATCCGTCAAGCAGGTAATGATCGCCATCAAGGACAGCTCTTGTTTGCTGACCCGCAGCATCTGTACCAGCACCTGGTTCAGTCAGGCCGAATGCGCCCAGCTTTTCACCCTTTGCAAGGGGTACCAAGTACTTTTGCTTTTGTTCTTCTGTACCGAATTCATAAATCGGTGCAGCACAGAGGGAAGTATGGGCTGAAACGATAACGCCAGTTGTACCACAAGCTTTTGATAGCTCTTCAACGGCCATAGCATAAGCGAGGTTATCAGCACCTGCGCCGCCATACTCTTTAGGGAAAGGAATCCCGAAGAAACCAAATTGCTTCATTTTTTCCACAGTTTCCACTGGGAAACGCTCTTCTTCATCGACTTCTTCTGCTAGAGGTTTTACCTCGTTTTCTGCAAAAGAACGATACATCTGACGAAGAAGGACATACTCTTTACTGAGTTCAAAATTCATGTTGAACCTCCTACTGTTAAGTCTCGCTCTACTTATATACACACACTATGAAGATACTGGTCATACCCCATGACTCACGTCTCCAGTTGACATTTGTTTCAATTAAGTCCTAAACACAAGGGATCGGGTCAAACTTTCATCCCAATTCCTAAACATATTAGAACCTTAAACTTAAGCCAATAGCCTAAGCTTTTTTGGGTGGCATTACCATGGCTTCACCGACAAGCACATCTTCACCGCGTTGATTTGTACACGTTGTCTTCAATTTAATGCGGTTTTTCTCATCTATTTTTTCAGTAACTTCTGCTTCTGCTTTAATGGTATCGCCAATGCGAACAGGTGCAGTAAACCGGATAGACTGTGACATATAAATGGTGCCTGGCCCCGGAAGCTGTAGTCCTAGTACTGCAGAAATAAACCCTGCAGTGAGCATGCCATGTGCAATGCGTTCTTTAAAGATGGACTGCTCAGCATGTTCGCTATTAATATGAACAGGGTTTAAATCCCCTGTAATGCCTGCGTAGAGATAAACATCTGATTCTGTAATGGTCTTTTGAAAGCTTGCCTTGTCACCAACTTGAATTTCCTGAATTGATTTACCAATCATTGTGAAACCTCCTTATCTAGTCGATTGTGAGTCCCATTGGTACGTCTTTAAAAATTCGTTCATCCATTAATGGCAGGTTTTCTGGAACGATTGGCTCAAAGTCCATATGTGCCAGAACATCTTCTTCAAGACGTACTCCAGGTGCGATTTCTTTAAGAACCATGCCTTCTTTAGTGAGTTCAAATACGGCACGTTCTGTAATATATAGAACCGGTTGCCCCTGTTCAACAGCATGTGCACCACTAAAAGTGACTTGCTCAACCGTTTCAATCATTTTTTTGATTTTGCCTTCATTTAAGATGTTCAATTTGCCGTCTTCAGCCTGAACTTTCAGTCCGCCTGCTGTAAACGTGCCACAATAAATAACTTTTTTAGCGTTTTGAGTGATGTTGATGAACCCACCACAGCCAGCGACCTTTGGGCCAAACTTAGAAACATTGATGTTTCCTTCCTTATCGCACTGCGCAAGGCCTAGGAAGGCCAGATCAAGTCCACCGCCGTCATAGAAGTCAAACTGATAAGGCTGGTCGATAATGGCTTCTGGGTTTGTTGAAGCACCAAAGTTCATGCCGCTTGCCGGAATACCACCGATAGGTCCAGCTTCTACTGTAAGAACCATCTCTTCAATAACGCCTTCTTCTTTTGCTACATTTGCTACGGCTTCCGGTACACCAATGCCCAGATTAACAATTGAGTTTGGCTCGAGTTCCATTGCAGCTCGACGACCAATAATTTTTCTTTCATTAAGCCCCAGTGCTTTAAATGAATTGTCTGGTGCAGTTAAATTCCCTGCAAACGAAGCATTGTACTGCTCAAGATATGTTTGCATGTGATTTTCTTTTGACTTTGCAACAACAATTGTGTCAACATAGATGCCTGGAATTTTAACGAGCTTTGGATCAAGCGATCCGCTCTTAACCACCTCTTTAACCTGAACAATCACTTTACCACCACTGTTTTTGCACGCAGCAGCAATGGCTGTTGATTCTAGCGGTACTGCCTCTTCGCTGAGGACAATGTTGCCGTTTTCATCTGCATAACTGCCGCGCAGAAATGCAAAATCTATATCGAAATGCTTATAACGCAGGTACTCTTTTTCATCGAGTTCAATCACTTCTACAATGTCTTTTTTTGTACTTGGATTGATACGGCCGCCTTCAAGACGTGGGTCGACAAAAGTTTTAAGTCCAACATGTGTTATTGTGCCAGGCTTTCCAGCAGCAATATCTCTAAACATGTGGGAAATAACACCTTGCGGCAAATTATAAGCCTCAATTTTATCTTCCATAGCTAGACGGCCCAGCTTTGGTGCGAGTCCCCAATGACCACCGATAACTTTCTTCACAAGTCCTTCGTGACCAAGATGGTTGAGGCCTCGCTCACCACCATCGCCTTGACCTGCAGCATAAATGAGTGTTAAATCCTTAGGGCATCCCGTTTGAAGAAACTTCTCTTTTAAAGCAATTTCAACTTCTTCTGGTACACCGAGGCCCACAAATCCACCCGTCACGACATTTGCACCGTCATGAATCTGCTCAATTGCCTCTTCAGCAGTTAGAAACTTTACTCTCATCTTTCCCTCCCGATTATAAATACACATTTTCGTGAATACGTTTTTTTAACTCACCTATGTATATTGCAAACAGCGTGCCAATTTTTTCACAAAATTGATCAAGCATTTCCAACGCTTTCAGGAGGTGGCTACTGTACACATAAAAAAAGACCTGTCCACTAAATGGACAGGTCTTCTAGAAGCATTGCTACTACCAATAGAGCATGGTATTGATTTCTTTGTGTTCATGTCTAAACTTTCGACACTTTAATGTGGTACTGGGCTATTTTGTTGTACAAACCCGCTCTTGAAATGCCTAAAATCTTCGCAGTTTTATTTTTATTGAAGTCATTTTCATCTAAAGTCTGCTGTATAATCTCTTTTTCTACTTCTTCAATGATGTTTTGGAGTAACTTACCTTTATGGGCTCTAACTTTATACTTGTTCTTAATGAGCTTGTCTGGCAGATGAACCGCCTTGATCATGAGGTCATCATCCAGCAGGTTAATGGCCCGCTCAAGCACGTTTTCAAGTTCACGAATGTTTCCAGGCCATTCATAGCGCATCATGATATTCATCGCCTCTGGTGTAATGCCCGAAACATAGAGTCCCAGACGCTCGGTAAGCTTTGATATAAGCGCTTCTGTAATGGATGGGATTTCTTCAATACGTTCTCGAATCGGTGTCAAGTTAATGCGCATCACATTCAAACGATAGAATAAATCTTCCCTGAAAAGCCCCTCTTCAACAAGGTCTTCAAGCACTTTATTGGTTGATGCAATAATTCTTACATCAACTTTAATGGGCTCTTGTCCCCCAACTCGGTCAATTTCCCGTTCTTGAAGGGCTCTCAGAAGCTTAACCTGCATTTCGACTGGCATTTCGCCAATCTCATCAAGGAGTATTGTCCCCTTATTAGCCAGCTCAAACTTACCTTTCTTTCCATCTTTACGCGCGCCTGTGAACGCCCCGCTTTCATAACCAAAGAGCTCTGACTCCAGGAGTTCAGCTGGTATAGCTGCACAGTTGACTTTAACAAAAGGACCGAATCGTCTTGAACTTTCATTGTGTATTGCATGGGCAAAAAGTTCTTTCCCCGTACCACTCTCTCCAATAATCAGGACGTTGGAATCCGTCTTTGCAGCACGCCTTGCCATGGACTTGGTTTTCTCCGTCGCTTCCGAACCGCCAATAATCATATCAAAAGAGTATTTAGCAGCACGTGCTCTGCCGAGTTCTTCTTTGTAATAGGCCACTTCACTTTGAAGTGTAGAAATTTTATTGCTTAATGTATAAAAGTCTTTAAGGTCTTTAAAGATTACCTTACCAACCGCCCCGATGACTCGACCGTTTCGCGTAATCGGCACCCTGTTGGCAACCATTTTATTGCCCCTAATATACTGAACATCATTGAGTTCAGGCAGACCCGCCTCAATAACTTTATGCATTCTTGTGTTTTCTATGACATCGGTTACGTGTTTTCCCTCTGGATTTTCATCTTGGTTAAAGTCTTTATAAGCCTTACTCATACGTGTAATAATGCCATTTTCATCAACAACAACCACCCATTCATCTAGGGTGTTCATCAGTACATCCAGTACGTCATAGTCTCTTGAATCCTTATACACCTTTGCTTTGAGCTTTTGATGGGTTACCAGATTGTTGAATACGCAGCAAATAACGGGTTCTTTCTCAACAAGGCGCATTGGGAAGGTTGAAACGACGAATACATTGTCACCATAACGGACATGGGACTCATGTAAAAAATTATTGTTATCAATAGCCTCTGTCAACCCTAAGTATGGTGCTTTAAATTTGATGTTCACTGTGTAGAGTTCTTCTTCGGACATGTCCAGCAGTTCACACGCTCTGCTATTTGCGTGCATAATTGTGCCATTCTTGTAAACACACACAATCCCTTCTTTGACATGTTCCATAATTGCATCCAGCCCATGAATCTTCATTTTTTCCATGTCATCCTCCAAATTCAATAAAGTTTGCCCTGAGCGCTTTGTTTAAAGTTCAAATGGACGTTTTACATTATGCGAACCTCTACCACTCAGCTGTCAAATATAATGAATGCAAGTTTCATACCATCTATTTTTTGTACATTTTTAGCGGGTTGTAGCCTTTTTCTCTTCTTTTTCAGCTTATCATCTGTCTAAAATTTTGTCACTTTTTATATTTTACAGGCTTATATTTCCATCATTAGTAGTTCATGCATCTATATTAAATCACCCAGACACTCTATGTTGACTGATTCTAAAATATGCTTGATCGTCTACCTCAAAAAATGATTCGGACATGTCTAATAATTAGACATGTCCAAAACGTAGATAAGCGAAGTCTACAAGCATTCATTATATAAGGGAGTATTATGAAGCAAATTATTAAAGAACCACTCCGCCATCAACGCTAAGTACCGTACCTGTTACAAATCGTGCTTCGTCTGATGCTAGGAAAAGGAATGCATTTGCAATATCAGATGGACGACCTAGATCTCTCAAAGGAGATTTGCCTTTCATCATGTCCAGAACCTTTTCAGGCATTTTTTCTGTCATTGGTGTCAGAATAAATCCTGGAGCAACTGCATTTACACGGATGCCCTTTTTACCTAGTTCTTTTGCCCAAGTCTTCGTCATACCAATTACACCCCATTTGGCTGCAGCGTAATTTGTTTGACCATAGTTGCCGTAAATACCAACAACACTTGACGTATTTAGAATGGTTCCGCCTGTTTCAGCCATTGCTTTAGCTGCGGCTTGACCAAAGTTGTATACCCCTTTAAGGTTTACATTGATAACACGGTCCCACTCGTCCTCGGACATTTTTACAAGTGTATTGTCCGCAGTAATGCCTGCGTTGTTCACTAGGCAGTCAAGCTTTCCATATGCCGCAACTGTTTTTTCTACAGCAGCTTCAACCTGTGCAGCATCTGTTACATTTACAGCAATGCCCATGGCTTTGCCGCCTGCATCAATAATTTCCTGAGCAGCTGCATTTACACCTTCTTCATTGAGGTCACAAATTACAACCGTTGCGCCTTCTTCCGCAAAACGCTTCGCTGTCTCTAAACCAATACCACGTGCAGAACCTGTTACGATAGCAACTTTATCCTTAAGTCTCATAATTACCCTCCAGTAAATTAAAATAGGCTACTATACACATACACACATACGAAATACTAATTGCGTCCTACACGCCGCCTCTTGCCTGCAGGACGCCGGCTTTTATCTATTGCCTCTAAATTAAAATAATTTGGATTTTTACTCTACATCGCTGTTTTCAACAATAATAGATGTCCCTTGACCTCCGCCGATGCAAAGTGTCGCCAGACCGTATTTTGTTTTTTGCTTCTTCATTTCAAAGAGCAGTGTTGTTAGGATTCTTGCACCGCTGGCGCCAATCGGGTGTCCAAGTGCAATGGCTCCCCCGTTGACATTGACACGGCTCGCATCAAGTTCTAAATCTCTTACAACTGCTATAGACTGTGCCGCAAACGCTTCATTTGCTTCAACCAGTCCAAGGTCATCAACAGTTAGTCCAGCTCTCTTAAGGGCAACACGAGTAGCCGGCACAGGACCATAACCCATAATTGACGGATCGAGTGCAGCGGAACCATAAGACTTGACTTCAGCTAAGATTGTCAGTCCATTTTCCAGTGCAAACGCTTTGTCCGCAAGTACGAGCATTGAAGCCCCGTCATTTATACCAGAAGCATTCCCTGCTGTTACCGTACCATCCTTTTTAAAGGCTGGACGCAGCTTCTGTAGTGATTCCAGTGTTGCACCCAGTCGTGGATACTCGTCTGTGTCGACAACGATTTCCCCACGACGCTGCTTCACTGTTACAGGCACAATTTCATCTTTAAACTTGCCTTGTTCAATGGCTGCTGCTGCCTTCATCTGACTATGCAGTGCAAAAGCATCTTGCTCTTCTCTTGTAATAGACCACTGCTCAGCAATATTCTCAGCAGTAATGCCCATATGATAGTCATTAAAGGCATCTGTCAGACCGTCTTTAATCATTGTGTCTTCCATTGATGTGTGACCCATTTTGGCACCAAAACGCGCCTTGTTCATAACATATGGTGCGTTGGACATGCTTTCAGTACCACCAGCAAGCACAACTTTTGCGTCCCCAAGCATAATAAACTGTGCTGCCATGCTTACTGTACGAAGTCCTGAACCACAAAGCTTATTAACAGAAATAGCCGGCGCCTCATATGGAAGACCCGCTTTAACTGCTATCTGACGTGCAACGTTTTGACCCAGTCCCGCTTGAAGCACGTTACCAATCAAAACTTCGTCAACCATTTCCGGTTTGACATATCCTCTTTCGAGTGCAGCTTTTGCCGCAATAACCCCTAAATCGACAGCGCTCAATGATGCAAGTGCACCGCCAAAGCTACCAACGGGCGTTCTTGCCGCACTGACAATCACAACTTCTCTCATGTGAATCCTCCTATGAGTCTGTAAAATTACTTGGACAAATTTGATTTGCCATTAAGTAACGCAAGTTGTGTGCCAACTTTTCGCCCACCAAAACAATCGTGTATTTGCAATGTGTACAGCTGTTTCCGATCATTCTCCCTTATGTAACTTTCATGATTATAGTGTTACGACTGCTATACATGTCTTATTATTAGACACTTTGTCCGCTTCTTTTGATTGCCTTAATAAAGAAGATGCCTCCTGTGCAAGTTTATAAAAATGACATATACTAAAAGTGGTAAGACAATGTTAAATTGACACAATAGCTCTGGAGGGGATATAAGTGGCACTGACAGTACACGAAGCACTCAGTTTAAAGGCTTTAGAACGGTTTAAGCTCGTCGCTGGTGTAGGCGGACTCAACAACAAAATAAGCCGTGTTGGCCTCATTGACCATGAAAGTGTCGATGTATTAAAGGAAATTATCCATCCCGGAGAGTTTCTCTTCAGCAATATGATTATGATCAAAGACCAACCAGACATGATGCTGGACTACATAAAAGCCATTATTGAAACAAAGGCTTCATGCTTTGCCCTAAAAACCATATTCTTTGAAGAATTCTCAGATGAAGTTATTGAATATGCCAACAAACACAAGTTTCCGCTTTTCATATTTAATAAGACTTATATTGAAGACATTATTCTAGATATCGATCAGGCCCTGAATGCCCATACGCAAATTGCTAAGCTTTACGGCTATATTGACGATATGATTCTTCACGAAAACGACTCTTTGAAAGTGCGCTCACTGGCCCTGCGCCTGAACAGCCAGTTTACAAGTCACTTTATTTGCGCGCGCATTCAGCCTCTAGAGGATAACTGGACAGAGTCTCAGATCATTTCTTCACTTAATCAGGTGCTTGGAAAGGCCAGCCTTGCCATGACCTACGAAGGCAGTATTCTTCTTATAAACAGTTATGAAAAGCACCCTGTATCTCAAGATGCTATGTCGGAGTACATGCTCCAGTCCCTTGAAAGCTGCGGCCTGAAGCGCGGTATGTATAGAATTGGACTGAGTCATTTCAAGGACAGCCTCGGCGACATGGGGCGGTCCATTCTAGAAAGCGGATATGCGCTGGAATACGCAGAGCTCACCAAAACCAGCATCCAGCATTTTGAAACACTCGGTATCTATCAAATACTCCTCCCAAACCGGGAAAACAAATGGTTTCATGCCTACTACCATGAAATTATTGAGAAACTCACCCGCTATGATGAGCAGCATGATACCGAGCTATTAAAAACAGCTGAGGTCTATATAGAATGCGACACCAACATTCAGCAGACTTCCAGCCAGCTTTTCCAGCACGTCAATACAGTCCGGTATAGAATTCGTAAAATTAAAGAACTTCTTAATCTGGATGCCTATGGCGGAATGATGCACGAAACACTGGCGGTCGCCATTCACCTGTACAAAATGAATACATATATTTAAGATTTTGATTTCATACAGTTCTATAGAGCACCTTGATTAAAAGTGCATCTCTAAAATCTTTAATGGATCTAAACCTAACAAAACTCTACCTGTTGTCAAAAACACAACTAAGTAGAGTTTTTATTGTATAAAGTGAAATGACAACACCCCCTCTTTTGCTGTAGACTTTGCTTACAGTTCAAATTCAAAATACATTTTATAGAAAAGAGGTGGCTATGATGAAAAAAAATTGGCCAACATTCGCACTTATATCTGTTGTTGTTCTTTGGGGACTATCTTTTAGTATGACCAAACCCCTGCTTGATTACATGGGTGTATTCACATTCTTAACATACAGATTCTTAATCGGCGGTATTTCACTTTTAGCATTTTTACTCGTAACACGCAGATTTACAATGAACAAACGACTCCTTTCAGAGGGCGTACTCGCCGGACTTTTACTATTTTCCGCATTTGTCCTGCACACCCTGGGGCTTAAGTACACCAGCATTTCGAAGAATGCATTTATCGTGGGCAGCTCTGTGATCTTTATCCCCCTTATAAAGATTATTGCCTATAAAATAAAGCAAGGCCTCTCTCAGTGGCTTCAGGTACTGCTGGCCGCTGGAGGTCTTGCACTGATTACATTAAACGGACCGGGTGGGTCTATAAACTTTGGCGACACCGTATCCCTGGCAGGCACCTTGATATTTGCCTACTACACTCTCTTTATTGAAACTAAAATTAAAAATCACAGACCCTTGGTTTTTACAGCAGTTCAACTGCTGGTAGTGGGTCTTCTCAGTTTCACATTTATGACCCTATTTGAAACACCGGTTGTACCACACAGCTCATTTGACTTAATTAGCATTTTATTAATGGGCATTATCTTGACTGGTTTTGCATATGTTGTCGCAAACATTTGCCAAGGCAAGCTGAGTGCACTCCATGTGACTATTATTTATACACTTGAACCCCTTTTTGCTTCTATTTTCGGCTGGGTGCTCTTGTCTGAATACATTTCAGCAAACACTTATATTGGTGCGGTTCTTATCCTGATGAGTATGCTGATTCCTTCTTTCAAATATGGTAAAATTAAACCTGTAAAGGCATAAAAAACCATCACTTAAAAGGGGGCACAGTGTATGGAAATAATTACAGAACATGCAGGCATTTTATTAACACCAACACGCCGTGAGGATTTAGAGGATGTCATTCGCATAGAGTGGGACCCATCCAACCATAATTACGTCTATAAATGGGATCAGTCTCAGCACGGCGAAATTATAGATTCAGAAAACTGGTATCATTTGCTGATTGTCGATTCTAAAACACAAGAGACTGTTGGATACGTCATGCTGGACGGTATAAGGAGTCCACACGACTGTATCGAGCTTACGCGTATAGCTATTGAAAAGAAAGGAATGGGCTACGGTGGCAAGGCCATTGAAGCCATTCAGAGCCTTTGTTTTAATCAGCTAAATTGCCATAGACTCTGGCTTGATGTCTACTCAGAGAATACGGTCGCCATAAACCTCTATGCAAAAAAGGGCTTTACCTTTGAGGGAACCCTGAGACAGTGCAAGAAGAAGGATGGGGTTTACGCATCGATGAATATTATGTCTCAGCTGCGTCCTGAGTATATGGAAAAATAACTGGAAAGAGGGTCCTTCGCCTTGCATCCCCCTCCAATGAGGGAGTACCACCATTTTATGAGGGGTTGTACACAAGGCCCATCTCTTTGATAATAAAGATAGAGCGTATCACCATACGTGGGGTTTATATCTATGTTTGTTAGGAGGGTGCCAGATGTTGACAATACAACTCAGTAGTAAACAAAGTGCCTATCTTGTTGAAAGGCTCAGTAAGCGGCAAAAGACTGTAAGAAAACATATCGATGAGCTCAAATTCCATTTAAGTCATCCCTATATCAGTCCTGCTATGACAAGTGAGCTTAACTCTGTCAAAAAACGCTATGAAAGTGAACTGGATCATATTCACATGATTACTGACCAGATTGTCAGCGCACTGGAGTACGAGGAATTTCGAGCAGGCTAGACCTAATTTAATCAATTTGATAAAACACGCGGCACCTCCAAAAATGACAGGGTGCCGCTTTTTATGCTATTTTGTTGCCAGATACGACTTCTTAATATTGCCTAGGCGGGTTCATTTGAACCCGCCTTTAAGCTTTTTTGATGCATTTGCAATGTGTTAGAAAAGTGCAGACACACTTTACACGAAACACGTTTGGCTGAGGATCTATTTGGAAGTGAGGAACACATAATATTCATAACACTTTATAGCTTGTAAGTGTAAATACGTGAATCTTTTTTTACGCACATGAAAGACGACCACGCATAATGCGTGGCCGCCCATCTTATTTTGTATGGTATTTATTTAGGGGATCAATCTTAATCGTTGAACTCAGTCAAATCATTTTCAAAGAGTGTAAGCAGCTCTTGTCCAATTTCTCCAACTTCATCCACGTAGTAATCTCTTGCACCCATTGATGCCGCTTTAAACTCTGCGCGCTGATCGTCTGTAAGTTCGATAATTTCAATTTCTGAGTCTTCTTTAATCATTTCAAGACGCTTAGAGTTCATGTCCGCTTCGACATCAAATATGTAATCATTTACGGCTGGAATTACAGATGTAAAGAGTTCTTTATCTGCGTCAGATAGACCATTCCAGAAGTTTGAGTTAGCTGTCATTGTACCGAAGAAGATGTCTTGCTTAGACAGCATCAGATTTGATTGAACTTCATAGAACTTCATTTCTTGAATTGCAAACAGCGGATTAATCTGTGCATCAATCATCTTAAGCTGAAGACTGCTGTATACTTCCATGTATGGAACTGGTGTAGGGTTTGCACCGTATACTGAGTATGCCTTAACGATCATTGGCGATGCCATTGTTCTGATCTTAACACCTTCCATATCTGCTGGCGATGTGATTGGTTTGTTTGCAGTCCACATGTTGTAACCTTCAGTGAACCAATCCAGTACTTTCATATTTTTTGCTTCATATAGTTCATTTAGCTTTTTAATGCCTTTACCTTGCTGAAGAATATCCTGATTTACCTTCATATCATCAGCAAACATGAAGTGCAGTGAGAACAGCTGATTTTCTGGAACCACGGTTGCTGTAGAACCTGGATTGTTAATTCCAAATTCAATACCACCATTTTGAAGCAGCTCAACTTGAGCCGGACCGTCACCAAGCTGACCAACAGGATAAACTTCGATGTTGATTCTGCCTTCAGACTTCTCTTCTACCAGTTCCTTAAATTTCTTAGCATAAAGGTCCTGCATACTGCCATCTACTTCTTCGTGCGCCAGTCTGTATGTTACTGTTTCCTGTGACGCCCCACCTTGTTCAGGTGCTGTACTTTTTCCACAACCTGTTCCTGCGACCGCTAGAATAAGTACCAGTACCAGCAGCATCCACTTATTTCTCATAATGCCCCTCCTGTTTTCTTCCCTTTTTTTTAGTGATAAGCCAAATCTCTAAAGAATAACGCAACCTCAGGTACAAAGATCATAACGATCGAAATGACGCCAAGGATAACCAAGTACGGCGGCAATCCCTTAACAACTTTCGTGAACGACTGATCAAATATGGCTGAAGCTGTGAATATATTACATCCAAACGGCGGCGTAATAGACCCGATCGCAGCCTGTAATGAAACTATAATTCCAAGATGTATTGGATCGATACCCGCTTTAATGGCGATTGGATAGAAAATCGGCGCCAGTACGACGATGACCACCAACTGATCTACAAACATACATCCTATAAAGAAGAATAGTGTTACAAGTCCAAGTATCATAGTCGCCGATGGATTAGGACCCAGTAGTGCCGATGTAAGCATTTGTGGTACCTTGGCAAAGGTAATAATCCACGATAGCGCCTGACCGCCTGCAACCAGAATAAATACGGTTGCTGTTACAGCGCCTGTCGAAAGTGCAATATTGCCTAAATCTTTAATACTTACTGTTTTGTATATAACCATTTCCAGTATGATTGCATATAGAACAGACGCAGCAGCCGCTTCAGTTGGACTGAATAGACCAGAGTAAATTCCACCTACAATCAGTGCTGGGAAACCCATAGGCAGTAGCCCTTGGCGAATGGCAGTAACTTTCTCTGCCCATGTTGTCTTTTGAGACCTCGGAATATTTTTTTTACGTGCTGAAAAATAACTCCATAGACCAAATGATGCAAATATTAGAAGGCCTGGTCCAACGCCTGCAATAAACATTTCCCCTACCGAAACACCTGTTACAACACAGTACATAATCATAACAACGCTTGGCGGTATGAGCAGTGCAATGTTTGCAGAACTGATAATGAGCCCTGTTACGTCTTCTTCCTTGTATCCCAGTTTAAGCATGTTATTTCGTGTTGGTTTACCGATTGCAACAACCGTCGCCTGTGTTGAGCCTGACATGGCTCCAAATAGTGTACATGCTCCTGCCACGGTAATGGCAAGTCCCCCGTGAATATGTCCGAAGAATGCACGCACCAAATCAATAAGTCTATTTGCAGTATGGCCTGCTGTCATAATGTCTGCTGCGAATATGAACATAGGTACTGCGATGAGAACAAATACGGATACCCCGTTTACAAGCTGTTGTATCATCAGTAGTGGATCGACGTTTGGAAAGAATACCAAGAGCGTCAGAATCGGCGCAACAATCATCGACATGAGCATCGGAAAGCCAAGCAGCATGAAGATTGTCATGACACCCAGTAATAGTACTACCATCTTTTTCTCCTTTCAGATTCAGAGTGCGATCAGCTCGCACATTCTGTGTCCGTCCATTCTTCCATTTCAGATCCCAATAATACCTTAGGTTCATTAATATTGTTAACAAATATGATTAGATACTGTAATGCTGTCAGGAAGAATCCTAAAGTTACAAAGAGAATGATCAGATACATTGGCATCTGAAGGGCAGGACTGACACGTCCTAGGTTCTTCATACTCATTGCATATCTGAAGGATAAATATGTTACATAGAACATCGATACCGACGTCACTGCTGATACAATAATCGTGAGTATTTTCTTGCCCTTTTCAGGCAAAATGTCGTAAAGTGCCGACATTCGGATGTGTTTTCCTTTTCGGGCAGCGTAGCTTGTACCTACAAAGGTAATAATCACCACGAGAAATTGCCCCACTTCCTCAGCAAATTTCCAGCTATTATTGAAAAGTTGTCGGCTGAACACATTGCCTATAAGTATGACAGCCATTGTAATAACACAGGCAACCAGTACAAACACTTCAAATATGCCTATGTATTTGTTGATTTTATTCAAAAGTCCCACAACAGGCCTCCTTCGTTCCTTCTCTTAGCTTAATCGTTAATGATAAGCTTTCTTTCAAAGCTGCCAAATGGCACGGCCCCGTCTTTTGTGATTACAAACGATTCACTGATTGATACTCCAAAATCATCAAAATACATACCTGGAATACAGTGGAAAGTCATATTCTCTTGTAGTACAGTCTTGTCACCCGGTCTTAGGCTGATTGTGTGCTCGCCCCAATCTGGTGGGTAGTTCAGACCTGTTGAGTATCCAATTCTAGACTCTTTTTCAATGCCATATTTAGAAATAACTTTACGCCATGCACCTTCAATGTCCTCACATGTATTGCCCGGCCTCGCCATTTCTAGAGCTGCGTTTAGACCCTCTACAGTAATCTTAGCTGTATCAAGCACCTTTTGGCTTGGCTTACCAATGGCAACAGTCCTTGCTTTTGGAGCGTGGTAGCGCTGGTGGCAGCCTGCAAGTTCAACCGCAACAATTGTATTGTCCGGATAACGTGAGTCTGTCCATGTGAGGTGTGGTGCACCTGCTGTCTTGCCTGATGGCAGAAGCGGTACAATACTGCAGTAGTCTCCACCAAACTCTTCTGTACCAAGAACCTGTGCATTTTGAATCGCTGCTGCAACATCACACTGGCGTGCACCAGGCTTGAGTGCATCAACTGCCGCCTGCATTGCCAAGTCCGCTATTTTACCAGCTTTCATTTGAAGCGCAATTTCAGCTTCAGACTTAATGATACGAACCCAGTTTACGATAAGGTCGCCATTGACAAAATTGGCATTTGGAAGGCTTGCTCTGAGGCTTTCGTAAGCTGCCGCCGTAAAATAATAATTGTCCATTTCAAGACCAATTGTTTTCTTGTCAAGACCACTGTCTTTTAAAACTTCACCAACAAACTCCATTGGATGACTTGGCGGATTATGTACCAGTACGTCTGGATAAGCGCGTACATGGGCTTCGTCTAGCCATGTTGTCTTAACCACACCACTAAAGGCGTCCATATAACGTCCAATAAAGATTGGCATTTCATCATCTAGTGTTACCATCAGCATTTGATGTACATAGAAGGACCACGCATTGTGTCCGGAAAGATAGCACATATTTGCAGGGTCTGTAATCAAAAGGACCTCTATACCCTTTTCACTCATACTCTTTTGTACGCGCTTCATCCGTTGTACGTATTCGGATCTTTCAAACGGCATCATAAAACATTTCCCCCTTATATCTTTTTCAATCTTCCGACAATTCAAACTTAAAATTTGAGCTACACCAGGTAGCCTAATACGCTTCGTACATGAATTTCCACACCTATTGCAAGGGCATCTTCATCGATGTTGAATCTTGGATGGTGATGCGGGAAGTGTGATTCTTTTTCTTCATTCCCAGCGCCTACGAATGTCAAGACACTTGGTACTTTATTGCCAAACTCTGAAAAATCTTCACCTGCCATGCATACATAGGGCACAATTTGTCCGTTTTTTGCTGCAATGGCTTCGCGAGCATGAGACTGTATAACTTGCGTCAGCTCCGGATCATTGTGTACTGCAAGGCTGCTTGGGAAGAACTGAAGTTCTCCATTTGTACGGTAGACATTGCAGACATTCTCAACCATGCGTGTGAGGCGCACGCGTGGTCTTTCATCACTTTCTTCATCACCTGCATAGAGATAGCGGATTGACCCTTCCAGTTCAACGGTTTCTGGAATAATATTCGGTGCAGAACCACCGCTGATTTTACCAAAGAGCAGCGAAGTTGGCTTTAGTACATTGATTTCTCTTGACTGAATGGTCTGTGCCGACTGTATAAGTGCTGCTGCTGCAATAATCGGATCAATGGAGTCTTGTGGTGCAGAGGTATGTCCACCCTTACCTGTAATTTTGATTTTAAAATTATCATGGGCACCCATTACAGGACCTTCACGCAGTCCCACATCCCCCGTTGCGATTGGTGTCCATAAATGTATGGCATGTGCTGCATCTACCTTAGGATTTTCAAGCACGCCTTCTTCAATCATAAATTTGGCGCCTGCATCTTCCTCATTTGGCTGGAATACAAATTTCACATTGCCTTTAAGCTGTGCTTTGTGCTTGGTCAGTATCTTGGCTGCAATCAGGAGCATAGCAACATGTCCGTCGTGTCCACAGGCATGGCTCTTGCCTTCATGCATCGAGGCATATTCTACTACATTCTCTTCTTTTACCGGTAGGCCGTCCATATCTGCTCTAAGCAGAATTGTCTTGCCCGGCAGGTCCCCCTTTAAAAGACCAACAACACCGGTTTGTGCAACACCTGTCTGAACTTCCAGACCCAGGTTCCTTAAATAATCTGAAATGATTCCTGATGTACGAAATTCCTCAAATCCGAGTTCGGGATATTTGTGAAAGTCTCGTCGCAATTCTATCAGTTCGTCCTGAAGCTCTAAGATGTCCTTTCTGATTTCCATATACACACCCCTCTTTCTAAACTAATGATACTGCGCGTAGGCGTTTGAAGCCATTCCTCAAAATATGTAAAGCACCCCCTTGAAAGAGGGGGGTGCTTTGTATAGTTATACACATTTGGCGCAATATAGGTCTTCAGAGAGAGATATTGTACTTTTTGATCTTTCTGTACAATGTTGCAATTCCGATACCCAATTCTTTCGCCACGCGTTCTTTACTTTTTTGATTGGTTCCAAATTCATCGAGCGCTGTCATGATCATTCTGCGCTCCATAAGTTCTAAATCATAGGTGTCAAACTTAAAATCATGCAAGTTCTTTTTTGCGTGTAGAATGCGTGATGGCAAATGTTCACAACCAATCACACCATTTGAATCCAGAAGACTCATAATGAATTCTACTGTATTTTTTAGTTCTCTGACATTGCCCGGCCAATCATAGGTCATCATTACATTCCAAAACTTTTCATCGATGTGATTGACTTTTTTGCAAAACACTTGGGAGTATCTTTCAATAAAGTGATTGGCGAGAACACGGATATCATAGCCCCGATCACGCAGTGGCGGCAAATTGAGTGGAATGACATGCAGTCTATAGTATAAGTCCTCACGAAAAAGACCATCTTCTATCATCTTTTGCAGATCCTTATTGGTTGCTGTAATAAGACGCACATCAATTTTGACTGTCGTATTGGAACCCAGGCGCACAACTTCCCTGTTTTCTATCACACGGAGCAGTTTCACCTGAAGATAGAGAGGCAGATCACCGATTTCATCAAGAAATACGGTCCCTTTACTAGCCAGCTCAAATTTTCCAACCTTGCCATCAGGATGGGCACCCGAAAAGGCGCCACCAACATAGCCGAACAACTCACTTTCTATGAGATTCTCCGGAATGGCTCCACAGTTTATTGCGACAAATGGCTTGTCAGATCGATTGCTTTCCTCATGCAGGGCTTTTGCAAAGAGCTCCTTACCCGTTCCGCTTTCACCGCCGATAAACACAGTGGATTGTAGCTTGGCAACGGCTTTGGCATTGCGTTTGACTTCCATGACCTGCGTTGAGTTGCCTATAATTTTGTCAAGTCCCTTGGAATTTTTTGTCGAGGACAAGGTGAAAATTTCTTCTTTGAGCCTATTGGCATCTTTAAAAATGAACATCTTGCTGAAATCGCCAATATTGAGTTCGAACATATTCCCAGCAAGTATAAATGCCTTGTTGTTAAAGTCAAGCAGGTACTCGTTTCGGTTGAAAATTCTGTTATTTGTCTTTACAAGTTTTGTAAGCTTGATGCTCAGCTCTGACTCTGACACATTTAGAATACTCTTGGCTATGCCATTCATCGCAGCCGCAGTGCTGTCCCTGTTGACAATCAAGACACCTTCTTCAATCTTATCTACAATTTCATTGAGTACCTCAATAACCTGTAGATTTTCCTGATTCTTAGTGAACTCGTGCACCTTTGCAGCAATCAAGTCGGAATAATGCTTGATGAAATCAACATATGTATCTAAGTTGCCTACAATATGATTGCGCTGTGCCTCTGTAAAACAAACGAGGCCAATAACGCCTAAGACTTCTCCTTCAAAAATAATGGGTGCACACATTTCAAAGAGTTCTTCACAATCCTCTTTTTGAGGACAATTCTCGCAAAGTGGATGCTCACGCGGTGTGCTGACTACTTGCATTTCTTTTGATTCAATTGCCTTGCGATAAATAAAAGCTTCTTCTGTGATGTTTTGTCCTAACTGATTTTCATAAATACCGGTTCCCGCAATCCTAATGAAATCTCTGGATACAATATCGACATCAACCATTAACACTTTCGATAAGGCTACCGAATAATCCATCAAAATGGGTTCCATGTTTTTTAAATTCCGAATCATAGCTCCCCCCACAACTTCTAGATTTCCGTCGTATGACATCCTGTACTCTCCCAAATACAGGGTTGTCATTTACCAGTGTACCATGTATGGCACAGAGTGCCTATAAAGTGAATTTATCGATTTCTTCCATCAACTCATCAGAAATTTGTGATAATTCTACAATCGTTGTCTCTATTTCTTCAGTAGCTGCCAACTGCATTTGCATGTTTGCTGAAACCTCTTCTGAGTTGGCTGCATTTTCCTGAGCCACTGCTGAAAGCGCTTCCACCACTTCCAGTATCTTCATTTTGCGGTCTTGAATCTGTTTTGAGAAATTGCGCATTTTTTGTATAGCTTCCACAGAGTTTTGAACCGCCAGTGAAATTTCGCCGTACTTACTTTCCGTTCTGGTAACACTCTCAGACTGTGCCCTTACAATTTCAGATACTGTTTCCATCCTTTTTACAGCGCGCATTGCATTTTCGGTAAGTTCCTCGACTACGCTGTCGATTTCCTTAGTAGATTTTGTAGACTGCTCAGCAAGCTTTCTGATTTCTTCTGCAACCACTGCAAACCCTCGCCCGGCTTCCCCTGCCCTGGCTGCTTCTATTGCCGCATTAAGAGCTAAAAGATTTGTCTGTTCTGATATTGAGGCAATGACTTCACTCGCAGAGCTGATTTTATCAGCACTTTTACTTGTCTGATAAATTAAATCAAAGGCTTCGTCTGCAGAACGCCCGCTTATTTCTGTCTTTTCTATAAGTTCTTCTACAACACCCAGGCCTTCTTCAATACTGCTTTGAGCCTGTGAAGATGCTGTAACGACTGAGTCCAGCAGCAACTCGTTCTCTTCAAGAAGGGTGCCCAACTCACCAATTTGCAGGGCACCCGTTTCTGTTGAACGTGCCTGATCCGTCGCCCCCAGTGCAAGGGATTCCACCGTTTGAGTAACCTCATTAATGCCACTGGCTACTTGAACGGTGCTCTTATTAAGCGCTCCTGTTTTCTTTGCACAGTGCTGGGTCATTTCCATAACACTGCCAATCAGGTTGGATAAATTACGTCGAACGGCATCCAGCGTCCTTGACATATCACCCATTTCATCTGCTGTCTGGATTATATGTGTGTCTGCCCCCCTCAGATCAAAGGCAGCCAGTTTTTCAAGAAGCCCCTTCTCATGAAGGACGGAAACAAGGATGTATCTACTATTCCAGTACATGATACCTCCTGAAATAACTATGCCACCAAGACAAACCAGCCCCATTACTAGGACAAGCTGATTCATTTTAGCCATCATTTCATGCACGGGAACCTGAATACCATATGTCCAGTAGGTACTGCTTTGTTCAAACTGGATTGGAACATAAAAATTCACAAGCTCCGTTTCGCTTTGTGGGTCATTGTCCCTGCGCATGAGCGGTTCATCTTTTAATATGTCTTTTAAAATACGACCGTATATGCCTTCCTGACTTTCCCTAGCAACCTCTCCCAAAGCCGCATTATTAGGGTGAGCGAGTATAATGCCTTCATCTGAAATGATGCGGCCAAAGCCTGTTTCAAAAAACTGAATTTGACCATTGAGCGCTCGCAGTGTCTCCAGTGAAATATCAATACCGGTTACCCCTATAAATTCTTTTCCATCGAAAAGAGGCTGACAGAAACTCACAACGGTTATTTCCTCTCCCTCAAGTTCATATGTAACCGGTCTATCGATGTAAAACAGCCCTGTTTCCCGCGGTGTTGTATAAAAAGCCTTCTGCTCAAGATTTAAGCAAACACCTTGAACCGGCCCGTCAGAGCTCTTTCCCCAAAAGGGTGCAAACCTGCCATTTTCGTCACTTCCCGGTGCATTTGCATAAGCGGCGTCATTGTTATCAAAACCATTTTCTTTAAACGCCGCCCATGTGTAAACGTAGTTGTCATTTTGCATCAGTGTTTCTTTAAGCAGGTCAGAAATCAAGTCCCGCCTCCCGGCATCCGTATACTTCACATAAGACACCGCGGTTCCCAGCTGCTTTGCATCTTGCGCAGCCACGCCAAGTATAGACTCCATTTCAGTCTGAACCCACTTCGCTTCCGTCTCGATGCCATCTAGTGTAAGTGCTTCTATAGATCCATAACTTTTAACCAGTACAAAGCCTACTGCGGTTACTACAATCGTCATCACAACAATAAAATTAATCAGCATCAATCTTGTTTTTAGTTTCATAATGGCCCCTTGTTCTAATTGATTCTTCTTGTGTAAGATAAAAAGGCTGATATACCCACGCAGCACTGCCTAGAATATCAGCCTCTTTAATATGGTTTCATATTTGGAGGTTATATTGAAAAATATTCATCTTATTGATTCGTCAAACGCACCCATCTTGACCACATGCCCATTACATGCTCAATCCCCATTTAGTTATAGGCATTGTAGATGCCCTTAATGGCATACTCATAATCTTCGTTGTCAATGCCAATGGTGATATTGATATCATTAGAGCCGAGGTCAATCATTTTTACACCAATGCCCAGTGTCCCCAAAACACCAAATAGGGTTGAGATGATTTTTGGTTTCTTGGACAAATCCGATGCGACAACACCAATCAGAGCGATATTGTCCACAATCTTAATTTCATCGGGATTTACAATGGAGTAGATATCATCAATAAGTGTATTGAGTGTGCCTACCTTGCTCAACTTTGGAAGAACCAGTGATACCGAGTCTACCGTACTTGGCATGTGCTCATAGTTAATACCGTGTTTGCTGGCAGACTGGAAGAGTGAATCTACCAGTTCTTTATTCTTGTTGATGCCATTTTTCATGACTTTGAGGATGGCATAATCTTTTTTGCCGGCAATGCCTGTAATACTGCAATCATCCTTCGTTCTGCTATAGGCTTCAATAAAAGTTCCCGGGTCAGTCGGGCGATTGGTATTTCTGATGTTGATTGGAATTGCCGCTACCTGTGCCGGATAAACGGCATCTTCATGGATGACTGTTGCACCCATTGATGACAGTTCACGCAATTCCTGATAACTAATGCTTGAAATTGGCTTTGCCCCTTTTACTATACGCGGGTCTGTCATGAGCAGACCCGAAACATCCGTCCAATTCTCATAGACATCAGCCTTACAGGCTCTTGCGATAATAGCTCCTGTGATGTCTGATCCACCTCTTGAAAAGATGCGGACTTCTCCTTTTTCAGTTCCACCGTAGAAGCCAGGTATGACTGCTCGATCCACATCTTGAAGCGCCTCCTCAACGAGTGCCTGTGTTGCCTGATCATCATAAACACCATTTTCATCAAATCGAATCACTGCCACAGGGTCAATGAACTGGTACCCTAAGTAATGTGCCAATAGCTTTCCGTTTAAGTATTCTCCTCGACTTACAATATAGTCATCAGACACATCATGAAGCAGGTTATACCTAATTTCCATAAACTCATTTTCAAGGTCAAAGTTCATCTTAAGTTCATGTATGATTTCCTCAAATCGAACTTTCACCTTATCAAATGTCTTTTCAAAACTGGCTTTATCGTTGATGAACTCTCGACTCATGAGAAGTAAATCTGTGATCTTAGTATCTTCGTCGCTACGTTTCCCCGGTGCGGACGGTACAATAATACGACGGTTCTCATCTGATTCAATAATGTCTTTTACTTTTTTCAGCTGTGATGCATCTGCTAGAGATGTCCCCCCAAACTTACAAACTTTTAAAGTCATATAATCCACCTTCTCTCCTAATTCACGCTACAAACAACTTTTTCTTACTATGATTCTCTCAATATAAGCGCCTTTGGATAATTCCTATATCACTGTATTTTCCCCCCTCTAAAGTAGGGGGTCGTCGATTTTTTCATGCACCGTGCAACTTCCGGTTGCTCACGATAGCTAGTCGCGCCATATAGAAATAAAGAGAAGGGGGCATGATTTTGTGTGAACACAACTATATTCAGACTGCGAACAGCACCGGGCAACCTCCGGTCGCCCTGGTCGCTAGCCGCGCCATATACTCACCAAAGCAACGCACAGAGCAACTTCCAGTTGCTCATGTCGCTAGTCGCGCCATATATGTACAAAGAGATAAAGATTCAGTTTTGTGCAAGCACAACTGAATCTTTATCTCTTTATACGTGCATTGCTTTGTCTTTTCCGGATAAAGATAGAAGCAGACAAGGGGATTGTCTGCTTCAACAAGCGATTACACGAAGGTCAATAATAAAGCTTAAGGAGTATTACTTAATGAACTTGTTCATTGCACTTTCAATAATATCTAGACCAGCTACAAGTTGCTCGTCTGTGAGTACCAGTGGCATTAGGAAGCGAATTGCATTGCCTCTGATTGCTGCTTCTTGAAGAATTAGGCCGTTCTTTGCACAATCATCGATGATGGCTCTGTTTTCTTCTTTAGCAGGTTTCTTGGATTCTCTATCTTTAACAAACTCAACAGCCAGCATTGCGCCCAGTCCGCGCACATCGCCTACCATTTCGTAATTGTCTTTCCAAGCATCGAAACGTTTCATACAAATTTTATTGATTTCCATTGCGCGATCTGCCAGATTTTCGCGCTCCATAATTTCAATTGTCTTAAGAGATGCTGCTGCTGCAACTGGGTTACCACAGTATGTACCACCAACTTCACCCGGGTTGCAAGCGTCCATGATTTCTGCACGTGCTGTTACGGCACTCAGCGGAAGACCTGCTGCAATAGACTTGGCACTTGTCATAATATCTGGTGCTGCGCCCGCTTCTGCCCAGTAGTCACTTGCAAACATTTTACCTGTTCTGCAGTAGCCACTTTGTACTTCGTCTGCAATTAGCAGGATGCCGTACTCATCACAAACTTTTCTAAGTTCTTTTACATATTCTATCGGAACTGGCACAAATCCACCTTCACCAAGAACGGGCTCTACAACGATTGCTGCAATAGAATCAGCTGCACAGTGCTCTGTAAAGAATATGTTGAGTTTTTCCTTGTAGTATTCCATTGCCTGATCTTCATTTAGACCAAGTGGACGTCTGTACATGTAAGGGAACTCCATTTTTGAAACGCCACCTGGGAATGGACCAATACCTGTCTTGTATGGCTCAACCTTAGAAGTCATTGCAAGTGTAAAAAGCGTTCTGCCGTGGAATCCATTATTGAATGTAACAATTTGGCTTCTACCTGTGAAACGTCGTGCGAATTTAACTGCGTTTTCAAGACACTCTGCACCACTATTGGCAAAGAAAGTCTTCTTGCTGTCGCCTTTTACTGGGGCAATATCACTGATTTTTTCAGATAGTTCAATGTACTCAGGATAATGAACAACGTTGATTTGTGCATGGAAATACTTGTCAAGTTGCTTCTTTGCTGCGTCAACAACTTCAGGATGGCAATGGCCTACGTTTAAAACGCCAATGCCGCCTACCCAGTCCATGAAAATGTTGCCGTCAAGGTCTTCAAACATTGCACCTTCACCGCGTTTGATAACTGTAGGTGCACTACAGCCAACACCACGTGGAAGCACTTGCTGTCTTTTTTCGATTACAGCTTGTGACAGGGGTCCCGGCAAAGCTGTGTTAATTTGAGGCAGTTTTTTTCCTAACATATATATGTCCTCCTTATTACATGATTAAAGTTTATCTATAAGCAGTTCAGCAATTTGAACTGCATTCGCTGCCGCACCTTTTCTTACATTGTCTGCAACAACCCACATGTTCAGGCCGCTTTCCAGACTAAAGTCTCTTCTGATACGTCCTATATAAACATCATTTGTCCCTACAGCATTTCGCGCTACCGGGTACAGATGATTTGAAACATCATCTTGAATAATAATGCCCTGTGACCCTTCCAGTGTCTTTTTCAGGTCATTGATATCAAAAGTGTCTTTAAACTCGACATTAATGCTTTCACTATGGCTGAATTTAACAGGGACACGTACAGCAGTTGCCGTAATTTTGAGCGTGTCATCACCCAGAATTTTCTTTGTCTCATCAATCATTTTCATCTCTTCTTTTGTGTAGTCATTCGGCATGAAAACGTCAATGTGCGGTAGACAGTTATCAACAATCGGATAAGGATAAACCTTCATCAGGTCTTCACCTTTCAGTCCAGATTCGATCTCTTTAATACCATTGATGCCAGAACCTGAAACGGCTTGATATGTAGAGTACACAATACGCTTAATACCGTACTTGTCATAAAGCGGCTTCAGTGCAACAACAGCTTGAATTGTGGAACAGTTCGGATTGGCAATAATGCCGCGGTGCCAGTTCACATCTTGCGGATTCACCTCAGGCACAACCAGCGGCACTGTTGGGTCCATTCTCCAGGCACTGCTGTTGTCAACAACGACCGTTCCTTTCGATGCTGCAATTGGTGCAAACTTCTCACTCACAGCGCCCCCCGCTGAGAACAATGCGATATCTATGCCTCTGTCAAATGAATGTTCATCCAGACCTTCAACCGTATAGGACTGGCCTTTATATTCAACAACGGTTCCCGCTTCATCGGGATGCGCAAATAGATAGAGTTCGCTAATTGGAAAATCTTTTTCTGCTAAAACCTTAAGAAACGTCGTACCCACCATACCCGTAGCGCCGACAATGGCGACTCTTAACTTTTTCATTCTCTACCTCCCAGTAACTTTCATTTGCCATCAGATGACTGAATCGTCCTGATTTGATACTTCAATTATCCATTGAAAAGAAGGCAAATTCTATTCCTCGTACTGTGTAATGCACCCCCTCAAACGGGGAATTTATGACCTCTTTTCAGGGCTTTTATAGGGCCTGTCTTGGTCTTGAGATAAAAAACCGTACAACCTTGGAGCGCCCACAATAGCTTGACGCGCCATATAGAAATAAAAGAGTAAGACCTTCATTGTGTTAGCACAAAATGAAGGTCTTACTCTTTTATTTCTGCATTTCTTTGTCTTTTTCACAAAGTAAAACCAGTGCAGCCAAATCATTTCTGTTTGGGCACTGGTCCTATATCCTACTTATCTTTTTATACATATGAAACGGCTTTATAATTGCCTTCCAAATGGTTTTTCACATTTAGGGCAGATAGCTTTCGCACATCATACAGTGCTTCTTTTGAGTAAAACCCGGTATGTGGGGTGATAAGAACATCATCACGCCCTAAAAATGGGCTGTTATCATTAATGGGCTCTGTCTTTAATACATCCAGTGCAGCCCCACAAATTGTGCCCTTGTTCAGTGCATTTAGAAGGGCCTCTTCATCTACAAGCCCCCCTCTAGAGGTATTGATAAAATAAGGTCTTTTTTTCATAGCATCAAATGCACTTTGATCAATCATATCTGCCGTTTTCTGGCTCAAGGGTTTATGAACAGAAATGATGTCTGAGTCGGCATAGACCTGTTCAAGTGATGCAGACTTAACCCCTAGTGCATTTAAAAGGTCATCCGACACAGAGGTGTATGCCAAAACGGTCATTCCAAAGGCCCTTGCTCTTTTAGCAGTTTCTTGGGCGATGCTTCCAAATCCAACAAGCCCTAGTGTCTGATCAGACAGGCGGACGATATTCAAGTTTTCAACACCAGGCCATCCACTTTCCTGACCAATCCGGGCTGACTCAACCAGTTTTCTATTGTAGCTCAAAATCATGCTCATAACCTGGGTTGCCACTTCCTCTGTACAGTACTGCTTAACATTGGCAACGGCTATTCCCTTTGATTTTGCATATTCCACATTAATATTGTCATATCCTGTTGCTGAATTGGATATGATTTTACAATTTTTCAGTGCATCAATAACCCTAGGGGTCACAGGGGCATATTCACAAAGAATTCCATCGGCATCATGACACAGCTCAATGACCGACTCCTCCGTTTTGCAGTCCCCGTAAACAAGCTCTACGTCCCCCGGTAAATAAGTCCGCTCAACATCAATATTCCCCCAGCTGGCGTCCGCAATGACTATTTTCATAATTGCTTCCCCTTCTTTTAATGTCTTCTCTAAAGTGTCCTATGATAAAGCCTACATTGCAATTTTAGACACAATCGCAGTTCGACTGCTTACATTCAACTTTCTCGAAATATTCTTCATGTGTTCTTTAACCGTATATATGCTAATCCCAAGACGGGCTGCAATTTCTTTATTGCTAAGACCCTTGCTCAGAAGCTCTACTGTTTCACTTTCACGTGCTGTAAGATTATATTTTTCAAAATTATGATTGGTCATTTGGGTATTCTTTTTTAACCATGACTTGCTGAATATTTGAATGGTAAAGTAAGTTTCAATACTGTTGTTTGCCCCAACCATTACCGTTGGCATGACTTCAATTAAATATGAGCCGATGGTCATTTCAGCTGCTTCATTGCGACTGAGTTTTCCAACCGTTTCAGGATTGTTTTCAATAACGTTTTTAAACTCTTTCAGCATGCTGTCTACATAATACGTATCTGTAATTTCATAGCTGTATCGCAGAACCAGCTCGTTATTTTCTACCATTTCATAATTACGGCTGATCAGCATATACCCGTAATTTAAGCTCTTAATGGACTTGTTAAACAGGGCAAGCTGCTTTTCCATTTCTCTGTTCTCACGAATAAGATGATACTTGGATTGAATAATTTTACCTATATAGGATGCGATATTTTTCTCGCGATCTGTAAATATACTGCCACTTGTTCTAAATACCTTAATTTGAGTACCGTATGTACACACGATTATGGAGAGCTCATCACTGATTTCATGTCTTCGGTGAAACTCAAAATACCTGCTGTTTCGCCTTCTGTACGCGCTATCCGTATCGGAAAGGGCAATAATGTTTTCATAGTCCAAATTAAAGGCATTATCGCGTAGATAGTCAGAGGCCTTGTCGAATTTTTTTGAGTGCATTATGTAATCAGAAATCAGGTGCTCCTCTTTGTCAAAATAGAGTTCTCGAATCACTGGATAATTCTGTGGATCTACAAAACAAACGGTATCTGATGTGAAGATGTCTTTTACAATCTGCACCATTTTCTGTCCGAAATCTGTCATCTCCATATCATTCATCGCGTAATGAAATCGCATTAGACATTTGTAATCGCTTTCATTTAAACTTATACTCATAGCCGCCTCCTTATTGTACACGTACACTTTCCATACCAAACATGTACGCCCAAACGCATAAACATCATGCGCACCAATTCTCCCCCTGAGCGAGCATCAATATAAACTTGCAAGTATCATGCCAATCAGAAAACGGCTAAAAATGGACATTATAAAAACTGCAGTTATCATTCTGATAATGAAATAATTAACAAACTCTTTTCAATTATCTGAAAATTTGATTTTACTGCAGTTTAAGTGTTTTTATCAATACGATAGTTGGATTATCAATTTGATAATCTATATATGAACTTATCTTGCAGCCAGCAATGTACCCTTTCCATAGTATTTTTCCCGTTCTTCCTTAGGAACCATGCGTCCGCCCGTCCCCCATGCCAAATGGGTTGCTTGGTCTAATTTACCGGATAGCTTCCACTTCTCAATATAGCCCATGCCACTTTCAGAAGCAAAAAGTGCAGGAATTCCAGCGATACCTGCAAATGCAGACGGTTCCATAAATATATCCTCTTGGTCTTGAAGTGCCTTTAGCAAAACAAATAGAGTGTCATCATCTACTGTGTAATCTCCACTAATGAGCTTTTCCAGTGTTTTTCCTACAAATCCAGACGGTCTGCCAACTGCAAGTCCATCTGCCTCGGTTTTATTGTCAATGCCAAAATCTTGAACAGAAACTTGATCATGAGCGCCCGTCATAAGTCCAAGGAGCATGCATGGTGAATGGGTGGGTTCTGCAAAGAAACAGTGAACCGCATCACCAAATACGAGTTTAAGACCAAAAGCAACACCACCCGGTCCGCCCCCAACGCCACATGGCAAGTAGACAAAGAGAGGTCTTTTTTCACTTACTTCAACAGACATGTCTGAGAGTTGGTCCTTAAGTCGATATGCTGCTACGGCGTAGCCTAAGAAAAGATTCTTAGAATTCTCATCATCAATAAAGTAGCTGGTCGGGTCACTGTCTGACTGCTTTCTGCCTTCTTCAACGGCTTTGCTGTAATCAGAAGCGTACTCAACAACACTTACCCCCTTCTCACGGAGCAGGTCTTTTTTCCACTGCTTAGCATCTGCTGACATATGCACATAAACTTTAAAGCCTAGTTTAGCACTCATAATACCAATGCTCAGCCCCAGATTACCCGTTGATCCAACTGCTATCGAATAATTTGAGTAAAAGTGTCTAAATGCGTCACTATCGATCTTTTTGTAATCGTCTTTATGAGAAAGCAGACCCTTTTCAATGGCTAAGTCTTCTGCATGTTTAAGCACTTCATAAATGCCACCGCGTGCTTTTATTGAGCCTGAAATAGCCAGGTGACTGTCGCACTTTAGAAGCATCTGACCAGGAATCTTATTTTCATAATATGTACTGAGCCAGTTCTGCATGTTGCCTATGTGCTTAACAGGTGATTCGATAATGCCTCCTGTAGCTTCCGTTTCAGGAAAAACACTTTTTATGTATGGTGCAAACCGGTCTAGGCGCGCCTGGGCTTCTTTGACAGCCGCCTCTGTCAGCTCTATTTTTTCAAGTGCAGCCGCTGTAGTAAGCTGACCTGGATTGGTCCAGAATACCGGCTTTAAATCCATCACATCTCGCAGTTGAGAATGCTCTGCAATCCAGGTATTTACTTGTTTTGAAAGTACATGCTCATTTTCCATGATGATTCCTCCAAACGATCAAATATACAGCCTGTTATAAAATGTTTAAGGGCTAATATCAGTTTAACGATAACGCGCTGGAATTACCATATCTTTTATAATAATATGCGGGTTCTTTCGAACCCGCCTGTAAGCTTTTTTGAAGGAAGCGGGCCGTTAAAAACAGCTTTATCTAAAATAAACAGGTCTATGTCTCTTCATACTGGAAAATCATAGAGACTGATGAAAGTCAGCCACTTCAAAAGGAAAGTATAGAAAAATCTCACGAACTGTCCGAGGAAGGCATTGTCATGAGATCTGTACTTTTCTTTTGAAGTTGCATGCGTTTCACAGTGCACTATGCTTCGTAGGTTTGAAGATTCATAGACCTGCTTTATCTTTTAGAGGGGCTGATTTTTGTAACAGCCCCTTTGCAATCCTATTTCTTTAGTCCATCGTGCGAAGAATTTCAAGCAGTTCTTCAGTTGCTGCTTCTTCATCTTCCCCATCAACTTGCAGTAAAATTTCAGTGCCTTTGGTCGCACCCATGCTCAGTAGACCCATAATGGACTTGGCATTGTACTTTTCGTTGTCCTTTAGAATGAATATCTCTGATTTATAGCTTGTAGCAGCCTTAACAAAAATACTTGCCGGTCTTGCGTGGAATCCAGTTTCATTTAATAGAACAAATTTAGTCTCTTTCATAATTTACCTCCTCATTACTGTATATACGCCGTAACGCGTTTTTCAATTTCTAGAACATCTTCAAGATTAATGAGTTCTTCTGCAAATGCCTTACATGCCTGTGCAGAAAGGCCTCGAATAAGTCTTCTAATTTTAAGAACAGATGATGGTGCCATGCTGAACTCATCTAGTCCAAGACCAATAAGAATTGGAGCCATGAGTGGATCACCAGCGGCTTCACCGCACATCCCAACCCATTTCCCTTTCTTATGCGCCGCATCAATCACCATTTTAATAAGTCTGAGTACAGCTGGATTTCTATGATTATAAAGTGTTTTGAGCTTTGAATTCATGCGATCTGCCGCAAGAGTATACTGAGTAAGGTCATTGGTTCCAATACTAAAGAAGTCAACATGATTTGCAAATAAATCAGCCATGACTGCTGTTGACGGAATTTCCACCATGATGCCCAACTCAATTTGCGCGTCAAATGCAGTGCCTTCTGCCTTTAACTGCTCCATTTCATCAAGAACCAGTTCCTTTGCCTTTAAAAACTCTTCAACCGTTGCGATCATTGGGAACATGACTTTTATTTTCCCAAAAGCACTCGCGCGTAAAATGGCGCGAAGCTGGGTTCTGAATAGTGCCGTGTCATCCAGACAAATACGGATGGCTCTGTAGCCTAAAAACGGATTCATCTCTTCATTGATATTCAAATATGGAATTTGCTTGTCTCCGCCTGCATCAAGTGTTCTAACGATCAGTGGTCTACCCTGTAGCTTTTCAGCTGCCTTTTTATAAGACTCGAACTGTTCGTCTTCAGTTGGCGCTTTTTCACGGTCCATAAATAGGAATTCACTTCTAAAGAGGCCAACCCCTTCCCCGTCATGCTCTATAACGAGGTCTGCTTCTTCTGGCTTGGCAATATTACATGCAATTTCGACACTTACACCGTCTGATGTTACACTCTCAAGGCCACGCACCGCTTCATTAGCTCGATGTTCTTCCCGTTCAACCTTCAGCTTTTCTTCAAAAGCTTCAAGGGTTTTATCGTCCGGGTTAATATGAATTTCACCCGTCATGCCGTCAAATGCAATTTGTAAATTCTCACTTTCTTCCATCTGAGCTTTAACTGCTTCACAAAGACCTTCTGCACCCACCAGTGCTGGAATGCCCATGGTTCTTGCAATAATAGCTGAATGAGAGGTTTTGTTTCCTTCTTCTGTGATAAAGCCCAAAACCGTATCCCGATCAAGCTGCGCTGTATCGGAAGGGGTTAAGTCTTCTGCAACGATAATCACGGGGTGATCCCCCATGGCTTCTGTCCCTGTTGCAACGCCCAGCACATTTTTGATAAGGCGCGAGGAAACATCTTTTAAATCTGCTGCTCTCGCAGCTAAGTATTCGTTGTCCATTGCTTCAAAAATAGCGACAAACTCTTCTGTTACCGTCTGAATTATATATTCTGAACAAATCAGGTCTTTTTCAACCTGACTTTTTATCTTTCCAATCCATTCTGGGTCATCCATTAATAAAATATGCGCATCAAAAACCTGCGCTTCTTCTTCGCCCATTGTTTGAAGTGCCTTGTCTTTAATACTTTCAAGTTGTTCTTTTGACTGACTTACGGCCTGTTCTAACTTGCTCAGTTCTGCCTCTGCGTTTTCGATTTTTTTCTTTTCTATAGTCAGTTCGTTTTGTCCCCATAAGAGGACTGATCCAATTGCAATACCTTCTGAAGCCGGTATACCTTTCATGCTTTCCCTCCTTAAGGGACATGCAGCATGGTTCATAAAACGACTGGACCATGCTGCACAATAATTCTAATTGAGCCAATTTGGAGTACTTGTAATACAAAATACGAGATTAAGCAACTTCCTTTTTAATCACTGAAAGCAGTCCAGCAGTTACTGCTGTACCTACAGCAATACTTATAATATACATCAGTAAATTACTTACTGCGTTTGGAATAACAAGGACGAAAATGCCACCATGCGGTACTGCAAGTCCACAATTAAAGAGCATTGACAGTGCGCCTGTTACTGCTGAACCAGCCATGATAGATGGAATAACACGTGCTGGGTCCGCTGCTGCGAACGGGATAGCACCTTCTGTAATAAAAGATATACCCATTGCCCATGCGGCCTTACCAGCTTCTACTTCTTGCTGCGTAAATTTATTTTTTGCTACGACAGTTGCAAGAGCAATCCCCAGTGGTGGTACCATACCTGCAGCCATTACTGCAGCCATGATTGGTGATGTTTGACCAGCAACCAGTGTGCCTACACCAAATGCATATGCCGCCTTATTAACAGGACCGCCCATATCGAATGCCATCATCAGACCAATAATAAGTCCCAAGATAACAGAGTTTGTTCCACTCATGCCGTTCAAGAAGTTATTCATGCCTGTATTGATTGCTGCAACTGGTTTACCAATGATATAAATCATAGCAAGACCTGTAATCAGTGTAGAAAATACCGGCAGTACCAGTACTGGCATAAGACCAGCAAGGGATTTCGGTAGCTTAATTGTCTTTTTAAGGAACTCAACTGTATAACCAGCAAGGAAACCTGCAATCAGTCCACCAAGGAAACCTGACCCGATTGAACCTGCCAACATACCACCAACCATACCAGGTACAAGACCAGGACGATCTGCAATCGAGAATGCAATATATCCAGCAAGAATAGGTACCATAAGTGCAAATGCAGAGCCACCACCAATGTTCATCAGTGCCGCTGCAAGTGTGCCTTCTTCTTTAAAGGCTTCAATACCAAATACAAAAGATAGTGCGATGAGAATACCACCCGCAACAACAAACGGAATCATAAATGATACGCCTGTCATGAGGTGCTTGTATGCCCCTTTACGCTCTCCGCTTCGCTCAGCCTTGAGTTCGCTTACACTTTCAGACAAGTCGCCGCCCATAACTTTTGCGTTTTTCGCTTTTTCAATAAGACCAGCTGCATTTTTTATAGCTTCTGCAACGGGTACTTCAACTACTTTTTTACCTGCAAATCTTTCTTTAGGTACATTTGTATCAGCCGCAATAATAACTGCGTCTGCCTGCTTGATGTCTTCAGCAGTCAGTTCATTTTCAGCACCTACGGATCCTCTTGTTTCAACCTTCATTGAAATATTCATTTCAGTGGCTGCAATTTGAAGTGCTTCAGCTGCCATATAAGTATGTGCAATACCTGTCGGACACGCCGTAACCGCAACAATTTTCATTCAGGATACCTCCTTTTACGATTCTTACTCACTTTAACCCCAGTAGTAAAATATAATTCCTAAGCAATGATTTCTATGACTTTTTCATAGCTTTCAGCAGCCATAAGCTGTTCTCTTGTTTCCTTATGCATCAGTTTTCTTGAAAGCAGTCCAAGAATTTTTAGATGGTCTTCATTTGCCGATTCAGGCACTGCCACCATAAAGAACAAGTATGCGGGTTCTCCATCCATACTTTCATAGTCAACGCCCGCCTCGCTGCGCGCAAATACGAGTGACGGTACCTTGACGCCCTTGCTTTTTCCGTGCGGGATAGCGATACCCATGCCAATGCCTGTTGAGTATTCTGCTTCCCTTGCAAAAACTGCATCGAGGAATGCCGCTTTATTGATAAGCTTGCCTGCAGTGTCAAGCTGTTCAACCATTTCTTTAATAACTTCGTCTTTTGTTGTTGCCTTTAGTGCATCTATCATTAAGTCTTTTGTAAATAGTTCTTGAATCATTTTAACGCCTCCAATTTTTAAAAGGTATTCTATAACAGCTTATAGACTCAGACACATTGTCTTATAAGTCTTTCAAACTGACCTGTTTTGCAATTTCCCCGATTTTATCAACACTGCATTGAATCGGGCCATCTGTTGAAATACGAGCGATAGCTGCTGCTGTTGCAAACTTAAGCATGTCTTCTTCGCTCTGTTTTTTATGAAGGGCAACCGCCAACGCAGCTACCATTGAATCGCCTGCACCTACAGTGGACTTGACCTCTGTTTTAATAGGTGCAACACGTATTGCACGATGCTTTGTAATCCAGAGTGCACCGTCTTCTCCAAGAGAGACCAGTGCGCCCATCTTAATTTTTCCGGTTTCAATCAGTTCACGTATATACTGGATGACATCCTCATCTGTTTCAAAAGGCCTCTTTGCAAAATCAGAAAGCTCATGAATGTTGGGTTTAATGATGTCAGGCGATGCATTTAGGGCTTCGTAAAGCTTTTCACCTTCTGTATCCAGAATGACAAGCGCCCCTTTTGAGGATGCAATTTCAATAAGCTTTGGATAAAGCTTTAAACTCAGTCCCGGAAGCAGGCTCCCGCTTAAAACGAGTATATCGCTTTGCTTAATGTCATCTGCAATCAGGTTTATTACTTGGTCTTCACAAGCTGCATGTGCTGCAGGTCCCGGTTCGTTGATGTCTGTATGTGTTTGATTCACAGAATCGACGATTTTCAAATTCGTACGCGTTTCCTCTGATACCTCAATATACTTAAAGACAATATCTTCATCTTCCATTGTCTTCTTTATAAAACCGCCCACTCTGCCACCGATGATTGCATATGAAGTGCTTTCATGCCCCATGGCCTTGATTGCATGCGATACATTTATCCCTTTACCGCCAGCATCGGTGCGAATTTCTCGAACACGATTTACGCGATCCAGTGTGAAATCATCCACATGAATCGTTTTATCAACTGCTGGATTCAGGGTGACCGTTAGAATCAACAAAATCACCTTCCTTTAGTATTAACTCTACATCCATCTTTTCATACTGATGGATTAAACTTTCATCTATTCCCGCGTCAGTAATGATACCCTCGAGGTCACTAAACTGTGCTACTCTACATAATGCGCGTTTGTTGAACTTGGTATGATCTGCTACAACAAATGCCCGGTGTGCGATTTCAAGCATGGCTTTCTTAGAACTTGCTTCAATTAGGTTAGGTGTCATCACACCGCCTTCTGCACTAATGGCATTGATGCCGACAAAAGCCATATCCACTCGAAATTGTTTTAAGACCGCTTCCGTAATTGGACCAACCAAGGCTCTTGTGTTCCAGCGAATGGTGCCACCTGTAAGAATGACATCGATGTCTGCATTGTCTTCAAGAGCTTCTGCAATATCTAGCGCATTGGTGATAACTGTCAGCTTTTCCGCACTCAGGTGCTTAGCAATTTGAAGTGTTGTAGTGCCACCGTCTAATACAATGGTGGTTCCGCTTTTCACTAGGGATGCTGCAACCTTTCCGATTTGGATTTTTTCTTCAAGATACTTGTCTGACTTCTCTAGGAATGTCGGTTCAGTATCATTCTCCTCAATCGGTAAAGCACCGCCATGTGTGCGGATCAACTCACCGCGTTTATCGAGCTCTGCAATGTCACGTCTAATAGTTGGTTCTGAAACACCAAGCATTTCAGCAAGTTGAAGTGTTTTTACTTTACCTCTATCTTTCAATATTTTAATTATTTCTCTATGTCTCTCTTCTACAAACATATGCATCCTCCATGATCGTTTTATTTATATATCTATTGTATACGATTCGATCACGAACGAAAATGATCATTTTGTTTTGTTCGATTTCATTATAGTTCATATATGATCATTAGTCAACGTTTTCCTGATTATTTATTTTCGTTTACTGCGTTTTAACATCAAAACAATCATAAACAATCACTCCCAACCCATCAATAATGGCCCTTTAACCGATCATATACGAAAATACAAAATTGTATTTTCCACTATATAATGCGTATTTGATCACTTTCTTTATCAATTTATTACCCTATGCGCAATAATCTAATAACAGATTTGGGATGATTTGCATATCTTTATAAAACTTATAAGTGGGCATAAAAAACCCGCGACTTGTCATAAGAAGAAGTAGCCTCTTTATATAGAGACGCCTATCCAACCGACAGTTCGCGGGCTTATATAGTGATTTGAATTATGCAGTTTTTCAGTTGCCACTTTCATCTAACTGCCTTTTCAGATCATGACTTACTAAAAGCGGATGAGAATGGACTTATAGATGTTATCAATCTATTCAATATGATTGAACGCGCTTTAATACACGTGATTGGCTTTCATATAGCCAATTTTAGCAGCACCAATTGCACCGGCAAACTGCGCATGCTCATGGGTCACCACTTCAAGACCAAGACATCGTTCCAGTTCTGTGCGCATAATGCCGAACTGAGCCAGTCCCCCGCTGAAAAAAATGCGGCCTTCAAGGGGAAGACGCTTGGCAAAAATAGCCGTTCGATCACAGATCGAGGCTATCACACCCCTGGCGATACTGTCTCCGCCAATATCATTGGCAAGCAAGCTGATGACTTCACTTTCAGCAAATACGGTACACATACTGCTGATTTTTGTCGGCTCAGCATGGCTCACAAATGCGTCCAGATCGAATAGATCTTGATGGAGCAGTCGCATGATCACCTCAACAAAGCGCCCTGTCCCAGCAGCACACTTGTCATTCATCAGAAAATCTTTAATATTCTTGTCCCTATCAAGCAGTATAACCTTACTGTCTTGACCCCCAATATCGATCACTGCGCTAATTTCACCGGCTAGTTCAGCTGCACCTTTTCCATGACAGGTGATTTCGGTGATACGCTTGTCTGCTTCAGGCAGAAGATCACGCCCATAACCAGTCGTTACCGTGTATACGGACTTGCCTGAACGCTGGGCCTGGGTATTCAATGTCTCGTAAACATGCTTGATGGTCCGTTTTGGATTAGCACCCGTTGGAACTAGGACGCTCTGAACAACCTCTGTCCCATCAAAGAGTACACCCTTTGTCGTGGAAGAGCCTGAGTCTATGCCTATACTATACATGTCAACCTCTTCTTAAAGCATTTCAATAAACGCAGCCATACGTGTATTAAGCTGACCAATGTCTGATGTTGAGTAATCTGTTTCAACACTGATATACGGCTTGCCTTTTTTATCATTTACAAAACGTTTAACATTCATTGTTTCAACTGCATAGGTATGACAGGCTTGAAGAATTACGTCTACAACTGCATCGACCTGATATTCGTCCATAGCGCGGTCAAGCAGCTTAAAGCGGTTGTCATTTGGCGACATACAAGAACATCCAATTTTTAAGTACTTTTGAGCAAGTGCTTCGTAAACATCATCAATAGACTCATCTACATTGTCTTCAATTGCCTTTGCACCCATACAGTTTTCATAAAATACGACTGTAGCGCCATTGTCTTCAATTGCCTTAACCACTTTTTCTGTGACGCCACCGATTGGACAGCCTGTAATAAGTACTCTTGGCTTTCTCTCCAGCTCTTTGCCCGCATCGTATTCCGCTTTAATTTTTTCGGTTAGCGCACTTACATCTTTAATTGTTTCTTCACGGTCAAACTTGAAAGTACTCCCGTATAGCACTTTTAAAATATCGCCACCGCTAATTGCCGGCGGATTCAACTTGCCCAGTGCGTAGAAATCTTTTAGTGTTTGTCTTTCTCTATTTTTCAGATTGATAGCAGAACGAATGTCTTCTTCTGAAATAGTCACGTTAAACTGAGTTTCAAGTGTTTCTTTAAATTTAACGATTTCAGCTTTCCACATTGTATGTGCTTCATCTGTCGTTGGATTATTTGGAAGCTGCATAATATGTACAGGCTTGTACTCACCCATGAGTTCGAACATTTTCTTTTTACCGTCACATGTTGTTTCACCCACAACAAGATCACTGAAGAAAAAGTATGGACATTTGTCTGTTTTACCAAATCCATAGCTTGGATTTAATAAGCGGACATAGGTTTCTAGGAAGATCTTTCTCTGCTTCACCAACTGTTTCATCTGATGTAGCGCATAGAGATACGGTCGCAGCCCCCATAGCTAGCGGTATTTCCTGTGGCATAAATGTACAGAATGTACCGATCATTGGTTTGTTTTGATCTTTAAATGCTTTTGCTGCAATAAATCCGTTTCGTCTTGCTTCAGAAAATGCTTCGAAGATTTCTGGCAGTTCTTTTTTGATTTCCATAATAGCCTCCTATATTAGTAGTTTCAAGAGTTTCACTCTATTTAAATATGTCATATATACACAGGGTCTTCCAATAAAATATTCCACTACTTAATAGGAAGGTATTTAGAATTCTTATAAATACGAAATTCGTTATATTCCAAGATAAATGTGTCTGTTTCCTGACGCCATTCCACCTCAAAACGCCTATAAATGGCGAAATCCCGACACATTTTTCAAAATTGTGTCGGGATTTGTACATTACTTAACTCAATTTACTTATAGTATTTTATGGTCAATTCACACCAAGACATCAGGCCGATATTTTCAAAATCAAATTTCTGAAATGATGCCCCTTCATCTAGTGTACGAATACTGCGTGTGCGAAAGCAGATCCTATTCTTCTTCTGATGCACAAACCCTTCCCTTCACATAAGCATCAATGGCCTCAGCAACGCGTTTTGAAAAGGCAACTGCTTCAACCACTGTTTTAGCCCCAGTCACCACATCACCAGATGCGAAAACCCCCTCGCGCGTAGTTCGACCGCAATCATCGGTGGCGACAAGACCTGTGTTTCCAATTTCTATCCCCTTGGTGTTGGCAACGATATTTGATTTCGGCCTTGACTTACTGCAATAATCACAGAATCTGCTTCAAAAAGCTCAGGCGTCCCGTCATGGCTTTCATCCTTAACAATCAGCTTTACCGTTTCACCATCAAGCGTCTTTTCTGTGTGGTAATAGACTACGCCGTCATCTGTAATCTGTTTTGGAGACTTGAAAAACTCAAACTGTACACCGTCAAGCTTGGCATATTTTATTTCGTGAAGACTGGCTGGCATATCCGCTTCATCACGTCTATACATAATGGTTACTTCTTTCACACCACGTCTTACGGCTGTTCGTGCGACATCCATGGCAACATTACCTGCACCAATGATGCATACCTTGCTGCCCAAGCTAAAGCTGGATGGATTTTTAAGGTAGTCTATTGCATAGTGGACATGTCCAAGGGACTCTCCTTGAATTCGCATTGGTTTTGGATTCCATACACCTGTCCCAATAAAGGCAGCCTTGTATCCGTCTCTAAAGAGGTCTTCAATAGTAATAATTGGACCGACCAGGGTATTGGGTCTAATTTTGACCACCTAAATTTATCAGCTGTGCCTTAAGGCGTTCGAGTATATCTTTAGGGAGTCTGAAAGCGGGTATGCCGTATTGAAGCACACCACCGATTTTATCTCTGTCTTCAAAAATAGTAATATCATAGCCCTTTGATGCCAGTATGAAGGCAAGGGTTATTCCCGCAGGGCCTGATCCGATAATGGCGACCTTATGTTCAGGATCTTGAACCGGTTTTAACTCCATCATGTTCAAGTAGTATTCAGAAATATAGTTTTCTATTGTACTCCAGTGAATGGCATTGCCTTTTCTTCCAAGCACACAGCTGCCCTCACAAAATTTTTCGTGCGGGCAAACAAGCGAGCAGACAATCGAAAGCGGGTTGTTTTCAAAAAGCAGTTTACCCGCGTCTTTGATCTCTCCGTCCAGCAGCAGGCTCACCGCTTCGTTGACTGGTGTACCTACTGGACACCCCTGCTTACACAATGGATTTTTACACTGCAGACATCGCTTAGCCTCTTCTATAACATGTTGTGCCATTTCTTTCACTCCTATCTCGTTCTAAATGAAATGCTCTATGGGGTCAACCTGATCAGCATGCCAAGTCAGGTGTATTGTATACATGATACATTTATTAAGTCCTTAGTTTAACATGTTTGACTGGGGAATAAAACCATTTTTCCCTCCATATAATTGTTAAGTTTATAACGGCTTCAAGACCTGTGAAACGCTTACATACTCTATATCAATATATTGTCCATTTGATTCAACAAATAACACAAACTTTAAATTTCTCTTATAAAAATGAATCACTTTCGATAAAAAGGTTGAAATTTAAAAGAAATTCTATACTATATATGTAACGGTTAAGTTATTAAGAGAATTTCACATATACTTTGGAGTATTCATGGAATTCGCATATGAAATACAAGTCATTTAGAATGACTTGATTTCAGAATTTTCTTTTCTTACTTAGATGGTAAGGGGCCAAATTTCTGAAGGCAAAGCAAGTAATAAACACGGTATATCATGTGGGAATTTTGTAAATAATCCGGGTCGAATTAGGAGGATCCATGTCTACTTTATATTTCAAATCAACACGGTCTGATGCAGAAAAGCTCACTTTTGCCCAAGCTGTAGTCAAAGGGATTGCAAGCGACGGGGGCCTTTTCGTTCCAACAGAAATACCAAAAATGGATTTCATGGACAAAAAGTACGCAGCACTTACATATCAGGAACTTGCCGCTGAAGTACTCAGCCGCTACGCAACTGACTTCTCAGCTGCTGAGCTCGAAAACTGTATTAGCAGCGCCTACGATAAAAAGTTTAGAGATGCACGCATTGCACCGCTACACACCTGTGACCAAGCGAGTTTCATTGAGCTTTACCACGGTAAAACGCTTGCATTTAAAGATATGGCGCTGTCTATTTTGCCACATTTTATGAAGACAAGTGCCAAAAAACTCGGTACAAAAGAAGACATCATCATCCTTGCTGCAACATCTGGAGACACTGGTAAAGCTGCACTTGAAGGTTTTTCTGGTGTTGACGGCGTTGAGATTATCGTATTTTACCCAACGGACGGTGTAAGCGACGTACAAAAGCGACAAATGATAACACAAGAGGGTGCCAATACACATGTATTTGGTATTAACGGTAATTTTGACGATGCACAAAATGGTGTCAAAAAAATCTTCACTGATGAAACCTACAAAGCTTCTTTAAAGGAAGAAGGCTACATTCTTTCATCGGCTAACTCCATCAACATCGGTCGTCTTGTACCGCAAATTGTCTACTACATTTATGCATACTATGAGCTCGTAAATGCCGGTACAATCAAACTTGGAGACGCCATTAACGTTGTCGTTCCAACAGGGAATTTCGGTAATATTCTCGCAGCCTACTACGCTAAGGAAATGGGACTGCCAATCAAGAAGTTCATCTGTGCTTCAAACAAGAACAATGTCCTGACTGACTTCTTCAAAACAGGCAGCTACGATATTAATAGAGATTTTGTTCCAACGGTTTCACCATCTATGGATATCCTTATTTCAAGCAACCTGGAGCGTTTCCTATACGCCCTAAGCGATGAAAGCGATACGACAATTGCTTCATTGATGGATGCACTTAAGTCAGATGGAAAATATGAAATCACAGATACCATGAAAGAGAACATGAGCTGCTTCTATGGCGGATATGCAGACGATTCCAAGACTGTGGAGGCTATTGAAGACCTATTCAAGACACATGACTATACGGTTGATACCCATACCGCAGTTGCTTATCAGGTTTACCTTGACTACGTTAAGGAAACAGGCGATACCGCTCAAACACTGATTGCATCCACTGCGAGTCCTTTCAAATTCCCACGCAGTGTACTTGAAGGACTGGGTCAGTCGGTAGAAGCCTTTAATGATTTTGAACTTGTAGAGCTGCTTTCAAAGACTGCTGAGCTCACTATACCTGACCCTATAAAAGACATCGACAAACGCCCCGTTCTTCATAGTGGCATCTGCGACAAGGATGATCTTGATCAGGTTGTGCTAAATGTCCTAAAAGAAAAATAGACTGCTTGCACATACGCGAAAATACGCATTAAGATAAGAAGCCCTGAACGTATTATTCTTACAAATACGCTCAGGGCTTTTTTAGATTTGCCTAACACGCCAACTTTGTATAATTATTCATAACTTGAATATTATCTAAGTCAGAAAACGTTTCTTATTCACCCAAACTGTTGATTTTATAAGTTTTAACCAGTTAATTACTTTTATGTAACAAGTTAATACTTTGCCTATTTTGGTGATATTTATGCACGCCATCCCCCTATAATGCTTAAAAATGTGATAAAATTAACACGTATAGCGCAATGACTTGCTTTTTGAAAAAGTCACCGTGTGCTTTAAATCGAGTTCTTACAATTTGTACTCATAGAAAGGGGAAATAATGAGTCAGGGAAATGAAACATGGGGAAGCCGCTGGGGGTTCATCGCCGCGAGTATCGGCATGGCTATCGGTACGGGCAATATATGGCGTTTTCCCAGAGTAGCAGCAGCCAATGGTGGGGGGCCTTTCATCATTGCTTGGACAATTGCTTTATTTGTATGGGGGATTCCGCTTCTAATGGCTGAAATGGTTATGGGAAAGCATACACGCCTGGGTCCAATTGGCGCATTTCGTGATTTTGTAGGTGAAAAATTCACATGGATGGGCAGCTGGATTACCGGGGTGTGCTTCTTGATTATGGCATACTACTCCGTGGTTATGGGGTGGTGCGTCAAATACTTCACCCTCTCTGCAACGGGTGTCTTCGGAGGTAACTTAACCATTACAGATACACAGGCAATATGGGAAACCTTTACGACAACACCTGCACAAACCATTGCTTTTCATATCTTCTCTATCGCAGCTGCTGGCCTTATCATTTATAAAGGGGTTTCTGGCGGTATCGAAAAAGCCTGTAAAATTATGATTCCAACCCTCTTTGCCCTAATGCTGCTTGCTCTTGGCAGGGCTGTGACGCTTCCAGGCGCCGTTCAGGGCTTAGAATACCTATTTAATCCTGATATTTCAAAGCTATCCAACCCAGAAATTTGGCTCAACGCTTTTACACAGTGTGCATGGTCAACTGGCGCCGGCTGGGGCTTTATCATCACATATGCTGTTTATACGAAAAAGAAAGAAGACATTCCGTGCAACTGTATGATTATGGGCTTTGGAAACAACGTGGGGGCCTTGCTTGCAGGCATGACTGTCATGTCGGCAATTTTCGCACTGTCTCCATCTACAGACTTTGCCAATGAAGTACTTGCACAGGGCAATGCAGGCCTGACCTTTATTTACCTGGCACAGCTATTCAGCACCATGCCATTTGGGTCGCTGATCTCAGCCGTATTCTTCCTGGCCATGTCCATTGCAGCACTCTCTTCCCTTCTACCTATGGTTGAAGTAAGCGTTAGAAACTTAATGGATGCAGGTCTCAGCAGAAAATCGTCTACAGCCATTATTATTATCATGGGGCTTCTTGCAGGCATTCCATCTGCTTGGAACATCAACATTCTTGATAATCAGGACTGGGTTTGGGGTGTTGGTCTTCTCGTAAGTGGTCTGTTCGTATCCTTTGCAATGCTGAAATTTGGTGTTGAAAAAGCGCGAAAGCAGTTTATCAACACGCCTTGGGCTGACTTCAAGGTGAATAAGTGGTGGAATAGAAGTATATCCTTGTTCCCTGTTTTCTTCACTCTCATTACAGGCTGGTGGCTTAAACAGGCCATTGAATGGTATCCAGACAGCTGGATGAATCCTTTTGAAGTATTCAGCGTGGGCACCATCCTCTTCCAGTGGGTCATCCTTTTAGCCATTGTCCTGTTGACGGGTAAATGGGCCTCAAAGAAAATAACGAAAAAGTCGGATCAAGCATCCTCAGAAATGGAGGCTTAGTATGTCACCGCAGTCTTTAATCATGATGTGCACGGTTATTGGATTTTATGCCCTTGGCTTTATTTATCTGATTAACGTTGCATTTAATAAAAAAGCCTAGTTGGGTCCAAGACGCTGTCTTATGTGTCACGAATACTAGGTTAAAGCATAAATTAAGCGCGCTGGTTCACAAAGAGTCCGTGCGCTTTTAAAGTACACCTCTTTAGCAGGGCCTATTTTGCCCGCACAATAAAAAGGGTTCAGCCATGCGATAAGCATGTCTGAACCCTTTCGTTTTACACCAATATGAGATACTGCGTAGGCTGTATGCATTATGAAACCACCATTATAGGAATCCTTCTTCAAATGCGTGGCACAGCATACAAGATCAGGCTAAAATTTCAATTAAATGATAATACAAGCAAACTGTGTCTATGCTGCAACTTTACCATTTTCATCTGTAGCTGGCTTCATAGCCGACTTAAGCATTGTGATTGAAGTGTAAAGAATGACTGCAATTACAAGCCATGTCAGGATGTTTAGCGGCAGTGACTTTACTAGGAATGCGGCAATGACAACCCCTACAATACCACCCACTGTAATACCCATAGCTGCACGACGGTCATATGCGCCTTCTTTAACAAACTTAACAGAAGCTGCTGGCATAAGGAATGCGCAAGATCCCATCATAATTGGGAATGCAACGGCTGGAGACATGCCTAGGAAATAAATAAGTGCCATACACGGTGCATACAGACCGATACCTGCTGTCATGAGTGCCCCTAGAATAAAATTACCTACAACTGCAATAACAAGTTTTGCGCCTGAAAGACCAATGGCTTCCCCGCCACCTGGCATAATGCCAAGACGACCTGCTACCATGAGGCTGGCTGTAATGAAAAGCGCCACACCCATGATGAGCTGGATTTTCTTTTCAGGAAGCTTTGAAACAAGGCCTGCGCCAATCCATGCACCAATGGTCGCTGCTCCAAGCATGCCAATAAGTGTCACGGTTTCAACTTCAATAACCTTCATAAAAATATACGCTTCCATAACAACTGGAATGGTACAAGATACGTTCAGTGTACCTGGAATAACACGATCCTTTGTCTGCTTAAAAGCTTTAAGCAGTGCTGTCGTTGGTGCGAATGACCCTATTCCCAAAGTATCAAAAAAGTTTGTTACAAATCCGATACCGATAACCTTCGCCCATGAGTTCTCCTCAAGATTGTTCTTATGCTTTGCGAAGTCCATACTAAATGCTGCTGTGAACCAAGCTGTTAGAGCCCCTAATACACCTAATACAGCTGTTAACATATTCATCCTCCTTAGTATAATAGATTTACGCAGTTTTATTTCAAGCTAAAGCCATACTTCACCGGATCTTCAGGATCAATAATGAAGTGGTTAAAGCCTGTAATATAAGCCGAACCTGTAATTTCTGGAATAATCGCCTTTTCCTTGCCAACCATTGTTTCTTCAACAATGCGGCCCTTGAAAAGCGTTCCTAGAATACTTTCATAAATAAACACATCATCGCGCTCAAACTGTCCCTTTGAGTACAGTGTTGCAAGCTTTGCACTTGTGCCTGTTCCACACGGCGAACGGTCAACCTGTCCTTGTCCAAATACAACAACATTCTTGTAGTCTGCATCTGGATGCGTTGGATCATCATAGAACTCTACCAGGTCTACTGTATTAATATGGCTGAGTTCAGGGTGACGAACTTCATAGTGCTCATTTACTGCATCTCTAATTTTCATGCCTGCATCAAGAAGCTTTGACGCATTGTCAGGATGTACTTTCATACCAAGCTTTCTCGCATCTACGATGGCAAAGAAGCTGCCGCCAAAGGAAATGTCCATTTGAACATCGCCAATAGAAGGCACTGGCACGATGACGTCTTGCATATAGTGGAAGGCTGGAACGTTCACAATAGAAACCTCTTGCACTTTGCCATCCTTAACCGAAGCCTTGGCTTGAATAAGCCCTGCCGGCGTATCCATTTTTACGTATGTAAATGGCTCAACCGCTTCAACCATCCCCGTTTCGATGGCAACTGTAATTGCACCAATAGAGCCATGTCCGCACATGTTCAGATATCCGCCGCCATCCATAAAGATGATGCCAAAATCAGACTCATCCGTAACAGGCGGTGTGATGATTGAACCGAACATGTCTCCATGACCGCGTGGCTCATGCATTACAGCTGTTCTAAGGTTGTCCATTCTGTCTTCTAGATAATTCTTCTTATCTGCCATCGTTTTTCCAGGAATATTTGGAACGCCGCCTACAATAATTCTCGTCGGTTCACCCATAGTATGGGAATCCACCACATTTAAGCTTCTAATTGCTCTCACAGAATCACTCCTCATCAAATGTTATATTTTTCTATATTTGTTATTTTTTTCACTTTTAAAAGCGCAAAAATACATTAGCGACGCATTTTCAGCTTCAAAAAGGCGAGCGCTTTTCTAACATCAAGCTGATTGACAGTGTTTTCTCCAACAACTTGTGTCTCAATGCCAGCTTCTGATTTGTTAAAATCAACGATGGTATCCATATAGGGGTTTGTGATGACAAACTTGCCCTGTACCCCTTGAAAACTGAGCCCTGAAACGGGAATATCTCTTTTTCCAAGCTCTTCAATGGTATTGGCATAGTCAACGTGTGAGTTGCCCCATCCATCTACCGAGATGAGCACCCCATCTACTCTGGCTGCTTCAGCCCAAGCAGCGGCTCTATTTCCTACAAACATTTTTTCTGCATGATCTTGTGGCGTGCCCACAATGAGAACTCCGACCAAATCAATATCTTGATCTGAATCGAGAACATCCAGTAGCGGATCCCTAAAATGATGCAGTGACGTTTCTTTTGTTGATGGTCCTATTCCCACTTTAGTCCTCCTTAAGTCATTGCCCGAAGGGCCCCGTCTCTATACTCGTTTGGACTCAAGATTACCGGCACATTGCCTATGTCGATAATCGATCTGCCCCCTGAATAACCAGAAGGTTCATTTGGGAAAAGCATATTGTCATACATTGCACCTTGACCTGCAACCTGCTTAATAATCAAAACTTTTTTGGCGTTCTTTCGAACTTTATCTTCAAAAATATGACTTTCTGAAGCACTTCGTCCATCTAAGCGCTTAAGTTTTTCTCGTACAGTCTGAAGATACGTATCACATGCTCTGAACGCTGCCATTGGTTGGCTGCGATCCGCTTCTTTCTCGTAAGACAATATAATGTCAACAAGAATGATGTAATCATCCATACCTGGTGTTCCTGCTCGTCCCAGCTTCATTTGCTCAGAGAGAATCCCCTCAGATGAACCAAATTCAGCCATTTGCTTTCCACTTTCATCACACCCTGTAAGCACGACAACAGCACCGGTCAAAGTATGTGTAACACCATCTCCTAAAGCGCCAATGACTTTTGTAGAAATAGGTACGACATCCATGATTGTGTTGATGTTCACATCGTGTGCTTCAGGCACTTGACGCTTTGGCGGGATAATTGTCACCGTCATGGCCTTGATTTTCGGCTCTGACTCAATAATCGATGCCAATACATCGGTGTTTAACATGAGTGTGCCCTCTTTGAGCCCGGTCGCTTGACCGAGCTCGATAGAGGATACATGGAACGAGCGTATTGTCAGTCTTCGGAGTACTTTACCCTCTGACATTAAATCACTCCTGCTCCATTAAACCTTCGCAATATATTCGTAGTTCAGTGGTACAATTTTACCTGCTGATGACATCTTGACCATTTCAACAAGGCTGTCTACTACAATATTTCTTTGCATTTCTACATTGTTTGGCTCACCTGCATTTGCACCCATTGGAACAAGTGGCGCAACCGCTCTTGGCGATCCGTTTTGACGCACAACTGGTGGTAGTGCCGCAATAATAACCGTAGGAATCCCCGATTCCTCTATCGCACGCTGTACAATAACAGCAGTACGGTGGCAAGTCCCTCAGCCAGCTGTCAGAAGAACAGCGTCTACGTCTGCTTCTTTAAGCTGACGTGCGATTTCAGGACCTGTTTCTTCTGTAAACTTCGTTTGGTCGCCGCCGCCACCCATGAAACCGAAGTGCGCAGGTGCAACTTCTTTGATGAAGCCTTCCTTAGCAAGTTCATGCAGACGGTCGATTGGGAACATACAGTTGATGTCTTTGTTAACATCTCCATTATCGTAGCCCCCGTGAGATACCATCAGATCTGCTGATGGTGCATCTCCTGGAATGATACGGAAAGTAAAGTCTCCTGCCAGATTAAATCTTTTATCTGACTTCAAATGCACACCTGCAGCTGTAGCAAGCGCAATTCGCATATCTTTCAGTTCTTTCTTAATAGGCGTCCACACTGGTGGTGGCGTAATCGGAACAAAAATTTCCGACTGTAGCCCAGAAACTGGTTTATACACTACATCGTCCTCCTTATTCTTTTTGATTCTTATATGTCACGTATTGTTCACAAGGGTCACTTGAAACGACCTCTGGATGTCCCATTTTAAATGCAACTTCCTGGCCTAGCTTGAGCTCGTAGTCAGATATCAGCATACGGCGAGGAACCTTTAATGTCCCCAAGCGGCCTTTCAAGTCCATTGTTACAGCAGCATCTTGAATGCCGACAATAATTCCTTCCATATACATCAGTTGATCTTGATACTTTAACTCTTGCATACCTTGCCTCCAATACTTTTGAATCCTATAGACTGTTAGCCAACTGTTTCTGTCGACTCTTCAACTTCATAGATTGTTGCACGTTTCTTTGATTTTTCAAGACTTTGCTCGTTTGCAGCCAGCTCGATATTCTTATCAACTTCGCGTCCGATTGTCTCAACGTTGCTTAGCTTAACGTTTGGATTCCACTTGCGCTCAGGCTTCTTAATTTCTTCACCAGCCATAACCGACTTAAGCATTTCAAGCGCACGCAGTGCATCTTCTTTACAAAGCGTATTATTTGATAGGATTTCATTCTCGATGCCCAGTGCTGACTTATTGAGGTCAATCATGTTTGTCATGTACTTGTTACCTACAACAAGTGCGCCCTGATTTGCAGAGAATGTCATACCTACAACGCTCACACCACGAGAACCAACTTGCTCATGATGGCTTGCAAAGTCGATGTGGTTGTTACCAAAGCCTTCAGTTGTAATGATTGCACCATCAACATCCAGCGCTTCTACGATCATGCCCAGACGGTTTGATACATAGAACTTCTCTGAGTTTACCTGAGGTGAACCCACGAAGATTACGCCGCAAAGATCGATTTCTTCATCATTCATTGCTTCTGTAACAAGAGGCTCTCTCCAGTAGTGACGGCTTGTTTCCTTAGATGCAGGACCGATGCATACCAGTGCATGGATACCGCCATCAAGAACTTCTGTAGGTGCCAGCATAACTGGAACATTGCCAAGGTCAACGTTTGGCTTGCCACCAAGTACGCCAACTGGCTCAACTGGAAGAATCAAGTTGTCATGCATAGCGCCCTGACCCATGATTTCTTTAATAACAACAACTTTTTTGTTGCCCTTGCGTCGCTTCTGCTTTAGAACTTCTACGGTTTCAGGCTCACGTGTAACCGCTTTAAGCGCTTCTCGAATTTCCTGTGTAATGAAATCAGTAGCCTTATGTGCTGCTAGAGGCCCTGGTCTTTCCATGTTTGTGTTTTCTTTAATTGTTACTTCCGTTTTAACAAAGAACTCGCCCTTGTCAGGTGCACCTGGGCGGCCCCACATTACATTACGGTCGATGATGCCCTCAGATGAACCGAACTCACCAATTTGAACGCCATTTTCATCTGTACCAGTTACAACCATGATGACTCCGTCAAGTGTTCTTGTAACACCATGACCAATCTCGCCTTCTTCTTTAGTCGCGATTGGCTGAACATCCATGATTGTCTCACTGTACTTGTCATACATGTCTGGTGTAATGATTTCGAACTTCATGTCTACAACAAGCTCATCCTGAGAAACAGCGTCTTTGCAAATATCTTCACGTACATACAGTGTGTTGCCTTCAATCTTCGTTTCAGGACCCATCTGTACATCATTGATCATGTAGTGCTTTTTAGTTACTTCACGTACAACACGCTCCACAACAGCTGGTGCTGGTGCCGGTGCTGATACTGCCGGTGCTGGTGCTGCTACTGCTGCAACGGGTTCAGTAACCGCTGCTGTTTGTACAGGTGCCATCATCGGGATTTCAAGCTTGATGTCTTTACCTTCGCCGATTTCAATTTTTAGAACCTGACCTGTAGCCGTTTGCTGAATTTGAGCTGCCGGTGCTGCCACTGCTGGTGCAGGTGCCGCTGGCGCTTTTTCAGCTGCTTCTGGTTCTTCAGTCGATTCAACTGCGTTTAAACCCTCAAACATATCTGCCTTAAGTGGTGTAAGTGCGTCTACTGTTTTAAGCAGTTTTGCACCCAGTACCTGCTCAATTGTCAGGCAGTCATCACCAATTTCCAGCAGGCCTGAATCTTCAAGGTCTGGGAAAATTGCTGGATCTTCAAGATTTGCTACATCAAATACCGTTCCTTCTTCAAAGCGGCAGCATGACACTGCCGGGTCTTTTGCATGTTCTTTAGCCGTTTCAGCAGTAATAGACATACAATCGCCTCCTTATATCTCTCACATGTTTTCTATTCTCTGAGTGGCTTAAGGGCCATGGCCATGGAGCCTTAAGCCGCCCACCTCAACCCGATTCTAATCGAGAAGATCTACGCCTTTGTTCTTCTATACAGTCTGTGACCTGCGCCCCTAAGAACGTGGTCTGTACTGTGATATACCGGGACACCTAACCTAGGCGCCACTTTCATAACGGTATTCGTTCAATCCTCGCAGGTGCCAGTCAGAATGATCTCAGCACCTTTTTTGCGAAGCTTAAGCACTTTTTCAGTTTGTCCTGGACAACTTCCCGGAAGGTCACATCTGAAGCGTCCGCCAACCTCTGTCATACGCTTGCACTTTTCTTCAGCAACCACTTCAGCACCCATAGATGCTGCAATTTCTCTGAGTCGCACTTCATCAGCGCCGCATTCACATGCAATAACACCAACCTTGCGTGTATCTCTTGGGAACTCCACTGCAACCAAAATGCCGCCTGTTGTTTTGTTTACAGATGCGTCTTCATGGCTTCTCTTTCCTGTAAAAGGACCACCCATTACGATTTCACCTGAACAAAGGGCATAGCCGCCGCATGCGTCAATCAAATCACCAACGCGTGTTCCAATCGGAACATCCATAAACACACGACCTGATTTTGCATCATTGACACGTCCGCCAACAGTCAGGTCTTTTGTAATAACCGGACGTTTTTGTTCAATTGCACGCGTTACGTTTTTTAATGTCTCTGTGTTGGTTACGACTGCGCCAGCTTCCAGTGGCAGCTGACCCGGTTTAAGTTCAACACCCACCAGTTCTCTGACAATGACACGTTCATCACCGGCTGGATACATATCTGGCAAAATTCCGATTTCAAGGTGCACTTCTTCTTTAATGAGTGTTTCAAACTTTGCACAGATTTTTTTATGTTTCGGTTTAATGGCAATAATACCGCGCGATGCATTTGTCATTTCCATAACATACTTCAGCCCGCGAACAACTTCCGCAGCTGATTCAGACATATGCTGAGCGTTGTGCTTTAGAACAGGTTCACATTCAGCCGCATTGGCAATGACTGCACCACCTTCTAAGTCCACATTGAATTTGATATGTGCTGGGAATCCGGCTCCACCTGCACCAACAATGCCTGCAAACTCTACCGCTTCCAGATTCGTACTGAAATCAGGGATGGGTTCGTATGATTCTGATTGCTCAGCATCAACACGAATTATGATGTTGTCTTGATCTATATCAGCTATTTCTCCATCAACACTTGAATGAATACGCGCACCCAGACCGTTAGGTTCTGCGATGAGTTCGCCGCGTTTAATCTTAGCGCCTGCTTTAACAACTGCCTGGCAAGGTGCGCCGACATGTTGCTTCAGTGGAATCTTAATAATAGACTCCTTCATAACGAATGCCTCCTTTATCGCATTTTCGATTTCGTGAACTTATTAACGCAGAATCCGTGCCAACTTTGATAATCTTCTATCAAAAAAAAAAACCATTCATTCTACAACTGTGTAAAATGAATGGTTTCAGCCTCATAAAAAAATGTATTCAATTTTACTTTTCTTATTATTTCATCCAGAAATGGTTGATTTTTATACCATTTCATCTTCGTTTTAACAGTTTTCTCCTCTTTTCCATGTATTTTTGTCAGCTATCTGACACGTTTTATTCAGATTCCCCCTCTTAAGAAGTAACTCTACGGCCTATACATTAGTATTTTAAATACACAAAGTTGTTTTTATTAATTTTGGCAATACACTTCAAGCTTGTGTCAGATATCCGACACGCGTCAAGGATTCGACGCGGGACATATTCCTCCCACTTTTTTGTAAAATATTGATTCTTTACTTGTTTTAAACCCACTAAAAAAAGACCCGTACATAAAGGGCTTATAAAACAATAAGCCCTTTATGTACGGGTCCTCTATTTATGTTTGTTCATTATCAATGTTTGTTCATTTTCTTGTTTGTTCATTTATAGTCCATAAAAGAATGGGACTAAAAGAGGCACCAGACTACTCAACATAACCCCATTCACAAGCGAAAGTGGCACAATTTCGGGTCTGGTATTGCGCGAAATAACCGGCAGTGTGGTATCCATTGACGTTGCTGCCGCAGGTGCTATCGTCGTATAATCATTAAGATATTTAGCTATAATTGGTATAAACACAACTGTGAGTACCATTCTAAATACATTAGATAAAAATGCTACAGCACCGATCTCTGCACTGTGAAGTTGTGTCAGCAAAACACCAGATAGGCTCGACCAACCAAGACCTGATGATATGGATAGACTCAAATTCATAGGTAGTCTCAAAACAATGCCGCCAAGTACCCCGCCAAGCAAACTGCCCACAATGGTACACAAGGAGATAATCAGCAAGTAGCCACCCTGCCCTTTAACCTGCTTGAGGACCGCTCTGTTAGATCCTATTTCAAGACCGACTAGAAATACCAGAAAACATAAGACAAGTGATGTGGATGTATTTACAGAAGCTACAAAGCTATCCGGCACAAAAATGTAGCCGGCAAAAGCGCCAGTAATAACCGCTATAAAAATAGACAGCGTCATCATTTTCCGACATCCCTCCTCTCTTTAGCAGAACTGAATATATAGACAAACAGAACGCTAAAAACTGTACAGAACACTGAAAATGTAAGTGCCTGCCAGCCAATCTGAAACATATGACTTACAATTGTCTTATTCATTCCAATGGATATCCCCATCGAGAATAAGAGCAGCATTATTCCAGCAAACTGCAATTTATCATTGACCTTCCGTTGATTGTCAGACATTTTAATAAAGCATCCGATTACAACACCGCTCCCCAAGCTCAAAAGGATTGGTAACATTCCCATCCCTCCTACCGAAAACCATGGTGGTAAACACCAAATCCCCCTTACCCGACCAAGCTCAATATAGCACATTCAACAGGGGGTGCACAATACTCTAAAAAAACTCAAAGATTACATATTCTTAATAGCTTGTTAAACGCTTTAAGTTAACGTATTTTTTAAATAATTAAATTTCAGATTATGCAGTATTTTCTGTGTCAGATGTGACATTTTTTACAGAAAACCGTCAGTTTTCTGACGTTTTCACGCTCTGTTTTCCATGTTTTTAAAACTCATTTTTAATACAAAGCCTCATTTTCCAACAGGCTTGGCCTAATTTTGAATTGAAAAAGCCGACAAACGTCAGTTTTCTGACGTTTGTCGGCTTTTAGACAGGATTTCATCGTTTTTTATTTAAAATACTTGCTGCAATTTTTTTTCAGCTGATATTATATTGATCCATTTTGTAATAAAGGGTACTTCTTGGAATATTCAAGTATTTGGCTGCTTGGGCCTTCTTCCATTTTGACTTCTCAAGTGCCTTTAATATGGTCTGTTTTTCGATACGCTCAATCATGCGCGTTAAATCCATTTCATCATCGGTCCCCATAGAAGGGTCTATAGGATGCTTGCCGACATCTTGCATAATATATAGGGGTACCGATTGAACTGAAATGACACCATTTTGAGAGAGCACGGTCATGGACTCAACAATATTTCTCAGTTCCCTGATATTGCCCTTCCACCTGTACCGCTTCAGTATTTGAATAACTTCTTCCTCAACAACTGGCTGCTGCATCTTATTTTTATGGCTAATTTCTTCAAGGAAACTGTAAATGAGCGATTCAATGTCTTCAACACGCTCTCTTAGCGGTGGGAGCGTCATCGTGATTACATTCAGTCTGAAGTACAAGTCTTCCCTGAATGTACCCTCTGCGACCATTTGTTCCAAATCCTTATTGGTTGCTGAAATAATTCTGCAGTTTATGTCCCTGCTGGTTTCAGCCCCTACTCTTCGAATTTCATTTTCCTGAAGAACGCGCAGAAGCTTTGCTTGCATATGCAGAGGTAAATCGGCAATTTCATCAAGGAAAACAACACCGTTATCCCCAAGTTCGAAAATCCCCATTTTCCCCTTTTTATTTGCACCTGTAAACGCTCCGGGCTCGTATCCGAAAAACTCACTTTCGAAAAGCTGATCCGGTATAGCACTGCAGTTTACAGGAATAAATATGCCTTCACACTGGCTTTCCCTGTAAATAGCACGCGCAAATACCTCTTTGCCCGTACCGCTCTCGCCGTAAATAAGAATACTTGATGTTGTTTTTGCAACACGTTTAGACAAATCAATAGAAGCACGAATGGCTGGACTCTTGCCCACAATGGTTCCAAAAACATTTTCTCCAATGGACTCGACCATACGTCCAAGATAACTCACCGTTTCATGAACCCGCGACAACTCATTGCTCAGCCTTTTCACTTCAGAGATATCGCGCTCTGAGGATATGGCACCAATAAAGCTCCCGTCAGATGAAAACAGCGGAACTGCACTAATGGCAACCTGATAGTTGGGCCTTGGTTCATGACACACACTTTCCAGTCGCTTTCTATCTCTAAGGACATCGAGAATAAGAGCATCTTTAAAATAGGTCTTCAAAGGCTTGCCTATCACCTTTTCTCCAGGCATTTGATAAAGTTCCTCTGACTTCTTATTCCAAAGTATGACTTTTCCATTTGCATCTACAACACATACTGCTTCATGTAGAGAGTCTATGAAAATATGCAGTCTCTTCCAAGATTCTTCCATACTCATATAGTAATGGTTTAGAATTTCTCGATTTCGTATGACACCGCATATTCGACCATTTTTCATAACCGGCACACGGCCTATCCCCTTAGATAGCATCAAGTTTCTAGCTTGCCCAAGGGTTTCATTCGATTCGATTGTAATGAGGTTCTTTTTCATTTTCATCCAAACCGGTAAATCCAAAGATTCATCGGCCCGTACCACCGCCGAAACATCCTTCATTGTAAAAAGACCAATGATGGCGCCGTCCTTATTTGTTACAAAAATATCATCAGTTCCACTGCGAAGCATAAATGTGAGTGCTTCATAGATAGAACCATGTTCATATATTTTTGCAATGTTGCTTGACATAACCGCGTCGATGCTAGGATGATCTGTAAAAAACATATGAAGCCCTCCTTTCAAAATTCACGTATGAAATCTCCAATTTAGAATATACCTATATCATAAAAAAACAAAGTGTTTTTCAATGTTTTCCTAATTTTTTTTAAATTTTATTATAAAATCAAATTTTTATCGCATATGTTTTTATATATATAAAAACAAACCTTGCAAAAGTTTCCAGAGTAAGGGCATTGTACCATTCAATTTCTCTCCTAAATATACAAGCAATTTTCATGCCATACTAAATTTTATTCATTTTACTGCTCTATTTTGTTCTATGTTATTATTACATTCTCACGTGTTGTTCCATATATATAAAAATGCCGTATTTAGACGCGCCTATAAAACACATCTAAATACGGCTGATATTTTGAGTAAAATTAGCTTCTAATGCCTCGAAGAATGCACCCTGACAAAGTGCATTTTTTGACACTCTGATTCAAAAATCATGCATCTTCTAACTTGGTGTTATTCATGTTTCTAAAAGCATGCGCCCCGTCTAGTATGCACGCGCTACATAGACCATATGTTTTGCAGGTGCACCGCAGAAGTGGCAGTTTGCCCCTAAGTCTTCCTGTTCAAAAGGAATACAGCGAATGGTTGCACCTGTATCTTCCTTAATTTTCGCTTCACATTCAGGACAACCGCACCACATGCCTTTAGCAAAGCCTGGATTTTCCTTCTGCTTGACCTTGAAATCATCATAGCTCTCTATGCTGTAAGTCTTCTCATCACGAGATGCTCTAGCACGTTCCAGCATTTCCTTTTGCATTGTCTCAAGGAGTTCTGCTATATCTTTAGCCGGTTGATCAAGAGAAAGGGTCATTTTCTCAAGGGTATCTCTACGAACAACCACCATCTGATTGTTCTTGATATCTCTTGGTCCAATCTCAATTCTAAGCGGCATCCCCTTCATTTCGTATTCATTGAATTTCCATCCTGGCGACTGATTTTCGCTATCATCAATATCAACGCGAATATCTGCATGATGAAGTGCTGCCTTTAGCTCATACGCTTTGTCCAGTACCCCTTCCTTCTTCTGGGCTATTGGAATGATCATAACCTGGGTTGGGGCAATCTTCGGTGGAAGTACAAGACCTCTATTGTCGCTATGTACCATAATAAGGCCACCAATGAGGCGTGTAGAAACACCCCATGACGTGTGGAAAGGGTACTCCTCTTCACCGGTTCTGCCCTGGAATGAAATATCAAAAGCTTTGGTAAAGTGCTGACCCAAATTGTGTGAAGTGCCCGACTGAAGCGCTTTACCGTCGTGCATTAGAGCCTCAATAGTATAGGTCTGATGCGCACCGGCGAATTTCTCACTTTCACTTTTGAGTCCGTCTACAACCGGAATGGCCAGTAGGTCTTCACACATGGATTTATAAATTGAGAGCATTTGAAGGGTTTCTGCCTGCGCTTCTTCAGCAGTTTCATGCAGGGTATGCCCCTCTTGCCATAAAAATTCAGAAGTTCTTAGGAATGGGCGTGTTGCCTTTTCCCAGCGCACAACTGAGCACCACTGATTGTAGAGATATGGCAGTTCTCTATACGAACGAAGCCATTTAGAGTACATGGAGCAGATGATGGTTTCTGACGTTGGTCGCACGCAAAGGCGCTCTTCCAGCCTTTGTGATCCGCCATGAGTCACCCAAGCCACTTCAGGCGCGAAGCCCTCCACGTGTTCCTTTTCTTTATTGAGCAAGCTTTCAGGAATCAGCAGTGGAAAATAAACATTTTTATGACCCGTGTCTTTAAAACGCTTATCCAAATCACTTTGTATAGCTTCCCATAAGGCGTATCCATATGGTTTGATAACCATAAAGCCCTTAACGGGTGAGTAATCTACCAAATCTGTTTTTCGAATTACATCTGTATACCACTGTGGAAAGTCATCTTCCATTTTAGTGATTTCTTTTACAAAATCATCTTGTTTGTTAAGTGCCACGTTGAAACCTCCTTATTGTACTTGCTTGTAAATATAAAAAGACCCTTCATCTCTATAAAATATAGAGGCGAAGGGTCGCGGTACCACTCTAGTTAGCCTGTATAGGCTATCTCTTACTGGCTGTATCGGGCCATCCCGCGTAGTTTTCACTACATTCTCAAGGAGAGGTTCAAATTCCCTATAGCTTAAGAGTCTCGCAGCTTTGACCCTATTCTCTGTAAAGCATCATGAATTCTACTGGTTCCTTTCACCGAATATGGAATATCTTGATTTATACAATAATATATTCGGTTGCAGATTTAATGTCAATGTCGATTTTCTGACAAGGCCTAGATAAGCCACTCGCCCATGAGCGATCCAATCAGTTCCACAGTGATTTTTGCAGTTTGGTTTTTAACATCAATAATTGGGTTTACTTCAACAAATTCAGCACTAACCACCTTGCTTGTTTCAGCAATCATTTCGAGCGCCAAATGACTCTCTCTATATGTCAAACCGCCAGGTACGCGTGTACCTGTGCCAACTGCATGTACTGGGTCCATACTGTCCACATCGAAACTGACATGGATACCATCTGTACCGTCTGATGCAATCTTAATAGCTCTATCCATCACTTCAGCCATACCGTATCTGTCAATTTCATGCATTGTGAATACAGTAATGCCGAATTCCTTAAGCATTTTTCTTTCACCCGCGTCCAGATCACGGCAACCAACAAATACAATATTCTCAGGCTTAATTTTAGCATCCGCACCACCGATAGAAGTCAAGGACTCATGACCATGACCCAGCAGTACAGCAACAGGCATGCCATGAATATTTCCAGATGGTGATGTTTCAGCTGTGTTAATGTCGCCGTGTGCGTCAAACCAGATGACACCCAGGTTCTTTTTGTGCTGTAGCACACCCGAAATTGTACCAATCGCCACACTGTGATCTCCACCGATTACAAGTGGAAAACGTCCTTCTTGCATGACCTTGTCAACACGCTCACATAGGAGGGTATTTACACGACCTACTTCACTTAGGTTTTTAAGGTGTGTGCCAATTGTGATTCTTTCTGCGTTCTTATTTGCAACAATGTCGCCTTCGTCCTTCACATCATAACCGATGTTCTCAAGTCTTTCAGTCACACCTGCGTAGCGTAGGGCTGCTGGTCCAAGACTCACGCCGCGCGTCCCCGCACCCAAGTCAATCGATACGCCCACTAAAGAGAGTTTTTCCATAATTGTTGGCTTCATAATTTCGTCCCCCGATCAATGATTACCATTTATTGTTATTTTATACATTTCCGATGCATATTGCATATACCCTGATATTACTTGCTTACAGCTATCTTGTCTAGCCTTTTTTTCTCTTTTTCTAGATATATTCAATTAAATTTTAGAAAAATCAAAAAAAATCGCTCGTTATATTTTTAACGCTTCCAGTATGTGTCTTACTTATGTTTACCCTTCCAATCCTCCAAAAAAAACATCAATCTGAAACAAAAAACAAGCCCTGAAAAACGGATTTTATGCTTCGTTTTTCAAGGCTTGTTTTTATTTAAGATGCAATTTAATGTCAACGCTCCATCATTTCCGTGAGAAATGTACGCATTTCATCTTTTGTTATTTTTACAGGATTGCCACGGGTAGACCCCTTCATACTGTCTTCAACCAGCGCGTCCAAATCCCTTTCAAAGGTTTCTCTGTCAAGTCCAATGCCTCCAAAGCCGGATGGGATGCCCACGCGTTCATTGAGCTTTTTAACTTCCTCTATAACACTCTCAACACCAAGGCGTCGGCTAATAACATCAAGCTTTTGCTTTACACGTTCATCTCGACTGTTGAAGGTCATTACATATGGTAGCAGCGTGCCATTGAGAAGTCCGTGTCCAAAATCATAGCGCCCACCAAATGCATGGGCTATGCCATGTGCCATGCCCAGACCGACATTGGTAAAAGCCATGCCTGCAATGCACTGGTAGTAGTGTACTTTTTCTCGGCTCTTGGCTGTGTTCTTCTCAAAAGACTCAGGCAAGTACTTTAGAATACCCTCTATTGCACTGTATGCCAGCGGCTCTGTAAAATCATCTAAATTATGATTCGTATAGCATTCCACAGCATGGGTAAGGGCATCCAGCCCTGTTTGTGCAGCAATATGACTAGGCATGGAAAGGGTTAAATCTGAGTCCAGTATAGCCCCGTCCGGTACAAAAGCGTGCGACTTAAGGCCAATTTTGATATTTTTTTCGTTAAATGTAATAACAGCAGCCTTTGTTACCTCTGTTCCAGTACCCGAAGTTGTTGGAACCGCAACAAACTTAAGCGTCTTCCGCTTCTGGGGCAATGCGTAAGACCCGAAATCCAAATCAAAGTTCAGCTCTGGATACTCATAAAAAAGTGCCATCACTTTGGCTGCATCAATTGGAGAACCCCCGCCAACTGCGAGAATAACATCCGGTTTAAAAGCTTTCATTTGGCGTACGCCCTCTAGAACCGCTTCTGTATCCGGATTGGCCTTAATGCCGCTTAGCAAGTGAAATGTTTTTGAGGCTGCATTCAGGCTGTTCTCTATCTTTTCCATGGTACCATTCACAAAAACAGATTTTCCGCCTGTAACAATGAATACTCGGTTGCCATCTATCTTTTCGATTTTCTTGAGTGCACCGCTTCCAAAGGAAAGCTGCTCACCCATCAGTCTTATGGTTTTCACGCAATCATCCTTTCAATTTTCACACCAGATTCATCACTTTTATGCTGATGTTTATTTTTACTTATATTTCTCTAGCTCACTTTTTATTCCAAGCTTCAAAGGCTTCTTTACTATAGTCAAAATAATCCCTTCTGGCCTGGTCTGAGAAAGCTTCAAAGGCTTCTTTCTCCGCTCCAGAAATTTTATTTGAATAGGCATTAATCATAACATCATGTGAAATAAAATCTTCACTCATTTCCACAAAGCCCGCATCCTTTATAAAGGAAACCCGGCTCTGGTCCCCTCTGGATATGACACCCGAAACGACCTGATTGCTATCTATGATGATGTTCATATGCCGTTCTTTTTTTTCAGTTAGGTAGCGGTCAATACGCCTATGATACACCAAGCCCTCCACAGGGGCGTTTTCACCGAAATAGATCCCCTTAATGGCGACCCCTCTTTGTGCTGCATCTTGAAGTGCACCGCTTAAGCTTAGGGCCTCTTTCTCCCAAATTGAGAGAGCTATACGCGTTTGCGCCCTCTTAATAATCAGCTCGACAAAGGATAGAATTTCTTCATAGCCTGTGATTGTAATCATGCGCTGGTCTTCCTTTTTAGCACTGTATCGTTTCTTGGTAAAGGATTCCACATGGCTTAAAATCTGACCCATGTCTCGCCTTAGCTTTTCAACCAGCAAATCCGGCTCTAGGGGATAATACATGGTTGCTTCATCAACAACCTCTTTAAAGACGAGCTGCTTTTCTTCTAAACTGCTGAGCACTTCATATATTCTAGAACGCGGTATGCCAGAAACCTTGCTAAGGCCATATCCGTTAACCGGATAGGCTTCTAATAAGCTAAGGTATGCCTTAACCTCATATTCGCTAAATCCGAGTCGTTTCATATCTTCAATAATAGCTTTCAGTTGGAGTGCCCCTCTCTACTGGTAATCAAACACCTGCATGTCATGCTTTTTCTGTTTCATGTAGTCCATGAAATGCGGTGTTTCGATGCCAAGTGTCATCGTATTAATATTGGGATGAAAGTTCAACCTGTCATAGGACAGCAAAGACCGATCAATATAAACCGATATTTCACCCAGCCTATCTTCTAAAACAATAAAGGGAGAAACCGACCCTGAAAATGTATCAAACCGCTCCAAGGTTTCCTCTTTTGCAAATTTGAGTCCTTTGACACCAATAATATCGCCTAGGCGTTTAAAATTCATGCGCTTGTCTGCCTGTAAAATAAAAAGATAATATGTGCTGCGCTTCTTATTGGTTAATAGCATGTTTTTACAGTGTCCACCGGGCATTTTTTCATCATATACCTTAGCTTCTTCCACCGTATACAGTGGCGGATGCGTATGGGATAAAAAAGAAATGCCCAGTGCTTTTAGTTCTTCAATAATCGCTTGTGACTGAATATACACCGCCTCCCTTCCATACTATGGTATCTATTTTATATAAGTATCGTCAAGCCTATCTGCTTAAATTATAAAACCCGCAGCAATAACACTTATAACCAGCAGGGGGGCCGGTATCTTCTTTGAGAAAATAACCCCTACTGAAAACAAGGTCACCACAAGATGCTCTGGACTCAGCCCGCTCTTTTGCATAAGTATAAGAGCCGATGCTGAAATGAGCCCTCCAGCTACTGCATTGATGCCCTGAATAGCAATACGAAGGGCTTTAATTTCCTTGAGTTTTTCCCATATAGGATAAACGAAGAAAATGAGTAAAAGGCCTGGTAAGAAAATACCTACAGCACTCAGAAGTGCACCGAAGACTTGGTGCAGGGTGTTTTGACCACTTGCTGCCAGCCCGCCAGCAAAAGCACTAAAGCTAAACATAGGCCCCGGCAAACCTTGTACCAGACCGTATCCCGTTAAAAACGCTTCATTTGTCATATAGGCTTTGAGCTGCACAAGTTCTGAGTGCATTACGGGAATAACCACCTGTCCACCGCCAAAGACAAGATAACCATACCTGTAAAAGCTCTCGAACAGGTCTGTCAAAACCGTGGGCAACCAGTGTTTGAGAGCAAGACTGCCCCCTGCAAATCCTATAAATGCAAGGAAATAGCGCCACGGAGGCGAAAGGCGCACATGATTCCATATATTTTTTTCACTTGAAACGGCAATACGCACACCGCCCCCTATCATGAGGACAAGGGGGAAAATCCACGGCGACCTAATAAAATATGTGGTCACCCCGCCAAAGACCAGCAGCAGGAAGGTCAACCTGTCAATGACTACTTTTTTTCCAATCCGATACGCCGCTACTATAATAAAACCAACGGCCATCGGTCCAATAAAACGCAGACCATCGCCAGATAGCTGCAACAGGTCTAGCGCTTTGTATATAAAGGAAAGCAGGGTCATCATCACAATCACAGGCAGGGCCCACACCAAAAGTGTGAGCAGAGCCATCTTGGGGCCTCCCTGCTTGTAGCCAATTGATACGATGGTTTGAGTACTGGTTGGACCGGGAAGAACGCTGTTGAGGGCTACGAGTTCAATCAGCTCCTCTTCTGAAATATACTGTTTTTTAACCACAAGCTGATCTGTAAAGACACCGTAGTGAGCTGCTGGACCCCCAAATGCACCCAGTGAACATATGAAAACATCCTTTAAGAATGTAAGATTTTGCATGGTATGCTCCTTTCTCAAATTTAAGTATGCACGCGCATATCAAACAAGACTTTTTTAGCGTCATATAGTATACCCTCAACCCCTATACTCATTCGGTGTTTTATAAAAAAGCGTATTTGAGTCCTCTTGTCTCAAATACGCTTAGTATGGGTACGCTATTTTTTTATAGTCATCATGAGAAAGCCGCAAAATGCTGCATTGTCGACTTTTAAATGGTTCCCCGCTTCTTCCTTTATTTCATTGATTAGGGCTCTATAGGCCTCGTAAAATGCATAATTAGGTTTTGAGGTATACTTAAACGCTTCGACCTCAAAATACTTTAAAATCCCCTTGACGGTGGTTGGCTTGACAAGCACTTCATACTCAGGACGCATGTATACACCAAGCACTGTCAGTATAGGCCATTTTGCAAGCTTATAAGCCGCAAGAACGTCAATAAGCCCTTCAAAGCCTGCCCCCTGATTTCCATATAGAAACTCATAAAGACTGCTTGAAATGGACTGTTTTTCAAGGTCAGACATGATTTTAGCATCATTTCTAAACTGCGTTTTTTCAAAAACTGAAACAAGGGATGATTTTGATATAAGCTTTGTAAAATGTTCAAAGACTTCAAGTGGGTCTTCAAAGCAAGCCTTGCTAAAATGAGTATTTACAAAGTCCTGCATTTTGTCCATCTTGTGCTTTTTCTTGATTGCTAACAGTTCAGGGGATTCAAAGCCTTCAGGATAAGCTTTTAGAAATTCATCTTCCAGTATAGCCAGTTTCTCAAGTTTCATAGACAAAGCCTCCTTAGCTTCCAGTATCAAACCCATCGCTTAGCTGAGAAGGCTCTGCAATGTGTCTTTCATTTGTCACCCAAGGCCTAGACGGTAGGGTTTCAGAGTCCATTGGCTAGATGTAGTTGGGCTTAAGTTCTATTTCACACCCAATAAATCTGCAATATTTGCCTTCTTATCAATTTTCCCTTTTATAAGCGCTTTTTTAGAAGTCATCACAATAGAGATTCCAGGGCCATGACCATTCTTAATGCAGTCTGAGTGTACGACAACCCCAACTGCCGACGCCCCCTTGAGGTATCCCCCCAATCCAAAACTGCAATCTGTGTCTTCAATCAGCACAAAGTCACCAAAACGCAGTGCGTTTAGACCAAGTGCCTCAATTTTTTCCATGTCAGATGTAATGAGGTCATAGTCGCCTTTTTGAGAAAATCCCGAACCGACACCAGAGCCCATGAGTCCGTGTGGAATTTTTGCTGTTACTGGGACTTCAAGCATACCGTCCTTTTCCTCTATCCCCCATTTTTCTAGAAGATTCGGATCAATACTCATGAGCTTTATGTCTGGATAGGCTTCCAGCTTTAGCCCCTGACCATAGCCTTTAATGAGTACCTTGTCATCATATGTCATCTTTTCCAGTACGTCTGCATCAAAATGTACAAGAAGATGCTCCACGCCACCGTGGGACCCTGTCACAAACCCAGTTGCACCCTTGGCATCACCTGAAACAACCTTTGCAGTGTTGCCAATGCATGCAAAAATATTTAAGGCTGCATTCTCTTTAGCATCAGGGTTTTTGATGGTTACACCGGGCTCGATATGGTCGCCAGCAAGACCAAATGCACTGTCTCCCACCTTAACATTGTAGTTAATGCCGCCCGTACCTGGAATAACATGTGGGTTTCCGTCTGTATCTACACGGTATCCACCAAACTTCGGATGTGCAACCTTGCCTTGTACACCATGCTGTATGACGCTTTTTTTGTTTGTAAGCATATTTCCCCTCCATATACCAACTCTATATAACTGCAAGCCTCCAGCCTGTAATGGACCCTTGCAGCTTAAACACACATTGTTCTAACTTTATATATCAATACCTATATACTTTTTAATTAAAACACCTATAAAAAATGATATGGTTGCTACACCCAGTGAAATCGCTGCCATTTCTAAGAAGCGTTTCTTAAAATCATAATCTTTTGCAACTGAAATATAATAATTAAATACAAAAATTATAAAGACCGCTACAGCCAGTGTTACCCCTAAACTGACGAAAGGGCTTGTTATAATCAAGAATGGCAATATGAGCGCAATAACCGTGAATACATAGGCGCCGCCTGTATACATTGAAGATTTAAGCGCATCGTCTCCACCTTCCTGACGTGATGAAAGATACTCGCTCGCAGCCATGGAGAAGGATGCACTAATGCCGGTAATCAGACCCGTCAGTGCAATCAACTTTGTATTTTGAAAGGCGAATGTATAGCCCGCAAGAGCACCTGTCAACTCAACAAGCGCATCATTCAATCCTAAAACGACCGAGCCCATATAGTTGAGTCGCTCTTCATCAATCATATCAATCAGTTCTGTTTCATGGCGCTCTTCGTCTTCCATTATTTCACGTATTTCTGGAAGTATTTCACTCGTTTTTTTGTAGGCGTCAATGGCTTCACTCTCTGAGTTTTCAAGGAGTTTAATTCCAAAGGTTATTCCAAAAATGCGTGCCATCCAGTAGAAGATAAACACTTTAAGCATTTGTGGTTTCAACTTAGTTTGTGTTAAGGACTCCAAGCGTTTATAGTGCTTTAACTCATCCTCTGAAATCTGCTTTAGGATTTGACTGTTGTGGGCATCCTTGGTTGACTTAGAGATTTTTTTATAAATATGATGTGCCGTGATTTCGTCTTGTTGCTCCATTAGGAGATTTTCCTTCATTTTAGAATCTATTGTCATAATGTGCTCCTTTCCTTATTCTATTATAGCCTTTTTTCTCCAATTTATCTTCGTAAATAAAAAGCGCCGATGCAATAATACATGTGTATTTTTACATCAGCGCATTGTCATTCTTTTAAATTCTACTGCATTTTAAGCTTTTAAGTTCTATGCGACACCAGACTCTTCTGTGTCTTCTGTAAGAATATCAAACTCCTCGATCATCTCTTCAAAATGATCTCTCTGCTTGATTTCTTTCTGTCTCTTATAAGCCTTGCGTACACTGTCAAGAAGCAGGAAGCTCATCAGCGTCAGGATGATTGCAAAAGGCAGTCCTGTACTGATAACCGCAGTTTGAAGTGCAGACAATGCTTCGGTACCGCCAATCATTAGGAGTACAGCTGCAATGAAACCTTCCATACACGCCCAAAATACACGCTGTGGTACGGGTGAATCCAGCTTTCCGCCTGAAGTAATGTTGTCAACAACAAGGGATCCAGAGTCACTTGATGTAACAAAGAAGGAAATAACAAGAATGGTACCTAAAATAGACAGACCTGTTCTAAGCAGTCCTTCAAGGATTGGCATGTCAAGATACCGGATCATTTCAAACAATGCCACTGGCAGATTGTTCTGTACAGTTGCAAACAGCTGTCCATCGAACATCTGGTTCAGATAGATTGCCGTTCCGCCAAATACGGACAACCATATAAATGAAAGCATTGACGGCACAATAAGTACAGCCAGTACGAATTCACGAATGGTTCTACCTTTAGAAACACGTGCAATGAACATCCCTACGAACGGAGACCATGAAATCCACCAAGCCAGGTAGAATACAGACCAGCTTGCCTGCCAGCTGTTGTCACCCGTTGAAATGAAAAACGATGACTGAATAAAGTTATTTAAATACAGTCCTAAACTGTTACTGAAAGTCTTTAGAATAAATGCTGTTGGTCCAAGAATCAGAACAATGGCCATAAAAGCGAACGCCATTTTCATGTTGATTTCAGAGAGGAATTTTACCCCTTTATCAATGCCGGATACAACACTAAGTGTTGCAATTGCAGTAATGATTGCGATAAGCAGTACCTGTACAAACACACTGATTTCAATACCAAACAGGTAGTTCAGACCACTATTGATCTGCTGAACACCTAGACCAAGCGATGTTGCAAGTCCAAACAGACACGCTACAACCGCTAGTATATCGATGATGTCGCCCCATATACCAAAAATCTTGTCTTTCAAAAGCGGGTAGAATACCGAACGCAGTGAAAGCGGCAGTTTCTTATTATAAGCGAAGAAAGCAAGCGCCAGTGAAATCAGCGCGTAGATGCCCCATGGGTGGAAACCCCAGTGGAAGAAGGTTGTTGCAAGCGCCTGAGTCATTGCATCAGGATTATCAAAGACAGGCGGCGTGAACTCACTATGATACAGCGGTTCGCCTACAGCCCAAAACATCAGACCAATTCCCATGCCTGCCGATATGAGCATGGAATACCATGCAAAATTTGAAAACTGAGGTCTTGCATTGACGCCACCTATACGTACCTTTCCAAGCTTTGAAAACGCAACAAATAGGGACACGCCTATAAAAAAGTTACTCGACAGGATAAACAGCCAGTCGAAGTTGTTTACAATTGAACTCTTTACACTCACGAAGATTTGATTAGCCTGTTCTAAGTTGAACAGTGCAAAAGCTGAAAAGATTAAAACAATCAGCCCTGCGCCAAGGGAGACAACGGGATTCATATCCATGCCCATTCCTTTGAAGTTACGGCTATATAACTTCTCCTCCATAATTTGACTCATATTTCTTTGCATTCAGTTAGCACTCCTTTACCCTTTATCTGACCTGATGATATCTACTAAATAGACCCTTATCTCATAATAAATGAATTGTCTGTGCGTCTGATCTACGATCGTGATGGTCTATTTCATCCAAAATTTAATACCACTCTGAAAACCCTGTGTTCAGATTTTTCAGACTGGCATCGAAAATGTGAAATTCCAACTTTCACGGTATATAAAAAGACACTCCAACTCTTCTTTTTATAGAGAGTTAGAGTGCCTAAGTTTCGCCATGAAAGACTCACATTATACCACCGTTAAGATAGTATAGCGCATTTCCTGTTGGACCTGCGCAGACCCCAGTTCTAAATAGTTGTTTTTCGCTTCTAGTTTCATTCTTCGAGCGGAAAACTAATACCGATCTGTCACGCCGTGACGTACCGATACTTATAATCCAAATTACTACTACAAGCTACTTCACATTTCATAATTTTTTATGTGCATCGTTAACATTATAACATCAAACGCACTTTATTGTCAAATTCATACCTTTTTTATGTATTATAACGATAGCCTGCATAAACCGATCAAATCCTGTAATTTTCTCCATGTGAAACAACTTTACAGATGGTAAGTGCCTTTAAAAATTCAGTTTGTCGTCTTGATGTCCAACCACCCGTTTTGTCGGATAAGCCAGGGCGATATCCTTATGGGCATCAATCATTTCTAAAATATCCTCCCAGACCAAGTTTGCTGTTGTACGACGGTGCTTTGTACTGCACAAGTAACGTATGGTCAGCTGGACACCACTTTCCTTAACATCTGTATAAACAATTGGCGTCAGGTTGTTGTAATACAGCATATATTTTTTTGAAGCATGGTCAATCTGGCCTCTTGCCTTCTCAATCGTGCTGTATGTATCTTGATTAATAATCTCTGTGAGGAGCTGTTTGGCTTTTTTCCAATCACTTTCAAAGGTAACCAGCACCTTGATTTCATTCCACACATATTCAAAGCCCTTTGTGTAGTTGATTGTAGGGTGCTCAAAAATATAGGCATTGGGTACATCGATGATTCGACCCGTACTCTGCTCACCATCTTCATACGGACTGACTTCCATGAGTGTGAACTGGAACATACGCTTATCGATTACATCGCCTTTTTGGTCCCCAATTGAAACACGGTGTCCTACATCAAAGGGTTTTCTAAATTCAATGAACATCCAGCCCGCAATGTTGACAAAAATTTCTTTGAGTGCAATGGCAATACCCGCTGATAAGAGACCTATATAGGTCGTTAGATTAGACACGGAATCCATCCATATAAACAAAGTGCAAATTATGATCAAAAGCGTAGAGAAGTAAGTTATTCTGCGCTTGATTGGATAATAACGTTTGTTGTCATTTATGGATTTGTAAATGAGGTTTTTCGTAAGCTTTGATAGATACACCACAAAAACTACTACAATTAAAGACCAAAACAATTTGGTTTCAAGGGCACTGCTTATGAGTGTCTCGTACAATTCATTCATGTTCTCACCGCCTTATGTATATGTATACTCTATTGTAGATTCTTTTAACTTCATAAAATGCTTTATTTTGTGAGATATCTTTTTAATATCAAAGAACCAAGCGGAAAACATCTCCCATATCATAACCCACCCTCCAATTGAAAAACCTTCTGTAAGGACACGGTTTAGAATGCTGTGCGGCAAATAGGACTCAAGCAGAGCGCCTGTTATGAGCAGTATGCTTCCCACAGCAAAAAAAGCAATGGTATCACGAATCATTCGCATACGATGGTTTTTCAATTTGCGCATTTCATACTCAAAATAATTATACATGCCCTTTATACTCTTCTGTTCTCTTTTATCATTTTTTTCTTGATTTAAAATATGAAAATTGATAGTGAGAGGCATCTTAGCCGGAATTTCATATGAACACTCCAAAAGATACTCTGTTAAGTCATCGTCTAGATCCCGGTTATTGAATGGTGAAAAGTCCCATTCACTGTAGGCATCACGGTAGTCTTCAAGCTGAACATCAATAATAAAGGCTTTCTTCTCTTCATCATACTTATATAAGCGCTTGAGCTCCTTCATTTTCATAATGTATCCACCCTTTTATATAAGTTCACGACCTGCACATCTTACACCTTATCGTTTCCTATTTATACAGCCCAATTATTTTGCACTGTCCTTTGCTTTAGTCAATTGGAAAAACTATACACACCTCAAGCTTAGAACTATTCTAACCCATTTTACTGAGAAAGTCCCCCATTTTATTACCTTATGTAAAATTATTTTAAATACTACTACAACCGTTCATACTACTTCGCTGAAGATATGTACAGAAATAAAAACATTGAACTTCACAACAATTAGGCGTAGCATATATGTTGGTCAATTTCTTGACCTTTTTGTTATACCCTATTGTATTTTTAGAAAGAAGTGTGTTACGTGTCTATACTTAAACCAAAATTGACTTCGACATTGAAAGATTACTCTAAAGAGCAGTTCCTAAAGGATATGACCGCGGGCATTATTGTCGCCATAATCGCACTGCCTCTTTCAATCGCCCTAGCAATCGCCTCTGGTGTTTCCCCGGAAAAGGGACTTTATACAGCGATTGTTGCCGGTTTTATCATTTCCCTTCTCGGGGGAAGTCGTGTTCAGATTGGAGGTCCAACGGGTGCGTTTATGGTTATTGTCTACGCTATTGTTTCAGACTATGGCGTTGATGGACTCACCATAGCCACCATCATGGCAGGTATCATGATGGTCTTAATGGGACTTTTTAAAATGGGCAGTATCATTAAATTCATTCCATATCCCATAACTACAGGGTTCACAAGTGGCATTGCACTCGTTATATTTTCTTCGCAAATTAAAGATTTTCTTGGGCTGTCTATTCACGCAGTGCCCTCTGAATTTGTGGAAAAATGGCATAGCTACATCGAAAACATTCACACCATAGACCTGCAAACAGCTGCGATTGGTGTGCTCGCCCTTACGATTATCCTCGTTTGGCCTAAGTTTTCAAAACGTATTCCAGGGGCTTTTGCAGCACTCGTTATTTGCTCGGTTCTTGTTGCAGCATTGGGCTTACCCGTTGAAACCATTGGCAGTCGATTCGGCACGCTTTCATCAAAGCCACCCCACTTTGAATTGCCTGCATTTACCCTTCAAAAGGGAATGGCACTCCTCGGTCCAGCCTTTACCATTGCAATACTCGGCAGTATTGAGTCTTTGCTCTCAGCCGTGGTATCTGATGCCATGATTGGAGCAAAACACCGCTCAAATATGGAACTCATTGCACAGGGTATCGCCAATGCAGCCTCAGGTCTTTTTGGGGGTATTCCCGCTACTGGAGCAATTGCACGAACAGTCGCAAACATAAAAAATGGTGGACGTACACCTGTATCTGGAATGGTGCACGCACTGGTACTGCTCCTTATTCTTATGGTCTTCATGCCCTATGCTAAGCTGATTCCTCTTACGGCGCTTTCTGCTGTATTAATCGTTGTCGCATATAATATGAGCGAGTGGCGGGAGTTTGTGAAACTCTTTAAATCTCCCAAGAGCGATATGGCTATATTGCTGGTTACATTCTTTATTACCGTGCTTGTCGATTTGGTCAAGGCCATTGAAATCGGCATGATGCTGGCTGCTTTTCTCTTTATGAAGCGTATGAGTGATGTTTCAAATGTAGATGTTGCTACACTTGATGCTTCTGAAGGGGATACCGTTTCTCTCATTGAAAATGAAAAGCTCAAAGCCCTGCCCCGCATTCAGATCTATGATATTAATGGCCCCTTTTTCTTCGGTGCTGCTGATAAATTCCTAAACGCATTGTCTGAAATCCACGACGATACAGATAAGCTTCTCGTAAGAATGAACAATGTGCCTTCTATGGATGCGACAGCACTTCACGCCTTTAAGCGCATGGTAGATATTTGTGATCGCCAGCATATCATAATAATGGTTTGCGGCGTCAATGCACAGCCCCTGCGCGTTATGCAAAATGATGGGGTTTATACACGTATCGGACAAGACCAGTTCTTTAAAAGTGACCAGGAAGCCATTGATTTTCTCTACAATAAATATGTACAGAACCAGCCCTTTCATCAAGCACATTAAATCTACCCCGAGATACGAATAACGCCACTTGGGAACGGGGTGAACAACCGGCTATTCAAGTCATAATCAAAAAAGTCCCTATCCACAAGCTGTATAAACAGTCTACGGATAGGGACTTTTTAGTGTTATGTATTTCATGCCTATTTAATTTCAATGATACGCCCAGCTTCAACTTGTGTAAATTGCGCGTGCTGGCTTAGGTAGCTTCCTGCGGCGTCGCCTGTACAGTGGCATGTATATACATGCTCTATCCCCATTGATACAATATCTTTCTTAAGTCCGTCTAAAAAGGCTTTGTCGTTGTTGTTTTCAGGTTCAACGCCCCGAAGATGCAGCCCTGCAAGAACATGGGTCACATGACCGCTTTCTATTGCGTTGGCCTTCTCAAGAATATTCACAATGCCACCATGGGAACATCCGCTTACCAGAAGCTTCTTATCTTCTTCTGTTAGAAGGAGTGTGATTTCATGCTCAAATGGATCTGGCATAAGCTTGCCATCATGCTCAATAAATAGGGATTGGTTGCCCTTTGGCAAATAACGTTCTCCCATTTTTCCTGGGAAAACAAGCGCGCCATCAAAAAGTTTATAAGGGGCGTCAATTAGAGTAACCCGGGCATCGACCTTAACCGCAGGATCAATTCCAATATATTTCGGACTGCCGCTTTTGGTATTCATAAACTTTTGAAAAGCCATTTTATGTATGATGATTTGTGCAGATGGGTTCAAGTCCATAAATGCACTAAGGCCACCCGTATGATCATAATGTCCATGGGAAATGACCACATGTGTCACACTTTTAAGGTCAATCCCCAAGGTCTGTGCATTTTTTATAAAGTCGGGGTTGAGTCCTGTATCAACTAGGATTTTATGGTGGTTTGCATCAATATGGACAGACAATCCATGTCCGCCAATCAGGTTTTCATTCAGTACCCGGTTGTCATATAGTAGCGTTACTTTCATGTGTGCCTCCTCTCAGATACTTTATATAAAAATATCAATTGATTAATTGACAAAATATTGCCAAAGCGATATTCTGGTCATATACTCATAATATCATACATAGATATCCCTGTCCAAAAGGGACATTCTACAATACATAAGCAAGCTTTCAGCATTTGATTGGCCAGAATCAATATGCTAAGTGGACATGGCCCACATCACTCTCCGGGCTGTATCCATAAAAAAAGAACTCTTTTCAGAGTTCTTTTTTTATGCGCGCTGGAAAATCTCAATGAATTTTTCTGCCTCTGTATTCTTAAGATACACAAAGTTGAACTCTCGGGTAATCTTTTCCCCCGCCACACTAAAAGTAGTCAGCCCTTCAGTGCCGCTAGAAATGGCTTGGTAAGCAAAGGTGATTGCATCACCTCTAAGGAGCATTTCTTTAATCAGCTTGAAACTGCTAATTGAAACACTTCGCCTAAACTGCTTGAGGGTATAATTGCGTGCATTTAGAATCTGTTCAAATATGGCCCTTGTTCCAGAACCCTTTTCTCTAACCAGTAAGAGGGTGTCAAAAAGGGCTTCAAATGACATGGATTTTCCTGCAAAGGGATGGGTCCTACTACACAGGCCTACGAAGGGTTCGTTTTTATAAAGTCTGTAGCCATACGCCGCCTTGTCAAAATACCCTTCTATCAGCGCAAAATCAAGCGCCCCACGTTCCAGCATTTCGAGTAAATTCTGTGTATTGTCAATGGTCATTTCAAGCAGGATATCCTGTCTGTATGCCAAATTGGCAACCTGATTATTTACTACAAACTCCCCAATTGTCTTTGTCGCACCGACGCGCAGCTTTATGAGCTCAGGCTCTTCAAGCTCCTGTTTTAATAAGGTTTCATTATAGAAGGCTGATCTGGCATAGGCTTCAAGTCTGGATGCTGCCTCTGTCTTAATGAGTTTTTTCTTATTGTATACAAACAGCTTGCACCCATATGTCTTTTCCAGATACCGAATGTGTTGTGATACTGCCGGTTGTGTCATATGAAGATGCTCAGCCGTTTTATGATAATGCATTGTATCACATAGCTTAATGAAGGTTCTTAGTCTATAGTCCAGCACCTGTATACCGCCTTTCTCCCTCACAGAAGTCCTATTGACTGCTGTCTTATTGATAAATTTTTATTATCAATTGATTAAATATGATTATTTTATTTTATCAACAATCCATGTTAGACTCAAGCTACAATGACAGAGGAGGATTACTTATGACTATTTCATGGATAAACAAAGCGAAAGAATTTTTACCCGGGCTCATCCTGGCGTTCATAATTGCACTTATCTCAAAGGGAATCGAATCTATGCTGCCTATACATTTAATTGGAGCATCCATCTTTGCCCTATTTATTGGTATGACCATCAATGCATACGCACCGCCTGGCAAGCGCCTAAAGCCCGGCTTGAAATTCACCTCAAAGAAAGTGCTCAGAATTGCTATTATCCTACTCGGGGCTTCACTGAGTATAAACACGATTATTGGTGTCGGTAAACTCTCTATGACCGTGATGCTTTTTACCTTGTTCACATGCTTTGGTGGAGGCTACCTAATCGGAAAACTGCTTGGACTTGACTGGAAACTTTCAAACCTTATTTCTGCTGGAACAGGCATCTGTGGCGGTTCAGCCATTGCCGCTGTTGCACCCGTTATTGAAGCAGACGATCAACATATTGCCTATGCCCTTTCTGCTACATTCATATTTGATATGTTTATGATTTTACTCTTTCCTGTCATGGGAAAAGCACTGAACCTATCCGATATCGCTTATGGCTTATGGGCCGGTACAGCGGTAAATGATACATCCAGTGTGGTTGCAGCTGGTTATGCATTCAGCGAGGCCGCCGGTGATTTTGCAACCATGGTGAAGCTAACGCGTACACTTTCCATTATTCCGGTGGTCATCATGTTTGCCCTTATCAATGCCTCATTAAAAAAAGGACAAGACTCAAACGAAAAAGACGCCCTTCATTTGAAGGACCGCGTTCTGAATATTTTCCCCTGGTTTATACTGGGCTTTGTTCTTCTGGCTATAATCAACAGTTTTGGTTTTATTGCGCCTTCTGTTGCTATCCTTTCAAAAAAACTCAGTAAGTTCCTGATGGTAATGGCACTCGCTTCGATTGGACTCAATACCAGCTTTAAGGAAATGCGAAAGTCTGGCGCGGCACCCATGCTACATGGCTTTATCATATCCGCACTGGTCGTTATTGTTGCAATTACAGTAGAATACTTTATTGGTCTTGTATAAGAAAACACATAAAACAGGCTGGGTTTGTGAACGCTTCACTGACCCAGCCTGTTTTTATTATTTGGTCTATTTTACTATCATCCATAATGCTATTAATAGCGCATTCCTTATAGGAGCTTTTCAATATGTGCTTCAATGTCAAGCGGTGAAACGGACGATTCAAACCGCTCAACCACAATGCCTTGTCTATCCACTAAGAACTTAGTAAAGTTCCAACGAATTGCATCCCCAATTGTAAATGCAGGGAACTTCTCATTAAGAATGGAGTCCACCACCTTATTGGTTGGATTGCTCATGTCAAAACCTTCAAAAGGTGCTTGTTCTTTCAAATACTCAAAAATAGGATGAGCAGCCGACCCATTAACATCTATTTTCTCAAAGACCTTAAACTGAACGCCATAATTCAGTGCACAAAATGATTTGATTTCTCCACGTTCTTCAAACTCCTGATCCATGAACTGACCACAAGGAAAACCAAGAATTTCAAGGCCTTTATCCTGATAGTCATTATAAAGACGCTGAAGGTCTTCATATTGTGGTGTGAATCCGCATTTGCTCGCTGTGTTGACCACCAGCATAACCTTACCCTTGTATGCATCTAGCTTTACTGGATTTCCATCAATATCATTTGCAGTAAAATCGTATAATTTCATTTAAACGCTCTCCTTTTATTCTCTGATTTGTCTTCTTTTATACTTTATGCCGAACTGCTCCTTAAAGCACATTCCGACTAAACTGTATTCACACACTGGTTTTAAACCACTTTATTTAAGCTTCTTTCTATGAGCTTCTTTCTACCAGCAGTTTTTCGATATCACTACGCAGTTTACTTGGTGCAGTAGTAGGGGCATAGCGTTTAACCACACGCCCTTGGGCGTCAATGAGAAACTTTGTAAAGTTCCACTTGATTTTGTTTCCGAAAAGGCCGCCCTTTTCATTTCTAAGATATTTAAAAAGCGGATGGGCCGCGTCGCCATTCACATCTACTTTTTCAAACATTTGAAATGTAACACCATAGTTCAATTGGCAAAAGGTCTGAATTTCTTCATTGGTTCCAGAGTCCTGATTGGCAAATTGATTACAGGGAAATCCAAGGACTTCAAGTCCTGATTCTCCAAGCTCATTGTACAGCGCTTCCAATTCTTCAAACTGTGGTGTTAAACCACACTTGCTCGCCGTGTTGACCACCAGTACCACTTGCCCCTTATATGCGTCCATTTGAACGGTTTCCCCGTACATGCCTTTTGCTTCAAAATCATAAAACTGCATTTCATCGTCTCCTTTGCTTGTCTTCAAACTGCCTAGGTTCTAGTATTGACTCTATTGTATAAATGAGCCTGCCCTCTTATAGACTTGTATTTCTACGGGATTGAAATACGACTGGCTTACTGTCCTGATTTAATTTAATTTATAAAAATTTAATTGCGCTCAATCATTTGGTGTAAAAAGAAATCAAAATCCACCTGGAAAATAGAGTTTGATTAGTCTTTAAATGTATTGAGTACGTCATCGAGTATTTTCTTCAGATCATGCAGTTGGCTTTCATGGCCTTCAAACATGCCGTATAACTGATAAGGAATATCTGATACCGCGTCTTTCAAGGCTCGACCTTTTTCAGTAAGCTCAACCGTGACTTGCCTGTCATCCTCTTCATTTCGGTACTTGATAATATGACCCATGGACTCCAGTTTCTTAAGTACAGGTGTCAGGGTACCTGAGTCAAGCTGAAGGCGATGTCCAAGCTCTTTAAAAATGATTTTTTCTTCTTCCCAGACAACCAACATGGTAATGTACTGGGTATAGGTCAGGTTATGCTGATCAAGCAAGGGCTTATAAAGTTTAATAATTTTTCGCGACAAGGCGTATAGGGGAAAACAAACTTGATTATCTAATTTTAGTGCTTCATATTTCTCCATTATACGGTCACCTCCTCATCATGGATTTATAAGATATCTTAGTTTTTTAAAATTTAATTGCGCTCAATCATTCTTCGCATTTATATTATACCTTGCTCTTTTCATTGTCAAGTTCTTTTTAAAATAAAATTAATGATCTGATTTAAGTCCAGCACCACACAGTGGAATCAGGGCATCTTCCAGTTTCCCTCTTTCCTGAATGAGCCTCTTGTATGCTGCATAGGTGGCAGCTGTAGTATGTTCACAGTAGAATCCTTTCTTGGAAAGCCCCTCTCTTGCAGCAAGAATTTCACTTTCGGGTGCCGTAATCACGTCAATATCATACTTATAAATGTACTCAAGAATTTCTTCACCGCGCATCGGAATACCAATAGCGATTCCCTCGGCAAGGGTCGGCTTGACAGTTACCTTTGCCGGCCTTGTCTGCCCTTGTTTAAAGGCCTCAAAAAACGGGGCACAGTATTCACTTTGAACAGCATATATTTGGGGCATGTGCTCAATCAGCCCCGAAGCCATGCACTCCTCAAGCCCCTTTATAACACCAATAAATAGGGTGCCATTGCCTAAAGGCACAAATATCTGCTTTGGAATGCGCCCCAGCTGTTCATATACTTCATAAATGTATGTTTTTGTCCCCTGATAGAAAAAGGGATTATAGACATGGCTGGCATAGTACACATCACGCTTTTCTACCTGCTCTCGGCAGACATCAGCACAGTGGTCACGGCTTCCAGACACGACGTTGACCACGGCGCCGTGGGCCTGAATCATATCGATTTTTTTAGGAGATGTCCCCTCAGGAACATAAATTTCACAGGCTATTTGGGCTTTGGCACTATAGGCGGCTACACTGTTTCCTGCATTTCCGCTGCTGTCCTGAACGACTGAATCAACACCTATATGTTTACAATGTGCCATCAGAACTGCCGCGCCTCTGTCTTTAAAGGACAAGGTTGGCATAAAGTAATCCATCTTGGCAAGCAGTCCCTCTTCAAGTGGCACTACAGGTGTCATTCCTTCACCCAGTGTCACTGCGCCCAGTGCCGCTTCTGGGACAGGTAAAAACGCATGATAGCGCATAAGCCCCCAGTACTTGGTGTCTATCAAATCGAGGCTAAAGGGCTGTGGTTCAAAATCCAGTTTCCAAAGCCCGCCACAGGGACACTTAGCTTCCTTTTCATAAACGGATTGTTTCCTTGAACATTTCGAACAAATATACTCCATATCCTGCTCCTTATCTGAAAACGACATTCTATTGCCTTTATGTACAGCCAAATCAGTGCTCTTCAAGAAGATATGCTAAATTTGGACTAGTCTTCTTCCATTCTTTAAGAGTTGTAATCACCTTAAAAGGAACACTGCCGACACGTTCTTTAATTTGTCCTATCACCAGTTCTAGCTCTTCATCACTTTTAGCGTGAATCATGCCGTAAAGGTTATAGGGCCACTCCGCACTGGTCGCCCGCTCGTAAACGTGGCTAATATGTGTAAATGAAACAAAAAAATCTGCTACACTTTCTACATCTCTTTCATCAATTGCCCAGATGGTCAGGGCGTTCTTTGTAAAAGTTGTCTTCTGATGATATAGAATTGGTGCAATACGCTTCAATGCGCCTTCGTCAGTAAGACGGCCCAGGCGCTCGAGGACTTCTTCAACGCTAATGCCCACTGCTTGAGCAACCGATTTAAAAGGTTCAGGAGACAAGTTCATATCCCCTGAAATTTCCATAAGAATTTTAATATCAATATTGTCCAAAGGCCACCTCTACAGTTTCAAGATTACTTTAGTTTTGTATTTATTTTTTGCCGGTAAATTAATAAGACTTTCAACACCTGGCAAATGCCTGATTTCTTCAATATGCGCCTTCAGGGTTTCTTCGGAACCTTCCATTAGGGTGAACCACAAATTATAGGCATCATCACGCTCATAATTGTGCGTTACGCCCGGATAAGCACTCACTGCACCAGCAACGGCCTCAATATAAGATGCCCCGACCTTAAGGCCCACCAGCGTAGACTTAACCCCAAGCTCAGATATGTTTACAATACCACCAAATCGGCGCAGCAGACCCTGTGATTTTAAATCTTGAATGCCTTGAAGAACATCTGCTTCAGACACGCCAAGCTGTCTACCAATTGCTTCAAATGGCCTTTCTACCAGAGGAATACCTTCCTGCATGACATTGAGCAGTTTGCGTTGCAATGCATTCATGACCTGTCCTCGCGTTTCTGATAACAATACTTTGACATGGGATCTTCACCAAGATAATGTCCACTTTTATAGAATGCCCGCGCACGACATCCACCACAGATATCTATATCTGCACAGCGGCCACATCGGCCCTCATAGTTGCTGAAATCTCTCAGTGCTGTAAAAACAGGACTGGTGGTCCAAATTTCATCGAAGGTCTGCTCGCGTACATCTCCAGCTTCAAGAGGCATATATGGACAAACATGCACCTTGCCGTCAGGCAGGATACAGCAGTAGCTGAGTCCGGCCAAACACCCTCTTGTAAATCGATTTTGTATGCCCATTTCCTTGGCTAAACTCATAAACTGTGGCGCACAGGTTGGCTTAAGTTCAACATTTGTATTAGGCTGAAGTTCAAGCACCCTTTTCAGGGCCTCAAAATACCCTTCATCTGAAAGCGCATTTTCTTTAATGCATTTGCCCCTTCCCGCTTCAACGAGAAAAAAGGGATGTACAGAAGACGCGCCCCAGCTTTCTGCCTGCTCAATAATTGCTTCGATTTCGTGTACGTTGTCTTTTGTAATGGTTGGGTTGATTTGTACACGCAGTCCTGCCTCTATAGCATTTTCTATGCCCTGTCTAGCCCCTTCATAGGCGTCAGGTGTTTGCCTAAATGCATTGTGCTTACTGCTTTCTACTGAATCTATGCTAATACCTACAGCAGCGACACCCGCTTCCTTTAATGACTTGGCTCGTTCCTTAGTTAAAAGGGTGCCATTGGTTCCGAGTACAGGTATCATCCCTCTTGATTTCACATAGCGTGCAATTTCTTCTAAATCGTTACGCAGGAGGGGTTCACCCCCGCTTAAAATGATAATCCTGAACTTCCCTGTCTTCTGAATGGCATCGATAAGCTTCTTGCCCTCTAAAAGTGTCAGTTCATTCTCAGCAGCCTTTTCGTCTGACTCCCTGTAGCAGTGCTTGCAATATAGGTTACAGCGTTTTGTTGTATTCCATGAAAGTATCATATTTCATCATCCTTTAAGTAACAGCCTGGGTCCATCCCCCATAAATCACCACTTGTCATATAGGCACGCGCCCGTAAATTTCCACCGCAAATTTCAAGCCACTTACACGACTTGCATACGCCATTTAACAGGTCACGTTTTCTACGCAGATCGGTCAATGGTTGAGACCCTTTCACCCAAATCTCATCCAGTGTCTTTTCACGTATGCTTCCTAGGGGCATAAACTTTGAAAACTGGTCTGGATAGACCTCACCCTTCCAGTCCATATTCATCATGGCTATGCCTGACCGGTTGCCCCTGTTATTTGACAGCTTGTCGAGCATGCATGCCGCTAAGGCTTCATCGCGCGCTTTCATCAAGAGGTACAAAAACGGCCCATCCGTATGATTGGTCACGGTGAGAATTTCCTTATCAATTTGACCTGCCTTTAACGCAAGGCTGTAATCAAGGAGGTCTTCAACGAAGCTTCTCGCTTGTTCAGCGCTCATCATCTGACTCTTGATATCACTGCCTCTGCCTGATGGCACCAAATGGTAAAAGCAAATACGCTTTATGCCTTCTGTTTCCATAAAGGAGAGTACTTCGGGCACCTGATATACATTTTCGGTGTGGACGGTCATGCGCAGTCCAACTTTTTGCCCGACGCCTTCACAGTTTCGAATCCCTCTAACCGCCGCTTCAAAGGCGCCTTCTACGCCCCTGAAGTGATCATTGACCGCCCCAATGCCATCTAGGCTTATGCCGACATAGCTCACACCAAGTTCCTTTAAACGCAGAGCAACCTCTTTTGTAATCAAACTCCCATTGGTTGAAAGACTGATGCGCATCCCGGCTTTTCTGACTGCTTCAATAATTTCAAATATATGCGGGTGCATTAAGGGTTCTCCACCAGAAAGGAGGACAACAGGAACCTTGAGTGCTTTCATTTGTTTAATGGTATCTTTGATTTCTGAAAGGGACAGTTCTGCAACATCTGTTTCTCCTGTAGATTCAGAGTAGCAGTGCTTGCACTTAAAATTGCATTTTTTTGTGATATTCCACGCCACAACCGGCCCGCGGTCAACGGATACACCGTGAACGGCTGCCTTGCATTTTTTATCATATCGTATGGACTCAAGCGGCTTGCTTTCGCAGCTTACCAGTGCTGTAATATCTATCATTTTATCTCCTTGACTTTATATGGTCACTTCTTCGAATTGGCAGGTACACATCCCAGTGTTTGAATATTATAATACACCTGTTCTTCTTACTATAAAACGGGTATACATCATTTAACTTAATTTATTCGTGAAATTCCTAGTTTTATAGATTCCCCCCATGCTCTAATACAACCACGCAGACACTAGCGCATGGCTCAAGGCATGAATATAAAAGGTGCAATATATGCAGTGGCTTAAGCGCCTGATTCAATATACATAGGAGGTGCATTATGACAAAAGAAAAAAGACCTATGATACTCCTCGTACTTATCATAACATTTTTTTGCGCATCCGCTTTACCTGCAGCTGCACATTCTGTCGACACAGAAATGGATTTTCCAAAATCTGAAATGAGCTACCATGACGAGCAACTTACAAACTTGCCTGAAATTCTATGGCTTAGAATTCAGGCAGAACCCTTTAACCTGGTCGCCCTGTTCATCTTTCTATGTGCCATTGTCCATACACTGCTCAGCAGCTTTCTAATAAAGATCGCCCATAAAAAAGAAGAAGCCTACAAGAAGCTCATTGAAGCTGGAAAGGTAGACAAGCACAGCCACTCTATTAGCGCAGGCCTTTTCCACCTGCTCGGCGAGGTTGAAGTGGTCTTTGGCATCTGGGCAATCGCGCTTGCAATTGCAACCTCCATATTCTATGATTGGGAAACCTTTGTCACCTATGTCGATAGCCTTCATTACACAGAGCCCCTATTCATTATTGTGATTATGACCATTGCCTCCAGCAGACCGATTCTAAAGTTCTTTGAATTTGTCACCTCTCATATTGTGAAACTCTTTGGTGACCGGATCGATGTCTGGTGGTTTGTCCTGCTTACTTTGACCCCCCTTGTCGGATCAGTCATTACAGAACCGGCAGCCATGACCATTGCTGCCATGTTGCTTTCAGAAAAATTCTATCAGCTTAATCCGCCCCGCAAACTCAGATACGCAACACTTGCCCTGCTTTTTGTCAATGTCTCTATAGGCGGCTCCTTGACAAACTTCGCAGCACCGCCGATTTTAATGGTCGCTAAGCCTTGGGGCTGGTCTAGCCCGTTTATGTTTACGACATTTGGCTGGAAGGCCATCGTTGCTATTTTTGTATCGACAACTTCCTACTATTTGATTTTCAAAAAAGACATCAATGCCCTGGAAATTGATTATCAGCATTATAGATATAAACGAAAGATTCAATCGCGCTTTGTCAGCGCTAAGGAACTGGAAAACAATTTCACTCAATTATCAAAACTGGTTGACAAGTCTGTTGGCTTTACAAGCGAACTCTACGCATACTCCAACATACTCAAGGGCACCCTTGAAGAACTGGCTGAAAAACGCCTGAGTAAAGAGGAATTTGAAGCCTTTAATGTTCGTAGTGCCATTGATGAAAAGTTTGAAGGCATACAGCTCGATGAAATGAAAAAAATCATCCCTGGCCTCTTGCCGGATGAAGACAAACCGCTATACCGCGATCCAAATTGGAACACACGCGAAGGCTCTGTACCCGCATGGATTATCAGTGTGCATTTGGCCTTTCTTATTTGGACCGTTGTCAATGCGCATGACCCTGTCCTATTCTTGTCGGGATTTCTATTCTTCCTAGGATTCTTCCAAGTAACGGTCTTTTATCAGAACAGGATAGACTTAAAACCGGCTTTACTGGTTGCCTTCTTCATTTCCGGCCTTGTGATACATGGCACCCTCCAGTCCTGGTGGATTGGTCCGCTCCTTGAGCACCTGCCTTCAACAGGGCTTAACATTACATCTATTTTCCTGACAGCTTTTAATGACAATGCCGCCATCACTTACTTGAGCACACTGGTACCAAACCTGCCAGACTCTATGAGATACGCTGTCGTTTCTGGTGCCATTACTGGCGGCGGACTTACCGTTATCGCCAACGCACCCAACCCTGTGGGACAGTCCATTTTGAAGCGATTTTTCAAGTCGGGTATTTCATCCGTCACCCTCTTCAAATACGCACTGCTTCCAACCTTTATTACTTTCTTGTGTTTTTTCATTATTAAATAGATGGTGTCATCTCAGTTTTTCAAAAATAAAACCGTTTACTTGAATACTTATAATTGAATTAAGGCGTGTGTATCAGTATAATTGGTTTAACCTACAGATACACACGCCTTATTTATATCGGGAGTATGGAGAATTGACAGCGCCTACACCGATTAGTCAGGAGACTCATATGTTTACAAAACGAAAACTTCGCTTATTCATCGGACTGATTTTATACGCTCTAGGCATCGTGTTTACCATACAAGCAAACTTGGGACTTTCCCCTTGGGATGCACTGCATTCAGGTCTTAGCCGGGTTATGGGCATTACCTTCGGACAGGTCAGTATTCTTGTCGGCTTCATTGTCGTTTCAATCACCTACCAGTTTCACGAACCCATTGGCATCGGCACCATATTGAATACATTTTCGATTGGACTCTTTATCGACTATTTTTTCTACATTGATTTGATTAAGCTTTCAAACCATTTCCTTTCTGGTGTTTTCATGCTCTTTCTCGGCATGTTCCTCATCGCTTTGGCAAGCTTCTTTTATATTGGCTCCGGTTACGGTACCGGCCCGCGCGACGGATTAATGGTGGCACTCACCAGAACGACAAAAAAGCCCGTAGGACTCATACGCGGCAGTATAGAAATGACTGTTTTATTTCTAGGATACTTACTGGGTGCTAAAATTGGTATTGGAACCCTCCTGCTTGCATTTGGCATGGGACCAATCATACAGCTGACTTTCAAACATTTCAGTTTTGATGTCAGCCGTGTTACCCATGACTTTTTCTTGCAGAAGCAGGCTTCGTAAACTGTGTAATCAAGTTATTGCAGTGCCTAATCAGATCCGTTTGACTGTGAAGTCCACGCGATGCGCACACGTGCGCATTCTGACCACATACAAAGCAAATGCGCTCGGGTAGATTAAGTGTGCAACGAGAAACTTGACGACCTTCAGCTTGGGTAACATCGATGTCAAATAGTCGCCCTAGTGGATGGGTCTTTTCCATAAGAATGCTTTTTCTTTTTAATTTGAGTGGATCATCATCTATGCTAAGGATATAAGCAGGGCCATCTGCACCTTCCCAGCGTAGTGTCTCAGCACCTTCTGTTAGAAAGGTCTTTTCCATTTCGATCAGTAAAATTTCAAATCCGATTTTAGCCAAACCTGTTTTTTTATTTGGACCAGGATAGTTCAAGCGTCCAGTTACAACCGGACGCTTTCTATATGCAGCTAGAGTCTTTATAAACTCAGCCCTGTTCTCTCTATCTAAGAGTATGTGTTCCGCACTGCCAGTTCGCCTTTTATTCATAATCAATGCCCTTTCAAGTGCCCGGACTGTATACGCTGTATGGTCTCTAGCGCCTCTTCTGACTTCAAATACGAGTAGGTGGTCTCAGGAACCAGACTGCGAATAGCTTCCCAATCTTCAAACTGAATCAAGCGTCTGATTAAAGATGCACTCACCGCCTTGCCCTCTAGCTCAAGACGCTCTATCTCAATCAAGTCAACTTTTGTTCCGTCACACATATCCTTTAATGCCTGATTATACTGCGCAGTAAGCGGACAATATGGTTCACTTCCAACAAACCTTTTTGTGATTCTAAGCACTCTTGAAAAAATCTGAACAAAAATGCCTGCATCAAGCTCTGCACTCCATCTAGCCCTCTTTAACAAGCTTCTTTCAAAATACTGCGGGAAGGTTGTCGTCGAAATAATATAATCTCCCGCAAGAAGAACATGTACGCCCTGCATTCCTTTAGTGCCACTTCGAATCAGCGCCAGTCTTTCTTCGGTCGTGAAGCTGGACTGTTCTGACTCCACTACAAACACAATTAGTTCATCACACCTGCTCTTTGCTTCCTCGATTAAATAAGCGTGCCCCTTGGTAAAGGGATTGCCATTCATGACAATTGCGCCCCGCGACCCCTTTGGCGAGCCTAACTTGTCACATAACGCTTGCAGCGACCGCTCCAGTTCCTTCACCCCGATACTCATAAGGGCTACAGACTGTGTATCATAGATACAGCGGAACTGCATGGCTTCAAAAACATCTCTATTTTTAGAAGGTGTATATGCCAAAACGGTGTAGTATCCGCTGTCAAACAATCTATTGAGCATATTAGAGAGCAGGGTTCTTGCATAACCACCCCCTTGATAGCAGCGATTTACAGCAAACATTTTGATGATTTTCCCATATGATGAACAGGTGCCAATCATGCGGTCCCCATGATACATCACAAGGGTTTCATCAACTGCTGCATCAGGGGTTAGTTCATGCCTTTCAAGCAGATCTTCGAAGATTTGTCGGTCTGCTTCTTCCAATTTTTTCACATAAACGCTGTGCATACTGTATCAAACCTTTCGTACCACATCTATGACAGACCCATCTCTATACTCTACCAGGGCGACAATCTGATCTTGCGTTTTGATGGTCTCAGGCTTGCCTGTAATGCTGCTGGCCTTGTCATAGAGTGTCCTAATGTCTACTACAGGCAGCCCCGCTTTTTCAAGACAACTTCTCAACTCAGAACGGTTCGGATTCACCGCAATCCCTCGTTCAGTGACGAGAACATCTACACTGGTCCCAGGGGTTGTCACCGTCGTGATTTGCTCTCTAACAATTGGAAGTCTGCCCTTAACCAGTTGCGTCACAACAATAGCCAATTTCGATCCATAGGCTGTATCGCTGTGCCCACCTGAACCACCCATTATTTTTCCATCGGAACCCGTTGTTACATTCACATTGAAGTCTAGGTCTATTTCTGTAGCACCCAGTATCATGACGTCCAGTTGATTGACTACACAACCCTTGTTGTGCGGGTTTCCATATCGTGATGCAGACATACCCTGATGTGCCCGGTTCTCTCGGTAAGAGCGTATCGCTTCATGGTCAAAACACTGTACATCCAAAAGACTTTCAAAGAGTCCCTCTTCCAGCATGTTAACCAAGTAGCCAGTTATGCCACCCGATGCAAAGCTCCCCCTTATATTTCTCTGTTTCATGGCTTGTCCCATAAAGTATGCCACTGCAAGCGAAACTCCCCCAGCACCCGTTTGAAAGGAAATGCCTTCTTGCAGTAAACCAGAATGCTCTATAACTTGCGCGGCCCTCTCAGCTATTTTAAGGCCGATCGGATTCCGTGTAATTTGAGTGGTTCCGCTAACAATCCCCGCAGGATCACCGATAGCATCTACTTTAAGAACATAGTCCACCCATTCTTCACCGATTTCTGTATCCAGTGTCGGATACGGAACAAGCGTATCTGTAACCGCTACGACGCGCTCAGCATGATGGGCATCTGGTACAGCATACCCTAGAACACCGCAGGCCGCTGGCCCGTTCGCGCCTGAGATATTCCCCTGAACATCACACACAGGTGCTGCAATAAAAGCTATATCCACCTTTAAATCGCCTGACTCAAGTGCACGCGCTCGCCCACCATGCGTGTACATAATTGCAGGCCACTGCATCTTTCCTTCTGAAATGGCATCGGCTACAGGACCTGAAATATAATTCGCCCGAATTTGACGGATAACCCCCTTCTCAATATATTGAACCAGGGGAGCATGTACAGGAAAGATAGAACTCGCCGCAATTGTGATATCCGTAAGTCCAAGCTCTGCTACAGCCTGCATAACCAGATTTAAAACACCATCCCCATTTCTGAGGTGATGATGAAAGGACAAGGTCATACCACTTGCAATTCCAATTTCAGTAAGAAGATTTAATAAGTCCTCACGATATTTTTCTTTTGAGCCCTGTGTACACCTATTCAGCGCTGCATTATGATCCCTGTTAGCCTTTGACTCTTTACTCGCTCTCTCATTTGGATAAGGAATACACTGTCCATATCCCTCTAAAAAATCTGGAATATCCCTTCCGATCTTATTTAGCACATGTATTCTCCCCTTTACTCAATCCCTGCTTTTAGCAATATTTTTTCAGCTCTATGTACAACCGGGGCATCCACCATTTTTCCATCTAGTGAAAAGACACCTTTGTTTTCTGCAGCAGCTTTATGCCATGCATCCATAACACGTCTTGCCCATTTGGTGCTTTTTTCATCTGGTGTAAAGGCCATGTGAATGGTTTTAACCTGCCTCGGATTAATCGCTGCTTTTCCAGTCGCGCCACATGACACCGCCACTTTACAGTCCTCTAAAAGTCCATCTGTATCTTCGACATCTACAAAAGGGGTATCAATAAAATGCAGCCCCAGTGCCCTTGAGAGTGTTGCCAGCTTGTTGCGAGCGTACGCAACTTCATGGCCTGCCTTTGTGCGCTCCACTTCCATATCTGAGGTGAAATCCTCGCCCCCAAGAAGAACCGCGTCAATACGAGTCGATGCACTTACTATTCTAGAGGCAAAAGCAAGACCATAGGCTGTCTCAATAAGGGCAATCATACGTGTTTTTTGAGAGGCATACTGGCGACTTTCAATTTCTGTGAGGATTTGGTCACACATGCGTATGCCTGCCTCTGTTGCCTTTGGAACAAGAATTGCGTCCGGAAGCGCCTTGGCAAGTTTTCTTAAATCAAGTGGCCCCATTGGTGTGTCCATAGGGTTGATTCTTACAATCTTTTCAACTTGTCCAAAATCAAGCTCTAGCAGGGCCGTTGCAACCAGGTCTCTGGCTGCATCTTTTTCACCCATACTTACGGCATCTTCCAAATCAAAGATAACACTGTCTGCGTCGAATAAATCAGCACTCTGAACCATACTTGGAGCATTACCGGGAATAAACAACAAACTTCTACGTTTACTCATTTATACCGCCTCCATTTCCATAGATCGGACCAATGCAGTATGTACACGTGATTTGATTGTATAGTCAAGTGCACCACTGTCACGGGCGATTACACGACCGCACTGAACACCCTTCTCTTTTAATGTTGTCAAGATGAGGGCTTTAATATGCGCTCCAAACTGTGCCATTACCTTACTCTCTAAATCAACTTCCAGCCTCTTGTCTAGAGGATGAAGCATAATTAGAATATCGCCTGATTCAATCGAACCGGCTCTTGAAGGGGCTGTAATTTTCACTTAAAGTGCCTCCCTTCCAAATATATTCTGATTCAAGTAACATGCTGGTCCGATATCGTAGTAATCATTGCCTCTTGAATCAACAGCTACAATCAGGGGCATATTTTCAACATAAAGCTCTCGAATTGCCTCTGTTCCAAGGTCATCATAGGCAATCACCTTTGCTGATTTTATGCAGTCCATCATAATTGCCGCTGCACCGCCGACTGCTGCAAGATATACGGCTTTATTTCTTTTTATGGCCTCTATGACACCCGCGTCCCTTCGCCCTTTCCCAATCATTATTTTAAGTCCTTGATCCAGAAGCTTGGGGGCGAAGGCATCCATTCTCCCGCTGGTTGTCGGCCCCGCTGGTCCGATGACATCACCAGCCTTCGCCGGTGCAGGACCTACATAATAAATGGCTTGACCTTCCAAGTTTACGGGAAGAAGCGCTCCGCTTTGAAGCGTTTCTACAAGACGTTTATGAGCAGCATCTCTCGCGGTATAAAGGGTTCCCGTTACCATAATTTTTTCTCCAGCTTTCATTTGACTTATTGCCTCTGCACTAAGAGGCAGTTCACAGTATTTCATGACCGTCCTCCTCTAAAGTTCTCTGCTGACATGCCGAGAAGCGTGGCAGCCAATATTCACAGCAACAGGCAAACCTGCTATATGTGTAGGGTAGGATTCAATATTTATGCCCAGCGCTGTGGTTTTTCCGCCGAATCCCTGTGGACCTATCCCCATAGCATTCGTTTTTTCTAATAGTATTTGCTCAAGCTGAGCATATTGCGGTTTGCTATTTGGTATGTCCATACGCCGGATCAGTGCTTTTTTTGCCAGCCAAGCGGCTTTTTCAAATGTACCGCCAATGCCCACACCTACCACTATGGGCGGACAAGGGTTTGGTCCCGCCTCGCGTATGGTTTCAAGCACTGCGTTTTCTATACCGGTAATCCCCTCAGATGGCTTTAGCATGTAGATTCTACTCATGTTCTCACTGCCAAACCCCTTTGGGGCAACCGTGATTTTTAGCCCTGTCCCTTCCACCAGTTCATAATGTACAACTGCTGGGGTATTGTCCGCTGTATTATTTCTTAAAATGGGGTCTTGAACAACAGACTTTCTAAGATGCCCTGCAACGTAGCCTTGTCTTACCCCTTCGTTGATTAGGTCAGTCAAACTGCCGCCTGCAATCATGACATCTTGACCCAATTCTACGAAGACAACCGTCATGCCTGTATCCTGACACATAGCAACTTCTTTATCTGATGCAAGCTCTGCATTTTCAATAATGACTTCCAACACTTCCTTGGCACCCTGACTATCCTCATTTTTCACACCCTGTATCAGGGCCATTTTTACATCTTCCGGCAGATGCCTATTCGATTCAATACACATTGACTTTACCGCTTCAATTATTGTCTCTCCTTGTATCGTTCGCATGGGCCACCTATGCCTTCCGACTGTTTACAAGTGCCATTGTTCGGTTCATTTCATTAAAGACAATCATGTAGCCTTCATCGACCCCCATGCCTGGTTTGGCTAGACACTGGTCGGCACTGCAAGCCATGGCAATCTGCGTACATACCTGTGCTGAGCGGTCCGTTTCATTGCAGGTTCCTCCGCAGTATGCACCTACACCCCTCTCTTTACAGTACAAAATAGCTTCAATAACATTATTGACACCACCAAGGTCTGGTGTCTTAATTTGAACCATATCTGCTGCCTGCTCATCGACAAAGAGCTTGATGTCCTCTAGCGTGTTACACCATTCGTCAGCAACGAGTTCTACTCGTCCGCCCTTTTCTTTAAGACTCTGTCTCAATGCTTTGAGTGCTGCAACCTGAAGTTCTCTGTCCTCTACATCCATTGGCCCTTCAATGCGTAACTTGAATGGCTTTGCTGCTTCTTCCAGAGTTAAAATATACTGGGCCATAGACTCAACATCATTCTCAAAGAGTTGACCAATTGTGCCGTACACATCTATATGAAGTACTGGGGCGTATGTCTGACCCGTATTTTCATCTTGTGTGCTATTAATTCGCTCACGCAACCACTTCACATATTCAAGGAGTTTTTCACCTTCGAGGCCCAGCTTTGCGGGGACGTTATTAATAAGGGCGTGCGGGAGAACATCTGCCCCTTTAATAATCATTTTGTCAGCATTTGCATATCTGTCATCTCCAGATTGAGTGAAAATAGGCACATAAGCAATTGGACTTTCAATGTCATATGCCTCAGAAACCACTTCTGCCATTGTCTTTTTCTCAGACTTGGCAGCCGCATCGAGCAGGGCTTGTGTCACACCGTATCGAATTGCAGTATGCAAGTTCTTGCCGCTGCTCTGGAATGTGTCCACAAGTGTTGCCAATTCTCTAAAGGCTTTACTGTCTTTTCCAAGGAGGGCATCCTTAATTTCACCTTCAATAACCGGGATAAAATCCTGAGCAATAAACAGGGGATCTCTGCCACCTGCACCCGAGTACTGAACTGCAGCGCAATCACCATGTGCGACTTGACCATCTTCTAAAAGAATCATGACTGAAATGGATTCCCCAGCTTGTCTGATTTCACTGAAACCTTCTGTAAGAGGTGTTCCTACATATCTGAATCCATCTGATCTTGCACCTGATTTGATGGCACGCTGATCATCAAAATAGAAGCCCGTTCTCCCCTGTGCGCATACTACATCTATAATTTTCATATTTTCCTCCTATTTACTCACACTTGAGTTTCCAACCAAGTGACCAGCCGAAACAGCAAATATATCATCTACTACCAATTGGAAACCGACATCTCTGTTTTCACGTACTGCTCTTTGTTCCAGCAGGTCATTATTGTATTCCTTCAGTGTCTTTGATATTGGCAGATTGCCATATGACATGAAGCGTACAGCACCGTTTGCATCACGTGCGGGTAAGATTTTCCCTGCATTGTGAATGCTAGGCGCGAAAGGAATATCTAGAATACCCGCTTCAAAGGCTTTGACTGTACCGACTGCCAAATCGCCATTGCCCACGCTCAGAACAGCATCCATTAAGCACTTAACCTCAGCCTTAATAAGCAATACTTCAGATGCAACATCTTTTGACAGTGACAGCTTCTGCTCTTTTAGTAGACTCAAGACCTGGCGGGTCGCCTTCATCCCCTGAGCATTGGCCTCTTTGGTCGGGATGCCCAGTGCTTCATGCGGTGTTTTGACAATGACTTTTGTGGCTCCAGAAAGAGCAGCTGTCGCAGCGCCCCATGAGATGACGCCAAAGGCCTTAGACTCATCTTCGGGGAAACCACCCATCCATTGGTGTAGAACGGTTGTCAGATGCACATCGTACCCAAATGCTTTGAAGTATTCTCCCGCTTGCTCTTCGAGGGCCTTAATTGCTGCAACATCCTGTACAAGATTGCCACATTGTCCATAGCCCAGTGTAATATGCTTAACCCCTTGCTCTGCTGCAAGAAGACCTTCTATAATGGCCACTGTGTTAGAAATACTCGGCGGAACCAAAGTTCCCGTTAAGGGGCCGAAGGGTTCGCGGTTAATATCAACACCCTGCTCCTGATAATAGCCTGCCAAACGGTCGCAGTACTGCCAGTCTCGAAGGGTCTGTTCAAGCGTCACGCTTTTCGCATACGGAATATTGTAGGAAATTCCGCCACCTTCATTAGATGTCCATCCGCCTGCGTGAATGATTTCAGACAGCAGTCTGGCATCTGGGGTGCCGTGTCGAGCCTGAAGTGGTACAGAAACCGCTTCAAGAACCTTTCGACATCCGTGAACGCCATGGTTTACCGCTGGAAATCCATTCAGCATAGACCGACCCGCTTTTCGACTCTCTTCAATCCCCTTCTGGCATTCTTCATATCGATTTTGGCGGGTATAGCTGTCTATCGTTGAGGGCAACAAGTCTGCGCCCCCTTCCTCTGTCAGGTACTGAAGCAATTCAATATGTTCTTCAAGCAGTGCTACACCAGCCCTTGGCTGAAGCAGGGTTTCATTGTTTTCTTTAGCGTGTAGCAGACGTTTTGCGAAGTTCATTGATGGTGAAAGTGATTTCAAATAGGCAGCTGATTCAGCCAGATCAATATTCTGCCCTGTTGGCCACTGCTTAAGTACTTCTGAACGTATTTTGAAAAATGCGTCCTCAGATAATCGCTTATTTTGAAGTTTCATAATTACCCCCTAAAGTTGAACCAAGTGTTTATTCATTATTTTCATAGCAAGTTCCGGATGTGACTCGGCTATGAGTCCTGCACAGGATAAAATATAGGATGCATCTCTATACAGCTTTGCAGAATGTGGCTTTAAAGATAGCGTTTCTTCCGCCTTTGCCAGAGCGTGTTGCAAAATCTCCCCTGCATTTTCACTGTGCACAAGAATGCCGCCCGTTCCAATTATGTGTTTTACAGACGAAAGGTCTTTCCCCCGCTGATAAAACAAGGTTCCCATTGGAGAGTAGACAGTTTCTATGGTGCCGGCGTGGCGACTTACAGAAGTCATGACCGCACAGCTGGCCATTGCATCATCAAATAGGGCCTCGTCCTCGGCGTGACAGAGATAGTCCGGATTTTCAAATCGAAACACACAAGCTTCTTCCACTTTTTCAGCAGTGAAGCCAGAATGATTTTCGAGTGCGTGTACCCCGACAGATTCCAGTAATGACATTGCACTTACGCGCATGCCCAAGTCCCCTTCGACAGTGCGCTTGAGTTCTGGTTCAACCAGCCCAATCTGAATAATAGATGATTTTTTGGGCGTGCCGGAACATACAGTATGCACATCGGTTGTGGCGCCACCTACATCCACAATCATGAGCTCTCCCCATCCCGCATGAGATGGTGTTCCCTTTGAAAGAAGCTGTGCTGCATTAAGTACTGCAAGCGGTGTCGGTATAACTATGTCATTAAAGGCCCTACGCACTGCGCCGAGTCCTTTAGCGTCAATAATACGTTCCATAAACAGTTCTCGAATTGCATTTCTTGCCGGGTCTGTGTCTACCCGGTTGAAACGGGGCATAACATTTCCCGTTATGATATAATCAATACCCGCTTTGTTAAAACGCTCTTTTATGGGCTGCCCTGCTTGATTATTACCAGCAACGACCACAGGAATTTCAACTTCAGCTTGAGCGATTATCTCACTGTTATGCAGGATACATTCCAAGTTTCCACCGTCTGTTCCACCTGATAATAAGATCATGTCCGGCTCTAGTTTCATTACTTCAGCAAAACCATGTGGTGTCATTTTATTGCTGCAGACTTTAATAATCTTTGCACCAGACCCTAAGCACGCCATCTTCGCAGCTTCTGAAGTCAGTTCTGCGACAAGTCCAGAGGCAACCATCCTAAGTCCGCCTGCAGCGCTGCTGCAAACTTTGTATTCAATGCAGTCCCCTAAATCTAAGCCCCTTTCTCCTAAGGTCTCTTTTATCTTTGAAAAAGCACGTTCAAAGCCATGCATAACCCCTTCTTTTACTGTGGTATGACTCTTTGATGTCAGCACAATATCTTCAAGCTCTTTTGACACAAGTGTTAGCTTTGTATAGGTACTTCCAAAATCAATGAGTAGAATATATTTCATTTTCATCACCGCTTTAATTTCAAGTCCTGTTCAATATCGGCAATTGTAATGTGCGGCAGTGTACCCGGTGGGTAGACACGATCAAAACCCATGTCTAGAAACTTTTCTTCGACCGTTTCCCATGCCTGCTTGCCAACCACCAGGTTGCCACCTACATAAAGCAATACGTCATCAAGACCTGCCTCAAGGCACTTTCCCTTTAAACCACGGCAGTCTATTTCGCCATGACCATATAAAGATGATACGACAATCACCTTGGCATCTGTTTCAACAGCAGCGTGTATAAAATCTTCTTGGGCGCTCAGTACACCGATATTTGCCACCCTCAGTCCGGATTCTGTAAAAGCGTGTTCAAGTATCTTATTTCCAACCGAATGACAATCGGCACCGATTACGCCTAACACAATTGTTGCACTCATTTGATATCCTCCATTTTTAAAATTGGTCTCTTTTTCACTCTCTATTTTGGGTGATGATAGCACCCCTATTCTATGAAGTCAAATCAATTTTTTTATAAAACCACAAAATCAATCGCCCTAAATCATACCATTACACATATTGAAATTACAACAATACAGCATATTGTATACTTAACCCGCGTATAATTGTACACACTCTTGAATGGGGAATTGCATACCCCGTCAGCATTGGACTCTTTATATTAAAAAAAACAGTCCAATTGGACTGTTTTTTACGCCTTATATATATGAATCTATATAGTTTAATTTCCACTCTTCCAAACTCAGAACAGATAGATTATACGCCTTCTGATTCTGCCAGTTTAGACAATACAACTTCAACAGAGCCTTTATCTAATACATAATCAAAGGCTATGAGTTCAAGGTCATCTGCTTGAATTTTTTTTATAGATTCCATGCGACCGGGCGATACAACAATGACATCTAAATCCTGCATGAAGGCTTTAAGCATATCTGGGTTCAATGTGGTTGTATTGACTAAATCCACCTGCTCGAGTCCTGCTAATTTTAGTGCTGATTTTACACTGAAAAAAAATTCTTCCGATAGACTAATCAGTCCTATTTTGGACTGTGTTGCATACTTTGATATCTTAATCATACTCTCCAAATTTGGCGTAATAGCAACCCCCATAACACGTTTTTCGATACCCTTAGAACGTAGGTGCTCTTTGATCTCACCAACATGATTGAAGGTTGTAATGATCACACGGGTCTGGGCCAGCTGGTTCATAAATGCTGGCGTCATGCTTTTGATATCCGCCAAAGTATAGGGTTTAATCTGCTTTTGAGACACCTCTGCCAAAGCCTTTGAAAAGCTCTGAGCCTGCTCAATATTGCATTCGATAAAGACCGCATCAAGCCTTTCAATATTCTGATACTTATTTTTAGCGATACGCGTGAACATATGTATCAAATTTTTTTCATCAATTCCTTCACGAATCGCAGTATCAATTACTTTGTTGATATAATCATCGATCAACTGGTCTTGGCTGCCATGATATTTTGCTTCTGCCCCACTTTGAACAAATGTGCCTCGCCCCTGCTCAGAGCTGAGAATGCCTCTTTTTTCGAGAGACCTATAGGCTCTGCTCACCGTTTTTCTGCTCACACTCAGCTTCTGAGCCATTTCACGTTCAGTGGGAATACGTGCATTCGCTTTCAGATAACCGGTCTTGATGGCGCCTATAATCTGATTTTCTAGCTGAACATAAAGTGGAACGCCTATTCCCTTCTTTAGCTTAAATTCAATTTGCTGTGTCATTACACCCTCCCCCTGTTCTATAGCCGCCCCGAACCAGTAACAAAGTGCAGCATCAGAGTTACTGCCAGCAAGTCTGCTGTCCCCCCCGGACTGATATTCTTTTGAACAAAGATACGATCCATTTCATCAATAAGACTTTGCCCCTTTTCAGTATACATCCCACCTGCATTTAATGCGTCTTCGGAAAGGGCTAACACCATGGTGCGTCCCTTTTCACCATAGCGTGAGAGCACATTGGTATCTTCAACACACTTCATAAGTTCTAGTAAGACTTGAACCATGATATCATTCTTGTCGAGTTGTCCCTTCTCAAGCGCCTTCATAAGTGCTGGCAACCCAAAGTTTCGCACAGAAGGAAACCCCGCTTCCACTTCACCCCGAATACCCAGGACACCCTTTTCCATATAGAGGCGTTCCCCCTCTGTTTTCACTTTTCGCATATGATTGGCAGCTGTTTTGAGCTCGCGCGTCAACCCTGTTGTCATTTGAGCTGTAGTGATACAAAGATGCCTTGCATCAGGTACATGGCCCATTTGCTGTATGCCCAGCCCAGCAGCCGCACACAAAATCCCAAGCGAAAAAATTGCTCCCTTGTGTGTGTTTACGCCTCCTGTAACCTCCAGCATGCGCTTTTCGCCTTCAATACCAATGGGTCTTATCGATTCCAGTAACACAGCAAGATCCTGTCCCTTAAATAAAAAGCCCTTTTCAGAGCACTGATAAAATGTATCTTCAAGCGCCAACGCACTGTCTATAAACGTATAGTAATCCATATCGGTATGTGCGCCATTGCCAAACCGATCTACCAGACCAGGTTTTGGTGATGCACTCACCTCGTAAAGAAGGGCCTTTACCGCGCAATTTGCAATGAATTTTAGTTTTTGATTCATACACTCACCTCTTTATGCCCTATTGTACCTTAGTAGGCTTTTAAAACCAATCCTTGCCTTTGTCCGGTGATACATATATAAAAGAGATGCCTGCATGGCATCTCCTCATTATAATCGCATTGCGTATTTCTAATTTTTACAAGACTTTTGATAAAAAGTCTTTCAATCGACCATCCTGCGGTGTTTCAAACAGCGCCTTTGGTGTATTCTCTTCAAGAATGGCACCATCAGCCATAAAGACAGCGCGAGTCGCAACTTCTTTTGCAAAGCCCATTTCATGGGTGACAACCACCATGGTCATGCCTTCATTGGCGAGTTCTCGAATTAGGCTGAGCACTTCGCCAACCATTTCTGGATCAAGTGCCGAAGTGGGTTCATCAAAAAGCATGACGTCTGGATTCATTGCAAGTGAACGTACAATAGCAATCCTTTGCTTCTGTCCTCCAGACAGCATGGATGGATATTCCTGTGCTTTATCTGAAAGGCCTATGCGTTCTAAGAGCGTCATGGCTTTTGCCTCTGCCTCTGATTTTGTCATAAGGCCCAGTTTAACGGGTGCCATTGTGATGTTTTGAAGGACTGTCTTATGCGGAAAGAGGTTAAAGTGCTGAAAGACCATGCCCATTTTTCGCCTGTGCAAATCAATATTCACATTCTTATCTGCCAGATTGACCCCTTCAAAGACAATTTGACCACGCGTTGGTTTTTCAAGAAGATTCAAACTACGCAGGAGCGTCGATTTTCCTGAACCCGATGGGCCGATAATGACAACGACTTCTCCTTTTTCAATGTCTATACTGCAGTCATTTAGCGCGACCACTTCACCCTTGTTGTACTCTTTGTGCAGGTTCTTTACTGAAATCAGCTTATCGTTTGTCGCCACGTCTCATTCTCCTTTCAATAACCTCAATTGCTTTACTTGCTGGATAGTTAATGCAGAAATAAACCAGTGCAGCAAGTACATATGGACCGATTGTGATATACGTCGTTGACGATACCGTCTTAGCTGCCCACATCAGTTCTGCCATACCGAGGGTTGAAAGAATAGAAGATTCTTTAACCATGGTGATCATTTCATTAGCAAGGGCCGGCAAAATATTCTTTATTGCCTGTGGCAGTACTACAAGAAGCATGGACTGGGAAGCTGAAAGCCCTAGGCTTCGCGCCGCTTCATTCTGTCCTGAATCCACTGCCAAAATACCCGCTCTAAAAATTTCTGCAACGTATGCAGCACTGTTTAGTGCCAATGCAACCACGCCTGGAATAAACATAGATGTATTGATAAATCCAAACAAATAGAATGTAGGGATTCTTATAAAATTGAATAAGCCATAATAAACGAGGGCCAACTGTACCAAAAGAGGGGTTGACCTGAATATAGCAATATAGATGCCGGAAATACTTCTGATAAGGACCGATTTACTTAGGCGCATCAGTGCAAGTAGAAGCGCTGGTACTACTGCAATTAATACCGATACGATAGATATGAGCAAGGTGTATTCCACACCTTGAATAAACAAGGAAACGTACTTTGGTAAAAATGTAAAGTTAAAAAAACTTGTTGGTGACATAATAATCCTCTCCACTATAAAAGAGCGCAATTAGGGATATAATCCTCTTTTGCGCTCTTCATCTCAACCCTAATTATTCGATTGCATTCTCACTTTGAGTATGTGCTTCTTCAATCCATTTTTCCATTGATCCATCAGAAGTCACTTGTGCAATCGTACTGTTGAATGATTCAATCAGACCCAGTGGATCATCCTTTTGAACTGCAACTGCATAAGGATATGCTTCACCTAAATCTACTGGCGCTATTTCAAGCCCATCATCATTGTTTGCATACTGCTGTGCTACGGCACCATCAAGAACAATAGCCTCACACTTTCCATACACCACATTGTTCACTAAATCATTGACTGTTGACATGGTAACAAGTGTTGCATCCGGCATGTCTGACATAACCAGTTCTGCTTTTGAAGTCCCCATTTGTGCGCCAACTGATTTTCCTGCAAAGCTTTCAAGTGAGCTGTACTGATCTACATTTTCAGCTTTTACAAGAACCATTGGTGGTAAATCTGTATAGTAGTCATCTGAAAAATCAGCAACCTGTGCACGTTCTTCATTTGCTTCTATTGCTGCAATAACCATATCAACCTCACCCTTTTGCAGTGAAGCCATCAGGTTGTCAAAGCTCATATTTACGATTTCAAGGTCAAGACCTTTGTCTTCAGCCAGCTTCTTTGCAAATGCAATATCAATGCCTGCATATTCCTGCTCACCTGCTTCATCAAGTACAATGAATTCAAATGGCGGGTAGTCAGCCGATGTTCCCAGTACAAGGCTTGTCTTTTCAACCGCTTCTTCAGCTGGCGCTTTTGAGCAGCCTGCTACAGAAATAGCCATTGCCATCACCATTAACCATACGAATATTTTTTTCATTTGAGTTCTCCTCCATACATAGGGCTTTCAGATGGATTGTTCATGTGCGGTTTCTCGCAAAGCGCACCGCATGAATATACAATTATAATTATTCACCTGCATACAGGTTTTTATACATCCACAAAAACTTACAACCCACATCTTTCAGCTTTTATATCTATCTATTATTTTCACTGCTCTATTATAATCGATTTCTTCGTAAATTAAAATACATTTTTGTGCATTTATATTAATTTTTTTGTAGCTATACAAATTTACTTGTATATTTACCCATTCTTCATTTTGCTTATTATAAATCGTGCGACGGACACCACAATTTTCAGAATCACAATTACACTAAAAAACCCGACTGCCCATCCCCTTACCGGGTTTAATAGTCGGGTTTAATAATCCGTATTCATAGTGAACTTCATAAATAGACTTCTCTAATCGACGCTTTGAATCATAAAGTTTATTCAAGCGGTTCTGGCCTTGAAAAATAATAGCCCTGAATTTCGTCACAGCCTATTTCTAGGAGCTTGGCATACTGCATAGGGGTTTCTACGCCTTCTGCCACAACATTAATATTATAATCAAGAGCCAGCTGCATGATGGCTTCAAGCATACTGTCGATCTTACCATTGACTTCAATCTGATCAACAAATGACTTATCAATTTTGAGTTCATCTATATCAAACTTTGCAAGATAATTAAGAGATGAATACCCCGAACCAAAGTCATCAAGTGATATCCAAATGCCAATTTTGCGCAGTTTTTCGAATACTGCCATAGCGCGTTCAAAGTTCTCAATCATCACATCTTCTGTAATCTCAAAAATGATTCGATCTGGATCTACGCCACTTTTTTCAATGGCATTCTCAACAAATTCTATAAAACCGGGCGCAATGAGATGCGATGGCGATATATTCACCGAAACGCGAATGTGGGCACCGTACTTTTTACAGAGACTTTTATGTTCTGCTAATACACGCTCGATAACAATGCGGCCAAAATGCGTGGCACGATTCATTTCTTCAAGGGCTGGAATAAACACAGTAGGACTCACCATGCCTATCTCAGTGTCATACCACCGGCTCAATGCTTCAAAACTGACGATTTCTTTGGTCTTTGTATTGACCTTTGCCTGATAATGTACATCGAACTTCGAATTGTATAGGGCGTCTTCAAGACGCTCTCTTAAAAAGCTGTCTTCTTTCAGGCTGGTCTCCAGTTTCTTATCGTAGGCAATAATATTTGACTCTACAGGTCCTTTTGCGTAGGTCAAGGCCATTTTAGCCTGATGAACGGTTTGATCAATTGTATATTGCGGTTCATGGGCGCTATAGCCAATATTAAACTCGATTTTTTCGTCATACCCGATATGTGAAACTCATTTTGAAACTGGGTCATATAGCGTTCTACGCGCATGAGGAAGGCTTGCTCGTCTCCCGACTCGATGAAGAAGCCAAACTCATTGCCCCCCACGCGGGCTAGCAGTTCATCTTTAAGCATTTCAGCGCTAAATACACGTGCAATTTCTACTATAACCCTGTCTCCAATAACTTCCCCATAAATTGAGTTGATAACGGATATGTTTTTGGCACTTATAATCATCACATAGCCTCTCTCGCCCGCCTCAATTTTTTCACTTAGCAGTCTGGAAAAATGATATTGATTGGGCAGGTGGGTCAACTGATCATAATAGGCAAGTTCATAGGTACGCTCCATGCTGTCCTGGAGTTCTTCAATATTCTCAAGCAAATAACCCCTGATTGAGTACACAACGGTGTGGAGTACAAAGAGATAGAAGACAAACACAATGAACTGAATAAACCAAAGGGCCATTCCCGACTTAACGGGTATGTCTACCGGATGGGTGTATGCATAGGCATAGAACCATAAAAAGACGCCGACAGAACCAAATGCAACAGCTGTACTCTTAGCACGCGACAAAAAAAGTACGGCTAGAACATTACTGATCATAATCAGTTGAATAGCTGCGCTGTCAAAACCGCCATCCATGAATGATACCATGCCAATCCACACAGGAATAAGAATGGTGACACCTATCTTCAGTTCAATATTGAGTCTTTTTTTAAATAGACTCATCAACATGAGTACAAAACCAATGCCCGCATCATACAAGGCAAAACGCTGTGGTATTTGACTGTAATACACTGCAACAGCTGACGCCCACGCGACCATGCTTCCAAAAGGCAGTACCCTGTTAAAGTGTACCTCTATGCGCTTTAATATCATACTGTTGTAGTCTCGTCGAAACATACAAACGCCCCATTTATAAGTAACTCGCTGCATCTATTCTTATTACTCACTATATACCTCGATTGATTGTATTTATTCTTATCTAAATACATATTTAGAGTTTTTTTAAGGTATCGTGCATCTTTGATTACGCCATATAATGAAACTATAAAAAGGTTCAGTTATGCACACGCACAACTGAACCTTTCTGTGTTAAAGATATTGATCCATATCTTTTCATGATGTGTTACTGCCTTTTCAAAAGACATTTTTCTTTCTTTTTTATATTCTCGTATCCGTCAATCTTGCGATTCAGTCGAGCAAGGGTTTCTTCAAGCGCCTTCATTTTTTCTAAAAGTTGGGCGCGCTGCTGCAAGAGTATATTCTTTCTTGCCTCAGAGGTCTCGTCCCCTTCCTGAAACAGGTCTACATATTCAATAAGCTGTTCTATGGGTAGCCCTGCACTGCGCATGCATTTGATAAATCCGACCCACCTTAAGTCCTCTTCACTATAATCACGTACACCTGAAGATTTCCTTGTCACTGGTGGAATGAGACCTATTCTTTCATAATACCGCAAAGTATCTGGACTAAGATCATATTTTTCGCTAACTTCAGATATTGTCATGTTTCACCTCTTTTGTATCATCAGCACAAACCCGAACAAGACTCTCATGCACGTATGAAAGCTAGGAGTCAACTTGCCTCATAGGCATTTAGTTATTAAAATGAGCCTTTCCTGCATTCTTTCATATAACAGGATGTTTATAGGTCAATCGGACTTAACAATAGCGTATATGTATTCGTAAAACAATGCAAGCATCTGACTAAAAAGCTATCTCTTAGGTTCAAAGTTCTCTGCAACATCATGGAGGTGCTTAATGATTTCAATATGCTGTGGACAGCTTGTTTCACAAAGTCCACACTCAATACACTCAGATGCCTTACCGCGTGTTTTTGTCAGGTTTGCATAGTAGAAGCTCTGAACCGAGAAGGCTTGGTTCAAACTTTGCTTGTCCGTATTATAGAGTGCGAAATACTCTGGAATGGCAATATTTTTTGGACATCCATCCACACAATATCCACATGCTGTACAGGGAACAGCTATGGCTGCCTGAATCATTTTGACAGCCCCCTCTACAACCTTGCATTCTTCTTCGTCGAGGGGTTTAAAGTCCTGCATGTAGCCCGTATTGTCTTCAAGCTGGTCCATATTAGACATGCCGCTGAGTACAACTGAAACATTCTCTAAACTTGCAGCATAACGTATTGCCCAAGAAGCGATCGATTTTTCTGGAGCATTGACTTTGAAGTGTTCAGCTACATTATCAGGCACTTGTGCCAGAGTGCCGCCCTTAATTGGTTCCATAACAATAACAGGAAGTTTTCGTGCGCTCACTGCTTCATAGCATTTTCTTGACTGTATGCTTTCATTTTCCCAATCCATGTAATTGATTTGCAGCTGAACGAAATCCATTACTGGATATGTGTCCATTATTTCTTCTAACAAGGCCGCATTATCGTGGAATGAAAATCCTATTTTTTTGACTTTGCCTTCTGCCTTTTTCTTTTGAATAAAAGAAAAAGCATCCAGTTTTTTTGCAATTTTATAGTTAACGGTATTTAAGTTATGCAGCAGGTAGTAGTCAAAGTACGCCACACCACACTTTTCGAGCTGCTCATTGAAGATACGTTCCATATCCTCTTCTTTTTTTAGGAACATTGTAGGCAGTTTATTGGCAAGCTTGAATGACCCTCTATCATGTCTTTTTACAAGTGCTTCTCTTAAGAAGGTTTCACTTGTAAAATCATGGTACATATACGCTGTGTCAAAGTAGTTAAAGCCTTTATCTAGGAACGTATCTACCATTTGATTTAGCATTTCAGTGTCTACGCTTTTACTGTCAGATGCTTCCAGTAGGGGAAGACGCATAAATCCAAAACCCAGTTTTCCTTTAATATTCTCCATGTGACCTCCTTCAATCTTTTACCCCTTTAACCTTATCACTTGGAGTGAACTCCAAGTCAAGGTCATTGCAGTAATTTAGAGTAGATACTTCGTATAGGACGCCTAAAAAAGATGCCCCTTCAGTTTAAGACAGCTCCTTATTGTGATTATTTGTAATACATGATGTAAGTCTATAGGAAACACGTATAAATCAGGGGCATGATGGAAAGCAAAATGTGATAAACTTGAACAAAGTCTACTATCTATTAAAAGGAGCGTTTATTATGTCTTATACAGCATCCATCATTACAATCAGTGATAAAGGCAGCAAAGGTCAACGTGAAGATAAAAGCGGCCCAGCACTCGTTCATTTATTAAAAGATGCGGGATATAATGTGGTTCATACAGCTATTATTCCTGATGAGTTTGACCAAATAGCAGACCTGCTCAAACACTGTTCTGACACGCTTAAGGTGAATATGATTCTTACAACAGGTGGAACGGGTTTCTCACCTCGCGACATTACCCCTGAGGCTACAGATTCAGTAATACATAGAAAAACACCTGGACTGGTTGAATTCACACGACAAGAAAGCCTCAAAATAACGCCAAAGGCAGCCCTTTCGCGCGCCGCGGCAGGTATTCGAGACCGCACACTGATTATTAACCTGCCTGGCAGCCCCAAAGCCGCTACAGAGCATCTGGGCTTTCTACTGCCCATTCTTGATCATGGACTGGATATTCTCCTTGAACGCGATGGGGAGTGCGCTCGCCCATAATATTTTTAAAATGCACAGGGCAATCTTCGATCGCCCACGATAGCTAGTCGCGCCATTGGCTTTACTGGTATATTTACGAAATGCACAGGGCAATCTTCGATCGCCCATGATAGCTAGTCGCGCTATTGGCTTTACTGGTATATTTACGAAATGCACATGGCAATCTTCGATCGCCCATGTCGCTAGTCGCGCCATATAGAAATAAAGGCATAAGGTCTTAATTGTGTTTGCACAAAATTAAGACCTTATGCCTTTATTTCTGCATTTCTTTGTCTTTTCCGCATAAAAAAAAGCCCTCCGACTTCTACCAACGACGAAAAGAGTTCCCCTTTTCGGTCAACTCTTCGTCTTACTTATTATTTGTTAAGATTGTTCACAATCTCAATTACTGTCTTTGTCATTTCTTCGATTGGCGCTTCTACACCTGTCCAGATTTCAAATGCTTTTGCACCTTGGTGGATTAGCATCCCCACACCATTGTGTGTTCTGCATCCCATTTCTTCCGCTTCTTTGATGAATTTTGTTTTCAATGGGTTGTAAGTAATATCACTTACGATAACATCTTTGTTTAGCAAATTTTTGCTAAACGGTGTTCTGTCAACCTGCGGCATCATGCCGATACCGGATGCATTGATTACCACATCACTCTTATCAATACATTCCTTAAGATTTGCATCGCTTAGTTCAAATACTTCTGCACATGTTCTCAAGTTCGCGTTTATTTCTGAAGCGACGATCTCAGAACAGTTGATCATACGGTCTGTAATGTAAATTTTCTCAGCACCATAGAAACCCAGTGTAAAGGCAATTGCGCGTCCTGCACCACCAGCACCTAGTATTGTAAAGGTCTTTCCTTTAGGGTCGAAATCAAGTTCTTCTTTTAGGGAAGCTACATAACCTTCACCGTCTGTATTGTAACCAATCAGCCTGCCATCAACAATTTTCACTGTGTTTACAGATCCAATCTTTGCTGCGAGCTCATCTACTTCATCTAGGTATCGCAAAATGCGCACCTTGTTTGGCTTTGTAACATTGAAGCCTGCATAATTCATATGCTTTAAACCTTTAACAACGCTGTATAGCTCTTCTTTGCCTACTTCAATCGGTCTATAAAAATAGTCCAGTTCCAGCGCTTCAAAAGTCGCATTGTGCATTTGTGGAGAGAATGTAAAAGTAAGCGGTTCTCCCAGCAGACCAATCATTTTTGTTTTAAGTGTTATCATTATCTGTTCACCTCATTATTTAGTTGAATGTTCAGCCGGATACGCTCCAGCAAATCCTCAGCGTTCACTTCACTGCCTTCAGATTAAGAGCCAGTACCGCTTTTCATAAAGTAGATTATAAGCCGCTAAGCGGCTTATAATCATTTTAAGTTGGAGGAAACTAACTATTGTTTTGCTGCATCAATTTCTGATAGCAGTGAGTCAACAAGTTCTGTGCCTATGTCTTCACGAATCATGTCGTAAACAGGCTTAGCAAGTTCTTGGATCTCTGCGAATTGTTCTGGTGTTAAATCGATGATTTCAAGACCTTCACTCTTTAGAAGTTCAAGTGCTTTAGCATCTTCTGATATACCAACATCATGAGAGAATTGAGCCATTTCAGCAGACACCTCGTCTACAATCGCACGAAGATCTTCTGGTAGACCGTCATATATATCTTTGTTCATTACGATAGTACTGATGAACATGATATGGTTTGTGTTGATGATGTAATCTTGCTGCTCAAAGAGTTTTGCAGCAACCACTGTTGCATATGGATTTTCCTGTGCATCTACAAGACCCTGTTGTAGCGCAATATAGAGCTCACTGAATGCAAGTGGCGATGGGTTTGCGCCCAGTGCCTTCCAGAATGCAAGATGGTACTTGTTTTCCATTGTTCTGATTTTAATGCCGTCGAAGTCAGACATGCTGTTTACAGGTACATTACTGCTCATTTGTCTGTAACCTACTGGCGCCATCATTACAAGTTGAAAACCTGCTTCTTCATATTTCTTGTCGATTTGTTGCTTAAAATCGCCTTCGCCATTTAGAACTTCCATTGCAACATCAATGTCTGTAAGTGCCGCTGGCATATCAAACACTGCAAGTTCAGGAATAAAGTTAACCATTGGCGCAGTTGTCAGTGTTACCATTGCAATGTTGCCCGCTTGTGAAGATTCGATCAGTTCACGGTCACCACCCAGTTGAGCATTTGGATAAACATCTACTTGAATTCTTCCACCTGATCTTTCTTCAAGCAGTTCTTCTGTTTTCGCTGCAACAATACCTGCTGGACTTGATTCAGCAGCACTGTAAGCCAACTGGAGCGTATAAACTTGATCTTCTGGCGCACCAGCATCTGCCCCCCCTGTTTGTTCAGTTGCATCTGCACCACCGCTGCATCCAGCTAGATTCAGCATTAAAGCGCCCGCAAGTAAAACACTCAAAAATTTCGACTTTTTCATTTTTGTATCCTCCCTTTGTCTGTAAACGTTGCATTTATATAGGTTGTTTCATATGAACCAATTGTCAGACGTCCTTGGATTCTTGTGCCTAGTTGACAAGAAGAAGACTGATTTGCGGTACAAATGTAATGAACATCAAAGCAATAATAAATGATATTACAAATGGCATGACTTTCTTACCCAAAGCCATAACCGGCGTCTCTATCAAAGGACTCGCCACAAATAAGTTTACGCCAAATGGTGGCGTTACCATGCCAACTGCGAGGTTTACTGTCATGATGATACCGAAGTGAACCGGGTTTACACCCATCTTGACAACTGCTGGCAGTAGAATTGGGGCAAGGATTACAATCGCTGGACCAACATCCAGGAACATGCCTAATATTAGGAATACAACATTGATTGCAAGGAGCAATGTAAATGTCTGTGAGAATGATGATGTTAGATAATTGCCAATCATGTCTGGAGCACGCATCAGTGTCAGAACGCGTCCAAATACAGTTGCAAGTGCAAGCAGCATGGTCAGTGGTGCATAAGAACGCACTGTTTCACGCAGAATTTTTGGCAAATCAGGCATAACCATTGTCTTATAAATGAACAAACATACAAAGAGTGCATAAAATACGGAAACACTTGCAGCTTCAGTCGGCGTAACAACACCGCTGTAGATTCCACCAAGGATGATTACAGGAGCCATCAGTGCCCAAAAACTTTCTCTGAATACACCGATAAACCCTTTTGCTCTAAGATCCTTGAGATTGTTGTCTATCGCTTCTCTGTCTTCCCCTTTGATCTTACAGTAAATATATGCGTAAGCCATGAGGGAGAATGCGATTAAGAAACCTGGAAGAACACCTGCACTAAATAGTGCCCCCACTGATGTTCCGGTTGTCAGACCATACATTATGAATGGAATACTTGGAGGGATAATTACACCCAGCCCCCCTGCAGTTGCAACAAGAGCCGCAGCAAATACCTTGTCATAACCAAGTGATACTAGAATTGGAATAGTCATCCCGCCAACAGCAGCTGTTGTCGCGATGCCCGAACCTGAAATGGCACCGTAAAACAAACATGTAATGATAACTGCGATAGGCATTCCGGCAGTACGTTTACCAACAATATATGCAAATACATCGAAAAGCTTTTTTGAAATGCCACCACGAGCCATGATAGCCCCCGATAGAATGAATAAGGGAATGGCAAGAATCGGTGTATTATCGATTCCACTAACCATACCTCTGATTACATAGGGTACATTTGCAACGAATGTCGGATTCAGCAAAGAAGGTAAAATGGAAGCCAATCCGAGTGCAATAGCGATAGGTACACTAAAAACCAGTGCTACCGCAAAAATTATAAGTATTTGAGCAACCACTTTTTAACCCCTTTCCGTAACAACCGAATCAGACTCTGCATTTAATTCACTAAGCTTTTGGCTCCCGAATGTCTGCTTCACTGTAGTTGTAAGCACTTGAAAACCTCTTAGAATTGCAAGAGAAAAACCTACGACTGTACAGCTGTAAATCATATACATAGGAATTCCAATCGCTGGACTTTTCTGTCCACTTGCATAAATGCCCTGAACCACTTCAAAAGCATTTGAAAGTAGAAAACCAAAGAATGCAAGTACAACTACTTGTGTTAGAATTTCGATGACATCCTGGACTTTCTTAGGCATTGCGCCCAGTATTGCGTCGATTCTAAGCATGCTCCCTTTTTTGATTGAATAACTGATACCAATAAAAGTAGACCAAACAAAACAGTATCTTGTCAGTTCTTCAGGCCATGACAATGACGCATTGAATACATATCTCATTACAATTTGAAGCATCATAATTGAAGCAATCATGACAAGGAGTGTCATTAGGACGTACTCCTCAAAGTTCTCATCCAACCATTTTAAAATTTTCAACGTTCCCCCCCCTTAAATGTATATAGTGCTTACATAATACCACGGATACATAGTAAACGTTTTCCCTATTGTGTAACTTATTCGACCGCCGATTTGGCCATCGAATAAGTTACATTTAAGTCATTATGCTATAAACAGCACTATGTCGTTACGTGTTTTGATTTTGTCGCTTCACCATAAACAAGCTTACCTTCAACAACATTTTCTTTTGGTGTATATATATCATTGATGTTCCAGATTCCATCTGTAGGAACCGGGATGTTTTCCATAGGTACGTCGATTAGATATGGCTCGTTTGACTCAAGTGCTTCTTTGAATACTGCCTTGAACTCTTCCGCTGACTCAATCTTTTTAGATTTAACACCGTAACCACGAGCAACCTCTGCCCAGTTCGGGTTATAAGGCGCGCCTTTATGGTCTTTGAAGATTGTTCCAAATGAATGGTCATAGTGTGAAGCAGTCAGACCAGCAATCGTACCGAATGCACCGTTATTCATAACGACCCAGACAACTGGAATGTTTTGCTCAACTGCGGTTGCAATAACCGACGGGTTCGCTGCACCGAAGCCACCATCACCAACAAGTGTAATCACCTTTTTATCAGGTGCTGCAAGCTTAGCGCCAAGGATCGCTGCCGGACCAAAGCCCATTGTAGCCAGACCGCCTGGATGTAAAATCGTTCTTGGAACTGTAATGTCGAACTGCTGTCCAACACCATTTTTATTCCAGCCCACATCGGTTGCAATAATGCCGTCTTCTGGCAAAATTTCACGAACATCTTTAAGGATTCTCTGTGGCGTCATTGGGAATCTGCTGTCCTCAGAAATAGCAACATTAGAAGCTTTGAACTCTTTTTTGTATTTGTCGATTGCTGCTCTTAGTGCTGGCTTGTCAATACCTTCAGGCTTAAGCTCTTTTGCGGCTTTTAGAATTGCAGCCAGTGCTTGTTTTGGATCCGCCACTGCGCCAATGCGCACTGGGAAGTTGCGTCCAATTTCTGCTGGCTCAAGATCAATTTGCATAAATGTTGTATTCGCAGGGTTGAATGTAACATCGCTGTACCAAGAGCTTGAATCCGCTTCAGCAAAACGGGTACCTACACCAAGAATAAGATCTGCATTCTTCGTAACACCATTTACAAAATCAGTGCCCCAGAATCCCGTCATGCCAACATGAAGTGGATGTGTATCTGGAATAGCACTCTGACCCATCAGAGAACGTGTAACCGGAATATCAAGGAATTCAATCAGTGCAGCCAGTTCTTCTGATGCGCTCGTTTGAACCACTTGTCCACCAATGTGGATTACAGGACTATCCGCTTCAATAAGTGCTGTCGCTATACGCTTAGCAGCTTCTTCTGAAAGGGCTGGTTTTTCTGTTACATGTGAGTCTTTGTAAGTTCTTTCAAAATAAGTTACATCAAGTTCTCTTGAGAACATATCCATCGGTACTGAAACAAGTACCGGGCCTGGTCTGCCAGACTCAGCAAGTCTGAATGCCTTGTCAAGAATTTCAGGAAGAAGTTCAACTTTATCAATTCTCCATGCTCTCTTTACAAAAGGCTTATAAATGTCATACTGCGATCCATCACAGTGAAGATTTACTTCCTGATGCGGATGCTTACCGTAGTAGAAGCTTGGTACATCGCCTGCAATTACAACCATCGGGATATTATCCAGTGCTGCATTGGCAACACCTGTTGCAGCATTTGTAAGTCCAGGACCCAAGTGTGTCATGAGCACACTTGCCTTTTGATTCACACGTGCATACCCATCAGCAGCGTGTGCTGCGATTTGTTCGTGTCTTACAGAAACATAATTTACTTTTTCTGATGATTCAAGTGCATCAAGCAGCGCAATAACTGTATGTCCACACAGTCCGAATACGTGCTCTACTCCCCTTCTTTCCAGATAGTCAACTAACTGGTAGGAAACCAACTTCTTCAATATCATTCACTCCTTAAGATTTCATGTTCAAATTAAGCTTCTAGTTCTGGATCGTAGTACTCACCAAACAACTCTGCATCAGTAGGTCTGTCTTCTTTAATCGGACGTGCAACCCATGTGATGTTCATGTAGTGTTTTAGATTAACGTTCTCATTTGTAACGTTACCGCCCCAAACACCACAGCCAAGGCTTGATGTCATAGGCATGCCGTTAGTGAATGATCCTGCATTTGCTTTAGACTGCGGCTGACGTACCATGATTCTACTTACCGGTGCTGCCATTGCATGTCTATGAATATGCTCATCATTGAAAGAGTAAATACCGCACGAGTGACCTTTACCGCCAACTTCGTAGATTGCACGCATCATGTTCAGTGCATTTTCGAATTCACCTTCATATTTGTAAACTGCTAGCAGAGTGGTCAGCTTCTCATGAGAGAAGAAATGCTCTTTTCCAATGCCATCGCCCATTACAATGATAAATTTACGATCTTCTGGGATTTCAATACCTGCAAGTTTAGCCATCTTCTGAGGTGAAGATGCAACTGAATCTGGAAGACGGTGTCCTTCAGCATCCCACATGATATTCTTTAGCTTTTCTTTTTCATCATCATTTGCTAGGTAGCCGCCTTCTTTTTGAAGTTGCTCAACAAACTCATCGAAAATTTCTTCAGAAATAATCAGGTTACCGTCTGCAGAACAGCCTGAACCAAAGTCAGATGTCTTACTTAGCATTGTGTTATGTGCTGCTTCTTCAATGTTAGCTGTTTCGTCAATTACCATTGTAGAGTTCCCTGCACCAACACCGTAAGCAGGTGTGCCAGAGCTGTAAGCTGCTCTTACAAGACCTTGACCGCCTGTTGCGATTACTAGGTCAACTTCTGACATCAGTGTTTGTGTCATTGTCATATTTACATTTTGAAGACATTGTAGCAGGTCTGCTGGAGCACCTTGTTTCACAAGTTCTTTACGCATAACTTCTACTGCTTCAAAAGCTGTTTTCTTTGATCTAGGGTGTGGCGAGAAGATGATTGCATTTCTAGCCTTGATACCGTAAACTGCTGTACCTGCTGGTGTAAGCACTGGGTTTGTAGTCGGAATTACAGAACCGATTACGCCAACTGGCTTCGCGTATTTAGTGATACCTTTTTCTTTATCGTCTTCAATGATGCCCACACTTTTTTGTCTTAGGGCATCACGAAGGATACCTCTAACTTTAAAACGCTTATTCATACGGCTTGTGTAATCACCAAGCTGACTTTCCTCGATGCCCATGTTTACAAGACCTTCGAATGTCTTTTTGTTAGCAATTGACCATGCTACTGCTTGAATCAGTTTGTCAATCTTTTCCTGATCATACGTTTCAACGATGGCCTGTGCTTTTCTTGCTTTTTCAAGAGCACTTTCAAGTTCTTGCTTTTGTACGTCTGTAAGTGGCTTAGACATTTTGTGTTTCCTCCTTGAGTGAACGTCATCTCTTAAAAAAATAGTGAGATGTTGTAATGACCTGCTGCAAAGCAAAACGTTTTCATTGAAGTCAAATAAAAAATGACTTCAATCATACTATTTGGCGAATCGATTCGTTGATATGTAAAAATAAAATCCGTTTCCGGACGCTTATTTTTGGTTTGAGTTCGATTTCACACTTGTTCGCGAATCGATTCGTTATTGTTCCTAAAAAAATTCTGAAGTTCCATCTGCTAATACCCATTATAGGATCTTTATCTAATAAGTCAATAGAAACTTCAGATTTTTTTTGAATTTTGACAGAATAAGGCCTTGTTCATTTATAGATTAAAATTATCGAAATCCATTACAGTCACTTGATTTTCTAATATGAATTTCCGGATCCAATATTATTGACTCAGGACTTTCAAGATCTGCATCAATATGATTGACTAGGAGTTCAACTGCTTTCCCACCGCGCATGGCTGGAAAACTCGATATTGAAGTAAGTTTAGGGCATACCAGTTCAGATTCTCTGATGTTATCTATACCGCATACTGCAATATCTTCGCCAACTTTCACACCCATTTCTTCAAGGGCCTGCATTACACCAAGTGCTACCACATCATTAAAACAAACAATCGCGCTTGGCTTGGTCTCTCTATTCATTAGTTCAGACACTGTATTGTATCCTGCCTTTTGCGTGAGGCGACTCTGTATAACAATTTGTGTATTAGGATTGATTCCATTGGCAGTCAGCGCGCTCATGTAACCCGCTTTACGCTCTCGCCATGCAACAATTTCTTCGTATCCGCCAATAAATGCTATATTTTCATGCCCGCGTTTCACAAGATGTTCCGCTGCAATTTGTCCTGCTTTAAAGTCATTAATGCCAATATAGTCACACAAGTAGTCTGGCAAGTTTCTATTAATAGATACAACTGGAATACCCATGTTTTTAATCATGAGTATTGTATCATCGGTTGTGCCAGGAACCGCATAAATAATAATTCCACATACGCGATTTTCAATCATTGAGGATATCAACCGGTCTTGCTCTTCTTTGATACCAAATGTACAACCAATCAAAATGGTCTTCTTATGATTGTTGGCTTCCTGATAGGCGCCCTTGAGCAGTTCGGTATAAAAGGAGTTGTCCAAATTTGGAACAATCAGTCCTATAGTTGATGACGACTGAGACCTCAAACTTGCAGCTGCTCTATTATAAACGTATCCCAGCTCTTTTGCTGAAGCGATGACCTTCTTCTTTGTGACTTCTGAAACATAGGCTGATGACCCACTCAGCGCAACTGATGCTGTCGTTCTAGAAACACCTGCATGCTGTGCTACATCTTTAAGCGTTATCGAATTTTTCTTTCTACTACTCATGACACTCTCCATCCATAGTTCTGTAATTTGTTCACAGTATAACAAACCGCTTTCTCTCATGTCAATTTTACGCTGCACTTTTTGAGCGGTTTTTGAAATTAGCTCTTGACAAATCCTCATTAAAAATTTACAATCGCTTTGCAAGGCAAACGTTTTTTTTTGAAGTGTAACGAATCGATTCGTTGTTTCGCGAGCTATGTAAGATATTACTGTGTATAAATCAGTACATACATAGACATAAGGACTAATAATACTTATCCTTACTCCCCTTCTGCTAATCGTAATAGATAAGGGTTATTTTTTCTAAACAAAGCGAATCGATTCGTTATTGTTTTAACTATCTTTCTTATCATAGGGGTTATCCCTTATAAACTAATGTAATTTTCTATCTCCTATAAGCCAAACTAAACACTGGAGGTGTTCTTATGAATTTTCCAAGTCGCGTTTATATTAATGAAGTCGGTCCAAGAGACGGCCTTCAAAATGAAAAAACCATTCTTTCAAGCAAAGACAAAGCGCATCTGATTAACCAATGTATTGATGCAGGTTACAAGACCATCGAAATCGGCTCACTCGTTCATCCGAAAGCCATTCCGGCTCTAGCCGATACAGAAGATGTATTCAAACAAATTAAACAAGCCCCTGATGTTGAACTGCGCGTGTTAATTACAAACCTACGCGGTGTACAACGTGCCATCGATGCTGGCATAAAAAAAGTTAAGCTCACTGTATCTGCAAGTGCTTCGCATAACATGAGTAACTTTAATAGACGCCCCGAAGAAACTGTTAAAAATTTCGCAGAGTGCTATGAACTCGCCACTCAAAACGGTATTGATGTTTCTGGCGCTATCTCTACAGCTTTTGGTTGTCCATTCGAAGGCGACATCAGCATAGAAGCTGTTGAGACCCTTGTCATTGAATTCCAAAAGCTTGGTATAAAAGAGCTTTCACTTTCCGATACGACTGGTATGGGAAACCCTAAGGAAGTATTTGAAAAATGTTCTTATTTCAAAAATAAATATCCGGATATCAAATGGATTCTCCATTTCCACAATACAAGAGATATGGGACTGTCCAACTCCATTGCTGCAATGAATGCAGGCATTGAAAACTTTGATGCTTCCTTCTCAGGCCTTGGTGGATGCCCCTATGCACCTGGTGCTTCTGGAAATCTCTGCTCAGAAGATCTTGTACATATGTGTGAAGAAATGGGCATTGATACAGACATTGATCTTGATAAGGCAATTGCAATCGCACGTGAAGTTGAAGCCTTTGTAGGTCACAAATCAGAGAGTTTCATGCTCCGTGCTGGAAAAGTGTCTGATTTAAGCCTTGAACTGCCTGAAAAACAGGACAACTAGACTGGCACCCATTATAAAGGAGACTCGAATAATGAAAAGAAAATTTTCGCTAGCCCACCTTACTGTATTGGGCTGTCCTCCATCAGAAATGGCTTATATTGCTGCTCTGACAGGATATGACTACATTAGTATACGCCCCATTTATATGGGACTGCCTAATGAACCCAATTATGATCTAGCTACTAATAAAGATATGTTTCTAAGCACTAAAAGAGCGCTTAAGGAAACTGGGATTAAAGTACATGATATAGAACTGGCGCGCATTTATGATGGCGTTGATATCAAGAGCTATGAACCCGCATTCGAAGTTGCAGCAGAACTTGGTGCTAAAAGTGTTTTGAGCAGTATCTGGACACCTGATAAGGCATTCTACATTGAAAAGTTTGCTGAACTTTGCGATCAGGCTAAAAAATACAACTTGAATGTAGAGCTTGAATTCGTTTCATGGGCAGACGTAAAGAATCTTAAAGATGCAGTGGAAGTCCTAAATGCTGTTCAAAAGGACAACGCAGGTGTCATGATAGATACGCTTCACTTTAACAGATCACGCGTTTCAATCGAAGAACTCCGTGCTATTCCTAAAGAATGGTTCCACTTTGCACATATTTGTGATGGCCCTGCAGAGATTCCAACGACTCAAGAAGGCCTCATACGTACTGGTAGAGATGAACGTCTGTACATCGGTGAAGGCGGCATCAACATCGCCGACATCGTAAGCGAATTACCTAGTGACATCGTTTACACTCTGGAACTGCCACATATTGCTCGTGCTAAAGAACTCGGATATGCTGAGCATGCACGGCGCTGTATCGAGTCTGCTAAGACCTATTTTAAAAACAACTTAGACTTACACAGCGCATAGTCGCACAATGGCTTTTGTCTTTAATTTGCAGCCTGCTTCTTTCTCATGCCACTGAAAATGCTGGCAGTGCTGCAACTTAAAAATATATTTACACTCTTCTCGGCGCCTAAAACCTTCCTCCATGGAAACCACTTTTTAGGCGCCACTTTTTTTATGTCCAAATTGCAGTCTCATTTTATACCACATTGAGTTCAACACTCTCATCTATCGTTCCTATCATATTTTTAAGTGCACGAAGCGCTATAACGTATCCCTCTGATCCAAATCCTGCAACAATACCTGCCGCTGCTGCTGCTGTCACAGAATGACGTCTGAACTCTTCACGTGCATGAATATTGGAAATATGCACTTCAATTACAGGAATGGATACCGCTTTGATTGCATCTAGAATAGCGTAGCTATAATGTGTCAATGCTGCTGGATTCATTACGATACCATCGTACTTATCATTGGCTTCGCAAATATTATCAACGAGAACCCCTTCATGGTTCGACTGAAGAAAATCACATTTCACACCCAGTTCATGCGCACAGACATCGACCTTGTCATTAATGTCCTCCAGTGTTTCGTATCCGTAAATCTCAGGTTCTCTCTTGCCCAGCATGTTTAGGTTTGGTCCGTTAAGTACTAAAATTTTCATTTTAAAATCCTCCTCTTTGTCTCTACGGTTTGTCATGTTTTTTACTGCCCTTCTTTTGCGTATCTCACATACTTACGCTTTGGTGAAGTCCCGATTAAATTGCCCATGTCGCGGGGCGCGCCATATACTTGGATAAGCAAGAGGAATCCATTTTGTGCTTGCACAATGGATTCCTCTTGCTTATCCAAGTGCATTTCTTTTGCCTTTCGCGTAAAAAAAAAGAGCTTCTCGTCAAAGAAGCTCTTTTGCCTTATACAATACATTTTACATTTAAGGTTTTCTTTACGAGGGGTGAAGCTCAAATATGAATTTATTGTATGCAAAGTATCCAGCGCTATAAAAAAAGAAGCCCCAGAAAAAGAAGAAATAATAAAAGTTTTCATTCATGCATTCTAATAAATTCAACATAATGTTCAACTCCAGTCGAAATTCGGTAAAAAAAACTACCGCAAAACCGCTCGAAATAGCGGTCGTTGGTAGTATTTTAGGGTATTCACACATAAGTGTCAATATATTATTCTGAATATTTATGAAATCTGCCTTTTTTAGGTGCTTTTTTAGAAGCACTCTTTTTTTTGAGGTATTCATTTTTTTTTACAATTCAATTGCAAAGGATAATACACCTCATTATTTACTTAAGCTTCGACTTTCCCTTTATTACAACAAGCCCACTGCAGTCGAAGATGTCATTTGATAGTATCTTTAACATCGTAAAAGGACAGCGGCCCTATTAAATATTCTAGGGTCGACTGTCCTAATTGAACTGCAATAAATTTGTAGGCTTCAGCAAATTAACTATGCACTGTATACTTTGACTCTTTGTTCTAAGCTTTCAAATGCTTTTTCATCTGCCTCTTGCGCAACTGCCCCAAATGGCATTTGTGCAACCAGCTTCCACTTTTCAGGAACCTGCCACTTTTCTTTAACCTGGTCTTCGATTACTTCATTATAGTGCTGGAGTGAAGCACCCAGTCCCTCGACTGCGAAAGCCGTCCAGATATTGTTTTGAAGCATACCAGAGGCTTGTTGTGACCAGATTGGGAAGTTGTCTTTATATAGGGCGAACTGATCTTGCAGACCTTCTACTACAGCTTGGTCTTCAAAGAATAGAACCGTTCCATACCCATTTTTAAAGCTGTCAATTTTTTGTGCTGTTTGATCAAAACTGTCTTCAGGCACAATTTCCTTAAGTGTATTTTTAGTCAAATCCCACAACTGATCGTGACCTTGGTCAAGCAGTATAATGACACGACCGCTTTGTGAATTGAATGCAGTCGGTGTATGCTTCAAAGCATAAGCTACAATCTCTTCTATTTTTTCATCGCTTACTGGTGATTCTTTTTTAAGGGCGTAAATACTTCTTCTTTGTTTAATAGCGTCATAAAATCCGTGTTTCATTCTAGGTGCCTCCTTCATTTAGGCTAATCGTTATGAACTCCATTCACCTTAGCTTCGTAGCCCTCTATGGACTCCTTCAGGCCAAAGAGCTGGGTTACAAGTTGGCTTTTAACATCTTCATCAATATTTGCAAATAGACTTTTCAGAAACTTTTCATGTGCTGTAAACACTTGATCAATTTTTTCATGTCCGGCATCTGTAAGTTCTACGTAAAATATACGTTTATCTTTCGTACACTTTTTACGGTTTACAAGTCCCTTATCTGAAAGCTTGTTAATGATATAAGTAATGGTTCCACTCGTCACAAGTATTTTTTCAGCAATACGTTGTACCGGCTGTGTCCCCTTATGATACAAAAGTTCGAGTACGCCAAACTCACTTAGGGTGAGTCCGTCTTTCTTTAAACTCTTCTCTACGCGTCCAAACAGTGTGCTGTGTGCTCTGGCAAGTGCAATAACTAATTTTAAATCTGCATTTTCCATTTCATCCCCACCCCTGAATCAAGTACTTGATATTTATTATCTTGATTTCAAGATAATTGTACACCTCATATATCTTGATGTCAAGATATATGAGCAAAATAATATACTTTTTTTGTACAGATTAAACTGAGTATATGAAAACCCCCTTCAAAATCCAGTTGTATACTGGACTGAAGGGGGTTCATATAGGTTTAAGCTTCTTAGACTTTATCAAAATCCATAATAGCACGATGTCCAATGCCTATTACAATATCATTTAAGTGCAGGAGTCCTATACTCATAAAAATTGCAACACTTAAATGCTCTCCACTTCTGGCAATGCCAATTTTACCACCAGCGCTGAGTCCATAGGCCTTCTCAGAAATCTGAGCAAAAGCTTCACGTGCCGCTCCAGCTACGGCACCATCATGGATGTGAATATCCCTAATAATGCCATTTTTCTTAGAAGCCACCAGTGTTCGCTCCAATACTTTAGTCGTAATATCCGGCAGTTTCCCACCAATGTCTACAGCAGCAGCCTTAAATCCCTGCTTCAAAGCCTCTTCTTTAAGTTGTTTTTCTTCATCACGCGTAGACATAGCCAGCCTGATTGCTAATTTTGCAACTTCAGTGCTCTTATTCATTATTCATCACACAATCCTTCATAGTTTAACACGCATAACTCTAAAGGAGTCCTAGGCAAATGCCTATACAAAATGACCTTTAAATGCACGTTTGAGTCTTTCTTCTATGGTATCATGCCAATCATATGCTGGTAAAGCGCAAGTGTCCTACATTAACTAACTGAATATTTGCCGATCACTAAGCGTCCCCTTGGCTTCACTGTATTTTTTCATCAGTGCGTCCACATTCAGGGCCTTCTTTTCCTCTCCAGAAATGTCGAGAAGAACCTGTCCTTCATGAATCATAATCAACCGATTGCCGTACCGTATGGCATCTTCCAGCTTATGTGTAATCATCATGCAGGTAATGTTGTTTTCATGGACAACACGCTCCGTTACTGCCATGACTTTTTCAGAGGTCTTAGGATCGAGTGCAGCTGTGTGCTCATCGAGAAGGAGGAGTTCTGGTACCTGCATAGTCGCCATTAGGATACTCAGCACCTGACGCTGGCCACCACTTAAGAGTTTGGTTTGTATGCTCAGTTTTTCTTCCAGCCCCAGTTCAAATTGAGAGAGCATTCCCTCATAACGCACTCGGTTTTCCTTTTTTAAACAGAATCCGAGTCCCGCTCTGCGCCCTTTCATTTCTGACATAGCTAAGTTTTCATAAACCGACATCCCGCCAATTGTACCCATTTTTGGGTCCTGTACCACGCATGCAATCTGCTTAAAGGTTTGATGGGGCTTATTGGATGTTGTGGTCACACCGCCAATTTTCACTGCACCACCATCCATACCCAGTTCATTTGAAATAAGCTTGAACAGTGTGCTCTTACCCGCACCGTTGCTACCAATCACCGTAATAAAGTCACCTCTGCCAACATGCAGGTCTAAACCCTTATATAACTTTTTTTCATAGGGCGTTCCTATGTTAAATGTCTTTTTTAAGTTTTCAATTTTAAGCATGACTGTTCACTTCTTTCTCACGTGCAGTTGCCTTAGTGGACGCTTTTACAGACAATAGGCCCGACTTGACCTTGTGTGTCATTTTCTCGACTAGGCCTGAAAGAATCAGCACCATAATCCCTGCTGTAATCAACTTTAGGTCTGATGCATTTAGCCCGAGCTTTAAAGCGGCAGATAAAATTATACGGTAGCCGATAGACCCCCACAGCACAATAGACGTTGTTGCAAGGCGGGTTCCCTTAAATAAAATCTCTCCGATAACAATGGCTGCCAGGCCACTTACAATAATGCCAGTTCCCATGCTGATATCGGCAAATCCCTGATACTGTGCATACATGCCACCCGCTAGGGCAACACATGCATTGGCCAGTGCGAGTCCCAAAATTTTATACTGTCCAGGGTTGTATCCCAGCGCTGTAATAAAATGTGTATTCTCACCCAGAGCTTTTAGCACATAGCCCATCTGTGTTTTGAAAAACAAGTCATATAGCACTTTTATACTCACTGCAAAAGTAGCCACTATAGCGAGTTTTGTCACCCCATCTGTTCCAGTAAACATATGGACTGTGTCAAACAGATGCATGTTGCTCTTGCCCATAATACGCAGGTTAACTGAATATAGGCCAATCATAACGATAATACCTGAAAGAATATTGGTAATTTTGAGTTTTACATGCAAAATACCTGTAACGCTCCCGGCAATCAGTCCGCCTATAACAGCAAACATGAGCGCAAAGTAAGGATTGGTTCCGCCCTTCACAAGTACAGCTGTAATGGCAGCTCCTAGCGTAAAAGTTCCATCAACCGATAAGTCTGGAAAATCAAGAATTCTGAATGTGATGTATATCCCCAGCGCTGCGATTGCAAAAATCAGCCCTTGGGACAATGTTGAAAAGATCAAAGTATTCATGTGTATCGCTCCAAACATGTTTCCTATTTTTCACCAACCAGAACACTCTTTTGAATCATATCTTCACTGAGTGTCATGCCCAAAACTTCAGCTGTGGCAGCATTAATTGTAATTTCAGGGCTCAGTGCCTTTTGTACAGGCATTTCAGAAATGCTTTCTCCATTAAGCACTTTTGCTGCCATGACACCCGTTTGTCTGCCTAAGGCAAAGTAATCTACACCACATGTAGCAAGCGCACCTGCATCGACATGTGCTGACTCAGCGCCCAGTACAGGAACACCTTTTTCATTGGCCTTATTTGTAACCAAATGGATGCCAGATGCAATCATATTATCAGCTGGTGTATAAAGCACATCTACTTTTTCAAGCAGGACATCAATACCTTGTTCCAGTTCTGTTAAAGATGTAATGCCTAGAACTTCAACTTCAATTTGTCTCTTTGCAGCTTCAGCTTTTAGGATTTCAAGCTGAACTTCTGAATTCTTTTCACTTGTGTTATAAATAAATCCAATCTTATGCATTTCAATACCAAGCTCATCAAACAGATCAAGCTGTAAGTCGATTGGCGCTTCATCACTCGTGCCTGAAACGTTTGTATTCGGCTTTTCATTTGACTCTACAAGACCTGCTGACACTGGATCAGTTACTGCAGAAATCATAATTGGGATGTCCTTTGTTGCATTGAGGGCAGCTTGTGCTGTAGGTGTTGCAATCGCATAAATCATGTCAACGTCTTCGTCAACAAAGCTTTGTGCAATAACCTGAGCTGTCGGCATATCGCCCTGTGCATTCTCAAGAATATATTTTACATTTTCGCCCTCGGTATATCCCGCTTCAGCCATCGCTTCAATAAAGCCTTCGCGCGCTAAATCCAGTGCAGGATGCTCGACGATCTGTGTAATTCCAATCTCAATACTTGCTTCTTCTGTACTTTCGACAGGCGCCTTCTCAGCTTCGCCTTCACTGTTAGCTGGTGCACCAGATGTGCAGCCCGTAGCCAATGCGACAACCATAAGACCTGTCATGCCCATTTTTATTAAACGCTTCAACATACTACTATCCTCCGAATCATTCTCTCTTGATCTTTAAGATCTCTACTTTTGACGCACTCTAAGATATCCGTATATATGAGGCAAGTGTGTATATTTATGCAATAAAAAAACTCCATGTGCATGGAGTTGGATCGACAAAGAAGCTTATAATCAGGCCTGATTTCTTATTCAAACCCCTATAAACATGCATTGATTCCACTATTCTGCCATACTACACTGTCTGATAGAATAACTTTCTATCGGTACTGCCCATACTTCCAAATTCTTGACGCCGCGCGTCGCTACATTGACTGATTCCGTATCAGTCCTACGGTATACCTATACATTCCACTTGGAATGTAGTGGTTATACAAGTTGGAGTATACAGGAGTAAAAATACCCTGTCAATAATAAATTCTAAGTGCAGTGTGGCATAGCTTATAGTATTTTATACTGGTTTCACCATATGTCTGTATGTATGCCCGAGGACTTTCAACGTGGTGTCCTCAACAAAGCCAAGTCTCTCGTAAAGCTTGTAGGCCCTGTCGTTTTCTTCGTCAGCAAGAATAGAAACTTTGCTATAGCCCTTTTCCTTGGCTTGCTCTTCAATGTGCTCAATAAGTTTTTGGCCGATCCCTTTACCCCTAAAAGCAGGCATAACCGCCAAGTTGTCAATATAATATTCCCCATCAAAAGCTTCCTGCGATTTTAGAATCTGGTTTTTAAGCAGGAAAAATTCATAGTCTGCACCCGCATAGTCCTTTGAAACCGTCTCTAGAGTGTTTTTATTAAGATGCGGCATATCTTCTGCAGGATATGCCATAACCTGTCCTACAACAACGCCCTCTTCAATCATGATTGAACTATAGGCCATGCTAAACCTTGTTTGCGGTGTATTATAGAGTGTGTTCATTACAGAAAGCGCCTTTCTCATATTCCATGACGCTGTAAACATGTTGACTAAGTCACCAATTGCCTGATGAATCAGCAGTACAACAATATTTTGATCTGCTTCTCTTGCCTTTATAATCATTTTGAATCCATCCATTTCTAATTTAAATTTAAACGTCACTACCCACTGCATTCTATTTTACAGCATTCAAGGTTATTTCTAAACCTAAGATTGTAATTTTCACCAAAACACAGACCAACTCAAAAAAATGTACCCTGCCAGGCGAACAACTCGCCCGGCAAAGTACAGTAATTCCACATTATTCATATTGATTTTCTCACCACTTAGCCCTCACAGGTCAGGCCATACTTCCCAAGCTTTCTTACAGCAGTGGACTGGCTGATGTTCAAGCCTTTTGCCAAGGCCCGTGTTGACTTGTACTCCTGAACAGCACGCCTTAAAAATGTCCGCTCAGCGTTTTCAACCGCTTCTTTTAGGGTGGTAATCTCTTCTTCTTCCTCCTCAGGAATCATGTACTTAGGCAAGTTAGCAAACGCGATATCATTCTGATTCACTGTAATAACCAGGCGCTCTATCATATTTTCAAGTTCTCTAGAATTTCCAGGCCAGTCATAATGCATCAACACATCCATTGCGCGTGGTGACATTTTTTTATATGTATCATACTTTTCATTGTATCGCTTTAAGCTCGATAAAATCAGACCAACTACATCTTCTTCACGTTCACGCAGGGGTGGAATGTGTATAGGAATGACATTGAGCCTGTAGTACAAATCCTCCCTAAACAGATTTTCTGCAATCATCTCAGAAAGATCCCGGTTTGTCGCAGTAATAATGCGTACATCGACTGCCATTTTCTCAGTCCCGCCCACACGCTTAATCTCTTTGTCCTGTATAACTTGTAGAATTTTAACTTGAAGATGGAGAGGCAGTTCTCCGATTTCATCTAAAAATATAGTGCCTTTGTCTGCAACTTCAAAAAGCCCTTTTTTGCCTTCCTTAAGCGACCCAGTAAAGGCCCCTGGTGCATAGCCAAAAAGCTCTGATTCTAAGAGGGACTCCGGTATGGCGCCGCAGTTGACTTTAACAAACTCTTTTTCTGCCCGCGTTCCTGAGTCATGAATATAGCGCGCAAGAACCCCTTTCCCCACACCGGACTCCCCAGTAATTAAGATGGTTGTGTCAAGCAGTGCTAACCGGTCTGCCAAAGCATACACTTCTTTAAGACACTTACTTTTTTTTATAATCGTCTCTTTCTCTTCCTGACGTTCCTTTAGGACCTGCAGTTCACTTGTAATATCTTCGAGTCGCCCTTTTAAGTTTACCAGTTCAGTAATATCCCTTGAGGTACTGATGACCATTTCAATTTTGTTCTTGCTGTTAAAAATCGGGACGCCAGTTGTGAGCAGTTCTTTCCCTTGCCTATTCGAGTGGAGTATGCTCATTTTCCGCTGCTCCTGAAATACCTTTTTTGCAACGGACGGCGAAAAGATCCCGCTCTTTTCAAGTTCTTCAATATTTCTACCCCGAATGGCTTCCTGGTCAATTAAATACAAGTCTGCACAAGCGTCATTAATCCAAACCGTGTCCCCATTGCCGTCATCGATAAAGATAGCTGCTTCAACTGAGTTCATAAGACTGCGTATTTCTTCGCTAATAAACATACAGGCCCCCTCCTGATTTAGTTAACGCGTAAATGTATTCCAGCAAAAATTCGGAATCGATCTTTAGTTTGCCTTAATACAGCTAATTTCACGATCCTTATAATTATTCCCAATTGTCCCGTCACCAATCCCTTAACCTTCTTGGGGTACGCCTCTGGTGTATTAGGAGGGGCTTACAAAGTCTTATATATCTCTGCTCTCCCCGCTTTTCCAGAATATAGCATTGGAAATCATACAGCTTTAGATGCTTTAGATGCTTTATATAGTGATCCATAAAAATCGTACCATATTCTCTGACTGTTTGCACCCTATCCTAATCCAGTGTGATTGTATGCGTAGTCTGTGTAGTGCCTGGTGTCAGCTTGAGGCGTTATTCATGCAACTGCTATCTATTCAAATCGCAATTTAAAACTTCAAGCTGGCCTTTTATACTAAATATCCAATCAAGGGGTTCTTACCGCTAGACCACTCATAGTCGAAATACTGATCTACCAGTCTTGGTCTCACTTCAGAAAGTGTTTTCGGCCTCCAGCTGGCTTTTCTGTCCTTATCTATCAAAACTGCACGAACCCCTTCAAAGAAATCATGTCCCTGCATGAAGTTCATGCTCATAGCAAGCTCCATCTCAAAGCACTCATTTATATTCAGCGCCTTCCCCCTTTTAAGCTGTTCTAGGGTTACTTTCAATGATGTTGGGGACATGCGCTCTAAGGCTTTTAGTACCTGCGTGCACCACTGATCGCCTTTCTTACTTTCAGACTCAAGACTTTGTACAATTTCTTCCATGCTTGATTTTGAAAAATGAAAATCAATTTTCTTGCGGTATTCACCAAGAATGGAACCTGAACTTCTTTGATTGCTAAAAGATTCAATAACCGCATCCAGTTTTTTACCAACAGGTACGTCTTTCCAAGATATATCAAGCAGCGCTTCTTTTAATGTCGCCCAAGAAGCGTGATCTATCATATAGTCGGCCGCACCAGAGTATAGCGCATCCGCGCCGCGTACAGCATTCGAGGTCAATGCCAGGTACTTGCCTATTTCACCCGGCATTTGGTTTAGAAAATAACTGCCTCCAACATCAGGGTAAAGCCCTATATTCATTTCTGGCATGGCCCATTTCGTCTTTTCAGTAACTATACGGTGGGAACCAGAAATCCCGAGTCCAACACCGCCCCCCATAACAATACCGTTCATGAAAGTTATAATTGGCTTATCATAAGTGTGCATTGTCATGTTCAGCCGATATTCTGTTCCAAAAAAATCAATCGCCACATCTTCGAGGTTGCCATGCCTTATGTCGTATAAATGCTTGACATCTCCACCCGCGCAAAATGCCTTGTCACCTGCGCCTTCCATACAAATTAAAAAAAGATCATCTTTATTTTTCCAAAGCTGAAATAAATCATGTAGGCTAGCAATCATTTCTGGTGATAGTGCATTGTGCTTTTCTGGTCTGTCCAGTACAATCCATCCGATTCCATTCTCTACCCAGTGTTTAATTTGATTCATATTTGTTACGTCCTTACATTCATTCTTCCGTGTTTACAGCCTAGCAATATTTCGTTCACTATACTCTAACCAAATAACGATAATAGAACACCCGCAGAAACCGCAGAGCCGATAACGCCGGCTACATTGGGGCCCATGGCATGCATGAGCAGGAAGTTTGATGGGTTTTCTTTCTGACCCACAACCTGTGATACACGGGCTGCCATCGGTACTGCTGATACACCCGCTGAACCGATAAGTGGATTGATCTTTCCACCTGATATCTTGTTCAGTATCTTTGCAAGGATTAATCCTGCTGCTGTACCGATACTGAATGCAATAATACCCAGTGAAATGATCGCCAGTGTCTCAATTTTCAAGAACTGCTCTGCTGTTGCTGTTGCTCCAACAGATAGACCCAGGAAGATTGTGATGATGTTGATCAAGGCGTTCTTCGCTGTGTCTTCTAGACGAGCTACCATGCCTGATTCCTTGAATAGGTTCCCCAGCATCAGCATACCGACCAGCGTACCTGCTGGTGGTACAATCAGTGTAACAAGGATTGTTACGATGATTGGGAAGAGCATTTTTTCTAGCTTGGATACAGGACGAAGCTGATCCATCTTAATCATACGCTCCTGCCTTGTTGTCAGCGCCTTCATGATTGGGGGCTGAATAACAGGTACCAGTGCCATATACGAATACGCCGCAACGGCGATTGGACCTAGAAGATGCGGCGCAAGTTTTGATGTTAAAAAGATTGCTGTTGGACCATCCGCGCCACCAATGATACCGATTGAAGCGGCTTCTTGTGCGTTGAATAGGCCTGAAGCAATCGCTCCGATAAATGTTGTAAAGATACCGAACTGTGCCGCTGCACCCAGCAGCAGAGATCTTGGATTGGCAATCAGTGGACCGAAGTCTGTCATCGCGCCAACACCCATGAAGATGATTGGTGGGAAAATTCCCAGAGCATCACCTTGGTATAGGTAGTATAGCAGACCGCCTGGTTCGCTTATGGATAGGGCTAGGTCTGGCATGTTTTTCATTATTTCAGGGTCTACGACAATCTTTGAGAATCCATGCGCTGAGGCGTGTACAGCACCTAGATGAGATGATGGGTTTGCCATTAGGCCTGCTAGTGGCAGGTTTGTCAGCAGCATACCGAATGCAATCGGTATGAGCAGTAGGGGCTCAAATCCCTTTGCGATTGCTAGATACAGCAAGACACACGATACTGCAATCATCAGTACGTTGCCCCACAGCATATTTTCAATCAGAGCATTAAAGCCAGTCGACCCCCAAAAGTCTATCATTGCTTGAATCATCTGTTTCGCTCCTTTCGCTTATAATCGTATAATCTGAAGTCGGATGCTTATCCGATAACGATCATAACGTCTCCAGAGTTCACAGATGCACCCTTGTTCACATTAATGCTTACAACTTTGCCGTCTGCTGGTGCCATGATTTCGTTCTCCATCTTCATTGCTTCAAGCACCATCAGAACTTGACCATTTGTTACTGTGTCGCCTGCTGCTACTTTGATGTCTAGAACTGTACCAGGCATTGGCGCTGTTACACTGCTACCGCCTGCTGCTGCAGGAGCTGGTGCTGCAGGAACTGGTGCTGGAGCCGCGGCTGGTGCAGGCGCTGTCCTTTGAACGGGCGGCGCAGCTGGTCTAGAGGCTGGAGCTGCAGACACACCACCCACTTCTTCTACATCTACTTCATATGTTTTACCGCTTACCGTAACGTTATACTTTTTCATGATCCATCCTCCCAGATTTCTCTATAATTCGGTTTTTCATGATTCTACTTTATGATTCGATTTTTATGATTTGTTTTTTTATGTCTTTTTTAAATAACAAATAGAAATCGTCTTATAGGATATAATATGCACTTACTTAGAAGCGTGCATTCATTTGCTGAGTACGGCCTGTTTGTCCCCACGCTGGTGTTTGATCTGGAACACGCACAATATTTCTTACTACAATGTTGTGAGCGGATGTTCCAAGTGCTGATGCTAGGGCTGCTGAAATAACTGCCACAAGCTCTTCATCATCTTGTTCTGGCTCTACATTTGAAATAGCCGCCGCTGGTGCTGGTGTCGGCGCAGCAGGCTTAACTGCCTCTGCTGCCTTCTTTGCTTCTGCCTTTTGTACCAGACCAGAATAGAACGAAGTCAGACCCCAGAGTACAATCAGGGCACAGAAAGTGATGATCATCCCAAGTGCTGTAACAAACAGCGATGCGGATACTTTCTCCCCTAAACTCATCTGTTCTATCAAAGTCGGGTCTGCAAACCTTGTAATTAAATTCATGGTTTCACCTCTTTTAGTCCTGAGTGCCTTTTGCCTTTAAGAATTACAGCGGAATATTGCCGTGCTTCTTAGCAGGACGGCCTTCACGCTTGCCAGCCAGCATATCGAAGGCTGCAATAAGTCTTGGCCGTGTTGTTGCAGGCTCTATGACATCATCGACATACCCGCGTTCAGCTGCCTTGTAGGGTGTTGCAAACTCTGCAGTATAATCATCGACCTTTTCCTGACGCACTTTTGCTGGGTCTTTGGCATTTGCTATATCTTTTCTAAAGACAATATTCGCAGCCCCCTGAGGCCCCATTACTGCAATTTCAGCCGATGGCCATGCAAGTACCATATCGGAGCCAAGATGCTTGGAGGACATGGCTATATAAGCACCGCCATAAGCCTTGCGCACAATAAGGGTCACCATTGGGACCGTTGCTTCACTGTAGGCATAAAGGATTTTAGCCCCGTGGCGAATAATTCCATTATATTCCTGCTGAGTTCCCGGCAGGAAGCCCGGTGTGTCTACAAGCGTTAGTAAAGGAATATTAAAGGCATCACACGTTCTAATGAATCGTGCTGTTTTATCACCTGTGTTCATATCCATACAGCCTGCAAGTACCTTTGGCTGGTTGGCAATAATACCTACAGATTTCCCGCCTAGACGTGCAAAGCCTGTCAGGATATTCTTTGCGAAATAGGGCTGGTACTCAAAGAAGTCGCCACCGTCAACAAGCGCTGTAATGATGTCTTTCATATCGTAGGGCTTGTTTGGATTATCTGGAATGATGGTGTTAAATTCATCTATGATTTTGTTCAGGTCTTCCCCGGTGTTATATTCCGGTGCCGTTTCCATGTTGTTGGATGGCAGGAAGCTCAGCAGGCGTCTGATCTCCTTAATGCAGTCTTCATCTGTAGCTGCAATATACTGGGCCACACCGGATGTCTGGTTGTGGGTCATGGCACCGCCCAGCGCTTCTGCTGAAACCTCTTCGCCTGTTACGGTTTTAATAACCTGCGGGCCTGTAATAAACATTTGTGACGTTTTATCGACCATGAAAATGAAGTCGTTCAGAGCCGGCGAGTACACCGCGCCTCCTGCACAAGGGCCCATTATGGCTGTAATCTGAGGAATGACACCTGAAGCCAGTGTGTTTCTATAAAAAATATCCCCATATCCTGCAAGGGCATCTATCCCTTCCTGAATACGCGCGCCGCCTGAATCGTTGAGGCCCACAACGGGTGCCCCCACCTTCAGTGCGTTATCAAGCACCTTGCATATTTTTGCTGCGTGCATTTCACCCAGTGACCCGCCGACTACGGTAAAGTCCTGTGCAAATGCATAAACAATACGCCCGTCCACTTGGCCATAGCCTGTGATGACACCTTCTGCTGGCGCCTGGGTCTTTTCCATTCCAAAGTTGGTGCATCTGTGCTTTACAAAGGCATCGAGTTCAACAAATGTCCCTTCATCAAACAAAAGCATAATCCGTTCTCGTGCTGTCAATTTGCCTTTCTGATGCTGCTTCTTGATGCGGTCTGGACCGCCGCCTTTAGTAATTTCATCGCGTTTGTTCCAGAGCTTTTCTAGCTTGCTATTTTTCATAATACCCCCCTGATAAACAGTTGGGAATCCGCTCCGGCGCCAACCAAAGCGGATTCCCTATCTTTTAAGCAGTTGTTTCTATTTCACTCTTATTGAGCGCTATGCTGTCTACGGCGTACATGACCTTATCGAAAATATCCATGGCTGCATTTAATTCTTCAGCTGATATTATAAGCGGTGGCGCAATAATAAGGATATTTTCATGGCTATATGTCAGGAAGCCTTCTGCTCTGAGCATGCCAAGTATTTTCTTCATTGTTCCTTCAGGATCTTTTCCATAAGGAACAAGTGCTTCTCTGGTTTCTCTGTCTTTTACGATTTCAACTGCAGAAAAGAGGCCGATTTGTCGAACTTCTCCCACTGATGGATGCTGGTTATAGACCTGGTTAAGACGTTCGCCAAGAAGTGCTCCCATTTGCTTTGAACGGGCAATCAAGTCCTCTTCAACATAGGTGTCGATTGTTGCAATTGCAGCTGCACAGCCCATCGGGTGTGCACTGTAAGTCAGACCTGTATTGAGCACATTATGATCAAAATGACGTGCTATAGCTTCACTTACAATCACGCCGCCAAGCTGAACGTATCCACAAGTGACGCCTTTTGCGAAGGTAATGATGTCTGGCTCAACATTCCAGTTGTTTACTGCAAACCACTCACCGGTTCTCCCCCACCCACTCATGACTTCATCGCAAATCATCATAATGCCAAACTCGTCACATAAATCACGAACGCCTTGCATCCAGCCATCCGGTGGAATAAGGATGCCGTTACTGCCTACAACAGACTCTTGGAAGATACCCGCAATATTGTCTGGGCCTTCGTATAGGATTTGATCTCTTAAAAGGGACAGATAAAAATCAGAGGTCTCCTTTTCAGTTTCAAATGCGATCGGCGCGCGGTATGCATAAGGACCAACAAACTTTACAAACCCTGGAATCGGCTCTGCTGGAAAACGTCTAGGTTCTCCTGTCAGATTAGCCGCGCCATGTGTTGCTCCATGGTATGACCGGTAAGCTGAGAATATTTTCGTTCGGCCTGTCACCATCCGCGCAATTTTGATGGCATTCTCGTTGGCCTCTGCACCGGCATTTGTAAAGAAGACTTTACTCATATTGTCCGGCGCAACATTCACCACTTTTTTTGCCGCTTCAGCCCGTACATCACACGCATAGGCCGGTCCAACGAAAGCCAGTTTTTCGACCTGATCCTGAATGGCTTTAATAATATTTTTATGACCATGACCTACATTCATATTGACCAACTGCGAGGACATATCATAAAATCGTTTCCCTTCTTCGTTCCAAATATAGACCCCTTCAGACTTGGTAATGACCTCTGGGTGTAAATTGGCCTGTGCACTCCATGAATGCAGATTATACTGTAAGTCCATTTCACGAATTTTTGACATAAGATTGCCCCCTTCTATGCATTGGCTTCAATAATATGTGTATCAAAGAGTTCTTCATCTGATGGTTCACTTGAAGCAATCTCTTTTGAAACATATGTGTAATTAAGTAAATCTTTCCAGTTCACATTATGAGAAACACTGTTTCCGCCCCATGTTGAACAGCCAAGAGACATGGTCATCGGCATACCATTAGTCCACGCACCACTATTTGCAAGGCACTGAGGCTGATTGACCATAATTCTTGAAGCCTTCACGTTTTTGGAAAGAAGCAGGACTTTGGAATCGTCAGATGTATGTATGCCACATGAATGTCCTAGACCCTGATACTCCATAATGTCATTGACCATGTCGATTGCATCTTCAAACCGCTTGTACTTGTAAAGTGTCATAACTACAGATAACTTTTCACCTGACAGCGGATAGTCAGAACCAATACCTGTTTCCTCAACAACATAATATTTATAATCTGCTGCATCCTTAAAGCCAGCAAGTGCACCTATTTTTTCCGGTGGCTGAGCGACAATATCACGGTTCAAATGTCCGTCTACCCAGATTGTGTTTACCAGTTTATCTTTATCTGCCGACTGGTCGCGAATGATTTTTGCACCGGTCTTTTGGAGTTCTACAATAAATTCTTCATATATACCTTCGTGAACGATACAACTGTTTTCTGCAGAACAGCTGGTCGCATGATCAAATGTTTTTGAACGCATAATCTTGTCTGCAACTTCTGAAAGCGGCGTTGTGCCGTCAACAACAACAACTGCATTCCCAACCCCTACACCTATTGCCGGTGTGCCTGAGCTGTATGCTGCTTTAACCATGCCCGAACCGCCTGTTGCCAGCACAAAGTCTGACTGAGCCATTAAAAGATTGCTCGTTTCAATTGAAACCTGGGCCGGATCAACAGCAATGACCAAATCTTCTGGTGCACCAAACTTTTTAAGGGTGCTTCGAATATTGTCTATAACCATGACATTGGTTTCTTTCGTTCTCGGATGGGGTGCCATAATAATTGCATTGCGCGTTTTAACTGCTGAAACGGCCTTAACAATCGGTGTCGCTTCGCAGTTGGTAACTGGTACAAGCGCTGATATAACGCCCATTGGTTTTGCAAACTTCATCATGCCTCTTTCATTGTCAACATCAATGAGGCCTACTGATCTTTCATTTTTCATATCACGGTAAGCGCCTTTTGACTTAGTCATGATTTTTCCGTACTTATGATCCGCTCTCCCCATACCTGATTCCCTAACAGCAAATTCTGCAAGTTCAGTGGCAAAATCAGGTCTTGTTGCATTGTAAACAATCGATGCACAAAGATCATCAACCTGCTTTTGTGAGTACCCTTCAATCACACTTTGAGCCGCTCTTGCACGATCCATTAAATCCTTTACATATTGTTCATGTGTCACAGTGCTTCCCTCCAATTCATTCCCTCTCATACGTCTCCAGTAAAACGGGTATTTCTGATGCATTTGGCTGTTCACACTTATATAACGCAAGGAGGATGCCAACCTGAACTAATTCTGAGTTTTTTTCGTTTCTTTCTATCAAAACAACCTATTTGCAAGTCTTTCACGTCTTTTTAAAAATATATGTACAGGATAGGGTCTTCAATATTTCTAAAAAAAAAGAACAAGTCAGAGTCATATATGACTCTAACTTGTTCCTTATTTTCTATTCTTTCGCGTAAAAGGGCTTATACAATAACATTTGACGAGCGATTCATTTTAGAATCTATCGATTCATTTATGAATCGTTCAAATTAAACCTATATCCATATCCGCGAATGGTTTCTATACGATCTTCCTCAATCCCTTGTTTTCTGAAGTGATCACGAATACGTCGAATATAAACGTCAACCGTACGCCGGTCGTATGTAACCTCTTCATCCCAGAGGCGGTCTAAAATTTCATCACGCTCGAAAATGCGGTCAGGAAAACGTGCGAGCAGAACGAGCAATTGAAACTCCTTGGGACTTAAAAACAGCTCTTTGTCTGAATGAAAGACCCGTTTTGCTTCTAAATCAATGGACAATGGCCCATGTACAATACGCTTTCCAGAACCTGACTTGTCCATTTCAATGCGCCTAAAAAGTACGTTGAGGCGGGCAATAAGCTCACGCTTTCTAAAGGGTTTGTATATGTAATCATCTGCGCCCATTTCTAAACCTAAAATGGTATCAATTTCATCTGTTCTACCTGTCAGCATAATAATGGGAATGTGTTTGTTGGCTGTTTTGGTTCGAATATACTGGAGTAAGGAAAACCCACTTTTGTCTGGTAGTACAATATCTAAAATAGCCGCATCGATCTCGACCCGGTCGACAATTTCAGTCGCACGATTGTAGGAGTTTGCCGTAAAAACTTGAAAACTATACTTTTCAAGAAGAAATCTGACAAGATCAAGCATGGACATATCATCATCTACAACCAATATTCTTTTCATGTAGGTCATGCCTCCTCGTCTGGAACTTCAATATATGTTATTTCAACATTTTCCAAGTAGGACTCAAGCATATGTATGGCCTTGAAGATATCATCAAAGGCCCTTCGATCAGCCAAGACTTCAATTTCTTCTCCTAAATCTCCCAAATAGAGAAATCCATAATTTCTCCCAGACCCCTTCAGCCGGTGTCCAAGACATTTTAATGCTTTAACATCTTGATTAACACAAGCGTCTGTCAGCACCTTTATTTCTTCACGGCGTCTTTGAAGAAATTTGGGAATCAAGCTTTTATATTCAATATCGACAAATTCTTGATGCATATGGCACATCACCTCTATACATACTGTTTAACATACTCAAAGAGCTCCGTTTCAAAATCAATAGGTTTTTGGAAAATATGATGAAAAACATCATCTTTTTCAAGGCTTCTGTATTTTTCATAACTATGTGCTGTAACAGCTATTCGTATGGCATCTGAGTAGTGTTCTTGCATCCATTTTGCCAATTCTGTTCCGTCTGACTCAGGAAAATGAAAATCAATTATGACCACTTTTATTTCTGTATTTTCATCCAGTATTTTTTTTGCGTCATCAATCGTATTGGCTGTCATGCACTCCAGATTTTTTTCTTTGAACTTTCGTCTTATCATTTCCGTTACATAATGCTCATCATCTGCAATCAGTATCATTTTTTACCCCTTCATTTTCAACAACTCAACAATTTTTGCTCTCAATATGCTCTTATCGATCGGCTTTGACATATACCAATCTGCACCCATTGCAATGTAGCGTTCCATATCTTCTTGACGTGCATGAGCAGTTAAGGCAATCACATATAAGCCTTTCAAATCAGTGCGTTCACTTAGCTTCACAAGCACCTCTTCTCCACCCATGACAGGCATTTGAATATCTAAAAGCAAAACATCATAATTTTCTTTTTCTAATTTTTCCAGTGCTTCTACGCCATTTTCTGCAAACTCAAGTTTCACAGGTTGACCTAGCAGAATATGGTGAATCAGCGCCCTGTTCTCTTCAACATCTTCTGCGAGAAGCACTTTAAGCACACCTGATCTCTTGCTATTAAGCGGCTCTTCAACAATTTCCATTGTATAGTACTCCTCTGGAATACCATCCAGTATACTTTTAAGCTGGTCTAAATAGGCCATGGTTTTTGAATCAATGCTCCATCGGGCTTTTAAATCACGATCCATCTCCAATGTGATTTCATAAATTTCCGCCATGTGAAAGTTGCCAGAAGTCCCCTTCAAACTATGCACTACCCCTTCAAGCGCTTCTGCATCTGAACTTTCAACCGCTTTCATCATGTTCTCAAAACGTTCGTGCAGGCTCTGAATGACTGAAATAACCAAGTCCGAAACCGTTTCATCGTATTCAAGCCATTTTCTTACCATGTCTTCATAATCAACCTTGGGGTCTTCAACAGAGTCAATTTTCAAGCGAACAGAAAAATGACTGCCTTTCCCGACTTCACTTACCACAGTCATGGAGCCCGCCATAGTTTGTGCAATTTTCTTGCAAATGGCCAGTCCAAGTCCTGTCCCACCGAACTCCCGCGTTAAGGACATGTCAGACTGAATAAAGGGATCGAATATTTTTTCCTGTTCTTCAGGATTAATACCAATCCCCGTGTCCTTTACATCAATAAATAAGACGGAGGCTTTGTACGTCACATGAACCTGAATACACCCCTCTGAGGTAAACTTGGCAGCGTTACTGAGCAGGTTGGCAAGAATTTGTCTGATTCTATGGGCATCTCCATAAAAATACTGTGGAAGGGCCTCATCAATAAACACTTCAAAGGCGATGCCTTTGCTTGTTATGGTCACTTCAAAAGCTTCCTTAATTTCTTTAATCAACCCCACCATACTAAATGTACTGTTGTTTAATTTGACGCCGCTAAGTTCACTCTTAGAAATATCGAGTATGTCATTGATGATGGTCAGTAAATGACGTCCTGATTTTTGTATGGTCAGCAGTTTCTCATGCTTTTCCTTATCCGTTTCATTCTCTTCAAGCAGGTCGGTGAACCCGATTATGGAATTGAGGGGCGTTCGTATTTCGTGACTCATATTTGCAAGGAACTCCACCCTTGCACTTGCGGCCATTTCTGCTTCTTCCTTAGCCTCTTTAAGTTCCTCTGTATGGCGGGTTACCGCAGCCGTCATTTGGTTAAAGGTGGCTGCAAGGTCTTGAAACTCGCCTTTTGTTTTTATTTCTATTCTTTCCGAGTACCTTCTTTCTGAAACCGCCGTGACCACATTTCTGAATTTACCTAGTGGGACAGCAAGCTCCCTGTATAAAACACCCATGAGAAGCAGGACTATTAAGACATTAATCATAAGCGCCGAAAGCAAATAGTCTTGTCTGAGTTTACTTTCCAAATTTTTCTCATAGTCGTCTTTCATAATTAATAGCAGTGCGGCTTGTACATCACTACCCCGATCACTGAAAAATTCCTTTCCACGAACCGGAATCGCCATCATCAAACTATCTGTGACTTTATCTCGCTCTGCATATTGAAACTGATGGTTCTTAAATATCGTATCTAAATCGGGCAGTATATGAGGTCTACCTGTGGAATGTGCGCTGGAATAGAGGACATGACCTTCGGTATCGACCACAGAAACTTCTGAAATCATAGGATAAGATCCAATATTTTCAACCACTCTCTGTATGGAATCAGATGCCTCTGCATCCATCAGAGGGCCGATTGACCAGTTTAAGCTGTTCAGAATAAGGGAGGCCTCTTCATTGACCCGGGTTTCTATCTCTGACTTTACACGTTTTGAAATCATATAAAAGTGAAAAAAATTCATTGCAACCATCATCGCTAATATGATGGTAATAATTCTAGTGTAAAGTGATCTTTTCATACTAATCATCCTTTTGATTTAAAAGCTTTGAAATCGCCTTTTCAATGTCATTTTCCTGTGTTGTCAGGGATCTTCCCTGCGTAAAGCTAAACATTTCTTCAAGTCTGTTTTGAATGCCAAGGCTGTTTAAAATGTCATTGGCCTCTGCTTCATTATAGATGGTAAAGGATTCATAAAATGGGCCAAAATCTTCAATACGTATCCCTTCATTTTGCGCCATTAAATCATAAGCACTTTCATGATTTTTCTGAATGTATTCTGCCGCCTTATACCATGCCTGCATGATGATGTCATAAGCCTCAGGATTATCCTTGTATGCCTCTGTGCGTCCAAGGAGTACATCCACCATGTAGCCAGGCAGATCATTTGTAGAAAATAGGATGGTGCCCTCTCCCTCTTCAGCTGCTTTACTCAAAAATGGTTCGTAAGTGAAGAGTGCATCCAGTTTACCTTCAATAAATTCCTCATGGGATGAATACGAAGGCAATGACACAAGGTTAACATCTTCAATATCAATACCCGCTTCTTCTAAAGCCTTATAGAGGAGAAAGTGTTCATCGGTTCCCACTTCAACACCTATGGTTTTTCCCTTCAAACTTTCTATATTACCAATGGTATTCTTTATAACCAGGCCATCACTACCATTCACATAATCGATGGGCGCCATTATAAAGGCATCTTCTCCCTTATCAGAAAAGTACACACTGTTAAAATACGTTGAATGTGTGATGTCTATATTGCCAACATAAAGCGATGACATATTGTCTGACCAAGATGAAAAACGCACGATTTCCACAGGCACATCTTCAAAGTAGCCTTGTTGCTCAGCAATATACCAAATCTCGCAAGGGGGCCAGCTGTTTACACCAATTCGAATGGTCTTCTCCTTATTTGTCGAACAGGAACTTGTGAGTATCATGCTTAAGATGAGTATAAAAGCAAGTGCTATTTTCTTCATCGTTCTCCCTCCACACGTCCTTATACTACTCTTTCCCTAAAGCCCTTTCCAGTACACATATTTTACTTATCAACATAGATTATTTCCAGATTGTCAAAGTAGTCTTTATACTTCCATAGGAGCCGTTTGAGCTCACTGACTTCACCTAGTGTGCCCCAGTATTTCATTTCAGCGCTTATTTTTTCAATAAATGTAAATGCATAACTTGCTGATGAATAATACAGCCGATCAGAAAGGTAAATGACTTTGTCAAAATTCTCACTTTCCACTGCGCGCATAATTTCTTTGCACTCTTCTTCCTTAGCCTCAAGGTATCCCGGAATAAGCGTCTTAAATTCTCGATCAATATATTCGACGTATTTCACTTTATTCACGACCTTTCCCCGGATTTTTCACTTTCCATTTCCATCATAATTTGCAGGGCAGTGTCAAAATCAAACTGCTGAACCAGTTCATAGGCTTTTTTCAGCGTACTTGCTGTGTTTTCTTCCAGTCTGATCAGTTCAACTTCTTTTAACTGATCAAGTACTGCTGTATCATTCTCTTTTAGCGTTTCAATGATATTTGATATAATGGTTTCTTTTTCAGACTTGGAATAAAGGACTACATCGTTGACCTTGTATTCGTCAACTGCACAAGTCGATAGGGCTTTTCCAATGACCTCTAAAAATTGAGCTAATCTATCTTCAAAATCTTTCACTTCACCATCATGGACCATTAAGTTCCCATGTGACAGTGCTTTTTCGAGTTTTCCGGCACTTTGACTCAAATCACGAGCACCCAAGTTAGCCGTAATGCCCTTTATGCCATGATAGGCAGCCCTAAGCACATCCTGGTTATCCATATTTACATATGCAGCTTCCCAGGCTCCATATTTTGACTTGAACTCTTCAAGAAGAGCGTAATAAGTCTCTACATTTCCGTTTAGACGGTTTACAGCCCCGCGTACATCAATCCCCATATCTGCAAGATACTGCAGAGTGTCGTCTCCATTTAAAAGGTCAACCTCATCGCTTTCAGATGCCACCTTTGCATCCTGAACTGATGTGCCGCTTATGTCTGCATAGCTTTCAATCATACGGTATATTTCATCGACATTATAGGGTTTATGAAGGACCGCATTCATACCAACATCATGATAATGCTTAATGCTGTCTTCATCCACCTCTGCTGTGAGACCCAAAATCGGCAAATCTTTGAGTGCTTCTCGCTTTCGAAGTTCAGCACATACTTCATCCCCATCTTTGCCTGGCATATTGATGTCCATGAAAATCAAATCGTATTTTTCCAAATGATCCATGGATAGGACGGCTTCCCCATCTTCGGCAAAATCAGCTTTTACTTTGATGGTGTCCAGTATATTCTTCATAATTTGCCTGTTCATCAGGCTGTCTTCGGCCACGAGAATGTGCATTTCATTTATGCGCTCAATGGTTGTGGTTGAAACCTTGAGTGCAATTTCCTGTTTAGCCACCTTGGGATGATATTTCACTAGGGACTCAATAAAAGCATTGTATAACTCTGAAGCAACCAGAGGCTTTTTGACTGAAGCATTTACCCAGCCTAAAACATGATTGGTGTCGTAATCTTCTATGGCAATAACAATATGCTTATTTAGAGAAACACTCTGACGTGTGTCTTCAAGGGTATCAGAACTGCCTATAATGAACTGTACTGTACTGTTGTGGTCCATATTTGATTTAAGTTCATCTGTATTCTGAGCACTTGTGACCGTAAAACCAAACCCTTCGAGCATCTTTTTAAGTTCTTTATGCTGTGCACCCGATTGCTTGTAAAGCAAGGCCTTAAATTTGCCAATATTGATAAGGTTTGTCCTTATCCGGCGCACCTCATAGGCCATCTTAAAGGGGATTTGAACCGTCACTTGCGTCCCCTCTCCCGCACTACTTTCAATAAAGAGTCTGCCGTTCATTTTTCGTACTGCATCCATTGCAATAGACACCCCAAGTCCAAGTCCGTCGTAAGACCTGCTTGAAGACCCATCTGCCTGCTTAAAGGCAACATGTATGCTGTCTAGCTGCTCTTTATCAATGCCTACACCTGTGTCTGTCACCTTAAACTCAAGTGTTATGCTGCTGCCTGACTGCTCTATGGCTCGAACGCTCAGATCTACACGACCGGCTTTTGTGAACTTCACTGAGTTGTCTAGTATGGCTAGCAATGCTTTTTTTACACCCGACTCGTTGCCCATCAAATAAACGGGGATATTCTCCCCAATTTCAACCGTATATTCTACACCTTTTTTAACAAGACGCCCGGACACTTTGCTGCCTACTTCCTGCAGAAGCTTATCCAGCTTAAAATTCCCGACCTTGTTTAGGGTCTCGTCCTGCTCTGAAGATGCATAAGCAATCATGTTATCAATCACCTGATTGAGTGATTGTGCTGCACTTTTAATATGACTCACATACCGTGCCTGCTCTCTTGGATCAGAGGTTTCATCGTATAGACTGGAAAAGCCTAATATAGAGTTCATAGGCGTTCTCAGCTCGTGACTGACATTGGCAATGAAGTTGTGTTTCAAGTCACTGATCATGCGCAGATCTTCATTTGCCGCCTTAAGCTTGTCTTCTAAAGACATCTGTCTTGAAATATCAAGACAGGCGCCGATAAAACGTACAGGTCTATTTTTTTGATCCCACTCTACAACAAGGCCTACAAAATTATGCCATACATATGTCTCAGACTTACTCAAGAGGCGAACCCGCATTTCCATCGTGCCGCCAGATTTCATATACTTTTTCAGCTTGTCAAAAAATTCAACGCGGTCTTCCATATGGATATAGTGTTTTAAATCTTCTAGATTTCGAATGAACATGTCTCGTCGGTCGTATCCCAAATTTTCAAAAAAAACATCATTGAGTACTAGAGCGTCATTGGATATACCCCAATCAATAATGCCTTGTTTTGCGGCCTTAATCGCATATTTATAGCGTCTGTCACTTTCGGCTAATAGCCGATACGCCTCTTTTAACTCTTCGGTCCTGGCTTTAAGTTTTTCAGAAAGTTCTTTTGAATATACCTTTACCGAATCAATAATCTCCTTGCTGTTCTCCTTAACCTTTTCCTTGTCTAGTTGCTCTTCAAGAACAAGTTTTAAATAATTAATATTTAATGGCTTTTTAAAGCTGTGGTTGATATCCCCATTATTTAAGCTGTCTACAATACGTTCATAGTCATCATAGGCAGTCACAATGACCCTCAGTATTTTGGGATAATTGCTTCGAACTTGCTTCAAAAGCTGTATACCATCCATGCCAGGCATACGTAAGTCGCTGACTACGACATCTACATTTTCTGACATAATGATTCCGAGTGCGTCGTGCCCATTTTCTGCTGTGAGGACACGAAACGTATCTTCAAACTTTCTTCTATATAAAACAAGGCTTTGTGCATCGTCGTCTACAAATAGGACAGTCCCCTTGGTATGACTTGTCATGTCTCTTTCCTCCTCATCCTAAGTCTGCATCTGATAAAAAACAGCTGCTATCTGATCTGCGTTTTCTAGAAATGCCTCTACCAGCCTCGGGTCAAAGGTTTTACCACTTTCACTCGAAATGTAGTCAACAACCCTTTCGTACTCCCACGGTTCCTTGTAGGGTCTTTTGCTCATGAGAGCATCAAAAATATCCGCTAGGCAGACAATACGCCCCACAATCGGTATTTCCTCCCCCTTGAGTCCGCTTGGATAACCGCTTCCATCCCATTTTTCATGGTGTGTCAGAGCGATTGTACGTGCCATATTCAGTAAGGGGTCATTATGTTCACCTATAATTTCTGCTCCAATGAAGGGATGCTTATTGATGCGTTCCCGCTCTTCAGTCGTGAGTGGCCCCTTTTTTCTTATAATGGCATCTGAAATGCCTATTTTCCCGACATCGTGCATGGGGGCTGTAAGCTTTAGATATTCCACCATGTGCTCATCCATATTTAAGGCTCTTGCGAGAATTTCGCAGTAAGCGCCCACACGGTCCACATGAAGGCCAGTATCATTGTCTTTATATTCACCTGCAACACAGAGTCTTTTCAATATTTCTTTTCGGTTCTTTTCAATAGCAGCGGTTCTTTCGCGCACAAGGTCTTCCAAATGCATGCGCTGTCTGTATAGAGAAATGTGATTTTTCACACGTTCTTTTACGAGGACCGGCTGTATGGGTTTTGTAATGTAGTCATTTCCGCCTACTTGAAACCCCTTAAGCTCATCTTCAATTTCACCCATTGCAGTCACAAATATGACAGGAATATGCTCACTGATTGGATTTATACGCATCTTCTGGCATACTTCATACCCATCCATCTCAGGCATCATAATATCCAGTAAAACCAGATCTATGCTCGTATCACTGAAGATAATTTCTAGTGCTTTTTCACCATGGGTCGCTGCTTTTATATGATAAATGTCTTTAAGGGATTCCCTCAGAACATGAATGTTACCAGGTATGTCATCTACAATCAGCACAGTTGCTTTCATATATGGTTCACCTCACTTTATAGTCTCATTGTAATATACCCATATGACAATCAATGTAGCAAATATGACAAAGACCGTCATAATCAGTTCAACCTTGTAATGTTTTTCACCAAAAAATAAAATCAGCCCTTAGATACCATCGTACCCAAAGACTGAAATAGTTTGCTCTGTTATAAACCAAAATCCAAGCGCGAATCATACGCTTTTCTTTTTAGGAATCGTCACTTGAAATGAGCTTCCCGAAGGGCTTGTTTCAACTAACTTTATCTCCCCATTTAACGTATATTCAACAACATTTTTTGCTATAAAGAGCCCCATGCCTAAGCTATGCGGATCGGTTGTAAAGTAAGGCTCAAATATGCGTTCTTGAACATCAAGAGTCATGCCACGCCCTTGATCAGTAATCGTGATGTATATGAAGTTATTATCATCTATACATTTGATTTGAAGACAGCTGCTCTTTGAGGCTGAATATTTCATTGCATTATCCATAAAGACCCCCAAAATATTGACTGCAACGTCCTCTGATAAGAGAACCTTTGTGTCTTTAGAGACCTTATTATCCAAAACCACTTCCGACTCTGGGTATCCTGTCTTAAGGTGGCTATGGACAGATTTCATCAGCTGGCTGAATTCTATGACCACCGGTTTTGAAAAACTGGTAAATTGCTTTAGGGCTTCCACAATAGAAATCAATTTATCTGTATTACCACCTATTATAACAAGTCCGTCATAAAGGGCATTTGTATTATCTTCAAATGCTTTCATCGTTAAGGACTTACTCAAAAATTCACTTTTCATATTTAAAAGAATGTCTTTTAAGTAAGATGATGAGGTCAGAATTGTACCAAGTGGTGTGTTCATCTGATGAGACAATCCCCGAGTCAGTGTTAAATAAGCATTCATATTCTCACTTTTTACGATTTCATCTTGAGCCTGTTCTAAGTCATCAAGTGCAGTCTTGAGCTCAATGGTCGTGTCTTCCAAATCCCGTGTCCGTTCTTGTACTTTTCTTTCTAGTGCTTCATTAAATGCTCTAATTTTTACATTTGCAGCTTCTAGTGCATTTGATTTTTCACTGACTTCACCAAGATAATTCTTAATTGCGTTCCTTGAAACTGACGCAATTACTGAAGAGAGAATTAGAATAAAGGTTGCTGTGATTTTTTGGGGCAAAATCAAGTAACTGTGCGCAAAATATCCGATAAAGAAAATATGAAATCCATAAGTAAGCCCTTGTATATGAAATGCGATTTTTCTGTTGTATATAAACAGGGTCATTACAATATTCAAAGCAAGCAAGCTCCATACCAGGGTGTTTACTTCTATAGACGTCAATATAATGAAATAAAATTCAAAGGTAAGAATCAAAGCGTAAGCATATAGAGCTTTTGAATCATTTAACTTAAAAATTATGATGGCTTTGCTGACACCTAAAACTAAAAGCACACTTGCTATAGTCACCACATACTGCTGAATAAATATGCTCTTGAAATCAGGTCTCAAGACCAAATTAATAGGTGTCACAATAGTGGACACAAGAAATACAATCTGTACGACGTATTTACAGACTTTCTCATATATTTTCCGACTTAGATACGTTAAGTTCATGCTCATATTGTCACCACTTCATATAGACCCTTGACTTTTCTTTACACGAAAAGATGGGATAAAAACACAACTTCGTTTTCATCCCCCTCTCTTTTGAACTACTTAAGTAATTCGGTAATTTCCTGCTTGATACCTGCAGAATTTTGAGCAATATGCTCAATATCTTCAATCATTTTAAGAACACCCGCGCTTACTTCTTCTGTGGTTGCCGAATACTCTTCTGCAACACTCGCCACATTATCAAAGCGGTCATGTGTTTCAATACGCAGGGCATTTAAGCTTTGTGCATCATTACTCGCTTCAACCAACTGCTCTGTTGTAGATTTCAAGTACTCAATGGTTTTTTCAATGTTGGCGGTTGTGTCATCAACTGTAAGCATGGTCTGCTCAGACTGTGATTTTAATTTTTCCAGCGTTTCCTGGGCATTTGCAATTTGCACATCAATATTAGAAATAATGCTGTTAATACTTTGTGCACTCTCAGATGACTCTTCCGCCAGTTTACGGATTTCTTCTGCCACAACGGCAAAGCCTTTTCCCGCTTCTCCAGCACGTGCCGATTCAATAGATGCATTTAAGGCGAGTAGATTGGTCTGTCCCGCAATTGAATCGATTTTCTGAATGGCATCTATAATACGTTTGAAGTCTTGAAGCATGGTGTCAATAATACCAATAATTTCACTATTTAAGGCATCTGAAACTTCAATCGTACTTTGAAGATTATCAAGCGTACGTGTACTTTGCTGATTGAGCGCCTCACTTTCCGCTGCTCCTTCAGAAAGGTAACTCAGGATTTCAGAAATTCTCTCGATGTTGCCGCCCAAATCGTTCAAGATGCCCATGGCTGAATTCAAATTAGAAGTTTGGTCTACAGCGCCCGTTGCAATTTCCTCAGTGGCTTTACCAATTTGTTCTGAGACACTGACAAGGGAGTTGGTTGCATCCGACAAGTCATTAAACTTCACTTCAGAATTTTGAATGCTTTCAATCAGACGCTTAGAGCTCTCTTGCGACCGCTGAGTCAACTGTTCCGACTTTGAAAGGGCATCGCCCAGTTCGGCGAAAATACTCATAATAGACCGTCTTATAAAACCTGATATGGTGATGATGATAATGAGGGTAACAGTCAGTGTAATCCTCACATTAATAGGTATAAAGCCCAGCATAACCCTGCCTTGATTGACTGTAAGTAAAGAAATTTTCATATTCCAAATGGTCATATAAAAAATTGCAAGCGTCAACAGAATATATGCATAATAAGCACGATTGGAATGCAACAATACGATTGGTATAAAGACCGTGATAAAAAAACCAAATAAAAGGGGCACCGTTGAAAACAGCGGAATATAGATGAGTGAAACCCCTGCAAGAAAGACAAATGATAGCAAATTGATTTTGGTGTCAACTTCCATTTTGAATTTTGGTGTATAAAATACAACCATACTAATGATCAGTGAGAAAACCATGGCTATCGTTGATGTAGATTCCCAAACCCTCCCAGAAACAGGTTTTAGAAAGTGACTTACCGGTACATAAAACAAGATGAATATAAAAATAAACAATGTTGCCCTACGAAATGATTTAAATACATTTTCCTTAATTTTTGTCATAGATTGCGTCATAAGCAAACCTCCTTTGGAATACTTATACACAAGCTTCAGGAGAATAAACATTATACGCAATCCGAATTTACATTTGCATTTTATTTTACATGCTTTGCCTTAATCAGGCATGAAAAAAGCCTTCACCCTTGAATTTTTAGCTTGAAATTCAGTCATGAAAGCTTCATATATATAGCCTGTTTTGCTGGATTGTGTGCGTAAAATTACATTTACCCGTTTAAATACTGTGACATTTGTACAATGGTGTCTGGTGTCATGTCCTCTTGAAAAAGTGGCACTTCATAGATATATTTGGCTTGAATACCATGCTTTATTTCATCAAGATAGCCCCTTTCGCTTTCTTTCTTTTTAACCCAAAATGGATCACTCGCATGGTCTGGCAATATCTTATTTACGACCAGTGTTGAAACATTGATGCCATAATTTCGAAGCATAAGAACTGCTTTTTTTGTTTCTTCTATGGGCATGCGCTCCGCATTGAGCACAAAGGCGAACTCCAGCATATTTTCGTCCATCATAATGCGGCGTGCACATTCCAGATTGTCTTTACGCCGAGAGAGGATTTCCAAAATCGGATCTTTCTCGTTTTTGTCGCGCCCAATCATGTTTTTAAGCGAAAGTGTCTTCTTGCGCTTTGACATGAGGCTGTCTATCCAACCACCTAAGAGTTCTGGAAGAGAGAGCAGGCGAACCGTATGCCCCGTCGGTGCCGTATCAAAGATAATGCAGTCATACACCTCACTGAAATGAATGATCAGCTCCACCATTTTGTCAAATAAAGCGGACTCGTGACTTCCTGGAGAGACAATAGCTGCATCCAGTTGCTTATTCAGGTCTTCCATAATGATTGGACTCAGTATCTTTTGTAAGTCCAGGCGCACTTTGTCGATGTATTGTCTGCTTTCGAGCTCTGGATTGACTTCAATAGCAAAAAGATTCTCTGCTAGCATTTTCACATCCGGTCCGATTGTTTCATGGAACAAGTCAGATATAGAGTGTGCCGGATCGGTAGAAACCAAAAGTGTATTCAAGCCCTTTTTACTCTGCGCAATAGCATAAGCGGTTGAACAGCTTGTTTTGCCGACGCCGCCTTTGCCCCCAAAAAAAATTATTTTTCCCATCGTGTCTCCTATTCAATCATGGATCTATGTCAAGTTTTGCAGCCTTTTCTTCCCAAATGGACTTTTTACTTGTCATACGCCCTTGCCACTGCTCTAGGTCTTCCGCTAAATAGGGCAGCAGTTCCAGTGCATAGTAACTTGTTGGCAGGTCTATTCCGAGATAGTCCCCAAAGCATAAAATCATAAACTGATCCATTAACTCGTCTGCTTCATTTTGAATATGGCCTCTGGACTTTTCCTGCATATCCAGCGCCCCAACAAAAAAGAGTCTTAAATTTTCTAAAAAGTTTTTCAAATGGTCCATGATTTCACCTTCTTACTTGCCTTGTTCTTAATATTATAAAAGGAGAAGCTATGCTCCTCCTTTTTCAAGAATTCCCTGGGGAACTCGCCTATTTCATTATATCATAAACCGATTATGATGACTTACGCATGCCCGTATCGCCTGCGTTCAGTTCTGCAAAAGTTTTCTTAGCTTGAAGAATCAGGATAATTGCTAGAATGAATAAGGCAACTGCAAAGCCAAACAGAATCACATTGCCCACATTAGCAATCATCAGCTGTACAAGTGCAACAAGTGTTACTGCAAACATGAATACCATTGGAATACTTGCCATTTTGTATTCTTTGCCCGCTTGCTTAAGCCATACTGAAAGTGCCAGTAACGCAAGTGCTGCAAGGAGCTGGTTCGCAGAACCGAATAGAGGCCAAATTGATGTCCAACCTTTAAACGCAAGTCCGCCGCCCAGAACAACTGTAATCATTGTTGAGACATATCTGTTTGTAACAATCGATGTCCCCGCTTGCTCATCATTATCAAAGAATTCTTGGAAAATGAAACGTGCAAGACGTGTCGCCGTATCAAGACTCGTAAGTGCAAATGCTGAAATTGCAAGTGCTGTAAAGCTCTTACCTGTTGCTAGTGGTAAACCAAAAGCAGTCATAAACTCACCTAGACCACTAGAGAATACGTTAACCGGTCCACCATTTGCAAGAAGCTCAGCCAGCTTGTCTGAACCAATATAGCCTGCTGTAATAATTGCAAGTGTTGCTAGAACACCCTCAATGAGCATTGAACCATAGCCAACCAGTTTAATGTCCTTTTCGCTGTCAATCTGCTTTGCAGTTGTACCAGAACCAACCAATGAGTGGAATCCGGAAATCGCACCACAGGCAACGGTTACGAACAGCATCGGGAAGAGTGTTGCATTGTTGATGTTAAAGCCTGTAACAGGTGCCAGTTCAAGCTTAGGATTCATAAAGATAACGCCTACAAACCCACCAATTAGCATTGCGTAAAGCAGGAATGAATTCAGGTAATCTCTAGGTTGAAGTAGAATCCAAACCGGTGTAACGCTGGCAACAAAGATGTAGCCAATTAGAATCAGCATCCAAGCTGTTTTGCTCAGCATGATTGGGAAAAGTGTTCCTAGATAAATACTTAGCAGAAGCAGTGCAACACCTATAACACTACCTATTGCAAGGCTAACGCCTCGTCGATAAACAAATACACCAAAGCCAACTGCTACGACAATAAATAGACAAGATGCTGTTGCTGCTTCAGGTACGGCTACAAATGTGTTTGCTACGATATTTGTGAATGCCGCAACGACTAGAAGCAGTGTCAGCCATGCAAATACTGCAAACAGTTTCTTTCCGCTTTTACCCATTGTGCTACCGATTACCTCGCCAAGCGATTTCCCGTCATGGCGAACAGAAGCAAACAGGGCCCCCATATCATGCACGCCACCAAAGAACAATGAGCCTACAACAATCCATAAAAATACTGGAACCCAACCGAAGATTGCAGCACCAATCGGTCCAACAATAGGTCCAGCACCTGCAATGGATGAAAAGTGGTGACCAAGAAGTACAGGCGCTTTTGCAGGAACATAATCAACACCATCGTTGATTGTGTGTGCAGGCGTTTTCCTACTTGGGTCAATGCCCCATTTTTTAGACAGGTATGCACCATATGTAGTGTACCCCACTAAAAACACGGCTGCTGCGATAAGAATAAGAAATAATGAACTCATAATAACTCCCCTCTCTAAGATAAAATCTTTTCAAGTTCCCTCTTAGAATATTTATTTGACAATCCTTCGTTGTCTGAAGAATTTATCAGCATTAATCCACCATTGATCCAACCCTTTAACCCAAACATAAAGCTCTTATAATATTTAAATTTTTCAATGCGCTTTGCCAGTGACTCGGGAATCGGATCATCCGTTTCAAGAATCAGAACCACTGCGCTCGACATGTGTTCATTATTAATCTCTGCAAGTGATGGCGCGTGCTCATCAAAAAACGTTTCGATGGTGTCCATCAAATCACTTGTTATTTTTCCTTCTATTTTCTTATAAAGAATAAACTCGTTATTTTCAAAAGCGTAGAACTCGTTGGACTTTTTAAGAATATATTTTGCATTTCTTTGATTGTATTTTGCTACAAATCCAAACTGCATACTGCCTATATCCACAGGCCCTTCTACGTTATAAAACCGTTCAAATCGCTCGCGTAATTTTTGCTCAAATTTCATATAGTCCCCCCTACTTGACATTATAATTTAGACATTTAGGCTGTTTGCATTTTGCTGTTGAGTTGCTCTTTTTGATACTTGAAAGGCATAAATACCCACCTAAAAAGCATAATCGTACAAATTTTCTGCATACTTAAACCGACCCCTAAAAAGGGTCGGTTTAAGTGTTTTTGTATCGTTTTTACGGCTATCTGCCTTTATCTCTTAGTTTTCTTGTGCCCATACAAAGTCAGTTCTATTTGTTATTGGGACTGTCAGCGCTCAAAACTTTGGCATCCGTCTTTGCCTTTCAAGTTGATATCAAGCCTTCTCCAATTTGTCATATTGTACAAAATTGAATTCTAAATGTTCCTTTGCAATCATTTTCGAATGCCGTAGGCTTTACACTTGTTGTAGAGTTGACGTGAACTGATTTCAAGTATGTCTGATGCCCTGTTATAATCAAAATCACACGCACTTAAAATAGCCCGGATATGCTTACGTTCAGCATCACTTCTTATGGCTTTCAAACTCTGGCTGACTGCCCCCGCCTCAGACTCCGGCTTTAGGGGATTGATGCTAAAGCCTTCATCCATTTGAAGCATGCCTTCTGGGGAAAGGACGACCAGTCTTTCTATGATGTTTTTCATTTCCCTGACATTTCCAGGATACTCATAGGTGTAGAGTATGTTTTGAAGCTTGCTTTCAATGCCGTAAAAGCTCTTTTTTAAGTCTTCTGAAGACTTCCTGATGAAATGATCAATGAGAATTGGAATATCTTCACGCCTTTCCCTTAGAGAAGGAATGCGAATAATGACTGTACTCAGGCGGTAGTATAAATCCTCTCTGAAGGTCATGTCTGCAATAGATGCACTTAAATCTTTGTTGGTTGCAGCAATCAGTCTGAAATCTGTCTTTATGGGGGTATTACTTCCGATTCGGGTAATTTCCCGAGTCTCAATATTGCGCAGTATTTTTACCTGTGTTGACTCTGGCAAGTCGCCCACTTCATCTAAAAACAAGGTCCCATTATTAGCGGCTTCAAATCGGCCGATTCTCATGCCTGTTGACCCTGTAAAGGCCCCGTCTTCATGCCCGTACAGTTCACTTTCTATGAGCGAGTCCGAAAAACTATAGCAATTGACAGGCATAAAAATCTCGTTTTTCCGCGGGCTGTTCATGTGAATGAACTTAGCAAATACTTCTTTACCCACACCCGACTCTCCCAATATGAGAATATTTGAATTAGAATCTGCTGCCTTCTTTGCAACACTTACCGCACGGTTAAAAACATCGCTGCGCGACTCCAAAATGACACTATTCTCGACAACCGCGTCTCTGAGCAGGCGGTTTTCTGCATCCAGCAATTTAATTTTCTTTATTTTTTCTAAATCAAAGACAATTTCCTGGGGATCATTGCTTTTAATAAAGTATGAAAAGGCCCCCAGCTTCATGGCTTCAACTGCATTTTCAATACTGCCAAACGCTGTCATAATGATGGTTTCCATGGCTGGGTACTTAGCTGATGCATACTTTAATAATTCAATCCCATCACACTTGTCCATGACAAGGTCTGTAATAAGGACATCAAATTGACTCTTCCCTAAAACCTCTTTTGCAGCCTCACCGTTTTCTGCTTGCTCAACAGCATAACCTTTACGCTTCAAAATAATCCCAAGAAGGCTTCTAAAATCCTTTTCATCATCCACAATGAGTATTCTCAACATGCTATTCACCTCTATACTGGTATGCGAACAGTAAAAGTACTGCCCCTACCGACTTGGCTTTCAACTTCAATGGTTGCACCTATTTTTTCAACTTGCGAGTAGACAACATACAGCCCCAGTCCTGTCCCCTGACCGACTGGCTTGGTTGTGTAGAAGGGGTCAAATATTCGGTTTAAATGCTGGTGATCAATCCCTTGTCCTGTATCAGAAACCTTCAATACAATGTGTTTCTCTTCTGTAAATACTATGACACTTAGGGTACCCCGTTCAGACATAGCTTCGACGCCATTTCCGATCAAATTGGTCACAATATGACGTATCGCGGTTTCATTAGAATGCACACGCAGAGCCGCGTCACAGACCAAATTGAAGGTGACTACTCTGTTCTCAGGTATCTTTTTATAGTAATTGATAACTTCACTCAAGAGACTATAAAGTTCCACATCTGCACTTTCTAAATCCGAAATACGGGCATATTTCAGGAGGCTCTCGATGATTTCGCTGGCTCTTGAAACCGAGCGTTCTATGGACTCAATGGCAAGGACTTCGTCTTCAGTATGTGTGTCTGTGTCCTTTAAAATGTACGTAGAGTTACGCACTGTTCCAAGCGGATTTCTAAGTTCATGAGCAATGCCTGCGGCAAGCCTGCCCACTGCCGCCATTTTGTCAGACTGAAAAATCTGCGCCTTTTGTATCCGCTCAAGGGTCTCGTCAGTCAGTATGACAAGAATAAAGGGAGACACGGACTCGATAGGTGTTACATAACAGTGATAAATTCGGTTCAGATAGGTAAAGTCAAAGGCAAGTTCCTGCCTCACCTCTTCAATAGACATATCCGTCTCGCTCTTACATGCACTGGCCAGTGCCTGAACAATTGGCGGCGCCCCCGCACTTTCTATATGGTCAAGGCCTGACAAATTCAGTTCACTTGGTATGTCACCTTTTACCTTGCGTATGCGCCCGCTATGATCAATGAGTACAATGGTTGATTTAATGTTCGCAAGGATAATTTCAAGTTCATCCGTAATCCGCCTGAGTTCTAAGGTTCTCATGTCGACAAGCTTCTTCAAATTCCTGTTCCACGCATAAATCAAATAGATGACCAGACCAAAAAGTATGGTCAGGGCCATTCCAGCGCTCTTCATTTTTTTGTTCATGCGTCTTTCATCGGCTGACGTATCTGTCCCCAGCCACTTGCCCTGTATCTTTTGCAGGACACCTTTTTTCTTGAGTTGAAAAATGGCTTTATTGATAATGGGTTTTAAGTCGTCATGGCTTTTAGGCATCCCCAAAACAACATAAGACTCATATATTTTTTCTGGTAAAATTTCATACTTGTTGAGATTTCGAGCATCGTTCAAGTGATTTTTAATGACGGGTTCATCGCCTACAATACTGTCTACTTCTCCCAGTTCAAGGAGTTTCATAGCCGAAGTCAGGTTGTCTGTTCTGACATAGGCTGGGTGTATCCCCTGATTTCTCAGACTTTCAATAATATAGTCTCCCCTTTGAACCCCTACGGACATCCCACTTAAATCAGATAGCTTGTTCACATGCTCTGACTGGTCGCTTCGAATAACTGCCACACCATTCAAATCATAAATACGGTCTGTAAACAGATACCGTCTTGCCCGTTCAGCAGAAGGGGTCAAATCACACAGGTCAATGTCTCCATTTTCCAGTGCACTCAGGGCCTCTTCCCACACCAAGGGCCGCATAACAATGTCCGTTTCAAGCTCAATGGCCAAGGCGTAAATCATATCGGTTACAAGCCCTAAGTACTGCCCGGTGTCTTCATAGTACTTTCCAAGCGGCGGTTCGGTGATATTACCGCCATATACCAGGGTCCCGTATTTATCAAGAACCTCTTTTTCATCATCAGAATAGGCCTTTGAAAGGGTTGCGTACTCCAGCAGGTTTAAGTTGTAATCAATGCGAATCATTTCATTCATAAAAAATACCGTTGATAAAAAAAGGACCAGTCCAGTCAGTATCAATTCTCTTCTCATCTTCTCACCTGCTCCAATCTATGTGAATGCATTTATAACAACACCAAAAACCGGAGTAAACTCCGGCTTTCAGTGTACCATATATTATAAGTGTGGTAATGCTTATGCTGCTTTTTTAGCGTCTTCGTTCTCATCTTTTTTAGCGACTGTAACCCCTACAAAGCTGAGTAAAATAACGACGATTGGCATCGTATAGTTGAAAATCGCCCATGGCGCATACTGCAGTGTCGGTACACCCAGTACCCCCATGAGGAATACACCACATGTATTCCAAGGAATCAGTGCTGATGTCAGTGTGCCTGATGATTCAAGTGCATTAGACAGTGTTTTTGGGTGCAGTCCTCTGTCACTGTAGGCTTTTGAATACATACGCCCTGGTACAACGATTGAAATATACTGCTCTGGCATTGTCATGTTTGAACCAATACACGTTAGAATCGTCATTGTAATCAGACCAGAAGTACTCTTAACCAGTCTTAAGAGACGCTCAACAATAACATCCAGCTGACCTGTCTTTTCCATAATCCCACCAAACATCATCGCGATGATTGTTAGAGAGATGGAGTACATCATGTTCATAAGTCCACCAGATGACAGCAGGCTATCTACCGATTCAATGCCTGTTGCAGATGCGTATCCGCCGTAGCTCACACTTAGGATATCTCCAAAGCTTGCCCCCTGAAAGATTGGCGCCATTATCGCACCCATGAGAATCCCAATGAAAATGCCCGGAATGGCTGGCATTTTTCTAGAGATTAGAATGATTACTGTAAGTGGCGGCAAGAGTAGCATTGGCGAAAGTGTAAATGCCCCCTCTAGACCAGAACGCATGATTTCAATAGTTGATAAGTCTACATTGGATCCTGAAAAACGCATGCCCACGACGCCAAATACCGCAAGGGCAATGCCGTAAGCGACAAAAGTCGGTTTCATCATAAACTTTACATGTGTAAAAACATCTGTCCCTGCCATTGCAGGCGCTAGATTTGTCGTATCAGAAAGGGGTGACATTTTATCTCCGAAATAAGCTCCAGAAATAACTGCGCCTGCAGCAATAGGGGCAGGAATACCGAGTCCGTGTGCAATGCCCATGAGTGCAATACCGATTGTTCCGGCAGTTCCCCAAGAAGTTCCTGTAGCAAGGGATGTTACAGAGCTAATCAGCACTGTCGCTACAAGGAATATCTTTGGTGAAAGAATTTTTAAGCCAAAATAAATCATCGATGGTACAACACCTGCTAGAATCCACACGCCAATGAGAACGCCGATAATAGCAAGAATGATAATAGCTTGTAGTGCTTGGCGAATCCCATCAAACATAAACTGTTCAACGTCATTCCACTTGTGTCCAATTTTAAGTGCCATGGTTGCAGCAATTGCTGTACCAATAAGCATAGGTATGTGCGGATCTGCCCCAAAGACCGCAATACCAATCCCCATTACCAAGATCAACATTGCAAATGTAGATATGGCTTCAAATAAATGCGGTGATCTTACTTTCATATTTCCCTCCTGTACTCACCCAGTTAATAGACCTGCCCTATAATAACGCAAGCTTTGTGCCAATTTTCAGACAGGCAAAATAGCGGTTTCCAGACATTTTTACATAAAAAAATTGAAATAAATTTCAATTTTAACGAAATTTATTTCAATTTGCGGGGATAAATCTTTATATTTTATATGCTTATAAATAGGCTATTCTCCAACCGGTCTGTGGTGATGCACAAATACCCATCATCAACTTTATATTAGATTGGACAAAATGCTTTTTCAGTTTACTGCCCTGTGAAAATTACCAAATACCATGAGTTAATTATAAAACTATTTTAAACTAGGCATCCATCTGCCCAAATACGGTTTCAATAACTTTGCAAATAATGTAGGGAATACGCTCAAATACGTCTGGACCAAAAACACGCTCAGTTATTTTGTGAAGATCTTTTCCCCAAGGCCCAATATTAACAACAGGCATAGACAGCTTATTCAGTGCTGTAAAGGGTACTTTATATATTTCGTTCCAGCCCGGGCTGTTTTCACGCAGTACTTCTACATCAGCATCACTGCCGACAAATCCAGCATAGCTCAAATCCGATATGCCCATGAAATAATTATTGGACTGGTACTCTAGGCCATAAGCTTCTTTGGATATCTGATTGACTACATTTAAGAGGTCATAGCGATGCCCATCTTGAATGAGGTCATTCGTAATATGTGGATAATATGGCCCTGATAGCCCAACGACCACTGCCGGCCCCTCCAAATCAACGTACTCTGCAACATATTCGATCAAGTTGATTGCAGCTTCAGGAAGTGCTATTTCTCCACTTTCAAAGGCGGCTTGAATTTGAAGCTGAACTTCTTTGAACTCTTTTTGAAATGTCTCCTGACCCTTTTCAAGCGCTTGGGCATACAGGTCCTTAAACCCGAGCACAAGGGATGCATACTCCAATTGTTCAGATTCTTCGTGATTCATCATGCAGAATGTATCGTATGCCTGCTGATGCCTCAGCAGGACATCTGTCAAAGCATGTTTTGCTATCATCTTCATGGTTTGAAGCACCTCTGAGGGGGTTCTAGAGAAGGTCAGCCAGTTGAAGTAACCCACTGCCGCTTCTGGGATGGATGCATCATAGACCTTTTTTCTATCCTTTAAATTAATCCATACGGGGGGTGGCGAAGCATCAAATCCCTGAATATCGCAAAGGGATGCATTCAGCTCCGTTCTTCTTTGGAGTTCAGATAAGATTAGGCTGGGATTGACCCCAGCAAAGGGATCTCCAATATGACTCTTCACACCGCGTACGTAAACCACTGGCATAATTTTGCCTACAGACCCCTGATAGAGGATGGCTTTGTCTTTTACCTGGTTGAAATAGGGCTCTGAATTAATCATGAGTTCATACTCTAGATCAAATTTCACCTTCAGCTCATCTAGCAATTCTACAGCAGCAAGCATGCCCTTAGACAAAGTCTCTTCGTCTGGCACCGATAGGAAGACAATATTTCCATCAAATTTTTCTTTTTCTGTAAACACATCTACAACGCCCAGCTGACTGGCTAGTCCAGCCTTCATGTCTGCAGTTCCGCGACCAAAAATCCACTGGTCACTATGAGCGTCTCGCAGTACGGCTGGATTTTTCACACGCTTCATAAGTGCAGCCTTTAAATCATCTGGACGAAAGGCATAGTCCATAAGCTTGCCGTACTCAACAATATCAACCGCGTCATGATGATTAACCAGTATAACGGTGTTCTTACCTTCACCTTTAACCAAACTCCATATGACTGACCGGTTGTATCTATCATCCTTAAGAGGATAAGCTCCATAGAATGTACTGTTCTTCTGATAGTAAGCATGCTGGCTTAATATATTGAGGAGTGCATCTTCAATTACGGATTCATAGATTGAGTTGCTGTCACTTCTCACAGAAACCAGCTGATAAAATAGACCCTTTATCCACTCTTGATTGATCATGGTTTTCCCTCCTATATATAACTAAAACCTAAGGTGTATCTGCTCATGTACGCCAGAATCCCTTAGGTTTACTGTATGTTATATAAATGAGAATAGCAAGCTCAACACTAAAGCCTTCCGCTGTCTTTCATTAAAAGCCAAGGCCCTGCCATAGGTATGTGAACTGCATTACAATTACCAGCGCTGGCAGCATATTGACAAGGTTCATATCAATAACTTTTGCCAGCTTAAGGCCAGCCGCCAATGTGATTACGCCCCCGCAGGCCTTAAAATCACTGAGCATTGCACTGTTTAAAAGGGGCACAATAATTGAACCACTATAAAAACAAATCAAGCCTACTCCAAGTTGGGGAATTGCTGCTGTCGACACGAGGTAGCCCGATGACGCACCAAAAATCATGGCCGTAAAAAAGTCCATTATTGCCTTTGCAATAAGGACACTTCCGTCGCCTGTAAAGCCTTCGTTTAAGGCTCCAAATATCCCCGTCCCGCTGAAGCAGAAGAGGGTAAATACAATAACCAATGCATTTATTTTTTCTTCGTTTGAACCACCTGTTTTTTCAAGTAGCAAGTGGATTCTTGCTCTTAGATGCGTTTCCAGTTTTAAAAGTTCACCCACAATGGTTCCAAGAATGATTGCCAGTATTACAGGGGCTAAGTTGACCAGCTTTGAAATAAGGAAAACACTGATTGTTACAGCGCAAAGACCAAAAACAGTTGGCAGTTGATTGATCAACCGACTTGGTATTCTGCTCTTCAACCAGGCGCCGAGCAGGCCCCCAAGCAAAACACCCGTGCAATTGATTATAAGTCCAATAGGCATAGTGTACCTTCACTTTCTAGTATGTATTATGTCGCAATGAATTTTAGAAATAGCCGTGTATATTTACCCTTGATTATAGCATAACAATGCGCAGTCTTTCCCTTTTGTAAAGACTTTCTCTACTTTCAAAAAAAAAGCCCATAATGTATGGACTTTTAGATAGATAATGCTTTTCTGAAAGACTCTCGATGTGCGCTCACTTGAAATTTTAATGCTTCGACATCTTTTTTATCGAGTGCCTCTAAAATGTTCTTATGTTCGATGATTACATCCTGTACACGGTTGCCCAAGTGTATTGAAAATTTTCTATACGTTTTCATCAACATATGAAAATCTTTAAGCAATTTCTCAATGAGCCGACTCTGGCTTAACTCATATATTTTCCAGTGAAACTTAGTATCCAGTTCAAGAACCTTAGGTATGTTGCCTTTCATATAGTAAAATTCCATTAGATCATACACTTCACGAAGTTCGTGTAAATCAAGTGGTGTACAGTTTTCAACCGCCCGTTCAATTGATGCAACTTCTATCGCAACCATTGTCTCTGCAATGTCACGGGCATCTTGATCTGAAACCCCTGTAACAACAACACCAATATTGGGAATGCTTTCTGTAAGTCCTTCAATACAGAGTTGTTTTAATGCTTCCCTGACGGGTGTCCTGCTCACATTAAACTCTTTTGAGAGTACCGATTCCTTAAGCCTATGGCCAATTTTATATTTATTATTCAGGATATCTTCCCGAATTTTATCCATAATAAACTCGTTCAACGGCACATTTATAGTGCTCATACTGCACTGTCGCATTTTTTCACCCTCATTCATTGTTTCCCACAACTTCTGAAATGCACTACATTTGCTGCCGTTAAATAAATGCGGGGGAGCAATCATTTAAACTGCACAGCAAATGTATACTACACTTCAGTTGGAGGAGTTGAGATTTCTTGAAATCTGCAACAATTATATAGTAACAACAAAGCATTGATCAGTTTAACGGGAATTGGAAATGGTATCATTTGGCTTAACTTGGCTTGTGGAGAGGATTGACGTCATTTCATTATAGTAAAACACCTGATATACTTATGTTGCAACTCATAACTTAATACATACTACATACTTGCTTTCTCTCTAACACTTATACTTCTATGTCACGGTATACAATTTGACCGTCCCGAATGGTTGTCATTGTCTTTAACAATTTATCACCGACAAGGGTTTCCCCTTCCCAATCCTCAAAATGAACTTCTCGATCAAGGACTTTGAGAATGGCTACATCTGCGCATGCACCTGGAGAAAGACATCCGATTTCGCCTTGCATATTCATTGCCTCAGCAGGACGAACGGTACACCGCTCAATGATTTGGCCCAAAGTGAGTCCCATATTCAAATACTTTGAAAGAAGGAACATCATATTAAAGATTTGCGGTTTCTTATATAAACTTTTGACTGTTAAGTCCGTACTAATAATATCCGGTAAAAAACCATCCTTTAGTGCTGCCCTTGCCACCTTAAAGGCAAAGTGGAATCTTGCGTTTGCTACATCGAACAAGACGCCTTTTTCCCGACCGGCCTTGACTGCGTCAAAGACCTTACCGTCATCGCCTATAATTGTATTTCCATAATTATGGTAGGCATGAGTCACAACATCACCAGGTCGCAAATGACTGATGAGTTCTTCCATGCTCACTGGTGAATTTGTTGAATGCACGATAACACGTGTCCCAATTTCCTCAGCCAGTTTCACAGTTTCAATAAGTGGTTTTGTTCCCATTTCCTGTGTCAGTGGTTTCGAGAGTCGCACCTTTAGACCCAGTAATTCATTTGGATACTTCCTAAATAACTGCTTGATTTTTTTTCTGTCATAGTAGGCAGGATCAATATTTTCATGGTACTGTGTTGTCACGAGTCCAGCTGAGCAAACATTTAAATCGCATTTGATACGCACCTTGCTGCTTGCAATAAATCCGCGATAGTGCTCAAAATTTGCTGCGCCTGAACTGCCTGCATCCACAATGGTTGTTATACCCGATGAGAAACATGTCGCTTCTGCAGGAATACCGATCTCAGTTAAGGGATACACGTGTGCATGAAAATCAATGAGTCCGGGTGTAACAATACACCCATCGGCTTCAACCACTTTTTCAAACTGGTCGCTCTCATAAGATCCAATGCCAACAATGATGCCCTCATCAACTGCAATATCACAGACTCTATCTATTTGATTGTAAGGATCAATCACTCTACCATTTCTTATCAATATATCCATGGCATATACTCCTTCTACAGCATCATCTAGGAAACTTTTCCTTCTACAGCTACCTCACGTGCCTTTTCTTTGTTGTCATCCATCTTTTTCTTAAGGGTCAAGACCAGTGAAATAACTGTCAATGCTACAAACACTGCTGAAATTGGTCTTGTAATGAAGGGAAGCAGACTGCCTTCACTTGCCATAAGCGCACGTCTTAAATTAACCTCGGCAATGGGACCGATAATAAATCCGATAATGAATGGTGTTTTTGGTATGTTCACCTTATTGAAAATGAATCCCAGGACACCAAAAGCCAATATGCAGTAAATATCAAACATTCTACTATTGCTGGCAAATGCGCCTACAGCGCATAGGACTGTTATGACCGGGAACAAAATACCCTTATGGACATCCAGTAGCTTCACAAAATACTTAATGCCCCAGTATTCAACAACCAGCATCACGATATTGGCAACAATAAGGGCTGTAAATATTGCATACATCACATTGCCATTCTTGATGAAAATTAGTGGACCAGGCGAAATGCCATGAATCATAAGTCCACCTAGGAGCATTGCTGTTACAGTGTTACCAGGAATACCAAGCGTCAGCAGCGGGATGAGTGATCCCCCTGTCATCGCATTATTGGAAGACTCAGATGCTACTATACCGTCTATGATTCCTGTCCCGAATTTTTCCGGGTGCTTTGAAGCGTTTTTAGCTGCTGAATATGACAGAATACTTGCCGTAGATCCACCTACGCCTGGCAAGATGCCAATTCCAAGACCTAAAAGTGAAGACCGGACGAAGTTTAAAAATTGCTCTTTAAACTCTTTCATCGACACACCAAACCCGTTGATTTGATAGTCTCGTATTTCTCCCATGTCCTCTTCTTTTCTTTTAAACGCGTAATCAAAAATGTCTGCAATAGCAAATAGACCAATAAGCACCGTCAGAATCATCAGACCTGATCCCAGCTCACTGACCCCAAAAGTAAATCTCCTGAATCCGTCCAGTGGCGCTATACCTATCATGGCAGCGGTAATCCCTATGAGTCCACTCATCAGACCATTGATCATGGAATCCCCTGACAGGCTTGCAATGATTGTGAGGGAAAGCAGTGCAATAGAGCAGTACTCTACTGGTGTAAACTTTAGTGCAAACTTTGCGAGCAATGGTGAAATGAAAATAAGTGCACCAATGCTGAGCATGCCGCCCAGGAATGAATAGAGAATTCCCACACCTAGGGCCTTTCCTGCTTCTCCACGTTTTGCCATTGGAGATCCATCAAAAGTTGTCGCAATGGACGATGGTGTTCCCGGTATTCTCAATAGAATAGCTGAAATGAGTCCACCTGATATGCCACCTATATATAAGCCAATAAGCAGTGATATGCCATTTACCGGTTGCATCCCAAAGGACATTGGCAAAAACAATACAACTGCCATGGTTGCTGACAGACCTGGAATTGATCCAAAAATGATTCCTACAACGACTCCGAGTGCAATCAGTGCCAAGCACACTGGAGACATTATTACCGAAAGTATTCCTTCAATAATCATAAGCATTAACCTTTCCCATAATTTATCCTAAAATTCCTGCTGGAAGCACCAGATCCAATACACCTGTGAAGAAAAAATATACAATGGCAGGTACAAGCAATGCTATGAGTCCCGTACTTTTCAAACCTTTCATCATATTCTCTCCATCATATTTCAAAAGTGTAATCTCAATGAATAGATAGAGTGTTGAAGAAATGAGAAATCCTAAACTTTTAAACGTTAAAACATACATAGTGAAAATCACTACTGTCAAAAAACCTTTTCCATAAGCTGGCTTTTCTCCGGATGAACCAGCTTCATGAGACTGACCCGCGAAGGTTAAAATCAATTTCATTACAGACAGGACCATGAATCCGATGCCGACTATCTTCGGCAAAAAACCCGGCCCAATATCGTTCTCTATTACTGGTTGCATGGCAAATGACATGAAAAGCATCCCAAGGCCAAGCATTAAGAAAACCACCCCAACCGCCAATTCCTTCTTTTTATTCATTTTCTTCTTAACCATACCTTTCACAGAAAGCGCGAACAGATGAATCAAGGAAGCCTAAGGTTCTCATCTTAGGCTTCGTTGATAACATTTCAGCAAATAACCCTACCTAAAGAACAGGCTCCATTGCAACTTTCATTTTTTCAACAAGTCCCTTTTCTAAATCATATGTTTCCTCGATGCCTCTATATTTTACAGTTCCGTAGAAAGCATTGATTTTTTCCTTGAACTCAGGATTTTGTGAAATCTTTTCTAGAGCCGAATTGAATTTTTCTGTGATTGCTTTGTCTGTTCCCTTTGGAAAAGCAAATGTGTATATTTTTTGTGAAACAACGTCATAACCTTGCTCCTTCAATGTTGGAACATCAGGTAGAGATTCAATTCGCTCATCTGCCAAGATACCCATAACAACAAACTCACCTGTTGCAATATAATCTTCTAGCATTGCATAATTAGCTACAAGCATATCCACTTGTCCACCCATGAATGCAGCTGTTCTGTCCGCACTTGATGAACCTACGTCCAAATCTTTAAACTCAATGCCCATTGCTTCTTTCATTTGCACACTTACGTAGTGTGTTACAGAACCATGTACGTTCGAGAATGTCAGTTTGTTTGGATTTGCCTTTGCAAAGTCAACCAGATCCTTAGCATTCTTGAATCCGGAATCCTTACGTACTACAAGTGTATATGTACTGTCTTCAATAGCAGTACCTGCAAGTTCCATGTCGTCTGTATAAGATAAATCTGCAAGACCTGTTGCTTGAGTAATCAGCTGCGCTGTATGTCTGAAAAGGACATTATAACCATCAGGCTTTGTGTCCATTACAGCATGGGCAGCATTCATACCGCTAGCACCTGAAGTATTTACTACAATAATTGTTTCTCCAAGCTCTTCCTGCAGGTATTCTGCAATCGTACGGCAGTACAGGTCTGTATCTCCACCTGCGTTGTATGGTACTGTTACTTGAATCGTCTTGTTTGGCCACGTCTCTTCTGCTGCAGGTGCTGAAGCATCTTGTGAGTCCCCCGATGCTGTAGGCTCTTCGCCCTTACTACAGGCAGTTCCCAGCATTAACACCGCTGCCAGCATTACCAATAACCCCTTTTTGAATAGCTTTTTCTTCATGTACATCCTCCCTTTTCTTGATTGACTTATTTACTTATAGACTTCGTCTATAAATTCGCATTCTTTTGCAGCCAGCTTGTCAGCCACCCACTGCTTGTCAGCTGTACCATCTTTAGCTGCTTTAACTTTAGCACTGTCTTTTTCTGCTACAAGTTTAGCCTCTTCAAGAACGGCCTCCGCGTCACATCTTGGGATTACAATGATACCATCACCATCACCCACTAAAATATCACCTGGGTTTACTGGTACACCGCCAATTGCAATTGGTACATTAACTTCCCCCGGACCTTCTTTATAAGGACCGCTTGGTGTAAAGCCTGTTGCGTAAACTGGAAGCTCCATCTCAGAAATTTCATCAATGTCACGTATAGCTCCATCAAATACTAAACCTGATAGTTTTCGTGTATACTGCGCGTAACACGCCATAACTTCCCCAATTAATGCACGACTTCTATCGCCTTCATTGGAAACGACGATGATATCGCCCTCTCCTGCCATTTCAAGCGCCTGATGAATCATTAGGTTGTCGCCAGGTCTTGCCTTAACAGTAACTGCAACACCTACCATGTTTTCTTTTGGGTTAGACATCAATCTGATTTCTGGATTTAGACCATAAATTCGATTCATGCAATCTTCAATATTTGCTGCTGGAATGCCCTTGAAACCATCAATAACTTCTTTGCTTGGCAATTCTCTTTTCGTATATACTCTATTTCCTACTGACATAATAGCCTCCCGGTTTTCTATGCTAAAAACTCTTTGTTAACAACGTATTTTGCTTCATTTCCTTTTGCAAATCTAATCATATTTTCGACCATAAGAGGCACCATATGTCCGAGCAAATCTGCCGAAGTCCCTCCAATGTGCGGTGTTAATGTAACATTTGGTGCTTTTAAAATCGGATCATCTGCCTCTACAGGCTCTCTTTCGATACAATCTAGTCCAGCACCCAGAATACGATTTTGCTCAAGCGCTTCGATCAAGTCCGCTTCATTGATAGTGCCACCTCTTGAAGTATTGATTATGACCGCTGTTTTCTTCATGAGTGCAATTTTATCTTTATTGACAATATTGCGGGTACTTTCATTGAGCGGCAAATGAAGGCTGATAATATCTGATGTTTTAAAGAGTGTATCCATATCTACAAACTGCATATCTAATTCTTTTTCTTCTTCTTCAGACATTCTAAAAGCATCGTAATACTGTACACGTGCACCAAAAGCTTGTACACGCTTAGCTACGCCCTTGCCTATATTGCCACATCCTACAAGGCCCACCACTTTATCAAGCAAGCAATAAGAACGATCTACATATGTAGTTTTTGTCCAATTACCTTCACGCATTGCTTGATCTTGAATAATAAGGTTCCTATAAACAGCTAGCATTTGAAGCACTGCAATTTCTGCAACCGCATAGGCATTTGCACCGGGAGAATTACTGACGTAAACACCATTTTTACCTGCAGCTTCAATGTCAATTGTGTCGTAACCTGCGCCCCACTTCTGAATCATTTTCAAATTTTTGTTTCGTTCAATGTCTTCCCGGGTAATCTTGAACAACCTCAGAACCATGATGTCAGCATCTGTCAAATTCTCATATTTTTCTTGAGTATCTATAATTTCAACATCAAAAAGTTCTTTTGGAAGCATTTCCATAAACATTTCGTGTGTTCCCGTTGGGAATATTCCTACTAATGCAACTTTCACACCTTAACACTCCTTTCATGATAACGTTGTCATACTATAGAGCAAAAGGCGTGCCAAGTTTTATAATTCATGATAAATTGCGATTTTCCAACGTTTTATATGTTTGCGTTGTTAAGAAATAATCAAAACGTTTCATTTACGAAATGCGGAAATCCTTTTCTTGAAAGAATTCCCTTTCGTAAATGAAACGTTCTTATTCTAAAGTCCTTAAATGCAATTTTCAGGGTGAACTATGGAATACACGCTTATATTCCTTAAAGTTTGCAAGATTACAAATCTTGAATATCTAATTTCTTCATTTTGCGCCATAATGTCGCCTTACTAATGCCCAGATAGGCTGCAGTTCTTTCTCGGCTCCCGCCATGCATGATTAAGGCATCCTCAACCACTTTCTTTTCCATATCATAAAAATAGGACTCCATGTCAAATTCTTCATCAGGCAAACGTTGACTGGCTATCTCCTGTGGCGTGAATTGTCCTTCTTTCTTTCTAATTGCAGGCTGGGGCAGTGCATTTCCATGGATCATCTCTTCAATAATGCCAATGAGCTTCATTTCTACTTCCGAAGTTGCCTTTCGCCGAATATCAGGACTCACTTTACTGTCAAGACGCATATCTTTAAGCGCGATTTCAGTGGCCTCTGGTGTAATAATGCCGTCATCACATAAGACAACGAGTCTTTCAATAACGTTTGACAGCTGCCGCACATTTCCTGGCCAATCATATTGTTCGAACAGTTGAATCGATTTTTCAGGAATAGTCATATTTCTGTTGGTTTTCTCTTTAACAAAGTAGTCAATGAGCGCACGAATATCCTGCTTTCTTTCTTTAAGTGGGGGAATAATAAGTTCAAGAACATTCAGTCTAAAATATAAGTCCTCTCTAAACTCCCCCCTATGGATTTCGTCAACCAGGTTTTTATTTGTCGCTGCTAAAACGCGTACATCAATTGGTATAACTTTATCATCTCCAAGTCGTGAAACTTCTTTTTCTTGGAGGACACGTAAGAGTTTTGCCTGTACAGCCGTTGAAATTTCTCCAATTTCATCTAAAAAAACCGTTCCTTTGTGGGCCAGCTCAAATATGCCCGCTTTCCCTTCGGCACTTGCACCCGTAAAAGCGCCTTTTACATATCCGAAGAGTTCACTCTCAAGTACGTTTTCCGGGAGCGCTGCACAGTTAACCGCCACAAAAGGGCTGTTTTTTCTCTTACTGTAATTGTGAATGCTCTGTGCAAAAACTTCCTTACCTGCCCCAGTTTCACCATAAATGAGCACAGTACTATCCGCTTTGGCGTACTTTGCAGCACGCTTAATTACTGTGCTAATTTGAGTAGAGTTTCCAATAATGTCTTTAAACCGCTTCTTGGCAAAATGGCCATTTCCTAAATTCTTCTTTCTGATTTCTATATCAATATCTTGAATTTTATATTCTTCTTGTATCGTGGCCACCGCGCCGATGGTATGGTTGTCCATTTTAATTGGCAAACTGCTGAGCACGATGGAATTGGCTCCAATTTTCAGGAATTCACTCGTATGTGCTTTACCACTCATTGCAGTGTCAAGCAGCTTTGAATTTGGGAGGATTTGATTGATATGCACTTCATCATGATATTCCAAAACTTTCTTGGCAATCTCATTAATATGAATGATTTCACCCGTACTTTCTATGGCAATTATGCCCTCTGAAGTACAATTGAGTATGGCGTTAATGGTCTCGAACTTTGCTTCTCTTTCCTGCTCGACCTTTAAATCATGCATGGCTTCATTGAGTGATTGGTCTATTGAGGCAGGATCTGCATCACCCATCACGTGCTTGAGGCCATATTTTCGTGAGTAGGCTGAAACTTGAAAGCCGCCAATAATCACTTCGACCCCTTTATCTTTAAAGGATTTCATATGGTCTTCTATTTCATCATCATGACTGAGCTCAGCGATTGGAAAGCTGTCTTTCATTATTTTTAGATAATCGGAAACAGCTTCACAAAAGTTTCCGTAAGCGATTACGCCAATTTTATCTGAAATGGTCTTGGCCTTTTCAACCGTCAAATAGACATCAATAAACCCATGACGGATGTCAACAATCGGTATGTCAATACGCTTTCTTAAATAGTTGGTTGTTCCACCTCTACAGACAATAACCTTTGTTCCTTTTTCAATTTCCTTTCTGGAAACCTCCAACGCTTTTTCCATAGTGGCTTCAAATACTGGGAATTCAAGTTTTCTTTTTTTAAGTACCGCTTTCACTTTTTTTGTCACTGAAGCCGTTGTCGATATGATGATTATTTCATTACTCATATTCTCCCCCTAGTACACCTAATCTAAATGCATGATTTACACACACTTATCTTTAAAAATATCTGTTGAATAATATTCATAATATTGCATTTTGATTCCTCGCGCAATTCAGATTTTTATCTATTTTCTCAAGACAGCGCGTTTATTTTAATGACATAAACACCCGAGCTCACATATAAAAACGCATCCATGCTCAAACTATGGATGCGTTTTCAATGTCGAAACTATTTCATTTTTTCGGACTCCATTAATTCAAGCATCTCTTCCTTCTTAGACTCAATCATTCTATGCCAAGCACTTGAATCTACAAATCGTTTTTGATCTGTCGACGCAAAACTTAAAAAATCATGGTCTTTACAATGGCCTGCGTGTGAAGGCAATACAACATCAACAGGCCTGTCAATGATTTTGTCTATGCTTTCCAAATAGGTGGTTTGCATAGAAACTGGGAGTCCTACGGATTCCAAATAGGCCTTTGACATGACGGTTGATCCCAGTCCCCCATGTATTGCACAGGTCTGCTTTTTACCCCTGTTTTCTACATCGAAAAATAAGGAAGTTGTTCCAGGTGTATGACCAGGACAGTGAACGGGTTCAATTGAGAATCGACCCAATTCAATTTTGCTGTCATAATCATAAAAGTAATCAATTTTAAATGGTGGAACACGGTCTTCCATTGCAATGAGGTCACGTCGTTCTGTAAAGAAAAAGGCATCCCCCTCTCCAATCCAGACTTCACAGCCACTTATTTCTTGTATTGCCCTCACCGCACCGACATGATCAAAATGTCCATGTGTCAGAAGCAGTTTTTTTATATTTCTTGGGTCAAATCCAAGTCTATGGATAGAATCCAGCAGCAAGTACAAGGTTTCCTGCATTGCACAGTCGATGAGAACTAAGCCTTCATCTGTATCCAGCAAAAATACAGATACCCAGTTTGTACCTACAAAATAAACATGATCAACCACTTTAAAGGGTTCATGATAGAGTCTCCATGGATTATTCAATAGTTCTAATGTACGTTTTTCTAAACGCGCAATCGTATCTGTTACAGGTCCACTCATTATGCAGCCTCTTCTTTCAAGTCTCGTTTCTCTTTCATTGGCAAAATAATTTGAATCCAAACGGTTCTAAAAATAACAAACAGGGATACTGCTAGCAAGACCACTGTAATCGGTCTTTGTAAAAATGGTATGAAAGAACCTCGACTCAGTTGTACCGCACGCCTTAAATTGGTCTCAATAAGTGTGCCTAAAACAAAACCTAGTACCAAACAGGCTCGTGGCATTTTTACTCTGTCCATCAGATATCCAAATATTCCAAAACCGAGTAGTACCCACACATCAAACATATTGTTATTGGTCGCATATGCACCGACAACACAGACTGTGAGAACAACTGGGAATAGAATTTCACGCGGAATTTCCAAAGCTTTAACAAGATACTTAATGCCATAAAACTCTACAACAACCATAATAATACTACTGATAATAAGTGCTGCAAAAATTAAATAGACCAGCTCGCCACTCGTTCTAAACAGCAAAGGTCCAGCTACCAGGCCGTGAATCATAAATGCACCCAACAGCATAGCAGTAGGCCCGTCACCAGGAATGCCCAGCGCCAAAAGGGGTATCATGGCTCCGCCAATCGAAGCATTATTAGATGCTTCCGAGGCAACAATTCCATCCATAATTCCAGTTCCAAATTTTTCTGGGTGCTTTGAAGTCTTTTGAGCAGCTACATAAGCAACCTGATTTGCTAATGAGCCTCCCATACCCGGCAAGAACCCTACGATCATACCTATGGAAGAACATAAAATATAGTTTTTCGTTTGACCCAGCATCTCTTTAACTGAAAAGCCAAAACCCTTAATATGTTCCCTCTCCTGTTGTTCAATTTTATCTGCTGATATTGGTTTTACAACATTCTTTAAAATTTCTGTTACGGCAAACATTCCGATAACTGCTGGTAAAAGGGAGAAGCCCGTCATCAACTGTACATTTCCGAATGTAAATCTGACAACACCATCAATTGGTGCCATACCAATGGTCGATATTGCAATACCAATAAAGCCTGCCAAAAGACCCTTGAATATGTTTTTTCCACTGACACTTGCAATTAACGTAAGTGCCATAAAGGTCAGTGCAAAGTACTCATATGGCTGCAATGTTAAAGCAAATTTTGCTAATGCAGGTGCCGCGAAAATCATAACTGTCAAACCAAAAATAGTTCCTAGAAATGAAAAAAGTACACCAATGCCAAGCGCTCTATGTGCTTGGCCATTCTTTGCCATCGGATGCCCATCATAAGTTGTTGCTATTGACATCGCTGAGCCAGGAATATTGATGAGTATGGCCGAGATTAATCCACCGGAAACACCACCAATATATAACGCAATAAGAAGCGCAAAGGATTCATAAGTTCCAAGACCAAATGTTACTGGCAAAAATAGGGCAATGGCCATGGTTGAACTCAGTCCAGGAATAGCCCCAAACAGAATACCCACAATGACACCAACAAACATCAATATAATATTCTTAATCGTTAATAGCGCTACAGCACCACCAATTAATGCAGACATATTATCCAAACACCCCTTTCAAGAAACCCAGCGGGAGCGTAACATAGATATACTTGTCAAATAGATAAAAACAAGATACTGAAACCACTATTGCTACGGTAAAATACGTTTTATGCTTCCATCCGCGTCGCTCTACCATAAAATACATATTAAAAATCAAGTACATTATCGCAGCAATCATGAAACTGATTCGTGTCATTAAAAAAATGAAAACGCCAATACTGAGTACGGCAATAACTGTTCTCTTAAATCCAACAACCGCTGCTTCAAGTTTTTCGTCGCGTGGGCAAGTCTCTTTATTGTCTTTAACCTTTTTTAACCCTTGAATGAAAACAAGTATACTTAAAATAGTAATAAGTCCAAATGCAAGTTTAGGTACAAACTGAGCACTGTCCAGCGCCGTAACTGAATGAGCAGAAATTTTCAAATGGGATGCATTAATATACAAGGCAATTGAAGCCAGTGTAAGAATACTCCCGAGTGCAATATCGCTGTAAATATGAAAGCCGCAGATTATTTTTTTAATCAAGGCATCAATTTTTTTTGCCATATCACTCCACCTCCAAAATCGTTCATAAAAACCACTATAAAACATCCCGCATATGCATGCAGGATATTTTATAGTTTATCTTGATATAGACTAAAGATTTATCTTTTTCTATAATTTACGCTCTTATAATTTACTCTACATACTTTAGGAATGTAGCTGCATCTGTATCCAGCTGCGTTTTCGCATCATCAACAGATAGTGTTTTGCCGTTCATGCCTACACCAAAATTCATCTCATGCATTTTATTAACAAACTCTTCCGTTTCAAAAACTTTTTCAATTATTGCATTAAAGCCATCTAGAGTGGCTTTATCTGTACCTTTAGCCGCTAGGATGTACATGCCTTGTGCAGGAAATACAAGATCATAGCCTTGCTCTGAGAACGTTTGCACATCAGGTAAGAATACATTACGCTCAGCTGCCGCAATTCCTAGGTATCTGAAATCGCCAGAATCCAGATATGCTTTTGTAGCGCCACTGTTCGATATAATAAAATCGACTTGACCACCGAGAAGTGCAGTATTTCGCTCTGCAGCATTACCAGCATCTACACAGTATATGTCAGTGCCCAGCATATCGTTAATTGCAAGCATATACATGTAAGGAAGGCCTGTCATGACCGTACCACCCGTTATAGACTGAGGATCTTTCTTTACGGCTTCAAATAAATCTCCCAGTGTCTCATATGGTGAGTCACTACGTACAATAATACCTGTCGATGTGTCTGTCGAAACTATTGTAACAGGATCAAAAGCACTCTGGTCAAAGTCCAATGTACCTTGTGCCTTTGCAGTTAATAAGCCGTTGTGAGCCAATATGAAATTGTAGCCGTTTGGCTCTTGGGTACGTGCTGTCTCAAATCCACTGTAGCCTTTAATATTTGTAATAACAACTGGCTGACCAGACTCTTTTGTAATGTAATCAGACATGGATCTGGCAAAAATATCCATACCACCCCCTGCAGAAGCAGGTACTAAGAGATTGATTGGCTGACTTGGCCAGTTTTCGCTATCTTCACTTGAACTGCTCGCCTGTTCATTTGTACTTTCAGGGGCTTCTTGAGTTGATGCACTCTCATTTCCACTACATGCTGTTGCGAACAACATCATCATTATCAGTCCAAATACCAGGATTTTTTTACTAAGTAATTTCCCCATCTTTAACCTCGCTTTTTTTAACATAGATTCCTATAGTGTTTACATAATTCAGGACATTATATATCTTATCCTAAAATAAATTAACCGTCACTATATAGCTTTCCCCCTTTATAAATTTTGTATGTTAATGAATATTCGCAATTTTCATGCCAAATACTGTATTTATCACAAGGCGTTGAAACAACAGGATTTCAGCGAATTAAATGTTAAAATTATATCATTTGCATCTCATTGTTGCAACGTTTTCATTTCACATTTGAACCATTTCAGTTTGCATACAATGTACACAGAGATAAGGTTCGCCCCCTATCAATAATATTGGGTTGTGCTCCTTGACAGCTATGTGCTCTCATTTACATAAAAAACCCGTTTACGCCCCTATACTAACGTCAGACTTTAGCACATGGTATATAAACGGGTTGCATATATATTTTAATTATATTAGCGCATATTCCTAAAATTGGTCATCCACATGGGCCACCAAATTAGAAAGAGAATTTACATAGTTTCCAAACTCATTGTCATACCAGCCGAAAATTTTAGCATGAGTTACTGGCAATTTGATTTCACCCGCACACCCATAGTCAAACAGAATTTCTTTTGGCAGGGCTATGAAACCTGTTTTGGTATGTGTCTCAAAACCTTCAATAACAACAGAGGCTTTTCGCCCTCTAATGTCTGCTGAAACATTTTGCTTGTCAGAAAACTCTAGGAGTCCATGGGCATCCTCTGCAGCAGCTTCTTTATAAAGGTTATTCAGAAATGCCTTGTCAATAACAGGTTCGCCTTTTGAATCCAGCGCTGAACGGAATGTGATGTTCAGTGATACCAGCGATACCGTATTTGCCGGAATTCTAACTGAATCTGCCATAAAACCAATGTCTTTAATGTCTGGCATAACTACTTCAAGGGCTTTAGCAGCGCCCGTAGATGTCAAAATAATATTGTTGAAGACCGACCTGTTACGTCTGAGGTCTTTTGCACCCGCTTTTGGAACACCATCCAAAATGGTCTGATTGTTTGTAGAGGCGTGGATGGTTGACATGCTCGCCGTTATAATGCGGTTTGTTTGTGTATGGTCAAGTAGGGGTTTCATCATATGTGAGAGTGCTGTTGTTGTACAACTTGCTGAGGAAAGCACATGGTGCTTACCGCTATCATATGTATCATGGTTGATGCCGAATACTGTCATAATGGCATCCTCAGGGATTTCGGCCCCTTCTGAAATCTTAAAGGGCGCACTGCAAATAACCTTTTTAGCACCACTTTCAAGATGTCCCTTTACGCTGCCGCCTTTGACCATTGCAGATTTATTTGGATCGAGGAATACACCTGTACAATCTACAACAATGTCTACATTTTCCTGTGCCCAGCCAATGTCCTTAGGATTTCGTGCTGTCGTTAGAACTTTAATCATTTTCCCATTAATACGTGCTGTGCACGCATCTCTATCTATAACTTCAACATCACAGCTTCCACCTGTATAGCCATATAAGAAGCGTTCAAGCGAACCATATGTACTGTCTGTAAGAATGAAGTCCAGCATGTCGCCAAAGGACTGACCAACCTCGCGACCTGCATTGATGACAAAAGCATCAAACCTGTCCTTATTGATGAAATTCCAAAGTGTCAATTTGCCGATACGGCCAAGACCGTTAATACCAAGTGTTCTCATATTACTCATGATGACCCTCCTATGAACCGGGACGTTTTTTGTCCAAACCAACGGTGCTAATTGTACACGATATTACTTAATTCGTGTATAGTATTTCTTGAAAACTTTTATTTTTGTGTACCTTACTTAATAAACATTCACGAAAGTACCCTTTTAGCGTGTTCACTTTAGAGAATAATCCAGTAAGTGTTAAAACCTTATCATAACCATTAGAATCTAAAGCCTGAAACCACGCCTTAGAATGGCATGGTATTCTTGCCAAATATAGCTAATTCTTTTACTATTTGCATTCCTATTTCACTCGCAAAACGGCTATGAAGTGTCCCCTGTTAAGAGGACACCCTCCCCATTGGCTTAAAACCTAAAACAAAAGGATGTATTCCCATACTTTCCTACAGGGATACATCCTTTTCGCGCTAAAAACTCAGTCCTTATCGTGTGAGGGCTTAAGTCCATTGTTTACCCGTTCATTTTATTGCCGCATTTAATACAGAACTTAGAATCCGGCTTATTCTCATGCCCACATGCTGAACAAAGGTTAACAGGCACTTTGACTGCATCCACCTTCGCACCGCAGCTGGTACAGAACTTCATACCTGACTTGATGAAGCTGCCACATTTTTGACACTTGACTGGATCACCGGTCGCTTGTGACTCATTCTTAACATTTTTCAACATTTGCGCTTCAGGCATTTGTGCGCTTAAGTCAGCAGGCTTGCTGGAATGCTTAACTTTTGTGTGCTTTTTAAGGTTTTTGACTTCCTTGGTCTTTTTAGGTTCTTTGCTGTTATTAAACACTTTTTTATTTTTCTGAAGTGGCATTTTCCCAGGTTTTTTCTCCACCTTGTCGCCAGTCTTGTCATTGATCTGGTCAACAGCTTTTTGACCTGCACTGCGCACAGCCTTCTTCCCAGCACTTTTTAGTGTGGAAGCTGCAAGCTTTGTTGCCGCACTACCGCCAAGTCCAAGTGTCAGCTTAGACACAGGAACTTCTGGCGCTTTTCCCCTAACAGTGGGAACAATTTCCTGTGTCGATGGTTTTGAGGTCGATGTCTGTGTCGATGATTCAATTTCAATATCATCGTCCTTAATAGCCACCTCTTTTTTATCAGAAAAGTACCGTTTCCAGTTCTTTTTTATATTTTCCTTTTTAGTCACCTCAGAGAGTTTGACGTATTGACGTGGCTTTCCCGATGCCAGTGCCTCTTCAAAGCCCTCTGGAAGACGTACAGTTTCAAGTTCTTTCATGGTGCCGTGCAGATGATCGGCTTCAATGCCAAAGTCATAGTCATCATCTACTGGCTCAACAAAGTTGTAGTGCACTTCAATGTGAGCCGTACTTTCTATAGGATTTTTGTCCGCATAAGGGGCATTTGAGCTGCTGTCATCAGCGCCTTCAGGTTCATCGACTTTTTCATCAGCTTGCTTTAATGGCGTTGACTCGTCCTCTACAGCCGATTTAAGTCTAGGTCCGTCTCCCTCGACCCAGCTGTCTCCATCAAAATAGGTCCATTTGCCTTTTTCTTCACTCAGGCGCCACCAATCTCCATTTTCATCTCTGACTTTTAAATTTTTAAGTGCTTCTTCAAATTCAGACCGGTCGATGACACCACTCACAAGCTTGCCTTTGAGTTCCCAAAATTTGCTTTCAATCTGTTTTATATCCACGGTATCACATCCTGTTCTGACATTTGAATTCGCCCATGTGTAGTGCCAGCGCACTTCCAGCTTCCTCAATTGACGTATAGCCTGTATGCTCTGAAAGAATCGTTTCAAGTTTGCTGATGTATTCAGGTGTTGCACGCATATCATCTGCGGCTAGTTTCATAAATCCAATTGCTGTTTCAGTTTTAAGATCAGTCTGTGGAACTGCTACACCTTGTTTTTTATAACTTTTTACTATTTTTTCTCGCGAATAGACCATCTTTTTAATTTGTGCAATGGCTTCTGCTTTACAATTTGCATTTTTGACTTTTTTTATCCACATGGCTGAGAGCGATATGCTGTCCACTAAAATGGCTTCACCCTTATAGACCTTGCTGATATTCGGTGTTACCTTTTTCATTTTGCCACCGACGATTTTTTGATTCGCATAGTCAAGGGACGCTTCAGACCCATGTCTGGTCATGGCCATTTGGTTGTGCTGCTCTGCGGTCTTGCCTGTTTTATTAAGCCACCAACCATCTGATGCTTCCTTCCAGTAGCGATCAGAAACCTCAAACCATTCCCCTTGCTTGCGGTACTCTATGACAAAATCGCGGTCTTGCGAAAGTGATGACCCTGTTGTCTCCGTAATTCTGAACTCAGGTGGCATGAGTCTGCCATCCGGTGTTCTATCACACCAGCCATCATTTTTAATTTTAGAGATTTCAGCAATAAGGTGCTGGTCATGGTCCTTATATATCTTTCTTCTTGCCTTATCGTACATTTTCTGAAGCCTTTCAGGCACTTTTTTCATAGTACGGCTGGCGTTGACTTCAGTGTCTGATAGAATGGCAAGTACATCTTCAGGACGTGCGACCCCATTTTTCGCATTGGCCTCCATACGCTTAATAACCGCCGGCAGCTCTGCATCCGTGTATTTTGCATTTGTTGTCGCAATTGCAAGGCTATTCTCCTTAAATATGCCCTTACAACCATCTTGTATTACATCTTTGTCCATGACTTGCTTTGGTGCATTCGCTTTCACATGGTCCGGATGAACATATGCCCCTTTTCTGAGCGCTGATTTCATAGCGGCTGCTGAGAAAAGCATAATCAACCCCATTTTTAAGAGGGCTTGTCCCACTTCTTCACAGGCCACTTCAAAAGCTTTTTTCAAATCAAGTGCCAAATCCGACAAGTCGATTTCGTCATTTTCCCAATTGGCGCCCCACTTGCTCCAGTTGATACTGTTTACAAATGACAAGAGGCCTGTATAAACCATCATATAGACAATGGCCTTGCCGCCGCTAATTGCACCCTTGAGTGTGCCTGCCGTTATAATATGGCCTGGCGTGCCCATGATGAATTTTTCCATTTCCATGTCAAACCAGGCTTCAGCACTAAATTTTTCTCCATCCACCCAACAATCACGGATATACTCTATAGCTGAAATAACCGTATCTTTAAATAGACCTGAAGCCGCCTGTATGGCTACCCCCTGAGGACCAAGCCCCGTATAAGCATTGAGTACAACCTCAAAGGCAATATCGCCTGCCCACATGGTCCATTTTTTCGCAAAGGCAATCTGATCATAATAGTCAGCCATTTTGTCATAGCCCTCTGCACCTTCTGCCAAAATAAGTTTTTGGGCAATATTCCACACTTCATGTCTGAATTTATAAATTTGTTCAGGCCCCCACAGTTCTTTCCACTGGTTGAGTTCATCTTTGAATATTTTTTGGTGACGTGGACTCTTCACGTAGTGGTCGATAATATAAATACAGTTTTTATATTCCTCTTCTATACGCTGGCTGCGTGAGGGTTCTGCCGGTGGATGAAGCTCCACCGATAGTTCAATTGAATCCTCAAAATTCCGGGCTCTAGATGAAATAAGGAGCTGCCCCGTATGCACTGTATTGTCCCCGCCCTTTTTCAATGATGGCAGGGCATGTTCTGTTTTCAGCTTATAGGATATGCTGGAATACTCATCCTGAACGCCTAAGTTTTCATCTTCAAAATAGGACTGAATATTAAAGTCGACTTTTGCCGCCTTAAACATCTGAATAGAAGGAAAGTCGTCTGCAACAAACTTAAAGTTAATATTGCTCAGCAAGGTATAATCGGTTTGAAACTGATTTTCTGCAATGTGTACAGCTGCAATGCGCAGGTCTGTTACCGTTTCCATATCCGCAATAATTTTAAGCGGTGTTTGAGTACACAAGAACATGCCTTCCTTACCGACAACAATTCTAAAGACTCTGCTAAGAGACTCACTGCCCCGACTTGCCCTGATTTCCATATCAAACTCTTTGATGTGTTCATCACCACTTAGAAGAGGATACTTTTCTGAAATACTGAATTTGGCGGTGTTCTTGTCTTCTGATTTCACCACCGTAAACTCAGGCAGTTTTTCATAATCAAATGTCCAAGGCGTGTCACCCTTACTTCCAACAACGCTCGTTTTCAGTTCAATACAGGTCCCGCTTTGACTTAGGAGCGGCAGCATTTTTTTACTAAGTGTCAGTTTAACCGCTTCGTCCTGATCATTCTCTTCTTCTTGCACATCCTCTTGAATGTCCTTTTGAGTGTCTTCAACATCTTTAGATTTTTTTCGGTCTTTTCTCTTTTTAGGTTTTTTTGCCTTTTTCTTTTTTTTGCCTTTGGAAATTTTACCGATCACACCCAGTCCAACAAGCGCAGCAGCTCCACCAAATATAAGGCCTCCAATGCCGCCCCCACCATCACCACCAAAGCCTCTTGAAGCCTGAAAATGATTCAGTTGCCCAAGTGTTGTTAAATAGTAATAGCCATTGAGTTCGGTCGTCGTGCGCATGCTATAAGGCTCGTCTGGATACTTCATATTCCAAAATTCTTCTATGGCATTGGCATCTGATGCATTGCCTTCATAGAGCCCTGTTGTTTTATAGCTGCTTAAAAAAGAAATATACCAAGGATAATATGTATCACGCAACCAAGCAGTCCTCTCGACTTCCCAGTCCGCGTCTCCTGATGTTTCAAATTCAAAATGTTCAATTAAATGTTGACGTTTGCTCTCAAAAATCTTGATATGTTCCTCAATCTTACTTTGATATTCTGCTATGTATCCCGGAACTTCATCTTCTGTAAATGTAATTCCTTCATAATTACCTGTAGAGAGTAGATACTCTCCGTTTCCGGCATCGATGATCTGTGAGCCTTCATCTGCAAAAGATGGCACTGCCAGAACAGCCAAAAGCAAAACCATCGCTTGTACCCAAATCCATTTTTGATGCATGTCATCCTCCCTTAACTTTGAATATTAGCCCCCAATTACTTATATCTCTCTCATTTCCAGTCCGTTTTTCTAAGTAAATAATTTAGATTATATATATTATACAATGTTTTAGAGACATCTCGGAAAATAACACATATAAAAAGACTGCTCGAGCCTATAAAATATCAGCCAAGCAGTCTTTTTTTCTTTTCATGCCTTCAAATAAACTTTTAAACGCGAGTCATCATTAATCACTACTCACCATGGTGTTCAGAAATGACTTCCATAAGTCTTCACAAAACAAATGAAATATGACTCAATTATGATTTTTGAGATCTTGTCTATAAAAATTCTATCGAAAATACAGATCCCTTTCCCGGCTCTGAGTCTACATGCAGGTGTCCGCCTAGGCGCATCACATTTTGCTGTGTCAAATAGAGGCCAAGGCCATCCCCTTCAACAGCTTGAGCAGAATCACTTCTATAGTAGGCTTCAAATATTCTAGCCTGGTCTGCCTTTGAAATACCACAACCCGTGTCTTTTACACGAAGTGTCCAAGCACCCTCTGATGCCACTTCAAGCACAACCAGAACACGGCCTGAATCTGTAAACTTATAAGCATTTGTGAGCAAATTGTAGAGGGCTTGGTTGAGCAGGGACACATCTTGCTTGACTACATGGTGGCTTGGGCCGTCATAAACGAGCTCTAACCCTTTTGTTTTGAATTGAAGTCCTAGGCCCTTAATGACTTTTCTAATTTCTTGAACCAAATCATATTCTGTTCGTGCAACCTCTATGGGGTCGGAGCTGTATTCAATCACATCGTTCATGTTCTCTATGAGTCTGTACAAATTATCAATTTCATTCATGCAGCTTTCAAGACGCGTACTGTCCATGTCTATAACCCCATCTAGGGCGCCTTCGCAGTGGGTCCGCAAAATGGTCAGTGGGGTTCTGGTTTCATGGGCCAGCTGGTCTGTCTTCTGTTTACGTGCTGCCTTTTGCAGTCTGAGCCTGCGTGAAAGGTTTTCAAGGCTCAGCTGGAGACTCTTAATTTCCTCAATACTGGATTTTTCAACCTGACGCGCCTTACCGAGTTCGATGGATTTTGCGTATTTAGCCGTGTCACTGAGTCCTTTTGACATGTATTTGCTGGAAAAAACAATGAGTACCCAAGCGAGTAGAAAAACAATACCTCCGGAAATCGCCGTCCCAATAAGCATGGCTTTTTTAAAGAGCCATACGGTTTGAGAGCTCTGAACATCACTGTTTCTTGTAATTTCAAGAACACCTATTGTCTCTCCATGCTTTGTCAATTCAATCCTGTCCGATTCAATGTCAAAGCGCCTGCCCATCATCATATTCCTGTGCATGCTGTACATGGCATCTTCAGCATAGGCAATACGGGCGCCCCCACTGTCATAGATCGCTATGCCTATGATGGGATCATCGATGAAATTTTCCAGTTCAGAAAGCGCACTCCTACGGTTATGAATGCCTTCATGGAGGAGGTTTTCAGAAAATGTCACAATGGTCTCTACATTTTGTTCGTACTGTTCACTGACATAGCCTCTGAAGTAGTTGTCTATATACCGGGTTGAAATAAAGGAGTTCACTGCTATGGATGCCAGTATCAGCAGAAACATCATGATGCTTAGTTGTTTTCTAATCGTCATTGACTGTCCCTCCAAAAATATACCCTGCACCATACTTTGTTCTTAAATATTTAGGACGCCGGGTATTCGTTTCAATTTTTTGTCGTATTTTTTTAATGTATGAATCCACATTCCTATCGAAGCCATCATACTCTGGCCCAAATGCATCTTGTATCAGCTGCTCTCTGGTGAGAAGCTGGTCTTGATTCATAAAGAAGACTCTGAGCAGGTTGAACTCTTTTGAAGTGATTTCAATGTCTTGACCCGATTTTCTCAGTGTATGTTTTGTCAAATTGAGTTCGAGTGCACCACAGGTCAATACTTCTTTTTCCCCTCTAGCTTTATAAACCCGCCTGATAACCGCTTCAATGCGTCTGACGAGTTCCCGAGGACTAAAGGGTTTTGAGACGTAGTCATCTGCACCCATGTCAAAGCCTTTAAGACGGTCTACTTCTTCTTGTTTTGCAGTGAGCATAATCACCGGAACCTCTGATATGTGCCTTATCTCACGCAAGACATCGAAACCGGATATACCGGGCATCATTACATCGAGCACCACCAAATGGGGCTGGAAGGCTTCAAAACTAGCTAGCCCCTCAAAACCGTCTTTAGCCCCGATAACGTCAAACCCTGCACGCTCCAAATATTTTGCGACAATATCCCGTATTTGAGACTCATCTTCTACAACCATGACCTTGTATTTCATATATGCACCTCAGCTTTATGCGCCATTAAAGTTGAGCCTAGACGTCATTCCTTTATACCGCTATTACAAAATAAACAAATGGATGATCTACTCATATTGTATAAATACAAATTGCAGGTCATCCATTTTTTTATTATACCTCTATTTGCCTTTTAAAATGCGCTTTCTCTGTAAATATTCTTCTTCTGTGATTTCACCTGAAGCAAATCGCATGTCTAGGGACTCGAGTGCAGTTTGCCCCCCTGTGCTTTTCTTAGATTTTTTGAATACAATGACTAGGAGCACCACGACTGCCAAAAGAAAGAGTCCCATGCCCCAGTAGCCTGTCATTCCGAAGAAGGGACAACCATAGCCACCACCAAATCCGTGCCCAAATCCATTAAATCGCATCATCTATATCACCTTTCTTCCAGCGTTTTTTTCATGCGCTTGTATGTTTCTTCGTCAATTTCTCCATTTACAAATCTATCATCCAGTACTTCACGTGAGGATTTCCCCTTCACAAAAGCTGTTGAGCCATCTTTATTTCCAAATGCATAATAAAGAATGACTGCAATGATAATCCATCCGAAAAACATCATGGGCTCACCTCCCTATCTTTTGACTTTAGTTTAGGGGGGAATTATGGCGGAATTATGACTTTTTAAGCTAAACGCTGAAAATCTTTGGAAGGTAACAAAAACGCGCCCTCCTCATTTTGATTTAAGGGACAAATCATCCCTGTTTATCTATGAAAACTCTGACACGTTTCCTTTCAAAATGACTTATACAAAATACGTGAAAAGGACTGCTTGAGCCTCTATTATAGAAGCCAAACAGTCCTTTAAATCAATTCAATATTACATGCCACTCGGTTTTATCGCATAACCAAGTGACCTGATCTTATTTACCCACTGATTGCCCCGGCAAGTAAAATAGAATAGTACTTCTCTTCAAAGCTCGAACCCCTTGATGTTAATATAATAGGGGCTTTTGCGCCAACAACAACCCCTGCCATTTTAGCACCTGCCGTATAGACAAGTGCCTTGCCCAGTATGTTGCCCACTGTAATATTTGGAACAAGAAGCAAATCTGTATTTTCAGTCACCGGGCTCTCATACCCTTTAATTTCAGCTGACTTTTTACTCATTGTCAGATCATAAGAAATGGGGCCTTCAACATAGCAGTCTTTAATTTCACCCTTTTGGTTCATTTCTTTAAGCGCCTGTGCATCCACTGTTTCAGGCATCTTAGGGTTGACCTTCTCAACGGCGGCTAAGACCGCAACCTTTGGTTCTTCTACACCGAGTCCATGTAGGGCTTTCACGGCATTAAGCAGAATTTCTTTTTTTGTATTCAGGTCTGGATATAAGTTCATGCCTCCATCACTCATAGCAAGGAGCTTTGGATAGCCTTCAAGTTCATGAACCACAAAATGTGACATAACCGAACCGGTACGAATACCTGTCTCCTTGTTCACAACTGCCTTTAGCAGTACCGCCGTGTCCACCTTGCCTTTCATGATGGCGTCTGATTTTTCATTTCGTACACGCTTTACAGCTTGAACTGCTGCGGCTTGTGGCGACTCCACCGATTCAATTACAAAGTCCGAAGGCAACGCGCCTTGTTTTTCTATTTCGTCCGAAATGGTTTGCGCTTCACCAATAAATATTGGGGTAATGCCTACCTCATCACGCGCTTTCAAGGCAGCCCTTATTGTATTGGTGTCCGATGGCCATACAAGGGCTACACGCTTGCCCTTTAGTTCTTGATTTTCCAGTTCTTTAAAGCTCTTAATCATTTATAACACCACCAGTTCCATACCTGCTTTGATTGCATTTTTATTGAGTTCAACAAACTGGGGCTTTACATTTTTTTCGAGTATGCTGTCCCAGTCCAGTTCGTCAAGCGCCATTGACTTAATGAGTGCGCCAAGGAGAATGACATTCATGACTTTGCCGTTTCCAAGCTGTTTTGCTTTAGAGGCTGCATCGATAATTTTTGTGTCAACTGCCTTTGATATCTCATCAGTAATATCTTCTGGATAATCGAATGCACCTGTTAAAATGGGTATAGAATTGATCTGATAGTCATTGATGACCGCTTTTCCCTTGGGATTTAGATGATCTAACCAGCGCAAGCCTTCCATTTTTTCAAACGCAACGAGAATATCCGCACCACCTTTTTCAATAACCGGTGATGCAACCTTCTTGCCAAACCGCACATGTGAAGAAACAGAACCGCCTCTTTGGGACATCCCGTGAATTTCACTCATCTTCACATCATAGCCTGCTTCCATAAGACCAATTGTCAGGAGTTTGCTGGCTAAAATCGTGCCTTGTCCGCCAACACCAACGAGTAAAATACTTTGTGTCATTATTTTTCCTCCTTTGAAATGGCGCCAAATGGACAGACCTGTGCACAGACTTCACAGCCCACGCACTGCAGCTTATTTATTTCTGCCTTCTTTGTATCTTTATTAAATGAGAGTGCTGGACACCCTGCCTTAAGGCAAAGTTTACAGCCTCTACACGTTTCATCATCAACTGCACACTTAGACTGGAACGCGCCCTTGAATTCGGCTTTGTCCGCTTCAGAGAATTTCTTAAGCACACAAGGATACCGCGTTATAATGACGCAGGCTTCTGTTTGCGCGTACGCCCAGTCAAGGACCTCTTTCATTGCATTTAGATCATTCGGGTCAACGGTCTTAATAAGGTCAATCCCCATTGCACGAACCATGGCTTCAATATCAGCTTCTTTTGTCGGCTGACCCTGCAGGGTAAAACCCGTCCCCGGATTTTCCTGATGGCCAGTCATACCTGTGATTCGATTATCGAGAATGACATTGATGCTATTGCTTTTATTGTATGCCACATTTAAAAGTGAGTTCATGCCTGTGTGAAGGAATGTTGAATCTCCCAGCACAGATACGACACGCATGTTATTCTCTTCTTTCATGTTGAAAATCTTTTGCGCACCGTGTCCCACACTCATAGATGCGCCCATGCAAACAGATAGATCCATGGCATTATAGGGCTCTGCAAAAGCCAGTCCATAACATCCGATATCTCCAGAAATCAGGGTATTCTTACGCTTGCCTAATTCATAAAAGAAACCGCGGTGCGGGCAGCCTGCACAAAGTGTTGGAGGCCTTGGAACCACTTTTTTAGCGTCATATTCAACCGTTTCAAGCGTTTTTCCAAATACAGCCTCACGAATGACATCTGCTGTCATTTCACCATAATAAGGAAAACAGTCTTTACCTATAACTTCAATGCCCATTTTTTTCATAGCATCTTCTATCAGCGGATCATTTTCTTCAATCACATAGACCTTTTCTTTTCCTTGAGCAAAGGCCTTCAATTTTTCTAGCGGTAGAGGATAGGTAAATCCCAGCTTTAAATAGGACGCTGTGTCTTTAAAGACTTCCTCTGCAAAGGCAAAAGCGCCGCCAGAAGCGACAATGCCTATTTTTGACTGATTATCGATCACGTAATTCAGTGGGGTTTCATCAGACCATTTTGATAATTTATTCAATCGTTCTTCAACGCGGTGGCGCATCAGTCGACTGTACATGGGTACCGGGCTGTTCTTTTCATTGTTTTTCACGTAAGGTTTAAACGGCACTTCCACTCTGTCTTGACAGTCTACAATCCCCTTTGAATGACAAATCCGCGTCGTTACGCGGTATAGAACCGGCGTATCATATGCCTCGCTCAGTTCAAATGCTTGCTTGAGCATATCTTTGGATTCCTGTGCGTTCGCAGGCTCAAACATAGGGATTTTTGCAAACCGTGCATAGTTTCTGTTATCCTGTTCATTTTGGGAAGAGTGCATGCCAGGTTCATCTGCTGTAATCAGAACCATGCCCCCATTAACACCCATATAGGAAAATGTAAAAAGCGGATCTGCCGCGACGTTTACACCAACATGCTTCATGGACGCAAGGGCTCGCCCCCCTGCAATAGACGCGCCGATAGCCGCTTCTAGAGCCACCTTTTCATTTGGAGCCCACTCGGCATATACGCAGTCTTTATACCTTGCAACATTTTCTAGAACCTCTGTGCTTGGTGTTCCTGGGTAAGCTGCTGCAAAATGAACGCCCGCTTCATAAACGCCACGCGCCATGGCTTCATTGCCCGTCATCAGCTGTTTCATTGTTCTACCTCCTCTTGTCTATAATTTATGACACGCTTTTATAATGTGTCTGTAAATGTATGAATTTCTTCTTCACCTTTCAGTGCACGTTCAATGCCTTGTGCTAGTGCTTGCATTTCATTTTCACCGGGCATGACTGCAACCTCTGCAATGAAGGATACCCGCTTTGAAATTAAGTCTGTTAGGTATTTTGAATAGGCAATGCCGCCTGTTAAGATAATGGCATCGACATCCCCTTCAAGTACAGCTGCCATTTCGCCAATGCCCTTTGCAATTTGATAGGCCATGGCATCTACCACAAATGCGTACTTTTCATCGCCCTGCTCTGCTTTCTCTGTAATTTCTTTGGCGTTATTGGTACCAAGGTAAGCAGTCATGCCACCTTTTCCACGTAATTGCTTTTTAAGGTCTGCCTTTTCAATTGTCCCGCTGTAACAAAGCTCTATCAGTGCATTACACTGAACACGTCCTGTTCTTTCTGGCGAAAATGGTCCTTCGTCATCTGGAAGTACATCCACTAAACGTCCTTTTTTATGGGCATTCACTGAAATACCGCCGCCAAGATGGGCCACGATGAAGTTCATTTGTGCGTAGGATTTTCCTTTTTCAGCCGCAAAGGCATGGGCCATTGCACGGGTATTGAGGGCATGCGTAAAGCTTTTCCTAGGCAGGAGCGGTGTCCCCGACAGTCGGGCCACATCTTCAAGCTCGTCGGTTGCTACAGAGTCGTAGATATACCCCTTGATGTCATGCGGCTTGCCCATTTCATAAGCAATCATAGCCGCAAGGTTCGATGCATGTTCCACTGTAGTCGGTGCTTTAAGTCGGGCAATCATTTTGTCATTGACTTCATAGGCGCCTGATTGTACTGGTGGAAGCAGTCCACCACGTCCTATAATGGCGTCCAGTCCACGCACATCAACCTTCCACAATTTCATTTTTTCCTCAATAAGGCGCTGTCTGTATCCAAGCTGGTCATTCACGCTTTTAAATGGTTTAAGTTCATCTGTAGAATGTACAATATTTTCCTCGTGTATTGACTGTCCATTTTCAAAATATGCAATTTTGGTCGAGGTCGATCCCGGATTGATTACTAAAAATTTCATAAGCTCTTCTCCTTGTCTATCAAATATCTATTTTCATCATAAAGCTTACAGTTACTGTAATCTCAATAGATTCTTTGTTTCTTTCTCAAAATTGCCCTTATCCAGTCAAAACATAAATTCTATACGCTCTTAATTTGCTTCTTAAAATCCCATCTTACTCACTAAAAAAAGTCACTGGTTTATAGCGCACTGAGCAAATGCCTGCATGCTATGAACCGTGACTTTTCCATATAATACGGATCTTTCATTCGTATATTATTGGGTTTTATTTATAACGATATGTCTTATAGGTCTTATAAATAACCCTTTCAAGTTCAAGGTCGGCCTCCAGCTTAGAGAAAACGGAAGCTATTTTCCTACATTGCCTGCTTTTGAGAAAGCTCTCTATTTCAAATTGATTCATGGGGTGTCTTTTAATAATGCTCTTAATGGCCTGGAAATCATCTTTTATATCACTGTAAAATCCTTCACTTGCCAGTTGATTGATGGCTATGCCGCCAAGGCGCTCAACTGCAGCATACACGGCCTCAAACTTAGGCTCAGCGATATCACTTTCAGCTGGCGGTCTTACGGGAGTATTGATATAAAGCCTGTCATAGGTCAGTGTATCCAAAAGCGCTTTGAATTTTTCGATGGATTCCAGTTGGTCATTCATGGCTTCAATCAGCATAATCTCTATCCAAAGGCCCCCCCTGTAGTCTCTTGAAAATGTTTTTAGTCCGCTGATAACCTGACTGTAATCAATACTGCCATGGGGTCTGTTGATGCGCTTGAACTGCTCTTCTGTCACCGCGTCTAGGGAAGGCAAGACAATATCGGCTTGCATGAGGGCTCGGCGCACAGACGGGTCGCTGAGCAGGGCGCCATTTGTAATCACTGCCACAGGCTTGTTTGTACGTTTCTTTACCCCATCAATTAAAGCCTCTAGATTCAAATACAGGGTGGGCTCACCCTCGCCGACAATAGTGATGACGTCAAAGTCTTGCTCTCCAAGAAGGTAGTGGTCTAGCTCCTGTAAAATATCATCAAGCGCAAAAAAGGTCTCTCGACTATTGGTCATATGACGGGTTCGTCCGAGTTGGCAGTATACACATGAGTAATTGCAGTAGCTCTGGGGAATAGGACTGATTCCAAGGGAACGCCCAAGGCGCCTGGATGGCACCGGTCCATAGATGTATTTGTACATGTTCGCCTCCTCGTTTGTTATCTTGTTTTTTCTAAACATCTGTATTATTTAAAATCTGATCTACGTTCTCAATGAATACATCCACCAAATACGGATCAAAATGGGTTCCCCTGCCTTTTTTCAGTATATTTAATGCATATGCCTTGTCCCGCGCCTCTTTGTAAACCCTTTTGTGTGTAATGGCATCATACACATCTACAATCGCCATCATTCTTGCGCTAAGTGGAATATTGCTCGCTTTTTTTCCAGATGGATACCCTGAACCATCATATTTTTCATGATGATTCAAAGCGATGGTGGCTGCCATCTGCAGGATTGGCAAATCAGATCCATTTAAAATTTTATAGCCATGCATTGTATGTGTCTTGATAATTTCAAACTCTTCAACCGTCAGCCGTCCCGGTTTTTTCAAAATCACATCCGGCATGGCCACCTTCCCCAAGTCATGCATCGTACTTGCCAGTCTAAGCATCTCTGCTTCCTGATAACTCATCCTGTGTAAAAGAGCAAACTCATACATCATATTGGAAATGCGTTTAATATGATTGCCTGTTTCTTCAAAATGGGATTCTACGGTTTCAGCCAGTGCAAATACAATTTCACGCTGGGTATCTTTAACCATATTATTCAAGATAAAGTTATCAAGCGTTACTGAAAAGTTTGAAAGGAAAAGGTTGATTAAGTCAAAATCGAACTGCTCATGTGCCCCTTCAATGTATATGTAGTTCGTTGAATTCAAATTATCTTGTCCGACAATGAGAAATCCCTTTTCAACCTTGCGTACAAATCCAACCTGTTTGTCACTTGGACTGTTTAGATACTTCAAAACATGACTTAAATCAGGCACTGCATCCATTTCCATACCTATATAAGATTCATAGATACCCGTGGCTGCCACAATATAATTCCTGTTGTCTTTCAGCACAGAAACAACACCATTTGAAACGGCATCTTGACGCATATAAACGACACCTCTTGACTTGCTTTGAAATGAAGCCAGCTCTTTTAACACACTCACGAGAAATTCATTGAGGGAGTCCATATTAAACAGATTCGTACTCGCCTGGATAATTTTTTCAAGTCCTTCCTTGTGTCCCTTGAGGTTTGAAAGATCACGATAACTTCGAATAGCTGTATAAACGGATGCATAGAGTCGTTTCACCGTAAGCTCCGTTTTAAGACGGTAATCGTTGATGTCATATTTTGCAATGACTTCCTCCTGCGGTGCTTCATCAGGCTGTCCTGTTCTAAGGATAATTCTTGTCATGTAGTTCTGCAGTATATTTCTTAAGTAATCCACAACTTCAAATCCAGACTGTTTTTTCTCCATAACAACATCTAGGAACAGAATGGCAATATCATCGTGTGATGCCAGTACTTTTTTGGTTTCTTCACCGCTGTACGCATCTATAAATTCAAGCTTCCTATTATTAAAAACAAAATCACGCAAAAGCATCTTTGTAATCTTATGCACTTCATTGTCATCATCTGCAATTAGGACTTTATATGTATCTTGTGGGATCGTCTCCACTTGTGGGTTTGCTTTCTTATTGTCCAAAAAACTTATTTTATCTGTATCAATGTCCCATTTTTTCAAGTCATTCACGCGTGATGCCTCTGCATCAGCGACTCCTTTCCAGTTCTTCTATGGTGAATTTTTCAGGTAAGATGATTTTAAAGGTGGTTCCCTCACCCAGCGCACTTTCACAACTTATGTTGCCGCCCAACTTATCCACCACTAAATTGTACACAATATTAAGCCCTAGACCAGAACCGCCTTGCCCGCGTTTTGTTGTAAAAAACGGATCAAACACCCTTGCACGCACCTCTTCAGACATACCTGACCCATTATCTGAAACCTCAATCATTATTTTATCTTCTGCCTGTGAAACAATAATCTTGATACGACCTGCCTCACGCGATTCAAATGCATGGTGAACTGCATTCATAATTAGATTGGTAATAATCTGAGAGTAAGCACTTGGATAACTATTGATTTCTAGCGTCTCAGGGCAGATTACGTCAATCTTCAAGTTCATGTTTTTATACTCATGCTTCAACGTCAATAGAATAGACTGAATATAATCATATAATTTGAAGACACTCTTTATATCACTGCTTTGATTCACAGAAATTTTCTTAAAGCTTTTAACCAAATCGGCTGCACGCTGTAAGTTTGTATCAATAATATGAGTGGTCTCATCCATCTTTTTCATATAATCAATCAAATCATTTGCGTCAAACGCCACTTCTTTCAACTGTCTGTAAGCTCGATCATTGCTTTCGTTCAAATAGCTCGTCGCTGAAATCGCCACGCCTAGCGGTGTATTGATTTCATGTGATACACCTGCCACCAAACTGCCTAGGGATGCAAGCCGCTCAGCATGCATCAGCTCCTTCATTGTCTTCTCCAGTGTTTCACTTCTCTTTTTCACGAGTTGGTCTAGACGTTCATTCTCAGTTTGAAGAATAATTTGCATGTTTCTTTCTGCCTGCACAAGATCTGTAATATCTCTGTTGTTGCCAATAATGCCGCGTACACTGCCTTCTGCATCAAAAAGCGGAATTAACAGTACATCTGTAATTCTGCTTGAACCCTTCTCATAGTACTCATACTGAAAATTCACAGGTTCTCTTGATGAAAATGTCTTTTCAATCTTCTCTTCCCATATCGAAACCTGCTTTTGATTTTGAAAAGCTAGCGAATTAAAGGCTACAGAGTAATGTCTGCCCAGTAGTTTTGACCGCTCTGTCCCGAGTACCTTTTCCATCCCCGAGTTGATGAAGAAGAACTTTCTGTCACGGTCAATACTGTACATTACATCTGGTAAATTCTCGATTAGATTTTCTGTTTCCATCTTTGCCTCAATCACCTCACGCGTTGTCCTGTGCAATGATTTGAGAACAAACTCCAAACTGAATACGGCCATGAACATCATCGTCATAATACCTACGATTTGTGCACGCCATGCTGCAATGGAAACTATGTATTCATTTGCATCCACGTCCAAATATCGAATGCCTTGTACATATGCATAAGCGACTGATAATAGCATGATGAAAAGAATAGTTAGAACCAGTAAATTGCCGCGTTTCCCCAGTAATAGTGCCGCAAATATCGCTGATAAAAGAGCCAGAGACATGCTTAAACTCAAGAGTCCAAAACCATAGGCCACTGATGATGCCACACCGATTAGTACACAAATCAGTGTCACGCTTTTTACACGCAAACTCAATTTTTTCCTAAACAAAAAAGTCATGAAAAGTATCGACAGCAGTGCAATCACGATGAAATCTGTTATGTAAAATTCATAGGCTCTACCCCTAAGAACGGTCGAAATCACATTTGGAGCGAATAGAATTGAAAATCCAATCAATGACAAGTCCACCAACCGTTCTTTAATTTCATTAAGTTTTAAATTAAGTTCATCCAAAACCGAATCACCTCACATCTCTTTGGTAAAATATCATGGACTTTATACCCACTTTGCTCGCCGAGGCTTCATCATTGATACGTTTTTCATAGCAAATATAAAAGACACATGCCCCCCTTTTGAAAACATGAGGGCATGTGTCTACAATTATGTGAGTGCTTTTTCATTTATATGCTTTCATTTCCGGATCTTTGCAGTAGCCAATACATTCATCCAGCCAGGCAATAATCATTTCCTGGCGCATAATCGCCCCGCGAAGAACAATAAAATCTCCAAATCGGTCTGAATCACGTTCTGGCACTTCAGGATATTGCTCTAAAGTCTTTTCCAGTCCACCCAGTCTTTTCAGATGTTGTCTGCGCTGATTTTCGAGCAGGTGTATGCGCGCTTCTAAGTCAAGGTCATTTGAAAAATACATACGCATTCGAAAGGTGTTCTTTGGCGTCTTTTGAATTTTTTCATCTTTGTGGAGCCACTTGATAAAATCCTCTCGACCCATTTCAGTAATATGGTAGCGCTTTGCTTCTAAAATATCGCCGCTGATCTCAACATCAAAGTTGACCAGTTCTTCTTTATGCAGTCTTTTAAGCTCCGGATAAATTTGGCTGTGGTTGGCATACCAAAATTCCGCCAGTTCATAATTGAACTCTTTTGCAAGTTCATAGCCTGTCATCGGTTTTCTATTTAAAAGCCCTAGTATTGCATATTTTAAGGTTCTCATGCGCACACTCCAATTCTATATAATGCCTTCTCTATGCGTATTTTACTGCCACAGTTTACTTGTGGTCATTATAACAAAGCCCGTTTCTGTTCTCAACAACATGATTTTCTAAACATGTATATGTTGACATGTTTAACATTAGATGATATAACTTTAGTGAAATCGTTATTTATCTAACAATCAGGAGGCTTTAAATGAATTTATCCAAAAAGAGATGGCTTATACTGCTAGCCAGCTGTATTATCAACCTTTGTGTCGGATCCCTATATGCTTGGAGTGTCCTCGCAGGTCCAATGGCAGAGTACCTAAGCCAAATCAACAACGTCACTCTGACACCGCGTGACCTGTCTATTGTCTTTATCATTGCAAACTCAGTTGGTCCTATTACCATGATCAGCGGCGGTAAAATCAATGATACCCTAGGCCCTAAAATGGTCATACTCATTGGTGGTCTTATGTTCGGCGGCGGTATGTTCCTATCCGGTTTTGCCAAAAGTGTCGGTTTTCTTATCTTCACTTACAGTATTCTGCTGGGACTTGGACTGGGCATGGTGTACGGTGCAACAATCAGTACGTCAATCAAGTTCTTCCCTGACAAACGTGGTCTTGTCGGTGGCCTGACAACAGCAACATTCGGTATCAGCTCGGTCATCATTCCACCAGTCGCGGCACTTATTATTGCATCTTCAGGACCAACAGCAGCCTTTAAAATCATTGGCGCATTTTTCACAGTCGCGATCTGCTGCAGTGCATTTCTTGTTGAAAAATGTCCTGACGGCTTTATACCAGATGGCTGGACACCACCTGTTGAGCATAAAAATGCTCCTGTAGTAAACAAGAACTGGAAAGAAATGCTTCAAGAACCTGTATTCTTTGTCATGATCACACTGTTAACATGTGGTGCATTTTCAGCACTGATGTTTATCCCAATGGTTTCACCTATGGCTAAAAACATGATGGGCATGTCTGTAGCAGGTGCAACTGCTTCTGTTTCAACACTGGCACTCTTTAATGTCATTGGCCGTATTTTTGCAGGGGTTATCTCTGACAAAATCGGACGTATTAATACACTTGCCCTTGCATGTCTGCTTTCAGTAGCGGGTCTATTCGCCCTCATTCAAGCAGCGGCTGGCAACACAGCACTTTTCTATGTTGGTATTTCCATTGTTGGTCTATGCTTTGGTGCCTTTATGGGCGTGTTCCCAGGCTTCACTGCCGATCAATTCGGACCTAAGAACAACAGTGTCAACTTCGGCATCATGTTCATTGGGTTTGCTATTGCAGGTTACTTTGGCCCAACAATCCTAAACAAACTATACGCTTCAAGCGGGAGCTATACACCTGCTTTTCTAGTGGCAATCGGCTTCTCAGTAGCAGGTCTTATCCTGACTGCGGTATACCGTACCGTTACTAAAAAGCAGGCATTCAAGGAAACAGCAGCACTTTAGTGCAAAGAAAGGAGCTTCACATGATCAGAAAATATCCTAACCTGTCAAAGCCTATCCAAGTTGGTAATGTGCTTTTCAGAAACAGAATGTTCGGCGCGCCAATGGGTGGTACTGACATTACAAAGGACTGTACAGTTGGTCCTAAGTCTACTGCCTTTTATGAAAACCGCGCACGCGGTGGTGCAGCTAATGTCACTGTAAGTGAACTGGTTGTCCACCCTAAAACAGAAGCGTCACATATGTATCACCTTGATCTTGAAACAGTAGACTCTCTTGCAAGCTTCACTTACACAGCTGATGCGATTAGACGTCACGGTGCCATTGCAAGTGTTGAACTTTCACACTCAGGCCAGTACGCGGGCACTTACCTTGTTGACAAAGACAAGAAGGACAGCATGGCACAGTGGGGCCCAAGCCCGGGAACCCGTCCGGACGGCCGAGAAGTAAAAGCCCTCACAAAAGAACTTATTGAAGATATTGTAAAGGCCTACGGCGAAAAGGCGGCTCTCGCTAAAAAGGCTGGCTTTGAAATGCTTATGGTACACGGTGGTCATGGATGGTTGATTAACCAGTTCCTTTCACCGCACTTTAATAAGAGAACAGATGAATACGGTGGCAGTCTTGAAAATCGCGTGCGTTTAGCATGTGAAATTCTCGATAGTATCCGCGAAGCGGTTGGCCCCGGATTTCCTATCGAATTTAGAATGAGCGGTTCAGAACTGTTTGAAGGCGGTTATGATCTTGCTGAAGGCGTAGAAATTGCAAAGCTTATTGAAGATAAAATTGATATTCTCCATGTATCTGCTGGTACATACCAAAGAGGGTTTGGGATTACACACCCTTCTATGTTCCTGCCGCATGGTCCAAATGTGTATTTGGCAGAAGAAATTAAGAAACACGTTTCAGTGCCAGTTGCGACAATTGGTGCTCTAAACGATCCTGAAATGATGGAAGAAATCATTGCATCGGGCAAGGCGGACATCGTTGAAATGGCCCGCGCTCTGCTCGCTGACCCTGAACTGCCTCAAAAGGTTGTTACGAACCGCGATGATGAAATCATCCACTGCCTAAGATGTTACGTGTGTATGGCTGAACGTGCTGTAACAGGTACGCGCCGCTGTACAGTCAATCCTATGATTGGCCGCGAAATCGATGGTCTTGAAGTGCCGCTTGCACGCAATAAGAAAAAAGTGCTTGTCGTAGGCGCAGGCCCCTGGTGGTCTTCAGGCTTCCATTACAGCAGCCCGTCGTGGACACGATGTGGTTCTTTGCGAAAAAGAAAATGAAGTCGGTGGTATCCTTATTGGTGAGCAGGCGATTCCATTCAAGCACGAAATGTACAAGCTGGGTGTAACGCTTGGAACCATTGCTGAAAAGGAAGGCGTGGATATTCGTCTGAACACGGCTGTTGACGCGTCTTATGCTGAAGAACTTGATGCTGATGTTGTCATTATTGCTGCAGGCTCTGAGCCTTTTGTGCCTGATATTAAAGGCATTGACAGCAATAATGTAATTCTCATCAATGACTATCACCATCACGTAGATGAAGTGAAGGAATCTGTCGTAGTCCTCGGCGGGGGGTCTTGCAGGATGTGAAGCGGCAATTCACTTCGCGCGCCAAGGCAAAAAAGTCAGCTTAGTAGAAATGAATGACGCTCTTTCCCCTGATGCAAACATCCGTCACCGTCCCCTTCTTCTAGAAGAAATCCAACGTGTTGGCATTAATGTTTATATGCAGCACAAGGGTACAGAAATCACTGAGTCTGGGATTATATGTGAAGATAAAAATGGAAAAACAGTTAAAATTGAAGGATCAACAGTTCTGCTTGCACTTGGACAAAGACCGCGTAGAAATGTTGTTGAAAACCTTCTTGACAGTGCTCCAATTGTGAAAATGATCGGCGACTGCGTCCGTCCATCTACGATTACGACAGCTGTATATCAAGGTCACCACGCTGCCCTGAATATTTAAGAAAAGACCTTACTTGAAACACCCCATACGCAAAATATAAGAAAAAAGCGGTTCAGTTATGTATAGACACAACTGAACCGCTTTTTTTTTCTTTAATTTTCACTTTCCGTCTCTTTGAGCTTCTTTATTGCTGCCTCAGAAAGCATGTCCCCCAGTTTACTGGTGCCCTTTGATCCTGGCTTGTTCAAATAATGCTCACTCAGCTCTGCTTCAGCATCTGCAATAAGGGCTTCAAGCTCTCTTGCTGAGATGAGCCCTGCTCCAGCCCCCCTGATAATGACCTGCTGAAGGCCGTCTGAGGTTGCCACCGTAATACGGTACTTCTTCTTGTGTTTATGTGCAAATTTTTCAATGAAATGATCTGCAGTTTGTGCTTCAGCGGTGTAGACGACTTGAATATTATGGTAAGTCTCAACGGACTCCCTACCGCCTTCAACACGATATGCATCAAAAACAAGCATGATTTTGGATTTTCTAATTGGCTGATAATTGCTGAGAATATCCATGAGCTTTGCCCGTGCAGCCTCCATATTTTCCTTTGCCATCACCTCTAAATCTGTCCAGGCGTGGATGATATTGTAGCCATCTACCAGAAGGTACTCTTCTACCCCAGACCCCTGTAAGTGAGCGGATTTAGAAGCCGCCGACCCTGCCAAAGAGCTGTAGTAATGCTCTTTGGCACTGGTGCGCTTTTTCCATATATTCTTCTTGCCCTGATTGGCGAAATGTGTGCTGTTTATAATTTCGTCTATCTCTTCAAGGCTAATAAAATCGGATTCATAAACTGGCCCTTCCTCTTGTATTTGACCTGCTTTCTGCTTCATTTTTGGCTTTAAAACACCTTCAACATGCATATGTGCCTTGACTTCGTCCCAAGGTACAAGGTAACCAGAACCTTTTGAACAAAAAACAGATCCTGTTGGGTTTAGGGCGTCCAGCTCAGAATCATAATCGATCATCTCAATAACGGCTTCAGCATTATGACATGGTCCATAGCCATTTAGAGCAAGCGAGAGTCGGCCTTCACCTTTTGTATAGGCGCTAACCTCCTGCTGATAATTCTGCAGGGTTGCAACGGGTGCCTCACCTGTCAGAACGGCACGCGCATCTTGCATCTCTTCTAAGGTGCAGGTTCCATGCATTTTATCAATATCCGACATAGCCCTGCCTACCATTTGCTCTGGAAGAACCAGCTTAAAATAGTAATAAGGCTCTAAGAGCACCGATGTCGTTTCCTTAAGCCCTTGTCTAAGGGCGCGGAAGGTTGCCTGTCTAAAATCACCGCCAACCGTGTGTTTGTTATGGGCACGCCCTGCTACGAGGGTAATTTTCATATCGGTAATATAGGATCCCGTTAGAACCCCGATGTGCCTTCTCTCCTTTAGATGTGTCAAAACAAGATTCTGCCAGTTCTTATCAAGCATGTCTTCACTGCAGGCACTTCCATACTGAAGACCACTGCCTCTTTGACCGGGTTCAAGGAGCAGATGCACCTCAGCATAGTGTCTGAGGGGTTCAAAGTGGCCCACGCCCTCACAGGCCTGTGCTATGGTTTCCTTATAAACAATTTCACCCTGTCCAAAAGAAACATGCACCTTGTAGCGCTCTAAAATAATAGACTGTAAAATTTCGAGCTGTACCGCACCCATGACCTGTATATGAATAGCCTTTAGTTCTTCTTTCCAAACGATTCGAAGGGTGGGTTCCTCCTCTTCAAGTTCTCTGAGTTTTGGCAGTATTTGAAGGGCGTCTATTTCCACTGGAAGGTGGATCTGGTATGACAACACCGGTTCAAGCAGGGGCGCATTCGAAATAGACTCTTTTCCAAGGCCCTCTCCGGGGCGTGCTTTTGTCAGTCCCGTTACAGCGCAAATACTACCCGCCTCTACAGCAGGCACTGTTTCGAATTTGTCAGCTGAATAAATGCGAATTTGATTGACCTTCTCCTCATTACCATCAATGCGAATAGTATCTTTAACCTGCAAACTGCCGCCTGTAATTTTCATATGTGTTAGCCTATTGCCCTGAGGATCACGTGTGATTTTAAAGACCTTGGCGCCAAACACATCTGCATACTGTGTTGACTGGGTATAGTCAATCAGCCCCTGAACAAAGCTTTCAACTCCAATTTGACGTAGGGCAGAACCAAAATAGACCGGAAATGCTTTTCGCGCCCTAACAAGTCCACTGATTTGCTCTTTTAAAATATGTCCATGTTCCATGTAGTGGTCCATAAGGCACTCATCACAGAGGGCCAGCATTTCCATACGTTCTTCTTCATTTTCAGTACCAAAGGCTATACACCTGTCACTGAGCTCCTTTTGAAGTGCTGTCAAAGCTCCACTCTGGTCAGCACCACTCTGATCCATTTTATTCACAAAAATAAAAGTGGGAATACCATAGTTTTCAAGCAGTTCCCAAACCGTTCGCGTATGACTCTGTACCCCGTCAGTCGCACTGATGACCAAAATAGCATAGTCAAGCACTTGGAGGGTGCGTTCCATTTCCGCAGAGAAATCCACATGGCCTGGTGTATCCAGCAAGGTGATTTCAGTGTCCTCAAACTGCATGACCGCTTGCTTTGAAAATATGGTTATACCCCGTTTACGCTCTAGGGCATCCGTATCAAAATATGCATCTTTATTGTCAACACGCCCTAATTTGCGTATTTTCCCGCTTAAAAACAACATGCTTTCAGATAATGTAGTTTTTCCCGCATCGACATGCGCCAGTATGCCTACTGTTCGTTTTTTCATCATCTATATCCTATCCTTTATGTATTTCCTAACCTTATTCTAACATAGAAAAAATCCCTTAAACAGCGGCTTAAGGGACTTTGGACTCTCAGAGTAGTTTACGGTTTTAATATAAAGTGCTTAAACCTCTAAAACATCAATTAGGCGGTGCAGTTCAGCAATTGTACGAATAAAGCTCTCCTGATCTGCTTGGTTGAATTGTTCAAGTAAACCTTTAATATAGATTTGATGCTGGGCCCTGAACTTTTGACTAAATGCTTGACCTTTCTCAGTGAGTCTCAAAATATAGGCTCTTTTGTCGTTTTCGTCTCTCACTTTTATAATATAGCCCAAATCAATTAAACGGCACGCCACTGGGGTAAATGACCCTTTTTCCAAATTGAGACGCTCGCTGATATAAGACATACGCGAAGGACCGTCCAGTTCTAGTATAATCATGGCAATGACATGGGTATGTGTCAGTCCATCTTCAAAATCAAATGTATTAAAGAAACTCTTAAAAAATAGCTGTTCATACTTGCCTTTTACGCGAAAGATATGATTCACCGCTTCATTTAATGCCATTAGCCTTCCTCCAATACCAAACGCTGGTTTTCCATCAGACCAGATTTATCTTTACGGTATCGATGAACCAGTACCAATGCCGTGATGAGCACAGCTAGTCCATCTGCAATTGGTGTAGCGATCCAAACGCCAGTAAGACCAAATTTATTTGGCAGAATAAAGAGCAGGGGAATCAGATAAATAAATTGACGCTGCATGCCTAAAAACAGGGAAACATGCCCCTTATCTATGGACTGGAAGAAGGCTGTTCCCATTAAATTTATACTAAGCAACGGCAGCATGCCAATAAATAGACGCAGTCCCTTTGTGGCTACCGCAACTGTTGTTGACCCCTCTTGCAAGAACATGAGAACAACCACAGGTGCCAGCAGTTCAAGCAGTACAAATACAGCGGTTGAGAAGACCATGCCTATCAAAATACTCAATTTCAAGGTCGCATAAGAACGCGTCATTTGCTTTGCACCATAATTATACCCGATTATAGGCTGAACACCTTGGGTTACCCCCATAATTGGCATAATGAAAAAAGTATACAGGCTATTGATTGCCCCCATGGATGTCACCGCTTCATTCCCACCATATTTTTGAAGTGAAACGTTAATAAACATCATCGCGACACTGGTTCCAACGGTCATAGCGGAGCTGGAAGCACCGATACTCAGTATTTTAACGAGGACTTTAAAGTCCGGTGCAAAGTTTCTAAGGTGTATATGAATGTTGCTCTTCCCAGTAAAATAATAAAACAAGTAAATCGCAAACCCAATAAACTGTCCAATAATGGTTCCGTAAGCTGCGCCTTGTACCCCCATCCCCATCTTGGCTATGAAAACATAATCCAGCACAATATTGGTGAGCGCTGCGACAATCATTGCAATCATCGATAGGAAGGGCTTGCCCTCTGTTCTGACAAAATTACTTAAGATGAAGCCCATCATTTGAAAAATAAAACCCAATAAGATAATTTCCATATATTGCTTTGCATAAAACAACACATCGCCCTGGGCATTGAGCAGGTGGAGTATACTGTCTAAATTGAAAAACATGGTTGCCAGAATGACCGCTACAAATCCAGTTCCAAAAAAAATCGTATTGCCGAAGACATGACTGGCACCCTCATAGTCCTTCTCACCAAGGCGGATGGATAAGAGGGCTGCACCACCAATGCCGATTAGGTTGGCACAGGCTAAAATCATCATCATCATTGGAAAGGAAATGGTCAAACTCGCAAGTGCAGCTTCTCCTACCAGCTTACCAATAAAGATTCTATCGACCACATTATAAATTGCATTAATGAGCATGGCAACGACTGCCGGAATGGAAAACTTGGCAATCAGTCGGGGAATGGACGCCGTTCCCAGTGCTTTGGTTTCTTCCATAATAAACACCTACTTTTTATATAAACCTGATTTAAACTTCACAAAATAGTTATAAATCTTACTATTGTGGATACTTCAAGAATAATATCACACCTTAAGGAAAGCGTCAATTAGTTTGTTTTCAAACCATTTGACACCTATTTATCCTTAGCCATAATCTGCCTAAGCCTGCATGAACACACCCGGCAATGCCTTGTGATGCCAGACACCCGCCAGTAGACCCCTTATAGAGGCCGTATAGATGCAAGTCATTACATCTGGTCTAGGCTTTATATCAAATAAAAAGGCTGTTTATTTGAAGAATACGCCCCAAATAAACAGCCTCTGCAGTCCTGTGTGAATTGCCTTTTTTATCGTCTTGGTCTTTTGTCATTTTGATTTCTACGGCCTGACGTTTTTTCTCTCGCTTGTCCAGCTCTTCTTACGCGGCGTTCACCAGGAAAGAGTTCATCGTCCGCTTTACTGACTTTTCTTATGCGCCCTTTAAGCGGCTTCTTCTGAAGTGTCTTTAAAACCATCTCCCCTTTTCCATGCAAGACTTCTACATAAGTGGAGATGTCTAGAATATTGATAATGCCAATATCGTCTTTCGCCATGCCTTCTATATTACAAAGTGTTCCCACAATGTCCGCAGCACGCATTTTTTGCTTTTTACCCGCATTGATATGCAGCTTCAATATGCCTTGGTTCAACTTGGCGCCCTTGTCAACCTTGGCTTCTGGTTTCTTCTTTAGCTTTTCCATAAAAGCTGGACGTGCCTGCTCGACAGTGTCCCTATCCGGAAAATCGTCTTCAGTAATGGGACGGCCTGTGTAGGCTTCAACGTCTTTAACAAATTCAAGGTCTCCACCCGTTACAAATGAAACCGCTTGGCCCGTTCGACCCTTTCGCCCTGTTCGACCAATTCTGTGTACGTAGGTTTCAGCATCTTCTGGAAAATCATAATTGACTATGAGGGAAACATCATCTACATCTATGCCGCGAGCTGCGACGCCTGTCGCTATCAGATACCTGAATTTCCCCTTCTTAAAGCCATCCATTTCGCGCATTCTATCACGCTGATTCATGCCGCCGTGAATTCTTCCACACGGATAGCCCAGTCCGTCAAAGGCTTCATATACGGCATCTACTTCAAGTCTTGTATTGCAAAACACAATACATGTATCTGGATTTTCAAGTACAACAAGATCTTTTAATATATCCAGCTTCTCGCATGGGTGCACCGCGTATTTCTTCTGATTAATTCGGTCAAGCGCATGGCTTTCACTTTCAATTTCTATCAGATCCGGCTGTGACATATACACATCACAGAGCGCCTTGATATCCGGTGATACCGTTGCAGAAAACAGGAGGGTAACACGCTCCTTCGGCAGTGCTTCAATGATTTCATTCAGCTGTTCAATAAAGCCCATATTGAGCATTTCATCAGCTTCATCTACAACCAGATATTTGATTTTTGAAACATCGAATGTGCCTTGGCCTAAATGGTCAATCAACCGGCCGGGCGTTCCCACAACAATGTGCATCTTCTGTTTGAGTTCTCTCGCCTGAATATGAAAAGGTGCTTTTCCAAATACAGCACAGGCTTTGAGCTTTTTAAATCGCCCAATGTTAAAAAACTCTTCTTTAACCTGTAAAGCCAATTCTCTTGTCGGCGTCACGACAAGTGCCTGGGGCTTGTTTTCCTCCCAATCAACGAGTTCACAGATTGGAACCGCAAAGGCTGCTGTCTTGCCACTGCCTGTCTGAGAGCGCACAATGATGTCGCTGTGGCTTAAAATATCATTTATAACACGATTCTGTACGGGTGTTGGCTTGTCGTATCCAAGCAGTTTCAGAGCTTTTAATATCTCTTCTGACAACTTGAAATCTTCAAATTTCTTTTGCATAAAATCCTCACATTTCGTTTTAATCCCAATGTGTTGTCCAATTTATCTATTCACTACTTATCCAAAAATGATGTCCATTCTACTTGAGTATCGCGCCCTTTATATGCGCAGGGCAGTTGAGTTTCTAGCTTATCATTTTATTCTATCATAGTGAAGATACAATCGTCATTTAGCCTTCTTTAATCTTCTACCGCACAAGGCACCTTTAACGCATAAAAGGCCTTCTTTGAATATAATCCTTTGTCTAGACGAAATAGAATTGACTTTAACGCCTATGATTTTAATATCATTACAAACTGAAACCAGACTGTAAATTACATCTTTGAAGTCATCGTATATAATGGTCATGTAGGTATCCCTAACTTTAAAATATGAACGAGGGTAAATTATGAAGAATATAAAAACACTATCCATGTGTTTAATCGCCTTTTTATTATCAGGCAATCTGGGATTTGCACAAACCTATCAGTCCGTAAAAATCACTGCTGATCGGCTAAATGTCAGACAAGATAGGTCTCTACAAGCACCCATTTTAGGAGCACTCGATTATGAAACAGTGGTGATGACCTCAGATTTGACAGACGGCTGGTATACAACGCATTACTTAGGAGAAACCGCTTATTTTTCGGCGGACTACGCACAGGTGCTTGAAAACTTCAGTACGGGCTATGTGACAGGTGTGGGCGTCAACCTACGGGATATGCCCTCCACTCAAGAGGGAACAGTACTCACACAGTTGTCTAATACAGAAATTAAAGTGCACGCAAAAGAAGATGACTGGTACAGCATTACAACATATGACGGTCTACAGGGGTACATTTTTTCTGACTTCGTAAGTTTTGAAGCGGTGTCCGCTCCAGCCCACCCCCAGAATGAAGCGGGTGATGAAACCCTCACTTTAGACAAGACTGAGACAAGTACGCTCATTGAAATTGCAAAATCTAAACTTGGGGCTCCCTACGCATGGGCTCAGGAGGGACCAAACGCCTTTGATTGTTCCGGCTTTGTGAAATACTGCTTTAAAGAGGCTTATGGGCTTGAACTGCCCCACAGTGCAAGCGCAATCAGTCAAAAGGGAACGACCATTTCAAAAGAAAACCTCCAGCCTGGAGATATTGTCTTCTTTGCGACACTTGGAAGTGTGACTGTAAACCATGCAGGAATCTATATTGGAAATGGCGAGTTTATTCACGCTTCATCCTCTTCTTCAAATGGCCATCAGGTTCACATTAATCCAATCAATACCGGCTATTACAATAATGTTTACCAGTGGGCCAAGCGCTTGTCTATAGAGTAGACCCATTTCTAGGTCTGAATACACACCATTAAATACTTGACGATTAAAACAAGAAATCTTCCATATGCCACTCGGTAGAAAAACCGAACTGCAACATGGAAGATTTTTTAATGCTACTTATGTTTATAGAATGCCCCTGTGTAGAATCTTTTAGGCACTCTATTGAATGTTTAAGTTTTTTAGCCCTCTACAGCTTCTTCCCACTCTTTTTGCTTAAATCCTGCAAGAACAAAATCATCGCCAATGAGTACAGGCCGCTTATGCAGCATCCCATTGCCTTCAAGAAGTGAAAGAAGCTCATCTTCTGATAATGACGCCCAGCGCGCTTTCAGGTCGAGTTCCTTAAACACCTTTCCATTAACATTAAAAAAGCGCTTTAGTTCAAGACCACCTATTTTCATCCACGCCCTCACCTCATCTGCTTGAGGCGGGTCTTTATGGATGAGCCTGAGCTCGTAATCAATTTCATTTTCGTCAAGCCAAGCCTTGGCTTTTCTGCTGCTTGTTCAGGAAGGATAATGTAGTAATAACACAGTTGTACCCCTTTCGTTTCATACTTTTTATGAACACGGGTTATTCACAAACCCAATTTTACGCCTTTCGTAATTTAATTATAGCACAATTGCACACTTGTTTGGTGCACTTTGCTTTTGTTTTAAACGCCATTTTACTAAAAAATGGTCTTATACCCTTCCGCCAGCAGTATGGATTGCATGATGATTTGGGGTTTAGTATCATAGTATTTAAAGAGATTCATGAGAACGCACAAGAGGAGGGCAACTAGGATGTATAAACTACTTGAAAAAAGACGCAGTGTCAGAAAATACAAAGCTGAGAAAGTAGATGAAAAAACTGTAAATACCCTTATTAAATCTATACTGCGTGCACCTTCAGGCAAGCGCATTGATCCGTGGGAATTTATTTATATTGATGATCCAGCCATTCTGTCACAGCTGGCTGAGTCTAAAGCTCACGGCAGCAAACTCATTAAGGACGCACCACAGTGTATTGTCTTTCTTGCAGATGAAACGAAAACGGATGTTTGGATTGAAGATGCGTCCGTTGCAATAACCATCGGTCACCTTGCCGCTACAGACCTTGGACTCGGGTCCTGTTGGGTTCAGATCAGAAATAGAAAATGCGCGGACGGGATGGATTCTGACACCTTTGTAAGAAGGCTTTTGAACATTCCTGAAAACCTACGCGTTGAAGCGATTCTGGCTTTCGGCTATCCAGATGAGGAAAAAAAGGGCCATCCTGAAGATGCGCTTCAACTTGACAAGGTGTATGCAAATCAATATGGAAAGTCTTTTCTATAAAGAGTTAATCCAGTAGACTGCCTTATGCGCCAGCCTACTGGATTTTTTTCTTTTGATTCATATCTTACCTGTGATTGCCTTCTTACCTGTGATTGTCATCTGACTCGTTATTGTCTTCCCGCTTATACTGGAGCATAGTTGTTCTACTCCCCTTCTGCTTCATAGGCAGATCAACTATGCCATATATTTTTTAAAATTACAAGCCTTTATGACCCGTTTGAATGACACGCTCCATAATCACATAGTCCTGCCCTTTTTTTGTGAATGTGTTCTGGGTTTTAACCAGACCAAATTTTTTATAGAAGTCCATTTTATCCGTTCGGGCATTGCACCAAATACGCATAGCGCCTCTACCCTCTGCCTCTTTTATTACAAACTTTAAAAGAGCCGTTCCAATCCCTTTACCCTGATAGGTATGCAGGGTTGCAAACTTTCTGAATTGGGCCTCTGCCCCGTTTATAAAGAGCGACACCACACTGACCAGTTTCCCATCCACATAAGCGCCGTAATGAAGACCCCTTGCATCGTCAGCCAGTTTAACATATTCAACCGGCGCATCTGGCCACATGACTTTATGGCGTATCTGAAGGGTTTGCTGTGCATCTATAACCTTAATCTCCATCCAGTTGACCCCACCTTTTTTATAAAAGTGCTTCCTCTATCTTATAGGCGTTCAGACGTTCTTTGGTCCTTTCTAAAAGCGGACTGGACCGTCTTGTGTGCATGTTCATCTGAACGAGAACCGTCTCTGCCTCAGCAACACATTTTCCATTCTGATACAAGCACTGATAAAACCTTATGGAACTGTTTCCTATGGTTTTAATCCCTGTACCAATTTCTACAGTTCCCGGCCAATTCACTTCAGCAAGTAAATTCAGCTGAGAGCTCGCCAGTACAAACATACAGGCCTCATCCAGCAAGTTGTGATCCTTCTCTTTTATGAACATCAGCTCTGTCCTGCCCGTTTCTAAAAATGTTGCAAACACCGCATTATTGACATGTCCTTGTTTGTCCGTGTCGCCAAACCTTAGTTTGTCATAGGCCTGGAGCGGAAACTGTGCATAGTCCATTTGTGTCTTTCTCATAGGCTTCTCCTGTTTTATATGCTCAAGTGATTGAATGATGTGCTTTGGCTGGTCCGTGTCATTGCGCTTAACTGGTACAGGTCTCTTTATTCAAGGACATTATTTAACAACTCAATCAAACTATACAACGCGGTTCTTTTCTGCTAAAGTCCCCTTAATATAGTCTAAAACGTTTTGAGCGGCCTTTTCATTCATTATTGTAAAGTTCTCTGAAGTATAGGGTGCAGTGTGTGGCGTGAGTACAGCCGTTTCACACTCAAGCAGGGGCGAATCTGTACACGGTTCTGTGTCGAATACGTCAATTCCCGCTCCAGCTAAATGCTCCGAACAAAGCGCCGACTTTAAATCATGAACATTCATAATTTGACCTCTTGCAATATTAATAAATATACTTCCCGCTTTCATTTTGTCAAAGAAGGCTTTGTTACACATCTCCCGAGTGCTTTCAGTAAAAGGCACATTGACTGAAACATAGTCACTTCGTGACAGGAGTGTGTCCAAATCAGCGTACTTGGCCTTATACATGTCTTTCCACGCCGCTTTAGGGTGCCTGCAGTAATACAAAACCTCCATGCCAAATACCGCCGCGCGCTCGGCAATTTCCTTGCCAATACCACCAAACCCGACAAGTCCTATAACACGTCCCTTTGCCCCAGGTACCAGCGTGCGTTGCCACTTCTTTTCGTGCATGTGGGTGTTTTGCAGGTCAATGCGCCGTGCAAAATAGAGAATATAGGCCATAACATGCTCTGCTACTGCGGCCTCAACGTGCCCAACCGTACGCCCTAAAGTTACCCCATGCTTTTTACAGGCTTCTATGTCAATGGAATCGTAGCCGATGCCTCTTCGTGATATCATTTTTAAATTGGGGCACGCATTTATGACGCTTTCTGTATAGGGTTCAAGTCCAGCAATCACGATCTCTGCATCTGCTACAGTCTGAGCAACCAAGGCTTCCTCTGTGCCCATCCCCATATCCAGATGCCCATAGTCATGCACCTCATGGCCCGCATCCTGAAGCATTTTTACAGCGTGCGGTTCGGTAGAAGAAAAGTTTCTTGCTGTAATGACAATTTTCATAGGTGTCGCCTCCTAACTAATCTTATGCAAGACCACTTATTTTACTGTAACATAAGCGCATGGTAGTAACTTATGTGGTCAATTCTAAATCAAACTATCTGCTTAATACAAAATAATCAATTTAAGTCTAATATATCTTAAGCTCATAGTCTCTATTCAAAATTTAATAACCTTTATGCCTTACAATGCTTTTATTATACCCTATTGCTACTGCACCCAAGTTCATATCCGATTCAATTTCTTTGTATTGACCGACTAAGCTTCTCTTTTCAATTTATATGTCACGCGAAGATCTTGTATCCTTATGAATCAAAAATTAAACTAGAACATGCCTAACTTTTATACAGAAAGAGGATGTTCCATTTGGTAACATCCCCTTCATTCATTTTAATGAATATGAATTTTAACTGTCGCATTTGTCCCCGGACGGAGTTTTTCATGATCACTCTTTAAGGCGATACGCACCGGCACTTTCTGTACAACCTTTGTAAAGGTACTGCCTGAAGAAGACAGTAATGAAAATGTCGAGTTTGTTGCTTCGCCAATTGAAGTGAGTGTTCCTTTCCATTTAGCGCCCTTATACTGGTCAATCTTTACATCGACCACTTGACCTATTTTCAGTTTATTGAGATCTGTTTCTTCAATATTTGCACTGACATATAATTGGTCTGGATCAACCACCATGCCCAGTGTTTGTCCGGCGGAAGTAATTTCTCCAACCGTTCCTTGCTTTTTTATGATCACACCATCAATTGGTGCTCTCAGAAGCGTCTGCTCAATGGACTGGTCTGGAATATTTGCAGTTTCAATGCGTGCAAGAATCTGATCTTTATGAACCTCCATACCTTCTTCAAGTTCAGATGATACAAGCTTTCCAGACATTTGTGAATTGATTCGGACTATGTCTGCTGTTACTCTAGCGTCTTCTGTCGACACATACAAGTAGCTGTTCATTGTGAAAAATATTACAATACCCGCTATGACTGTTGCGAAAGCTGTTCCAATTCCTATCAATAGTTTTTTTCGTTTATCCATAACTTCCTCCTAGTTAAGTGGTGCAATTTCCGCAAACATTCCCGCCATCAATTCAGGAGCCGCATCAAGCGTGACTCGTACCAGAACATCCTGCCTTTTTGCATCAATACTGTTTCCAATCCAATCTACAGTGCCTTGGAGCGTTGTGTCAGGACATTCAGCAACTTGAACAAGCACACTTTCCCCTTGCTCGAAATGTGCAGTAGCACTTGCTGGACCATATGCATCTACAGTAAATCCACTCTGATTCTCAAGGGTTACCAGTGTTGTTTTATACAGATAGGATTCTCCAGTTCTTACGGGTATATCTGTGACAACTGCATCAAAGGGTGCATAGACCGTCTTCTTATCCAGCGATATCTGCGCAACTGCAAGCGATGCATTGGCTTGATCAACCTGTTTCTGTAGCACATTCATATATGAAGCACTTTCTCCACCTTCAAGAATTTCAAGAGCTTTTGATGCATTCGTGAAAGCCGATTCAGCACTCGCTTGCTTTAATCTATATGCTTCAAGGGCCATATCTGAGACTGCACCTGCATCGTAAAGTTTCTGCTGACGTTCCAAATCCTTTTTGGCATTTTCATAATTAACCTGAGCTGATTGGAGGGACGACTTCGCTTGATCAAGCTGTTCTGAACGTGCACCGCTTTGCGCCTTTTCATAATTTGCGATTGCTAGCTCTACAGCTCTATTTGCAACTTCAACCTTTGCGAGCTCTTCAGAACTTTCAAAGCGCAAAATGGCTTCACCAGCTTGAACATGGTCTCCAACCTGTACAAAGAGTTCACAAATTTGTCCTGTAAAGGGCACTGAAATTTCTGCTGATTGAGCAGCCTTCACACGACCCGCTAGATAGTAAACATCATTGGATTCATTTTCCAGCGCTAGAGCCTGAGCATCTTCAACGGCTACCGAACCGGCCTCTATCGCCTGGGCGGTACATCCACTTAAAAGTAGACAAGTCAGTAACCCTACAACCATTATTTTTCTCATTCGTTTCACCTCATAAACTCCCATTCACTTGAAGTTTTATACATACACTTTTCCAAAAGGCTATTCACTCATTAGAGATTCCATCCGCTGCAAACCTTTTAAAATCACTTCAATATCTTCGTCCTTCATATCTGAAAACAGATTACTAATCATTTGACTTCTTTTCTCAACAATAGCTGGTCGGCTCTTGTAATTTGGGTTTACTCTCAAATGTACAATGCGCCTATTATCACTAGGCACTTCTCGGATGATACTGCCACTTTCCACCATTCTTGACACCATAGAAGAAGCAGTGCTCTTAGATATGCCCAATATTTTGCTCAAATCTCCGAGTGTACTGTCCGGATTCATTCTCACGGTGTTGTAAAGAAGAACCTCCTTATAGGATACACCGATATCCTGATAATACTGCAATGAGCGTTTACGGATCTTTCCATGAACTTTATGATGCAAATTCCACATTTTTTCAAGTCTTTCATCCATTACTCTACGACCTCCTCGACGATGGGCTTTGCCCTTTCACTAAGTGTACGTGTCATATTAAGCGGGATATTAATGCATGCAACAAAAATAAATGTTCCTATAGCTGCGAAAACCATGAGCAGTAAAATGCTATCGATTGCTTCGACATATGCCTGCTTCTGAATCAGTCCACCAAGCGCTGACATAGCCGCTACTCTGGCCTCATTCAGTGCGTACCCACCCCTTCTGTATACACCTATAAGTTTTGAAAGGGCATCCGTGCTGATTGGGTTGAACATGGACAACTGATCCATAATGCGCGCACTGCTCAAATTGATTTGCCTTTGCATAAGCGAGGTAATCACTGCCACCACACAGGTGCTGGCTATTTGTCTCATAATATTCGTAAGGGCTGCCGCCTGATTAATATCTTTCTTTTTCACATAACGCATGCACATGGTAGATGGCGGCATCATAATCATTCCAAGCGCCATACCACGAACAAGAAGCATCCATGAGATCATCATTGAACTTGTGTCTGTACTGATTTGTGACAGCGGATACGAAATGATAATGTACAGAAGAAGTCCTGGGAGCATAATAAATTTGTACCCGTATTTATCAAATAACTTTCCACTGATTGGCATGGTAAGTGCCGTTGCAATAGCTGCAGGAAGCATGATTATGCCTGTCTTCATTGCCGAGTAGCGCAAAATATTTTGTAAAAACATCGGAATGGAGTAAGACACGCCAATAATGGCCATACTGACAGAGCAGGCAACCAGAGTCCAAGCTGTAAACCCATAGTTTTTAAGTATTTTTATGTCCAGCAGTGGATTGGGATGCAACCACTCATTTACAATAAACATAAGCATTGAGAATACCCCCACTACAAGCATAAGGCTATACTGCATTTGCGACCAATCAATACTGTTCCACTTACCTATGACATAAAAGAGACATACCAGTCCGACTGTTGATGTCACAAAACCAATCCCGTCAAATTCGCCAAGCTTATTCCTTGGAAATTCTTCTAAAAGGATACTACCTGTAATTACACCTAAAACACCAAATGGCACACTCATGTAGAAGAGCATGCGCCAACTTAAGTGCTCAATAACATATCCGCCAAGCGTTGGCCCTATTGCTGGCGCAGCCATTGCAGCTATACCATATATGCCCATTGCCACACCAATTTTCTTTGTTGGTACACTTTTAAACAAAATCGCATTGCCCACCGGACCGATGATCCCACCGCCAATACCCTGAAGGATTCTAAATACAATCATGGATCCACAACTCCATGATATGCCACACAAAACCGAGCCTGTTGTGAAAATACCCAGTGCAATAATGTAGAGCTTTTTTAACCCAATTAAGTCTGACAAGTAGCCTGATAGGGGAATAACTGTTCCTAGGGCTATAGTATAGCCAGTAACAACCCATTGTATTGACCCCAATGACACCCCAAATACGGTCATCATATTGGGCAGGGCAATGTTAATTAAACTGCTGTTGAGCACAGTGATGAATGTCCCAATAATTAAAACTGTCAGGACACTAGCAAATTTCTCTTCTGCCTGGTCATGCATCTTGCCACTTCCTTTCCAAGACAGCGAAATCATATTTTTCCTTTTCGAACTGTACGATTTCGTACTTTTAACTTTGATAGTTTACCAACTTCTGTCTTCTGTGTCAATCCATTTATTTCGTCTGGCAAAATAAACACATACCATCACCAAATGAAAACGCCTATCCCAAAATGGATAGACGTTTAGCTCAAGTATGTACAGTTCCAACTAAGAATCACTTAGAATAATATATAACAATAAAGGCGTTTACCGCTTCTTCTCCATAGTTCCTGTAGGTATGCTCCACATCTCCTTGAAACATGATGGCATCACCACTTTTAGCCTTATAAGTCTTTTCTTCAATTTCAATTTCCATTTCACCCGTTCCTACAAGAACGTATTCAACAACACCCGTGGTATGTGCATCAGATTTATGCACCCCGTCCGGTTCAAGCTCCATTTTTAGAACTTCAAACTTGGTCTCACCATCAAATGGCAGGAGCGACCCGGTTCTATACTTGCCCTCATCTTCGCTGAGCATATTGGCTTTGTTTAAAGTGAGTACAGAAACCGTAGACTGGCTGCTTTTCATCAGTGAAGACATTGAAACCTTAAGCCCATTGGCTATTTTCCAAAGTATGGTCACACTCGGGGTTTTTTGCCCTTTTTCAATCTGTGAAAGCATGCCCTTGCTCACGCCTGTGAGTTCTGAGACATTATCGAGGCTTAGTCCTCTTTCTCTACGAATTTGTGCTAGATTATTTCCAATCATTATGACAATGCTATCCATTTTTTCTCCTTAGTCTTGTATACTATCGTATAATGATGTATACTATCGTTAACAAAAGTATTCAATAGTGACTATATTTATTCTTTAGTATACACACATCAAGGGTATTTCACAAGAGATTGTGGTGTGTAGCTTTGCGAAAATCAAGGGGGTTTATCATGTCTGAAGTTTTACTGCATGTTTCACGTGCCAACTGCATTGAAAACATACACCGCGGTGATATTGCTGTTGTCGATTATCATAAAAAGCTTCTTGCCTACTGGGGCAATCCGTATAAAAAAACCTACATGCGTTCATCAGCTAAGCCTATTCAAGCACTTTCAGTGGTAGAATCCGGTGCATATGACGCCTTTAACTTTACAAAGCAGGAAGTCGCACTTATGTGCGCATCACATTATGCTGAAACCTTTCATGTTGAAGCTGCTGAGTCAGCGCTTTCAAAAATCGGGCTTGATGAAAACGCGCTCCTCCTGGGAAAGACTTACTCACTCAATGAAACCATTACACGCACCCTATGCCGGACAGGACAAGAGGAAAGACGCATTTTCAATAACTGTTCTGGCAAACATGCTGGTATGTTGGCAATTGCCCGTCAAAACGGGTTTGATATAGCCACTTACGACCAGCTTGAAAACCCAGTTCAGCAAATGATGCTACAAACGGTGTCCGATGTATCTGAAGTGGACTCAAAGGACATTGGCATTGGCATAGATGGGTGCGGTGTGCCTGTATTTGAACTGCCTCTGTTCAATATGGCACTTTCGTTTGCAAAGCTCGCTCATTCAGAGGTCTTTGAACCTAAACGCAAAAACGCTGTAGACACTATTGTAAGTGCCATGGTCAGCCACCCTGAAATGGTTGCAGGCACAAATGGATTCTGCACCGAACTCATGAAACAAACAAGTGGAAAAATTATCGCTAAGCTCGGCGCTGACGCTGTATATTGCGTCGGTATAGTCGACAAGGGCATTGGTCTAGCAGTAAAGATTGAAGATGGTAATGTCAAAGTACTCTCCAGTGTTGTTATGGAAGTCTTACATCAGTTGGACGTTTTAACTGATGCTGAAAAAAAGGCGCTTTCTCGTTTCCATATACAAGAAAACATCAACTCAAAGAATTTCAAGGTTGGAGAGATACGGCCTGTATTCTCTCTCAATCAAGCGTCAGCTGAAGACCGCTAAGCAAGTCTGTCCATACACGGATTTTTAAACGGTCTCCTATGTCTTTCTAAAAGACTTGTCGCAATATATTTTCAAGTTTTAACGCATAAATACCGGACAGATGTGCTAGACTCAAATAGCCTTCTGTCCGGTACTTTTATATCTGCAGTATGTGTTCATTTGTTTTTAAATCGTCTATACCGCCGTCTGATTTCAAAGCCTTTGGCAAGTCTTCTTAGTCCGTGGCCGACTTCCCCATTTGCTATATGCAGAATGCCACGTGCCATTTCCATACCGATGACACCACCCAGCATCTTTGCAATGCCCCTAAATGTAATATGGTATATGAATAGAATGTTCAAATCTGGTTCCCTTTTTTTCTTGCTTCGGTTAAACCAGCCAATAAGCCCTCTATACACAAGCCGCGCAATCCAGCTTTTGGCATAGTACATTTGAGAAAGGGCATCATTCATTTCAAGGGGTGCTTGTTCGTCCCAAGCACCTGCAGGCACAGCCCGACCGAGAAGGCATTCAAACTCGAACTCAGTCACTGATTCAACCTGCCCGCTAAAATAGTGAGGTATTTGAGCCTGTTTGTATGGGCTCTGCAATTGCACGCCCTCTACTTCAATTTCACATATCAGCTGAATTTGTAAGGCATTTGATCCAATCATAATTTGATAGGTTCCCGCTTCTACAACCCACGAATTCTTATCAACATCAAAGTAGCGGAAGGCTTTATCATCAAACTCAATTGAAAGACGCCTGCTTTCCCCAGTTTCTAGTTCAACCGACGCATAGCCCTTTAGCTCCCTGGCGGGACGAAAGACCCCGCTGTCTTTCTTGCCTACATAAAGCTGGGCAATTTCACGTCCTGATCGACTGCCCGAATTGGTCACTGTAAAGCTGACCGCCTGGGCATTCGCTTCAATGTCCGTATAGCTAAAACTTGTGTAGCTTAGACCATATCCAAAGGGAAAGAGCACAGGCCGATTGGTGGTCGTATAGGCACGATAGCCCACATATAGCCCTTCGCGGTACTCGCTTGTTCTTTGCTTTTTCTGCCAAAAGGGGTCAGAAGGCACATCCTGCTGTTTAAGCCAAAAGGTTTCTGCAAGTTTCCCGCTGGGGTTCACAGCCCCGGTAACAATATCAAGTAGGGCCAAACTGCCCGCTTGTCCGCCCAAGTAGCCTTGTAAAACCGCTTTGCATTTATCAAGCCAGGGCATGACGACTGCACTGCCACCGCTTAAGTACACGATGATGTTTTTGTTGACTTCGTATAAGGCATCTAATAGTTGGACTTGTTTCTCATGCAGGCGCATGTGGACCCGGTCTTGTCCTTCTGATTCCATAATTTCTTCAAGACCAATGCACAGCAGGATGACATCGGAGCTTTTCGCAAGTTCCACGGCGTCACGTATCAAAAGATCACGCCTTTGATCATCGCGTCTATAACCATCTGAATAACCACTTACATTGAGTCCATACTGGTCAATACAAGCCATAATGCTTTCCATGCTTGTTGGATTCACACGGCTTGACCCAGCCCCCTGATAGCGGGGATGGACTGCAAATTCCCCTATTACAGCGACCGATCTGTCGTCTTCAATCGGTAGAATTCCCGACTCGTTTTTAAGCAGTACCATGGAAGACGCTGCCGCTTTTCTCGCCAGATGGTGGTGGACATTTCGGGTTTCATCATCTATATCCGCTTGCCCTATTTTATCATCTGAATGGCAAGTCAATATCACGCCTAGGAGTTCATCAAGGCGCTGATCTACAATGTCTTCTGATATATGACCCGACGCAACTGCTTTATAGAGCTGATAGGCACTGTCTCCACCCGTTCCCGGCATTTCCAAATTGCTTCCACACCGTATGCCTTCAACAAAGTCATTGCCGCCACCCCAATCGGTCACAACAAAACCCTCAAACCCCCATTCATGTCTGAGTATACTTAGGAGCAGGGTGCTGTCTTCATTGGTATAGCATTCATTGAGTCTGTTATAGGCACTCATGATGGCCCTAGGTTTTCCTTCTTTCACTGCAATTTCAAAACCCGTCAAATATATTTCTCGCAGGGTACGCGCATCTACAATGCTGTCATTTGACATGCGGCGCAGCTCCTGATTATTTGCTGCAAAATGCTTGGGACACGCACTTACGCCACTTTCCTGTATACCGCGAATAAAAGCAGCAGCCAGTTTTCCAGACAGATAGGGGTCCTCTGAATAATACTCAAAATTACGTCCGCACAGTGGATGTCTTTTGATATTGAGACCCGGTGCCAGCAGGACATCTACATGGAGCTGTTTGGCCTCTTTCCCCAGTGCACGTCCAACCTCTTCACAAAGAGCTTCGTCCCAGCTGTTGGCCATAGTCACGGCTGTCGGAAAGCAAGTCGCTGGCAAACTGAGGTGGATACCCAGCGGATCTCCAATATCAGCCTGACGCCTTATGCCATGGGGCCCATCAGACAATATGGCTGATGGAATACCCAGACGCTTTATCGATTTGGTTGACCACATATCTTGACCTGAAAGCAGCTGAACTTTCTCTTCCAGTCGCATTTGAGCAATGATATGTTGATATTTCATTTCGTGTCTCCTTTAAGGGTGCCTGATTGGCTAACACACTACACATGATATGTCCTTATAAATTATACCCTTTTAAGGGGGCTTAAAAAACAAGGATACACTTTCACTGCACTTAAAAAGCGGGATTTCCTTAGGAAAAACCCGCTTTTAAGTATGCCAAAAGAATCATATGTAAATGCGCTTAAGTCAACTCACGAAATGTCTTCAACTGTACGCTGTTCTACCTGTACTTTTTCTTTTTTCACCTTGGCTGTTTGAGAAATGACTACAAAAACGAGGAGTGAAATACCAATCAGATCTGTCAGGGTTCCTGGTTTTACCATTAGAATCGCTGCAACAAATGCCAATATCCGCTCAACCGCATTCATGGATGTACGCATATAGGCTTCAGCAGATGCCCCCAGACAAACAATTCCAATGATGCCTGTTACAATAACCGTTACGAGTTTAGTCAAGGTTACATTTTGCATGAGCAGTATAGGCGAGTAAACAAACATAAAGGGGATAATAATGCCCGCAAATGCCAGCTTAAAGCCATTGAATGCCACATCCGTAGGATTGGCCCCTGCGATTCCAGCTGCTGTATAAGAGGTCAGTGCAACCGGTGGAACAACAGCAGATAGGGTTCCATAGTAGAAAGCAAAGAAGTGGGCAGCCAATGGATTCACTCCCATTTTTACCAGTGCAGGTGCTGCTATACTTGCTGTGATAATGTAACAAGCTGTTGCAGGCAGACCCATGCCTAGAAAAATTGAGGCGACCATAACCAGAATAAGGGCCATCCATAACTGTCCACCTGAAAGCTGCATAATATTATGCGCTACAGCTTGTCCAAGACCTGTCATAGACACAACACCTACAATAAACCCAACAACCGCGCACGCTGTAGCAACGGGCACTGCACTTTTTGCCCCTTCTTCAAGCGCTTCAAGAAAGCGCTTCAAATTCATTCTTGTCGACTTTCGAAGCATACTGGTCAACACGGTCGTTATGAGGCCAAAGAAGGCTGCATAAATAGGCGTTAACCCTTTGACGAGCAGAAATAGAATCATGACGATTGGAAGCATCATATGTCCCTGATATTTCATGACGTCTTTGAGCTTAGGCAGCTTGTCTGCCGGAATGCCTTTCAAGTCGTACTTTTTTGCTTCAAAATTAACCATAATCATAATGGCAAAATAATAGAAAATGGCTGGTATAATGCCTGCAGCCATTACTTTTAAGTAAGGAATGCCAAGGAATGAGGCCATCATAAACGAAGCGGCACCCATGATCGGCGGCATCAGAATGCCCCCGGTTGATGCCGCAGCTTCAACCGCGCCCGCAAACTTGGGCTTGTAGCCGACCTCCTTCATAAGGGGGATTGTAAAACTCCCTGTTGTCGCCACATTGGCCTGAGAGCTTCCGCTGATTGTTCCCATGAGTCCACTTGCAATGACCGCTACCTGAGCTGGCCCACCTCTTAGTCCACCAGCAAAAGCAAGGGCAAAATCATTAAAGAACTTTGCCGCACCTGTTTTGTTGAGAAATGAACCAAATAAAATGAACATAAATACATAGGATGCTGAAACCATTAGGGTGACCCCAAATATGCCATTATCCGTCAGATACATGCGCGTTAAAATTCTGTTCCATGTAAACCCCTGATGCGCCAGCATCCCTGGAAAGATATAGCCATATTTAGCATAAAATATGAATGCGATTGAAAGCACTGGCAGAATCCAACCAACGGTTCTTCGCCCCGCTTCAAGAGTTAATAGAATTGCAATGACCGCGAAAATTAAGTCCAAGGTGTTCGGTACGAGTGAACGCTCTATTAATGCGTCGTAAGTGATTAAAATGTACACGCCAACTGCGACACCAAGACCGCTTAAAACCCAGTCAAAATTTGAAGGTTTGTCTTTAGGTGACTTGGCTGTAGCTGGATACATGAGAAATGTCAGTCCTAAAATGAGGCCCAAGTGAATTGCATTCTTTTTGATTGCAATCATCAGGCTTGCACTGTTCATCCATATATGGAAGACAGACGTAAATACTGCAAATATCATTACAATTGCCGCTATGCGCCCATACAGTTTTCTCGTCTCACTGGTCTCATCAGCGCGCTCTTGCTTATTTTGTTTACGCATTTTGAATATATTCATATTACCTCCAATCTGCCAACACGGCACAATTAAGCACTGAGAATGGCCGCCATAAGTGGGGCTTATACCATTAACAACAGCATAAAGACTCCATGAGGCGGCCTTTTCCCAATTAACATTCAAGTACGTTCAAATTACTTCAAGTGGTCTGGAACTGTAATGCCTTTCTCTTCATAATATTTAATCGCACCTTTATGAAGTGGAACCGGTGGCAAACCCTTTAGCGCTTCCTCTATTGTTACAACTTCTAGCGCCTTATGGTCGCCCTTTATAACATCGTGATTTTCATATATTTCTTTTACAAGATTATAAACAACATCTTCATCCATATTGGCACTCGTAATCAGTGTGGACTTAATGCCTACGGTTTGAATGTCTTTGTCTATGCCTGCATATAGATTCGCCGGTACCGTAAACTGTCCATAGTAAGGGGCAACATTTTTAATTTTTTCATACTCTGCATCTGTAAATTCAAGCAGTTTAACAGCTGTTTTGCTTGCAGCAACTTCAGAAACAGCTGATAAAGGAATGCCACCTTCTGCGTTCATGCCGTCAATTTGTGCATTTTGCATTGCGCTAGATGCTTCAAAATATCCCAGATGTTCTGCTGTAATATCGTCGAATGAGATTCCAGCTACTGCATCCAGAATGACTTTACTTGAATACTCCGTACCAGAGCCTGCGCCGCCAACATTGAATGCCTTGCCTTTTAAGTCAGAAACTGAGTTGATTCCTGAATCTTCTGTAACAACAAATTGTGTCACATCAGGCCATAGGGCTGTTACAAAACGAACATCTTCAAACTGGTTTCCCTCAAACTTCCCAGAACCTTCATATGCAAATAATGTCAGGTTTGCCATCGCTATGCCCATTTGAGCCTCGCCATTTTTGAGCATGTTCAGATTTTCTACAGAACCACCCGATGACTGTACTGAAGCAATCACACCCTGATCTCCTAGTTTTTCATTCCAAAGCGTTGAAAATATTGTACCTACCGGATAATACGTGCCACCTGTTGAACCCGTAACAACCGTGACAAACTGTTTTTCAGGTGCCTTTGATTCCGAACCTGACTCCTGTGCTGTATTTGAACACCCAGCACTTGAAAACAGCATGACTGCAGCCAGCAATATCGCTCCAAAGCGTTTAATCATCATAAATACATCCTCCCTTATAAATCCCGTATGTTATAATCTGCCCTCACAAATTATTCATATATAGGTAATGCAAATACCGCGCCAATTTTCTGAAATTTCCATCATATGCATGTAAGCCACTCAGTGCAAGCCTTTTAGAGATGGTTGACTATAGGTTCTCAAAATATGCATATAAAAAAACCGGCAAATTTTGCCGGTTTCGAAATTTTTGCATGGTTCCAGACACCATTCGGACATCACTGGTCCTGGTATTCTTTTATTTTATAACGCAAACTGCGCTCACTCATACCAAGTGTTTCTGCCGTTTTTCGCCGATTGCCCTGATGATATTCTAGGGTGTGTTCCACAAGAAGGCGCTCTGCCGCCTTGAGGCTAGTTCCAATCGCAATGGGTATAATCCCTGACTGCTTGCCAAGTGCATAAACACTTTGCCCGGTCACACTCTCAGGCAGATCTTGCAGCTGTATCATATCTTTGCTTGCAAAGACAAGGGCACGCTCAATAATATTTTGAAGTTCCCGTACATTACCGGGGAAGGTGTAGGTCTCAAGTGCGGCTAAGGCATCGCGGCTGATTCTTTTTGTCTCCATGTCGTAATTTTCTGCAGTCTGCCGAATAAAGTGCTCTATCAGCATTGGAATATCTTCAAGCCGATTTTTTAGGGGTGGCATCTGAATACGCACAACATTAAGCCTAAAATATAAATCCTCTCTAAATTGGCCTTTTGCAACCTCTTCTTTCAAATTTTTATTGGTTGCAGCAATGATGCGGACATCTACCTTTTTGCTGCTTTCTGAACCCAGAGGGAAAATTTCTTTTGACTGCAGGACTCTTAGGAGCTTGACCTGCGCGTGCAAGTCCATTTCTCCTATTTCGTCAAGAAATAGGGTCCCCTTGTCTGCCAGCTCAAATAGCCCCTTCTTTCTTGTATCAGCTCCAGTAAAGGCCCCCTTTTCATAACCAAACAACTCACTTTCAATGAGCGTGCTGGGAATGGCACCACAATTTACAACTTCAAAAGGATGGGCTTTTCGGCTGCCCTGATTGTGAATTTCATGTGCGACCAGTTCCTTACCCGTTCCACTTTGTCCCTCAATTAGAACACTCATATTGATATTTTTGACTTTGTCAATAATGTGAAAAACATCCTGTAGCTTCTTTGACGTTCCAATAATTTTCTGGATTTTATTTTGATGTTTTACCTCATTTTCAAGTCGGCTAATTTTTTCATTGAGGCACTTATATTCAACGGCCTTAAGAATAAAAAAACGCAGTTTTTCAATATCGATTGGTTTTAAGATATAATCGTAAACGCCCATTTTCATGGCATCGATTGAAGACTTCACACTGGCATAAGCCGTCATCATAATAACAGGCGTGTTCTTATTTTTGAGTTTTATCGTGGGGAGCAAATCCAGTCCACTGATGTCCCCAAATTTCAAATCAAGCAGTACAACATCAAAATAGACTGCGTTCAGTGCTGACTCAACCTCGTATATGTTGCTGGCAGTCGTTATTTCATACTCGTCTTCCAGCGCAAACATTAAGGACGTGCATATGGTTTTTTCATCATCTATAATCAATAATTTTTTCATGTTATGGCCTCCGTGGATAGGTGCTGGTCAATTGGCAGATAAAGTTTCATGGTTGTTCCTTGTCCAAGTCTGCTCTGAACAGATATTTGCCCACCGTTCTCCTCTATCATTTGTTGCGCAATAGAAAGTCCCAAGCCCGTTCCACATTCGCGTCTTGTGAAAAAGGGTTCAAAAATCTGCTCTATGTCTACCTCTGAAATACCCGTGCCATTATCGGTCACTTCTAAAACCACATACTGGGCCTTCAAATAAGCACGGAGCTCAATTTTAGCATTAGCTCGTGTTTTTACTGCATCTATACTGTTGATCAACAGATTGATCAATACCTGCTTCAACTGTTGTACATCAAAATAGACCTTAAACCCCTCATCCACATCTGCATCGTACATAACATGATGCTTGATGAGTTCGCCTTCTATAAGATGCATGACTTCCTCTATGGGCCGTACCAAATAGAATATTTCTCGGTTTGGGACCCTCGGTTTTGCATACTCAAGGAGTTCTGTAATCAAATCATTGAGTCGACCGATGACGGCAGGCACGTCTTGCATCAGTTGACTTCGAAAGGCTGCATTGTCAATTTTTTTGGGAATGAGTTCGATATAGGTCTTAATGGCTGTCAATGGATTTCTTATCTCGTGGGCAATATTGGCAGTCAGCTGTCCAAGGGACTCCATTTTATCCTTGCGTCTGATTTGTGCTTCATTTTTGCGGCGCAGGCTTATGTCTAGAAAAGTGACCGTTATGCCACACAAGTTTTCTGACTTATCAATGATAGGACTCATATTGTATTCAATCACCCGCATGTCCCCATCTATTTCAAGATTGGACTCCTGATTGAAAACATGTCCATGCGTTTCTGCAATCGATTCAAACAGGGTTCTGTCGATAAAAGCACACATGGGCACTTCATAATAAGGCTGACCAACATAGGTCTGTGCCTCGCATTTGCAGATTTTTTCCACATTGTCATTAATGCTCAGTATCGTGCCGTCCGTACGCATTGTCATGAGACCACTGAATATACTGTTTATGATATGCTCCTTAAATAAATTGGACTGCTCAACTTCACGCACTTGCCTGTCTACTTCCTTTTGGAGCTTCCTGTTCATATGCGCTTTCGAGACACCATAGACGCCCAGTAGACTCACCACCGTGATAAATACATACACGTAATTTTTTAGCGCTTCCCGCGTTGAATATATCTCTACACCAAACCACTTGTCATGTATTTTGTCATAGGTTCCATTACGCTTGATGATCCTCAGACCCTCATTTAATATTTCGAGCAGTTGATCATTGCCCTTTTGAACAGCCAGCCCATATGGCTGGGGATTGATTGGGGCTCCAATCACCTTAACAGCATCGCTGTAATGATATTTTTGCAGTGAGTATAAGCCTGTCTGCCTGTTTCCCACAAATGCTGCAACTTCACCTTTTACAAGTGAGCGCAAGGCTTCCAACTGGTTGGGCTCAGCGATAACCGTGATGTCCTGGCTGGACTTGATGGCGTCATATGCCACATCATATTCCTGAACCGAGACAACGTGACCGGAAAGATCCTCCAGCGATTTGATATATGTATTGTCTACAGCGATAAATATGGCTAGCGAAGACTCCAAATAGGGATCTGAGAAGGCATAAATTTCTTCTCTGTTTTTTGAATATTTGATGCCTTGTATGACATCAATATTTCCTCTTTGCAAGCTTTCAGCAGCATCCTTCCATGTCATGGGTTTGATTTCAATATCCAGGCCCATTTCAATCGCAATGGCATGCATGATATCAATATTAAAGCCCTTGTAGGTGCCACTGCCATCCACGTATTCAAAAGGTGGAAAATACATATCCCCACCCACCACAATGGTCTGACCTGCATACGCCTTTGACTGTACCGCCGCAGTGACTTGTGTTTGAAAACTTATAAAAAACAGTAGTGTAAGTATCAAAAGTATCTTTCTTTTCATGCAGCCCCCCGCTTGTTTGAATCCCCTTTTGATTGTCATATTTTGTGGCATAAATTATAATTTTGTCAACTGTATGGTATCACATTCAAAATGACTCAACAATAAATACCCTGACCATACTGCCGAATACCATTCATTGTCACAGCCACAACAACTATAGTACAATGAGCCTAAAACTTGAATATTGCAGATGATTGAACAGATGAAAGGGACCACTCATGCGTAAAAAGCTTGTACTCTATACAGATGGACCTGAGCCTAAGCTAAGGTATCTTGAAGAACTCAATGCATTTTTTGAAGGCCATATCACGATTGAAGCATACAGCATGCAAGAAGGACGTATGCAACATACACATGCGGATATGGCGCTTATTACCCTGTCCAGTTTGGCGACAATCGCAAGAAAATATTTGCCTGATGACGTGACCATTACACAGATTAAGCGTACGTTTAAAAAGGGCTGTCTTGACCCGCTCATGTCCCTGCCAGAAAATACACAGGTGATGCTGGTCAACAATGCAAGCACATCTGCTTCTGATACCATCTCACTCCTTTATGAAATGGGCTACATGCATATTGATTTTGTTCCCGTTTTTCCAGGTATGAAGAACATGCCACCACTGAGGACTGCAGTTACGCCGGCACAGGTCCAGTTTGTCCCTGACCATGTTGAACAAGTCATTGATGTTGGATGGCGTGTCATTGATATCTCAACCCTTATGAGCATCATTACAAAACTTCAAATTCAAAGCCCTTATTTTGATAAAAAACTTAAGAAATATATGCAAACCATCATTCCAGTCAGTTATGGATTTCATCACTTATACCACAATACCAACCAAATCAAGAACGAACTGCGTGTGGTTCTTGATGTTGTAGATGACGGCGTTCTCATTCTTTCAAATGACAATACCGTACTCCACTGCAACAGTACGCTCAAAGAAATTCTTTGCCTAAATGAAGGGGACACCCCTCAGGAGCTGGATGCCTTTTTTAACCTTCCAGAGGATTTTCTAAGATACATACTCGATCTGAATTACGCTGACAACAGGCTTATTGAGTGTCCTCACATAAAGAAAAGTTTGATTGTTTCAAAAAGACCGATTCACGACGATGCAGATATTTTTGCAGATATGTACATCATAAGAGACCGATCAAACCTCCAAAAACTTGAACAAGATATGCGCTATGAAGCCAAGCGTATGGGCCATGTCGCCAAGTATGACTTTAGCGACATTATTGGCACCAGCCATACCATTCTCCACTGCAAGGATACTGCAAAAAAAATGAGTCGAATTGATGCCCCCGTTCTCATAACCGGTGAAAGTGGTACAGGGAAGGAGATGTTCGCCCAATCTATACACAATAATTCACAGCGCAAAAACAGTCCATTTTTAGGAATCAACTGTGCGACCCTATCAACCAACTTACTCGAAAGCGAACTTTTTGGCTATGAAGAAGGCGCCTTTACAGGCGCTGTAAAAGGGGGTAAAAAAGGCCTGTTTGAAATGGCTGACGGCGGCAGCTTGTTTTTAGATGAGGTTGGTGAACTTCCCTTAAACACCCAAGTCAAACTGCTGCGCGTTCTTCAGGAAAAAGAAATCATGCGTATCGGCGGGACACGTATCATTCCAGTCGATGTGCGTATTATTGCCGCTACAAATCAGGACTTGAAAACACGCGCTACAAAAAAGCTTTTTAGACATGATCTATACTATAGACTCAATGTGCTTCACTTGAATTTACCGCCACTTAGAAAGCGTATAGAAGATTTGCCGCTCCTTGTTGCTGATATTGCAAAGAAGCACCCTGTTCCTGAAAAGCCAATCACCCCAGAGCTCCTGCAAATGCTCCTGCATGCTTCGTGGCAAGGGAATATTCGGGAACTGAAAAACTGCATTGACCATATGTACTATCTGGGCGGTTCAGTTCTTACACCTCAGGATCTGCCCCCTGATTTTGCTAATAACCATCATTTAAACACACCGAGCATTCATTCAGAGGATGCAAGTGACGCCTATGCTAAACAAGGCCCCTACTTTTACGGCCTGAGCGAAGGCGAAAACACACTTGCCTATTTTATATTGAATGCGCTTCAACTTAGACCCTCAGGCAGGCGCACCCTTTTCCAAGCTGCTTTAAAATCCGGCTACAGCACTTCAGAATACCGTATTCGAAAAATTATGAAGTACCTGGAGGAACATCAGCTCATTGAGCAAGTACCGGGCATAAGAGGCTATCAAATCACAGGTAAGACTATGCCATCGACTTGAAAAAACGCTCTCAAAATGAATAAACCGGGTTAATATCGGGCGATTTTCGGGCTCAAACGCTGCATATAGCGCCCGAAAACCGCCCGTAATTTTTGCGCTCTCAAGTATGTCTTGAATAGATTTCTAAATTTTCTAAAAACATTTCATTCCCTTACGCCGCTAAATAGAATACCTTCACATACTTTTTCATAATTATGCACTCCAAACAGAATTTTTGGCATACCACTTGCAAAATAGATGAGTGACTTCACAGTTAACCTTGCGCAAGGGGTCAACATCAAAGGGAGTGATTTTATCAGCATTCACTATTTACAAAGCGTATTTGAAACATTGCACGCTACGCCAGAACTGGGCTTTCACGAAACACGCACTGCTTCATTTATTGCAAATGAACTTGAGAAATTAGGTTATAGCGTTCAACGCGCTGTTGGCGGCACAGGCATTATTGCAAGTTTACGCAGTGATCACCCTGGTCCTTGTCTTGGTGTACGCGCCGATATGGACGCCCTGCCGTTTACAATCAATGAAACCCAGCAGGTGATTCACGCTTGTGGGCACGATGCACATTCAACGATGGTGCTGGGGACTGCAAAAAGAATTTCAGAAAAAGGCATTAAAAAGGGTGAAGTGAAATTCATCTTCCAGCCGGCTGAAGAAATAGGAAAAGGTGCACTGGCAATGTCTAACTCTGGTATGCTCGATACACTTGACGAGCTTGTTGGCATGCATTTAAGACCCATACAAGAAGCCAAACTAGGAGAAGCCTCTCCAGCACTCTACCATGGGGCTTCAAACAAAATGGAGGTTCATGTATCTGGCCTGTCTTCACATGGTGCACGTCCCCACTTGGGGGTTAATGCCATCGAGGCTGGTGTTTTAATTGTCAACGCAATCAATGCACTGCATATTGACCCAAGAGTGGCGCACAGCATTAAGGTTACTCGCTTTGGTTCAAATGGCACTGCCCACAATATTATTCCAGACGCCGTCCACTTAGTCTTTGATTTGCGTGCGCAAACCAACGCCGTCATGACAGAACTCATTCAACGTGCCACACAAGCTATTGACCATTCAGCAGAGAGCATTGGTGCCTCGGCACGAGTGGATATTACCGCTGGTTGTCCAGCTGCAGAGTATCATTCAGAACTTGTTGATGCTGCTCGGCTTTCTATTGAGCACGTTCTTGGAAAAGCACTTGAGCCCATTGTAACACCCGGAAGTGAAGACTTTCATTTTTTTACACAAAAGCAAGACATTAAGGCTGTTTATATCGGTTTGGGTGCCGATTTGGAGCCCTATTTACATCATCCGGATATGCACTTTGATAAAAAAGCCCTGTCACATGGGTGTGATATTTTAACGCATATTATTATGAGTAGATTGGGTTAAATAAACCATAAGGGGGAACTTATGAGCAATCAAGCCACGGCTCGAAAACGCGAGCCTGAAAACAAGCAAGACAAGAAAAAGGGGTTCAAAATCCCCAACACTTACACACTCATTACACTCTTTGTCATTGTCGCAGCACTTTTAACCTATATTGTGCCTGCTGGTCACTATAATATGATTGAAGATGCAGCGACCGGAAAAACACTCATAGATCCAAGCTCTTTTGAGTTCATTGAAAGAACACCTGTAGGGGTGATGGATTTTCTGCTCTCAATTGTAGATGGCATGAACGGTGCTGCAGGCATTATCTTTCTTGTTTTTCTCGTTGGCGGTTTTTTTCAAATCATCAACGATACAGGGGCTATAGACAGTGCAATCAGTGCTGCCATTAAGAAATTCGAAAAGAAGGCCCTTCTCGTTATTCCGATTATTATGGCGACCATGTCTATTTTGGGAGCGCTCGGCATTATTGTTAACGCGGTTATTGCATTTATCCCGATTGGGGTTATACTCGCTAAAAAACTCAAGCTCGACCCAGTTGCTGGTATGGCCATCATGTATGTTGGTGCTTACTCAGGTTTTACGGCTTCACCTATGGGGCCCTTTAACACCGTACTCGGTCAAACTATTGCCGGAATACCGCTCATGTCAGGATTTTTATTCCGATCCCTTGTATGGGTCTTCCTGTTTGCAGCTTCACTCTGGTATGTCATGCGCTATTCTAACAAGGTCAAAATGGATATTAACCATACCGTTCTTGAGAAAGTTGAATGGGCTGACCCGTCAGATACTGCAAAACCTTCCACTGATTTTAAAGTAAGTCATGGACTCATTTTGCTGGTTCTTTTCGGTGGATTTGCACTCTACGCATATGGCTCATTTAAACTTGGCTGGAAACTCAATTATCTGAGTGCCATCATGATGGCCGTTGCACTGATCAGCGGCACGATTGGTCGCATGCACCCAGATGACATGGCTAAATCTTTTATTGCCGGTTGTAAGAGCATGGTTTACGGCGCACTTGTCATTGGATTTGCAAAGGCCATTACCATTGTGCTTACCGAAGGACAAATAATCCACTCACTGATTTACTTTATGGCTCTGCCTCTGTCAAAAGTTGGCGCAGTGCTTTCAGGGGTATTGATGTTTTTTATTAATCTGGTTTTCAACTTCTTCGTACCCTCCGGTTCAGGTCAAGCCATGGTAGTAATGCCACTGATGGCGCCTATGGCCGATGTTGTTGGCGTAACAAGACAAATCGCTGTTTCTGCCTACCAATACGGCGATGGATTTTCCAATACGATCATCCCGACATCAGGTGTCTTGATGGCAGCGCTGGGTGTCGCCAAAATCCCATATGAGAAGTGGCTTAAATTTATGCTGCCGCTCTTTGGTATATGGTGTTTAATTGGTACACTCTCCATCGTTATTGGCGTCATGATTGGCTGGTCATAATAAAAATAAAAACCCCCTCAGACTCATAAGCTTCTGAGGGGGTTTTAAGTTTATGGGGTATTACTCACTGAATGCTTTCTCGATAGGGCGATAATCACACCCAGTAAAATGGACAAGAAGGCGGACGCCAAAACACGGTACGCCGCTGGGAGTAGAAATACAGCCGTATGTAGTGGAATCCAGATTAGCAAACAAGTTTTCAACCACGAAAAGCTGACAAGGGTATACCAATCCACAGAGTTGACCATATCTTCAAGGGATGGCCTTTCACCCTTGCTCATGCTCAGTGATTCCATAATTTTGTCCCCGAACATATGATAAACATAGAGCATTGGACCAAACGTCAGGTTCATTACAGCACTTCCAAAGAATGCCTGTGCCAGTACAATGCCTTTAAATGGCAGGCGTCCTGCTGATTGAGCCACTGCAACCCCACCCATGTAAACCGTAAAAACCAGGGTAATCATAATGCCCAGGACACCCCATACGAAGGCTTTTTGCAGCACATTTTTAGGAATTATCCATTCACTTTTTAAAACACGCATACCGAGCAAGTCGCCCATTGATGCAAGTAAGGCGAATTTCCCAAAGCCTCCCATATAAGGATGTGCCTCCGTAACTTTGATAAACACTTCCCGCGAACTCGGCACAGCGAAAATGAGTATCGTCCCCAAAAACACCGCCGCCCAAATGAAGTCCCCCTGCCAAGTCCTTGTAGACTGATTTGATTTTTCCGATTGCTTCAATGCTTCTTTTTGCTCCACAGTTTACCTGCCTCCTTCTATTATGAAATCTAAAACATACTATAAGTATGTATTGTAGCTCTAATTTTCATATTTTGCAAATGAAAATAACCACATAGGATGCGATTTTCTCTATGCTGCAGGACTTAAATCATGAGCTCTAATTTAAAAAACAAAAAAGCCTCTACTCAAAAGGGACAGTCTTAACTGTCTTAAAACCCAGAGTAGAGGTATTTTCATTTAATGCTAATAATCATTTTTAATCAAAGCCTAACCATGACAAGCACTTCTATGATGCACTTGCCAGAAATGCGCTGTAACGGTTTTATTCTGAAGCATTACCCGCCACGCTTGTATCAAAGCCTAGTAAGTATCTGCGCGTCGCCTGTTTAACCGCCTCAGGCAAGTCATAGTCCCCATTGTTATAACACCAATCGAGCATAACCCCATCATAGGTCACGATAAGAAAATGGAAAAAATACTTGAACGAGTATGTTTTCGTCACCTTGCCCATTTCCTGAAGCTCCGTATAGATATCTTCGAACAAACTCAGTAGCGGGCGCCTTTGCGGATCATAAAACTCACTGCTCTTCACATTACGATTATCTGAGTCAAGATTGTTTCTAATCTTTTGTTTCATGATTTCAACGCCTCTGTTTTGAGTCATTTCAGCGTACAAATACGACAATTCCACAAACCTGTCAAGCGATGGTTCTTTTTCCAAAAGTTCAGGTATTTTATTTTCGATATAGGCATCTGTTTTTAAGTGAATCTGATCGAGCATAGATTCTTTTGACTTGAAATGGTGATAAAATGCACCCTTTGTTACATTGCATTTTGCACAAATTTCATCAATGGTCACATTTTGATAGCCCTTGGATGTGATGAGTTCAAGCGCTGTTTCCAGTACCAACTCCCTTGTTTTATTGCCTTTTGCATAGTGCGTCTTTACACGCTTAGCCATTACAAACGCCCCTTTTTTAGATAGTCCTTAAGTTGATTATGCCCAAAATTCATATGAGAAGTCAAGTTTCATTTGCCCCTTGACAACGTTTGCATTCACAAGTAATATAAAAACATACTTAGGGTATGTTTCTGATTATTGATGGTATTCTTAATTTTATTTTCAAAAAAAGCATACTCAGCTCTAATTGCACATGTTATTTGCCTATAAACTGCAAGTTTTTTTAAAAACTCAGCTTGATATTTTCCTGAAAGAAAATCATCCACGCTAGGCAGCTTATGCGAAAACAATGATGCAATTTGAACCCAGCAAGTGATTTACACATAATATAGGAGGTATAAACAATGAACTACAGACCCCATCCCGGCTATGAAATGCTATTCGGATTAGACTTAGGACTCAATGCATCAGAGGACGAAAACAATGTCAGTAAAATCGTGAGAGATTTCATGCTTGACTTCAAACTCCCAGAGAACATGGAAATGTTCGACATAAATGTTCCTGGAAAAGGCAACGACCCCCAAGTGCCCATTCGTGTTTATAGAAACAAAGGTGCTAAAAACGCACCGCTTGTTCTAAACATACATGGCGGCGGCTTCGTTTCCGGCGACCTTAACAACGACAACATTCGTGCTTCTGTCATAGCAAAGAATGTACCGTGTACAGTTGTCTCAGTTGAGTATAGGCTGGCACCGAAAAGCATTTACCCTGCACAACTTAACGATTGCCTCGCAGCACTGGAATACGCAATTGGGCATGCGGATGAGCTAGGTATTGACACAGATAATATTGGCATTTTCGGAACAAGCGCTGGTGGTTGTATCGCAGCTGGACTTGCCCTGTATCTGCGCGACCATAAGGGACCAGAGTTAAAAGCACAGGTTCTGAACTTTCCGGCTCTTGATTACTTACAGACTTCTACTTCTGCACAGCAAAACTTCAGCGGATCACCGCTTGTAAATGGCGACGGTCTATCAGGCGTGTGGAAGCTTTACCTGGGTGGTTTTGACGGTACAACGCCTCCCTACTACGCTGTTCCAGCGCTGGCACGTGACCTATCTGGTCTACCGCCTACCTGCATGATTGTGAATGAATACGATCCACTGCGTGATGAAGGCATTGACTATGCGAGACGTTTAATGGCATTTTCTGTTCCTACAGAGCTTTACGCTATGCCACGCGTTCCACATGGCTTTGACCTCGTTCAAGAACCACTTACAGACTGGATTAGAGAAGCAGTTTATAGAATGTACCAACGTGAATTTGGTTTGCTGAAAAAAGGAGGCACAACCTATGAAGACACTCAAGTGGTTGGATGATAACTTCGAACGTGTCTCATTAATGGTGCTACTTAGCGCAATGTCATGCCTGCTCATGTTCCAAATCATCATGCGTTACTGCTTTAGCAGTGCACTCCCTTGGGCTGAGGAACTGGCGCGCTACTGTTTCGTTGTCTCTGCCTACCTTTGTATGGGATACTGCATTAAGTATGATCTGCTATTTAGAATTGATGCACTTTTCAACATTTTACCCAAAATACTACAAAAAGTGTTAGATACATTAATGTGGCTGACAACTTTTGCATTTTTCATTTACTGCACACTCAACTCAGTTAAAGTAACACTGATTGCTCTGGATTCTGGCACTATCAGTCCAGCGATGGCCATGCCGACTTATGTTCTGTTTGCACTGGGTACATTCGGATTTATTCTGACAGACATTCGTATAGCACAACGGCTAATTGTGATGTTCAAGACATCCAAATCACTAGATGACACTCTAGAAGCATCCGCTTTTGAAAAGGGGGCATAATCGTGTTAATTACAGTACTTGTACTATTTGTAGGTTGTCTGATTATCGGATTTCCAATTGCAATGGGTATTGGATTTGCAACATTTCTTCCTGGTATTATCAATCCGCATTTTCCGGCCAATGCCCTTTACGTTCTGCGCGCTATGCAAAGCGGTGTAGACAGTACACCGATTCTTGCAGTTCCGCTTTTTATGCTTTCCGGCATGATTATGGCCCAAGGAGGCATCTCAGAAAAGCTCTTTAACGTTTTTGCATACTTTATTGGAAAGCGTACTGCAGGCATGCCCATTGCCGTTGTTATTACCGCCATGTTCTACGGTGCAATCAGTGGTTCTGGCCCAGCAACTACCGCAGCTGTAGGTGCAATGACTATCCCCATACTCGTTTCACTCGGATATGATGTTGTATTCTCTGCAGCGCTCGTCGCAGCTGCTGGTGGCATCGGTATTATCATCCCGCCCAGTATTCCATTTATCATGTACGGCATGATGACAGGGACTTCAGTTGGTGCACTCTTCACTGCTGGCTTTGTTCCTGGCGTCATGATTGCAAGCATGCTCATTTTATATGTCTATTTTTACTGCCGAATACATGGTGAAGACAAAGAAAAAATTGCTGCAAATCACGACAGACTCAAAGCCAAAGGGCTTACAGCCATTATGAAAGAAGGCTTCTGGGCAATGATGACACCCGTTATCATTCTTGGAGGAATTTACTCCGGTATTGTTACACCGACTGAAGCCGCTGTACTTTCTGTATTCTACGCCCTACTCGTCAGTCTGTTTGTATATAAGAACGTAACAGTACGTCAAATCCCAGAATTTCTTGATGGTGCGGTACGTGCATATGCACCAATCGCTTTACTGCTTGGTTTTGCCATCGCTTTTTCAAGAGTTTTGACACTGCTTAAGGCACCTGCAATGTTGGCTGAATTCTTCACAACAACCTTCTCAAGTGGCATAGCCTTCCTGCTGATTTTCAATGTAATCTTGCTTGTCGTTGGCATGTTCATGGATGCAGGCCCAGCAGTAGCCATTATTTCGCCAATGCTCATGGCTGTACTGACACGCTTTGGCATCAGCCCAGTTCAGTTTGGTGTCGTTATGGTCTTCAACCTTGCAATTGGATTTATTTCACCACCATTCGGCCTTAACCTCTTTGTCGCCAGTCCAATTTCTGGCGCCTCTGTAAGTGCCATCGGTAAGAAAGCCATTGCATTCTGTATTGTATATCTCATTGCTTTAATGCTGCTGACCTATATACCACAAATCACTTTGTTCGTACTTTCCTAATAGCACTGCCTACTTAAGACTTATTGAGGTTACTAGAGAGCCCCACTCAGTCCTTACAATTCACATAAAATGCATATGAAATCAGGACGCTATAAATGGTCTTGTGCGTATGTAAGTTATATAGAATTTGCGGATATTATGAAAAATAGGAGGAACGGTTATGAAAATGAAAAGAACTTTTAGTTTAATCCTTGCGCTTGCACTGGCTCTATCGGTAGTTGGGTGTAGTAGCCAACCAGCATCAAATGACCAAGTGTCTGGGGAAGAAAGCGCTACATCTGACTCTGTGCTACCTGCTGATGGTCCAACTTTTAACCTTATTTTGGGACATGGGGCTCCAGAAGAATCTGATGGCCACAGAAGCACACTCTACTTTAAAGAGCTCATTGAAAAGCGTTCCGGGGGCAAAATCACCGTTGACTCTTATCCAGCATTCCAGCTTGGAAGCGTTGCTGAACTCATTCAAAACCAAAAGTCTGGACAAATCGCTATGACCGTTGGTACTGCTGGCGGATCGACTTCACGCGCCCTGTCATTCCTTGATTTGCCTGCCCTATATGATGATATTCAAAAGGCGACAGATATTGTTCAAGAAGGCACAAAAGCACGCGCTCTAATCGATGAAGAATACGGCAAGCTCAATGTAAAAGTACTCAGCATTATGCCTATCACCTACCGATTAGTCAGTACAAATGTTGCGGTCAACAGCGTAGAAGACTTTGCAGGCCTTGACATCCGTACTATGGAAAACCCATTGCATATGAAGTTCTGGGAAGCGGTTGGGGCCAACCCAACACCACTGCCTTTCAGTGAGCTCTACATAGCACTGCAACAGGGTCTTGTAAAAGCACAGGAAAATCCACTGGATACGACCTATAACAGTAAAATATATGAACAACAAAAATATGTTGTAAATTCAAACCATGTTATGTTCTACAATGCTTACACAATCAACAAAGATATTTGGGCTAGCATGCCAGAATCTTATCAAAACCTGATTACAGAGACGATGGTCGATGTTGAAGAATGGACTCGCGAAACGACAGACAAATCGCAAATTACGCTACGCGAAAAGCTAGAAGCAGAAGGCGTTGAGTTCATCGATTTCACTGAAGAAGACTTTGCAAAAATGAAAGAATTGGCTGCACCCGTTTATGATGATGCAAGAGCCGTTTGCGGTGATGCAGTCATCGATGAAGTTCTGGAAACAGTCGCCAACTAAATCCCCCCTTCCAGTAAACCTACACGCACATTTTAATCATCCTTACTTACATGAACTCACAAGACTGTTTACTGGAACCCCAGTGCATCGGATGTTATCATTCATCCGATGCGCTTTTGTATTGCCACGAAAGACCTATGGAACAGAGTGTATACCTTACTGGTTCCTATAGCTACACCACCCTCAAAAACACACTAAAAAGAGCATTGCACTTTTGTAATCAACAAAAGCGCAATGCTCTTTTTTAGATGCCTATCTTGACCTTATTTCCTTTCAAATTACACTTCAAAAATCTTGATGGTCACCCCAGTTTCATTTACATGCCCTTCACCTCTAAAGGCATTTCGGTGCAAATACTCTGCGAGTACGTCACTGTCAGTATAAAACGTCGGAATGGTTCGAAAAGGTCTAGGGCTGTCTTCAGTAAAGTATCCATCATTTTCGATAAAGAGCTTGCAAGCCTTTCCCGTATGATCTACCCCCTCCGCCATGTACCGCGCTGACATATGTTTAAGGCCATTCACATCAATGATCTGTCGGTCTACACCCCCGGCTAAAATTTCTCCATTAAAAATAGCACTTTTAATTGTTCCACTAAAGGGAATCATAATGATTTTACCCGCTGGTCCATCGAGCTCAAGCTTGTCTTCTGTTTGAACATAAACTTCCATTATAAGTTTGTCTTCCATAGTCACACACCCCTAAAAAATTTTATTTTTATCTATATACATTATACTATATTTCAGTGTTTCTAAGGGTTTCAAACATACATTCACACAATAAAATACAGTCAATTTCACATAGATTTTTTCTTTTTTATGATTCTTTGGAAAATTACCGCTGACCGAACAAGGAAATACCTTTCATTCTACATTCTAAAGCAAAATTCAGGTCAATATGCGAGGGATTAGAGAGGGTCACAAAAACCCTTTTCACCGCCTTATAATAGGGTATATAAGCAGTGTACCTCCATTTTTGTTTATTCCAGTGGGGGATTATTCTATACAACATCAAAATCCTAAAGTACTTCCTATAGATAAGTGGGTGAACTATGAAACTCAGTGCTTACAAAATTCAAGAAACCATACATCAAAGTCCGAACACAGTGATTCATAAATGTCTAAATACACAAGATCATCAGTACTATATTCTAAAAATGATTAACGACACACATCCTGATGAGGATTCAGTTAACATGCTTAGACACGAGTATGATTTACTCGTTGAGCTTGAAGAAAAGGCTCAAATAAGCTCTGGAATTCCCAAAGCTGTCGCGTTTATAAATGAAGACAGGGGCTGCGCCATCGTATTTCACGATACCGGTGCCAGATCCCTCAAGCACTTAGAAATATCCCTCTCCACTGGGGAAATGATTGAAATATTTATAGCACTTACTGAGGTTCTGCTTAAAATTCACAAGTACGGCCTGGTTCACCGCGATATTAATCCTTCAAATATTCTTTGGAGCCGCTCTAGCCATGAAATAACCCTCATCGATTTTGGTCTTGCCGCACCCTCAAAAGAAGAAAGGGACACACACACCATCGAGGGTACGCTCCAGTATATCTCCCCTGAACAAAGTGGCAGAATGAACCACGGGGTCGACCACCGTTCAGATATATACTCCTTTGGGGCTACTATGTATGCTCTAATTACTGGGCAGCTACTCTTTCCAGAGTATACAGATCCCTTGGATTTAATTCATCATCATTTAACAATAAAACCGTCTGACCCGCACGACCTAAATGGTTCAGTACCAAAATCACTTTCAGATATCGTTATGAAGTGCTTAAGTAAAAACAGGAACGACAGGTATCAGTCCGTAATAAGCCTGCGCGATGATCTAATAAAATCGGCTGCCATGCTTGAGAAAAACAACTTAATTGGCACATTCAAGCTTGGCGAAAATGATATTCTATTCAAGGTGCCCGACAAACTGTATGGCATTTCAGAGGAATATGCTGCACTCAGACAGGTTCTAGAAAATCCGCCACTTACCAGACCATCCTTAGTTGTTGTTTCGGGTCCCAGCGGTTCTGGAAAGACTTACATGATCAATACGATCCGCTCTGAAATAAATACCTTTAATATCAGTGGCAAGTGTGAGCAGTATCGTCAGAGTATTCCCTACCACGTATTAGTCCTGTGTTTTAAGAATTTCATCCACAAAATTGCAGCGAAAGGCGAACGAGAAGTCCATGTCTGGAAAGCCCATTTTCAAGAGGCACTCGGCAGCCGAATTTCTGTACTCAAACTTTATGTACCTGAAGTTACCCTTATTACAGGTGACATTCAGCCAGCACCTGAACTGCCTCCTATGGAATCAAAAACACGTCTTAAAATTGTCATTTCAGATTTGCTGAACTGTATTGCGCGCTATGTTGAAAAACTTGTTCTTTTTATAGATGACATTCAATGGATTGACAATGACAGTATCGATTTACTGGAATATTGTGTTGAAAACAGCAAAGTAAGCTCGTTTACACTCTTATGTGCTTACCGCAATGAAAATGCTGTGGATCAGCACAGCTTATTCAGGTTGCAAAAATCTTTTGAAGACAATGACTGCCCCTTGACACACATACACATTAAGCCGCTTACATCTGAAGATGTAGGCCAGCTGATTCAAGATATTTTCAAAGGGCAGCTTAAGAACACAGAATCCCTAATAGAAAACTTAGACAATCTGACCAAGGGAAATCCGCTATTTACAATCACCCTGCTCGAGTACTACCATTCCACTGGGGTTCTTGCGCCCATTTCAGGCGGCCATGCATGGGACTATGCGCCCGAGCGGTTTTCAGTAAATATAAATCAATCAGACATCATTAAGTTTATGACTTCATACATCAAACGCTTGCCACTTATTGTACAAAAACACCTACAAGTAGGCGCATTGATTGGGTCAAGCTTTACAATAAGTCGTGTTGCCCTCATTTCAAGTGACAGCATTGCCCTGATTACAGAGAGCATCACTACCGCGAAAGACCACAATTTAATTGTTTCTGACGCATTTTCTCAAGACCGTTTTCATTTTACCCATGACCAAATTCAACAGACTGCTTCACTTCTAAATATCAGCAACCCAACACAGCTGCATTATAAAATTGGGAACATGCTTTTAGAGCAATATGAAAACAGTCCATCCAGCGAAATCCTATTCGATATTGCAAACCACTATAACGCTGCCAAAATACACCTTGAAAAAGACAAACGCCTTTTTATATTGCGTGACATCAATTATCAGGCTGCATCCGTTGCCCTTAGGGTTTCAGCTTTCAATATGGCATACACCTATATTAGCAAGGCCATTGCCCAAGATCCCCAAGCACACCACTATGTATTTGGTGCCGAGTGTGCCATGCTCTGTGGCCACTACGATGTGATGAACACATGGATTGGTGAAGCCCGTTCGCGTCTGCATAATCCACTTGACCAGATTCCTATTGGACTTACAGAAATCAACAGCTTCATTGCACGCAGTGATTATTCCACCGCTGTCGACAAAGGACGTCTACTCTTAGAACAGTTGGGTTATGATTTCCCCTTATTTATAAGTAAGGCCCGCATACTTAAAGAGCTTCTTTTGACACAGCACATTTTGCCTAGAAAACACTATAACGCCTTCAAAAACCTCGCTCCCGTTTCTGACCCGGTAATCGGGGGTGTATTAGAGGTGCTTTCCTCCATCTTATCTGCCTGCTACCTGACTGATGCAAACCTCTTTCTATTTGTGGTTCTCAAGCAGATACAACTGGCAGCAAAGCATGGTTTAAGTCCCACAACTGGTATTGCCCTATCAAACTACAGCCTGATTCTCTGTGCAGTCCTAAAAAAATACGATGATGGAAATGTACTCGGTGAAATTGCACTTGATATTTCAGCTGCAACTCAAGATGCTAGCGCCTTATCACGTACAAAAACACACTTAGCCCTTTTCACGCTACACTGGAAGAATCCCCTGATTCTAGGTAGAGAAACCTTTAGAGAGGCCTACAAGCTTGCTCTTGAAAGCGGCGACCTCGAATATATGGCATGGTCTATTTTCGGATACGCAGAATATACTTATTTCATGGGTATGCCCTTAAAAAAATCTATTCATGATTTAAACGAAGCCATGGAAGTCTGTAAACGGACAGGTCAGCAAAAGCAGTATTCGTTTTCGGAAATTTTTTCAGAAGCTGCCTTGTTCTTAACTAAAGACAATATGCCGTATTTAAGTACAACTTCTGATGATCCATCTACGCTTTTCTATACGCATTTTCATACAATGATACACGCCTATATGCTCCATGACACAAGCGCTGCAATCCATCATGCTGAAAAGACATTCGACTACATTGAAGCTGTAATTTCCACCATGTGCAATCCAATCAGCTACTTTTTTAACTGTCTTGTATTGATTCAAAAAAACAGGCTCAACCATACAGAACATCGTCAACTTATAAAACACCTCAACCAGCTTAAGAAATGGGCTCAGAACGCACCGGGCTCTTGCAGCCTTCTGTACAAGCTTGCTCAAACTGCTTATGACGGTTTTATCAGACACAAGCAGAACCAGCTTCACAACTTTGAAGCAGCTATTGCCCTATCTAAAGAATATGGCGCCCTCCACTACGAAGCTTTAGCACACGAGTTGGCCAGCCTATATAGCCATAACCGGAACATGGCGTTTATCTCTAAGCAGCATATGAATCAGGCGTATTATCTGTATAAAAAATGGGGTGCACTACGAAAACTCCAGCAAATGAACCGTGACTATCAGAGCATATTGTCTCTTGTCCCGACCTCTAAGCCCTTTTATGAAGACACAACATACTCCTTCACAGAAGGTCAGTCCATTGATATTAACAGTCTGATTAAAACAACGCAGTCCCTGTCTGAACAGATGGAGTTCAATGGCCTGATGAATGCCTTTAATGAGCACATCATTAAGAACGCAGGTGCAACACTTGGTGCACTTTTTATTGAATGCAACAAGACCATTTGCCTGAAATCCAGATGGTCTATAAAGGACAACAAGTCTATTTCTTCAAAGCAATTTGAAGAAGGTGGCACCATTGACACCGTTAGAAAAGATTTTCCAAAGATGTTGCCATACGACTTCATTACCTATGCATGGCGTATAAATCAAATAGTTCTATTTAAGCGCGGAGCTAGGGAAGAAGCCTATGCAGATGACCCATACTTTGAAAAATACCCTACAGATTCTGTTATGGCTATTCCAATTTTACTCAAGGGAAAGTCTATTGGTCTTCTATACCTGGAAAACAGCGTAACAGATGCTGTCTTTAGCCAAGACAGGCTTGCAGCCATTCAGGTAATCGTTGGTCAGCTGGCCATTTCATACGAGAACGCACGGCTCTATGAGGAGATGGAGAACAAAATCAGAGAGAGAACAGAACAGCTCTATGCATTAACTGATGAATACTATGAACTCTCTATACACGATCAGCTTACACAGCTCTATAACAGACGAAAACTCGACGAAGTCCTCAAACGGGAAGTCTCACGTCTAAACAGAACAAGCGATCCCTTATCCGTGATCATACTGGATATTGATAACTTTAAAATGGTAAATGACACTTACGGTCACCTCGCTGGGGATGATGTCCTCATTAAAATGGCCTCACTCTTAAAACACGCAATACGCTCAACCGATGTTATAGGTCGCTGGGGTGGCGAAGAATTTCTGATCATCTGTTCCAATACATTAGGGGACAATGCAGTCTATCTTGCTGAGAAGCTGCGGCTTCTTATTGAAAACACTGATTTTGGACTTGGTAGAACGATCACCAGCAGCTTTGGCGTGGCCGCTGTAGAAGGGCTAAGTGACGCATCCTTGCTACTCAATCAGGCAGACCGGGCACTCTATGCTGCTAAAAATCAAGGCCGCAATCGTGTCATCTGTTCCTGTGATATGTAATAAAATAAACAGACTAAAACAGCCTCAAAGGTGGACGGTTTAAAATCCACATTTGGGCTGTTTGCTTTTTAGGTCATAATGGTTGCACTCAAGCATCTTATGTTCCAATCTTAATCTTGTTATACCAGTCTTATCACATCTTATTCAGTGCTTCTTATAAGCCTAGTAGGTACATTTAAATACAGTTATACAAATCGAAAGGCCAATATAGAAGATGCCTACATACACCAGCACCTTGCCATAAGCTTTTGGGGCATGCACAGCTCTTTTAGAATCTTTATAGGCCTGATAAGCAGCATATGACTTAAAGCCCCCATTTACGTCCCGTTCAAGCACTTTTCTACCTAAATAGCCCATGCTCTCAAAAATCTCAGTAGCGTGGGTGAGTGTCAGTATGCCTGGAAAAAAATATATAATGCCCACAACAAAGAAGGCATTGGAACAATTCATCCAAAAGGCTTGCGTATCATATGTAAAAAAAAGTATGCCACTAAATACAAGGAGCGATACAGCTATTCTATATCCGATTTGTCGTTTACTCATTTCGGTTCAACTCTTTTCTACCCAACCGTTTTCTGTACTTTTCCATTTCCTCAGAATTAGCAAGTACAAAATGTCCCGGCTCAATTTCTTGAAAACTTGGTCCCTCCTGCGAATAGTCATGTGCCAACTCAGGGGTATAAGTTACTCTTTTTCTATACTTCTCATAAACTGGGTCTGGCAAAGGGGCCGCTGACAAAAGGGACTGGGTATAAGGATGCAGTGGGTTGTCAAACAACTGATCCACCTGGGCCATTTCCACCAGTTTTCCATAATACATGACCCCAACTCGGTCACTGATATACTTAATTACAGAAAGATTATGGGCAATGAACAAAATGGTGATGTCAAAGTCCACCCGAAGCTTCTTAAGCAAATTGATGATTTGGGCTTGTATGGAAACATCCAGCGCACTAATCGGCTCATCTGCGATTAGAAATTGGGGGTTCATAACCAGTGCACGCGCAATACCAATACGCTGACGCTGACCACCACTAAACTCATGGGGGTATCGGTTTGCATGCTCAGAAATAAGACCTACTGTATGCAGGACTTCATTGACGCTTCGGGTGATTTGCGCCCTGTCTTTAACGCCTGAAATTCTTAGGCCCTCAGAAATAATTTCCTTCACTGTCATACGCGGATCAATCGATGCCATCGGGTCTTGAAAAATCATCTGCATGTTTTTCATGAGTGCTTCATCACGTTCAAAACGCAGGGCCTTCTTCGTCTTAATAGCCTTTTTGTGCACTTGTATAGCATGCCGTGCAGTCTGTTTTGCGCTGGCACTAGGCGCATTCTTAAGCCTCTCTTTAGCCTCCGCCAAGGCTTCATAGTCAGATAAAGTGCCTGCTGAAATGGTTTTTCCTAAAAAGGCTATTTCCCCGTCTGTCGGTTCATGCAGCTTAACAAGGGTTCTGCCAGTGGTTGTCTTACCACATCCTGACTCACCCACAAGCCCAAACACCTCCCCTTTTAGTATGTCGAAGCTGACCCCATCTACCGCTTTGACAAGGAGCTTGTTTTTCCCAAAGCCCGACTCAAAGTACTTCTTTAAGTTTTTCACGCTGAGAACCACCTGCTGATTTTCCACTTGCTGTTCACTTGTCTTATATGTCTTTAAGCTCTTCTTCACTTTCAAGTAGCTCCTTTGTTAGTTCTTTCATCCTCTTAATGCGTTCATCAAGCAGCGGCGGTTTCATAACCGTCTGGCTATCTTTGTGCAGCAGCCATGTCGCTGCATAGTGGGTATTCGAAATTTTAAACATTGGCGGTTCCAGCTCAAAATCAATTTTCATTGCGTAGTCACTGCGTGGCGCAAATGCATCCCCAATAGGTGGAAACCGCATATCTGGCGGTGAGCCCGCTATGGTAAGAAGCGCTTCTTTTGAAGTTAAATCCGGCATTGACCCAAGCAGTGCCCATGTGTAAGGATGACGCGGGTCGTAAAACACTTCTTCACTGGTTCCGATTTCCTGAATTTTACCCGCATACATAACCGCGATTCGATCAGCTGTATTGGCAACGACACCAAGGTCATGGGTTATGAAAATCACCGTGAGCCCACGCTCTTTTTTCAGTTTCTTAATCAGCTCTAAAATTTGCGACTGAATTGTGACATCGAGGGCTGTGGTCGGCTCATCACATATGAGCAGGTCTGGGTCACCAGCTAGTACAACTGCGATGACAATGCGCTGGCGCATGCCCCCGGAAAATTGAAATGGATACTGTTTAAAGCGCTTTTCAGGCTCAGGGATTCCAACTTCACGCATAATTTCAATGGCGCGCTCTTTCGCCTCTAGCCGGGTGACCCGCTTAAGACGTTTCAAAGCTTCTTTTTCCTGTGCAAGGCGCACCTTTAGGGCTTTTTTTTCAAACCCTTGATCATTTCTCTTTAAGGCTTTTATCCTTTCAAGCTTTTCAGCCTTTTTATCTTTATAGGTCTTCATAACCTGCGCCCGTGCTTGCTTTTTTGATTGCCGCATCTGAGCTTTCAGTCCTGGCAGTCCACTACGCAGCCTTGCTAATTCACGCTTCATGTCTTCATGTGGCTTCTTTTCTTTTCGGTTTATTCGCATGTTTTCTTTCAGTCTGCGCACATCGCGCCTTGCTTTAAGATAATCAAGGCGCTCCTTTTTATAAAGTGCCTCAATTTGTTTTTCAAGATGATTTCCATTTAGAATCATGGACTCTGTAATCTGTTTTCCAATACGCATAATTGGATTTAGGCTCGACATAGGGTCTTGATAAACCATCCCTATTTTCTTGCCCCGTATTTCGTGGTACTCGTGTTCCGTGATTTCAAGAAGGTTTTCGCCTTCATATAGAATCTGTCCACCTTCAACCTGAGCGTTTCCTGCAAGAATGCCCATGATGGCTCTTGCAGTCACTGATTTACCCGAACCAGATTCGCCCACAATTGCCAGTGTTTCACCTTTACAGAGTTGAAAACTGACACTGCGAACTGCCTTTAAGGTGCCTGAAATCGTTCTAAATGAAATGCTTAATTTGTCTACAATCAGTTTCTTTTCCATTATGCTCATTCCTTAAGGGTCTGTTTTGCAACATCTCCATCTATTAAGTACCCTGTTTTCCAATACTTCTCTAAATTTAATACCGCTGCCTATTCAATCTTCTACCTATTCAACGCCTCTTAAAGATGGATTAAACGCGTCTCTCAGGGCGTTGCCAAACATATTAAAGGTAATCATCAGTAGGGATACAATCACAGCCGGAAATACGGTCAGATAGGGATAGTTAAATAGAAAATTACGTGCATCTGAAAGCAGCACACCAATAGATACCCCTGAAAAATGAAAGCCAAGTATACTAAAGGACTGTCCATGACCAATTCCATATCCCAAATAGGATAAGGCCGCTTCTGTAAAAATGACACTTGGGATAGATAAAACACTTGATGTAATAATGGTCCCGATACCATTGGGCAGGATATGGCGGAATATAAGCCGCGCATCAGATGCCCCCATGGTTCTAGATGCCAACACGTACTCCCGTCCCTTGTATCTGTAAAACTGCATGCGTGTCACGCTGGCAGTACCAATCCAACCGGATATGACAAGGGTGAGTATAAGGGTTTTGATACCCGGATCAAATAGAACGACCATGATGGACAGAACCACTAGCCAAGGAATTTTCCCCATCAGTTCTGCAAACCGCTGCATGAGCAAGTCGACCGTTCCGCCGTAATAACCAGATATGGACCCAAAGAGTATGCCGATGCTCACATTAATAAGCGTTACCACAATGCCAATATAAAGAGATGTCCTCAGACCTATCCACACAAGGGAAAACATATCACGTCCCGCTTGTGAAGTGCCAAATAGAAAATACGGCAAGTCCTCATAGCCCAGATAGGCTGCGTAGTCCAAATATACTTCATAAGACGAGTAAGAAACACCATCCACATCGATGGCATCATTTTCCTTTACCACTTCTCGTATTGGAAAGCCTTCACTGAAAAACCAGCCCTGGGGATTTTCAGGATTTGGTATGATTTCAAGCGGCCCTTCCCAGTTCGAGATGAGCGCATCATACTCAGCAGATGAAAAGGCAATTTCGTGGGTTAAATCAAATGCAGCAATGTACCTGTCATATTCAAAAGATGCTGTAACCAGCTCCCCATTTTGTCTTTGATAAGATCCTTTTCCGTCAACAATTTTATAGGTGGAAAGCACATACCCTTCATCCTGTTTAAGGGGGGCAGTGGACTTTTCATCAAAAACCGACACATGGCTTATCGCTGCCGAACTGCCCGGATGATCTGAAGCATAGGTTAGCCTGACTTTGGAAATCACTTTTCCGTAGAAGTTAGACGCCTTATCAAAAGGGTTTATCTGATAGGTTCCCGGCTCAGTAAATACCCCTACAACCTTGTAGGGTTGACCGATTTGGGACTCAATTTCGACTGTAACAGTACTATTTTCAGAGCTGTCCAGTTCGAAGACTTCCACCTCAATGTAGGCCCCATCATCTTGAGTCAATGTAAAATAATTTGTGGATTCAACCGTCAAAAAATGACTGTCATGGTCTAGTCTAAGTACGGATTGTCCATTTAAAACCGATGGTGATTTTTCTGCACTGAGCACCCGCTGATTTGTCAGCGTGTCCTTGTTTATCGCTTTTTCGTTATAGTTCAGCGGCAAGTAAAGTCCTGTTTCACCATCAATCGCAGTTAAGTCTGCTGGCATGCCCTCAATATAGACCGTTCCATCCATAATGCCAAACTTCTCAAGTACTGGAACCCTCGGAGGCAAAAAAGAGAGTTTCTCGTCCAACTTGTCATACTCTTTTCCTGAGAGAACTGGCATAAAAATAGAACACAAGATTAAGACCAGCAGTAGGGCGGATGCCAGCAAATTTGTTCTATTTTTTTTAAAGCGCAGCCAAACATCCTTGAAGTACCCGATGGGTTCCCCTTCAATTCTTTGATCATAAAGTTGCTGTCCTCTCTGGACAAACTCAAACTTGTCTTTTGATATGTCGCGGCTCTCAACCGGATCTTGATTGTGCATCATTTTCTGGCTCCCATACGAATTCTCGGATCAATTACCCCGTATGTCACATCAACCAATAGTACTGCAAACAGCCCTATTGCCGTATAAAAAGCGGTTGCACTGAGTAAAAGATTATAATCATAAGCATTTTTAGTCAGCGCCCTTAAGTAAACCTGCCCCGTCCCAGGAATGGCATATATTTTTTCAATGATTACTGAACCTGATAAAATCCCCACAAAGGAGAAAATAATGCTCGGCACAAGGGGCACCATTGAATTGCGTAGCGCATGCCTTATAACTGCTTGTTTTCTTGTAAGCCCTTTTGTTCGGGCAAGCAGGAGAAAATCAGAGGTCAAGACTTCTGTCAGCTCAGCACGTGTCAGTCTGGTGAGCATGGCAACTGGCCCAAAGGTCAGCGCCAGTACAGGCAGTACCAGCCCCCGTATCTGTATGGCTGTCATGGCGTCCTTTGCTGGAAATATGGTAGGTACCCACTCCAAATGGTAGCCAAATATCATAACGAGCATGATCATGACCACAAAGCTTGGAATCGATATCATCACCATCACCGCAGTTGAAATAAAATTATCTACGGGTCCGTTCTTTCTCAGAGCCGCTGCGATACCTAAAGACAAGCCAATCGGCATGTAAAAAAACAGCGCAATAATATTGAGTTTCATGGTGGTTGGAATTCGCTCTTTAATAATGTCAAAAGCCGGTCGACCGACCTCTACCTTTGTAGAAAGACCCCAGTCCCACCGAGTCACCACATTTTTCACCCACGAAACATACTGTCGATTAATGGGAATGGGTTCAAAGGCCCTAATCACATACCCGAAATCTTCATAATAAGCGCTCTTTATGGCCTCCCCCTTTGCAAGGCGATTTCGAATTTCTTCCATTTCAGATGGATCAGTGACCCGTCTGAAAACCATATAACCGTCTTCAACCTGCTTGTTAAAATAGATGGTTTTAGCTTCCTTTGTCGTTGGTGGATAGGAGGGTGCCAGCTTGAGCAAGGTAAAGTTCAAAGTCAATATTGTAATGAGCAGTATAAAAATCCAAAGTGTTCTAATTAGAATGTATCTCAGCATATTCTCTAAGGCCTTTCTTCAGTGTCTGCACTTTACTCCTCTACCCCTTCAGTTTTTTGTTCTGCGCCATCTATAACCATAACCTCACCATTAAGGGCTGAAACAATGGCATCATAAGACCAGAGTTCTTTAACCTGCTGACCTGAGTCACGAGTATAGGCTACTTCAATTTCTGGAATCGATGTGTCTATGCCCCAGTTAAGCGTAAAACCACTTCTATTGTCTGAACAGAATGTATCAAGGAAGGATGCGGCGTCAAGTGTAGAGCCTGTAATGCCCCCTACAGCTGTATCAAATTCGCCAATCATCATATGGTCATAGTAAATACCCGGAAACTCCTTAGGCATAATTTCAACCGTCACCTTAATTTGGTGCTTGTCACTTACAAAAGCCGCTTCCATGGCATCCTTCAAATAGGTCGCCATAAGCGCCTGTGTTTCACTGCCGCTGAAATAGTAAAATTCTATTGTGATTTCGTCGCCCTTTTGATAGAGACCTTCATCTACAAGTGTATCCAGTGCCTTCTCAAAGTAGGCTCTCGCAGCGTCAATATTGTACCCATATGTCGAAGGGGACAAGTCATTTCCAACTACCTGACCTTGAGGTGTATTTCTATAAATAATCCCACTTTCAGCTTCAACCACATAGGCATCTGTGAAGAGATACATCTGAGTCTGTGATGTCTTCATCACTTCCTCTGCCAGTTTTTTTCTGTCAATGGCATGGTAAATACCCATCTTAAAGTCTGTATTGGCAAGTATCGGTTCTGGCACCCAGTCACTTTCCGGGAAGGCTTTGACTTGTCCCTCTACTGAACCGGTGCCATTGATCATCATTCTAAAGGTTGTGGTTCCCGGTATACGTTTAAGTCCCGGGTGACTGCTAAACGCTTCATAATGCGGTGATGGCAGAACCGCACCATCCAGTTTTCCTGCTAAAAATTCTTGAAAACGCATTTCCACATCATCAATAATGGTCATGACACGGCCGGTATAGAAATACTTATCTGCATCATGGTATAGGTCATTTTTTAACATCCTGATGATTTTGTCACTCTCAAAGTAATCCACATAATAAACACCGTGATAGGCAATAGAGTTTTCGTCTATGCCATAGCCTTCGCCCAGTGCCTCGTAGAGTTCCAATTGAATTGGGGTCATCACAAATGAGCCCAGAAAATACTTGACGTTCCACTGGGACTGTTCATCGACAAAGGTCAGCTCTATCGTTCTGTCATCAACAAGCTTAATACCAACATCTTCCCACTGGGCTACGCCATCTACAAAGTTTTGTGCGTTCACAATTTTCATCGAGCTCGTGCAGAAATCCCCACCACCACTGATGGCCCTGAACCATTTTTCTTCAAGAGCCAATTTATAGGTTTCATAAAAGTCGACAGCGGTTATGTCGCGGTCTGTAATCATGGAGGTGTCGGTATGGTCATTGAATTTCCATACAAGGCCATCTCTTATACTGAACTGCCATTTGTTTGATACGGTCTTGCCGTTTTGAAGGGTTCTGCCCGCGACAGGTACTGGATCGCCAGATGCCATTGATGGTGCAAGCACGTAGCCTGTCTTGTCTTCGTTAAACTCATAAACATAAGGCGCATCTAGATAACTCCCCATTACTGCAGAAGTCACCGAATCATCATACCGCCACTGGTTCCACTGGGATGGATTTTCAGAAAGGGCCGTTCTGAGGGTATACTCGCCAACGCGGCCTTTTTCTCCATCTTCCATGAGAACATGACTGTCATCTACTGCCATGGTTGAAAACTCTGTACCAAAGTGGACAACAGGCAAATACGTGTCGCTTAAAAGCTGCATTCTATTTGAATATAGATTAAAACCTGCATCTGCGGTCAGGGGCACGCCGGCGTACTGATTATGGAGCAGATAATCTTCCGCGGCAGCCATAAAGGTGTGTCTTAAATCTGCAGACGCGAATTTGAAATTGTATAGTCCCTGAGCTGGTGCCGCTGGGATGCCCGTGACTGTAACCACTCTACTTTCAGAAACTGGGGTTCCCTTAACGGAATAGGTTAGTTTATAGTTTCCTGGTTCTAGGGCATTCACTTCTCCCTCAACCACAATTTGTCCACTCAAGTCCTTGCCATCAGCATCAAGAACAGATACACCTTCAAGCGGGTCGAATGCTGTCAGTTCCACAATAGATGTATTTTCAATACCATGAATAGAAAATGCTGATTCTACCGGTTCACCAGGTGCGTCCCCCTGCGTGCTACATCCAGCAAGCACCACCAGCATCACAACAAGACCCCACATAGCCAATAAAGCTTGCACCCTTTTCATTGTCATTACAATCACGCTCCTTTTTGTGTCTGCCCATATTTTCTGTTCAACCGCCCTTGAAACTTGTAATTTCCTCTTTGGGTTTCGAAATACTAAAGAGTATATTTATACTTAAATTCATTGCTTATTCGTGTTTTGACACCATTGTCCGTAGAAGTATGCAGAATATTCCGCTTTATATGATTCCAGCTCTCCTGTTATACATTTATTTCCCTTTAATGGTCTGCCTGAAACGTTAAGTGTATGCAAAGACTCCCTTCTATCCGTTTTTATGCATAAAAAAGACAATCAGCCCCTACCGTTTAAGATAGGGGCTGATTGTCTTATCTATTATGATGCTTATCCGCTTAAAGCTCACTTCGCAGTTTCTTCCATAAAGCCGTTATTCCAAGTGTCGCTGCCAAAATGAGTGCAATAAAAGCAAACAAGAAGGCCAGGGGGATGAATCCGAATGCTTCGACGAGGGTTCCGTCCTCTGCAACATAACTCCCTGCTGCATTATAGGCATACAGGCTTGATAGACTTGCCAGTATGGAAGCAACCATACTTCCTATAAGAAAAGATCGGCGCTTGTCCCGCTTCCACTTTTTTGAGAGTGTTTTTAATGGCCTTGCCTGGTCCAGATTGTTCATGTCTGAAGATGAAAGGCCCAGTATGTCTGCCTGCATTTTTTCAAGCTCAGCTTTGCAGCTATCACAGCTTTTAATATGTGTCTCAACCAGCCTCCTGCTGTCTTCACTGCATACATCGTCGTAATAAAGCGGCAATAAATCCTGAATGACATTACATGTTATATTCATTGAATTGACTCCTTAATTTTCTTTTTCGCACGGTGAAAAACAATTCTCGCCCAACCTTCTGTTTTCCCGAAAAGTTGTCCTATTTTTGAAAAGGACAACTCTCCGAAGGTTCTCAGCATGAAAACTTCTTTATAAGGCTCCTCCATTGCATGCAAAACCTGATGAATGACAAAGGCTTGATCCTTATTGACCAAACGCTGTTCGATATCATTGACATCGAGGTCTGCTTCAATTTCTTTATCTACATGATTTACTTCTGCATTTTTTTCTGTGCTTTTTTCTTTTCTGTAATGTGAGTAGTATGTATTCTTGGCAATTTGACAAAGCCATACATAAATTTTGCAGCTGCCATTATAGGTGTCCATACTCTTTAGAGCCTTAAAAAAGCTGTCTTGCGTGATTTCCTCAGCAAGAGCACTACTGCGGCATAATGTTAAGACATACTTATATACATCATCGAAATATAAGCGATATATTTCGTCAAAATCTGTCATGGTCTCACTCCCTTCACTTATATAACGCATGAAAGTAGATTTCGTTACACATTTTTTTATTTTTTATAACGATACTTACTCAACTCTTACCCGCTTAGACTTTCAAAGTGATCATTAATTTATGCAGTAGTTGCTTTAACCTGTTTTGAAATGATACTATTTAAACACAGCATTACACGAAAGGATCTGCCTTTATAAAGAAACTCAGTATCATGACGGCTTTGATTTTAGGGGGGATTTTATGGATTTAAATATTGTACGGCTGGGCCGACTTGATTACGGCCAAGCACTGGATGTCCAGCTTGATCTGCTAAAAAAACGACAGGACGGCGAAATTGGCGACACGCTCATTCTCGTTGAGCACCCGCCTGTACTGACACTGGGCAAGCGGTCTTCAGAAGGACTTATTCTGGCTTCTGAAGAAGTGCTTAAAGAGCATGGTATTTCTGTTTACCAGACAAATCGCGGCGGTCTTGTTACCTACCACGGTGATGGCCAGCTGGTTGGATACCCCATTGTTGATATCAAACGCAGTGGCATCGGTATCAGACGCTTTGTCGGGGGGCTTGAGCAGGTTTTTATTGACCTGCTGCGCAATGAGTACGGCATTGATGCCGGTAAAGACGCTGAACATACAGGCGTTTGGGTAGGTAAGTCTAAAATCACTGCCATTGGCCTTGCTGTGCGCAGAGGCGTCACCATGCATGGCTTTGCCTTTAATGTCTGCCCTAACATGGCACACTTTGGACTCATTGTTCCATGCGGCATTCAGGACAGAGGCGTTGCATCGCTTGAAACACTGCTTGGAAAAAGTGTGGATTTTTCCCACGTCAGCAAGCAGGTTATTGAGTATTTTAAAAACGAGTTTGGATATGAAACCGCTATTGAAATGGATTATGAAAGACCCTAAGCACCATTAGAAATTATATAACCTGAAACTAAAAATCCAGTAGGTCTGCGCTGAGATGCTACGCTGAACCTACTGGATTTTTTCATACTTAAATACAAAGTTAGTAATGCACTTACCATGCTCTATCATTTTATTTTCGTTTTACGCCTCTATACGGATATGTTTTATAGCACCCTACTCTTGTAAGACTCTACATGTAGGTTTCATGTCCTTATACTTTGACGTTTTCAATCAGCTTCATTAAATACTTAGACTGAAAAGTCTCGCTCACAAGCATTTGTTTTACAGGGGGCAGCTTTAAAAACGCACCCGTAAAGGCGGCCATAAAGCGGTGGCTTGTCATGGCCTGATTATCAAAAATCAGGTTATGGAGGGTGTCTGTTTCAATGGCTTCCAGAACAAGTTTATGGACTGTATTCACAGGTGTAAATATACGTTTGTCCCTTTTTTTCATGACGATGGCTTCTAGCCCGCAAACCCGTTCGCAGACCCCACACCCCAAACACAGGGTCTGATCAAATGCTACGCGCGTCTTGCCCTCTTTTTCTTCCAGAGTAAAACACCCTACAGGACAGACCGACACACACTTTTGGCAATGCACGCAGGTGTCTTTTCTAACTGCAATGAAATTTGATGAACTGATGGCCTGTGGCACCCCCATCTTTTTTGCACCCTTGAGCGCCATGCAGCAACATGCACAACAGTTGCAAATGAAGCCTACATCATCCTGAACGTTTTCAGCAAACTGCACCAGATTATGTTCATAGGCCAGTTCAAGAATTTCAAGTGCCTCCTCCTTAGAAATCAGTCGTGTATAACCATGCTTTGACAGAGAATGAGACAAGTCATTGATGGAAAGGCACATTTCCTGAGGGGCATCACACGCCTGGCCCAGATGCTCAGCCTTATGTCTGCAATAACACCTGCTGACACCAAGACTCTTTGCATTTTCAATAATGCGCGTCGCTTTTTCATAGTCTAAAACATAGGCCATGTCTGCATCATTGTCTGTATCTATAATTGATTTTTCGTTCACCAGAACTCTGCCAATGGGTGTTTTAAGGGAAAGAAGCTTACGCATAAAATCTTCTTCCGTCTCTAAATACTGGTGAAAGAGTTCACTGAGCAGCTTTTGATCGAAGTGCCCGCCTGTGCGCATTAAGGCAAACTCAAAAAAACCAATCATAGGCGGCGGCACAACGTATTTTTGCTCTGACTGGTCATTCATATCCAGCAGCAATGCCTTTTCAGCCAAGCTGTTCAAAATTTCATAAGCCTGTGCTTCTGATTTCTTCCAAATCCGGGCTGCTTCTTTGACACCAAAGGGCTTGATGGGAAGAAGGGAGACCAGCGATGCTTCCTCGTGTGTGAACATGACCCTTAAGATTTCATACAAGGACTCTGATTCAGGCGCACCTTGCGGAAACTTATTGTAGCGGTCGATTAAATTTTTATAGCCTGTTCGGCCTGTCAAATGCGCCATGAATCCCCCTCTAGTCTGTTTTAAGTACTAACTACGCCTTGATGGCCCAACGCATTTTAGTTGACTTCGCACGGCTGTTTTCAAAGCACTCTTTTGCTGATGGACGAATGATATCTTTTGCAATTTCCTGATAGACACCTTCACGGTAAAAACGCTTGAATGATTTTTTCACCAGTCTGTCCTCGCCGGAATGGAATGAAAGAATCGCTACTCGTCCACCTGGCGCGAGGGCGTCTGGCAATTTCTCAAGAAACTCATACAGGACTTCAAACTCTTCGTTAACATCTATACGAAGGGCTTGAAATGAACGCTGAGATGACTTGCGTACCACTTGCTTGCGTTTCTTTTCGGGGATAAAGTCAAGCGCCTCTTCAATCACCTGATAAAGATGGCGTGTCGTTTTAATGGCTCCTTTTTTTCTAATTTCAGTAATGATGGCCTTAGCGATTTCCGCTGCATGGGGCTCATCCGCATTTTCTATGAGCATGCCTTCTAGTTCTGCCTGTGAAATGTTTTGAAGACGCTCTGCAGCTGAAATGCCCTTTTTAGGATTGAGTCTTAAATCCAGAGGCCCTTCTGTCTTATAGGAAAAACCACGTTCTGGATTGTCAATCTGCATTGAAGATACACCTAGGTCCGCCAGAATAAAATCCAGTGGTCCCGACTCTGCCACAACCTGATCGATGTTTGCAAAGTTCAACTGCTTAATGGTTAAAATATCTTCTCCATAGCCTTGTTTTTCAAGTCTCGATTTGGTCTTTGGCAGTTCAATGGGATCGATGTCAAGCGCATACAAATGGCCTTCTTGCTTTAGACACGCCAGCATTTTTGAAGCGTGACCCCCGTATCCGAGTGTTGCATCAAGCCCCTTCTGCCCCGGCTTGATCTGAAGAAATTCCAGAATTTCTTCCACGCAAATTGAAATGTGCATGCCCGCAGGCGTGCCACCTTTCTTGATAACCTTTGCAACGGTATCTGCATATTTATCGGGTTGATGTTCCTTATACTTTTCTTTATATGATTTTGGATGTGTGCCTTTGTAGCGAACACGTCGTTTGTGTTTTTTCTGTGGCGGCTGATCTGAATCTGGCGCCTGCTGGGGGTTCTGAGCCTGATTGGTTTCTTGTCCCTCTTGCTTTTTCGCGTTCACATTTTCTTCTATTGGTGATTCATTTTGTCTTCCATTTTGTCGTTTCTCTTGATTTCCCATAAAATACCCTCTCTCAAGTGCTTTTGTTTCAATCATTATAGCATTTTTGAACAATCTGCCTCTAATCTACACAAAAAAACGAAATGGATTTCAAGTCCATGAAATCCATTTCGCATATACTTTATAGCATTAATTTTAAGATGTAAATGCGTTTGCACACCACTTCCTAAAAGTGAATGGCAAGCCCTTATTTATACAGGTCTTTCAGTTTTGAAAAGGCTGCAAATGAGCGTTCAATCATTTCCGGTGAAACGCAGTATGAAATCCGCACATAACCCGGACACCCAAAATCATCTGCTGGAACAATCAGCAGATTGAACTGCTTGGCATTTTCAGAAAACTTGTTTGCATCTTCTTCCATAGCCTTAACAAAAAGATAAAAAGCGCCGTCTGGACGAACACACTCGTATCCCATTTCTGTAAGTGTTTCATATAACATTTTCCGATTTGTGTCATATAGACTGATGTCACCTGTTTCCCCAAGACATTTCAAAATGACCTTCTGGAACAGACTCGGTGCACACACATAGCCTTGGGCACGACCCGCACCACATGCGGCTGTATAGATTTCTTTGCCATTTTCCACTTCATCAGGAACCAGTATGTATCCAATACGCTCACCCGGAAGGGACAGCGATTTGCTGAAAGAGTAACAGATCACCGTATTACTATATATATGGGGCAGGTAGGGAACCTCTACACCATCATAAACAATTTCGCGATATGGCTCATCCGCAAGGATGTAAATTGGCTTTTTATAAGCTTGTGACTTTTCCTTAAGGACTTGAGCCAACTCTTCAAGGGTCTCTCTTGAATAGACAACACCAGACGGGTTGTTCGGTGAGTTGATAATCACACCCTTTGTATTTGGGGTGATTGCCTCTTCCAGAGCCCCCATATCAATTTGGAAATGCCCTGTATCCGGCTCAATAACAACAATTTTAGCACCGGCATTTTTAATGAAAACCTGATACTCAGGGAAATAGGGTGCAATAATGATAAATTCATCATCAGGCGTTTGTGTTAACGCTTTAAGCGTTATGGTCAAGGACGCTGCTGCACCGCATGTCATATAGAAGTTCTGTGCACTCAGATTGCAGGCATATTTTTTATTCATATAATCAGCTAGGCCAGTTCTCACTTCCAAATCACCCTGAGCAGACGTATAGCCGTGAATTTCTGCCGTATTTGGTGTCTCTAGTAGTTCAAGAATTGCATTCTTGACACATTCTGGTGCCGGTACTGTCGGATTTCCGATACTGAAATCGAAAACATTTTCCTTCCCTACAATGGCTTCTTGCTTCTTACCATACTCAAACAGCTCGCGAATCACTGAACTGTTAGATCCAAATCCAAACATTTGCTCTGAAACTATCATGTTAATCACTCCTTCGCCTTATTCGTATGTACTATATATCTTACTTTCTCTCAATCTTACTTTTTCTCATTCTCAATACATTTTTTGATCAGATTTCAAAGTTCAAAAGCGGATGTACTGTCTCCCAATCATATGTAAAAAATGCCTCAACCTGCTCTCGTGTCACAGCGGCTATAGTCGCTGGTTTCCAATTCGGATGCTTATCCTTTTCAACAAGTACCGACCGAACCCCTTCAAAAAAATCATGGCTGTCCATAAAATTCATGCTCATATTCAGTTCCATTATAAAGCAATCTTTTAGTGGCAAGCCAGCACCCCTGACAAGCTGTTCAAGGGTAACTTTGAGAGATGTTGGTGATTTTTCAAGGATAAGATTTCTAACTGACTCAGCCCAAGTATCCCCTGCCTTAGCGGAAGTACTTAATGCCTCGACAATCTCTTCAAGGCTGTCATGCATAAAATGCTCTTCAATTGTACCATAAAGTGTCTTAAAGGATGCCGTTTCAGGGCACACTTCTTCATACTTTCCAATAAGTGTTTCAAGCTTTTCAGCGCTCTTGTCCATCCAGCTCTCTGCTGCGATTTCATGTTTTAGTGCCTGCCACCTTTCAGAAGGCATGTAATAATCAGCAGCACCTGCATAAAGAACATCGGCGGCCTTAATCATGGATGACGTCAGTGCCAAGTACCGCCCGATAGCATGGGGCATTTTGTTTAAGAAATAACTGCCGCCTACATCTGGATAAAGGCCGATGTTCATTTCAGGCATGGCCCATTTCGTTGCCTCAGTTACAATTCTGTGTGTTCCTGAGACAGCAATTCCAACACCACCACCAAGTACAACCCCGCTTGCGAAAGTCACTACAGGCTTGCCAAATGTATGCAAGAGCATATTCATCTTATATTCTGTACCAAAAAATGGCGCTGCAACTGCGTGAACTTCCGATTTCTTTTGATCGTACAGGTAACGTACATCGCCCCCCGCTGAAAACGCCTTCTCACCAGCGCCTTCTATAACCACGAGTTTCACCTCTGGATCTTGCTTCCACGCACGTACAAGCGCATAAAGTTGATCAATCATTGGTACTGAAAGTGCATTGAGTTTTTCAGGCCGGTTTAATACAATCCAGCCTACGCCTTTTTTAATCTCTGCTTGTATACCTTGCTCCACTTGATTATATATCCTTCCTTGTTATTATTCTTATAAGTAAACCAGATGTTCCTATATACCACAAACAGGCTTCGCACTCGCTCAACCCGTTTGAATGCTCACTGTCCTGCCAAGCATTTCAGTAATTTTATAATATATAGTGCATAAAAACAAGACATGTCCAATCTTTTTCCAGAATAGTTCAATAATTCTCCAAGGAGATCCCTACTATAGAAAATACCACACCAAGACATCCGGCAATTTTCCGACTTCTCAGTGTGGTATCATTATTCATTGCACCATGGCGCTTAAGGTTAGAAATAAAATAAGGAACTCCAGCCTAGTAACAAGCACATAAATAGACGCGTGAACTTTATACAAGTACTAAATAGACACTGGTTGCCAATATAAAAAAGACACCCGTCAGCCCCATCACAAGACCACTAATAGCACCTGCTTCATCGCTAATTTCGATAGCCTTGGATGTGCCTATGCCATGTGATGCAGCTCCCAGACACACACCGATTGCCACTGAATTGTCTATGCCTGTGACCTTCAACAAGAATGGAATAAAGCTTGCCCCAATTATACCCGTAATGATTACAGAAACCACGGTAATGCCCGGCATGCCGCCCACCATTTCACTCATGGATATAGCCATTGGCGTGGTTATGGATTTGGGCAGGAGTGTACGCATGAGTTCATCACTCACCCCAAGTGCCAGCGCCACGGAGACAACTGTGACGGTGGAAACCACCGCACTCATAACAATACCTATGCCAACTGCCTTGGCATTCTTTGAAAGCAGGTCCTTGTGCTTATACAAGGGTACTGCAATAAATACAACCAGTGGAGACAAGGCCCCGGAAATTGGACGAACTGCTTTTTCATAATGATCATAGTCAAAATTAAATGCATACAGGACCCCTATGATAACAAATACACTGACCAGAACTGAGTTCAGCCCTCCGACCAGTGGGATATTTTTCATTTTCAAAACACCAACGTACACCAAAATGGTGAATAGGGAGCCTATTAAATACAAAGCCATATTTTCCATCATGCTACTCCTGACTCAACTTGTTCACGACAGCAATAGATACCGTCATAGCCGCTATAGATGATCCAACAATAATGAGCATGATTTCAAGCAGCTGCGCTTGAATGAGGCCGTAGTATTTCATAATGCTCACCCCAAATGGAATGAAAAAAAGACTCAGATGGCTCAAAAAGAACTCTGCTGTTTTTTCGATCTTTTCTATATCTACAACTTTGAACTGAAGCATTAAAAACATGAGTCCCATTCCAATGATGTTTCCAGGAATGACAATCACACTTTGAATGAATCGACTGATCATTTGACCCAGTAAAAATGCAATAAAAAGCGCCGTGAGGGCATAGAGAATATTGAACCCGCTTTTTTTCATACAATTAACCTTGAACCTTCCTTGCAACGCTGCTTCTTAAATCATTAAGAAGCCATTATTGCTTCAAAAACACTTCAAAAATGTTGTCGTTTAGTTGCAAACTCACGAACCATTGTAGCACGAATAAAAATGATTTCAATAGCTTTTATGCATTTTGATCTTATAAATATGCACATTTTGTAGACACATCTCACCATTTACATACGCACCCATTCAGTCTCAACTATAAACAAGAAAACGGTTCAACTTTTCGTGCACAAAGTTGAACCGTTCGTAATGATCATATGCTTAATCATAAAAACCCATTTCAAGAGCATTCACTTGCTTAAGCAGACTTTGAAGCCACCGCTTCTGTCACTGCTTCTGACGAGTCGATTGCATACCCTTCCATGTGGTTGCACTCACTTAAGTACTTTCCACATAGGGGACAGATTTCTTTTTCACAGTATGACTGGTGGAACTCTCCAACCGCCGCACCGCACTTTGTACAGTCCTCAAGCGCTTGATCCCTTGTCATTTTTTCTCCGTCTGTAAATACAACTTCAACGTAATGCTTGCCTTCCATAAGTTTGATCTCCTTTTCAAGAATCTGAATTGTCTCTTCCATATTTGATCCAAGGTTGACCTTGGCGATTTCTACGACGCCGTATCCGGTATAGGTCTCAAGGTTAAGGACACTTTTTGCAAAAGCATCTATACGCCGGATATCTGTACAGGTTCCGTTTCGTTTATGATCTGCTTGCTCATCCGCATCATGAATGTGAATATTTCCCACCCGCTCTCTTTGAAGTGGGCTCAGTGCAAACTTCAGATTGTCAGAAATCACATGCCCAATGTCCAGACATAATTTCAGCTCTGGATATGCCTTCAAAACCGCGTCTATGCGGTCAATATTAATGCGTTCCCGCCCGACAATATGTTTCATACTCGGCTGTTTGTCTTTTGGAAAAATGTCCAGTGAACGGATCACATTCAGATTTTCAAGGTGAATCACCACATTCAGATCATGGGCTTTCAAGTAGGCGTATACCCTATCCAGCATTTCATATGTAAGGGCCATATCTTCTTCAACACTGCTTCCAAGGGCATGATGAAGAACGGCGTTGATTTGCCCCCCAGTCTTAGGAATGATGTGTTTTAACTGACCTAGAATATGAACATTGTCTTCTCTAATTTCCGGCAGATGAATCTGATACACTTTACCATTTGCATTCAAACGGCTTGCAAGGTCAATATTGTACTCAAGAAAATCCACCGCTTCTCGCTCAGAAAAGTTAACCTCTATGCCATCAATTGCACTGGATTTTAATACATACTCCAGTATATCCCTGTTTGCATCTAATTCAGAGGGAATATACCCTATCAAATACTTCATTTCATGACTCATTTCCTCAGCAGCTGACACTGATTACACAATACTTTTTTGAGGCAAACCACCCCACAAACGGTGTCATTCTATCTCACTTTTAAGTGGCTGTAAAGCTGTAATAACTCTCTAAAATGCGCGTATATATCAGAAAAACCTTTTGTTTCCACCTGTCCATAAAACAGTGCATAATAAACAGGACAAAAAATATCAAATTGAGTGCAAAAGACAGCACTCAGTATCAAGATAAAAACAGCACACCTTGCTAAGCTATATATAGGCCTACAGCAAAGCGGCTCAGGTCCTCTGTTTGAGGGCCAGGATAGTATAAACTATGGCATATTTGAAAGAAGGTATTTTTATGAAGGCACAGCTCTTAGAAATTGGGACAGTACAGCAAGATGAAAATGGATGCTATATCCAGCTCACAGAAAAATACAAGGCAGGGCTCAGTGGGCTTGAAGGCTTCACCCATCTGAATATTTTGTGGTGGGGCAATCTATATGATACCATGGATTATAGAGAAAACATCACGGTTCAAAAACCCTATAAACCGGGGCCTGATCAGGTCGGTGTCTTTGCGACCCGCTCCCCTATCAGACCTAATCCTGTTCTGATAACCGTCATTCAAGTTTCGAGCATTGACATGGAAAAAGGGCGCATTTACACCCCATACATTGACGCTGAAACCGAAAGTCCCATCTTAGATATCAAACCTTACTTTCCATGTTCAGACATCGCTAAAACCGTGGCTACACCCCCTTGGTGTGCCATGCTTCCTATGTGTATTGAAGACTCAGCCACATTTGACTGGTCTGCCTTTTTCAATTTTGAATCCTAATTCTATTTACATGATAGTCTATCTGTGAGGAGCTGCTATGAAGAATCGAGATATCATTTATACATCGATTGACATCATTGAAGAAAAAATCGAAGCGCATATTTCTGTTGCTGAACTCGCCAAACACTGTGGTTTTTCTTCATACTACTACAGTCGGCTTTTTAAAGGTATTACGGGTATTTCACCAAAACGCTATATTGACAGCAGAAAACTCAGCCTCTCTGCTCTAGATCTAATCGAGAAGGATCTGAATATCCTTGACATTGCCTTAAAGTATGGTTTTAGCAGCCACGAGGTCTATACGCGTGCCTTTCAAAAGATGTTTGGCCTCTTACCCTCTGAAGTGCGCAGGCATAAAACCTATCCACTAGAACACGCTGTGAAAAAGCTGACCCCTGAGCGCATTGAAGGGCTGTATCATCTTGTAAACACAACACCAAAACTTGTTCATAAAGAAGAAATCAAATTGGTTGGTATTGTGTTTTACCATGATATTCACCTCAAAAATGATTTGTCTGATCCATGGAGCCACCTAATGCGTTCTTTAGATGCCATAAATCACAAAGTCACGCCTAGTCGGTTTTATCAGATGCAGTTTTGGTTTGAAGACCAAGAAGGGGATTCTATGTACTTTTTTATCGCAGTCGAAGTAAGCGCCTTTGATAAAACACCCCTTCAGTTTACTGAGAAAACCATCCCCAGTCATGAATATCTGGTATTTCAGCACAAGGGCCTTGCCAATCAAGTCGGTCATACCTACCGGTATATTTACGAATCGTATCTACCGGATACAGACTACCAGCTTCCATACCTATTCAACTTTGAATACTACGGAAAAGACCATCTTGGCCCCTACAATGCAGATTCAATCAGCGAGATTTATATACCGATTTCAATGGATTCATAGAACATGCAAGAGTCCACGGTATAAACGATATTGAAAATAAAACAGGACCGATGACTGTGCGCCCAGTAACTCAGGCGTACAGTACATCGGTCCTTATTCTTTCTGTTTGATTCGCAGCCCACGGACTTTTATGTCCGGCGTCCTGACACTTAACCCTAATCTTTAAGTTCCACTACACCAAGAACCGCACCCAAAAGTCCAGGAAATTTTGATTCAATATCATCATACCGAATAGAAAGAAAACGCTGCTTTCCATCTACACGTACATAAATAAGACCCGACTCTCTTAAAACCCTGTAATGATGGGAAAGGGCGGGTTTGCTCATATCAATATTGCAGTTGGAGCAAGTGGTTTCATCTGATTTTGAAAGTGCTTTTAGTATTTCAAGGCGCGTTCCATCTCCTAATGCTTTGAGTATTGTGGGCAAGTTGAGTTGGTCCACCGTTGGATGCAGTAAATTTTTCATAGGTTCAATCCCTTTTCCATGCTCATCATTTTAAAATATCAGTTGAATTATATCACAAAATAGTGTATGCTCGAATAGTTATATAGTTAAATAACTTTTTAACAATTTAAATTAGACTTATCAAGCATCTATTAAATACATATAGACATGTTTCTATATATGTATCTTGATATAAGAGATGCTTGAAAACTTTATGGTGGTCGAACTGGCGCAACATGCCAAACGAGACCCTGTTTCTATAGACTTGTAATAATGACTACATAAAATGGAGGTTCCCAATGAATGATGTAATTAAGGCCATCAAACAGCGCCGAAGCACACGAAAGTACACGGATCAGCAAATTTCTGATGAAAATTTGGATGCAATTTTAGAGGCAGGTCTTTATGCCCCAACTGCACACAACGAACAACCTTGGCATTTCACGGTTGTTCAAAATCCTGAAGTCCTTGACCTGATTAATGAAAAAACAAAAGCTGCCATGCTAGGCGCAGGTGTGGACTGGATGGAGCGCATGGCATCAAATGACAAGTTCAAAGTAACTTACAATGCGCCAACCCTAGTCATTGTATCAGGTAAACCCGATGCCATGGCCATGGAAGCAGACTGCTCTGCAGCTATACAAAACATGCTGATTGCCGCAGAAAGCCTAAACATTGGCTCTGTATGGATTGGTCTTGTCCGCCTCGTCTTTAACGATGAAGAAATTCAAGCCGCACTCAATATTCCAGAAGGCTATAAAGCCTTTTATGGTGTATGCTTTGGTCATAAAACCCATGACAAGGCACTGAACGGCCCACGTAGAAACCGTGAAGTCATTCAGTATATCAAGTAGATTAAATCAAAGTAGATTAAATCAAAACAGTAGACGGTAATGTCTGATTTGACCTGACATTGTCGTCTATTTTTTTTATGCTTAAAAGTACAATTTTTCTTACAGTAGGTACAAATTTGTTTATTACAATGCGATATTGGAAATATATAATAGGAGACTGTCCCAAATTTTGTGTAAATAATCTGCCACGAAAGCAGTAAATATGAACTTTTTAGGAACTCTCGATTATGAATGGATAATCGAGAGTTCGTTTATTATCTGATCCCAGTTTCGCTGGCGCTGGGACCACTTCTTTGTTGCATTTTCAGTTGCTAAGTAAAGGGACTTCATCAGTGACATATCGGTTGGATACACTGGTTTTCCCTTAGTTACTTTTCGATACTGTCTATTCAGATTTTCAATGATATTGGTCGTATACATGATCTTTCTGATGTTTGCTGAGTATGCGAAAAATGGTGATATAACACCCCAGTTGTCTTTCCAGGATTTTATACAACGTGGATACTGTGAACTCCATTTTTCTTCAAATCCCATGAGCATCTGATATCCTGATTCTTCATTCGGTGCTTGATAGACAGATTTAAGATCTTTCATAAGTTCTTTTATATGCTTGTAGCTGACATATCGTGTTGAAGAGCGGATTTGATGAATGATGCAGCGCTGTACAATAGACTCCGGATATGTTGCTTTGATCGCTTGTTCAAAGCCTGACAGACCGTCAACACTAAAGATTGTAACCTTTTGAACACCACGATTCTTCAAGTCAGTCAGAACCTTTAACCAGAACTTGCTTGTCTCATTTTCACCTATCCAGATACCTAGAACGTCTTTCATTCCATCTGTATTTATGCCCACAACAACATAAGCCGCTTTAGATACAATGCGATTATTCTGCTTTACCTTATAGTGAATCGCATCCATAAAGACAAAAGGGTACTCAGTTTCAAGTGGTCTGTGTTGCCACTCCTCAATATGAGGGATGATTTTATCAGTCATACGTGAAATTGACTGCGCTGAGAGTGGCATGCCGTATAGATCTTCTATGTGCTCAGAGATATCTCTTTGAGACATACCTTTGCCATACATCGAGATTACTTTGTCTTCAATAGCCGAAATATCACTTGAGTGTTTTGGCACAATTTGCGGATCAAACTCGCCATTGCGGTCTCTTGGGATCTCAAGATCAACTTCACCAAGATCAGTCTTAACACGCTTCGTTGATTTCCCGTTTCTGTAGTTTGTCTTTTCATTCTGGCGATCGTAACGTTCGTAACCAAGCTCATCGTCCAGCTCTGCTTCGAGTAGCTTCTCAACACCAGACTTAAGCATTTCCTTCAGAACACTCTGTAGGTCTGCTACATCGGTGATATTCTTGTCCAGCATCAGGGTTTCTGTCAGTTCTGATATCTTGTTGTTTTTCTTCTTTCGACTCATAAAAAAATCCTCCACTCTGTAGTCTAGTTTATAACACTAACTACTTTCGTGGAAGATTTTATAATTTTACACAAACTTTGTTACAGTACCTATAATAGTATCTGTTCATGGTATAATTTAAGCTAATTTCAATATTCCAGCGTTCTAGTCTTAAGTAGAAAGGCGTACTATTACATGGATTTTATAAAATATCACCTTCTTCGCAGCTACGAGACGAAGTCTGCCTATATTCAAAAGAAGGCACTCTATTATCAAAATATTTTTCTTGCAACAGCCCTTTATATCTTAATGACAACAACGTTATACTATTCTTGGTTTCATGATACAGTAACCGGCATGGTTATTATCTTATTACTATTTTTATCCGGATTGCTATTTCTTCAAGGAAACATCATCCCCTCACAGCTGAGTCTCTTCTTTTGTGGTAATTTTGTCCTGCTTTCAATGATTGATAAGGTCACCACATTTCATTTTTTTGGAAATTTTGTTCTTTTTGTCTTTATCAGTGTTATTGTCTGCATAAAACCGTGGCAAATTGTAGTCACCTATATAAGCAGTATTTGTTTGCTCTTTTACCGTTTTTATCTCGCCACTGCCTCTCTAGCTCACTCTAGTGAAAATCTTTTTATTGTTCATGACACTATTTTTATACTCTTTAGCGTTTTGACACTTATGTTGCTGGCTATCTATCTTGAAAAAATGATCCAGCGTGGCATCATTGAGAGAATTGAGCTTTCTAACTCATCCGAGGTGGATCTGCTCACCAAACTCTATACGCGCCAAAAGCTCTATGCCGACGTAAAAGCTTTAAACCAAACGTCGTACGAGCTTGCCATTCTAGATATTGATTTCTTCAAAACTGTCAATGACACTTATGGACACAATGCTGGAGATAAGCTCCTTCAAGAACTTTCTGAGTTAATGCTGGCTAACTTTAAGACACCCCTGTTCACCGTTTACAGGTGGGGTGGCGAGGAGTTTGTCATTGTTTCAAAGAAAGAAAGCAGTCCGGTCTTTGATGAACGTCTGAACAATTTTAGAGAACTCGTAGAGCGTACATTTGCAGGCTCAAAAATCAGTATAACCATTAGCATTGGCAGCTACCGGGTTAATTCAAATTTCCCCTTTACACAAGCATTTTCTATCTGTGACCAGGCACTATACACCTCAAAACGAACAGGCCGAAACAAATTAACGCGTGAAGGGATGCTCTCATGAATATCTTTGATAGACCCCCCTCAAAAAACTATAAGAACAAGTCTTTTATCGAAATCAAGGAATCGAATAATATATTCAATCTCATGGTATTTGTCTATATCTATTCACTAGGCATGTTTATTGCCGACTTAATTATTACTAGAAGGTTTGCATTTATTGCAGCAGAAATTTCGATTATGACCCTTGCTATGGGACTTGTTTTCTACATCTGGTATCGTGGAAACATGCACCTGGCCATCTTTATTACAGGGCTGTACGGCATTCTCTTTACACTCATTATTTTTTTCGAACGGATTTCAATGCGCTTTTATATGCAACTCATGATGGTTCTTATTATCACCATCATCGGATACCGCAAAAAATACCAGTATGTCTTAACCTTTGTTATCATTGGTCCCCTCGTACTTTTTAGATCGCTAATGGATATGAATCCCCAATATTTCGTCTATGTGATTTCAAACTTGCTGTTTACCACTTATATTCTTTATAACTTCAAGAAGGGGTTTAACACTGAAATTGAAACAGCCATTGCACTTAAGAAAGCCCAAGAAACTGACTTCTTAACCGGGCTCCCAAACAGAAGAGATTTTGAAAACAACTTGCGTCAGCATATGGACGCCCGTGATAAACATATTGTACTCATTGATTTGGATCATTTTAAAGAAATTAATGATACATATGGCCATCCTGTTGGAGATGAGATTCTTACGCAAGTGGCCATGATTCTTCAAAATTATGTTTCTGAAGAGATGTATGCATACCGCTGGGGAGGGGAAGAATTCTTACTGATCAGCACCTTGGCGCGAACACATCTTTTAAATACTGTTGAAAGACTCCGCGAAGAATTGTGTCGTACTGTTTTTGCCCATGACATTCACCTGACTGCAAGTTTTGGCGTTTCAGAGATTTCCAATCAGTCGAGTCAAGTACACGATGGATTCATTCGTGCCGATAAGGCCCTTTACCTTGCCAAGAACAGTGGCCGAAATACATTTAAGATCGTACTTGATGAAAAAGCCCGCTAGATATTTTGGCGCTGGTTTCATACACAAAGTAAACCAGCCAAAACCAAGGCTGGTTTTTCTATGTGACCTTCTTAATTTTATATTGCTTTGAGATTATCTAGTGGATTTGCTCTTTGACCTACCGGGCTCATATTACTCAGAATACACTACTCAATTTATATTAAAATTGAGAAACATATTGCTCTAAATACGCCTTTCACACAAAAAAATCCCTTAACAAAGCAATCTGCAACCTAGTATTATTCTTTTCTATAGCACCCGTACCCCTTATTAATTTTATCTATTATACGCCTTGTTATGAATATGACATACTCATAATGTATAGTAATTCACTAAGGTATAAATTAGGAGGTCATTTTATGGAAAAGGAAAAAATAATCGATTTAGTAAAAGAAAAGGCAGAGGGGTATTTTGACCGCGGAGAGTTCTTCTGTTCGGAATCTGTCGTACACACAATTAATGAATTTTTAGGCTGGCCATTTCCTCAGTCTATTACAAAAATGGCTTCAGGATTTCCAATTGGCATGGGGAAATCAGGATGTCTTTGCGGTGCTGTCAGCGGCGGTCAGATGGCACTGGGGATGGGATGGGGCCGAAATCACGGCGAACAAATGGACGAAAATATGTTTCCTGTTGCAGCCAAGCTTCACGATTACATAAAAAAGGAGTACAAGAGTACCTGTTGTCGTGTCATTGTTAAGGACTATGCATTTGCATCACCCGAGCGTAAAAAGCACTGTGTTCGAATTACAGGAGAAGTTGCTGCTTGGGTCGCAAACGAACTCCTTGAATCAGGTCAAATTAGCATTGATGATATCAAGCTCTAGGAGGTCTTATGAAGCAAATTCTTAAAAAATTACCTCTGCCTGTAACAGGACTTATGCTGGCACTGGCGACTTTGGGCAATCTGCTTGGGGGCTACCATCCAGCGCTTAAACTTTTTTGTGGTGGAATTGCAGGCATTTTATTTGTGCTCGTTTCACTAAAATGCCTAGTTTATCCGGGTTCATTTAAAGAGGGTCTAAAACATCCTATTGTCAGCGGTGTTTTATGCACTTACCCTATGGGGATAATGGTTCTTTCGGTATATCTGATTCCTTTATCGAAAATAGGCGCTATGTCCTTGTGGTTTATGGCCATTATCATGCATTTTATACTGCTTGCACTCTTTACAAAACGCTTTATGCTCAATATCGAACTGGAAAAAGTCTTTCCGAGTTACTTTATCGTTTATGTTGGCTTTGTAGTGGCTAGTGTTACAGCACCCGCTTATGGAATGCAGTCAACAGGAAGACTGCTTTTCTGGGCAGGCCTAATCAACTTCATTTGGTTATTTCCTATTGTCCTAAAACGCCTTAGGGATATGGGCATTGATAAACCGCCAGCAAAACCAACGCGTGCAATACTCTGTGCGCCTGCGAGCCTCTGTCTCGCTGGTTATATGAGCAGCTTCAGTGACAAGGCCACTTTGATGGTCTGGGCGCTTCTTTGCACGGCTAGCCTACTGTATGTATATGTTTTGTCTCAAATGCCAGGTTTATTGAAATCAGCATTTTTCCCTAGCTTTTCCGCTTTTACATTCCCACTGGTTATTTCAGCCCTAGCGCTAAAAAAATCCAGTATTTTTATTATGAAACAAACTGGGCAGTTCATGTTTTTAGGTGTGCTATCACACGCAGCAATCGGCATTGCAGCTGCAATCACATTCTATGTACTGCTTAAATACATTGTATTCATAAGCCAAACAGAACAATCACAAGAACCGGTAAAAGCGTAAAACAGTCTTACTTGTAACATTGCATATCTTATTCTAGGCAGATAAAATTTGAAAGCCCATAAAAAGAACCTTTTGGACATATCCCAAAAGGTTCTTTTTCTATATATTTAAGTTTCACCTTCTAAAACATAGCTTGTTTTTCAAACACGTATTTAAAACGCAGCAAGGTCTATACCATGGGCGCAACTTGTATATGCGCCCAGATAAAAAAGGGCGGTATATCTAAACAAGATACACCGCCCATTAAGAGGCATTAGACTTTTTTTAATTTTATGTGCTCTACTTCAAGGCTTTCTTCTTGAAAATTCATACCAAGACCTTTGCAAACATTACAGATAAAGTCTTGAACATTGGTCACGATGCCATGGGCAGATAAACTGCCTCGGTCTGTCAGCTTATTGACCGTAAACTCGGATATGTCCACACAATAAAAATAAATTTCACGCACGGTTCCGTCTTCAAGTACGCGGTAGGATGGGGTCATATTCCCGGTTGCTATAGTATGGAGCATGGTTGCCATACAAATTACGGTTGTAGCACCCCTTATTTCATTTCGCATGGCATCCTGAGCCATATAAGCGTCACTATATACCGATGGTAGAGGGCCATCATCTCGAATTGAGCCTGCCAGAACATAAGGAACAGCATGTTTTACGCAGTGGTACATAATGCCATCTTTTATATTTTCATTATCCACAAAAGCTTCAATACTGCCATGATGTTTCACACGATTAATTGTGTCCAAATGATTATAGTGTCCGTGCGGCCTGCTTTCCTGTGTGTAGATGTCTTGACCCAGTGCCGTTCTCAGGTAGGCGCCCTCTAAATCATGTGTTGCCAGTGCATTGCCCGCCAGAATAGCATGGACATACCCCTGCTCAATCAGTTTTGAAAAAGCATTGCGCGCATCATGGTCAAAGGAAAAGGCTGGCCCCATAACCCAAACAATTTTCCCGTGGTCCTTTTCATGCTTTAGCAGTTCGTAAAGCTCGTCATAATCCTTTGAAAAGGATGTTTCACGAGAACGGTTTGATCTGAATGCAAAGGCATCTTGTGTGTTATCATTTTTCCCAAATCCGTCGTGATGCACATATATGCCTTCACTGGCATCTTCACTTCTACCCACTACGACTTTGTCACCCACTCTTAAGTGTCTGAACTCTTTAATAGAAATTTCAGTGCCTTCAATTACTGGAACGCAGTCCATCCGACTTTCCTTGGCAAGGTACCACTTGCCACCAATTTTAAAATACTCAGGAAAAATGCTCATTGCGTGAAACCCCATAGGTGCCACGCCATCTTTGACCACTTGCAGACACTGTGCATTTGGTGCTTCAATAAAGTACTGCTTTGTAAAATCCGGTGCCGAATAGGCTTTTAATTCAAACCCCATATCCCTGACATCCTTTCATCAAATTCTACGTATAAAAAAAACCATCCTGAAATCTCTCTGATGGTCATTCATCAACAACGGCTATGTTTTAGAAAACTTTTGTAAACAGATATACAAACACCTATACATTACAATTATTTAATATTTACCCTGCGTCATTATACCAGATAATTGACTTTTAAAAAAGGCTTGCATAAAAAATGGTGTCCAGCAGGTCACCGTACACCTTTTCTGGTCTATTCCAAATCATCCTATTTCCCGCACATGCAAATAGCCCACTACATATCATCGACCATTTTGATCGATAGCATCCAGCAGGTTTTCAAACCATTTCATATTCACAGCATGATGCGCACGTGAACTTTCCAGTTTATTCTTAAAATATTTTTGTATGGCATCCTTAGGCTCAGAAGAATGATCCAGCAAGTCAATCTGCTCCTTTTGCTTGCTCAATCTCCTTTTACTATATAAAAAATTGACTCTTTGTTCTTCCCGTATAATTTTCTTCTAGCATCTGTTTATGTGATAAAAAGGCTGTATCCTCAAACGATTTTGCACCCTCAACACATCCATTAACACAGGCATGACATTTTATACAAATTCCTGTGATTTCTGCCGGATTTTCTTTATTGATACTTCCCATAGGACACTTACTTGCACATATCCCGCAACGCGTGCATTGGCTTTCGTCTGTTATTGGGATAGCCTTAAGGAAATTGGTTGGTTCACCGCCTATCCCTGTCGGTGTGTAATAATTGATTGGATTATTCTTTCTTGGAATAATAACCGGTTCTCTTTTTTTGTTCTCATCAAGAAAAGTTTCAATCAATTTCTCTATGAAAGCATCGATATGCTTCTTGTCTATGTCATCTGGGCGACCTTTTGCAATCACATCAGAAAACACATGCTGTGCGACAATGCCTGCGCCTGCCACAACCGAAAAACCATTCTTATTCAAAATATCCTGCAGCTCAAATAAGGCATCATCAAAATTGCGATTTCCAAATACCGCTAATGGTACTGATTGTGCGCCATTTCCTGCGAAAGCAGTTTCCATAAAAGGGCGTAGTTTATTTGGAACACGCCCCGCATAAACGGGTGTTCCCCAAATCACAATATCTGTGCTTGAAAACGCATATGTCTTGTCTCTTTTCATTGGCAAGGTATAATCAAACACTTGAACAGGCAAATTTAACCTTTGGCTTATTGATTGTGCGATTTCTTCTGTGACACGTTTCGTACTGCCACAAGGACTAAAATAGACAGCCCATATTTTGTTGAATTTCATAGCACACCTCCATGTACAAGTTGCCTTCTATATAATCTCAGAAAATGATGCCTATACCTGAACAAACAACCTTGTTCACAAAGAACCTTTAAAAAGCTTAGCTGAAAGTTCCTTCGCTAAGCTTTTTAAATCAATACAATTACATGCATTTTTTCTTAAGATAAAAATCATCCCTGTTTTCCAGGCAATAGATCAGTAATAGTGCACGGTTATCGTTTAGGCCTATGACACCGTCTCTATCTCTGCGTCGACAACTGCCTCTGTATCCGCACAGTAAAACACCACTTGATTTCTTCCGCGTTCTTTTGCTTCGTAGAGTGCTTTATCTGCTCTTTTAAGCAGGGTATCTTGGGTATTTGTCTCTGAGCACTTTAGGACAATGCCAATACTGACCGTCAGCCACTCGCTTACAGCTGATCCTTCGTTTGGAATTTTAAGTGCTTCCACATTTCTGCGTATGGTATCTGCAACATGCAGTGCACCTTCAGTAGATGTATCGGGCAAAATAACTGTGAATTCTTCCCCGCCGTAGCGCGCCACTAAGTCCGCAGGTCTACAAACAGACTTTTTCACTTCTTCTGCAACCTTTTGAAGGACTTCATCGCCTTTTACATGTCCATAGTAGTCATTATATTGTTTGAAAAAATCGATATCCAGCATAAGCACTGCAAGGTCTACCTTATCTCGATTTGCCCTGTTTATTTCTATTTTAATTGTTTCATCAAAGGCCCTACGATTGGCAATTTGAGTTAACGAATCCATATTAGATATCTGAACGAGTTTACTGTTAAGTTCAATCAGTTCTTGTTTAATCTGCTCTAGTTCGTTCACTTTTAGATTGAGTAGCTTGGTTTGATCCTTATACATCATTTTTTGTCTGTGTAACTCAGCAAAGACACGCACTTTACTTTTCAGAACAATGGGTTCAATTGGCTTGTAAATATAATCAATGGCCCCAATATTGTACCCTTTGAAGGCATAGTACTCCTCTTTACTGATTGCCGTCACAAAAATAATGGGAATATACTTTGTTTTATTCATACCCTTCATAAGTTTTGCTGTTTCAAATCCATCAATATCAGGCATTTGTACATCCATCAAAACAAGGGCATAGTCCTTTTCAAGTAACATAGACAAGGCTTCATTGCCCGATGTGGCTTTATCGCATGTTACATCTTCATCTTTTAGAATTGTCTCTAATACAAATAGGTTCTCTGGCCTGTCATCGACCATAAGGACTTTCATTTGGTTTTCCATATCTATCACCTGCTTGTCTACCGAATTTTATTAATGACATCAATCATTTCATCAATTGTCATTACAGCGTCTTGATAATGATTACGGATCACAGATAATGGCATATCCATAAATTCTGCCTCATCTGGATTCTGTACGAATACAAGACCACCGCACGCTTTTATAGCTCGACATCCACTTGTTCCATCCGAATTCGCCCCTGTTAATACGATCCCCAGCAGCTGGTCCGGATAGGCCTCAGCTGCAGATTCAAACATAACGTCGATTGAAGGTCTAGCAAAACACACTTTTTCTTCAACTGTCAATGAAAAGCTTCTGTTTCTTTCAATGAGAACATGGTAGTTTGAAGGTGCAAAATAGACCGTCCCACCCATTATCCATTCTTTCTCCTCAACCTCTTTTATATGTAGCGCTGACTTTTCATTCAAATACGTGACAATATAGTTCTCAGACGATGATCCAATGTGCTGAACCACAATGATGGGTACTTTAAGATCTTCCCTCAGACCCATTATGAGTTTATCAAGTGTCTTAAATCCACCTGCTGAGACGCCGATCACAATCGCTTCAATATTCACTGAATCTCATCCAATCTATACGTGTCGTTTCATAAATATCTTTTCATCTGCATCGAGTGTCTTAAATTTAGGATAAACGTCTGAAAAGTGCATAGATTCCTTAGAACCGATGCCCAATATGCCCCCATAGCACAAACTCTTCTTAAATAGGTTGAAGACTTTATTTTGCAAATCACGTTCAAAATAGATTAAGACATTTCTACAAATAATCATATTCATTTCCCCAAAAACACCATCTGTGACCAGATTATGATTAGAAAAAAGTATTTTCTCCTTCAGTTTCTGATCAAATATAAGTGTATTATAAGCTTCATGGTAGTAGTCTGACAACTCGGCACGTCCACCTGACGCTTTATAATTCTTCTCATAATCCCGTATGGATTCAGTCGAGTAGATGCCTTGTCTGGCTTTTTTTAAGACTATATCGTTAAAATCAGTGGCATATACTTGTGTTCTACTCAGAAGCCCTTCTTCATGCAGGAGAATGGCCATTGAATACACTTCCTCACCTGTGGAACACCCTGCATGCCAAACTTTTATAAAAGGATACGTCTTCAAAATCGGGACAACTTCTTCCCTAATTTTTTTATAAAAAGAAGGATCCCTGAACATTTCAGTGACATTAATCGAGAAGTCCGAAACAATTTTACGGAAATAACTTTCATTCCAGAGTACCTCATGAATAAAATCGCTTACCGTATTCATATTCGGTTCAATCTCAATACGGTGCTTAATGCGCCGCTTCATATGCGCACGCGAGTACTCCCTAAAGTCATATCCGTATTTATAAAACAGCATATCTATGAAGAGGGTTATCTCAATGTCCTCATTTTCAAGTATTTCCTCATGCTCAAGTTTTGACTTCATTAGTATATCCACACTTTCATTAAGGTCACCAGTTCATCAAACTTAACTGGCTTGGCCAAATAATCGCTGGCTCCAGCAGAAATACATTTTTCCTTATCTTCTCGCATGGCCTTAGCTGTTAAAGCAATAATAGGCACACCAGAAAAAGGGGCTTTCATGCTTCTGATTTTTCGCATTGCTGCGTACCCGTCCATGACTGGCATCATAATGTCCATCAGTACAATATCAATATCCGGATTCTCTTCAAGCTTTTCAATAGCGACTTGTCCATTTTTAGCAATGACAATGTCCAGTCCATCTTCTTCTAAGGCACTTGACAGGGCAAAGGTATTACGCATGTCATCATCCACAATCAAGACCTTTTTGCCTTTTAGAATCGCTTCCTTTTCCTTATTGCTTTTCATATATTCCTTGGCTTTCACCTTATTGCTTTCTTCAATATGATTTAAGAAAAGCGTGGTTTCATCAATTAATCGGTCCATAGACTTATCGCCTTTAAGTATAATGGACTCGATGTATCTGGCCAGGTCTTCAGAAATGTCACTCGTTTTCTCGCTATCAGTATACAAAATAATAGGTGTCTGTGACAGATCATTTACACGAATGCGCTTAGCCAAATCTCCTATGTGAATGTCTTCTAAATCATCCACCATCACCATGCAGTCAAAGGTTTGCTTTCTAAGCGCTTCAAGTGCAGCTTCACCAGAGGGCGCACAAACCAGCTTTAAATCGTCTATTTCTTCTTTGAACTGAGCCTTGATCTGGTCTGTTGATTCCAAATCGGATGTAACAATCAGGAGCTTTTTTATGTCCTTGCTAATCAGTTCTTCAATTTTATCAAATGCCCCAGCCAGCTTTTCAAAACTAACAGGTTTTTGAAGATAGTCAATAAAGCCTCGGTCTTCATATTGATGATCAAGAGCCCTGCCCGATATGATGTGTACCGGAATATCCTTGGTCCTATCCCATTTTTTTAGCCTATGCAGGACTTCCCAGCCCCCCATGCCCGGCAAGCCAAGATCCAGTATAATGGCAGAAATGTCGAGTTCCTCAGCAGCCAATAAGGCGCGTCCCCCACTCTCTACGCAGTAAACACGATGTCCTCTCTCCTTGGCTATTTTCTCCAGCACACCAGAGAAGTTTTTATCATCTTCAACTATGAGAATGACAGGATCACCCTTTGAATCGGATTTGATCTTTTCAAGACTAATGTTTTCTTTCTCGACATTATCCGGTTCTGCCACTGGGCTTGCAGGCGGTTGCTTTTGCCTATGTGACTCTACTGCGACCTGTGTCTCTATCCTTTGAACGTTTTTAGACACGTCAAATGGCTTGTTCAGCTCAACTGGAATCATAATATTAAAGACACTGCCCTTTTCTTCTTCGCTCTCAACCGTAATGTTTCCACCAATGAGCTGAATGAGTTCCTTTGAAATGGATAGTCCAAGACCCGTTCCGCCATAATTTCTGCTGGTGCTGCCATCAACCTGCTGGAATGCACCAAATATGTGAAGCAGCTTTTCTTTTGGTATGCCAATGCCCGTGTCGCGAATAGATATTTTGAGAAGCGTTTCATCGACCATACTTGTCACAATTTCAATTTTCCCTTTTTCAGTGAACTTCACTGCATTGGAAACCAGATTTTTGACAACCTGCATCATTTTCATCTCATCTGAACGGATTCGTTCAGGAACACGATCGTCAATATGGCTTATTAACGCAACACCTTTTTCGTCGGTCAGTGGCTTGAACAAGTGATGAACTGTGTCAAGTGCATGTCTCAGATTAAATGGTTCAATGTTGAGATCCATTTTACCAGACTCAATTTTTGATAAGTCTAAAATATCATTAATCAGATCAAGTAGGTCTTTACCTGCAGCATTAATGACTTTGACATATTCTTTGTCTTCTTCACTCAGCACCCCTTTCTTGTCTTCATGGAGTAAACCAGACAAGATTAAAATACTGTTGAGTGGTGTTCTGAGTTCGTGGGACATGTTGGCAAGAAACTCTGACTTGTACTTGCTGGAAACCTCAATTTCCTGTGCCTTTTCTTCAATCAAGTCCTTGGTTTTTTCCAGCTCTTCATTTTTCTTTGCAATCTCTTCTGTCTGCTTTTGCAGATTGATCGTCTTTTCTTCCAGTTCTTCATTGGTAACGCGAAGTTCTTCTTGCTGCTGCTGCAGTTTGCTCTCAGAAGCTTTTAGCTCCATAGTCTGCGCTTCCAACTCTTCATTGGACTGTCTGAGTTCCTCTTGCTGCTGTTGCAGCTTGCTTTCGGAAGCTCTTAAAGCATCTGTCTGTTGTGAAAGCTCTTCGTTTTTGTTCTTTAAAATTTCCTCGTTCTTTTTGAGGGTTTCCGACTGAAGCAAGGTATGATCAAGCAGTTCCTGAAGTTCGCGCTTTGTTATATTTGAATGAATGGCAATGGCGATATTCTCTTGAATTTTATCTAAAAATTCTAAGTGCTGATCACTAAATGGTGTGTATGAGCCAATTTCAATGACGCCTTTTACATCGCCTTCAAAAATGCAAGGCATCACAAGGACATGCCTGATTTCAACTTTAGTAGATGCGGTATCTAACTGCATCTTTTCAGCAGGTAGATCCTTCAAATAGATTATTTCTTTTTCAAGAACCGCCTGTCCAAGAACCCCCTCGCCTTCACTAACTTTAAACAGATCACTGTTTCGCGTTTGAAGGGCATAACTGCCAAGCATTTTGTAATGGTCATTGTCCTTAATATACATGCCCGATACATTAGCCTCTAAGTATTGGCTTATAAAAGAGCATACCCTTTTACTTAGAGACTGATTGTCGGAAGTGTCTTGAATGATTGCATTAAGCTCCGACTGACCATTCTTAATCCAGTTCTGGCGCTCAGCAAAATCAGAAGCAGTCTTCAACTGGGTCACCATATTGATGAGGGCAGCACTGAGTTCGTCATCTGCAGATCGCTGCTTTATCATTACGGAGTAGTCTTTTTGGGATATTGAATTGGCCTGATCAATAACCTCTATAAAGTTGGCTCGCATGCGATTAATGGCCAGCCCCAACTCGTCTTCTTCACTTCTGAGTGAAAAGGCATGATCCAGTTTTCCCACAGCAATGTCCTCACAGATTTGAGAAATATCTGAAAAAGACGCCACTACTTTTGAAATGCTTTCTTTAAGCTCGCCAATTTCATCACGGTCAGTCTGAATATCTTTAAGTTCCAGCTTTCCAAGTGCAACATCTTTGGTCCACTCAGATAGACGCACAATCGGGTTCGAGATACCTGTTGCTATGTATCTTGCCAATAAAACAACAACAATAATGGTGGCTATACCAAGGAAAACCATCATCAGCATCAAATGGTTCAGACTGCTCAATCGTTCATTTTTATCTTGTTTTACAACAAGGCCCCACTGGGTCTCGCTTACATGAATAGGGGTATATGAAATAATGGAAGCTTCACCCCTGTAATCATCCATAATACGCGTATCATTTTCACCTTTGATAACCGAATGGGCTGCTTCTGAGTATATGCCACCCTCACTTGGATTGATAAATGAGTTTGATATATTCTTTACAAGCGGCTCCAGAAAAGTATCTGATCTCAATCCGTAATCAGAGCCAATCAAATAAGCTTCACCATATTCACCAAGGCCCGTTCTATCTAGCATGATCTTGTTAATGGCATCAGAAGAAATTTCAAAGGACATAATAAATTCGATTTTATTTTCTGAGTCAAAAACGGGAATGCCAAAAAAGGCACGCGGTTCATAATTGTTGAGGGCGCTTGCTTCATAGTCTACAAAAACAAATTCCTTCTTTTCTTTGACTTGGCGTATCAGGTCAGCGTGGTTGGTATTTGCCAGCTCACCTTGGAGTAAATTCTCTTTGAACTCATAACCTTCCCGAACAGAATAAAACACATACCCATCAGGATGAATAAGAAAGATATCGTCATAGTGGTTGTTGCTTACATAGCCTGAATAGAAGTCATTGCCTTCAGCATCCACCTGGTTGATTAAATCTTCAAGGTCTACCTTTGTCACCATAATCCACTGCTGATTGGCAACTTTCAGGGCATCGGTAGCAACCACCACCATATTGCCGCTGCTGTCTTTAAAAATCTCATTAATACTATTGCCCTCAAATGTTTCTGTCACGTACTCAGGCGGGCTGGTCATTTCGTAGCCTACTTTATAAAGGCCATCGCCCATGGTCTTCATATCTGACACGAAGCGCAGCTTGCCATTATGACTCGTGGCAATGTATGTTTCGGCTGAATCTCCCAGGCCATTTGTTTCATGAATCAGATTATTGAGCGCTTCATTGGTAATACTAATGGCCAAGGTACCACGCACCTGTCCATCAATAAGGATGCTTTTCGCAAAGTAGGCAAGCTGGGTATCGCCTGTCAGGTCATTTTGAGAGAAGTTAACAAACTCAACACCTTCTGACAGAATCGCATTTTTCCAAGCACTTGTAAGCCCGAAGTCTTGATAAGCACTCTCCATTAAATTTAGGCCTACATGCGCTTTATACTGGCTTGAAAAAAGCACTTTTCCATTATCCGAAACAATATAGACATCTTCAGCATATGCCATCAGATTTTTGTCTGAAATTGCTGTTTTGTATGTATTCAACGCCCCCTGAGAACTTGGCGCTTTGATAATAGACTGTACATCTGCAGAGTTGGCTTCATTTGAAACAAGCAGTTCCAGTGTATCTAAATAATGCTCCACAGCCAGTCGGTTGTTATTCTGTGTCAACTCTAGTTGCACTTCGCCTTCTGATTTTAAGGTGTCGACAATTTTGGCTACCAGTTCACCTTCTGTTCGTGTATCACTAAAATAGGTTTCAAGCTGTAAACTTTTCGCGCTGCGTATGCTTTCCAGCTGGTCAAAGGCTTCATTGACAGATGACCCCCGCATGCTGATCAGACCAATTGTCGCAAAGGCAATTAGAGGTATCACACTCGTTGCCAAAAATGACATTCTTAACTTTCGATTAATCGATAATGCTTTAAAATCTAACATGGACCCCTCTTTTCATAACATGAATGACTCAACTCTATCTGTGAATTTGTCATAACTTCTTATTTTCAAACAAATGTAAAATTAAAATCAAATGATATGCAAAACCATTATCATTGTATCAAAATACTCAACATAATCAATTGGACCAGATGCCTATAAGTTGACACGCGTACACTGTATCAATAGGTTTGAACTCTTAAAAACTCCTTTTTATTATAATCAAATGCTCTTAACCTATTCTTATCATGAACACACTTAAAAGGACATGGTCTACAATTGTAGACCATGTCCTTTACCAATTTCTTATTTTTTTAAAAGCCCCTTGCTGTATTTTATATACAAAGTGTTGCCTTTTTCCTCTACCGATCGATAATTCAAGTAGCCAATGAGCGCAAGTACAATAAGTAAATTGATCATATGCATCACCTCTTGGCATCATTATGCGCTTTTGAGGCGGTTTTCTCAATGCAGTTTACCAATATATAACATAGACTTAACGGCACTTAATACATACAATCATCCATAACGGGCTTTTCCATTAAATGTTTGACCTCAGCCATGGACTGACCCTTGGCAAGAGCCCACATGAGCTTAGCGACAATGGCTTCTGTATTCATATCTTTAGCAATGATAATATTGCTTTCCACCAGCTTCTTGCCAACTTCGTAAACTTCAAAATCAATACCTTCTTCAAGACACTGGGTCGTTACGACTACAGGAATATCTGCATCAACCAGTTCCTTAACTTTCGTAATGATATTGTGATTTTCAAAGGGAATGCCACCAATTCCAAAACTCTCTATAATGACGCCCTTAAAGACATCTTTGACCAAATCGAATGTCACAGGAGAAATCCCTGGAAAAAGTTTCAAAACCATAATATCTTGACAAATTTTCGAATCAAAATGCAGCTTTCGAGTCTCTAAATTATCTGCCTTCTCCAAGTATCTACTTCTTATCATGCCGTCATGATAAACCTTCCCGTACTTAACTTTAGCAACATAGGGATAGTTCATACTTTGAAAAGCATCTAGGCTCTTTGTCTTTACCTTCATGGCCCGAGTACCGTTTATAATCTTACCATCAAAGGCAATAAAGACACCCGGTACGCCTTCTAGAGCATAGCGAATCGCGTCACTCAAGTTCTGCTTGGCGTCCGATCCAAACTCTTCAATAGAGTACTGAGCGCCAGTCACAACAATCGGCTTCTGATGATTTTGCAGCAGATAGGACAATCCTGCTGAGGTATAGGCCATTGTGTCTGTGCCATGTGTAATCACAAATCCGTCATAATCATTATAGTTTTCTTTAATAACTGCACCCATTTGAATCCAGAACTCAGGATTCATGTTTGTGCTGTCAATATTCATAACGTGCATGCCCTTCAAATGGCATATATTTTTAACTTCTGGTACAAACTCCAGCAGTTCATCTATATTGAATGTAGGCGTGAGTCCATCACCATGATCAGAACACGCAATGGTTCCACCTGTGGCAATCAAAAGCAGCTTCTTCATGATTAACCCTCCCATACTATGCAGCGTCTCTATCGTGTGTTGTAAATTCGACGGTTTCACCAATCCACTGGAATTTACCCATGAATCCATAAAGAACCGTCAGACCAATGCAAGTAAATGCCAGCCACATATACGGTAGGTATTCAAATGTGGAAACACCCAATATGCCAGCCATAAAAATACCATTATCACTCCACGGCACCATACCAGCCGTAAGCGTTCCTCCAAACTCTGTATTTCGAGAAAGGACCCGTCTGTGAACTTTGAGTTCATCATAGCGCTTTGCCATCAGTTTTGGTGTAAGAATGAGAGGTACATACATCGCACTGCCAAAGACATTGCCTAAAACAGCCGTTCCAACAGTTGCAACTGCCAGTTTTCCTGTTCCTGTAATCCAAGACTGAATCTTTGAACCAATGACCTGAAGAATACCGATTTCTTCAAGCAAGCCTCCAAATCCAAGACCAAGAATGATGATGACAACCGACCCCAACATAGATGAAATACCGCCACGCCCTAAAATGTTATCGACAAACGCAACACCAGATTGGATGTCAAACGGTGCGTAGGCTGTGCCGATTGCATCAACCGGTGCCATGCCTTGAAAAAGAATAGCCCATACAATCCCCAGCAGGGCACCAAATGAAATAACAGGCAAGGATGGCATACGCTTTGTAAGCAGTAAAATAACAATCAGCATTGGCACGAAGCACAGCACCGACACATTGAAGTTTGACCCTATTGCATCCATAAACATGTTGATTCGGCCCATGTCCACGTTTTGGCCCCCGTATTTAAAGCCAGCAATTGTGAATAAACCCGCTGTAATGATAAAACCAGGAATACTCGCCGGCGCCATCCCTTTGATGTGATCCATAACATCAATTTCCGACATAGATGCCGTTAATACCGTACTATCTGAAAGTGGCGACAGCTTATCGCCAAAATAGGCTCCAGATAGAACTGCACCTGCAACAAGTGGCAGTGGAATGCCTAGGCCTTGACCGATGCCCATCATAGCTATACCCGCTGTACCTGCTGTACCCCAAGATGTGCCCGTTGCAATTGAAGTTAAGGCACATATAATGAGCGTTGCCAACAGAAAAACATTCGGATTAATTATTTTAAGACCAAAATATATTAGACTTGGAACAACGCCGCCGGCAATCCATGTACCAACAAGCGCACCAACAGCAATGAGTATCAGAATGGCATCCATTCCATTGTAAATCCCCTTAGAAATCGCATGTTCTAAATCCTTGTATTTATGTCCCAGTGAAATCCCCAATCCAATTACAACAAACCAGGCCGTAAATAGTGCCAACTGAATTGGCAATTCAAAAACAGTAGTAAATGAGAACGCAAGCCCTAAAAATATTGCAAGTGATATGCAAACCTGCAGCATTGAGGGCAGTTTAACATTAGACATGAAATTCCTCCTATTAATTCAAGATTGCTTTAAAGCATAAATAATCGTACCCCTAAAACGCTGCGCAACGTCTTAGGCTGATACTTCTTCAAAACGTTTTCCCCGACATGATGATATCGATACCACGGTCTTATATACGCAAGTGCTATGCCAACATCTCAATAACTTTCTTTTTTACAATATGTGGAATTTGCCAAACAGACTGCTATGCTTGACCTAGAATGCACTTTCAGAAAATTATTTCATTTTCAAAACACCCTCCTGCTGTAAATCAAAAAAAATCACGCCTTAAAAAGCGTGAAATTTTGTGCGCGGTAGTGCAATTTCTTTATCCAAAATGATGTAGTTTTTTTCACCTCAGATGGTATTCATTTATTTTATTAAAGAGTTGTCTCTTGCTGATGCTGAGTTTCTTTGCTGTTTTTGTCACATTTTGCTGGCATACTGCAAGGGCTTCACTAATGTACTCGGCTTCCATTTCTTTTCGAACTTCTTTTAGGGGGCGTATTTCTGCTTCACTGTCTATCGTTTCAACAACGCTAGAATCATTAAAGAGATACTTTTTCTTGACCTGCCCATCTTCTGACAATACGACAAGTCGCTCAATCATGTTTTTGAGTTCGCGTACATTCCCAGGATAGTCATAGTTCATAAGTGCATCCATGACATCGTCATCTATTCCTGCGATTTCTCTATCAAGCTCTCTACTTGACTGTGTAAAGAAAAATTCAATGAGGGCTGGTAGATCCTCCCGACGTGATCTTAGTGGTGGAATATCGATTATAATGGTACTGACTCTAAAAAATAAATCTTCTCGGAAAAGACCGCTCTCTATAGCTGATTTCATGTCTTTATTTGTCGCACATAAAAGTCTAAAATCCACTGAAATAGACTGGTTTCCACCTATACGCTCAATTTTCTTGCTCTCCAGCGTTCGCAGGAGTTTAACCTGCGTACTATAACTCATTTCCCCCAGTTCGTCAATTAAGAGGGTGCCTTTATGCGCTGCTTCAAACCGCCCGACGCGTTCTGCACTGGCTCCAGTAAATGCCCCCTTTTCGTGTCCAAAGAGTTCTGACTCAAGAAGGGTGTCTGAAAAAGCATTGCAGTTTATGGCAATAAAAGGCTCACTATGTCTCTTGCTGCAGGCATGAATATACTTGGCAAATACCTCTTTGCCCACGCCCGACTCCCCTGTAATCAGTATGTTTGAATTGCTGCATGCAGCCATGTGTGCCAGCTTTAAACTTCTTTTAAACTTTGGACTCTTCGTTTCGAGTAAAAATGACCCTAGCGTGTCGCGAGACTGGGTTTGTACACGCATTTTCTTTACTGAACAAAGCATACGGAGCTTTTCTACTTCTTTTTTAAGGGCTTCGGGATCGTGGCTTTTTACAAAGTAGGTATAGGCTCCTTGCTTCATGGCTTCAACTGCATTTTGGACCGTTCCGTATCCTGTGATAATAATCACCTCTGTGTCTGGACTAGAAGCCTTCACTTCCGCTAATAATTCAAGACCGTCCATACCACCCATAATAAGATCTGTGATAATCACATCAAAAGTCTGCGTTTGCATTTGTTCAAGTGCCATTTCACCACTGCTTGCACACATGACATCATAGCCTTCACTTTCAAGAATGATTTCCATAGCCATCGTATACTCTAGCTCATCATCAACGACGAGTATTTTCAGCGTTTCTTGACTGCTCATCTTGCCCAACCTCTTTTCTGTGCGGCAATACAACCCGCATTGTAGTTCCTTGACCCAGCTTGCTCTCAACTTCAATTAGGCCATCTAACTTTTGTACTTCATTGTATATCAGATACAGGCCTAATCCTGTGCCACCACTTTTCTGTTTTGTCGTGTAAAAGGGATTGAAAATATTCTCTATCTGATTTGAATCCATTCCAATCCCTGTATCTGTACATACCACCTCAAGTCCTCTAAGTGTAAGCGTGCACTTTAGACTTAGGTTCCCGCCATCTGGCATGGCATCTAAGGCATTGCTGATGAAGTTTATAATAATATGCTTCATAGATTCCCGGTTGATACTGTATGTCAAATCTCTATCGCATTCATAGGAGGTCTTGATATGTTGCTTGTTCATTAAATTATGCTCAAGACTCAAAATACCATTTATAAAGTCATGCATATTTGTCATTTCATAGTCATCGCCAGATATTCTGGAAAAGTTTAGCAGGTTCTCAATAATGTTGCCTGCCTTTTCTACCGAGTTTACGATAATATCTAAAGACTGTTCACGCCGGGCACTGTCTTTTGTCAAATCATTTTTAAGAATGTACGCGAAGTTTCGAATGGTCCCCAGCGGATTTCGAATTTCATGGGCAATGCCAGCTGCAAGGTGTCCAACCGCTTTCATTTTATTACTCTGCAGCATTTCGCGTTCAGTGAGCCTAATGCGCGTTACATCCTTTGCCATGACTAAAATCCGGTAGACAAGACCGCCTTCTTCTTCTAGAGGATAGGTTTCTATCTCGAATATTTTATGATCTATAGACAGTTCCAACTGCCTTCCCTTACCACTTATAAAGGTTTTATCCATAATGTCACAAACAGATTTGTCATTTAAGAAACTCTCTGATGGCTTGGGGTAAGTGTTGCTATAGGCCACATTCCTGCTTACAATCCCATTTTCTTTATCTATTACAACCATCAAATGCTTTAAGCTGTTAAATGTTGTCTGTAAGTTTTTCTTACTTCTGTTCAGCTCACTGGTTCTTTTGTTAACTTCATGTACCAGCAAGCGGTTCCACGAATAAAACAAATAAGCAAACATAAGTACAATTACACCAATAGCTATTAGAAAAAATATCAGCTTCTCAGTGTATTTCTCTTTTATAAAGGGTGCAGATATGCCATACCATTTCTGATATATTTTCTCCATGGTTTCTTTACGCTTTAGATTGTAAATGCCCTTATTCAGAATAGAAACCAGCATCTGGTCTGTCCCATTGACCGCTAGAACACTTTCAAGCTCAAAAAGTGGTTTATCGACTATTCTACAGGATTCTTTAACACCCAGTTCATCCATAAAATAGGTTATGACCGGTTCATCACCCACAACAGCATCCACGCGACGATCCAAAAGCAGGGCGATAGACTCTTTATAGTCATCCGTATAGACAATTACAGCATCTACACTTTGATTTCTGATGAAGTCACTTGCATAGTCCCCTTTTTGAACTGCAACCAAACGTCCATTTAAGTCCCTTACAGACTGTATATCCGCCTCATGTGAGCGCGTCAGTATAATGGATTTTTGATTGTATATCGTGTCGGTAAACAGGTAGACTTCTGACCTTTTATCTGAAGGATACATGTCACAGATGTCAGACTCCCCGCTGGCCAGTGCATCTAAGGCATCTTCCCAGACGTATGGAACAAAGTTGAACTCTACCCCCAGTTCAATAGACAAGGCTCTTAAATAGTCCACCACAATGCCCTTAAACTGACCGCTTTTTTTATCGTGATAGCGAAGTGGCGGTGCGCTCTGGTCTGCTCCATATATAATCGGACCATGTTTTTCAAGCCAATGGCGCTCTTCTTGAGTTAATCCCGGACTTCTTTCAAAATAGGTAAAAAGACCATGATCGTATTCAATTCTTAAATAGACATCCATAAAAATGGCCAAAAATATCAACATGACCATACTCACACTGAGAATTTTCTTACGCATTGAAACCATCCTTTAAACTATATATGGGTCATTATCGCCCGCCGGATGCAAAGCTATATATTGTATAACACAATTCAAAATAAAAGTGTACAATTTCCGATTCATCACTTTAATTTTTGAGAGAACAAATGTCATATTCTTTCTTTAATTCGACTTTTTCAATGTATAGGTTTATATTATTTTTTAGTATATATATACATATTTTGCATTAATTAATATTAGAGTTCGTCCGGTCGCCCGCGATAACTAGGCGCGCTGTATTACGCAGGGCAACCTTCGGTCGCCCTCGTCGCTAGCCGCGCCGTACTACACAGGGCAACCTTCGGTCGCCCTCGTCGCTAGCCGCGCCGTACTACACAGGGCAACCTTCGGTCGCCCTCGTCGCTAGCCGCGCCGTACTACACAGGGCAACCTTCGGTCGCCCTCGTCGCTAGCCGCGCCGTATACGATTTAAGTAGAATGAATCCAGTTTTGTGCGAGCACAACTGGATTCATTCTACTTAAATCGTGCATGGCTTTGTCTTTTCCCGAACATAAAAAAACTGGTGTTTCCACCAGTTTATTTTTGTTCAAGTGCTTCGTTTTTCAGATGCCATTCTTGCTTACTTAAAATCCGATCACTTTTGAAATTCTTGTATTGGAAATACCGTATGATATCAAAATAAACACGTTCTAGATCACCACTGTTATCAATAATGGTATCTGCATGACGAAAGTACGCATCAATTCGATCATTATAGATTTCTATATAGCGGCCTCTACCATTCTTTAGTAAGGGACGAGTATCATAATCAATGTCTTTGAAAGTATCTTCTATGTCGCGGTTCAAAAAGACTATTTCGAAATCTCTGTTTTGCAATAGGCGCATATTGAACTCACTCAGTATAATGCCGCCGCCACAGTCAATGACTACAGACTCTAACTGAGATATTTCATCGAGCGTCTTGGTTTCAAGTTCTCTGAAATAGGCTTCTCCATGCTCATTAAAGATATCCGTAATTTTCATTTGTGTGTTTTCTTCGATTTCGTGATCTATGCTGACATGCTTAATATCAAGGTCGCTTGCAACCCGCTTACTGATTGTCGATTTTCCACATGCCATCATTCCGATAAATGCTAGTCTCATCTCTTTTCTCCTACGCTTTACCGTTTCAAAGTTGATAGGTCTACCCCACATGTTTATCATAATGCAAATCAAAATGTATTATGAAATTATAGCATATATTCCTTTTCGAATCATCAAAACAGCCATTTTACCCAATTTAGAAACAAGGCTGCTATTTTTTTAATTTATCGTAACATATAGCAAACAGACTATACTCTAGGGGGCTTCTTTCATTGATTTCTAGGATCAAAGAGCTGTAATTCTATCTTTTCCATCATTTTTCGACTTGTATAAAGCCTCATCTGCTCTTTTATATACGGTGGCCTCTGTATCCATTGCGCGATTTTCTGTAACTCCAATACTGACCGTACTTCCAACCCGCTGCATATGCATATTGTTACTGACACTATCTTTAAAGGTTTCAACAGAGGCTCTCGCTTCTTCTATATGTCTATAGATCATAATGGCAAACTCATCGCCACCTACCCTATAAACAAAATCCGGTTCAGGAAATGTCTCTTTTGCCAGTTCAGCAATCAATTTAAGCGTTTGATCTCCCATATCATGACCCATACGGTCATTAATCAATTTCAAATTATCTAGGTCAAAGAGTGCCAAGCAAAACTTCTGACTCTCCATACTATGGATAGCTTCTCTTAAATCCATTTCAAACATCGTTCGATTTGATATATCTGTAAGACGATCGATATTGGATAAACTGATAATCTGCTTTTTATATTTAGCGATTGTAATGTTGGTTACCAATAGAATTACCATGGCACCGAATGCCAGCGTGCCGATTACTACTAAACTGTAGTGGTTCAGTGCGCCACTCAGTTCTGAGGCACTCTTTTTTACGACCAAGTACCACTCAAGCTTAGGAATTTTCTGAACGATGAAGAACCGGTCATCAATCATTTTTTCTAAAGGCTGGTTTATATCCAGCTCAAAATCAATTGCATCTGCAGGGATATTTTCCAATGTGTAGAATGACATGTTTTTAATATAATCATTGTTTTCATGGACTTTTATCATGCCATTGCCATCGACTATATATGCCTCAACGCCTTGATCTTCATAATAGCTGACCAAAATATCCTGAAGATGCGTTATACGCTTTCCAACACCGGCTATACCCGCAAAATTACCATTTCTATCATTGATATTCGCATCGACGTATATGGTAAGGGCCCAGTCGTCCAAATTCTCGCTATTAACTACATATCCATAGGCATCTGTTGCACCTACTCTATTCGTATACCAATAAGCATGTTCGCTTTCAAGATCGACCTTTTCATCTGTTCCACCAGGGTGATAATAGTTCAAAGTACTGTCGGGTACTGTAAACACAGACTCATAACCCGTCGCATTTTGAATAGCTTTCAAATACTCAGCAATACGCGCTTCGGTTTCAGGTGTGTCTTCATCCATAAAATCAAGAAGCAATGTATTCTGCGCCATAATGAGAGAGGCGTTTATAGGCTCGATCATTTCATGTTCAATTTTTGTAAAAATATTAATATGAGTGAGTCTGGTAACATTTTGGATATCTCTGATCGTAAGCTCTTCGATTACAGATTGTGTAAGAATTGCGACAAAAATCATTACCGTTATAACCACTGTCAGGTTGATTGCATTAATGGGAATAATACGCTTTCTCTTCAAAGGATCACCTCAGTTATAATTATAACTATTATTGATTCAGTATATAAGAAAAATTAATAAATGTTTTCATATTTTGTAAATAGAGTTAATCATATCGTTGTCACCAAACATACTTATAAAAACGCTTACAAAAAAATCTTCCACGATAGCCATTCATTTTGTCTAATAAAATGACACCGCGGAAGATTTTCTATTTACGCTAATAGATTTACTCAAAATTTCTTGCATATAATGCCTAAGCACTCTTTTAGCCTTTTATTTATTAATAGCTATTTAAATCGTTAGTCTAGTCGAACTTCCAAATTCTGTTCTTCTCTTCTAGTTAAGAACAGATATACCGGCAGACCTGCCATTGTTATTGCAATGCCTATTAGAGAACTGCTGAAGTGCGTCATGAGCGTACTTACAATGACATAAAGGCCCCCAAAAATCCCCACAAGTGGAACCACCGGATACAGTGGCACACTGTAGCTTCGTTCTTTTCCAGCATTCATTTTTCTCAGTCTGAAAATACCTGCTACGGTCATGACGAAGAACACCCATACCATAAACATGGCTAGGTTGGTTAGCATTTCAAATGAGCCGCTTAATACATAAATTGAAGCCAGACCGCCTTCAAGCAGGAATGCATTGGTTGGCGTTCCAAAACGCGAATCCACTTTCCCTATTGTCTTTGAAAATGGCATAAGTCCACTTTGAGCCATTGCAAATGGAACACGTACACCCGTCATGAGGTAGCCATTCAAAGCGCCAAATATGGAAACAATAATACCACCCGCGATAATGCTTGCGCCTACTTTTCCAAAAAGAATCACGGCTGCATCTGAAGTGACTTGTGAAGAAGCAATAACTTCTTCGATTGGCATTACATTAATTAGAGCTGTATTTATAGCAATATAGACGAGAATAATTGCCAGTAGTCCAAAAATAATTGCCTTTGGCAAATCTTTTGTTGGATTTCGCATTTCCCCCGCCATGTTACCAACGCCAACCCATCCATCATAGGCCCACAAAGTTCCTAGGATTGCTGCACCAAGCCCTGTGTAATTCACTGCTTGACTCCCCATACCTGAAACCCCACTGAGAATGGCATCGAATCCCCCAGCAGTTCCTTGTACAAGACCATAGCCAATGATTGCAACAATTGGAATCAGTTTAGCTATGGTTGAAATCAGCTGAACTCGACTTCCAAGTTTCGTCGACAGTACATTGATAAAAATAATAAAGAAAATAAAAGCGATTGCATATATTTTTTGCATTACCGGCGATATTTCGACAAAAAATGTTGCTTGGGAAATAAGCACAATAGAAAGCGCTGCAACAACGCCTGGTACATAAATAAGACTCTGCATCCAACCAAATAGAAAGGCTGTTTTTCCACCATATAGTTCGTTTAGGTAGGCAAATATACCCCCAGTTTTAGGAATGGCTGTCGCGATTTCTGTCACTGTTAATGCAGATGCCATTGTTATGAGTCCGCCCAATATCCATGCCATGATGCCCATAAATGGACTGCCTGCCTGACTGAATACAGTCGACGCCTTAAAAAATATACCTGAACCAATTACAACCCCAACAACCATGGTCATGGCCTCAAGTAAGCCGATTTCCTTTTTTAATGTTGATTCCTTCATTTTTCCCTCCCAGTATTAACGTTTTCGATTGCAAAAAGAAAACTTTCACATAAAAAAAGGACGCAGGGTAACGCTAATAAACGCTGCCTACGCCCTGTCCTTTTATCTGAAAGTTTCACCAAGTAAATAACTTGGTTTGCTCCTTTGATGCCACATTTAAGTGATCTCTCCAGGGGTGTGTCCAATTATTGTATATTACCTGAAAGCTTCGATGATTTCTTCAGCAAGATAATCATCTTTCCTCTTCGGCGCAAGTTCTAAGCTTGACTCTCCAATAATCTTCATCCACCATATTCATTTTTCACAACTTGATTAGTTTACAGTAAAATTTTTATCTAATCAATACAATTTTCTTAATAATTCGTATGACTTTATCGTAAAATATAATGTCCGATAGCTTTATTATATTTTACGATCGTGTTTTTGTCTTTTTTAAACATTCACTTAAGTCCGAGCATCTCTTAAACCCCATAAAAAAGATGCACTGCATCTACAGGGCATCTTTTCGCACTTTCCTTTTACCAGGACTTAATATAGTCTTCATTCTATTCACAGTGGCAGGGATTCTTTTATAATATATTCAAAGTGGATTTTCAGTTTCTAGAAAATACACAGCTCTTTTCTGATTAGATTTCGCCCATAATCACTTTTACTGCTCCTAATTTCCCAGTATCTCGTTTTCCACTGCCATAGCCAATCTTATGAATATTCATTTCAGGAAGAGATAAGTATTTTTCTGCCAAACATTTAATTATGCCCATTCCAGTTGGTGTAATCAGCTCAGTTTGAATATCTTCCTGAACAAATGGGATAGCAGTATTTTCGAGCATGTTTCTCACAGCTGGAACAGGTACAGGTAGAACCATCCCGTTCCTACACTTTATATGTCCATTGCCATCATGTAAGCTAGAAGCAAAAATTTTATCCGGAGAAAGTGCTGCAATACAAATCGCGACACCAACAATATCAATAATTGAATCAACTGCACCTATTTCATGGAAAAAGATATTTTCAAGATTTTTGTCATGCGCCTTGGCTTCAGCAAGGGCAATTTCGAGAAATATGCGTTTGCTTATCTCTTTTGCATATTCATTTATAGCACTGCGTTCAATAATGGTGTTGACCCGGTCTAAATTTCTGTTTTTTGCAGCATCACAATAATCAAAAGTACATGAGTCCTCTAAAATGATTTTTTCATGAATAACAACATCTACGTCCGTCATTTTAATACCGTGTTTTATAATTGTTTTTACGACCAACTCATATCCTTTAACATTTAATTTTGAAAGTTCTTCTTGCAAATAGGAAGGATTGACACCCAAATCTATCAGAGCGCCCAATGACATATCACCACTGATACCTGCTGTACAGTCAAAATACAATATTTTCATTTTATCCCCCCATACTTATTGTCCATTTTCTTTTAGTGCCCTCTGATACATTTCGTCCCATGTTTTGAACTGCGTCTTACCTTGAACCGATGAATCAAAAGCAAAACGATCTCCTACCACAAAATCAGCACTCCAATTTATAAATACTGCTGTAGAATATGTGTATTCTTCGAATGAATTGTAATGTGTATACTTTTTCATAAATGCATTTGTAAAGAGCGCTTGCAATTCTTCCTTGCTCTCGTAAATAGCAACCATTCTTGTCTTGTATTCATTTGAGTTACTCATAAACAGGTGCCTTCCTTCTTGTTATAAAATCATTCTAATTGAGAAAAATCATTCATCTTCAATTCGCTTAAATGGCATTTGGAAGATGAATGATTCTGCGACTATATTCTTTCTAAAACACGTGCTACTTTTATGAGATTCTCAGTCAATTGTTTTCGCTCTTGCTTAATCTCATCTTCAGACCATTTCATGAGCCCTTCACCGGTCTTGAATCCAAATTTACCCGCCTTCATTTTTTCCGTTAAAATTGAAGCAGGTGTTACATCATTACAAAGGTCCTTAAAGAGATAGTCATGAATTGAATATGTTAAATCCAATCCACCCATATCCATAACACCAACCGGTGCCAATATTCCAAGGCGCATGCCAAATCCATACTTTATGGCATCATCAACAGCTTGAGGTTCAGCAATGCCTTGTTCTATAATATAAAGCGCTTCTCTAAATAAAGAGTGTTGCATTCGATTGGCTAAAAATCCGGGAACATCCTTGTTGACAATGACAGGCTTCTTCCCTGCATCATTCAGAAGCTCACAAACACGGTTTACGGTCTTATCTGACACGTCTTCGGTTTTAATAACTTCAACAAGGGGAATTAAATACGGCGGATTCCAATAATGTGTTCCAATAATTCGAGACTTGTTCTTAGATTTTTTTGCAATCTCTGTGATGCTGATCGCTGAAGTATTTGAGGCCAAAATGGTATCTTCAGAGCATAATTCATCCAGCTTCTTGAAGAATTCCTGTTTAATACTTAAATCTTCAATGATGCACTCAAAGACAATATCCGCAAAGTCTGCACCCTCTTGAATGTCCTCTGTAACGGTAATATGACCCATGATTTCATCAAATTTTGACCTATCCACGACAGCATTGTCACATAATATTTCTAATGACTCTTTTATGCGTCCTATTGGATCTGACTCTTTATCATAGTCACACGAAAATATGAGTTTTACAGGGTACCCTTTTATTGCAAAGAGCAGACCAATTCCAGCACCCATTGTCCCTGCACCAAGGACAGCAATATTTCTAATTTTTTTTGTCATCATAGCATCCTTTTCAGGCTTTTAATATACGCCCCACTTGTATTCTCTTTTTTCAACGCCAGGTACAAGATCCTCTTCATCAATAAATGCGACCATTCGTACGATTGAACCATCGCCCTTCCACCATCTTAGAGGAAATGCTGCAATGGTGCATCGTTTACCGGTTACCATCTCAATGTCTCCGCCAACGTTTTCAAATCCCATGACATTATTTCTTAGCAGAACATCATGTACTGGCTCCCATTCTGGAAAATCTTCAATCGGTGGATGCCCAAACATTTCTGTATATTCCTTTATGAGACGCGGTACAAAGGGACCAGGACCATGGTCAATCATATAGGTATAGCACGGATGATCAATGGCTTGACAGTCGATGCCCATTCCCTTTACTTTCTTTTCAACCAACCAATTTCCAGCTTCAATGCTTAGGCCAGGGCTATACATAAAGTAGTCATCATTTTCTCCCCAGCGCTTATGTGTGCCTGTATTAATAATTACAATATCGCCTTCTCTAATTTCTGGTGTTGCATTTTCTAGATCTTCTACTGTAATAAGCTCCCACCGATCTTTTGGTATACTTACAATTACAGCATCACCGTAGTAATTCTCAAGTGGCAACTCATGTGTATATGGCGACTCTGGAATAACGTGTGAAGGTGAATCTGCGTGCGTGCTATTGTGCATATGAAAATTATTAAAAGTTTGAAGGAGTCTATAATGTCTTGGCATATAGTTCACTCTCTCAATAGTAAAATCACTATCAGCTGATGGCCAAAGTGGGCCTCCTTGACCAAACGGATGTGACAAATCGACTAAAACTGTTTTTCCCATAATTATTCTCCTTTTCCATCTATAAATATTTTGTATTTTACACTTTAAGATTAACGCAATAAACATGCCAAATACGTAGTCGTATCATGAACAAGTACAGCCCCCTTGAATACAGTGTTTTCGATTAAACCCTCCATAATTCGTACAGCATCTAAAGAGAATCTTGTTGCAATTTGGAAACATCGTTGCACTGATGCACTATTCAATTGTTGATCTATTTATAATTTGATATACTTGTTGTATAGAAATAATTAATACTTTCTTTGTGTAATGAAAGGTGATTCTATGGATCAAGTGTTAGCTATAAATCGTGTTTGTACTAAAATAACCCGTGAACTTCCCAGTATTGACGATCCAAAAGCACAATATTTGCTTGAGGAGATTCTAAATGATTTACAAGTTTTTCTTGATAAGGGCATCGATTTCAAAGAGGTTGTAGACAGTTTGGATGATAGTATTCTTATTACAGATGCAAATGGAAAAGTACTGTATATCAATCCGGCATATGAAAAAAACACTGGAATATTGCCAGATGAAATTTTACACCGTTATGTGAAAAATATTCTTGATGAAGGCAACTTGTTTACTGGCGGCGCTGTACCTGATGTGATTCAAACACATAAGAAAGTCTTGCGGCTCTCTACGGTCGTTAAAAGCACCCCGCCTCGCGTGGGATATGCAATCGGAGTCCCTGTTTTCGATGAACAAGAGAAACTGAAGCAAATTGTTGTCAACAGCAGACCCATTTATTCATTAAAGGCACTTCAAGAAGATTACTCCCACTTCTTAGAAGAAGCTAAATCATTTCATGAAACGGATACTGTAAAAATCATTTCTAGTTCAAAAGAAAAAACAAGCAGTCTTGAAAAAAGAATGATTGGTTCAAGTCAAAATGTTGAAAATATAATGAAAATCATAAATTTAGTTTCCGACACAGACGCTACCGTTTTAATCACAGGTGAGTCCGGGGTCGGTAAAGAAGTTGTGGCAGATGAAATCTATTTGAAAAGCAACCGCCACAACAAACCTTATGTGAAAGTGAACTGTGCTTCTATCCCTTCTAATCTTCTGGAATCAGAACTCTTTGGATATGAAAAAGGGGCTTTTTCAGGTGCAAGTACAAATGGCAAAACGGGCCTGTTTGAACTCGCTAATCACGGTGTCATTCTTTTAGATGAGATTGGTGATATGCCACTCGATTTGCAGGCAAAACTTCTCCGCGTCATTCAGAATAGAGAAATTACAAAAGTTGGGGGTACAAAACCTATATCACTAGACATTAGAATCATTGCGTCTACAAACAGTAATTTAAGAGACAAGATTGAAAACGGTACTTTTAGGAGCGACTTATTTTATCGTCTAAATGTCATTCCCATTCACATAGACCCTTTACGTGCACATATAGAGGATTTAGAACCCTTATGTAATCATTTCATCAACATCTACAGCAAGAAACATAAGCGCGCTTTATCGCTAAGCAGGAATAACCTCAATATTATGAAGGCCTATAACTGGCCTGGAAACATTAGAGAGCTTGAAAATATTATTGAGTACCTTGTCATCTGTTGCTCAGGGAGTTCTGAGGTAGATGGTGAAGTGCTTAAAAGCATCCTTGGATTTTCCACAAGTAATGTTTCCTCAAAAGTCTTTGACTTGACTGAATCAATTAGCCAATTTGAGAAACAACAAATTGAAAAAGTCCTGAGTATAACAAACAATCTTCGAGAGGCCGGCGAACTGCTCAATATCAATGCATCTACAATCAGTAGAAAAATCAAACAGTATGGCATTGCCTACGACAAAAGACGATAACTGCACATACCTACCATGCATAACCAGTTTTATAAATCGGATTAATAAAAACAAATGCTACTATAATAAAGGGGCGCTTGATCATATCCATGATCAAGCGCCCCTTTTCAAGTTCAGAACTGTTTTTCCGTGAATGCTGTCAGTCCCAGTGAAGACTCTAGCTAAATGCACTTTCACACCTAGGAAGCAGCCTTATTGATTGCTGACATAAATATTTTTTCTGCATCCGCAGGATAGATTGCCTCTAACCCATTTCCAATATAGGTTCTATTTTTTGAATACACAATATCAATTAAGTTATTTATATCCACATCTTTATCATAATACTTTTCAAACTGCGTCGTTGCCCCTAAGGCATCAAAAAAATTCTCCATTGCTTTTATGCCCAGATCCACACTATTGACCTTGAAAACACGTTTAAAAAAGTTCTGGAAGCGTTCGTAGTGCCTGCTACATACATATCGGCACCAAGCTGGCATGATTAAGGCCAGTGCGCCACCATGCGGAATGTTAAAGGCAACCGTCAAAGCATGCGCCAATTGATGACATGCAAAATCGCCGCCTGGTCCTAACATATTGCTGTGTGCCACTGTAGCGGCCCACGTCATCTCGTCCCTAAACCGATTGTCTTTCGGATTATCAACGAAGGCATTCCCTAGATCAATTAGGGTTCCCATTGTCGCTTCACAAAGTGCATCCCAGAGCATGCCCTCTCTACTCAAGTCAAAATACCGTTCAAAGCAGTGCGAAAAAATATCTACAAGTGCGATCGCAGTCTGATAACTTGGGAGTGTATACGTTAACTCCGGATTTAGGATTGAAACTGCTGGTACAAGTAAAGAACTTGATAAGGCCACTTTTTTCTTTTCCTGATGATTTGATATAACACAGACACCATTGGCTTCACTGCCTGTAGCAGGCAATGTTACAATTGTGGCAATTCTAAGCACTTTTTCAGGCACAAAATCGGGTTTGTTTATAACTTTCCAAAGATCTTCATCGCTCGCAATCCCGAAACTGATTGCCTTTGCTGAGTCAATTACGCTACCACCGCCGATGGCTAATACCGTGTCCACATTCTCCTCAATACATTTTTCTACACCTTGTCTGCATAAATCAATTTCAGGATTGGCTTGTACACCATTCAGACAGGTATATGTAATGTTTTCCGCCTCTAAGGATTTTAGGACAGCCTTCAGGAGTCCACTTTTTTCAATTCGATTGCTCCCGTAATGCACAAGCACATGCTTGGCAAATGGCTTTAGGTAGCTTCCAATTTCTTTGTGCTTTTCTTTACCATAGACTAAATTCGTAGGGAGTGAAAATTGAAAATCTATCATTTGTTCCTTCCCCTCTCAACTTGCTTTGCACTTCTTAAACGATAACTTTCCAATCATATCCAAATGACACATTCTATTTTGTTATAAGCCCAAAATTGTTCTCGCTTCGTCTGGCGTCGCCAGTTTTTTGTTTGCCAGTTTGGCCAAATCAGCAACGCGCTTTACAAACTGAGCGTTTGAAGTGGCTAATTCGCCTCTATTAAAGTAGACATTATCCTCAAAACCTGTTCTGATATTCCCGCCTAGTGCCAATGCAGCAAGCGTAATTTCCATTGCCCCTTTACCAATCCCAAAGGTACCCCAAGTACAGTTTTCAGGCAGGTGATTTACAACATATAATAGACTCTCCACATCAGCTGTAAGCCCCCCCGGTGCACCAAGACAAATTTGGAAATGTAACGGTGCTTGCAGTATGCCCTTCTTCAAGTAGTAAAGTGCTGTATTTAACATCCCCATGTCGAATATCTCTATTTCAGGTTTGACTCCGACCTCCTGCATCTTCATGCCCAATTTTTCTAAAAATCTCGGTTCATTCATGAAAACGCCTGAATGAAGCCAGTTCATTGTCCCTGCATCAAAAGATGCCAACTCTGGCTTGAGTTCCACAAAAGGCCTCATTCGATCTTCATCCGTTACATTAGGTGCTCCAGATGTTGTTAAATTCAGTAGAATTGGGCACTCTGATTTTCTGATCAAAGATACTGTCTCTGTAAACTTTTCAATACTCATGGTTGGATTGTCTGAATCATCTCTTACATGAATATGGGCTACTGCAGCGCCTGCTTCATAACATTCTATAACGGCATCCGCAATTTCCCTTGGTTGTGTCGGCAAATTTGTGTTATCTGCCTTTGTCGGTACTGCGCCACATACTGCTGCTGTAACAATTACCTTGTCCTGTGCATTTAATCTTTTCGCTTTATACATATACTGTAATGCCTCCTTCTCTATTTGTTAAAATATGTTGCAAAATCCATGCCAAGGTCTAGCACCATACCTAGAGCTGATTTTCTGTACGTTTCTCCATAGTACTTGATTTTCTTAACCCGAATTCTTGTTGCACCCGTGCAACGAGAATTCCATATAGCAACGCAAACTATGGAATTTCTTCTAAGTCTATTTTCAAAACCCGTGTGATTTCAACACTGTTGACTATTTCTAATATTTCGGCACAGAAATTGCTTTATACATTGACGTGTACATTCTTATATAAGCTTGAAAGGAGATTTAACATGTCAAAATCAGTAGTTGCAATATCAAAAGATCCAAACATTCAAGTAATGGTGGATCAAGTACTTAATGAACTCGGGGGCGCTAGTAAACTTATAAGGAAAAACTCAACGGTCGTTTTAAAACCAAATGCGGGTCATCTCGGTGAACCAGGAACAAGTATTAATACCAATCATGATTTTTTGCGTGCTGTTATTAGGGCAGTTAAAGCAGCTGGGGCAAGACGTGTTGTTATCGGCGAAGCCGCTGCTATTGGCTGTGATACAATGGAGTGCTTTGAGTCAGCGGGACATGCACAAGTTGCGAGAGAAGAAGGGGCAGAACTATACGATATCAAATCTGATCCTGATCTGATTAAAGTACAAATCAGAGATGCACGCTCTGATATTAAGTCGGTAATGCTTCCTAGACTTTTACTTGAAGCGGAACATATCATTAACCTTCCAGTATTTAAATCACACGCAAGTATGGTTTTTAGCTGTGCACTGAAGAATATCAAAGGTGTTGTTCAAGACCGTGTACACTATGATATGCACAGAACCAATCTGGCAATGGCCATGATGGACATATGGTCCGTTGTAAAAGCAGACTTAACCATTGCTGACCTTATCTATCCAGCAGAAGGTTTTGGTCCCCATTCAGCTGTGCCTCTAGACTTCGGCTGTGTCGTTGCCAGTAAAGATCCAGTTGCGCTTGATGCAACTGCATGTCGTATGGTCGGTCTAGATATTTCAATGGTAGATTATTTTGAGGCCGCTAGAGAGCGTGGTCTTGGCACAAGCGATGAAAACGATATCATTGTAAAAGGCAAAGCCATCCAAGACGTTTACAAAAAAATGTGGCTGCCATACCTCGAAAAGTTTGATACATGGCCAGAGTATAACATCATGCATGAAAATTCTTGTTCCTCTTGCCAATCATTGGTTGCCTTCACTATGGAAAAGCTGAAAGCCCTTGGTGAGTATGATAAGAATACCGATGCAGTTATCGTCCTAGGTGCTAAAAAATCCATTTCTGAAGATATTCCGCCTGAAAACCTTATCCTTTGCGGCAATTGTACTGCAAAATATAGGGATAGGGGTGTTGCTGTTCATGGTTGTCCTCCATCTGAACCGCACATTGCCTGGGCAATTATTGACCGAATGAATCAAACAGACATCGGTCCTGGTTTTAGAGAACGTATGGCTGCTGAGGAACCTATCTGGAATGCTTATATTGACAAAATCGTTGAAGAAAAGCGAAGTGCAACAAAAACTGGGGATAATGAAGCAGAATAAGTGCCAATAAGTAAATCTATTACGCTTTATTCATGCTCATAGGGCTGTGTTTATGTTAAATTTAAGTTGAACATTTATCAAATAGGGTTGTTTAGAGCGAACATCACTACCGTCATATGCTTTTGCTGAGTCTCTAACACAACACCTTTAATAGAGGTAATCCAATTCTTTCTTAACATCCGACTAAGCGGGTTTCCTTTGTATAAAATATAAGGAGAGGTTCTATTATGGAATTAAAGAATGATAATAATACAACTGTTAAAGAAGTGAATAGTCAACTGCAAAGTGAAAATACGAATTTGAATTTTGGAAAACCAGGGTGGGGGATCATTTTATACTGTATGGCCATGTTCTTTTTCCTCATTGGCTTTTCCATTGATGGATTGAACATCGTTGCGCCTGCCTTTGCAGCTGCTCACAACATTGAATATTCAAGAGTTTTAGGCATGGCGACATACGCAGGGTTTGTTGGACTGTTTGGATACTATGTTCTAGGCCGCATCAATGTACGTTTTGGACCTAGAATCACTTCAGGTATCTGTCTGCTCGGCTCCGGCGCATCTTACATCTTCTATGGAAGGGCGCAAACACTCACTCAATATGCCATTGGCCTTATCCTTGTTGTCAGCTTTATTAATGGTGCTGGTTACATTGCTGGCGGTTCACTTGTAGCACAGTGGTTTCCAAAGAAAAAGGGCCTTGTAAATGGCTTAACCACTATGGGTCATAATATGGGTTCTGCATTTTATGTTCCACTCATCGCATTTCTTATTACTAAGTACGGACTGGAAAATGGGACGACCATTACAGCCGTAGTAGCAATGATACTGGGTTTAGTCGGTCTATCGATGATTAGAGATACCCCCGAAGAAAGAGGTCAGTATCCGGATAACGTTTCCAAAGAAGTCTACGAGACTGAGTATTTTACAGAAGATATTGATGAGCAAACAATCTGGACTATTCCAAAACTATTAAAGACAAAAGAAACATGGATGGTTGCTCTTGTCATCGGTATTAACCAACTGGTTACAACAGGGGTTATGAGTCAGATGGTTGTTCGGAATATTGGTCTTGGATTCTCACAAAGCCAAGCAATCGGCTTAATGACCGTATGTGCCATAATTGGTGTCTGTGGTAGCTATATCTACGGTTGGCTAGATCAAAAGTATGGTGTTAAAAAAGCCATTATTATTTTCCTACTCTGGTATTCTGTTGCACTGGCAATCAATATTACAGAAAACCTTACATTGGTTTATATTTCCGTTCTCATGGTAGGGGTGTCAATCGGTGGTGCTGCCAACTTTATCATTTCACTGCCTGCATCTGTATTTGGAAGACATGGTTTTGCAAAAGCAAACTCCGTTGTTTTCCCAATTATGAGTGCCATTCTGTTCTCAAATTATATTATTAACGCTCAAGCCATCAAAATCACTGGAAGCCTAAGGGGTGCATACATGGTATTCCTAGTCTTTCTGCTCGTTAACATCTTCTTTGTAAGTCTTATTGACGTCAGAAAATTCAATAAGGACTACATGGTTGAAGATGAAGTAATTCAAAAATAGCACTATGAACTTATTTGTAGAAGGTCTGTCTTGACAGGCCTTCTATCATGCGAAGGAGGTCTGCATTATGAATAATGTTGTCATTGTTTCCGCCGGAAGAACGCCGATCGGCAACTTGGGCGGACAATTTAAAAACTATACAGCGCTTGATTTATCGGTTCCAACGATGCAAGCACTTGTTATGAGAGCAAACATAGATCCTGAATGCATTGATGACGTCATTTGGGGATGTAACTACCAAAGAACATACAAAGAAAACAACCTAGCTCGGGTTGCAGCAGTTAAAGCTGGCCTGCCTGTAACCGTTCCAGGAATAACCGTCCATCGAAACTGTACCTCTTCAATGTCCTCTATTCAAATCGGCTTTTATCAAATTAAAGCGGGTGAAGCCAAGTGTATCATGGCCGGTGGCGCTGACAGTATGAGCACATCTCCTCATATGGTTTTTGACAATCGCTTTGGAAAAAAATTTGGACATAGTGAGTTACGAGACAGCATGTGGGATTCACTAACAAACCTTGGAATTGGTCCTCCTATGGGTGTTACAGCAGAAAATGTTGCTGAAAAATATAATGTTACCAGGGCTGAACAAGACGCTTATGCGCTTTTAAGTCAACAGCGTGCGGCTCAAGCGCTTGATCAAAACAAGTTTAAAGAAGAAATTATCCCAATAACAGTAAAAACACGCAAAAAGGAAACCCTTGTTACAATAGATGAATACCCGAAACCAGATACGACGCTTGACGATTTAAAAAAATTAAGAACGGTGTTTAAAGAAGAAGGTACAGTCACTGCAGGGAATGCCTCGGGAATGAACGACGCGGCTTCAGGGGTTATTCTTATGAATGAAGAATATGCTCAATCACTTGGTGTTCCAATTCTAGCAAGACTTGTTTCTGTAGCAACAACGGGAGTGGATCCTGATTATATGGGCATTGGTCCAATCAGCGCTTCAAGGCGTGCACTGGAAAAGGCCAACTTAACCATTGAAAATATTGATTTATTTGAAATTAACGAAGCCTTTGCTTCTCAGTGTATCGCCTGTGAAAAAGCACTAGGCATTGACCGCAGTATTCTCAATGTAAATGGCGGTGGCATTTCACTCGGTCACCCTGTGGGTGCAACCGGCAGTCGAATTGTAATCAGTCTGCTGTATGAAATGAAAAAGAGAAACAACCGGTATGGATTGGCATCACTGTGCGCAGGTGGCGGCATGGGTACTGCTGTTATTATTGAAAACATATAGACAGATAGACTCTCACTGCATTCCCAAAGCACATTTAATATCAATAAAAGAAATCTTCCACACTCTAGTTTGTATCATGATTAAACTACACAGTGGAAGATTTTTTTGAAGTGAAATTGACAATATGTTATAGCCTGTTGCATTTATGAAACAGGCTTTCAATATGCAACAAACCGATTAAAGCACTTCAAATTTAAGGTTTCAAGAGATCACTTCAATTTTCCTGTTTCACTTTTGCAAAAACAAGACCCTATCACATTCTACTTAAACGGCTAATATAGCCAATCGTCTCCCACCCTGTGTTGGCATGAATATTGCTTTATTAATGATTAGTATGCAATCTGAATGAGTGAGAGGAGAATTCACAATGGCATTAATGAATGGACAAGAATATATTAGCAGTATTCGTCAAATGAACATTAAAGTTTACATGTTCGGTGAACTTATAGAAAACCCAGTAGATCATCCAATTATTAGACCCTCTGTAAACTCTGTAGCAATGACATATGATCTTGCGCATGACCCAGAGCATGAAGATTTAATGACTGCTGTTTCAAATTTAACTGGAAAAAAAGTCAATCGTTTTACACACCTGCATCAGAATACAGATGATTTAAGAAAAAAAGTGAAAATGCAAAGACTGCTCGGCCAAAAGACAGCATCTTGCTTCCAAAGATGTGTTGGAATGGACGCATTCAATGCGGTTTATAGCACGACATTCGAGCTTGATAAAACCTACGGGACATACTATCATGAGAACTTTAAAAAGTACCTGGAATTTGTACAAGACAATGATTTGACAGTGGATGGTGCCATGACTGATCCTAAAGGGGATCGTTCTCTAGCTCCAAGTAAGCAAGAAGACCCTGATCTTTTTCTACGCGTTGTAGAAAGACGTGAGGACGGTATTGTTGTAAGGGGGGCTAAGGCACACCAGACAGGTGCTGTAAACTCTCACGAACATCTGATTATGCCTACTATTGCAATGGGCCCAGATGACAAAGACTATGCGGTTTCTTTCGCAATCCCTTCTGATGCTGAAGGCATTCTAATGATATACGGTCGACAATCATGTGACACCCGTCGTCTTGAAGAAGGCGCTGATCTTGACCTAGGAAACAAGCAATTTGGTGGTCAGGAAGCCCTCGTTGTTTTCGATGACGTCTTCATTCCCAACGACAGAATTTTCATGAATGGAGAATACGACTTTGCTGGAATGCTCGTCGAAAGATTTGCGGGATACCATCGTCAAAGTTATGGCGGATGTAAGGTTGGCGTAGGGGATGTTCTTATCGGCGCTGCGGCACTTGCTGCTGAGTTTAATGGGGCAGAAAAAGCGTCTCATATAAAAGACAAACTTATTGAAATGACCCATTTAAACGAAACGCTCTATTGCTGTGGCATTGCTTGCTCCTCAGAAGGCTATCCTACAGAGGCAGGAAACTATCAAATTGACCTGCTCTTAGCAAATATATGTAAGCAAAATGTTACAAGATTCCCATATGAAATTGCTCGACTTGCAGAAGATATCGCTGGCGGTCTGATGGTGACCATGCCATCTGAAAAAGACTTCACCAGCCCTGTGGTCGGCCCTATCTGTGAAAAATACTTTAAGGGCCAAAACAAAGTTCCAACAATGGACCGCATGCGGGTGCTTAGACTCATCGAAAATATTACCCTTGGTACAGCAGCCGTTGGCTATCGTACTGAGTCTATGCACGGTGCAGGTTCACCTCAAGCTCAAAGAATCATGATTGCCCGTCAAGGCAATTTAAATCACAAAAAAGACCTTGCTAGAAAAATTTCTGGTGTATCTTAAAAACCCTTTTAGTTTATAATCTATCAGCCCCAAGCTGATTGGATTTCAGATCACGGAAATCGGCTACCCGCTTTCTGTGATCTATAATGTTCTAATCAAAAAGGAGAATCACATGTTTGAAGAAGTCAATCATATCCTGAATGAGCAGGTTAAGCCACAACTTAAAAGTCACTCAGGTGATATTAAGTTGCTAAGCGTTCAAAATGGTATCGTTGAAGTGAAATTCATCGGCGCATGCAGCAATTGTCCATCTCAATTCCATACACTACAAGACATTGTTGAGTCCACACTAAAAAAACACATTCCAAAAGTTAAAAAAGTCATCTCTGTTAATGAGACAAGTGAAGAGCTGATCGACTTTGCTAAAAAGTTGCTCAATCAAAACAAGAGGTGATCTTTTTTGAAAATCGGAATAAAGTATTGCGGCGGATGTAATCCTAGATATGACCGTAAAGCAGTCGTTAAAAGACTGATTGTGGATCTAATGGAGAAAGTCCCTGTAAAAACCGACCAAGACCTGACCAATGTGGATCTAATAGTCAAAGTGTCTGGATGTAGAATTTCGTGTGCTCACACTGAAAGTTCACCCAACTGCCCTATAATTGAATTATCAGATCAAACGGATTATGAAACAATATTTGACACAATTCTATCTGCATGTTCTTCTCTTAAGAAAGATTAGAAAGAGGACTTGAATCGAACTGGATACAATCGATTCAAGTCCTCGTTTATTATGCAGTATTTGAGGATAACCATTATTTGTTGCTTTTCTATTTTATATTTGGTACTGCTGTCAATCTAGTATATCCTATGACTTACAATAAACCATTTCGATAAACTTCATTTATCCTCGCTTGAGCATACTCTGATTTATGTTTTTCAACGATTTGATCTCTGTCGCTGATAATGGCAAACATTTCATCGACAATCTCTTCAACACTCGGTTGAGTCGTTCCGTATAGATATCCTAATATTCGATTTGCAGTGTAATCCGTATTCATATATTTATATGCAACTTCTGTACAAAATTCATCAGGAAACCCCTTTTTCAGAAGTGTTTCATATACTTCGTTGCTTTTTCTTGATGCCATCTATCTCAGTCCTCCTAAATCGATACTTTTTCAAAACACCTACAAAACACCCTGAATGGATACTTCTTTTATAAAATCAAGCATAGGCTATTCGATTTCAAGTTCTGCAGCTAATAAGCATGAATAACATTATATGTTTCGTTCACTTCTTTCATATAAATACACGCTGTAACACCTTTCAGAGCCGTACGCTTTAAATCCTCAGCACTGAATTGTATGATTTTTCCCATACTTTGATCTTCTATGATTGTCTCTCTATTATAAATCATCTATTAAAGAAAACACGCTTTATTTTGTCCTATTCTGTGAACCGACGCTTTAAATGCAGGGCACTAAAAAAGCACCTGACCCAAAAGGCAGATGCCCTTTACACTGCTTAATATCCATATGTTTACTTAACACATACATGGACTTAACGCATCATGAAATTCAACAAGGCTTTTGACTGGCTTTCAATCTTTAAATAGCTTTCTAATTGACCTGTTGATTCGATAGAATCAAATCTAAATTTACAGCTGAAGGCATTATCAAGTACAATGATATCAAACGTATAAACCCTATGAGATGATTATCTTTTTCGGGCAAGCTGAGCTTGTTATCTTAATGTACATATGACAAAATATACTGTCATTGTTTTACTGGATACTTAAAATAAATTGAAGTGAGGTGCTTATTATGAAAATAGCAATCATCGGATTTGGTGGTGTGGGAAAATCACTCGTTGAACTACTGGTGGCAAAAGAAAAAGATTTAGAACGTGATGGTGTTTGCCTTTCAGTAAACTATATTTTAAACTCAAAGGGCGGCATCTATAATCCATCGGGGATAGACTGCAAAGATGTTATGGCTTTTATCTCAAGTAACAGGCATCTTGAGCAGTATCCAAATGGTGGTGACTCTAGTTTAAATTTTGATAAACTGCTTGAACAGAAAGATATTGATGTTCTAATTGAAATGACACCGACCAATAAGGATACTGGTCAACCGGGCCTTAACCATATTCAAAAGGCTTTAGAAAATGGCATCCATGTTGTTTCTGCCAATAAGGGCCCTATTTTACTGGCCTATAAGGCACTCAGGGATATTGCTAAAAACAACCATGCTCAACTGGCCGTTGGTTGTACAGCTGGCGGTGCACTTCCAAGCGTAAATGGAGGCCTTTTTGACATGGCAGGTTCTAAAATTTCTTCTATTGAAGGGGTGCTCAATGGAACTACAAACTTCATTTTGAGCCAAATGGAGCACCATGGTTTAAACTATGAAAGTGCGCTCAAAAAGGCACAAGAGTTTGGCATTGCTGAAACGAACCCCTCTCTAGATGTTGAAGGATGGGATACGGCAACAAAACTGCTCATTCTTACAAATATACTGATGAACCAAAACAAGCAGCTCAGTGATATTCAGGTTCAGGGCATTACTAAACTCACGCTCGATGAGGTCAATGATGCAAAAAGTAAAGGCCAGCGCTATAAACTAATCGGAAAATCAGAGCGCATCCATGATGATATCAAACTTCAAGTCAAACTGGAAAGAGTCACTTCTGATGATATATTATTCAATGTCAATGAAAAGGATAAGGTCGTTCGTTATACCTCTGATACACTCGGAGAACTCACGATTCTTGGAGGTGCATCAGGGACAGTCCCAGCGGCTGCATCCATTCTTAGGGACTTAATTAATATTATTAAAGGGTACCGGTTTGTATAGTCTGTAGGTGTGTGCTTTAAGGCGTGCTGTTCAATTGACCTGCTCCCCAAAAACTGTACCACTGTAAATGTTAGTCACTCATGATAAAATCAAAGAACAGGAGTGATGAGACATGAAAAAAAGATTTTCAGAAGAGCAAATTATCAAGATTCTAAAAGAAAATGAAGCAGGAAAGAAAGCGGCTGATATTGTCCGAGAATACAACATATCAGAACAAACTGGACTTACGTCAATCCTTTGGACACGAAAAGTGGGATATCTTACATAGCTAATGCCTCAAATTGATTCGGAGTCATGTAGCCAATACTCCCGTGAATTCTTCGATTGTTATACCAACCTTCGATATATTTGAACAATGATTTTTGAGCTTCGTCGAAATTGCGATATACCTTTCGATAAACTTCTTCTTTTTTTAGAATGGCATGAAATGATTCGATAACAGCATTATCGTAAGGATTGCCTTTTGCACTGTATGATCTACGGCATTTATACTGGTCGGTTTTTACTATGTATGCTGTGCTCAAATACTGACTTCCACGATCCGTGTGAAGGATCACAATTTCTGGTTTTCTTTGACGCAGCATTGCTTTATCAAGAGCCTTAATAACAAGTTCCTTATCCATTCGTTTGCTGAATTCGTAGCCAACTACTTTATGAGTGTGAAGATCCAGAATCGAAGCCAAGTAACACCATCCATCTTTTAGAGTATGGAGTGAAGTAAGACGTAAGACGTAGTCGAACTATTTTCTTACCTCTCCTTCCCGAACCGGACGTGCACCTCTCAGCGCATCCGGCTCTCCATTTAAATGTTGCTTACAGCAAAGGCGATTTCTTTATATTTAGACTCTTTGTAGCTTTTTGGGGGGTCATTTAGATAGGGATTTGTACTTGGATTTTTCCATTTGAAGGGCATCTTACGACTTTTGACTAATCTCTTCAATGCATATTCTCTATATTGGTTATTCCAACTATTTTTCCCACGAAACACCCATGTTTTAGCTGTGGAACCTTCAACCAACTTAAAATATTTCTGCATCAGTTTTGGGAACCTTGTCTTGAACTTTCTAGCTAACCAATGTCCAAATTTCCAGAAGACAGAGTGATCAACTTTCTTGTAGATGCACGCTGTATAATCGGTGTGTTGATAAAAGTTTACCCAACCAACTATCTGTCTATTTAGACTATCAATCATATCAAGCACATTCATACTGTAGTTTTTCGACAACTGATTTATCAGTTTACGAACAAATCGTCTGTACTTTTCCCATGGAATATTTGTAGTTACTCTCAGACGTCCCTTAGGACCTCGCTTTCGGATTATATTGTGTCCAAGGAAGACAAATCCATCATTTACATGAGTAATCTTTGTTTTTTCCATATTTAGAGTAAGTTTCAGCTTATCCTCAAGAAAGTGTCGACAAAGTTCGCGGACCACTTTTGCATGTTGTTTTGTTCCTTTTACAATAACGACAAAATCATCTGCATAACGACAGTAAGAAATCGCAGGTTTCCATTGGCGGTTCTCTTTTATGGCAATAGGTCTTTGTTTTTGTATACCGAAGTTCCATGCCCAGCGGTCCTTCCTAACTTTCTTATTAAGATAATTTTCTTCCATCCATTTATCAAACTCATGTAGCATGATATTTGATAACAGCGGTGATATTACCCCACCTTGAGGGACTCCTTCATGGGTCGCCCTAAAGAGACTCTTGTCAACGTGACCTGCCCTTAAAATTTGCCATAGTAACTTAAGAAATCTCTTATCAGAGATTCTTGTCTTTACTGATTTCATCAACAACTTATGATGAACTGTATCAAAGTAACTTGATAAGTCTCCTTCAATTATCCATCTTCCGGCAGATGCATTTTCCCTGTTGTTGTCAGTGAGTTGCATCTTTACTGTTCGTATTGCGTGGTGAACGCTTCTTTGTGGTCTGAAACCATAAGAGTATTTACTGAAATCACTCTCCCAGATGGGTTCCATTACCATTAACATGGCTCTTTGTACTATTCTGTCGCGTATACACGGTATTCCAAGTGGTCTCTTTTTTCCGTTAGGTTTAGGAATATATATCCTTCTTACAGGTCTAGGTTGATATTTCCCTTGTAGTAGTTGGGACCTAAGTAAGTCTAGTTCATCATTTAAGCTATCTTGTATGCTAGATTTGGTGATTCCATCAACCCCCGGGGTATTTGCGCCACTTGATGATAGTGTGATTCGGGCTGTTTCAATTAACCATGTCTTATTCACGATTACTCTTAAAAGTCTATTGAATTTACGGTCACTATCTTCTATTGACCATTTCGCCAGTTTGCTTTGCATTTCATTGATTATCATAGGTCTTCACCTCATTACAGTCTTTTAATCTGCCAAGCAAACCATTTAAACTGTCTTCCTTCGCCATGTAGCCGGCTTTCCCGACCTCGGACTACTACGAAGACTCCGCCAATTTACAAAGCATCAGAGGCACACTTCCTTATCAACTTTGTGAATCTTCCTCGGTTTACAAAATTGGACTTATTGTATGGGTTAGGTTGCCTATCGCAGTCTTTATCCTTACATTCTGTAAGTCGCTGTAAACATCATATTCTAGCTGTGCACTCTTTATGATTCCCGGCGGTATAGCATATATTTCTATCAGCCTTCGTGATATCGACCCATGGCTGTAGTAGATATCAGTTTACAAATGATGTAGGTAGTGGGGACATTTCACCCCTTAGATGCGGATTAATAGGTTCGTGTTCCTCAACCTTCCCATACTCAGTTTAGAGATTCATCTTGGCTTAATCACCTCACCTCAAATCCCATTTCCCACGGGCTACGTCACCTTGTCAGTGTCAACAAGTCACCGCCGTTTCAACTCACTTCCTCTCACAGCAGAGGAAGGTCTTATCGTTTGATAAGTATTCCAATTTTGCTCATGTAGCCATACAACTATCCGAGCGCACTATATGTGATGTCGGCAACCCATTTTTCGCATGGCTTATAAGCCGTGAAATCACGGCTAAGAAGGTTCGGTAAATCTGCATCTGTTGTCTTTGTACTATGAGGCTTGAAGCGCCTCAGTACAACGGCTCTTAGACCGAGTTTCTTCATGAGTCGCTGAATGCGTTTCATACTAGGAAGCGTTTCTAGTATGCCGTCGGTTTTCATAGTCTCACGAATTTTTGGAGCTCCATATCTACCTTCGCTTTCCGAAAAGATACGGAGTATATGCTCTCCAAGGAGTTTGTTTTCCTTCTGACGTTCAGAGGGTGTGCGACTTTGAACTTCATAGAAAGTGCTTCGTGGAATGGATAGAACTTCACAGATTGATTTTGTAGGGTAACTAATTTTTAGAATATGTGCTGTCTCAAATATGCTGGATTTACTTACTTTTTCGCTAATATGGCCATAGCCTTTTTTAAGATTTCGTTCTCCTCGCGAAGCTTTGCCATTTCCTTTTGGAGTTGCTTGAGCTCCACTGGAGTCATAGATTCTTCAGATGTTGAGTCAATCGGAGTCAGTTGTTTTACCCAGCGTTGGATTGATCCATGTGAGATGCCATATTCGCTTTCGAGACTTGCGTAGGTATGATCTGTCGTATTATACAGATCTACGATCATTTTCTTGAAGTCTTGATCGTATCTTTTTCCTGTTGCTTTCATTTGGACACGTCCTTTCAGATACAGTTATTATATCTTACTTTTCGTGTCCAACAATTTATACTAACACCAAACATTTTACCGCTGGAAAAGCAAATACAGTGGTATGGAAGTTCAGGATGCCAAGAAACTTAAACGTAAGCGTCTAATAAGACGGTGTATTTTCGAAGCAGTTTCTTCATGAGATAATCGTCCTAAAGAACAACTTTTAAATCTTTAAAAGTAACTATAAAAGATTTAAAAGTTACTATGGAGGACAAAACTCATGGATAGTACTACTTTAACTAGGCAAGTGAAGTTGGAAAAATGGACTGAAATGATTCGTGAGCGTAATGAAAGCGGTCTAACCATCGCCCAGTGGTGTACGAAACACTCTATTAATCAGGCTAAATATTACTACTGGTTAAAACGTGTTAGACAGGCTGCTTGCGATCAGTTGCCGGCAATCAGCAGTGGATCAGTTAATCATATTGTTCCAGTCACATTTGAAGACCAAGCGGCATCTCACACGAGCAAACCATGCTCACCATATGCCATGCGTGTGACGATAAAAGGTTGTTCAGTAGAATTTACAAATGATGCTACACCTAGATTAATAGAAACTGCTCTACAGGTCTTAAGTCATGTTAGGTGATATATCTCGCGCAGAAAAAATCTATATTGCTTGTGGTCATACAGATATGCGCAAACAGATAGATGGTCTCGCAGCTTTAGTAGAGCAAAATTTTGAACTAAGCCCTTATGAGAATAGCCTCTTTCTCTTCTGCGGTCGTCGCAAAGACCGGATCAAGGCGCTTTACTGGCAAGGTGACGGTTTTCTACTCTTGTATAAACGACTTGAGAACGGGTCGTTTCAGTGGCCAAATGATCCAGAAGAAGTAAAATGTATCACAAAACAAGAGCTCAGATGGTTGCTTGAAGGTCTCTCTATCAATCAACCAAAAGCCGTTAAAAAAGTCCATATAAAAACAAGCGTGTAAGCGGCCGAAGTCTTGAAATTACTTGTTTACACCGTTTCTAAATGTTATAATTATAGTAGGCAAAACACATGAAAACGGAGTGCTTATGGACTTAGAATTAGTAGTAGAACAACTCATGAATCGCATATCAAATCTAGAAGATGAAAATCATAAACTTCATGAAACTGTAGAATATTTGACCAGAAAACTGTATGGCAGAAGTTCCGAAAAGACTTCTTCTATCGTTGATGGTCAACTATCATTTTTTGATGAAGTAGAAACATCTACTGATAAAAATGCTGAAGAGCCAGATCTCAGACAAGTCCAGGCACACCGGCGAAAGAAGTTCAAAGGACAACGTGAAGAGCTACTAAAAGACTTGCCGCGTGTAAAACGTCTATGTACCCTTGTAGAAGAAGATCAGTTCTGTGAAATCTGTGGTGATGGTTTACATTCCATGGGTGAGGAACTCATTCGTACGGAGATTGAGTTTATTCCTGCTAAGGTTCAAGTCATAGACTATTATAGAGCTTCATATGAATGTAGAAGTTGTAGAAAAAATGGTGCTCCATATGTTGAAAATGCACCTATGCCTTATCCTGTGGTTCAGCATTCTATGGCATCCCCAAGTACAGTGGCATGGGTCGCACATCAGAAGTTTGTAAATGCGCTGCCATTATATAGACAAGAAAAGGAGTGGCAATCTCTTGGCGTTAAGTTAAGTAGAGCAACGATGGCCAACTGGCTGATGATTGCTGCTCGTGACTGGCTTGGTCCAGTCCTAGATTTATTACATAAGAAGTTACTTGAACAGTCACACCTTCATATAGATGAAACGACTCTTCAGGTTATGAAAGAACCTGGTCGTAAGAACACAACAAACTCCTACATGTGGGTTTATGGATCTGCAAAGTCGAGTGCTCATCAGATCCGAATTTTTGCGTATCAGCCCGGTCGCTCTGGTTCGTACCCGAAAAAATTCTTAGAAGGCTTTAAGGGATATATTCATACCGATGCCTACAAAGGATACAATAAGGTGCCTCATGTAACTCGCTGTATGTGTTGGGCACATCTTCGCAGAAAGTTCGTAGAGGCCTTACCAAGCGATCTTAAAAATCCGAGTAACACTTTAGCAGGCAAAGGTCTTCAGTTCTGTAATAAGCTCTTTGAGATTGAAAAGAGTTTAAAAGACCTTGAGCCAGATACTAGAAAGAAACAGCGTCTAGAATATGAAACTCCTATTTTAGAGGCCTTTTGGTCATGGATTGATGAAGTACTCGCAGGTGGCAAAACCCTTCCTAAAGGAAAAACACTTGATTCCATAAAATATGCAAAGAATCATCAAGACGAGTTCATGAATTATCTGCTGGATGGAAACTGTGTGATTTCTAACAACTTAGCTGAGAACAGCATTCGTCCATTTACTATAGGTCGAAAAAACTGGTTATTCAGCGGAAGTCCGAAAGGAGCTAGTGCAAGTGCCGCTATTTACAGTATTATTGAAACTGCAAAGGCAAACGGACTTTCACCATACAAATACCTTAAGTTCATTTTCTCTGAACTTCCAGGAGTACAGTTCCACAAACATCCTGAATTCCTTGAAGATTACCTTCCTTGGAATGAAGATGTACAGCAAATTTGCAAATAAGCAGACTTCAAAATGAGGTCTGCTCTTCTTATTTTTATAATCTATTATTTCATCTTTTCAATCATATTTACATACACTGTCTTATTAGACGCTTACACTTAAACAGCTTGAAGAAGAAAACAAGCGACTTAAAGAACTTGTTGCCGATCTAAGTCTAGATAACAAAGTTTTAAAGGACATCATCTCAAAAAACTAATAAAGCCTGCCGACAAAAGACGTGCTGCTAAGCAAGCGATTGAGAATCATCAGATTAGTGAACGCAGAGCGTGCAGGCTTGTCGGACTTTCGAGAAGCACTTTCCGCTATGAATCTCTAAATAACTCTGAAGATCAAATGATCATTGAGCGGATGAATGCCATAACTGCTAGGTTTAAACGGTTTGGTTATCGACGTATTCAAGTTATGCTCGAACGTGAAGGTATCAAAATAAACCACAAAAGAGTTTACCGCTTATATAAAGAAGCAGGTTTAGCTCTCAAGCGGAAAAGAAAAAAACGTCGGTATGAAAAGCGTGGTAAACCAGAACGAGCAAGTTCAGAGCCAAACTCACGTTGGTCTATGGACTTTGTTTCTGATGTTACGAGAACTGGAAAGCGAATAAAGATATTTACGTTAATTGATGAATCTACACGTGAATGTCTTGCACTAGAAGTGGATACTTCAATCACTGGCCAGCGTGTCACAAGCTATCTAAATAAGGTTGCCTTGTTTCGTGGAGTGCCTAAAGAAATCCTCACAGACAACGGACCAGAATTCACTAGTAATGCAATGAACACTTGGATTTATGATAAAAAAGTTGAGCATATTTTCACTGATCCAGGATGCCCAACTCAAAATGGATACATAGAAAGCTTCAATGGAAAACTACGTGACGAATGCCTTAATCAACACATGTTTCGAAATCTATTTGAAGCACGACAAATCATTTTAGATTGGCAATATGAGTACAACACTCTAAGGCCACATAGTTCATTGAAGAACTTGACGCCAATAGAATATGCTCAGTCCCTAGTCTAGTCTGACTAACATTTATGTTGGTATTAAGACTGGGGGCAGGTCACAATAGCCTACTACGGGTTGATTCGTATAAATCGAAGAGCATCTAACCGCTTCAGATTAGATGCTCTTTGAAAATATCACTATTTAATGATCTTCCCTCACCACATATACTCAAACCCGAGAAACATATGCTAGCTGAAACCCTTGCTATTACACACTTACTTATCTGTTTTATATAGCTCTACCACTGTCTCCACATGCGGCGTATGCGGAAACATGTCCACACAACATACTTTCTTAACGCTATAGCCCGCTTCCTGCATCTGTTTTAAGTTCTCCGCCAGTGAAACTGGGTTACAGGAAATATAGGTAATGCCATTTACACCGTACTTGAGAATTTTATCGAGTGCCTTTTCCTGAATACCTGCACGTGGTGGGTCTACCACAATAACATCAGGCTTTTTCTTCACTTCATCCAGCTTAACAAAGACATCCCCTGCAATAAAATCACAGTTTTCAAGACCATTGAGCGCCGCATTTTCGTGGGCTGCTTTGACCGCATCTTCAACAATTTCAATACCCGTAACATGCTCGGCACGCTCAGCCATAATTTGGGCAATGGTTCCCGTACCACTAAAGAGGTCAAATACATTTCTAGATTCAATATGATCCATATAGTCCATTGCCGTTTCATAAAGAAGCTCGGCACCCAGCGTGTTGGTTTGGAAAAATGAATAGAAAGACACCTTAAACTTTAAATCAAACAGTTCTTCCATGTAGTAGTCTCTTCCATAAAGAACATCATAGTCTCCGCGTACAACCTGCGCCACGCCATCATTAACTATATGCAAAATACCAACAATGGTTCCGTCCAGTTCTAAATTAAGCAACATATCCACATAAGGTTTTAAGTCAACATCCATATAAGATGCAGTTGAGAGTCCAATCAGAATTTCACCGGTCTTCTTGCCCTTACGTACATTCAAGTTTCTTAAGTACCCACCCGTATGGCGCACACCATCGTATTTTGGAATCCCGCGCTCAACAAAGTGCTTATGCGTTTCTTTAAGAATGACATTAAAGTCTGCATCTGCAATCTTACACTGGTCAACGGTAACGACGTCATGGAATCGGCCTTTTTTGTGCATACCAAGTGTCAGCGGCCCACCCTTTTCTTCATCACCAAAGGAATACTCCATTTTGTTTCTGTAGTGATAGATTTCCGGGGATGCTTTGACACCCTTCCACTCGTAGTCGCTAATACCCGCTTGGTTTAAGAGTTGCTTGACCTGTTCCCCTTTAAGTTTGATCTGTTCTTCATAAGGAAGGGTCTGACGAGCACATCCACCACATCTACCAAAGTGCGGACAAAACGAATCTATCTCATTTTCTGCTTGTTCCATTACTTCAATAAAGGTTGCATCGACTCTATTTTGCTTTTTCTTTTTTATGCGCGCCTTTATTTTTTGACCAGGAAGTGCACCCTTCACTTGTACTTTTTCACCTTCATATGTTCCAATGGCTTTGCCTGGAAACTGAACTTCATCAATAACAAGTTCTATTATTTCACCGCGTTTCATAGCTTCCTCCAAAAATATTCATGATCGATTTCTCACTTAAAAAATAGCGAGAACCTCAAACGATATCCCAACCAACTCTATATTGAAATTAAATTATGTTCTACTCATTTAGATTCTTTGCCGTTTGCACTTAAAAAAGGCTGAGAAAAAATCCCAGCCTTCTTATTTTGTACAGCTCATTATATCTTATTGGTTGACCCGGGACAAGTCAAAAAAAAGGGCTTACAAAACCATTTCAAAGCCCCTCTACTCCTGAAGTGTAACCCATTCGTCCATAAGCTGGTCATAAACTTCTTTGAGTTCAGTCAGTTTATCATACCGTTTTACAAGTGACTCATAGGGCATTGTAGAACCATCTAACTGGGCCTGCAGGTCTGAAATAGCCACCTCATACTCTGCCATCTCATACTCTATTTCTGAAATTCGCTTGGCTTTTTTACGTTGTGCGTTTTGACGCCTGCGTTCATCCGTATCTCTATAGTTCTTTTCTTTTTTTTCGTTTTCAGCGGTTTCAACACGTTCTTCTCGTCTTGCCTTTTCTTTTCTAAAGGCCTCATAGCTGCATTCATACATTTCAATACCACTAGGTGTTAAGTCTGCTATATATGAAGCGACTTTATTGATTAAATACCGGTCATGGGATATAAACAGTACTGTTCCTTCAAAGTGTTCTACTGCCAATTCAATCATTTCTCTTGAAGAAATATCCACATGATTTGTGGGCTCATCCATAATTAGAAAGTTTATGCCTTCTTCCATCATAAGTGCAAGTTTCAGCCGTACTTTCTCCCCGCCTGAAAGAGCCTGTACACGCTTGAATACATCTTCTCCCATGAACAGAAACCTTGCCAGTTTATTTCTGCACACACCTTCAGAAAGGCCTGTTTCATGATTGAAAAAATCCAGCACGCTACGCTGTGCCTGTTCAAAATGAATATCCTGTTCTAGAAAGCCAATTTTCACATTGGCCCCAAGTTTAACACTGCCCGCCATGGGTTTATGCGTGCCCAAAATAACATTTAAGAGGGTGGACTTCCCAGTACCATTTTTTCCAACAAGAGCCACGCGGTCTTTATAGCGCAGGTCTAGGTGTAGGTCTTTGAAAAGAACTTTTTCATCATAGCCCGCTGAAAGTGCATCCACGAGCAGAACTTCTTTTCCAGAACGGCCACTCGACTGAAAGGCCATTTTGATGCTCGACTGATCCTCAAAGGGTTTGTCTATTTTGTCCATACGGTCTATGCGCTTTTCCATGTTTTTTGCTTTAACAAACATGGCTTCATTATCTGCATTGGTTCCCCACTGTCTGAATCTTGCTGCAGCTTCTTCCATTGCCCTGATTTTTCGTTGCTGATTCACATAGGCTTTTAGTTGTTGTCTGAGCCACTCATCCTTTTGCTCCACGAACTGCGTGTAATTGCCATGCCATACCCGGCTTTTTTTCATTTCAATTTCAACAATACGCTCTACGGTTCTATCTAAAAAATAGCGGTCATGGGAAACGATAACGACAGCGCCAGCATATTCGCGCAAGAAGTCTTCAAGCCACTCCACCGATTCAACATCCAGATGATTGGTCGGCTCATCGAGCAGTAAAATGTCTGGAGATTCAAGGAGCAGTTTTGCAAGCAGGGTGCGGGTTTTCTCACCCCCACTGAGGGTTTCAAAAGACTGCTTTAAAAGCGTTTCCAGCTTAAGACCCGTCACAATGCGTCCCAGCTTTTCAGTTACTTCATAACCACCCTTTATTTCATAGGTCTTCTGAGCCAGGTCATATGCATGCATTACTTGGTCGAGCTTATCCCCAGTTAGGCTACCCATTTGAAGTTCAAGCGTTCTCATTTCCTCCTGAACTTCAAGAAGACCTTCAAACGCTTGCATGAGCACGTTTTCGACATTGGTGTTTTCAGGATAGTCTGGTATTTGTTCCAGATACCCTATCTGAACGCCCTTTGCCTTGTGGATAACGCCCTCTGTTGGCGCTTCATATCCACAGATTACCTTAAAAACTGTGGTTTTTCCTGCACCATTTCGTCCGACCATACCTGTACGCTCACCACTTCGCAGCTCAAAATGAACATCTTCAAGAATCAGTTCAGCGCCATATGTTTTTTTAAGATGCTCTATAGTGAGTACAATCATGAATCTATCCTCCTATTGCCATTACACAAACTCGTCAAGTCTATAAACATCATTTATAGGCTGACATTAAGGTAAATGGCAAGACCGATCTTCGTTTCAATATTATTTACGTTAAATTTATTTTAACACAAACTTTGAAGTGCTGCCATTACACTTCTATGACAGCTGGTCCAGCAGGGTGCTGTAGCATTCCAGATACATGTCTGCATCTTTTTCAATCGCTTCTCGAAAGGGTGCTGATAGCGGGTCGTAAATAGCAATAACCTTCATGCCTGCACGTTTTCCAGCAAGAACGCCAGCATGCGTGTCCTCAAACACCAAACACTCATGGGGCTCAGCACCAAGCGCCCGTGCAACACTTAAGAATATGTCCGGCGCAGGCTTGCCCTTGTCTACTTGACATGATGTACGCAGCACTTTAATAAAACGATCTATACCTCTAGACTTTACAACTGCACCAGCCAACTCTGGTGAATTTGATGTTCCAATGCCCATTGCTAGTCCCATTTTTTCAAACTGCTCAAGCAGGGTCCATACATGAGGTTTCAAATCAATTTTATTTGTATAAAGATCGAGCGCCATGGCATTCCATTCGGCCTTAATATCATCTATGCTGTCTTCAATACCAAATCTGTTCTTAAAATACTGAGCAGTTTCAGTAAAGCTCATGCCTTCAATATCCTTTTGCAAATCATCCGGCAGGGGATGTCCGTGCTTTTCCAAGTAATCTATATCGACTTGTTTCCAAATCCACATGGAATCGACAAGGGTTCCATCCAAATCAAAAATTACGGCTTTAATTTCTTTTAGCATATAGCCTCCATCATAAGTATCTATATTTATCATTCGCCTTCTTGTACTAATGTTTTTTAAAAGCTTCTTTTATAAAACTGCTTTAGGCTTTCTTTGTTTATATTTCCTTATTAAAGTTTTTTTAGCTTTCACTTCTTGGATTTCTATTTCAAAATTTCTTTTATAAAACTTCTTTTTTGAGAATTTCTTTCCTAAGCTTTCTTTGCAAGTGCAAAGTAAAACCGCTCTGACAATTTTTGAGTCTCTATAAGCTTAAACCCACTTCTATTTAATAAGGTCTCTAGCTCCTGTTCAGATATTCTGATTTCTAACCGCGGCCCCTTATCCATTTTCACTTTATTCCATTCAACGATTCCAAGACGACCACCGCTTTTTAGCGTTTGCGCAACTTCTTTCAAAAAGACTTGTACATTGTCTACTTCGTGAAGTACAGTTGAAATCATACCCACATCGATGCTATTGTCAGAGATTCCTGTACTGTTTTTAAAACCATTTACGCCAGCTAGACAAACTGTAACTCTGGCTTTTAGCTCTGGCTTCAGACGCTCCCCCAGTCCTTCAAGCATCTTTTTACTGATGTCACTTGCAAACACATGTCCTGTTTCCCCCACTTTTTCAGCAGCGGGAATACTAAAAAAACCAATTCCACATCCATAGTCACCAAAGACTTCCCCTTCTGATAGCTCAAGATGGTCAAGCAGTTTTGCTGGTGGGATTTCCTTGTACCGGTCTGGGTGTTCTAACTTACTCAATTTATTAGGGTTGAAGATTTTTTCTTCACTTTTCATAATAATTACCTCCAGCACTTTAGCCTACTCAATTATTGGGTAAGTAACCACTATATCATATCATAAATTATTTTTTCTATGTCAATCCCATCAACAGAGGTGTACGTATGTGGAAAACAAAATTCTTTTATAAATTGACTTTACCCCTGATAATTTCATTGCTGATTGCAGCGTCTATTTTTGTGCTTTCATTTAGATTTGTTTTGCGCGAAACCCTTTTCGAAAAGACCGAAACCTATTTTTTAGATTCCACTAGACTCTATACTTCTATAGTTGAAAGCCACTTTTCCACGTTGCGTTCAACCGCTCTACAAATTAAAAGTCGAACGCAAATCCGACTGGAAATGCAAAAGTTACACAGTGGTGAAGTAAGTGCGATTCAAGCAGAAAGCTATATTTACCCTAAGCTTGCAGATGCTGTTCTTGCAACAAAAGCTGTTAATGGTGTTGTCTGGACAAATGATAAGGGCGTTCCCATTGTTACGGTTGGCAGTACAGATCAAAATGCCGACTTTAAGCAGATGATTGCAGCTTTATCTGAAGACAGTGTCTTTTATGATACACCTGTAATGATTGATAATACCATGCACTTAGCTGTAGTCACCGAAATAAATGCAACAAATAGAATGGTCATAGGCTATAATATTGTTTACTTTTCTATTGATCAATTGCGCCATTTACTTTCTGAACATGTTAATTCTTATATAAACCTGCACCTTATTGGACACAAGGAGGATTATTTTGAAATTGTTCATTTGGGAAACACACTTAGCCATGGAAGTGATTATATAAAATACATTGATTCCATGAGCGGTAACACCGTGCCTGCTGAGGGTATCACCATAGATGGTGATCAGGACTTTATGGCCATAGTACCCATTGATCAAACAGATTGGTATTTTTTGAACGCCATTCCCAAAACGGAGCTTTTTAGACCTCTGAACCGTCTTTTATCTATCGTTTTCTTTGTCATTTTAACCATGGCCCTGATTATGATATCCGCCATCTGGCGAATTGTTGTCACCTCTGTTGTTGAAGTGGAAAAATACCAGGTGAGTCTTGAAAAGTCTAACGTGTCCTTAAAAGAGTCTCTCAAAGAACAAAAACGTATTCAGGACCAGCTTATCCGCCGTGAAACGCTGGCCGCTCTTGGCGAACTGGTAGGGGGGCTCATGCATGAACTGAATACACCAATTGGAACTGCTTTAACCTCTTTAAGCTTCATGGACAGTGAGGCCCGTGCACTCCTAAGCGATGAGCAACTTGAAACGTCACAATACAGCGAAGCCTATACGATTACACAGACAAATCTGAACCGGGCAATTACCAATATTGAAACCTTTAGGGTTCTTAACATGGATCAGGCAACCCTTGAAATGCGTAGAATCCATTTGATATCCTACGTGAAAGAAATTCTGCTTAGTTTAAAACCAAAACTGAAGGTCACTCAGCATGAAGTTAAAATCAACTGTAGTGATAACCTGCACGTTATTACAACGCCTGGTATTCTGTCACAGATCATTACCAACCTGATTGTAAACTCCCTAGTTCATGGATTTGAAAATATTGAAAAGGGCACGATTACGCTATCATTTGAACTAAAGGATACCCATTTGCATTTTATTTATGAAGATGATGGTATTGGCATTCCTGAGAAGAACCTTAAAAGTGTGTTCAAGCCCTACTTCACCACCAAGCGTCATCAAGGCGGGACCGGACTTGGACTGCATATCATCTACGCCATGATTGTTAATGAACTAAACGGTCAAATACAAGTCACCAGTCAGGAAGGCAAGGGGGTCCGATTTGATATTTACTTCCCTGTGTCTTAATTTTAAAACATAAATGATATCTAATCATTTCATCTATTCATTTCTAATAAAAGAGCTGCATCTAAAGCAGCTCTTTTATTATGGGTTTATGGATGATTTGAAAACTGTCTAGAACTTATAGACCTTGAGAAATGGAATGTGGATAAATTTCGCTCATCGCGCCATATACGGATTCAAAAGGAGAGACGCATTTGTGTGTGAACACAAAAATGCGTCTCTCCTTTTAAATCCGTGCAGTAAAAAGGCTGTTTTTCAACAGCCCTAAGTGATCGTATCTAAAAATCGTGGTTCTCTAATGCTTTCTCTCTTGTGTTTGCTCTGCCGAGCAGACTGTTTTTGTTGACTACAAATCTAACATGTTGACCTGTACCAATCTTTCCAACCTCGTCAAAAGCTTCCATCGAAAGTTTTACCATGCTTTCTGTAGCTTCATCAATAGTCACCTTCACCGTCACTGTTTCACCTAGTGTGGTAGGCTTTTCGTGATCGGCGTGGACTGATTTCCCTACAGTGATAAAACCTTCAGGCAGCTGCTGATCCAAGAGTCTTGCACTCGCCTCAATCATCATTGCAATGAGGCTAGGTGTAGCAAATAGATTTTCCAGTTGCCCGCTTCCGTAGTTCAATGCCGTATCTGATTCTGTTACGTGCTTTTGAATTGTGAATGATTCTCCGACTTTGAAATGTGGAGTTTGAATCATCAAATCACCGCCTTTTCTGTAGTTTCAAAGGCCGGAAATATAGTAGGATTCCATACCTGTTCTCAACCTTTGTATATTATATATGTACACTACATAGACGGTTTTTATTCATCTATAATCTAAATCTATTTAAAATTACTGGAAATTTCAAATCTATTCCATAATTTTTACAGGTTGAAAATCCAAATAATCCGATGAGACCAGCTGATACTCAACCCCATTGTGGTCACCTTGCAGACCAAGTGTAAATGCATACTCTGAATGTAAATGACCATATACCACTTTTTTCACACCATATGTTTCATAAATTTCTTGAAAACCCGAGTAAGCTTTCATGTCATTTGTCGGCGGATAGTGGGTCATTACAACAAAGTTCTTATGTCCGTCCTCTATGGCACTGTCAAGAGACAGTTTCAGACGCAAGAGTTCTCGGTTATATATTTTCAAATCATTCTCGTCAAACTTATTGGGATTTGGACAAAGCCATCCCCGTGTTCCACAAATGGCATAGGTCTCTCCTTGCGATCTGTAAGTAAAATAGTTATTCTGCAAGAAATCCATTTCATCATACAGGACTTGAAGCTTTTTTAAAGATGTCCACCAATAGTCATGATTACCGCGCAGCATAATTTTTCGGCCCGGCAATTCATGAATCCACTGTAAGTCTACCTTCGCATCTTCAAGACGCATGGCCCAGGAAATATCGCCAGGAATTAAAATTGTGTCCGAGGGTTCAATCTGCTGTAACCAGCTCGCCTTTATTTTATTTTCATAGTCAGACCAGTTCTGTCCAAACACATCCATTGGCTTGTTGGACGAGAAGCTCAGGTGCAAGTCTCCAATTGCAAATAACGCCATAATATCCCTCTTAGCTATTTCAGTTCCTCTTGTAAGCAGCTTTAACATGCTTATGTTTTCGTTTCATTACTTGTGTTTACCATAATTCTAAAATAATTTCACAAAATAACCCGGTGGTTATAATCACACCGGGCTTATACGTCTATCAATTTATTTTGCCTCATCCGGGCTAAATATTTGATATCTAGGCATCACAGCCTTAATATCTGCTAAAAGCATAGCGAGTTCATCTACTGACGATGTGTCCCATATCTGATCAAAACGCTCTTGGAATGTATACGCAAGCTCTTGTTGACCTGCGATATGCAGCAACTGAATATTGTTTGTTATATCGAATACCATATTGGATTTTTCTTCAAACATCAGTTGTGCCCCAATAATTTCGTTTCTGATTTCGCACATTTCTTCATCCAAATTGGATGCAGCTTCAGCGGACTTTCTTAGACGTGTTTTCACGTTGTCCGGTATATTGTCCTTGTACTTGTAATTCAGCGAGTGTTCGATGGTTGCCCAGAAGTTCATAGCCAGTGTTCTAATCTGGATTTCTGCCAGAATGGACTGGTCCCCAAGCGCTGTCTGTACAGGGTACTGAATAATAATATGGTAGCTTTTATAGCCACTCACCTTTGGATTGGATATGTAATCTTTTTCGTAGACAATATTTAAATCTTTGCCATCGCGCGCACGTATGAGTTCAACAACCTTGTATATGTCATCTCTAAATTGACACATAATGCGGATGCCTGCGATATCTTCCATCAGTTCTTCAATATTATCCTCAGGAATATTTCGTCTTTTAGATTTCTCCAGTATGCTGGAAATTTTCTTTACTCGACCCGTAACAAATTCGATTGGTGAATACTCGCTTACGTCTCTATACTGCTTACGAATCGCTTTAAACTTTATTTTAAGTTCCTCAACAGCCTGTTCATAAGGTATCAGTACCTTTTTCCACTCTCTTATTTGATTCACGATAATTCCCCCTGTTTTGACATGGTACGATGTACCTCTCATACAGTTTATATCATCCGTATCGCACGGTAGAATGCGTCCTTATTTTCCAGCGAAGACAGCACGCTATCCGGTGCATACTGTTCTAAATCTTCTCTGGTATAGCCACCGGTTAAAAGAGCTATGGTCTTTACACCATTGTCCTTTCCGGCCTGAATATCTCTAGGCGTGTCTCCAACAACAAAGATGGATTCTTTCTCAAATGTTTTTCCAAGCATGGTTCGTGACTGGTCAATGACGTCTTTAATAAGCTCCGCCCGAAGCTCATGGTCACTTCCATAGCCGCCAAGCTTCATATAGCCTGTCAAACCTGTAAACTCGAGCTTCATATCAGCACCCACTTTACAGTTGCCTGTCCCCACAGTGTTGAGTACCTCACCAGAGCGCTCTGTTTCTTGTAGAACATCCAAAACACCTTCATGGACATATGGTTTTAGCCGATGCATTTCATCAAGCAGCGCCTGACCATAGGTCTTATAGAACCTATCCATATCATGCACTTTAACCTGATGGTATTCCATTGCATCTGAAATAATGCGTCTATCCAGCCGTCCTGCCATGGAAATAGGAGCAAAGCCATCTTGTATACCATATATTTGTTCAAATGTGGCGTTCAGTGCTCGCCTTCCAACACCCTTGCAATTAATTAGTGTTCCGTCGATATCCCAAATGAGCAGTATCTTCAAGAGCTCCACCTCTATTATACAATATCCTTTAATAACTCTGAACAAATTTCTGAACAGCTTTGCCATTCAAATAATCGCACAGATCCCCCTGTTGTGCATCTAACGCTTCAAGTTGATTTTCTATCGCTTCTTTTATTAGCCACCAGGACTTGTCCCAGTTGCAAAAAAGCGTCTCTTCTGCAGGGGCGCGTCCAGCAATTCGATGTATGACCACATCTTCACCAAGCAGTCGAATAAATCGCACCACCCGATTAACATAGGCGTCAAAATCAATGAGATTAAGTGCACCTGACTCATATTCTTTTCCCATCTCTGTACCGCGCAGAATGTATAGAGAATGCAGTTTAACATGCCCTACACCCATCGCCGTTATCATACGGGCTGCTTCGTCTGTGTGAATATCATCATCATAGGGCAAATTCAGAATTAAGTGCGTGCAGCATTCAAACCCACGCTTTTCAATTCGTCTGACCGCATCAATCCACTCAGCTAAAGTATGTCCCCTATTGATTTTATAAAGCGTTACAGGGTTTATGCTTTGCAGGCCCAGCTCTACTGAAATCTCAACATGATATTTTTTCCTAATGCGCTCCAAAACATCTAGGTAGGCCTCATGTATACAGTCGGGCCTAGAGGACACGCTGATCTCGACAACATTATCAATGCATGCCTCCTCCAGTCTTTTTTCAAAGATCTCCAGGGGCATGTATGTGTTTGTGAAATTTTGAAAGTAGGCAATGAATTTTTTCGCCTTATAACGCTTGCTAATGTGTTCGATGTTTTTCTGCATTTGCGCCTCAACCGACAGCTTGCAGGACTGTGCCTCGAAACCCGTTCCAACATCACCACAGAATGTACAACCTCCATCAGCCACTTCACCGTCTCGATTTGGACATGTGAGCGGTAAATTTACCGGTATTTTATAAACTTTTTCATTGTATTTTTTCTTCAAATATTCAGCGTATGTATTGTATCTCAAGCCAAGCTCCTTCTCAGTGCTTCAACGTGCTTATTTCCTTGTATATAATATCATACCACTAAAAATAGGTCACTAAAAAAGAGCTGTTTCAAACAGCTCTTTCATATTCCTACTAACCAACCATTGTCGGTAAATCTTCAATTGGGACAATATTAAAGTCCATATGCTTTGATGTCTTTTTTTGCAGACGCTTAATCATGTTCTGCTGTGCAGAGGGCTCTAAGGATTCACCCATCACAATAACATCTATTTCATTTTTTTGTGCAAAATCGCTGAGACACGCTACAATATCAGTCGCTTTTTTTACTGTCAGGCTTGCTCCATGTGTTTTAGAAACATCAAATAGGTATTCTAGGGCATCTGCCTCTTTTAACTGACCAAAATATTTCCAGTTTTCTTTAACAACGTGGATAACATGAAGTTCATCATGCTCATTTTCAACAATTGCCATACCTTTTTCTATTAAACGCTCGCATGACTTCTGTTGAGTTACGCAAACCATTACTTTCTTGCTGCTGTCCATGACCGATCCCCTTTCAGTGTGATCTTTACATTTAGACTTATCAAGTCAACATATTACCGTATAGGCATATTTTTGTCAATCGTACACGAAACAAGTCTATACGAAAACATGCTTATGACTTTAGTTTATATCCCTTCCCATGTTATACTGTTTAAAGTAAATCTGTACTTAAAACTGGAGGCGTATAACATGAACCAATATACAAAAGTAATTAGCCTGTTCGGCAGTTACTACACGAAGACTTTTGAGAAGATCAAGCACCATAAAAACAAAATTCGTGAAGTGAAAGAATCTACTGTCCAAAAGGCTTTTCTCGACGGTAAAGCAGAAGTCCTCGTCTACTTTGAAGAAAACGACAAAGAAATCCTGCTCGACAATTTCAGTGATCCGGATGATATCCGAAAATACTTAGGAAAAGGTTTTCTTCCTAAGTAATTATACCAGCCTTTTGTTACAATTATTTGAACAACTCAAATTTGTTAAGAATTTGTTATCTATTTGTATACAGTATAAAAGAATCTGTATTCAATATTTTGTTGTTTTATTCTGTCTGGAACATGTCATTTTGATAGTTCTATAACTCATATTATAAGTGCGGCTGGTGTATTTATTACTTGCCACGAAAGCTCGCCGCGCCATATACGGAATGAAAACGAGAGAGGCCTTTGTGTGTGAACACAAAAATGCCTCTCTCGTTTTCATTCCGTGCATTGCTTTGTCTTTTATCGGATAGTAAAAGGACTGCCCTCTCAGGCAGTCCTTGTTCTATTTTCAATCTTTGTATGAGATTCTCTATTCAATGTAATAAGGAGATATATCGCTAGGTAGATTATCAGGGTTACCACTCAATGTAAAGACAACATTGAATTTATATGTTTTAGCCAGTTCTTCAAGACGCGGTACAAACATTGTTAAATCGTCTTCTCTAATACCTGCTATTTTAAGCAGCCCATCGATATAAACCTTTTCGATGTCATAATCATTTGAAATAACGCCACACAAGAATCCGAAAAACTCTTCAGCAGTTTTCACAGGAAACTCTTCCATGCACATAAATCTTAAATCATGGTTCAAATCGTAAATGTGACGCTTATCATCGTCGATAAACACAACATGACCATTGAGCGATTTTACATCGTCATTGGCCATGCGGATCATGCGCTTTGTTTTTCCAGTACCTTTTTCTCCTGCAATGATTTTCACCATACGAATCTCCTCCTAACATTCTACAAAGAAAGTATCTTATGAGATACATATACCTCATAATTATCAGATTATTCATAACTTTCTCAATGAATATTAATTCTATGTAAACTTCCCCCATCCCTGCAAAAACATTATTTTTTTTTGACCTAAAAACATTCGTATTTAGCCACTTAAAACGTTTACCTGCACGCCCACTCTACGGTGTGTTTCTTCATATAAAAACGCACTTGCTGTCAAAAGCCGTACAAAAGTTTTGACAGAGCAAGCGCGTATTTTTTATGTTCTTATTAAATTATTTTTTTGATGCATTTGAGGTCTTATGCTTCAGTATTTTCTAAATGCTGTGCGCGTAACTGACCACAAGCGGCATTGATATCTGAACCCAGCTCTCGTCTTATCGTCGTTTCTATGCCAGCATTTTTGAGTATTTTTTGGAATGTAACAATACGCTTTGAAGAAGACGCTTTATAGCCGCGTTCCTTCACCGGATTAATCGGAATCAGATTAACATGACATAACATGCCTCTTAATTTCTTTGACAAGGCCTTGGCCTCAGCGCTATGATCATTTTCGCCTTCAATCAATGCATATTCAAACGTAATTCTTCGCCCTGTCATCTTTGTATAATATCTGCATGCTTCCAGTAAACTGTCTAGGTTATACTTTCTATTGATTGGCATAAGGGTATTACGTTTCTCATCAGATATGGCATGCAGTGAAATCGCCAGGGTTATTTGCAGTTTTTGCTCAGCAAGCTGCTTGATTTTATCTACAATGCCGCAAGTTGACAGCGTAATATGGCGCATACTGATATTCAGTCCATCTTCATGATTAACTAGGCGTAAGAACTTTAGAACTTCTTCGTAATTATCAAGGGGTTCTCCACTGCCCATGAGCACAATATTGCTGATACGCTCACCTATGTCATTTTGAACTGCAAAGATTTGTCCCAGTATTTCGCCCGCTTCCAAGTTACGTGTCATGCCTCCTAGCGTCGAGGCACAAAAAGTACAACCCATTCTACAGCCGACCTGTGTGGAAACACAAATGCTGTTTCCATGCTTATAGCGCATTAAAACCGCTTCAATCACTTCGCCATCATGCATAGATAAAAGGTATTTGCGGGTCTTGTCTTTAGAGTCCAAGTGCTTTACGATCTTTACATTATCCAGTAAAAAGCTTTCAGCCATTTTCTCTCTTAAAGCCTTAGATACATTGCTCATTTCATCAAAGGAGGACACACCTTTTTGAACCCATTTAAAAATTTGTCCTGCCCTAAAGGGCTTTTCTCCTGTGTCTTTCAGCCAGTCTTTAACTTCATCCAGTGTCAAACTGCGCAGTTGCTTTTTCATATGGTTTCACCTATCTAAACGTTCTTTCCTCTTCCGCGTAAATGTGTAAGGAGCTTCTGTGCGGAAGTATTCATAATCAGTGCCTCAGGAATATCATATTTTTCAAATACCTCTTGTGCATAGTTGAATTTACCAAGATCGTAACGGATGTGTGCATCGCTTCCCGCAATAAGCTTAACACCGTATTCCTTGGCTTTTCTAGCAATGCTTTCACAGTTTTCTCGACTGCCAGCACGACTGCCTCCAAAGGAAGAATTATTGATTTCAACCATAACATCATAAGCCTTTGCCGCTTTTAGAAATTCATCTACATCTATTGGAAAAACAGGATTTCCAGAATGTCCTATTACATCGACAAATTTGTTCTTCACGGCTCCAATAAGGGCCTGGGTGTTTTGCTTTCTGTCTCCAGGATAAATACAAACATCGTGCAAACTAACCAGTACAAGCTCAAGCGTTTCCAGGTAACGCTCTTCTAGGTCCAGTCTGCCCTCAAAATCAATGATGTTTGCTTCTACACCTTTTAATACGCGTATGCCATCTATTACATCCGGTATAACACGTTGATTACCTATGTGAAAAGCATGTGGTCCACCGGGCATAGCCGGTGCGTGATCGGTTTGGGCAATCAGTTCAAGGCCTTTTTTCTTAGCTTCATCAATATACTCGGCAAGCGTGCTGTATGCATGACCACTCACTAAGGTGTGTACATGTGTATCCAGTACCAGCTTCATTTTTACCTCCCTAATATCCACGTTCGATGTTTACTGTGTTTTCAAGTGGCTCCTTGTTTGCGTATTGCTTCATATTTCTATATATCAGTTCAAAACGTCTGTCGTTTTTCATTTGTGAGACCCATGAATTATGGGCAGATAAATAAACCCGTTCTATTGACCAAAGTGGACTGTCCTCACTTAGAGGTTCTTTTTCAAAAACATCTAACGCAACGCCTAAGAACTTATCACTTTTTAGGGCATCTATCAAGGCCTTCTCATCAATATTGGACCCTCTAGACACATTAATCAGCACGCTGTCATCCCGCATAAGGGCTATCCTTTCAGCATCAATAAAATGATGGGTTATATCTGTGCTCGGCAGCGTCACAACGACCACATCTAAATCTGCCAGCCTATCCTCCAGTGTGCTCATAGGGTAACACGCGTCAAAAAAAGGGGTGCTATGGCCACTTGTGTTGAAGCCAATAATTTTAGTTTCAAATCCCTGAAGTCGTTTTGCGGCCTCTTGAGCAATCGTACCCGTACCTAAAAAAGCGACCTTTTTGCCGACAATCTCTAAAATAGAGCTGTCCATTTTCCAAACCTTCCCCATCTGGTTGCGGTACTGCTTTTTACGGTTTTTATAGATTTCAAGAATGTTCATGACAATCCACTCACCCATTGGCTTCGAGTAGCCACCGCGATTGTTAGTCACTGTAATACGTTGGTTTACAGCCTTGTCTGCTGGAAGTTGATCAAATCCGACACTGGACAACTGAATCCATTTAAGATTATTCATCTTTGAAATATCCAGTCGCTCAAATGGATTGTAACACACCAGTATTTCGGCTTCATTAACAGCACTAGAATTTTCTATTTTTTTTTCATGAATCACTTCAACTTCGTAGCCAAGCGCACGAATCCGGTCTAGTTTTTCCTTGCCATAGTCATATGTAAATACAGCTTTCATAAACATCCTCCTCATTTTATTATTGTATCTATAGTTACTTTATTTCCAGCTCATGTCGCAGGGCCGCTTTCCCTGTAATCAAAAATGACTGAGCAATTTTCAACCATTCATGTCGCTGGCGCGCCATATACAATTTCAGAAGTAAAACCTCTGTTTTGTGCGAGCACAACAGAGGTTTTACTTCTGAAATTGTGCATTTCTTTGCTTAACGGAAAATATGACAACCCTCCCGGAGTGAACCGTGGAGGGTTGATATGTTTAAATACCTAATTCATCCTGATATTCGTCTAGACATCCTGTTAAGATATCTGCCATTCCAACAAATTCGCATCCAAAATGGTATGCACCATCTTCATCCTGTACTTTGCGGATAATCTTCATAACGCCATAAAACTTTCTTTCATCGTCGATTTCTATTCTGGCATTAAAGTAGTAATCCATTGGCAACTCCGCTGAAGAACTGAATCCAAGTCCAGTTTTAGATATGTCGGTCACGACAATAGATTCATTGAGTTCATCCAGTGATTCGTTATTTTGACGGTATAAAGATTCAATCGTTAGTTTGATCTCAACCGGCAGTCTCTTAAAACGTCTTCTTTCCTTCAATCTTTCCACACTCCTTCGGCGCATTTTTTTCCATTATAACATGGTTTAACGATTAATCTGGGTATTTCTCCTTAATGGCAATGATGTCATCGATATTCTCAAAGAGTTTGTCTACAATCACTGGATCAAACATTTTTGAACGCATGTCCTTAAAGTAAGCATGTACTTCATCTTCTGGCCATGCATCTTTATAAATACGCTTATGGCTCAGTGCATCATAGACATCACATACACTTGTAATACGTGCAAAAATATCAATTTCCTCACCGCTTATACCACTTGGGTAGCCTGTGCCGTCCCATCGTTCATGGTGTTGAAGGGCTATGGTTGCAGCCATTTTCATGATTCTTCTTGTGGACTGCTTGAGCACTTCATACCCGATGGTAGTATGGTTTTTGATGACTTCAAATTCTTCCGGTGTGAGTTTGCCCGGCTTGTTGAGTATCAAATCTGGAATGCCGATTTTTCCAATATCATGCATCGGGGATGCAAGTCTTAGAATATTCGCTTCATCACTGCTGATACCAAGAGCTCTTGCTAGGAGCCAGGAATACTCAGCCACACGTCTTACGTGATTGGCAGTTTCCTTAGACCGTGTTTCTACAATTTCGCCTAAGGTGAAGATAACTTCCTTTTGGGTATCGACGATTTCATTGTTCAAGTATATGTTATCAATTGCAACCGATACATTGGAAGATAAAATTTTAAGCAAATTCATTTCAAAGTCTTCAAAAGCGCGATTGCCTTTAATGTAGAAAATACTTTCATTATTGTTATACGATTTAAAGTGGCTTATAAAAATGTTATCTCTAAAATAGCATCCGCTCAAGGAGAGTGCTTTCCCGATATCCTGCTGAAGCTGTTCATTTGGAATATCTTTGATCAAATAACCACCATAGGCTTCAAAAACACCTGTACCTGCAATAGCAATCAACTGATTACTTGAAAGTGTAGCAGCAAGTCCACTCAGGGTATCCGCCTTCTCATCGCCCCCTGAAATCATCATACACATGCTTTGGATGGCATTTTGACTAAAGGAGCGCAATGACTGCATTTCAAATAGTTCTCTTGACGAGTTTATAATGCGTTCCAGACCAATTCGATTGGTCTCGATAATACGCATGCCCTGATAGGCACGCAAGGATGCAATAACCGCTGTATAGAGCTTTTGAACGGTCAGCTCTGTCTTAGATTTATAATCGTTGATATCATAACTTCTGATGACGTCTTCTTCAGGCGCTTGCCCCGGTTGTCCGGTTCTTAAAATAATACGGACAAATGGATTCTTGAGTTCATCACGAATTTTTTTTACCACTTCAAGACCCGAGTTTTCATTTTCCATGACCACATCCAGGAGAATAATCGCTACATCCGGTTGTCTTTCCATGATTTCTATGGTTTCTCTGCCGGAATAGGCACTGATCAGCTCAACATTTCTGCCTTCGAATTCAAATTTTTTCATAACCATTCGTGTCATAGCATGAACTTCTTCTTCGTCATCGGCAATGATTATTTTCCAAGGGGCGCTTTCGATTACCTCTTCACCACCTAGATAGTCATCGGCAAATAGGATGGTGTCATCATGCTCATTATCAATTTTTTGATCAGACTTAAATAACATATCTTGCATAGTTGTCATGAGACCCCCTCGTTTCATTGTATATTAACACGATATTCATACCCGTGTTGAACGCCATATATGCAAAATTTGATAAAAGTATCATAAAATTCACATGTTTTTGGTCGTATTTTTATAACACTAGACATCTCAATATGGAGACTCCATTTCTACTTCGATAAAACACATCAAATCCCTTCATAATATTATGCGCTTATCGAAAAATAGAACTAACGTCGGGGGTATTTTTTCACATTTTACTCAGCTGAATTTATACTTGCACTTTCCCCACTTCCATATAGCTAAAATCCCGCATCCCCATTTAATGACAGATGAGGATGCGGGACTTATTTTTATTTTGAATACATACTGGACCAGCCAGTCGCATCATTCAATTCTTTACGCTGTACAGTCTTTCATTGCCAGAAGCAGTTCTGTGGCTTCTACCATTTGATCTGACTTAACGTATACATGTTCAACAACACCTGAACAAGAAGATGTAATATTGGTTTCCATTTTCATTGCTTCGACTACGGCAACAGTATCACCAGCGTTTACTGAGTCGCCTTCAGCCACAAGAACCTTTATAACCTTGCCCGGAATAGAAGAACCGATTTCAAGTGGGTTTTCAGGATCAGCCATTACTTTTCGGCTACCACCACCACCGCTTGTCTTTTTAGAAGACTTGTCTTCCACCATGACATCACGACGGTTGCCATTCACCTCAAAAGCCAGACGTCTTAAGCCGTCATTATCCACCTTACCGACTTCGAGAAGCTTGATTACAAGTGTCTTACCTTCATCAATTTCAACTTCACACGTTTCGCCTTCTTCAAGACCATGGAAGTAAACATCAGAACCCATACGGCTCAAGTCACCATGCTCTGCAATATATTTTTGGTAGTCATCAAACACCTTTGGATAAAGGGCTGAACTGATTACATCTGAATGTGTTGGTTCAATACCATGCTTTTCCTTAAGCTGTTGAGTGATTGCATCGAAGTCTTCATCTTCAAGCAGTTCGCCAGGACGTACTGTGATTGGCACTTCATTTTTAAGAACCATCTTTTGAAGGTCTTTAGGAAAGCCGTGTGCCGGTTGACCCATCATACCGCCAAAATACGCAACCACAGAGTCTGGATAAGCCATATTCTTGCCTTCAGTCATGATGTTTTCAGGTGTCAAATCATTCTGAATCATGAAAATAGCCATATCGCCAACCGCTTTTGATGACGGTGTTACTTTGACAATATCTCCGAACATGCCATTGACTGCTCTATACATTTCTTTCACTTCGTTGAATCTGTGACCAAGGCCAAAGCTTTCAACCTGAGGCTTCAGGTTAGAGTACTGACCGCCTGGTATTTCATACTTGTAAATTTCAGCACTAGTTGACTTCAGATCAGACTCAAACTGGGCATAAACAGGACGAACACTTGACCAGTAATCAGAAATCTTCTGAATCGAGTCTAGGTCAATGCCTGTTGCACGCTCTGTATTCTCAAGTGCTGCAACAATAGAGTTCAGGGCTGGCTGTGAAGTCAGGCCTGACATGGCATTAAATGCCGTATCTACAATATCGACACCGGCTTCAGCTGCAAGGAGTAGAGATGCAACACCATTTCCTGTTGTATCATGTGTATGCAGGTGAACCGGAATTGAAATTTCTTCTTTTAATGCTTTAACCAGCTTGAATGCCGCATAAGGCTTAAGTAGGCCGGACATGTCTTTAATGCCCAGAATATGTGCACCTGACGCTTCAATTTGCTTAGCCAGATTCACATAGTATTCAAGGGTATACTTGTCACGTGTCTCGTCTAGAATATCGCCAGTGTAGCAAATACATGCCTCAGCGATTTTACCTGTTTTAAGCACTTCATCAATTGCAACTTCCATGCCTTTGAACCAGTTCAGAGAATCAAAGATTCTGAATACATCGATACCGCGTTTCGCAGACTCTTGAATCAATTCTCTGATTACATTGTCCGGATAGTTTTTGTATCCAACACCATTTGAACCTCTAATGAGCATTTGAAGCAGCACATTGGGCATGCGCTCTCTTAAAATGTCAAGACGCTCCCAAGGGGATTCGTTGAGGAATCTGTAGGCAACATCAAATGTTGCACCGCCCCACATCTCTACAGAGAACAGGTCTTTTCCCAGTGCTGCAGTTGCCTTCGCTATCTTTTTAAGATCTTGAGTACGTACACGTGTCGCCATCAGTGACTGGTGGGCATCACGCATTGTTGTATCTGTAAGGAGCAGTTTGTTTTGTGACCGAATCCAGTCTACAAGACCTTCTGGTCCCTTTTCATCTAAAATTTGCTTGGTACCGTTCATCGCCATTGTCTTGTCAAACTTAGGCACAATCGGCACATCGAAACTTGGCTTAGTGCCACCTGTTTCATTAACGACAATGTCTCCAATAAAGTTTAGCAGTTTTAGCTCAACGTCCTGCTTGGCCGTGAAGTCAAACAGGTCTGGGTGGTTTGCAATAAAGTTTGTATCACAAGTACCTCTTCTAAACTGTTCATGGTTTAAAACATTAATCAGGAATGGAATGTTCGTCTTAACACCGTGAACACTCATTTCTTTAATCGCACGTACGGACTTGCGAATCGCATCCTCAAATGTTCTCGATACCGATGTACACTTAACAAGAAGACTGTCATAATATGGGCTGATTACTGACCCAGTATAGCCATTACCACCGTCTAGTCTAATACCAAAACCGGATGCTGAACGGTAAACATCAATGAGACCTGTATCTGGTGCAAAGTTGTTTGCCGGGTCCTCTGTTGTAACACGGCACTGAATAGAGTAGCCATTCACTTTAATACTCTCTTGAGATGGAATGCCAACTTCTTCTGAGTCCAGCGCATAACCCTGTGCAACCAGTATTTGAGACTGAACAAGATCAATGCCTGTCACCATTTCCGTAACAGTATGCTCAACCTGAATACGCGGGTTCATCTCAATGAAGTAATGATGACCTTCTTTGTCGACTAGGAACTCTACCGTACCGGCATTCTTATAATTTACTGCCTTTGAAATACGAACAGCATCATTACAAATTTCCTGTCTTTTCTCAGGAGATAAGGCTAGAGACGGTGTAAACTCAATCAGCTTTTGGTGACGTCTTTGGATAGAACAATCACGCTCATAAAGATGTACAACGTTTCCATATGCATCGCCTAGAATTTGAACTTCAATATGCTTTGGATTTTCAAGGAACTTCTCAATGAATACATCGTCAATACCAAATGCTTTTTTCGCTTCATTTTTAGCACTATGGTACTCACTAATCAGGTGTGACTCGTCGCGTACTATACGCATACCGCGTCCGCCGCCACCAGCCGATGCCTTCAGAATAACTGGATAGCCACAGTATCTTGCAGCTTCAAGCGCTTCTTCTTCTGTGAGGAGCGGTTTTTCAAAACCAGGTATTGTTGGAACCCCAACCGAAGACGCCACTTTCTTCGATTTGATTTTGTCGCCCATACGAATCATCATTTCTGGGTCTGGACCAATAAAGGCAATGCCTGCTTCTTCACATTTTTCAGCCAGCTCAGGGTTTTCTGAAAGGAAACCATACCCTGGGTGAATGGCATCAACGCCCTTCTTTTTCGCCAGTTTGACAATTTCGTTGATATTTAAGTACGCCTCAATTGGCCCCTTTGATTTCCCAATCAAATACGACTCGTCTGCTTTTGTTCTAAACAAAGCATTCTTGTCTTCTTTTGTGTAAACCGCCACTGTACGAATTCCGAGCTCATGACATGCACGGAAGACGCGAATGGCAATTTCGCCGCGGTTTGCTACTAACACGCGTTTGAATTTCTTCAAAAATACCACCTCTTCATAAGTTTTTATTCACTCACTCGTATATTTACTCTCATCATTCAAATCTATTCTCATTAATATAACAGGAATTTTACGAAATTTCAACATTTTATATTACAAAACGTTCATATTTATGTGAAGACTTTGTAAAGTGTGTAAAAGCGCAGAATGCACCACTTCAAAAAAGAGAAAAAAGCTGGAAATCAGTTCAATCCAGCTTTTTACAGGTTCAATATCTATTTTGCATCCGGCCTATCATTGCTTTTCATAGATTTGTCAGCCTTCTTCAAGTCCTGCCCATTTGTCTCATCTTCCTCAAAAAACAGAACATTTTCAGTTTTGTCAATAAATCGGTCCCACCGAACAACATGGCCTTTGTCATCGACTGCATATCCAGCATCCGTTGTTGCTGCAACCGATTTTATATACTTGAGTTCACCGACACGCACAGGCTTTGATGGATAATCATCATCCACACCACTATAATGTCCCCATGTAAAAACTTGCCCCACTGCATCCAGTGCAACCACAAAGTTCATTTTTGTGCTCAGCTCTACCACGTCTTTTATGTCGAGAATTTCCTGTGCGAAAAGCACCTCTGACTCACCTTGAATACCAAGCTGCGACTTGTTATTGAGACCCCAGACCTTGACTTTGCCTGCATCTGTAATCGCCAAGCTAAAGCCGCGTCCTGCACAAATATACTTAACGCCTGCAATCGTCGTTAGACTCGGTTCATTGTTTTTCCCTTTAAAGCCTAGTCCGAGCTGGCCATAGCGATTGTCTCCCCAGCTGTAAATGGTCCCATCGAAGCCCATAGCAAGCATGTGCGTTCCGCCGCAACTGATGGCCTTAATATTTTCAACGCCTTCAACACGCATTGGCGTTTCTTTAAAATAGGATGGCTCACAGCCTAGTTGGCCATACTCATTATTTCCCCAAGTGTAAACCTGGCCCGATGTTGTCAGTGCCGCACCGAAGTTTTCACCTGCCGATATTTGCTTAACGTTCTCCACACCCCAAAGCTGCTTAGGTGCAATTAAATCTGTTCGGTTGCCCTGTCCAAGTTGGCCAAAGTTGTTGCGCCCACAGGTAAACACCTTTCTCTCATGGGTCAAAAACAAGCTGTGGTAGGCACCGCCATCAACTTGGCGAATGTTATCCAGCATTCTTATCACTTTTCGTCGCGCCAGTGGCTGAGAGTCTCCCGTAGCCAGCTGACCGAAATCATTTCGTCCAAAACCATCTACTTTGCCATTATTATGCACGATGAAAATACTGTCATGCCCCGATGAAATCGCTTTGATGCCCTTGATTTCTTTTACGACAATTTGCTCTTCTGTCCATTCAGACCAGTTACCATTCTTGTCCTGAACCTTAAGCCTTATTTTCTTAATGCCCGGCTCATCGTAACGCTGCTTCATATTTTCCCATTTGACATCATTTACTTCATTGTCTTCAGTAGTCGATGCCGAGTAGTCAAATTCCAACAGGGTTGTGGTTGTAATGCCTTCGGTAGGAACCACCTTAAACGAGGCTACTGGTTCAACCTTACTGATGGCGTTGACGCTGGAAAAACTCAAAAAAAGCTTGTTTCCTTTTATATGAGACGCCCCACCAATCCTCTTCAAAATCAGCTCACTGTCCATATGCTTTGCATTTTTTACAATCAGATATTTCTGATCCAGTGAAACTGCATAACGGTCCCATTCAATATCACGGGACTCACGCATATGCGGTTCAAGAAGCCTTACATCTTCACAAAGACCATTGTTTTCCTTTTTAAACTGCACAAATGCCGATCTCAAGACGCGAAAATCATTAATGATTTCATCTATATCTATATCTTCGCCTTGCATCGACTGCTTGATCACAAATCCTGCAATCACAGATATAACAATACCTACACCACCTAAAATATAATCCAAAACCCTATCTCCTCGCTTTGTATTTAAGCAACATGCAAGTCCCCCATTGCGGTCGCTATGGATAGTATACTCTATTCGTCTTAGTCTGGTTATAATTTGTACTGAATACTTTTATAAATTTTCTTGACCCAGTGCTGCTTTCATTGTGTTCCATGAAAGAGTTGCAATGGTTGTCGTTCCCACACCACCTGGAACCGGTGTAATCCATCCCGCTTTCTGGCTTGCAGACTCAAAGTCTACATCTCCTGTAATTTTGCCGTCCACTTCATGTATACCCACGTCGATTACCACTGCCCCTTCTTTAATCATGTCTGCACCCACCATATGCGGTCTGCCTGCCGCAGCAACCAAGATGTCTGCTTGTTTTGTCAGTTCTGATAGGTTTTGTGTTCTTGAATGACAAATGGTTACAGTCGCATTGCGCTCAAGCAGGAGCATGGCTACAGGTTTACCCACCACATTGCTTCTGCCGATCACAACCGCATGCTTGCCTTCAATGTCTATGCCACTGTACTCCAGCATATGAATAACACCATAAGGTGTACATGGATAAAGTCCACCTGAACCCGCATAGAGTTTTCCCGCATTAAGGACATGGAATCCATCTACATCCTTTTGGTCTGAAATCGTCGCAACGACTCTTGCCTTGTTAATATGCTTTGGCAGAGGCATCTGTACCAGTATGCCATGAACAGCCTTGTCTGCGTTCAGCGCCTCAATGCACTCAATAAGTGCATCTTCTGTTATATCTTCTTTCATATAAATGACTTGTGCGTCAAGACCATCCTTATGGCAACGTCTTTCTACCATGCGCACGTAAGATGCTGCAGCCGGATCATCTCCAATTAGAATAACGCGAAGGCCTGGTGTTATGCCCACTTGATTAAGGGTCTCCAAGTCCTTTGACATGTCTTGTCTCATTTTCTGTGCAACTGCTTTTCCTTCTAATCGTTCCATAAGGCCTCCATATGTAATGTAAGTATATTATGATATCATGTTAAACTTACCAATAATCCACTTCGCCTGTCAACTGAATACACCACATACTCATACAAATAATTTCAGCGCAACTACAAAAAAACCGTACAGTCATGTTATGACTGTACGGTTTTCCTATTCTCATAAATTTGTACTCGGTTAATGGTCCAGGCTGTCCTTATATTTTAAAATTAATACCCGCGCCGCCCTGACTTCATCAATACGTCTTACAGGGGTTTTATGAGGTGCATTCTTAAGTAGTTCCGGCTCATTCTCCGCTTCATGTGCTATGCGTGCCATAACCTCAGCGAAGTCATCCAGTGTTTCCTTACTCTCCGTTTCAGTAGGCTCAATCATAAGCGCCTCTGGTACAATGAGTGGAAAATACACAGTTGGTGGATGATAGCCGTAATCAATAATTCGCTTTGCCACATCCAAGGTTGAAATATCATCCGATGGATTTTTAAGTCCCGCTGCCACAAACTCATGTTTGCAGAGCATGTCTTCAGGAATCTGATAATCCGCCATCATTTTATGCATGAGATAATTGGCGTTGAGTACGGAGGTTTCCCCTGCTTCTCTAATGCCATCATGGCCCATTGCCTTAATGTAGGTATAGGCACGAACCAAAATACTGAAGTTGCCATAAAAGCTCTTCACCTTTCCAATTGTAAGAGGTCTTTCATAGTCAAACAGATAACGGTCTGACTTCTGCGAAATCATAGGGACTGGCAAGAAGGGCACCAGCTTTTCTTTTACGCCCACTGGCCCAGCGCCTGGACCCCCTCCGCCGTGTGGCGTTGAAAAAGTCTTGTGCAAGTTGTAGTGCATCACATCAAAGCCCATGTCCCCTGGTCTGCACTGGCCCATAATGGCATTCATATTGGCACCGTCATAATAAAGCAGACCGCCTGCGTCATGAACAATCTCTGCAATGGCACCGATATTTTTTTCGAACAGACCCAGTGTGGAAGGATTGGTCAGCATGAGACCTGCGGTATCCTCACCCACAGCTTCTCTTAAGGCTTCAAGATCAACATTTCCAAATGAATCAGATGGTATTTCGATGATTTCCATACCGACTACAGCTGCTGTGGCCGGATTGGTTCCATGTGCCGAATCTGGCACAATAATCTTGTTTCTTTGTGCATGGCCCTGGTTTTCATGGTAGGCTTTGATCAGCATGAGCCCAGTGAGCTCGCCCTGTGCACCAGCAGCGGGTTGAAGGGTTACCGCATCCATTCCGGATATTTCTGCAAGCATATCAGAGAGCTCATACATTAACTTAAGAGCACCTTGAATGGTTTCTTCTGGTTGATATGGATGTAGGTTTTTAAATCCGCTAAGGGCCGCTGCATCTTCATTAACCTTTGGATTGTACTTCATCGTACAAGAGCCAAGGGGATAAAAGCCCTTATCAATAGAATAGTTCTTAGCAGAGATGTTCGTATAATGCCGTACAATATCCATCTCACTCACTTCAGGCAACTCTGAATCTTCTTTTCTAAGATATTTTTTTGGAATCAAATCATCTAGGGCTTGTTTCTCAACATCGATATCGGGTAGATGGAAGGCCCGCCGTCCCGGTTTAGATACTTCAAATATCAGTTTTTCATAGTGCTTCATAAGATCACCTCCAGTGCACTCACTAGAGCATCCATTTCTTCTTTTGTCCGTTTTTCAGTCACTGCAAGTAGCATTGTGTTCGGCATTGGGTATACCCTATTCACATCATATCCACCCAAAATACCTGCCTTTAGCAGTTCGGCATTGATTGCTTCGACTGGCTTTTCAAATGTCACTGCAAATTCTTTGAAGAATGGCTTATCAAAGGCCGGCTTCGCAAGACCCTTCTCTATGAGCTGGGTATAAAGGTAATGCGCCTTTTGAAGAGAATGCTGCGCAACCTCTTTTAAACCAACCTTGCCCACTGTATTCATATAAATTGCGGCCTTGAGAATCATAAGCCCTTGATTTGTACAAATATTTGATGTGGCTTTAAAGCGCCGGATATGCTGCTCTCTCGCTTGCAGGGTCAACACAAAGGCTCGCTTGCCATCCTCATCTACTGACTGTCCGCAAATTCTACCTGGCAGTTTTCGAACCAGCTTTTGCGTCACCGCCATAAAGCCGAAGTATGGTCCGCCAAGAGCCATATCATTTCCAAGTACTTGACCCTCGCCGATGACAATATCTGCACCCAGATTTCCCGGAGGCTCGAGCAGAGCTAGAGAAATCGGATCAACCGATACGATGGTAAGACCTTTGACCGCTTCCATCTGCTTTGACACCGCTGCAATATCTTCCACGATACCAAAGAAGTTTGGCGACTGAATCATAACACCAGCAACGGACTTGTCAACGAGACTTTCCAGTGCCTTATAGTCTGTTTCCCCGCCTTCAATAGGCACTTCAACAACTTCAAAATCCCTGAATCTGTAGTATGTTTTTAAAACCTGACGCACTTCCGGGTGGACACTTGCTGAAACGAGAATTTTATCTCTTTTCTTTGCGGCACACGCCATCATAGCAGCTTCTGCCGCAGCATGGGCCCCATCATAAACTGAGGCATTTGAAACGTCCATGCCAGTAAGCTCACATATTAATGACTGGTACTCAAAAATATTTTGAAGCGTACCCTGACTGATTTCTGGCTGATACGGTGTATAGGCTGTGAAAAATTCAGAACGTCCAGCCAAGTGATTGACAACGGTTGGTACAAAATGATCATAAGCACCTGCACCCATAAAGCAAACCAGGTCATCCAGACTTTTGTTTTGCCCCGCGAGTGCCCGCATATTCTTTTGAATTTCAAGTTCACTCTTTGACGCTTCAAGATTTAGCGCCCTGTTTAATCGGAAGGCCTTTGGTATATCAACAAACAAATCGTCTATCTGGGCCTTTCCAATTTCTGCAAGCATATCTTTTCGGTCCTGTTCAGAGTTGGGTATATATCTGTGCACGTTACCGCCTCCCTATTCTAGACTCTGTCTACTCCTTATCGATAAAGGCTTCGTATGCATCGCTGTCCATTAAAGATTCCAGCTCAGCCTTATCGGAGAGCTCAATTTTCACAATCCATGCATCAAAAGCGTCTTCATTCACTTTTTCTGGAGCATCTTCTAGGTCTTCATTTACAGCAGTCACCTTGCCAGAAACGGGGGTGAGCACATCAGAAGCCGCCTTGACCGATTCAATGGCCCCCAGCGCATCTCCCTGATCGAACTCATCGTCTTCATCAGGTAACTCAACAAAAACAATATCGCCTAGTTCATGCTGTGCATAATCGCTGATGCCTATGTATGCAACATTTCCCTCAACACGCACCCACTCATGATCTTCTGAATAGTATAATCCCTTTTCCACTTTCATTGCATTTTCCTCCCTTTTAATAAACAAAGCATTAAATTACACTAGCCTGCTGTGTCTTTTAAATCCTTTAACTTCAGACTTATTCATTTCTATTTTTTATACTTTTTAGTATAGAATCGCTTGCTGATGACTTGTGCTTTTCTCCGTTTGCCTCTGATTTCAATTTCAAACTCCATACCAAGTTTAGTATATTCAATATCTACATGGGCAAGACCAATGCGCTTGCCTACTGTTGGCGCCTTATAGCCGGTCGTAACCGTACCGATAACATCCCCACTGCGTATAACACTATAGCCTTCACGCGGAATGCCCTTGTCTATCATTTCAAATCCAATTAATTTGAGTTCAAGACCTTCGCGCTTTTGCTTTTCAAGAGCTGCCTTGCCGATAAACTCAGCTCCTTCAAGATCAACAAAATAGCCAAGACCCGCTTCAAGCGGTGTGATATCTGCCTTGATTTCATGACCATAAAGCGGTAGTGTTGCTTCAAAGCGCAGCGTGTCTCTAGCACCAAGACCCGCACATTCAAGACCTTGTGATTCACCGGCTTCAAGCAGGTGTTTCCAAATTGCAGGTGCATCCCCAGGCGCAGTGTATATCTCAAATCCATCTTCACCTGTGTAACCCGTTCGAGATACAAGGGCAGATACACCGGCTATTTCTACATCGCTGACAAACTCGAAAAAACCTATGGTGTCTAAATCCAGCTCTGTTTTCTTTTGAAGGATTGCCTGTGCCAGCGGCCCCTGAATGGCAACCTGAGCAAAATCGTCTGAGCAGTTGCGTGCATAAACATCAAATTCTTTAGCCTTTTCTCGTACCCAAGCATCATCTTTTTCTATATTGCCCGCATTAATGACAAGCAGGTAAGATGATTCTGCTTTTCTGTAAACCAGCAAATCGTCTACAACACCGCCGTTTTCATAACACATCAGGCTGTACAGTACTTTGCCAATAGGGAGGCTATTAACGTCCCCAACAACAAGGTAGTTCACAAAGGCTGTCGCCTGAGGTCCATCCACTTCGATTTCACCCATATGTGATACATCAAACAAACCGGCACGATTTCTTACCGCTTCATGCTCAGAAACAAGTCCTTTGTACTGAACGGGCATATCCCATCCTGCAAAGGGAACCATCTTTGCGCCAAGTTCTATGTGTAGGTCGTGGAGTGGTGTTTTCTTTAAATTTTCCATGATACTCCCCCTTTCTCATTCACTCTAAATTTTTTTACCCCAATTTCATCGGTTTCACCACACGAATTTGAAATTTCGCCCAGTTCTTCTACACTTTTTCATGCATGTCTTAATATTCGCCAAAAAGAGAAGGCGCCGCAAGTTGCGACACCTTCTCTTTTTTTATCATTTCTAAATGTAATTTTTTATTGTTTTATCCGTTTCAATTGTTAGACGTGGTCGGTTCCAGGCCTGTCATCCCCCGCCAAACCATTTCGATGTAGGTGTCTACCTCAGGGTCATCCCACTTAATACTGCCTGCAATACAGGCTCTAATAAGAAAAGAGAGTGCCCCGTCCAAATATACATTTAAGAGGTGGATTGAAATTATTTCCGGCGACTTCTGCTTTAACTCTGCATACATATATTCGATATGATTTTGATAGGCATTATAAACCTCTGCTTTCACGTCCGGATCAATTTCCGGAGACGCCGCATACCCTTCAACAAAGGCATACGCTTCAGGCTGGTTCTTGGCAAAATCAATCATACGTCTGATGACGCGCTCGAATCCTTCGCGTATGTCCTCTGACGCCTCAAACCCATCAAATATTCGGTCTAGCAGTTCCATCTTAATGCTTCTATAAAGCTCTGTAATTAAGGCTTCTTTACTCTGAAAATAATGATAAATGGTTCCGACAGCAACACCTGATCTTTTAGAAATCTTTGCCATCGAAGTGGCCTGTATCCCCGTTTCGTGAATCATGAAAAGAGTTGTCTGTAGAACCTTTTTTCTTTTATCTATCTGATCTGTTTGCATTTGAATCATCCCTACCTTAATAGTGTCCTTAACAGGGTATCCAAGAGACTCAGACTTGTCAAGACAAGCACAGACCTTTTAAACCACTAGTTCCGCGCGCCAAGCACTTTTTTAGCAACCCAAGTCAAAAGCGGATCATAGAATGCTTCAAGTTCTTTTGAAACCTGCTTGAGATCTTTTCTGATTTCAATATGTTGTGGACAATGCTGCTCACATTTCCCGCAGTTGATGCACTGTGAAGCCTTTGCAGTTTTTTCTGCCATAAGTCCACCCGTTTGCATCATATACATGCCTTTTGCCATCATTAGCCCAAAGTATGATTTGTTGTTCAGCTGTTCAAAACAAGCTGGAATATTAACGCCTGCAGGACATGGCATACAGTAGGCACAACCTGTACACGGCACCTTCATCATGCTTTCAAACTGTTTTTTCACACGCTCAATGACTTGAATCTCTTCAGATGTCATTGACCCAGGCGTTACGCGGTTGGCTATTTCAATATTTTCAGCAATGTGTTCATCGACATTCATGCCCGATAAAACACAGGTCACCTCTTTATGATTTAAAACCCAGCTAAAAGCCCAATCTGCAGCACTTCGCTCGCCTTCATTATCCAGTAATGTCTGTACCTTTTTAGGAAGCTTACCGACCAGCATCCCCCCTCTTAGAGGCTCCATAATGAAGACTGCAATGTCCTTGGATGCCGCATATTCAAGCCCAGCTCGACCTGCCTGATTGTTTTCATCCAGATAACTGTACTGAATCTGACAAAATGCCCAATCATAGGCATCAATAATATCGTTAAAGCTGTTTTTGTCGGCGTGATAGGAAAATCCGGCATTTCTGATTTTACCGCTGGCCTTGGCTTCTGTGAGAAAATCCAGCACGCCCAGTTTAACCATGCGCTCCCATTCGTCCTTTGACTGAATACCATGAATGAGGTAATAGTCAATATAGTCTGTACGAAGACTTTTAAGCTGGTCATTTAAAATGGCCTCCATGTCTGCCCGCTTTTTAACACGAAATGGCGGTAACTTGGTTGCAAACTTAACTTGATTTCTTAAACCATGCTTTTCAAATATTTTCCCGAGTACTTTTTCACTCTCTCCACCATGATAGGGCAGTGCGGTATCAAAATAATTTACGCCCTGTTCAAATGCGGCGAGCATTTGTCGCTCAGTTTTTGCCTCATCTATTCTGCCTGCCCGTGTTGGCAGGCGCATACATCCATACCCGATTGCCGAAATTTGATCGCCTGTTTTTGGAATGACTCTATATTGCATATAACCCTCCTTCACGTTGTACACCATCTATAGCCAAAGGCCACCGACCGAATGTTCATTCTATTAATTGACTCACGGTCAGTATATGTTTATCCGCATGAGTTGTCAAGCATAAATCCCCATATATCTAGACTGTTTAAAACAAATGTCTCTTTGGGTATGCATTCACAGAACACCTTTTAGTTGTCTCTAACACTTGAACCGCTTCTTGTCCTAAATTGTCATGATCTTCGCAGTACACATGGCAACTCATAGTTGCCCATGTTCCGAGGTCTACCCTATACTGTAACAAAAAAGAGACCCCGTTTTTGTGATAACACAATTGGAGTCTCTTTCTCATTTTAGTGCATTGCTTTGTCATTCGCTTAAGGTAAACCGGTCTTTTTGCGAGTACCGGTTTTGCCCGGATTTCGGTTTCTATGAAATGCTAGGTTGAAATTTTTGTCCTAGTCTCGTCTTCTTCGAGCTTATACCCATAACAATGGGTCACAGGCACGACAAACATAAAACCAATGCCTTTGTCATAAATATTTGTGATTTTTTCCTGTAGGGTGTCGATGACTTTCTTCAGTTTCTCATCATCTCTTATCACACTGATAATCAGTTTATTATAAGGCTTATCGCCTTCGAGAAGCTTGCGCATGCTTGTAAACATGGATATGTCTACCTCTTTTTCAACGAGCACTTTCCCCATACCCCTACTGTCTATAGTTGTCGCCCCAACTCCGCATTGATACATGATTTCATGTATTTCTTCCAGCAAATACACATCGTTGAGAATTAGAAATAATGCATTCATCCTGTGTCCCCCTTGTCGAGCGGCATCCGATTTTAACATACTCACATGGTTTTCATTAACTATACCCAGCTTTCTGCAACAAATATCACCACACGTCAATGAAAGTCCTATGAATTTACTGTTTCTAACTACACATCCAACTTTTCTTCACTTGCACAAGGCAGTAGAACCTCTACAGTTGTCCCCACATCCAGTGTACTCATAATTCTAAGTTCACCGCCATGAAGGCGCACAATTTCATCTGATATGGCCAGTCCCAGCCCACTGCCTGAGCGTTTCGATGATCCCTTATAGAATTTTTTCGTTACATTCTCAAGGTCTTCCTCTGATATGCCAGCGCCATGGTCTTCAATATCGAGTACAACCCACTCCGCGACTTTAAGGCGGAGCTCAATGGTTGAGTCTTCTCCAGAAAACTTGACAGCATTGTCAATAATATTAATAATCACTTGGCGAATACGATTGGTGTCGCCATTTACAGGCACCACGGACTCTGGCATTTCCATACAGAGCCTTACCCCTTGCTTATCCGCTTTTGCTCTATAAATTTCAACAATGTCTGAAAGTTCTTGCCTTAAATCAAAGACTTCTGAATGCAGTGTCATACGGCCACTCTCTATTCTTGAAAAATCAAGCAATTCTTCAACCATATATGACAGACGCCCTGTTTCACGCATGATTACCTGCAGGCCCTTTTCAACCTCGTCCCGGTCGCTCAAGTCACCTGTTAAAATGGTCTCTGCCCAGCCCGCAACAGCAGTGAGCGGTGTTCTGATTTCATGTGAAATAGAAGAAATAAAATCGTTTTTAAGGCGCTCTGTTTTTTGAATGTCATCTGCCATTGAATTTAAGGTCTGTGCCAACACACCAAGTTCATCCTTATATATTACGGGCACTTTTTCATCAAAATTGCCTTCCGCCATCTTCTTGGATGCCAAGGTGATTTCATTAATTGGTGTTAGTATAGACCGGCTGAAGGTCACGCTGAGAATGAGCAGTACTACAATAATCCCCATCAGAATAATTGCAGAGTATAGGAAAAACCTGTATAGCAAAAGATGAATCTGCTGCATAGAGGTCACGTAACGCAGGACACCAATCACATTGCCATGATCATCCTTTAGCGGGGTGCTCACACCCATAACCCGTTCCTCAGTCAAGGCGTTCTTGCCAACCCAGTTCCCCTGGAGGCCATGAATCGCTTCAACAAAATCCTCACTTTCAATGAGGTGTTTTGAAGTCAGTCCGGAGGAGGAATACAATATTTCACCCTGTGGACTGATGATTTGAAGTTCAGCAACATCACTGTCTTGGTAATCTCTTAAAATCAACTGTGCAATTTCATCTAGATTGAGTTTATCTGTTTCCGTATATTTTGTATAAAACCCCGCCGATACGTTCATCCTGTTGTACAGATTTTCATAAGCGAGATTATAGTAAAAGCGCTGTATGGTAAAAAGAAATATACCCATAACAGCAATTGCGATGAACAGAATAATTAGGATATAGTTCCTAACCCACCGCCTTTTAATTCCTGACATGCTAGTCTTCCTTTCGCCATCTGTAGCCATAACCCCAAACTGTCAATATGTACTGTGGGTTTGAAGGATCGTCTTCAAGCTTCTGACGCAGACGTCTGATATTGACATCCACAATCTTAAAGCTCCCGAAGAAGTTTTCACCCCACACATTGTCAAGAATAAACTCTCGGCTTAAGCTCTTTCCAGCATTTTTAACCAGCAGGCTGACAATTGCAAACTCAAGCTGTGTTAGATCAATTTCCTCGCCATTTTTAAAGACCTGTCTTGCTTCAAAATCAATCTGGTAAGGACCGCCCTCAAAGGTCTCAGACTTGTCGTCCTTAAGCAGGTTAACTCTGCGCAGGAGTGAATCCACTCGCGCTACCAATTCCTTAGGGCTAAATGGCTTTGTCATGTAGTCATCTGCCCCACTCATGAGTCCTGTTAGTTTGTCTTGCTCCTGTGATTTTGCAGTCAGCATGATAATGCCCACGTATTTGTTCTTAATGCGCATGCGCTCACATACTTCATAGCCAGTAATACCCGGCAGCATCACGTCAAGAACCGCCACATCAATATCGTGTTCTTCAAAAATTTCCAGTGCTTTTTCACCGGTATCTGCTTCAAAAACCTGATGTCCAGCACGCTTTACATTTATTACAACAAAATCTCTGATTTCAATTTGATCTTCAAGAATAAGAATATTCGCCATGATTTCACCTCTACAAAGTTATTACTGTTCCAACCTGAATCCTGCATATATTTCTTCGAGTGTTGCCTGAATACGCACTAAATTTTCGTCTTCTGAAAGATCGTAGACTTTAGCGTAATACACACGATCCAGTGTGCGTGTAATTTCCACATATCCTTCAGTCGTGTAGGCAATTTGACCGCTTTCCACTTCGATTCTGTCTGCAACAACAAAATCCAGTACTGGAATCTGATGCTTTGAGTAGGAATCCACATAATATAGGGTAACGTGGTTGAGCTCATCGCCTGAAAGTCCAACGGTCATGTTTTGCTTCCACTTAAATGGAAAATGATATTCAAAGCCGAGTCGACCGTTGGTGTAACTTTCAGAACTGAAAATCAGCCCCGTGTTGCCGTCCCATTTATACCAAGTTGTGATCCACTCAGTTTCCGCCATGGAACTGCCTTCATATCCAAACGGAGAGCGGAGCAGCGGGATTTCAATAATGCCGTCTCCATCCACATCGGTAGACTGCGCCGGATAGGCCTTGTAGGTCTTGTCTACCCTTCGCCACTTTGGATCATAAAACACATTGGTTAACTGACCGTCTTCATATACCAAAAGGTCTGTAAACGCTGAATGAGCACCCGTTGATGCGTCTAGAAAATACCCAGTCATGTCAGGCGCTGCACTGCCTACTACTGTGTTGTAATAGCCATTGATAAAGCCTTCCATCTGCGTTTCGTCCAAGTAGGTAAAATCACAGTCATAGAGCGTTGCCATGGAGACGCCTTCTGTTCTGTCCAGTTCTATGACAATCAGCTCTAACTTTCCATTACCGGTTAAGTCCCCGACAGCAAATTCCGTATAGGATGTTTCAAACTCAAATTTAATATGCCCCTGATCAAAGGTATACACTGACAGGCCTTTTTTGGTTGTGTTCCCGCCCTGCCAGCCTACTAGTATTTCTTTGTTACCATCGCCATTGAGGTCGCTGTACTGTACCTCGCTGATATCAAATCCAATACCTCTAATGGATTCATCTATAAGCCAGCCAGACTCGCCCATATAGAGTACGGTTACTCTAAGTGGCTCTGTGGCGCGTTCAAGCTTATGGAAAACAACCACTTCTTCTGTGCCATCCTGATCGAGGTCTACAAACTGCGTCGAGTTTGTATTGCTGCCCTCAATAGGGTTTATGTATACAAGTTCTTCTTCATATCGTGCATCTAAGACCTGTCTGATTTCTTCCAGCTGCACCGGCAGCTTGGGAGGACTGAGCAGGTCTTGTACAGAGGTGTTAATGCCAATGCACCCCGTACTTAAAAAAGCGAGCACCATAGAAAGAATCAGTATTCTTAACCTTTTCACTTTTTCCTCCAATGTTTCACATATGTATAGTTTTATTAACACCATCTTATGATTTTACAGCGTAAAATGGGTAACATTTCAGTTTAATTTCTAGTGTCCTTCTAAATGCTTTTGAATGTGCCCGAATACCCTCATCTTATTTTAACATTTTACACGGCATTTGTATGTGAAACACTTTACAAGGCAAAAGAAAGCCAGAGACACAGATTCTAATCTGTGCCTCTGGCTTAAAATGTATGTCTCTCACAAGGAGACTAAGGGGATCAAAATGCCTCTAAATCTTCTCGGCTTACAGCCTCGATGATTTTAATAGCCCACAAAATACACTGCTCATAATCTTTAATTGAAGCGATGCCGTAGTGTGAATGTACATATCGTACAGGCACACCTAGGACAATGGTTGGAACACCTGATTCAGAAAGATGTATGGGGCCTCCATTTGTGCCGCCGCCTTTTCGAACTGCATCCTGAAAGGGAATTCCCGCCTGCTTTGCAACTTGTCTGGCAAATTTTACAAAACGCGGACTCGTAATCATGCTCCTGTCCATATGGCGGATTTGAGGACCTCTGCCAAGGACTGACTGGGCCTCGTCATCAGGCTTAAACCCATCATCAGCAGGTGTGCCTTCAAAGACAATGGCTAAGTCGGGCTTAACTTTTCTTGCAGTAATGACAGCGCCCCGCGTACCCACTTCTTCCTGGCTAGCTATAGCACCGACAAGCTCTTTTCCATCAAGCGGTCCGCCCACTCTCTTCAAGGTTTCAAGAACACACGCGCACCCAATTCTATTATCGAAAGCCTTTCCTATAACCCGGTCATTTTGAGCAATGTATTCCAGACGAACATCCGGAACCACTGGCGCACCAACCTCTACTCCAAAAACAGTCTCAACCTCTTCCTTGCTTGACGCCCCTATATCAATAAAAAGCGTTTCGAACGATGGCGGTTTTTGACGTTCTTCTTCAGACATAAAATGAGGTGGCTTTGATGAAATAATACCTGAAATTTCTTTTCCATCCCGGGTTTGTACGCGTACTTTCTGTGCTGCGGCGTTAAAAGGAATCCAACCGCCTACTGGTAAAAATTTCAAAAGACCATTTTTCTTGATGCTTTGAACAATAAAACCCACTTCGTCTGAATGGGCATCCAGCATAATGGTAAAAGACGCCTCTGTTTTCTCAGTGTTTTTATAATGTAAGTACACATTGCGCAATTTGTCTTCTTCAACTTCAAGCAGTTCTTGTTCAAAACTGCGAATTACTTTAACAACTTCGTCTTCAGCCCCCGAAACACCACTGGCATTACTGAGTGCTTCCAGCAGTTTTACTGATTCTTTCATCTGCATCGTCTCCTTTGCTTGAAGGTCTTCATATAAAAGCCCGAGTGCAGGTGCATTCGGGCTTAAGATTAATACAGTCTTACATAATGTCTACGTTACCGAAATACCAGTAGCTCATGCTGTTCTTTTCCCAGCCACTCACACGGTGATTTACCATGAGTGGGTCTGTATAGTAAAATATTGGCGCAATTGGTGCGTCTTCCATTAGAATCTCTTCTGCCTTATAGATGTAAGCGTCACGCTCTGCACCACTTGCGAATCGAGACTTTTTGATTAACTCATTGAAGTCTTTGTTCTGCCAGTCAGGATGGTTATTAGAAGAGTCCTCTGCAAGGAGCTCCAGTAGTCCAACTGGGTCTGGATAGTCACCAATGTAACCGCCACGTGCGATTTCAAAGTTGTGTGCAACGCGGTTTGACTGGAAGACTGCCCACTCTTGATTGGCAAGCTCAATATCAATGCCTAGGTTTTTCTTCCAAGTTTCCTGAATAACTTCAAATACGGCTTTATGACTTTCACTCGTATTGTAGAGTGCAGTCAACTTAGGGAATCCTTCTCCACCCGGATAGCCTGCTTCTGCAAGGAGTGCCTGTGCCTTTTCTACATCGCCGCCATCGACATTGATATAATAGTCACCCGCAGTTGTATTGAAATCATTGCCCTGAGAATCTTTAAGTCCCACTGGGTTAAAGCCGGTTGCCGGAATTTCTCCACCCTTCATAACATTCTCAGTAATGGATTTTCTATCAAGTGCTAAAGAGAGCGCCTTTCTGACACGAACGTCTTTAAGGGCGTCTACATTCATATTGAACTGCAAATAGTATGTACCCATCTTTGGCAGAATGTAAAAACTATCATCTTCAGAAAGCAGTCGTGTAATTTCTTGTGTTGGTACATTGTTTATTATGTCCAAATTGCCTGCTTGAAATGCTGTTAGCGCTGTTGAAGACTCGACGATCATCATACAGTTGATTTGATCAATTGCTACAGAATCTGCATTCCAGTAGTTTTCATTCTTTTTAAGAATGATCTTATCGCCAGATGCATATGATTCCAGTACAAAAGGACCGTTTGAAATGGCTGTTTCCTTGTTAAAGAACCAAGATTCATCTCCGCTTTCAATAATTTCCTTTCTAACCGGCATAAATGCAGGTCTTGTAATGAGTGAGAGGAAGTACGGCGTAGGCGCTTCCAGTGTCACCTTAAATGTTTTGTCGTCTAGCGCTTTAATGCCAACGTCTTCAAGGCTTCCATTTCCCTCATAGAAATTCTGTGCATTCTTTATGTAGAAAAAGTGAGATGCATAAGGTGCTGCTGTCTCGATTTTGATTGCTCTTTGCCAAGCATACTCAAAATCTGATGCTGTTATCGGCTGGCCATCTGACCATAATGCATCTCTTAAATGAAAGGTATATTCAAGGCCATCCTCTGAAATTTCATAGCTCTTGGCGATGGCTGGCTTGATTTCGCCCCCAACTTCACGCATGAGCGCTTCAAAGGTGTTATTCAGAATGTGGCTTCCGTCTATTGCTGAGTTCAGACCCGGATCAAGTGTTTTTGGATCTGCTGCCAAGTTGTAATAGAGTACTTTAGGTTCTGTCTTTTCGGGTTCTGCTTGTACCTGCTCCTCAGGAGCCGCTTGTTGATCTTGCTCAGTCTTTGCTGGCTCTGATGATTCTTGTTGGCTTGAACAGCCTGCAAGACCTGCTGCAAGCATCATGATAATCAAGAATACGGACATGATTTTTTTCAATTGATACACCCCTTATCACATAGCTTATTTTTGTAAGCAATGGCTCTCAAAGAAATCCTGAGCGTCAAATATCTTATTCAGATTTTCCATCAAATCGTCTTTAATGGTATAACTTAAAACAATGAGCAAAATTTCCAGTAAGGTGAATGTGTTTGAAAGAAAGTTGTAAAAAACAAGGGACTTGTTCTCAGCCATAAGAACCGCTTCTGCCCCCTCTACAATAGGAGAGGATGCACAATTTGTAATGGACACAAATCGCTTTCCATGCTCTAGCAGGTACTCATGCAGACGTAGGGTTTCAATGGAATAATCCGGAAAGGCTATAAGAATGAAAACATCCTGTGGCCCTGCATTTACAAGATCATGTCCATAAAGGCTGAAATCTTCAAGATCAAACGCCGTTGTGTCTATTCCAATGGATCTGAACCGACTGTGCAAGTAGGTACTGATTAGTTCAGAGACCCCAAGTCCACACAAGAATATCTTTCTTGCCTGGGCGATGATCTGGCTCGCTTTTTCAAATGCCTCCAAGTCATTATTTTGAACCAGTCTGTCAAAATTCATTTTCTGAATATGGAGGGCATTGGTGTAGGCATCCTTTGTACTTTCTAGCTCCTCTAGGGAGGTCTTCATCTTGACGGGAATCCGAAGTTTTTCCTTAATCAGTTCCTGAAAAGCCTTTTTAAGCTCTGTGAAAGAATCCAGACCTATCTGCTTACAAAAATTGAGAATGGTCACTTCTGAAACCTCAAGCTCTTTGCTCAACTCATTAAGACTCATAAATGGAATATTTCCCTGATTATGAACCATGTACGCGCCAATGGCGCGTTGCTTTTTACTCATTTTTAAAGTGTTTGCTTTAATTTCATCGATGATGCTCATTGGTTAACCACCTTTTTAAGTATATTACTATATTTTTAAGTTAGAGGTCAAGCTAAAATTTCTGAATTTTATAGCTTTTACTTTATTTTATATGATTTGATCGTCTATTTCGACCCTCTTTTACTGTAATTCCCCTTCATTTTCAACACTAAAAAATCCAGTATGTGCAGCGTATCAGATGATACGCGCACGCACTGGATTTTATTGTTCAAACTTTTATGAAATACCACTACGGACTTGCTACTCTGCTTTTAGCTCTGTCCAAATACGGTTATACTCTTCGATGAATGTACCCGGATCAAGGAATACTTCTGCACTTTTAAGCTTTTCCATATCAGGATATGCAGCGCTTAAAGCTTTCATTTCATCACCTATTTGATCTACAGCACCCTGATTTGGAGAAGAATATCCTATATAGTCTGCATTTCTAAAAGCGATATCCTTACGGTTTAGAAAATCAATAAACTGGTGTGCTTCATCAACATGCTCTGATGTTTTCGGAATAACGATGCCATCAAACCAAAGATTTGTACCTTCTTTTGGATATGCATACTCAAACCCGTCTGCTTCCATCATAACCTGAATGGCTTGACCTGACCACACGACAGACATTGCCGCTTCACCTGAAAGCATCATATCTACAACATTATCACCCACATAAGCCAGAACAAGCGGCTTTTGTTCCACAAGCGCCTGCTTAGCTTCTTCCAGTTCTTCAACACTACGTGTATTCATAGAGTAACCCAGTTTCTTAAGGGCAACCATCAGGGTATCACGCTGTGAATCCATCATTAAAATATTGCCTTCGTACTTTTCATCCCAGAGGATATCCCATGAGTCTACCGGATCAGACACCATGCTCTCATTGTAAAGAATCCCTACAGTCCCCCACATATACGGTACGGAGTACTTTTCATCAGGATCATAATCAAGGCCTTTAAATTCATCCATAATCAGATTGTAATTTTCAAGCTTTGACATGTCAATTTCAGTAAGCATGTCTTCTTTAATCATCTTTTCAATCATATAGTCTGAAGGAAAAGCAACATCATATTTTGTGCCGCCTTGCTTCAGCTTTACATACATGTCTTCATTGGTTGCAAACATTTCATAGTTCACCTTAATGCCTGTTTCCGCTTCAAAGTCATCTAAAATACTCTCGTCAATATAGTCGCCCCAGTTGTAAACATTCAGTGTTACTTGATCTTCGCCGCCACCTGAACAGCCTGTTAGAGCTGATGTCACAAGGACAAATACAATGAGCAGTGCTAAATACTTTTTCATATCTTCCCTCCAAATACCCTTTTATACATCCAGTTCGGTTACATCTGAAGAACGTGCATTGATAATCAGAAGCAAACCGAGTACTGCGCCAAACATGAGCGTGGACAAAGCGTTTATAACCGGCTTAATGCCACGTCTTGCCATTGCAAATATAGCAATTGATAAGTTTGTTACCCCATTGCCTGTCGTAAAGAAGCTGATTACAAAATCATCTACTGACAGGGTAAAAGCAATCAGTGCACCTGTAATAATACCAGGGAGAATCTCCGGAAAAATCACTTTTCTAAAGGCGTACCAAGGGGTCGCTCCAAGATCCATTGCCGCCTCAAGTGCATCCTGTGGAAGCTGTTTGAGTTTTGGCAGCACTGAGAGTATAACATATGGAATGTTGAATGTGATATGTGCAATCAGAAGGGTACTGACTCCAAAGCGCATTTTTACAAAGCCAAAGAGCGTCATCAGTGCAACCCCTGTCACAATGTCCGGATTCAGTACCGGAATATTATTCACATTCATCATAAACGTACGTTTAATCGGCCGCATATGGTGTATACCAAAGGCAGCAAAAGTTCCAATGACGGTTGCTACCGCCGAGCTTGAAACCGCAATCAGCAGTGTATAATACAGCGCCTTCATTATATTTCTGTCTTCAACAAGGGCCCTGTACCACTTAAAGGAAAAGCCCTCCCAATTGCCGCTGTACTTCCCCGCATTAAAGGAAAATACAATCAGAACAATGATGGGTGCATATAAAAACAGGAAAATCAGACCTGAGTAAATTCTTTTTATCCACTTGTTCATAATGTGCCCACCCCGCCTTCACTTGCATTTGAGGTGTCATATCGATTGAGCACCGCCATGGAAATCAGGATAAGAACCATGAGAATCATTGAAATGGCTGACCCAAAGTGCCAGTTGTTCACATAGAGGAACTGCTGCTCTACCAAGTTTCCAACAAGCATAAACTGTCCACCGCCAAGAAGTGCGGATATAACAAAGGTCGATACAGCAGGCATAAAGACCATGGTAATGCCTGAAATAATACCCGGAACAGACAGGGGCACAATAATGCGCTTAAATACGGTCACCGTATTAGCACCCAGGTCTTCCGCTGCTTCAACTATTGAACTGTCTATTTTGGTCAGCACAGTATAAATTGGCAGCACCATGAAGGGCAGAAAATTGTAAACCATGCCAAGGAGTACAGCCCCCTCATTATAAAGGAAGTTGCCAGTTGGTAGGTGCAGCAGCATCAGCAGCTTGTTGATAATGCCATTCTTCCCCAGAATGAACATCCATGCATAGGTTCGTAGCAGGAAGTTCATCCACATCGGAAGGACAAAAAGCAGGGCTGCAATACGCTGTGTTTTTGCAGGCATCTTTGCCAAAATCATTGCCATTGGATAGCCGAGAATCAGGCATATCAAGGTGGCCTCTCCAGCCAGCCTCACTGAACGCCACAAAACTTTTAAGTACAGCGGGTCCATAAATTTCTGGTAATTGGAAAGGGTAAAGAAAACCCTTCCGCTCTCAGGGTCTTTTGTGCTGATGGAATATCCAGCTACAAGAAGCAGTGGCACGATGATAAATACAGCACTCCAAAATACATATGGCATGGCACTGAGTTTTCTAAGCATCGCGACTCACCTTCTTCATAATATGAATTTCGTCCGGATCAAAGTGCATGCCTACAGTTGTGCCTTCTGGTGCCATATCCGTCGAATGCACCATCCACTCTGTATCGCCCTGCATTATGATCATTTCGTAGTGAACACCCTTAAAAATAACCGTGCTGACAACCCCTTCAATCATACCGTCTTCTGGCTTTGTCAGGATAATATCTTCCGGTCTGACAACCACCTCAACCGGTTCATTTTTTGAAAAGCCTGAATCCACACATTTAAAGGTGCCTCCGGCAAAGGAAACCAGATAGTCTTCATGCATAACGCCATCAATGATATTGCTTTCACCAATAAAATCTGCAACAAATGCATTTTCCGGTTCATTGTAAATATCAATTGGAGACCCAATTTGCTGTATTTTACCTTCATTCATAATGATGATCTTGTCTGACATTGTCAGCGCTTCTTCCTGGTCATGTGTTACATAAATAAAGGTGATGCCCAGTTCCTGCTGCATAGACTTCAGTTCGTATTGCATCTCTTTTCTTAGCTTAAGATCCAGTGCACCAAGAGGCTCGTCGAGAAGGAGCACTTTAGGTTCGTTGACAAGGGCACGGGCAATAGCAATACGCTGTTGCTGGCCTCCGGAAAGGGATTTCACAGACCGATTCTGAAATCCGTCCAGCTCAACAAGCTTAAGCATGCGTCCTACACGCTCTTTAATCTGTGCCTCTGACAATTTTTTAATTCTAAGTCCAAAGGCAATATTCTCATAAATGTTCATATGCGGAAATAGCGCATAACGCTGAAATACCGTATTGATTTGTCTTTGATAGGGTGGAATATCCGTAATATCTTTTCCATCAAAAAGAATTTGTCCTGAGGTCGGCGTCTCAAATCCGCCAATCATCCGTAGTGTCGTGGTTTTTCCACATCCACTCGGACCAAGAATAGTCAGAAATTCTTCAGGTTTGACCCAGAAGTCAATTCCATCGACTACACGTGTGCCGTCAAATTCTTTTATGACATTCACACCATGGATGATCTTTGAGCTCATATCGTTATTCTCTCCTCTTCCATTGATACTAATACGATGTCTAGTTTAAAAATTAGGTGGAGAGCCGACCATAATCATTTTCGCAACGGATTTTCCGATGTTTGTGACATTATGGTTGGCGTTACATTTGTAATAAAAGCTGTCGCCCTTTTTTGCCCTGAATTTTCGATTCCCATGTTTAACCTGAACGGTTCCCTGAAGCACAAAGCCAAATTCCTCACCCTGATGCGGTGTATCTTCTGCATAGCTCCCACCTGGTTCAATCTTTAACAAAATAGGCTCCATGGAGTTTTTCTGAGCATTTGGGATAACCCAGCTCAAACTGTATCCCAGCTCGTCATCAATATTTTCAAAGGCATCTTCAGGTGTAAAAACGATCTTTTCGTCTTCGTTTTCGCTGAAGAATTCATTCAAATTTGTACCCAAGCTCTCTAGAATATCCACAAGGCTTGCAATCGAGGGGGAAGTCATGTCTCTTTCCACCTGTGAAATGAAGCCCTTTGAAAGCTCACAGCGATTTGCCAGTTCTTCTTGGGTTAGTCCGTTTTCGAGTCGCAATCGTTTGATTTTTTCGCCGATTCTCATGTCGTCTCCCATCTTTCCTGGTTGTTTTTTTCACTATTATATGTGCAATTGTTTATTCTTACTAAACTTTCACTCGATTTATTATAGGGATACTTATTAGTGAAGTCAATACTATTTTTCAAATTTAATATAGTGTGTCAAAGAAGCATGAAATTGTGCTCTGGCGCATATCATTCCTACACTTGTTTTTTGCATTTTACTCTAAACAATTATAAACATTTCCCATTTGGTTGCCTTCTATACTGTCGCTACTGCTGTTTTTTTAGCAATAAGCATGTAGTACTTGATGGATTTATGCAATCCCTTTTCTTGCGCTCAATTGGCATAAAAAAGCCAGCCTCCCGCTTCTCGTTTTTAAAACGCGGAAAACTGACCTTTAATAGATCTATTTATGATTTTTCTCGTATCATTTGTTATAGTGCTCGGTTGCTCGATATTTTATTGTACACAAGTGTATCATAGCTTTCTTCCCAAAGTTAAGCCCCTTATACAGATACGCTCTTTTCATAGGCATCACGTTTCGTTTTCTCAAGTACATAGTGTGCCAAGGTAAAGGCGCCGCAAAATAGGAGTCCAAAATAGTAGCTGATTCCCCGCCAAAGCAGGAGTGCCACGGTAATGATGTTTGATGAAAATACAGACCCGAGAAGGAGGGCGAATCCAACTTCTGCCGCACCCACTGTGCCTGGCGAAGGAATAAAGGCAATTGCCATGTACAAAAAGGCCTGTAAGGTGATAATTTTATACAATGAAGCGCCACTCAGCCCCAGTGCCCGATACACAAAAAAGGTAATGGAGAAGAATGCAGTTACTTGAAGCACGGAAAACAAAAAGAGTTTTGCAGTCAGTTTCACATCCTCTTTATAAACACGAATGCAAGCACCATACTCTGTGACAAAGTTGTTTAGTCTATCTATATGCTTGTCCGGGGCTTTAACTAGGTGCAGTTTGTTCAACCCGTAAAGGCATTTTCCAGCAATGCCCTTAAGTAGGTCTGGATTTAAGGCAATAAGCACAATTACAAAGAGGCCGACTGTATTAATAAACAGGCCTATGAATACAAAGGTCGATGCCATTTGAAGGTCTGTCAAAATTAAAGGCAGGCGATAGGCCGCGAGAATGAGCGTATATACCGTAACCGTTACCTGAAAGAGAATGAACTTGCTGACCAGTACGGCGGTCGCACCTGTCACCGGAATCCTATCCCGTTTCATCTCGTATAGTTGAGCAGGTTGTCCACCACTTGCGAAAGGGGTCAGCAAGCTATAGTACTGTCCAATGAGTGTAATTTTCAAGGCAGTATAAAATCGCGTTTTAGGATAAACCCGTTTGAGCAGAATATCTAAAATGCCCGCCTCTATGCCCCAAAACACCAGCATGCATACAAGCCCAGCCGTGAGAAATCTGACATCACTCGTCTTAATCACACTTAGAAACACTTTATAATCAAGCGTTTTGAAAATAACGTGAAAGGTCAACGCCATTAGCAAAAATAACAAGATAAAATTACCGTATTTTTTTATTATGTTCTTCATTCTGTCACCGCCTACAAGAGCTCGAGCGCATAGGCACCCAGCTTCTGCGGTTCAATTTCTGTCTTCATGTTTTGAATATTGTTTCTGAGCTCTATTAGGCTGTCCGGACTATTCAAAGCCTTTTCAACCTGCAAATGGAGCTGGTCTTCTTCTATCAATATTCCGATGCCCTTATTTTTAATGAAGTTCACATTTTCTTCTTCCTGCCCTACCATGGAACTCTTCAATATGACCGGCAGGTCTTTGTTTATAGCTTCAAACAGGGTCACCCCACCTGGCTTTGTAACAACCAAATCGGATTGGTCCATCAGGGCTGCAATATCATCCGTAAATCCCAAAATCTCAACATGCTCTAAGGACTCACCACATGTCAACCGCTTGTATAGTGCAGTGTTCCCGCCTGTTACAACCGTAGTTTTCGTGTTCTTAACCGCATTGAGCTTGGCTAGCATTTCACGGTTGAGTCCCAGCTTGTCCATGGCACCACCCATTATAAGAACCCGCTTATAGAGCTTTTCTTCCTTATTTTGTTCAAGAAATGCCTTTTTAACGGGAATGCCTGTCACACGGATTTTTTCTTCCTTAATGCCCTTTTGTACGAGTTTTTCACTGATAAGCTTACACGGCACAAAGTATAAGTCCGTTTTTTTATGGATCCATTCCCAACTGTCAACGACATCCGTGATGGCGGTTATAAGCGGTATATCCAAACCAAATGCATCCTTTACCTTGGATACAAAGCCACTACACAGCGGAAATGTCGATATAATCAGCTTGGGACTATTTTCTTCTATATACCTGCCAACTCGATTTAAATATACTCGGTAAAGCATTTCGTCCAGCTTGTTATTGGGTACATCTTTCTTGAATTTATAAAAAAAATTGTAGACCAATGGATGCTTTCGCGTGAGTAGTCGATAGAGTTCAAAGAAGACATGCTTCACCATCGGCGTTGAAATTTCCATAATATCTTCAGTGGCAATCACCAGCTCTGGCTCTTCTTCGAGGAGTTGTTCCTTTATTGCAGAAGCAACACTTAGGTGGCCATTTCCAAAGGCGCTGGTCAATATAAGTACATCGCACTTCATCTTATGCACCCCCATTTTGTGTAACTAGGGCACAATAATGGCGGGTCGATAGGAGCTTGTCTGACAAATCGATGATTTTTTCCATTGAGTAATTGTCAGAAATGCGCTTCATGTTAAAGACCATACGGTTATAGAGTCTCGGATTGTCTTTCAGATACGTAATGCGCTCAGCCAGTCTAGCCATGTCATCAACATAAAGTGCCACGCCTTGACTGACTAAAAAGTCCACATTCTCCAGTTCTTGACCAGGTATTGCAAAGGGAATTACCATCGGAAGCTTCTTAAAGAGTGCCTCAGTTGTGGTCAGTCCCCCTGGTTTTGTAACAATTAAGTCTGCTGAGTCCATCATTTCTGAAATGGCTCTCGTATATCCATAGAGTGTCATTCTGCCCGAAAGCACCGCGCGTTTGTAGCGCTTTTGAAGTGCCCCATACAGGGTCTGATTTCTGCCACAAACTACATCTAGATAATAGTCATTTGAATCTTCAACCAGCTGCTGGACCACTTTAAAAATATCCTTTGAGCCCATGCTTCCCCCCATGACAAGTACATGGAATTTCTTATTCCGATTCGGGCGCATATATTTTGGATCACAGTGCTGCTGAAAATCTTTTTTTACAGGTATGCCATATGAGTAAATCTTTTCTTCTGGAATACTGCGTTCAATCAGTGTTCTTTTCGTATATTCACTGCCCGTAATATATGCATCTACACTCGGCGATATATAGCTGTAGTGGGCCTTAAAGTCTGTTACAACTGAAATGAATCTAAAAGTAAACGGGGTCTTGTCCTTCAAATATTCCACAAGGCCCACTGCAAACGGATGGGTTGCCACCACGATATCCGGCCTGATATCTAATAAACGCTCCCTGATTTTTCGTTCAATGGCCATATAGCCACCCCTTGAAATTCTATTGAAATTCTTGTTGTCTGCTGTTTCATACAGTCTGCCGTAAACACCTGGAAACCGCTGTGAAATCACTCTATAACCATCTGCAACAAGGGTATTCATCACCTGTGATGATGCTTTTAGAAAATCTATTTTATATGTAATGTAGCCTTTTTCTTCGTACTTATCTTGAAGGGATTTTGCAGCCTGGTTATGCCCTTCACCAGTCGATGCTGTTAGAATCATAACCTTCTTCATAATAAACCTCCTACACAAATTGTCTTCCTATTTAAGATTCATTGTATAGACTGCATATTAATCCTGTGTGAGAACTTTATTAAGATTTCCTTAACATGGGCTTAATAAGAACCGCACACAAAAACAGCAGGCTGGGCATATGCTTGCATACGCTTCGCCTGCTGGATTTAATTTAAGCTTATGGGTTCACTTTAAAAAATGTTCCTTATCCTACTTGTACTCATACTGAACAAGAAGAGAATCAATTAGCGATACCAGTCTGCCAACCTCTGGCTTAGACATTTGTGCATCTGCGCCTACTGAGTCACCCTTATGCTTCAAATCGCCCGTAATCAAAGATGAGAAGATAATGACTGGCAACTTCTTCAGAATCTTATGCTCTTTAATACGTCTTGTAAGTGTATGTCCATCTAACTGTGGCATTTCGATATCCGTAATGAGAAGATGTACTTCATCTTTGAAATCTTCGCCCTTATTCTCAGCTAAATCCATCAGATACTCAAGTACCTGTTGGCCATCGTCATAAAAACGCATATTACTGAATCCCGCCTGCTCAAGCGTATCCTTAAGAACAGTTCTAATCATTGGCGAATCATCAGCAAGAACAAGCTTGTACCCTGTTCTATCTCTTTCTGCCACATCTTTAATACGCTCAGTTGTAATCCCTGAAGACGGACTGATATCCATAACGATTTTTTCAAAATCTAGAAGCATCAGGAGTCTGTCATTCAGGCTAATATTGCCAATTACAAGACTCGAGCTCGTAATTGTAGACGGTTTTTTAATATCATCCCAGCCAATACGTGTAATTCCCAGTACCTCATCAATTGAAAATGCAACCTTCATTTGATTGAACTCACAAACCAGCGTCATGCTCTTACTGACATTTTCATTTTTTTCATTTTCAAGTACCTGACGCATGTCAATTACAGTAATGACTTCGCCACGGATGAGTGAAATCCCCGGAACTGCTGGATGGGCATTTGGAACCTTTGCGATATTATCAATATGGAGAATTTCTTTTACCTTCACCACATTAATCGCATAATGCTCTCCCTTTACAGTAAACTCCAAAATTTCTACTTCACCGGTTCCACTTTCCAGCAAGATGCCTTCGTCTTTATTCATATCCAGACCTCCCAATCGTATTAGGCTTATTCAAAGACTTTATACCCTAATTTTGTGCAATATATCTTTCATATTACCCACTTAGCTAAAGTCGATACATTTTTTACTCATACCTTATCCTATTATAACATTATTTGGCATCCTTTAGGTGAAAGATACGTGAATGGCTTTACTCCATTCGCTTAAAGATTTATTATCCAGTTTTCCTGGTGATAAACAAAAATCCCCTTTTGTTTACCAAAAGAGGATTTCCATTATGTTGAATTTTCATTTAAAGACTTAAAACTTATAGAAGACCCATCTCTTTACCGACTTTTTCAAATACCTCTACAGCCTGAGCTAGGTTCTCTTCATTATGACCCGCTGTCACCATACAGCGTACGCGGCCCGTTCCTTTTGGTACTGTAGGGAATACAATTGGTGAAACGTAAACACCGTTTTCAAGAAGCTTCTTTGAAAACGCAACGGTTTCTGCCTCATCCCCAATAATAACGGGCGTGATTGGTGTTTCACTCTTACCTGTATTGAAGCCTAACTTTCCAAGTTTCTCCTTAAAGAACTTAGCGTTTGACCAAAGACGGTCTGTATACTCTTCAGATTCCATAAGCATGTCAACTACTTCTGTGATTGCGCCAACTGCCGCTGGTGGCAATGCCGTCGAGAACAGGATCGGACGACCACGGTGTACAAGCCAGTCCTGCATAACCTGACGACCCGCACAATATCCGCCGATAACCCCGATTGCTTTTGACAGGGTACCAATAATAAAGTCAATGCGGCCATGTAAGTGGAAATGGTCAACCGTACCACGACCACTCTGACCAAGTACACCTGACCCATGTGCATCATCTACATATGTCATACAGTTATACTTTTCAGCAATTTCAACCATTTCTGGAAGCTTTGCAATATCTCCGTCCATAGAAAATACGCCATCTGTAATAATAAGTACATTGTTGTACTGATCACGTTTTTCCTTAAGAATGCGCTCTAAGTCTTCCATATCACTATGCTTAAATACAGCTTTATCAGCTTTTGAAAGCTTAACACCATCGATGATGGATGCATGGTTTAGTTCATCAGAAAGGATCAGATCGCCTTTGTTTGTAACCGCTTGAATAACACCAGCATTACAGTTGAAACCTGATTGGAATACCATTACAGCTTCTTCTCGCTTGAACTCAGCAAGTTTTCTTTCAAGCTCTTCATGAATGTCCATATTCCCAACAATTGTACGAACTGCACCAGCACCAACTCCGTACTTTTCAACAGCTTCAATAGCCGCTTTTTTAGCACGTGGATGTGTTGCAAGCCCCAAATAATTATTTGAAGATAGGTTGATGACCTCTTTACCATTTAGCATGCATACAGCTTCACAAGGGCCGTTTAGCGTTGGAAGCTTTCTAAATACGCCTTGATCTTTAAGTTCTTGAACTTGACCTTGTAAATACGGTAGATCATGAATATTGCTCATGTGTTCTTCCTCCATTCAATATAGTGTGAATCCCTTCAACTCTTATTTCATGTTAAAGGCACGAGACCTTCAACAACGTTTTCCTGAATGTTCGCCTATATTGTAACACAAGTGCACTATACTGTACACTGGTGAATTATTACTTTTTAGACTTATGAAAACACACGGCCTAAACCCTACTCCGGATAGTATAGAACAATGGTTGCACTGGCAAAGACTTCTCCTACATTGCGATAGGTGTGGACTGCGTCAGAAACAAAGGTAATGGCATCGCCCTCTTTTAAACGGTAGGTCTGTCCGTTGATTTCTACTTCTATTATACCTTCGTGAACCAGCAAATACTCATCAACACCTGTTACGTGGGCATCGGACTCATGTACACAACCTACTTCCAGCTCGACCGTATAGAGTTCAAACTTATGCTTGGGATCAAATGGCACGTATGAATACAGTCTAAACTTGTCATCTTCCTGTGCCACCATATGCGTGTCAGACTTATGGGTGATTTTCACAGACTGATTTTCTTCATTGAGTAAAGAGGTAAAAGAAACTCTCAGTCCATTGGCAATCTTCCAGATTGTGCCGATGGATGGATTCGCTTCACCACGCTCAATTTGCCCCAGCATGGATTTGCTAACACCAGAAAGTTCTGCAAGCTGTCCAAGTGATAGGTTGCGTTCTTCTCGAATTTTTCTTAGGTTTGCTGCAAGCAGCAGGTTAACATCTTTCATCATTTATCTACCTCTTTTTTATTTTCTGTATTTGAACGTATAAGCGTCTGTCCATACTCATTGTTTTTTAAATTCAATCTATCATCTCATAAGATGCCAAACTTCAGTGTTTGATACATATTGGGTCTTCAATTTCCCACATCATTTCAAGTGCGTTTATCTACTGCTCAAAATGATACTTTCTCTTCTTAATCTCTATATCTAAAATGCTGATAAATCCACTGCTCCATTTGAATGACTTCTTCTTGAAGGTTTTCCGATTCACTAAAGAAATCCAGCGCCCTGTCTAGGTCAATTAACATCATGGCGTATACAGCGTATTTTAATAAAGCCGGACTGAGCTGATCTAAGCAGGCAAGGAGGCGGTCGAAATCTGCCTTCTTACCATCATTGCCAATGACAATCAGGGCATTGCGTTTCAAAATACGCAGACCGCGCCAGGCAAATCCCATTTGTCCATAGGCTTTCTTAAAGGCCTTATTGCTCAGCTTAAGAATTTCAAAGGGGTCGATTAAATTGGGTGAACGCCGTCTTAGCTCGGCAGGAACCTCAGACACCCTTGCATTTTGCGGACATGCCCACTGACACAAATCACACCCATACAGGCTTTTTCCAAGAGAATGACATTCATCATAGGTGAGTTCTCGTTTAAGCTGGGTCAACGATGAAATACACCTTTGACCGTTAAAGCTATAGTCTGAGCCAAGCGCCCCTGTCGGACACGCTTTTTGACACTTTCTACAGTCACCGCACTTTGATTCAAAACCCGTGCGCCATGGCAGGGCCCCTTCTATTATAAAATCTGTCAGAATGATGCCTATATAAAAGCCAGTGCCGATTCTTTCATCTATTATAAACTGATTGCGTCCAATCCATCCAAGTCCAGCACCATAGGCAGCCATCCGGTCATTAATTGGCCCCGTATCCACTGCCAGTAGAAAACTGGCATCTGGATGACTCTGGACAAGTGCCTCCCTGATCTGCTCCAGCTTTTGCTCAACCACATGGTGGTAATCATATTCCCAGGCCATATTGGTCACAAACCCCCTAGGCGTCCCTGTGACCACGCTGTTCTTAATCTCATAAGGCACTGCAATGGCAATAACGGATTTTGCACCGCTTAAAGCCCCACTTGGCGCACATCTGAAGGGCTCTTTTGGCTCAAAGCCTGTAAGCGCATTTTCAAGAGCACGTTTTTCATAAACCGCATTTAATGTGCTGCTGCTTCCAACATCCGCTACGGAAAACACTTCAATATCCAGTTGATCCATAATATATTCTATTGCCTGATATTTCATGGTTTTCCTCCTCCACATAAGAACATTATACTAAAAATTCCACCCTTTAGAGCGCCTTATTTTACAGGTTCCTGACCGAATGCCTTCATGAATGCATCTCTTATGGGAAACTGTATCCGATACCTAGGCACCTCGTTTTATTAATTCTTTTTTAATCCTAGTCCCCTGGTCAAAGATGTTATAATATTCCAAATGGTACTTGTACCCATAAACTCGAATGCCTTCATTCGAAAGTATAAATAGAGGTGATAACATGCACGATCCCGTTCTCGTTGTAGAAGGTCTTAAAAAGTCGTTTGACGACAAGGCTGTATTAAAGGACATACATTTTAAGGTTTACCCTGGACAAATTATTGGTTATATCGGTCCCAATGGTGCTGGAAAAAGCACCACGGTTAAAATATTTCTTGGCATGCTTGAAAAAGATGGTGGTCAAATACATATGTTTGGTCAACCCCTCCAAAAAGGAGACTTTAAATACAAGCACCGAATTGGCTATGTTCCGGAACAGTCTGAGGTATATGAAAACCTCACCGCCAGTGAGTATTTGGAGTTTGTCGGCGGTATGTATGGCCTCCCGACTGATGAAGTGGATGCTAAGGCCCAGGCTCTGCTGGATCTTTTCGGCATTGCAGAAAGCTACCACAGTCGGATTTCTTCCTATTCGAAAGGCATGCGTCAAAAGCTTTTAATTATTGCCGCTATGATTCATGACCCGGATATACTTTTTCTTGACGAACCCCTAAGCGGACTAGATGCAAACAGCGTTATGGTCTTCAAAGAAATACTTGCCCGCCTTAAGGCAAGGGGGAAAACTATTTTTTACTCTTCTCACATCATGGAGGTGGTTGAGAAAATTTCAGATAGAATTTTACTGCTACAAAGCGGTGAAATTGTAGCTGATGGAAGCTTCGAAGAATTACGGACACAAAGTGCAGAAGGCAGTCTTCAAGAAATTTTCAATCAGCTTACTGGCTTTAATGAGCATGCGGAAATTGCAGAAAAATTTGTAGACATTTTAAGGAGGCGGTCTTCATGACATCCTTCAGGTCTCTGACTTTTATTGATAAATTTGAATGGCTTTTTTTAAAGATTGGCGTAGACTATAGGGTCATGCGAAAAATTTTAAGGCTCAAGCTGATTATGGATTCAAGGCGCATTCCGACTGCCCTTCAAAATAAAAAGGGAAAAAATGTTGAGACAGATACCGGCAACAACATGCTCCGATCACTCTGGATGTACGCCCTCTTTAGCATCATGCCTGGACTTGTGGCCTTTTTTCCCGCCCCCATTTTCAGTAAAATTTCAATTATTATGGGCATCTCCATGTTTCTCATTATGTCCACAATGATTTCAGATTTTTCCAGTGTTCTGCTGGATATACGCGACAAAAATATTCTCATGGCCTATCCGGTAGACGCCAAGACGCTCTCCGCTGCCAAGCTCGTGCATATTGGTATTTACCTCTCACTCATAGCTGCTAGTTTAAACCTGATTCCACTCATTGGCATTGGATATAGTGAAGGCATTGCCACAGCACTGCTTCTCATTCTTATGCTCATTTTCATGGTCATGGTCGTTGTCTTTTTAACCTCATTCATGTATGTTCTAGTCCTAAAACGTTTTGATGGCGAGAAACTCAAGGATCTGATCAGTTCCATACAAATTATGCTGACTGTGTCTATGACAATTGGGTATCAAATAGTTGCGAGAGTCTTTGAATTTTCTGATGTGCATGTTGAGTACACACCCCAGTGGTGGGCTATTTTACTGCCTCCAACATGGTTTGCTGCACCTTTTGCACTCTTGAGTGGCAAAACAGAATTTCTTTACATCATACTTTCTATACTGGGCTTAGTTGTACCCGTATGCCTTATCATTTTGCATTTTAAAGTTATAACGCCACTTTTTGAAGCCAGCCTAGTGAAACTGAACACCAGCGATGCTGTCGCTTCAAAGGCATATCTGCGCAGACAAAGCCGCATCATCCTGCTTGCCAAATGCCTGTGCAGAACACATGATGAACGTACGGCCTTTCAGTTTGGATACAGAATGCTTGGCAGTGAACGGGAGCTCAAGCAAAAAGTCTATCCGTCCATGGCGCTGTCTATCATCTTTCCCTTTATACTGGGCGCAACGCTAATTAGTGACTCCGGTGGCATAACACAAGCACTGAACACTTTCAAAAACTCGAATCAGTACCTATGGATATATTTTTCTGTGCTCATTTTACCCTCCGTTTTTATTTTTGTGGGGCGCAGTAAATACTATAAGGGCGCATGGCTGTACACGGCTCTGCCCATTGCAAGTCCCTATCCGATCATTTCTGGAACCTTTAAAAGTGCTATTGTCAAATTTGGACTTCCACCCTATTTGCTTACTTCTATCATTATGGTGGCACTTTCAGGCACAAGGGCCATTCCTCATATGGGGATTGCCTTTATAAATACCATTTACATGGTTCTTCTCATTACCATGTTAAACGGCAGAAAGCTCCCCTTTTCAAGAAGCTTTCAGGTCACTCAAGATGGCCACATGAAGGGGTCATTTGCCAGCATGGTCTCCACCGCCATTCTAGGAGGTCTGCATTTACTGCTTGTTAAATTCAGCACACCTGCAATTGACTACGGTGTTTTGGCACTGCTTTCTTTACTGCTGATTCCCTTCTGGAAACGTGCACTTACGGTTGACTGGGATCACATTAATGCTTAAGCTTTGCCTGCAATTAATTCACCTATGCCTGAGCTAGGTGTCGCTCAGCTTATACAATTTCATGTAGGATTAAGGAGAAAATCCAATGAAAAAAATACTTATACTCACCGCTTCAACTGGCGCTGGTCATAATCAGGTCGCTAAAACCCTGGAAACTGCCCTACTGGGTTTAGGGCATGAAGTCAAGCGTGTAGACTTTATCAGAGAGCAGAGCAAGGTTCTTGAATTGCTTGTCGAAGAGGGCTACGACGTTCTTGCCAGCAAGTTTCCCGAAACTTATGGTAGGCTCTACAAAATGAGCAATCGCGAGTGGATTAATGGCCGATTTGCCAAAATGGTTGTCGGTGCCGAGTACCGCCGGGCAAAACAGCTTGTCTTAAGTTATCAGCCTGATCTAATCATCGGCACACATACTTTTGCTGTCAGTGTTTTTAACCGTCTTAAAGTCAAAGGCCATTACAAGGGCCCATTTATTTCTGTGGTTACTGACTTTGAAGCGCACTATGCTTATGTGTCTGAAGAAGTTGACCTCTACATTACAGGCAGTGAATTTACCAATGACAGCCTGATTGAAAAAGGTATTCAGCCTGATCGTATTAAAACGCTGGGAATACCCGTCCACCCCAAATTCTACGAAGATACTGTCATAACAAAAGAGACGGGCACCCCTTTTACAGTCCTGCTCATGGGAGGCAGCATGGGCCTTGATCCAATGAAAAAGGCTTTTGAAAACTTACTGGGCATGGACAGACACCTCAAGGTATATGTAGTCTGCGGAACCAACAAAACCCTCAAAACAGAACTGGAAGGTATTGTAGAAAGTGTCGATACCGCGCTTGATATTGAAATATTAGGCTTTACAGATAATATTCACGAACTCATGGATTTATCGGATGTGATCATTACCAAACCAGGTGGCCTGACTGTATCAGAAGCTCTTATTAAAAAACTCCCTATGATCGTACCCTACTTCATTCCGGGACAAGAAGCAGAAAATCTGGACTTTTTGACGCTCGTAAACATCGCTGTTGAAGTCCGTGATGTGAAGCGTATTTCCAAAATTGTGGCCTACCTCATGGATCATCCTATCCGCCTTGATGGTATGAAAAGTGAAATTGAGTACATTTCAAGAAATCACAATTTGGACAATGTCATATCAGCCATTGAGTCTTTTTTGTAGTCAAAGGGGCCTCTTTCTAGAAGCCGAACAATAAGTCATAATAATTAATAAATATACGATATTCACTTTACAAGCTTTCCATTTCACGTTATAATCTGACTAACATTTCATGACTGGCGGAAAACAGTGGAGACTACCACGAGGAAGTGAAATGAATTTCGAAATCAGCCGACCGCCTGGGCGCTATAAGCCTAGGTGCGTCGGTTTTTGTTTTTTGAGGCCACCTGGGGCACACCCTATACAGGAGGCAAATTATGATAAAGAAAGCTTGGAAAGATTTTAAAACAGGATCGTGGTGCGACACCATTGATGTGCGTTCGTTCATTATGCTTAACCGTACACCTTATTATGGAGACGACCAGTTTCTTGAACCCGCTACAGATAGAACCAATAAACTGATGGCCCACTTTAACACACTGCTACAGGAAGAACTCAATAACAATGGCGTTCTGGATATTGATACAGAACATGTTTCTTCTTTACTCAGTTATGAAAAGGGGCTTATTGAAGGCCATGAGGAACTTATTTACGGTCTGCAGACAGACGCCCCGCTTAAAAGAGGGGTCAATCCATTTGGTGGCATTCGCATGGCGCGTCAAGCCTGTGAAGCTTACGGCTATAAGCTTTCTGAAAACATTGAAGAACATTTCAAATACAAAACCACGCACAACGACGGGGTTTTCAGAGTCTACTCAGACGACATAAAAAATCTAAGAAGTGCCGGCATTATCACTGGACTGCCTGATGCTTACGGACGCGGTCGAATCATTGGCGATTATAGACGCATTGCTCTATATGGCATCGATAAACTCATTGATGAAAAAATTAAAGATAAAAAAGACCTAGCCAAGGGGCCAATGCTCGAAGAAAATATCCGACTCAGCGAGGAACTCTACCGTCAAATAGACTTCCTCAAAAAGCTTAAGGAAATGGCAGCCGCATACGGTCACGATATTTCAAGACCTGCTGAAAATACCAAAGAAGCGGTTCAGTGGACATACTATGGCTACTTAGGCGCCATCAAAGAGCAAAATGGCGCTGCTATGTCCCTTGGGCGTGTCAGCACCTTCATAGACATTTACGCCCAGCGAGACCTAACGAGTGGTTTTTATAGCGAAGGCGACATTCAGGAAATCATTGATGACTTTGTCATTAAACTGAGAATGGCGCGTCAGCTTAGAACGCCAGATTACAATGCACTGTTTGCTGGCGACCCGCTTTGGGTTACAGAAGTTATAGGCGGTATGGCAGAAGACGGCAAAACGCTTGTTACCAAGTCCAGCTTCCGTTTCCTGCATACCCTAACAAACCTTGATCCCGCTCCAGAACCAAATATGACTGTCCTCTGGTCCAACAAGCTGCCGGAGAACTTTAAAAAGTACTGTGCCAAAATGTCCATTGAAACCGATGCCATTCAGTATGAAAATGATGATTTGATGCGGTCTGACTACGGCGATGATTACGGCATAGCGTGTTGTGTTTCTGCCATGCGCATTGGTAAGGAAATGCAGTTTTTTGGAGCCAGAAGCAATTTGCCTAAGACCCTTTTACTGGCCTTAAATGGTGGTTATGACACCAAGGTCGGCGCACAAATCGGCCCTAAAATGGATGTCATGGCGGACACTGTACTTGACTACCATGCGGTTTGGAAGCGCTTTGATCTATACCTGGACTGGTTGTGTGAAAAATACGTGAGTGCTATGAACATCATTCACTACATGCACGACAAGTATGCATATGAAAAAACACAAATGGCCCTGCACGATACAAGTGTTCACAGATACATGGCCTTTGGCATAGCAGGTCTTTCGGTTATGGCAGATTCCCTGTCAGCCATTAAGCACGCTCAGGTTAAGCCTGTACTCGATTCGTCAGGCTATATTACCGATTTTGTTACCGAAGGTGACTTTCCTAAATACGGAAATGATGACAGCCGTGCAGATGCCCTAGCGGTACAAGTTGCCACAAGCTTTATTGAAAAGCTGCGCAAGTACCCAGCCTATCGACATGCAGAACATACGCTGTCCATCTTAACCATCACCTCAAATGTGGTTTACGGTTTAAAAACAGGCAGTACGCCAGATGGACGCGGCAATGGCGAAGCATTTGCGCCGGGGGCAAACCCAATGCATGGTAGAGATAAAACGGGCGCGCTTGCATCCCTGAACTCGGTTGCAAAAATTCCATTTAGAGCTTGCCGAGACGGCATTTCCTGCACCTTCTCAATCACACCTAAGGCACTTGGTAAGTCAGACCAGACACAAACAACAAACCTTGTTGGCATTCTCGATGGATACTTTCTGCAGGCAGCGCACCATCTAAATGTCAATGTACTCAATAAGGAAAAGCTGGTTGATGCAATGAACAACCCCGGAAAGTACCCCAACCTCACCATTCGTGTGTCAGGATATGCTGTAAACTTCAACAGACTCAGTCGTGCACAGCAGGAGGAAGTTATTTCAAGAACATACCACACTTCTATATAATGAGTGTTGACAGCCGGAAAAAACCAATATAATATAGTAAAGAATTTAAAAAGTAAGCGATGACGGAGACAAACAGCAGAGCCCCGGCTATAAAGAGAGCATGCGCCACCGGCTGAAAACGCGTGCAAGTACGACCCTGTGAATACTACTCCTAAGCTTCAGTTGAGTAAGTCCCCATAGTGGGACCTGAAATGCTGACGGCCTACCCCGTTACGGTAAAACCGAGTGTACTGCACTTGGTAGAGTGGCCGAAAGGCAACAAAGGTGGAACCGCGATCAACCCGTCCTTCGTATGAACGAAGGATGGGTTTTTTATATTTTTGTATTGAATAATTGTGTATATATATGGAGGAATAGCATGAATATTTTGCTTAAAGATGGTTCGAAAAGAGAAGTCGAATCCGGTGCCAGCGTTCTTGACCTTGCAAAAGCAATTAGCGGACGCCTAGCTAAAGAAGCACTTGCAGGTGAAGTTAATGGACAACTTGTAGATGTAAGCCATGTGCTGGAAGAGAACGATAAGGTCAGCATCATCACCTATAAGGATGAAGCGGGTGTTGAAGTTTTCAAACACTCTGCTGCACACTTGCTTGCCCACGCGGTTAAACGTCTTTATAAAGATGTAAAACTGGCTATTGGCCCTGCGATTGAGCGTGGATACTACTATGATTTTGATCTGGACGAGAAAATTAAACAAGAAGACCTTGTAAAAATCGAAAAGGAAATGAAGAAGATCTCTTCTGAAAAGCTGCCAATTGAACGCATGGTTGTTTCTAGAGAAGAAGCCCTGAAAATGTGTTCTGAGATGGGCGAAAGCTATAAGGTAGAACTTATTGAAGGCCTTCCAGAGGACGAAGTCATTACATTCTACAAGCAAGGTGATTTCATTGACCTGTGCATGGGGCCACACGTGCCGCATACAGGACACTTAAAGGCGTCTAAACTGCTAAGCATTGCAGGTGCATACTGGCGTGGTGATGAAAAGAACAAAATGCTTCAGCGTATTTATGGTGTTTCATTCCCTAAAGCCAAACTGCTTACAGAGCATCTTGAGTGGCTTGAAGAAATCAAAAAACGCGACCACAATAAAATTGGTCGTGAAATGGGGCTGTTCACAACATCTGAAGCAATTGGACAAGGTCTGCCACTGCTCATGCCTAAGGGGGCTAAAATTGTTCAAACACTACAGCGCTTTGTTGAAGATGAAGAAGAACGTCGCGGCTACCAGCTGACAAAGACGCCGCTGATGGCAAAATCAGACTTATACAAGCTTTCTGGTCACTGGGACAAGTACCGCGATGGCATGTTTATTATTCCTGAAGCGGGCGAAGCTGGGGAAGCTGATGGAGAGCAAAATGCTATGGCACTCCGCCCAATGACATGCCCCTTCCAGTTCTCTGTTTACAAGGCGGAACAAAAGAGCTACCGCGACCTGCCTGTACGCTACGGTGAAACATCAACACTATTTAGAAACGAATCTTCTGGGGAAATGCACGGTCTGATCCGCGTGCGCCAGTTTACGATTTCAGAAGGCCATCTTGTTGTGACACCAGACCAGCTTGAGGAAGAATTTAGAGGCTGTGTCGATTTAATCAACTACATGATGGATACACTGGGTATTCGCGAGGACATCACTTATCAGTTCTCTAAGTGGGATCCAAACAACAAGGAAAAATACATCGGCTCTGCTGATGTTTGGGAAAGCACACAAGACCAGATGCGCGAAATTCTTGACCATTTGGAGCTTGACTACAAAGAAGTGGAAGGCGAAGCTGCATTCTACGGTCCAAAGCTTGACCTTCAGTTCAAAAATGTACACGGCAAAGAAGACACAATCATTACGGTTCAAATTGACTTTGCACTTGCTGAACGCTTTGACATGACATATATCGATAAAGATGGTCAGAAAAAGAATCCAGTTATCATTCACAGAACGTCTATCGGTTGCTATGAAAGAACCCTGGCCATGCTGATTGAAAAGTACGCAGGTGCCTTCCCAACATGGCTCGCGCCCGTACAAGTTAAAGTCCTTCCGATTTCAGAGAAATACCACGACTATGCATACGAGGTCGTGAATAATCTTAGAAGACATGGCATTCGTGTTGAAATTGATGAGCGTGCTGAAAAAATCGGCTACAAAATCCGTGAGGCCCAACTTAGCAAAGCGCCATATATGCTGATTGTCGGTCAAAAGGAAGAAGAGGAAAAAGCTGTTTCTGTTCGTTCGCGCCTTGAAGGGGACAAGGGCTCTATGAGTCAAGAGGACTTTATTGCTCAAGTACGCACAGAAATTGAAGAACGTACTCTGAACTATAAGTAAAGGGGCCCTACAGGCCGTCTGACAGACGACCAGTGTACCGCTATTGACAAAAGCTGGATCTATTTGCGTTCAGACAATAGCCATATCATAAACAGAATAAAACCCGTGAATTTTCACTATGAGAATTCACGGGTTTTTGTGTTGTATGCTATCTTTCACCTGCGCGATTTGCCACTGCAGTTTTTGACAAAGTCAACACTTTCTAGACCCCCTGTAAACGTCAAAAGACAAGGCGCGGCTGAAATCCCCATTAGGGGTCCCCCCATACAATATGCTATACTGTGAAAAGCGACTCGAACAAATTTGAAGAGGTGGATAATATGAAAAAAGACTTATACATCGATTTTGACTCAACCATCGTAAACTCAGACAAAGCCATTTGTAGAATGTACAACGAACGCTATAAGGATTACGATAATTTTGTGCCTGCTGAGTGGGAAAAACATACGAATTGGGCTTATAAAAAGATTTGCCCTCTGATTCACATCCATGAAAAGAAGCCAGTGCAAGTTATACAGGACTACTTCGGAGATGCGGATTTCTTTAACTATCTTGAGTTCTATGATGATGCCAAGCGGGTCATTGGCCGCCTTGTTGAAAAGTACAATGTCATTATCTGTACATCAGCCTTTCCAATGAACGCCTCAAAGAAAGTTTTATGGATTGAAGAGCACCTTCCAGAAGTAGATGAAATCATCATCCTCATCAACAAATCAGGCCAAGGCTATGGCAAGGAACGCGTTGCCATGATGGAAGAAGATTCGATCTTTATTGATGACCATCCTAAAAACCTCCGGTCTACAAAAGCATCTGAAAAATATCTATTTAAATTTAAAGAAACGGATTACAACGATTATGACGGAAATATCGTATCCAGCTGGAATGAAATTGAGTCTATTCTTTTGTAATCGAAATAATAGCCGCACAAATAGACTGTAGAATACATCTGTTTGTGCGGCTATTTTGGTTCTCAATCAGTATTTTATAGGCGTCCTCATAACGGATCACGTCCCACTGCTGTTTTGGGCATGAAAAACTTCTTGAACTGGACGAACTATAAGGATTACTTGTACATGTGATTTAAGGGTCCACGTCCTCGACCTATATCCATTTGATCGGAAATGGCCCCTGTTAAATAAATTTTGCTTTTTCGAATACTTTCATTCAAAGGGTATCCCATTGCCAAATGACTTGCAATGGCTGATGACAAGGTGCATCCAGTGCCGTGGGTATTTGGATTATCTATTTTAGCACCTGTATACCACTCGACCTTTCCATTTGAATAAAGAAGATCATTGGCATGGCCATCTAAATGCCCCCCTTTGATTAAAATAGCCCCTTCATAAGTTTTCGCTATGACTTTAGCAGCACATACCATATCCTCTGCGGTTTCTATGTGCAGACCTGAGAGAAGTGCAGCTTCACTCAAATTCGGTGTAATGAGGGTTGCCAGTGGCAGGAGTCGTTGCTTTAGAACTTCGATAGCATCGTCGCTAAGCAGTTTGCTTCCACTCGTTGAAACCATAACTGGATCAAGTACAATTTGTATTTGATGTTGTCTACTGTTACCCTGTATTTTATTCTTTTTCTCTTTTCTTATTTCTTTTAACATCTCTGCAATCGTTTCAACATTTTCTTTTGTTGAGAGCATTCCAATTTTTATTGCATCTGGCATAATATCAGAAAAAACTGCCTGCATCTGTTTTCTTACGAACTCAGCTGAACAGTTTTCGACCCCATCTACACCTAAGGTGTTTTGTGCCGTCAAAGCTGTAATAACGCTCATACCATAACATTTATGGGCTGCCATTGTTTTTAAGTCCGCTTGTATACCCGCCCCTCCACTAGAGTCTGAACCTGCAATAGTTAGTACTTTAGGCACTCTATTGTCAATGATTTTACCGCTGAGTTGGCATAGGGTTTCTGAAGCAGTCCTTTTATCTTCCTGGGCTAAAATGGATGATACAACAGCAACACCAGCAATGCCTGTACTGTGTAGCTCAAGTATGTTCTTTTCATTAATGCCACCAATGGCAACAACAGGGATCGTAACGGCCTTGCAAATTGACCGCAAAGTCCTATGATCAAGCCGCTGGGTATCAGTTTTAGTGCTGGATCCAAAGACCGCACCAGAGCCAAGGTAGTCTGCCCCTTGACGCTGAGCCTCTCGGGCCTGATCAACAGTCTTGCAGGTGACCCCTATAATCTTATCTTTTCCAAGTTTTAGCCGCGCTTCTTCTGCGGATATATCCCCCTGACCAATATGCACACCATCTGCATCTGCCGCAAGAGCAATTTCGATATTGTCATTTACGATTAGGGGCACACCGTACTGATTTGCTAGCTCTTTGACCACCCTAGCACGCTGTATAAACGCGTCAAAGTCCATGTGTTTCTCACGAAGCTGTACACAGCTTACACCCCCCTTTAAGGCGTCTTCAATATGACCTAAAAATGTGTCCTCTGTGCTCCATGATGAATCTGTTACAAGATACAGCTTCAATGCTTTTTTTAAACTGTTCATAGATACCCTTCCTCTATTTCTTCCCAGTTACCATAACCGCCTGAATATACTTTAATAGAAGCCATCAAAATTACCGTATCCGCTAACGGGTATTCTGGTTACTCATTGCAACTTACTTTGTGTCTTCAAAACCAATTGGTTTTGATAATAATAAAGTAGCACCGTGCAACCTTCGGTTGCCCTGGTCACTCATCGCGCCCAATAGGTTTTACCTGAATATAAAAAACACGCTTCCTTACCGGAAACGTGTGGCTGTTTTCATAGTCGATTTAGTCTGAGTTACGTCTAATTCGCTGATTCTTCCTACGCTGGCATTATCCAGATCAGGTTTAATGGTCTGAAGATTCATCTTCACTCTCAGCCGTTTCCAACAGCTCCCATGCTATTTAATTGTCTGTCCTTTTACGAACGCTTTTATTATAGTTCAATTTACTTGGGGTTTCAAGGGACCTACCTTCAATTAAGGTGAGACTGCCCTTGATTTTGTGCATTTCATGCAGATACATGTTAATTTCACCCTAAATGGGTGTATAATCAGAATAATATATATCACTACGAAAATGGAAAGGAGTTATGCATGAAACCTGTATTATCCATCGAGTATTGCACGTCGTGAGGCTATCGGGCTAAAGCCATCGGATTAGCAGAGGCTCTGCTAAAAAATTATAAGAACGATATCGGTCAATTAACTATTATCCCATCCTCAGGGGGCGTGTTCGAAGTTACCATCAATGATGTCTTGGTCTTTTCAAAAAAAGAGCTGAGCAGATTTCCTGAGCATGTTGAAATTTTTGAGAAGTTTGAAGCGGCTTTGTAAACCAGCATGCATCGCACACTAAAATAAAGCGGTTCAACACCTTATACATGAGGTGCTGAACCGCTTTTTGTCTCTTCATAATCTTTAAAATACACTTCATTTGATTCTATGCTGATTGTCTAAAAAAAGAATCGCGGATGCTAGGCATCTGCATTTATCAAATGTGCAAAGGCACTCAATGATTTCCGAATATGCCCATCACGCCCCTCAATCGTCTCTGCCATTAGCATAGAATTCAGTATGGCTTCCTCTGTAGCCTCTGCTACAGCTTCAAATGCAATGTCCAAATCTTCTTCATGTACTGCGGTAATTTGCAAGGGATTACACCTTTTATGGGGTAATCTGTTTGCTGTTGAAAATCCAACAACAATTTCACCACTGCCATGTCCCATATTGGAACCCGTTCGGCTCAGTCCTGAAACCGTCCGCCTGGAAATACGCTTCATTTGACGGGCACTCACAGGTAAATCAGTTGCAACAACCATAATGATTGACCCCTTATCCACCTGATTTTCGCTTGAAAATGCTTCAGCAATTAATGAGCCAACTGCAAGACCATCTACCTTTAAATTTTGAAGCTTACCCATATTGGAAAGAACCAATACGCCAGCTGTATAAATATTGCCGCCTATTTCAAAACACCTCGATGCTGAGCCAATGCCACCCTTAAGGCCATAGGCACTCATGCCCCGACCTGCACCAACAGCCCCTTCTTCAAACTCTGAACCCGCAGCTTGAATGGCCATATTCACATGCTCAGGCTGCACGTGAAATGCCCTAATTTCATTGAGATAACCGTCATTGCATTCACAGACAATGCCATTTACGGTCCCCTCTCCAAGTCCTATGTTTTTATTGCGGTGCAGTTTATATTGTACAAGCCCCTTCAGTGCATCTCCAACACTAAGGGTATTGGTTAATACAATAGGGGTTTCTATAGTCCCTAGCTCTTCAACTTGTACAAGGCCAGCACTCTTGCCAAATCCGTTTATTACATGGGCGCATCCGATAATCTTTTTTTCAAAAACATTGTCTTGAACAGGCAATATAACTGTCACACCTGTCTGTGCACCGGCTTCACTTAAGGTTACGTGTCCTACTGAAACGCCAGGTACATCGGTAATTTTGTTCAGTGGGCCTGTTGTCATTGACCCGATTTCGATCCCATATGCTCTGAGTCTTTTCATCTCACCTGCTCCTTTCATGTACATGCCAATCTTACCATAATTTTCTTAAACATATGTCATAGTTGCTAAAACGGCGATATAGATGTTTTCATTGAAGGTATTCTGACTTATAATGAATGCAGTTCAATACAAATTAACTCAGGAGTCGTTTATGAAAAAGTCTCACCAGTACTACATATTCTTCATGTGCTTTTTAGGTATGATGCTTGCAGCCTTAAGTTCCAGCTACCGGGGATTTTTCGTGCCCACCTACAAGGCTGAATTCGGCATTAACAACACCCACATGGGGATGATTATCAGCATCGCTCAAATTTCATCTATGGCCTTTTCCTATATTGGCGGAAAGTACTGTTTACGCATTGGCCCTAAAAGGTTAATTTTTCTTGGCTACCTGATCAATGCAGGTGCCATTACCCTCGTGTTAAGCGCACGTAGCTGGCCCCTACTCTTTATTGGTTTTTGTGGAATGAGCAGCGGCACGGCTCTGCTTGTGCTCTCCTTAAACACCATGCTGCCTATGGTAACCCTTTTTTCACCAGCTATCATTATGAACTTTGGTCACGGCATATTTGGCTTTGGTTCTGCTATTTACCAAAAATGGTTGGGCTGGTACCTGACAAATGCGCATAACTGGCGCATGCTTTTTCTCATTTCGGCACTTATTTATGTAATCAGTGCTGTTTTGGTTTGGTTTACACCGGGCGAGCCAACCGATGAACACCGCAATCATAAAAGCTCTTTGATCCACAAAAAATTGAGTTTCGCCCTGCTCTTTGCATTAATGTTTTATGTGACCAGTGAATTTCTCATTGGTACATGGATAATAAACTACTTCCAAGAGGGTTACGGGTATTCGCCTTCACGTGCCTCCTTTTACTCAACACTTTTTTATGGCACGTTTACTGCAGGACGTCTTGTTGGCGGCATCCTCTTTCACAAAATCCCCCGTCTAAATGGCATCATTGTGTTCAGCACCCTTGCAATCGCATCACTCCTAACCGGACAAATAGTCGGCGGATCCCTGCTCATATTCATTGGTATATCGGGCATATTTTATTCAATCATCTATCCAACAACCATCACACTGGTAAATGATACCTATGGCAATGACAGTGCCTACTTCATTGGCTTATCTGCCCTGTGTACGGCAACAGGGGTATTTGCACTCAATCTGATATTTGGGTATTTTAATGACTTATATGGGGTTCACACAACTTTTTACCTGATTCCCTTTACAATGACGCTCTCACTCATGGGGTACTTGATTGCCAGGCGCGAATATCAAACGATTAAAGCTGACCGTGTACGCGCACAGCGCTCAGCATAGACCTTCTATACATGCCTATCTAAAAACACCTGTACCTCTGCTGTAGCGATTAAAATTCAAACATGACAATACTATAAATAAAAAAATCCAGCAGGCACAGCGTATTACTACGCAGCCTGCTGGATTTTTATATAAAGTAGAATTTGAATTTATTCTTAGTCAAACAGTTTACTATGCTGTTTGCTTTGAAGACTTAATAATAATTTCCTTGCCTTCTTTTCTCCACTGAGCCATTTCAGATACTGCTGTGAAAAGAACATCTGTTGAAGAGTTTAGAGCTGTCTCGCATGAATCCTGAATAACACCTACTACGAATCCAACGCCAACAACCTGCATTGCCACATCATTTGGAATACCAAATAGTGAACACGCAAGCGGAATAAGAAGCAGCGACCCACCTGCAACACCAGAAGCACCACAAGCACTTACTGCAGAAAGTACAGAAAGAATAATTGCCGTACCCATATCAACTTGAATACCTAGTGTGTGAACTGCTGCAAGGGTCAGTACAGAAATTGTAATTGCTGCACCCGCCATGTTTACAGTCGCACCCAGTGGAATCGATACTGAATAGTTGTCCTTATCAAGACCTAAATCAGAACACAAGTTCATGTTCACTGGAATATTAGCAGCAGATGAACGTGTGAAGAAAGCTGTAATGCCACTTTCGCGAAGGCATCTGAAAACCAGTGGATATGGATTTTGACGAATCATTGCAAATGCGATTACTGGATTAACTACCAGTGCGATAAATGCCATTGTACCAACAAGTACCATTAGAAGGTGACCATAGCTTAGAAGCGATTCGATACCATTTGTTGCAATCGTGTTAAAAACAAGACCCATGATACCAAGTGGTGCTAAGTTAATGACCCAACGCACAACCTGTGATAGTGCATCAGAGAAGTTGCTTACCATTGTCTTTGTTGTATCCGGTACATTCTTAAGAGCCATACCCAGAAGAATTGCCCAAGTTAAAATACCAATGTAGTTTGCATTTGTCAGTGCATGTACTGGATTGTCAACAACGTTCATTAGAAGTGTTTTTAGGACTTCTGTTACGCCACCTGGAGGTGTAATACTGTCAACGCCAGCACCCAATGTAAGCTCTACTGGGAACATGAAGCTAGCAACTACAGCCGATAGACCTGCCATAAATGTTCCGAACAGATAAAGCACAACAATAGATTTCATGTTTGTCTTTTGGCCTGACTTATGCTGTGAAATAGCAGACATAACCAAGAAGAATACTAGAATCGGTGCTACAGATTTAAGTGCACCAACAAAAAGTGATCCGAAAATACCAATTGGCTGTGCGTATTCCGGAGCCATTACTGCAAGTGTAATCCCTACGATTAGGCCAATGATAATACGCTTGACTAGACTCATTTTGTTCCAACTGCTTAATAAATTTCCCATTTTTCGTTACCCCTTAATAATACAAAGTATGCGATATAATTTCCGGCTGTCCGTCTTTGTGCTATTTTTAACTGCTCTGTTTTGCCCCCCGGCTTCAAAGTAAGTTAATAAATGTTACAAAGAATTTTCAGCATCGTCAGCTTATCACAAATAATATTGTAAGAAAAGCAAAAATAATAATTTTTCTTAACAAGTTCAAAAACATGTATAAATCGTACAATTTCTTGTGATTTCAATACCTATAGGTGATTTCATATTCTGAATTGTCAAACTATTCACATAGTATATCTCGTTTTAGTTCAATATATTTTGAACACGCTTCATATTGAATCATCATTTTTCATACTCTAAAGTAAGGGACTACTCTGGTGTGGATACTTGCGACGATGCGTCTGGCGGTGAAGTCCAAAGTACCAAAACCTCCAAGTTTTTTACTTTTCACCCCCACGCCTTCAGATGCCATTATAGATTTCAAAAGTTCATATAATTAAAAAAAGAAGATGGACCAAGCCATGCTGGTCGACCTTCTATTTGTATATCTCATAAGGCCGTGTGCCGTTTAACACACGCCTGCACTATAGCTTCTTTTCCATAAATACCGCATCGACTTCAGGATTGTTGTAGTAGGGTTCAATTTCTTCAAATCCCAAATAGGCATATAGCTGAATGGCCTTATCCATCCTTCGAAGTGTATCAAGTCGAATATAGTCATAACCTAGAGCCTCTGCTACATCAATAGCCCGCATAGAAAGGCTTTTTCCCAGGCCTTGATCTCGCAATCTAGGCTTTACATAAAGTCGTTTCATTTCTGCAGTGCTCGTGGAAAACGCCCTAAGTGCTACACACCCAACCGCTTCATCGCCATCCATCACTAAAAATAGGGCACCACTTGGAGGCGCATACGCTCCCGGCAGCGACTGTAGTTCCTCTTCAAACCCTTGAAAGCATAAATCTATGCCTAGCCAGTCCGCATACTCTCTAAAAAGCTCACGAACGTGCTCTAGGTCTGGGCCATCCGTTACATGTCTCCATTCAAGCATCGAATGTTTCCCTCCATATCTTCAACTGTTACTCACTATGTCTTCACTCTTTAAGAATTCGATACAAATCCGGAATTTCCTTTAAATTGTACATAAATCTGTACAATTTATGCATGCGCTCTGAATGTCCTTATTTCCTCTGCATAGCCATTCAGCTCATTTGGGGTTTCTAGAAAAAAGGGCAAGTGTTTGAGCCTTGGATGCCCAGTCAGCTCAATCAGTGCCTCGAGACCGATGGTTCCAAGTCCAATCTTTTCGTGGCGGTCCTTGTGAGCGCCAAAAGGCATTTTAGAATCATTGAGATGAATGGCTTTAAGGCGGTCTAAACCCACGACCCTGTCGAAGGTTTCAATCACACCGTCTAAGTCATTTACGATGTCGTATCCTGCTGAATACAAATGGCATGTGTCCAGACAAACGCCCATCTGCTGATTGTGATAAACCCCTTCTATTATTGCGCTTAGCTGCTCGAACGTAGCCCCAATTTCTGTACCTTTTCCTGACATGCCTTCAAGTAAAATCGTAGTGTTTTCGTTGCCTGTAAGGACATTGTTCAGTATCTCTACAATACGCTGTGTTCCAATTTCTACCCCATCTTTAACATGAGAGCCCGGATGAAAATTATACAAGCTGCACGGAAGCTGTTCAAGTCTTTCAAGATCTTCTTTAAAGACCTGTTCAGCAAAGACCCTCACCTCTGGCCTACTTGAAGCCATATTAAGCGTATAAGGCGCATGCGCCAGCAGTGGCCCAAAGGCATTGTCTAACATTATTTTTTCTAAAGCTTCAACATCTAAAGGATCAAGCGCTTTCGCCTTACCGCCTCTTGGATTGCGCGTAAAAAACTGAAATGTATTCCCACCAATTTCTACTGTAGACTGCGCGGCCTTCTTAAAGCCTTTTGCGATAGATATATGGCACCCGATATGCATGATTATACCTCCTTATTCTTCACTCATTATCATACCACCTGTCTATTTTGCTTTCAAATATGTAATGAGTACACTTTTGCGGTATAAAAAACCCCAGTGAAAACCCGTATGGTCTTCTCACTGGGGAAATGCCCTACTTAATTAAACGCAAGGGGGAACTGGTCTGTGGAACCATGTATACCCGCTCTACTTCGGACCTGCATCCAGCGGGACAATCACCGTCGCCGTAGAGTAACGCATGGTGTTGTCACGCTTTTGTCTTTTGGCTTCCAAGAAGTCTGATATGAGGTCATTGACCTGATCATTCAAAGCATTTACCTCTTCCTGTGTTAGGTAATAGTCGCCATTGTAGTTTACAAACTTCTGCGGGGCCTCTCCTTTTGGAAAATTCTTTGTATTTTGCTGTGCCTGATAGAAATCCTTTGCAATTCTTTCAAAAAGTGCAGAGACCGCTTTCGACATGGAATCTGCCGCGGTATCGTCCCCTTGAACGGTTTTTGAATCGAGTACGAAGGTTTTGGCAACCGGCATGTAATACTTTTCTATCACACCATACTTTGGCACTTCTTCAGTAAGTTCTAAAATACCGACCTTAGCCAGTGCCTTAATGTGATAATTCACCTTTGAATGCGGTTCACCAAGCTTCATAGATATTTGCTTTGCCGTTGCCGGTTTACTCTCAAATGCATCAATAATTTTAATTCTATAGCTGTTCGAAAGTGCTTTTAGCATGCTGAGATCATCAACAACCAGTACCTCTTTCATTTTTTACTACCCCTTTATTTATGTCGTCGCTTGCCGATTTACTGAGTAATTAACTGAGTATATTCATGTAATCCATTTATAATCATGCTTCCATAATAAAATAAGTGATATCGTCTTCAAGTTGTTCTGCATTGGGTTCAATCGTACGAACTATTTTGCTATTTAAGTTTTTCAGAGAATCATGTCGACTCTCAATAATCACTTCAACAAGTTCATCCTGATCCATGACTGAGTTCTTGAATTTATCAATTAACCCATCTGTATAGAATACAATCCGGTCACCAGGCATCAGTTCGATACGTGCACTTTTATACTCTGGTGTAAAGAATTCACTCATTTGGCAGATTGGAAAACCCTGACTCTGATTTAAGAACTCCGCGTCACCAGATTTTCTAACCAAAATGGGATAGCAGTTCATGCCGCCCGTACAGTAGGTCAAGGTCCGTGTACTGATGTTATATGATGCAAAGAAAATAACCATATGCATTTCTTCTGGAAAATTCATTTTATTAAATTCTTCATAAAAGTGCTTCAAATTCCGGTGAGGCTTCAACCCACGATAGCGCTTAATCAGCCGCTCTGTTGACTTAATAAAGTTGTTGCAGAACATGGTCATGAGTGCTGCAGAGATACCATGTCCAGATACATCTAACACATACATGCCCACATTATCTTCATCAATTCTGTAAATATCGTAAAAATCTCCTGAGAGACGTTCACATGGAAAATACTCAGACATAAAGGTGGTATTCTTAAAGTTCAACCTTTTGAGCGGCAGCAGTGACTGCTGAATGCTCTTTGCATACTCCAGTTCCTTTATGAGTCTTGCGTTCACTTCACGAATTTCATGGGTCCGCTTATCGATGATTTTTTCAAGATTCTCTGCGTAAAGCTTAATCTGCTTTTCCGTTGCTTCTTTCTTAAATGACGGTTCACCAATGTTCAGCTTAAATATAGCCTGAAGGAATAGGACATAACCCATGAACCTAAAAATATCAAAGACAATAATCGACAACTGATCTGACGACGGATAAATGATGCGCGACGCATGTGAAAAGCAAAGCATCACCACACTGGATATGGCTACCACTACGTTGCGGTTATGCTCTAAAAGGTATATACGCAAGTAGTACATAATGACAATAATCAGAAGCAAAATGCTTGTAAACTCTGTCATAATTGAAGCAACCGCCAGATTGACTGATGACAATACCTCCAATATGTATCTTTCAGATTTCTGCTCGATAAAGATGAAGGCAATAAATAGAACCACTGGCAATGACCTCGTCATGAATTGCGAATGGCGTTTCATAGTCAGATCACGTGGAATCAGCACTGCTGTAAACATGCCCAGTGCCATTATAAATCGTCCAAGCCCCGTATAGAGCATTAAGAGTGGCAGCTGGGTGACCTTAACGGTTGAAAGGGTGCCGCTTAAGTGAATTATCATAATAAATTCCAGACACGCCCCCGTTAAAAAGGCCACAGAGTAAACAAACATACGCAGCCTTTTTGATCCCAAATAGGCAAAGTATGTCGTATTAAATATTAAAAACAAAGCCACAATGCACCCGAATTCGAGCAGTGTAATCAGCGATCCAAAACTTACATTAAGCATCACGCTCCGTATAGCGGGCTCCCAAAGCACCACCGAAACCAAAAGAATCATTGATGCGACGGCTACTGTAAAAGGCATTATAAAATTTTTTATCATTTCAACTTGATCGCGGTCTAGTCTGTTCATATTGACCTCTCATTATCTGCTAGAGCTTCATTAAGCCCTAGTCACACAATATATTCAATTCGACACATGATGTTCATTTCCTTTTAGATTTATCAAATTAAGGCGCTAAATTCAGTGTATTTTCAAATTTCAACACTCAAAACAGGGCGCTATACTAGCGCCCTGTCAGGTAATTTCACAGTTGACAAACTCTTCCGCTGGAAACTCAAACTCCCCTTAGCACTGATAAAATCAGTTCCCCTCTATGGGACTTTTCCAAGTTCCAAACAGACTGCAACTGTTAAATAACGATGTTTCTGTTTATAAGTTCGATAAAAGCGTCTCTATTTCGAGCACGCTGCCTAACGCGAAGGTTGGCACGATGTCTGTGCTGTTTTCTTTCTTGCTCGAATTGAGCCAGCAAGTATCAATGCCAGCATTAATGCCGCCCAAGATATCTGACCTTAGATTGTCACCCACCATAAGCACAGTTTCCTTGTTTTCATGGCCCAGCTTTTCCAAGGTAAAATCAAAAATTTTCGGGTCTGGCTTCACCAGTTGAACCGCCTCAGAAATAATGATTTCTTCAAAATATGACGCTACCACAGACTTCGCTATACGTACACTCTGAACGCTGTAAAGACCATTGGTGATTATGGCCAGCCTATAGGATTTTGACAGTCTTTCAAGCAGGGCTTCAACCCCCGAGTAAACATAGGATGCTTGTGCTAAATTCTCCTGATAAGTCTTTGAGAATGCATGTGCATCTACTGGTTCGCCAAGCTGGGTAAACAGCCTTTCAAAACGCTCAATTTTGAGCCTGTCTACCGTAATCTGACCCTTTTCAAAACCTGACCAAAGCGCCTTGTTAATATCTTCATAAACCGGCTTTAATTCTTGATATGAGCATGTAATCGGATACATGTCCACGCTTTTCTCTAAAGCCACCTCTTGTGATTTCTTAAAATCAAAGAGTGTTTCATCTGCATCAAAAAGCAGTAATTCATACGACATGTTACAGCCTCTTTCTATTCAATGGTTTCAGCTTTTCTAAATCCGCTGCCACCTATAAACTCTTTGAGAATACTTGAATATGGTATGAGTTTGTCATTTTCAATAGACTCAAAATAGCTGAGGAACTTGAGTAAGCGCTTGGCTTCAACATTTTCGGGTTCATCCTCTGAAATAGCTTCAAGTAGGGGCTCAGCATGCTTCTTAAGCACCGCGAGTTCATAGACGAGTGCCGAATTGAACATGACATCTGCATCTTCTTGGAATGGGAAGATATTGCGTTGCTCCCCCCGCCTTACCGATGGCCACATATCTATGGTTCTCTGAGCATTATGTCCCCTGTATTTATTGTCACGCACAATTCTTCTAAGCAGTCGCGTATCCGTTGTTGGGATACGGTTGTGATCATCGATATTGAGCTGTGTCAGGGCACTGATATATATTTTGAACTTGTCTTTTTTAGCAATCTTTTGGGTGAGCTTTTCATTCAGACCATGAATACCTTCTATAATAATGGGCTGATCTTTTCCAATTTTGAGTTTATCCCCATGGTACTCCCGCTTTCCAACCTGGAAGTTAAAGACTGGAAGCTCTACCTCTTCACCTTCAAGGAGTTTTGAAAGATCTTCATTAAACTGCTTTGTATCAACAGAATCGATGCTCTCAAAGTCTAAATTTCCATCCTCATCAAGGGGTGTTTTATCCCGATCTACAAAGTAGTCATCTGTTGAAACTGTGATTGGTCTTAGGCCATTCACCTGAAGCTGAATCATCAGACGATTTGCAAATGTTGTCTTTCCTGAAGAAGAAGGCCCAGCAATGAGAATCAGGCGCTTACCGCTCTCGGAAATCATATCTGCAATATGAGCAATTTTCTTTTCGTGGAGGGCTTCAGCAATTTTAATGACATTAAAGGCGCAGCCTTCTTGAATACAGTCATTTAATTTGGCTACATAGTCAACACCTACAATTTCCCCCCAGCGCTCAGCCTCTTTAAAAACCTGTGCAAGTTTAGGGTGCGCTTCGAATTCAGGCAAGTCAAATGGATTGGACTTGTTTGGATGTCTAAGAATGACGCCATTGTCGTATGGCATCAGGTCAAATTTTTTCAGGTAGCCTGTGCTTGGCACCATATAACCATAAAAATAATTGCGCAGCCAGCCACATGTGTACAGGTTGATTGTATCGTGTTCTCTATAGTTCAACAGATGAATTTTGGATTTCATGTTAAAGCGCTCGAATATTTCAGTTGCTTCACCTTTAGGAACAGCTTCCTTATAGAAGGGTTCATCTTCAAGCACGATGGCCTTCATGCGCTGCTGGATTTTTTCAATGTCTGAAGTCTCAAGAACTCTAGAATAGTCAAACTCACAAAAAAGTCCGCCGCTTAGTGAATGTTCTACTCGAACATGGATGTCTTTATAGAGCTCCATTGCTGCACGAATAAAAACAAAAGACAGGGATCGCTGATAGATTCTAGCACCATCGAGGCTTGTCACATCAACAAATTCTATTTTTGAGTCTTCCTCCAAATGGTAAGTCAGTTCTCTAAGCTTGTTGTTGACACGCGCTGCTACAATCTGTGGGGTATGCTCTGAACTATGCTTTCTTGCCAAATCTTCCAATCGTATTTCAAAGGGTACATTTTCTTCATTGCCATCTGCATAAATCACCTTAATTGTCTTGTCTGTCATTGTATGTCCCCCATTTCTCCTTAATCTATTGATCCAAAGCGGCTCAGTGGCAAAATGCGAATCAGTACACGTCCACGTATGCGATTCTCATCAACAAATCCTACAGCCTCGCTTCGGCTATCCATACTGTTGCCTCTGTTATCTCCCAGCACAAAAACGGCATGCTGCGGAACGGTCATGTCCATATCGCCCGATGTCCAGCTGCCTTTGATGTACTTTTCATTCAAAGGGACATCGTTCACATATACCTTTCCGTCTGAAATGGTAATATGATCCCCTTCGCTCCCAATCACACGCTTGATCAAATCCCGCTTTTCCCCGTCGGGATCTGTCATTTCTGATTGAAAAACAATGATGTCACCATAATGTGGATTCTCCCAGTAATAACTCAATTGCTCAATTAAAAGATAATTGTTGTCACCAAGTGTGGGTTCCATGGAATGTCCCTTCACAAGTATTGGTCTGAGTACTAAAGTCAAAACCAATCCGATCAGGCAGGCGATTACAACGGTGCGTACCCACTCAAGTATTTCCCTCAGCATTTTGCATCATCCCTATTCGAACCGATACTCTTTTCCCGTATAGTTTGGAATATATGAATTGTTCAGCTGTTCCAGCTGAACACGTATCATATCATTGATTTTGGAATACTTATATCTGTTGATCTCTATATCCAGTTTTTCCAGACAAAGTCTGAAATCATCAAGCACGTTGTATGGGTTGCCATAGTATTTATAAATATCTTCAATGCTCACACTTGAAAAACCATGGCCTACAATTGAATCATTTCTAAGCTCTATCAGATTCATCATCTTTTCAGCATTCATAATATGAACAATTTCTTGACGTGTCTTATCATCTTTGTAGTATCTGTTAAAGTAGGTCGCGATGCCAAATATCAAATTTGAATTGAATATTTTATACTTTTTTCTAAGCGTCTTTAAGATAAGGCGCTTTTGCATCATCGGCTGTAAGAACGTAAATCGAGACCGATTTAGATGGCTTACTACAAACATATACTTAAATATGGCTTCCTTAAACCGGTATACCCTGCTCAGAAAATCAATATACTCCTCATTCACAAGCTGAAACTTCGTATTTTCAAGCAGTTCAGTGAATATTGCATCTGGATCCCCTTCAATTAGCGACTGTAGATTCTTCTTAAGCGCTTTGATATCCTTAGATGCTTCATAATCATCTGTCAGATTGTAAAGCAAATGCCGCGCTGTTTTAAAATCAAAATTCACAGCATATCTGCACGAATCCATAAGCACGGCTGCATCAGTATGCTCTAGGCCAATCTCAGAAAGCAGTTCAAGTGCACCACCATAATCATACCGGTCAATCAGTTTTACGATCACATTGTAGGATCTAATCATACCCTAATTCCTCCGGCTGTTCGTTTTAATGGACTGTATAAATTTCTCTATATCTTCTGACATACTCACGAACTCGTTTTCCTCTATAATCAGTTTATACCCATGAAGCAACTGAGAATTTACATTTTTCTCCTTTGATGCCCCATATTTTTTATCCCCAACGATAGGGTGTCCAATAAAGCGCATGGATTCCCTGATTTGATGACTTCTTCCAGTATGCAGCTCCACTTCAAGAAGTGTATAATTGCCGATTACCTGTAGGGGTTTATAGTCCGTGTGACAGTACTTGGCGCCCTTGCCCTGATCGTTTTTAAATAGACGCACCTTGTTCTTCTGTTCGTCTTTAACCAGCCAGCCCTTTACAGTACCCGGCTCTTTGACAAGTCCTTCAACAACACACTGATAGTACTTTTTGATTTCACGATTACGCATTTTTTCATTGTATGCTTTAAGGGACTGATAGTTCTTACCGAAAATGACCAGTCCGCTCGTATTCTTATCCAGTCTTTGTATGGAGGCAGGCTTAAATGTCCTTGAACTGATATGCTTGAGGTAAACTTGGACCTTAGATGACAGGGTGTTGCTGAACTCATTTTTATCGGGATGTGTCAACATGCCCTTGGGTTTGTCTACAATAAGAATGTCATCATCTTCATATACGATTTTCAGTCCTACCTCTGAAGCCTCAACCTGTTCAATAGGCTTAACCAGCTTATCGAAAGATTCATCACTCAAATATATTTCAAGTTCATCACCCAGCTCAAAAAAGTAGTGTTCCTTTACCCGTACCCCATTGACTTTGAACACCTTCTTACGAATGAGCTTATATACATTGGTACGTGATGAGTTATTCAAATACTTTAATAAAAAGCGGTCAAGTCTTTGCCCCGCTTCATTTTTTCCGATCGTTACTTTCTTCATTTTTTTCACTCCATTAAATCATATCAATTGCCATGAGGCCCAGTTCATAAACCTTCTCATACCCCAATCTGGAATATGCCTTCACAGCTGGTCCATTGGCATTCATTACAAGCAAGTTAACGTTTAAGCCTTTTTGAAGCATGCGCTGAGTCAGTACAGACGTAATCCGTTTTCCAATGCCTTTTCCCCGGTACTTTTGGAGTGTATACACGCCACCAAGCTGAGCGAAATGGTCTGTCTCAAATTCAATAACCGCCTGTGCAGCAATATGACTGTTTTCTATGTAATAAATATAGTTCTCTATAAGATCCAGCTTATCCTTTAACTGATTTACAGTTAATGGATTTCGTCCAAACCCCTTTTCGACCTCCAGCAGAAAACCAACTGCATCGCGCACTGGTATGAGTGATGCATCTACAATCATGCCATGTACCTTCTTGTCGGCCTTAAAGGTCTTCTCTGAGACTGTCATCACGGAGCACAAGTCGATATCATGACATATGGCCACACGCTCAAGAACTTTGCTTATCCGTTCCAAGTCCTCACATTCAGCTTTAATGAGAACCGGCGCATTGGTCCTTATGGTTCTTAAAAAATCAAGTTTTGTATATATGGCCTTGGAATCGAAGTGACACGTCATGACCTGTGTTGGCGAAAAGGATGCCAGCCCAAGCAACTGCTTGTCTTTAACATACCCATAAAATGTGGTTCCATTCCTGAGCTGCCACGTGTTCTCAACTTTCTTGAGACCATAGTAAAACCCCTGTGCACTATACCCATGTTTTTCAATGTACTCGACAATATGCCTAGCATGTCCTGATTTCAGTTCAAGAAATCCTTCCATTTCAGCCCCCTGAATTCCCCTTCGGATGAATTTGCTAGGTAAATTGTATCACGCTTTTTACTATTTTGAAACCTACTCAACCATTGGAATGCAGACGTTATTATGGTATGCTAATGGAAGAAAAAAGAATAGGAGAATCGACTATGTTTGATAAGCTTAAAGATATATTATATGACGTCAGCGACATACTGTTTTCACTTATTATTGTGGCACTGATATTTTCAGTGGTTTCATGGAAAATATCAGACTCTCTGGCCTTTGAAGTCAAGGTGCCGCAAAAGAATACCAGTGAAATCGCCACTTCAAGTGATCCGGATTTAATACAAATTGAAGAAGCAGCTCAAACCGACGACAATCAAGCTACACCTGAAACGACACCAACTGATGACAACACTGCCATACCTGAAACAACAGAGCCTACTACACCGGACACAGGCAGTGATGCAAAACCTGGCGGTACAAGTGTTAACCTTGTTGGCACTACAAAAGAAATCGTCATAGAACCCGGTTCTTCGGGATATTCTATCGGAAAGCTACTGGCTGAAGAGGGCATGGTTCCAGATACACAAACCTTTATAAAGCGTGTTGAAGAGCTTGGCCTAGGCGCAAAACTGAGAAGCGGTACCTTTACCCTGTCATCCGATATGTCCCTTGACGAAGTCATTTATAAAATTTCAGGCCAATAATCAGGGCAATACTACGAAAAAAAGCATATGAGTACATACAAAATCCAGTACATGCCCTATTTCTTATGGGTCTGCTGGATTTTTTATGTATGGTTTATTCACATGCCCACGTTCTCATGTCTACGTTAACTGCCGTGCGGGGGGATGTCATAGTTTATCAATAGCCCAGCTTGGACACACCCCGGCTTATGTATTTCGCTCTTCAAGCTTCTCAACTTCCGCTTGAGAAAGTTCTCTATATTCACCCTTATCCAGATTTTCATCTAGAACAAGCGCCCCCATCTTAACGCGCTTTAGATAGGTAACGCGCTTTCCAACGGACTCGAACATACGCTTTACCTGATGAAATTTGCCTTCAACGATGGTGAGCTCAATTTCTGAAATATCCCCACTTTTTAGTATTTCAAGGTCTGCTGGCAGCGTACGGTAGCCGTCTTCCAGTACAACGCCTTCTTTAAACGCGGCCTGATCTGCTTCTGTTACAAGCCCTTCAATAACCGCATAGTAGCGTTTTGGAACATGACTTTTAGGTGAAAGCACACGGTGGGTGAGCTGTCCGTCATTGGTCAGGATCAGCAAGCCTTCTGTGTCTTTATCCAGTCGTCCGACTGGGAACATGTCATAATGGTCATAGCCTTCAATCAAATCCAGTACGGTTTTATCCCTTGCATCTTCTGTTGCACTTAAATAACCATCTGGTTTATGAAGCATTAAATACACATTGGGTTTATACCCCACTGGCTTTCCCATAAATTCTACGATATCTGAATCTGGATTCACGTGTTTTCCAGGGTCTTTTACAACAATAGAATTGACACTTGCCTTGCCTTTTTTGATTGAAATTTTGAGTTCTTTACGAGAACCGCATCCCATATTTCCTAAATATTTATCCAGACGCATACTTCCTCCTTAAATTTAATAATTATACTTTGAAAGCCTTTATTTCCAATGCCTTCGCGGGTCAATGGACGTCCCGCATCCCGCGGGACATATCCCTTTTTATTCCAATTTTTATAATTATTTATGCAAGTTTTCTCAATATATTTGTCATTTTATACAAAACCTCACCTTATTTTAACGCCAAGCGTTTTCCTGCCTTGACAAAGAATGTGATCTTACATATATTCTTTATGTCATATGGATTATGATAGCATACCAATTCATAAAACCCTATAAAATCGACTTAATTATTAAGCATAATATATAACCCGATTTATTCAAAAAATATACATATAATGCAGCATATCTTATGTGAGTTCAAGAATAATAAGGGTATACACATTCATGGAAGAGAATAAATGAGGAGGGTGTAACGATGGCACTTGTTACGACTAAGGAAATGTTCAAGAAAGCATACGAAGGCGAATACGCAATTGGCGCTTTCAACATCAACAATATGGAGATTGTTCAAGGTATTGTTGACGCAGCAGCAAAAGCTAAATCACCTGTAATGCTACAGGTATCTTCTGGTGCACTTAAGTACATGCGTCCAGCATACCTACTTAAGCTCGTTGAAGCTGCAGTAGAAGACTCAGGTATCGATGTGGCACTTCACCTTGATCACGGTGCTGACTTCGAAGCTTGTAAAACTGCAATCGATCTAGGCTTCACTTCTGTTATGATTGATGGTTCTCACCATTCATTTGAAGACAATATTGCCGTAACTAAAAAAGTTGTGGAATATGCGCACGAACGCGGTGTTGTTGTTGAAGCTGAGCTGGGTCAGCTGGCAGGCGTTGAAGACGAAGTCAACGTAAGCGCAGAAGATGCAACGTATACTGATCCTAAACAAGCTAAAGAGTTTGTTGAAAGAACAGGCGTTGACTCACTTGCAATTGCAATCGGCACAAGCCACGGCGCTAACAAATTTGAAGGTGAACCAAAGCTTGATTTTGACCGTCTAAAAGAAATCATGGATCTTCTACCTGGTTTCCCACTTGTTCTACACGGTGCTTCTTCTGTATATCCTGAAGCGGTTGCACTTTGCAATGACAACGGCGGTGCTCTAAAGGGCGCTCAAGGTGTTCCTGATGAAATGCTTCGTGAAGCAAACCGTCTTGGCGTTTGTAAAATCAATGTTGATACTGACCTGCGTATCGCTGTAACAGGCAACATCCGTAAGGTATTCAATGAAAAGCCAGGCGAGTTCGACCCTAGAAAATACCTAGGCCCTGCACGTGAAGCAATCACAGAGGTGGTTTACCACAAAATCATGAATGTATTCGGAAGCAGTGATAAGCTTTAATAACCGACATAAAATAAGTAACTCAAAGAACGCTATCTGGCAATCCAGATAGCGTTCTTTTATTTCCACCTTCCATAACATATCCCCTGCAGCGTCCCTGCCTTTTCACCTTCACCATAGGTTCTGTCCTTAAATCTGAGTCAGTCAGGCAAAATCATTTCACATCATTTTTTAGAAAATGTAAATTGTCCCACACACATTGAAATCACGCTGTTATAGACAAACGGAAACTTTGTTAAAAGTTTGATTTATATCAATATGGGTATTAAGCATGCCAGATGTGCGTTATTGTGCTACACTAGAACCGAACCGTGGCTTAGCCAGGACTTTTTCTGGCCCGCCAATTCGGTACGCATAATATGATCCGTTTGGATCAGTAGTATACATATCAAGGAGGATACTCTATGGCTCTTGTAACAACTAAAGAAATGTTCAAAAAGGCATACGAAGGCGGTTATGCAGTAGGTGCTTTCAATGTGAACAACATGGAAATTATTCAAGGTATTGTTGAGGCTGCTCAAGAAACAAAAGCACCTCTCATCCTTCAAGTATCTGCAGGTGCAAGAAAATATGCAAAACCAGCATACTTAAAGCACCTTGTGCTTGCTGCCATTGAAGATACTGGCATTGATATCGCACTTCACCTTGACCATGGTGATAGTTTCGAAATCTGTAAGCAGTGTATCGATGACGGTTTCACATCTGTTATGATTGATGGCTCTGCACATTCTTATGAAGAAAATGTGGCACTGACTAAAAAAGTGGTTGAATACGCACATCCACGCGGTGTCGTCGTTGAAGCTGAACTTGGTAAACTTGCAGGTGTTGAAGATGAAGTTAATGTAAGTGCTGAAGATGCAACTTATACAGACCCAGCCCAAGCGGTAGACTTTGTAAAACGTACGGGCTGCGATTCTCTGGCAATCGCTATTGGAACAAGCCACGGTGCATACAAGTTTAAAGGGGAGCCAAAGCTAGATTATGCCCGTCTTGAAAAAATCACTGAGCTTCTTCCAAACTATCCACTGGTACTACATGGGGCTTCTACTGTTATTCCTGAGTTCGTTGACAAGTGTAATGAATTTGGTGGCGAAATCCCTGGTGCTCAAGGCGTTCCGGAAGACATGCTCAACAAGGCATCAAAATTTGGCGTATGCAAAATTAACATTGATACAGACCTGCGTCTTGCAATGACTGCTTCTATCCGCGAAAACTTTGTGAAAAACCCTTCTGAGTTCGACCCAAGAAAATATCTTGGTCCAGGTCGTCAAGCAATCAAAGACATGGTTAAGCACAAAATCGAAGATGTGCTTGGCTGTGCAAATAAGGCTTAATTTCACAATTTCTAAGTCATTAAAAAGGCACATACCCTAGGGTATGTGCCTTTTAAGCTTTTATTCATGTAGCACTGCAATATTTTGAATGCGTCTATCCGATATGAAAGCCATTACCGCCGCTTTTCTTACACTTATACATAGCGCGGTCCGCTTCAACAATCAGTTTTTCAGCTGTCGTCCCATTTTCAGGATATCCTGCGATTCCGGCACTCACACCAACTTGAGATACAATACTGTTTATTTCAATAGGTGTACTGACTGTTTCAATAATACGTGTTGTCATATGCTTCACATCGTCTATATCCAGTCCAATACACTGTGCCACAAACTCATCCCCGCCTAGACGTGCAATCTTAAAGGCGTTATTGGCATAAAGTCTAAACCTGCTCGCGATCACTTTTAGGACTTCATCCCCCACTTGGTGACCATGTGTGTCATTGACTTCCTTGAACTTGTCTAGGTCAAAATAAATAACAAAGAGCTCTTCTTCTCTATCGATGTTCTCTTCAAGACATTCGATAAAAGAAGCACGATTTGGAAGCCCTGTAAGCATATCATGGGTTGCAAGATATTCTGCTTCTTTTGTTCTGTTGACCCGGTCTGAAATTTCCGAACCGAATCCGATTATTTCCTTAACCTTTTTCTCACCGTCTTCCATGGTGGTATCATAAACTGGCGATACCATGATGTCAAAGAAGCGTCCGCCGTGTTCCGCTTCAAATCGGCTCTTGGTATGATTAAAGGCCTTGAGAATATGCGGCTCTGCGGTTTCCATAAAATCGGGCGTGTAGAGCGTATCCATTTTTACATGATCTGAATCGGAAAGCACCAGCTCGTCCTGGGTAAAGTAACGTCCATCGTTATAAGAAAGGACGATTTCATCCATTTCATTCTTATAGCAGTGGAAGAGCATGGCTGGCATGCTTTGTATGGTTTTCTGGAAAGACTTAGCAAGGTCCAGTCTCTCTCGCTCTACATCCATGAGAGCACCGTATTTGCGTATCATCCAGAAGTTAACAATTAAAATGGTTGCACCCGCAAGCAAGGTCAGGCCTACAGTTACCTTCAAAATGGAATTTAAAAGCTTGTCCATTTCATTGCTGTTGATGATAATGACCAACATTTCGCTGTCATTGAGCTTTTTAAGCACCAGCTTCTGATTGTCCCGGCCGAGTTCTTCAAGGAGCATTCTGCCCGATTGCATGAGTTTATCGACATCGTAATCAATCTTGGTAAAGCCTGTGTTTTTAATATCGCCATACATAATAAGCGGCTCTTTGTTTGAGCCTTCATAGTCCGTTGTACGGTAAGCTTTTAAGATTTCTGCCTTTACAATTCCAATATGATCTACATAATCAATGTTGTCTCGAATATCATCAAGCGTTTTGTTGACACTGCCCGCAGCGCGGTCAGCAATCATTTCATCACTTTGAACATATACATTGATCAAGTAATTCTGCTCGCGATTATGGATATATCCAAACTTAAAATACCCTTTGAGGGTATGTGATTTCGTTTTGGGACCGACCCAGAAATCTTGAAAATATTCACCTCTACCAACATCAACCGGTTCGTTGTTAAGCAGCTGTTTAAAGGCTGTATTCCAGTATGACCAAGACTTTGTAGATAGTCCGATTTCATCTTTGTTCGTTGAATTGAGGATAATGACATCCCCATCAGAAGGGGCAAAGACTGCCACGCCCGTAAACCCATGCTTGTCCATAAGCGCTTCAAGATCACCATTTGTAATATCTACGGCTGCTATGCCTTCAAGATCATTTCTGGCGTTCTTAGCTTTCTCATAGAGGTTTGCATTCTGCAAGGCATCATAGTCTGCTGTAACCGCCATAGATTCCTCTAGAGACTGACTGATAAAAGACACGTACCTGGACAACTCCTGACGCTGCTGTTCTTCAAAGTTCGTATGAACCACTTGGAAAATAAATAGGAATTCCAGAATAATCATACCCAAAATAACGACCAGTACAATGCTTGCAAAATTGTCTATCCTTAGCCTTTTTTGCATATTTCGTACCTCCAAAATAGGGGTTATGTAATAGAGCGCCGATGGCCCCTGAGCCATCGGCGATTGTAGTTAATTGCAGATACCTGATTAAACTGTTTCCGGCTCAGGATATGTTTCACCAAATGTGTCCACCGTTACAGTTTCGATTTTTTGTTCTTCAACAGGTCGATCAAAATGGTCCGTGTACTGGTTTGCGATTTCGTCAACCACATCCAGCCCTTCAATGACTTTACCAAACCCTGCGTATGAACCATTTAGATGCGGTGAGTTCTTATGCATGATAAAGAACTGTGATCCAGCAGAGTCCGGATTTTGTGCTCTTGCCATTGAAAGAACACCTTCAGTATGATCTAGGTTGTTTTCAAACCCATTAATTTTAAACTCACCTTTAATGCCGTATCCTGGACCGCCCATGCCTGAACCTTCTGGACAACCGCCCTGAATCATGAATCCGCGGATAACTCTGTGGAAAATCAGACCATCGTAATAGCCCTTTTGAATCAGCGAAATAAAGTTATTAACCGTATTCGGTGCAATTTCTGGATAAAGCTCCGCTTTGATAACCTTTCCACTTGACATTTTAAACGTAACAACTGGTTTTTTTGACATTGTTTACTCCTCCTAAATAATTTAACTCCGAATTATTTGTGAAATCCACATCAGATATATGCATCATCTGAGCAATTTCCTTATAAAATAATTCGGCTTATTTACATGTATTATGAATTCACTTATATAGAATATCATTCATCTGACAATATTTAAACAGTGACCTGCTCTAAAATATTGATCCCTTTTCATTTTCTCTTTGCCTAGGCCAAAGACTGCCCCCTGCAAGAACCCGTTTAAATCTGAAAATTGTCCATATAACCATACCGACAAAGACCACTTGCACCATTCTAAAAACCAATTTTCCTACACCATCTAGGCTGGATAAGAATTTTTGTTTTTCAAGGGTTAAAACCAAATACGCCCCATACTCCGGACTGTTTTTCACAACTGCCAGATATCGTGCACCTGAACGCCCTCTCTTAATTTGGTAATCAAATGCTCCGTTGTTTGTTTCTATTATACGCTCCATAAGTGCTGTTCCAGAAACGATATCCTGTACCTGTGGTAAATCTTCACTGCCTAAGTCTGTGGTTTTGTATAGGACAGTCCCACTATGGTCAATGAGTGATATATGCACATCCATAGGGGTTTGATCCATATGCTCATCAATCCGTTTATTTATTTGCTCAATGAACATAGCCTGCTTTTCATCAATGCGCGATACATCCTCTGAATAAACAGCCACAGCTCCAAGCGCCTCAGAATAAGTGCACACGATCCGATTTCGGCGACCCTCTAAATATGCGTCATAGTAAATAGGTGTACTATCATAGCCTTCAATATTCAATTGATAGACCTGGGCCATAAAATCGCTGTAAACCTGAGGATCTACAATATCATACCTCAGATATGGTCGTGTGTTTGATACCGATTCTAAAAAGCCTTCACGCTCTGGCTGAGGTGTGTTCATATAAACTGCCATCAAGGCTCTTTCACGCTCAATCATGGCCCTATCTATGTAATCGTTATTTAAGCTCTTCAAGACCGATCCGGCATCTGAGTAGCTCGTAAAGATGCTCTCAAGCTGTTCTGCTCTATTTTCTAAAACATTCTCGACTTCATGGCTGTAGTAAATATCGACAACCCGAACTGTGATTACTAAAAAGAGAAAAAGCACCAGAACCATAACAAGTCCATAGGCATTCATAATATTCTTCATTTTTCTATTCATTTTGACGCCCCCTCTCTCGATCTAAGATTGGATCAGTCAGGGTCACAAAATTCTGATAAAGCACATACAAAACAAAGTTAAGCACTGCAAAAGCAATTAGGGTAGCCCACCTGATTTTCACAAGAATTTGATGCACTAGGGCATTGGTACGCGCTGTGCTGGCCTGTATGACCACATAATGTGCGCCATCGCCTGTCTCATGAATATAGGCCAACTTCTCATCAGGCGCACTCGTATGTTCATTGGTCAGAACATACCTTGAAAAATCATTGGTATGTGCAGCAAATATTTCACTCAAGTCTTGATTGGTCATCAGATCAACCCGGTTCATTTTCTGGGCTTTTTTAGAGTCTTCTATAATGTACTCATAGTAATAGCTCTTATTAAGCACATAGGCTGCATCAATCACGTTGTAGGCCTCGGCACGCTTTAACCCTTCCATTATGGTAATGCGCTCTCCATAGCTTCTGTAATTGGTCCCTGCTTCCTTTTTATTTAAGGCAAAAATAAGCCATTTCCACTCCGGATCAAACTTAAAATAGCCATCCAGTGTATATTCTTCTTCCATAATACTTGATATAACCAGTTCACCGTAGATCTCTCCCCGCGTGATAACCTCGTCAAGGAGCTTTTTGTTATTGGCGTTAAAGAATATATTCATACGCCCTTTGTCATCTGAGGGATAGAGCAGCATGCCCTTTTCAAGGCTATATACTGCGAAGCTGCCGGTCATTTCCTGCCTGTATATTTCAATATTCTCTAGGGCACTCTGCTGACGCTCAGAAACTGAATACGTCTCGTCTGAACTGCTACGCTCCGCTTCTATCAGTGTCTCAACCAATTTGACATGCCTTTCTAGGGAAACATTGGCATTATGTCTGTAGCTTTCATCAATTAGGTGCATGCCATCTTCCAAATCGCTTAGAATTTTGCTGGTTTCTTCAGCTTGAAAGCGCAGGCTGTCTTTTGTACGCACATCCATTTGGTTCACGACGAGGACATGGGCCATTAAATTGAACACAACAAATATAACCGCCGTTATGACACTTAACATGACTATGATTTTATTCTTATAGAATTCTCCATACCACATAAGTCGCCTCCTCATTACCGTTACTTCAACATTATATCATTGTGATTTGAAAATGAGGAGATAAGATTTTATTCGGCGCGCCATATGAACAGTGCAACCTCCGGTTGCCCATGTCGCGAGGCGCGCCATATGAACAGTGCAACCTCTGGTTGCCCATGTCGCGAGGCGCGCCATATGAACAGTGCAACCTCTGGTTGCCCATGTCGCGAGGCGCGCCATATGAACAGTGCAACCTCTGGTTGCCCATGTCGCGAGGCGCGCCATATATGTGAAAACAGTCAAAGATCCAGTTTTGTGCGAGCACAACTGAATCTTTGACTGTTTTCACATGCATTTCTTTACCTTTCGCGAAAAAAAGGAGCTGTCATAAACAGCTCCTTGGGTAACATGTTATTTTGCATTTTGTCGTTCGATGTGGACATCATATCCATTTAACTCAAACAGGTCGTTGAACAAGTCCCAAACTTCGTACTTACCATACCGGTTGGTTGCTGAAGCGGTATAGATGGGTACATTGTCTGGCATGCCCAGTGTTTTTCGAATAAGCTTCTTTTGCTTTGCCAGCTGGCTGCCTTTAACTTTGTCATGTTTTGTTGCGATGACAATGCCATTGAAGCCACACTTAAGAATCCATTGATACATTTGAACATCCTGCTCTGTTGGCTTATGACGTAAATCAACCAGTTGAATGACTTCAAGCAGGTTCTCGCGATTATTCAAGTAGGTCTCCATGATTTTGCCCCAAGTGGCCTTTTGAGTCTTGGATACCTTTGCGTATCCATACCCTGGCAAATCAACAAATCGAAATTTGCCATCAATATCATAGAAGTTGATGGTTTGTGTCTTTCCTGGCGTCGAACTGGTTCGTGCCAGATTCTTTCTGTTGATTAGCATATTAATCAGCGAAGACTTACCCACATTTGATCGTCCTGCCATTGCAATTTCAGGCAGGCCGTCTTCAGGATACTGATCGGGATTAACTGCGCTGATTACAAACGTGCTTTCATGTATTTTCATTGTACACGTCCTCTATTTTTCTTCCTTTTTAACCTTTGTTGTCTTTCGGCGTTTAGTTGTTTTTTCAGGTTTAACCAGCGCATGCTCTAGCACTTCGTCCATATTTTTAACTGGAACAAACTCCATAACCTTCTTCACCTTGTCATCAATATCTTCAAGGTCTTTAATGTTATCATAAGGGAACAGCACTTTCTTAATGCCGGCACGTTTTGCCGCCAGAGCTTTCTCCTTCAGTCCACCAATTGGAAGCACTCGTCCACGCAGTGTAATTTCACCAGTCATAGCAACCTCACGATTAACTGGAATTTGAGAGAGTGCAGAAAGCACCGCTGTTGCCATTGTGATCCCCGCAGACGGCCCGTCTTTCGGAATAGCCCCTTCTGGAATATGAATATGAATATCCAGATTCTCATGGAAGTCCTCAGGCATGTCAAACTTGTCAGAAATTGATCTCAGGTAACTGATTCCAGCCTGTGCAGACTCTTTCATAACGTTACCCATCTGACCTGTCAGTACCAGCTTGCCCTTGCCTTTCATCGGCGTTACTTCAATAGAAAGTGTTTCGCCGCCTACAGCAGTCCACGCAAGACCTGTTACAATACCGATCTGGTTTTCTTTATCAATCACATCATGGCGATATTTAGCTACACCAAGTGCCTTGTTTAGATTGGTTGTGTTGATACGTACCGACTCAACCTTCTCTTCAACAATGCGTGTCGCTGCTTTTCTGCAAACAGATGCAATTTGTCTTTCAAGCTCACGAACGCCCGATTCGCGTGTGTACTTGTTGATGATTTCACGCAGTGTGCTGTCTGACAGCTTCAAGTTGTCTGAGTCTAGACCGTGTTCCTTAAGCTGTTTTGGCACAAGATACTTCTTGGCAATTTGAAGTTTCTCTTCTTCCGTATAACCACTAATTCGAATGATTTCCATACGGTCAAGCAGTGGTCTAGGAATGGTATTCAAGCTGTTTGCAGTCGTCACAAAGAGAACCTTTGATAAATCAAACGGCACTTCCAGATAGTGATCTGTAAAGTCTTTATTTTGTTCAGGATCAAGTACCTCAAGCAATGCCGATGCAGGGTCACCCCTGAAGTCACTTGCAAGCTTGTCAATTTCATCAAATAAAATAACCGGATTACGCGTGCCTGCCTCTTTAATACCATTGATAATACGGCCAGGAATTGCACCAATATAGGTTCTTCTATGACCCCTGATTTCCGCTTCATCTCGTACACCGCCCAGTGACATACGGACAAACTTACGGTTGAGTGATCGGGCGATGGATTTAGCAATCGATGTTTTACCAACCCCTGGAGGGCCTACTAGACAAATAATTGGACCCTTCATGCTTTGTGTCAGTTCACGAATTGCCAAGTACTCCAGCACACGCTCCTTAACAGATTTTAGACCATGGTGATCTTCGTCAAGAATCTGACGTGCTTTGCCTAGGTCCAGGGTATCTTTAGTATGCTTGTTCCACGGCAACTCAAGAATCGTGTTGACATATGTTCTGATAACATTGGATTCAGCTGAGGATGGTGACATTTTTGAAAGTCGGCTGATTTCCTTTTCAATTTTTTCTTTAACCTTTTTAGTGGCTTTGAGCTTCTTGAGCGCAGCGCGCATTTCATCCACTTCTGAGTCGCCTGAATGGTCTTCACCAAGCTCCTCACGGATAACCTTAAGTTGCTCCCTCAAATAGTATTCCTTTTGAAGCTGATTGATCTGACTACGTACCTTGTCATTAATGTCTTTTTCAACTTCCAAAATTTCAATTTCACTTAGAAGCATTTCATAAATGACTTCCAGTCTTTCTTTCGCAGTAATCGCCTCGATAATTTGTTGCTTCTGATCCGTTTTAAGAACCATATGAGAAGCAAGCGTGTCTGCAAAACGGCCTGGCTGTTCAATTGTCGATACGGAAACCATGACATCCGGCGATACGCGATTGCTCACGGAAATATATCTTTCAAAGGCGTTTACACACGCTCTCATAAGCGCTTCAGTCTCTTTATCCTTTTCGTCTTCTTCATCATAAACCTGAATAGACGCCTTGAAATACGGCTCATCTTGAAGAATCTCTTCAATACTCGCTCTGCTTAAGCCTTCTACTAAAACGCGAATGGCATCGCCTGGCAGCTTGAGCATTTGCTTAATTTTACAAATCGTACCGATTGTATAGAAGTCACCCTCTTCAGGCAAATCTACATCAATATCTTTCTGTGTTGTCAGGAATATTTTTTGATCCTTGATCATTGCCTCCTCGAGGGCTTTGATGGATCTGTCTCTTCCCACATCAAAATGGAGTACCATATATGGGAAGACGGATAGTCCCCTTAAAGGAATCAAGGGCATTTCTACATATTTTTTAATCGCTTGACCCATGTTCTCATCTCCTTTATTGCTTTAACCGTTCGTTCAAACGTACGTTCTAAGCACTTTTAAAATTGCAGTTTATACCTACATTCATACTCTTTTTTTTATACTTCAAGCTAAATTTTAGTTAATTTCGACTGAAACTAGCTAAATTATACTCATTTAATAGCATATTCGCAAGCATAACACCGTTTTTTTACGCATTATTCAAGGAAATTTCACAATTAGACCCCATTTTACGGCCTATAAAGTAGAACTTTTTACGTATAAAAGACCATTTTCCTGACCTTAAACAAAATTTAAAGGCTTAAAGGGCTTATTGTGAAGATGTAAAAATCTCCAACACCTGCCTCGCACAGCGAGTGGGTTCGAGATTGATTCTAGTGCTTATAAATATGTGTCCTATATTCCATGTGCTATTTGAACAAGTCCACTATATTAAATAGATTGCGTCCACCTATGGGCTATTTTGAATAAAAAATGGAGATGTATATTTCAACATCCCCATTTATAAGCCTTATTAAGATGCTGTCTCTTCTTCAACGTCATCTTTTTTCTTTTTTGATTTCTTTTTATCTTCGAGAACCAAAGTAGGCTGCTGATTACGCTCAATCGTTTCCTTGGTTACGATGCATTTTTTAATGTCATCGCGCGATGGAATATCGAACATAATTTCCAGCATTGTACCCTCGACGATACTTCTCAAGCCACGTGCTCCCGTCTTACGTGCAATTGCGAGCTGTGCAACCATTTTGAGGGACTCTTCTTCAAATTCGAGTTCCACACCGTCGATTTCAAATAGGCGCTTATACTGCTTAACAAGCGCATTTTTAGGTTCGCTAAGAATTTTTACAAGAGATTCTTCATCGAGCTCATGCAACGATACATTAACCGGTACACGACCGACAAACTCAGGAATAAGTCCAAATTTCAGAAGGTCTTGTGTTTCCAGCTTTTCTAGAAGCACACCAATCTCCATTTTTTCCTTAGTTTGCAGTTCGGCGCCAAAGCCCATGGCTTTTTTGCCTGTACGCTTGGCAATGATTTTGTCAATGCCATCAAATGCACCACCACAAATGAACAGTACATTCTTTGTATCAATCTGCAGGAATTCCTGATGCGGATGCTTTCTTCCACCTTGCGGCGGAACACTTGCAACAGTGCCTTCAATGATTTTTAGAAGTGCCTGCTGAACACCCTCACCACTTACGTCTCTCGTAATTGATGGATTATCAGACTTGCGAGCGATCTTATCGATCTCATCAATATAGATGATGCCCTTTTGAGCTCGCTCAATATCATAATCAGCCGCTTGAATCAGCTTTAAGAGAATATTCTCTACATCTTCCCCAACATACCCTGCCTCTGTCAGTGCAGTTGCATCTGCAATGGCAAATGGAACATTAAGAATTTTTGCGAGTGTTTGAGCAAGCAAGGTTTTACCCGAGCCAGTAGGACCCATCATGAGAATGTTTGATTTTTGAAGTTCTATCTCGTCATCATGATGTGTATCTGTATGAATCCGCTTATAGTGATTGTAAACAGCCACTGAAAGCGTCTTCTTAGCGCGATCCTGTCCGATTACATAATCATTGAGGATTGCGTAAATCTCTGCCGGTTTTGGCAGGTCAGTCAGATCCAAATCATGATGATCATGAATCTCTTCTGAAATGATTTCGTTGCAAAGAGCAACGCATTCATCACAGATATAGACATTCGGACCAGCGATCAATCTTTTCACCTGATCCTGCGACTTACCGCAGAAGGAACACTGGAGTTGTCTTTTGTCATCGTATTTGGACATATCCTACCTCGTTTCTATTTACGGGAAGTTATCACCTTGTCTATCAGACCATACGTAACAGCTTCATCAGCACTCATGAAGTTATCACGGTCTGTATCCTTTTCAATAAGTTCAAGAGGTTGACCAGATGCTTCACTCATAATGCGGTTCAGCTTATCTCGCATTTTCAGAATGCGCTCTGCATGGATTTTGATGTCAGTTGCCTGACCTCGTGTTCCACCCAGTGGTTGATGAATCATAACTTCTGCATTTGGAAGTGCATATCTTTTGCCCTTTGTACCTGCAGTAAGCAGGAATGCTCCCATACTTGCTGCCATTCCAACACATATCGTTGATACGTCTGGCTTGATATATTGCATTGTGTCATAGATTGCCATCCCCGCCGTGATTGATCCTCCCGGACTGTTGATGTATACGCTGATATCCCTTTCAGGATCATCGGCCTCTAAGAATAGAAGCTGTGCGACTACGACACTGGCTGTTTGGTCATTGATTTCATCCCCGATAAAGATAATTCTATCTTTAAGCAGTCTTGAATAAATGTCGTATGACCGCTCGCCACGACTCGTTTGCTCAACTACATAAGGCACTAAAGCCATGCGCGCTCCCTCCAATCGTTATACTAGTTTTGCGTTTTCAACAAGGAAGTCTACAGTTTTTCTGCTTTCGATTGAGGCTTTCATGTACTCAACTTGTGAACCAAATAGTTTTTTCACATCTTCAACCGATTGACCTTGCATTTCTGCTAGTCTCTCATATTCTTTTTCTAGATCTTCATCTGTAACTTCAATGTTTTCTTGTTTAGAAATTGTTTCCAGAGTCAGTGATGTTCTTACGCGTACAAGTGCATCGTCTTGCATCTTTTCACGCATTTCCTGCATTGTCGTACCTGAGAACTGTAGGTATTGATCTAGCTCTAGGCCTTGGTAACGCAGCTGGTATTCAAAATCTTGAAGCATACCATCAATTTCTGATTCTACCATTTGATCTGGAATTTCAGCAGTCATTGTAGCAACAACAGCGTCAATCACCTTATCACGTGTAGCTGTTTCAGATTGTGCTTTTGCAGATTCTTCAAGCTTCGCCTTAATGTCTGACTTAAGCTCTTCTAGCGTATCAAACTCTGATGTGTCCTTTGCGAACTCATCATCAAGTTCTGGAAGTTCTTTTACTTTTATACCCTTAATTGCCACTTTAAACACTGCGTCTTTACCCGCAAGTTCTTCTGACTGGTACTCTTCTGGGAAAGTCACGTTAACTTCTACATTTTCATCAAGATTCTTGCCAATTAGCTGCTCTTCGAATCCTGGAATAAATTGACCTGAACCGATTTCAAGGTTGTGGTTTTCACCCTTGCCACCTTCAAATGCAACACCGTCAACAAAGCCTTCAAAGTCGATTACAGCCGTATCGCCTTCAGCAACTGGTCTGTCTTCAACATTCACAAGACGACCGTTCATGTCTTGCTGCTTCTTAAGCTCTGCTTCAACAGCATCATCAGAAACTTCTGCAGAAACTTTTTCTACTTCAACGCCTTTGTATTCGCCTAGTGTTACTTCAGGCTTAACAGCAACAATCGCTTCAAATACAAGATCCTTGCCTTTGCCAATTTCCTTGATATCGATATCAGGGCGTGCAACTGGCTCAATTTCTAGACCTTCAATTGCTGATGCGTATGCTGGAGATAGTGCAACGTCCAGTGCGCCATCGAAGAAAACGCCTTCGCCGTAGTTCATTTCAATGATTTTTCTTGGCGCTTTGCCTTTTCTAAAACCTTGAATATTAAACTTTCCACGTTCCTTCATATAAGTTTTTTGCACTGCATCTTCAAAATCCTTTGCCGGAACAGTGATGCTGATTGTAGCAACATTTTTTTCTGTTTTCAACAGTTCGTAACTCATTTTATTCCTCCTACAAATTAATAAATCGTATTCGTTCCGCATTAATACCCGAATAATTCGCGGTGATAACCGGACTCCTAACCTATATTTTAAGCAATACAGGCTCTATCATACCCGAACGGGTTATAGCCACAAGACAAGGAAAAACCAATGGAATACACCATTGGCTTATTGTAAATATCCTTCAATTATATTATTACAATATAAATAAGTTGTAAACACTTGTTTTGTACTTATTCTTACTTAACATTATACACTTTTTTGAGCGCTTGTTCTAGGATAACAGCTGGCATATCCTGGCCATTGACGCGATAATTTTCAATTTCTATTGAACCGTCTTCAAATAGAGCGAATCTAAACTCGTGAAGCTGGTCATCCATATCCCGTCCTGTGAAGGTCACAGTCTGCACTGCACCGTATTCTCCATAGATCCAAGATGCACTGAAAAAGTGGTTTGAAAACGCATCGCCTATTTGCGCGTACCTTGGCCATGGATAGTCCTTCAAATAGTTGTCTTTAACAATATCTTCGGGTCTGTCATTGATGAGCAGTCTATTTTTTGTTTTATTCCATGCCACATCTTTTTCTAAAAGCCGAGCCATTTGATCGGCATCAATATAAATTCGGTCATCTATAACCAGTGCTTCATCGTAGGCAACTAATTCCTTGTAGTGCATGCTCATCTCTACCGGCTCATAAATTGCGTCATTTGCGCCTTCGGCTGGCAATTCAGTCATAAAAGTTGCTGCCAGCACACCGATGAGTAGGGCGATTGTAATTCCCGCAAATATTCCTTTTGTAAATGTCCGCATAAATTGCACCCTCCTCCTCTTGGCAACTGACCATTCTGACTAAACATATTTATCAGAATTTTCTTTCACCAAATATAATATATTGCACCTTAATAAGTCACGACGATTATAGCATATCCCCCTGTCATATGCGCATATATTATTAAAAGTTAAGAAGTCGATTACGAAGTTGAAACAAAATAGCACACGACGCAAAAATTGTAAAATTATTCCACCGACTTTGACATAGCATGATATACTTTATAGGCGGAGGAACTTATGGAATTCATGAACACTTTTATTGAAAAAACACAACTTAGACTCAGTGAAGAGCAGGCGCGCGCCGCAACCCATGGTAGGGGTCCCGCGCTTACACTGGCTGTACCAGGCAGCGGAAAAACCACTTTGCTGCTATGCAGAACCGTCTATCTTATAGAAGCACTTGGGGTCCCAGCCCAGTCCATATTGACTGTCACGTTTTCAAAGGCTGCAGCCGGTGATATGAAAAACAGGTATCAAGACGTGTTCTATACCCATTATCCACACAGGGTTTCCTTTTCGACCATCCATGGGTTTGCCTATGGGATTGTGCGCGCCTATGGAAAACACTTCGGAAAACACTACCAGCTCATTGAAGATTACAACGGACCCACTTCAAGACGCAAGTTACTCACAAAAATATACTCTAAACACACCGGTGAGTATTTGAGTGATGATAAATTCGAAGAGCTTTCCAGTGCCATTGGCTATACGAAAAATATGATGCTTGAACCCGAAAGTGCAAAGAAACATGGCATATCCTTTCAAAAATTCCCTGAGCTTTTCAAGGCTTACGAAGCGGAAAAATCACAGCACCACCTGATTGATTTTGACGATATGCTGACAATGGCTTATCAAATACTGAAAAAACATGACAAAACCCGCGCCTACTACCAGAAAAAATATCCCTATGTTCAAGTGGACGAAACGCAAGATACGTCCCTCGTGCAGCATGAAATCATACGCATGGTGGCGGGTAAGAGCGCCAACATTTTTATGGTTGCCGATGATGATCAGAGCATCTACGGCTTCCGTGGGGCATACCCAGAGTATTTGCTCAACTTTAAAAAGATTTTCCCTAAAGGCACCCTCTACTATCTTTCAAGAAATTATAGATGCAGTTCTGAAATCGTAACAAGCTGTACAGCCATAATCAGCAACAATACCATGCGCTACGAAAAGGATATTCAAGCTGGGAAGGCAAGCGGACAGCCCGTTGCGCACAAAATTTTCGAGTCTGTAGATGCAAGGAATCATTATATTGCAACTCAAGCGTTTGACGGCACCCGTGCCATTTTATACAGAAATAACCTATCTGCACTCTCCATAGTAGATGCCCTAGAACGCGCAGGACGCAGCTTTACCGTAAAAGATCCTGGACACAGCCTCACAAGACACTGGCTCGTTCAAGACATTTATGCTTTTATGAACCTAGCCCTCGTTCCACAGGACTTATCTGCATTTGAGCGCATCTGTTTCAAAATGAACGGCTATATCTCAAGGGATGCCCTGCGCTATGTACAACTGAACAAGCGCAGCCGGACTGTATTTGAAACCTTGCTCAGCATTCCAACAATTAAACCCATTCAGCGTACTACCTGGCAAGGTATTTCTGACCGTTTTGACAATCTGGCCCACCTTCAACCAAGTGTCGCCATTCATTTTATAGAAACTGAACTGGGGTATTTGGAATACCTCGAAGGAAATGCCAAACGCCTAGGCTATCATTTTGAAAACTTGCGTGGCGTCTTAAATGTTTTAAAGTCAATTGCACGTAACACCACTTCCATTGTGGATTTTATGGACCGTTTAAAATCTTTAACACGCATCATGCAGGAGGCGTCCCGAACCACATCAGACTTAAAACTCTCTACCATTCACGCTTCTAAGGGGCTTGAGTATGACAGTGTATTTATAGTCGATGTAGATTACGGCACATTTCCATCCAAAAAGTCCGCTGAACTTGCGACTCAGGAGGATATCTCTCTGCTTGAAGAGGAACGTCGCCTCTTTTATGTCGGCATGAGCCGGGCGCGTCACACACTCGAAATTCTTTCAACACAGTTTAGCGGTGGAAAATATGTGCGACCATCTCAGTTCATTACGGAACTTGAGTCTAAAGGAGAAATTTTGAAGGTTAAAGAGACCAGCAAACCAGAGCAGAGCCTGACAGATGCCCCCTTTAACGCCGGCGACATCATCACCCACATCCATTTTGGAAAAGGACAGGTTGAAGAGGTGAATGCACATATAATCCGCATTGTGTTTGAAAGTGGACTAAAAGAACTCTCGCTGCCAATTTGTCTCGAGCGCGGATTTTTAAGACACGTCGATTAAGCGTGTACAATTTGTATAAAGCACAATTTCATAAGCTAAATACAAAAAAATAGAACAGGCCACGGGTTTCGACATGCGAAATTCTGTGACCTGTTTTTTAAGTACTTTATTATTGGCAAGCTTAAGTTCTATTTAACATTAGTAATACATTTATCAGGTGCATTTACCGGTTGAAAATCCCCAGCTCTTTTATAATGCGATTGACCACGTCATAACTGTAGCCCTTTCTAAGCAGTTGTCCCTGAACACGCGCAGCTGCTTTTCGTGGGTCAATATCAGAGCAAGACGCATATTTCTTGCGTCCCATCTCAAGTGCCTGCATATAGCCTGCATCTTCATCAAGAAAGCTGTCCAGAGCATTGCTCGCTATGTTTTCCGCAATGCCGCGCTTTTTGAGTTCAAGAAAAATGCGTTTTCTACCATAACGCTTTTGACGTGTATCCACAAACTCCTCTGCGTAACGCAAGTCATCAAGAAAACCCATCTCTTCAAGCTTTTCAATGGCTGCTTCAATATGTGCATCGCTGTACTCAAGACCTCTGAGTTTGTCTCTGACTTCTTTACAGGTTCTCTGCTTGTAACTCACCTGCTTAACCCCAACCTGTACTGCTTTTTTGAGTGTTTCATCGTACATGAGCTCTGAAATTGCTTTTTCATCGAGCGCCATCCCCTTACTGAGCCCATGCAGTACGAGAACGTCCACATGAACACCAAAGGCAAATGCATCGTCCAGAAATATAGAGTACCGATCCTTGTTGTTTTTTTGTGCTTCAATTTTCGTGATAACCGCCAATTGTCTACCCCTTTACAACCAGCTTCGTACGAAGTGATTTTACAATCTTCGCAAGATCTGTCTGCTGTTTCATAACTTGTTCAATATCTTTATAGGCAAATCGGGCTTCGTCTGTAAGCACACTCTTTCTCGGTGCTCCAACATGTATGCCCTTCTCTTTTAAGTCTTCAATAACATCATCTCTCTTAAATGCCTTCATTGCCGCTTTTCTGCTCATATGGCGTCCTGCACCATGCGAACAGGATTTAAAGCTTTCCTGCGCACCCAAACCTTCAACAATATAAGAAGGATTGCCCATGGCACCTGGTATAATACCCAGCATGCCTTTTTCAGCACGAATAGCCCCTTTTCTGTGAACCCATACCGACTTACCGTAATGGGTTTCCAGTGCCGCATAATTATGATGGGCATTAATGGTCTTATCAAACTGAACATTCCCAAAAACATCTTTAACAATAGCCTTTACCTTTTCCATCATGATATTTCGATTTTCCCGGGCAAAAACGAGGGCAAGCTGCATCCACTGCAGGTAATCCTGACCCGAAACGGACGCCGCAGGTAAATATGCGAGCTGGTGCTTAGCTGCTAGACCACCACCATGCTTTTTTGAATAAGACTTTGCTTTCTCGTTAAAGTAATTGGCAATTTTATAACCGAAGTTCCGACTTCCAGAGTGAATCATAATGCCCAACCGGTTCTGTTCATCGGCCTGAAGCTCTATGAAGTGATTGCCGCCACCCAGTGTCCCCAGCTGATACCAAGCCGCTTCTATTTGAGGATAAAGATGTCCAATCCGTTTGTAGTCATAATTGCTCTCACTCAGATAAGTCGATAAAATAGCATGCTCTTGTTTTTCAAGATGATGTTCGAACCCAAGCGGTATTTCTTCCATAATGCGCTCGATGAGCTGATCAGATACAGCATCTGTCAAGGCATCTATTTCGATATTGGTCTGTGTAAATACCATGCCGCAGCCAATATCCACTCCGACTGCATTGGGAATCACATGATCAATCAGAGCAACCACCCCGCCAATAGGCATACCATAGCCCTGGTGTGTGTCTGGCATAAGGGCCACCCATTTATGAACAAAGTCCAGCATGCTCAGATTCTTTGCCTGATGCAGGCAGCCTTGTTCAATATCTTCAACGCGTCTTAACCAAGCCTTAATGGGAACCTTTTGTGTCGCCTTGTCATAAATTTCGATCATGTTGTCACCACCTTAAAAGTCTACTTTTTGAAATATGATTCTACTTCAAATGCTTCTATTGCGAGACGCTCTTCTCTGTTTCGCGAAATGCCTGAGCATCTTCCAGATGCTCATGTCGCGAGACGCACCATATACGTGTACAGTTGTAATGATTCCCTTTTGTGCGAGCACAAGGGAGTCATTACAGCTGTACACGTGCATTTCTTTGTCTTTCGCGAAAAGTAAAACCCGTCGCAGATTATATGCATACGGGTTTTTTGTGTATTATCTGCGCAGTCGCATATTCTCAACTTCAATTTCAAACCAGTCGAGCTTCATGTAGTGACCGGTATGCCATCCATAGGCATGCATAAAAACGCGTATGTTTGGTCGTGTAATGTGCTGCCCATTTACACGGTATTCCTTACCACCTATTTTATAAAGAATTTGATTGGTCCGGGTATCAAATACGAGTTCTTCCTCTACCCAGTCATCAAATGTTGGTTCTAGAACCGCATAGGCATTTTCTGTTTTCCACGCAGGACCCATGACTCGGAAAATATCACGACCGGGCCTTTGAGTGGATTCATCGTAGCTGTGCACGTACTCCACAAGCGCTACACCATCACCAATACTTCGCCCCCAATCATTTTCCATAACAACGGGCTTGAGTTCTTCATCAGAGGTCTGAACAATGGCCATACCGCCTGTAAAATTATCATTGGCATAATGAAACTTGACACGCCTTCTAATTGTAATGACGTCCCCTTCTGTTACCGCAATCGGTTTGGACAGCAAAAACGGTCCCCGATCGGTTTCCTCTATCTCTGCTGTTAAAATATCATTTCTAATTGAGACCTTATCATATGCAGTAAACATGGTCTGCCATTCTCCAATATACCAGAAATCCCTATCAATACCTTTGAAATCATCTCTAAAGGTATAGGTTTGTGTTTCAGCATCAACATCAACAAATTGGAAATAGTAGAACGTGCCTACAAGGGCTACAAAAAGAATCAGTACGATCAGCCGCCGAAAAAATACCGACACGCTTCCGACCTCCTTAACCTTTATTTAATGTGCGAAGACACTTCTTTGCACGCCCTTTTTAAAAATACAACCCTGCAGTTACGATTGTCAAAAACGAAGAAATAACCATAACGCCAACAATGGCAATCGCAATGAATTTTTTAGTACTTTGTCGCATATATACCCTCCTGTTAATACGGTGAACCTTTAATGTATAGTCTATATCACAATTATCATACTTAACTTATTGAGTCACTTATTTGGTTTAGCTCTGAGCGTTCGACAGGCTTACACTGAATCAAGTGTTCTTTTTTTTCAGCATAGCACGTTGACAGCTGATTGGCATTTTCAACAAGCATTAACTTCTTTTTTTTAGGCAACGTTTTGATAAACGCTTCAACTTTCAGGGCGTTCCCCCTAGGCAGTTCGATAGACCATGCACCCGCAACTTCAACGGGACGCCTGGAACGTGCCATAGTATACTTGCACTTCCTGCTTCCTGCCTGATGCTCAGCCAGACGTCTTTTTAAGTCGGTTGTATACCCTGTATACAGTGTCTGGTCAGCACAGCGCAAGATATACACATACGCCTTCTTTTCCATTCAAAAATTCCTTTCAAAGTGTGCTACTATGGTATTATACCATATTCAAAGGATGGAGATTATGAACAGAAACGGCGACATTCTCAAAATTATTGCAATGATGACCATGCTCATTGATCATATAGGCTATTTATACTACCCCAGCCTTGTATGTCTCAGAATAATCGGACGCATAGCCTTTCCCATATTTGCATTTTTAATTGCAAGAGGCTACCGGTTTACTTCAAATAAAACGAGGTATGGCATCCGCCTGTTTGCCTTCGGCATGCTGTCGCAAGTCCCATACCATTATTTTGCACCAGGCAAACTCAATATCATGTTTTCTCTTTTCATAGGACTTGTCCTGCTTAAAGCATATGATTCAAACCACCGTATTCTAACCCTGTTACTTTTAGCCACAGGTTTTTATCCAGCTATTTCATACGGTGTTTACGGCCTAACTATGATGCTTATTTTTCACATATGCTACGGGAAGAAAGAACAAACGGCTGTCCTCTACCTGCTTCTCAGTGCAGTTTATTACACTTTGATCCCCAACTGGGTTCAGGCCTTCAGCGTTATGGCACTTTTCCCTATTCTTTTTGAGCCGCCGAGTACCCTACGTTTGCCTAAAATGTTGAGCTACTGGTTCTACCCGGTACATATAACACTGCTTATGCTTGGCAAACTGCTTATTAATTAAAGTATACTCACTTTATAAAAACCGCTTCAGCCTTTGCAGCGTCGTAGCTATCTATGACTTCAGCAATGGCTGTTTTTGTATTTTTATCCTCTACATAATAGGCTAAAAAGCGTTTAATAAGCTGTATTTGAATTTCCTGATTTTCTTTTGGATGTATCCCTGTAAGGCCTGTCAACCCACTAAATGGAAAAATCTCTGATAACATAGTGAAATCTGTATGCTTTGACCCTTCAATGACAATGCTCCACTGGTCAGCTCTAGACGATGAAATCAGAGTGTTAAGGTTCCTTTCGTTCATGCCTCCAGTCCACTGACCACTTTCAAGATGTAAATAAGGCACATCAAGTCCACTGAGCATACGTCTTGAGCTTAAGGGCTCCAGCCATGCATCCAGACCAATGACTGCTGTCACATCTGACTCTAAGGCTTCAAGTACCGCCGCGCCGCCTCCGGTTGCATATCCAATCAGTGCTGTTTTTTCAAGATTGAGTTTGCCTGACAATACACTGTTTGAACCGGCTTCATTCATTTCAAAAAGGTGTCCAAGCACTTCGTCAATGTCTTTCTGACAGGTTGAAATCAACCTTTTTCCATCTTTAATAAAGTCCTGCGCATTATCTCTGTTCGGTAAAATTGATTCGTTGAGTTCAAGAACCCTGCCATCCTCAAGCACTGTCGCAAGACTGCTGTAAGCATGATCAATGCTCACGACAACAAACCCGCTTGACGCCAGTTCTTCAGCCAAATTTTCATGCATATTTTTGAAACCCTTCCAGCCATGGGACAGGATAACCACAGGATACTGTGCTTTATCCGCGCTGATTTCAACGTCATACCAGGCATTTGAAGGCAAATCGCTCAAGTGGCTAATAAATATGCGGGGTACCCCCATTTTCTCGCTAAAGACTTTCTCAATCACATCACCATTTTCAATGAGTGGTGCGCGGCGCATGCCCATTTTATCTGCAGGATAATAGAACTGCAATCCCAGCACTCTATTTTTTGTGTCATCACCATATACTTCTTCACGTTCGGTCTCTAAAATCATATGTGCTGTTCCGATTGTATAAGGTCCCTCAACCGAAAACAGGTGGCCAACTGGAAATGTAATGGAAAGAAACAAGACCAGCGTCATAAAAATCGCACAAATTTTACGGACGCCTTTATAGTTCATCTTGTACACGCGAGATTTCATCATGAGAAAACCCGTAAGCATTGCCAATACCAAATGCATTATATAAAGAAGCATAACCTGCCATCTGAACCCCGCCATCACAAAATGAAGGACTGGAATGCCCAAGGCACTTCCAAGTAAAATGCGCTTTCGCTCTGTCATAAAATCCAAAACACGTCTGTGTATAATCAGTGCCAACGGCAATATAAATAAAACCAAATCATAGACTATCATGTGCTCACCTTTACGTTAATACTGCCTATTCCCCCGCCTGGACGCTTCGCGTTCAGTTTTATCTGATCTATTTTTTTGCAATTTTTTTGCTGTTCAAATACGTCATCATATGTGGACGCGTTTCCTTGTTTAGCTTCTCTGACATCTGTTCTGTCCACGAGTGCGACAGGCGTCCCCGCGTCCTATTTATATAATAGGATTTAACATGCGCATCGTAGTCCTGCAGCGTTTGATCATCCATTTGTGCATAGGTTTCATCAAAAAGCACCAAATTCTGAGGCATTCTTGGTTTTTGATCGGGATCTTGGTCCGGCCATCCGAGGCAGAGGCCAAAGACAGGGTATACTCGATCTGGGAGTTTTAAAAGCGAGCTCATAAGCTCTGGATTATTACGAATACCCCCTACATAAACGCCGCCAAGACCAAGACTCTCTGCAGCGATCATGACGTTTTGCGCTACAAGTGCGGCATCTAAAGAAGCGATCAACATCAGTTCGATATACTCAGCATCCATCTCTACATCATGCATATCGCAGGCCGTTTTGAGTTTGTTCAAATCTGCGCAGAAGACTAAAAACTCCGGTGCGTTTAATACATTTTTCTGACCACCGGATAACTCTGCAATTTTAGCCCTATTATCCGCGTTGTTAACACGTACAATGGAATAGGCTTGGACGAAGCTCGAGGTAGATGCCCATTGACCTGCCTCAATAATTTCTTCTAAGGTTGCTTTATCTATTGCTTGATCTTTATATTTTCGAATAGACTTATGACGCTTTAAGAGTTCTATCGTTTGATTCATCTTACAACATCCTTTCTTGCTTTTCTTCTCATTTTACCAAAATTTTAACGGGTATAATGACCCGAAATATAATTTGTATTATTTCTTTGTGGGATGCCCTGTACTTTGCATCCCTATTATAAAAGGGGAGCACACAAAAACATGTCTCCCCTATTTTTTACGATTCATTTGTCCATCAAATTTCCAAATCCAACTCAATCCATTCATCGGATTCATCTACGATTGAAAATCCAACGCGCTCATACACTTTTACACCATGCGTGTCCCCCGGTTTTAGCAGTGATTTGATTCGCCGCTTATCATAGTTGTAATGTTCAATGACAAACTCCATGCAAGCTGAGATGAAATCACAGCCCATCCCTTGATGGGTAAACTCTGGAACAAGGGCACACCCTACTTCCATAATGTCTTCCTCATCAAATGTACACTCTATAAATCCTATAAGCTCCCCTGCTTCTGATTTTACAATAAAAAATTCAAATTCCCCCGAAAGCAACATTTCTTCCAGTTCAGTTTCATTCCCTTGCGCATCGTAGCAGGCGTACCCTTCAGATTCCTTCCATCTTACAATTTTGTCAGCATATTGGTCAGACATTGTCTCAAATAGGAAATCCATATTCTGCGCCTCCTTTATAATCGACAAATATTTTGTCATCAGTAGGATGCTTTTTAAATACCCATGACAGTTTGAGTCAAACACGTTGAATGGGATACACAGATTTTATTTGAGGATTTATCCGGTTTAAAGCATGCGGTGTCCTTCCGGTTTAAAGGACTGAGCCTGAATTGCCTGATCCAGTTGACTAAGGACATGATTTTTTTCGCTTGGAAGCTGGGCACTTAAATTGACATAATTTGAAGCATGATTACTTCTAAACACACAGTCTGTCACCTTCAAATGCTCAACCAGCAGTTTGGTCTCTGCCAAGATTTCTTCTGGCTTTAAAATTTCAAAGTCCCCCGCCTGTACCCATTTATATACCTCAGTACCCGACTCGAGCATCAGTGTCAGAAGTCCGATGTAATCTGGATCCATTTCAGAAAGCACTTCACCCGTTGCAACAGCATGTTCGTGCCACTGTGCTCGGCCACCCAAACCGGAAATCGCCGTAACAGATACTTTCACGCCTGCAGACTTAGCAATTTGTGCGGCCTGAACCATTTGCTCAGCACTGACACCCTTGCGCATTTTTTTTAAAATTGCATCAGAACCGGATTCAAGCCCAATATAGACAATGCCTAAACCGCTTTGTGCAAGCATTTTCATTTGATCCTGTCCCTTTTCAATGATGTCTTGCGCGGTTGCATATATTCCAATGCGTTCACAGCTTTTAAACGTGTCTTGAATACGCCCTAGTATTTTCTTGAGCGCATGCGCTTCAATTGACAGTGCATCACCATCTGCTATAAATACACGCCTTGGACGATAACCTGCACGTTTGGCCTGTTCAATGTCTTCAAAAATATCTTCCAGATGACGCACTCTAAAGTGCTTTTCCTTATACATGTCACAGAAAGCACACGCATTGTGCTTGCAGCCGATTGTAGCCTGCAATATATAGCTGCGCCCCTCACTTGGAGGCCTAAATATTCTACCTTCGTATCTCATCTTTTCCACCTCACATATTCCTGTTTATTATACCAAAATGGACGCTCGCACACCCATCTTTTATTATATACTGGCAGTGAAGGACAACCGTTGTACAGGGAGGCCCCTATGAAAATTATCCATGACTCACAGCGTATTGAAACATACATAAAAAAATACAATATAGAAAGCTGGTTCACAGAGCTCTCTGTAGCCGATGTCAAGCTCCTGTCTTACAAACAGGGAGAGTATATGGCACGAAGCGGTGAACCCCTTGAATATTTCAAGTTTTTCGTCAAAGGACGTGCCAAGGTCTACACCGTTATGCAGAACGGCAAGTCCTACCTGCTGTCATTTTATGAACCCATTCAAGTTATTGGAGATGTCGAGCTGATGAATGACCCCAATATGGGCTGTAACTGTCATGTTGAAACCCTCACTCCATGTACATGCATCGGCATTCCCATGGATCTTGTTTCAAAAAAATACCTTGATGACAACACCTTCCTCCGTGCTGTAGGACGCAGCTTGGCCATCAAGACCTTTAACGAATCGGTTGACAGCTCTATTAACCTGCTCTATACGCTTGAGAGTCGACTGGCAGCCTACATACTGGCCCTGGCACCTAACTTGAAGGAAGTACAGCTCAACGAAACCTATTCGGACATGGCCGAACTTCTGGGTACCAGCTATAGACACCTGGCACGGGTACTCAATAAGTTTTCTGATGAGGGCCTTATAGAGAAGTCCAGAAAATCGATTAAAATTCTAAAACCGGAAGGTCTCAAAACTTATGCGGGAGATTTAATGCTACAGCCTGAGTTTGACAACTATGATATCTAAATGATCGGTTGCCCGCACTGTATTCGCACCCAATAAATCCTAAGCATCAGAACCAGCACCTACATCTTTAGCTGCCCTAGACGGTCGATGCGCCCAATAGATTCAATAAGAAAATGTCCATTCATGCGAACACGAATGGACATTTTTATTGTAAAATTTACCGTTTTCTATCTTTTTTTAGAATCTTACTTCTTATCTTCCTCGTCATCTGATAAGTCAATATAGCCAAAGTTGACATTACAGCTGCCTTTTTCGCAACTGTCGCAGCTACAGCCCTGACATTCTCCTTTTGAACCCTTCTTAAAGGTTTGATATGCTTGATATCCGCCGTATCCGAAAATCAATACAGCCAGCAAAATGGTGATTACAGTGCCCATACGCTCACCTCTTATCTTAAAATCCGAGTAAACGCCCTATTTGATAGACTAAAAATGAAAACATCCATGCTACAGCAATCTGATACAGCACTGAAAATCCAGTCCACTTCCATGAATTTGTTTCTCGTTTAATAACGCCAATTACTGCAACGCATGGTGTATATAAAAGTACAAATACTAAAAATGCATAAGCCGAAAGCGCTGTGTACTGACTTTTAAGAACACTTGCAAATTCCACCGTAGCCTCTGGGTCAGCAAACCCATACACAATGGCCATATTTGAGACGACAATTTCCTTTGCAGCAATGCCTGTGAGCAGCGAAAGTGCCGCCTGCCAAGTGCCAAATCCCATCGGTGAGAACACCGGCGCAATGACTTTTCCAATCTCCGCTCCAAAGCTTTCAGTAATAAGCGCAGGTCCTGATGCATTGTAGTTGGTGATAATCCAAAGCAATATAGACGCGGCAAAAATAACGGTACCTGCCTTGACAATATATCCCCTAACACGCTCCCAAACATGTATAACCAATGCTTTTAAAACCGGCAGCCTATAGGTTGGCAGCTCCATAATAAAAGGGGTATCTTCACTTTTAAACAGAAACTTCCTAAACACATATGCCACAAGTAGGGCAACTACAATTCCAAAGACATACAGCGAATAGGTAATCATGGACTCATATCCCTTGAAAAATATGGATGAGAACAATATATATATTGGTAATCGCGCGCTGCAGGACATAAAGGGATTAATTAAAATGGCAATCAGCCGGTCATCTTCATTTTCAAGTGTACGCGTTCCCATTATGGCAGGGACATTACAGCCAAATCCTAAAATCATAGGAATAAAAGTCTTGCCATTGAGGCCAACCTTTGTCATCCAGCGGTCCATAATAAAGGCAACACGTGCCATATAGCCGCTGTCTTCTAAAATAGATATAAAGAAAAACATAATAGCAATATTAGGAACAAAGGTTAAAACGCCACCAACACCACCGACAATGCCGTCCACAATAAGGGACTGCATCCATGGTGCTACACTGACAGCTTCAAGTGTAGCAAGTACTCCACTCGACACATAATCTGAGAAAAACACATCCAGCAGGTCTACCCCGTAACCACCAATAGTAAATGTCATATTAAAGACAGCGTACATGATCAGTGCAAATATAGGAATTCCAAACCACTGATTGAGCAAGTACTTGTCGAGTTTAGCAGAAAGTTTATCATAACTCTGTTCTGGCCGTACAATGTACTTATCCATTAAGGTGTTGATTACACGGTATTTTTCATTTGCAATCAGCTCATCTAAAACAGGCATGCGGTCCAGTTCTTGAATATCTATGGTTTCAAGAAGCATTTCATCTCGGTCAAGTGCCTTGATGCTCGCCCACCGCCGATTCATATACTCAGGCAAGTCTGGAAGTACCGCTTCCATGTCGCCGATTGCCTTTTCAAGAGTTTCGCAATAAGGAATATGTGCGTGCAGGGCCTCTGATTTATTCCCACAGACAGACAAGACGGTATCGAGAAGGTCATCAAGACCATGCTCTCGTCTTGCAACAATGGGCACAATTGGAACCCCTAGCGCTCTTGACAGCCCCTCAATGTCAATTTCAATGCCCCGCTTACTCGCTTCGTCCATCATATTCAGGGCAATAACCACAGGGCGGCCTAGCTCCATAAGTTGAAATGTCAAAAATAGATTTCGCTCTAGGGCACTGGCATCCACAATATTGACAATTAAATCTGGGGTTTCTTCCAAAATATACTGTCTTGAAATGCGCTCTTCTAATGAAAATGGGGACAGTGAATAAATGCCCGGCAAATCGACAATTGTAATTGCTGTGTCTTTATAAGTCAGTGTACCTTCTTTTTTTTCTACCGTTACACCCGCCCAGTTTCCAACATAATGTCTGGCGCCCGTTAGGCCATTGAGCAGCGTAGTTTTGCCACAATTCGGATTGCCCGCCAAGGCAATAGTATGCTTTTTCATAGTTCCACCTGTATTCTTATAGTTAAATATTCTATATCTTACGGATAAACGCAGGAAAACTCGCTATCCGACTAAACGTACAGCGAGTTTATTTATACTTTTGAACTTCTTGAAATGTCATAATTTCAAACTTATAATAGCTTATATTTGTTCAACGATGATTTTAGAAAGCATGCCATATCCAAGCGCAAGTCGTGTCCCTCTAACCTCAATAATTACAGGGCCGTTTGATGTAGCAGAAACGATATCAAAACGTACACCGGGCGTTAATCCCATATCCTGAAGCTTTTTACGCAGTTTTTGTCCCCACGTAATCTCTTTAAGAACAACTTTATTCCCAGGCTTGGCCATTATTAGCGGCATTTGACTTCCTCCATCCTGAAATCTATTATCATTTACACACTCATTTTAATATGAATGATATTCATTGTCAATATAAATGATTCATTTTTTCAAAGTGATATAATTACACTTTTGTACTCTTTCCAATAGTTTCAGGACTTCCTTCTCATCTAAAATCGGAAGTCACACCCTTCAACATGGTCATTCACAACCCCAACAGCCTGCAGATGAGAATACATGATCACAGGTCCTAAGAACTTCATCCCCCGCTTTTTTAAATCCTTGCTAATCTGAACAGAAAGCTCTGTTTTAGCAGGTATAGCGTCTACAGTCTTATAATGCCCTACAAGAACTTCACCCTGAGTATGTCCCCAAAGATAGGCATCAAAGCTGCCGTACTCTTTCTGTATATCTAAAAACACTTGGGCATTGGTAATGGCAGATTCAATTTTTCTTCTATTGCGGACAATACCATCGTTTTGCATAAGGCGCTCTACGTCTTCCTGCGTAAAGACTGCAACGCGTACAGGATCAAACTGGGCAAAGGCTTCACGGTAGGCTTCCCGCTTTCTCAAAATTGTAATCCAGCTGAGTCCCGCCTGCGCCGATTCAAGCACAAGAAACTCAAAGTGCAGCCGGTCATCGTGTACGGGTTTTCCCCATTCTTCATCATGATACTGAACATACAGCGGGTCGTCACCGCACCACGCACACCTTCTCATATTGCCCCCTCCTCTTCAAGCCTCTTACGAACGGACATTGCTGCCATCATTCCACTGGAAAACGCCCACTGGATATTATAGCCTCCAGAATCGCCGTCAACATCAAGCACTTCTCCTGCAAAATATAAGCCTGTAACAAGCTTAGACGCCATGGTCGATGACAAGACTTCCTTAAGCGACACGCCACCAGCTGTTGCCATAGCACTTTTAAGCGCACCCAGGCTCTTTATTGTCATTGGAAACTGATGGGCATGCTGGAGGAGCCATTTCCTTGCAGCCTTTGTAAGCTCTGCACACACAGTCTCTTCGTCAACACCCTCTGCAAGTTTAACAAGTACCTCAGCATTTCTCTTGGTCATACATTCTGAAAGGATGTTCTTCACACGTTTTTTATTGCCCTTTAGAAGCTTATCTTCCAGTATATGGCGTGTGATATCCTCATTGAGCATATTGAGCTCCAGGCGGTCCCCTGTCTCGAAATACCGGCTGTTATCTAAAATACACGGCCCACTGAGTCCTGTATGGGTAATCAGTATATCCCCCATATAGCTTGCAAGCTTTTTATTTTGTCTATAGTGTGTAAGCCTTCCCTTAGGGTAAACTGTGCCCGCCAGCTCTGACAGTTTAAACTCAGCGATGTATACCGGTGAAAGCCCTGGTCTAGGTGCTTGGATGGTATGTCCAAGCTGAGCTGCAAGTTCAAATCCGCTCCCGTCTGAACCGGTCATCGGATACGATGCGCCTCCAGCAGCTATAATCAGGCACTTTGATTTCCACTGAGTCTGATTCCCATAAACCATAAAACCATCGGCTTGTCGCTGAACACGTAATGCCTTGCTCTCAGTACAAATTTGGACGCCGTTCTTTTCATTCCTATTGCGAAGTGCCTTAAACACATCCCAAGCATCCAGACTCCTTGGAAATACTTTTCCGTCTTCTCGTACATGGGCTTTAAGACCTGCTTCGCTGAAAAACGCGATCACCGCTTCATTGGTGAAGCCTGACAGGGCTTTTCTCACAAATTTATCGTGTGCGCCATATCTTTTAAAAAAAGTACGAATCGGCCCCGAATGTGTAAAGTTGCACTGTCCAGATCCTGATATTAGAAGCTTTTGAGCAGGTTTTTTTGCCCCCTCCAGTACCAGTGTTTTCACACCCTCAAGATGTGCACCTGCCATGAGTCCCGCTGGGCCTGCCCCAATTATTATGCAGTCATAAATCATGTTTCACCTGCTTTCACACACACCTGTTCTTTACGCACTAAAGAAACCCGTCCAGATATCACGCATTAAAGCATTCTGAAACGGATTTCATTTCACACTATTTTCAAACTCAGTTTAGATTTTATACTACTTCAGTTTAAATTTCATTTTATCTCTGTTCAAATTTCATTCTGCAGCTTTAATGCCCATTAAGACTTAAGTGCCTCAGCCTTGTCCACGGTTCTGCGTACGGCTTCAATAACAGCTGTTCTAAAACCCGCAGCTTCAAGAGCAGAAACGCCTTCAATGGTTGTGCCTCCTGGAGAACAAACTTGATCTTTAAGCAGGCCTGGATGTTTGCCTGTTTCAAGCACCATCTCGGCAGCACCCTTGACTGCCTGTGCCGCAAACTCAACAGCTTGATCTCTTGGCAATCCTTTTAAAACAGCTCCATCAGCCAGTGCCTCGATCATCATATACACAAAAGCTGGTGAAGATCCGCTTGCACCAATCACTGCTTCCATTTTATTTTCTTCAACGACCACAGCACGACCCACGCTTGAAAACAGTCCCACTACAAAATCAACTTCTGCCTGAACACTTTGCTTATTAGGTGTCACTGCAATCATACCCAGTCCAACCTGCATTGGTGTATTGGGCATTGTTCGAATGATTTTTCGCTTTTTACCGGTCCACGTTTCCATCATGTCCAGTGTTACACCTGCCGCGACTGTAACAATAACGGTTTTGTCCAGTAAAACCGACTGAATATCACTTAGAACCGCCTCATACTGATATGGCTTCACAGCCAGTACTAGAAAATCAACATTTTCAGTCACAGCTTGATTCGTGGTCAGTGCATGACAGCCCAGCGACTCAATGTCCTCTCTTACTTGCTCAATTGACAGTGTGGAAATATAAATATCCCCTGCATCAATATACCCAGACTTCACAACGCCTTCTACGAGTGCTCTTGCAATGTTGCCGTATCCAATTACGCCTAATTTCATACCTGCCTCCAAGCCCTATTTATTGTTCATCTCTTCTATCCATTTTTGACAAAATTTCTTCTTTAGTCAAGCCATCTTCAGGAAATGTAACATAATCATTGACTAAATTACAAGTAGCAAGGCTGGTATCGGCTTCCTTTAATGTTTCAAATATGGATTGAAGTTTAGATTCTAATACAATTCGCCCTCTATCACCGCAAAAGGGAAAGAAACTCACAAAGTGATTCAGACCCAGTGATACCAGCGCATCCGTCTCCCAGTAGGTGCCCTGGAGCTGTGCAAGGAATCTAGGGGATACGCGCACAGCTGCATCTGTACCGTTCTCTCCGAGTACACTGCTAAAGCATATTGTCAGATCATAGGACCCTTTTTGAGCTTTTCGAATTTCACCAGCTAGATAACGCGTAATGTCCACTGATATTTTTTCGCCTGCACTGGTAGCTGGCGTAACAGGCGTTGTTAGACCCACATTTCTTTTGATTCGACTGATGAGGGTCTCATCATCGACCGATTTGAGTACGTAATCACTTGCTCCAAGCTTCATGGCGCTGATAAATCCCTTCCTAGAAGAGGACGATGTGAAAATAACCAAGGGAATGGCCGGATGCGCAACTCTGAAATCGCTCATCCGCTCGACCAATATGGGATCATCGAAATTAATATCTGCCATAATGCAATCTACTTGGAATGTGTCATGATCAACCAAATTGACCATTTGACCATAACTCATCGCCTCATGCACACGTATATCGGTCATACTCAGCAAGCCTTTGATTCTACTGCGTATAAATGCTTTTTCGTCGAATAATACGAGATGATTCATATCTGCGCTCCCTTCTGTACATTACTTATACCCAGAGAAATCATGTCGTAGACCCTACAAAAGACCTATTTTTTAATTGCGCCTAAGTTTTTAGAATATTCTAACGATAATATAGATATAGGAGTTCAATGCACGTCTACACGGAGGTGAGACATATGAGGATTGAGAGTTCTTCGATACGCATGGAAGCACATCGAGAATTCAAAAAGACGGAAACCTCAAGCACACAACTCCAGTTATGGCAATCAGAGCTTAATTTAGCAAAACAAGATTCCCTAAGTTTATCACCAGAGGGAGTCGGCCTACTTGAAAAGGACGCACCCCAGTCACAGCAAACCGAAATGATAGAAGAACTTGAACAAACCCCTGACAAACTGGACCTTCATCTTTCAGATGAAGACAAGCTTAAAATCCGTCTGCTTGAAGAATTAATTTCATGGATGACAGGAAAGAGATTTAAGTTTCAACTCATTGGCCTCAGACGCGCTGCTCAACGCAGCGAGGATGATCAGGCCAATGCCCCTACTGGCACGGCTCGAAACGTTCAGTCCTTCCGAGGCTGGGGGATGCACTACAGAAAGGCCGTTACTAAGCACGAATCAGAAAAAATGACCTTTTCTGCGAGTGGAACTGTTAAGGACAGCACTGGCAAGGAAATAAATTTTGACTTAAATCTGATGATGAAACGTGAAAAACATGAAAGCAGTGTAACCGATGTTCAGCTGGGACAGGCAATCATTGATCCGATTGTCATTCAAACGGACCATATTCCACCCGGACTCAGTGATCAGAAAATCCGCTTTGATCTCGACTTAGATGGCGAGCTGGACAATGTTAGTGTTCCAAGGGATGGTAGTGGTTTTCTCGTATACGACCGCAACAAAAACGGCATGATCGATGATGGCTCTGAACTCTTTGGACCTTCAACCAATCATGGATTCTCTGAACTAAGGGCGCTAGATGATGACCATAATGGCTGGCTTGATGAAAATGATCTTGCTTTTGATAAGCTGCAAATTTGGTCTATGAATGCGTCTGGTCAAATGGAGTTGTCTGGACTTATCGACTCTGATGTAGGTGCTATTTACCTCGGTTCTGCTTCAACAGAATATACTTTGACTGACAGCAATTTCGATGAAAATGGTCAGCTTCGCGAAAGCGGTATATACCTTAAAGAAAGCGGCGGAGTCAGTTCCATTCACGAACTGGACATCCGTGTGTGAAAAGTCCTATGAAATAAGTTCCAATTCATAGTATAATTAATAGCGAGCAGGCTTTTTCTGCTCGCTATTTCTGACTTTGGAGGTGACAACGTTGCAAAGCACGCACTTAACATCCATCCTGAATGCATACAAAAACGGCGTTGTACCCGCTACTATTCCAAAGTCTCTATTTGTTGGCAGAGAAGAGGAACAATCTGAGTTTAAGCGCTGCTTTAAAAACACAGCCGACGGCATCAGCTGTATTAAGTGGATTGTTGGCGAATATGGTACAGGCAAAACCTTTATGCTCCACCAGCTGAAGGAAGATGCCTTAAAAGACGATTTTATTGTTTCTCATATACAAATTGACAAGACCTTCAGGTTTAACAACTTAGAACAAATGTATTACAGAATAATGCACAATCTGTTTGTTAAGAGTGTTACCGGGCGCAAATGCAGTTTTGATGACCTCTTTGACATTTGGATTGAAAACTTACAAAACACACCCAACCGTGCGCAATCTGCTGAAGAGCTTAACCGTGTTATTGTAACACTCAACCGGTTTAACAATGCATTTTCAAGGTCTTTTCTCGCATACATCCGCGCCCGAATAAAAAAAGATCATGCCATTTCAGAGGCCGTTGCCGCATGGATTACGGGTGAAAAAAACATCCCTGCCTCCTTAAAAAAACAAGTTGGCATTGTCGGCGGGGTTGATAAGTTCAATATGATGGACTTTATGCGCGCCTTTACACACCTGATTACCCTCCTTGGCTACAAGGGGTTTGTTGTATTGGTTGACGAACTCGATTTAATTATTGAAGAAAGGAAGGACATTCGCTTAAACGCCTATGCCAACCTAAGACAAATAATCGATCTGACGAGTACAGGAGAGCTCAATCAAACATTTTTTGTACTCTCCGGGACACCGCGACTCATTCACGATGAGAAAGGGGTGGGATCATACGGCGCACTGGCTCAGCGACTTGGGCACGCCATTGATCCAAAACGTAAAAATATGGGCGACTTACGCCAACCCATCCTGTGGCTCAGCCCTCTTGGGGATGCTGCGTTTTTGGAATTCACACGTGCACTCTCTAAACTCTACGCACATCATTATCCACTCGAGCTGAAAATCAGTACAGAATCTTTAAAAAACTGGGTTCTGCTTTCATACCACAAAGAAGGCACTGATTTAAAAATGCTTACTTTTAGAGACTTTTCAACAAAATTGCTCGAGATTCTGGACATTATACAGCAAAACCCAGATAACAATGTTTTTCGTTCTGAGCTTCTTGCTTCGCAGCAAAATGGTCAGATGATTTTCAAAACCAAATCTATTTCCGGATAATTCAAATACAGTTCACATCTATCCGGTATACTATACTTAAAATTTTATAGAAAGTTGAGTTTAATCATGTACCGTTTAAAACAACTACGTAGTTTATTAAATCTGCTTACAGCCTTTTTAATGGTTGTACTTTTGTTCTACGGTGACACGACGCTCTTTGCGCTCGCCTATATTTTCATTACACTGCTTATGATTGGGCATACATTCCGTATTGAAGAAGAAAGCAAGACCAGAGCCATACTCGTCACAGTTTATATCACAGTCCTGGGCCTTAAGCTTATTTTCAGCAATGTCGGCATCTTTGGTGAAGGACTCTTTGGACTCCCAAGAGCAGTAGCCAAACTGATTGGGGTCACTTTGATATATGTGCCTTTTCTCATAGACCACTTCGTTACGGTGAAACGCTATACACAGTTCTTCTTCCCTTCAATGGAAGAAATTGCATCCTTTAGTTTTCATCAGTTTAGAAATAATAAAGTGCTCATTAAAGACAAGTTGCGTATGGTACAAAAAGCCCGTGCCAGTATTTCTAGGGAAAATCTGGATGAAATTCTGCGTGACATTCCCCGTCACAGTTCACGTAAATACATAAACAATGGCAGCCTAACGGAGGCCTACTTTAATCAGGCCTATGACAGCCTTAAGGACCCTCATCTTTATATCATAATCTCAAATACGGGCAGTGCAGCAAGTGAAGTGATTTCCATGTTTACGAGCAAGGAATACAACCACGCTTCCATTTCGTTTGATTATGACCTTAAGACCATCATCAGCTATAACGGTGGTGAAAAAGTGTATCCACCGGGGCTCAATGCGGAAATGGTTCAGTATTTTAATAAGAAGAGCGATGCGTCTATTATGGTTTATAAAATGCAGGTTACGCCTGATCAAAAGAAACGCCTTATCGATGAAATTAAGAAAATCAATGAGGAAGGCAGCGCATACAATTTGCTCGGATTGGTCCTTCGATACTCACACAAGCCAAATATCATGTTCTGTTCGCAATTTGTCTACAAAATGTTGAAGCTGGCAGACCTGCAGTATTTCGAGAAAAAAGAGACCAATGTCAAACCCACAGATTTCGTCGAACTTGACTATAAACGTCGGCTTGAATTTGCCTACGAAATCCACTTTTAAATCCTATGCAAACATAAAATCAGGTATTCCAATTTATTTGAAATACCTGATTTTCATTCTTCCATAACGAGTCTTATAATTTCCAGCACATTTTTATCATCAAAAGGTTTTATAATATAATGCTTTGCGCCACTTTCCAGGGCTTCAAACACCAACTTCTTTTGATCAATTGCACTGATCATAATCACACGAGCATCTGGAAAACTGTTAATTATTTTTTCTAGGGCAGCTATGCCATCGACAATGGGCATCGTAATGTCCATAGTTACGACATCCGGCTGCTTGAGTTTATATTCATTGAAAGCTTCCTGACCATTAGAAGCTTCACCAACGACTTCATGTCCACCCTTAACGAGTAGTCTTCTCAGTGTCTTTCGTATAACCACTGAGTCGTCAGCAATGAGAATATTCGCCATATAAATCCTCCCTCTGCTCTACTGAACCTGGTATATTCATGAAAAGTACATGCAGGGTGCTCGCGCGCCATGTACACAGCATAAATAGTTCAGCTTAGCCCTAATATACCCGTAATTTGGTAGAAAAAAACTCAAAGACCATGGAATTTTTATGAAAATCGTTATTGCGCTTGAATAATTTGGTTACAAACATTATTATAGTAATGTTATCTGCAAGGACGGAGGAAACCCTATGTTACTACCCATTGATTACGAAAAACTGGATGATCGAAAGTGTCTTTTCATTGACGTTCGAACGCCTGCAGAATATGAAGCGTCCACAATAGATGGCGCTATTAACCTTGCGCTATTTACAAATGAAGAACGCAAAGTCATCGGAACAATGTACAAGCACGATTCACCTGATGAAGCAAAACATCACGGTGTTGAAATTGTGTCAAAGAAACTACCAGAACTCTACAGGCAAATTTCAGAGCTGAAAAAAAGCTCTGGAAAACGTATTGTTTTCTTTTGCGCTCGCGGTGGAATGCGAAGTACATCTATCGCACTCTTGCTCAACGGTCTTGGTGAAAACGTATACTATTTGAAAGACGGCTACAAAGGCTATCGCCGCGCTGTTGTCAAAGGCACTAAAACACTTAATGATGAAGTGACTTATATTGTCTTGCACGGTCGTACAGGGGTTGGAAAAACCAAGATACTGGATATTCTCACTGAACGGGGACTCGATGTGCTTGACTTAGAAGGGGCTGCCAACCACAGAGGTTCTCTGCTTGGTGGTGTAGGTCTTGGCGGCCAGCCCACAACAAAAGCTTTTGAGTCAACGATTTATCATACGCTCAAAAATAGGAAATCAAATTATATTTTTGTTGAAGCTGAAAGCAAACGGATCGGTAAGCTCTTTGTACCTGGTTGTATTAAAGACCATATGACGGAGGGACATCAGATTCTCATAGACGCTGATGTGACCTTTAGAGCCAAGCATCTTACTTCTGAATACACAGGCCTTGAACCGGGGAATGCTGAGCTTCTAAATGCCATTGACCGAATTCGACGCTATATGGGCAACGAGCCTGTTGATGCCCTACAAACCCTTGTAAAGGAAGGCCAGTTTGAAGCTGTCGCTAAAGAACTCATGGTCAACTACTATGACCCGATGTATGATCACAGCATTAAGCAATATGATTTTGAAAAGACCATTGATGTGACATCTTTTGAAGATGCTGCCCAGCAGCTGGAGACTTGGCTTGATAAGTTGAAACGCCTAAATGAAGAATAGAATCAACCGTATTATATAGAAAGACAGGCCTCTTCATAAGGAAGATGCCTGTCTTATATTTCTTAATTATACTTTTTTATTTTAAGGAGTAAGTAATATTGAATTGCTTAGAAGGTTTATTATGAACTCATTTTAGTTTTCTTGAAAAGATTGCTGAATCTCTTTAATTGCTTTAAATCCGTTATTTTCCATATATGCATCTATTCCACGCTTCACATCCAGCGTAGCTGTCGGATTGGTAAAATTCGCTGCCCCAACTGCTACTGCTGTTGCTCCGGCAAGAAGAAACTCCAGTGCATCTTCAGCACAGCTGATTCCACCCATACCTATAATTGGAATATTAACCGCTTTAGCAACCTGATATACCATTCTTACTGCAACTGGTTTTATACCCGGTCCTGAATAGCCGCCCACGTTATTGGCGAGTACAGGTTTCTTTCTGTTAATATCGATGCGCATTCCCAGCAATGTATTAATCATAGAAATTGCATCCGCACCACCACGTTCTACTGCACAAGCAATAGCAGTAATATCCGTAACATTTGGTGATAATTTAACAATCAAAGGATGCTTGGAAACCTTCTTTACTTCCCGTGTCACCTTCTCTGCCATTTCTGGATCTGTACCAAAGGCAACTCCGCCTTCTTTGACATTGGGACATGAAATATTGAGCTCAATCATATCGATATCTGCATCATTTAGCTTTCGTGTTACATCGCAGTACTCTTCAATCGTTCTACCGGCAATATTTACAATTATTTTCGTATCATATTGTCTCAAAAATGGCACCGCATGTTCAATAAAATGGTCTGCTCCTGGATTTTGAAGCCCAACACTGTTGAGCATGCCACCATAAGTCTCAGCAATTCGCGGTGCAGGATTTCCATTCCACGGTTCACTCGCCACGCCTTTTACAACAACTGCACCCAGTTCACTCAAATCCATAAATGCACTGTATTCTTCTCCGGCTCCAAATGTTCCCGATGCTGTCATGACTGGATTCTTAAATTCCACCCCTGCAATATTAACCTTTAATCTTGAAGACTTCATCAAACAGTACCTCCTTGGAATCGAATACAGGGCCATCTTTACATACTTTTTTATAAGTCCACCCTTGCTGAGTCTGATCCTTAATTTTAACTACACAACCTACACATGAGCCAATGCCACAGCCCATTCGCTCTTCTAAAGAGATTTGAGTTGGAATACTTTTGTCTTCTGCCCAACCCTTAAGTGCCCTTAGCATTGGCTTTGGTCCACATGAGTATATGGCATCAGCATGCGCCTGTACCTTATTCATCAACTCAATTACGTTTCCTTTGAATCCTGCTGCACCATCATCGGTTGCAATATGGACAGTCGCATACTTCTCCAGCTCTTCTATCAAATACGGTTCTGATCTGAACCCAACAAATGCTGTAATTTTCCCCGGCAAACGCTTTGCAAGTTCAACCATCGGTGGTGTTCCTACACCTCCTGAAACCAAAATACTGTGCTGTGCACTTTCGTTAAGGTCGAATCCATTGCCAAGCGGTCCTAGAACCCTAACTGTTTCCCCAGATTTAACCCCAGCCAGCTCTTTCGTACCTTTTCCAACAACCGCATAGACAATTGTCACAAGACCACTTGCACCGTCTACCTCGCAAATGCTGATAGGACGCGGCAAAAGCAATGCTTTAGATTTACAATAAATATTAATAAACTGACCTGGCTTTGTCTCTTTCGCAATTTCTGGTTCGCTAAAAGACATTTGATAAATGCCCTTGGCGATTTCTCTATTTTCTTTAACAATGGCTTCAACCACTCTTTTATTTACATTTTCTACGCACATGTCCAGTCCTCCTCAGCATACGCGATATTTCCGCCAACAATTGTCATCATTGCTTTGCCTTTAAGACGCATTCCTACAAATGGTGTGTTCACGCCTTTGGAAAAAAAGCATTCCGGTTTAACCGTCCACATGCGCTCTGTGTCAACCACTACAACATCGGCGTCACTACCTATCTTCAAATGGCCTTTATCTATTCCAAGTATTTGGGCAGGTCTTGTACTCATTTTTTCAACAACTTCACTCAAATTTAGTACTCCTGAGTGATAGAGTTCTGTCAAAGCAAGTCCTAAAGCAGTTTCCAGCCCAACAATTCCATTTGCAGACTTTATGAGATCCAGCGCCTTGTCTTCTAGCGTGTGTGGTGCATGATCTGTAGCAATGACGTCAATAATGCCTGATTGAAGACCTGCTTTTAAAGCCTCTACATCTTGCCGGCGTCGCAGTGGCGGACTCATTTTTGCATTTGTACCTTGAGTTTTAATGGCATCTTGAGTCAATGTAAAGTGATGCGGTGCAGCCTCACAGGTAATTTGGACACCGCGCTGTTTCGCCTCTTTGACTATTTCAAGACCACGTTTTGAAGATATATGCTGAATATGCACCTTTGCCCCAGTTTTCTCTGCAAGAAAAGCGTCTCGTAGAATCATGATTTCTTCTGTCATTGCAGGGATACCCTCTAAACCATAGGCCTTTGAGATTTCTCCCATATTAATTGAGCGGTCAAACATAAGTTTCGGATCTTCGCAGTGACACCCGACAACCAGCCCAAGTCGCTTTGCTTCTTTAAGCGCTCTGAGCATAACCTCACTGTTTTCAACACTCTTTCCATCGTCCGTGATACCCACAATACCAGCTCTAAGCATAGCTTCATAGGGCGAGAGCACTTTACCATTCAGCCCCCTTGTAATACTGCCCATCATGAATACATTACACACTGCTTTTTCGGACTGTTTTTGTACAAGTGACATCGTCTGAACTGTGTCAATAACCGGATTGGTATTCGGCATGCAAACCACACTCGTAAATCCACCTGCCACAGCCGCTCTAGCCCCTGTTTCGATTGTCTCTTTATGTTCAAATCCCGGCTCCCTGAAATGAACATGCATATCAATTAATCCCGGCAATACATACTTGCCCCGCGCGTCTACAACTTTTGCATCACTCGAGTCTATATGTTTCTCTAATTTTTTTATTTTTCCATTTTCGATGAGTATGTCATTCAATCCATCTAAATTCTGAGATGGATCTATAACCCAACCACCTTTAACTACAATTTTCATATATACCTCACTTAAAATTGCAAATCTCACGATAGCCATCTGGTTGATTTATATGCTATAATGAGAATAACCATTATTTTGCTTTTGAGCACTCTGCTCTTAGGCATTTTTTTTTGCCAGTCTTGCCAGCGTTTTATATAATATTTTTAACCCATTCTCTAAATCGTGTTGATTAACAGCCTCGTTCTTGTTATGACTGATTCCTTTTATACAGGGAATGAAAATCAAGGCCGATGGTACAATTTTCGCCAAATTCATAGTGTCATGTCCGGCACCGCTCAACATGAACTCATAACTTAGACCCAGCGATTCGCACTCCTGTTGAATTTTATACTGTACTTCCTTATCTAAAATTACAGGCTTTTCCTGACTAATAATTTCTATTGTATAATCAGTATTCTCTCTATCACAAATACACTTTGTCTGTTCAGTAATGTAATTGAATGTCCTAAGTATGCTGTGTGTATCAACACCCCTTATATCAATTGAAATCACGGCCTGACCAGGAACGACATTCATAGCGCCTGGATAAACTTCGCAGTTTCCAACTGTTGCCACGGTTTTATACTGCGACTCCTCTCTGCCCTTTTTCTCAACTTCAATTATAATTTTTGAAGCCGTTGTCAGTGCGTCGCGCCGCATATCCATAGGACAACTCCCAGAGTGCGCTTCTTCACCAATCAACTTAATACGCATTCTGCTTGGCGCTGCGATAGCTTCAACAATGCCAACATCTCGATTCTTTCTTTCAAGAATCGGCCCTTGCTCAATGTGCAGTTCCACAAAAGCTTTAACTGTTTCTGGCGTCACTAGAGACATTTTTTGACGCATGAGGCCGCGTTCTGATAGAGCATCATAAATAGATTGCCCTTGCTTGTCTTTATAAAACTGCAGTTCTTCCAGCTTAAGACGATTTGTTATGATTTTGCTGCCTACTGTCGAGATATTGAAGCGACTGGATTCCTCAATACTGAATACTATGATTTCTATTGGATGTTCATGTTCGACTCGATTGTCAATCAGCATTTCCACTGCTTCAATAGCAGCTATCACACCCAGTGTTCCATCATAAGCACCACCGCCAGGTACTGTATCCAAGTGTGAACCCACTAGAACCGACGGCAATGATGCATCGGTCCCGTTCTTCCTTGCAATGATGTTCCCCACCTGATCTAGTCTAACTTCCAATCCTAACGTTTCCAAGTAATTCAGTACTATTTCACGTGCTTTAAAATCAGCGTCTGTTAAAGCCAAGCGTGTAATGCCTGAGTCCGCCTCATACCCTACAGCATTTACACGCTCTAACTTTTCAACAAATCTTGATATATCTACATTCATAAAAACCTCTCAGTCTAGCCGTAAATCAATCGTGGAAGCAACAGGGAAATGCCTGGTACATATGTGATAAGTAGCAGCCCTGCAATACTTACAAATACGAAAATAACTGCTGCTGGAATGATTTTTGAAATTGAAACCCCAGTCACACTATTGGCCACAAAAAGATTCAGGCCAAATGGCGGTGTAAAGTTTCCAATGGATAGATTGGCAACCATAACGATACCCAAATGTACTGGATCTATGCCCATACTCGTCGCAATTGGAAATAGAAGTGGTGCCAAAATAATAATCGCTGCAACGCCATCCATAAACATCCCGACAATCAGCAGTACCACATTGATAATGAGAAGGAATACAACCGGAGATGTTACGTTCTGGAGAATACCGGATGTTAGGGCCTGCGGAACACGTGCCACTGTAAGGAACCATCCGAATGTCTGCGCGCCAGCTACAAGAATCAACACTTGTGCACAGGTTGTGGCTGAATCGATGCATATGTCTGCCAGCTTCTTAAGGTCAATTTCCTTATAGATAAATACGCCTACGAAAATAGCATAAACTGCAGATATCCCTGCCGATTCTGTCGGTGTAAAAATACCAAAGTAAATTCCACCAAGAATAATTACAGGTACAGCCAGTGACCAAGCCGCATCTTTTATGTTCACAAGCACTTCTGACACTGTGGCTTTTCCATCTACTGCGAGTTCATGCTTTCTCGAATAGAAAAAGATATATGCCATGGTCGCAAGTCCATAAACGATCCCTGCGCCAATGCCCGCCATGAAAAGCTCACCTACGGAAGTGCCTGTCGTTGTCGCATAAATTATCAGCGTAATACTCGGTGGTATGAGCAGTGCAACCGAGCCAGAAGATGTAATGAGTCCCAGTGAAAAACCTTCTGGATATTTTTGCTTAATCAATTCTGGGTACAATGATTTACCCATTGCAATTACAGTCGCTGGGCTCGATCCTGATAAAGCACCAAATACCATACAGGCAAATTCTGTTGTATATGCAAGTCCACCTTTTACATTGCCAACCAAACTTCTTGTCAGTTTAAGTATACGATCAGACAAGCCTCCTACAACCATAACATTTGCAGCGAATATAAAGAACGGCATAGACATAAGTGCAAACTTATCGACACCACCAAAGGCCTTTTGAATCATAATCATAGGGGTCATATCCGTAAAGAACAGCATAACTAGAAAAACGGTTAAATTGAGTGCAATAAAAATCGGAACACTGCCCAGTAAAAGGGTTAAAAGCAATCCTATTAATACAAATATCATCTAATTCACCCCGCCTTCTCTTAAGTATTCTTTATGAAACACCTGCAAATATATGTTCTGTACCAGTCTAAAAGACATCAGTATAAACCCGAGCGGAATTGCTGAGTAAGCAACCCACATCGGCAGTTGAAGCGCTGGTGATACCTGCCCTGTAGAAATACTAAACTGTACAAGTTTGCTGCCGTAAAATGCCATACTTCCTGTAAAGAAGAGGGCTACAATATCAATGATAATCGTCGCTACACGTTTGCTCTTTATAGGCATCATTTCATAAAAGAAGTCAATGCTTACATGTGCTTTTTTGCGTACGCAAATACTGCTGCCGATAAATGTAATCCAAATCATCAAGTACTTCACAAGCTCTTCCGCCCAGCTTGTACCCGCTTTGAAGACATATCTCAAAATTACATTTGTAAATACGATGAGTGTCGCTGTTAAAAGCGCAGCACCGCAAAAGTATTCTTCGATTTTGTCGAGAAGTCTCATATGCTTTCACCTTTCTTAGGGAGGATGAGGTTTAATGATCCCATCAAAAAACCTCGTCCATGTTATTCTGTTTCTTTATAAATCATGTTTAGAATTTCTTTTTTGGACTCTGAGTCCGCAAATTTTTCATGTACCGCTTTTGAAACTTCTGCAAATGCAGTTCTCTCTTCATCTGTAAGTGCATAGATATTAATATCTGATGTTTTAATTTCATCCAGATAAGCGTTTTCCTTTTCGCTAAGCTTTTCTCTTTGGATGACTCTTGCATACTTTTCCGCTTCAACAATAATATTCTTGTTTTCTTCTGATAACTTATCGAACCAGTTTTTATTTGCAATAAACTCATATGCAAGGAATCCGTGATTACTAATGATTAGGTTATTTTGAACTTCATAAAATTTGTTCATGGCAATAGTGGCAATCGGATTTTCTTGACCATCTACAATCTGTTGCTGAAGCGCATTGTAAAGTTCAGCGTATTCGATTGGTACAGGGCTTGCTCCCCATGTTTCATACTGCTCAATAAGAAGTGGTGATGGCATAACACGCATTTTTACACCGTTAAAATCTTCTGGCATATGGATTTCTTTATTACTTGTTGTAAAGTTCTTGAATCCTGCACCCCAAAAACCTAGACCCTTAAAGCCCTTAGCTTCTGACTTTTCAAGCAATAAGTCGCCCGTTTCACCATCCAGAATCTCCCACATCTTAGCTTCGTTAGGCCATATGAACGGATAATCAATTACCTGTAACTCGTCAACAAAGGGTGTCATAACGGCAATTGGCTGAATCGTCATCTCGTGTGACCCCATTTGAACGCCTTCGGCCTGCTCTCTCATTGAACCCAACTGCATAGACGGATAAATATCAACTGTCATCTGTCCCTTACTAAGCGCTTCAACCTTTTCTTTAAACGCCAGTGCACCTTCATGCTCCGCACTGTTTTCAGGTTGATTATGGCTCAGCTTGATTGAAATACTTTTTGATGCGCTGTCATCAGAAGCCCCCTGATCAGAACCACATCCTGCAAGTGCAAATGTTGCCAGCACAAGCATTGTTAAAAAAACAACTAGTCTTTTCATTCTTTCCCTCCTCATAATGAAATATATTTACAAAAGTGTATATTCCTCTCAGCGGAATCTTATTCCTTTGAGTGGAATATACACTTATTTTACTTATCACTTATCTTATTGTCAAGAATTATCAAAAAATATGCATAAAAATAAGTCTCACTATTTTTAGCGAGACTTATCGATCCTATTTATTCAATTCATTTCGCACTGTATCCCAAGTCATTAGAAATTTGACCTGCGCTTTGTATAACATCTTCGATGACTGACTCATCCAAACTATTAACGCTCGTCAGTCCCGTCATCGTCAAACTCGCAACAACTTTTCCAGAATAGTCTCGAATCGGCACTGAAATAGCATTCACACCCTCTTCGAGTTCCCTGTCACAAATCGCATACCCGTCTTCTCGAACTTTCAATAATTTAGATTTCAACTCTGAGCCCTGAATAATTGTATGTTCTGTAAAGGGTTTATAACTTTCCTGTTCGAGTAGCGCATCGATTACCTGATCGCTCTCAAATGCAATAATCGCTTGTGCTGCTGCCGCTGCATTCAATGGCATTTCACTACCTATATTAACATAAAACTTCATGTTCGATGAAAGTTCAACCGTTTCAATACATACCACTAAGCCGTTCTGATATACACTTAAAAAAACCAACTTATCATACTTCTCACTTAATGACTTCATATGGTGAAGTGCCGTTGTTCTAATATCATAATGGTTTAACAAGTTGACTGCCAGCGTTAAAATTTTAAGACCTGCCTTATACTTCTTTGTATCAGAATCTTGAGCTACATAACCGATTTTTTTCAAAGACGAAAGCATTCTATGTACGGAACTTGGAGAGAGTTGCATTTTCTCTGAAATCTCCGAAACAGAGTGCCCATCCTTCGTATTCACTAATATATCGAGCAAATCTGAAATTCTGTCTATAATCTGCATATTTCACCGTTCCCCATTTACATAGTTATCACTATAAAAATACTTGAAACGATAACAGTTGTCAAGCAATGGCAGTCTATGCAGTCCACTTATACAAATATATTTCACCCTGCTCGCTCAGTCTCTTAAAATGCTGCCTTAACCCAGTCGCGTCTCGATCAGTGCCACCAATTCTTTTGCAAATTGATTGAGTTCGTCTTGATTTTTGCCTTCTATCATAACACGTACAAGTGGCTCTGTTCCTGATGGACGTATCAGCACGCGGCCCTGCCCATGGAAGAATGACTCTACCTCAGCAATTCGTTTAACAATGACTTCGTCGTCATTATAGGCATGCTTATTTTTGTTAGAGACTTTAGCATTTTTAAGTACCTGCGGATATGTATCCATAATACCTGCCAGCTCAGAAAGCTTCTTGCCAGATTCTTTAATAACATTAATCAGTTGTACCGCTGTTAAAAGACCATCACCTGTAGTATTATGATCGAGGAAAATAATATGCCCTGACTGTTCGCCACCTAGACTATGTCCGCCTGCACGCATGGCTTCAAGAACATATCGGTCACCCACCTTTGTTTTCTCCAGCGTAATGTCCTCTGAACGCATGGCAATATCCAGCCCCAAATTACTCATAACGGTCGCCACAATAGTATCATTACTGAGTTTCCCGCTTTTTTTCATATGTGCACCACAAATGGCCATAATCTTATCACCATCTACAATACGCCCTTTTTCATCTACCGCAATCAGACGGTCTGCATCGCCATCAAAGGCCAGTCCAATATCTGCCTTTCTGAGGATCACTTCTGCAGCCACCTTCTCAGGATGTGTTGAGCCACAGTCTGCATTGATATTGTACCCATCTGGCTCAGCATGAATGCAGTCCACATTTGCACCAAGGTCTTTGAGCGCCTTTCGTGCAACTTCATAGGCCGCGCCATTTGCTGCATCCAGCACCACGTTTACACCTTCAAATTTCACATCGACTGTTGATTTTACATAGTCTGCATACATGTCCATGGCTCTGAAAACTTCCGTTTTTCGTCCGAGTTCTGTACCCGATGGGTTATGCGGTAAGTCCTTTTCTTCCAAAATGAATGTTTCAATTTTCTCTTCAACCGCATCTGGCAGCTTAAAGCCATCTTTATCAAAGAACTTAATGCCATTATACTCCACAGGATTATGGGAAGCTGAAATCATAACCCCAGCATCTACATCTAGGTGTCGTACTAAGTGTGCCACTGCAGGCGTAGGTAAAACACCAATTTTGATCACATCGCACCCGGCGGACAAAACCCCCGAAATCATGGCTGACTCAAGCATGTCCCCAGAAACACGCGTGTCTTTAGCAATCAAAATTTTTGCCTTTTCATTCTTTTCTTTATTTTCAGTGAGCACATATGCACCGAATCTGCCCAGCTTATATGCCAGCTCATTTGTCAATTCTACATTTGCAACGCCGCGTACGCCGTCAGTACCAAATAATTTCCCCACCTTATTCCTCCTGAAGTCCTAGTAATACAACTCTTTTTATTTTATCATAATAAAACTTGCTCACTGAGATGAATATATCATTGTATTTTCCCAATATAGTATCCTGAGTAACCATACACAGGTGTTTAGAAATCGTCCCTTATTGACTCTATCCATGCAGCATATGCTTCATATGATGTGCAGTTGGGCTCCTCTTCATTAAACATGAGCGCTTCAAGAGCCAGCCTCACTTGGCGCAGCGCCAAATTTTTCTTATATTCTTCTGGATGCCCCTTATAATAATCCAGCAAAGACGCCAATGTCTTTTTAAGCGTTTCTTTGCTGACGTCTCTGCGAATCAAGGTATTCACAGCACGAATCATATCTGCTGGTATGGGTTTGTTTTCTTCCATCAAATTGATGATAATTTTCATATAGCCTATCAGACAGCCCTTGCCCTGACATTTTCCACAATTTTTCTCGCCCCGGCACATCTCTTCAAGCCCAAGTCTAACCGCATGAATCATTCTATAAAGCGCAGCCGCCTGACGCTTAAGTTGTGTTTCTTGTACTGCTTGTACTTCAGCGTGATACGCTTTAAAACGAAATGCCATTACGCCTGCTATGATCAGAACCATAAAAAGTATAGCGCCTGTGCCAATCCCAATTAGAGACCCTGCAAGTACAATTTTTTGTATACCAAATACGAGAAAAGCTGATGCTGCAAGTACTTTCATAATTTCTTCAGGAATTTTCTCCCCGAACCGCTGGGCGATTAGAATGCCCAGTAGGCTGGTAATAACCATTCCCGAAACCGTTCCGAGCAGGGTCAAAAACGGATACACGGAATCGGTTGACAGCGATAGTGCTGTCAGCTGAGTTTTATCGCCAAGCTCCCCTAAGAAAAATGCGATTGCCACAGTAATCAAAGGGCCAAATTTTTCTATACTTTCTTCCTCTTCTTCTGGTTCTTCATAATCCAGTGACAGGTAAGCGAAAATTAGAAATAAGAGTCCCGATGCACTGTGTACTAGGCGCATATCCAAAGATTTCGCAAGTAGTGAGCCAAATATGATTGCAAGTCCATGATTGGCTGCCGACCCCAGTGCTACACCTAAAAGTATTTGATGTAATTTATATTTTGTTGCAAATGCCATCGCAACAATTTGGGTTTTGTCACCCATTTCAGCCACCAAAATGAGCAGCATTGCTTTTAAAAATTCCATAGTTAACCCTATTCAAGTTGGAACGACTTCCACTTACCTTTCTTGATGTAATATTGTCCTATAGCTGCCTCGACGAACACAGAGCCAGCGACAGCCCACCAGACACCATCTGTGCCCATGTCTAATAAAGTAACCATAACCCAAGCGGCTGGCACTTTAAAAACAAGGTTCGCCATGAGTGATGATATCATAGCTGGGCGCGTATCGCCAGCCCCTTGAAAAACACCACCGTATATGACTGGAAATATGACAACCGATATGCCAATATACACAATTCTGAGGTAGTGAACACCAATACCGACCACTGATGGATCCCTTAAAAAAAAGCGCATGAAAAAATGCGGAAAAATCACGTAGGGCACTGCAAATATAATCATATTGATTGCCCCAAGCCTGAGTCCTTTTTTTATGAGGACATCCAGTGCCTGATAATCTTTACGTCCAAGAGCCTGACCAACCATAATAGACATCGCCACAGAAAGGCCTGATAGAAATATAAACGTATATCCAAAAAGCTGACCACCAATTCCAAAAGCGGCAGTTGCGGCATTCCCTCCTGCCCTGAGTACAATGGCGAACATAAGCATGCCCGTTACAGGTCTAGAGATTTGCTGAATGCAAGCCCAAAATCCAACTTTCAGAATTTGCTGAACGCGTGCTCTATCTAACCTCAAGTACTTCAAAAATGTCTGTATATGGTTATCAAAGAGCTTCTGAATGGTCCTGTAAACAATCATCAAGCTACCAAAGCCCATGGCAATAACCGTTGCAAGTGCTGCGCCTCCTATTCCCATGCCAAAACCAAAGATAAGCAGGGGATCTAAAATGATATTCAGCACATTGGTCATTCCAAATATAATCAGTGGACTCATGGTATCCCCAGTGCCCTGAAGGATATTGCGCATGGCAAAATTAACAAAGACCATGGGTGTCCCCCAAAGGACAATCTTTAAATATACCGACGTGTATGTAATTGTGGACGGATCTTTTGCACCATATATATCTTCAATAACGAAATGCGACGCGCCATGTCCCAAAGCACCTACTATTAGGCCAAATACAAGGGCTAAAATGAGGGCGGTTCCTGTAGCAGACCGTATTTTAGCCCAATCTTCTTCGCCATAGCCTCTAGAAGCAAGTGCAATTGCGCCGGCTCCAACCAGAGCGGACATGACAAACACCACGCCTGCCGCAGAGGTACCCAGCGCTGCTGAGGAAGCATACACAGTCCCCAGCTTTGATACAAAGAACAAGTCACACGTATAGACCAGAGACTGTAAGATCGTCCCCACCATCACAGGCCAAGACAACTTAATGATACTGCGAATGCTTGCTTCCATAGTACTCTCCTATATTTTGCATATTATGAATGCATTATTGTGAATATTAATTGGTAACATCTATGCCTAGTACCCAACCCGCTTCAGGAGCGCTGCTAAGCTCAAGGAATAAGGAATGAATCATGTTTTCTGTTAAAATGTCATAATAGGGTTCAGAAATGTATACTCCGTCAGAATTGAGTGTCTTCTCGTACCATGGCCGTTCTCTTGGATCATAGCCCTCAGGTAATTCCATATCTTCAGATGCGATGAGCCTTCCGTCTGGTGTTGCTAAATAGAAGGTTATCACCTCATCATGTTCTCCAACAAATTTGCTGAGTACAGCTTGAATATCCTGTGCTGTTTCATACGGGGCAAGCTCATTTTCTACTGCATGCAGAACCTCTGTCCAACTTTCAATTTGTGCCTTTGAAAATGTATTTACCTCCTGGTCTACACCAGGCGTGTTCAGCAGCAAATTATCTCCTGCTTGTGATTGGATTTTCTGCTTAGATTCAAGCCCTTCATCTGATGTACTCAGTGCCTTATAGGCTTCGACATCTTCAAAGTAGACTGGGTCCGCTTCCAGTGTGTAATCTATGCCAAGCACTACGGGTGCTTCTTTTTCGTCATAAACCTGAACGGACATAGTACAAATATAAGTCTGTGTCATTGCGTCTTGGTAAATATCTGTATAGGTCGAATTTTCTAATGCTTTCTTATACCAGTCTCGCTCAACCACATCATATGTACTGGGCAGTTCAACTTCAGGCGTGCTTATAAACGTCCCGTCGTCAAAGCCTAAGTACATATATTGTATTTCTTCTGTCCTGAACGATTTAAGTATTTCAATATACTGACTCTGGCTTAGGTGACGCCCTTCCATCTCGAGTCGCTGAGAAATTTGGGTCGCAACGGCTTCCATTTCCAGATGCAGGGCATCATAATAGGAAGCTCGACTCTCTTCTTGTTGTTCTTCTTCTGAAATGAGATCCTTTGATGCTTGTGCACCACTCTTATCAGCATCTGGTACAGGCTCTTCCATTTCACTTGTCGCGCACCCGGTGACGAGCGCAAGACTTAGGACTAAAACGAGCCATTTCCCATAATGTTTTCGTATATTTGAACTATGCATGCAAACACCCCTAAACTCACAATAAGTTACTTTCACCTCATTAAATTATACGCCTAAGTGACATTAAATGGATGGTTTTCTCTGATTTGTTATTCTTTTTTAACACATAAAAAGCGAATAGCCCATGCGAGCTATTCGCAGTCATTTATAACTTACAATTAAAAATGTTTTCACTTGGCCTTCTTATGGTTTAATGCATCTCTATACTCAGTCAAATCAAAGACATTTTTATGTTCACAGCATGTCTGCTCCACAACAACTGTTGTTGCAAAAAAGTCATGTAAGCCTTGTTTTCTCTTTGTAAACCGAATTGGCAAGAAGCCTAGACCAAGAGTCAGGTAACACACCAGTTTTACAATATAGCGTAGTGTCGCGCGCCCAAAACCTATTCTTTCACCGTTTTCAGCTGTAACGACAATTTTCTGAATGATTTTCCCGATTGTAGCCTGTTTTTTGCTGCTGTGAAAACCCGCAAAATAGAGCCAGTCCACAATGACAGGGAGAAAGAAATAAACGCCTACCATCAGCATTGGTTTGTTATCAAATAAATCGGCCCGAAGCTCGATACCGATAACCGCAGCAACACTGAAGGCGAGTATAAATCCGACCGTACTCGTTATGAGAAAATCAATAGTCCATGCGTAAAACCGTTTTTTGAAACCTATATTCATCCCTATCACCTGCCTTTAAACCATCCTCTTTTCTATATTTAATTTATACCTATATCTGCGTCATACTAACAGGTTATAACTGTAAAAACGTTTTCAAAATGACATGATGATCATATTCAGGGTAAATAGGTTGGATTTGATATGAAAATTCGGGATATTAGGAGGGGTGTGGAGACTTCGGCTGAACTGCATGTGAGTCAACCTAATCGGCTTTAATCCAACTCCATCAGAAATGCCAGAGCAACCTCTGGCTGCTCATGTCGCTCGTCGCTCTATTTTTAAGAAACAAAGAACAGCACCGTGCAACCTCTGGTTGCCCTGGTCGCTCGTCGCGCCCAATAGATTTGATAATAAAGAGGAACACATTCGTGGATAGCGTAAAATAAAGTGCGCAAAAATAAATAAAGGAAAAGCCATCGGAAACTCCGAAAAGGTAATTGTCTAGAAAACCCAAATAAGGAGATGATAAACCGATGGCTTACCAAAATTCTACCCTACCTTTTGAAAAAATGCTATTAAAGTTTCTAACTGCGCAAGACCCAATGCTTGAAATGCTCAAGTGGCTGTGCGAACAGCTGATGGAAGCAGAACTTTCAAATCAACTTGGAGCTGATAAATCAGAACGCTCAGGATCAAGAAATGGCTACAGAGCCGGATACCGACCAAGACGCTTTGATACGCGTATGGGGACTATGTATCTTATGGTTCCAAAACCACGTAAAGGTGGTTATATTCCATTCTTTGTGACGGAACGAAAACGTTCCGAAGCCGCTCTAATGAACGTCATTCAGGAAGCATTCGTCAATGGAGTTTCCACAAGAAAAATCGAGAAACTCGCTAAAAGTCTAGGGATCGATTCAATCTCGAAAGGCCATGTAAGTAACATCACAAAAGAGCTGAATGAACAAGTAGAAGCGTTTCGAAATCGAAATCTCGATGCAGAATATCCTGTTCTTTGGGTAGATGCTCTTTATGAAAAGATCCGAGATAATGGGCATGTCAGAAACATGGCTGTTCACGTCGTTTGTGGCGTTAAACTTGATGGCACACGAGATATACTTGCAGTTGAGCCAATGTATGAGGAATCTGAAGCGAGCTATACAACACTGTTTGATAAGTTGAAGGCACGAGGCGTTGAACACGTCTGGTTAGTTGTTTCAGATGCACATAAGGGCCTTGTTAGCGCAGCGCGAAAGTCATTTCTGGGATCATCCTGGCAACGTTGCAAGGTACATTTCATGAGAAATATCATGGCACATGTACCATCCAAACAGAAAAATCACTTCGGTTCAAAGCTGAAGCAAATCTGGCTTCAACCTGATTACAATAGTGCTAAAAGTTATGCTTATACCTTTATGGATGAATATGAAAGTAAGTATCCAGAAGCGATTAAGACACTAGAAGAAGGTCTCGAAGATTCACTTCAGTTCTTCAATTTTGAACAGATTGATTCTAGAAAAATCGCTTCAACGAACATGATTGAACGTTTAAACCGTGAAATTCGGCGAAGAACCAAAGTCGTTGGCATTTTTCCATCGGTTGATTCATACATACGTTTAGTCACTTCCTACTTGATCGAATATAGCGAAGACTGGTCAACTGGAAGGTGCTATATAGACTCGAAGGTCATCGATTTGATCTACGAGGAGAAACTTAAAGCTGCATAAACCTTATCGGATTTCTGGTGGTTTTTGCGCACAAGAGTTGACACTATCCATTCGTGTGCACACGATGTGTTCCTCTTTATTATCAAATCTGCTGTTCTTTGTCTTTTCCGCAAAAAAAAAAGCGGCACGCCCCGTATGGGGCCACCGCAACAACAAGAGAATGAGTAATTGGTAAGTGAGACGCTCAGTTGCAAAATGGCAACGTAGCGAATTTGGAAGTATGACTACTTCCGCTCAGAGTAACACACCCTGAAAGTGATGAAAATTAGGAGTATGAAAACAAACCTTTTTAGGATTTGTCTATACCATGTCAGTACTTGCAGGTCTTACTTAAATTGACGTGCAAGCTCAGCACCCTTTTCAAGCGCCTTTTCATTAACCGGAATCAGATTCGCTTTAGAAGCAAACAGCTTCTTTAGTGTTTCCTTAACCGTTTCAAGTTTAACTGGTGCATTCAGTTCAATATATGCACCCAGCATAATCATATTAGCTACACGTGCATTGCCAAGTTCAACAGCTGCTTCGTTAGCCGGAATGTAAATTGCTTTAACATCAGAACGCGAAACTTTTTTCTCGATTAGAGAACTGTTTACCAGCACAAGACCGCCTTCAATAACGTCTGCTTCAAATTTATCAAGGGATGGTAGGTTCATAACAATTGCACATGTTGCATCATTCGTAATGATTGGAGAACCAATCATTTTGTCCGATACCATAACGTTACAGTTTGCAGTACCCCCACGCATTTCTGGTCCATATGATGGCAACCAAGAAACTTCTTTACCTTCAAGCATACCTGAATATGTGATCAGCTGGCCCATAGACATAACGCCTTGGCCACCGAAACCTGCACAAATTATTTTTTCGTTTACCATTTTACTTGTCCCCCTCTTCTGGTCTTCTGAAGTTGCCAAGTGGGTAGTATGGAACCATATTTTCACGCAACCAGCTTAGAGAATCGATCGGTGTCATACCCCAGTTTGTTGGACACGTTGACAGAACTTCTACCATAGAGAAGCCTTTGCCGTCTATCTGGCACTGGAATGCTTCTTTAATTGCTTTTTTAGCTTTACGTACGTTTGCAGGCGTATCTACAGAAACACGCTCAATGAATGCAGCGCCGTGGATTGTTGCAAACATTTCAGATATCTTAAGTGGCATACCTGAGTGCTCTACTGTACGTCCAAGTGGTGCAGTTGTCGCCTTTTGACCGATTAGAGTCGTAGGTGCCATCTGACCGCCTGTCATACCGTAAATAGCGTTATTTACGAAGATTGTCGTAATTTTTTCGCCTCTATGCGCAACGTGAACTGCTTCAGCAGTACCGATTGAAGCGAGGTCGCCGTCGCCTTGGTATGTGAAAACAACTTTATCTGGATGAACACGCTTGATGCCTGTCGCTACAGCCGGAGCACGACCATGCGATGCTTCATGCATGTCACAATTGAAGTATTCATATGCAAGTACTGAACAACCAACTGGTGCAACACCAATTGTTTCGCCAAGAACACCAAGTTCTTCAAGAACTTCTGCTACAAGACGGTGAATAATACCGTGCGTACATCCTGGACAATAGTGCGTTTGCTTACCTTCTACCAGGCCTTTAGTTTTTTCAAATACAACTGCCATTATTTCGCACCTCCGATCATTTCTTTAATCTTATCCATAATCGCCTCAGGCTCAGGAATCATACCACCTACACGACCGTAGAAGTCAACTGGCAGACGACCTTCGTTAGCAATTTTTACGTCGTCAATCATTTGACCCAGTGACATTTCCACTGTCAGAATCCCCTTAGTTGTTTCAGGAATATCTCTGAACGGTTGCTCTGGGAAAGGCCATAGTGTAATTGGACGGATAAGACCAACATTGATGCCTTCTTCTTTCAGTGCAGCAATTGCATTTTTAACAATACGAGAAGTTGTACCGTATGCTACACATACAATTTCAGCATTCTCCATATTATATGCTTCATAACGCACTTCGTCTTTTCTCATTGCGTCATATTTAGCTTTCAGCTTGTAGTTGTGATTTTCAAGGTCTTGAGGATCTAGTGCAAGTGAGTTGATAATGTTAGGGTTTCTCTCGCCCTTTGTACCAACTGTTGCCCAGTCTTTTTCAGGAAGTGTCTTACCAGACTCAATATCCTTGAACTCGATAGGTTCCATCATCTGACCAATCATACCATCGCCAACAACCATAACTGGGTTGCGGTAGTAATCTGCAAGGTCAAATGCCTCTTGTACCAGGTCAACCATTTCCTGAAGGTTTGCTGGTGCATAAGTCAGAAGCTTGTAATCGCCGTTACCGCCGCCACGTGTTACCTGATTGTAGTCAGACTGAGCTGGCTGAATGCCACCTAGACCTGGACCACCACGAACGATATTAACGATAACTGCAGGCAGTTCTGCACCTGCGATATATGTGATACCTTCTTGTTTCAGGGCGATCCCTGGAGAAGATGATGATGTCATTACTCGAGCACCGGCGCCAGCAGCACCGTATACCATATTGATTGCAGAAACTTCAGATTCCGCCTGTAGAAATACGCCGTCATTTTTAGGCATTTCACGAGACATGTATTCTGGAAGTTCATTCTGTGGTGTAATCGGGTAACCGAAGAAGTACTTACATCCCGCTTTGATAGCAGCTGCACCAATCGCTTCGTTACCTTTCATTAGGACTTTAGCCATTTTAAATTTCCCTCCCTGCTATCCTTATACCATTTCTCTTTCAACAGTGATAACGCAATCTGGGCACATCATTGCACAGTTTGCACATCCAATACATTTATCCATATCTGTTACATCTGCTGGGTGGTACCCCTTGACGTTGATACGCGTTGTATCAAGTGTCATGATTTTTACTGGGCAAGCTGTTGTACAAAGACCACAGCCCTTGCAAATATCTTCGTTAATAATAACTTTACCTTTTGCTGCCACTTTTATACCCTCCTTATTATTCCGGTATACTGCCTGGAGTATTCCAGATTACAAGTGCAAAGCCTAAAGCCACTCCGGTCTCATATACATCTGAATCGGGAAAATTTCGCCTTGAAGACCTTCTGGAAGATCCTCGGCAATCTTTTCAAGAGTCGACACATAACGCACTGGAATGTCGAGTTCCTTTGACACTTTCTCCACAAGTTCTTGTCCATACAGGACATCTTCAACTGTTGTATCTCTCAGTAGATGGGTGTTGTTGATTAGACCCGTCACCTTCGCACCAAGCGTAGCTTCAATGGTCTTTATGTGATACAGACACCCTTCTAATGTTGCCGTTTGTTCTCTATAACGATTGATGACACAGAACATGTCATACTCACCCTCGACGAAATAGCGCTTATATTGAGCGAGGGCTCTTGCACCCACTGCGTCGCCACCCACATCCAGTATGAGATCATATGATTTATCTTGCAGCGGTGCCTGTACCTCTGCTGTCATCATTGGAATGTCCAGATTGGCATGATGACCACGTGCGCCACTGATAACACGAATTCCCTTGGATTCCATCATTTCTGCTTTTTCGCGAGAACGGAAGTACGGATTAACAATGTCCATATCTGCTATTGCAGTCTTTCTGCCAAGCGATGCAAGGCGCATTGTATAATTGACTGCAAACTCTGTCTTGCCACTCCCATAATGACCAATAATGAGACGAATGCGGTTATCCTTTAACATGTTCATTTTCACCTATCCTAATTTTTTAAAGGTATTCTTGAGCTTTTTCTTCACCCTTAAGAACACGTAGGCCACCTTCAGCAAGTGCCTTCATCTCGTCTTCGCCAGGGTAAATAATGACTTTGCCCATGAACTCAACACTGTCGCTGATCCACTTTACAAATGCTTTATCAAATGCAATACCCCCTGTTAGGATGATACCGTCGATTTGACCTTTTAGTACTGCTGCACAAGCGCCAATTTCTTTTGAAACTTGGTATGCCATTGCCTTGTAAATCGTTTCTGCGTCTTTGTTGCCTGATTCAATCATCTTTACGACTTCGCGTCCATCGTTTGTATTCAGGTAAGCAACCAGTCCGCCGCTTCCCTTAATAAGCTTTTTGATTTCGCCATGTGTGTACTTTCCTGAGAAGCAAAGTTTGGCTAGATCGCCAACAGGAAGCCCACCAGCACGTTCAGGACTAAATGGTCCCTCACCGTCAAGAGCGTTGTTTACATCAACAACACGTCCCCTTTGGTGTGCGCCAACGGAAACACCACCACCCATATGTGCCACGATGAAATTACAGTCTTCATATGCTTTACCCAACTCTGATGCTGCGCGTCTTGCTACAGCCTTTTGGTTCAGTGCATGGAAGATAGATTTTCTGTCCAGCTCTGGCATGCCTGAAATTCTTGCTACATCATGCATTTCGTCAACAACAACCGGGTCAACAATGAAAGAAGAAATATTCAGCGATGATGCAATCTCATGAGCCAAAATGCCACCCAGATTAGAAGCATGCTCTCCAAGAACGCCAACCTTTAAATCTTCGATCATGTTATCTGAAACGTTGTATGTGCCACCTTTAATAGGCTTTAGAAGACCACCACGGCCGACGACTGCAGAAAGCTTTGTCAGATTGATGCCTTTTTCCTCAAGTGTGTCTAGAATGACTTTTTTTCTAAAGTCATACTGATCAAATATTGTTTCATACTTTCCAATTTCTTCTGCTGGGTGACGCAGTGTCTCCTCAAATACAGATTTGTCATTGTCAAAGATTGCGATTTTTGTAGATGTTGATCCAGGATTAATCGCTAATATACGATACGCTTGCATTTGTGCACCTGCCTTTTTCGTTTTAGTTTTGTTTTGCCTCTCCCAAACGGTAGTTCATACCTGCCCCAAACGGTGTATTTAGGGCTCTATATCTCTGTGTACTTCTGATTATTATACGCTTTCTCAAACGGTGAGTTTCGCTATTACGATTCAGAAGTCCTTATTTATATTTTTAAGTTAAGACCCTCTCTATTTCAGTCCACTGTCATTTGTCTATTTTAGATCAGCACGCTGCGTCCAGGTCTCAGTCCAAATTACATCTTAGCTGCCATTAAAACGCCTAGTGCAATGGAATTGAGCTTTGAAGCGTCGCTATCTGCGCGAGATGTCAATACAACTGGCGCTTTTGCACCTACAATGATGCCGGCACTTTGAGCTGAACAAAGGAAGTTAAGCGCCTTGTATAAAACATTACCCGCTTCAATTGTTGGCGCCAGTAAAATATCGCACTTTCCTGCTGCTGGGTGTGTAATTTTCTTAATTTTAGCGGCTTCTTCTGATACAGCGTTATCAAGGGCAAATGGGCCACCCACAACACAGCCTGTAAGTTCGCCTGCTTCGTTCATACGAACAAGTTCAGCCGCGTCAACTGTTGCTGGCATTTTTTCATTCACTTTTTCCTTAGCGCAAATTACGCCTACATTTGGTACTTCGATATCTAGCGCTTTTGCAACAATCAGTGAATTCTCTGTAATTTGCTTTTTCGCTTGAACATCCGGTGCAATATTCATCGCTGCATCTGTTACCATTAAAATACGTGAATATGTTGGAATATCAAATACAGCCACGTGGCTGAGCACATTGCCTGTACGCAGTCCAACTTCTTTATTTAATACTGCTTTTAATATAATAGCTGTATCTACTAGACCCTTCATTACCATATGGGCTTTACCCGATGATACGAGCTCTACAGCCTTTAATGAAGCTTCTGCCATATCTTTGATGTCAATCAGCTCATAATTTTCTAATTCAATGTTGTTTTCCTGGGCAATTTTTGCAATGGCTTCTTTGTCGCCAACCAAAATCGCTTCAGCAATACCTTGTGATCTTGCCGCTTCAACAGCAAGCATGACGTCTTGGTCTTGTGCACATGCTACGGAAATGGTCTTTGGACCTCTCTCCTTAGCAACTTTAAGTAGATCTTCAAAATTTGTGATCAACTTACTTCACCTCATTCTCATATTCTTCAGAAACTGCCTCACATATTTAAGAACACGATACTTACAATTATGTTCATGCGTTACTTTGTCCACTCATATATAACGCAATTGCTGTGCCAACTTCAGGTTTTTACACTTATTTTTATAAAACGTCTCAAAGCCTTGAAAACACTTGATCCATATTATGACATTTGACCCATTAAAGAAACGTTTTCACATAACATGCAACTTATTGCATGAAATATTTTGCACCTTATTGACATAAGTGCATTCAGTTGCAGTTTTCCGATAATGATTCTCAGCATTTTGCAGGATCACAATTCATAACTTGTATGAATTGCATTTGCGCACTTTTAATGATTCCTACAGGGATTGTCTTTTACTATTTGGCCCAAAATAAAAATGCCCCTTGAATTTCTTGAAAATTCAAGGGGCATTTGTTTTTAAACATGCTAAATAGACTCATCTAGCGACAACAAATTGTAGTACCGCGCCATGCGAAGTTCAAACATAAAATTAAAGCATACCTCCATATCGCCAAGATCTAGATTGGTTAACTGTTTAATCTTGTCCACTCTATACTTCACGGTATTTCGATGTATATACATAATTTTTGCCGTCTCCGACAAGCTCTTTCCAGTATTTAAGTAAAGTTCCAAAGTCCGCACCAGTTCAGTTTTATGCTGCTTATCATATTCCAAAATTGGGTTTAACAGATATGGAAACTGCCGTTTTACATTACTAGACGCGTCAATTTCGATAAGAAGCTTATAAAAGTGCAAATGCTCATAAATATATGTTGTTGCACTCACCAACCCAGCCAGCTTTACTTCCAGGACTTTTTCTGCTTCTGTATAACTGGTTCTCAACATATGAATGTCATCATAAGCTGAGCCAATACCGATACTCACACTTAATCCCTTATAGGATTTTGACAGCAAGTCGGTGATTTGTGCATTTATACTCTTAAAATCCAGCTTTTGATAGTCTACTTCTTTTAATAGGCTTATAACGCTGTCACTCTTTTTCATATGTACCGTATGGACTGCATTTTCTAAAAGTACGAACTGCACGGCGCCATACAGTGCATGCTTAATTCTATGAACTTGTGGTTCGTCATCTATCCTATTATGACTAATATACTGGTCGAATGCATCGATATCTGTCACCATAATTCTGTGCTTCTGGCTGAAATCAATATTAAACAATGCACCACGTTTCATCATGTTCTTAACCGATAGACTCGTTGAGAAAAGTAGGGCATCTAAAATATCAAAGCTTGACTTCTGATCACTCTCAATGCGTATGATATCTTGGGTTATCTCTCTAGTCACATCTACATATTTAATATTCCATGGTAAGGTCAGTAGCGGCAAACCGCATGCGTCACATTTAATCTTAATGTGTTCGGGAATTTCTTGGATGTAATCACCAAGGAAGACAACCATACCAGAAACCGCTCGCTGACTTGCCATTTCAACAAGATAATCGAAGCTATACGCACCATTTTTTATTCCATAGCCAATAACGAATAACAACTCTTGTCCTGACAGCCACTCAAATATATCTTTTACATTTGGAAATGTCTCTGCCAAATAGACCCATCGTATAGGTTTTTCAAGTCCATCTTCACCAGCGACCACCTGTCCATCCTTGAATGATTGCAATTTAAATAGGTCTTTCACGCACACGCTCATCTGCCCACCTCCTGTCCGACATCATTTTAATATTTGAAAAACCAAATAGGTATACGTCTAGACTTTTACGATATGCTCATATTATTGCATTTTTATAACTTCATCAACTGCTTCTTTAAGAATTGCGTATGCTTTATCGCAGTCTTCTTTAGTTACTATAAGAGGCGGTGCCATTCGTATAGTACTCGTTCCAACCGCTGTGACCATGAGTTTTTTCTCCAAGCACTTCTTTTTTATTGCAGCACCGACAGGTTGGATAAACTCAATACCTACAAGTAGCCCTTCACCTCTAACCTCAAGTATATGCGGTAGTGCTTTCAGCTTGTCCATAAAATATGTGCCCACCTCGTGAGCATTGACATGCAATTTGTTTTCTAACAGTTCCTCAATTTGTGCGAGGGCCGCAGCGCAGCACACCGGATTCCCCCCATAGGTACTGCCATGGGCGCCCATGCTAAACGCTTGCGCTGCTTCTTTTGTAGCACAGACTGCCGATATAGGCATGCCACCCCCCATTGCTTTTGCCATGGTTAAAATATCCGGTTTAATATCATAATGCATAAAACCCATAATCTCACCCGTACGACACCAGCCCGTTTGGATTTCGTCGATTAGCAACAGTAGCCCCTTTTCGTCACATAATGCCTGAATGCCCTGCATAAACTCTTGTGTTGCAGGTATAACACCGCCTTCACCCTGGATGGGCTCCAGCATAATAGCAATCGTATTTTCTGTTACCAGATTACGAAAGGAGTCTACATCATTAAATGTCCCATATGTGAAACCAGGCAGCATGGGCTTGAAGCCAATTTGACAAGCTGTATCCGGCTGTCCTGTTGCCGCCATTGCACCATATGTGCGTCCATGAAATCCTCTCTTCGCGGAAATGATATGAAACTTATGATCTCCATACTTTTCAATACCATACTTACGTGCCATTTTAATCATGGCCTCATTGGCTTCTGTACCAGTACTTTGATAAAAAATCTTGTCCATTCCAATGGTTTCACATATTTTTTTTGCAAGAAGTGCCTGTGGAATGGTATAGGGATAGTTGAATGTATGAATAACATCCTGCACCTGATCTTGTACTGCTTTAACAACTTTAGGGTTCGTATTCCCGGCGTTATTTACTGCAACGCCACCATAGAAGTCCAGATACGCCTCGCCTTTTTCGTCATATAAATACATGCCTTCAGCTCTCTCACAAATGAAATCAAAGCGCTGGTATGTCTCGATCATATACTTGTTAACAATCGTTTTGATAGTATCTGCATCCATTTTTGCCTTATCCAAATTCATATTCAATCACCTTGCCTCTTCTCATAATCCTTTAAACCAATAACTTGTTATCAAAATGCTGCTTCATATTTTTCTTCTCTTTATAGTGTGGTTTCTTAAGCATTATTACGAGTAAAAAACCAATTAGACTCGCACCCGCTGCAATGAGAAAAGATAGAGTCAGCCCCATTGCTGATGCTTGAACTACTTTTACCAAATACGGACAGCCCAGCGAGCTTAATCCATAGCCAAACATGACAGCACCGTAATTAATGCCGTTATGGCGTGTACCGAAGTAATCGACAGTAATCGTCGGATACATCCCCATAAATCCGCCGTAGGTAAATCCCACTAGTGCAACAGAACAAATAAACAAATTGGTATCAAAGTGAGCCACACCGAGTATTGCCAGCATATTCAAAGCAAAGAGCATCAGTAGCATTACCTTTCGACCAAGATAATCAGAAAGCCATGGTGCCAACAATCTGCCACCCGTGTTCATAACTGCAACAATCATAACCCCCAAAAGGGCAACATTCTCTGTCAAACCACGCTGAGCCCCCAAGGACATCAACATGGGGTTTATGAGAAAATATGCAGGAACAGCCAGCATCATAGTCAGGGTAATTATGTAGTACTGGGGTGTTCGAAGCACTTGTGTCACACTGTAATCATAGTTTGGATTGTTAACACCGTCCTTACTCGTTGCAGCACTTCGCACATCGGATGGTTCTTTAATAATCCCACTTCCTAGAACTGCAATTACGCTCATCACACCTGCAATGAGAAGCATCCCACCAGAAAAGCCATACCTATTCAAGGCCTTTAGAGCAATAGGATTCATAATCAACCCAAACGCACCTGTCGCACAAATTAAAATTCCTGTAACCAATCCCTGTTTGTCGGGAAACCACTTCTGAATCGTTGCAATATTGGTATTGTATGAGAAGCCTGCTCCAAATCCGGTCATGATTCCATACGTCACATTCAGTAAGTAGCCCTTATCTACGGGAACAATAACCGATAACAGCAGTCCAGACACTAAAATGCTATTGCCAATGACCACCAAGTGATTTGCCTTCATATATCTCTGTATTACACCTGCTGCAATGTTTCCCAGTGAAAATGTAGCCAGCAAAACCCCGAAAGGCAAGTTGGCCGACCCAGTGTCCATACAAAAGTACTCCTTAACAAATGGTTGAAAGACACTCCAGACATAGGCAATCCCATAGCAAAACTGTAGAAAAACGCCGGCTGTAAGAATCATATATCTATTTGGGGTTACTGCTCTCATAATTGTCCCTTTCCTTTATCTCTAACTCAGTCAATCGAGCATTTATTATAGTGCCTGATGATATAGTTCTATAATGTCTTCTAATGTGCTTTGTCTTGGATTGACAAGAATATTCCCGCTTTTCATAGCGTCCTCCGCCATTTCTACAATCTTTTTATCATCGACGCCTACCTGTGTCAGCGTCGCTGGAATATTTAAATCCGCATTCAGCTTTTTTATTGCCTCCACAAGCATCCTTGATTCAAAACTCTGTGTCCTTTTACCTGTCAAACATTCGTATATTTTCTCGTATTTGCCCTTATCTGCAAGGGCGTTATATTCTAGAACAACGGGCAAAAGTATTGCATTTGCAACACCATGTGCTACATTATAAAATCCGCCTAGTGGATGAGCCATTGCATGTACATTCCCAAGCCGCGCCCAAGCAAATGCAATTCCAGCAAAGGTCGATGCACTCATCATGGCACTGGCTGCGTCCTCATCTTTTCGGTTTGCTACAAAGCTTCTAATATTTGTACCAATAAGTTCAATGGCTTTCTGTGCCATAGCATTTGTAAAAGGAGATGCCGCCAATGATAAATAGGCTTCAACTGCATGAACCAGTGCATCCATCCCTGTCGATGCTGCAACACCTGCCGGAAGAGACATTATCATCGCTGGATCAAGAATGGCACAAGTCGGTATTAGTTCATAGCTGAATACAGTTAGTTTATAGTTTCTTTTCTTGTCTGTAATAACAGAAAATGCAGTTACTTCACTACCGGTTCCCGCAGTTGTTGGAATGGCTACCAGCGGTACGATGGGGCCAGGTACCTTATGTGCGCCTTCATAATCAACGATTTCTCCACCGTATGCTGCCAACACCCCAACAGATTTTGCGACATCCATTGGACTGCCCCCACCAAGTGCAACAATGCCCTCTGCTTCAAATGACTTATATATTTCTACTGCAGCCTGTACGGTTTCTATAGACGGGTTGGGTTCAACATCAAGATAGCATGCCACCTCGATATTCGCATCCCTCAGAATACTGGATACCTTTTGAACAAATCCGAGTTCTTCCAAAATACGGTCTGAAATAATAAGTACCCTCTCCAGAGATTTTTCTTTGAATGTATCTGGAATACTCAAAAGTGAATTTATACCATATTTTATATTTTGTGGTATTGAAAAGCTGTACTGATCCATTACATAGTCCTTTCTATATCCGTCCATGTCCATTGAACCTTCAATGGACAAATGGACTTCTTTGCCTCTATTTCACATACAGTACGATGTCATTCAGGTTTGAAATATCTTCTTAATGGCTAGTTTCCAGTATTATCTGTATTAAAAGCCTTGTTTAGAAGGTAAATAAATCCGCCTCCATAAAATAAAGTAACACTTATCATCATTATTATAGATTGGCTCTTCATATTTACACCTCCATTTCTAGAGGTAGGTTCAATTGCTTTTCTCCAGCCTTATCAGCTATTACATTATTGGTGATGAAAACAATAACCAAAAGTATTGCCCACTGAATAAGAATGGTTCCAACACTGAATATTTCCTTAGGATCCATCCAGCTCTCTGGATACCATGTCACTGCTTGGTATAGCCACCAGCCTGTAATGATTGTGAAAAATACAGGGAACAGCCCAACACTATACGTCCACCATTTGTTAACACGAATGTCCGCCCATGGTGTATTTAGATATTGGCCACGCACTTTTTCTAGACCGAATTTGAGCATTGCGTAGGAAACAAACAAACCACTTACAAGGAGTGCAATTCCCCATACCCAGTCTTGGTTGTCTAATATGTTTATGTTCCAGGCGGATGGAATGCCTACAACCCATCCAAAACTTGTAATAAGCAGTGTTGAACTCTTTCTGGACATGCCCGCGTCCATCAAATTACGAACACCAACTTCAAGCATTGGCAGAAGTGATGACAGCGCTGCAATCGACATGGCAAGGAAAAATACCGAAGCAACCAGCGATCCAAGCGGCATACTCGAAAAGAGCTGCGCCAAATAAATGAAAGTAAGTCCTGCGTTGCCTTGCGTGAGCACTTCCTGTGCAAATGCCTCTGTTGGGGATAATGCGAATATTGCAGACATAACGGTCATGCCGGCCAACAGCGCCCCGACATTATTACCAAAGCCCATTATCATGCAGTTACATGGAATATCTTCTTTTCGCTTCGTGTAAACAGCGTATGTGATAATAAAGCCCCAGCCTGCACCCGTCGACCAGGCACACTGCGTAAACGCGTTTAGCCAAATAGTAGGATTTGTCAGCTGTGATATGTCTGGGTTAAACAAGTAGTTCAGTCCGTTTAATGCTCCCGGCAGTGTCACTGCACGAATCAGAGCCGCTATCATCAGGATAAACAATGCTGGAATCATAATTTTTGATGCCTTTTCAATCCCCCTTGAAACTCCGCGGTAGATAATAAAGCCTGCTACAGTAATGGATATGATGTGAAATAGCAAGGTTTGAAACGGCGTTGTTGTGAAATTTGTCCAAATTTCATTAGTTTTCTCAATAGTTAGACCCTGTCTAAACACTCCGGATACAGAAAGGGTAAAATACTTTACACACCATCCCATCACCACAGAATAATAGGCCATAATTAACAGACAAACTGCTGTGATCCAGCTCCCCATCCATGTGTATTTTCTTCCAACAAAATCCCTAAAAGCACCAATGGGTCCTTTCCCACTTTGCTTTCCCATAACCATTTCTGCCATCAGGAGGGGGATGCCCCAAACAAACAAAGCCACAGTCCATGCAATAATAAAAGGCCCGCCTCCATTTGCTGCTGCGATCCTTGGAAATCGCCATATATTACCTGTACCGATTGCCATACCTATGCTTGCTGCAATAAACCCCCACCTACTACCAAATTTTTCAGTACTTTGACTCATAAACCCTCCTCGTTTAATCCTATAAACTGACGCAATTTTCTGAAATAGCCAACTGAGTCGTCCCGTAAATTCTTTTACAACGCGATAATGAGACAAAAAGAGGCCTCGCGCAATATTCGCAAGGCCTCTTTGCCATTGTTCGGTTATTCATTTTTAAGGCTCTTCGCCTGAATTGCTCTCAGTATACCACATGGAAAAAATAACACCATATCTATACGGGACAGTTCATTTTGTGCAGTGAGCACAAAAGTGTTTTAGGTCCAAACTCATTGCAATCACAAGACTTCACATGAAAACCTTTGCCAGATTTAATGTATGCCATACTTCTTAAGTTTATAATATAAGGACCTCAACGATATCCCAAGATCCTTAGCCGTCAGCTCTCTGTTATCATCATTTTCTCTTAAAACATGTAGAATATGACTTTTTTCAGCCATTTCCAGATGATCTGATAGCACTCTACTCATCTCATGGGGTTGCGAAAGCGTATAGGTATCTGCCGCCAATGACTCGCTCCCCTCTTTACCAGACTGGAAGGATGGCATGTGGTAGCGCTGTAATATGGTCTCACTCATGCGCATGTTAATCATAGACCTGCCGATGTAGTTCTCAAGTTCTCTGACATTCCCGGCCAATCATACGAACGAATATGTGCCATTGCGCTGTCATTGATGCCGCGGACATGCCTGCCATATTCCTGATTGTATTTATTAATTAGAAACTCAATTAGAGCTGCAAGATCGTCTTTGTGACTTCTCAGTGCAGGAATTTGTATTGGAAATACATTCAGTCTGTAGTAGAGATCTTTTCTAAACATTCTTTCCGATACCGCTTTTTCAAGGTCAACATTGGTGGCAGATATAACACGCACATCCACACTTATGGGCTTGGTTCCACCGACCCTCACAATCTCCTTTTCCTGAAGCACACGCAGGAGCTTTGCCTGCATGGTCAGGCTAATTTCTCCAATTTCATCTAAAAATATTGTACCACCATCAGCTTGTTCAAAAAGACCAATTTTACCACCCTTTGACGCACCTGTAAATGCCCCTTCTACATATCCAAAGAGTTCACTTTCAAGGATGTTTTCAGAAATCGCCGCACAGTTGACCCGTACAAACTGGCTGAACTTCCTGTCAGATGCATTATGGATAGCATGGGCAAAGAGTTCTTTACCTGTCCCGCTTTCACCTCTTAAAATAATCGTCGCTGGCGTTTCCGCGGCCAAACGGGCCTTTGCAATGGTAGCAACCATGACTTCGCTGCTGCCAATAATATCGTCAAATGTGTATTTGGCTTCCAGGTTACGAATAATTTGCTTGGCCTGATCCAACTCAGAAATCAGTTTGTTGATTTCAGTTAAATCGTGAATAACCGCAACACTTCCACGCAGTTCTCCATCCACAATAATGGGCGCTGCCTCTGTCATGACTTCCTTTCGATTGGGGCCAACACGATGGTACATTCCCTTTACCGGTTCTCTTGTTTCGAGTACTTTTAGGTGAACACTATCCCCTTCGGCTAAATCCACGGTTGAAGGCTTTCCAATAATGTCTTTTTCTGTATAACCCGTCAGGCGTGTATAGGCCGGGTTAATCAACCACCCGACACCATCATGATTCACTACAGAGATTGCATCTTGTGTGGCATTGAGTATGGCTTCCAGCATGGACTGAACTTCCCTTAAGTTTGTGATTTCTTCTGCTAGAGCATGTACCTCTGTAATATCTCTAAAAACCGCTATCGCACCGATTATTGCACCTTGCTCATTACGCACAGGCATTCGGTTTGTCACGATTTCAATTTCACCGAGCATTTGTTTTCTATTCAGCTCAGACTCTCCTGTCGTTAATATATACGGCAGTCGTGTCGTTTCTACAACTTCTGTGATGTGTTTACCAATTACATCTTCTGACGATTTTTGAGTCAGTTTTCCTGCGGCCGCATTATAAAGGGTTATAATCCCATCTCTATCTACTGCGATCATGGCATCATGGGTTGAATCCAAAATGAGTTCAATTTCCCGTTTCATAAGTCACCTCGCCTCTCATAGATGTATTTTAGCATTTTTGATGTCTCCTAAACAAAAAAGACTGCAAATTTTTGCAGTTCATGCGCAAAAAAACTTCGAAAGCCTGAAATCATCAAATCTAATCTGATTTTCTTCACTCAGTCTTTCGAAGTTTATTATTATAGTCTACTGCTGCAACAAATCGTCTTCGACATTCGACGTATTTTCATTACCCTCTGGTTCAGCTGTATTGTCTGTTTCAGTAGGTGTTTCACCAGCCCCATCATTTGTGCCTGTACCATCATTTAGGAGTTCTTTGAGTCGCACTGGTATTCTGACTTGGTCTGCATCAAAATCAATACTGCGCACCGTGTTTTCCATTTCTACCTTAACAACCGCTGTGTTGGCAATGCCTGGTTTGAGATTGCTTCCATCAAAATATAGATTTAAAGAAGATTCATCAATATTTTTCATAACGGACTCGATATCTCGAACCGTCACTTCGACAGAACCTGAAATATCTCGCTGTGTTACGATAAATGCATCATTCATATTACGAATCGGAATCTCAGAAGCTGGTATGGTAAAACGTTTTGTCTCATAGGCTTCAACATAAATAGTCGCTACTGCCGGATCATTCAAATATGGAGTTCCCACACCCTCTGGCAAGTCCAACTGTACTTGCACATCTGCAGTACTCATAATTCCAGATATATCTATTGGTTTTGTATAAAGCCTTTCAAGTGCATCAACCGCATTTTCTGTACCTCTTACAGTTACAGCGGCAGGGGAAATTTGTATTCTCACAATTTCAAATCCCTGTGCTGAACGCCCGGTAATACGCTCATTTACAGCAAGGGTTTTTAGTTTATCAATGACTATACTCGAGCGAACATAATCCCGCCCAAGCGCTACTCCGTTAACCACATTACCGTCATTATCGACCGGCATAACAGGGATTTCTTTTTCAAGTGTTCCCGTAGCTTCATCAATTTTCATTTCGCCATAAATCATAGCGACGGTATTCACATAGGATTCTGGACCTCGAACAGATATTTCCATTGGTTCATATTCTAGCTCACCTTTGACAAACCCATTCTTTGTCTCGCCAGATACCGTTATATTGACGGGCTTTGATATTTCAACAACCTTATCAAGTGAAATCTTAATTTCTTTTTGGGAAAGATCATTAACCGTAAAGCTGCCATTAAAGGTACGTGTTTCAAGTGGCACACTGTTTATACCTTTGCCATAGCCACTCAAATCTGCCGTCACGCGAACGTCATCGTTGCTTACATCAAATAAATCGTTTCGTCGCCCTTTGACTTCCACGTCTACAAAAAACTCTTGTTCATCCATAATCACCAGTCCGTTTTGTGTCACACTGGAAGCATTGAGTAATTCAACCTGAATGTTCTCAAGTTCTTTGATCATTTCCGGATTGACCTGATCCATAACGTAGAGCCAAAACAAAATCGCAAAGAGAAGTGATATGATTTTTTGTCCTGTATTTCTTGAAAGTCGACTTCTGCTAAATCCTTCATTGAGTCGATTCATCCATTTCGGCTGTGTCATTTTACAATTCTCCACCTTTTATTAATAAGGGCCTTTCCATTGTCTGAATGAAATGCATCCATAATTTTATTAGATAGGGTTTTAGGATCAAGGAATCTGGAAAGTTTCCCGTCCATTGCAATCGATATTGCGCCCGTTTCTTCTGATACAATCACAACAACGGCGTCGGACTGTTCACAAATGCCCAGTGCCGCTCGGTGCCTTGTTCCAATTTCCTTGCTTAAGCTCTGATTTTCCGAAAGGGGTAAGAAACACCCTGCTGCAAGAATTTTATCTTTACGCACAATAACTGCGCCATCGTGAAGTGGCGTGTTTGGAATAAATACGTTTATCAGCAGTCCGCTAGATATTTGTCCATCTATGCGTACACCGGTCTCAACAATATCATTAATTCCTGTTTCTCTTTCAAGTACAATCAAAGCACCAATTCGATCACGCGAGAGTGTTGTTACAGCTGAAACAACCTGATCAACTGACTCCTGCATGATTTCGCGGTCTACCTCTGCAAAGGACTTCGAAAGCAGTTTGCTGCGTCCTATGTATTCAAGTGCACGTCGCATCTCTGGCTGGAACACAATAAGAAGTGCAACCACCCCGAGAGTCAATGTATTCTGCAATATGAAGTGCACAACATAAAGCTTTGCCCACTCACTGACTTTAGAAACAACCAGCAAAATAATAATCCCTTTAATCAGCTGCTCTGCGCGCGTTTCACGGATTAAGGACAAAAGCTTGTAAAACACAAAGGCCACTATGAAAATGTCTACTATATCTAGAATACGGATATTCAAGAAAATATTCATAATTGTTTCCAAAAATCATACACCTCATTATTTTCTGATTCGTTACAACAGTATACTATATTTTGTTAATACGAGGGGAAAGATGTACCATTTGTAGTATAATCTTAATGTTACATTAAAAATATTGTCAAAACAACATCACAAAAGTTACATTTTGGACCCTATACCACACCTAAAAGCTTACAAGTGGCTTATTTGTCAAAGGGTTTGAGCAAAGGATGATTATTATGTCAGAGAAATTTTATCGTCACCCTGCAGCCATTTTCATACTCGCAACACTTTCTTGCATTTTATGGGGGAGTGCTTTTCCTTCGTTGAAGGTCAGTTATGCCGCGCTTGGCATTGGCAGTGCAGGTTATGCAGTTAAACTTCAATTTGCGGGCTACCGCTTTTTTCTTGCAGCCGTTTATCTTTTAGTCTTTATATTGGCAACCAAACGTTCACTTAAAATTGATAAGTCTGTCCTGAAGGGATTGATTGTACTTGGTCTGGTCCAGACCTCGCTTCAGTACTTATTCTTTTACAACGGACTTGCCAATACGACTGGGGTCAAGGGGTCCATTATGACTTCACTGGGAACTTTCTTTTCCATAGTATTACCCCACTTTTACTATGCTAACGATAAAATGACCAAACAAAAATGGGCGGGCCTTTCACTCGGATTTCTAGGGGTTATTTATATTAATCTCTCAAAAGGCCCTATCACAGGTGGGTTTTCATTTTTAGGCGAAGGTCTTCTCATTATGGCAGCGCTGACTGGTGCAGTTTCATCTATAATGGCAAAGGAGCTTTCCACGCGTATGGACACGGTGGTCATGACATGCTATCAGATGTTCATAGGTGCAACTGCCATGATTGTATTCTCATGGCTTAACCTCGGTGGAAATGTCATTCACATTACCTCTTCCCTACTTCCAGTATTCTTGCACCTCGCGCTTATTTCATCAGCGGGTTTTGGCATTTGGTTTACCTTACTAAATAACAATACAATCAGTCGTGTTTCAATTTATAAATTCCAAATTCCAATTTGGGGATCGATACTCTCAGCTTTGATTATTCCTGGTGAAACACTGAGCTCAGAAACGATTCTTTCCCTTGTTCTTGTATCTTCGGGTATTTTCTTAGTCAATATGCCCCAGCGTAAAAAATCCATTCAAAAAAAAGCAGCATAAACATAAAAATCGCTTGGTGATAGGATAAAGGCTATCTCCAAGCGATTTTTTATTCTTTGTCGCATTTTATTAAATCATGTTGAACTGCCCTGCTTGATTTCAATATCACTTCATAGATTTCCCGAATTGCATTTTCCTTAAGTTCAGTCTCTGCAGCACGAACACGTTTATCAATAAGGGCTTTCTCACGATCAGGATCATGTACAGCAAGCCCAGTTTCTTTTTTATAAACAGCAATACGCTCTGACAAGGCCATTCTTTCAAGAAGCAACTTCACAAGCTTCTCATCCAGAAGGTCCATCTCTTTTCTAAACATTTCTAGACTCAAATATTTCACCTTACTTCATTATTTATTCACTTTTTTGTTTGAAGGTATAACCATCATCCATCAATGCATCAAGTAGCGCAATGGCAATAACCGATTCAATAACAGGTATAGCACGTGGTACAATACATGGGTCATGTCTGCCTTCTACACCATGGTCAATTGCTTCTTTAGACGCAATATCAATCGTTTTTTGCTTCTTCCCAATAGATGGGGTTGGTTTAACCGCTACACTGACTTCGATAGGCATGCCTGTTGTAATACCGCCAAGTATGCCGCCATTATTATTTGTAGCTGAACGAATTTGTCCATCTTCATAATAGATGCCATCATTTGCATCACTTCCATGCATAGCCGCCATTTCAAACCCTGCGCCAAACTCAATGCCCTTAATTGCAGGTACAGAGAACATAATATGGGCAATACGACTCTCCATTGAATGGAAAAACGGCTGTCCGATTCCTGCAGGCAGTCCTTTTGCAACTGCGTATATTCTGCCTCCAATAGAATCGCAATTTATACGTGCATCTTCTATCGCATCCATCATAGCCGTTTTAAAGCTGGTGTCAAGAACTGGCAGTTTGTCTGTTTTCCAAGACTTTAAATCTAAGGCTTCTAGTTTATCGAGGGTAAGTCTTTCAGAGCGTATAGTTCCAATAGACTCTACTGCTGCACCAATACTTATGCCAACAGTGGATAGAATTTGCTGCGCAACTGCACCTGCGAATACAATCCCAGCTGTAAGACGTCCACTGAAGTGTCCACCTCCTCGATAATCTTGAAAACCACCATATTTTTCAAAAGCTGTCCAGTCCGCGTGACCCGGACGCAATATATTTTTTACTTTCGAATAATCTCGTGAACGCTGATTGGTGTTGCGAATCAAAATAGCAAGTGGTGCGCCTGTCGTATGTCCTTCAAAATAACCACTTAAGATTTCAAAAGCATCTGCTTCTTTACGAGGGGTTGCCATTTTAGATGTTCCTGGCTTACGGCGATCCATTTCCATACGGACTTGATCCAAATTGAGCTTGATTCCAGGCGGTAAATTATTTAAAACAACCCCTAGGCCGCTTCCATGTGACTCTCCATATATTGTAACCCCCAGTGAACTACCCCAGGTTCCGTTCATTTACAACACCTCCAAGGTTTTGATAGTCTTTGAAAAATTCAGGATATGACTTATTAATTGCTTTCCACCCATCGATGGAAAGTGGACCATCACAACGCTGGGCTGCAACTGCAGTGGCCATAACAATTCGGTGGTCATTCCATCCCTCTACCGCGCCACCGCTTAGCTTCTGAACGCCATCTATAATCAGACCATCCGGCCTTTCCTCAATTTTTGCACCCAGCTTATTGAGTTCCGTTGCAATGGCCTTAAGTCTATCAGATTCTTTTAACCGTACACGTTCCCCACCAACAATGCGCATGGTTCCTTGACTAAACGTCCCCAGAACCGCCAGTATAGGTACTAAATCAGGAATTTCACTGACGTTGATTTCTATATTGGTAGTCTTTGCAGGCGACACTCGGATACTGTGTGTCCCATATTCCACTTTGCCACCCATTTGTTCAATAATGTCAAATATTCGGGCATCCCCTTGATTGGTCTCTTTAGATGCATTTTCAATAATGACCGGCGAAGCACCAATGGTTCCTGCTACAGCCCAAAATGCCATTTGCGAATAGTCTCCCTCAACAAATGTGTCTAATGTCTTATAGCTTTGATTGCCTTGTATTGTAAATACTTCATAATTGTCATTTTCAATCTCCACACCAAAGCTACGCATCACATCAATAGTCAAGTCGACGTAATCTCGTGACTCAAGTTTTGAGGTCATCTTAATTCTTGAAATGCCTTCAACAAGAGGAAGCGCCATTAATAAGCCCGTAACAAACTGTGAACTGATATGTCCAGGCAATTCATACTCGCCTGCTTTTAATTGCCCCTTTACAATAAGAGGCAGTTCACCGCCGTACTCATACTCCATTTGTGATTTTTCAAAATATCAAAGTATGGATCAATTGGTCTCGATACAAGCTTTCCTTTTCCCTCAAAGCGAACGAACTTACCTGTGAGAGCAGCAATTGGAATCATAAACCGAAGTGTCGATCCCGATTCTTCACAGAACATTGTAGTATCCAGCAGCTCGGTTGGTTTCCCAACCCCTTTAACATACATAATATCATCACGCAGTGTAATGGTAGCCCCCAGGGTCTCAAGACAAGTTTTTGTCGCCCGAATATCAACAGATTCTTTCATGCCGCTAATCATCGATTCACCACTACTTAACGCTGCAGCAATCATCACTCTGTGGCTGAGGCTTTTAGAGGGGGGCGCCTTGACGACACCGCCTAAATTGGCTGATTCTATAGTAATTCTGCTCATTTCAATCCTTCTTTCAATAACTTCTGGAAGTCTTCCTGTGTAGTACCATACACAACTGGCACTCCTGGTCTTTCAACAAATATAACATTGAGCTTATTATTTAAATTCTTCTTATCTTTTGCAATTGCATCCATCCATTTTTCATTGCCGGTCTTCATGTCTGTATTGTACAATTCAAAACCAACAAGCAGGTCTTTAAGACGCTGACAGATACCCTTTACTGATTTTCCACTTGTCTCAGAAATTTGTTGCATAAAATACATCCCCATGGCAACCGCTTCACCATGCGTATAGGTTTTGTAGCCGTGGAGCTTTTCGATGGCGTGACCAATTGTATGTCCATAATTCAAAATCATCCTTTTCCCGAAGTCACGTTCATCTTGTAAAACAAAATCACGCTTTGATTCACAACATATTTGAATAATTTCACCACGGCGCATTAATACAAGCCGAAAAGGTGTCAGCTCACTATTAGCATTTACGTCATTCAAAACTCCTTCAAAAATATCTAGCAGATCTGGCCGATCAATAAATCCATATTTTAAGGCTTCACCAATACCGTCTCTTAGGTACTTGATAGGAAGTGTGTCCAGCGTTAGGGGGTCAATGAGTACTGCCTTGGGCTGATAGACTGCCCCTACTAAGTTTTTACCGGCACGTATATTGATACCCGTTTTGCCGCCCACGCTGCTATCAATTTGCGCAAGTAAGCTTGTAGGTACTTGAACAAATGGTACACCACGCATATAACTCGATGCTGTAAACCCTGCCAAGTCTCCAACAACACCACCACCAAGTGCAATAATCAGGTCTGTTCGCTGGTGACCTGAACGGGCTAAATCTTCTGTCAATTTTTCATAAACAGAAAAGGATTTGCTCGGTTCACCTGGCGCCACAACAAATGATACCACTTCCATCCCCGCATGTCTCAAGTTCTCAGTGATATTTTCTAAGTAGAGTTCAGCAACATTTTCATCTGTAATAACGGATACCCTTTTACCTGTATAGACTTTTCTAATATGACGACCTATTTGACTAAGCAGTCCATCCTCAATATGTATATTGTATGGTGAAGCTGGTAGATTTACATTCACGATTGGCATTGTTTCGCCCCCTTAATAATTATGCCTTCATTTTTACCATTCTAGCATATATCCAGCACCTATATCTGATTTTATTGCATCTGAATCATGTGCAAAAATAAATTTATGGACTTTCCCCTTCAAGAATATACAAACTGCAAAATGCATATGGTAAAAACAATTGAATGAGTACTATTTTTAAGGTCTCCAATTATTTTCAAACTTCTACATATGCAAATAAAGCTGTCTACAGAACAATCTGTAAACAGCTTTTGATTTGGTGCCCAGAGGCGGAATCGAACCACCGACACGGGGATTTTCAGTCCCCTGCTCTACCGACTGAGCTATCTGGGCAAATCTTAAAATAAAATGGCGGAGAGGGTGGGATTCGAACCCACGTGGGCTTGCACCCTAACGGTTTTCAAGACCGCCCCGTTATGACCACTTCGGTACCTCTCCGTTCTTTTGGAGCGGAAGACGAGATTCGAACTCGCGACCCTCGCCTTGGCAAGGCGATGCTCTACCACTGAGCCACTTCCGCAAATTGTGGTGCGGGTGGAGGGACTTGAACCCCCACGTCTATTGACACTAGAACCTAAATCTAGCGCGTCTGCCAATTCCGCCACACCCGCATATGGTGGGAGTAATAGGGCTCGAACCTATGACCCTCTGCTTGTAAGGCAGATGCTCTCCCAGCTGAGCTATACTCCCACATGTACCTCTTTCGAGGATTTTAATGGTGACCCCTATGGGAATCGAACCCATGTTACCGCCGTGAAAGGGCGGTGTCTTAACCGCTTGACCAAGGGGCCATTAAATGGCTCCAAGGGTGGGACTCGAACCCACAGCCTACCGGTTAACAGCCGGTTGCTCCACCATTGAGCTACCTTGGAACAATATTTAAACCGGCGACGACCTACTCTCCCAGGGGGCTGCCCCCCAAGTACCATCGGCGCTGAAAAGCTTAACTGCTGTGTTCGGAATGGGAACAGGTGTGACCTTTTCGCCATCATCACCGGATTTCATTTTAAAGGATTGCTCCTTCAAAACTGCACATGATCTTAAAAGACGTTTGTTTCACTTTGGTTTTGACCCAAATTCTTATTGGTCAAGTCCTCGACCTATTAGTATCCATCAGCTGAGTACATTGCTGCACTTACACCTTGGACCTATCAACCTGTTAGTCTATCAGGGGTCTTACTCCATAAAGGATGGGAAATCTTATCTTGAGGGGGGCTTCGCGCTTAGATGCCTTCAGCGCTTATCCCGTCCAAACGTAGCTACTCTGCAGTGCTCCTGGCGGAACAACAGATACACCAGAGGTTTGTCCATCCCGGTCCTCTCGTACTAAGGACAGCTCCTCTTCAAATTTCCTGCGCCCACAGCGGATAGGGACCGAACTGTCTCACGACGTTCTGAACCCAGCTCGCGTGCCTCTTTAATGGGCGAACAGCCCAACCCTTGGGACCGACTACAGCCCCAGGATGAGACGAGCCGACATCGAGGTGCCAAACCTCCCCGTCGATGTGGACTCTTGGGGGAGATAAGCCTGTTATCCCCGGGGTAGCTTTTATCCGTTGAGCGACGGCCCTTCCATTCGGTACCGCCGGATCACTAAGTCCGACTTTCGTCCCTGCTCGACCTGTATGTCTCGCAGTCAAGCTCCCTTCTGCCTTTGCACTCTTCGCGCGATTTCCAACCGCACTGAGGGAACCTTTGAGCGCCTCCGTTACTCTTTAGGAGGCGACCGCCCCAGTCAAACTGCCCACCTGACATTGTCCCGACGCTGGATAACAGCGCACGGTTAGGACACTGATATAGCAAGAGTGGTATCCCAACATTGGCTCCACGCATACTGGCGTACACGTTTCTTAGCCTCCCACCTATCCTGTACATGCTATACCAAAGTCCAGTGCCAAGCTACAGTAAAGCTCCACGGGGTCTTTCCGTCCTGCTGCGGGTAACCGGCATCTTTACCGGTACTACAATTTCACCGAGTCCATTGTTGAGACAGTGCCCAAATCATTACGCCTTTCGTGCGGGTCGGAACTTACCCGACAAGGAATTTCGCTACCTTAGGACCGTTATAGTTACGGCCGCCGTTTACTGGGGCTTCGATTCAAAGCTTCGCTTACGCTAACCTCTCCTCATAACCTTCCAGCACCGGGCAGGCGTCAGCCCCTATACATCGTCTTTCGACTTAGCAGAGACCTGTGTTTTTGGTAAACAGTTGCTTGGGCCTGTTCTCTGCGGCCGCTTCGGGCTTTAACACCCTAATGCGGCACCCCTTCTCCCGAAGTTACGGGGTCATTTTGCCGAGTTCCTTAACAATGGTTATCTCGCTCGCCTTAGTATTCTCTACTCACCTACCTGTGTCGGTTTACGGTACAGGCACCTACAATCTCGATAGAAGCTTTTCTTGAAGGACTCTCCGGCGACTTCGCTACTTATTTTTCACTCCCCGTCACGCCTCGCAATTAAACAGCTGGATTTTCCTTGCCGTTCTCACTTGACGCTTGGACGCACATCCATCAGTGCGATCGCTTTGCATTCCCTGTCACTCCATCTCTCAAACGATTTTCGGTGGTACTGGAATCTTTACCAGTTGTCCATCGCCTACGACTTTCGTCCTCGGCTTAGGTCCTGACTAACCCTGGGCGGACGAACCTTCCCCAGGAAACCTTAGGTTTTCGGCGGGCAGGATTCTCACCTGCCTCTCGCTACTCATGCCAACATTCTCTCTTGTGTACAGTCCACCACTCCTTACGGTATAGCTTCTGCCCGTACACAATGCTCCCCTACCCAGTACTTACGTACTGCCGTAGCTTCGGTGCCAAGTTTGAGCCCCGGTAATTTTCGGCGCAGGGTCACTCGACTAGTGAGCTATTACGCACTCTTTAAATGAATGGCTGCTTCTAAGCCAACATCCTAGTTGTCTAAGCAACCCCACATCCTTTCCCACTTAACTTGGACTTTGGGACCTTAGCTGACGGTCTGGGCTGTTTCCCTCTTGACCATGAATCTTATCATACATAGTCTGACTCCTGATTATATGATTACGGTATTCGGAGTTTGATAGTCTTCGGTAGGCGGTGAAGCCCCCTAGGACAGTCAGTGCTCTACCCCCGCATCACTCACATCAAGGCTAGCCCTAAAGCTATTTCGGGGAGAACCAGCTATCTCCGGGTTCGATTGGAATTTCTCCGCTATCCACAAGTCATCCCAACCTTTTTCAACAGATATGGGTTCGGGCCTCCACTGAATTTTACTTCAGCTTCACCCTGCTCATGGATAGGTCACCCGGTTTCGGGTCTACGCCATACAACTACACGCCCTCTTCAGACTCGCTTTCGCTGCGGCTCCAGCGCTGAACGCCTTAACCTTGCTGCATAACGTAACTCGTTGGCCCGTTCTACAAAAAGTACGCCGTCGAACATATAAAGTTCTTCGACTGCTTGTAAACATAGGGTTTCAGGTTCTATTTCACTCCCCGACAGGGGTTCTTTTCACCTTTCCCTCACGGTACTATGCGCTATCGGTCACTAAGGAGTATTTAGGCTTGGGAGATGGTCCTCCCGGCTTCCCACAAGGTTTCACGTGCCCCGTGGTACTCTGGTGCGCATCGTGGGCCTTCTTCTTTCGTCTACAGGACTGTCACCTTCTTCGGTGGGTCTTTCCAAACCTCTTCGACTAGAATACCGCCATCACTTATGATGCGTCCACAACCCCAGAAACCGTAGTCTCTGGTTTGGCCTCTTTCCCGTTCGCTCGCCGCTACTTAGGAAATCACTTTTGTTTTCTTCTCCTTCGGGTACTTAGATGTTTCAGTTCCCCGAGTCTCCCTCCGTACACCTATGTATTCAGTGCACGGTGACTGCCTATTACGACAGACGGGTTTCCCCATTCGGACATTCCTGGATCAACGCTCGCTTGCAGCTCCCCAAGACTTTTCGCAGCTTACCACGTCCTTCTTCGGCTCTTAGTGCCAAGGCATCCACCCTATGCTCTTATTAACTTGACCAATTTTTATCGTACAATCTGCTTCGCGGCTCTTCGTTGCTCGGCTTCGCTTAGTCAGTTGCGTATATTATACGCGCCTTCCTTCACTCACCCGTGCGCCTCGATCCACTCGCATCTTGAACGCTAAATAACTGTTCTTTGATTATTAATCAATGAGTATTTATAATTCGAGTTTGAGTTTTGTTTACCTCAGTGAAACTGTATCTAACCCTTTTCTTAAAACTTAGTTTCAATATTTTGGTTTGATACGTTTTCGTCTTCTAATTCATATGCAGTTTTCAAGGTGCAATTAAATAAAAATGTTTAAGTGGTGGGCATAGGTGGATTCGAACCACCGACCTCACGCTTATCAGGCGTGCGCTCTAACCAACTGAGCTATACGCCCACTTTTCATTTTTATCGTTTTAAGAGACTTGCGGTCTCTCAAAATTAAACAGTATAGAGTACGTTCTCCTTAGAAAGGAGGTGATCCAGCCGCACCTTCCGATACGGCTACCTTGTTACGACTTCACCCTAGTCACTGATTTCACCTTCGACTGCTTCCTCCCACAAGGGGTTGGATCACAGGCTTCGGGCGCCCCCAGCTTCCATGGTGTGACGGGCGGTGTGTACAAGACCCGGGAACGCATTCACCGCGGCATTCTGATCCACGATTACTAGCAACTCCAACTTCATGTAGGCGAGTTGCAGCCTACAATCCGAACTGAGATCGGCTTTAGAGGATTTGCTCCAGGTCACCCTTTCGCTTCCTGTTGTACCGACCATTGTAGCACGTGTGTAGCCCAGATCATAAGGGGCATGATGATTTGACGTCATCCCCACCTTCCTCCGTGTTGTCCACGGCAGTCTCGCTAGAGTGCCCAGCTTTACCTGATGGCAACTAACAATAAGGGTTGCGCTCGTTGCGGGACTTAACCCAACATCTCACGACACGAGCTGACGACAACCATGCACCACCTGTATCAGATGTCCTAAAAGGAAAGGTCCGGCTAAGGACCGGTCATCTGTATGTCAAGACCTGGTAAGGTTCTTCGCGTTGCTTCGAATTAAACCACATGCTCCGCTGCTTGTGCGGGTCCCCGTCAATTCCTTTGAGTTTCACACTTGCGTGCGTACTCCCCAGGCGGAATACTTAATGCGTTAGCTGCGGCACCTGGGTTCGACCCCAGACACCTAGTATTCATCGTTTACGGCGTGGACTACCAGGGTATCTAATCCTGTTCGCTCCCCACGCTTTCGAGCCTCAGCGTCAGTTACAGTCCAGTAAGTCGCCTTCGCCACTGGTGTTCCTCCTAATATCTACGCATTTCACCGCTACACTAGGAATTCCACTTACCTCTCCTGCACTCAAGTCAAACAGTTTCAAAAGCTTACATCGGTTGAGCCGATGCCTTTCACTTCTGACTTGCTTGACCGCCTACACTCCCTTTACGCCCAGTGATTCCGGATAACGCTTGCCCCCTACGTATTACCGCGGCTGCTGGCACGTAGTTAGCCGGGGCTTATTCCTTGGATACCGTCATTTATTCTTCTCCAAGAAAAGAACTTTACAACCCGAAGGCCTTCATCGTTCACGCGGCGTTGCTGCATCAGGCTTTCGCCCATTGTGCAATATTCCCCACTGCTGCCTCCCGTAGGAGTCTGGACCGTGTCTCAGTTCCAGTGTGGCCGATCACCCTCTCAGGTCGGCTACTGATCGTCGCCTTGGTAAGCCGTTACCTTACCAACTAGCTAATCAGACGCGGGCCCATCCCATACCACCGGAGTTTTTACCTCTGAAGCATGTGCTTCTGTGGTCTTATGAGGTATTAATCACCGTTTCCAGTGGCTATCCCTCTGTATGGGGCAGGTTGCCCACGCGTTACTCACCCGTCCGCCGCTTTCCAATTTATCCATCACCCGAAGGTTCTGTCAAAATCTTCTCGCTCGACTTGCATGTGTTAAGCACGCCGCCAGCGTTCATCCTGAGCCAGGATCAAACTCTTTGAAAAAATTTGTTTCAAATGTTTTTGATCGCTCAGATGAATCTGACTAATTAATCATTATCATCCGTTACGAATCTTTGGTGCATCTAGACCTTGTCTTGATGCGGTAAAAGAATTGAACGTGTTAATTCTATACTGTTTAATTTTCAAAGACCGGAAAATCAATTAATTCTATGTAAAAATTTTATTGATTTTGTGTTAATCGCCGTGTTCCAGCGACTCTTATATCTTACCAGTGTCACTTCAATTTGTCAAGAACTTTTTCAAAAGTTTTTTCTCTCAAATGATTCTTGAAACCCTTGCTAACACTGTGTTCTCGTCACCGCTTTCTCTTGGCGACTTGTATATAATAGCACCTTCTTAAACCTCTGTCAACAGAAAAGTAAATAAAAAAGTATTCTGAAAATACACCGACTTATTTGTGGACTATTTTCAACATCATATGTACTAGAAAAGAGAAGCACCTGGGCTTCTCTTTCTCTCTACTTCACTCTACTTGTCTCTTTCTGTTTTGGCTTTTTCCTAAGAACTCAAATAGAACTCAGATTCTAATGCTCTTGCCTTGAATGCATCAATTTGTCTTTCAAAACGTCCCCAGTTTTCCATAAGTATATCAATGAGTATTGGATCAAAATGTTCTAGTCTTCCTTCAAGCATTATACGCTTTGATGTCTCCATGCCAAATGCATTTTTATAAGGTCGTTTACTGGTTATAGCATCAAGTACATCGGCAACAGCAACAATTCGCGCCGAAAGAGGAATGTCTTTTCCACTCAACCCGTCAGGGTAGCCCTTCCCATTATACTTCTCATGGTGATGACGTACTATTTCTATACCTACTTTGTAAAAGGATCTATTCTCACCAGTAATGCGGTCGTTCATTTTTTTTAGTATGTCCGCGCCAATATAAGTGTGTTCTTTCATTAACTCGAATTCTTGCACTGTCAATTTTCCTGGCTTCATCAAAATATGATCAGGAATTGATACCTTACCAATATCATGCAGGGGGCTAAATGCTTCTATTTGTCTAATAAAAGCCTCATCAATCTGATTTGGAAATACGCCTTTTGCTGCTGTCATTTCAGCCAGCATAACAGCATAACGCTGCATCCGCTCGATGTGATTTCCCGTTTCTGAGTCTTTCGACTCAACCAGCTTTGAAAACCCTTCTATAGTAGAAACAACCAGCTGATCGTTTAAAAAGCTTTGATCAAACGCTGCAGCTAGGGATAATGCGATGGTCTTTAAAAAACCGGTATGTTCTCTAGTATAAGCTTTCTTTGAATCAGAAGAGAAAAATACAACACCTACGCAATTGTCTCTAACATTAAGTGGAAGGCTAACACTAGAATGCATGCCTTCGCTTAACATGAGTCGTGTCGATTCCGATGTGGTGTGTTCTTTATAATATGCTTCTAAATCGTTAATGATTCTTGGCTCACCTGACTCTATAATTTCGCCTAGGCTCGTATTATCTAAATCCACTTCATAGTTTTTCCCTAAATGCACTGATCGATCTGAACGTGCACTAAGCGCACGAATCTTTCTCCTATCCGCACTCAAAATTGCAATCCCAATTCGATTGTATGGCAAGAAACTTTAAAACTGATCAAAAACGAAGTCCAGTATTTGCTCAAAGTGAGTATGTCCGTACAACTTCTCTACTAGACCTTCAATCATTTGAGTACGCAATCTCATTTGATTATAGGACGTTACCAGGTCTCCAATTTCATTATCCCCGTCAATTTTAACTGGACTTGTGCGATAAGCGGCTTTGCTCTCTTCCAACGCATTTTTCATTACATGTATTGGGTTGAGTGTCTTAAGTATCATCAACCATATATTAGAAACTGCAAATAGCGCAATTACACATAGGGTCCCAAACACCATCTCCTTATAGAGTTTAGACGTTCTCAACTGCTGATAGCTTCCTAACTCAGAAATGGCCGTTTGGTTTGCCTGATCTATCTCTTTTAACACCGGGAGCATCCTTGCCATCACCACTTCAAATGAATAGCCTTCATTTATAGTAGATTCTATCCTTGCAAGTTCACCTACTGCCTCTTGAATCTGATATAAATCTGTATCACTCTGAGCCTCAAGGTTCATTGTATCTGCTAAGGTTATTGAGTTTTCAACCGCTATGTGGATATTTTCATTCAATTGTTCTATTTTTTCAACATCCAATTCACGACCATCTGTTTGCAGACGCAAGGCTTCTTCTGATAAATCAGTCAAGGTTGCTTCATAGTAATCACTTATTTGCATATTAACCGCTGATAGTGATTCTATTAGCTGATCTACCTGCTCATGCTTGCTTAAGGAATTCAGAAGAATTCCTAACATACCTGCAACCCAAAGAATTGAAATAATAGTCAATACCATTGCCTGTAATCGCAGTTTTCTTTTTTTTATATTAAACGAATTTTCCTTTTGCATCGTTTGCCCCACTCAGTCGCCATATCATTTTTCATATGTATTTTCACTGTTTCATACTGTCATCCCCACTATCTGTGG
>CAXXTS010000003.1:0-230152 GCA_963676345.2 uncultured Acidaminobacter sp.
AGATGGCAATGGGACAAGTTATGGGGTAGCGTCCTCTATGACGGTGAATGCCAGTGATATCACTCTTTATGCCCAGTGGACAGCCAATGACTACATCGTGACTTATACAGGCAATGGCTCAACGGGTGGTACAGCACCGACAGATGCCGGTACATACAATATAGGGGACACCGTGACTATAAAAAGCGCTGGGAGCTTAGTGAAGACGGGCTATACTTTCAGTGGTTGGAATACAGCGGCAGATGGCAGTGGGACAAGTTACGCAGTGGCAGACTCAGAGACTATGGGTGCAAACAATATGACCCTTTATGCCCAGTGGACAGCCAACGACTATAGCGTGACTTATGCAGGCAATGGGTCAACCGGTGGTACAGCACCGACAGACGCCGGTACATACAATATCGGCGACAACGTGACTATAAAAAGTGCTGGGAGCTTAGTAAAGACGGGCTATACTTTCAGTGGCTGGAATACAGCGGCAGATGGTAGTGGGACAAGTTACGCAGTGGCGGACTCAGAGACTATGGGTGCAAACAATATGACCTTCTATGCCCAGTGGACAGCCAATGACTACAGCGTGACTTATGCAGGCAATGGGTCAACCGGTGGTACAGCACCGACAGATGCCGGTACATACAATATTGGGGACACTGTGACTATAAAAAGCGCCGGGAGCTTAGTGAAGACGGGCTATACTTTTAATGGCTGGAATACAGCGGCAGATGGCAGTGGGACAAGTTATGGGGTAGCGTCCTCTATGACGGTGAATGCCAGTGATATAACTCTTTATGCCCAGTGGACAGCCAATGACTACAGCGTGACTTATGCAGGCAATGGGTCAACCGGTGGTACAGCACCGACAGATGCCGGTACATACAATATTGGGGACACTGTGACTATAAAAAGCGCCGGGAGCTTAGTGAAGACGGGCTATACTTTTAATGGCTGGAATACAGCGGCAGATGGCAGTGGGACAAGTTATGGGGTAGCGTCCTCTATGAGTGGACAGCCAATGACTACAGCGTGACTTATGCAGGCAATAGGTCAACGGTGAATGCCAGTGATATAACTCTTTATGCCCAGTGGACAGCCAATGACTACAGCGTGATTTATGCAGGCAATGGGTCAACAGGTGGTACAGCACCGACAGACGCCGGTACATACAATATAGGGGATACAGTGACTATAAAAAGCGCCGGGAGCTTAGTGAAGACGGGCTATAGTTTCAATGGCTGGAATACAGCGGCAGATGGCAGTGGGACAAGTTACGCAGTGGCGGACTCAGAGACTATGGGTGCAAACAATATGACCTTCTATGCCCAGTGGACAGCCAATGACTACAGCGTGACTTATGCAGGCAATGGGTCAACAGGTGGTACAGCACCGACAGATGCCGGAACATACAATATAGGCGACAACGTGACTATAAAAAGTGCTGGGAGTTTAGTGAAGACGGGCTATACTTTCAGTGGTTGGAATACGGCGACAGATGGCAGTGGGACAAGTTACGCAGATGGAGAGGTTATGACATTAGGCGTAAGTGGCGTTACACTGTATGCCCAGTGGCAGATGATAATAGATGTAGATTTAAAGGGACTGTCTGTGTTGGGTTATTCTCTAAATGAAAATTTTGATCCGAATAGAACCCTGTATTCTGTTTCCAATGTTACTGGTTCAGCTATAGATATTGCGCCTATGCTAGACCCAGACCAGTATAGCGGTGTTGCTGTTAATGGGTTTACAGTAACATCAAACGCAGCTGTTACTGTCGACCTTGTGAATGGTGCAAATACATTTGATATTATTGTAACGGGGCAAGATCAAGTCACCACAAAAACATATTCACTCACAGTGAATAAACTGAGTGATACAGCAAACTTGAAAAAGTTTAAAGTAGAAGGCTATGAAACAACGCCAAACTTTGATAAGAATGTCACGAGTTACTCACTGCATGTGACATCTGGTTCAGCACTGACACTTTATATTGAATCGGAAGAGCCAAACGCAACAATCGATTTAAGTGGCTATACTACATCTGGAAGCGCTATAAACTTACCGCTTGATGTTGGTTATAATACATTCGAGTTTACAGTTCTAGCAGCAAATAAGTTAGATCAAAAAACATATGCGCTTACTGTTGAAAAAGACAATGACAGCACAGCGCCAAGCAGCATAGAGATTATTGGCCAACTCTTGAGTCCAGCCTATAGTGGCAATGTGAATGCTTATCAAGCGGGAAGAACATCCAGCAGTGTGATCGGCATTCGTGTAACGATGGATGAGTATGAGAAAATCGAGATTAATGGGAATGCGGTTGCTTCATCAGACACATGTCAGGTACCATTAGTACTCGGGAGCAATACTATTAATATTGCAGTAACAGCAGAAGATAAAATATCAAGAGCCATATACAAAATAGATATCATTAGGTATAAAACCAATTCAAGAGACTCTAAGAAAGAAAAGAAAGATAACAAGGAAACATCTGAAGTGACAGAAGCGATTATACAAGAAAGTTCTGTTGCAACGCCATTGTCGCCGAACAAAAATGTTCAAGTTGTTGTAAATGGCAAGGTAGAGTCTGCAGGTATTGAGTCAATAACAAGTGTAAATGGATTTACAACGTCCGTGGTTACAATAGACCGGGAAGCCATAGAAGATAAAATTGCTAAAGCAGTCAAGGATGGAAATACCGAAAATACAGTAGTGGTTCCGATTTCTGAAACAAATACAGATGCTGTTGAGGCGCGCCTGACTGGTGATATCGTAAAGACTATGGAAAAGGATAACTTCAAGCTGACAGTTGACACGGGTAATATCCAGTATGTGATTCCAGCAGAAGAGGTACAAATATCAGCGGTTGCCAATCGGCTGGGTGTTTTGGAAAACAGTCTGAAGAGTATCATTGTAGATGTACGTATTGAAACGTCCACAGCACAGGAAAGTCAAATTCTTCACGATGCCGCGCAAAACAGTTATGATGTGGTTTATCCGCCTGTTTCTTTTGAAATTAATGCAACCGTAGAAAAAGAAAATGGAGAAAAAGAAACGGTTGAAGTCAATCAATTTAGTGACTTTGTAAATAGGCGTGTGAAATTACCGGACAATATTGACCATGAGAGTATTACAACGGGTGTACTCTATAATACAGATGGCACATTCAGTCACATTCCAACAACGATTGTTGAAGTTGATGGTGTTTACTACGCCGAGTTGCATTCCATGACAAACTCATATTATTCAATGATTTATAACCCTGTTGAGGTTAAAAGTGTGACAGGTCATAAATGTGAATCAGCAGTCAACAACTTGGTTTCTAGACTGATTATTGATTGTGAAGAGGATTATGATCCGCAAGCATCGGTGACTCGAGGCGAATTTATAGAGTATCTTGTAAAGGCTCTTGGTCTATATAAAACAGGAGTAGCACATGAACGCGTATTTTCTGATATGACTGTAGAGTATGCAGATGCACTGAGTATTGCTAGAGCATATGGTATTGTAAGTGGATATCCAGACGGTACTTTTTGTGAGGACAGTAAAATCTCTAAAGAAGAAGCCATTGTCATGCTAAGCAATGTCATAGGTCTTCTTGAGACTGACGATGCGAGTATTCACGATAACGTGGCGTATGAAAGATATGGTAAAATCAGTGACTGGGCAAAAGATGCTTTCGTTCAAGTTGCTAATAGAGGTATTCTAGATATGCAAACAGGTTCCGAAAGTCTGCAAAGTGAGACATTTTCAAAGAGTGAAGCAGCGATGGCAATAGAAAAACTGCTTCAACAAGCAGATTTAATTAATAAATAAAAGTTGGCAAATACAACCCCGCAAAAGAAACCGGTAAATACGTTCAGGTATTTACCGGTTTTTCGGTACGATTTTAAGAACGGTCGAGTATGTCATAATATGAAATATACATGGGATATTAGCATAAGCACTTGTTCAAGTAATATGTCTATTCAATTTCTTTTATCATGACCATTTGTTCCCCTTTCAAGCCCATGCGTCTATGATCTTCTGTATAACCAGCCTTTAAATAGAGGCGGATTGCCTTTTCGTTTTTCATATTGACAGCGAGTGCCAGTCTTTTAATGCTTGGAAAGTGTATTTGTACAAATTGATCAAGCTGGGTCATGGCTTGGAAGCCTATGCCTTGCCGGTGATACTTGGTATTGATTGATAAGGCTCTTATTAGCAAGGTGTTCTTTGGGGTAATGTACTCACGAATTTCTTGTCCTTGGTGGAGCACAAAAAAACCAGTGGGTGTTTCATCTTTGAGAATAACGATTGCTGTTCTATCTGGATTTTTAAGTGCTAAGTCTAAGGCATCACTGGGCAGTGCTGTGTATTTACCATCCTCATTATTTAAATGAAAGGCCATGAGAGCGCTGTTGTAAGTGTCGTTGTATTTTTTGAGTTTAATCATAAGATCCTCCTGACATGGAAATGTTATAATGAAATCAACTATTTGTGAAATGAATTTTAATCATCAAAACGATTTGTATTACGAATTGAGGATGGGCTATGGATATTTCTGCATTTGAGACTTTTTTAGTATTAAGTGAAACAAAGAATTTTACAGCAGCGGGGAAAAGACTGCATGTCGTACAGTCTACTGTTTCCAACAGGATTAAGGATCTAGAAAAATACTATGAGAGACAACTCTTCACTAGAGAAAATAAGAGTGTGGCGTTGACAGCTTCCGGAAGGCAACTTCTGCCCTATATTAAACGCCTCGTCGAAATGGAGAAAGAAGCTTATACGCAGATGCAACAGATGAAAATTGACGAGGTTGTTAATATTGGAACCTATCAGCTGGCCTATCATTGCTATTTGAAAGACTATATCATGGGTGATTTTTTGAGCCGGCAATACAATATAAGAATTGAACATTCTTGGGAGCTCTATCATTATTTAGATGATCATTTGATTGATGTGGCCTACACCAGCTATTATGACAGACGAGACAAATACCACTTAATCCGACAGATTGAAGAACGAGTTCTGCATGTAAAAGCGCCGGATTATGAAGGGACAGATATTGTATACGCACCCATAAGCAACGCATTTATTGAGTGGTTTGATCTCAATTTTTCATCTAATAGAAAGGTGATGTCCATTGATCAAAGTGTTGAAATCATAGAATATATTTTAAATGGTGTGGGGTCTGGTTTTTTGCCAAAATCGGTTGTTGAAAAGTACCTTTTAACCAACACGTTGGTAGAAATAAAATCAGCTCTCAAGCCATATAGGCACATAACTTACATTGTGTGCAGGTCTAGGGATGCTCACAAGTATGGTCAGGACTTTTTGATGAAAGTCGATACCTAAGATGAACATGCATAATCTACAAAATCAGTTTTAGGAAATTAACCAAATTGCGTTCAGAACTTCATATGTAGGGTAATACGCATTTCTGTAGATGGTTTTTTTAGGGTGAATGTACGGGTGTTTTCAATTTTCAATGTATAAGGCAGGTTGAGATATGAATATTATTAAGGTAAAAGGCAACACATTTTGCATAGATACTGGGATGTCTTATATTCCATTTTATAAAATAACGGAAACAGACATTATTATGCTGGACTCTGGATGGGCAAAGGGTGAAAGAAAAGGTATTGATGCATTAATTGATAAAAATAAATTCATTGTACGTGGTATCATATGCAGCCATGCGCACATTGACCATGTTGGGAACAACACCTATTTCAAAAAAAAATTTAATAGTACCATTGCCATGTCAGCATATGCAGCGCATTTTTGCAGTTCACCCGCTAACTTGATGGTGTATTATAACAATCAGACTTTATCAGATATTATAGACCGTTATGAAGACATGATATGTGAGACCGATATTATGATTCGTGAGAATCAAAACAGCATCTATGTGAGTGGTGTGAAGTTTAAAATAGTACAGACACCCGGGCATAGTCCAGCGCATATCAGTATCATAACGCCAGACAATGTTGCTTATTTAGGAGACGCCCTGATTAGTCATCAGGTTATGTCGGGTATGAAGCTCCCATACGCATTTATACTAAAGGAAGACTTGAAGAGCAAAGAAAAGCTATATGGACTCGATTGCAGTAAATATATTATGGCACATAAAGGTATTTATGATGAAATAACTGAGCTTATTACAGACAACATCAATTTCTACAAACATAGGGCTGAGCGCGTTTATGAAATGATTGAAGGCACCATGACCCATGAAGATATTATGCGTAAGATTGTGAGCGCCTGGGAAATTAATGTCGAAAGCATCTATAAACATTATATGGTCGAAAGAATGCTGAAGTCATATGTTCAGTATTTAAATGAAACTGGAAGAATTGAACTGATTATGGAAGATGGATTTTTGAAGTACACGAAGGATGTAAAGGCATAGTTTCAGTCTAATCAATATTCGAATGTAAATTTGTATAAGTAAAAGACCTGTAGAATGAGTATTTTGATCGGACCGTCCATTTATTAGACGTAAGTCTAATTTGTTGGAGTCATGATATTCTACAGGTCTTTTTATTGTATTATTGTGAACTAAATCTTGGATTACTACAGTTTAAACTGCGTTACAATACCCTGCATCACTTCAGCTAGGCTAGCCAGTTCTTCACTTGCAGAAGATATTTCTTGAATGGATGCCGTTTGCTGCTGGACAGATGCGGAAGCCTGTTCGGTACCCGCCGCATTTTCTTCAGCTATTGAAGAGAGATTTTCCATAACGCTGACAAGGGTATCTTTTTTTGAATGCATCACTTGACCAGATGCCCGAATTGTATCAATAATGGACTGCATGTCATCGACAGAATCCTTAATACCATCAAATTTAGAGCTGGTCATATTCACACTTTGCGTTTGGGTTGCAACAATATCTTGCGCATATTCGATGGTTTTGACTGCTTCATTGGCTTTTGTCATTAAATCCTGAATGGTCTTAGAGATATCATTTGTAAACTTTCTAGACTGTTCAGCAAGGACTCGGATTTCATCTGCAACTACAGCAAACCCTCTACCGCTTTCACCGGCTCTGGCAGCTTCAATTGCCGCATTTAAAGCAAGTAAGTTTGTCTGATCGGCTATGCTGTTAATCATTTGGCTGGCACTGTCAATGCGTTCAGCACTCTCATTTGTATCTAGAATTATTTTATATACAGAATTCGAGGCTTCTGAATTTTTAGTGGTTTCGTCCACCAATACGTGAATGGCACTCAGACCTTCATCTTTTAGAGTATTTACTTTAGTTGCGGCATCAAAGAGATTACTGACCAGCTGCTGGTCGCTCTCAATAAGGTTTCCAAGCTCGCTTACTTCATAAACCCCATGCTCAGTGCTTTTGGCTTGCTCTGTAGCCCCCTGGGCAATTTCAGCAATAGCATGTGCGATCTCAGTTGATGATTCTCCAGCGACACCTGTAGTGCTCGCGAGTTCCTCCGATGTTGCAGAGACGAGTTCTGCATTTTCAGAGAGATTTCTAATGATATCGATAAGGCTTTTGTGTATTTTCTCGAGTGCTTTTGATAAGGATCCAATTTCATCTTTTCTAATGAGCAGTTCACTTGGAATGTTTTTTGTAAGATCATATGATGCAATGAAGTCCATGGATGCATTGATTTGATTAATCGGCTTTGAAATACTTCGCGTAATGAAAATGGAAATTAGAACACCTAGAACAAGTGCAGCGATAGTAATGACAATATTATTTAGAAGGGAAGTTTGCTCAAGGTTATAAATATATGCATTCACACCATTTTGGATGCTAAGTGCGAGATCGGATGCTTGTGAGGCGTTGGAACGCATAATCTCTTGTGATTTGTTTTGTTCTTGAATGAGATTATAATATTGTTCAAATGCGGACTCATAAACATCCAGAGTACTTAGAGCGATATCTATCTGAGCCAGAACTTGTTCGGCTTTTAATGTTTCTTTTGCTGTTTCAAGCTCTATTCGGGCCCGATCCAGATAACTACGAAGGTTTTCAGCGTTTTCCTCACTTTCTGAAGAGACAAACTTGTTAGCTGAAATGCGTACTTCCATGTAGGCATCGAATACATTTTTGAGTAGTCTATAGTTTTCAAAAGCTGTCTGTATCGACTCTGGTGAGTCAAGTGTGCGTATGAAGGCTGTTTCGAGCAATAGGGTTTGTCGTATAGCATCTATTGTTTTTTCAGCAGCATCTGAACGTTGATCCCCTTGCTTTATTTTTGCCTCCTCGAGTGAAACATAGGTGTTGAACTCTGACCTAAAGTTTTCAATAGCTGTAATCAGCTGAGCGGCATTGGCTTTATTTGTATCTGATAGCATGAGTGTTTCTACTTCCGATACCAATGAAGCGCTTTGATCCAAGTAATTGTTAACAAGGGTAGCTGTATCAAATGAGCCATCGGCTTCAAACCGAACTTGTTCTATACGGGCATTTGCTAAAGCCACTTCACTTACGGCTGTTTTGTTTTTAATGTCAACTTGATATGCAATGTCTTTGAAATTTGAAATACTGCTTAATGCAACTACAAGTAGAAGAGCGATAATGAGACCGAAGCCTATGCCTAATTTCCAACCTAACCGAAGGTTGGTGAAACTTAATTTATGTGCAGGTACCTTTTTCATAGCATCCTCCTTAAGACCTAAAATAGAATATTATAGGTCTTTTATACCATGGAAGAGGGGTTGTAATCAAGTTAAATATCACTAAAACGGTATCTAAATTTACAATGTCATTGAAAGTCTGTATTTGCAATAGGTATGAAAGTCTAAAGAATTTTGGCTTTGGTAGTTAAAATGAAAAAATCACCCATAAAATAAAACATATGAGTGATTGATTTTAAATCGATTAATATGTGGAAAGTCTTACATTTGCATCCGGATGTGTCTTGTTTACAGAACGCACAACGCCGTTTAGCTGTGATGATGAGAAAACATTTCTTCTCACTTGTATTGTGAGAGATTTAAGATTTTCAATATCAGCCAGTTGCTTGAGCTGCTCGATATCTTGTGCGAAGGATACATCGACCTTTAGGCTTTCTATTTGTGGATTTTCAATATAAGACATGTTTTTTATGAGTGTCTTACTTGATATATTAAGCGTTTTCAGGTTTTTTAACTCATTAACACCAACAAGTTCATCGTATTCCCCACAGTTGCTTAGAGTTAAAGTTTCAAGAGCGGGTAAATGAGTGGTTATGTCCAAATTACCATCTTCACTTATAAAGTCACTAAAGAAAATATACAAATCTGTCAGACCTGTAAAGTTTGCAAATTGACTGGAATCTTCAACAGTACAATCATACATTTCAATGTATGTTACAGAATCAATGCTTCCAGTACCGAATTGATCTTTTATTACAGAACTTTCAATTGTTATTTCCTCAACACTGCTGAGGTCCTGAATAACGCTTAAGTCTTCGCCACCAGTCATGTCATATAAGCGAATGCGTTTTAGATTAGGGAACTCAACCAGTTTGCTGACGTCATCAATTCTTTGCAGTTTAACAGAAGTGGTTTTTTCAGCCCTGCCTTTTAGGATAATTGAGTCTAAGTACATTGAGGATGTATATTCGCTCGGACTGATTTCAGCGAGCTCAGCAGCTCTTTTTTCGTCAGCCTCGCGCTTGGCTTGGGCATCAGCCTTAGCATCGGCTTCTGCTTTTAACTGGGCAGGGTCGGGTTCAGGTAAGTCAACATAGTCGCGTACAAAGAAACCACCTGCGAAGGCACCTGTCATAAGAACAAGCACACCCAAAACTGCCAATAGGCGTTTGAATCCAGATTTTTTTTCTTTAGATTTTTTTTGTTTTTTCTTCTTCTTCTTTTTCTTTTTAGGTTCAGGTTCAGCAGGTTTTTCAAGTATGTCCTCAGCATAGTTTTCAAGTTCGTCCAAAGATGCTTCATCAACAGGGGGGGCAGGTTCAACCTGTGGTGCACTGTCTGGTTTTTCGATTATCTCGGGAGTCTGCTCAAGCACTTCTTCGGATTCTATAGACTCATTTGACTCCGTGTCTGGACTCAATTGATTTACTGCGTCACTTGATTTTCTTTTTCTTGAAAATGGCTTTTTAATAAGGCGTATTATCAAATTGAAAATGTTAACTTTTTTCTTTTTCTCAGAGATTAAATCACTTTCATCAGGTGTATCAGAATTAAATACGTCTGTGCCGAGTCCTATTTTTTCAGCTTCAGGGCGGTCATCCTCATCTACTGATTCAGAATCAAGTTCAGGTACTGTATTATCTTCTTTTGTATCGTCTTCTTCGCTTTCCGATGATTCGGTCTCTATGTCTTCAACTTCTTCAACGGGTGTTACGGTCTCATCTTCGCTTTGCTCAGACTCTGGGACTTCTTCTGTATCATCAGTATCTGTTTCTGTAGCTTCATCGGAGTCGACAGGTATATCTTGGGAGTCATTTGTAGGTTCGTTAGGTTCTGAGTCTGAATTTTTCTCCGTATTTGAAGGTTTATTTTCTTCAGATTCATCTAGGGTCTCTTCGGCACTATCAGCGCTTTCTTGCGCATCAAATAAAGCCGCAATTTCGTCTTGAGAAAGTGCACCATCGGATTCTGAATCTGGTTCAGAAGAGTCAATGGATATATCTTCCGGTTCACTAGAGTCATCAGCAAGGTCTTCAACCGTATCTTCGGCAGATTCCTGAGCCACTAAGTTGGCAATTTCCTCCGGTGTCATCATCCTATTCGGATCAGCATCTGGTTGAGGCTCAGGTGTTTCCTCGGGTTCACTAGAGTCATCAGCAAGGTCCTCAACCGTATCTTCGGCAGATTCCTGAGCCACTAGATTAGCGATTTCCTCCGGTGTCATCATTCTATTTGGATCAGCATCTGGTTGAGGCTCAGGTGTTTCCTCAGGTTCACTAGAGTCATCTAAAATTTCTTCAGTAACGTCTTTAGTGATTTCCTCATTACTTTCGGCTTCAAATAGGGCAGAAATATCGTCTTGAGAGAGCATGCCATCAGAAGAAGCGTCTTGTTCTGCGGATGCTTCGGTATTGTCCTCAGGCTCATCAGCTTCAGAAGCTTCTTCGACTTCTTCCTCAGCAGATTGTTGCGCCACCAAGTTGGCGATTTCTTCCGGTGTCATCATTCTATTCGGATCAGCATCTGGTTGAGGCTCAGGTGTTTCCTCAGGTTCACTAGGCTCATCTAAAACGTCTTCGGCAACTTCCTCATTATTTTCGGCTTCAAATAGGGCAGAAATATCGTCCTGAGAAAGCATGCCATCAGAAGAAGCGTCTTGTTCTGCGGATGCTTCGGCATTGTCTTCAGGCTCATCAGCTTCAGAAGCCTCTTCGACTTCTTCCTCTTCCTCAGCAGATTCCTGAGCCACTAGATTAGCGATTTCCTCCGGTGTCATCATTCTATTTGGATCAGCATCTGGTTGAGGCTCGGATGTTTCTTCCGGTTCACTAGGCTCATCTAAAAATTCTTCGGCAACTTCCTCATTACTTTCAGCTTCAAATAGGGCAGAAATATCGTCTTGAGAGAGCATGCTATCAGAAGAAGCGTCTTGTTCTGCGGATGCTTCGGTATTGTCTTCAGGCTCATCAGCTTCAGAAGCTTCTTCGACTTTTTCCTCTTCCTCAGCAGATTGTTGCGCCACCAAGTTGGCGATTTCTTCCGGTGTCATCATCCGATTCGGATCAGCATCTGGTTGAGGCTCCGCTGTATCCTCGGGTTCACTAGGCTCTTCTAAAACTTCTTCGGAAACGTCTTCAGCAACGGCCTCATTACTTTCAGCTTCAAATAAAGCAGAAATATCGTCTTGAGAGAGCATGCCATCAGAAGAAGCGTCTTGTTCTGCGGATGCTTCGGTATTGTCCTCAGGCTCATCAGCTTCAGAAGCTTCTTCGACTTCTTCCTCAGCAGATTGTTGCGCCACCAAGTTGGCGATTTCCTCCGGTGTCATCATTCTATTTGGATCAGCATCTGGTTGAGGCTCAGGTGTTTCCTCAGGTTCACTAGAGTCATCTAAAATTTCTTCAGTAACGTCTTTAGTAATTTCCTCATTATTTTCGGCTTCAAATAAGGCAGAAATATCGTCTTGAGAGAGCATGCCATCAGAAGAAGCGTCTTGTTCTGCGGATGCTTCGGTATTGTCCTCAGGCTCATCAGCTTCAGAAGCTTCTTCGACTTCTTCCTCAGCAGATTGTTGCGCCACCAAGTTGGCGATTTCTTCTGGTGTCATCATTCTATTTGGATCAGCATCTGGTTGAGGCTCAGGTGTTTCCTCGGGTTCACTAGGTTCTTCTAAAACATCTTCGGAAACGTCTTCAGCAACGGCCTCATTACTTTCAGCTTCAAATAAAGCAGAAATATCGTCCTGAGAAAGCATGCCATCAGAAGAAGCGTCTTGTTCAGCGGATGCTTCGGCATTGTCTTCAGGCTCATCAGCTTGAGAGGCCTCTTCGACTTTTTCCTCTTCCTCAGCAGATTGTTGAGCCACTAAGTTGGCGATTTCTTCCGGTGTCATCATTCTATTCGGATCAGCATCTGGTTGAGGCTCAGGTGTTTCCTCAGGGTCACTAGGCTCATCTAAAACGTCTTCGGCAACTTCCTCAGTAACTTCCTCATTATTTTCGGCTTCAAATAGGGCAGAAATATCGTCTTGAGAGAGCATGCCATCAGAAGAAGCGTCTTGTTCAGCGGATGCTTCGGCATTGTCTTCAGGCTCATCAGCTTCAGAGGCCTCTTCGACTTCTTCCTCAGCAGATTGTTGCGCCACCAAGTTGGCGATTTCCTCCGGTGTCATCACTCTATTTGGATCAGCATCTGGTTGAGACTCAGGTGTTTCATCAGGTTCACTAGGCTCATCTAAAACTTCCGCGGCAACTTCCTCATTACTTTCAGCTTCAAATAAAGCAGAAATATCGTCTTGAGAAAGCATGCCATCAGAAGAAGCGTCTTGCTCTACGGATGCTTCGGCATTGTCTTCAGGCTCATCAGCTTCAGAAGCTTCTTCGACTTTTTCCTCAGCAGATTGTTGCGCCACCAAGTTGGCGATTTCTTCCGGTGTCATCATTCTATTCGGATCAGCATCTGGTTGAGGCTCAGGTGTTTCCTCAGGTTCACTAGGCTCATCTAAAACGTCTTCAACAACTTCCGCGGCAACTTCCTCATTACTTTCAGCTTCAAATAGGGCAGAAATATCGTCTTGAGAAAGCATGCCATCAGAAGAAGCGTCTTGCTCTACGGATGCTTCGGCATTGTCTTCAGGCTCATCAGCTTCAGAAGCTTCTTCCTCAGCAGATTGTTGCGCCACCAAGTTGGCGATTTCTTCCGGTGTCATCATTCTATTTGGATCAGCATCTGGTTGAGGCTCAGGTGTTTCCTCAGGTTCACTAGGTTCTTCTAAAACTTCTTCGGAAACGTCTTCAGCAACGGCCTCATTACTTTCAGCTTCAAATAAAGCAGAAATATCGTCCTGAGAAAGCATGCCATCAGAAGAAGTGTCTTGTTCTGCGGATGCTTCGGTATTGTCCTCAGGCTCATCAGCTTCAGAAGCTTCTTCGACTTCTTCCTCTTCCTCAGCAGATTGTTGCGCCACTAAATTGGCGATTTCTTCCGGTGTCATCATCCTATTCGGGTCAGCGCCTGGTTGAGACTCAGGTGTTTCCTCGGGTTCACTAGGTTCTTCTAAAACTTCTTTGGAAACGTCTTCAGCAACGGCCTCATTACTTTCAGCTTCAAATAAAGCAGAAATATCGTCTTGAGAAAGCATGCCATCAGAAGAAGCGTCTTGTTCTGCGGATGCTTCGGCATTTTCTTCAGGCTCATTAGCTTCAGAAGCCTCTTCGACTTTTTCCTCAGCAGATTGTTGCGCCACTAAGTTGGCAATTTCCTCCGGTGTCATCATCCTATTCGGGTCAGCGTCTGGTTGAGGCTCAGGTGTTTCCTCGGGTTCACTAGGCTCTTCTAAAACGTCTTCAGCAACGTCCTCATTATTTTCAGCTTCAAATAAAGCAGAAATATCGTCCTGAGAAAGCATGCCATCAGAAGAAGCGTCTTGTTCTGCGGATGCTTCGGTATTGTCCTCAGGCTCATCAGCTTCAGAAGCTTCTTCGACTTCTTCCTCTTCCTCAGCAGATTGTTGCGCCACTAAATTGGCGATTTCTTCCGGTGTCATCATCCGATTCGGGTCAGCATCTGGTTGAGGCTCAGCTGTTTCCTCGGGTTCACTAGGTTCTTCTAAAACTTCTTCGGAAACGTCTTCAGCAACGGCCTCATTACTTTCAGCTTCAAATAAAGCAGAAATATCGTCTTGAGAAAGCATGCCATCAGAAGAAGCGTCTTGTTCTGCGGATGCTTCGGCATTTTCTTCAGGCTCATTAGCTTCAGAAGCCTCTTCGACTTTTTCCTCAGCAGATTGTTGCGCCACCAAGTTGGCGATTTCTTCCGGTGTCATCATTCTATTCGGATCAGCATCTGGTTGAGGCTCAGCTGTTTCCTCAGGTTCACTAGGCTCATCTAAAACGTCTTCGGCAACTTCCTCATTATTTTCGGCTTCAAATAAGGCAGAAATATCGTCTTGAGAGAGCATGCCATCAGAAGAAGCGTCTTGTTCTGCGGATGCTTCGGTATTGTCTTCAGGCTCATCAGCTTCAGAAGCTTCTTCGACTGTTTCCTCTTCCTCAGCAGATTGTTGAGCTACCAAGTTGGCGATTTCTTCCGGTGTCATCATCCTATTCGGGTTAGCATCTGGTTCAGATTCTGTTGTTTCTTCCGTTTCACTAGGCTCATCTAAAACTTCTTCGGAAACGTCTTCAGTAACGTCCTCATTATTTTCGGCTTCAAATAGGGCAGAAATATCGTCCTGAGAAAGCATGCCATCCGAAGAAGCGTCTTGTTCTGCAGGACCGTCGGTGGCAGAGCTAGGCGTTTCAGACTCAGTATTCTCCTCAGTAGATTGCTTGGCAACTAAGTTCGCAATTTCTTCAGGAGTCATTATTCTATTTGGATCAGATTTTGGGTTTTCTGTAGTTTTATTTTCCGATTGATCTGTTTTTTGATTTGCATCTTTATTATCTTCCAAGTCGAACACTCCTTATGAATCTAAAAATCTAGTGCTTTAGTGGCTATTAATATGTAGTGTATGATTTCCTGTATGAGTTGTCATTTATGATATCATACCATTTTTAGGGTAGTGTACCAAAGAAGGGATATATGTAGCGCCGTCACTTTTTAATTTATTATTGTCATATGTATGTATTTGATTCCCACTAGTCTATTCATACCCTTCAAAGGGTTTAAAAACAGCAATTGTGTATGAATGATTGGAATTAATAGCTGGTGGTGTTTATAAGCATACTTAAAGGAGTTGTCGCAGAGTAATTTTCTAACGAAAGTTATTCCGTGACACTCTTTTTTTGTTTTTTGAGAGAATACCACCATTATTTCAGAAGTAGAGAGCGGAACTATTGCACTATCATCTTGCGCAATAACGCTTCTAAGATCAAATGGCAGAAGTAGCTGTTCTTCTACATGTTTGCTGTAATAGTTTTTAAGTATTTTGTTGTTACTAGTCATAGTTACAATATACAACTCAGGTGGTTTCTTTTGAACCCGCCTGTAAGCTTTTTTTGATGGTTTTGGGGCCTGATTTCAAAGTGTGCTCTTTATAAAAAACAGGGATTTGTAAGTGTGAATTTGCAAATCTTTGTTTTACTTATAAAAAAAGACTGTCGTTTTTCGACAGCCCTTTTAAATGAAATATCATTGATTTTTTTTATAAATTCTATATTTGGAATTCACCTACGGAGTCTTTGAGCTTACGCATCATATCTTCCAAACTGTGGATGGTTCTTGTGATTTCTTCTACTGAGGCAGTCTGTTCTTCGGTTGAAGCTGCAACTTCCTGTGAGTTAGATGCTGAGGCTTCTGAAGCGACCTCTACATTAGAAATTTGTTCTTTAACTTGGTCAACAGCGGTGTTGATCATATCTGTTTTTTCCTTTAAGTCACTCATGTTCTCTTTTGTCAGGGTCACGCCACTTTCAATATCGTCAAAGGAATTTGATACTTGAATCAGCAACTGACTGCCCCTTTGAGATTCTTTGTGTCCTTCGCTGATGGCTCCAAGTGCTTTTTGAGAACTTACTTGTGTTTTTTCAATGAGCAGCCTTATATTTTCAGTTGAAGTTCTGGATTCCTCGGCCAGCTTTCGAATCTCATCTGCTACTACAGCAAAACCACGGCCGTGTTCACCTGCACGTGCGGCCTCGATAGAGGCGTTCAGTGCCAAAAGGTTGGTTTGTTCAGCAATACCATTGATGATATCGATAATAGATCCGATCTGGTCTGCGATTTTTCCCATTTCTTGCATTTGTTCTGAAGCGCCATCAACGCTATTTTGGATACGTTTCATTTGATCAGACATCACACTCACATTATGCTGGGCTTCCTGAACGCTTGTATAGTTGCGGTTAGAGCCTGCAAGAACTGTGTCAGATGCGGATTGAACACGTTCGATGTTTAACAGGACATGATCAAGATTTTCAGAAGCGTCATTCGTTACAAGCACCTGCTGCTCTGCACCTTGCGCGACCTCTTGGGTTGCTAGGGCAATTTGCTCCGTAACCTCAGAAACCTGGGATGCTGTACCGGCAAGCAAGGCTGTGGAGTCGAAAACATCGCCCGTAATCTGATTTATGTCCGTAATCATGGCTCTAAGGCTTTGAATCATGTTATTGAATGAATGTGCCATTTCACCTATTTCATCGGTTGAACGGATATCGATGGTGCTGTTCAGGTTGCCTGAGGCAGATGTCCTTGCGATTTCAGTAAGTCTTTTTAACGGTTTGAGTGCAAAGTGAATGAATATGTAAATGATAATCGCTGAAAGCAGCGTCAGCGAAAGCGCGATATAAGCAGATTGCATGATCATGGACTCAATATCGGCATCGAGTGATTCCAGCGAAATTCCAGCATTGATTACCCCTATAAATTCAGAGTCAATGAATAGAGGAATAAGACAGTCATAGGTATGTATCACTTGGCCCTTATACTCCCAGTCAAATTCTGACGAAACAGGCGCTTGTGTAGATAAAACCTTTTGAACATTTGCGTCCTCAGATAGGTCTAGACCAATACGCTCCTCAATATTGTGTGCAATTGCAACGGCATTTTTATCAACAATGAGCGCGTAGTTAATGGACGCGTCATGGACGCTTGAGTTAATTACCGCTTGGAAGTTTGTTGTTTTTTTAAGTTGCTCGATAACGTTTGCCTGAATGCCCACTTGAACAACATAGCCATTATTCAGTCGGGCGCCGCCGTACTTGTATTCTTTTCCATCAACGGCACTGGTCCGAATAGGTTCAGAAATAAAGGCCTCCTGACCAGAGAAGAGCTTGTCAAGTGCGTGACCACTTGGATACTCATAGTTAAGATTACCAGGCATATTTGAGTAAATAATTTTTCTAGATGGGTCAGCGATGTTGATTTCAGAGATGTTGAGTTTCGTAGAAATTTGCTTTAGAGACTCTGAAGACAGGTCACTATTTTGACCAATAAGATAAGAAAGGCTCGTCACTTTTTCTGAAAGCATTTCTTCTGTGATATTTTGAAATTCACTTGAGAAGTTAATCTGGTCAGCAATTTCATGGACTTTGTTGAGGCCATTCAGTTGAGCTTCGCTAATTAGGCGTGCTTTTGTTTGTTTTACCAGAACCGTTGTCAGTGAAAATGATACAACGGTCAGTATGCAGACAATAACAAGTGTGAGCTTTGTCTTTAGACTTCTCATTTTTGGTTTAGATTTTTGTGTCATTGAATTCTCCTTGCTCCCCCCCGAGTAAACAGTCAAGGATAAGAATAAAGGTTGTAGAAAATCCTGTCAATAATGTCAAAAACCTGACACGCGAGACTTTGTTGGAGTTTAAACGTTAATTAAGGCATAAAAAAATAAATATTTTAATTTGAATTGTGAAATTTATAGCAATTCACCACACCTTTTTACAAGCGCTAGAACATGATACAATAGAACAAACGTTCTGAGGTGAAGAGGTGGTAGTATGAAAACAAGCATTGAAATTAACGAGGCAATAAAGGCTTTAACCAGCCGTGAAATTACAGAGTTGGAAGAGGCTTATCAAGGTCTGGATTATTTAAATAAACTAAATAAAGGGCAACAGATTGCTGCGACAAGGGAGAATGGCAATTATCTGGTTATCGCAGGGCCTGGAACAGGCAAGACACACACCCTTGTTTACAGGGTGTTACACTTAATCAAAAAAGGTGTTGATCCCAAGTCGATTGTAATCATTACCTTTACGCGCAAAGCCGGGAATGTGCTTAGTGAAAGGCTGGCCTGGCTCCTTCCAAATGTGGCACTAGGTTTTGTAGGGACATTTCATGCTTTTGCCAATCACATCAGTCAGCTGATAGGCAGCGAGTCACCTATATCAAAGTTTCGTCTTCTTGACAGTGAAGATGACATGGCAGTGCATAAGCTTGTCATGGCGGACTTTGGACAGTTTAATAAAAGGCAAAGCGCAAAGGGCCTCCAAAAGATGTTGTCCTACTGCTGCAATACTGGACTGAGTGTGAAAGAGTATATTCAGAAGTTTGACCTGCGAAAGATGCAAGAGGATGCAGAGAATATTCAGACCTACATGCAAGTCTATGAGAAGTATAAAGTCGATCATATGCTTGCCAATTATGATGATATGATTTCAGTTATTAGCCGGTATCTTGAAAAAGAGGGAACAGAAGATGTAACAGCGCCATTTGAATATCTGATGATAGATGAGTATCAGGACACCAATCAAATGCAGCTGAATTTTGTAAAGCGTCTTAAAGTTAAAAATGTCATGGCTATTGGCGATGACTTTCAAGGAATTTATGCTTTTCGCGGTGCCGATCATAGAATTATCTTGAATTTCTACAATGATTTCACTGCGCCTCAAATGATAAAACTGACGGAGAATTACAGGTCGACTGATCAGATTGTCGGATGGACGAATCAGACAATTGAGCGCTCGAAATTAGGCTATCATAAAGCCCTAAAAGCAGCTACTGATAAAGACGGGGCGGTTAAGGTTGTATCTGGCGCCTCGCTTGAACGTCATAAGTCTTTTGTGCTCAGTAACATCAAGCAAAATTCTGATAAAACCCATGCCTTGATTTATCGGTACAATAAGAATCGTACTGTATTTGAAAAGGCCCTCATAGCAGAAAATATTGACTATGTCGTTTATGGCGGTATACGCCTGCTTGAAAGAAAACATGTTAAAGATGCACTCAGTTTTCTTATGGTTTATTTAAACCGAAGAGACATAGTGGGTTACAACCGCATTTTGACACTCCTGCCGGGAATTGGCGTGAAAACGGCAAAACGGCTTATTAAAACCGATATGGAAGACATATCATTTTTAAAGGGGGACAAGCGTGGGCTCGTTCAATCCGTTAAAGACGTACTGTCATTTAAGGGGGATAAAGCAGAACTCTTTGACCAGATTACAGACTTCTATTTTTCAATTTATGAAAATATTGAGTCTGATTACTACACAAAAGAAGAAATTGCAGAGGACTTTAAATTGGTCAGAGACCTGCTGATTACATTTGATGCCCTTGAAAACTTTATAGTCAATATTATTTTAGACCCAGTGGTCGATTTGAAAAAAGGCAAGAATCCCAAAGTGGTTTTGACAACCATACATTCGGCTAAGGGGCTAGAGTTTGACTGTGTCTACTACTTTCATACTCATGACTGGTATAAAAATTATGATCTGGAGACACTGGAAGAAGATCGTAGGCTTTTTTATGTGGGCATATCCAGGGCAAAAGAGGACCTATATGTGTTTGACCATACAGAAATTAAGCGGTCTTTCGAAGATATTTTAAGAGATTTTGACAGCTTACCACTGCTAAAAGAGCCTGCGCAGAAGCACTGTGATACACCGCAATTAGATACAGCAGTAAAAAATCCGCCATCAGATTGTCTGCCTGCTAAGAAGGGGGCAAATAGGTCTAAAACCGGCCAAGAGATGGCTGAAATAGTCGAGGATGAATCTGGTACAAAGGTTGATCAGAAGGAAGTTGTAAAAAAGGAAGCTGTAAGTAAGCGAGCTGATAGGCTAGACAATGTCATTCATGTAGATTTTTCGAGTAGAAGAAAATGAAAAGATTTATAGCCAACACAAAGACCCCATTCATATTAAATAATGGGGTCTTTTCATTGAACTTAGTTTCAATATCATATGTATTTTGCGAACTATACGCCTAAATGTAATCAGATAAGTTCATAGTCTTAATGGAAGTGTTTAAGCGGGTGAATTCAGTCTCGACAGGACTCTTTTCTTTACGTTCACTATACTGCTTAAGCGCCTTGCCGTAGTCGGAATCCATAGCAATTTCCTGCAGAACCTGTCGCTCGTCACCTTTTCCAATCAGTTCGATTGAATAGGTGTCTTCATTTTGTACTAAAACAGTATTTTCTGTGAGCATGGTTTCATGATTATCTTCAGATGTTTCTGTTTGAACAAGGTCATCCTTCTCAGTATCCTTGATATGCTTATTGTAAACATCGCTTTCATACATTCGCTTTTGCGAACTTTGAATCATATTTGAGCTGATTCTCATAAAAAACTCCTTTCGTTTTGACTGCACCCATATTAAGTATCGACCGATTTTCTAGAGAGTTTAAGAGAATTATTCGTTAGGTGTTCACGTGTTTTAAACATTCAACTTCAGCTCAGAAACAATACGGGTATTTTCTTCAATTACCAAATGGGAGAATCTCAAAGGCAAGAGATTCTCTCATGTTTTTTTGTTTAAATTAAAAATGGGTGCCAGTAAACATTTGTTAAGTACGTTTTTTCAAATATGGTTTCCTATATAAAGAAGGATTCAGAACATGTGGTGCGCGCTGGTTCTGACATTGACTGAATATTCTAGAAATACATATGATATAATGTTTAAATGGAAATACAATCTATAAATGGAATGATACAGAATTACAATATTGGATAAATTCGTGCGACCTGGAGGTTGGTTTGAAAAGAAATTTGATTCACTATATAGGTTTATGCATGGTGGTACTCTACATCATAAGCGTGCGGTTTTACGATGTGAACGTCATATCGACTATATTCATTACGATTTTTACCATGGTGGGTGGAATCGCTATCTGGATTCAGCTTAAGGGGGAACGCGATATTAAAGAAGCAGAGTTCTTGATGAATTATCATGCGAGCTTTGTTTCCAATATGGCATTTACATCTATTCAGAAAAAACTTGAGGACTACGCCAAAGGCGCGTGCAGCGCGGACGTTATACGAAATATCGAACGACAAGACTTAATCAATTATCTGGTATATTTGAAGGGTCTAGCCGCACTCATAAATAAAGGGGTGCTTCATTTAAGGACAATAGATGATATGTACTCGTATCGTTTTTTTCTGGCCGTGAATAACCCGGTTGTTCAGGAACTGGAGCTGGTGCCAGATGCACAATACTACAAGGGATGCTATACACTTCATAAGGCCTGGAAAAAGTACAAACTTACAAAGGGCTTGACTGTCTTACAAGAAGAAACCTGTCTTGAAAAGGTTGAATGTTATAATCAGTATGCCAATGAAACGTGGTAATACCAGAACTGACGAGAAAAGTATAGTTAATGTGTATGAATGGATTAAAAAGACCCCTCTAAGAAGAACATGCTTGTTTAAGCCTTTTCTCTGAGGGGTCTTCATTGTATGTTTCCTGACTAAATTATATAGATAAAGTCATCGAGCAAATTTACAAAAGCAAAACCATAGGATTCATCGACTGGGCACTACTTGATATAGTCTAGTGCAGTTAATGCATCATAAGTATAGGTGTCCTCAATGAGAGCCTTTTCAAGCATCCACTTTGAAGTGACATCAAATGTGTAAGTATCTGGTGGGGCTGCTTTTTCGTAAACTGGCATTTTATACGTGTCTTTGAGCGCCCCAGGGAAGCCAAGCTGTTCTTCCAGAACTGGGAAGTAGGTCTCCATATCAGTCTTGTTCAGATAATCAACCGCCTCGTTGTATGCCGCATACATTTTTTTTACGGCCTCCGGTTTCTCGCTCAGTACGCTGTCATTCATAATGAAAATGCCAGGATAGAGGTCTGTTTCAGCTGTTGAACCGATACGTGTTCCACGGATCATAGCCGCAGAAGCAAGCGGATCAGGCAGTGTTGCACCTGTTAATTCACCTGTATCAAGTAGTTGAAGGCGAACGGGCATCTGGGGAATAGCCACCTTGTTCAAAGTCTTGTCAAAACCGAGTCTGTCTGCAATTTGTTCAGTGGCAAAATCTATGACCGTGTTTGAAGAAAGACCGATTTTTATATCCTGAGTCTTCAAGAAGGCTTCAGAAGTCATTTCTGGTGCAGAAACCATTATGTAATCTCCATAGGTTGCTGAAGTCATTTTCACATCAAAGCCGGATTGCTCGTAAAAAAAGATTGTGAGCATATCTGCCATGGCGCCATCAAGTGCACCAGTTTGAAGCGCGGCGTCTCTGTCAAGGGCGCTTCTATAGACTTGAATATCTACATCAAGCCCCTGTTCTTCAAAGAAGTGCTCTTGTTGTGCCATAATGAATGGGACAGCGCCCACATCGGCCATGACACCAATGGTCAGCTTCTCGGGCGTCTTTTGCGCACAGCCGCTTAGACCAGCTATAATGAGAACAAAGCTGAGTATAAGACTAAAATTTTTCTTCATGGTAAACTCCTTTTCGATAAGAATCATACAGTGCATGAAGCACTGAGCTGAGTCTGAATCAATCAGACCTAGCTATTATAACATTTATTGGGCATTATAATTTTTTCTCGAATTTAGTTCATTAAGTAAGCCTTAATAGGTGGTTTTGAAACTTTGTGATGACCAAAAAGTACTATATTATATTAGTGTGACAAAACTTTATCATATAGACAAAACCCTTATATTAGGAGGGGTCAAAATACAGGATAAATGCAGTAATGGCATATGGAGGAATTATGATTTTCAAAGACTTGCCCAGCTACTTGGACGAACTGAAAAAACGGGATCTGCTTGAGACCATCGATGTCGAAGTGGACCCCATACTTGAAATTACAGAAATTGCAGACCGAGTGTCTAAGAAATACGGTAGGGCGCTTATGTTTAATAATGTCAAAGGCTCTGATTACCCATTGGTTATAAATACAATGGGAACCTATGAGAGATTGAATCTAGGGCTTGGTGTAGAACACCTAGATGAAATTGCAGATGAAATTGAAGACTATATGAACCTGAGTGCCTATGCGACCATTTGGGGGAAACTGAAATCCATTCCCAAACTTGCACCCTTGCCATTCATCTTTCCAAGAACCGTTAAACATGCTCCTTGTCAGGAAGTCATAGAAGAGCCCGACCTAGATACACTGCCCATTATCAAGGCATGGCCCCAGGACGGTGGGCGCTATATTACGCTGCCGCTTGTCTTTACAAAGGATCCTGTTTCCGGTCAGCAAAATGTCGGCATGTACAGGCTGCAGGTCTATGATCACAAGACAACGGGCATGCATTGGCACTTACATAAGGATGGCAAGGAAATCTACGAGAATTACCGCAAACTTGGCAAGAAAATGCCGGTGGCGGTGGCACTAGGGTGTGACCCAGCAACCATTTATGCAGCAACAGCGCCGCTTCCTAAAATGGTAGATGAAATGATTTTTGCAGGCTATTTAAAAAAGCGTCCCATTGAAATGGTTAAGTGTGTGACATCAGACATAAAAGTACCTGCCCATGCAGAGTTTATTCTTGAAGGGTATGTGGATCTTGAGGAGTTAAGGTGTGAGGGCCCCTTCGGAGACCATACGGGCTATTATTCCCTGGAAGATGATTATCCGGTTTTTCATCTTGAAAAAATCACACGCAAGAAAAAACCAGTTTACCCGACGACCATTGTGGGCAAGCCCCCTATGGAAGACTGCTATTTAGGCAAGGCCACTGAGCGAATTTTTCTGCCTCTGATGAAAATTCAAGTGCCGGAGATTGTAGATATTGATTTTCCTCTTGAAGGGGTGTTCCATAACTGCGTCATTGTTTCAATGAATAAGGCCTACCCAATGCAGGCTAACAAGCTTATGTATGCCCTTTGGGGTCTTGGACAAATGATGTACACAAAGATGATTATCGTTGTGGATGCTGAAGTCGATGTACACGATTACAAGGCCGTAGTACAGGCTATTGCACAAAACGCCACATCTAGGTCATGCTACACCATTACAGAAGGCCCGCTGGATGCGCTGGATCATGCATCTAATAGAGCCTTCCAAGGATTCAGGCTGGGGATTGACGCGACTATAGGCTTGCCGCTGGAAAACAAGACAAAGGGATTCGAAATAAACCCTGAAGCCATTCAGGCTGGTTTGAAGTGCGGCATGCTCGGCGCCCAGATACGCACTGAGAACTTTGCCAAGGACAAGGGTATTGGGGCTAAAGCCTATATGCTGGATAAAATGGCATCAGAGCCACAGCTTCGATTTCTCATTCTTGTAGATGGCTGGATCGATATCAGCTGTTTATCGACGGTTTCGTGGAAGATATTCAATAACATTGATCCAAAGAGGGATATGATTATTGAAACAAGACCAGACGGTAGACTGTTTGTCGGGATTGATGCGACGAAAAAAGGGGTTGAAGACGGCCTCATGCGTCCTTGGCCAGATGACATTGTCATGAGCGATGCTATTAAGGAGAAAGTGGATAAAAGGTGGTCAGCATATGGAATTCGTGACTAAAATTAAGAACAGGCTAAACACATATGGTGAACTGGTCATGTTTTCACACACACTGTTTTCACTGCCCTTTGCACTGATGGCAATGATCCTTGCTGCCGGGGGGCTGCCAGATGGCAAATTGATATTTTGGATACTGCTGTGTCTGTTTGCCGGCAGAAACGGGGCAAATGCCCTCAATCGGTATGTAGATGCAGACATTGATGCCAAGAATCCCCGAACAAGCGAACGACACATTCCCGCGGGGCTTGTAAAGAAAAAAGAAGCCCTGATCATAACCGGAGTTTGCTATATTGTATTTGTATTTGGTGCCTATAATATCAACACACTGTGTTTTTTTCTATCGCCAGTGGCATTGACCCTTTTCACGCTCTACTCCTATACGAAGCGATTTACATGGCTTTGCCACGTCATTCTGGGCATAACCTGCGCAGGCGCGCCAGTTGGAGCATGGCTGGCAGTACGCGGTGCTTTTGGTTTGGAGCCGATTGCCATAGCGGCAGTTGTGACCTTTTGGGTTTCCGGTTTTGATATTATTTACGGGACACAAGATATCGATTTTGATAGAGCGCAAGGGCTGTTTTCAATACCGGCCAGATTTGGCTATCGTGGCGGACTCTGGATTGCACGCGCCCTGCACTTTGTAATGTGGTGCATATTGCTTTTACTTTACGCATTTACGGCCTGGGGAAGCTTTTACCTAGCGGGAGTATTGCTCAGTGGAGGTCTGCTTATTTTTGAACACTGGATGGTTGATCCTAAGAACCGATTTAAAATGAACATGGCATCTTATCATATCAATCAGATTATTTCCGTGCTATTACTCGTTACATCAACAATAGATATGTTTATATAGGAGCTAAAAATGAAAAGAGTTGTTGTAGGCATTACTGGTGCAAGCGGCAGTGTTCTTGCAAAGTGTGCTGTTGAAAGCCTGCTTGATTTAGGACATGAGGTGCATGTTGTATTTTCAAAGCAGGGCGAAAAGGTTTTTCCATTTGAGCTGGAGCTTGACATAGAAACTTGGGTAAGTGGACTTCAAAATAAAAGAGGCAGACTTATTGTGCATGATAACGAAAATATGTTTTCAAGACTGGCAAGCGGCTCCTATTCGGTAGATGCAAGCCTAATTATTCCCTGTAGTGTGGGCACTATTTCAAGGGTTGCACAAGGCAGTTCGGATACGCTTTTGACACGGGTGTGTGATGTTGCAATTAAGGAGCAGAGAAAGCTTGTCATGGTTATTAGAGAAACACCACTTTCGAGCATCCATCTCGAAAATATGCTCAAGCTGTCAAGAACAGGTGTCCTCATCATGCCCCCTGTACCACCGTATTACCATAAGCCAAAGACCCTTGAAGAGAGTACGCGCCTGTCTGTCGGAAGAATTATCAGGCTGCTTGGCATAGAAAATGAATTGCATGAAGAATGGTGTGATCCCAATGATTCAATTTAAGAATTACTCAGTTGCATATGGTGCCAATGTGGTTTTAAAAGACCTTAACTTTGATATTGAACTCGGCAAAACCTATGCAGTTGTGGGACCGTCAGGATGTGGCAAGACCACACTGGCCTATAGCATATCTGGCCTGCTTCCAGACGCTGCGAGGTGTTCAGGCATTTGTGATAAAGGTCAGCGCCACTTGATTTCTACAGTACTTCAGGAGTATGGACTTTTTCCATGGAAGACTGTATATGAAAATGTCGCCCTTCCCTTAATGCTTAGAAGCGCATCGTTAAAAAGCATGTCTTTACAATCGAGTCATAAAAAAATGATCAAGGAAGACTTGGAGGCGCCTGTGGAGCAGGCAGCACCTATTCAAGGTAAACAGGATATCAAGACAAGGGTTGAGGCGGTTTTGAGTCAGCTGGGCATAGGCACATTTACAAGTCGCTATCCCCACGAACTCAGTGGTGGTCAGAAACAGCGGGTGGCTATTGGTAGAGCCCTTATTTCTGAGCCAGACTTAATCGTAATGGATGAACCCTTTTCTTCTGTTGATACTATTACGCGAGAGCAGCTTCAAGAAGACTTAAAAGTGTTGGTCAAGGCCCGTCAAATGACCCTTTTTCTGGTGACGCATAATATTGAAGAAGCTGTATATTTGGCTCAGAAGATACTCGTTCTAGACTGGACAGGCACCTTGGTTCAGGTTTTTGATAATCCGTGCCACAGCCTTCAAAACAGTCGTGAGCAAGGGGCATTTTACGAGATGTGTATTGAAATTAGAAAATGCATGAAGGGTGGTGATGCATAATGCGCAGACACCCATACTTATATAGTGTCACAGTTATTTTTATCCTGTGGATGCTCATTTCTACTCTGGATATTAAATACATTCCATCTCCGTTTGAGACCCTGTCCTATATGGCAGGCCGGTGGGAGCAGATTGGGAAACATCTGGCGGTAAGCCTTTTTAGAATTTTCACCGCCATTCTTTTCACTATGATTTTAGGCAGCATGCTTGGAATTGCACTGGGTCGGTCACAGCAGTTTGATAAATATGTCTCACCGCTTTTTTATACGCTGTACCCAGTACCGAAAATCGCCTTTCTACCCCTTCTAATTCTCGTCTTTGGTATTGGAAATGGCTCGAAAATAGTGCTTGTTATTCTTATTTTGCTCTTTCAGACAGTGCTTTCCATTCGGGATGCAGTTAAGAATATTCCAGATGCACACTTTCTAGCGATGAAGTCCCTCGGTCCGAGTCGCAGTGAGATTTACCGGCATTTAATTATACCGGCTATACTGCCTGCCATGTTTACGGCTTTAAGGCTGAGCATCGGTACGGGCCTATCGGTCTTATTTTTCAGTGAGAACTATGCTACAAACTATGGAATTGGGTATTACATCATGGACAATTGGCTCAAAATGGATTACACAGGTATGTTTGCAGGTATTGTAACCATAAGCTTGATGGGGAGTCTGCTCTTTGGACTGATTGATGAAACGGAGCGCAGACTCTGTCCATGGAACAATTGATGACAAGGTAGGAGAAGCCATGAGAAAGTACAAGGGAAGAAACATTGAACTGCTTGCACCAGCAGGTAATTTTAAAATATTTGAAAGTATTGTTCAGTCGGCCTGTGATGCCATTTACTTAGGGGGACAGGCCTTCAACATGCGTATGATCAGAAAGGGATTTAACTTTTCTGATGATGAACTCATACAGGCTGTAAAATTGGCTCATAGGCATGATAAAAAGCTATACATAACCGTAAACAATTTAATTGAAGAAGCCCAGATTGAGCCGCTTAAAGATTACTTGCGGTTTCTAGATGAACAAGTGAAACCAGATGCCTTACTCGTGCAAGATATGGCAGTGCTGCAGTTGGTTAAAGAGCTGGGGCTTCATTTAAACCTCCATAGCTCCGTCATGATGAATGTGCATAATCTGGATATGATTGATCTTCTTGAAAAGGAAGGTGTTTCTAGGGTGGTGCTTTCAAGAGAAATGTCTTTAGAAGACGTTAAGCACATAAGCCAGCAGACACATGTGGAACTTGAATACTTTACACATGGAGATATGTGCATTACCCACGGGTCACAGTGTTACTATTCATCCCTGCTCTTTGGCATGTCCAGCAATAGGGGACGCTGCCTCAAACCGTGTAGGTGGTGGTTTAACACCGGGCGTGATGCAGATGTAAAGGCGCACACATTTCCTCTGGCAGTTAAAGACCTCTCACTCTATCAGCACTTGCCAGACATGCTTGATGCTGGTGTGAATACCTTTAAAATTGAAGGGCGGATGCGTGAGAAAGACTTTATTACAGACTTGGTCAACTTATATGGGAATGCCCTCGATGCATATATAAATAGCCCGCAGACCTATGATCGAAGTCTGGGCTATGATCACATTGAAAATACAAAAAAACGTGATTTGTCAACAGGCTACGCTTTTGGAAATCCCGGTGCTGATAACTTGAACACACGCCATGAAGGGACTGGGAAGTTTTATTCTACTGGAAAAATGTTTTCAACACCGACTACTGAAAAAGAAATTGACAGAGACGACCAGAAAAGAATTATGCGTGTTTTAGACCCTTACTGTGTAAAAACGGAGCACAAACAAAAAGTGTCGGTTAAAGTACAAACTATGGAGCAGGCTCAAACAGCCATAGCACTGGGGGTAGACCGGATCTATCTCGCTGGAGATGTATACAGCCCCAATCAGCCATTCACAGCAGGATGGCTCAAAAGCTAAAAAACAGCATGCAGACATATCAGGAACTGTACTTAACGACACCGCGCATGATGAATACGGTGCAGTCAGACCAGTTTTTGAGAGACATAGACCGGTATAGAGGGTTTATTGATGGGGTTTTAGTAACACAAATGGGCGCTTTGCCGGACCTTCACAAAGACTGGAAATTAGCAGGTGATTATTCACTGAATGTCTATAACAGCTCAGCAAAGCAATGGTATGAAGCACATGGACTAAAGTCTGTGACAGCGTCCATCGAAATGAATGCGGCCCAGCTTGGGGCACTTTCACAGGCTATGTGTCAAGTTCCAGGATCAGAAACAAGTGGTTTAGAACTTATTGTATACGGCAGACTGACGAGTATGTATTTTGAACATGATTTTTTTGAGGCGCTTGATACAGAGGGGGATGTTTGTGAACTTACAAATGAAGCTGGTCTTTACCAGATTTATAAAGACCAATTTAACAAGACCCATTTGTTGACCACACACACCTTAAATTTACTGCCTTTGATAGATACTATCGGTAGACTGCAGATAGATATGCTTCGCATTGAGGCTCAGCTTATGTCTAGCGCAGAACTCACAGCAGTTATAAAGGCACTTAAGAATAAGGAAGCGATGACTGCTGAAAAGCAAACCTTTGGTGCTCTCAGATTTTAGGAGGAAAAATGTTGACTTCACAAAATATAATCGATAAGAAAAAAGACTTCTTTTTTCCAAATGCCATGCACTTTTATCAGAAGCCCCCTCATATTGTACGGGGGGAGGGTCAATATCTCTTTGATGATGAGGGCAAGCGGTATGTAGACTTTTTTGCAGGGGTGACCGTTGTAAATTGTGGTCACTGTAATTCGGAGATCAATGCAAGGGTTCAGGAACAGTTAAATAAACTTCAGCATACATCTATCATCTACTTGACAGAACCCATGGTTGAGCTCGCTGAAAGACTATCTACCCTACTCCCGGGGGACATTAATCGAACATTCTTCGTGAATAGCGGAACCGAAGCAAATGAAGGGGCCTTGCTTCTTGCCAGAATGCATACGGGAAGAAGGGGATTTATTGCCTTTGAAGGCGGTCTGCATGGTCGGTCAGCCCTTACCATGAGTGTGACAGGCATTCCCATGTGGCGCGTTGACCCATTTCTGGATGAACATGTCCACTTTGCAAAAGGCTATATGGCATTTGAAGATGACTTGGAAAATCAGGCTATGGTCTCGCTTGAAAGTTTAAAGGAAATTTTAGAGGCACATGGCAGCGAGATAGCAGCTCTCATTGCAGAACCGATTTTAGGGAACGGGGGTATTCATGTACCACCTGATGATTTTTGGAAGCAGGTCAAAACCCTTTGTGAAGATTACGGCGTTCTCATGATTGCAGACGAAGTACAGACAGGTTTCGGCAGGTGTGGAGAGATGTTTGCTGTTAACCATTTTGGAGTTGTGCCAGACATCCTGACCTATGCCAAAGCCCTTGGCAATGGAACCCCTATTGGTGGATTTTCAGCCAGAGAAGCGGTCGCCAAATCCTTTAATAAGCCATCGGCTTCTACCCTTGGTGGCAATCCGGTATCTATGACAGCTGGACTTGAAGTCCTAAACTATATAGAGCGACACAAGCTGGTTGAAAAAAGCGCAGAACTGGGTGCGTATTTAATATCAGAGCTTAAGAAGCTCTCTTTCAGTTGTATTCGAGACGTTCGAGGGCTTGGCCTGATGGTTGGCTTGTCACTTGAAAGCCCAGATCAGGTGGATAGGGTACTGGAGGCAATGAAGGACGAGGGCTTTATTATAGGTAAGAATGGCCTAAACAGAGATACCCTTGCTTTTCAACCACCGCTGGTCATTACTAAAAAAAATATTGATGACATGGTGAATGCTTTGAAGGGTACTATTGAAAGGCTATAGTTCATTACATCAATACTGGAAAAAATGAAATTGATTCATTGAACCATGAGATTATAGGGACACGATGCATTTGGAACGAGTATAGCCCTAAGTTTACATGAGTCATAAAAAGGTACTGAAATTGGATTTTCCAATACTCAGTACCTTTTGTATTTCCTATTTAGATAGTTAAGAGTATAAGACAGATTTTGTTTTCAACCCTTTGAAAAGTTTGGACTCTGTGGGGAGTCTTAGGCTTACTCAGTACGCTGTTTTAACTCAAGATACTGATGTTCAATGTTTTTTACATCAAAGTTGAGCGCTCTGAATGTCCACTGGCAAATGGGGCCTAGCAAAATTGCGATAACGGGCGTCCCAATACCAAATTTACCCCCAAGAAGGATGCCGATCAGTAAAATGGTTGTCTCAATAGAGGCGCGTATGATGCCAACGGGTTTCCCAGTCCAGTGCATAAGGGTCACCATGAGACCATCGCGTGGTCCAGCACCAAGTCCTGCGCCAATATAAAGCCAAGAAGCAATGGCAATGGTAAACATGCTTGCGAATATCATTAAGAAGCCGCCTGCAATAGAATGCATTTCAGGAATAAGGCCCATATGGATTTGCATGTCAACAAAAACACCAATTAAAACCATATTGAGGAGGGTGCCGATCCCCATCTTTTGTTTAGCGAAATAATTTAGAAGTACAATACAGAGTCCTGTGATTACAATGGCCGTTCCCAGGGTCATGCCAGTTTGCTTTGCAAGCCCCATATGGAATGTATTCCAGGGGGTAACACCCAAGTTAGCCTGTACTGAGAAAACCAGTCCAAGCGCATAAAGAAAAAGTCCAAATAGAAGGCGTGTGAATTTTAATGTGTCCATATTTTATCCTGACAAGTTTGTCAGGCCTCCTTTCGAGAATTGATTTGTATATGCCTATTTTAGAGGATGTTATGTATAACTGTCGAATATAGAAGATAACACTTATAATCATAAAATTAATAACACTATAACACTTTTGTATTTTGGATGTACATACGCAGTTAGCCTTCAAGGAGGTATGTTCATGAAAATAGTAATTGATAAGGCCAGTTCGGTTTCAGTGCACAAGCAAATATACGATGCGCTTGAAAATAGAATTTTGAGTGGCGTTTTAGAGCCTGAAACAAAACTGCCCTCACTGCGTAAGATGTGTGCGGATATTGGTGTAAGCCATATGACCATGGTGCGGGTCTATGATGACTTGGAGACACATGGTCTGGTTGAAAAATTACATGGTAAGGGCACCTATGTTAAGTCACAGTTTAGGAATATGAGTCCTGCACAAGTTGAGCAGGGCATAGATATAGATTCAATTGGAAGTCACCATAAAGAAAAAGACAAGTGGCAGGACAGCTTTCCAGACTATGTTTCAGCTGCTGGCTTCAGGTTAAACAATAATTTGAAGCATGCCCAAGAAGGCATCAATCTATCGGTTTCCTGTTTGGGGCCGCACTTGACCCCATCACACAAAATTCTAGATTTGTTCTTAAAAAATGAGAGTCTCTTAAACAGAATGGGGGGGCCTTATCCATCGATTGAAGGCCTTGATGTTATGAGTGAGGCATCCTCTTCCCTTTTATCGCAAAGAAACGTGAGTGTAAGTGCTGGTGAAACACTCATAACAGTCGGATCGCAGCAGGCCATTAGCCTTATTTCCAGAACCTATGTTGGGCCGGGTGATGTGGTGGTGGTGAGTGCACCGACTTATCCTGGTGTTCTAGACGTTTTTAAAAACCGGGGCGCTGTAATTGTTGAGGTGCCGATTGATCGTGATGGCATGGATACAATGGCCCTCCTATCGGTATGCGAAGCGCACCCGGTGAAAATGGTTTATACCATGCCAAGCTTTCACAATCCGACGGGTGCTGTTATGACAATGGAACGGAAAAAAAGCCTTTTGGAACTGGCGGACTATTACAATTTCATCATTCTAGAGGACGATGTGGCAGGACAGCTTGCATATGATTGCACAACGCTGCCCCTAAAGGCACTGGACGAAACGGGAAGAGTGCTCTATGTACTGGGATTTAGCAAAATATACGGGCATGCCTTTAGGCTTTCAGTCATTACAGCCTCTAAGAAGCTGCTTTTAAAAATAGCATCAGTCAAGTCAAGTTCCGATGGTGGTGCGCCCATTATTAACCAGTTGATTATGGCCAGTTTCATTGGAAGCGATGCCCAAAAACACTATTTAACAGATTTAACCTCACATTTGAAAAAAGTAAGAGATGAGCTCTACTCGGCACTTGTCAGCATGATGCCGGATTATGTACATATTGAGAAGCCCAAGGGCGGCATGGTCTTTTGGATGACTTTTCCGAGTGATTTTAACTGTAATCTCTTGCATTATAAATGTATTGAAAAGTATAGAATCAATTTTTTGCCGGGTGAGTTCTGTTATAATTCAAAGAGTGGACGCAATCAGATGCGCCTGTGTTTTACCAATGTAGAAAAGGAAACCTTTGTGGATGCATCAAGAAAGATTGCAAGTCTGATTGAGGAAGTATATGCTATGAGCCAGCTCTATTAGAGTTGAGTCAGTATGAACTTTGTCCTAGCGCTAGCCTTGCAGCCGCTTTAGTAGGGTCAGCTGTGCGCTGTGGATTTTCCAGACGGTACAGAGCCGCTTAGAATGCATTGAGTCTTTATAGGTAATAATGAAAAGAGAGCCTTTTTAGGCTCTTTTTTTATACAGTTTTGTCAGAGTGCTATAGGGTGTGACAGTAGGGTAGCTTGTGCTTGGTTTGCTGTTATATTCAATTAAAAAATGAATATAATAGACTGAATTGTAAAAAAAGTATTATAATTAAATGTAACTGAAGTTTTGTATGGAATGATGAAATCATGTATATTTTTCCAGAGGGATCAAAGTCGGATTTGTTTTGGTATACCGATGAGGGTGACTGGGTAGTGAGTGCTCCCTACTGCGTATTTGTTCCTGATAAAGCGGGTGAATACGAAATTGAAGCCATGCTCTTTCATGAATCGACTTCTCCATCGACATCGATTACCAAGAGAATCACTGTAAAAGAATGAAAATCTTGAAGGCGTGAAATACAAAGAGATTATGTCTGGTAATACCGGCTAGACCAGTGATTTGACGTGTCAATTTCAGTTTATAGAGTGTAGCGGATGGAGGGTGTCATGGATTTACAGAAGTATGAGCAAAAATATTATGAATTGAAAGGCAAGCACGCTAGCAAGGTCATTTCTGATGAGGAATACCAGGCAGGCGTAAAAGCACTTAAAATAAAAGACAGCAATGGGGACTGGTGTAGGATTAATGAGACAACAGGCCAGTGGCAGGTGTTTGATGGGGATGAATGGGTACAGCGCCAGCCTTTATTTGAGGCCGCGAGCATTGCCGATGTAAGCATTAGTCAAGATACGGTGGATGAGCGCACAGATGCAGATAGAGAATCAGAAGCCAATTATGAAGACATTATCGTATATGTGGAGAGTTACGAAGACGATCCAGACGACTATGTCGCCAATCCGGACGCGCTTCAGGGCAAGATGCAGGAACTGGCTGAGGTAGACTTTACACCAGAGGTCAGGGCCTTGATGGCCAATGCTTCAGACAAGACCATATTTGATGATGAAGATCTTTCAACCTATGAAATCAGCAGAAATCCAAATTTCTATGATGACCAGGCACAGATGATGAAGACAGCGTCATTAAAAGAGGCTTCAGAAGCCGCTGAGAAACCTGTTCGTGGGCTAGGATCAAAAACCATTGTACCAAGCGTGACGGGAACACCGCCAAAGATTACTTCTGAAATGCTGTCTATGTTCAATGTGACAAAGGCAGTCAAAGCGACTTCAATTGAAGCAAAAAAAGCAAAGACAGCTAAAAGAAAAGTTGTTAAAGACGCGAAGACGGAAAGGGCAGCCGCTCAATATACCTGTAGTAAATGCAGCAGCCCCCTTAAGCAGGGCCAGAAATTCTGTACCAAGTGTGGCACGTCTGTAGAAGAGAAACCGCCTAAAGGCCGGTGTCACAAATGTGGTGCCGACAATAAAGAAAACAGTAAGTTCTGTAAGATGTGCGGTGCAAAGCTTAATGGATAAACAGGTATAGAGGAGGGCGTATGCGTAAGAAATATATGACATCAGTCATTTTACTAATAGTAATGATTGTTTTTCAATCCGTCCCGGTTTATGCTTCTGATGAAGCGGGCATTATGGTCACTGCCAAGCATTTGAATTTACCAGAAGAATATCGGATTGACCTAACGCAGAGTGACATTGAAAACAGTCCATATATACTGCATGATTCAGTCTCTGACAGTGGAGATTACATTTACTTTAATAATGCAAGAGTCGATATGGACATGGAAATTGATTTTCCCAGAGTGAAGGTCAATACCTATAATGCATCCTGGAATGATGCTTCAGACTATATGATCATAACCAGTGCTTTTTCGGGCATGTTTTCAGAAGAGAACGGTCAGATGATATTATCTGGCAAGCTGTATTTGGTAATATCTGTTCCAGAAGCAGATATTCCGGACCAAGTGGATGTATTTGATGTCAAGTATAGGAAGGTTTCAGAAGAAGCTGTGACAGCGTTAACGACTGAAGAGTGGATGGATGAGCTTCCAGAACTTGAAAGTAAAATGCCAGCCTTATTTGGGACTTATCCGAAATCTGATGGGACGCCTTATATAGGTATGTGGAATGCGTATGAGCTACGGAATGCAAATACAGGGGAAAACCTTAATATTCTACAGTTGGACCGTTCCAGACTTTTCGCCTTCAGATACAAAAATGAAGATTTTTCAAATATGGGGAGCACTGGGGGCAGTCAAAGTGCATCTGACGGCGGATCTGTGACCAGCACAAATACAGGTGGCGGTTCTAGCGATTGGGACGATGATGGCGGAAGTCCATTATCTGGCCTGCTAGGCTTAGGGGTCGGCGTGGCAGCTGTAGCTGGGCTCATGCACAGCCGCAAAAAAAGAAAACAGAAAAAGGTTCAGAAAAAAAACAAGAAAAAAAGGTCTAAAAAACAAAAGAACAAACTGCCGACTACAGATAAAGAGATCCTCGATGCTTGGAATGATGCGGCTACCAATACGGATGACAGTCTTATAACCGATAGTGATGTTAGGGATTATGAAACTTGGGAAAAAGGTGAAGAAATCGATTCTGACGACATGGAGATAGAGCCGGACTTCCAGAATAATTCCTATGAAGACGCTTCTGTCGATGATGCATCTGAAGACAATAATGTGGAAGACGATACGGATGATGATGACGAGGAAAAAGCAAAACTCATTGTCAGTGACAGCAATCTGCTCTTGGTTCAGGGAAAGAAGGATCAGGTTCGCATTAAAGCGTCGATGATTCGTACAAAACGCGATTATGACTTTGAACTTGAAATGGACCTCGGTTCCACAGCAAGAGCAAATGTTGAAGTCATTGATGGCAGACAGATTTATATACATTTCGAGGTGGCTGATGCGAATCTAGGGTTTGCAGAAACGTGCAGAGAGTTTAGTGGTCAAATTAGAGCCACTAGTGGTGAAAATGTTTACAGTAGGGATATTTCTCTTGTGGTTGGACAGGAAGGGTTCTTCTTAGACTCAGAAGAACCTGTCAAGATTGTTGCAGATGCAGAGACCATCACAGACTTAAGGTTCACGGCTACTAGAATAAATGACAATCATCTGATTACGGATTTTAGGAAACTCGACGCCAATAAATTTCAATTTGAATTCAAAGCCGATGACCCAATTTCAGCAAATGCATTTGAGGCTGCAGACATCAATTTTGAAGTGATACCAGAGCTTGAAGGCCTGGGTAAGGCGGCAGACAACTACGATAAGAACAACACATTTGTCACTTTGAACTATCGTCTTAAAACCAAAAACCCACTGCCTTCTGGAAAGAATAAGGACAGTGATTACAACAGCTACAAAGGCACTCTGACAGTGACTTCCTTAGAAGATCCAGACATTCAGAAGTGGGTTGATGTTGAGCTCCTCTTACCTGCAGAACCGCCAGAATCGCAGAAAATTGAAGAGGAATACGCGTTCACCAAAGCGTTTATTCATAAATATGTGCCGGAAAAAACGGGATATAGAGAGAAATATCTGGCACTCCTAGAGAAAAACAAAATAATCTGGGGCTCAAAAGGTATTTATGAGTTCCGCCATAAAATGTGGCGTACAGCTCAAAAGCTGTGGGAAGCTGAAGGTCTTCAGGGTTATGTGGACATACAGAAGCAGATTGAAAGGTACGATGAAATCCGCAGCTGGGTAGAATGGATGGGAGACATTGCACTTTCGGTTGTCCTTAATGTCTATACAAGTCCAGGGGTGGGTGGTGCAGCCACTCAAATGGTCATTGAGATGTTCAAGGATACCTTGAAATCCTTAATCAATCATTATAAAGACACTGTAGAGATGAAAGGCAAGTTTACCAAAAAAGATATTGAAGTGTGGCAGGATCAGCAGCTGGAGCAACTGCTCTTCTCTTCACCAGACCGATTGGTTTCTGTAGCCTCTATGAAAGGCATCATCAAGGGACCTAAAATGTTCATGTATATGCTGGGGGTTATGTTCCTGAGAGGCCTATTCACAGACAAAGGTCTGTGGCAGAAATGGGGAGAACTTTCAGTTTCAGATGATGGAGAAGGTGAAGTCGTAACCGATCTTTTTACAGCCCTATACCGTGCTACAAAAGAGTTTGCCAAGGGTATGAGCACCACCCTAATTGTCATGTTCCTAACCAAACACACCATTAAGTCTGCCATTCGACATAACCAGTACATTCATAAGGGGCATACGGCGCAGAAACCGATTAAGGTTGATCCGGATGTTCAAAAACAGTTTGTGGTCGATGAATATAAACGCAAGCAGATTCCTATGAAACAGAACAGAACATTTGTGGTCGATGAGCTTCCATCAACTGTGAAAGCCTTGGTGGATAATGCTAAAAATGGTGCTGCGACCTTAGATGATGTCATCAACTGTCTCAAGGATACAGAGTATAATACCATGCGTTCTTTGAAAAATGCGCCAAAGAATATCCAGAAACTTTTCACAAAAACCTACAGGGAAAAGCTTTTGAAGCCACATGATCAGCATATTATCAAACACTTGCAAAAGCAGACAGATGTTCCGTGGGGGACTAAAATCGTTGAGGGCAAACCAACAAAGGCACTGATCAAGATTTTTGAGACATCAGGCTCGGATTTCAGTCAAGACAGGGATTATGTGCCAAAATACCTTGATCAGCACGGAAACTGGCGTGAAATCAAAACATCCGCTTGGCTGTCGGAGTCTAATAGCTGGTGGAAGAAGGAGACAGGGTTTGACGCAGAAACCCTCCAGCAGATGGGCATGACGAAAAACGGCAGTGAAGCCTTCAGTGGTTATGCTACAGAAGGCTATAGCAGTAAAACGGGCAAATACGAAACCTTTGATCCACATATGAAAAAGGTCTATGAGGGAAAAGCCAAGTTGAAGGATGGCATTGGCTATGGTGCCTGTATAATGAACAAGATTAAAGGTGCCAACTGTTCGGCAGAAGCGATTGCCCAGTTGAAAAAGAGCATCATCAGCTATGAGAAGGTTGAAAAGAGCCACATTAAGCAGGGCTACAATGTGCCAAAGAAAGAGCTTGAGGTGAGTTTGGCAATGGAAGCAATCAAGCTGGCGCCAGACGATCACATGGCGACGCCGGAGGTTATTGGTAAAATCAACGGATTGCTTTCAGAGCATACAGGCTTTACGGATTACATGAACTTCGCTAAGGAGCTCCAGATCATGTGCGGCAAGTTGTAGGTGAATACAAATCAAAAATGTAATGGACGGTTTCACGTTGTAAAAAGTTGAATCGTGAACTGAAATTTAGATTTTTACGAAAGAAAGAGGTCAATTTATGCCGGGAACAAAACGGTCCAACATAAAACTAGGTATGACTGTAAAAGTCGTACAAAAAAAGGACCAGCGCAGTGGCGCATTAACGGAGGGTGTCGTACAAAAGCTTTTAACCAAGTCGCCAAACCACCCCCACGGGATCAAGGTCATGCTTGAAAGCGGGATCGTGGGCCGTGTAAAAGAAGTTATGAAATAGGTCAGGTGTGCTGATAAAAGTAAGCCCTGTAAGTGTACACCTGATAAACAAGACTGAAAAAGTATAATCAGAACAAATTAAAAGAAGAGGCGTATGTTAGAAGACTTGAAAAAGTCCATCAGACATACGCCTTTTTGTTTCTAGGTGTCAGAATTGTGCTTGAAACTTAAGCCTATTGAAGTGTAAGGTAGAGGCCGTTTTCAATATCATACATGATGTCATTGGCAAGAATAACATAGCCCTGAATATCATTCACATTCGCGACAACCTCACCATCATTTACAGAGGTGTAATGGCCTTCACCTGTAGACGTCAGTTTAACCAGTGCTGGGTCAGCACCGCCACCACGTCTTGTAACGATAATGTCTTTCATGCCTTTTGTATCATGTTCACTGATAATAATGGGTGTGTGGATGAGGGTCAATTGAGTAATCTCCCGAATGTCGCCTTCAAAATCAAAGGCGATGAGTGCTGAACTGCCGCCGGAACCACTTGTGTAAGGGCCCATTACCACTGCAAAGATTTCCTCGCGGCCATCTTCATTTAGGTCTACCAAGTTATAGTAGTATTTCGTTTTGTCGTAGAAGTCTTCTGGAATACCGTAAGTATCAATAATGAACTGCTCAAGTGCAGGGTAGGGTTCTGATTCGGCGAGCAGGTAATCTGGTTCATTTTCCAACTGTGTCATAAAGGCATGGTCAACTTTTGATGTAAGTGGCTGGTCTGGCAATATCAATTGCAAATCCACCGTGCCATAACCTTTATAAAGGTGAATGTACTTACCGTCCATAAACCAAGTGGCATTTGTAAATCCTGCTTCAGATGGAATATCGTTGTTTTCTGAGGGCTCACCCAGCGCCTTGATTATTTCTTTTTTGAGTTCATCGAAGTTGTTCTCACCCAAATGCACCGTGATGCTGTTGATGACATTATTTGTGTCAATGGATGTATAGAGCGTGGTCTGAATGCCAAAAGCTGTAACGGGATAGCTGCGTCCAATCAAAAAGGTGCCATCTGCTGAATAAATTTCCTCACTGTTTTCAAAGTAGGCGCTTGAAGCTTCATGTGTTTCTCCAAGCAGGTGGATCGCAGTTGAGAGGAAGTTTTCTTTTAAAGGGCTCACACTTTGGCCATTTTCATCATGTTGCTTTAGGTCTTCAACGACTTCAGTCTGTGTTTTTGACGGTGTGTCCTCTTCGGTTGCATTACTTACAGGTGCTTGCGATGAATTTGTGCTACAGCCGGTGCTCATGAGTGCCACGGCAAGTGTTGTTGTAAGAATAAATTTCTTAAATTTCATGATGGGATCTCCTCATAGGTCAAACAAAGTTTTAAAGATAATTACATAAAGGCTCAAGGCCGTATTTTGACAAATAACATATATTAGACAGGTGCTGGTGTCAAAAAGTTTCAACTCAAAATAATTTTTTTCACTTTTTTATTGGATTTTTATTGGACACCATCTGACTAAGTCTGGTTGACTGGAAATGAAACTTTTTGAGCCTTACCAGACTCAAATAAATAAACACCAAGACAAACTAAATGTAGTTTGACTGGAGTTTAGCAGATGACTATTAAAAATATAAAACAGAGTTCATTAAATGACAGGCACTTGATTCAGAGGGTATTATAAGAAAACGGGTAAATATTAAGCACGGGGTGAGAAAATGATACCGATAGCGTTAAGTAGAAGAAAACAATCCAAAGAAAAGCAGTTCATAGAAATGCTTGAAAGAGATAAGGCACAGTTTTACAGAATGGCATACAGCTACATGCGAAATGAGCACGACGCACTGGATGTTGTTCAAGAAAGTGTTTGTAAGGCGTATGAACATTTAAGCGATTTACGTGAAATCAAATATATGAAAACATGGTTTACAAGAATTTTAATCAATACTTCAAGGGGCATGTTGAAACAAATAAAGCGACAAAAACCAGATGCCTTTATTGAAACTGATCTTGAAGACAATAAGGATGCCATAAACCAAACAGAGTCTAAAATGGATTTAATGCATTCTTTGGGTCAGTTGAACGAGAAAGAAAAGGCCATTATTCTACTCAGGTACTTTGAAGATTATAAACTTGAGGATGTGTCACGTACAGTGGAATTACCACTGAATACCACAAAATCGATTCTTTACAGGGCGCTAAGAAAAATGCGGGTTAATCTGGAGGAGGCATTTATCCATGAATAATATATACAATGATGATACTCTAAAACAGCAGTATATGGATATAGATATACCTGTGGCGCTTGATGAAGCCATATTAGAGGGATTAAATAGGGGTAAAAGAAAGGCTGGATATCAGCGTATGAAGCGGATCACATTATCCGCGGCGGCGGTTCTGCTGATCGTGGTGAGTGCGCTTACAGTTGGAGTCAATGTCTCCCCGGCCTTTGCAGATGCGCTCTCAGATATGCCCGTAATTGGACGAATTGTCGAAGTTCTGCGTTTTGTCGACGGAACAGCTGTAGGTGGAAGCATTACAGACGGTATGGATATCGATCAGATGGAGATTGTCAGCAGAGAGGAGACAGAGCAATTTGTAATTCATTTTAATCAGGGCAGTGAGGTGCAGACCGGTACAGGTGCCTACAAAGTTCAGGCATACCAGAATCCGAATATATATCAGTTTGACATAGGCGGTGCTCGGATGATCTCTGCAAGGGAAGACTTTGAGGCTATTCGCGGGCTTGAGCGTGTTAAAGATGTGTATACGCTGATGACGCTTGATGATTCCCTTATTCGATTTCAAGTGGTTTTTGAACCGTTTACTGATGTGGAAATTGTTCAAATAAGCGATCCAAACGGACTCATGGTCACCTTATCAAATTCAGAATCCACTTCTGCAAATGAAAGCAAAGGGGATGAAGTCATATATACCGTACGGTCCAAATCCTATCCTTACTCAGAAAACCTGGGACATCTTGAAGAAGACCTGATGTGGCAAGAAAGAGAAGCGGTTATTTCGACATACAGAATCATAAAAGACCAGGCGGGGACCTTTGTGTTTGAGCTCGGGCAATTTGATGGTGAGAAATCTGCACAAGCTTTTATAGATCAAGTAAAAGACCAGCTTTCCATGGATTTATTTATTGAAGTCCGTTCAGCATCGGATTTGCCAGGGGCGCTAAAGGCAGAATAGCTTTTAACAACACCGCTTATGTAAGCGCTTGTTGCTAAGCAAAATGGCATATGCTTAGACGTTTTTCATAATATTGATATTTTTCTAGTCGGCCTCTTCCTCTATACTTTTTTGTATAAACAGTGGGAAAATTTTGAAAAACGCATTGCTAAATTTAATGCGAATATGTACATTGCCAAAAGCACGGGAAAGAATCAGTATTCTATTGGGCCGTAAAGAAAAATAAAGAGGTCTATGTGTCTTCTGAATCGACCTGCTCTAAGATTAGACAGACGTCTAATTTAAAAGAGCGGATTCAGTATTCACATAGACCTCTTTTTAGGCTGTTTTTAGATAGCCATTCCCTTTGATTTAGTAGGCTAAAATCCCGATATAAACAAGTGCGCGCGTTGTAATAAAGAGCAAAGGCAGTGAAATGGCAGTTCTAAAGGCAAAGACTTTTATGACATCCCATAAGTTCAGGCCTATTTTGCTTTTTACGAGCACCATGCCTGTTTCTGACATGAAGACAAACTGTGTAAAAGCCAGAACACCAATTAGAAATCTGGATGACTCAGACAGGGACTCGCCGATAAAAAGGGCAGGCAGGTACATGTCAGCGAAACCGACAAGTGCCGCAGGCGCCATCAGTTGGGCGGTAGCGGGGCTGTAGCCTGCTAAATGAAATACAGGAATGAGCGGCGCACTGATCATGCTGAAAAAGGATGTATATTCAGCAATTATCAGAGAGAAGGTCCCCACGAGCATAATTATTGGCAAGAAGCCTACATATACATTGACCACGCCTTTTAATGCATCCTTAAAGGCTTTTGACAGGCTGGTGTTTTGAGCCATTTCAGTTGCCTGAGTAAATGCGTAAGACAGGGTAGAGGTGCCTTCTGGAATCTCAATTTTATTTGGAGAGACGCCTTCAAAATAGGTCGCACTGAATTTTTTCAGGGGCATTTTAGAAGTAATGACGGCGAGAATGACCGTGATCAGTGCGATGGTGCCATAAAATATTGGAAAGATGTCTGAAAATCCAAGTTCTTCTGCTACCGCGGATGCAAAGGCAATCCCAACGATAGAGAAGCTGGTCGCAATGATGTAGGCCTCGCGCTTGTTGTAGTAGCCTCTTTGGTACTGGGTATCTGTAACCACGATGCCGATTGTACCATCTCCTACAAAGGATGCGATGGCGTCAACTGCTGAATAGCCAGGGACGTTGAAGAGCTTTTTAACAAGCGGGCCAAAGAGAATGCCTATAAATTCTACCGACCCAAAGTGCGTCAGTAGGGGGAGCATGATTAGCCCTACAAAGAATGTAATGTAAAGCGTTGTGAGAAGACCGCCGTTTCCAGCCATCACCCCACCTGTATTTGGGTCTAGTATTATGTCTGCAAGTGGCATGCCCTCAAACCAGTTTAAAAGGACCATAAGGTATAAGAAAGATCCGCCGATTCTGAGAACTTGATTAGGCCAGCTGGTTTTAAAAACGGCGTTCCAGAATACACTTTTTACAGAGATCCAGTTAAATAGAATCGTTCCCAGCAAAACGAGGGATGCGCACACCATTGTAAATCCAATGAAGCCATCTAGAACATTTTCGGTAATCAAATTGATGATGTGTGAAATAGCAATTTTTTCAGCCCCCATAAAGTGAAAAGGCACAAGGAAAAATATAAAACCTGTGAGTGATAATAAAATAAATTTGAACTTACCCAAGTGAATAAACCTCCATTTTTACTCATAAATTTGCAACTCAGTCAGTATAGCATGGTCAAAATATAGGAGCAATGAATATGCGCATATATGAATAAAAATACATACTTTCATGAAATATTATTCATGGATATGACTAAAATGTCATTGTTAAAAAAAGCCCCTGAAAAAGCGAATGCTTTATCAGGGGCAGTGTGTTATAGGATTTGTTTGTATTCATAAAGTGAAATTTGCACGTGTTATTTAGAGGGCAAAATCGTAACACAGTTTCGGCCCTGATCTTTTGAAATGTAGAGTGCGCGATCCGCAATATCAAATAGGTCTTCAAAGAGCTGACCGCTTTGAGGGTTCACTGTCACGGCGCCAATACTGCATGAAATCGGGGCTTGTGTACCGGTAGCCGATTTATTCAGACTTTCATTCAGTGCCTCAATGTCGCTTCTGGTCGTTTCGAGCTTTCTCTCAGCTTCTTCTTGTGAGCAACCAATGAGAGCAACCAAGAATTCATCTCCACCATATCTGAAAACACCACCGCGCTTTGAAATCAGGTTGCTTTTAAGAATTTGTGCAACCTCGGATAAGCATGTGTCCCCATGGGAATGTCCAAATGTATCATTATGTTTTTTAAAATGGTCTATATCAAAGAGTGCGATAACAGCATAATAGTCATGATTAATGCCTGGCCATTTTTCCATATACTCTCTAAGGGCAAACCGGTTGGCTAGCCCAGTCAGGGCATCTGAGCGAGACATTTTATGGAGCGTGTCCAGTTGTGTATGAAGCTGGGCAATTTTTATAGATGTCTTGATGCTTTCACTGCGGTGCTGTAAACTGCTGGCTTCACGCTGTTTAATAAGCTCAAGGTAGTTCTTGTAATGGGTATTGGCCTCTTTAAGGTCGCCACGGCTGTCTGCAATTTTAGCCAGAAGCTCATGAATTTGTGGAAGATCCGAATCGAAATTATAAATCGAGCTGTTTTCATGGACTTGATCAATGCGGGCCTTTGCACCCTCTAAATCGCCTTTTGCATATAGAGCCTTTGCATGATTAAGAATGAAGTTTCGGTAGTAGACCAAAAGGGCTTCGTCTTTTGCAAAAGCTTCTCCTTTGGAGTAGTACTCAATGGCAGTGTCATAGTCCCTTTGAATATAGGCTAAATCTCCAAAGGCATTGAAAATATAAGTGGTGCCTTCCTTGCCCGTATACTTCTGAATTTGAGCCTGTGATAATTTCAAATACCGTTTGGCTTCATTATAGTGCCCAAAGGCTGTTTCACACTCTGCAATGTTGCTGTATATGATTGCGAGGAGTCTGAAGTTTAGCGGGTCATCAAATATTTCTTCCGCTTGCCTGTAGTATCTGTAGGCTTCATACATATCGCCAAAGTCATCAAATATGGCACCAATGTTATTGATAACCCGCGGTGACTGAACGATTTTCAAGACGTTCAAATAGTGTTCAATGCATTTTTCATAATTTCCGCGGTTGTAGGCAATAAAACCAAGCAGGGTATGGATGTTTTCTAAGAGAAAGGTATCATTTTCAGCTTGAGCTGTGGCGAGTGCACGATTTGCATAATCTATTGCAACTGCATGCTGGTGGTTTAGATTGCTTAGACAAGCAAGTCTAAACTGTTCATATTGAGGGCCTGACTCTATTGCCAAGGCTTTTAGTAAAATCAGCTTATTCTTTGTCAGATCGATATCAACATATTCATTTCTGAGTATATCCTGTAACCTTGTGTAAATATCCGGCATTATAAAAGCCCCCTCTGTTTGCAGTCTACCCCTGGGTTGAGGTTGTTTTGTTCTGTTTATGCACATAGTATATCAAAATTTTGTCAAGTAAGTGCTATAAAGTAGAACCTTCAAGGCTACAATCATTTAAAGCGTTTATTTATCCTTCATTAACTGTTTTTGTAGCAACAATATCGACTGCATATCCTAGGGGACGCCTGACTATTATATCGCCACAGGCAACAGGAGCTTCTATTTTGATTTTTGCGATATAGGACATAAGCTCACTTAAACTGTTCTTTGGGACGGCTGAACTGGTTTTGACACTCACAAGAGGTAGTTCGCCGCCAGTAACGCGTACAGAGGTTTGGAGTGTTCTCTGGGGATCGGTAATTTCTTGGTGTGCATAAGCTGCCCCTCTCTTGCACTTAGCTCCCGAAAGAGACTGGACTGCATTTGTATTGCAGTCGAGGGTGGCGGTTATCACACATCCGACTGGACAGATAATACAAGTGAGTTTTCTATTCATTTTAGGGTCACCTCCAATGGCGTATTATGTATTAGTTGTGCACCAGGAACGGTGATTTTCTCCATTTCAGCTGGCAAAATGTGCTGGATTTTTTTTGTATATAATATGCTGTCTCCCTGAAAGAGTGTTAGTGTCTGGTTTTGACAGGGTTTCTTTGCTCTGAAGTAGAGGGTGAAATCTTTGGCTTCACAGACCATTTGAGGAACTGTATAAGCTATATTCTTGTCTGGTTGAACCGGGACGTGAAAGGCTGAAACCGGTCTTTCTTCCTTATGTCCTGCTTCAATAAAACGGTGAACAGAACAGGCCAGTGTTTCAGCTTCAATGGAAACAAAATCAACAAGATCATGTACATGAAGTGCATTCCCAGCAGAAAAAATACCGGGTGTAGATGTCTGGTATTTTTCATCAACAAGTGGACCATGGGTTCGTTTGTCCAGAAGAACGTCTGCGTCTAAAGAGAGTTCATTTTCGGGAATCAGACCTACAGACAGAATGAGGGTGTCGGTTTCGATAAATTTCTCGCTTGCACAAATTGGATTCCTTTCATTATCGACTTTTGAAACCGTTACGCCCCTCAGGCGCGATGTGCCATGTATTTCAGTCACAGTTTGACTGAGATAAAGGGGAATGTTGTAGTCTTCAAGACATTGTACAATATTTCTATTGAGTCCACTCGGATAGGCTTGTACTTCAAAGACGCCAAGGACTTTGACCCCTTCTAGTGTGAGGCGCCTTGCCATAATCAGACCAATGTCTCCTGATCCTAGAATGACAGCTGTCTTTCCGATTTTGGTATTATAAAGATTCATATAAGCTTGGGCAACACCAGCGGTATAAACGCCTGAGGGTCTGCTTCCGGGTATGGAAAGCGCACCGCGTGTGCGTTCACGACATCCTGTAGTGAGAATGACTGCCTGACACTCAATTTCAAGGTATCCCTTTCTTGAAACAGCCTTGACACATTTATCTGCAGTGACTTCAATAACCGTTGTATTTGTAAGGTAGTCAATATCTCTTTTGTGGATTTCATCGATAAATTTTTGGGCATACTCTGGTCCAGTTAGCGAATGCTTAAAACGTATTAGGCCAAAGCCGTCATGGATGCACTGGCGAAGAATACCCCCTAAATGTTTTTCGCGTTCTATGATTAAAATGTTTCTCGTGCCGAGTTTATAGAGTTCAAGTGCTGCAGCTAGGCCTGCGGGTCCGCCACCCACGATGACAACATCTATTTTTCTTTTCATTATGATCGCACCTTTCCAGTAAACATATATGAATCACGTCGTGCATACATAATGTCACCTTCATGTTTTTTCTTGTGATCCTGTATCATCTGGCTGATACGCATTTGGCAGTAACCACCTTGGCAGCGGCCCATCATGGCACGGGTACGGTATTTAATGCCTGTGAGGGTATCGACACCGAGAGGGTTATTAATCGCGCTGAGAATTTCAGCTTTTGTAATCGTTTCGCATCTGCATATGATTTCACCATAGTCTGGGTTCTCTGAAATCAGGCGAGCCTGCATTTCTTTTGACTGCTCACTGAACTTAAGGATACCGCGGCGCCGTCCATTAAAGTCCAAATTAACTTGGAGCGGGTAGCGGTCAATAATCCCTTTAACAACATGCTTTGCAATGGGTACGGCACAAGTTAGGGCAGGAGATTCCATACCAATTAGATTTACCGTGTTTTCGACTGTTTCAGAGAATTCAATCAGGAAGTCCTTGATCACATGGTCTCCGTCCTTCCATGTTGGTTGAATGCCAGCATAGTTTCGTATGAAGTCCTTTTGCTGGATATGTGGCCACAGGGTGTTGGCATCTTCTTTGAGGAAGGTCATAGAGTCACGTGAGACACCATAGTTGATGTAGTCAGGCTCCTTATTTGCATTGGGTCCAACTGTGACATTGCCATCAATTGTCGGCGTGACATGTATGCCCATGTAGGTATTGGTTGGAACGGGGTAAACAGGCATTGGAAGTAGGGGGCCGACTTTCTGGTCAAGGACAATGTACTCCCCTTTGGTGCCTTCAATTGCATACGCTTTTAGACCCAGCATTTGACTTATGTGTGCGCAGTTATTGCCTGCGCTGTTAATGATCCATTTCGATTTGAACTGTCCCTTGGATGTTGAAACGATGAAGAGGCCATTCTCCTTTTCGATATGCGTGACTTCTTGATCAAAATAATAGGCAACGCCATTTTGATGTGCATTTTCAGCAAGGGCAATGGTATAAATAAAAGGATCAACAATGCCACTCATTGGAGAATACATTGCAAAAGATCCGTTTACTGCAGGAACCAGTTCTTTGAGACGTTTCTCTTCAATCAGTTCAAGTCCTTGTGCACCATTTTGTTTTCCTGTTTCGATGGTTTTCAAAAGTCTTTCCCGGTCTTCGTGTGTTTTTCCTACAAGTACTTTTCCGGTTCTTTTAAAAGGAATGTCTAGCAATTCTGCCAGGGCATCGAATTCCAGACAGCCTTCAACACAGAATTTAGCCTTATTGGTATTTTCATCGTAGGCAAATCCACCATGTATGACGGCGGAGTTTCGTCCGCTTTGCTCATAGCAAACGTCCAGGTTCTTTTCCAGTACGCAAGTCTTGGCAGAGTACTTGGAGAGTTCACGTGCTATAGCACTTCCAACAACACCGGCGCCAATTATTAAAAAATCGTATATTTGACTCATGATTCCTCCTAATCATCCTATGAATTAAGGATAAATTAACATGAAAATGATTTAAAATCAAGTTTTTGTTATAATACATAGGATGTATTTATAAGGCAAAAAAATAACCATGTGGGCTGATACCTGACATGGTTACATACGATTCAAATTGTAAAGCAAATGATATAGCATGGCACTTTCTGCTTCGGTAGGCTTTTTCTCTCGAATTGCCTGTATGATTGAATTATGAGACTTTATAGTCTGGAGTGTTTCTTGAGAATGGACTTGCTTTGCATAAACACTGACGCCTTCTGCAATAATGGGAATGAGTTTTGAAATGACATCATTGCCACATATGTTACTGAGGTGTGCGTGGAAGCGTTTGTCTAGGTCTGAAAAGTTTTCTCCCGTTTCAATAGCCGCTTCGAGGCTTGCTTGAATATCCACAAGTGCTTGGATGTCTTCGTCTGTTGCATTTTGTGCTGCAAGAGCTGCAATTTTAGGTTCAACAATGATGCGGATCTGCATGAGGTCATCGACAAGCTTGTCTGGATTGGATGTAAATGAAAATCCTAAAGGGTCTTCAATAAGCCCTGTATTTTGAGCGACAAAGGTGCCGGCGCCTTGTTTTATGGTTAGAATATTACGAGAAGCCAGTACACGGAGTGCCTCTCTCATTGTATTTCGTCCAACTTCGAGTAAGTTGCAGAGTTCATATTCGTTGGGGAGTTTGTCGCCGGGTTTAAGCTGATTTTTTGCAATGTGACTTATAAGTGCTTGAACCGTTTGGTCGACACGGGTTTTCTTTGACATTAGGCACCTCCTTCAGAGTGTATTTTCTTCTTCTATGATACTGAAATTATATGAAAAGTACAATCAGATAATGGCCATGGAGAATTATGTAAACTTGACATCTATATACTAGTATGGTACTTTGGACTATGCGGGTATATACCCAAATTTTGTGTATTGAAAATGAGGTATGTGAATGAATGATTTTAAACCAATCCCAGATCATGGAAAACTTGATGTTAATGATTACGCGTCAGTAGGCGAGTATGTCTATGCGGAAATTAGGCGTCAAATTATTAGCTGGCAGCTAAAACCGGGTCAGAGGCTCAGTGAGGCAGAAATGTCCAAATCTCTTGGTGTAAGTAGAACGCCAGTGCGCGAAGGCTTCTTACGACTCAAAAGTGAAGGTCTTGTAGAAATTCTTTCACAAAGAGGCACAATCATATCTAAAATAGATATTAAGAAAGTGACAGAGAGTGTTTTCGTTAGAAATTGCCTAGAACGCGAAGTCCTTAGAGAAGTCGCAGGAAAGATGAGCGAAGAACAGATCAAGACTGCCAACAAGTATCTGAAAAAGCAGGATGAAGCGCTTAAAGATAAAGATTACATAAAGTTTCATAAGTATGATGTCCTTTTCCACCAGTTGTTTTTCCTGGTTGCAGAAAAAGACTATACATGGGAGTTTTTATACATCATTGATTCACACTATGATCGTGTTCGAATGCTGACACTACTAGACTATGATAAATTTAAGCTGCTGCTTGACGAGCACACCGAACTGCTCCGCCTTGTTGTTGAAGGTGAACACGAAGCACTCGCAGAACAACTTTCAATACACATCAATTATATTTTTAAAGAGCTTGAAATTCTTAAAAAGCAGTACGAAGAGTACTTTACGTTAGACTAACCTATATATGAGTATAATATTTAGAAGAGTTCGTTCACCGGGTATATTAAGTGAAACGGACTCTTTTTTTGCGGAAAAGCCAAAGAACAGCAGGTGTGAAATCGAGGAAAACGTGTGCAAATTTCAATTGACTTTGCTATACTACCATGGTAGTATAGCTGTGTAGCAACGATACATACTAAATATTAATTGGAGGGGTACGTATGAAAAAGTTTTTAGCACTATTTTTAGTAATGTCACTGATGATCGTATCACTGGCAGGTTGTGCAGGAAAGTCTGACTCTGCTGAGCAAACAGGTGAAGCAACAACTGGAGAGCAAGCAAGCGAACCAGCAGAGAAAATTGTTTGGAAACTAGGTCATCTAACGAATGAAGATCACCTTTGGAACCAAACAGCACTTAAGTTCTCTGAGCTTGTAGCAGAAAAGACAGACGGACAGATCGAAGTAAAGGTTTACCCAAATGAGCAGTTGGGCAGTGAAATGGACATGATTACAGGTATCCAAACAGGTACTGTTGACATGACAATCACTGGTGAATCTCTACAGAACTGGGCACCAAAAGCAGCTATGCTGGCAATTCCTTATGCAATTACATCAGCAGAGCAAATGGATGCAGTAATTAATGGTGAACTAGGTCAGGAAATTGAAGCAGAAATTACTGAAAAAGTTGGTCTAATCCCACTTTATCACCATAAAAGAGCACCAAGAAATCTAACTTCAAACGTTGCAGTTAGAACACCAGAAGACGCTAAAGGTCTTAAAATGCGTGTGCCGAATGTACCAATCTTTGTTGACGCATGGTCAGCAGCAGGTGCAAACCCACAGGTTATGGCATTTAGCGAAGTGTTTACAGGTCTACAACAAGGTGTAATCGATGGTCAAGAAAACCCATACGATCTAATCGTAAGTGCGTCTTTCTTCGAAGTTCAGGACTATGTCAATGAAACAGAGCACGTAAGCTCATGGATTTATGTAGTTGTGGGTGAAGACCAGTACAATGCACTTTCACCAGAGCTTCAAGAAGCAGTTCAAGAAGCAGCAGAAGAAGCAGAAGCTTGGGGTCAAGCTGAGTTTGAAGCTTCAGCAGCTGAGTTCAAGCAAAAATGTATTGATGAAGGCATGACAATTGTTGATGATGTCGATAAGAAAGCGTTCCAGGAAATTATGATGCCAGCAGTTAAGAAATCACTTTCCGAAGAGCAAATCGATCTTCTTGATAGAATCATTGCAGTTGGAAATTAATAAAACAGTAGCCCTTGACGCACAAGCGTCAAGGGCTATTTCAAGAAAGAGGCAGAAATGAGAAGAGATTATCTTGGTAAGGTTTTAGAATTTTTGACAATCACGATGTTCTTAGGCGTTTTCCTAACCGTGATGGTTCAGATAATTACACGTTATTTGCCAGTCTCATATCCGTGGACTGAAGAGCTGAGCAGAATGCTATTCGTTGGAGCGGTATTCTTCTGTGCGCCAATCGCATATAGAGATTACGAGTTTGTTATTGTAGATATACTCGTTGATTTAATGCCAAAAGGCATTCGAAAATTTGTAAATTTGATAACTTCAATCACAATTATTGTACTCTTTGCAGTTATCTTAAAATATGGAATTACACTGACGACAAATGGGCATAGACAGCTTATGCCAACCCTTGGTATTCCAATGTCTACGGCATATGCCCTGATACCATTTAGCGCAGTGTGCTTTATTTACTACGCAACATTAAATATGATGCGAGACGTTCGCGGGCTTCTTGGCATGACGCGTTCAGAAAGGGAGGCATAATAATGGGTGCTGTAATTTTATTCGTTTCATTTATTGCGCTGATCTTTCTAGGTGTGCCGATTGCATTTAGTATGGGCATCTCATCCATGATTTATTTGTCTTTAAGTGATATTCCCTACATCATTGTTGCTCAAAAAATGTTTTCTGGTGTGAACTCATTTGTACTGCTTTGTATTCCAGGTTTTGTTCTCGCAGGGAACTTAATGAATACAGGCGGCATTACAAAACGTATTATCCGTTTTTCTAATGCGGCAATAGGCCACATCAGGGGCGGTCTAGGACTTGCCAATATCGTTGCATCAATGATATTTGCAGGGATTACGGGTACAGCAATTGCAGATACAACAAGTCTAGGGGCTATACTGATTCCTGCAATGGAAGAGGAAGGCTATGACGTGCCGTTTTCAGTAGCGGTTACAGCAGCATCTTCAACAATTGGCCCCATTATTCCACCGTCGCTTCCTATGATTATTGTGGGGACATTAACAGGACTTTCTGTATCAAAGCTCTTTTTAGGTGGGGCAATTCCAGGCGTATTGCTGGGCATATTCTTAATGATTGTTTCTTATGTCATTTCAGTAAAAAGAGGTTATCCAAAGGATGAAAAGAAACCATTTTCAGTTGTAATGAAAACTTTCTTCTCTGCATTTTGGGCGCTGATGCTAACTGTACTCATTCTTTGGGGAATCTTAGGTGGATTCTTCACACCAACTGAAGCATCTATTGTAGCAAGTTTATACGCATTTGTTGTCGGAAAATTCATTTACAAAGAGCTTAAATGGAATCAGCTTCCAAAAATCATTCTGGATACGATGAAGACATCTGCAGCCATTATGCTGCTTGTTGGATTTGCGGCAACTTTCGGTTGGATTCTAGCAAGTGAACAGATTCCACAGCTGGTTGCGGAATTTATACTTTCAATATCTACAGATAAAATAGTGGTTCTTCTACTCTTAAATATACTGCTTCTCTTTGTAGGTATGTTTATGGAAACCATTGCAGCTCTAATCATTTTGTTCCCAGTACTGCTTCCTGTTGCAATGAAAATAGGAATGGATCCAGTTCACTTTGGCGTTATGGCTGTGCTGAACCTAATGATTGGTTTGACAACACCACCGGTTGGCGTTTGTCTATTTGCGGGAGCAAGTATCGGTAAAATTTCTATTGCCAAGGCAACAAGAGCAATTGTGCCATTCTTAGCGGTGAGTTTGTTTGTACTTGCACTGGTAACATTTATACCTCAAATAACACTCTTCTTACCAAACCTATTGAACTAGTATTTAAAGGAGACTCTACTATGAAAGCGATTGAAGTCATCGAACCTGGCAAAATTCATATTACTCAAAAAGAGATGCCAGAACTTATAAATGATACAGACGTACTTGTTAAGACAAAAGCGGCAGGCATTTGCGGCTCAGACATTCATATTTATCATGGTACAAATGCGGTTGCTACATACCCCCGTGTTATTGGGCACGAAGCGGTTGGCGAAGTCTATAAAGTGGGCTCAAAAGTGAAGAACGTATCTGTTGGAGACCGCGTTATTCTTGAGCCAATTGAATACTGCGGCACATGTTACGCTTGTCGCATGGGCAGACCCAATGTGTGTGAAACACTAAAGGTTAGAGGTGTTCATTCAGATGGTGGTTTTGCAGAATACTTCCGTGCACAAGAAGACAAACTCCATGTCCTACCCGAAAAAATCGAGTGGGCTCAAGCTGTAATGATCGAACCATTTTCAATTGGTGCTCAAGTTTGCTTCAGAGGCGATGTGAAAAAAGACGATGTTGTTCTAATTTTCGGTGCCGGCCCTACAGGCCTGGCTGTACTTGAAAATGCAAAGCATCTGGGTGCAGTAACAATTGTTGCTGATATCAACGACAGCCGTCTTGAAAATGCAAAAGCATATGGTGCAGATTATGTAATCAACCCAAATGTAGTGGATGCAAAAGCGGAAGTTGAGAAAATTACAGAAGGTATGCTTGCGAATGTTGTAGTGGATGCTGTTGGTACACCAAAAATTCTTTCGGACGCTGTTTATATGACATCGGTTGCGGGGCGTATCGTATCTATGGGCTTCCTAAACGCAGAAGCAGGCATCAACATGCTTGAAATTACGAAAAAAGAGATCTCTCTTGTCGGTTCAAGACTTCAAACATACCAGTTTGCTAAATGTGTTGAATACTTTAAAGACAATGATGTGAAGCTAGCCAGCCTAATTACACATCAATTTGAATACAATTCAGTAGAAGAGGCCATTAAACTTATCGAAGAAAAGCCTGAAGAAGTAGGAAAAGTCATACTGACTTTTTAGGAGGACAAAATGAACATGATATTTAGATGGTATGGCGAGGGAAATGACTCTATTTCTCTAGGCGATATCAAACAAATTCCCGGTGTGGACGGTGTATGCTGGTCACTTCATGACAAGGTCGCCGGCGAAGTTTGGGAAATGGAACGTATTCTTGAAGTAAAGGACCAGTGCGATAAGTACGGCCTGAATATAGATGTCGTTGAAAGTGTTAATGTGCATGACGACATTAAAATTGGAAAACCATCACGTGATCAGTATATTGATATTTATATTGATACAATTAGAAAGCTGTCTAAAGTAGGCGTTAAAGTCATTTGCTACAATTTCATGCCAGTATTCGACTGGACAAGAACAGACCTTTTTAAGGACATGCCAGATGGCTCGAATGCGCTTTTCTACGAGAAAGACAAAATTCAAGATGACTACCGTGAAATGGTAGACAATATTCTAAAAGGCGCAAAAGACTTTACAATGCCTGGATGGGAACCTGAAAGACTTGAAAAGCTAGATACACTATTCAAGGACTATGCAGATGTAACTGAGGACGTACTTACGGAGAATCTTAAGTATTTCCTTGAAAAAATCATCCCAGTTTGTGAAGAATGTGATATCAAAATGGCCATTCACCCAGATGATCCGCCGTGGCCAATTTTCGGTCTGCCGCGCATTGTAAGAAGTCGTGAGCATATTGAAAAGCTGCTGAATTTGGTAGATAGCCCTTACAATGGTCTGACACTTTGTACTGGGTCGCTGGGGGCGAATTTGGATAATGATTTGCCAGCGCTCATTCGAGAATACGCTGATCGTATTCATTTTGCACACATTCGAAACGTAAAGGTATTCGATAATGGTGATTTCATTGAAACATCGCACCGTAAGCAAGACGGTAGCTTAGATATAGTTGACATTATGAAGGCTTACCATGAAGCAGACTTCAAAGGCTATATCAGGCCAGACCATGGTCGTCACCTTTGGGGTGAAGAAGCACACTGTCGACCAGGTTACGGACTTTATGACAGAGCACTGGGTGTCATGTACATGCTGGGCATCTGGGACACACTGAATACACAGGGGTGATCAAAATGAAACTGACGATTGATGGGTTAAAGTCTACACAGGCATGGGCCTCAGCAGGCATTACAATCCCAACATTTGATATTGAAGCAATTAAGAAAAATACGCTAGACAACCCAAAATGGATTCACTTTGGAGCAGGCAATATTTTTAGAGCTTTCGTGGCATCTTGCCAAGGTGAGCTTCTAGAAAAAGGTCTGTCAGATACGGGTATTATTGCTGTTGAAACATATGATGAAGAACTGATTGATAAAATCTACAAGCCACATGATAATTTGGCACTTGTTACAACCCTAAAGGAGACAGGTGATGTCGATTATAAGGTTGTCGGCAGTGTGGTCGAGTCTTGCAAGGGTTCAACAGACTATGAATCTCTTAAGACGGCTTTTGAAAATCCTGAGCTTCAAATGGTATCTTTTACAATTACTGAAAAGGGCTATGCCGTGGAGGATACAGACGGTAACCTGTTTGGCATTATAGAGCAAGATATTGCAAGTTATCCAGAGGCACCAAAGCATGTCATGTCAATATTGACGCTATTGCTTAAGCACAGATATGAAAAGGGTGCAGGGCCATTATCTGTTGTAAGCATGGACAACTGTTCCCATAACGGGGATAAAATCAAAGCGGCTGTTTGCAAGCTCGCTGAAAAACTACAAGCAGCAGGCCATGCAGACGCCGGATTCATCGAGTATGTTCAAAACCCTGAAAAAGTAGCTTTTCCACTGTCTATGATAGACAAAATTACACCAAGACCATCTGAAGATATTGCAAATAGACTTTCAGAAATCGGGTTTGAAGACACTGCTATTACAGTGACAGATAAAAATACCTACATGGCACCATTTGTTAATGCAGAGCAAACGCAATACCTTGTTATTGAAGACTTGTTCCCAAATGGACGCCCTGCGCTTGAGAAATCTACAGGGGTTATTTTTACCGATAGAGAAACGGTGAATAATGTTGAGACAATGAAGGTAACAACATGCCTGAATCCCCTTCATACAGCACTTGCTGTATTTGGCTGCTTGCTGTCGCATAAGAAAATTTCCGATGAGATGCAAGACACTGAACTGTCGGATCTCGTTAGAAAAATGGCCTATGATGAAGGTCTAAAAGCGGTGGTTGATCCAGGTATTATAAATCCGATGGATTTTGTTGATGAAGTCATCAACAAGCGTTTTGCCAATCCGTATATTGAAGATACACCGCAAAGAATTGCAACGGATACATCACAAAAGGTGGGTATTCGTTATGGTGTAACTATTCAATCTTATATGAATAGAGCAGATTTACAAGTAGAAAACCTCCTTTACATCCCCCTCGTAATTGCAGGTTGGCTACGTTACTTAGATGGTATTGATGATTCGGGTGAGGCCTTTACACTGAGCCCGGATCCCCTAATGGACTACCTGATGTCTGTTAAAGAAGACAAGCGTACACTGCTGTCTAATGCAGATATCTTCGGTGTTAATTTGTATGACATTGGACTGGGTAGCCGTATTGAAGCGATCTACGAAGAAATGGCCGCCGAGAAAGGCGCAGTTCGTAAAACGCTTAAAAAGCACCTTAAATAGACTAGCTTTCTCTTCCTTTATAGAAGCGCACATTCATGACAATATGATGTGCGCTTTTATTGTACAGGGCAAGCTACCGTCGCCCACGAAAGCTAGTCGCGGCGTATATAGTCAAGCAATGCACAGGGCAACCTACCGGTCGCCCACGAAAGCTAGTCGCGGCGTATATAGTCAAGCAATGCACAGGGCAACCTACCGGTCGCCCACGTCGCTAGTCGCGCCATATATAATCTAAGAAATACACCCCCAATTGTGTTTGCACAAAATTGGGGGTGTATTTCTTAGATTATGCATTGCTTTGTCTTTTCCGTAAAAAAAGACTGATGCATAGGGGTTATGCATCAGTCTGTGTAATGGGGTTTACTTATTATCTACGTAGGGACGTAGGCGTAAGTTATATCATATAGCAACGTGTATTATACACGGAGTTAACGATTAGCGCTGTACGCGTCCAGATGCGTCTCCACCAACTAGGGTTTCAACTTCATCAACAGTGACTTGGTTGAAGTCGCCGTGAATTGTGTGCTTCATAGCAGATGCTGCAACAGCAAATTCTAGAGCGTCTTTGAAATCTTTGCCTGAAACAAGGCCGTAAATCAGTCCGCCAGCGAATGAGTCACCGCCGCCTACACGGTCAACGATACGCACATCATATTTCTTAGAGTGGTAGAATTCTTCTCCGTTGTAGATGAGGGCCGACCAGCCGTTATCTGAAGCGGAGTAGCTCTCGCGAAGTGTTGTAACAACATATTTAAAGTCAAAGGCTTCTTTCATCTGCTTGAAGATGCTCTTGTAACCGTCTAGCTCTAGTTCGCCAGTTGTTACATCAGATTTGCCAGGCTTGAAGCCCAGAACTTTTTCTGCATCTTCTTCGTTTCCGATGCAAACATCGACGTATTGCATGAGGTTGGACATAACTTCTTTGGCACGCTCAGGTGTCCAAAGTTTCTTTCTGTAGTTCAGGTCAACAGAAACCGTAACGCCGTGCTTTTTAGCAGCCTTTAGAGCCGCTTCAGTCAGGACAGCGCCTTGCTCGCTGATTGCAGGCGTAATACCAGAGAAGTGGAACCACTCTGCATCTTTAAAAATTTCGTCAAAGTCAAAATCAGAAAGATCCGCTTCTGCAATTGCAGAGTTTGCGCGGTCATAAACCACTTTTGAAGGGCGCATAGATGCACCAGTCTCAAGGAAGTAAATACCCACACGCTCACCACCACGGGCAATATAATCTGTGTTAACACCAAATTGACGTAAGGCGTTTAGCGCAGAGTCTCCGATTGGATTTTCAGGAAGCTTAGAAACGAAGTAAGGGTTTAGTCCGTAGTTTGCAAGTGATACAGCCACATTGGCTTCACCGCCACCGTACACAACATCGAAAGAGCTCGACTGAACAAAACGCTCAAATTTAGGTGTTGAAAGTCTAAGCATAATTTCGCCCATAGTTACAACTTTTTTCATTTTAGATTTCTCCTTTTATAGTGACTCACGTGCTTCTTTAATTTTGCCTACAAAAGCTTTTGCTGTTTTTGTAATGTCTTCTGCTGAGCCCTTTGTTAGGGCACCGCCAGCACCGACTGCAATACAGCCGTTTTTAATCCACTGGTCAACATTATCAAGACTTACGCCACCGGTTGGCATAAGTACAGCTTGTGGAAGTGGGCCTTTAATAGCCTTGATAAAGCTTGGACCAAATGCACTTCCTGGGAAAACTTTTATAATGTCTGCACCGGCTTCCATTGCTGTAATCATTTCTGTTAAAGTCATGCAGCCAGGCATGTAAGGAATCTGATAACGATTGCAAAGCTTAGCTGTTTCTAAATCGAATGCAGGGCTAACAATGTATTTTGCACCTGAAAGTATTGCAATACGCGCAGTCTCACTGTCAAGAACCGTACCCGCACCGACAATTAGTGCATCTCCAAACTTGTCATTAAGCGCTTCAATAACCTTGTGTGCGCCTGGAACTGTAAATGTAATTTCGATAGCGTCAATGCCGCCATTCATACAAGCTTCAGATATGTAAGTTGCTTGCTCTGTGTTTTCAGCCCTAACAACGGCTACAATACCAGTACTTTCTATTCGCTTTAAAACATCATGCTTTTTCATGCAATCCTCCTATAACGTTCCGTATTGTGGAACTACATATCGTATTGTGGAACAGTTATATTATAAAAAAAATATTGGAGTTTCGCAACCCCAATATGGAAAATCTCTATTTTGTTTATTTTTCATGTTTGTATAGCTTGGATAGGCATCGTTTAACTGGTCTCAAAGGATTTATATCAAGTGGCCAAGATTTTTAGAAATAGTCTGTGCTGTTTCCCGAACCAGTTTGCCAAAGGTTTCAATACGCTGGGCACTACATCTGATTTTAGGTGTTGAAACACTGATGGCATACCGTACCACATTGTTTCTATCTAGTATGGGTGCGGCGACACATAGAACCCCTTCTTCATTTTCTTCATTGTCAATGGCATAGCCATCGTTTGAAACTTGTGAGAGTTCAGTAAGCATGGCCTTTTTAGTCATAATGGTATGCGGTGTAAACTGGACGAGCGAAGGTTCAAGTTTTTCCCATAGCCGATCAAAATCTGCTGAGTCCATATTGGACAGGTAAGTTTTACCGACTGCAGATGAGTATAGCGGGATGCGCTTTCCAATATAAGAGTGCATGCGTATTGCTGAAGTGGTTTCGATTTTATCAATATATACAATTTCAGTATCTTCCACGAGAACCAGATGGACGACTTCGCCGGTTTGCTTTGCCAGTTCCTCAATGTAGGGCTTTGACAGCTCGACAATGTCCATATCCTTAAGGGTGCTGTTTCCGATTTCTAAAAATTGAAGGGTTAGTCTGTATTTTGAGGAAGGGACTTCCTGAATGACGTAGCCCCTATGCATGAGGGTACTCAGGAGTCTGTGGACAGTGCTCTTGCTCAGTCCAACTGACTTGGACAGCTCATTTAAGCCCATGGCGCCATTTTTTAAGGTCTCTATAATATCGAATGTTCTCATGACAGATTGTACGTAGTCTGTTTTCATGAATAAGCCTCCCGTAATTGTTTTTGTAATTTGAATCATGTAAAAGTATATGTGAAAAGTGTAAAGAGTTCAACTGACTGCCATTTCAAGTGAATAAAAAACAGCCACCACCTAATTGGCTTGATAGGTGAGGCTGCACTGGTCTTAAGTAGGATACTCTATTTCTTATCTTCTATAATTTCAATTTCTAAGTAGTCAAAGTCGATGGTTTCGATAAAATGATCGGCCTTGAAGATGGTTTTGCCGACAAGGTTTAGGTCGCTGCTGTGATCATCAAACCACATGGGCTTTTGAATATCGAAATGATAACAGAGTGCTTCTAGTCCTTGATCAAGCTTGTCTTCAAGTTCAAGTCCAGTCATGTTGCCTTCGAAGACTTGATCAGATATGATGCGGTTGTTTTTTTTGATTTTACCCCAGAGTCGAAACATATTGATCTCCTGTATTGATATCGAATAGTTTAATAGGTGTATGTTAGTTTATTCAGTATAGCGGGAAATAGGGGGAAAGTAAAGGTGAGTGGGTAAAATCGTAAAGTGTTCAGCTACATCAAATCGCACTTCATATTTCAGACTAAAAAGTCCGTTTGAGTAGTGAAAACCAGTATTGCTAAAGAAAGTTAGAAAAGACGCAAAGGCAGGGGCATTAAAAAAAAGAACCTTGGAGTCATCGCAATAAGACAGCGCTGAATCAATGCAAGAAATAGTAGGTATATACATAGTGTAAAATTTTGATTATTAGGAGGGTATCATGCATCAAGAGATTCAAGCAGGTCAAATACTTTATATTTCTCATGGCGGCGGGCCAATGCCTATTCTAAATGACCCCTCACATGAAAAGATGATTGCCTTTATGAAAGGCATACCTAAGAAACTGAATAGGCCAAGGGCTATTGTTGTATTCAGTGCCCACTGGGAAGAAGAATTTGTTACCATTCAATCAGCAAAGGCACCGGGTATGGTCTATGACTATTACGGATTCCCTGAGCAGTCCTATCAAATCAAGTATCCATGCAAGGGACATGTTGAACTGGCAAAGGAAATATCAGGCTTGTTTGAGGCAAGCGGGGTGCCGCATCGGTTAAATGATGAAAGACCCTATGATCATGGTTCCTACATTCCATTAATGATGATGTTCCCTGAAGCAGATATTCCTGTCATTCAGGTTTCACTAAATCACAATTTGGACGCGAAAACACATCTGAATATAGGTAAGGCTCTAAGCCCTTTAATGAAAGAGAAGATCCTTTTTATTGGATCCGGTTTTTCCTTTCATAATATGAGTCGCTTCGATTTTTCAGGACGAAATGTTGAGGATGCTCAGAACAATGCATTTCAAGACAAGCTGATTGAAATTTGCTGCAAGACCCTTGGCAAAGAAGGGCGCTTCACACAGCTCGTAGAATGGGAGCGCATCGAAGGCGCTCGGTACTGCCATCCAAGGGAAGAACATCTGCTGCCGCTCCATATCTGTGTGGGCCTCAGCACCCAAGTGGCCACCAAAGTATTTGACGACTATATTGCCGGCAAAAGAGCCACAGGATTTTTGTGGGAATAGACTAGGGAAGAGCCGAAAGGCAGTGAGCAGATAGACCGCATCGCTTTTGGTTCTTTTTATGTCGAAACGAAGGTTGCTTGTACAAAAATTGCATGAAAAAAAGGGCGTGAATTAAGGCTCAGAGCATCGACCTGTGTATGTAACACAACTGCAAACAAATGGTAATGTTTTGCAGATCTATTAAGCCGTATAATAGTTATATAGGAGGGGTAGGATGAGAAAAGACTATTTAACGAGAATCACATGTATGCTAATGTTTCTTTTACTTATGCGTGCTTCTATGACATTTGCAGAAAACACTACACAAACAGGTCAAGACGCTTTTTCAAAGGAAATTTTTTCAGAGAAAATTAAAGTTGGAACGCTTGTTGGAACCTATAAAAAAAGTCAGGCGATTGTGTCGGTGGAAACGAGAGGCAGTGGCATCGGTGAGAAAAACATTCCTGTCTATGAAATCGACGGAGCACTTGCAATCTGTGTCGAAGACCTCCAGTATTATGGGTATCATATGAATTGGAATCCTGAGACAAGAGTAACCCGTATGGTTTATGACGGTGTGAATTTTCAGGGAACAACGGATTATAAAAAAAGCCAAGGCAATATTTATTATAGTGATATTGATATATATATTGGAGAACAAGAAGTGGACGCCTATAATATTGGCGGATTTTCCTTAGTCAAGGTGTCTGACTTATTTGAACTGGACTCAGACCTCTTTGTAAGAAGGAAGTTTGATCAGGAAGAAATGCCTTTTGAACTTTCCGGGTCGGTTATTTTACAGGATGGCCAGCGCACTCGCTCAGAAGACATAAAGGGAAAGGTTATCGTTTATACATATGGTTATAGGGGGCGACCTGTACCAATTGCTGAAAAGGACTTTCTCATACCATCTGGGCAAAATTCCACTTCCTATGCAATTGGTGAGGGTGACTTAAGCCCTGAAGCTGAAGACGAATACTTAATGTATTCATACGCCGGATTTCAAGATAAGTTCATAAGTTATCAGCTTGCGTCAGGTAATGATCAGTACATCGATTTAAAAGATGGGTTGCCACTTGACTATGAAGCCTTTGTGATTCATCTTGACCCGTTTAAAGTAAATTACGCCGACCTAAATATCCAGATTTTTAAAAAGGCAACTGTACAAGGCCTTGTAGAGATGGACAAAAAAATTGTAAATTTGGGTGGCGATTACAACCGGGTGCTCAAAGTTACGGCAATTCCAGAAGCGGCGGATGATCAAACAGCATCGCCCATCATATCTAAAATGTTCACAGTACCTCAAATTGAAACCAGCATTGAGTATGATTTGGATGTGATTGCAGACAGAGCTTATAAGTTTAAGTACGAGCTGACGCGCTACCATGGTTTTCCGCCTAAGTACGGTATGTGGATAGGGCCGTCCTTGCCACTTATGAATACAGTATATTACAACATCAATGGCAATGTGTCTTTAATAGAAGACAGCTCGGTTGTTTATTTTCAGGATGATTTGGAGGCAACTATAGACATTCTACTACCAGTTCCTGAAGGGGTGGCACATGGGTGTGTTTATCAGACAGACATTCAGACCTTTTTTGAGGATGTAAATATAAGGGGCATTAACGTAGATGGCTATATGGCAGTGTATTTGAAGGATATTGAAGCCATGGGTTATGAAGTGATTCAGGAAGAAGAGGCGCACGTTTTAGTGCTTCAAGTGCATGATAGCAGTGAGAAGAGCTTACTGGATAGACCGCAGGGAAGTGACGATACGCTGGTTGAACCGCTTGGAGAAATTGTGTATTCAAACTTGGCACTGCAATGTGATGAAAAAGAGATACCAGCCTATCGCTATAATGGGGATGTGGTTATACTCGCAGACGACTTAGCCCTACTCGGATTTAAAGTGAAGTATTCGGAAACAGACAGAGCCCTATATATTGAGACAATCAAATAAGGACAGGCATTAATAAGGCAAAAGTCTTTTGAGGTTTGCTTGAAGATGTTTTGATGTACTGAGTAAGAAAAGCAGATGTAGCGTAGATATGCGCTTCATCTGCTTTTTTAGGGTATATCTACGCTTACACTTTTAAGTATACAGCGGTTGCATCATCATGTTTTCTCAAGCGGCTATATGTGCTAAAACCCTTGAGTTCTATTTCGCGAAGGATTGGAATCATGCTGTCTACACCGGCGGTTTGAACTTTATTAAAAAGCGCTTCAAGTGTGCAGTGCCTGTATTTGTTGTAAAGGGCTGTGTACCCATCTGACATAATCAGAATGTCTTTAAGGTCAGATGCGGAAGCGGTTTTATAGATTCCACGAGAAATTGCAGTAGGTTCGTGTTCAAGAATGGCATACCCCTCAGGTGTATTCATAGATGACCGGTTGCGCTGAAGCACGTCCAGTTCTGCCTGTGTATAGCCATTGAAGACAATGTGCTGACTGCGGTTTTTTGTGTTTGCAATCATTGAAATGACTTCAGCATCGAGCGATTCTATACTTGTGTCAGTGATAACATCAATGTGGTTATCTTCATAGCGCAGTGCAATTTCAACATCTCCAAGCACGTAGCATTCAAGTATATCTTCATTTTGACGCACAATTCCGATGGCTGCGGAAGCTCTGTCCAGTTTAGAGAGCGACTGGGGAGCTGTAAATTTTGAGAAGGCGCTGTTAATAGATTCGACCCCTTCGATAAGGACCTCATGCACGGTGCGTGATGTACTTGACAAGGCCGCGTTTAAATAGCGGGACCACCAATCAACCATCCAAACGACATCATTTGGGGCATCCGTCAGGTTGACCGTGCGTAGTGGAAGAGCCCCATCCATGACCCAAGCGGCATTGGAGCAGACGCCGCATGCATCTTCGTTATGCTGTTTGTAGGTGTTTGTAATCCAATCTGTATGTTTCATGATATTGTCCTCCCATTTGGAATGAGTTTGTAAATTAGACTGCTAAGCACCCCTGAAACGAGAACAAGTAGGGCGCCATAGGCCATGGCCAGTCCGATTCGATATTCAAACACCCCATTAACCATGGCGATGGAGATCGGTTTGTTAGAAGCAGTATATAAAAATGCAGAGAGGGTGTATTCACCCAGACTGCGGATAAAGACAAGTAAAAAACCAGCTAGGATACCCGGTGTTAAAATGGGAACAATGATACGCCAGAAGGTTTGAACTTTATTTGCGCCCAGTGTTTTTGAGGCCTCTACATAGGTTGTATTAAGGCCGTTCATTGAAACCCCTAGCGTTCGAACCATGACCGGAATGGCACTTATAAAATATGCAATGGGCAGTAGAATGTATGAACCGGCAAGGGCACGGCCCAATGTGAACCAGGCGGGGGTATTGAAAGCATTTATCGTGTTAATGGCAATTGCGCTGGCTGGCATGGCGAATGGCAACATAATGAGAAACTCAAGGAGTGGCTTAATACCATAGCGAGATTTTACCAGGATGGCAGACGCAGGCAGGCCGACCAATAGGGTTGCAAGTGCCGCAGAAAAGGCCATGAATATACTGTTTTTAAAAGGGGCGAAAACCCTAGGCCGCGTGAAAATGGCGCGGTAGTTGTCAAGTGAAAAATCATGTGGAAAGATCTCGATCATCCATGTGCCCGGTGTAACAAAAGAAACGATAAAAATAAGTATAATGGGTGCCAAAATGAGTAAGCAGAGTCCAAACAGCAGTGTGTGCTGGACAAGGCTATAAGACCGGTTCTTAAAACGCACAGGTTTGAAGGTTGAGCCCCGTACTGAACTGGTGAATTGGACTTTGCGTTCATATAAGCGCATCATCCACCAGAAGCATAGGGACATTCCAGTTAGCAGGACGACCTGCATAGCGGCAACAGACATGTAATTGTTCGCTTTGGACATCAAAATTTGCACCGTAAGGACGCGGTAGCTGCCCCCAAGGATACTGGGCGCTGAAAAAGAACCGATTCCCGACATGAATGTCATAATGCTTGAAGCGATAAGGGCTGGTTTTAAAAAAGGAATAATGACGGTTTTAAAAAGAGTCCACCTAGAGGCCCCCATACTGCGCGCAGCTTCAAGTAGGGACGTGTCAATTTGGCGTATGCCAATGGACACATTCAAATAGAAATAAACGTATTGCGTGTAGGCATGCACAAAGAGAATGCCACTGAGTCCAGAGAAGTGGTAAGGGATTTTGTCCATTTCAAATAAGAGCTTGATGGACTGTGTAACCATACCGCTTTCGCCATAGAGCTGCATAAATGCAAAAACAATAATAAGTCCTGGGAGTGCAATGGGGATCAGTAGAATTTTATCGAGCAGGGCCTGAAAAGGCGTGTGAAAGTAGTGGACTAAAAAAGCTAGGAGCGTACCAATACCCCCGCAAATCAGGACGGTTAGAAAGCCCAGCAGAAGAGAGTTTTCAACTGCCAGTACGCTGTTGGGTTCACTAAAAAATGCACGGTAGCTTTCCAGTGAAAAGGCCCCTGTTGGTGTGACGCTAACTTTAAAGGTTTTAAGTGCAGGCATGAGAATCAGTATGGTCAAGCAAGCTATAAGGACCATAACAAGGCTGTAGTGCATCCATTTTTTTAAAGTGTGTTGTTCTAAATGAATCATGCAGTGTCCTCCCTCAGGCCTTTAAAATTACAGCAGAATCAGGCTCTATGCTAAGCTGCACAGCATCTCCAACGCCAAGTGGAAGCGGGCTGTTTTGAGTGTTAGGCATAGTGACCTTGACCAGCTCCTGCGCGGCGCGTACTTGGTATTCTTTGAGTGTTCCCGTGAAATAGATGGCCTCAATAATGCCGGTATTCATAGTGTTTGGTGCAGGTGAATGCAGGGTGATGTTTTGCGGTCGAATTGAGAGCATATCTTCGGGATTCAGTGTGAGAGAATCAATCCCCAGACATTTTCCAAAGGCAGGATTTTGCATCAGTTTTTCACCTGACCAAAGGTTGGTATCGCCAATAAATTGGGCGACAAAGGCATTTTGTGGCTGGTTGTAAATTTCTTCGGGTGAGCCAACCTGAAGGCACTGGCCCTTATGGAGAACTGCGATTCGGTCGGACATGGACAGGGCCTCTGTTTGATCGTGCGTAACAAAGAGCGTGGTTATACCCAAGTTTCGAATGATACTTACTATTTCCAGTCGCATAGATGCCCGCAGGCGTGCGTCCAAATTAGAAAGGGGTTCATCTAGAAGCAGAACCTTGGGCTCCATTGCCAGAGATCGCGCTAGAGCAATGCGCTGTTGCTCGCCACCAGAAAGTTCGGAAATTTGCCGGTTTTCGTAGCCTTCCAGCTCAACCATGGATAAGTATTTGCGTACACGCAGCTTAGACTCTTTTTTTGATAGCTTACGGATTTTCAAACTGTATTCAATATTTTCGTAAACGGTCATAAAAGGGAAGAGTGCATAGTTTTGAAAAACCATACCCACTGAGCGTTTTTCGCTAGGCAGGTGTGTCACATCATGCTCCCCAATATGAATACGACCCTCATCTGGAGAAATCAGTCCGGCGACCATGCGCAGGAGGGTGGTCTTTCCACAGCCGGAAGGACCAAGCAGTGTGAAAAACTCGCCTTCTCTAATGTGGAGGTTTATATTGGCACAGGCGCGCGTTTGGCCATAAGCCTTATTGATGTTTGTAAGTTTTATGGTTCCCATAGTGTCTCCTCAAAAGGACAAAAGCGTAAGAAGAGAGTCTCTCCTTACGCTGTGTCATGCTTATTCGGAATTAAAGTGCGTCTTTTTGAGCGTCTTTAATTTCAGTATCCCATTTTTGCATCCATTCTGACTGTGTTTGAGAAAGTGCACCCCAATCCACATCCATAACATTCAGTTCAATTTCGCCCATCCATGCCGGTGCATCCGCAATTGCGTCTGGGTGAGTCGGCATTCTATTGAATGTGTTTGCATAAAGCGCTTGAATTTTGGCACTGCCTGCAAAATCAATGAAGGCCTTTGCAGCTTTAGGATGCTTGGCATTATTAATCAGTCCAATACAGTCTGTAATGACAGGAGAACCACTCTTGGCATTTACAATTTCAAGGTTCATGTTGTTATTCTCACGGTTGTCAATGACAGAGCTGAGTGTTGCAAAACTTACACTTGCTTCTTTTCGTCCAATAGCTTGAAGCTGTAGAGAACCGCTTCCGTAATACTGTTTTGTGTTCTTGTCAACGTCTGCAAGGTACTTCCATCCATCTTCAATATTGCCTGCTTTTTCAAACTGTTGAAGCAATGCTGAGTACGTAGCACGTGCTGATGATGAGAGCGCGTTTCTAAAGACCAGCTGATCCTTGAAGCGTTCATCTGTAAGATCACTCCAGTCCTTTGGTGCGTCTTCAGCCGATACTAGGTCAGCATTATAGAACATGACAACAGGTGTTTGGATTGTTCCGAAGAAGTATCCTTCTGCATCTTTAAAAAGCGGGTTGATCGTGTCACCCCAGCTCGGTGTATAAGCTTCAAATAAATCTTCTTGCTTCAGCTCTAAAAAGACTGCTGATGAAGCGCCAAACATAACATCTGATTGCGGGTTTTCTTTTTCAGCACGTACACGGTCAGCAAGTTCCCCTTTTAGATTAATGAACTCGACCTGTACACCTGTTTCTTTTTCAAACTCTGTTGCTACCAGTTCAAGCATTTCCTCGCTGTGTGTAGAGTAGATAACCACTTTGTCTTCAAGCTCTACTGAATCTGCTGGCGCTTCAGGCGTACTTTCTTGAGTACTTGTTTCTGTACTTGTTTCTGTAGTTGCTTCTTGATCTGCGGCTTCTTGCTCAGGTGCACTTTGTGCGCATCCTGCAACAGCAATCAGCATAACTGCGACCAGAAGCAGCCCCATAAATTTTCTTTTTAACATTCGCGTCTCCTCATAAATTCATAATCCCTAGTTCAACCGTTGTTATAACTCGTCTGATGATACCATTTGCAATACAAGGCATCTATAAATATCAAAATAATTGATACTGAATGGAGAAATGGAAAAAAAACCAATACCTTACAAAAACACTCGGACTTTTTGAGTTCTCATGAAACTATAAGCAAAAATTAATTTTTAGTATGTATGATTAAGATGAAAAGATAAAAGGGTAGTGTATAGGATAAATAGGACCGAAATCATCGGTTGATTGTATGCAAACTTGGAGGCAAGTATGAATGCTCAAAAAATGAAAGCCATTTTGTACAGTGCATATGGTGGCACAGAAAAACTTATGCTGCAAGAAACGAAAAAACCGGACCTCAAAAGCGATGAAGTGCTGATTCGTGTTTGTGCGGTGTCGGTAAATGATTTTGATTTGGGGATGCTTATGGGTGTGCCCTATATTTTGAGGGTTCAAAATGGCATAAGTAAGCCTAAAAAGGTACATATTCTGGGCTCGGATATTGCAGGAAAGGTAGAGGCAGTAGGTGCATCCGTCACGAAATTTCAAATTGGGGACAGGGTATACGGAGATCTATCAGACCGCTGGGGGGGCTTTGAGGAGTACTGCGCAGCAAACGAGAGCGAAGTAAAGCTTATGCCGGACAGCCTGACCTATACTGAAGCTGCAGCACTGCCTCAAGCAGGTGCTCTTGCTTATCAAGCTCTGTTTGATTATGGTAAAGCAAAAGAAGGAGAACGGGTGCTTATTAATGGTGCAGGTGGCGGGGTAGGAACCCTAGGTGTCCAGATGGCAAAAGAAGCGGGACTTGTGGTTGATGGCGTTGACACACCTTCAAAATTTGATGTTATGAAAGCGACAGGATTTCGCAATAGGATAGATTATAGAACGGAAGATTTTACTCAGAAGTCTGAGGTCTATGATATTGTCATAGACAATAAAATGAACAGGCCTATTCGGCGCTGTTTAAAAGTCTTGAAACCGGGTGGGCGGTATTTGGTCATCGGCGGCGGGTCGTGGTCAATCTTTAAAGTCCTGATACTAAGCACATGGATTCGTCTTTTTACAAATAAGCGTATTCAACTTGTCATGCTTAAGAAGAATCGCGGGCTTGAATATATGGAAAAACTCCATTTAGCAGGGAATCTCCAAGTTATAATGGAGCCAGTTGTATCACTTAATAAAGGTATAGAAGCTATAGAGACCTACAGTCAAAACAATTTTACAGGTAAAGTGGTCATCGACCTTGCTGGTAATTCAAAATAGGAATAGGCACGCGAAGCGTCCTTATTAGAATTTTAGTAAATGATTTCATAGCGGTATCTCCAATCTTGTATAATTGCGTTTGTTTAAATGCGCTTAATACAAGGATATGAAAATAATATAAAATGACCTGAAATTGAAACGGGTATCCTCCAAGACTGTGGAGGATACCCGTTTTTATAGTTCATAACACACCAGAGAGGCGGTGTGCACTGCATATTATAAATTCTGCGTATGTGATTTAGTCGTTTTTCATAGCAATTGAAAGACAAAAAGCAAATCCGCCCCATGTGATGCCAATTGCGATAACTGCGAATAGAATAGCACTTGCACTCATTACATCTTCACCCCTTCGCCAATAAGACTCTCATGTGTATCATTGCCGCGCAGCGTTTTGAAGAAGACTGCACCAAGTACAATGAGAACCAGTGTGCCACCACCGTAAACGGAGAGTGCTTTAATGGAGTAGCCCTCATAGCCTTTAGCGAAATCCGTGTAAGTGTTGAATACGAACATCACTGTTAGAAGTCCAGGTGTCATGTATTTTAGTGTGAAGTTCCACCAAGTGCCGACCGCAAAATCAGACATGCGGTTTGCGTATTGGCGTACTTCTTCGAGGTTAAAGAACCATGCAATAAAGATGATTTCAATAAGACCTGAAATAGCAATTGCGTATGTGTTAATAAAGTGATCGACAATATCTAGAATGTATAGACCAGCGCCTGATACGAAGATAAGAGATACGATAAATCCAACGATTGTAATTGTAGTCAATGTTGCGCCACGCTTAAATCCAAATTTGTCTGTAATACTGGATACCAGTACTTCCATGATAGACATGCTCGAGCTCAAACCTGCAAAGATCAGGCAGAGGAAGAAGAGCGCGCCCATAAAGCCGTTTGCTCCAGGCAGTGCGTTAATGGCCTGCGGAAAAACGATAAAGGCAAGTCCGATACCGCCAGCAGAAACCTCTGATACAGCAACACCCTGTTGTGCAGCCATGTAGCCTAAAACTGAGAATACTGCAATACCAGAAAGAATACTGAATGAACAGTTTCCAAGACCTGTTAGGAAGGCATTATTTACGATGTCTGTCTTTTCAGGCAGATATGAAGCATAGGTAATCATGATGCCAAAGCATATACTTAACGAGTAGAAAATTTGACCATATGCTGCAATCCAAACGGTTGGATCCTTAAGCGCACCGAAGTTTGGCTTGAAGAAGTAGTCAAGACCCTGCATAGCGCCATCCAGAGTGATTCCACGAAAAGCCACAATAAATAGGCAAAGAATCAGCAGTGGCATAAAAATCTTGTTGGCCTTTTCAATACCTGCCTTAATGCCGCCCATTAGGACAATATAGTTAATGCCCCATACAAGTGCAAGCGCAACAAGCATTTTTGTGTTTAGGCCGCCAATGACGAAAGGGCCGTCTGTGATATGCAGGAATTCACTGAAGAAGAAGCCCTGTGTATCTGTCCCCCAAGCGGAAGTGAATGCATAGCCTAGGTAGTTGATTGTCCACCCGATAATTGCAATATAATAAACGGTAATACCAAACGAAATTAAGGTTTGTCCCCAACCAAGAAGTTCCATTTTCTTACTGATACGTCCAAAACAACCTGGTGCAGATGTCTTGATTTTGTGTGCAACTGCAAATTCTAGAATTAGAATTGGAATACCTGCAGTAAGCAGCGCGAATAGATAGGGGATTAGAAATGCGCCACCGCCGTTGCTAGATGCAACATAGGGGAAACGCCAGATGTTGCCTAAACCGATTGCGGACCCAATGGCCGCAAGAATAAAGCCCATGCGTGAGCCCCATTGACCTCTTTCATTACTCATTTTGATTTCTCCTTATTCATTCCTCATTCTTAGGCTAGATACAATATGTATCTATTTCCCTTTTTATTGCGGTCTCTACAGTGTTAGAAACTGTGAAATTTATAAACGAGTATGCCGCATTTTATAATTAGTCACCATGTCACAGACGTATGTCTGTCCTCTCTGGACAAGGCGCTCTAATTATATTAGTGGAATATTACAAGAATGTAAACACTTAATACAAAATTTATTGAATATTTACGCAAAATTTAAAAGAGAAACATATTATTAAGGTCTTACCCAAAAATGTGGAATTATCTACAAGGAGAAAGGCAGCTTATCGTAGCATTTTTATACTTCCAGTAAGCTTATTGATCTTCTTTTTAGGGCCATAGAGGCAGAGTCCAAGATAGCTGATGTCTTCCTGGACCGTTTCAGATAGCTTTTGTGCATAGTCCTCATAATGGTGAGACTTCTGTGCGACATCGCTAAATCCTATGAGTTTTACGGCTTCATCTGGTTTCGCAATGAGTTGATCATGTAGTGTTTTGAGGTCTGTGGCATTTAATGCAAGAACTGGAATGGGAATATTGGTGATACCCTCGTGGGTGCATCCGCTCCCATCGACGATTTTATTTCCAATAAGGCCTTCCTTTACAGAGGCAAGGCTGATACCGAGTGCTGCAGTAGTATTCGCAATGATACCTTGAGGTAAATCCTGGTTTACAACCATAACACATTTCATTAGGTGTCCTTTCCTGATTTTGAGTCATTAATGGATTTTAAGTAATAGTTGGGCGTCATGCCCGTGGATTTTTTGAATTCGCGCGTGAAGTGCGCTTGATCGTAAAATCCGGCGTCTAGCGCAATATCTGAGAGGGTGGTCTGTTTTTTCATTAGCCGCTTAGAATAATCGACTTTGAGCTGGAGCTGGTAGGCGCTCGGTGTGCAATTATATGAAGCTTTAAAGCGTCTAATGAGTTTAAAGCGGTCAATATTAAATAAGTTTTCCAGTTTTTCAAGGCGAATGTCTTCTAAAAAGTGTTCTCCTATATACTGATGGATAGAAGCGATATTCTTACTGATTTCCTTTTCGAGTTTCAGTTCAATCGATTCGACAATCATGTTAAGACAATCAATAATTTGAACCTCTTCGCTAAAGGGATCATTTTCACTTTGGAGTGCCTGTGACAGGTTTTTTATCAGGGCATATTCATTTTTTGAGAGTTTGGAGATCCCGATTTGCATGTTAGGACTCAGTGTTTTCATGAGACCATCCTTGTAAGCATTATCCAGATAAATCATGGTAAAAGCCCAATTGTTAATATCGACAGGCTGACAGTTATGGACAACGTAAGGCATAATAATGATTGCTTCACCTTCTTTAAAGTGGTAATCCTGCCCATCGATTGTTAAAACCGTTTCCCCGCGTTCAATAACACCAATTGAAAGCTCGGAGTGGAGGTGGGGTTTATAGGCGTGTGTATGTACATCACCTGTTTTCACTTCAAGAACATCGTAGAACCTTGCAGTCGTGGGTTTTTTATGGACCATAATCTCCTCCTGAGCCCTTTTTAGTCGCCAGCTTATAATAATCATAGTTTATTGTATATTCTTTTTATTGTATAGAATTGCAGTCCAAGTTTTCAGAAAATATAATCATACGGTTTGATGATGTATTCAGTACTTATATCTCACTTATCATATCTACAGATTTATACTAGCATCAACTTTATATTGTAGTTTCCAGTGCATTTCTATACTATTATATGAATAAGAAAAGAAGCCATGTGGAAAGGAATCGAAAACATGACGAACTCAGGTAAATTGCTAAAATCATATATTTTTTATATTGTGTCCGCACTTGGGGTGAGTTTAACCATCAAGGCCAATGTGGGTGTGAGTTGTTTTAACAGTATGAGCCTAGCGGTATCGAGTGCTCTAAATATGAAGGTGGGGACCATAACCATGATGGCCCATTTAGTTTTTCTATTGGCATATATGTACCTGACCCGATTTAAAGAGAAAAAGAAGTATGTCATTCAAACTTTATCACTGCTTATGTTTGGTACCTGTATTAACTTTTTCACTTATACAGTGTTTGGCAGTCTTGCGATAGACTCCTATTTAATGAGAATCGTGCTGGTAACTATAGGAACCCTTGTGACAGCCATTGGCGCTGGAGTCATCGTGAGTTATGATACCATTACCTTCCCCGTGGAAGGGGTTTGCTTGGTGTTGTCACAGCGCACCAAGTACTCTTTAACCCGCCTGCGCTATGGTGTTGACGTGTTTGCCATTGCGCTTTCTCTGGGTATGACCTTGCTCTTTTCTCTTGATTTGTTTATACGGGAAGGCACCATAATCAGTATGGTTCTCTTTTCATTCACGATTGGACAGGTCAAACACTGGTACTCAAAAAAAGCAGACATTGAAGAAAAAAGTGTGTCTAGTGCTGTCTAAGGGCTTGACCTGAAGTGCACTCTAAGTGATAGAGTGATTTTAGGTAAGAGACTATGCGAAAGTACGAATCAGAAGGAGAAGGGAAACCAAATATGTTGTACAGGAAATTTGGAAAGACAAATGAAGATGTATCTTTACTTGGATTTGGATGTATGCGATTGCCGGTAGTCGGTGGGGTTTCCACTCAAATCGATGATGATAAAGCCATTGCAATGGTCCGTCATGCAATCGATCAAGGGGTCAATTACATCGACACAGCCTATCCCTATCATGGAAGTGGCTTTGGTAAGGGTGGGGAAAGCGAGCCATTTGTTGCAAGAGCCTTAAAGGATGGTTACAGAGAAAAAGTCAATATTGCGACAAAGCTGCCATCGTGGCTATGTCATTCGCAGGCCGATATGGAACGTCTGCTGAATGAACAGCTGAAACGGCTTGAAACTGAAACCATAGATTTCTATCTGGTTCATGCACTTAATAAAACCACATGGGACAAACTCAGTGCCCTTGGAATTGGTGCATTTCTAGACAAGGCTATAGCATCAGGCAAGATTCGTTATGCAGGGTTTTCATTTCATGATAATGAAGATACCTTTATGGAAATTGTTGACGGCTATGACTGGTCCTTCTGTCAAATTCAGTACAATTACTTAGATGAACACTATCAAGCTGGCAAGAAGGGGCTTGAGTATGCTGCTGAAAAAGGGCTTGGAATTGCAATTATGGAACCCCTTCGCGGCGGTAGCCTTGCTCAGGAAATGCCAGCTGAAATTAAAGAGGCTTGGGGGAGAGCACCGCTTGAGCGTACACCTGTAGAGTGGGCACTTAGATGGGTGATGAATCATCCGGAGGTATCAGTCGTGCTGAGTGGTATGTCTGAAATGGCACACGTTACAGAAAACCTTAAAACAGCTTCGGAGGGAGAGGCGCTTTCGCTGAGTACTCAGGAGCTAGAACTGATTGATTATGCAAAAGAGGTTTTTAACAGTAAAATGAAAATCAACTGTACAGGCTGTAGGTACTGCATGCCGTGTCCTGTTGGTGTAGATATTCCGCAAAACTTTGGCTTATATAACAATGCATATCTGTTTGATAGTCTTGGAATATTCCAGGCGCGTTACAGAATGTTCTTACCTGATGATTCTAAGGCTTCACAGTGCATTGAATGTGGAAAATGTGAATCACATTGTCCACAGAATATCGCAATTCGTGATGAGCTTAAAAACGTTGCCCGTGTGTTGGGGTGATGGTGTTTAAATTGTTGAATACACGGAAGGCGTCATAGTCGATTTTTTCAACATTAAAATTACAAAGAGCATCTGTCCCGTCATGTAATCGGGAACAGATGCTCTTTATATTATACAAGGAAGCGTTTTTATTAAGCGGTTGTGTGTATGCTTGGAATGCTTGTATCGCTGAGTGAAACACCTTCAATGTTTAAAATGGTTCCTGTGATGAGCATAATGCGATCAAGTGCATCATCGATCCGTGCATATTCCCGGTTGGTATGATTCCATTCGCCGGGAATGCCCATACTGCATAGACAAGGAATGCCTGCAATGGTTAAAAAAGATGCGTCAGAAGACCCTCCGAGTTTGGTCTGCTCTGTCTTGCCTAGCCCGCATTCAATCGAGGTGTTTTCAGCTATCGTGTAGAGTTTTTGGTTCAGTGTGTCCATAAAGGATGGAAAGCCTTCTAGGAAGTCAGACTCCGTACGCGCACCACATATGTGCGGTGTATTACAGAGTGCATCTAAATCACCTATGATGGCTTCACGGAGGTGTTCGCCATAGTAGCGAATGTCAATTTTGGCTTCTGCGTAATCAGGAATGGCATTAACAATTTCGCCACCTCTTACAATGCCCGCGCTGAAAGTTACATTGTCATATTTGCCATTGAGGGCATTAACTGCGGTCAGAATGTGTGCGAGTTCATAAATGGCATTAACACCATCATGGAAGTTGGCACCAGCATGTGCTGAAACGCCGTGCACTTTGAAGGTATACTCCATACGTCCTTTTCGCGCTGTGGTAATTTTATTGTCAAGAAGCCCTGTTTCCATGTTGAAGGCACACTTGTAACCGTGGGCTTCTTCTTGCATGTGCTTGGCACATTCTGAAAACTGGTGTCCGTGTTCTTCGTCACCGGAAATAATAATCTTGATAGGATGCTTGTAGTCCATATATTGCAGCAGTTCTACTATATAGAATATGAGGTTAATGCCGCCCTTCATATCAAGGACGCCCGGGCCGTAAACCAAGCCATCTTTGACTCGAAAAGGATGTTCTTCAAGGTAACCTGTTTTAAAGACAGTGTCCATGTGTCCAGTTAGAATGATGCCCTCCGAAGGAGCGCCTTCGCCCCACTCAGCAATAAGCAGCGGGCCACTTTTTTCATAAATATATTCTTTTGTCTTAAATCCCATAGCTTCAAATTTATCTTTCAGATGTGTACTGAGGGTTCTTACAGCAGCAGGATCATGGGTATAGCTTTCAATTTCAACGAGTTCTTTCCATGAGTCCAGAATACGTTCCTTTGTTATGCCACATGCATCTATTGATTTTGAAATGCGATTTTTCATTCCAACGACCTCCTTTTGTCAATCCAAGTATAGGAAAGATTAATCAGGTGTAAAAGGGTCTATAATTTGTCCTAAAATGATTTGGGTGAAATTTTTGGGGGCTTTAGCCGAATTTCGTAAACATCACTTGGCCGACCAGATTTCCCAGTGAGGTTCTTGCCAACATAGAAGGCCAGCTTGTTATTTTCGAGCTTGAGCAGGAGTCGGTTGGCGCTCCGCTGAGACAAGTTTAGTTTTTTGGATAGCTCAGGCGAGGTGAAGTGATTCTTCTTTTGCTTCTCCATCAAGCTGTAAAGCGCATATAGCAAGGTTTGCGAAATGCCTACATTTTTTGCAATGATTTCGAAACAGTTTTCGTCAAAGCGGTGGTCTGTGGACTCTGACTTGTCAAGGAAGTGAAATGGGCCAATGACTTCGTTCATTTTGGGGACAACATAGACCATGTTTTTATCTTGGTGGGAGAACTTCTCCATTGCAGTTAGAGCATTAAATTTAGCTTCCATAGGGTGGAAACCATAGCCAATACCAACATTGATATCACAATTTGTATTGGCAAGAATTGAGTTCATCAGATAAAAGCGCTGGTAACTGTCTGTATAATTAATCAGATCAGATTTATTAATAAGAACCATAAAGAGGTCAGCAGACTCGCTGATAACCGCTGCATTGGTATTGCGTGAAAAAAAATAGACTTCCTCTGAAACTTTGAGTTTTTCGTGTGCATAAAGGTATTCGTCGCGCCGCATATAGGAGTACTCAGGCTTTGGAATGACTTGAATCATCATAATAGCGGTGAGTCCATATTTATTCTGATACTCTTCCCATTGCTGTTTCATATGGTTGATGGTTTTTATAATAGCGTCCGTTGAGGGACGTACGTAAACACAGGGAACATTTCTGTATTGAAGGCTTTCAAAAACTGGTGAAATAGAGGTTAGAGCCCCTGAAACATCTCCAGACTCATAAAGTGCTTGATGTTCATCTGCCAGAATATCTGCATACTCTTTATTGAATGTTCTGCGCATGATGAAATGAGGCGTCTTGGTATCGCAATCCATATCAAGATCCATCAGAATACTCTTAACTGAGGATTTTGAGTAACTGTCAATACTGACATTTTTGAAGTCGATTCCTAGAGTCGTTGCTTTTAAAAAAGCAATTTGCAGCGAGGTCCAATCCTTTTTCAAATAGTCACTGACAATGTTTTGCGGAATTTTGTAGTTGTATATATTATATTGAATTTCACCAGCAAAGAGCAGGCACTCCGTTTTTGGAAGTGCTTTTTCAATTTTTCGCATAGTGGCTTCCGTATAGTAGTGTTTTTCGTCAAATATGTAGTGGACGGTCAGATCTGGGAACCACTCTTCGATAACTTGTCGAATAATGTGTATTCTAATATTACTGCCGAGGATGGTTAGTTTCATGGGAAGCCCCTTTCGAGTGTATAAAAATACAGGGTAAATCATTTAGGTCATATTTTAGACAATATTCAGACTTTTTGCAATGCTTTATGATGTAAAAAAGCAATTATTCACACATTCTCTTAAGGAGGTTTTTATGGAGGCGAGAGTTAAAAAGAACGGACAGGCACCGGAACCTAAGAAGGCAAGGTTTAAACTTCCGGACACCTATGTCATTTTGATGATGATTATTATAGGTGCAGCGTTACTGACCTACATCGTGCCAGCGGGGGTTTATGACACGATTGAGGGTTCGAGAAATGTTGATCCAAACTCATTTCATTTTGTGGAGCAATCGCCTGTGGGCCTGCTGGGTGCTATGAATGCCATCTCAGAAGGATCCATTAAGGCCGGAAAAATTATTTTCTGTGTTCTTTTGGTATCCGGTGCATTTAAAGTCGTAAATGATACGGGGGCTATCGAAGCGGCGATTGATTATTTGTCAAAACGCATGCAGGATAAAGTCATTTTGCTCATACCAGTTATTATGGTGGCAATGTCGATTCTGGGCTATTTAGGTATTATCGTGAATCAAACCATTGTATTTATACCCATTGGTTTAATTATTGCAAGAAAGCTTAAAATGGACCCGGTAGTAGGTCTTTCAATGATGTATCTGGCGACGTACTCAGGGTTTATCGGGTCGGGGATGTGCCCATTTACCATTATCGTTGCACAGACGATTTCAGGACTGCCTTTATTATCTGGTATTTTGTTCAGAACCATTGTCTTCATTGCCCTTTTGGTATCTGCCATTGCATACCTCATGCACTATACGCGCAAGGTTATGAACGATCCGTCAAAGTCAGTACTTGGAAGCAAGCAGTTCGACTGGGCGGTGGACCTGTCAGAAGACCCAATTACTGAATTTTCAGTGCGTCACAAAGTCATTCTTCTCTTGATTTTCTTAACCTTTGGGACTTACGTCTATGGCGTACTTAATATGAAATGGAGCATGAACGAGCTGAGCTCGCTTACGCTCATTCTCGGTATTGCAGCTGGGTTTATCAACAAAATGGGCGTTGATGACATCAGTAAGTCATTCATCGGCGGATGTCGAATGGCTGTTTATTCAGCCCTGCTCATCGGCTTTGCAACTGCAATTTCTGTTATTTTAACGAAGGGGAATGTCATCCACACCCTCATTTATTATGCATCTATGCCACTGGCACACTTGTCCACATATGCTTCTGCGCTCTTTATGTTTGCATTTAACTGGGTCTTTAACTTCTTTGTACCATCGGGTAGTGGTCAGGCGGCGGTTGTAATGCCAATCCTGGCACCGCTAAGTGATATTATCGGCCTTTCAAAGCAGGTTACCGTTTCTGCCTATAAATACGGCGATGGCATCACCAATATGATTATTCCAACATCGGGCACCCTTATGGGCTTTATCGGCCTTGCAAGAATACCATATCAGAAATGGTTGAAGTTTATCCTTCCGCTGGTTGGCATCTGGACATCTATAGCAGCAGTATCACTGCTCGTTGGCGTTGCAATCGGATGGCAATAATAAGTGTTTGAATGCATTAAAAATAAGGAGGCGGAATATGTTGATAGAACGACTCGATATTATACGCATTAAAAATCCATTTGCGTCTCCCTTTGAAACAAGCTTTGTAAAGTTTCTTGAGCGAGATGCACTGATAATTAAAATTTACGCAGAAGGACATGTGGGGTATGGCGAGTGCAAAGCTTTCTTTGCACCGCTGTATAATCCAGAAGACAATGGCACCTGCATGCATATTATAAAAAATGTCATTGCACCTGCTATTCTAGGCAAGGAAATAGATGGCCCTGAAGATTTTATGAACACCGTTTCTTTTATTAGGGGCAATAAGCTGGCAAAGGCAGCGGTAGAAAATGCACTTTGGGACATTGAAGTCAAGCGGACAGGCAAATGCCTGAAGACACTTTTAGGTGGCACACAAAGTCAAGTTGAAATTGGCATCAGTCTGGGCATTCAACCGAGTGTTGACGTGCTCCTTCAAAAGGTTGAAAAAGCCCAGCTGGATGGTTACAAGAGAACAAAAATTAAAATTAAGCCGGGTTGGGACTATGAAGTGGTTAAAGCGGTTCGAGAGGCTTTTCCTGAAATTGTACTCACCATTGATGCCAATTCAGCCTACACGCTAGACGATATTCAGCTCTTTAAGTCAATGGATCCATTTAAATTGACCTTTATTGAGCAACCCCTGGGTGAAAATGACATTATAGACCATGCCAAACTTCAAAAAGAGATTCAAACAGCCATATGTCTCGATGAGAGTATAGAGTCTGTTGAAGATGCAAGGCAAGCTATAGAAATGGGTAGCTGTCGTGTAATCAATATCAAGTCCAGTCGCTGCGGTGGCATATATGAAGCTGTTAAAATACACGATTTATGTATGGCGTATAAAATTCCAGTTTGGTGTGGCGGTATGACAGAAACAGGCATTGGTCGCGTTCAAAATATTGCGCTTGCAAGCCTTCCAAACTTTACACTGGCACACGATATTGCACCAAGTGCCCGGTATTTTGAAAAAGACATTGTACAGCCATCTGTTGAAATGACTGATAAAGGCATGATGCACGTACCGGACAAAAATAATGGGATTACCTATACGGTTGATGAAGATGCAATAGACCGCATTGCAGTCAGCAAAGTGATTATTAGAGCATAAGCTGAAGCGGAGGGGTGGACTGAATATGAAAATTGAAAAAATAGTACTTCGCAAGATGAAAATGGACTTCAGAGTGCCCTTTGAAGTCAGCTTCGGTGTCATGAAGCACAAGAATTTTATTGCCGTTGAAGTCCACTCAAAGGACCACGTTGGCTATGGAGACTGCTCAGCCTTTGAGCATCCTTATTATAACGAAGAAACGATTGAGAGTGCATGGCATATTATCAGTCAATTCCTAGTGCCCTTACTTTATTCAAAAGAGCGGATTGGACATCCAACAGAGGTCAACGCCCTCTTTTCCCACATTAGAAGAAATAAAATGGCAAAATCAGCTCTTGACTGTGCGATTTGGGACCTTTATGCAAAGGAAAAAGGCATTTCTGTTTCAGAGGCTCTGGGTGGTACACGTAGTGAAGTTGAAACGGGCGTGAGTATTGGTATCCAGGAAAGCTTGGATCAGTTACTCAGCACGGTTGATAGTCATATGAATGAAGGCTACAAAAGGGTGAAAATAAAAATTAAGCCTGGAAAAGACATTGAATATTTGCGTGGGATACGAGAGCGTTTCGGAGATGTTATGCTGATGGCAGATGCCAACTCAGCATATACCTTAAATGACTTATCCATGCTTAGAGAAATGGATGATTTGAATTTGCTCATGATTGAGCAGCCCTTAGCGCATGATGATATTGTCGATCATGCAAAGCTTCAGGCAGTCATGAAGACACCGATTTGTCTGGATGAGAGCATCCATTCGGTGGAAGACGCACGAAAAGTCATTGAGCTTGGCAGCACCAAAACCATCAACATTAAGGTAGCACGTGTGGGTGGCCTTACTGAGGCGCGGAAGATTCATGATATCTGCATGGAGCACGATATACCGGTATGGTGTGGTGGCATGCTGGATACAGGTATTGCACGCGCGCATAATGTTGCGGTTGCATCTCTTCCAAATTATAAATATCCGGGGGATATTCCGGCTTCTACACGCTACTGGACAAAAGACATTATCAATCCACCAATGGAAATCAGCGGTCAGGCGACCATTATGGTACCGAATAAACCCGGTATTGGCTTTGATCCAATTGCGGAATTGATAGACCGGTACACTTATGAGAAGTTAGAGATTACACGATAGATAGAAAGAGGGAATAGACCTATGGAGCAGGCGCTGAGCAATCTGAAAGTGCTGGACTTAACCCGTGTGCTGGCTGGACCATACTGCACAATGATTCTTGCAGATATGGGCGCAGAGGTTATCAAGGTAGAGCAACCCGGTCGCGGTGATGATTCAAGGCAATTTGGACCTTATGTTGAAGGGGAAAGTGCTTATTTTATGAGCATTAACCGAAATAAGAACAGCATAACCATTAACCTCAAGCACCAAGAAGGCAAGAAACTCTTTCTTGATCTTGTGGCTAAGGTTGATGTTGTCGTTGAAAACTACAGACCGGGTACCATGGAAAAACTCGGGATCGGATATGACATCATTAAGCAGGTCAATCCTAAAATTATTTATGCTGCAACATCTGGATTTGGTCATAGCGGCCCTTATAGCCAGCGCCCAGCCTATGATGGCGTTGTTCAAGCTATGGGTGGCATTATGAGTATTACAGGTCAACCCGGTGGAAAACCAACGCGTGTAGGCCCTTCCGTTGGAGATATCAATGCAGGCATGTTTACTGCCATTGGTGTGCTGGGTGCACTGAATTACAGAAATGCTACGGGTAAAGGCCAAAAGGTTGATGTAGCCATGCTAGACTGTCAAGTTGCAATACTAGAAAATGCCATTGCCCGCTATTTTGTAAATGGAAAGTCCCCGGAACCAGCAGGGAACAAGCATGCTTCCATTGTGCCTTTTGAACCCTTTGATACCGCGGATGGAGAAATTATGATTGCTGCTGGAAACGATGCGATTTGGTGTAACTTCTGTACAGCGATTGGGCGCCCGGATCTTGCAGCAGACCCTAAATTTTTAACGAATCCACTGCGCAGTAAAAACTATGACCAACTTCGGCCACTTATTGCAGCAGAAATTGAAAAGAAAGAAACGGCCCAATGGCAAGAGCTGCTTGACGGGGCAGGTGTACCAAATGGCCCGATCAATTCGATCGAACAGGTCACTAAGGACAAGCAGGTTTTGCACCGGGAAATGATTGTCGATATGGTGCATCCGACTGCAGGCCTTGTCAAAGTACCGGGCGTGCCGATTAAAATGAGCGAAACACAAGGTTCTGTAAGAACTTCAGCGCCTGTACTGGGTGCCCATACTGCCCAGATTCTTTCACAGTATTTGGGACTGTCTGAAGTAGAAATTGAAAAGCTAAGCGCCCAAGGCGCCATCTAAATATGTTTGCCCCTTACACGTGTGTTGGTCAACCGGCAATGTGTGATAAATCACTTCTAAAGCGCAGCTGATTTCAAATCAGCCGTTGTTTTAGAAGTTTTTTTTGTTGTTTCATTTAAGTCTGATTATTATGAATGTGAACGAGAAAGTGACGGATTTTTATTAAAACCATTATCCAAGAAGCAGATAGAATGGCACATCTCATTACCAATATGATTGAAGTCTAAAAAGCGGATACTCAAATGGGAAACACCAATCAAGAATGGATAAATATCGTAGTGGATTGATAGCGTGACATTACGGGTAAAAATGCGATGAGGTGATAGCATGAAAGCTTCAGTATTTCCTAACAGTAAAAAGGTTTGCACCTATGCCGAAAAGCTGGGAAAAGAAAGGCACCTAGATATCCATTTGATTCACTCAATTTGTCAGCTCTATGAAATAGAGCATAGTGGGAATGATAGTAACGGCGTGTCGGGAGTCGGAAAGACATATGTCCAAAAGTCTATTTTTGAAGCACATGACCTAGCTCAGTGGAGAAGCCTTCAAAATGCCGTGCATCAGTGCACTATTATGGGTGCAATTGGAGACCGGTATGAGGAAGTTCTAAAAGACAGCATAGTTCTAGCCCGGGGAGAGATGTTTGAAAATACATTTGAGGTTGTAGAGGCAATGCGCCTGAAAGCCCTAAAGGCAGGACCATTTCATATGACATACACGGGTAAATCTCCCGATGTACTATTTGACCAGTTGTACCAAGCGCTTATGCGTTTTAAGCAGGTAGATTCGACCGAAGAGGTACACCAACTCAGGGTACATGTTCGAAGACTTCGTTCTTTGCTGTACCTCTGTGATGAGAAAGGGCCTTTTTACAAAGGATTAAAGGACGTGTTCAAGCGCCTTGAAGAACCGAGAAAGCTCGATGTTTTTGGACAGGCACTGAAAATATTGAACGTGGACAATAAGCGATTTATAAAGAGGCGTACAAAAGCCTATAAGCACTTAAAAAATGAACTGCCGGATAGTTTAGAAAAGCTAGATAGACTTTCTAAACCCCATGACTTGACCTTTCGGATGATCCCATACCTAGAAATGTACTTACAGCGTATTGCAAGTGTGGATTTTAGGAGTACTCAGCAGCTGCACGGTGTCCGAATAGCTGGTAAGAAACTTAAATACATGATAGAGACAGGTATGATCACTTGTGAACCAGAGGATTTAGACGCCATTAATCAGTTACACAAGGCAATCGGTCGTCATCATGATGTCGCAGAGAACAGGAAACTGATGCAGTGTTTTAATATATCCATGACGGGAGAAATGAAAAAGCACTTTAAGAGTATAGAGAAGAAAAGTTTGGTTAAAATACGTGAAACTGTGTTTTATCTGCACTTGAGAATGCGTGTTTAAAGGAGCTGCTAAGCAGCTCCTTTAAATTTGTAATATCTTTGAAACACTGAATTGCTGGACAGGTTCATGTTTTACCGACCTGTTTCCTCATGAATTTGGGATAGGAGCTGACTGAGGGCCAGTTCAAACCGGTCCATGCCCTCTTGAATACCCTCTGTATCTTCTTCCTTACATAAGTCTTGAAGCGTGCTTGCAAGAATGCGAATGGTTTCCGAGCCAATACTGCCGGCACTGCTTTTAACTTTGTGAAAGAATCCTGCAGCGGAGGTGTAATCCTTATTGGAAAGGGCGGTTTTAATTTTGTCCAGTGTATTGGCATTTTCCTCAGCAAATGTTAGGAGGACTTGATTATACAAGTTTTCATTGCCACCCATAAGCTTTAAACCGAGTACTTTGTCAAAGAGCTGAGGGTCTGGTTTATCTTCATGCTGTATGACAAGAGGCGGTTTGTTATCAAGGGTACCATCCGCAAAATAGCCTTTTACCTTGACCATGAATTTTTCAGGGTCAAAAGGTTTGCTGATAAAGTCATTCATTCCAGCAGTAGCGCACTTTTCACGCACGCCTTCAATGGCATCGGCAGTCATAGCGATAATAGGGACTGAGCTATATTTACGAATATGCTTTGAAGCATCGTATCCGTTCATGACAGGCATGTGTAAGTCCATTAGAACCAGGTCGTACTCAGCGCCGTCCTCAAATCGCTGTACAGCAATTTTTCCATTGAGTGCTGAATCTGTAGAGAAGCCCAAAGACTTTAAGAGCTCTGATGCAATCAGTACATTGGTCTCATTGTCTTCTACAATAAGAATATTGCCTGAGTAGGCCTGGTCTTGCACTTGACCTATACGATCCGTTTGTTCTGTTTGTGAAGCCATCAGCTTGTTTTTGAACAAGTTTGAAATGGCGTTATAAAGCATAGATGGTAAATAGGGTTCATACATTGCATACTGGTTAGAATGAATGGTTTTTGCCATGCTGTCCTTATTGTATTTATAGATGAAGAGGACTTTTGGAAGCTGTTCCATGGAAACATCTGCTTTAATTTGGTCGAAAAATTCCGCACAACCCTGTGTGGTGGAATCATCAAAAATAATCACAAGGTCATAGGGTTTTAAAAATTTCTTCTCATTGTTTCGAATGATATTGGTAAACTGCACTTCTGATGAAGTGAACTCTGGATTGATCGAGAAGCTTTTTAAATATTCAACCATGGTGCTTAGGCTGGACATGTTTTTGTTTAAAATCAAAGTTTTAATGTCTTTGATATACTCAAAGCCAGCCTTTGCCTTGCGTTCATTTTCCACATCGAGTACAAGTTTGATTAAAACCGTAAAAAGAGTGCCTTCGCCCGGTGTACTTTGAACCTCAATGCTGCCTTGCATGAGTTCAACCAAATTCTTCACAATTGAAAGTCCAAGGCCTGTACCCCCAAACCGGCGGGTAATGGAAGCGTCTTCTTGAGTGAAGGGATCAAAAAGCTTTTCAAGGTGTTCGGCAGACATTCCAATCCCTGTGTCTGAAATTTTGAACTCCAGTTGATACTGGTCACGCTCATAGCCGTACAAGTCCATTTCGAGGACAACGTCTCCTTTTTCTGTGAACTTGATGGCATTGACCATCAAATTGAGCAGAATCTGTCCCAGACGGACCTTATCACCATAAAAACAATTTGGAATATCCGGATTTTTAATGAGTGTAAAGTTCAGGTTTTTATCAGCCACCCTATGACCAACAATATTGATGACATTTCGAACAACTTCGTCAAGTTCGAAGGGCTCGTTCTCAATATCTACTTTTCCGGCTTCAATCTTTGAGAAATCAAGTATGTCATTGATGATGCTCAGCATGGTTTCAGAAGCAAACTTAATGCGCTCCATATGGGCACGCTGGGAATGTGTCAGCTCGGAGTTCAAAATTAGGTAACTTAGCCCGGTTATGGCGTTCAGAGGCGTGCGGATTTCATGAGACATTCTGGCAAGAAAGGTGCTCTTGACCTCGTTGGCCATTTCAGCTTCATGCTTTGCATGTTTAAGCGAAGCTTCGATTTCCTTTCGCTTTTGAATTTCGCGTTTGAGTTTTGTAATCCAGTAAATTGAAACAGCAGCTGAGATGGTTAGAATACTACCAATAACTGCAAGGGCCCTAATGAGAGCTGTGTAGTCTTTGGCCTCTTTGACGCCGATCCACTTGTTGTAAATTTGAATGCGTTCTTCCTCGGTAATGCTGTTCAGTGCCTTGTTAATAATGTGTGTAAGCTCCGGCCAGTCCTGACGTACAGCGAAGTGGAGTGTGTTGCGATCACCGCTTTCAAGGGTTAGGTATTTGATTTCATTGATTCCAAGTTCGTTAATCAGATAGCTGGTGGTTGCAAGGTTACCCACATAATATTTTGCATTGCCCTTAGAAACAGCCAGCAGGGCTTCTTCCGCGGTTGTATGGAGGTCAAGTTTGATTTTAGGGTAGTTCAGCAGAAAGCTGTGGTGTGAGCTATTTGTCTGAACGGCGACGGTTTGACCATACAGGTCTTCTAGACCACTGATTTGCGGGGTGGTGTTTTGCATCATGACAACCCGTTCAAACTGATAATAGGATTCAGAGAAATCAAAATAGTATTGCCGAGTATCTGTAATAGATACGCAGGGCAAGACATCGAGCTTTCTCTCAACAGCCATCTCGTAGGCCTTACTCCAAGTCAGGTCTTCCATAACCACAAAGTCAAGTCCTGTACGTGCTTCAATGAGCTCAATATAGTCCGCGGCGATGCCTTTATAAGAGCCGTCTGAATCTATAAATTCAAAGGGAATAAAATGTGGATCGATACCGATTCTGACTTTGGGGTGCTGCTTAACAAAAGCCTGTTCAGTGTCCGTTAAAGTAACGGTTTCGCCTTGGCTTACACTTGTGGTGAGCATGATAAGAATCCCTATAAAAAGAATCGTTTTTTTAAGCATAATGGCCTACTTCCTCGATTTGTACTTTATGGAGATGCTTAATATTGTCTCTTCAATTTCTAAAAAGGCATCTACCAAGTCGGGGTCAAAGTGATTGCCCTTTTCATCAATAAGAGTACTGCGTGCAAACGCGTGATCATAGGCTTCTTTATAGACCCGTTTGCTGGTCAGGGCATCGTAAACGTCAATGATTGCCATGAGGCGACCCGCGAGGGGGATATCCTTGCCCTTAATGCCCTTAGGGTAACCGCTTCCATCGAACTTTTCGTGATGGGCCCCAATCAAATCTACGGCAGTGCGGACAAATTCATCTGCATAGCCAGTCCCCAACTGCTTGGTTAGAGCTTCGACACCAAAACGGACATGCTCTTTCATTGTCTGGTATTCACTTTCAGTCAATTTGCCGGGCTTTAGAAGAATCTGATCGCGAATGCCGACCTTTCCTATATCATGGAGGGGCGCCGTTTTAGAGAGTGTATTAATAAAGTCAGGACTCAGCAGTGTTGCATATGCAGACTTGGTTGCCAGGTGCGTTGCGAAGGCATGCATCATAAGCTGGGTTCTCTTGGTATGGTTGGAAGACTCAAGGTCACGCACCTCAAGAAGACCCAGAAGGGCGTTAACGGTAACATCCCTAGAATGTTCAAGCTCCCTTGTTCTAATACGGACTTTTTCTTCAAGCTGCTGGTTGTAGTCTCTTATTTCGTTACGTATGCGTATCAGATTCAGGTGTACTTGAATCCGCTTCAAAAGGGATTTAGAGTTGAGTGGTTTTCGTATGTAGTCGACTGCGCCGAGTTCAAGTCCGCGAATTTCGTTTTCAATCTCCTCGTAATTGGTGAGAATAATCACAGAAACATCGTAATCGACATATTCTGACTTCAATTTTTCAAGGACTTCAAACCCATCCATGCGGGGCATGTTGAGGTCGAGGATGATCATGTAAATATCATTGTGCTTATCGAGTATTTCAAAGGCTTCAATGCCATCGTAGGCAGAAATGCACTCGAAATCATGAAGGATGTCTTGAATAATCATTTGATCCACTTGAGAATCTTCTACGATGAGTATTTTAGAAATTTCCATTACTGTTCCCCCTCATAAATGGCCATGCCATCTTTTTGAATCTTTTCCAGTCCTTCTTCGATCGACAGGTCGCCTGTTACCATCTGATGCAGATAATCGGTATAGATCGATGCTTTTACTGCCATCCACTGCGGCGAAGGCACCTCTATACTCGGCTGGTTGTAGGCATCGATAAAAACATTAAATCCCGGATAGGCATCTAGGAAATCTGAGCTGAGCGCATCTGACCTGACAGGAAGACGAAACGGATAATAGGCATCATGTTCCGGACTGTATTCTCCAAATAGTATCGCTTCTTGAGCAGGTTTTGAGATCATATAGTTTATAAAAGCTTTGATAACCGGTAGTTTTTCATCAGTGACAGTGTTGCCTACACAGAGCATAAGTGGTCCGACTTCTGCATTTGTATCAATACTGGATAAAGGCAGGATACCGACTTCAAAGGGTGCTCCGGATTTCTCAATGTCTGTTACACCCCAAAGCCCCTGAATTTCGAAGGCCACATCCCCATTTCTAAAATGCGTCATGACTTCGAGGCCTGTATCATTATGCCAACTAGGCTGGGCGTGCTGTCCCAAGGCGTCAATATAGTAATGGAGGGCAGTCTTTGCAGGCTCAGATGAAATGGTGATTTGCCCATCGGATTCAAGCGTGCCGCTGTTTCCATAAATAAATTGATTCACCATCCACGACAGGTCATGATGCTGTGCGCCGACAAGTCCAATGCCCTGTGCACTGGTCTTCGACTCTACCTGCGTAAGTACATCTATAAAGCTTTGTCTGTCTACGATGGACTTAGGATCGACTCCAGCGGCATCAAGCAAACTTTTATTATAGAGCAGGGCCATGGAATGACTCACCCAGGGCATTCCGTAAAGCCTACCTTCTATTTTTGCTAGGTCAGTCAAATCAGGAGAGACAGCGTGTGCTGCACTTGCATCAAGCGGATGGAGTAGACCCTTTGAACCGAAATATTGTACGAATCTGTAAGGCAGAACATAAACGTCATAATCATCCTTGAGAAGATGGTTTTCAGTACTGTTTAAGTCTTCATCCCCGCTGTGTAGGGTGATTTTATAATCTGCCTGGGTATCATTGAAATCCTGAATAATGCGCTGGACAGTTTCGCCGCGTCCGGAATAGGCCTTCCAAGTGATACGCAGTGAAATCTCCTTCTTACTGTCTGGAGGGGATTCATCTGTTGGTGGGCTTTCTATCAGGGGCTTAGATTCGTTTGTGCATGCTGTAAGAAATAGTGTCAAAAATATGCTGAGCATTGCCAGGTATTTTCTCATTTTACGCTCCCATTTATATTGGATGAAAAGCTTGATAAATCAATAATATATCTATACCAAGATATGGATAAAATACGCACTTATAAAGGCATAAATACAGCTATTTTTAATTAAAGTTACAATTGAAATACAAGAGGATTGAAATGACTCGATTTCTTCTAGCGTATCCTGTGTGATAAGGGTGAAAATGATGCCCCTAATTTGAACATGATGTCCGAAAGCGAGACGTGAAAGTGACGATGATTTGATATACTTGGAACTATAAGAGAGGTGGCAATATGAAAGAGACCCATGAAGCCTACTACAAAATTATTCAGCAAAAGGACGCTCGGTTTGACGGTGTTTTTTATACAGCGGTGAAGACCACTGGCATATACTGCAGGCCAGTTTGCAAGGTGCCTGCACCCAAAATAGAGAATTGTCATTTTTATAAGTCAGCAGCGGAGGCAGAAGCGGCAGGCTACAGGCCTTGTCTGAGGTGTAGACCTGAAATGGCACCGGCCTATTCAGAGTTTGAGCAGGACAAATTTCTGCTAGAATCTATCATGGCTTTCTTTGATACCCACCAGAACCAAACGGGTGTCATAGGTGCCTGTGCAGACGAACTCGGAATCAGTTCGCGTCATATAAGCCGTATTTTCAACAAACATTTGCATGTGAGTCCGCGGGACTACATGATGACCCAGCGTCTTTTAAAAGCCAAACTACTTCTGGTGGACACAATCCTTTCAGTTGAAGAAATTGCCTTCCAATCAGGATTTGGAAGCCGGTCACGTCTGAATGCGGCCTTTAAAAAGTACTACCAGCTCACCCCAAGCGCGGTTCGTAAATCCAGCAAAAGAGGCGCAGGAAAAAAAAGCGACCACGAGGGGGACTTTCCCTATTTCGAGGTAGCACTGTCATACAGACCACCCTATGACTGGGCACATATGATGCAGTTTTTAAAAGTACGCGCCATCCCTCATGTTGAACGTGTGACGGACTCGGGTGTTTATCAGCGGAGCATGCGCATTCAAGGGAAAAAAAGACCTATGAGGGCTGGGTTGAAGTAAGGCCCAGCACAGATTCTGACACAGTGATACTGGGTATTAGCTCGACCCTTGAACCAGTCACTTTCGATGTAATACAAGGTGTGCGCAGGACATTTGATTTAGACCTTAACCCTATGCTCTTGCCAGAAGGCATTCCCAAGGAGACGCGGCTGCCCGGATGCTTTGATGCGTTTGAAATGTGTTGTCGCGCCATACTGGGACAGCAGATTACCGTTAAGGCTGCGACAACCCTTTCCGGGCGAATTGCTCAAAGCTATGGAGACCTTGCTAAGACGCCGTGGGCAGCAATTGATCGCCATTTTCCGACGCCTGAAAAAGTGCGCATGCTAGGTGAAAAAGCAGAGGATGAAACGATGGTGTACGATGGATTTGGCAAGCTGGGTGTTATACGAAGCAGGTCATTTACCATATTTTCAATTGCCAAAGGGCTCGACTCAGGCCATCTTCAATTGAGTCGTGGGTCGGATGTTGAAAAACTTAAAGCCCAGTTGATGAAGATAAAAGGGGTTGGGGCATGGACTGCAGAATATGTTTCCATGCGTGCGCTGAGCTGGCCAGATGCCTTTCCAGTTTCAGACTTAGGGGTCAAGCATGCCCTGATGGACAGATTAAAAGATGTTTCAGGCAAACCGCTTAAAGACGCACAGGATTTGTCAAAATACAAACTCAACAAAATTTATGAAAAGGCTGCTGATGACTTTGCTGCTGACTACAAGCCGTGGCGCAGTTACCTGACAATATACTTATGGAATAGCTTGGCAGAGTCTTGAGAAGGAATGGACAGGTATAAGATAAAAGGAGTCATGATGAAAAATAGATACTATGGACATATTGAGACGGTGTGGGGGCTATTAACCGCAGGTCTGAATGCACATGGGGCCATCTTTGGTCTTTGGTTTGAATCCCAGAAATACTTCCCCAGTTTAAGTACAGATACCCTTTGGATAGACGGTGGAAAAGAGAAGGGGGATATACCGCAGGCTGTACTCGAGACCTTTAACAAGCTCAAAGACCAGATGCAGGCATATGAAAATGGGGAAATAGACCCTTTCGATTTACCGCTTGAACCTGAGGGAACTGATTTTAGAAAAGACGTTTGGAAACGACTTATGGACATTGCGCCTGGAGAGACAACGACATATGGCGCCCTCGCCAATCAGGTGGCAGCAGAGCGTGGTCTCAAGAGCATGTCTGCACAGGCTGTTGGTGGGGCAGTAGGACACAATCCCATTTCAATCATCATTCCGTGTCACCGTGTTGTTGGAGCCAAGGGGGAACTGACCGGGTATGCTGGCGGCTTAGAACGCAAGTCTGCCCTGCTTGAACATGAAGGGGGTTATGCTATGGCTGATATAAAGGGGGAAAATCAGTGAAATTAGAATTCAAAATATTGACACCGGAAGATGGTCTTGAAATCCTAGCCTTGTATGAAAAGGCGAGTGACTATTTTATACTGGCTGAGGGGAGGGTGCCAAGTAGCTGTGATGAGCTTCTCACAGAGCTGCCTCCAGGCAGAAGGATGGACAATAAAACCGTGACAGGCGCCTTTTACGAGGGTAAACTTGTCGGTCTAATGGATTGTGTGGATGGATATCCAGATCCAGTAACGTGTATGCTGGGCCTACTGCTGGTCGATCGGGATTACCGAAAACGCGGTCTTGGCCGTACGATTTTCGAATACGCGGTGTCTACAGCAAGGAAAAAAGGCATGACAAAGATACGGATTGGTGTTTTTGATACCAACACAGGTGCCTACGCCTTTTGGACCCGACTTGGTTTTGACTATATCGAAACAAAGGGCCCTATGGCAGTTGGAGACAAGGCGCACATGATAAAAGTACTGGAGTATGTCATTCAAATATAGTCAAGACTTGAGTGGTTATCAAGGGAGAAACAATGAGAATCAATAGGCTTTTTTCGATTATGGTCATTCTGCTCAGCAAGGATAAGGTAACTGCAGGTGAGCTTGCTGAAAAGTTTGAAGTATCAACACGTACGATTTACAGAGATGTGGAAGCCCTATCCGCTGCAGGTGTTCCGATTTATGCCAACAGGGGGACCGGGGGCGGTATCGCTTTACTCGACAACTACACAATTAGCAAGACCATGATGTCTGACCAAGATAGAAAGGCTCTTTTAATGGCGCTGAAATCCCTTCAAGCAACAAGGGTTCTCAATATCGATGCGGTGATGGATAAACTATCCGGTCTTTTTAGCAGTATAAGCGTTGATGACTGGATAGAGGTTGATTTTTCGCAGTGGGGAGATATTGAAGAAAACGCAGCACAATTTGATGTGATTAAAAACGCCATTTTAGAGTGTCAGCAAATTCGATTTGACTACTATAATGGGCAGGGGAAAAAAACGAGTCGGACGGTTTGTCCGCTCAAACTCATTTTCAAAGGGCGGTCATGGTATTTGTGGGCGCACTGTACACTTAAAAATGCTTTTCGCTTGTTCAAAATGAGCAGAATAAAATCTGCGGTGCGTCAAGATGTGTTTTTTGACCGGACAGCATTTGAAACAGGTGGGGATATGGAAACCTTTACAAACCATGCTGTAAGGCCTGATCAAATGGTGGATTTAACACTCAAGTTCAAGCAAGATGTACTCTATTTGCTTTATGATTATTTTGAGGAAAGGGACATGCAGATTCAAGACGACGGGACTATATTGCTGGAGGTTTCCTACCCCAGAGGGGAATGGATTTACGGCTTGCTTCTTTCCTTTGGACCGAGTCTTGAAGTTGTAAAACCCCTTTCTGTACGCAGTGAAATTGCAGACCGCCTCAAAAAAACAATAGAAATTTATAATAAATAATGGATATATGACATAGGGGTGTCAGGTTGGCTTTGGTATTATGAGTTCATAAAACTGAGAGGAGCATGATTTATGAATTCAAATGAAAAGTTCTGTCAAAGCTGTGGCATGCCATTAACAGATGAGGCCATTTTGGGGACCAATGGAGATGGAAGTAAAAACCCAGATTACTGCACTTATTGTTATGCAGACGGTGCCTTTAAGGCAGAAGTGACCATGGACGAAATGATCGATTTCTGTGTGCCGCATATGGTGCAGGCAAATCCGGGCATGGACGCAGCTCAAGCAAAAGAACAGATGCATGCATTTTTTCCGATGTTAAAAAGATGGAAATAGACATTTATGTAGACTTCGCTAATACCCCCTGCTCTGGTAAAAACATACCAGAGCTTTATTAGTTTAAATGTCTGTCAAAAGAGCACTTAAAGTAATATGCTATACTGTCCTAAAGAGGCTTGTAAAGGGGAGAGTGTCATGGGGTCGCATTTGAAAAAAGAGAATAAGCTGTATGAAAAACTATTTGAAATTTCGGACGATGGGTATTTGATTGTTAATCAAGACGGTGTGATCACAGAGATCAATGATACTTATTGCACGTATTTGGGGCGTGAAAAGGAGCATACGGTTGGAAAACATGTCTATGATGTGATACCAAACTCAAAGCTGCCTACATTGATGGAGACAGGGGCATCGGAAGTTGGTGTCTTACACAAACTCGTTAAGGATCAAACCCCATCGAAGGAAAAATACGTGGTGGTATCTAGGGCGCCGGTGATGTATGAAGGGGTGGTCATTGGAGCTGTGGCTCAAATCAAGTTTTCTAGAAATACAGTTAAGTTAGCGGGCATGCTTAAAGAGAAAGACAATGAACTTGAATACTATAAGAGTGAATTGAAGCGGCTTCACGAAAATCAGTTTACCTTTGAGAGTATGATTGGTCAGGACGGGAAGTATTTAAGTGCGCAGAAGACAGCAAAAAAGGCCGCAACAAATGACTTAACGGTTTTAATTACTGGTGAAACAGGTACAGGAAAAGAAGTCTTTGCCAGTGCGATACACTATTCCAGTGCGCGGGAAAAGGGACCTTTTATAAGAGTAAACTGTGCAGCTATTCCAAGTGAGTTAATGGAGTCTGAGCTCTTTGGATATGAAGAGGGAGCCTTTACGGGAGCACGTCGTGGTGGGCGCCGAGGAAAGTTTGAGCTAGCGGATAAAGGCACTATCTTCCTTGATGAAATTGGCGATATGCCTTTAAAAATGCAGGCAAAATTGCTGCGCGTAATTCAAGAGCGAGAAGTGGAACGTGTTGGAGGCAGTACGCCAATTAAAATCGATGTCCGGATTATTGCAGCAACAAATAAAAATCTTGCACATGAAATTGACAAGCAGCAGTTTAGAATGGATTTGTATTACCGATTAAACGTTGTACAGGTTGCAATACCACCACTCAGAGAACGTGTTCAGGACGTTACTGTCTTCATTAAGCAGTTTGTAGACCAGTTTAATGAAGCATATCATAGAAATGTTGAAGTAGATGAAAGAGCGTTAACCATATTGAGCGACTATGCATGGCCAGGTAATGTAAGAGAGCTTAAGAATGTGATTAATAACAGTTGTCATATGCTTGAGACAGATTCGATTACACCAGAAGATTTGCCGTTTTACATCACAAAAAATGTAACGGTAAAAGCAAAGGGAAGTACTTCTAAAAAACTCGAAGTTATGCTTGGAGAGTGCGAAAAAGAAATGATATCGAATGAGTTAAAGAGCTGCGGGTTTAATTGTTCACTCGCTGCTAAAAAACTTGGGATACATCGATCTACACTTTATAAGAAAATGGAAAAATACCATATAGATGTACAGGAAAAGAGAAGTTAGGTGTCTTAAAAAAGAGACAGTGTCGGATAATTGAGACAATCTATTTAGAATGACTGTGATTACATGCATAAGAGGAAATCGTTTTTCAGATAAAAGCGAGAGTGTCGTATTAATACGACGCTCTCGCTTTTTAATTATTAAAGAACTGTGTATTTTCAATGCTTATAGAAGTTGGCATGGCAATTGCTTTAATAGATGTTACCCGGGAAGAAATACATTTCGAGACCGGTTGTCTAAGTTAGGAACAGTTTATATATGAAATTGATTCAAGATGATGGGCAACGTAGAAATGGATTTCGATTGAGATCAGTATGCAAGAAGAGTGTGTAATATTCAGGAGGAAGAAATGACAATAGCCATTGCAGGCACGTATCATTCAAAGTTTGGAAAGAGCGATTTAACAGTTTATGAACTGCTCGAAACGGCAGTTTCAGGTGTACTGGAAGATTCAAGTCTGGCACCTGAAAAAATAGGTGGTATATGGGTTGGAAATTACAGTGGGGGCGGTTTTAATAAGCAGGAGCATATCGCACCGCTTGCATTAAATGGGAATAAAAAGCTTAGATTTACACCGACAACGCGTGTCGAGAATGCATGTGCTTCAGGTTTTGCAGCAATTCAGCAGGCGCGCAATGCAATTCTAGCAGGTGAAATGGAGTATGCCTTGGTTGTGGGTGTTGAAAAAATGACAGCTCTTAGAACAAAAGGAGTGACAGATGTATTGGCAATGGCCTCACATCAAATCAAGGAAGCGCAAGAAGGATTCACTTTTCCTGGCCTTTTTGCAGAGTTTGCCAAAGGCTACATGGCACAGTATAACATCTCGGAAGCTAAGCTTTCAAAAGCACTCCGAAAGATTGCAGCAAAGAACTACAAAAATGCACTCAGTAATGATTGTGCCCAAATGGCCCGTGACTGGCAAGAGGGAGATATTGAAGCGCTTGCAGAAGAAAAGAATCCAATAATTGCATATCCGCTTCGGTTGCACGATTGTTCCCTCGTATCAGATGGGGCAGCGGCAGTAATCCTTACAAAGTCAGAAAATATGAAAAGTGTGGAAGGCGACTTTGTTGAACTATCGCAATTGGCTCATGTAACAGACTATATGGAAATCAGTCAGCGTAAGAACTATACGTTTGAAGGTGCGGTACGTGCAGTGGATAAGGTATATGCGGCTGCTGGAATTGGCGTAGAAGACTTGGATTTTGTGGAGGTGCATGACTGCTTTACAATTGCAGAGCTCCTAGCTTATGAAGCAATAGGACTGGCACAACCCGGCGAGGCAATTAAGATGCTTGACGAAGAGTCTGTGTATCCGTGGGGACGGTTACCGGTCAATGCATCAGGGGGATTGAAAGCCAAGGGGCATCCAGTAGGTGCAACGGGTGTTTCTATGGCGGTACTTGCCACGCGCCAACTCATGGGCAATCCGCTCGGAGAAAGGGTGGAGAATCCCAAAATGGGACTGACATTGAACTTGGGGGGAAGTGCTGTAAACAGTTATGCAGCGCTATTTACGAAAGTTAAAGGGGACAAATAGGGGGAACACTTATGAATTTTGGAATTCTGATGATTATTGCTGCCTTGGGACTATTAATTTACTTGTCTTTCCGCGGTGTGTCAATTCTTATTCTCGCACCGGTTTTGTCAATGCTTTTGGTAGTGACAACAGGAGACATGCCATTCCTGCATGCTTTTACTGGACCACTGATGGATACAGCGGCTGCATATATACGCATTTTATTTCCAATATTTCTTACTGGAGCAATATTTGGAAAGTTTATGGATGAAACGGGTGCGGCCAAATCAATTGCCCATTGGATTGCAGGAAAACTTGGTGTAAAACGTGCTGTGACAGCGGTTGTGCTTGCTACAGCGCTACTGACATATGGTGGTGTTTCACTCTTTGTAGTTGTGTTTGTCGTGTATCCGCTTGGAATGGCACTTTTCAAGGAAGCTGATATTCCCAAGCGTCTTCTCCCTGCAGCGGTTGCGTTAGGCGCATTTACATTTACAATGACAGCCTTGCCAGGTTCACCGCAGGCTTTGAATGCCATGCCTACAACTGCACTGGGAACCGATATCTACGCAGCGCCTGTGCTTGGGTTAATAGCAGCGGCAATCATGTTGATTTTAGGGAATACATGGATAAACAAAAGGGCTGAAATTCTTAAGGCCAAAGGGGAGACATACGGCGATCATAAAGATGAAAGTCATGCTTCTGACGAAAAGCTACCGCCTGTAGGCCTATCCTTCTTGCCGATAGTTATTATTTTTGTCATCAATTTTTTCCTAGTTAATATTTATTTCAAATCAGAGTCAGTTATTACACATTATGAAGAACTTGGAGTAGGAATTAATGGATTTTGGGCTGTTATCGTGGCACTGGTTGTAGCTACTTTTGTCATTGCATTGACGCTTAAGGATTATATACCAAACTTGAACAAGACACTTACAGACGGTGCTGTGAGCTCGGTTGTGCCTCTATTCGCCATTGCTGCAGTCGTTGGTTTTGGCGGTGTTGTTAAATCGACAGCGGGTTTTGAGGTTTTTAAGAATATGATACTGGGCATGAACCTGCCGGGGATTGTTAAAGTTGGCGTATCAACGAGTGCTATAGCAGGTATTGTAGGATCATCGTCTGGTGGTACAGGTATTGCGCTTGCTGCACTTTCGAATGATTTCCTAGCAATGGGCATCAATCCACAGGCCATTCACCGCGTCATGCTGGTTGCAGCAGGCGGACTGGATTCACTGCCGCATTCTGGTGCCATTGTTGTATTGCTAGGCATCATGGGCATATCGCATAAAGACGGATATGCAGACGTGGGAATGGTGACTGTTGTACTTCCCATTTTTGCAACCGTGGCCATTATGATGACGTATGTTTTAACTGGTATTGTGTAAAAATAGGAGGTTACTATGAAGCTTAATAATAAGGTGTGTATCATTACTGGGGCTGGTAAGGGCATTGGTGCTGCAGCAGCGCGCAAGTTTGCTGAAGAGGGTGCAGTGGTGGCGGTATGCGACATCGATACAGCAGGCGTTGAATCCGTGGTATCTGCAATTGCAGATGCAGGTGGAAAAGCACATGGTTTCAAGGTAGATGTGACGCGTCAGGACAGCATTCAGGATATGGTGGGTGCACTCATGAGAGACTATGGCCGTGTGGATGTACTGGTGAATAACGCAGGCATAATTATGGATGCCCAACTGCATAAAATGACTGAGAAGCAGTTTGATACCGTTGTAGATGTAAACCTAAAAGGAACTTATAACTGTACCAAGGCGGTTATTGATATTATGCGTGATCAGCAAAAAGGGTCAATTATTAATACATCTTCCATTGTAGGTGTGTACGGTAACTTTGGTCAGACAAACTATGCAGCAACCAAATTTGGGGTTATAGGATTTACAAAAACATGGGCAAAGGAACAGGGGCGAAAAGGCATTCGCACCAATGCAGTTTGTCCAGGTTTTATCGCCACATCGATAATTGATGACATGCCAAAGGAAGTCATTGAGGGCATGGAGAGCAAGGTTCCTATGAAACGGCTTGGACAGCCGGATGAGCTCGCAAATGTATATGCATTTCTAGCTTCTGACGAATCTAGCTATATGAATGGTGCAGTCCTAGAAGTGAGTGGTGGATTGATTATCTAATGGATGTGGATGAGGCAAAGGAGTCAGATATGAGTCATATAAAATTTACAACAGCAAGTGAAGCTGCTGCAATGATACCAGATGGTGCATCGGTAGGAACGGTTGGATTTCTTTTAACGGGAGCACCTGAGGAAGTCTTTATTGAAATAGAAAATAGATTCAAGAAGACGGGCTCTCCTAAAGATATTCAATTAATGTGGGCCTCTGGTGTGGGTGACGGACAGCCTGTACGGGGCATTAATCACTTATGTCACGAGGGTCTTTTAAAGCGGGTGATTGGTGGGCATTACGGACTCATTCCCAAACTCGTGAATATGGTCAGCGAGAATCAGATAGAAGCGTATAATTTTCCACAAGGTGTACTCGCAACGATGTTTAGAGATATGGCAGCAAATAAGCCAGGCGTGTTAACCCATGTTGGTTTAGGTACTTTTGCAGACCCTGAGGTTGATGGCGGGAAATTGAATCCTAGAACGCAGGAAGAGCTGGTGCAAAAATTTGAAATTGACGGTGCGCCTTATTTACTCTATAAATCACAAAAGATTGATGTTGCAATCATACGCGGGACAGAGGCCGATGAGGATGGAAATATCGGTATTAGCAAAGAAGCACTGAAGCTGGAGCATCTGCCTGTTGCTATGGCAGCGCGAAATAATGGTGGCATGGTAATTGTTCAAGTTGAAAGGCTTGTAAAACGTGGAACGCTAGATCCAAAAAATGTAATCGTTCCGGGCGTACTGGTGGATGTAGTTGCTGTGGCACAAGATGAGAAGAATCATATGCAAAATGCAGCGACACAGTTCGATATTAATTTCATTTCAGCAGATGGTATCATTCCTGAAAAGGAAATCGTATCAGGTGAGCTGAGTCCCAAACGTATTATTGCAAGGCGCTCAGCTATGCAGGTAACGGCTCAAAAGCGTGTTTTGAATTATGGAATAGGCGTTCCGGAAGGGGTTGCTGATGTCCTCAAGGAAGAGGGACTGGAGCATCACTTTGTGGCAACCGTTGAACCAGGAATTTACGGTGGTTCGGCACAAGGCGGCTTAAATTTCGGAAGTGCCTATGCGCCACAAGCAATTATAGATCATCCTTATCAGTTTGATTTTTATGATGGTGGTGGCATTGACATAACTTTTCTAGGCATGGCCCAGTGCGATGCACAGGGTAGTCTAAACGTTTCCAAGTTTGGACCTAAAATTGCAGGGTGTGGCGGCTTCGTAGACATATCCCAAAATGCAAAGGAATGTGTTTTTTGTGGCACCTTTACAGCAGGCGGTCTAAAAACAGTCGTCGAAAATGGTAAGTTGAAAATCGAAAAAGAAGGTGCAGTGAAAAAATTTATCAACACATTAGAACATATTACACTAAATGGTGCAGTTGAAGCCCAGAAAAACAAGAAGATTTCTCTGATTACAGAGCGCTGTGTTTTCCAAGTGAGGGCAGAAGGACTGACACTAACTGAAATTGCACCTGGCGTTGATCTTGAAAAAGATATTTTAGAACAAATGGAGTTCCGACCCGTTATTGCTGAAAACTTGCGTGAAATGGACTCGCGTATTTTCAAGGAAGAGCGTATGGGTTTATCGTTAGAAGCTCAGCTTAACATTGATGCATATGCTATTGGATAAAATGGCCTAGAATAAGAAATCACCCTCCCCTTAAGGAGATCTCCTTGTGTCCTTAAAAAGGGGGGTGAAAAAAAGTGTGTAAATCACTGCAATCACCTCAATGTGAAAGAGCGTGTTTGAAGGGTACTGAGCATAGGCCACCACAGCAATCACCTCTCAAGGGGTTGAACTTGATAGATTTCGGTTTTTGGTATATGCTTAAAACCGATTAAAGGAGGTAAGGCTATGCAATTTGAAAACACACATCTAGTTTATTTCAGTCCGACTGGAACAACGAAATCTGTACTTGGTGCCATTGCCGAGGGTCTGGGTCTACATACTGAACACCATAATATCACTAAGCCAGAATCGCGGGTTAAAATACCGCAGTTTGCTAAAAAGGATCTTGTTGTCATAGGCATGCCTGTCTATTCCGGGCGAATTCCTGCGCTGACAGAAGGCTTTTTAAAGAAATTGAAAGCCCAGGGTACGCCGGCTGTTCTGGTTGCTGTTTATGGGAATCGAGATATTGATGATGCCCTAGTCGAAATGCAGGACATTTTGACTGAAGGTGGTTTTGTCCCTTTTGCTGGCGCAGCATTTATAGGGGAACATTCTCTGACAGAGGCCGTTGGACGAGCGAGACCGGATACAGCAGATTTAGACATTGCGCGCACCTTTGGACAAACGCTAAAAGAAAAGTGTGCAACCGATGATCTAGAGGCTTTAAAGCTGGAAGTTAGAGGGCGTCGTCCTTATCGTGAACGCAAAGCAGCACCGCCACTTGGCCCGACCATTGGCGAAGCTTGTACGGTCTGTGGGAAGTGTGTGTCAGCCTGTCCTGCGGGTGCTTTAACCGTTGAAAATGGCATTCGAGTTAATGAAGAGGCCTGTATTCTTTGCCACAGCTGTTTAAAGGGCTGTCCAGAAAAGGCGATTACATTTGGTGGCAGAGTAGAAAAAATTCGTGACTTTCTCATAGAAAATTGTTCTGAGAGAAAAGAACCTGAACTCTTTTACCCAAAAGGCTAAGTTTAGCGTTAGAGTAAGCCCACTTTGCAGGGTATAAAGTACTCCAAAAGTGTTAACTGTGTCTATACGGACACTGAGCTGCACGTCAAATTTGGAAGTGATATTCTATAAACACCCAAGCGGAAATTATTATAGGACAATAATAATTTCCGCTTGGGTGTTTTCTTATTTTCAAAATAGTGTAAACTAGAAAGAAAAGTAAATACACTAAAAGAGTCTAGTTTGTATGGGGGCTTTATTTAGATGATTTACGTTTTTAAGAATAAGCCTCTGAGTGTCGTTCTGTAAAATCAATGTGAACACTGCGCGTTTATGGCGTTGAGGCTATAGAATTGGGTAATAAACCCATAGTACTGACAACGAAACGGTTGAGAAAGGAAAAATATATGAAAATCGGGATGATCGGACTTGGAAAAATGGGCGGAAATCTTGCGCGAAATATGAAAGACCATGGCTATGAGGTGGTTGTTTACAACCGGAGTTATGAAAAGGTAAAGGCTTTTATGGATGAGGGCTTTGAGGGCGTTAAGAGTATTGAAGAACTTGTAGAGGCTCTTGGTGAAGAGGGCGTTTACTGGATGATGGTACCGGCAGGCGACACAGTGGATGCTGTTTTACATGATATTTGCGCCTACGCCACACCGGGGGCCCTCATCATAGATGGTGGAAATTCAAAATACACAGATACGCTGGCGCGTGCTGAGCAAGTCATTGAAAGTGGATTCAGATACATGGATATTGGAACCAGTGGGGGTCAGCAAGGTGCCCGGGAGGGCGCGTGCATGATGGTAGGCGGCGACAAAAAAGACTACGATGCGCTCGCAGAAATGCTGGAGGCTGTATGCGTGCCAGGCGGTGTCAACTACATGGGGCTACACGGTACGGGACACTATGTCAAAATGATTCACAATGGCATAGAATATGGCATGATGCAGGCCATTGCTGAAGGCTTTGAAATCCTTGACCAGTCAGAATTTGATCTGGACTTGACAACCATTTCCAAGGTTTGGCAAAATGGATCTATTATATCCAGCTATTTAGTTGACAAAACAACCGATGCCCTTGAGAAAAATCCGACACTTGAAGGCATTCTTGATAAAGTGGATTCCAGCGGCGAGGGACTATGGACCGTAGAGGAGGCACTTCGGTTAAAACTGCCAGCCTATGTCATTGCAAGTTCACTCTTTAAGCGCTTCGAATCCAAGCAGGAAGAGCGTTTTTCAAACAAACTTCTTGCGGCCATGAGAAATGAATTTGGAGGCCATAAAATCCATAAGGATGGTGAGTAGAGTGACAAAAATATTTCTATTTGGAGCGACGGGGGACTTGAGCGTGAGAAAGCTCTACCCTGCACTCTACGAACTCTTTAGCAGGGACAGGCTGCCTGAAGATACGCAGATTATCTGCATCAGCAGGCGACCTTATGATACAGAGCAGTTTCACAGTTTTCTCATTGATAATGTAGGTGGAACGCGAGATGTGAAGAAGTGGTTTACATTTATCAAAAAACTGACCTATTTTCAGCTGTCTTTTCCAGTGCTTGAGGATTATATAGCACTCAAGGAAGAAGTGGATGGAGATGCGGACTCTGTGAATATTTTCTATTTGGCCACAGCGCCCCAGTTCTTTAAACCCATTGTTGAGCATCTGTCATCGGCAGACCTGCTCAGAAATGGAAATTTGAACAACCGTATTGTCTTTGAAAAGCCTTTTGGCAAGAATCTTCAGACCGCCCGTGAAATCAATGATCATTTAGTCCAGTATGTTGTCGAAGACCAAATATATAGAATGGATCATTACCTTGGAAAAGAAATGATTCAAAATATTATGATGTTGCGCTTTAGCAACATGATCTATGATGCCAGTTGGAATAAGGACTATATCGATCATATTCAAATTACTGTTGCGGAGTCTGTTGGTGTAATGGAACGAGCCCAGTACTATGACAAGGCCGGAGCCATTCGTGACATGATTCAGAGTCATCTGCTTCAAATGTTGTCCCTTGTGGCACTGACCCCTGAAGGGACACTGGATAGCGAGGATATACTTAGAAGTAAAACGGAAGTGTTGAAGGCCCTTTATATTGAGGATGTAAAGAAAGATGTTGTCATTGGTCAGTATTCCGGAAACGGTGAAGTGAAGGCTTACCGTGAAGAAAAGGGTGTTGCCCCTGATTCACGTACTGAAACCTATGCAGCCATGAAGCTCAAGGTTGACCTGCCGCGCTGGGAAGGGGTGGACTTCTATTTACAGACAGGCAAACGTCTGGAGAAAAAAGTTTCAGAAATTGTGATTGTCTATAAATGTCCCAATCTTGGAACCTATAGGGACTGCCCTCAAAATGTTATGGTCATAGAAATATATCCCCAAGAGGGAATGCGTTTTAAATTCAACATGAAAAAACCGGGTGAAACCAAGACCCTCATTACTCGAGAAATGGAATTCTGTCAGAGCTGCATGATTGACTATGCCGCACCTGAAGCCTATGAGACCCTTATTTATGAAGTTGTAAACGGGAATCATGATCTTTTTACCCGCTGGGACGAAGTGTGGAATGAGTGGGTCTTTGTAGAAAAAATGCTCAATGAATGTACCAATCTACAGGAGAACCTACAATATTACGAACCGGGGAGTAAGGGTCCCAAAGCGGCTGGGGACTTGTTGCTGCGTGACGGCAGAAGCTGGTACTCATTATAAGTAAGTTTAGAGAGGTGGTAGGACTTTGATTTATGATATATCGCAGGCAATACATGAAAACATGTTTGTCTATAAAAATAAACCTGAAAAAAAGCCCGTGTTTGAGATGACCAGAGCCCATAAAGATGGCGGTGTACAGGAATCCAAGGTGACACTGGATGTGCACACGGGAACGCATCTTGATGCGCCGCGTCATATGATGAAGGATGGGGCAACCATTGAAAGCATGCCGCTGGATGGGCTGATCGGGCCATGCCGAGTACTTGACTTGACTGCGGTTGAAGGTGGTATTTCCCGTAAAGATCTTGAAAAATATGATATTCAAGCTGGAGAGGTTCTTCTATTTAAAACAAAGAACTCAAATATAGATGATTTTAGTCCGGAGTTTATTTACCTGGATACAAGCGGGGCCGACTTGCTCGCAGAAATAGGGGTGAAGGGTGTTGGCACGGACGGGCTTGGCATTGAGCGGAGTCAGCCGGATCATAGTACACACCATAGGCTCTTTGAAGCGGATATTTTCATTATTGAGGGTCTGCGTCTTAAAGAAATTAAAGAAGGCGACTACCAATTGATTGCCTTGCCGCTTAAACTACAGGGGCTGGATGCGGCGCCCATACGTGCGGTTTTGATGGATGTGTAAAAATAAATAGATATGAAAATGCCATATAAAAACTGAAAATTTATACTATAAAGCGCTTTTGGTTTTCCGTAGTCATCTACTGGAAGTCAAAAGCGCTTTTTCATGTATGAAAAGGACTCGTATCGACTGGATAAATCTCTGCAGTGAAATTTATCTTTGACATCAAAAGCAATCTTCATAAGGCATTTTCTCCGTTTCGTCCTATAAATGAGAGCTGATTTATAGGGCTTGTACTTTCTTCTGAACCATGGAAGCGTGCGCATCAGCAAGCAAATAGACTTGAGAAATATAGTCCATGTATTTATGCGTCCAGTTTTCCCCCAGAAGGTAATCGGTATTGATTTCAACAACGACTGATCCTCTATAGGAGATGCTGCTCAAATAAGCCAGTGCACTGGCATAATCGGTGCGACCGTAGCGGAAGGGAAAGTGGTCACTTTTTGCTATATCGTGTATATGGACATTGCTAAGCCGCGTTTCCATGTTTTTGTTCAGTGAATAGGTGCACTTATCCTCATATACTTCATGACCGATATCCCAGCAAAACCCGATACAAGACTGTTTAACGATGGGTTCTATGCCTTCCGTGTCCAGCCGATGCCGATTAAGATTCAGATTTTCCAGTGTGAATTCAAGTCCATAGCCCTTGAGCTGGCATATGCTGTAAAGACGTGTTATGAGCTTGAGGGTCTGGTATCTCGAAATTTCCTTATCGTCAGACTCAACAGGATGAATGGTGATGGATAAGGGGTGGCCGATTTCATGCGAAAGGGCATCGTATACAGCTAGATACTCAGTGAGTGTATCTGTGTCATTAAAAAGCTTGTTGAATCCATGTGGAGAATGAATTTGAAGTATTTTACTGCGGTCTTTGAGCAGGTGGCCGTATTCGAAAAGGCGTTGAACTTCGAGCGGGTTTTCGAGGTCTGCGTTAATTTCTATGCCGTCAACGCGATTGTCATAATCGAGCTGCTCAAGCTGATTGACCACCAGAGCTGGTTCTGAGAGTGCACTTATCTTATAAAGACTTATGAGGAAATTCATATTGTTTCCTTTCTCAAATACTGTGTCATCATCTATTCGAGCCTATTATATGAAACGCATGTTAAGTTTGAATGGAGTTTACATAACTTAAACACACTTTACAAAGACTTATCCTGATGTGAACGCAGGATTAATTGAACGATGCATAAATATACAAGACGGAAAATTCACACAATTTCTTGACAATGAAAATTAATAGAATTATACTTTTGGAAAGTAGTCCGTAATATAATAATATAGTCCGTTATATGGACTTTGGAGAGCGTATGATCAAACAAAATGCAATTGAAAAAACACTGAATATTATGCAGGCGTTTACAAAAGCACCTTATGCCTATTCGGCAAAAGAGCTGAGTGTTGAACTTGAAATAAGCAAACCGACGGTTCATCGAATTTTGAATACTCTAAAGGAACAGAACTATGTGAAGCAAGATGCATACAGTGGAAAATACTCAGTAGGCTATGGGGCTTATGTTGTGGGCATGCAGTATGCCTGGAATTTGGATGTCTATTCGGAAATCCGTAAAGCCATTGACAGCATATCTGCTGAGACTCAGACACAGGTTGGCTACGCCGTACTGGAAGGCCTGGATGTCGTCAGTGTGTATGAATCTATATCCAATTTCATAAATATCCGTTACGTGCCTGGAGAAGTCTTTACGATTAACTGTGGTGCATACGGCAAGGTGCTCATGGCCTTTTCCCATACATATGAAGAACTGAAGAAGCTGGTTTATGAAGTTGACTTAAAACCCGTATTCAATAAGGCATTTACGGACCCAGACGAGCTGCTTGAAGAGTATAGAGGCATTCAGGAAAGAGGGTACGCAACAAGCTATGGTGAGGCTATTGAAGGGACTATTGGGATGGGTGTGCCCGTGTTCAGTTCAAACGGAAAGCTACATGGGTGTATTGCCATTTCTGGCATTGATACACCGACCCTGCGCGCGAAAATGGATGATTGTATTGAGTTGCTGCTTAAAAGTGCAAGAGATGTGGCTCGATTTTTGATATAGGGCGGCGGGAACTGCCTTATAGAGACAATGGGTTGAGGAGGTCTCGTCTCTTTATAGACGAGTGAAATAGTGGAAAATTCGATGGATGGATGCTTACCTGTAACAGGCATAATTTTTTAGTGGCAAGCCGGGTTTCAGGTGATGTACATAAATCGAGTTTGAATTTCAGGAAAGGGAGTGAGAAAATCGAAAAGCTAATGGAGCAAGTTGCTCAGGTGGTTCATGAAGAGGATGTGATTGGTTTAATTGCAGACCTCGTCGCCATCCCCAGTCATCCGCCAAACAGTGGGCAGGAAAAGGAAATTGCCCACTATATACAGCGCTTTTTTAAAAGTGAAGGTATTGAGTCGCGTGTCATACATGTGGAAGATGACCGCTACAATGTTACCGCTGTATTAAGAGGCACAGTGGGGGCGAAACGGCTTTTATTGACAGGACACATGGATACGGTACCGGTATACGATATGGAAAATCCCTATAAAGTATCACAGCGGTCCGGAAAGTTATATGGACGTGGAACCGTTGATATGAAAGGACCTTTAGCCTGTATGATGATGGCGATGGCTGCGCTGAAGCGTCTGAAAGTGCCGCTTGAAGAGGATGTATGGTTTGCAGGGGTAATCGATGAAGAAGAAAAGAGCCTTGGTACCATTGCCCTTATTGAAGCGGGGCTCAAGGTGGACGCTGCAATTGTCGGTGAACCGACTGACCTTGAAATCTGCATGGCCCACCGCGGTCTTGAGTGGCTTGAATTTGAGATTGTAGGAAAAACGGTTCATGGCGGGCGCCAGAGTGAAGGCATCAACGCCATTCAAAAGGCGACCCAGTTTATTACCCTGCTAGAAGAGCGTATGAAAAGCAGCTTATCTGAACGCATACATCCTGTCGCTGGAAGTTCAACCATGAACCTTGGAACCATAAACGGAGGCACGCAGCCGAGTACGGTCGCAGGGCGGTGTGTGCTAACTGTAGACAGACGCTGGATTCCGGGTGAATCCTATGAGAATGTACTTAAAGAATATCAAGATGTGATTACAGAACTGAGCCAAAAAGACCCTAAATTTAAGTGCCACATGCGTGTGATGGAAAGCAGTGTCATGAAACCAGGGTATGTACACGAAGCTATGGAAATTGATCCTGACTCAGAAATTATTAAGTCGCTAACTGATGCAATTCAAGCGGTAAGCGGTACCACTCCAAATAGAACATATTTCCCAGCATGGAGCGATGCAGGTCTTCTCTCTACATATGCCAATATTCCAACCATTGTATTTGCACCGGGTCAGCTAGAATCCGCTCATTCTAAAGATGAGTTCATTTCCGTAAACCAACTGATGCCAGCGGTTAAAGCGTATGCACTGACTGCTGCACTATATTGTAAAGTTAAAGGAGATGATGCGTAGTGGAAGCAAAAGTAAAAAAATCGCCAGAGCATGATAAAGAACCCCAGAAAAAATTTAAAGTACCCCATGTTTATGTCATTCTATTAAGTGTTGTGGCAATTTGTTCTCTTCTTACATATGTTGTACCAGCGGGTCAGTACGCCATGATGGAAAGTGCCAGCGGGCGCATGGTGGTTGATCCGAGTTCGTTCCAGTATATCGATAACACGCCGGTCGGCTTGATGGATTTTTTGAAATCCGTACCAGATGGCATGGTCGAAACGGCATCTATAATCTTTTTCATATTCATTGTAGGAGGGGCCTTCTCGGTCGTAGAAGCGACAGGTGCAATTGAAGCAGGGATTGGTCAGGTTACCCTAAAAATGAAAGGCAAGGAACGTGCAATCATACCTATAGTTGTCATTCTCTTCTCCCTTGGAGGTGCTGTATTTGGAATGGCAGAAGAAACATTGCCATTTATTCCGATTATGGTGACACTTGCCATAGCACTGGGCTTTGATTCACTAACAGGGATCGGCATGGTACTTGCTGGTGCAGGTGCAGGCTTTGCAGGCGCATTTATGAACCCCTTTACTGTAGGTGTGGCACAGGGAATCGCAGAGCTGCCCCTATTTTCAGGTATGGGCTTTAGAATGATTGCTTACGTCTGTATGGTTTCGCTTGTGACCCTATTTTTATACCGTTATGCCGGTAAGGTAAAGCAAAATCCTGAGTTGAGTTTGATGTATGACTTTGACCAGAGCCGTGAAGACGTTCTGGACTTGTCCCAGCTTAAGAGTTTGACGGGAAGTAGAAAATCAGTTCTCGGCGTGGTTGCCCTGACAATTGGCCTCCTTGTATTTGGCGTTATCCAGTATGGATGGTACATTCAGGAGATTGCAGCACTCTTTCTTGGTATGAGTATTGTGGTCAGTCTGTTCGGTGGGCTGGGTTTTGATGGCTTTGCTGAGAATCTGGTTAAGGGTATGGCGGGCATTGCCGGCGGCGCTCTGGTAGTCGGATTCGCACGTGCCATATTGGTTGTACTTACGACAGGCAATATTCTAGATACGATCCTGTATTCGTCTTCAAGCGTTTTAACACAGTTGCCTTCGTCGGTATCGGCAGTGGGTATGTATGTGTTCCAGTGTCTACTCAACTTCATCGTGCCATCTGGAAGCGGTCAGGCGGCCGTATCCATACCAATATTGGCACCCCTGTCTGACCTCGTAGGTGTTACACGACAAACTGCAGTGTTGGCTTACCAGTTCGGAGATGGTATTTCCAACATATTTACACCGACTTCAGGCTATTTTATGGCAGGACTTGCACTGGCTAAAATTCCATGGAACAAATGGGCCAAGTGGATTCTACCACTCATTTTACTTCAGTATGCAGTTGCAGGTATTTTGGTCTTTATTGCGCATTCCATTCAATATGGACCTTTCTAGACCGCTATAGTTCACAAGTGCAAAAGACAGCATGCTGTCTTTTGCACATTTTTAAGCTCGAAAACAGTTTGATGGATAGAGAAAGGGGGAGGCTGCATGTATGATTTAACCATTGTAGATGCCCTTATTCCTGATTATGCGTCGGATACATTTTATGTATCTGATTTGCATATTAAAGATGGAAAAATCGTTAAAATTGGACAAGATGCTACAAAGAGTCAAAGCGTGATTTCAGCAGATGGACAGATTGTGTCAGCTGGATTTATTGACATACATTCCCACGAAGAATGGATTGATGTAAAAAGACAAGATCCGTATTATACAGGGTATTGTGCCCTGCGAATGGGAACCACAACCCTAATTGGGGGGAACTGTGGGGACAATAAGATGGACCCTGCATCTTTTGCAAGTTATGTAAAGGCCAAGGGCGCACCACTCAATTATAAACTCTTCATTGGACATAATTTCTTGCGCCAATGTGTTGGAATTGAAGATCGCTACCGCAGTGCAACAAGCCTTGAAATTGAAAAGATGCGTAAACTGGTCAAAATGTATCTGCCGATGAATCCGGTGGGTATTTCCTATGGCATTGAGTACGCACCTGGTGTTAATGAATCGGAAATGACACGGATTACAGCGGGGCTTTCTCCTGAGAAACACCTGCTCGCTGCACATTATCGATACGATGGAGACAAGAGTGTTGAGTCTGTTGATGAACTGGCTCAACTTTCGAGGACAACACAGCTTCCCATGCAAATATCCCATATCGGGAGTTGCAGCGCCATGGGAACAATGAAGGAAACGCTCAGTGCGGTTAAAAAGCATATTGATAATGGGGTAGATGTTTTAGCGGACTGTTACCCCTACGCGGCATTTTCGACATATATTGGATCAGCGGTTTTTGATGACGGCTGCTTTGAGCGGTGGAACAAGACCTATTCGGATATTTTACTTACAGAACCTCCTTATCAGGGAATGAGGTGTGATGCGGCTCTTTTTGAAAAAGTGAAGCGGGAATACCCAAATAGTATTGTGGCAGCGTTTGTGATGAATGAGGAGGAAGTGCGCGAGGCACTCTGTTCCCCTTATGTGATGGTTGCAAGTGATGCACTTTATAACTATGAAACAGGGCATCCGCGGGGAGCAGGGACTTTTGCAAAGGTGCTCTCAAAATACGTTCGTGAAGAAAAAGTAATGTCTCTGGTACAAGCCCTTAAAAAAATGACCCTGTATCCAGCAAAACGTCTGTCACTTTATAAAAAAGGCGATATATTTGAAGGGGCAGATGCAGATTTAGTTATTTTTAATCCGGACAAAATCAAAGATAATGCGACATTTGAAGCACCAACGGCACTTCCGGAGGGTATTTCTTATGTCATTGTCAACGGTGCGGTTGCACTTAAAGACAATCAAATTGTAAATGGAAGACTTGGTCGATATATTTAAGTAGGGATGATGACATGAAAGAAAAAATAAGACAACATACAGATCAGTTAAAAGAGGCGCTTATTAGACTCAGCGAAGCAATATTTGCACACCCTGAGCTTGGGCACGAAGAATACACAGCATCGAAACTTCACGGTGCCTTGCTAGAAAAGCATGGTTTTGATGTGACCCTGGGATTTGAGGGTTTAGAAACAGCCTTTAAGGCGGTTTACACTGCAGAAAAGCCAGGACCAACCATTGCCTATTTGGCAGAGTATGATGCCCTTCCGGGTATTGGTCATGGCTGTGGTCACAATTTACTGGGAACGGTGAGTACAGGTGCGGGCATCGTGCTTAAAAACGTACTGGACGAAATTGGTGGTCGGGTCATTGTCTTGGGCACACCTGCTGAAGAGACAAGCGGAGCCAAGGTGACATTCGCTGAAAATGGAGTTTTTGATGATGTCGATGTGGCCATGATTGCGCATCCGGATGCATCGTATTATAAGAGCGGAGCCTCTTTAGCCATGCAGGCCATTCAGTTTGATTATCACGGGCGTACTGCACACGCGGCGTCTGCCCCGGAGAAGGGTATCAACGCTCTGGATGCAGCTATAGGAACATTTGTAAGTATTAATGCACTGCGTCAGCACATTAAAAGCGATTCACGTATTCACGGCATTATTTCAGATGGGGGGAAAGCTGCCAATATTGTACCTGATTTTGCACAGGCACAGTTTTATGTGCGATCACCTGAAAAGGCCTATCTCCAAGAGCTTGCAGACAAGGTTAAAAATTGTGCACGCTGTGCAGCAGATGCTGTAGGTGCATCGGTAGACATAAGCCACTATGAAGTCAGCTATGATAATATGCTAACCAACGAGGCACTGTCGAGCGCTTTTACTGAGCAATTAAAGGCACTGGGGTGCACTAAAATCAAGGATGCAAGAGAGGATTTTGGGTCTATTGATGCCGGCAATGTCAGCCATGTCTGCGCTACAATTCACCCTACTTTTGCTATTGTCAAAGACCAGCCGATTATTGCCCATACCGTAGCCTTTGCTGAAGCGACAAGAACCCCTTATGCCTATGAGGAAATGGCACGTACGGTATCTGCGCTTGCCTTAACTGGGGTAGCAGTGATTACAGATCCCCAGCTTTTTGAGCGCATACAAGCAGAGTTTGAAGCAGCTACACAAGGAAAGTCTTAGATGGAAGGCGTGGAAACGGGTTTGATTCTTGATAAACTGCAAGCGCAAGCTTGAGGATTAGAATGCCCCTTTTTTAGGATTTGCCTATTTTCACTCAGGCAGACTTATGACACGCCAATAATCTGATTGCGTCCGTTTTCTTTTGCATGGTAAAGAGCTGTGTCGGCCTGTTTGATTAAGTCATTATCGCTAAGATGATCTGACATATTTGCACAGCCGATGCTCAGTGTTAGAATCTCTTTTTGCAAGCAGTATGGCAGGTCCAGTGACTGGGCGCTCTGAAGCAGCTTATTCCCCACTTCACAAGCGGTTTCGGAAGATGTATTGGATAGGATAACAAGAAACTCTTCTCCACCCCATCGGCCAACAATATCTGTCGATCTAAGGCTTGTTTCAAGGGTGCGTGCCACATCTTGAAGCACTTTGTCACCTATGTCATGCCCATAAGTGTCATTAAAACGTTTGAAGTGGTCAATATCAATCATTAAGATTGAGAACGGGCTTTTATAGGTGTGAAATTTTTCAATTTCCTGACCTAAGAGGGCTTCGATTTTGCGTCTATTGTAGAGCTGGGTTAAATCGTCCGTAATGGCTAAATGACGTGTCTTATGTAAGAGTTTTTCGGTTCTGCCGATGTATTTATCCAGTTCGTTGAGCAGGCGAATGTGGATCATCTGTGTAATTGAAAAGGTCAAGTAAATCATGAGGAGTTCGTTGATGATAACCATGGCAGACTCCCCTTGGCTCAATGCCGCGTAGTTGAAAAGGTCAAAATCATGCAGATCATTAATCAAACGACTACCGTGTGCCAGAGTAAAGAGAACGTTGGAAATTGCAACGGGGTAAGTATAAGCACGCTGGTGCTTTTGTGTTTTAAAAAATACGATGTAGGCTGTATGAAGGAAAATCGGTATAACCATAGTCGTGAAAACAATTAGGCGCATACGTGTGCTCGCTGTAATGAACGTAAAGTATATATAGAGTCCGCTGAACAGCGCCATGGCAAAAATATAAGGCCATTTTAAAACGGTTACGCCGACAAATTTGGCAATACCAAAGACAAGGAGCATTGCACCGAAATACATACAGATATTTGCAAGAATAATAGTCATAAAATCAGGCAGTACACCTGTGAAGATGACAAGGGTCATGCCGATAGATTGTAAAATGAAGTCAGCAAGAACAAGTTCAATCCCCTTGAACTTGTTCTTTGTTTTATGCCATGTTGCACCAATAATGTAGGTACAGACATAATTGATAAGTAAATTGATGACAATCGTTGTGTTTAAATCCAGAGACATTACCATCCCTCTATTCTTGCTTGCATACCCTAAATGTGTCATTGAATGGGTATGAAGCATTAAGTTCACTGTTTTACTAAGTGCACGCGCCAATATATATTGCTTATTATAGTATTATATCCAATTTCGTACTTATGAATTGCAAAATTTCCTTAGCATACAAATATTTTTCCCCAGGGTAAGTACCTCTTCATACCGCGTATGAGGGGTTGGATGGAAGACTCTGACAGCGTATTATGAATTAAAAAGTATGTAGACTAGGGGGAGATTCTGTGAAACATTCACTGAGAAAAGGGCAAGTCATATTTGGTGTACAGGTAGGCATACTCATGTTAGACAGCCAGACGCCCTTTATTCCGGGAGATGTTGGCAACGCGAGGTCTTATGCTTATCCTGTCAGGTATGAAATTGTCCCTGAAATGACAGTTTCCAGAATGCTTTCTGAGAAACTTATGGAAGATGAAAAAGCATTGGATATTGTTTTGCAGGCAGCTCAAAAACTGCAAACGCAGGGGGTGCGCGCCATTACATCAGACTGTGGTTTTATGATGGTTTTCCAAGAGTACTTGAATGCACACCTCGAAACGCCCGTTTTTTTATCAAGTCTTTTACAGCTGCCATTCATAATGCAGATTATTAAACCAGAAGAAAAAATTGCTGTACTTTCAGCGAGCGGTGCAACCTTAGGGCCGGTGATTGCCAAGTATTTTGGACAGGCTTGTTTGGACAGGCTTGTTATAAAGGGCATGGAAGAGGAGCCACACTTTTATGACGCTATTGTTGAAGAAAATGGGGTCTTAGATGATGAGCTTATGACAAAAGAGATCATTCACGGTGTTGAAGAGTGCATAGATGCGGTCGGTCAAGTCGGGGCAGTCCTTCTGGAGTGCAGTGTGATGCCCCCTTACGGCAAGGCCGTTTCAGACCGGTTTAATCTGCCGGTTTTTGATTTTAATACCATGATTGACTATATGCATTTATCGCTTGAAAAGAAGGCCTTTAAGTAATAACAAAATAAAAAGCCCTGTTCGACCCCCAAAATGCTGGAGGCGAACAGGGCTTTTGTACCGGACTTTTTCATTATTTCATAAGAGCCACATTGCACTCTTTACAGTAATCGGATGTTTTCTCATTGGCTGTGAAACAGTATATACAGCGCAGGTGTTCATCCCGACTCTTATCTTCTTTTTCGGGGTACTTGAAATTCCGATGGCGCTTAATTTGATCTCCCTTATGATAGTAATTGAGAACCTGATAGTTTCCATACGTGAGTTTTTTGTATTTTAAAGTGCCGAGTTTGACTTTGATAATGTACTTTTCTTTTCGACTTGGGCGTCGATCGTATTCATCATCAGGTTTTGATTCATAACTTACTTTTTCCTTGGTTTTAACGACCGTTCCCTCCCAGTCCCGTTCCATTTTGGCCTTAATATAAAATGGAATACTGAGCAAAAATGCAATGGCTCCGGCTACGAAGCCAGCCAAGAAACAGCTTGGTGTGACCCGGCCTTCACCGCTTGCCCAAATGAAAAACATAATAACAGCGACAATAAGCGAAAAGAGAGCGCCGGCGCGGAGGTTGGAATGGATGATCATTTTTCTCAGTGCAATGACAGTTGGATCTGATTCCTTTTCAGAAAATCCAGGGCGAATGTAAATGTCAGCCTCCTTTTGCGGAGGAACAGGCGGGGCTTCTTTTAACGCTGTTCCGCAAAGACCGCAGAATTTGGCGCCTGATTCAATGGGTGCGCCGCACGATGGACAGGGGTTCATAGTCGTATTCCTTTCTAGAGTAAGTCGGTGTTAGTCAAGTACGTCCAGTTCTAATAGGTGATTCAGAAGACGCTTTGACAGATCTGCATTTTCCAAAGTTATTGAAAACAAATCTTTTTTAAATTTTAGTGTATGGTCATCCAGAGCGTATTGCAGCTTGCCTTGTGCAAATCCGGTGCCAGATTCATATTCGGATTCAAGTTCAATATGTACTGTATACCTATTTTTCTGAGCGTCATAAGACCAGCTATCATACATCGGGGTAATGCTAAGAGCAGTTTTTTCAACAGATTCAAGTTCCGAAACAAGTCCCTGAAGTATGTAGAGCACTGCTTTTTCATCCGGATGGGTCAGTGCATCAATTTGGCTGGCATAATGAGGTGCTTGCTTGTCTGGATCATATTGCATGCGCCTCACATAATCGCTGAGTTTTTTAAAAGACAGTGTATCGTAAGGGTAGTAGCCCCCTTTGCGAATTGTGTGGTCTTTGTATTCCAGTGTGATGGTTGCAGACTCAGCATCTAGTATGCTCTGGCTAGTCGATAAATCTTCTTTTGCACTTAGAAAATCTGTCTCGTTTTTCATATAATCTTGTAGGGTTTCAAACTCTCCTTTGGAGAGGGACCGATTGTTTATAATGACATTGGTTTTCTTTTCGCCATCTCCTGAATCTGCTTCATAATCAGGGACTCTGTCAAAGGTTTCAGACACGACTTCGTCTTGGGTTACTGTAATGAAAAATCCATATTCAGCAGTTCCGCCTTGAAATATCAGGCGCTCAAGGGTCTCTTCAGATGTGTCCTGATTTTCTTCTATTTCAACTTCTGGTTGGGGTATGGATTCATATGCCGTATGTTCAAAGTCTAGACTAAAGGGTGCTGCAATCATAAGTCCACCCAGTAAAAGTGCATAAAATCGCCAAATACGGGTTTGTGTTTTTTCTGAGAACCCCTCTTGGTTACGTCTAAGAAATTTGATTAATTCAGTGACAAGACCGACTATGCCTGCTGGAAGGGTCATGAGGATGACAATGTAAATGGAAACGAGAGCTTCCCATCCGGCGTAGTCGATACAGGAAAACAGGCCGGCAATAAAGGACGATGCAATCAGGGCCATCTCTGTAATGAGAAAGGCTTGAGATGCACCAAGAAAGCCAAGCAGAACCACAAAAATATTGAGTGTAACTGCAAGAAGGTAAGTTGGTAGCACACTTGCACTGACTTGAGCACCTGCCAAAGCGCCTACTCCAAGCGAAAGTGAAATGGCAATTAAGACAAGCGCGGAACTCTTGAGCCAAACCAGAATCCATTTCACTTTGAACTTGGGTGGCAAATTGTCGAGCAGTTTCATCATTGTAGTCCTCCTCATCGTGTCATATGTTGTTTATCTATTTGATTTTTGGTTTGTTTCATTTACGAATTTCATATGTAATGGTATTAACTTAAATTATACCCGATTTATTCATAAAATTCCCTAGTATATGCATACTGCACAGAATAATATGCAAATAAGGTTTGAAAATGGGATTTCTTAAAAGGTTTTACGAACGGGGCTGTATAGAAGAAAGTCCTGACTTCAAATAGTGAATATTTAATTGGCTTGTGCATAAATGTTAAAGGGTGATTTGAAAGGACATTTAGCAGTTGTATTAAGGTGTTAACCGATTATAAATAAGTGCAGTTCTTATAAAGAAAGTCCTGACTGCGGGGAGGCTTAGTAAATTTTACTTAAGGCTTTGTGGTATAATAATGCTCAGAGTATGAATAAATGGACAGTTGGAAAAGACAGAATCAGGAGTGCTGAATATGCTAAAAATTGGCATTATAGGAGCAATCGATACAGTAGATGTCATTTTACAGGTCGCTGAAGAGTTTGCCAGCCAAGCAGAATTTAAAGCATACAAATACATAGATAAGGCTGAGACAGTGGCCTTGACTCAACAGAGTCAAGAAGAATGTGACATTTTGCTTTTTTCAGGCCAATCGCCCTATATGCAGTGCTACTTGGCGGGAATATTGAGTAAGCGTGCTGTGTATATTCCCCGAACGGGAACGAGTCTTTATAAATCATTTTGGCAGATTCGAGAAGACGGCATTGACCTTAAAAGGCTAAGTGCTGATGCCTTGCCTGAGAAAGAAATTGTTGAAGCGGCAGATGAACTTGGCATTGCGCTTCAGGGCGTTTTTATAAATACCTTAGATTTTACGAAAAACTTTTCGAATCAAGACCTAATGGCCTATCATTTAGACTTGTGGAAGGCAGGGAAAATAGATGCCGCTATAACCGGTTTTACAAAAGTCTATGAGATCCTTCGTGCTCAAGGGGTTGCCGTTTATAAAATGTATCCGACCAAGGCGCTAATTAGAGAGTATATTACAAAGGTGCTGCTTCTTGGTGAAGTCAGCCATGTAAAAAAAATGCAGACAGCTGTACAAGTGGTCAGACTTCGGATACTCAATGACCGAAACCTCACGAAATATGATTTTCACACAATTCGAAATGAACTGGAAAGCACCCTTATCGCATATACAAAAGAAAACCTGGGTTCTTTATTCCCCAGCGGGAAAGATGAATACCTCATTTTTACAAACCGCGGGGCCATCGAACCGATTTATGGCTTTGGGTCATTCAAAAAGGACTGGACCAAGGGGCAGCGCGAGAGCGTGGTACTCTCATCTGGAATTGGGTACGGGGCCAATGTCCATGAAGCAGAAGTAAATGCCCGTATGGCACTGGATCATGCAATGAGTAAACCCGTTGATTGTTCATTTATGCTAGATGAACGCGGGAATGTAACAGGGCCGCTTACAGCGGATAATCAAATGGTTTTAACTTATGATATGGCGGCGGGACGTGACGCAAATGTGCGTGATATTTCGGAAAAAGCTTCAATCAGCGCTACGTATATATCCAAATTAAAGGCCTTGATTGAAAAGCTGGGACGAAGTGAGCTGGACTCACATGATGTATCAAGCATGCTGGGAATTAGCGACAGAACAGCGCGACGCATTTTAGGCGGGCTTGTCAATGCGGGGTATGGCGAGGTGATTCATACTCAGAGTAAGGCCCGTACGGGTAGACCAAGAAAAATATATAAAATCAACTTATAGAATTGCGCCGAAACTTTCGGCGCAATTTTTTTATGCATAAACGACCTGAAAATATTCTAAATTCTGAAAATTTAATAAAAAAATTTTGCACTCAATTATAATTGTAAAACCCTTTTATATCAGTGAGTATAGCGGTATATGATCAGTGAGCTTAATTTGTTAAAAAAATAACTTTAAGAAAATGACTGAAAATATAGAAAGTTTGGTGTAGAATAATATCAGGCAATGCCGAAACAAGACCGAAACACCTGCAGGAAGTTTTGTGTTCAACTACACTAAAAAAAGGGGGAATTAAAGTGCCAGCCCAAAAAAAGGAAAAGAATGTTCAAGAAAATGGAGCAGCCTTAGAGAAAGAAACCTTGACCTTCAAAATGCTGAAAAAAGTCGAGGTTGCTGGAAACAAATTGCCGGATCCATTTATTTTATTTGTTGGCTTGGTGGGGCTTGTCATCGTTATATCATTCATACTTTCAAACATGGGAGTACAAGCTATGCATCCTGTAAAGGGAGAGTCTGTTGCAGTTCGTAACTTGCTGAGCAGAGAAGGCTTCGACTACATGATTCGAAATATGCTGAGCAATTTCACAGGCTTTAGGCCTCTGGGGCTTGTCTTATCTATGATGCTGGGTATTGGACTGGCTGAAAAAGCAGGTCTTATGAGCTCTTTCATGAGAAAGTTCATCCTTGGCGCACCTGAGAAGCTGCTGATCATGGCTGTATTTTTAATTGGTATTTGCGGTAACATCGCATCAGATGCAGCCGTAATCATTGTTCCACCACTTGCGGGCGCAGTATTTTACGGCGCAAAGAAAAATCCGCTTGCCGGTGTGGCTGCCGGATATGCAGCTGCCTGTGCTGGATTCACTGCGAACCTGGTTATTGCCGGTACAGATGCGCTGCTCGCAGGAATCACAGAAGAAGCAGCGCACATCATTGACCCGACCATTACAACTTCGCCACTGGTTAATTACTATTTCATGTTTGCTTCCACGCTGATATTGACGGTTGCCGGTACATGGATTACAAAACATTATGTTGAAAAGCAGGTGGGCGAGTATGTACCTGAAGCAGGTCTTGAGACAGGTGTGCAAGATTTTGAGCTCACAACCGATGAGCAAAAGGGCCTTAGAAGTGCGGGCATTGCAACCTTGTTGTACTGGGGCGCAATTATTGCTGTTATGATTCCAAAATCATCTATCCTAAGAGGGGCAAACGGCGGTATCACGAATGGTTTGTTTATAAAAGGTATCATTCCCTTTATTTTATTCTGGTTTATCTTTGTAGCCATTGCGTATGGTAAAAAGGTGGGCACCATTGCTAAAGCTGAAGACGTTCCAAAGCTGATGACAAAAGCCATTGAAGAAATGGCGGGTTATATCGTCTTCGTATTTGTCATTGCACAGTTTGTCAGCTTCTTCAACTGGACGAATTTAGGTCTGGTCTTAGCAGTTAAAATGGGGGATGTTTTAAAGGCATCCGGTTTTACAGGATTCCCGATGGTTGTAAGCGTGGTTGTGGTGATAATGGTTGTTAACATATTCCTCGGAAGCGGTTCTGCAAAATGGGCGCTCTTATCACCGGTTTTCGTACCCATGTTTATGATGCTGGACTATTCGCCGGAGTTTGCACAACTTGCCTATAGAATTGGCGATTCAACAACCAATGCTATTTCGCCTTTATTTCCTTACATTGCAATTGTACTTGGCTTTATGCAAAAATATAAGAAGGACGCTGGACTGGGCACCTTGTTTGCGCTGATGATGCCTTATACTATTGGATTCGGTTTAATCTGGATTATCCAACTTGCAGTTTGGTTCTATTTCAAGCTGCCACTTGGACCAGGCGCAAGTGTATTTATGTAAGTAAAGGCAGTTGGTAATTTGGAACTGTTCTATAACGACAGTTATGGAACAGTTCCTATATAGAGAGATAGAGAACATATCCATGGCGCTTAGCCATGGTTTTTAAGAGGAGATATGAATATGGAACAGAGTTTAGAGCAGGTCATTCAGAGTGTATTTGATCATGTCATTGAATACCGAAGAGATTTTCACAAGTATCCAGAGGTGGGGTGGACTGAGTTTCGTACCGCTTCAAAAATTGCACGTCGCCTGAGTGAGTTAGGCTATGCGGTTGAACTCGGAAAATCCGTTATTCGTAAAGAGAGCAGAATGGGTCTGCCGAGTGAACTGGAGCTAGAGGCACACTATGAAAGAGCACTTGAACAAGGCGCAGATACTGCGTTTCTTGACGATCTAAAAGGTGGATATACAGGGGTTGTTGGAACCCTAAAGTTTGGCGAAGGCCCCGTAGTGGCGCTTCGGTTTGATATAGATGCACTCAAGGTAAATGAATGTAAAGAAGACAATCACTTTCCTGCTAAGGCGGGATTTTTATCCATAAATGAAGGCGTTATGCATTCGTGCGGACACGACACCCACGCTGCTATTGGGCTGGGGGTTGCAGAAGCAATTGTGAAACTTGGAGACAAGCACTTTAGTGCAGGGACCTTGAAGCTTGTGTTTCAGCCAGCAGAAGAAGGCGTTCGGGGTGCGAAGAGCATGGTCGATGCAGGGGTTCTTGATGATGTTGATTATGTCATTTCGGGTCATATGATGGCAATGAAGTCTGGTGTATTGGTTTGTGGTGCAGGTGGTTTTATGGCTACAACCAAACTGGATGTAACCTATAAAGGGCTGTCTGCACATGCAGGTGCGGGCCCTCAGGAAGGTAAAAATTCAATGCTTGCTGCATGCAGTGCAGTGCTGAATTTAAATGCAATTCCACGACATGCAGAAGGGGCTAGCCGGGTGAATGTTGGGCTCCTGCAAGCGGGTTCAGATAGAAATGTGATAGCAGAAGACAGCTTTATGAAACTCGAAATACGTGGAGAAACCAATGCCATCAATCAGTATGTTGAGGCGTATGCGCTGCGTATTATAAAAAGCGCAGCCCAAATGCATGATGTGCGGTTTGAAATTCAGCAGATGGGTGCAGCACCGAGCGGGAAGCCAACTCAGGAACTGGTATCACGGATACAGCGTGTAAGTGAAAAACTGGGTGTTTTTGATGATATTCAAGAATGGTCCGATGATGCGACAGGCAGCGAGGACTTTATGTATATGATGAACCATGTTCAGGATCAAGGTGGACAAGGTGCATATTTCATTGTCGGGTCAGACAAGGTGACGGGTCACCATACCTCAAATTTTGATATTCAGGAGGCAGATGTCATTAAAGCTGTTCACTTGTATGTGGGACTCGTAGATGACTTGCTCGCTTAAATGAAGTGAAAGTAGGAAGGGGTAAAAGCCGTTGAATGAGAGTAAGAGAAAAGCAGCACAATATATTGACGACCATAAGAAAGACTTCGCGCATTTAAGCGATCAGATTTGGACGTTCTCAGAAACGCGTTTTGAAGAAGTCCGTTCGGCGAATGTGCTCTGTGACACCTTAAAAAAAGAGGCCTTTGAAATTGAAAGTGGGATTGGTGGAATGCCTACAGCCTTTATTGCGTCATATGGAAGCGGATCGCCGGTAATTGGTATACTCGCAGAGTATGATGCCCTTTCTGGTTTGAGTCAGAAAGCAGGTCATGGGGACAAGTGCCCGGTTGAAGAAGGTGGAAATGGACACGGATGCGGTCACAACTTATTGGGTGTGGGGTCGCTGGCAGCTGCAGTGGCTGTCAAAAATCACTTAGAAATGAACAAGGGCTCAGGCACCATTAGATTATACGGCTGTCCAGCAGAAGAAGGCGGTTCTGGGAAAGTATATATGGTACGTGCTGGCGCTTTTGATGATGTAGACATTGCACTGAGTTGGCACCCATTTGCTCAGAATGCCGTTTGGTCCGTATCGTCTTTGGCCAACTATCAAGTATACTTTAGGTTTCATGGTAAAAGTGCCCATGCGGCGGCTTCTCCCCACCTTGGAAGGAGTGCACTCGATGCAGTAGAGCTGATGAATGTCGGTGTCAACTACATGCGTGAGCATGTTGTACCTGAAGCCCGTATCCATTATGCCGTAACCAATACAGGTGGAACCGCACCCAATGTGGTACAGGCTGAAGCGGAAGTTTTGTACCTGATGCGTGCGCCTGAACTCAATCAAGTACAGGACATTTACGAGCGTGTGTGTGATATTGCAAGAGGTGCGGCCCTTATGACCCAAACACGATGTGAAATTGTCTTTGATAAGGCCTGCTCGAATGTGGTTCTCAATGACACGCTAAATAGAGTCTTGTATGAGAATTTGAAGAAAGTAGGTCCTGCAACCATAACGACAGAAGATGAAGCCTATGCCAACAAAATTACCAAGACACTTTCCCCAAGTGATTTGGCTACAGAAGAAAACATGGTAAAAATGTATGCGCCTCAACAGGGCTATAAAGTTGTGAAGGCCTTAAGAGGCAAAGTTCTTTCAGACCAGATTATTCCATATGAAGGTACAGCAGGTGTCCTGCCAGGTTCTACAGATGTTGGCGATGTCAGCTGGGTGGTACCAACAGCCCAAATTATAACATCATGCTATGCACTGGGACACCGGGCCACAGTTGGCAACTCACCGATCAGGGAAAAATGGATTACGCCCATAAAGGCATGCTAACTGCGGCTAAAGCCATAGCCTTGTCTGCTATTGATGTATTCGAATCTCCACAGGTCGTTATACAAGCAAAGGCAGAACTGAAAGATAGGTTAGACGGTCAAAGGTATGCATGTCCTATTCCAGAAAATGTTATTCCGAATATGGGCAAATGATCGTTTGCTTTACACTTTTTTTTCTGCTAAACTTAGCTTAGATTTCAACACTGCTATTTTAAAATTGAATATGTATCGTTATAGGTTCTCATTTTTGAGATTAAAAAGGAAAGAGGTGTAATTCCTCTACAGCCCCCGTTACTGTAATGCGGACAAAATCCCTTATACCACTGTGATTAATTCATGGGAAGGTGGGAGAGTAGGTTGATGCTAAGTCAGGAGATTTGCCTGTAACAGAGTAATTAAGATCTTCGGGGTGAAGAATTGATGCGAGATAAGACCATATGCATTTAGGGCTACAAGCCATATTTGTAATAAAAGGTCAAATCAATCTATAACCAACAAAAATATTCAACCGACGTTCAGTCGGTTGATTCTTTTTTTGCGGAAAAGACAAAGAAATGCACGAGGATGAACGTTTTGCTGGAACTGTGCAGAGCGCAAAGTTCCAGCAATACGTTCATCCTCGTATATGGCGCGGCTAGCGACATGAGCAATTGAAAATTGCTCTGGCATTTCGAAGCTATCAAATAAAAACGTTTTGCTGGAACTGTGCAGAGCGCAAAGTTCAAGCAATACGTTCATCCTCGTATATGGCGCGGCTAGCGACATGAGCAATTGAAAATTGCTCTGGCATTTCGAAGCTATCAAATAAAAACGTATTGCTGGAACTGCGCAGAGCGCAAAGTTCAAGCAATACGTTCATCCTCGTATATGGCGCGGCTAGCGACATGAGCAATTGAAAATTGCTCTGGCATTTCGAAGCTATCAAATAAAAACGTATTGCTGGAACTGCGCAGAGCGCAAAGTTCAAGCAATACGTTCGTCCTCGTATATGGCGTGGCTAGTTCTCATGTGCATGCGCTCCACCATGAAGTATCTTAATGTTCTATGATGCAACCATCAAGACTTAGCAGTCAAAATATCAAATAAGTGAGAGTTTGAGTGAGTTCGTATGTGGAGGGAATGGAAATGAAGAGAAAAATACTGGCTATAATGCTCATGATTGTTCTTCTGACAGCAAGTGCGCTACCAGGATATGCACAGTCAATCAGAGTGCGAGTTGAAGGAAAGACACAGACATGGTACGACGCAGAGTATGAAACACAAGAAGCAGATGTTACTGCAGAAGATATTCTAAATCATTCTGTGAACGTTTCATCGGCAGGGGCCATTGTCATAGAAGACACGGGGTATGGCCCAATGGTAACGGGTGCATATGGAGAAACACCCATCTATCCTGAAGGCTATTTTTCGGTATTGATTGGAAGTGGGAACAGCATTCAATTTTCACCAGTGGGTATTGGGAGTTTAACACCAGAAACAATTGGAGACGAACTCATTGTACATTATGCGCCGGGAAGCGGAGTATACATTCCAGAGCTGTCTGTGGACTCCAGTGACAATCAAACAACCCTGACTGTGTCAGGTGTGCCGAGTTATGGCGATACCATATTGTGTGAAGATGCAAGTGTGAAAATTACAAAACCGGGCGATGCATCCTTCTCAGAAATCACTGAAACAACAGATGCCAGTGGTCAAATAACCCTAATGCTTGATAACGGCACTTATGAAGCAAGCATTACAAAAGAAAGTACTGGTGGGCCTGTTCTCATTCGATCTGTACAAGATTTTGAAGTGGAGCCTGTATCCTATAAGACAGTAATTTCTTCATTAAAATCGGATTTATACGACGCAGAGCGCACAGACTATCATGTTGATGGGGCCTATTATGCGTTTGGTGACTTGACATATAACATTTTAGAGAGAAGAGCCATTGCAGACACTTATGAAACCTTTGCACCATCAGAGAATTTTGGGACAGAGTATTTTAAGGCTTTTGCGAAATTGACTGCAGCTGGAATAAACCCAGAAAACGTAAACGGAGCAGATTTGGTCAGTCAATTTGCAGGTCTGTCTTTTGAGACGGTAGCAAATCAGCCAAATCAGGCAATTGCAGCGCTAATGGCACTGGATACACATGATATTCAACTGCCTCAAAGCTCGGAAATTACACGTGATGCCTTGATTGACTATATCCTTTCTATGCAAGGTGACCAAGGTGGATGGGTCTATAATCAAAAAGGCGATGATTTTGATGTTGCAGGTACAGCACTGATTGCTTTGTCGCCGTATTACAGTACACGTTCAGATGTAAAGGCGGCTGTTGATAAGTTTGTGGCGTGGGCATCTGAATCACAAGCTTCAGATGGGACACTTTCTGGAACTTGGGGTCCAAGTGCATCAACGACTGCGCAAGTCATTTTGGGACTGACAGCAGTTGGTGTGGACCCGGCGGGCGATCAGTTCACCAAAGGCGGAAAGACCCTAATAGATCAACTGGTGTCATATTATGACCGTGGTGAAAAGCGACTCTACTATTTACACTGGCAAACAGGTGACCCGGTAATGGATGAAGCTTACTCAACCCCTCAAGGTTTTGCGGCGCTTAGCGCATATAAAATTTTTAGTGATACAGATCAAGCGGTAAATCTGTTTGATTATTCTGATGTCACTTATGAAGCCTTGTCAGAAACAGTGACCTATTCAGATGCTATTTTAAGTTTAAGAAACGATTTGTATAATCAGGCTCGTCCAAATTACTATGTGGATGGTGCCTATAATCTTATGGGTGTACTAAGTTATTCAGAGGATGAAAGAACGGGTATCTTGGATGCCTATGCAGATTTTGAGCCAACAGAAAATTATGGTACAGAATATATGAAAGCATTTGCAAAACTCACATCGGCAGGGATTGACCCTGAGAATGTTGATGGGAAAAACCTTGTAGAACAGTTTGCAAACTTGTCATTTGCAGATGTGGCAAATCAACCGAATCAGGCAATTGCAGCACTCATTGCCTTAGATACACACGACATACAATTGCCTACAACTTCTGAAATTTCACGAGAGGCCCTTATAGACTACATCATATCAATGCAAGGTGATTTAGGGGGTTGGGTTTATAACCAAAAAGGCGATGATTTAGATACTGCAGGACTTGCCCTTGTAGCACTTGCACCTTATTATGAATCACACTCGGAGGTTAAGTCCGCTGTAGATAAGTTTGTAAATTGGGTTTCAAGTACACAAGCAAGCGATGGCACAATTTCCGGACAATGGGGAGCAAGTGCAGCAACAACTGCACAAGTTGTTATGGGACTGACCGCAGTTGGAATAGACCCGGCTGGTGATTTATTCACAAAGTCTCAGGGCAAAACACTGATTGATCAGCTCATGAGTTATTATGACGCAGACGAGAACCGATTCTATTACTTGCACTGGGAAACGGGTGACCCGGTAATGGATGAAGGATTTGCGACACCTCAAAGTTTTACAGCCTTAAGCGCATATAAGGTTTTTAAACAATCGGGTCAGCCTGTAGGGCTCTATGATTACTCTACGGTAGACTATGCACCTGTAAGAAAAGTGAAGTTTGATATAAATGTCGATTTTAAAGTGGGCGCCACACAAAACGCAAGCAGTTTGGTAGCTGGAAAAACATTGACAGCGCATGCGACTGTGAACAGTGATTCCGATGAACAAGAAGAGGTGCTACTCATTTTAGCCCTTTATGATGCCAATAACACAATGAAAAATTTTGCATTTGTTGCCCAGTCTATTGGTGCTGAAGAGCACAAAGATTTCTACGCAGGTTTTAAGTTGCCAAGTAGCATCGCTGGTTATTCAGCAAGAGTTTTTGTTTGGGAAGGCACATCGTTAGATGACACGGGTATGATTCTGTCTGAAGACAGTATCATTCAATAGGAAAGAGGTATGAAATGAAAAGAATACTCACCTTTTTAATCAGTATCTCTTTGCTGTTCGCTTTTTCAGGTGCGGGTACTTTTGCAGCGGCGATGGCTGTTGAGTCCAGTATGACAACAGAGGGCACAATTACAGTTGCGGGCCAGACGCCATATGCTGAAGAACGTGTAAAAGTGATTGTCAAAGATGCATCCGGAGAGATTGTCCATATTGGACAGGTGAAATCTGATGCCGCGCAACATTTTTCCTTAAGTTTTAAGAAAGACACACAATGGGCGGAAGGAGACTATACTGTAGAGGCATCAGCCCTGACAGGGTCTGCATCGGACAGTTTTGAGCTCGCCGAATCAGATGATACTGGCGGAAATGACAATAACGATGATAATGACAATGAAAAAGACAAATATGTCTATGTGTCTATCAAGGGACCAGATGGCTATATTATGCAAAATGAAATGACCCTTCCTAAAAGTGGGGAGTCTGTATGGGATGTCAGCAAGAGGCTTATGGATGATGAAGACATAGACTATGATGTTGGCGTAGATGGATATGTCAAAATGATTGGCGGATATCGCGAAAAAGACTATGGGTCTAATAGTGGCTGGAAAATTACAGTTAACCGGGATCATATACAAACAGCTGCTGAGAATGTAGATGCAGCTGCTGGTCAAAAAATCAAGTGGTACTACACAACGGATTATACAAAAGATAAAGATTCAAGCTCAAACGGTAGTAGCGGTGGCGGTGGTATGAGCGGCGGAACAGGGAACCCTGCATCAGACGCTATGCACCCGAGAGAAATTTTAAAACAGGCTGCTAAAAACGGCGAGGGTGCGATTACCTCATACAATATAAAACTCTATGAAGACGCTGCTCTGAATGAACTGGAACGCATGAAAAGCGTTACAGCATTTGATGAACTTGAAAGCTATTCAATGGACTTGGTTAAGAATGTAGTCAGTGAAATATTGACCAGCGCCAGCACGCTGGAATCTAAGGCTGAAAAATCAGAAAAGTTTCTCAAACAGTATGAAGCCTTGCGCTCGGCTGTTAGCGACGAGACGGTTCAAAAAACAATTCAACTTCAAACCAATAAAATTGTAAAAGACTTGATTCGATTTGCATCGGCACAAACCGTTACGTTTTCAGATGTCGATATTTATAATGGCGAACTTCAGTGCAGTGCGGATGAAACCATACAGAGAGCAGCCCAGCAGTTTGATGCATCTATGGAGAAAATTTCTAATCTGGTGTCCAGTTTTGGAGCTTCTAAAAAGTCTGTTGCGGACAGAGTTATAGGGATTAATATTGACAGAAATATGGATGTATACAAGGTGCGCTTGACCCCAAAGGTTCTGATTGATCTTGAATCCAATAGAATTGATGCTGTCAGGTTGAACACAGGAAATGCTTCCGTACAAATCAATAAAGAGTTGCTTGGACAGGCAAATGAAACTCTGGAAATAGATATTCGCAAAGTCAAATCAGAGGAAGAATCGGACAAGGCAGTTGCGTATGCCTTTGATATGAAAAGCGGAACACGCCCAATGGCTCAGTTTGAGGAACCTATTCGTATAGAAATACCGTATGAAACAGAGTCTGATAAACCGCTTACTGTTTATTATGTAGACGAAGAAGGCAACCGCGAACTTGTAGGAGGGACGTATGACCCTGAGTTTAAAATGATGACATTTATAACAAATCATTTCAGTACGTTTGTTGTTGATGAAGTTGATGTGAACATGTCAGACATCCAAACCCACAAGGATAAGCAGGATATTGAAAGTGCTATTTCAAAGGGGATCATCAGTGGACGCGGGAATGGTATCTTTGATCCCTACAGTACAGTTACAAGAGCGGAATTCTGCGTAATGCTGCAGAATCTTACAAAATATCAGGGAAGAGAGCAGGGTCTTGAGTTTGATGATGTACAGAAAACCGATTGGTATTACGGCGCAGTTTCAGCCATTAGTGAGAGAGGTTTTGTGACAGGCAAGGGTGGCGCAACGTTCGATCCGGATGGTGTTCTGACACAGGAAGAGGTTGCTGTTGTTGCATCGAAGCTATTGTCTGAAAATGGCTATACATCAAGCAATATTTCTGTACTCATGGACATTCCAAATTACGATTCCATTTCACCATGGGCTATTTCGAGTATGGCAAAAGCCCTTGAATTTGGAATCGTTGAGCCCACAACACTTGGAAAGTTAAATCCGCAAAGTCAGGTTACCCGTGCTGATGCGGCGCGTATGATGAATGTACTGCATACTTATATTTATGAGTAAAATTTAAGAGGATTGGCATTGCTCCAGGGTCTGCGGTTTATAGACATTTACCTGGAGCCTTTGCCGTATAAAGGGGATTGATGATGGGACAAGGCAGATATATCAGAAAGTTGCTTGCGCTGGTGATGAGTATACTTCTATTAACAGGGTGTATGCAGCCTACTGAAAATAAGACTGAGTCGGCCTTACAAGATGAAGAAAATGAGGCACTTGTACATGTTCTCATTACTGAGTCATATGGCAGCTCTGTACTGAAAGACAAATGGGTACCTTATACAGAAGACTTTTCAGTTCTAGAGTATATTGAACAAGTTGCACAAGTGGAAACGGCGTATGGTGGCGGTTTCGTCAACAGCATCGATAATAAGCGTTCAGCATATACGGGCCAAGGGTCCCCCGTTAAAGAAGACTGGTTTTTCTATGTCAATGGTATATACGCACATTTAGGCGCGCTGGATTATTATCCACAGGCTGGGGATGTCATTCATTGGGATTATCATAACTGGGACAAGTCGATGAGTTCAAATGCAAACTTAAGCGGGTGGCCAGCTATATTCTTGAATGGATATGACGGGTTAACTGTTCCAGTTGAAATAGTCTATGAAGAGTCCCTTTTATCAGAGGCAGAAAGCATTTATGATCTGCTCACACCGTTGGGAATTACACCTGATATGCAAAAGTTGGAGGGGCAAGACTTAAACGATCCAGATAGGCATACCATCTTGCTTTGCAGCATGAGTCAGTTAAAAGAGCAGCCTGTAGTGGGCGACACCCTAGATGATTTTAAAAAAAGAGGTCTGTTTTTAGACTTGAGAAGTGAAGGGATAGGGACATACGATCCATCATATGAGAATCGTGTGGACTATAGAAATGGTGGTGCAATGTTTGCACAGCAGAAATCTTATGCCGAGCCGGCAACGATTTTTGTACTGACAGGAACGGATCAAACATCCATTTCAAACTTAGTTAGTGGTGTTGTCGAGTCACCAGAAATTTTGCTTGGGAAAACAGGGCTCTTATACACCGACTCAGGGTATCAAAATAGTCCCTGGTTGGAATAGGGGAGTCGGGAGGCCTTATGTTAAAAACGCATCCGGGAATCGGAATAGCACTTTGGGTCGCGCTCTTGGTGTGCGCCCTTGGAATAGACCACCCTGTATATGCTTTAACGCAGTGTTTTATCTTGACGATTCTCGTGGTTAGATTTGATGTGAAGAAGACATGGCAGTCTATGTGGTCCTTTATATTTTTTACAGCACTTATGGTGGTTTTGATCAATCCGCTGGTGTCTCAATCAGGCAGAACCGTACTGGTACTGGTTCGCCATATACCTGTTTTAGGACGTCTTAGAATAACACTGGAAGCCGTACTATACGGGGGTGTCATGGCTCTAAAGTTAGTTTCAGTCACTTGGGCATTTGTTCTCTTTTCAGCGATGACAGATAGAGATGATATGTTCACTTTTATGGGAGGCGTGCTGCCTAAAAGTACAGTGCTTTTTTCCATGACAGTCAATTTGGTGTATCGGCTACAGTCAGAGATGTCACGTGTGAGCGAGGTTATGAAAATGCGTGGCGTTCAGATGGAGGCTAAATCTTTGAGTCGGCGTATACGTGCAGCCTTGCCACTCGTTAAAGTAGTTATTGTGTCTGCCCTTGACGGGTCGATTGACCGAGCGGAAGCCTTGCATGTCAGAGCCTTTGGAAAGGGGAGGCGCACGCAATACAAGGCAGTTGTTCTCCAGCGCAAAGATAGGGAAATGACTGTGGTTCTGGGTTTTCTTATTATGATATTTTTACAGACTGTTATTTCTGGAAGTGGTCATTACAGCTTTTATCCAACCATGGAGAACATGGGGGTAAAAGGGTTGGAATATACTAGGTTTATATTGGGATGGGGCGTGATATATTTATGTTTTCAGAAAATGAAAATCCACTAAACGTGATAAAACTTAAAAATGTCACCTACACATATCCGGAGGGAAAAGTGCCTGCACTTAAGCATGTAAATCTTGAAATTCGTGAAGGGGATTTTATGGTGGTGCTCGGGGCATCCGGTTCGGGTAAGTCGACCTTAGGGCGTCTCATTGCAGGAACGGTGCCAGAGTTTTATGGTGGGACAATATCTGGAAATGTATCAAGTTGTGAGCCGGTATCCATATTGTTTCAAGACCCTGAGAAGCAACTGGTTATGAATACCGTAGAGCGAGATCTTGCCTTTCCGCTTGAAAATTTGGAGGTAGATGAATGCAAAATGCTCAGAAAAGTTTCGGAGACCTTGTCCTATTTAAACATATCAGACTTGAGATTCAGGGCGTGTCATACCTTGTCTGGGGGTCAAAAGCAAAAGGTTGCTCTGGGGGCGACTTTGGTAGGGGGTCAAAGGTTTTTGGTCCTTGACGAGCCGATTTCTCAACTCGATCCAGTAAATGCAGATGAAATTCTTGAGGTACTAGCTAGGTTGAATAAAGCCTTGGGCTACACAATTGTTCTTATTGAACAGCGTGTTGACAAGTGTTTTACCCTTGCTGATCGCATTGTATTTATGGAGGATGCTGAAATTCTATTTGATGGGACACCGGATGGTTTTGTTAAAGAAAATCTCTTGACACATGAGACGTTTGTCCCAAGAGTAAGTTCATTTTTCGCTAAAAATGAGGGAGCCAGCAGACAAAACCTGGTATATGATGTTAAGTCGGGGCGGCGTAGACTACAAAATTTGACGTCTAAAATTAGCCTGCGTTCAAAAGATCAGATCAGACTCGCTGAATCGGGTTTAGAACATGTAACGGCAGTACATGTAGACAAACTAAATTTTTCATACACACGTGAAGCGCCGGTACTCGTGGCGTGTAGTTTCTCACTTGAGAAAGGCAAAATCATGGGGATCATGGGCGAAAACGGGAGTGGAAAATCAACCCTGCTCAGACTTATTTGTGGACTTATCAAGCCTGAGTCAGGACGGGTTGCGGTTACTGGACACATTGGATACGTCTCACAGAATCCCAATGATTATTTATTTCACGATACACTCGAAGAAGAACTGGCATTTACATTGAAAAGTAAGGGCATTCGTTCCCCGGAAAAAATAAATGAAACCCTTCAGCTGCTCAACATATATAAGTATAAGGATCGAAATCCGAGGGATTTAAGCGGTGGAGAGAAGCAGCGTGCTGCAATAGCCTCCGTTTTAGTGGCAGACCCGGAAATCCTCATACTGGATGAACCAACACGTGGTCTTGATCGGGCTGCCAAGCATGATTTGGCGCAAATACTCAAAGCATTTAAAGCACGCCATAAGACTGTCATTTTAGTAACCCATGATTCGGAGTTTACTGCTGAAATATGCGATCAGGTGGTGCTTTTGTTCGATGGACGTGTGGCAGCGCACGGAACAGCGCGAGATGTATTGACTGGAGGCATGTACTATACAACCGTTATGAACCGTTTGTTTCGTGGTTTTTGCGATGATGTACTCACCCTTGATGATGCTCTAGATGTGGGTTTACAACCTGAGCTTGAACTCAATAAGGAGGTTCAGACATGCAAGTCGGCATTTTAATAACGGTATGTGCTTCGCTTGCGGTACTAGGTATTATACTTCACTTTGAGAAGTCTTCTAGATATAATGCAAAGCTCATTGCTGTAATTGCAACAACGGCAGCCCTTGCGGGTGCTTTTCGGATTCCGTTTGCATTTTTGCCCAATATTCAGCCAACGACTTTTATTGTTATGACTACGGGTTTTGTGTTTGGGCCGGGCGGTGGGTTTATGACAGGCATTATTGCGACGCTGGTCTCCAATACATTTCTAGGACATGGACCTTGGACACTCTGGCAGGCTATCGCATGGGGGCTTGCAGGTGGGTATGGTGGGCTCTTAGGTGCAAAACGTACTGGTTTCCCCCGACTTTGGTGGGTATTGAATCTTTTTATCTGGGGTTTTATATTTGACTATATTATGAACATATGGCATTTTATATACTTTATTTATCCGCACACTCTAAGAAGTTTTATTGCAGTATACGGCGCATCCTTCTTTTTTGATCTCAGCCATGGTATGGGCAATGCCCTGTTTGGCTGGTTCTTTGGGGAAGAACTGGTGCGTATACTCATTCGGTATAAGAATAAACTTACTGTAAGGGATTGTGATTTTGAAAGGCATGGTGGCTATGAAGAAAATAAATCAAATGGTTAGAACGGGTCTGATATGTTTTTTGCTGATCATTATAAGCACGGCGAGTGTTTTTGGGGCGGGTTCGAAAACATCTTGGCTTATGGAAAAGCCACTCGATGAATGGGGCCTTGCTGCACTGAATAATATGGGAGAAGACATTAGGGATATCTCTTACGGCGTAGAGCGCAATACTCAGACGGTGACTACAACCGACTATGCGCGATTTATTATAGGTGACCGCTCAAGGGGCGACTCTGTAGCAGAGTATGCTCAAGCCCTGATTGAGGCACAGATGGCATCCGGTAAGTTTGCTGATGAAATCAATGGACAGGGTGAGAGTCTTATAAATGCCCATATTTGGTCAATTCTTGGACTCTATATGGCTTATGAGGATGAATATGATAAAGAAGCGGCACTCAGCTGGCTCAAAGCGCATCAAAATTTGGATGGGTCTTTTCCGATTTTTGTTCAGGAAGACCCCCAGAGTGGCAGTCCGGATTTGACTGCAATGGGCGTTTGTGCCTATGCAGCCCTTGGTCTAGATCAAGACGCAGAAGAAATTGAAAAAGCAATGGCCTATCTTGAAGCACATATTGATGAAATGGAGAAGACCAGGACCGGCGCAAGTGCCGAGACCATTTCCTGGTGGCTCATGGCAAAGGCTTTTCTCAGAGAGGAAATTGCACAGGAAGATACTGAAAAACTTTTACCTTATGAATTAGAAGGCGGCGGCTTTATGCATTTTAAGGGGGGGAGACGGGCGAATTATATGGCAACATATCATGCCCTGCTTGCTCTTGGCGATGTACAGAATGGGAAGAGCTGGATGCATGTCCTGCGTTATAGAAATGGATTTAAGACAAGAGAAGGTGTGTATTATACAATGCCCAACATAATGGCTTATATTTATAGCGGACAAATGAGGCCGGATTCAGAGGGTCTGTTTTCCTGGGAAGTGATTCGGCAAGCTCTAAAAGAAAAGTAATACACATTGCATATTACCCCTTCATCCAATATACTTACAAAAGAAAGTTTAACAATGTGAGGTGAGTAATATGTTTTTCAATTTAGATAAATGAGTGAGCTATGTGACAGAAGCTGCCATGAAGCAGATTGTCGAAGCCTTTGGTCAAAGGCTTTCCGAAAGCGGTGTTACAAGAATACAATGGATTGCACTGTATTACCTAGGCCTCTACGGTAAGATTTCACAGCGTGAGCTCTCCAACATGATGAACGTCAAGGACTCAAGTGCTGGGCGCCTGCTCGATCGTATGGAGCGGGATGGTCTGGTCGAGCGTGTTCGATCGCATGAAGACCGGCGTATTGTCCTAGTTCAGCTCAGTGAAAAGGGGAAGGCATACCGAGAGGAACTTATTCCCCTTGGGGTTGCATTCAATAATGACTTGGTTGAGGGGATTTCTGAAAATGATTTGAAGGTTTTTGAAAAGGTACTTACCAAAATGGTTACAAATGCCCAGAAAACTAAGTGAGTTTGGTGTAAACCTATTTGAGTTTTGAAACAAAATTGAGCAAATTAGAAATAAGAAAGACCAGCAAAAGCAACGTATAGAGATATATGTGTCTTTGTTGGTCTCTTTCAATTTTTGTGCAAAATAAAATAAGCGTTTGATTTTTAACAAATTGTTTGCTATGCTTAACATAAGTTATGCAAATATATTAAATGGAGGAACGAATTATGGCTTATAATGTACGCGAAATGTTAAATGACTTTGTAGGTGGTCTTGAAGGCCTTGCAGGAACAAACCCTGCTCAGGTTGAGGCCTTTATGGGGCTGCTGGGTTCAGCTTATGAACCAGGTGCGCTTGATCTGAAAACAAAAGAGCTCATGAGTGTGAGCATCGGTGTTTACAATCGTTGTGAGTACTGTATTGTTTACCACTCATACAAGGCTTTTGAAAGCGGTGCTACAAAAGAAGAAATTCTTGAAGCGGCTATGGTTGCAGTTGCCTTTGGCGGCGGGCCTTCAATGGCGTACTCTGTAACGCTTCTTAAGGCCTGCATCGAAGAGTTTGAAGGTGACTTTCAGTAAATCTATAAATAGCAAATGACTGAGAACCTTGAGCTGTTTGCTTAAAGTGGTCAAGAAATCCGTACAGAGTGCATGAAGCCTGATGCAATTTGTGCGGATTTAACTTCGCAGTGCGAAAACTTAAGTGGGGTGAACATATGAAATGTGCACTAGAAATAAAAAAACTCATGGGTCATGCCAAAGATGGAAAAATTGGTAAAATCCATGTTCAAGCAGGTGACCTTGTTCAAGCAGGCACGGTTATTTGCACAATAGAGTCGAGCAAGGGCAGTGCTAAATTGCTCAGTGACTATGACGGAAAAGTTCTGGACATCACCGTTTCAGAAGGAGACACAGTAAAAATTGGTGACCAGATCGGGGTGGTTGAGTCTGATGCAAAAGCACCTCAGAATAAGACACCGCAAAACAAGGCGACAAAGAAGCCAGCAGCTGGCTATTCTTTCGGTCTTGCAAAACCTAAAAAAATGGAAATCTGTGCAGAAGTGGCAGTCGTTGGCGGCGGTCCTGGCGGGTATGTTGCGGCAATTCGAGCAGCCCAGCTGGGCAAGAAGGTCGTCCTCATTGAAGAAGACCAGCTTGGTGGTACATGCCTAAACTATGGCTGTATTCCCACTAAAGCCCTTGCCCATACATCTGAGGTGCTAAATCAGATCAGTGCCAGCGCGGCTTTGGGCATTCAAGTGGGTGAGGCAAAACTAGAAATCGAGAATATTATGGCGCGTAAGTCAGAAGTGGTTCAAACCCTAGTTGGTGGTGTAGAACATCTCATGGAGGTCAATGAAATTGAACTCATTAGAGGCACTGCAAAAGCCATTTCTAAAAATACACTATCTGTGAAAACATCAAAAGTAGACGCTACAGTAAAATTTAAAAAAATGATTCTTGCGACAGGCTCAGAACCGGTAATAATTCCAATTCCGGGTGCAGACCTTGAGGGTGTAATCACCAGCAGAGAGCTTCTAGAAATAGATAGGATACCAAAGAAGATGGCTATTATTGGCGGCGGGGTTATCGGCATGGAGTTTGCGTTCATCTTCGCTTCTTTTGGAACACAAGTTACCGTAGTGGAGTTTCAAAATGATATTTTGAGTATGCTGGAACCAGAGGCGGTAGAAGTCATTTTAGAGTCTGCAAGGGAAAGTGGCATAGAAATTCACACCGGTGCAGCTGCCAAACGGGTTGTAAACACGACCGATGGCACACTCATACTTGAGTTTGAAAAAGCAGGCGAGATACAGTATGTTTCATGTGAACGCGTTCTGCTTGCAACGGGTAGAAAACCAAGACTGGACTCTATTGATTTAGAAAAACTGGACGTGTGCCTAAATGCATCTAAAAAGGGAGTTGAAGTTAACGGCTTTATGCAAACCTCCAATCCAGATGTTTATGCAATCGGTGACTTGACCAACATCATCCAGCTGGCCCACGTAGCATCGCATCAGGGAATGGTTGCCTCAGAACACATTTGTGGAATCGAGCATGAAATGTCATATGACGCAGTTCCGAGTGCAATCTTTACCCATCCTGAGATTGGGTCAGTAGGCATGACAGAAGCATGTGCCCGGGCCCAGGGCATTCCGTGTGAAACGGGGCTTTTCCCATTTGCAGCAAATGGAAAAGCACTTGCAATGGATGAAACAAAGGGCTTTGTAAAACTGGTTAGAAACAGTGAAACAGGCGTGCTGATCGGCGGCACTATTATTGGGCCCCGTGCTACAGACATGTTGTCTACACTGGTGCATCTGATGGATGAAAAGGTTGTTTTGAAAGAGGCCCTGCATACAATCTACGCCCATCCGACGGCGTCAGAAGGTATCCATGAGGCTCTTCTGGCCCTGGAAGGCAGGATGATACACTTTGGATAAGCATCTAACACACCGCCTTGTTGTGTCGGATTCACTGCTTCCGAGTGAGAATTTGGCTTATGAAGAGTACCTGGTTCACAATACCGCTCAAGATGAAATTGTCTTGTTTCTATATCAAAATGCACACACGATTGTCATGGGCAGGCACCAGAACCCGTGGAAGGAAATCAAGGTTAAAGAGTTTGTCCGTTCTGGCGGCAAGCTTATCAGGCGCCTATCTGGTGGCGGAACCGTATACCACGACAAGGGCAACCTCAATTTTTCTCTTATTTCAAACGAGCGGCATTTTGATGAGAATAGAAATTACGATTTGGTCTTAAAAGCCCTTAAAAAACTGGACATTGAGGCTGTTTTTTCGGGTCGGAATGACTTAACGGTTTCTGGTTCCAAATTTTCAGGCAGTGCCTTTTATCAGGAAATGGAGACCATTTGCCATCATGGCACTCTTTTGGTCGACACAGACTTAAGCACACTGGGCAACTACCTGACACCGGCTAAGCTTAAAATAAAATCAAAGGGTGTAGACTCAGTGCGTGCTCGGGTTATGAATCTTTCAGACCTGGTTGCAAATGTGTGTGTAGACCAGGTTAGAGAAGCCTTGATCAGTACCTTTTCAGAAGGTTGTAAAGACGGCCTCATTACACAAACATGCCTTGAAGCAGAAAAGATTGCTGAATATAAGGGCAAGTACACATCTGATTCATGGGTATACGGTGCGTCACCTGATTTTGACATGACGCTGAGTGAGCGGTTCGCGTGGGGTACAATAGATTTGAGCATTGTTGTAAAAGAGGGTGCGCTCAAGCAGGTGCATGCATTTACAGATGCCATGGATGCTGGATATTTTAAAGTCTTTAATGAAACTTTTAAGAATGTACACCTACCACTTTCTGAACTGAAAGCGCATCTTGGTCAGTTTAGTCATTTAAATGAAAGTCTGACTCAAGACTTGACCGGTCTTATAGAGCATATCGGTGGATAGCATGATGTCCTGCCGTATAAAAAGGGGCTGTTGCAGAAGGATTAGTGAATACCAATCCTTCTGCAACAGCCCCTTTTGTGTCCTTTTCTAAAGGCATTTAGTCTAATCAAGTACGGATATATCAAGGCTTCCATATCCTTGTGGAGAGGTGGATCTGTAATAGCCCATAATGGCTATGGTATAGTCACCAGCTTCCTCAGGAATAAAGAGTGCCATTTTGGAAGTATAGGTGTCCCCGTCATACAGGTCAATGGGACTTTGACTAAAGAAAGCCTCTACCTCCGCTTTGCTGTAGTTGTCTGCAATTTGTCCATTTTCGAGTACATATTCATAGCGTCCAACAAGCTCTTCGTTTTCTGAAATGTAACAGTCCCACATTTCCTTGTGAAGATCACTGTATTTTTCAGGAACCACAAAGACCATTGGAATCACATCGCCCACGTGAATATCGCCCTCATGGAGCAAGACAACATCCCCATATACACCGTCATCAGAAAAGTGCATGCTTGTCAGTATAGCTCCACCAATGAACAAGACACCAATGACTAAAACAATCACTGCGACCACCTTAAGCAAATTTTTTAAGAACTTCGTCATAAGCCCCTCCCGCCAAACCGTTTTTCTACAAACCAATTATAATAGATATACCCCATTTTGATTAAAAAGTAAAATGAGATGTGTATTATCATTGAGCGGTGGCGTCGATTACATGTTTTTACCGTAAGAGAACAAAGATGGAAGGCTTAAATTCAAGTATATATTCCAAATTATGTATAATAATACGTCTTTCATACAAATTTAAGTTAAAGTGTGACGAGATTTGGGTATTTCTTCTCATATACAGTGTCTGGAGTACATGCAATAGGGGTATGTGGTGTGGGACGCATTTATTAGGCCCGATCCAGGCATTTTGGCGAAAAAACAGATAGGAGGCGCAGGCAGTGAAAACAAAAAAATGGTGTGGAAAGTTCAGCTGGTTCATTATTATGACCTTGATTGCTGGGCTTTTAGGGGCTTCACCGGCAGTTTATGCTGACGAAGGGGTTAAGTATAGTCACAGAGATGACTTTAACAGTTTTGATGACAGCTTTTGGACGGTCATTGACCGCCAGGGACAGGCCATGGACAAAGTCACTGTAAGTGGAGGGATATTACGCCTTTCAGCAACTGAGACGGATAATTATCCAACTCTGATTTCAAAGGGGATTCCAATTGCTATGGGGGATACCTTGACAATCACAAGACGCACCTATGCCCATGCGGAGCATGATAAGTTTGCACCAGTTGCATATGTTTCCGAAGAAACAGATGCCAGCTGGAATACGGCAAGAGATAGAGATACAAATATATTATGGCTCTTCCAGCATTTGTACTTCACCTACGATGTGGGCAGATATCCTGAAAATTTGACAAAGGGCAATTTTGGATATGCCCGTGTTGATGGGTATACCAAACCTGCTGCCTTAGCTAGTGAAAACTATGGCATCACCACAAGCACCCTTGAAGAATGGGTAGAAGAAACCTTTGTCTACAACACCGTAACGGGTGATGTTCAAATTACGAGTGGTGGCGAAACCATGACCTTTAAAAGCCGTCCGCTTGAGCATGACTACGTACGGTTTCATATGAGTCCTGGTGGCTGGTATACAGGTCAGTATGACGAAATGGACTGGGTCGAGTTTAAAGTAACCGGTCCAGGTGCAGACACCATGATAGAAGACAACACGGGTGTAGATGTGGGTCTGCCTGACATGAGCGGACAGGTTTACTACGTGCGCGATGATTTTGACGGAAGCGCCCTCAACTCAGATTTCTGGTATGTTTATGATAAGGGCGGAGAAGCCTATAATAGAGTTACTGTATCAGGCGGAGAATTGACCCTGCCGTGTGATCAGGTGGATAACCCACCAATACTCATGTCAAAGGGCATTCCGATTCAACCTGGAGACACTTTACGTATAAAACGCAGAACCTATGGCCATGCTGCAAGTGACACCTATAGACCGTGGAGTGTGGTTCAGGAAGTGGTTACCGATGACTTTACAACAAACAGTGCGGATTCGCTGAACCTCTTTTCATTCCAGCATCTAAACTTTACCTATGATCCAGGCAGGTACCCCGGCGCAACCACTCAGGGCAATTTGGGGCTATATATTGAGCCGGGTGCATCATTGAGTAATTTGCCTCAGTCCCAATATGGGGTAACACCTCTTACGCTGGATAAGTGGGTGGAAGAAGAATTTGTCTATAATTCTCAAACGGGTGAAGTGACCATTACTTCAGATGGCAACACCATGACCTTTATGAGCAAATCGCTGGATGAGTTTTTTGTAAGGTATCTGATGAATCCTTACGGATGGGGCACAGGACATTATGACAAACTTGACTGGATTGAGTTCATTGTCGAGCGTCCGGGCTCATCGACCGGTGTACAAGTGTCAAATGACCAAGGCGTACTTGAAGGCAGGGTGCTGAGTTACGGGGAAAACACCCCAATGCAGGGCGTTTCAGTCAAACTCATGCAAAATGGTCAAGTGGTTGAGTCGGCACTCACTGGCCCTGATGGCACATACAGCCTTGCAGCGGCAGCGGGTCTTTATGATTTGAGCATTACAAAGACTGGATTTATAGGGGCAGACTACAAGGGGGTTGAAAGCACATCTGGGCTGACGACTTATATTGAAACCATTATTCAAGTGCCACAGGGATCAGACCATGGTGCCTTTTCAGGAATGGTGGTTAATGCCGTGACAGGTCAAGTTGAACAGGGTGTAACAATAGAAGTCAGACAAGGGCTCAACAATCCAACTGGAACTGTGGTTACAAGCTTGACCACCGATGAGGATGGATATTATGCCTACAAGGGTGCACCGGGCTATTTTACATTGATCGCTAAAAAAGAAGGGTTCACGCCAAAAGTTTTCTCTGCTTCAATGATGAGCAAGTCAGAGAATGTACTTTCTGATGTAGCGGTTTCCCCAATACTTGAAGACGGTCAAATACGGGTTGTTTTGAGATGGAGTACAACGCCGCCGGACATTGATGCACATATGATGGGATCCTATGCAAATGGCGGGAGTTCTCATGTATACTTCAGATCAGACACCTATGAAGGACAAGAAGGGGTTGTAAAGCTTGATGTAGATGATCAGAACGGTGAAGGTCCAGAAACCATTACACTTTCCAATTTTACATCCGGTGTATACACCTATGCTGTCCATGATTTCTTCAATAGAAGTATGACACAAACCAGTGCGCTTGCAGGGTCGCAGGCGACGGTTGAAGTATACCTGGGCAATGGAACCGTTAAGGTCTTCAATGTGCCAAACCAAGCGGGTACCCTCTGGACAGTCTTCACATATGACGGTTCGGTGCTAAAACCTGTAAACACCATGACCTACCTTGAAAGTCCTGATAGCCTAAGATAATTTGAAACCACCTGAACGGGTATCGCAAGTGGACTTGAGCAGTATATGCAATGGCGATAAACTGAAATGAAGAAATGCCTCCTGTACTCCTAAGGGGGCATTTTTTTGTCTAAATCAAATGGCATGGAAATTGCACTTACTTATAAATAGATTCATTATATAATGATATTAATCTGTGTTGGGAGGGTGCTATGCCGAAGTCATACTTTTTCTTAATGATCTTCTTTTTTTATTCAATGATTCTGCTGTATTTTGGAAAGTCAGGCTACAAAGAAATTGAAACCATTGATGATTTTTTTTCAGGTGGGCGCAAAATGGGGCTCTTTGCCTGTATATCAACCTTTGTAGCAACGTGGTTTAGTGCTGCGTCTATGCAAGGGCTTTCTGGGGCCCTCTTTATGTACGGGTATGCTTCAGTTCTGTATTCTGTTGTGCCTTGGTTTATTGGTGCTTACCTGCTTATGCGCATTACGCCGCGTCTGCGGGCCAGTGGGGCCATGACCATTCCTGAGTATTTTTACATACGCTACCAGTCTAGATTTCTACAGCTGACTGGTGGACTGATTGTCACCGTGAACTTTATACTCTACATTGTCATTCAAATTAGGGGCTTCGGCCTGGTGGTCAGTGAGTTTCTAGATATTTCATACACCATGTCCATCCTGCTCATATATGTTTTTGTTCTCTATACGACCTTTGGGGGGCTGTTCTCTATTTCAAAAAGTGATGGATTTAACAGCATCATCATTGTTACAGGCGTCTTGGTTGCCGCTGGATATATAATCAGTCGAGCAGGCGGCATAAGCCATATCCATAGAATGGCAGCACAAATTGAAGGCTATGGCATTGAGGGCAATCCCTATTTTACGGAGAAAGGCACACTGCTCAGTCCGACTGCTGGCGGCAGCATGCCAGTACTGAGTTTAATATCCGCATTCTTTGGTTGGGGACTGGGACTTGCATCAAACCCTCAATACACTGTACGGATTATTGCAGCAAAGGATGATGCAACTGCAAAATCCATGATCAAGAAATCTATGGGTATACTGGCAGTTATCTATGCTTGTCTGGTCTTCATTGGACTGGGAAGCCGTGTAATTGCGGGGCCGCTCAGCACCATCGAATCCATTGATCAGATATTCCCCTATATTTTCCACGCCAAGTTTCCCATACATGTCGGGGGGATTGTACTCATAGCACTCATGGCGGCTGCAATTTCAACTGCAAATTCACAACTTCTGGTCGTTTCGAGCAGTTTTGTATACGATATATTCTCCATTCTTTCAAAGCGGGACTATCGCGATGAAACCCTTATTTTTATCAGTCGACTTGTCATTTTTGTTGCGGGGAGTGTATCGGTCTTGCTTGCCATATCCCCACCGGCGAGTCTGCTTATTTATGGCAGCTATGTATGGGGTGTGTTTTCAGTGGCCTTTCTCATTCCGCTTTACGGGGGCATGTTTATTGAGTCTGCTACTTCAAAAAGTGCAGTGCTGAGTATGGGAGCCGGGCTGCTGGTCATGGGTCTGTTTATTCTGCTTGCCCCTGAAACCCAAGCAGTTTTCAGTATTAATCCAGCCATGTATGGTGTTTTGGTGGCCTTGTTTGTATTCATAGGCTTTAACTTGAAGTCTGAAAAGAGGCGCATATGAAATGGACAATTGAAAATAAAATACTGATTCCATTTGTCATATTGGTGCTGGTATCACAGCTTGTTCTTTTAGGGACATCCTTTAAAAATGATTACCGACTTATCATTAACAATCAGTACACCAGTATGGATAAGTCCATGCTTCAAATGCAGCGCATTATGCGTATGTACACACGCGATGCACGAAAGGGCATGGTTACGGAGTTCAATCTAATTGAAATGGCCTCAGACATTATGGATGAAGATATTGCGATCATTGATAATGATGCGGTGATTATCAACCACAGCGGACTCACTGCCCAAGAAATATTAGGCCATGCGGTTCAGTCAGAAGCGCTATTTGCACATATCGATACAGGAAACTATCTCATGAGCTGCTACGAGTATGAGCCCCTAGGATGGACCTTTGTCATCACGGCGCAGAAGGAAAAGCTGCTGGCTTCATTTTATGAATCTTATAAGTACAACTTGCTTACAGGCATCATTTTCTTGACCTTGTCACTGCAAATTACGGTCTTTATTGCATCTAATATTACCAACCCCGTTAAACGCTTGGTGCGCTTTTGTACACTGCCTGCCAGACGGGACGATGAAAAACGGATTTGTCTGAATCGCCAAGATGAAATTGGTCAGCTTGGGCAAGCCTTTAATCACATGCTTGATGAGCTGGATGCTTCTGTGATTGAGTTGACAGAAATGAAGAATTATAATGACAATATACTCAATAGCATTGAAAAGGGGATTATCACATTTGATGACAAGATGCAGATTATTTCTGAAAATCCCTATGCACATTCAATCGACGAGAAATATCAAGCCTATTTTTGTGAGGGTGAAAGCTTAAAGGATGCATTGCGTGCGCGGTCAAAGCGGTATTTAACAGGGCAGCAGGACAGTGATGAAATACTTGAATTTAAAGGGGCAGATTTAACAGATACAAAGTATCTGGACCTGACTATTTCCATCATGCAAAACGACCAGCTGGAAAAGAAGGGCTATATCTGCAGTTTTTCAGATGTGACGCAACGGACGAAAATGGAACAGCATTTTCAGCGGCTGGAACGCTTGGCAACAGCTGGAAGACTTGCCTCTGGCATAGCCCATGAAGTTCGAAATCCGCTGACGGGCATGCGTACATCCGTACAGGTGCTCAAGAAGAGGCTTCAAAATGAAATTGAAAGTAAAAACATAGCTATTCTTGACCGAGTGGTCAGTGAAATAGATAGAATCAATAAGCTGGTATCAGAACTCCTTGGTTATACCCGCTCTGCAAACTGGGAGCCCGAGTGGACAGATGTAGTCACACTGCTGCACAACACACTGGATTTACTATCAGTAGAAGCTGAAAAAAAGGGTGTAGAGATTGTCCTCGCTATAGAAGCAGATGCACCTCAAATTTATATTGATCCAAATCAAATGCGTCAGATTTTACTCAACTTAATGAAAAATGCACTGGATGCGGTAGAAACCAATACGGGGCGCATAAGCATCCGTTTAAGGAGAAGCGAAGATGGCAGCAGGGGGATTTTGACTATTGAGGATAACGGCAAGGGCATTGAAGCAGATCTCGTTGAGCGTGTCTTTGATCCCTTTTATACAACAAAGCAGGACGGGACAGGGTTGGGTCTTTCCATTGTACACGAGCTGGTACAGCAAAATGATGGAGAACTCACACTCAGCAGCACACCGGGCATAGGCACACGTGTATTAATGCAGTTTAAAGTTGGGAGCAATTTATGTTAAAACGTGTCATGGTTATCGATGATGAAGCGTCTATTCGGTCGGCTCTTCAAGATGGACTTTCTGATTTAGGCTATCAGGTGCGTACTGTGGCGGCACTTTCAGTTGCATCAAAGGCCATTAGCGAGTTCAGACCCCAGGTTATCTTGCTTGACTTGAGGCTGAAAGACGGTGATGGACTCACTTTTATTGAAACCATCAAGTCAATTGATGAAGAAATACAGACCATCATTATCACCGCATATGGGGATATAGAATCGGCAGTGCAGGCTATGAAGGCAGGCGCCTTTGAATATATTACAAAACCCTTTGACCTGGATGAAATTGAGTTGCAGGTGGAAAGGGCCTTCAATCACTATGTTATGTACAGAAATGTCCACTTGTTTCAAGAGGCCAAAGCCAAAGAACAGGCGACCATTATTACAGAAGACCCTAAAATGATTAAGATTCTTGAAAGCGTCAGGCGGGTAGCTCAGCTCGATGATGTCACCGTACTGATTACCGGTGAAACGGGTACAGGCAAAGAACTCATCGCAGACTATTTGTACAGTGCGTGTAAAACAAAAGACGTTCCCATGGTGAAAGTCAACTGTGCCACCATTCCTAAAGAACTTTTTGAAAGTGAACTTTACGGGCATGAAAAAAGTGCATTTACCGGAGCAGACAAGCTTAAGAAGGGCCTACTTGAAATGGCAGACGGCGGCATTGTTTTTTTAGATGAAGTTGGAGAAATCCCTCTTGAACAGCAGGCCAAACTCCTTCGTTTTCTGGAGGACAAAAAAATCAAGCGCGTTGGTGGCACTGAGGCAATAGATGTGCGCGTGCGTGTCATTGCAGCAACCAATCGGGATCTGCTGAGCATGGTCAAACAGGGGCACTACCGGGCCGATTTTTACTATAGGTTGAATGTGGTTCCTGTTAAACTGCCGGCCCTGCGTGAACGTAAAGAAGATATTCTTCTTCTGGCAAACCATTTTATGAATGAGTATAACCTTAAGTTCGGAAGTAGGCTCAAGGGGTTTACTGAAGAGGCAAAGGCTTATATACAGCAGTATGATTGGCCGGGTAATATTCGTGAACTCAGAAACTTGATTGAGCGCCTGTGTATTATTCATGGCGGCCCTTATGTAGACGTAGGGGATTTGCCGACCCTGCAAGGAGAAGATGTGAATGCAGTAGATACATTTGACTACCTAAGGCAGCTTGATCGGGGGCAAGCACTTGATTTGCCAGCCATGATTGATGAAATTGAACGCGAATGCATTGAACGTGCAATGGAAATATGCGGTGGCAATCAGTCAAAGGCTGCTGATTTGTTAAACATGAGCCGTTTTGCAATCAAGCGGCGAATAGACAGTAATTCATGAAAATGATGAGCGAAAACACTCAAAAGTGTGCGTTTTCGCTCATTTTATTTAGGTAAAATATCTGAAAACCTTGATTTTTCAGATATTTATTTTTGGCATGTTACTTGCGTTTATAAGATACCCGAGGAGGGGCAATTATGAGAATAGATTTGAACAGCGACCTAGGTGAGAGTTTTGGAAACTACACAATTGGAATGGACGCAGAAGTGATCAGCCGTGTAAGTTCGGTCAATATTGCGTGTGGCTGGCATGCGGGTGACGCAAACGTCATGGCAAGTACGGTCAAGATGGCTGTTGAAAAAGGTGTGGGCATTGGGTGCCATCCAGGTTTCCCAGACCTTATGGGTTTTGGCCGACGTATCATGCAAGTATCGGAAACGGAACTGAAAAATTACGTGAAGTATCAAATCGGTGCATTGAAGGCATTTGTCGATTCGGAGGGTGGTGTCCTTCAGCATGTGAAACCACATGGTGCCATGTACAATATGGCGGCCAAGGACGAAAAAATGGCCCATGCCATTGCAAGAGCTGTATATGAAGTAGACAAAAATTTGATTCTCATGGGACTCTCAGGCAGTAAGATGCTAACCTGTGCAGAAGAAATAGGCCTTAGAACAGCCAGTGAGGTTTTTGCAGACAGGGCCTACCAGAAGGACGGGACACTTGTGCCGCGTTCTCAGCCTGGTGCGGTATTACATGATACACAGGCGGCGATCAGTCAGGTTTTAGAAATGATCAAATCAGGAACAGCAAAAGCCGTTAGCGGAGAGACAATCAACATTAAAGCGGAGTCAATATGTGTACACGGCGACAACGTAAAAGCGCTGGAGTTTGTGGATGCCATTCGAAAGAGACTCCAGAGTGAAGGCATTGATATTAAACCACTCATTGAATAAAGGGGGAAAATAAGTTGGCAGAGGAAAGAATCGTTCAGGAAGTACATGAAAATATTAGTAAAGATAAGAAGCCGAAAGGGAATATGAGTGCACTCTTTGGAGCCGCATTTATTATGGCAACATCAGCAATTGGACCGGGTTTTCTGACGCAAACCGCAACATTTACACAGCAGTTTATGGCAAGCTTCGCATTTGTAATATTTTTATCGATTATTTTAGATATTGGCGCACAAGTAAATGTATGGCGTATAATTGGCGTATCAGGCATGCGGGGGCAGGACATTGCCAATAAAATTGTACCGGGACTGGGCCACTTTGTGGCAGTGCTGGTTGCCCTTGGCGGACTGGCATTCAACATAGGTAACATGGGTGGTGCGGCTCTGGGACTCAATGTTCTCACAGGTCTTGATATCAAAGTTTGTGTTCTAATCAGTGGGGTTGCGGGTTTGGGTATATTCCTAAATAAGGATGCAGGTCCGATGATTGATAAGGTTACAAAGGGACTTGGTCTCATGATGATTCTCATTGTGGGCTACATGGCTTTTGTAACGAAGCCGCCAGTGGGAGAGGCCATACTCAGAACATTTGCGCCTGAGAATCCGGGCTCCCTTGTCTTTCCAACCATAACCCTACTGGGTGGAACGGTCGGCGGTTACATTACCTTTGCAGGGGGTCATAGACTGATTGATGCGGGCATTACAGGTCAAGAAAACTTAAAGCAAATTAATAAAGGCGCTGTAATGGGCATTGTCGTTGCATCTGTTATGCGTGTGCTCCTCTTCCTTGCGGTCCTTGGCGTTGTAGTCAAAGGCTTTCAGCTCGACCCTTCAAATCCAGCTGCTTCGGCATTTCAGCACGGCGCTGGCATGATTGGTTATAAGTTCTTTGGCTTAGTTCTGCTTGCTGCAGGTATTACTTCAGTTATTGGTGCGGCCTACACATCCGTTTCTTTCTTAAAAACACTGCACCCATCTATTAACCGTCTTGAAAGACAGTGGATTATTGGGTTTATCGTGGCATCAACAGCTATCATGGCCGTACTTGGAAAGCCTGCGAAATTGCTGATTTTGGCAGGATCACTCAATGGTCTGATCCTTCCAATTACAATCGGTGTAATCCTACTTGCGGCAAAGCGCAAGGATATTGTAGGTGATTACAAGCATCCAACATGGATGCTTATTGCAGGGCTTTTAATTGTACTCATAGCGGGCTATGCTGGCGCAATGTCACTTTCAAAAATGCAAATGCTTGTACACTAGGAGTTTCTTATGTCTAAAGAATTTGAAATAAGGCTGGCTGGGGACTGTGCGGTTTCTCTTGTATTCGGCGATGAAATATCTGAGCAGGTCAACAACCGCGTATCCAGTCTACGTAAAATAATAGAATCTGATGCCTTAAATGGCATTACGGGGTGCATTCCCACCTATCGTGCACTGCTCATACGCTATAATCCACTAGCGCTTAGATACGCAGACTTGGTCGCATACTTAGAGGACTGCGCCCATCGTATGGAGGGCGGCACTGCATCCAGTGCCATGGTCTATGTCATTCCTGTATATTATGGGGATGCCTATGGCCCTGATCTTGAAAACGTCATGTCGGTAAATGGTCTGACTGGGGCAGAAGTCATAGATATTCATACATCGGCAGACTACAGAATATATATGCTGGGATTTACGCCGGGATTTCCGTATTTAGGGGGCATGGATGAGCGGATTGCAACACCCCGCCTGAAGCAGCCCCGTACTAAAATATCTGCCGGATCAGTAGGCATAGCCGGTTCGCAGACCGGCATTTACCCTATAGACAGTCCGGGAGGCTGGCAGATTATTGGGCGGACACCTCTAAAACTGTTTGATATGACCAGTAAATCTCCATTTCTGCTGGAGGCGGGCAACTATATCCGTTTTAAAACAGTGGATTTGCAGACTTATGAAGACATTGAAAAAGCAGTGGCAGAGTCTACCTATAAAGTAGAAATCCTGCCGTACGCTGGGGAGGTGAAGTGATGAAAGCAATCGAAGTGCTTAACCCTGGTATGTACAGTTCTATTCAAGACCTTGGGAGAATGGGATATGAAAAATATGGCGTGCCTGTTTCAGGCAGTATGGATCATTATGCCCACCGCTTAGCCAACATCTTGGTAGGTAATAAAGAAGATGCCCCAGTGCTTGAAATGACTATGCTGGGTGCAACTTTAAAGTTTAATCAGGCCTGTGTGATTGCCATAACGGGTGCAGACATGGCCCCTGAAATGAATGCAGGTCAGCCAGTGGGCATGTGGCGCACTGTACAGGTCAACCCTGGAGACACCCTTAAAATGGGGGGCGTTAAGTCGGGATGCAGGACCTATTTTGCAGTTGCGGGGAGCTTTGCCCTCCCAGCCACTTTAGGCAGTACGTCGACATACGTTCGCGGGAAATTTGGTGGATATGAAGGACGGCCTCTCAAAAAAGGGGACTGTCTTCAGGTGGGTCAGGCGGCCGATTCGCCAGACGCCCTTCAAGGTCGTTTTATTCAGGCTGATCTTATTCCCCAGTATTGTGCTCAAATGGAGCTCAGGGTGACGCTGGGACCTCAAGAAGAGGCCTTTACCCGGGAGGGGATTGGAACGTTTTTCAGCTCCGAGTATAAGGTAACCAGTGAGTTTGACCGTATGGGCTACCGTCTGGAAGGGGACAAGGTTTCCCACGAAACATCCGCTGATATTATTTCAGACGGCATTGTGCGTGGTGCCATTCAAATTCCCGGACATGGCAATCCCATTATCATGCTTTCAGATTGTCAGACGACAGGCGGATACACAAAAATAGCGCATGTCATTACGTCTGACCTGTGGAAAATCGGGCAGGCAAAAGCCGGTGACATAATCCGTTTCAAGCATGTTGATATTGATCATGCCCAAGACATCTACTGCGATACTGAGAAGACCTTTGAAGAAGTGAAAAATACCCTTGGTATAAGAAAACTCGGAAAAGACCGAGATATGAAACTTTCATTTCTGGGCAAGTTGTTCTCGGTTAAGGTGAATGAAATAAATGAATAGTCAGCCCTGATCCCCTCAAAAAACACAATGAATAGAAAGAGCCCAAAGTGGAGTTTATACCGCTTTGGGCTTTTTTAATGGTATGCCCGCAGGGCATAGAGTGTATTCTGCCTGCCCTCTTCTTAGATTTAAGCTAAATAAGTGGAATATTAAGAAAATTAAAAAAACAAGTTGACATATGACATCATATTACGTATTATAAATAGCAAGATGTTATATGACATCATATTACAACTCGGTCGGCATTATACATTTTCTTAACTTACAGGAGGGTAACTCGATGAAAAGTGAACATCAGCAACAAATTCAAAGTGTATTACAGGCAATTGGAAACATGGACGTTAAAAACTTCTTTTTCGTAGCGTGTGGTGGATCAAAAGCGTCACTCGGACCTGGAGACTACTTTATCGACAGAGAGCTGGAGCTACCGTCAAAAGTGTATACTTCAAATGAATTTATTCACCTTGATCCAAAATCACTGGGCAAAGGCAGTGTTGTCATTACGCGTTCTCATTCTGGTACAACGCCAGAGACTGTAGAAGCGACAAAGTTTGCAAAAGAAAAAGGCGCACTTACGATTGCCATTTCCATGGATGCTGAGTCCCCTCTATGCAAAGAGGCTGAATATACAGTTCATTACAACTACAAAGATGACTCAGAAGCAATTGATTGTGAAGTCGGCATGTTTTGGTCGCTGATTTTTGGAATCATCAACGCACTGTCCCCTTCAGAGAAATATGACCGTGTCTTGAATCAGCTTCCAAAACTCGACTCACTATTTGAAGTCAACAAGAAAGCCACATTTGCAGCAGCAGATGATTTTGGCAAGCGTAATAAACGAGAAGACATCATCTACACAATGGCTTCTGGAATTTATTATGACCAAGCCTACTCATTTACAAGCTGCCTGCTGATGGAAATGCTTTGGATTCATTCCAATGCCATTCATTCAGGCGAGTATTTCCACGGTCCATTTGAAATTACAGACTATGATGTACCTTTCCTGATGGTCCTGGGTGAAGGGCCATCCAGACCCCTCGATGAAAGAGCACTCGACTTTATGAAGAAGTTCAGCGACAAAGTTGAAGTCATAGATGTAAAAGAACTGGATTACAGTGGTGTTGATGCAGACTTGAAAGAGTATTTTGGCCCAGCAATAATCGGGGCTGTACTTCGTCAATACGCTGACGGTCTTGCTGAACATACTGGTCATCCATTGTCTGTAAGAAGATATATGTGGAAGATGGACTATTAGGAAACTTCGTGTATACTATTACTAATTAAAAAGGAGTGAGATCAGGTGAGAAGTAAAATGAAAGTATTGGGGCTTTTAATCTGCGTCATTTTAGGGACATTTGGATGTTCAAGCCCAGAAGAACAAGGTACAGAAACAGGCACAGCAGCAGGTGAGGATCAAGTCGTTATCAAGTTTTTCCATAGGTGGCCTAATGAGCCCCGAAAATCCTTTTATGAGGAGAAAGCACAGGAATTCATGGCGTCTCATCCGAATATTGTCATTGAAACGGATGCTGTACTCAATGATTCCTACAAAGAGAAAATCAGGGTGTTGGTATCCAATGACAACCTGCCTGATATTTTCACCTCATGGTCGGATTCATTTGCTTTGAATTTGGTCTCTTCTGAAAGAATTAAGCCATTGAACAGCATTCTAGATGCGGATCCAGAATGGCGTGACAACATCATTGCATCTCAGTACTCAGGATTTACATTTGATGATGTTACATACGGAATTCCCTTTACCATAGACGGTAAAGCCTTTTTCTACAACAAGGAAATCTTTGAGTCGGCAGGTGCGGAGGTTCCACAGACCTATTCTGATTTGATTGATACCCTTGATAAACTCCAGGCTGCAGGCTATGAGACACCGATTGCTGAAGGCCTTACAAATGCATGGGCTATTTCACACTATGAAGGAACGATTTTCCAGCGTCTGCTTGATCCAGCTGTCACAGCGGTAGATTATAATGATGCAACAGGTGAATTTACAGACCCGGCTTATGTGAAGGGTTTAGAAATGTTCCAAGAGCTCACGAAGTACATGGGTGATGTGTCTACGGCTATTGATCATGAAACTGCTCGTAACATGTTTGCCCGCGGTGAACTGCCAATTGTCTACATGCAGTTTGCTGAAATTAAAATGGTTGAAGATAGGACAGACATGCCATTTGGCTTCTTCAATTTCCCAGAAGTAGAAGGGGGTAAAGGGGACCAGAAGGCACTCACAGGGGCACCAGAAGGTTGGATGCTAAGCGAGAACGCACCTGATGAAGCTGTTGAGTTCCTAAAATTCTTAACATCTCAAGAAACGGCATATGAATTCACTCAAAAAGATGGACAAATTACAGCTATAAAAGGCGGGGTAACCGCAGACAATACTTCAGAGATTATTATGGAGGCTTATAACCTGGTTAATGAGGCATCTGCTACAGCACCATGGTTTGATAATGCTGTAAATATCAATATTGGAGATATCTTTATGAGAGGCGGTCAATCTCTAGCAATTGAGGAGATGACACCAGAAGAAATTATGGAAAAAGTACAGGCTGAAGCGGCCAGATTAAGAGGAGAATAAGTGGTGCCATCCCGTTTCGATTTGGAAGCGGGGTGGATTCCCCCTTGTGAAGGAGGATTATATGAAACAACTTAAAACAAAAATGTCATCATTGCTTTTTCTGCTTCCCAGTTTTTTATTCCTGCTCATATTCGTCCTTATACCTCTTGCTCAAAACTTCTATAACAGCTTTTTTGAGTATTCTGTATTTTCCTCTGGAAAAGAATTTGTAGGGCTTAAGAACTTTCAAATGGTATTCGGTGACAAAGTCATTGTCACAGCACTTTTAAACAATATGAAATATGCGGTGGTTTCTGTACTGGTTCAGGTTGGACTGGGACTGGTCATTGCGGCCGTTCTTGAAGACAAGGTCTTCCAGAAATTTGCCCCTTTTTTCAGAGTCACCTTTTTCATGCCTGTCATGATTTCCATATCCGTAATTGCCCTCTTATTTGGATTTATCTATAATCCTCAAATGGGTCTTCTGAACAGCTTCTTAGAGCTCATTGGACTGGAGGGTCTTGCAAAGGCATGGCTGGGGAATTCCAAGACAGCCATTTATGCAGTCATCGCCATGTCTCAGTGGCAGAGTACAGGCTATATAATGCTGCTCTTTGTCGTGGCAATTCAGCGTATTTCAAAAGATTTGTACGAAGCGGCGGAAATAGATGGGGCGGGCAAAATACGCCAGTTCTTTTGTATAACAGTGCCGCAGGTAAAGGAAACGCTGTTTGTAAACACTTTGATTACCATCAATGGTTCAATGCTTGTTTTCAATGAGCCATATATTCTGACCAATGGCGGACCGGGAAGCAGTTCAATGACCATGGCGCTTCATATGTATCAGAGTGGATTCTTTAAAGACAGAATGGGGTACGCATCTGTTATAGCAATTTTAATCTTTGTTCTGACCGCTGTGCTTGCTTTAATACAAATTAGGATTTCTCATACTGGAAAGGAGGTGTGACCCCATGTTGAAGATAAAACGTACGCGCAAATGGACACCTTTAAATGGATTAACTTTCGTTTTGCTTTTAGCTGGAGCGGCGGTCATTCTCTATCCGCTCTTGTGGATGGTTATCTCCTCCATGAAGAGCTATGATGAAATATACAGTGATGTTTGGGGACTTCCAAGTCAGTGGCTTATTGGAAACTATAAAATCGCGTGGTCCATAGGCATATCAAGCTACTTTGTGAATAGTGTTATTGTAACGGTTACAACGGTCATTGCGGTACTTGTGATTGGGTCTATGGCAGCTTTTGCTCTTTCCAGATACAAGTCGCGTCTCATAGATGTAGCGCTCTTGATTATACTTGTTGGAATGATGATTAATCCACAGGTTGCACTCATTCCTCTATTTCGCATTCTTACAGAACTAGAGCTTATCAACACGAGGTGGGCAATGATTCTGCCCTACATTGCCTTTAGGCTGCCCCTGAGTATTTTACTCTTGCGCTCACATTTCTTAAGCATTCCAAAAGAAATACAAGAATCGGCTATTATTGATGGCTGTTCTGAATTCGGAATTTATAGAAGGATATACTTACCTATGTCAAAGCCTATTTTGTTAACGGTTGTCGTGTTGACATCATTCTTTGCATGGAATGAGTTTCTTTTTGCAACCATTTTTATTGATTCGGATGCACTTAAGACCATTCCTTCAGGGCTCATGAACTTCAGGGATGCTTTGATGACAGACTGGGGTGTCCTATTATCAGGTATGGTTATCTCTACGATTCCGATGGTTATTCTGCTGATTCTCATACAGAAGCATTTGGTACGTGGATTGACAGAGGGATCAGTGAAAGGGTAAGGAGCGATATTATGAAGTTGATAGGAGTAGGAGATAATGTTGTAGATGTCTATCTTGACCAAGACCGGTATTATCCCGGGGGAAACTGTGTTAATGTTGTAGTTAGTGCCAAGCGAAATGGTGCAGAGCATGTTGCATATCTTGGGATTTTTGGAACGGATCCAGAGGCAGACCACATAAAGTGGGCCCTGAAACAAGAAGGCGTTGAATATGGCTTGTCTAGAACCGTTCATGGAGCGAGCGGACATCCGCAGGTAAATATTACAGCAGATGGAGACCGGGTTTTTGTCGGCGGCCCCAAAGACACGGTTCAGCATGTTGTTAAGCTGAGGCTATGCGAAGCAGACCTGACTTACATAAAGCAGTTTGACGTTGCACATGTAAGTTGCTATGCGTCAATGGAGGAGGAACTGGAAAAATTGTCCGCCATTGTGCCTGTGTCATTTGATTTTTCTGATCGGTTGGATGCAGCATATTTAGAACAGGTCTGTCCCTACATAGAGTATGGCTTCTTTTCGGGGTCAGCGCTTTCTGATAGCGAGATTGATGTCCTTATAAAGACTGTCTCAAAATTTGCACTGCGGGCGTTTGTAATCACTCGAGGCTCTAAACCAGCAATCTGTATTATTGATGATGAACGCTATGAGTCAGAACCACTCAAAATTGAGGTGGTGGATACAATGGGCGCTGGCGACAGCTTTATTGGAGCCTTTCTGCGTTATATCTGCGAAAACATGGAGACTGAAGTGGTGCTCGACAAGGCGAGAGAGAGTGCAGCAGCGACTTGTAGTTATCACGGCGGCTTTGGTTATCCCAAATCAAACACACCTTAAGGTAATATATGTTATAATAAGACATATTGTTATATGTGAGGTGTTATACATGGAGCGCTCGAAGTACTTGTACGATCAAATAAGAATGAGCATCCTTCAAATGATTCAGTCGGGCGAGTTAAATGAAGGTGATAAAATCCCGACGGAAAAAGAACTGTGTGAAAAGTTCAGTGCCAGCCGCATTACAGTGAGACGTGCACTAAAAGAATTAGAGGATTCTGGTGACCTACAGATTTTTCACGGGAAGGGTACTTTTGTTTCCCGTAAGAAAGAGCCCCTTCGGATTATGAATCTTGAAGGATTTACTGAAGGACTACTCTGTGATGATGACGGTGTAACAAAGGTTGTTCTAAGTAAAAAAATAACAAAGTCATCTGATGCGATGATTGAAATATTCGACAGGATTAAACCCTTTGAATTACTTGAACTCGTACGTGAAATACGCCACAATGACACCCTGTTTAGTGTGGATTATGCATATTTTCCTACTGATTTATATGAGGGTATCGATAATCTGATTAAGGACAACGTGTCTACTTATGAAATCATTCATAATCATTATGGTATAAAATTTGAGCGTGGTCGAAAGGTCATGGAAGTGATTTATCCAGATGAGCATGTTGCTGAGAAACTTGGTGTATCGAAGCTGGATCAAGTGATACGCATTAAAAAGGTGACCTACGATGACAAGGGCAGACCTGTTCACTTTTCTATTTATTACATGAAGACGGACAGTGTCAAAATTTACATCGATGTCGACATTAAGGATGACCACCGACACAAGTGGGACATACCAGATCTCTAAATTAAGAAAAAGCTATTGCAGGTGGACTTTAAAGTCCATCCGCAATAGCTTTTTTCGTGTAATGAGTCACTGTTTCATCAGTCTGTTTAAGTAGCCCACTACCTGATGAACCACTTCAATATCTTCATGCCACTTCATCTCAATAGAGACATAACCACCGTAGTCTATGGCGTTCAAGTGCTCAATCAGTACCCGGTGTTCATCGCGGGCTTCAATGGGCGCAAGAAAAGGCTCGCTTATGTGTACGTGTGAAACATGGGGAAGGGCCTTCTTAACCAGAGCCCAGTCGATGCCGTTTTCAATGAGGGCACCGAAGTCTAAGTTGATTTTAAGACCGGGGTGATTAATCAGCTGAACAAAATCAAGGGCTTCACCTAGGGTATTGATAAAATCCGTATTATAAATTTTGGGGTTGGGCTCTAGTCCGATGACGCAGTTATGTGAAGCTGCAAAACGGGCAATGTCGGTGAAAAACCCATATACATCAGATGTGGGATGCTTCCCTCTAACACGGTTTCTTGGACTGCCAAAAACCAGATGTTTACACCCCATAGCTTTTGCAAATAGAACGGCCTTTTTTGTATAATCACTCAGTTTTTTTCGTTCCTGGGCACTCTCGAAAAGGGCTTCTGTCTTGCCATACCAAATGGACTGCATAGATGCGATTTCCAGCTGGTAGTCTCTTTGAATTTGAGACGCCAGTCTGGAGGCTTCTTCAAGCTGGTCGTAAGGACTGGTTTCTATGAGGCGTGTGGGTGCTATTTCAAGGCCCGTAAAACCGAGTGCTTTAAGCCGAGTTAAAAGGGCCTGATCCTCTGTCTTTGGCCAAGCAATGTTGGAAATGGCATACTTCATTGGGACCTCCGTAAAAACTGGGCTATGGACTCAATAATATTGTTGCCAGTGTGCATGTAGCCATTTGCACCGCCAAATAGGTGGGCATATTTTGAGCGGACATCATAGTATGGGGTCTTGCCTGTTTGGTGTTTATACGGTTTCCCATAAATGGCATGATACACTTCAGCCGCACTGAGAGGTTCTGCTGTTATGTTGACCAATTTAAGTTCATTTTCCATAATGATTTCAAGGTGTTTCCATAAGTTTTGCAAGTTGTAAAACTGGAAGACAGACCGGCAGTCCGTGAAATGAATGGCTGAAAAGCCCACTTTCTCAAAGGCTGGCTTTAAGTGGGAAGTGTCTCCTGTCCGAATAAAAAAGCCTGTCTGATCTTGTGTATACCCTGCTGCAATGGCTTCAGACATCTCAGAAAAACGGTCATATAACCCTTTTGAGAGTTTTGAAGGCACTGGATTGAGTAAATCATAAATGAAGTTCTTTTTTAGACCGTCTCCGAAAAGGGCTGGCAGACGTACGACGTGGTGGTCTTTATAATTTTCGCTTACCCACGACTCAAGCAGCCTTCGGTTGCGTCCGTATGCTTCATCAACTGAACTTGGAATTTCAGAGGATTCGTCAACGCCAGACGGTGAAGGATAAACATCGATGGTTGAAATAAGAATGATGCGCTTTGGTCCAATGCTATGAATGTTTTTCATGGTCTCTTCGATGTGTCTTAAATCATATTCAGGCTTTTGGTTGGCTATGTATTTTTCTGCTCTGACACCGCAATAGACAAGCAGGTCAGGGGCGGTACCATAGGCCTTGTGCACATCAGTCGAATGATAAACTGCATCAAAGGTTGTTTGTTTTTGTAAATTTCCGCCGACAAAGCCTGTCGACCCAACAAGAATTTTCATAATGTTATTCTCCTGCCTTAGAACCTGATGTTAAGCCTATTGCTTTGAAAATTTCTGTATAGATTCGTACACGTACTTCTGTTTTTTATAGATTAAGTCAACAATAATCGAAAGGTATTTAATGACGACTGCCAGTATGCCGAAAACCCCAAAGAATGCGAAGGAAAGGAAAAGAATAGTCGGTGTCCAGCCTTCGACAGGGTTTTGAAAGATGTAAACGACTACGGCATAAAGGGCAACAATAGCTGTTGTAAGCATCATCAAAAAGGTCATGGTAATGGCAAAGCGGTAGCCTATATCCGTAAAGAGGATAATGGCATCGATGGCAAGCTGGGATCGTCCGCTTAGGCCCTTTGTCTGATTTTCCCGTGTGCTTGTTATAGGCGCTTTGATGGTGCGCATATTCAGTCCGCAATTGGCATAGAGCGCCTTGCGGTAGGGTGTAGTTTCACTCATACCGCGTACGCGGTTGATGGCACGTCTGGAAAGGATTCTAAATGTTTCAGTGCCCAGGGCGTATTGTAGATTTGCAAACCGGTTGAAGACACTGTAAAAGAGGCGCGAAGTCAGGGCCATCTTTACACCGGAGGCCACATTGACAATATCGTAGCCTTCAAGGGCTGCCTGATAGGCTTCGAATGGTGCCTCTATATCAAAGTCTGCAAAAGGGTCATCAAACTCAAAAACAAAATCGCCGATAGCCATATCCACACCTGCGGTCATGGCAAGCTCTAGCCCTTGATAATAGCTCATGTTAATCATGGTTACCGAGGCACTTTCATCCTGACAGGAAAGGGATTTTACAGCGTGTTCGACATCCTCTGAGGAAGCGTCGTTGACACAGATGATCTCGTATTTTGTAAAGTGGTGCGCCATGGCCTGATCGACCTTTTCTAAAAAGCTTGGCAGTGTGTCTGCACCATTATGCACATAGACGACAGCAGAGACGAACTGGTTTTCCTTATCCATGTGACAGCACCTCCTCAATGTCATAAACTGCGTTGATTTTACCAGATAGAACACTCACAAATGTCGGATTTTCAGAGAAAACCTTTATGACAGTTGGTCTTGAATCATCAATTTCTGAAGCCATTAAAATGGGTTTGATGGCATAGAGTGATGATACATATTTGAACGTGTAGCGGTCATTTAAATATTTACGTGCTAAGTTTGACATGTAGCGCCATGCAGAGGTCGGCTTAGCCGGGCATGTGTTACAGTTTCCAAGCTGCTTTGGGCTACAGTATCCGCCACTTCTCTTCTGGCACTCGAAAGTTGGCAGCACATCGTAAGATGTGACATGGGGGGTAAAGGTCACCGATGTTAAAGAGTGGAGTCCAGTTTTGCCAAAGGGCATAATGGAGAAAAAAGGGCCATCCATTACGGTAATGCCCTTGTTTGACAGGGCATCATTTACTTCACACAGGATAATCTCACAAAGCTCGTATTTGATGTTAAAAGGTGCAAAGCCCAGTTTATCAATAATCTGATTGACTGATGCGTAGGTTGCATTTAATAAAAAGGGTGTCTGATAGCGTGTATCATCTGATTGCATCATGATTTCGTAGTGATCAGATGTATGTTCAATGCTACCAATGCGCGCGTTGTACTCAATTTGTACGTTGGCAAGGGCATCGAGGCTACCGAGCAACATGTCTTTAAGAATCATGGCATCATACGTATACTCCTGTGTTTCAAAAACCCCATCGCACATTTGCTGTTTAAAAAAGCGAGTAGGTGAAAGGGGTTCACATGGGATGTTGACTGCTGCACAGAACTTTTCAAACTGGTCAGCGGTTGTCCATGAGAACATTTTCGATGTTGCATATATTTTGTCAAAATCCATTTTGACAGCGTCTTCATAGGCGGTGTTAAAACGGTGAAAGTAATTGGCAGATTTTTGAGCGGTTGCATGGGAACGCGGATAGTGGTAGCCAAGGTGAACGCGTGCCTGGTTGCAGTAGGTTGCTCTTTCAAAAGGCTTGTCTTCGTATTCGAGTACGAGAACAGACTCCCCGCGCATACCGCAGAATTCAGCTGCATATAGACCGAATAGACCGCCGCCAATTATGATTTTATCAAAGAATTTCATGGGGGCCTCCTAGTCTTTCTTTTCACGGTTCAACAGAAAGTAGAGCCTGCTGATTTGGGTAACATAATTGCGTACTAATTTGAAAAACTGAACAGTTGTGCGGTGGTCGTCTTCCCATCGCACAGGTATTTCGTCAATTCTTAAGTTTTGACGTTCTGTACGGATGAGCAATTCAATAATGTAAAACCACCCGTTCTCTGATGAGGATTGCGCCATGACGGCAGGCAGGTCAACTGCCCTATAAAACTTAAAGCCGCAGATGGCATCGGAAGCCTGCATGCGCAGGGTAATCTTCAGTAGCCATTTAAGGCCATATGAAGAGAGATTGCGGTACCATTTGCGCCCATTCATAATTGAGTTTTTACTGAGTCTTGAACCGTTGACCATAAAAAGATCCGGGGTTTGTCTAAATTGGGTGACTACCGTCTCTAAGTGGCGAATATCTGTAGATAAATCCACATCCATATAGCCTACAATATCACAGGTGTTTGCAGCAACGCCTGCACGAAAAGCGGCGCCAACGCCCCTAGTTTTTATGCGCAAATACTGAACGGCATCGTGTTTTGAAGCCAAGGCACGGGCAATCTTTTCAGTTGCGTCCGTTGAACCATTATCTACAATGGTCAGTGTAAATTGAGCTTCATCAAGATTTTTTATATAGTTTAAGGTCTTTTCAATGCCTTTTTCAAGTCGGTCTTCTTCGTTGAGCACTGGAAAGAGTATGTTAATCGATATCATTTTTTTCTCATCCTTCATTTGAGGCAAGTGCCTAATTTACTTCCTGCAGCAGTTCTTGAGTTAATTTTTGTGTACATTACTTTCGCACATTCTTTATTACATTCTCAATTTATGTCTTACAGATTAGGAGGACGCCTATGTCCTTACTATATGGCATCCTAAAGAAACTGTCCCATGTACTGGTGAATTTGGATTGCCCGTGTCAGTATGTTGGCTGCCTCAAATTTACCAAGGCTAGTAAAATAAATGAGCAGGATTATAAATACAAGCGGGTGTTTCCTGACTTTGGTGGTTAGCTGCGAGAAAAAATCAGTTGCGACTGGTTCGCGGCGCGCCGTCAGATAGAACATGAGTGACAAGGAGGACAGGGTCAAGGCTGCAAACCAGCGGCCCCAATCTATGGTCAGCAGGAAGGCCGGAAGTGATGCCGCCGGCAATATCGAAAGGAGCAACCAGAGTAAAGGCTGGTCTGCGCGTCGTATGCATTTAATCCAAAATGCAACATAAAGTACGACCAGTGGCAACATCAGTACGACAACAAGGGCACCGCGTATGACTCTATCGGTTAAGCCGACCTTGACGAATATATCGATGTGATTACCGATGTTTTTAAAGTATTCCGATTCAACCATACGCAAATCGACTGGAATATCAGAACGTGCTTGAAGGGCGTAGGTCATGTCATTGGCACTTTCAAAGGGTAGCGGAGCATGGTGGAACTGGAAAAAAAGAAATGATCCGCAAATCATCAGGCACATGAGTGTAAATACAGTCCATGTTCCCAGCGTCTTGCGCCGGTATGCTTCGTAAAAAAAGGCACCGACAACAACCGGGCAATATGTAAAGAGAAATACTTGATGTGTAGCCATGGCAACTGGCATCAAGACGAGAACCAGCCAGCGCAAATGCCTATTCGGTATAAGGAGTAGGGAAAGCCACATAACTCCAAGCAGGTAAACATCCATTCGTCCAAAGTTACCCCAGTAAAATAGAAAACCCGGTGCAGCAGGTGAACAAATGAGCAGGGCAACCACTGCGATTATACCAAGACGCGCCCGATTTTTAGTCTTGCGAATAACATGTCCTAGAAATAAGGCGCCTAGAAGGGCCATAATTATATTTGAAAATATGATGAAATAGTATAGACGGTTTAAGCTGATCGGGGAGAAAAGCACTTCAAAGACACTTCCAATAAAGAGTCTTGAATGAACTCCCAGGCTATAGTTCATCACAAATGGCGATGTACAGAAAGGGTTGAGTTCATCGACCGCAGGTAGGCGGTAGAGCATTGAAATCATAAATGCAATAAAAATAACGCATTCATATTTGAAGCGCGAAATCAGGTTGTTCTTTTGCATGGTTTATACCTCAACGAGTTTATTGGGTCCGAAGCCATAAATTTAAATCGGATTCAGTTTCATAATATCTTAAATCGACATACAAGTCTAGCGCTGAGCATAGATAAAACAAGTGTTTGAGGACTATTATTCACATAGGAAAACCTGCGCATCGCATGTGCGGTGTGCAGGTTTGATTACACAAAATTCATTCGACTTTCAGGCGTTTCCCAAGGCGTGCGCTTTCAAGTGCGTACTCAATAATGCGGATGGTATTGAGACCGTCCTCTGCCGTTACGGGGGGTGCCTGGCCAGATATGATGGCTACGTGAAGGTCCATGTAGTAATCACGGTAATCACCGGCATCTGTTGTTAAACGTTCATCACCGTTTTCCATGTACAGCGTCCCCCATTGTGATTCGGGTTCGACGCCCCAGTAAATATCTTGAACGGGACGGTGGCCTTTGCGTAGGGCGTCTTCTTGAACATCCAGACCGTATTTTATATAAGCCCCCTGTGTACCAAGCAGTGTAAATCTTGGCAGGGGTGCGGCGACAAGTGATCCGGATTTTAATGTGACCTTTAGTCCCGGGTAATCCAGAATAAGTTCAAAATTATCATCTGCAGCCCCCTCGCGCTGATGGCGTATGTCTGCGTAAATGAACTCAGGCATACCAAAAAGGGCAATGGACTGGTCGATGAGGTGGGAGCCTAAATCAAAAAGAACACCAGAGCCCGGTAGATCTTCTTCTCGCCAAGCATTTTTTTTAAAAGTGTTTCTGAATCGGTCAAAATGGGATTCAAGTTCGACGAGACGTCCCAGCTTTTTCTCTTTTATGAGCCTTTGAACGGTTCTAAAATCACCATCGTATCGGCGATTATGATAAACGGATAGAAGGCAGTTAGACTTATTGGCCATTTCAATCAGCTTTTGACCTTCTGCAGAAGTCACGACAAAGGGTTTTTCAACAACGACATGTTTGCCGCTGCGCAGTGCCTTGCTTGCAAGTTCAAAATGGCTGGTGTTTGGAGAACAGATGACTACGAGGTCTATTGCTGGATCACCAAAGACGCTGTCCGGTGTGCTTTCAATTGCCACATCTGGCAAGTCATCTATTGCAAGCGATGCCTTTTCAGGCGAACGTGTTACGACTTTACTGACGGTATACCCCTTAAGTCCATTCAGAATAGCCCCGTGAAATATTCTACCTGAAAGGCCATAGCCTATTATTGCTACATTAAGTGTTCTCATTATGCCCCCCTATACCCGATTTTATGAGGTGCTCGGGTTAACGTCTTTTATTCAATGTAATGCTTTTATCTCTCTCGGATCAGAGCATTGCCTTATGTTTGAATTTCGTGAATAGTCCGAGTTCATTATCAGTTATTAAAAGTATATCATTAATAAGCCTATAAGTGATAAACAAGTAAAACGTGGTATATAGTAGTAAAATAACCCATTTTAAATGAGGGGGTGAATTGAATGAATCGATATCAGATAGAATTAAAAGCAGACAACAAAAAACAGGCCCAAATCATACTAAAGAAAATGATTGAGAATGGAAAGGAAATTCCATTTAAGGTGGGGGCCCTCAGTGGAACCGTCGATGATTCGGGTACTTTTGTATTGACGGTTAAGGCGCGTGGCGCATCCGCTTCAGAATTTGTTGGAAAAATTGAAGAAACGGAAGAAGGGGTTTATTTAACGGGTGAAGTTCAAGCGCGGAAAAGCATGATGCGCCGCATCTATGCACTTATTGCAATGAACAGTATAGTCGGGGTCTTGATGTTTTTGTCTGGAAATCCAATTTTCCAAATTTTTTCACTACTCTTTATTACGGTACCTTGGCTCAATGTTTCAGCAGCGCGCAAGGGGACTTATTTAAAAGCCGCCCTTGAAAAGCAATTTAGGTAAATGTGAAGTTGCTTGGTCATATGAACCATCATTTTAAGTCTGATCTGAATAAGGAAAGCGGATATCAAAACGTGTTCCAATGCCCACGGTACTCCTTACATCAATGGTACCTTCGAGCGTCTGTGTTACGAGATTATGTGTAATGTGGAGCCCTAGACCTGAAGAACCCTTGGAGCGATTGGTGGAGAAGAAAGGATCAAATATTTTGTTCAGCATGTCTTCTGGAATCCCACAGCCGTTATCCTCATAAGTGAGGTGGATGTAGGCTTGGCTTTTTTCAATTGTGATGTCAATGCGACCGCTTTGATCATCTTTAAAAGCGTGTATAAGTGTATTGATGAACAAGTTGGTCACAATCTGTGCAATGGGACCAGGAAATGTATAGACCTCTAAATCCTTTTGTGCATGAATTTCATAATGGTGCTTCTCTTTAATGAGCCTTGGTGTCAAATTGTGAATGATTTTTTCAATATAGATACCAAGGTTTATTTTGCGCATTTCCAGCGTCGACTGATCAACAGCGACTTGCTTGAATGTATTTACAATTTCAGCAGCCCGCATCAGATTCTTCACTGCTAGATCCGAGGCTTCCTTGCTGGAGTGAATACAGTCTTTTAGCTCGGCCTTTGTAAGTTTACCCGTGGCATAGCGCGTATCAATCTGATTGATGGTGTTATTAAGAAATGAACTGAGTGTCAAGCCTATACCAAGCGGCGTATTGATTTCATGGGCAACACCTGCTACCAGTTCGCCAAGGGAAGCGAGCTTTTCTGCAATAATCAGCTGATTCTGAGTAGATTGAAGCTGGTTATAGGAGTCTGTAAGCTCGCTGTTCAGTGCAATGAGCTCTTCCTGATTATTTTCAAGTTCAAGCATAGTAGCTCTCAGCTCTTCATTGCTTTGATTGAGTTCATGTGTTCGCTGGGCGACCATCGATTCCAGCTGAGTATTTTTTGTTACAAGGTGGTCAATAAAACCGCCAAGGTTGTATGAAAGGCCCAAGAGAACAGCAATCATGAGGCCAATAATGAGCACAATTGCATTAAATGCTCGGTTTACACTTGAAAAGGCTTCCTTTTCAGTAAGCATAACCACCATAATCCAATTGTTTTCTAGTTGAGTATAGCCTAGAATCTTGTCTTCATTGAATAATTTATAATGGACTATGCCTGTAGGATTCTCTTGCATTGTAGACTCAATATAGGCCAGCTTGCCACCATCAATATCTCGAATATGGTCCTCTAGAGTAAACTGATCGTGTATTAGGAATGCGAAATCTTGGTTCAGAAGAACTGCTTTACCTATTTCAGGACTTTGGGCTACGATTTCTTTAAAAGACTCAAAATTGATATCGACGCCTACAACACCGATTGTATTGCCTTCAACGATTAAGGGCTCGACATATGAAATCATATCTATACCGATATTGGCATTGTAGTATGGGTTAAGCCAAAGGGGATGCCCGCTGGATATAGGCTCATAAAACCAGCCCACATGTTCACTGTCAGAAGACTCATAAAGGGATAGGTCAGTTGGAACAAGACGTTCCATGTGTCCATCTCCATTTGTATCTGAATGAAAGAAGCCAGCGGTATTGTAAGAAAGTTCGGGATCAAAGCGCACATAAATGGACATGACATTGAAGGTGTTTTCATGGAATTGAAGGGCAATTTGGTCTATTTCTTTTGTTAGGCTGTAGTAATAAGAACGCTCATGAATACGGGCAGGGTCAATAACCCCGATAATGGACTTGGTAAGGGTACCTACCATGGACTCGATACCTGTAATAATTTTATCCGTATCTTTTCCATAAACCTGAGCACTTTCAACGAGTAAATCCAGGGTGTTTTGCTTAAATTCGCGTTTCATATAGTAAAGCGAAGAACTGCCAATTAGGACTGTTGCAATAAAGGTGAACAGAACCACGCTGGCAATAATCTTTCTACGCGTCTTCATCATGACATGCTCCCTTCAAAAGTGTAGGTGCTATATTCCTAATAATACACTAAAAGCTGTATTTATAAACCTCCAAGAAAGCGGGAAATATACTGTAAGGTGCATGCGGTTTATGGGAATCAACTGGGTATAAGCGCAAATATAAAGTAAGAGTATCGGAGGATTCGATATGAAGCAGCTAAAATTTAAGCATATTAGAACAAAACTCATCAGTGCCTATGTTATTGTTTTCGTGGTCATTATGTCCATCTCGCTGGCATTTATTTATATGTCTTTAAAGAGCTCAATAGAAAAGTCTGTAGATGATTCACTCAACCTGCAGATTGAACTTATTAAAAAAGGCATAGCAACCAGTGTTGACGCTTCAATTAAGAATTACTTCAGAGCCACTGGCAATTTTGCTATAGATGTGGTAGACGCCTACCAGGAACAAGTTCTGAGTGGACAGATTACACGAGAAGAGGCACAAGAAGAAACCTGGCGTATACTTAAGGACATTAGAATCGGACAAACAGGTTATGTAGTTGTGGGCAAGAAAAATGGCAATATTTTGCATCATCCAATAGCTGAAATTCAAGGCATTGCTTTGAAGGACTTTGATATTTTTGAAAACCTACAGGGAAATGATGATGTATATTTTGAGTATGACTGGGAAGAACCTGAAACTGGGGAAGTCAAAAAGAAATCCATGTACAGTATATATTATGAACCCTGGGACTGGTACATTATGGTTACGGGCTACCGGGAAGAGTTTAAATCACTTGTGAGCATTGAAGATTTTGAAGATGAAATATTGTCTATTAAGTTCGGTGAAACAGGCTATCCGATTGTTGTTGATTTTGATGGAACCCTAGTGGTGCATCCTGAATATAAAGGGGTGAACATGTACAACCGCGATGACAGTATGGGTGAAGTAACGCGAGAATCTATCCGGATGAAAAAGGGCCGTCTCGAGTATCTTTGGAAAAATCCTGAGGAAGAGATTTATCGTAAAAAGATTGCCGTATTCTCAGAAATTGAAGGCTTTGACATGATTGTGGTAGCCACGGCTTATGAGTCAGAGTTTTTAGGGTACTTACACCAGTTGACAGGTGTCCTCCTGTGGACACTGATAGGTGCAATTGTACTAATGAGCATTATGGTCATGCGTTTAAGCGACACGTTAACACGTCCGATTTTGGCGCTTAGTCAGACAATGGATATTGCAGAGGAAGGGGATTTGGCCGTTCGTGCACCTGTACAAACTTCAGATGAGCTCGGGGAAATGAGCAGTCAGTTTAATCACTTTTTGGAAAAACTGGATCAGGAAAAGAAAATGCTTATAGAGCAAGTCGAACTCAATGCCAATATATCGGCAGAGCTTCGTGCATCTATAAGTGCTTTAAAAGATGCACAGGAAAAGATATTGGAAGAAGAGCGTTTTTCCAATATGGGACGTATGGTCACCCGGATATCACATCATTTGAATACACCAGTAGGCAATGCCATGATGGCGGTGTCTTTTATTGAACAAAATATCGATGAACTCAGGCTTGCAGGGGAAACAGACGCTGCTTTAGCCCAAGCGACTGCGCCACATATTACTGCTCTTATGGAGTCCTCATCCATTTTAAATCATGCTTTAAAAGAAGCTGCAAGTATTGTAGATTCATTCAATAAGCTCAATGTTCAACTCCATGAAGGTTTGACCCAGCATGTGAATCTGTGTGATTTTCTAAAAACTTACTATTATCATCAGTGGCGGTCAAAATGTCCTGAATATATTCAAATTCACATCGAGTGCGAGGATAACCTAGAGCTTGTAACTTCAACCAATATACTTGAACTCATATTTGAGCAACTGACCAGTAATGCCATAGCCCATGGCTTTAAAGACAGAGATACAGGGAACATCTGGGTAAAAGCTTTTCAGAAGGACACGAAAACAGTACTGATTTTTGAAGATGATGGCGTGGGCATTCCCATTGAACGGTCAGAGTATCTCTTCCAGCCATTTTTCAGTTCAACAGAGAACATGAGCGCCCTGGGAATCGGACTCAACATTGTGTACAATGCTGTGAATGTGACCCTTGGGGGGCGGATTACATTCGAGCATAGAAGACCATTCGGTGTTCGTTTTGTGATTGAAATTAGAGGCTAAAGGGAAATTAAGAAAGGGTGCTGTAAAAGTTTTATGACTTTTACAGCACCCTTTTCATTATCTTACTACGAGTACAGGAACTTTTGAATGATGTACAACCTTGCTGGTTGTGCCACCGATAAGGAATCTTTCTATTGCACCATGACCATGTGAATTAATGAGAATCATATCACAGTTGTGTGTGTCAGCATAGTCACAAATTTCTGATGCAATGTGTCCCTTCACGATTTCAGTTGTAACAGGAATACCTGTTCCTTCAAAGTATTCAGCTGTTTTATCAACAACTTCTCTTGCATAAGCTTGAAGGGCATCTCTGACTTTCTGACTTTGAACTTCATCAAAATCCCATGTAAGGTGCGCTTCATTTTCAAATAAGCGCTTAACATGGATAATAACGAGCTCGGAATTGAATTTCAAAGCATATTCTTTGGCAAGTTCAAGTGCTTTTGTACTCTCCACATTGTCAACGGGAACGAGTATTTTTTTCATCATCATTCTCCTTTCACGACACACGCCCTGAATAAAGAACTCATATTGCACGCTTGAAGAAGGTGGTTTGAGATTAAGCAAAGCTTTTTTAAAGGGCTGATATTATCTAAGTCATTTATACCCAAATTCTGGACAGACATCACAAGATTTCATGGGTGTGTGCTCATCCTTAGAAATGGAAAAATAAAGGTCCATTTTTTACCTAAATTTTAAATAAAAAAATACACCACCAAGTGTCAAAAAATAGGTATACTAAGGGCGGGGATGTAAAACATTGGAATAGAAACGAGGCTGTATGAAACAAATGCTGCGTACATATATGGGCCTTCCGAGAAGCATGTATATCTTATTTATGGCTCAAATTATCAATCGTTTTGGCGATTTTGTAAGACCGTTTTTGACACTTTTTCTAACAAAAAATCTGGGGTTCGATAATGCTTCAGCAGGGGCGGTTGTAATGACTGTGACCATTGCATCTGTACCCGGTGCCTTCCTAGGAGGACGCCTGTCCGATCAGCTGGGTAGAAAAAAGGCCTACTTTCTCTTTCAGGGACTGGCAGGCTTGATGATACTGACTTGCGCATTTACTGCTCAAGCCCAGATACTCATATTATTCTTAATATTGTCCGCCTTTTTTAATGGGGGCGTCCGGCCTATGATTAATGCACTTATGACCGATATTTTACCTGTAAGTGAAAGACAACGCGGTTTTTCGCTTTCTTATTTAGGCGTCAATATTGGTGTGGCAATAGGGCCTGTAGTGGCAGGATTTCTATTTAATAATTATTTGAAGCTCCTTTTCATAGGCGATGCCATTACAACAGCAATCGCGGTGACCCTTGTCATGGGTTTTATTCCACCACCAGAAAAGGATGCACTCGACTTGGGCTCATCTCTTGAAGATGTGGAAACAGGCTCACTGTTTACCGCCCTTAAAAGGCGGCCAATGGTGGTTGTCTTTTTGACGCTGAATATTTTATATGCATTAACTTATGCCCAAAACGGGTTTGCACTGCCCATTACCCTCCAGCACTTATTTGGTGAAAATGGACCGCGTAATTTTGGCTTTCTCATGAGCATTAATGCAATGACCTGTGTTGGACTAACGGTTGTGATCACACATATTACAAGACATTTAAAGCCCATTCACACCATTGTAATCGGTGGTGTGGCTTATGCAGTGGGTTTTGGTATGATTACATTCATTCAATCCATGGGCATGTTCATTGTTTCTACAATTATATGGACTTTAGGTGAAATAATGGTGTCCATTAGCTTTGGCGTATACCTGTCACATAGAACGCCTCAGAATTACCGGGCGCGGTTCAATGCCCTGACAAACCTGAGCTGGGCATCTGGCGCACTTGTTGGAACCTATTTTATGGGCATGTTTATGGATGCCTCTGGCGTTAAAGCTGTTTGGCCGCTCATATCGATTATTGCCCTGCTGGGCTCAGTGGGCATGGCATTGCTTGCTCGTGCTGAGAAAGACTTGGAGAAAGCGAAGGGATAGCTATGACATTACTTATTTTTATCATCACCTTGGGCGTTACGCTGTGTGCAGGTGTTCTAAGCAAGCGTCTGGTCAAGAATTCAAAGGATTTTTTACTTGGCGGCGGAAAGTTGAACACAATTGGTTTTACCAGCATGCTGATGGGCGCAATTATTGGCGGGGCCTCCACTGTAGGGACAAGTCAAATGGCTTATCAAAGAGGTATTGGAGCCATCTGGTTTACGGCAGGACTGAGTATTTCGAGTGTTTTACTCTATTTTTTCTATGGAAAGTTGCTTGAAAAAAGGCAGTATATTACGGTGGTGCAAATTGTAGGAGACAATTTTGGAAACCATGCACGCAAGGCTGCCAGTTTAATTTTATGTTTAGGCATGTTGATTCATATCAATGGACAGGTCCTGGCGGCGGTATCTATATTCAATACCTTGCTCGTTTTGAAAATACAGTTGGCAACTTTACTGGTATGTGGTTTGGTTGCGGCCTATGTTATTTTCGGCGGCTTTTGGGGTGGGACTGTCGTTGGTGGCATCAAGACCGTTTTGCTTTATGGAACCAGCTTAGTCTGTGGTGCATTCCTGATTTTTAAGTACGGTTTTATTTCTGAAGCAGCGACATCGTTTACATTCAATCCATGGTTCAATGTTTTTTCGAAGGGTCTGATAAAGGACTTGTCACTGCCTGTATCGACCATACTGGGGGTTATGTCAACACAAATATATTTTCAGACGGTAATGTCTGCTAAAAACAAAAAAACACTGTGCCGGGGCACCCTGCTGACGGCCTTTCTCATACTGCCAGTGGGCATCGTTTGTACCATGATAGGCATGTATATGCGCCTGCATTATCCAGATATCCTGCCACGTGACGCATTTATTTTGTTTGTTATGAATCATACCAATCCCGTGGTGGCGGGCCTATCTATCGCATCGGTTCTGATTTCATCTGTAGCAACGGGTGCAGGCCTGACCTTAGGCATTACAACAGTCATTTCTAAAGACGTTCTTTTGTCTGATAAAGCAGGGGTGAGCGATGCTCATCTCTTAAGGAAGCTTCGCCTGATTATTGCAGCCATTACGGGACTGGTCTACTTCATTGTTATTTTTAATGCGGACTCGCTTATTTTAAGTTGGGGTTTTTTATCCATGGTCTTTAGAGCCACACCGGTATTTATTCCAGTAGTGGTCGCCCTGTATTTTAAAGAAAGGATATCCGGTCTAAAAGGTGTGGGCTACGTTCTGGTCGGGCCAATACTCAGCTTGATATGGATTGCTATGGGGCTGGATAAGGTCAGTTCCATCTACGTTGGCATTGCAGGGGGCATAGCCTATTCAATAGGTGCACACAAAATGTCCATATATAAAAGAAGTCAGACTGAAATCCACAAAAATCAAAGAAGCACGCGCTAAGGAATGCGCGTGCTTTAGACTGCCTGAAAGTAGTATTTCTATTCGCTAATAAAACGGTAGCCTGTATTGTATTTTGATTCAATAGCTGCCCATGAGACACCAGCTGATTTCATTTTTTTCCTGAGTTTAGCAATATGAACTGAAATCGTTCGTGTAGGGACCGAGAGGTCCTTATTGCCGTAGAGTTCACCGGTGAGTTCTTCAGCAGATATATATTTTTTTGACTGATAAAGATGGAAAAGTATTTTGAACTCAGTTTGTGTCAAATGAACCATGGTGTTTTGAAAGAGCACATTATTATTAAAGCTGTCAAAGCGTATGTTCTTGCTGGTAGGTTCAGTATAAATATTTTGATGTGATAAGCGCCGCGCTAAAGCACCGATGCGTACAAGAAATACATCTAAATCGAAAGGTTTTACAAAGTAATCATCTGCACCGTGTTTAAAGGCTTGAATAACGGCTTCTTTAGAGGCGCCATCTGACATGAGGACATGGGCCCGACTAGACCTGCGGCTCATTTTTTCACAAAGGGCCAGCGCACTCATATCTGGAAGTGTATTCCCGATAATAATGAGGTGCGGTTTATAGCATTCGCAGACATGCTGTGCATCTTTACCCGTATGTGCATGCTCAATTTGATAGCCTGATTTCCTAAGGAACAGAGTCATGAGTTCCAAAAGATTGGGTTCGTTTTCTGCAATGAGTATTTTTAGTGGCATCGCCGTCACCTCCTCCATTCAGATTGTATATATTAATAGTACAACAAAATATTTACATAGGATACAATTTGTTTCAAATTGCCATTGTTTGGTTCTTGGCGCATCAAAAAATGAATCTTCTAGTTTACACTGGACACTCCAGCGCTCATGGTCGGAATGCTTTCAGAGAGTGTTTCAAGGTGAGCGTTTTTTTTCTCAAGTTCAGTGTTGATAAACTGGTGAATAGAACGGGAACGCGCCTGTACATCGCTTGTTTCCTGGTCTTTTTCAAGCATTTTCAATTTGAAAACTAAATTTGTAGCTTCGATTTTTTGAAGCGTGTACTGAAAGCGCTTATGATATTCAAGGGCTTTTTTATAGTGTTCATTTTTTTCAAAGAACTGATAAAGACGTTCGTAAATAAGGCTTAACTGGTGATCAGATCCACCGGCCTCGGAAATTTTTTCAGCTTTATAAATCATTTCAAGCGCACCGGCTTCGTCCTGCATCAATAGAAGCAAATCGTGTTTAAGTAGGAGTGCATCCAAAATATAGTATACGTTACTGAGTGATTCAAGCAGGTCTATGGAATGGTCAATGTTTTCCAGAGCCTTTGGATAGTCTCCCAGTTGCATATGGAGTTTACCCTTTCGATATAACCATTCGAATTTCAGCAGGATGTCATCGCTGTGTTCTATGTGTTCTTTTGCAGCATCGTAAGCTGTGAAGGCCTTGTTGTAGTCCCCTAAGATCGTGTGTACTTCGCCCATATTTGAATATAGGTGTCCAACACCCTTGTAAATACTGCCTTCAAGTGCGGTTTCAATGCCGGTTTCGTAGGATTCTAGAGCAAGGGTGTAATCACCTGCTTTTCTGTAAACCTCACCAATACAGTTTTGTGCGCGAACGACCTCTTCGTAGTTTTCAGTCCTAAGCGCATAGTTGCGTCCAATAATAAATTGGCCCAGCGCCGTTGAGTAGGCGCCAGAATAGAAATGCAGGACACCGTACCAGCGGTGGAGTTCACTGAGCATATTGAAATCCTGAAACTGTTCAAAAATTTCTATGCTCTCAGTAACATATTCAATGGCTTCAGACTGATTGCCAAGTGTGCGGCAACCCTGTGTCATAATATGCAGTGCATGCCCCTTTATGGTTGTTAGACTGAAGGATTCAGCTCTATTAGCAATGCTGCGCGCCTCTTCAATAGCTTCCTGAGGATTCGAGTGAATTTTCAAACGTGCCTGCGCCAGGTCTCGCTCTAGTTTTTTGTGGATTGTATAGACATTAATCATAATCGTATTCCCCATCCTTTTTGAGTACGCCTATATTTCAATCTATTCTATATCATTCTTTCTATATAGAATAGTACAGTTCCTTTAAAATCTGAGTGTCCTATACAAATAGTATGATGAAATAGACATGAAGATTGCAAATGTTTCTTTGCAATTATAGAAACATAAAAATATTTGGGATGATGAAAAGCCTATGTTAGAATAGTCGTGACGCAGTAGAAGTAAGCAGGCATTTAGGAGGGACTATGTCGAAGTTATTGTTGATTATTTTTGTACAGTTGTTGTATGTACCCCTATTGACACTTAGAACGATTTCAATGGTTAAGAATTTAAAGCTCATGACAGCACTGTTTGGGCTGCTAGAGGCGGTTGTATACATATTTGGGTTAACAATAGTTCTATCCGGTGACTCAACCTATTTAGAGATGTTTGTTTATGCAGTCGGATTTTCTGCAGGACTGATTGCAGGCATATATGTTGAGCAGAAGCTGGCTATTGGGTATTCCAGTTTCAGTGTTAACATTAATCACAGAAATGACGAGTTGGTCAAAACCCTAAGAGACAGTGGGTTTGGCGTAACGCTTTATATGGGAGAAGGCCGAGACGGTGTTCGAGTACGCCTTGATATTTTGACAAAGCGTAAGAGGGAAGCTGAACTGCTCAAAAAAATAAAGCGCATTGAGCCCAAGGCTTTTATCATTTCCTATGAACCCAAGACATTCCACGGCGGCTATATCAGTGACATTATGAAACGCAGAATGCAGCTAAGAAAGAAGAAGGCCAAGCCTGTTGAAACACAAGAGGATGGTCTCATACATAAGACGCTGGATGAAATTAAAAATGAAGTTCAGGTTTTTAAGAAGGACTGGAAGGCATAAGTCAAAAAATAAACCGCCAAGGCTCCTGGGTGCTTCTCAGAAAGTCTTGGCGGTTTTTCTTTTTTAAAAAGGCGCTTAGAGCAACTTAGAGTTATAATTCTGGATCGTGTTCAATGGTTTCGTGTTCAAGTTCGTAGTCATCGCACCCTGGAACTTTACAATTGTCTGTTTTGGTTTCAAAACGACATTTGTCATTGGTGCAACGTCCATATCCGCCTTCTCCAAAGAATGTAACTGTGCTGTTGCACATAGGACAAATATTTTTCTTATCTCCCATTATTCAACACACTCCTTTCTTGGGATTGAAGATATTATTTAGATACCCGAGAAGACATATTTTTAACAGGGAAAATAGTTGCATTCTCAGCGTGTTTTTTTGAAAAGTTCATTGCAGCAGACAAGACCAGCATGCTGATAATCGTGCCCTCTCTCACAAAGAGGGGGAAGTGGTATAGCGTTGAAATAAGAAGGGAGACGGTTACCGATATGAGGTCAACACTGTAGCGAAGCTGGACAAAGGTTAGCCGTGAACGCCCCGCGAGTTCCACGCAAAGGCTTTCTAGGGGAAATGTGATTTGGTTATAGTGGATAATCATACCGATAGAAAGGCCCGATATCATTGTGCTGACTGTAATGAGTGAAAGGCGCAGAACATAGTTTTCAAGGATAAAATCTCCAAAGAGCTTGTAGTTGAAAAAGTTAATTAAGACCCCGAAAAGCAGGACGGAAAAGCCTTGTAAAATATACTTTTTGACCTCTTTAAATTGGGTTAGATACATGTAAACCGCTAGAAAGCTTAAGTTGAAAAAGATGGTAACTGTGCCGATTGGAATGGTGTTAAGCCTTGCGATTGAAAGGTTCATGGCGTTAAAGCTGCTGACGCCGACTTGGGCCTTAATGGCAAATGTCACCCCAAGAGCAGATAGGGTATAGAAGAAGTAAGACTGTAGAAGTTTGTTTTTCATTTGAATGCACCTGACTTTCTAAAGTTGAGCGTGAGAATATATTTCCTTTTATAAAAGTAGATCTATCTTTTGCCTAGAGTATATGTGTTATGGTAAAAATAGAATATGAGATATCTCACATATTGATAAGGAAAGAGGTCAAAATGAAAAAAGTTATGTCACAGGATCATGTGCAGAGTGAAGCAGTGTCCGCTTCGGTATTTGGAAGTCTGAGCGGCGAGGCAGAGCTTTTCTCATTCGAGGCAAATGAACCCATCATTCGATTTGACAGACCTATTGAAAAGCTGTGGTATATGGTCTCTGGAAAGGCTAAAATCACCTTGGTTCATGAAGATGGAAAACAGTCGATCGTCCATTTTGTCAGAGAACAGGAGTATATAGGGGAGTTGACCTTTTTGGAGGTGGAGAAGCAGCATAAGAATGTCATAGCCTTATGTCCGTGCCAGTGTCTGGCCATTCCAATGTCGCTCGCAAAACTGCATCTGAAAAGAGACCCTGATTTTCTTTTTAGAATGAACCAGTATATAGGCGAAAAACTCATAAAAAGAACATGGTTCACAGCCAAAAATCAGAATTATGAGCTGAAAAACCGTCTGGCAGCTTACATTCTTATATCCCAGGTAAGGGGCTTGTACAGTCAAAAGCATACTGAAACCGCTGAGTATTTGGGGGTAAGCTATAGGCACCTTCTGTATACCCTAAAGCAAATGGTAGAAGAAGGTAGCCTTGAAAAAAAACGACGTGGCTATGGTGTCAATAAGGACATGCTTGAAGCATTGGCGCGGGACATTCAACTTATGTAGGCGCAGGGTAGCTTAATAGAAGAGGCATCTTTTATATGTGTAGCTTTAAAATGCGGCTTGGCCGGCCGGCTTTACCGATGATTTTTTTGCCGACGACTTCTATATAGCCTGCGAGCTCAAGTTTTTCAATAATGCGGTTCATGCTGCGCAGGGAGTTGCCAAATTCCTCGGAAAGTTCTTGGCTGGTGAAGGTGTCCTTTTTATAGATGTCCATAATGCACTTGAGCTGGTAGATGCTGTTTACGCTGACACCGCTGTTTTCAGAGATATCTTTAAAGGGGAGTTCGGCGCTTTCAAGGAATGTACTTGGTAGGGTGTCCAGTGGCGTAATACGCTCGATATTCTTACGGCTTCGTACTACAAAACATTGATTTCCACCCATTTTCAGGGCCTTGTTCTTCCCAATGATGGCGTTTGTTTTAGCTTCGCGTGCAGTAATACCAAAGCCGATGCCTACACTGACAGTGCTGGCAGTTTTGGTCGCAATGGATTCAAGGATAGGCAGAACACTAAGGCTGTGGGTTTCAAATTCAACAATTTGCTTGGTTGTAAACATTAAATAATTGCGTTCACTTTCAACAACTGCAGCCTGGATACGCTGTGCAAATTTGTAGACTTCCTCAGTAATGCGTGTCTTTTTGAGCATGATGCTGTACTCGTTCTCTGAGGTTAAATCGTATTCTTCAGTTATATCGATTTCAAGGGAGATAACCACAATCTGACTGACGGTCATATCTTCATATTTTATTTTTTCGAGCAAACTGTATATTTTATTTTTGATGGCAGTTGTATTTGGAGTCAGCAGCATGCTGGGGATGTGGTTTTTTTGAAGCATGTTATAGACGGTTGAAACGCCTGTAATGGCAAGGCGCTTGCTGTTATTTAGATAGTTTTTCCTATGAAAGTTAAAGAGGTCTTCCATTAAAGTCTGGTTAAAAAGGTCAACCTTTGAAACTTCGGCTTGGTACATGTCTTTTGTGAGCCCAAAATCGCTGTAGACCATTTCGACATCGTTTTCTGAATAGGAATCGATGCTGATATTTGTGACAGACATATTATGAATATGGCTGGCTTCAAGGAGAATGCGCTGGAGCTGGCAGGCGTCATTTTCAAGGTAGACCCAAGGTGTTTGAGAGTGCATGCGGTGGTTCATAATGTCATATAGAATTTTACCGGTAAAAATAATGCCGTCAAAATCGTGGATGTGTTCTTTAATAAAGGTAATGGTTGTTTCAATTTGCCCCATATCGTGAATTTCGATGGCATGACCGCTAACCTGCGGGAAGTGCTTATTAAGAACGGTTTCGATACGTTTAATATTATCTTTATGCCCTACAATTCCAATGTTTTTCATACAGACTGCCCCCTTTTGTTTTCTCCCTTATAGTTTAGGGGGGATGCCTATTAAAGTCAATTTAAAGACACTATTAAGCGAAAAAAGACAGTGATATGCTTTAATCATCAAGGAAAACGATTTTTAGGGAGGAATTGAAATGGTAAAGTATGTTGCGGAACCGTTTAAAATTAAAATGGTTGAAACGATGAAGATGACAACACGTGAAGAGCGTATTGAAAAGCTGAAGGCTGCAAACTACAATGTGTTTGGCCTGGACTCAGATGATGTCTACATCGACTTTCTAACAGACAGTGGTACAGGTGCAATGAGTGACAAGCAGTGGGCTGGCATGATGGCAGGCGACGAGTCTTACGCAGGAGCAAGAGGCTACCGTAAGCTTCAAGAGGCTGTAAAGGACATTTTCCATTACGAGTATGCACAGCCTGTTCATCAGGGGCGTGCTGCTGAGCAAGTACTTCTTCCAATACTTCTTCAAAAAGGACAGAAGTGTATTTCCAACATGCACTTTGATACAACAAGAGGCCATGTTGGCCTAATTGGTGCCAGAGCGGTTGATATCGTTGTTCCAGAAGCAAAGGATACATCAACTTACATGCCTTTCAAAGGAAACATGGATATCGAAAGACTGGAAAGCTACATTCAGGAAACGGGTGCTGAAAATGTTGGCCTGATTATTATGACAATCACAAACAACTCAGCGGGCGGACAACCTGTTTCTATGGCAAACCTCAAGGCTACAAGAGAAATTGCTGACAAGTACGGCATTACAATGATTATTGACGCTGCGCGTTACGCTGAGAATGCACACTTTATTCGTGAACGTGAAGACGGTTATGCAGATGTGGAAATCATCGATATTGTTCGTGAAATGTTCAGCTATGCAGATGCATTCACAATGAGTGCAAAAAAAGATGCCATCGTAAATATGGGTGGTCTAATCGGGGTTAAGCACTCAGAAGAGTTATATACTAAAGTAAAAGGTCTGACAATTCCATATGAAGGCTTTGTAACATATGGCGGCCTAGCTGGTCGTGATCTTGAAGCACTTTCAATTGGTCTTTACGAGGGTCTTGACAAAGACTACCTGCGCTACAGAGTTGGTCAGGTAGAATATCTTGGTGGAAAACTGAAGGAACTGGGTGTGCCATTCCAGTATCCAGTAGGTGGTCATGCGGTATTCCTAGATGCGAAAGCACTCCTGCCGCACATTCCTTACTATGAATTCCCAGGGCAGGCACTTGCATGCGAACTCTATATTGAAGCGGGGATCAGAGCGTGTGACATCGGTTCGTATCTGTTGGATCTTGATCCTGAAACAGGCGAGCAGCTTGAAGCTGAAATGGAGTTCACGCGTCTGGCTATTCCAAGACGTGTCTACACACAGGCACACTTTGACGTAGTAGTTGAAGCACTAGCAAATATTAAGGAAAGAGCACATGAAATCAAAGGCTACAAGATTACATGGCAGCCTCCTGTGCTTCGACACTTTACATCAAAGCTTGAGCCACTTAAGTAATACCGCTTAAGGTAAGCTCCACTTTATTGGTTAAATGATACAAGGCGCTGCCTTAGATTTTGTATTATACAAAGTCTAAGGCAGCTTTATTATTGTCTAGGAAATTTCATTTCCAAGATAAAATAAAGTGGGGACAGATAAGGGGTATTTCCTTGTCGGGATTAAGGCGGGCTCATCTGGATTTTCCAGTGTCGAGGACGGTTTTTATATTTTAATAATGCAAAAAAGACAACGTTTCCCTCCTTCCTTAAGACTTGGTGTATGATTGTACTAAATTTGGGTATGTAGAGTTAGTAAGGAGATAATCAGAACCTCAAGGAGGTTATTATGCTTACCGAACTTAGGAAATTTGTTGCACCAGAGTTTGTGTTTGGTGTGGGTTCGAGACATTTGCTTCTTCAGTATATAAGAAATTTTGGCATTGCTAGGCCACTTGTTGTGACAGACCAAGGGGTGCGCATGGAAGCCTGGTATGCACAAATGATCAGCGATTTGAAAGCAGAGGGTGTACAATTTGTTGAATACCCACATGTCACCATAAATCCCAAGGATACGGAATGTACTGAAGGTGCTGCCCTCTACCTGAAAACGAACTGTGACGCTGTGATTGCAATTGGAGGCGGCAGTGTGCTTGATGGCGCGAAGGGCATTGGTATTTTAGTGTCCAATGGAGATGAAATTGCGTCTTATGAAGGTGTGGACAAGGTTTTAAGGCCTATTCCACCGCTTATTTGTGTTCCGACCACTTCCGGTTCAGCAGCAGATGTTTCACAGTTTGCCATTATAACCAATACAAAGGAACGCTATAAAATGGCCCATGTCAGCAAAATGCTGGTTCCAGATGTTTCTCTGATTGACCCTTATGTAACCTTGACTATGCCTGATAAGGTGAGTGTGGACACGGCGCTGGATGCACTCGTACACGCTATAGAGTCTTATGTATCGCCACTGGCCTCCTTTATTACGGATATGCACGCCCTATCTGCGATTGAGCATGTGGTTGTCAATTTACCGCTTTTGCTCACAGCGTTCGATAATATGGCCTATCGCACGGCACTTTCAAGGGCCTCATTAGAGGCTGGACTCGCCTTTTCGAACGCCAGTCTTGGTCTGGTGCATGCGATTGCCCATTCCATTGGCGGGTATTTTAATCACCTAGCACATGGTGAACTTAATGGCGCCTTTTTGCAGTATGTTATTGACTACAATTACGCATCTTCTGACAAGTATCAACGCGTTGAAGCAATCTTTATCCAGCATCATCCAAAGTATGCAGGGCAAAAGCTACCTGAGATAGTCCGTGACTTTACCCAGGGCATTACCAGTGCACTTGGACAACCGCTGGAAGTCTATGATAAGGGTAAATCGGTTACTGATACAGATATAAGAAGGATTGCAGAAGTTGCAATCAATGATCCATGTGTGCTTACAAATCCGCGTGAGCCTAAACTCGACGAGGTGGTGGAGATCCTTGAAAAAGTATTCAAAAGAGGAGATTAGAAACCAAATTGCCGGTCTGGGAGAGTCTTCTATACGAAAAAATTACTATCAGGAGCTAATGAAGAAGCAGGAGGCTTTAGAGGCTCAGAACAAACGTCTTGAAGAAGAGGTTGCCTTGAGAAAGCGTGCAGAAGAATCTTTAATAGAAGTGAATGACAATTTGGAGCTTCTTGTAAAACAGCGGACCATTGCACTTGAAGAAGCCAATGACAAACTCAAAGAATCTTATGAGACACTTAAAAAGACACAGGACTACCTTATCGAATCAGAGAAGTTGTCTTCTCTTGGCACGCTTGTTGTAGGGATATCACACGAAATCAACACCCCACTTGGCGTTGCCCTGACGGCATCTTCCTTTAGTAAAATTTTGATTGAAGCCCTCCAGAGAAAAGGCATTCTGGATGACCAGCATTACGGTGAAGAAGCTGTGAAGCTTCTTGAGAGTGAACAGCTGGTGCTGAGCAATATAAAAAAATCTATTCAGATTATCAATGATTTCAAGAAAATAACTTCAGACCAGACCCAGTATGAGTTTGTTGAGTTTGAGGCACGTGCTTATATAGAAATGCTCGTTAAGAACTTAAAGTATACTTTTAATCAGACGGACACCATTCAGCTGGACATAGAGATAGGTCCAAACCTGATTATGCAGTTTTATCCCGGTATCTTATCACAGATTGTGACCAACCTGATTTCAAACACCATGCAGCACGGTTTTGGTAAAACAGACTACGGGATTATTCAAATCGCGATTAAAGAGTCGGACACGCATTATATACTGGACTATGAGGATGATGGTATTGGGATTTCAAAAGCCCATATTACCAAGGTTTTTGATCCGTTTTTTACAACAGCGCGCAACACGGATACGTCTGGGTTAGGGCTGTATGTAATCTATAATTTGGTGACAAAGCTCAAGGGTAAAATCGCTATAGCAAGCGAAGAAGGCCTTGGCGTCCATTTTACTATTTCACTTCCAAAAGGTGTGAAGCTCGAAGACTGATTGATGAAGACAGATTTATATGAAGCACACCCTAGTCAGCAAACGGTTGTTGTAGTATTCTGAAAATGGGGGTGTTTATATGAATGTCGAAAATGATATAAAATTTTATAGCAAAACGCATGTCGGTGGTACCTACCCACCGTTTTTGTCATGTGAAGAAATTAAGAAGGTGAGAGCCTTTCATATGTCAATGGATGAGTACAAGGCAACACCGCTTGTAAAATTGGATGCGCTTGCAGAGATGCTAGGGGTTGGCAAACTTTTTGTAAAAGATGAGTCCATGCGATTTGGCCTGAATGCTTTTAAAAGTCTTGGCGGAACCTATGCAGTGGCACGTCTGCTTTGTGAAAAGCTTGGTATCGCCATTGAAGAGGCCAGCTTTGACTATTTCAGACAAGGGGATGTACATGAAAAGATAAAAGATATGGTTTTTGTAACAGCGACCGATGGCAATCATGGAAGGGGACTGGCATGGGCTGTAAATAAACTTGGGTGTAAGTCCGTGGTCTACATGCCAAAAGGGTCTTCGCAGGCTCGACTTGAGGCCATTCAGGCTGAAGGTGCAGAGGCTTCAATAACAGAACTCAATTATGACGACGCGGTGCGCCTAGCCAGTCAGCATGCAGAGAAATACGGCTGGCATGTTGTTCAGGATACGGCTTGGGAAGGCTATGAATCTGTTCCAAACTGGATTACGCAAGGGTATGCGACCATGGCTGCAGAGGCCCTGGACCAGCTTGAACTCGAGGGTATTAAAGGTCCGACGCATGTTTTTCTTCAAGCGGGGGTTGGGTCTATGGCAGGTGCGGTACTGGGCTATTATGCTAATGTCTTTAAATCAGAATGTCCTGTAACCACCATCGTTGAGCCAAGTGCAGCAGACTGTATTTACAAATCAGCATATTCTCAGGATGGCCAGCCACATTTTGTGGGGGGGGCGTTGAACACAATAATGGCGGGACTTGCATGTGGTGAACCCAATCCTATTACATGGCCGATTTTGAGGGATTTTGCTACTGCTTATGTATCCTGCCCGGATTACGTTGCGGCGCGGGGCATGCGTATGCTGGCATCACCGCCGAAAGAAGACAGACGTGTCATTTCTGGGGAGTCTGGTGCACCAGGTGTAGGGCTCTTATCTCTCATCATGCAGCACCCGAATCTGCAGGCCTTAAAATTAGAACTTGGACTGGACGACGCGTCAGTTGTCCTTTGCTTCAATACGGAAGGGGATACAGATCCTGCCCACTATCAGGCAGTTGTCTATGACGGCATACACCCATGTCCTGGTGTCTAGGCCTTCTTGTCCCAGAAGGAGCCTGTATGTAAAAGAAAATAAAGTGGACCATGCTTTGCACCCTATGGGCAGAGCATGGTCCTTTAAGTTTGTGTATTAAGCGGCATTCTTGAGATGTTTTAGGGTCTCTTCGGCACTGATTGGCTTTGACACCAGATAGCCTTGACCGTATTCGCAGCGAATGGTATCAAGAAAGTGGCGCTGGTATTCATGTTCAATGCCTTCAGCGACGGTCGTGATGGACATGGCTCTAGCCATGTGCACAATGTGTTCAATGATGACATGACTGAGCCCCTTACTTTCAGTAATATCGTCAATATAGCTCTTATCTATTTTAAGGGTATCAAAGGGCAACTGCCTCAAATAGTTTAAGGAAGAATATTCAGTTCCAAAGTCATCAAGACTCAGTTTAAAACCAAAGTTCTTGAGCTGGTTAAGAATGAATCTGGAGTGCTTGATATCCTTAATAAGAGAGTACTCGGTTATTTCAAGTTCAATGCGTCTTGGGTCAATAGCATAGGTGTTGACAAGATCGCTAAGGTGGTCTGTAAAGTCCTCAGAGTGGAAGGTCTGAGGCGAAATATTTATTGAAAGTGTCTTTGCCCCAGCCTGCCATAAAGATCTGTTTTCATGAATAAAACTAAAAGCTGTTTTAAGAACCCAGCGATCAATTTCTAGGATTTGCCCCGTTTTTTCAGCAAGGGCAATTACCTGTCCAATATGCATGGTTTTAACAGGCATATCCGGCCATCTGAGCAGGACTTCAAATTTTTCTGTTTGACAGCTGTGCATGTGAAAAATTGGTTGGAAGTTCAGGCAGAAAGCATTTTGTTCAAGGGCTTCATCGATGGCATTTGTGACAAGGGTTTGGTCCGTTAGCTGTTCCTTGAAGTTGAGATCAAACTCTGCAGACTGGTTTTTTCCAATTAATTTTGCACGTTCAAGAGAAATGGACATGTTCTGGACGAGGGTTTCAAAATCCCGCCCATCATTTGGAAACTGTGTGGTTCCAACACAACCCGTTGAAGCGATTTTGAACTTTCCGAGGCTTCTTTTTTTATTGAGTACACACAAAATTTTTGAAATGAATCTATCAGAGTCACAGGACGGTGCTCCCTGTAGAAATACAAATTCATCCCCGCTCCACCGGTAGACCTTACAAGTAGGAAGCTCTAGGAAAGCACTTGATATGCGCTGCAAGTAGGTATCTCCGATTTTAGGACCGTAGATTTCATTAATGGCCCTAAAATTGTCAATGCCCATGAAGTAAACCGTAAAGGCTGTATTGTACTCAATAAACTGATTCAAGTCATTTTCAAAGGATTGTCTGTTCCCAAGTGAGGTCAATGTATCGTTAAGAATCAGTTTGTCGATGGCTTCGTCTTTTTCTCGTTCGGAGGTGACGTCTCTTCCAAAAGAGACAACCATGAGCCGGTCTTCAAAGGGGTCATCAATGATGGTGTTGCTCCACTCAATCGTGAAGGTTTTTCCGTGCTTTCCAAGGATGACATTTTCACTGCTCAGGGCTATATGGTTTTCTTTTAGAGCAGAGATAAGTTCCTGTAATTTTGACTTGTCAGAATCTGGGACAAGGACTTCGGGCCAGTATTTTCCAATGATTTCATCGCTATAGCCAAGAACATCTGAAAAGCGATGGTTCATATTGATGATTTCACCAGAAAGCTCCCAAACGAGAATGAGGGCGTTGCTGGCGTTGAAGATCTCTTCGACCAGGTGTTTTTGGTGAATCAAATCTTTATGTGCACTGTTCAGTGCATGGTAATTGTTTTTGAGTTCGTTGTGCAGTTGACTAAGACTTTTGTTACTCGCCTTGCAAACGTAGTGAATAAGAAGCGTTGAAAGGAAAACAAACCCCCAGCCTTTGATAATTTCCATGTGGACATATATGGATTCATTTTCCGCAAATTGTATGAGGATGAGGCTTGTGAGGGGAATCCAAAGTGCACCAAAAGTGAAATAAAGGGCAGCAGGATTTACAATTGACTTAATATTTGAACACGTACGTATGTTTTGTTTCATTTTCGTAAAATAATTATGTTTAAACATTTTAATACACCATTATAACTGCGGTACTCAAGTGGGTTAAATTTCAACCGATTTTTCCAGAACCGACAGTTCTTTATCTATTATCTTTTGGATTGTCTGTGTATCTTCTCTCAGTTCGACAAGCATGAAGGATTCATGGCCTGCGTTAACAGGCGTAAGTGTTGCTGTAAGCCATTTTGATCTGAGTTTGCCACCGTAAGTATAGTGCTGGTTTAACCGGATTTTTTCAAAGGAGTTCTGCAAATACCAGGATGCGTCCAGGGCGTTTTTAAGGCGGCAATTTTTACACTGCCTGCGTGTTCCGCAGGCGTATTTTGTACCAGAAACATGTCTGCACTGAACCAGATTGCCAAAGCGTGCGTATTCCGGGTGTGTTTGAATATCAAATATGGCGTAGAGTGAATTGCTGATATATAGAATGTCACGCGATTTGTTTTCAATGAAAAGGGCGCGCTGATCAGAACTGATGCCGTATGCATCATGAAGCAGGGTTTTCCAGTTGATTGGTTTTGGCTTTCGAATACTCAACATGGTGTTACCTCCATCTTGCTTTGCGGGTAAACACGTGTTTACCCGCTGCATTTATTCATTTAAACTTTAAAGCGGTTTACATTTTCATTAAGGTGTTCTGCAAGCTCTGCCTGCTTAATAGAAACCTCAGCCACTGATTCAATGGCTCCCGACACTTCATCGATATTATTTGTGATTTCAAGGCTGCTTGCGGTAGCTTCTTCTATGGCACTGGCAACGGACTCTATAGATGCATTGACTTGGCTGATCGATGTATTGATCTCAGAAGCTTTTTTGTCAAACTGGTGCATGGCGTTGCTTACAAATTCTGAATCAGCAAGATATTGCTCGCCTGTTTCAACAAGGGTGTCGTAATCAGATATGACTTTTGAATCTATAAACTCCAGTAGCCCCTTGGAATTGTCGGCAACATCCTTGAAGGCTTCGTTGACGTCTTGAACCAGGTCGTTAATTTTATCGACGGTCGAATTGGATTCAACTGCCAGCTTGCGCACTTCCTCGGCAACGACTGCAAAGCCTTTGCCGTGTTCACCAGCGCGTGCGGCTTCTATGGCGGCGTTAAGCGCAAGCAGGTTGGTCTGTTCAGAAATCTTTTGAATGGTATCTGACATAACAATAATCTCTTCAACCACTTTGGCTCTTTCGAGGGACTGCTGAATTCCGTCCTGTCTTTTTTGGTAAATTGCGCTTGCTTCTTTCTTAGACTTTACAGCATTGTCTTTCATGGCTGTTGCACGGTAGGCAATTTCTTGAGCACTATTTGTACCTCTTTGGGCGTCTTCCATTAAGGAGACTGCGAAATCCATAATTTCATTGGATGAACTGCTGACTTGTTCAATTGCGGCCGAGGTTTCTTCCATGCCCGCTGCAATCTCCTGTGTGGCCGTATTGACATTTTGAACCTGTGCGTTGATTTCCTCGACAGTAGCGCTAAGCTCCTGAGAGGATGAAGTGACCTCACTAGAGTTTGTATTGACTTCCTGAAGCAGGTGTTTGAGCTTATCAGACATGGCGATAAAAGCACGTCCAATTTCCCCAATTTCATCTTGAGCTTTAAAGGAAACCGTTCTAGAAAAATCACCGTCACCAGCATAGGCCATTTCCGTTTTTAAATACTTAAGCGGTTTTATAATGTTGCGGGTTGTAAATATGTATATGATGGTAATTGACAGGAGTATAGCGACCAGCATTATGATAACAATCTGACGCTGTACAGAGTGATGTGTCGCCATATAGTCATCATAATTTGCGGTAATAGCAAGTCCCCACTCTCCAACGGGTTCATAACGGACGTACTTTTCGGTGCCATCGACAGAGTAGAATGCTTCACCGCTGGCTCCGGCATGAATGTCTTGAATCATCTTGTCAATGGCAGGTGTATTGTACTCTTTTAAGTTGAAACTGAGCTCCATCGAAGTGTCTGGATGGGCAATGACTTGGCCGTTTTTATCAAACATGTAGCCGTAGCCTCCTTCAAAGACCTGAATTTCTTTAGCGTGACTTACCAGGTCTGACAGGCGAACGGTTAGGACAGCTGCGCCGTGGAGAGAACTTCCAGAGACAAGTGGTTTGCATATTGCGACAACGTGCTCTCCGGATGTTTTTGAAGTGAGGATTTCGCTAATGGTTGTTTCTCTTGAAGACATGGCATCCTTAAAGTAGCCCCGATCAGCAATTGAAAGATTGGGAGCGGTTGTCGTGTTGCTTACGAGTGCTTTCCCAGACTGGTTTGTGATGACAATCGTTTCAACACCGCCTTGTGTGGCTGCAACCTGACTTTTAAGAAGTCTGTTGATGTTGGACTTGAGGTCAATCTCGCCAGCAGCCAGACTGTTTACATCATCGAATTGACTGATGGAATCTGCGAGCAGGGTGACTGTCGAGAGTTCTGAGTCGACGGCTTCACGTACGAGACCGGTGAGTTCTGTGAGTCTTTCGTGGACGGCATTTTCTGTGGACGCTTTAAATTGACTGAGTGTGAGTGCTTCGAGCACCGACATCGATAAGACTATGACGATGATCACAACAGCCATAAGCTTGAATTTGACACTTTTCATCATGAATGGTAGACCTCCCAAACTGTATGACAAGTAAGTTGGTTAAAAAAATAACGAAAGATGTTTCATTTGTATCAAAATTATGGTTAAGACTTTACATATTTGATATCGCCCATAGTATAGACGTTTAAAGCTCTAAGGTAAACCCTCTATGTAAAAGTCATTAAGTGTTAAATTAGACTTTTTTGTCGATTGAAGTCGAAAATGGAGGGTGGGTTCTATTGTTTTAGTACAACTATAAAAATACAATAAATGGATAAGTGACATATAATTATAAATATTTTGGGTATGAAATATTGGTAAAGCAAAGGACGAAAAGCGACAAATTTCTACTCTTTATATACGATTTGCGATATAAAAATAGTAAAGAGAAACTAGATGAACACTGGAGTTTCGTTAAAACTTGGTAATTGATATCAATATATAAATAGGAAGCATGTCAGAAATTTACTGGGTTTTATAAAATTTAAACACTAAATAACTATAAACATTTTATGAACACGGCGACTTTGTTAATAAAGTGCGGTCAAATTTAATTTTTACTTAATTTAGTAGGGGTTAAATGGCATGACTAATTTGAATGCGCCTATAGCAGATTCTTAATATGGAGGTAAAGATGGACAACATGCGAATTTTAAAACGTCTAGAGGGTTCAAGTGAAGGCAGGTATGTCCTCTACTGGATGCAAGCGTCCCAGCGTGTTCACTGGAACCATGCGCTCGCCTATGCAATTGAGCGCGCCAATGTACTTGGTAAACCCTTACTGGTGTATTTTGGATTGACTGGCGGCTATCCTGAAGCAAACATCCGCCACTATACATTCATGCTGGAGGGACTTGTGGAGAGTTCAAAAGCCCTTAAGGGGCTGGGAATAGGTTGGATACTTAGGCTGGCTTCACCGGAAGAGGGAATTGTCGACCTTCTGGAGGATGCGTGTGAGCTGGTTATGGATACGGGCTACATGCGTATTCAGCGCCAGTGGCGCGACCGAGTGGTGGGACACATTGCGTTGACAAGGGCAATGCCTGTTTACCAAGTAGAGGCAGATGTGGTCGTACCTGTTGAGCGCGTTTCACAAAAGGAAGAATATTCGGCGCGGACTATTCGCCCGAAAATTTTAGGAAAGATGGGGGATTATATAAGACCTGTGGTGGTTGAAGCACCACAGGTGCCCTTTGATTTGGAACTTGAGCTTAGAGGGCAAGGGCCTGTGAAGGTAAGGCAGCTCATCAATCAGCTTGATCTGGACACGTCAGTAGAGCCTGTTGAAGCCTATAGGGGCGGTACCCGTCAGGCGCTAAAACATTTAAATGATTTTCTCGATCACAAGCTGGCACACTATTCCCTTAGAAATCATCCTGAGTTTGATTACATGTCCAACTTAAGCCCCTATTTACATTTCGGTCAAATTGCACCGGCCTTTATTCTCCACGAAGTCTATGCACATCTTGAGGCGCATCCTGAAAAATCAGAAGCGGCGGACGACTTTCTTGAAGAACTGGTGGTGCGCAGAGAACTCGCCATTAATTTTGTTTACTTTAATCATAAGTATGATGTTTTTGAACATATGACCTATGGGTGGGCCTATGAGACAATGGCAGTACATATTCATGACCAAAGGCAGTACATCTATACTCGGGAAGAACTTGAAAGCGCAAAAACCCATGATCCCTACTGGAATGCATCCATGACCCAAATGAAAGAGACCGGAAAGATGCACACCTACATGCGCATGTACTGGTGTAAAAAAATTATGGAATGGTCTCAGGATTATAAAACAGCGTATGAGACAGCGCTTTATTTGAACAATAAGTATTTTCTAGATGGACGCGACCCCTGCAGCTATACTGGGATTGCATGGTGCTTTGGAAAACACGACAGGGCATGGAAAGAGCGTCCAGTCTTTGGAAAGCTTCGCTATATGAACAGCAATGGACTAAGACGCAAGTTCAATATGGCGCCTTATGTGGCACGTTTTACACCCAAATAGCCCTCTGGTCTTTAGTTACAGTATTCACTTATGTTTGGAATGTTTTGCAGGACGTTTGGCGTGTCAAGTTTGAAAAGTGTAAGAAACACACACAATATGAAATTATAGTGCGGATAAACGTAAAAGGGTGTAGAAAATGGACCTTCACTGGAAAGTCGATTTTCTACACCCTTTGCTTTAAGTCGGGGCTAAATATTATGAATGTCAAAACCTTCGATGAGCTTATACGTGTTTTTAGGACGGCCCAGATTGCCATAGACAGGAACCACTTCGATCAGGCTGTTGTTTTCAAGGTATTTAATATATCGGTGTACAGTCTGATAGGCGAGTTCAACACCATTTGATATGTCCTCGAAGGTTACTTCACTGTCTTGTTTTGATAGAAAGTCGGTGATGAGTTGCATGGTTGCAAGTGAGATGCCCTTTTCAATATAAACGGCTTCTTTTTTGCGCTGCATTTGCCGATGCATTTCACCAATATGCAAGTTGACTTTGATGCGTGAAATAAGATCAGGTGCCTTAACAGGCTTAATAGAAAAGTCATTTGCGCCGGCGGCCATGAACTTATCGGCTGTTTGCTGCTGCTCGTCTACAGTGAGAATGAGTATGGGCAAGTTTGGGGCGTGGGCCTTTATTTTTTTAGTGGTCAGAAGGCCGTCCCAATCCGGCATATTGTAATCGAGAATGACCAGGTCAAACTTCTGAGCTTGTATGAGTTCAAAACCTTCTCGTCCGCTGGATACGGCGGTAGCCTCATAACCGCAGTAGGTGCAGATTTCACTTATGGTGAATTGTATGCCCGGATCGTCATCGATAATTAAAATTCTAGTTTTTTTCATGACTGAACTCCTTTATCTGAAGCGGGCAACCAGATAAACACCGTGGTGCCCTTTCCGTAAGTGCTTTCTAAGTCTATTTTACCATTGTTTTCGATAACCGTCTGTTTTGCAAATGGCAGACCGAGGCCGGAGGTGTTTTTTCCTGAAAAACCGATATCCCAAATTCGTGTCAGATCATCCTCTTTTACCCCCATGCCATTGTCAGAAATACTGATTAATACACCGTCCATATTGTGTTGTGCCTTTACTTCAAGCACTTTTACTTCTGAAGAAGCAGGTGCCAGAAGGGCGTTTTCAAGAATATTGACAAGGGCTCTTGCCATCCGGACCTTGTTGATTTCGAGTATAGGCAGATCCGGTTCGACATCCACTAGAAGTTTTGTTTTATCCTGTTCCAGCGGAACCTGAGCCCGGATGTACTGGAGAAGGTGTTCAACACTGACAAGCTCTCTGGCGTCCCCGTATAGGAAGCTGGAAATCATGTCAGACATTTTTGAAATGCTGGATTCAATGCGATTGCCGTAGCTCTCAATTTTGCTGACGTCCTTAGAGAGAACCAGTAGTGAAATCAGGCCTTGTATGGTTGCAAGCGGCGTTTTAAGGTCATGGGCAAGGGCATTGATTTCTTGATAAATTCGGTTGTTCATAACGTGCTGCTGCATTTCTTCAAAGGCCATTTCCTTTTGGTGTTTTTCCTCAGCAACTTTCAGGTTTTGAATATAAAGGCGGATGAGCAGAGCTGTTAGAAATGAGGAAATAATCAGCGGAGACATATAAATGAGGGCGAGTTGAGCCAAATTGCTCCCAAGGTGTAGGCTGGCAATTTTAAGGCTGGTGGACAGGTCATTCATTCCGATGTGAAATTTGGCGAGCTCGGGGACCATGTTAATCCACTGAATTAGAAAAAAGACCTGCAATCCAATAAAAATCTTGGGGAGGAGCGCGTCATTTTCACAGCTTGAAAAATAGACGAGACCCAGTGTTATCCCCATTCCAAGTGCAGCCGTCATAAGCTCCATCGGGTAGTAGCTGAGGTTGTTAATAATGAGGAGCAGGACGCTATAAGTTGTCGCGACAAAAAGCATCTGGTCGGCTCTGCTTTGAATATAGTTGCTTGCAAAGTTTAGGCCTATCGATTCCATAAGCATATAGAGCATGAAGCTGGGAATCATAAAGAGCATGCAGTTCTGGATGGCTCCGCGCATAAGCAGGCTGCTGTTCCCCGTTGTAATGGCTGTACGAATGTCAACAATGACATCAAAGGCAACATTGCGGGTTGCAAGAGGCCATAAAATGAGGATGGACAGGAGCATGGTAAATTCTATAATCATTTTTGCTTTGTTATAAGATGTAAAATGCATACCTTCACCTACCTGAATAAAAATGCCAGCGACAAGCTGACCTGGTCTATGGAATCCACTTCGGATAGTGGAATGTCACCCTTTTCTGAAAGTTGGTCTACGAAGCGCCTATCCATTTCATGAGTGTTGAGAATAAGGTAGTCCGATTCGTGACATATGGTTTCGAGCAGTGTATCTGTATTCTTGTTTCTGCGGTCTGGGCCTCCAATAAAGGCTGTGACAACTGGCCGGTCTTCTTCTTTAAATCGGCTGATCAGAGAGAGGACACGGCTGAGCTCTTCGTCATACTGCCTGTCGTTGAGCATCATGCCCACTTCACTGTAGCCGACCACAATGACACCAGCACTGTATTTTTCAACATTTTCCATATCTGCCTCAGGCATAAAATGGTTGTTCAGATGCAGCTTATTGGCTAAGTCATGAAAGACATAGGCGTCGGTACTCTGTCCTGCAGATGAGATGAGCAGCATGTTTGCAGAAAAGGGCGCATCGATAAAGGTGTTTTCCTGAATGACCTGTGAGGAATCCGGTTTAAAGAAACCGTAAATGCCAAAGACAATTGCCATACCCAGCAGGGCAGAAAGGACTTCTGTTTTGTATTTACTCATTGTCATGGGTCACCTCGGTATAATCAACTTTGTGCAGGCGGTCAAGCCCGCTGATGTCGGTTTTAAAACCAGTGATAGAGTCATGTACAGCCATGGTGTTAATCATATTTGTAAGGGGGATGGCGGGTAAATCATCATAAATGATATCTTGGGCTTCTCCGTAGAGGGACTCCCTGAAGGACTTGTCAGAGGTTTGCCTTGCAAGACTCAGAAGCGTGTCTACTTCTTCATTTGAGTACAGAGAATAATTGGTCACGCTTCCTTTTAATATGTTGTCTGATGAAAAGAAGGTATATAGGAAGTTGTCTGGGTCTATAACATCAGCAACCCACCCTGTCATAAGTAAATCATAGTTTTGTTCATCTAGGCTATCCAGAAATTCGCCCCAAGGCATTTCCACAACTTCAATTTCAACACCAAGAGATTCAAGCGATTCTTCAATAAATACGGCCAGCTTGTGGGGTTCTGGGTAGTACGGGCGCCTGTCTTTTGGTGCAAGCAGCTTAAGGTGAATGGACGCCGTATCGTACTGACTAAGAACCGTGTTCATTTCCTTTTCATCTAAAACCGCATTTTCTAGTCCTTCCCGACCGGCCCAAATTCCTGGTGGAATAAAGGCTGTTGCAGGCTTGCTAAACCCCGTAAAGAGCGGGTGAGTCGCCATTTCCTTGTGCAGCTTTGAATAGAGAACGCGCCGGAACATGACATCGCTCAGCTCAGGTGTTGACAAGTTCAGGGCAAGATACCCTACACTGGAGAGCGGTCTTTTAAGCAGTTTGACATGTGGCGCATTTTGAAGTCGACTGGCTTCATCTGGCGTTAGATTACTGATCAGTTGAATCTTACCCTCAAGCATTTGCTGTACGCGACTGCTGCTGTCAGGGATGGTTTTAAAAATAAGTCTGGATACCTTTGCAGGTTCGCCCCAGTAGCGTATATAACGTTCCAGTTCAATTGTGCCCTTATCGTCCCAGCCTATAAACTTAAAGGGACCAGTTCCCACAGGTTTGTATTTAAAATCTTCGTGGTATTTGATGACCGCTTCAGGACTGACAATCGAAAATGCGGGCATAGCCAAGGTGCTGAGAAAAGGTGCATAAGGACTGTTGAGCTGGATCTCTACAATGTCTTCTGATAGAGCGTGCACCTCTTTAACGACAGATGGGGAGGTGCCAAATATAATATTCCAAAACTGAAAGTCATCCGAATGATAGGGATTGTCTGCATTCATCCACCGATCAAAGTTAAATTCAACGGCATGGGCATTAAAGGGGGTGTCATCGTGAAAGAGAATCCCCTTTTCCAAGTAAAAGGTCCATGTGAGGCCGTCTTCACTGACTGACCAGCGTTTTGCCAATGCGGGGACGATTTCGCTTTCTTCATATTTAACGAGGCCTTCAAAAATATTGACAGAGACCCGGGCGGACCCCATATCAATTGTTGAAGCGGGATCAAGCGAGATGGCGTCTGTAGCACGACCAATTGTGATGGTTTTGTCATTTTGAATGAAGCTTGAGGCAATATTGTATTTAATCTGGCTGATTTCTTTGTTGAATAAAGACCCAGTCATAAGCATGAGCAGCCCAATGAGCATGCCGATACCAACCCACTTCAGTTTATGTGCCATCGAATTCCCCCTCGTTTATTTCGGTACGTTAATACTTCTTATACCCATTTCGTTTCTGTTACCTTAATCCAAAACTCAGTGTATCAAAGATTATCTTTCTGTAAAGAATTTATTTTTATCTCAGAGAAATAAGTGAAGAAAGTCAAGTTTTCTAAAAACTCAGTATATAATCGCTTTGAAATATTAAATATTCTTTATGAAAACGTTATCTTTAACAAAGGGGGATGCAAAATGTCTAAAAGCAACAACGCGGCAAAGGCACATCAGCCATTTATTGCTGCAGAAACAGTTTTGCCTGAGTTTACCAAAACGTCTTTGGTACTGGGTATTCTGCTGGCAGTTATTTTCGGTGCAGCGAATGCATATCTTGGCCTGAAGGTTGGTATGACAATCAGTGCTTCGATTCCAGCGGCAGTTATTTCTATGGGTGTTATCCGTGTCATTCTTAAAAAGGATTCTATTCTTGAGAACAACATGGTACAGACAATCGGTTCTGCAGGGGAGTCTCTTGCAGCAGGTGCCATCTTTACGCTGCCTGCACTCTTTATCTGGTCAAAGGAATGGGGTCTGGGTACACCAAGTCTGATGACGATTACACTTATCGCTCTTTGCGGTGGTATTCTGGGCGTTCTATTCATGGTACCGCTGAGAAAAGCTCTAATCGTTAAGGAACACGGTGTACTGCCTTATCCAGAAGGTACTGCTTGTGCAGAGGTGCTTCGTGCTGGCGAAAGCGGCGGCGAAAAAGCAAAAGTTACATTTACAGGTCTGGGTATTGGTGCACTTTATAAATTCGTTACAAGCGGATTTGGCATGTTCCCAGGTGAAATTGAAACAACAATTCCTGGCTACAAAGGTGCGGCAATCGGTATGGATGTTATGCCTGCACTACTGGGTGTTGGTTTTATCATCGGATCTGATATTTCAGCATACATGCTTTCAGGTGCGGTTATTGGATGGTTCGCTCTGATTCCACTAATTGCAAACATCGGTAGCATGGGTGATATTATTATGTACCCTGCTAGTGTTCCGATTTCTGAACTGGGTCACTGGGGTATTTGGGACAACTACATTCGTTACGTTGGCGCAGGTGCGGTTGCATTCGGCGGCATTTTCAGCCTAGTGAAGTCTCTACCACTTATTATTCAAACATTTAAAGATGCAATGAAAGACTACTCAAGCACAGCGGGTATGACAAGTGAAAAGCGTACAGACAAGGACCTTTCTATGAAAGTCGTTCTAACAGGTGCGCTAGCAGTTGTACTTGCAATGATGATGCTTCCAGTCATTCCAGTTGGTTTTGGCGGCGCACTTCTAATTGCAGTATTCGGTTTCTTCTTTGCAACGGTATCATCTCGTATTGTTGGTCTTGTTGGGAGTTCGTCTAACCCTGTATCAGGTATGACAATTGCAACACTGATCATTACAGCAATCGTATTCAAGTCAACTGGCAACGACGGTCAGACAGGCATGATCGCAACACTGACAGTTGGTTCAATCATTTGTATTATTGCAGCAATGGCTGGTGATACATCTCAGGATCTTAAGACAGGTTTCCTTGTAGGTGCAACACCTAAGAAGCAGCAGATGGGCGAGATGATTGGTGCACTTGCATCAGCACTTGCAATTGGTTTCGTTCTGATTCTTCTAGATCAGGCATGGGGCTTCGGTTCAGCCGAGCTGCCTGCACCACAGGCAACACTTATGCGTCTTGTTATTGAGGGCGTAATGGGCGGGAACCTGCCTTGGTCACTTGTGTTCATCGGCGTTGGCGTTGGTGTGGGCATCGAACTTCTGGGTCTTCCAGTTCTTCCGATTGCAATCGGCCTATACCTTCCAATCCACCTAAGTACACCAATTATGGTAGGCGGCTTCATCCGCGGTATCCTAGACCGTAAGAAAGCTAAGCTTGATGAAGACAGTAAAGAAGCTCTATCAATCGGTGAAAAGATTGAATCAGGTATTCTATACGCATCAGGTCTGATTGCTGGTGAAGGTCTAATCGGTATCCTACTTGCAGTATTTGCTGTAGCAGGTCTGAACCTGAACCTTGGAATGAATTTTGGTCAAATGGGTGCACTTGTACTCTTTGCCTTACTCACATTTACACTGATTAAGAACTCATTATTGAAGAAGGCGTAAAGTCATGAAAAAAGTATCGAAAATTGAAAAGGAACAGAACTTTCTAGAGCTAAGGCCGGTCATTTGTGATCATATCAAATGGGTGAAGCGGGAAGACGGCGTTATCCAGGTTATCATTCCGCGCAGCGGGAAACTGGAGAAGCTGGTACGTTACTTTTTAAAGACCCCTGAAACAATGAAAATTGATCTTGATTTGGTCGGGAGTCATGTGTGGAGCGGTATTGAAAAAGGATTCTCAATTGGTGAAATCGGTCAAATGCTTGAAGATGAACCAGAGCTGGATGTCGATCCTGTTTATGAGCGCTTGGCGACATACATCAATATTTTGAGAAACAACAAATTCATCGATCTTTATAGCGCATAAATACGGCCTGTGCAGTCAAAGATTGCACAGGCTGTTTCTATTTGTTGGTTTATTTATACGTTTGAAGTTTAGCAGCTTATCAAAGGAGGACATTATGGAAAAGGTATTAAGTGGCCTAAAGCCAGAAGCGGTGTTCCGTCATTTTGAAGCCCTATCTCAAATACCAAGAGAGTCAGGCAATGAAAAGGCTATCAGTGATTTTCTCGTTTCGTTTGCAAACGAAAATGGCTTGGAGGTCATTCAAGAGCCTTGTCTAAACGTCATTATTAAAAAGGCGGGTACTTCTGGTTATGAAGCACTTCCAAGGGTGGTACTGCAAGGGCACATGGACATGGTTTGCGTAAAAGAGGAAGGCTTTGACTTCGATTTCGAAAAAGACAGCATTCCACTTAAGATAGATGGCGATTTCATTCGTACTGAGGGCACTTCTCTAGGGGCAGACAATGGTATTGCAGTAGCTATGGCTATGGCGATTCTTGAATCTGATGACATGGCTCATCCACCACTTGAAGTCCTTGTAACCGTTGCAGAAGAGACCGGCATGGACGGCGTCCTGAATTTGAACCCTGAAAATTTATCGGGTGATATTCTGATTAACCTTGATTCGGAAGAAGAGGGGGTATTCCTTACCTCTTGTGCGGGTGGTGTGCGAAATCGTGTCAGTAAAGATGTGACATGGACAGCGCCAAAGGCAGATAGAAAGCCCTATGTTTTAAAAGTAGACGGTCTAGTTGGTGGGCACTCAGGCATTGAAATCAATAAGGGCAGAGCCAATGCAATCAAACTGCTTATTGAAGTGGTAGAAAGTACGGTTAAAGACTTTGGTGCACAAGTAGGGTCACTTGCAGGTGGAGAAAAAATGAACGCCATTCCAAAGCGTGCTGAAGCTCTACTTTGGGTGGGTGAAAACGAAGTGCCCGATTTGATGACACAGGTTAAAACACAACTTGAGGCTTTTAAAGCCCAGTATAAAGAGGCTGAGCCAACAATGGCCATTACGCTTTCAGCAGGTATTGAACCAGGACGTGACGCAGTTCTTTCTTCAGAGTCGACACGAGCACTAATAGAGCTGGTCAAAGGAATTCCAACAGGGGTACAGTCCATGTGTGCGGATATTGAAGGACTTGTTGAAAGTTCAAACAATATTGGGGTACTGACGCTTGAGGGGAATACTTTGACAATAGACAGTGCTGTACGCAGCTCGGTGAAAGCCCTTAAAGAAGGCATCAACCAAAAGATTCAAGCGGTTTGCGATGAAAATGGTGCAGCTATGGAACTGATCGCAGATTATCCAGCATGGCCTTATAGTCCAGTGTCGCCAATACGTGACTTGATGCAGAACATTTACGAGGAGAAGTTTGGCAAGCCTGTTGAAGTGAGCGCCATTCATGCGGGGCTTGAATGCGGTTTCCTAAAGGAAAAAGTCGGTGAAATGGATATGATTTCACTGGGCCCAAACATGTGGGATGTACACACACCACAGGAGCACCTCAGCATTTCTTCTACAGAACGTGTATATACATTTTTATGTGACGTTCTTAAAAATATTAATACTCTGGGATAAGTTGGGTAAAGGTTTGAAGAGAGCTTCTTTTCAAGCCTTTTTCTATTTCTTATTTTACGACTGCTTAGAACCGCGGTGAGGATATGCGTATTTTTTCTACATTAAAAAGAGTTTTCATTGATGATATAAAATCAATGGACTTAAAAGAGAGACTATCTGTCATTTTTCTCAGAACAGGTGCTGTAATGACCTTGGTAGGCTTTGTTTTAAGTCTTGCTTTTTCTATGCCTTTTATGATGAGTGCGCCACATCTTTTCATGATAATCATTTGTCTGGGTTTACCGGTCCTGTATAGAGATAACATCCACAAAGCCACTGTCTATGTTCTTTTAGTGGTGGGGTTTATATATTTTCCATTTGTGTTTTTCACAAATGCAGGCAACCAGGGGGCCGCCCCTCTGTACTTTGTATTGATTATGATCTATTTTGCATTTTACTTTACAGGCAGGCGGTTGGCACTGACTATTTTAGTTTTAGTGGCCTATGATATATTTATGATGCTCTTGGCATATGCCTATCCGTTCTTGGTGACGCCATATCCTGACGATTTAAGCGCCTTTATTGATCTGTGTGTGGGGGTGTCTCTTGTTGGAACCATTATAACGGTGATAGCCTATACTACTTTTAATGGATACCACAAGGAACGGGTAAATTCAAAGGCACTCTTATTGGAGCTGGAAAAGCGCAATAAGGAACTAGAGTACCTTTCCGTACGCGACCCGCTGACGGGTATTTATACCAGACGCTATTTTATGGAAAAGCTCCAGGAGCAGCTGGAATTCATTATGGGTAAAGAGAAGCAGTTGTATGTGATGATGGTTGATGTTGATTTCTTCAAGTCAGTCAACGATACCCATGGACACCTCTATGGCGATGAAGTGCTAATCAAAATTGCGACCACTATAGGCAGCATGATTAGGAGCTTTGATATTTTAGCCCGATATGGCGGTGAAGAGTTTATCGTTCTAGTGACTCATCTAAAAGGGGAGGACAGCTTTGGAATTGCAGAGCGCATTCGAAAGGCGGTAGAGAGCATCTCTTACCGGTATGGGGAAACCATAACGGTCAGCATTGGACTAACAGATTATCATTTGGGAGACAGTATCAGTACGATTGTGAATCGTGCCGATGAGTGTCTCTATATGGCGAAGAAAAATGGAAGAAATTGTGTTCAATCGATTATATATAGTACACCTGAGCAGGGTCAACTTACAAAGACGGTTGTGAAATAAATCAATAAGGCTGTTATCCAGTTTATATTTGTGTATAGACAAGTATATAAACTGGATAGCAGCCTTTTATATGTCTTGCTTGAAAGCGTATGAACAACTTAAAGTACATTTTGCAAAAATACATTTTGCATAAAATAAAGACTGAAATAGCTTAGAATAAGGGACAACGTAGGGGTGAGCACCCACCCTATAGCAATTTTTCCCAGCTTTAAGAAGTTAATGTGACGATCGCCCTTTGCGATTCCAATTCCGATAATAGCCCCTACAACAGCTTGTGAACTGGATACAGGTACAAGAGGAATTGGCGGTAGGTTCAGACTGATGAGCAAGTTCTGTAAAGAAACAGATGCAAATATAAAGAGTACAAATGAGCTAGAGAGAACGACAATCAGCGCCGTTGCAGGAGAAATTTTATAAAGGCTGTTTCCAACGGTCATCATAACATTTTTAGAATAAGTGAAAATCCCCGTTGAGATGGCCAGTGCACCGATAAAAAATAGAATTTGAGTTTTGTTTACAGTGAATATTGAAAAGCTAACGTCTGAAATGTGGATTGCGTTTGTAAAGACGCCCATGACATTGGCAATGTTGTTGGCCCCGAGTGAATAGGCACCAAAAGCGCCGACAACAATGAGTCCAATACGGATCGCGTAGTGGCGCATAAACAGGTTTGCTTTTAAAGTGCGTACTTTGTATCTGAATAGCTTATAAAATAGGACTGCAAAGAGCGCAGCAAGTACAGGACAAAGAAACCAAGTCATAACAATTTTACTGAGTGTTTCCATGCTTGTTGGCGTTCCCGAAAACAGATTCCAACCAATAATGGCACCAACAATGGACTGTGAAGTCGACACAGGCAGGCCGTAACGGGTCATGAGGAATATGGTCACAGCAGAAGACAGTGCAACGATAAAGGCGCCGGGAAGCGAAGCAATAGCGCCAAGCTTGCCAAGGGTATGACTGGCACCAGCCCCACTGGCTACTGCGCCAATGATGACAAATACACTCATGACAACAGCGGCGGTTTTAAATTTGACAACTCTAGCCCCAACGGCAGTGCCGAAGAGGTTAGCGGCATCATTAGCCCCTAATGACCACCCTAAGAAGAGACCGCTAGATATATACAGCAGGGTCAAATCCATAAAATCACCCCTTAAATTTCACGTTTAACAGTAAAAACGGTCAACTTGTCACCAATGAATTCAGCTTCGTCTGAAATGCCGGCAATCTTGCTGATAAAGCGCTTTAGTTGCATTTTTTCAGCTAAATCGCTGACAAGACCACAGTTGAAAATCATATCGTTGAGCTTGTCTTCGACAAGGTCTGTTTCATGTTCATAAAACTTCACCTTGTTAATATGCGCGGAAACCAGATGCACCTCTGAGAAAAACGAACGGGCAGCGAGCAGCAGGGCATCCGCAGACTGAACCGAGTAACTTGTAAGCTGGATAATATCCTTGTGTATGGGCTCGGGAAATACAGGTTTCTGTATATTGTAATCTTTGGTTATGGCCTCTGTGGCATCAATAATATTGTCTAGACTCTTCACAAGGGAAAGTACATCCGCGCGTGTATCTGGAAGCAGCATAAATTTGTACAGGGAAACCTTAATTTCAGTTTCAAGTGCGTCGGCCTCGCTTTCGAGTTTGCAGATACGCCTCATTGCAGATTCAAAGGCATCCTGATCTTCATCCAGATAGGAGGCCATGGCATTTTCAAAGAGCGATAGACTGTTGGAGATGGTATCTAAAAATTTCTCGATTTTGAGTTTAAGTTCTACAGAGCGTTTAAAAAAAGAGTTCATAAGCCCTTCCTCCCTCTTTACCTGAATGATATGCATGTGTAAAGTATTTGAAGCGTTCAGGTTTGGTTAGATATTATATTCATACCATTTATGGGTAAAGGTCAAACGACACAGTGGTCTGAAAGCCTAACAGAAATTTCACACTGTGTACATATCTTGTTAATATTTGCGTTCTATAATAAAGCCATAGATAAACACCCCCTTTAAATATATGAAAACCCCCAAGGTTAGAAGCAAAACATAGTGATACATGTTGTATCCTCCCCCCCTAATTTAGTTAGTAGGAAGCACCCCCGAGACGCAATCGGGGGTGTTTTTGCGTTGACGTATTTCAGGTCGGATACGTATAATGAATTAAAATCGAAATCAAGTGACAAGGAAAGAAGGGTGACAATGGAGCTCAAACAATTGGAGTATTTGGTGACTTCGGTGGAGTGCGGGAGCTTGAGTAAAGCAGCAGAGGCGCTGTATACGTCACAGCCCAATGTGAGCAAGGTAATAAAGAATCTTGAAAAAGAGCTCGCAGTAAACATACTCAGCAGGTCATCACGTGGGGTTGCGCTTACAGAAGCGGGAGAGCAAATTTATGAGTATGCCCGAAATATGCTCAAAACATCAAAAATTATTCAGGATGTTGCAACCCATAAATCATGCAGACATCTGCGCGTGGCCACATATCCAAGCAACATGGTGGCACATAAATTAACAGATTACTATAAGAAAAATGAAAAGCACACCATACATATTGAGTATCTTTCAGGGACTACAGAAGAAGTGGTTGAATACGTCCATACCAATACAGTAGATCTTGGAATTGTATATCTGCCCAAGTTTCAAGTTCAGGCATTCAATCAGATCTTGCTTCGAAAGGGGCTCAAATTCCAGCCTTTTAGAGAGTGCAATCTCTGCTTATACGTTGGAAAGGATCATCCTTATTACAAGCGTGACCAAGTGGGCTATGAAGATTTGAAGGCACAAAAGCTCGTTCAGCGGATGCGTGATTACTTTTCTGTTGTGGATCAAATGGATGTGATTAGCCATGGCTTGGCTGGGGCGCAGAATATGGAGCATATTATTCACACCAATAGCGACCATGTGGTGATGCAAATGCTCAAGCATACTGACCTGTGTAACATTGGACTGGATGTGCTGGATATGCGCTTTAAAGATGCAGAAATTAAGAAAGTAGATATAAAAGGCGGCGAGGGGTGTATTGAAGTAGGTTATATCAGTAGACAACTGTATATTCTCAGCAGCCAGGACAGGGGTTTTCTAGAGTGCTTAAAGACACTTTTTGAAAATAAGGAGGTATAACGATTTGTTATGTATCGGTATACCGGAAAGATATTGGTGCAAGTTGGAAAATGCTTGTATAGTAGTGAATGACAGTAGTTTAGAATAAATGAATATGGATGCATTAGGTGCTTCTTTTTAAGAAGAGAATAGGGAAGTCGGTGAGAATCCGGCGCGGGCCCACCATTGTAATTAGTGACAATGTCTGAATTGCCACTGGAGCAGTTTGCTCTGGGAAGGCCAGACGGCGGATGAACTATAAGTCAAGAGACCTGCCTAAATGTAAATCGTGTCTAAGGGGAAAATAGACAGATATATTGTGTACTTTTGGTGGGAAAGTCCTTTAGCGTTTGCTAAAGGGCTTTATTTTATGCAAAAAACAGTCTGATAAGGGTGAAGTATGTCAATTCGTTATAGTCAAGAAAATTCAAAAAAGGCATTGTCCATAAAGGTCTATTTGGCAGTAGCATTGCCTTTTATGTTGTCCACAATAACGCAACCCCTACTTGGCGCTGTAGACACAGCTGTTGTAGGACACATGTCTGATCCTACCTACATAGGTGGTGTGGCAATTGGGGCTGTACTCTTTAACACCATCTACTGGCTGTTTGGATTCTTAAGAGTGAGCACGTCAGGCTTAACAGCGCAGGCACTGGGGACTCAAAATGAAGCGGACCGTGTACACGCTTACTTGCGGCCACTTGCACTCGCTTTGGGAGTTGGCTTTTTAATTTTGCTCTTAAAAGATTTTTTACTAACGGGTGCAATGCATGTCTATAAAGTTGAACCCAATGTCGCAGACCACGTAAGTACTTACTACCGTATTCGCATTTGGGGTGCGCCCTTTGTACTGATTGGATATGTTAATCTTGGCTGGCTGATGGGGAGCAAGCATATAAAATCCTCAATGTTCTTGCAGATCAGTGCCAATGTTATGAACTGTCTACTTGATATTGTTTTTGTAATCCTGCTTCATTGGGGGATTGCCGGAGTTGCCCTAGCAACGCTTATTTCTCAAATATACAGTTTTACAATTGGCTTATATCTTGTTCTGAATAAATTGAGTTTAAAGCAGATGCGCCCTTATTTCCAAGCGGCCTTCGAATCCTCTGCTTTGATAGACCTGTTTCGCACAAATGGCAACTTGATGATCCGTACAATATGTTTACTGGTCATGACCAATCTGTTCATGTCAAAGGCAGCTGGATTCGGTACCGTCGTTCTTGCAGCAAATGCAGTGCTCTTTCAGATTCAGTACATTATTTCCTATATGTTTGACGGTTTTTCAAATGCGTCCAGTATTTTTTCTGGTCAAGCTGTAGGCAGGCAAGACAGGGTGTTGTTTTCACAAGTTATTATGATTTCCCAAAAGAGTGCCTGGATTGTAAGTGGTGTCATTACCCTCATTTTGTACCTACTCAAAGGGCCTATACTCGGTTTATTTACATCTATGGAAGACGTTCTATCGGTTTGCCATACTTATTATTTTTGGCTAGAAATTTTTCCTTGGGTAATTGGCATGGGCATGGTGCTTTATGGGGTGTATTCTGGTGCGCTTTTCACAGCAGCCATAAGAGACTCTATGGTGGTATCTCTTCTTGTGTTTGTTGTGGCCCTCAAAGTTGGGGTTTCAACTTTAGGCAATCACGGTCTTTGGCTGTCTTTTATTCTATTTAGCTTAAGCCGTTCGGTGACGATGGAGCGCTTCTTGAGTAAGCTTTTAAAACATAAGTTCAAAAATACTGAACAAAGAAAGGAAAGACAGAGTGCATGAGTGAATCGTATGTAATCAAAACAATAACGAAAAATGAAGTGGAGCAGGCGGAGGCATTTCTGAGAAGAATGGTGAAAGTCTTGTTTAATAGTCAAGTGAAGGAAACGTATCATAAAGATATTTTAAATCTGGAGTCATTTTACATTGAAAATGAAGACCAGAGCCTGATAGGGGCCTTTAACAGTTCTGGGGACATTGTAGGCACCATTGCAGCCAAGCAGTTTGTGGACCGTTTTCCTGTTCTTGAAGGCCGATACAATGGACTTAAGACGGTTGAGGTGGGTAGATGCTACATTGAAGCAGACCTCAGAAAGCAAGGCATTGGAAGCCTGCTTTTTGACCAGCTTGTCGACTTTTGCAAGGAACGCGCCTATGAAAAAATTTACTTGCATACCCACCGGCACCTACCTGGCGGGTATCCGTTTTGGGTCAAAAAGGGTTTTGAAGTTACGGTGGAGGAAAAGGCGCATGACGTTGTGCATATGGAGCTAAGACCGCCTCATAATTAAGTATATATAGATGAGGCTAAAGAAAGGGAGGGCGCACATGAATATTTTACAGTCTTTTATACGGCGTGCACTTCAGGCTTTGGTCGTGCTCATTGCTGCGTCTTTTATTACATTTGGACTTACATATTTGAGTCCAAGTGATCCGGCGGAAATGATGCTGACATCAAATGACATGATTCCAACTGAAGAATTGCTTGAAAAAACGCGTGAAGAAATGGGTCTGAATGATCCTTTTATGGTCCAGTACGGGCGCTGGCTTTATGAAACCGCTAAAGGGGATTTGGGCTACTCGTATTCTACTCGAACAGAAGTGCGTGAAGTTATTGGCCCAAGGGTTGCAATGACAGTACGTCTGGCTATGAATGCTGTTGGAATGCTTATAATGGTATCTATTCTCTTGGGTATTGTTGCAGCCATATGGAAAGACCACTGGATAGACAAGCTAATCCGCAGCATATCTTTAATAGGGATCTCTATTCCCGGCTTTTGGATGGGCATGATGCTTATCTTCTTATTTGTCGTTAAGTACAAACTGTTTAAAATTACGGATCCGCATGCTCCAAGCAGTGTTATCTTGCCTACAGCTACCTTGGCAATACCGCTTTCAGGACGCTATATCAGGCAAATCCGTGCCTCTGTTCTTGAACAGTTCGCAGAACACTATGTTATTGGAGCTAGAGCACGCGGACTCAAGGAAAGAGATATCATCGTAAAAGAAGTGTTACCAAACGCCATGCTGAGTATCATAACCCTACTGGGGCTTTCGGTGGCCATGCTTCTAGGTGGCACGGTTATTGTTGAACGCATTTTCGCATGGCCGGGTTTAGGAACCATGGCGGTTGATGCAATTACGTACAGAGACTATCCACTTTTGCAGGCCTATGTAATTTTTATGACCATTATATATGTAGGTGTGAACTTTTTAGTGGACGTTGTCTCAGAACTTATTGATCCAAGGCTTCGGCTAGGTGGGGGGCGAGAACAGGGTGAATCTTAAAAAAGTGAAGTTTATCATTGCATTTTCAATAGCTGCGCTGCTAGTTGGATTTGCGCTTATTGCACCGGTTTTTGCGCCGTGCGATCCACTTCAAACGAATTTTGCACATATTTTAGAAGAGCCCAGTAGCGCTTTTATATTTGGAACAGACCAGGTAGGCCGTTGCATTTTCTCACGTATTCTTTATGGTCTGCGTGTATCGCTTGGAATGACCTTTATACTTTTGTGCTCAGTTTTCATACTGGGCGTAATCATTGGAATTTTTGCAGGCATGCGCGGCGGCGTTGTAGATGCATTTATCATGCGTCTTGCAGATACCATTTTGGCCTTTCCTGACATTGTTTTTGCAATTGCCATCGTCGGCATACTCGGACCAGGCATTCGCAACACCATTATGGCGCTCTCCGTCATATGGTGGACAAAATATGCAAGACTGACACGTATTTTGGTTATGACCGTTCGTGAAAAAGAGTACATTCATGCGGCGCGTATGGGAGGTGCAAGCAAAATACGCGTGGTGACACATTATGTGCTGCCCAATATTTTATCTCCGCTATTTGTACAGATGGCACTGGATGTAGGCAGTATGATGCTGGCCCTTTCTGGCCTGTCATTTCTTGGACTGGGTGTTCAAGCGCCAACACCTGAACTTGGAGCCATGCTCTCAGAAGGACGCTCCTACATGCAAACCGCATCCTGGCTTCTCATTTATCCAGGTATAGCGATATTTATCATTGTTTCAGTATTCAATATTCTAGGAGATTCAGTTCGTGATTTGCTGGATCCCAAACAACAATAGTCATACAAGGGGGAAATATAAATGAAGAGATTTTTGAAAAGTGCACTCATCGCCATGATGGTGCTCGCTTTAGCAGCGTGTGCGAGCACAGGGCAAGCGGAGGAAAAGACAGCTTCAGATACTCAAGAAATGGTGAAATCCACTCAGAATTCAGATGAAAATGGCGAAAAAGTGCTCAACATGGCACTCTTTTGGCTGGATGGCAATATTGAACCGACTGAAAGCTGGAATGCATGGGCACTCACACGGGTTGGTGTTGGCGAGAACCTTATTCAAGTGGATGAAAACATGAAATTCAAAAATGTAATCGCTGAGTCCTATGAACAGGTAGACGACTTGACGACGGTCTTTAAAATTCGTGAAGGCGTGACTTTTCATAATGGTAAGATTGTAGATGCTCAGGCATGTAAGGCATCCATTGAACGCGCACTTGAAATTTCAAATAGGGAGGATGTAAAGTTCCCAGTTGATGAAATTACAGCAGATGGCTATACACTTACAATAAAAACATCAGAGCCTTATGCGACACTGATTAACAACTTGAGCGATCCAGTTTTCATTATTGTAGATGCCCAGGCTGCAGCTGGCAATGAGAATTTCAAATTCGCACCGGTTGCAACAGGTGCATTCAAAGTAACTTCTTTTGACAAAGACACAGGTATGACCCTTGAAAAACATGCGGGACACTGGAGTGGTGACATTGGTGTGGATAAGGTCAATGTAAAGTACATCCAAGATGGTGCGACGCGTACAATGGCCCTTCAATCTGGTGAAATAGATTTAGCAACACAAATCAACACAAATGATCTGTCCCTGTTTGAAGAGGATGAAAACTTCACAGTTCAAAAGGGCCCAAACCTCAGGGTCTTCCTTCTACGTCTTAATATGGACAAACCTTATATGTCAGACCTTAAATTCAGACAGGCTGTGCGCATGGGCATGAATAAGAAGATTTATGCTGAAGAAATTGCCAATGGAACGCCAGCAAAAGGCCCCTTCAATGACATGCTCTCCTTTGGATACGAGGGTGAAGACGCATACAGTTATAACCCTGAACAAGCGCAAAAGCTTTTAGACGAGGCAGGTTATGTAGATACAGATGGCGATGGCATCAGAGAAGCAAATGGTGAGAACATTGTTCTGAAGTACGTATCAAGAACAAATCATGGCAGTGATGCCAATAATATTGGGATTGCCATGCAAGCTCAACTCAAAGAGATAGGACTTTCGCTTGAAGTTATTCAAGTTGAGAACTACAAGGATATGGCCTCGTCGGGAGATTTTGACATGCTCTATGAAAGATGGACATCAGCACCTTCGGCAGACGGTCAGTATTTGCTAAGCTCCAGCTATGCAACCGGCAGTGCAGGAAATTATGGACACTATTCCAATCCAGTGCTGGATGATATCTGTAATACCTTGGTTACGGAATTTGACAAAGAAAAGCGAGATGAACTTTCAATAAAAGGATCAGAGATTCTGATGGAAGACGTGGGCTCTCTGTTCTTGTTCTACCAGCAAGGAAATGTGGTTACCAGCAAGAAAGTATCAGGTGTAGAACGTTTCATTTCAGAAATTTACTATATTGACCATAGGGTGACAGTCAACTAGGAAGTCAGGAGGCATTTTGTGACACGCTTACTGGAAGTGAATGATTTGAAAGTATCCTATCAAGGAGAAGGCCCTGTACTCAAGGGGCTTGATTTTGAAATTTATGAGCGCGAAGTGCTGTGTATAGTCGGTGAGAGTGGATCTGGAAAGTCCACTCTCATTAAGTCGCTTATGAACTTGTTGCCTAAGACGGGAACCATTGATGCCGGCACGATAGGCTTTGAAAAAGAATGGATGGATTTAGAGGATAAAGAACTCTGGCGTAAGTCTAGAGGCAAGCGTTTTTCTATGATTTTTCAAAATCCGGGTACCTACTTTAATCCCATACTCAAGATAAAAAAGCAGTTCATACGCACGTTGCGTGCGCATATGGATATCACGGTCGCTGAGGCCCTTGATAGAAGTAGACAGACACTCGAGAAAATGGGGTTTGATAACCCAAATCGAATTCTTTCATCTTATGTATATCAGCTTAGTGGTGGCATGGTACAACGGGTCGCTATTGCACTTGCCATGGTTCTTGAGCCTAAAATTCTCTTTGCGGATGAGCCGACGAGTGCACTAGATGTACTCAATCAAGAGCAAATCATGGATGAGCTTCTGCATTTGCGGGATGTCTTTGGAACCACACTTGTTATTGTAACTCATAACATGGGGTGTGCAAGCTATATGTCGGACCGGATTATGATTATGAAGGATGGTTCGATTGAGGAAATAGGATATCGTGATAAGGTGCTCTATGCACCAGAGACAGCATATGCAAAGTCATTAATAGGCGCAGTACCTAAACTCAGAGGAGTGGTGATATGAAATCGGTTTGTACTCTTGAAGTGCGTTGTGTCAGCAAGGTCTTCAGAGATGATGATGGAAGCGCCTTTCATGCACTGCGTGATGTAAGCCTGTGCGTACAGGCTGGTGAATGTGTGGGTATTGTTGGACAGAGTGGGTCGGGCAAAAGCACCCTTGCCCGACTGGTATCAAAGCGTATAGAACCTACAGAAGGTGAAATTGCTCTGGAGGGAATCACTCGGGGGAAAATGAGTCATAAAGCATTGAACGCCTATTTTAGAGAAGTTCAGATGGTTTTCCAAAATCCTTATGATACTTTTAGTCCAAGAATGACCATTGAACACTATTTAATGGAACCCTTCTTAAATTATAAGATATGTTCCAAAAAGCTGGCACGGGAAAAGGCAAGAGACCTACTTGAAATGGTAGGCCTGAATGCGCGCGATGTAAATAAGCGTCCGGATGAGTTCAGCGGGGGTCAACTTCAGCGTGTTGTAATTGCACGGGCAGTAGCGCTCAATCCCAAGCTTATTATTTTTGATGAAGCAACATCGGCTTTAGATGTGACCATTCAAAAGCAAATTATTGATCTGATTATGCGTCTTAAGAAAGAGAACGGCTTTGCATGTATGTTCATTACACATGATTTAGCCTTAACTGAAATCGTTTGTGACCGAGTGCTTGTACTGGATGAAGGTGCTTTAATTGAAGAAGTGTCTATGAAAAGTGGGCTTTTGCGGGCGGAGCATCCTCATACTCGAAAACTGATGCATATCGCACAGCGTCTTTGTCTGAAAGAAGAATGTAAACGTGCCTAAGACTTAAAATATGGCTGGGAACGCAGAATACAAGTTTCCGTAATACGAAGCTGCACCTTTAATGTGGAGGACTCCCTTTATAGGTGCAGTTTTATACATATAAATCAATTATTATAATTAACTTATTTTACATATATTGCTTCGTTAACTAAATAAAAGGTATACAGATATTCACGACACATGTATAATTTAATATAAGACGGGTATGTTAAAATCAAGTCCTTTATGAAATCTAGCCATGCCAGTTAGGGTGTATGAGAAAGCATGAATCGGCTTACAGACATGATACAGCATGGCGGAAAAGATAAGGCAACTAGATTACGGGTTAATAATTCAGAAAATTTAAAAAATACAAAGCCTTAAGCTTTGTAAAAAATAGGGGGATGTGTCTTGCTGCGGTATAAAGATTATAAGCAATTATTTCATGCTTCCCTGGATGCGATTGTACATATTGATACAGAGGCAAAGATCATTGAGGTCAATGAGAGCTTTGTGAACCTGTTCAAATATTCCAGAGAAGAAGTGACGGGCAAATGCTTAGACAATTTTATTGTGCATCCAGAAGCGCGTGGAAAAGCCCAGGCGCTTAATGAGCGTGTGAAAAAAGGAGATATCTTTAGTCAGCGTGCAAACCGCGTCGATAAAGAGGGTGGTATTCACAGTGTGATTGTGACAGGGATTCCCATCATGGATAAAAATCATTTTCAAGGGTCTTTTGTAATATATAAAGATGTCACCCAGGAAGTGCAGTCCAGCATCAACTTGCTTAAGCAGAAAATGACTTTTGAATCCCTATTTCGAAACTCTAATGATGCCATTGTAAGAATAGATTTAGAACAGCGTGTGCTGGATATCAATGAACGCTTTACACAGCTGTTTGGATATACGCTAGACGAAATCAAAGGAGCCTATGTGGATGCGCTGATTTCAACACCGAGCCGGCTCAAGGACTCTATACGGCTGACGGACCGCCTCTTAAGCGGTGAAAAAATTGAAGGTGAAGGGGTGCGCTATGGCAAGGACATGTCACCTCGGGACTATATTATTCAAGGAGTTCCCATTATTGCTGAAGGGGAAGTAATCGGTGGGTATGGCATTTACACCGATATTACTGAGAGCAAGCGTGCCGAAAAGCTGATTGCTTCTCAGAAAGTTATTTTCGAAGCCCTGTTCAAAAATTCATCAGATGCCATTGTGCGTTTTAATACAAAGCATGAAATTATTGATATCAATGAGAATTTTACAGTGCTCTTCAAGTATGCACTCGATGAAATAAGAGGCACTCATATTGACCAAATCGTGAATGACAAGGGCAATGTCAAGCAGTCTAAAAAGCTGACCGACCAGCTCTTAGCCGGTGAAAAGTTCATACTTGAAGGCATCAGGTACGACAAGTTCGGTAAGGCTGTACAGGTTTCAATTACTGGTGTTCCAATCATCTCAAAGGGTGAAGTCATTGGTGGATACGGCATTTACTCCGATATTTCTGCACGAAAGGCTGCAGAAAAGGAAATTTTGTACATGAGCTATCATGATCAACTCACTGGACTCTATAACAGGCGCTACTTTGAAGAAGAACTCAATCGCCTCAACTCAGAACACGCCCTGCCGATTTCACTAATTATGGCAGATGTAAATGGACTCAAGCTGATAAACGATGCATTTGGACACGACGCTGGCGATGAACTGCTTCAGCGTATGGGACGGATTTTGATGCACAATTGCAGGCGCAGTGAAATCATTGCACGCCTAGGCGGCGATGAGTTTGTAATTCTGCTTCCCAATACAGATCGTCTGGAAGCCGAAAAAATTATTGAACGTATTCAAAGCACGTGTCAAAAAGAAGTATTCAAAAATATTGAGTTTTCCATGTCCTTTGGCTGTGGGACAAAAAAAGAGGTTGATGAACCGCTTTCCCATTTGTTTAAGCGCGTGGAAGACCAGATGTATAGAAATAAGCTGGTTGAAAGTCCAAGTGTACGTGGCAAGTTATTCAGTACAGTGATTCGTACCCTTCATATGAAAAATGAACGTGAGGAAAAACATGCCCTGCATGTGAGCTACTACTGTATGAAAGTGGCTGAAGCCTTAGGGATGAATTCAAATCAGATAGAAGATTTAGAAACCGCAGGCTGGCTCCATGACATTGGTAAAATTGCAGTGAGTGATCATGTGCTGGACAAAGAAGGCATGCTCTCAGACAGCGAGTGGGCGGAAGTTAAAAAGCACCCCGAAGTGGGCTACCGCATTTTAAACTCTGTTAATGAGTTTACAGAGCTGGCAGAGCATATTCTCCTCCACCATGAATGGTATGATGGAACGGGGTATCCAAAAGGATTAAAGGGTGAAGAAATCCCACTTGAGGCACGTATTATTGCAGTGGTAGACGCATACGATGCCATGACGAGTGAGCGGCCCTATCGTGATGCCATGGATAAAAAGACGGCGATTGCTCTGATGAAGCAAGGTGCAGGGACACAGTTCGATCCAGAACTTGTGGATGTCTTGCTGGCTATTGTTGAAGCAGAGTCTGAGGCGTCACTGCCTATGATTTACGAAAGGCGTTTGGTAAAGCGCTGTACCAGCCAGTCGTGATTGCACATTCCTTAAGGTTATGGTAATGTATAAACCGATAAACGAATGGAGGAATGATTATGCAAGAATTACCAAATTGTCCCAAGTGCAATTCGGAATATACTTATGAAGATGGGAGTTTACTCGTCTGTCCTGAGTGTGGGTACGAATGGTCTCCGGAAGCAGCGGCTGAGCAAGAAGAAGCAAACGCCATCAAAGATGCCAACGGCAACATTCTACAAGATGGTGACACAGTGACTGTTATAAAAGACTTGAAGGTTAAAGGCAGCTCATCCGTTGTCAAAATTGGTACAAAAGTTAAGAATATCCGTCTTGTTTATGATAGCGATCATGACATTGACTGCAAAATTGACGGATTTGGCGCAATGAGCCTGAAGTCTATTTATGTAAAAAAAGTTTAGATTTTCAATTATTATAAGGCCCATTATTTTGTGGTTTCTTGATCAGATTCTGGTTCTTTGGAATGACTTGGTTTCAGAAATGTTGGTATCCATAGCGTTGGTATGTGGTATTTTGAAGACAAGTCATGCAAAGAAGGCAGAGGGAAGGCATGCATAATGAGGGTGCCTAGTTAGGGCTTGAACTGCTCTATATTAATTTAAAAGAGGCCCCTAAACAGTACTGGAATCGGTACTGTTTAGGGGCTTATTTGTATTTCGATGCGCCTGTTCGCAGTGTATCAGCGCTCAACAATTTCAATTTTACATTTTAGCTGGTCGAGGGCTAGGTGAATGAGTCCACCGAGATAGTAGGCCTGAACATCCTCTTCAAATTTAATGTCAGGCAGGTGGCCCTCAGGAATCCATCTGGAAAGCATAGCGGTAATCTTTGAAGCAAGAGGATCTTTAAAATAGTATCCGCTGAGGACAATTGTTTTGGGGTTAATAATGCCATTGATACAGGCAATGACCTTACAAACGTATTTTGCAAACTGTGCTGGATCACTCTGAACCTGTTTCTGGTCCTCTATGCCCACGGACAGGGGTAAAAATGAAATCTCTCCAGCGAAATTTGAAGCGCCGTGCAGGACTTTTCCATCAAGAATAATGCCGGCACCCGAAGCACGGTCCTTTGGATAATAGAGGAAGGCTAGGCTTTCGGTGGGGTCTTCAATCCTACTTTGGAAATAGCCGGAGGCAATGCAGTTCTGATCATTTTCAGAAATAACAAGGAGGCCATACCGGTCTATGAAATAGGCTTCGAGGGCATCTAGATCCATATAAGAAAGTGAGTCAAGGTTTGAAAAACCAACCTTTCCCTGATGGATGACACCTGGGATGCCAAGTGCAAGCACCTTCATGTTCGGGTGCTTTGAAATAACCAAGTCCATTGTAGATTTGATGCTATCAAGACTCAAGTGTGTTCCTTCTACAGTTTTTTCGAATATTGGCCGTCCGAGTAGGTTGGATACAACGCAGTACATGTACTCAAAGTCGCCTTCTTTTCTAAAAAACAGGGCGGCAACAGAGGCATAATTTTCGTTATAAACAAAGCGACGAGCCGGTCGTCCACCTGTTGATGCACCCGCATCGATTTCTATGACTTCTCCAGATAGGAGCAGTTCAGCAAGAATATTGCCGCAAGTGGCAACACTGAGGCCTGTTTTTTTGGCAAGACTCATCTTGGTTGAAAAGGCTTCCTTTTTTAATACATCTTTAACGAGGTCAACATTAATTTGCTTAAGCTTCATAAAATGTGTGGATTGGCTCATGAAAAAATACCCCTTTCGTTAACACTTATCATAAGTCTGTGTTAAAACTATGCATCTGCCTTGTCAATGGTATAGAAAGATATGTCTCCCTAAATTTGAGGATTCGCCGTGCCTCATACAGGGTGGTCAATAAGGTGTATTTTGTTGGCTATTCAACAAAAAAATCAACAGACCTATACCCTTTAAGGACATGTTGTACTATAATTTAATATAGATAAAGGGCTATTTGATAGAAAAGAGAAGAACAGACAAAAGGTTATGAGGAGGCTGACATGAAAAGAAGTGAAGCACTGGAACTGCTCAAAGAACATGTTAAAACAGACCGTGTGTTCAGACACTCTCTGGCTGTTGAAGCAGCTATGATTGCATATGCTAAAAAGCTCGGCGAAGACGAAGAACGCTGGGGCAACCTTGGACTGCTTCATGACATCGACTTTGAGAAATACCCGGATGTGCATCCTGAAAAAGCGCCCGAGCTCCTTTCAGGCACAGACTTGGGAAAAGACTTTATTGACTCCATCTTATCGCATGGATGTGATGCATCTGTTCCAAGAGACCTTATGGAGAGAAAGGCGCTCCACGCTGTAGATGAGATGGCAAGTTTTATCATTGCAGTGGCACTCATGCGTCCGACTAAACTGGAAGGCCTAAAAGGAAAATCCGTAAAGAAAAAGATGAAGGATAAGGCTTTTGCTAGAGCTGTAAACCGCGAAGAACTCGTAAGTTCAATGGAAGCAATGGGCATGGAGTTCAATGAGCACGTTGATATTATTGTCAATGGTCTGAAAGAACATGAAGCGCGTATTGGTGCTGAGGGGTACTCCCTACTTGGATAATGTAAATGAGTAAAGCCAGCAAATACACCTGTGTTTTGGGTGTGTCTGCTGGCTTTTTTATGCACAAGTCAGTGCTGTGTATAATTATTTCAGGGAATGGCAAGCACTACTACTTAAGCTACAAATGGTGATAATAGAAAGATAAATGCTGCGGCTATGGCTGAGTAGACAATCATGGGAACGGCGTTACGTTTGATAAGCTGTCCTTCCATGCCGATGACGCCAACTGTGGCACATACTGCCACAACATTATTGATGCATATCATGTTTCCTATGCCCCCACCAACAACCTGGAGTGCGACAATAAGAACCTGAGGCATGCCGAGCAGGCTGGCTGTTTGGAACTGCAGTGAGGAGAATAAAATATTGGAGACAGTGTTTGAGCCAGACATGAATGCGCCGAGAACACCAATAAAGGGTGCCACAAGGACGTACGCGCTTCCAGCTACAGATGCAAGTGACTGAGCCATCACGGTGAGCATGGAAGGCAGTTCTGCAGCGTTTGTGCCTGAGTTCAGCATGAGTTGAACCAGTGCAATCCCTGCAAAAAGAGCCAGTGCTGCACCTTTGACCTGCTTGATGGCATTGAGCCAAGACGTCTTTATATCATCCTTGCTCATACCATGCAGGACGTGGGTAATCAGGGCAACGAGTACAAATGGAATGGTCCCTGGAAGATAAGCCCACTTGAGTCCGTAGGCCAAGTTAATGCCGAAGAAGGCTGGAAACTGAATGACCTGACTTGCCAGAATTCTTTTAAGACCCAATGATGGGATTCGTGTGATGACAAGAATGGCTGCAATCAGTATGTAAGGCATCCAAGCCTTGATAAGAGACATGTTTGCAGCGCCGACATCGCCCGTATCTTCCTTTGAAATCCAAGAGCTGTCCCAATTGTCTTTATGGTCAAAATCCCAAGGCTCTTTTGGTGTGAGAAAGCGGTATTTTGCAGCGAGAATAATAATGCTAAGACCAATCAGCGCCCCAACGAGAGAGGGGAGCTCAGGGCCCAAGGTTACTGCAATCAGATAATAGGGCACTGTAAAGCTAAGACCTGCGAAGAGGGCAAAAGGTGCCGCTTGCAGAGCAGGCTTCACAGATTTTTCCTTACCAAACACTTTCGTAAGGAGCATGAGTGCAAGCAGAGGAATAAAGGACCCTGCAACCATATGGGTCATGGCTGCATATTTTGAAAGAGCCATTTGAAAAACATCAGAGTTTGTGCCCATGGCCTGCAAATCGGTACTCAAGGTGCTCATAGCACCAAAGACGGGTGTGCCGACAGCACCAAAAGCGACAGGTGTACTGTTCATAATCAGGGCCACCATTGCAGCCGCAAGCGGCGGGAATCCCAGTCCAACCAGTAGCGGTGCAGCGAGTGCTGCCGGGGTTCCAAACCCAGCAGCCCCTTCAATAAATGCTCCAAACATCCATGCGATAATAATGACCTGAATACGCCGATCTTTGGTAATGTTGCTAAATCCATTGTTAATGGTTGCCATGGCACCGGACTGCTTTAGTGTGTTCAGTATTAAAATGGCGCCAAAGATAATAATGATGACATCAAATGCCTTGAGTACTCCGTAAAATGAGTAGCCTATGACATCCATAAAGTTCATTTTCCACCCCAGTAAAGCAACAGCAGCTGCCAGCATCCAAGCGACCGGCAGTGCCTTTTTTGACCCCCAGTTGAAACCGACCATCAGTATAATGACCAGTGCGATGGGTGCGAATGCGAATAGTCCTAACATCAGTTAAGAACCCCCCTTAGGTTTGTTCCTTTCTCAATAAGTTAACAAACTTTCCCCGGATTGAGTAATCCCTTTGGATCAAACGCTAATTTAATATTTTTTAGTAGAGTCATGTACATTTCACCGTGCTGTGCTCTCAGATATGGCAGCTTGGCAAAACCAATTCCATGTTCTCCTGAAACATGCCCCTTAAGCTCTTCTGCTCTTTTGTAAAGCAGGTTAAAAGCTTCTTCTAGCTTTTCTTTGAATACGTCCTCCGAGTAGTCGTCTTTCAGTACATATACATGCAAATTGCCATCCCCAGCATGTCCAAAACTCGCAATACGGATATTGACTCTCGTTTCAACTGCTTTAGTGTACTTCACAAATTCTGCAACCTTGTCTCTTGGAACGACCACGTCACATTCATCCATTTCGGTTGTGGAGGCTTTAATGGCCTCAAGAAAAGCCCCGCGCGCACTCCAAATGGATTCTTGACGCTCTTGTGTGTCTGAAATAAGCACATCGAGCGCACCAGCTTCAAGACAGATGTTTGCGACCTTCTCATAGTTGCTTTCCACTTCTTCTTTTGAGTTGCCATCAAAGGTGAGTAAAAGGTAAGCATCAGAGGAGCTGTCTGGGAACTTCTTGCCCAAAAAGTCTTCTGCGTTTTCGATGACGCGACGCTCCATGTACTCAATAGCAGTGGGTATAGACTTGGACTTGATGATTTTTGGAACTGTTTCAACGGCTATATCTAAACTCGGGAAGGGCACTAGGAGTGAAATCGCCACCTTAGGCAGAGGCAAGAGACGCAGAATGATTTTTGAAATGAATCCCAGTGTACCCTCTGCGCCAACTACCATATCCTTTAAGCTATAGCCAGAGCTGTTCTTAACGACCTTTCCGCCGACTTCAAGGATCTCACCATTCATGAGCACCACTTCAAGCCCTCTTACAAAGTCACGTGTAACACCGTATTTAACGGCCCGCATACCGCCTGCGTTGGTTGAAACGTTTCCACCAATAGTGGCTGACTTCTCACCTGGATCGGGTGGATAAAACAAGTCGTGGTCTTCAACGTATTTTGAAATTTCCATAAGCAGAACACCCGGTTCAACGGTCAGTGTCAGGTTGTCCTCATCCAGCTCAATAAACTGGTTCATTTTGACTGTTGAAATCATGAGGCCGCCATTTAGGGCAACCCCAGCGCCAACCAGTCCAGTGCCCTGTCCGCGAGGTGTAACAGGGATGCTGTTTTCGTAACAGTATTTAAGCAGCTTTGAAATTTCACTTGTACAGACAACTTCAGCAAGCACCTCAGGGTACCTGTGTACGTCTGCAAGTTCATCATGGCTGTAGTCCTCGTGAATTTGTGCTTCACCAATATAAAGACGTTCAGCGGGAATAACAGATTTAAAGTAGTCAATATCCCTTTGTTCAATATGCTTGAAATCTACTGACATTGAAGAACCTCCTTCACAACTTCTGCCCCCTGGTTTTCGATGCGTTCAATTAAGCCAGGCAGAATATCGTATATATCACCGATGATGGCATTGTGTGCAACTGAAAAGATGGATGCATTGGGGTCTGTATTAATGGCGATGATGTGTTCCGAGCCATTCATACCAGCAACGAATTGGATTGCCCCGGAAACACCGCAGGTTACAATCAGCTTAGGTCTGACGGTACGACCACTAAGGCCGATTTGAAGTCTTGGGTCCATCCATCCCTTTTCTATTAAAGGACGTGTGCTCGCTACGGAAGCATCGAGGTATTCTGCCAGTTTGTGCAGCATCTGCAGATCCTCTTCTTTTTTGAAGGCTGATCCAGCAACAAGGATGATGTCAGCGTCTTCAATACCTTCAGATTTTTCCTTTTCTTGAATTTCTAGAACCTCTATTGAAGAGGTGAGTTTACTTGCATCAATTGAACAGGCTGAAACCTTACCATTTGGCGTTTCAACAAGTGCAGGTGCATCGAATATTTTATAACGCACCGTGGCAAACTGCGGGCGGTGGTTGGGTGTGAAGATGTGGGCCATAATATTTCCGCCAAAGGCAGGTCGAATTTGATCTAGGTCTGTATTCTCCTGTACATCTAATATGGTACAGTCAGCAGTGAGTCCGGTTCTAAAACGTGCAGCGGCCCTTGGTGCAAGAGACCGACCGATTGTCGTACCGCCAACTAGGACAATTGCGGGTTTATTCTTCTCAATGAAGTCTTCGAAAACAGCTGTATAAGGTTCAATTCTAAAATGCTTGAGCTGTGGTGTGTCATATACAAAGACTTCATCTACCCCGTAGGCTAAAATTTTATCTGCTGCATCTGTAATTTTGTCGCCCATAAAGAGGGCATAGACAGGTTGATCTATTTTTTGAGCCATTTCTTTTGCCTTACCGATAAGCTCATAAGAAACTGGGTGAATGTCGCCTTCAACATGGTCGATGTAAACAGCGATGCCTTTCCACTGAGATTTGTCGATGGCTTGAACCGCGTCTTCAATGTACTCAAAAATTTCAGGATATTTTTTTGCGCAGATTTTGCACATTTTACAGCCTGCGTTGATACTCAGGGTTGTGTTGGTATAGTCGATAGCATCAAATGGACAGACTGAAAGGATCTCATCCGTTTGAGACAGGTTTTCCTGGTGGATTTTAATATGAGCCATAAGAACCTCCTATATAAATTTAAGCGCGCTGAGTTTATCATAGAGCTTATCGATGATAACGCCAGGCGCTTCTTCCCAAATTTCCTGTTCTGTGTTGGATTCTGGTGGGAAGATGCGTTTAACCTGAGTTGGAGAACCGTTGAGTCCGTATTTGCCTTCATCGCTGTCTTCCATGTCTGCGAGTCCCAAGTGAGGGACTTTATAGTCTGCAGTCGCCACTTTTCTTTTGAAGGAAGGCAGACGCGGCTGGAAAATGCCTTTTTCGACAGTGATTAAACATGGAAATTGCACTTTAACCACTTCGATAGAGTGGGGCATGTCCATTTCGAGTGTGATGTCTTTTTTAGAGAGGTCATTGATTTTACAAACATTGGCCACATGGGGGATTTCAAGAAACTCAGCAATTTCTGGACCCACTTGAGCGGTATCGCCATCTGTGGTCATTTTTCCGCAGATAATGAGGTCAGGGGTCGCTATCTTTTTGATGCCCTGCGCCAGGGTGTAAGAGGTAGCCAGCACATCTGCACCAGCAAATTTACGGTCGCTGAGTAAGGCACCTTTATCTGCGCCCATCATAAAGGCTTCGCGGATAACCGATTCAGCCTGCGGGGGCCCCATACTTAAAACGTGAATTGTAGCACCATATGTTTCTTTAAGTTGTAAAGCGGTTTCAATTGCATACAGATCATAGGGATTCATTTTAGAAGCAACACCATCGCGTTTAAGGACGCCGGTTTTTTCGTCGACTTCTACTTGAGTTGTCCCTGGAACCTGCTTAATACATACAAGTATGTCCATAGAGCCCTCCTTGATATGAAAAGACATATGTGAATAATGACTAAAATACAACATTGGTCAGGTGGTCTGACCACTTCGTTAATTAAATCATAGCAAACGTTTTCAGAAAAATCACGCAAAGTTAGAAAATTCACAAAAATAAAAGTAGAACTTTTACCATTTTAGCGGGTTGAGAAGCTTAAAAAAATTCAACCGCTTTAGAAATTACCGATAAATAGTTAAATTGTTAACATAAATGTGTGGTGTAGTTGACAAACTGTACATCATAAGTGCATTACCATTTGTAGGGAAGGGACATAAAGACATGAAAAAATCCCACGCCCGAAGTAGCCCGGGTGCGGGATTAAGGTAGGCCCTATATTTTGGGTGCTTGTCGACTGTTTACAACCAGATCAAAGTGTATGCACATTTCTTTGGCAGCAGCACTGCTGTTGCCGCTTATGATGGCATCGCAAACCTTTTGATGCTGTTCTGTAAGAACGCCAGGATCATTGACCCAGACGTTGACGGACTCCCGTGCTTCTTCAATAAAATTGGTGAGAATAGCATTAATGGCACCCATAACGGTTGTAATGAGAATGTTTTTAGAAGCTTCTGCAATCAGTAAGTGGAAGGCTCTATCAAATGTGGCCTTTTCTTCTTCATCGCGAGTGGCTTTAATGGCAGCGACAAGTCTTGTTAATTCTTCTTTTTGAGCGTCATCAATTCGAGAAGCTGCGAGTCTAGCGGCTTCACATTCAAGAATTTGGCGCATTTCCAGGATTTCATTAAAGGTCCCCCCGCTGAGCTTAAACATGACAGAGAGCGGTTCTAGCCACTGCGAACCTGCTGACTCTCTTATAAAATTGCCTTCGCCTTGACGGCTCTCAATGATGCCCAATATTTCTAGGCTGCGCACAGCCTCACGAATGCTTGAGCGAGAAGCCTCAAAGGTTTCTGCCATATCTCTTTCTGAGGGCAGCTTGTCACCAGCTTTAAGTTCACCGGATAGAATCATGCCCTGTATTTGCTCAACGATTAGTTGATAGACCTTTTTGCTTTTCACTGGTGTGAACATAGTATCAACCCTTTGTATATAATTCATTTTAATTTAAGATGCGGTAGACGTTTAAATTATTGTACCATCTTTAGCGGCATATGCATGGACTTCCATATAAAAAAATGACGAAATGCCTAAGGATGAAAAATTGATGAAAGTTTATACGGGATAATTAACAGGGGTTAAGTCCTGTTAATTATCCCGTATACAATCCTATTTACTGTGTGTATCTAAAAACTGTTGGCCATGAGGGGTTATGAAACTCCCACTTCTGCCCCGTTTTACAATTATAAAGTCAAGCTGTTGAAGAACAGAAAGCACTTTTTTTAATGTGTTTTCAGTCATGTCAAAATGATGCTTTTCAAGCAGTTCAATCAGGTGCTTACGACCAGCGGTTTTACCCAGGGTATTTAAAAACTGAATAGACTTTAGTACACGTAGGGCTACATCTAAATCGGTGACAGCGCTGATGGCATCTGCGTCGTTTAAGGCAAGTATGCTGGTCGAAGCATCAAGTACATGGCTGGATGCCTGCTCAATAATGTACTGGGGCAGTGCTCCAACATCTGCAATTTCAGAGAGTTCAACGGTCGAAATATAATTTGCGACATTGTGAAGCTCTCGGATGTTTCCGGGCCATCTGTAAGACATAATGACTTTCTGGCAGGCAGGTGTCAGTATGTATTGATGTTCTGTAAATGTGCTGAGCAGTGGTAAAATGTCATCTATCCGTTTTCTTAGAGGGGGCAGCTCAATTGGGAAGACATTAAGTCTATAAAACAAATCGCTTCTGAACTTGCCCTGTTCTATGAGTGACATGGGATTTTTATGTGTTGCCGCAATGACACGTACATCAATGTCTATGATGCGGTCAGAGCCTATTGGGGTTATCTGGCGTTCTTGGAGAACACGCAGGAGCTTGGCTTGAAGGTGCATGGGCATATCGCCAACTTCATCAAGAAAGATGGTGCCGTTGTTGGCAAGCTCAAACAGACCCTTTTTTCCTTCCTTGAGGGCACCGGTAAAGGAACCGCTCGCGTAGCCAAAAAGCTCACTTTCTAAAAGATTCTCTGGAATAGCCGATCCGTTAATGGCGATAAAGGGCTGTTGACTTCTTGCAGAAGCATTGTGGATAGCCTGTGCAAGCACTTCCTTTCCCGTACCGCTCTCACCTGTGATGAGAACCGTTAGGTCGGTTTGGGCAATACGCCGACTTTTTGCGATAATATCACGTATGCTCTTTGACTGGGTTACAATGTCGCTGAAAGTATACTTGGCAATCTGCCCTTTTTTTCGAAGCTTTTGCGAGAGGTTTTGTTCAAGTTTCTTGATGTAGGTGACCTCTTGAAAGCTGAAGTACATCCGTTTGTCCTTGTTGAAATGCACAATGTTGCGTTTTTCAATGTTCAAATGTCGGTTGTTAAAGCTGATGAGGTCATTGATGTAGTCGGTTGGGTAATACTGACGGATGTTGGTCTGGTTGACCACGTCATGGAAATACTGATCAACTACGGAGCCGCTGACGTTGAACATCTGATTAAACTTCTTATTATGGATGAGGATGCGTCCCTCAGGGTCAGTGAGTACGATGGCATCGTGTGACAAATCCAGCATGAAGTCCAGTTCCTCAGTGCGTGTGAGCAAGGAGCTGTAGTTGTCTGTAACGGTTTCATTTGCAGTGAAAATTTTCTGGTAGTACTGGTATAGACTCTGTTGAACATCCTTGTTGTCAACACCCAGGCGACTCATGATTAAGAGCATGGTAGAAATGTCCACCACACGGTCTTCAAGGTCAAAGGTCTTGTGAATGTAGTCAGGAATCAGATCCATTTCGGAGGGGGAAATGGCATAGAGAATATCGCTGAAATCTTTGCCGCTTTCGTATGGAATCAGGTTGACGTGTTTAATGCCAATATTGTATAGCGATGCAACAGATTCCAGGGTGGTTTCAATATTGTCATTTACAACGAGGACATCTTCTCCTTCAGGAATTCTGTAAATTTGGGACATACCCTGTTTTAAAAACGTGCGTCGCGCAATGATGATGTTTTCTGGATTCTGAACGTACTCCCTGATTTTAATGGCTCTTGAGCCTGCCATGATTAAAATAAGGTCTTCATTGATGTGGGTATCGTTTGAAAACTGGTCAATATAATACCGGTTAACCTTGACGTAGTCGCCGAAGACTTCTTTTATATTTGCTGAAATGATCTCCCCGACATTGTTGGGGCGGTCATTTTTGATTTTGGAATCAGATATAACTGCGATGGTTTTCATTTTGAAGACCCCATTTCTAAACCCGTTTTCCGCATAGAATTTTCATAATTCATTATAGCATTATGAAACCCCAATTATTCATGGATTTCCTTAAGGTATGGACGCGTGCATCTTATGCACTGAATTTAGAGGGGATTAGAGGAGGTACACTTTTAAAATCTGTCGCAGAGGATGCATGAATTTTGAGTCCGTCTTCAAACAAAGTTTACAAATCAGACATAAATTCATTGCGTTTTCTTAACAATTGGCATTGTTCTTGCAATTAGATTAGGGGTGTGAGGTGACACGATGTGTAAGAAACTTATGGAAGATGATTTTTTGAAAACCAAAATACCAACAAATTTGCAGATAGATCCAAGGGGAGACTATCTCTATTATATTGTCTCAGAATTCAAGCTGGATGAAAATCGATATGAAAGAAGCCTGTGGCAATATGATCTAAAAAAACAGACGACAGGAAAAATCCTTCTAGGCTTTGAACCAAAAGCTTATACATTCAAAGAGGACTTCCTATTTGTATGGGAAAACACAGGGGAACAGACGACATTCTATTCGTATGATCCCAAAGTTAGTAAAACAGAAGCTGTGTGCAGTGTCCCTTTTATCGTAAGCTCTGTAGGCTGTGGTAGAAAGCTCTATTTTACAGCGGCCATTCGAAATGATCAGGTGAACTTGAATGTGGCTACATCAGAGTCGGCCCCCTTTTTTACTGAGGGGCAAGGTGTTAGAGGGCGTACCGTCAATGCTTTATTTGAGGCAGATTATACCGGCAAGCAGGTTCGTGTTCTGACCGGTCTGGAAATGGACATAAACCTGATAGATTTTGACCTCAGCCGAAATCGGATTGCCTTTACAGCCTTTAAGTCTGCACACTTAAAGCCTATTGCTTCTTGTGTATATACATACGATGTTTTAACCGATGTTCTGCTTAAATTTACAAATTCTGAGTACCGGATCGATGGATTGCAAGCCATGTCTGATACCAGTATTTACTTTGCAGGCGTCAATTTAAGCCAGTCTAATAGAAATGACAATCAGCAGGTCTATCAGGTCAATCTGACAAGCGGACAAGTCTGTCAGGTGGGCCAGCATTTAGATATGAGTAATGAAAGTCCTGTGATTGTTACAGATAGTATGTTTGCAGAAGGCAGCACTCAAAAATGCTATAAAGATACATATTATCACCTCCGGGTGGCAGAAGACAGGCAGGTTATCTGCCTTCAAGAAAAGGATGGAACAAGGCGGTGTATTGACACAGGTCTTAAGAGCATCACAAGCTTTGATGTATCAGGAGACGCTATTTATCTAATTGGCATGAAAGACCTAAAACTGCTTGAGCTTTATAAGTATGATGGAACCCATCTATCCCAACTGACAGAGCTGGGCGGATGGCTGGATGCCTACACACTCTCAAGGCCCGAGCCTATGCGTGTACAGACATCAACCGAGGAGATTAGAGGCTGGGTGTATCCGCCTATTGATGACCATAAAGAGTCGGCGCCTGCAGTGCTGATGATTCACGGCGGGCCAAAGATGGTCTATTCTGATGTCTTTGCCTTTGATATTCAGCTCCTGTGTGCTAAAGGCTACTTTGTATTATGCGCAAATCCTATGGGAAGCGATGGAAGAGGCGATGCTTTTGCCGACATAAGAGGCCGGTTTTATGAGCTGCCATATGAACAACTGATGGCATTTGTCGATGAAGCTTTAAATACCTTTCCGAGAATTGATGAAGAGGCACTCGGTGTCACAGGCGGTTCCTACGGCGGATATATGACAAACCATATTATTACGCGCACACACCGCTTTCGCGCGGCGGTTTCAGAGCGGGGCATCAGCAACATGATGAGTGCACTTACCGCATCTGACATTGGTTTTGCTTATGTTTCTGAATATGCAGACCAAAGAGACCTTTGGACCCATCCACAGGTGCTTCTCGACATGTCACCAGTCCTTTTTGCTGGCGCAGTGAAGACACCAACGCTCTTCAATCATGGAAAAGACGACTTCCGGTGCCATTACACCGAATCACTCAATATGTACAGTGCCTTGGTTCAGCAGGGAATACCAGCAAGGCTCTGCCTCTACGAAGGCGAGAATCACAGTTTGGTAACCCGGGGCAGACCCAAGTCTAAGTTGACGCGGTACCAAGAGCTAACACGGTGGTTTGACAGATGTTTGAAGAGAGGATAAAGAGGTATGAAGACACTTGCACTACTTAAAGAACTCATAAAGGTGGATTCCTCCACCAAGGAAAATGCCAATCAGCTCATTGCTTTTTCCAAAAAATATCTGGACAAACAGGGCATTCAAGGAGAAATCATAGAAAATAAAGGGTATATGAGTTATGTTTCCACAATTGGTACAGGAGACAAAACCCTGATTTTAAATGGGCATATGGATGTGGTTTCTGGAAAAGCCGGTCAGTTTGAACCCATTGAAGCAGAGGGAAAGCTCTATGGTCGTGGCGCAGCAGACATGAAAGGTGGCTGTGCGGCAATGATCCAGGCCTTTTGCAAGTTGGCGGACATGCCTCTAAAATGCAAGGTCATGCTCCAAATCGTTTCCGATGAAGAAACGGGTGGCTTTAACTGTACCAAGCACCTGGCGGACACAGGCTATTTAGGGGATTTTGTCATTTGCACTGAACCGACTCAAATGAACCCCTCCATACAGTCAAAGGGCATGATTAAAGTGGATATTATAACAACAGGACGTCCTGCACATGGGTCCCGACCTTGGGAAGGGGACAATGCCATTGAAAAGGCCTTCAAGAATTATGAAGCCATTCGGAATTTGCCCATCCTTAAAGAGAGTGGTCACTTTTATGAAAGTTCGACTGTGAATTTAGCGCTGATTGAAGGGGGCGACATATACAACCGTGTCCCGGCAACCTGCCGCATGGGACTGGATATTCGCTATGTCCCCCACCTAAATCCAAGAGAAATTGTAGCCCAAATCCAGAAACAGGTTTGTGGAAGGGTTGAAATTATAAATATTGAACCGGGTGTACTGGTTGAACCGACACACCCTTATATTGATATAGTAGCGCAGGCCATTTCACGGGTGACCCCAGATGCGGACTTTGAAATTGTGGGTCAGCACGGCGGGTCGGATGCTCGATTTTTTGCATCCCGCGGGATTCCGGCCATTGAACTAGGTCCCAAGGGCGACAATTGGCATGGCGATGGAGAATATGTCGATATTCAGTCTGTAAAGGATTTAGAGCAGTTGCTCGTAGAAATCGCAAGAATATTTGAGTAAGCATCAACAGGATATTAAAGGGCGCATTTGACCCCTTTAATTATAGAAACATTGATATTCCGGGGGAGGAGCTAGACCGGGATGAAAAAGGAGAGGAGACAAACATGAAGAAAGTACTATCACTACTTATGGTCATGGCACTGATTGTCGGTACACTGGCAGGCTGTGCGTCAAAACCTGCAGAGGAGCCTGCAGCAAATGATCAACAGTCAAGTACAGAGAGTTCAACAGAGGCGGCACCGGAGGTGGTCAAGGATGAGCTGAAAATTGCCCTATCTACAGACATTACATCTCTAGACCCACAGGGACACAATGATATTTCTTCTGAGAAGGTATCATTCCTGCTGTTCAACAGACTGTTCAAGCTGAACACGGATTTTGAAGTTGTACCTGATCTTGCACAGAGCTGGGAACAACCTTCAGATACGGAGTGGATTATTAAGATCAAAGAGGGTGTTCTCTTCCATGATGGTTCAGAAATGAAAGCGTCAGATGTGAAGTATTCCCTAGAGCGTTCAATGACAATGCCAAAGGTTCAACACGTTTTGGCAGAGGTAGATTCAATTGAAGTTGTAGATGATTACACCGTTAAGATTACGACAAAGACAGCTTTTGCACCATTCCTTTATACACTTGTACATGCAGGGGCATCGATTCTGCCACAAGCATACGTTGAGTCTGGTGATGACTTTAATATGCCAATCGGCTCAGGCCCTTACAAGTTTGTTGAGTGGGTTTCTGGTGACAAGGTAATGCTAGAAAAGAATGCAGACTACTATGATAGCGACAATATGGGCCAAATGAATGAAATCGTGTTCAAGGTTATTCCAGAAGGCACATCTAGAACCATTGCCCTTGAAACAGGTGAAGTAGATGTTGTATTTGAACTGCCTTCAAATGATGTAAGTAAAGTTGAGGATGCTGGCGATCTTCAAATGTATACATCGCCATCGACGCGTATTGATTACCTTGGCATGAATACACAAATGGCGCCATTTGACAACAAGCTGGTGCGTCAAGCATTCAACTACGCTGTTGACAAGGAATCTGTCATGGTGGTTGCAATTGACGGTACAGGTGTACCAACAGAGTCGATTCTTGCACCATCTATGCTAGGCTACCAAGCAGCAGACTACACATACGATCCTGAAAAAGCGAGAGTACTGCTTGCAGAAGCGGGCTATCCTGATGGATTCGACATGGTACTTTGGGCATCTGGTGACCAGCGAAAGAGAATGGCTGAAGTGATTCAGGCCAATCTAATGGATGTGGGCATTAATGCTTCAATAGAAATGCTAGAGTGGGGCACATACATAGATGCGCTCATGGCTGGTGAAGGTCAAGCATTTGTTATGGGCTGGACTTCCAATCCAGATCCTGATTCAACATTGACGCCGCTATATTACTCAGGCAGCGTTGGTGGCATGAACTTTACGCGAATTGAAGACGAAAAAATCGATGAGCTGATTATGGCTGGTCGTGTTGAAATGGACCTTCAAAAGCGTGTTGAAATTTACAATGAGCTTCATGCATACGGTATGGAGCAGGCACCACTGGTTCCTCTATTTACAAAGAACAACCTCGTTGGTGCAAATGCAGGTCTTTCAGGTGTTGAAATGAGCCCTCAAGGTCTGTGGAACATTGAAAAAATCACTTACTAATTAAAAGGGTGCAGTGTCTGGCCCACCTAGTGGGTCAGACACTGCTTTAAGAGATATGAAGGCACACTTCACAATCCCTAAAGAAACTGCACAGGATAATCAAAATACAAATTAAATCCAGCCGGCTCATTTGTATTTCGGTTATCCTGCACTGGCAGTTTTTATAAGCAGTTTTTGCCCTGTGTTTCTTATATGGCGGTAAAGGGCACGCTAGAAAGGACTGAAAACACAATGTCTAAGTATATTTTAAGAAGACTGCTACTGATGATTCCCGTACTGATAGGTGTGACATTTCTGGTTTATTTCATAATCAGCTTAACACCAGGTGATCCAGCGGCAATGATTCTCGGAAACGGCGCCACGGAAGAGTCCGTAATTGCCCTTCGAGAAGAGATGGGACTCAATGATCCTGTTATTATCCAATACGGAAGATACATGAAGAACCTACTGTCTGGAGACATGGGCACATCCTATTCTACTGGCAAGGCAGTGAGCGGTGAAATTGCACAGCGCTTCCCAAATACATTTAAGCTTACAATCAGCGCCATTATATTATCTGTACTCATATCTATACCAATCGGTGTTATTTCGGCAACGAGACAGTACTCTCTCTTTGATAACATCGGTATGATTGTGGCTCTTGTGGGCATATCCATGCCTTCATTCTGGGTGGGGCTCATTCTTATTATCGCCTTTTCCCTGAATCTGGGCTGGTTCCCATCAGGCGGCATGGAAGGTGTGAAAAGTTTGATTTTGCCGGCATTTACCCTGGCGATTGCTTCAACGGCAAGTATCACACGTACAACACGTTCCTCAATGCTTGAGGTCATTCGACAAGATTATATCGACACGGCCAAGGCCAAAGGGGTCAGCAAGAATATTGTCATTAGAAAGCATGCACTAAAAAATGCACTGATTCCTGCAATTACTGTTATTGGACTTGAATTTGGCGTTCTACTGGGCGGGGCAGTGCTCACTGAAAC
>CAXXTS010000004.1:0-511608 GCA_963676345.2 uncultured Acidaminobacter sp.
TCGCCGCTACTTAGGAAATCACTTTTGTTTTCTTCTCCTTCGGGTACTTAGATGTTTCAGTTCCCCGAGTCTCCCTCCGTACACCTATGTATTCAGTGCACGGTGACTGCCTATTACGACAGACGGGTTTCCCCATTCGGACATTCCTGGATCAACGCTCGCTTGCAGCTCCCCAAGACTTTTCGCAGCTTACCACGTCCTTCTTCGGCTCTTAGTGCCAAGGCATCCACCCTATGCTCTTATTAACTTGACCAATTTTTATCGTACAATCTGCTTCGCGGCTCTTCGTTGCTCGGCTTCGCTTAGTCAGTTGCGTATATTATACGCGCCTTCCTTCACTCACCCGTGCGCCTCGATCCACTCGCATCTTGAACGCTAAATAACTGTTCTTTGATTATTAATCAATGAGTATTTATAATTCGAGTTTGAGTTTTGTTTACCTCAGTGAAACTGTATCTAACCCTTTTCTTAAAACTTAGTTTCAATATTTTGGTTTGATACGTTTTCGTCTTCTAATTCATATGCAGTTTTCAAGGTGCAATTAAATAAAAATGTTTAAGTGGTGGGCATAGGTGGATTCGAACCACCGACCTCACGCTTATCAGGCGTGCGCTCTAACCAACTGAGCTATACGCCCACTTTTCATTTTTATCGTTTTAAGAGACTTGCGGTCTCTCAAAATTAAACAGTATAGAGTACGTTCTCCTTAGAAAGGAGGTGATCCAGCCGCACCTTCCGATACGGCTACCTTGTTACGACTTCACCCTAGTCACTGATTTCACCTTCGACTGCTTCCTCCCACAAGGGGTTGGATCACAGGCTTCGGGCGCCCCCAGCTTCCATGGTGTGACGGGCGGTGTGTACAAGACCCGGGAACGCATTCACCGCGGCATTCTGATCCACGATTACTAGCAACTCCAACTTCATGTAGGCGAGTTGCAGCCTACAATCCGAACTGAGATCGGCTTTAGAGGATTTGCTCCAGGTCACCCTTTCGCTTCCTGTTGTACCGACCATTGTAGCACGTGTGTAGCCCAGATCATAAGGGGCATGATGATTTGACGTCATCCCCACCTTCCTCCGTGTTGTCCACGGCAGTCTCGCTAGAGTGCCCAGCTTTACCTGATGGCAACTAACAATAAGGGTTGCGCTCGTTGCGGGACTTAACCCAACATCTCACGACACGAGCTGACGACAACCATGCACCACCTGTATCAGATGTCCTAAAAGGAAAGGTCCGGCTAAGGACCGGTCATCTGTATGTCAAGACCTGGTAAGGTTCTTCGCGTTGCTTCGAATTAAACCACATGCTCCGCTGCTTGTGCGGGTCCCCGTCAATTCCTTTGAGTTTCACACTTGCGTGCGTACTCCCCAGGCGGAATACTTAATGCGTTAGCTGCGGCACCTGGGTTCGACCCCAGACACCTAGTATTCATCGTTTACGGCGTGGACTACCAGGGTATCTAATCCTGTTCGCTCCCCACGCTTTCGAGCCTCAGCGTCAGTTACAGTCCAGTAAGTCGCCTTCGCCACTGGTGTTCCTCCTAATATCTACGCATTTCACCGCTACACTAGGAATTCCACTTACCTCTCCTGCACTCAAGTCAAACAGTTTCAAAAGCTTACATCGGTTGAGCCGATGCCTTTCACTTCTGACTTGCTTGACCGCCTACACTCCCTTTACGCCCAGTGATTCCGGATAACGCTTGCCCCCTACGTATTACCGCGGCTGCTGGCACGTAGTTAGCCGGGGCTTATTCCTTGGATACCGTCATTTATTCTTCTCCAAGAAAAGAACTTTACAACCCGAAGGCCTTCATCGTTCACGCGGCGTTGCTGCATCAGGCTTTCGCCCATTGTGCAATATTCCCCACTGCTGCCTCCCGTAGGAGTCTGGACCGTGTCTCAGTTCCAGTGTGGCCGATCACCCTCTCAGGTCGGCTACTGATCGTCGCCTTGGTAAGCCGTTACCTTACCAACTAGCTAATCAGACGCGGGCCCATCCCATACCACCGGAGTTTTTACCTCTGAAGCATGTGCTTCTGTGGTCTTATGAGGTATTAATCACCGTTTCCAGTGGCTATCCCTCTGTATGGGGCAGGTTGCCCACGCGTTACTCACCCGTCCGCCGCTTTCCAATTTATCCATCACCCGAAGGTTCTGTCAAAATCTTCTCGCTCGACTTGCATGTGTTAAGCACGCCGCCAGCGTTCATCCTGAGCCAGGATCAAACTCTTTGAAAAAATTTGTTTCAAATGTTTTTGATCGCTCAGATGAATCTGACTAATTAATCATTATCATCCGTTACGAATCTTTGGTGCATCTAGACCTTGTCTTGATGCGGTAAAAGAATTGAACGTGTTAATTCTATACTGTTTAATTTTCAAAGACCGGAAAATCAATTAATTCTATGTAAAAATTTTATTGATTTTGTGTTAATCGCCGTGTTCCAGCGACTCTTATATCTTACCAGTGTCACTTCAATTTGTCAAGAACTTTTTCAAAAGTTTTTTCTCTCAAATGATTCTTGAAACCCTTGCTAACACTGTGTTCTCGTCACCGCTTTCTCTTGGCGACTTGTATATAATAGCACCTTCTTAAACCTCTGTCAACAGAAAAGTAAATAAAAAAGTATTCTGAAAATACACCGACTTATTTGTGGACTATTTTCAACATCATATGTACTAGAAAAGAGAAGCACCTGGGCTTCTCTTTCTCTCTACTTCACTCTACTTGTCTCTTTCTGTTTTGGCTTTTTCCTAAGAACTCAAATAGAACTCAGATTCTAATGCTCTTGCCTTGAATGCATCAATTTGTCTTTCAAAACGTCCCCAGTTTTCCATAAGTATATCAATGAGTATTGGATCAAAATGTTCTAGTCTTCCTTCAAGCATTATACGCTTTGATGTCTCCATGCCAAATGCATTTTTATAAGGTCGTTTACTGGTTATAGCATCAAGTACATCGGCAACAGCAACAATTCGCGCCGAAAGAGGAATGTCTTTTCCACTCAACCCGTCAGGGTAGCCCTTCCCATTATACTTCTCATGGTGATGACGTACTATTTCTATACCTACTTTGTAAAAGGATCTATTCTCACCAGTAATGCGGTCGTTCATTTTTTTTAGTATGTCCGCGCCAATATAAGTGTGTTCTTTCATTAACTCGAATTCTTGCACTGTCAATTTTCCTGGCTTCATCAAAATATGATCAGGAATTGATACCTTACCAATATCATGCAGGGGGCTAAATGCTTCTATTTGTCTAATAAAAGCCTCATCAATCTGATTTGGAAATACGCCTTTTGCTGCTGTCATTTCAGCCAGCATAACAGCATAACGCTGCATCCGCTCGATGTGATTTCCCGTTTCTGAGTCTTTCGACTCAACCAGCTTTGAAAACCCTTCTATAGTAGAAACAACCAGCTGATCGTTTAAAAAGCTTTGATCAAACGCTGCAGCTAGGGATAATGCGATGGTCTTTAAAAAACCGGTATGTTCTCTAGTATAAGCTTTCTTTGAATCAGAAGAGAAAAATACAACACCTACGCAATTGTCTCTAACATTAAGTGGAAGGCTAACACTAGAATGCATGCCTTCGCTTAACATGAGTCGTGTCGATTCCGATGTGGTGTGTTCTTTATAATATGCTTCTAAATCGTTAATGATTCTTGGCTCACCTGACTCTATAATTTCGCCTAGGCTCGTATTATCTAAATCCACTTCATAGTTTTTCCCTAAATGCACTGATCGATCTGAACGTGCACTAAGCGCACGAATCTTTCTCCTATCCGCACTCAAAATTGCAATCCCAATTCGATTGTATGGCAAGAAACTTTTAAACTGATCAAAAACGAAGTCCAGTATTTGCTCAAAGTGAGTATGTCCGTACAACTTCTCTACTAGACCTTCAATCATTTGAGTACGCAATCTCATTTGATTATAGGACGTTACCAGGTCTCCAATTTCATTATCCCCGTCAATTTTAACTGGACTTGTGCGATAAGCGGCTTTGCTCTCTTCCAACGCATTTTTCATTACATGTATTGGGTTGAGTGTCTTAAGTATCATCAACCATATATTAGAAACTGCAAATAGCGCAATTACACATAGGGTCCCAAACACCATCTCCTTATAGAGTTTAGACGTTCTCAACTGCTGATAGCTTCCTAACTCAGAAATGGCCGTTTGGTTTGCCTGATCTATCTCTTTTAACACCGGGAGCATCCTTGCCATCACCACTTCAAATGAATAGCCTTCATTTATAGTAGATTCTATCCTTGCAAGTTCACCTACTGCCTCTTGAATCTGATATAAATCTGTATCACTCTGAGCCTCAAGGTTCATTGTATCTGCTAAGGTTATTGAGTTTTCAACCGCTATGTGGATATTTTCATTCAATTGTTCTATTTTTTCAACATCCAATTCACGACCATCTGTTTGCAGACGCAAGGCTTCTTCTGATAAATCAGTCAAGGTTGCTTCATAGTAATCACTTATTTGCATATTAACCGCTGATAGTGATTCTATTAGCTGATCTACCTGCTCATGCTTGCTTAAGGAATTCAGAAGAATTCCTAACATACCTGCAACCCAAAGAATTGAAATAATAGTCAATACCATTGCCTGTAATCGCAGTTTTCTTTTTTTTATATTAAACGAATTTTCCTTTTGCATCGTTTGCCCCACTCAGTCGCCATATCATTTTTCATATGTATTTTCACTGTTTCATACTGTCATCCCCACTATCTGTGGTGCTTCAAATCTATATTATCACTTTTTTATCAAACATAACTCAATATTTTTACTTTTTTAGCACTACAAAATGAACATAAAAAAACCACCATTCAAATGAATAGTGGTTTCTATTTTATTAATTGGTCGGGGTGGCAGGATTTGAACCCGCGACCCTCTGGTCCCAAACCAGATGCGCTACCAAACTGCGCTACACCCCGATATTAATGGAGCCGGTGATGGGACTCGAACCCGCGACCTACTGATTACAAGTCAGTTGCTCTACCAATTGAGCTACACCGGCACCTTTAATGGCGACCCAGAAGAGACTCGAACTCTCGACCTCCAGCGTGACAGGCTGGCGTTCTAACCAACTGAACTACTGGGCCTAATATTTTAAAAATTTAATGGTGACCCCTATGGGAATCGAACCCATGTTACCGCCGTGAAAGGGCGGTGTCTTAACCGCTTGACCAAGGGGCCATTGTATAAATGAAACCGGCGACGACCTACTCTCCCAGGGGGCTGCCCCCCAAGTACCATCGGCGCTGAAAAGCTTAACTGCTGTGTTCGGAATGGGAACAGGTGTGACCTTTTCGCCATCATCACCGGATTTCATTTTAAAGGATTGCTCCTTCAAAACTGCACATGATCTTAAAAGACGTTTGTTTCACTTTGGTTTTGACCCAAATTCTTATTGGTCAAGTCCTCGACCTATTAGTATCCATCAGCTGAGTACATTGCTGCACTTACACCTTGGACCTATCAACCTGTTAGTCTATCAGGGGTCTTACTCCATAAAGGATGGGAAATCTTATCTTGAGGGGGGCTTCGCGCTTAGATGCCTTCAGCGCTTATCCCGTCCAAACGTAGCTACTCTGCAGTGCTCCTGGCGGAACAACAGATACACCAGAGGTTTGTCCATCCCGGTCCTCTCGTACTAAGGACAGCTCCTCTTCAAATTTCCTGCGCCCACAGCGGATAGGGACCGAACTGTCTCACGACGTTCTGAACCCAGCTCGCGTGCCTCTTTAATGGGCGAACAGCCCAACCCTTGGGACCGACTACAGCCCCAGGATGAGACGAGCCGACATCGAGGTGCCAAACCTCCCCGTCGATGTGGACTCTTGGGGGAGATAAGCCTGTTATCCCCGGGGTAGCTTTTATCCGTTGAGCGACGGCCCTTCCATTCGGTACCGCCGGATCACTAAGTCCGACTTTCGTCCCTGCTCGACCTGTATGTCTCGCAGTCAAGCTCCCTTCTGCCTTTGCACTCTTCGCGCGATTTCCAACCGCACTGAGGGAACCTTTGAGCGCCTCCGTTACTCTTTAGGAGGCGACCGCCCCAGTCAAACTGCCCACCTGACATTGTCCCGACGCTGGATAACAGCGCACGGTTAGGACACTGATATAGCAAGAGTGGTATCCCAACATTGGCTCCACGCATACTGGCGTACACGTTTCTTAGCCTCCCACCTATCCTGTACATGCTATACCAAAGTCCAGTGCCAAGCTACAGTAAAGCTCCACGGGGTCTTTCCGTCCTGCTGCGGGTAACCGGCATCTTTACCGGTACTACAATTTCACCGAGTCCATTGTTGAGACAGTGCCCAAATCATTACGCCTTTCGTGCGGGTCGGAACTTACCCGACAAGGAATTTCGCTACCTTAGGACCGTTATAGTTACGGCCGCCGTTTACTGGGGCTTCGATTCAAAGCTTCGCTTACGCTAACCTCTCCTCATAACCTTCCAGCACCGGGCAGGCGTCAGCCCCTATACATCGTCTTTCGACTTAGCAGAGACCTGTGTTTTTGGTAAACAGTTGCTTGGGCCTGTTCTCTGCGGCCGCTTCGGGCTTTAACACCCTAATGCGGCACCCCTTCTCCCGAAGTTACGGGGTCATTTTGCCGAGTTCCTTAACAATGGTTATCTCGCTCGCCTTAGTATTCTCTACTCACCTACCTGTGTCGGTTTACGGTACAGGCACCTACAATCTCGATAGAAGCTTTTCTTGAAGGACTCTCCGGCGACTTCGCTACTTATTTTTCACTCCCCGTCACGCCTCGCAATTAAACAGCTGGATTTTCCTTGCCGTTCTCACTTGACGCTTGGACGCACATCCATCAGTGCGATCGCTTTGCATTCCCTGTCACTCCATCTCTCAAACGATTTTCGGTGGTACTGGAATCTTTACCAGTTGTCCATCGCCTACGACTTTCGTCCTCGGCTTAGGTCCTGACTAACCCTGGGCGGACGAACCTTCCCCAGGAAACCTTAGGTTTTCGGCGGGCAGGATTCTCACCTGCCTCTCGCTACTCATGCCAACATTCTCTCTTGTGTACAGTCCACCACTCCTTACGGTATAGCTTCTGCCCGTACACAATGCTCCCCTACCCAGTACTTACGTACTGCCGTAGCTTCGGTGCCAAGTTTGAGCCCCGGTAATTTTCGGCGCAGGGTCACTCGACTAGTGAGCTATTACGCACTCTTTAAATGAATGGCTGCTTCTAAGCCAACATCCTAGTTGTCTAAGCAACCCCACATCCTTTCCCACTTAACTTGGACTTTGGGACCTTAGCTGACGGTCTGGGCTGTTTCCCTCTTGACCATGAATCTTATCATACATAGTCTGACTCCTGATTATATGATTACGGTATTCGGAGTTTGATAGTCTTCGGTAGGCGGTGAAGCCCCCTAGGACAGTCAGTGCTCTACCCCCGCATCACTCACATCAAGGCTAGCCCTAAAGCTATTTCGGGGAGAACCAGCTATCTCCGGGTTCGATTGGAATTTCTCCGCTATCCACAAGTCATCCCAACCTTTTTCAACAGATATGGGTTCGGGCCTCCACTGAATTTTACTTCAGCTTCACCCTGCTCATGGATAGGTCACCCGGTTTCGGGTCTACGCCATACAACTACACGCCCTCTTCAGACTCGCTTTCGCTGCGGCTCCAGCGCTGAACGCCTTAACCTTGCTGCATAACGTAACTCGTTGGCCCGTTCTACAAAAAGTACGCCGTCGAACATATAAAGTTCTTCGACTGCTTGTAAACATAGGGTTTCAGGTTCTATTTCACTCCCCGACAGGGGTTCTTTTCACCTTTCCCTCACGGTACTATGCGCTATCGGTCACTAAGGAGTATTTAGGCTTGGGAGATGGTCCTCCCGGCTTCCCACAAGGTTTCACGTGCCCCGTGGTACTCTGGTGCGCATCGTGGGCCTTCTTCTTTCGTCTACAGGACTGTCACCTTCTTCGGTGGGTCTTTCCAAACCTCTTCGACTAGAATACCGCCATCACTTATGATGCGTCCACAACCCCAGAAACCGTAGTCTCTGGTTTGGCCTCTTTCCCGTTCGCTCGCCGCTACTTAGGAAATCACTTTTGTTTTCTTCTCCTTCGGGTACTTAGATGTTTCAGTTCCCCGAGTCTCCCTCCGTACACCTATGTATTCAGTGCACGGTGACTGCCTATTACGACAGCCGGGTTTCCCCATTCGGACATTCCTGGATCAACACTCGCTTGCAGCTCCCCAAGACTTTTCGCAGCTTACCACGTCCTTCTTCGGCTCTTAGTGCCAAGGCATCCACCCTATGCTCTTATTAACTTGACCAATTTAATGACGCGCATTCATCTTCCAGCTCGTCGTTGCTGCTCAGTCATCAGTCAGTTACGTATATTATACGTGCCTTCCCTCTTCCTTCGCGCGCCTCGATCTGTAAGCGACTGCTTTGTCATGATAAACTGTTCTCTGATTATTAATCAATGAGTATTTATAATTCGAGTTTGAGTTTTGTTTACCTCAGTGAAACTGTATCTAACCCTTTTCTTAAAACTTAGTTTCAATATTTTGGTTTGATACGTTTTCGTCTTCTAATTCATATGCAGTTTTCAAGGTGCAATTTGAAACGCTTTCACCTAAAAAAGCGAAAATGGTGGAGGTAACAAGATTCGAACTTGCGACCCCCTGCGTGCAAGGCAGGTGCTCTCCCAACTGAGCTATACCCCCATATGCGTTCCACATTATACAAGAGACTTTCAGTCCCTCAAAATTAAACAGTATAGAGTACGTTCTCCTTAGAAAGGAGGTGATCCAGCCGCACCTTCCGATACGGCTACCTTGTTACGACTTCACCCTAGTCACTGATTTCACCTTCGACTGCTTCCTCCCACAAGGGGTTGGATCACAGGCTTCGGGCGCCCCCAGCTTCCATGGTGTGACGGGCGGTGTGTACAAGACCCGGGAACGCATTCACCGCGGCATTCTGATCCACGATTACTAGCAACTCCAACTTCATGTAGGCGAGTTGCAGCCTACAATCCGAACTGAGATCGGCTTTAGAGGATTTGCTCCAGGTCACCCTTTCGCTTCCTGTTGTACCGACCATTGTAGCACGTGTGTAGCCCAGATCATAAGGGGCATGATGATTTGACGTCATCCCCACCTTCCTCCGTGTTGTCCACGGCAGTCTCGCTAGAGTGCCCAGCTTTACCTGATGGCAACTAACAATAAGGGTTGCGCTCGTTGCGGGACTTAACCCAACATCTCACGACACGAGCTGACGACAACCATGCACCACCTGTATCAGATGTCCTAAAAGGAAAGGTCCGGCTAAGGACCGGTCATCTGTATGTCAAGACCTGGTAAGGTTCTTCGCGTTGCTTCGAATTAAACCACATGCTCCGCTGCTTGTGCGGGTCCCCGTCAATTCCTTTGAGTTTCACACTTGCGTGCGTACTCCCCAGGCGGAATACTTAATGCGTTAGCTGCGGCACCTGGGTTCGACCCCAGACACCTAGTATTCATCGTTTACGGCGTGGACTACCAGGGTATCTAATCCTGTTCGCTCCCCACGCTTTCGAGCCTCAGCGTCAGTTACAGTCCAGTAAGTCGCCTTCGCCACTGGTGTTCCTCCTAATATCTACGCATTTCACCGCTACACTAGGAATTCCACTTACCTCTCCTGCACTCAAGTCAAACAGTTTCAAAAGCTTACATCGGTTGAGCCGATGCCTTTCACTTCTGACTTGCTTGACCGCCTACACTCCCTTTACGCCCAGTGATTCCGGATAACGCTTGCCCCCTACGTATTACCGCGGCTGCTGGCACGTAGTTAGCCGGGGCTTATTCCTTGGATACCGTCATTTATTCTTCTCCAAGAAAAGAACTTTACAACCCGAAGGCCTTCATCGTTCACGCGGCGTTGCTGCATCAGGCTTTCGCCCATTGTGCAATATTCCCCACTGCTGCCTCCCGTAGGAGTCTGGACCGTGTCTCAGTTCCAGTGTGGCCGATCACCCTCTCAGGTCGGCTACTGATCGTCGCCTTGGTAAGCCGTTACCTTACCAACTAGCTAATCAGACGCGGGCCCATCCCATACCACCGGAGTTTTTACCTCTGAAGCATGTGCTTCTGTGGTCTTATGAGGTATTAATCACCGTTTCCAGTGGCTATCCCTCTGTATGGGGCAGGTTGCCCACGCGTTACTCACCCGTCCGCCGCTTTCCAATTTATCTATCACCCGAAGGTTCTGTCAAAATCTTCTCGCTCGACTTGCATGTGTTAAGCACGCCGCCAGCGTTCATCCTGAGCCAGGATCAAACTCTTTGAAAAAATTTGTTTCAAATGTTTTTGATCGCTCAGATGAATCTGACTAATTAATCATTATCATCCGTTACGAATCTTTGGTGCATCTAGACCTTGTCTTGATGCGGTAAAAGAATTGAACGTGTTAATTCTATACTGTTTAATTTTCAAAGACCGGAAAATCAATTAATTTATAATGTTTAAATTGTATTGATTTTGGTGTGTCGCTTTCAACCGGCGACTCAATTATTTTAACATTTCTTGTCGTTCTCGTCAAGCACTTTTTTCAAGTTGTTTTATCAGGTGATGGTCGTACAATGCTCTTGCAATTAAGTAGCCATCAGTGTCCTGAGCTTTTCTTGAAGTTAGTGTCTCGCGTTGGCGACTCGTATATACTATCATCCTGTGTTATTCCTGTCAACGTTTTTCAGGTATTTTTTTTATGTTTTTCAACAATCGGTTTTTGATGCATGTACACCTACTATATATTGTGTTTGTATAGCTTGTTCCCCCCACCATTTTCCCGTTTTTTTACAGCAACTTTATTAAGCGTGTGGGTTAATCTCAATACGGACTGCTTTTTTTATTAGCAGTTTAATGTTTTATAAGCCATTATATTTTTATGTCTTCGTTTTCTCCTTATAGAAATACAAGTTTTATACGGTTGGTAGCACCCTCCCCCTTGTCACTCTATTTAGTTATGGTATTATCTCAACTACTTTTCTGCCTACCAATATAGTCGACCCCTATAAATAAATCCCTTTCACTTATACGCTTTGGTCAAACAAGGGATCTCTATTTATAGAGGTCTTCATTTTTGGTATTCACTTTTATTCTGCGCTGATATCGATTCGACCTATTCCTGACACTCAACATAACTTCTTTATAAGTCTCATGTATTATAAGTCTCTTGTTCTAAGCCACTTCTATCTAAACCTTTATATATATAAGTCACTTCTATTTAAAAGCACAATTTATGTCATCGATTGTTTTGAATCGTTTTTCTTTCATATAAGCAGTCAATCCATCTAACACGTCTTTCGTTGCATATGGATTTGCAAAGTTTGCTGTTCCGATTGCAATGGCTCTTGCACCAGCGAGAAAAAACTCAGCTGCATCATCTGCTGTACTGATTCCGCCCATTCCTAAAACGGGTACATTAACACTGCGTACTACATCATGTACCATTTTGAGGGCAACGGGTTTTACAGCAGGCCCCGAAACACCCCCTATACGATTTGCGATAATCGGTTTAAAGGTATGAATATCTATTGCCATACCTGTAAGTGTATTTATCAATGACAGTGCATCAGCACCTTCTGCTTCAGCAATTTTAGCGATTTCGGATATACTGGTTACATTCGGGCTCAGTTTTACAATCAGGTGTTTCTTGCACACCTTTCGAACTTGTGAAACAACCTTCTGAACCATGTCGGGATTTGTACCAAATGCCATGCCCCCTTGCTTTACATTAGGACATGAAATATTCAGTTCTATTGAGTCTATGTCTGCATCACTTAAAATTTCAACAATTTGAATATACTCTTCAATGCTATTTCCATTGGCATTGGCTATAATTTTTGTGTTGAACTGTCTTAAAAATGGTATTTCTTCTTTAATAAATGTCTCTACACCAGGATTTTGTAGCCCGACTGAGTTAATCATCCCCATTGGTGTTTCAGCTAAACGTGGAGATGGATTCCCTTTCTTATTTTTAAGCGTTAAACCTTTGACTGATATAGCACCAATATCATTCAAATCAATAAAATCGGCATACTCTCTTCCGAATCCAAAGGTTCCAGATGCTACAGTAATCGGATTATGGAGTTCTAATCCGTTCAGATTTACATTCAAATTTGGCTTAAACATGTAACATCACCTCATCTCCATAAAATACAGGTCCTTCTTTACATGATCGTACATTTTTAAAGCCTTCTTCGTCCTGTTCATCTTTAACTTTACATGTACAAACAAGACACGCACCGATTCCACACGCCATTCTTTCTTCTATAGATAGCTGCACAGGAACATGCATCTGTGCACATACCGCTTGAATACATGCCAGCATGGGTTCTGGACCACAGGCATATACAATTTCATAGGTTTCCGTTTTCAATGCTTCTACCATAAACTCTGTAACATACCCTTTATGCGGTGCTGCATAGAGTTCAGATGCTGTAATGATATTACTTGTATGCTTTTCAAACAACTCAAGGGCGTATGGTCTTTCTCTATACCCCAAAAGTGTTCTGACGTTATCTTGCCCTTGCTCTTTTAACACTTCTAGAAGTTGAACCAGTGGTGCTGTTCCAATTCCACCGCCCACGACCAGTGCTTTTTTTCCCTCTAGAACTTCAAAGCCATTGCCAAGTGGGCCCATAACATCCAGCTTTTCACCCTTTTTTAACTCAGAAAGCGTCTTGGTGCCTTTCCCAAGCGTCTTAATTAGGAATGTAATTTGATTTTTGCTCACTTCGCATACGCTGATGGGTCTTCTAAGTAATTTACTTGATTCCATCGCCGGCTTAATGCTAAAAAATTGTCCCGCTTTAACTTCAACTTCTGGATATGGGTTTTCAACCACCAACTTGCAAATATCTGGTGCCACCATATCACTGGATAAAATCCACGTATCTGCTGCATATTTTTTCATAGCCTAACCCCTTTATCCTATATTACCAGTATTTTTTACCTGCTTCTTCAAGTGCAGTGTTGATATCTAAGTTCATATCCCGAACCGCTGCCTTTGCTGCTTCTTGATATGTTCCCCCACGCTTTTGATATGCGAAAATGATCCCTCTTGATGAATTGACTAGCGCCCCTAATCCATCTTTATTGAAGCCGCCAACAACATCTTTTCCACCGCCGCCTTGAGCCCCGTAACCCGGGATTAGGAAGTACGCGTGTGGTATAACCTTTCTTATGGCATCCAGTTCTTCTGGGTAGGTTGCGCCCACCACTGCACCTACTGGCGAATAGCCTGATGCATCGATGTAATCTTTCCCCCATGTGTCTACAAGTTTTGCCATTTGCATGTATACGGGTTCAGAATCTATATGGCGGTCTTGAAGCTGACCTGATGATGGGTTGGATGTCTTCACTAGGATAAACATGCCTTTCCCGCTTTCTTTAGTGTATTTTAGAAATGGTTTAACACCGTCTTCGCCAAGATAAGCATTTACCGTCACTGAGTCTGTCGGTATTTGCTCAAAATGCGCCTTGGCATAAGCATCACAAGTTGATCCGATATCGCCGCGCTTAATGTCCCCAATAACATATAGACCTTTTTGCTGTGCATAGTCTACTGTTTTTTCATAAGCAGCGTAGCCTGCTGATCCGTAAACTTCATAAAATGCGATCTGCGGTTTAACCGCTGGAACGTCCTCTGACACAGCATCTATGATGCCTTTGTTAAACTCAAGAATTGCTTCAGCAGCATCTGCATTTGTATACTCTTCATTAAGATGGTATTTTTCTTTAATTTCATCTGGAAGCTGGGCAACCCTTGGGTCAAGACCTACCACTACCGCACTTTTTTTTCTCTTTATTTCTGATATAAGATTAATCATTGACTACGCCTCCTTTTAAACTCCATTTTCCATCAACAAATACCTGCTTTACTTTTCCATAGACCTTCCACCCTTTGAAAGGTGAATTCTTGCCTTTTGTCTCAAATTGATCCGGATCAATTTCATACATCTCTTCAAGATCAATGATATTTATATCTGCTGGGGCATTAACCTTTAGTGTTCCTGAGTCAAGTCCCAATCTCTTTGCCGGCCTATTTGTCATTAGACTCACTAATAGTTCAAGTTCAATTTCTCCTGTTTTAACAAGACTTGTATAACACAGTGGAAAGGCTGTCTCTATACCGCTAAATCCATATGACGCCTCTTCATATGTGCCTTTCTTAGTATGAAGCTCATGAGGTGCATGATCTGTTGCTATCATATCTAATGCACCACTTTTAAGTCCGTCTATCATGGCGCGCCTGTCACCTTCGCTTCGAATTGGAGGGTTCACCTTATATTCAGCTGAACCTGGATCGCAGTTTTCATCTGACAAAATCAAATGGTGCGGCTCCACCTCACAACTCACATTCTCTCCGCGTTCTTTTGCGGCTTGAATGGCTTCAAGTGCTTCTTTTGTACTCACATGTGACACATGTAAAGGTCCGTCTACTTCAGAAGCAAGTGCAATGTCACGCTTTACGATTTCTGACTCTGCAATAACTGGACTTGGAATACTTTTATCTTTAGATGTAATTTCGTGGTCTTCGCTATGTGTCATAACAAGGGCGCCATTTTCTTTGGCAAGCAAAAAGGCCTTTGTCATCAGTTTTGTATCAAGCGTTGTGCGGCCATCATCGGTTAAAGCAACCGCACCAGCCTTTAGTATTGCTTCTGACTCTGCAGCTTCTACACCCTGAAGACCTTTTGAGATGGCACCTGAGACATGCACTTTAACAAAAGCCTTTTCTTCAATGCTCTTTTTCAGTTGTAAAATTGAATCTAGCGAGTCCATAACAGGATTTGTGTTCGGCATGCATACAAGTGAGGTAACGCCACCTCTAAGAGCGCCTCTTGTTCCCGATATCAAATCCTCTTTTTGAGTGTAGCCGGGCTCTCTTAAATGTACATGTGCATCGACAAATCCGGGCGTTACGATCATGCCTTTTGCATCAATGATCTGATGCATGTCATTCACATCAATTTGTTTTTCTACTGCCCTGATTTTCTTGCCTTCTATCAGGATGTCCATTACTTCGTTTAACCCTTGAGAGGGATCGATTACATGGCCGTTCTTGATAAGTGTCCGCATGCTTTTCCTCCAAATTACCCTATACTCATAAAAAAAGCCATTACGATAATTCGTAATGGCTTGTTTACACAACAAATGCACAGAGTTTCCCACTGCCGCAGCGGTGGTCATTCCGTTTTGCTCAAGCCTTACAGGTCTCTCGTACCCAGTTTAAAGGCGTTCATATAAGTTTTCATAAAGGTATCACATCTTTGTAGTGGGTGTCAACCCTATTTTGAACCGAGCGATCATCTTCCATATCTCCATTCCCCCTTCCAAAGTCGCAAAATATTTTCCAAGAGGAAATAGTCCGCTAATCTTTACGTCTATATATGAAGACACATTTTTGGGGGGTTGAACTTTCAGTCTCGCTTTAGGAAGCCTTCAAAAAACATTGGCATTTTTAGCTTGCTGTTCAAATTCTTTTGTGTTACTATGGACGAAACGAAATAAGCCCTTTAACTTGACCCGAGAGGTTAAGAAGGTTGTTGTATATGTGTAAAGGTCATATGCCTTCTTTCTGTGCGCGGGAAGAAGGCTTTTTTATACCTTTAAATTGATTCAGTGAAGTCAAAAAGGAGGAAAATTGAATGAAAACGATTCGTCATCTTATCGAACCGGAGGATCTCACAATTGACGAAATCAACGAACTTGTTGATTTAGGTCTAAAAATGTGGGAAAATCCATCAAACTATTCCAGTGTATGTCAAGGCCAAATTATGGCATCACTCTTCTTTGAGCCTAGTACACGTACTAAGTTCAGCTTTGATTCTGCAATGCTCAGACTGGGTGGACAACTCATCGGTTTTGCCGATGCCAATACGAGCTCCGCTAAAAAAGGCGAAAGTCTTGCAGATACAATTCGAGTGATGGGATACTACTCAGACATTATCGTAATGCGCCATCCAAAGGAAGGTGCTCCAAAACTTGCATCTCACTATTCTGAAGTTCCAATTATTAACGGCGGAGACGGCGGTCACCAGCATCCGACTCAAACCTTGACTGACTTAATTACAATTAAGCGTTACAAAGGTCAAATCGAAGGTCATACTGTGGCATTCTGCGGCGACTTAAAATACGGCCGTACAGTCCACTCTCTGATTAGAACCTTGGCACGCTTTGGAACAAAGAAATTCATTCTTATATCTCCAGAAGAGCTTCAACTTCCAGAAGCACTGAAAAAACAGCTTAAGCGTCTTTATGATGTTGAAATTCAAGAGGTTAGCTCCGTTGAAGAAGTTATAGATCAAATTGACATTCTATACATGACACGTATCCAAAAGGAGCGTTTCTTTAACGAAGAGGATTATCTCAAGCTGAAAAACTCTTACATCTTTACACAAAGCAAGCTTAAAACCGCTAAGGATGACATGATCATTATGCACCCACTGCCACGTGTAAATGAAATCGCATACGATGTTGATGAAGATCCGCGTGCTGTGTACTTCGAACAGTCCCGAATGGGTGTATTTGTAAGAATGGCACTGATCACGAAACTACTGGAGGTGGGCCCATATGCTAGAGGTTAAAGGTATAGAAAATGGTATTGTACTCGACCATATCACTGCAGGTAATGGAATTAAGGTCTTTAACATGCTCTTTTCTGAGCAAACAGACTATCCGGTTGTTCTTGTAATGAATGTTGAAAGTGGTCTGCTTGGCCGTAAAGATATCATTAAAATCGAAAATCGATTCGATGTGGATTTAGATGCACTGGGGCTTATCGACGAAAAAATCACTGTAAATATCATTCGAAACGGTAAACTCGTTGAGAAAAAAATGTTAAATATTCCAGAGTCTATTACCGGTCTATTTGATTGCGAAAACCCAAGATGCATTACAAACCATGACAGTCACTGTGAACCAACCTTTAACTTGGTATCACAAAATGGTGAGCTTGAATATGCTTGCGACTACTGTGAGGAAATCACAAAGTTCAAGCTTTAATATAATCATTCAAATCTATTACTGTGCTTTTGTTAGCACATATTAATTAGCTAACCCTAATACTCATTATATATTTACCCTGAAGGGGGACTGACATCTTGTCAGTCCTTCTTCTCTTTTTTGCGAAAAAGACAAAGAACAGCAGGTTTAAATGATAAGAGCGTCTGATACATGTTCACATGCATCAGACGCTCTTATCATTTAAACCTATTAGTCGTGACTAACGACTTGGGCAATCGCAGATTGCACTGTGCTGTTCGTACAACCTTATGCTTCTTCACCATCAGTCACTACTAACGACTTGGGCAATCGCAGATTGCACTGTGCTGTTCGTACAACCTTATTCTTCTTCACCATCAGTCACTACTAACGACTTGGGCAATCGCAGATTGCACTGTGCTGTTCGTACAACCTTACTCTTCTTCACCATCAGTCACTACTAACGACTTGGGCAATCGCAGATTGCACTGTGCTGTTCGTACAACCTTATTCTTCTTCACCATCAGTCACTACTAACGACTTGGGCAATCGCGGATTGCACTGTGCTGTTCGTACAACCTTATTCTTCTTCACCATCAGTCACTACTAACGACTTGGGCAATCGCAGATTGCACTGTGCTGTTCGTACAACCTTATTCTTCTTCACCATCAGTCACTACTAACGACTTGGGTAATCGCGGATTGCACTGTGCTGTTCTAATGACATGAGTAGTCGCAGACCCTATCATGCTGTGTGAAAAAGGCCTATATTTCCCCAGCAATGGAGAATACATCTCTTTATGCATATAAAAAAGGATAGGGTAAGCACCCTATCCTTTAAATTTAATATTTTATGCTGATTAACCAAAGAAACCAAGCATGTTCGCGATAACTGCAATGATTCCCACTGGAGCAACATACTTAGTCAGTACTAAGTATATTTTAGCCCAAGTCGTTTCATGCAGCGCACCACCGTTTGTGATCTCGTCCATAACGTCTTCTTTCTTCATCTTGAATCCTACGAATAGGGAAATGAAGAGACCGCCTATTGGAAGCATATGGTCTGATAGAAGAATCATCCAGTCCATGAAGTTCATTGATCCCTGGTTTAGGAATGGAATCTGAATATGGCTGAATGCACCGTTAGATAGAGATTGAACAGAACCCAGTAGCGTAATGATTACTGCTGCTAGAACTGTTGCTTTCTTTCTATCCATGTTCAGGTCTTCTGCGAAGTATGCTACAACAACCTCTAGAATGGAGATAGAAGATGTAAGCGCCGCAACTGCAAGAAGTACAAAGAACAGGATTCCGAAGAAGTAACCGCCAGGCATTTGATTGAAAACGTTTGGCAGTGTGATAAATACAAGACCAGGACCAGCGCCAGGCTCGATGTTGAATGCAAATACTGCAGGGAAAATTGCTAGACCTGCAAGTAGTGCGATTGCTGTATCAGCAATTGTTACCTGAAGTGCAGTTACACTAAGGTCTTCTTTTTTACCTATGTAGGAACCGTAAGTGATCATAGTACCCATACCTAATGAAAGTGAGAAGAATGCGTGACCTAGTGCAGACATAACACCTTCAGCAGATAGTTTGCCAAAATCAGGCTTGAATAGGAATGCGATACCTTCGCCAGCGCCCGGAAGCGTAATAGCACGGATATCTAGTACCACGATGATGACAAGAAGCAGTGGCATCAGAATTTTTGCATATTTCTCGATACCGTCCTTAACACCACCAAGAAGAACTGCAGCAGTCAGAGCCATGAAGATCCACTGCCATCCAATTGGCGCCCATGAAGATGAAATCATACCACCAAACATACCGCCTAGTTCATCAGGTGATAGACCTGAGAAGCCATTCATAATTGCTTTGAATACGTAGTCCAGTGTCCAACCCGCAACAACGCCGTAGAACGAAAGGATAACGAATGCGGCAGCAAAGCCTAGCCAACCTGTTGCAAACCACGGTGTGTTCGGTGCCAGCTTATGGAATGAGCCAATAGCATTCTTTTGAGCACGGCGACCAATTGTGAATTCCGATAGCATTACAGGAAGACCAATCAAAGCAATACAAACCAGATAAACAAGAATAAATGCAGCACCACCATATACCCCAGTGATGTATGGGAACTTCCAGATGTTACCTAGACCGATAGCCGATCCGGCAGCAGCCGCGATGATCCCAAGTTTCGACGAAAAGCCGTCACGTTGAACATTGTTGTTCTCCATGAAATTTCCCCCTTACACAATGATTTCTATATCTAGATGGCCAATCCATCCAAATATCATTTTTTTAGTTGTTAATACACTTTTAGAGTATTAACAATTTTGTAATAATCGTATTTGATTCTAGCATACTGATGAAAGTATGACAATAGAATCCCCCAAATTTCACATAACTTTTCATTGTGATTTATTTCTCATATTATTCAGTTGTAGGCATTGCTATGACTTATTCTTGTTGTTCAACATATTTTATAACCCTTACTAAAATTTTAGCACAAGCACTTTTCATTTTCAAGTTCAGGATATCATTATTCTGAATTGTTTGAAATTTAACGATCTAATTTATTTCATTTTCTTAATATTAGTGCATAAAAAAGCTGGATATTTGCCACTCTTATAACAAATACCCAGCTTTTATTTATACAATCGATAATTTTAATTTGGCTTTTTATACTGATCAATGATTGTTTCAGCTACCTTGATACCATCTACAGCTGAGGACATGATGCCACCGGCATACCCCGCACCCTCTCCACATGGGTAGAGTCCTTTTATGCTAATGCTTTCAAAGTTCTTTTCATCCCTGTGCATGCGCAGTGGCGAAGAACTCCTTGATTCAATTGCCGTCAGGACTGCATCTTCACGTGCAAACCCTTTTAGTTTCCCATCCATTGCAAGAATGCCTTCTTTTAAAGCTTCTATCATAAACTCAGGAAAAATTTCTTTAAAATCTGCCCCAGTCACTGAAGGTTCATAACTCGGGCATACAGCACCAAGTGTTTGCATATGGGTTCTCTCACCATTAAGAAAATCCCCAACAAACTGGACTGGCGCTGCGTAACCAGACCCACCCGCTTCAAAGGCGCGCCTTTCAAGTTCTCGCTGGAAGTACATTCCCGAAAGTGGCCCTTGATCTGGGTAATCTTCTGGTGTTACCGACACGAGCAGTGCGCTGTTCGCATTGTGCGCATCACGTGCATATTCACTCATTCCGTTCACAACAAGGTGTCCGGCTTCAGATGCAGATGCGACAACATGCCCGCCTGGACACATGCAAAATGTATAGACGCCACGGCCCCCAGTGGTTTGGTGTGTTAGACGGTACTCAGCCGCACCTAGCCCTTCTGGTCTTTGTGGCTGTGAATACTGAACTTGATCTATCATCTGCTGAGGGTGCTCAATACGCACACCTACCGCAAATGGTTTAGCCTGCATATCCACACCGATATCTAAAAGCATTTCAAATGTATCTCTTGAGCTGTGTCCCATAGCCATTATCACAACGTCAGTTGTAATGCGTTGCCCATTTGATAAAACCACCGCACTTACCCGACCGCAATCTGTCTCTACTTTTTCTACTTTCTTACTGAAATGAATTTCACCGCCGAGAGCCTTGATCCGCTCTCTTATATTTTTAACCGTAGGCTTAAGCTTATCGGTTCCAACATGCGGTTTGTTCTTATAAAGTATTTCTTCCGGTGCACCCGCTTTAACCAACTCGCTCAGTACTTTCCTGCAGCGTGGGTCTTTAATGCGCGTCGTCAGCTTACCATCTGAAAAAGTCCCTGCACCCCCTTCACCGAATTGCACGTTTGACTCTGTATTGAGCGCTCCTGTTTTCCAGAACAATTCTACGGATGCGGTGCGATCGTCTACAGCTTGTCCACGTTCAAAAACAATGGGCTTATATCCAGCTTCAGCAAGAATAAGCGCCGCGAAAATGCCTGCGGGGCCAAACCCAACAATTACAGGATGATGCCCCAATTGTTTTTCTCCACCTTTCACTGGCTTATATGCCAAGTCGGGTGTCCGGGACAGTTGTTTATACTTTGAAAGAAGCTTATTTTCATTTTGCACTTTAAAATCTACCGTATACACCTTTTTAACCCTACCACGGCGTGCATCGATGGACTCTTTATATATGACATAGTCTAATATGTCTTCTGTACTTAATCTAAGCTGTTTTGCGATTTTTTTTGGAATCACGCGGAGATCTTCTTTAACATCCAGCTTAATCTGAGAAATTCTAATCATGTATTACCTCGTTTCAAGATAGTGTCAACTCTTGTGCGCAAAAACCACCAGAAATCCGATAAGGTTTATGCAGCTTTAAGTTTCTCCTCGTAGATCAAATCGATGACCTTCGAGTCTATATAGCACCTTCCAGTTGACCAGTCTTCGCTATATTCGATCAAGTAGGAAGTGACTAAACGTATGTATGAATCAACCGATGGAAAAATGCCAACGACTTTGGTTCTTCGCCGAATTTCACGGTTTAAACGTTCAATCATGTTCGTTGAAGCGATTTTTCTAGAATCAATCTGTTCAAAATTGAAGAACTGAAGTGAATCTTCGAGACCTTCTTCTAGTGTCTTAATCGCTTCTGGATACTTACTTTCATATTCATCCATAAAGGTATAAGCATAACTTTTAGCACTATTGTAATCAGGTTGAAGCCAGATTTGCTTCAGCTTTGAACCGAAGTGATTTTTCTGTTTGGATGGTACATGTGCCATGATATTTCTCATGAAATGTACCTTGCAACGTTGCCAGGATGATCCCAGAAATGACTTTCGCGCTGCGCTAACAAGGCCCTTATGTGCATCTGAAACAACTAACCAGACGTGTTCAACGCCTCGTGCCTTCAACTTATCAAACAGTGTTGTATAGCTCGCTTCAGATTCCTCATACATTGGCTCAACTGCAAGTATATCTCGTGTGCCATCAAGTTTAACGCCACAAACGACGTGAACAGCCATGTTTCTGACATGCCCATTATCTCGGATCTTTTCATAAAGAGCATCTACCCAAAGAACAGGATATTCTGCATCGAGATTTCGATTTCGAAACGCTTCTACTTGTTCATTCAGCTCTTTTGTGATGTTACTTACATGGCCTTTCGAGATTGAATCGATCCCTAGACTTTTAGCGAGTTTCTCGATTTTTCTTGTGGAAACTCCATTGACGAATGCTTCCTGAATGACGTTCATTAGAGCGGCTTCGGAACGTTTTCGTTCCGTCACAAAGAATGGAATATAACCACCTTTACGTGGTTTTGGAACCATAAGATACATAGTCCCCATACGCGTATCAAAGCGTCTTGGTCGGTATCCGGCTCTGTAGCCATTTCTTGATCCTGAGCGTTCTGATTTATCAGCTCCAAGTTGATTTGAAAGTTCTGCTTCCATCAGCTGTTCGCACAGCCACTTGAGCATTTCAAGCATTGGGTCTTGCGCAGTTAGAAACTTTAATAGCATTTTTTCAAAAGGTAGGGTAGAATTTTGGTAAGCCATCGGTTTATCATCTCCTTATTTGGGTTTTCTAGACAATTACCTTTTCGGAGTTTCCGATGGCTTTTCCTTTATTTATTTTTGCGCACTTTATTTTACGCTATCCGTTTCAACGCTTGGATCCTGCATAGTTAATCCACTATACAGCCATTTAAAAAGGCTATGATGAAGATCATAGCCTCGGGTTTATTGGCACTAAAATATAATTGACTTTATAAGAATACACGAGCATGCCTTCAAAAGCAAGCTAGGCTTTTGAAAACCAAATGTCTATTTCACGCTCGGCATCTTCAAGTGTTGCAGCGCCATGTACAACATTTTTTTGCACATTGGTTCCATATTTATAACGGAGTGTACACGGGCGTGCTTTAGCAGGATTGGTAGCGCCATTAATTTCTCGAACGATCTCTACGGCATTTTCGCCGGAAACAATCATTACAACAACGGTGCCACTTGCCATAAATTCAAGCAACGGCTTGTAAAAATCACGTCCAATATGCTCTGCATAATGTTTTTCCAAGATTTCTTGACTCGGTACGATAGAATACATTTCTTCAATGCGAAGTCCATTCTCCTCATATGTAGAAACAATTTTACCGACGAGCTTGGATTTGACCGCATCGGGTTTTATGATGACCAGTGATTGTTCCTTCATTTTTCATGCCCCCTTTTATTTATAGATACCAATCCCTGTCTTTTCTAATCCGCATTTTTATCTGATTCAGTTGTTTCCATCCATTCTTCTTTAATATCTACCATACCCAAATCCTTTGCGCGTTCAATAATCTCAGCATCCGACATGGGCTCTGGGCCATATGTGTCTACTGCAAAGTCAATCATGCCGTAAACCATAAAGGTCATGCCTACTATCATAAGCAGGCCAAAACGCACTATTTTTTTCATGTCTATCTGATTCATTCAGTCCACCTCTTTAAAGGAATTATTTAGGGGTAATGGCTTCATCAACAACGCCCCAAATATCCTGTGTTTCAAATCCGCGTCGCCATACAGCAACGCCACCAAGCCCCAGCTCACCAACCAAGTTGGCTTTTTCTCGTATAGACGCTGCGTTTTCAAACCAAATCTTCTTCAGAGCCCCATTTTCAAAATATCCGGCGTAATACTGCCTCGCATTGTCATCCCAGATCAAATTCAAATTCTTTTCTTTTATATAGATTTGGGCGTTCGGCATATTAAGCACACCTGATTTTACAGTCATTGTATTGGCTACAGTTTCCGAAGGCACCTCTGTCCATACGCGCATGTAGTAAGGAATACCCAACAGCAGTTTTTCCGGCGGCACCATTTCGCTAATTTTAATCATGTTTTCGCGTACCCAGTTGTATGATGCAACTGAGCCACTGATTGGGCTACTCGCCCAATGCTCATCATATGTCATTATAGCAAGATAATCGACCAGTTGTCCAAGCGCCTTACGATCATAACACTTTGACCATGTATCGCTTCCACCCGGTACAGTGACATCCATACTCACCGTGAGTCCTGCTCTTCTAAATGCACTGCTCAGCTCTGCAACAAACTGGGTCAAAGCCCTTTTGTCTTCCTTATATACATTTTCAAAATCAATATTGATACCATCATAGCCCCTTGAGACATACTCCAGCAGTATATTTTCAATAAAGGTACTTCTGGCCTGGGCACTGTGCAAGAAGGCGTGTGTCCTATCGATGTCAAAATCATTAGAAACCAGTGTCCAAAGTGCATAGTCCCTATTTTTTGCCCACTGAATATACGTGTCACTCGCCTTACTCTCAAAGTTGCCAGATGCATCTGAAAGGGCATACCAGGTTGGCGAAATCACATTTACACCTTTTAGGGGTCCAATTTTATCCGTATCATACCCGCGTCCATATATTTCCCACGTCAAATAAATAGGCTCTGTCTTTTCCGTTCGAGAAGGAAGATCCTGCACTGAGGCATCAACATGCTCTGTCTTTTCAATAATGGCACTCTCAACATACCCCACCTGATAATCTGGTGTCATAATATATTTGTAGTCCTCATCGTAATCGAAAACGACAACACGTTCTTTTTGCTTAATTTTTTTCAGGATGCGGGACTGATCTGGTGTCTGATAGAGCAGGGCATCATCTCCAAGACTTCCAAGCGCATAGGCAACACGTTCGCTTTTAACAAATGTACTCCTTTGAGGCACATTCAAATCGTACTTCAAATCATAAATCTCTGCTGTGTCATCTCCAGCCAGCCAGATTTCACCACCCCGAATCACTGGGGGGACAAGGTCTGTCTCTACACCATTGAGGCTGGCTGTACCATATATCAAGTCATACGCGATGGTGTCCATTCCATTTGAAACCATTACAATACCTGCATCTTCATCATAATCAGCATATATGTAGTAGGCTTCTAATAGCTCAGCCGGAAGACGTCTTTGAGTCTGAACCCAGTCTATTTCAATTTCAGGATAAGTTTTTTTGATGATGCCTTCTTCAGTTATTGCTATGACCTGCGTTATTTCATTTGGACTCATTTCTATTTGGTTTATCTTAAAATAGCGATACCCGCCGAATAAAGCAAGTATAAGTACCACTATTACACCCCATCGGATTGGCTTCATAGTTCCCTCCTTGTCTGTGGATAATGATTATAGTTTCCACATAATATCCAGTCAATTGTATACAGAAATCTTGATATCTACACATTTTTTCCACAGGACTTTTCACAATCATTGTGTATAAGATGATTTATTGTTTATAAACCAGCCTTTTAATAAATATAAGTCACATTTTAACCACAGATTACCCACACAATATTCTACATATTCAACAACTCATGCACATGAAACATGAGTTTTTTTATATGTTTTCCACATGTTATCCACAGAATTGTGTATAATTTTTCAATCTATTCAAAGCATTCGATCAGATATTAAAAAGCGAAGTCATCAACATCTGACTCCGCTCACTTTCTATTCATGACGTATCACTTCAAAGCGTTCTATTGAGTAGCTTTCATCTTCCTGAACACCCGCCTTATTGAGTGCAATTTCAATTTGTGCATCAACGGCTTCTATGCCTTTAAGCCTTGGAAGAAGCAAGCCACGTTTATATCCAGAAGTGACAATGACACCGTATTTATGCGGATCAAGCAGGCTCTTGTCATCAATTGGCTCTGCCTTACCTAGAATATCAACTGATATATATAGTCCTGACAGTTCGTAAACCTCTATTTCAGGAAATCTTGGGTCATGTACCGCTGCTTTGATGGCGTTCTCAATAATTTCTTCTGCAATGTTCTTTTGCGTCCCGGCTATGGTACCCATGCACCCACGCAGTCCTGCATCTGTCTTGATAGACACAAACGTGCCGCCGCGTTTTTTGAGCATATCTTCTGGCAACAAGTCTGGAACTTTCAGCTTCTCTTTACTGCGTACATAAGTTTCAACGGCCTCTCTGGCCAGACGAACATAGGCATCTTCTTTCTTGAGACGCGCTTCATAGGCGCGCTGTTTTCCCGTTTGAATACGATCACCAAAGCGATGGTTGGGGTCTGGTTCAAGCTGCGTCATACCAAGCACCCCATATCCAACTCCAAAGGGGCCTTCATAACTGTACAGCTTAACTTCCGGGCGGTATCCGTCCAGTGTTCCCAACATTATATCGACTGAACGTTTACCGCACTCCCCTGCATTTTCACAAAGTTTAGAATCCAGCAGGACGACTTCATCGAACTTCTTTTGTTTTAGCAAGTTGATAAAAGTCTTATCAAAAACCTGTCCGTCGGGGTGAAAGCTATATGGACCTTCATCGAGTAGGCGATGGGATAAATCACCACTGGCGATGACTACAATTTTTCTGTCGAGTCTTGCAGCGGATGCCTGGATAACTCTCCCAAAATCATAGAGCATTTCATGGTCTAAAAAACCATAACTGATGCACACCAGCTTATAAGCCTTATAAGCCTCTTCAACAAAATGTAGTGGCACAATAGCCCCATGATCCAGTTCTCTTGAAAGATTAAACCTACTCGCAAGTGATTCATCTATGCGTGCAATCGGAATGTTCTTTTCCAGACACGAAAAGACGATTTCATCGGTTAAAATATGGTCTGCATTTTTTTTAATTTTTACTTCTGAAGCACCAAACTGCTTGAGATCCCCTCGAAGGATATCCTCATCATATATAGCAATCGCATCTGTAAACGTTGGTCCATGAGGGGTAATCAGAACTATGGTATCGGGTTCCAAGTCCGCTATTTCCTTCGATGCCTCACGCATGCCTTGAACCGTTCGCTGGCTCTGCATTGTTCTCGCTTCTCCAATCGCCTCAATGATAATTGGAGGATGGGGCATCAAAAAACCGCCTAGCACATTCATAGAATCACTCTCCTGACTCAACGCCTTTCATGTATCCCTTTTTCATGAGTTTGCCTACGTGCTCATCAACCTTCTCATCGATATTTATACCATATTCATCTTCAAGCACAAACATCATTGATACAGCCACTTGTGCTACATCAAGCAGCTCCATGCTAATGCGTTCAATGACTTCTGTATCATGAAGCGCTGTTTCTTCTCCGTTAAGGCCTCTGAATTTCCCAATAACCTGAGCCAGTTCCCCAGCCTCCTCCATCAGCTTTAAACAGGTCGATTCAAGACCTGGCTGTAAATTGTTCAGTTTGGGTAAACTAATTTGCTTATATATTCCATTTTTCATTCTATGTCCTCCATATCTTTATATCAATTATATCGCATATGCTTACCTACTTCAGTCTATCTTTAACTTTTTAATTTTTTCGTTACTTAATTTGCTTTTAGGGATTATATTTTATCCATAATTGGTATAATCTATATAGTGTTCTAATAAGTTATTTTGGAGGTAAATCTATGATGGTTAATTTAGCATTATTACAAGTTTATGCGTTTAAAGTACTCGGCGCACTTGCCGTTCTAGCAATCGGATTTCCAGTGGCTAATTATGTCAGTCGACTGATTCAGAAGATTATGGATCGACACACCGTTGATCCTTCGCTAAACACATTTATGAAGCAGGTTACAGGCATGGTTCTAAAGGTGCTTGTTGCAATATCTGCTGCATCGGTAGCAGGTGTTGAAACCACCTCATTCGTTGCCATTATTGGTGCAGCTGGTTTTGCAGTTGGTCTTGCATTCCAAGGCTCTCTTTCAAACTTTGCCGGCGGTGTCTTGCTTCTGGTTCTAAGACCCTACAAGGTCGGCGATTTTATCGAAGGCAATGGTGTTAAGGGAACGGTTCAAGAAATTGGTATTGTTTACACGACAATAACAACACCTGATAATAAGGTCATTACAGCACCAAACGGTTCGCTGGCAAATTCGACAATCACGAATTACAGTATTAAGGAAACACGCCGTGTAGACCTTGTCATTGGTACGGCTTATGATGTTCCTGTTGAAAAAGCCAAGGAAGCCATAAATGCCGTGGTTTCTGCTCACGAACTTGTCCTTAAAGATCCTGAGTGGCAAATTCGACTGTCAGCTCATAATGCCAGTTCACTGGATTACAATGTACGTGTTTGGGTAAATGCTGCGGACTACTGGTCTGTATATTTTGATTTACTGGAAATGATCAAAGGGAAATTTGATGAGGAAGGTATTGAAATTCCATACAACAAGTTGGATGTTAATCTTTTTAAGCAAGCGTAATTGTAAATAACACATTAGAACAATAAAAGTCGGATAATTTATCCGACTTTTTTTATAATATTGACTTATCTATTTTTCCATGCCGGTTCTCTCTTGTTTAGAAAAGCATCTACGCCTTCGTGAGCATCTTCAGTGGTACAAAGTGTTGCAAAATGATTATTCGTCAAATCTAATGCTTTTTTAAATTCAAGATCTTCCATTTTATAGAATGATTTTTTTCCGAGTTGGAGGGCCAACGGACTTTTATCTGCTAATTTTTTTGCATACTTCAGAGTCTCTTCTTCAAGATTTTCAAGCGGAACCACTTTGTTGACAAGTCCAATTCTCTGAGCTTCAACTGCATCTATCAGTTCTCCTGTCATGAGAAGTTCCAAGGTTTTTTTTCTGCCTAAACTTTTAAGCAAAGGCACTGCAGGCCCCATACAAAACAGTCCTACATTAATTGCTGTCGCCCCAAATCTTGCATTATCTGCTGCAACTGCTAAATCGCACGCTGCAACTAGACCAATCCCATTTGCAACTGCAATTTTTTGTACAGAAGCGATCACCGGTTTGCCCATATCCGCAATGGTAGTATTCATCTTTTCCATTAATTCTACCCATTGCAGATACTCAATATTACTTTTTCCTTCTAAGTCATTAATGTCAATCCCAGCACAAAAGAATTTACCTTTTGCATTTATAACAACGACATTGACACCCTCATCATTTTCCAGATCTACAAGTGCCTGGTTCAGTTCTGTGGCTAGGGGGACATTAAATGTATTATTTGCCTCCGGTCTATTCAGTGTTACTATTCCAATTTTTCCATTTTTACTTACAAGGATACTTGAATACTTCATTTAAAGACGGCCTCCTCTTCATTCACATTCAATTATGGGTATATTCTCATTATATACCAAATCCATATTTTGGGACAGTCTGTTTAAGTCGGATTTCTACCGGCTCTCTAATTCCGCTTTTTGGTGATTATAAAGATTAAGGTTTCATACGGCAAATTGGGGTCTAAAAAAAGGCTAGTCTGTTCAACAAATCCCCCAGCCCATTTATTAACTCAGAAGCTTCACTTAAAATCCTTACTCAATATAAAATGGTTCTACAATAAATGTTGGGGTGGATTAATAATCCACCCCATTACTGTTTCAAAAAATAGAAGTGCACTTATAGACAAAGCTCTTTAAAATGTAAGTTGTCGAGACAAACATTAAAGAAAGGGGCTAAGTTATAAGTGCACAATTATTCTATCAGCAAGTTACTAGGTTTGGAAGGGGTTCGTGTAAAGAATATCTCTCATACCGATACTTCCATAAAACTTTATGTAACAACAGCAAAGAAATCAGTCGTATGCCCTGAGTGTGGAAATCACACTTCTAAAGTTCACGATTACAGGAATCAAGAGTTTAAGGATCTACCGATTAGCGGAAAACAGGCACTAATCATCTTAAAGAAAAGACGATACGCTTGTTCCTGTGGAAAAAGGTTCTATGAGCCATATACTTTCTTGCCCAAATACCAACGCAAGACTAATCGTGTAAGTGCAATGATCTGCGATCAGATGGCTAAATCTATTCCGATTACAACTATTGCAAAAGACTTAGGATTATCACCGACAACGGTTTCTAGAACATTTGACTTCGTGAGTTATCCTAAAATCACACGTATGCCCAAAGTTTTATCCATTGATGAATTCAAAGGAAATGCGGGCCACAACAAGTACCAGTGTATCCTGGTAGATGCTCAGAAAAAACGAATCTTAGATATTCTTCCCGATCGTAGACTTGAACATTTACAAGCTTACTTTAGGTCCATTCCTCTGTTTGAGAGACAAAAGGTCAAATACTTCGTGTGTGATATGTGGAAACAGTATGCTCAAATAGCTCATGACTTCTTTCCTAATGCTAAGATTATAACTGATAAGTATCACTTTGTTAGACAAGTCACTTGGGCTATAGAAAACGTTCGTAAACGCGCTCAAAAGGATATGATTCCTTCCGTCAGAAAGTACTTCAAACGCAGTAAATCACTTATTCTTAAACGAAATCACAAACTTTCAGATACAGACAAAGAGCGTCTTCAAAACATGCTTTTATACCATGATGATCTAAGAACTGCATACCTACTTAAAGAAAAGTTCTACAACATATGTAAAATGGACAAGTACTCTTTGCAGCGCAAAGCTTATACTGACTGGATTAAGTATGCCGAATCGGTCCATATCCCTGAGTTTAAGAACTGTATAAAAGCCTTCAGAAACTGGCATAAAGAAATCCTACATGCCTTTAAATACGGATATACGAATGGTCCTACTGAAGGTTTCAATAATAAGATCAAAGTACTTAAGCGCGTTTCATATGGCTTTCAGAATTTCAACAGATTCAGAAATAGAATACTACATACCTGCAATCACTAATTCTACTCAAACTTCATCGCCAGTCACTGCTGGCTTATTAAGCATGCTTACAACTGACATGAGCTTCTATGCACTTCTTTTTCACTCCAAAAAACAGTAATGGAGTGCGATCTGTTAAGATCGCACCCCAACTATTGACTTAGAACCATTAAAATAAAAACCCTGCAATACCAATGGTATGCAGGGTTTTGATAATTCTGTTTTGTAGCAAGTAATTAACGCTTTGAGAACTGAGGCGCTCTTCTTGCTTTTTTAAGACCGTATTTCTTTCTTTCCTTCATACGTGCATCACGAGTTAGGAAACCTTCAGCCTTAAGTGCAGGACGAAGTTCAGGGTCTGCTTGGATCAGTGCACGAGCAATACCGTGACGGATTGCGCCTGATTGACCAGTGAAGCCACCGCCGTTTACACGAACGATAACGTCGAACTTGCCTTCTGTTTCAGTAACAGTAAGAGGACGCTTGATGTCTTCTCTTAGTGTTTCGTATGAAATGTAATCTTCAAGAGTACGACCGTTTACAGTAACGTTTCCTGTACCTGGAACTAGTCTTACTCGAGCGATAGATTTTTTTCTTCTACCAGTACCTTGATATTGGTTTGCCATTGTCTATTCCCTCCCTACGGACTATATTTCCAGCAATTCTGGTTTTTGAGCGTCATGACCGTGCTCAGTACCAGCGTATACTCTAAGTTTCTTAACCATTTGGCTACCTAGCTTTGTATGCGGAAGCATGCCTTTAACAGCATCGAATACAACAACTTCTGGCTTTTTGTTAAGCATTTCTCTGTACGTTCTTTCTTTCATATGGCCAACATAACCTGTGTGCCATCTGTACATTTTCTGGTCTAGTTTTTTACCAGTAAGAACGACCTTATCTGCGTTAATAATAATTACAAAATCACCTGTATCTACGTGTGGTGTATATGTTGGTTTGTGCTTACCTCTTAATACTGTTGCTACTTCTGATGCCATGCGACCTAAAGTTTTGCCTTCAGCATCTACTACGTACCATTTTCTTTCCACTTCATGTGGCTTAGCGATGTACGACTTCATGGAAGTTCCTCCTTGCGAATTATTTCACCGTTTCGTCTATTTGTAAAACCCGGGGCATAAAGGGTTTTAAATAACATTTCCATGTTTACACAGAACACATATATTTTAATACACACAAGTCTATCCGTCAAGTAAAATTGTAATTAAAATATAGTTTTTTTCCTTACTCATCTTTCTTCTTTCTTATAACGATAGAGGTATGCTTCCCTATCTCGCCCAGAGACTCCCGCAGGGCATTTTCACTATAATAAACCTGCGTCAGATAAAGTCCTCCTGCATCAGCAGTACGCTTAACTAATGTTCTATCTTGTGCAGCAATAATCTTTGCTACGTCATTTGGGAGTTTCTTCCCTGTACCAATATCTACGAGCATACCAGCAAGAATTCGAACCATATTATATAGGAAGCCATTTCCGTAAAAAACAAGATGAATTTCATCATGAACTTCTTTGATTTCTACTTTATATATGGTTCTAACCGTATCCGTAATATGGCTCCCACTCGCCATGAAGGATTTGAAATTGTGCGTTCCGATCAAATGCTGAGCGCCTTCTATCATCTTATCCACTTGAATGGACTCTGGTACACGATATGCATAGCGTCTTCTCAGTGGCTTTGGACGATCAGACTTGAAGAGCTTATATGTGTAACTCTTTCCCAGTGCGTGAAAACGTGCATGAAAGTCCTCTTCAACTGGTTCAAGTGCTTTAATATATATATCTTCCGGTAGTCTGCTATTTAAAACGTATCTCAATTTTTCAACGGGTATCTTTCCAGTCCAGTTAAAAGAAGCCACTTGACCAAAAGCATGCACACCGGCATCTGTACGGCCAGAACCTTCTATACGTACTTCATGACCTGCCATAATACTCAACGCCCGTGTGATTTCACCCTGAACGGTTCTTAGCTTGGGTTGAGTTTGCCACCCACGAAACCCACCGCCATCATATTCAATCACTATTTTGATGTTCATACGGCCTCCTAAAACACACTTTGCAGTCCGACCATTACTGCAAGATATACTGCAAAACCACCTAGTGCGACCACGTCTCGGTGGGTGTACTTAAGCACTTTTAGTCTTGTTCTGTTCTCTCCACCTCTGTAACACCGGGCTTCCATTGCCATAGCCAGTTCATCGGCACGTCTAAACGCACTGATAAAGAGCGGGACTAGAAGTGGAATTAGACTTTTGGCCCTCGCAACAATATTGCCACTTTCAAAATCTGCACCACGTGCCATTTGTGCTTTCATGATTTTATCTGTTTCTTCAAGCAATGTGGGAATAAAACGGAGGGCGATGGTCATCATCATTGCCAACTCATGTGCAGGCACCCCAATTTTTTTGAGGGGGCCTAGGAGTCGTTCTAGACCATCTGTCAATTCAATAGGTGAAGTCGTGAGTGTTAAGAGCGATGTTCCCAAAATCAGAAAAATCAGCCTCAGCGCCATAAACAGAGCTTGTATCACCCCTTGAAGGGTGATTTTTATAAATCCAAACTTCACAAGCACTTCCCCTGGGGTCAAAAATATATTGATTGTAAACGCAAAAATTATTATGAACATGATTGGTTTAAGACCCCTGAGCATGTATCGAACGGGCACTTTAGAAAAGTGTACCGCTACACCTAAAAAGCCTAATACAATCAAATAACTCGTTAACGCATCCACCATGAACAAGGAGGTGATATACGCGAACGCACAAAGTATTTTAAATCTCGGGTCCAGCTTATGCACAAACGAAGTCGTTGGATAATACTGTCCGACGGTAATATCTCTAAGCATTGTTCTTCCCCTTTATGAGTTCCAGCAGGATGGTTCTGGCTTCTTCAACGGTAACAACTCCATTTGGAATGTTATACCCGCTGTCTCTTAGTGCTCGTGTCAACTTGGTTATTTGAGGCACACCGAGGCCAATGGCCTCAAGCTTGTCGTCATGTCTAAAGACCTGACTTGGAGGCCCTTCTAGGGCAATTTGACCCTTATCCATAACAATTAGGCGATTGGCCATACGGGCCACATCTTCCATGCTGTGTGAAACCAAAATTACGGTGATGTTTTTTTCTTGGTGTAAGCTTTTAATTTGACCCAGTATTTCATCTCTTCCTCTCGGATCTAGACCAGCAGTTGGTTCGTCTAAAATCAGAACTTCAGGATTCATTGACAAGACACCCGCTATGGCGACACGTCTCTTTTGCCCACCAGATAATTCAAAGGGAGACTTTTCTTTGATTTCATCATAATTAAGACCTACCAGTTCAATGGCTTCTTTGACACGCTGCGCAATGTCATCTTCAGACAGACCGAGGTTTGTTGGACCAAAAGCAACATCTTTTTCTACAGTTTCCTCAAAAAGCTGATACTCCGGATATTGAAAAACCAATCCTACCTTTTTGCGGATTTCACTGAGTTTTGTGCTTTTTGCAGTTAAATCAAGGCCGTTAACCGTTATTTTACCGCTTGTCGGCTTCAAAAGTCCGTTTAAATGTTGAATCAGGGTCGATTTTCCTGACCCAGTATGACCAATTAGACCAATAAACTCACCGGCTTCAATTTGAAGTGAAACACCACTTAGCGCAGCGGTTTCATACGGGCTGCCTATGTCGTATATGTGGTTTAGGTTTTCTACAAGAATTGACATAGTTCTTTCTCCATCTCTTCCACCGTCAAAATATCTTCTCTAATATCAACCCCCGCCTTACGCAGTTCGTGTGCAAGAAGCGTTACCTGTGGCACATCCAGCCCCATTTCCTGTAGGGCTTCCACATTTGAGAAAACTTGTCCTGGGGTTCCTTCTAATAGTTTGACGCCTTTTTCCATAACAATAACCTGATCGGCATCCACTGCTTCATCCATATAATGGGTTATATGCACAATGGTCATGTTCTCTTCTTTATTAAGGCGTTTGATTGTCTCGACAACTTCTTTACGTCCTGAAGGATCAAGCATAGCAGTTGGCTCATCTAAAATGATACATTCTGGTTTCATTGCCAGAATACCTGCTATAGCTATTCGCTGCTTTTGTCCGCCCGAAAGAAGATGTGGCGGTTTCTTTCTGTGTGCATACATGCCTACTGCATGCAGTGCATCATCTACACGTTGACGGATACCTTCAGACGGTATTCCCAAATTCTCAGGACCAAATGCAACATCCTCTTCAACTATGGTTGCAACTATTTGATTATCTGGATTTTGAAAAACCATACCCGCGGTTTTACGAATATCCCATATTTTATCATGATCTCTCGTGTCCATACCATTGACATATACGGTACCACCACTAGGCAGTAGTATGCCATTAACCAGCTTTGCAAAAGTTGATTTGCCTGATCCATTATGACCGATAATAACTGTAAAACTGCCCTTTGCAATTTCCATATTCAGCCCGTCCAGTGCAATCGTCTCATGATTTTCTCTTTTATATTGAAATTTTAGGTTTTCACTTCTAATCATGTGAGTCCCACGCTTTCTGTTATTCTTATCCAACCCATTATACCTTTTAAATGTAAGTGTCACAATGTTCTAGACTGTTTTGTTCACATTTATTTAAAGTCTTTAGAGCAAAACTTCGATAGATTCCGACAATTTTCTTGTTACTCTTTAGTAACTTCTTTGTAACCGCTATGATAATATTTCTTGACCTATATGCGCTACAATGATAGTAACAAAAAAGCATTCAAGACTGATTTGCCCGATCAGTCCTGAAACAGTAGCTTACTAAATATATCAAATTTATATAGGTTCCTCTTGTTAAAGTAGTAAAATCTCTAAATCACATTTCCCCGGAAATGTGATTTTTTTTCGTGAAAACAAAGAACAGCATATAGAAATGAAAGTCCTTAAAGTTCAGCCGATAGGGTTAACTTTGAGGACTTTCATTTCTATATACTTACCGCATCAGCGACCACAGCAATCGCTAGATTGCTGGGTGGGATAGATGCTTACTCGATGGAAGCACACTCTATATGACTGATTGTAAACTGTGTCCCATGCCCCAGCTCAGAATCTACTTCTAAATTAACGCCACATGCATCACAGAGTGATTTTGCAATATAGAGTCCAAGTCCGTATCCTGGGACTTTAGAATTTCGTGATGGATCACATCTGTAAAAACGTTTAAATATCTTATCAAGATGTTTTGCATCAATACCAGGTCCCTTATCCGAAACCGTCACTGAAAGATAATCTGCTTGTAATGCGAGCTCTATATCTATACGGCTTTTCTCGGGTGAATATTTTATGGCATTGCTTAAAAGATTTGAAAGAATCGTTTCAAAGTGGGCTTTATTTTGGATCACTTGCAGCATAGACTTGGAATTATCCATTAAGCCCTGTATATGAATGGACAAGGCTTTAATCTCTGCCAAATGTTTATGTTCATGCACAACTTGATCAATACTCTTTTGAATATCAAATGCGGCTTTTTTTATTTCTTCTTGTGACATGTCAAATCGCGCAATGTCCATTATCGTATCCAAGAGACCACTGAGGCGCTCTGATTCTTCTATCATTATCGCCAATATAGAATCCATATTTTCATCAGACAAATGCTTATAGTTTTCAAGGGTTTCAATAAAGCCCTGAATGGAGGTAAGCGGTGTTCTAATTTCATGTGATACATTTGTAAAAAACTCTCTTTGCAATTCGGCCAGACGTGTTTTTTCTGTAATATCAAACAGCACAATCACATAGCCTATGAGAACCCCATTTTCTTTTCGAATAGGTGCATTTTGTGTAAGCAGTACTGTCCCATTTTCCAAGGTAATGCGGTGTGTTGTTTCATGCTGTTTCTGCTTAACTTCCTCTATTGAGGTCATAATGGCCTTTGGAAAGGCCATCGTTTTATAATCTTTATTTACAAACTGATTGAGTGATACACCTAAAATCTTCTCAGCGATCGGATTCATTATAAAGACATGGTCTTCTAAGTCAATGCCCACCAGACCGCCAAACATTTCATGTATGACAGCATTCATATGAGCATTGCTCTCACTTAAATCTGTAATTGCGGTGCGTACAGATTCTGTCATTTTCTCAAAGACTTCTGCCAGTTCACCAACTTCATCGGGTGCTGATGTATCGAGTTCATACGCATAATGTCCATTTGCAATGGTATTGGCTGACTCCTTTAAACCCACAATTGGGTCCGTATACTGCTTCACAAATCGATAACCTGTTGAGATTGCAATTAAAAATCCTATGACAATAGCTAGCACAATATGCCTCACAAGAAGAAGCAACTCTGATTTTAAGGGTTCTATTGAACTGGATAAAACCAATATGAACTGTGTGCCACCACTTGTAATTTTACGTGCACTGTAAAAGGACAGCTGCTTTGTGAACTGATCGACACGGGTTGCGTCCCCAACTTTTCCTGAGAGTACATGTTTAATTTCCGGCTCAACCTCTTCTTGAAAGAGAAGGGTGTTGTTGAGTGAATCTGCTAAAAATCGACCATTTGAATCGTACAAAGTCACACGTACATCTTTTAGTGTACTCATCTTTTGTACAAAGTGATGAAAATTAATGAATGTGCCATTCTTTTGGGTAATGCTGAGCGCCTCTGAAATATAACTTATTTTTTGGCTGTGTGCCCTGCTTAGGGATTTCATGTTTGAATCCCAAGAAACATATGCAATTAAGGCCCCTGAAATGACAACCTGAATGGTAATAATCCATAGTATCAATCGTAACAGCTTTTTTTTCATAATTAAGGCATCCTATATCCGGCTCCACGTATTGTCTCGATATATTCAACTTCACTACTGTGCTTTTCAAGCTTTTTTCTTATATTCCATATATGTACGTTCAGGCTTTTTTCATCTGGTTTTTTATCTTTTTCAATAAGTGCCTCTACCAGTTCGTGTCTTGATACAACACGCGCTCTGTTCTCTGCAAGATACAGCAGAATTTTAAACTCCATACGTGTTAAATCAACCAACTCACCATGTATTGTGATTTCTAAGCGCTCCTTATCAATGAACATGTCGTGGACTTTAACCTCTGAATGTTCACGCTCTACGACCTTGTTTTCATGCGCCGTCAGCTCATCAATTCTTCGAAAAAGCACTTTTATGCGTGTAACCACCTCACGTATGCTGAATGGCTTTGTTATGTAATCATCTGCACCCACTTCAAGACCGACAATCATGTCCATTTCATCCGTCTTTGCTGTAAGCATAATGATAGGGATTACGCGTGTGTCTGGAGCGGTACGTATACGCTGACAAACACTGGTTCCATCAATATCTGGCAGCATTAAATCAAGCAGTATTAAATCTGGCTTTTCACGCACTGCCATATCTATAGCCGCTTGACCGGTCTCTGCAGTGACCACTTCATATCGATTCATTTCCAAATTCATTTTTAAGAGTGTGAGTATATTGGGTTCGTCATCAACAACGAGTATTTTCTTAGTCATTTGAACCTCCTGAAATTAGCTACTTACACTCATTATATCTCATTTTTATTGTCCTCGACATAGCTTGCGTTAAAAATAAGGTGCCCATAAATTGATTGGCACCCTATTTTAGGAGAGGATAAGTTTAAATGATAACTTTACTTTGCTGTACAGAGGGAATAGATTCAATCTCTTTTACCACAGACTGAATATCTTCTGCACAAATTGCATCTGAAACAATGGTTATGAGTAAATTCGATGTATCTTCCTGTTCAATATGCTTGAACCGAATATCGTGTATATCAATTTCATAAGCAACATAATGCCTGGTTATTTCATTAATAAGGCCCCTTCTATTCTCTGCCTCTACTAGAAGTCGTGTTGTATTTCTAACAGCTCGACTGCTAAAAAATGAAAGGGGCGCAAGGGAGAACATTACTGCACAAGTTGCGGCGACTGCACCAAAGTAGAATTCATGTCCAACTGCAAGTCCAATTCCTGCTGTGACCCACAAGCTGGCAGCCGTTGTTAAACCGCTGATTCCGCCTTTATCACGCAGGATGGTCCCTGTTCCTAGAAACCCGACGCCGCTTACAACCTGTGCGGCCAGCCGCGCTGGATCGAGTTCAAATACGCCATACTGTGAAACCATCATAATAAGGGCAGAACCCAGTGCAATCAGTATATGGGTTCTAAATCCCCCCATTTTTTTGCGTTTTTCGCGTTCAAAACCAATAATGCCACCACATAATATGGCAAGGGAAAATTTAAAAACGATTTCTTGCTCAAATGTCATCAGCTATTTTCTGCTGCCACTTCTGGTGCAGCATCCTTTCTAGCTGAAATAATTTGCATGATAAACGGTGAGAGCATTGATACCACACTGAGTGTGATTAGCAAAATGCTCAGCGGGCTTGTAAACAGTGCACCGTATGACCCGCCACTTAATATAAGTGTTCGCTTAAGACCGGTTTCACCAATTGGTCCTAAAATAAGTGCGAGCACAACTGCTGCTGGGTTTAGTCCGAACTTTTTAAATAGGTATCCTACGAGTCCGAATAGGAACATAACCCATACATCGAAGACTTGATTGTTGATGGCATATGATCCGATTACACTGAGTGAGAAAATAACAGGAATCAGATAAGTATCCTTAACGCGTGAAATTTTGGCGAAATATTTTGCGCCGTATAATCCAAGCAGGAGCATGAAGCAATTAACTACAATGAATCCTGCAAAGAATGTGTATGTTGTTTTAGCATGCATTGTAAAGAGGTCTGGACCTGGTTGAAGCCCCTTAATAAGGAGACCTCCAAGAAGTACTGCCGTAACACTGTTTCCAGGTATGCCTAGTGTCAGCGTCGGTATTAGCGAACCACCGGTTACTGCATTGTTAGCGGCCTCAGCACCGGAAACACCTTCAATGGATCCATGTCCAAATTCTTCTTTATTTTTTGAAAATCGCCTTGCTTCGTTGTAGCCAACAAAAGCTGCTATGGTTGCGCCAGCGCCTGGTAAAATTCCAATAATACTGCCCAGTACTCCTGAACGCGTAATAATTGGTAGGAGACTTTTAATTTCTTTTTTCGATAGCGTCACACGGTCGTCGAACTCATGTACTTCTTTTTTGCCTTTAATATATGACTCAGCAAGCATAAGAACCTGAGACATACTGAAGAGTCCGATTAGTGTTGCTGTAAATGGCACACCTGAAATCAGGTTTACAATGTCCATTGTAAAACGCGGACGGCCCATCATTGGGTCCATTCCAATAGTCGAGATCATAAGACCAATTGCCCCAGATAAAAGACCTTTAACAAGAGACTTGGTACTCACACCTGCGATAATGGTTAGTCCGAAAATAGACAACCAAAAGTATTCTGCAGGTCCGAATTTCAGTGCCAGCTTGGCCAGAAGTGGTGAGAAAAAGTATAAGGCAATAACACTGATCATGGCCCCGCCAAATGATGATGTTGCAGCAGTTCCCAGTGCCTTACCAGCTTTCCCCTTCAAGGTCATCTGATAGCCGTCGATAGCTGTCGCAGCAGCAGCTGGGGTACCCGGTGTATGAATAAGTATTGCAGATATTGAGCCGCCAAATATCGCACCACAGTATACCCCAGCCAGCGCAATAAGTCCTGTTTCAGCCGGCATGGTAAAGGTCATTGGAATAAGCAGTGCAACGCCCATGGCAGCTGAAAGTCCAGGCAGACCTCCAACAACAATCCCAGCCGCTACACTGAGTAGTGCTGCCAGCAGATTGACAGGGGCGACTGCATTTATAAATCCGTATATAATATCTTGCATTGTTCACTCCTTAATGATGCAGTTCTATCTAGGTTAATAGAAAATACCCATAGGCAGAGGCACCGATAAAAATGTTTTAAATATAATAAACATGAAGACGCCTGTTCCTGCAGCTACAAATATGGAATTTCTAAGTGAAGTTTTAAGGCCTATCAGGGCAATCACAAGGTAAAGGAATGTAGATGCAAAGTAGCCAACGGGCTTGAGCAATATAATGTAAACAAGGGACAGGCCTAGAATTAGGAAGAGTTGATTCCAGTTGATGCCTGCAAACTGTGATGCTTGTGGATTGTCTGTCTTTGCTGTTTGTACTAAGTATATGGCTGAAAGCATCAATGCCATTACGCCGATAAATTTAGGATAATAGCCCGCCTCCTTTGGAAGCGAGCTGGATACCGCGTAATAGAAAACCGATGCTGCCATGATGAATAAACCAAATTTAATTTCATTCTTTTTCATATGGCCCTCTTTAACTTACAGGTCTAGTTTTGTTGAAACATCCTTCAAGTACTCTTCAGTTTTAGTAATATAATCTTTAAGTTCTTCTGCTGACATATACTCGATAGAAAGGTCAACATTTGCAGCCGCTTCCATATGCTCTGGCGTATCAATGACTGTTTTCAGCATATCATGAAGCTTTTGTACAATTTCTGCTGGCGTGCCTTGAGGCGCTACTATTGCACGTGCTGATCCGAAATAAATTTCATAGCCTTTTTCTACAAGTGTTGGTACCTCTTCAAAATTTTCAAGTCTCTCTTCTGTAAATGAAGCGATAATACGCAGTTCGCCGCTCTCATGAAGCTGTGCCACTTCACTTAGCTTTGCAACGGTTGCATTCACGTGGCTGCCTCTGAGTGCTGCTAGCATGTCTGAGCTTCCGCCAAATGGTACGTGTGTAACTTTGATGCCTGCTTCATACTCAAGGTGTGCTGCTCCTATGTGGTTTGACGCGCCTGTACCGTTATTTGAAATGGTTACCTTTTCAGGATTATTCTTCGCATAATCTATAAATGATTCTAGGTCAGTCCAATCGGAATCGCCACGTACAACCAATACACCTGGATCGTATACATAGTTCATAATTGGCTCGACACCGCTTACTTCATAACCTGTATCTCGATTCAGTGTTAAACTTACGAATGTAGGCAGGTTGATGAATCCAATTGTATAGCCATCAGGCTTTGCGTTTGAAAGTTCAGTAAATCCAAGCTCACCATCTGCACCTGGCTTATTTATGATAACGAGTGGTTGTTCTAAGTGCTTCTCAGCTTCTGCTGCCAAAACACGCGCACCTCTATCCGTGCCACCCCCAGCTTTATAAGCAACGACCACTTCAATCGGTTTGTTTGGAAAATCACTTTCTACAGCTGTACTTTCCTGTGCTGTCGTATTTTCAGATGCTGCTTTAGCGGGTGCTGCTTCCTGTTTTGGTGCACAGCCCACTGCTGATACCGCTAATGTAATCAATAGGAATAGTGCTAGTATTTTTTTCATAGTCCCTCCATAGTAGTTATTCAGCGCGAAAACGTTTTCAGATTTAGTCGACTTATAAATTAATATTTGATTAATTTATGGTTAAATAATATCTTTTTGATGGATTTAAGTCAAGGTTTAAATTAATTTTTGATTAATTTTATTCTTTCATATTTCATGTGCTTGCGCAGCGTTTGAGCCTAACGCATCGATACAGTAATAAGATCAATTCCAAAAGCATGATAATAGCGTGTTTTGAAACTGATCTTGTTGCTGTATGCCTCTTTCATTTCCACGAAAAAAGCCTGATAAACACAAAGTGTTTTATCAGGCTTTATTTTTTATAACGCATCAAGCGCTTAAGACTGTATAGGTCTTTAGCGTAGATTACACTAATTCGATAACAACCATCATCGCAGCATCGCCACGACGAGGGCCAAGTTTATACATACGAGTGTAACCACCGTTCTTGTCAGCGTATTTAGGTCCGATTTCGTTGAACAGCGACTGTACAACAGCTGGGCTCGTCACATAAGATGCAGCTTGACGACGTGCATGCAGGTCGCCGCGCTTTGCAAGTGTGATCATTTTTTCAACTTGACGACGTGCTTCTTTAGCGCGTGTTTCAGTTGTTTCGATGCGACCCTTTTCAAGCAGGCTTGTAGTCAGGTTTCTCAGCATCAGATCACGATGAGACGAGGTACGGCCAAGCTTTCTATATCTAGCCATATCATATCCTCCTAACGCGTCTTATTCTTCTTCTTCTTTTAAGCCAAGACCAAGGTCATGTAGCTTATGTTTAACTTCTTCTAAAGACTTCTTACCAAGGTTACGAACTTTCATCATGTCCTCTTCGGAGCGGTCTGTCAACTCTTCAACAGTGTTGATTCCGGCACGCTTCAGGCAGTTGTAAGAACGCACAGAAAGGTCAAGCTCTTCAATAGTCATTTCAAGAACTTTTTCCTTCTTGTCCTCTTCTTTTTCAACCATGATTTCTACACCAGCAGTCGCATCCGTCATGTTAATGAACAAGTTAAGATGTTCAGACATAACTTTAGCACCTAGAGATGCTGCTTCGTCTGGTTTAATCGTTCCATCAGTCCAAATATCTAGAGTCAGTTTATCGTAGTCCGCGACTTGTCCAACACGTGTCTTGTCTACGGCAAAATTAACTTTCTTTACTGGCGTGAAAATAGAATCAACTGGAATAATGCCGATCGGAAGGCCAGCGTCCTTATTTTGATCCGCTGGAATATATCCACGACCTTTAGCAAGTGCAATTTCCATATTGAGTGCTGCATCTGATTCAAGTGTGCAGATGTGAAGATCTGTATCCAGAATTTCAACGTCAGCATCAGCTATGATATCACCAGCAGTAATTGGTCCATGCTCACTTGCTTCAATACGAAGAATTTTCGTATCATCATCAGAGTTGATCTTAGCAGCCAGGTTTTTTAGGTTAAGAATAATCTCAACAACATCTTCCTTTACACCAGGAATGGTAGAGAACTCATGTAGAACGTTCTCGATTTTTATCCATTTAACAGCAGTGCCTGGCAAGGAAGAAAGCATGATACGGCGCAGGCTGTTGCCTAGCGTAATGCCATAGCCTCTTTCTAGAGGTTCAACAACAAACTTACCATATGTGAAGTCGTCGCTTAGTTCAACACAGTCTATTTTCGGCTTTTCAATTTCGATCATGAATCGAACCCTCCCTTTCGCTGTTATCCAATACTATGAGGACAATTAAAATCCATTCATTTATCTGGAGTAAAGCTCGATGATAAGATGCTCTTCGATTGGTAGATCAATATCTTCTCTCGAAGGCTCAGCTACAACTTCGCCACCCATTTCATTAGCTTTTAGCCATGCAGGTGCAGTGTAGTCCTTTTCAGCAGCTTCTTTAAACTTGCTAGAAGACTTGCTGTTTTCTTTTACTTCAATAACGTCGCCAATGCTTAGTTTCATTGAAGGAATATCAGCCTTCTTGCCGTTCAGGGTAAAGTGACCGTGACCAACAAGTTGACGCGCTTCTTTTCTAGAAGCAGCTAGGCCAAGACGGTATACAACATTGTCAAAACGCAGTTCAAGAAGTTTTAGCATGTTTTCGCCAGTTTTACCTTCCATTTTTGCTGCTTTATCAAATGTAGTTCTGAATTGGCTTTCAATTAGGCCGTAAAAACGCTTAACTTTTTGCTTCTCACGAAGCTGAACGCCGTAGTTTGATTGCTTGCTTCTACGAGCGCCGTGCTGACCAGGCGCACTTTCGCGCTTGTTGATAGCACATTTATCTGAATAACATCTGTCGCCCTTTAGGTACAGTTTTTGTCCCTCGCGGCGGCAAAGTCGACAACTAGGTCCAGTATATCTTGCCATCTAGTCTTGCACCTCCTGTATTATACTCTTCTTCTCTTAGGTGGTCGACAACCATTGTGAGGAATTGGTGTTACGTCTTGGATCGAGCTGATTTCCAAACCTGCTGCTTGCAGAGATCGGATAGCTGCTTCACGACCGGATCCAGGACCTTTTACGAATACTGATACTGCTTTAAGGCCATGTTCCATGCCTGTTTTAGCAGCAGCTTCCGCGCACATTTGTGCTGCGAATGGTGTAGACTTTCTAGAGCCTTTGAAGCCTAGAGCGCCTGCGCTTGACCATGCGATAACATTACCGCTATTGTCTGTAAGCGTAACGATTGTATTGTTGAAAGTCGCTTGAATATGCGCTTGACCGCGGTCAATATTCTTGCGAGCTTTTTTTCTGCCACGCGTATTACGAGCTTTTTTAGCCGCCATGCGTCTAACCTCCTTTTACTACTTTTTCTTCTTAGCTACAGTCTTAGCCGGACCCTTACGTGTACGAGCATTCGTCTTAGTCTTTTGACCACGTACAGGAAGTCCTTTTCTATGACGGATACCACGTTGGCATCCAATTTCTTGTAGACGCTTAATATTTAGAGCAATCTCACGTCTTAGATCACCTTCAACTGTATAGTCGTCTTCGATGATCGCACGAAGTTTTGCAACTTCTTCTTCAGTAAGATCTTTAATTCGCGTACTTTCGTTGATACCTGCCGCTGCAAGAATATCAGCTGAAATGTTGCGACCTATACCATAAATGTATGTTAGACCAACAACAGCTCGCTTATCTCTTGGCAAGTCAACACCTGCGATACGTGCCATTTAGTGCACCTCCCATTTTACAACTTCATTAGTGAATCATAAAAATAGATGATTTGGAGATATATATTGTAACCACGCCAGCTGGAAGAACATTACATCAGCCGCGCCTAAAAGCTGGCGTATATATCAAGTTTACTAGCCTTGCTTTTGTTTATGCTTAGGGTTTTCACAGATAACCATGACTCTACCCTTACGCTTAATGATCTTGCATTTTTCGCAGATCGGTTTTACAGATGGGCGAACCTTCATTCTTGTCCCTCCTTAAATCACTTACCGCGCCAAGTAATTCTGCCTTTTGTCAAATCGTACGGTGAAAGCTCAAGCGTCACTTTATCTCCAGGCAGAATTCGAATGAAATTCATACGAAGCTTCCCAGATAAATGTGCCAAAACGACATGATCGTTTTCGAGCTTGACTTTGAACGTTGCATTAGGCAGGGCCTCTACTACGGTTCCCTTGACTTCAATAGCGTCTTTCTTAGCCATTAAGACATATCCCTCCTACAGAGTTCTAGATCAGTTTAATCCCAGTTTTTCTATCTCACGACGCACAAGTGCGTTATTGATCTTTCCGTCACCCGAAAGCTTATCTTTCAGGGTTTCACTCACCTGCCCCATAACAGCTAGGTGTCTGATCTTCTTCTTTTTCGGCTTTTCGATTCTTCGAAGATCTCCATCCGCAATCAGAACATACTTTTCATCAACGACTTCAGTCACGACAAAGATTCTGTCCTTATCACGTCCGGCTTTCGATCTGACATATTGTCCGACCATGATGTCCTTCGTTGTTTCCAAATCTGCCACCTCGCTTAATCAAGACTTGTCAGAAGTTGTGGTGCATCATCTGTAATCGCCAGTGTATGCTCATAATGAGCCGACATCTTGCGGTCCAGTGTGATCACGGTCCACTTATCCTCTAGAATCTTGACTGAATATCCACCTGCATTAACCATCGGTTCTATTGCAAGGACCATTCCTTCAGCGAGTCTTGGGCCTTTCCCGGGTGGTCCATAATTCGGTATTTGAGGATCTTCATGCAGATTGGTTCCTATGCCGTGTCCGACGAAATCTCGAACGACGGAAAAACCATGAGACTCAACGTAGTTTTGGATGGCATGTGATACATCAGATAGTCTATAACCTACGCGACAAAACTTCAGTCCTTCATAAAAACTTTGTCTTGTCACATCAATCAGTCTCGCTGCCTCTTCAGATACTTGACCTACTGCGAATGTTTTCGCTGCATCGCCATAGTAGCCATTTTTGAGTGCACCAATATCGACACTGATGATATCTCCATCTTTTAACTCTCGACTGGCACTGGGAATCCCGTGAACGACCTCTTCATTAATGGAGGCACATATGCTTCCCGGAAATCCGCCATAGCCTTTAAATGCAGCTATTGCACCATGCTTACGAATTTCCTTTTCAGCAATATCATCCAATTCCTTGGTTGTGATTCCCGGTCTTATATGAGACTTCAGCACGTTGTGGACGTGCGCGACGATCTTTCCAGATTCGCGCATCGTCTCAATTTCGCGCTTTGACTTCAGGATAATCATTATTATAGACTCCCCAACGTTGAAACAATGTCTTCAAATACGACAGCAATGTCTCTTTGACCGTCAACTGTTGCAAGAATGTCTTGCTTAGTATAGTAGTCGATGAGTGGTGATGTCTGATCCATATAAACCTGGATTCTGTTTGAAACCGTCTCTTCATTGTCATCCGCTCGTTGGTAAAGCTCTCCGCCACACTTATCGCATACGCCCTCTTCCTTTGTAGGATTAAATGCAATATGGTAAGTTGCGCCGCAAGCCTTACAGATTCTTCTACCCACTGCGCGTTCAACTAAAACGCTAGGATCAACTTGGATGTTTAGAACACAGTCAAGCGAGCAGTTCATTCCTGAAAGAGCCTTATCTAAAGCCTCTGCCTGCTCAACCGTTCTTGGAAATCCATCTAGTAGAAAACCAGCTTTTGTGTCATCCTGTGCGAGTCGATCTTCGACAATTGCAACAGTGATTTCATCAGGAACCAGTTCCCCACGGTCAATATATGCCTTCGCTTTCTTGCCAAGCTCCGTGCCACCTTTAATGTTAGCGCGGAAGATATCCCCAGTTGAAATATGAGGGACATCATACTTATCGACAATACTTGCTGCTTGTGTTCCTTTTCCGGCCCCTGGAGGTCCGAGTAAAATTAATCTCATGCTTACCACTCCTGTCCGCTCTACTTAAGGAAACCTTGGTAGTGACGCATAATCATTTGCGATTCAATCTGCTTCATAGTTTCAATTGAAACGCCTACTGCGATTAGCAGCGATGTGCCACCAAAACGGAATGTCGTTCCTGCCATTGTAGACAGCAGGTTAGGCATTACTGCGATCATCGCGAGGAAAATCGCTCCCGCAAAAGTAATTCTGTTTAGTGTTCGCATTATATATTCAGCAGTTGGCTTGCCAGGACGAATGCCTGGTACAAAACCGCCATTCTTCTTCATGTTTTCAGCAACATCATATGGATTGAAAGTTACTGATGTGTAGAAGTATGTGAATGCAATGATTAGCAGCGCATACAGGAAGTTGTACAGTAAGCTGCCTGTGTTAAAGTGCGAACTCATGAAAGCATAGAAGCTGCTTTGTGGCATGAATTGCGCAATTGTCATCGGGAACATAAGTAGTGACATTGAGAAGATTACAGGAATAACGCCCGCCTGATTTACTTTTAGCGGAATGTGTGTGCTGTGTCCGCCATAAGACTTGCGGCCAACAACACGCTTAGCGTATTGTACTGGAACCTTTCTTTGTCCCTGCTGAATGTATATAACACCCATGATGACACCAATCGCAAGAACTACAAACAGGATAACTGCGAAGATCGAAATCTCGTTGTTAATAACCTTAAATACTGTAGTTTGAATGCTGACTGGCAGTCTTGATATGATACCGGCAAAGATGAAGATGGAAATACCATTTCCAATGCCGTTTTCTGTGATCTTTTCGCCCAAGTACATGAGGAATGCTACCCCGGCAGTTAGAGTCATAACTGAAATAACCACTGATGTAGTATTGAATTCGATAAAAGCAGGTCTGAAAATACCAACACTCATACCAACTGCTTGAATCAATGCCAAAATGACGGTACCGTAACGCGTCATCTGAGCCAGTTTTTTACGACCCTCTTCTCCCTCTTTCGCGAGTTGCTCAAGAGATGGAATGGCAATCTGAAGCAAGTTAACAATGATCGACGCTGTGATATATGGCGATATACCCAGAGCAAAGATTGAGAATCGCTTAAATGATCCACCTGATAAAAGGTTGAAGAATCCAAACAATCCATCTTCATTTGCAAATAGAGTAGCTAATTTGTTAGCGTCTACACCAGGTACCGGAACGTGTGCACCTAATCTGAATATGACAATCATCATCAATGTGTAGATCATTCGTTTTTGTAAATCAGGTATTTTCCAAGCATTTCTCAGCGTTGCGAACAAGTTAGATCACCTCTGCCTTTCCTCCTGCAGCTTCAATCTTTGTGATAGCTGACTGAGTGAATTTATTTGCCTTAACTGTAAGCTTTTTAGTTAGCTCACCATCGCCAAGGATTTTAACGCCGTACTCAACCTTGCTAAGTACGCCTGTTTCCAGAAGTAATTCTGGTGTGATCTCTGTGCCGTCTTCGAATTTATTTAATGTCTCAACGTTTACGATAGTCCAGTTCTTTCTCGTAAAGTTCTTGAAACCACGCTTTGGAAGACGTCTGAAAAGTGGCATCTGACCACCCTCGAAACCAGGACGAACGCCGCCGCCTGAACGAGAGTTTTGACCATTCATACCGCGACCAGCAGTCGTACCTTGTCCAGAACCGCCGCCGCGACCAATACGCTTGCGATTCTTAGTTGAACCAGCAGTAGGTCTCAGTTCATGTAGCTTCATGTTGACACCTCCTTAATTTAAGCTTCTTCTACTTCTAGCAAGTGGCTAACTTGTGCAATCATACCTCTCATTTGAGGGTTGTCTTGCTTTTCAACCACTTGACCGATTTTTCTCAGGCCAAGAGCCTGAACAGTCAATTTATGCTTAGGCTTTGCGCCGATAGTACTCTTTACGAGTTTGATCTTGATTGTAGCCAAGGTGTTCTCCCCCTATCCAAGAATCTCTTCTACCGTTTTACCGCGAAGTTTAGCAACCTCTTCAACAGTCTTCATTTGCTTGATACCTTCAAGAGCTGCATTAACCATGTTCTTTGGATTGTTTGAACCTAGGGATTTCGCACGTACATCCTTAACGCCCGCAAGCTCTAGGACAGCACGTACTGGACCACCAGCGATAACACCAGTACCTTCATGCGCAGGCATGATGAGTACTTTACCACCGTCAAACTCGCCCCTAATTCTGTGAGGTACAGTTGTACCAACACGTGGAACGAAGATCATGTTCTTCTTAGCATTTTCGATAGCTTTACGAATTGCTTCAGGTACTTCAAGAGCTTTACCAGTACCAACACCAACATGGCCGTTTTCATCACCAACAACCACAAGTGCGCTGAAGCGGAAGTTACGACCGCCCTTAACAACTTTCGTAACACGGTTAATGTTAATAACCTGCTCTTTGAGGTCAAGTTTGTTCGCATCAACTTTATATTGCGCCATTATTGTACCTCCCTCTTAGAATTTCAGACCAGCTGCACGTGCACCGTCTGCTAATTCCTTAACACGACCATGGTACAGATAACCGGCTCTGTCAAATACAACAGTATCTATTCCTTTTTCAATTGCTCTTTTCGCAACAGTTTCTCCGACAACTTTCGCTGCTTCTTTATTGCCCGTGCCTGAAACTTGGCTCTTAACGTCCGCTTCCAGAGTAGAGGCAGAAACCAGCGTAGTACCTGTCGTGTCATCGATGATCTGTGCGTACATGTTGTTCAGGCTTCTGTAAACGTTCAGACGTGGACGTTCAGCAGTACCAGAAACTTTAGATCTTACACGGTGTTGACGTGCCTGACGCATACTGTTCTTAGTTTGCTTATTGATCATCCTATGTCACTCCTTTCTTATTACTTACCAGCTTTACCTTCTTTACGTCTAACATACTCATCAACGTAGCGGATGCCTTTACCTTTGTATGGCTCTGGCTTTCTCCAATCACGGATTTTTGCTGCATAGTTACCAACAAGTTGCTTGTTGATACCTTTAACAACAATCTCTGTATTTGATGGGCACTCAGTCGTAATGCCTTCAGGATCTTCCATTTCAACTGGATGAGAGAAACCTAGCTGAAGGTCAAGTACTTTACCCTTCTTAGTAGCTCTGTAACCTACACCAACAATTTGAAGTTTCTTTTCATATCCCTTAGTAACACCTTCAACCATGTTGAAGATAAGTGCTCTAGACAGACCGTGTAGAGCTTTAAATCGTTTTAGGTCCGATGGACGCTCTACAGTCAGAGTGTCACCATCGATAGAAATCTTCATGCCTTTATCGATTTGCTCGTTCAGTTCTCCAAGAGGGCCTTTTACAGTTACCATATTGCTTTCTGTAACTTTAACTTCAACCCCTTGAGGAATCGTGATCGGCATATAACCAACTCGTGACATTGTCGCACCTCCTACTTTTCCTCAATAATTACCAAACGTAGCAAAGAACTTCGCCGCCCACGCCTAGTTTGCGAGCTTCCTTATCAGTAATAATACCGTTAGAAGTTGATACAACAGCGATGCCTAGACCGCCTAGTACCTTAGGAATCTCGTTTCTCTTAGCGTAAACACGTAGACCTGGCTTAGAAATTCTCTTTAGACCAGTGATAACTCGTTCTTTATTTTCACCGTACTTCAATTGAACACGGATGATTCCTTGCTTGCCATCATCGATGACGTCATAGCTCTTAATGAAACCTTCAGTTTGAAGAATCTCAGCAAGACGCTTTTTAGTGTTTGATGCTGGAACATCAACTGATGCGTGACGAACCATGTTGCCGTTTCTGATACGCGTAAGCATATCTGCAATTGGATCTGTAATCATCATAGGTGTTTACCTCCCTTCCGTATTACCAGCTTGCCTTACGGACACCTGGAATTTGGCCTTTATAAGCCAATTCTCTAAAGCAAATACGACAGATACCGAACTTTCTCAGGTAACCATGCGGACGACCGCAAAGTCGACATCTATTATATTCACGCGTAGAAAACTTTTGCTTTCTCGCCTGCTTAACTTTCATTGCTTTCTTAGCCACTGCGATCCCTCCTTATTTGCTGAATGGCATACCCATAAGCTTTAGGAGCTCACGAGCCTCTTCGTCTGTTTTCGCAGTTGTTACGAATGTAATATCCATACCGCGAACAGCATCAACTTTATCGTACTCGATTTCAGGGAAAATAAGCTGTTCTTTGATACCTAGCGTATAGTTACCGCGACCATCAAAAGCGTTAGGATTAACACCTCTAAAGTCACGTACACGAGGAAGTGCGATGTTCATGAAACGATCCATGAATTCGAACATTTGCTCGCCACGCAGTGTAACTTTGCAGCCTATTGACATGCCTTCACGAAGTTTAAAGTTAGAGATTGATTTTTTAGCCTTAGTAATTACAGGCTTTTGGCCAGTAATAGTAGCCATTTCTTCAGCAGCAGCTTTAATTGCCTTAGGATTATCTTTCGAGCTACCTAGACCCATATTCACTACGATCTTATCGAACTTAGGAATCTCCATTGCTGATTTGTATTCAAATTTGTCATGAAGTGCTTTTTTCACTTCATTGTTAAACTTATCTCTTAGTCTAGCCATGTTCTGTTACCTCCTTTCGGCGATGATTAATCGATAACGTTGCCGGACTTAACAGCCACACGCACTTTTTTATCTTTTTTTGTTTCGAACTTAACACGTGATCCGCTCTTAGCTTTCTCATCCCAAACCATAACGTTTGAAACATGAATTGGTGCTTCTTGATGGATAATGCCACCTTGTTGCACTTTTTGAGACGGTTTCTGGTGCTTAGTCGCCATATTAGCTCCCTCAACCAGCACGCGCTCTTTCTTAGGGAATACCTGAAGGACTTTGCCCTTCTTACCTTTATCTTTACCGGCAATAACTACTACCGTGTCACCCTTTTTGATTTGCACTTGCTACACCTCCTACTTTTACAGTACTTCCGGTGCTAGAGACAAGATTTTCATGTACTTGTTCTCACGAAGCTCTCTTGCGACAGGTCCGAAGATACGAGTACCAGCTGGATTCTTGTCTTCTTTAATGATTACAGCCGCGTTATCATCAAACTTAACGTAGCTACCGTCATTACGACGTACACCTTTTTTAGAACGTACAACGACCGCCTTAACAACGGCACCTTTTTTAACAACTCCGCCTGGTGTTGCATCTTTAACTGCAGCAACAATGACGTCGCCAATATTAGCGTATCTTCTTTTCGATCCGCCTAGCACTCGAATGCAAAGCAGTTCTTTAGCGCCGGAGTTATCCGCAACCTTCAATCGCGTTTCTTGTTGAATCATGTGATTATCCTCCTTCCGACAGCTCTACTTCGCCTTCTCAATTATCTCAACAAGTCTCCATCTCTTATCTTTAGAGAGTGGACGAGTTTCCATGATTCTTACACGGTCGCCCATGGAGCAAACATTGTTTTCATCGTGTGCTTTAAATTTCTTAGAACGTTTAATACGCTTACCGTAAAGTGGATGACGAATAAAGTCTTCTACCTTAACAGTGATTGTTTTATCCATTTTATCGCTGACTACTAGGCCAACGCGGACTTTTCTATTGCCTCTTTCCACGACGTTAACCTCCTTTAGGCTTTGATCTCACGAGCTCTGAGAACCGTCTTAGCGCGAGCGATGTCTTTCTTAACACCTTTAATTCGCATAGGGTTATCCAGCTGACCTGTAGCTAGCTGGAATCTTAAATTAAACAGTTCAGACTTAAGATCGTTTATTTTAGTATGCAGTTCCGCATCTGTCATTTCACGTAGCTCTTTAGCTAGCATTATGCTTCACCACCCTTTTCTGCATCTTCGCGTGCAACAAACTTGCATGTAATAGGAAGCTTCATAGCTGCAAGACGCATTGCCTCACGTGCTAGTTCTTCATCTACACCCGAAAGTTCAAACATTACTCTACCTGGTTTAACAACTGCTACCCAGTACTCTGGTGAACCTTTACCGGCACCCATACGAGTCTCAGCAGGTTTTTGTGTTACTGGCTTATGAGGGAAAATCTTAATCCAGACTTTACCGCCTCTTTTAATCTTTCTATTAATCGCAATACGCGCAGCCTCAATTTGACGAGACGTGATCCACGCTGGCTCAGTAGCAACAAGACCGTAATCACCGTATGATACAGTATTACCGCGATGTGCTTGACCAGTCATTCTGCCTCTATGCTGGCGACGACGCTTAACTCTTTTAGGCATCAACATGGTGCATTGCCTCCTTCCTCAAACTTCTAGACAAAAGGATTAGTTTTTCTTATTATTGTTTCTTCTTGGCTTTCTTTGGTTAGGTTTTCTTCCACCACGTCTATTGTCTTTACGCTCACGCGCTTCTAGACGAGTAAGTACACGGCCTTCGCCTGGCTTAGGAAGTACTTCACCTTTGTTTAGCCATACTTTGACACCGATTTTTCCGTAAGTAGTATCTGCTTCAGCAAAACCATATTCGATGTCTGCACGTAGAGTTGACAGAGGTACATTACCTTCTGAGTAACCTTCAGTACGTGCCATTTCTGCGCCGCCTAGACGACCTGCAGTTTGAATCTTAATACCAAGAGCACCTTGGCGCATTGCTCTACCGATTGCTTGCTTCATTGCACGACGGAATGCAACACGTCTTTCAAGTGCAAATGCAACACTTTCAGAAATAAGCTGTGCATCAACCTCAGCGTTCTTAACTTCTGAAATGTCAAGCTGTACTGCTTTGCCAGTCATTTTTTGAAGTGTTTCGCGAAGCTTCTTGATAGTCTCGCCACCCTTACCAACGATCATACCTGGCTTAGCAGTGTATACGTTAATACGTATTTTACTGTTTGCAGCACGATCAATGTAGATACGAGAGATACCAGCACGCTTGTGTGCGTTCTTAATGTATTTACGAATTTCAAAGTCTTCAACTAGAAGATCAGAGAAATCTTTTTTATTAGCATACCATTTAGAATCCCAGTCTTTAATAACGCCGACTCTAAGACCGTGTGGATTTACTTTCTGACCCATGCGGTTAATCCCTCCTTATTCTTTTTCAGCAACAGCTACGCCGATATGGCTCGTTCTTTTCAGGATTGGGTTCGCACGACCCATTGAACCAGCATTCCATCTCTTCATAACTGGACCTTGGTTTGCGTATACTTGTGAAACATATAGGCGTTCAACATCCATATCAAAGTTGTTTTCAGCGTTTGCTACAGCAGACTCAAGAACTTTAAGCAGTTCACGAGCGCCTTTTCTCGGTGTAAACTTCAGGATCGCGCTTGCTTCTTTGACGTCCTTACCTCTAACCAGATCAGCGATCGGTTTCACCTTTCTTGGAGAGATGCGAACGTGCTTCTTCAGAGCTTTAGCTTCCATTAGTTGACCTCCTTCCGATCGTATAAACTAAATTTCGAATTAACGAACGTTACCTTTTTTATCATTACCGTGACCACGGAAAGTTCTTGTTGGTGAAAACTCACCAAGCTTGTGACCGATCATGTCTTCAGTGATATATACTGGAACATGCTTGCGACCATCATGAACTGCGATAGTGTGGCCTACCATTTGAGGGAAAACTGTAGATGCTCTAGACCAAGTCTTAACAACTTGCTTTTCCCCTTTTTCATTCATAGATTCTATTTTCTTCAGTAGCCCTTTATGAATAAAAGGTCCCTTCTTAAGAGATCTTCCCACTGCGAATCCTCCCTTCATTACGAAACAAAGGCTTTAGAGGCAGAGCCAAAGCTCTGAATGCCTCTATATGCCTGTTACCGTTACTTTCTGCGTGAAACGATATATTTGTCTGATTGCTTGTTCTTCTTACGAGTTTTGTAACCAAGTGTCGGCTTACCCCAAGGTGTAACAGGAGATGGACGACCGATTGGTGCACGACCTTCACCACCACCGTGAGGGTGATCGTTAGGGTTCATTACAGAACCACGAACTGTAGGTCTAATACCCATATGACGCTTACGACCAGCTTTACCCACTGTTACGTTTTCGTGGCTAGAGTTGCCAACAACACCAATTGTTGCGCGACACTCTTTACGTACGTAACGTGTTTCGCCAGATGGCAATCTTAGAAGAGCCATGTCGCCTTCTTTTGCCATTAGCTGTGCAGACATACCCGCAGAACGTGCCAACTGTCCACCTTTACCAGGCTTCAGTTCGATATTGTGAATCACAGTACCAGTAGGCATATCCTTTAGCATCATTGCGTTACCAGGCTTAATGTCAGCCTCAGGACCAGCTAGGATTTCTGTACCAACAGAAACACCTTCTGGAGCTAGGATGTAACGCTTATCACCATCAGCATAAGCAACTAGTGCAATGTTTGCTGATCTATTTGGATCATACTCGATTGTAGAGATTTTTCCAGGAACACCGTCCTTGTTTCTCTTGAAATCGATGATTCTGTACTTGATTTTGTTACCGCCACCTCTATGACGAATTGTAATCTTACCTTGATTATTTCGCCCAGAGTGTTTCTTAAGTGAAACAACGAGTGACTTTTCAGGCTTCGACGTAGTAATTTCTTCAAATGTAGAAACCGTCATGTGACGTCTTGCAGGAGACGTAGGTTTGAAACCTCTAACTGCCATCGTGATTCCCTCCTTTAATTACGAATTTTATTATTAATTACATGCCTTCGAAGAATTCAATTTCTTTGCTGTCAGCAGTAAGCTTAACGATAGCCTTTTTCCAGCTACGACGGTAACCTTCGTTACGGCCCATACGCTTCTTCTTACCTTTAACGTTCATTGTGTTTACAGTTTCAACTTCAACACCGAAGATCTTTTCGATTGCATCTTTGACCTCAGTCTTGTTAGCGTCTCTGTGTACTTCGAATGTGTACTTCTTTTCAGACATGCCCGTCATTGAAGTTTCAGTAATTACGGGTCTGATGACTACATCATAAGATGTTTTCATTATGCGTACACCTCCTCGATTTTCTGAACAGCATCTTTAGTAATGATGCAAGTGTCATGATGAAGAATTTGATATACATTCATACCAAGTGCTTCAGCAGTTGCAACACCTTTGATGTTGCTTGCAGAACGAATTACATTCTCGTTCTTTTCAGCAGTAACGATAAGTGCTTTTTTAGCAGCTTTAACGCTAGATAGGATGTTCACCATATCCTTTGTCTTTGGAGCAGCTAGGCTTAGCTCATCGATTACGATTAGTTCGTTGTTATTCACCTTAGCAGAAAGCGCAGACTTAAGCGCAAGACGCTTAACCTTTCTGTTCAATCTGTAAGAGAAATCTCTTGGCTTCTTAGCAAATGCAACACCACCACCTACAAAGTGAGGCGCACGAATTGTACCTTGACGCGCACGTCCTGTACCCTTCTGACGGAATGGCTTCTTGCCACCACCACGCACTTCCGCACGAGTTTTAGCAGAATGCGTACCTTGTCTTTGATTTGCCAGGTAATTCTTTACTACATCATGTAGTACAGCTTCATTTACTTCAGCAGCAAAAACGCTATCATTTAGTTCAATCTCGCCAACTTTCTGGCCAGATACGTTAACAATATCATGTTTAGGCACTGTTCTTTCCTCCTTTCCTAATCCTTAGCTCTTATTTGTTGTTCTTGACAGTTTTCTTAAACGATACAAAACCGCCTCTAGGGCCCGGAACGGCTCCTTTAACGAGTACAACGTTTCTCTCAGCATCAACGCGTACGATTTCAAGATTCTGAACCGTAACTGTTTCGTGACCCATGTGGCCAGCCATGTTCATGCCTTTGATAACACGAGCAGGATAGGATGCAGCACCCAGAGAACCAGGTCCTCTGTGATACTTAGAACCGTGAGTTTCAGGACCACGGCTTTGGTTGTGACGCTTGATTGTACCAGCAGTACCCTTACCTTTAGAAGTACCTGTTACATCAACCATCATGCCAGCTTCAAGCACGTCCGCCTTGATTTCTTGACCTAGAGCATATTCTGCTGGATTGTCCACACGGAACTCAGCCAGTAGACGCTTTGGAGAAACGCCAGCCTTTTCAAAGTGACCTTTAAGAGGCTTGTTTACTCTGTGTGCTTTTTGATCAGAAAAACCAACTTGGATTGCATTGTAACCGTCAGTTTCTACAGTTTTAATTTGTGTTACGACTACAGGACCAGCTTCAACGACAGTAACTGGTGTTACAACACCATCTTCGTTAAATACCTGAGTCATACCGATTTTCTTACCAAGAATCATTGGTACACCTCCGATTGAATTTACAGCGGATTACGTCAAAAAACGCAATCATACTAAAATCATCAGGTTCATCGATTCGGGATCTATTGAAACCTTACATCTTAGTATTACAACTTAATTTCGATATCTACACCAGCAGGTAGATCAAGTCTCATAAGAGAGTCTACTGTTTTTGGTGTAGGGCTCAGAATGTCAATAAGACGCTTGTGCGTTCTCATTTCAAACTGTTCTCTAGAGTCTTTGTACTTATGTACCGCTCTTAGGATTGTAACAACTTCCTTCTTAGTTGGAAGAGGTACCGGACCCGATACTTCGGCTCCCGTTGTCTTAGCTGTTTCAACAATTTTCTTTGCTGATGCATCTAGAACCTTGTGATCGTAAGACTTCAGTTTGATTCTGATTTTTTGACTTGCTTTGCTCATTAAATTTCCCTCCTTTTCATCGTACGACGTTGCTTGTACGACGTTTTCTAAGCACACTGCCCCGGGTGTTTCGGGGGCTGCAAATTAAAAACGCCCAGAAAACGGTCGCCCATTTCTCAGAATGGACACTTCTCCGCAGAAGTTCTCTTAATCGAGAGGACGCCCGATTTAGTAACCTCCTGCATCATCGCAGTTCAAACACGCTATATTAGTATACATGAAACACATACAGTTTGCAAGCAATTTTTAAAACTTTTTTACTTGCAACGCAGCATAACATGTTTCTGCTATACAAGAAAGATGTTCCGCTCTATTTATATAGTAGAAACACGTCATCGCGTGCTTTGACTGCACTTCTCTTATTATATAGATAATACGCGCTTTTGCAAGGCTTTTTTGCTAATTTCTTAAAACTTTTTTAGATCTCTACAAGCCTCTAAAATACAGGCGCGCCTCAATCGATTCTATCTATTTCATTCAAACGTAACTCTACATTGTGAAAACTGATTCGATTCTACCACACCTCTACTCAAATTGAATTAATGAGTCTAATTACCATTTGATGTTATGCGAACACTTTAAAATTTACCCATATCAAGTCTATTCAATCCATACAATATAGACTTTAATTTATATGTCACGCGTCTGGCTCTATATCCGAAGGAGAATACAAGCTATTTCAAATTCAGATTTGAATAGGTGGTTCACTCTAAAAAGAACAGTACCGTGCAATCTCTGATTGCCCTGGTCGCTAGTCGCGTCCAATAGTTTAAAAATGAAATAGATATGTATTCGTGTAAACACGATACATATCTATTTCATTTTTAAACTGCTGTTCTTTGCCTTAAACGTAAAGAAGAGCTGTTCCAAAGGAACAGCTCTAATAATCATATAACATATTGCCGGTCAGGGCCTTTATTTAAATTCGCTCATTAATCTCTTAAAAGGATAATCTAAAATAGATTATTCGATGATCTTAATTACAGAACCAGCGCCTACTGTACGTCCACCTTCACGGATAGAGAACTTTAGGCCTTCTTCTACTGCGATTGGTGCGATTAGCTCTACAACCATTTCGATGTTGTCACCAGGCATGCACATTTCTGTACCTTCTGGAAGAGCAATTGCGCCTGTTACGTCTGTTGTTCTGAAGAAGAACTGTGGACGGTAGTTGTTGAAGAATGGTGTATGACGGCCGCCTTCTTCTTTCTTCAGTACGTATACTTGTGCTTCGAACTTAGTGTGTGGGTTTACTGAACCTGGCTTTGCAAGTACTTGTCCACGCTCGATTTCAGTTCTCTGAACACCACGTAGTAGTGCGCCGATGTTGTCGCCTGCTTGACCTGAATCAAGAAGCTTACGGAACATTTCAACGCCCGTTACAACAACCTTACGCTTTTCTTCTGATAGACCAACGATTTCAACTTCTTCTGATACGTTGATTACACCACGCTCAACACGGCCTGTTGCTACTGTACCACGACCAGTGATTGAGAATACGTCCTCTACTGGCATTAGGAACGGCTTGTCTACATCACGCTCAGGTGTTGGGATATATTCGTCGATAATGTCAAACATTTCAACAATTTTCTCTGCCCAATCTGCATCGCCTTCTAGAGCTTTAAGTGCAGAACCTTGGATGATTGGCGTGTCATCGCCTGGGAAGTCGTACTCAGATAGTAGCTCACGGATTTCCATTTCTACTAGCTCAAGTAGCTCTTCGTCATCAACCATGTCACACTTGTTCATGAATACTACGATGTAAGGTACGCCTACCTGACGAGACAGAAGGATGTGCTCACGTGTTTGTGGCATTGGACCGTCTGCTGCTGATACAACTAGGATAGATCCATCCATCTGTGCTGCACCTGTGATCATGTTCTTAACGTAATCGGCATGGCCTGGGCAGTCTACGTGTGCGTAGTGACGTGCTGGTGTTTCGTACTCAACGTGTGCAGTAGAGATTGTAATACCACGCTCACGCTCTTCTGGAGCCTTATCGATGTTTTCAAAGTCTACGCGCTCACCTAGTTGGTACTTGTCAAATAGCACCTTAGTGATTGCTGCTGTTAGTGTTGTTTTACCGTGGTCAACGTGGCCAATTGTACCAATGTTAACGTGTGGCTTATTTCTTTCAAATTTAGCCTTACCCATTTTAAATTCCTCCTCGTAATGCGGATTTTATCATTAGTTTAATCACTCATATGTATGGTCGCTCAGTTCAGAAGAACTGAACGACGCGCTACAGTGATTACTTTTTATTTTCCATTACTTTTTCAGCAAGCGCCTTAGGTAGTGGCTCGAAATGGTCAAATACCATTGAGTAGTTACCACGGCCCTGTGATTTAGAACGTAGATCTGTTGCGTAACCAAACATGTTCGCTAGCGGAACAAATGCGCGGATTATTTGAGCGCCTTGGTTAATTTCCATACCTTCAAGTTGACCACGACGTGAGTTAAGATCGCCTACAACATCGCCTGTATACTCTTCAGGTACGATAACTTCAACCTTGAATACTGGTTCAAGAAGAACTGCATTTGCTTTACGCATTGCTTCTTTGAATGCCATAGAAGCAGCCAGTTTAAATGCCATCTCCGAAGAATCGACATCATGGTATGAACCGTCGTATAGGTTGATGTTGATATCAACAACTTCAAAGCCTGCTAGGATACCATTTTCCATTGATTGCTGGAAGCCTTGGTTACATGGCTCGATGTATTCTCTAGGAATCGCACCACCAACAACTGTATTTTCAAATGTGTAGCCAACACCTGGCTCATTAGGGCGCATTTTGATCTTAACGTGACCATACTGACCCTTACCACCAGACTGCTTAGAATATTTGTAATCAACTTCAACTTCTTTAGTGATTGTCTCTTTGTAAGAAACTTGAGGAGCACCAATGTTAGCCTCAACTTTGAATTCACGAAGTAGACGGTCAACGATGATTTCAAGGTGAAGCTCACCCATACCCGCGATGATTGTCTGACCTGTTTCTTCATTTGTGTAAGTACGGAATGTTGGATCCTCTTCAGCAAGTTTCGCTAGAGCGATACCCATTTTATCCTGACCTGCACGTGTCTTAGGCTCAATAGCAACCTCGATAACTGGCTCTGGGAATTCCATTGACTCAAGAATGATCTGGTTGTCCTGATCACATAGAGTATCACCAGTTGTCGTATTTTTCAGGCCAACCGCTGCAGCGATATCGCCCGAGTATACTGTAGGAATTTCTTCACGCTTGTCAGCATGCATTTGCATGATACGACCGATACGCTCTTTCTTGCCCTTTGTAGAGTTGTATACATAAGAACCAGAATCAAGTGTACCTGAGTAAGCTCTAAAGAATGCAAGCTTACCAACATAAGGGTCAGTCATGATTTTGAATGCAAGCGCTGAGAAAGGCAGTGAATCATCAGATGCTCTGCTGTCTTCTTCGCCCTCTGGTGTAACACCTTTGATGGCTTCGATGTCAGTTGGAGCTGGCATGAATGCAACAATTGCATCAAGAAGCGCCTTAACACCTTTATTTTTATAAGCAGAACCACACACTACAGGAACGATTTCGTTGGCGATTGTCGCTTTACGAAGTGCAGCTACAAGTTGCTCTTTTGTTGGCTCTTCACCTTCAAGGTAAGCCATCATAAGATCTTCATCAGTCTCAACGATTGCTTCAATCATTGCAGCTCTGTACTCTTCAGCTTGTTCCATATAATCTGCAGGAATGTCACGAAGTTCAGTGCTCATACCTGTATCATCTGTGTTATAAATTGCCTTCATGTCTAGAAGGGAAATAATACCTTCAAAATCGTCTTCAGCTCCGATTGGAAGTTGAAGCGGCACAGCATTCGCTTTAAGACGATCTTTCATCATACCAACAACGCGAAGGAAGTCAGCACCTGTAATATCCATCTTGTTTACGAAAGCCATACGTGGAACCTGATACTTATTTGCCTGTCTCCAAACTGTTTCAGATTGAGGCTCAACACCACCCTTAGCACAGAAAACTGCACAAGAGCCATCTAGTACACGCAGTGAACGTTCAACTTCAACTGTGAAGTCAACGTGACCAGGTGTATCGATGATGTTGATTCGCGTATTGTCCCATTGGCAAGTTGTTGCAGCAGAAGTGATCGTGATACCACGTTCCTGTTCCTGCTCCATCCAGTCCATCGTTGCAGCACCGTCATGAACCTCACCGATTTTGTGAGTCAGACCAGTGTAGTAAAGAATACGCTCTGTAGTCGTAGTCTTACCAGCATCGATATGAGCCATGATACCAATGTTACGAGTTTTTTCGAGTGAAAAAGCTCTACCCATTGTGTATCCTCCTCTCTCTTACGAATATCTACTATTGGAATTATGCTTAACAAACATACAGAGGTATTAGCCTCGGGGCTATTACCATCTGTAGTGTGCAAATGCACGGTTTGCTTCTGCCATTTTGTGTGTATCTTCTTTTTTCTTAACTGAACCGCCAGTGTTGTTAGCAGCGTCAAGAATTTCTTTAGCAAGTCTTTCCTTCATAGTACGCTCGCCACGCTTACGCGTAAAATCAGTCATCCATCTCAGAGCTAGTGTCTGACGACGAACAGGACGAACTTCTACAGGAACCTGATAGTTAGAACCACCTACACGGCGAGCTTTAACTTCCAGCATTGGCATAACGTTGTTCAGTGCAGCATCAAATACCTCAAGAGCATCTTTACCTGATTCTTGAGCTACGATTTCAAAAGCACCGTATACGATTTGCTGTGCAGTACCCTTCTTACCATCAAGCATGATGTTGTTGATAAGCTTAGTTACCACCTTAGATCCGTAAACAGGATCCGCATAAACTTTTCTCTTTGGAACATTACCTTTTCTTGGCACGTCTCTTCCCTCCTTACAATGAATGATTTCATCGGTACTCGACAAAATTTAATTGCCGTTGGCGCCATATAAACTTGATAAAACCCCTTCCCTCTATGGCTAGAAGGAAGAGGTAGTTAATTTTTTTCAGTTGTTACTACTTTTTCTTAGGCTTCTTCGCACCGTACTTCGAACGAGACTGGTTTCTATCAGAAACACCAGCTGTATCTAGGACACCACGAACGATGTGGTAACGAACACCCGGAAGGTCTTTAACACGACCACCACGGATAAGAACAACACTGTGTTCCTGTAGGTTGTGACCTACGCCCGGGATGTATGCAGTAACCTCCATACCGTTAGTCAGACGAACTCTGGCAATCTTACGAAGCGCGGAGTTAGGCTTTTTAGGCGTGATTGTTTTAACCGACGTACAAACACCACGCTTGAATGGCGCGCTCTGAGCCACGTTCTGTCTCTTGATTGTATTAAATGTTCTTTGAAGAGCTGGTGAAGTAGATTTTTCTTTCATCTGCTTACGACCCTTACGAACGATTTGGTTAATAGTAGGCATTCCATGCACCTCCTTCCATTTTCAAATTAGTTTATTTAGTTATAACTGCTGTCGCAGCACCAACGTCTATTCGACAAGCTTGACCAAGAGTGCGCATCGTGTCGACAAGTTCGACCTCGACATTCGCTCCTTCAGCCAAATCTAAAATGTGTCTCGTCACATGCTGTTCAGCATCTTTTGCGACGAAAACCTTTAGGGCACGCCCCTCAATAATCGCTCTTTGCGATTGCTTGACCCCGATCTTCAGATGATCCCGATCAAGTATTTGCAGTTCTTGAACCGGCATAAGCAACCTCCTCCAGGGCATAGAAAGGTGTGTGATCCCTATTGGCACACTTCAATATAATAACACCAGCCATAGGGACTGTCAATATTATTTTTTTTATAACAGAACTTTATACTCGTCTTCAGCAGGCTCAAGGCTCTCATGCTTTTGAATTGCAACATCGTTGTACTTCTTCATACCTGTACCCGCAGGGATCAGTTTACCAATCAGTACATTTTCCTTAAGACCGACTAGACGGTCTTCCTTACCGTTGATAGCAGCATCCGTAAGAACACGTGTTGTTTCCTGGAATGATGCAGCCGATAGGAAGGACTCTGTTGCAAGAGAAGCTTTAGTGATACCAAGAAGTGATCTTGTACCCGTTGCTTCTTGGCCGCCTTCTTCTTTGATGCGTTTGTTTTCAACGTTGAATTCACGAACGCTTACTACTGAGCCTTCTAGTAGATTTGCATCTCCAGGCTCATCCACACGCATTTTTCCGAGCATCTGCTTGATGATGATCTCAACGTGCTTGTCGTTGATATCAACACCCTGTAAGCGGTAAACTCTTTGAACTTCTGAAGTAATGTATTCTTGAACGCCTCTGACACCAACAACACGAAGAATATCATGTGGGTTTACAGAACCGTCTGTAATCATCTGGCCAGCTTCAACACGATCGCCTGTATCCACTCTCAGTCGAGAACCGAATACGATTTGGCTTGATGCTACTTCGCCGCTGTCTGATGTAATAACTACTTCTTTTTTCTTCTTCGTTTCTCTGAAAGAAACTGTACCTGCAATTTCAGCAATTACGGCAAGACCTTTAGGCTTACGTGCCTCAAAAAGTTCCTCAACACGCGGAAGACCTTGGGTGATATCGCCGCCGGCAACACCGCCGGTATGGAATGTACGCATTGTCAGCTGTGTACCCGGTTCACCAATCGACTGAGCCGCGATGATACCAACTGCTTCACCTACATTAACCGGTTTGCCATTTGCAAGGTTGACGCCGTAACACTTAGAGCAAACACCGTATTCAGTGTCACAAGTCAGTACTGATCGTACTTCCAGCTCTTTATATCCAGCTGCATCAATTGCATCCGCAATATCTGCACTAATCATTGTATCTGTATCACACAGCATCTCGCCTGTTTCTGGATGCTTAACATCTTTCGCAGGGAAGCGGCCTACAATACGTTCAACAAATGGTTCAATTAATTCATTGCCATTCATAAACGCCTTTACGACAATACCATGCTCTGTACCACAGTCTACATCACGAACGATGACATCCTGAGATACATCAACAAGACGACGTGTCAGGTATCCTGAATCGGCAGTACGAAGTGCTGTATCGGCTAGACCTTTACGTGCACCTGTAGTAGAGATGAAGTACTCCAGTACGCCCAGACCTTCACGGAAGTTCGAAACGATTGGAATCTCTACGGTTTTACCAACTGCATTGGCCATCAGACCACGCATGCCGGCAAGCTGACGAATCTGGTTTCTAGAACCACGGGCTCCTGAATGGGCCATGATTTTAATATTATTCAGATCGCTTAGATTTTCCATCAGGGCATCCGTAACATCTTCTGTTGTCTGTGTCCATGTCTGGATAATTTTTTTATAACGTTCCTCGTCAGAAATAAGACCACGGCGATAAGCGCTCTGGTATTTATCTACCATTTTTCTTGCCGCTTCAATCAGCTCTTTTTTCTTAGGCGGAATAACCATATCCGATACAGAAACGGTTACAGCACCACGTGTAGAATACTTGAAGCCCATGTTTTTCATGTGGTCTAGCATAACAGCAGTTGTTGTATTGCCATGCTTAGCAAAACACTTTGCAATAATCTGCTCTAGCTTCTTCTTAGTACACAGGAAGTCAACTTCCAGCGAGTATGGATTCTCAGCTCTGTCAACAAAGCCGATATCCTGAGGAATCTTTTCGTTGAAGATGAAACGACCCACAGTAGATTCAACCAGTGTGAACTCACCTGTTGCCTTATGCTGCATCTTAACTCTTACCTTCGAGTGAAGTGTAACAACTTTGTTTTCATAAGCCATGATCATTTCATCATAATCTTTGAAAACCATACCTTCACCCGGCTCATCATGCTTCTCGAATGTCATATAGTATGCACCGAGAACCATATCCTGAGAAGGTGTAGTAATTGGATTGCCATCCTTAGGAGCCAAAATGTTGTTCACTGAAAGCATCAAGAAGCGCGCTTCCGCTTGTGCTTCTACTGATAACGGAACGTGAACGGCCATCTGGTCACCGTCAAAGTCGGCATTGTATGCTGTACAAACCAGTGGGTGAAGACGAATCGCCTTACCTTCGATTAGGACAGGTTCGAAAGCCTGAATACCCAGTCTATGAAGTGTAGGGGCACGGTTCAGCATAACTGGGTGCTCCTTGATTACTTCTTCTACAATGTCCCAAACTTCTGGCTTAACGCGCTCAACCATACGCTTTGCGCTTTTAATATTATGAACATAGCCGTCTTTAACAAGCTTTTTCATAACAAATGGCTTGAACAGCTCTAGTGCCATCTTCTTAGGAAGACCACACTGATAGAACTTCAGTTCAGGCCCAACGACGATAACCGAACGTCCAGAGTAGTCAACACGCTTACCTAGAAGGTTTTGACGGAAACGTCCCTGCTTACCCTTAAGCATATCTGAAAGTGACTTAAGAGGTCTGTTACCAGGACCCGTTACTGGACGGCCTCGTCTGCCGTTGTCGATCAGCGCATCAACAGCTTCCTGAAGCATACGCTTTTCATTTCTAACGATAATATCTGGTGCGCCAAGTTCAAGAAGACGCTTCAGACGATTGTTTCTGTTAATTACACGACGGTACAGATCATTCAAGTCTGATGTCGCAAAACGACCGCCATCCAGCTGTACCATCGGACGTAGATCCGGTGGAATTACAGGAATTACATCAAGAATCATCCAGCTTGGATTGTTCTCAGATTTCTTGAATGCTTCAACAACTTCCAGACGACGCAGTGTTCTTACTTTTTTCTGACCCGTAGCATCTTTTAGCTTGCTTGCCAGATCATCTGCAAGTTTTTCAAGTTCAATCATATCAAGAACTTCTTTAACGGCCTCAGCACCCATTGCAGCTCTAAATTCGTTACCGAATTTTTCGCGGTAATCTGAGTACTCTTTTTCTGTCAGAAGCTGCTTGAAACTGAGTGATGTTTCACCCGGCTCAATTACAATGTATGATGCAAAGTAAAGAACCTTTTCAAGTGCTCTTGGTGACATGTCAAGAAGAATACCCATTTTTGAAGGGATGCCTTTGAAATACCAAATATGAGATACAGGTGCAGCCAGTTCAATGTGTCCCATTCTCTCACGACGCACCTTAGCCTTAGTGACTTCAACGCCACAACGGTCACAGATTACGCCTTTATAACGTACGCGCTTGTACTTACCACAGTGACACTCCCAGTCCTTAGTAGGGCCGAAGATCTTTTCACAGAAAAGACCTTCTTTCTCTGGCTTAAGTGTTCTGTAGTTGATTGTTTCGGGCTTCTTCACCTCGCCATTTGACCAGGCACGAATTTTTTCCGGTGAAGCTAAACCAATTTTAATTGAATCGAAATTATTAAATTCGAGCAAGGGCTACCTCTCCCTTCCGATCAGAGTTATTCATCGCCTTCATTGAGGAAATCAACCGTGAATCCTTTTCTTTCAAAGCTATCAGATTCATCATTCGAACCAGGTGTTTGTTCACCCATTACTTCTTTAGATAACGAACTGTTATTTTCGTCATCTGCGTCATCCGACTCTTTTATATCGATTTCGCCTTCATCATCTCTAAGGACTTTAACATCCAGTGACAGAGACTGAAGTTCTTTAATAAGAACCTTGAAGGATTCTGGGATTCCAGGTTCAGGGATGTTTTCACCCTTAACGATGGATTCGTACGCTTTAACACGACCCACGACGTCATCAGACTTAACAGTCAGGATTTCCTGAAGTGTATATGCCGCGCCATATGCTTCAAGCGCCCATACCTCCATCTCACCGAAACGCTGTCCACCAAACTGTGCTTTACCACCGAGCGGCTGCTGTGTTACAAGTGAGTATGGTCCTGTAGAACGCGCATGAAGCTTATCGTCTACAAGGTGGTGAAGTTTTAGCATATACATGTAGCCTACAGTTACAGGATTATCAAATGCATCTCCTGTACGGCCATCTCGAACAGTCATCTTACCGTTTCGAGGGTAACCTGCTTCTTCAAGCAGATCCATGATCTGAGTCTCTTTCGCACCATCAAATACAGATGTTGCGACCTTCCAACCGAACTTCTTAGCAGCCATGCCGAGGTGGACCTCGAGTACCTGACCGATGTTCATACGAGAAGGTACACCCAGTGGGTTAAGAACGATTTGAAGTGGCGTACCATCATTTAGGAATGGCATGTCTTCAATCGGCAGAACGCGGGAGATAACACCCTTGTTACCGTGACGACCGGCCATTTTATCGCCGACTTGTATCTTTCTCTTCTTAGCAATATAAACGCGAACCAGCTCGTTTACGCCTGGAGGCAGCTCGTCGCCGTTTTCACGTGTAAATACTTTTACATCTACGATGATACCAGCTTCACCATGCGGTACACGAAGTGACGTATCACGCACTTCACGCGCTTTCTCACCGAAAATAGCACGCAGAAGACGTTCTTCTGCAGTCAGCTCCGTTTCACCCTTAGGCGTTACCTTACCAACCATAATATCGCCAGCATTGACCTCAGCACCAATACGGATAATCCCTCTTTCATCGAGGTTTCTCAGTGCTTCATCACTCACATTTGGAATGTCGCGTGTGATCTCTTCTGGACCAAGTTTTGTATCTCGAGCTTCTGATTCATACTCTTCAATATGAATAGAAGAAAGTCTGTCTTGCTGAACAAGCTCTTCACTAAGTAGGATGGCATCCTCATAGTTGTAGCCTTCCCAAGTCATAAAGCCGATAAGCAGGTTTGTACCCAGTGCGATTTCACCCATTTCAGTCGATGGACCATCCATGATGACTTCGCCCTTCTTGACAATCTGCCCCTTATCAACCAGTGGTCTTTGTGTAATACAAGTACCTTGGTTTGAACGCTTGAACTTAAGAAGATTATGATGTTCCTTTGAACCGTCATTGTGACGAATCGTAACGCGGTCACCCGAAACATATTCAACAACGCCGTCCTCTTTGGCCATTCTTACAACGCCAGAGTCACGACCTGCAATACCTTCCATACCTGTACCGATAATCGGCGCTTGCGCCTTAACAAGCGGTACCGCCTGACGCTGCATGTTTGATCCCATGAGGGCACGGTTGGCGTCATCGTTTTCAAGGAAAGGAATCATTGCTGTTGCAACAGAAACCATCTGCTGTGCAGAAACTTCCATATAATCGATCTGTGTCGACGAGAATTCCGCTATGTCAGCCAGACGACGCGCAACAACCTTGCTGTTCACAAAAGTCTTATCGTCGTTTAGAGGCTCAATAGCAGGCGCTACTACGCACTTCTCTTCAACATCTGCAGTTAGATATTCAATTTTGTCTGAAACAGTACCTGTAGTCTTGTCAATACGACGGTATGGAGATTCAATAAATCCATACTCGTTAATACGCGCATAAGATGACAGCGATCCGATTAGACCGATGTTTGGACCCTCAGGCGTTTCGATAGGACACATACGACCGTAGTGAGAGTAATGAACGTCACGAACCTCAAAGCCCGCACGCTCTCTTGAAAGACCACCAGGACCAAGCGCAGATAGACGACGCTTGTGTGTAAGCTCTGCTAGAGGATTGGTTTGATCCATGAACTGAGACAGCTGGGATGAACCAAAGAACTCTTTAATAGCCGCAGCAACCGGACGAATGTTAATCAGCGCTTGAGGCGTAATAACATCCATATCCTGGATTGTCATTCTTTCTCTAACAACACGTTCCATTCTTGACAGACCAATTCTAAATTGGTTCTGTAGCAGTTCTCCGACTGAACGGATACGACGGTTACCCAGGTGGTCGATGTCATCAACATTACCCACACCATGTGGCAATCCAAGAATGTAACTGATCGATGCTAAAATATCATCAGGAATGATATTCTTAGGAACAAGTTCCTTAATGCGTTCTTCAATCGCAGCTTTAATATCCGCTTCCTCTGTGTACATGTCGAGGATTTCTCTAAGAACTGGATAGTATGCGCGATCAATGCGTGGTAGACCTTCAATTTGAACATGCTTGTCAAAATCTACAAAGTGGTTGCCAATGACTTTAACAGGCTTTTCTTCTGCGCCTACGACAATGACAAACTTAACACCTGCATTTTCGATTTCCATTGCAAGGTCACGGTCAATCTTAACACCTGCTTCAGCCATGATTTCACCTGTTTCAGGGTGAACCACATCTTCTGCAAGCTCTTCTTTTTCGATTCTGTTAAGCAGACCAAGCTTCTTATTGAACTTATAACGACCAACTTTAGCTAAATCATAGCGTTTGTCATCAAAGAACAATGAGTTAATTAGACTTGTTGCACTTTCAACAGTTGGCGGTTCGCCTGGACGAAGCTTTTTGTAAATTTCGATCAGCGCTTCAGCCTTCGTCGTTGTGTTGTCTTTATCAAGAGACTTTAGCAGACGTTCATCTTCACCAAAGAAATTGATGATCTCTTGATCTGTAACTAGACCCAGTGCTCTTACAAGAACCGTTACAGGTAGTTTTCTCGTACGGTCAATACGTACTGAGACAATATCATTCGAATCTGTTTCATATTCTAACCATGCGCCACGGTTAGGAATGACTGTAGTCGAATAGAGATTTGATCCAGACTTATCAACTTTTACATCGTAGTATGGACCTGGGGAACGTACCAGCTGACTTACAATTACACGTTCAGCACCATTGATGATAAACGTTCCTTTGTCTGTCATAAGCGGAAAATCACCCATGAAAACTTTTTGTTCCTTTACCTCACCCGTTTCCTTATTAATGAAACGAACTTGTACCTTCAAAGGAACTGCATACGTAACATCCCTCTCCTTGCATTCTTCGACATCGTACTTTGGATCAGAGTCCAGTTCGTAGTCGATAAACTCAAGAATTAGGTTGCCAGTGTAATCCTGAATTGGCGAAATATCCTGGAATGCTTCCATTAAGCCATCTTCAAGAAACCATTTGTACGATTTCATCTGAATTTCAATAAGATTAGGCATATCCAAAATCTTAGGGATTCGAGAGAAACTCATACGTTCAACTTTACCGAGCTGTACAGGCTGTGGCATTAAAACTTCACCCCTCATGCTAAATATTAAAGGCTCCGTGGATGAAAATTCATCATATTATTTCTTAGGGAGACTTCCCTTAACCTACGTTTAAACCGTGCCTCGTGTTTCCTGACGCTCCCACATTAGATCTTCGGGACCTGCAGACAGACACTGCGGCACTATATATACATATACATAAAGTCATCAATCAAAACACAAAAAACGCCAAAAAAGCGATATGTCCCCGATTTTAAAATCAACTTTACATACGTATGGCATTATAAAATGATACTACACTTAGTTTTACGTGTCAACAGTAATTTTCATACATATTCCAACAGAGCACCTGTTCTTGATTTATAGTCACTGTTATTTTGAATGTCATGTGTAATAAATATTTACTTAGACGGGCAATTTACCCAGATGAAATCCCATCCAAGTAAATATCTACCACGATTCATGCCACTACTGAGCACATCATCCAAAACGCTTAACGCAGCACTTTTGCCTGTCACTTGTTCTGGATTAAAATCTAAGCATTAAAAAAAACTTTAGAATATTCCAAAGTTCATCTCACATTTTTACAGTACCGTGTGTTCCCTCCATGAGTTATGCTCGCGGTCATCCTGAGTATATATAACTGAGTAAGCTTCATCTCTAAATTAAAGATTTAGGATGCAAATGTCCTTCGGACAGTTAAGAATACACTCGACTCCCTCCGGTCGCTGAGTAAACTGCATATCTAAATCAAAGATTTAGGATGCAGAATTAAAAGCGACGGCAAGAGCAAATACTCTCGGCCGCCGCAATGAACACACCGTAACTAGATTACTTAAGTTCTACTACAGCGCCAGCTTCTTCAAGCTTAGCTTTAATTTCTTCTGCTTCTTCTTTAGCTACTGCTTCTTTAACTGTTTCAGGCGCACCATCAACAAGAGCCTTAGCTTCTTTCAGGCCTAGACCTGTGATTTCACGAACAACCTTGATAACGCCAATTTTCTTAGCGCCAGCAGATGAAAGAACAACGTCGAACTCAGACTTTTCTTCTGCAGCTCCGCCAGCAGCTCCGCCAGCTACCATTACTGGTGCAGATGCAGATACGCCGAATTCTTCTTCACATGCTTCTACTAGTTCTTTGATTTCTAGGATAGACATACCCTTAATCGCTTCAATGATTTGATCCTTAGTCATTTTAAGAACACCTCCGATATTCATATGTTACACAAATAAGTTTTTTACAAATTAAGTTTATTACGCTTCTGCAGTTTCTTCTTTTTCCTTCGCAAGATTTGTCAGGAAGTAAGCGAAGTTTGATACAGGAGCCTTGATAGAACCCATGAAACGGCCGATAAGTTCTTCCTTTGATGGAAGATTGGCAATTTCAAGAATCATCTTGTTGTCGTAGTATACACTTTCAACAACGCCAGATTTAAGTTCTAGTTTTTCATGATCTTTCGAAAAATCTTTTACGATTTTCGCTGGAGCAACAGCATCTTCAATACCAAATGCAATAGCGTTTGGACCTGTAAGATCTGCTGATAGTCCCTCAAAATCCGTGTCTTTGATTGCAATTTTTACAAGATTGTTCTTGTAAACCTTGTACTCAACGTTAGCTTCACGGAATTTGTTACGAAGTTCAGTTACTTCTTCAACTGTAAGACCACGGTAGTCAACGACTACAGCTGATTGAGACTTTTCAAATTTTTCTTTGATTTCTTCAACAATCGCCTTCTTACGATCTAGATTGCTTGACATCAGTCCACCTCCTTAAAAAAGCAGTTTTCTGGCATCAATAAAACAGCCTCTCTAATTCTTAGTTAAATGTAGAGAGGCTGGCTCATGCTATTTTCACGAACGCATTTATTAATACCTCGGTAGGAAATTAAGCTTACGCACCTACTGTCTACGGTGTGTATTCATTTTTCAAACAAGCATATTGTATAGTACAGATGCCTGGTTGTCAAGTCTAATTTCGAAATAAATTAGAATTGTACTGGGTTAAGCTTGATACCAGGACCCATTGTGCTTGTCATAGTAACACTTCTCAAATAAAGACCCTTTGCAGCTGCTGGCTTCGCCTTAACGATCGCTTCCATCAGTGCATCAAGGTTTTCAGAAAGTTTAGCATCATCGAAAGACACCTTACCGATCACAACGTGAACGATATTTGTCTTGTCTAGACGGTATTCAACTTTACCTGCTTTGATTTCATTTACAGCTTTTTCGATATCAAATGTTACTGTACCAGACTTAGGGTTTGGCATAAGACCTTTAGGACCTAGAACGCGACCCAGACGACCAACAAGGCCCATCATGTCAGGAGTTGCAACAAGTACGTCGAAATCAAACCAGTTTTCAGTTTGAATTTTTTGGATCATATCTTCAGCGCCTACGAAATCTGCGCCTGCAGCTTTAGCTTCTTCAGCCTTCTCGCCCTTAGCAATTACGAGAACTTTTTTTGATTTACCAGTGCCGTGTGGCAGTACAATTGCACCACGAACCTGCTGGTCAGCGTGACGTCCGTCAACGCCCAGTTTAATGTGAAGCTCAACTGTCTCATCGAATTTAGCTTTAGCAGTTTGCTTCAATAGAGAAATTGCTTCAGCTGACTCATAAACCTTAGAACGGTCTACCAGCTTTGCAGCTTCAGCAGCTCTTTTACCTAGCTTTGCCATATTACTTTACCTCCTTTGTGGTAATAGCGGTTTATTCCTCCCACGAGGATCGAAAAAAAACTTACTCTTCTACGAGTACGCCCATTGAACGTGCAGTACCTGCGATCATGCGCATTGCAGATTCTACAGAAGCAGCGTTTAGATCAGGCATTTTTAGCTCAGCGATTTCTTGAAGCTGTGCTTTTGTGATTGTAGCGACCTTGTCTTTGTTCGGTACGCCAGAACCTGACTTGATGTTACATGCTTTCTTAATCAGTACTGCAGCCGGTGGCGTTTTAGTAATGAAAGAGAAAGATCTGTCTTGATAAACTGAAATTACTACAGGAATAATCATACCAGCTTGATCTGCTGTTCTTGCATTGAATTCCTTAGTAAATTGCATAATGTTAACGCCGTGCTGACCTAGTGCAGGACCTACCGGTGGAGCTGGAGTAGCTTTACCTGCAGGAATCTGAAGTTTGATCAGACCCATAACCTTCTTAGCCATGCGTTACACCTCCTTGATAAAAATAACATTTGATATATTCAAGCTATTATAGCTTTTGAACTTGTGAAAACTCGAGTTCTACTGGCGTTTCACGGCCAAACATTGATATCAGAACCTTCAGAGATTGTTTTTCTGGATGAATTTCTTCAACAACGCCTTCGAACGTATCGAACGGCCCAGACACAACTCGAATCATGTCGCCAACTTCTACATCGATGCTGACAACTTGCCTTTCCTCAATGCCCATGTTCACCACTTCTTCATCAGTAAGTGGGATCGGTTTTGATGCCGGTCCAACAAATCCAGTTACGCCGCGCGTGTTACGAACAACATACCAAGACTCATCTGTCATAAACATTTTCACGATGCAATAACCCGGGAAAATTTTCTTTAACTTGGTCTTTTTCTTGCCGTTCTTAACTTCTACGACTTCTTCTGTGGGAACAGCTACTTCGAGGATTATGTCTTCCATGCCTCTGTTTTCCACGATCTTCTCGATATTCGCTTTTACCTTGTTCTCGTGCCCAGAGTACGTATGGACAACATACCATTTCGCTTCTCTTTCAGACATAGATCCTAGCCTCCATCATAAGATGACGAAAGACTCGCCCTCCCATGTTAATACTTTTTAGTTACATAACCAGCTTCAGAAGGTTGTGGAATACTGAGTCAACAACCCAAATACCTGCAGTCATGAGGCCGCAGATAACCAAAACAACTGTAGTATATGACAGAAGTTCGTCTTTGTTTGGCCATGTTACTTTTTTTAATTCAGCACGTACGCCTTTGAAAAAGTTCTTGCTGCTTTTCGTTTGTGCATCAGTTTGTGCAGCCATTCTCTTCACATCCTTCGGATTGATTTTTGTCTGCGCTTCAAGACAAATTACTTTGTCTCTTTATGATCTGTGTGCTTCTTGCAGAATTTGCAGTATTTCTTCATTTCAACACGATCCGGAGTCGTTTTCTTGTTCTTTGTCGTGTTGTAATTTCTCTGCTTGCATTCTGTACATGCCAGCGTGATCTTCACTCTCATCCTGACACCTCCTAACTCAGATTATTTTTGTATTTATATAATCTATGCCGTATGTGTCTACGCACAACATACACCACTATAACATCACTAACTTAACCTATCACAAAGAAATAGGCGTGTCAATCATTTTTTCTGAGTCCATTTTGTATGTTTTAAAGAAGATGCTTCATGCTCTATTCAGACAATTAGAGGGCTAGGATTTCCCAGCCCTCTTCATTTAATCATGTCATCATTCTTATTTAATGATACTCTTTGTTTCCTATATTATATAAGATTATTCGATGATCTTAATTACAGAACCAGCGCCTACTGTACGTCCACCTTCACGGATAGAGAACTTTAGGCCTTCTTCTACTGCGATTGGTGCGATTAGCTCTACAACCATTTCGATGTTGTCACCAGGCATGCACATTTCTGTACCTTCTGGAAGAGCAATTGCGCCTGTTACGTCTGTTGTTCTGAAGAAGAACTGTGGACGGTAGTTGTTGAAGAATGGTGTATGACGGCCGCCTTCTTCTTTCTTCAGTACGTATACTTGTGCTTCGAACTTAGTGTGTGGGTTTACTGAACCTGGCTTAGCAAGTACTTGTCCACGCTCGATTTCAGTTCTCTGAACACCACGTAGTAGTGCGCCGATGTTGTCACCTGCTTGACCTGAATCAAGAAGCTTACGGAACATTTCAACGCCCGTTACAACAACCTTACGCTTTTCTTCTGATAGACCAACGATTTCAACTTCTTCTGATACGTTGATTACACCACGCTCAACACGGCCTGTTGCTACTGTACCACGACCAGTGATTGAGAATACGTCCTCTACTGGCATTAGGAACGGCTTGTCTACATCACGCTCAGGTGTTGGGATATATTCGTCGATAATGTCAAACATTTCAACAATTTTCTCTGCCCAATCTGCATCGCCTTCTAGAGCTTTAAGTGCAGAACCTTGGATGATTGGCGTGTCATCGCCTGGGAAGTCGTACTCAGATAGTAGCTCACGGATTTCCATTTCTACTAGCTCAAGTAGCTCTTCGTCATCAACCATGTCACACTTGTTCATGAATACTACGATGTAAGGTACGCCTACCTGACGAGACAGAAGGATGTGCTCACGTGTTTGTGGCATTGGACCGTCTGCTGCTGATACAACTAGGATAGATCCATCCATCTGTGCTGCACCTGTGATCATGTTCTTAACGTAATCGGCATGGCCTGGGCAGTCTACGTGTGCGTAGTGACGTGCTGGTGTTTCGTACTCAACGTGTGCAGTAGAGATTGTAATACCACGCTCACGCTCTTCTGGAGCCTTATCAATGTTTTCAAAGTCTACGCGCTCACCTAGTTGGTACTTGTCAAATAGCACCTTCGTGATTGCTGCTGTAAGAGTCGTCTTACCGTGGTCAACGTGACCAATCGTACCAATGTTAACGTGTGGCTTATTTCTTTCAAATTTAGCCTTACCCATTTCTAATTTCCTCCTTAAAGAATCCTCTAATTTTTCGTTTTTCTCAAATGGAGCCCACAAGCGGACTCGAACCGCCGGCCTCCGCCTTACCAAGGCGACGCTCTAACCTCCTGAGCTACATGGGCAGGTCATGCGACGCTTTAACAGTCAGTTCCGTACTTCAAGAAACCTCTCCAACTTACGTTTTACCCGCTGAAGTGCATTGTCAATCGATTTTACATGCCGATCTAAATGTTCTGCAATTTCCTGGTATGATTTTCCCTGAAGATAATCCGATAAGACCTCTTGTTCAAGGTCGCTTAACACTTCGCCAATCTTCGTTTCAATACTATGTACTTCTTCACGGGAAATAATCAGTTCTTCAGGATCTAAAATCCGCGCGCCTGCTAATACATCCATTAGCGTACGCTCAGACTCTTCGTCATAAATCGGTTTGTTGAGTGACACATAAGAATTCAGTGGTATGTGTTTCTGTCTTGTAGCTGTTTTAATGGCTGTGATGATTTGACGTGTGATACACAACTCAGCAAAAGCTCTAAAGGATGATATTTTTCCAGCTCTAAAATCACGAATGGCCTTAAAAAGCCCAATCATGCCTTCTTGAATAATATCCTCCCGATCAGCGCCTATTAAAAAATAAGAACGCGCTTTTGCTCGTACAAAATTCTTGTACTTTTTGATCAGGTATTCTGCTGCCTTATCGTCTCCGTCACGTGCAAGCGCAACGACTTCTTCTTCCAGTAGATCCTCATATGCTGTAATGTCGCCCACACGCACACACGGTTCCATGGCAAATCCCCCCTGACCATTGAAACTAGCTGTTATAGAACTAGCTGAAAAGCCTGATTTTATTATAACTCAATGGCAAATTAGCGTCAAGATTTTGCACAGCTCTTTTCGCCATTTGTCAAGCGATTCGGTATCTCTTATATTCTTCAGTTGTATAAGTGTTTTAGGCCATCCTGCTTTAGTCAGAATTTCACCCTTATTGCTTACTTCCCGCTTTGATTTTGACGTACTGCTTCATACATCAAAACAGACGCTGCAACAGATGCATTCAGCGACGTTACCTCACCCAGCATTGGAATGCGTACGAGAAAGTCACAAGTTTCCTTGACAAGACGACTCATGCCTTTGCCTTCGCTACCAACAACAATGGCAAGTTTGCCCTTCATGTCCTGCTCGTAGTGGAAGCGTTCGCCGTCCATATCTGCACCGACAATCCATATGCCGCGTTCTTTCAAAGCCTTCATTGTCTGAACCAGATTTGTCACCTTACACACTGGTGTATACTCCACAGCGCCTGCGCTGGTTTTGGCAACAACTGCAGTGAGCCCAACCGACCTGCGCTTTGGAATAACAACGGCATGTGCGCCCGTTGCATTCGCGGTTCTGAGAATGCTGCCCAAATTATGCGGATCGTTGATTTCATCACAAATAATGACATATGGCGCCTCACCATTTTGCTCAGCGCTATCTAAAATGGCATCCAAATCACCATATTCATAGGCTGCTACGTATGCCATGACACCTTGATGGTTATCTGACTCAGCCATCTGGTCAAGTTTTCTTCGATCAACTTCCTGAACGGGAATTTTTCTTTCTTTTGCCATGGCGATAATTTTGTGTATGGAGCCTTCCTTATTGCCTTTGGCAATTAAGATTTTGTCTACATCGCGCCCGGACTTCAATATTTCAATAACAGGATTTCTACCTTCTATGATCCCTTTCATACCGTACTCCTTACTGCTACTCAAAAGCAGTTGTCTTTTCCTTTATATACTTCTCGCTCATCGGCACTACACCTAGAAAATAACGTCTTACTTTACCGACGTAAAGTTCTTCTTCATCTTCTGTTTTGATTTTCACTGAAACCAGACGCGAGACAACGATATTATTGTCATAAATAAATCCGTTGTACTCTTCCTCAACTCGGTTTTCTACCCACTGAGCAAACTGAATTTCATGCTCATCGGTCAGTTTAACAGGGTCCAGCACCATTGATTTGAGCAGGAGCAGTGCGAAGAGCACTACAATTGCAATAACATACATCTTTTCTCTACGATTCATCTTCTTCGCCATCCTTTTTTTGAAGACGCATTTCATTTTCAATGCGTTCTCTGTTTTCTATGGCATGAATCGCTTTAATCATTATATCCTGTATCCGGTCCTTGTCTCCGCGCAGGAATAGTGCACCCATCATGGATTCGAAGCCTGTCGCATAACGATACTCCGACATGTTGGCATTGCGTGGTACGGATATAGATTTCTGATTGCGACCTCTACGGATCATACCTTTTTCTTCATCTGTAAAAAAGTCATCCAGTGCACGTACTGCAAAAGCCTGTGCACTCGCATTTACAAATCCAACGGCCTTTTTATTGAGCTCGTTGACCATGCCCTTTCGCTTGTGGACGATATAGGTTCTTACATATAGGTCATAGACAGAGTCTCCTATATATGCAAGTACGAGGGGGTTCATCTGACGTACCCCTGTCTCATCCATTGTTTCCATTCCAATCTTATCTAAAAATGATTCCATTCAACACTCCATTACTTCTTTGCGTATGACCATTTAACACCCTGAGGTGTATCCTCAAGCACTATACCGCGTGCCTTTAATTCATCACGAATTTTGTCAGCTTCAGCCCAGTTCTTTGTAGCTCTGGCTTCTTGGCGTCTCTCAATAAGCGCTTCAATTTCCGCATCGATATCGCCTTTTTCTCTGCTGAGAAAGCCCAGTACATCCGTTAGTTCTCCTAGAAGATCAAGTGCGTATTGTACGAGCGCTGCTGATGCCTCTGAGTTCACCTGTACATTGATATCCCGTACGAGTTCAAAAATGGCTGCAATGGCATCTGCTGTATTCATATCATCATCCATTGCTTCAATGAACTTATCCCTGTATACTGCCAGGGCATCGACAATTTCTTTTTCGCCATCTATATGATTTAGTTCACGGGCATGCTCTAAATAGTACTCCAAATTTTCTTTGGCATTGTAAAGACGCTCTAGGCCATTTTCTGCAGCTTGAATTAAGTCTCTACTGAAGTTGATTGGATTACGGTAATGGGCAGACAGCATAAAGAAACGAATGACTTCTGCATCGTACTCCTCTAAAATTTCACGCACTGTGAAGAAGTTGCCCTTTGACTTAGACATTTTTTCGTTGTTAATATTGATATAACCATTGTGAATCCAATAATTCACATAAGCTTTACCTGAGTACGCTTCTGATTGTGCAATCTCGTTCTCATGATGCGGGAAGATCAAATCTTGGCCACCAGCGTGAATATCAATGGTTTCTCCAAGGAACTTTGTACTCATTACTGAACATTCAATATGCCAACCCGGACGCCCTTCACCCCAAGGACTTTCCCATGCGGGCTCACCCGGTTTTTTTGCTTTCCAAAGAACAAAATCAGCAGGATGCTTTTTGCGGGAGTCTACATCGATTCTTGAACCCATTTCCAGCTCATCGATATTTTGACCTGAGAGTTTTCCGTATCCATTAAAAGCCGCTGAATCAAAGAAGACATCCCCCTGCGAAGCGTAGGCATAGCCTTTGTCAATAAGCACCTCAATGAAACGAATAATATCTTCCATTGTCTCTGTTACTTTAGGATGATGTGTTGCACGGTTGACACCGAGTGCATCTGCATCCTTAAAGTACTCACTGATATATTTCTCACTGATTTCCAGTGAAGAAACCCCTACTTCATTGGCTTTCTTGATGATTTTGTCATCCACATCTGTAAAGTTTTGAATATAATTCACCTTGAAGCCTCTATACTCAAAATACCTTCTGAGGATATCAAATACAATAAACGGTCGGGCATTTCCTATATGAAAAAAATTATAAACGGTCGGACCGCATACATACATTTTAACTTCGCCAGGGGTAATGGGCACAAACTCTTCTTTTTGCCTTGTCATGCTGTTATAAAGCTTCATACAACATACTCCTTCCATAAAAATAGCCCCCTAACCAACAAAGGCAGGGGGCCACGATTCCACTTTGCTTAAACTTTCGACTGCAGTCGAGAGCCACTCGTAAACAGGTAACGGCGTAACCCGTATTAGCCTACTCTTGCCATACTATACAGTACCCAATTTCGGTAATCCACTCACAGGTGCATTTCCATCATTATCGCCAAGCAAGAGGATTTTCAGCCCTTGACCCTCTCTCTCTTTTCTCGCATATAACAGACGTACTCTCCTGATCTATGTGTTTCATTCACATTTATCGATTTCATACTTGTTGCTCTTACAATACCATATCCTTAGTGCTGGTTCAAGTCCTCTTCATGAGCGGTCTTAACCCCTTCATCTTCAGGGGCTTCTTCAGTCTGAATTTCCTCAAAATCCTGATGGGTGTCACTTTCCCAGTTCCATGTATCTTCAGAGGCTTCTTCAACTAAAGACTCAGACTTTTCACCATTATTGTATTCATCTGCTGCCATGTCACCTTCTGATTCAAGCGACTGTAGGATATCAACTGACGGATTTACGTTTGATGTCTCAACGGACATCGCTTCATTTACTGAAAAGCGCTGTATTGAAACCTGAAGTTCAGTGGCCAGCTCAGCGAGTTCTGCTGCTGATGAAGCAATCTGCTGAATAGATGCCGTCTGCTCTTCTGTTGAAGCAGATACTTCTTCTGTACCTGCGGCATTTTCTTCTGTAATACTTGCGATGTTTTCAATATTTTCGCCTACTAAATGAGAGAAGGATGTCACCTCACCTGCTTCTTTTGTCACGTCATCAATATTGGTCTTAACAGCATCCACAGCCCGCAGAATCTCATCAAATGCATCTGCGGTTTTTCCAACTGCCCGCTCTTGGCTGTCAACAATCTTATCCACTTTTGACATTTCGCCTACAGCGTCTTCAATCCCACCGCGAATTTCTAGAAGCAGGGCGCCGATGCCTTGCGCCGCATTTGCCGATTCTTCTGCAAGTTTTCGAACTTCATCTGCAACCACAGCAAAGCCACGTCCATGTTCACCAGCTCTAGCCGCTTCTATAGATGCATTGAGTGCCAGTAAATTGGTTTGACCCGCAATATTGGTAATTACATCAGCAATTTGACCAATTTTATCTGATTTTTCGCTGAGGGCATTAACCTTAACCCCAACTTGATGTGTCGCGTCTTTGTTGAGCACCATCTTGTCCTTCTGTTCTTCAATGGTCTCAAGTCCAATGTCAACGCGTTCTCTTGCCTGGGTGGTCATAGACTCTGATTCTCCAGCGTTTATGGCAATTCTGCCGATCCCTTCAATGAGTTTCTGTACCATTTCACTAGACTGCTGTGTGGACTCAGATTGTTCTGTTGCACCGCGCGCCACCTCAGAAATGGTCTCGGCAACTTGCTCAGAAACCCGGCTCGCCTCACCCGTAGAAGTCATCATTAACTCTGACGTTGCAAGCACCTTTGAACTCATGGAGGACATATCACGAATGAGTCCCTGCATGCCATCTATCATGGTGTTGAAGTTCTGTGCCAGCACACCAACTTCGTCTTTTGTTTTAACCGATACACGTACATTTAAATTACCGTTTGCAACAGATTCTGTCAGCCTTGTCATTTCAACAAGCGGCGCAACCGACCTGCTGACGACCACAAATACAATAACAGCAAGTGCCGCAATAAGTACAAAACCAATAATAACCATGGTTTGTCCCAGTGCTGCAACATCCTTTGAAACCTCTTCATAGGCTGTTGTCATTGCTAAAGGCCAACCTGTTGCAGGCATGGACGCATAGGCAATAATCTTTTCTTCCCCGTCGTATGAATATCTTTCAACGGCTGCATCTCCTGAAATCATCTTTTCTGAAACCGCAGTAAAGGAATCCGGCTTATCCTTTAAAATATTGTCCTTCATAATACGCTCTGCATCCTGATGTGCCATAACCAGCCCCTCAGAGGTTGTCATAAATGCGTATCCGCTTTCCCCGAGGCGCTCATTGTTGACTATTTCAGTGAGTTTACTCAGCTCAACCAGACCACCAATCATGCCAGTAACTTGATTATAATCATCATAAACCGGTGCCGCTATGAGAATCTCATTTCGCTTGCCATCTCTAGATAGCATGGGATCGGTAATGACCATTTCGCCAGCCATGACTTGTGCATAATAGTCTGTGTCAGACAGGCTTCCTTTGGTTCTGTCTGTACTCCTGAAATTGCCTTTGGTGTCCACCATAATCAAAGAGTCGAAATCTTCAAAGACATTTGTTTTTCTAACAAATACCTGAAGCTGATTAAAATTGTTGTCTCTGACAAAGTCCATCAATGAAAGCATTTCAATTTGATCTTTCCACTGTATAACTTGTGACTCCGTAGAAATGACCAACTTATTGACCTTGTCCTCGACAAGTGTCTCGATATTTGCTGTCAGTCGACTGCTTGCCTGCATATAAACGAGCGTTGCTAGAACCATAATGCCCACTAACGCGACCGCCACCACAGGTAAAATAATTTTGTTCCTTAAACTTTTCAAGCCGAAGTCCCCTTTCTCTCTTACTTTCGGAATGAACAATTATTAATAATAAGTGCAAAATATAACGATAATTTTTAATTCTCTGTCAATTCTAATTACCGATTACTCATTATATTAACATATATTTAAATTTTATAGGCCATTCAGAGCTTGACATTTTGTTACATTTACGAAATATCTTTCAGAATCCGCATGAACTCTCAAGTGGAGGTGTGTCCCACCTCTGGTTGTCCAGATCATTAGGCCTGCCTTTATCACCGCTTCCTCATTACAAACAGCACCGTGCAACCTTCGGTTGCCCTGGTCGCTAGTCGCGCCCAATATAAATGTGTTGAAGTGCATACAGTTAATCCTATCGGCTGAACTGGGCGCTACTTGCGCCTTTATCACCGCTTCCTCATTACAAAACAGCACCGTGCAACCTTCGGTTGCCCTGGTCGCTAGTCGCGCCCAATATAAATGTGTTGAAGTGCATACAGTTAATCCTATCGGCTGAACTGTATGCACTTCAACACATTTATGCTGTTCTTTGTCTTTTCCGCAAAAAAAGAGCCTGCTATTAACAGACTCCTTTGTCGATTTTCTTTTTTATTCGGTTTTATTTGCACAGATTTTCCAGTGTAAAATCAATGCGTTTTTCAGCGCCGTCTCGACCGAGTATTGAAATAATCTCCATAAGGTCTGGACCGTGAACTGCTCCTGTGAGTGCAACGCGTGTACACATAAAGAGGTTTTTACCTTTAACGCCTGATTCCTTTTGTGTTGCTTTGAATGCCTTTTTAACTGAAGGGGCATCAAATGTTTCTACTGCGCTCAGCTGTGCCTTTAGGATGTTCAACATGCTAGGTACGTGTTCCATTTCAACCATTTCTTGCGCCTGATCATCTTCAAGTTTCACTTCGTCTCCTGTAAAGAGTTCAAAATGACTTGGAATTTGAGCCATGTACTCTAGGTACTCTCGTGATAGGTCAACAATTCTTGAAACCCACTCGCGCTTTGAATCAGCTTCTTCTTCTGAAACCAATCCCGCTTCTACAACATATGGCATTGCCATGTCTGTCAGACGGTCAAGGTCTGCTTCTTTAATGTAGTGGTTATTCATCCAATTCAACTTTTGAACATCAAATACGCCACCTGATTTTGACACTCTATCAAATGAGAACTTCTCAATCATTTCCTGCATTGTCATGATTTCCTGATCGCCTTCTGGGCTCCAGCCAACCAGCGCTAGGAAGTTTACAAGGGCTTCTGGCAAATACCCTTTTTTCTTAAAGTCTTCTACAGACACATCACCATGACGCTTAGACAGCTTTTTCTTTTCACTATTCAAGATATTGGGCAGATGTGCGTATCTTGGTGCATCCCATCCGAACATGTCATAAAGTACAACATGCTTGGGTGTAGACGGCAACCACTCTTCACCACGGATAATGTGTGTAATCCCCATAAGATGATCATCTACAATAACCGCCATATGATATGTTGGGAACCCGTCTGCCTTTAGAAGGACTTGGTCATCTGAATCCGCTGTATTCATAACCACGCGTCCACGCACCATATCATCAATAACAATCTCTTTGTCCTCTGGAAGTTTTAGACGCACTACATAGGACTCGCCCGCTTCAACGCGCTTCTTTGCCTCATCAAGCGGCAGGTCTCTGCAGTGTCCATCATAACCCGAAAAAATACCTTTTGCCTTATTCTCTTCACGCACTGTATCCAGACGCTCTTTAGAACAGAAGCAGTAGTAAGCATCCCCCTGTTCAATGAGCTGGTCTACATAAGGTCTATAAATATCAAGTCTGTCTGATTGAACATAAGGGCCTTTTTCACCCAGCTCAACCATTTCTCCGTTTTCATCTTTTACTGGTCCTTCATCATGCATGACACCAGCCCACTTCATTGCATCCAGCAGGTTGTCAAGTGCATCTTCAACAAGGCGCGTTCTATCCGTATCTTCAATACGAAGCACGTACTGTCCACCATGTTTCTTTGCATACAGATAGTCGTATAGCGCTGTTCTCAGCGAGCCGATATGTACATAACCCGTTGGACTTGGCGCAAATCTTACTCGTACAGACATTTGCAAAATCCTCCTTATAATTTAGGCCCGCTACTCGGGCGCATTATTGTCTAGTTACCCGATTTCTTCATTCTATTCGGGACACACGCTTATTTATTCTATCATAACATTATTACAAGTGCGAGTACACTTTCTAATGCGAATAGACGCGGGCATTTTTAATCAAGTCACTCCTTGGTTTTTTATGTTACCCCTTGAATGGCATTTGTCATAAGGCCCACTTTTAGACAAAATAAAAGCCTGTCAGTACTAGACTGACAGGCTCCATATTCCTATGATTAAAAATCGCTTCCAAGTTCAATGATTTGATTCATCTTACTCATAACGTATTCATAACTATTTTTACTATGCGGCACCGTACAGTCTGAACAGTCCTTAATGCCATGGGTTATTTTAAAATTACCACCGCATTGATCTTTGAGTGCATAGAGTGGGCAGTAGCAAAACAGACAATTAAAGTCCTCTTCGGCTACGCCTTTGTGACAGGGAAAATATTCACATGCCTTGTTTTGAAACTTCTTATAGTTTTCGCTCATACTCGCCTCCTATAGTTCAAAACCAACTTCCTCAAAATGTGCAAATATCGCATCTGCAACCTTTTCAGATTCCATTTTCTCTTTGTCTTCTTTGTCTCGTACAACAAATTCTACCAGATTGTCTTTAGCGTCACGGCCTACTGTAACACGCAGCGGGAATCCAATCAGCTCAGCATCATTGAACTTAACGCCAGCACGTTCTTTTCTATCGTCAAGCACAACTTCAACACCGCGTTTTTTAAGATCAGCATAAAGCTTTTCGCCGAGTTCAAGCTGGACAGACTTCTTAGGATCAACCACTGTAATAATAACATGATACGGCGCAACTGTCAGTGGCCACATAATGCCTTTCTCATCGTAGTACTGCTCAATGATTGCAGCCATAGTACGGGAAATACCAATGCCGTGTGAACCCATCCATACATACTGGCTCTTGCCGTTTTCATCAAGCACCTGAAGGTTCAGTGACTGTGAATATTTAAGACCCAACTGGAATATGTTTCCAACCTCAATGCCTTTATCCATACTTAGCGGTTTACCGCATACTGGACAAGCATCACCTTCAACCACCATGAGCAGATCACCTGCCACTTCACCTTCAAAATCGCGGCCGTATGCCACATTCTTCAGATGATAGTCTGTTTCATTGGCTCCGACAATCATGTTTGTCATCTTGGCAACGCGTTCGTCGACTAGAAGACGTGTGCCTTTCTCTAGACCAATTGGTCCCGCAAAACCGACATCGCAACCCGTAATGCGTTTTACATCTTCTTCTGTTGCAATTTCCAGCTCATGTTCTGCACAACCCAGTGCATTGATCAGCTTAATCTCGTTCAGTTCTCTGTCGCCCGGTACCATCACAGCGACAATCTCCTCTTCTGCCTTAAACAGCAGTGTTTTTACAAATGCACTTGCTGGCACCTTGAAAAACACTTCGAGATCTTCGATTGTCTTAACATCAGGTGTAGACACTTTTTCCATATCCTGCGGTGCGCCCTGGTCTGAAAGGCTGTACACCACTTCCGCCGTTTCATCTGTAGCAGCATAGTCACAGCTGTCGCAGTAAGCAATAAAGCTTTCACCATATTCTGAAAGGGCAATAAATTCATGCGAAAGGCCATCGCCCATCGCCCCCGAATCACCTCTTACCACTTTGAACTTCAATCCACACCTTTCAAATACCTTTGAATAGGCTTCCCACATAAGTTCATAAGACTGTTTCATGCCTTCTTGGTCTATATCAAATGTATAAGCATCTTTCATGACAAATTCACGTGCGCGGATCAGCCCGAAACGCGGACGCTTTTCATCACGGTACTTTGTCTGAATCTGATACAGGTTGAGTGGCAGCTGCTTGTATGACTTAAGCTCATTTTTAACCAAATCTGTGAAAATTTCTTCGTGCGTTGGTCCTAGACAGAAATCACGTCCATGACGGTCATTGAGTCGGAACATTTCCGGACCAAACTTGGACCAGCGGCCAGATTCCTCCCACAGCTCTTTTGGCTGTATTGCAGACATCAGCACTTCCTGTCCATCAATATTATCCATTTCTTCTCGAACAATCTGTTCAACTTTTTTAAACACACGATGTCCCAAAGGCAAGAAAGAATAGACCCCAGCAACCAGCTTACGGATCATACCTGCACGCAGAAGCAGCTGATGACTTGGCAGCTCTGCTTCTGATGGAACTTCACGCAGTGTTGGCATATACATACGATTCATTCTCATTTGATTCACTCCTTTACTATTATAAGTTGCGCTTTTTGGCAACATTTCAGTCCAGTTTCATTTCCCAGCATAACCTAGTATACGGGATCATCCTTTACAATAAAAAAGACCCTTCATCTCTTCATTCGATAGAGACGAAAGGTCGCGGTACCACTCTAATTAGCCATAGGCTCACTTCAACGGACTTTAACGGGTCCAACCGCGTGATGTTAACACGCGCTCAAAAGTAGGTTCAACAAGTCCATGTCATAAATCTTTCAGCCAAGGATTTACTCTCTAGTCACTGGGGCCTGTTTACTGGTCTTTTTCAAAGCGTAAAATATCTCAATGCCTATAATATATAGAAATGCTGTCTGCTTGTCAATCCTAAACCCAAGAAGGCTCGTGTGGGCTTATTTCTTATGAATAAGTGCTGCTGCTTCAGCCGCAATTCCCTCACCGCGTCCGGCAAATCCCAGTTTTTCCGTGGTTGTTGCCTTAACACTAACCCTGTCAATTTCGATGTCCAGTGTCCGTGCCAAATGTTCGCGCATTTGAGGAATATGCGGTGCCAGCTTAGGGGCTTGAGCAATGATCGTAGCGTCAATATTACCCACTTTATATCCATTATCACTTAAAATTACCGCGACCTCTTTAAGCAGCTCAATACTGGAAACACCTGCATAGGTCGGGTCTGTGTCTGGAAAATGCTTGCCTATATCGCCAAGGGCACCTGCCCCCAGCAGGGCATCCATAACTGCATGTGTTAAAACGTCTGCATCAGAATGTCCCAAGAGTCCATATGGGTGTGCAATTTTCACCCCGCCTAATATCAGAGGTCTCTCTTCAACAAGTTTATGAACATCATAGCCTATACCTATTCGCATGTGCCCTCTCCTCTCATTTTAAGAATAGCTTCTCCGATGAATAGATCTTCTGGTGTTGTAATTTTTATGTTTCCATACCAGCCATCATGTATTTCAATTGCACCGCCATAGTTTTCAACCAGCGAAGCATCGTCTGTCCCCTGATAACCACTGATTTCGGCATTTTCATACGCCCTAATCAGCACCTCACGAATAAATCCCTGAGGTGTTTGTACATTATATAAATTCGCTCTATCCAGCGTTTCTTTCACACGTCCACCTGACACGCGTTTAATGGTGTCTTTTGTAGGAACTGCTGTAATGAGCGATGTATAGCCATTATCCTCTTCAGGTGTATTAACCTCTTTCAAATGCAAAATGAACTGATCCACTTCCTTTGGCGAAATAAACGGTCGTGCACCATCGTGTACAATCACCCATTTGTCTTCGTCTTCAAACTGCTTTAATCCTTCAAGGATGGAATCTTGTCTTTCTTTTCCTCCAGGTACCACACAACGGATTTTCTTATAATCCAGTGCGCTCACAAGCTCACTTACACGTTCAATTTCATCAGATTTTGCCACTATGATAATAGAATCCACCAAGCTGGCATTTTCAAAGGCTTTTAAAGTTCTGCCCAGCACCGCCGTACCACCTATTTCTAGAAACTGTTTATTGGTACTCTCCCCCATGCGTTTACCGCTGCCAGCAGCAGGTATAATCGCCACAACTTTTTGCATCGTATCACCTCACTTCATTCTAGCACATCTCACAGCAGATTGAATCAAAAACACCTTTAATAACCGCAAAAAGAAGCATCCATGGATGCTTCCTTATAATTTGGTTTATACACTTTTTATATTACATTCCGTCTTATGCTGGTTTTGCAAATATCATTCTACCCGCTGCCGTTTGAAGAACACTGGTTACAATAACTTGTTTTGTCTGGCCAATGAATTTCTTGCCGCCTTCAACAACAATCATCGTACCATCATCTAGGTAAGCAACCCCTTGATTGGATTCTTTACCTTCTTTAATGACGGTAACCACCATTTCTTCACCCGGAAGCACAACGGGTTTCACTGCATTTGCCAGTTCGTTTATATTCAGAACCGGTACACCTTGAAGGTCTGCAACTTTATTGAGGTTATAGTCGTTGGTTACGACAACGCCCCCAATACGCTGAGCCAGTTTAAGCAGTTTTACATCCACCTCTGAAACATCTTCAAAGTCTGCATCTGTAATCTGAACTTCTACCGCCAGATCCTGTTGGATGACTTTAAGAATGTCTAGGCCTCTACGCCCCCGATTACGCTTTAGGGCGTCGGATGAATCTGCAATATGACGCAACTCTTCAAGCACAAATTCCGGAATCACAATTGGGCCCTCAACAAAGCCTGTCTTGCTGATGTCTGAAATACGTCCATCGATAATAACACTGGTATCCAGTATTTTAGGACGTGCGCCTCCCCTATGTTCCCCAGCTGCCTCGTCATCCGAACCAGCATGTCTTTTGAAAATATCAGGCAGTCTTGACATGTCTGATAAGTTTCGTGTTGCCACACTGATGCCCAGATAAGCTAAAAACAAGTATGTCACGACCGATAGCACCTGGCTTACAAAGGGTACTGGAATAATCTTGTAGAGGTCACTGATTAGGTAGGCAATCATGAGGCCTGGTATCAGCCCAATGGTTCCTACAATCACTTGACTTGTTGGAATTTTTTCGAGTTCGAGTTCAGTATGCTTGGCTAAGCGAATGCCCGCGCTGATAATCATCGGCGCAAGTAAGAATACGATGATGCCAATAAGAATGCCCACTATGAGTGGAAAGATAAAAGGTATAAGTCCAAATTTGCCGCCTTCACCTAGCAACGCTCTAATCTGAGGTGCTTGTACCAGTACGAGTCCAAATGCAAAGCCTGCGGACCCGCCAGCCAGTGTCAAAACACCACGAATTACTCTTTTGATCATATTTTTCCCTCCTTTCATTAAATTCATACCGCCGGTGCATCCAATTGAATCTTGAAAATCGTCCATCTCTTGGAATTTTCAACCATCGGCACTACCTACTAATCGGCACTACCTACTATACATAAAAATACCATAAAAGAAAATACTCGTAACTGTATTTTAATCTTTTTTTAATCCCAACCGCATTATGTAATAGATTTACGTTATATAGAGGCTTTGGCATACCTTGACCGGTTTTCTTAAAGCCATCTACAAAAATAGACTACCACCTAAATAAAACGCCATGATGAATGCGCATCCCCGCGGTCCAAAAGGACTTAAAAATGCCTTCTGAACACGTGAGTATTCAAAAGGCATTATGTGCACCTCATTAAGAGCGCCTTCACGGATATTAGTGTGTTAGCGCATCGTCAATAAGCTTCAATATTTCTTTTTCCGTACTGTCGTTCGCAAGACATAACTCACTGACTAAAATCTGCTTAGAATTTGTGAGCATCTTTCTTTCGCCTGTTGAAAGGCCTTTTTCGCGATCCATTAACATGAGATTTCTCACGACGTCTGCTACTTCATAAATGTCGCCACTTTTAACTTTCTCCATATTGGAACGGTATCGCCTATTCCAATTCTGAGGCATTGCAGACAAATCTTCTTCAAGAACGCCAAATACACCTTTTACCTGATCTTCAGAAATAATATTGCGAAGACCAAGTTGATCGATATTATCCACTGGAAGCAGAACTTTCATGTTCTTAAGCGGAAGTCTGAGTACATAATACTTTCTTGTCTCGCCTAGTATTTCTTTTTCCTCAACGCCCTCTATGATGCCTGCTCCATGCATCGGATAGACAACTTTATCGCCTATTTGAAACATGATTTTCCCTCCCTATGTCAACTAGTGTATTTCTATTATAACAGAAAAACACAGGAATGGTCAAATTAATCAATTAGTTTATCACAGGCCGATACCGACTGTCAATACTGTATTCACAGCTCACTTAAAGGAAATTAACAGTAAGTTTACACTTTCTATAATGCGTACCTGCACCCTAAGTTATACATAGAATTCGCCTACTGGTACCACTTGCGCAGTACATCCTTTTTCCGCCTTCAAATATTCAGAGTATTATGATAAAATGAGATAGGCGACAACCCATATTAAGGGAGGAAATTTCATGAAGGATTTAATAATTGACCAGTTTCAAAATAGCGTCGAAGAAGTACTAATCCGTCATGTCAGCCTGCTCGATATCATCACTAAGTTTTCTGATGCATCATCTAAGGTTAACAGGGCGGTCGCAAAATCGATTACAAGTTGCGGATGTCTGGAACTATCGAATTGCTCCCACAATGTACCTGATAATGCTGATTACGATCAGTTAAAGCAGCAATGCTTGACGGAGCTCTCCGGTGAACTCTGCCCTGTATGCCGAGAGAAAATTGAGTCAGAAATCGGAAATCTGATGTTTTATTTGGCAGCAATGTGCAATAAGGCTGATGTGAATTTATATGATGTATTTCTCAAAGAGTACGATCGCATTCAAACACTTGGAAAATACAACCTATACTAACCACTCTGCAAATTTGAATATCTGTAAGCTAGGCTGCAAAGACGTTAGAATGTCTGCAGCCTTTTCTTATGCTTTAACTTGGGCTTGCGTCTGGAGTAATAAGGCATATAATAATAACGAAAGGGGGGGCCGCATCATGATTTCAAAACGATTGCAGGGCACATCTTTACAAGTGAAAATCATGGTCCTGCTGATGCTGATTTCCACCCTGCTCAGCATGGCACTCGGCATCATTTTTTATCAGAATACGATTAATAATGCACGCATCAGCAAGGAAAAAGAACTGCTTACCCTTTCTGCGCTGACTGCCAATAAAATAGAACGCTTTCTATTTGAACGTACTGCCGACGCTAAAGTGCTGGCACAGTCCATTGTCTTTACCATCCCTATGGATGAAGTGACTGACTCTGCACGTATACAGTATTTAGAGAGTGTCATTCAAGCCTACCAGGCTTACGATACGGTTTTTATTTTAAATAGAAACGGGACCGTCAGACTACGTGCAGGAAGTCTTGAAACACCCGTTCATCAAGATATGATGACCTTTCAAAAGCGTTTTTTATCAAAAAAAACCTATATGTCAGACATTCGAGAAATTGAACAGAACCGCTACATCTATTTCAGCGAACCCCTCTATGATTCAAGTGGTGCCTACTTGGGTGCTATCGTCGAGGTCATGAATTTTGATGCCATCAATGACATCATTACAGGCGTTGAAATTGAAAAAACAGGGCATGCTTACCTGTCACGACTTGATCAAACGGCCAAGTCGGACCAGCATTACGGTATCAGGCAAACTGTGGAAGATGGCAAAACCTATATTCTAGCTGTTTCGCCCCTGCCTCAATATGAAAGCCAGACAAAACAGTGGGTCGTCACCGTTCGCCAAGAACTCAACGACGCCCTCATTGTTAAAAAGGACATAGAGCGTTACTTTATTTATGTTGTCATTGGATTTCTTATTTTCTTCTACGTGCTGTCTGCCGTTATTTCGAGGTATGTAACACAACCAATTCGTCTCCTAATGAAAAAAGCGAATACCTTAATGGTCAAGAATCAGCACTTTGCCACGGATGTTATCGTGACTGATGAAGTGAAGACTCTAACCAACTCATTTGATTTGCTTCTTGAAGAGCTGAATTTTATGATGCAGCAGGTACTAGAAAAGTCAGGTCAAGCAGCTCATATTGATTTGATTCGAAACAGTATCGATGAACTTATAGAAGGCATGCCTAGCGGTATCATTACCATTGACCAAGATGGATGTATTACCTCGATAAATGACTACGCACTGGATGTGCTTAAACTCCAAGAGAATACGCCTGTGGGGAAAACGATTGCCGACTGGGACGCCTCATATCTTGGTGCCTTTTTTAAGTCTGTAATGAACATCCACACGTCTCATGAAAAGTTGCGTGATGCTATTTGTCCCATTCAGCTCCCGGATGGGTCAACCATGACACTGATCTATAGTATTTTACTTCAGTACGACAGCCACAGTCACTATATTGGCATGACTATACTGCTCAATCCGCTTGATGCCAAGCGCAATTTTGAAGAAAGCATTCTCAGAGCTAAGAAGCTTTCAGAACTGGGAGAGCTCTCCGCTGGTGTTGCACATGAAATTCGTAATCCACTGGCTTCAATCCGCGGGTATGCTCAACTGATACAAAGCGAACTACCCGCTGAACATCAAACAGCAGCGGATATCGAAATTATACTAAATGAAGTTGACCGGCTCGACACCATTATTGACCGTTTCTTAACTTTTGCAAGACCAAACGCACCAAGGCTGAGTCTGTGCCATATGAATGCTATTATTCAAGATACACTCGATCTTTTAAAGCAGGATGAGCAAATCAAAAACATCAAAATTCGACATCGATACTCTAAAAATGACCTTGTGCAGGTCGATTACGAGCAAATGAAACAGGTCTTTATCAACCTCTTGCTCAATGCCGTTCAGGCCATGCCAAAAGGTGGCAACATCGAACTGGTCACCCTGTACAGCGCGCAGAATAGAACCATGGAAATTTATATTGTCGATGAAGGGGATGGCATTCCAGCCGAACATCTTAAAAAGATTTTTCGTCCATTTTATACAACACGGGATAATGGGTCTGGACTTGGTCTATCCATTTGTTCACGTATTATAGAGAACCACAACGGTATAATGGAAGTAAGCAGCTCTAAGCAAGGCACACAAGTCATTATCAAACTGCCCCTTGCAGACAGCCATGCAAGCCATACCCCATCAGAAAGAGAGAATGCCAATGAATAAACCCATGATTCTCATCGTAGATGATGAGCAAAATATCTTAAATCTTTTAGAACGTGTCCTGACTAAAGCAGGCTATCCCGTTCAAAAAGCTGCCAGCGGAAGAGCCGCTCTGGATATTATAGAACGACACCCTGTCGATATTGTTTTAACCGACATCCGCATGCCGGACATGGATGGCATTGCCCTTCTCAAGGCTATAAAGGCTCAGAATGCTCCTGTTAAAGTTCACCTTATGACTGCATTTGCAACGCTTGATACGGCTATTGAAGCCTTAAAGATGGGTGCCCAGGATTATATTAAAAAGCCCTTTAAAATAGAAGATGTTCTCCAGTCTATCGAAAAAACCGAGTTGATTTTAAATCATGCTGATGCAGAGGACTATACCGCATCCACTTATAAAACAACACTGATTTGCAAGAGTCCTCTTATGAAAAAATTGCTCGGGAAAATTCAAAAGGTTTCAGATGCCAACTCAACGGTTTACATCCATGGAGAAACGGGTGTAGGTAAAGAGCTCGTTGCAAGAGCACTACATGAAAACAGCTCAAGAAGCCATATGCCTTTCATTAAAGTTAACTGCTCTGCACTACCTGAAACCCTTCTTGAAAGTGAACTTTTCGGCTATGAGAAAGGAGCTTTCACAGGTGCCCATACACAGAAGCTGGGCCGATTTGAACTGGCTAATGGCGGCACCATCTTCCTTGATGAGATTGGTGATATTTCGCCGCTCATACAACTCAAACTCCTACGAATCATTCAGGAAAAAGAGCTGGAACGCCTGGGCGGTACACAAACGATCCCGCTTGATGTGCGTATCATTACTGCAACTAACAAGTCCTTGGAAAGTCTTGTTGAAGAAGGCACTTTCAGAGAAGACCTCTATTACCGTTTAAATGTCATTCCGCTGAGTGTGCCAGCCTTGCGCGAAAGAACTGATGATTTACCAGAGCTTATCGACAACTTTCTCGCCCAAACCAGCGCCGGTGCATCTAAACACTTTTCTGAGGATGCCATGAATGCTCTTATGAACTACACTTGGCCAGGCAATGTCAGAGAGCTTGAGAATATTATTGAGCGACTAATTGTATTTAGCGACTCTGATACCATTGAGCTTGGAGACCTGCCCGATAAAATTCAGTGCAATCACACCACTTGTGTTAACAAACTCAGCTCGACCGTCGATGATGCTGAGGCCGCGTTAATCCGCGCCGCCCTGTCAGAAACGGACGGGAATATTACCCACGCCGCCGAAAAGCTTGGAATCAGCCGTCGGTCATTGCACCGTAAAATCAACAAGTTCAACATTAAGAAATCATAAAAAAACGTGCCAGCCCTGTCACACTGTGACGACACTGGCACACTTTTTTTGTCACAAAATCATTCAAACACCTTCAAATAAACGTTTTCATACTTGGCACAGATATTGCTTTTAATAAATGTGTCTTTATCAACTATATATTATGGAGGTTATCTTATGAACTTTGATACTGGCAGTACTGGTTTTATGCTGGTGGCAACAAGCCTTGTTATGCTTATGACACCAGGTCTGGCCTTTTTCTACGGCGGTCTTGTTGGACGCAAGGGCGTACTGACCATTATGATGCAGAGCTTTGTATCTCTTGGTATTACGACAATGCTTTGGTATGCAGTCGGGTATTCTCTTTGCTTCAGTGGCGATGTAGGCGGTATTATTGGAAATTTGGATATGGCGTTTCTAAATGGCATCAGCATAACAGATTCGCTCTCACCAGATAATAACATCCCTTTACTGGTCTTTGTCGCTTATCAAATGATGTTCGCAGTGATTACACCCGCTCTTATTACAGGGGCTTTTACTGAGCGTGTGCGATTTAAGGCCTACATACTTTTCCAAATCGCTTGGCTACTGCTTGTGTATTTCCCATTCACACATATGATTTGGGGCGGCGGTATTCTTGCTCAGCTGGGTGTTATTGACTTTGCTGGTGGGATTGTGGTTCATGCAACCGCAGGTATGGCTGCACTGGCATCTGTCTTCTTTGTCGGTAAGCGTTATGTAAAAAACCACGAGCCACACAGCATTCCTCTGATTGCCCTTGGTACAGCACTGCTCTGGTTTGGATGGTACGGCTTTAATGCGGGCAGCGAACTACGCGTTGATGCCATTACGGCTACTGCGTTTCTAAATACAGATATTGCAGCTTCATTTGCATCGATTGTTTGGCTGATTATTGAGTGGAAGCACACTGGCAAACCAAAGTTTATTGGTTTCCTAACGGGTGCGGTTGCCGGCCTTGCAACCATTACACCAGCAGCTGGTTTTGTTGGACCAAAAGAGGCTGCATTTATAGGCATCGTTGCAGGTATTGTCTGCTACTATGCAGTTGAGCTGAAAAATAAACTCCAGTGGGATGACGCACTTGATGTTTGGGGGGTACACGGCGTCGGCGGTATTACAGGCGTAATTCTCCTAGCTTTTCTTGGAACGACAAGCATCAATCCTTCCGGTGCAGACGGCCTGATACATGGCGGAACCCACTTCTTCCTCGTTGAAGTTGGCGCGGTTATCTTTGCGAGTGTTTATGCCTTTATTATCTCTTATGGTCTGCTTTTGATTATAGATAAGATTACACCTGTTCGTGTGAACTCAGATGAGCAGTCCACTGGTTTAGATGAAACACTTCATGGTGAAAATGCTTATATTATGTAAGTAATCTTCGTACAGTTTAATATAAGAAATTTAAAAAGTGCGCGTCCAGCACAAAACTCCCGTACAGATACCTGTACGGGAGTTTTTATTATCATAGGCATAAATTCACTATTGTAAGCAATACAACTTCATTTTTTGAAAACAAGCGCTTTTCATAATATAGGGTAACTGTGCTACACTCAGTATGGAGACTCACCCACTACGATGTGCATCGATCAGACTGCGTTCGCTGATCCGTCTCAACCCTTCACGAATGTTGCGCGCACGAACCATTCCAACACCTTCTACTTCATCCAGCTCGTCATTTGTCGCGACGAGTATATCCTGAAAATCATCAAAGTGTAAAATGATATTGTAGATTACAGTTGATGGTAGCCTCGGAATTTTAGATAATATGCGGTATCCTCTTGTGAAAACCGGTGCGTCAAGTAAATCGGCACCCGATATATATCCAAGAGACTTTGCCATATTCATGGCATCAAGAAGGGCTTCTGATGAATAGCTCCAGAGACTTCTGTAAATATCATCCGCTTCCATTTCCTCCTGCTTGTAATCTTCAATGATGTTCTTCAGTTCCCCTTCTACCGGCCGTGATAACTCTTCAAGCTGCATGGCGACAAGGCGGCCTTCACGGCCAAGCTCTGTTATATAGCGCTCAATCTCATAGGAAACACGAAGGAGAATTTCGGCCCGCATCATACACAAGCATACATCATTTAATGTCACCAGATCATCGATTTCAAGTGTTGTGAGAATTTTCACTGCATCATCAAATGACTTTCTATATTTTTCAAGTGTTTGAATGGCCTGATTGGCTTTTGCAAGCAAAACATTGATGTCTCTAAAAACGTATTTGACTTCGCCCTTATAAATGGTAATGACGCTACGCCGCTGAGAAATGGACACGACAAGCCGTCCCGTTTGTTTTGCAACACGTTCAGCCGTTCTATGGCGGGTTCCGGTTTCCTTTGTCTCAATACTGGGATCTGGATTGAGCTGTGTATTGGCTTTTAAAATACGTTTGCCATCCGAGGACAAGACCACCGCTCCATCCATTTTTGCAAGCTCATACAAGTGGGTAGGTGAAAAATCCTTATCGATATTAAAGCCGCCATCGGTAATGCTTAAAGATTCACTATCATCTCCAAATACAATGAGCGCACCCGTTCTTGCATTCAAAATATTATCAAGGCCTTCTCTGTGTACAGTACCCGGCGCAAGCATTTTAAGTGTTTCCATTAAATTCTTGTCTACTGCACGCTTTAATGTCATTCCTTTTACCTCCCGAACAGTATAGCAAAAGCTTCCTCAACTGTTTCAATGCCATGCACTTGAATGTCTTTTGGAACCTCAAGACCATCTATATTCCCCTTTGGCAGTACGCATTTTGTAAAGCCCATTTTACTGGATTCCATCAATCTGTTTTGAGCATGCGACACGCTGCGCACCTCCCCGGTTAAGCCAACTTCACCAAAAATCATGGTGTTTGGATCTACCGACTTGTTTCTAAAACTCGAAGCAATTGCAGTGATAATTGCAAGGTCTGCTGCAGGTTCGTCTAGTGACATGCCCCCTACAACATTTACATACCCATCCTGATCGCTAATCATCATGCCAACACGCTTTTCAAGAACTGCCATCAGCATTATAACTCGATTGTAGTCAACACCATTTGCCATCCTTCTGGGATTTCCAAAACTCGACTGCGATACCAGTGCCTGAAGTTCTATGAGTACCGGACGACTGCCCTCCATTGCGGCAATAACGACTGAGCCTGGTGCCTCTTTAGGGCGGTTTGATAGAAACAGGTTAGATGGATTTTGAACCTCGATTAGGCCACGGTTGCTCATTTCAAAAATGCCAATTTCATTGGTTGATCCAAAACGGTTTTTGACCGCTCTAAGAATTCTATATACGTTGTGCTTTTCACCTTCAAAATACAGCACCGTATCCACCATGTGCTCGAGCACTTTAGGCCCTGCAATGGACCCACTCTTGGTTACATGCCCCACGATAAAAGTTGCAATACCCATTCCCTTTGCCACCCGCATTAGTACCGCGGTTGCTTCGCGTACCTGCGAAACACTGCCTGGCGCTGAAGAAACCTCCGGGTGGTATACCGTCTGAATGGAATCGGTAATCAATAAATCCGGCTTTTCTTTATCAATATGTGCCAGTATTCTATCCAGGTTGTTTTCCGCAACAATGAGTAAATTATCACTTCCCGCTTTAAGCCTGTCCGCTCGTAGCTTGGTCTGTTTGATCGATTCCTCACCAGACACATATAGCACCGTTTTATCTTGACGTGCAATTAAGTCAGCGACCTGAAGGAGCAAGGTAGACTTTCCAATGCCTGGGTCTCCACCTACAAGAACCAGCGATCCATTGACTATGCCCCCGCCTAACACACGATCAAGTTCGACAATATTGGTTTTTGTCCGATCTTCGTTCTCAAATTTAATTTCACTGAGTCTTTGTGGTTTTGACGCCGTACTGATGGTTTTTGTTTCATTCTTTTTTGCTGTTTTGGACACCTCAAGTTCTTCCACAAAGGAGTCCCACTCACCACAACCCGGACATTTCCCAAGCCACTTCAGTGACATATATCCACACGACTGACACACAAATTTCGTTTTACTCTTTGCCAAAACGCACACCTCTATTTTCACTTAGACGCGGCTGAGTGCCGCTTCAATTATCTCTACTTTTACTTTATCCATTTCATAGCCTAGGCATATTCGGTCCCCTCTCTGGACACGCCCATGCAGTATTTCCTCTGATACGGTATCTTCAATATACTTTGTGACCATGCGTTTTAGAGGTCTTGCCCCGTATATTTCGCTATATCCCTGCTTACAGATTTGCAGTTTCAGCAGCTGGTCAATCTCCATTTCAATACCTAGCTGATTTAAGCGACTTCGAAAATCAACCAGCAGTATTTCAAGAATTTGGAGAAGGTCATCTTCCCTAAGCCTATGGAAGACAATAATATCATCTATACGGTTGATGAACTCCGGTCTAAATCTGACCTTCATCTCTTCTAACAAGGTCTCCTTCATGGTTTCATAAGCCATATAGTCAATACTTCCATCGCCGGTCATAAAACCAACAGAAGCCTGTTTTTTTATCTTATCCACCCCAACATTGGATGTCATTATGATTACGGTATTCTTAAAATTGACCCGTCTGCCCTTTGCGTCTGTAAGTACACCGTCATCCAGAATTTGAAGCAGAATTCCAAATACATCTGGATGTGCCTTTTCAATTTCATCAAATAGAATGACTGAATAGGGTCGGCGGCGTACTTTCTCCGTTAACTGCCCACCTTCTTCGTGTCCAACATAACCTGGCGGTGAACCCATCAGCTTAGAAACATGGTGCTTTTCCATATATTCTGACATATCAACACGTATGAGCGAATCCGCCTCACTAAAGAGGGCTTGAGCCAGGGCTTTTGAGAGTTCTGTCTTACCCACCCCGGTTGGTCCAAGAAATACAAATGATCCAATGGGGCGCTGAGGGTTCGAAAGACCAACACGCGCGCGGCGAATTGCCTTTGATATAATTTCAACGGCTTCTATTTGACCGACCACCCGTTTATGCAAAAATGTCTCTAGCTGAAGCAGACGCTCTTTTTCCGTTTTTGCAATTCTTGCAACTGGAATACCGGTCCATTCAGAAACCACATTTTCTACATGTAATCTGTCTACAATCAAGTTGACTTCAAGGGTTTCTCTATAAAGTGCTCTTTCGATTTCGATGCGTTCTATAATTTCACGTTCTTCATCTCGAAGTTTTGCAGCCTCTTCGAATGCCAGATCATGTATGGCACCTACTTTTTCATCTTGTACCTGTTCAAGGCGCTGGTTAAGAGCTTCGATATGGGCAGGGTCTTCCGCCGCATCAATACGCACCATGGAACAGGCTTCGTCTATAATATCCACCGCTTTGTCTGGCAGAAAACGATCTGCTATATAACGGTCTGATAGCTCTACGGCAGCACGTATAGCGTCTTCTTTAATATACACATTATGATGGCTCTCATATGACTCCTTAAGTCCCTTGAGTATTTCTACAGCAATTTCAGTAGTGGGTTCATTGACTCGAATTGGCTGGAAGCGCCGTTCAAGGGCCGGATCCTTTTCAATATATTTTTGATATTCGCCCGATGTCGTCGCACCAATCACCTGAATTTCTCCCCGTGCCAGGCTCGGTTTTAAAATACTCGAAGCGTCGATAGCGCCTTCTGCACCCCCTGCACCAATAATGGTATGCAGTTCATCAATAAAAAGTAGAACATCCTGGTCTTCCTGAATCTCTTTTAAAATGCCTGTCAAGCGCTGTTCAAACTCACCGCGGTACTTTGTTCCCGCTAGTAGCATGCCCATGTTAAGAGAGATAATTTTTTTTCCCAGCAATCGTTCAGGAACTATACCTTCTGCAATCATGTGAGCAAGGCCTTCTACAACGGCTGTTTTACCAACGCCAGGATCTCCTACAAGACAAGGACTGTTCTTTGTTTTTCTACAAAGCACTTGAATCATACGTTTTATTTCAGGGGTACGCCCAACCACTGGATCTAAGCGCTTGTCAAAAGCCAGCGAGGTCAAGTTCACACCAAAACGCTCCAGGAGCTTTTCATCTTCCTTATGGGGTTCTGTACTTTGTTTCTTGGTCTTCCACACTGCACTGCTTCGTGCTTCGCTCCTGTTATCTTCTTCGGTCTTTTTCCCGGGTAGTTTTTCCAGTTCGCCTGCTTCAAAGGCAACCCGTTTCAATGTGTTCTTAAGTATTATTAAATCTATCATCAGATTATTGATCGCCTGATAGGCTACAGAATCTTCATTTTCAAGTATTGCTAACATGATATGTTCTGGCTCTATTGTGCCACAGCCGAGCATTTGTGCAATTAAACCACTTTGCTCAAGACAGGTTCTGGCCCTAGGCGTATAGCCATCTACATTGGCCTGAAAAACACTCTGTCCTGTGAGCTTAATCACTTGAAGGCGAATATCTTCCACACGAATGCCCTGTTCTAAAAGGAGTGCGGATACTTTATTCTCTGTAGAGCGTACAAGTCCTAATAATATATGTTCAAGCCCAACAAAATTATGACCTAAGTGTCGCGCTTCGTCAAAAGCTGTGTTCACAGCCTTTCTAGAAGCTCTTGATAATTTTTTGAATACTGGCATCCTACTCCTCCTTACTTAAAAAAAGCTCTGCAAAGACGCCCCCGCTGCTCATTCAGGGCCTGAGCGCTCATTATTTTATGGCTTCCAAGCTGTATTTCCGCAGCGTTAACTTTAAAAAGCAGTGCGTCTATTTGCCTTATGTCATAACTTGAAATAAGACCTGCACGCACGCCCATTCGAACACTTGAAAGATGCTGTAAAGCTTCCTCATAATAAAGAATTCGTGCGTTTCTAAGCGTACCCAGAGCACGGAAAATTTGATCTTCTACCTCAATACGATGTTCTAGCAGACGTTTTTCAAGTGCTTCACTTTCACGTCGTGCAATTTGTCGCGTCACTTCACTGAGCGTATCCATAATTTCAATTTCTGAGCGTCCTAGGGTAATATGGTTGTTTATTTTATAAATATCAGCACCGTTGAGTGCATTCATTTTCGAAATACCTAAACCGAGCTTGGCTACTGCCTGACGCAGGGTCTCCACTTCTTCATACTGCGCGAGTGCGGGAAGGTGTATGGTCACGCTTCCGTGAATGCCTGTTCCTACATTGGTTACTTGACTGGTCAAATAACCAAGCTCCATGTCAAATGCATATTCTGTAAGGCTGTCTACCATATCATCAAATGCACCAATTTGAACCAGCAACTCGTCCAATTTGAGCCCCTGAGCACTCATTTGAATATTCAAGTGGTCTTCTGCCCCAATAAGTATCCGCATATTCTGACTGAGATCTTCAACAATTTGGTAGCCTCTTGCTTCGTATTTTTTGTGATCAAATCCATACTGCCAGTTCAGTATCTGTTGTTCCGCATAGCCTATGGACTGACTGCCGCGCCATAAAAAATGATAGGCATTTTTGATTTTCTGAGAATCAAAAACCGCTTCAAGTTCCATGTGCATCTGTTTACGACTCGTTTCATTCATCGATACTGGAAATGGATAGGCTTTTAAATTGCGCAATAATTGTATTCTAGACTCTAGAATGCAGCTTTCAATTTCTTGGTGCATAGTGTCCTCCATTAATCATCCAGAGTGTTTTCCAGTACACTGATTCGATCTCTAAGCATTGCGGCTTCTTCAAATGCTTCTCTGCGAACTGCCTGGTCAAGCTGTGCCTTAAGCTTAATGATTTCTCGCTGTATTTGAATGACGCCAGTATAACGTATAGGCATCTTACCTGTATGGCGCTCACTGCCATGAATTCTGCGAATGAGTGGATTAAGCTTTTCTGAAAAGGCTTTGTAACACGCTTCACAACCAAGGTGTCCTTGCTCTCTATAAGCACCATATGTCATACCGCATTTTGAACAGGCTGTTGTTTTTATATAATTAACCTGCAGACCTGAGCTGTGTATTGTGTCTAGAAGCCCCGACATAAATCCACTTGTCATAAAGGGCGATGAAGGCTTGAGCTCCTGGGCACAGCTTTCACACAAATGTACGATTTGCTTTTCGCCATCTAGGACTTGACTGAGTTCAATGCTCGCTGTATTGATTTTACAGTGTTGACACTTCATACTTTCCCCCCGCTCTGTACATGTTCCTCACGAAAAAGGGGAACAAGAGTTTGTCTATATCTATTATACCTTTTTTTGGTGAAAAGTCTCATAATCTCATTATAGACAAGGCACAAACTTCCTAAGTGTAGCTTATAAAAAAAGTCCAGTAGATGCAGGTATTGTAATACACTGCAACTACTGGACTTTAAAATAGCATTCCGTTGATTAAAAGTGCTTCTGATTCCTTTAATGCCTGTTTTATGTTAAATCATTTATGCCCACATTACTCATCCTTGGAGCTTTCAATGACTTTAACTGCAATTTGCATTGGCACTTCATCGTAGCGCTCAAACTGCATGTTGAAGAATCCTCTCGCCTGAGTCATAGAACGCAGTTCAGTTGCATATTTAAACATTTCACACTGCGGCGCTTCAGCGATAACCTTCTGGAAACCTTTTTCATGCGGCTCCATACCAAGGATTCTCCCGCGTCGCTTGTTCATATCGCCCATGATATCGCCCATGTACTCATCCGGGATGTAAATTTCTACGTTCATAATCGGCTCAAGAAGTACTGGCTGTGCCTGTTCCATACCTTTTCTAAATGCAATATGTGCTGCAGTTTTAAAGGCCATTTCGCTGGAGTCAACGGCATGGTAGGAACCGTCAAGCAGTGTCGCTTTGACATTAACCACTGGGAATCCTGCTAGAATACCTTTTTCGAGGGAATCCTTCAAGCCTTTTTCAACTGCTGGTATATATTGTCTAGGTACTGAACCGCCAAATATCTTTTCTTCAAATACGAACTCTTCAGTTGAAGGTTCAAATTTGATATGCACATCGCCATACTGACCTGAACCACCAGACTGTTTCTTATGTTTACCTTGTACGGTTGCAGTGCCTTTTATGGTTTCTCTATACGCTACTTTTGGATCGGCAAGGTCTACGCTAACGCCAAAGTTATTTTTAAGCTTATTAACGATAACCTGAACCTGCATGTTACCCTGACCACCAATCAGCATCTGGTGGGTCTCCTTTGTCCGTTCAACAATGAATGACGGATCTTCCTCTGCTAACCTATGAAGTGATGTTCCTATTTTATCTTCATCGCCCTTTGACTTTGGCTCAATTGCCATAAACAGACACGGTTTTGGCAGGTTAATGCCTGGATATACAATTGGATGGCCTTTTTCGCAAAGTGTATCCCCTGTTTCGGTTACAGAAAGCTTGGCAATGGCGGCTATATCTCCAGCTGTGATTTTTTTGCATTCAAGCTGCTCTTTACCGCAAAGCTGGAAAATGCTATTCATTTTTTCAGGTTCACCCTTATTGGCATTCACAATATCTGTGTCCTTTGTCAAAGAGCCTGAGTAGACTTTAAAGAGTGAAATCTTACCGATAAATGGATCGGCGATGGTTTTGAAGACAAATGCTGAGAATGGATCATTTTCATCGACCATTCTTATTTCTGATTGTTCAGTCTCAGGGTTTGTGCCTTCGTAGCCTTCTTTGTGCATATCAAGTGGTGTTGGCATATAGTCATAAACCATGTTCAGAAGTGTATGTATACCAATTTGCTTTTCAGCTGAACCTAGAAGTACAGGGACGATTTCCCCAGCAATAACGCCCTTTCTAAGCCCTTCATGTATTTCGTCTACTGTGAATTCTTCCCCTTCAAAGTATTTTTCCATCATTTCATCATCCGTCTCAGCAACTGCTTCAATCAAAATATCGCGAACGGGATTAATACGACTTTCATACTCATCTGGTACGGGTACATCGACACACGATTTACCATCGAACTCTCTGCCGATCATATCAACGACATTGATGAAACCCTTAAAGTCTTCTCCTTCACCCATTGGAATGCAGAATGGAGCAATTTTTTTGCCAAATGTATCTTTTAACTCGCGAATAATTTTCACGTAATTTACATTTTCTTTATCCATCTTATTTACAAAGATGACTTTGGGCATGTTGCGTTTTTCTGTAAACGTCCATGCCTTCTCTGTACCAACCTCGATGCCCGAAGTTGCATCGACCATAATTACTGCGCCACCGGATACACGCAGTGAACTGAATACATCCCCAACAAAATCAAAATAACCTGGAGTATCTAGGATATTATATTTAGAATTATTCCACTCAACTGGAATAACAGATGCGCCTATTGAAAATCCACGTTCAATCTCAGCCTTGTCAAAATCCGAAACAGTATTGCCATCATCGACTTTACCCATCTTTTTCGTTTTGCCTAGTGTATAGAGAACAGCTTCTGTCAGAGTCGTCTTTCCACTTCCGCCGTGTCCTAACAACGCAACGTTTCGAATTTTGTCAACTTTATAATCCCTCATGTCGCTTTCCTCCTTAGATATGTGTTCCATTGATTGGTGTAAGGTATTTAATTCTACATCCTTTCCGGAAAACCCTTTCCTTTTTTTATAATTTTCTAAATATTCTATACTATCAAACTTTTATTGCAAACGTCCGACAAAATACCTTATACCCAATTTTTCACATTGCCATACATGATTTCCAGAATAATACTAACACGGTCTCGTTCCGTGGTGCCTCTAAGAGAATTATTCTGTAGTGAGCCATTCTAGACCTATTATTCATTTCCTAGACTGGCTCTAAAGCGCATTTTTTAAAACTGGCTCCCACGAGTGGCTTAAAAGCAAGAAGACTGCATTGCTCACGCAATGCAGTCTTCAAAGTATTCATACTCAATTTTAAAATTAAACCAGACCAGACATTTTAATGACTTCAAGACCGGATTTCTCCCAAGCCTCCACGATCTTGTTCAGACCGATTGAATCGCTAGCCATATGTCCTGCCACAATGACATTTCCAATATTCTGCTCTTCAACTGCCTTTTTCACATCTTCTGGCACATGCATGGCAACAATGGTCCCCACTCCTGCATCAAAATAAGACTTGTACACATCGGCGCCACCGTTGGTCCCACCAGCAAACAGTACAGCTATCTTGCCTGCAAAATCACTTGGTCCACCTACACGAATCACTGGTTTAGCCAGTGTATCCTTATAGACATCAAATGCATTGAGTGCTTCCATGACATCCTGGAGTGTTGCCTTTGCGTTCTCTTTAACTGCATCATCCAGATAGGCCTGCATGATGCGTTCACCGATGATATCAGCCGGCAAATGAATATTCATATACGGCATGTCCAGCAATCGCGCTGCAGATGACGGTCTATCAAAATTACGGACATGTGAGTTCAGATCTACTGTACGCGTTTTTTTTCTTAGTGCTTTTTGAGCACGGTTTATAGGAACACCAAATTCGATCATTTTATCAATTTGAATATCCATAACTTTAGCAAAATCAACAATTTGTGTTCCTGCCATCGGATGGTGACTCACAACACAGTCTACACCGAGTTTATCACCCAGCATCAGCTCCGCTGTATCCATATCTACACCGATCAACACTTTTTTAATATTCTTTCCCTCAACATGAATCCCAGAGTCCACTGGCGTTTCATCCAAACCTGCGAGTTCAAGGGCTATTTCCAGCATTTGTTTTGTATTCATTACTTCGCCTCCCAAAGAATTTCTAAGCCTATTGTATCATTTTTTAATTTTGGATGTATGAATAAGTCTTAATAATTAGACAGGCCTTTCCCAGTACTGAACTTGATTTTTCCCATTATGTTTGGCCTTATAGAGCAGTTTATCCACATCGTTGATAAAGTCGTATAGGCTTGCATATGTAATATGGGGACTAAAAGTATTGGTTCCCATACTCACGGTTACATGTATGGCTTCTTTTCCTATTTTAAAAGTATGGGCTTCAATAGCTTTACGTAATTTTTCGGAAATGACAACTGCATCTTTAAGTGTGGTATGGGCAAAAATCAGGGCAAACTCTTCTCCACCATAGCGCGCAGCAAAATCCTTTTTCCGAATAGACTTTTGAATAATACTTGCCAGTTCTTTTAAAATTTGATCCCCTGTCAGGTGGCCATAGGTATCATTGATGCCTTTGAAATTATCGATGTCTATAAGGGTCAAACTGATTGGAAAGTTATTTTTTATAGCATGGTATTTCAAATTGTCGAAATACGTATAGAAGGATTGATGATTGCTTAAGTCTGTCAGATAATCTGTAGTCGCCATACGTTCCAACTCTATATTCTTTTCCTAAAGAGACTCATAGTAATACTGACGCTCGAGATGTATTTCTTTTATCTGTCTAAATAGGATTTCAATAAACCATGTAATAATAAACAACATGCTAATTTCAAATACAATCTCAAGAGTAGTCCATCCAGCCCTCTGCTCTAAAAAGAGGTATAAAATACCATAATACATAGCCGGGTATAGGGCAAAAACCCACGGTTTCTTTCCTTGATACCTTATCCCCTGAATAAGGACATAAAGATAGAACATAGAAAATAAATCATGTCCATTTAGCCACTGAATGTATACAAACCATGATAAAAAAAGGCCGTCGAGAGCTGTTGCCAGTCTACTTGGACAAATTGGAAGTGCTTCATTTCTAAAAATACTGCGGTTGATATATCCACTTATTTTTATCGCCACAAAAATAGTATATAGTATTGCAAGCAAGCTCATCATTGTCGGTCCACTCATACTGAACATGGGAAATGCCACATTTAACAGCACCAGTACAAGTACGAGCTGAAGGGCTATGTACATCTCCTCAATGAGCTTTTTTTCATGCATTGATAGAGTAATCACCGTTACCTCCTGTTTATTGAGAATAATTATCATCAGCATCGTTGACAGCTTATATGAATTTTGAATCGTTGTCAACATATGCCCTTAAACAGAAGGTTTTTTTACACTTGCCTGTATACAAGGTCTACTGAATATAGAAGTGGCGCCTTCTCACTTTTGACATCCCCTCTTCCTCTTTTCCAAAATAAAATACACAGAAATCATAAAGATTTCTGTGTATTCCCGTTTTTATTATTATATTGTGATTGGCATCATATCAAACTGTATAAGGCCTGTCTGACCGCTATCGAACAGGACACGCGCCTGACTCACAACCGTCTGTTCCTATATCAAACTCAGTTTCTTCCTTTTCGAACTTCGCGATCAACGAAGGTCTGAAGGCATGCATTTTTTCTTTTCGATTAATATATTCTTCTTCATCAATAGCCTCATAAGGTAGAAGCTCATAGAAGTTATCATCTAGTGATAGGAAAGATAATGCTACTGTATCATCCCAGTTATTCCATACCCATTCTTCAACCGCTTCCCACTCATGCTCACGAACATGTACCGTAATCGAGCAGTTGTGATCCACATAGTTTTCCATGAACATTTTGTAATTTTCAAGCTGTTCAAGAGCAGAAACATCATATTTCGTTGTCCCCTCTGGTGCCTTAACAGGAAACTCAACCACTTTTGTTGAACAAGTCTCCCAGTCCTGACCGACTTCAGGGAATACAGGATAACCCAGTTCTTCACACACCTTAACCAATGGATCATCTGCTGAAATTCGAACACGACGAATGTAGTATGGAGAGTGTGAATAATGAACACCACTCGATACAGTCGGCAGCTGCGAGAGCGTTCCTTCTGGTTTAACAGTCGTAACAAGAAGGGGTTCTGTCGTACCAAGCTCATTTGCAAATGCTTTTGCTTCATTGTTTGCTACAGCGCGCAGTTTTCTCAGAAGACTGGCTTGCTCATCACGTGTCAGTTTTGTTGCATTTACAAGATCTTGCCAACCTGTCATAGAACAACCAATCAGCTTATCTCGCTGCTGGACTTTGTCCCAATTATTCAGTTCGAGTTCAACACATGTCATTCTATAACCCGCACGTGCTGAGAGGCGCTGCGCCTTAAATAGACCTTCTTGATCTAGTGTTCCATCTGGATTCACAAAGGCAAAAACATTAACAGTTGTCAGGTTACAAAGACCTTTAGAATCTAGTAATATTTCGCCACATGGATTTACACCATTGAAGTTCGGGCGACGCTTTTCGCCGGCTTCTGCATTTACCCAGCCTGGTTCACCTGAGTAACGCATGCGCTCAAGCTGCCAGTGAAGGCGCTCACGCGTTGGCTTTCTCTTATAGTAAATCGAGTTATTAGACATTTGACGATGAAGCAGTTCTCTATTTACTTCCCACTTGCCGTCAACTTGCTTATAAAGATGTGTTTTAGCATCAATTGCTTCGTTGTCATCCTGATCGACTAGTACGATTTCTGCTGTACGTCGTACACCACCAACTACAACATTTTCGCCAATGATGTTTGCAACATCAAGAGCATCAATTGGCTTAAGCTTAATACGTTTCTTCTCATCTTGTGCACCATCACGCATACCAGCTTTCTTAACAACGCGGCTGATTTTTTCAAACATATTCTTAAGACTAGCATGTCCAGAAGCTGTACCACCAAATGTTTTAAGCTTCTCACCCTTAGGACGAACGTGATCGTAATCTACGATAACTGTCTTGATATTTCTGTACTCATTGCTATATAGCAGTTTGAAGAAGTAATCTAATGACTGAACCCAGCCCTCTTTACTATCGCCAACCGTAATTTTTACTGTATTGTTGTAGAAGAACTCAAGACTTGTACTATCTTCTCTCTCTGAACGAGGGATAGCCGTATAGTCCTTATGTATCAATTCATAATCGACTCTTACCTTCGGCATCTGTTCAACATCATCATTCAAAATACGTACACCAACACCTGAACCTACCATTAAGAGATAGAAGATGTCTCTGAAGGAATCAAAGCTGTCTATAATCTGGAATGAACAGTTATAATTAGACATTGGATAATGACCAGATACTGGTGTTTGTCCAACCCAGAATGTACGTCCAGAAAGGAACTGTCTCAGGTTGAAAATGTTGTCGTACAGTTCTTCTGCTTCCTGTCTTGATGTAGGTGCAAGGCTACAGTTATATTCAACAGCTCTGCGTACTGTTTCCCACCAAAATTCACGACGCTTTTCTTCAGGCAGATATCTTGAATATGTTCTGTAATATACAAAACTTCCTAGCTGAGTCATCGGTGAGTCGGCGTGCTTGTATTTGCTGATAAAATCATCTGTAAGAATTCTATCTTTATCTTTACGCTTTGTACGTGTCTTATCTTGTTCATTTCTGTAAATAATATAACGCTTTGCAACGTCTTTTCTCGGGCTTGCCATTAAGGAGAACTCTACCATGTCCTGTAGTTCCTCAACCTCAACAGTATCCTTTTCATCTACCATCTTATGAATTTCATCTGAAATAAGTAAGCTGAGCTCAGGATCTATCCCTGTCTCAGTTTCACGCATTGCCATTTCAATGGCCCGTTGTATTTTCTCTTTGTTGAAATCCGTTAGACGACCATCTCTCTTGATGACTTGTACCATTTGCACTCCACCTTTTCTATGCTTAAATTTATTAAATCGTTATCCACACGTTATCCACATGTTATTCACACAATACACAATATATAGTGTTATTAGCCGGATTATTTTCAATCTGAACACAATATATTGTAGCATTAAACTCACTTAATCTCAATGTGAAAATTGTCCTTACCTGACCTAATCTTTAACAAAATCATTGGATTCATTTCAATTTTTGTTCTTTCTCCATAAACTCAAAATGAAAAACTGCCAAAAATATCCCTCTAATCCGCTCAGAAGGGAATTGGCAGTTTTGATATTACCCTTAATTCTGTATACTTTTTATAAGATTTCTATAAGTTCTTCTAGTGTATCCAGTAAATACTTCCCATTACGATAGTCTCTTTTTACAACAATTCGCTTGACTTGATCGTCACCAGACTCTACAGCTTTCACTGCTTTTGGCTTTTCAAGAAAAAAACCTTTGGCTTGGTAGTCATCATCCACAGATATAAATGTTGGAATCCTTGCTGATCCATCAGGCGTTAATGTTCCCAAAATTTCTTCATTACCTTCTCGAGGTAGAATTTTATATTCAATATTTGAATTGGTTTGCGCTAGTATTTCAAGCGCTGCAATATTGATAACACAATCCGGACACCATACTTCTCCAAAAACCAAAACTTGGGCTTTTTTGATTTTATTTAATGCACTTTTCAACTCATCTGTTAAAGCATCTGAGGATAACTGTAAAAATGCTTCTACTTTATCCACATACTCCCCATCGTTTAGGTGCATAAACTTGTCGAAATCATATCCCTGATTATAAAGTGTCTTCATAATGATACCTCCTCATGACCTATTGAAGACCTGATACATCTATTTTACCAGAAAATTTATGCTCTTCTAGTGAATTCCTAAAATATGAATCTCTGTAGTGTGTTCTGCAAACGCATTTACAGGTACTGCGCCTCAGTTGCTCACTTTTTAAACCGACACAAAACCATTTTTTCAGTTGATAAACAGTTTACTATAAGAGATGCTCGGTGCAACCTCTGGTTGCCCATTTTCTAAACTAATAAAATATATTTCCTTACTTATCATAGAAATGCACGGTGCAACCTTTGGTTGCCCGTTTTCTAAACTAATAAAATATATTTCCTTACTTATCATAGAAATGCACGGTGCAACCTTTGGTTGCCCATGTCGCTAAGCGCGCCATATACGTGTAAATAGGAAACGGCTCAGTTTTGTGCAAGCACAACTGAACCGTTTCCTATTTACACGTGCATTTCTTTGCTTTTACGCAAAATAAAAAGTCTAGATATGATCTAGACTTTTCGTTTGGTGCGGGTGGAGGGACTTGAACCCCCACGTCTATTGACACTAGAACCTAAATCTAGCGCGTCTGCCAATTCCGCCACACCCGCATGTGTGTTTTTTATTCAAAATAAAAATTCTGCCGCGAAGCAGAATAAATATTCTCGCTTTCGCGATAAATGTTAAATGAAACCGGCGACGACCTACTCTCCCAGGGGGCTGCCCCCCAAGTACCATCGGCGCTGAAAAGCTTAACTGCTGTGTTCGGAATGGGAACAGGTGTGACCTTTTCGCCATCATCACCGGATTTCATTTTAAAGGATTGCTCCTTCAAAACTGCACATGATCTTAAAAGACATTTGTTTCACTTTGGTTTTGACCCAAATTCTTATTGGTCAAGTCCTCGACCTATTAGTATCCATCAGCTGAGTACATTGCTGCACTTACACCTTGGACCTATCAACCTGTTAGTCTATCAGGGGTCTTACTCCATAAAGGATGGGAAATCTTATCTTGAGGGGGGCTTCGCGCTTAGATGCCTTCAGCGCTTATCCCGTCCAAACGTAGCTACTCTGCAGTGCTCCTGGCGGAACAACAGATACACCAGAGGTTTGTCCATCCCGGTCCTCTCGTACTAAGGACAGCTCCTCTTCAAATTTCCTGCGCCCACAGCGGATAGGGACCGAACTGTCTCACGACGTTCTGAACCCAGCTCGCGTGCCTCTTTAATGGGCGAACAGCCCAACCCTTGGGACCGACTACAGCCCCAGGATGAGACGAGCCGACATCGAGGTGCCAAACCTCCCCGTCGATGTGGACTCTTGGGGGAGATAAGCCTGTTATCCCCGGGGTAGCTTTTATCCGTTGAGCGACGGCCCTTCCATTCGGTACCGCCGGATCACTAAGTCCGACTTTCGTCCCTGCTCGACCTGTATGTCTCGCAGTCAAGCTCCCTTCTGCCTTTGCACTCTTCGCGCGATTTCCAACCGCACTGAGGGAACCTTTGAGCGCCTCCGTTACTCTTTAGGAGGCGACCGCCCCAGTCAAACTGCCCACCTGACATTGTCCCGACGCTGGATAACAGCGCACGGTTAGGACACTGATATAGCAAGAGTGGTATCCCAACATTGGCTCCACGCATACTGGCGTACACGTTTCTTAGCCTCCCACCTATCCTGTACATGCTATACCAAAGTCCAGTGCCAAGCTACAGTAAAGCTCCACGGGGTCTTTCCGTCCTGCTGCGGGTAACCGGCATCTTTACCGGTACTACAATTTCACCGAGTCCATTGTTGAGACAGTGCCCAAATCATTACGCCTTTCGTGCGGGTCGGAACTTACCCGACAAGGAATTTCGCTACCTTAGGACCGTTATAGTTACGGCCGCCGTTTACTGGGGCTTCGATTCAAAGCTTCGCTTACGCTAACCTCTCCTCATAACCTTCCAGCACCGGGCAGGCGTCAGCCCCTATACATCGTCTTTCGACTTAGCAGAGACCTGTGTTTTTGGTAAACAGTTGCTTGGGCCTGTTCTCTGCGGCCGCTTCGGGCTTTAACACCCTAATGCGGCACCCCTTCTCCCGAAGTTACGGGGTCATTTTGCCGAGTTCCTTAACAATGGTTATCTCGCTCGCCTTAGTATTCTCTACTCACCTACCTGTGTCGGTTTACGGTACAGGCACCTACAATCTCGATAGAAGCTTTTCTTGAAGGACTCTCCGGCGACTTCGCTACTTATTTTTCACTCCCCGTCACGCCTCGCAATTAAACAGCCGGATTTTCCTTGCCGTTCTCACTTGACGCTTGGACGCACATCCATCAGTGCGATCGCTTTGCATTCCCTGTCACTCCATCTCTCAAACGATTTTCGGTGGTACTGGAATCTTTACCAGTTGTCCATCGCCTACGACTTTCGTCCTCGGCTTAGGTCCTGACTAACCCTGGGCGGACGAACCTTCCCCAGGAAACCTTAGGTTTTCGGCGGGCAGGATTCTCACCTGCCTCTCGCTACTCATGCCAACATTCTCTCTTGTGTACAGTCCACCACTCCTTACGGTATAGCTTCTGCCCGTACACAATGCTCCCCTACCCAGTACTTACGTACTGCCGTAGCTTCGGTGCCAAGTTTGAGCCCCGGTAATTTTCGGCGCAGGGTCACTCGACTAGTGAGCTATTACGCACTCTTTAAATGAATGGCTGCTTCTAAGCCAACATCCTAGTTGTCTAAGCAACCCCACATCCTTTCCCACTTAACTTGGACTTTGGGACCTTAGCTGACGGTCTGGGCTGTTTCCCTCTTGACCATGAATCTTATCATACATAGTCTGACTCCTGATTATATGATTACGGTATTCGGAGTTTGATAGTCTTCGGTAGGCGGTGAAGCCCCCTAGGACAGTCAGTGCTCTACCCCCGCATCACTCACATCAAGGCTAGCCCTAAAGCTATTTCGGGGAGAACCAGCTATCTCCGGGTTCGATTGGAATTTCTCCGCTATCCACAAGTCATCCCAACCTTTTTCAACAGATATGGGTTCGGGCCTCCACTGAATTTTACTTCAGCTTCACCCTGCTCATGGATAGGTCACCCGGTTTCGGGTCTACGCCATACAACTACACGCCCTCTTCAGACTCGCTTTCGCTGCGGCTCCAGCGCTGAACGCCTTAACCTTGCTGCATAACGTAACTCGTTGGCCCGTTCTACAAAAAGTACGCCGTCGAACATATAAAGTTCTTCGACTGCTTGTAAACATAGGGTTTCAGGTTCTATTTCACTCCCCGACAGGGGTTCTTTTCACCTTTCCCTCACGGTACTATGCGCTATCGGTCACTAAGGAGTATTTAGGCTTGGGAGATGGTCCTCCCGGCTTCCCACAAGGTTTCACGTGCCCCGTGGTACTCTGGTGCGCATCGTGGGCCTTCTTCTTTCGTCTACAGGACTGTCACCTTCTTCGGTGGGTCTTTCCAAACCTCTTCGACTAGAATACCGCCATCACTTATGATGCGTCCACAACCCCAGAAACCGTAGTCTCTGGTTTGGCCTCTTTCCCGTTCGCTCGCCGCTACTTAGGAAATCACTTTTGTTTTCTTCTCCTTCGGGTACTTAGATGTTTCAGTTCCCCGAGTCTCCCTCCGTACACCTATGTATTCAGTGCACGGTGACTGCCTATTACGACAGACGGGTTTCCCCATTCGGATCAGATCCTGGATCAACGCTCGCTTGCAGCTCCCCAAGACTTTTCGCAGCTTACCACGTCCTTCTTCGGCTCTTAGTGCCAAGGCATCCACCCTATGCTCTTATTAACTTGACCAATTTTTATCGTACAATCTGCTTCGCGGCTCTTCGTTGCTCGGCTTCGCTTAGTCAGTTGCGTATATTATACGCGCCTTCCTTCACTCACCCGTGCGCCTCGATCCACTCGCATCTTGAACGCTCCTAATAACTGTTCTTTGATTATTAATCAATGAGTATTTATAATTCGAGTTTGAGTTTTGTTTACCTCAGTGAAACTGTATCTAACCCTTTTCTTAAAACTTAGTTTCAATATTTTGGTTTGATACGTTTTCGTCTTCTAATTCATATGCAGTTTTCAAGGTGCAATTAAATAAAAATGTTTAAGTGGTGGGCATAGGTGGATTCGAACCACCGACCTCACGCTTATCAGGCGTGCGCTCTAACCAACTGAGCTATACGCCCACTTTTCATTTTTATCGTTTTAAGAGACTTGCGGTCTCTCAAAATTAAACAGTATAGAGTACGTTCTCCTTAGAAAGGAGGTGATCCAGCCGCACCTTCCGATACGGCTACCTTGTTACGACTTCACCCTAGTCACTGATTTCACCTTCGACTGCTTCCTCCCACAAGGGGTTGGATCACAGGCTTCGGGCGCCCCCAGCTTCCATGGTGTGACGGGCGGTGTGTACAAGACCCGGGAACGCATTCACCGCGGCATTCTGATCCACGATTACTAGCAACTCCAACTTCATGTAGGCGAGTTGCAGCCTACAATCCGAACTGAGATCGGCTTTAGAGGATTTGCTCCAGGTCACCCTTTCGCTTCCTGTTGTACCGACCATTGTAGCACGTGTGTAGCCCAGATCATAAGGGGCATGATGATTTGACGTCATCCCCACCTTCCTCCGTGTTGTCCACGGCAGTCTCGCTAGAGTGCCCAGCTTTACCTGATGGCAACTAACAATAAGGGTTGCGCTCGTTGCGGGACTTAACCCAACATCTCACGACACGAGCTGACGACAACCATGCACCACCTGTATCAGATGTCCTAAAAGGAAAGGTCCGGCTAAGGACCGGTCATCTGTATGTCAAGACCTGGTAAGGTTCTTCGCGTTGCTTCGAATTAAACCACATGCTCCGCTGCTTGTGCGGGTCCCCGTCAATTCCTTTGAGTTTCACACTTGCGTGCGTACTCCCCAGGCGGAATACTTAATGCGTTAGCTGCGGCACCTGGGTTCGACCCCAGACACCTAGTATTCATCGTTTACGGCGTGGACTACCAGGGTATCTAATCCTGTTCGCTCCCCACGCTTTCGAGCCTCAGCGTCAGTTACAGTCCAGTAAGTCGCCTTCGCCACTGGTGTTCCTCCTAATATCTACGCATTTCACCGCTACACTAGGAATTCCACTTACCTCTCCTGCACTCAAGTCAAACAGTTTCAAAAGCTTACATCGGTTGAGCCGATGCCTTTCACTTCTGACTTGCTTGACCGCCTACACTCCCTTTACGCCCAGTGATTCCGGATAACGCTTGCCCCCTACGTATTACCGCGGCTGCTGGCACGTAGTTAGCCGGGGCTTATTCCTTGGATACCGTCATTTATTCTTCTCCAAGAAAAGAACTTTACAACCCGAAGGCCTTCATCGTTCACGCGGCGTTGCTGCATCAGGCTTTCGCCCATTGTGCAATATTCCCCACTGCTGCCTCCCGTAGGAGTCTGGACCGTGTCTCAGTTCCAGTGTGGCCGATCACCCTCTCAGGTCGGCTACTGATCGTCGCCTTGGTAAGCCGTTACCTTACCAACTAGCTAATCAGACGCGGGCCCATCCCATACCACCGGAGTTTTTACCTCTGAAGCATGTGCTTCTGTGGTCTTATGAGGTATTAATCACCGTTTCCAGTGGCTATCCCTCTGTATGGGGCAGGTTGCCCACGCGTTACTCACCCGTCCGCCGCTTTCCAATTTATCCATCACCCGAAGGTTCTGTCAAAATCTTCTCGCTCGACTTGCATGTGTTAAGCACGCCGCCAGCGTTCATCCTGAGCCAGGATCAAACTCTTTGAAAAAAATTGTTTCAAATGTTTTTGATCGCTCAGATGAATCTGACTAATTAATCATTATCATCCGTTACGAATCTTTGGTGCATCTAGACCTTGTCTTGATGCGGTAAAAGAATTGAACGTGTTAATTCTATACTGTTTAATTTTCAAAGACCGGAAATCCAACAATTTAATGTTAAATTTGTATTTCGCCACCAATCGGCGACTCACTTATCATAACATTATTTATTATTCTCTGTCAAGCATTATTTTAAACATTTTTTTAAGCTTTTTTTCAATCTTTAGAAAACCGTCGAAAGCTAGTGTTTTCAATGCTTGTGTTGAATTATTTGCGTCCCGCGTTCGTGCGGTACTTGACTATAATAGCATCCTATAAGGGATGCGTCAACCTATTTTGTTAAAGAAGTAATATTCAGTCTATTTAACCATTCTTCTTCTATAATATGGAAAGATTACAGGCATGCTTTTCTTTTGAAATAATGTAAAAAACAAGAGATCATGGTTTTTGATCTCTTGCTCTAAATATCCTTCGCACATCAATGACTCTTATCTATATTCCGTGTTAGGCTTTAGCCCTATGTTATTCTTAGAAACACACTTCTCATGCTTATAGTTTCATTATAGAAAGAACATGCTTTTATCTTTTCGTCTTTTTAAAGTGAAGTCCACTTTAAATAAGGGGCTTACATGTCAAACGTATCCACTTAAATATATCTTTTAACCTAGTATACTTAAAAGAAGCCTTCTTATCGTGTCTGGATCTGTCGCTCTGTTTATTTCATTACGAACCACTCCACCACCGCGTATGCCTTTTAGATACCAAGCAGCATGCTTTCGCATTTCCAACACACCAATATGCTCGCCTTTATAGGCGATAAGAAGCTCAAAATGCCTAAGGGCCTCTTTCACTTTTTCTTCTGGTGTTGGTTTTGGGAGCTTCTCACCGGTTTTAAGATAATGTGAAACCTGATTAAGCAACCAAGGATTTCCCTGCGCACCTCTTGCAATCATGAGCGCATCACAATTTGTTTGTTCTTTCATATTAACAGCATCTTCTATACTGAATATATCTCCGTTACCAATGACAGGCACGCTAACTGCATCTTTAACCGACTTAATAATAGACCAATCCGCCTGTCCGGTATAAAACTGATCACGCGTCCTACCATGAACTGCAATTGCCGCTGCACCTGCCGCCTCTGCACGAAATGCTATATCAACAGCATTTACAGATTCTGCGTCCCACCCTTTTCGAATTTTAACTGTCACGGGTTTAGAAGACGCATCTACTACTGCTTTTATAATTTTTTCAGCCAGTTCGGGGGTCTTCATCAGTGCTGATCCGTCACCATTATTTACAATCTTAGGTGCTGGACACCCCATGTTGATATCAATAATATCATGATTGTGATCGTCTATTTGAGTAACGACCTGGCCCATAATTTCCGGATCAGATCCGAAAATCTGAAGTGCAACTGGACGCTCCTTCTCTTCAATTTTCATAATACGGGCTGTTTTTTTATCCTTATAATAGAGGGCTTTGGCACTAACCATTTCTGTAACAAGAAGGCCAACACCGTATTCTTTGCATATAATTCTAAACGGCAAGTCTGTCACACCAGCCATTGGACCAAGAATAACCGGACTGGATAACTCCAAATCACCAATTTTCATAGCTTGTGTACACCCTTTCATTTTATCTAAAAAATAAAGAACCAGATAGACTGGCTCTTATGATTTCTTATTCATTTCATAAATTATGCTTAGACCATCTAAAGTCAGGAATTTATCGACGATACTGATTGTCTTAGATTCTGTTGAGATGAGTCCTGCAAGTCCTCCAGTTGCAACAACTTTTGGATCTTTTTCGCTGCCCAGTTCCTCTTTCATTCGTTCCACTATATAATCAACGGAGCCTACGTAGCCATAGATTACACCTGACTGTATGCTCTGAGTTGTATTCTTGCAAATTACATTATCCGGCTTGGATAACTCGACACGTGTCAGCTTTGCAGCCCTTTGAAAGAGTGCATCGCTGGAAATCTTGATACCTGGTGTAATTGACCCACCCAGATATTCACTTTTCTCTGATATTGCGCAAAATGTTGTTGCCGTTCCAAAGTCAACGACAATGAGCGGACCACCATATTTTTTTACAGCTGATACAGCATTAACGATTCTATCCGCCCCTACTTGACGCGGATTATCATATTTAATATTCATGCCTGTTTTAATGCCCGGTCCTACAACGATAGCTTCCCGTTTAAAGTACTTGATCGCCATATGCTGCAAAGAATACATAATCGTCGGTACTACAGACGAAATGATGATGTCTTGAACATCCTTTGGATTCAAGCCTTCGTATTGAAATAGCTGGTTTACAAATATTCCGAGCTCATCTGCCGACTTGCTTTTGTCTGTTGACATTCTCCAGTACGTAATGAGTTTCCCAGATTTGTAAAGCCCAAGCACGATATTGGAGTTTCCAACGTCAAATGCTAGTAACATGGTTTCACCTTCTCCTTCCCCGCTGTTCTTTGCCTTAAGACTAACAGTCGGGTTGTCTTCATGTATAAACAAGTGCTTCACGCAAAATAAATCCTATCACGAACATTCATCTTTTGCAATAGAATTTATTTCTATATATAATCGGTTAAACCCCTTACAGAGACCTCACCATAAAAAACGGGTCTGACTTCTCCATTTTCAAACTTCACCATCAGTTCTCCATCAGCATTTAGGTCCATTGCTTCTCCAAAAAGTGTTTTATCGCGATGGATAATACGAACTTTTCTGCCAAGCGTTGCCGAGTGACTCCGGCAGTACTCAAGTGTCTTCTCAAAATTTTCTTCCTTTATATAAGCATAATATAGGGTCTCGAAAGCCTTTATAAAAGAAACTACAATTTCTTTACGCTTGATCATGTGACCTGTTTCAATTCTAAGAGAGGTTGCCTTATCCTTTATTTCTTCTGGAAAAGCCTCCACATTTACATTTACGCCAATGCCTACCACAATATAATTAATACTATTCAGCTCGGCACTCATTTCTGTTAGAATACCGCAGGTTTTACGTTTACTCAAAATAATGTCATTTGGCCATTTGATCCCCGGGCTCAAACCGGTTACTGTCTCAATAGCCGTATTCATTGCAGCAGCTGCAATTTGAGTCATTTTAGAAGCATGTATAGGCTCTATATCAGGTTTCAGTACAAGGGACATCCAGATTCCTGTTCCCTTTGGAGAGGTCCATTCTCTTCCAAGTCGACCGCGCCCTTTCGTTTGTTCATCTGAAATAATAAGCGTACCTTCTTTAGCACCGTCACCAGCTAAAGCTTTTGCCCGCGTATTGGTTGAATCAATTGAATCAAAATGCTCTATACGGGTGATGAGCTCAGAGTTTTTGAGTTCAACGCGAAGTGCCTCTGCATTTATGCTGTCAGCCTCTTGAACCAATCTGTATCCTTTTCTTGATACGGATTCGATCTGATAGCCTTCTTCTTTAAGCTGTTTAATGACCTTCCAGACAGACGTTCGCGAAACACCAAGTTTTTGACTTAACTCTTCTCCTGAGAGAAAGGTGTGTGTATGTTCTTTAAGCGCTTCTATAACTTTTGATTTCATATATATCACATCCATTTATCTATTCTGATGCTGTTTATTTTCACCTAGACTCATTATAGCACATGGCTTGAGATATGAATTGTGCTTTCGTACGGTCTAATCTACTTCAGTAAAATTCATAAAAAAATGTCATAGAATCTTGGCTTGCTCACGGTAGCTAGGTGCGCCATATAAAAAATAGAAGAGGCAGTCCCATTCATGTGAACATGATGGGACTGCCTCTTCTATTATTGGTTCTGCATTACTTTGCCTTTAGTGTAAATAAAAGGACAAGGCGAATGCCTTGTCCTTTATAAATGAATAGATTAACCTAATGTCTAAATTAGAATGGCTGATCTTGACTTTCCTAACCAAATAGGGAAAGTAGAACACCCGCAGAAACCGCAGAGCCGATAACGCCGGCTACGTTTGGTCCCATAGCATGCATGAGCAGGAAGTTTGATGGGTTTTCTTTCTGACCCACAACCTGTGATACACGGGCTGCCATCGGTACTGCAGATACACCCGCTGAACCGATAAGCGGATTGATCTTTCCACCTGATATTTTGTTCAGTATCTTTGCAAGCAGTAGGCCTGCGGCAGTACCGATACCGAATGCAATAATACCCAGTGAAATGATTGCTAGTGTCTCAATCTTTAGGAACTGCTCTGCTGTTGCTGTTGCTCCAACAGATAGACCCAGGAAGATTGTGATGATGTTGATCAAGGCGTTCTTCGCTGTGTCTTCTAGACGAGCTACCATGCCTGATTCCTTGAATAGGTTACCCAGCATCAGCATACCGACCAGCGTACCTGCTGGTGGTACAATCAGTGTAACAAGGATTGTTACGATGATTGGGAAGAGCATTTTTTCTAGCTTGGATACAGGACGAAGCTGATCCATCTTAATCATACGCTCTTCTTTTGTTGTCAGCGCCTTCATGATTGGGGGCTGAATAACAGGTACCAGTGCCATATACGAATACGCCGCAACGGCGATTGGACCTAGAAGATGTGGCGCAAGTTTTGATGTTAAAAAGATTGCTGTTGGACCATCCGCGCCACCAATGATACCGATTGAAGCGGCTTCTTGTGCGTTGAATAGGCCTGAAGCAATCGCTCCGATAAATGTTGTAAAGATACCGAACTGTGCCGCTGCACCCAGCAGCAGAGATCTTGGATTGGCAATCAGTGGACCGAAGTCTGTCATCGCGCCAACACCCATGAAGATGATTGGTGGGAAGATTCCCAGAGCATCACCTTGGTATAGGTAGTATAGCAGACCGCCTGGTTCGCTTATGGATAGGGCTAGGTCTGGCATGTTTTTCATTATTTCAGGGTCTACGACAATCTTTGAGAATCCATGCGCTGATTCATGAATCGCACCTAGATGAGATGTCGGGTTTGCCATTAGGCCTGCTAGTGGCAGGTTTGTCAGCAGCATACCGAATGCAATCGGTATGAGCAGTAGGGGCTCAAATCCCTTTGCGATTGCTAGATACAGCAAGACACACGATACTGCAATCATCAGTACGTTGCCCCACAGCATATTTTCAATCAGAGCATTGAAACCAGTCGACCCCCAAAAGTCTATCATTGCTTGAATCATCTGTTTCGCTCCTTTCGCTTATAATCGTATAATCTGAAGTCGGATGCTTATCCGATAACGATCATAACGTCTCCAGAGTTCACAGATGCACCTTTGTTCACATTAATGCTTACAACTTTGCCGTCTGCTGGTGCCATGATTTCGTTCTCCATCTTCATTGCTTCAAGTACCAACAGAACTTGACCATTTGTTACTGTGTCGCCTGCTGCTACTTTGATGTCTAGAACTGTACCAGGCATTGGAGCTGTTACACTGCTACCGCCTGCTGGAGCTGCTGCTGCAGGAGCTGGTGCTGCTTTTGGAGCTGGAGCCGCTGCTGGTGCAGGAGCTGCTGGACGAGGTGCTGCAGCTGGTCTTGCAACTGGTGCTGCTGATGCCACGCCGCCTACTTCTTCTACATCTACTTCATATGTTTTACCGTTTACCGTAACGTTGAACTTTTTCATGATCCATCCTCCCAGATTTCTCTATGATTAGATTTTTTTCTAATACCAAATAGTAATCGTCTTATAAGATATAATATGCACTTACTTAGAATCGTGCATTCATCTGATCAATACGGCCTGTTTGTCCCCAAGCTGGTGTTTGATCTGGAACACGCACAATATTCTTTACTACAATGTTATGAACAGATGTTCCGAGCGCTGATGCTACAGCAGCAGAAATGACTGCTACAAGCTCTTCATCATCTTGTTCTGGCTGCGCTACAGGAGCGGCAGCTGCTGGTGCTGGTGTAGGCGCAACAGCTTTGACTGCATCTGCTGCCTTTTTTGCCTCTGCCTTTTGTACCAGACCAGAGTAAAACGAAGTCAGACCCCACAGTACAATCAGGGCACAGAAAGTGATAATCATCCCAAGCGCCGTTACAAACAGCGATGCGGATACTTTCTCCCCTAAACTCATCTGCTCTATCAAAGTAGGGTCTGAAAACCTTGTAATTAAATTCATGGTTTCACCTCTTTTTATCTAAAGTAATCCTTTAGATGGTACGCATTGATAGGGTCTCTTATAGCGGAATATTGCCGTGCTTTTTAGCAGGACGGCTTTCACGCTTACCAGCCAGCATTTCGAATGCATCGACTAGTCTTGGGCGTGTAGCAGCTGGTTCGATGACATCGTCAACAAATCCACGCTCAGCTGCTTTGTATGGTGTTGCAAACTCTGCAGTATACTCATCAACTTTCTTCTGACGCATTTCAGCAGGGTTTTTAGCATCTGTAATATCCTTACGGAAAATGATGTTTGCAGCACCTTGAGGACCCATTACAGCAATTTCTGCATTTGGCCATGCAAGTACTACGTCAGCACCAAGATCTTTAGAACACATTGCTAGGTAAGAACCGCCGTATGCCTTACGAACGATTAGTGATACCTTAGGTACTGTTGCTTCTGAGTAAGCATATAGCATTTTCGCACCGTGACGAATGATGCCGCCGTACTCTTGGCTTGTACCAGGAAGGAATCCAGGAACATCAATGATATTCAGTAGCGGAATATTGAATGCATCACAAGTACGGATGAAGCGTGCTGACTTATCAGATGCATCAATGTTTAGGCAACCAGCAAGAACCTTAGGCTGGTTAGCAATAATACCAACTGATTTGCCGCCAACACGTGCAAAACCAGTTAGGATGTTTTGTGCAAAGTAAGGCTGGTACTCGAAGAAGTCACCACCATCAACAATAGCAGAAATGACATCTTTCATGTCATAAGGCTTGTTAGAGTTGTCTGGAATGATTGAGTTCAGCTCTTCGATAATTTTGTTTACATCATCAGCAGATTCATAAACAGGTGCCGTTTCCATATTGTTTGATGGAAGGAAGCTTAGAAGACGTCTGATTTCAGCAATACAGTCTTCATCAGTAGAAGCAATGTATTGTGCAACACCTGAAGTCTGGTTGTGCGTCATTGCGCCACCAAGTGCTTCAGCTGATACTTCTTCACCAGTAACTGTCTTGATTACCTGCGGACCAGTAATAAACATTTGAGATGTTTTGTCAACCATGAAGATGAAGTCAGTGAGTGCTGGTGAATATACCGCACCGCCGGCACATGGGCCCATGATTGCTGTGATTTGTGGTACAACGCCTGATGCAAGTGTATTCTTGTAGAATATTTTACCGTAACCAGCAAGGGCATCAACCGCTTCCTGAATACGCGCGCCACCAGAATCGTTAAGACCAACAACTGGTGCACCCACTTTAAGTGCGTTATCCATTACTTTACAAATTTTAGCTGCGTGCATTTCACCAAGTGATCCGCCAACAACTGTGAAGTCTTGTGCATAAGCGTAAACAAGACGACCATCAACTTGGCCATAACCTGTTACAACACCTTCAGCAGGCGCTTCAAGCTTTTCCATACCGAAGTTTGTACAACGGTGCTTTACAAAAGCATCCAATTCTACAAAAGTACCTTCATCAAATAGTAGTGCCATTCTTTCGCGTGCTGAAAGTTTTCCTTTAGCATGCTGCTTTTCAATACGTTTTGCACCGCCACCAGCTTCGATTGTGGCACGGCGTTTACGTAAATCCTCCAGCTTATTGATAGACATGTTTGTACCTCCCAAGGATTTCTCTTAGTTCTTCACACGTGGAAGAGTTAACGATTACTCTCTCTCGCTAAGTTCAACTAGAACTCGGTTCGAGCTCTTTGGATGTACGAAAGCGATTTTCGCGCCACCTGCACCATAGCGTGGCTTTTCATCGATCATGCGCATACCCTTTTCTTGCATGTAAGCAATTGCTTCTTCAATGTTGTCAACTCTGAAAGCCATATGTTGCATGCCTTCACCGTTCTTTTCGATGAAACGTGCAATCGGACCATCTTCTGTAGTAGACTCAAGAAGCTCAACCTCTGTGTCACCCACTGGTAGAAACGCAACACGTACTTTTTGCTCTTCTACAACCTCTGTACCTTCACATTCAAGACCTAGAATGTCAGTGTAGAATTTTAGAGTTTCATCAAGATTTTTGACCGCGATACCGATATGGTCAAGTTTTAATGCTTTCATTTCTTAGTCCCCCTTAAAGGTTTCTTAGTTAATTTTAACAACCACTCTTTCAAGTGTACACATTTAATAATAGTAATTACCGGAAATCGGCTTAAATATTTAAAAGATTTTGAGCTTATGAGTTTATTTTTATAACTCGTCATCATCCCATAAAAAAACGTTTCCAACAATTAGTATTACTAAATATCCAAGCTGCCCTAACGTTCATTACGGAGATGGTCGTTAACATATTAAAAGGTCAGCTGCAAAGGTCAGCTGCCTTAAGTTTCTCTAAACTATTTCCTTGTAGATAACTTCACATGCTGTATACGGATTGTTCTCACGCTTCGCAACAGCTTCGCTTAGCTTATCAACAAGTTCTATCTTATAGGACTGATCCATCATACGTGTGACGATTCTTTCCTTAACAAGATCAATAATTTCTGTTTTGGCATTTTTGATTCTTCGCTCAATAAACTGTCCCGTATCAACCATGTGATTACGGTGAGAGTGAATCGCATCCATGAGTTTGTCGATTCCTTCATTATCAACAGCTATGACCATTTCAACAGGCGGACGCCAGTCTTTCTTATTGAAGTCCAGCATCATGTTGATTTCACGCGCTGTCTTTTTTGCACCATCACGGTCCGATTTATTGACAGCGAATACATCACCTATTTCCATGACACCGGCTTTTATCGCCTGAATGTCATCGCCTAAGCCAGGTACCATTACCATCAGTGTCGTATCACAGGTCTTAACAATATCAACTTCAGACTGGCCTACGCCAACCGTTTCAATGAAGATATAATCACACCCGTAAATATCGAGTACTTTGACAGCCGCACCTGTCGCTTCAGATATGCCGCCTAAGTGACCACGTGCACCCATACTTCTAATGAAGGCATTTTTATGCATGCCAACATCACTCATACGTACACGGTCTCCAAGAATCGCGCCGCCTGTAAAGGGACTTGTAGGATCAATTGCAATAATGCCTACTTTTTTGCCCTGTGCCAGACAAACCTTTGCAAGTTTATCAGTGAGTGTACTTTTACCAGCCCCTGGAGGTCCCGTAATACCGATAACATATGCATTGCCGCTATCTTTATAAAGCGATTTGAGTAATTCAAAAGCCTCATGGTCCTTGTTTTCAACTAAGGTGATTAAGCGAGCGGCTGCTCGCTTTTCACCTTTTAGGAGTCTTTCACCTAAGTTTGTCATCTATATCACCAGACTTACTTGTTTACATGTTCTTTAATGTAACCAATTGTCACGTCTGTTGGTGTACCTGGTGTAAATACTTCTGCAATGCCATTTTCTTTTAGGTGTGGAATGTCGCCATCTGGAATAACGCCACCAGCAACAAACAGAATATCATCTGCGCCTTCAGCTACAAGAAGCTCCTTAACTTTTGGAAGCAATGTAGCATGTGCACCAGATAGAATTGAACAAGCAACTACATCAACATCTTCCTGGATAGCAGCACTTACGATTTGCTCAGGTGTTTGACGAAGGCCTGTGTAAATAACTTCCATACCCGCATCACGAAGCGCACGTGCGATTACCTTCGCACCACGGTCATGACCATCAAGACCCGGCTTCGCAACTAGAACTCTAATTGGTCGATCCATTTTGAATCCTCCTTATTCGTATCATATAGGAACTGGGTTCACCGGGAGATGAACCCAGTTGAATCTAAATTACTGACTTATAGATTGATTGACTGTTGGTATTCACCAAATACTTCACGCATAACGCCACAAACTTCACCTAGAGTTGCGTACTCACGTACTGCAGACAGGATGAATGGCATTACATTTTCAGTACCTTCACAAGCACCACGTAGAGCCGTTAGAGACGCTTCAACTTTAGCGTTGTCACGACCAGCTTTTAGTTCAGCAAGTTTGCCTTTTTGCATTTCGCCAACTGCTGGGTCTACTTTAAGAAGATCTTTTGGAGCCTCTTCTTCGATTTGGAACTTGTTCATACCAACAACAATACGCTTGCCAGATTCAACTTCCTTTTGGTAGTCGTAAGAAGCATCCATAATTTCTTGCTGGATGTAACCTTGGTCGATTGCCTTAGGCGCGCCACCAAGATCATCAATTTTCTTGATGTATTCCATAGCTTTTTCTTCGATTTCAGTCGTCTTAGCTTCAATGAAGTAAGAACCTGCAAGTGGATCAACAGTATTTGTTACGCCTGATTCGTAAGCTACGATCTGCTGTGTTCTCAGTGCTACACGTACAGAATCTTCTGTTGGAAGTGCAAGTGCCTCATCCTTAGAGTTTGTGTGTAGAGACTGAGTGCCGCCCATAACAGCTGCAAGTGTTTGAATAGCAACACGTACAATGTTGTTTTCAGGCTGTTGTGCAGTCAGTGTAGAACCACCAGTTTGCGTATGGAACTTAAGAGCCATAGACTTAGGATTCTTAGCACCGAATCTTTCCTTCATGATTTTCGCCCATAGACGACGTGCAGCACGGTATTTCGCTACTTCTTCAAGAAGGTCATTGTGTGCGTTGAAGAAGAATGAAAGTCTTGGTGCAAACGTATCAACGTCTAGACCAGCTTTGATTGCAGCTTCAACGTAAGCAATACCATCAGCGATTGTGAAACCAACTTCTTGTGCAGCTGTAGAACCAGCTTCACGAATATGGTAACCAGAAATCGAGATTGTATTCCATAGTGGAACATCCTTAGAACAGAACTCAAAGATGTCTGTGATTAGACGCATTGATGGCTCTGTTGGGAAAATATACGTACCACGAGCGATGTATTCTTTAAGAATATCATTCTGGATCGTACCACGTAGTTTATCAGAAGATACACCTTGCTTTTCAGCAACTGCAATGTACATTGCAAGAAGTACTGAAGCAGGCGCATTGATTGTCATAGATGTTGAAACCTTGTCTAGCGGAATACCGTCAAACAGGATTTCCATGTCAGCTAGTGAGTCAATTGCAACACCAACTTTTCCAACTTCACCTTCACTTAGTGGGTGATCTGAATCGTAACCAATTTGAGTAGGAAGGTCAAATGCGCATGAAAGACCGCCTGAACCTTGCTCTACTAGGTACTTGTAACGCTTATTTGATTCCTCTGCAGTTGCAAAACCTGCGTACATACGCATCGTCCATAGACGACCTCTGTACATTGTTGGCTGTACGCCACGCGTATATGGGAACTGTCCCGGAACGCCTAGCTCTGTGTTGTAGTCAAGATTCTCAATATCTGCTGGTGTGTACAGTCTGTTAATTTCGTCGCCTGAACCTGTGTAGAATTTCTCTTGTCTTTCAGGGCGCTTTTCCAGTGAAGCCGCTGTCTTTGCATCAAATGCCTCTACAGCTTCCTTCACTTGGTTCAGTTTATCTTTTTGATACATGAACCGTTTCCTCCTTTTGACCTTTTAATACTCTCGGATACCCCATATAGCATAACACAATTAATGGGGATTTTACTTATTCGGCGTTAAGTATAATTGTATACTTTTAGCCAAGTGCATCATGGTATGCAGCGGCTCTATATGTGTATTTGAGCCGCTGCAAGCCAATCTTACTTAACTTTCATTGAGCCAGTTTTCACGAATCTTTCATGCCATGAAAGTGCTTCACCGATAGTGTGCGGAAGGTGCTTGTATTTGCCTTCTTCAGCACGTTCTAAATAATCTAGAAGCATTGGCTTATAATCTGGATGCGCGCAATTTTCAATTATTTTTCTTGCACGTTCCCTTGGAGACAGACCTCTTAGGTCAGCCAGTCCCTGCTCTGTTACCACGATGTGAACATCGTGTTCTGTATGATCGACATGTGAAACCATTGGCACGATTGAAGATATGTCTCCATTCTTAGCTGTGGATACAGTCGTAAACATTGTCAGATACCCATTTCTTGTGAAATCACCTGATCCACCTAGGCCATTCATCATGCGTGAACCCATAATATTAGTTGAGTTAACGTGTCCATAGATGTCAACCTCGATTGCAGTATTCATTGCAATGACACCAAGGCGGCGTGCTGTTTCAGGATGGTTCGAAATTTCCATTGGTCTAAGAACACAGTGGCTTGCATAGTGCTCCATGTTTCCAAGAAGACGAGCCAGACCTTCTTCAGAAGGTGTAAATGATGTACCTGAAGCTACAGTAACCTTGCCAGCATCGATTAAATCGAACATGGAATCCTGAATAACCTCCGTGTAGCACGTGAGATTTTCGAAGTCCGAATCAACCAAACCGCCAAGCACCGCATTGGCAACTGAACCAACGCCTGATTGCAGTGGAAGTAGGTTTTCAGGCAGGCGACCAGCTTTGACCTCATCTTTAAGGAAGTTCATAATATGGCCGGAAATCGCTTTTGAATCATCATCAATTGGACCCAGAGGTCTTACTTTGTCGCCAATTTCAGAATGAACAATTGCTACAATTTTGTCTGGATCACATGGAATATAAGTTGTTCCGATGCGGTCTCCCGGCTTTTCTATTGGAATTGGCTTTCTGTGCGGTGGCTTTTCTGTCATGTAGATATCATGCACACCTTCAAGAGCCATTGGTTGTGTTGTATTAATTTCAACAATAACACGTTTTGCATTTTTAATTGCTTGCGGCATAACACCAACTGAAGTCGTTGGAACGATACCACCATCTTCATTGATTGCAAGAGCTTCTACAATTGCAAAATCAATCTCACCAAAATATCCGTAATCTATAAACTGAGAAACATGGCTCAGATGCATATCTGCATACGCAATATCACCATTATTGATGCCGTTACGAGAATCTTTTTGTGTCTGGTATGGGAATCTACGCTTTGTTACACCTGCACGAGCAAGGGCTCCATCTAATTCATCCCCAACCGATGCACCTGTAATCAGTGTAATGCCAATTTCTTCTCCAGCTTCAGCACGCTTTGCAATTTCTAGCGGCACTGCTTTGGGATATCCTGAAGGTGTAAAACCTGATGTTGCAATAGTCATACCATCCTCAATAAGCTTTGCAGCCTCCGCTGCTGATGTCACCTTATCAAGAAACGCGCTATTTCTAATTCTCTCATTAAAACCACTCATGTTTTTTCCTCCTCAAAGCTTTAGAAACAAAAAAGAGCTAGATGGACATGAACACGCCAAAAGTACGTGTTTACGTCAGCATCTAACTCTCAATCTTCATTCTAAAGGGTGAAAGGTCATTTCGCCCCCGTGAAAATTATATTAAATCCTGCAAACTCTATTTTATTGATTTGGATTGCTTTTAATTTGTCGGTATTTTTCGTTGCATGTACGAATGGCAGAAATTAAAGCTTTCTTAGCCGAGCCGTAATAATTCAAATTGAATTCGGCATCAATTGCGTCCACTTCGTTTAGGTTTTTACCAATCACAAGACTCTTTACAAAGTTCTTGCCCATTTCCGTTGCCAGAGTACAATCAACATCCGCAATCAGTCCAGTGTCTCTATCTATCATCATGCCTACTGCAATAATAGAATAAAGTTCTGCGGCTGTGATACCTTGCGGTAATTTTGCATAACCTGTTACAAAAATCTCTTTGCGTTCCATTCAATCACCTTTTCCTCAGTCCCACACAACTACTTTGAATGTATCTGTCACACTGCCAGTTTATCACATTGTGAATCTACTGACAATCAAACAAAATTACATTGGTAGTCTATGTAGAATGATTGTAAAGATAACCATACCAAGAAGTGCAAATGGGTAAGTAGCGCCATAACCAGCTGCTGGATCATCAGAACCAACTGCATCAACCGCTGCACCCAGACCAGGTGTTGATGTCATACCACCGCAAATTGCACCTGAAAGCATAATCCAGTTGATTTTGAACACATAACGACCAATGAAGAAACCAATCATCATCGCTACAATACCAATAGCAAGTGATACAAGTGCTAGAACCGCACCAGAACCCATAAGTGCTTCAAATACTTTGAAGCCGTAACGCAGACCAACGATCGCTAGGAAGAATGCTAGAGAAAGCTGACGGACAACGCCAAGAACTTTTGAATTCATACGGAAGTTCATAAAACCAATTTTACCAATGTGACCGCAAACCAGTGAACCGATCAGTACACCACCCGTTGATCCCAGTGAGAAATCACCCAGTCCGATGAAGCTAAGGTCCAGCTTGAATTTACCGATTGTGTATCCAAAGAAACAGGCAACCATGAATGCAAGAAGGTCAAATGAAACTTCTTCAATTTCTCTTCCGCCGCTCATGTTTTTCGCTTCTTCCATTTCTTTTCTAAACTGACGTGTTTCTGCTTCAACATCCATACCAAAGATTCTTGGGAAGAAGTTAACCGCAATAATTACAATCAGAACGCCGAATGGGTATCCAATAGCATGGCCTACACCAATACCAGCTTCTGCTGTTTTGATAAATAATGATGCTTGATCTTCGCTAAGCTCAGGTGTATTTTCAGGTGTTAAACCTTCAACACCAAGAATGTGAAGAACCTGTGCCTTGTCTTCTACTGACATAGTTGCATATTCTTCAACTTTATGTGTTGCGTGTCCTCTTGCTGTTTCAATTGCAGCCGCTAGACCTGGCGAACTCGTAAGTGCGCCTGTGTACACACCAGAAACCTCATATGGATTTGCGTCATCCATAAGGTATGTACAGCCGTATGTTGTTGCAGCACCTAGGAATGTAATTAAGAAACCAAGAATTACAAACTTTGCACCATATTTTTTTAGAACTGCACCGATATCTTTCGCTGCCAATAGTCCTACTGCAGCTACGAATAGAATAAGGAATAGATAGAAAAAGTTCTTGTCAATAACACCAGCTTTAATAAGCTTCTGTGCAGTACCATAATCCTTTGACCCTTCGGCAAAACCTTGAGCATAACGCATTATGCCCCAACCAATAACGAGTCCTGAAAACAGTGTTCCGGAAATACCAAAGTTAAATTTACCAAATCTGATTCTTCCGAATAATAGTCCCGTTGCAACAGCGATGAACATGAGTACAAATGGATTCATCAACCATGCAGCAAATGCAAATTTCATGCAAGCACCCTCCTTGTTTTTTTCCCTATTGCGCTTGCCGCCGCACCAACCCTACTCGGATGCATATCGGCTAAGCCGCAATCTTCTTGATCTACTCAGCGTGTGACTTCTGGCCAGTAAAGCTTCCGCTAAGCTGAATATAAAAAGGCATGGTTATGAGCAGATTTCCCCTACAAAGAGATCTGCTTCATAACCACGCCATATTCACTGTTTAGGACAAAGGGTTACTTTGCCCCCACAAATATCGAGGTTATTCAATTGGACTGCGTCGTTCATTACTAGAAATAATACGTCGTCCGTTTTTACATTGCGTGTCATATGTGTGCTTATATACTTGCTACGCCGCTTTCTACAGCTGCTTTTCGAACTGCTTCGGCAACATTCTTACCTACTCTTGGATCAAATGCCTTTGGAATAACATTGTCTATACTTAGCTCGTCGTCTTCCAGTGTTTCAGCAATTGCATACGCTGATGCAACTTTCATTGCCTCGTTGATATCTCGAGCTCGAACATCCAGAGCTCCTCTGAAAATACCCGGGAAGGCCAGAACATTGTTGACCTGATTTGGAAAATCAGAACGTCCTGTTCCTACAATGTAGGCACCACCCTCTTTGGCAACATCCGGCATTATTTCTGGCACTGGATTTGCCATTGCAAAGACAATGGACTTGGCTGCCATTTTAGAAATCATCTCTGCAGTGACGATGTTTGGTGCAGATACACCAATAAATACATCTTTGCCTACCATGACTTCACTAAGTGTACCTGTTTCATTATTTTTATTGGTAACCTCAGCCATTTTAAGCTGAGCGTCATTTGCTTCTTTACTTTCTTTGTGTACTGCACCAAACCTATCGCAAAGAACCACATTGCCCACGCCTAGACTCAGAAGCAGTTTTGTGATTGCAATTCCTGCAGAGCCCGCGCCGTTAATCACGACGTTGGTGTCTTCAATCTTGCGATCAGTGAGTTTAAGTGCATTGATCAGTCCAGCGGCAACAACGATTGCTGTTCCGTGTTGATCATCGTGAAAAATTGGTATATTGAGTCGTTCTTTGAGCTTGGCTTCAATCTCAAAACATCTTGGTGCTGAAATATCTTCCAGATTGATGCCTCCAAAGACTGGCGCCATGCGCACAACAGTCTCTACGATTTCATCTACATCTTGTGTGCTCAGGCAAATCGGAAATGCATCCACATTGCCAAAGCTCTTAAAAAGAACCGCTTTACCTTCCATAACCGGAATAGACGCTTCAGCGCCGATGTTTCCCAGTCCAAGTACTGCCGATCCATCTGATACAACAGCAACCAGATTGCCCTTAGCTGTGTATTTGTAAACATCTTCAACATTTTCAGCAATCTTGCGGCAAGGTTCAGCTACACCTGGTGTATAAGCTGTTGATAAGTCATCTTTATTTTCAACTGAAACCTTTGAAACAACTTCAATTTTCCCTTGTTTTTCTTCGTGCATTTCAAGTGCAAGCTTATTGTAATCCATTTTTACATATCCTCCGAAGCGTATTTTGCTCTTTCTGATTTATACATATCGTTGCCCTGGCTATCGATAACCACATATACCGGCATGTCTTCAACCGTCAGTTTTCGAATGGCCTCTGGCCCCAAATCCTCGTAAGCTATGATTTCACTTGACTTGATACAGCTGGCAATGAGTGCGCCTGCACCGCCAATGGCTGCAAAGTATATTGCGCCATTCTTTTTCATGCCCTCGACCACTTTATCGCCGCGTGCACCTTTTCCAATCATACCAGTGAGTCCTTTTTCAAGGAGCGGCACTGTCAAATCGTCCATTCTATAACTTGTTGTAGGTCCTGCTGAACCAATGACCTGTCCCGGTTTTGCCGGAGCTGGCCCCACATAATATATGATTTGATCCTTCACATCAAAAGGTAACGTTTTCCCTTCATTTAGGGTGTCTATGAGTCTTTTGTGCGCTGCATCCCTACCCGTATATATAACCCCTGAAAGCAAAATCTTGTCGCCTGCCTTCAGATCTTTTAGCTTTTCTTGTGTGAGTGGCGTTGTAATTCTATTGTCCATCGGTCATCCCTCCTTAAAGCACACATTCTACGTGTCTTGCAGCATGGCAGTTGATGTTGACAACAACAGGCAAACCCGCAATATGGGTTGGATAGGTCTCAATGTTGATTCCCAAAGCTGTCGTCGTTCCGCCCAGCCCCTGAGGACCGATGCCGAGCTTGTTGATGCGATCAAGCGCTCGTTTTTCAAGATCAGAAATATGCTTTTCAGGATGGGTATCCTCTAGTTCTTTTGTCAGTGCGTGCTTCGCCATCAAAGCCGCTTTCTCTATTGTTCCGCCTACGCCAACGCCTACAACTATCGGTGGACATGGGTTCGGACCTGCTAACGATACCGTTTCCACGATAAAGTCTTCAACGCCCTGCATGCCATCCGATGGCTTTAACATTTTTGATCGGCTCATATTTTCACTGCCAAATCCCTTTGGTGCCAGTGTCATTTTTAATTTGTCGCCCGGAACGATGTCTACATGAATAATCGCGGGCGTATTGTCCCCCGTATTCCCTCTTAGAATCGGATCCTTTACGACGGATTTTCTCAAAAAACCTTCGCCGTATCCTTGTCTTACACCTTCATTTACAGCTTCTTTCAAATCGCCATCCACCAGATGCAGATCCTGACCGATTTCAAGAAATACAACTGCCATGCCAGTATCTTGGCACATTGGTACAGCGTTTGCAGCTGCGATATCCGCGTTCTTAACAATATCCTTAAGGATGGATTCCCCAATTGGAGATGCTTCAACCGCCACCTGTGCTTCCAACTTCGCCTTTACATCTGCAGAGAGTACATAATTGGCTTCCATGCACATGCGCTTTAACTCTTTCGTTATTTGCTTAACTGAAACTTCTCTCATTTTAGCACCACCTTGTCAAAAAATATGAAAGGCATAGCAATAAAATCGACGATTTTATGCTATGCCGTGCAATCCATACCGACTAGATGTTGGGAGACATCCAGATACAGACCTGGCAATATCCTCGCTGAATATTCAGAATACGTGCACGTTTATAATAGCATACATTTTTGTGTTTTGCCAGCATTTCGTTACAAAATTTTCATCAGATTGTCATTTTTTTATCAAACGAAAATATGACCAAAATGGTTTACTAAACCCCACTTAAGTCCATACCTGTCTTTCAGCTTTTCAACATCTAATTATACCTAAAAAAAGACTAAATTTATTTTTGTAAACGGCTCATAAATTTCTCTACATCTATAATAAAGCGGTCATGCGTCCCTTCACCGATTTTTTTATCCTCATCAAAAGCTTCCACTTTAAATCGAAGTTTCTTTCCATCAATCTCAATAAGCTCTGCAACTGCACGAACTTCCATTCCCATCGGTGTTGCTGCCATATGCTTTACATCCAAATGAATGCCCACTGTTCCTTGGCCGTCTTCAAGCACCTCCTGAACACAGTTCATAGATGCATTTTCCATAATTCCAATCATCATAGGTGTAGCAAATACATAAACACCGCCACTGCCAAACTTAGCTGCTGTGTCCGCCTCTTCAACAATTTTTTTTGTTTCAAATACCATTCCAAGCTTTAATTCTGACATACGTCACCTCGTATTTCCTTTTGATACGCATATTCATTTATGCCTAATAATTATTCATAACTCAATCACATTATACAGTTTTTTAGGCTTTTTGAAAATTCGATTCAATAGAAATAGCCCTCCGAATTTACAAGAGGGCTACTCCTTAAACATCCAAACTATTTATGCTTATTTTAAATCCAGTAATTTCTTGAGCATGACAATACCTTCCGCACGGGTCGCAAATGCCCCCGGCTTAAAACTGCCGTCTACATAGCCTGAAATGATTCCTTGATAGTTGGCTGCTTTAACAGCGCCCATGGCCCACGTACTGACCTCATCCATATCTGTCAGAGTTGATTCAAGCCCCTTCATTTCGGTTCCCATCATAATCGCATATGCCTTGGTAATCATAACGGCCATTTGCTCACGGGTAATTTGCGCCTCTGGTTCAAATCGGCCTCCACCAACACCAGATACAAGTCCTGCATCATAGGCTCGATTGACCGTTTCATAATACCAGTTGCCTGGCTTCACATCTGTAAATGCTGACCCATATGCGCCGCTCAAATCCAGCGCATTTGCAAGCAAGGTGGCGAACTCGGCTCTTGTAATGTCATAATCTGGTCCAAACATAGTATCTGAAATACCGCTTGTCAGACCCCTTGATGCCATAGCCTCAACATACGGTTTTGACCAGTGTGCATCGGCGCCTCCACCTGCCTCAAGATCTTCGAAAGACTTTGTATACTCTACAACAGAATAGACACTGAAATGTGGTGGTTTGAAGCTTACCGCCGCACGCGCTGCATCTACATCTGATTTTACAAAAGTCCACTCGCTCGTATCTTCATCATAAACGAAGACATTGGCATGACTCGAATTTTGAAGTTTCGTATCATCAAATTCCAGACTGAGAACCGGCTTATTTGATAAGTCATCATAACCTTCCAAATTAATTTGTTTTGTATTGTCTATCTGCGATATATTACTGCGCATGGCAATGGACATATTTTTGAGATAAACCGTCTGCTCAAGGGAGCCTACATCGCCGATTTCTAAATTCACACCTGACATTTCAAGTTCTTTTAGAGATGCGTTATTAAAAATAAACTTGGCCCCTTTTAGAGACACTTGTATTTCTGCACCCGTACGCTGAACGCCGGATACGGCTTCACCACCTAATTTCAGCTGTACATTCCCACTTGCATCTGGCAATTCTAGCCCAATACGTGATGTAAGCTGATTTTCTACATCCCTTGCTGTGTTCAGTGCAATCATAACACGAAGTTCTTCCCTTTTCTGAATGGCTGTATTCGCTGCTAGAACAAGTTCATTAGGATCAACAGAAACAACGGTTCTATTTCCGTCCTGAACTTGAGTAAGTTTCTCAGCGCCTACTTTGGCTGACAATTCAATAATATCAGCGCTTGCTCTGACAATGCGGTTCATTAGTTTAGCGCTGTCTGTCTTAGCGGTGTCCAGTTGCAGTGCTGTCTTTGCAACATCTTCCATGTAAGTCTTAAACACAGCTGTAGCTGTGGCTTCATCAATATCTTTTTTAAGGACTTTTGAAATGACATTGTCAATAACATCTGTTGCAACACCCGTTGCCTGCTTGGCCGTTTGATCCGTCCTGCGCAGGGTCTTTGACCCAACCTGATCAATGACATGATCTGCCCAAGTCAGGGCCTCAGCCGCGGAAACGTCATCACGCATGATATAAGCCCCTACAATATGAGACATATCACTAGCAGACTGCGTAACTGCGGTCGTTGTGGACTCACTGCGTTCAAACAATTTTTCTGTAACGTCTAAAATAGACTGAGCAATGGCTGTTGCTTCATCTAGATCATACGCGCCAGATTTCAGATTGGTTACTGTCGCATCTCTCACCACAGCAAGATCACGAACAAGGTCCTCAACTGGCTTAGTATCTACATCATCAACAAGGTGATTTACAATATCTAAAGAAATATCAGGCGGCAACTCAGGACCCGAACCCACTGGAACTCCTGTTACTGTTCCCGGAGAACTTGTTCCACCTGATCCGCTCGAAGAGCCACCTCCGCCACTGGTGGTTGTCTCAGCTGGGACTACAATAACCTTGGTATAATCGTCACCTTGGAAGGTTGCTGTAATCGTAGCAGTACCCGCTGCAATCCCCGTTACAGTACCCGTGCTGTTTACGGTCGCCACTTCTTCATTTGACGACGCCCATTCAACACCACTTGTCACCGTTTCACTGACTTCACCAACGGTTGTTACCAGTTCTAGAACTGTACTAGAACCAATTTCAACAGAGGATGCGCCTGTTAGACTAATGCTTATAGCGCCTTCCTGTGCAACCGTAAATCCTTGAGTCAAACTATTGCCACTATATCCGCCGCTTGTCCACGTAATGACAACATCATGTGATCCTACGGCCAGTCCCGCTTCCACTGGGAACGTAACTGTACCTGCAGCTTCACTCACAGTAACATCTGTAGCACTCACAAGGCTGCCACTTACACGCACTTCTGGCTCCTGTGTAGACAAGACATCTGCATTTTTGAGTGTCGCTGTCATATTAAAGGCGTCATAACCTTCTTCAAATAAAACGGTATCTAAGGTCATACTACTTTCTAGAACCGTCAATGTCGTGCTGTGTGTCTGGCTGGCAGAAACCACTTCAACGGTATTGCTCCCTGCCGCTGTACCTACCGGCGGCACAAAGGAAATATTGCTTCCGTCATCAGATGGCGTTACAGCTGTACTGCCAACAGATAGAGAGGTAATGGCAGTGCCTGATTCCACACCTTCTATGATGACATTGACATTCCCCAGTTCTAGGGACTGGACAACCGATGGCGTCAAATCAATAGAGGAAACAGTTAAATCAAGCGTTCCCGTCGCTCCGCCGTAAACTGCTGAAACGGTTGCTTGTCCAGACTGAACGCCCGTTACTACATTGCTGTTTAAGCTGACATTGCTGCTGGATCCAGACCATGTTGCTTTGTTGGTTACGGATTCGGTCGTAGCGTCTCCGTAGGTCGCTGTCGCTGAAAGTGTTGCCGTCTCACCAATTCGAAGGTTGGCATCACTTCCTGCTATTTCAATATTATCTGGACCCTTCACATAGAGCAGGATAGAATCTGATGCTTCATCGTAAGAAGTTGAGAGGGTTGTTGTCCCTCTGCCGACAACAGTAACCGTTCCTGCTGAAATGGTCGCTACACTGGTATCGCTTGAGCTCCAATCAGCATAAGCCGTTTTATCTGTACTTGCAGAACCATTAAGAATATCTCCAATCGCTGTAAATGAAAGGGTTCCTGCCCCATTTAAATACACCGTTCTACTCGATGCTTCAACACCTGAATAGTAAATTTCAATACCATTTGCACCATCGAGTTCATTTTTAATCTGGTAATCAGAAATGGTTAGTGTATTCCCAGCATAGTCACCACTTGACCATGTTAGGGCAATGTCATACAGGCCTGCTGCTAGACCATCTGGGAGCGTCAAGGTCAATGTATTGGCCGACCCGTCTATAGCACCCACGCTCATAGTAAAGGTTTGGGAACTTAAACTTGCCACAGCCGTCGGTGCATAGCTTGCGTTAAAGCTCAGGGTATCATTACCCTGCACGACAATATCACCATCTGAATTATGACCATATCCATACACTTTAAAAGCAGGCGTATTGCTGGTTTCCTGACTCTCCTGAACACTAATGGATGTGGTGTAGCTGCTGCCATTGTTGTCCACTGTTATTGTATGAGAACCTGCTCCTGCACCATTTGGCAGTGTAAACTCTATCTCAGTGTCTGAATTTCTCGTAACCGAGACTGAAGTGGTTCCCACTGTTGCTGAAATATTGCTTTCACTGGCATCATAGGTGAATCCTTCTGCCGATATGGTTATCGTCGCATTGCCTTGTTCAAGCGTATAATAGGTTTCTGGCGATGCCTCTACCCCTTGATTTGTAGCAGTCAGACCACCTGTGAGGGTTGCCTCCTCCCCAATTGCACTGGAGTTGACGCTGACAATAAGATCAAGATCCCCATTGGTGTCTACTGTACTTGGAATGAGGTCAAATGTCAGTGTTGTCGCATCAACAACGGTTACATTGCTAATGGTCTCACTCTCTGTGCCATCAATATTGACAGAAGGCGTGCCCGCAGTAAAGTGGGTGTTTGATCCATAAACTGTATAGGTCTTTGTTACGCTTTTCGTTCTGAGAATATTGCTTGGCGAAACGCTTACGATTGACTCTGCCGGCCCTATTTCCAAACTCGACTCTATAAGCTTACTCCCGCTGCCATCTAAGTCGATGGTGAGCGTATGTGTGCCTTCCGGCAATCCTGCATCGAGTGTGAAACTGATATTTTCAGCGTCAGTATAGACTTCTCCCGTTGCATAGTCAGTTGAATTATACATCACTTCTACAACTGTGCTGGATGTAAAGAAAGTGTCTGTACCTGCCACATCAATGCTGAAGGCCTTATACTTATTGGCAATAACATCATCTACAACCGCATTGGAATTGTAGGTCAAATCAATACTCGGTTCAACCACGCTCAGTGTCGCTGTTACTTCTTCACCGCCAGTGGTTGCTTTAATTTCTAAATCGCCCGTTGAAATGGAACTTGTCCAAGCCGCCAGTGTGAATAGGACCTCCGTAGAAGAGTTTACGGTCGGTGTACCCGTTATAGCGCCCGACACCTGACTTGAATCCTTGAATACAGACACAGTCGTCTCGCCGCTTGAAAAATTCGTATTCGTCCCTATCAACTTCAGATTTTGAGCACTATAGTAGGCGCCAATATCTGTTAACGTTGAACTGTCTGATTGTTTTTTGACTTGTGCAGATGGCGCATAGACAATAAAGGTTGCATTCGCCGTTTCAACACCCGTGGTAATGCGCACGGTATACGTGCCTGCCGAAAGTCCTGTCTTGACTGAGAACCCCAGCGTATCCGCATCTGTAACATTTGCTGACCCAGCCTTACCTGTAGCTGACCCCTGACTGTCAAGAATCTGCACAGAGGTGGCATCGCTAAAACCTGTATTTGTTCCTGTGACCGTTACATTGGTTTGTGAATACCCTGCTGTTACGCTGGTTGTATTTAGCACAATACTTGGGGTGCCTCTAACCACCAAACCGCCTGTAACGGTATCTACATCACTTCCCGTTGTAAAACGCACATCATAAGTTCCACTAGAAAGCCCTGTTCCCACCGTAAAGGTTATGGTCTGTGTGCTCCCTGCGCCCTCAGTGACATCCGTTACACTCGCAGTATCAACTACAACATCTGACTGCAGCAGTTCCACCGTTGTTTGTCCTTCTGTAAATTTTGTATACGAACCTGAAACCGTAACGCTCTCCTGCTCGTCATACCCTTTTGCTAAACTTTCAAATGGCGCTGAAGTTGTAATGGTGCTTTGCCCAACTTCATATGCCGATGTAACAGAGTAATATTTAGTCGTTGTGCCCTGATCCCCTTCTGGATCACTGACACGAATTTCATAAGTTCCCGTGCTGATCCCTGCGGGAACAGTAAATTTCATCACCGTTGCCGAAGCGTCTACAATTGATACCGATTGTGTCTCCTCTGTGGCTGTATTAATCAGCGTTGGATACGCAGATCCAACTGTAAACGCACTTTTATCTGCCGTAACCGTAACAATGGTTGGCAACTGGTCTGTATTGATGTACTCAGGCGATACTGAGAAGCCGACACCCTCAACAGCAAAACTCATTTGAATAGGCTGATAAGATGTCAACACCATGAGCATGACCAGAGCATAGATAAATACGCGTTTCGCAAGATGCTTTGCTTGGATTTTATTCATGTGTCACCTCTCCTAATATTAGGGGGAGAGGTCGGTGCACCGCACCAACCTCGCACCCTTCATGTTTTTACTGAAGAAGACTTCCTATGTCCAGATCCCAGTCCTCTGATGGACTTGTGTCTGAACCTGCATTAAAGTCATAGCTTGTGCTTTCAGGCAGCAATAGATACCCTTCTTTCAAACTGATTTCGGTTACAGACCAATCTGTATTTTCCGGTAGTTTGAACTTGAAATTACCACTGCCGTCTGTTTGCGTTTTCTTAGTCACCGTCTGAGCATCCACTGTACCTTCAATCTTGATCCAGGCTTTCTGACCTAAGGCGTTTCCACTCATTAGAATTTGGCCTGTAACGACTTGTTTACCAGACTCATTACCTACATTTACTGTATAAGTCGTCTGAGCGCCGTCTACAGAGAGTCCAGTGTCATCAATTTCAATACCACCATACTCCGTACCAAAGAATCCAACGGTATAGTTCCCTTGTGACAGGTTGCCTTCAAAGATGAATTCTGAACCTGAGCTTGATTTAAACTCAAATGGTTCAAAGTACTTCATACCGTCTACCTCGCTGAAAACGTCCAGCCAAGCGTAGTTTGCACCTTGCATTTCTGTCGGTACACCCGAAACCGTAATGGTTACATTTGGTCCCGGTTCAGTAATGTCGAGCAATTTAAGTTCGCCCGCCACGATTGTGAAATCTTTTCGTGGTTCATACCACACGCCTTGTCCGCTGACACCGATGATGCGATAAGTCCCAGCAGAAAGTTTCATTTCGTACTTACCGTTGGCGTTTGTCTCTGTCCAGCGTGTGTACTGCCAGTACATATTGCTCCACTCATCCTTGTACTCACCACTTGGAATGGCCTCACCTTCCATAGTGACTTGAACGCCATTTTCAAAGCGCGCAATGCCAATCCAGCCATTTCCGACCAAGTCATCGGCTTCACCATCTGAATCTGTGTCGCCATAAACCTGTCCGGTTAAGTTTGGCTGAGGCGGTGCCACAACAAGCAGGTCTCCTTCAAGGTTTGAAGAATCGATGCTGCCGTCGGCATTTACAGTGAACCGTACATCCGTTTGATAGAAGAAGTCATATCCACCAACTTCAACAACCTTGTAGTCTCCAGGTTTAATGTTTTCTTTAAATCTATAGGTCACGCCATCGCTCTGGAGTGCGTATTCTGTCCAAATCGCATCTTCCCATTCATATTCACTTGCATCCGCCGGCTTAATGGTCAGCCATGCATTTGCATACACCTGGGCGCCCGATTTGTTTTCAAGATAGCCTTGCAGATTCGGCTCTGGTGGATAGACAAAGACTTGTCCGCCACTCACGAGACCAGAAACAGAGGACGTCACGGTTGAACCACTTACACTAAATGGAATGTTCACACGTGTCCAAGTATTGTAGTTGCCCATTTCCTCTATAGTCCATGCACCATCTGCAAGCTTCATTTCAAAATATCCAGACTGGTCTGTGTTGATCCATGCATAGCTTTCCCAGTCCTCATCATCTGCATCATCAGGACGTGCCATCATCCAGCCCCACTTAAGCGGTGTGTTCTTGCTGGAATCCGTATAGGCTACGCCTGAGAAGTTTGGCGTTTCTGGTTTAACCACCAAAATGCCATTTTCGACCGCATCGCCCGCTTCATCCACAAGGCTTCCGTTAGAATCTACAGTAAATACAGTCTCCGGATTGAACCAGAAATTATTCATTGAAGCATCTGTCACAATGTAATCACCCGGTTCAAGCATGAGTGAGAAAACACCTGTATCCATGTTGGTTTCGGTCCAAATGGACTTATCCCAGTCTTCCCAAGGAATTTCATAGTTTGGATCTGCCTTGTCATATGGCCAGATTGTCAACCATGCCTGTTTTGCCTGTACCTGATCCCCAATTGAAGGTGTGGCTTCAATGAAATCTGAAGCGGTGTCATAGTCTTTAAAGAACTTATACACTTTACCCGTCACGTTAGGGACAATACTGATTTCAGAAAGCTCTGTTCCGCTGGTGTCTGTCAAGACGCCCTGAGAATTGATCTGGAATCTGTAACCAATTGGAGTCCATTTTCCCGGAACCCACTGATACCCTTCCCAGAAACCTTCTGTGTTGTAACCGTCAAGTCTGTAGTCAGCTGTTGTTTCATCATCGCCATCAGGACCCGTTTGTTCATCACTCGGAAGATTGAGTGCGAACTCACCATTTGCATTGGTTTTCGTACCATACCACATGCTCGTAGTATAATCATCCCACGCCACATCGGTTCGCATGAAGTTCACCCATGCATAAGGAACCGCTTGACCCGATTCTAAAATCGTACCGGTTACGTTTGTCTCATAGGCTACATCCATTGTGTATCGGTCTGGTGAGGATGCATAGGTTACACCCGTTGAGGATGCACCATTGATTGTAAATTTCTGACCTATCTCTAAGTTAAGATACATGCCATTGACATCCATGAGTTCATAGCTTCCATTGTCCAAATACGTATAGAACTCAATGTTGCCCGTTGACTGATTGTACTTCCCTTCCAGCCATAGGCCATAATTCCACGGATTGTTCAAATAATCCTGATATTTCGCATCTGTGTCAAAATCAGTTGCAGTCAACACAGGGCGCACGTTTGCATTAAAGTAATTGTCATACATCATGAAGTCATCATAGGCTTGTGTACCTGCTGATGGTATGCCCATCAAATCAGATGATGCAGACAAGTCAATCATAAAGTTCGGTCCCAGCGTCATTTGGTCTGAATTGCTACCTACTGTAATTTTTCTGTCAAGACGTACATAATGATTTGTAAAGACGCCCGGTGTTGTTTCAGTGTCATACCAGTATTCACGAATGACATAGTCAGCACCGTTTTCAAGTGCGATTCCGAAGCTGCCTGTCTCATCAATATCTGCACCCATCCACTCTGTTCCGTCTGACTTTTCAACCTCAACACGGCCATAGTTGATGCCCGTAATCGGCGTACCGTCAAACTCAGCTATAATACCGTTCACATTTGGTGTTGGTGCAGTGATTGTACTGAGAGCGTCTGAAAGTACAACCGCTACCGGTGTGCTAAACTCAAACCAGCCGCGTGATGTTTCCACGCCCACTACCTGATAACTATTCGATGGATCTAGGTTTGCCTCGAAATAACCTGCCTGATTTACATTAATGCGGTATTCATAGTTCCATGGTTCATACTCAAGCAGGATTGGATCAACGCCTGTCTGCTGAACAACCATAGCTACGTAAAACTCTGTTGTATCTACAGATGCCAGATATGGTGTTGTTCCTGTCTTATAAAGATGCCCTGTAAAGTTCGGCTGTGCTTTTGTAATCGTCATTGGCATCGTAACCGGTGTTGTTGTACCCGGTTCAACAACAAGTAACTTGCCGGAACCATCATCGATGACTTCGACACTCTTATTGATTTCAAACCACGATGTCTCCATGTCGCCGTAATTTGCTCCGGCAGACTCAATAACGTACGTTCCGACCTTCGGTAGTACAAATGTAAAGCTTCCACTCTCATTAATCCAGACGTTATACCACTCATCCATCATGGTGCCTGGATCTGATTTCCATCTGATATCTAAATGACCATTTGTAATCTTTTGATCTGGATAGGTGTAGTATACTTCACCTGTAAAGTTTGGCTTTTGTACGGTAATAGTTAAAGCTGCCTTATTGGTACCACCGTGCGTTTCATTCACATTCAGCATGAGATTCTGCTCATATAAGTCGTACCATTTGTCTTTGTATTCATAACCTACGATGCGAACCATGGCATCCGATCCGTCATCAGGCACTTCAAAGTTAAAGAAGGCATCGCCTGCTGCATTGGTTACTGCATTCTGGTACATCCAGCTAAATTCATTCTCTGCTTCAATGCGGTAACCTTGGAGTGGTTGTCCACTTTCATCCAGCACCTTAATAACGGCATTGTAATAATCGTTCAGTTCAATATAATACGGCGAACTTGACGATGGAATATTAAAACTCAGTGGTGTCTTTAGCTCAACCCACATATCGTTGAAGTTGAACTCCTCAATGGTATAGTCACCATCTGGCAAGTAGAGGTCAAATCCACCGGTTCTAGAATTGACATGGAAGTCAAATGGCTCTTCTTCTGCAACAGCCTCCTGTGTAATTAAAATACCACTGTAGGCATCCACACCAACATCCGATCCGTCCACTTGGAACTGAACTGTCATTTTTGGCATAGGCATTTGAATGGTACCCATGTCCACTTGCGCTAAGTCCCCTGCACTAATTTGTGTAATTTCACTATCTGAGATAGAGAGGTTTGCAAAGCCCATCTTGTTAACGAATAATTGACCGGAGCCTTCCGAATCCCAGTCGCTTCTAACAACGGCAAGGACGTAGTCCCCTGCAACATTTACGGCAAGGTTGAATACCCCGTTTTCATCTGTGAGGGTTTCGTAGTATCCCCCAGAACCTTTGAGCTCAACATATACCTCACTTAGAGGCAAACCGCTGTTGTTCGTTACCAAACCGGTTACAGTTGGTGGTGGGAACTCAACATTCGGTATTACAGCCCCACTTGTATCTACTGTAAAGGTGTACGGCGACCCTTCTGAAACCGCAGTGCCATTTACACTAAGTGGTCTTACGATGCTGTCCCCTTCAAACTTACCGATTAGCGTGTAGTTACCAGCACTCAAATACGCACTGAATGTACCATCTGAATCGGTTGTGACTTCTTTAATATAGAACATATCCAGTACATCGAAGAGTTCCCAGTTGCTCATGTCATTCATAGCAATCTGAAGCTCGTCCAGGTACTGCGTTTCAATGAAGATAATATCCTCTTCATAAGCTGAAGCTGAATCTGACCTGATTGAGTTCCCTGTTACATTGTTCTCAGGCAACTGAATAGGATCCGTATACGGATCATTGCTGCTGCGTACAGGGAATGCAATATTCATATCAATGCTGCGTTCTTCTTTCACACCGTCAGCATCCTTCTCACTGAGTTCAAAGGCGAGATAAGTCCCTGGATACACGCTTCCATTGACCATCCCATCCCCATCTGACATGAGGTTATACACGTGATCCCACGTGATTGCGGATCCTGAAGTCGGTTCTGGTATATCAGAAACTGGAATCAGGCTGATGTCTGCATTAAGAATGTAGTTTCCATCTGCATCCATTAGAACACTATTGATTTGTGTTTCCATAAAGAGTTCGACATACTCTGCTTCAAAAAGTGCATTGCCGTTTACATCGGCGATGCCTGCAAAGAATTCACTCCCGGCAAGCAGGCCATCTGCACTAATACGTGTTGGATACGCATCAAAGGCTGATTCAAAGAAGTAGTCAACACCGAAATCCGTCTGTGTACTTGCGGCCTGGTATGTTTTTGTAATGTACTGATCAACACCACCGCTATCTACAACATGGAACACAAGCTCACCATTACCGGCGAACTCGCCTGTGATAATCAGCTCATCGGTTGCAGAATCAAATTCGATGTTTAGATCTGCTGACCCATTATTTTCCACAGTTCCCTTAAAGATCAGTTCGGTTCGTGGTGGTAGGAGTGTGTCCACACCAACTCGAATCATATTATAGGTGTCTCCTATAGGCGTTGTCATACCGCCATATGGATCCTGATAGCCTTCTACACTGACAATATTGACCCCGCTGACATCGGCGGTCTTGTTAAACAAGTCTAGGAAGAGATCTTTGTTTGCGCTAAGCTGGCTGACATTAACTTGGTCGTTGAGGCCAATAATAAAGTAGTAAATCCCATCCATGACCCCTTCAAACTCAAAATTGTAAGGCTCAGGCGGGTTAAAGTCCGCTTCAAGCGTCCCATCCAGCAACGTCTCTATAGCACCCAGACTGGTAAGGGCGGTGTTATCAAATACCAGATTCGCCCTCAAATCATAGGTGTTCATGGCCGAATCTAGCCCCATGTAGTCTGCATCTACACGTTCAAATGTAATACGCGACTTGTCTTTACCTGATTGGTCTTCAGTAATAGACTCTACATACCTTGCTTCATAGCGCTCTAGCTTGCTTTGAGCAGGCTCTCCATCGATTACTGTAGTAAGATCCAGTTCTACAATTTCAAGATACAAATCTGAAATATCTCCTGAGTAAGGTTCTGTTATAACATGAATGTCTGACTGTGACCCAATGCGGTATTCTTCGATATAGGCAAATTCGAAGAAGGACTCTACTACTGAAGCACTCGGCATCCAGTGGAATGTGGTTGTGATTGGTCTTTGGTCTACAGCCACTTCTTGATTATCATGACTAAGCGTGATGGTATTGTCCTCAAAAATATTAACCGGCACTTCGCTGCCAGGATTCATGATTTCACCATCAAGCTCTTTAAACCACATGGTATCCTGCATATAGTCTGCATCCTGATACTCATAAAGGTCCAGTGTAAATGGTGTTTGCTGAGGTCCAGCACCATCATTTAAATCATAGGATGATACACCATCAATGGTCATACCGGACGATTGTGTATCCGGAATGCCCGTATAGACGTATTTGAGCACTGGCTGTGCCCCAGTATCATAGAAACCAACAAAAGGCGGTTGTGTCGTTCCCTCGAACATAAACTCCGGATCTACATAGAGTTGTGCATTCGTACTGGTAAGTAAATTATAAGCAACGACATTTCCTGATCCATCTTTTCCAAGTACATAGACATTGCCATCTGATGGATTGTCATTGATATACTGTTGAATCAAAGACGAGTAAGACTGCATGCTCGCTGTATCCAGCTCAATTGAAACCGTTGTCGCACCTGAAAGCGTACCTAATGATGGCACATTGATTTCATAGACATACGGTGCTGAATTGCGCTCATAAAAGTCTCCTGTAAGTGAGTTAACACCATTCAATGCAGCTGAAATGGATGTCGGTTGATTCCCAAGCTGTCCATTACCCTCTACCATGAACGACAGCTGTTCTACTCCAAATCCTGTTATGTCCCCAAGATTCATACTTAATTCAGGACCAGATATGGTTAGTACATTGTCACCCGTAAACTCACGTACAGTAATTGCGGGTGGGGTTGTTGTACCGTAACGCGCCATATTCTGGGACAGGACTTCTATGTCATTTGCCGTTTCAAAGCGCACATTGTCATAGACTGTGTCCGTATAAACATTTTGTGCCACACGATTAATAAGTGCCCGTACTGTTGGTGTTAAAAAATCAATCCGGTACGGCGTGTCATTATGGAGTGCATTTTGACTAAACTCCAAAACAATTTCTAAAACGGACGTCTCATTTGAATTGACCAGATTTCCGCTTGCCTTGGCAATGGAAACCTCACCATTTGCATACTGATCGGTCAGCATTACTGCAAAAGTTTCAATAAAATTCTGAACGCGGTTGTCCACGTCCCCATTAACAACGCTTGAATCGGTCGATCCTTCGAGTGCAAATTTCAAACTCGTAGCCTGACCGATATCGATGGCTGATGGTGAAGTATTGTTAAACTCAATATATGGGCTTGTCCCCAAATCAAAATTGAAAGTACCCAGCGCATCGTAGGCCACACCATAGGACATTTGTCCGAGTGGTCCGGCTACCCCCATCACGAAAATCAGCATAATGCTGATTAACCGCCATAGTCTTTTCTTCAAGTGACTTCCTCCTCCCTCTTAATGTCATGCCCAATTACTTTTTAAACCGTTTTCCAATTCCCCCTCTAGCCTCCCCTCAAAAAAATCCGAAATTCGATATGTATTAAGATTACCCCTTATCCGTATAAATATTCTTTGTATTGTTACCAATTTGAAACTTATTGTCTTTATACAAAACCACACATCGATTGTAAGTGCTTATTTTTCTATATTTTTACTTTTTAACCTATTAAAGATATACAAGACGCAACTTATATTTATTCATATAGTTAAATTATTATTCGTATCGATAATCGTTTGATTTTCAAAAAAAAAATGTTTAAGTGCCGAGCGTAACGTTTCAAGATTCCATCACATTTTCATAACATTTAGCCCTAGTCCACGATGTCGCTTTAAAAATCTTTAGAATTGAATAGCCTACGTATAGATTGTCAGTATTTTTCATTAGTACCTTTTTAAGTACAAATCCCCATAAGATAAGGCGTTAATAAATCTTTAGACAGAGAATCTATACAACTTGTGTATGGGGGAATATTATATCCTAGGGCCTATTTCAGAGTTCACCTCCGTATATAAGCGAACGGTTTGTTTTATATCGACTCCTATCACGACGCATCAAAGAGTCAACTCTTTTTCTTCTGCATTGCTTCGTCTTTTCTGAACATAAAAAAACGCCACTGCGTATGCAGTGGCGTTTTTATGATTAAGGACATACCTTATCATTTAAATTTAGACCCATTTTTAAACTTGGGTGTTTTCATCATTACTGACTTCATCAGCTTCCTCAGCAGGCACTTCTGCTTGTTCTGCCGACTCATTTTCTGCCTTATTCTTCTCAAGCTCTGACTTTGCATTAATCAGTGCCTCAAAAGCCAGCTTTTCTGCTTCGGCCTGTTCTTTGGCTTTAGCACGTTCTGCCTTGCGCTTTTCTTCATCACGCTCAACTTTTTCCCTAAGCGCATCAAGACCATCTGTAAAGCAAAGATTGAATTCATCCGCTTCAAGTGTCTCGTATTCAAGTAAAGACTCAGCAATGGTATGAAGCTTGTCAATATGATCTGTTAAAAGTTGCTCAGCCTTGTCGTAAGCATTATCAACAATACGTCGAACTTCCCTATCAATTTCCGCAGCAACCTGCTCTGAATAATTTCTGCGGGTTGTCATATCGCGTCCTAGGAAAACTTCATCTTCAGAACTATATGACATTGAACTTAAGTTCTCACTCATGGCAAACTTAGTTACCATGCTACGTGCAATGGCTGATACGCGTTCAAGGTCATTGGACGCACCCGTTGAAATATCTTGAAGAATCAGCTTTTCTGCGACACGACCGCCCAGAAGGACAATCAGTTCGTTCTCCATTTGTTTCTTCGTACGATAATTTCTATCCTCTTGTGGTAGCTGCATTGTGAATCCACCTGCACGTCCACGTGGGATAATCGTCACCTGATGAACAGGGTCCATATCTGGAAGAATTTTCGCTAGAAGAGCATGACCACCTTCGTGGTATGCAGTCAGTCGTCTTTCTTTTTCACTTACGACACGACTCTTCTTCTCAACGCCAGCAATAACTTTTGTTGTTGCCTCTTTAATGGTATCCATATGAATTTTCGTATCCTTCTTACGCGCTGCCAGAAGGGCCGATTCATTCATGAGGTTTTCGATATCAGCAGGTGTAAAGCCAGGTGTACTCTTGGCAAGAATCTTGAAATCTACATCATCAGCAAGCGGTTTATTTTTAGCATGTACCGCAATGATTTCTTCTCTTTCTCTTACGTCTGGTCTACCCACTGTAATTTCACGGTCAAAACGACCTGGTCTAAGCAGTGCAGGATCCAGAATATCTGGTCTATTTGTTGCTGCAATCATGATAATGCCTTCATTATCACTAAAGCCGTCCATTTCAACAAGCAACTGGTTCAGCGTTTGTTCACGTTCATCATGACCACCGCCAAGTCCTGCGCCACGTTTTCTACCTACGGCATCAATCTCATCGATAAATATGATACATGGTGCATTCTTCTTTGCATTTTCGAACAAGTCACGCACACGTGATGCACCGACACCGACAAACATTTCTACGAAGTCCGAACCCGAAATACTGAAGAATGGTACGCCGGATTCGCCAGCTATAGCCTTCGATAGGTATGTTTTACCTGTACCCGGAGGGCCCACCATCAAAATCCCTTTTGGAATTCGTGCACCTAAATCGATATAGCGCTTTGGACTCTTAAGGAAATCTACAATTTCCCAGAGTTCTTCCTTCTCTTCTTTAAGACCTGCCACATCAGCAAATGTAATCTTTTTGCCTTCGTCGTCTTTAATCAGGCGTGCCTTACTCTTACCAAAGGACATAACCTTTGATCCACCACCCTGAGAGTTCTGCATAAATACAAACCAGAAGACCACCAGAAGCAGTACTAAGAAAATAGTTGGCAATATGTCTACAAACCAAGGTGTCGGCATTGGTGGTTCACTGTTCAGCGAAAGACCGCTGTCTTTAATCACTGTGTACAGCTCACTGCCAAAAGGTTCTTCAATCATGCCTGGTACATGTGTTGTAAACACAGTCCCATCTGTTAATTTACCTTGAACTACGTTATTTTCAAGGATTTCCATTTGCAGTATTGTTTTGTTTTCAATATTGGTTATCAGTTCCGTCGTCGTTAGATCCTTAATCTCTTGCTGGTTACCGCCACCAGCAAATTGGACGATTAGGAATATAACGAGGAAGAGCAGTATATAAAAGGTTGCCCCTTTAAAAAACTTTCGCATCCATATCCTCCTCAATTCAAATAAAGTCTCTTCATTCTATCATATTAAATAGGTCTTAACAACCGTCAGACCACTTGAAAATTCCCACACAACAGGTTTTTTCATCCACTTTGACGCGTTCGCTGAGTCTATGCCCAACAACCCATATAATACCTTTATCGTCACATATAAGTGGTATTTGATCCCGCTCTATGGCTGGAATTTTCAAGTCAATGAAGAACTTCTTTAACTTTTTTGTCCCTTTCATTCCCAGCGGATGAAAGCTGTCTCCATTTTCACGGCTCCGCACGCTGAGTTCACCCGAAATTTTATGCAAGTCCACAGCCACCTCGCCGTGTTCGAGTGTATACCCACTATAGGCTTCCATGCTCATTTCTTTTTTTCGCAAGGCGTTCAATGAAAAGTCTCCGGGCACTGTCTTTGCAAGTTCAGCATAACCAGCGTACTTTACATAGCCATATTCTAATCTGAACTGCACACCTGAAATCATTTTTTTCTTTCCATGCTTATTCTCAAGCACCATACTCAGCAACTCTTCGATTTGGATGCTGGATACATTTTTAAGCCCAGACCCTACAACAGCGATGATTCGTCTGATTAGTCTCATTTTAAGCGCTTTATGAAGTCCACTGAACCAAGTCACGTCAATAGGCGTCTGTGCGCTAATCACCAAACCTTCTTTTTTCAGTTCCCCGTCGAGACTGGACTCGATAAAGTCTAGGTCATTACTGACAAGGCCACCCAGTCGATATAAGCCATCCATAACACGTTCGTTGAAATTTGATTCAATGTACGGAATAAGTTCATGTCGAATCTTATTACGCGTATAAACCGTTTCATCATTTGTATGGTCGTGACAAATTGGCAGTTGACGCCGTTCACAATACGCTTCAATTTCTGATCTTTCCATGTATAGAATGGGTCTGATTATATATGGGCCCCTTTTTACCGGTATACCCCTAAGTCCATCAAGGCCCGTTCCACGCATAAGGCGCATTAAAATCGTTTCTGCCTGATCATTTCTATTTTGAGCAACTGCGATGCGTCCTGCACCCACTTCAGCTCTGACTTTCTCAAAAGACTCATATCGTACTTTCCTACCAGCCTCCTCAAAGCTCACTTTCCAAGATTTTGCCAACTCCTCAACCGGAAAATCAAACCTGTAAAAGGGGACACCATGGGCTTTACAAAACCGCTCAACACTTTCAGCGTCATGTTCAGCATAAACACCTCTAAATAAATGGTTTATATGAACAACAAAAAGACTCAGACCCCATTTCTCCTGAATTCGAAGAAACAAGTCGAGCATAGCCATGGAATCCGGACCCCCTGAAATGCCGAGAACAACCTTGTCCCCTTCACTTAGTAAGTCCTCTTCTTTTAAATTTGACTCGAATGTCTTTAACATTTCGGTCTCCTCCTAAGCTTTTACATTTTAATTGTAGCATAGGTCACTAGCAATGTCCTTGAACATTTTGTGAACGCCTTAAGAGGCGGCAATATATCAGGCATCGGTGTGAGTTTACACTGTACTGCACACCGATGCCTCGCTTTCTTTAAGCACCAGATACTGCAATTTTAGAAACACACAGTGTCGGGGAACCAAAGGCGCTGGCACCCGATGGCAGAGCGAACTGCAGATCTGATCCAACTCGGTCAATTTGCATAAGCAGATCAAAGTAATTACCGGCTATTGTTATTTGTGAAACCGGCTTTATAATTTTTCCACCTTCTATTAAAAACCCATTTGCTTGAATAGAAAATTCTCCGGTAATTCCATTTGCACCTGCATGAAGTCCTTGGAGCCCTGTAATATAGACCCCCTTTTCAATAGCTGCTATCATAGAGTCAAGCTTTTCAGCTCTAGGTTCAATATAAAAATTTGATGGTGCAATACCCACAGAAGATTTAAAGGATGCTTTTACACCATTACCCGTTGACGGAACACCATCCACATGAGCGGTCTTCAAATTATGCAAAAATGTCTTTAAGGTGCCTTTATCAATGACATTTTTTATTTGTGTTGTAACCCCTTCGCTGTCAAATCCCCTAGAAGCCATTCCCTCAGATAGGTGGGGATTGTCAACGATTGTAACCTCTGGCGCCGCGACTTGAAGCCCCTGCTTTTCTTTAAACCTCGATAGGTTCTTGTGTACATTCTCTGCCGAAAAAGCACCCGCAAAACACTGCAGCAGATTGGCAGACTCTTTACCGCGGATAAGGAGTGTGTAGTCCCCTGAAGGTATGGTCTGCGCGCCAAGCTGCCCCAAGGCTTCCTCCACCGCTTCAGCAGCAATGGCCTTTGGATCATAAGACTCAAAATCCGTCCCAAAGATAAATTTACCACCTGTTTTTTGCTCATCGCCCGCTTTCACAACCACAGATACATATGCAAATGCTGCGTTGCGTCTTTCACTGCAATCCAGCCCAAGTGTATTGGCAATTTCCACCTGCTCACTGGAGTCTCCAAAGAGATTGTATATCACTTTAAAAACACGCTTATCTATGGCAAGGGCAGCTTTCTCCACTTCAAAGAGAAAGGCCAGCTTGGCCTCTGGGTCTACCCTCTTATAGGCTGAATCATACAAATCAAGCAATGGATAAGAATCACTTCCATCACATAAAAATACGGGTTCTGCGGTTTCCATGACCTCAGCACCAGATTTGGCATCCTCAACAAGTTGCTTGATAGCTGTCTCGTTTAGAATCTCAGTATAAGCATATCCCATCTTACCATTCAAAATACCTCTAAAGGCCAGCCCACTTGATTGTGAAATGCTGTACTTGGAAACTTCTCCTTCAAACACAGTTGCCTCAAACTGATCTCCACTTTCGAGGTAGAGCTCAATATCCGTGAAACCAGCCTCTTTGCCCAGCTTGAAAAGCGTGTCCTTCCACATGCTTAATTTCATATTAGACACCTGCCTTTCTGCCACCGACAATTAATGCGGACACCCTAACCATAGGCTGTCCCACATTTGCAGGTATACTCCCGCTAATAGAACCACACATGCCCTGCCCCATTCTAAGGTTGTTTCCGACACGGTCGATATTTTGGAGTACTTCAAGACCCGTTCCTATCAATGTCGCACCACGAAGCGGTTCTGCAATTTCTCCATTTCTAATCATGTATCCTTCTTGAACTGCAAAGTTAAATTCTCCTGTCGCTGGATTGACAGACCCGCCCCCCATCGTCCGTGCATAAAACCCCGACTCTGTTTGAGCAATGATTTCTTCTGGCGAACTCTTTCCAGGTGCAATGTAGGTATTACTCATACGAGATGTGGGTTCGTATTTATAGGACTGCCTTCTTGAACAGCCATTGGCTGCCATTCCCATTTTGCGCCCACCCATTTTATCGACGAGGTAGTTTTTCAAAATACCATTTTCAATAAGTACATTTTTCTGAGTTACATGTCCCTCATCATCAATCGAAGCCGATCCCCACTGATTTAAAGCGGTGCCGTCATCGATTGCCGTAACCAGACTATTTGCTATTTTCTCGCCAAGCTTGCCAGTATATACTGACGTTCCTTTAGCCACTGAAGTTGCTTCCAGCCCATGACCACAGGCTTCGTGGAATATGACCCCACCAAATCCATTATCGATTACAACTGGCATTTTACCGCTTGGCGCATAATCTGCACGTAACATCGTAGTCGCAATGCGTGCAGCCTCAATGCCATATGCAGCCATATCGGCTTCATCATAAAGCTCGAAGCCCCTATGAGCACCTGTATTAGCCGATCCAGTTTGCATATCCTTTTCATTTGATGCGACGGCCGAAACCCCGCACCGCGTGCGAACACGTCTGTCTTCTTTATACAGACCTTCACTATTTGCAATGCAAACATGCTGATCTTCATCCAGATAGTATCCTGTCACCTGAGAAATGAGCGGGCTGTATTCTTTGGCACCCATATACGCTGATTTTAAAAGTTTGACTTTCTCAGTGCGCGCTATCTGGACAGGATATTTTAAAATTTTATGCAAGTGATTGACATCTGCTTTCACCAAATGCACACCACCATTCTTACCCGTCCCTTTAACAGATGCTGACGCATCTTTTGCAAGTTTTATTAAATTATCTTCTGCTGTATTGTTGGTATATGCATAAACGCTATTCGTGCCCCTAAAAAGTCTTATGCCCACGCCAAAATCGTGACCACCATTGGCACGCTCGATGCGACCGCCGATGAGATCCATCATCGTACTATGCTTGTCTTCAATAAACACTTCTGCAAAATCAGCACCGGTTGTAAGCGCGGCATCTATTATGTCTTCGATTATTTTTGGATGTATCATTGTGTCTCCTCTCCACCCTGTGCTGTCTTGTGATACCTAAATACAAATACATCGGTATCCCCTTTAGACTCTATTGTAAAACCACAAGTACACATCTGCTTTTGAAGCGTACTATCTGCCTCCGCCATATATATTATATTGCTATGCCCATGTTTTAGCGCATATTGCTTCAAATACGTAAGCACGGATTGGCGTTCAGGGCCATATATGAAGTAGAGTGTCAATCCATCGTCTTTTTGGCCCCAGTCTCCAAAAGCAAAGTAGGTGTCTTTATACTTATAAATTGACTTTCTTTCTATCATGTCTTCGAGCAGCTTGTCTGTTGCCTGAATAAAGGTCCAGTCAAAATTCAAGTAGCCACTCCGCCCACCCGCCTGTATTCTTTTTAGGAGCTGATTTGTTTCCTTACGCTCTTTCACGGCTACGGGCAAAATGCGCTCAGTTTCTAATGCTTCCGCACAAGCCTCTTTTTTCAAATCACAAAAGAGAAATTTGAATGACGCAACTTGTCTGAATCCACGTTTTCTAATAATTGCCAAGCTTTCATGGTTCAGGGCAAAGGTACTCAACTCCAACCGGCTGTACCCCATTTCACCAGCACGCCTAAGCTGGTAGTCTGCAAGCTGTTTTCCAAGCCCCAGCCCACGGTACTTTGTATCAATACGAATCCCTTCAAGCCAAAGCACCGAATCTGGAAGTACTGTGATTTTAGAACAACCCGCAACATCACCATGAACAGTAATGACCGTGAACTCACCCTCTTGCTCATCTACCCATTTGTCAAAGACATGGGGCAGGTAGTCATCTCCTTCCCAAATGCGACTCGAAATATCTTCTATACGCGCTTTATCGCCTTGCCTGGCACGACGCAATTCTATCATTTCAAGACCCTCCGTTCTTCAAGTATCTTCACATTAACAAAATTGACCATCGCCGTCAATTTTGCGGAGTGGTGTAGACAAACCTGTGCCTCTGAGGGTGGACTATAGCTAAAAACAAACACCTTCCTGTTTATATCCTTTGCAAATGCCAGATCAGTCTTTGATTGTCCCTGTCGCTTAGCCAAACACTACACTTTGTCTCTTTAAGAAACGCCAGAGCAATTTGCAATTGCTCATGTCGCTAGACGCGCCATATAGACAAAAGAGAAGAGGCGATTCCATTCATGTGAACATGATGGAATCGCCTCTTCTCTTTTGTCTGCATTTCTTTGTCTTAAACGTAAAAAGAACAACATACCCAAAGGATATGTTGTCTTGATTGGCGACCCAGAAGAGACTCGAACTCTCGACCTCCAGCGTGACAGGCTGGCGTTCTAACCAACTGAACTACTGGGCCATTATGGTGGGAGTAATAGGGCTCGAACCTATGACCCTCTGCTTGTAAGGCAGATGCTCTCCCAGCTGAGCTATACTCCCACTTTTATTAACACACATACACCACTTCATCACATCCGAAGACACTCCATGCTGCATGCATTTTAATACGAATTAATGTCTGCACATATTGTGCGAGGACAAGATTTATATTACAGGAATTCCACACTTTTGTCAATGCTTAATTCTGTAATAATGGTAGCGGCGAGTGGACTCGAACCACCGACCTTTCGGGTATGAACCGAACGCTCTAGCCAACTAAGCTACGCCGCCACAGGTGTCATCATGCAAATGTTTTCACTCGTGACGACAAGATATATATTACACGAGAGCCGGCCGCCTGTCAACAGATTTTTGGCAATCCCCGCATCAATATAGGGTCTCTTACTTGCCCTTAGCGCACCAGGCGCTCCACAAGGCAGCCTTCAAGATTGTCATAGTCACTGATGTACAGTTTTGGAAGCCCCAGTGTATCCAGCACATGCTCAATGATTAAAGCACCTGCAAGAATAATGTCTGCCCGTTTAGGCTGCAATCCTTTAATGGCTTTTCGCTCTTCGACCGACTTTTGAGCAAGTTCCCCATTCATTGCTGAAATGTCAGTCAGTGTCACTGTGCTGTTTTGTATCTTAAACCGGTTATAAGTCTCCATTTCAAGCTGCATAGCACCAAGCGTTGTGGCCGTGCCGCCAATGCCGATCGCCCTGCCTACAGCATATGTTTGAATCACTTGCAAGGTTTCTTCTGCTAGCTGGCGAATGTCTCTTTGAAGCCTGCTCAATTCTTCGCCGCTAACAGGGTCCGTGCTTATGTGCTTTCCCGTCATTCTAACCGCACCAACATTCAAGCTCTTTGAAAATAGGATCCCCTTTGAGTCTCCGACGATCAGCTCCGTACTTCCACCACCGACGTCGACAATTAGAACACGATCATCCAGCTGAGAAAGACCCGCCAGTACCCCAAGGTAGCCTAAGCGCGCTTCATGTGTTCCCGAAATAATCTCAACATCAAGACCACATTCACGCTTCACGCGCTCGGTAAAAGCACGTTTGTTTTCCGCGTCACGTACAGCACTTGTCGCTAGGGCATAGATTTTTTCAGCCCCCCATGCACGTGCCTCCTTAGCAAACACACCTAGCGCCTTTACGCTTCTCTCAATCGCTTCAGGTGAGAGTTTGCCCGTCTCATTGACGCCTTGTCCTATACGTGTCATAATCAGTGATTTATCTCCACTAACAAGCTCTTTTCCATTGACCTCTGCTTTTAAAAGTCTGATGGAATTTGTTCCGATATCAACCGCAGCAGCTTTCATGTACCCTCCAGCAAATATATCTACCATTTGTATCCCACGTAGCCTATCTCAATTTTCCCTTAACCTTAGAATAACACTTCCGTGTAAATAGAAAAACCCGGGGTTCCCGGGTATCTATACCAGCGCATATCCATTTTCTTGAGGATGATTGTCTGGCCTTTAAGTTTGTATTCGAAGCATTCCGTCTATCTTGAACCGTATCCATTTCCTCTTCTTCCAGAAGTTTTGGCAGCCTTTCGGACATCTCTCAGTTTCTCATCAGAATTCTTCATAAAATTATTCAGCATACCCTCAAAATCACGCGGCTTCTGATGACGTCGATCTCCGTAGTCCTTTTGCGGTCTGCTATTTCTGTCAGATCCACCTTTGAAGCTTTTGTTTTCAGGACGATTTGAAGTGCCCTTGTTGTCAGGACGCTTTTCTCTTTGAGGTTTCTCTTGCTGAGATGAAGCGTTTTCAGATGCTTGACGTATTGACAGACTGATTTTTCCTTTTGGATCAATAGAAAGAACCTTTACATTAACTGCCTGATTTTCTTTGAGATGATCTTTAACTTCTTTAACGTAGTCATCTGCAATTTCAGAAATATGGCATAGACCTGTTTCTCCGCTCGAAAGCTTGATAAAAGCGCCGAATTTCGCAAGTCCTGTTACTGTCCCTTCGAATATCTTACCCACTTCGATGGCCATAAAAAAAATTATCCTCCTTAAAAGATTATGAAAAACTATGTGCGGGGTATAGTCCCCTCTCACTATTATATATGCCATAAACAGATAGAATCAATCAGAAACTTCTGAAACCACCCCATCTGCATCAGCATTATCATCTTGTATTATATATATAATTTCATTGGGCTTAACCATCTTAAGCTTTTCCCGTGCTATTCTTTCAATGGTTTCCGGGCTTGAAGCGTTCTCAAGCTCCTCTTCAAGGGCTTCTACATCCTCTTTCAAAACCACAATTTTTTGCTGACAGGCCGATTCTTCAGCTCGAAGCTGACGCAGCTTGGACTCCTGCCTCAAAAAAGTGACACCGACGTAGAGCATGAATGCAACTGCAAATAAAACAACGACCCTATTTCTTTTTAGAAAGCGAGCGGTACCTTTCATGCCATACCCCTTCTTCTTATTCTATTCCTGAAGCTGACGATAGAGATCCAGCGCTTCATCTTTTTTTACATGCTCTTTGAGATCGAGCACTTCAACCTTGATGCTTTTAGATGCGAAGTTTAGCGTGATAATATCGCCTACCTTAACTTCACTTCCAGGTTTAGCCGGCTTGTCTCCAATTAAAATTCTACCTTGAGCGCAAGCTTCTTTCGCAACCGTTCTGCGCTTAATCAGCCTGGATACTTTTAAATACTTGTCAATGCGCATATGCGACTCCTTCTTTACCAGACAATCCCATAATGGAAAATAATGTATTGTTTCTTCCGTACATTGTCAAAGAATGAAAGGATTGTTTTTTCTTCAAATATAAAGAAAAAAGCAGCAAGGCTGCTTTTAACTTTTATTACTTGTTAACTAGTTCTTTAAGCGCTTTACCTGCTTTGAAAACAGGTGCTTTTGATGCTGGAATGTCAATAACTTGCTCAGGGTTTCTTGGGTTACGGCCTTTTCTTTCTTTTCTCTCACGAACGTCGAAAGTACCGAAACCTACAAGCTGAACCTTGTCTCCAGCTACTAGTGCTTCTTCAACAGATTTCATAAAAGCATTCAGAGCCATTTCCGCGTCTTTCTTAGTTAGACCCGACTTTTCTGCCATACTTGTTACCAGTTCCGCCTTATTCACAGTAAAACCTCCTCAATCAGTTGAAATTCTAGCTCACATTGGCTATTTATATCTTATCTTGAAATCACCGTTTTTATCAATACTTTTTTGAACTTTTTTTGCTACAAATCCAGTTTTTTTGCGCTGTTCCACAGATTATCCATCTCCTGCAGGGTCATATTGTTCAATTTTTTACCTTTTTCCAGCGCTTTTTCTTCAACATGGCGAAATCTGCGTAGAAATTTCTCATTGGTATGGCTGAGGGCGACCTCTGGCCTAACCTTTAAGAAACGGCACACATTTACAACCGCAAAAATGAGATCACCCAGTTCGCCAGTAATTTCATCTCTATTTCCAGACTCGTATATTTCTAAAAATTCACCTAGTTCTTCATGAATTTTTTCAATAGCATCTTTCACATCATCCCAATCGAATCCGACATCTGCCGCTTTCTTTTGAATTTTATAGGCACGCATCAGCGCAGGCAGACCCTGTGGAATGCGTTCCATGGATTCAACTTGCATGGATTCCTGCTTTTCCTCTTTTTTAATGGCCTCCCAGTTCACAACAACATCGTCAGACCCCTCGACCGCTACCTCGCCAAAAACGTGGGGATGACGTCTAATCAGTTTTTCACTAATGCCTGTTGTCACATCATGGATATTAAAATAGCCATTTTCCTCAGCAATAGCCGCATGGAACACGACTTGTAAAAGGACATCTCCCAGTTCTTCTTCCAAGTCTTCTAAGTCTCCTCTGTCAATCGCGTCGAGCACTTCGTAGGCTTCTTCAACCAGGCATGGCTTAAGGGTCTCATGGGTCTGTTCACGGTCCCATGGACACCCATCAGGCGACCTGAGGATCTCCATGATTCCAAGAAGATCATCAAAGAAGCGCTTGCGCTGTCCATCCATGGCAAGCCCTGGTATATAGAGCGAGGTCAGGTGGTCATGTAAATCATCACGCTTGTCTATTTCATAAAGCATCATGGTTTCAATACGTTCTTCACCCGGAATGCCGGCGCCTCTTACGACAATGACCTCCTGATCATCTTCATAATACTTGCCCAGTGCAAGCTTGACCCTCGAAGCTGTCATGCGGTCATATACCTGAATAATCAGATTATCCATAGTCACATCCGGCACCTGCACTTCGACTTGGAGGGCATCCATCACTTTAAGCCCATGAACAGGGTCTCTTTTCAGACTTGTGATAATAGCGTCTATGAAGCTGGCACCATGTACAAACTCGATTGTGTCACCTGTGTTTTCTGCAAGCTCCATAAGATGTTCTACGGTCTTTTCAGCAACAAACGGATTGCCCGGCACAGCATATACCACAGGGCCCGATGCCGCCTTCTTCCAAACATCCTCAGCAACATTTAGATACACTTCATCAAAGGTATCAAAACGTTCATAATAGCTGTCATAAGACTCAAATACGAGTCCTCTTTCCCGCAGCTGGTCAACAATCGGATGCTTTTCCGTCCTCAAATAAATGACATCGGTCGACTCCATTACACTTAGCGCTTCAACGGTTAGAAAATTCATTCCACCTGGGCCTAAACCGACAATTTTTAATGTATGACTCATCTTATCCTGCCTTTCTAAAGCTTAGCTTTCCAGCTAGCTTTTTCAATTTGCTTCCACCAGGCATCATATCCATGTCTTCTTCGGTCAGTGTTCTTGTAACAAAAAGCATGAGTACAAATGTTACACCGCCAACCGCCACGGCTGCGACAGTCGCAAGTCGACCCGCACCCAGTTCATGCATGCGCTGAACCAATATATTGTTGACGAGCGCATAGGTCAGTTTTACCGCTATGACCATGATTAGTCCATCAAAAGCTGGTTTTAGGAAAATTTTCTTTAAGTCCGGCTTAAAATCCACCGCTTTTAAGAGACTGACAAAGTTCAGAATGCTGGCACATGCAAAGGCACTGATGGTCGCAAGTGCTGCCCCACGAATGTTCAGTGTAGGTATCCCGACAAGGGTATAGCTCAAAATGCCTTTTAAAATCGCGCCCATAAACAGATTGCGCGCAGGTAAATTTTGCTTGCCTAAACCTTGCAATATGCCTGTTGTAACTTGATACATAGATAGGAAGAGGACGCCCCATCCTAGAATTTGAAGAATGGCCCCTGTACTTGATGCAATTTCAATTTGCATCGGGTAGAGCAGCTTCATAATAGGTTCAGCTAGTGTAATAAGCCCCAGTGCACAGGGCAAACCAATAATAAGACCGAGACGCAGGCCTGTTTCGATAGTGTGATTCAGCTCTTTAGTGGCACGTCGTGCCGTCATCCCCGCCACTGCAGGCACAAGACTGATTTGCACTGCGGCTGTAACCGTCTGAGGTAAATTGACAAGGGTCTGGGAGTATCCTGTCAATTGCCCGTATAGATCATTAGCCTGTTCTACAATACCTATATCGTGAAGACGGCGCATAACGATAAATAAGTCAAGCATGGTCATGATTGGAATAACCGAAGCACCGATGGTGATTGGCACGGCAATCTTAAGTACCTTTTTAATGATTGCCCCTTCACTCTCCTGCACAAAATCTGGCAGCTTCGTATCGATTTCTCCAAGTGCGCCTTTTCGTTTCATGCGCTGGTAGTAGAGAAAAATAATTAAGAACCCAAAAAAGGCTCCAGATGTGGCGCCAAATGTTGCCCCCGCCGAAGCATACTCAAGGCCACGCCCAAAGAAGACAAAGGCGAGACCAAGGCCCATAGCCACTCTAAAAAATTGTTCAATAATTTGCGAGTAGGCATAGGGTTTCATATCCTGTAGACCCTGAAAATAACCCCTGAAAGCAGACATAACCGCTACAAAGAGAATAGCTGGTCCAAGTGCTAAGAAGGAATAGTATCCTCCCTTATTTTTAACATATGTCGTTACCCAATCTGCTCCAAGCATCATAACAAGCATGCCTACAAAACCAATAATCGCCATGAGTTTAAGAATGGTCTTAAACACCCTGTGGGCACCATAGTGGTCTCCTACAGCTGAGCGCTCTGCAATCGTCTTTGCAATTGCCGCTGGGAATCCAGCGGTCGATATCACAATCAGCCAGTTGTACATTGGATACGCTGTCTGATAATAACTCATCCCTTCATCGCCTATCAGATTCGCTAGTGGAATTCTGAAAAATGCGCCCATAACCTTTATGACAATCGCTGCAGCACCTAAAATTGCTGCACCTTTAATAAAGGAATCCCCTGATTTTTTTGACATCGTTTCCTCCTAGATGGGCCACTGCCCTAGATTACTAAAACACAAACATTATATCAGATGCCCCCTTGGGGTTAAAGAGCTACCGGAAAAGCATCTTTATAATTCATTGTTACATAAAAAATTAAAGTGGGGTATAATTAAGGTGTAGTTGGTAAATTAATCCACACACAGACAAAGGAGGCATTTTTATGGGCACGTTTGGACAAAAACTCGTTGGTGATAAAAAAGACCGTATTCTGGAGCTGCTGAACAAGGCGCTTGCTGATGAATGGCTGGCACATTATCAGTACTGGATTGGCGCTAAGGTCATCAAGGGACCTATGAAAGAATCCATCGCGGCAGAACTCCTTCAGCATGCTACTGAAGAAATGACACATGCCGAACTCGTTGCAGACCGCATTCTTCAACTGGGCGGAACACCTGTCTTGACCCCTGCCGATTGGATGAAGTGGACAAACTGCGGTTATGAAGTTCCTGAAAATCCTTTTGTAAAAGAAATTCTTGACCAAAACATTAAAGGTGAGCAGTGTGCTATTGAAGTATACAACGCACTTATGAAAGAAACGGAAGGCGTTGACTTTATTACTTATGACATTGCAATGCAAATTCTTAAAGACGAAGTTGAGCACGAAGAGGACCTGCAGGCACTTGCAGAAGATCTTGAGCTCATGTTTGAATACCACAAGTAAACAAACACTGCATAATACATAAGTACATGCAAAACGGCTAGGGGTCTATGACACCCTAGCCGTTTTTATATTTATTCTTTTATTTTTTCCAGAAATCTTTCAACCTTCGCTGCATTTAGGAGTGATGATACTTTTTCAGCATAGGCATCCTGTGCGAGTGAATCGATAATAGACTGTTTATAAACTTCAATTTCTTCCTCAGAAGCGCCTGTTTCTTCAAGATCATTTATAGTTTGTACATCGTCGACCTTGATAATATGGAAGCCAAACTGTGATTGAACGGGCTCGCTGACTTCTCCAACTTCCAGATTAAATGCTACCTCTTCAAACTCAGGTACCATTTTCCCTCTTGAAAAATAGCCTAGGCTGCCACCGTTTGAAGCACTGCCTGGATCTTCAGAGTACTCTGTAGCAAGCTCTGCAAAATCTTCCCCTGCTTCAATTTTTTGATTAATAATTTCCAGCGTTGCGTCATCGTTAACCAGAATATGACTTGCACTTACAAGAACGGTCTCTGTTTCATACAAACGCTCCAGCGTCTCAGTATCCGCCTCAACTTCACTGCGAATCATCGCATTGAACTCTTCTGATATAAACTGAGATGTGATTTGCTTTTTAATAAAGACTTCGTCAAAATTCATCTGGTCATAGAAAGCCTTGGTCTCTTCGTCTGTTTCCAAAACTTCTTTAAAATTATCATATGCTTCTTGAACTTCTTGGTCTGAAACTTCATAACCGCTGTCCTCAACATACTTCAAAATCAGTTTTTCACGAATCATGTTTTCAAGGAGTTCTTCCTGAACAATGTCTTTAACCGGGCGTCCACCGATTTCCTGTGTCCAGATATTTTCTCCAAACATGTCATTATACGCATTTTCCATAAGCGCAAAATTGTTGTCATATGAAGTCTTTGTTATTGCTACGCCATCAACGGTTGCAACAATCACATCATCTGCACCTGCCCCGTTATCGCCTGAACCATTTTGGTCCTTCGGCTGACAACCTGACAGGATCATCGCTACAAGCAGCACCATCGTGACTACCAGCGCTAGATTCCTTCTTAAGCCCATTTTTCAATTCACTCCTTAATATATTTCTGTGTCTATTCTCGCATAAAAGTGCTCTACTCGTTATTATATCTCATATTCACCGTTCTGAAAACCGACAATCTCTTCCATAAGCTTGACAAGTTCCATAAGCTTATGCTCTCTAGAAATCGGTTTTCTAGGAAACTTGTATATAAAATGTGGCTGAGAACCCAAATTGAACATAATCCGTCTTGTAAACTTTTGAGAAGCCAGCGCAATGGTTTCTGGCTTGACTGCCCTTGCATCCCCAAATTCAAACCTAAAATTCGTGCCTTCTTCTTTAATAAGGTGTATGCGCATGGCCATGCCAAGTGCTTTTAAATAAGAAATTCGAATCAAATTATAAACCACTGTTGGCAGTGTCCCGTAACGGTCTTCAATTTCTTCTTCAATCCCAAATGCATCCGATTGGTCTCGAATTGAAGATATACGCTTGTAGAGTTCCAGCTTATGCTGCGGATTGGTGACAAAGGTATCTGGAATAAAAGCACTGATATTGAACTCCACTGTCGTATCGATTTGCGGAATAATTTCTTCGCCTTTTATGTCCCGAACCTTCTCTTCGAGCATTTTAACAAACATTTCATAACCAACGGTTGCCATGTGGCCACTTTGTGCAGCACCCAAAATGTTTCCAGCGCCACGGATTTCAAGGTCCCGCATGGCAATTTTAAAGCCCGAACCCAGTTCAGTAAATTCCTTAACTGCCTTTAGGCGCTTCTCTGCAACTTCTGGAAGCACTTTGTCGCGTGCGTAGGTCAGATATGCATAGGCGATGCGATTGCTTCTGCCAACGCGTCCCCTAAGCTGATACAGTTGGGAAAGTCCCATTCTATCTGCATCATTAATGATAATCGTGTTAACATTTGAAATATCCAGCCCCGTTTCGATGATCGTTGTACAAACGAGTACATCGAATTCATGGTTCAAGAATTGCATCATGATCTTTTCCAGCTTAACCTCACTCATTTGTCCGTGGGCGAACTGAATACGCGCATCGGGAACCAGTTTGAGAAGTCGCGCTGTAACCTGATCAATGTCATTGACACGGTTATGTACAAAGAAGACCTGTCCCCCTCTGTCGATTTCACGTTCAATACCTTCGGCGATAAGATTTTCATCATATTCCGTTACGTATGTCTGAACTGGATATCGATCTTCTGGCGGATCTTCAATGATACTCATGTCCCGTATGCCAATCATAGACATGTGCAGTGTTCTAGGAATCGGCGTCGCCGTTAAACTCAGTACATCAACACTGTCCTTAATCTGCTTGATTTTTTCCTTATGCTTCACGCCAAACCGCTGTTCCTCATCGATTACAAGCAGCCCTAGATCCTTATACTTAACATCATTTGATAAGACACGGTGCGTCCCTACTACCACATCGAGAACCCCTGTTCGCAGGTCTTCTAATATTTTCTCCTGCTGCTTTGGCGTTCTAAAACGGCTAAGCATTTCAACTTTTACAGGGAACTTTGAAAAACGTGCTTTGAGTCTGTCATAATGCTGCTGGGCAAGCAGGGTTGTCGGAACGAGAAAGGCCACCTGCTTGGAGTCCATCACGGCTTTAAAAACTGCCCGTATAGCAACTTCTGTTTTCCCAAAGCCCACATCACCACAAAGGAGTCTTTCCATCGGTGCTGCTTTTTCCATATCCTTTTTAATTTCAACGATACAACGCAGCTGATCCGGTGTTTCCTCATACGGAAACATATCTTCAAATTGCTTCTGCCACTCTGTATCAGCACCAAAGCCATAGCCGACACGGCCATGACGGGCTGCGTATAGAGCCAGCAACTCGTCGGTCATATCCTCAATGGATTTTTTGGCCTTGGCCTTAGCCCGTTTCCATTCTGCACCACCGAGTTTACTCAGCTTTGTACTCGCTACTTCATGGCCTATATATTTTTGAATCAAATCCATATTCTCAACGGGGATATAGAGGACATCATCGCCTGAATATGCAATTTTCATATAGTCTTTTTTCTGGCTGTCGACAACCAATTGGTCTATGCCGACATATTTACCGATACCATGCGCTTCATGAACCACATGGTCTCCCACTGAAAGTTCATTGAAGGACTTAATCAGCTGTCCCTTGCGCTTCTTTCTTCTTGTTTTACGATGTACACCGGAAATTTCCTTGTCTGTAATGACAGCATAACGGATATCTCTGAGAATGAATCCGTGCTTTAAATTCAGGGGACAAATCATAACCTTGCCCGATTGAATACCCTGCTCAACTTCTTTTAAAATGACGCTGTCCACGCCGTAGTCCAGCAGCATGCCCTTAAGACGCTGGGCTTTTTCAATCGCGGATACTGCGAGAATAATATGATAATCTCGTTTTTGCCACTGCTTGATTTCTTCAGCCATGGCTGAGTGCTTTCCATGAAAGAGCGGCGCTTCAACAGACTGAAAGTGGATAATTTGATCCAGGCGAAAATCATCGATTCGCTTTGTTAAATTGTCCATCAAGATAACCGAATGGTTTGCCATGTCTTCTAAAATCCGATCATATCCATGAATATTGTTCACCTGATCGGCAAGCAGGGCTCCTCGTTCAAAATAATTTTTGAACCGCTCGCGGTAATCGCGTATATAACGATCGGCCCGCTCGTGGGTTCTGCTGGGCTCTGATATATATATTGGGGCATTTTGTGGCAGGAAGGCCATTAGGGTTGAATCTGCTTCATACATCAAGTCAAAGTAGCGGTCGAGTCCGTCTACGTAAATTTCTTCATTGACATGATTCCTGAGGGCGCTCAGTTTCTCTGCCAGTTCTTCATTTTCAATTTTGGGCAGACGTCTTTCAATTTTTGCACTTAGACGCCTACGTGCATCGTCGTCAAGAAGCACCTCACGACAAGGGCCAATGCCTACGGTATCAATTTTTTCCTTTGAGAGCTGACTTGCAGGATCAAAGGTACGAATTGAATCGACTTCATCGTCAAAAAATTCTATTCGAACAGGACGCTCCATGCTTGGAGCATAAATATCCAGAATGCCACCTCGCATGCTGAAATGCCCTTTTGACTCGACCATGTCGACACTCTCATAACCCATATTGACCAAACTATGAAGCAGGCCTTTTAGATCATAGCTTGCTCCGAGCTCAACAGTCAATCTATTGATTTTCCAGAGTTCTATATCCGGCAAGCGCATAAGCAAGGCTTCTGAAGTTGTGACCACGGTTACGGATTCACCCGATAACAATTTGTCTATAACGCGGATACGCTCATGAATGTTTTGGCTGGAATGGGCATACATATCGAAAAAGACCATCTCTCTAGATGGAAAATACACCGCATTGTCACCAAATGCATTCAAGTCGTCAACCAGCGATTTTGCTTCAACCTCTGAGCTCGCAATAACCAAGCTGGCCGTATTCATTTTCAGGTTTGTAAAGGCAATCACCTGTGCACTTAAGGTACCCCAAACCCCGGTTACAGATATCGTCTGATAGCCCTCATCCAGACTTCGGACCAGGGCTCGAGTAGCTTTTGCACTTTCAAAGGGTTGAAACATGACCTGTTTCATTGTTCTCTCCTGTCTATCCGTTAAATCGATTCATTGCGAGATCAATACCATCTGTCAATATGGTTTCAATGGCATCTCCCGCATTTTTTACAACAGATATCATCATTTTTGATTCTTCTTTTGAAAATCTTCCAATTACATAGTCTGCTAAATCACGCCCGTTTTGAGGGCGTCCAATGCCAATTCTAACTCTCGGAAACTGGTCGTTTTTAGATAGAAATATGATATTGCGCATCCCGTTATGGGTTCCTGCGCTGCCTTTTTTTCGAATTCGAAGTTTTCCGGGTTCTGTATCAATATCGTCATAGACGACAATCAGTTTTTCCATTGGGACATCATAGTAGGAAAGCACCTGCATAACCGATTCCCCACTTAAATTCATGTAAGTCTGAGGCTTAACGAGAATGACTTTTTCAGTCCCTAGTCGCCCTTCACCAATGAGGGCCTTGTGTTTAATTTTGTTCACTGGCGCATCCAGCTTCACGCTTAAATAATCTATGACTTCGAATCCGATATTATGGCGTGTGCCATCATATTTTTTTCCAGGATTCCCAAGTCCTACAATCACGTACATATAATCACCTCTGTCCATTATGACAATCGCTTGCGGCGCCCATTATACCAAAGTCACCGGTCACTTTCAAGAATGTGAGAACATATCTCATATAGATGTAATATGCCGGGCATTTGCCCCGACCTATTTCCTGTACACGCAAGTTGAAATTCGTAAAAGCTGTTAAAGCGACAAAATAAACCCGCCAAGCGAACGCACTAAATACGCCGTCCTCTGAGCGGGTTTTATCCACCACTTAGAATTTTAGCTTCTCAATCCACATGAGCCAAGTGATACCCTCTCAGTGAGTCGATTTCAAGCATCCATTAAGCATTAATTTTAAACTTGCTGATATTCTCGCTCATGGTCTTTGACATATAATTGAGCTGTTCTGCCGCGCGCGCCACTTCATCAACGGCAATATTTTGCTGTTGTACCGTAGCGGTGACTTCTTCAGAAGCAGCAGCCGTTTCTTCTGATACCGCTGAAATATTCTCTATAGATGATACGATTTCTTCCTTATCTCCATCCAGCACACCAACACTCTCAACGATTGCCTGAATTTGTCTGGTGATACCTTCAATGGAATTAGAAATAGAAGCAAAAGACTCATTTACATCTTTTACAGCTGCAGACTGCTCATGGCTAATTTTACGTACATTATCCATGCTCTGCACTGTCTTCTCACTGTCAGAGCGGATATTGGTCACAATATCACGAATTTTATCTGTTGCACCCGCAGATTCTTCAGCCAGCTTTCGGATTTCCTCGGCTACAACAGCAAAGCCACGCCCATGTTCTCCAGCTCTGGCTGCTTCTATTGAAGCATTAAGTGCCAGCAGATTGGTTTGCTCTGATATGGAGCTGATTGTGTCTAGAATGGAACCAATATCTTGTGTTTTGCTGTTAAGCTCATCAATCACTTGACCAATCTCGCGATTGGCTTCATCGGTCATTTTACTCTTTTCTTGTAGCCCTTCAATTGCCGCCACACCTTGCTGGTTTGCATGTTCTACCTCATCAGCAGAGGCTTCCATACGTTTGGTATTATCTGTGAGTGTTTTAAAGCGGTCTGAGAGCTGTCGCGCAATCATGGCGCCTTTTTCTGCATCTTCAGCCTGATCTTGTGCACCTCGTGCGATATCTTCAACTGTACGGGAAACTTCTTCAGCTGATGCGCTGGTCTCTTCTGATGTTGCAGCCAAATTTTCTGCTGAGTTTGTAATGTCATCAGACACACCTTTTATTTTCCCAATCAGTGCACCGAGTTCATTAAGGGTTTCTTCAATGTAATCCGATAGAAGGCGAAGCTCGTCATTAGAAGACACACTCAGTTTAGCTGTTAAATCACCATCACGCACTTTCTCCATAGCGCCCACCATAATGCCCACATTCTTAGAAATGCGCTTAGAGAAGGTCCAGGCAACCAGCATGCTGAATGCCAAGGTGAATATCCCAACAATTAAGATGTTTCTAAGAATAAGGGTTGTCTGATCTTCAATCTCATCAACATACATGGTCGCTAAAAGACGCCAGCCTGTCTTTTGGATGGTCGAATAGACAGCAAATTTCTCTTCCATGCCAGTGGCTTCTTTCCACTTATAGTCTACAGATCCACTTCCATTAGCCATCATAGCTTCATTTATCTGCGTTACCGGCCCCACCTTACCAATAATTTCTGGATTTTTGTGGGTCAAAACCACCAGGTTTTTATCCATGAGAACCGGATAGCCTTTTTCGCCAATTTTGATTCCATTGAGCATGTTTGCAATATCTTGTAGGGACACATCAATGCCCACTACGCCATTGAATTTCCCTTCATCAAATACAGCTTTAGTTACCGTTACTACCGTCTGGCCTGTTGCTGTATCCTTATATGGATCCGTCCAGACAACATCCCCGCCAGCATCTTTTGCTGCAATGTACCAAGTCCGCTGGGTTGCATCGAAATCAGCTGGTAAATCTGCATGCGGACGCACGTGGAAATCGCCATTATCTACTGCATAGTATGCATTCAGCACTTCTGACTCTGAGTCGAGTACATTATCAAGAACTTGGATCATCCACTCCTCGGAATCTGAATAAGTATCGACACTCTTGATGTTAGAGTCCTTGGAAAGATAGTCCACAATAAACTCAAACCGGTCAAGATAATTAACCGTAGATTCGCCGACACTCGTAAGAAGTTCCCCTGTCATATTTTTGAAGTTCTGCTTAAGCATGCTTGTTCCAGTCAAATATGATATATAGCCCAGCACACTCAAAGAACCTACTATTACCGCTAAAAACATCACCATAATGACTGTCCCAATGCTGCGCTTTTGCTTTTTCCCCGATGCTTTATTTTTCTTCTTCGCCTTGTCAACCTCACCCTTATCTTTTTTTCCAAGCTTGATAATATCTTTTTTATCTGCCAAACTAATCCCTCCCATCGTCTCTTTAGTTGAAATATATCTACCCCGTTTTGCATCAAGTTTCTAATAACTTTATAAAAATTTATAATTAAAGACTGTGATTTCCAGGGGCTCAAACTCAAATACATGCCCCATGTCTTCTTCAAAAAAAAGAGGCTCATGGAGTGACTTTTTTGATAAGTCACTCCATGAGCCTCTTTGACTGTCTGTTTAATATATTTTAGTCGAACAGCTTGCTTACTGAGTCATTGTGGAAGATTCTGCGAATAGACTCTGCAAAGATTGGTGCTACTGAAAGGGCCTTAAGATTCTCAATGTCAAAGCCATCGCCTAAATTAATGGTATCCAGTACCACAAGTTCCTTTATAACAGAGTTCTTGATTCTATCGAGTGCTGGACCAGAAAGAACTGGATGCGTACAGCAAGCATACACTTCTGTTGCGCCTCTTTCCTTAAGTGCGGCTGCAGCGTTACAAATGGTTCCCGCTGTATCAATCATATCATCAATCAGAATACATGTACGGCCTTCGATTTCACCGATAACATTCATAACTTCTGATACATTGGCCTTTGGACGGCGTTTGTCAATAATGGCAATTGGTGCGTCCAGACGATCCGCAAACTTTCTCGAACGCGTTACACTGCCAAGGTCTGGCGATACAACCGTTACGTCCTTTAGCTCTTTTGTCAGGAAGTATTCAGAAAGAATTGGACCGCCTACAAGATGATCTACTGGAATATTGAAGTATCCCTGAATTTGCGCTGCGTGAAGATCCATTGTCAGCATGCGGTCTGCACCTGCTGCTGTAATCAGATCCGCAACCAGTTTCGCACTGATTGGATCTCTTGCTTTAGCTTTTCTGTCCTGACGCGCATATCCGTAATATGGAATAACCGCTGTAATTCTGCCCGCTGAAGCACGCTTTAGTGCATCAATCATAATCAGAAGCTCCATCAGATAACGATTTACCATTGGACGTGATGTTGACTGGACGATATACACATCACATCCACGTACTGTTTCTCTGATGTTAACAGCAATTTCTCCGTCACTGAAATTGGTAACTTCTGCGTCACCTAGCGGTACACCCAATTCTCCACAAATCGCTTTTGCAAGCTCTTTGCTTGAGTTCCCTGCGAAGATTTTAATTGCTTTACCCTTGCTATGCATTTTGACCTCCCAAAATCACTACATAAACTCACGTAAGCGGCTTTCGCCTCTTATTTTTTCATATTCTTCTTTACTACCCAACCAGGCTTGTTTACCTGCCTAGCTCTGGCAACGGCCAGGGCCTTTTCTTCAACATCTTCAGTTACTGTCGATCCGGCAGCCACATAGGCGCCTTCTTCGACAGTCACAGGCGCAATCAGGTTTACATTGCATCCTACAAATGCACCATCACGCACTGTGGTTCTATGCTTGTTCTTACCATCATAGTTCACAAAGACAGCACCGCATCCAATATTGACATTTTGACCGACATCACCATCACCGATATATGCTAGATGAGAAACCTTTGAATGGTCTCCAATCGTTGAGTTCTTTACTTCAACAAAATCGCCTACTTTAACATGTTTTCCGATTTTGCTCTTCGGTCTAAGATATGCATAAGGTCCCACATTTGTGTCCGAGTCCACGCTGCTATCCAGCAGTGTCGAAGAACGCACTTCCACATTGTCTTTAAGTGTACAGTTCTCTATTCGTGCATCCGGACCAATGGTACACGCTTGACCAATCACTGTTTCACCAGTAAGAAATGCACCTGGATAAATGACAGTGTCACTGCCTATCTTAACCTTCTTTTCAATATATGTACTGTTGGCATTGATAATAGTCACGCCTTCAGCCATATGACGTCTCAAAATACGTGCCTGCATGATTTGCTCAGCTTCATGCAGCTGAATTCTTGAATTCACGCCGAGCATTTGAGAAGGGTCCTTTACGCAGTAGCCGCCAATTTTCTGACCATAACCGCGTATTATACCGATAACATCGGTCAGGTAATACTCACCCTGTACATTATCATTACTCAGCTCACTTAAGGCTTTTTTTAGCACGTCACCCTTAAAGCAGTAAACCGCAGGGTTAATTTCCTTGATTTCGCGCTGTTTATCACTCGCGTCTTTATGCTCGACAATACCGAGTACGTCACCGTTTTCGTCTCTTAAAATACGACCGTAACCGGTTGGATCCTCTACGAAAGCTGTCAGAAGAACACCGCTATAATCTTTCTCCTGCATTAAATCGACCAGACCTTTTAGAGATTCAGGTTCAATCAGCGGTGTGTCTCCACATAAAATGAGGACATTTTCGTCATCACCAATATGGTCTGCTGCCATTTGAACGGCGTGCCCTGTCCCCAGCTGTTCTGATTGCACTGCAAACTTTACACCGCGCACCTCAAGCTGATCTTGTACCTGCTCACGCCCATGTCCTACCACTGCAACAATATGTTCTGATCCTATTTCACGCGCCGCATCAACGACATGATCCACAAGTGTTTGTCCACAAACTTTATGCAGCACCTTAGGCAGTTTAGATTTCATTCTTGTTCCCGCACCAGCTGCGAGTATGATTGTCATGAGTTTTTCCATCTTGTCCTCCTGATTTATCTAATTTCTATGCGCATTATACCATTTTGAAATGTCAATTGCGAAAGATCTAGATACGAACAAAAAAACACATTTTCTTCATTTTATATGTTAAACCCTAACTATTATACATCATTGCTGACAGATTACGAGTCTTTTTTCGGATTTGTTAAAAAAATCCGCCAGCCTCTAGTATGCCCATACAAAAAACCAGATGCATGTGCATCTGGCCTATTATTTTACAGCTTTACTTCCTTTATTTGCCTGTATACAGTCTAAAGAGCATACCTGTATTAGTCTGCATTTTCTTCAAGGACATCTTCTGTCTCTGTATGATGTTTTGCTTTTTCATATTCCTCGAAAATTACATCTGTCAGAAGGTTTCTCATTTCCTGATTGATTGGATGTGCAATATCCCTGTAATCCGCCTCGCCGATTTTACGACTCGGCATCGCTACAAAAAGACCGTTCTGTCCTTCAATGATTTTGATGTCATGAACAACAAATGCATCATCAAACGTCACGGAAACCACGGCTTTCATTTTACCTTCATCTCGAAGCTTTCGAATTCTGACATCGGTTACATTCATACGTGCGTTCCCTACCTTTCTCCAGAATCATTGGTCAACAATGCGTATCTTTTACTATTCGGCACAGGAACAAATTTCCCTTCAAAATATCAGAAAATTTAAAAATTTTACTCAAACATCTCCGCATACAGGTCTTTAGACACGTAAACCCGCGCTAATTACTCGTTTAAAAGCACCTCACTTGGGAATACACGCACATTATCCTTATTAGATTCATCAAGAATGAGAATAGAAATGTGTCCCTTCACCATCTTTTCTTTCGGATGCAGCGTTTCAATAAGTACTGCTATGCCACTGACATTGGAATCCAGTTCTTTAACCAGGTCAGCCATGCCTTTGGCTGTGCCGCCCGCCCGCATGAAGTCATCGACGATGAGAATATTCGATCCCGGTTTAATGGCTTTTTTAGAGACATACATCGTCTGAACCTGGCCAGTAGATCCGGATACATAATTTATACTCAAAGTTGAGCCTTCTGTAACTTTATTTTTGTGGCGCGCGATAACAAGCGGTACATTTAAGTGACTTGCTGTCATCATTGCTAGTGGTATACCCTTTGTTTCCACTGTCATAACATAATCTATGGATTGATCGGCATATTTTTCTGCAAAAATCTCCCCAACACGCTTCACATAGCTCGGATTGTATAGAAGGTCTGCAATATACACGAAGCCGCCCGGTATGATTCTTTTGGGATCGCCAATGACTTCGCAAAGTTCGTTAACCAGTCCGCGTTTCTTCTCAGGGCTGACAAAAGGGATATACTTGACACCACCAGCCGCACCCGCAATGGTTTCAACTCTTCCGAGCTCCAAGTTCTCCATTAGTTTCTTTACAATAACAAGGTCCTCACTGATGGTTGACTTTGCAGACTGAAACATTTCTGTAAAGTGGTTGAGCGTGTAGACCTTATTGGGTCTATCACACAAAATCTTTACAATGGCACCTATTCGTTCATTTCTTTTCATTTTACTCATGAATTCACACTCCGAATGTTCGTATTATAATACAATATTTTATTCGGTTTCGTTTTAATATTCAATAGTAAACCGAACATTCTTTGATTTTTTACGATTTTTTTATATAAAACGTTTTATATGAAACTATTTTCTGCATCCATTTACCAAATCCATTGAATCATTTTCCATTCCTCATGAATTGTGATATAATTCTGGTGCTATGAGCATAAAAGCTATAGGGAGCGTAAATCAAATGAGTAAACTATTAAATGGACATATACGGCATGTACATCTCATCGGCATCGGCGGTGTCGGTGTCAGCTGGATTGCCGAAATACTTCTTTCTAAAGGATACATTGTCACCGGTTCTGATTTAAAAAGTTCTTCGATTACGGAGGGACTTCTCAAGAAGGGGGCAAAAATCCATATTGGTCACCACGAAGATAATGTAGTCGGTGCAGACCTTGTTGTTTATACAACAGCCATCGGCGATGACCATGTAGAACTTCAAAAAGCAAAGAACCTTGAAATTCCAACGCTGACACGCGCTGAAATGCAAGGAGAACTTATGAAAAGCTATAAGACGAGTGTTGCCATTGCCGGTGCACACGGTAAATCGACAACAACTTCCATGCTTTCTGTTATTCTAGCAAATTCAGAGATGGATGGGACTCTGCTTGTAGGGGCCTACCTGGAAGCACTTGGCGGAAATGCCAGAATTGGCAAGAGCGATGAAATTATTGTTATGGAGGCCTGTGAATACAAGGACAGCTTCCTTAACTTCATGCCGACTCATGGCATTATTTTGAACATCGACGAAGACCATCTGGATTACTTCGAAAATCTAGAGCAGATCATTGGTTCGTTTATAAAGTTCGCGCAGTCTATTCCTAAAAAGGGTGCGCTGATCATTAATTCTGACAACTACAATGCCAAAAAAGTCATTAATCATGTAACGTGCCCGGTCATCACCATCGGTATTACACAAGATGCAACTTATCAGGCTAAGAACATTACATTCAGCGACAGAGGCACACCGCAATTTGACGTTGCCTTTAATGATGAAATTGTCATGACATGCAAGCTGGCCATTCCAGGACAGCATAATATTTACAATGCACTTTCAGCGATTGCACTTGCACATCATATTGGCATTGAAAACGAAACAATCATTAACGCCTTGTCTTCATTTACCAATGCGGGACGACGCTTTGAGGAGCTGGGAACTTTTAATGGTGCCCGTGTCATCGATGACTATGCCCACCATCCGACTGAAATTAAGGCGACACTGAGCGGGGCTTTGAAACTACCTCACAATCGGATTATATGTGTTTTCCAGCCCCATACTTTTACACGAACACATGAGTTGATGCTGGAATTTTCAACAGCCTTTACAGATGCTGATGAAATCATCATTACAGATATTTATGCGGCGCGTGAAAAGGATGAGAATCTTGTACACGCTAGGGACCTAGCTGCAAAGATTCGTGAAGAAGGCAAGAAGGTCTCATACATCGCATCTTTCGATGACATTGAAGACTACCTCAAGATGCATGCTAAGCAAGGCGATCTGATTTTCACAATGGGTGCCGGCGACATCAACAAGCTGGGACACCAACTGACAAAAAAATAAGCAGTCACATTAAAGTGATCTAAAAAAGCGCGAGAAGAAGCCAAAGCTTCACCTCGCGCTTTATTTTTATGTTCAGTCCAGTTCAACCAGGTTTGTATGTCCGTAGATACTGTCCTTTTGAATAGCTTCTGTCGTAATGCTTGCGGCAACACATGCAATGAGTAGCGGCAGGATCAGTTCGCTTTCCCCCGTAAGTTCAACAGCAAGCAGCGTTGCTGACAAGGGTGCATTGGCAAAGCCAGCAAAAAATGCAGCCATGCCAAACAGGGCATATGTATTAGAACTCCCCACTTGGGCTATGGGCAGCCCCTGAAAGAGGATCCCTGTGAGATAGCCTGCTGCTGCCCCTATGGTTAGGCCTGGTGAAAACACACCGCCAACGCCCACTGAACCTAGCGAAAGAGCTGTGAGCAGTATTTTAAAGACAACGAGCATGATGAGCACACGCCCCCCCAGTTGACTCGATACAATCAGCCCAATGGTATTAAGGTGCAGATCAAATACTTCTGGAAGCAGTAGCCCCGCTAGGGCAATTAAACAGCCAATAGACAACCCCTTTAACACGGGCATATCCACCTTGATAAGCTGACGCTTCATAAACTTAATCGAACGAATATAGACAACTGCCAGCGCACCCATTAGCACACCTGTCACCACAACCCATACGAACTCTGTTCTTGACCCAAACTCAAATGTGGCACGCATGTCTATAAAGGGTGCATTCCCTCCGAGCAGATGCAACACGGTAGCCGATGCAATTGCCGATACCGTTACAGGTGTAAAGTATACTAGAGAACCCTTATGTAAAATAACTTCCAGTACGAAGAGTATGGCAAAGACTGGTTCATTGAAGACCCCTGCAAGGGCACCTGCCACACCACAGGCAATGAGTATTTTAATATTTTCTCGCTTAAATTGATAAGTGTATCCCAGCCAAGACCCAACGGCGCCGCCAATATAGACAATAGGCCCATGGCGTCCAACCGACCAACCAATGGCAAGTGTTAGAATGGTTGATGCAGTCTTGACTAGGGCCATGGCAGGCTTCATTAAATATGTATTGATAGACCGGATTTCTTCCATAACACCGGTTACGTCGAATCCGTATAAATCCCCTTTTATGTAGTACTTGTGAATCAGTCCTAACACAAGGCCACCTGTGATTGGAATAATGAGCATCCGAGTTCTAAAGGCCAGTGGATGGTAGAGCATCAGAACTTCAATCAACTTTCGTACCAAGGTGTTGAACACTGTACCAAGAACACCTGTTATCGCGCCTACCAATAGGGCAAGAAGCACCATCTGTAACTGGTTTTTTGCTTTTCTCATGCGAACGCCTCCTATACAGCTAAGTTCATTATAACAGCATCCACAAGATTTTAAATTTGGATTTGAGAAATAGTTGGATAATATTTGATATCATATACGCACAGTGCAACCTCCGGTTGCCCACGATTGCTAGTCGCGCCATATACGTGACAGTGCAACCTCCGGTTGCCCACGATTGCTAGTCGCGCCATATACGTGACAGTGCAACCTCCGGTTGCCCATGTCGCTAGTCGCGCCATATACGTTTTCAGACGCAGGGATTCAGTTTTGTGCGAGCACAACTGAATCCCTGCGTCTGAAAACGTGCATTGCTTTGCCTTTTACGGAAAGAAAACTGCAGCGCGCACGCTGCAGTTTTGGGGTTATTAATTTTCACTTACTTCCGTTTTGCCTGTTGAATAAATATTCGTTAGAATGGTTTCTGTTTCTGCTGGATCGTGTACATAATAGTAACCAGTCCATTCTCCAGGAAGTCGGTATGTGTCAATATTATTCGTATTGAACTCGACGAGGTTATTGGCATAATAAATCACATCATTGAGCCCCATATCTGTGCTCACATAGTTAAATGCCGTCTTCATAACAACTGGCAGTTTTGGGCCAATGGCCTTTTTAGCTGCTTGAATCACAAAATCTTGCTGTCTTTGTATCCGCCCAATATCCCCAGTCTGGTTAGAACCATCATTGTTCTGTCTCCATCTCAGGTATTTCATACTGTTCAGACCATCTAACACTTGTGTGCCTTTGTTGATATGAATGTGAAGCGGTGGATCCGCATATTCATCATCGTAACTCATATTGAATGGCACATTGATTTTGACCCCGCCAATCAAGTCGATAATATCCGCTACACCACTATAGCTTACTTTAACATAATAATGTACAGGAATACCTAACAGATTTGCGATTTCCTGTTTCATGCCAAGAGAACCGCCATCATCTTTACCCAGCCCATACACTGCATTGATTTTTTTCTGATCGCTACGCTCATGCCCAGGCACATAATGATATGTGTCTCTTGGAATAGAAATTACATCTACATTTTGAACATTTGGGTCGTAACTTGCAAGCATAATCGTATCTGCCCTCGCACCGTCTGTACCAAATACAAGCACATTGATACGGTCGCTTTCATCGACCAGCTTTTGAAGCTCCGTCCTGTTATCCACCGGTTGCGGTTCCTGATCATCCAGACCAATTTCTATTGTTTCCGAGTCACTTGCTGGAACTGCCGCCTCTGGTTCTGGTGCGAACTGAGTAAAAGCGTAAATCGCAGATCCAAACATCGCTGCAAAGCATAGGAATGAGATCAGAAAAATCTTTAAATAGTACTTCATCTCTATCCCCTTCCATGGGCATATACACCCAAGACTACGTAACATTGTATCATATCTGAAAAAAAGCGTGTTTACATTTTTATTACAGATGGATGAAGATCATTTTGCAGTGCTGGTGTATAAAATCTATGTTTACATAATATTGATCAGGGTATATAATGAATAATAATGATTATCAATATCATTAAATGAAAGAAAAAACTTTTGATTAACAAGGAGATGTAATTATGATGAAAGGACTTGGAACTAAAACAACAATAGGCGCAAGCAGCACCGAAGCATGGGCTGATATTGCCTATGTTAAAAAGGACTCAAAAGTCACCGTTCCTTCTGAGGAAGCGGTTGAACGTGCAAAAGCATGGGTTGAAGAGCACGAAATGTAATACGCCAGACAAAGGTGTTGCAAATCTGTCTTGAATATACAAATGCTTATACAAATTCAAAATAAATTATTATTAGAGCCATCAAGGGGTCAAGTAAGCCTCATTGATGGCTTTTTAGTTTTTATATTACCCCACTGGCCTAAAAAGGATTTCATAAAAATACGCCCTTTCGCGTATACACAAAAGAGAGTAAAGCCTTTTACAGCTTCACTCCCTTGAATAGTCTTAAACACGCGCATTTTCCAAATTGCACGCTACATTATTTTGTGTAATCGTAGAATCCTTTACCGCTCTTGCGTCCAAGCAGGCCACCACGTACCATCTTTCTAAGCAGTGGGTGTGGTCTGTATTTCGGATCACCAAATTCATCATAAAGCACTTCCATAATTGCAAGGTTTACGTCATTCCCAACTAGGTCAGCAAGTGCTAGAGGACCAATCGGATGATTAGCGCCCAGCTTCATAGCGTTGTCAATATCTTCTGCTGTTGCCACGCCATCTGCAAGGATGCCTACCGCTTCATTGATCATTGGAATCAGAATTCTGTTTACGACGAACCCTGGAGCTTCTTCCACTTTAACAGCGGTCTTGCCCAGCTTTTCGCACATGTTGAAAATGGCCTTATATGTATCTTCATCTGTCGCTATACCCTTGATAACTTCAATCAGCTTCATTACAGGTACTGGATTAAAGAAATGCATGCCAATAACCTTATGTGGGCGATTTGTCGCAGCTGCGATTTCAGTAATAGAAAGGGATGATGTGTTTGTTGCCAGTATAGCATCACCGTTTACTTCTTCGTCTAGTTGCGCAAAAATCTTTTTCTTAAGATCCATATTTTCTGTTGCTGCTTCAATAATAAGATCCGCATCTTTGATCGCATCCATTTCTAAGGATGGCTCAATACGAGCGATGATTTCCGCTTTATCTGCCTCTGAGATTTTTTCTTTTTTTACAAGGCGTCCAAGATTCTTGTCCACTGTTTTCATGCCGCGGTCCAGTGCATCTTGATTAATGTCTCTCATTACAACTTGGTATCCAGCTTGAGCACACACCTGAACTATACCTGAACCCATTGTTCCAGAACCGATTACTGCTATTTTATTCATATGTTCCTCCTTAAGAAGAAATTCTATTTTCCTGTAAAATCTGCCTTTTTCTTGTTCAGAAATGCATCCATGCCCAATTTCTGATCTTCTGTTGCAAAGCAAAGACCAAAATATGCTTCTTCAATGGCATTGCCAATGTCCGTATCCATTTCATAGGACTTGTTAATGGCTGCCTTTGAATATGACACTGCAATTGGCGCATTCGCAGCAATGACTGCAGCCATATCCATGGCTTCATCAATAAGCATGTCCATTGTCACTACCTTATTTACAAGACCGATATGTTCCGCTTCTGGAGCGCCGACCAAGCGTCCAGTGTAAATAAGTTCTTTAGCCTTGCCCATACCGACCAATTTAGGCAAGCGTACTGTTCCTGAAAAACCAGGTGTAATTCCAAGCGTTACTTCAGGCTGACCAAATTTCGCCTTTTCTCCAGCAATCCTGATGTCACAGCTCATTGCAAATTCACACCCGCCACCAAGTGCAAACCCATTAATTGCCGCAATGGTTGGCTTTGACATGAGTTCAACTTTTCTAAAAACGGACTGACCCAGTGCACCAAATGCGCGGCCCTGTTCAGCTGTCAGCTGGGCCATTTCCCCAATATCTGCACCCGCAATAAATCCTTTGCCTTCACCTGTAAAGATGACGACTTTGACATCATCTGATGCTTCAAGCATGTCGACTACATGGTTGAGCTCTTTAAGAGTTTCAGAATTCAGTGCGTTGAGTGCTTTGGGACGGTTAAACTTAACCAGTGCCACAGCATCGTTCTTCTGTACTACGATATTTTGTAGTTCCATGAGAATCCCCCTTTTTAGCGATTCATCTATGCCCGCTCAGCGGGCTCTAGTAAACGGTCCGACCAAGACCAATTGACCCTAATGCATAAAGGCTTCAATAGCGAAGCCTAAAGCCATCATCACAATTCCAATAACGGCTGGTGAAACACCGGCTTCTCCTAGTGTTTCCAGTTCATCTTTTTGAATTTCTTCGATTTTTCCATTTTTTCTGCGCATGCGCGTGAAAAACTCAATGCGTGTCTTTGGGGTTCCAATAAACCCGACTACGGCAACAAACATAGCCACGACACCCGCCGTCAAAATCAGAATATAGCTGCCCTTTAGTAAAGGCCATTTCATAACCCAGCTTAGAGGCAGTCCTACAAGCCCCAGCATGACTGAATAAAGAATGCCCTTAAATATATTCGTCAGAAAATCTGTTAATACCTGTTCTAAATTCTTTTCTTCTTGATTATTTTTCATTAAACATAAACCTCCATCTGGTTTTCCAGTAGGGGTCTTAAAATTTCCCCCAATACTTTCTTCTATTATAGTATAGCCCCATTTCTCAAATCATTAAAAAAATTTAAAATTTTCCACAAGACGCCGCCACAGCAGGTCCGATTCCCATACGCGCCTTCAACAATCCGACATGCTCCATAGCACCATTTACCAAACTAATGTATACTGGTTTAGGCCCACTCCAAATTTATATTTATTTTCAGTCTAAGTGGGCATGCTTTTTAAGCATCAACACTATTGGAGGCATTTATGAAAGAAAAAAATACAGGTGTTATCTTTATTCTCTGCTCATCGCTTTTCTTTGCGATCATGGCCGCTTCGGTAAAATCAGTCCCTCACATACCCCTGGCCGAAAAAGTCTTTTTTAGAAACTGCATTGGCCTGATTGCAGTGGGGATACCCATGATGCGCAGACGCATTTCTTTTAAACCAAATAACAGCCGATTGGTACTGCTGCGCAGTGTATTTGGTTTGTTGGGTGTAGCATTCTATTACACGTCCCTCGGCCTTTTGAACTTGTCTGATGCAGTTATTATCAACAAATTATCGCCCTTCTTTGTCATTGTACTTTCAATTATTTTCCTCAAAGAAGAAATCAAAAAACATCAGTTTGCCGCACTGTTGCTCGCCCTTATCGGCGCCGCGCTCGTGGTTAAGCCCGGTTTCAATTTTGAAATTCTACCTGCCCTGATTGGACTGGCCAGCGCCCTCTTTGCAGGCAGCGCATATACAACCATCCGAAAACTCAGCGAGACGGATCATCCTCAACTGATCGTCTTTTACTTCTGCTTGTTTTCAACACTGGTTACCATTCCATTTATGCTGGCAGGACAATTTGTCCTACCTTCATTAAAGGACCTGCTCTTTCTCGTTTCAATTGGAATCAGCGCCCTAATTGCTCAACTCTTTATGACCAATGCCTACCGACATGCGCCTGCATCACAGCTCTCAATTTACACTTATGCCAATGTGGTGTTCTCAACACTCCTTGGCTTCATCGTTTGGCATGAAGTCCCTGACACACTGAGTTTAGCTGGCGCAGTACTGATCATCGCAGGTTCTGGCATCAATTTCTACTACAACCAGAAAAGGATCGTGTCATAATTTTCAATCAAATCTAAAATAAATTTTAATAGTTGCAAAATTTGTTGAATTCCATACACTCAAATGCGCCCCTTATGTTATAATAACGTCAGATATTATACATAGGGGGTTATATTTATGAACAATTTTTCAATGGTCGCACCACACTCTAAGCGACCGGTTGAGCCAGATCGTATTTTTGGCGCGAGCAAGGCAGCACAAGAGGCTGCTAAAATTCATGGTTTTGAGAACGTAACAAACTCCACAATTGGAGCTATGATGGATGATGACGGAAACCTGATTTTCCTCGACTCTGTTATGCAGCACATTCGTGAACTTTCAAATGCAGAGCTGGCTGCCTACGCACCTATTGCAGGCATCCCAGAGTACCTTAGCGCAGTTCAAGAAGCCTGCTTCAAGGGCTATGAGCCTAATGGCCATATCCGAGCAGTTGCAACACCAGGTGGTACTGGGGCAATCAAGCATGCTGTATGGAACTACACGAATGCAGGCGACTCTGTACTGACTTCTGACTGGTACTGGGCACCATACAAAACCATCTGCGAGGAGCATGGTCGCAATCTTGCGACTTACAATGTCTTTTCAGATAAAGGCACATTTGACATAACTTCATTTACTGCTGAGTTTAAAGCGCTTCTAGAAAAGCAAGACCAGGTGCTTGTGATCATTAATGCACCAGCACACAATCCAACCGGCTTCAGTCTTGAAGACAGCGAATGGGCTGCTGTTATGGATGTTCTGAGAAGGGGCGCAGAAAACCCTGATAAAAAAGTGGTTCTCTTTGCAGATGTAGCCTATATTGATTTCGCTGGAACCGTTGAAGAAACACGTTCATTTATGAAGTACTTCAACGACCTGCCAGATAACCTGCTGGTCCTCATTGGCTTCAGTATGTCAAAGGGATATACGCTGTACGGCATGCGCAGTGGTGCTATTATCTGTGTTGCTTCAACAGAAGCCATTGCAGATGAGTTCAAGGCTGTATGCAGTTTCTCAAACAGAGCTGCCTGGTCAAATGGCACACGTGCAGCCATGCGTACCTTAGCTGACATCTTTGAAGATGAGAGCCTTCGCGCAAAAGTGGATGCAGAGCGTGATGCTTTCAGAGCACTACTCGACAAGCGTTCAAGCGCATTCATGAAAGCGGCTCAGGATATTGGACTGGAGACTTGTCCTTTTAAATCTGGTTTCTTTATTTCCGTACCATGTAAAGACCCACAAGCGGTTGCTGAAGAAATCAAAAAAGACAATCTATATTTGGTTGCTCTTGCAAAAGGCGTTCGATTTGCACCTTGTGCAGTATCCGAAGAAAAATGTGCCAATGCACCTGCAATCATTAAAAAGGCACTTGAGGCATTGGGCGAAATATAGTCATGCCCTGCTAAAACGTACTGGAAAAGTCGAGAAAGACCTCTTCCAAGCATTATTTAGAACGGTTTTCTCGACTTATTATAGGACACCAAAACATAGTTTGACACGCTTTTAAGAATGTATAAGGCAGTGTTCAGTTGAACTCCAACAAACTGAACACTGCCTTATTTTTTAGAGTGCTTTATCATAACAAAAAATGACCTGAATACCATCTAAGTATCCGGGTCATCTTGTACATCAAAACGGGGATGGCATTTCAAGGTTAAACACAATCACAAGAAGTGCTAACAGGCCAGTCCCCACTACAATAAATACATCTGCAGCATTGAAAATCGGAAAATTAATCAATGTGAAATCCAAATAGTCTACCACATAGTCCAACCGAATTCGGTCAATCAAGTTTCCAATCGCACCGCCTGCAATCATGGCAAGCGATAAGGTCATAAATTTATTCCCACCCGTTTTTACGGATTTTGCCATCATAACAAGAAGGGCAATAATGACAAGCGATGTCAATATGACAAGGAAAAACTGCTTGCCTCTGAGCATGCTGAATGCTGCACCCGTATTTTTTGCAAAAGTCAGATGAAACACATCTTTAATCAGCGGAATGGACCCAACTGGCTTTAGGGTGTTCAGAGCCCAGTATTTTGCGCCTTGATCGAGTACAATCATTCCAAGTATCAATAACCAATATATCATTCAATAGCCTCCAGCATCGTTTTATGTCTTTATATCACCTTTACATCATATCATTATTGGAGTGGTGACACCAATCTGCCAAGCGATTCCAAAAATCTTGTAAATAGATTACGCTTCAAATGTGCTTCTAGTGTGATTTCTACCGCGTCTTCCATATCTGCAAAGAAGTCATCTTCAAGTTTGCTTGCAACCGCTGTGTCATAGACAAATGCATTCACTTCAAAGTTGATTCTGAAACTACGCACATCAAAGTTTGCCGTTCCAACCGTCGACACTTCAGAATCGACCACTACAACCTTGCCGTGGACGAACCCTCTTTCATAGGCAAACACACGCACCCCCGCTTCAAGCAGACTCTCCAGATTGTCCTGCGTCGCCCAATAAACCAAAAAGTGATCCGGCTTTGAGGGAATGAGTACACGTACATCCACCCCGCTGAGGGCAGCTGTCTTTAAAGCATCCATCAGACCTTCCTCTGGTACGAGATAAGGGGTCGTAATGTAAATACGTTTTTGGGCTGATGACACCATAGTGAAATAGGCCTGCTCAATGGCATGCCATTTTGAATCCGGGCCGCTCGTGGCTATTTGCACGATGGTTTCACCACGCGGTTCCTGTTTTGGAAAGAGTTCATCACATTCAATGGACTGCTTTGAAACATAATTCCAGTCGTTCACAAATGTATTTTGGAGCCCATAAACCGCCTCACCCCAAATCACCATATGGGTATCGCGCCAGAATCCGAACTGCTTGCTTCTGCCAAGATACTCATCGCCTATATTTAAGCCTCCAACAAAACCCACTTTACCATCAACCACGATAATTTTTCTGTGGTTGCGGTAATTCAGTTCCCTTGAAAGAATCGGAAGTGCTACTGGGAAGAAAGGATAAATCTCAACCCCCGCCTCCTGAAGATCACTCAAATATTTTGGACTGAGCTTCCAGCAACCCACGCTGTCATAAATCAAGCGTACTTTTAGACCTGCACTCGCCTTGCGAACCAGGACATTTTTGATTTCTTTGCCAATTTTATCATCCCGAATAATATAGTATTCCATATGAATATGATGCTCTGCCGATTCCAGTGCATACAGAATCTTCGAAAATGTCTCATCGCCATTGGTCAAAATATCCACTCTGTTATTGATCAAAAAAGGCGCATGGGCTGTTTTGAGCAGCAGCTTGGACAAGCGGTCGGCAACGGGACTGTTCATCTCTTTAAAATAGGCGATATAGTGCATAATATCATGTTGAATTTTTGCAGCATGAACCATGCGATTTTCATCAGCTGCTTTCTTCTTAACAGATCTTCTGCGTTTTCCAATATTACGCCCAAAGAGTATATAGAAAACAAAGCCAACCCCAGGTAGGACTGCCAGCACAATGAGCCACGCAATCATCTTGCTCGGGTTCTTATTTTCGAAGAAGACCAGCGCCATAAGAAGGAAAATGTATACTGCAAAAAACCAACTCAAGAACGTGCGAAATCCATCCCATGAAAAGGCCGTTAAGATTTGCATTTCCAGCAGTTTATCATAGGCACCGGACAGCGCAAAAACAATTTCAACTACAAGTATTATAAAGATGAAACGCCGAATCCATTTACCCATAATTTCACCTCATCAGTATCGTGGCCTACCTTATTTTTTCAACGGGTCAAGACCAAATAGCATCCTATAGATACGTTTACCCTGTGCAATGTACTTTTCTTCATAATCTGTTGTAATAATTACATCCAAATTATTTCGGTTGTGCAAATCAAGGCCAATGTCCTTCATCGGCAGATTTAACTGGGCACATTCATTCAGCGTGAACTCAAAGAGAACATCACTGTCTGTTTTAAACTCCACCCAGCCTTCTTCAACAAGAATTTCCGCATACTTTTCAAGAAAGCCTCTATGCGTAAGTCGACGCTTGTAATGGCGTTTTTTCGGCCATGGATCTGAAAAGTTCAGGTAAATGTGATCAATTTCATTGGTCTCAAATATTTCATGGATATTCATGATGTTAACCCATACAAATGCGATATTCTCAAGACCAAGTTCCTTGGCAGTTTCTACGCCGGGAAGTATAACCTCTTCCTTTAGCTCTACGGCGATAAAGTTAATGTCTGGGTACTTCTGTGCCAGTTTGATTGAAAATGCTGCTCGACCCGCTCCAAGCTCTAGGTGAATAGGGTTGTTATTCTCAAACCAGTCACTTTTCCACTTGCCCTTAAAATCCTGTGGTGTTTGTGTAACATAGTCCTTATGACTAAGCAGCTTTTCCTTAGATCCCGGTTTTCTTCTTCTTCTCATTGCATCTATCTCCTTACACGTTTCTTATCTGGTACCATACCAGTTTAAATCGTACATACTCTTCAATATTATACAGGTTTCAGCCCATAAATTAAACCTGACTTTTGTGACGGCCTAAAAGGTCAAACTGCACCGTGCAGTCTTTGATTCCCCGTGTCCCTAGAGGCGCCTAACATTTTATCAAGACAACCCACCGTGCAACCTTCGGTTGCCCTGGTCGCTAGGCGCTATATATTTCCAAGCGCTTGAACAGCACCGCGCAACCTTCGGTTGCCCTGGTCGCTAGACGCTATATATTTCCAAGCGCTTGAACAGCACCGTGCAACCTTCGGTTGCCCTGGTCGCTAGGCGCGCCCAATAGATTTGAAATGACAAAGAGCCCCATTCATGCGCGCATGATGGGGCTCTTTGTCATTTCAAATCTGCTGTTCTTTGCCTTATACGCAAAACAACTCATCCCAAGTGGAATGAGTTGTTCTAATTGGTGACCCATCTGCGACTCGAACGCAGGACACCCTGATTAAAAGTCAGGTGCTCTACCGACTGAGCTAATGGGTCCGGTAGATTGCCTTAATGCGGCACAAGAAAGATAATAACACAAAAGCCCCAGGCTGTAAACACCTAGGGCAAAGTTTTTATATTCTAACTATTCACACAGATGCTGTGTGCTTTTATTTTGTGAAAATTTCAGGGTTTTCGCACCACTTTAGAAGGATATCTTTGCCATCTGCAGGTACATAACCTCTTTCAATTGCAATTGGAAGCAGCGTCTTATAGTCTGTCAATGTTTCAAATGCAACATTTGCCTCAGCAAAGCGCTTTTCCATTTTCGAGAAGTTATAGTTGAAGATGCCTAGCACTTTTACGACTTCTGCGCCCGCCTCAACCAGCGCATCTACCGCCTTAAGCGAACTGCCGCCTGTAGAAATCAGATCTTCGATCAAAACGACCTTATCGCCTGGCTTGACTATGCCTTCAATTTGATTGCCTTTGCCATGTCCCTTAGATGTGCTTCTGACATAGACCATAGACTTGTTCAGTCGGTCTGCTACCCAAGCTGCATGTGGAATGCCAGCAGTTGCTGTCCCAGCAATAACATCTACATCAGGGTACTGCGTTTTAATCAGTTCTGCAAATCCATCCGCAATTGTCGATCTCACTTCAGGATAGCTAATGGTCAGTCTGTTGTCACAGTAGATTGGCGACTTAATACCGGATACCCATGTAAACAGGTTGTCTTCATCTACAATACTTACCGCTTTGATGTCCAGTAGCATGCCCGCAATTTTTTGATTTAACATAAGTGTGCCTCCTCAGCTTCTCTTCTGAGGATGGAGCCCTGTGCCCCACCCTTTTCAGTCTCACAGGACTGAATTTAAAGGATCAATATATCTGTATTATCGAATACCGCCCTCTGTATAGTAGTTTCCTGCATTCCAGAGAAGATATTCGTGAATACCGTTGTCTTCAAGCGCTTTAATTTGCGCTTCGATCTGTGCTGGACCATATCGAATATGTCCCTTAACCCATGGTGCTGTGAAATCTTGTATCCACGGTCTGAGCTTTGATGGCGTGTCTACATGCGCATCACGCTCGAGTGCATCCTGAATACCTCGGTCAATGGTTTCATACGGATATGCATCCGGTACGCTCAGTCCATAGTTTCCTGGGCCGTAATGGCTCGGATACATCATTGGACACATGACATCCACCACATTTGTCAGCGCTTCCCAGTGTTGGCCAATGCCCACATCATTTTGAGCAGACGCAACCCAGCCGAAAACATCGGCAGAAACATAGACTTCCTGTGCAGATATCTGTTCATAAGCATACTTTAAAAAATTCTGAATTGCTTCTGGCTTAGACTCATCCATTGCATTTCGGTAGTCTAGGCTGCTATCCAGCTTTCCACCACCTGATGCTGGAAATCTTACATAGTCAAACTGAATTTCATTAAATCCGTATTCAGCCGCTTCAAGAGCAACTCCAACATTATACGCCCAAAGCTCTCGGTCATAAGGCGATGCCCATCTGACCCCGTCCTTACTCTGATAAACAGCGCCTGTTGAGCGTCTGAGTATAGCGCGGTCCGGATTGTCTTTTGCGTATCTCGGCGACTTAAAAGTCACGATACGGGCAATGGCATAAATATTGTTTTCTTTAAGCTTTGCCATGAAGGCTGGCATGTCTTTAATATAGACATGGTCATTTGCAGACGGACTGTACTGCGCTGCCGTCTCAGAATAAAAGAGCATATTTCCATTGTCATCTTTTACATCAATAACAAATGCGTTGATGGCTGATCTTTCAGCAAGTCCAATGAGATCGTCCAGTTTCTTTCCAGCTGCACTATGCCCTGTTACATAGACACCCTTAGCCGCCACATATGGATTACTTTCATACGAGTCAACCTTGATCTGTGGTTCATAGTCCACATTATCATATACCCGTGCAATCATATCCTGTCTACGTGAAGTTAGCCTATCTGCTTCTACCCAGCCAAGTGTATCTAAATCTTCATAATTATATTGAATTTGATACCATTTGTCTACCCCAGATTCATCTTGAAGACGGTCTGATACATATACTGCCTGACCGCGGTCAAGACCCAGAACTTTCTCTGTTCCGTCTGCTGAAGCGTAAACACCGGTTCCAGACTTCTTAACAAAATAAGTATTTGCTGAAATCTCAGCGTCTATACGCCAGATCTCAAGTTCTGCGACCAAACGCATCTTTTCTTCAGTGCTCTCTGTCAAAAATGCATCAAAAGCATCTCTAGCTTGATCTAACTCAGCTTCTTCTGCCTCAATCTTAACTTGTAAAGCTTTCGCAGCCTCTTGTGCTTCAATTTCTGCAACACGTCTGCTTTCCGCCTGAGCGGATATAAATTTGCCCCCGACAACCATTCCCACAATGAGAACGGCGCCGATGAGCAAGTATTTCTTTTTCATAGGTCACCCCGTCGTTAATTATTTCGCCTGTTTAATCAATCACTACGACAGACGCTTCTCCAAGGACAACCCAGTCATGTAGGAACTCTGCGTGACTCGTAATGTTTCTTACACATTTATGAGACAACGGTATGGTTCCAAGCGAGCCCATGTATTCGATGTGACCCGGATCTATCCTATCTACAACCCTTTGCTCTGTAATTCTTTCTTGAACAATATTGCCCTCTTCATCCAGAATTTCTTCCTGAACGACGACTGTCTCTTTAATGATTTTGTAGTTCACCGGTACACCGTGTATAAATGCGCCCCCATTGAATCGAAGTGCAAATGGTGCATATCCAGCGAGCTCTTTTGTAATATCATCCCGATATCTGAAGTAGTCCTGTTTATTGATAATTTGATAACTTCCAGGGATGGTCGGCTCTTTATATTTAGTGTCTGCGCCTGTTGTCGCATAGGAGTACGAAATCAGATACCATTTATCATCACGGTATTCAAAGACACCTTCATTTTGGTTTTCGATGTCGACCACAATGACCTGTCTCAGATTTTCAGGAGCGTTCCGTTTACTCACAAAACGCTTTGGAACATAGAATTCCCCTTCATAATCGTAAGCGTTAACCTTGTAGAACTTATCTGTTTCCTCCAGTATTGCGAAGAGGATACCGTCTTGCATATACCGCATATTATACGAGTTCCAGTCTGGTGCAAAGTAGGCAGGCGCCCCTTGATACCTCGGCACTGAATAATCATCTTCACTATATGCGCCCTTATAAAGTGGTGCACGACCGTTTGAATCTCCGACATTATAAATATAGCCTGTGTCTGTAGCATCTACTGCGAGCTTCAAATCAGAGGCGCTTTTAAACATCTCTTCAAATCTAAACTCTCTGGCAGTGACAATCGGTGCATACACATAGCCATACACCATTTCACCGTTTTCCCACCAAAATAACCGATGCCATTCATTGGTATTTGACTTATCAAAGTACTGGCCTCTTACTGTTTCGCTCAACGAAAACTTTTGCCCATAATAGCCGCGCTTAATAACCTCATACTCCGTAGATGGCCCTTTTCTAATATTTACTGAACCACTGAGCACAACGACATAATGGGTATTAATCCAGTAATCATCGTATGCAAGTTCAAGCGTTAATCCTTCCGGTATCGAAGCATCATAGTGCCTCAGTACTTCAAATCCATCTTCATTGAAATCGGGTCCCGCGAGTGTCAATTTTTCCTCTTCAAGGGTCTGAACTTTATCGTCTGATTCGCTTTCAGCGCCCTCATCCTCGCCTTCTAAATCTATTGCAGGCTCTTCAGAATTCGCTGGTTTTTCGGACTCATTTTCAAGCTCAATAACAATTGGTTCTGAAGCTTCCTCCGCCGGGAACGTTTCGATTTCTTGAGTCACTTCATCTGCAAAATCCACGGTCGGATACAGCTTAAAAATGACAAGACCTGCAACCAGTAAAACACCCAAAACATACCAAAGTTTGTCTCGTCTCATATCAACACTCCTCAGGCTACATATATGGCACTATGCAATCTAGAATGTGTAATATCCTCCAATGAAATGATTCTCAGGAATTTCATATTGGTCTGTATCTATAAGACTGTCCGTCTTCCAGCTGCCTGGCAATCCAACATCATGCATTGCAACTTCAAAATACAGCATTGCGATTCCTGCTTCAACTTCTTCAGAGTAATCACTTACACGTTCATCACGCTCCATAACCAGAACGATCTTGCTGCCATCTAGAATAAATCGCCACGGCTGACGGTTACCCCAAGATGGTGCCATTCTCATGTAATAAAATACTTTGTCGTACCCACGCATTTGAAGTTCATCCAAACTTACTTTTGCGCCCCATTTCTTAAGGTACGAAATTTCCTCAACTGACAGTCGATTGCTCACAGGTTCCTTAGAATATGAAGAATCAATATTTGGATATCCCATATCTGTCAGTGGCGACGCACTGCCCTCAGGATCTGTGTCATAAATACGCGATAATCTCGGTTCGTGTTTCGCATATCCAAACGCAATCAGCCCTACTACGAATTTGTTGGATTCAAGAGCCAGACGCGACTTAATTTCATCGCTTTCTTTTGTTCCATCAATCCAACATGTACCTATATCATGTTTAGTTACATTCAGTATTACAAACTCACCAGCATACCCAGCCGACATATATGCCGCCTCAGCATCTGATGCTAATACCAGCAGATAATGTGGTGCTTTGATCATGACACCAGAATACCCAGCAGCACCTTCAAGCTTCGTTGCAACGTCTTCTCCATTTTCAAGTAGCACAAATTCTACATCTGCTTTGTCTGATAGCTTAGGGTATGTATCGCAGAAGTCCATCACCACTTGCATATCTTGGCTTGATACTGCTTTGTCTTTGTATTCTCTCACGGAGCGTCTTCGCTCTATGACTTTTAGCATTTTCATAATCAGTTCCCTCCTAGACCGCTCTACAGCACATTTTTCGTCATCTTCCTAATTATAGCATATGAATGTTTGTCTTACGCGGGTTATCCTTTACATTTTAATGACAAAAGGAGTTAATTTTCTAATACCCGACCTATAAGGTCTCCTATCAATAAATCGAAACTCGTAAATGATTTGTAACCCCTTTTTAATAAGATGAAACATTTGAACACGAAGTCCTAAAATATTGATGTATCTTCCCTAAAGACGGGTAAAATAGGACTATATACTATTGAAAACAACACGCATTAAGGAGGGCCTATGAAAGTCCATTTTCTCGGCGCAACAGAAGAAGTCACTGGCAGCAATTTTCTCATTGAAACACAAACCTGCAAATTTATAATAGACTGCGGCCTATTCCAGGGACCAGCCCCTATACTTGCCTTAAATGCAGAAGATTTCAGCTACAATCCTGCAGAGGTTGATTTTGTAATATTGACCCATGCACACATTGACCACTCAGGGCGACTCCCCCTACTTGTGAAAAAGGGGTTTAACCATAGAATATATTGTACACGTCCTACCGCTGACTTAGCAGATATTCTCTTAAAAGACAGTGGTAAAATCAATGAAGCGGAAGCCGCATGGGAGAATAAAAAGCGTCAACGCGCAGGTCTTGAGCGCATTGAACCACTTTTCACCGTTGAAGATGCCCTCATTGCCTTACAATACTTGAACCCTGTTCTTTATGATGTTGAAATTGAACCTGCTCCAGGCATTAAGTTTATTTACAGAGAAGCTGGCCACTTGCTTGGGTCAGCAAGCATTGAGCTCTTTGTCACTGAAGACGGTCAAACCAAGCACCTCATTTTCTCCGGAGATATTGGAACCGGTATGAACCAACTGCTCCCAAACCCAGCTGCCCTATCTAGCGCAGACTATGTATTTATGGAGTCCACTTATGGCGGTCGCCTGCACAAAAATATTCAGGCACGCGGCGCTCAAGTCGCCCTGGCAATTCTTGAAACTGTAAAACGCGGTGGCACTGTTATCATTCCTGCATTTGCAGTTGGAAGAACTCAGGAAATTCTCTTTGAAATTAAGAACTTTATCAAGAACACCCCTGAGGGCAAGGCTCTTTCCAGTATTCCGTTTTACATTGACAGTCCCCTTGCCATTGACGCCACTTCAATATTTGAAAAGAACTTTGAATACTTCAAAACACCTATAAAAGAAGCCTTTGCTTCTGGCGCAAACCCTATTGAATTCAAAAACCTGCATATTGTAAAAGAAATGAATACCTCAATGCAGCTCAATAAGGATGGACAGCCCAAGGTTGTTATTTCAGCCAGCGGCATGTGTGATGCCGGTCGCATCAGGCATCATCTAAAACATCAACTGTGGAAGACCACCACTACCGTTATCTTTATTGGTTATCAAGGCGAAGGTACACTTGGCCGAAAAATCCTGGAAGGTGAAGATCCTGTCGAAATCATGGATGAAACCATTAAAGTTGCCGGTCGTATCATCCGGATTGAAGGCTTTTCAGGGCACGCTGATCAAAACCAGCTCCTCAACTGGCTGTCGTCAATTCAAAAAATAAAAAAGGTCTTTCTTAACCATGGTGAAAAATCAGCGGTCGATGCCCTGGCTAAATCTATTAGGGAATCAATGGGACACACCGTTGTAACACCAAGCGCTGGAGATGTTATAGAGCTTTAATCACACTTAAAATCTACTGACTCTAAAAACTGCTGTTTTATCGCGGCAGTTTTTAATTTTTTGTAAACATGGTTGCGCCCTCAACTATTTTAGTGTATATTAGTTGCAGTATCAACTAAATTGGAGGTAATTATGAAAGATAGACGAATAGGAAAACATATTTCGATCGCATATAGACTTGCTGTTGTTTTTTTTAAAGAACGTATGTCCGAAATCGGTCTCTACCACAGTCATCATAGTGTTTTGCTCTCCCTCTATAAACAGGACGGGGTTTCGCAAGAAAAACTGAGCAAGCACCTAGGTGTAGATAAGGCAACCATCACACGTTCCATAAAAATGCTGCTTGAGAACGGATTTGTTGAACGTCGCCAAGATAAAAATGATAAGCGCTCCTACCTTATCTTTTTAACAGAGAAAGGTCACAGCATTCAGCCCGATATAGATGCGATGTTCAAAGACTGGAACAATGTACTCCTCGATGGGTTTGATGACGATGAAGCGGCCCAGCTTATTGATTATTTACAAAGAGTGAGTAAGAATGTCCTCAATCATCACCAGATTGTACAGGACAAGAAAGACAAGGAGTGTTGTAATGCGTGCAAATAACAAGGAGGCCCAGGACAGGAACTACCTGCTCGGTGAGGCCAAAATATCAAAGGCATTAATGAAGCTTTCCTTACCGGCAACCATCGGTATGATTGTAAATGCCCTATACAATGTTGTAGATACCATTTTTATCGGTCAAGGTGTTGGCGCTATAGCCATTGGCGGTCTAGCCATTGCCTTTCCAATACAAATGTTTATTATGGCTATCGCTCAGATGATCGGCATCGGATCTGCATCCATCATTTCTAGAGCACTCGGTGCAGGGGATGTTGAAAAGGCAGACAATACAGCTGGCAACGCCTACCTTGCCATTGTGGCCATTGCCATCGTAACGGTCTTTTTAGGCCTGACCTATATTGAACCACTGCTCAGAATTTTTGGGGCATCAGATACGCTTTTACCTTATGCAAAATCCTATATGGAAGTCATTTTTATCGGCAGTATCTTCTTCATGTTTGCCGTGGCTTCCAATAATCTCATCAGAGCCGAAGGCAATGCCTTTGTTGCTATGATTTCCATGATGATTGGTACAGGACTCAATATCATTCTTGACCCTATTTTCATCTTCCTTCTGGACATGGGCATTCGCGGTGCTGCAATCGCAACCATTATTTCTCAGTTCTGTTCATTTGTCTTCGTTATGATTTACATCTATAGCGGAAAGAGCCAGCTGAAGGTTAAACCGCATCATCTGAAACCTAAAAAAGCCCTTTTAACTGAAATATTCACTGTAGGCGCACCGGCCTTTGCAAGACAGGTTGGTGGAAGCATGTTATCAATTGTTCTCAATAACTCTCTTGGCTTCTATGGCGGTGACATCGCCATTACCATATTTGGTATGGTCAACAGACTGCTGATGTTTATCTTTATGCCACTCTTTGGCGTCGTTCAGGGACTGCAACCAATCCTCGGATTCAACTATGGTGCCCGTAAATATGACAGAACCATTGAAGCCATCAAGCTTTCTATTAAATACACAACGGTTTATACCTGTGTAGGATGGGGCATTGCCCAAGCCTTCGCACCGCTTTTCCTAAGTGTTTTCACACGTGAAACCGCGGTAATTAGCATGGGGATTCCAATATTTAGAACGGTTGTCCTGGCCATCCCTGTCATCAGCGTTCAAATCATAAGCTCGTCCATATTCCAGTCCTTTGGAAAGGCACGTCCTTCTATGATTTTATCTCTGTTGCGACAATTTATTCTCCTCATTCCAATGGTTCTTATTTTCCCAAAATTCCTTGGTTTATGGGGCATATGGATTTCCTTCCCACTGTCTGATTTCTTGGCAACACTGATTACCTTTGGCATGCTCAGACGTGAAATGAACGAGCTTAAAGATAAGGAAACAAACATGCGCTCTGTAGCGATTTCATAGACAATTTCATAAACCCATGCAAATAGAAAACCCCTTGCTGTAACTTAGGCAAGGGGTTCTTATATGACTTAATTAAATAATACACGCTCTAAGAAAAGGCCCTGTGGCGGCGCGGTTACACCACATTTCGAACGGTCTTTTGCTTTTATAAGTTTATCGATTTCTCCTACTTGGCGACTGCCTGCCCCAATTTCTATAAGCACGCCCACCATACGTCTTACCTGATTGTGAAGGAAGCCATCACCTTCGATTTCAATAAAAACACGAGCATCTGCCCGTTTGATGTCAATACGCTTGATTTCACGCACCATTGACTTCTTCTTAGCTTTTGCAGTAGTAAATGTCGTAAAATCGTGTGACCCTATAAATACCTGAGCTGCTGCTTTCATCCGTTCAATATCAAGTGCCTGTGGAACCACTGTAAAGTAGTGCCTTTCAAATGGATCTGCTTTCACCCCATTCCAGATTTGATAAACATAGATCTTGCCTGTGGCATTATATCTTGGATGAAAACGGTCTTTGCAGGGGCTCAATTCTGTAATTTCAATATCTTCAGGTAAATGCTGGTTGACTTTCAAAAGAAACGTATGGCATTCAAGGATTTCATTTGTCTTAAACACAGCTACTTGATCCCTCGCATGCACCCCCGCATCCGTACGGCTTGCTCCTGTAATTTGTATCGGCGTTTCCAAGGCTTTTGAAAGCACTGCCTCAACTTTTCCCTGAACGGTTTTATCTGAATTTCCAAGTCGTTGCCAGCCTTTATAGCGGCTTCCGTCATAACGAATATGTATTTTGTAATTGTACATGGTTTTTCCTTTCTTCTTGGCTCTTAACCTATTTCTACTGTCTACAATTTCAAGTATTGTGCATGGCTCAGCCATATTGTGGTATAAAGCCTGTATAAGGAGGGATGTATATGTTAGGACGCGTGCTTGTGATATTGACATCATCAAAAACAATCACCCTTAAAAACGGGAACTTACTTGAAACAGGCTACGATCAATTCTCATTTGTCGAAGTCGTCGACACCTTGGTAGGCGAGGGTTTTGGTATTGACATTGGCACAATTGGCGGGCATACGCCCAGTCAAGATCCCTACTGCCTAAATCATCTTCCTCACAAAGACAAAGACTATTACAAAAGCTATATGGAAGCGGACCCACAAATGCTCCTGCCTAAAGATATCACAAAAATGAGCGAAGAGGCGCTTCAACACTATATTGCTGTCTTTATCCCTGGTGGTTACAGCGCGCTTGAAGAATTTTGCTCGAATCCTGACATGCTCAAGGTAATGAAGCACTTTCATCATTATGCAAAAACCATTGGCATTATCGGTTCAGCAAGTGCAGCCCTTATCCATAGTGAACTGCCTTGGCTCTTTACAGACTATCGCATTGCTTGTCTGAATAACGAAATTGAAAGTGAGTATGAATCCCATTTGCTCCCAGGCAAACTGCCTTTTCATGTGAATTATATTTTAGAACAGCTTGGCGCTAGGGTTACTTATAGTCAACCTCTTGAAACCCACGTCATTGAATATAAAGAGCTTCTAAGTGCACAAAACAAATACAGTGCCTATGATTTCGCTAAACAGTTTGCTCTTAAAATCAAATATGCACTTAAAATACCCGAGTGATCTTCACGGTTGAGAAACTTTCGAGTGTAGCCTATCTGGCATTGGATTTAAAACCCTATATGAACTGTGTAAGTATTTAATTAGAAATGCTAAAAGAGCTGCGCTGTAAACACGCAGCTCTTTTTATACGTGACACAGCACTTTTTTACACTAGAGCTTAGACCCGCGCAAAACCGATAAGGACAGATCTGAATCTGAAATAATCCAGTCCTTGTTAACATACGCACGGAGCTTTTCAAACATCTTTTTAAAAAGCAGACTGTAAAACGCTGCTTCTTGGCTGTCTAGAGCGCGCTCAGTATGCTTAAAAATCAAATGAAGCTCTGTGCAAAATTCCGTATCTGATCGGCATGGCATCAGCTTCAATTCAAACTGATATTGCTCCGATGGATGCAATGTATCGCACCACATAATTTGGAGCGCGGCTTCTCGCGTATAGCTTTCAACCAAACTTCCAGCTGTATCTATACGCCCAAAGTCTTGATCCAAATCGGCTTTTACTTCGTACCGTCCACCTGTTTTCATATCTATTGTCAGTTCAGCCCCCAGCCATTTAGACATGCGTTCGGGCATGGTGAAAAAACGAAATGCACGGTTGGCATCACACGCAAGCCGTGTCGATTCATGTATGAATTGCATCTATAAGCCTCCCTCATCTGCTTCTTGCTGATCCTTTATCATCGTTCCAAGCTGATCGATACCAGACGCAAGGGTGCCTTCAAGCTCACTGAAGGGCACTTCAACAACTGGATACCCAAATGCGTACGGTGCGTATTCATATAATTGAAAATAAAAAGCAATTCCATTCTCCGTCAAATAGAACTGAGTCTTTTCATTAATGCCCTCAAAAACAGCACCATTGTAGAAGGCGTCACTATGCTCTGACATGTACACATCAATAAAGACATTTACGCGTTCCTTAAATGCCACTTCATCAGTATATAAATCATCCAGTGCGATACGCTGGCCATTTGACCGGTCTATAGTGATGGTCTGGCGTGTATGATTGGGATGTATTCCGTATTTCATGTATTCGGATACGGTGATATGCAGGTGGGGATACTGCCTACTCTCTTCGCTGTAAACCCAGTCCACCCAATAGGAAAGCTGATTTGCGCCAATCTTGCTAAAGGCTTCAGATGGGACAAAGTCTAAGGTTTTCGATTCAATATCCTGCTCAATACCTTCCTGAACACCTAGGAGCACATCATTCCAGACCTGATCCTGACTGCTAATGAAGTCTGGCCAGTTCCATGTAATCCGACCTGTTTTCCAGTAAGCATCACGAATAAAACTGTTTTCGTAACGTTCTACAATGCCCGTTCCTGGAATCGTGTCAATTTTCCACTGCCCATCCTCTGTCCTTTTTAGAAGCATCAGACTGCTTTTTTGCGTACCATCATGGGCTTTAAAGTTAAAGTTCACATAGCGCGTCTGGGCATCTTCTGCCACATCTGAGGTGAGCACGTCTACCTGATCTATGTCTAAATCAAAAACCTGTGTACGCTCTGGAGCGTATAGGTGGTTTTCGTATTCTATAAGACCCCAAAGACTAACTATATCAGCTATACACGATTCGGTGTAATAGGGTCTTAACCTGTCCTTTAAGTGATCCACGGTATCCAGTGGTGGTTCTTGAAGCCAGTAAGTCTCATAAATGTCTTCAAATTGAACGGTTTCCAGCTCGGCGGCATTTAAAGCCTGTGCCGTTTTCGAAAACACAGTGCACGCTTCAAGGATACCCTCTTCAAGGGTCTCTTCATAAATTGACTCAAGACGTTCAGGTGCCGAATCTGTAACCACATCCTCCGGTGGAAGGGCTACAACTTCATAGCCATCCTCTACAGGACTGGGCACTTTCGTTGCTTGTGAACCGCCTCCAGCTTGTGCGTCCGTTTCCTCAACCACTTCTTTTGATGTTTCATCTGCGTCCTGAGTCTCATTTAGGGCTTCATCACCCTCTTGTGTCTTTGACTCGGATGGAGTGCCTTTATCTTTTGCTTCATCTATTTCGACCTCTTGTTGAGGGGGAATTTCTTTTATGTCCCCTGTCTGACAGCCTGTCACCAGGGTAATTGCGGCAATAATTGCCAGTAGCTTTGATTTCAAAGCCTCGCCTCCTAACTTACCCCCTTAGTCTATCAGAAAATATGTGTTTATGTGCGTCAATTCGGTAAAAATCTGCCACATTAGAAGAGAATAATCGGCATTTCAACACGCCATATGAACTACAAGCATTTCAAGATTCTTTCATAAGCGTTCATATCCTCTAACCACCGCTTGGGTATGACACTTTCCCCATGATGAGCCCCAAGAATCATTCCAATAACGATACCACGAGCTGCTGAATCGCCTCCTGCCTGAATGTTTTCGAGCAGGGCTGTTTCAAAATCGGACTCATAACGGTGAATTAAATAAAGCGCACTTGGAAATGCTGCCTTTGAAGAGCAGTGCTGACCGAAGACCGGAATCATTTCGCGCGGTTCAACCATTTCATGTGCGATGGCCTGATTAATATAGTCTTGAACAGCCCCTCCAACTTCATTTGCCGTTTCCTCCATTGCCTGGGTCGGCGCTTTCCCCTTCAGAACCTTGTCTATGATAAGTGTCAGCGCTTTTGCAATGCTCAGAATATCCCCGCCGGTATGTGTCAGCTGGGTCTGGACAACCCCTTCCTTTTCGAAGGGCAGTGCTTGCTTTGCCAAGTAATAAACCAGTGGCGCCATGCGGACTGCACCCCCCAGTTCATCAGATGTTGAGCCATTCAGTTCATGTGTCTGACCATATGATTGCATGGTGTCTTTTGTTGCGTGGTCCTTATAGCCATCGTAGGTCTCCATAGCCGCGCACCATGCATCTTTGAACTGAACCGGATCGAAGGCACCATTCTCTTTTAAATATTCAAGGAAAAAGAGCATCTGATCGCCATAGTGTGTAAAGTCACCTTTTGTTTTTCCTTTATGAAATGAGTCTGACAGTGGGGCCGTAATACCCTTAATTTCACCGAATTCTTTCTCAATTTTTTGCATGTCGTAAATCCAGTGTGGTCCTAATGCAAGTGCATCTGCAACGAAGCCGCCTAAAATCATGCCGCGTAATTTATCTTTCATTGAAATTGCCTCCTTTTCGGTTCACTTTATCCTTACTCTTTTCATGCCCTTCTACTAAGGCGTTAAACAAACTTAGGCATTTCACATTCCGTAGACTTTTTTGAGCAAGATGTAATCACCCTATAGGTCAAAATCCAATACACGCGACCGTCTGTGGATGTGTAGTGCAAGTGTTTCATTGTTTTTCCAAACTCACAGAAATCATGATTAATCGAAACTTACGTATAATGACTGAGTCGGGTGTTCTTACTTATGAAAAAGCAAGTCACTTCAATTGCTCACGTCGCAGAGTCCTTCTTAAGTTACAAAGATGAACGGAGCAATTTTCAATTGCTCACGTCGCGTGACGCGCCGTATGAAAAACGCCGATGCAGATCCATTTCGAATTCTGATTCGAATGGATCTGCATCGGCGTTTTTCGCACTTCTTTGTCTTTCGCGGAAAAAAAACCCAAGCGCTGATCAGGCGCTTGGGGTTTTGAATTTTAATGATTTGTTTCTATAAGAAGCGGATTAGTACTCCATGTTTGCCATGCGTACGTAACCTTCGTAACGCTCTTTAGCTTCTTGTTCAGCGTTAGCGAATAGTCTTTCAGCTTCTTCAGGGAACTCGTTCACTAGAGTAGTGTAACGGCCTTCACCCATTAGGAAGTCTCTGAATGATGCACTTGGCTCTTTAGACTCTAGTACGAATGGGTTCTTACCTTCTTCTTTAAGAAGTGGGTTGTACTTCCATAGGTGCCAGTAGCCAGCGTCAACTGCTTCTTTCATACGGTTTTGAGTTGTACCCATACCCGTCTTAATACCATGTGCAATACATGGAGCGTAGCAGATTACTAGAGAAGGACCATTGTAGCTTTCAGCTTCTTGAAGTGCCTTCATCAGCTGGTTCTTGTTAGAGCCCATAGCTGTTTGAGCAACGTATACGTAACCGTAAGTAGTTGCAATCATGCCAAGGTCTTTCTTCTTAATCTTCATACCAGATGCAGCAAACTTCGCAACAGCACCAGATGGTGTCGCTTTAGAAGCCTGGCCGCCTGTATTAGAGTAAACTTCTGTATCAAATACAAGTACGTTTACATTTTCACCAGAAGCTAGAACGTGGTCAAGACCGCCGTAACCGATGTCATAAGCCCAACCGTCGCCACCAACGATCCAAACTGACTTCTTGATGAGGTAATCTTTGTTGTTTTCGAAGAACTTGAATGCGTCTTCTGCACCAGCAGGAGCGCCAGCTTCAAGTGCCTTAAGCACGTCAACCGTAGCCGCTTTAGAAGCGTCAGCGTCGTCCATGCCCTCTAGCCATGCCTTGAATGGTGCTTTAGCAGCATCATCAATGCTTAGCTCTAGAAGTTCAGCAGCTTTGTCAGCAAGTTGCTTTCTGATTGTCTTAACAGCAAGTTGCATACCTAGACCGTACTCAGCATTGTCTTCGAATAGTGAGTTCGCCCAAGCTGGACCTTTGCCGTCAGCATTCTTACAGTATGGTGTAGTAGGTGCAGAACCGCCCCAGATTGAAGAACATCCAGTAGCATTTGCAACCATCATTCTGTCACCATATAGCTGAGTAACAAGCTTCATGTATGGTGTTTCACCACAACCTGCACAAGCGCCTGAGAATTCGAATAGAGGCTGTGCAAACTGTGAACCTTTGACAGAGCTGATTGCCATCTTGTCATCTTTAACAGGAAGATCAATCACGTAGTTCCAGTTATCTACTTCTGTAGCTGTTTGAGAATCAAGCGGCTTCATTTCTAGCGCTTTATTCTTAGAAGGACAAATGTCAGCACAGTTGCCACATCCAGTACAGTCAAGAGGCGATACTTGGATTTTGTATTGTAGGTTGTCTAGTCCTTTACCCATAGCCTTTAGCGTTGGGAAGCTCTCAGGTGCATTTGCCACTTCGTCTTCAGAAAGAAGGAATGGACGGATTGCAGCGTGAGGACATACGAAAGAACATTGATTACACTGGATACAGTTATCAGATAACCAATGAGGAACATTTACTGCGATACCACGCTTTTCGTAAGCAGCAGAACCGTTTTCAAATGTACCATCTGCAAGTTCAACGAACTCAGAAACTGGGATCGCGTCACCTTTTTGAGCGTTCATTGGCTTCAGTCTGTTAGCGATGAATGCTGGAAGTTCAGCTTCTTCTTTAACAGTTGCTTCAGCAGATGCCCATGATGCAGGTACTTCAACCGCTTCGATTGCAGCGCCAGCGTCAACAGCTTTCCAGTTCAGTTCAACAATCTTTTGACCTTTTTTACCGTAAGTCTTTTCGATTGCTTCTTTCAAGTAACCAAGCGCTTTTTCAACAGGCATAACGTCAGCAAGCTTGAAGAATGCAGACTGCATAACCATGTTGATTCTGTTGCCAAGACCGATCTCAGCAGCAATATCTGTTGCGTTGATTGTGTAGAACTTGATGTCATTGTCAGCAATGAACTTTTTCATTTCGCCAGGTAGATGTGCATCTAGCTCTTCAGCGTTCCACTTACAGTTCAGTACGAAAGTACCGCCTTTTTTAAGACCAGATAGTACATCGTATTGAGTTACGTAAGATTGGTTGTGGCATGCTACGTAATCAGCTTCGTCAATTAGGTAAGTTGAACGGATAGGTTGCTTACCGAAACGAAGGTGAGATACTGTTACGCCACCAGACTTCTTAGAGTCATATGAGAAGTAACCTTGAGCGTACATGTCAGTCTTGTCACCGATGATCTTGATTGCATTCTTGTTGGCACCAACAGTACCGTCAGAACCAAGACCCCAGAACTTACATCTAACTGTACCAGCAGGCTCAGTTACGATAGTTTCTTCAACATCAAGCGATAGATGTGTAACATCATCATTGATACCGATTGTAAAGATTTTAGCAGGTGCCTCTTTAGCTAGTTCATCGTATACACGCTTGATTTGAGAAGGCGTAGTATCCTTAGAACCAAGACCGTAACGACCGCCAATGATTAGAGGTTGCTCGTCTTTTTCGTAGAATGCAGAACGAATGTCAAGGAATAGAGGCTCGCCTAGTGAACCTGGTTCCTTTGTTCTGTCAAGTACAGCAATTTTCTTAACTGTTGAAGGTAGAACATCGAAGAAGTACTTAGGTGCAAATGGTCTGTAAAGACGAACTTTAATAAGACCCACTTTTTCACCTTGAGCAGTTAGGTAGTCGATTGTCTCTTCAACTGTATCAACAACTGAACCCATAGCTACGATAACACGATCAGCATCAGGTGCACCGTAGTAGTTGAATGGCTTGTACTCTCTGCCAGTCAGCTTGCTGATTTCTTCCATGTAATCTGCAACAACAGCAGGAACGTTGTCGTAGTATGTATTACATGCTTCACGTGCTTGGAAGAAGATATCTGGGTTTTGAGCAGTACCGCGTGTAACAGGGCGCTCAGGGTTAATAGAATTGTTTCTAAATGCGTTAACCGCATCCCAGTCAAGCATTTTAGCAAAATCATCATAATCAATTGTTTCAATCTTCTGGATTTCGTGAGAAGTACGGAAACCGTCGAAGAAGTGTAGGAAAGGCACTTTTGTTTTGATTGCAGCAAGATGCGCAATACCGCCAAGATCCATAACTTCCTGTACAGAACCTGAAGATAGCATTGCAAAGCCAGTGCTTCGTGCTGCCATAACATCAGAGTGATCGCCGAAGATTGATAGAGCGTGAGATGCTACCGCACGTGCAGATACGTGGAATACACCTGGAAGAAGCTCACCAGCGATTTTGTACATATTTGGGATCATAAGAAGCAGACCCTGTGACGCTGTAAAAGTAGTTGTTAGCGCGCCACCTTGTAGAGAACCATGAACCGCACCGGAAGCACCGCCCTCAGATTGTAGCTCAGAAACTACAACAGGTTGACCGAAAACATTTTTCTTGCCATACGCAGCCCATTCGTCCACGAATTCTGCCATGTTAGATGATGGTGTAATAGGGTAAATTGCAGCTACATCAGTAAATGCATACGAAACGTAAGCAGCAGCCGTATTACCATCCATGGTCTTCATCACTTTATTACTCATTGACCTTTTGCCTCCTTAGTATTTTCATACATGTGTATGTGGTTAGTATAGTATATTGTATACAGAGTGTCAACGCATTTGTATACCTGTATTCTATCGAAAATTCTTATGAAAAATCGAAAAATGAAAACGTTTGCAAGTTCAAAGTGTTGCCTTTCCTCATTTGCAATTGTATACAATATACCTTTAGTCGATTTTGTTGATTACTTCTATTTTTTTGCTTTTTTCTGTAGGACAGTCCGCATATTAGATACCCTACTCTTTATATACTAAATCATAATATTCAGAAAATAAAGGTCTAAATAGAATTTCCTCAGTGAACACGTTTTCCTTATTTAGTGCACACTTATACCTGTTCTCTTTATTTAGTGTACATTATTAAAATTGTCTATTATAATAGGAAGAAAGACGGTTTATTTTTCTTAGAATATGCCGATAATGATAGTGTAAGGATACAACAGATGCACAAGGAGGTGCACATAAGTGGATATTAAAGCTGTACAAAATGTGATTCAAGCAGGTCAAAAAAAGACCGCCATCAAGCAAATGAGTAAAGAAAAGAAAGAAAATGGTGTCAATCAAAATGCTCTAGACAAAGCCGCTGGTGTTGTTTTTGAAAAATCTCAAGAACTTAAAAACGCAGGCACTTATTCCAATCTATCAAAAGAAAATCTCGCAGAAGTTGATCGGTTAAAACTTCAGGTTGATCAAAAGATGGAGCAAGCATTTTACATGATGGCTATGGAAGCAATGGATGGACAAAATACAGGCCTTAAAAATGCCATCGAACAAATTCTCTCAGAACGTGCCGATAAAATCACACCAGAAATGGTGGAACAGGCTGAAGCCGATGTCAGCGAAGGTGGATTTTTTAGCCCTGAGTCTGTTTCAGAGCGTATTCTAGACTTTGCAAAGGCAATATCAAACGGGAATAATGCCAAATCTGATCTTTTGAAAAATGCTTTTATCAAAGGGTTTGAAGACTCCGCTAAAATATGGGGAGATGATCTACCTGAAATCAGTCAAAAAACCTACGATTTGGTTATGGAAGGCTTTGATGCCTGGAACGCGGAAAGTGCAGAAACATCTGAAACCAGTTCCGATGATTCACCTAACGATGAACCGGATCATGCTGATGCACAATCAAAGTAATTATAAATGACATCGATGTAATGACGCCGCAGATTTAATAGATATTTTTTGAAAGCAATACACAGGCATCCGTTGACAAAGAAACCGCATTCAATTATATTTATTAATATATCGAAACATCTTTATTGCTTTTTTGTAATAAAGTGTTCGGTACTCCACGCATGATTCTCGGCTCCGCCCAAGATAACCATGAATACGCCTGTAAGTTTCTTAATTAGGAAGCGCGCGCTTTCTGATTACTATTCCCCATTATCTTGGAGCCGAGATATCAACAAAAGCAAAGACTGCGACATGTCGCAGTCTTTTTTTATATTTAAAGCCTATTCATGCTGTTTAACTAAACCCTTACGCAAACTTGCCTAGTCAACCTTGTTACCACGTTTTTGACCAATGAAAATATAACCATCAATTAAAAGACTGGAAACGAGCAGTGCAATGCCAACCCCCATATAAGGGCGGGCTGGATTAAGTGGGCAAAAACCCGGTGGTGTAATGCGCTGCAGGTAAAAGGTGTAGCCACCTACTGCAATACTCACAGCGAATCCAAGATAAAATAAAACCTGACTGATTTTTTTAAGCCGATTCATCTGCGTGCCCCCTCACAAAGATCATAGTCTTTTCATCAGACAGATTGTGATTATAGCACCACCCATCCACATTAAACCTGCGAAGAGCGTCTAATGTTTCCACCTCATTTGTTACCATAAAATGCACCATTTGACCTCTGGCCTTCTTAGCATTGGTTCCAATGGTTTTCAGCTTCCCCTGTCTATACTCTTTAAAAGCAACGGTAACCATGGGCATTTTGATCAGCTTCGAAAACTCTCCTGAAGCCAGATTAATAATGAGTTCTTCCTCAGAAAATGGCCGGCTGAGCTCCTCTTTCCAGTATGCATATAAACTGCCACACCCTAGCTTCATTTTCATATCAAGCCGATAGGCGCTAATACCGGTAAAAGGCGTTAAAACACCGTACATTGCTGACAAGATTCGTACATGAGATTCTAAATAATGCAGGGCCTGATCCGTGTAGCTTTCTACAAGAACCTGTCTAAAGGCAATGCCGTTATAAGCCTGTATCGCCGGCAATATACCTGTATGTCCAAAGTTCTGATACGTTTCGTATACGTGCTTTAACAAGTCCCCTTTAATATGCATGATTTCTTGAAGTGCTTCTATAGAAAGCCCCTGAATTTCAGCGACAAGGGCTTTGGTTTTTTTTAGATAAGGCAGCATCTTCATATCATCAATCGCTTCTACATCATATCGCTGCTCCTTACTGGGTGATAAAATTACCTTCACGTCATGCCTCCATCTATTTCTTCACACCGTCGCGGATGAGTCTTGTAAAATGATGCCCCATCGCCTGTTCAATATAGGGCTCTAAGTGCCAAAACTGCTTGAAATGCTTATATTCTTCGATTGCCTTTTGAATGTCACCTTCTTTTTTGAAGGCTCTAATCAATATGTTTTTAGGCGTATGTTCCATGTCTATAAACTCAAGCACTTGAACCTGATAGCCCAGTATTTCTAGAACGTTTGCGCGCAGACTGTCCGTTACCAGTGCAGACATGCGCTCTTTGATAAGCCCATGCTTTTCCATAGGTATCATGGCCGGATTGTGTATTTTTTTAAAAAACTCATGCTGACAGCACGGAACCGCCAAAATAACCGACGCGTCCCATCCAATCGCTTTTACAAGGGCATCATCCGTTGCTGTATCACATGCGTGGAGCGTTACAACCATATCTACACCGCCCTCTTGAGTGTACTCGCGAATGTCGCCTTGTAAAAATTTGAGGCCTTCATAACCCAGTTCTTCTGCCACGCCGTTGCAGAAGGCTATGACATCTGTCTTTAAATCCAGTCCAATAATATTTACTTCGTAATGCATTATTTTTACAAGATAATAATACAGTGCAAACGTCAGATAGGCCTTACCGCATCCAAAGTCAATTATATTAATGGCCCGGTCTTTTGGAAGATGCGGAATACAATCTGCAACCATTTCTATATACCGATTGAGTTGTCTGAACTTATCATAACGCTTGGCCAACACTTTTCCATCCTGATTCATTACGCCTAGGCGTACCAAAAAATCGTGGGCAATACCTTCTTCAAGCAAATATGATTTCTTGCGATTATGACTCAAGTCCACTGAATTTCTTGTCGGCTGCTTTTTTAGAATTTTAACCTTACCCTTTTTACTGATCAGAATCTGATAATCTGCATCAATGGTATAGAGCATTGCCTGTCTGAAATATGGCCCGATTAAGTCTTTAAGGCGTTCAGCGGCCTGATCCCCTTCCAAATTTTCATGGTTTACCTTATTGTCATAATGGTATGCGAACTGATTTAAGCGGTTTCCCTTTATAAGGACTGGTTTAATATCTACTTTTTTATAGCTCTTTTCCACACCTTTTTGAACATTGCTCAAGACAACAAACAACATGCTCTCTTTTTCAAAAACCTCATCAATCAATTTATAAACTGTTTCCATAATTTCTCTCCATCCAAGTCATCGTGCCTACTGTGTAGAATATACGTCTTTCATTTATGAAAATACGTTCCCTTTTTTCTCCACTTTTTTTATCTTCCGCTATTAATATTTTTGTCCGCGGGTATGTATGATTCAAGTCGAATTTGTAATCTCTATTCTATTATACATAAACCTGGAGTATTCATGAAATAAGTATATTCAGATTTGGCCAGTAAGAAATATTGTTTTAAGGGGGAGTATTTATGAAAATCGGACCAATAAAATTTATGAAGCAGGCACTCATGCGCAAGGTCATCTACGCACTTATACCCATTGTTTTGGCTGCAATTTATAATTTTGGCTGGCGTGTCATACCCGTTATCCTCACCGCAGCACTCAGTGGCCTTATCACGGAATGGCTCTTCAAGCGCAGTTCTGGCAAGCCTGTTTCAGAAGCGGTTTTTGTCACCGCAATATTATATGCCCTAACCCTACCGCCACGCACCCCGTTTTGGATTGTCGCTGTCGGTATGATCTTTGGCATCGTCTTTGGAAAAGAGGTTTTTGGTGGATTTGGCAGAAATGTTTTTAACCCGGCACTCGTTGGCAGGGCCTTTGTCTACGTTTCCTTTCCTAAGTTTTTAACCATAGAATGGACAGCGCCTTCGAGTACATCCCTAGTGGGTGCTATGACAAAGTATATTGGCCCCCCTGTAGATGCTGTCAGTACAGCCACGCCCATGCTTACATACCGTAGCACTGGAGAAATGCATGCACTTCTTGACCTTTTCATTGGCCGTGTTCCCGGCTCCCTTGGCGAAACAAGTGCCATACTCATTATTTTATCAGGCATTTATCTTTTATATACCAAGACTACACACAAGGAGTCTATGCTTGGTGTTTTCATTGGCTTCTTTGCTATGTCTGGCGTTTTTTCAGTTTTTGGAACACCACAGGTTCCAAACCCGATTTTCGGTATTCTATCCGGTGGCATTCTTTTTGCAGCCGTATTTATGGCCACTGACCCCATCTCTTCTCCAAAAAAGAAAGAGGCACGTTGGATCTATGGCCTATTAATAGGTGCCATTACAGTAATTATTCGAGGCTTTGCACTTTTCGCCGGCGGTGTCATGTTTGCTGTTCTCATTGGAAACAGCCTTGCACCCCTACTCGATGAAATCGTAAAAGCCCTACAGTCACGCAAGAAATCGGCTGAACTAAAAGGGGGTACATCTAATGCCTAATCCTAAGAAAAAGAAGAAACCCCTGCTCTATCCAGTAGTCTTTATGATCGCTATCACCATGATTTTTACAACTGGCTTGGCATCCCTCAACGCACTCACTGCAGACCGTATAAATACTCAGGAAGCCATCAAAAATCAGAGGAGCCTACTCTATGTTTTTAACCAGAACATTCCAGACAGCCTAGAGGAAATCGGCGCCCAGTATGATGCCACCATCACACAAAAGGACAGCGGTAATAGCCGCTACTACGAAGCCTACGTCGACGGCAAGCTCATTGGATATGCCTTTCCATTTTCAGGTTCTGGTCTATGGGGCACAATTTGGGGCTATATAGCCCTTACACCAGACTTGTCTCAGGTTGTGGGTGTTGATTTTATCAAGCATTCTGAAACACCAGGGCTCGGTGGCCGTATTTCTGAAAATTGGTACCGCGATCAGTTCAGAGGCATCACACTTTCTGACAAGACTGATCCAATTGTTTACCGGCCATCAGACGGGGGCAATGTCGACAGCATTACTGGCGCAACACTGACCTCACAAGCCGTTAGAAACATGATTAACGATGCACTTCTCAAAATTCGCAACAACTGGAAGGGGGAATTATAATGTCTAAGAAAACAAAAAAAATATTCACCCTTGGTGTCTGGAAGGACAACCCAGTTTACCGGCAAATACTCGGAATTTGCTCTGCACTTGCCGTTACAAACTTAATGATGAACTCTCTTGTCATGGGTATTGGACTCATTTTTGTAACCAGCTTTTCATCCATGACCGTTTCCCTGCTTCGTAATCATACGCCTAAGCATATTCGCATGATGGTACAGACGCTGATTATATCCGGATACGTGATTATTGTTGATATTTTTTTAAAAGCATATATGCCATCTATGAGCGAGGCACTTGGCCCTTATGTAGGCCTTATTATTACAAACTGCATCATCATGGGGCGGGCAGAGGCATTCGCCCAGTTCAATACACCTCTTGCATCCTTCTTTGATGGGCTGGCAAACGGCATTGGATACGCCCTCGTTCTCCTATTCATCGCTTTTTTTAGAGAACTGCTTGGTTTCGGATCATTGATGGGCATTTCAGTTCTTGGACCAAATTGGGTCAGCTGGACCCTAATGATCATGCCACCAGGTGCATTTTTCATGCTCGGTATTGTTATTTGGATTACCAAACGTTATCTGCCAGATGACTCAGAACAAAAAGGAGGTGTCTCTGCATGATTGAAATACATCCACTGGTTATTTTCTTCGCTGCAATTTTCACCAATAATATGATCCTGTCGAATTTCCTTGGCATGTGCTCCTTTATTGCCGTTTCAAGTGAAATCAAGACATCACTTAGTCTGGGACAGGCTGTCACTTTTGTTCTGACTTTTACAACCCTGCTCAATTATTTGGTTTACCACTACATAATGGTACCTCTTGGAATTGAGTATCTGCGCTATATTGTTTTTATCATTGTCATTGCAGCCTTTGTTCAACTCGTTGAAATGATCATTGACCGCTATTTTCAAACACTTTATTATGCACTGGGCATATTTCTACCCCTTATTACCGTAAACTGCGCCATTTTAGGGGTCTCCCTTTTCATGGTCATTCGAGACTACTCCCTGCTACAATCAATGGCTTTTGGTCTGGGTTCTGGCCTGGGATGGACCCTTGCAATTGTCATGCTTGCAGGTATTAGAAAACGCATTCGAAACAATCCCTTGCCGCGTGGCCTTGAAGGTCCGGGCATTACCTTAATCATTACTGGCCTCATGGCACTTGCATTTGTCGGTTTTTCAGGCATGGTACAAATTCAGTAGATAAGGAGGCGCACTTATGGAAGTTATCATTACTCAAGTTCTTGTCGTCTCTGGTATATCTGGCGTTCTTGCCTTGCTGCTCTCTATAGCAAACAGGACCATTGCCAACTACGGCGAAAAGAAACTGACCATCAATGATGAGAAGCAGTACACCGTTGACGGCGGCGATACCCTTTTATCCACGCTGATATCAGAAGAAATTTTCATACCCTCTGCTTGTGGCGGCAAGGGCAGCTGTGGTTACTGCAAGGTACACGTTCAAGATGGCGGCGGTCAGTTCCTGCCTACTGAGGCGGGATACGTTACACCTGAGGAGCAAAAAGAAGGGGTTCGACTTTCGTGTCAGGTTAAGGTAAAAGAAGACATTCGCATAGAAATTCCAGAAGAGCTGTTCAATGTGCGTCAATATGATTACACAGTTGAAAAGCTCGATTTGGTCACCCCCAAAATTAAACACTTGCGGCTGACCCTTCCTGAAGATAAGGAAATTTCATTCAAACCAGGGCAATACATTCAAATACTGGCTCCTACCTATCCTGGAAATGATGAAGAGGTATATAGGGCCTACTCAATCGCTTCGGCACCTTCTGATAAAAAAGCCATTGAGCTTTTTATCGGTTATGTCCCCGAGGGGATATGTACCACATACATCCATCAGCACCTCAAACTAAATGACCGCTTGACCATAGTCGGCCCATTTGGTGATTTTTACTACCATCAAAATGACCGCGAAATGTATATGGTGGCTGTGGGTACAGGAATGGCACCCATCATGTCTATTTTGAAACACATGCGTGATGAAAAAGTAAATCGGAAAGTGACATTTTTCTTTGGGGCTAGGTCAGGAGATGACCTCTATATGATGGATGTTCTCAAAGACATTGAGAAAAGTCTTCCCAATTTCACGCTTAAATGCTGTTTGTCACGCCCTAAGGAAGAGGACAACTGGTCTGGAGAAAAAGGCCGTGTTACCGACCTAATTGACAAATATGTCGAAAATGCAGCTGAAAGCGAAGCCTATTTATGTGGCAGTCCCAAGGTGATTGATTCCGTTGTCGAAAAGCTCCATGCCAAGGGCATGCCAGAAGCACATATTTACTACGATAAATTTGAATAAAAATAAAGTCTTTAAGGGTGTCGTACAGGCCAATAAGTACGCACCCTTCTTGACGCCTGCATGTACAAGCTGGGCAAAAAATATTACAATAAACATAGGGCGGACTTTCCAGTACAGGCTGGGAAAGACCGGTTATCATAACACCCATTACGTGAGTAGTCGGGCACAAAGAACGGGGGAATACATATGGATTTTAAGCAACAAGTAGACCATGTCATGGATGATCTTGTGAAAGACATTCAAGGTTTAATTCGCATCAAAAGCGTGGAAGCACCTTCAGAGGGTAACATGCCCTTTGGAAAAGGGGTTCAAGATGCCCTAGACTATACATTAAATCTTGGCAAATCTATGGGATTTGAAGTGAAAAATGTCGACAACTATGCAGGGCATATTGAACTCGGTGAAGGAGATGACATTCTTGCTGTACTGGCACATCTAGATGTGGTGCCAGAAGGCTCTAACTGGGACTATGATCCCTACGGTGGTCAAATCGATGACGGGCGCATTTACGGACGTGGAACCATCGACAACAAGGGCCCTGCCGTATCGGCACTCTACGCTATGAAGCTATTAAAAGATGCCGGCATACCGATAAATAAACGCATTCGACTGATTCTCGGAACGAATGAAGAAACGGGTTGGAAAGGCATCAACTACTATATGGACCGTGAAGAAACCCCGACAATGGGCTTCACGCCAGATGCAGATTTCCCAGCAATTCATGGTGAAATGGGTATTCTCATCTTTGATCTTGTCAAATCATTTAAGGATCGCATTGAAGACGGAGGTATTGAAGTCCTTAAAATTAAGGGCGGCAATGCACCGAATATGGTTCCAGACTATGCTGAAGCACACCTTAAGGTTACTAAGGAAATTGGACATATTTTAGAGGCCTATAACAAGGACAAAGATGCAAAGCTGGAAATGGAAGCTGACGGTGCCGTAACCATTGTCAAGTCTTACGGTATTTCTGCCCACGGCAGTACACCTGAAGTCGGCAAGAATGCCATCTCTTATTTAATGGATTTCTTAAACTACATCGATCTTCAAATTGGCGATGTGACAAACTTTGTAAGGGACTATGCCCGCTTAATCGGCCTCGAATACAACGGTCAGCATATCGGCTGCGGCCTTGAAGATGAATACGGCAAACTTGTTTTCAATGTCGGCGTCATTGATTTTGACAATAATGAAGGCCGCATAAGTGTAAATGTACGCTACCCAATTACAGAATCCGTTGACAAGGTATACAGCGGCATAGAAGATGCGCTCGATATGACCGGCATTAATATTGTTAAGCATGAGCACCTAGAGCCAATATACCTGCCACCGGACCACGACCTGATTACAGCACTCATGGATACCTACTACGAAGTCACTGGCGACAATACACCGCCTGTAACCATCGGGGGCGGTACCTATGCGCGTTCCATGAAAAATGCAGTTGCATTTGGTCCGCTTTTCCCAGGAAAAGAAGAGACCGCACACCAGAAAAATGAGTATCTGGAACTTGAAGACTTAAAGACAATGACGCATATCTATGCAAATGCGCTCTATAAATTGTCACGATAATTTACAGGGTGTTCTATCTTAAAAACAGTAAAACCAGCAAGCTTATGTTATCTTCATAGGCTTGCTGGTTTTTTTAGCATTACACACCCGTTTGTGTGTCCTTAATTCATTTCTGACAAATTGGAATCCTGCTGGAGCTGCTCTTTAAAGGCAATATTGGTTCTGTTGAGTTTAAAGTACAGTGCGTCAATAAACATCATAAGCAGTTTATTGCCAAGATCCGGTTCATTCTCCATTAAATGCTCTAAATCTTCTTTTGATATGGTCAATGTTTCCACGAACTCACTGGCAAGACCAGTAGAATTGTACTTCTTCTTCTTTTGAACCAGGAAGGTTTCTCCAATAATACCGTTGCTGCATACCGTTCCAAGAAGCACTTCTTCTTCGCTCTCATTATATTTGACAATGCGCACACAGCCTTTGAGAATCATAAAGAGTTCCAGCTTGTCACTGCCCTCTTTAAAAAGGCGCTCATCCGTATTGTAAGCCCGCATTTTAGTAACTTGTGCAAGCCTTGCAAGCTCGGTATCTGTAAACTGTTCAAAGGCTCTGAACTTATGCAGGTTTTCTACAATGACACGCTTTGACATATTTTCATATTTGTCATGGTCAATTGTATACACCACACGCGAAACATTGTTCGTCTCCACTTCCTTGCGCAGGACCTGTCTAAACTTAATGGTCATTTCTATAAGCTTTGTCCAGTCCTTCTGCTTCTTACGATACTCTGTGAATGGATCAATCTTAGGAAGGGCTTCGTATTTGCTCAGGTATACATTTCGAATGGATTCCCTGCAACCGTCAATGTTACCTTCTGATAAATACTCCAGGGCCAGCAGCATGTTGGTCTTGAATATCTTGTCTTCCAAATCCTGCTTCATAAAGTCCCCAGGATAGGGATCAAAATCTTCCGCTGTTACACGATTCATGTTGTTGACTTCATACTGTGCATTTATTTTAGCCTGCTCATATAAGAACCTGTAAATATCTTCTCTAAACCGTTTCCAAATTGGATGGTTTTTCTTTGGCGGCAAATGCTTAATGCTCAGTTTGTTGTCTAGGAAAAAGTCATATCCAAACATTTTGGAATTAAGAACGTAGTCAATATCTTCCCCACGGGTTACCGTACTGTCAAATGGCACCATTCTGAACAGGTTCTTGTGAATAACCATGGCCCCACCAAATGCAAATGGCGTTACCTTCAGCCTTGGCTCACAACCGATGATTTTGTCAAATGCGCTGGTTTTTGACCCAAACCGGTTCCAGTAGGTCATCCAAGGCACAATATCCACATCATCATAAAACTCATCGTACTTATTGAGATAATAACCTGCAATGCCGTAGATACTCTTGCCGTAGATTCGCTTTCCGATAAATTCTGTCGCCATATCCACCCAGTCGGGATTTTCAAACACTTCATCGTCATCAATCAGTATGGTCACATCGGATGACAGGAGCTGTGCGGTGTACAAACAAATATTACGCACATTCGAATATCCTTTCAAGTTAAGCAGTTCATTTGCGCGCTCGCTTAAACCTTGTTCACGTAAGAAGCCTTTAATATTTCGAAGGTTCTTTTGTGTAAACAAGTAAACATCCATATCCAGATCTGCTTTTCTGACAATTTCCTGTACCCGCTTTTCAGCGGCATCTTCAACATCATCTGCCGTAGGGCACACTGGAATGACTAACTTGAAGTTTTGATTTTTTAACTTTTTAATGCTTTCCAACGTTCTGCCAAGTGTGTCATCTCCATCGAGAGGCGTTGGATGGTCGTATACTGCGTCGCCTTCATGCCACGGGTCCGCCTTCTCCCGAGACCAATAAGTTGGAATGACCATACTGATGTTCATACGTTTTTACGCTCCTTTCAATCCTGTCCACACCATGTATTTCATTTTTAAGTGTAAAGAAGGCTTGATGCATCCACCAAGCCCCTCTACGCTATACAAGCGTTTTATATAATGCTTCAACGGCCTTTATTGAATGTTTCCACGAGAATGATTCCAGTGCATACGCGGCACATGCCTTAGCTCTTGTGTCCTTGTCAGAATGCAAAATTTCTTGTGTAATGGCATCGGCCAGACTTAAATCGTCCTCAACTGGAACCAGTCTGCCTACGGACTCCGTAATAAAATCTGGCAGCCCGCCCTGATTGGTTCCAACAACAGGTGTTCCGCAAGCGAGGGCTTCTATGGCAACAAGACCAAACGGTTCCGTTCGCGAAGGCACCGTACTCACATCTGCAATATTGTACAAGTCCACCAGCTGTTTCTGATTAACATGACCTAGAAAATGTACGTTGTTTAGTCCCAGTTCCCGTTTAAGACGCGTCAACTCATCATAGAGCTCTCCATTGCCTGCAATAAGCGTCATGATATCTCCAATTTCTCTTTCATAATGCTTTGCAGCCTTCAGTAATACATCAATACCCTTAAAGTGTGTCAGTTTACCAGCAAATGAAACAATGTGCTTTGAAGTGGTATCTATATTGAAACTTCTCAGCACCGCGCTCACATCAAGTTCTGGCTTAACCATGAATAAATTCTCATCGTAGCCGTTCATGATGAGTTCACACTGTGACTCAGGTACGCCGTAAAGTTCTTTTACTTCACTGTGGACCTGCTTGGAAATCGTGATGATTTTTTTTGCTTTTTTTGCGCCTTCTATGGCATATGGATGGTAACGCTCATCTTTTACAAAGCCTTTTAGGTCTGTCCCATGAGCTGTGACAATATAAGGCACACCGGTCTGCGCAGCTGCATATGGCGTAATCCATAAATGCTGTGCATGAATCAGGTCCGGCTTAAAGCTTTCAACTTCCTCTTTTGCCACCTGTACAAACAGATCTACATAAGCCTTCATCTGATCATTCGAAAGTGCATAATAAGTATTATTGCTTCTCGGATGAGAAGTGAAACATGGGAAATTGAAAGGCAGGTCTGCTACACTCTGTGTTCCATCTTGAAATTTAATGATTCTGCTTTCAAACCCATCGTAGTGCTGTTCTCTTAGTTCTGGGTAGACTACCTTGACCTCATGGCCTAGCGCACTCAACTCCTTCGCTAGATTCATCGTGTAAATGCCGCTGCCTGACCCTTCCAACGGAAAGTGATTCATAATGAGCACTCTCATATTCATCCCTCCAAACTTTGTATTTTGATATAAATTCAGTCCAACTTTTTGCCATTTTTTTATACTCTGAAATCATGTCTTCCAGATGGGCATAAGATGCATCCAGCGCCCTTGGAAGCTCTAGGAATCGTTCATCACTTAAATATGCCGCAACTGCCTGTGCACCAATTTCCAGCTCCTTGCGCTGCTCTTCATAAATTGCCTTGGTGTCTTTCTTTGTCAGCCAGTTGAGGAATGCATTTCGACCGATCCATCCCATACATGCATAAAAAAAACGATCTCGTATGTCTTTGTCTGTGAGAATGTCTGGCACTCTCGGATAATGTCCATAAGTATTGTGGAAAATTCTAAGATCGATATCCATACAATTGAGCGTCTGAGAGCGCTCAAGTTCAAGTCCCAGAAGTGTGTCTTCACCCCGGGTTAAGTATTTTTGCCCATCAAACTCATAGACCGATGAAAAAAATGGGAGCATGTGCTCAAATATACTTAATTTAATGGCTACATTGCCCCCAAGAATTTTGTTTGTTTTAAATGGATACCGTTGTGGATAGTTTGCAGGTACAAAACAATGATGGTCCATGCCTGCTTGTAAAAAGTCACAAACGCCTTCTTTTTGGAGCCCTCTATACAGCATTTCCATACCACTGAACTTCATTGGTGGTATGATGTAATAGCCTGAATAGTCACTGGTAGTGATCATGACCGAGTCCATGGATAAGTACTTCATGTGCTCTCCGACAAAGTCAACCTCGTGCTTGATTACACCGTTGATTGTGTCAACGAGCATTTTGGGGTAAACATCTGTGTCTACAAAAATTAAGATATCAGAACCTGTAAGCATGGACTTCATGACAACATTGTTTCTGTTCTTGCCATAACTGACCAAGCCGGAATCGTTAAGATGCTTGCATGTCACCAAGGTTTCAATTGAGTCTTTGGTCATGCCGATTTCTTTCAGGGTACTGCACATCTCATCCGCTTGATTGATTTTTACGAGATGTACGGGGACACGCTTTTCGAGTTCTCGAACAGCGTCTGGATTTGCTACTCCGGTGTATGCGATAACAACGCTGTATATTTCATGCCCAAATCTTTTAGCATTGTCCAGAAATTCATCAAGTGGTTCTGCGGATTGGATTTCTCTGGTAATCATCCCGAACGAGATATTCATAGTACAACCCTCCTTCAACAAATATTTTTCACATAAGGTATGTTCCTTATACCCAAATTAACAAAGAATTAACATGAGGCAATCTCCTTGTGCTTATATACATGCTGGCATGATGGCACTTAACGTGCACTCAACATTTGGGTGGCTATAGTCTAAGGCGGGTTCGCTTGTGCCCTAGGCGCAGTTAAAAGCTAAAACGCCGTACATCCTATTTGGATGTCGGCGTTTATAAAGTAGTCTATTATTATTTTCAAGTTGCTTGTGTTTCCCTGTCATGCTTTTCAATGTCTTTCCAAAATGCTTTTATTTGCGAACCGATCTCCTTTTCGCGGGTCACTTTTGCATTCCAGTCATGGGGTAACATGTTCCTGTAATACCGATTGCTGTACCGATCATCTAGAAGGAGAATAAGACCAGCGTCTTCCTCTGATCGAATCAGTCGACCCACTGCCTGCATGACCTTATTGATACCTGGAAAAGCATAGGCGAAAGCAAATCCAGCTGACTCTTCACGGTCAAAATAATCCCGAATCAAGTCATTTTCCAAATTCACAGTTGGAAGGCCAACACCAACAATGGCTACGCCTGTCAGCCTATTTCCAATGAGGTCAATGCCTTCTGAGAATATGCCCCCAAGCACACACAGGGCAACCAGGGTTTCACTTGGATCGGGCTGAAAGGTCTCTAAAAACCTTTCCCGTTCACCTTCTCCCATCTCGGTCTCCTGTACGATAAACGCCACTTGAGGCATTAAAGACTCCAGCATATCAAAAGCGTCATGCATATACTTGTAAGAAGGAAAGAAGACAATGTAATTGCCTGTGTGTCCTTCAACAAAAGTCCTTATGTAGTCCACCAGACGCTGCATGCTGTGTTCTCTGTCCTTATACCGCGTGCTGATCCCAGCAGTCTGCATCATAAGGCGCCGTCTTGGATCAAAGGGGGAATCAAAGGCCAGTATGGCATCTTCATCGCAACCACCTAATATGCGCCTATAGTACTTGAGTGGTGTCAGGGTTGCAGAGAAGAAAATGGCCGATTTTGCATTCTTAAGCTTCTCAGAAAGATTATAGGAAGGATCTATACAGTACATGCGCATGCGTACATCCTTGCCTTTCTTTTCATAAAGGCTGATATAACAGTCATCATAGATTTCATATATACGCATAAACCGCATGGCTTGAAAGTAGAGTTCCAGTACAATTTCATAAGCTTCGGCACTTTGATTTTCAAGCAGCCAAGTTTCTGCAAGCTCAAGAAACATACGCACCTGTGGATAAATCTTGTCTGGTGGATTATAATCCACAAAGTATCCCGTTTCTTCACAGTTTTTTTTCCATTCAAGAAAGGTTCGATTCATTCTTTCTAGGTATTTAATCAGGTCCAGATTCCATTTTGGAAGAACACGCTTAACTTCCATAATCATTTCCTTGTTGAGTTCTGCAGAATACATTTCCCGTGCACGATCCACCAGGTTGTGGGCTTCATCGACTAAAAACAGAAAATCATCTGAACTTTCATCAAAAAATCGACGCAGATACACACGTGGATCAAAGGCATAATTGTAATCACAAATAACCAGGTCTGCCCAAAGGGCTAAATCAAGGGAAAATTCAAATGGGCATACATGATAGTCACGAGCTGTCGCTTCAATGGCATCTCTATCCCAGCTTTCAAGCCTGCTCAAAACATCCCAAATGGCATCATTAACACGGTCAAAATGTCCTTTTGCATAGCTGCATTCATCGGGATTACAGGCACTACCTGGCTCAAAACAAATTTTGTCCTTTGCCGTCAGTGTAAGCCGCCTTAGACGGATACCCCGATCGGAGAGAATGTCTGCTGTGCCTTGTGCAACAGTACGTGTAATGGTTTTGGCTGTCAAATAAAATATTCGGTCTGAAAGGCCTTGTCCCAAGGCTTTGATCCCTGGAAAGAGGGTAGACATGGTTTTTCCAATGCCGGTTGGCGCCTGATAAAACCCGCACCGACCTTCGCGTATGGTTTGATAAACGGCTACCGATAACTCGCGCTGTCCCTTGCGGTAGCGTTTAAAAGGAAAGTCTGCTGCCTTTATGCTCCTATCCCGAACCCGGAGCCAATCTCGACGTTCATATAACCAGCGTATGTACTGGCTGACTGTCTCTTCAAAAAAAGTCCTCAGTTCATCGAATGTGAATTCCATCTGAATGCGCTTGGTCTCATACGTATGCTGTTTGACATAGGTGAGCTGAACACCGTAAACATCACCATCACGTGCATCTAAATCCAGCCCATGTATATAAGCATAGCATTTCCCCTGTGCCCAGTGAACGGGCACGCCAGCGTCATCTATATCAGCAAGTTCTCCTGAGGTTGATTTAATTTCATCAACCATAATGGTTTCCCCATCTTTGTATATCCCATCTGCACGCCCCTGCACTGTGAGGGATACACCATCCAGCTCAATGGTTGTTCTGAGCATGACTTCAGGCTCATAGTCCGCGTCCATTTGTGACTGAATGACCTGATGTGTTTTGGTTCCCTCAACTGCTGTACTGCGGCCTGAAAACCGCGTATCTAAATCGCCGCTTCTACTAATGTACTCAACCAGTCCCCGAACCGATATGGTTTGCTTCATAATATTCGCTCCCCAGCATGTGCCTGATGCCTTAATAAGTCTCTTGTATTGTAACATATGTTCGGGTCACACATAAAACTTCCTGTCCATATAAATGATATATCCCTGATAATAAAAAAGCCTCACAACCACCTGAAATCAGGTGGTTGTGAGGCTTCATATTTTATTGATAAATTGCTTTACTCCAGACCGGCTGCAATTCGAATGGCTTGCTGATGTCGACTGTCCTGTCTGCCATCAAGGTGTCTTGTACTGCCTGCAAAATGCAGATCACAGACCCCATCCATTCCGTTGTTCTTAATTTTATCAAGATTATAGCCATAGCCATAGCCAAGGCTTCTATTGTTAATCAGAGCTTCCGCCGGCTGGTCATCTCTACCTGCGTGCGGCATCGCCGACATGGATGCTGCAATCACGCGACCATCCACATAAACCAGAACCGGACGTCTTTGCCAGCTGTAATCGCCACCATTTGTGGCCTTAATAATTTGTGCATCCTCATAGGTCATGGCCTCGACATCAGCATGGTTGCCTCCGAATGTCATCATGACGCGGTATTCTAAACCCGTATAAATATCTTTTACCTTGAGCTCCGTTCCGCGGTCAATAATTTTGCCTTTAACCTCTGACCACCAGTTCAGGTACTCTCCATGCTCAATACGGCCTACACCACGACTCACTGGTATTTCTTCTACCAGCTGTGTCAGTCTGTTCTGCTCCATTGCGGTCAGAGTAGCCGGTCCGACAACACCATCCACATCCAGCCCATTGAACTGTTGAAAGGCCTTGACGCCCGCTTCAGTTGCCGCATCAAACGAACCCGTAACCATGGCATCATCTGTTAACCAGCCGCTTATAAACAAAGCCCGCTGTATCACAGCCACATCCTTGCTCCTGTCTCCAAGTCTATAAAAGGACTTTAAAAAAGTGTGTCCGGTCACATCCAGTTCTTCAGCATCCAGCATGCCAATACTGAGCATTTTGTCAATGACAATCTGGTCAATGATCCCATCTGCTTCAAGACCCCAAGCGGATTCAAATGCACTTATTGCTTCACTGTCTTTTTCTTCATCTGAAAGGGTTTCGTCTTCAGTAAGACTGTAGTACCCGCCTTCATAGAGTGCTTTTAACGCTTCTACTTCTGTGTCTGTTTTTGCTTCATCAGCCCATGTGAAAGAACCCATGCTAAATGACAGTACACCCAGCACAAGCAGTGTGACAACCTTCTTCAATGTTTGCCTCCCTAATAATATAAAACATGCTTGCCGGATAATATCCCCGGCTCAAATCGCCCACTTGTTTTTTTGTTTGTGAGCTTCTATATATGTACATTGATTGAGGTCATTCAAATCTGTCTATCCCATCCGTCATATTTGATACGAATTATCAACGTGCAAAACCATAATATAATACTTCGTAATGAATTACCAGTAAGATAAAGGTAAAAACGTTACATTTTTGTGAACAAATCGACTTTTTTCGACTTTTTGCATTGACGCACCTCTACTTCATCTAGCCTTTTGACCCTAAATCCTTCACCCAAACATGGCGGACTGAAAAACACAAAGCCCACGCACTGTGTCAGCGGTGGGCTTTTTCTTAAAAATGAGTTCAGATAAATTATTCGTTGTATGCCAAGTACTTATTTGCTTTTGACAGTACAACCCTAGAATAGCTTGTTTCGTACGTTGCATATTTCTCATAGTACTTTTGGAGATTGTAAGGCCCTCTATTATATTCGGAGAGGATTCGATCATAATTGTTGCCATACGCCTTTTTCAGCGTATTCAGATACACAACGGCTAGGCCGATGTTATACTCTGGTTCATAAATACGTTCAGGATCATATTCAAATCCAAGCTCCTGTGTAAAGGCTTGTGCCAGCCACTTTTCAGTGGACGGAATGATCTGCATGTACCCGCGGTCCTGTGAAGTCCCGACTTCGTATTGGTTGAAGTTGCTCTCAAGTTCCATGATGCCTAAAAGAAGTGACACATCCAGCTGATATGTATTCGCATAGTCCACCATAATTAGAGCTGTCTTGAAATCTAGGGGCGTTGCCTGAGAAATATCCTTTGCACGGTTTAAGTCTTCGTCTGTATAAGCATCCAGATCAATAAACTCCTCTATGCGTTCCACCTTTTTTTCAAGCTCTTCTTTGTCTTCTAGTTGGTCCTTTAGTCTCTCAAGTTCCTGAGTCATTGACTCAAGTTCCATTTCGTACTTGTCGGATTTTATTGCGAGCGTCTCCGCTTCATTTGCTTTCATCTCCAAAACATCAATGCGCTCTTTCACCGAATAGAAAGTGCCACTGACTCCGACGGCTATTCCGGTCAGAACCCCTACGATTAGGAACAGAGCCCTTTTCATATATGACATGACCGTTCACACCTTTCTTTTGCATCTGATTTTCCAATGCTTTTAATTGTTTTTATTATTAAGAAATCTATAAATAAAATGAATGATAGCCCCCAAATTAGTGGTGCCATCATTCATACCTAAGCGATTATATCACAATATTTACTTCCTTCAAGTGCATTTGGTCAAAAAACGAACCCAAATTACATTTATTGTAATTTGGGTTAAATTTACATATGCTTCAATTCTTTTATTTACAAGCGTTTTCGCGGTTTTTTTTAAATTCTATGGTTGCATATAGACTGGCATTTTGTATATATACTCTACATCTGTTTTGAATTTTTCGAATGGTATGAATATTTCAACAACCCTACTGAGTCGCTCTGTATTCTTATCTAGAGGCACCAAAACGTTAATCCCATTATCTGTAATATAGAAGTTTGGATTCATATTTTTATAGAATTTTTCCAAGGATATGCCATATAAGGTTTGACTATTGTCAAAATACGCCCGTACAAATGCGTTAATTGTATCTCTTTCTTCCGCATTTTCAACAACGTCTATCAGTCGAATTCTACGTTTTGCCTTCAAATCGTAATTGAGAGCCTCTGTTGTCCAGTATCCACTTCCGCTTGCTTGTTCAACATAGATGGAATACTTTATCGATATCCAGTCTCTTCTATTAAAGGTCAGATCAAAATCACTCCAGATATACTTTCCACCTGTATACATAACACCGTCAAGACCACGTCCCAGGGTCCTCTTTTCTACAACCGAACGTGCCATTTGTGAAAGTTTTCCACTTTCCGAACGATCCGTAATACCTGTAAAAACAGGATAGTAATAAAAGTCCCCCTCTGTTGTCCAGCCAAATCCAACATCGACATAGGCATCTGAATAGACAGTCGATTTAATATAACGCTTTAAATAAACTTCCGGATACTCAATAAGATAATCGTACACCCCATCATTCCAGTTGAAATCAGCTTCTTCAAGCACTTTGACAAGGCCATTAAACAAACGACGCATGGCTGTTTTCGGTTGATCTGAACCTAAATTTCTATAGGTATTTAAGTAGTCTGAGCTTAGGACATCATTTTCATCATATGGAAAATACCCTTCTCCACCATAAACAAGTGCCAGCAGGTAGCGGTTTGCTTTTTTACTCAGCACTTCCAGTCGCTCAGACTTTGGATACTCAGTCAAATAGGCATCCAGACGCTCTAAACGCTGCCCCAATTCAAACGGCTCCGCCTGCCTTCCATAATCTCCAAAATAGGGCATTTTTGTTTCATCTCGCATAATTTCAAAATACCTCTGAATTTCGGGTGTCATATAAGACCGGTAGGCATCAAAAAAAGTATAGTCTATTTCTACCTGATAAAGGCCTACTTCAGACTTTTTAAGAGTGTATCCTGAATCGATTACTTCATACAGTATGGTTCTGAACGCCCCATCCTGGATACTTTTTATCATCTGCGGATGAAAATCATCTGGAAAAGACTGATAAAGCTTTTGATGGTTATCTCCACTGAATAGTATGTTACTGAAGTGGGCCTTCTTTTCACTTAACAGCTGTTCGTAGGCTAGTATAATACGTGTGGTTCGTTCAAGATCCAGCTCCTCAAGACATGCTGTCAAAACATGGAGTGCGCTCAGGGTTGGATGTTCTTTTGTTACCGCATCATTAAACTGTGTGCAGTAGGCTTCATGCTTACAGACTGCATCTCCACTTCGGGCCTTCAGTGTTTCTTCAGATTTCAAACAGCCTGTCATCAAAACAGCTATACAGAGGACTGTGGTCACCGCCAAATAGTGAACGCGCTTCATATTGACTCCTTTTGCTCTGAGGGCTTCTTGATTTCAAAGTAAAACAGGACGCCCTTTGGTCTATTCTCAATTCCAAATGCCACATCATGCTGAACGAGGATTTCCCGCACGATCGACAGGCCAAGGCCCGACCCGCCACTTTCCTTGCTTCTGGACGGATCCACTCTATAGAACCTATCCCAGACATGAAGCAGCTGGTCGTCCGGTATGGGGTTTCCCTCATTAAATATGGAAATTCGAACGCTTGTATCTTTTTCCTTGAGTGTAAGAATAACATGCGCATTACGCTGCGAATAGCGTAGTGCGTTGCTAAGGCCATTGCTCAGCACCTGTTCCATACGTCTTCTATCTGCTTCAACTGTAACATGTACTGTGCTAATTTCTCTTTGAAAAATCAAACCGCGCTCAGCAATTTCAGGTGCAAACTTCTGACAGGTTGCGTTGACAAAGGAAACACAATCAAAAGTCCCCAGGTTCAACGTATTGGGGTTTTGTTCAATGCGTGAAAGCTCCAGCATATCTTTAACTAGGCCATCCATTTTGTCGGTTTCTTCCAGTATAACCTCTACAAAATAATCCAGCCTTCCAGTGGCAATGCCGTCTCTTATGCCTTCTGCAAAGCCCTTTATGATGCCAATCGGCGTTTTCAATTCGTGAGATGCCCCACTGACAAAGGAGCGCCGCATTTGCTCAAGAGCACGTTCTTTTTCAATATCCCGCTGTAGCTGTTCATTGGCAAGTCGAAGTTCTTCCATGTTGCTCTGAAGGTTCATTGACAAGGTATTTAGACTTTGAGAAAGATGTCCAATTTCATCATCAGTAGTCACTTCAATATAACTTGAAAAATCCAGTTTTGCCATTTGCCCTGCTATATTGTTTATTTTAAGAAGTGGCCGCGTGACCAGTCTGGAAACAATATAACTCAAAAATATACTCATAATAATTGCCGCGAGTACGATTATGGCGTAATAGGCACTTAAAGTTTCCACGGCCTCCAGTATGGGGAGATGGGAGGCAATCACGACAGCATAATGGTTTTGACTCTCGCCTTTAAGTGGATAAACCCGTGTTAAATAACGGGCCCCCGTCAGCGGATCGCTATATACAAAGGCCTGATACTCCGCGGCGGTGTCACGCTTGCTGCTTGTTCCCTTTCTGTTTTTCTCTTTACTAATAGTATTGTATTCCCGGTTCCAGTAGTCCACCACAGACCAAAGGGCATGGTCCTCCACCCCTTGGATAAGCGTTGACTCACTAGGCAGCTTTACCGAAATCATCTGCCCAGATATTCGGTCCAGTGTATCTGCCGAACCCTCATAGCCATATATCGTCTTATAATCTACAATAGTCTGATTTTCTACGGTCAATCGCACGGGGGACATATGGAGGTGCTCTCCATCTTGAATCAGATAGCCCTCCGCAGACACAATCTCTCCTGCCTGGATGTCTTGTATACTTCCATATGCCTCACCGCTAAGAACGCCGTTTAACTCAAGGGCAATATCAAGCCCTGAAAAGTCACGAATGCTAATATAGTATTTTTCTTCATTAAGCATCTTATGAGAGGCGTCCAGTATGGCCATTTTCACACCATTTGCCCGCTCGAATGCCGTTGTGTTGAGCTTGATTTCACCGCTTGTCCAATCTGAGTTGGCGTAAAGACTGGCAAAGGATTCCATCCCATCATCAAGGGCTTCGGCTTTTCTTGTTGTATAAAAATTCTCAAAAAAGGCAGTCTGCATATACAGAGCGCCCGTAATAAAAACTATGAATATGGCCATCATTAAAGCAAATACTTTTGCTGTTATCCCGCTTCTAAACATTTACTTCACCTCAAACATGTATCCGGCACGTATGATGGTTCTAATCATGCCCGATGCATCGCCCATCTTGCTTCTCAGCTTTTTCACGTGGGTGTCAACCGTTCTGAGGTCGCCAAAGTAATCAAATCCCCAAACTTGATCAAGTATCATCTGACGCGTCATGACTTTATTCTTATTCTTCATCATAAACAGCAACAGCTCGTATTCTTTTGGACTCAATCCAATAGGGGTGTTCTCTATTTTCACTTCCCTTGAATGCATATTCACTGAAACAATACCTGCCCGAATTTGTCCTTCATCTCCAAGAACACGCCCTTCTGCACGTTTAAGCAGGGCCTGCGCTCTTGCGACGAGCACATTGGGGCTGAAAGGCTTTGTCACATATTCATCTGCGCCTAAATCAAATCCCAGCAGCTTATCTTCATCTTCACTGCGAGCCGTTATAATGATTATGGGCACATCAGACTGATCTCTGAGGCGCTTGCACACTGCGAATCCATCCACCTGCGGCATCATAATGTCGAGCAGTACTAAATCCACATGCTCTTTTTCAAAGGTGTCAATGGCTTCAAGTCCACCACCTGCTTCTATAACCTTGTACCCGGCTGTCTCGAAATATGCGGTGACGATTTCACGCATTCTCTTTTCATCTTCAACAAGTAACACTGTATGCATAGCTCTAGCTCCTCATAACCGATCAGTCGAACTGGTAGCCTTCTTGGATAAGTTTTTCAAGAACGTAAGCTACCACCATGTCTTTTATTTGTTTGTTGGATGTGTCCTGCATGAGTTTTTCAAAGTCATTTCTTGAATACTCTCCAACTAGAAACTCCAATCGTTCTGTAACAATTTCCCGTTTCCATAAATCCATATATCCGCTCAATGTCTCTTCAATGACTTCTTTTACAAGCGTTCGGTCCATCCCTGTCAAAACGACTTCATGAACCGAGGCCATAATCCCATCATCAAATCGCGAGGCATCAAATACCAGCAGTTCTTCCTGTACGCGGTATTTAACTCTTTTATAGGCTTCTTCTGAGAGGTCTTCAACAAGTTTGACTTCAATAACCTCTTCCTCTTCAACCCGCACTTCTGCTTTTGGCTGGATTTCCTCCTGCCTATTTGAACACCCAGTGCCAAGCAGCACCAGACATAGCCCAACAATCCAAGCCCTTCTCATGGTTATGCCAACCCTTTCCGCTTGATGTTCCTCTGCTGCTCAAAAAGAAACTGAAGGATTATACGCTCTACTGTACTGTTCACATCTATGAACTTTGCCCGTATATCGTAGCGCCGAATAGAATCCCTCATTAGTCCCGTACTGATCACCTCTGCTTCCAGTTCAAGCATCTGGTCATCCAACTTCATTTCAACAAAAATACGCGTGCCCTTTTTATACGCCTCCACCGTAATAAATCGAACCCCACCGGCACTGAGGTTGATGGTTGTCATCGGATGGGATGTCTCATCCTCCAGTCGTGTTTTACCATCAATCAAAACGGGCATTCGAAAATACTGCCTTCTATTGATGCGCTTGGCTTTTCCTATAAGACGAAAAAGCACACAAGCAATCGGTCCTGACATGTATCGTCTAATCACTTCTGCCTGCTGTATATATAAAGAGGCTTCTGTAGAATAGGTTAACTCAAACTGGTCTCCCGTATGAATCGGGAGTGGACTGCCCTCTGATATTGGAACAACGATCCCAACTCGCCCCTCTTTATCTAGACTCTCAACACGTGTTTTATACTTAGGTGATTCTTCTTGATCCGTATTTTGTATCTCTATTAAACTGCCTGCTTCAATTAGTTTACGCTTACGCAAGTGGAACCCTCCAATTATTTTTCTACTCTTATTGTAGTAGAAAACCACTGGTTAATCAAAGAATTGTACCAAGTACCCTTAATGGTGACATATCTTTCTAAGCGCCAAACCCCTACATATAAAAATCCAACAGGCTCATATGACTTTATATACACTGGCCTGCTGGATTCATTCACTTTTACGGCTGGTCTTTAACCACTTTCTTCTATTATCTACATGACTGCACAGGCTGAGCTTAACTTCTTACTTGACCATTTCCACGAAGAATGAACTTTGTAGTCGTAAGTGCCTGAAGACCCATTGGACCTCTTGCGTGCAGCTTTTGAGTACTGATACCAATTTCGCCACCAAACCCGAAAACACTGCCATCGGTAAACCGTGTTGATGCATTCACATAGACTGCCGATGCATCTACACCATTTAGGAAGGTTTCTGCAGCTACAATATTATTTGTAATAATGGCCTCAGAATGACGCGTACCATACTTTTCAATATGATCCATTGCCATATTTAAGTCATCGACCATACGAATACTGATTTTAAGAGAAAGGTATTCTTCAGCCCAGTCAGCTTCAGTTCCAAGGCCAATATCCTGGACAATGGCTCTTGTTTTTTCACAACCGACCACTTCAACACCCTTCTGCTGAAGGCTGCGTACGGTCTTTTCAATAAATCTTGGATCTACATCCTGATGGATCAACAGGGTTTCTATTGCATTACACACACCCGGACGCTGCGTTTTGGCATTTTCAATAATTGGAAGTGCCATTTCAAGGTCAGCATCTGCATCGACATATACATGACACACTCCTGCACCTGTTATGATTACAGGAACACTCGCCTGTGAAACAATAGCCTTTTTTAGGCCTTGTCCACCACGTGGAATAACCACATCAACGAGGTCATCCATCGTCACTAAATCTTTTACGAGGGTTCGATCTGTATTTGAAATAAGCTGTACTGCCCCTTTTGGAAGACCCGCTTCTTCTCCAGCCTGCTGAAGAATTTTAGCAAGTACCTTATTGGTTTCTATTGCTTCCTTGCCACCGCGTAGAATAATGCTATTTCCTGACTTTAGTGCCAGACCAGATGCATCAACAGTTACATTGGGTCTTGACTCATAAATCATGGCAATCACACCAATTGGTACGCGCACCTTAGATGCGTGAATCCCATTTTCAAGCTTCCAGCCATCCTCAATCTGTCCAATCGGATCACTTAGGCTAATCATTGTTCTAAGGCCATCTTGCATGCCCTTCATTCTACTGTCGTTTATAATGAGGCGGTCTATCATAGCTGTGCTCAGGCCATTTTCACGGCCAGCAGATACATCCAGGGCATTGGCGTCAAAGACTTCCTCTTTTCGTTTTTCAAGTGCCACAGCCATGGCTTCCAGTATTCTATTTTTATCAGTAGTTCCCATGACAGCCAGTTCACGCGCTGCTGCACGTGCATCGACCGCCATTGCTCGAATATCCATTATATGTCCTCCTGATTTATGTCTTCTTGAGTATCATGTTATCAACATGAATAATTTCGTCATAATCTTTATAGCCTATCAGCTCTTCAATCTGGCATGTTTTCACACCAATCAAATGCTTGAGCTCATCTGCTGCATAATTGGTGATCCCCGTACCGATTATCTCGCCGGTTTGGTCCACCACCTCTACGGCAACACCTTTTAGAAACTCACCTGTAACGCCTGTCATACCAGACGGCAATAAGCTTTTTTTGTGCATGAGTGCTTCTGCAGCACCATGGTCTATTGTAATACGCCCTTCTACACGACTTCCAAAGGAAATCCAGTGTTGGCGCGCTTTCATTTTTTCTTTTTGTCCTAGAAATAGGGTTCCAACATCATCTCCCGAGACCACCTGATAGAGAATATCGGGCACGCTGCCATCGGCAATGACCATATTTACACCTGCTGTTGTCGCAATTTCAGCTGCATTAATCTTAGTCGCCATACCACCCGTTCCAAGCTCTGAGCCACTTCCGCTGGACATATCGTGAATGGACTGGTTAATCTCTTTAACAACCGATAGACGCTCTGCATCCGGATTCACTGAAGGGTTATCCGTATAGAGTCCATCTACGTCTGAAAGAATAATGAGTAAATCTGCTTCAATCAGGCTGGCAACCAGTGCTGAAAGTGTATCGTTGTCGCCTACTTTAATTTCATCCACAACTACCGCATCATTTTCATTGATGATTGGCACAACATCCTGGCGGATCATCTGAAAGAGTGCATCACGCGCGTGAATAAAACGACGTCTATCCGAAAAGTCATCTTTTGTTAAGAGGACTTGTCCTATAATTTTTCCGAACTCGGAAAAGAATTTTTGATACATATGAAGTAAAACACCCTGACCGACTGCAGCAGCGGCCTGCTTCTCGGGTAAAGTCCTCGGCCTTTTGCTGAGCCTTAGCTTGCCCATGCCTGCGCCAATTGCACCCGAAGACACCAGTACGATTTCATGTCCGCTGTTCTGTAAATCCGACAGTTGCTTCACCAATTTGTCAATTCGACCTAAATTGAGGAGCCCCGTGTCGTATGCCAAAGTTGACGTTCCAACTTTAACGACTATACGGCGGACATCTTTCATGATTTCCTGCTTATTCATTTTTTTCACTCCTCATGACAAGTTTGTTACATTATATCGAATTTGGATAGCAGTGCATAGCATATTTATACAAAGTTGTGTCAATTTTGTCATGCCTTTGTAAGAATACTATAAAAGTCTACTTTAACCTTTTTTAAATTTACAATTACCTAGAATAGTTGGAAAGCAGTCTACAAGCGACTTGATAATTATTCTCAATAAAATATCAACCTTTTCTCCCTCTAACCTCTTTTTGTAATGATTATAATATTGTGTTTATTTCACGATATGATATACTGTTTTTAGAAACGAAACAAATTTGAAACGAGTACAATTTGTGCATATTTAAGGAGGCAACAAAACATGGAAAGACTTGTTGGACGTAAAGCTCCAAACTTCAATATGGCGACTGCAACTGGAGACGGTAATGATTTTGGCCGTGTAACTCTGGATGATTATAAAGGCAAATGGCTTGTAATGTTCTTTTACCCACTGGACTTTACATTTGTTTGCCCAACTGAAATCACTGGATATTCAAAGCGTTATGATGAATTTAAAGCGCTTGGTACAGATGTTCTTGGTGTCAGCGTGGACAGCGAACACTCGCATAAGGCTTGGATCAATGGTGATTTAGGCAAACTTGCATTCCCGCTTGCATCCGATATGACAAAGCAAGTATCCCTGGATTACGGGGTGCTCATAGAAGAGGAAGGTATTGCACTTCGCGGGCTTTTCATAATTGACCCTGAAGGCAACGTCAAGTATTCAGCAGTTCATGACCTAAATGTAGGCCGAAGTGTTGATGAAACCCTTCGCGTTCTCAAAGCACTACAGACTGGCGGACTCTGCCCTGTAGACTGGACAGAAGGCGAAGATCTCCTCTAGTAACTGAACTCTCTCTTTTAATACATCCCCATACCGCACAGGCTACCCCGACCCCAGCCTGTGCGGTACTCTTTTTTTGCGGAAAAGACAAAGCAATGCAAAAATAAAGCAGTAGGTCCTCAATTTTGTGCAAACACAATTGAGGACCTACTGCTTTATTTTTATATGGCGCGACTAGCGACGTGAGCAACTGCTAAGTTGCTCTGTGCATTGCTTTAAATCATACGGCGCGACTAGCTATCGTGGGCAACCGAAGGTTGCACTGTGCACTGCTTTAAATCATACGGCGCGACTCGCTATCGTGGGCAACCGAAGGTTGCACTGTGCACTGCTTTAAATCATATGGCGCGACTAGCTATCATGGGCAACCGAAGGTTGCACTGTGCACTGCTTTAAATCATATGGCGCGTCTAAAATTTAGTATTTTTCATTGCCTGATATTTCTTCATTTGATTTAGCTTCATGTGGTCTACCTGACTCGTTTTAGGCTGGCGCTTGACTTCTTTAACAGCACTTTCCTTTTGCAACTCATGAATCAGGACATCAATTTTATCAGACAGCTGAGAGCGCTGGGCTAGAGCATAGCAACGCTTGACCTTATCCATATCGTACGCCGCAAGACCGAGTATGATTCTAGCCTGCCTGTCGTTTATCGGTTCTTCAATATGCTCAAGCACCGCACTTACAAGCGTTTCCCTCGACTCATTCTGGGCTTTAGGTGCCGGACGCGCTACCCTTTCTGACTCGCTCTGCTCTATCCATTCCCGAACAGATGCTGACTGTTCATGGATGGACTTGTTTAAATCTGCATCGAGGGTCTCTGCTTTCGTTTCAACTTCATTATGCGCTTGTCCTGGCTCTTCCTCAAAATTAGCCTCAGCTTGAACTGATGCCTGTACAGGAAGCGTCACCGCTTCTTCTTCTTGAATTTCTTTAAAAGCATCTAGACGGGATGGCTTTTGTTCAAAATCCACACGCTCAAAATGAACCGCTTGTGGTGCCTTGTCTAGGTGACCTTCTTTTATAACATGGGAATCTTCATATGTTCCAATTTCTACATCTCTCATGGGATTATTTTGTTCATCTACAAACAGCTCTGATGTGGTTTCAACATCAATGAGACCCTTTGCTACCAAACCCTTAAGCGCTTTCAGGGCACACTCAGAAGATACCCCCATTTTCACGGCGATAATATCGGTTGTCAGCAAATGATCAAATTCAGGTCTTCCGGCATATCGTGCCAGCACCATACCACATAGCTTTTCATACGCTGTCAGATCATTACGATCAACAAGTGAATTATCTACTGCAAACCACGTTCTCATCCATTCGCCTCCTGACTTCTTCTTACTCTTCTATCATAGCGAGTGGACGTTTAAAGCGCAAGAGGCTGCCTTGGGTTCCCAAAACAGCCTCGTTATTTCATATTATGCAGACCTATTGCAATAGCTCTGTTTTTTTCCTTTATGTTTCCTGACATCAATCAGGTCTTGAATTTTGCTAATGTAAACTTCGTCATCTGACAAGCGAATGAGCGATGTAAGTAGATAAAAATTGAAAGAGCGTGGAATGATTCGATGATTTACACAATGAATCAATTTCTTAGCAATTTGGAAGTTGTGGACATGCGAGTGCTTTTCCTTAAAGTCGTACTGTGCATTATGAACAATGTAATTATGACCTGCCCTGTATACCTTATAAGTACCTTCCTGATAAACTTGCATTCCCATAGCGACACTCCTTTCGGCCCATAGCGTAACTGCCGCTTGGCCGTTTCACTGAAAATACCTTGTGGTCTGAATCGCTCGCCATTCACCTCGGTGGATCAACTTCCTTCTTAACATATATATCGGTCAGAATATTCTGATACTTTAATGTTAAATCGTTCGCACTAAATCTGAATGAACTTAAGGTTAAGTCTTTGTAAAGGATGACCTGGCCCTTTAGAAAACACAAATCACACTTTTTAAGCATGAATATTCTGCCGCTATGTATATATATAAGATTTCGATATTGTACGGAAAAATCCTCCCAAGATTATGAAGTTTTTCCATATAATGATATTTTCGGTCCCTAGGAGTACATATTCCTAATACATCCTATAGAGTATTTACAAACCCCTTCATGGTTCGTCGCACGCCCACAGATACGGCGCTTTGCCTTAACAAAAAAAGTCCTGCATCCGCCTATCAGGCATATGCAGGACTCTACTTAGTTTAAAAATACACTACGCAAGTGTCACTCTGTGGAACTTCTTCTTGCCCTTCTTAATCAGAACACCTTCATCGCCAAAGTCTTCGAGTGTTACTTGACGATCGATTCCCTCTACTTTTTCACCATTAATTGAAACACCGCCCTGCTGAACATTTCGTCTTGCTTCACTTCGTGAAGGCGCAAGCCCCAGCTTATTCAACAGATCCAAAATGCCCATGCCTTGACCTTCAAACTCGGACTTATCCATTTCAGTTGTTGGTACATTTGACATGTCTGCACCGCCTTTGAAGAGTGCCTTAGCCGCTTCTAAGGCTTTTTGCGCTTCTTCTTCACCGTGTACAATCTTCACAAATTCAAATGCAAGGACCTCTTTTGCTTGGTTGATTTCTGAGCCTTCAAGTGCACCCAGTCTACGTACTTCATCCATAGGCAGGAAGGTCAGCAGTGACAGACAGTTCTCAACGTCCGCGTCTTCAACATTACGAAGGTACTGGAACATTTCGTATGGTGATGTCTTTGCAGCATCAATCCAAAGCGCACCCGCAACCGTCTTACCCATCTTAACGCCTGTTGAAGTCGTCAGAAGTTTGAATGTCAGACCATACACCTGCTCCTGCTCCATCTTTCTAGTCAGTTCAACACCAGCGATAATATTTGACCACTGATCATTTCCGCCAAGCTGCATTTTGCAGTTGTAGCGTCTGTTGAGCTCTAGGAAGTCGTACCCCTGCATAATCATGTAGTTAAACTCAAGGAATGTCAGACCCGACTCCATACGCTGCTTGAAGCATTCAGCCTGAAGCATTCTATTCACTGAAAATTTCGATCCAATTTCTCGAAGGAAGTTAATGTAGTTCAAGTTGTCGAGCCAGTCTGCATTGTTTGCAACATAACCCGCCTTGCCATCCAGTACAAGGTACTGTTCAAGCTGCTTTCTAATCGCTTCTCCATTTTCGTGAAGTGTATTGTTTTCAAGCATTTTACGCATATCCGTTTTGCCTGTTGGATCTCCAACCTTCGCAGTGCCTTCTCCAATTAGGGCAATCGGCTTATGTCCTGCATTTTGCATATGCTTCATAACCATAACCTGAACGAAGTGGCCAAGGTGAAGACTGTCCGCTGTTGGGTCAAATCCTATATAAAACGTCACACTCTCTTTTCCCAGCAGTTCCTTCACTTCTTCTTCATGTGTGATTTGCTCAATAAATCCACGTTCTTGCAGAATATCAAATACATTTTCCATCTTCATTTTCCTCCCATTTATTCTATTATTCCTTTAAAACTCAGTGTTCTAAACATTTGTTTCCACTGCGTTCCAGTAAAATATCAATTCTCTTCAAGACAATAAAAAAGAGCTTGCCTCCCTTAACTGATTCTCAGTTTAAGGGCGATGCAAGCTCGCGGTACCACCTTAATTCGCCGATGTGTTTTTACCAGTGCACAACAGCCTCATTTGTCTTTAACGCAGATCTGCGTGACTATTTCTAGCCAATGCTCCAGGGTGTAATTCGGCAAATTCATCCGGTATGCTTTTCACCACCCAGCATACTCTCTAAAATCAGATGCACTTCCTACTGCCCCTTCATGGCATTTTCTATGAATTTGTGTTTATCATAAAACATGTTGCAGGGTGTGTCAAGTAGACACGTATTAATGAAGCCTAGACAACTTCAACAGGCTCAATCAGATCATCAATTTGAATCGATTTCTCTTTAACAAGATCCACAAATCCGTCACCAACCTGGACAACTGGACGCGTTGGAAAATTCACATCAACATAAATAATCCGACCTTCTTCACCCGTGCTGAGCTTAACCTTCTTGCCTACAAAAAACTCTGCCAAATGACTTAGGAAAATATAACACACTTTTGAATCCAGTGTCGTTCCGCTTTGCCATGAAATAAATTCTGCTGCCTTAAAGGGGGATACTTTCCCGCGATAAGGTTTATCGGTCGTCATGGCATCGAAAATATCACACACCATGATGATTTTAGCAAACTCATGGATCTGCCCTGACTTTAGACGTAGCGGATAACCACTTCCATCTAAACGCTCATGATGTTGAAGGGCGCTGTATTTGATATTATTGGTCACACCTTCTGTTTTCATCAAAATGCTGTAACCGAACTGAGCATGTCTTTTTATAACTTCAAATTCGTCTTCTGTAATCGGCTTTTCCTTATTTAAAATGAAATCTGGTATTTTCATTTTTCCAATATCAAACAAAAGGGCCGCTTCCCCCAGCTCAATCAGTTGATCGTTGGTATATCCCAACCACTTCCCAATCATACTCGCAAGAATAGAAACACGAAGACTGTGTTCAAAGGTGTAGTCGTCTGAAGCCTTAAGCTGATCCAGTCGCATCAGCACATCGTCGTTGCGAATCATATCGGGTAGCGCCTGTTCAATATTTTCTTTTACAGAAGTCAAATTCAAGTCGTTTGAGTCTCTGAGCTGCTCAAACATTTCCTTGGTTTCTTCAATCATTTCTTCATGTTTCACGTCAATGGGAACATTGCCTTCACCTGTAAGCACATTAATGACCATGTTAGCGTTGACAATATTGGTCACAACCGGCTCCAGATTTTCTTCCTCAAGGGCCTCAAGTTCTGACTTGAAAGTTTCCACATCGTATCGGCGCCCCGCTTCACGCGCGGCCTTCTCAACAGTGTCTGCATCGAGCGATGCCGAAGTCGGTCTTAAGCCAGCGCCTTCAGAACGCTCTGCTTCAGGTTCTGCAATTCGGACAACAGAAATCCCCAACCTATTGAGCAATTTAATATGACGCTCACTTAGCTTGGCCCCTTGGCTGAGCAGTTCTACAGTGCCATCCTCATTATAGATGGGTTCTGCCAGTATCATACCCGCTGTAACCTTGTCGAGTTCAACGTACTTCACCTAAATCACCTGCCTTGTATAAAAACTCAGATAATGAGCTAATTCTCTGCAAAATCGGATTCTCCTCTTTAATCCAAACATTTTGCTCAAATTTCATATCATATGCACCACTCGCTGGACGAATTGCTTTTAGAAATTCATCCCCTTACATTTTCACTCTGCGAAAAAATTTCTAAAAGCAAGTCATTTCTGATGCATTATCCTCCATATCCCTATAAAATCGCTTCCTCGACTTCAATTATACCCGATTCACCGAAAGGATACGCTATTATGTCTATTTTATCATTACTCTGTAATATTCTCACTTTATAATTTCAACTTACCGAAATATCAAGCAAAAAGCCCTTATCCGTATTCATACGGACAAGGGCTTTTAACCTATATAGCTATATACTTTTTTTCACAACATCTTCAAGTTCAAGCAGCATTCCGTTAGGAATATAATCTACAAAAAGTGTAATCCAATATCCTGACTCCGCAGGTTGCGCGGACTCAACGCGCCCTACAACACTGTAAAGAATTCTACTTATTCTAATATCCACACCAATAAACTCACCAATTTTCATTGCTTTAGAAGTCCGTACATAGATCAACTTGTCAAAAACATCTGTCAGATCGATTTCAACAGGTGGTGCAAAATCCGCATAACGCTCATTGAAATAGAACATTTCTTTGAGTTCACCGTGATTATCCAGACGGCCATCCATTCTCTTATCTTTCAGGTTTGCAGTCATGGTCATCCCACCTTTACATTTGGATACGCTGCGCCTTTATTCGACAATATTCGATTTTTATAATTATACATCATTTATCGGTCATATGCCGAATAACTTGAGGTTTTTATCATATTTCACAGCACTTTGACAAAAAATCAATAGAAATCTTATCTATTTTCTACCCGTTTCGTATTGTATTCAATCTAAACTCAATTTTTTTCACGAGTTGCACGCACCTCACCAATGCAAACCAGCGGAATATCCAGTGACATTTCGAGGGTTTCACTCGCAATGATAATGGCTGCCGTTGCTGGTCCACAGGACTTGTCCAAATCCAGGTCATGATTTTCTAACAGCGTGTACCCAGCAGACCAAGCGTCCATCATTTCGCCAAGCTCTTCACGAATGCCTTTTGAACCCACTGGGAGCAACTCGCGAACACCTTCATAGGCAAGGGCTTTATAAATACTGCGTGCATCAACCAGTTCCTCTTCAAAATCGATGACTTCTTGACCCACTGAAGGTCTGCCCATGACATAAATCTTGTCACCAACTGCATAACCGCCTGCGCGTACGCCATCTGCCACACCATTTACCGCTATTCCCATTGCCGTCATGGACGTTCGCATATTCTTCTCTGTGCTGATAATCATAGGGATGTCCAGTCCAAAACTTTTAAAGCACTCGCGTACACCTTCAATAAGCTTCCTTGACGTAGGTGTGGGTTCGTTTGCAATTGGAACCGCAGCACTGATCACCTGCGCCCCCATTGCAAGTACTTCTAAAACAGCTACACGTGCTGTAATAAATCCCACCATTTTACTTGGAACACGCAGGGTGTCCTGAGCTTTCTCACCTATGCTCCCACAAGAATCACACGCAGTGACCCAGATGGTTCCCGGCACGTGTTCTATCAATACACAGTCTCTATAATCCAACATTTTTAGACTCACTTAAGACACCGGTTCTTGAAACCGCCATATACACCAGCACCGCAAGCAGTACATTCGCAGCACTCACACCGACCAGCATTGGCATAAAGGCCATAGCCATAGCCCATTCAAAACCCGGCATAACCACCAAAACCACCGGCATAAGCACACCGTTTATCAGTACTGCAGCAATACCGCCTACAGCTGGATTTGTTTTTTTGGACACTGCAGAAAAAATCAAAACAGCGGCAAACATCATTACAGAAATAGCCAGGTGAATGGGCAGACCAAATGGAAAACCACTCAGGCCGGATGTCATCAAATGTCCAAGAAGGCCCACAAGGCCACCGGCAATACCCCCTAAGAATAGGCCTGCAAAATATGCCGGAAATGAATCAAATGCCACTGTAGCGAATATTTTAATGTTTGAGCCTAAAAATGAAAGCGCAATGAAAAGCCCCATTAGAATCCATTTTCTCAAGTTTTTACTGTCCACTTTCTGCCTCCTGTGTCTGCGTATTTTCAACGACCACATGCTGTGTACTGCCTGGATCAGGCATAATTTTTACATATACAGTTCGTGTCCTCGGTCCATCAAACTCTGTCAGGTATATCCCTTGCCAAGATCCTAGCAGCAAATCTCCCTCGTGTATGATAACCGGTAATGATGTCCCCATCAAGCTGGATTTAATGTGTGCTGCCGAATTCCCCTCCGCGTGGGCATATCCGTCGTGTCTAGGCACGATGACAGCTAACTCTCCCAAGATGTCATCGACAACATCTGGATCTGCATTTTCATTTATAGTCAGCCCAGCCGTTGTATGTGGAACAAACACATGGCACATGCCACTTTCCACACCACTGGCTTCTATGGCTCTATATACATAAGGGGTAATATCAATAAACTCTTCTGTTTCAAATGTTCGAATACTGAATTCAAATACCATTTTGTACTCCTTTTACATTTATTTTGAACCTACAGTTAGTCAATCTCGTATTCAAATACCAATACCTCATAGCGAAAATCCTCAAGAAAATAGGTTTCTATCTTATCCATCTGGCCATCAATCACTGACTTTGATGATGATACCGCAGCAATTCCAAACTCAGCAATATTCCAAACATCGCCCTTATCTAGAACCGCAATAGAAATGTTGTACTTGTGTCTTAGACGCGCTACAATACTGGTCACGATCTGACGCCTATCCTTTCTGGAATACGCTTCATAGATTTTTATTCTAACATACCCGACTCCAATGTACACCCTTTCACCTCCACAGGATTTCTTTCCCTAAAAGACGCACCTCATTTACAGGGCGCAAATGAGGTGTCTGTGTGTTTTCTATATCATACGTTCAAGTTCGAACTCATGTTTAATTTCTATACCATAGCGCCCATACCTTGGTATTTCCTCTTTAATCTGGCGCGCTGTATCCACGGAATTGCGGTAAAACCCACATATATCAAAGCCTCGTTTTTGATAGAATCGCAGTGCGTCGGTATTGTCATTTGTCGTATACAACCAAATACGCTTGCACTTTTGCTTTGTGGCCACTTCACTGACCAGATTAATCAGCATGGAGCCAATTCCCTGACCTGCCTCTATGCTGTCCAGACTCACAATTTCACATTCACCTGAGACAATGCAGAAAGTTATTAGTCCGATGATCTTTTCATTCTCAGTTATCACAAATCCATCTAGGTCTGCAACCACATGGATTCTACCTCTGCTGATCATCAATTCAGATCCCCAATGTTCCCGAATAAAGGCTTTAACACCTGGTTTGATGGTCTCATCAATTCTTTGAAAATCTATCATGCTTTTTCTCACTTCCCACTTATATATGCCGATCTGGCATGTTCTTCAAACAGGCATAAAACTTGTTTTCTATCAATTCCCATTGTTTCTTCCACAATATTTGCAAGTGCATCAACCAGCGCTTGCTTCATAGCGTCACTGCGACCTTCAATCATTTTAATTTCCATAAAAAGCATCGCTTTTTTTGAAGGGGTCATCGCTCTATGAATTGGCAGCGCCTCATAGAGAAAAACCTGCCCCTGGTGAGGCTCAAGCTCCAAACACCGGATCATCTCTTTTCTAACTTTGTTCACGAGTTCAGCTTTTGCACGTGCCAGTCCATCATCTTCTGCATGTATTATAATCTGGGGCATTTTATAAACTCCTTTTATTTGTAAATGACCTTTTCTTCTATTTATATTTTACCCCTTTTTCCTATGAAAAATCCATACCTAATGGCACACTAATCCCATAATTAATGCTTGCTTTGTTGGTATCTTTTCCTAATATTAACATCTCTTAACACGTCTTTAACCCTGTCTCATTTTGAATTTAACACTTAAATCATACACTGGTAACGGACTTAAAAGACGCGAAACTTATTAGGAGGATTAACATGGCATTTAAAAAGCTTTTGAAACGCACATTTGCAGTAAGCCTTGCAGTCTGTCTTATGCTGTCAGGTACAGCTACATTTGCAGCTCAGACATCTGTAAATGATGATGCACCGCCAAAGTATGTATTTTACTTCATTGGTGATGGGCTAGGGTCGGCACAGCGACAGTCTGCAGAATTCTACCTGCAACATCTTGAAAATGATCCAAGTGCAACGCTCACAATGAACGAGTTTCCAATCATGGGTATGAACACGACTTACTCAGCAAATACGCTGATTACAGACTCTGCAGCAGCGGGTACAGCACTTGCAACAGGTCACAAAACAAATAATGGTGTCATTGCCCAGCTTCCCGATGGTACAAATGTAAAAACACTTGTTGAACTTGCTGAAGAAAAAGGCATGGCCACAGGGATTATTTCAACAACACGTCTAACACATGCTACACCAGCAGCTTTCGCTTCTCATAACCCAGACAGAAATGCTGAAAACGAAATTGCCCTGGATTTCACAGACAGCGGCGTTGATTTCTTTGCGGGTGGTGGCTATAGACACTTTCTCCCACAGGAAAACAGCATTGGAAAGTCAAAGCGAAAAGATGACATCAACGTTGTCAGCATCTTTGAAGAGCAAGGCTACCATACATTTATTTCAGAAAGTGCAACTGATGATTTCATGAACTTTGAACCAAAGGCTGGCGATAAAGTGTTTGCAGCACTTACATACTCACACCTACCTTATGAAGTCGACAGAATACAAAATGAAACAACACCGTCAATTGCTCAAATTACTAAAAAGGGTATCGACACCCTATCAAAAAATGAAAGCTTTTTAATGGTTGTTGAAGGGGGCCGTATTGACCATGCAGGCCATGCCAATGACATTGCAGGCTCTATTCACGACACCCTGGCATTTGATGCAGCCATCGAAGAGGCCTACGAATTCTATACAGCACATCCTGATGAAACACTGATTCTAGTAGCGGGCGACCATGAAACTGGCGGTCTTGGACTTGGATTCGGTATGCAGTATTTCATGAACCTGGAAGAAGTAGATACAACTAAAGCTTCAATTGAAGATAAACTGGCATACTCGTACAAGGCTGGAGACAGCCATGCAACATTCCTATCCAGAATGGTAATGGATTATGGTCTGACACAACTGAGTACAGAGGAAATTGCTGAAATCAACGACGCACTAGACATGGTAGATGCTGGCGTTGAGGGCAGTCCAAACCTGTATGGCTATAACACCACTCAACCATATGCACCTGTCGTGGCTCATATTCTTTCTGAACGTGCAGGCGTTGAATGGACTACATTTGCACATTCTGGAACAATTATTCCATTCTCTGCAATTGGAGCAGGCGCTTCAGATTTTGCAGGATACCTTGACAATACTGAGTTTGCTGCAATTATAGCTGACCAGCTTGATGTAGAACTCTCTGAGTAAACTTGTAGGAGGTCCCATGAAACGGAGACATATGATTGCACTGCTTCTTGCATTCTGTTTCATTGCCGCGTACATGCTGGGTACTGCACATGCAGCCTCCACAAATGATATTACTGAAATTCACGCCACTGTTGTCTCTACAGATGACAGTGGCTTAATCCATACTGGGGTGATCCCATATGGGCCCCAGCAAGTCACTGTACGCGTTACAACGAAACCCTTTGAAGATCAGCGCATAGAAATTAACAACCATTTGCTTGGAAAAGCAGATATTGATACCCCCTGTGAAATAGGCGACAAAGTCATTCTTGGAATTCAAGTCCAAGATAACAACATTGTAAACGCCCGCATTCTTGAACATGACAGAGGCAGTGGTCTGATTATAATGAGCGCCTTATTCGTTGTCCTGCTCATTGGTTACGCCGGCATGATTGGCTTTAGAGCACTTCTATCTTTTATTGTCAGCGTATTCGTCATTTGGGAAGTCCTTATTGCAGGTCTGCTCTCAGGCAAAGACCCTCTGATACTCACATCCGTGGTGATTTTTATGCTTTCAGCCGTGATTATTTTTAGTGTAGCCGGACTGAGTAAGAAAGGGGTAAGTGCCTTTCTTGGAACCAGTTTTGGTCTCGGTTTCACCTTAATTTTGACCCTTGTGTTTGGAAACACCCTTAAAATCAACGGCATGACGCTCCCCTTCTCTGAGACCTTATTATTCAGCGGAAATCTCTCCTTAAATATGCGTGAAATATTTTATGGCGCTGTCCTCTTGGGGGCTAGCGGCGCAGCGATGGACATTGCCATGGATGTTGCGGCTTCTATGGAAGAAATTAAGGCAAAGCGTCCTGATATCTCCATGCAAGAGCTCATTTACTCTGGTATTCGCATTGGACGGCACGTAATCGGTACCATGGCAACCACCTTGCTTCTTGCCTACTCTGGCGGGTTTATCACCCTGCTTATGCTCTTTATGACAAAGGATGCCCGATTTCTAAGAGTTGTGAATTTGAAAATTGTTGCTTCAGAAATCATGCGCATCCTCATTGGAAGCATCAATCTAATACTGGTCGCCCCCCTGACTGCACTCATCGCAGGATGGCTTCTAAGCAATGTATTCGAGCGCGAGCTTGCTTTAAAACCTATGGGCATATTAAAAAGAAACCTATAATGCTAAGGGACTGTTGCTATAAACAGCCCCTTTTTCATTTCTATATGCGAATCAGTTTCAACCCATATTTTAGTATTTTATTACCATAATAGAAAACTATGTACTTTTGTCACTTGTTATCTAAATTTTTCCACGTTATAATAAAGTTTGGTACAACCTATATACCGATCGCCATCCGATGTTGACCGCGTAAAATGACCTTTTGCGTACCCCTCAATTTCGAACCATGACGTTTTACACACTATTACAGATCAGGGGGAAAATTTAATGCGGGTAACACAGAGTCTCAAATTTAAACTCACAGCACTTCTAGTTGCAGCCATCTTGCTGCCTCTCGTCATTTCTGGTGGAATGAATATCAAAAATAATACAGACTATATGCGTGATAATGTATTTCATCAGAATAGCCAGCTTGTTGGATCTCTTTCAAGACAGCTTTCAACACTCACACTAGATATTCACGATACCATGGTAACCCTTTCAAAAACAAATACCATTCGAAGTATGAATCCGGATCAAATGGATGACATTCTACTGACTACGGTTGAAAACACACATATGATTTCACAAATTTATGTTATGGACACCTCCGGAATGCAAGTTTACAAGACGTCTGGTTCTTTAGGTGACCGCTCTGATCGTCTCTACTTTCAAAAAGCCCTGGCCGGTGAAGTCTATTTCTCAGACGTTCTTATTTCCGGTTCAACCAAGATGCCTATTGTTGTTATTGCTGCTCCAATTGAAAGAGGCGGTAAAACCGTTGGTGTCATAGGCGCTTCCATTGACCTTTCTGAATTGAGCGAACTCTCAAGTGCAGTACATACAGGCAAGACCGGTTACGGCTTTATTGTTGAAGGTAACGGCAAGCTCATCGCCCACCCCGATGCTGAGCTCATCAGTTCACTGACCGATGTGTCTGAACTCGATCCGGTTTCAAAAGCCATTGAAGGCGAATCAGGCATTTCTTTATACGCTTACGAAGGCGATGAAAAAATGGCCGCCTATACATATTTGCCAAATGTGCGCTGGGGTGTCATTGTTCAGACCCCACAGTCAGAAGCCTTTGAGGGCTTGACTAAGCAGCGTAGGACCATGCTTAGCCTCCTCGGCATATTCGCTGTTCTTGGCTTTATTATGGCCTATATTCTCTCAAAATGGATTACAACACCACTACTAACCCTTTCCACACAAACCGGGGCGCTTGCAAAGGGCGATTTAAGTGGTAGCATTCCTGAAAAACTCCTGCAAAGAAGCGATGAATTTGGTCAACTGGCTGAAGGCTTCAGCACCATGCAAAACAGCACCAAGGATATTCTGCTGGAAATTCAAGATATCACAGGACATGCCAAAGATGCTTCTGGAACCATTCTTTCTCTTTCAGAACAGATGGGACATACAAGCGAGGATATTGCCCATACCATAAACTCCGTTGCTGAAGGGGCTACAAATCAGGCTCAGGAAACTTCAAAGAGCTCTGAAATTACTGCCAACCTAGGCATACTCATAGAAAATATCAATCAAAAACTTCAGGATTCCGTTGAACTCGCTTCAAAAATGTCCGAACAAAACAAAGAAGGTCAAAATGCCATTCAGACCTTTACGTCGCTTTATGACCACAACATGAAACTCACAGGCGAAAGTGTATCTGTGGTTCTGGAGCTTGCAGAGAAATCGAGCTTTATCAATACCATTATTGGAACCATTCAAAGTATTTCTGAACAGACCAGCCTGCTCGCACTCAATGCAAGCATTGAAGCTGCACGCGCCGGCGAGCACGGTCGAGGCTTCGCAGTTGTTGCCGATGAAGTCCGTAAGCTTGCAGGTCAGTCTAACGAAGCCACTGAAGAAATTCGAGAGCGTATGGCTGAAATTGCTGATTTAATTAAAAGGGCAGAGAAGTCCATGAATGCCTCACAAGAGGTGAATCATGAAACTGCATCTAATCTCGATGAGACAACGGCGCTGCTCACAGAAGTTGGAGACGCATCTAATGCTGTATCCGGTCAGGTCGAAAGCCTTCATGAGGATATGCACGCCGTTGCCAACTCTAAGGATCAGGTGCTTGAAACCATTGAAACAGTAAGCGTTGTTGCCGAAGAGTCCGCAGCTGCAACAGAAGAAGTCAGCGCCTCAGTTGAAGAGATGACAGCTTCTATTGAGGAAATTGTCTCTTCTATGCACCGACTTAATGATTTGGTTGAAAGCCTCTCCGAATCAACCAAACGTTTTAAACTCTAAAGGCTTTAAGCCCAAGGGAATAATTTCCATGGAAAACTTATGTATAAAGAAAGAGAACGGTTCAGCTTGTCCGAGGGCAACTGATTCCGTTCTCTTTTTTATATGTATATTTCTTTATAGAATTGACTCCATCCAGCTTAAAAAAGAGCTCAAAGCCATTAAAACAGGCCAAGCACTGCATGAATGGCAATTGGCATAAACACTGCCGGCAGCATATTGGCTACCCGTATTTTAACCACGCCTAAAATATTGAGCCCAATTGCCATAATGAGCAGGCCGCCTACCGCTGAAATATCTGCGATCATGAGGTCTGTCATAAAATCACGAACTAGGACTGAACCCATTGCAATGGCACCTTCATAGAGAAATACTGGAAGGGCTGAAAAAACAATCCCAAGACCGAATGTAGACGAAAATATTAGGGATGCAATGCCGTCAATAATAGACTTGGTAAACAGGGTTTGATGGTTTCCGGTGAGCCCGCTTTCCATTGCCCCAACAATAGCCATTGCCCCGCTGCAGTAAATAACGGTTCCTGTAACAAAGCCCTTAGCAATGCCCCCGTCTTTGCTGCTGAAGCGCGCTTCCAGTTTATGTCCTAAATTTTCAAGCCAAGCGTTGATATCCATAATTTCACCTATCCAGCTGCCCATGGCAATAGACCCAATCACGATAATGAAATTGGATGCATCCATGGAGCCAATAAGCCCGATTGCGATAACAGCAAGGCTCATCCCCTGCATAATGGTCTCTTTAGTATTTTCCTTTATGCCCCTGCTTAATCCAAGTCCGAAAATAGACCCTATTATAATGGCAATGCTGTTTACGAGTGGTCCTAGCATATTAAGCCTCCCCCTTTTACTCTGACTGCTCAATTTTGACTGCTACTAGTATAACAAAATTTGATTAAATCACACCACTAAATATCCCGTTTTTCCAAGTGCCTTACTGAAAGCAGCAGACAAATTCCCGCTTCCGCCGACAATACGAAGAGATTTACGAGCTTGAGATCATACCTAGTGCCCGTAAGGCTCTGATCAATCTGTCCGAAAGGTGTCAGCGCAGAAAGCCACGCCGTACTTGGAGAAATTTTCGATAAGGTACTGAAAAAATAAAGTCCAAGCACCAGCCCGACTGCTGCACTCGTTACGTGCTTAGCCTGTTTCATCCATACAGAAAGCAGTGTTCCTAAAGCATTCATTGCAGTCATGAAAAAGAAGATGTACACGTGGAGCTTTAGAATCCGCACCGGACTATAGGGTGCTACCAGCTTTAAAAGTGGTCGCGTCCCCTTTGGATATTCTGCAGTAAAACGATTATAGGCATCGCGCATGTTTAGGGCCTGCATAAAATAAGACGGGTTCTCAGTAAACATTTCAAAATGAAACTCTGCGTCTGTCCTATAGCGTTCCACAACTGCCTCATAGGTTTTCTGGCCCCCTTCAACAGCCTCTAAAAACATGGCCTTATCGGCTTCAGGTATACCCAACTGTATCATGTACGCCTCTGGATTTTGCGCAATTTCATCGAAAAAACTGTTCGGGTCAGACAGCGCTTTTTCAAGTAGTGCCTCTGCCTCATCACCATTTAATGTCATGCCCCCGACTTGGCTCGGCTTCCCTTCAAGTTCTGAAGTCATGTTTGTCGTAACCCATCCGGTAAAAAAGGAATCATTAAGTGTCCAGACCTGGCTGATGCCCTGGGGCCTTTCCTTCAGAACCGCTTCAACTTCTTCCAGTGCATGCGCATGTTCAAAATACTCCAGCGGTGCATTTTCATCGAACATGTTAAAACTCATCAGGGTTGCACCAGCCAGCACGATGCACATGATCAGTATGCGCGTTTGAACTGCAAGCCATTTTGAAATCAGAATCATGCGCCTTTTCACCGGGCATGTAAATAGAAACTCGCTTGTTCGGTCTCGAAACTCGCCCGCAACATCCCCCGCCGACATTAACACTGCATAAATGCCCCCAGTCAGTACGACGTATATGGAAGCGTATGTAACATAAAAACCCATCAACGATGCTAAGGCATTAGGGCCCATTGCAAAGAGCCCAATCAGACTCTTCATCATTGGATTTTCAAATAGAGCAGACATTTCTGCTAAACTCTCTGAAATGGGTGGGTAGAATGCCATCCCCAAAAAAACGAGTGCCGGGAGTGCAATAAGCCAAACTATAAAACCCTTGCGGTTCTGGTACATGGACATTTTGTAAATGTTCCAGTTCATTACGGACCACCTCCCAGTTGTGCATTGTCGCTGTAGTAATGCATGAAAATATCTTCAAGCTGAGGTTCTTCAACCAAAATATCTTCAACCTGCCATCTGGACAATAGGGCTAAGAGCACTTGAAAATCCCCATCAAAATCAAATAGGAACTCACCTTGCCTTGGCGAAGTCAAATTGAATACGCCCTTCATGTTTTCAAGCTGGGAAATATCTGCTTCACCCTTTTTTATAACCAGTCGAATATGCTTAAGTTGTTTCTTTCTCAGTGCGAGCACTGAAGTGGTTTCAAGGATATGTCCATCCCGAATAACAGCAACCTCTTCGCAATGCTTTTGCACCTCGCTTAACGTATGAGATGAAAAGAAAACAGTGGTACCCTGACCTCGTTCTTCATGGATACGTTCAAAAAAACGGGCCTGCATGAGGGGGTCCAGTCCTCCCGTTGGCTCATCCATTATGAGCAGTTTGGGTCTATGAATCAAGGCCTGTATAATCCCTAATTTTTTCTTATTTCCAAGGGATAGGGTGTCTATTTTCTTGTTTACATCATATTCAAATTGGTCAGCCAGGCGCTTCATTCTCGCTTCATCCCACCTGCTATAAAATCCGCAGGTATACTTCAGGAGCTCTTTGCCGGTAAGCCCTTCATACAGGTTAACCTCAGAAGGCAAGTAGCCCACTTGCTTTAAGATCTCTTCCCTGTCCTTTTTATAATCCAGACCTAGGATTTTGGCATTCCCAGAGTTTGCATATATAAGACCGAGCAGCGTCCTAATGGTCGTTGATTTCCCAGCACCATTGGGTCCAATAAATCCGAAAAAAGCACCCTGATCCACTGTAAGATTTAAGTTTTCAATCCCCCGTATTTGACCATAATACTTGGTTAAATGCTCTATATGAAGTGCTTTCATCTGCTCGCCTCCCACATGCCTGCTTTATGGATCCAACTAAAAAGGCTCTGCGCATAGACAACCTGCATTTTCAAATTGCTTGCACAGAGCCCTATTTTTCTATTCAATCAAAGCAGCCGTCTTTTTATAACCGTACATCCGCTTATCTGCTACACTCACCAGCTTGCTATAGGTCCTTCCATCTTCAGGATAATTTGCAATGCCAAAACTAAAACTGCATTTAATGCGATATCCATCAATCTCTAGCGGCACGGCCTTGAGCCGCTCTAGAATTTCTAAAAGTCTCCTCTCGAGTTGATCTACATCACTTTCATAGAAAATGCCAACAAACTCATCGCCACCATACCGCGCCAATATATCGGTTTCACGTATAGAGTCCTTCATAATTTCTGCAAAGCGCTTGATCACTTGATCACCACTGGGATGTCCAAATGTGTCGTTGATCTTTTTAAGTCCGTCAAGGTCAAAAACCACCATGGAAAATAAAGTATCATAACGCTTGGCTCTTTTGATGATTTGCTCCGCCACTTCTTCAAAGTACCGCCGGTTATATACATCTGTCAGTTCATCATGTCGAGACAAATAGAGCACACGGTCATAAAGCTTACGCTTTGTCAGCGCAATTTCAAGCTGCTCTCTCATGTATTCAGACAAAGCCAAATCTGAGTCATCAAATGCATTTTCCCTTGAAGAGTCCAAGTTCATCAGTCCGATAACCTGATCTTCCACAACGATCGGCGAACACAAGCTTCCAAGTACCCTTACCTGATCATGGGACTGGGCAATGTCCGGCACTTCATCAACCAAGTAGGGACTCAAATCATTGATACATACCGATTTTTTCATTTGGCCTTCAGTAGCCCTCCAGACAAAGGACTCTTCCAATTTGAGCTCGAAGTGTTCCATGGCCTCATTCGTGAACCCGCGCCATGCAACTGGTCTGAAAATCCCATCCTGAGAACGCATGAGAATGGTGCCATGATCGGCACGCTCAATGGCACTCAGCCCCTTGTTTAGGATTAAGTCAAAGAGTTGCGCCTCACTCTGATTGTCCATAATTGCATGGGTTATTTCCATCATGGCATCCTTAAGATCCATGAGCTTATTGATATGTAAGCTGACTTTGCTTTCCTCAGTGACATCCCTTAACGTTCCCACAATACCGATTGGCTTACCTTCTGAATCTTTTAAAAGAGATTTTGACAGTATACACTGGATTTTAGTGGTGTCAGAACGTTCAACTGACATCGTATAACTGATAACCCCCTCATTTTCTATCAGGGCTTCATCGGAAATGGCATGAACTTCCCCTGCAAGCGGATTTTTCTGCTCACAGGGCTCTAGTCCAAGGAGGCAGGTTTTATCATAGCCCACCAGATTTGTCAGGGCCTCATTGCATATTTCAAACTTTCCCTCAATATTTTTCATAAAGACGGCAAGGGGTATTGCATCAATTATATCCTGTGTCAATTTGAGCTGGTCTGTGGTTTCTCTTTCACGCTTATGCCAATCTGTCATATCCTGAATAACACATACAAGCAAACTTTCAGTGACCATTCCAAAGAGAATACGCAGAGCTATCAGACTTCCATTTCGCCGCTGGGTGACAAAGTCTTCTTTCTCAAATGATTTATTTTTTTTGGCTTTTTGAATCAAATTAACAACGAGGGTGCGCACTGGTTTTTCAAGTCGTCTGAGCAGCGTTTTATGCCAACTCGATCCTGTATCCCTATTTATTGAAAAAATTTTTTTTACACCAGAAGAAAGCTGTACTTCTTGGGTTTCATAGTCATAAATGACATACCCCATTTGCCCCAGCTCTTCCATATAAGCTGTAATTTTTTGATGCGCAGTCAATCTTTTGGCGCGTCTTTTCCCGCCAAAGCGTGACGATTTTTTGAGACTCGGCTTGCTCGTTTTTTGATCCATAATCTTCCAAAGCCCCCAGACACTTTTTCTTGTGCTTTTATTGTATTAAAAAATGTACTTGAATTAAAGGTTATCCGAAAAATAGAACGCTAAAAAAAATTGTGAAATTTGTAACGTACTGATTCCAACGGTGTACAAAATATTTACGTAAATTGTCATTGACTTTCTATTCACGATGCAATAAGATACGTTAATGTGAATACCAAATTAGGGAGGGCAAACATGAATTCAAACGAAAGAAAGATTTATACGGCAGACCCGTCTGCACTAGGCCTATTCGGTCTTGCGATGGTTACGCTAGTGGCTTCTAGCCAAAAACTTGGCCTGACAACCGGCACTTCATTTATTATTCCTTGGGCAATTTTCCTAGGTGCATTTGCACAGCTTTTTGCTTGTCTTAAAGATGCACAAAAGGGCAATGTTTTTGGTGCGACAGCTTTCGGCGGTTACGCATTTTTCTGGCTATCCGTTGCAATGTCTTGGATGATTTCACACGGCGTGTTCGGTGAATCTATGGCTGCAGCAGCAGATCCTAGACAACTTGGCTTTGCATTTGTAGGTTACTTGATCTTCTCTGTCTACATGACAATCGGATCAATGGAAACAAACAAAGTACTTTTCATCATCTTTGTACTGATCGATTTCCTATTCTTAGGTCTAAGCATGAGTACACTTGCAGGCAGCCACTTCGGTCATGAACTTGCAGCATACAGTGAATTCACTATCGCAATGGTAGGTTTCTACGGTTCAGCTGCAAACGTTCTGAATGCAACTTTCGGAAGAGAGTTCCTGCCACTTGGAAAGCCTTTTGGCATTTTCAAAAAAGCACCTGCTTCTGTTAAGAAGGCTGCATAATTAAAGTAAAATACTTTCAAAAAACAAGAAAAGAGTTGGCTTTATGCCAACTCTTTTTTTATACCCAAAACCATCTGTGTTTTAGGTTGCAATCAAAATCCATTCTATGACCAATTAATCATGACAAGAGCAATCATGGTCATGCCTATGGCACCGTAGTGCCTAGCACTTAAGCGTTCCCCGTAAAGAATTCGACTTAAGATGAGTATCAGGGCCATAGAGCCGGCACTATAAACGGGAAAGACCACCGCTGTCGGTAAAAAGTCCAGTGCACGAATAAGGAAAAAAGATGAAAACATATTCGGCACCCCAACGCAGATGCCCGTCAAAACATCAGCCTTGGATGGCTGTCTGCCTTCTCTGTAGGTCATGATAAGACTAACGAAAAAAGCCACCGTGAAAACGATCATTAGAAAATACGCCTTTTCACTTGAAAAACCATATTTCTGAAACAACTTATTGGAAAACTCTGAGAGCCCGCCAAATAGAAAGAGTAGAATTAGGGCCACATGAAAGCCCCTTGATCCAGACCCTTTACTAAAACTCACCATTATAATGGCGCCAATAGCTAGAAAAATACCAGCAGTCTGTATGACCGTTGGGTACTCTCTCCAGAGCACCAGCGAAAGGAGCATGGGCATGAGAATACCCAGCTTACCAAACATACCAGCTAGGCCGGCACCGCTGTCGCGTACACTGAGCTGGTAATATAAAAATGCGAGAAAAAAACACACACCCGCAGGAATACCTACACCAAGCCCCGCCTTAAAGGCAGTAAATGGGACACCCGACATAGCTGCCATTAGAGCTGAGGCGATAATGGCCGTCAGATAGTTTACACTGGTCACTGCGTATCGGTTGAGCTTTCGACCTTCTGAAAACTTAAAGACAAGTGCGATTGATGCACTGCACGCAGTGGCAAACAATAAAGAAAACAAGATACTCCCCCGTTCTATCCCCATAAAACCTATATCTTACTTATGATTATTTAAAAATACCTTCAAATCCATTTCACGACGAAGTGCTTCATCATAACCCATCTTGTAGGATTTATAGAGCACTTCCTTGTCCCGTTCTATTCGTCTTGCAGGAATAGTAGTCTGTGGTTCTATAATAAAAGCTTTTCCTGCCTTTTCAAGCTCAAAAATCTTTTTGCGCGCCTGGTTATAATTATTATGTCTTTCCCGAAGCAAGCGTTCAAGATGGGGATACTTACGATACCAGTATTTTGTAATTTTGTTTGCTGATGAAGGCGACTTTTCATAGTCCCTGGGTTGCGTCAAAAGAACAACGAATTTATCATATCCATCTTCTTGTGCCCGCTGAATGGGAATAGAGTCCGAAATTCCGCCATCCAGACAGAGCCTGCCACCAATACGCACCGGTTTAGAAATAAAGGGTAGGCTCGCCGATGCCTGAAGGGCATCCATAAGCTCACTACCTCGACTGTTTTCCAAATAAACCGGCACCCCTTTCTCAATATCCGTTACAACGACTGTAAAGGTCTGTCCGCCTTTATTGTAGGCTTCAAAGTCATAGGGCACAATTTCTGTTGGAATGGTTCTGAAAACAAAATCCATGCCAAAGAGCTCGCCCCGCGTCAGAAGCCTTTTAAGGCTCATATACCGTTTGTCATCCACAAAATCCGCATTCACTGTTTTGCTTCTGCCAATCTGATTCGATACATAAGAGGCGCCGTTACAGGCCCCCATGGATACACCAATTACATAAGGAAAGCGAAGCTCTTTTTCCAGAAAAAAGTCTAGTGTTCCAGAGGTAAACATACCTCTAAATCCGCCCCCTTCAAGTATTAAAGCTGTTTTTTCCATTTTACTTTCTCTCCGTTCTGGTCTTTACTTCACCTAACTCTTTAAAGATGGGTTCCGAATGTGTCAGTCTGCTCAATATGAAACTGCTCACAAGGGTCAGGACAAGAGCACACGTCCACCGAACCGCTGTAAAACGCAAACCAAGAAAAGTCGCTTCGAATATAGTCATCGGCAGGCGTACTATTGTTGCTCCAGTTAAATATGTCAGTACAACAGGCTTTGAAGCCCCTTTGCCCTCAAGGCTCTGTGCGATTGGAAAAGCCACAAAAAGACCGCCTATCGTTGTCATTGCAAGAAGCAAGACCCATATATAGGCCATAAAATGCCGTGCGTCTCCAAGATGTTTTTCAATTACCGCTCTGGGCACCCAAACTTCAAATAAGCCTACCAGGACAAAGACTGGCGGCATAATCTTTAGAAGCTCTATGGCAAAGGACTTGAAATGCATACCGATGGAAATACCCATTGGAAAATCCATTGTTGATCCAAGGGCTACGCTCATCACAAATAGGGTGTAGACAGCCCTTTTCAAATAAACATGCATTTATAGATGCACCTCCCCATATGCCACTGCAATGGCAAAGGCACTTAGCATTGCAATTATGTAGCCCGTTATGTTGCGCATCAGTGCTAAACGTCTTCCCAAATACGCCTGTTCAACTGGGAAGGTCAAGACACCTACCATCATCAGGGTCGTGGTAAAGGCTGCAAGCGTTCCGTAACCTACACCGCTTTCCTTTAGTATTGAGGCCAGTGGAAATGCCACAAATCCAGGCATCATGACTACGGAACCAAGAAAACTGCCAATTAGGACTGCGGTTACTCGTCCGCCTGAAAGGCTTTTCTCTATCCATTCCTGAGGAATGATTGCAAGGCTCACAGAAACCCCTATAAGCATCATGAAAAAAGGATGCATGACTTTTTTAAATTTTTTCAGTGCAATTTTCAAGGCTTTTTTCGTCTTCTCTGGGTCCTTATAAAAGGAAACCACTAAAAGGCCTAAGGTCATTCCATAGATAATTTCCAAAAGACACCTGCCAATCTATGACTGATAAACCGTCATACTCGGGAACGCCACATCCACATTTTCGGCTTTTAAGAGCCCCATAATACGTAAGTTCACATCTTCTCTGATTTCCATAAATTCAAGCAGCTCCGAGCTTAATGTAAAATAGTAGACCTTGATTTCAAGGGCTGAATCCCCGAAGTTTTCAAAATTGACCAAGATAATGTCATTAGCAACCTTTGGATGCTCAACAAGCATATCCCGTATGTTATCTACGACCTTTTGTACCTTTTCAGCAGGGGTTTCATATGTAACACCCAGCGTAAAAGATACCCGCCGCTGGTCTCTTTTGGAGTAATTCAAAATTTTCGTTGAGGCTAAAATTTCATTGGGTACCGTTACAAGGCCCTTGTCAAATGTCCGAACCTTTGTTGACCACATGCTGATGTTTTCAACGGTTCCTTCAACACCATCTGCAACAATCCAGTCTCCAATATCAAAGGTTTTATCACCAATAATGGCAAAGCCTCCAAATAGATTACCCATCATGCTCTTTCCTGCAAGTGCAACTGCAAGCCCAGTTAGACCAAGGGAGGCAACGAATCCGGTCACATCAAAATTAAACTCTGAAGCAATCATAAGCGCGGCAATGGCCCATACCAAAATGTTGAGCATTTTGGAAATAAACGGGGCAACGAGGTGGTTGAGCTCGACCTGAAAAAGTATTTTGAACTCAGCAATCAAGTGCTCCATTTTGGATGTAAGTCGTGAAAATATCCAGCAGATTGAAATAATCACAATAGACTTAATCAGATGTGCTGACCCATTTCTAAGGGACTCAGATAGGGCAGGTTTCATTTCTGAACCGAGAATCACCATATTAAAGGCCATAATGAGGGTGGCACACTTAATAAGAAAACGTACAGGCTTTCTCGTCAAGCGTACGAGCGCGTCATCTATTTCCGTTTTTGAACGTTTTGTCAGTTTTTCAAATCCTGCATAAACTAAATTTAGAGCTGGGTTTGTCAGGATAAATACCGCTAAAAAAACAAGTGCACTGGTGTAGTAATGATTCATGCCATTTCCTCCATTTCGTTCTCAAACTCCATTATAACGCAAAATTACAGAAAATGGCCCTTTGAAAAGATGAATAGTCTGTGAACGATAAAGACCAGCTGCTTTATGCAGCTGGTCTCAGATTGACGACAAAGTCGACAACCGTATTCATTTTAATGTTTTAAACCATATGACATGCTACGAAATGGTTGGGACGTATTTCACGCAGTGCTGGGTCCGTTTTTTTACACTCTGCATTTGCCAGAGGGCAACGTGCTGCGAAACGACAGCCCGGCGCCGGATTAACAGGAGAGGTAATTTCACCCTCCAGTGTCACGCGCTCACGCTTGTGGTTCAGGCTTGCTACTGGAATAGCAGACAGCAGGGCCTTGGTGTACGGGTGTGTTGGATTTGCAAATAAATCTTTCGACGATGCCTTCTCAACCATCTGACCCAGATACATAACACCGATGTCATCTGAGAAGTGCTTTACGACCGAAAGGTCATGGGTAATGAACATGTACGTCAGTCCAAGCTCTTCCTGCAAATCCTGCATCAGGTTCAGAACCTGTGCCTGAATGGACACATCCAGTGCAGAAACCGGTTCATCACATACGATAAACTTTGGATTCAAAGCCAGAGCGCGGGCGATGCCAATACGCTGACGACGGCCACCATCAAGCTCATGGGGATAAGTATTCACCAGACGGTCTGACAGACCAACCAGTTCCATTAGGTCGCTGACCTTTTGATCGAGTTCCACTTTGTTTTTAACAAGATTATGAATTTGAAGTGGTTCCGCAATGATTTCTGCCACGGTCATACGCGGGTTCAGTGAGGCAAATGGGTCCTGAAAAATGATTTGCATCTCACGGCGAATCTGCTGCATTTCCTTCTTACTCATATCAACGATATTCTTACCTTCAAAGAGAATATCTCCCGCAGTGGGTTCGTGCAGCCTTAAAATGGCACGACCGGTTGTCGACTTACCACATCCGGACTCCCCTACAATCCCCAATGTCTTTCCCTTTTCAATTGTAAAGTTCACACCATCAACTGCATGCAGCATGCCCTTTGGTGTCTTAAAGTGTTTTTTAAGGCCTTTTACCTCTAAAATTGCATTTGAAGCTGCCACTTAACCCACCTCCTTAGAAACCATTGCTTTTTCTACAAGTCCTTCATACATAAGACATTTGACACGGTGCTGACCCGCAACAATGGAGTCTTTTGGCGTCTGCTGTGCACAAATTGGCTTGGCATGTGGACATCTTGGATGGAAGCTACATCCTGTCGGCAGGTCTGTAGGGTCTGGCATCAGGCCAGTAATCGGCTTCAGTCGGCCAACCTCTTCTTCCAGGTTGGGAATAGACCCAAAAAGACCATGGGTATAAGGATGGGACGGATTTTCAAAAAGCTGCTCGATTGGGGCATATTCCACAATCTCTCCGGCGTACATAATAGCTACCTTGTCACAGACTTCAGCAACAACCCCAAGGTCATGGGTAATCATGAGCATAGATGTATTGAAGTCTTTTTTTAGATTTCGCATCAAGTCAAGAACCTGTGCCTGAATGGTTACATCCAGTGCTGTTGTTGGCTCATCTGCAATTAAAAGCTGAGGATTACACGCAAGAGATATGGCTATAACAACACGCTGCTTCATCCCCCCCGAAAACTGATGCGGGAAGTCGTTGGCTCTTGCTGCTGGAATACCAACCAGTTCAAGCATTTCTCCAGCCTTATCCATCGCTGCCTTGCCTGACATGTCCTGATGGATTTCAATCACCTCTGCAATTTGCTCTCCTACCGTCATTACCGGATTAAGAGATGTCATCGGGTCTTGGAATATCATAGATATTTTATTGCCGCGAATCATGCGCATTTCCTCTTCGGGAATGTCCATTAAATCGCGACCTTCAAACTCAATTTTACCGCTTGTAACTTCTCCCGGCGGGTTTGGCACAAGGCGCATAATGCCCAGCGCTGTTGTTGTCTTACCTGCACCGGTTTCTCCGACCAAACCCAGAGTCTCACCTGCTGCCAGTTCCAAATCAATGCTGTTTACGGCACGAACGTCGCCGTCTTCTGTTAAGTAGTGTATAGATAAATCTTTAATATTTAAAAGCTTTGACATGTCTGTACTCCTTCCATTAAGACTTCAGACGAGGGTCCAGTGCGTCACGCAGGCCATCCCCAAGCAGGTTCAGTGCCAAAATCGTAACCATGATAGCGATACCAGGAAAAGCGGTTATATGCCACGCATAGCGCAGGTATTGTCTTCCGCCAGCCAGCATGGCACCCCATTCTGGAGCCGGTGGCTGAATGCCCATACCAATAAATGATAGCCCCGCAGTCGATAGAATCGCACCAGCAACCCCCAGTGTCGCCTGAACGATAACCGGCGCAAGTGCATTCGGTATAATGTGTTTCGTGATGATTCTAAAGTCATTTGCCCCAATTGCACGTGCGGCTTCAATAAACTCCTGATCACGAATAGATAGTACAGAGGCACGAACGATACGCGCGTACTGCGGTACTGAGGAAATGCCGATTGCAAGCATCAGGTTGAACAGACTCGGGCCAAGCGCTGATACGATTGCAATTGCCAGTAAAATCGATGGAATTGCTAGGAAAATATCCATCAAGCGCATAATTGCATTATCGAGCTTCCCACCGTAGTATCCTGCAAGAGCACCCAGTGAACCTCCAAATATAATTGCAATACCAACGGCAATCAACCCCACCTGAAGTGAGACACGCGCGCCATGGACCATTCGAGCGAAAATATCGCGTCCAAACTCATCGGTTCCAAGAATATGCGCTGCAGAAGGTCCTTCCATACGTGCTTTAAGATTCTGCTTAATAACAACGTCCTGATAGTCTGCAATGACATCTGCAAAAAGTGCACAGAATACCAACACGCCTAATATTGCAAGGCCAGCCATAGCCATTTTGTTTTGTTTGAGTCTTCTCCAAACTTCAGCCCATTGACTTCTCTTTTTATTCTTAGCTTTTGGCTTATCAAGACCAACAGGCTTCGCTGCATTACTTACACTGCTCATGTGTATGCCTCCTTCTGTATAAAAGTTATTGGTACTGAGACTTAATACGCGGGTCTACGTAAGCGTAAAGAACGTCTACAAGTAGATTCACAAAACTGAACGTCGTCGCCATAAATACAACCGATGCCAACACCGTCGGTGTATCTTTTTGACGGATCGCCTCAACGAGCAGACGTCCAACGCCTGGCCATGAGAAAACTGTCTCTGTCAGTACCGCACCGCCAAGAAGGTACCCAAACTGAAGACCAATAACGGTAATAACCGGAATCAAGGCATTTTTAAGGGCATGCTTATTGATAACTTTCTTTTCTGCAACCCCTTTTGCTCGCGCTGTACGAATAAAGTCCTGACGGATGACTTCAAGCATGGATGACCGCGTCATGCGAGTGATAATAGCAGCGGCACCTGTTCCCAGTGTAATAGAAGGCAGGATCATGTGCTTGAATGTCTCAGAACCCGATGATGGCAGCCAGCCCAGTGTAACCGAGAAGAAGAGAATCAGCATGAGCCCGAGCCAGAAGTTTGGCATCGATACCCCGAGCAGGGCACCTATCATGCTGGCACTGTCAATAAATGAATACTGTCTGGTTGCGGAAATAATCCCGACTGGGATACCAATGGCAATAGCTAAGAGTACGCCTACGCCAGCCAGCTTGAGTGTATTTGGAAAACGTGCGAAAATTTCGCTAAACACGTCTCTTTTAGTCGTATATGACTTGCCGAAATCGCCTTGAACTGCATTTACAACAAAGCGTCCATACTGGACTATGAATGGATCTTCAAGTCCCATATCAGCTCTAAGTTCTGCAACTGCTTCCGGTGGAGCAGATTCACCTAGTATGAGCTGTGCTGGATCACCTGGCGTCATGTACATAATCGAAAATACGATAAATGTTACACCCAGGAGAACGGGAATCAGCATAAGAAGACGTCGGCCAATGTACTTTAACATGGATATCCTCCCTATCGATTTAAAAGAATTGGTATGATTGAACCATTACGAGGCTTTTGCTAGACTTTTGTAGTGGCAAGCCCCCATTATTCATGAAATCTAAGTCTTTTAGATTTCGTGAATGATTGGGGCTCTTTGTCTAAGTGCCTAGAAACACTTTACGCACCGATTATTTATTAATGCAAATGATTACATATGCTTCACAACTTTATAAAAAGCCCGTAATAGTTTTTACTTTTAGTTAACAAGCCCTTAGACCCCAAAAGTGAGACCCGAAAGGGTCTCACTTTTGTTTAGCAGTCTTATGGATGAGCCTTTAGCTCGTGATTTATTAAATAGACTTTGGCGCCTAACGCTACAAGCGCCCGGTCAAACCTTTCTATTATTCGAAAGATACGCCGTAAACACTGTGGTGACCCGCTGGGTGCAGCTTGAAACCTTTAACGTTCTTTTGAGCGCCAATGTTTTGCGTTTTGTAGTAAAGCATTACATCAGGTGCTTCAGAAACAATGATTTCCTGAGCCTTACCATACTTTTCTTCACGTACTTCTGGATCTGTAGCCATACGGCCCTCTTCTAGAAGTGTGTTCACTTCTTCATTCGTGTAGAAGTCACGGTTACCAGCCCCACCATGCTGTGACGAGTGGTACAATGCGTATAGACCGTAATCTGCATCAGCCGTTACCGTTGTCCAGCCGAGGATGAACATATCGTGCTCGCCTTTTGCTGTTCTCTCCAGGTATGAACCCCACTCAAGCGGCTCTATAACAACATTGATGCCAACTTCTGCAAGCTGTGCCTGTACAATCTGTGCAATTTGCATACGTACTGGGTTGTCATTTGTCCAGATTGTCGTGTCAAAACCGTCCGCTAGACCCGCTTCAGCAAGAAGTGCTTTCGCTTTTTCAACATCGTATCCGTACGCCTCAACATCCGCATTGTGACCAAATACACGTGGACCGATAGGTGTCGTTGCCAGCTCAGCAGCACCTTCTTCAACAACTTCAACGATTGTTTCAACATCAATAGCGTAGTTGATTGCCTGACGTACTTTAACGTCTGCAAGAGGGCCTTTAGTTGTATTGATACCAATGTAGTTGTAAGAGAGCGATGGGGCTTCTACAAGCTGCAGATTATCATGATCGGCAACACGGTTCTTGTCAATTGGCTCGATGTCATATGCAACATCTACTTCGCCCGTTTCAAGACCGATCGTTCTATTCGTGCCTTCAGTGATGTTTCTGAATACAACATTTTTGATTGCTGCTTCACCTTCAAAGTACTCAGCAAAGCTTTCCAGTGTGATTCTATCACCAGCAGCCCAGTCAACGAACTTGTAAGGACCAGTACCCACTGGATTTTGACCATAGTCATCACCAGACTCAGTAACTGCCTTTTCGTTTAGGATAGACGCCGCAGTATGTGTCAGGTGAGAAAGCAGAGGTCCAAATGGCTCTTCAGTCATAACCTGAACTGTGTAATCATCGATGACTTCAACACCTGTTACTGCTTCGATAATATGTGCTACTTTTTTAGAATCCATCATTCTATCTAGTGTAAACTTGACGTCAGTAGCCTTAAGCTCTTCACCGTTGTGGAACTTAACACCCTCACGCAGTTTGAATTCAAGTGTAGTGTCATTTACATATGACCATGATTCTGCAAGACCAGGAACGATTTCCATTGCCTCGTTCATTTCAACCAGACGGCTGTAGATCTGCTTAGACACACGCGATGACGGTTGGTCATTTGTCGCATGCGGGTCTAAAGATTTCGCATCAGCGCCTTGCGCAATGATGATTGTGTCCTTAACTTCAGAAGCACTTCCTGCAGCCTCCGCTTCGTTCCCCCCACATCCTGTAAGTGCAAGTGCAAGAACAAGCATCATCGACAGAATTACGGTTAGTTTTTTCTTAAACATGTTGTACTCTCCTCCTCAAGCATATACGTCCACATCCTGTTGTTTGGGCCCATACAACATTCCGTTAACATTCTGGAGTATATTCTGACAAACCGCCGAAAATAATTACCGAATCGCAATCCAGTGAATTTTCAAACAATTCGAACAGACGACTCCCTCGCTGGAAACCATGTTACGGTTTCAGAAAAGGGATTGCAATAGAAAGTCAGATGCAAATCGTTTTCCCGCATTCAAAGTCAAGTGTTTACAATGCTTTTAGCAATTCTTAATTATAATTAATTAACATGTAATAAAATTAATAAACATGTATATAAAAAATTAATATTTTGTACTTTTCTACGAACCTTCACAATGCGCTCATTCTACAAACGCATTCAAAATACAGCGTTTTGAATGACTTTACAGTTTGTTCACAGTTGTGACAAATTCAATATTATTTCTATTTTGTAATTCACAATTTGATAATTCTGAATATTTATGAGGCTTGACTCATGTCATCTAGTTTACTTCAAAATTCTAAGTATTAAGCAGATAGACTGCATGTAGCATCCCAATTTTTCGGCCCTATTCTGATTTTAAGCATCTATTTTACAAGAAAAAGACCGGTCAAGGGCATGCCCTCAACCGGTCTTTCATAAAACCATGACCTATATGGTTTAAATTTCAATATCCAACAGGTAGGCACTCAAACTTTTACCGTGCTTATCCTGTGCAAGTGAACGTGTAACACCACCTCCAAGAGCATCTTGCATTACAAAGTTAAATGCCTGAATCTCTGGAAGCTCATAGCGCACAACTTCACCTTTAACAATTCCTTTAAAGTGTGCTTTAACAACTTCAGCCGTCACTTTTTCTTTAATGAGCTCATACTTTGAACTGTCATAAGGAATTAAAGACAGGTTGGAAATATTGCCCTTGTCTCCCGTTCTTGAATGTGCAATTTCCCAAAGCTTCATTAGGCCACCTCCATTACTGTGACTTCAACTTCGACACTGTCTTTTGGAATCAGAACCGATGCTACTGAAATGATTTCAGACACTTTTTTAGATGCCCCGCCGCCACCTGCAGGACCATTTGTATACAGAGTCTCAACTTCGTTTCCAATCATAACTGCATCCGCTTTTGTCTTTGTCCGTGCTGCAACGCGAATTCTAACCTCATTTGGCTCATTGTCAGTATTTACTGTCGCATCAGGGAACAGAGAATTCACACCAATCAAATCATACTTGATTTCGTCGAACGCCACACCGACTAGTTCCAGTCTTCTTTTTACGATTTCCAGCGCAAGCTCTGCACGCTTTAGGCAGTTGGTCCCGCCATAGCTGATTTCTCCTTCACCGATGAAGCAGTCCTTATATCCAACACTTACCTTTAAGCTGTCTGTTGCTTCGGTTCCCGATCCGCCAGTCACAGCAACGACATCTGTATCAATTTGCTTAAAAGAAACCTTTGAAAAGTCCGCCACGCAGTCTGGCGTAATATACTCAGCTGGATTATGGATTTCATAAATCATCTGTTCTTTACAAGTATCTGGTGTTAAAATGCCACCTGTGTTTTCGAGCTTTGAGAGAACAGCATTGCCCTGTTCGTCTACTTCTGCAATTGGAAAACCAATATTCCAAGGCTCTGGAACATCCTTCATGCCCGGATCAGCATAATAGCCTCCCGTTACCTGTCCACCGCATTCAAGCAAATGACCTACCAGGGTTCCTCTACCCATTTTTTCATATTCGCCCAAATCCCATCCAAATTCATGAATCAGTGGCGCTAAAAATAGGGCTGGGTCGGATACACGCCCTGTAATGACCACATCTGCACCCATCTCCAGTGCTTTGACAATCCCCTTTACTCCCAAATATGCATTTGCAGATACAATTTCACCGTCAAGTTCTTTTAGTGATTTGCCTGTTTCCCAAACGGTAAGGTCGCTGAGAACATCCATTTTATCGAAAACATCGTCTCCAGTCACTGCTGCAATTTTAATGCCTTTTAGACCTTGGTCTTCTGCAATTTTCTGTACTGCCTTTGCAGCTGCAATTGGATTGGCTGCGCCCATGTTGGTGATGATTTTTACATTGTTCTTATAAGCAAGGCCAAGTGCCTTTTCCATGCGGTATTCAAGAAGACTATTGTAGCCCTTTGTCGGGTCGCTGAGCTTGCTCTGCTGTGCAATGGCAATTGTTCTCTCAGCAAGGCACTCATAACCAATATAGTCCAGATTGCCATGCTTAATTAATTCTATAGATGGTTCCACCCTATCACCAGAGTAGCCTGCGCCACTGCCAATTCTAACTTTTTTCATGATAAAACTCCTCAATATCTAAATGCTGATTACTCCAATAACTACGCAAACCACGAGCATAACCAGCGTTGTCGCAAATGCAAATGGTATTGTTTTCTTCTGATGATCGCCAAGGTCAACACCCGTAAGACCGATTAGCAGGAATGTAGAACCTGTAAGCGGACTAACAGGGAAACCCGTTGTCATCTGACCAAGTATCGCCGCACGTCCAACGTTGAGTGCATCCACACCAAACTGTCCCGCTGTAGATGACAGTACTGGCAAAACGCCAAAATAGAATGAATCCGGATCAAACAGTAAACTTGCAGGCATTGAAACGATACCTGTAAGCAGGGGCAGACGTGCACCCAATGATGCTGGGATTGCTGAAACTGCAACTTCTGCCATTGCCGTAATCATACCTGTACCTTTAAGAATGCCTGTAAATGTACCTGCTGCAAAGAGAATAGACGCCATCATTAATGCTGCCTTAGCATGGGCATCGACACGTGCACGCTGGTCTTTAACAGATGGGTAGTTCACCATTAGAGCCACTGTGAAAGCCAACATAAAAACAATGTGCGGCGGCAATTTGCCTGAAATCAGTACTGAAATCGCTACAACAATTGAAAGAATATTAAACAAGAAGAGTTTTGGACGCTCGAGGTTCTTTTTCTCTTCATCAACCTCGTAAGACAGCATTACATCGTCCCCAATTTCTTTAACATGGGCACGCTCTTTCTTTCCTAAAAAGTATGCTACACCAAGTACAAAACCCAGACCGCAAAGGACTGGAATTAGAATTGGGTTAAATAATTCCGTAACATTAACATTGAGTGCAGAAGCAGCACGTAGCGTTGGTCCCCCCCATGGGAGAACATTCATTGTACCTGCCGAAAGCGCCACGATGGTCGCCAGTGTCGTACGTTTCATTCCAAGTGCATCATAAAGTGGGAGCATAGCTGGAACTGTAACAAGGAATGTTACCGCACCCGATCCATCCAGATGAACCACCATTGCGAGAATGGCTGTGCCCACAGCAATTTTTGCCGGGTCTTTGCCGACAATGCTCAGTATTTTGTTGATAATTGGTTTAAATGTTCCCGCATCTGTTAAAATACCAAAAAACAGGATGGCAAAGATAAACATGACCCCGGTTGGGGCTATTTTCTTAATTCCGTCTGTCATAAAGCCAGCCACCTCACCAGAAAATCCTCCAATGAGTGCCATAATCACCGGTACAACAATCAGTGCCACAACCGGAGATGCCTTTTTTGTCATTACCACTGCAAGAAGTGTGATAATCGTTAAAAATCCCAATAAAGCTAACATAGATTCCTCCTTAAAAAATATGATTGAATGCATTCGTTAACTTTATAACGCAAGATGCATGCCACTTTTTTTATCCATTTTTCTGGTTTTCAGGACGCGTATTTCTAATATTTTAGAATTCTATTTTTAAAACCACGCTCAAATTCTTATACCCTCTAGGAAGGCTTTCTTGTACCATTTCTAAATAATTAGAAAAAAAGCAGTGGGTTTCTAAAATTTTAGAAACCCACTGCTTTTCATTTCATTTTATTATAGAGTGTTGCAAGGGATATACCCAGTGCCTTCGCAGCTTTTTTCTTGCCTTCAATGCTGTCGCCATAAATTTGAATGGCTTCATCAATCGCTTTTCTTTCAGCCCGCTTGGCAACGTCAGAGAGTTTTTCAATTTCCACTACCCGCTCTTCACGTGCTAAAAACTGAGACCGTATTTTAACTGGAAGCTGATCCAGATCAATTACAGACTCTGCCATCATATTGTAGGCAAATTCAACGGCATTGCGCAGTTCTCTTATATTTCCAGGCCAATCGTAGTTTTCAAGTGCCCTTCTGGCCTCATCAGATACATCGATACGCCGCTGGATTTCATCTTCCTTACGATTTAAAAACATGCGTGCAATAGGAAAAATATCTTGTCTGCGCATACGTAGCGGCAAGAGATCAAGAGGGAAAACCGCCAACCTGTAGTAGAAGTCTTCCCTAAAGCTCCCCTGCCTCACCATATCTTCTAAGTTCTTATTTGACGCCACAATCACCCGGACATCAATAGCTTTTTCCTCTATAGCCCCGACACGGCGAATGGTGTTCTCTTGTAGTGTTCTAAGTAGCTTTGACTGAAGACTATACTCCATTTCTGAAATCTCATCGAGGAAAATAGTGCCTTGGTCAGCCGCTTCAAAAAGACCGGTTTTACCACCCTTCACCGCCCCGGTAAAAGCCCCGTCAATGTAACCAAAGAGCTCGCTTTCAAGCAGGGTCGGGTTAATGGCTGCACAATTGAGCGCAATAAAGGGCCCTTCTCGCCGGGCTGATGCGTTGTGAATGGCCTGAGCGAATAATTCTTTGCCCGTACCGCTCTCTCCTGTAATTAATACAGACACATTTTTTTTGGCAATGCGCTTTGCCAGAGCCTTGGTTTCAAGACTAACAGGATCCGCGCAGACCATACTATCAAAGGTATACCTTGCACGTTGAATCGAATTGAATCGATTGCGCATGCTCGCTATCTCCTTTTTATAGTGGCGAATAGTCTTTGTCAGCTCAACGGCATCATCTATGGCCTTAACCAGTGAAATGCCACCGATGATTTCACCATCATCTTTTACAGGCACCATATTTACAACATATTCAACGCCATCTTCAAGACGACGGGCTCGAAGAATCCGCTCACCCGTTTCAAGCACGCGCTGGAGCTTGGCTCCAGGACGAACCTCAAGAAGCGGCTTTGAAACAATTTCATTATAGGAAACCCCTGTAATGCGTGTATAAGAAGGGTTTACATAGCGCACAATGGAATCTGCATCAATAATGAGAACCCCATCATAGAGTGCGTCCAGAATGACCCTACTGATATTTCCAATTTTAAGTCTACTCCTCTGCATTTTATCGCCCTCAATTCATTGTTTGTGATTCTTTATCTTGTTACCGATAATATCACAAGTCAATGTAAAAAGGGATCTTCCTTTGCTACATAGCCTTCATATTGCCTCATAAAAGGCTTTTACAACCTGCTCAGGAGAGGGGGCACACATAAGGGCCGACATGACCGCTGCGCCCTGGGCACCCGCCTCAAAAACCTGCTCTACATTTATTGGGGTAATCCCGCCAAGGGCAATGACAGGTATGTCGACCGCACCGCTGATGCTTTTAATAAAGCCTGTTCCTCGCCCAGGACGCCCAGCCTTGCACGCTGTGTCAAAGACATGACTAGCCAGCAGGTATGTCGCCCCATGATTGCAGGCCATAACCGCTTCATTTAGCGAATGAACACTAACACCCAAATCAAGAGACTTATCACGCAACTTTTTAATGGCTGCTTTTTCAAGGGCCATAAAATCCTGAAATCTGAACTGAATCCCATCTGCATCCGCTGCGAGGGCAGCTTCAATATCAGAGTGTACAATCAACTGCTGATGGTTGTCCATGGCCTTTTTGAAAACACGTACATGCGCAATTAGGGCCTGCGTTGGTAAGTCTTTTTCCCTTAGAATAACTCGGTGAATACCGGCTTTGATGGCCTTGAGAACAACCCGATCAAAGGCCTGCGCCTCTACCAGATGCCTGTTTGTGATAAGGCAAATCATAAAACCCCGTCACCGCGCAGGTCAAACCAGTCCTTGAAAACGGGCTGATACCCTGCTGAAAGCAAGTATGTACGCATTTCATCGACAGAACGACCATCTGAAATTTCAAACTGGGCATCGGAATCATTATCATCATCTGTATGACCACCAACCTTAGTTGAAACCCCAGCAGAAATTTTTGTGACGCCTAGCGGCACAAGGTTATTTCTAAATTCTGCCGCTTCACGTGTCGACATGGTAATGCCCACAAAAGGCAGCAGACACCCCGTCGCAAGAAGAATCTGAACAAATGCCGCATCATCAACCGGGTTGGCAACCTCATAGCCTCCAGCACACGGCCTAATCCTCGGCATGGAAACCGCCAGCTCAACTTCAGGATAGTGTTTATGGATATGACTTGCATGCCAAGCTGTTTTAAACGCTTCCTTGCGCCAGTCATCAAGGCCAAGCAGAGCACCGATGTTCACAGACCGCATGCCCTCTTTGGCACCGCGTTCCGGGGCTTCAAGCCTGTTCCTGTAATCCTTTTTAGGTCCGAAAAGATGCACTTCGTCATAGACCTTTGGATCATAAACCTCCTGATATACAGTCAGTCCATCCACGCCTGCCTCAACGACACGCCTATAGTCCGCTTCTGACAGGGGATAAATTTCTATGGCAATGGAATCGAAGTACTTTCTCAGAATCTTAACCGCTTCAACAATATAAGATACAGGGGTGTGCTTCTCGGACTCACCTGTCAAAATTAATATGTGCTTTAGGCCTGTCTTTGCGATTTCCTGAGCTTCTCGTTCTATCTCTTCTGTGGATAACTGATGCCTTCCAATTTTGTTATGCACATTGTACCCACAATATGTACATCCGTTTACACAGTAATTTGCCAAATAAAGAGGCGTGTAGAGCACAATGGCCTTTCCAAAATGCTGAAGGCGCCTTTGATGGGCACGTTGTGCCATTTTTTCTAGGCACTCTCCGCCAGCCTTTGAAAGGAGCACAGGCATGTCTTCGAGTTGAATGACTCGTTTGGCAAGCACACGGTCAACATCTGATACCGTAGCCCCTTCAATAACGCTGTCAAACCATGCCCCATCAAACTTCTGGATTTCATCATAAAAGGTAGCCATTATGCCTCACCCTCTCTTAAAAAACCAGTCAGTGGAGAAGATGCTTGTGCAAACTTATGCATTTCACCCATTTTTGCCTGGTAGCCAATACGACCTGCTTCTACAGCCATACTAAATGCTTTTGCCATTCTGACAGGATCCTGCGCTGTGGCAATAGCCGTATTTACCAGTACAGCATCCGCACCCATTTCCATTGCAAGAGCCGCATCAGATGGTTTTCCAATGCCTGCATCCACAATAACTGGAATGTCAATTTCGTCAATTATAATTTGCGTCATTTCCTTTGTACGAATCCCGCGATTGGTACCGATTGGCGCCCCCAGTGGCATAACCGTTGCTGCACCTGCCTCTACAAGACGCTTGGCATCCATGAGGTCAGGACTCATATAGGGCAGCACGACAAAACCTTCCTTTGCAAGTATTTCAGTGGCTTTAATCGTCTCTTTATTGTCAGGTAGCAGGTACTTCATATCAGAAATCACTTCGATTTTAATCCAGTTTCCAGCGCCCATAGCACGAGCAAGGCGGGCAATACGCACTGCTTCCTCTGCCGTTCTGGCGCCTGATGTATTAGGCAACAGGGTGATTTCTTTTGGAATGTACTCTAGAATGTTTTCTGTTTTTGAGTCAATATCTACACGTCTGAGTGCCATGGTAACAACATTGGTACCACATGCCTCAATAACCTCTGGTATCATTGACTTTCTTGGAAATTTTCCTGTTCCGATGAACAGACGACTCGATAATTCCTTTTTACCAATAATAAGTTTATCCATTGTCTTTCGCTCCTTTATGTATTTCTCTATTTGGGATGATTGTATATATACCAGTTTCTTTATGTCGGTCTGAATTACGGCTCCGGCTGATCCATAATTAGCCTGAGTACCATATTGGCCTGATGTCCTGCTGCCACACTCACGCGCGGCGCCATTAAACCTTCACCCACCCGCGCTTCAGAGACGCCATCGCCTATCAGATAGACCTGATTCATGATATTTGTAGTCTGTATGGTATTGCTTGAACCGAATCCTGCAAGTCCTGATGCTGCAACAATCGGACGATTCGGTCGCTTACGTTTCCACTCAGAGACCATCATAGCCTTGGACTGTGGACCATCAAATGCTTCTACAGCAATATGGGCCTTACCAATATGCATCATTAAATTTTCCTGGTCTAAGAAAGCATCGCAAACCTCTACGTCAATAAATGGGTTGATTTCAGCAATTTGCGCCTTGAGTGCCTGGGTCTTTTTCATGCCGATATGTTCAATTCTGTAGTGCTGTCGGTTCAAATTACTGGGTTCTACTACATCAAAATCAATCAGAGTCAGCTTCCCCACGCCAATGCGTGCCAAGGAAACAGCAATATTGGAGCCCAGTCCACCCAATCCAGCAATGGCCACATGGGCTTTTTTAACCTTTTGGTGGACACCGGTTGTGTGACGAGCGGCCATAAGGGTTTCCAGTTCTTCATAGGATGGTTTCTCCCCCCGCTTAATCAAAACCAGTCGGTCTTCATCTTGAAGTAGGGTATCTTCCTGAATCATAAAACCGTTATAAATCACCACATCGGCCTCAGGCTTATATGCCCTGCGAACACCAAAGGCCGTATCGCCACTTCGAATGGCAAGGGTCTTTTCATTCAAGTGTATTTTCATTATCCGCCTCCTACAAAGGCAATAATCTCGATTTTGTCCCCCGTATTCAGTCGGTGGCTTTCAAACTGTGCTTTTTCAATAATGATGGCGTTCACCTCAACCACGACTTTGTGGGCATCCAGTTCCAGCTTCCTGAGCATTTCAAGTATGCTGACCCCCGCTTCCAAGGTGCTTTTCTTCCCGTTAATGAACATGTACATCCTCCTAGTCTATAAAACTGATACTACATAAACACACCGGGAGAGCTTAGAAGGAAACCTTGCGTGCTTTTTCTGTATAAAGAAAAAACGCACACCCTACTTGTTAAGTAGAGTATGCGCACAAAATCAGTCTTCCAAATGCAGCTATCCCTACGTTCGTTTTAACGAAATCAGGTTCAAAGGGTTAGAGCTTAAAGCTCCTCTCAGCCAAAATTGGCACCCCCAGCAGCGTGTTATGTGATTATATGAAATCAAAGTCATTATAACGTGTCATTGATGGGATGTAAAGACTACACCTGGTCAAAATATTCAAGTGTATAAGCGCCACCCCTTGGTTGAGCTTGCATGCAGTCTTCAAATGTTTTTAAAATATCTGCAAATATACCCGTTTTCATAAAGGCATCTGCATGGTCCTTGCTTTCCCAAGAGCCAATTGCAATTGCATCTCCAGAGGGCTCTGTATAGAACTGAACGCGGATGAACCCGGGCTGATTGACTATTTTATTTGCAACGCCTTCTTTCCAAATTCGTGTCGCTTCCTGCAGTTTTTCAGGTATGAATTGATACTTCATAATTGCATGATACATATGACCCTCCCTTATTTGAGTACAAAAAGAGCTATTCCTAGTCAGAAATAGCTCTCAATCAATCACATATTATTTTTTCTTCCAAGAACTCTTTAGAGAAACCACTCGGTTGAATACTTTTTTCTCATCAGTTGAATCCTTTGAGTCTTCACAGAAGAATCCATGGCGTAGGAACTGGAACTGGTCTCCCCTCGAAGATGATCCGAAGTACGGCTCCAGCTTACAGTTTTGCAGGCGTACAAGAGAGTTTGGATTAACAATCTCTTCTCCAGATTCGTCTTCTGCAAGAAGGTGATCATACAGACGCACCTCTGCATCAATATGATTTTCTTCAGCAACCCAGTGCAGGGTACCCTTAACCTTACGGCCTGTAAACCCAGAACCTGACTTTGTTTCAGGATCATAAGTACAGCGCAGCTCGATAACATTCCCCGCTTCATCCTTAATGACTTCATTACATTTGATGAAGTATGCATGACGCAGACGCACTTCATTGCCCGGGAAAAGTCTAAAGAACTTCTTCACAGGTTCTTCCATGAAGTCTTCACGCTCAACATAAACCACGCGTCCAAACGGAATTTGACGAGAGCCCATCTCAGGGTTCTCAGGATTGAGTCCTGCTTCTAGCATTTCAATCTGTCCTTCAGGGTAATTTGTAATAACCACCTTCAAAGGATCGAGAACAGCCATTGCACGCGGCGCCTTCATTTTCAAATCTTCTCTGACAAAGTGATCCAGCTGTTCTGAATCGACCACGCTATTTGACTTTGAAACACCTACTTCTTCAATGAAGTTCTTGATAGCCTGAGCTGTCACACCACGACGTCTTAGACCCGAAAGCGTATGCAGTCTTGGGTCATTCCAACCGTCTAGTGTGCCCTCTTCTACAAGTGCACGGATATATCTTTTGCTCATGAGTGTATTGGTCATATTCAGCCTAGCGAATTCAATCTGCTGAGGCGGTGCTGACCACACACCAATTTCTTTAAGAACCCAGTCGTACAGCGGTCTGTGATTTTCAAATTCCAGCGAACACAGAGAATGTGTCACACCTTCAATAGCATCCTCAATTGGATGTGCATAGTCGTACATTGGGTAAATGCACCACTTGTCTCCCGTATTGTGGTGTGTGCTGTGTGAAATACGGTACAGAACCGGATCACGCATGTTTAAGTTTGGCGAAGTCATATCGATCTTTGCACGCAGTACGCGCAGTCCATCTTCAAATTCACCCGTTTTCATACGTTCGAATAAATCTAGATTTTCCTCTACCGTACGCTCACGATAAGGGCTGTTTTTACCCGGTGTCGTGAAATCGCCACGATATTCTCGTGTTTCTTCAGGGGTTAAATCGCAAACATATGCCTTTCCCTTTTTGATGAGAATTTGAGCATACTCGTACATTTTGTCGAAATAATCTGATGCAAAGTAAAGGCCGTCCCACTCAAAGCCAAGCCACTGTACATCTTCTTTTATAGCTTCAACGTATTCCGTATCTTCTTTTACTGGATTTGTATCGTCAAAACGCAGATTACATTTTCCATTAAACTCTTCTTTTATGCCGAAGTTGATGCAAATCGCCTTCGCGTGTCCAATGTGGAGATATCCGTTGGGTTCTGGTGGAAATCTCGTATGTACCCGACCACCATACTTGTCGGATTTCATATCTTCATCAATAACCTGCTGAATGAAGTTCCTCGATCGAAATTCAGTTTCATTGGCATTGTCGACAGCTGCGTCACTCGGACGCTTATTTTCTTTAGTCATCTTCATCCAGACCTCCTATTATAATTTTTAATCATTCATTATTCTATCATAGTAAAACGCGTAAAGAAATCACTTCACCCAAGAAAATTAAGTGGTAAGTTCCCCTTTTTGTTTTCCATTTTTGAATGAGACTTATCACAAGGGGTATTTATTACTGGAAAATGATAAAAAGGGGACACCATATGACGATAAATAAAACAGAAAATATACAAAAAAATATTCTTTCATCTACACCCAGTATTCTCGACCATATACCTTCTGTCATTTACATAAAAGATACCGAAGGCAGGTATCTCTATGTCAATAAAGCCTATGAAGCCCTCCTGAATTTGAAGGGGACAGATATATACGGTAAACGCGATATTGACGTTCTGCCGGAAACGGTTGCCCACCTTGCACGCAATCTAGATATGAAAATCATCCATTCCATGAAACCCATCACAGTAGACGAAGATTTTGACTTAAATGATGGGCAACATAATTTTCATTCTACTAAGTTCCCACTCTACGATAGTACTGGACTGCTTTATGGTATGTGTAGCTTTTCCACTGATGTAACCAGTTTTCTCCAGGCTGAAGAGGCCCTTGTAGAATCCGAGGAAAAATTCTCTGCAATTTTTAATAATACCTACCAGTTAATTGGCCTACTCACCACTGATGGCATTCTTATTGAAGCCAACAATACCAGTCTGAACATGATCGGAGCCAAGCCCTCTGAAATTCTTGGAAAATATTTCTGGGAAACGCCTTGGTGGAACCATTCAGAACAAGTCCGTCAAGTGCTCAAAGACGGTGTTCGCCGCGCTGCTGCTGGAGAGCAGGTACGCTTTGAAACCATACACCTAGATGAAAATGGGGTGCCTAACTACATAGATTTCAGTATTACGCCCATTACAGGCGCCGATGGCACCATCAAATATCTCATTCCTGAGGGCCGTAACATTACAGACCTCAAACTCGCAACCATGCGTTTTAAAGAAAGTGAAGCAAAATATCAAACCCTGTTTAAAATGTCCTCTACACCCATGCTGATTTTTGAAAACGAACGCATCATAGAATGTAATGCTGCCTTGCTGGAGATCCTTGGCTATGCGTCACCTGAAGATATTACCGGTAAGACCGTACTTGAAATTTCACCCGAAAATCAGCCAGACGGCGGTTCATCAAAAGGCCTGTCCCAACAGTTTTTAAACAAGGCCTACCGGGATGGAGCCTGTGAATTTGAATGGTATTATATGACACAGGCTGGCGCTGAGGTGCCCATACGTGTCAATTTAACGCATATTCCAAGCACTGAGAGCCGTATTTTACACGCCATATGGACCGATATCCGACTTCAAAAAGAAGCGGAAAGCGAAATCCGCTCTTTGAATAGAGAACTGCTGGCACAGGTCAGCACCCAAAACAAGGCGCTTGAATACAGCAAGGAAATGATTGAGGATACGCGTGAAAGACTGGCTGAGTCTGAAAAAAAGGCATATTTGTCTGAACTCTTGCCCGGTATTTCTCATGAAATAAATACCCCTATGGGTGTCAGTGTTACAACCGCCTCTTACTTAAAGAAAACACTGGAGACCACACTGGAAAAATTTAAAAACAACCAACTCACACGCAATGAGTTTCTCCTATTTCTTGAAGATGCTCAGCTCGCTTCAACAACGGTGCTCTCTAACTTGGACAGGGCCTCAAATTTGATTTTTAGCATTAAGGATATCGCGACCGATCAAATCAGCGAGTCGAAGCGCCTGTTCAACCTGCGCAAATATTTGGATGAAATACTGCTGAGTCTTCATAATACCCTTAAAAAGACGCCCCACCGCATTAATATAGACTGCCCTGATGCGCTAAGCATCAGCTCTTATCCGGGTATATTTTCACAGATTTTCACAAATTTTATTATGAACTCTCTCAGCCACGGTTTTAAGGAAGGTATGCACGGTGAAATTGATATTAAAGTTCAGGTTACTGGGCTAAAACTCTTTATTGAATATGTAGACAATGGCATTGGCATGGATGAAGAAACCCTCTCCCATATCTTTGAGCCTTTTTACACAACTAGGCGCTCAGAAGGCAACTCTGGTCTGGGCATGCACATTGTCTATGACCTCATTACCGAAAAACTCGGTGGCAGCATTCGTGCAGTGAGCCGTTCAGGACAAGGGGTTCACTTTTACCTTGAAATTCCTCTAGATGCTCCAAAAGAACACAGCAAGTAGATGTCTCTCACCTTTTCTTTGTTTTGAGTAAATGCTAAAATGGATACAGCTTTAACCAAACCTTGCAGCTTAACGGAACGATTTTGGAAAGGGGCATGAAAATGACACTCGATAAGACGATGGAGTACTTAAATAAACATAGCTGTTCTATTGTCGTTTCAAGAAATGACGAGATCTTATACACATCCAACGCCAGGGGCATTGCACCGATTTACGAACTCTATACCACTGCACCTGAGCTCTTAAAGGACAGCCTAGTTGCTGATAAAGTAATCGGACGCGGCGCAGCCATGTTCCTTGTTGAAGCTGGCGTAGCTGGTATCTATGGAAAGCTCATGTCAAGGCAAGCACTCCAGGTTATACCCGATACCCTTGAGGTAGGCTTTGATACGCTGTGTGATTTTATTAAGAACCGAGATCAAACAGGGCGGTGTCCTGTAGAGACACTCAGTTTAGAGACACAAAGCGTCGACACCCTTGAAAAAGCAGTCGCGAAGTTTCTTGACACAATTGGGCAAGGGGTTTAACATGAGAATAGCTGTAATTGATGGCAAAGGCGGCGGTATAGGCAGGAGCATTGTAGAATGCTTAAAACCACTGAAAAGAGATGATACTGAAATCATCGCACTGGGAACGAATTCCCACGCAACTGCCAACATGCTGCGGGCGGGTGCTGAAAACGGCGCTACAGGCGAGAATGCCATTGTCCATATGAGTGGACGCGTCGATCTCATCATCGGGCCAATCGCCATTGTAACCGCAAATGCAATGATGGGCGAAATCAGCCCCAAGATGGCCGAAGCCATTGGCAGTTCGCCAGCAAAAAAATGGCTCTTACCCACCAGCCAGTGTCAAATTGATGTCATTGGTGCAGAACAAATCGCCATTAAGGCATTGATGCACAAGCTGCGCGACCGCTTTGAAGCAACCTATCTTTAAACATTTCATATTGACGAAATTAAAGCCATGAAGGCCTGTCCAAGAGGACACCTTCATGGCTTCATTTATTTTAAGGAGGAAAACATGAACAAACAAACCAGTCCATTCATCACCGCAGGCATTTTAATTTCAATAGGTCTTATACTCCCCATAGGCTTCCACGCCATGGGCATGGGAGGCCCCATCTTTTTACCCATGCACATACCTGTGCTCATCGGCGGTGCTGTTCTATCACCTGCACTTGCCCTGATCGTTGGTATTTTAACCCCTGTTTTAAGCAGCTTTATGACCGGCATGCCTGTTGCCTATCCAATCTTGCCTATTATGGCCGTTGAACTCGGCCTCTATGGTCTTTGCGCTTCCCTTTTAATGCGTAGTTTGAAGCTAAACATTTGGGTGACACTTGCACTGAGTATGGTGATTGGCCGCCTCGGCGCAGGGCTTACAGTCTATGTCCTCGGACTGACCTTGGGCCTTAAAATGCAACCGGCCATCTATCTCAAGGGGGCTGTCATCACGGGGCTTCCTGGCATTGCCATTCAGTTCGTAATCATTCCACTGCTGGTTCGAGCCCTCAATCGTGCAGGCCTAAACCTGAATGTTCAAGGGTCTTAAAATCCCAACTTGCCAAGACCACCTGTGGTCTTGGCAAGTTGGTAAGCTTCTTTACTTCAGTTCTGACAAAACCTGCACTAAAAATGCATAGACCCTCTGAACGGAGGAAATGCTCATACGCTCATTGGGTGTATGTACATCATAAAGGTTGGGGCCTAGAGAAATCATATCTATGTCACCAACCTTTTCTTTTAAGAGACCACATTCAAGACCTGCATGAATGGCGTCCACCGCCATCGGCTTCTTATACATGCTTTCCCAAACCGTACACATTAGACTTCTGATTTCAGAGTTCACCTTATAAGGCCACTCAGGATAGTCAGAAACCAGTTCCATATGCGCACCTGTCAGACTGCAAATATGCTCAATCCTGCTGTTGATTTCATCTTTAAGCGTTTTTATCGAGCTTCTGACCGCACTGCTAAACTCAAGGTGGTCTGCCTTCAGGGTTAAGACACCGATGTTGTTTGAGCTTTCAACCAAGCCTTCAATATTGGCAGACATGGTTTGAACACCATATGGTATCAGTCTCAAAATATGAGCCGTATTCAGTTTGGTTTCTTCGGAAAAGACCATTACTGTGCCTCTTTTATCCACCTCTTCAAGAGCAATTTCTATGTCAGGATCAGACGTTTCAAACTCATTTCTAAATGTTTGCTCTAGCTCTTTGAGTCGGGATTTTACAGATTCAACCTGCTTGGCACTTTCAAAAGCCAGCTCCAGCTCAGCTGATTTTGCAATGGCATTCATTTTATCACCACCCTTTACAGCGACAATTTCTACCCCTGTAAAATCTGAAGTACTGTCTAAAACCCGCCCTAAAAGCTTTAAGGCATTGGCACGGTTTTTATTGATCTCCATACCGGAATGGCCACCCTTTAGGCCTTGAATTTTTAAAAGCAATCCCGCTTCTGAAACAACTTCCTTATAGAGAACAGGTAAGCTGACAATATTGTTGACCCCACCAGCACAAGACGCTAATAGTGTCCCTTCTTCTTCAGAATCAATGTTGATAAGAACATCACCCGAAATATCCTCAGGCCTCAGACCAATAACACCGTCCATGCCCGTCTCTTCAGCAACGGTGAAAAGGGCTGTTAGCTTAGGGTGGGCAAGTGTTTTAGATTCAAGAATTGCCATTGCCATGGCTAGAGCAATGCCGTTGTCGGCCCCAAGAGTCGTCCCGCGTGTTTTAACAAAATCCCCCTCCACAACCAGTGGAATGGGATCTTTTGAAAAATCGAATGTCAGACTGTCTTCTTTGACGCAGACCATGTCCATATGCCCCTGTAAAATAACATGGGGTGCTTCTTCAAGGCCTTGACTTGCAGGTTTAGTAATAATCACGTTCAGCGTTTCATCTTGAGTCACCTCAAGGTCAAGCGTTTTTGCAAACTGGACCAAGTAGTCACTGACCGCCTTTTCATTTCCAGATTCTCTTGGTATTTGACTCAAGGCTTCAAAGTGTTTAAATACAGCCTTTGGTTTTAAACCGCTTAATTTTCCTGACATGCTTCATTCCCCCTATTCCACTTTAGTAAGTTCAATAAACTGGTTGTTTCTAAGTATGTTAATGTAGGTGCCTACACGCTCATAAACCGGGTCAACCCGATCACCAAATGTGAGCCTCAATCCATCGCAAAGCTCACCTATGGTGACCCTACCATCCATAGCCTGAAAGACCGCACTCCCGATTGCGTCTAAATCAACACGCATATACTCGGGTGTATGGACAAAAAAACGTACAAGCCTATCCAGCAGGCCATCCCGAAGCACCTTTATATGAACCCGCCCATCCGTGTCGGTGTACCAATCCAGCTCACTGCACCTGACGGGAATCAAATCTAAATAATTATCGTCCTTTTTTACCTTCACATCTCAGCCCTCCATCATCAATAGACCTTGCTGAATATGGAGTACCGCATCAATGTGTAAATGAGCAGGCCGAAAAAGACAAGCGTCCCTACTGCCCCAAAGCTTACACCGAGCACCAAATTCATCTCCAATACAGCAAATATTGCTAGAACAATGCCCACAAGTCCTTCTCCGGCAATGAGTCCAGAGGCGTACAAAACACCTGATTCTATTTTGGACTTGGCACGTATAGCAGTGCGCTCGTCTTCATCCATATGCCTGTCCAGCACTCTGCGTACCATACTCCCCACCACAATGGGTGCAGAAAGGTGGATCGGCAAGTAAAGGCCGATTGCAATGGGAAGCACCGGCAGTCCCAACAACTCTATCATCAGCCCGATACCCACGCCTGTAAAAACGAGTGCCCAAGGCAGATTACCCCGAATAACCCCTTCAACCACCAGTCGCATAAGTGTCGCCTGTGGCGCTGGCAGTTCAGATGAACCGAATCCCCATGCATTGTTAAGCCAAGACAGAACAACCCCAATAGCCAGAGCTGATGCAACCGCTCCGACCAATTCACCGTATTGCTGCCTATAAGGCGTTGAACCTACCAGAAAACCAGTCTTAAGATCCTGAGATGTATCCCCCGCCATAGATGCAATAATACAGATGATTGCACCGACGGTCAGGGTGGCTACCATGCCGTATTGAATAGGGGTTCCCGATGCCTTGTATATAATGCCTGTAATAACCAGTGTCGCAATGGTCATCCCTGAAACCGGGTTTGAAGATGATCCGACCAGACCAACAATTCGAGATGAAACCGTTGCAAAGAAAAATCCAAATATGGCAATGAGTGCCGCTCCGCCGTACCCTACTGCAATAAAGGGCAAGACTGCCATCAGCACAACAATAATAAGCGATCCTATAACGACAACGCGCATATTCATATCGCGGTCCGTTCGCAGCATGCTGCTGTCTCCCACACCTGATGCGTAGTCACGCATGGCTTCAACAAAGGTTTGGGCGATAAGGGGCATGGTTTTCACCAGCCCAAACAAGCCCCCAAAAGCAACGGCTCCAGCTCCAATATAACGGATATACATATCCCAGACATCCCAATGGGTCATCTGGCTAATGGGAATATCCGCTGGAAACATAACAATGTAACCCAGACTCCCAATATTGCTGATTAAGGGAATGAGCACCATCCATCCTAGAATGGCACCGGCAAACATATAGGCCGATATAGTCGGTCCAATAATAAAACCGACCCCCAGTAGTGCTGGAAGGGCGTCCATTCCTATGGTCGCGTTTTTATATAAGGGCATTGTCCACTCCACCCTATCGGGAAAGAGCTTTAGACCGCCTGTTAGAAACTTGTAAAATGCGCCAATTCCCAAACCTGTGAAGGTCGCTGCGGCTTTTTTCCCGCCCTCTTCTCCTGCAAGAAGCACCTCTGCACAGGCCGTTCCCTCTGGAAATGGCAGTGTTTCATGCTCTTTAACAATCAGCGCTTTTCTAAGAGGCACCATAAAGAAGACCCCTAAAATACCACCACATAGAGCAATGGCTGTAATCATAAGCAGGCTAGGGGTCCCAAGTCCCCAGTCATCCATCCAGATGTAAAGCGCAGGCAGGGTGAAAATGGCCCCTGCAGCCAAGGATTCTCCCGCTGAGCCAATCGTTTGAACCATATTGTTCTCCAGAATGGACTCCTTTTTAAGAATCACCCGAATAACCCCCATGGATATGACCGCAGCCGGTATAGAAGCTGAAATAGTCATGCCGACTTTTAACCCCAAGTAGGCATTGGCAGCACCAAATATGACAGATAGCAAAATACCTATCACCAGTGCTGTTCCAGTGAATTCCGGCAGCATTTTATCCGCTGAAATAAAGGGTCTAAATGACTCCCTATCCTGTGAGGACAACCCCGACAATCCCCTCAATCCACTTTTTTCCCCCATGTTTACTCCCTTCAATTATGAATTATGCTATAATATCCCTAACAATCGGTAGGGAGGATTTTATGCATACTAAAGATCGTATTGTACGTGCTGCTATTAAGAATTTTCTGAATTATGGTTACGAAAAGGCGTCTCTTTCAACCATCGCCAAGGAGGTAGGCATTAAAAAGCCCTCACTCTATCACCATTTTAAGAATAAAGATATGATTTTTGAAGCGTCTATTGATTTTCTCCTATCTTCTATAGAAGAAAAAGTTATTTTAACCTATGAAAAAGAAAAAACAGCACGCTATAACCTCGAACGTTTTTTCAATGCGGTCATAGAAGTCAACAGTGAACTGTCTCTTCTTTCAGGCAGTCATTTTGACAAGCCTTACGACCTGCTGGCCCTACTCAGGACCAGTCTCAATCACTTTCCTGCCCTGCAGGAGCGTATTAATGCCTATTATGACGGACTGGCCTCGACACTGGAAGGCATTATCAAAAGTGGGCAAAAGACTGGCGAAATCCGTTCATCACTTGATTCTCAAACCCTGTCATTGGAACTTCTCGCATGGATAGAAGGCATGTGTATGCTCTCAGGTGTTTACACAACACTCTCCATTAACACCCTACGCAAAAAACTATATGACAACATGTGGGAAATGATTTATGCAACTGAGGAGTCCAAAGGCTTCTTTGGTACAAAGAAAAAACGCGGTCTGCCAAAGTCCCTCTCGCTGGGCACCAAGTGGTAGCCTGTGCCTATATAAATAAAAGTCAAATGACCTGTCGTGTATATACAAAACAAGAAACTTGACTTTCTCTGTGCATTTCCAATTTGTAATACAGACATGCTGTCCACCCTAAAAAGCAAAAGTAGCATGACTCGCATGGACTATATGATAAATCTTAGATGCCGCTTAAGTGATTAAGCGGCATTTTTTATATTCTTAGTTTGATGCTTTGAACTCAGGAATAAATGCAAAATACTAATGGCCGGTGCAAGTATGCACAAAATAGCATATGGACCATACTCCACAGCGCTAATGCCCGTAATTCCAATAATAATTAGTGCATTGATATTCCAAGGCATCAGGGGTGCGATTATCGTTCCTGTGTCTGATATTGTACGCACAGTCATCGCCGGCGTAATGCCAAACTTCGGCCCGTATTTTCTCAGCATTTTAAGCGGCAGTACGATTCCTGCCGTTTGATCACACGTAAGGGCCGTGAGAACGATACTGATGAGGCCGCCTGTCATTAGGAGCCCGCTTGCGCTTTGTACACGATCAAAAAACTTGCCGAAAATACGTTTATTCATGCCCGTCTGCTCGAGGAAATCACTCAGTGCCACAGCACACATGACAATCAAAATAACTTCCAGCATGCCTACCATGCCACCAGATTTCAAAATGCCATCGAGCAATACGTCACCCGTTTGTGCATGGAATCCAAAAAGTACGGCACCAATCGTTTCCGTTAATTTGCCGTGCTGAAAGACAACTGCAAATACAATCCCCAGCAGGACGCCAGAGCCGATTGAGAAAACAGATGGCCTTCCGCTAAAAGCGAGCACCACCACCATCACTGGTAATAACAGCAGTCCAGGATGAATGAAAAATGCACCGCGCATGGCCGCTTCAATGTCGGCAACCTGACTGACATCAGCAGATACGAATTGATTGCCCACTACATAGTAAAACACTGCTGATAAAATCATAACCGGCACAAGGGTTTTCACCATACTCTTAACCGCATCTGCATAACCTGCACCGGACCCTGCGAGGGTTAAATTCATCAGTCCTGACAGGGGTGAAATTTTATCCGAGATAAATGCGCCGGAAACCGCCGCGCCCAGAAGAATGTGCAGAGGAATACCAAAAGCAGCACCAATACCCAGTATGGCAATTCCCAGTGTACTGATGGTTCCAATAGCTGTCCCCATAAAAAAACCCGCAAGGGCGGTAATGATGAATGTCATCAGAACAACATTCTTACCCAGCATGGCCTTGAGCCCAAAAATCATAATGGTTTGAACCACGCCGCCTGCAAGCCAAGATGAAACAGAGGCCCCAATCAGCACAATGACAAAATATAAAAGTTTCACTTCAACAACCGCGCGCCACATGGACCCCACAGCTGTTTTAAACCTGTAATTCCCAAATTGAAGTATTGAACACAGCACTATTGCTGTTAAAAATCCGATTGAAAGTGAAATACCTGTTGTTAAACTCACTGCGATACAGGTAACTATACCGATTACAGCAAGAATATCTTTCATTTATTCTTCTTCTGCTTCAACGAGCTCCATGAAGTGTGCACTTACGCGCTCGTATTCATCATCGGATTCAATTTGGCTAAGTGCAGGCTCTTCTTCAACTTCTGAATAGCGGTATAGAAAAGCTGTCTCTGATTCAACCGGAATCAGTGCAATGTACTGCTGGTCTTCAAAATCAAACACACCCAGTACGTCGCATTCCAGCTCTTTACCGTCTTCTGTTTCAAGATAAATTTTTGAATGGTCATGTCCCTCATGATCGTGGTCATGCCCATGATGATGGTCATGGTCGTGGTGATGCCCTGAGCAACCGCACCCTTGTCCGTGGTCGTGGTTGTGTTGACCGCAGCATCCTGTATTTGTCAGTTCTACTTTATTTTTTTCGCTCATCATTGACTCCTTTATATCGTTTGTTCTAAACTTTCATATTAAATATGCTCCTGAATCAACTATACAACATTCAGAACAAAAAAGCATGAATTGATGTGAAAATTTCTGGAAGATACCTCAATAAAGGGGTATCCTATTACTGAGGTGATCTTATGGCCATTAATATTTATTCTTCAATCTGTTTTGTCGGATTCACCATTCTGCTCGCTGTTTCAACTGTTACAGATACGAAAGAGCAGCCTTACAGTCAAAACGTCAAAATCCTCCTACGGATATTGGCCATGTGGCTTTTCTTTGAAATGCTCTATTATGCTGTTCCTGGACAAAAGTTACAGTTAACCTTCGACCAGATGCGCTATCTGGCCATTGTTTTTGTACCTCTTAGCGTCTTCTTAACCATTCACAAATTTCTTTACAATGAGGAACTCAACCATAAATTGCATGGCTTTATTCTCTTGTTTCCAATAAGCTCACTTGTAATGTCTTTCACCAACAAATACCATCATCTTTTCTATGAAAGTCGTTATATCGACATAGAAAACGGACTCAATTATGTACGCAGTCACTATGGCCTTTTCTATAAATATGGGTTTTTGGCTTACTCCTATGTAACCCTGGGCACCGCACTCATTATGGCGCTGATCGCCTGCTTCAAATTCAGGTCAAATAAGCGCAAACAGGCCATTACCATTGTATTTGCCCTACTTGTTCCTGTGGCAGGAAATAGCGCCTACCTTTATCTTGATTCCTTTTCAAAGGCCATAGACTATACGCCTATGCTATTTTTGATTACAGGCATGCTGTTTTACGTTTCCATACGCAGGTTTGGTTTTTTAAACATCATTCCCTTCGCTCAGGAAATTGTCATTGATAAGATGGCAGATGCTTTCATTGTCCTAGATGGCAGCGATCACATCGTCGATATGAATGATGCCGCAAAAAACATATTCAAAAACATTGAAGCCGATATTCACAGTGACAAGCCCCTGCTTGAAGTTCTGGAAGCCTCTTCTTTTGACCTTACCAGCTACAATGAACTCAGCTATGATAAAGTCAGCATTAGTGTAGATACAACAGAAGGCATTAAGTACTATTATCTTCGCGATCAGACCGTATATGGCAAAAAAGAACAAGTCCTAGGGCGCCTGATCATGCTCCATGATATTACAGAGCTTCAGGAGGCAATGGAACTGCTCGAAGCAGAAAAAATGCGGGCTGAAGAAGCCACACTGGAAAAAAACCGCTTTGTTGCGAATATATCCCATGAAATCCGTACCCCCATGACTGCCATTATCGGCATGACCGACATGCTGGGTAGTGAAACAAGTCCCGAAGAAGCAAAGACCCTCATTCGCAATATCAAAACATCTACACATTTGCTCCTTCAGATTTTTAACGATCTGCTTGACCTTTCAAAATCTGAAGCCGGTCAGCTCAAGCTTGATTACCGTCCTTTTGAGATTAATTCAGCCATTGATGAAGCCCTTGCCATCATACGGCCCATGCTTAAAAATCGGCCTATTGAACTCAAGGTAGATATTGACCCAAATTTACCCCACTATCTCATTGGTGATGCCCTGCGCTTAAAACAGGTCATGATTAATCTGCTTTCAAACGCAGCGAAATATACTGAAAGGGGTCAGATCCTATTTTCTGTTCAAGCAGCACACTTTGAAAATGGCAGGGTAGAGGTACACATTCGCGTATGTGACTCTGGCATTGGCATCAGTGCAGATGACCAGAAGAAACTCTTTGACCTTTTTTATCAGGTCGAACATTCCAACACGCGCCGTTTTTCGGGGTCTGGTCTTGGTCTTGCAATCACCAAGCAGCTCATTGATAAAATGAAGGGCAGCATTGAAGTGGACAGTGTTCTTAACAAAGGGTCGTCTTTTATGGTTAAGCTTGAACTGAACCACCTTGATCGTAAAAGTAAAGAGGATGAAGGTCCTAGCGATTATGACTTGTCAAAAATGAAGGTCCTCCTTGCCGAGGACAACCCGATGAATCAGGCGTACATGAAACTGATATTCAAAAAAATGAACTGCACCTACGATATTGCTGTCGATGGGGCCGAGGCTGTTGAAAAGGCCCTTCAAGAGACCTATGATGTGATTTTGATGGATATTCAAATGCCTAAGATAGACGGACATGACGTCGCGCGTATGATTCGAAAAGAAGAAGCCAATCGCCGCAGGGCATTAGAGGGCACGAGCCCGCATCCCGTTTCAATCATTGCATTAACAGCCAACGACACACCTGAAGACAGAATGCAAGCACAGCTTGCTGGTATGGACGGCTTTCTCGCAAAACCTTTTACCTATAAGAAACTCGTACAAGTCATTGAAGAACTCAGACTGTTTGAACTTCTGGAGATATAAAACATGCGCTATTTACTCATACACGACCTCAAACGGACCATTGACATAAAACGTACTCTTGCCTTTGGCATAGCGGCACTTCTGTCGCTTTTCTTTTTCGTGCAGTTCTTTTCTGAGGACATGGCCGAAAAAAGACTTCTCGAAACACTCCATATCGGCATCGTAGATAATGAAGAAAGTCAACTCAGCAAGATGCTTATCGACAGCTTTAAGACAAACGACCAGTTCACTTCCCTTGTGACCATTATTGTCGGTACAAGCGAGACAGTAGGGGCCGAATATGATAAAGGGCACCTGACTGCCGTCATTACCATTCCGCCTCATTTTACAGACAGCCTGCTCCATTACAGAAACGATGCACTGGATGTGGTATTAAACCCCAGCCATCCAATACAATCGATGGTTCTAGAAGAAATGCTCAGGAGCTACTCAGACTATATAAAGTCTGTTGACGCTGCAACCTACGGTCTTTACAAGACACTAGAATCTCATGACTACCCAAGGGAGGAACAACTTCAGATTAACGATCTCTACTCTGTCGAAATGATTTCCATGGCACTGGGCCGTAATCGCTTGTTTTCCTACACACTGATCGACACTTTTCCATCAACAACTTCTATTGTTTATTTTGGGGCAGCAATTATTGTCATTGTGGCAGCTTATGCTTCAACGGGGATCCTTCCCCTCTACTTCGGTGACTTGAAAACCCACTGCCTCCAGCGGCATTTGACCATTCACACCAGTTTGCTGGGCTGGGTTCTGTCAAAACTTACTGCTACGAGCATTCATACAACCCTGCTCTGCTGTATGCTGGCACTTCCGCTTGGCCTTTATTTTAAGCTGGGGCTGATTCAATTTGGACTGCTCTTATTTCAGGTTTTTCTTGTCAGTTTTTTGTTTAGCGCCATTACCCTTATGTTTGGTATTGTCCTAAAAAGGGAATCCACTGCAACCATTGCATCCAGCCTCATTGTTTTTGTCCTCGGGCTCGTAGGTGGCAACTTTATTCCCTTGCCACTCATGCCGAAAACCCTGCAGGATACAAGTGCTTTTACACCCAACTACTGGGCCATTCGTACACTCTTGCAAACGCTCTCTGATACTCAAGCTGCAAACCCTACGGTTCTTATATGGACAATTTGCCTCATACTTGTTGCCACACTTTTCTCAGCTTCCTATCTAAAACACACTTTGAAAACAGGAGGGATTCGCTATGATTAACACCTACATTCAGCATCTGCTCCTGCGGTGGAAACTCATTTTGACCAGCCGACGCCTGGCCTTATTCATTTTTCTTTTACCACTCATCATCAGTACGGGCATTGGGGCTGTCTTTAAAGACTACAGTGCTGTAGACCGCGTCCCCGTTGCCATTATTGACTCCGATAATACTGCCGCTTCTCAGGCTTTAATCGAAAAGCTGACCAGGTTGGATACGCTCTCTATAGATCAGCTTAACGCCAATGAGGCTATCAGTGCACTGAGTGACAATCGTGTTGAAGCCATTTTTACAATACGCCCGGGATTTGAAGCCATGATTCTTAGCGGTAAGGTCGATGATAAAGTGGACATAACCGTTCTTGAGAGCAATATGGTCGCAGGTGCACTTGGGGATATTTTTGCTCGTGAAATCATCAAAGAGCTGGCTGTAAACAGCGCCTCGAACAAAGCTCTGCGCCTTCTGGACTCAAAAACCGCGCACGATGACGCCATGCGCCTGACCAAGCAGCTTATTTCAGAAAGTACTTTCGAACTGGAACTGAACATTCAATTGATCACCCCTGGTCAGACCCGTAAGAATCCGGCGAACGCCTCACTCACGGCTCAAAAATTAATGCAAAACCGAATTTCTGCTGGAATGACCCTCGCGAGTACAGCCTTTTTTATGGTCTTCGTCGGCGCTTCAATTATCGAGGAACGCAAGACTGCAGCATTTGACCGCTTAAAATGTGCAGGCCAGCCCCGCATATTGGGTGCCTTCCTGGGGTATTTTTCATTTGGAAGCGCACTGCTCTTTATGCAGTTTCTAGCCCTTTCCATTATGACCGGCATTTTTACACTCAAAGACCTACCCATGCTTTTATTAATCAGTAGTGCTTTTGTCAGCAGCTTTTGCGGCATCATGCTTCTTGGAGCCATCCAGTTTCAAAAGGGCACTGCTTTCCAGTCCATTGCCGCTCCCGCTGTCTTTTTTATCTGCCTTGCCGGTGGAGCCTTTTGGAGTCTTGACCTGATTCCAGAAGCCTTCAAAATCATCAGCAAGCTAACCCCTGTTTACTGGACCATGGAAGCCCTGATGGGATTGACACTTGGAAATGCAATCGCCATCATGCCACTCATCTTGCTCTTGGGTACAGGCCTTGCCTTTAGCTTTATTGCAGAATACGATCAGTAAACCTCTTGAAGTTCCCTTTCCTAATAAACCAGAAAACTTGAAAGCTGCTTATAGGCATCGTCAGATTGAATAGTTTGTATGCCTACATATTATAGTTATACGTCTACATAAAAAGGCTTAATCCCCCGAATACCGCATAAGTACGGATGGGGCATTAAGCCTTTTGTTGGTTTTCAAATTCGAGTCCACCTGCAACTGCTCTATTCGTCAAATATTTTCAAATATTCGCCATAGCCTTCCGCTTCCATTTGATCTTTAGGGATGAACCTAAGCGAAGCAGAGTTGAGACAATAACGTAGTCCAGTCGGGTTTGGACCATCATCAAAAAGATGCCCCAGATGGGAATCTCCATACTTGCTACGGACTTCGATACGCTTCATAAAGAGGGTATTGTCTTCAACCATGACAATATTATCCGGTTCAAGAGGTCTGAAAAAACTTGGCCATCCCGTACCAGACTTATATTTCTCGTTTGAGCTAAAAAGGGGTTCTCCTGATACAACATCTACATATATACCTTCTTCTTTATTATCCCAATAGGTATTGTCAAATGCTGGCTCCGTTCCGTTTTTTTGTGTTACATTGTACTCAAGTTCGGTTAGATTTGAAAGGCGCGCTTCTTTATCAAACGCTTCATATTTTAACATTTTTGACTCCAATCCGACAACGTGTCTTTCTTCTCCCCAAATGCTTTCCAGAAACTGATCGCGTCCAGAATTATACCTGTAAAATTTGTACCTTAGTGGGTTCTTTTTATAGTAATCCTGATGATAGTCTTCTGCATCATAAAAGACTTCGAAAGCCCTTATCGGTGTCACGATGGCTTCATCGAATCGGCCTGAAAGAGCCAGTGCCTCTTTTGATGCCTCAGCCTGCATTTTCTGCATGTCATTATGATAGAAAATCGCCGATGTATACTGATAGCCTCTATCGACAAATGATCCACCATCATCGGTAGGGTCAATCTGTCTCCAGTAAATATCTAGAATATTTTCATACGATATAATTTCTGGATCATAGTAGACTTGAACCGACTCCAAATGACCTGTTGTGCCAGATGATACCTGCTCATAGGTTGGATTTTCAGTGTGTCCCCCACTGTATCCTGAAATGACAGAGTGTACACCGACTATCTTTTCAAACGGCGACTCCATGCACCAGAAACAACCACCTGCAAAGGTCGCTATTTCAAGCTCATCTAAGCTCTTTTCATAATAAAGTGCCTGAGCCACTGGCTTTTCTGCGCCCCGGGACTGTGTAACATAAAATCCTGTTGAAATGATTAGAAGTATCGCTGCTACAATCCATATACGTCTTGATACTTTCATTTCATCACGTCCTTATCGACATCAATAATTTCTAATATACCTAGTTCACCTTTACCCGCCCCACACACTTTATATCACTAATTTAGTATTGTTTTCAAAAAGTTCACAAGCCGTTCATATCTCTTGAACGTAGGTGAGTACACGCTTATAGAGAATGTCTGTTTTTCAACACCAAACGCCCATTCCTGGCAATTAATTGACAGATGATATTTCTAAATGCAATTCATAAAATGTATTGATAGATTCTATTGTACAAGCGTTTCAATCCCTAGTACTCTAGTCAGGAATAACAATTCATTCTTGAGCTATGGAGGGACAAATGAAAAAGAACTTACTATTAATGTTAATAGCAGCACTTGCTTTACTGCTCGGAGCTTGTGGGCAAGAAAGTGTCCAAGAGAACCCTGAGGCATCTGATGCGACAGTCGAGTCACCTGCTGAATCAGGCGATCGGCCTACATTTAAAATTGGTGCCATTCCAGACCAGAATGCATCAAAACTCAACAAACGCTTTGACGAACTTGCCGCTTATGTTTCAGAACAAACGGGTCTTGAGGTTGAATACGTTCCTACGGTAGACTACGCTGCACTGGTTACAGCCTTTGAACGCGGCGATATCGACCTTGGCTGGTTCGGTGGTCTAACAGGTGTGCAAGTAAGAAATGCCGTTGATGGTGCTGAAGCCATTGCACAAAGACCGCGTGACGAACAGTTCCACTCTGTCTTTGTAGCACAAAAGGCACTCGGGTTGAAGTCTATCGAAGAGGTGGCTGGCAAAACCCTGACATTTGGAAGCGAAAGCTCTACATCAGGACACCTTATGCCAAGACACTATCTTATTGAAGCAGGCATTGATCCAACCGCGGATTTAGAAGGGGCGGCGAACTTCTCAGGCTCTCACGATAAAACATGGAAACTGGTTGAATCGGGCGCATTTGAAGTTGGCGCACTCAATGAAGCGGTGTGGGAAGCGGCTACCGAAGAAGGCAAAGTTGACCTTTCAAAGGTAGATGTATTCTATACAACGCCTGCATACTACGACTATAACTGGACAATTAATACCGTTGATGAAAAGTTTGGTGAAGGGACCAAAGCCTCTGTTCAGGAAGCCCTGCTGTCCTTTGGCGAAGCCAACCCAGAGGTTATGGACCTTTTCAAAGATGACAAGTTTATTGAAACGAACAACGCAAATTACAGCGCTATAGAATCCGTTGCCAAGGCTCTTGGCATTATCAATTAAATCCATTAATGTTTGGTGTCAGACGTGTCTTGCGGCAGGTCTGACCCTGCATTTTTTGCTTTTATCCAGTTGATCATGTCTTGGTGGTTCCGTCATTAGGCATGGGTATTGAACAGTGAGATGATTAAAATGCAAAAATCTATTTTCATAGAACTAGATCAAGTTTCAAAATCCTACGGTTCACTAAAAGCACTTGAACCCCTGAACTTGAAAATTTTTGAAGGCGAGCGTGTAGCTCTGATTGGGCCCAGCGGTGCTGGCAAATCCACTTTACTCGGTATCCTGAGTGGAACAATAGAACCAGATACAGGTACCTATACCCTCTGTACTGAATCAATCGATCGTCTTACGATCAGACAACGGGCACACTATGTTGGACTGGTGCGTCAGCATTTTGACCTTGTAGGACCCCTGAGAACCGTACACAATGTGCTTGCTGGCAACCTTGGAAAGTGGTCCACCTTTAAGTCGCTTTTATCACTAATGCGCCCACAGGAGGTCAGCGCTGCTCGACAGGCACTGAAATCAGTGGGTATTGAAGACAAGCTTTACGAAAAAACACACCTTCTCTCCGGTGGTGAACAGCAACGTGTAGCACTCGCTCGCCTCCTCATCCAAAACCCCAAAGTCATATTGGCAGATGAACCCGTGGCTTCGCTTGACCCAGCAAGAGCAAGCCAGATTATAGACTTGCTTGTAAATCGCGTTGCCAGTGATACACACACCCTTGTAGCCAGCCTGCATTCTGTAGAACTGGCACAGGTATACTTTGACCGCATCATTGGCCTTAGGGAAGGCAAAGTGTGGGTCGATAAACCCGCTAAATCACTTACCGAAGAAGAACTGACCTCACTCTATTCCCTTGGGCAGGTGTCCTATGCGTAAGAGACGAATTTATTTGGCAACCTTCTTGCTGATTGGCTGGGGCTTTTTTTCTGTTGATTGGACAAGCCCACTCATTCACAGGGGGGGTGCAGCAACCGCAAAGCAGCTTTTTAGAGCGCTCATACACCCCCAGCTTTCAGCAGAAACACTGAATCTGAGCATTCAGTCTGCTGGCATTACCATCAGCTATGCCATCGCAGGCATTAGCATTTCCCTGCTTATTGCCTTTTTTCTAGGGATATGTGCATCAGGTATTCTGTCAAAAAAAGAAAATGCCAGCGCATTGTCTGCACGAATGATGCGGCACGCCCTGACCTTTATGCGGTCTATCCACGAACTCGTCTGGGCATGGTTATTTGTTGCAACATTTGGTCTGTCTCCGCTTTCGGCTATTTTTGCATTAGGCATTCCTTACGGCGGCACACTGGGACGCATCTTTGCAGATATGCTGCTTGATGTTCCCAAGCCCCCCATAAAAAGCTTGAGTGCCTCAGGGGCAGGCAAACTTCAAAAGCTCTTTTACGGTTACTTGCCTTATGCACTCCCTAATATGGTCAGTTACGCCTTTTACCGGTTTGAATGCGCCCTGAGGGCGTCCACCGTTATGAGTTTTGTCGGCCTGGGTGGCCTTGGCTATCAGATTCAACTCAGCTTAAATGACCTGGAATACAATGAAGCTTTTACCTACTTGTATGCCCTCATTCTTCTGATCTTTCTAATAGAAGTGTGGAGCAGCCAGCTACGCCATGCCATGATTTCAGGCAGGCAGCAAAACCGTTATCTTGTTAGACTTTCCACTCTGGCAGTTCTCATTAGCATCGCTGTCTCCTGGGCCTTTATACACACTAAGGAGGGGATCAGCTTCACTGACATTTTCAATGAGAAAAATGGGGTCTACACTCTAAAGTTTATAAGAGGACTTCTTGGCTATGGTCAAGCTTTGCCTGCCTTTCTAGATAGTACAAAGTGGGCTGAGGCACTGCGTCTTTCTTTTCAAACCCTTCAAATGAGTATATTTGCACTTGTTCTGGCCGCTTTTTTTGCCCTTCTTCTTGCTTTCCCCGCTGCCCGAAAGAATACCCAAGCCACCCGCGGTCATGCCCTAATGCATGGGTTTGTTTTTTATCCCATACGACTGCTCCTCATTGTGACGCGCGCCATTCCTGAACTCGTTTGGGCCATGCTCTTTGTCTTCCTTTTTACACCTGGCCCCTTGCCCGGTATACTGGCACTTGCCGTTCACAACTTTGGTATTCTTGGCAAGCTATGTGCTGAGGTGGTAGAGAACATGGAGAAGTCTCCGCTGGACAGTCTTAAAGCCTCTGGAGCTGGCAGCATTGTGACCTTGTTTTACGGCGTGCTGCCCCTGACTATCCCCAAGTTCATCACATTTATCCTGTACAGGTGGGAAGTCATTATTCGTACAACCATCATCGTAGGCTTTGTCGGTGCCGGTGGACTCGGGCAAGCTTTTAAACTCAGCATGAGCTGGTTCCACTACTCAGACATTACCCTTTACCTCATTTGCTACCTCATGCTAATTGGTGCTGTGGATAAACTCGCCAATTATCTGCGCCGCGCTGTGGACTAAAAAGAAATTGTGGATTATAAAAGCCGCTGATGCAGACCTGCACCGGCGGCTTTCTTTGTAAAAGAACCTCTATGACTATAATACATCTCTTAGACGCTGTTTCACTGCATTGGCTGTCGGCAGTTCGAGTACAGTGTCAACCAAATCCCCTAAGGTGTTCTTGTTAAAACTTCGGATTTGCTCACGCACGCGCAAAACTGCGGATGGACTTACGCTAAATTCATCTAGTCCCATTGCAAACCAAAGTGGTACAAGCGCTTCAATACCTGCCGCTTCGCCGCACATGCCTACCCATATCCCTGCCTTGTGACCATTTTCAATCACCATGTGAACCAGTCTTAAAACAGAGGGATGCATAGGTGTGTACAGATCAGATATCTGCTGATTCATCCTGTCAACAGCTACGGTATATTGTACGAGGTCGTTGGTTCCGATGCTGAAAAAATCCACTTCTTTTGCAAACAAATCAGACAGCATGGCTGCTGAAGGAATCTCAATCATCATACCAATCTCGATAGCCGTATCATAGGCTATTTTCTCGTGCTTTAATGCTGCCATTGCACTTGCAACATAAGCCTTTGCACATCGAATCTCCTCGATGGATGAAATCATTGGAAACATAATTTTCGCCTTACCATAAGCACTGGCACGCAAAATGGCGCGCAGTTGGGTCATAAAAACCGCTTCTTCATTTAAGCAATAACGAATAGCGCGATACCCTAAAAAGGGGTTCATTTCTTCTTTCATATTCAAATAAGGAATATTTTTATCACCGCCGACATCCAGGGTGCGTATGATTACAGGGCGGTCCGCTAGGCCCTCAACCACTTTTTTGTAAGCCTGAAACTGCTGTTCTTCTGTTGGCAGGCTATCTCTGTCCATATATAAAAATTCGCTTCTGAACAAGCCCACCCCTTCGCCGTCATTTTCAAGAACAAGTGCTATATCTTCAGGCCCCGCAATATTGCAGGCGATTTCAACCCGTCGCCCACACAAGGATGTACTAGAGAGCCCTTTCATTTTCCCCAGCGCCTCTTTTTTTTGGTCATAAGCGCGCTTCTTTTTGCGGTAGCTGTCCAATGTTTCCTGACTCGGGTCAGCAATCACCACACCTGCGCCGCCATCAACAATGACAAGGGTTCCATCTTCAAGTGTATCCATAATTTCTGACACGCCTACAACTGCAGGCATCTCCATCTTACGTGCCATAATGGCAGAGTGGGATGCTGCTCCACCAATTTCAGTGATAAACCCCAGCACACTCTTCTTTGACATTTGAGCCGTATCCGATGGGGTGAGGTCATGGCATAATAAAATCACCGGTTCATCCCTACCCTGCATAATCATGCCATCTTGACCCAGTAAGTTGTTTCGTACCCGTCCTAGCACATCGCGAATATCTGCCGCACGTTCCTGCAAATACGGATTATCCATGGCACTGAAAAGTGCCTCAAAAGAATCCTGTGCCCGCCCCACGGCTTCTGGACCACCGAGGCCTACTTTTATTCCTTCTTCAATTTTCCCTATTATTTCTGGGTCTTTTAAAAGCATTTCGTGGGCTTCAAAAATACGTGCTTCCTCCTGCCCCAGCTCTGTTTCTGCTTGTATTCTTATCGCGTGAATCTGGTCAAGTGCCCTCCCTAAAGCGCACTCAAGTTTTTCTTTCTCAATCGCCTGCGATTCAACCACATAGGTCTCTGATCTGTCTTTGATAAGGTGTTTGAATACGTGAGCTATTGCGATACCTGCAGATGCAGGAATTCCTTTTATCATCTTGTCCCCCTATCTGCCGGTTCCCCTATGCACTCTCTTCAACATGACCCATTTTCTCAAGTGATTTTGCTGCTGCCTGGTCTAAAACAACCACTAAATCTGGATGGAGCTGAAGAATCGAGGCTGGAACCGATGGTGTGATGGGTCCATAGAGCATTTTTGCCACAATATCAGCCTTGTCAGAACCGCTGGCAATCAGGACAATGCGACGAGACTTCATAATGGTTTTAATGCCCATGCTGATGGCTTGACGCGGTACCGCCTCAGCCGAATCAAAAAAACGGGCGTTGGCACTGATGGTGCTTTCGTCTAAGTCTACCCGATGCGTGGCTGCCTCAAAGCGGACATCGGGTTCGTTAAATCCGATGTGCCCGTTGTGTCCAATACCAAGAACCTGCACATCTATACCACCCTCTGAGGTGATTGCGCTTTCATAGCGTCGGCATTCTGCTTCAATATCAGTCGCGAGGCCATTTGGAATGTTGATGTGTTCGGACGCTATGTCTACATGATTAAACAAGTGGGTTTGCATAAAGTGCCTGTAACTCTGAGCATCATTTATGCCCAGTCCGATATACTCATCCAGATTAAAGGTTTTCACACCCCTAAAAGATAGGGTTCCCTCCGAACACATGCTGGACAAGGCTTCATACATCCCAAGTGGGGTACTGCCTGTTGCAAGTCCAAGAACACTGTCTGGCTTGACAGTAAGCTGAGCTGCAAGAATCCACGCAGCCCGCCTGCTCATTTTTTTATAGTTTTCTTCAATTAGAATGCGCATTTCTTACCTCCAAACACCACTTCTCCATCTATATAAGTCTGAACCACTTCCAGCGCGTCTGAAAGTACTGCAAAATCTGCATGACAGCCCTCTACTATGCGCCCCATCAAATCGAGTCCCAACATATTTGCAGGTACCGTAGAAGCCATAAATAGCGCCTCGCCGGGAGGCAACCCAAGCGCCTGACTTACATTGCGTACAGCTGTGTCCATTGTCAACACACTCCCCGCAAGGGTACCATCTTCCAGCTGTGCCCGCTTGCTGTCTGTATGAACATCAAGATCGCCCAGCTTATAGGTTCCTGGTGGCATGCAGGCAGCACACATGGCGTCTGTTATGAGCATGAGGCGTTCAGGACCCTTTGCTCGGTAGGCTATTTTCAGGGCACCTGCATGCACGTGAATTTCATCTGCAATCAACTCACTATAAACCTCTGTCGCAAGTGCGGCACCCACCACCCCCGGCTCTCTATGGTGTAGGCCGCGCATGGCATTATACAGATGTGTCACACTGCTTGCACCATATTCAATTGCCTCAAGGGCGCGTTCATAGCTTGCATTGGAGTGACCAATAGAAAGTCGAATATGAGGCCAGCGCGCCTTCATTTCAAGTAAGAAAGCATTGTCTTCATCACGTTCAGGTGCATAAGTCACCAGCTGAACAAGATCTTCGATACCCTCAATAAAATCCGTACTGGGCGCTGTCAAATGCGATAAAGCATGGGCACCCGCTTTTTCATTATTTAGAAATGGCCCTTCCAGATGCATGCCTAAAATACGAGCACCCCTACAAAGCTGTGTGTTCTCACTACACCTGCGCGCCTGGCGAATAGCCTGAGCAGCCTCATGCACCCGACTTTTATTATGAGCAACCGTTGCCCCTAAAAAACCGGTCACACCTTTTTCCAAAAGCACTCTAGAAATGGTTTCCACTGACCTGCACTGCCCATCCATTACATCAGCTCCAGCAGCACCATGGATATGTACATCTATAAATCCTGGTGCAAGCACCTGAACTCTTTGATGCGACCACTCGATTTCAGACCGGTTTATGCCCGCATATTCTATCTGTGTGTCCAGCTCATGTTCTGGACACACACAAAGAATATGGCTGTCAAAAATGACAGCCATGTTTTCCTCAAGCGATTTTCCAACCAATAATTTATCTGCAAAAAGCACTTTAGTCATTTTCAGATACCTTCATTCTAAACTTTTGCCAAGGCTCAATCCGGTCCAGCAGATAAAGCTCATCCTCAGAAATGCGTCCTACCACATTGGTGCGTCCGCTATTTTCCATATCACGCAGGGCAATTTGAAGTTCTCCAGCATATCGCGTATAAAGGGAACTCTCAATAAGAATATCGCCACGTCGTATCGGTGCTGTGTTAAAGGGTTCAAAGTGTGTCCCCTTGTATTTCACTCGGCTCTGTGTTGAGCGAATCATATAGGCAGAAACATCTCCGCGGTTAAAATGCGGTTCTTCCAGTACTATACGTCGCATCACGTCTGGCAAGTCTGATTCCAGCTCGGCTTTCAGCTCCAGCATATAGGGACTCAATGCCCCCAGCGCTTCCAGCTCGGCGTCTGATGCAAAGGCATTTGCGATAATCACATCATCAATCAGCCCCGTACCAAACAAATCCTTAGCCTGAACTTCAATAGGCAGTGTTCTATGTGCTTCAAGAGTACACAGCCCTTCATTTACAGGCCATGGTCCAAAATCAGCACTGTGTGAATTTACAAAGGCCGCTGTACGGATTCCCTTTTTCTTGAACTGCCTTGAACATTTCATAAAATGGTCCCGACTCAGTCCTGTATAGCGGTGTGGGTAAAAATTATGACACCCAATCAACTTTGAGACATCGGGCTGATAGCTCAAGATATTCTCAAGGTACTTTGTGCCCCCGCTCATATTGATTTCAATCATAAGGGCTTCATCGTTGAAGGTCATAAAGCTCTCTTCATTCCCTGAATAACCTAGGTCAAGGCGAATGCCCGACAGGCCAAGCTCTTTGAAAAAGGACAAATCCGTATATGTTGTACCCAGGGTTTCAAAGACCTCTGGTGACACATCGGCAATAACCATCATGCCGAGTTCAGAGGCCGTTTTACATATTTGCTTAAAATCCTCAAAACTCGATGCGCCTTCTGCCACAGAAATCAGGCAGGTGAAAATTCTCGTGAAGCCACACGCATGGGCTTTCTTAATGTAGTCTACAAAAGCCTCGACTGGGGCTTGGTCTGGATAAACTGAAATGCCTAAGCTCCGACGCATGCAGACTCACCACCCGACATTTTTACATATAGGTCAACAAACTCCTTAGCCATCTGCGATATCGTAATGGCATTCATCAGATGGTCTTGAGCATGGATCAACAGCAGTGAAACTTCTGTTTTCTCTCCATCCGCCTCAGACTGAATAAGCTTCGTCTGTGATTTGTGCGCCTGCGCTATTTTCTCGTCTGCTGCATCAAGAAGGCCACGTGCCTGCTCAAAATCTCCCGCTTTGGCCTTAGATATAGCCTCAATACACAAACTTCTGCCTTCACCGCTATGTGCTATTAATGAAAATACAATGGTCTCCATATTCATGATACTGCTCCTTTTCTCACCGCATTATTTCTACATATATTTAAGGTATGACTGGTTTTCATTGATAATATCTCTATATACTTTCCCGGCTAAGTTCACGGATCCCACCAGTGGATGTCCTGCCAAAGCCTGAATGCCCAGGGCAGGATCTTTTTTTATAATGGACTCTATCGTCAGGCGTTCGTACTCTTTAACGGTCTGAATTAAGCCCATAGCCCCCAGTGGCATCTGACCTAATGAGACTGGCGTCGCCCCGTGCCTTCCAATTACGGCATTGACTTCAATAACTGCATCTTCCCCAAGCCCTTCAAGGGTGCCCCTGTTCTGAATGTTCACCGTATGCAGCACCCGCTTATCATTCCAAATTGAATCGATTAGAGATATTGCCGCGTCTGAATACCAAGCGCCGCCCCTTTCTTCAAGTGCATCCGGCTTCTTGTCAAGAGCCGGATCTGCATACGTTTCAAAGAGCTTCTTCTCTATTTCCATGACTGCCTGGGCACGTGTGCGTCCTTCTTTGTAGGCAGCAAGCTCTTCTGCAAGCATTTCATCTGTCATGTAATAATATCTATGATAAGGACAAGGCAACATGCCAAGTGTTTTTAAAAATGTACCTTCCCACTTCAGATCGGGAATGTTCTTCATGGTCAGGCTTTTCCCATCTGCAATTTGATTAAACACTGCCTGGTCAATGCGGTTGCCGTCAAGCCAAATCCGTCTTGCCCAAACCAGATGATTCAAACCGGCAAACTCAACATAAAGGCGCTTAGAATCTACATCCATCATATTGGCGATATTTTTCACCATGCCAATTGGCACATTGCACAGCCCAAGTGTCTTAATGGACGTGTGTTTTAAAACCGCTTCAGTCACCATCCCTGCGGGGTTGGTAAAGTTAATGAGCCATGCGTCTTTACATAGAACTTCCATATCCCTGCATATATCCAGTATAACCGGAATGGTGCGTAGGCCTTTCGCAAAGCCGCCTGCACCTGTTGTTTCCTGTCCAATAAGTCCATATTTGAGAGGAATGCGTTCGTCTTTTGCACGGGCTTCCAGTCCACCCACTCGAAGCTGGGTCAGCACAAAATCGGCGTCCTTAAGTGCCTTTTTTCTATCCAGTGTTGCGTGTATTTGAATATCCAGCCCCGCTTTTTTAACCATTCGCTTAGCCAAGTCACTTACAATTTTCAGCTTTTCTTTGCCAGGTTCAATGTCACACAAGTAAATTTCACCCGTTGGAATGCTTTGACTGCGCTTAATGACGCCATCAATCAGCTCGGGTGTATAACTGCTGCCTCCGCCAATTACTGCTATTTTAAGTTTTCTCATAGCCTCACTCCTATACTGCACTGCTTTTTACCTCAGATGCTTTACTCTGAAATAGAGTCCGCTTCACAGCGAACACCATTTCAAAGTGCCGGTCCCGCCTGTTTATGCGTAACAGGACCGGCAAAGTTTAAGGTTTATATCAAATGAAGTTTTGTATCAATTTAAGTTTTGTATCAATTTAAGTTTTGCGCAAGCCCCAAGTGACTTTATTTGCTTCGTTTACCTGCTTAGTACTAGGCTACTTTAGAAGCTTCATCTTTGGACTTTCCCTCAAGTTTCTCACCAATGAGGACAAATGGCATGTAAATCGCAATAGCCAGACCCAAGTTAATGATTTGGAGGACAGCCCCCATAATAGATCCTGTCGCTAGGAATCCGCCAATAATTGGTGGTGTTGTCCAAGGCATCAGTGCAATGGTCTTTGGAAAAATGCCCGCCGCGATGACCGCGTAGCTAAAACCGGATATGAGCACTGGTCCAAAGATAAATGGGAATAGAAGCAGTGGGTTCAACACGATTGGAAGACCAAACATAACAGGTTCATTGATGTTAAACAGTCCTGGTGCGAAGCCTAAGTTGGCAATTTCACGCATCTGTTTTCTCTTAGAAGCGATGAAAATTGAGATGAGAAGGGCAATGGTCGTACCCGATCCACCCATGTATACGAAGGCGTCTAAGAATGGCTTTGTAACAATATGTACAGGTGCTTGTCCAGCAGCAACTGCTTCCATATTGGTTTGAATAAGCGGCAGAAGAATCGGTTCAATAATACCGCCAATGATGTTAGAACCATGAAGTCCGAAGAACCATAAAAGCTGGTTCATAAACACGATCAGCATAGCAGACCCCATAGAATCCGCAACGTTAGTCAGTGGTGCCGATACAAATTTCGTGATGATTGCAAATAAGTCTGATCCAGTTGCTGCATTGATTACGATTGCTGCAACCGCAAATACTGAAAGAGCAATCATGCCCGGGAAAAGTGCTGCAAATGATCTCGAAACAGCTGGCGGTACCCCCTCAGGCATTTTAATGACCAGTTTGTCCGACTTTGAAAGCTTTACGAATATTTCAGTGGAAACAATAGCCACCAGGATGGCAACAAACATGCCCTGAGCATTGATATAGCCCCAGTTAATATTTCCCCAAGCGTTGAATGTCTCTCCCGCTGGGCTCGTCACTGCCGGTGCCTGCGGAATCAAAATTGCAAAGTTTGCTAGGGCGATTAAACCCGCTGACAAGCCATTGGACTCGTATCCCTTAGCGAGGTTATAGGCAATGGAGAATACCAGAAACAGGGATATGACTGCAAAAGACCCCCACCAGATATTGCCCCCGAAAGCCTTCCAGCCTGGATAGATTCCTGTCATAAAATCCTGATATGCAGGAATGGGTAGGTTGTTGATTAAAACAGCGAATGAACCTGCAATAATAAGTGGCATCAGTGCGACAAAACCATCGCGGATTGCCACAAGGTGTCTCTGCGAACCAACCTTGGCTGCTACAGGGACAAAGTACTTCTCAAGAAAACTAATTAGGTTTTTCACGATTACTCCCCCTCTTGGATAAATTTTAATAATTGCTTGATAAACCGTTTTCGGTTCATCTTTTCACTATGCGCTCTTACGATTTAATTATGCCTTGATAAGGCTCAGTGCCTGGTCAAGCACTTTTTCCCCGTTCATTGTGCCATATGCAACGGTGTCAATAATATCTACAGGTGTGCCTTGGTCTGCAAGCATACCTTCTAGCTTGGCCTTTAGAAAACGAACCTGAGGGCCTAAAAGTGCCACTTGTACATCTGTGTGATTCTTAACTTCTGCCTCTGCAACTGCAAAAATTTCAGCTTCTAGTCCACGACTTTCAGCCGCTTTTTTCATTTTTGTCACAAGCATGCTTGTTGACATGCCTGCTGAGCAAACCAGCATGATCTTTTTCATTATTATCCCTCCACGCGTATTTATCTATTCCAATAAGCCTTCTCTTGCAAGTATTAATGCGCCTTCCACAGGCGTAAGCTCTGGAAAATGCACCTTGATGAACGGGTAAGCCGCACTTATTTTATCTGTTAAGCGCCCGCGGATATCGGATGATTTTTCAAGCACACTGCCAATGTAAGAAAGTTCAAAATCCTCTGAGCGCATTTTGACCGTCAGCGCTTTAACATGTGCAAATAGTGCCGTGGCCGTCTCTTCCATGATTCTGTCAACAGCTTCATCTTGTCCTGCTAATTGGGTAATCAGCGGTGCAAGGGCTGCAATATCCTGCTTTTGCCTGTCTTTCGCATAGACATAATCGAGCAGGTCTTGTGGCCTTTCAAGTTCAAGCTTCTGACGAAGGACCCGCCAGATGGCCGTTGACCTGGCGCGGCCATCATAGGCACTCAGTACAGCACAAAGCCCATCTCGAGCAATAGCATATGCTGAACCGGCATCATCAATAAGGTGACCCCAGCCGCCTACACGAACCTGACGGCCCATTTCATCAATGCCCAGTGCAATTGAACCGGTTCCACTGATTAAAATAGCACCGCGCTTTCCTTTATTCGCGCCAACCAGTGCAGTAAGGCTGTCATTGACCACCCTGAGTGCGCCTGAATAGCCAGCCTTTTCAAAGAGTCTGCGCAAAGCACATGCGTCTTCTTCTGTATCAACACCCGCACCACCAAAGCAAATGCTCTTTATGCGGGTTTTACTTAGGCCTGCGTCTTCAAGGGTTTCAAATACGTGTTCAAGGGTTTTGAGCACCTGCACATCACCAACACTGTGTCTATTGGTTGGCCCAAAGTCAAATGTCCACTTCTCATGCGTTTGTGTATCCGTAGCCTGAACGGCTGTGCCCGTTCCGCCCCCGTCAAATCCAACTACCACTGTCATAAAGGGCCTCTATTCGTGTGCTAATTTCGTCTCAAAGAGTTCGACAAGCGCCTCTACTGCTTCGTGCTCATCGGTTCCCTCTGCAGAAATCAGCAGTTCATCGCCCTTTGACGTTCCCAGACTGAGTATGCCCATAATACTCTTCCCATTTATGCTTTTACCTTCTTTTTCAATATAGATATCTGCACCGAATTTCTGTGCCAGACTGCATAAGAGTCCCGCTGGTCTTGCGTGAAGTCCTGATGCACTCTTTACCATTACCTTTGATTGCTTCATGTGCTATCTCCTTTCGATTTCACACTAATATAATGCAGTTTCTGTGCCAAAGCCACTAAATCGACTCCAAAAGATTCATAATTTTCATCCGCAATCCGGCCTAGTCTTTGAGAATGCTTTCTCTTACACCCTGAATATTTTATTTTCATTTTTGAAAATTTACGCGTCCATCAGTATGCACACAATAAAAATAGCGTGCAAAATATTTGCACGCTATTGCACACTATGCACACATTACACAGTTAATTGTTTTCTACAATCATACGCGTTATGTATGCGGTCTCGTGTTCATCAATATGCAGTTGGAAATGGGACTCTATACTTTGTAGCGCTTTTTGAACCACTTCATAGGCCCTCTCATGCTCTTTCTTGTAGGTTTGCAAATGCTCAAAGGAACGGAGGCTTTCACCAGATCGTATCCGCTCAAGCATAAAGCCCATATGAAGCAGTATGCCCGTTTTCACGTCATGTTCAATTTGAACACCCAGCTCTCTTTCCATTTCTGAAAGCGCATCTAAGGACGTGTAAATGGCTTCTTTACCATCGACACCCTTCAAATGGTTTTTGAGGGAAACGCCCATCTGCCGATACGCCACTTCATGGCTGACAATCTCTTCAAGGCGGCTGATGCCCGTCCCAGTTAATAGCTCTACGGCATGTATGAGCGGATACTGGTCAAGCACCATGTCAATCGTACTGACAACTGCCAAAATTCTATGTTCCTGATGCAGGGCATCCAGACGTTTAATAAATTCCTTCTTATTAAGGATATTGAGTGATTTTACTTCAATGCCCTGTATGTCTTGAATACGTGTCTCGACAATTTTTCTAAGTCTTTCTGAGGCCCCTTCACCCGTAAAACAGGCTGTGATGATTAAATCTGATTTGTCCTGTTCTTCTCTGCGCTGTTCACTTACAGCACGTCCCATAGCGGATTGGCACGACCTGTATATTTCGCTGAGCTCTCTTCCGAGCACAGCCTTACGACTGGCTTCAATCACAATCGGCGTTGAAACCATATCCACTGTTTTAATTGACACACCCAGTTCTTCTGCTATGAGGGCTCCAAAATTTGAAAGCGAACCCATATCGACCAAAAGAAGGACGCCACGTCCTGTATTGACTCTGCGTACTTCTTTCTTGACGATTTCATACATGTCTTGGGCTTTTACACTCAGTGGCATGTCTAAACCCACAGCATGATCTTTTCCAACAAGGGCGTTTGCTACCTGCACCATGCTCGATGCAGTGCTTGGACCATGCATGAGCACCAGTACCCCTACCTTGGCTTCCTCTGATCCCAGTACGGCATCAAAATCAGCTGCTAGGAACATGGCGATATAGCCGATTTCATCCAGCGGTGTTTGAATGTTGAACAAACGATCCATTTCCTTTGCCGCATCCATGGCTGCCATAAAGGCATCTGGAAAATTCACACGAATGACATTGAGCTGAGGGTGAAAAATAGGCTGTCCTGTCCGAATCCGTTCAATACTGCCATGCAAATGCAGGGCCAGCGGAAAGAGCACCCCTTCGTCATAAGATCTGGTGAGCATGGTCGCCGCCCGATTTAGAATATGCTCTGCAAATTCCAGTATTTCTGGTGCAACCAGCTTTGATATTTCTTCCTTGCGCTGCTGGTTGTCCATGCCTTTGATCAGGTTTTGGAAATGGGTTTCAATGTCTCCATTTAGGATTTCATGGATTTGTCTGGAGTCCATCCCCGTCGATTTCAAGTTGCTCACACGTTCTTCAATATGTTCATAAAAAAGTACAGGGCCTGAAGGGGTGAGGGCATTTTCTTCCATAAAGGTATCTGCATGATACCGGAAGATATCTTCACTGCTTTTAATCAAATAATCAATTTCATCCCGATGTTCTTGAATTTTCATATACCCCCGTTTGACATGCTGGGGTAGGTCTGACTGGGTAATCAGTATATAGTTTTCATCTTTTGATTTGTATTTTAGAAAGGCTTTGGCACAAGCCAGCTGAATATCACTTCTGAGCTGACCTATGTTATTGGGGCATTCGTATAAAAGCAGGGAAATCAAAGAGTTCTTGTTAACATATACGCTTTTCCCAATGCGCTTGGCCTCCATTTTTAAAAAGGCATCTATCAGTGCCATACGCTCGTCAAAGGTACGGTCTCTGAGTGCTGGCAGGGTAATGACCATTGGAATTCTACGCGTGAAGGTCTTAAGTAAAAATGAAGATGGGTCTTCTGTCGTCGCTGCAATAATCTGTACCGTAGCACGTTCAAGGGCTTCCGTTTCACCCAGTCTTCTGAATGTGCCCTTATCTATAAAGGTAAAGAGCATTTCCTGACCCTGAGGTGACAATCTATGCACTTCGTCTAGAAACAGCACACCCCCGTCCGACTGCTTTAAAAGACCGTCCTTATCCTTGTCTGCCCCCGTGTATGCCCCTTTGCGTACACCAAAAATCTGTGCCATAACCAACTGGGGGTTGTCTGCATAGTCTGCGCAATTAAAGCGCGTAAAAGGGGCGTCTGTTCCAATCATGCCCGACTGTATGGAAAACCTGTACATGAACTCGGCAAACATAGACTTGCCTACGCCCGTTTCCCCCAGCAGCAAGGTATGCAGTCCACTTGGCGGATAGAGAATGGCTGCCTTTGCCTGTTGCATAGGCACCTGCAAGCTTCTGTCTGAACCGACAATGCTCTCTTGTGCACTGAGGGCAAGGGTTTGATCAGCACTATCCCTAGGGGGTACATCTGCTTTTTGCAGCCGCTTACTGGTAAATTGAACTGGACGCCCATCCAATTTTACAAGTGTGCCTGCTTTTGCAAGCTTGTTTAAATACCGCGACGCACTGGACCGATCCAAATGCAAGTAAGCACCTACATCTTCTGCTGTAACGCTGCTATTATGATTTGCCTCAAGCGCTTTCACCGCTTCCAGTACCTGATCCACCCTTTTCATTAAATGCACCCCTGTCCCTTGACTTAGTTTCTTAATCCTTACTGTACATAAGACGAGCAAAAAAAGCAAACCATTTGCCTGTCACTAAGTTTTTTGTTTTCTGACTAAGAATATTTGAATATTCTATAGGTGCCGTTTTCTTATGTATATTTTAAATAACCCTCTCTAGCAGTAGTCAAGACTCTGCTCTTACTGTATAATGCAGTGTATTTATTCGAACTCAAACTACTGGAGGCATGTATGTTTTACAACAGTCATACCAAGCACCTTATAGATTTCGCTGAAGAAAAGTGTACAGGATGCGGCAAGTGCATGAAGAACTGCCCTATGCTTAATCGCTTCTGCAAGTCACCGAAAAAACTGCTTCAGTTTTTAGGCACCAGCACACCCGCCCAAAAAGAAGAAATTAAATCCATCGCATTTACATGCACGCTCTGTGACTACTGCACTCAGGTTTGCCCCTGCGATATTGACCTTAAAGTCATTTTTTTAAATATAAAACAGGACTACGTCCGTGCCTTTGGATATCCAAAAGAGTTTGGGAAGGCAGCGCTAAGCTTTCACCAATCCAGCGGTTTTTCACCCCTTTTTTCAACCCAGATTATCCACCGCAAACACGCCAAAACCATTTTGTTCCCGGGCTGTTCCACTGCCGCTGACGACCCTGAGGTGATTGAACATGTTCTAACCTATCTGAACACCCTGCATCCAACTGAAACCTTTATGAAATGCTGTGCAAATCCAACGCGATCCGTTGGCATGACAGACCAGTTTAATGCTTACACAGTACAGTTGCGCCATGATTTTGAACGCATGGGTACAGAAGAAATCATTGTCCTGTGTGTGAACTGCTACAACACGCTCACAGACATGCTGCCCAATATATCTGTTAAAACACTCTGGGAGGTTATTGACCAAAATGGTTTGCCTCAAACCGTGAGTAAAACCGGATTGCCTTTCAAGGTCGCCCTACACGACCCTTGCCCATCGCGAAACCACCCCCATGTGCATGAAGCGGTTAGAGGTATTCTTCGCGAGCTGGGTATTGAGGCCGATGAGTTTGAAGATGCAAAGGAAGAAACCGCCTGCTGCGGGTCGGGTGCCATGCTGGGACTCATCAACCCAGAACTCGCAAGCCAGCACATGTCTAGGCGAGCCAGCCAATCCCCTCAGGATCATATCCTGACCTACTGTCAAGAATGTGTTGAATCGCTCTCAGTGGATGATAAATATACCCTGCACCTCCTGAGTCTGCTCTTTCCACATAAAAAGACGGTTCAACCACATATAAGGCGCAAACCACCACTTCAAAAGTGGACCAATCGCTTTAAAACGAAGCTAAGCAGCACCCCACGCTTTCGATTATCCCCTAAATAGAACCGCCTGACCTTAAAACAAGTATCCTTCCTATCCAAAAACCAAACCAGCGGTTTGAGCATATATTGAGTGCTCAAACCGCTGGTTTTTTAATCATTTTATCTTATTGGAATCTTTTTATTAATCTGGAGATGTTCTGTATGTTCTCAAGCACATATACATCAAATTTACCAACTCTTTTTCTTCAAACTAAGCCTCTGAGCAAAGTTCCTGTGCAGGCTGATTCCAGTCCGGCGTCAGCTTTGACTTCATGAGAAGCATCATAAACCATGCAAAGAGAACCACACCCTTTAAAACGCTGGTCATACTGATACTCCACCACACACCTTCCAAACCAAGAAGCATGGGACTTGAAAGAATGAGTGCACCGGGTACACGCAAGCCTGTAAATAAAATGCCCACGAATGAAGGGGGTAAGGTTCTATTTAGGCCATTAAAAGCACCAGCTGTCGTAATTTCTATACACATAAAAAGCTGAGAGAGCCCTAAAATTTGAAGATATACCACCCCAACTGCGATGGCTTCAGGCTCCTGAATAAAGAGCTTAAACAGGGGTTCTGCGCCAAATATGAGCAGCACTGTAGCAAAAATGCCTACAACAGACATAATGCGCATGGCCGCAAAATAGCCTTTTTTAATGCGGGCCCACTGCTTGGCCCCGTAGTTTTGCCCTGTGAAGGTTCCAAGAGCTGTCGAGAAGCCACTGGCAGTCATCCAGCTTATGGCCTCAATTTGTGACCCAACCTTTTGTACGGCAATTGGAACAGGGCCCCAGCCTGCTATCACACGTCCAATGATCATGGCAAAAATGGTAAATGCCCCACTTTGAATACCTACTGGAAAACCTGTTTTAAAGATATCCAGCATGGCGTCAAAATCGGGTTTCTTGAAAATATGGAAGTGAAAAAGCATTCGCGTTTGTTTCTTAATGACAATCCAAAACACGATAAATACCACAATTTGAGAAGCTGCGGTTGCATAAGCCGCCCCTAAAACGCCCATAGCCCTCAAACCAAAAGCGCCAAATATGAGCAGTGGGTCAAGAATCATGTTGGAAACAAGACCAATGGTGTTAATCAGAAAAGGTGTCCGACTGTCACCTGACCCATTGAATACACCTGAAAACACCTGATTTGAAAACTGAAAAACCATGGCGCTGCCAACGACCACCAAATACTGTATAGCCTGTTCATTCACCCATATGTCATCAATATTAAAAAAGCCGATGAGCCCTTTTCTAAATGCAATAATACTCAAACTAAAAATTGCAGCCAAAATAAAGTTCATTTGAACCGCACTTCTGGCATATTTACGTGCCGCAACCTCATCTTTCTTGCCGATGGACTGAGAAACCCATACCTCTGCACCAATTTGGCTGAGTCTGATAAGGGCAAAGCCGAGCCAAGAGAAGAATCCAGCAGTCCCCACTGCTGCTACCGCACGGCTTCCGAGCCTTCCAATCCAAAGCATATCCGTTAGGTTGTATGCCATTTGGAGAAAGGAGGTCCCCATGATTGGGAGCGCCATCAGAATCAAGCCTTTAAGGATTGACCCTTGTGTTAAATCTGTTTTTTTCATTTGTTATCCCCATTGTCTATATATTGTAATCTCCAACGCATTTTCCAGAACCATCATAAGCACCAATAGGTGAACTGTCAAGCATATAATACTGAACAAAACAAAACACCGCTTATGCGGTGTTTTGTTTTGCGTCTTATTGCTTATAAGGGGTGGGGTACAATTATTTATTCAAACATTCAACCCGAAGTATTCATGTAATTTCACGATGAAAATTCATTATTTGAAATAACTTGATTTCAGAAACTGCTTCGCATTCCGTAAACGGTGCGAGGGGGATGCATTTCTAATTCCAAGCTGCCCGAAGGCTCTGGATATTCATATGAAATCCACAAATAAAGTGGGTTATAGTAAAATTCGTGTATCAGATGCCGCGAGTCTCTGGTTTTCCAAATACTCTTTGCTCACAGAATCAATCTTGTATGCGCTAAGCACTCTCGCGTCATTATGCTTTAATGTTTTTCCTAAAATACGATTTAAAATAGCCATGATCTCGCCTCCTGTTTGTAATTGAGAATCACTTTCACTACCTTTTATACTTTATACTATAACGCCATCCTATCCATTTGTAAAATTGAAATAAACGATGGAATCCATCGTTTTTTTCGATATAATAAAGGCATATAAAAGACACCCCTACGGGAGGCTATGCTATGGAAATACGTAACTTTATTACCTTTAAAAAGATCATTGAAACCGGCAGCTTCACAAAAGCCAGCGAAGCGCTGGGCTACGCCCAGTCTACCATCACTTCCCACATCCAAATCATTGAGGAAACCTTGGGCGGTCAAGTTTTTGACCGCATTGGAAGACAAGTTATACTCACCGAACTCGGACGACAACTGGAGAAACAGGTCGATAAACTGCTACAGACCTATCAGGTCATTGAATCATTGTCAGGTTATGGTCAAAATCCGCGCGGAACCATACGCATTGGGACAGAAGAACCCATAGCGCTTTATATGCTCGGTCCCCTCTTTAGAAGCTACTCGGCCCAATACCCCGATGTGGAAATTGTCCTTATCAATGCCGCTTACAGGGAACTTGAACCCAAGCTTTACACGGGAGAAGTCGATATTATTTTTGTTATTGACCGTGCTATTGAGGCATCTGACCTGACCGTTCACGTACTCAGCGAAGTCGATATGGTCTTTGTCGCCACCCCAGACTACCTTGAGAAGAGAGATGCCCAGAGCGAGCGTATCACACGCATTATCAACACCCGAAAGGGCGGAACCTTTAGAGATATTTTTGAAGACTACCTGACTTCAAGGGGCACCGAGTTTGAAAACTCCGTTGAAGCATGGAGCCTGGAACTCGTTAAGCAGTCTGTCATTAATGGTATGGGGGTCACCTTCCTGCCCAAAATGACCGTTGAAGTAGAAATTGAAAAGGGGCTGCTTATCGCCGACAGCCTGACACTGAGTTTTGAAGACCACATTCTCGCTCAAATGGCCTATCATAAGGACCGCTATATTTCCAATGCACTCAGTGCCTTCATTGACATGGCTTCTGACATAAAAACCTATAAAAAAGATATCAATCAACTGTAAAGGAGACTCCTATGGCTGTAAAATTCAACAATGACTGGCAAGATGTACTTGGTGATGAATTTGAAAAGGCATACTACCTGACCCTGCGACAATTTCTCATAGACGAGTACAGCACACACACCGTTTATCCAGACAAAAATCATATTTTTAATGCACTGCACCTGACAGCCTATCAAGATGTGCGTGTTGTCATTATCGGACAAGACCCTTACCATGGACCGGGTCAAGCACACGGTCTTTGTTTTTCGGTGCAACCAGGGGTAAAGACTCCGCCTTCACTAGTTAACATCTATAAGGAGCTCCAAAATGATCTTGGGTGTAGAATTCCCAACAATGGCTACCTTGAAAAATGGGCAAAGCAGGGCGTCATGATGCTCAACACCGTCTTAACGGTACGCGCCGGACAAGCCCATTCCCATAAGAACAAGGGCTGGGAAACCTTCACAAGTCGCGTCATTGAACTGCTCAATACCCGTGAAGAGCCCATTGTATTTCTACTCTGGGGCCGCCCGGCGCAGGAAAAAGCAAAACTGATTACCGGACCCCAGCACTTGATTTTACGTGCACCGCATCCAAGTCCTTTGTCCGCTCACCGGGGGTTCTTCGGCTGTAAGCATTTTTCAAAAACCAATGCTTTTTTAAAGACCAAGGGCTACGCGCCAATCGACTGGCAAATTGAAAACATTTAAGCTGTGGGTTATCGTAATGCACTTTGGGGTAAAAATAAAGTAGGAGGTGGCGGTGTATGTATAAAACAATTCTGGTTCCAGTGGATGGTTCAGAGGCTTGCGACAAGCTGATGGACTATGTCAAATCGTTCGGAGAAGTGTATCATGCAAAGGTGATTCTTCTCAATGTTTATGGACTGCCTACACTGACCGAGTACAACAACTATCCTACCTATCCCCTCGAAAATGCGTATTCCATTGAAAAACAATCTGAAGAAATGCTTAAGCAGCTTCGAGGACAAATAGGAACCGTTCCATTCGAGATCGAACTCATGAACGATGCAGGCAACCCTGCTGGTGTCATCTTGGATACGGCTGATAAAACAGAGTGCGACCTGATTCTTATGTGTACCCACGGCATGGGTGCCATGAAGAGATTCTTGCTCGGCTCTGTGACCAATAAAGTGGTTCATCACGCAAAAGTTCCTGTACTCGTCATCCGCTAGGCTAAAGGAGTGATTCAGTGAAGACAATAACTATAGCCGGTGGCTGCTTTTGGGGCGTAGATGCCTATTACAGCCAGCTGGACGGCATCATTTCCACTGAGGTTGGATATGCAAATGGCAAGACTAAAGAACCCACTTACGAGGCAGTTTGCTCCCACTTAACCGGGCATGCCGAAGTGGTCAAAATTGAGTATGACCCAGGGGTCATTTCCCTTGAAACACTGCTTGAACGCTTCTTTCGCATTGTTGACCCCACTGCGTGGAATCGACAAGGACCCGATATAGGCGACCAGTATCGAAACGGTATCTATTATTCAGACCCTGAAGATGAGGCTGTAATACGAGCTTACATCGATGCACAGCGTTCAAACTATGAAGATCCGATCGTGACGGAAATTGAGCCCCTCGACTATTACTACAAGGCTGAGGACTACCATCAGGATTACCTCAAGAAAAATCCAAATGGCTACTGTCATATCAACCTCAATGCGTAAATTTTTAAAAAAAATGAAATGCCAGAGCATGTGCTCTGGCATTTTTTTATAGATATTTTCACTTGTAAATGGCTATGGATACAGACGTTCACCCAGAAAATCCAGGTTTTCCACTAAATGCGCCATAATGCTTGCCCCTTCTTCATCTTCAGAAGCATTCACAAGGCCTGATGTCCCGGCTGTTCCAACCGTCCAGTAATTTGAGCCGACCAGAACCATGTCATTTACCGAGGCCCATAGGGCCATCTGAGCCAGTGCGAAGGTTTGACCTGTTTTACGGGCCACCGTAATCGGTGCGAAAAGCTTTCTTGAAAAGACCATTTCACCCCAGTCATACTTGCCTTTTTTGGTTTCCATCTTGTTGTTAACCCAGCGGGCACTAAAGCCGGCTCGGTCTAGTACCGCCTTAAGACGCGGTGTAATCGACCCATTGTAGACAGGAGACCCGACGACAATGCAGTCTGCCTCTGCCATGGCCTTGAAGACCACTTCAAAATCATCTTCAAGGACACATTTTTTACGCTTGATACACCCATAACAGCCTTGGCACTGCTCAATATCCAGCGGATTAAGCTTTAAAAATTGTGTCTGATGACCCGCTTCGGACAGCCCATCCAATACACTGCGTACATAGTACTCTGTATTGCCTTCTCTGGGACTTCCGCAAAGACCTATGACTTTCATGTAAACACCACTTTCTATAAATCAATCACCATTTCAACTTTTGTATCCAACTCTTCATATGCCTCTTTCTGTGTCATAAGCGATACGGCTACCGTAATGACAATGGCAAGGGTAATTACATTGACATACCAAGGCATGCCACCTGGCCACTTAAAGCCTGACTGGTTCATAATCAGGGCACCGACGTTCATAACAAGTGCTGAGAAGAGCCCTGCAAATACACCCTTTGAAGATGCGCCCTTCCATAGGAGGCCAATAATGAAAACTGGGAAACTTGCACTCATGAGCGTGCCCCATCCAAACGTTCCTAATATTGCAACCGCCTCACCACTTGAAATTGCAAAGAGGATGGAACAGATTCCAATCACAAATGTCATAGCACGGGAAATGCGAATCTGTTTTTGGGGTTCAAGATCCATGCCCAGTGCACTTGGCAGGTCACGTGAAATAATATTTGCAGAAAGGGTCAAAAACATGCTTGCCGTTGATAGGGACGCTGCCAGAATGGCTGCATATACAAGCAGCTGTGCAACTAGGCCCGAGTAATCTGCTACAACAAAAATAGCATTATCCCCTTTAGCCAGTGGTGCAATTGCACCTGTTCCAACCAGATATAGGGCGGCATACCCCATGCAAATTGCAAAAAAGCCAACAACCATGTGTCCCAATGCACCGTAAAGTGCCAGCTTAGGCATATCTGCCGGATCTTTCAGGGCATACATTCTTGTAAGTACCGAAGGCTGTCCAACCGTCCCTATAATAGGAATAATCATCCACGTCATGGCAATGGAACCCGGCAGTACACCCCAGCCGTCCATCATGCTTGAACTAAATGACTTAGTCACTTCAGCGCCATCCACATTGCCTGTCATGGTGCCCGCTTTTACAACCACTTCATAAACATTCTCAAAGCCGCCAGTCATGCTGAAGAAAATCACAATCATGATGATGCCTGCAGCAACCATGATGAAGCCCTGGAAGGCTTGCGTTAATATTCCGCCCGCTTCACCACTGATTGCAGTATAAACGGTTAATATTCCGAATATGACAAATCCAGCAAGCATGGGATTCCAACCTAGAAGATGCCCAAAAAGGGCAGATACTGCACTGATTTGAGAAGCCAAATAGGCAATGGCACCGATAAAAATAATCACTGACAGCAAGGCCTTGATCCCCTTATGCCTGTTGAACCTAAGGTCTGAAATATCGCCCAGACTGGCGACCGATCCAACCTCTGCCATTGCACGTATTTTTTTCCCTATAATCATATAGGCCATTGCAAAAGCTGCCGAGGATAACATCCACAGCGCCATGGTATTTCCGAATGAATAAATCAGTCCGGGTACGCCTACAATTGCAAAGGCACTGGCAACCGCAGCTATGGTCGATAGACTTACTGTAAGAGGCCCGAAGAGTGCTGTGCCTCCGAAAAATGATTTTGCATCATTTGCCTTCTTTTTCTGAGACCACCCAATCAGAAAAGAAATAATAATCATTACAAGAGAAAATCCAAGAATTACCGTTTTGGTCATACCAGTCATTATGCGTCCTCCCTTATCCCCATTCTCTGTGCACCTTCATTTTCAGCGGCAACCTTTTGCTTAAAGGCTTCCCACTCTGCTTGTGAGAGCCACTCATCCTTGTACAAATTCAGCCCCAGTGTCAAGGTAAGTACCCCACCGACCCAGTAAAAGAGAACAATAAATGCAAATGACGGGTGAAAGCCAAAAATAGTAAATGAAGCAATGCCCTCACTGAATTTTAGAGCATAGCTTTGTGCGAAATAAAATCCGACGCTCCAAAGAACCAGCCAAGAAACCAACGGATACCAAAGTAACTTCTTGCTGATCACGCCTTGCTTGGCAGAACCCATCAGCATATAAATAAACATAATAATCAGTCCTAAAAACATGCCCATGAACCATTTTCCGTACCAGCCAGCAAACATGACAGCCACCCAAAGCAAGGTGCTCGTAATAATTAATGCCGTTTCCTTGTTTCTAATACTCATTTTGATCCCTCCATAGATTTGTTCAATTTTCCGCCTGCCCTCCTTGATTGTGATACACCCTCCTATATTGCAATCGATGTGCCACTTTCTCTGTTGGGCGTTTATTTGGGCCTGTAAAAAAAGTTCAAAGTGCTCTACGTCTTGAAAACACTCAGGTTGAATTTTATTTCTTCTTATTGTTCTACACACAAGTGTCTGCTAGGCCCCTGTATCTATACTGTATAAAAAAAGAAATCTGTAACAGGTTCGTTACAGATTTACATAGATTGTGCATTAAGATTCAATACCCAGCTCTTTTAGTTTTCGGTAAAGGGTCATGCGTTGAATGCCTAGCATATCCGCTGCCTTTGACTTATTTTGTCCACAAATAAGCAGGGTATCGTGAATAACCTTGGCTTCAATATCCTTTAAGATGTGGTTTAAGGTAACATCCGGCTTTTCGATTTCATCCACAGCAACTTGGTTGGTCATCCCACTCATAATTTCACTGATAATTTCCTCTGGCACCAAGTCCTTGGTAACCGTATCGCCCTCTGCAATGACTAGAAGCCGAAAGACAATATTTTTTAACTCACGCACATTGCCAGGCCAACAGTAGCTCTCAAGAATCTGAAAAACATCATCGCTGATATCTTTATAAATGCCTGTCTTTTGGAAAAAGAGGGACCGAAAGTGCTCTATGAGCAAGGGTATATCTTCCTTGCGGTCGCGCAGTGGCGGGACATTCAAGTTGAGTACATTGAGTCGGTAGTAGAGGTCTGACCTGAACTGCTGGTTTTTTATGCTGTCCAGCAGGTTATGGTTTGTAGCCGCGATTACACGGACATCAATGTCTATGGTTTCTGGGTTGCCGATCTTTTCAATTTGGTTTTCCTGCAGGACCCGAAGCAGCTTGGCCTGCATCTGAAGGGGCAGGTCCCCGATTTCATCTAGAAAAATGGTTCCGCCATGAGCCATTTCAAACTTGCCTTTTTTCCCATCCTTAGAAGCACCGGTAAAGGCCCCGCTTTCGTAGCCAAAGAGCTCTGACTCGAGTAAGGTTTCAGGTATAGCCGAACAGTTGATGCTAACAAATGGCTTGTCTGCCCGCGCACTCAGGTGGTGTACACTGTGGGCAAAGAGGTTCTTTTCCCACACCGCTCTCCCCGCTAATGAGTACAGGCAGGTCAATAACCGCAAATGATTCTGCGCGTTTTTTAAAATGATTGATGACGCTCGATTTGGAAATGATATCATCAATGCGGTATCTGGAGTTGTTGAGTAGGCTGCGCGTTTCAAAAGTCGGCTTCCAGTCCGGCCGTATGGCCTGAATGATAGACTGTCTGATTTGCGAGGCCTGGGGCATATTTTCAATATCATCCGGCACAATAATCCCTATGCCGCCAATGATCTTACCGCTTTCAAGAATTGGAATCCGGTCCACTGTCACAACCTTGCCTGTCGCAAAACGATGCTTCATGCCAATCTCTGGTATACCATTCTTTAAGATAATCGGCAGGCGTGTAGAGTGATCGAACTCTGTCAGTCTCTTCCCAATAAATGATTTGAACGATGGTTCACCGTAATATTCAATAAAGGCCTTATTCATAATGACAATTACACCGTTTTCATCTACACAGTTGATTGGCAACGGAATATCATCAAATATTGAAACGGGTATATCCTTTAACACCTTGTTCACAATAGCTTTTTCCTGTTTCATAGGCTCCCCCCATCCAGGAATACGATTTCCACCCATTTTTAAAGCCATTATAGCATGTATTTCAAAAATGGGTGTCCTTAATTTTTTGAAAATTGAAAACGCCTTGTGACGCTTGCTGTACTTTTGTGCAACATTTCTGAAAACCTGTAACAATGCTGTTTCAAATTCTCCTGTCTATTACTAACTTATAGCCTTCTAATGTGCACTTTAAAAAAACTTTATTTCTTGCCTAGACCTTGAAAATGCTTTATTTTTGTACACTGTCCTGAAAGCCTTCCCAAATTTGGCAAGCCATTTGCTCTATCAATTGTCGAAAAGGAGGGTTCACCCATGAAAAATAACTTAGATGCATTTTCAGTAGGTATTATGGATTTCGAGATTTATTTACCAGAAGAGACCATTGACGCAGAGGGCCTGTCTGAACTGGTTCAAATTCCACCGGAGGTCCTGCGTGACAAGATGGGCATCCACAGAAAGTATGTTGGCGGTGAAGAAGACCACTCTGCCATGATGGCCACAAAGGCTTCAAAGCGACTGCTTGAAAAGCTGGCTGTCGACCCCAATGACCTGGACATGATTCTGTTTGCCGGTGAAACATACTGTGAATATGTGTGCTGGACAGCAGCCATAAAAATTCAAAACGAGCTGGGTGCAGACAATGCCTTCGCTTGGGATCTGGGCTTCAGATGTGCTGGCACACCACTTGCCTTAAAGGTCGCAAAGGATATGATGCGCAGTGACCCGTCGCTGGAAACCGTTCTGCTTACAGGGGGGAACACCAACGCCTACCTCATAGACTACACGGATAAAAATCAATCTTTTATGTTTGATATGTCCCCAGCAGGCTTTGCTGTTCTTTTAAAGAGAGGCCATGATAAAAATGTGATTCTCGAAACTGGCATCATCACCGACCATGTATTCTGTGACGATGTCATTGGTAAATGGGGTGGTACACTCCATCCTATAACAGATGCCATTGCTTCTGATCCTGAAAAACTTCGTGAAGCGCGACTCATTCACTTGCCTGATCCAGAAGGCATGAAAAAACGACTGGCAGAGCGTTCACTTCCAAACTTCGTCGGTGCCGTAGACAAAGCCTTGGAGAAATCCAGCATAAACCGACAGGATTTGGACTTCATCGGCATTACCCATATCAATCCAAAGGCTCACGATGCAATTATCAACACACTTGGTCTCACAAAAGACCAGTCTGTCTATTTAAAAAATGATGGCCACTGCGGTCACATCGACCAGTTTCTTTCCATTCAACACGGCTTAAACGAAGGCCGAATTAAGGACGGGGACCTCTGCGCCCTCCTCGGCGCAGGTACTGGATATGCATTTGCTTGTTCTATCGTCAGATGGGGCAAGGCATAAATATAGATGAGAAAGGAGGCAATCCCATGACCTACACACATTTGTATGAAAAAAAGAAGAAGAGCATTTCTGAAGCGCTTGATCTGATTCAGACAGGCGACTTCCTCGTCTGCGCCTAGGCGGCAGTGAACCTGTAGATATTTTAAACCAGCTCCATACCTTAAAAGACAAAGGGGTGCGTGACTGTACGCTTTCAAACACCCTGCCAATGGGACATTACCCTTTTGTCGAGGACCCAGCATATAAGGAGACCATTCACGTCAACAGCTGGTTCTACACGCCCCACCTGCGCAAGCACCACGCAAAAGGACATCTGTCCTTTCAGCCCCAGCACTTACACCGCGCACTCGACAAACGGCTTCACGCAGTAGGTGACAGAAGACCCGTTCTGCTTACAACGTGTTCAAAAATGGATGCGCATGGCTACCTCAGCCTTTCCATTGGCAACACTTATGAAATGCAGTTGATTGAATCGGGTGATGTGGTCATTATCGTGGAAGTCAACGTTAACTATCCACGCACCTTTGGCGACAACCAGATACACATTTCACAAGTGGCTGCACTTGTAGAGTCAGAGCGTCCCGTTCCTGCACTGCCTCAAGTGCCCTTTAGTGAAAAGGATAAAAAAATTGGTGCCTATATTGCGGACCTCATTGAAGATGGCTCCACCATACAGCTGGGCATCGGTGGTATTCCAAATGCAGTTGCCGCTGCCCTCAAATCTAAGAAAAATCTTGGAATCCATACGGAAATGTTCACGGACGGTATGATGGATTTGATTGAATGCGGTGCCGTAACCAATACCCATAAGACCCTGGATAAGGGCAAGTCCATTTGTACCTTTGCTCTGGGTTCAGAAAAGCTCTATCAGTTTCTGGACGACAATCCGACCATTCTCTTCAAGCAGGGCAACTGGACAAACAATCCCTATGTCGTCGGCCAAAATCACAAGATGGTCTCTATCAACACGACCATTGAGGTAGACCTAACTGGACAGTGCTGCTCAGAGTCCATTGGTTCCAGACAGTTTTCAGGAACAGGCGGACAGGCAGATACAGCAATTGGCGCGCAAATTTGTCCAGAGGGCAAATCCATCATTGCACTTTATTCAACTGCAATGGTGCGTGATGAGGCGGGCAATAAAGCACCTGCGTCTAAAATCGTACCCACTCTAAAGCCTGGCGCGATTGTCTCTCTTTCACGCAATGATGTCGACTACGTTGTCACTGAGTACGGCGTTGCATGGCTGCGCGGACAAAGCGTCCAAGAACGCGTCAAACGCCTCATCGACATTGCCCATCCTGATTTTAGAAATGCATTAACAAAGGAAGCTGAGGCGCTGCACCTCAGATAGAAAAGCAGCTCACCGACCAAGACCTATTCCGACCAAATTTAAAAAGGCAAGCTGTCCCTGACCCGGACAGCTTGCCTTTTAAATTTTTCTTACTCGAAATTTAACGCACTACAAAAACTGGAATTTCAGCATGATGCACAACCTTGTTGGTTACACTCCCAAGGAAGAAACGCTTCAAAGTACCCATGCCGTGGGTACACATAACAATCATGTCACAGCCTTCACGGCTTGCCACATCAATAATAGCCGATGCCGGGTCGCCTCTTTCAATAATAGATGACACCTTCCTACCTCCACCAGACAGCTTGTTATATGCTGCTTGAGCAATATCTTTTGCAATGTCTTCAAGGTGCCTGTCACTATGCGTTTCCATGGCCATATATCCCGGATGTGTCAATGGATCAACAATAGGTGTCACATAGAGCACGACCAGCTCAGCTCCAAAATTATCTGCCAAGCTCATAGCCGTTTCAAAAGTCTTTGGACAGGTTTCCATACCATCTACGGGAACAAGTATTTTTTTCATAATACTGCCTCCTCTCTTGTTTATTCATTACCCCCACGCGTCCATTTCAAGCAAATTCAACTGTACAATTACTGGTCAGTACCATAAAGAAAGCCTCCAGATTTGATGATTCAAATCTAGAGGCTTTTACATATCACTATAATCTAGTCGCACATGTTACTAGACACCGACTACTTCCTTCACTTCAGGAATTTCTTGCTTTAAGTATTGTTCAATCAGATGCTTGAGTGTCATCGTCGCACCAGGACATCCGCTGCAAGCACCTTGAAGCGCAACTTTAACCACGCCTTCTGAAGTCACTTCTACCAGCTTAACATCGCCGCCATCACGCTGAAGCATCGGACGTACACGTTCTAGTTTTTCTTCTACCAATGCGTTTTCAATCTTTGCCATAATTGCCTCCAAAATATTCTCAACGCCTGCACCCAGTGCAGGAAAACACTTGAATATGCATTCATGGGTATTCTATAGCGGTTGAAAATGATTGTCAACAATTTAACTATTGAGTTTTTCTATTCATTCCATGCAGGCTTCAAAAGATTTTATGCGGCGCTTATTTGCGTGTTAAATCCAGCTTTAAGCCCTTGGGGACAATCTTTTCAAACATGAGAATTTTATCCAGTGCAAAATGAATTTTCCCCTCTAGTGTTTCAATACGTTTATCAATATAGACCACTATTTCATCCAGTGTGTACCGATCACAACTTTCAGGCACCGCCGGTGCCTTTAAGGCAATATGAGGAAGCCCCACACCACCACATCAGCCCTGTCCCTTTTCAAGGGTTAGGGTCAGGGTGTCCGTCTGATGTTTGTGCATATATTTCAGAACCCTTTTGTCTACTGTAACGACTGCCTTCATAAGTATACCTCCCCAGAAAATACGGATGCATTCACCCTGTCTGAGTATGCCCTGTTATAATCTGATTAGCTCATAGTCTTTTGAACCCAGTCCAATTGCTTCACCATAATCCAGCTGAATATGTCCCTGTGTATGCGGATGAATAGATTTGAAAACATCACCATAAGCATGGTCTGTACCATGCTCTTTGGTTAGGCGTGTGCCTGGAAGTGGCTTTTGAGCATTGACCAGGTCAAGACAGGCCTGGTCTATGGCAACCGGGTCATCTGAAGCCAAAATCCCAATGTCTTGTACAAGGGGGGCATCCGACACGCACAGCAGTCACAATCAGGAGAAATCCGCATTAGAAAATTAATATAGGCTACTCTGCCCTGCTTGTTTTTAACAGCGCCAAACGCATACTCTGTCATGCGTTCCATAAAGTCTACAATTTCTGTGCGCCAGTCCAGTGCAACAGCCTTCACAGGACAAACTGCAACACAGTCTCCACACCCGATACAGACCTCTTGGTCAATATATGCTTTTTCTTCTTTATATGTAATCGCCTGTACAGGGCAAATTTCAAGGCACCTGCCGCAAGCCACACATTTTTTAGCCATGACAAATGGACGCGTGGAGTGCTGGTCCTTCTTTCCAAGCGAGGGCGCACACCCCATGGCCAAATTCTTTACGGCACCACCAAAGCCTGCCAGTTCATGGCCTTTAAAATGACTCATTACAATCATGCTATTCGCACGTTCAATATCCCCAGCGATTTTTACTTCTTTAAAATGCTTCTTGTTAATTTCAACATCGTTGTAATTGTCTCCCCGCAGTCCGTCTGCAATAATGACAGGCGCACCCACTACACTGGGCACAAACCCATGGGCCGCTGCCGTGTTCAGATGGTCTACGGCATTGTGACGCATGCCAGCATAGAGTGTATTGGTATCTGTCACAAAGGGATTTCCACCCGATTCTTTGATTTTATCTACAACGGGCTTAACGAGTATGGGTTGAATAAATGCATCTGAGCCCACTTCGCCAAAGTGGATTTTGACCGCTGTCAAATCCTTCTGCTTAATACATCCACCCATATTAACTGCATCGAAAAGCTTTTGCAGCTTGACCATTTTGTTTTCCTTATGACTTCTAGCGCTCAAGTCAATCATATACACTTTGCTTGACATGCTTCATCCCTCCATCATTACATCTTGCTACATTAACGACTTAACAATCTCTACAATTTCACCAGGTGTCTCCACCACATGATCCGGTGCATTATCCATCAGTCTCTTTCTATCGAGAATGGTCCAGCCTACAAGAATGGTACGTGCCCCAGCACGGTTACCACTTTCAATATCATGCCCGCTATCCCCGATAAAAAGGGTCTGTTCAGGCTTGCCGTCCAGTTCTTCAAGAGCTTTGAATATCCCCTCGGGGTCAGGCTTGCGTTTGATGACATCGTCTGCCGATACCGTTGAACCAAAATACTTATGCATATCAAAAGCCGTCAGCCCGTGCTCAATACCCGGTGTGCCCTTGTTTGAAACAATACCCATTTTCATACCCATTTCAAGCAGGCTATCGAGCATTTCTCGAATGCCATCAAATTCTTTAGTGTAGGTATCACGTCTAGCACGGTAATAGGTTCTATAAAAGGCATCCATTTCTTCAGCGTGTTCTTCATCAAGCTCTTTCATTTGGACCATGAGGGGTTTGCCCAGAATGCGCTGAAGCTCTTCATCGCCAATATCACTGCCTCTAAAGCGTCTAGCACTCTCTCTTAAAGACTCAACAATCAATTCATTGGTATCCATCAAGGTTCCATCAAAATCAAATAGAATATGGGTTATCATTATGCCTCCTTAGCACCTTCACTTCATTCATCTTTTATAATATGTGCCTTACAACACGGTTTTGCTATCTATATAAAAACAGTGTACCTTTTAGTGCTTTACTTCTCAATACACAAGTCAAAAAACTTCTTTAAGTTTGTCCTTTTAGTAATTTAGGTTACTGCTTTTTAGTCCATTGTTTGATATATTATTATCATGCAAAACATATACTCCAAACCCATACAGAGGTGAAAAAATGAGTCCTTATAGAATTGAATCCGACATGCTCGGTGAAAAACGCCTTCCGAAATCCGCATATTATGGCATAAACACACTTCGGGCAATTGAAAACTTTAATATAACTGGTCGAACCGTCAATATGAAGCTCATTCACGCAATGGTCCTCATTAAAAAGGCGGCTGCAAGGGCAAATATGCACTTAAAGCAGCTGGAAAAACCGCTGGCTGAAGCCATTATTTCTGCATGCGATGAAATTCTCGCAGGGGATTTATCTGACCAGTTTAAGGTTGACCCACTGCAAGGGGGCGCCGGCACGTCAACCAATATGAATGTAAATGAAGTGGTTGCCAACCGCGCACTGGAAATCCTCGGTGAAGAAAAAGGAGCCTACCATATTCTCCACCCACTTAATCACGTCAATATGTCGCAGTCTACCAACGATGTCTATCCGACTGCTCTTCGCATAGCTGCCATTCGAGAACTGAGGACCACTGCCGATGCTTTTGCAGAGTTGCAGGAGGCCCTTCAAGTTAAAGAAAATGAATTTGCAGATATTCTTAAACTGGGACGCACCCAGATGATGGACGCTCTTCCCATGATGGTGGGACAGGAGTTTGGCGCTTGGGCCAAAGCCATTGCCAGAGACCGCTGGCGCATTTACAAGGTAGAAGAACGCCTGAGACAAATTAATATTGGCGGCACAGCCATTGGTACGGGCATGAACGCGACACATAAGTACATCTACTTAATGACAGACCTGCTCCAAAGTATGACTGGACTTGGTCTTGCCCGCAGTGAATTTCCAATAGACACCACGCAAAACATGGACGTTTTTGTTGAAGTAAGCGGTCTTTTGAAGAGCGCCGCTGTCAACTTAATGAAGATATCAAATGATTTACGACTCCTTGGCTCAGGCCCCAAAGGCGGACTGGGTGAACTGAAGCTTCCAGCTGTACAAGCTGGTTCGACCATTATGCCGGGCAAAGTCAATCCAGTCATGGCAGAAATGATGGGACAGGTTTCCATGCGGGTTATGGCCAATGATTTTGCCATTACGCAGGCTGCCATGAACGGCCAGCTGGAACTTAATGCTTTTGTACCGCTTATTGCAGAGAGTTTACTAGAGTCTCTTGCAATCCTTAAAAATGGGGTTGAGCAGTTCAGAGTCAAGTGTATAGAAGGTATAGAAGTTGATTCCGAGCGCGCAGGCCACCATCTTGAAGTCTCAACGGCACTGGTGACAGCCCTTGTACACCATATTGGCTATGACCGCGCAGCTGAGCTTGCAAAAACTGCCCTTAAGCAGTCGAAATCCATTCGAGACTTGGTCCTTGAATCCGGTTTGCTCGATGCAGAAAACCTCGATAAAATTCTAAATCCATATCAGATTACCAATCCGGGCATTCCTGGTTTATAATCAGATATATATAACCACACTCTAGTGTTTTTAAAGGAGCAATATATGAGCTTAAATGCGACACCGAGAGGCAATCGTGTCCACATTGCCCTCTTCGGAAAAAGAAATGCTGGTAAGTCCAGTGTGATCAATGCCATCACAGATCAGGAAATTGCAATTGTATCTGATGTGAAGGGAACAACAACGGACCCTGTTTATAAATCGATGGAAATACTCCCTATTGGCCCAACGGTCATTATTGACACTGCTGGTCTAGATGACTTCGGAGAGCTTGGGGAACTCCGTAAGAAAAAAACAATTGAAGTCCTCTCCAAAACAGATGTAGCACTGGTTGTTATCGATGCCGGACAGGGCATTACAGAAGATGATCAGTTTATCCTCGATTTGATTCGTGAAAAAAACATTCCACAAATTCTTGTCCTAAACAAGCAAGATAGCTTCGAAACTTCAGCTGAAGCCATTGAAGACATCAAGGAAACCTACCAAGTTCCAATTATTCCTGTTTCCGCCGCTACTGGCAAGGGCATTAGCTCCCTTAAAAAAGCCATTGCTTCAAGTCTTCCTGAAGATGAAGACAAATTCAGGATCATTGGTGACCTCATTCAGCCCGGCGACTTTGTGGTCCTCGTCACACCCATTGACAAAGCTGCCCCAAAAGGCCGTCTGATTTTACCGCAGCAGCAGACCATTCGCGATATTCTCGAAAGTGATGCCATTGCAGTTGTGACTAAAGAATACGAGCTTAAAGAAACCCTTGAAAAGCTGGGCACAAAGCCGCGCCTTGTCGTTACGGATTCACAGGCCTTTCTTAAAGTGTCTGCAGATACACCAAAAGATATTCCACTTACTTCTTTCTCTATTCTATTTGCACGCCACAAGGGTGACTTAAATGAGCTCATTCGTGGGGCAAAAGCCATTGAAAACCTGCAAGATGGTGATAAGGTCTTAATTTCTGAGGGCTGTACCCACCACCGTCAGGCCGATGATATTGGTCGTGTTAAAATTCCACGCTGGATCCGTCAAATGACAGGCAAGCAGATAGACTTTGAATTCACTTCAGGCACACAGTTTACTGAAGACATTGACCACTATAGCCTGATTGTACACTGCGGCGCCTGCATGCTCAATAAAACCGCTATGAATTACCGAATCGGTCAAGCCAAGCAGTTTGGCGTACCCATTGTAAATTACGGTGTCCTTATCGCTTATGTACAGGGTATTATTTCAAGAGCCATTGAACCATTTCCAATGGCAAAACTGCTTTGGGAAGAAGATTTATAATCCAAAACCACTGATAATAATTATCAGTGGTTTTTTTACACTAAAACAGTTGACAATGAAAGGATCGTCTAGTAAACTATATATTGTAATGATTACACGTTTGTACTCTTTACACAAAATGATCGTAATTGAAACTTGTGTTTCAAACACTACATAGGATTATACTAAATACTCGGAGGTTTAAAATGAAGAAATTTGTCTGTACAGTATGCGGTTATACACACGAAGGCGACGCAGCACCAGAAAAATGTCCACAATGTAACGTACCTGCTGAAAAATTCAAGGAACTTACTGGCGGTAAGCGCGTATGGGCTGACCAGCACTTTATCGGTGTTGCTAAAGGCGTTGATGAAGAAATCGTTGAAGGGCTACGTCAAAACTACATGGGCGAGTGTACTGAAGTTGGTATGTACCTGGCAATGAGCCGTCAAGCTGACCGCGAAGGTTTCCCAGAAGTTGCTGAAGCTTACAAGCGTATTGCTTTTGAAGAAGCTGAGCATGCTGCTAAATTTGCTGAACTACTTGGTGAAGTTGTATTTGAATCAACTAAGAAGAACCTTGAACTTCGTGCAGATGCAGAGCAAGGCGCTACAGAGGGCAAGCTTGCTCTTGCTAAGCGTGCTAAAGAGCTTGGTCTGGATGCAATCCATGATACAGTTCACGAAATGTGTAAAGACGAAGCACGTCACGGCTGCGCGTTTGAAGGTCTTCTAAACAGATACTTCGGCGAATAAGATATTTCACCGTAAAGCATTAAAAAGCCACCGCAGGAAAACATTCTGCAGTGGCTTTTTTTTATACTAAATAATTATCATTAGGGTCCCTATTTCTAGAACAACCCTTTTCCCAGTGGTATGTATTTAAGCCCTTCTTTTTATAGTATGGCGCACTTGCTTTTGACATTATGATTCCTCCTTTCATAAACATTTGAATGCATTCAACTCTATTGCACTACTGGTAGTAATTAACCAAAGCAATGCACAGAGCAACCTCCGGCTACTCATGTCGCGTGACGCGCCATGTTTGACTTTAACCTTAGCAATGCACAGAGCAACTTCCAGTTGCTCATGTCGCGGGACGCGCCATATACGTATAAACAGAGAAGAATACCGTTTTGTGCGAGCACAACGGTATTCTTCTCTGTTTATACGTGCATTGCTTTGTCTTTCGCGTAAAAAAGCGCCCCGAAGTGTTCTTCGAGACGCCCTTTTATATTTTAAGTCGAAATCGACTTAGCCTACTTTAGAATTTTTCTTTTCTAGCTTTTTAACCCAAAGGTCAGCGTTCTTGATACCAAGTTTACGAGGGTCAAATACTGGGTCTTTACCAGCAGCTTTTTGCTCTTCGTAATCTTTAAGTGTAGCAACACCAGTCTTTGTAAGAATAATGATTGCCACGATGTTCAACCATGCCATAACACCAACACCTACATCACCAAGTGCCCATACAGTACCTGCTGAGTTGATAGAACCTACAACAACCATGATTAGCATACCAATACGTGTTGCGTTGAATACCGCTTTGTGGTTCTTCATTTTCTTAGCTAGGTAAGCAACGTTTGACTCTGCATAGTAGTAGTAAGCAAGTAGTGTTGTGAATGCGAAGAACAGAAGTGCTACTGCAACGAACATACTACCTAGACCAGGAAGCAGTGTATCAACTGCAGACTGTGTGAACACAGGACCTGGCTCAGCGCCGTTTAGAGCTGGGTTTTCAAAGATATATCCACCAGCGCCATCATATGTGTTGTACATGCCTGTAATCAGAATCATGAATGCAGTTGCAGAACATACGAACAGTGTATCAACGTATACTGAGAATGCTTGTACAAGACCTTGCTTAGCAGGGTGAGAAACTTCCGCAGCCGCTGCAGCCATAGGGCCAGTACCCTGACCAGCTTCGTTTGAGTAGATACCACGCTTTACACCCCACATGATTGCCTGGCCGATGATTGCACCAAATGCAGCTTTTGTAGAGAATGCGTTAGTGAAAATCAGACTAAATACTCTTGGAACTTCACTTAGGTTCATCAGAATGATTACAACTGCGATGATGATGTATGCAATTGCCATGAAAGGTACAAGAATTTCAGCCACTTTACCAATACGCTTAACACCACCGAAGATAACGCCAGCAAGTGCTATTGCTACGACAACGCCTGATACCATTGTAGGAACACCAAATGCATTGTTCATTGCAGATGCGATAGAGTTTGCTTGGATACCCGGTAGGAAGATACCAACTGCAACGATTGCAGAAATCGCAAATACCGTTGCAAATACCTTGTTACCAATACCTTTTTCAATATAGTACTGAGGACCACCACGATACTGTCCGTCCATCTCTTCTTTATAAACCTGTGCAAGAGCAGCTTCTACATAAGCTGAACCAGCGCCTAGGAATGCGATCGCCCACATCCAGAAGATTGCACCAGGACCACCAAAGCCGATTGCAGATGCAACACCGGCAATGTTACCAGTACCAACACGTCCACCAAGTGCCATTGCAAATGACTGGAAGGAAGATACGCCTGAATCAGAATCGTCACCGCTAAATAACTGGCTAACCATGTCTTTAACCAGACGAACTTGTGGAAACTTCATAAGTACTGAGAAATAAACGCCAGCACCTAAACATAAAAATACAAGTGCCTTACTCCAGATAATACCGTTAAGAAAATTAATTATTTGAGCCATTAAGATCCCCCTTAAAATAGACTCGTGTATGATGGCCAACCCCTTAGCTTGGGCTAAGGTTATGAAAGCATCCATAGAAATAGATGAATATGTATGGCGCTTCCAGTCCACCCCTTAAAGACGGACACTCATATATTACGCAAGTCCAGTGCCAATTTTTTTAGAACACATTTAAAATTCTTGTCACATCCGCATGGTTAGAACGTCAGAGAGTTTTTCGATAATTTAATAAATTGAATAATGCATGAGAAAAATTATGCACTTTTTTTCCACATGGGAACTTTTTTTCATATTCACAAGAAATTTTTTTCTCGCTATGATTTTTTCTTCCCACCTAGCGTCTTGAGTTCCATTTTAAAAATTTATTTCTATTATATAAACCTCTAAATGGCACAAAAAAAAGCCACCCAATTGATCATCAGATGACTTTCATGCACTTCCAGATAATATTTACAAACCCACCCTACAAAATCATTCAAAAAAAGACACTTGCAAAATGCAATTTTTCAACCATATATATTTCAAAATCAATATATTTTACAAACCAATCTATCTTATGTATGCTTTTTCATAAACAATTTAGGTACTAAAAACCACTTCATACGCGCACTCTCGCTGTCTACATCCATCCATGTATCAATATCTGCATCAAGGCAAACAAGACCGCAGGTCGGTAAGTACATTTGAAGGTCACCTTGAGAAACTAAATGTGCTACCAGCTGTTCACAGGCAGGGTTATGCCCTATCAGCATGACTGAGTCCACAGAAGCGTCCAGCCCACGCAACAAATTCACCATATGACTGATCTGTGGCATATATAGTCCATCTTCATAAGTCACATCAATTCGATTTTCAACCGCTTCAAGCAGCGCCTCGGTCGTTTCTTTTGCCCGCCGCGCTGTCGAAGATATAATAAGCTCTGGAATTTCTTGATGAACCGCAAGAAGGCTTCCCATAAACGCTGCGGCTTTTCGCCCTCGTGGTTTGAGCGGTCGATCAAAGTCTTCCATATCATCCCTAGTCCACTCAGCCTTACCATGACGCATAATATATATTCTTTTCATAAATGTGCCCTCCTTGGGGATATTCATACCCACTTTTGAAGGGCCGTTTCTCTTTTAGCGCAATTTTCATTATTGTGATAAAATTAAAGATATTACAGAGGAGGATATCTCATGAAATTGAGCGCACACTCAAATCGAGAAAAGCCTCTTCAGAACACGCTTATGGCGCGTTTAGAAGAAGCTGATAAAATTCAATATAAGAATCCGCAAAATGCATATCGTATTGCTTCAGAAATCTATCAATCAGTAGATGAGACCCAAGAGTCTGAAGTCTTTTTGCGCGCGCTCTACCTTAAAGGACGTAATGCCTGGCACCTTGGACATTACGAAGAGGCGCTCATCAGCGGAAATACGCTTCTCGACAAATCCCGCGCCCTAAATCATTTGAGCTTTCAAGCGGAGGCCTTTAACCTCATTGGCACCGTCAACCTCTATTTGGACAATCTCGACCAAGCCCTTGAGTATTACAGAGACGCTTTAAAACTTTCTAAAAAATCCTACAATGTACGTGTCGAAAGTGCTGCCTACAACAATATTGGAGAAATTTACAACAAACTCAACGCCCATGACCAGGCGACAGAATACTATACAAAAGCCCTGCGCCTTTCTGAGTCAACAAATGACTCCAATGGCGTAGGAATTGCCTACCTCAACTTAGGTGAGCTGGCCATGAAAGACAACAGGCTTGAACTCGCTATACATCGGGTACTCAGCGCTCTAGAAGTCTTCAAAACCGACATGGATAGACTTGGAGAAGCCCATGCCCACTGCCTGATTGCTGATATTTTAAAAATGCAAAGCGATACTCAAAAAGCAGAGCACCACTACCTTGAGGCTGAGCGTCTAGTGCTGGAAACGGGCGATCAATATACCTATTTGTTAACTGGTCTCGCCTATGCGGAGCTCCTAATAGACCAAAGTCGATTTGATGAAGCCGAGAAACGCTGTGACAACATACTGGACATTGCCAAGCAAATGGGGGCCAAATCCAGCCAGGCCCACGCATTATCTCTACTTGCAAAAATCTCAGAGAAGAAGGACGATTACAAAACCGCCCTCCTCTTTTATAAACGCTATCATGCTATGGATCACAAAATACAACAAGATACCCTAGACGAACGTCTCAATCACATCCGCTCACAATTTAGAATTGAGCAGACACAGCACGAAAAGGAAATTTTCAAGCTTAAAAATGTGGAGCTTCAATCTAAAAACAAAGAGCTTCAAAAACTACACGACAACATTGAAGTCATTTCAAAAATTGGAAGAGACATTACATCCACGCTGGATTTAAACCTTATTTTCAAACGCATTTATGAAAATGTTAATACACTGATGGACGCTTCATTTTTCGGAATCAGCCTATATGATGAAAAAAGTAAGACCATCAAATACCCTATGTTTATTAATGATGAACGCCAATTTGAACACGAGAATACATCCATTGATGATATGAACAGTTTGAGCGCTTGGTGTATTCGCAACCGTAAAGAAATTTTTACCAATGATTATCTTGCTGAGTACATATGTTATAAAGAAGATCCAATGAGCAATCGCAAGGGCCGTATGTCCCAGTCTATACTTTATGTCCCTCTCTTTATAGAAAATAAAATCATCGGTACCATCACGGCTCAGTCTTACAACCGTAACGCCTATACCAAGCACCATCTCGATATGCTCAAGACACTGGCTTCCTATACGGCAATTGCCATACGAAACGGGCAGGAATCAGACATGCTTGAAGCAGAAATTCGAAGAAGAAAAACCGTACAGGACGAACTCATCAATCTCAACAAACAACTTATTGAAATGACCTATATAGACGCACTAACGCAAATTCCGAACAGGCGCCACTTTACAGACACCCTTGAAAAAGAGATCAGCCGGTCCATTCGAGATAATCACCCTCTTGGACTACTCCTAATTGATATCGATAAATTCAAGGAATACAATGACAACTATGGTCATACCGCTGGAGATACTTGTCTACACGCCATCGCACAAATTCTCAAAACCAGCTTGAAGCGCAAAACGGATTTTGTTGCCCGCTATGGTGGTGATGAATTTATTGCCATTTTACCTGGAACAGACCTTGACGGCGCCGTTCAAGTCGCAGAAGATATGCGCAAAAATGTTCAACTGGCTCAAATTGAACATAAGTATTCAACGGTCAGTCCGATCATTTCCATTACGCTGGGAATCTATAGTGAATTCCCTGACACGAATACATCGCTTGAGCGGATTGTTCAGCTTGCAGATCAGGCGCTCTATACAGCCAAGGATATGGGCCGAAACTGTGTCGCAGCCAATATCAGTCCCATTCAATTTGAAAACAAGGGATAATTCTTATTATAGCCAGATGGCTTGTGTATTTCCCAGTTCAATAGCTGCACTGAAGGCTTTAAGGCGGCTCTTTAAGTACAAATGACTATACTGCTTTTGTACATCTGAAAAAAATGGACACGCTTTACTGTAAGCGTCCAGTGCACCTTGGAGCACCTTCTCAATTGTCAGTGCAGGCAGGCCTTGCATGTGTTCATAAAAAGAACTCTGTTCGGGATGGTTAAGCCCCAATGTCAGCAGGTCTTGCTGCAGCAGACTTTTAAAAAAGTGATTTTCAATAATAATTTCAAAGATGTTGACTGGCATTTCTTCAAACTGAATGCCGTGAACCCTTTCATATCTTTTTAAGAGTCTTTTTATGTCCGTTTCTTTAAAGAAACGGACTATTTCATTTTCAATAAGAAAGCGCTCCAAATAGGTTCGAATATACTTCACGCCCTGAATGGTTTCTGGAAGTGGTTGTGCCAGCGGGTAGTCAATATCTGTCACCAGACTCGTCGCGTCATAACTGAAGTTATAAGCCTTAAAAAAAGCCGGAATGGCTTTTTTGAAGGTGTCCATGTAAATGTGGTTGTACACGGGTACCCGCACTTTTTCTACCTGAAGATAGACCAGATAGGTTTCCTTTATATAGATTTGAATGTTTGAATAGGCCTCTTTAAAGAGCATCCTGATAGAACAGTCTTTTATATCCAGTGGGGCCTCAATATCTTCAAGGACCTCAATGTAGAGATTTATAATGTATATAAATGACTTAAAGATTGTATCAACACGCTCTTTTGATAAGCTGCCAGATTGTTCACCCGAATAATCCGTCAGATGTCTATGGAGGCACTGCTGCAGTTCATGATGCAGCCTATTTGCGTCTTCAACTCTAAGTGTCCCTGATTTTAAGCCTTCCATGATCTTCCCTTCCAGCGTTTTGACAGGTGTGGTTGAATTAAAAAGTGTTCCCATTTCTACCTCCTTTAGTCCTCTAAGCCTCTGTAGCCATTGATAAAATCAGTTGCCTCTTTCTCGGCTAAATATGCAAGAGAGCCCTGAGCAGGACCATTGAAGGCCTCCTCCATAAACACCACAATTTCCTCATCAAAAATCATGTCATCTGTTTCATGCTTAATATACTGAAAAATTTCATATAACTCCGAAACCACTTCAACAAATTCACTGGGCTGAATAAAGGGGGATGTGCTAAAGCGTACAATCAGTGTTTCAATAATTTCAGTATTGAGTCCAATTCTACCGTAACGATTTAACACCTCTGTACGTGAGTGCACTATTACAGAAACATCATTCTCGGTAAGTACGATTCCCGTTCCTGCAAGGTCATCGTTAAGCGCCATACATGATTTTTTTAAGTGCTCCAGCATTTGATTTTGAATTGATGGAAACATCCTTCATCCCGCCTTTCAAATTATCCAAATTTACAACTTGACAAAACTATAATTTCATGATATAATTAAATATTAGGTATATTAGTATAAATTATGCGTGTTTTTTATCATATCAAGCACGCTCAAAATTGTCAAGACGCGAAAAGCCCCATCCTATGTTTGCATAGGATGGGGCTTATTTTATGTGTCACTTATTGAGTAAGTACAAGTATGCCTTTAGGCGTGCTTAATAATTTCCACACACATTTGAGCACTCTTTACAAGGTCTTCAATTTCAATAAACTCATCTAGTGTATGTACCTTTTGCATACCAACACCTAGATTCACTGCTTTTATGCCATTGCCGTTATAGATGTTTGTATCTGATCCACCGCCTGAGGCCTTTAGGTGAACCTCAGCGCCGATTGCTGCAAAAGCCTTGCGCAGCATTTCAACAATTTCGTCTGATGCATCTACTTTGAAGGCGCTATATGCACGCTCAATTTTTACAATCGCTTCTGCACCAAATTTTTCAGCGGCATCTTCAAAACATTTAGCCATATGTGCTGATTGGGCATCTAGCTTGTCGTTAGAAAGCGAACGCGCCTCTGCCTTAATTTTAACTTCAGGACACACGATGTTGGTTACCTGTCCACCTTCAATCACACCAATATTAGCTGTTGTTTCTTCATCAATGCGCAGTAGATTCATTTTACTAATTGCTTCAGAGGCTACCATAATTGCACTGATGCCTTCCTGTGGCGCAACCCCAGCATGTGCCGGCTTGCCTTTGATAGTAACATCAATTTTATCTTGTGCTGGTCCCTGAATAATGATTTCACCCGGCTTGCCACCAGAATCCAGTACGATACCTCGCTTTGACTCAACCAAACTGTAGTCGAGGTTCTTTGAACCGTTTAGGCCGCCTTCTTCTGCAATAGTTATAACCGCTTCAACATCACCATGTGGGATATTTTCATCGATAATCATTTGGAAAGCTTCCATAATTGCCGCAATACCTGCTTTGTCATCCCCGCCCAGTACGGTTGTGCCATCTGTTTTGATGATGCCATTTTCCACAATTGGCTTAATGCCATTACCCGGCGTTACTGTATCCATGTGGGCACTGAAAAAAATACCTGGTTGATTGGAATTTCCCTTTAACCTGGCCACAATATTATCTGTATTGGAGCCAACTGGCGTGCCTGCATGATCTCGTCTTATATCCAGACCCATCTGCTCCATTTCTTCAACAAGCATATCTGCAAATTCTTTTTCATTTCTCGTTTCACTATCGATTTGCACATACTTTAAAAATCTCTTAACCAGTCTCTCTTGGTTCACCATATAAATCCTCCTCAAATGCTCTTCTCCACACATGACTCAATTCTCTTAAGTCGCTCCCCTATATAATATCAAAAGTGGGTCCAGCACGGACCCACTCTAGTGAAAAAATGATTAAATTTTACGTAACAAAACATATGGAAAAAATCATATGCCTATAGGGCAAACCATCCGAATTGGACTTCTAAATAGTAGATAACAATCCCGAATAAAAGGGCTGGTATGGTTGTAATGACCGTTGCCCATAGCGATGACTTTCGGTCGATTGCAAGCAGTGGGAACAGGGCATCGCCATCCTGCGATATTGCATTTGCCAGAACCGCTGCAAAGGGTACCAATCCCTTAACAAAGAGTGCAACAAATATGATTTGAGGTCCACAGCCTGGTATAAGGCCAATAAGTGCGCCAATAAGAACCGCGTAAAGTCCTGCTGCCATCATCAGCTCTCGCATCATTAATTCACCCGTTGCATAGTCTGCACCACCAAGCATAAAAATGCCAACCTCATACACCAGATAAGCTACAAAAACCCAGGTTCCTACAAAAGCAGTTTCTTCTGCACCATGGACCAGCGTTTCTCTAAGTGACATCAGTTTCATTTCAGCCTCTTCATGGGTATCATCCGCAAGGAATTTCTTCCCCATAACCATAAGTAAAATGGAAACGAGTGTTCCGAGTACACCTATGTATGTCCCCATATTGGGAAGCATGAGTGTATTGACGTCTATCTGGAAAAGCAGCATGACCCCCAGCACAAGTCCAATGACAATAAAGGCCCAATACACTTTAAAAAAGGAGTGGGTAAATTTAAACCCAAATGTGTCTGGCTTTTGATGACCTTTTGCATTGTGGTGGAGTGCCATGTCTACAAAATCACCCTCATCATGTCCAACGTGGGCATATGCACCTGAGCTTGCTTGAGCGCTACCACTGGCCATTTCGATCACCGCATGATCTGCATGGGCATGTATGGCTTCTAAATCACCCGAACCACTGAGTTTCAAATTTTCAAGAAGTTTGTCTCCAATTTTGAAATAGTCAACAATGTACCCTGTCAGAATTGCTACCAAAAATGAAACCACAGAAATGAGCAAGTACTGCATGGGCATCACCGATATTACTACAAAAGCCGAATCACCCATGGTCGCTATTAAAGTGGCAATTACTGTACCAAAAGTTACATTGCCTTTAATAAAGAGGGGCATAACAAAAATTGCACCGCCACAGCCTGGCGTCAGTCCTAAAAATGCACCAATGACTGGCTGCATCCGTTTGGCATTTTTTATGGCACTGATGAAAGCCCCTTCTGTTTTATAATTTATGAAGTTAAATAAAATCAGGACCGCTCCTACAAATACCGTAACTTGTAAAAAAGACCCTTCCATACTTGCAAGCACTATGCTAACGAGTTCACTAAACATATAATCACCTCTTAATTTATACTACCCCACTTTATCAAAATTTGGAAGGGGTTCAGGCAAAATATATCACCAATTTAGGTGAAATTAAAAATCAGGTTTCTAGGGTCAGCACGCCTGCTTTATCCCCTTAAAACCTGACTGAATTTAATATATATTTACTCCATGAATTCAAACAGCGGCAAGTCTGACGCTTCTTCTGTAACCGCATTAAATAAACTGGTCAGCCCAAAATGCTCAAATATATGGTGGGCGCTCAAATCAAAACCTGAAAAAGCCATGTTTTCAAAAGGTATTTCCTCCATCACTTCCGTGCTAAGTTTTTCATTGGCAAATCCCTGGGCAATTTCTTCCTGATACAAGTCGAGGCGTTCTCTTAATCGGTGGTCTGTCACCACGTTCAGGTTCTCTAAAATATGCTTTACTGAACCATACTCCTGAAGTACACGTATGGCTGTTTTTTCACCAATACCCGGCACGCCAGGTACTTCTTCATGTCCCTTTCCTATCAAAGCGAAATAATCCGGGTAAAAGGCTGCTTCTATACCGTACTCAAGATAAAACTTGTTCGGATTATAATGGATATCTCGACCCTTTCCAAACAACACAAGGTGGGTTCTCTTATTGATCAGTTGAAGCCCTTTTTCATCTGAAGTAGACACATAAACCCTGTAATCCTTTTCATCAGCCGCTTCTGCAATTGTACGAATAATTCCAAGAACAGGTTTGTCGGTAAACACCGCTTCAATATCCAGGCTTTGCATGAGGACTTTAAGTAAGGCAAACTGCACCTTGTATGAAGGCTCCGATTCCACTGCAGCCACTTCTGCAGGTTGTCCAAAAACAATTACAAGACCTGACGGTTCATACTTCCCCATGACTTCCAGTATGTATGCAATAAAATGCGCAAGCATGGGCACCTTATGCCCTGTCACTGTCACCGCTCCAGAGTATTTTCCACTGGAAAAAGCTTTATACGACAGCGCTTTTCCATCAACAACGAGCAATTTCTTCATCACGAGCACCTCTTTTGTCTTCCCATAGACTATTCACATACTATTTTATATCATCTGGGTTTATCTTCAAACACATTATTGTATATTTTTGAATTATCTGATTAATAAAAATTCTCTTGATTCTGCTATTCACTTCGTGTATTATAGATTCTAACGCACCCCCTAGGGTGGGGATAATACATATCACAATTAGGAGGTCTGAATGTCGTCGTTTCACATTAAAACCAATCGTACATTTACGCTCATTCGTAAGTACGGATTTATCTTTACACTCACAGTCGCGGTGGGAGGGCTTTGGTATCCAAAGCTAGGACTTTTGGTAATACCGGTTATCATTGGCCTCTTGCTCTATTCTTTTTTCAAAGGCCGATTCTGGTGTGGCAATATTTGCGCACACGGTAGCTTATTTGATTCTGTCTTCCTGCGCTGGAGCAGAAACACACACATACCTGCATTCTTTAAAAATAAATGGCTGGGCATTGTATTCTTCGGATGGTTTTCTGCTAAGTTGATTACCAAATTCATTAAAGTCGCAGGCATTTACGGTTCTGCATCCTTCTTTGATAAAATCGGCATGGTTTTTGTCGGCAGTTATTTAATGGTTACGATTTTAGGCGGAACACTGGCTCTGTTTTTCGCTCCTAGAACTTGGTGTAACTTCTGTCCCATGGGCTTTATGCAGCGCCTATCCTATAGGCTAGGCAAAAACCTAGGTGTAACCACCCTTACTGACGAGAAGGTCACAGCCTCTCGTACAGAAATGTGCCATAGCTGCGGTAAATGTGCACGTGTCTGTCCTATGCAGCTCACACCGTATACCCAGTTTACGGATAAAAATCAATTTGATGATGAAGCCTGTATTCGTTGTTCAACCTGCGTTGAAAACTGTCCTGCACATATTCTGACACTCACCAACGAAAAAACAGCAGATGTCCTTAAAAAGAACGTGAGCATAGAAGGCTATGAAAATAGACAGCGTATTCAAGCGCTTGTTGAAACTGTGAGAGTCCTAAAAGAAGATGTTACAGAGTACACTTTCAAGTTCACTGAGCCAGAACGGGTAAATTATAAAGCCGGTCAGTTCATTCTCGTAAAAATCAAGAATGATCCAGAAATGTTCCGCGCTTACTCCATTTCATCCTTCAACGAAGACGGCACCCGTGTCCGTGTCACCATCAAGCGTGTTCCTAAGGGATACGGTACTGGACTCATTTCAGAAAACTTCAAAGTTGGGGATACAGTCACTTTAGAAGGTCCAATGGGCCGAGATATTGTGGTCGATAAGACAGCTGAAAAAGTTCTACTTGTAGGCGGTGGAATCGGCATTACCCCGTTTGTTCCTATTGTAAAAGACTTGATAGACAACCCAGGCTCTGTTAAAGAATTCAAGTTGCTTTATGGTGCCAACAAAGCAGATGAACTCCTTTATACTGATGACTTTGAAGCTTTTGAGGCAGGCAGTTCTGCCTTTGAATACAGAAAAATAATTGCCTTTGATGATGCTTGGCAAGGACGCAAAGGCTTTGTGACAGACCATATGGACGACATTGACTTGTCTGAATACAAGGTCTATATGTGTGGTCCACCGCCGATGGTTGGTGCAGCTGTCAAAAAGCTGGAGTCCCTTGGGGTTCAATCAGAAAACATAAAGTACGAAAGTGCTTAAAATAAGCCCCGCACATACATTGTGCGGGGCTTTGTACTATTGTACATGCTCGCCCTTCAGACTCGATTATCTGAAGACGGCTAATCTGCATTTTATGAATCAAAAACCACTTGATCCTTCATCTAACAATCTAGCTGGCCTGCCCCTTTCTTTCATTTTCAGCCTGTCCATTTATTCGTCTGGCTGTGTCTAAGTCTAATTTGATTTCTTTACCTAGAATCATGTACGAACGCTCTTCATTTGAAATTTCGTTGCGTTTTCTCGACGTAATAATCCAGTTAAAGACACCTAGGGCAATCCAACCGCCAAACATAATATACTCAGAAGATACAAGCGAACCTGGACTCTGTGGAATTACAAGGGTTCCCGTTACAATCAATGCGCATCCGAAAGCGATAAGTGCCATATTTTTTCCACCTGGCATGGTATATGGTCTTTTAAAATCTGGCGCTTGAACGCGCAGGTTATATGTAGAAAGTGCAATAGCACACCAAACCAGCATAAATGCTAGAGAACCAATATTTAAGAATGGTGCGATTAGCGGTTTACCAATAAAAGGTCCTAAAATGGTTAAAGCACCCACGAAATACGTGGCATAGGTTGGCGTCTGATATTTAGGATGGATTTCTCCAAACTTACTTGGCATTAAATTGGCTCTACCCAGTGCAAAAACAACACGTGTTGCTGCTACAAAAAAGGCGTTGAGTGTTGTTAGCAGTCCTGCCATAGCACCCCATATAACGATTTGAGAGACAATACGCCATCCTTTAGAAACTGTAAACATTTGAGCCATCGGCAAATCCAGCTTAACCATTTCAGGCCATGGCATCAGCATGCTTACTGAGAAGATTAGAATGACATAAAATGCAGTTCCGGCCAATATTGAATACGTTAGTGTTTTTCCCAAATCCTTTAAGCTAATGCCTAAACTGCCTTCTTCGGCAGCCTGTGGAATCGTGTCAAACCCGCAGTAGAAAAATGGCGTAATTGCCAGCACTGCGAAGAAGCCCGCAACACCGCCAAACTTAAGAATACCATCTACTTCATATGCCTTTGCAACCAGTGGATAGAGGTTTTCAACCTTACCAAACATAAAGCCCAGTGTCAGAAAAATGATGAAGGATGTCAGCATAAATTTTGTAAGAATGGTTTGAATCTTTGCAGCTTTTTTGATCCCCGTATAATTGTAATAAACAATTGCAATGGCCAGTACCATTTCCACCGCAAACTGTGGAAAATAGATGACGTAGTCCACAACGGTGTACATCGGCATGGTGTTAAAAGCCGGAAAAACGACCCCTAGCAGACTTCCTATGGCAACAACCTCCCACGGACAGAGAATAGCGTATGCAAGAATGAGCATCCATCCGGTGGCATACGACATTTTCGTGCCATAGGATGCGTAAGTAAATGCAAGCTCTCCACCCGCAACCGGAAGGGATGCTGTCAACTCTGAGTAGCACAGGCCGATTGGAATTAGAAAAATCCCCCCTGCCAGAAAGGCAAGTGCAGTACCCAGCGGCCCAGCTTTTTGAATGTTGCCTGCCATCAGTACAAACCATGCCGCCCCAAGCATAGCCCCCAGTCCAAGTGTAAAATAATCAAATACACGCATTTCCTTTGCCAGTTCAGCTCTTTTCAAATTATTTCCCATGAAGTACCCCTTTCTACAATTAGAATTCACCCCTTATATCCTGCTGTTGGCCCCTCCTTTCCCCAAAATATTAAAAACAAAAACAAAAAAACCAGCACAAAAAGATAAATCTTTTTGGCTGGTTTATTTTAAGCAAACATAAGTTGTTCTCTCAAAATCATGTAACCAGTCGCGAAAGCAGTTCGCGATTCAGTTTTAATTTTACGAAGCTTCGACATCCTCAGCTGGCGCCTATATGTCAAACAACACTTCCGTTATACATAATGATACATCAATTAAAACATAAAGTAAAGCTACTTAATCACAAGCTCAATATTGTCCATATTGAGAACAACATCTGTCGTGACTCGGTTCAAGTGCACCTTGCGCTGAATGACCTGTGACACAAGCCCTTCAATTTTATCGGCCTGAATAGAGTAAAAGAGTTTACGGTTCATTTCAACATACTTTGTATTGCCCTTGTTTTCCATCAAACTTTTTTCAAACGCCGTCAGCACTTCATATGCTTTGATATCCACATACTGGCCATGAATAAATGCTGAAACATCTTTGGGCCCTTTTCCAGTAGCCTTTTTTATATGAAAAGAAAACTCTTTCTTGATCGTATTTTCAAATGTTTTTTTCTGCTCCATATCAACTCGAATGGGGATGTCCGAACGCTCTGCATGAATAACTGCAATCTCTTCAAGAACTTCCGAGAGCAGATCTGCATCAAGCGGTTTTATCAAGTATTTGCTAATCCCCTCATCCACTGTACTCAGTATAGACTCTGTGTCACCAATGGCTGTGGTCACAATAATAAAGGAAGTGTGGTCGATTTCTCTGATTTTCTGAATCATTTCAAGGCCACCCATAACCGGCATAATCAAATCCACAATCACGATTTCAGGCCGGTGTTTTTCATAAAGCGCTATTCCCTCTTTGCCATTTTCTGCTGTCATAAGCTTGCCCACACGCCGCTTTAAGAGTTTTGACAACTGCTTTCGTGTAAAATCTTCGTCCTCAACATACAGTAATTTTAGATTTTGAAGCAAAACATGCTTATCCATCCAACTCTCCCCCATTTACCGGAATCTTTATTCTAAACAAAACACCCTCACTAACATTTATACAGACAATCTGACCAGCCATATGATTTTCAATAATCATTCTTGACATATACAGACCAATCCCCGTACCTTTCTCCTTGTTCTTTGTCGTGAAATACGGCTCAAACAGCTTTTCGAGGACGGGCGCCGCAATAGGACTTCCATTATTAAAAATATCTACTACCACTGCATCCTCCTTGTCATAGGCGTCAATTCGAATCAGCCGTGCCTGTGTGCCATTATTGAGAATGGCATCCTTAGCGTTGTCGAGTATATTGAAAAGTACCTGTGTAAACTCATTGGAGTAGCCATAGATGTGTTCAGTAGACGCCAAGTGGGTTTCAATTCGAATATTATTAAGCTTGACAGTCTCTTCTATAAGTTCAATGGCAAACTCAATGGTGTCGTTTGGCGAGAACCGCTCCCACTCAGGATTTGGATTAAAGAAATAACGAAAATCATCAATGGTTTTTGCCATTTGATTGATAATACGTTTAGAGTCTGCCATCGACTCGTTAATTTCCATCAGTGTCAGTTCATCGTGTTCGCTTGCGTCTTTTAAGTTGGCCAGAATCAGTCCCAGATTATTAAGTGGTTGCTTCCACTGATGGGTAATGAGACCAATCATCTGGCCCATTTTGGCAAGTCTTGACTGATACACGATTACAGCATCTTTTTTTCGATTCTCTTCTACTTCGTCCCGAACCATTTGAATCAGATTTTCATTCATAAGTCTCAGCTTTTTAAGGGTTTCTTTACGCTCAGTGATATCGTGATTCATAAAGAGAACACCAATGATTTTGCCTGACTCATCATAAACCACATTTCCGTTTTGATAGACCCAAATGGTTGTCTCATCCGATGTTAAAAACCGAAACTCTATGCCAATAGACTCTCCATTCCATGCATAGTTTAAGGCGCGCTTGAAGTAGGCCTGGTCTTCTGGGTATACCCACTGAATCAATTCATCAAGGCTATACTGTGTTTTTTCAAGGGCAAGTCCAAGAATCTGCTTCATTTCATCGGATATCAGAAATAGGCCTTCCTGAACATCCCACTCCCAAGTCCAGATTTGTGCAATTTTCTGTGCCTGCTGCAAGCTAACCTTTGTAATTTCAAGCTTCTTCTCAATGGCCTCCTTGTTACGGGCTTCGTTTTCTGCGAGTTCTACAAAGCGTTCCAGCGTAGAAGCAACCTGTATAGAGGCATTTTTCGTTTGCTTTTTCATATCTGCTAAAAACCGCGGATCCGCACTTGCAGAATCGACAGTGTCTTCAACTTTTGTCATCAGTTCATAAATGTCTCCACGCATGGCGTCGACCGCTTTGACGAAAACACCCAAATCATCCTCACGGGAAAGCAGTTCCATTGGCATTTCACCTGAATAATCACCGGATTCTATACGCTTAAGTTGCTGAAGTGCACTTACAAGCGGTATGGAAAACCGATTTGAAAGTACTATGGCAAGGGCAATAAATACGATACTAAGTCCGCTGGAAAGCATAATAATCATGTCCCTGACGCGGTCTACGCTCTGTGTAATTTCTTCTGTCTCAATCATGGCTAGGTATTTCCACCCCAAATTATGTGAGGTGTAAATATTGGCACTATAAAGCTTATTTTGAAAAAGGATTTCAAAGCGCTCCGTGTCAGCGCGTGTCATAATTTCACTTTTATCATATCCAAGCGCTTCTATGGATTGAAAATTGAGATCGGAGTTTTGGGGGTGTGCTAAAATTGTCCCTTCTGAATCAATTAGGATGACAAATCCACTGTGTCCAATGCGTTTTTTCTTAACCATTTCAGTGAGTCCATCCAGACTAACATCAACTGCCTGAATACCGATAACCTTGCCGCTACTATCTTCAATGACCTTTCCAGTTGTGATTACCGCCAATTCATCGGTGGCAATCGCGTAGTAAGGATCGGTCACAACCACTTGATCCTTTTGAGACAAGATATGCTGATACCACTGTCTCATTCGAGGGTCATACTGTCTTTCAAGCTTGCTCTGGGGCCACTGAACATAGCCGCCTCCTTCTGAACCCAGATACACACAGACCACTTCTGGATGAGATAGAGCATAGTCCCTGAAGAGGGCGTAAATTTCTGCTTCTATGCCTCCATTTGAAGCCGGAGTCATTGGAATAAAACCTTCTTCATCGAGCGGCTTGTTCATATAGGTGGTCAAGGTATGATCAATTTTCTTGACTGTGGTATTCTGTGCAAGAAATGCGCAGTCCTGACTGAGTCCATTCAAATAGGCTGCAATATAATCATCTACCTGCATGACCTGTCGACGGGCAGAAGCCAGGTAGTTTTCCTCAATTTCATTCTGGGTGGATGTGAATACCATGCTGCTGATGGTTGCAATAGGCATAATAATCATAAATAGAAAGGCAAGCATCATGCGATTTCTAGAATTGTCTAACAGTCTCTTCCAAGTTGACATATATCCATCCCCCCACCATACCTTCATACCACCACCTTAAACCACTAATTCATATACAGCAGCATGCACGCCTTTAAAGACGCAATTTTCTGAATAATATTACCTTGCTTTCTCTATGTTACCATATAAACAAACTCTTTCTATCAATATTCTGGTTTTCTGTGTATTCTTAATTAAAATCTCTTATTGGGTTCAATACTTTATCTAATTACCCATATAAGACTTGACTAGGTTTTCATTTCTATTTCGTCATTTTACATGCAAAAAGCACACACTCAAATCATATTTTGAGTGTGTGCTCTTATGTTTATACAAATCTTGCAACGCGGCGTATGAATAAGCCCTATTCTGCTGCTGGAGGTGTAAATGTTCTTGTTGCCATTTCGCGGTCTAGCATAAGTACAGCATTGCCCTGTCCACCAATGAACTTCAGCTGTGTTAGAATACCTTCTGCTGCAGCTTCCTCTTCGACCTGCTCATCAATGTACCACTGTAGGAAAGACGATGTCGCATGATCGCGCTCTTCAATAGCAATATCCATCAGATTGTTGATTAAAGACGTTACATGGCGTTCATGCTCTAGTGTTTCTTCGAATACTTCAACGATGCTCTCCCATGACGCTTTTGGTTTTTCAATCGCTTCAAGCTCCACGCGACCACCGCGCTCATTTAGGTAGTTGAAGAACTTCATTGCATGAAACTGCTCCTCTTCAAATTGAATACGCATCCAATTTGCAAAGCCAGCCAGATTCTCTTCTTCAAAATACGCTGACATCGATAGATATAGGTATGCTGAATACATTTCTGCATTAATTTGTGCATTAATTGCGTCGGCTACTCTTTGATTAATCATATTTACCTCTCCTTTTATTACATCCAAAAAATGATTTACAAACTTCATAAAGCCTGCCAGTATTACGCCAGCAGGCTTAGGGTCGTCGACAAAGTCAACATGTATAAGACTTTATTTAAACCGCCTTATTATTTTTCATTCTTCCATAGACCATGGAGGTTACAGTATTCTCTTGCCACAACTTCTTTGGCATCTGTCTTAAATACTGCTACTGGCTCATCACCTGGATTTAGGTGCTTACGAAGCACTTCGTCACCAGCAACGAGTTCAATCCACTCAATGTAGTGTGCGTCAGTCATAGGATGGAGTGTAGAACCCACTGTTACCTTGTAACCGCCGTCAACTGCTTCGATCATTGGAACGTGCTTTTCTGTTGATTGATCAGCAGTCTTTTCTTCGAGCAGAACCATCTCATGACCGCAGCAAACTGGAATAGAAGCGCCACCATGGAAAACTTCTACGACGTTGCCACAATGCTCACATTTATAGATTTCTAATCTCTTTGGCATAATAACTCCTCCTCAACTTCTATGTATTTATATACATTAACTGTTTTTTTCTAAACACGCACTACAGGTTCCTCTGAAATAAATATGCTGTTCAGTTACGGTACAACCCTCAAGCTGTGTAATTTGAAGGGCACTTACATCCGTTCTGAAATCTAGAACATGACCGCACATATCACATTTAAAATGTCCATGTACTGACGTATCTGCATCATATCGCGTTTCATTTTCCTCAATGGTAATCAGCAGCGCGATGTTGTTTTTAACAAATAAATTCAGTGTGTTATACACTGTTGTCTTCGACAGGGTTGGAATACTTGGCAATAATGCTCTGTAAATTGTATCCACAGTGGGGTGTGCCGTCGTTCCCATTAGATATTCGTAAATCTTAATTCTCTGATAAGATGGTTTTATGTTGTTAGACTTAAGAAAATCCCCGATATTTTCAACTTGAATAGTCATTAGCAACCGTTTCCTCTCTCTTGAATTTTTACGAAAGATTACTCGGCTACAATGAACATATCTTTGCCAACACCGCAAACTGGGCATACCCAATCTTCTGGAATGTCTTCAAATGCTGTTCCTGGTGCAATACCACCATCTGGATCGCCTTCTGCTGGATCATAAATATAGCCGCATGGTTCGCATTCGTATTTTTTCATCTTCTTCATCTCCTATTTCAAAACCTGGGAGAACAACGGTTTTGTCAGTTGTTCTCCCATTAACATTGTTCTTCCTAGATTAATTTACTTATGTAGCAATGGAATTACTCTACTGGCTCGAACATGTCTTTGCCAACACCGCAAACTGGGCATACCCAATCTTCTGGAATATCTTCAAACGCTGTTCCTGGTGCGATTCCGCCATCTGGATCGCCTACTGCTGGATCATACTCCCATTGACATGCAACACATACATACTTCATATTCTTGGCCTCCTCATTTAATGTTATTACCATTAACTATCTCTAACTCTTTTACCCTGATTTCATTTTAATATTCACCATTTTGAATTTCAAGGTTTTGGATTACATTGTAGTATATTCTAAAAAAAAATGGTTCTAATTACTCACTTATTGCATAAAAACAACGTTTAGGCGAGTAAATTTTTTCTTCTTTTTTAAGTTGCTTAATCGCTTTATCAACTTCTTTTCTGTCAAGCTCAGCACGAAGTGCAACTTCACCTGGACGAACCGGTTCCTCAGCCTCAGCAAAAACTTTCAAGACTTTATCTACTGTTTCCACACTCACGACCTCCTTCGATAGTCAACAAATTTTAATTCGTTTTAAATTTGTAACGATTACAAATTTATATTAGCATACTAGAGTAATTCTGTAAAGTATTTTGAACGAACTTTTCTAATATAATTTGATCCGCTTGGAATCCAACTGTATCAGAAGGCCATCCTGGGCCATTCGGTGAAGCTCTCTAGAAAGGGATGTCCGTGCTACGCCAAAACGCTCTGCCAGTTCCGTCTTCGTCACCATCAGCTCTATGACCCGATCTGTATTCCCCTGAACTTCCAGTATTTCTTCAAAATAGGCCAGCAGCTTTTCACGCAGGGTTCCAGTCGAGGTTTTATTGACCGCACTTATAAGGACATTTGCCTTATCTGAAATTTCTTTTAAAAGGGCGCACAAGAAAAATGTATTGTCTTTACACCAGCCTAAGAGTGTTTGGGGATCTATCTGAAGCAACCGGCAGTCCGTCTGTGCTATAATCGACATCGGATAAGTGCTTTTCGATGAAAAAATCAAATTGGCCCCAATCACATCTCCGCTTACAAAGCGCTCAATCATGAGGGTCCGCCCTTCTCGGTCATACCTTTTTACATGCAGATGACCTTCAAGAATATATTCTGCTATCGTGCAGGGATCGCCCTCCAAGTGAATAACTTGTCCCTTAGTACATGTCTTTATGTTGGGATTTTTCTGAATGAATGTATCCCACTGCCCACTTGTCAGTGTACTCAGCATGCCCTTATTTTCTTTGAGGATAGCCATATTGCCTCCTTTACTGGTTCGAATGTGTTCAAAATTTAGAGGTGGATAATTTATAATCATAAAAGTGTGACATATGTAACACCTATACCCTTTTATTATACGATACCCTCTCTTTAGGAGGTAATAAAAATGAAAAAAACACCCTTTATACAAACCTACTCATCAAAAACAATCGAGAAGCTGATTGGTGATCCGGATATCATGATTAACCACTTCATGTTTGCACAAGGCGAAGGTCTGCCCGTTCATAAATCAAACTCAAATGTCTACATGATTGTTCTGCAGGGAACACTCTCCCTTGAACTTGACGGCGTAGACGAAACCCACCATGCAGGGCAAGTTCTCACCATCCCATACGGCTTAAAAATGCACGTTCGCAATACGGGTACTGACCTGCTTGAGATGTTTGTTATCAAGGCCCCCCATCCAGATTTTTATGAAGTGTAAACCCCACATGGGTATTTCGCACAGGCAATATAAAACGAGCTGCACAGGACATCGTGCAGCTCGTTTTACGTTTAGTCTATTAAGTCATTATTCACATTGTATTCTAGGATGATTCTTCACTCAATTTAAATGGTGCCGTTTTTGAGCGTTGGCGTTCATCAAAGAATTTTAGAACAGGCAGCAGAATCATTGCAACAATACCTGCTGAAAATCCATTGTTATAGAGATTCAAGCCTCCATGCAAACCGCCCACATTGAGCACCACCGACATGTGAATGAAGGCAGCCAGTATACCTGCTCCCCATCCGTAACGTCCAGCGAACGGCGCGAGTGCCGTTCCAAATAGGGCAGCCAGCTGAATAGATGGATCGGTAATATGCCATATCTTTGTAAATGCCCCGATGTATATACCTGCAAATATGGGCAGAATGTTCATAAAGTGCTTTCCAGCCGCACCAAAACCAACAATGGTGAGTACGCCCCCCAGCGTTGGGCCGTTTAAATCACCACCCACAAATAGAAGATATGTTGTCGCAAGCATGCCATTGAGACCCATGTTGATCAGAATGACACCTGAACCGTACTCTTTTAAATAATCCACCGGCGCTCTGCCCGAAGTCGCAACTAACCGCTTAAACCCCTTAAAGGCCTTGGGATTCCAGTACTGCCCCGCAATAATCATAAGGCCAAAAAGTGTGTTCATAAAGGCGAAAAGCACAAACTGATGGTCTGTATTCCAAATGAGCCGTGGCTCTGGCAGATAGCCGTAAGACTTAAATATTGAGACGAAAACTGTCCCGATAATACCCGCAGCGAAACCGACATTATAAAGGTTATATCCGTCGTGAGTACGCTTGATCCAACTACTGACTATGGGCAGTATAAAGCCCGTCAGTACACCTGCCGATATGCCGGCAATCCACCCAAAGGGCTCTGGTGTTGATGCAGAGTAAATTAAATCACTCACCATGGGTGCCATAGCTGTACCAAATAATCCAACGGTCCAAACCGCCTTGAGGGGTATTTTAAATATCCAGCTGTGTAAAACAATCCCGATGAGTATAAACCAAACATTGAACAAGTTCTTCCCAAATAGCGCGAATCCCATAACGAGAAACAAGGCTGCTAAAGTTACGCCATCCGCCTCTTCTTTAATATGCACTGTAAGAATGGTAAGGATCAGTCCGAGTATTCCCGCATTTACAAATGCGCCTCCCAGTCCGCCAATAACAATATAGTCCGTAATCAGTGTACTGGGTTCAAAGATAATTCTTGAAATACCCTCCAGTATTTCTGGCAAGGGCTCTACAATAAAACCCCATAACAAAAATGCCACGGCAATGCCAACAGGCAAAAGCCACGGGCTAATCCATTTTTTCTTCATATATCAGTCTCCTATTTTTAGACCCTGAGGTCTATAGTATGCACTGGCACCTTGCCAGCAGTTAGGTTCCCACTCCCTGTGTCTACAGCAAACAGCGCTGAATACAACAATAGCTGAGTTGAGTATAATTATGCCTATTTTATCAACCCCTCACTTCCTTAGCAATAGATTTGAATGTATTTTTTATGAATATATGTTCAAGTGTTTGTTTCAGGGTTGTAATGGTATATTTATGAAAAAAACACAGTGCAACCTCCGGTTGCCCATGTTTTAAATCTACATTTCTTTTGAACTATAAGAAATCCAGTGCAACCTCCGGTTGCCCATGTTTCAAATCTACATTTCTTTTAAACTATAAGAAATCCAGTGCAACCTCCGGTTGCCCATGTCGCGAGACGCGCCATATATTCCGACAAGAAGAGCGCCCATTTCGAGCCATACTCCAAATGGGCGCTCTTCTTGTCGGAATGCATTTCTTTGTCTTTCACGAAAAAAAAAGCCACTCTCAAAGAGAGCGGCTTTAGGCCAAATCATATCCAATTTCCGCAGAATGCTTTATTCTACTGGGTCTTGCTTGTAAAATTATGGTTTATCTTTACTTTGAATAGTTTACAAGTGTTTTGATAACTTGCTCCATTTCGTCCTTATCAACAGGTTTTCCATCATCATCAAGCAGCAAACATTCCATTGCATGCTCTTCCATAATGAGGAGTCCAACCTTGTGTACAGAAGATTTGATAGCCGCGATTTGCAGAAGGACATCGCCACAAGACTTTCCTTCTTCAACCATTTTCTCAACACCAGCAATATGGCCCTTAATGGTCTTCAGTCTGTTAATAATATTCTTCTTAGCGTCTTGCTTTGCCATACTTCGCCTCCTTGAAATTTCTCTAACTATCTTATCATATATTCTTCTGAGACTGAACAGAAACTAGATAAACAAGTTGACATTTGATTCTTCAGCAGCACCTAAATAGGTTGCAACACCGCCCAAGTTTACACCGTCAATCAGTTCTGACTCTGTAATACCCATCAGATCCATTGACATGTTGCATGCAACAATATTTACGCCATTGTCAATTGCCGTTTGAAGCAGTGTCTCTAGTGAGTCCACGTTATGCTTTTTCATGACCATACGGATCATTTTAGGCCCCATACCCATCATGTTCATTTTTGAAAGACCCAGCTTCTTAGTACCTCTTGGCATCATGCCAGAGAACATCTTACTCATAAAGTCCTTCTTAACACTTACAGGTTCATGTCTTCTGAGTATATTTAGTCCCCAGAATGTGAAGAACATGGTGACGTTACGGCCCATAGACGCCGCCCCGTTTGCAATAATGAGGGATGCGATTGCCTTATCTAGGTCTCCACTGAATACAACCATTGTCTTGTCTTCCTTGACAGGTGCAACAGCGCCGTGGCCAGGTGCCTTTGCAACTACCTTTTGACCCTTCATCAGGCGTGCCACCACTTCTTTTTTATCGTTTTTGCCGACTTCCATCAGCGTGTTGCCCGTTCTGTTTGCCCATACGCCAATGTCACTTGCAAAGCCAGGGTCAGTCGCACGAACTTCAAGTACATCGCCCATGTTGAGGTCTTCCATCTTCTTGTAAACCTGCATAATCGGACCCGGACACTGTAGACCGCACGCATTCAGCTTAACCACTTCACCTGTTTCGTGTACTGCTTCAGGCATGTGTTCAAGTGTGCCGTCTTCTGCATAGTCCAGTTCACCTGAACAAGAAATACCGCCGCATTTAGAAGCGTCCTCAGGGTCTTGACAGAACATGCATGAGTACATTGTATAGCCCCCTGAAAGGTTAAATACTTTTTTGAAGCCAAGCTGACGCAGAATTCTTTCACCGACATAGCCTCTAAGGCCGACTGCACAGTATACGATAATGTTTTTATTTTTATCCAGCTCCGAAGCGCGTTCACGCAGTTCATCCAGCGGAATATGAACAGACCCTTCTACAAAGCCGAGTTCTCTTTCAATGTCTTCACGTACATCTAAAATGATGGTTTCTTCTTTTTTGAAGTCTTCCAGCTGGTCCCAGTGTACATGTTCACTTTTGCCTGACAATACGTTTTCAGCAACAAATCCGAGCATATTTACAGGGTCTTTTGCCGATCCAAACGGTGGTGCATATGCAAGCTCAAGCTCTTTCAGATCATAAATTGACCCACCAAATCGAATGGTTGTGGCAATCACGTCAATACGCTTATCAACTCCATCATGGCCTACACCTTGTGCACCAATAACTTTACCATCAAGTCCGTAAACAAGCTTGAGTGTCATTGGCATTGCGCCTGGGTAGTAGCCTGCATGTGATTTTGCATTAATGATGATTGTCTTATAGTCTTTGCCGTAAACCTTGCCAGCACGCTTTAGCGTCTTTTCGTTATGACCTGTACTCGCCACTGCAAGATCAAATACCTTGGCGATTGAAGTTCCTTGTGTCCCTTTATACGTATCTTCTATACCTGCAATATTATTGGCTGCGATACGACCCTGTTTATTTGCCGGACCTGCCAGTGGTACCATTGTCTTGGACTTGTCGTTGAAATCGACAACTTCAATGGCATCGCCCAGTGCGTAAATGCTCTTGTCGGATGTTTTTAATGTGTCATCTACTACAATACCGCCACGCTGATTGACCTCCAGGCCAGCATCCTTTGCAAGCTGAGAGTTTGAGCGGATACCAATTGACAAAATGACCAGATCGGTTTCAATCTTTTCACCACTTTGCAGTTCAACGGTTGTCTTTCCAGACATTTTGTCATAGTGGAAAGACTTCACACCGTCACCCAGATGCAAATCCACACCCTGCTGCTTCATGTGCTGGTGGGCAATGCTTGCCATTTCGAAATCAATTGGCTGCATAACTTGATCAGCCATTTCTACAACTGCAACATCTGCGCCACGTTCATGCAGGTTCTCCGCCATTTCAAGACCTATAAAACCGCCACCGATCACAACCGCGTGCTCTGGTTTTTTCTCGTCAACATAGCCTTTGATGACATCTGTATCTGGAATATTCCATAGACTGAATACATTTGGTGCATCGATTCCAGGAATGGGTGGTCTCAGTGGTGTTGATCCCGGTGAAAGGACAAGTACATCATATGACTCTTCATATGCTTCGCCTGTATTGTGATTCATCACACGCACTTTTTTATGATCTCTATCAATGGATAACACTTCGTTTCTAACGCGAATATCCATGTTAAAGCGCTTGCCCATACCTTCTGGTGTTTGTACTAAAAGCGCTTCACGTTCTTCAATTGTCTCGCCAATGTAGTAGGGCAGACCACAGTTTGCGAAAGAGATGTAGTCGCCTCTTTCAAACATGATAATTTCTGCTTGCTCATCAACACGTCGAAGTCTTGCAGCTGTACTCGCTCCACCAGCTACGCCACCTACGATCAGAACTTTTTGACCCATAGTAAACCTCCCTATTCAATAGAATCTATCCACTTGTTAAAAGATAGATTAAATAATCCGCACTCCCCCTAGGAGGGGGTTCTTTTGAACTCATTCTATCGGAGGACACCCCCCCTGTCAAGGGGTTCTTTGAAAAATTGATACAAAATTAACTCTTTTTTAAAACGTCTTTCCACATATCGCTATTTCTATACCCGTCTAATTAGACTTCACACTTTTGGGCATATGAAAAATAGAGACTTGCTGACAGCGCGCCTTATGAGGTGCCTACCTATGAATGAGCAACAAACATGCAGCACTTTGAAAGGACAGCCTAAGCTAGTAGCCGCTTACGATACTCACCACACCAAATATGCATCAATAAAGTCCAGTTCCGTTGAGTACAAGCACTAGCGAACTGGACTTTATTGATCCATGCATATCTTTTTATTTTCAAAAAAGCCTGCTCAGTCAAATCAGACTGAACAGGCTTTTGGTGGTTTTTTATACACTATTTTGTTTATTAATATTCTAACAGACTTCGTTTGTTTTTATTCTAACGGGAAGCACGCCTTCACCGCTATTTATATCTGCCTATCCTTAGCCAAGGAACATTTTAATGTCGTCTTCAACTGTACCAATGCCGCCGATACCAAATGTTTCAACCAATACATTCGCAACATTTGGAGATAGGAAGGCTGGCAGTGTTGGGCCAAGGTGAATGTTCTTTACGCCTAGGAAGAGAAGGGCTAGAAGAACGATTACAGCCTTTTGTTCGTACCATGCAATGTTGTATGAAATCGGTAGTTCATTGATGTCATTCAGCTCAAAGACTTCCTTAAGTTTAAGTGCGATCACTGCAAGTGAGTATGAATCATTACACTGACCTGCATCCAGTACTCTAGGAATACCACCGATATCTCCAAGCTCAAGTTTGTTATAACGGTACTTCGCACAACCTGCTGTTAGGATAACTGTATCCTTTGGAAGTTTCTCAGCAAACTCTGTATAGTAGTCACGGCTCTTCATACGACCGTCACAGCCTGCCATTACAAAGAATTGTTTAATTGCGCCTGTCTTAACCGCATCAACAACCTTGTCTGCAAGTGCAAGCACCTGATTGTGTGCAAAACCGCCAACAATTTTACCATTCTCAATCTCAGTAGGTGCTGGCAGAGTTTTCGCCATTTCAATAACTTGTGAGAAATCTTTTTTGCCATCAGCATTTGGCTCAATGTGTGTACAACCTGGGAATCCTGAAGAACCTGTTGTGAAAATACGCTTGGCTACTTCACCTTTAGGCGGTACAATACAGTTTGTTGTAAATAGAATTGGACCATTGAATGTCTCGAACTCTTCTTTTTGCTTCCACCAAGCATTTCCGTAGTTGCCTACAAAGTGGTCATACTTCTTAAACTTAGGGTAGTAGTTTGCAGGTAGCATTTCACTGTGTGTGTACACATCTACCCCAGTACCCGCAGTCTGCTCTAAAAGTGCTTCCATGTCGTGCAGGTCATGTCCAGAAATTAGAATAGCAGGATTGTTTCTAACGCCGATATTTACTTCTGTGATTTCAGGGTGACCATATGTAGATGTATTTGCTTCATCTAGCATGGCCATCACTTTAACGCCATTTTCACCTGTTTTAAGTGTTAGAGCAACCAGATCATCAGCACTCATATCATTGTTCAGTGTTGCAACCATTGCTTCCTCAACAAACTTGTAAAGGTCTGCGTCTTCCTTACCAAGATTAGCAGCATGCTGTCCATATGCAGCAACCCCTTTTAGACCGTAAGTAATCAGTTCTCTAAGTGAACGTACATCTTCGTTTTCTGTCGCTAGGACGCCTACAACTGCTGCCTTTGCATCAAATTCAGCCTCAGACCCTGTCCAAGTTGCGCTGTCATGCAGTGTCCCTAGATCAAGACCCTTTGCTTCAAGTGCCGCTTTAAGTGCGTCACGATGCGCGATCGTTGCTTCAATACGCTTGACAAATGCAGCTCTATCAAAGTTTGCATTGGTAATTGTTGCGAATAGACCATCAAACATGATTTTATCTGTTTCTGGTGTATTGATTCCCGCTTCACGTGCCTTCAGATTAAAATACGATACACCCTTTAAAAGGTATAGCAGTAAATCTTGAAGATTGGCAACATCACTTGGTTTCCCGCATACACCAACCTTGGTACAGCCTTTGCCACCTGCAGCTTCTTGACATTGATAACAGAACATAGACATAGTATTTTGATCTCCCTTCTTACTTGTAGTCACTGACTTTTCTAAGTCATTATTAAGCGTTTTTAATTTATTAACAGAAGCTGACGCCTCAGTATTAGTATTCCCAAAAGTCTATTCATAACACTAAATAATCCCATTATTGAATACGCCCATCTAGGCCTATCGTTACTTCGTCATACTTAACAATCGTGCCTGCATCTAGCATAGCCTGCTTTACTGCACTTACTATGCCTGAACAACAAGGTACCTCCATGCGAACTACCGTTATTGATGCAATACTGTTTTGCTTTAATATCGCTGCAATTTTATGAATGTAATGATTATGATCATCCAGCTTTGGACACCCAATGAGCGCCACACGGCCTTTAATAAAGGTATTGTGGAAATTACCGTGGGCAAAGGCTGTACAATCTGCAGCAATTAACAAATCAGCACCTTGTAAATAATCAGCATTTGTATTTACTAAGTTCAGCTGAACCGGCCATGAAGACAATTTAGACTGCAGGGCTTCTTTCAAATCATCTTCTTGAAGGGTCTCGGTAGCTTGATCACCAGTATTTGCTTTATTCTCAAGGGGGTTCTGCGAAACCGTCTTCAGTGTCATGGCGGCTGAGCCTGGACACCCACCACTTGGCTTCATGTGTTTCATAAGTGCGTCATGGGCACCACCACAACCGCAGTCATGAACAGGTAATGGATTTGATTCACTTACTGCTGCTATCGCCTTTTCCTGAGCCTCAAGTCGTGCGTCAACAGCTTCCTGAGAATATTCTCCAGCCTTTCTTTCAATTATTTTGATGGCTCCCGTTGGACATGCCGGCAGGCAGTCTCCAAGGCCATCGCAGTAGATGTCGCTGACCAGCTTTGCTTTGCCATCTACCATCTCTATAGCACTTTCATGGCAGGCATTCACGCAGAGTTCACAGCCATTACAGAGCGCCTGATCAATTTCAACAATTTTTCTTATCATATTAAACTCCTTAAAACTAAAGGGTTGCGAAATGTCTATCAATTTTGTATTGATTTTATGAGTTCATTATAATAATCTTTGGGTATAGAATCGGTAACAAGAGTTACCAAATTTCAAAATATTTAAAAATAGTACACCTTTTTTGTCTAGGAGGCCAATAAATGAACACTTATGCTAAATCTCTCGAAAAATGCATCCTTTTTAAGCATTTAAATGAAGCGCAAATCCAATCTCTGCTTAAAGTCCTGCAAGTTAAGTCGGTCACCTATACAAAAGAAAGCATTGTGGCACTTGAGGGTGACCAGTGTACCAGTCTTGGAATTCTGGCCTCTGGTAAACTTGAACTTCAAAATATTTATCCTTCAGGTAAAGTCGCAACTCTTACAACCCTCATGCCCGGTCAGTGTTTTGGAGAGGCAATCTTATTTAGCGATGCAGACCGCTATCCGATCAGTGCAGTGGCTAAGCAAAAATCCACTGTATTCTTTGTTGAAAAGCAGTCCATCATGCACGGACTCACACACCATCCTATTTTGCTTGACAACTTTCTAAGACTGCTTTCAAACAAGCTGACCATGATGAACCGCAAAATCAAAGTGCTCTCACTGGATACCATTCGACAAAAGGTATGTAATTATCTGCTTAAGGAATACCAGCTCCAAGGTACAAATATGATACAAACCGCCATGTCCAGAAAAGCCATGGCTGAGCATATGAGCATCCAACGCCCCTCATTGTCTAGAGAGCTGATCAAGATGAAGGAGGAGCATTTGATTGATTTCGATAAGAGCACTATTAAGATTCTAGATGTGGAAGCTTTGGAAGATGAACTCATAGGTTAAAAACTCAGATTACTCGATATATTTACTTAAAACTATGGGTAAAACGGTGTTTAAATCTTTTGATTTAACAAAACTCTACTTATTTTGTGATATTTTTAAGTTATAAGTGGTTTTTCGTAACTTCAGTTACCGATTATCCACTCAATGCATCTTATAATAATCTCAAAGTTACCTCATCAAAGGAGGCAAATGAAATGGGAAAACCCGAATATGCTGTACTTCAAAAAATAAAAAACGACAGACGCACCTATGGAATTACACCGAGAATCCCAGGAGGATTCATACGCCCAGACAAACTGGCACTTCTGGCAAGCGTCGCTGAGAAATATCAAGGCACTCTAAAAATTACATCTGGTCAGCGCATTGCAATTTTAGGTCTTCGAGAAGAAGATGTTGAAAAAGCTTGGGAAGATCTTGGCATGGAACCGGCTGTACGTTCGCCGTATTCCATAAAGAATGTTGAAATGTGTCCATCAGCTTTCTGTAAACGTTCAAAGGAAAACACCCTTCCACTGGGCATGCGCCTTGAAAAACGCTTTTACGGGGCACCTGCACCCAATAGAACAAAAATTGGGGTGGCAGGATGCCTTAATGCCTGCTCAAGCGTCAACGCAAAGGATATCGGCGTTCTCGCTGATGAACATGGACACATCGTTGTTGCTGGCGGTAGTGCAGGCTATCATCCTCGTCTGGCTGATCGCATTGCCGAGAAGCTCACAGAAGATGAAGCCTACGATATGGTTGAAGCCGTTTATGACTATTACTGCCAACACGCAGATATGGGTGACAAACTGGGGCATTTCATTGACCGTATAGGACTGGACGCCTTCAAGGCAGGTATTCATAAAATTTATGAAGAAAAGCGCAATGAAGCGTAATCACTTAAGTTTAAAATAATCGTACATGTGCCAAAGTAAATGCTTACTGAACTGTACGCACTTATCCACACACACCAAGGAGGAAATATGAGTCGTTTTTTAGGTCCCATCCATCACTGGCTATACAATAAAATCAACCTGTTAGAGGAAATTGAAAAAGAAGTCATTCAAACGCTGGACTCAGAAAATGCAAATAGCATTATGGCAGAAATGGCAGACCAGTATGGTCCATACCTTAATAACCAACCCCTTGAAACACTAATCGATCAGGATAACATTCACGGTTGGCTTCAAGACCAGATTAAGGTTGCTGAAACAAGACAATCCGCTGTAATCGCTCATTTTATCAATCAAGAGACTGATGCTGTTTACGAAAAAATCGCCACTGTCTATGCCCATACAGGCAGCAAGTATGGACAGGCTCTTGCAAAGGACAATAGCCCCGCATCGCCAGAAGAGATATTTAAGAGCCTAGATAACTACCTGCTTGAAGGCATGCCGTGTGACCGGGTCAATGCCATTACAGAAAGTTCAGACTCAAGACTCGAGTGGCAAAAGGACAGATGCGTTCACGCTGCCTTTTGGAATGCCGGTGGAACAGATGTAAAACATTACTACGCCTTCCGTGAAGCTTTCTCAAAAGCATTTGTAGAAGGGCTTAATCCAGCATTTTCATATCAATTTGAGTTGAAAAACGCGCTCCAATATCATATGATATTTAAGAAATAAACAGTAAATTAGTATGCTTTCTAAACTGCAGCGGATGATATGGCTGCTACACTGTATAATATGTAAAATTACTAGGAGGAAATATCATGATTACTAAAGACATGCTCATCGCAGAGATCCTAAAAGCTAAACCAGAAGCGGCAAATGTACTGATCTCAAATGGCATGGGTTGCCTAGGTTGCCCATCAGCACAAAGTGAAACACTAGAGCAAGCTGCTGCCGTTCACGGCATGGACGTTGAAAAGCTTCTTTCTGAACTCAACGCATAAGTACGACAAACATCATAATCACTTCAAAAAAGACAGCAGGCCATTCCCAATGAATGACCTGCTGTCTATCTTTTATATAAGTTAAACATGTAAGGGGTAAACTAAACCACTATATACTGTGTAACAAATGTCCACCCCAGTTTGAAACCGAAGAATACAATAACGACCCCGCACACAATATTGATGATGCGCAGTGCTTTTGCTGTAATTTTGTTCCTAAATGCATTGACCAGCATAGAAAGTCCCAAGAACCAAGATGCCGATGCCAAGCTCACGCCCAGAATAAAAAATGGAGATCCCTCTGGATTTAAACCGGCCTTAAAGCCACCCAGCAGGAGCGATCCGTCTATAATCGCCTGGGGGTTCAGCCACGTGACTGCAAACACCATCAACATAATTTCCATAAGTGGTTTCTCAACATTTTGAGACTCAATCCCCTTAGGAACCGATTGAATCAAAGAGATGCCTATGGCAATCACCGCTATAGCGCCCACACCAAGGACAATCATTTTAAGCATTTCAAAAGTGTCTAGAAGCAGTCCTACCCCGTAGAAACAACTCAGTGCAAGAGCAATATCAAACACCGCTGTAATGATGGCAACTTGAAAGGCACGCCCCTTTGAACTTTGAGCTGCCGTATTGATTACATATGAATTTTGCATGCCAATTGGCGCAAGATATGCTAACCCCAGCATAAAGCCCTGTGCAACATAATGAACCATAATATGTCTCCTCTCTCTTCCTCTTGATATGAGTATACGGAAGATGAAGACCTCTTAAAACATCCAAAACCCAATAAATTTTACCAACCAAAACTCAACCCATCTTACGGATGATGTCTGAAAGCTTTTTAATCCCGTATTCAAGTTCATGGACATCTGCATAAGCATAGGAGATTCTAATATACATGTTGTTTCCAAAATCATAGATTTCCCCTGGATTGATCAGTATGTGTTCTCTAGCAGCCAACTTGAAGAGTTTCTTCATGGAAACTGTCCGGCCTAGCTTAACCCAAATATAGAAGCCGCCCTGTGGAATCTGCCATGTGCCTAAATCTGACATATGCGAATTTAAGGCGCTCAGCGCCGATTTCCTGCGGGCCCGCAGCGCAGCGCGCAGTCCTTCAACATAGGGTTTGTGATATCCGCTAGTCAGCCATTTTGCGGCAATGGCCTGGGAAATGGACGAAGCCCCATAGTCTGTTTGCATCTTAATATCACCCAGCCTATCTACAACCGGTTCAGGTCCTACCAGCCAACCAATACGAAGTCCAGGTGCCAATACTTTCGAAAGTGTTCCCATGTAAAGTACCTGGCCTGCGTCATCCTGGGCCTTTATCGGTAACGGTGGCGCTTCATCTAGCCACAACTCCCTGTAGGCGTCATCTTCAATAATGGGGAGTCTAGCAGACTTGCAGTAGTCTAGCAGTTCTTTGCGCCGCTCTTGCGACATCAATGCCCCAGTAGGATTTTGAAAGGTCGGAATGGTATAAAGCAGGGAACGCTTCTTTATACTCGCCTGCCGCCTAAGATTTGCGAGGTCAAGACCCAGCCCATCCATTTCTATGCCCTTCAAGTGCATTCCAACAGACTGAAAGAGATTGAGCGATTTCAAATAGGAGGGCTTTTCAACATAGACAGTTGAACCACCGTGTAATATCCCGATGGAAACAAGCTGTAATGCTTGTAAAGAGCCCGAAGTGACCAGTATATTTTCCGGCGGTGCACTGACTCCAAATGTGCTTAAGTAGTCGCTCAAGGCCTGTCGAAGGGCCTCAGACCCCTTTGAAGACTCATATCCCAAATGGGTCAAAGATCGACCAACCGATTCAAATATGGCAGCCATTTCCTTCTGAGGGTATAGAGCACTTGAAAGTTCCCCTGTGCCGAGTCGGATAATATCCGGATCAAACTCGAGTTTGTTGATGGCTTGGATTGTGGATTGATTTGACCAGTGCAGACCGCTCTGTATGTACTTTTCCCAGTTGGGTGGGGGGTCTGATGCCATCAGAGACCATGAGTTATTGATTACAACCGTCCCCAACCGACCTCGACCTTCAACAAGACCTTCTGAGTGCAGGTAATCAATGGCTTCAACAATTGTACTGCGGTTGACTTCATAGAGTCTGGCCAACTCACGCTGTGATTTCAAACGCATTCCTACAGGCCACTGACCCGTAGCTATTTTGTCTTTCATGTGTTCAATAATCTGCTTATAAACAGGTATGGGTCGTTTTTTATCTGGTTTCCACGCTGTCATATGCGCCTCCATGTTATGTCCCTCTGTCCACGTTTCATCCTTCACATGTATTCCCTATAAATATAATAGATATGTTCAAAAAACACAAAAGAGCTGTTAAAAACAGCTCTTAGATCATTCGTTTTATATTGTGCATTGAAATACAGCGGTTTTACTTAAGCAGCTCGTCAAGACGCGCTTTATCAAAACCTTGGATGATTTCGTCATCAACATAAATTACAGGAACACCCATGAAGCCTTTGCTCATAAGCTCTTTACGTGCCGCTGCATCCGTTGATACATTACGTTCTTCAAAATCAACATTGATTTCATTCAGGTAATCTTTAGCCATATGGCAGTAACCACAAGTATTTGATGTAAAAACTACAACTTTTTTGCTCATTCTAAATTTCCTCCTAAATAAATGTCATTAACAGGATGAAACTGGGCCATAGCTTGGTCTTACTAAAAAACCTTTGGCAAACCAGCTCATCGAATAGTCAACTTCAAAACCACCGTATCTTTCAACGAGGTCTGTATCTACAACAAATTTTATACCCTCTTGTTCTTCGAGGTAATCACTGTCCTGTTTCTCATCCAGAGTAACACCTAATACAGGGCCGCCTCAACCATAAGCTTTTACAAAAATTCTAATGTGTAAGTTATCTGATCCCGTAAGGTCAACTTTGTTTTGAAGTTCAGGCAGTGCCTGATCTGTCACATGAATCTTCATTTGTTTCCTCCCACCCCCTGCATAGGGGGTTTTCTATAGAATAATCGGATTTCAGTTAATTGTCAACTCATTAACTACACAAAAATAGTAAAGATTCTGTGAACAAATCTGCGCCTTGGATATTCTGTTGTATTTCACTCTTATTATCAGACTAATATAGACTTTCAAGTTTGTCTAGCATACAACCGATAAATACACAGATTGTTGACAAAGTCTACAATCTGTAAACGTCATTAAGAGCCCAAATGACCAGCCAACTCAGCGCCCCCACCGGTGATTGTCACGATGTCTACAAAGCGTGCTCTACTTACTTGTCACAGGCATAGATAAAAAACTTTTAGAATAAGACCCAATCAAGTAGCATCTGCAGCCTGCCCATTTATACACAAAAAAAACGAGGTCGACATTTATATTCGTCTTCCCCGGTTTCCAAAGATTCTATCACCACAATATATATGCCCAACTTAACAAGACCTAAACAAAATTGTCCCGACTTTCAAAAAAACAGTGACTTTATAACCATTCATCCACAAGGGCACACTTGATAAGTCAATCGTTTCATAGATTATCAACATTTAAGTCAGTGGATTTGTGGAAAACAATCTTTTTTTAACATAATATCGAACAATCATTCCTTATCCATCAAAAATAATACGGATTCAACTGTCCTAAAAACCTTTAATTTAGTGGTAAATTCAAACAATTCAGAATCTAATTGTTCATGTTATCAACACTATCCACAAGTTATCCACAGATTTTGTGATTAAGTCTTCAACATTTTCACAAGATGATTCTTTCATGTTATGATTAAATATATCAAAAAAAGAGGTGTATTTTGTGACTGTATGGCGTACAAGAGGGCTTCGTGGTAGTGACCTGGAAGACCTTATTCACACAACAATCGAATATTATAGGAGTCAAGCACTGGCTCGAATTGATAAAATAGCAACACCTGTTAAGGTCATCGACATAGATGGACAGGGAACCATTACAAAAGCGTTTTTTGAAAAAAAATCCACAGTGGATTTTATGGGAATTATTCAAGGCATTGGTGTTGCCTTTGACGCTAAGGAAACCAACCTGAAAAGTCTTCCCCTTTCAAATATCCACGAACACCAGCTGGAGTTTATGGAAGATATTTCTAAACAAAACGGACTGGCCTTCATTATTGTCCATTTTAAATTTTGCGATGAATTTTATTTGCTTCCCTATGAAAGTCTGGTAAAGCATGTTCATGCCAGCCAAAAGGGGGCGCGCAAGTCTATTCCCTACGCGCACATGGATCCGGCATTTCGTATTGAACTGACCCGGGGCAATATTTTAAATTTTTTACCCACACTCAATACCTATATTCAGTACAAGGAGCAGGGCCGATTTTAGACCCCTGCGTCTAAAAACTGTCTATAAAAAATGAGCTTAACATCAAATAAGGTCTATGTCCTATCACATGATAGGACATAGACCTTTAAAGTTTTATCTTGACTGCTTAAGATCATAAAAAGCGTTAGCTAGTTTTGCAAACTCGCCCATATCCAGTGTTTCACCCCGGCGTTTAGGATCAATTTCACACGCTGTGAGTACATCTCTCGTCTCATCCTTTGAAACAGCGAGCTCACCACTGGAAAGCGCATTTAGAAGTGTCTTTCGGCGTTTCATAAAGGCTGAGCGTACTGTTTTGAAGAAGAGCTCTGGTGCCTTTAAATCGACGGGTGGCTCAAGACGTTTCTCAAGACGAACCACAGAGGACTCCACATTAGGCTGCGGCATAAAGACTGACGGTGGAACCTTCACAATCTTACTTGGCTGCGCATAATACTGAACCACCACTGAAAGTGCGCCGTAAATCTTGGTCCCAGGGCTTGCAGCCATTCTATCGGCAACTTCCTTTTGAACCATCACAACAATATCCGTCACAGGGATACGCTCTTCTAAGAACCGCATAATAATCGGGGTCGTCACATAATAAGGTAAATTGGCAACAACCTTTGGTGCCTGACCATCCAATTTCTCATCGATAATTTTTTGCAAGTCAACCTTTAAAACGTCTCCGCTGACAATTTCAACATTATCGTATTCCGCAAGGGTTTCGCTCAGAACGGGAAGCAGGGATGTATCGATTTCGATCGCAACGACTTTTTTTGCGCGCTCTGCCATAGCGCTAGTCATAACCCCGATTCCAGGGCCAATTTCCAGTACGACATCGTCTTCTCCAATGTCTGCGCCATCCAGAATCTGCTCAACGATGCCATCGTCAATCAGGAAGTTCTGTCCCAGACTCTTCGAGAACCTAAACCCGTACTTTTCCATAATATATTTAATCGTTTGGGGTGATGTTAATCTCATTCTATCCTCTTTCACTTAGCGTCTTCATTGCCGCTTCAAATTCTGCACGTGTTACACCATAATGATTCATTCGTCTTAAAAACTGCTTTGCATTGGCATAGCCAATTCCAAGTATTTTTCCCAAAGCATCACGGCGAGAAGACGCCTCACTGCTGCCGACTAAATCATTTTGAATAAGATCTTTTTTCGTAAAAGTTTCCGGTGCATCTTCCTTGAGTGTCCTCACTTTGGAAAGTGCTTCAATAATGCTTTCTGGTGTGGCGTTTTCAATGCCAATATTATCACCTTTTGTGGCTTCTTCACGCGGCAGAAAAGCATGCTTACAGTCACCTATGCGCTTTGTAATTCGCTCTCTGATTCGTTCACCCGCATGGTCCGGATCTGTAAATACGATCACGCCGCACCTCTTGTGCGCCTGCTCAATCAGCTTAAAGGTTTCCTCGCGAATACCAAAGCCATGGGTTGTAATAAGCTCTGCATCCACTGCGCGCTTAACGGCAGTGACATCATCGCGTCCTTCTACCACAATAACTTCTTTTATTTTCAAGTACGTACTCCTATCTCTGTGAATAACCGACCATCATATCTTCTGTAACAGGTTCTTCAAGAACATATACCTTTACGGTCCTCACACCATATCTTAAAGCTTGTGCTCTGTTTTCTATGAATAGATCAACACGGTTGCCCTTTATGGCACTGCCTGTATCCTCTGCTTTTGCAAAACCATAGTCCGGCATTCTATCCATTGACTCAATATACAGTTTTGAACCCAGCTTCACAAGACGCGGATCGACTGCAACAACACCCGGCCTTGCATGTGTTCCACTGAATGTAATCCCGTATTCAGGATGATCAGGATACTTACCACAGCTCTCAAAAGATAAATCATATGCAGTTGAACGCATTATGAAGGCTTTCTGATACCGTACCGGTCTGCCACGACTGGTAACATAAAGCTGCTCCTTGCCGCGCACAAATTTCTCTGCTATGGGTTGAACAAGTACCTTTTCTTGAACCTGCTCTCTACCAATTTCAACACCATCCTCATAGATGACCCGGTAGACAACTTGCTTTTCACCAGGCACCCCTTCTTGTATGCGTTCAGACGCACCCGAATCGAGGTCAAGGGACACTTCGATAACTGTACTGAAAGGTATTTCAACAGTCTCTTCAATACGCTTTTCAGTAACGCGAACCACTTCAATTTGTGTTGGTCCAGCCACCAATGTATTTCGACTTGGATAAACAATATCCTGATCAGAGAGGGCAATGCCGGCCTCTTTAATGATTTCTTCAACCGGCTTTACAGTCGTGCTGACTTTATGAACGCTACCATCCGCTTTGATGGTATGTTGATCTGCCCTGATAATCTTAATCTCAAGGCCATCAGTCAACTTCGTCTCAATCTGGGGTTGCACTTGATCCGAAGGTTCAAGCTGAATGTCCGCAGCCTTAAAAACAGTCGCCATATTGCTACTCACCGTTGAGACCACTATTTTTTGATCCTCATCAACAATTGTAACTTGCTTCCTGCCCAGCGTTCCTATAGCGAGAACTAGGCTGGCCACCAGTACAATGGCTGTAACCGGCATCCATTTCTCAAATCGACGCATACTTGCCTCCTCAAATTGAAGTTAAACGATTTTAAAGCTAGATTTCGATGTTAAAAAAACGTTTTGCGTTATTCAGAGTGGCCTGTGCAACTTCTTCAACCGTAATGCCGCGAATTTCAGCAATACGTTCTGCTACATACTTTACATAAGCAGACTCATTGCGCTTTCCACGGTAGGGTACCGGTGTCAGATAAGGACAATCTGTTTCTATCATCAACCAGTTAAGGTCAACTGCTTCTACAACCTCAACTGTTTTACGTGCGTTCTTAAAAGTGATAGGGCCAGCAATAGAAAGGTAAGCGCCACGCTTGATATATTCTTTGGCCAGTTCTGCACTTCCCGAATAACAGTGCATCAGAACACCGTTTTCAAAAGCTTCTTCTTCATTTAAAATATCAAAGGTCTCCTGATTCGCATCTCTATCATGAATAATAATGGGCTTTCCAACGCGCTTAGCCATTTGAATCTGAGCTCTGAACCAATATCGCTGTATGTCTCTTGGTGAATTGTCATAGTGAAAATCCAGTCCAATTTCTCCAATTGCTTTAACCTTTTTCTTCTTAGCCATCGATTCAAGCAGCGTCAACATGCTTTCGTCCATAGTCTTTGCGTCATGTGGATGGACACCAACAGCTGCGAAAATACGCTCGTGTGACTCTGCAAGCTCAATGGCCTCAACTGAAGACTCAAAGTCAGCCCCCGGATTCATTATATACTCAACCCCGCTGTCAAAAGCGCGTTGAATCGTCTCTTCTCTATCGTTATCAAATCTTCTATCTGTTAAATGTGCATGGGAATCAAACAACATGAATTCGCCCTCCTATTTCATAACACTACGACTCATTATATAAAAATGAACGGACTCTTTGCAAGAGGACTTCACAAGTGGTATGTACTTACCCGCTTTTAAATTCTCTATGCAATAAAAAAGCCACTGGATTTCCCAGTGGCTTTCATTCATCACTCAATCAACTTATATATATCTTTCATATCCATCTAAAATTAAGATACAGTTGCACCTGATTCCATATCAACAGAAACCAGCTTCAGATCTTTACCAGATGTCGCTGCAAGAATCATGCCTTGTGACAGAACCCCTCTAAGCTTCACAGGCTTCAAGTTCGCAACCAGAATGACCTTTTCACCCACTAGATTATCTGGTGTATAGTGTCCGGCAATGCCCGACACAACCTGACGTGACTCTTCGCCTACCTTAAGCTGAAGAACGAGCAGTTTATCTGCATCCGGATGCTTTTCTGCTGAAACAATTTCTGCTACTTTAAAGTCCAACTTTGCAAAATCATCGATTGTCACTTCTGGTTTTTCTTTTGATTTCTTTTTCTTGGCCTTTGGTGCTTCCTTTTTACCAGCGAGGGCATCCAGAGCTTCGATTTCTTTTTTAACATCAATACGTGGGAAAAGTGACTTGCCCTTTTTAACCATTGAGCCTGCTTCAGTCAAACCAAATATCTTTGAAGATTCCCATACAGTCTTCTCGCCTTCATCCAGACCAATTTGCTGCCAGATACCACGAGAGGTATGGTGCATGAACGGCTGAATAAGAACAGAAATAATACGAATGCTTTCAATCAGATTGTATAGGACCGTATCCAGCTCTGCTTTTTTAGCTTCATCTTTTGCAAGCGCCCAAGGCATTGTTTCGTCAATGTACTTGTTTGTACGGCGAACAAATTTCCAAATTTCTTCAAGGGCATTTGAGAAGTCCAAAACTTCCATTTTTGTTTCAACGCGGTTGGCTGTGGAAACAGCAATCTTTTTAAGGTCTTCATCAAATTCAAGAATGGCTTGAGATTTTACAATCTCACCACCATTGTACTTTTCAACCATGGCAACACTTCGGCTTACAAGATTGCCTAGGTCATTGGCAAGGTCAGAGTTGATTCGATTCAGCAGCACTTCATTATTAAAGTTGCCGTCTGAACCAAAGCTGTATTCTCTTAGAAGGAAGTACTTAAGGGCATCGACACCATAGCGCTCAATCAGAACCACAGGGTCAACCACATTGCCCTTTGATTTTGACATTTTACCACCGTCAAGCAACAGCCATCCGTGACCGAATACTCTCTTTGGAAGCGGTGCATCAAGTGCCATCAGCATAGCTGGCCAAATGATTGTATGGAAACGAACAATTTCCTTGCCTACCAGGTGTACATCTGCCGGCCAGTACTTTTTGTATTTCTCTGTTTCTTCAGGATAGCCCAGTGCTGTCGCATAATTGCTCAGTGCATCAAGCCATACATAAATAACGTGCTTTTCATCAAATGGAACTGGAATACCCCAATCAAAGCTTGTACGGGTAATACATAGATCCTCAAGACCTGGATCGATGAAGTTCTTGATCATTTCATTGGCTCTTGATTCAGGCAGTAAAAAGTCGCCCCCAGCAAGCAGGTCTCTAATTCGACTTTGGTATTTTGAAAGCTTAAAGAAGTAAGCTTCTTCTTTTGTCTTCTCAACGGGTCTTCCACAGTCTGGGCATTTTCCTTCTTCAAGCTGTGATTCTGTCCAGAAAGATTCACAAGGTGTACAGTACATGCCTTCGTACTCACCCTTATAAATGTCACCTTTGTCATACAGCTTTTGGAAAATTGCCTGTACACGTTTCTTATGATCTTCATCAGTTGTACGAATAAAGTAGTCATATGAAATCTCCATTGTATTCCATAATGACTTTATACCTTCAATCATGCCATCAAGATATTCCTTAGGTGCCATGCCTTTTTCCTGTGCCACAGTTTGAATTTTTTGTCCGTGCTCGTCCGTTCCTGTAAGGAACATCACGTCATACCCTGCTGCTCTTTTAAAACGTGCAATCGCATCTGCCGCCACTGTCGTATAGGTGTGCCCGATGTGCAGGTTCGAACTTGGGTAATAAATTGGTGTCGTTACATAATACGTACCCTTTGACATACTTTCTCCTCCTCATTTCACTTCACTTAATCCACTTTATGTCTAGTTCATGAATTTGCTCTTTATGGACGCGTTTCTTGCCTGTGACTTATAATATGCATTTCTTCTTGTTCTCAGAAATGCACCGAGCAATCTTCAATTGCTCTTGATTCCTGTCGACAGCTTTTCTTGTGTTCGCTGAAATGCACCGAGCAATCTCCGATTGCTCTTGTCGCTAGTCGCAAGCAGTTTCGCTCTTCTGTTATGAAATGCACCGAGCAATCTCCGATTGCTCTTGTCGCTAGTCGCGCCAAATATTCTGTTAATCAAAGCGCCCATTTCGAATTCGGATTCGAATGGGCGCTTTGATTAACAGAATGCATTTCTTTGTCTTTTTCGCAAAAAAATAAAAAAACTCCGCCCGTGAAGGGACGAAGGTTATTTCGTGTTACCACCCTATTTCGAACTGCCATCGCTGTCAGTTCCTCAGTGTGAACGTGTCACACGCACTGTAACGGTTGCAAACCGCCAAAGCTTACTTCTGTTTTCAGCTTCAGAGCTCAGGGGCCATTTTCAGCTTCGCATCCGTACCGGGTTCTCACCATCCCCAGCTCTCTTTAACTTCATTAAAGCCTACTCTTCCCATCAGCGCTTTTATCGAATTTCTGTTACGCAGTATTATAACATGGCGCGTTCTTTCAAACAAGTCTATGGGCATTCTGGCAGTGAATATGCAGACCCATTCTTAAAAAATGATTCTAAATAAACGCAAAAATCTGTTGATTAAGCGCAGTATGTATGATAAAACATTATGAGTAAAATACGAAAGTAGACATGAGGTGATTCTATGATTCCATCAGAACTTAACCCTTGGCTCGGACAACTTGATGCGAGTAAGATTGAAGCACTTCAGATTAATCTGGAGAACAAAAAAATATCATTCAAGCTGACACCCACGGCAGTGGACCATGTAGATCTTGAGTTTGACGGCGTCAATGCCTTCTATTATATAGATGATTCTGATACCACTGTTACAGCTGACACAAAAAAAGAACTTATTCATTCCATTGCCTATCACAAGGCAGGCTTTGGAGAGTTCGCTTCGGTAAAATCCTTACCAGAAATGTCACTGGACGAGTCACCTATTGAAATATCCATTCCAAACTTTGCAATCAGTTTGAATGATTCAAGCATGTATATTGAAGCAGCTTCTGTAAATATAAACGGAAACCGCTTTGAAGTTCTTTAAGCCTTAGAGCATGAACTTAGCCAATCTACATGAACGCAAAAATAAAAGGGAACGCAGAAGTCAATCTTCATTAGCGTTCCCTTTTTTGTTGTCCGATTATGTGATTGCTCAAAGGTCAAAATTTATAGGTAGTATGCCTTTAATATTTCTCCATAGTACATCACGTGGAAGTCCCCCTTTGAATACTGAGCATCACGTATGTCTGCGTCCAGTGTTCCAGGTTCCATAGCTTGTTTGTAAACAATTTTACACTCAATATGTAAGTCACAGTCTGAAATAATAGGCGTATCTACCGACTGCGCCTCAGCCAATGTCAAATTAGCCTGGGCAATCTTATCTATGTCACGGCCTGACTTACTTCCGCAAAGTGCGAGTGCTTTCTTTAAATCCTTGTTTACCGGTACGCTGACCGTAAAGGTCTCTGCATCATCAATCATGGTATACGTATGACGCGAGTAACGAACGGGAACCATCAATATAGGCTTGTTCCAGATGCGACCAACATTGCCCCATCCTATAGTCATGGTATTCACTGCGTCCCCTTTTTTAACAGTCAAAAATGCCCCTTGAACCAGCTGCGTCAAATAGTCTTCAGAGAGTTGCTGAAAAGTTACTTCTTTCATCCTACCGATCTCCTTTCCTTGTCATCCTATTTCAAATCATACCAAAAATAAGAAGGATTATATATACCTTTGTCGAAATGAGCTTTATAGATCTCAAAATATGATATGATGATTAAGAGGTGATTCATATGAATAGTGCAATTAACATTTCGCTCACATTCAAGGACATTGGCATGTTTGTCCTGTGGGCACTACTTACAAGTGTTCTCATATATATACTCATGATTCTCATTCGATTTTATCGAACCTTTAAGAAAGTTACGGGCATTCTCGATGAGAAAAGTACTGAAATCGATGCCGTTATTAATGAGCTGCCTGGTATTACCCAGAATGTCAACGTCATTACAGGTGAGGTAGCCCATGGTATGGAAGCCTTCCATCAAAGTGTTGATAATATTGCTGAAACTTCTGACAATGTTACAGAAGCAATCGCTGAAAAGAGCGGTATGGCAGGTAAATTCTCTTCCATCATGCACACTGTATCCATTCTAAAAACATTTTATGATACATATTTCAACAGCGAGGCTGACGAGGCCGATTCAGAGAAAGTCATGGTTTGCAAAGAAGTTTCAAAATCAACGTTTGAAGCAGAACACAAAACAGATTCACCTGATACAGATCAGGGGGCATCTTAATCTAAAGACAATATTTAGGTAGCCATTTCCCAAGTTGTGATTAAACACGATGGGAAGTGGCTATTTTTTTACTATAAGACCCACGATTTACCAATGTACCTTCACACAATTGGAACATCGGTAATGTATGATATTCCTAAATATAGAATTTATCAAAAATTAAACACTGTCGCATTTTGTCGAAATTCTAAAGAATGGAATTTCCAATTATTCATTTTTGTTTTTTCCAAAAAGAAAATAATTTTATCCATATTTCCAATTTAAAGGTGTTATAATTGTATAATACTGGGTAACAACATACTGGAAGTTCATATATTAACTTTTTCTGCCTATTAATATTAAAGAACTGGACTGAATTACCATAAATATAGAAAAAAATGGTTGACTTTTATTGTAAACGTTGGTATTCTCTTAGTAAGCGAATTTTGTCGAATAATGTCTAGAGGAGGATTTAAATATGAAATCAACTGGTATCGTACGTAAGGTTGACGAACTTGGCCGTGTGGTAATTCCAATCGAGCTAAGAAGAACATTGAGCATTGGTGAGAAGGACGCGCTAGAAATTTTTGTTGAAGGCGACACAATCATTCTCAAAAAATATGAACCAGCTTGCATCTTCTGTGGTCAAGCAAAGGGTGTTCGTAACCTAAAAGGTAAGAACATTTGCCCTGATTGTATCGAAGAAATGAAAAAGCTGTAACTGCAAGGTAAAAATTCAAAAGCACCGTTGTAAAATGTAACATTTTACAACGGTGCTTTTTTTATTGATTTAATGTCATTTTAAATTTTAATGTTCATATGCAACTTTTTCACTTTGCTCAAGCTTCCCAAGCATGTAGGTGCTTAAGACCGCTATAATTACCGAATATATGGCCATTACTAAAAAAGCGGTTTTCAGCGTAGCCATATCTCCGATTTTTCCAACTACGGGAAAGAGCACAATCATATTTAAGCTAAATATCATACTGTCTACTGAGAGCAAGGTCGCACGTTGTGCGCTCGGTATTAAGCGATTAATATAATCTCTGGTAACAATATATAGGATGCCTTCAAGTGCAGATAAATAGATGAAGGCTACACTTTCAAATGGTGTCAGTGCGATCATCCATAAGCCCAAGCTAACAAGAACCGGTAAAATACGTAGGAGAGCAGATGCACCAAAACGCTTTTCAATTTTCCAGGCATACATTCCTGCGAATCCACCAGCAAGGGATGCAACCGCCAGAATAATTCCAATACGGGCTTCAGTCATGCCTTGATCCTTAAAAAAGTTCTGAAGATAAAAAAACTGTGTGGTCACAAATGTAATCAGTGTATTCACTGAAAAGTACAAGTAGGTTATCCGCGGCTTATCTTTCATATTTGCAAAAGCCTCAGTAATCTGGTTCCTCATTGATTCAAGGACACTCTTTGAAACAAGTCTTTCAACTTCCGGCTCCTGAAATCTAAAGCTGTATGCTACCGCAACGAGTGCAAAAACAATACTCACACCATATACCCATGCATAAGATTTCGTTGCAAGCCAACCACCAAAGACAAAGGCCAAGGTACTCGTCAACTGATAGATGATTTCCTTTCGGCCCATTACTTTCATAAAACCTTCTGACTTACTAATTGCCTTAAGGCTGTCATAGAGCAGGGCTTCGCCAGCGCCCGATTCAAAATTATAGGAAAGGGCAGCGATAATGAACGCCAACAGGTAGGCCCAAAAGCCTTGTCCTGTGAATACGAGAATGAAATCCAGGACTGCTAAGAGACGACCAATAATTCGGCTGGTTCTACGTCCGTACAAATCTGCAACAACACCTGTCGGTATTTCCATGAGGAATGATGTTAAGTGAAAAACAGACTCCAAAATTCCAAGCTGAAGCAAACTCATCCCCTTAGATGCAAGATAAATCATCCAAAGTCCTCGGGTTAAGCTGAAATTCATTAAAAATGTAAAGCCATACTCTTTAATTATATTTTTTTCTAGGTGTTTCATAATAAGCTCCTTCTAAGCAAATTCTGTCTCATTTATGCCCGCCTCACCGGTTTGTGCGCACGAAAAAGCCGAGCAATACAGCTCGGCTAAATTAACAGAAATTGTATTTGCTTGCATAATTTGTATTTTATTGTCGCACAATCCCTAGTCTTCTCACATTTCCAGTTTTTGAAAACAGAGAAGCTGGCAGCGACGATAAAATTGTCGAATACGCAAGCTGAGCTTTCATGTTACTCTCCAATATGGTCTTTCATTTCAGGAACCTACTTCCTAAAACTAGATACACAATAATCCTATCATAGTTTGGATTATAAATCTATGGTTAACTTGTAGACATCGCGCTTACTGAGCCCCCGGGCCTTTGCCACTTCAGCTGCCGCTTCCTTCTTACGCATGCCTTGATTAATATAAATCCGCAAATGGTCTTCTATAGACATGTCCAGATATGGATCTGATTTCTGCGTAGAAAGCGCTGGATCAGCCCCTTCAATAATCAGTACAAACTCACCACGGGGGGCATTTTCCTTAAAATGATCGATCAAACGACTTACCGTATTACGTGTATACGATTCGTACTTTTTCGTTAACTCCCTGGCTGCCGTCATCTGACGGTCACCAAATACTTCAAGTATACTCTGGAGGGTTTGATTTAAACGGTGGGGCGCTTCATAAAAAATCAGTGTTCTCTCTTCATCTCTTAGGGCTTCAAGAGCTAATTTTCTCTTCTTTTTATGCCGATCGAGAAACCCTTCAAACACAAATCGCCCTGTGGGTAGTCCAGATGCAACCAGCGCAGTAACAAATGCGGTTGCGCCCGGTTGGCTGACCACCTCTATATCCTGCTCTATAGCGAGTCCAATCAGCTCTTCACCAGGATCAGAAATACCCGGTGTTCCCGCATCTGTCACGATGGCAACAGACTGTCCGTTTAGCATTTTATCAATGAGAACAGGACCTGCTTTCATCTTATTATGCTCATGATAACTGAAAAGTGGTGTGTGTATCTCAAAATGCGTCAGGAGTTTTTTACTATGTCGCGTATCTTCCGCCGCGATAAGATCCACCTCCTTGAGGGTTCTGAGCACTCTGAGTGTTATGTCTTCCAAATTCCCAATGGGCGTTGGGCAAATATAGAGCTTTCCTTGATTATTCATTAGCGCTCCTGCCTTTCAAAACTGCTGATATTCGTCTTTCTGTAAATTTCATATATCTCTTCAGTATAGGTTCTATCAGTATTTCGAACCACAAGGGGTTCAAGGACTTTAAGGTCAGGCTTTCCCCCTTTTGTGGCATGTACCAGAACAATATTGGGTTCTTTATGGGCAAAAGGATGAACAAAGCGCACACGCTTTGGCTCCAGGTTGTACTTGCGACACAATGTGAAAATATCAACTAGGCGATTGGGACGGTGAACCATAAAAAACTGGCCGCTTCCCCTTAAGAGTGTACTGGCTGACCTAATTACATCCTCTAAGTCACAGTGAATTTCGTGCCTGCTGATTGCCTTATAGTCAGATGGATTCACTTCACCTACACCACTGGCCATATAGGGCGGATTTGAAATAACCACATCCATCGTATGTTTTCCTAAGTGCTTTAATACATTTACCAGATTATCTTCAATAATCTCAATGCGTTCCTGCAGTCCATTCATTTCAACTGAGCGCCGAGCCATATCGGCAACTTCACTTTGAATTTCAAATGCATATACCTTGGTCTCTACAGATTTGGCACTCACAAGCAGGGGAATAATCCCTGTCCCGGTACCCAAATCAACAACTTTACTGCCCTTGCGTATACGGGCAAAGTTGCTGATTAGCACCGCATCTATCCCAAAACAAAAACCCGCAGGATTTTGAATGATTCTTAGGCCATCAATCTGTAGGTCATCTACGCGCTCGTGTGGCTTAACGTACTTATCCACTTGTTTATCCTCCCAAAATGAACTTAAAGCCCGCACAGTCATCGATGTGCAAACACCTTCTGATGTACGAGCTTTTATTATATACCTTTACGATTCTTTCTTTTGATCTGGCTTTGGACGTTGCTTATCGGGACGTTTGCCTTTGAATCTAGGCTTCTTGTCTCCTTTATTGTCTGATCCGCCTTCATGTGTATCTTTTCTATCGCGATCTCCACGTGGCTTCTTGTGCTTAGGATATCTTGAACGATCGTTACGCGGCTTTTTACTTGGCTTTCTCTTTGGCGTGTGGTCTTTGTCTAAATCTTCCGATTTGGCGTCCTCAGCAGACGCGTCACGCTTGTTTGATGGCTTATCTGACTCAGGGGTTGACTGCGCAACCAACTTGGACTCATCATAATTCTCGTCATTATGAACCGGTTGTTTCTTATCTTTATGACAAGCGCCACCTTTTTCGCATCCCTTGGCTGACTTAATATCGTCCTTATGGATGATTAAAATATCTTCACCCAGTTCGTTTTCCTTCTCATTTACAATGAGACGAACCTTCACAGATTCTTTCAGGATCACGGGTTCAATAACAATTGCCAGTCCTTCTGGTGTCATAATGCGCTCATTTTTTCTTGGAAGTTCTTTTCGAATATGCACATAGTTTTCGTGCTCATATCTTAAACAGCACATCAACCTGCCGCAAATACCCGATATTTTTGTCGGATTAAGTGACAAGTTCTGATCTTTTGCCATTTTAATAGATACGGGCGCAAAATCCCCAAGCCAATTCGCACAGCAAAGGCCCACACCACAAGGTCCAATACCGTTAAGCATCTTTGCCTCATCACGTACACCAATCTGTCTGAGCTCGATGCGTGTTCTGAAAACAGAGGCAAGGTCCTTAACAAGCTCTCTAAAATCAACACGACCGTCTGCCGTAAAGTAGAAAATCACCTTGTTGTTATCAAAGGTATATTCCACATCAATCAGTTTCATTTCAAGTCCGTGTTTTGCAACCTTTTCCTGACAAATTTCAAGCGCTTCAACAGCTCTTGCCTTATTCTCAAGATGAACGGTCTTATCGTCCTCTGTTGCAACACGTATTACCTTTTTAAGCGGCGGAACGATTTCGTCATCAGGCACCTGCTTTGGACCTACGACAACATCACCATATTCCACACCTCTTGCTGTTTCTACAATCGCCGCCTGTCCCTTTTCAATTTCATGGACATCGGGATCAAAATAATAGACTTTACCGGCACGTTTAAACCGAACGCCTACAACTGTCACCATTTACATACCCTCCTGGATATCGAGAATTAATGTTTCGAGCAATAAGCCTACATTTACATGCGATGCAAGCTGTGCCCTTGCCTGTTCTATTCTTTCAAGTGTTGTTATTATCTGCGTTAACGATAAACGGTAAGATATCCTCTGAAGGTCTTCTAACTGATCTACATTAAATAGAAGCTTCGCATCCACACCATTTTTTATCATCATTATATCTCTAAACCAGAGCTTCATTAAATCAAAGACCTGATCAAGTTTTTCTTTTTGACTCTCCATTTCAGATGTCCACTCAAAACCCTTTGAAGTTCTACGCATAACCAGGTTCTGTGCAAAAACCGTAACATCTTCACGAAGCTTTATAAAAGCCTCATCTTCGATACACTCTTTAGCCCGTCCGATGGAACCATCTGCAAAAGCTGCAAAAACTTCAGCTTGTGTAGGCTCTATATTATGGGCACTTACTAGGTAGTCCTGAATCATTTGCCGCTGTAAACGCTGAAAAGATACACATTGACATCTCGACTTTATAGTAGGCAGCATACTGGCCATCTGATTGGTTATAAAAATAATTACTGCATACTTAGGCGGTTCTTCCAGAACCTTTAATATTCTATTCTGTGCACTCAGGGTCATTAAGTGGGCCTCCTTGATTACAGCAATCTTTCGATTGCCCGTAAAAGGCTTTAACTGAATGAACTCCTGAAAAAATTCTATTTGCTTATTTTTAATGCTCGCACCATCCGGAACAACAATTGTATAATCCGGATGATTGGATGATGCCATCTTGAGACACGCTGGGCAAACACCACAGGCTTGAGTTTCCTGAGTTTCGCATAATAAAGCTGCTGCCAGTGCTTCAGCAGTCATCGATTTTCCTACACCACGCACACCTTCAAAAATGTATGCATGTGCTAGATGACCACCACTCAGTGCTTTTTGTATTCTCTCTTTTAACGGTTCATGACCAATAATTTTATCAAAATACATCTTAAACCTTCATATACTGTTCAACGTCAACAACAAAAACAGTTGCACCACCAACGGTCACCTCAATAGGCATTGACATATATCCGCCCGCACCACCAACAAGTGTACTGGTCGGTGTAATTTCCTGCCTTGTCTTACAAACCGATTTTATGCTTTCTAATACAGAATCTACTTTTTCTTTTTCAACACCGATGAGAAGCGTTGTGTTTCCAGCTTTGAGAAATCCACCTGTCGATGCCAGTTTTGTCACTCGAAACTGGTCTTCATTTAATTTGTCAACAAGTAGTCCAGCGTCTTCATCGTGTACAATTGCAATTACAAGTTTCATTCAAATCACTCCACTTAGCTATTATACCATATTCAATCCCTTTAAATCTCCGGCGCCTTAGTCAACAGTCCCCAGTCTGTTTAGTGGAAAGAATCGTACAAGGGTCTTGCCTATGATTCTTTCGCCTTCAATGGGACCCAGTTGTCTGGAATCAAGACTGACATACCGATTGTCACCCATCATAAAATAGGTGCCTTCAGGTAAGGTCATCTTTTCTACATCATGGTTGGTCACCGTATTGATATAGGGCTCTTCAATAATTTCGTCATTTAAGAAAACCACACCGCTTTTAATTTCAATTGTGTCTCCAGGAACTGCAATGACACGCTTAATCAAATTCTTCTTCGTATCTTCACTGACAATTAATTTCTGAATAAAATTGAGCGATTCAATGTCCCGCTTTGAAAGGGTCATATCTGACTCAAAGGATACAATATCCCCATGATCCACATTTTGGGTTCGAAATAGCACTAACCGGTCCCCTTCGATAAGCGTTGGAAACATAGACGTGTTATAAACGGTCGTCGTCGATATGAAAATATTCAGTATGAAGAATATAACGAGCGCAAAGCCAACGGCTTTTATCCATTCAAAAATTTCCTTTTTCATCATGCCTCCGATTTTGTCCTGTCAATAACTTGTATTGTCTTAAGCGTCTTATCACAAGTTCCGATAAGGGCATGCCCTCTTTTTCTAAGTGTCACCACACGTGTGATAATCTCTTGTGTGATTTCCTCCCCGGGCGATAGGAGGGGTATGCCTGGCGGATACGGTATTACATACTCCGCACATACACAGCCCGTACTTTCCTCTAAAGGAAGCGTTTTACATAGGCCATAAAAGGCCTCTCTGGGTTGCATAAGGACCTTTATCTCTGGATAATTTGTAAGCCCCAGTTCAACCTTTGGTGCACGCACCGATAAGGCTTTTAGTCCCTCAGCAAGTTTTATAAAATCTGATTTAGTATTCCAAATGGAGCACACACACACCAAACTGTCTGAAGTTGCGTATTCCACCTGAATATCAAACTCTGTTCTTAGCGCTTCTTCGATCTTCTCAGCATCATTTACAAACACCACCAGCTTGGACATATCATGCGAAAATCCATGGGCTCTTAGGTCATCTACACCCAGTACAGGAATTTGCAATAGTGACATCTGCTCTTTAAACCACTGAATATGCCGACAAAGCTGGGCTGCCATTTCACGCCCCTCTTCTTCCATAACAGATAATGCATTTTCAAGTGACATCATGAGTGGATACGAGGGACTGGAAGATTGCAACATTGACAACCATTTCTCTATACAACTCCGATTGACACGCTCAGATCCAACATGAAGCATGGAAGCCTGAGTGAGAGCATTTAAAGACTTATGTGTGCTTTGTACACATACATCTGCCCCACAAGCCAGTGCCGACTGACCAAAACTTTCATGCAGGGGTACATGGGCGCCATGTGCTTCATCTATCAATAGCACCGCATCATACGCATGTACGACTTCAGCAATGCTTTTTATATCAGAATGAATGCCTTCATAAGTGGGGCTGGTTATGAGGACCGCTTTAATTCTCGGATTGGCCTTCAACTTAGCCTCAACATGGTCTGCCTGAACCCCCATAGGAATTTTATACTTCTCATGAACCTCGGGATGTAGGTATTCTACAGCTAGATCGCCAAGAATACAGGCTGTATGAACAGACTTATGCGCATTACGCGCAATAAGCACTGTATCGCCTGGACGTGTCACCCCTAAAAGCATGGCCTGATTGCCACACGTTGTACCGTTTACAAGAAAATAAGTGGCCCTACTGCCATACACCTTAGAGGCACGGCGTTGCGTTTCAAGAATCGCCTCTTCAGGATGATGCAGATTATCCGTACCCGGAATTTCTGTTACATCCATCTGGATGAAATCAGACCTTATCCCCCGACCATTTTTATGGCCTGGGACATGAAAAGAAACTGGGTGCGTATCATAATATGATTTCACTGCCCCCAGTATGGATGTTTGTTTCATTTAAACCGCCTTGCCTAGACTTGCACTAAGACCAGATAAGAATGTTTCATTTGGCTCAAATACAAGATTTTTAACTTCACCGTCATCTTCAAATGAAATGACAAACCATTTGCTTGTATCGCTGTTTAGAACGAAACGATGCAGTCTTTTTATACGTGTTGCCTTCTCAAAATCGTGGTATGCAACGAGGTCTTTTACCTGCTCCAAATGAATTGTATAGACAACATGATTGGCTCTGCCAAGTGCACGCTCCAGAATCAATTCTTCTCCAATAAGCCGGTAATCATACTGCGATAAGTTCTTGTAAATAAATCTAAAACAAAGCGCTGTACCCATTCCAAGTATTGCTACAGCTGCCAGACTACCTGCCACTGGACCAAATCTAATTGCATAGCCCATGACAAGATTCATCAGCACAATGGTTGCAATCAGCACGACACCCATCTTCCAGAAACTCAGCTTCTCGTGTTTCAAAGACTGTCTGCATAATTTACCCATTCAACGTACCCCTTCCTTGTTCATAGTACGTGATTTTTTTTTGTTTTCCCGGGAAAACCGAATAACGTTGTCAGGCATTTTTGCCTGAGCGCGTTTTTCTCTCTTTTCGCGTTTTGCAGCCCGCATCACATCTTTTCCGATGTCGTATAAAACAGCACCCATAATAAAAAGCGTCACCAGCGAAACTGCAATAAGTACCGCGGTTTCCATATAATCCATATATCCACCTGTATAATATGACTTTACAACACATTCATTCTATCACTTTCATGAAGTCTATTCAAAATTTTTTCCTATATATAATGCACCCAATCAGACAGTATGTTACTATGTTAGAAACTTACTTTTACTATAGGAGGAACAACATGCTATCAAAAAAAATATCCGCAATTTCCCCATCTGTAACCATCGGTATCAGTACCAAGGTTGCTGAGCTGCGTCGACAAGGTCACGAAATCATTAGTCTGAGCATTGGCGAACCTGATTTTATGACACCTGAAGGCGCCAAAAATGCTGCTATTCAAGCGGTTCATGACAACAAAACCAAATACGATGCTGCGGCTGGTTTACTTGAGCTACGACAGGCAATCTGTAAAAAGTTAAATGTTGAAAATGGCCTTACATACACACCTGCAGAAATTGTTGTTTCAAATGGCGCAAAGCATGCCATCACCAATTCCCTCATGGCACTTCTTGATGCTGGTGATGAAGTGCTTATTCCAAAACCTTACTGGACGAGCTATCCAGAAATGGTCAAACTGTGCGGTGGGACACCTATTTTTGTTGAAACACAAAAGAGCAAGCAGTATAAATTGACTGTAGAGGATCTGGAAAAAGTCGTTACTGACAAGACAAAAATCATTTTTATCACCAACCCGTCCAACCCATCTGGGGCTATTTATACAAAAGAAGAACTCATTCCAGTCGTACAGTATTGTGTTGAGAACGGCATCTATATCATTGCCGATGAAATTTATGAACGCATCTGTTACCTAGACACGTTTACTTCAATTCCATCTCTGTCAGAACAAGCAAAAGAAATGACTGTCCTCATCAACGGCCTATCAAAATCAGCTGCGATGACAGGATGGCGTCTTGGATACACAGCTTGTCGACCTGAAATTGCTAAGGCAATTGGGACTATTCAAGGCCACCTTGTGTCGCACCCATCAACCATTACACAGTGGGCAGCGGTTGAAGCTCTTGAAAACTGTCAAGATGATATGGTTCACATGGTTGAGAAATACAAGCAAAGACGCGATGAAGCCCTCCGTCTGTTCGGAGAAATTGATGGCGTTGAGCTTGTTCGTCCTGATGGGGCTTTCTATTTATTCGCCGATATGTCTCTGATCAAGGACAAGGTAGCCTTTGATGAGTCTTTTTCTATTGAAGTCTGCAACCAGCTTCTTGATGAATACAAGCTGGCAGTTGTTCCAGGGATTGCTTTTGGGTTGGATGACTACATCCGTCTTTCATATGCAGCTGACATCAATGATGTTCGCGCGGGTATTTCACGCATCAAAGAATATATTGAAAGCCTAGTATAAGTTGTACTTTTAAAGATAATTCTAAGCCATAAGGCACATAAACAGAAAATCCAGCAGACACCCAATGGGCGCTTGCTGGATTTTTTCTTGGATTATTTTGACCTTCCTAAGCCCTTTTTTTGATTAAATGATTATACACAAGTATTACTTTAGGACTTCCTTGCCACCCATATAAGGACGCAGTGCTTTAGGAACGATTACGCTACCATCCGCCTGCTGATAATTTTCAAGAATGGCTGCCATTGTACGTCCAACTGCAAGACCTGAGCCATTTAGAGTATGGACGTGGCGTACTTTCTTTGTTTCCTTGTCTCTGTAACGGATATTGGCGCGTCTTGCCTGATAGTCTTCAAAGTTTGAGCAAGAACTGATTTCAAGGTACCGATCATAACTAGGCATCCAAACTTCAATATCATAAGTCTTTGCTGAACTAAAGCCTAAATCACCGCTACAAAGCTGTACCACGCGGTATGGCAGCTCTAAACTCTTTAAAACATCTTCAGCGGCAGCTGTAAGAATTTCGAGCTCATCGTAAGATTTATCCGGTTCTGCGAATTTTACCATTTCAACCTTGTTGAACTGATGCTGACGAATGATGCCGCGTGTGTCACGACCCGCTGAACCCGCTTCTTTTCTAAAGCATGGTGTGTAAGCCGTATGGTTAATCGGCAGAAGTTCCTGATCCAAAATTTCATCTGCATATAAGTTTGTCACTGGCACTTCAGCTGTCGGTACCAAGAAGAAATCCTTTGAAGGAATATGGAACATGTCATCTTCAAATTTAGGAAGCTGTCCTGTACCTGTCATTGCACTTCTATTAACCATAAAAGGTGTCATGACCTCTGTAAAATCGTGATTTTCAGTATGCATATCCAGCATGAAGTTGATGAGTGCACGCTCTAGCTTGGCACCTTGATTCTTAAGAACTGTGAAACGCGCCCCAGCAATTTTTGTGCCTCTTTCAAAATCAAGAATATCTAGGTCAGTTCCTACATCCCAGTGTGCCTTTGGTTCAAAATCAAATTTTGTTGGCTCGCCCCATGTACGCAGCTCTAAATTATCTTCATCCGTATTTCCTACCGGAGTTCCCTCGCAAGGCGTATTTGGAATTCCAAGAAGTAGGTCAGCAAGATTTTCATCAATTTCCTTTACTTTGGCATCAAATGTCTTAACCTCTTCTGAGAGTTTTTTCATCTCTGCCATGATCTCTGTTGTATCCTTACCTTCCTTTTTAAGTGCAGGAATCTGTTTAGATACTGTCTTTTGCTTGTTTTTCATTTCTTCAACCGTGGAAATAATTTCACGGCGCTCTTTATCTAAGTCTAGAACCTTTGACAGTCCAAAATCACCTTTACCACGTGCTTCTACGGCTTCTTTCACTGCGTCATATTCCGCTCTGATTCTTTTAATGTCTAACATGTTTCATTCCTCCTTCTTACGATTTCACATCAGTACACACAACGAATACTTTTCAAAATCACACGGTTTAAGCCAATCCCTTATTACAACCAGCTTAAATTAATTAAAAAAAGCTCCTCGTCCCTTATTCAATCTAAATGATTGAATAAGGGACGAGAAGCTCTATTTCCCGCGTTGCCACCCTCATTGATTGATCTAATATCAATCCGCTTTCTTCATGCAGGGTATCGGCCGCAAACCGTTTGGCTTTCACCAAAAGACTCCAGAGTGGATTTCAATGAAAAAACACATCAGTTCACACCAACCACTGACTCTCTAAACTGTTTTTCATTTACTTGGCTCTTTCATAGTCCTAATATTGACATTAAATATAGCACAGTTTTTTCCACCTTTCAAGTAAAAACGATGAAAAGGCGCTATATTTCCTTCTTTAAGATATTGAATACCATTCTTTCAGCTTGTAGAAGTTTATGCTTCATTTTTTTAGGCGGCACTTTAAAAACCTTCGTCATCTGCTTAAAATTCAATGGATTACTGTCACCAATACCATATCGCAATCTAATAATCTGCTCCATTTCAGTATCCAGCTTATTCGTTTCCACCAAATCCTGAAGACGAGATTCAACATACAGCAGTGCTTCCTTAGAAACCCCTTGCTCCATAAGAACACCTCTTTATCTATCTGGAACGCTTGTTTGTTGTCTGAAATATATGATCACCAATCAAGTACTTACTCAGCGACACTTCTTCTTCCTTTTTTATCCCCATTAGAGATTTGAACCATTGCAGGATTCTATTCATTTCTTCACCCACTTCGCTCCAAAACTTAGCATTCGAGTATTAAAGCCAGCACAATTTTAGAAGGGCTCATTGACATCCGCCCCATCGCACATGCCTCGAATTTTGTAAGCTTATCAAAAAACCAACAAACCTATTCTATTATATTTAAGTACCCTATACAAGTAAAATGTACTTAATAAGATTCTTAACCCAGCTTTCTATATAAATTCAAAAGAGCATGCGACTGCTGGAGCATTTCCTCTGAGTTAGAATTAATGATTTGAATACGACTGGTCTCATTGTCTGCATTGAGTAGGTTTAAACCATCTAGCTTATTTCTCAAATGTCTGACGGTTCCAAGATTTCCATCAAATATCTGCACATTATTGCCAAAGAGTTTTCGTACCGCTTCCTTTAAAAAGACAAAATGGGTACACCCGAGGACAACTCCCTTGACCTCATTGGTTTCAATGCCTTCAAAACAAGCCCTGAGTGCATCATCAACCTGGGGCCCGTCAATTTGCCCTTTTTCCACAAGAGGCACCAGACTTGGACAAGGCACTTTCTTGATTGAACCAAATACATCTAACCGCTCAACCAGACGCTCAAATTTTTTTTCACGCAATGTAACCTCAGTGGCCATGACCGCAACCTGACCAGACTTTGTATTTTCCACAGCTGGCTTTAGTGCCGGTTCCATCCCGATAATTGGAATGTCGTATCTGGTCCTAAGTACTTTTATTGCAGCACTTGTCGCCGTATTGCATGCAACTACAATCGCTTTCACACCTTGTTCGACCAGGTAGTCACTCACCTTTACAGAGAGGTCGATGACTTCCTTGCTTTCCCGAACACCATAGGGTGCATTGGCTGAATCGCCATAATATATGTAGTTTTCAGTCGGCATGTATCTTAACAGTTCCCCAAGTACAGAGATTCCGCCCATGCCCGAATCAAAAACACCAATCGGTGCTGCTTTTCCCATTTAATTCACCACCAAAATTGTCGTACCCATATTATATTATCAGAATGGCTTTAATACAATCCATATCTGCACCTTTATAAGCAGATTTGCCTTCCACTTCGCTTGTGTATAAACTATACGTATTTAGAGAGTTATCAACATATTAACAGCAGGCTGTGAATAAATATTTGATGACACCCAACTTGACGAATACGTGTATAATAATAGTTGAAAGGAGATGCATCTGATGAAACGCATCAATTGCAGAAAATGTATTTACTTCTATATCACATGGGATCAGACCAGACCTTATGGATGCAAGTACTTTGGTTTTAAAACAAAGCTATTTCCTTCCATCTATGTTTTTAAAAGCTCAGGTGAGCCTTGCAAAGCCTTTAATTCAAAAGATGGCCCTCCCTCTTCAGACGGAGGCAATTTTCCACGTTATATCTAATCCATACACGAGCCACCTATCACACAGTAAAGCACCTGTGTGATTCTAATCTTTTTCAAAAGGCAAAAAAACGCACATTCAAGTTGAACAGACTTCTGCTATGCTTGCATAAGGCTAAAATACCTTGTGTTGTGCTTGATATATTTTAAAAAAAAAGCGAGACCGGGATTTCCGGTCTCCAAAACAAGTGAGTGATTCAGTTGATATAAGGAGACAAAATGGTAAGACCATTCTGCCGAATATCACAATTTAAAATATTCCATAAGGCGAATCATTCACAACCAAATTTCAACTTCTCAGTATTATGAATGTAGTTTCATATCACCTAACTTTATCATACCACGTTTTCTCATAAATTCGAAAATGATAAATGATAAAATTCCAGGTAAAATGAAATGCAAAAGCCCCATTTTCATAATTATTTCAGACATTGGTGTAGATTCAGACATTGCTGCAAGTGTACCAAACTGCCCTACTAAGCCACTTGTACCCATTCCTGCACCGATGCTATTAGATTCCATTTTAAAAATTGTAGTTCCCAGTGGTCCTATTATACCACTTGCAAGCGTCGGTGGCACCCAAATCATTGGATTTCTTATAATATTCGGAACCTGAAGCATGGATGTTCCCAGTCCTTGGGCTATAAATCCGCCAAATCCATTTTCTTTATAGGATATAACTGCAAACCCAATCATCTGCGCAGAGCAGCCAATCAGCGATGCACCTGCCGCTAGTCCAGATAATCCAAGTGAAATTGCCAGCGCCGCACTTGATATAGGCAGCGTTAAAATCATGCCCATAAGTATAGCCACAATAATTCCCATAGGTACCGGATGAAGAACAGTAGCTGTATTAATAAGTTCTCCAAGTCCACGCATAATCATTGCAATCCATGGACTGATAAAAGTACCAATCAGGCCACCTACAATAATAGTCAGAGCAGGTACAAGCACAATATCTACTTTTGTCTTTCCTGATATAATCTTTGAAAATTCTGCTGCACAAAGCGCTGCGACGAATGCTCCCATAGGCTCGCCAATGGATGCAACAAATACACCAGTGTCAGAGATCTTCAAAGAACCCGCTCCAATTGCACCTGCAACGATGGATGCAAATATACCCAGTGGAGGTGCACCAACGCTATAGGCAACTGCGCCCCCTATAGCAGGTCCCATCATAAACTGAGCCATCTTTCCATAAAAAACAAGCTGATCCAGTCCCGAAAAATCACCAATCTGTTTTAAAATCAAACCAATGATCAAAGATCCAAAAAGACCCAGTGCCATGCCATTTAAAGTTTTAATTAAGTATTCTCGTATATTTAATGATTTCATATATTTCACTTCCCTTCTATAGCCTACTAAAGGCGGATATTCATACTGATATCCAGTGCCTGATAGGAGTGGGTCAATGCCCCAACACTAATAACATGGACCCCTGTAGCTGCAATTTCGCCAATCGTCTGAAGGGTTATCCCCCCAGAAGCTTCAAGTACAACCTGGCTCCCATACAGCTCCACCGCACGCTTCATATCCTCAATAGACATATTGTCCAGCATTACAATATCCGCACCTGCTTCTACTGCAGTATCAAGTTCATTCAAACTGGTCACTTCAACTTCAAGCTTCACCGTATGGCCAAGTTTGTTTTTAATTTTTTGAACCGCATGCTCTATACCACCAGCAGCTCTAATATGATTGTCTTTAATCATCACTGCGTCAGACAGACTATATCTATGATTAAAACACCCGCCTACACGAACTGCATATTTTTCAAGTGGTCTGAGTCCTGGCGTGGTTTTTCTCGTGTCTACTACTTTAGTTCTATAAGCTTGAACTTCTCTTGAGAACCTGCTAGATAGGGTCGCAATTCCAGACATTCTTTGAATCAGGTTAAGGGCCAATCTTTCAGCCTTAAGCATATCTGCTGCAGGACCTGTAACCTTAAACAGGAGATCGCCTTTATGAACCATATTCCCATCTTGAACCAGTACTTCGATTTCAAAGGCTTCGTTTACTTTCTTAAATACAGCTTCAAAAACCTCAGACCCCGCAATAATCCCATCATCCTTCGCTGACACTTCCGCGGTGACAATACGTGATTCTACATCAAGTAGATCAGTCGTTATATCCATATAAGGCATATCCTCAACCAGCCACTGCTCAATTTGCCGGTCTAATCCTATAAATTTCAAAATGCATCTTCCTTTCAGCTCACAATATGGCTACCTAAGGATGCTGGTCTCCTTGATGCAGCCACAATAATTTGCTCTGCTACACAGGCCATATTTAGCACTTCTATCTCTTCTACACAGGTAGCTGATACGTACTCCAATTCAGTTAAAACATCTTTTAGCGCTTTTCTTCCCTGTTCAATCAATTCTGGCTTTCGAATAATAAAGGCAGACTTTGTCAGAACTGATTTGATTTGATCTTTCAACACCTGTACATCCATAGCTTGCGTATTGTCTAACTTGAACGCGATACGTCCAAACACTGCGCGCCTATCGAGCGATTCATTCAAGTTCTGCGCAACCCGTTTACCAAAAACCAGACCTTCAAGAAGTGAATTGCTTGCCAAACGATTGGCGCCGTGAACCCCCGTACATGCTACTTCACCACAGGCATATAGTCCCTTCATGCTCGTATTTCCATTTATATCTGTAAGAATGCCTCCCATGATATAATGCTGTACTGGTCTGACCGGTACAGGACTCGTGGCTAGGTCATACCCTTCTTCCAGACAATTGCTGTAAATAGTCGGAAAACGGGATTTTAAATATGACCGGTCTAAATGACGTACATCAAGATATAGGGTTTCACCCTGTCTCATCTGCTCAAACATAGCTTCAGCCACTATATCTCTTGGTGCAAGCTCCTTAAGAGGATGTAGCCCATCCATAAAACGCTTGCCACTCGAGTTGATGAGATATCCACCTTCACCTCTAACCGCTTCTGAAATCAAAAATGTTCTATTCTGGTTTGAAAAGGCAGTCGGATGAAATTGAATGAATTCCATATCTTTTAAGTCTATATGTGCTCTAATTGCCATACCTATTCCATCACCAGTCAATATTCCAGTATTTGTAGTCGCTGTATATAAGCCGCCAATACCCCCAGTTGCGAGTACGACATTTCGACTTGTGAATATTTTCTTCGTCCCCATGTGAACAGCTAATATGCCAACTGCCTGACCACTTTGTTCTAGAATGTCAACGGCTGTGGTATGTTGTGCAAATTCAATATTTTCTCGATTTTGTGCCGCTTTTAAGAGGCCACTTGTAATCGCTTCACCAGTAAAATCTTTATAGTGAAGCACGCGTCTTGCCGTGTGGCCACCTTCTCTTGTCGACAAAAGGTTTCCCGATGCATCGCAGTCAAGTTCTACACCCAGTTTAAGCATATCTTGAATGCGTTCATAGGCTTCTTCAATCATAGTGCGTACTGCTTCTTTGTCATTATAGGCACTTCCGGCTCTGAGCGTATCCTCAATATGAACTGAAATGTCATCTGAATGCATTGCTGCTGCAATGCCCCCCTGTGCCAAACTGCTATTGCTATCCATTACATTCGATTTTGAAAGAATGAGTATTCTGTAGCTCTGATCCAGTGAAAGTGCAGTAAATAGACCCGCCACGCCAGATCCGACTATAATGCAGTCATATTGCTTTGCCCCACTTAAATCAATATCAAAGTTCATTGAGTATCGCCGCTTCATCCGATTCACCTACTTACTTGGTTACATTAAGCATACGATCCAGCGCTTTGAAAGCCCCTTCGCGTACATCTTTTTCTACAGTAATTTCAAAGGTTTCCTCTTTTATCGCTGTATATACGTTCTCAAGAGATGTTTTCTTCATATTATGACAGGTTAAAAGCCTGAGAGAATTCTAAAATCCTTATCTGGATTTTCTTTACGAAGTGCGTGCAGTATGCCCATTTCTGTACCAATGATAAAAGACTTTTCACTGGAATTTTTCACATGTTCAATAATTTGAGCTGTACTGCCTACAAAATCAGCACGCTCAACCACTTTTGGATTGCATTCCGGATGTACAAGAATCGGTGCATGTGGTCGTGCAGCACGACTGGCCAGCAGTTCTTCTGGCTTGACGCGCTCATGTGTAATACAAAATCCTTCCCACCGGATAATTTCAGTTTCAGGAACCCACTTTTGAACATAGTGTCCAAGATTTTTATCCGGTGCGAATAGTATTTTTTCAGCATTCAATGATTTTACAACAGCTACAGCATTGGATGACGTACAACATATGTCACTGTGCGCTTTTACATCTGCTGATGAATTCACATAAGTAACTATTGGAATATCCGGATTAGACGCTTTAAAGGCTTTTAGATCTTCTCCTGTTACCATATCTGCCATTGGACATCCTGCATCAATAACGGGCAAGATGACTCTTTTATTTGGACTCAAAATTTTTGCACTTTCCGCCATAAAATGAACGCCACAGAATATAATCATGTCATGCTCTGTGTTCGCTGCAACTTGGCTTAATTTTAGTGAGTCCCCTACAACATCTGCAATATCCTGAACTTCAGGAATCTGATAGTTGTGTGCTAAAATAATTGCGTTCTTTTCTTCTTTAAGTCTTTTAATTTCCTCTATCATATGGATTTGCTCCACGTTCTTCATTCCTTTCAACATATATGACAACTGTAAATACAGGTGTCTTGTCACCTTAAAGCGTTATAATAAGCCTATTACACGGCTTATTTTTACTCTTGAATAAAGTTATTATCTTTCAAATCACGCACAAGCGCCTGATATATTTTTTCGCTCGGCACCTCTATTGTATGGATATGTTCGCCTTCTGTCAATGTGGATAATGGCAGTGCAGAAGCATTTTCAACTTTCTTTAAAAAGGTCTTCAATGACGCTTTAGAATCAATCATGAGTTGCCCAATTAATTCTCCATATACTGGGTGTTCAACAATAACATTCAGTATTTTACAGCCATATTCAAGCATAATTCTGAGTTCATCACCTATACGTGAACTATCATGCTGACAAACAACGGTCTTGATAAGTCTGTCCTTTTTGACTTCTCTAGGAATAAAATAGCCATTGGATGCAGCAATTATATTATAGCCAGATGCCCTTAAAACTGCAATGTCTTGTACAATAACCTGGCGACTTACATCATATTTTTTTGCTAGGCAAGATCCTGTGACCGGCTCCGGCGATGTATGAAGCAATTCTATAAGTGCATCCCTTCGCGATTGCGTCATAAAGCACTCCTTTCTAACTTTATATCTTATTTCTTTAAAATTCTTTAACGGCATTATTTTATTACTTTCATATGACTTCGTCAATAACTGCTGCCTATACACTAATTTTATAGTAAAGCGGTTAGAGAAATTTTTAGCATATCCCAAATCAAGGCTTTTGTCTGGTACACGCTCGCATAGTCAACATACAGCTCATAATTAAGCATCCTATTGATCTCAGAAAAGTTTCGAGGTGGCACGCTTATATTTCAGCTTGATTGTTGATCTAAAACCCATAAAAAAAGCTGATTTCAATTGTTTGAAATCAGCTTTGGTGCATGTCGTAATAATTTGTGATGTAAGTTTATATATTGTGTTGTTTTTCAAAATTGTCTTTTGAATGACTGATATGATCAATGATTTTCTTAACAGCCTTATCTTGATCTCTTTCGATAAACGCATCCAAAATTTCCTTATGTTCCTCAAGTGTGTTCTGCATACGTCCTTCTGTCTTTAGAGACTCATAACGTGTACTCTTTATAAACAGTTGGAAATCTCTGAGAACATGCTCAAGAAAACGACTGTTTGTTGCACTGTAAATAAGCTCATGGAATTTCGTATTCAACTCAAATATCTTATCGACATCATTTTTGAATGTATAGAATTCCATCAATTCATAAATTTCTTTGAGGCTATCCAAGTCTTCTTGAGTCATTCTTTCAACAGACCACTTTGCTGCAATAGCTTCAATCGTCTCACGAATTGTGTAGATATCCATTATATCTTGTGCTGTAACGCCTTTAACGATTACGCCGCGGTTTGGTATGTTTTCAACCAAGCCGTCCAATTCGAGCTGCTTGAGAGCCTCTCGCACAGGAGTTCGACTAACACCCAGTTCGTCAGCCAATTTTGCCTCTACGATTTTCTCGCCTGGATTATACATACCATTTAATATGTCTTCACGAATTTTTTCAAAAATTATAGAAGTTAAAGATTTATTCTCCTTCTTCTGGTCAAAAAGGTCCATTAAAAAATGCCTCCAAATACTCCGCCTCTATTGTATATATTTCTGTACATTAAACTGCTACTTTATTCTATATTACTTTCTATAGAGTGTCAACGATAGAAGCCTTCATTTTACTGTGTTTTAGGCGGTTTTCTTTTTTTTATTTGTGTACTTTTACCAAACTCCACGTATTTTGTGTATACATTATAATTAAGATAAAATGCACGGATCCACCTAAAATGTATTCTTGAATCTAAAAACTTTCACATTCATGCATATTATCTAGTCCATCAATCTGGAAAACTCCATCAAAGTCAGTATTTTCAATACATATAGGGAATCTCTTCATAAGAAATCACGCTGATTTAGTGAAAGTTTATATTTTACTTCTTGCATTTTTTTAAGAGATATAGTCAAATTTGTTCTCTTTTTTAGTATTTATTACAAGGCTTAGAGTTAAGTTAATGTTAAATGATTATAAACAGGTCAATTTTGCAAACTTATACGCCGTCCGTAAAATTTCTACCTTACTTTCCAGTCCTATTCGTCATTTTAATATGCCAATCTGTTCGAAAACTGTATGTATATTCGTTTAAACTACTTTTTATAAGTATACCATGGCTTTATTTCCTTGAAATTTTGCCTTAACATGCTCTGCAATAATTGCCTAATTCTCTTCAATTATAAAGACTGGTCTGCTGTCTAAATAACAGATTCGTTAGACTTTTGCGGTATCATATATGTATGCCTTCAATATCTAACTTTAAACGTCAATATAAGCAGCACAAAGAGCACTATAAAAAGCATTCACGAGTAAAAGGCCTTGCTATCCTAATTGCAAATAAAACTATTCTATGTCTCTTTTTTTATACAAAATAAAAAGACCTTGAACAAATTGTTCAAGATCTTAACTGGAGCGGAAGACGAGATTCGAACTCGCGACCCTCGCCTTGGCAAGGCGATGCTCTACCACTGAGCCACTTCCGCAAATGTGGTGCGGGTGGAGGGACTTGAACCCCCACGTCTATTGACACTAGAACCTAAATCTAGCGCGTCTGCCAATTCCGCCACACCCGCATGTGTGTTTTTTATTCAAAATAAAAAATTCTGCCGCGAAGCAGAATAAATATTCTCGCTTTCGCGATAAATGTTAAATGAAACCGGCGACGACCTACTCTCCCAGGGGGCTGCCCCCCAAGTACCATCGGCGCTGAAAAGCTTAACTGCTGTGTTCGGAATGGGAACAGGTGTGACCTTTTCGCCATCATCACCGGATTTCATTTTAAAGGATTGCTCCTTCAAAACTGCACATGATCTTAAAAGACGTTTGTTTCACTTTGGTTTTGACCCAAATTCTTATTGGTCAAGTCCTCGACCTATTAGTATCCATCAGCTGAGTACATTGCTGCACTTACACCTTGGACCTATCAACCTGTTAGTCTATCAGGGGTCTTACTCCATAAAGGATGGGAAATCTTATCTTGAGGGGGGCTTCGCGCTTAGATGCCTTCAGCGCTTATCCCGTCCAAACGTAGCTACTCTGCAGTGCTCCTGGCGGAACAACAGATACACCAGAGGTTTGTCCATCCCGGTCCTCTCGTACTAAGGACAGCTCCTCTTCAAATTTCCTGCGCCCACAGCGGATAGGGACCGAACTGTCTCACGACGTTCTGAACCCAGCTCGCGTGCCTCTTTAATGGGCGAACAGCCCAACCCTTGGGACCGACTACAGCCCCAGGATGAGACGAGCCGACATCGAGGTGCCAAACCTCCCCGTCGATGTGGACTCTTGGGGGAGATAAGCCTGTTATCCCCGGGGTAGCTTTTATCCGTTGAGCGACGGCCCTTCCATTCGGTACCGCCGGATCACTAAGTCCGACTTTCGTCCCTGCTCGACCTGTATGTCTCGCAGTCAAGCTCCCTTCTGCCTTTGCACTCTTCGCGCGATTTCCAACCGCACTGAGGGAACCTTTGAGCGCCTCCGTTACTCTTTAGGAGGCGACCGCCCCAGTCAAACTGCCCACCTGACATTGTCCCGACGCTGGATAACAGCGCACGGTTAGGACACTGATATAGCAAGAGTGGTATCCCAACATTGGCTCCACGCATACTGGCGTACACGTTTCTTAGCCTCCCACCTATCCTGTACATGCTATACCAAAGTCCAGTGCCAAGCTACAGTAAAGCTCCACGGGGTCTTTCCGTCCTGCTGCGGGTAACCGGCATCTTTACCGGTACTACAATTTCACCGAGTCCATTGTTGAGACAGTGCCCAAATCATTACGCCTTTCGTGCGGGTCGGAACTTACCCGACAAGGAATTTCGCTACCTTAGGACCGTTATAGTTACGGCCGCCGTTTACTGGGGCTTCGATTCAAAGCTTCGCTTACGCTAACCTCTCCTCATAACCTTCCAGCACCGGGCAGGCGTCAGCCCCTATACATCGTCTTTCGACTTAGCAGAGACCTGTGTTTTTGGTAAACAGTTGCTTGGGCCTGTTCTCTGCGGCCGCTTCGGGCTTTAACACCCTAATGCGGCACCCCTTCTCCCGAAGTTACGGGGTCATTTTGCCGAGTTCCTTAACAATGGTTATCTCGCTCGCCTTAGTATTCTCTACTCACCTACCTGTGTCGGTTTACGGTACAGGCACCTACAATCTCGATAGAAGCTTTTCTTGAAGGACTCTCCGGCGACTTCGCTACTTATTTTTCACTCCCCGTCACGCCTCGCAATTAAACAGCCGGATTTTCCTTGCCGTTCTCACTTGACGCTTGGACGCACATCCATCAGTGCGATCGCTTTGCATTCCCTGTCACTCCATCTCTCAAACGATTTTCGGTGGTACTGGAATCTTTACCAGTTGTCCATCGCCTACGACTTTCGTCCTCGGCTTAGGTCCTGACTAACCCTGGGCGGACGAACCTTCCCCAGGAAACCTTAGGTTTTCGGCGGGCAGGATTCTCACCTGCCTCTCGCTACTCATGCCAACATTCTCTCTTGTGTACAGTCCACCACTCCTTACGGTATAGCTTCTGCCCGTACACAATGCTCCCCTACCCAGTACTTACGTACTGCCGTAGCTTCGGTGCCAAGTTTGAGCCCCGGTAATTTTCGGCGCAGGGTCACTCGACTAGTGAGCTATTACGCACTCTTTAAATGAATGGCTGCTTCTAAGCCAACATCCTAGTTGTCTAAGCAACCCCACATCCTTTCCCACTTAACTTGGACTTTGGGACCTTAGCTGACGGTCTGGGCTGTTTCCCTCTTGACCATGAATCTTATCATACATAGTCTGACTCCTGATTATATGATTACGGTATTCGGAGTTTGATAGTCTTCGGTAGGCGGTGAAGCCCCCTAGGACAGTCAGTGCTCTACCCCCGCATCACTCACATCAAGGCTAGCCCTAAAGCTATTTCGGGGAGAACCAGCTATCTCCGGGTTCGATTGGAATTTCTCCGCTATCCACAAGTCATCCCAACCTTTTTCAACAGATATGGGTTCGGGCCTCCACTGAATTTTACTTCAGCTTCACCCTGCTCATGGATAGGTCACCCGGTTTCGGGTCTACGCCATACAACTACACGCCCTCTTCAGACTCGCTTTCGCTGCGGCTCCAGCGCTGAACGCCTTAACCTTGCTGCATAACGTAACTCGTTGGCCCGTTCTACAAAAAGTACGCCGTCGAACATATAAAGTTCTTCGACTGCTTGTAAACATAGGGTTTCAGGTTCTATTTCACTCCCCGACAGGGGTTCTTTTCACCTTTCCCTCACGGTACTATGCGCTATCGGTCACTAAGGAGTATTTAGGCTTGGGAGATGGTCCTCCCGGCTTCCCACAAGGTTTCACGTGCCCCGTGGTACTCTGGTGCGCATCGTGGGCCTTCTTCTTTCGTCTACAGGACTGTCACCTTCTTCGGTGGGTCTTTCCAAACCTCTTCGACTAGAATACCGCCATCACTTATGATGCGTCCACAACCCCAGAAACCGTAGTCTCTGGTTTGGCCTCTTTCCCGTTCGCTCGCCGCTACTTAGGAAATCACTTTTGTTTTCTTCTCCTTCGGGTACTTAGATGTTTCAGTTCCCCGAGTCTCCCTCCGTACACCTATGTATTCAGTGCACGGTGACTGCCTATTACGACAGCCGGGTTTCCCCATTCGGACATTCCTGGATCAACGCTCGCTTGCAGCTCCCCAAGACTTTTCGCAGCTTACCACGTCCTTCTTCGGCTCTTAGTGCCAAGGCATCCACCCTATGCTCTTATTAACTTGACCAATTTAATGACGCGCATTCATCTTCCAGCTCGTCGTTGCTGCTCAGTCATCAGTCAGTTACGTATATTATACGTGCCTTCCCTCTTCCTTCGCGCGCCTCGATCTGTAAGCGACTGCTTTGTCATGATAAACTGTTCTCTGATTATTAATCAATGAGTATTTATAATTCGAGTTTGAGTTTTGTTTACCTCAGTGAAACTGTATCTAACCCTTTTCTTAAAACTTAGTTTCAATATTTTGGTTTGATACGTTTTCGTCTTCTAATTCATATGCAGTTTTCAAGGTGCAATAATCTAATAAATTCTCCCAAATCTTTCAGAAGAATTCATCGCCAAACGGCGAAAGTGGTGGAGGTAACAAGATTCGAACTTGCGACCCCCTGCGTGCAAGGCAGGTGCTCTCCCAACTGAGCTATACCCCCACTTCTACAAAATGATTCAGCTAAGCTTCCTCATTTCTAGCGTTTTATAAGAGACTTGCGGTCTCTCAAAATTAAACAGTATAGAGTACGTTCTCCTTAGAAAGGAGGTGATCCAGCCGCACCTTCCGATACGGCTACCTTGTTACGACTTCACCCTAGTCACTGATTTCACCTTCGACTGCTTCCTCCCACAAGGGGTTGGATCACAGGCTTCGGGCGCCCCCAGCTTCCATGGTGTGACGGGCGGTGTGTACAAGACCCGGGAACGCATTCACCGCGGCATTCTGATCCACGATTACTAGCAACTCCAACTTCATGTAGGCGAGTTGCAGCCTACAATCCGAACTGAGATCGGCTTTAGAGGATTTGCTCCGGGTCACCCTTTCGCTTCCTGTTGTACCGACCATTGTAGCACGTGTGTAGCCCAGATCATAAGGGGCATGATGATTTGACGTCATCCCCACCTTCCTCCGTGTTGTCCACGGCAGTCTCGCTAGAGTGCCCAGCTTTACCTGATGGCAACTAACAATAAGGGTTGCGCTCGTTGCGGGACTTAACCCAACATCTCACGACACGAGCTGACGACAACCATGCACCACCTGTATCAGATGTCCTAAAAGGAAAGGTCCGGCTAAGGACCGGTCATCTGTATGTCAAGACCTGGTAAGGTTCTTCGCGTTGCTTCGAATTAAACCACATGCTCCGCTGCTTGTGCGGGTCCCCGTCAATTCCTTTGAGTTTCACACTTGCGTGCGTACTCCCCAGGCGGAATACTTAATGCGTTAGCTGCGGCACCTGGGTTCGACCCCAGACACCTAGTATTCATCGTTTACGGCGTGGACTACCAGGGTATCTAATCCTGTTCGCTCCCCACGCTTTCGAGCCTCAGCGTCAGTTACAGTCCAGTAAGTCGCCTTCGCCACTGGTGTTCCTCCTAATATCTACGCATTTCACCGCTACACTAGGAATTCCACTTACCTCTCCTGCACTCAAGTCAAACAGTTTCAAAAGCTTACATCGGTTGAGCCGATGCCTTTCACTTCTGACTTGCTTGACCGCCTACACTCCCTTTACGCCCAGTGATTCCGGATAACGCTTGCCCCCTACGTATTACCGCGGCTGCTGGCACGTAGTTAGCCGGGGCTTATTCCTTGGATACCGTCATTTATTCTTCTCCAAGAAAAGAACTTTACAACCCGAAGGCCTTCATCGTTCACGCGGCGTTGCTGCATCAGGCTTTCGCCCATTGTGCAATATTCCCCACTGCTGCCTCCCGTAGGAGTCTGGACCGTGTCTCAGTTCCAGTGTGGCCGATCACCCTCTCAGGTCGGCTACTGATCGTCGCCTTGGTAAGCCGTTACCTTACCAACTAGCTAATCAGACGCGGGCCCATCCCATACCACCGGAGTTTTTACCTCTGAAGCATGTGCTTCTGTGGTCTTATGAGGTATTAATCACCGTTTCCAGTGGCTATCCCTCTGTATGGGGCAGGTTGCCCACGCGTTACTCACCCGTCCGCCGCTTTCCAATTTATCCATCACCCGAAGGTTCTGTCAAAATCTTCTCGCTCGACTTGCATGTGTTAAGCACGCCGCCAGCGTTCATCCTGAGCCAGGATCAAACTCTTTGAAAAAATTTGTTTCAAATGTTTTTGATCGCTCAGATGAATCTGACTAATTAATCATTATCATCCGTTACGAATCTTTGGTGCATCTAGACCTTGTCTTGATGCGGTAAAAGAATTGAACGTGTTAATTCTATACTGTTTAATTTTCAAAGACCGAAATCAATTAAGCTTGTGTTAAAACTTCGTTGATTTTGTGTTGCGTCACCAACCGGCGACTCAATTATCATAACACTTTTCAGTGTTTTGTGTCAAGCACTTTTTAAAACTTTTTTTCGATGAATTTGCTTTCAACATTTCTCGAAATCGTTTTATTTGCTGTGCCGACTGTACTGCTCTCAAGCGGTACTTGAATATAATAGCACCCGTACCTGTAAGCGTCAACCCCCTTTATTAAAGAAATAATATTCTAAATACTTCACCAATAGAATCCCAATATGATTCGTCAATATAATGTGTTTCGCTTCCTATATATAACCTGAAATTTTATACTTAATCATGGAATTTTATAGTAAATTTCTACTTAGGATGTTTCAATGCCTAAAATACTTTCACAGGTTATCATGGATAAGTTGAATCTTTAAAATCCCTATATTATAATGTTTATAGCTAATTCAGGAGGTGTTCGATATGAAGCGCGTTTTTTCCGGTGTGCAACCAACTGGTCAAATTCATTTAGGTAACTATATTACCATGCGCAATTTTATTAAGCAGCAGGACGACAAAGACTGTTTTTATTGTGTCGTTGATTTACATTCTATTACTGTTCCACAGGATCCAAAGGAGCTTAGAAAGAATTCACTTGAACTCGCCGCACTTTATATGGCGATTGGTTTGGATCCATCTAAAGTTACATTGTTCCTGCAGTCGCAGGTTTCTGCACACGCAGAACTCGCATGGCTTCTTCAATGCAACTCCTATATGGGTGAACTGAATCGCATGACACAGTTTAAAGATAAGAGTTCAGGACAAAAAGCAGTTACAACAGGTCTTTTCACATATCCTGTTTTAATGGCCGCGGATATTTTGCTTTACGATACACACTATGTACCAGTAGGTAATGATCAAAAGCAGCATCTTGAGCTTACACGAGATATTGCAGAGCGTTTCAATAACAAATACGGTGAAACCTTTGTTATTCCAGACCCCCTTATCAGTAAGGTGGGTGCGCGAATCATGTCACTCGATGACCCAACGCAAAAAATGTCAAAGAGTAATCCAAATGTACATAGCAAAATCACTTTGCTTGAACCTGCAAACAAGATCAAAAAGAGTATCATGAAGTCTACAACCGATAGTGATATGGAAGTTCGTTTCGATGAAGAGGCCAAACCTGGTGTGTCTAATCTATTAACGATTTACTCACAGCTTGGAAATGTTAGCATCGAGGATCTTGAGTCCAAATATACGGGTGTTGGATATGGCACCTTTAAAAAGGAACTGGTTGAAGTCGTAAATGACGCCCTAGCACCTATTCAAAAACGTCATGAAGAAATTCTAGCAAGTGGCGAAGTGGAAACCATTCTAAAGCAAGGTGCAGATCGTGCAAACGAAATCTCACAAGATGTTTTAAGACGTGTAAAAGAAAAAATGGGATTTGTGATTTTTTAAATTCCTAATGACACGAGTTCCAAATGAAACGAGCAAAAAGCCAACACACTGAGTGTGTTGGCTTTTCATTTTATTATGTAATAAAAACATGTCTATTTCATTATAATAAACAACTACATCAAATTTCCGTGAGCTTTTTATACTCTTTACGGAATTTTTTTATGATTTTCTTTTCCATTCTAGATACCGTCATCTGTGAAACATCCAGTTCATTGGCAACTTGGATCTGTGTTTTACTCTCAAAGAATCTGTCTCTTATAATTTTAAGTTCTACATCATTAAGCTTTTCCATGCATTTTTCGATGAAATCCCTGTTTTCAATGACATCGAAATACTTATCATCTTCACCAATGATATCAAGCAATTGAATATCTTTATCATCACCGCTGCTATCATAGCTGATGTCTAGAGATTTTGGCGTATAAACTTGTGAAGCTTCCATCGCTTCGATAACTTGTTCTTCAGTACAAGACAAGTATTCTGCAATATCTTCAATTTTAGGAACCCGCTGCAAATCTTGCTGCAATTTACTCTTTGCAACATTGATTTTCTTACTGAGTTCCTGTATTCGCCTTGGGACTCTTACAGACCATCCCTTGTCTCTGAAATACTTCTTAATTTCACCAATGATCGTTGGCGTTGCAAAACTTGAGAACTCAAAGCCACGATCTACATCATACCGCTCAATTGCATAAATAAGTCCTAAAGATGCCACTTGATAGATATCTTCATAATCGATGCCCTTGTTTACATATTTTTTTGACAGTATTTCTGTAATGTACATATATCGATGAATCAACTCATTGCGTATTTCAATTTGTTTTGACTCCTTGTACATTTTAAATAGAACTTTACTCTCAATATCCTTAATGCTCTCCATGCTTTGGAAGTCAATATCCTTATTGCTGGAGATTTTTTGACTAGTCATAATATCAGCCCCTGATAACCCAAAGTATCTGCGTTTTACATTCTTATTTTTTTGTTATGTAACGCTTTAAACAACGAGTCTCTTTATCATTCGAATCTTTGTGCCTTGACCTACTTCAGAATTAACAGTCACATCATCCATTAATGATCTCATAATAAATATACCCAGTCCGTTTTCTCCCGGATTTAATAAATCAGGTTCATTATATGATTCCACACTGAATCCATTGCCACTGTCATATACTTCAACAACAAATTCACTGTTCTCAACAATGAAGCTTATTTTAAAATCGTGCACACAGGCACCATGCAATACTGCATTGTTACAAGCTTCACCAACGGCCACTTTAATATCCTCTATTGATTCGATATCAAATCCCATATTGTTTGCTACAACAGAAGCTGTCAGTCTGGCTACGCTGACATACTCTGACTTCGTAGGCAATGTCAATGAAATGCAATCATTCATACAAATCGTCCACCCTTTTCAATTATTACAAATTGTAAATTTACTTCATGACAAAAATCTTGTCCAGTCCAGTAATCTTTAGTAATTTGAGAATATTCTGCTGTGCATTAGAGATTAATATTTCATTCTCATTTTTCTTAACACGCTTGAGAACGCCAATCAGCACACCCAATCCAGTTGAATCAATATAGCTCAAATTTGAACAGTCAATATTGATATTGCACTCCTGCTGATCTAGCAATTGGTTTAATTCCTCTTTCAGTCTCCCTGATGTCTGAATATCGACATCCCCTATCAATTCGATAGACCAGTATTGATCTATGTCCTGAAATTGTTTGTTCATTTTCAGCGACATGTAGTTGCCCCCTTTTAATTTCATTTTATTTAGTTCGATTATTTAGGCCACATTAAAAATCATGTCTAGAACATTTCTACCTGACATATTTATAGGCTAAACAATTAATTCACTAATTCTAAATATTTTACCAACATATTTTATCGGCAATGGTCATTTGAGTTGATCATTTGAATAAATTATCTCGGCTATATACCATTATACTAAAAGGAATAGCGGAAGACAAAAAATGAATGCTAAAATATTCAAATTCACTGATTTTTTTCTGTTTTGTCTGAATATTAACAAATATTAATCGTTTGTTACTACTTTTTTAATTAAATGCAACAATTTTCAAGATATAATAATTTTAAGCTGAAAATGTAATACAATTATCAGGTATTATTACAAATAACTGTATTATACACAACTGAGGGGGAAATCATATGTTTAAAAAAATTCAGCTATGGCGTGTCATGGCCGTTTTCATGTTTATCATCATTTTTATGTCGCTTTTTACATTTATTTATGAGGAACAGGTTAAGTTGCCAAGTGAGAATTGGTCAAACGCTATAGAAATTGATTCATATAATCCTAAAATGGATTTTGAAAGTTTGTCTGCAAGCAATACTTTTGCTGCTAAAACGAATGCGTCAGAATTTGTTAATGTCGTTGCTCTGAATAATACGCTTAGTCTTAAGTCATTTGACATGTCAGGCAAGCTGGTTTCTGAAGGATTAGTTACACTGGATCATGAAATATCTGAAGTCTCGGGAGAAATGCGAAATGGTGCTCTTGAACTCATCACACTTTCACAAGATAAAATGCATGTGAGTTTTATTTCTTTAGATCCTGAAACATTTGCTCAAACTGCCATTAAGGGTGTTGTACTTGATAATATGGTCTCAAAACTCTCAAGTGATCACGTTACTGCATTTAACCGTGAAGAAGTTGTATTTATTAAAAACGGTGAGGCACAGTACTTTTCGCCAAATTTTGATGGCAGAATTGAACGCGCTGAAACAAATCAAGTCGGTGACAAGCTGCTCATCAGTGCGATTACAATGAAAGGGAGCACATATCACCTCGAGCTGTATACTGTATCGGGCTCAGAGACAACTTCTGAACAACTTTATACCCTCCCTTCACTCAGTGCTATAAATCCAGTCCATCTGGCTATGGCCACTCAGGAAGGCGAAACCGTTATTATTACAACAATGAAACATATGCGTTTTGGAACAAATTATGTCGACTTTTTCCTAAATGCTCAAAATGGTACAGATTCTTTAAATCATAGTGGATATGAAGTGAATACTTATGAAGCTATTCCTTATCTAATTGAAGAAGAAAACGGCGATCTTAGCTACCTAATCAATTTTTGGGCATCTAACTTAGGACGTACTGAGATTGCAAAAGGGGTTCAGGCTTATCCAAACCTTTATATAACGACCCATGGTACAGATAACTTCAAGCAGCTTACTAAATCTGAGCGTAGCTCTGTGAAACCATCCTATATGCGTCTTGGAGACTATGATTACTTGATTTACAACGAGCAAAACGAACTTGAAAATATCGTTTATATGGCTTCTAATAATCCCCATATAATCGCTGCTAGCCGTGATTATTCTTCTGAAACTTTATTCGACATTTTTATGCGAACGATTACAACGTATCCGGCACTCATATTGGCTGGCATACCACCGCTTTTAACTGTTATTTTACCTGTACTGGTCATTACAGCTCCAATTCTCATGTTCAAACTAAACTGGGCTGAGCAAAACAAAGAAAAAATGACCTTAATTATTATTGTGGTCTTCGTACTCAGTAAAATCTATGCCTTCGGTTTTGACATTTTCCCGTTCTTTACTAAAGAAGATTTGTGGCCTAAATTTATGGATGCGTCATTTACCCACTGGCTTGCAATGATTGTACTCAGTATATTTACCTATTTGATATACATAAGTAGAAACAAATCTCGCACGGGACAAAACGATCATTTTCTAAAACAGATTACTTTTTACATTATTTTAGATGTTGTTGTCATGATTTGTTTTTTCATGCCATACTCCATTATATAATGAAGTCTATTTATATCTTCAATACAAAAGATCCAGCAGATTACTGGGGATTCTACCCTTGATTTGCTGGATTTTAAAGCGCTAACTTTTCAGGTTTTACTCAAACTTTCGGGTTTTAACCAGTAGTAGCTTTACACATTTCTTATCTATTTTAAAAATATACTTCTTAAAAATTACAAAAAGCCTTTTAATATTTCCCAGGAAATATTAAAGGGCGTCTTTATTATACTTCTTCAAAAAAAGGGAGTCTTAAAAAAGACTCCTGACAACTCGAATCAAATATATTAAAGGGGGCTATATTGCTAATATTCCCTAAGGTAAGGCATTTAAACAGTTAAATTAAAAAAGCCCTTTGCACTAAAAGTGCAAAGGGCTCATTTTTAGGGTGTAAATACTGCAAATACTCCTTTTTGGCATTAATATAAAGTTTATTAAGATTGAACTTATAAGACTTTATACCTCCTCTGATTTATCCTCAGATACATCTGATGTCTCTTGCTGTGCTTCATCTGATTCAAGTTCTTCATCATCTTCTGAATCCGTTTCATGAATCTTAGCAAGAGATACCAACATGCTGTCATCTTTTGTCTTCATCAGGGTTACGCCAGATGTCGAGCGGCCCATTGTAGAAATATCATCTACGCTGAGTCGAATGAGTACACCAATATTATTGATAATCATTATTTCATCACCAGGATGTACAATTTGAGCCCCAATCAACTCGCCTGTCTTATCTGTGATATTATATGTTTTTATGCCTTTGCCGCCACGTGTCTGAACGCGATATTCTTCAATAGGCGTTTGCTTTCCATAGCCAAACTCACTGACAACCAGCAATTTTGAATCTTCTTCAATACGTTCCATAACGACAACTTCGTCATCTGGATCAAGCTGAATTCCGCGCACACCTGTCGCAGTACGACCCATTTCACGTACATCGTTTTCATGGAATCGGATTGACTTGCCTTTTCTACTGACAATAATTAGTTCATCGTCGCCTGTGGTTTCCATAATTTTAATCAGCTCATCACCAATATTTAAATTAATAGCAATGAGTCCTGATTTTCTATTGGAATCCAATTTGCTCAGTGCTGTCTTTTTCACAGTCCCGCGCTTGGTTGCAAAAACAAGGTATCCCGTGTCAAAGCCTTCTACTGGAATCATTGTCGTTACTGTTTCTTCAGGCTCAAGCTGAATCAAGTTCACAATATTTGTCCCTTTAGAAATCCGGCTCGCATCTGGAATTTCATACGTCTTAAGGCGATACATTTTACCGAAGCTTGTAAAGACAAGGAGGGTATCATGCGTAGACATGGTATATATCTGTTCTACAAAATCTTCTTCTTTTGTAGCCATGCCCTGCTTTCCACGCCCACCACGCTTTTGGCTTTGATATGTACTCGCTGATACACGCTTGACATAGCCGTCATGTGTTAGGGTTACAACCACTTCTTCTTGATCGATCATATCTTCGATATTAATCTCGTCAATGGCAAATGATATATCTGTACGTCTATCATCACCATAACGCGCTCTAATACGCAGTAGATCCTCTTTAATGATTTCCATAAGCAGTCCTTCGTCAGCTAGGATAGCACGAAGTTCTTTTATAGTCTGCATGAGTTGCTGATACTCTGTTTCAACTTTTTCACGTTCCAGACCAGTCAGCTTTTGAAGACGCATATCTAAAATAGCCTGCGCTTGAATATCTGACAAATCAAAGCTCTGCATCAGTGCTGCTTTGGCTTCCGATGTATTTTTTGAAGCTCGAATTGTTTTGATAACTTCATCAATATTATCGATTGCAACTCTTAAACCTTCTAAAATGTGCGCTCTATGTTCTGCTTTTTTAAGGTCATACTGTACCCGGCGTGTTTCAACTTCTTTTTGGTGATTGATATAGTGACTCAGTATTTCATGAAGATTCAACACTTTAGGCTGATTGTCCACGAGTGCAATCATAATCATCGAATATGTTCCTTCAAGCTGAGAATGCTTATACAGCTTATTGAGAACCACATTTGGATTGGCATCTTTACGCAGTTCAATAACGACGCGTATACCATTTCTATTTGATTCATCACGCAGGTCTGTGATGCCGTCAATTTTCTTATTACGAACAAGATCGGCAATGCCCTCAATCATTTTTGATTTATTGACTTGATACGGAATTTCCGTAACAACAATCGCCATCTTGCCTTTTCTAATTTCTTCTATTTGTGCTTTAGAACGTACGCGTACACGACCACGACCTGTTCTATAGGCCTTTTTAATAGCTTCCATACCCATGATTTCAGCACCAGTAGGAAAATCAGGCCCCTTGATGATTTCAATTAAGTCTTCTACATCTGTTTCTGGCTCATCTATCATTTTAATGACGCCGTCAATAACCTCACATAAATTGTGTGGTGGAATCGATGTCGCAAGACCAACCGCTATACCATTTGAACCATTGACAAGTAGATTTGGGAAACGTGATGGTAAAACCAGCGGTTCCTTTTCTGTTTCGTCAAAGTTTGTTCCGTAATCAACTGTTTCTTTATCGATATCTTTCATGAGTTCAGAAGCAAGTCGTGTCATTCGGGCTTCTGTATAACGCATTGCCGCCGCACTGTCTCCGTCAATGGAACCAAAGTTGCCATGTCCGTCAACGAGCATATATCGAATTGAGAAGTCCTGTGCCATTCTTACCATGGCATTATAAACTGAGGAATCACCATGCGGGTGATATTTACCCAGTACTTCACCGACGATACGGGCTGATTTTCTATGCTGCTTGTCAGATGTAAATCCAAGTTCGCTCATTGCGTATAGAATACGTCTATGAACAGGCTTAAGACCATCACGTACATCTGGTAGAGCACGGCTTACAATTACACTCATGGCATAATCCAGGTATGATTTTTTCATCTCATCCCGAATATCAATACCTATTATTCTATCGTAAGTATCACTCATTCAAACACACCTCTATATATCCAGATTTGTTACATCTTTTGCATACTTGTTGATGAAATCACGACGCGGCTCAACATGTTCGCCCATAAGTGTCGAGAAAATCATATCTGCTTCAACTGCATCTTCAATATTTACTCTGATCATCGTTCTATGTTCAGGGTCCATAGTTGTCGTCCAGAGCTGCTCAGGATTCATCTCGCCAAGACCTTTGTAGCGCTGAATCTGCGGCATAGGACTCTTTCCGAGTTCATTCAGCAGTTGCTCGAGCTCTGCATCTGAATACGTGTAATACTCTTTGCTCTTCTTTTTCACCTTGTACAGCGGTGGCTGTGCAATATAAATATGTCCGTTATCAATAAGCGGTCGCATATATCTAAATAGGAATGTGAGAAGAAGTGTCCGAATATGTGCACCATCAACATCGGCATCAGTCATAATAACAATCTTATGATATCTCAGCTTTTCAAGTTCAAAATCTTCTCCGATACCACATCCGAATGCCGTAATCATTGCCCTGATTTCTGCCGAGTTCAGGATTCTTGACATATTGGCCTTTTCAACGTTCATAATTTTACCGCGAAGTGGCAGGATAGCTTGTGTTGCTCTATCACGTCCCTGTTTTGCAGAGCCGCCGGCAGAGTCCCCTTCGACAATATAAACTTCACTCAGAGAAGGATCACGTTCTGAACAGTCTGCAAGCTTGCCTGGAAGTGCCATGCCGTCAAGAACACCTTTTCTTCTTGTCAGGTCTCTTGCTTTTCTAGCTGCTTCTCTGGCTTTTGCTGCACGAAGGCACTTATCGATGATAATCTTAGCTTCTCCTGGATTTTCTTCCATGAATGTTGCCATTAGATCCGACGTAACCGCTTCTGTAATACCGCGCATTTCACTATTTCCAAGTTTCGTTTTAGTTTGACCCTCAAACTGAGGCTCTGTTAGCTTAACTGAAATAATTGCCGTTAAACCTTCACGAATGTCATCACCCGTCAGGTTGACATCTTTTTCTTTCAAGAAATTTTTCTTTCTTGCGTAGTCGTTTACAATACGCGTCAGTGCACTTCTAAATCCACTTAGGTGTGTACCACCTTCATGCGTATTGATGTTGTTCGCAAAGGTAAATACATTGTCTGAGAAGCCATCTGTATATTGCATTGCAATTTCAACCGTATTGATTTCATTTTCTACTTCACAGTAGATGACCTTTTCATGAATGGATTTTCTGTTTTTGTTCAAGTAGACAACAAACTCCTGAATACCGCCTTCATAATGAAAAACAGATTCATTGCTGCTGCCTGGTCTTGCATCCCTAAGTACAATTCTGACACCTTTATTTAGGAATGCCAATTCTCTCAGACGATGCTCAAGTGTATCAAAATCATAATCAAGCTCATCAAATATTTCATAATCTGGCTTAAATACCGTTGTTGAACCCGTGCTTGTAGCTGGTCCGACAACTTCAAGTTCACGTACCGTTTTACCACGCTCAAAATCTATACGATGGATATTATTATCACGTCTAACCTCAACGTACATCCATTCACTCAGTGCATTTACAACTGAAGCACCAACACCGTGAAGACCGCCAGATACTTTGTATCCGCCGCCGCCAAACTTACCGCCTGCATGAAGTACTGTATGGATAACTTCTACCGCAGGTATATTCATTTTCGGGTGCATTCCTACGGGCATACCACGTCCGTCATCCGTAACACTGATAGTATTGCCGTCTCCAATGACAACTTCAATGGTTTTACAATAGCCAGCAAGGGCTTCATCAATACTGTTGTCAACGATTTCATACACCAAATGGTGCAGACCCCTTGAACTTGTGGATCCAATATACATTCCCGGCCTTTTACGAACGGCCTCCAGTCCTTCTAGAACCTGTATCTGTTCCGCATTATAATCACTCTGAATTCGATCTGTCACGTCTTAACCTCCCGACCGTTCGAATTTTCTTCCTCTCCTTAGACAAAGCATAGACAGGAATAAATCACTCATATTTATATTTTGCATGATGATCCTATTTCACGCGTCCGCACTAGAGCGGACGAACGGTTCCTTGATCTACATGAAAAACTCTAGCAGCTTTTACATATTCAGAATCAATCGAATCAACATCTGTAATTGTTATGATTGTCTGAATATCTTGCATCGTTCTAATTAAATCATTTTGTCGTCTGTTATCTAGCTCAGACATAACGTCATCAAGCAACAAGATAGGATATTCTCCCACCTCTTCTTTGATGATTTCTATTTCTGACAGCCTAAGAGACAATGCCGCTGTCCGCTGCTGACCCTGTGAACCAAATTGTCTGATATCAATTTCATTCACAAAAATACCCAGGTCATCCCTATGGGGGCCAACACTGGTATATCCGCGCTTTAAATCGCTCTCATATGCAGCTTCTAAACGCTCTATAAACGCCATATATATTGTATCATATTCATCCGTATTTTTTACTTTAATATTAGATAAATACGTAATCTTTAATGACTCTTTTCCGTCCGTAATACCAAAGTGTATATCCTTGCTCATTTCACTGAGTTTATTCAAAAATAATCTTCTTGAAAGTATGACTTCCGTTCCGGATTTAGCCAATTTTTCGTCCCATACTGGGCGCATGGATTCCATGGATTTCTTATACGGAATTTTTTTTAGGAGTTCGTTGCGCTGTCCCATAATACGCATATATTCAATGATGCCGCGACAGTATTTAGGACTTATTTGAGACAACTCACGGTCAATAAAGCGCCGTCGTTCAGCCGGCCCTTCTTTTATCAGTCGTAAGTCTTCAGGAGAAAAAAGAACAATGTTAAGTGCGCCAAATAAATCCGCTCTCTTGTGAAGTCGGCTTCCATTGACCCTAATGTCCTTTTCTGCTTGTTTATTCAATCTGAAGTCAATAGAGACGTCTGTGTATTCCTTTTGAGCATGAACACGTACCTGCGCTTGCTCTGCCGTCATATTAAGCAAATCTTTGTCTTTATTGGTTCGAAATGACTTTCCGAAGCCTGTAACGTAAATGGACTCTAATAGATTTGTCTTACCTTGTGCATTGTTACCGATAAAAATATTAAGCTTAGGACTCAGCTCTAAACTTGCTGAATCATAATTACGGTAGTTTTTTAAATACAACTGGTCTATATACAAACGATCACCGCCTATATTTCTGAAACCACCTTGCAGCTCATAATTTCTGCAATATTGCCATTTTCATCCGGTATGTACAAATCTACAATATCGCCATCATGCAGCTTCTTGCCTCGTGATGTACAAACTTCGCCATTGACGCGAACCATTTCTTCTTTTATGAACAGCTTTGCAACGCCACCTGAATCAACCAGCTCTGAGAATTTGAGAAATTGATCGAGTTTTATATATTCTGTGCTGATAGTAACTTCCTGCATATGAACCTCCTTATACAAAGGACAGAAGCCCCCACAGCTGTGAGGACTTCGATTTATCGACTGACTTAAGATACACTTGCAATGCGTACAGGTGTCACAATATACGTATAGTTCTCATGATCTGATGGCATCATAACACATGGACTAACACTGCTTGTAAGTTTCATCGTTACATCTTCACAATCCATGACTTTAAGTGCATCTGTGAGATACTTGGGATTGAATCCGATTTCAAGGTCTTGCCCTTCTAAAGTGATCAGAACTTCTTCATCCACACTTCCCATTTCTGTGTTGGAAGTGATGTGCATGCTGCGGTCTCTGATTGAAAGTTTTATAGAGTTGTTTTTACCTTCTCTTGCCATTAGACTGGCTCTTTCTATACCACTGAGCAGGTCTGCTGTTTTGACACTCAGTTCAGACTTGAACTCTTTTGGCTGAATCATTTCATACTGAATGAACTCACCTTCAAGAATTCTGGAAACAATTTTTACATCTTCCACACTGACCAAGATATGTTTTTCTGTAAACGAAATTTTAACGGTCTCATCGCCATCATAGCCACCTAGAATACGATTGATTTCAGATAGTGTCTTACCTGGAACAACAGCTTGCTCATTCATCTGAGAATCGATACGTGCTTTTCTAATGGCCAATCTATAGCCGTCTATACTTACGATTGTAATATTATTTTCTTCAACCTTAATGAGTGAACCGGTCAGTATTGGCTTGGAATCATTTTGGCTGATTGCGAAAATGGTTTGTCTGATCATGTTGCTGAGAAGATCCTGTTGCATTTCAAATGAATGTATATCTTCAACTTCAGGCAGCTCTGGATACTCAACTGCAGGCTGTCCTACTAAATTGAATTCTGACTTCTCGCACAAAATACGAACATTATGGTTCTCGTCGACTGAAATCTCCACTTGTGCATTTGGTAACTTACGGATGATTTCACCAAAGATACGTGATGAAACAACAATGCCACCAGGCACTTCGATGTTTGCATTTATATTAGTTTCTATACCTATACTTAAATCATTACCTGTGAGTTTTAGTTTGTCGTTGTTCGACTCAAGTAGAATGCCTTTAAGAATTGGCAGGGTTGTTTTTGTAGATACAGCTTTTTGAACGATGTTGATTCCTGCTGCAAGGTCTTTTTGCTGACAAGAAAACTTCATGTGGATAACCTCCCGTCAAATATGTATTGAAAGCCCTAATAAAACAATAATAATTATTATAGTCATAGTAATAGGCCCTGTTAATTTGTTTAAAACACAGTAAACCCATTGTCTTGTAAAGCGTTAAGCCTGTGAGGAAATTGTGAATAAGTTCAAGAAAACGGGCAAGTTATACACTGTTTCTATCTTGCCCGTTTGAGTTAAAGTTATACACAGATTCACTATGGTTATACACAGGATTTTGTGGATTATTCACCCAGAATCTCTTTTTTAAGTTTTTCCAGTTTATCACCGACATCTGGTTTTTCATTTTTTTCCTTTAAAATCTTATCGTAAGCATGAATGACCGTTGTATGATCTCGCCCACCGAATTCTTCTCCGATTTTAGGGAGAGAGAGATCTGTCATTTCACGGCACAAGAACATGGCAATTTGTCTTGGATAAGATATGGCCCGCGTTCTTCGTTTGGATTCAAGGTCTTCAATTTTCAAATTATAGTACTGTGAAACGACATCCTTAATGAGAGCCACAGTAACTTGTTTTGGCCTAGATGAAGAAATGATATCTTTTAAAGCTTCTTGAGAGAGCTCAACTGAGATTTCTTTATTCGTTAGTGATGAGTATGCAATAATACGTGTTAATGCACCTTCGAGCTCACGAATATTAGATTTTATCTTTTTAGCAATAAATTCAAATACTTCGTTTGGAATATCAATGCTGTCAACTTCAGCTTTTTTTCTGAGAATGGCAATTCGCGTTTCAAAATCGGGTGCTTGTATGTCTGTGATGAGACCCCATTCAAAACGAGAACGCAGTCGGTCTTCCAGCGTTGGGATTTCCTTAGGTGGTCGATCACTTGAAACGATAATTTGCTTGTTTGCTTCATATAATGCGTTAAATGTGTGGAAGAATTCTTCCTGGGTCCGTTCTTTGCCTGCAATAAACTGAATGTCATCGACCAGAAGGACGTCAACATGACGATACTTATTGCGGAACTCTTCGTTTTTGTCATCTTTAATAGAGTTGATCAGCTCATTTGTAAACTTTTCACTGGATACATAGACCACTTTACTAATTGGATTGCTGTCTAGAATATAATGTCCAATGGCATGCATCAAGTGGGTTTTACCGAGTCCAACCCCCCCATAGATGAAGAGCGGGTTATAAGCTTTCGCAGGTGATTCTGCAACAGCGAGTGAGGCTGCGTGTGCAAACCGGTTGGAGTTGCCGATGACAAATTCATCAAAGACGTATTTAGGATTGAGAAGTGGTGCCTCGAACCCTTCCTTATCACGCAGAATGTCTTCGGTGTCCTCTTGAATGTAAGCTTTTTCACCTGGAATAATGAATTCAAGATCGTATGAAACGGATGTTACCTGCTTAATTGCATTTGCAATAAGTTGTACATAACGATTCTCGAGTATTTCCTTGTTGAATTCGTTAGGGACCCCTAACAGAATTATTTTTCCTTTGATCGCGATGGGCTCAATTGTCTTTAACCAAGTGTTGAAACTTACTTCGGTAAGCTCACTTTTAATTAAGGTTAATGTTTTATCCCATATTTCACGAACGTTTAAGTCCATGGTTTAACCCCCTATATATATGGATAGAAATTATTTAGTCCACAATATATACACAGATTTTGTGAATAACTTCTACTAAATATGCTATATGAAGACAAAAAAAGATATTCACAAGTGAAAAATCAACTTGTGGAATATCTAATAAGTCGATTGATCATTCTTAATACTATACACAATATCAAGAATACGGATCTTCAGCTCTCCACAACCATAAAAGGGTTGATATTGATATAAAGCTGAAGACTATCAACGATATATTAACAGTACTATCCACAATTCATGGTGTAAATGAATAATCTGGATGAAACATTCACATATCAACAGCGAAATTAATCATAACAAATATCTGTCGACATTTCAATTATAATATAATAATTATCCACAGGGAAGTGCTTTGTGGATAACTTTTTGGAGAAATTTTTTATTCACATGTTGATTTTTGAAATCTTCCTTTATATAATGAGGAAGGTTTTTTAAAAAAGGGTTGAAAACACATATATAAAGGAAGATTAAAAGTCCATCTAATTTCCTTGACAAGCCTAGGGCTTGACGTTATAATTATTTAGCGGACTTTGTGTATTCGACTATTAAGCATATTTTCATATATGATTTTATGACAGGGGAGGTGTATTCGGTGAAAAGAACTTATCAACCAAAGAAGCGTCAGCGTAAGGTGGAGCACGGATTCAGAAAGAGAATGCGTACTAAATCAGGCCGTAACGTTCTTAAAAACAGAAGAAAAAGAGGCAGAAAAAGCTTGACTGCATAAGACCGCGATACGTGGTCTTTTTTGCAATTTAGAAAATCTTTCATTACGATTTGGATGGAATAAATATTTCTAAAGGAAGTCAAAAATCAGTAAAACGGAGGATGCACTGTGGGATTAGTTAGTCTCAGAAACAGTCGGGAATTCCATGCCGTTTATAAACGGGGCCGATCGGTCGTCACAAAATATATTGTGATGTATTATAAAAAAAATGACTTAGACGAAAACCGTGTTGGCATATCCGTGAGTAAGAAGGTTGGCAAAGCAGTCGTCCGCAATAGGGTAAAGCGCCTTATAAAGGAAACATTTCGACTCAGAGCCGATTCTATAGAAAAAGGATATGATATCGTATTTGTAGCGAGGGTTCGTATGAATCGCGCGACTTTTAAAGATACGAGCCGTGAAATGAACCGCGTACTTAAGGAATTACAAAAAAGAAATCAGGTGTAGATTTTGAAAAAAATGATCATTTTTCTACTCAGGCTATACAAGCGTTATGTATCACCATTTTTGGGAAACAACTGCAGGTATTATCCGACGTGCTCTGAATATTCGATGGAGGCGGTCGAAAAATATGGCGCTGCAAAAGGTGGTCTAATGGGTTTGAAGAGAATTATGAGATGTCATCCATTTCATCCAGGCGGATATGATCCCGTGGAGTAATGGATGGGTTGAATAGGAGGATAATTCGTTGGATTTTATATATCGCGCACTCGGAGGACTACTTGGTGGAGTGTATGGTTTTGTTGGCAGTTACTGGCTGGCAATTGTCTTTTTTACAATAATTGTAAAATTCTTACTTGTTCCACTATCATTTAAGCAGATTCAGTCTACAAAAGCAATGAATGATGTACAACCAAAGCTAAAGGCCCTTCAAGAAAAATATAAAAATGATAAAGAAACATTAAATATCAAAATGATGGAGCTTTATAAAGAGCACAACATCAATCCTTTAGCAGGATGTCTTCCTCTAGTTATTCAAATGCCTATACTCATTGGTCTATTTGGTGTTTTAAGAAAACCAGCAGAATATGTTTTTGGCGGTGATGCTTCACTTGCGAGTCAAGCATTGAATCAGGGTTTCTTGTGGGTTTCGGATTTAAGTGTACCGGATTCACTTGGCGCACTTGTAGATACTGGTGTTCCATTCTTAAATGGTCTACCTGGCATTCTACCTATTCTAGCTGCATTGACAACATATCTGTCTATGGTATTTGTAGGCGGTAAGAAACAGCAGCAGGCAAATCAGCAAATGCAAACAATGCAAATGATGATGCCACTGATGATTTTATGGTTTGGTACGACAATGTCCGCTGGCCTTATGATTTATTGGGTTGTAAGTAATTCATTCCAAATAGGACAGCAAATCATCGTGCCGAAGTTAGCTAATAAGGAGGCGGCTTAAGTAATGGACATCATGAGTAACAATGTCGTCGAAAAAACTGGTAAAACAGTTGAAGAGGCATTAGAACTGGCAGTTATAGCTCTTGATACAACTAAAGATCAAGTTGAATACGAAATTTTAGAAGAGCCATCAAAAGCTTTTCTTGGAATATTTGGCGGGAACGAAGCAAAAATCCGTGTTAAAAAAATTAAGCATGTTGATCAGATTGCAATTGATTTTTTACAGAGTATGTTAGACGAAATGAATGTCGAAGCAGAATTTAATGTAGATTTCGATGGCAGTGATTTGTCTATTGAAATGTCAGGTCAGGAAATGGCGCTTTTGATTGGTCGTCGTGGACAGACACTGGATGCACTTCAATATCTAATTAGCCTTATTGTTAATAAAGACAGAGAAAATTATGTTCGTGTTATTCTCGATACTGAAAACTACAGAGAAAAGAGAAAAGCGACTTTAGAGAAACTTGCTAAGAGACTTGCAAGAAAGGCTAAAAAGACGCATAAAGATATTGTACTTGAACCTATGAATCCATATGAAAGACGCATCATCCATTCTACACTTCAAGGAAATCCATATGTTTCAACAAGAAGTGAAGGGGACGAGCCTTTCAGAAAAGTCATTATCTATTTGAACAAATAAGATATTTACCGAAAAACCCAGTCATAGTACTGGGTTTTTGTTTATCATAAATCATATTGTACAAAATATGAAGTAAGTATATCACTGTACCTTGGTTCTTGAGATATTTTTATTTCAACTTTTGTACTGAGAAGCGGAAAGTGCATATTGATTATAGGCATTTGAGTATGCCATGTGTGAAAATGAGGTGAAAAAGCATGGAATTTGATACAATAGTTGCGATTGCAACAGCTCCTGGTGAGGGTGCAATTGGGATTATTAGAATCAGTGGTGATGAGTCCCAACGTATTCTTGATGAAGTATTTCGTACAAAAACAGGAAAAAGAGCCGACGCGTTTGAAAATCGCCTGCTAAAATATGGACATATAGTAGATGCATCAGAGCATGTTATTGATGAAGTTCTTGTCACTTTAATGCGCGCGCCAAAAACCTATACGCGTGAAGACATTGTTGAGATACACTGTCATGGCGGGATTATTCCGCTCCAAGGTATTGTTAAGCGTATTTTAAAGTGTGGTGCACGTATGGCTGATGCAGGTGAGTTTACGAAAAGGGCCTTCCTAAATGGACGTCTGGATCTGGCTCAAGCTGAATCGGTTATGGATTTAATCAGTGCCAAGACCGCTAAGGGCTTTGATGTAGCTTTTGGTCAGCTTGAAGGCGGCCTATCGTCTAAAGTTGCAATATTAAGAGATAGCCTAGTTGCAACGATGGCACAGCTTGAAGTGTGTATAGATTATCCAGAAGAGGATATTGAAGAAATCACTTATGGAGAAGTCATAGAAAAGTTATCCACTGTGGAAAAAGGGATTGAAGATTTACTTTCATCCTCAGAAACAGGACGGATCATTCGCGATGGGTTATCCACAGTCATTGTCGGTAAACCAAATGTGGGTAAGTCATCATTACTCAATGCACTGCTTAAAGAAGCACGTGCAATTGTAACAGATATTCCCGGAACGACGCGTGATATAATTGAAGAGTTTATAAATATTAAAGGGGTGCCGCTTAAGTTGATTGATACAGCGGGCATTCGTGAAACCGATGATGTTGTCGAAAAAATAGGGGTTGAAAAGTCAAAGACATTTTTTAATCAGGCGGATTTGATTATCTTTGTGATCAATGCGTCAGAGGCACTGACAGAAGAGGATGAAGACATCATTGCGCATATTGGTGATAAAAAGGCTATTGTCGTTGTGAATAAGGTAGATTTGCCGCAAGCGTTCGACATTGATGCGCTTGAGAAACGGTTGCCTGGAAAGACTTTTATTCGCACATCCATGCTTAATGAAAAGGGCATTGATAAAGTGGAGGACCAGATTGCTGAGCTGGTGTTTGGCGGACAAATTATTCGAAAAGAGAATGCTTATGTTTCAAATATGAGACATATTCGGGCTTTGGAACAAGCTAAAGCCTCTATCAGGTCTGCAATTGATGCAAGCCAGGCAGGGATGCCTTATGATTTCATTGAAGTAGATACGAAGGATACTTATGAGTATTTGGGTGAAATCACTGGCGAGACGGTTGAAGAAGATATGATGACAAAAATATTCAGTAATTTCTGTTTAGGAAAGTAAATAAAAGTGCGTTATATATGATAAGTATTAATAAAGTATCGGAGGATGTAATGGCTGAAAGATTTCATTCCGGATCTTATGATGTTGCTGTCATAGGAGCTGGCCATGCCGGTTGTGAAGCAGCACTTGCTGCCGCAAGACTCGGGAAAAAGACTATATTATTTTCTATAAATCTGGATTCAGTGGCAATGATGCCATGTAATCCTTCTATTGGGGGTACTGGCAAGGGGCATCTTGTTCGTGAAATTGATGCACTTGGTGGGGAAATGGGTCTGAACATTGACAAGGCCTTTATTCAAAGTAAAATGTTGAATGTACGAAAAGGCCCCGCTGTACATTCTTTACGTGCTCAAGCGGATAAATCACTTTATCATCGTGAAATGAAAAAAGTAATCGAAAATACAGACAATCTTTTGTTAAAGCAGGCTGAAATTATCGAAATTGCAGCTGAAAATGGCGTCGTTAAGCAGGTGACTACTGCAACGGGGGCCTTTTATGATGTGAAGGCCATTATACTGGCTACAGGCACATACCTTGGTGGTAAAATCTTTATTGGAGATGCGGTTTTTGAAAGTGGTCCCAATGGGCTTGCACCATCAAACAAGCTGACTCAAAGTCTTCATGAATTGGGGATCAGTATGCGCCGTTTTAAGACGGGTACGCCTGCCCGTGTAAATAAAAGATCACTTGATTATGACAAAATGGAAGTTCAGTATGGAGATCCGGAAATTGTCCCTTTCTCTTTTATGAACGATGCTCTTGAAGTAGATGAAGAGCCATGTTGGTTAACTTATACAAACCATAATACACATGAAGTCATTCAAGAAAATATAACACGGTCTGCCATGTATGGTGGACAAATTGAGGGGACAGGACCACGATACTGTCCATCTATAGAAGATAAAATCACGCGTTTTGCAGATAAAGACAGACATCAGCTTTTTATTGAGCCAGAAGGTCTGGATACAAATGAAATGTATGTACAGGGTATGTCTACGAGTCTGCCTGAAGATGTTCAGGTTAAGTTTATGCGTACAATTCCAGGAATGGAAAAGGTAGAAATTATGCGACCGGCCTATGCTATTGAATATGATTGTGTTGACCCAACTCAATTAAAATTGTCACTTGAGTTTAAGCATATTGAGGGTCTCTTTTCAGCAGGCCAATTCAATGGTTCTTCAGGTTATGAAGAGGCTGCCGCACAGGGGCTTATAGCAGGAATTAATGCAGTACAGAAGCTGGATGAGAAAGAGCCATTCATTCTGGATCGTTCGGAGGCATATATAGGTGTATTGATAGATGACTTAGTTATTAAGGGCACTAATGAACCATATAGAATGATGACATCAAGAGCAGAATATAGATTGGTTCTAAGACAGGATAATGCAGATTTAAGACTGACAGACCGTGCATATGAAATTGGTCTTGCCAGTGAGGCGCGTAAGCAGAGACTGGATGAGAAAAAGGTAATAGTAAAACAGGAAATGGAGCGCCTAAAGGATATTAAAGTAAAACCTGTAGAGGTGAATCCATTCCTTGAAAGCATTGGCAGTGCTTCAAACTTAAAAAGCGGTATTTCTTTAGCGGATTTAATGAAACGGCCTGAAATTGGGTACAAGGATTTAGCACCACTTGATCCTGAAAGACCTGTATTGAGAGATGATTTGTGGAAGCAATGCGAAGTGCAAATTAAATACGCTGGATATATTAAAAAGCAGTTGAGTCAGATTGAGAAGTTTAAGAGTCTTGAGTTAAAGAAGCTTTCTGATACAATTGAGTATGCTGCAATTGATGGACTTAGACTGGAAGCACGTCAGAAGCTAGATCAAGTTAAGCCAAGTTCAATAGGTCAAGCTTCTAGAATATCGGGTGTATCACCGGCAGATATTTCAGTTTTAATGGTTTACTTAGAGCAGCAGAAGAGAAAGAAGGCGCTGGCAGATGAATAAAGGTGAATTTGAAACGGCACTCAAGTCAATGAATATTGAATTTGATATGTCATACTATGATGATTTTGATCTGTATCGTCAGCTTCTTGTAGAGTGGAATGAACATATGAATCTGACTGGAATTACTGAGAAACGAGAAGTTTTTATTAAGCATTTTCTAGATTCAATTGGCACATTTCTTTCAAAGGCAGTCCCAGAGGGTGGAAAAGTTATTGATGTAGGCACAGGTGCAGGTTTTCCAGGTCTCGTAATGAAGATGTTTGACAGGTCAATTTCACTGACATTACTAGATTCCTTAAATAAGAGAATTAATTTTTTAAGGGCCGTTTGTGAAAAGACACAGCTTGACGACGTAGAACTTATTCATGGCCGTGCTGAGGACTTTGGTAAAGATAAGGCGTACCGCGAACAGTTTGATGTATCTGTATCCAGAGCTGTTGCTGACTTGGCGGTTTTAACGGAATACTGTATACCGTTTGTTAAAATAGGAGGATACTTTATTGCACTCAAGAGTAAATCCTATAGTGAGGAACTCGAAGGCGCTAAAAAGGCAATAGAAGTCTTAGGTGGACAAGTTGAAGGTGTTATTCCAGTTAAGTTGCCTGAAACAGACATTGAGCATACACTGGTTCTTATAAAAAAAGTTAAATCAACACCGGACAAATATCCTAGAAAGGCTGGAAAGCCTACAAAAAGTCCAATCAGTTAAGGAGCGGGAGGGTTTTGGCATTGAAGAGATCAAATGAAATACTGGACATACCAATAGAAAAAATAATCGCAAATCCTGAACAGCCAAGGCAGATATTTGATGAAGAGGGTATTAAAGAACTATCTGATTCCATTATGGCATTCGGTGTTTTACAGCCAATTACAGTCAGAGCTATTGATGATTACTATGAGCTCGTTATGGGAGAAAGAAGACTTCGCGCTTCAGAAATGGCAGGTCTTAAGATGATTCCCGCAATGATTATGCAGTCTAGTCAAGTGGATTCAGCTTTGATGGCAATAGTTGAAAACTTGCAGCGTGTAGATTTGAATTTTGTGGAAGAAGCGGAAGGCATAAGGCGCCTTGTTGAAGTACATGGCATGTCTCAGAAAGATGTTGCAAAGCGTGTTGGCAAAAATCAGTCTACAGTTTCAAATAAGCTTCGTATTTTGAAACTGTCTCCGAAGGTGCGCGATGAAATGGTGGTCGCTGGTTTATCTGAAAGACATGCAAGGGCTTTTCTAAAACTTGAGGATCCGATACTTCAAGAAAAAGTACTGAACCAGGTTATTAAGAATGATTTGAATGTTAAAAAGACAGAAGAAATCATTGAGACGTATTTGGAACTGAGTACACCGAAGAAAAAGAAGAATATCCGAGGTGTCTTTAATTATAAAATCTACATCAATACATTGAAGCAAGCATATCAAGCCATAAAAGATACTGGGCTCAATGCTGAGTTCAACCATAAAGACAATGGTGATCATATAGAAGTCATTGTGAGAATTCCAAAAGAAAAATAGAATGAAGCTGTCCCTTAAACGTCAAATGTGTTTTTAGGGACAGCTTTTTATATTTCCCAGGAAATATGGGTTTTATAGTGCGCATGAAATAGAGGGACTCATTTCACTGAATGTAGGAATGCACTGCTTGAATTTTTAAAACGGTGGGATGGATTTATTGTTGTAAGAGGATGAACTAGGCGTAAAGGTGTATTACCGTAAGGATAATGAAATACAATATGGATAATGTTGGTAAACTCTTTGACTTTTCCTGATATTTTCAATTCTAAATAGTAAAATTTCTCTTACTTTTTACTTTGAATCATTTTTTTTGATTTGATATAGTGTATAATTATTTCAAGAACATCTAATAGGAGTGAGATGATGGGAAAAGCGATAGCGATATTTAATCAGAAGGGCGGTGTAGGTAAGACTACTACAAACGTAAACCTTTCTGCAAGTTTGGCACGACTAGGTAAAAAAGTACTTGTGATTGACAATGATCCGCAAGGGAATAGCACGAGTGGTCTTGGTTTGAGTAAAGATACACTGGAATTTAATTTATATGATGCACTTATCGATGATATTGATGTTCTTAAGTGTATAGTTCCAACGCCTTTTGAGGGATTAGATATTATTCCATCAAATGTTCAATTAGCAGGTGCAGAAATCGAAATGATTGAAATAGACAATCGCGAGCAGAGGTTGAAGCGAATCATCAACACAGTTCGGGATCATTATGACTATATATTTGTAGATTGTCCGCCCTCATTAGGTCTATTAACGATAAATTCACTGGTTGCAGTAGATGGCGTTATAATTCCAATTCAATGTGAATATTATGCACTTGAGGGTGTGAGTCAGCTTATGAATACATACCAGTTGATTAAGAGAGGGCTTAATCCTAATCTTGAAATTGAAGGTGTATTACTAAGCATGTTTGATGGAAGAACAAATTTATCAATACAGGTTGTTGAGGAAGTGAAGAAGTATTTTAAGAATAAAGTTTACTCAACAATTATACCTAAGAATGTTAGGTTAGCTGAGGCCCCAAGTTTTGGCGTACCTGTTATTGAATTTGATGAGAAGTCAAAGGGTGCAATTGCTTATATGGAACTTGCTGAAGAAATTGCAAAAATGGAGGTATAGGATGGCAAAGGCAAAAAGAGGGCTTGGAAAAGGTTTAGGTGCGCTGATTCCCCAAGATATCGGGATGAGCACTGATAAAGTACAAGAGCTTAGTATTAAGGATAATGTTATAGACCTTAATATTGACGATATAATGCCGAATAAGTCACAACCTCGACGCAGTTTTGATAAAATGAAGTTGAAGGCTTTAGAAGAGTCAATTGATAAACATGGACTGGTTCAGCCTATTGTTGTAAAAAAGTTGGATAAAGGCTATGAAATTGTTGCCGGTGAAAGACGATGGCGTGCTTCTAAAAATTTAGGGCTCAAATCGATCACTGCCATTGTAAGATCTATGGGAGAGCTCGAACAAGCTCAAATTGCCCTTATAGAAAACATACAGCGTGAAGATTTAAATGATATTGAAGAAGCTATGGCTTATGATGCTCTTATTGAGGAACATAAATTGACACAAAAAGATGTTGCCAGTGCGGTTGGTAAAAGTAGAACATATATTACAAATACACTGAGACTACTTAAGTTAAATAATGAAATCCGTGAGCTTATAGTTAATGGGAATATATCAGGGGGTCACGGAAGAGCCTTATTAGGAGTAGAAAATCCTAATTTGAGATTAGAATTGGCACAACGTGTAATAGATGAATCTCTGAGTGTGCGTGAAACTGAAAAACTGGTTGCTAAGAGCAAATTGATTAAGAATACTACAGTGTCTCAAGTTGTACGAGATAATGCACTTGTTGAATATGAGGAAGACTTACAGCAGCTTTTTGGAACCAAGGTCAATATCAAGCAAGGAAAAAGAAAAGGCAAGATCGAAATAGAATATTATAATAGTGAAGACTTAAGTAGGTTGCTTCAAATGCTTAAAGATAACTAAAGTTCAAGAGATGTTTCACGTGAAACATCTCTTTTTATATGCTGAGAAATAGATGACTCTAAGTATATATAGACAAAGAAGAAACGCTCATACTTTTACTTTACTCTAAATGTAGTAATGAAAGTTCATGATAAAAATGTCTAGGAATGTGGCTAAGTAAAAAATAAAAGTACGATCTCAATAGATATGATCACGCGCTGGTCAGCTTTAAAGTAATGAAGTGAAGTAAGTAGACTCAAGAAATGAGTCGAATCGTGATTTCTTAATGCGTGTTGTAGTCAGTGAAGTTTAGGCTCAAAATTTAAAAAACTAGAATATAAGAGGTTAATATTACAGAAAAAATATCATATGTCACGGATTCAAATTAAGAAGAGAAACCCTACTAATCATTGATATTATTAGAGAAACACTCAGAAGTGACTTCAATAGAGATTTTAATTGAAAAGAACTTAGTGTACAAGATATATAAATTTGATAGAAAGTACACCGTAATATGATGAAGAAGTAAGGGAATATGTATAATGCATATTAGTAATATGATTATAAGTACGCTCTATTAAGGTAGATCCTATGTTTCATATTGAGGTCTATTCGGGTATGAAATAAGAAATAAAAAGCGTATATTTTGAATAATTACGATTGTCTCTTAAAGAGTTTCCTTTTTAATTATAGAATTAGTATATATAAAACAGTGGTATTAGATGCACACTGCTTTATATTATAGGTCTAGACACATCCAATTATATCTATCATTTGTTCTATTTTGCACTGAAATTTCTAGTGACTGAACACGAATATAAGCAAATATTCAATATTTGATTAAATATAGTGAAAACTAGGTCTAATTGAGTTGAATGATCAAAAAAATCAAATTATTTACAGCTAGACTAGTGTCAGATGTGTTAAATTAGCCTGTGAGAAGAGTATACCCATAGTGGTATTTGTATACTAGATATTTAAAAAAACGCCATATGGGGAAAATGAGCTTGTATGCATTGGGATTACTAGGGTCTAGATCTACTATTGTGTTGATTAGTGTGATAATACCATTGATTGATAGGCTATCACATAGAATTGCGTCCAAATTACCTTTCTAGAATATGTTTCACGTGAAACATATTTGACTAGACAAACAGTTGGTCTTATAAAATGTAATGAAAAGGTTCTTTGAGGATTTAAAAAGACAGTTATAAACAGATCCAAGAGTTTATTAAGAAGACCCAAGTTAATAGGTAATGTGGAGAATATGAGAATACGCTATTATTGGAGTAAATCAGTATATCCGACTATGATTTTATTTACTTAACTTATAATGTCTATAGGTCATGAGGAAACTATGAGAAAAATTTTGTATGTCCTAAATCCTGCATCAGGGAGCAAGAAAGCAAAAAACTTGATTGGAAAAATAGAAGCATTTTCAAAAGAAAATGAATTTGATTATACAATTGTAGTATCAGAAAAAGATCAAGGGATATCTGACTTGGTCAAGAATAATTTAGCGGCTGAATCGTATACGGATATTGTTGCAGTAGGAGGTGATGGGACAATATCAGAAATAATTAATGGAATGGATACATATGATATTCCACTGGGAATTATTCCAATGGGAACAGGAAATGATTTAGCTAGGAGTCTAAATATTCCTCAAAATATAGATGTGGCATTAAGCACTATTAAAGAAGGCAAATTGAAATTTTGTGATATTGGAAATGTTAATGGAACCCTATTTATAAATTCAGCAGGTGTGGGCATAGATGGAAGTATTATATCAGGTACAAATAGGATAAAGAAATTCTTTCCTGGCAGCTTGGCATATTTGATAAGTACAATTAAATCTATATTTACATTTAGAGCGTTTACAGCAAAAATTAAATTGGATGATGAAATGATACACGAAAACTGTTTGCTGATTGCAATTGGTAATGGATGCTACTTTGGTGGCGGTATGAAAATTACACCCCATGCTCAACTAGATAATGGTCAATTTCAAGTATGTATTGTGAAACAAGTACCTAAGCATATTTTCATGAGAATGTTTCCGAAAGTCTATTATGGTAGACATACTGAGGTTGATCAAGTCATAATGAGATACTCAAAGACACTGAATATCGAAATTGAAAAAGACAATCTACTTGTTAGTGCTGATGGAAATTTAGTTAGTCAAACGCCAGCGTGTATTTCAATAACTCCCAAAGCTATAAAAGTAAGAATGAATGAAAGTAAATAGTAAATGTAAATATATGTAAAAAAATTATAAAATTCATTAAAAAACCGCTTTATATTTTGACGTATAAGGCGTTTTTTTAATATGTGGCATATTAACTATCGATTTGACAGGAAATATCGATACAAGATGAATTAAGCGTGTTATAATAGGTGTACGATTATGAGACATAGAAATGAGGAGAAGGTATGGGTGAAGGGCGAGATTTAGTGCGATAGTGAAAAAATAATTCATGTATAAAGAAGAATCTACTTCGTAGTCAAAAAATGAAGGTGTAACTAATAAGCTTCATTACAAAAAACACTTGCATTGAATGCAAGTTCCTATAAATAGAATTTAACTAAGAGGAGAAAGTAAATGGGGGAATATGTAAAAAATATCAAGAAGGCACGCATGCTTTATCTTGAAAAAGGTGTATTGAAAAGGGAATTGCTTAGAGATGAAATTGTATATTCATGGGTGCGATCAAGGCTGATTAATATTGACTATACGCGTCCTCCATATCCAAGTGTACCGGAAATGATCAGAGGCAATGTGTCTGACATAATACGCCTTCTTAAATTAAATGATTATGGTCTGGATCAAATTGGTCAAGCATTAGAGTCTTTTTTTATTGTAGACTCTAAAGGCAATTTAGAAAAAGCTTGGACCAATCTCCCTATCAATCGATTCTACTTTAATTTTTCTGAGGATAGTTTTGGGACCTCTGGAATTGCTTTGGCTATAAAGAACGCCAAAAAATCATACACAGTTTCCTATGAACACTATCATGATATGCTTACAGAAAAAGTAAGTATTGGGGTTCCTACCTCTGATGGAAAAATCGCAGGTTTCATTTTTGACTATCAAAAACTGTCCACTGAAATTGATTTTCTGATGTCTCGTTTACCAGAGCAACTATCAAGTTTGACCTTCAATACTAACGACATATCAATAGATGAGTCCGAATCAGATTCATTGGAATTGGATTTCAAAGCATCCGTACATACACCAGCATGTCTTCAAGGAAACAGCTCAGAAATTTCAAACGTACGAATGCGAATTGAAAAACTGATCAACAGTCCACTCATTTTTATTACAGGACAGAAAGGCATTGGCAAAGAGTCCACCGCACATTATATTCATAGGCTGCGTACAAGAAATAATGAGAAGTTCTATTCAGTGTATTGCGACAAAGTGCCATTTAAAAGATTTGAATCAGAATGGTTGAAAAATTCTGAAAAGGTAAGCGATAATTTAAAACTGTACAATATTGGGACAGTGTATTTTGAGAACTTTAGCGCTTTACCCAGGAAGTATCAACGTAAATTACTTAGAATGATAGATAGTAAACTAGTTAACAGTAAAGCTGAAGACGTAGATATATCAAGAGATATACGATTTGTAATATCATATGAAAGTCTAGGTGTGGAAGCTTTGACTAGTTCTGGGTTAACACCTAGTTTACAGTCAAGGGTTAAGCTGTCGGAAATCAATTTACCAAATATTGAATCGAGAACGCAAGATATATGTCCCATAATAAGACATCTGATAATCGAAAAAACAGTGGGGCAAAGTCTTGAAGTTGATATTCAAGATGAAAATATTATTAGGGGTCTGGATGGTATTAAGTTACCTGGAAATTTACGTGATTTAGATATCATTACTGATGGAATTATAGAGACATGCTCTATTTCAGATCAAAAAATAGAATTGAACCTAATGGATTACCTCCAAGCGTATCTGGAAAAAGAAGAGACTGCGTCTTCATTAAAGACACTGGATCTTATAGAAGAAGAAGCAATTAGAAACACCTTAGAGGCCTTGAATTACAACATGGTACAGAGTGCAAAGGTTTTGGGAATTAGTCGCAGTACCCTATATAGAAAAATTGAACAATATGATATAGATCTAAACGGTGTCCGATAATAGGACACCGTTTTTATTGAAGACTGTCTCTAATTCAGACAGGTCAGAGTGTCTGATAATGGGACGGTTGAGCTTGAGGTTTTCGCTAGAATAGGAATGTGTTTCAAAATAATACTCGTTTTAATCAATTAACACTTTTATTTTCTAAAAAATATGGGAAAATATAAAGAGGGATACAAACACTAAAGTAGAACTTACTTATAGAGATTAACTGTTAATTAACTGTAATGGCATTGAGGTGATAGACGTGTTCAAAGTCAGCGAAGTAGCTGGAAAATTGAATGTTGATACATATGTGATTTTTGAAAAGCTGTTGAATCATAAAGACTTGCTGAAGCATCACACGGAAAAAGTTCACTCAATAAACTACATTGATGATATCGGTGTCGAAATGATGAACCTTTTAATTCAGGGGAAATCAGAAGAAGAGATAGAACGACAGATGCATGCTGAAAATAACGATGAGCCAAGTTTGCCTGAAAATGGTTCTGAGCAAGTACAAATGGAATCAAATGCAGTTCATGCAGCTATAGACCAAACTTTTGAAACAGTCGATCAAGATGAAGAGTGGTTAAATGCAGAAGACTTTATTCAGTTAGATCATGAAAAGAAACGGCTCAGAAGTGAAATTGGAAAACTCAGAGGCCTTCTTGTTCAGTATGACTCTGAGCTTAAACGCCTAGATGATGCAATGATAAATTATCAGGTAGAGATGCAAACTGATGTCGGTCATTTGCAGGCGCTAGAAGCAGCTTTAGAAGAAAAAATTAAGCTGCATGCTTCTCAAAGAGAAGCTGGTGAGTCAAGTGGCGTATTTAGTTTTATGAAAAAGTAGTTATATGGATAGATGAGGGTAACTGAGGTGATGCCGTTGTATCGAGTAATTGAAGTAGCCAATCTTCTGGGTGTGAGTAAGGTAACCATCTATAAGAAGATTAGCTTGTTTAAAAAAGAACTCAAACCATATATTCATAAGAAGAGAAATATAACCTTTATTGATGAGGACGGTGTTCAAATCATCAAAGACTCCTTAGTAGCCAATCATGTGATTGCGGATTCTACGGATAAAGATGAGTACATTGAGAAACTGAGTCAAGACTTAGAAGTACATCATTCGCAGGTCAAAATGTTAAATGAGCGTGTAATTGAAAGTGAAAAGGAACATATGGAAGATTTACAGCTCCTTATAACGACATTAGAGGCCCAAGTGAATCTGAAAAAAACTCAGATAGAATCTAAAAAGCTACTGATGAAAAACTTTAAAGACTTGATTGTAAACAATAAAAATCAAATAAAAAGCATTGAAAAAAAGATTCAGGAAATGGATGCTGTTTAGGCACTATTGGATCAGATTATATTTCTTATAGGAGGGAATAGAACGTGGTTGCAAAGAAAACAATATTTGAAAAGCTAGGCTTGGTTGAGCCTATTGAAAATGAGCATGATGAGGCGGTAGAAACAACTGAAGAGGCAGCACCAAATATGGAAAGCCCTTCTATTGAAGGTGATCGAATGATTCAAGAAGAAGCGCCAGAACCTTTCGGTGTAGATTTGCTTGCTGCTAAAAATGAATCTGTAAAGGAAATGCTGCGGGAAGCCTCTCAGGAAATGGCTGCGTCATCTGATGTGGATTCTGCGCAGATTGAAGAAAAGCTTGATGAGTTGATTGGTTCATATGAAAAAAATAAAATGATGTCAATTGATGATATTTACAGAAGCAGTCGAATGGAAACGGATAAGAAAAGTACTATATTTATGGTTGATGTATTTCAAAAGACACTCCCTGAGAATTTACCTCTAGATGTGAAACGTGCGTCAGTTATGAACATTATGGATGTTTCGAGCATTAATTTGGAATACCTTTTAAATGATGCATATAAAAGAATTGATGCCCTGAATAATGTTTTAGAGCAAACGGTTCAAACAACCGAAGATGTATTAACTAAAAATGAAGCATCGATTAAAGAGCTCGAAAGTAGAATTAAAGAACTCAAGAAAGTCAATGAAGCCAGAGTACAGTTCCAAGAAGATCAGAGTTCAGTTATCGAGTATGAAATTCAAAAAATTATTGGGATAGTGGATTTTATTAAACCTAAGAAATAAAGTGGGGAAGTGGCGCAATGAAGAGACGGTACAGGGTGACACCACGAGGTAAAGTGGTGTTTAGTGCTGCTGGCATTGTCCTGGCTTTAGTAATGTATATGCTGGTACAGCCGCTGTTTGATATCAGTGATAAGGCGGCACAAGAAGAAAGTACAATAGGCACAGAAAGTGCAAGGGAAAGCGCAGAGGATGTGTCGGAAACTTCTTCAGGTGGCTTAGATGAGGACGCTCAGTCAGACTCTAATTCTGAGACGAGTGAGCTGATTGAAGCAAATGAACCCGATATGACGGCAGACTCAGAAGATGAATCTGAAATATCGGAAGAAATGACTGATTTAAATGAATCAGATACTGATCCTCTTGATGAAGAAAAAGCACAAATGCTTTATAATGCTAAGACATCTGTGTATTTTGATCCAGACAAATATGATTTAAAGGATGAATACAAGCTGGTAATGAATGTATTTATCAACATTGCTGATCAGTATCCGCAGGAAAAAATTCGGATTGAAGGCAACATAAACGGATATCCCAAATTTAATGATTCAAAGTTTGGCGAAGAGCTTTCACAAATTAGAGCGGATCAAGTTGCACAGTATTTCATGAATAAAGGGATTTCAAAAGAGCGATTGACTGTTGTAAGCAATGGGAGTTCAAAGCCACTCAATAAATCTGATACACCTCAGGAGCTGATGCTCAATAGAAGGACCGATATCTATTTTGAAAACTTCTTTTTAGAAGAAGAACAATCACTTAAATAGAAAATCAGTATCCAAATAAGGGTACTGATTTTTCCCGGGAAATAATTGTTATCAAAGTGTCAATTGACAAAGCATACCAATTCCAGTACCATATATCTAGCATGCACCCGTAGCTCAGCTGGATAGAGCAACCGCCTCCTAAGCGGTAGGTCGGAGGTTCAAATCCTCTCGGGTGCGCCAAATCTCAGTACTGGGTACTGAGATTTTTTTCCCATCATTGTAAAAAGCATTACAAAATCATAAACTCCTTGACCCGAGAAAGCGATTTACGGTATAATGACAATTGTTCGGTAAAAGATTGGAGTTAAGTCAATGGTTGAACGCTATATGGCGATTGCTCTTGAAGAAGCGCAAAAAGCTTTTAAAAAAGGCGAAGTGCCCATTGGGGCTGTTGTCGTACAAAATGGCATCGTTGTAGGTCGTGGACACAATTTACGCGAGACTTCAAAAGACCCAACTGCTCATGCTGAAATGATAGCTATTAGAGATGCAGCGAATACATTAGGCGGTTGGCGACTGATTGACTGTGATATGTATGTTACTGTTGAACCTTGTCCAATGTGTGCCGGGGCCATTTATCAATCTCGCATTGTGAATTTGTACATTGGAGCCATGGATGCAAAAGGTGGCGCTGTCGGATCACTATATAATATTGTAACGGATGACCGTTTGAATCATCAGGTACATGTTCACTATGGTGTTTTGGAAGAACCTTGTTCAATGATTATGAAAGATTTCTTTAAAAGATTAAGATCGAAATAGATTTGGAGAGATGTCCGAGTTGGCTAAGGGGCACGCCTGGAAAGCGTGTAAGCCCGAAAGGGCCCGCGGGTTCGAGTCCCGCTCTCTCCGCCATAAATTCATCTATAAAGTTTGTCGCACTAAACGGGGACGTAGCGGTTCCTTGTAACCTGCAATCCGCTATAGCAGGGTTGAAGCCTGGTCGAGGGATTTCGACTGTGGTGTCTGACTCAAGTAAGTGGTGTTGATAATTGGGTCCCGCGCAATAGAAACTTGTGAATCATGTCAGGTCCGGAAGGAAGCAGCATTAAGCAATCATTTCTATGTGCCGTGGGGTTACCTGGTTTGAGCTAACTGCTCGGGTGCCGACCATAATCGGTTTTCGAAGCCAGGTGTGCGACATTTAATTTTAAAATATAGACCCTGACTTTTTAGTCAGGGTTTTAGTTTGTAAAAAAAGATAAACGTACTTCCGTTTGAATAGATGTGTATTCTGAGCCCTGACATTTGTTAGGGCTTTTGATGTAATCAATTTATTTGTTTATTTGAGTGGATAATTTTTATATAATTGAACTCAAGAGATTAAAGCGTTCGAATTGATGTGGATTATAAATACACTCAAGGAGTTTTCTATGATTAGGAAGAGTTACATTAACCACATTTTCATAAGTATACTGATTTGCATTGCGATTCCTTCGGCAATCCTCTTTGGAATTATCCAGTTTGATTATGATGCATATGGCACCTATCACGTTTCACAGGTTGCGTCTAAACAACTGGACTATAAGGGGAGTGACGCGCAGCGCTGGGTGCGTGAAAAAAAGGTTCTCATAGACGAGTATGCGCTGGCAGTAGAAGCCTACATTGAAGGTTACGGGTTTAACGAGGGACTTTCAGACTTTTTAACTGAACTAAGCCATTCAGACCCAGAAATTCAAGCGGTTTATGTAAAGACACAAACGAATCAGGACTATGTATCCGAGGGTGTTAAGCCAATTTCTGACGAGATAATCAGTACATGGTATCAAGGGGCAATAACGCGTGATGTTTTTGTTTCAAGGCCAACATATAAGGCTCAACTTGGAGAAGTTGGGGTCACTTTTTCAAAGACTATTCGTGATGAAAAACGCATGCTGCAAGGGGTAATTGCAGTGGATGTACCCCTGTCCTATTTTATAGAGAGAATTAAATCAGCATCTAGAGAAAATCAATTTGAAATTCTCCTTGTTTCTGATGAGACAATTGTATATGCCGATCCTGTCTTTGATGGGTATCATTATGATTATTTTAGAACAGCGAGCGGCACCCTTGAAGAAATTGAGTTAAGTGGTGCCACTTATGCGGGCCGGCGTGTTGATGTCGGTATTATGCAATCAGAGCTTTATGTATTTTTGAATGTTGACGCTTATCAGTTAGAAAAGAATGTAATCATTAATACTTTTTTACACCGAAAGGGTCTTTTTCTTTCAGTTATTGTCTTCTCAATATTTCTATTTAACGAATTTTTATATCGTCCACTGACAAGGCTAGGAAAGTATATTGCCTATACACAGGAGAATGTAGGACAATGCGCACCTTATACATTACCGAGAGACCTGCAAAAGATTCAGGGTATCTATAAAAAATTGGTTGAAGTCGCTTCAGCAAGAGAATTTCAGGTAAGGCAAATGACTGGGCATGTGGCGGCATTAAATGCAGATATAGAGAGTACAAATTCAGAGCTTGAGCGTTCTTATGACAAGCTGAAAGGCTTAAATGATTTATTGGAAGAAAAGGAAAAAGAGTATACGGATTTTGTGAATAACATACCAGATATGATTTGGGTCTGCAGTACAGATGGTACACTGGTTTATGCCAACGAGTACTTTAAAGGACTAACAGGGCTTGATGCGAATTCAGACAAGCATATTGTTTTGTCAGACTTTATGGATGGTTTTGAAACAGGCTGTGATATTACTTCTATCTTTGTGGATAGAGACTATAGTCAAATTGTGTTAGATATGAAGTGCAGTGATGGAAAAGTGCACAATATGGAAGGCAGTATTTCGCGTATTTTTGAAGGCGATAAAATCGTGGCAATACAAGGTATTTTCAGAGATATGAGCGATTCAAAAGCCATGTATTTAGATTACTTCAATCGGAATCGAGAGTTAACACTTGTAAATGATATTACGAAGTCATTGATTTCCAATTTGGACTTGGATATAGTTTTGTCAGAAATTGCTGAGAAGGTTGGTCGTATTATGCGTATTGGCATGTGCACCATTCGATTGATTGATGGAGAACATTTGCGCCTCAGCGCACATTTGGGTACAAAGCATCAGGTTGTATATGATTCAGACCCTCTTATAGACAGAACACACATGGGGGTTGTATGTAAAGAGAATAGAACCCGTGTTATTGAGAGTAAAGATGATTTCACCATAGAGGAGAAGGCACTGGAGCGTACCCTAGATACGATTCATTGTGTTGTTTATGTGCCATTATCTATTAATGACATTGTTTATGGTGTCATGTCTGTAGCGGCAGAACGTGCAGTGGATTCAGATAACATTAGCATTTTGGAAACCCTAGCAGATCAAGCTGCAATTGCTATTGAACGTACCAAGATTTTTGAAAATTTGCGGAGCAACTATTTCAAGACAATTGAAGCACTTGTTGCAGCAAATGATGCAAAAGCGCCAAATATGGAAGGGCATACTAAACGCGTTTCAGATGTGGCAGTTGAAGTTGGAAAAAGAATGTACTTACGCCAAGAGGATATGGACAGTATTTATATTGCAGGACTTTTGCATGATATCGGTAAAATGAATATTGAGGATTCTCTGCTTTCTAAGAATGAGCTGACAGAGGATGAAAAAGCAATTATTGATGAACACCCTATGATGGCGAAGAAAATTTTAGAACCTATAGGGATGTCGGATGCAATTACTCAAGGAATATACTACCACCACAAGCGTTTTGACTTGACGGGGGAGCCAAAGGGTGAGGACATCGAAAGCCTTCCTCTAATAGCGCGAATTATTGGTGTGGTGGATGATCTGGATAGCTATCTGGTTGGGCGCAAGGAGAGCATTTCAAGAGATTTGCTCGATGTTATTCATATTATAAAAAAAGGTGTAGGGACAATATATTGCCCTGAAGTGGTTAAAATTCTCGAAGAGATTGCACATCAAGATCCAAACATTATTATGATGCATTATGAACAGACGGTTAAGCAAGGGGAGGTCGCTATATGAGATATTCAATGACCTTCAGGCACAGACTCAAAATATATCATGTAATAATTTCGTTGGTGTTCATAGCTCTAATTGGCATGAGCAGTTTTAAGATTGTTCTCCAAGACCGGATTGATCAAAAACTAGAAGATTATATGAATCAGTTCCAAATTCAGACACAAATACTAGATGAATCGCTTGTATCAACAGAACGAGACCTTTATGCGATCGTTAATACATTAAGCTATTTTGAAGCACATGCTTCAAATAGTGCAAGCAGGTATTTGGAAAAGATTAAGAGTAGAGATTTTGAAAAGTTGACACCACATATTGATATTGCGACAAAGCCAAATGTGGTTGCTGTTAAAGATAAATATGGTAAATTGAGTTTACTCGACTTGAGTGAATATCAAATAGGACCTGGAATTCAAACCTTGTGGGTTCAAGATAAAAATCGCAAAAACGCTGCATATATGCTTGTTGTAAACTGGTTGACAGATAGAAAAATATTGGTGAGCGCAAGTGTATATATAGATACCGCCTATCTGGTGGATGAATTAGCGACATATGAAACCAAAAGAGTGGACGCCCTATATTTGTTTTGGAATGGCGAGATACTTATGATGCAGGATGAATCCAGACAGTTTATCACTCTGTTTAGAGGCATGATGAAGGCATCACAGCAAAATGCAGTGGAGAACGAAAAAGGAATTTTAAAAATCAATGACGTCTTGCAGGGCAGAATGAACCTTGGATTTGCATATCAGCAAGATGATGAAAAAGGTTTAATTGCAGCGACACGGGTTAAGTATGGGCTGGTTATGACCATATTGGCCATTCTCTCTGTCGTTATGTCCCTGATTTATTCAGATCATATGTATAAACCCCTTTACAATATAAGAAAATACACAGAGCGCATGATTAAAGGAAGCAATGCACTAAGAATTCCAGTGTGGCATTCTGGTATATTCAAACAGATTGTTGAAGGCATTAATCAAGTGGTATCCGATTCAGAGCACAATTATAAGGTTTCAATGAATCAATCCATGGAAATGATGAAAAAGCAGGATGAACTGGTCATGATTAATCAGTCTCTTGAATCCAATAATGCAGAAATGGATGTGATGAATAGACGCCTAGAGTACTCCAAGGAAAAGTATCGCGTACTCATTGAGAATATGAAAGACCTGGTGTGGCTGGTTGATGAACATTACAAGATTCAGTTTCTCAATAAAGCATTTGAAGAACGTCTTGGAATCTCCAGTGAAGAAATGATTGGCAAGCCCTTTGAGGTCTTGCTGGATAATCATTCAAATGAAGAAGATGTCAATTTGTTATTAGAAAATATGCAATCGTCCAATCTGAATGGTGTTCAGAGTTGGTTTAAAAAGAATTCAGAGGATGAAGTTGAGTTTTTCCTCACCAATACAGTCCGTATTATGTCTGGGAATGTGTTCAAAGGCATTCAGGGTATAAGTCGACCTGTTTCAGAAACATGGCTGTTAACACAAAAACTCAGCAGAAGAAATCAAGCACTTGAGGATATTCGAGACATAACCCGTGTGCTTGCAACTGAAAACAATCTGAGTGACTTGTTTGACTTGATTATTGAGAAAATCTGTGAGCTTTACGATGTGTCATTATGTGGAATAAGAATGCTTACTGAAGATGGCAGACTAGAGCTGGTTAAAGTAAAAAGTGAAGATGACCAGCAGATGCGACCCTTTATTGAGCGGCAAACTGAAGACATACGCTTCAAAGTGCTCGATGAGAAGAAAATGGTCTATATGGATGAAGTTTCAGAGTGTCATTTCGATAACTACGAAGAAATGCGTATTTTAAGGGAGCAGACCAAGTCTGTAGCGGTACTGCCCCTAGTCAGCAGCTCAGAGCGTACTGGAATCATCACCATTTTACTTAGAGACAAGCTGCCGCAAAATGAAATTATGATCCTTTCTACCTTAGCGATTCAGTCTATGCTGGCTATAAAAAAAGCCCAGTTATTTGCTCAACAGCGTGAGGAGTTTTTAGCAACCATCCGTGTATTGGTTACTGCAATTGAAGCCAAAGATGCTTATACAGAGGGGCATTCTAATCGTGTTTCAGAAATTGCAACCTGTATTGCTCAGGAGCTGGGGATGGATTCAGAAGGGCTTGAAGAGATACAAATTGCCGGTATGCTTCATGATATCGGGAAAATAGGAATTAATGACCGCATTCTTAAGAAAAATGGGCGTCTGGACGTCTACGAATCTGATAAGATTAAAGAGCATCCTGAGATCGGGCAGCGTATTCTTCAGCCGATTGGCTTTTCAAAAGAAATTATGGATGGCGTTATGCTTCACCATAAGCGATACGATCTAAAAGGCTACCCTGAGCATTACAGTATTGATGTTTTACCACTGAGTGCAGCCATTATTGGTGTATCTGATGCTCTAGATGCAATGACGAGTAAGCGTTCTTATTCCGAAGGACGCCCGCTGAAGGATGCCATTGAGGAAATCATACGACATAGGGGATCACAGTTCGCACCGGATGTAGTTGATGCGACTGTACATATATTTGAATCAAGGCCAGAGGTTCTTGAGCGAATTACTAAAGGGAAGGTACAGGTGATGAGTTGAGTTATACGGCACTATATAGGCGCTTTAGACCGCGCGTTTTTGAGGAAATCATTGGTCAGCGCCACATTACAGATACACTAAAAAATCAAATACATTCTGATAATATTGCACATGCCTACTTATTTAGTGGGACGCGTGGGACGGGTAAAACATCAACAGCAAAAATCATGGCCCGTGCAATCAACTGTTTAAATCCAGTTGACGAAAACCCGTGTAACGAATGTGAAATATGTAAGGGCATGTTGGATGAAAGTCTTATGGATATTGTCGAAATCGATGCAGCTTCAAATAATGGCGTCGATGACGTTAGAGAACTTAGAGAGAACGTTAAATATCCACCATCTAGAGCCAAATTCAAAGTATATATTATTGATGAGGTGCACATGCTTTCGCAAGGGGCTTTTAACGCGCTGTTAAAAACACTCGAAGAGCCACCGGGTTATGTGGTTTTTATTTTAGCGACAACGGAACCTCAAAAAATTCCTGCTACAATTCTTTCAAGATGTCAGCGCTATGATTTTAAGCGTATTTCGGCACAAGCTCTGATTGAACACTTAAGACATGTATCTGTGTCTCTCGGCGTTGAAGCAGATGAGAAGGCTTTGGCACTTATTGTTAGAAATGCAGATGGTGCAGCACGTGATGCACTAAGCATACTGGATCAATGCGTTTCTTTCACAGAAAGCATTTTGACATATGATGACGTTGTGAATACACTTGGCCTGACAACGGAGCACTGGCTTTTTAATATTGTAGACTGTGTAATTGACGACAAAGCCTCTGAAGCAATGGGCATGGTTCATAACATGGTAAACGATGGTAAGAACCTGAGTCATTTTATAAAAAGTTTGACTGGGCATTATAGAAATCTTATGCTCTCAAAAAGTGGTGCTGATTTGACTTATATTATGGATTCCACTGAAGAAAGCATACAAGAAACGGAGCGCCAAGCGGGAAAACTGTCAATGGGTGAAATTTTAAGATCCATCGATGTTTTGACAAAACTTGAAGCACAGTCAAGATGGGCAACACAACCAAGAGTTCACTTGGAAATGACGCTGGTTAAACTCATGCAGCCTGAGACAGATTTGACTGTAGAAGGTCTGCTTTCACGTCTTGAAAAGCTTGAAAACCAAGTCGCTTCAGGTATTGTCACACCAAGTATGGGCAGGACTTCTGATTCCCAGGTAAACCCCTCTGCTAGACCGCAGAATGCAGGTGCAGTTTCTTCATCTTCAGTTAAGAGTCAAAGAGAAGTTGAAAAAAAGAGTGATAATGAAACAGAACATATAACAAAAGCAAAGACCCCAGGCACACTTGCAGATCAAAGGGGTAACATAGACCAAAGTGAGACTCAAAGCGTTCATACGAGTCAAAGCTCCATTGGATCTGATGCAGAGCCAATGCCATCTGAACAAAGCCAACCGGCTCAGACAGAAACAGCATCATACGGGTCTGATATTTCAATAGAGGACATACTGAGCCAGTGGGGGCAAGTGCTAGAACTTGTACGCAAAATGAAAATTCAGGTTCAAGCATTTCTTATTGAAGGCACACCCGTTTTAGTTCAAGACGGTGCCCTTGTAATAGCTTTTAAAGATGGATACGCATTTCATATGGATATGATTGAGCGAGAAGAAAATCGGAAAATTGTTGAGATGGCTGTTGAGCGTGTTCTTAAAAAATCATTGCGCGTAAGATGTGATTTTGACTATAATTTGAGTGTGAGCGAATCAAAAGAAGAAGCACTAAGTGAAGAGGAATCTGTAAAGGCGTACTTTAAAGATCACGATGCCAAGCTTAAAATAATTGACTGATAGAGTGTTTGGTTTAGAATTTCGTACACTTTGCATGTATGATATAATAGGTTGGAATTTGAATCAGGAGGAATTAAAATGGCTAAAAGAAAACAACAAATGCCTGGCAATATGGGCAATATGATGAAACAAGTGCAAAAGATGCAAGCACAGATGCAAAAGGCTCAGGAAGATATTGAAAACCAAGAGTTTACTGCAAGTGCTGGCGGTGGCGCATTAAAAGTTAAGGTAAATGGCAAGAAAGAACTGCTTTCAATTGACATCGATGAAGATGTTGTAGATCCAGATGATGTTGAAATGCTTCAGGATCTCATCATAGCAGCAGTAAATGAAGCTATGCGTACTGCTGATGAAACCATGAACAAGGAAATGGGTAAGCTGACGGGTGGAATGAATATTCCTGGCTTATTCTAGAAGGTGAAATTATGTCATATTACGCACCGCCTATAGCAAGGCTCATAGAAGAGCTGGCTCATCTGCCCGGTGTTGGACGAAAAACCGCCCAGCGTCTCGCAATGCATATTGTAACAAGTAGAGAGGATTTGGCGGTTAGCCTGTCAGAGGCGATTGTTGAAGCGCGAAACAAAATTTCATTCTGTTCAACGTGCTTTAATCTGACAGAACATGACCCGTGTCCCATCTGCTCTGACCCAAGGCGGGATAAAAACACAATTTGTGTGGTCGAAGCCCCAAAAGATGTCATTGCCATGGAGAAGACAAAAGAGTATCATGGCCTCTACCATGTTCTTCACGGGGCCATTTCACCCATGGATGGTATTGGTCCGGAGGACATTCGTCTTAGAGAGCTTATTGTCAGATTACAGGACTCAGATGTTCAAGAAATTATTTTGGCAACCAATCCAACCATCGAAGGGGAAGCAACTTCAATGTATGTTTCAAGACTCGTGAAGCCGATAGGCATTAAAGTGACGCGACTGGCGCACGGAATTCCCGTTGGAGGCGATTTGGAATTTGCTGATGAGGTGACTTTAACCAAAGCGCTTGAAGGTAGAAATGAATTATAAATAAGCGTAAAGCTGATATTTTCATATGAAAATATCAGCTTTTTTTAGGTTCTAAGTCAATAGTTGGGGTGCGATCTTAACAGATCGCACTCCATTACTGTTTTTTGGAGTGAAAAAGAAGTGCATAGAAGCTCATGTCAGTTGTAAGCATGCTTAATAAGCCAGCAGTGACTGGCGATGAAGTTTGAGTAGAATTAGTGATTGCAGGTATGTAGTATTCTATTTCTGAATCTGTTGAAATTCTGAAAGCCATATGAAACGCGCTTAAGTACTTTGATCTTATTATTGAAACCTTCAGTAGGACCATTCGTATATCCGTATTTAAAGGCATGTAGGATTTCTTTATGCCAGTTTCTGAAGGCTTTTATACAGTTCTTAAACTCAGGGATATGGACCGATTCGGCATACTTAATCCAGTCAGTATAAGCTTTGCGCTGCAAAGAGTACTTGTCCATTTTACATATGTTGTAGAACTTTTCTTTAAGTAGGTATGCAGTTCTTAGATCATCATGGTATAAAAGCATGTTTTGAAGACGCTCTTTGTCTGTATCTGAAAGTTTGTGATTTCGTTTAAGAATAAGTGATTTACTGCGTTTGAAGTACTTTCTGACGGAAGGAATCATATCCTTTTGAGCGCGTATACGAACGTTTTCTATAGCCCAAGTGACTTGTCTAACAAAGTGATACTTATCAGTTATAATCTTAGCATTAGGAAAGAAGTCATGAGCTATTTGAGCATACTGTTTCCACATATCACACACGAAGTATTTGACCTTTTGTCTCTCAAACAGAGGAATGGACCTAAAGTAAGCTTGTAAATGTTCAAGTCTACGATCGGGAAGAATATCTAAGATTCGTTTTTTCTGAGCATCTACCAGGATACACTGGTACTTGTTGTGGCCCGCATTTCCTTTGAATTCATCAATGGATAAAACTTTGGGCATACGTGTGATTTTAGGATAACTCACGAAGTCAAATGTTCTAGAAACCGTTGTCGGTGATAATCCTAAGTCTTTTGCAATAGTTGTAATCGGAATAGATTTAGCCATCTGATCGCAGATCATTGCACTTACACGATTAGTCTTGCGTTGGTATTTGGGCAAGAAAGTATATGGCTCATAGAACCTTTTTCCACAGGAACAAGCGTATCGTCTTTTCTTTAAGATGATTAGTGCCTGTTTTCCGCTAATCGGTAGATCCTTAAACTCTTGATTCCTGTAATCGTGAACTTTAGAAGTGTGATTTCCACACTCAGGGCATACGACTGATTTCTTTGCTGTTGTTACATAAAGTTTTATGGAAGTATCGGTATGAGAGATATTCTTTACACGAACCCCTTCCAAACCTAGTAACTTGCTGATAGAATAATTGTGCACTTATAACTTAGCCCCTTTCTTTAATGTTTGTCTCGACAACTTACATTTTAAAGAGCTTTGTCTATAAGTGCACTTCTATTTTTTGAAACAGTAATGGGGTGGATTATTAATCCACCCCAACATTTATTGTAGAACCTTTTTTTATAGATATTGAAGAAAAAGAGTTTGTGCTCTATAAGAATTGGGTAAAAATTCCTCAAGGCAAAATATATTAGAGTTTTAAACGTTAAGGGGGAAACAATAATGACAGAAGCAATTAAAGCAAATCTTAGATCGGAAAAAGGATCAAACTACTCGAAAAAGCTAAGAGCATCTGGAAGAATCCCTGGTGTCGTTTACGGACAGCATTCAGATACGAAGAGTATTGATGTTGAGCTTCGAGAAATTGAGCAGTTGCTGAGTCATCATGGCATCGGCGCTACAGTCAACGTAGAAATCGGTGAAGAGAAAGTCTTTACTATGCTGAAGGATGTACAAAAGAATCTGTTCAAAAATCAATTGCTCCACATTGATTTCCAAGAGCTGACGAAAGGGGAAACCGTTAAAGTTTCTATTCCAATCCACTTTGTCAATAAGAGTAAGGTGGAAGATTCAGTGAATATTGTCGTTGAACAAGTACATAGTTTAGATATTGAAGTTCTGCCAAAAGATTTGATTGAGTACTATGAAGTGGATGTCGCATGCTTGGCTGAGCAGCCATCCATTTTACTTGAAGAACTGGATATTTTTAAGGATGATAAGTTTACTGTATTCGCAGATGGCGATATGGTTGTTGCAAGCATCACAGAAGCAGGTGTTCTTGATACAGAGCCAGCAGAAATGCCAGATGAAGTACCAACAATTATGGACGAACTTGCATCAAAAAGCGCAGAAGAATAAAAATTCATTTCAAATACCAACGATAAGAGCCTTGTTTACAAGGCTCTTATTTTGCATGTCAAAATCACGAAATCTTTGATTTGAAGGGCTAATTATAATATGTGTGCTCTATGACTGGATACGCAATTAATGTATGTAAATGCAAAACTTTCTTTGCATTTATTGTATACAAGGAGAAGGACTGTCTTGTTGTCGTTCGAAAATTAGTTGAGTAACATCAGTGAAGTGTCGTCCCTTAGTCTATTTGGGCCTATTGAATCATCTGGTCTTATTCAGACCTTTTTATTTGGATGATTCATTGCCATCTGGTATAATGAAAACGACTGGAATGGTATGAAAATTCAGACGTTTATGGGGGTATTGTTTGGAGCATTTATCACTTACCAGGGAAGAACTTTTAAAAGAGCTTTCACTGGCACAAAAAGAGCTGGACATATTAAGAACGAAAAAAAGCAGCATTGATGATTCAGAAGACACCTTGCTGTCCATATTGAATAGCATGCCAGACATGATTCTTAAGGTCGATACAGATATGACGGTTATTTGGGCAAATAAATCGGCACTGGACAAGCGACCGGAAGCTATTGGGCGTAAATGTTATGAGGCTTACCTTGGGCTTGATGCGCCTTGTGAAATGTGTCCATGTGTAAAGGCACTTGAAACAGGTGAAATCGTTCAGGGGACTTTGTCACTACCATCCCAAAAGGATTCATATCAGCAGATACACTGGGAGAACATTGGGATACCCCTTAAAGATAAAAATGGGACAGTATCCGGTATGATAGAAATCAGTAAAAATGTCTCTGAACGTGTATATTTTGAGAAAAAACTTGGCGAGTATACACAGGCACTAGAAGATTCAAAAAGAATGTCTGAAAAGCTGAATGAGGTTAAATCAGATTTTATTAAAAACTTGTCTCATGAGTTGCGCACACCAATGAACGGGCTAATGGGCATGGTACAGTTGCTTGAAAACACCGACCTGACTCAAATGCAGCAGGAATATTTAGATGTTGTGGTGGCCTCGTCGAGGAAAATGATGAATGTCCTGACCAATGTGATTGAAAATGTGACCTTAGAGCGTGGTAATATGGTTTTAAGGCATGATCCATTTGATATTCGATGGGTCTTCGATGAGTTGGTTGCTGTATATTCAAAGCAGGCTTACGAAAAGGGACTGCGTTTTTCAACACGTTTTGATCCTGGAATTCCAGACAAACTGCTTGGAGATGTAAAGCGTCTGCGTCAAATTTTGCTGAATATTATTGGAAATGCAATAAAGTATACAGATAGCGGACGTGTTGAGTTTAGTATGGATATTCTAGATGAGTCATCCAAAACACTAGAATTGATGATTTCTGTTAAAGATACAGGCATTGGAATTAGTAAAGACCAGCGTGAAACGGTGCTCAAGGGTCTTGTTAAAGATGGTGATGGGTTTGAGTCTACAGGCATTGGTTTGGCTATTTCAAAACAAATTGTAGATTTAATGGATGGTCAACTGGAGCTTGTCAGCGAGCTGTATAAAGGTACTGAAGTTAAGATTAAACTCACATTTGAAAGAATGAATGAAGTTGAAATTGATGAACAGTCTGTTCAGAAAAGAGTGCGTACGCCGGGCGAAAAACCGCGGATTCTCGTTGCAGAGGATGAGGTAATCGGTCGTGTGACAATGAAGCTTATGCTCAAGGATAAGTACGATGTGTCTTTTGCCAAAAATGGAAAAGAGGCAGTAGATATGTACTTTGAAGTCGAGCCAGATGTGATGCTGATGGATATTTTAATGCCCGAAATGAATGGCTTTGAGGCATTTGATGAAATAGAACGCAGAAGCTTGAGCCGCGCACCTATTATTGCGTGTACGGCGAAGGTTATTTCTACAGAAAAGGAATACTTGACCAGCTATGGTTTTGAAGATTATCTTTCGAAGCCGATAGATGTACAGCAGTTAAAGAACTTGTTGAATAAATACTTGCGGTGACGCAAGCATACAAAGACGAGAACTTTGTGTTTATAGAAGCGGTATATTTAGAGCAGTTGAAGCAAACTCTTTTATCAAGAGGGAGGCTTTCAGCTGCTTTTTTATTGGATAAATATTTAAAAATTCAGAAAAAATAAATATCCTAGTTGACAGATAGGATATTATTCATTACAATATAATTGATAATCATTATCACTAAATCAAAAAGAAGAAAAACACATAGATATTAAGTGTAGAGGAGGTTCAGTATGAACGCATTACTTATTGGAGCAGACAGATTGGGCAACATCCCTAATTTACTAGAAAACAGAGGCATAGAAGAATATACACATTGGGATGGTAGAAAAAAAGGCATGCGAAAGCTGAAAATTCCTCAAGATACCGATGTGGTTATCATTTTTACAGATTTCATTGAGCACAGACTGACTGAAAAAATAAAATCGGAGACCAAATCCCTCAATATTCCCTGTATTTTCTCAAGACGTGCTGTATCAGACTTATCTAAACAAATGGACAGATGTCAGCAGTGTGGACTATGCGATTTTGCAAAGCAGGGCGTTCAGAACTAGTGCACTGTGATATATAGAATTTAATAAGTACAATAATTCAAGTTGAAGCCGGTGTTTTACACCGGCTTCAACTTGTTTGCGAGCTAGTCAACATATATAATAGGGATGAAACTAAACTTCAAAAGAAAGTAAAGGTGTAATGTATGGCACGTTATAATATGATTGCAACAGCAGCATTTGGAATAGAAGCCATTGTGGGCCAAGAACTCAAAGCACTTGGCTTTGAAGATGTCACGGTTGAAAATGGAAGATGTTTTTTTACAGCAGATGAAGCAGGTATATGCAAGGCGAATCTCTGGCTGCGTTCTGCAGAACGGGTATTTCTTCATGTGGGTACATTTAAGGCAAGAACATTTACCGAACTGTTTGACCATGTAGAAGCGCTTCCTTGGGAAGATTTTATTCCTGAGAACGGGAAATTCCCTGTGAATGCCAAGTCGGTCAAATCTAAAATTTTTAGTCTTTCAGACATACAGTCTATTAGCAAGAAGGCCATTGTAAAAAGGCTGGGCAAAGAATACGGCATCAGCTGGTTTGAAGAAACAGGCGCTGAGTTCCCAATTCATGTGGCCTTCCTAAAGGATGAAGTTACAGTAAGTATTGACACCAGCGGTACTGGACTGCATAAACGCGGGTATAGAGCGGTTGGAAATGAGGCACCACTTAAAGAAACTTTAGCGGCGGCACTGGTGAAAATTAGTCGCTGGAAGCCTTTTATTCCCCTGATCGATCCCATGTGCGGGTCTGGAACCATATTAATTGAAGCAGCGATGATTGCGCGCAATATTGCTCCGGGGCTCAACAGGAAATTCATTTCTGAATCATGGCCATTCATTCCTGAAAATGAGTGGAAGAGAGTACGTCAAGAGGCATATCAGGCAATTGACCTAGATACGCCCCTGAACATTCAAGGATTTGATATCGATCAGAGATCTGTAAAAATTGCCATGCAAAATGCTGAAAAAGCGGGTCTTGAAGAAGATATCCATTTTCAAGTGCGCGATGCCAAGGATATAAGTTCCTCTAAGCAATATGGGTATATTATTACCAATCCGCCATACGGGGAGAGGCTCAGCGATCAGAAACAGGTTGAAAAAGTCTACCGGATGATGGGACAAGCATATGGAAGGCTAGATACCTGGTCTGTATATGTACTTACTTCACATGAACAGTTTGAGCGGGCATATGGCAAGAAATCCACTAAAAATCGAAAGTTGTACAATGGGCGTATTAAGACATACTTTTATCAGTATTTTGGACCGAAGCCGCCTCGAAGAAAAAAAGAAACGGAATCATAAATCTAAAAGTCGTAGGGGGTAAGTCTTTCTACGGCTTTTTTGGAGGCAATATGTTTGATTACACTAAATTGACAGAACATTTTTCAGATGTACTTGATAATGACTCGGTTGCTAAACCATTAAAAGTTGGACTCGTTGGGGCGGGTGGAAAGACCAGTACCCTCTTTGCACTGGTTCATTTTTTTAAAGCGCGAGGCTTGCGTGTTCTTGTGAGTACAACTACAAAAATATATGTTCCTGAACCTGGCCAGGTAGATGACCTCAGCCTAGAGTGCAACGCACACACCCTTGTTATAGAAAATGGGGCAAGTCTTTTAATTGGACAGGAAATCAGCGCAAATGAAAAGATTGTTGGTTGTCCTCCCGGTATGCTTGAAGCTATTAATCCGGCATGCTATGACGTACTGCTTTATGAGGCGGATGGTGCGAAAAAAAGGTCGATAAAAGCGCCGAGTATGCATGAACCTATACTTGTAGCGGGGTCAAGTCATATTATAGGTGTGGTTGGACTGGATGTACTGGGCAAGCGCGTCAATGCGCAAAATGTCCACCGCGTGCATGCTTTTATGAAAGTTACAGAACTCGAATTGGATGTCCCTATTACCCCACAGGCAGTTGGGAAGCTTGTCAAGCATAGTGCGGGTCTATTTAAGGACGCTGGTTCTGAAGCCGAGAAGATACTTCTTCTTACTAAAATGGACACCCCCTCGCACCGAGCGTATGCAGAGGCTATTGAAAGTATTTTAAAGCCTTGGAATGGTATAGTATTCTCAATTTGACTTTTATTGTAACGGGTCGAAATTACATGTACAATAGATATAAGCGTGAAATGAATCATACAGTTTTGGGGGAAATGAATTGGTGGATAAAAAGAAGAAAAAACGACGCAAGAAGCCAGCCGGTGTACGGCTCTTTTCTTGGACGATCTTGCTGATTGTCGCTTTTGTGATATTCAGATTTGAAGCAATTGCCGGAAGTGCTTGGGACATGTCTACATCGGGTTCTTCTACCACAGGTACAATTGCGTCAGACTATAAGGTGGGTTACGAGGATCAAACATCCTTTTATATAGGAAACGGTTATGTTCTAAAAAGTGGGGATGGTTCTTTAAAAATGTATGACGGTGGTGCACGTCCTGTCTGGGAAAAGCCCCTCCACGGACAAGATGTACTGGTAGATGGTACGGATAAAACCCTTGCTGTTGTCGAACCAACAGCTGGGGATCTCTTTCTCCTAGATACAGAGGGTTCGGTTGTTGCAAAACGGTTTGGTGTTGGTCAAATTAAAAAAATGCTTCACCCATCGGATGGATATGTTGTTTGCCAAATGGTTGAGAAGAATGAGCTGCTTATTTTCGATGCAGCCCTTGAAAGCTATGCACGTATTCCTATGCCGGATGGTGAACTGCTCGATCTTGATGTATCTGCAACGGAGAGTTTGGTGGCTCTGACCATGTTCCGTCTTGAAGAAGACACCTATCATAGTCAGATACTCACTTATCATCTAGACGGTCAGGCAATTGGCGCAATTAATTTGAAGGACAAAATCATACTGGATTTATCTGTTATTGGCGATACAATGATTGGTGTGACCGATGAACAGGTTTTTGCATATAATATTTCCAATGAACTGCTTTGGGAATACACAGTCGACCGCGCAATAAAAAAGGCGACTGTGTGCGCAGATGGTATGACGGTTCTCAATTTAATAAAATCTATGGATGATTTAACAGATCCAAGACCAGAGAATGTACTGGAGTATGTAAAAGATGGTGAAGTACTTAGAGTTCAACCGATTGATTTTGATATAGAGGTGCTAAAACGCCGAGAAGACAGGACTGTGTTCTCAACCTCAGATAGGCTCTATATACTTTCTGAAAAAGGAAATATGGAGTCCATACTAGATACAGGCGGGAATTTGAGACAGTTTGATTTTCTAGATGCAAAGCATCTCAGTGTGGAGTTCGGAGATCGTCTGGATATAATGAAATTGGATTAGCAGGAGGCGACCATGTACAATTATGTGGATATTGCGATTGCTGTAATTTTCTTATTTATGATGGTAGAAGGCTGGATTAAAGGTCTTGTGCGTTCTATTATTGGTTTTATTGGATACATTGCGGCATTTTTCGTTGCAAAGTTTTATTATGTTGATGTGTCAAAATGGCTGCTTTCAAATTTCAGCTGGTTTGGAGACTTAAAGCAAAGTATTACGGATACGGTTTTAGCCAGTTTTAATAGCAATGCCCAGCTCCAGGCGCAAATCAGTGCAGGCTATGCAACTGATGTCAGCCAAGCTCTCAATAATAAAGCCGTACTGGAACAGCTTAACCTGCCACTGGACATTTCAGACAAGGTAGGCGCATTTGTAAGCGGTGTAGACATTGCAGCTTCTCAAAAAACAGCTGTTGAAGGACTTGCAGACCTCATTGCATCAGGTGTGATTTATGCACTTAGCTTTATTCTGATTATTCTGGGCGTTCTGCTGATTGTAAAAATCCTTGGACTCATTTTGGATGTGGCTACAGAGGTTCCAATCATAAAACAGGCCAACAAGCTGGGAGGATTTCTATTTGGTGCGGTCAAGGCGTGCTTTTTCGTATTCCTGATTATGATGGCGATTACATTTTTAGCGCCGATTGCACCGCAGTTTAATCTTATAGAAACCATAAATACCTCAACTGTAGGGGTGTATTTTTACAATAATAATATATTGCTGTTGTTACTGGATATATTTTTAGACTGATAAGGAGGAAGCAATGAGAGTGGAAGTAGATGCAAGAGGACTGGATTGCCCTAAACCTGTTATTCAAACCAAAAAGGCGCTTGAAAAGCTGAAGGAGGGAAGTGTAGTAACTGTTGTGGACAATACAATTGCCAAGGAAAATGTTTCAAAGCTGGCAAAGAGTATGAATTTACATTTTAATGTTTCTGAAAAGAATGGTAATTTTTACATAGATATTTTCAAGGGTGAGGAAATGGGGCCTGAGATTCTAGGTAAGGAAAAGCCCGTACTCAATGATCTTGTTGTTGTATTTGGAAAAGATAAAATCGGTGAAGGCAATGATGAACTCGGTGAAGTTCTTGTTAGAGGATATTTTTATACTTTAACAGAAGTTGAGCCGTTTCCCAAAGCGCTGATTTTTCTAAATTCTGGTGTAAAGCTTACAGTTGAAGGCTCTGAGGTACTTGAGCACCTGCGTGAGTTGGAATCTAAAGGTGTTGAAATACTTTCTTGTGGAACGTGTCTTGATTACTACAATGTAAAGGATAAGCTCTGTGTAGGTGGTGTTTCTAACATGTATACTATTGTTGAGACAATGAATGGTGCAAAAAATACAATTAAGTTTTAGGTGAAATAGATGAAAAAAGAAGATTTCTGCGTGATTGTGTTTGAATCGACACATGACGCGATAAAAACTGAAAAGGCAATAAAAAAGGCAATCGATATTGAGTTGATTCCAACCCCGAGGGAGATCACAGCAAGCTGTGGCCTTTCTGTGAAGTTCTACATTGAGGACTTTGATACGATCAAGCAGATCGTTATGGAGCTAGGCACCGAGCATAAACGGCTGTTTGCATTCAAGACAGAGGGAAAAACGCGTGGTGTTACTGAAATGAGCTGGGAGGTCTAGCTATGCCAATGGATTTGCAGGTCGGTGATGTTGTTGAAACAAAGAAGAACCACCCTTGTGGTGGAAACACGTTTGAAATTCTGCGCGTCGGCATGGATTTCAGAATTAAATGCACTACGTGTGAGAAGCAGCTTTGGATTGAACGCCCAAAGCTTGAGAAGCGAATAAAAAAAATCACGCGTCCAGAGTAACTGAGCGCGGTGCAGCGGATTATAAATTCACATTTTTGACTTGTTCACTACAAACCATGTCCTGCGGGCATGGTTTTTAGTATAATGGCATTAGACAATAACTTTTATTTACAAATCATGGAGGTGCTTTTGGAAATGGCTATACAATTCTCAAATCGCATGGAGTTTTTAAAGGCTTCAGAAATTCGCGAAATTTTAAAGCTGACACAGTTGCCGGATATTATTTCTTTTGCCGGTGGTTTGCCTGCACCTGAACTCTTTCCCGTTGAAGAAATGAAAGAAATATCTGTTAAGGTTCTTGAAGAGATGGGAACAGCTGCACTTCAGTATAGTACAACAGAGGGGTATCCGCCACTTAGAGAAAAAATTGCATCGCGTATGTCCAACTTGGGAGTCAAGGCAGATGCAGATGACATTCTTATTATTAGTGGTTCGCAGCAGGGCCTTGATTTTTCAGGGAAGATTTTCTTAAATCCTGATGATGTTGTAGTCTGTGAAAGTCCAAGTTATCTTGGTGCTATTAATGCATTCAAGGCATATGAGTGCAAGTTCCTTGAAATTGATACAGATGACAATGGCATGATCATGGAAGACCTAAAAGAAAAACTATCAAAAACAGACAATGTGAAAATGATTTATGTTATTCCAGATTTCCAAAATCCATCTGGACGAACATGGTCACTGGAGCGTCGTGAACGTCTTTTGGAAATTGCTGCAGAATACGATTTGCCGATAGTTGAAGACAATCCATACGGTGAGCTGCGTTATGAAGGCGAAATCCCACCATCACTGCGCGCGATGGATAAAGAGGGCCGTGTTATCTTCCTCGGTTCTTTTTCGAAGACATTTTGTCCTGGAATGCGCCTTGGATGGGTGAATGCATCTCCTAAAATGCTGGAAAAATTCATATTCGTAAAGCAGGGGTCAGATCTTCAAACAAGTTCTATGGCACAAATGGAATTGAACATGTTTATGGAAAATTACGACCTTGATGTACATATTGAAAAAATTAAGTCCGTTTACAGAAAACGTCGTGACCTGATGATGGAAACCATTAAAACAGCATTCCCTAAAGAGGCTAAATTTACAATGCCTGAAGGTGGTCTGTTTACATGGGTTGAGCTGCCGGAGCACATTAACACAAAAGATTTGATGGTGAAAGCAGTTGAAAATAAGGTTGCCTTTGTACCAGGCGGGTCCTTCTACCCAAGTGGGGACAAAGAGAATACGATGCGTCTGAACTATTCAAACATGCCAGAAGACAAAATTGTGGAAGGCATAAACCGTTTAGGGGAACTGCTGCACGCTGAAATGAAAAACAAGTAAGACATAAGCACAGCACGGTATACAGAGCAACCTATCGGTCGCTCACGATAGCTAAACGCGCATATAAAAAAACAAGTGGTCCCCCTATTTTGTGTAAACACAATCGGGCGATCACTTGTTATTTTTTGCATTGCTTTGTTTTTTTCGAAAAAAAATCGGCAGAGTAAACTCTGCCGCCCTGACAATGGGGATTATGGGAATATTTATAGAGTCGAATGACTAGCATGCATCCGGCTCTTAAACTCTATAATTAGAGTTTGGGGCACATTCATAGAGACATCATATGTTAATTAAAGTATGTATACAAGATTACAAAAATATTTTTATATAATAATTTATTTGTATAGGTTAAAAAAGCTTGCTATTTCTATTTCTAGGTGATATACTCTCCGTTGTAGTGTGGATATATATGTCCACTTTACTTCCTGCTCTGTCAAGGGACAGGGCCAATTCAGACCATAGGGAGGTGTCAAGAAATGAACAAGTATGAAGCTCTATTTATCCTAAAACCAAACATGGAAGATGAGAAAAGAGCGGAAGCCATCGAGAAATTCAAGTCGATCATCGAATCAGACGGTGAAGTGCTAAAAGTTGACGAGTGGGGCAACAAGAGACTCGCTTACGAAATCGAGAAGCTTAAAGAAGGTTACTACGTACTAGTAGACTTCAATGCTGCAGCTGATCTACCAGCTGAGCTTGAGCGTAACTTCCGTATCAGTGACGCAGTAATGCGTTTCATGGTAACTCGTAAAAATGCATAATTGCAGACAGTAAAAGGAGGAGTTTAATGAATCAAGTAGTTTTAATAGGCAGACTAGTAAGAGATCCAGAACTCCGTTTTATTGCTGGCAGCGGACGTGCAGTAGCAAACTTCACACTGGCCGTAGATAAAAATATGTCTAGAGAAAAAAAGGCTGAGATGCAAGCTCAAGGTAAACCAACAGCGGATTTCATTCGAACTGTTGCTTGGGGCAAAACAGCTGAACTCTGTGCAAACTATTTGTCTAAGGGGTCGCAGGTTGCAGTTCATGGTTCAATTAATACTGGCCAGTACAAAACTCCGGCAGGTGAAACACGTTATACAACTGACGTAGTCGCTAGCAATGTAGAGTTCATTGGCAGCCGTTCTGACAACCGACCAAGTGAAAAAAGTGATGAATTCAGCCTAGGTGGCATGGATACATCAGATTTTCAAGCGATTGAAGACGACGACGATATTCCATTCTAGAAGGAGGGAAACAAGATGGCTTTTAGAAAGCGTAGAAAAAGAAAGTATTGCCAATTCTGTGCTGATAAAGTAACAGAAATTGATTACAAAGACACTGGTAAGCTAAAGCGTTACCTAACAGAGCGTGGTAAAATTTTACCTCGCCGTGTAACTGGCAACTGTGCAAAGCATCAGCGTGCTGTAACTCAAGCAGTTAAGCGTGCTCGTATCGTTGCACTAATACCATTTGTAAACGAATAATAAATCAAACGGGAGATACATCTGTATCTTCCGTTTTTATATTCCGAAAAAGACAAAGCCATGCACGTATTTTCTAATAGACAGCCAGTTGTGCTCGCACAAAACTGGCTGTCTATTAGAAAATACGTATATGGCGCGACTAGCGACGAGTGCAACCGATAGGTTGCACTGTCCCGTATATGGCGCGACTAGCGACGAGTGCAACCGATAGGTTGCACTGTCCCGTATATGGCGCGACTAGCGACGAGTGCAACCGGTAGGTTGCACTGTCCCGTATATGGCGCGACTAGCGACGCGGGTAACCGATAGGTTGCGCAGTCCACTTCGGACTGGCATATGCATGTCGCCTTAAGGTGTTTTCTAAGCAAAAACTACACAAAATTTAGGGTGAGGGTAAGAACCGACAGGGGATAGGGTTGTGCAATCGCCCTAAATTTTGTATATTTGAAGGCGTCTTTTTCATAATAGAAATGGATGTTTTGTGCAATTTCAATCCATGTATTGTATAATAGACAAAGAATTAGATTGAATAGGAGTGAATTTCCTTGAAATATGAACGCAATACATCGGCAATGGTCGAGGCAGCACTGGTGGCGCTCATTGTAACCGTTGTCATTTTAACTGTAGGTTACATTCCCCTAATTGGCTACTTGACAGCATTTATGCCAGCCCTGTTTTCAGTGGTTTGGATACGGCGCGGACGACACTATGGTATGCTTTCCGTGTGTGTTTCAAGTATCCTAACATTTATACTTGGTTTTCCTATGGAGAGTTTTTTGGTCTTAGCTTATGGTGGCATTATCGCTGGATTTATGAGCGAGGGTATCCGGCTTGAACTAAAGACAAGTCAGGTTATTTTGCTTGGTGCAATCGGGGCTGCGCTCAGCAGTGTTGTTGTACTCAGCTTTACAGAGCTCTTGACAGGCATCGGGGTGACACAAATTTTCACTGAAGCCATAGAAGAAACAAAAACCTTCATTAATACCGCACAAATTGATCCAACCATAGTGGCTGATTTGAACACTCAAATGGAAACTATTGGTGCACAAATGCAAAGTATGCTCCCCTTCATACTGATTGTTTCAGGCATGATTACAGCAGTCATAAACCACTGGGCGATTTATAAGGGCTTAAAGCGTATACGTCATGAAATATCAAAACCAGGTAGGTTTAGAGATTTCACCCTGCCAAAGAATGTTTTTGTTGGATCTTTAATGATGATGGCCCTTTCGTGGCTTTCAGGTATGATGGGCTTTAATAATTCAGAAGTACTCTTTATGAATGTACTGCTAGTCGTAGTGCTTGTTTTTTCCATACAAGGGGCTGCGGTGTCAGTATTTCTTATGTACAGGCAAAAATTTCCAAGAGCGGTCATTGTTGCATTTTCAGTATTTGGAATCCTGTTTTACAGTATGCTTCAGTTCCCACTCTTTATATTGGGCATGCTTGAGGCTATTATTAATCTAAGGGACCGGATGCGTTCAAACGCCTAGAGGTGATTAGATGGGGAATAATAAATTCTCAAAATTATTTAAAAATGATAACAGAGTATACATATGGATTATATTTTTCTTAGTCCTGATTATTGCACTGTATGAACCCTTTTTAGGGATTATTGGTTCTGTAATGATTCTCTATTTGGTTTATTACAATTGGCGGTCCAGCAGGCAGAAAAATAAGCGATGGCAGAATTATATCGAGACTTTATCAAGTGATATTGATTCCGCAGCACGCTATGCAATACTCAACCTGCCCATTCCACTCACATTGGTTGATCTGGATGGTAAAATCAGCTGGTATAACAGCAAGTTTACAGAAATGGTCGATCAAAAAGATCTTTTGGGGTCTGAAATTGACAAGGTCGTTTCAATGATTGAAATGGACACTTTATTGCGAGGGGAAGATGCCTCCAATATAAAGATTAACGAGAGCGTCTACCGTGTTTTATCCAATGTCGTTAAAATTGGCGAAAAAGGGGAAGAGCGTTTTATAATGATGCTTTACTGGATTGATCAGACAAATTATTTCCAATTAAGCGATAAGTACAATGACGAAAAGTCCGTTGTTGCACTGATACAGGTGGATAACCTAGACGATGTAATGAATGAAACCAAAGAGGAAAACAGACCGGTCGTCACATCAGAAATTGAGAAGCGCATTAATCTGTGGGCGACACGAATGAACGCTCTTGTTAAGCGCTATACTTCGGATAAGTACCTTGTGGTTTTTTCCAATAAGTATCTTGAGAATATTGAACAGAAACGCTTTGCAATTCTTGATGACATACGGGAAATTGAAGCTGGAAATAAAATTCCGGTCACTTTGAGTATGGGAATCGGAACCAGCGGCAAGAATCTTTCCCAGCTTGAAGAAAACGCCTTTTCGTCACTTGAACTGGCACTTGGGCGTGGTGGAGACCAGGCTGTTGTAAGAAAACAGGGGAATTATGAGTTTTACGGCGGCAAGACCAAGGCGGTTGAAAAACGTAATCGTGTTAAAGCGCGGGTTATTGCGCATGCCTTTAGACCGCTTATTGACGATAGCTCAAAAGTCTTTATTATGGGGCATAAGAACCCGGATATGGATGCCTTTGGGGCAGCAATCGGTGTATACCGCGCAGTACTAAATAGGGGGAAAGATGCCTATATTGTCCTGAATGAAGTCAATGATTCAATATACAATGTCCACAATGTTTTCAAAGACAATGATACCTATCATTTTATCAGTACCGAAGAGGCCATCAACCTGATTGAAGAAGACTCCCTTCTGGTTGTTGTGGATACACATCGGCCTTCTTTTACGGAGGCACCGGAGCTACTTGAAACCGGTGTGCAGGTAGTGCTTCTTGATCATCACAGGCGGGGCACAGAATTTATAGAAGGCGCTGTGTTAAAATATACAGAGCCCTATGCATCCTCAACGAGTGAGCTCGTTACTGAAATACTGCAGTATATGGAGAATGACATGCGCCTCGACAAGCATGAAGCCGAAGCCCTACTGGCAGGTATTACAGTAGATACGAAGAACTTTACCTTTAAAACAGGTGTAAGAACTTTTGAGGCGGCATCTATACTAAGGCGGTTTGGTGCAGATACAACGGTGGTGCGCCAGTTGTTCCAAGATGATTTAAGTACGTTTATTAATAAGTCAAACATCGTACGCAATGCAAAAATATATGACAACGATGTAGCGGTTTCCGTTTACGATGAGGATTTGCCCAATGCACAGCTTGTCGCGGCACAGGGGGCAGATGACCTGCTGAATATCCGCGGGATTTCCACCTCTTTTGTCATAGGCAAAAAAGGCGAGGATATGGTCTTTATTAGCGGAAGGAGCCTTGGAGATACAAATGTTCAGCTCATTCTGGAGAAACTCGGCGGCGGGGGTCACTTGTCAGTGGCAGGCGCTCAGTTTAACGGAAAAAGCATAGAAGAAGTTAAAGACATGCTGCTTGAAGCAGTTCAGGAATATTTTGACGAGGAAGGTGAGTAATATGAAAGTTATACTACTTAAAGACGTAAAAGGATCAGGTAAAAAAGGCGACGTAATCAACGTCAGTGATGGACATGGGAGGAACTTTCTCATTCCAAGAGGTCTTGCAAAAGAGGCAACATCTGGCAGTGTAAGTGAAGTCCAGCATCAAAAGGCATCTGAAGACAAGCGTAATGCTGAGGCGCTGGAAGAAGCTAAAGAACTGAAAGCTAAAATTGAGACACTTAAAGTTACCTTCCAGGCAAAGTCTGGTGAAGGCAGTAAGCTCTTTGGTTCAATTACGAATAAGGATGTCGCAAAGATGCTCAATCAACAGCATGGTATCAAAGTGGACAAGAAAAAAGTCAAAATGGATCAGATAAAAATGCTGGGAACCTTTAAGGCTGAAATCAAGATACATCCACGTGTGGTAGCTAAGCTCGAAATATATGTAACTGAACAAAAATAAAGCATTCGTGCGCATTATAGACCCGATATGGGTACATACTTAAGTATAAAACCTCTCTGATTTGAGAGGTTTTTTTCTTGTGAAAAAAGAACCGGCTTATGCCATTTCAAAAGTTGAGCAGTCTAAGACTGGACTGAGCATGCTTGTAAATTGCCAGCTCAAGGGGTTTTTACAAAAATGTAATGTTTCGTTGACAGGAGACGGGTTTTGGCAAATAGAATATATATAGAAAATTCTGAAAATACAAAGTGCACTTATGCGATTTTTACTTGACTATGATGGTCATTATACAGTTAAAAGCGGGGGAATACTATGCATGAAAAACTAATGGAAAATATGAAGTCAATTATTATAGGAAAGGATGATGCACTCAGACGCATCCTTACAGCCCTTCTTGCAAATGGTCATATTCTCATTGAAGATATGCCTGGCGTGGGCAAGACAACAGCTGCGAAGGTTCTTGCCAAATCCATGGAACTGAGCTTTTCGAGAATACAGTTTACGCCAGACTTATTGCCCTCTGACATATTAGGGGTATCTGTTTACAGGCGAGATACCTATGCCTTTGAGTTTAGAAAAGGCCCGGTTTTCAACCAGATTGTACTTGCAGATGAAATAAACCGTGCGTCTCCCAAGACTCAGTCCAGCCTACTTGAAGCGATGGAAGAAAGGCAAGTGACAATGGAGGGTAAAACCTATGTTTTTGAAGGGCCTTTTATGGTTATCGCAACGCAAAATCCGATTGAATACGAAGGGACCTTTCCGCTTCCTGAAGCTCAACTCGATCGATTTCTCATGAAAATAAGCATGGGATACCCGGCGCGTGAAGACGAAATGAAGATTGTTGAGCGTATGGGTACACAGACAGATCTGAATAAAATAAGCAGTGTGGTCTCGCCGCGTGAGGTGATTCAAATGCAAGAAGACGTCAAATCGGTTCATGCAGATGAATCCATATGGGCTTATATTGTAGATATTGTGCGCAAAACACGTAGCTCTGACGAAGTGGTACTCGGGTGTAGCCCAAGAGCAGCGGTAGGGCTCCTATCTGCGGCAAAGGCGCATGCATACATTAAAAGCAGAAAATTTGTTTTGCCTGAAGATGTGCGGGAACTCGCTATAGATGTTTTGGCGCACCGGATGATTGTGAAACCAGAAGTGCGTTATAAGGGACGGCGCGCTAGCGAAATTGTTGCTGATATTCTTTCCATTGTGAAGGTGCCTAAGGTGATGGCACATGATGAGTAAGCGTATCTTTCAGGCAAGTTTGATTCTCTCAATTCTTATGGCATTTTTGACAGGTGGTCAATTTGTATATTTCATTGCACTAAGCCTGTGTATGGTTTATGGTGTAAGCTACCTAAGCGTGTGGTACAGCAGCAAGCAGTTGTATTTGTTTTTTGATATCAACAGTCGTGTATTAACTGCTGGAGAGGACGTGTTTGTCGAGTATAAAATATCCAACATGTCCTTTGTTCCGATTGCCTATGGCCTCATGACTTTTGTGGTTTCGAAACAGCTTGGGGACATGGCGTTTAAATCTGAATCCGCATATTTTGGGCCTTATCAGATGATTACAATCAAACGTAATGTTGTATGTAAAAACAGGGGGTATTTTACCATTGGCAAGCTTGTCGTTGAGCTCAAGGACCCCTTTGGTTTATTTTCAAAACGCATTGTACTGGATAAGGCCATTGCCTTAACAGTCCATCCAAAGATACACCACATCGACCAGTTTGAACTGCCGGCACGTGAATTTTTCGGTCGTATTCCCATCCCACTCTTAACACATGAAGATTTTACAAGTATAAAGACCATACGAAAATATCGGCGTGGAGATACCACTAAGAAAATTCACTGGAAGTTATCTGCAAAATCAGAGATTCCGTACGTAAAAGAGTATGAATTGACTGCAGATACACGCGTTCATCTATTTTTAGATGGATATGTTCACAGTGAATCTAAAACGGCTCTCGATATAGAGGATGGTCTGGTGGAAACTGCCTTGTCACTTGTATACTATTTACTCAGAAGAAATACAGCGGTGACTCTTGTCTGTAACACCATAGAGCATCAGGCGCTTACGGGTGTTTCCATGGAACACTTCGAACCCTTTATGGGCATTTTGACTGGGTACAGTGCAACAGGCACACAGCCCTTTAATGATTTTCTTCGATTAGAAACATCAAAATTATACTTTGGGTCAACCATCATTGCCGTGACACATCATTTGACTAAGGCGCTTCTATACACGCTCATTGGGTTATCAGACAAGCGCTTTGAAGTTATTTTAATACTTTATGGCACCGAACACGAAATAGAGGCAGATACGATTCAGATACTCAAAAGCAGACGCATTAAGCTTTATCAGATATCTGATCGGAACCAGATCAGTTCAGTACTGGAGGCAGAACGTGAATATGGAGCTTAGCAAAAATAACTTCATAGCGGGTCTTTTGTACAATGTTGCAATTGGTGGACTCATTGCAGGTGGACTGCGCCTTCAAACAGATTTTAAACTTCATGGCTTGATTGCTCTGATTTCTTGGGCTGTGGTGCTTGTCATGCATGTGCGTCCTCGAAAAACACGGGCTGTGGGTGTTTTGCTCAGTGCTTTTATAGCGCTTGGCGGACTTGCCCGGGTTGTCATCCGCGGCTATGCACGGGTTCCCTTTTATTATGCCCCTCAGTATAGTTTGTCAAAGGGCATAGCGGACATTCTGCATTTAGGTGCATGGCCAGATTTTGTCTTCTTTACAATAGAGGCCGTACTTGATGGCGCAGACCAACTTAGGCCAAGTCCTGTATATGAGATGGTACTGCTCTTTATCATTTATGGTGCGGGGGGATGGATCCTATATGCCCTGCTCAGAAAAAGGGTACATTACAGTGTCTACCTATTGCCAATAGGCTTATTTATTCAGCAGTGGTTCTTATATGCTGAGCACATACAAGGGTTATTTGTTATTTACTTCCTGGCATTTGTACTCATTGCGGGCGAATACAGCAGAATGAAATATTATGAAATGGCAGCTGGGGCTGCGAGTGGGCGTCAACATTTTCGAAATAACCGCTATGGGATATACCTCTTTACAGTTGGTCTTATAATTCTTTTGACCAGTCAGGTGGTCCTCTACCTAATACCGATTGAAAGCATCAACCGATTAATCGGTGAACAAGTGCCCAATGTTATGGATATGCGTACAGGCTACAAACGCGCGAGTATGCAGCTTTTTTCCTTTGAGCAGATGGCCTATCAGCCCCATAAGGAGAGATTAGGCGGTTCTGTAGATTTAAGTGAGAATCCAGTCCTCTTTAAAGTGTGGTCTGATAGGCCGAGTCTTTATCTGCGCGGCAGAGTGAAGACCCGCTATACGGGAAGCACATGGACGAATGCGCATAGGTATTATAAAAATAACGATGCCTACAGGTTAAAGAGCGCAGACACAGATCTTTATGAAGTAACTGTTGTACCTGAGGCAATGCAGACACGGACCCTATTTGTCCCTCTAGATGTTTATGAAGTGGCGCTTGAAGCACATAAAGTTTTCACAAATCCGGATGGGGCCATGTATTATAAGCGAGAGTCCTTTGAGCAGCCACTAGGTGTCTATACCCTAAGGGGAGGCGCAGTACCTTTTCACATTGAAGATGAGGCGCTTTACTTAGAGCTCCCTGACACATTCGATACACAAATCATAGACCTTTCTTTGGCACTGACTGCGGATTATGCAAAGAAGGATGAAAAAATGCTTGCCCTTCAGAGTTATCTGCGAGAGCATTATAGTTATGACTTAAAACCTGGACTGCCACCGGCAGACATGGATTTTGTCTCCTATTTCCTTACTGAGGGCAAGCGCGGGTATTGCACGTATTTTGCCAGTGCACTGGCAACCATGGGACGGGCAGCGGGTATACCGACACGGTACGTAGAGGGTGTTTTGCTGCCACAGACACAGGGAACTGACGGTGCCTATACCGTACGCGCCGATAGAGCGCATGCATGGGTAGAAGCCTATATTGAAGGAAAGTGGGTCATTTATGAAGCCACGCCAGCCTATAATGCACAAGGCATAGGGCGTGTTAGGGACAGAGAAAACCAGACGCAAGACTCAGAGACAGAGACATCAGCTGGTGAGCATCAGCTGAACTTAATGGACAAAGAAGCATTAATGGACGAGCCTTACTTTGAAGCGGGAAGTGATCAGAACGCAGGGGTGGGTCTGATGAGGGGCTATCTGTATGCTACATTAGCAGGACTTATACTTTTATGTGGTCTTGTAGCCACTATTTTGATTATACGCACACAGCGGTATTTTAGAAGGGGCAGTATAAAGGGGCGTGCCCTGCGCTTAGTTTACTATTTGGAAGATTTGCTGGGGGATCCCCATCCTGGGCAAACGCCATATGAAAAAGTCGCACATTACATGCAAGCGACAAGTGAGAATCCGTGGGAAGACACACCACTTTCTTATGATATAATAAACTGGATTGAAAGAGCGCTATACAGCGCAGAGGCCTTGGAGCTTCATGAGCTTGTTCAACTTGAAGAAGCTGTGAAAATCCTTGAGCGCAAACTCGGAAAACAAACATATCGATTTGTCTATTATTACAGGCAAAGACATGTGTCAAATTAGCGTGTTAAGTACTTTACAGATAGAAAGGAATCGTAAAATGGAATTTATGGGCAAGATACCGCCTCATAATATTGAGGCTGAACAGTCTGTCCTCGGTGCGATGATTCTTGATAAGGATGCTATTACTGAGGTTACAGATGTCATAAAAACAGAGGATTTCTACAGAGAGGCACATAAAGAAATTTTTGGTGCAATTATTGATCTCTACAATAAGAATGAACCTGTCGATCTTGTTACGGTTTCTGACCAGCTTATTTTAAAAGGCAAGCTTGAAGAAGTTGGCGGGATAGCATACTTGGCGGATTTGACCAGTGCCGGTGTCGTGACGACGAATGCACGGTATTATGCAAGAATTATAGATGAGAAGTCAACACTGCGCCGGTTGATAAAGGCTTCTTCTGAAATTATTGAATACGGTTATGAAACACAAGATGCAGCCCTAGTGCTTGATCAGGCTGAAAAGTCCATTTTTGATATTTCTCAAAAGCAAAACAGAGAGGGTATGACACCAATTCGTGATGTACTCGTCAATGCTTATGAAGAAATTGAGCGTATGTATGAACATGAGGGTGGACTGACAGGTATTACTACAGGCTTTATCGATCTTGATTCAAAGACGAGTGGTTTTCAACGCTCAGATATGATTCTAGTCGCAGCGCGTCCTTCAATGGGAAAAACGGCATTTTCTCTTAATCTGTGTCATAATGCAGCACTTGAAGGCGAAGGCTGTGTGGCAATATTTAGTCTCGAGATGTCAAAGGAACAGCTTGTTCAGCGTCTTCTCAGTTCAGAAGCCCATATTCCACTGGGCAAAATCCGTAATGGTGACTTGGAAGAACAGGACTGGATTGATCTTACAAAAGGCATGAGCACATTATCCAATGCGAAAATATTTATTGATGATACACCTGCGGTAACGGTCATGGAAGTACGTGCGAAGTGTCGTCGTCTCAAAATGGAGCACGGACTTGACATGGTCATGATTGACTACCTGCAGCTGATGTCGGGTGGTGCGGGCACAGAATCTAGACAACAGGAAATCTCAAATATTTCCCGTGGTCTGAAAGGTCTTGCCAGAGAGCTGAATTGTCCTGTTGTAGCCCTTTCGCAGCTTTCACGTGCGCCAGAACTGCGTGCAGACCACAGGCCTATTCTCTCTGATTTACGTGAATCTGGAGCAATCGAGCAGGATGCCGATGTGGTTATGTTTTTATACCGTGATGAGTATTATTTCCCGGATTCGGAGAAAAAGGGCATTGGTGAGCTTATTATAGCCAAGCAAAGAAATGGTGAAACAGGGACTGTTGAGTTGACATGGCTTGGACAGTTCACAAAATTCGTGAATCTGGAGCGGGAGTTTGTCGAGTAGGTGATCTCATGGAGCAGACGAACATTCGTCTTAGGCGTTTCAAATATAAAGATACAATGCAGCTGACAAAGTGGGGAAAGCACTTAGACCCGAGGTTTTATCACTACAACTTTCCCTATTCAACGACTTCTGAGCTCGAAGCGTGGTATAGGGCTAAAAAGAAGTTTTTAAAGCGTTGGATTTATGCGGTAGAGTCTTCAGGCAGGGTTGTCGGTTACATTACATTAAAGCATGTAAAGTGGTCAAAAAAACAAGGTGAAATGGGCATTGCACTCAATCCGGATTATGTAGATCAGGGGATTGGAACACGGGCTATTTGCCTCTATTTGCACCGTGTGTTCAGGAATTTTGCTCTTGAACAAATCGTCCTTAAAACCGCAGAGTTTAATACGCGTGCCATCAGCTGTTATGAAAAGATTGGATTCGAGAGGGTCTGTATAAAAAGAGAGGCCTTTGAAGAACAGTCTTTTCGATCAGATATATTGAATAGGTTTCCCTTTTTTGATCATGATGAAAAGACCCTTTACGTCCCATATTATTACATGCGAATCACCAAGGCACAGTTTTATGAGAAGTATATCAAAAAGAACGAACGACGGAATGTATAAATATTAAACATACGGAGTATAAATACAATGTTCGGAACTATGGCGAACATTGTATTTTTATTTTTGAAAAAATAATCGGAAAATGATTGACGTAAAAGGGTGCTTCTGCTAGTATGGATGTGTAAGTTCGGAGGATAAGAGAGGTGTAATTATGTCAACTGTAGTAATTGTAGGGTCTCAATGGGGAGACGAAGGCAAAGGCAAGGTCATTGATTATCTAGCGAGCGAAGCGGATGTTGTTGTCCGTGGACAGGGCGGCAACAATGCTGGTCATACGGTTGTAGTCGGTGATGAAAAGTATGCACTGCACTTGATTCCATCAGGTGTTCTTTATGAAAACACAATAAATGTAATCGGAAATGGCGTTGTTGTAGATCCAGAAAGCTTAATCAAAGAGCTAGATGGTTTGGAAGGCCGTGGCGTGAATACAGATCACATTCGTATAAGCGACCGTGCACACCTTGTATTTCCGTACCATAAAGAAATAGACCGTCTCTCAGAAGAGGCACGTGGCGACGCTAAGATCGGTACGACAAAAAAAGGTATCGGCCCATGTTATATGGACAAGGTTGAGCGCTCGGGTCTTCGTGTTTGCGATCTTCTTGACGAGCAGTTTGAAGAAAAACTTCGTGCTCAAGTAGCACATAAAAATAAAATTATTGAAGCGGTTTATGGCGGTACAGCGCTAGATGCAGACCAGATGGTATCTGATTATGAGCGCTACGCACAGAGACTGCGTCCTTATATTGCGGATACAGTACGCATTGTTTATGATGCAGTTAAAGAAGACAAAAAGGTGCTTTTAGAAGGCGCCCAAGGCACACTTCTTGATGTAGATTTTGGTACGTACCCATATGTTACGAGCTCACACCCAATTTCAGGCGGTTTCGCAATTGGTTCGGGTGTAGGCCCAAATAAAATTGAAGAGGTTCTGGGTATCACAAAGGCCTATACGACACGTGTTGGTATGGGACCATTTGTTACTGAGCTCAACAATGAGACAGGCGATAAAATCCGTATTCAGGGGCATGAGTTTGGTACGACAACAGGTCGTGCGCGCCGCTGCGGATGGCTTGATACGGTTATCGTAAATTACGCTGCGCGTGTAAACGGCATGACAGCAATGTCACTTATGCTTCTTGATGTTTTAACAGGTTTTGAGGAAGTTAAAATCTGTAAGGCGTACAAGTGCGGCGATGAAATTCTTGAAGACTATCCAGCGAGTCTATCACTGCTTGAAAAGTGTGAACCTGTTTATGAAGTGCTTCCAGGATGGACTGAGGACATTACAAACGCAGAGTCATTTGAAGATCTGCCAGAAAACTGTCAGAACTATGTAAACCGCATTGAATCCCTAACAGGTGTGCCGGTGAAAATTATTTCTGTGGGTCCAAAGCGTACTCAAACAATCATTCGTGAGCGTGTTTACCGCGACTAATTATAAGTTCATTAAGTCAAAAACCTTCCTATCTATATAGATAAGAAGGTTTTTTTTATTTAGATTATTTAGAGATGACATAATCTGTGATATACTTATGTAGAATACGGGAATTATGACCTTTGAGTAATTGACATGAGAATAGATAATTGGATAAAACTCGACTGAAAATGGGAAACAGGGGCTCAATATGCAAAGTAAAGATTGGAAGGATCAGTTTCTTGATAAACTGGCCTGGCTCGTTGCGGTTATAGCTAGTCCTTTCTATGGACTATATGCGAGCTTTAAAAGATCAAGACGCAAAAAATCATATTACAGAGGTGCCAAATCTAATCGGTACGACTTTAAGTACAAGTTTAAAAAATTCATGGAAGACCACCATCATGTTGCCTATGCCTGTGTCGCCGTAATGGTGCTGGGTGTTATTGGTTACACGGTAGCTGATTTTACACCAAAAAATGTGTCTGCTTCTGCACAAGCGGAGCCGCAAAGCGCAGTCGCTTCAGCTAAGGCAGATATTCAGACTTCTGCTGTAGCAGAAATTGAAGGTGTTTCGCAAGCTGAAACAGCTCAAGCACCTGTACTTTCAGAAGAAGAGATATTATACAATCAGCTGATTTCAAATATTTCAAATACTGCAACCGTAGCTGTTTCAGGGTATGAAATCACAGCAAATGACATACCAGTGGCGTATTTTCACACACGTCAGATGTCAGAAGATGTACTTGAAACCCTAAAGAACAGGTACACAGACAATGAAGAAACGACATACTTACGTACATATTTTCAGGAAAATGTAGAAATTAGTAAGGCTTATAAGACAGTTGCAGCTTGGAAAGCATTTCTACAGCCAGAAGAGGTTATTGACTATATTGTTAGAGGAACCAATGAACAGAAGCGTCATATCGTTGAAAAAGGCGAGAACTTCTGGGTAATTGCAAAGGGTTACGGCATTCCGGTCAGTGATTTGGTTAAAGCAAATCCGGATGTTGTTCCGGAAAGACTGCAAATTGGTCAGCAAATCAGCTTGGTTGTTCCAAGACCGCTAATCAGTGTTTACACAGTTGAGTATGCTGAATATGATGATGAAATTCAATATGATATCGAATACGAAGATACAGCATCTATGTACCAAGGCGAATACAGAACCAAAGTTTCCGGAGAAAAGGGCGCACGGTTTGTTGAAGCAGAAGTGTACAGAGTAAATGGTCTTGAAGTTGGTCGTGTGGTTAAAAACGAAGAGGTTTTAGAGCAGCCTACGACGAAAGTGGTTTATAGAGGTACAAAAGATCCGCCACCGCGTAAGGGAACGGGCGTTTTTGCAAAACCGACAAGTCGTGGCTATATCACTTCTGGATTTGGTTGGAGATGGGGGCGTCAGCATACAGGCATTGATATTGGTGTACCAATTGGAACGCCAGTAACAGCAGCCGATGGCGGCGAGGTCATTTTCTCAGGAACAAAAGGTGGCTATGGAAAATGCATTATCATTGACCATGGTGCAAATATGAAAACACTCTATGCTCATAACTCTAAGTTGTACATGAGAAAAGGGGACAAGGTCTTTAAAGGCCAGACGATTGCAGCATCAGGCAATACAGGCAGAAGTACAGGTCCGCATCTTCATTTTGAAATTCAAAAAAATGGTGTGCCTGTGAATCCGACCGGATATGTTTCCTATTAAATCAGAGTGAAGCAAATATGTATTTAAATACCGCTATGTGGAAGCATAGTGGTATTTTTGATAATAAAGATAAAAAGGATCGATGTACTATAATGTGCGTAGAACACGATTGAGGTGAAACTATGGATAAGAAAATTCTAGTTGTTGATGATGAAAAGCCGATAGCAGACATTATTAAGTTTAATCTTGTTAAAGAAGGTTTTACAGTTGTGGTTGCTTATGACGGTGAAGAAGCAATAAAGATGCATGATAATATGATGCCGGATTTGATGCTGCTTGATGTGATGCTTCCAAAGATGGATGGCTTTCAGGTGTGCAGAAAAATTCGCGAAAAGCATGCAACGCCAATTATTATGCTGACAGCCAAGGAAGAAGAAGTTGATAAGGTGCTGGGTCTAGAACTGGGGGCAGATGACTACATTACAAAACCATTTGGCATGCGTGAGCTCATAGCCAGGGTTAAAGCCAACCTGCGCCGCATTGACATGGACGGCACTGTAGAGACAGGAGAAGTCAGTGTCATTGAGTCAGGAAACCTGAGTATAGATCTTGACCGTTATGAGGTCAGCAAGGATAGTGAAGTCATTGAACTCACACTGCGTGAGTTTGAACTGCTCAAGTACTTGGCAACGCAGGAAAACCAAATTTTCTCAAGAGAGCAGCTGCTCAAAGATGTTTGGGGATATGAATACTTTGGCGATATCAGAACGGTAGATGTTACGGTGCGACGCTTGCGTGAAAAAATTGAAGATGATTCAAGCAGTCCAAAGTACATTTTGACAAAGCGTGGCGTGGGCTACTATTTTAGGAGGACTTAAGAGCATATGTTTAAGAGCATAAGATGGAAGTTTATTATCATCTATTTCATGCTCGTGTTTATAGCGATGATCATTGCAGGCGTATTCATCATTCAGTCCATACAAGAATACCACTTTGATAACGTGACACGTGAGTTGACTGAGATTTCGGAGCTGGTGCTCCCAAAGCTGGAACGTTATGATAATTTGCAGTCTAATCAGGATGAAATTCAAAATCTGATTGCAGGTGTTCAAGATGTTGGAATCAGCAAGGAAATATATGTTGTTAATCGAAATAACAACGGCATAGTCGCAACATCTACAGAAAATATCGGTATTTCTGCTGAAGAAGTTTTGAAGCTGGATTTACTTCTTTCGGGACTCAACGGCAGAAATGATGAATCCATTGAGAATATTCAAAGTGGAGCGACGGTTTTCCGATCAAAGGATATGATTTTTCCAATCGTACACTCTGGGAATGTTACAGGTGCGCTTTATTTGCGTTCAGACCTTCGGGAAATCTTTGAGACCCTGAACAAATCGATTGTCATTATTATTCAGGCGATTGTACTGTCATCTGGCTTTACTATCTTGCTGGGATTCTTTATTGCCAGAACGATAACCGATCCGATCAATGATGTTACCATGCGTGTAGCCAAGCTTGCGCAAGGGGACTTTAATCAGGTTGTCCAGGTGCGTTCTGACGATGAAATCGGTCAGCTTGCAGATACCTTCAACTACCTGACAGGCAGGCTAAACACGAGTATGCGAGAAATATCCAGAGAAAAAAGCAAGCTGGAAACCATCATCAACCACATGGATGATGGGCTTATTGCTGTAAATAAAGAAGGCGAAATCATTCATATCAATCCTAAGGCACAAGATGTCCTTCATATTTCTGAAGAGGAATCTGATTTTAATGAAATCGCTCAGCGTATAGACTTGGGCCTAACGCTGGATAATATTGTTTTCAACAATCCTGACTGGACAGGGTCCATTACAGAGAGGTTTGAGAACAGATACTTGAAAATAAGTTTTGCACCGTATATTAATGATCAAGATGAGAAAAATGGTTTCGTATTTCTCATTCAGGACATCACGGAAATGCAACGGCTTGAAGACATGCGCAGAGAGTTTGTCGCCAATGTTTCACATGAGCTTAAAACACCGCTGACGAGTATTAAAAGTTATACGGAAACCATACTGGATGGCATGATTGAAGACCGTGAAATGACAGAGCGTTTTCTTTCCGTTGTCAATTCAGAGGCTGACCGAATGACACGACTCGTGCGCGACTTACTGCAGCTTTCAAATTTCGATTCGCGCAAGGTTGATCTGGAGTTTGAGTACCACGATTATGTCATGCTCCTTAAAAAGGCAATTATGAAAGTCGAAGTGACGGCCAAGGCAAAAATGCAGGAAATCAAGCTCATTGCAGAAACAGATGAAATCGTTGGATACTTTGATTATGACCGTATCGAGCAGGTTATGCTCAATATTTTATCCAATGCGATTAAGTACACGCCTGAGAACGGACGTATAAAAGCCTTTATAACACGAAACGGAGATTTTGTTCAAATGCGTGTGGACGATACAGGGATTGGTATCAGCAAAAAGAATCTGACTCGTATATTTGAACGCTTTTATCGTGTCGATAAGGCGCGGTCTCGTAATATGGGTGGAACGGGCCTGGGACTATCCATTGCCAAAGAAATTGTTGAGCTGCATCAAGGTGAAATCGAAGTAGACTCAAAGGTTGGCGTTGGGACGCGTATTACGGTTTTCATACCACTTGAAGTGGAACCAGATGGAAATGAATAGGATATTTGTGTCGAAATGTGTCGAATTGTGTAATCTTCACTTAAAAGTGGTGTAATACTCCTGTAATATTCCTTGTGTATAATGAACTTGAAATGGAATGATATAGTCTAAAAGATATAAGTATTTCTTACGAAAGTTGGATGTGTATGTTTAAAAAGGGTTTTACCCTCATGATGGTAGGATTGCTCTTTGCAATACTATCTACGGCTGCGTTTGCCAGCATACAATTGAATCCAGTTGATGATGTCATGATTGAAATCAATGAACCCCAAATTGGTTCAGAACGTCAGCTCTATGTTAAGGGCTCTATGGCGATTTCAATACGTGCCTATGGAGAGCAGGATGTAGACATGAGCCTGTATAAGGTCATGCCCTCCATTGACGATGATGTCTTTGAAGACGTCGCAGACTCAGACATGATCCTCTATGCAGAGGACATGCCTTTTGAAGTTGTCAGCGGCGGCAGTATTGTTGCGCGTGAGTTTGGCGATACTGAAGCTGAAACTGACGATGATGAAGTTTTAGAAGCTGCAAATCGATCTGAAGATACGGAAAAAACGGACTCCATTATCAATGGTGCCGAGGCCCTTCTCCAAAAAGAAAAGATTTCAGCAAAAGATCGTCAGGAAATCATTAAGAACTATACACATGTCAAAGAAGACTTAGAGGAACAGGTTGAGGACTTGGAATCAGCGTTTGATGACGCTGAGGCACTCCTTGAAACCGATGAAATTGTCCTTGAAACATTAAGTGAAGATGAAATGGATCTGCTGGCCACTTATCTTGAAGAGGTTGAGAACACGAAAACGCTTCTTATTGAATATGAGGCTGCACGCAGGGCATATAAAGCAATTTTTGAGGTTCCAATTTTCGGACCTGAGAATTTAATGGATACGAAGATACCAACATTTTTCCAAAAGACTGTTGAAAAAATTACGCCTGGCGTATACAGAATGGTATTTACCAGCACTGAGACAGGGGAAGAATATGATATCATTGAGTTCGAAGTCACCAAGGAACTGACTGAGGAAGATATTAAAGAGGCTATGCCGAGTAATTTTGAAGAGTTGATTCTACCAGGTGGAAACAATGAGGAAGAAACAACAGAGACTGATCTTCAAATTGACACTGGCGAGGTCGATGAAGAAAGTGAAGAAAATACTGGCGAGTTTACACCAGTAGATACAATAGAAAATTCGAACGAGTAATTTCGGGAGGGCACATGAACAGAGAAATGTTAAAATCGATGACATTAGTGTCATTATTTGTTCTCTGCATTGTTCTAACCGGGCAGCTCATGTTGAGTCTTTCAACTGATAGACAAGACAGTACAGTTCAAGCGCTGGCTGTTGAGAAAACCTACGATTTGAAAGAAGTCTTTAGCCCCCAAAGCTTCATTATTAGTTTTGGGGGTGGAATTTATACTCAGAATTACACTGAGGAAAATTTGAAGATTTGGAGTCTGGCAATGGATTCCCTGGTGTCGATCTTTGATGGACTGGAAGAGGGAGATCAGTTAGAAGCCGTTGAAATATCGAGGTGGAATGAACTTGTAAAGGGACGCGCGGTTCGATTTGTCTTGCCATTTAACATGGCTCTTAGTGACATACAAACAATGCTTAATTTAGACGCTTTTCCATTTGGAGAAGACCATAAGATCAATTCCATACTGTTTTCGACACATGTACCTGACGCCGTTTATTTTGGAAACGAATCAGAACATGTGTATTTTAGATTGTCAGGAAATATCAAATCAGATGAAATAGCCAGTGAAATTGGTCTTGTTGAATCAGATACGTCTATCGAGTACAGAAGAGTTGAAGATTTATTCGGTTTGAGTGGGCGTGGTGACAATCTAGTGGATAAACAAAACAATAGTGTTTTTCCAATCACGACAATGCGTGTCGACTTTGTCAATATTACCCCTGAGGTGGATGTAACAGCAAGTGATGACAGTGCACTTAAGTCTTATGCCAATAAAGCATTCGGCAAGCAATTCAACTTTGTCAAGAAAATGCAGGATGTAGATGGTTCAATCATTTATCTGTATGGATATGGGAACAAAGCCCTGCGCCTGGGTGCAGATGGGTCAATTGAGTTTACCCAGCGCCTCGAGTCTGGAACGAACCTAGAATCACTAGAACTAAAACCTGCACTAAATCTGGCTTTGAATTATGTAGATCAATACGGTGGTGCACCTAGCAGTTTGTATTTATCAGATTACACCGTCCATGAAGATGAAGACAAGAATACGGTATATGGTTTTGACTTCGCTTATAAAATCAAAGAGCTGCCGGTCATACTGGAAAGCTCAGACACAGGAAATAGTATTCGTGTCGATATTGTAGGAGACAGGGTCGTTAATTTTTCAAGACGCATTCATAAATATAGAGACAGTTTTATTTTGGATTTTTATCCGAGGGCACTGACCATTAATGAAGTCCTTGAAAGAAACAGTTCAATTATAGAGAGTGACTATGAAAAAAATCTCCCTGAGGGGATGAGTTTGTCAAGCTCAGAACTATGGGTACGTATTTTATGTGATATCTCCCATGTTGAGTTATCATATTTTCTTGAAGAAAACAAAACCTACCTTTATCCTGTATGGAAGCTGGATATTGGTGAAATGAGCTATTCGTTCAGACTGTATGATGGCAGGCTGTTGAAGGTTGAAAAGAAATAGGAGTACGCCTTATGAATTGGGGTCGAACAAAAACGATTTTAATAATCGCTTTGATACTGACAAATGGCATTCTAGCCTATATACTTTATGGTGACGCCGTAACAGCAGATGACGCAGCAAAGCTTGCAGAGAATCAGTTGAGTGATGTTATTTTACTGCTTGAATCGGAGAATATTTTTATTGATACAGAGGTTTCTGCAAAGCAGCAGATCTTAGAAGACATTCGCCTAACCTATCAAAATTACGAAGAGGACAGTGTTATTCGTCTACTCTTAGGAGAAAAGTACACGTATATTGAAGAAGGCCGGTATTTATCGGGTGACGCCGAAGTCGAAATACTTGGTAAGCAAGAGTTGGTATACCGAAAACACAATCCGGTTTTGGGTTATGTTGAAACAGATCTTGAGAAGGCAGAGGAGCTGGCTTTTGAGTTTTTAGAAGAAGTTGGACTATTTAGTACATCTGTGGTTCACTGGGATACAAAAAGGCAGGATGACGGGTCTGCCCTTGTGGCATTCCGTCAAGAAGAAAATGGGCATTTTGTAGAGAATGCTTACATGAATGTGACTGTTCGGGGTGAAGAACTCACACAAATGAACCGAAAATGGTTTGGTTCACTTAAGATTCTTGATTCAGATAAAACGGTAGAATCACCTTCAAAAGCGCTTTTCAGACTACTTCGAGAAATTGATTCCAGAGACCAAATTGAAAGGCCTGTTCATATAGTATCAATGGATTTAGGCTACCGTTTAGTTTCAAACATTCTCACCATTAACTTTCAAGAAGGTGAACCGAGTCCGTTTTGGAGATTTAGAACCGACGATGGTGAAGTAATATATATAGAAGCACAGGTTGATTAGGAAAGAGGTCATTATGTCAATGAATTTCTGTTCTTTGGCGAGTGGAAGCAGTGGAAACTGCCAGTATATTTCAAGTGATATAACACACCTGCTTGTTGACGCGGGATTAAGTGGAAAATATATTAGAAATGCGCTTGAGAATATTGATGTGGATCCTGAGTCGATTCACGGTATTCTAGTGAGTCATGAGCACTCTGACCATATTAAAGGTGTTGGTGTTCTCATGCGTAAATATGGTTTAAAGCTCTATGTAAACCAGTTAACATGGAATGCTATGAAGCACAAGATCGGTGCAATTGACGAGGAACAGGTGGTTTTCTTTAAGACCAATGAATCCATGACGATTGGTGATATTCAGGTAAAACCCTTTTCGATTTCTCACGATGCTGCGGATCCAGTAGGGTTCACTTTTTCAATTGAGTCGGCAAAGCTTTGTGTTGCAACAGACTTAGGTATTGCAGACGAGCAAATTGTACATGAAATTTGTGATTGTGACCTACTTATGATTGAGGCAAACCATGATGAAGAAATGCTCAAAATGGGAAAATACCCCTACTATTTAAAGCGTAGAATTCTAAGTGAAGATGGACACATTTCCAACGAGTACGCCGGTAGTCTTGTGGTAGAAGCGGCGAAAAAAGGCCGGGTCAATCAGGTTTTACTCGGACACTTAAGTAAGGAAAATAACTTTCCCGAACTCGCTTACGAGACGGTACGTCAAGTTGTTGAAAACAGCCAAATACAGGTGGGGATTGACCTCAATATTGACATGACCTACAGGGACCGTGTCAGCAGGCTTTACAAAATTCGAAAGTAAGGGTATAGCCTTGCAGTTGAAAATAAAATGTCTAAAGACAATAAAATAAACGTTTAGATAGAGAAGGTGCTCACGGTGATTTTCAAGTGTGTGCCTTCTCTATTTGTATGTATAGGAGGCATTTCTTAAAATTGATAATCCAAGAAGTCACTGTTGTAATAAATGGCTGCCCTAGAACACATGACAGTCACAAGACCCTTATGGGGTCCTGTTTCAAACAGGTGGGTGACTGTGAAAAATGGAGGCTCTTTTAAATAAGGCTTTAAGGTGATTTGTGTTTAAAAAGGACCTGGCTCTAGCGTAATTTAGTGAGAAAACAGGGCATATAGAGTGTGATATAAAATGTAAAATAATGGAAAACAATGGGAAATAATACGAAATAGTTTTGTTTCTTGTAGATGTTTCATGTGAAACAAGGGTTAAAATAACAAAAATAGAAAAATATGTTTAACTTGAAATAAACAGTACCAATAGAGCCCATATATACAGATTCAACAAATTAATAAATCCCCAATAGCTCCCCCTTGTGTTTTAACATAAGAAAGGTCTGATTGGGGATTTTGTGTTTATTCACTATCAGGCGTCTGCGATTTTTCCTGATAGCTTTCCTTTTTCCTGCGCGGGAGCATTATGGTTACTGAAGTGCCTTGGTTAAGGGTACTCTGAACATCTACTTTTCCGCGGTGCTGTTCAATAATTATCTTTGCAATTGCAAGACCAAGGCCTGTTCCACCTGTTTTTTGAGCAGATTCTGCCAGCTTTGTTCTCGACTTATCAGCGCGGTAGAACCGGTCAAAAATATGGGGCAGGTCTTCTTTGGAAATGCCAATGCCATTATCATGAATGCCAATACGAACCTGTTTTTCTGTAGAGACGAGTTCCAGTGTAATGGTTCCATTGTCTGGTGTGTACTTTATGGCATTATCAATAAAGACACGCAGAGCCTGCTTGAGTTTTTCACAGGAGCCATAAAAGGGGAGTGTAGCTACAATGTCAGGCACGATGTTGTGGGCAGAGTCTATTAGACTGGTTTCTTTAACAATTTCATGCATGAGCACACTGAGATCAAATGTTTCCATCTCCATCTTTAAAGCGCCTTTGTCATTACGTGCAATAAACAGCAAACTTTCTACCAATGACTGCATGTTGTCTGCTTCGCTCTTGATTGCATCAATACTTTCAACAAGAATTTCAGGATCTTCCTTTCCCCAGCGGTCGAGCATGTTGGCATAGCCCTTAATGACTGCGATAGGCGTTCTTAACTCATGGGAGGCATCGGAGACAAACTGACGTTGCCGTTCATATGAAAGTTGAATGTTGTCCATCATTTTGTTAAAAACCATGGCCAAATCTTTCAGCTCGTCTTTTGTGCCGCGGACGTTGAGACGCTTGTCTAAACTGCTTATAGAGATGTCCTGAACATTGCGTGTCATGATGTGCAGTGGGCCAAGTTGCTTTTGAGAAATACGGGAAGATGACCGTATGGCCCATAGAATGAGCATAAAACTTAAGAATAAAGAAACAATGGTAATTCTATCCAGCGTCGCCTGTGCTTCTGCCATAGAGTAAGATGCCAGTAAAATGAAGTTTGTGTCATCAATTTCAAATTGTGACTGGCGGTATATTTTCTCGGGAAAATGGTACTTGAAAGCGGTAAAGGATTCTCTGTTTTCTGCAGGTACCCAGTCTGGAAACGGTGTTGCTGAGCTTGCAACCGGTTCAAGATACAGATTGTAAATGGTAATGTCAACGCCGAGTAAGCCGAGTATGTCATTGAAATAAGAACGACTTTCCTCGCCGCGGCTTTTTGCGCCCAGTTCAATGATGGTCTCAGAACGTGTTGTCAAGTCATCGACAGCATCCTGGTAGAGCGAAAACTTTAATGAACCGAAAATGACAAGATTGACAATGACGATCAGCTGAATCATAAAAAGAGCAAATCCAAGTGTCATTTTGAAGGTGATATTGAATCTGAACAGAGACAGAAAGGTATCAAAGCTTTTAATGTTTTCAAGCCAAGATAAAATACCTTCAAAAAATGGCTGCATGTTGCCTTTGAACCTATCAGTGACTGAGTCAGCAGCGGTTTGAGCCTTTTCTTCAAAACGGCGAACGGACTCATCAAAATTTTTTTGTGCTCTCTTTTTGCTACGCTTTTTCTGATAGGGCCCTTTGTAGCGTTTATGCTCAAATTTGTAGTGACCACTGTAGTCATATTCCTTGTACTCAGTATTCGATTTTTGCGTATTCTTTTTTTCTTTACGCATTTTAATCCTCTTTTACAAGATATCCTACACCTCGAATGGTATGAATGAGCTTGGTTTCGTATGCGTTATCCAGTTTTGTTCTTAAGTAACGAATGTATACATCAACGACATTTGTATCTCCGTAGTAGTCATAGCCCCAAACTTCGTCAAGAATTTGATCGCGTGAGAGTGCAATGCCCTTATTTTGAATCAGATAGTGGAGCAGGTCATACTCTTTTTTTGTGAGTTCGACCGGTTTTGAGTCAAAAAAGACAGCGTGCTGAGAAATGTCAATTTTGATAGGGCCGCACTCGATGACCGTATGCTCTGGTGCGCTTTGCTGTGTTGTAAGTGGTCTTCTAAAAATACGGCGTATACGTGCCAGCAGTTCTTCGATGGCAAAGGGCTTGGTTATGTAATCATCTGCGCCCAAATCAAGGCCCATTACCTTATCCATGGTATCATCCTTGGCGGTGAGCATAATGATGGGAACCTCAGATTCTTTTCGAATACGTCTGCAGACCTCCATGCCGTTGAGTCCAGGCAGCATAATGTCTAAGACAATAAGGCCGTAGTTTCCCTCTAACGCCTTTTCAAGACCGCTTCGACCGTCGTGCACTTTGTCTACACCGAACCCTTCGTGCTTGAGTTCAAGCTCAATAAAGCGAGCGATTTTCAAGTCATCCTCTACAATTAGTATTTTGTCATCCATGGAATCCTCCCTAAAATGTGACTTTATCTTATTTCCATTATATTTCTTTTTTGAAAAGAGACAAAGCCCTTTCATGGATATCAGGATGAACTGAATACATTAAAGGGCATAGGCTTTTTAGTCTTATAAGAAAGCACTTAAAATGAGATTGGGCTTATTTTTCTTCAGACTCAGCCATCTCTTCTTGTGAAGGGGGTTCATTTTCTGAATCAGCTTCAGTCTCAGGTGCGTATCCACCCCTATCTTCTGGCTTTTCTACGATAACCTGATATCTTAAGAGGACCGCTGCAAGCAGCACAATCAGGGAAATTGGTACGGTAATCACACCAACTATGAGTGCAACTGTTGCAGGTAGGTTGAGTAGAATTTCCTTGTCTTTAAGAATTTTAAAACGCATGCGGTGGAGTTCTTTGACACCGCTCTCAACACGTCTTCCAAAGTCTGCATGTGACTTTCGGTAGTCGGCTCTCTGCTTGCTATGGGACGGATCGTCGTTGTTTTCACTTACATCACCGTTCTCTTCAAGCCATATGAGCGCTTCGAGAATATCGCCATCACATGCCTCAAGGGCCGCTCTAGCATCTTTATAACTTACATTTGTTCGTTCGCGTAGCATATCAATTCGTTCAAGATCAATGTTCATCTCATTTCCTCCTTCATATTCCATCTCTTATTGAGTTGTCTTCGTATAATCTACTTAAAGCATACGCCCAAGATTTTAAGATTTGTTAAGTGGGAGATTAAAACTAGATGAGAACAGAGTGAGATGAAATTCAAAAATAAAAAAGAGCCTTGCAAATGTCCTTATTAAAGGCAAATTGCAAGGCTCTTGAAAATTTAATGGAATCTTCATGACTTATGAAGTGCATTCTTAACGTCATACATATGGTATTCAACAGGCAGTGTGTCGACCACTATTTTTCCTATTAGTGTACGTTTATCGGTTGAAATTGTAGTGTCAGCTGTGAACGTGCCTTCTTTAAGAATGGCCTTTGTATCGAGTAGGGCCACTTTGCCAAATGCATTGCATGTTAGGTCTGTATGACCTGAAATGACACGTCCGTCTTCTAGTACTAAAATACCTTTATTCATTTTTGTTTCCTCCTCTTATTTCTGTCTCACTGGACAGCCTTAATATCAGGTGGGTATTATGTTATACTTCAAAAAATTATATCATATAAGATCAATATTTCAAGTATGTACCCAAAATATTCAAGTTCGTGCGAATTTATCTGGCAGGTGGATATATATTATAGTAGAGAGTATGAAGGAGGCAGAATATGAAGGTAATTGACTTGACTCATGTGTTGAATAATCATATTTCAGTGTATCCAGGAACAGAAATGCCAAAGATTACAGATGTACTCAGTGTTGAGATCGATGGTGCAGCTGAAAAGAAAATAGAAATACACTCACATACAGGAACCCATATGGATGCACCGGCACATATTTGTGCTGACGGTATAACTCTAGACGCATTTAATCCGGCAGATTTTGTAGGTAAAGCCCTAGTGATAGATGTGAGCCATTTAAAAGATCGGATTGGATTTGAAGATTTACTCCCCTTTGGCCCATGGCTAAGAGATGTCAATTTCGTTTTCTTTAGAACAGGATGGAGTCAGTTCTGGGGAAGCGAGGACTATTTGCAGGATTACCCTGTTCTGACAAAGAAGGCTGCAAACTGGCTTTGTGAACAGCGGGTTAGAGGTGTTGGCATCGATACTTTATCAGTAGACCGCTTGGATGAAACCACTTATCCAGTACATAAAATTCTACTGGGCTGCAATATGTTCATTATTGAGAACCTGAAAAATTTGGAGCTACTACCTGACAAACCAGTCGATGTAGTGTGTTTGCCACTAAATATTGAAAATGGAGATGGCGCGCCCGTGCGGGTTATTGCCATGGTGGAAAAATAGCAATATTACAGAAATATTACAAAACCTTTGAGTCCCCAGTTTTGCACCGGTGGTTTACGCATTCTATATACAAAGCAGTGATAAACCGTGTAACTGAAGGGGCAAGCCCCTTACATAAAGGAGGATAATCATGAAAGGTTTTAAAAAATTTCTGAGTGTCACACTGGCAGCAGCATTAGTGCTGGCCGCGTCTGCAGTGAGTTTTGCAGATTCAGCCCCAAGCTGGCTTATGAATAAGGACTATGAAGAAGGGGATTATGTAAAATTCAGAGGCAGTATTTACATCGTTACTAAAGATCATGAGTCTACGGCAGACAAATATCCTGGCAATAGTAGCTACTGGAGTTTTTACAAAAAAGGCGCTGGATTTGCAAAAGGCGAATTGCCGACAACCGGCGGTTATGACCATCCGTCTGACAGAGACCGTGATAGAGATGAAGACCGCGATAGAGATGATGTAGATTCAGATGATGAGCGCATCTATGAAGAGCGTCAAGTGAAAGTTTACTATGAAATTGAAGATGTAGATGAAGATGGCTACACTGCAAAAATCACGATTGATAATGAAAATGAGATAGATCTAGAAGACTGGTCGCTGATGTTTGATTTTGATGATGATGAAGAAATCGTCGATTTCGATTCTGATGTTGATGTAGATCAAACTGGGGATGATGTTGTTATTACTCCAGATTCAGAATGGATGGCTGTTGAGTCTGAATCAGATATTTCTTTTGAAATTGAAATTGAAGCGGACTACAAGGTAGAGTCAGATGATGAGGACGATGATGCAGACGAAGCAGATTTTGAAGATCAGATTGAGCTGCCATCAGACTTTGATTTGGATTTGGTCTTTGAATCTGTAGAGACCGGAGCAGTCCTTATTCAAATGGATGAACCGGACTTTGATGATGACCTGTTTACGCCAGAAGTAAGCGTTGGCGATGAAGAACAAGAAATTGAATGGGGCGAATCGGCACTGTTTACAGATCTGATTGCGGACGAAGACTACGAAATTGAGGCGGACTCTTATGAAGAGGACGGTGTACTATACCGTGCGGTTATTGAAGAAGACGAAGTTTCAGTGGATTCAGAAGAGCTTAAAGTCATTGAAATTTACTACGAAGAGGTTGAACAGGAAGAAGAGACAGGCAAAGTGCTTGTTTATATGTTTAAGCCAAGCTTTGATGAAGATCTATTCACACCAGAAATCACAATCGATGGTATAGAAAAGGATGTTGATTGGGGCGAGTATGTCTACTTCAAGAACCTTGAAGCAGGTGAAAGTTTTGATGTAGAAGCAGAGGACTATGAAATTGATGGAGAAACATTTGAACCTGAGCTCAGTGTTGATGAAGTATATGTTGAAGAAGACAAGGTTAATTATGTACTGATTAAGTATGTAAGAGACTAATGTGATTTAGGGCAGGAACACATAACAAGAGGTTTAAATTAAGTAAGTGATAAAGAGCACCTGCAGTTGACACACCTTGTGTGATCTTTTGCAGGTGCTCTTTTAAGGTTGTACATAGGCAGATAGATACTAACGTGCCTTCGATTTGTAGGCATCATAATTGCCTGAGTACATGGTAAGACTTCCATTTTCAAAGGCCAAAATTTTGTCTACGCAATTATTAAGGTAGTATCTGTCATGAGATACAGCTATGACAGTACCTCTAAAAGTCTTAACTGCGTGTTCAATAGCTTGTCTAGATGCCAGGTCCAAGTGGTTGGTCGGTTCATCCAAAATCAGCAGATGGGGATTTTGAAGCATAATCTCAGCCAGATAAACCCTTACACGCTCACCGCCACTTAGAGATGAAAGCACCGTATTGACCTGATCATCATAAAACTGGAAGTCCGCTAAATGACGTAGGGCCGCAGACTGCTCCAGGCTACTGCACGCTGTAATATGCTCTAGAACTGTGGAGGACTCATTCTCAAAAGAAACACTCTGTCCTAGATAGCAGGTGTTTAACCATTTACCCAGCATGAGCTCCCCTGTATAGGCAGTGTCTTCTTTCATGAGCATTTTAAGTAGGGTAGACTTTCCACAGCCATTGGGGCCGATAATACCAACCCGGTCTCCTCCGTAAATGTTAAATGTAATCCCCGTAAAGAGTGGACGTGAGCCAAAGTGTTTTGATACAGATTTTGCCCATGCGATATCCTTGCTGACATGCCCATGTGCCTGCAGGTTTAAACGCGGGCCTGCATTATTACTCAGGTGCCCTGATGTGGCCATGGTCTGATGTGTTTTGAGCTCTTGCTTGAGCCGGTTAAGTGCATGACTTCTACTTTTGGCTTGCTTTATTTTATTATTGGCAGTCAGTTTTTTTACCTGAGCTTCCTGATCTCTAATGCGAATGCGCAAGTTTTTGGCTTCTTTTAAATAATATGCACGCTGAATGTCTTTTTGCGCTATAAAACTGGAATAGTTGCAGCGTTTAACGAGCAGGTGTCCGTGGTCGATTTCAGCTGTTCGCGTGCTGACCCGGTCTAAAAAGTAGCGGTCGTGGGAGACGAGCAGAACCCCACCTGTGAAGTGCTTGAGATACTGTTCAAGCCACTCGATTCCGACTAGGTCGAGGTGGTTGGTCGGCTCATCAAGGATAAGCAGGTCTGGCGATTCAATGAGAATGCGTGCCAGTGCCACTCGAATACGCTCACCACCACTTAAACTGTCTAGGGGACGGTAAAGTGCGTCTTTTGAAAGCCCTAATCCAAGTAGGGTCTTTTTTATTTTGCTTTCGAGAGTATATCCCCCCGCCGCCTCATACTGACTTAAGACCCGCTGATACCGCTCCAGCACTTTTTCAAGTTTTGGGCTGTTCTGGGCAAGATCTGGACGTGCGAGTTCTGCTTCTAGTGCCTGAAGTTTTGTTTCAAGTGCTTTATGTTCTCTTAGAAAGAGTGCATTTTCCTCTCCCTGCATAAGCTCATCACTCAGCTGCGATAAATATCCAATTTTTGTTCCACGTGCTTGAATGACCCGACCACTATCCGGGGTTTCTAGACCCATGGCAATACGAATCAGGGTACTTTTACCAGTACCGTTATTACCAATAAGGGCTACGCGTTCATTTTTTTCAATACTTAAATTAATGTCATCGAGTATTTGACGGTTGGTAAAGCACTTAGTGATTTTGTGAAAATGTAGTAAACTCATAATTTTTTCCTCCATATTAGTGTACAAAGCTTAATAGGGAGCAAAAATCTCGTGCTTGATATAAGACGCACTGAATTAAAGTACGTTCATAGGGTGTTTATGAAATTGATTATAAATGCAAAAAACTCCGTAACACAATCGTTACGGAGCTTATACTTAGAATCAGGGCACAAAAAATGTGCACGTAAAACAGCGGCATGTTAAGCCACGTTTCAAGCATAAGATAGATTTAGCGTAATAGCCGAATTTTGATATGACAAATAAGCGCTGGAATTAGAGTCCAGTCGCCCGCTGAGAACAAAGAAAATTTTGTTTGTCAGCTCGGCTACTCACAACTATAAGCTCCGGATTAAGCTCACCGATTTTCGCTTTCTATAAAACGAAGCTCATAGCTGGACAGCCTGCAGCTGGTGTATTGTGATGAATGCGTATCATTTTTCCACCTCATGCAGTCTACCTCATTTAATAATTACCTACACCATTAGCATACCATTAAACTTTTTTTAATGTCAAGATATTTTTAACAAACAGCCATTTGGGCATAAAAAATCCAGCAGACTTGTACAGGTGTGTAGGGTTAGCTGCTGGATGCATTTTATCCATTTGCGAGTTCAAATTCCTCTTTGGTTTTGTTATAGATAAAGACTTCACCTGTTTCAATGATATAATGCCACCCGCTCAGTTCAAGTGCACCGGAACGGACCTTTTCCCGAATATAGGGGTAAGAAATCAGGTGTTTAAGCTGTTCAATAACATTGGCTTGTTCCATCATCCACTCACGAGCTTCTGGTTCATCAGCAGGAATTTCACGGCATACACGCTCAGTCACGGGGCCAGTCAGCTCAAGCCATTTCTGTGTATGGGGTAAAACATGCTTAACGCCATCAGGGTTTAACGCTGCGGCGCAGCCACCACAGTTGGAATGACCGCAAACGATTATGTTTTCAACGCCTAGTGCGTTTACAGCGTATTCAATGGCCGCTGTTGTAGATAAGAACTCTTCTGCTTCGCGATAAGGTGGAACAAGATTGGCAATATTTCTGACAATAAAGAGATCCCCAGGAAGAGTGCCAGTAATCAGATTAGGATCAATCCTTGAGTCAGAGCAGCTAATAAAAAGTGTGTGTGGTTTTTGCTTCGATTTGAGCTGTTTGAATAAATCTTTGTGCGATTCAAAATCACTGCGTTTAAACTTGACGATGCCATCCAAAAGCTTTTGCATAATCATACCTCATTTCCGTATAAATATTTTGAATAGTTTATCACACGTAAAAGGTAGAGTAAAGAGGGAATTTAAGCGGGACTCAAGTGTTTTTTAGACGAGATGATGTGCGACATGGGACTTGACATATTTTCTTAAAAAAAATATTATATTTCAAAGACAAAGAAGTCCTGAGGGCCTTCTTTGTCTTTTTTTGTAGGGGTTAAAGAAATGCATCATTGCATAAATAATCATCGATAGTTGTCTTTAGGCATTTGTATGATTGCTTATGAAATGATAAAAACGCAGGTATTTCTTATGACCTAACGATCACTTGAAAAAGGTAGAGAGCCAATTGGCGACAAGGGGAGGGACTATGAACGAATACAAGCGGATTTTGGATGCTTTAGAAGAAAACATTGAAGACTGTCTGTCTATGGACATTCCGGCGGAAGGACACAAGGGCAAGAAGCGTCAGGTACTTCATATTATTGATCAGTTTAAAGTAGAGCTCTACAACCAAATATTTGGAATGGAGGTTGTTCAGGCCCAAATGACCACGTCCTCAGAAAATATTGTGCAGTCATTGAACCGTCAAAAAGAGGCCTCAGACAGAATGTTTGCAAGTTCCAATAAATTAAGAAGTGAAAATGAAAGAAGCAATAGGATGGTCAATCAGTCTATGACTGCAGCAGAAGGCATTTTGGAAAGTACAAGTGAAATCAGACGCTCATCGACCCAGTTGTCAGAAACGTCCGTGGAGGCTAAGGGAATTATTGAAGTGCAAGTGGAGAACTTATACAACATAATTGAGGAGGTCAACTCCATTGAAAGAACCAATCAGGTCATGCATGAATCCATCACAGCCCTGCAGTCAGGCATTGTGTCTATATCTGAAATACTGACATCTGTACAAAGCTTTTATAAGCAGACACGAATGTTAGCCTTAAATGCTTCCATAGAATCCGCAAGAGCAGGAGACGCAGGGCGTGGATTTGCTATTGTCGCAAAGGAGATTGGTACCCTCGCTGAAGGGAGCGAGGTGTCTGTAAATGAAATTATAGATATCATGAAGAACATCAATGATAAGATCAAGCTCGTTACAGAAACATCGGAAGCAGAGAGGGCCACTATTGCCCATGCTGTGGTTAAAGCAAATGACGTTCATGAAGGTCTTAATACCATCACTCAGGTTTTCGACACCATACAGACACAAGTTTCCGGTGTAGACAGCCTGTTAGATGGCAATTATAAAATGACCAATGCTGTTTATGAGGAGCTTTCCAAAACACATGAAGCCTTTCAGGAAATGACTGAGACCATTTATGCTCTGAATACAGATATAAGCGTTCAGCAGGAAAATACAGACCACCTGATGGGAATTGAGGGCATTATTGGAGACATGAAGCAGAGCCTGCTCAACTTAACAGGCCATTACAAGCTCAATCTACTTGATGTTGCAAAATCTCGTGTTGTTGAGAAGGGCAATGACATTATTTCAGAACTGAGCGCATCGATATGTAATAAGCTTTCCACAACATCTTCAGTAGATGGAGATGACCTGCTGTCAGGGAAACACACAGAGGTGCATAAGGAAATTTTAGATGATAAGATGAAGGACACGCATTATATTGAAGCCATTTGGACCAACGATGTCAAAGGTGAGTTTATCTACTCCAATCCACCAGCAGGTATTAAGAATGCAACCATCAGAAACTGGTTTAATGAGGCCATGAAGGGCCAACCCTTTATTTCAGACATTTATATTTCAGGCATATCCAAATCACCATGCATTACCATCAGCATGCCGTTTGGGAAAAAAGACAAAGTACAAGGGGTACTAGGGGTAGATGTACAGATTGCGTGAAAGACAAAGAAGTGCATTCAAATAGAAAGAGGCGCCATTCGAATTTGCATTCGAAATGGCGCCTCTTTCTATTTGAATATACGGCGCGTCTCGCGACGAGGGCAATCGGAGATTGCACGGTGCGCTTCTGAATAAGTTATGGAAGAGGCGTGTCTCGCGACGAGGGCAATCAGAGATTGCACGGTGCGCTTCTGAATAAGTTAGGGAAGAGCGCGTCTCGCGACGAGGGCAATCAGAGATTGCACGGTGCGCTTCAAAACCAAGAGCATGTATTTTGATAGAAGTGTACGTTCAAATAATCGACTTGAAATAGGTGTAAAACACTTCCAAAACGCGCTTGACTTCTATATATAGTGTGGTGTAAAATAAATCGTACAATATATAGTGTTTACGGGTCTTGAAAAAGATAATAGGGAAGGAAGTGAAAGTCTTCCACAGCCCCCGCTACTGTAAGTGTGACGAACGCTGCAAACCACTGTCGAAAGATGGGAAGGGCAGTAAGTAGGAGGACCACGAGTCAGGAGACCTGCCTGTAAACTTGAAGTCAGTCTTCGGTGGGAAGAATGGAAAGTGATTTTCGTCAAAAATACTACCCCGATGTAGTATTTTTATTTTGCCCACATGTCAACTCGGAAGGAGAAAATACATGATTAAGAAGGTAATAAAGAGAGAAGGGCAAATTGAAAACTATAACGCCTTGAAAATATCGATGGCTATAAATAAAGCGTTTATTGAAACGGGTATTAAGCTAGAGCAGGAGATGCACATACTGGTAGAGCAGACCGCTAGCAGACTTATAAAGGAAACCGTACATATTGAAGAAATTCAAGATGCAGTTGAGATGACCCTAATGGACAATAGCTACTATGAGGTTGCAAAAGCTTATATTTTATATCGAGAAGAGCATGCAAAAAAGCGTCTTGGAATTGATCATTACATTAACAAAATTGATGAATACATGGAAAAGACTGACTGGCGTGTTAATGAGAATTCTAACGCACACTACAGCTACGGTGCACTGAATCGCTATATTTCTGAAATGCAATCAAGAGATTACTGGTTACATCGGGTATATCCATCAAAAATTTCTAACCCGTATAAAAATGGCGATATTCATATTCATGATTTAGGAGCTCTTACAGTTTATTGCTGTGGTTACTCGCTACTTGATATTATCATGAAGGGTGTTAAAGGCATTAGCAATATTCCAAGTTCGAAACCAGCCAAGCATTTTAGCAGTTTTTTGGCACAGGTCGCAAACTTGACGACAATCTTCCAAAATGAAATTGCTGGTGCAGTTGCCTTTAGTTCTTTTGATACATTAACGGCTCCATTTGTAAAAGAAGATAAACTTACTTATGAAGAAGTGAAGCAAATTATGCAGGGTTTCATCTTCCAAATCAACTCCAATAGTCGCGGGGGTGCCGAACCGGCTTTTTCAAATCTCACATTTGACCTTATGGTGCCGTCTGATATGAAAGATAAACCTGCGGTTATTGCAGGCAAAGTGTTGGATTACAACTATTCGCAGTGCCAAGTAGAGATGGATATGATTAACAAGGCGTTCTATGAAGTTATGCTGGAGGGGGATTCCAATGGGGCTGTACACAGCTACCCAATTCCTACGTATAACATTCATAAGGCTTTTGATTGGAATCGTGATAATGATAGACTCCTGTGGGAGATGACAGGGAAGTACGGAATCCCTTATTTTGCGAATTTTATTAACTCAGATATGAACCCTGAAGATGCTAGAAGCATGTGTTGTAGACTTCGCCTTGACAAACGTGAACTCGTTAAACGAAATGGCGGCCTTTTTGGGTCAGGTGAGAAAACCGGTTCAATAGGTGTCGTTACATTAAATCTGCCGCGCTATGCATATGAAGCGGATAGCAAAGACGCATTTTTTGAAATTCTTGACCGCAATATGGTGCTTGCAAAAGATTCGCTGGTCATCAAACGTAAGTTTCTTCAGAAGCAGTTGGAGCGTGGCCTATTACCTGCTTTTATGGAGTATGTCGGTACGCTTGACAATCATTTCAGCACAATTGGGTACTTAGGTGCCAACGAAATGTGCATGAATCTTCTACAAAAGGACATCCTGTCACCCGAGGGATATGATTTCACATATGAAGTTATTGAGTATATGCGGGCTCGTATGCAAGATTTTCAGGAAGAAACAGGAGATTTATTTAATTTGGAGGCAACGCCAGCTGAAAGTACAGCATACAAGCTGGCAAGTCGCGACAAAAAGATTTATAAAGACATTTACACACTTGGAGAACACGTTCCTTACTATACAAACAGTTGCCATATTCCTGTTAAGAAGGTTACGGACATAAAATCACTTTATACACATCAACATAAATTGCAAGCACTGCATACAGGTGGTACAGTTGTTCATAATTATTTGGAGACCTCAATTTCGGGTGAAAAGGCAAAGGCGATTGTAAAATATGTAACCGAAAATTTTGAAGCACCATATACGTCACTCTCACCAGTTTACAGTATTTGCAGTACACATGGATTTATTCATGGCAGTCATGATATTTGTCCGTACTGTGGAGAATCTGCTGAAAAATATCAGCGTGTTACAGGATACATTCGTCCTGTCAGCCGATTCAATGATGGTAAAAAGGAAGAGTTTAGGGATCGTAATCAACTGAGTCCATGCAAAGAGCAGGCAAACTGATATGTTAAAGCAAAATGACTACGGTGGAAAGCGTATTGCTTACAAAGGCATTGTGCATAATATATTGAATGACGCACCTTTTATTGGGACACTGATCATTGCAAAGAACTGTAGTATGCCCTGCAAAGATTGTATTAATGCGCATTTGAAATCTCCTGAGCATATTCGTGTGGAATCAGCATTTGAAATTATGGATAAGGTGAAGTCAAATGGTCTCGATGAAGGCATCATTCTTTCAGGTCTTGAGTGGACAGAACAGGCAGAGGATTTGTTAGTTTTGGTGGATTGTGCCCTTGAAAATGGATTGAAAGTCATGGTGTATACACATCACTCAGAAGACCGTTTTTTCAGTATTATCCCTGAACTCATAGGCAAACCCATTTATGTGAAGTTTGGGTTATATGATGCGTCACTGTGTAGCGAAACACATTTTTCACACACGGTAAAACTTGCAACAACCAATCAATATATCAAATGGCTGGCGGTTTAAAGTTGTAAGTTAGTGTTATGACAGTTTTTACATGCCTTTAGAAATACAAAAACCCCTGAAATTAAAAGCTACTTGATTTTAGGGGTTTTATTTTAGATGTGAGCCATATGAAAGGAAGTAGTAAATCAAATTTCTTAAGTGAGCCAGCAAACCGCTTCAAACTCTCAACAGGGCGCTGCTGCAAGTGAAGAAATGGCAGCACGTGCTGAGACACTTCGGGATATGGTGAGTACCTTTAAGTGGTGGGGAAATCTACAAAGCAATTTGAGTATGACATACAGATGATTGATATTGAGTGAAGCCTGTAGTAAGGCAAAAAAAGCGTTTGAATGAAGCATTTAAGAGAAGAAGACTTCAGATTTTGAAGTCTTCTTTTGATTTGTTGTAAAGCATAAGAAATGCGTGAAATAATCTGTTCCTGCCAATGAGTAAGCCCAGTGGTCAGTGGGTGCATACTTATTATGGTTGTGTATGAGAGAAGCCCAAGTGAGGTATTTATAAGCGGGACGGGTATAGATGACTTAGGAGGGTGCCATGAGAATAATATTAAAGCGTGCATGGAAAATTGGTTTTGCTATAGCTTGTATTTCTTTACTGAGTCTCTTACTGCCGTTTAGCCGAATTATTCCAAGTGCGCTGATTATGATGGTGAATAATATCCACGAGCAGAGGACAGCGCTGACCCATACAGAACATATTGATGTGATATTTCCAAAGGTGAATGCCAAGACTGGACATCACTGGTATCCCTTTATGCTGTATTATGATGCAGGGCGTCTTCTTACACGTCAGTCAGGCATGGAGATAGATTTAACTATTCTATATAATTTTGGTGGATTTGATTCGCGTACTGGGAATTCAATGCTATATCAGGTGGGAACGCCTTATGAAGGCGCATTTTTTGGAGCCTACTTGTTGAAAGAGGCAGACGAACCATATAGCTACCTGTTTAATGAATCTGGTTTGCCGTTGACGGCTTCTTTGGGTCAAATAGCAAAGCTAGACTACGTGCGGTTGGTACTGGAGGGAATGGGCGCAGAAAGGAATCGTTTACAGTTCGAGTGGGTGGATGGAGAGGTAGAAGCTGACCGTATTTCGGGTCTGGATTTTTATGAAATTTCAAGCACCTTAGTGACCCATAGTCCAGTGCACAGCTACCAGTCATTTCAGATAGCCTATCTCCAGTATGGGTTACCGAATAAGGCTGTTTCAGTAGAGTTTGGCCCTTTAACCCTATACAGCCGTGTTTGGGTGGGCAAGATCGAGCCAAAAGGAGTCAGTATTGTGTTTTATGCCATGACGCCAGATGAAGCATTTCTCAACCAGATAGAGACAGACATTATTCATAGCGTGATGATTAAAGTGGATGGACTCAGCGATTAAAATAGGAAAATGAAGTGTTTATGATGATAAAAAAGTTTATAAAATGATGTAGAGAATTTGAGAGACCACCGGACTGATGTATAATCGAAGGGAAACTATGAATAAGGAAGGTTCAATATGAAAATTACAGTGATTTCTGTGGGGAAAATAAAAGAGAAGTATTTTACAGCAGCCATTGCTGAGTATGCAAAGCGGTTGAGTAAATACTGCAAGCTGGAACAGGTTGAAGTACCTGATGAAAAGTGTCCAGAGTCCTTAAGCGAGAAGGAAGAAATTCAGGTTAAAGACAAAGAGGGAGAACGTATTTTGGCGAAAATTCCCGATCAGGCCTATGTGATTGCCCTGGCCATTGAAGGCAAGCAGTTGACCAGTGAGGCGCTTTCAGACCATATTGAAAAGCTTGGCGTGAGTGGTAAGAGCCATATTGTATTTGTCATTGGGGGGTCACTGGGGCTGGCAGAAGCTGTTCTGAAGCGGGCAAACTACAAGCTGTCCTTTTCAAAGATGACTTTTCCCCACCAGCTCATGAAGGTAGTCTTGCTTGAGCAGGTTTACCGAGCATATCGGATTGCGCGGGGTGAACCGTATCACAAGTGACCCTAAAACCGAGTTATGTCGATGAGTTATTTAATAAAATTCAGGTTACGAATCTGTTGATATCAGTTGAAAATGTTGATATAACAGGAGTTGATAGAATAATTTAATTAGTAGGATTAGTAAATATATTTGCCTGTAACGCCTTAAAATATAAGAATTACAGGCTTTTCTAGTTGGTGAAGCGTACAGATGTAGTGCGGTCGTATCAGCTTATCAATTTTCAAATGCATTATTAGAGACATCACTTTGATTAAGTGGTGTCTTATTTATATGTATGAAGCCATAGTAGTATATAAAATAAAAATACAGTCAATATCTGGTAATGGGTATTGTGTAGGAGTATAATTAATTATGAAAGTGTAATAAGTGTTGAAAAGGAGGGATAATATGATATTGAAGTATCTGTCTATAAAGAATTTTAGGAACTTTGAAAATGTAGACATAGATTTAACTAATAGAAATGTAATTTTTGGAATGAATGATATAGGTAAAAGCAATTTTTTGATGGCTTTGCGGTTCTTATTTGATAGGGGTATCCGTAAAGAAGGACTAGTAGATACTGATTTTTATAATAAAGATACAAGTCGTGAAGTTGAGATAACATTGATGGTAGAGCTAAGTGACGATGATGACGATGATGATAGTAAAAAGATATTCAAAATGATGAAAGGTGCTATCCCTTCTGATACATATGAGGTTTATTTTCAATTAAAATCTACTTACTCGGAAGAAAGATTTACAGGAGACCCACAACTTTATTGGGGATGTGATTTAGAAAATTTAGAAGATATTCCTAGTAAGCAAATGTATTACGAAATAGATAAGCATATAAATGTAGTTTATATAGATTCATCTATACGCCTAGAAAATACATTTAAGAAGTATTCTAGGGATATATTTAGAAAAGATACTAGTTTGAATGAAGCTGAAAGAAAGGACATTACTGCTAAGATAGGTGAGCTTAATGAAAGCGTAAGTGATTTATCTGCAATAAAGACATTTGAAAAGGATTTAGTGGAGGAGTATAAGAAGTTCAGAGATGAAGACGGTTTTAATGTCAAAATTAAATCTGAAATCGAAATTGGTAACTTGCATAGTAAACTAACACCATATATATTGGATGAATCTTGTGAAACATATCCAACATCAGGTGATGGTAGGAAGAAGATTTTAGCTTATACACTTCTAACTTTGGAGCATCGTAGAAAAGAAGATGAAATGATAAATATCTTCTTAATCGAAGAGTTAGAAAACCACTTACATAGGTCTATGCAACTAGCCTTATCACACGAAATATTCTCGGATAAGTTGTTTAATTATCTATTCATTACTACACATTCATCGTTAATTGTAAGTCAAATGGATGAAGTCAACTTAATAAAGCTAGTGAGAGAATGTTCTGTCGTGGGCAAATCCCATATATATAAAGTGTCGAGGAAATATAGGTCGTTAAAAAGCAAACTTAATCAAAACTTAGCTGAGGCAATATACGCTGATGTTGTTTTGTTAGTGGAAGGACCATCAGAGAAGGTCTTATTTGAGAGAGTGTTGAATGTTAAGTGCAAAACATATGAAAGTCTAGGAGGGTACATCCTTGAAGTTGACGGTATTAATTTTCAAGAGTATTATGATGTTTTAATTCCGCTAGGAGTTAATGTTATTGTACGTACAGATAATGATTTGAGAATTGCTAAAGGCTCTGTTAAAGCAAGTTTAATTGGAATAAATAGATGCTTAAAACTTCTGAATAGAACGACGAAACCGCCATTAGCTATTAAAGATGTTAAATTGTTCAAAGAGAATGTAGAAGAACAAGTGAAAGTAAAGCGCAATTTGTATGACAGTAGATACCCTAAAACCATAAAAAACCTTAGTAAGAAGAATATATTCCTTTCGAGGGTTGATTTGGAGAATGACTTGGATGAGGTTATTGGGACTATTCTTGATGAGTTATCAGCAGATAACGGCAGTAGCAAGAATGGGGTAGATTTTCTTCAAACAGCTAAGTTAAAGAATATGATTAAGCTTTGTCAGAAGATGAAGAGAAAAGATGTTAATGCGATATATAAGCATGAGAGATTTGAATGCTTAAGGAAGTTGGTGGACTTATGTTCCCAATAGACAATGAAATAAGAAAAAAAGTTATTTCCTGTGAAGGTAATGTTGTAATTAGTGCTAGTGCAGGTACTGGCAAGACACATACTACTATTCTGAGAATACTTAGCGATATGGAAAGGAACCAGAACTTTAGAACATTTGCAGCAGTTACGTTTACGAAAAAAGCTGCAAAAGAGATATTAAAAAGACTTGGACCAAATAAAGGTGACGGATTTGTAGGGACTAATGATAACTTTGTATGGACCGAGATTATTCAACCATTTATGTATGATGTTTATGGGAGTGAGTTTAAGCGTGATATTAATCCTGATTATAGCAATAAAAATATGGTGAGGACATTTGATTCTGGTATAGACAAAATTCGTGATACTGGCTTGATGTGTAAGCTTAGTAATAAGAAAAAGAACTTTGCATTTCAACTTGCTCTTGATATTCTGGTGAAATCACATTCTGCAAAAAGATACTTGAAGTCAAAATATTATCGAATATATATTGATGAGTATCAAGATAGTGATGAGGATATGCACAAATTTTTTATGTACCTTAGTGATGAACTTTGTATACCGTTATTTATAGTGGGTGATGAAAAACAATCTATATATGCTTGGAGAGGGGCATATCGCAGAGGTTTTACTAGTTTGTTTACAAAAGATTCTTTTGAGCTATTTGTATTAAAACACAATTTCCGTTCAGACCAAGCTATCCAAAATTATTCAAATATTTTTATGAAGAGTGTAAGACATTATTACGAAGTATGTGATTTCAACGATGAAATAACAATACTTAAGTATAACTCTGTTGATGATGCTTGTGATTTCATAAGTGGCTGGATTAAAGAAAACGAGAAATGTGCTATGTTGAATTATAAAAAGAATGTAGCGAGTGCCTGGAGTGATAGGTTAAATGATAAAGGGTTACAGTTCGTTTATGTGCCTAGCTCACCATTAGATTATTCAGATATCGAAAGTGAACACATTTGGATATCAAGAGGGATAGCTGATTTTGTTATTAAACATAGATATAGTGAATATGATTTTAGAGATGAAATCCCTATTCCTGAAACATATAGGGTAGCGGAACTCAGGAAACATCTTGTTAGAATAAAAGAGTCTGTCGCTGATTATGGTAATTTTGAAGCACTGTGTTACAAGTTTTACTCTTACCTAGGGTATGAAGATGTTACAGAGAAAGTAAAAAATGAAGTCAAAGTTTTAAATGAAGTTGTAACAGATGAGCAATATATATCTACATATAATCAGGAGCATTACACTTTAACATCAGGTACCATACATTCATCAAAGGGATTGGAGTTTAGTCAAGTAATCATTAATGCTAGGGATTACGATTTTCGTGAGTCTGAAGCTAAGCAATTACACTATGTTGCAGTTACAAGACCCAAAAACAGATTGTTAATACTTGCTAAAGAAGGTACTGTCTTTGATAGGTACTCAAAATATATTGAAACAGCGGTAAAACGCACGAATGAACTTGATATTAATATTAGTATTGAGGATGTTATTAAAGTAGAGGAATCCTGATCAATTTGAACATTATTGATTATTTTGTTCTGAAATGCTGAAGGTGATGGAATCTGTATAGTGGGAGGAGAATTATGGTAGAAAAAAGTATTGTGGTTGATTATGTGTGGCAGTATTCACGTTATCACGGGGATATGTTATTATACTGTGAACAAATTAATGAAGATGTGAATGGATTTGCAAGTTTAATATTATTGTTTAATGTACTAGAATCAACGTTTAAGAATAGATTGAATAATTTTGATGATAAATTTGTATCATTGATAAAACAGGCAAATAGCGAGGGAATTATTAGTGATGTTGAATGTAGATTTTTAAATGACCCAAATCAAGGGATTAGAAGGATTAGGAATCTGCTTTCACACGCTAATATATCAAGGTTTAATTTTCGGTTATCTGATGAAGAACTATTGTATCCGTTTTCAGAGAAAGAAAATTGCTCTATATTCTATAATCTTGTATCACCAATCATATTCAATATTATACTTAAGTTAGCTCAAGTGTCTTTTATTGAGGGGTCTCAACAAGAGATTAATGTAGATGATATGATATCTAATTTGAAGTTTGAAATAGTTGATTTATCAGCACGTGAAATTCTGAAACTAAAGGGGTGGGACGATGACGCTCTAAATAAAATATCAGAGTTGGATATGGCTGAACAATACCGAATTGCTGAAAACAGTAGTGATATTAATGTACTTGGGTATATATTTGAGGGATTAAAGTAAGAGAGAGTGATGAACTTGTGATTATGGGTTCATCTTTTTTTATTGATTCTAAATAGAGCAAGACATTATGTTGAGATATGAATTAAAATATGATAAGCTTAAAGAACATATGTTCTTTAAGAAAGCGATATTGCTTTTCAAACCCTCGGATGTTAGAATTGATAGAGTGAAAAGGGTGATAAATATGAGCAGTGGTGGTAAAAGAAGCGGTTCTGGTAGAAGAAAAATAGGTGTTGTAGTAAACACTCGAATAGAAGAACAACTTATTAAAGATATAGAAGAAACTGTAGACGGTAATTCTAGAGCAGAAAAGATAAGAAATTGCCTACGAATTGGACTACAAGAAATTAGAGATAGGAGCAATGAGAGTGAAAAAGCTTAATGTAATTGATATGTTTTGCGGATGTGGGGGTCTTTCATTAGGCTTTATACAGAGTGGTTATAATGTATTATTAGGAATTGATAAAGAAGAAAGTGCACTTGTAACATTTAGAGAAAGTCATAATGGAGCAAAAGGTATGAATATTGACCTTTTTGACGATAACTTTGTTAATGAAATTGAAAATGCTATTGGTGATGAGACAGTCGATGTAATTGTTGGAGGTCCGCCTTGTCAAGGGTTCAGTTTGACCGGTCCGAGAGATGAAAATGATGAACGTAACAAATTATATTTGTCTGTATATAAAGCGGTGAAACACTTTGAACCTAAGGCATTCCTTATAGAAAATGTACCGGGAATGGCAACTATGTACAAAGGAAAGACTAAGGAACATATAATTAAATTGTTCACTGACCTAGGGTATAATGTAAACTTTGATATACTACTTGCAGCAGATTATGGTGTACCTCAAATGAGAAGAAGAGCTTTCTTTGTAGGCTTAAAAAATGATATGTTTGAATTCCCTGAAAGGACTCATACACCAGAGAATTATATTACGTGTGGTGATGCGATTTCTGATTTACCAACATTGGAGAGTGATTTAGGGTCTGAGGATGTAGAGTATTCTAGCATACCTACAACAGATTATCAAAAGCTAATGAGAAGAAACTGTAATGTGATTCATAATCATATTGGAACAAATCATACTGAACACGTAAAGAATGTAATATCTCAGGTTCCTGAGGGCGGTAATCATAAAGACTTACCTCCGGGTGTTGGTGATAGTAGGAAGTTTAATGAGGCTTGGACTCGTTACCATAGTAAAAAACCATCTAAAACTATTGATACAGGACATAGAAATCACTTCCACTATAAGTTCAATAGAGTACCTACAATTAGGGAAAATGCTAGATTGCAGTCTTTCCCTGATAACTTTAAGTTTTATGGTACTAAAACACAGCAAAATAGACAGGTCGGTAATGCTGTTCCTCCGTTGCTTGCACAAGCTTTGGCAGACCAAATTAAGAAATATTTGATGATGGAGGAGCTAAGTGAGCGAAAGACAGTATAATACGATAGAGTTGTTCGCAGGTTGTGGTGGACTACTTGATGGGTTCAAGCAGACTGGTAGTTATAATACACTTGCCTGTGTCGAGTGGGAAAAGAAGCAATGTGAAGTATTAAGAGAAAGACTTAAAACTAAATACAAATATAAGAATGCTAATGAAATTGTACTTAACTTTGATATTCAAAGGACTGACGAACTTTTAGAGGGTTGGTCAGATGAGAAGTATTCATCAAGTATAGGACTTAACAAAATAGTTGATAACAGGGTAGTAGATATCATATCTGGAGGGCCGCCCTGTCAGGCGTATTCAATGGCTGGCCGAATTCAAGATAAAGATGGTATGCGAAATGACTACAGGAACTATCTATTCGAAAGTTATATAAAAATAGTTGAGGAGTATCGACCAAAGGTGTTTGTCTTTGAGAATGTGGAAGGTATATTATCAGCAAAACCGGGTGGAATTAATATAATCGATGAGATTACGGCTAAGTTTGAAGAAGCTAATTACACTATTACAAAAGAAATTCGTAAGAATGCTCTATTGGACTTTTCGGAATATGGTGTTCCTCAGAAACGCAAGCGAGTAATTATTGTTGGATTAAATAATGAGTATTTTAAGCAACCTGATCAAGTTTTGCAAAGGTTCTATAATGTATTACTTCCACAATATAAAAGTGAAAAAGTGTTGACGGTTAAAGATGCTATATTTGATTTACCTCATTTTGAAATATCAGATGTGGAATATAAGGTAGGTCGTAAGAATTATTCACATACACCTCACGTGACTGGTGTTCCCCAACACGAACCACGTTTCCACAATAAAAGAGATGTAGAGATATTTAAAACACTATCATATGATATTCTAACTGGCCAAAACAAGTATACTTCGTCATCAGCATTACAGGAACTCTATACTAAGATGACGGGTAAGACCTCAAATGTTCATAAATATCACGTTCTAAGGTGGGATAAACCAAGTAATACTATACCTGCACACTTGAAAAAAGATGGGCTTAGACATATCCACCCAGACCACAAGCAGGCTAGGACTATTACTGTAAGGGAAGCTGCGAGGTTACAGACATTTTGTGATGACTTTATTTTTTCAGATTCGACATCAAAGAATTATGAAATGATTGGCAATGCAGTATCCCCAAGATTTGCGTATAAGCTAGGTTTAGCTATAAATAAAATGATGAAAGAGGAAGGCTATTAAGCTTCCTCTTTTTTTAATGGTGCGAAATCTATATATAGAGTTTCTTCATCGATTAGTTTAATAGTAATATAATCTCTACCATACCGTTTAAGGTCTGCCATTGTAACTTTTGCATCATCACTCAGTCCTAGACGTTTCCGAATATACTTACCAATAATATCTTTCTCTGGGTAGGAGCTCAATTGCTTAGGGTATTTTTCGCCGTTAACAGGTTGAGAGCCTTCGAATAGACCTTGCATAATTGTACCATCATCCCAGATAAATTCGAGTGTTTCGTTTTGTCGTGTGACTTTACCACCAACCGTTTTAACGGGTTTCTTAAGCTTTGGTTTGAAGATATTTGGGTGATGTTTGATATGTTTTACTCTTATTGGTACATAAGCAACCGCTTCGGCATTATGTCCATCTCCATGTCCCCAGTTTAAACCACCCTTAGGTTGTACTTCACCAGTAGTGGGGTCATATAATACCATATCACAAGTAAGGCTAGTCGCATCAGATACATCAATACTAGTTTCAACTTCCTCGGTTGGGGCGTACTCGGTACAGTTAACTGAGTTTAAGAGTATTTCATCATAGTATTCTTGCAAAGGAGCGAACGTGTCAAATGTTGTTTCTGCTAGTGTTTCTCTAAAGTCAGTAGTTAAACCATTAGTAGAAAAATTGGCTGAACCTACAAGTGCGTGTACTATTTGACCGTCTTTTTTCCAAAGATAACATTTGGAGTGAACTGGGGTATCTGAGTAAAGTACAGTTGTAGTTGCATCTTCACTTACAATGTTCTTGATAGTGTTATCAAGCCTATTTGATATTCCTTGGCTTCCGAACATACCATATATAACTGTTGTTGGGAATGGTAATGTTGAAAGTCTCTTTATTGGAACCGGGCCAACATACCCGGAAATAATCACTAATTCATCACAGGGAAACATTTGATGACGGTGAAAAATGATTTCTTCGATGTTTTTATTAAATAACATAGCTCACCTCTTACAGAATTTGTATTTGCCTACCCCGATTATAGCACTTAACTTTATTTGGTACCAGAGTATTCTGTTAATTTATGTAACCATTGATATAAGGGGGTCGTTGAATGGGTATACAAGTAGCGAGGTGCTATGTATGGGAGATATGTATACAAAAGAAAAAAGAAGCGAAATAATGTCACATATTCAAGGTAAGGATACTGAACCTGAAATATTAGTCCGCGAATACTTGTTCAGTAGAGGATTTCGTTATCGTAAGAATGATAAAAGGTATCCGGGTAAGCCAGATATAGTGTTGCCGAAGTATAAGACAGTAATACTTGTTCACGGTTGTTTTTGGCATAGCCACAAGGGGTGTAAGTACGCTACTATACCTAAAAGTAACACTGAGTATTGGGTGGAGAAGTTAGAACGAAATAAGGAAAGAGACATTGAGAACATTAAAAAGCTCGAAGAGATAGGTTTTCGTGTAATCATCGTTTGGGAATGTGAGCTAAAGAAAGATATCATAAAAGTACTTGAGAACCTTGTTGATAGGATTATGAATATTGACGATTAAAGACCTGATCTGTTGCCCTGCGGGCAACAAATCAGGTCTTTTTTTAGAGTAGTTTTTGTGATTCCGTAATGCAATCAACGCATATCCTCTTATTTTTATAAGTTTTAAGGTCATTACCAGCCCCACAGATATAACAAAGCGGTTTGTACGCCCTCAATATGATAGTATCCCCCTCAGTGAATATTTCTAAAGCATCTTTCTCACCAATGTTCAAGGTTCTTCTGAGTTCAATTGGAATGACTACACGACCCAATTCATCAACTTTTCTTACGATTCCTGTACTTTTCATTAGCACCTCCCATTTTTACCATTGTACCAGAAAATGGTATTTAATCAATGGAAATAAGCTCGTAAATCAGGTTGTAAGAGTAAAGGCGAATTAATTGACTAAATCCTCGCGGCGGCTATTTACAATGCATACAGAGGGTTTTAAGGGTTCTGAATGATGTTTAAAGATGATGTAGTACGGATTAATGTTCAACTAAAAAGTAGGCAAAATTTTAATAAGTACTCAACAAAATGTGTAAAAATGAGGTCAAATACTTATATCTTATACATCACAGTAACCACCTAAAAATGGTAGAAACGAGCAGCTGTTGATTTGAACTATTTCGGGAGCAATTTATTGACGATAGGAGTAGTAGGAAAAGTACAGAAAATCTAACAGATGCAGTAAACAAAAGGCGGTGCAAAAAGTTAAATGGACATAAAAGAAAAAAATTGAACAGTTGAGCGGACATATTTGGACAATTGGGTGGACAGAAAGAATAATAAGGATAGGGGAATATTGCCTAAAATCTGTTCATAGGATAAAGAGTATAAGATGAAGAGTGGGTCAGGTAATCAGAGAAAAAGGAACACAATAAACTTAGACTAAGCAAGGGTTTGAGCCATTTTAGACCATTACTATAGTATAACTATAGCACACCATCTAAGTCACGTTCAAAGCACTGTCATAGCTATCTCAGAGTGCTCTCCAATAACCATCATATACGAAGGGGTGTAATCTTGATTTCTATGACCTCTTTAACTCTGTGCGAGAGTGCTATTTAACCCACTCTAATCCCAATATTTTAGTGGTATACAGTGGTTTAGTACACCATCAATATGACCATTAAAAATGGCAGGATAAACCTCACAAACCAGTAGAATAACTACATAAGATATCTCATTCACTGACCCATAGTGGTCAGCTTAAAATAGATTCACCCCTGTTCGAATGAACAGGGGTATTTTAGTGTCCTTATTTGTTACAGTTGTATGACAGAATTATTCGACCTTTTCAGTATCACTCAAACCCATATATGATGGTACTTTGCAATTTAATAATATGATTAAAGTTTGTTGATATAGCAAGGTTACAGCGTTTTATTGACATTTGGGAAAAAGCTAAACACAGGCTATCCTATGCTTAGTAAAAGGCAAGCCAGTTAAGAGAGGATGAATAGTTATGGCAAGGAAGAAGCAGCAAGGGGTAGGGTTTAGGACAACAGCAAGACGAATGAGTATTCTTAAAGCCTATTCCGTGTTGAAAGAAAAGAGTGTCACTTCATTGTTTGAGGATTACATAGATAGTCTAGCAGATGAGGTTATAGAGTATTTAAACGAACAAGAACAGAAGTAAAAACCGAGTTATACACTTATTACCCGGGTGGGAAAACACATACTGAGGTGTTCTACTGGGGGAATTGAAGTGAGTAGGTATCAAACTGACGATTTGTCTCAATGTATAAATGGTAGGAGGGAGTTGTAAATATGAGTAAGAAATTGAGTCCTAGACTATTTGCTGAGAAGTATATAGATAAGGAGAGCTTTGATAGAGTTGAAATTGTAGGTGTTGGTTTGTTTAGGTCAGGATATTCAATAGAGAATATTGCATCAGAATACAGACTATCAGTGACAGAAACACTAAGTTGTATGACTGGCTTAGAAGTAAAGGATATTGACTATCTACTAGAAATGAATTGGATGCCTTTTGTCATAGCTGACCTTCATTCGAGGAAAGATTAGAAAGTAGTAAACTCTATATGAGAAAGGGATGTAATTATGCAAAGTATAAAGAAGGTGTTAAATAGCGTATACCCTAGTTTAGCTGAAGTGTACGCTCAGGAGTATAAGGATGATAAGGAGAAGATACAGGCGTTACTAGTTAAGGTATATGAAAGACTAGATAAAATAAGAATACAACTTAGCAAAAGAGTCGAGAATAATTGGGGAGAATCAAAGGTTGGGTACTGTACGAGTTATTTTGATTACCTTAGAAGAAATGCAGAAGATGAGGTGTATAATCTTGTTGCTTTAGATTTTAATCGTATATTGGATGTAATCACGAAGGCTAAGGATAATCAGAATGCAAATCGGAAAGAACGCAGGCACCGGTCGCAGAACATCAAGGCATTAGAGTGTGATTTGATGTTGATGGATATTATTGACTATAAACGAAAAACACTTATTGAAGTGAATATGCTGTTTGAGGGCACTGAACCATTAAAATACAGAGAGTTATTAGCACAGATGAATGCATTTGAGGAGATTGTTGGTCTTATTGCTATATGTACAGATGAAAGTAATCATGTATTGAAACAGAAGATATGGGTAGGAGAGCAGGAAATCAGGATAAAAGAGTGGAGACATAGAGAATTGGCAGAGTCACATCAATATGCAGTTAATGATAATGAGATTATTGATGCTTATAGAGAATATGATACAGATATCAGTAGCTTAATGAATTATGTGCAAGTTTCTAACCTAAGCAATATGATCAGGATGCTTAAGTTGGCATTGGATGGTGATTTATCAAAGGTAACTCCAAGCTTGGTATCTGACCTCTTGCTAAATAAAAAAGAGTTGATTACCACTCTTATGAATGTAAGCCATTGAATATAGATAGAGGAAAGGTGTTTGTTATGCAGAGAGAACTAATGAGAGCAGTATATCCTAGTTTAGATAGGGTTGATTCGAGAGAGTTTGAGTGTGACGAGGATAAGTTGAATGCTGTAATTGAGATGGGTTTAGAGAATATTAATAGATGTTTGAATCAAAGAGAATCAGATTCACTATTAGCTGGAAAGAACAGGGTTGATAAGTATTTGGAGGATAAAAAGAACGATATATTGGGGTATAAGTCTATGCTTGGGCTGGGATTGGTTCAAGAGTATGCTATAACAGATGTAGTTGAGTCTATCGAGGACATACTGATACATTTAGACGTGATTGATAAAGAGAATAGAATTCACAACTACTGGTTAGACATTTCGAACTCATTATCAGAACCGTTACAGGAAATTTATAGCGTGGATTCCATCATTGTTGAGATAGAGCATACTTTTAAGTTATTAAGTGTTTGTGCAAATTCATCCAAAGAGATGGTGCAACAACTTTCTGATACGGAGCAAACATTAAGTTTAGCAGAAGAAGTATGGTGTAATTCAGAGACAAGAAGTGAGAGAGAGAAAGAATTAGAGCTTCTTGATTACTTTGAAGCAAGTAGCAATTACGAGTACGCAATGAAAGTGCTTATTGATACTGTCGAAATACAAGATAAGGATGTGAAGAGTATCCTAAGATTATATGATGATATACAGGCTGTATATAAGGGAAAAGAAGATTTTCGAGTGACAGATATACTCAGTAGTCAACGATTACTTATAGGAGAGAGGGTACTTAGGTTGAGTGTCTAAGAATTTTGAAGTATCAAAGCCTGAAAAACATAAAATAGTTCTAAGTAATGATTAAGAGACTAGTGCTAGTTAAGCAGTCAGCAATTAAGAGTTAAGTGAGAATTAAGTAGAAAAATATACAGCGATAAAGATAAGAAAGTAAGCTATATCAAGGTTTCTGAGACTAGAGATTGATTTGAAAAGTTAATAGACATCAAACGTAGTGATAATCGGCATTTGACAATGAAATACAAAAAAAGCAAGTAAAAGCTACAAAAATAACAATGATATTCAGTAGTTTTAGTCTTGGTAGTGACAGGGGATGAGAACAATGGGGAGAAGAAAAAATATATTCAAGGACTTAGAGAACTGTGTAGTAGATACAGCATACGCACTTAAACAGTGTGACAAGAGAGACGCAGAGCAATACAAGCGACTAAGGACAAGATACAGGGCGTTGAAAGAAGTGGCAGGCTATGTTGATAGCTATAAATGGATGTCAAAAGCTAAATCAATCGAGCAGCTAAAGTACATCAGAGCGGCTAAGTATGATTATAAGCTCATCAGAGAGAATCTAAAGATGGATGATAGAACTCTACGCAACTTTATGGGTTACTGCTCAGCAAGGCTTAAAAGCAAGATTGGGAGCAATACTATTGACCTTTTAATGCAAGATGCAGTTGGAATAGCAATGGTGCAATATAAGGCTCTAACGGGTACTTACAGCCTAGATAAGTTGCTAAGAGAAGATGTTGTTGAGAAGCTCCCACAACCGAAGTTTGAACCTTGCGACTTAAAGGACTGCAAGAAAGAAATCAAGTACCTATTTAGCAACAGTGAGTACGTTAGAGATAAGAGATTGGAAGGGTTAGACACCAATAAGCTTGCATTTTTAAGATTCGTCATTGAGGAAGATACACAAAAATTCGATAAGGACAAGTGTGATTTAGTTGAGTTGCTATTGGGGGATGGTAAAGGTTTAAAGGCATACCTAGAAAAGCTAGACGAGCAGGTGGTGTAGTTATGTCAGATAAATACGAGGCACTAGTGGGTATCGTGGATGTTGAGACAGTAACTAAGGATGAGGACTATGTACAACTTAAAATAACGTGTGCCTCAAGCTGTATAAAGAGCATGGCCGCAGCGTACATCATCGGAGAAGCTGAGATAGTCGAGCTTCAAGGGAGGACGTACAAGGCAAGTAGACCTCAATGGGACACTGAGGACGATACAACAATAATCTTAAAATACACTGCAATAAACTAGTTCTGAGAGCGAGTAGACATTGAGTCCACTCGCTCTTTTTCTTTACAAGGTAGAGCGTTGACATACGAGAAGATTTTCTTTGTGACCAATCAGCTTAGGTATGACATTGTAGTATGATTTTTCGGGTCGATTTTTTGTCATCAAATTTCTTTTTGACTAAAACACCTGTAAACAGTAGGTGTCTGAAAAATATAAAACAGCAAAAGGGTCCAAGTATGACTTTTTTATCCGACTGTTTCCATTGACACGAGGTAATTTCTATGGTCAATACACAAAATCAAGTGACAGAGGGGTGTTTATTACAGTGCAACATTGCAAAAAGAAAGGCAGATTTTTAAGTAAGATTTCCGGGACAGTTTTTGTAAAAGAAATCACTGGTGTTACCAAAACAATTGGCAAGTGTTACAAAACAATGGACATATAAGACCAAAACAAATAGCAGGTATACCAAAACAAATCACAAATACACTATAACCCATACAGTTTTACCTCCTCTCAGCAGTTACACCTTGCACAAGCAGTTATAAAAGTTGAATGGACAGTTGATGTGGTTCTATAAACGAAATTTTTGACATAAATAAAGAACTTTCGAGCAGTAATAGGTGAAAGTGGGCAGAAAGTATTATGTTAATTGTAGCCATAGAGAGGGGGGGGGGGACGGGATGAGTAAGAGTGATAAGGATTTAAAGAATGAAGAGTACAAAATGGTACGTATAGATATTGATGACCCTATATTTATTGACACCTTAGCATACATTATGAGTAGGAGTAGTCAGTACTTAGACATTAGGATGACAATTAATCTTGATGCTACCGCATCATTGACAATCGGCAGTTATGTTGATGAGAAAGAGGATAATGTACCTCACGAGGCAACAGCCTTAAAGGAATCTGTTTTAACTAATATGCAGCTACTAGAAAGGCTGGGGTTGAGATACTTGGAGCAAGAAAAGAGAGAGGAAGTGTAGTAATGCTAAACAATGTAATCATCGAAGTACAAGTGTCACAGGGAGAGGTAGGTAGGCTAATTCAGTTGATTGATAATGAGGTGTGTGTACCTTGCAAAGTCTGGTTAAGAGCAGAGGAGGGGCGTGTTGCGCTGATACGCAGTAAGGATAAGTTAGCAGCTGACCTCAAGGTGTCAGAGCCGATTGCACAGTTGTTACAGGTTGCACTAAAAAATCGTATTGGTATTGTAGAGGTTAATATCAACGTTGAGGATAAGATACTTGCGATAAGTATGCTGCAAGATACAGTGGTAGGTCAACATATGAGTAATCCGACAGATGCACTCGTAGTGACGCACGACTTAAGTATTGAGGGTATGCTACATCGTTCTGAGGAAATCATTGACACCCGATGTGATGCAGACGATGAGGATGTTGATGGTGGCTGGGATTTTGAGGTTAGATTAAGTTGAGTTAGAGAGGGTGCTGATGCACCCTCCACTGTATGGAGGTGTGGGGTATGGGAAAGGAAAAGATGCGATACTATCTTGCCGAGGAGTTGTTTGAATGCCTATCAAAGGCACAGAGGGGTAATACGGTTGGGGTAGGAAGCTTAGTAGACATCGAGGACAAGGATTTTAGTAGGCTGATGCAGATATTAAAAGCAATGGAGCAGCGAGGGGTAAATCTAGAGTCGGTTAACGAACCTGCATTGAATGGAAAGACTTATTCTAAGTTGGAAAACTCAATTATGATACTTAAGTACTTCAAGTAGGAACTAAGAGCTAAAGTTCGTTAAATAGGTATTTTATGCACTCAATTGAAAGTCGAGAAGTTAGCAATATCAACAAACATATCTAAAATGAATATCTTAGTTTGATAAAAGTTACTTTTAACGAACTCTATAGATGATGAATAACGAACTTGATGAAATGACAAAGGGGTGAAATTAAATTATGGCAAATATCAAAACAAGAGGATTAAGTGATGGCGAATATGAGAAGTTAATATCCCTGTTAATTAAAGGATATGTAGATGTCAAAGGGGTGAAGCGTAAAGGTAATCGTAGAGTTGCTACAGCTTTAGTTGCGCAAGCGAATCTGGGGCTAAGGATTGGTGATGTTGTTAAGTTAAGGCTATGTGATTTCGTTCTTGAAGGCGATAATTATAAGTTGAACATAGTTGAGACTAAGACCGGTAAGCCGAGACACTTCACGGCAAATCAACAGATATACACATTTTTACTAAATTACGCACACGACCTAGGTATTGGTAAGAATGCGTTGTTGTTTGACATTACTGTTAGAAATGTTCAAAAAATGTTATATCAAGTTGTACAGTATGAGGGATTGCTAGACGTTGGTACACATAGCTTCCGTAAGTACTTTGCTATGAATCATTATGAACGCTCAGGTTACGATTTGAGACTCATACAGCACCTATTACAACACACAAGTATTTCTACAACAGAGAGGTATTTGACAGTAAATCAAGATAAAGTTAATGCTGCACTAGCAGATTATAGTAGGTTGCCAAGTATAGGGTAACCATATGTAAAGAGAGGGGTAAAAAACAATGAAATTAATTACAGAAACGAGTAGAACAAAGGGAACAGGTGTAGGAACACACGTAGATGCAGAGTTGAGGATTCATATGGAATTATCAATTGCTGATATGCTAGAGCAGCTTGGTATAGACAAATTTTCGGAGGCTTATGTTGATGACCTAACTGGTGAGCTAGTGGTTAAGGGCTACATAACAACATTTAGCTAAGAGGTGATGGATATGCAACAAGGGTATAAATCCAACCGTTGCAACATTGATCTGGTAGAGCAACGTTACAGAAGTGGACAATACAAGGCACTCCAAACCAAGTACAAGTGATGGCTGAGAGTAAATCAGAAGCTCTCTGATAAAGGTCAAGAACCAAGGTACAGTGAGGAAGAACTAAGGAAACTAAAGGAAAGAATAAATGAATATTAGTCAATAAAGAAGGACCCAACACTAACTGTGAATGGGTCCTTTGATACGCTTTATTTTATTAAATCCAAATCATAAATGCAGATGGATTCTTTTCTTACTTCCTCTGCAAGTTTTCTCTCTATGACCAGTTTAGCTTCCTTTTTATCGTAATTGATTGCCACACTATGGTACTTTTCAACTGCTTCAAGTACGTGAGTGCGGACTGTTGATACACGTAGTGTTTGGAGAGAACTTTTACTCATTTTAAAGGCTTGTAGGGTAATGTAATCATTTATCTTAGAATGAGCAGTAGCTGATTTTAAAATTGATGAAATATGGGTTAAATCAGCAAGTGAAAAACGCATACAAAGCTGTTCGTAAAATGGAGTTGTGTATATATTGTATGAGTATCCACCGCCACTCGGGCAGTGTAACGATTTTCCCTTAGGAACTAGATAAGGTGTACTCCTATATTCTCCGTCAGGTTTAGTATAACCCATTTCTTGAATATGATATCTTTTTCTACATTCGGTACATTCAACTGAGTAATCAGTTTTGAATCGGAACCAATCATCACTATAATTCATCTCTTTAACCGTCCCATTACCACAAGGGCATTTACGTGAACGGGTATTGTCTAATTCATACCCCATCAAATCCTCCATATCTTAATACTTTTTCTTTAGTTTACATCCAACCTACGAAGATTGTTGAAGTTAGTTTATTCATTATTATTACCTTGCCATAGTGTGATAGACTTTGCTCTGTTCACTTGAATCAATTGACACAACAACAGAACTTAGAAACTATCACAATACTCATCTTCAAACTTATCTTTAATTCGCTTAAGGATATCCTTGATATTTTCCAATTGTACTACGGATAAATTGTATATGGTTTCAAAACTATCTTTATTAATGTTTTCAACAACTTCAATGAAATCAGTAACTTGCTCATATACTTCTGTTTTTGATTGGAAGTCTTTGTAGAACTTTGTCATACGTTCTTCTAAGTGGGATTTAGTTAGTAAATAGTATTTATCATCACTTTCAATAGATATATATCTTTGTATTGCTGTTAGAAGGTCATATTTATTATACTTCCCATAGTTATTTAATATTATGTTTAAGGTTTTTGAAAGTTCGGCAAATGCATTGGGTTTAGTTGCCTTAAACTCTTGTATTTGTGCAAGGTTTTTAGGTGAAATACCTGTATGTTGCAATACAGCATCTTCAACCAATGTCAATTCATTCATATTGTCGCTGTAAAGGTAATCAATATCTACTTTTAGATGCGTAGCTAGTTCATATATTTTATGATGTGAAGGTAGAGTTTTGGCGTTAAACCATTCACTTATTGTTTGAGGTCTTACGTGTAATAGTTTGGCTAGTTCTTTTCCTTTAATACCTCGTTTCTTTGCTATACTCTTTAAACGTGCTGCAAATGCCCGCTTAAAGGGTTCTTCTTTTGATTCATTCAGAGTATCTAGTTTCTCTCTTAAAGTAAAACTCAACTCATTTAGTACTCTAACTTCTTTTTTATATTCTTTCTTCTTATCTTTGTATACAATGTCTTTACCTAAATATATCTCAGATGTATTATCATCATTAATTACTTCGATTTCACAGCGCAGGAGCACATCAATGATTTCTGAAATGTCATAGAGAGCATCCTCTAGGAGAGTCATTGTAGGGTACTCTTTGTTGCCATACTCAACTAAGGTAAATGTATCTAAGTTAATAGCATCTACTGTAGTGTCTTTAAGCTTCAATACCAGTTCGTAAAGAGTCATAAATTTCTTGATATCAACTTCCCTTAAACGGTTTTCAGCTTTAAACTCTATATCATATTTTATTTTCTCCAAGTCATATAACTCTTCGTCATCCGTTTTGAATAAAACAATAATATTCATCACTGAATAGCAAATCCTATCCACCAACTCATTATCACTAATAGGATACATCCGGTTATATAGATTAATTTGTTCCTCTTTCATATAGTTGAGAGGGTTATCTTCTTTAGTATCATCCCACTGAGAAAAATCTATTTCCTTAAGGCTAAAACCATTATTGTTATTATCTTGCATCTTTTTTCTCCTTTTTTTCATATAAATATTATACTCCAAAAATTGTCTATCGGGAAACAGCGGAACTTTTTTGAGGATAATGTGCAATAAACTTTTGAATGAGCATTAGTTTGTGCAATGTGTGCTTATAAAACCGACAAATCACTGTATTTTATTAACCTATTTTCGATTTTTAACGTGAATCATTGTCCTGATATTATGATTACAGAAGCTAGCCAAACAAAGTAATAACAACGGTCGACAGTTGTTAGCAAATAATAAAACTATGGAGGTATAGAGATGGATTACAAGAAATTGATAAAAAAAGTAGGTATGGCGGATTGTGTGGATTATTTTACAGCATCGACATATGAAGGACTAAGAGATGAGCTATTTAAGTCATTACTTGGAAATGAGTGCGATAAGTATCAGATAGATTATTTGGATGATGTAATTATTTGGGAAGGTGCAGGAGAGTATGTATATGTACACGGTTATGATATCAGACCAATAGAACATTTAGTGGATTATGTTTTAAAAGAATCAACACAAGAATTGCCATTTTGGGTGTCAATTGATACTTTGAGTAATTATGATACTTGGTTAGCTAGTGTAAGGAAGAACATTGGATATAGTTATACCTATCTAATTTACGAAGTTGAGAAATTAGGATTTGTAAATAGTAAGCGAGACTTAATATGTGTTATGCACTCATCCGTTGAGTGCGAGGATATTCTTCGAAAGATTGAGGCAGTAACAGAAGAGAGATTCATAAAAGAAGATTATGAGATATTTGAACTTGGGGAGCTTGATGGACTATCGTTCTTCAACGAAGTCATTATGAATGTTGAGTTGAGTGAAGTGTATTTGTTTGCTGATTACCATTTGCTTATAGCGGATTTTATTAAGGAGGATTAGAGTAATGAAAAGAAGAGATGTTGACCAAATGACAGATATGATGGCGGATAAAATGGGAATGGGTTTACCAGAGTATCAAGTTTTACAAGGAGAGGTTATTAGTTTAATGCAGTCTGAGATAGTATATGGTTGTATTGAACACGTGAAAAATAAATGTCTAGATGCTAGTGCGACTGAAATTTTAGTAACATTAGATTCGATAAGACCATATGTATCATCTGATACGTATGGTCGTGTGAAAGAGCTAATTGAGTATGGAGGGGTAGAATTTTTCCTTATGGGTTTGATGTACGCACTCAGAAATATTAAAAGTGCTGTAGAGTGTCAGATTAGGATAGAACCTTATATGCAATCATTTAAGCAGCTTACCGAGGAACTTTATGAAGATGATGATACATATGGGTTGTTTTCAGTAGATAAATGTGTAGGAGCAAGAATAACAGTGATTCGCTAGTATTTTATTGATGTGGAGGTATAGATATGGTATACAGAGATTTTTTAAATAAGATAGCTGAAGGAAGATATTCAGATGGATATATGGTTTGTACAAAGGAAGAACTAGGGAAGGCTATATTTGAATCATTCGATATTACAGATGACGATGGCGTTACAGTCGAAGATTTTATTGATGAAATTAGATGGGATGGTTCAGGTAAATATGTGTATGATGTTAACACGGAATTGTTTAGAAGGATAGAAGATGTTGTCGATTTTGAGTTTGATAAATTGAAGTTACTTCCTTTTGAGTTGAACTTTAGAGTAATGGGCGACTTCTATGCTTGGCGACAGCGATTACTAAAAGAAGTAGGTTATAAGTTTGTTTACTTTATATATTCTAATGAAAGTGAAATCAAACCTGTGCTTGAACGTGTTATTTACACTAATGAGAAATTTGATGTTATAAGAGAAAGTGGAGTATTAGATAGTATTGAAGGAACTTTGGAAATAATAGAATTAAGGAAGTTTTCTCCATATATGTTTTATTGCTATAACATTCGGGAAGCTGATTTTAGGAGAACATATGGCTATGGGAGTTATAAACTGACTATACTGGATTTAGGTGAGATTAAGTAACAGACTTGTTGTTTTAAGTATATTTATAGGTAAGTAATAGCTCATCCCGATCGCACAGCGATCGGGATGAGCTATTTTATGTTCCTAATGTAACTATTTTTAAAAATTAATTCAAAAGCAGTAATAACAAGGCTTTAACTGGTAAAGAAAAAAAGATTGATGATGAAATGCTTAAAACCACAATTGGTAAGGGTTTGAAAGGTTCTACTAAGTCAAAATATTAGTCTAATTTAGAGTTAAGCAGTATGTGCCTATGTCTTAATAATGTAGATATCTTAAACTCAAATAAAATCTTTTTTAGTTTTTTGGGGTAGTAAATGTACCTTGAAAACTACCTATCAGGAAATAGCGGAATTTTATTTAGTGAATGAGTGAGTACATCACGAAATTAGTGCTAAACATCGCCATCTATACTATATTGCTCAGAAAATAGTAGTTTTTCTTACGTCATCTTCGATTTTTAATAGAAATCAAGTTCTTGTTATTATTATTACAGAAGCTAGCAAAACAAGTAATAGCAACGGTCGACAGTTGTTATTGATTAATAATAACAGAGGTGATGAACTTGAAAATACTAGAAACAAAAAAATATGATAAATTGTTCATGACGGATGCTGAGCTTGTTAAAGATAGCATTAATGACTTTACTTTGGACTTAATTGAAGAAATTCAAAAGATTGTACGTGAGCAAGGGAAGCAAAAAGTTATGGAAATGCTTTCATAGTATAGAATAATACACCTTTCTATGGTAACCTAAAAATAAAAGTTTTGGGGTACTAGAAGAGAGGTGTATTTTTTTTGGGTACAAAGAAATATAAAGCAGTCGGATAT
>CAXXTS010000005.1:0-921998 GCA_963676345.2 uncultured Acidaminobacter sp.
CTGTTGAATTGTTTTAATCCCCGCAATGCTTAAGTGTTGCGGGGATTATTTTAGGTCAGGTAAATTGTCCATAAATGCGAAAGCGGCATGACCAGAATAAGTGCCGGGATCATATTCGCCACCGGAAACTGTTTGATGCCGCAGATACGGAAGCCTGTAGCCAGCATGATCAGCCCGCCGCAGGATGAGAAGTCCGCTAACATGTCCGGGGTGGTCAGGGGTAGAATCATGGATGCTCCCAGAAACAGCAAACCTTGAATCATGAATTGCGGAAAGACCAGTATGCCAACGGTAAATCCCATGGTGGATGCGAATATGGGCGCGGTAAACAGATCAAGGATGGATTTGACAATGAGCAGGGTCGGGTCCCCGGTCATTCCTTCTGTCATGGATCCGTAGATTCCGGTCCCGCTCATGCAGAACAGGACCAGCAGGGCCACGAATTTATCCAGAAATTCTTCCTGATTAATGTCGCCGCTGGGGCGGGTCATTTTTTCAATCACAACCCTTGCCTTTGCTGCGCTTTTCTGAACCAGAGTTTCCAACTGGATGATTTCTCCAAGCAGTGAACCGACAACAAGGGCGAGCATCACCGGGGCCAGCAGTTTTACTTTTACGATCATTGCCACGCCAAGTCCCATGGAAGCGCAACCGAAAACCATAGGCATGCGGGTTCGGATGTTGGCATTCAGTTTCGGGCCGATCAAAGCCCCGGCAACACTGCCCGCAAGCAGTGCTGCTCCATTGATATATGGTCCTATCATAATAGGATTCCTTTAATTTTGTAAGAATGGTCTGCCGGATGGCGGAAGGTAATTATCTTTGGATTTAAGCTGTAAATCCGAAGTCGGCTTTTGATTTGGTGTAAAAAATACGCTGCCCGCTTTCTTTCAGGCGGGGCATAAGTTTATCACATTCATCTTCGCTAAGGGCCATGGTCACTAACTGTGGTGGATCTTCAAAGTCAAAATAGCTGCCCGAGTGAAAGCGTCCGTCATGACCGAAACCTTCCTTGCCGTTGAAAAGGGTGGCTCCGCGTACCCCGATCTTTCGGGCTTCTTCAATAAGCCAGTCGGCAATCGGCATACCGTCCTGTTCCCGGTTTAATTGAGTGAAAAAAGTTATTAAATAACCCTGCATAGATATATTCCTGTTTGTTGTCTGGTGAAATCAGTTAAACAGGATTTATAACGGAAGCATGATCTGAACAATGATGCAGGTCACTGATGGGTGAAAATTTAAATTATGAAAAAGGGACTTGATGCTGTCTGCTCCAGCTGTTCCTTATTGAGGATGGTGATGCTGCCCCGTGATTTGGAAACAATTTCTGCTTCTTGTAATTTGGATATGACTCTGGCTGCACTTTCCCGTGAAGTTCCAACCATTTCGGCCAGATCCCCGTTGGTCAGGGGAAGTTCAGGGCCGATACGGGTGGAAAGCATGTTCAGAACATTGAGGATGCGTGTTTCCACACTTTCATCAATGAGGTCAATAATGCGGGTGTACGCACCGTCCAGCAGTTCTCCCATTGTTCCCAGAATGCCAATGGCAACTGCAGGGGTGTCTTCAACCCACGTTCTGAATTCGCAGCAGGGGATCGTGATGATGGATGACTCTTCCACTACGCGGGCAGTAAAAAGTCTCGGTCCCGATTTAAAACAGGTGATGCCGTTCAGCGTCATTCCCTTTGTAGCGACGAGGTAGGTAAATGATTTGCCGGAAGGAGATTCTTTGGAAAGGATAACTTTCCCGCTTTCCACCAGACAGAAGTTGTTTGATTCATCTCCTGCCTTGAAAATGAACTCGCCTTTGCGGAAATGCATGCGCCTGGTTTTGTCTGCCAGCTCCACCAGAGCTGGAATCTCCGCCCGGCTCAAGTTGATGTCGGCCTGCAGGGCTTCGAGTACTTCTTTTTTGTTCTGATCTGTATGCGGCATGCCTGCTTTTATAGTTATAGCCCGCTGTTTTCAACCGGAATTAGTTAGGTTTTGAAATTACTATTGAACAGTAAAATACTTTTTTGTCTTTTAGTGACATTAACCTTTTGTGCTTGTTGTAAAAGCGAAAAGTTCAACCGCAGGTTTAACTGTTAATCTTTTGATTCAGACTGCTGAAAAAGGATGTTGGTTGATGAAGTAGATGATTCTTTTGGGGGTACTGAGGATTATAATGTACTTTTGTTTACATAAGGTCCGGTATTAGCTATCTTGCATAATATTATATTCCGCCTTTTCGTTTCTTATTCCGTTCCAGTGCTTCTCGGGAGGATGTTCCTGATGGTTTTGACTAGATTCTTTATTGTTCTTCTGCTTTTGTTTTCAGCCCAAGGTGCTTTTGCTGCTGAGCAGCCGGATGATTCCCTCTCGGTGGTCTATTGCGAGGATTGCGCCCCTTTTGAGTTCCAGAACAGCGAGGGCGGGGCGGATGGCCTGATTATGGATTATTGGAAGCTCTGGGCAGAAGCAAGCGGTACAAATCTGAATTTTAAACCCGCCCCGTGGAAAGAATCCCTGCGTATGCTCCGGGAGGGGAAAGCTGATGCCCATGCCGGACTGTTCTACAGCAAAGAACGGGATGAATACCTGCAGTTCGGAGCTTCTTTATGCCGTAGCGATACCCATATTTTTTATCATAAAGCGCTTCCAGTGGAGAATAATGAGGATATTTCCGCTTACCGGGTTGGGGTTATTTCAGGTGATCTGTCGGAAGAATTCATGCGCGAAAAGCAGCCGGAAACTATTCTTGTCGAATATCCTGATTTCGATGCCATGATGAAAGACCTCAAAAATGGCAAGTTGAAAGTTTTCGTCGCCGAAACTCTGGTGGGCCTTTCCTACCTTAGAGAAAACAACCTTATTTCAAAGTTCCATTATAAACCCGGACAGCCCCTCTACCGTAATGATTGGCGGGTGGCTGTTCCAGAAGGCCGGAAACAGATTTTAGACACCGTCAATAAAGGTATGAGCGGCCTCAGAACTGAGGAAAAACGGTCTTTAAACCGTAAATGGGTGGCAGCCGCGCATGGACGTGACCCGGAAAGCCTGACCATAGCTCTGGACCGTGATTATCCGCCGTTCTCATTGCTTGGCCCAAATGGAGAACCGGCCGGACTTCTGGTTGATTTGTGGAGGGCGTGGAGTTCGCAAACAGGAATTCCGGTTGATTTCATGCCCGATAGCTGGAGCGGGACCATAGAAGCGGTCAAAAACGGCAATGCCGATATTCATTCCGGATTGTTCCGGTCAAAAGAGAGGGAGAAATATCTTCATTTTTCGCGGCCTTTATTTGGAGTGGATACCGCATTGTTCTTCCGCGCTGACCGGATATTGCCCGGCGGACTGGATAAACTGGGCGGGAAAAAGGTGGCTGTGCTGGATGGTTCGTTTCAACAGAATTATCTGAAACAGAAATTCCCGCAGATTGAAGCCGTACCCTACCCGGACGGCGAGAGCCTAGTGCTGGCTGTTTTACAAGGTAAGGCGGATGCCCTTTTTCACGAGGTTCTTCCTGTAAGAGCAGAGTTGGAAAGCTGGCAGATGAAAGGGGTTTTGATCAAAGTACCTGAGACCGTCTTTTCCGATTCTATCAGGGCTGGGGTACTCAAGGGACGTCTCGATCTGGAAAAAAAAATAGAGGCCGGGTTCAAGGCGATTCCCTATCAGGTTTATGCTGATATTGAAAAACGCTGGGTCTCTGATCCTGAAGAGCTTTACTATTCAGCGGAGAGCAATTCTTTCAAGTTGAGCGCGGATGATCTGAAATGGCTTGATAAACATCCGCAGATTACAATTGCGGTCATGAATGCGTGGCCTCCGCTTGATTACGCGAACGAACGCGGTGAACCGGAAGGGCTGGGCGTTGATTACATAAAGCTGCTCAACAAACGTCTGGGCGAAAAATTGAAGATTATTGCCGGGCCGTTCAAGGAGAATCTTGAAGCGGTCAAGGAAAAGCGCATTGATGCTCTCATGGACGTGACCCCTAAGAAGGACCGTGAACCGTTTGTGGACTTTACAGATCCTTATATGGTTATTCCTCATGTGATTGTGGGACGTACCGATGGTCCTGAATCAGCGGCAGAAAAAGACCTTGCGGATAAGACCATTGCCCTTGAGCGCGGTTTTTTTAATGTAAAATATTTTCGTGACAACTATCCCCTTGCACAGGTCAAAGAATTCCCGGATACCCTAGCGGCACTGGAGGCTGTGTCCCAGGGAGAGGCTGATGTCTACGTAGGTAACCGTGCCGTGGCCGTTTACCTTATTGAACGTAATCTGCTGACCAATCTGGAAGTGCAGGGAAAAATCAAGAGGAAAGGATCTGTGCTGGCTATCGGGGTCCGTAAGGACTGGCCAGAGCTGACTTCTATTTTTAACCGGGCCTTGAAATCAATAAGCCGGAAAGAAGAACGTGAAATTCTTAAAAAGTGGACCGGGGAAGGCAGGCAACGCCGGGTTGACCTCAGTCGGGATGAACAGCTCTGGCTGCGTACCAGTCCGGTGATCCGGTTCAGCGTTGACCCCGATTGGTTGCCTCTGGAACGCATTGATCCCCGTTCAAAGCAGTATGAGGGTATTTCCGCGGACCTGCTGCGTATGGTGGCGGATCGCACTGGACTTTCCCTTCAACTGGTGCCCACTGAAAAGTGGAGTGAATCGGTTGAGCTGGTCCGTAATGGCAAAACAGACATGCTTGCCGCAGCCAGTGAAACAGCGGAACGCAAACAGTTTTTGAATTTTTCCAATCCTTATATCAATCTTTCCGAAGTTGTAGTGGTCAAGCAGGATATGCCTTTTATTTCCAGTGTGGAGGATCTGGCCGGGATGCGGGTCGGGGTCAGCGCAGGCAATGCTGCCCACAAATATCTGGAAGCCAATTACCCGCAATTGAATCTGATTCCTGTTTCCGGCGCTTTGAACGGATTGAAAATGGTGGCTAAGGGACAGGCCGATGCTTATGTGGGTACCCTTGAAGTGCTTGGGTATCTGATCAACCAGAATGGTTTGTACAATCTTAAAGTGGCCCTGCAGCTTCCCATTACCCGTCAGCTTCGATTTGCATTGCGCAAGCAGATGTCTCCATACCTGCTGTCAATCCTCAATAAAGGGATCAGTTCCATTACCGAAAGGGAGTCCGAAGCCGTTATCCGCAAGTGGATCAGCCTGCGGGTGGAGAGTGGAATCAATTTGTGGATGGTGGCTAAAATTGTTCTCGGTATAGGAAGTGTGGCCGGGATTATTCTGTTTGTCGTTGTCCGGGCCAACAGGCGGCTGGCCGGGGAAGTGCTGATGCGTAAGGAAGCCGAGCAGGAAATGCTTAAAGCGCGTGACAAAGCAGAAGAGGCCACGCGGGCAAAAAGTGATTTTCTGGCCCGCATGAGCCATGAGATCCGGACGCCCATGAACGCCATTATCGGTATGAGCCATCTGGTTCTGCAGACAGAACTCACTGCCAAGCAGCATGATTATCTTACAAAAATACGCTCCGGGGCGAATAGCCTGCTTGGTATCATCAACGATATCCTTGATTTTTCCAAAATCGAGGCCGGAAAGATGGAGATGGAGAATATTCCTTTCCGTCTGGATGAAACCATGGATAATCTTGCCAATGTAGTTGCGGTTAAAGCTGAAGAAAAAGGGTTGGAAGTGCTTTTCCATGTCTGCCCAGATGTACCCAACTATCTGGTCGGTGACCCTCTGCGTCTGGGGCAGGTGCTCATAAATCTTGCCAACAATGCCACCAAATTCACAGATGAGGGCGATATTGTCATTTCCGTGGAAAAGCAGGCTGAGACTGATGAGCATGTGACCCTGTTCTTTTCTGTTACTGATTCCGGTATCGGAATGACTGAAGAGCAGATAGGCCGGCTTTTCAAATCTTTTTCTCAGGCGGACGGATCGACAACCCGAAAGTACGGCGGTACCGGGTTGGGGTTGGCTATCTGCAAGCGGATTGTGGAAATGATGGGCGGTAATATCCGGGTGGAGAGTCGGCCCGGACAGGGGGCAACTTTTTCATTTACCGTCGTACTGGGTAAAGGAGAGGTGGTTTCGGCCGGTTATATCCCTGCCGCAGACCTGCGCGGTCTGCGGGCCTTGGTAGTGGATGATAACCCCACGGCGCAGACAATCCTGTCTGAGGCTTTGGAAAGCATGAGTTTCAAAGTTGATACTGCCTCTTCCGGTCAGGAAGGCGTGGATATTCTCAAGCGGGCTTCCGAAGAAGGCGAACCGTACGAACTTGTTCTTCTGGACTGGAAAATGCCCGGTCTGGACGGCATAGAAACAGCCCGGTTGATTGAAAAAAAATGTGGTCATAAGTTACCTAAAATTTTAATGGTCACCGCCTATGGCCGGGAAGAGATTATGCAGCAGGCCGAAGAGGCCGGGCTGGAAGCTTTCCTCATTAAGCCGGTAAACCAGTCCGTCCTGTTCGATACCATCATGGGAGTTTTCGGCCATGATGTAGAGCGGAAAACAAAGAGGGCACTGCTTTTTTCCAAGGAACCTGAAGGATTGAATGAAATACGCGGGGCAAAGGTTCTGCTGGCGGAAGACAATGAAATAAACCAGCAGATAGCTGTTGAACTGCTTGAGAAAGCAGGCATGGTTGTTGATGTTGTCGACAATGGCCGGGAAGCAGTGCAAAGTGTCTTGGGAAATAATTATGATCTGGTTTTCATGGACATTCAGATGCCGGAGCTGGACGGTCTTTCCGCAACCACGGAAATCAGGGAGATGGGTATTAGTGCTGATGAGCTGGCAATTGTCGCCATGACCGCCCATGCCATGACCGGTGACCGGGACAAGAGTCTGGAAGCCGGGATGAACGATCATATAACCAAACCGATCGATCCTGATCTACTTATAGCTACCCTTGTAAAATGGATAACTCCCGGTGAGCGGCAATTTCCTGATGGATATGTTTCCAGCACTGAGCTCAAGGAGCGGGAGCTTGTCGAAAGCAGTCTGCCTCTTGAAGGGGTTCCGGGAATCAGTGTGAAGTCCGGTCTGGTCAAGGTTTCCGGTAACCGTGAATTATACAAAAAACTGCTTACACAGTTTCGTGCCAAGTATCTCGGGGCAGTGGAAGACATTCGCGAGCAGTTGCGCTCAGGTGATGTTGAAACCGCAACCCGCACCGCTCATACAGTAAAAGGGGTGGCTGCAAATCTCGGTGCGGATGATCTTTCACTTTCAGCCGGGGAAGTCGAGCGAGCTTTCAGGGCCGGTAGGACCGAACAGGATGATTTATTAATGGACATGTCTGCCCGGATGGATATTGTTGCCGAAGCATTGGATAAACTCTTGCCTGAACCGGATGGCAACGCTGCCTCAGGTGAATCATGGCAGGGTTCTTTTGAAGCCGAAGGTAATTTCCCGGATGTAGGGGAATTACAGGAAAAGCTGGAGCAGTTTGTTGTTCTGGTCGATGAAAATGTCGCTCAGGCCATGGAGCTTGCCGGAGAGCTTGAAAAGATGGTCAGCGGGACGGATATGCTGGATTCGGTCCGGAAAATGGTTCAGGCTATGGATGATTTCGAAACGGATGAGGCCCGTGATGAAGCACGGGCTATTCTTGATTCGCTTGGCGATAAGCAGGTTTAAGTTATGAAACAGGTACTTATTGTTGATGACACGGTGGAGAATTTACAGGTCTTGATGGAGGCTCTTAGAAGCGAATATGCCATTGTCACGGCCAAAAATGGGGAAAAAGCTCTTGAACTGGCCATGAACAAGCCCCGCCCGGATATAATCCTGCTTGATATAATGATGCCGGGAATGAACGGTTACGAAGTCTGCGAGAAGCTGAAAGCCGATGTGCGAACAAAGGATATTCCCGTTATTTTTATCACCGTACTCATGGAGGAGGAAGATGAGGCAAGGGGGCTTGCGCTTGGTGCGGTGGACTACATTGTAAAGCCTTTCTGTCCGGCGCTTGTTAAAGCCCGGGTCAAGAATCAGCTGGATCTAAAGGAACATCAGGATAATCTTGAAAGACTGGTCAAGGAACGCACTAAAGAGCTCGCTCTGGTCAAAAAAGTCACCATTGAGTGTCTGGCAACCATGGCAGAATGGCGTGATCCTGAAACAGGGGGACACATTGCCCGAACCCAGAATTATGTGAAAATTCTGGCTGAGCATGCCATGAAACAGGAAAAATTCGCATCCCAGCTGGATGAAGAACTGATTGAAACCCTTTACCTTTCCGCCCCTCTGCACGACGTGGGTAAGGTGGGTGTTGCCGACGCCATCCTGCTTAAGCCGGGTAAGCTCACTGCTGAAGAATTTGAGGAAATGAAAAAGCACTCACAGTACGGGAGTGATGCTCTGGCCGGGGCCGAAAAGGCTTTGGGCGGAAATTCCTTTTTGCATCATGCCCGTGAAATTGCCTTTGCCCACCATGAAAAATGGGACGGTAGCGGTTACCCGCGTGGTATTTCCGGGGAGGATATCCCTTTGTCCGCCCGGATCATGGCCATTGCCGATGTATACGACGCATTGATTTCCAAAAGGGTTTATAAAGTACCTTTCCCGCACTCAAAGGCGGTAAAAATAATTTCCGAAGGGCGTGGGACCCATTTCGATCCGCGTTTGACTGATATTTTTTTGAAAATTCAGGAGGAATTCAGGGAAATAGCACTTGAATTCGCTGATTTTAACGAGGAACGGAAAACCCTTAAAAAATAGGGATAATCGGATATGAGCCATAAACCAACCGTGCTGGCAGTGGATGATACGCCTGAAAACCTTCATGTTCTCATGGATCTGCTTAAGGACGATTACGCCATAATCGCAGCCAAAGATGGTGAAAAGGCTCTTAAGCTGGCACATTCAAAAGAACCTGATATTATTCTTCTGGATGTGATGATGCCGGGGATGGACGGTTATGAGGTCATCAAACGCCTGAAGTCTGAGGAGCGGACCAAAGATATCCCTGTTGTCTTTGTCACATCCCTCAGTGAAGCCGGAGATGAAACCAGAGGGCTTGCTCTCGGAGCCATTGATTATATTACCAAGCCGTTCAATCCTGATATCGTTAAGGCCCGGGTCAGGAATCATCTTGAACTCAGGGAAGCTGTGCGTATGCGTGAAGATGTTGAACGGATCATGCGCCACGATCTCAAGTCACCGTTGACCAGCGTGATCAGCCTGCCGCAGCTTATTCTTATGTCCGGGGATTTTGATGACCATATCAAGTCTATGCTCGGGCGTATTGAGGATGCCGGATATACTGTGCTGTCCATGATCAACATGTCCACCGCCCTCTTTAAAATGGAGCGTGGGACTTATTCTTTTGTCCCTGAATCATTTGACCTTGCCGCAGTGGTGCGTAAAGTTTTTCTCGGGTATGAGGATACTGCCCAAATGCGCGGACAGGAACTGGTGCTGGAAATTGAAGGCAGCACGGCTGTCCCCGGGCAGGAGTTCATGTTTTTCGGGGAAGAATTGCTCTGCTATTCTATGTTGGGAAACCTTGTAGGAAATGCAGTAGATGCCAGCCCCAAGGGGGGAACGATCCGAGTCCGCCTGCAGCAGACGGATGATTCTGTGCGGATTTCCGTTCATAATCCCGGAATGGTTCCGGAAGATATAAAAAATCGTTTTTTTGCCAAGTACGCCACTTCCGGAAAAGATCGGGGAACAGGTTTGGGAACCTATTCCGCCAAACTCATCGCGCAGGCTCATAAGGGCGATATATTTATGGATAGCGTTGACAATGAGGTCTCTGTGTCTGTCGTTATTCCACGGTAGATTTTTTATCCGGGAAAGACCTCTTTGAGCTTTCTTTCCAGTGTTGCAGGAGTGAATGGTTTGACAATATAATTGGTGGCTCCTGCAGCCACGGCTTCGACCACAAGGTCCTGCTCGGCTTCTGCTGTGACCATTATTACAGGAATTTTTTCTAATTCCGGGGAATTACGTATCTCCCGCAGGCAGTCAAGGCCGCTCATGCGCGGCATATTCCAGTCCAACAGAACCAGTTTGGTTGAAGAGTGTTCCTTGAGCTGTTCTAGAGCCATAAGTCCGTCTTCTGCATATTTGATGTTGAAATAGCCCAGCATGCGCATAATATCTGCAACGGTGCGGCGCATGGACTGATGGTCGTCTACAATAAGTACGCTTGCGTTTGTGTTTAGCATAGCAGTCTCCGTAGTATACTGGATAGTACTATAACGAGTGCCTCTTTTTTTTATTGAATGCAATATGTTGTCGAAAATAGATCGTAAACATTTAAATAATATTAGGTTGTAAATATGGAAAGTTCGCTTGATTTTTCCGCTGTGATTTTTGATCTGGACGGAACATTGCTCGATACACTTGGTGAGATAGCTTCTGCCGGTAATGCCGCTCTCTCGCGTATGGGATTTGATACCCACCCTGTTGATGCCTACCGTAAATTCGTTGGGGCAGGGGCAAAGAAGTTGGCCTGGCGGGTTCTTCCCGAAGAAAAACAGATTCAGGAAGTATATGACAGTTTTGTCCCCGTGCTTCTTGAAGAATTCGGGCAGGGGCTCAATACTGTGGCCAAACCTTATGCCGGGATTCCTGAAGTGCTGGCTGATTTTGCGTCCTGCGGAAAGAAGCTGGCCGTACTTTCCAACAAGCCTCATGAATTTACAGTGGAGGCGGTCAGCAAGTTTTTGCCGAATGTTGATTTTTTTGCAGTTTGTGGCGGGCGTAAAGGTGTTCCTCTCAAACCCGAACCGGATGCGGCTCTTAAGCTTGCTAAGGCCATGGGAGTTTCCCCACAACAGATATTGTTTGTCGGTGATTCCGATGTGGACATCAAAACCGGCGTTAACGCGGGAATGATTTCCATTGGGGCGGGGTGGGGTTTTCGTGGCGAAGAAGAATTGATCAAGGCCGGTGCCAATATTGTGCTGGATACTCCTGCTGATCTTGTATCGTTACTTTAAGCTGGATTAGTCTGGTTGTTGAAAAGCCGCATTGTCATTCTGTCATCCTACTTTGCAGTAGAGTATAAATTCCGATTGTCCTTTAATAATTGCTCTAAATAATTTATGGTGGAGGATAAATCCTGAGTCTGTTTTTTTAATCGCGGGGAATTCTATGAAAGTATTCGTAGGTGATATCAAGACAGGAATGCGTCTGGCTGAGGACGTAAAAGGTGCCAATGGAAGATTTCTGCTTGCTGCCGGTACGGTTATTGAAGAACAGCATTTGCGTGTTTTCAATATCTGGGGTGTCAGCGAAGTGGAGGTCGAAGGTTCCGGTGGCGGAGAAAATGATAGCGATTTCGACCCTGCTCTTGTAGAGCGCGCCGAAGAATATGCCGGGCGATTGTTTGCCAATGTGAATAAGGATTCAGAACCTGTGCGGCTGCTGAAAGGAATTTGCGTTAAGCGTTACGCCGGAATGCTGTCAGAGAATCTATCGCTTCCACCTCTTCCGGAATACGGTAACGAGTTGAGTGACATTCCTGAGGATCACCTTTATGCCGATGCCGCAGCTTTCATGACCAGCGGAATCCGGCTAAGTTCCTTCCCGGATATTTATTACAAGATCATGAACGCGCTCAATGATCCTACTGCAACCTCTGAAAGCCTCGCGGATATAATTTCCAAAGATTCAGGATTGAGCGCCAAGCTCATCAGTCTGGTGAACAGCCCGCTTTACGGATTCAGTCTTCCGGTGGAATCCTTGAGCCGGGCAGTCTCCCTTGTGGGTACAAGCGGACTCTGTCAGTTGGCACTCAGCGTCTCGGTGATGGAGTCTTTCAAAGGCTCTGGTGCCGATGTTCTTTCCATGGCTGATTTCTGGAAACACTCATTAGCCTGCGCGGTCTTCTGCCGTATTTTCGCTTCCCAGATTCCCGGAACATCACAGGATAAATGTTTTGTGGTCGGTATGCTCCATGATCTGGGGCGGTTGGTCCTGATGCAGCATCATCCGGACGAGATCAGCCTGACATTCAGATTGTGTAAATTTCATGGATTGACAGGGTGTCAGGCGGAGGTAAAGGTTTTCGGTTTTGACCATTGCCAACTGGCTGGAGAGCTTTTTGAGCACTGGAATTTTCCTCCTTCTTTGATTGTCGGTGTCGCCGGTCATCATGGCGACCGCAGCAGGGAGCTTTCAATTGAGTCGGCTATATGTTCCGTTGCAGACATGATGGCTGTTGCCATGCAGTACGGCTGTGACGGTCCGGGACTTGTCGGTGCTCCTTATCCGGGAGCTTGGGATGTTCTGGGGCTTCCGGGGGGAGCGTTGGCGACCTCGGTTTTAAAGGCCCGTCGGCAGATTACCGATATTCTTGCCATATTCGGGGGGTAGGGTGGACGATAAAACGTTAATAAATTTTCAGAGTCGGCAGATTAAGATTCTTCAGGAGGAGAAGGCCGCCGCTATGGATGCCCTTGATCTGGCCCGGGAGCTGGGTTCGATCACAGGCCTTACTCAGGAGCAGCCTTCTCTGGAAAAACTGCTGCAGGAAATATGTATTCGTGCCAACCGTATGATCCCTTTTAAGTCCTGTGCGATTTATCTTGTGGACAACGAAACACAGGATTTCGTGCCGGCCCGGTCTTATCCTGATCTTGCCTCCACAGTGCTGGATAAAGAAGTCAATTCGTTGATAAGAGACCAGTCTTTTGCCTATGCGCTGCAGTCTGACGGACCTGTATTCTTTCTTGATTCCACAGGAGAAAAACATATTCTTCTCCATTCACTTTCCACTCCGTTTCGGATGCGGGGCATGTTTGTCGGGCTGATGCTTCAGAGCAAGCATGACATTCTGGATACAACCCTTAAACTTTTTTCCGTTTTCATGCTTTCGGCGGTCAATGCTCTGGAAAACTGTGAAAACCACCAGTTTATGCGCAATCATAACCTGGAGTTGGAACGAAAGGTTCAACAACGTACCCTTGAACTTGCCGATGCCTATGACCGGCTGGATGTGACCCTGAACGGCATGCAGGCCGGTGTAATGGTTGTGGAAGCCAATACTTATAAAATTGTAGAAGCCAATCCCAAGGCTCTGGAAATGCTGGGACTGAGTTGGGAAGAACTGATAGGTCAAGAGTGCTTTAAAGTGATCCGTGATTCTTTGCGTGGCAATTGCCCCATAATGCATCAAGGGAAGCACGAGCACACTGGAGAGTTTTCTATTAAGCGAAAAGACGGCAGCGAAATCCAGATACAGAAGACTGTCAGCCGGGTCATGATCAATGGCAAACTGCACATGGTTGAAAATTTTATTGATATTACCGAGCAGAAAAAGCTGGCCGCACTTAAGGAAGATGTCGACCGCATCATGCGCCATGACTTGAAAGGGCCTTTGAATGGAATTATCGGCCTGCCTGAAGTCTTGCTGATGGATGACGATGCTCCACTCAACGAAAGTCAGCGCGAGATTCTGGAATATATCCAGACCTCCGGTTATAAGTTGCTGAACATGATCAACCTTTCGCTTGATCTTTATAAAATGGAGAGCGGAACTTATGAATACCGCCCTGCTGTGGCCGATATTTATGCCATTGCCCGGTCAGTTCTCAAGGATTTGTTCGATCTGGTAAATTACAAGAAGCTTGTAATCAGGGAACAGTTTGAGGGTAAGGATGTGGGCGGAAGTTATTCATTTAATGTCCGTTGCGATGAATTCCTTACCTATTCACTCTTGTCCAATCTTTTAAAAAATGCAGTGGAAGCTTCTCCGGTAAATGAAGCTATCATTTTCGAGGTGAGACGTAAGGGCAGTAATGTGCTTTTGCACATTCATAATATAGGTGAAATCCCGGATGAAATTCGTGAAACATTTTTTGATAAATACGTGACAGCCAATAAATCCGGAGGAACCGGGCTGGGGACATATTCAGCCAGACTTATAACTGAAACCATGGGCGGACATATTTATTTTGAAACTTCCCGTGAAAAAGGGACCTCTATGTTTATTGAATTTCCGGGAATAGAGGAATAATACATATTTGTTACGAGAAGTTGTTTGAAAAAAAGGGTTTGGAGTGATAGTGTTGAGTAATGATTTTCGTAATCCAAGCCAGTGAGGTGGCATAATGAAAATACTGGTTGCCGAGGATGATTTTGCCTCACGTAACTTTCTGCAATTTTTTCTCAGAAAATATGGGGAAGTGGATGTTGCAGTAAACGGGAGTGAGGCTCTGGAAGTTTTTAAGGAAGCTCTGAATGAAAAAGCTCCATATCAATATGTATTTATGGATATCATGATGCCGGAGAAGAACGGGCTGGATGCCGCTCGGGAAATTCGGGAAATTGAGCGTGAGTTTAATGTGGCACCTGCTAAGGAAGCTGTAATAATTATGGCCACAGCTCTTTCAGATGTGAAAACTGTGTTTGAGGCTTTTAATAAGAGCGAAGCCACAGATTATATAACCAAGCCGCTGGATGTGGAAACTTTGACTGCTAAGTTAAAGGAAATAGGACTTATTAAAGATGAGTGAGGGATTTGATCGGGATTCATTTCTTGCCGAGTTTGTCAATGAGTGTCGCGAAGCCGCAGAGCTGGCAGTGCAGGATATCCTGAATCTTGAGGAAATGCATGATCAGGATTCGTTGGACCGCATTTTCAGGGTGTTGCACAGTATCAAAGGCAATTCTTCCATGTTGGGATTGATGGAACTGTCAGGATTTGTACACAGAGTTGAAGATGCCTGTTCGGATATTCGTTCCGGTAAAAGAGAAGTGGACAAGACAGCAATCTCTGTGCTGCTCAAAAGCTTTGACCGTATTGATGAAGTTTTTGATTGTATTCTTGAAAACGGTCATGACAAAATAGATTTCAGTTCGGGATATCGGCTTCTAGAGGAAATGGACTCCCTGACAGGTGTATCCTCTTCCGGGAAGCGTGTTTCCGAAGACAGGGGGGCTGAACCGGTTCCCGCAGGACTGAGCGTAAAAGGGCTGACTGCTAAAGAGGTAGAGAAGGCCGCAAAGACAGATCTTCCCTCCGCTGCTGATGGAGAGGAAATCAGACTCAGGGCAGAGCCGACGGCTTTGATAGTGGATGACGATTTTTCCAGCCGTAAGATTCTCAGTACTTTTCTTTCTAGGCATATGCCCTGCTATGTGGCTAAAGACGGGGTTGAAGCCATTCAGGCCGTTTCGGAAAGTCTTGCCGGTAACTGCCCCAGATTTGACCTGATCATGCTGGATATAATGATGCCTAATATTGACGGCCTGCAGGCCTGTAAGGCCATCCGGCAGCTGGAACGCAGCAAGAATTTGGATTCATTCGGTAAGGAATCAAAAATTTTCATAGTCAGCAGTCTGGGCGATGACGAAACCATCCACAAGGCTGTTTATGAATGTCAGGCGGACAGTTATATAATCAAGCCCGTTACGTTTGATAGGTTACAGAAGCAACTGGAGCGTTTTAAATTAATTGCTTCTTAGCGGATGCTGAAGGATTAAAATTAATAATCCCGGACTGGATTCTGCTCCTGTCCGGGATTTTCAGCGTTCTACACATATCTTGCGTAGTCAGTAACCAGCAGATGGATCGGCTCTTCATCCTCATCTACTTCGGGAAAGCGGGGCAGGGGTTCGTGAAAGCGGTTATCTATATTGTCATCGTTCACTGCGCTGACCTCGCCGACCATGACATCTCCGGTTCCTTTTTCACAGTAGAAACAATGATACATGCCCGGTTCAAGACAGATGGATTCGCCCGGCTCGAGAACTATTTCCCCGCCCGGATCTATTGTGCGTATAAATCCGTCCACACTGACATCAAGCGGCTTATCGGACATAGACTCATCTTCGTTTGACCCGTAAAGCTGGATCACAAGGTTGCCTCCTGCGCGGTTGATGATGTCTTCGCGCTTCGACCAGTGAAAATGCATGGGGCAGAGCTGTCCCTCACGCAGGATCATAATTTTTTCCGCGTATGGTTTCGGGTCCCCGGTCTGGAGATTACCATTGCGAATGGTGAACAGGATCAGACCCAGCTTTTCGAAATCTTCTTTGCCGTAGTCGGTAAGGTCCCAGCCGAGCATGTTGCGGACTACTTCACTATCCCCTTTGCCTTTCCAATCTTCCGGTCCCCAGAAGGCCCATTTGGGCAGATTAAAGCGATGACCGGCATAAAAATCTTTGGCTTTAGCGATAAGTGCGTTGATTTCACTTCTTTTCATATTCGTAACCTGTATTAAAATTATTTGATTAGCTTAAATTCAGTTGGGATGGCGGGCATGGCACCTTTGCAGGAGCAAACATGGGCGGCTAGTCTATTGGCATGGTCACTGATCTTAATCAGCGGATGACCCAGCAATAAACCTACAACTACCGATGCGGTAAATGCATCTCCTGCGCCGATAGTATCTTCAACTTCCTTGATTTTGATTCCGGGATGCTCCACCTCTTCATTATCCCTGATAATCAGGCTTCCCTTGCTGCCACGGGTCAGCACAGAGCAGTTCAGGTTGAATGTCTCATGCAGTTTTCTCAGCATAATCCCGTTCACTTCCGTTCAATTGGAACATGGGGGCAATGACCCTTATTTCATCTTCGTTTAGTTTCAGCACATCTGCTTGATGAAGAGATTCAGTAATTATTTCCTTGGTATAAAAAAGCTGACGCAGGTTCATATCGTAGATTTTCAAGGCCTGCGGGGCTGCATTCAGAAAAGTGAGAATTGCCTTTCTGGATTCTTCGCTACGCTGGGCAAGGGTACCGAAACAGACAGCATCAACCTGTGAGGCAAAACCCATGGCAATATCATTAAGCTTCAGGTGATCCCATGCAATGTCGTCCGGGAAATAATATGTAGCAACACCATCCTCATCCAACTGGGCTTCCACGTATCCGGTCTCATGGTCCTGATCAATGCTGACCCCGGAAAGGCAGAGCTCCCGGTCCATGAGTTCATTGGTGGCCCGCCGTCCCCGCCTGTCATTCCCGAGGGTGGAGATTGCCGCACCTTCTGCTCCCAGCCTTCCCGCATGATACGCAAAGTTGACCGGAGCTCCTCCGATCTCTTCGGAATCAGCTAGTACATCGAAGAGAATTTCGCCAAGTCCTGCTATGAAGAATTGTTTTGTCAAAGTATGCCTCTTATTCTTTTACTGAACCGGCCAATAAGCCACGGATAAAGTACCGTCCGAGGAAAATATAAATCATGAGCACTGGAAATGCTGCCATGATTGACCCGGCCATAGGCAGGTTCCAGCTTACGGCCTGTCCGCCTGCCAGTTGAGCCAGCCCCACGGTGATGGGGTTGTCCTCGTGGCGGGTCAGGCAGATACCCCAGAGGAATTCGTTCCAGATCTGGGTAACCTGCCACAGGCTGGTGACAACAAAACCCGGAATGGACAGCGGAAAGACAATTCTGGTGTAGATGGAAAAGAATCCGGCTCCGTCCAGTCTTGCGGATTCCACCAGCGCGGTGGGAATCTGGGCATAGAAGTTTCGGAAAATCAGAGAAGTGATGGGTAAGCCGTAAACCACGTGGGCGAGTATCAGCCCCGGCAGTCCACCGTAAAGATTCATGGCCCGCAGGGTCTGGAAGAGCGGGATTAGGATAACCTGATAGGGAATGAACATGCCGAACAGGAACAGGGTGAAAATCAGTTCGCTGCCTTTGAATTTCCATTTGGAGAACACGTAGCCGTTCAGGGAACCCAGTACTGTGGAAAGTGCAGTGGCGCTGACGGTCAGCACCAGTGAGCTGGCAATGTTTGATTTGAGAAGTTTAAAAGCCTGCGGAAAGCTGGCCCAGTTAAGTTTATCCGGCCATTCCCATGCGGTGGGCAGACTTATGGTTGCCGGGTCCTTGAGTGCGGTGACAATCGCCATATAAGCCGGCATAAGGAAAAACAGGGCCAGCACAAAAAGTGAGCCGTAAAGCAGGATAGAGCCGGGAGTGATTCCGGATTTCTGGGTTGTAGTACTCATGTCTTATCCCCTTCTCCTTTGCTTGTACTGGCTGACTACATAGGGAACGATGAATGTTCCCGCTACGAGGAAGAGCACGATGGCGATGGCTGCGCCCCGTGCAAAGTCGTTGGCCCGGAAAGTGGTCATATACATGTTCAGGGCCGGGTGTCCGGTCTGGGCGTTGTCCGGCCCGGTCATGGCAAAAATAATGTCGAACATTTTTAAAGAGATGTGCGAGAGGATGATCACCGCACTTATCGTGATCGGTTTGAGCATGGGAATGGCGACATAGCGGTAGTAATCGGTGTTGCTGGCCCCGTCGAGCATGGCTGCGTCGCGTAGATCCTGTGAAATTCCGTTGAATCCGGCAAGGTACAGGGCCATGGTATAGCCTGCATATTGCCAGACCGTGGCGATTATGATCCCCAGTGTGGCAAGGTTGAAGCCATGCATCTCTTCCATGAACAGGGCTTCTGGAAGCAGGGAACCCCCCAGCCATGCAAAAGCACCGATGATCACGCCGGGACCGAGCCAGCGTTTGACTGCTTTTTGGGGATCACCTTTGAGCAGGAAAAGTCCTGCCAGAATCAAAATGAAAGCTGCGATGTAGAGCAGAATCTGGAACAGGTTCTGCCAGTTAAATTCTAGAATGGCCTTGGTGGATGAAGTCCACTGGAAATTAAGGGCATCGAATCCCAGATAGGTGGGCAGCACGTTGACCCCGCCCTGCGGTGCCAGAAGCCAGCGCCAGATAGTACCGGAAACAATGAAGGAAAGGGACATGGGATAGAGGAATATGGTACGCAGGACGTCTTCGCCTTTGGGCTTCTGGTCCAGCAGGATGGCAATGAACATGCCCAGCCCGATAGCCCCGGCCAGCAGCATGATCGAGTAGTAGACAGCATTGACAAGGTCCTGCCTGAAACCGCTGGAAAGGAACCCGTTGAACAGATCCACATAGTTGTCCAGACCTATGAAATTTTTTTGCGGGTCAAGGGCCATTGAGCCACTTCCGCCCCAGTCGGTCATGGAAATCCAGATGGTGTTGCCGATAAAACCGTAAACGAAAACGGCGACAAGGATAATTGATGGTAGAAGGGTTAAAAAAGCCTTCAGCCTGTCCCGTGATGCTTCCCTCATATGCCCTTACCCCTTTTGGGACCGCGCCGGGACTTCCCGGCGCGGCTTTTCTTTCATAATGGGATGCCTCCGGCGGCGCTGCCGGGGGCCTTAAACCCTTTTGGAAAAGGGCTTAAGAATCCCAAAACTTTTTGGTAAGCTTCGCCCTGTTTTTTTACAGAGCTTTAATTTTTATTTGCCAATTTTGGCTTTGTCGGCCAATTGCTGGCAGGCCATGGCAGTTGCCTTGGCATTCTTAGTCTTCAAGAACATTTCCATAACCTGTGCGAAGCCGCCCATGAAGGTTTCATTTGCTGCTGCGCCATGGGCAAGGGATGCAACCACACGGTCTTTACCGAAGTCCTTGGCTGCGGACTGCAGGTAGCCGTTGTATTTGCTCAGGTCGGTATCCTTGCGGGCGGAGATGGAACCTTTGAGGGGGTTGAAGGTATCACTGCCTTCCTTGGAGCCGAGTACTTTCAGCCATGCAATAGCGTTGTCACGGTGGGGTGCGCCCTTGGGCAGACCGAAGGAGTCGGCGAGGAACATGAATTCACCTGCGGTATCAGGAGAAGCTGCCCAGCCGAAATCCTTTCCGGGAGCCATTTTCTTGGTAGTAACCATATAACCGGCTGCCCAGTCCCCCATGATGTTGAAGGCTGCGCGGCCGTCGATGACCATATCGGTAGCCTGCTGCCATGAAAGGGAAGCAGCGTCTTTGTTGGTGTACTGCAGCACCTTGCCGAAAAGTTCCCAGGCCTTGATTACTTCAGGGCTGTTAAATTTCAGCTTGCCGGACCAGAGTGCTTCCCAGTTGTCCGCTCCGAGTGAAGCCAGAGCAACTGATTCCCAAAGATGGTTGGCAGTCCAGTTCTGGGCCAGTGCGAGGGGAACTATGCCCTGCTTCTGAAGTTTGGGAGCGATTTTAAGGAAATCATCCCAGCTCTTGGGTGCTTCAACGCCCCATTTTTTCAGGTTGGCGGGGATGTACCACATTACGTTGGAACGGTGGATGTTTACCGGAACGGACCAGATACCCTTGTCAGTACCGATCAGTTTGACCAGACCTTTGGGGAATGCGTCCATCCAACCCTGTTCTTTGAACAGGAAAGTAAGGTCCTCCATGCGGTCGGCCTTAACCCAGGTACCGATGAGTTCCTGACCTGCGTGAACCTGAAAGCTGTCCGGCGGCTCACCACCGAGCATGCGGGTTTTGAGCACGGCCTTGGCGTTTACGCCGGAACCGCCGGTAACAGTGGCGTCAATAACTTTCACTTTAGGGTTCTGACCTTTGTAAATACCGATCAGGGCCTGCAGAGCAGGACCTTCGTCACCTGCCCACCAAGAGAAAATTTCAAGATCTCCTTTGAGCTCTTTGGCCTGCGAGACCTGCGGAACCGCAAGTAGCATGACCGCCGCGAACACCAAGCAAAATTTAATCAGGGATTGTTTCATTTTTCCTCCTAAATGTTAAACAATCTACTCTATCCTTAAGCCTTTATAATTCGTCGCTTTCAGAAGATTTTTACAGTAAATGTTTTTTATACAATATTACTGTAGACGCTAAATCTTCATCAAAGCGAGTTCATCATTTAAAATCCGCTAATAAAGAGCCTCTTTCGTTTCAGGGTCGAAAAGAACCATGCGGTCGAATTCAAAACCGATGGGTACGGTTTCTCCGGGATGGGCTATGACCCTGCCTTCTACCTCGGCGATGAGTTCATTTTCACCGTCAATGATGATTTCGAGCAGGGAATGGGCGCCGAGAACTTCGGAAACCACGACTTCACCGCTGCACCACCAGTCTTTTGGCAGCCGCTCGATGTTGTCACCCATCTTGATGCAGTCGGGGCGCAGTCCGGCCAGAACTGCATCGCCGTCCTTGAGGTTCGGACCCTGATGATCTCCCACCGGGAATTTGGAGCTGCCTACCTCCACGAATCGTTTGCCATCGATGACTTTGTGCACCCCTTTAAGGATGTTCATAGGCGGGTTGCCGATGAACTGGGCAACGAAAACATTGTTCGGTTTTTCAAAGACTTCCACCGGAGAGCCAACCTGCTGTATATAGCCGTCCTTGAGGATGACAATGCGGTCGGCAAGGGTCATGGCCTCGATCTGGTCGTGGGTTACGTAGATGGTGGTGGTCTTCAGCCGCATATGCATCTTGCGGAGTTCCATACGCATCTGGGTCCGCAATTGGGCATCAAGGTTGGAGAGTGGTTCGTCAAATAGAAATACATCCGGGTTGCGGACCATGGCCCGGCCCATGGCAACCCGCTGGCGCTGTCCACCGGAAAGTTCCGATGGTTTGCGGTGCAGGTAGGGTTCCAGTTCGAGGATTTTGGCAACTTCATTTACGCGTTGTTTGATCTCGTCCTTGGTCCTTTTGTGCATTTTCAGAGAAAAGCCCATGTTTTCGGCAACGGTCATATGCGGGTAGAGGGCGTAGTTCTGGAAAACCATGGCTACGTTGCGGTCCTTGGGGGAAACATTAGTGACCACCCGTTCACCGATGTGGATATCTCCACCGCTGATGTCTTCAAGTCCGGCCACCATGCGCAACAGGGTGGACTTGCCGCATCCCGAAGGGCCGACCAGTACGATGAATTCGTTATCATTTACGGAAAGGTCCACACCGTGGATGACCTCGACAGAGCCATAACGTTTGATGACGTTCTTAAGTTCTACGTTTGCCATGCTTCATTTCGCCTTAATCGTTTTCAGGTACTGCAGTGAAGTTGCGGAACCTGTACTCGGTTGAATGATGGTATTTTTCTCCGGGATTAAGAATCACGGAGGGAAATTCGGGATGGTTGACCGCATCGGGGTAGCCCATGGGTTCTATGCAGAACCCGTAGCGCGGTCCGTATAGGCTGCCTTTTTTTCCTGCGGTTCCGGGAGCTATGCCGTCTGCAGTGTAAAGCTGCATTCCGGGCTGTGTGGTGAGGATTTCCATTTCCAGACCTGATTCATTACAACGCCCGATTGCTGCCGGAACAAGTTCTCCTTGCTCATTGTCCAGAACATAAAAGCGGTCCTGTGCAGTGTTACCCAGCGGAGTAAATTGTGTGAAATCAGCAGCAGTGCCGGAAATATTGTTAATCTCGCCTGTGGGGATCATGGCTTTGTCGGTGGCGGCTGATTTGATTGCGTGAAGCTTTAATTCATGGCTGCTGATTCCGCATCCGTTCCCGTTGAGATTAAAGTAGGGATGGCCGGTCATGTTCAGCGGGGTTGGCTGGTCGGTAATGGCCCGGTAGTCTATGCGCAGGGTAGTGCCTTTCAGTGTAAAGGTGGTTTCAACAAGAAGGTTGCCGGGGTAGCCATTGGTTCCGTCCGGGGAGTGCAGCGAAAGGGTAATGGCCGGAGCTTCATCGTTCCGGTTGCAGGCTGCAATTTCCCATACCCGGCTGCTGAATCCGTTTTTGCCGCCATGCAGGTGGTTTGGTCCTTCATTGCTGTCCAGCCTGATCTTTTGACTGTCAAGATTAAAACTTGCATTGGAAATCCGTCCGGCAACCCGTCCCACGGTAGCTCCCATGTAGTTGCCGTCATTCATGTACTCTTCCAGTGAATCAAAGCCGAGCACGACATCTATCGTGTTGTCTTTCCTCGGTATTTCCAGCCCGATCAGGGCGGCTCCGAAGGTGGAGATGTCCGCTTTACAGCCGGAGCTGTTTTTCAGGGTGAAGAGCTGCACTTCTGCTCCGGCGGGGGTAAAACCCCATGATCTGCAGGAAACTCCCATTACTTGCTCTCCTTGTAGCTCGAGCCCCGGATGAGTAGCTCGGTTTCAAGAGTAATGGTTTCGGGCCTGAAATTTTCTTTTTCCTTAAGTTGCTTGAACAGAAGAGTGGCCGCAGTTTTACCCATCTTGAAGGCAGGCTGGGCTACGGAAGTCAGCGCCGGTTCGATGAGTGCTGATTCCGGTGAACCGGAGAATCCAGCCAAAGCAATGTCATCGGGGATGCGCCAGCCGGCCTCTCGAAAACGGCAGAATGCACCTACCGCTACGGGGTCGTTGATACACAGCACTGCGTCCGGGGGATTGTCCATTTTCAGGTATTCTTCGGCTCCGGCTTTACCATTGCTGCCCCGGCAGCCTCCGATGTTGACGTTGAGTTCCGGGTAAAAGGTAACGTTGTGATTCTTGAGAGCCTGCAGATAACCGTTGAAGCGCAACCGGTTCATGGAAATACCTTCGCTTCCGGCAAGGAAGCCGATACGCTTGTAGCCCCGGTCAATGAGATGGGAAGTCATCCGGTAGGACGCCCGGAAATCATCAATGACCACCTTCCCGGTGTCCAGCTCATCCACAACCCGGTCAAACTGGACCAGCGGGATGGATTGGCGCATCACAGCGCGCATGTGGTCAAAAGTCGTTGTCTCCAGAGATATGGCCATGAGAATTCCGGCCACCCTGTTGGCAGCAAGGGCCTTGGTAGTCATGATCTCCCGCTGCAGGGTCTCGTTGGACTGGCAGACCATGATGATATGCCCGGCGTTGTAGGCCACTTCTTCAATACCGCTGATTACTGTGGCAAAAAAATTGTGCCGAATTTCAGGGACAATAACCCCGATTACCTTGCTGCTTTGCTTTTTAAGGCTCTGGGCGATGGGGTTGGGCTGATAGCCGTATTTGTCCGCAGCTTCCATGACGCTCTTTTTGGTCTTGTCGCTGATGTCCGGATGGTCATGCAGGGCACGTGACACTGTGGATGCAGAAATGCCCAGTTTGCGGGCGAGGTCTTTGAGAGTCATGTGTCCCATGCTACGATTCCGTCCTATTTTCAGGGATGTCCAGAAATTCATTGCCCGGCTGACGGATCGAAAGTTCAATGACTGAATCTAATCCGAAAACCTTTTCCATGGAATGGCAGTACCGGGTGAAATCAGACTCATGAACATAGGCTTGGACTGTCCCGGCAAATCCGCCGCCGTGAACCCGTGCCACCCCATGTGAGCCGAGAATCAGTTCCGTAAGAGTCAAGGCCAGCGGGATAGGCTGGCGTTTGGGCGTGGTGGGACTGTAGCAGTTTTGCAGCAGATCACTGGACGAATGCCCGGATTCAGCAACAAGCCGCAGGAATTCGTCCATATCACCACCTTGCAGGGCTTCGGCCTGCTTTAATGCCCGTTTATCCTCCCAGAGAAAATGAAATAACCTGAGTACCGCCCGGTCCCCGGCAGCTTCCCGAATGCGGTCTATATTTTTTAGAATCTGATTCATGGTCAGTCCTTTGGCCTGATCATGGCCACAGCATTTTGCTGCCAGAAACATCTCTTCCGGAATAGCTGCATAATCGGGGGTCAGGTCCGCGTGACTCCCTCCGGTATCAATTACACAGAGCCGATATCCGGTCCCGTAAAATCCATGGGAGATGTTGTCCGTATTAAATCCCGGATTGACACGGGTAACTCCCGGATTGGTCGGATCAGAAAAATCAATGGACAGGATGCCTTCGTATGAACTTGCCATCTGGTCCATGAATCCACATGGCTTATTGAAATGTATGTTTTCAGCGTGTTTGGCTGCATTTGCAATTTCGAGAGAGCTGACAGTTCTTTCATTATAAAGGTAACTGAAAATTCGACCTGTCAGGACTTCGAAGGCTGCTGAGGAGCTAAGCCCTGCCCCAGCGGGGATGGAGCTGTTTACGCATGCGTTGAAGCCCCCGGTTTTCAGCCCTTGCTTGCGGAATCCGTCGGCAACGCCGCGTATAATTGCCGCGCTTGTTTCTTCTTCCTCTTTGCGGGGGGCGGTGTCCGAAATATCGATGTTGATCGGGTTGTAGCCTTCGGAAAGGATAGTCACTTTATTGTTTTCCGCTTTGGAAAACGCGGCAAGGCAGTCAAGATTAACAGCCGCTGCCAGCACATGGCCGTGGTTGTGGTCAGTGTGGTTGCCGCCCATTTCGGTCCGGCCCGGAGCACTGGCAAAGCAGATATTGTTGCGGCCGAAATTTTCAAGCATGCAGTGCAGAAGACTGGACATGCGGTCACGTGAATCATCGATTCTGGCACTGGAATGAATATGGCTGAAAATTTGGTCAAATCCGCCTTGATCCAGATATTTGCGGTATGCCGCCAAAGAATGCATGTTATCCTTCCCGGTCCATATAATGTGTGTCCGGAAGCTCACGCAGCCGTTGAGCACTCTGTTCGGCGGTGATGTCCCGCTGGGGCATGCCCAGCATTTCAAAGCCGACCATGAATTTTTTTACTGTGGCTGAGCGCAGCAGGGGCGGGTAATAGTGGATGTGCCAGTGCCAATGATCGGCTGTTCCGTTCCGCGTCGGCCGTTGGTGTATTCCCATGGAATAAGGGAAAGACGTCTCGAAAAGATTATCAAAACGGATGCCCATGCGTACCAGTGCATCTGCAAGGTCATCACGCTGCCCCGGATTCATTTCGTTAATTGCACCCATATGGGGTTTGGGCAGCAGCATTGTTTCAAAAGGCCATACAGCCCAGAAAGGAACAAGGGCGACAAAGGAATCGTTTTCGAAAATTACTCTTTCCTTGTTTTCAAGCTCCCGCTCAACATAAGCGCAGAGCAGGCATTTCCCTTTATTCTCAAGATATTCCCGCTGCCGGTCGTCTTCTGTTGCCGGGATGACCGGAACTGAACGTGTGGCCCAGATTTGTCCGTGTGGATGGGGATTGGAGCAGCCCATGATGTCGCCCCGGTTTTCAAAAATCTGCACATATCCAATGTCTTCACGCGTACCCAGTTCTTCATACTGGGCACACCATGTGTCTATTACTTTGCGAACCGCTTCGGGCTTCATGCGTGAAATGGTCAGGTCATGGCGGGGGGAAAAGCAGACCACCCGGCAGGTGCCGCTTTCCGGATCGATTCTGAAAAGGCCGTCGTTATCGTTGAAATCGTCCACTGATTCATTGAGCAGGGCCGGAAAGTCGTTATCAAAAACAAAAACATCTTGATATTCAGGGTTGGCTGCGCCTTGATTGCGGGTGTTTCCGGGGCAGAGGTAACACTTGTCATCGTATGCAGGCAGGGTGTTGGGTGCAGGTTTTTCCTGCTTGCCCTGCCATGGGCGTTTGGTGCGGTGCGGCGAAACAAGCACCCATTCTCCGGTCAGGGGATTGTACCTTTTATGCGGATAGTCCTGAAATTCTTTATTCATTACTGTTCCCTGTATTTTCTTTTCTCCGGTTTCTGCAAACGTAACCGCAAACGTTTTCGAAAATATTGCCTTAAGAGACTTATCTTGTCAATAAGTGCATGGGGAAATGTATTGTCACTGCTTACCGTGAGCATAGATCTTTTTTAGGCAAGGTTGTCATACTTGGATGAAAGGTGTTAAAATCAGGGCGAAGTGATTTTTTGCACTGTTTTTACATCGGAGGGGGTATGCAGCTTTCCCGAATGATTGATTTGGCCCGTGGTACTGGCCGCGCTGATTTGGTTATCCGCAACTGCCGGGTGGTCAATGTGCTTAGCGGGGAGATTCACGAGGCTGACGTAGGGATCGCGGAAGGCGTTTTTCTCGGATTTGGTGCTTATGATGCTGAACGGGAATATGATGGCGGGGGCCGTTTCCTGCTGCCGGGGTTGGTGGAAGGGCATATCCATATAGAATCGACCCTTCTGACCCCGCCGCGATTTGCGCAGGCCGTGGCTGCTCATGGAACTGCTGCCGTGGTCTGTGATCCGCATGAAATAGCCAATGTACTGGGCCGTGCCGGTGTGGAGTATATGCTCAAGAGTTCTCGTGACCTCCCTGTCGCCATATTTTTTATGTTTCCTTCCTGTGTGCCCGCTACCGCTCTGGAGGATTCCGGTGCCCGGCTCAGCGCTGTGGACGTGGAGACTTTCATGCGGCTTTACCCGGACAGGATGCTAGGGTTGGCCGAAATGATGAATTTCCCTGGAGTCCTTTTTAATGACCCGGAGGTGCTTTCAAAGCTTGCGGCAGCTAAAGGACGTGTAATTGACGGACATGCCCCGTTGCTTTCCGGGCTTGATCTGAATGCCTATGTGCTGGCCGGACCGCGTAGTGACCATGAATGCTCCAATGTTTCAGAGGCGAGGGAAAAGTTGCGTGCGGGAATGCATCTGATGATGCGTGAAGGCTCTCTTGAGCGGAATATGGAAGATTTGCTCGGGGTGGTAAACGAGTTCAACGGACATAACATTTCCATAGTTACCGACGATCGCAATGTGCTGGACCTGCGTGAGAACGGACATCTTGACTACGGTCTGCGCCGGGCCGTGGCCCTTGGGCTGGATCCGCTCAGGGCGGTGCAGATGGTTTCCATAAATCCGGCCCGCTATTTCGGTTTGAGCGGTTACGGGGCAATAGGACCTGGATACCGGGCCAATTGTTTTCTGGTGGATGATCTCAAGGACTTTGCCATCCATGAAGTTTTCCTGAACGGACTGACTCTGGATGAACATAGTTTTGAATCAGGTAACGGCCTGCCCTCCCGCAGTTCTATGCATGTGGGTTCCGAAATTGATGCGAACATGTTCGTACCGGAAAAGGGCAGCGGCAAGATCAGGGTTATCGGCACTGCTCGCGGCCAGTTGCTGACTGATAATCTGGAGTTGGAGCCTTCGCTTGAAGACGGAATTCCGGTTGCCGACCCAGCCCGTGACATCTGCAAACTTACAGTCATCGAGCGCCACCGGGCTACAGGTCATTGTGCTACGGGATTTGTGCGCGGATTGGGGCTTTCCCTAGGGGCGATTGCAGGGACCGTGGCCCACGATTCCCATAACCTGATTGTTGCAGGAATGAATGATAGGGATATGGTGCTTGCCGCTCGGGAGACAGTACGCATGGGTGGCGGTTTTGCGGTTGTCAGGGACGGAAATGTGCTGGCTGCATTGCCCCTGCCTGTGGCCGGACTTATGAGTGACAAAGGGCTTGATGAAATGGTCGAAGGAGTGCAGGAGCTTAACCGGGCTACACAGCAGTTGGGATGTTCTTACAATCCCTTTATGCTGATTTCATTTCTGGCCCTTCCTGTAATCCCCAGCCTGAAACTTACAGACCGGGGATTGGTGGATGTGGATAAGTTTGATTTTACCGGGTTGTGGGTAGAATCTTAGCTGCGCTTGCCCCCGTGGGGATAGTCTTCAAGTTCCCACATGGGCGGCCCGTCCCATTGCCTGTTGGCCGGATTTTCGTTTAGAACCCGGTCCACAAATTCCAGCCCCAGTTCCTTGAGTCTTTCAGGGCTGGGACGTCCCTGCAGATCATAGCCGCGCAGCTGGTAATAGCGGCTTAAATGCTCTTCGTGTTTGCGCAGGTCGGCCTTTCCTTTTTCGGTATCGCGGATTTCCGGCTTCTGGGGCATGCGGTCATCCCGGCGGGAGGTACCCTGATGAATGTTGAAAGCGTGTTCCAGCGCATATACCCGGTCCGCCGCCTGTTCCAGAGTCCCGGCATTGTACCCGATTCCTGTTGCCGCAGTGAGCAGTTCCGCCAGACCTTCAAATACAGGCTTTTTCCAGACCAGCGGCATGGCGCTTATCCAGTTGTTCACCGCCCCCTTGCAGCGTCCTATGCAGTCGGTCAGGGTGGTAATGCGTTCTCCTGTAATGACTGCCGGGGCCGGGTCATCATCAACATTTTCCAGAAGCATCCCCTGTTCCTTCAGTATGGGAAACATGTCCGGGTCCGGCTGGCTGAAAGCCCATGAACGCCCGCGTAAATGGTCGGCACCTCGGGTGGAGGTGGCGTGAGCCAGCGAGAAAACCCCGCTGGGGTAGGGGCCGCGTGAAAGGCCTTTAACATGGTAGCAATAATCCATGGCCTGTCCCCCCAGCCGCTTGGCAAGGGTGTACATACCTTCTGCTACGAGATTGCCCAGCCCTTGCCGCAGTGCAGTGCGGTGCAGCAGTTCAATCTGGTCGATGTGGTTTTCCCAACTGAGATCAAGGCCGTCAGCCAGTTTTTTATCCAGCAATCCCCGGCTGTATAAATCCTTGAGCATGGCGATGGTGTTACCCAGGGCCAGCACATCCATGCCGTAGGTGTCGCAGATGTTTTCCATCTCCATGATCGCCACCGGATCTATTATCCCGCAATTGGTGCCGAGGCAGAATATGCATTCGTATTCCATGGCCTTGCCTGTCTCACCGGCCCGGTCTCCGGAGGGGATACGGTAGTAATCCTTGCAGCGGACATGGCAGCCGTGGCAACCGTGTCTGCCCAGTGAAAAGTCTTTCCATGCTTCAGGGCGCAGCTTGTCCGGTACTTCGTTGCCGTTCCAGTATTTTTCATAATTGCGGAAACCCGGCTCCCACATCATCATGCCTATGTGCGTGCCGTACTGTCCGACCACTTCGCTCTGGAACTCCGAGTTGCGGAAGAATTCACGATCTTCGTCGGCCAGTTTTTTAAAAGCTTCGGGAGCAGCCAGTGAAATCCGTTGGCTGCCTTTAATCACAATGGCTTTGAGCCTTTTGGAGCCTAGCACCGCACCTGAGCCGCGTGCTGCGGAAGCATACTTATCAACCATGGTGGTCGCTACCCTGACCAGATTTTCCCCGGCCTGACCAATGCAGGCCACACTGGCTGATCTGCCGTGCTTTTCACGCAGTTTATCCGTGGTTTCCCAGACAGAAAGTCCCCAGAGGTCTCCGGCATCAATCAATTCCACCCGATCATCTTCAATCAGCAGATAGCAGGGGCGTCCGGCTTGTCCGTTGATGATAATCTGGTCCAGTCCGGCCCGTTTCATCATAAAAGCCAGCGATCCTCCTGCGTTGCCGTCTCCCAGAATACCGGAATACGGGGAAAGGGTGCTGACCTCCACTCGGCTGGTTAATCCAAGGGGAGTCCCGGAAAGGGGACCGGCGCTCAGGCAGTATACATTTTCAGCTCCGAGGGGATCAATGTGCGGTTTGACTTCGTTGAAAAGGACCAGTGAATTTAATCCCCTTCCGCCGATGAATTGCTTTGCGATTGAGTGATCAAGCGCGTTCCTGCTGATTTTTCCGCTGCCCAGATCAATCCGTAGAATCCATCCTGCCCAACCGTGCATAGCTCCTCCATTTTTATAGGAAATGGTTTTCACTATTTAATGTATATCATGTCCTGAGAATCAGAGCCAACTTTTCCATTAATGTTCATTGCAGTGGGGTAATTTACATAAATGTCAATAACTTCAAAATTGTATTTTTTTTAACTTACTAAAATTAAAGGTTTTATTTTCAAATTAGAAAGTGGCACTTCCCTTGCTAAGCTGCAAATATGTATCCTTCACTGCATGGACTTAAGCTTTCGGCGTTACTCGCTATATGTCAGGCCATTGAGCAGGCGATTGATTTGGAGTCCGCCCTTGACGGAGTGCTCAGTATCCTTTCGGAGAACCTGAGCATGAAGCGGGCGACAGTGACTCTTTATGACCCCGAAACAAGACAGCTTTCCATCAATGCCTCCTACGGTCTTTCTCTTGAGGAGAAGCAGAGGGGGGTCTATCGTCTTGATGAAGGGGTTACCGGGCGTATTTTCCAGACCGGGGAACCCTACTCTGTGCCGGACATCACCAAGGAACCTCTATTTCTAGACAAAACCGGGGCCCGCAAGATCGAGCGTGCCAAGACCGGATTCATAGGAGTGCCGATTATCCTCCACAGCGAGCCGATCGGTGTTTTGAATGTTGACCGTATTTTCGGTGATGAAATTGCAGCGGAAGAAGATATCGATTTTTTGAAAATCGTAGCCACCCTTATCGGCCAGTTCATAAGCCTTAATGAAAAAATCCTTGAGCGCGAAGCTGCCCTCAAGCGCGAAAATACTTCTCTCAAGTACCAGATTTCTAAAAAGTCCAAGGGGCTATATATTGTCGGGCATAGCTCGGCCATGGTCGAAGTTCAGCGGCAGTTGGAGAAAGTGGCTCCAACCAAGGCCACAGTTCTGCTGCTTGGTGAATCCGGTGTCGGTAAAACACTCATGGCCAAGATCATCCACGAGCTGTCTGACCGCAGCAAGCATCCTTTTATCAAGGTAAACTGTGCCTCTATCCCGGAAAATCTGTTGGAATCAGAACTCTTCGGACATGAAAAAGGATCATTTACCGGGGCTGCATCCACCAGACCGGGACGTTTTGAAGAAGCTGACGGCGGTACAATATTTCTTGATGAGATCGGGGAGTTCCCCATGAACCTGCAGGCCAAGCTTTTGCGTGTCCTGCAGGAGAAAGAGCTGGAAAGGATAGGGTCAAACAAGACGCGAAATATTGATGTGCGCATCCTTGCGGCTACCAACCGGGATCTTGGAGTACTGGTGGAACGTAATGAGTTTCGTCTGGATCTCTATTACCGTTTGAATATTTTCCCCATCACCGTGCCTCCGCTCAGAGAGCGCAAAGAGGATATTACCGGGCTTTTGAATTACTTTATCCAGAAAATGGCCGATGATTACGGGCGCAAGATGTTTTTTACTCCGGCAGCCCTTGATTCTCTCATGATTTATGATTGGCCGGGCAATGTGCGTGAGATGCAGAACCTGCTGGAACGCTTGGTGATTATGTCTGACTCCGAATATATCACCCTTGAGTTCCTTAAATCATACCTCGCACCGGGACAGCGTGGGGTTCCCGGTAATTCCGGAAGCGAATCCTCTTCCCCTGCAGCAAATGATGCGCTTCCCCATTGCACCTCGCTTAAGGAAGTAGAGCGGAATGAGGTGGTTGCCGCCTTGGAGCGCAGTGGCTGGATTCAGTACAAGGCCGCAGAAACCCTTGGCCTTTCCGCTAGGCAGATGGGCTACAGAGTTAAACGGTACGGCCTTGAGTCAATGATTGCCGAAGGCCGGGCCCGGCTGCGGCGTATGAAAAAAAGCTAAAAATTTCCTGACTGGCTATTGTCGTGACCATCGGGGTTGCGGCTGACAAAAAAGGGCTTTCCACCTGAAGTGGAAAGCCCTTTTTTGTCATTTAGCTGCGTAGCCACTGTTAATGGTGGCAGGCCTTGAACGTCTTACCTTTAAAGCTGTATTCCCATGATTCGCGGAAAAGAATCTGCCGGGCTTCGGGGAATTCTTCCTGAATCACCACGTCGTAGCGTCCCTCGGGATGGGTCCACATGGCGCTCCCGCCACCCCATTTCCCGGGAATTTCCATTATGATCGTGTCTTTTTTATCCGTGGGACGCCAGTGTCTCAGGGTGCTGCCGTCGAAGATAGCTCTTCCGTCAGGCAGAATGACTACAGATGCTCCTGAAGGGGCTTTCCATAATCCCCATGCCCAGCAGCTGCCAATATCTTTAAAGCTGCCGCTGGTTCCTTCGTTTTTCGGGGAGTCGTATGGTGTGTCCTCTTTGGAGTTGCCTTCGGGAAAGTTCCATGTGTTGAGAGAGTGTCTTACCAGCTGTTCGGCTTCGCGGTCATTGTCGGGATAGCTGCCTTGGAAGATGTAATTGATCCCGTTATGTCGGCTGGCCGCCAGAAGGGATTCAACTGTTTTGCCGTTTGTTTTTCCCTTGTATTCGCGGAAAACAGCCGGAGCACCTGAAACATTTCCTTTATTTTCAGCTACTTTTTTATCAAGCGGGAATCCCTGCTGCCGCAGGGCGGTGATCCAGTTTTCCAGCAGCTTGTCCAGAGGAATCTTCCTGCCGGGAGTAACATATAGTTCCACACTGGATTCCAGCGAGGGGGAGATACACTGTTTAACGCGGTTGTCACCGCGCGCGGCTTGGTTGTCGCTCCAGCCGGGGGGACAGTTAATTCCCTTGGCAACGTCATCGGCATTAGCGGATGATATGATGATAAGTGTGATAAATAAGGCCGACAGTATGTTTTGGGTCAATGTTCTCATTTTGTGCTCCGATCAATGTTTATGTAAATGTAATCGTTTTTGCAAAAGAATGCTAGACAGGGCAGCAGGGATGATAATTCATCTTTGCCGGTTCACCAAAGGTGAAGCCCCCGGCAAGAGCAACTTTGCCGGGGGCTTCGCAGCATAATTTATAGAAACGGAGCATTTCTATAAATTATTATTATAATTAGATTTTAGCCACACTTTGTTCCTGTTCCGGTGCAGCATGCATCAGCGATTGAACCGCGTCGTCCTTTATGAATATTCATATTCCCACCACTATAAACCGTCTGCAGGGCGTCTTCTATAAATCCACCTACAACATGTGGTTCGATGCCGTTTTCAGCCAGTTTTTCCTGCGGTGTTTCACCCATTGCCGCCGCAAGCACTGCGCGGCAGTCGCAGAGTGTTGCCGCAAGGTCGGCCCAGCGCTGCGGGCCGCATCCTGCTTTGGGTGCGGGGCGTTTTTCTACCAGTTTAAAACCGTCTTTTCCGTCTTCAGCCCAGATATGAAATTCCTGAGCTTCGCCGAGATGCTGATTAATCAGCATCCCTTCGCGAGATGCAACGGCCACGTACGGGCGCGGACCTTTTACATCAATGGGTTTCAATTCAGAGCATGATTTCAGGGTTCCGCACAGAGCTATGGATTTGTCATCACCCAGCAGACCGACAGCATCGGCGCGACAGCGGCGGCAATGGGTCATCTGTTCAATGACTTTGCCCGCTTCTTTGCGCAGGGGACCGATGATGTCATGGCCCGGTTCGGGCAGTTCAGCGAATTTAGTATTTTCAGTGGGCTTCAGCGGGATCATATTCTGGATGTCAGCGCCAAGTTTCGCACAGACCTTTGAAACTTCGGGGATGTGATGGTCATTAATTCCGGGAATGACAATGGAATTGACCTTCACGGTGATGCCGCGTTCTTTCAGGCCTTTGATTGCTGCGAGCTGGCGCTCAAGAAGAACCTTTGCGCCCTTTTCTCCGCGATAGACTACTTTGCCGTCCTTGACCCATGAATAAATCTTGGCTCCGATAGCCGGGTCAACTGCGCTGATGGTAATAGTCACATGCGAAACACCGATTTCTTTCAGCTCGTCCAGATAAGGCAATATGCCCATGCCGTTTGAGGACAGGCAAAAAATCAAATGCGGGTGTTTTTTATTGAGCATCCGCATGGTTTCCAGGGTTTCTTCCGGGTTGGCGAAAGGATCGCCGGGTCCGGCAATACCGGCAACAGTGATGCGCGGTTCTTTTTCAAGCACAGCGTCCATGTATTCTGCAGCCTGAAAAGGTTTGAGCACTGAGCTGGTCACGCCGGGACGGGATTCGTTTACACAGTCATATTTGCGGTTGCAGTAGTTGCACTGAATGTTGCACTTGGGGGCTACCGGGAGATGTACACGTCCACAGGAGCCTGCGGTTTCTTTGTTAAAACACGGGTGTTTGGTTGTATCCTTCTGCATGGTAATTCTCCCAATAGAGTATATATATTTTAAGATAATTATTTACATGTAGCCGTAGCCGACCGGGTTATCTGCCTGCTTTTTCTGAAGCATGGCATTGACTACTCGGTCGAAGAGATGCTGCGTTCCCTGTAGCCGAGGGTGGGGATACGCTGTCCGCCGAAGCGGTCATGGACCGGGAAACCGACACGGATCAACGGGACGTTCCATGCTTTGGCATAGCGGTATCCTTTGGAATGACCGATGAGCATATCCGGTTTCAGGTCTTCAGCCCTTTCGGCAATGTCATGAAAGTCCACACCTTCATGTATTTCGGGGATGGTTCGGCCTACACCTTCTGTTACGGCGGTCACAGCTTCGGCCATGCCTTTTTTCTTTGCACCGCTTCCGGCAAGGATGACATCAACGCCGATTTCAGCCAGAAAAGCGCAAAGTCCGGTAACAAGGTCTTCTTCGCCGTAAACGACAGCCCGTTTACCGAACACGTACTTGTGTCCGTCAACGTAGGCATCAATCAGCCTGCCTCTTTCGCGTTCATAGCGGGCGGGCATGTCTGTGCCTGAAATAGATTCAAGGGTTTCAAAAAAATTATCCGATTCGCGCAAACCCATGGGCAGGCCGATGCGGTGATTGGTTACTCCGAACCTTTCTTCAAGGCTGGCTCCGCCGCTTTTTGCGGGTACACAGCGTCCCAGTTCGATGGTTGCCGATGCACCGGACATTTTTTTTATGTCTTCAACCGGAGTCCCGCCAACGGGAATTTTCATATAATCTTCCAATGCCGGGCCATCAAGTGTTTCCGAAATGTCAGGCAGGATGGTCGCCTTAAGACCGAAATCTTTACAAATATCAAAGAGGTGGCGAACATCTTCGCAGGAAACCATGTTCGGCAGGATGTTTACGTGTCCGTCATTTTCAGCCTTTTCAGTACAGAGCTGCTCAACCATGGAACGCACTGCGCCGTGCCAGCCGTCCATATGGGTTCCGTTGTAACTGGGGGTGGAAACCTGAACTATTTCGGGCAGGTCGAGGTCGCCGAATTCATCAAAGAATTCTTTCAGGTACATAGGCACGTCATCGCCGATGGTTTCTGTCAGACAAGTTGTTGCCACTCCGACGACTTTCGGCTCGTATTTTTTCATTACGTTGAGGATGCCTTTCTTCAGGTTCGGACCGCCGCCGTAGATGGCGTGCTTTTCGCCCAGAGCTGAAGAAGCAATATCTACAGGTTCCCGGAAATGGCTGATAATGTAGCGGCGCATGTAAGTTGCGCAGCCCTGTGAGCCGTGCAAAAATGGGATGGAGCCTTCCACACCGCGAAAGGCCAGTGATGCGCCGAGGGGAGTGCAAAGTTTGCAGGCGTTAGTTGTTGATGTGTAGTTTTTACTCTTGGTAGTCATGGTTATTCTCCTGCTTTCTTCGCTCTGCGCGGTACAAAGTTCCAGACCGGACTCATGGCTGATGAATGGATTTCGCGGGCAAAGTTGAGCATGCCTTCGAATCCTTCCAGTGCTTCCTTGCGTTCGTGGTTGTGATCGCAGAATCCCACTCCCATCTTGAAGGCGATGGGGCGTTCCTTGACCCCTCCAACGAAGATGTCCACATCCTTTTCCTTGATGAATGCGGAGAGCTCCAGCGGGTTGGCATCGTCCACAAGAATGGTGCCGGGATCGGAAATGCGTTCCAGTTCAGCGTAATCTTCCTCGGTTCCTGTCTGGGAACCTACCATGACCACTTTCATACCCAGATGGCGGAAGGCCTTGAGCAGGGAAAAAGCCTTGAAGGAGCCACCCACGTACATGGCGACTTTCTTGCCTTCGAGATCTTTACGCATGCGGGCCAGTTCGGGCATGAGTTTTGAGAGTTCATCACGGACGAGAGCTTCGGTGCGCTTGACAATGTTCGGGTCGACATCCTTGAAGAAATCAGCAACCTGATAGAGGGAATCGGCCATGTCTTCGATGCCGAGGTAGGAGACGCGCATATAGGGCTTGCCGTATTCTTCCTTCATCATTTTTGCCAGATCCAATGTCGCACCCGAACACTGTACAAGGTTAAGGGCCGCGCCGTGGCTGCGCCCGATATCCTTCACACGTCCGTCACCTGTGATGTTGGCGACGACTTCCACCCCCATCTTTTTGAAATATTCACGGATAATCCAGATTTCACCTGCAAGGTTGAAGTCGCCGAGAATGTTTACTGAAATAGGCGAGACATCGGAGACATCTTCTTTACCTACCAGCTTAAACATGGCCTTGCAGGCCGCGAGGTAACCTTCGCGCTTGCTGCCCTTGAAACCTTCGGACTGAACCGGAAGCACGGGGATACCTTTTTTCTCGCTCATCTTTTTACAGACCGCTTCAAGGTCATCACCGATGATACCGACAATGCAGGTGGAGTAGACAAAGGCTGCTTTGGGGCTGTGGCGGTCAATGAGTTCATCAAGAGCCGCTTCAAGTTTCTTTTCACCGCCGAAGATCACGTCGGTTTCCTGCAGGTCGGTGGAAAAGGATAGGCGGTGCAGTTCCGGTCCGCTGGAAAGCGCACCGCGTATGTCCCAGGTGTAAACAGCACAGCCGATAGGTCCGTGTACAAGGTGCAGGGCATCGGCTATGGGGTAGAGGACAACCCTTGAACCGCAGAAAACACAGGCTCTCTGGCTGACTGCACCGGCAAGGGATTCCCGGTTGCAGGCCATTTCCAGTGCTCCCTCACCTGTGCGGTGAATCTGGTCCTTACGTTCGTCTAGTATAGTGTATTCATTCATTGTTTTGCTCCGTTCCTATGCGTTTGCCTTACGAAGGCAGATCATGCTGGTTTTATCCCAGCCTATCTTGTCGTAAAATTTCAGAGCCGGGGTGTTATCGCAGTCTGCAAGTAATTGCAGCCTTGTTGCTCTGTTTTCTTCTGCGAATCCGAGAATAGCTTCCATGAGCATGGATCCGATTCCCTTCCCCTGCCTGTCTGTGCGGACAACGACGTCTTCCACCAGAATTGACGGGCCGCCTTCCGCGGTTGAGATTACTATTTGACCGGTGCACATGCCGACCACTTCACCCTGTTCTTCCGCAACAAGGATGCGAGCACGGGGGTTGCCAAGCAGCATCCTCAAACCCTGCATCTGTCTGCTCCCATCCGCTGTAAAGTCTTTCTCTATGGAGAAGAGTGATTTCAGCAGATCGGTCATCGGGATCAGATCAGCGGAGTTGGCGTTACGGATATGAACTGTGGTCGACATGTGCTCCCTCTATGTGGTTCTCAAAATCCAGAAGCGTGAATCTTGAAATGTTGATGTATGAGTTAATTAGTCCAGCAGATAATCTGCACAGGGCTCGCCGTCTTCCAGGCCGTCGAGGATTCCATCAATGGCTTCCTCGGAATCTACACCCTTAAACCACCAGTTTTCAGGCTGAACCACGAGGATGGGTCCGTTATCACACTGCTTCAGGCAACTGGTAGCCACGACCAGAGCGTCAATGCCTCGGTCGATAATTTCTTCCTCGATGTATTGCAGGAAACCGTCGGTCTGCTTGTGACAGATGCCTTTCGGTGCGCCGGCAGCGCGGAAACTCTGACAACAGATGATCATTCTTTCAGGGGTAGCCATATTCTTCTCCTCGTGTTTATTTTTTGCATTTGCCTTTTTTACCGCCGCCGTAGAGCACATCCACTGTGCCTTCAACGTTTTCTTCGGAGATCACGGTTCTGATCCCGTTGGCGGCCAGAATTTTTTGGGGATTATCCCCGGCTGCGGCGCAGAGCAGCACGAAACAGTCATCCAGGATCTCAGCCAGTTTTTCCCAGCGTGATCCTCCGCCGCCCGGTTCCGGGGCCTGTCTTGCTTCCAGCAGGCAGGCCAGGCCGTCTTCGCGCGGACCGTAAATAAGTATTCTGCGGGCGTGGCCCAGATGCAGGTCAATATCCATCCCGCTGGAACTGGCTACCGCCACATTGGGGCGACGGTTACTCGGTTTAGGCAGGGAATTTGATGTGGGTGCTTTCAGCTCAGTGGACGCCCCGCATCTGGGCCACGGATCCATGAGTTCAATATGTTTTGCCGCAAGTTCACGGGCTGTCGCCACAGCCTCGTTTTCTACGGTTGAAAATTCGCTGTCTTTTTCAGGTATGAAAAAAGGCAACCCCAATATGTCGGCTCCGAGCTCTTTTATTGTCAGGGCTATGTTTTCTATCTGGGCTACGTTTTCATGATAAATGGTAGTGTTGACCTTGACGGTCAGCCCTGCTCCCTTGAAGGCTTTAATTGATGCGGACTGTTTTTCAATGAGCAGTTTGCAGGCCTCGGTCAGGGGGATGTTTTTGGTGGACGGGCGAATCCAGGCATATATGTTTTCGGCGGTAGCTGAATCAACCGCATCCACCAGTACTGTGATGTGGGAAATTTTGAGCTCAGCGAGCTTTGCTGCGTATTTTTCTCCGCCTAAACCCAGCGTAGTCAGACAGAGGGTCATGCGCGGATATTTCTCCCTGACCATTTTCAGAGTCCGGTAAGTGGCATCAAAGTCAGCCAGAGGGTCACCGGGACCGGTAATGCCGACCACCTTGATCTTTTTTCCTGAAGCTATCAGTTCATCAAGCAAGGCAACGGCGTCTTCGGGCATCATGGCTGCAGGGAGTTTGGTTGCAGGTGCGAAACGGGTGCGGGCATAAGTTTTCGGAGCAACCGGTAAATGGACTCTACCGACAGACGCACGGGCGGTGGGGCCGAAACAGGGATGTGAGATGGAAGTGGTCATTGTTTGCTCCGTATCTCCCCTGCGGCAGATGATCTGCCGCAGGGGGTAAGGTCTGTATTAAAGGACAAGTTCAAATTTTTCTTCGGGGGCATCGCGGTCTTTGCGGTCAAGCAGCAGACCGAGAATCTTTTCGAGCAACCTCAGGCCGCCCTTGTAACCCACGGTGGGGAAGTACTGGTGTCCCTGACGGTCTGTGATGGGGAAGCCCCAGCGCAGGAACGGGATGTCTTCATCGCGGGCAATGTACTTGCCGTAGGAGTTACCCATGAGCAGGTCCACAGGCTCGTTCTTGATCCACTGATGCATGAGGAACATATCGCCTTTGGCTTTGACCTTGACTTCGTAAGGCATGTCCTGCGGTAAGTTCCTTGATCCGTTTTTCGAACTTCTTGCCGGGAGTACCGGTGACTACGTAGACCGGGCACATATCGATGGAACGGAGGAATTCCACCATGGAGATGAGCTGGTCAGGATCACCGAAGATGGCGACCTTTTTGCCGTAAAAGTACTGATGCATGTCGGAGATCATATCCACCAGCTGTCCGCGCTCGTAGGAAACGGATTCGGGGATGGAAGCTCCGGCTACGGTGCGCAGTACGTCAATGAAGCGGTCAGTTGCTTTCAGGCCGAAGGGCATGTCCAGTACTGTGCAGGGCACTTTGTGCTTGGAATCAAGCCAGCGGGCTCCGTCTGCGGAACACCATTCACCAAGAGCGATGGTCCCGGTAGCCTGTCCGGCTTCCTTGAGTTCTTTGATTGTTACGCCGCCGTCGGGGAACATTTTGTATTCACCGTTCAGGGGACCGTTTAGAACGCCGGAGGTATCCGGGAACATGGTGATATTCACGCCGATCATGGAGCAGATACGCTTGATCTCTTCCATGTCGCAGGGTTCCACCCAGCCGGGGATGATGTTGACTTTGCCGTTCTTTTCAGTAGTAGGCTCAGCCAACTGGGCCATGGCTTTAACCATGTTGGAGAAACCGGTGACGTGCGAACCTACGTAACTAGGGGTCGGGGCGCCGAATACAGTTTTTCCTTCAGGAATCTTGCCGTCCTTGGTGGCCTTGGTGATGATCTGGTTCAGGTCGTCACCAATGGTTTCAGAAAGGCAGGTTGTATGAATGGCGATTACTTCGGGTTCATAAACCGTGAAGATGTTGTTGATGGCCTGCAGCATGTTAGCCTGACCGCCGAAAACCGATGCACCTTCAGTAAAGGAGCTGGTTGCTGCGGAAATAGGCTCTTTATAGTGTCTGGTCAGCATGGATCTGTGATAGGCGCAACACCCCTGAGAACCGTGAGAGTGGGGCAGGCAGCCTTTGATGCCCAGCGCAGCATACATCGCGCCGATGGGCTGGCAGGTCTTAGCCGGGTTGATGACCAGTGTCTTGCGATCACTTATTTCTGTGGGTGTGTGTCTGAGTAACATATCTAAATCTCCTTATTCCCACACGAAAGTAGCTGTGAGTTCCGGGTTTTCCTGCCAAGGGGCCTTCATGTAGCTCCAGACTTTACTGCCCACGAGGCGGTCGATTTCTTTATAGAAGTTGATCGCGCCCTTGAATCCTGCGTAGGGACCGCCGGAATCGTAGCTGTGCAGCTGTTTCAAGGGTACACCCAGCTTCTGGATGGAGAATTTTTCCTTGATACCTGCACAGAAAAGATCAGGCTTGAGTATTTCCACCAGCTTCTCAGCTTCGTACTGGTTCAGGTCGTCAATAATGATGGTGCCTTTGTCCATGTCAGGGTTGAGACCTTCATAGTGCTTGAATTCATAACCGGCATCTTCGAGTGCTTTCAATTCACCGTCAGTTTTGCGCGGTTTGTAGAGTTCTGGATCTGCTTCAACTTCGATTTCTTCAATGTTACGGGAGTCAGCGTCCACTTTGATGTCCGGGATTACGCGGCGACCTTCGTAGTCATCGCGGTGACCGAATTCGTAACCTGCGGAAAGGGTCTTCATGCCCATTTCATTAAACAGGTCCTGATAGTGGTGTGCTCGGGAGCCACCAACGAAGAGCATTGCGGTCTTGCCTTCAGTACGGGAACGTACATCTTCAGCAGTGGCTTTTACTTCCGGCATTTCCTCGGCGATTACTGCTTCGATTTTGTCGATAAGTTTTTTGTCACCGAAGTATTCACCGATTTTACGCAGGGACTTGGCAGTTGATTCCGCGCCGATGAAGTTTACCTTGATCCAGGGGATACCGTATTTGGTTTCCAGCATGTCAGCTACGTAGTTGATGGAGCGGTGACACATTACACAGCTAAGGTCTGCATGCTGCGCAGAAGCAAACTGGTCATAAGTCGAGTTGCCGGAAAAGGTTGCGAGGTTGGTGATGCCGCATTTCTTTAAGATACGGTCAATCTCAAAACCGTCACCGCCGATGTTATATTCACCGAGCAGGTTGATTTTGTATTCCTCAGTGCGAGGTTCTTTGTTTTCGCCCACAAGATGGGTGAAGACCTGGTTGTTGGCGATATGGTGACCGGCAGACTGGGAAACACCCTTGTAACCTTCACAGGAGAAGGCAAAGACGTTGCAGTCTCCGAATTTTGCTTTCATTTTTCTTGCCACGGCATGCACATCGTCACCGATCAGTCCAACAGGACAGGTGGAGAAGACGCAGATGCCTTTGGGGTGAAAGAGGTCATATGCTTCCTGAATGGCTGCTTCGAGCTTTTTTTCACCGCCGAAGATGATGTCCTGATCCTGCATGTCCGTGGAGAAGCAGTAGGTCATGTAGTTTTCACCGTCCGGACCGGCAGAGGTCTGGTTACGGCGGGTCAGCCAGGAATAGAATCCGCAGCCGATCGGGCCGTGGGTAATGTTCACGATGTCGCGGGTGGGGCCCATGATAACGCCCTTACAGCCTGCGTATGTGCAGCCGCGCATGGTGATGATACCGGGAATGGTTCTTACGTTGGCGACTATTTCGGGCGGTGTTTCGCTTTCAGTCGCTTCATTGATCATTATCTGTTTGGCGCGCTTGCGGGCTACTTTGGGCGGATACTTCTTCAGAAGTTCTTCCTTGATGTCCGCCGGGTCCCACTGCACCACTTTTGTCTTACTCATGATTTCTGTCTCCTTGAGTGGTTAGGCGATGGACTTCGCGCCTGTTTCTCCGGTTCTGACTCTGACTGCATCGCCAACGGGGCAGACGAATATTTTGCCGTCTCCGGGTTTGCCGGATTTGTTGACCTTGATAATTTCAGCTATTACTTCGTCCACTGATTCCTCAGGAACAACTGCGGTAAGGACACGTTTGGGATAGAGTTTACCTTTTTCGCCGAGGACGGCTGCGGCTTCTTCGTATCCGGATTCAACCCCTTCAAGAACTGCCGGGTTGACGAAACCTTTTCCGCGTCCCTGGGCCTCGTGGGCGAAGAAAGCATCGATGCCTGCTTCGGTGAGGGCTTTTTTGGTGCGGTTCATCATATCCATCCGCACAACTGCGATGATTTCCTTCATGCTAAGCCTCCTCAACCGGAGCCGCTTCATTGATACCGGAGCTGATGGTGTAGACGTCTTCAACATCGGTTACGAAGATCTTACCGTCACCGAAAGCACCCTTGGAGCCGGAGCGGGCTGCGTCCATAATGGTGTTGATTACGAAGTCCTTGTCTTCAGCTTTGACCACGCTCATGAGCATGGTTTTGGGGATTTCGTCGTAGGTTACTTCGCCGATTTTGATGCCGCGCTGTTTACCGCGGCCGGCTACGGAGTATTTGGTTACAGCGGGGTAGCCGTTGTCCATGAGTGCGGCCAGTACATCATCCGCTTTTTCCGGTCTTACGATTGCTCTCACCATGATCATCATTTGTTTGTCTCCTTGCTCTGCTGTGGAATTTGTTGCGCTGCGCGCATTTAGAATAGATGGGTTTTCCTCCGGCGGCTTAAGACCTTTTTTTAAAAGGTCTTAAGAACCTTGGTGCTTATGTCGGGTCTCGCCGCTTTTTAAGGAGGTGTGGAAAGTAGTATTAAACTTCCATCAGGCCGTAATCGAGGAGCAGCTGTTCCAGTTCTTCGATTTCAAGGGGTTTGGGAACAACGAACATTTCGTTTTCGTCGATGGCTTTTGCAAGGCCCATGTATGCGGCAGCCTGCGGTACGCTGTCGTTCCATTCAATAACGGTTTTACGGTTGATTTCAGCACGCTGTACGTCGTTGTCGCGGGGTACGAAGTAGATCATCTGGGTGCCGATTTTCTTGGCCAGTTCTTCGATCATTTCTTTTTCGTTATCAACATTACGGGAGTTGCAGATCAGTCCACCGAGGCGTACTCCACCGGATTCCGCGTATTTCATGATACCTTTGCAGATGTTGTTAGCTGCATACATCGCCATCATTTCACCGGAACAGACGATGTAGATTTCTTCTGCTTTACCGTCGCGGATAGGCATTGCGAATCCACCGCAAACAACGTCACCGAGTACGTCGTAGAAGGCGTAATCAAGGCCTTCGGATTCTTCATAAGCGCCGAGGTTTTCAAGCATGTTGATGGAAGTGATGATACCGCGTCCTGCGCAGCCGACACCGGGCTCGGGACCGCCGGACTCAACACACCATGATTCACCGAAACCGGGCTTGCGGATATCCTCAAGTTCAACGTCTTCACCTTCTTCACGAAGGGTATCGAGAACTGATTTCTGAGCCAGGCCACCGAGCAGCAGACGGGTTGAGTCTGCCTTGGGGTCACATCCGACAACCATAACTTTGCGGCCCATTGTTGCAAGACCTGCTACTGTGTTCTGGGTGGTTGTGGATTTGCCGATTCCGCCTTTTCCGTAAATTGCTACCTTTCTCATTTTCTCCTCCATATGGTTTTGGATTTGTTTTCGTTGATGCTGATTCACATAAGGCAAACCGCGTGCCAAACTTGAATTCATTAGATAAGTAGTTGATATAATAGGACAAAATCGTAAATAATGTGAAATTTAAGAAACTACTAAAAATGTAGATTACTTCGATTTACGAGTACAAAATTGTAGGAAATTACATTTTTGCAGGTTGTGCAGGAAGGGCAGATAGAAGAGTATTTTATATAAATTAAGGTAGATAGGCGGACGGTGAGTTTTGGCATCAATAATGCTTTATGGATTTTGAACTTATTAAATCCATTTGGAGCATTAACTATGTTGATCGATACCACCCTGCGTGAAGGCGCACAGTTGTTCGGGGCTTATTTCAATCTGGAAACCCGCAAGCGCATCGCATCCTCTCTCGTCGCCATGGGCGTGGATGAGATAGAGCTGGGTTGGGTAGGACAAGAAGATCTTGATCTGTTCGCAGCATATGCAAAGTCGCTTGAGGGAAAGACAGCCTTCAGTGTCTGGTCGCCCTGTAGAGAAAAAGATATTGAGACTGCAGGCAAACTGGGACTGAAGCGTATTAATATCGGAGTCCCTGTTTCAGACCTGCATATTGAGAAAAGATTAAGGTCTGACCGTCAGGCCATACTGCGTAAGCTGGCAGCAGCTGTGCGGACTGCCAAGAATTGCGGATTCGAGTATATCTCAGTCGGGCTTGAGGATATTTCCCGTGCTGACGGAAATTTTTCCCTGAGTATGGCTTTGCATGCCGAGGTCTGTGGAGCCTCAAGGGTCCGGCTTGCGGATTCGCTGGGGCAACTGACTCCCCTTGCCATGGAAAAACTGGTCAATAGATTTAAAGACAAGGTTAATATTGATATTGCCGTACACTGCCACGATGATTTCGGCATGGCTACGGCCAACTCTTTCACCGCCCTTGAAGCCGGGGCCGATTACGCAGATTGTTCCGTAATCGGTATCGGCGAGCGGTCCGGCATTGCCGCCACAGAAGAACTGGTGGCAAGGCTGACCCTGCGCGAGGGCAGTTCCCGGTATTCCACTGCAGTATTGAAAGAAGCCTGCATGCTGGTAGGGAAGGCGGCTAAGGTTGCTATCCCGCGAACCAAGGCAGTTGTCGGCACCGACATTTTTGCCTGCGAATCAGGATTGCACACCCATGCTCTGAGCAAATCTCCGGAGCTGTTTGAACCTTATGATCCCGAGTCCGTTGGTACTGCCCGCAAGCTGGCCGTAGGCGGCAAAAGCGGACGGGCCGCAGTTCGAAATGCCCTTGATGAATACGGCATTGATTGCGGAACCGACTCTCTTTCCACCCTTACCGAAGCCGTGCGCCAGCTTTCACTGCGCCTTGAACGGCCTTTGACCCGCAGTGAATTTATCAAGCTCAATGATGAGGAGGTCTACTCGTGAATACCATGAGACGTGTCTATACCACTGAGGCCGGAGAACTTGTGGCCCAGCATTCCACTGATGATTTACGCCGCAAGACTCTGCAGCCAGTGCAGACCTATGGCAACGGCAATGTAAAATCCTTGCCGCTGGAGGAGCGTACTCCGGTATATACTCCGGCGGGAATAATTGAAGCTGAAATGGTCACTTTTCATGAATCAGGAAAGCTGAAACGTGTTTTCCCGCTCAACGGGAAACTTTCCGGGTATTGGAGTCAGGAAGATGAAGGGAAGTTGGCAGATCCGCTGACCTTTGATTCTCCGGCAGGTCCGCTGACCGCAAAAGTTATCAGTCTTTGTTTTTATGAGGATGGAACATTGCGTTCCATGACTCTCTGGCCGGATGAAACTTTAAGTGTTCAAACTCCGGCTGGAGTGATCAAGGCCCGCATCGGAGCCAGCTTCAGCCGGGATGGTTATCTCCGTTCCCTTGAGCCTGCCGAGCCGACTCCGCTGGATACGCCCGTAGGCAGAATAACGGCTTATGATTCCGATGCCGTGGGCATCAACGGTGATTCCAATTCACTTGTCTTTGATGATCAGGGACAGGTTGCAGCCGTGAGCACTACCTTGAGTATGATTACCGCTCGCCATTATTCGGGTAAGGAGTTCGTATTCGTCCCCGAATGCCGGGAATCCCTATGTTCCGAAAGTGAGCGGGAGATGGTGCCCATGCGCATCCTTTTCGATAAGCAGGGGGTTGAAATAAGTGTAACCCCTGACGCGGAGCCGTCTTATGTGGATTTTGCGAATTATGAAATCAGTAGTTCGCCGTTCCTGCCGCAACTGGATAATTTATCCAAGGGGCTGATTTGTTCAGTCTGATTTTACCAGTCGCTGAGCTTACCAATATTTGACACGGGCAGGCTTGGTCCGAAATCATATTTTCCGGGTTTTTCGTGATGGGAAAGTTTATCAATCGCCAGATTACGCAGCTCTTTTTCAAGGGCTGCGTTTTCTTTCTCAGAGGCCGGAACTATAAAAATCTTTAATCTTTCCCCTTCATCTGCCCTCATGAGCCTTACGCAACAATCCCTGACCTGAGGTAATTCTCTGAAGAAATTTTCCACCCGTGCCGGATAAACGTTTATCCCCCCAACCTGTACGGCTTTGTCGGCCCGTTTAAGCGGTCGGAACCGGGCTCCCTGCCATTCGAGATGATCCTGCAGGACATGCTGTTGTTTGTCTCCCGTTGCCGAAGTCCGTTCGATGGTGGAGTCCCCTGTTTTTTTCCAGTGGCTCAGCAGGGTATACATGCCCGACGGGTCATGACGAAATCCAACTCCGCCTGTCTCTGATGAACCGTAGACTTCTGTCATGCGGGCCAGCCCCTGTGCCTGCAGGCCAGTAATTGTTTCTGCCGGACATGGCCCGGTTGAAGTCACCCCGAATACATTTTCAGGGAAGACTCCGTCCAGATTTTCAAGTTTTTTCCAGAGCAGCGGGAAGGCAATGATCAGGTCGCCGTTGCGCATTTTTTTTATCTGCTCCATGCCGGGCAGGGGAGGGCTGTATTCTTTCGGCACCTCCAGTGCTTTGGGGAGCAGGATAGAAAACAGGAATCCGTAAATATGGTGCCGGGGCACAAAGCTGACCACCCGCCTGCGATCCGGGAAGATACTTGCAAGAGAATGGATTTCCTGTTCAAGGTCGGTGAAGTTCGATGCTGCAGGAACCGGTGTGCCGGTGCTGCCGGATGTGAAAAATGTTACCCGGCACGGCCTGCCTCCTGTTTGATTCAGGATCAGTTCCGCCATCAGGTTGATGTCTTTACCCGCCAGTTGTGATGATTCAATACCGAACTGCATTCCGATCCGTTCAAGAATTCTTTCCGGGTCCTGAAAGATCGTATTAAGGGGTATAAAATCTCCGGCCAGGGACTGCCCTGTGCAAAATTCCAGCTTCCGGCTGTAATCCATTTCCGCAAGTAGCGTTGACGAGATCATTTCCGCTATGTCCTGCGCAGTAAGTGACAGCTTTGCAGTCATGGATCAGCCTTGTGGTTTTACGGTGATAAGCCCGAAATTGTTTCCGCATTGTTCAATGCAGCAGCTTTCTCCTTTGTCCATAGCCTGAATTGCGGCAAAGGCAAGTTCCGGTCCGGCAGCGCAGGGCGTGTCTGTCTGTTGCGTGGCCGTAGCTCTAAGGTGAAGGTTTTCCAGTCTGGGCAGTATGCGGGCTGGGGCAAGGACCGGACCGGGGAATCCTGTTTCCTGCAGTTCCTGCGGGGAAAGATTTTCCATTTCCAATGTTCCGTATTTTGCTTCGGCACCATTTTCAACTGCACTAAGCAGAAAAAAGCACGCTCCTTCACCGACAGGAATATGTTTACACCGGGGGTCTTTACGGTCCAGCAATCGGCGGGAGTTATCTTCGAGCAGGGGAGTTTTTTCATCCACGACGCCAAGCAACACCTTCTGGACTCTTTCTTCTGCCAGCCAGCATGCGGATGTCTGCAACCCGGTCATTAAGGGGCCGTGCAGTTGGCAGATAGTGGTGTTGGGCTTGGGGTTGTTCAGGAAAATACTCATGGTCGCTGCCGGGATATTATGTACCGAGTGGGAAAAGGACAGCGGTGATGCACAGTCTGCTCCGTGATCTATTATGGAATCCAGAAATTCAAAAGTGGTTTGCGAGGGGCCGAATCCGGTACTGACAACAATACCCATGTTCTCGGGCAGGGGGAGTGTGGTCTTGAGGTCTTTCTGTTCTGTTCCGGCTGCGTCATGCAGGGCGCGACACCCGGCCAGCATGGTCATGCGTGTGAAGTGGTCCACCCTGCGTAAACGGCGGGGAGCAAAATATGAATTCAGATCGGAGGTATCTACATTGTTTCCGGCTTCTGCTAGAACTGTTCCGATCCCGTGCAGGGCTAGGCGTATCATGCTGCCCCCTTTTTAAAGACAAGGGCGGAATTGTTTCCGCCGAAAGCCAGTGAATCACTAAGTGCGTATTCGGCCTTTATTGAAGATTTTGCGGTCACCGGGATTGCGTTTGATTCAGCCGAAGCCTCACGGAATCCAGAGGTGGGCATTAGCAACCCGTGTTTAAGCGACATTACAGTCATGACCGCTTCTATAGCTCCTGCAGCGCCTAAAGTATGCCCGGTGAATCCTTTGATCCCTGTGAAAGTGGTGCGGGGAAATAAATCACTTATGACCTGGCCTTCAATACGGTCGTTATTCTCTGTGCCTGTGCCGTGTACGTTAATGAATCCGATATCGGAAGCTGTAATGCCGCTGCGTTGCAGAGCATCTTTTATGGCCTGTTTCAGTCCGGAACCCTCAGGATGTGGTGCAGTCAGGTGGTGGGCATCGCAGCAGGTGCCGTAGCCCATAACCTTCGCCATGGAATTGAGTTGCAGTTCCTGCATGGCTTTTTCCCCTGCAAGGATAACTGTAGCCGCACCTTCTCCCAGATTCAGGCCTTGCCTGTCTTTGTCAAAGGGGCGGCATCTTTCCGGGCTGGTGATCATCAGCCGGGAAAAACCGGTGTAGGAAATTCCGCTCAGGGCGTCGGCGCCTCCGGCAATAACCAGATCGCAAAGTCCCTGTCTTATCCACGATGATCCTATGCCGATGGCATCAGTGCCGGAAGAGCAGGCATTGGGTTACGGTCTGCACCGGACCGTTCAGGGCGTATCTCTCCGCTACGGCTGCAGCCGGATTGCAGGACAAGTAGCTCTCGATAATTTTAAGATCCGGTTCTTTCTCTTCCCCGCCATTGCTGGTAAAAAGGCATGAAATTAAGCGATGCCCCGGTGGAAGAGCCGATGCAGGAGCCGACCTTAAGGCCGCCGAGTTTTTGCGGGGTCAGTCCGGCTTGTGCCAGAGCCTCGTCCGCTGCTTGAAAAAGGAGTTTTATAGTCTCTGTCAGCGGGGGATTTTGTTCCTGCCGCTTAATCCACTCCTGCTTTACTGCGAAAACGGGGAGAGGACATGGGTTGGTCATATGAAAAAACCGGGTTTGAAAGTTGGCCGGACATCCCCGTGCAACATGGTATCAAAACATGCGCGGCTATCCTTTCCAGCGGCACAGATACAGCCGACGGCGCAGATATTGACGGGAAGGTCCATGACTTAAGCCTGTCTTTCCCTGATGAAGTCCACTAGACTGTTTACGCTCTGGAAGGCAGCCTTGCCTTCTTCCATGTTTTTGATTTCAACGTTGAAGTTCTTCTGGACCAGTACAACGATTTCCACAGCATCGAGAGAGTCAAGACCGAGTCCTTCTCTGAAGAGGGGCGCATCGTTTTCGATTTCGTCGACGGTGACGTCGATGAGGTTCAGTTCTTCAATCAGCAGTTCTTTGAGTTTGGTATGCAATTTTGCCTCTTTGTAAGGATTCGTTAATTCCACATGTTAAAAAAATTGTAGAATTGGTAGGGGGTTTCCTGACAATACTTTTCCAGTTCAGCTGAAAATTGTTGTGCATAAGGGGTGAAAGCTTCGGGACCGCGGATTTCCCCTTTGCCTGTATCTGCAGGCACGTTGATTACCCGTGCTACCCGGAATTTCCCTTCCCCTGCCTTGCTGCGGATGGAAAAGACAATTGCCACAGGGGTTTCTGTTGTCGCCGCAATTTTGAACGGAGTGATCGGAAGTTCGATTTCCCCGCCCAGAAAATCAACCTGCACATTGTGCCTGCTCTTTCCCATAGTCCGGTCCCCGTTGATACAGAGCACGGAATTCTCACGCAGGGCAGTGAGCATTTCAAGTGTTCCACCCAATGGTGCTGCCGGGTTGATGATCGTTACTTCTTCTTCCTTTTCTTCTCCGCCCGAGCTTTTCCATTTAAAGGAATGTTTGTCCACATCCCCGCGTTCCATGAGCATGACCACCGCTTTGGGGGCATCCAGAAATCCGAGATATGAAAGTCCCATTTGCCAGCAGCCTACGTGCGCGGTCAACAGGATCAGCTGTTTGTGTTCAGCATAGAGTTCCTGCAGCAGGCTAATGTCTCTATCCGGTCCATGGGCTTTGAAATCTCCCAGAATGCGCAGAACTGCACGGTCCACCAGCATTTTACCGAAGTTCCAGTAGAGCAGGAAGGTGTGTTGCAATTTGCTGGCAGCATTCTGTTTTCCAAAACGGCGGCGGATGTATTCCGCTGGCCTTTTCCTCACTCCGGGCAGCAGGCAGTAAAAGACAACCACAAAGAAGAGCATGGCGTATGCCCCCGGTCTGCCCAGCAGTTTGATCACCCCGTAAAAAAAATTATGGAAAAACGCGGGAGCCAGACTTTTACTGGACCATTTCCTATCGCGTTTCATGGTGACTTTTTCCACACTGCTGCGGTTTAATATCTAAAAACCGTTTAATGGTAAATGCCATAATGTAAATCGTAATACCTATAATTGCGGCAAATAGCGGTCCCAATACAAGAGATCCAAGCACCCATTCATAAAAACGGTCCAGCGCTTCGTAACCGATGGTCTGCAAAGAGATTTCGGTCAGGAATTTATTGTAGCGCATGTAATGTCCGGCCTCGATACACAGGGCCGGAACAAACGGGGGAATACACAATTGACTGACCGCCAGCCCGGTTATTTTGCTCAGCCGGAAGAAACCGCAAAAAAGTATGATAGCAATGGAGTGCATTGCTATAAGCGGTAAAGTACCCAGCAGCATACCTATTGCTCCGGCAATAGCTAGTTTGAGCGGGGTTTCATCCTTGCAAAGCAGTATTCGCAGTGAGCGCAGGGGGTGAATGGGAGTTATTTTACCTTCTTCATCCTTTGCGTACTGACGGTGGGGCAGGGGCACGAAGGAACGCATGGTCAGTCTGGTGTTAAGCAGCGAGATGCGAATATTATCTTTAATGGTATCAAAGTGGGAAACCCGTTCCTCCGGGTTGGGATAATAGACTTCAATAGGCAGGTCTTTTAGATCGTATCCGGCCCATGCTGATTTGACCAGTATCTCTACTTCAAAGGCGTAGCGGGATTCGGAAGTCTTTGCTGCGGAAAAGATTTCAAGGGGATAGGCCCGGAATCCACTCTGTACGTCGTTTATTTTTATTCCGGTCTGGACCCGTAGCCAGAAATTGGAGAAGCTGCGGCCGAACTTTGCAGCACCGGGCACGTTCTGCCCTTCAAAGTTCCTGCTGCCTACGAAATCGTTTCCGGGCTTTGTTGGATCGCTTTGATAAATTTAGGAATTTCTTCGGGAAAATGTTGGCCGTCGGCATCAATGGTGATGATGTGGGTTTTACCCAGCTCTCGTGCTTTTTCAGCTGCAGTGAGGATGGCCTGCCCTTTGCCTAGGTTTTCATCGTGGGAAATTACGGTGAGGTCCATATCCTCTACAGCATCCGGCCCTCCGTCCGTACTTCCGTCGTCGAGAATGAGAACTTCGCCGTGCTTCAAGGCCCGCTCTGCGACATCGCGCAGGGTGGAGCCGTGGTTGTATACCGGGATAACTATTAGCGGTTTAATCTGCATGAGCGGAATCTGTGACTGGTTGAGAAGGTGTTTTCTTTCCGGGCTGGTCATCGAATTTTATCAGCTGATCCCAGAGAATTCCCCGGAATCCGAATTTTTTCATAATGTTAATGCGTTGTTGCCCCTCGTCAGGAGGGAACAGTCTATCCCTGCGTCTTTTGAATCCTTCGATAAGGGCCGCGTTCATTTCATCTTTATCAAGGCCGGGGGAGAAGTAGTAGAAAGGTTCCAGCAGCGATTGTCCGGGGCGGATTAAACCTTCTTTGACCGCTCTTGTAAAGAGCGGAGTTCCTTCGTGCAGCCTGATCCCTGAAAAGGGGAAAACCACGCAATTGCGTAGTAAGTTCATGTTTACGATCCCCTCGCGAACCGTGTCCATGGTTTCGCCGGGACCTCCGAAAATTACAAAGTGCGCACAGGGGATTCTTTGCCGAATACATTTTTCATTGAAATCCATTACTTCATCAAAGCTGAAACTTTTGTGCAATGCTTGCAGCGTTGTATCACTGGTGGCGTCTGTACCCACCTCCATTGCGTGCAGGCCGGAGCGTTTGAGTAGAACCAGTTGGTCATTTTCAACGGGACCGGGCTGGAAAAAACCGCACCAGCTTATTTTAATCTTCCGGCGTATAATTTCTTCGGCCAGCAGCAGATAGTGACCACCCCGGTCATTAAGCACTGAGTCTGTGAAGAAAATATTGTCCGCTCCATATTTGCAAAGCATTTCAAGCTCGTCAGCAACTTCATCCACCGGGCGGACCCGCATTTTGCGTCCTTCCAGATAAGGGTATGTACAGTAGGCGCAGCGATGCTCGCATCCGCGCTTGGTCTGTACGTTCAAGACCCCGCTTTGAGCAAGATAATAGCTCAGCAGTTCATGGTCCCAGCGTGGCATTGGAATATCAGCCCCGGAAATTCCTTCTTCTTTGCCGTAAATTCGCGGAGCTGTTTCACCATGCTCAAGCCTGTTGATGAGGTCGACCATCTTGCGTTCGCCTTCCCCCACAATTCCATAGTCCGCCCCGGTATATTCAAGGATTTCTTCCGGCAGCAGGGAGAACCCCGCTCCTCCGGCAATGATCGGGATTCCGGAGTCTTTCAGCACATCAACTATGAGTTTGGCTTTGTAGATGTACTTGTTGGTATGAGAGGTGAAGGAATCTACGTTGTCTACATTGCGGATGGAGATTCCCGCATATTGCGGCATGGTTTCAGCCAGTGTTTTTCGTAGATGCTCAAGAGAATTACCGGCAGCCAGCATGTCGTACTGGATAACCTTGTGTCCTGCCGCGTGCAGCGGACCGGCAATAACTGACATGCCGATAGGATATACCGGGTAGGGTTCAACATTGGTGTTTGTGGAGATTAGAAAAACAGTTGCCATGGCCTTCCTAAAGCTTTCGGTTTAGTGGACAGAGGGAACCGGCTTTCCATTTATTGCAGAATTCAGCATAAAAATCAGGTTGGTACATGAGCAGTTCTTCATCGATGATAAATAGTTGTACTGTGCAGCCGGTGGTTGTTTTTTCTCCGGCAGCATTGCGGATGATGAATTCATAATTCATGCGTGCGGCTTCAGTCCAGTGGAGCAGTGTTTCGATGCTGAAAGTATCCCCGAAGCGGAGTGGCTTGATATAGTCAACCTGCATCTTTTTGATCGGCGCGGCTACTTTGTAGCGGTAAAGGTCCATGTAGCCGACCCCGTACAGATCGCCAAGGGCTGTCCTCCCGTCTTCAAAGTAGCTGGGGTAGCGGCCATGCCAGACGATATTCATGGGGTCCACTTCTTCGAAACGGACTTTGCGTTCAACTGTATGGCTCAAAGGGGCCGGAGCACCTTCAATCTTCGGGAAATAAGATTTGCGTCCCATTAAACTGTCTCCGGTACGAATATGAGTTGGTAGGTTGCCGCTGTTTCTCCGTCCACGGAAAGCACGCAGATGGAGATGTGGTTCAGGCCTTTGGTTTTGAGCGTCAAGCTAAGCTCCAGTTTCTCCATGGGCTTGACCGGGCGCAGAAATTTGCAGCGGGTCACCGATTGCAGGATAAGTTTTTCATGGGGAAATTGCTGTTCAAGGGCTTCCATGGAAGAGTTCTGGCCAAGCAGGGTCTGAATTACTCCGGGCAGAATGGGGTTTCCGGGAAAATGCCCGTCAAAACCGGGAAATGATTTATTGAAAACGTATGTACGTCTGTACTCTGTCCCGTTTTTTTCAAGGGAACTGCCTGCGGCAGAAATCTGTTTGATCAGTTCCATGGCTAAAAGTCCTTTTGTGATCCGGAATTAAGGAACAGTTCAAGGGTATAATTACCCTGAGGATCAGTAATGATGGTATGGGCGGCAAATTTACGGTCGGCGATTTGCCTGCTGCCCTCGGTGACGATGTTTATTGCACCGGAAGTTGCTGATTGCGGAGCGAGGAACATTTCATAAATGCAGCTCATGGATTCATTATAAAAATGCGGAATCAAGCGCAGAAACGGTGATTCGAAAATTTTTTTAGATTCATAACCGCCTTTAGCGTCAGCAATAATTTCAGCTACCAGCAGCTTCATGCCCATCTCGTTCATCATGACCACCTGTGCTTTTCGCTGCTCGGGCATAAGTTGCAGCATGCCGTGCAGGGGCATCCTTTTCTCCGCAATGGAGAGCACTCCAGAATGCTGCAGCAGGTAGGTGGAAGATTTTTTATGCTGTATATTGTTGACCTTATTGAGTGAGGAACAACCGGACAGCATCAATATAACCAGCAGGAACAGCAGGGACTTTTGAAAAGAAGTTCTTGCGCTACTATGCATGTCCGCCTCCTTCCAGACGCAGCAGATGCGGCAAAACTATAACCGCACAGCACAGGGCCGCTGTTATCCCTATACACACAGTAGTCCCCAAAGAATGGAGCGAGGGATGTCTGGCGAAAACAAGGACTCCGAAACCTGCCAGCGTGGTCAGGCCTGAAATTTTGACCGCTTTGACAGTCCATAGTGAGGGCATTCTTATTTCCTGAAAAACCATGAAGATTCCGTAGTCCGCTCCGAGTCCTATGACAAGGGGTAAGGCCACGATGTGAAAAATATTCAGCGGAATCTGCATTATTCCCAATAGTCCGAAGGTCACCGCCACCCCGAATACAGCAGGAAAAACAGCCAGTAATGCTCGCCGTAACTCACGGAAAAGTATAAAAATAAGTGCGGCTACCAGAAGGCCTGAGCAGGTGATGAATCTGAGAATGTCCCGCTCCATTTCTTTTTCCAGCGTGGCTTTGAAGCGTGACTGGGAAACAAGACGCACCCCGAGTTCTTTTTCTTTCCGGGGAGTGTAGTAATTCATGATTCTTTTGTTATCCGGTAGCAGAGTGATAATTTGTTTTTCGCCATTACTGCCTGCTGCAGGGATAAACATTTTCGCAAGGGGAGCCAGAGGACTGGCACGAAAAGATTTGACGCTCAAGGCCGGGGGAAGTTCTGAAATGCGATTCATTGCCGGGCTGAAAGCATGTGTAGCAAACCCGAGACTTTTGGCTTCCTTGGAAATCTGCTCTTCAGTTTTTGCTTTTCTTTTTTGCCAGAAACGGGACCAGTTGGTGATGTTTTTTTGTGCAGTAATGGCGGACGGCAATACCGGTGCAATGCTGACAGCTTTTACATCTCCAAGATTTTTGTTGATGTCGGCCCATGCTTTCTCGTTATTCTTCAGGGCTTCGTCCATAGTTTTCCCGTAAGCAAAGAGCATGGAACGGGAACGCATCTGGTTCCATTTTTCTTGAAAAATTCTTTCAGTTTTTGAAATTTCTTTGGAAATATAACCGAGGTTTTTAAGTTCTGTATCAAAATTATTGGTTAATGCTGCAACTGATGATCCTGCGAGCAGTATAAAAGCAGCTCCGAGTATGATTTTGGGGTTCCCTTTTGCCTGAAAAACGAGCTGTCTTTTTTCTCCGGCGGGAAAAGAATTGCAGAACCGGGGGACAAATAGCAGGGCGTAAAAACAGGCTGCGATTATTCCGGATACGGAAAAAACAGAGAGCTGTCTGATGCCAGGAATGCCTGAGATATATAGGGCGGTAAAGGATGCACATGAGGTTGCGGCCCCATAAAGAACCGGCCTGCTTACATCGCGTAGCGCTCTTTGTTCATCATTCGGATTTTCCGCCAGCGCAAAATATGTATGCACCGCAAAGTCGATGGAAATACCCATAAGAACTGCCCCGAAGCCGATGACAATTGCAGACATATCCTTGTAGATAAAGGCGCAGACCCCCAGACCGGTCATGATGGCAACTCCCGGCGCAAGGAAGATGCTTAAAGCCCCCCTGTTGCGAAATGTCATAAAAAAGAGCAGCCCAAGTGCACAAATGGAAATGATTGATATAGTCAGAATATCCCGTTTAATGACCGAACTGTTCGCAACGCTGTAGCAATGCCCGCTCATTATTTCGATGTTTAGGTCTGCTTCAGTGAGATTGTTTTCGGTTAAAGCTTTCTGTTTGATTTCCTGAAAACGGTCCAGAAGTTTATAGCCGTTCTTGGAATCAGTCATGGGTATATTGGATTCGCCGACTATCAGGAGTGCGTTTTTTCCCGCAATAAAATATTGCCCGGAGCTGATTTTCAGGCGGGGCAGGTTCTGGAGTGAACTTATTTTATGCAGGTAAACTGAACGTAAATTAAGCGGGTCAGCGGCGATGATGGTCCGCATACCCATCCCTGCCGGGGAAATAAGCAGCTTCTTGGCGTTTATTAAATTTTTATTTATCGATTCCGTTGAGGTGAGTTCCTGCAGTTTTTCAAGATCTTTTCCGGTGGTCAGGTTGGGTGCCTGCCGGAGCAAAAAATTAATGACAGCCTGGGGCTGAATGGTGGAATTGTCTTCAACGGAAAGTAACGGAGAGTTCATTCTGCCGGCTATGCTTTCTGCAACGTCCACTAGTTTCAGCTCGCCAAGGGATTCACTTGAGATGGAAATAAGTACTTTTCCGGCAAGGGGAGATTTTTGAAGCAGCTTGAAGTCTCGGCTGATTTCATTATTTTCTCCGGCAGGCAGCATGCTAGAGATATCTTCGGAAAAAGAAACCGAAAGCAGGGGAATGGCGCAAACCAATATGAAAAGCAGTAAAAAAAGTGCGCCTCTTCTTTGTGTTTTCCTGTCTGCTGCAGCGTGATTATGCGTCTTGCGGGAAAACATTTTTACTCTTTGAGGAATATATCCTGCGGTATTTTCTGGTTTAACTGTACGTTTGAAAAAGTGATTTTTGTGTAATCTCCGCCCGGTTCATGAAGTTCAATGCACTCAAGGTGGGTGGCTTGCGGAGAAAAAAAGATGCGGATCAGGTTCAGGAATTGTCTGGCCTTACTTGATTTTGGGGTCAGTTCCATAACTGCCGGGCTGAAATTTGTAACCTTGATGTTGTACAGCGACTGCAGCCATGGAATATTCATGGTTGTCCATGCCAGAATCTGCTCGGTGATAACTGCCATTTCCGGCGATGTTTCTGTGCTGAATTCTGTCGGTTCCTTGGCTGCCCCGTCCCATTTTAATCCTTGTTGTCCTTTGAGCAGGAAACCGGAGACAAAAGGAGCACTGTACTCCCAACGTAGGTTATCCGGGCGGGTAAAGTAAAATTTCCCTTTTGATTCAACATTGTCTGCAAAAAGGGCTATATGACTCTGCTGGCTGAAATCACTGCTGATAGAAGATATTGATTGTGAGCTGGTTTGCAGATCCTTTAAGAATTCAGCCTGTTTGTCCGCCAGAACACTTCCCGCTGACAGCAGAAGCATCAGAAGTGCGCTCAAGATTGTTTTTCTTACAGCTGCCATGAAGATACGTTTTCCCCGGATTTGGTCCGCGCTGCCAGTTCTGCAATGGATTCATCCTGCGGTACGAAGAGCTTGATCCTGCCTTCTGCCAGTGTGATTCCTTCGCGGCTGACAGTTCCTTCAACTACGGCAAAACCGTCAAAGTCCCCTAATGTCTGTACCCTGATCAGCAGTTCGTTGCTGTTCCATTCTTTTTTAGACGTCTGGGGAATGATCTGGAATTTTTGTACACCTACCAGATATCCTTCAGGAATGGATTTCCCGGTGGATTTAAGGCGGTAACCGCATATGGCGGCGTAAGCCTGCGCTACCAGTTCAATGTAAAACGGTGGCAGCAGGTTGCCGTCCGGTCCTTTGGATATGCCCTGCGTGGAAAGATCGGCCAGCACTGTTCCGGTTTCGTCTTCGGCAGTGAGAACGCTGTCGATGAGCAGCATCTGTCCTCGATGGGGCAGCAGTTTTTCAGCCTGCATGGGGAGGTTCATGAAAGTATCCTGAATTTCAGAAAATTATGGCGACAGACGACGGCTCTTAGGTCCGAGGAGACGTTTTTGTCAGGGTATCCGGCGGAAGGAGGTCGTTCAGTAAAGCTGTTTTTTTGCAGCCCGCTAAAAGGGGCTGCAAAAAAACAGCGATCAGGGTTTGTTAAGTCTTCTTGAAGTCTTTGTCTTTTAGATCTGACCCAGTTCTCGGTTGATAGCACCGGCGAGATTTTTGACCCAGGCATTGTAATTGCTGTGGATGGTATTTCCCTTGTGTTTCAGGTTGGTGCTGTCCTTGTAATTGATGCTGTATGTCTCTGGGGTGTAGGTGATGTCTACCACGGCCTGATGGGAACGGATATTCAGTGTGCCCACGAGATGTCCGGGTGCGACATCACTCATCTGCCAGCCGAGGCTGTATCCGCCTTTGATAATGGCATTTTTAACACTTTCCATGGAACGGGCCTGCTGGTTGGCGGCTACTATCGGAGCCATTTCAATGTTCTGAATGGGAGCTGTTCTGCATCCGCCGAGAAAAAGTGCGCAGACAATCAGTACAAAAGCAACAATACGGAGATTTTTCATCTTTAATTTCCTCATCTTGATAGTGGGAGTTGAAAAATAGCTGTTACGCTTCCTGATGCATTTTCCTAATGCATGAGACCATAGTTGTTTTAACCGCTCGGCGCAATTCAATATGCGCATTTGGTTTGGTTTTGAATTGTTGAGGGTAAATCGGGTCGAGAATCATGCCCCGTACTTTTGACGGGTGGATGAGCATATGCCCTCGTGGGAGCATGCGAAAACTGCCTGTAAGACAGAGCGGAACGATGGGAAGGCCGGTCTGTATGGCAATATGGAAGGGCCCGGAGTGAAAACGGTTCAGGGTGCCGTCTACGCTTCTGGTTCCTTCGGGAAAGAACATAAGAGAAGCCTTCTGCTTTACCGCTTTTTCAGCTTGTCTGGTGATTGTTTCCAGATCGTCTGTTTCAACATTTATATAACCCGCAAGCTTCATGTAAAATCCGTAAAATGGAATTTTAAAGGGCCAGTTGCGCACGGCCATGCAGATGTTGCGCTGCGGCTGAAAGGAAACCAGATAGGGGTCGAAAAAGGATTCATGGTTGGCCACAATGATGCACTGCTCTGGCATTTTCCGCTGTTCAGGCCATTTGATGTCCACAAAAATGGACATCAGTTTTGAACTGATCCATCCGAAATACCAGATCATTTTTCGCAGGGATTCCGGCTTTTCACATTTAAGAATGCGGGTAAAGATCAGATAGCAGAACGGGGATATTGCACTCGCGATCAAGGTCCATAAAATAATGCTGAGATATATCCCGGCGTTAATTAGGATGAGTTTGAGAAATGCGGACATTGTGGGAATGAAGGCGGCTTTATCAACAGTCTAAGCGGCTTCGTCTTTTTTAGCCAAAATGAAAGAATGCAAATCACCGAGGGTTCGGATGGCTTTGAATGCTTCGTCTTTTTTGATTTTGATCCCGAATTCCTGTTCAAGGACTATAACCATATCCACAGCGTCAAGGCTGTCGAGGTCAAGGTCGTCCTTAAATACCGCTTCTGGGACCATTTCATCCAACTCCAGTTCGAATTCCTCGGCTAAAGCGGAATTTATGCGTTTGATTATTTCTTCATCGGTCATTGTATTCTCCTTAAAACAAGCGATGTATTTATACCGCCAAGGGCGAAATTATTTTTCAGCGCATATGTAATTGGTCTTTCCAGCAAATGCAAGGTGTTGTTGATTGCCGAGCATTCCTCTGCAGGAATATTCAGGTTTGCAGTGGGAATTATTGTGTTTTCCTGCATCATGCGTACTGTTGCTATTGTTTCGATTGCGCCGCTGGCAGCCATGGTATGGCCCAGATGTCCTTTCAGGCTGCTTACCGGGGCGGTATCGCCGAGCAGTTCTGCTATGGCCTGTGCTTCGGAAGCATCCCCCTGCAGGGTTCCGGTGGCATGGGCGTTTACATAGTCTATATCCTTCGCGTTGATACCGGCTTCCTTTAAGGCTTCAGCCATGCAGAGGTTGATAGCCTGAGCACTGGGGGAAGCCATGTTGCTGCTGTCGCACAGGGAAGAAAAACCGCTTATTTCAGCAAGAATTTCAGCTCCGCGAGCCGTAGCATGTTCATAGCTCTCGAGCAGCAGTATGCCTGCTCCTTCGGAGCAGACAATGCCGTCCCGTTTAGCGTCAAATGGCCGGGATGCGCTGGCGGGGTCCTCTATTTCGGCGATTGAGGCTGCTTCGATGATGTCGAATGTTCCCACGGTCAGTGGATGCAGTTCATCCGTACCGCCGCAGAGCATGAGATCCTGCCTGCCTGTGGCAATAGCTTCCGCTGCCAGTCCGATGTTCTGGCACCCGGTGGAGCAGGCTGCGGAAGCGGCGATAACCCGTCCGCTGATACCCAGAAACTGGGCAAGGTTGGCTGCTGCGCTGTGGTTCATTATTTTGAAAAATTCTGTGCTGCGGATGGCTTCAAGGGAATTTTCAGGCAGGTACAGTTTGAAGAACTGTTCGAGGGCCTGTGAGCTCCCGGTAGTCGATCCTACGGAAAGTCCGGTCCTTCCCCCTGTCAGCGTATCTTGGTCTATTCCAGCCTGTTCAATTGCCTCGAGTGCGGCAAGGGAAGCAAATATCGACAAGTTGGACATGGTTCGGCGGGCTTTGCGGGGTATTGCCTTGGCATTTACTTCCTTAACCCGGCCGGCAATGCGCGGGCGTAATCCTTTTATCGCGTCAAGCTCTTCCATACGGGTTATGCCGGAGTTTCCTGCAAGCAGACCTTCCCAAAGATCCTCCACCCTGTTGCCCAGCGGAGAAACAGCCCCCATTCCGGTGATGACTACGCGTTGTAAATGCATCTGAGTTCCTTGTTGATTTTTTCGTGCCCGCAGATGAAACCGCAGGTCAGATAAGCGGAAATCACCGCCCCCATGACTCCGGGGGCAATTATGGATTGCCCGGCCAGCAGCAATCCTTTGATTTTAGTTGCCGGTAGCGGGTTGTATTGCGAAACGGTATGCGCCGCTCCATACATACTTCCGTATGGGGAGTGGCAATAGTCGCGCAGGGTCAGCGGGGTTGCCGCATCAATAAATTGTACCTGTCCGTTCAATTCCGGGCAGCGGGTAAAGACCTGCTCTGTAAATTCGGCCATCAGTTTGGATTTGAAATCAAGATAATCCTGTGGTCTGCCGTTTAAAGCGGAGTCCTGCCATTTACTGAAATTTTCTAAACCGTAAGGCATGATGGCGGTAATGCTCTGCCTGCCGCCACGGCCAAGGGTTTGTCCAGCGGAAAGGAAAATAGCGTTGTCCTTCATCCCGGTCTTCCCGGAAAGGACTTTATTGTAATCTGTTTCCGGCCAGAGGTAGATGTTTTTCCCTTGAAGTTCTTCCACGGGATTTTCAGCAATCCCGAAAAGGATCAGTGCAGACACGGTTTCTTGTAATTCATTAATCCTGCGTTTGTAGACCGGACGAAAAGCGCCGTCTTCCACTGCGAGCAGCATGGCTGCAGGGTGCGCGCTCCAGATGCAGATTCTGCCGTGCAGTTCGGGGCCGTTATCCAGCCTCAAACTCTTGAAATTTTTATTGTCATCATACCTGATGCGAGTCGCTTTTTTTCCGCATAAAATATCCACCCCGTGTTTTTCGAGCTGTTTCCGGTACGCATCGGCCAAGGCTTTACCGCCGCCTTCAATGGTGTGCGAGGAGCGGAAGTATGACCCGGAAACAAGGGCGTGGGTAGTGAGCGGAGCCTGTTCCGGCGGGGTGCCGTAGAGCAGGGTGTGGCAGCATAGCAGGGCTTTCAGTTCCTGATTGTCAGTTATGGAATCAAGGTAGTTGCTTAGGGATTCATTTTCGTCATGGACTGCTGATTCCAGACTGAAATCCAGCTCGAAATTAAGAAATGATGAAGAATCAAAAATAGTCCTGATTCGATCCAGATACTTGTCAATGGCACTCTTTTCTGCAGGGAAGTTCCGGTGCAGGACTTGGCGGACCCGTTCATACCCGTGCGGCAGGCAGATTTGTTTCCCCTGTTTTTCAAAACGGAAGCAGTCGCAGCCATCCTGATTAAAAGGGATTTTGACCAGATCAGGACCGATACCCAGATGTTTGAAATAAATATCGAGAGGATCGCCGTCCCCCAGTCCTCCGATAAGGTGGATTCCGGTTTCGAAATGTATTCCTTTCCGGCTGAAGCCACGCACTGTTGGGCCGGGCTGGGAAAAGGCTTCCACCAGCGCGACTTTATGTCCCTGTTTTGCCAGCAGCAGGGCCGATGTCATTCCGGAAATTCCCCCGCCCACAACAATTTGATCGTATTCAGTCATCAGAATTCAAGGAGAAGGCAGGAGTTGGTTCCGCCGAAGCCAGCGGAATTGAGCAGGGCTTTTCGCGGAGGCTGGCTGTCGGTTTCTGTGAGGATGTTCAGTCCGGCAGTATCATCGTCCCCAGCCGTGAAATTGATATTCGAAGCGGTGAACCCGTTACGGTTCATGATTGTGGTATAGACTATCTGACTTGCCCCGGACATCCACAATTCATGTCCGGTCATGGATTTAGTGGAGGAAATGCGCGGTGAATTTTCTCTGAACAGGGTTTTGATGTTGGCTGCTTCTGCCCTGTCTCCTGCCGGGGTGGATGTGGCGTGGGCGCAGATATAGTCTATGTCCGCTGGGGTCAGTCCGGCCTGTTTGAGTGCCTTGGCTCCGGCCCTTGCCAGACCGTCCCTGCCGGGAACTGAAATATGTTCCCCGTCTGAGGAAAAACCGTAGCCGCTGACCGTACCCAGAATTTTGGCTCCGCGTTTTTCAGCGATATCGTAACGTTCCAGCATAATGGCTGCTGCACCTCCGCTGGGAACCAGTCCGTCGCGGTCCTTATCAAAGGGGCGGCTGGCTTGAGCGGGAGTGGCTGTACGGGAGGAGAAGGCTCCCAATCCGTCAAAACTGCACATGGACTGCCAGTTGAGTTCCTGCGCTCCTCCGCAGATTATTCTCTCCTGCTGCCCGGAAGCGATGAGATTGAAGGCCTGCCCTACGGCATGCCCTCCACTGGAGCAGGCTGAACTTATGGTCCAGGCCGCACCGCGGGTCTGGAAAAGCGTATTCAGGTTCATGGTTACGCAAGAGGTCATGGAACGGAAAACAGCGCCGCTGCCGATGAGCGAAGTTTCGCCCCTTTCTTTGAGCAACTGCACCTGATCAAGGGCGGCAATACAGCTGGAGTCACAACCGAAAATAAGCCCGCTTTCATCATTATGAAGATTTTCTTCTGCCAGCCCGGACTGATCCAGAGCCTGCTTTGCGGCTGCGTATGCCTGTACCGCGAAGTCGGGCATGGTTTTTCGTTGCTTGCGGGAGAGCCACTTTTTGGGATTGAAGTCTTTGATGGTCCCGGTCAGCGGACTGTCGAATCCAAGTTTGACCCGTTCTTCGTCAACTTCAATGCCCGAATATCCATTTCGAAGTGCATCGGCAATGGATTCTAAGTCAGATCCAAGAACTGAAACAGCTCCGATTCCGGTAATGGCCACTTTATACAAGGAATGATCTCCGTAATATTAGGTGTGGATTCCGCCGTTAACAGCAATGGTCTGGCCGGTGATATAGGAGGCTTTGTCCGAGCAGAGAAAAGAAACCACTCCGGCGACTTCCTGCGGGCTGCCCAGCCTTTTCAGTGGAATTTGGTTTTTGATCTGATCCACGGGCAGTTCTGCCACCATGTCCGTTTCAATGAATCCGGGGGTAACGGCATTGACCAGAATGTTGCGCTTGGCAACCTCCACGGCCAGCGAGCGGGTGGCTCCGATTAGTCCGGCTTTGGCGGCGGAGTAGTTTGTCTGTCCTGCAACGCCTGTTTCGCCAGAGGTGGAAGCGATATTAATGATTCGTCCGGTCCGTTTGCGCAACATGCGTGAAACTACAGGCTTGGTCACATTGAAAAAACCGCTTAGATGGACCTGAAGAACTTTGTTCCAATCTTCGGAGGACATCATCATCATGATGGAGTCGCGCGCGAAGCCTGCATTGTTGACCACTATATAGGGAACTTCATTCTGAAGCAGCGGGGAAAGAGTCTTTTCCACCTCTTCTTCATTGGTAACGTCAAATTTAAGCAGGGTGCATTCGCGGCCTTTTTCTCTGATTGCAGCAGCAGTTTTTTCCGCGCCTGCGTCATCACTGCGGTAATTGAGCCAGATGTTGTAGCCGTCTTCAGCCAGTTGCAGGGCGATGGCTGCGCCGATACCTTTGCTGGCTCCGGTGATTAAAGCAATTTGTGACATTGTAATCAGCCTAATGCAAAAAGGGGCTCAAAGCCCCCTTCAGAGTGCTGAGAGAAAACGGTCTGCAACTGGCTGCAAACAATATTGAACCGCATGAATGCCTATTCATCGTTTGAATATTGTTTTTCGCCCTGAAGACGGCTCAGTCTCACCAGTCTGTGTAATTTGCTAATGGATTAGGAGTTAATTTTATATGTTGTCTTCTTGGGAATTTCTACCATCGTCATAGCCCTTTTTGAACTCTCCGGGCATTTCCTTGACTTCCTTGACTGCCTGTCCTGTGGCCTTTCCTATTTTGGCACAGCCAAGGGACGAAATCATGAGTGCTGCAATGATCAGTGCAGCGGCAATTCTGGTGATCATATCTCCTCCAGCATGTTTTTCTGTTGTCATTTACTAATCCGGTCTTTTGGAAAAAGTCAATTTGTATCACAGGGCACAGCCGGAGAGCACTGCCAGCCTGTTACGTCCCCTTTGTTTGGCTTCGTACAGGGCAGCATCGGCAGTTTCAATTATCCGGGCGGGGGTGGTCAGCTTTCCGTTGCTGACAGCAAGCCCGATACTGATAGTCAGCCAGTGGGTTTTTCCATCATGTTCAAAAGGTGATGATTCTACCGTTCTGATCAATCTCTCCCCGATGGCTGTGGCTGTACGCTGATCGGTTTTAGGAAGGATTAAAGCGAATTCATCTCCTCCCAGGCGGGCCAACAGGTCGTCGCCGCGCAGTTGGTCTTCCAGCACTTTAGTCAGATGGCAGAGCCCTTTGTCTCCGGTGGGGTGCCCGTATGTGTCATTCAGTTTTTTAAAGTGGTCGATATCAAAGAAAAGCAGGGAGAAAGGCGTCCGTTCGCTTACGGAAAAATCAATATATTCCTGCAGGCGGTGCTCAAACAGTCGACGGTTGGTCACCCCTGTTAATGGATCTGTGACAGCTTCTTCCCGCAGGCGCTGTTCTTCTCGTTTGCGCTTGCGGATGTCTATAAGGATTCCGGCCAGCTGTTCAGGTTTGCCGTCCTCTCCGCTACGCAGGTTCCCGATAAGTTCCACCCAGCGCAGGTCACCGCAATCTGTAAATAAACGCATGTCAAAGCGGAAAACATTTTTCCGGTTGCCTTGCAGGTATTGCCGGGCAGCGGCAAGCAGGGGACGGCGGTCATCCGGGTGGATCAGGTGCAGAGCCTTATGCAGCGAAAAGCGGATGTTGTCCGTTGGGACCGGAACGGAATAGAGAAGCTCCGGTGAGCACCATATCTGTCCGGTTTTGAAGTCGAATTCCCAGACGCTGCTGTCTGTCAATTGTTTGAGAATGCTGAACTGCCTGCGTTTAGCGCTGAGTCTGTCGCGCAGCACTGCATTTGAAATAAGGTATCCGGCAGTTTTGAGCAGGGCTATTTCTTCATCCGACCAGTCGTAGGCTCGTTCACAGTCGTCAAAGCCCAGAGTTCCCCACCACTGATCTTCCACCATGATGGAAATTGTAAGCATGGATTTTATTTTCTGTACTTCAAGGGTATCCCTCAGCCAGCCCGGTTCGATCCGGTTGGTGACCATCTTCTGCCATTCCCCGCGTTGTCTGCTCCAGACAGTTTCCCGGTATTCCGGGCGGTTTATCTTGTTAGTGAACATGCTGAACATGGGCATGCCCAGCTGTTTGTAGCGCGGGGCCGAAGCCCATTCAAAGGTGTAATTCTGAGTTATGTGCGTGTCTGTGACTTCAATGGTCTGGAAGATCCAGACCCTACTCACACCTGTAGCCCGGCCGAGGGCCTCAAGCAGGTCGTTCACCCCGTCGGGCCATCCTTTTCCTGTGGTCAGCTCTTCGGCACTTCGGGCAATTGCCGAAAGTACTGCGGCATTTGATCCCTCTTCGTAGGAGCTGCCGATATTTTTAAAATTCCCCGTTTTGATCCCCATAAAAATCCATATGTTATTCAGACAGGTTGTTAAGGTTGTCGTATGTATGCTTGTTGAGAAGAATTCGAGATTAAATGATATGACATTCGCTGGGTATTATGGTGGGTGTGCTTGTTATACCGAGCTAAGCTGCAGTGTTTTCAGGATTATCTTACGAAGTTCGTTTTCTTCTACAGGTTTGGCAATATAATCGTCCATACCTTTTTGCAGAAATTGTTCCCGGTCCCCTTTCATGGCGAAAGCGGTAATAGCAATGATGGGGATACGCTTGTTATGTGCCCCCGCCTCACCCATCCTGATAGCCAGAGTCGATTCCGTACCGCTCATAACAGGCATATTGATATCCATAAGTACCAGGTTGAAGTCTTCATAGAGTAATTTGTCGAGTACCTGCTGCCCGTCTGTGACTGTTTCCACATTGAATCCGAGTTGTTCAAGAAATAGTTTGATATAAAGCCTGTTGACCTTTTCGTCTTCAGCCACAAGGATTCGGTAGTCCGAGTAAGAGGACTTGGCTTTCGGGGAGTTTTCTTTTGTTTCAGGAAGCAGAGTTTCGTGTTGAGGGATATTAAACGGAATTGAAACATTGAAGCAGGTTCCTTCGCCTGCCGTGCTTTCGACAGAAATGCTGCCGTTCATCAGTTCGGTCAGCTTTTTGCAAATGGATAACCCCAGTCCGGCTCCCTGATACTGGCGGGTGCTGCCATGGCTGACCTGAGAAAAGGACTGAAACAGCTTGTGCATTTTCTCTTTCGGAATTCCTACTCCGGTATCTTCCACTGTGAAGAGCAGCTGGCATTGCTCAGATTTATAATGCGGTAGTACCGTTGCATCAATGCAGACATGCCCCTTATGGGTGAACTTGAGTGCGTTACCTACCAGATTGGTCAGGATCTGCTGCAGGCGTGCCGGGTCCCCGATAACGGTCCGGGGGAGGTCCGGAGCAAGTCTGAGCATGAGTTCTACTCCTGAATGACGGGAAGTAATTTCAAAAAGTTCAAAGACATGCCTTATCTCTTCTTCAGGGTTGAATTCTTTGTAGTTGAGGGTCAGTTTCCCCGCTTCAACCTGGGCCAGATCGAGAATATCGGACAGAACATTGTTCAGTCTTTTGGAGGCCTGCATTGCCGCGTTGACATATTCGCCCTGTTTGGCTGAAGTGGATTCTATACCAATGAGTTGCAGCATGCCCATGATGCCATTGAGCGGAGTGCGTATCTCATGGCTCATATTAGCCAGAAATTCTGATTTGGTTCTGCTGGCGGCCTCGGCCCGAGTCTTTTCTTCTTCGACTTTGTTCAAAGCCTCCTTAAGTTCTGTTACATCTCGAACAATACCTTCCACCTTGGAGGGGGACCCATCTTCATAAAAGGGGACATTGCTTTGCTGCAGCCATTTGCTTCGGCCATAGCGGTCAATTATCCGGTACTCCACAATGGGGGACATTTTACCGCAGGCCATATCAAGCCATTGCTGGTGAATAAAGTCCGCAAAGTCAGGATGAATCAGATCAAAGAAAAATTGTGAATTGTTATAGAATGTTCCTGGAGGATATCCGGTAATTTCAAGGCAGGCCGGGCTTACATATTCAAATTTTTTGTCCGGTATGGAAAAGCGGTAGATAAGGTCTTTGGAATTTTCGGCAATGGTCTTGAAACGGGATTCTGTCCTTGCCAATTCAACTTCCATTTTTCTGTGGTCGGTAATGTCCTCCAGTGAAGCTATCACTTCAGTTGGGTTGCCTTTGTTTACCGGGTTGAATATGGCGCGGATATAACTAGTCTTATTGCCTGTTACAGAAGTATATATGTCTTGATATACGGAGGTTTCACCTTCCACCGCCTTTTTTACGGCGGCACGCATTTTGCGGGTGCTATGCTTGATCGAATTGAAGCCGATGAGCTTTTTCTTATCGGACCCCATGAGCTTCACAAATTTCTGGTTACAGTCGATAATGGTTCCTGTGTTATCAAAGCGGATCATTGCATGAGGTGAGTGCTCAAAAATAAGCCGGTGGCGCTGCTCACTGTCCCGCATCTGTTTTTCTATTGCCTTACGTTGGCTGATGTCCCGCAGGGCGGTTATGTGAAGTTCTCTGTCATCCTCAATAATTATTTTTTCCTGTATCTCGCATGGAAAAGTTGTTCCGTCTTTGCGAAGCGCGGTTACTTCGTATGCCTTTTCAATGTTGGCGCTAATCTTTTTGATAACCTTTTCACGGTCTTCCGGGATGACCCATTCTGTGTCTGACTTTCCTATTGCTTCTTCTAATGTATAGCCGAACATATGTTCCGCAGTTTTGTTCTGATCAAGGCAGATGCCATCCTCGGAAATTAAAATGGACTCAAAAGTCGCATCTGAAAGCCTGCGATTGCGTTTCTCACTGTCGTAAAGATTTTTTTTTGATTTTTGGTGTCTTACGGCTTTCATCTGTTCTCCGACAATATATTATTGGACAACCGAAAATAAAAACAAAATGTACAGTACATAAAAAAGAATGTCTTGTGAATTGTTGTCTGCTATCAGTCAGTAAAAAGGCCGCAGCAGATTTTATTCTGCTGCGGCCTTTATCGTGGAAATTTATGGGGGTTACCAGTTGTCTTCGCTGTATTGCCAGCTCATGTCATCCAGCTCTATATCCATAATTTTTATATAAATGTTCTCTTCCGTTTCTCTGATCGAAACATCAGCTTTTATCCAGCGGTCCATGTATTCGCTCAGACTGCGTCCACGTGAGTCCGGCTCGACAATATACTCTTCCTCACTGTCTACCAGAATCGCAATGTCAAACCTGTCTTCTGCTTCACCGCTATATGGAACCACCTGTCCGTATATCGTGTCTTCATATTCTTCTGTTGACACAGTTTTTCTCCAGTATGATTAATTTTGCAGTAATTTTTTAGCGTAGACGGCGTTTCCTTTTTCAGGGATGAAAAAACGGTAGTGGCGGTTCTGCCTGCTGAATCCTGTTGCCTGCAGGAAGTTTTCGGAATTCTCATGAGCACGTGAGTCAGGCACTTCGCAAAAAATAGTGCTTCCATCCGCGGCTGAAATCTGACGTTCGATTTCATCAACCAGAGCGGCTCCGATGCCGATATTCCTGAACTCCTCATCCACAGCGACAAGGTACAACTCATAGCAGTCTTCCATGTCGGCAATGGTGCCGAAGTATGCAAACCCGCATAGAGGCTGCTCATCTCCATTAACAACATGAGCTCTTATAAATGTACTGAACGGGAGACTGGTATTGTATGCTTCTTCCCAGACACTCTGTTCGAGCATTTCAAGTTTTTCCTGCGGAATAGTCTGGCAGCAGGCGGCCAGTTCCAGTATCTCTTCGGTATCTTCCGGATTCAGTCCAATACTGAGTTTAAGCTGCAGTTCTGTTTCAACAGGTTCTGCACCATGCTCATTTTCGAAAGGCATTTGTTGTTCCTCACTTCATTCTGATCAAATACAAAGCGGAGACCACAATAAATGTTTACGCTTTGCAGTCTGCGAATGCAGGCTGTCTATTTAAAGCATGGAGTGTGCCAGATATAATGCATTGAAATAAAAGGGTATATTTGTGTATTTGCGGCTAAATAGGAACTGCAGGTTCCTGTTTGTCGGTGTTCAGGGGGTTGTTTGTAAGGCCGATTTGTCCGTAATTAGCCGTAACTGGCTAAAAACAACTTGAAATTGCGAAAATTAGGGGCAATGCCTTTGGGTGTAATGCAGAATCGGGAGTTCCTTTTCTTGAAATGAGTTCGGAACTATCAGTTCTTGTTTGCAGTGAAATCACTCCGTTTCAATTTGTGTTTATTCATCAGTTTGCTTACCTGCCGGGTTGAAACGCCAGCCTTGGCTGCTGTGCGGGTTATGCTGCCGTTTGTTCTGCTTAAAAGGCGAGTCAGGTACGTTTGCTCAAAAGAATCAATTGCAGACTGACGGGCTTTTCCCAAAGGGATGTCTGTATCAACCATAGTAGGGTGTGAGCCGTTGCAGTCATGGAAGAATTCGATGGGGAAGCTGCTTTTGGTCAGTTGTGGTCCTGATTCAAGGATACAGGCCCTTTCAATGATATTTTCAAGCTCGCGCACATTGCCGGGCCAGTCATATGAAATAAAAGCTTCAAGCACATCAGGGGCCACGGATTCGATATCTTTGTTGAGCTGGGTGTTGAACTGGGAAATGAAGACCCTGCTCAAGTGAAGGATATCTTCCTTGCGCTCCCGCAGAGGGGGAAGGGTGATGGGAAATACATTCAGCCTGTAGAACAGGTCCCGCCTGAAATTCCCGTTGCGGCACTGTTCATCAAGGTCTTCATTAGTAGCGGCGATGATCCGAACGTTTAACGGGATGGACAGTTCGCCTCCCACCCGCTGTATGTGTCTTTCCTGAAGAACATCAAGCAGCTTTATCTGAACGGCGGAGCTGATAGTGCCGATTTCATCAAGGAATATTGTTCCGGAGTCTGCCAACTCGAATTTACCGAGTTTGCGTTTCATGGCCCCGGTAAAGGCGCCCTTTTCATGGCCGAAAAGTTCGCTTTCAACAAGGGAGTCAGGGATTGCTCCGCAGTGTATATTGATAAACGGTCTGTCCTTGCGGCTGCTGTGAGCATGCAGCATGCGGGCGATAAGGTTCTTTCCGGTGCCTGTTTCCCCTGAAAGGAGCACCGTAGTCCCGGTTGCGGCTACCTGCCGGACTTTTTCAAGTACCTCCAGCATCTTTTTGCTCTTGGTATTGACCACATCCTTGTAATCGTCTCCCCAGAACTGATCCCTCAGATAATCCAGTTCCGAGTGGCGGATGTCGGCCTGATGCGCTTTTTCAATAACCAGTTCCAGTTCTTCTTTTCCGACTGGATGGGTAAGGTAATCAAAGGCCCCGGCTTTGACTGCTTCCACCGCCTGCGGAGACTGGTTGCTGTTTGCGACCACTACAATGGAGGCGGAAGGGTATTTTTCAAGCAGTCGGTCAAGGGCCGCATCAACAGTCATAGACGGCTCCATAAGGGAGTTCATTTCAACTACGACCGTATCAATCCCGTGATCCTCACCATGCATGGAATCAATCCCAATATCGGTTTCCCTTACCACATTCCGTTTTGAATCAAGCCCTTCGACTATCCCGGAAAGTTGATGCCTGTTTCGGGTTATTAAAAGTATTCTGCGCACATCTTTCTCCTTGCGGCAAAAGATACTTTTTATGCTTTGTCAGGACAACAAAAAAGAAAATGATTGTAATTGAAACAGTTGTTTAACAATTGTATAAGAATATGAAGGTTCTTCCTCTCCCTGTGGAAAATATCGGCAATTCTGGAGTTAGTGATGACAAAAAAATGTATTATGGTCGCCATGCTCGGCGCAGCGATAATGTTTATGGTGCTTTGGATGACAGGCTCATTTGAGTCCGCAATGATTGAAAAAGGGCGGATAGTCCCGACCCGCAGTAAAGCGGGGCCTGCCGTTACTGCTGTTGCGGAATCCGTGGTTGTGCCTGTGGTTTATGAAGCAGTGGGGACTGTACGTCCTGAAACGGAAACTTCAATTGAAGCGCAGGTTACCGGAAAGGTTCGCAAGGTGCTGGTTCATTCCGGGCAGAAAGTCCGCAAGGGCGATCAGCTCATTGTGCTGGATGACCGGGAATTCAAGACCAGGCTTGAAAGCGCGGAACAGGGACTTAAATCTGCGGAGGCCTCTGAACGTCAGGCCCGTGAAGGTATCAACGCCGCCAGAGCCGAGGCGGATACGGTTACAGCCACTTGGAAGCGGATGAAGAAGCTTTTTGAAGACAAGGTTGCAACACAGGATGAGCTTGACCGGGTGGAAGCTAATTACCTCAAGGCCAAAGCTGCTCTGGCTCAGGCTGGAGACGGTTTGGATGCTGCTTCCGCCGGAGTCAGACAGGCCCGAAAAGGTGTTGAAGCGGCTCACATAAATCTAAGCTATACAATTATTTCCGCTCCGGCTGATGGCGAAGTTGCCAAACGCATGGTGGAACCCGGCGACCTTGCCTTCCCCGGTAAGCCGCTTATGCTGATCCAGACCGGCGGGACCCTGCGGCTGGAAGCCCTTGTACGTGAGAGTGTAATCGGACAGGTCCGTGTCGGGCAGAAATTTGCGGTGGACATAGAGGCTCTTGGTGAGGGGGCCGAGGCTGTAGTGGAGGAGGTTGTGCCCTCTGCCGATCCTTTGACCCGGACCTTTTTGGTTAAGGCTGGGATTGATCCTTTACCCGGTCTTTATCCCGGAATGTTCGGACGGCTGCTTATACCTGTCGCTAAAAAACAGGTTGTGCTTGTTCCTGCAAGAGCCGTTTCCCGCGTGGGGCAACTGCAAACAGTTCTGGTTCAGAGTGGCGGAAACTGGGAATTGGTCTACGTGCGCAGCGGTGCAAGCCACGGCGATAAGCTGGAGATTCTGTCCGGGCTTCGCGGTAATGAAACTGTGGGGTTTGAACTGCCCGCAACCGGAGGTCAGCAGTAATGCCCACTTCGTTGAAGCCGGAACAGAGCCGGGGGTTGATCGCTACGGCTGTTAATTTTTTTCTGCATTCCAAGTTGACTATGGTGTTGGTTATCGGTGCACTTTTGTTGGGTGTGGCCGCTGTTCAGCTTACCCCGCGTGAGGAGGAACCGCAGATAGTGGTGCCAATGGCCGACATCATGGTACAGGCTCCCGGTGCCGGGGTGGAAGAAGTGGAGAAGCTGATTACCACTCCGCTGGAGCGTATTCTCTGGCAGATTGACGGGGTGGAGTATGTTTATTCTATCTCCCGACGTGATTCTTCCATGGTTACTGTGCGGTTTTATGTGGGCGAGGATCGAGAAGAATCTTTGATCAAGCTGCATAACGCCATCACCAAGAACAATGACCTGGCTCCGAAAATAGTTTCAAACTGGGCTATAAAACCGGTTGAAATCGATGATGTCCCCATTGTGGCCCTGACCCTTTACCCATCTGCTCATTCTTCCGGCGGACATGAAGATATCTCCGATTTCGAATTGCGCCGGGTTGCCGAGGAACTTGCTGCCCGACTGGCTGAGGTGGAGAACCTTTCCCGTGTTTCTCTCGTTTCCGGGCGATCCCGTGAAGTGCGCGTTGAATTGCAGCCCGAACGCATGGCCGGATTTAATATTTCACCTCTGGAAATTGCCGGGGCGCTTCAAGGTGCGGACCAGTCCGCTGTGGCAGGATCAGTTCTTTCCGGTAACCGGGAAATTATCGTTTCGGCTAATTCTTTTTTGGAAGATGCTGCCGATGTCCGTAATCTGGTGGTGGGCGTGTTTAATTCCCGTCCGGTTTACCTGCGCGATGTTGCAGAAGTCTTTGACGGGCCGCAGGAGGCTTCTTCCTATTCCCGGATCGGTTTTTCCCGTATGTACCTGACTAAAGCGGGGCATGATCCTGAACAGTCTTCCCGTCCTGCGGTGACCATTGCCTTTTCCAAGAAAAAAGGCACCAATGCGGTCAAGGTTGCCGAGGCCGTGCTTGCCCGTGCTGAGCAATTGAGGGAAGCAATTCTGCCCGCAGGTATTGAAATGGAGGTTACCCGCGATTATGGCAAGACCGCTGATGCAAAGGTCGATGAACTGCTAGGTTCGTTGGGGTTCGCCGTGGTTACGGTGATAATCCTGTTGGCTCTGACCCTTGGCTGGCGCGAGGCTGCAGTTGTCGCCCTTGCTGTGCCTATAAGTTTTTCGCTGGCCCTGTTTGTCAATTACCTGCTTGGCTATACCATCAACCGGGTGACCCTCTTCGCTCTCATTCTTTCTCTCGGACTGGTAGTGGATGATCCAATCACCAATGTGGACAACATTCAGCGCCACATCCTGATGAAAAAGAAGAACCCTGCGGCGGCGACTCTTGATGCGGTTTCGGAGGTTCTGCCTCCGGTAATCATGTCCACATTAGCAATTATAGTTTCATTTGTTCCTTTGTTTTTCATTACCGGAATGATGGGGCCGTACATGGCTCCCATGGCCGCCAATGTCCCGCTGACCGTGACTTTTTCCACTGTCTGCGCTCTGACCATTGTGCCTTGGATGGCTTTCCGGTTGTTGAAAAATCTGCAGCCAAAGGCAATGTCAGCAACATCCGGTCCCGGACGCATTGAGTACCTTTACACTAAGATTATCACTCCTTTTTTGGACTCCCGTTTCCGTCGCTGGCTGCTGGTAGGTGTGATCGTTGCCGGACTTGTTTTTTCCATGGCCCTTGCCGGGTTAAGGTTTGTGCCGCTGAAGATGTTGCCTTTTGACAATAAAAATGAATTCCAGATCGTTATTGATATGGATGAGGGTACGCCGCTGGAGCAGACAGACCGTGTGGTTCGCGAAATGGAGCAGGTGCTGCGGACAGTACCGGAAGTGACCAGTTTCGTGACTTATGCCGGAGAACCTTCCCCCATGGATTTTAACGGATTAGTCCGTCATTATTATTGGCGCGAAGGCGGACATATGGCTGATATCCGGGTCAATCTTGCTGATAAATCCCGTCGTGAGGAACAGAGCCATGCCATTGTGCTCCGGTTGCGAAATGAGCTGGAGCAGGTCGCCCGGCGTAACAACGCAAATATAAAAATTGTGGAATCCCCACCCGGACCACCGGTTATTTCTACCATTACTACCGAGGTCTACGGGGCTGAGGACCGTCCATATTCCGCACTTATTGAAGGGGCGCAGCAGATTGCATCTACTATGGAAGATGAACCCGGAGTGGTGGACATAGATCTATCCACCGAGGCGGACCAGACCATGGTCGACTTTGTGCTTGATAAGGAAAAAGCCGCCCTGCACGGAGTCAGCGCCCGAGACGTGGTTAATACTTTACAGATGGCCCTTTCGGGGATGGTCCCGGCAACAGTCCATGAGCAGGGTGAACGCAATCCGTTACCGGTGCGGCTTATCCTACCCCTCATAAGGCGTGCGGATGTGTCGTCACTTGAACAACTCAAGGTGCGCACTGCCGACGGTCATTCCGTCCCCTTGGCCGAACTTGGCCGTTTGGTTGAAATCAGCCGCGAGCAGCCGGTTTACCACAAAAATCTTAAACGCGTGGTCTATGTGTTTGCGGAAATGGCTGGTCGCGCACCGGGAGAAGCCATTCTCGACATGCAGTCTCGGCTTGATAAAGATCCGCTGCCCCCGTTTATCTGGTCCGACTGGGCAGGGGAGGGGGAATGGCAGATCACACTTGATGTTTTCCGTGATCTCGGTCTTGCTTTTGGTGCGGCCCTGCTGGGAATTTATATCCTGCTCATCGTGGAAACAGGTTCTTTCGGGATGCCGCTTCTGATTATGTGCGCTATTCCCCTGACTTTGCTGGGTATCATGCCCGGATTCTGGCTGCTCAATGTGATTAGTGCCGGGACCGTGCAGGGAGCAATAGGTGAAGCCTTTGCCGATCCGGTTTTCTTCACAGCCACAGGTATGATCGGCATGATAGCTCTGGGCGGAATTGTCATCCGTAACTCGCTGGTGCTTATAGATTTTATCCGTCAGTCAGTTGCCGGGGGTATGGAATTAAAGGATGCGATCATCAAATCCGGTTCGGTGCGTTTGCGGCCTATCGCTCTGACTGCGGCTACCACCGCACTGGGAGCATGGCCGATTACTCTTGATCCTATCTTCTCCGGATTGGCTTGGGCTCTTATTTTCGGGCTGTTGGCTTCAACTTTGTTTACGCTGCTGGTTGTTCCGGTGGGGTATTATGTGTTTGAGCAGAAAAATAATCAGAATTGACTTGCATCATATGATTCCTACTGTCTTTGTGTGAAATAGAAGCCGTAGAGGTTGTTAAAATCAACCGTAAACCTTTTATATGGAGGTCCATATGGCTGACTTGAATCTCAAGAATCTTAAGGATGTAACCATAAAGAATATTGACCATAACAAGGTTCTGAATCTCACTGATCTGGTAGTTTATCAGGAAGGGCAGGTGGTCAGCAGGACTCTTTCGCAGGTCAAGCAGATTTCTCTGACCCTGTTCGCTTTTGATACCGGGGAAGGGATCAGCACCCACAGTGCGCCAGGAGATGCCATGGTGCAGGTCCTGGACGGTGTTGCCGAGGTTACTATCGGCGATGACGTTTATAATGTGGCTGCAGGTGAATCAATTGTCATGCCCGCAAATATCCCCCACGGCCTTGAGGCGCGTGAGCGATTCAAGATGTTGCTGACTTTGATCAAGCAGTAGATTTAGATGTGATAAATAGATTTAAATAAAAACTCTTGGCAGGCTGCCAAGAGTTTTTATTTAAATTAGATTCAGTGATTTTAACCTGACTCTTGCTGCTGCACTTGATACTCCAAAACAGTCAGCGAGTTCTTCATGATTATTGCCACACTCAAGTGCCTTTTGCTTAAATTCGTCTTTTGGCATGAGTAGTTCGGCTGCAAACCAGTTTGCTTCCCATTCAAGTCTGTCGCTACCCCTGCGGTTGCATGAAATCTCATTGCATGTTTCAGCTACTTTTTCCTTTAGATGAAGGAAGTAGTGGCCTAGTTCATGTGCGATAGTAAAATTATCTCTGACAGCTGAAGTCCCATGAGGAAGAAATATTGTAAAGCTTCCGTCTTTAGCTTCAATGGAATCCGCTTTTGTATGGTTATCAATGAATTGAACGTTACCATTCAATGTTCTAATCATTTCTTCAAGCGCTTTGCCTGTCGACTTGTGAGCAGGGAAATAATTGTCCCTTATCCTTTTCGCGATGTTTTCTATCTCAGCCTTGGCTTTATATGTCGGCTGAGGTATTACGCAAGTTTGCATTTTTAATCCTTATTATTACTCGGGTAGTTTTTTGACTTAATCAATAAACCCATCCTTATAACTTAGGATAAACAACCGTGGGTAAAAAGCAACATTTTTATGTTTCACGATAGTTTTTTTTGAATTTGATAATTGTACTTGACTATAGGCGCGTGGATAATTCATTGAATTGTGACCATCCTTGAATTGTAAAAAAAGGTTTTTGACTTGATGAGTGAAGATAGGCAATTGTCAAATTATAGGATTGCTTTGGGGGCGTTGATTTCTTGTTTTGTTCTCTGGTTTATTGGCGGTTATGTTTATACGTTCTCATGGCAAGGATTTGCAGGCATCTTTGGACCCACTGATAATTTGGAAAATATTTTTACTCCAATCGGTACTCTGTTCTCAGCTGTTGCTGCTTGGGGTGCATTGTTAGCAATTTATTTCCAGACCCAATGGGTTAATCGCCAGCAGTTTGAAAGTAATTTTTTTAACATGCTGAATATTCATATTGAAAACAGGGATAAAATCAGCTTGAAGCTTTTAATTAAAGAGGAAGAGTCAGAAAGAACAGAAGAATATAAAGGTAAAAACTGTTTTGTTGTTGGGTATCAAGTATATAAAAATATAGCCTCTGGAGTTTTTGTAGAGGTCTCAAGGGCTAATAATGAACTCTGCTCCAGTGATTTTTATAATGAATTTGGTCGTGAATTTGATGGGTTGCGCAACGATGAAGGGGATATTACTGTAGAAAATGGTAGTGAACAATTTTTATATGAGAGTGTTCATAAAGTCTTTGATAGTTGTACTAATTATGAATTTCATGTGTATTTTAAGCATCTATATCAGATCTTAAAATATGTAAGTCGTTGTCCATGCTCAAACCCTAATGATTACGTTGGGATTTTACGGGCGCAACTTACAAGTTATGAATACGGGCTGCTATACTATCATGCATTGTCGGGCAATGACTATCCTGAAGGTTCTAATGATACAAAGTTTCAGCAGTTAATACAGAAAACATCATTTTTTCATTCAATGGACTATAATTTTATTTTTGATGACTGCAAAGCCGGCCGATATGAGTTGTCGGCATTTGGCGATAGGAGAAGCCCGTACTCATCTTAGACTGTTTATTCCAAGTCGCAGCAATGATGGTAATCTTCCGGCAAGCGGATGGTGAATTTTGTCCCTTTGCCGGGAGGACTGCTAACTATCAGTGATCCTTTGTGCTGTTCGGTGATGATAAAATAAGAGATGGAAAGTCCAAGTCCGGTTCCCGCATTCGCTCCCTTGGTGGTGTAAAATGGATCGAATATTTTTTTTAAAATCTTTTCGGGTATGCCCGGACCATTGTCTGTTATTTCTATAACTATATGTTGTTCCTCTTTTTTTAGCATCAAATCGAGGGTGGGCTGCTCTTCGGGTGGGTATATCTTTTCCGCCATGGCTTCGCTGGCATTTTTTACCAGATTCATAATTACTTGCTGTAGTTCACTTCTAATGCAGCAAATGTGAACCTGTTGGGGAGGATATTTTTTTATAATTCTGGTTTTTTTGAACCAGCTGTTATTGCTGAAACTGAAGTCGGAAGAAATAAGTTCAAGACTTTCATCAAGAATGTCCTGAATCGCACATGGTTTCATTTCTCGCGATGCGTCACGGCTGAAATTGAGCATGCTGGCGATAATTTTGGAAGCCCTTTCCCCTGCATCCGAAATGGACTTTATCATGCGCAGAATATCTCTTTTGCGGATATAAGCCCGCATTGCTTCCAAATCTGTATTGCACTCTTTCGCGATACTCAGATTTTTCGGGGTATCAGTGAACAGGCGGTTGGTAATATTCTGGCAGGCACCAAGTATGGCAGATAGCGGATTATTTATTTCGTGGGCAATTCCTGCAGCCATACATGAACTTCCTTATCGAGCTCGCCTTCAATTGTGAACTTGCTGACACCATCTACATCGGTGAGAGCGGTTTGAACTGTTCTCCAAATGAAGCCAATTGCTCATATGAATATGCATCTCCAGAAAGGCTGATAACCATACCCGCTGTTGATACGAGGTCGGTATCGATAATGCTGTCCTGTACACCACTCGGAAGGTCATTTTCAGCGTCTTTCACTGCATTTCTTACTTCCTGCATGGCAGTATCATTATCGACTGCCATGTCGAAGAAGACGACGACTATGGACATAGATTCTTTTGCAAATGACTTGATATAGTCATAGCCATCTATTTCATACAATTTGTCTTCAATTTTTGTTGTAACCAGATCATTTACATCTTTGGCAGAAGCACCCGGGTAAGGGGTAATTACCATAGCCGCTGGAAATGACACATCAGGACTTTCCTGACGCGGCAGGAGGTAGAATCCTACACAGCCCATTACGGTGAGGAGCAGAGCCAAGAATAAAGTGATATTCTTTTTGTCTATTGCAAGATCGATGAATTTTTTCATTGCATTCACTCCTAGTTTGCTTCGTCTATTGTAACGTTAACACCATCAGTTAGATGTTCATTCCAGATACGACAATCATCTCACCTTCGTTTACACCGTCTATACGAACCAGCATACCTGAAATATTATGTGGTGTTACAGTGCGTTTGAAAGCACGTTGCCCATCGGTAACATACACGAAGTCTTCACCTTCTGAAAGAAGAGACTGGATAGGAATCCAGATCCCGGACTGTTGTCCGACTTCGATGTCAGCTTCTGCAATAGCACCCAGGTGGTAGTTGGTATCGTAGACAGTGATCTCAGCCATATAGGTTCGCGTGGCTTGATCCGGGGCCTCGTCAATTTGTGTAACTGTACCCGTTGCACTTTGGCCATCGATGGTGATGTGAGCATTACTTCCTATTGAAATATCATTTAGGTTTTTCTGAGGGATTCCGACTTTAATAACTTGAGTTTCGCTACGCTGTGCAGCAACAGGGTAGCCCTGAGGGATAAGTTCCCCTCTTCATATAGTACTTTTATAATTGTGCCATCAGCTTGAGCATAAATATTTGCATCATCAAGCAAGGCGCTTTTAAAGCTGAGATCAGCCTGAGCTGCGTTAAGCTGTGTAAGGGCCTGATTGTAAGTTGCTTCAGAAACTTCAGTTTTCAGTCTGACTTGATCTAGCTTATCTTGTGAAATGCTACCAGCTGCGTATAGTGTCTCCATGCTTTCGAGTAAGTTTGTGTCATAGTCTAAAGCTTCTTTTGCTTTCGTTATGCTGAGTTGTGCTGCTGCGTGATTTGCTTTTGCAGCGTCAGCTTGAAATCTGAGATCTTGAATATCCAACTTGGCAATCAAGTCTCCCTTTGAAACAGTTTGTCCATCTTCTACATAAATTTCTGCAAGTCGACCACTGGATTTAAAGCTATACTCAATCTGGTCTTTAGCATCAACAATACCAATATAATGCTGCGTGATTGGCTGTGATACTTGACTGAGTGTTTGAACATCTATCGATCGTACTGGCCCGTTTGATTCAGCGGCCTTTGCAGTAGAGCATCCAGTTGTGCCTAGTGCAAGTACTGCACATAATCCAATAATGCCAATGAGTTTGTTGTAATGTTTCATATTGTTCCTCCTAGACTTATTATACTAAAAAAGTAATTTTAGTATAAATTGACCCGAAAAAAGTGCCCTTAACAGGGCTGATTTTCTCTGATTATAACACCTTCCATTATAACGATGAGTGCATTTTTTAAGTTGTGTGCATTTCTTCAGGTGTGTCAGATGTGTCGATGAATTCTTCTCTAACAATCCGTTGCAGTCGTGTAAAGAACTCAATATCGATATCTTTTCTGACAAATCCCGCATCAAGTCCGCGTTGATAGAGTTTAATGAGCGCTTCGGTCATGCGTTCTTCTCGTACTCTATATTCCTCTGAGAAACTCGGGTATTGAATGCGTAGTTCCCTTATGGTCTCAAAGTTAAATCGTCCAAATATCTGCGGAACAAGGTCTACGAGTGCGTACATAGCAGTACGCGGATTTTCAGATATCGTAGAGTGTTCTACGGCTGCAATGTACTCATCTTGAACATTTAAGACTGCCGATGAAATCAATGCTTCTTTGCTGCCACAATTTTGTAAAGTGTGTTTTTAGCTACGCCAGAAAGTTTAGCTAGATCATCCATATTCCAGCCTTTATGACCATACTTATTCAGAAGGACCCAAACGTTATCGCATATTCTTTTTTCAACGACTTCATTACCAGCTTTCATATCTCACGCTCCTTATTTCTATACTAGTTTAACCAAAGTAGTATAAAAAGTCTAGTGATTTTTTAATTTTTAATTTTTTTAAGACTTTCATAATAACTTGATTGTTTAAAGTCTCTAGAATTATTGTATTTTACACCAGCGAATAAGTAAAGACATGACTATATTAATGAAAGGATGCATTTGACATGTATACAAATTTCGAATACAATATATATTGTAAAATTCTATTCTTAATATAAAGCATTTTTCTAATATGCATTTCTTTTTCAATTCTGATTATTATATAACCTTTAATTTATGGCATTTTTACCCAAAGCCGGGTTATATCAGAGCACGACTGAGTGTTTTCGGTCGAGTACTGCATTTAAGTTGCAGTAATGTATCTATGATTTACTTAAAGCTGAACAACTTTAGCACGATATTAAAAGCTACACAGTTATTGTTGTGTTGATTTTTTACACTCAAAATTCAGCATGATTTTTTTGTGACCTTATTTTCAGAAGGCTTGCTTATACTGGGTTGAAAGTGTTTTACAGACTCAGTTTATCGAGATGCTTAAAACACATTTATTACTTAGGGTCCCTAAGTTTTTAAAATGGACTAAATGTTTAGATACACGAAATAAATTGCTAACTACATAATTCAAATATATTAAAGATTATTTAAGGAGGACACGCTTATATGTGGAAGAAAGAATGGGGCGAAAATGTCACAACACTCGAAGGCTTAGCGCCGTATCTGCCGGTTAACGATTTAGACAAGCTTGGGGAGGTCACTAGCAGGCATCCAATGAGCATACCAAAGTACTATTTGGATTTAATAGACAAAGAAGATCCAAATGATCCAATCAGAACATTATCTGTTCCTAGCATCATGGAACTGGATATGTCCGGCGATTACGATACATCGGGAGAAGCTGAGAATACAAAGTTTGCAGGGGTTCAGCATAAATACCATACAACAATGCTGGTGCTTACAACGAACGCATGCTTTATGTATTGTCGTCATTGTTTTAGAAAGAGACTGGTCGGATATTCTAATGATGAAATCAACAATAGGCTAGATAGAACGATTGAGTACTTAAATAAGAATACTGAAGTGAACAATGTTCTTTTAAGCGGTGGCGATTCATTCTGTCTGGATACATCTGTGATTAAAATGTATCTTGAAAGACTTTCTGAGGTAGAGCATCTTGATTTTGTTCGCTTTGGAACTCGGTCGCTGGTTGTATTTCCACAGCGTATTTATGAAGACAAGGAACTGCTTGAAGCTCTAAAAGAGACTGGAAAGAAGAAGCGCATCGATATTGTAACACAGTTTAATCACCCCAGAGAGCTGACAGAAGAAGTGCAAAAAGCAATGCTGGCGCTTAAAGAGGCTGGTGTTACAGTACACAATCAAACGGTGATGCTTAAGGGTGTAAATACAGACCCTAAAGTACTTGGCGAATTACTAAACAAGCTGGTTCGTTTTGGAATCAATCCTTACTATGTATTCCAGTGTCGGCCAGTTACGGCGGTTAAGAACCATTTCCAAATGCCGCTGGAGCAAACTTGGAAAATTGCTGAGGAAGCTAAGGCTTACTGTAATGGATTTGGAAAGCGTTTTAAGCTTGCAATGTCCATCCGCGCGGGAAAATTGAAATCATCGGCGTTGTAGATGGTGAAATGATATTTAGATTCCACCAGGCTAAGTATGCTGAGGACATGGGTAAAATGTTCAAGCGTAAATTAGACCCTAAAGGCAGATGGCTAGATCAAGAACTAAATTTCATTGAATAAACTAAAGTAGACGTTTGCTGTACGCGTAAACTGCTGCATATATAGAATAAAATGAAAGTGTCTCGTTGGTGCATGGATGTGTTTTCCTGCAAAATGAGGCGCTTTTTTTATTTCTTAAAGAATAAATAACTAAAAATTGTGAAAATTGACGCAATAAAGTCAGACTTAAGCCTTATTCTTAGGGTCATCTATCGATTAGAAACCTCTATCAGTGGTATAATATAAGTACAAGGATGTTATAGTAAAGAAGGGATTCTAATGCGTGTTGAGGGTGGTCCGAATTATACGACGCATTACGGTGGTCAAAGGCATCAATATAGCGATCGAGAACTGGCGCTGAGGGAGAACGCGCAAAGTTCAGCACAGGATGAAGCGCTTAAAAAACTGGATATTGATGCACTGAGAAAGTTACCGGATAGTGCGAAAACGCAATATGAAAAAAGTGAAGAGAAGCGAATCGATAAACTCGCCCTAGCAGGCTTTGACAAACTCGACTATGACCAACAGGAAATGGTTAAGTTGCTCGAAGTGATAGAGCGAGATGTTGTCATGCATGAGAAAGCCCATCAAGCTCAAAGTGGATCTGCGGCTGGGGCGGTGACTTATCAGTACACAATGGGTCCGGACCATAAATACTATAAAACGGGTGGAAATGTAGAGTATAAACTTCCGTATGCAGGCACACCTGAAGCTATGATTCGTGCATTTGAAGGACTAAAACGTGTAGCTACAGCTTCTGGTGATGCGTCAGGTCAAGACGTGAGCATGGCTGCAATGGCAGAAGCAAAAATAAGTGAAATCAAACAGCAAATAGCAAGTGATCGAGGCAAACTCGCTTATTATGAAGAAATGTTAAAAAATAAAGTTAAAAGCAAAGAGGCCAAACCGTTAAATTATTCATAATCTAGTAAGGGTGGAAGGCGATGCGACTCAGTGGTGTAGGGTCTAGTCTATCTCTTATCAACCAGCGATATGCACAAAACAACATGCAGGTGGACTCTGGATCAAAAGAAAGTTCAAACTCTCTCCAGAACCAGGAAGAAACAAATGCAGTGACTTCAGAGGTTCAAGCTGCGCTTGAAGATCCCGAAGTACGCTCACAAATAATGTCCCTTCAAAATGCTGAAGACAAGGTGATTGCACACGAAAATGCACACAAGTCAGTAGGTGGAGAGTTTGCAGGGGCTGCTTCTTATGGGTATACAACAGGGCCTGATGGAAAACGCTACATCTCAAGTGGTGAAGTTAACATATCGGTTCCAGCAACGGGGGAGCCGGAGGCGCTCATTCGTGCACTTGAGAGAGTAAAGCAGGCGGCTATGGCACCTGCAGAGCCATCACCACAAGATCAGAGAGTTGCAGCATCCGCTGCTGCTAAAATTGGAAATTTGAGAGCGGATATTGCAAAACAAAAGGCTATGGAGGCTTATTCTGATGATTCAAACAGTGGCGATGGATCACAAGTAGAATATGGTGGTACAGCATCTGGATCAGTTTTAGATATACGCATTTAAAAAATCGAATCATATAATCAGATAGGTGAACACGGAATGACTATTAGACAATTTGCATATAAAGCGTAGGCGCATTTCTTTTGACAAGAAGGTGTTTGCGCATTTTTTATGCAAATTTTATGTATAATTTAGGAATATTCATCTTTTAATATTGCTGCTAACGGTGTAATGTAGAACAAGTAAGTGATAAAATGATATCAGTCGATAATAAGGGGAGATTACATGGCGTTAACCTTAGAACATATACATAAGTATTTTGAAAAATTAAAGGTCATTGAAGATATCAGTTTGCAGGTTGACGAACCGGAAATTGTTGTGATTGTTGGTCCGTCAGGGTGTGGAAAATCCACACTTTTAAATATCGTGGGTGGAATCATACATGCCGATGGTGGTAAGGCAAATAATACATATCAGAGAATTGGGTATGTATTTCAAGAGGATCGTCTGCTTCCATGGCGTACTGTGAAGGAGAATATTCAACTGGTTAATGATCATTTTTCAGAAAAAGCGCTTGATGAACTTCTGAGAGCTCTTGAGATTTTGGATTTTAAAAATGCAAAGCCTGACGAACTCAGTGGTGGAATGCGTCAGCGGGTTGCGATTGCTAGGGCATTTGCTTACGGGCCAGATCTGTTACTCATGGACGAACCGCTCAAATCTTTAGATTTACAACTTCGCTTTAATGTATTAGAAGTACTTAGAACCGTATGGCAGAGGTATAAATGTGCGATTTTATATGTAACCCATGAAATTGACGAAGCGCTTATGCTGGGGGACCGAATTTTAGTTTTAGGAAAGAGACCCTCTACGGTGTCACGGGAAATTCGGATTGAAATCCCCAAAGAAAAACGGCAGTTTGGCTCTAAAGAGCTAGATGCATATAGAGAAACAATTATAGGAGAATTATTTAGCAATTAAAGGGAGGACATTAAATTGAAACGATTAACATCATTGCTGGTTATACTGATACTTATAATGGGTACCTTAGCTGGGTGCGCATCTAAGGAGCCTGTCAATCAGGATGCAGAACAATTTATTGAAGAAACGGATAACACTGCACCGCAAGCTGGTGAAGAGTCGGATTTAGATGCTGGTCAAGCGCCAGCTGAAGAGCCACCAGTTGAACCGATTACGGTTAAAGTTGGCGTGCCAGCCGGTGTAACTGCAATGACTATGCTGGGTGCCATGCAAGAAAATGAACCAGGGCCAATAACATATGAGTTTGATATCATTCCGACGCCAGATTTGATTGCAGCTAAGCTTGTGAATAAGGAAGTGGACCTTATGGTACTTCCAACCAATCTAGCGGCGATCCTTTATAATAAAGGCGTCGAGTACAAGCTTGCCGGTCCATCTGTATGGGGAACCCTTTACATGGTATCCAGTGAGGAAATTACTGATTGGTCAGAGCTAAAAGGTAAGGAAATATACACAATCGGGCGTGGACTGACACCAGATGTTATGCTGCGATATCTTCTTGAAAATAATGGTATCAATCCAGATGAAGATGTGACTATAACTTATCTAAGTGGTGCAACAGAACTGGCTCCAACGTTTTTATCGGGACGCTCAACGGTCTCTGTAATGCCGGAGCCAATGCTCAGTGCAGTGCTTATGAAGAAGCCTGATGCTCAGATCGCTTTTGACTTCCAGAAGGAATGGTCTGAGGTAACAGGGAATGAAGAAAGCTACCCGCAAGCTTCAGTAATGATTTCAAACGATTTTGCAGGGGAACACCCACATGCGGTCAAAGCTATTATGGACGAACTAGATAAAAGTGCAAAGTGGATTAACGATGAACCTCAGGCCGCAGGTGAATTTGCAGAAAGCTTAGAAATCGGACTTAAAAAGGCAATTGTTGAAAATGCGGTGGAAAGATCAAATATACGGTTTGTAGATGCACAGACAGCAAAACCTGAAATCGAAACATATTTGACAGTGCTTTTTGAAGCATCAGAAAAACTTATCGGAGGCAAGATGCCAAATGAAGATTTTTACTTCTCAGTCCCAGAAAAGTAAAGAACGATTATACACAATGATATCAGCGGTGTTTTTGATATTGGTATGGGCCGTGCTTGCTCAAGTCGTAGACATGGAGTTGAAGCTGCCTTCGCCTCAAAGGACATTTACTGCAATTGTTACCATTGTGAATAGCAAGTGGTTCTGGGAGTCAGTCGGATCAACAATAATCAGACTGGTTGAAGTATTCATTATATCGATGGTTGGGGGGAGCCTGCTGGGAATACTGGCAGGTTTTTTCCCTGCAATTGATTACATACTGAGGCCGGGTATACTCCTAATTCGTTCAACGCCAACGGTTGTGGTTATTCTGCTGGCATTTATATGGATTGGTCAAGAATATGCGCCCCAGCTCGTCGGATTCATGGTTATATTTCCAATCGTTTATTCAAATATTCTTTCGGGTCTTCGAAATGTGGACCGCAAACTCATTGAAATGGGACAGCTCTACAAGCTATCCCACTTTAAAATGCTCAGAGATATTTATATTCCTTCGATTGAACCCTACGTTCGTGCAGCAATGAGTTCGGCAATTGGTCTGAACATGAAAATAATGATTGCAGCTGAAGTCATTTGTCAGCCGAAATTTGGTGTCGGAACCAGACTTCAGCAAGAAAGGATGCTTGCAAACATACCAGAATTGATTGCATGGGGGATTATTGCAATCATATTTGTGGGAATTATTGAGCGTCTTGTTTCTAAAATTCGTCCGGCCTAGAGATATCGTGAATTAACGATGCTTACTTAGGGTAATAATTCAGTAGGCAAATGGAGGCGATAATGTGACAACAAAATATAGTGTATCAAGAAGCGATAGAAAGAAGCAAAATCGTAGAAGCATGCGCCGCAGAATTAAGAAGGTGATGGTTTTAAACAGCATGATTACCCTCATTGTAATGAGCGTCCTTGTTCTGATGGTTGTATTTGGTGCCATTGGGTCTATTGGAGCTTTATTTGCAGATGTTGTAGCAGGGGATATTGTGCAGGAACTTGAAAATCCAAGAAACAAGGTCGCCCTGTCAGATATTGCAAAAGAAGAGATGATGATTGATGATGCTGCGCTTCAAAAATGGTTTCATTCGATAGGTAATAAATTCTATTTTGACATGAGCGAAGGCTTCCATCAGAGAAGTGATGAAGAGTTTGATGCCATGGTGGGTGTCATGAACGACAACAGCATGGAAATGACTTTTCCTGAAGAGGCAGAAGGATTCATGGAGGTTAGTCTTGTTTATGTAGAAATTACATATGGCGATAAAATCGTGTTTTCAACACTTCCAGATGATGCAATAACCAGTACAGAATTTAAAAATGCAATGAAGCATTACGAAAGTGAAAGTGTACAAGCTTATTACAATGTCGATGGTGAACAAATCGGTGAGGTTTGCGTACGCTTTAATTCCATGCTTTTAATTGGGGTTACAGTTGCATTTGTAGGTCTATTTGTTTTCGCGGCGGTTGTATCGACTGTTATTTCAATCATAATCAGCATTATATCTTCAGGTTCCATTACGAAATCTTTAGCAGATTTACAACGTAAAATGCGCAACCTGTCCGAGGGTGAAATAGAAAAGGCACTTCATTCTGAGCTTCAAATCAAAAAGCCCTTTTCTGAAATTGAAGATTTAGCGGCTTCCACCAACAGCATTATTGAGCAAATGCGTGCGTATTCAGAATCTATTGAAAACCATAAAATTGAGTTGGAAGCTCAGAATGTTGAACTCGTTGCCCAAGGAACAGAGTTAAGTGAAATCAATCATAAACTCGAAACCATAAATGTTCAGATGAAAGACATTTTGGATAATGTGGGACAGGGTTTCTTGCGCTTTGGAGAAGATTTAATGATCCATGCGGAGTACTCAAGGGAATGCCGCATGATCTTTGATTATTGCGTTGCAAACAAGAAACTGTCAACACTTGTATATCCTAATGATCCACAGCAGGCAGAGTTTGTCGATGATTTACTAATCAAAATATTAGACAGTGATGAAGATGGAGCGAAACTTTACATTCCGCTTCTGCCTGATGAGATAGAAGTAGGTTCAAGAGTGATACATATCAGTTATAAAATTTCTGACTCTAAAACAGCCATGATTGTTATTCTGACTGATATTACAGAAAAACGTGAACTGATTCATAAAATGGATGAAGAAAGACAAATACTGAAAATGGTTGTTAAATCCATGGTGAACAGACGTTTATTTGTTGACCTGACAGAGCATTTTGAACAGTTCATTTTTGAAGGAAATGCCTGCAACTGGACGTTTAAGGATGACCCAGCTGAGAATATTAAGTTCATTATGAGGCAGTTGCATACTTTCAAAGGCAATTTCAGCCAGTTTGATGTAATGGCACTTACAACTGCCCTGCACAGTGCTGAAACTGAATTATACAAACAGCTTGAAAAAGCCCAGGGTGTAGCTTTTATTATGACTTCAGAAATTAAGTCCATGCTCCAAAGCGCCTATGACCAGGACATGGATATTATTAAAGCTTATGTAGGTGGCGAGTACTTTACTCAAGATGAACGGTTTGTCATCGAAAAAAATAGAATACTGGAGATCGAGCGTAAGATGCAGAGTGTCCTCTCTGAGCAAGAATGCAAAATACTCCTTCCAGATGTGAGAAGCCTCAGGTACAAGCCTATAAAAGAAATGCTCAAGATGTATCCTGAGTATACCTTGAAGTTGGCTGAACGCTTAGATAAAACCATTGAGACATTCACAGTTCAGGCAGATGAAATACGTGTTGATGAAGAGCGGTATAACGGTCTTACAAGCGCGCTTGTTCATATCTTTAGAAATGCTGTTGACCACGGCATAGAAACACCGGATGAGCGGGTGGAAGCAGGAAAAGACATTATCGGCAAAATAGCTTGTGTGGTGACTGACATCGGAAAGGCTTTTGAAATAACCATAACAGATGATGGCGCAGGAATAAGTCCGGCGCATCTGCGCGACCAGCTTAAAGGGACACGCTACTCAGAGCAAGAACTTGCGCAGATGAATGACGAAGCTATATTGAACACCGTGTTTGATGATGCAGTAACCACTCAGCAAGAAGCGACTATTCTCTCTGGAAGAGGGAGTGGCTTAGCAGCGGTAAGAAAGGCGGTTGAAGACTTAAATGGCAAAATCACCCTTCGGTCTGCACTTGGAAAGGGGTCAACATTTACAATTCGTATTCCGTATACTATGGAAGATGAAATGCGTGCACTTAAAGCAGAGACATTCCTAGAAGCCTTGGCAGGCACAGCTGAGAACTATATTAATACCCGTGTGAATGGGTACACTGGCGTTAAAGCAAGAGCGCTTAAGAAGACAAATAGAATTGACTTGGAATCCATGACGGCACTGGTGAATTTGAAGGGGATAATCAATGCACTTATTATGATTAGTGTGAATATACCGTTTGGTGAAAAGCTTGCTAAAAGCTTCTTGTTTGATCCGGTACCTGAAAATGAGCTTGAGCGATACATTGAAGATGTGCTGGCTGAAATTGCGAATACACTATTAGGCAATACACTGGGACACTTTGACGATGGTCATGATTTTCTTCATATGGGCATTCCGGCAATAATTTCAAACAAAGGTGCTTATGTAAAATATTCAGAGACAGAAATATTGACTTGTGATTTTAAATTTGCCGACAACTATATGAGTATTCATATGATTCGGTTGGAAGGCGATGCGTTTGAGGAGGCGACACTATGGCAAGAATATTAATTGTGGACGATTCAGCGGTAATGAGGCTTAATCTGAAAAAAATCCTCACTGAAGCCGGTCATGAAGTCGTTGGTGAAGCGCCAAATGGGAAAGTTGCACTTGGTATGTATGAAAAGTTAAAACCAGACTTAGTGACTATGGACATTACCATGCCGATTATGTCTGGTGTAGATGCAACGGGTATGATAATCAATAAATATCCAGAAGCAAAAATTGTTATGATTAGTGCCCTAAATCAGAAAAAAATGGTTTACGAAGCTCTAAAAAATGGTGCGAAACACTACATCATCAAGCCGATTGACAAGGAAAAGGTTATGGGCGTACTCGGTGAAGTTATTTCAGATGATGAAGGTTATAAGGAACAAGCACCCTCAGAAAGGCCCGAAAGGGAAGATAAAGGGCCGCATTTTCTCATAGAAAATATTGAAGGCGTATTTGTTATTACGCTTCGAGAGGGCTTTAACAGTAAGGACATGGACGATATGAACACAGCCATGCAAGGCATATTATTTGTAAAACCGCTGAAACTTCGATTCAATTTTGGAGAGTTGAGCACTTTTAATGACGGTTATTTAAATCGCATTATGGTATATGCGAAGAAGGCCCATGAAAGTGGTGGGGAATACGAATTTGTTCTTGAAAATGAAACGCTTAGAGATGTGGTCTTGTTTAAAGAGGGGACGTATTTGTAATGAAAAATACAATCCTATTGGTCTCAAAGAGTAGAAAATTACATGACAAACTGAACCGGACTGCAATAAGTTCTAAGTATAGCTTGGGACATTCAAGTGCGGCTGAAGTCATGCAAAAAATATTCATGTTAAGTCCATTTTATCTTATAGTAGACTTAGACGAAATCACACCGCAGACCATTCAAGTCATTAAGTCAGTTCAAGATCTTGACTATATTCCAATACTTTATGTAGGTGAGACGCGTTCAGTAGAAATACATAAACGCGTTTTCCCAGAAGATTTAGCACTGGTTGAAGACCAAATGGCCTTTATGCTAGAGTCCCTTTTAAATCAGGGCCTGGCCTTTAAAAAGGAGTACGGCAAGGTTTCAGAAGCCTATGAAAGCATAGACACACTCACCAGCGATGCTAAAAATGTACTCAATAGGTATTTGCTTAGGGAATATGGTGATTTCAGTTTCTCAGCTGGAGAAGTGGTCAACAGTATATTTGCGGCTAATCCAATACTGCATAATAAGCCCGAGTTTGTATGGGTGGTTCATCCTGAAAGTGTAAATAGACTGATTGTTTTGTTTGAAAGACAAGAAGAAAAGAAAATCTATGAGAAAGTCTATGAGGGTTACTTATCTGAGCAGGAACCTTTTGGGTTTGACATATATGCTGAAAATGGCTTCAAAGTTAATTGTGAGCACGAACAGTTTTCAGATATCGATTTAAACTCTAAAAATTTTCCTGACCAGATGACGGACAAACTACCTCCGCTCATAAATTTTGCGGGATACGGCATGGATCAAATTGTGGTTATCGGGTGCAACTATGATAAACCAGTAAGCAATTATGAATCGTCTGTTCTTAAATCGATGACGGTCACCCTTGATCTTCTAGAGAATATTCGCCACCAAATACATGAAGTTGAAGGCGCATTTAATTATACTCTGGATGCCCTTGCAAGGGCTGCAGAAGCAAGTGATGATATGACAGGTCAGCATATACGGCGCGTCAATGAATATTCCAAGTTGATTGCTGAGAAGCTGGGCATGGATATGCATTTTATTAAGGAGATATACAACGCTGCACAGATGCATGATGTTGGTAAAATATATGTCGACAACCAAATTTTGAAAAAACCAGGACAACTGACGGATGCAGAGTTCAAAGAAATGCGCATGCATCCTGTTTATGGTGAAATTATTATTGGTCAGTCAGACAAACTCACAATGGCTGCTGAAATTGCCCTGTCTCACCATGAGCGTATGGATGGGACGGGGTATCCAAATGGCATTAAAGGGGAAGAAATTCCCCTATCTGCGCGCATTGTCATGCTGGCTGATATTTATGATGCCCTGCGTAGTGAGCGTTCTTACAAAACGGGATATTCCCATGGCAAAACTGCGGATATTATACTAAATGGTGATGGACGTGTAGAACCCCATCATTTCGATTCAGAGGTTTGGCGTGTGTTTAAAAACCATCATGAGGCATTTTGTCAGATATTCGATTCAATGAAAGGCTAGTAAATGATTCATAAGCAATTAGAGAATAAAATAGAAATTCAAGAGGCCCTACTTAAATGGTATAAGACCAATAAGAGAGACTTACCCTGGCGGAAAACCTCAGATCCTTATAGAATTTGGATTTCTGAAATCATGCTTCAGCAGACTCAGGTTGAAACTGTGAAAGGATATTATGAACGCTTCTTAAAGGCCTTCCCAACAGTGGAGGCTTTAGCGCTTTGTGATGATGACAAGCTGATGAAGCTATGGGAAGGGCTCGGGTATTACTCGAGGGCGAGAAACTTAAAAAGAGCTGCCTATATTATCTATACAGAGCACAACGGCAATATGCCAAATACACAGGCTGAAATCAGAAAACTGCCAGGGATTGGGCCATACACAGCAGGTGCTGTCCTGTCTATCGCCTTTGGCCTTGCTGAACCTGCGGTTGATGGAAACGTGATCCGAGTGTATAGCAGACTATTTGCCATTACTGAGTTTGTAGATAAAAAAGAAGTAAAGGCACTTATAGCAGAAGTTGCGGATGCATTGGTACATACAGGCGATCCAAGCAGCTACAATCAGTCTCTTATGGAGCTTGGAGCACTTGTTTGTACACCGAGAAATCCAAAATGTGATGCTTGTCCACTTAAAAACAAGTGTCAGGCTTTGGCACGTGGTATTCACACCGAGCTGCCTAAGAAGGCACCAAAGAAGGCAAAAAAGCAAGTGGACTTATACGCCTTGGTCATAAAAAAAGATGATCAATTTATGCTTGTAAAGCGACCGTCTTCAGGCCTATTGCAGGGACTCTGGAGTCTGCCTTCGGTGGAATTTGTAAAAGACAGTAAAGAAGCAGCGACTCCAGAAGGTCACTGCCTGGACTATTTAAGTGATGAACTTGGCGTTGAGGCGACCTTTGTAAAGAAACTTGGAAGTACCAATCATGTTTTTACGCATATAAAATGGTTTATACACGTTTTTGAACTTGAATGGATAGGGGGACAACTTCCTGACTTTCCAGATGCTAAATGGGTCAGCCGCGAAATGCTGGAGGATTATGCATTACCAACGGCCTATAAAAAAGCTCTAGTCGTTGCGTCACTCTTATGACTGCGTGAACTGCCAAAATCAATATGAATAATCTCTGAGGTAGTGCTTTCAGTGGGAATGATTTCACAAGCACTGCCTCTGATTTTTTTGACGATTTTTTTGATTTTGGCCATTTCAGCTGATAGTCTTTCAACAGACTGAAGAGACGCAAAGTTTCCGTATAGACCCGCAACGGAAAGTGAGGTGATATCGTAGTACTTTGTGTCGCCAAATCTGTCTTCTGCCATAATGTATCCATTTTTTTGATCCTGCTCATTATAGAACTCGATAATTTTATTATCAAATGTATCAAGGATATCTTGAATCATGTAGTGGAGCTTATCGCTTTCACAGGATTCAAATACCGCAACAAAGTCATCGCCGCCAATATGTCCAACAAAGCTGTTTATCGAGTCCCTGCTCTTGATTTTATCTTGTATGATTTGGGCAGTCGTCTTGATGATTCTATCACCATTATCGAAGCCATATGCATCATTGTAGGCCTTGAAATTATCGAGATCAAAATAGAGTGCACAGCATTGGCTGGTATAGGTAATCACATCGTTGAGAACTCGGTTGATAATCGTGTTGCCAGGCAGTCCGGTAAGCGGGTTTGTCTCCCGTGCGTAGTCTCGTTCAAGCTGTGTTGCGTACTGGAGCAAGTTCTTAACCGTTACAAGACCATGGTATTTATCGCCGAGTGTTACAATGATTGAATCGTAGATATGCTCATTAGAACGCGACATTGCCAGCTCAGCCACTTTATTAATCGCAGTGTAATAGTCCACTACCAGGGGCGCTTCATCCATTAAAAGTGACACTGGGCGGTTCATGTATAAGGCATGGCCATACTGTGAAGCGAGGGTTTGGTAAAAGGACTGCTTGGTTATAATGCCATCCACGAAGCCGCCGCGTACAATACAGACGCCTTCGGAGTGGGCATCGGCGAATATGTCAGCAAGTGTATGCCCTTTTGCGTCTGGTGTTACAGTGGGCATGGGTTCCGCTATTGGACCAATGAAATGGTAAGTGGAGCTGTAGTTTCCATTGTTCTCAATTTGCTGGTGGTAGCGGTACATTGAAGTAATGAGATCTTCAGGCAGTGAAAGCAGCTTTGAGGCTGGCCTTTGGAAATAATACCCCTGTCCTGCATATACACCTATGCGAATGAGTGTTTTAAGCTCTTCCTTTTTCTCAATGCCTTCTGCGATTATGCGAATATTGGTGTTGTTTCCAAGCTGTACAAAGCTTTTTACAATAGCTTGCTTGAAGGTATCTTTGTGAATATCTCTTACAATATTCATATCAATTTTGATGAAGTGTGGCTTGGTCTCAACAATGGTGTTCATGCCTGAGTAACCGGCACCTGCATCATCAATGGCGATTTTATAGCCTTGATTTGTGTAATATTTGAGAATGTCAGTAAAGGCTTCATAATCTTCTATAGCGGTTCTCTCTGTAATCTCAAATATAATTTTGTCGGGTGAGATACCAAATGTGTTTAGGTACTCCTTTGTAAGTCCTTTTTCAAATTTAGGATCTTTAATGATGTTTGGATCTACGTTTAGAAATAGAAACTGATGAGTATCAAGGCCACTGGCACGTTCAATTGCAAGGCTTCGAAATAGAATTTCCAGATCCCAAAGCATATCACAGCGCTCTGCTTCGAAAAGCAAGGATTCGGGACTATGGAGTTGACTGTTTACAGGCCCTCTGCTAAGAGCCTCGTATCCTATGATGTCGCCACGATCTAGTTTGACTATGGGTTGGTACACGGTTTGAATATCCTTATTCTTAATAATGCGCTTGAGTTCTAGTGCGTTTGCTTGTGTAGTCATCGTTGCCTCCATTAATTTTCCATCTTATTCTAGACCATTATAATGACTTAACGTAAAAAATGGATTGAAGGCGAGTTAAAGGCATGTTAAGTGGGTATATATATTACAGAAATTTAATAATTTGATTATACGAAGGAGGAAATCCTATGAAACGTATGAATGAAAGTCCTGAAGTGAGTCATTTGCTTGACACATTTATCTGCCCGCAGTGCAGCTCTCCTTCACTTAAGATAATTGACAACCAGTATGGGCACTGTGAAAATGATGCGTGTGACTATGAAGGTCGTGTAAAGACAAGACGTCCGAAACCCCATGAGGATCAAACGCTTTGTGTTGTCATTGACAACCAGCTCTATTGTGTTGAGAAGGACGATCTGGAAGCCCCTCTTGTAAGGGCTGAAAAAGAATAGTATAGTTCAATATGAGTATAAGAGAACCCTGGTGATGTAAGTTCGCCAGGGTTTTATTTTATGAAGAGACTTTTCTTTTTATGAGTATATTGATGGCTGAAGGAATAATTTCAATTGAGAGTGGCAGTCCCCCGGCATATTCACCGTCGAAGTCAAGTTCAATTTCTGTTTCCTCCATGGAAGTAATTTTAAGCTTGTTGGTTCTAAAGTAAAGGACTTTACTGTGGTTAATATGATCGCCTTTAAGAACAGCTAAAAAGAGCTCAGCTGCCTTTTGAATATTCTCAGACTCCTTAATGAAAATACAGTCAAGTAGACCATCCTGCATTTCAGCTAGGGGAACCAGTCTGTCAAATCCACCGATAGTAGGAGAGTTGGAGATGATAAACAAGTTAAATCGCCCTTCATTTGTAAAATCTTCGTGTTCAATTTTTAGGGGGAAGGATCTGAGCCCACTTGAGGTAAGTTCTCTTAATACCTCGAGGTAATATGCTGCGCGTCCAAACATATGTTTAAGTTCAACGGGTGTTTTGTGAGCCACTGCAGTCAGCATACCCCCTGCAACGACATTGAGAAAATACCTGTCTTTTGATTTTCCAAGGTCGATGGGTTCATAGTAGAAGGCATCGATCATATTGCAGAATTCAACGGGATCATTGCTGATACCAAGATGCTGTGCAATATCATTCATGGTTCCTTCATGGAGTATAGCCATAGGTGTCATGCTTCCAGATTCGTAAATGCCACTGGCTATCTCATTAATAGTACCATCACCACCAGCTGCGATAATGAGGTCCCATAAGTCACCAGCTACTTCTTTTGCGTGCTTGCGTCCATCCCCTTGCTTCTTTGTTGCATACTTATTGACAGTATACCCTCGATCAAGCAGGATTCTGGCAACGTGGTTTACGCGGTCTTCAGCAGCGCCGCGTCCTGAAACCGGATTATATATAATTTTAATAAATTTCATAAATTCACCACCTATATACAATATATACCCTAAAACGCATCACGTGGTCAATAAACAATCTGTAAGTATTTGGTTTTGTTATTATTAGAATACTAAAATACGTAGACAAAAACATACAAGAACTCAGATGTCTTTGCTTAAAAACTGAGTCCCTTGTGATTTTGAGCAGCACCATAAGCCGTTGTAGCTCTGATATTGCAAAAAAATATGAGCCACCTGAAAACAGGTGACTCACTAATATAGTTCAATTATAGAATTTCAAGAATTTTAACTTGCATTGGGCCACCTGGTGTTTGAACTTCAACAGTTTCTCCAACTGTTTTACCAATAAGTGCAGCACCGATAGGCGATTCATTAGAAAGCTTTCCATCAAATGGATCCGCTTCGATTGTCGAAACAATTTTAATATCTGCTTCTTCATTATCTTCAACGTAAAGAATCTTGAGTTCCGTATTCATAGACACGCTTGATCCATCTGCATCAGCAACAAGCTCGTAGTTTTCCAGCATTTCACGAAGACGTAGAATCTCAGTTTCATTATGAGATTGTGCTTCACGTGCAGCATGGTACTCAGCGTTCTCTGAAAGATCACCAAACTCACGTGCTTTTTTGATCTCTTCTGAAATTTCCTTACGCTTAACGATGAGGTTGTCCATTTCAACTTGGACTTTTTCAAGTGCACTCTGTGTTAAAAGAATTTTCTTTGCCATTATAGTTCAACTCCTCTTTAATGATCTTGCAGGAATTATTTTGCTAAATTGAATCAGGCTTGTTCTTAAAACCTGCTGATAAGTGGATTATCTACATATATAGACAATCATACAAATAGTATATTAACACATTTTTAAGGTTATTGTCTACAAACAGTGATATAATTATAGGGAATATACCAAAAAAAATTTTTCTACATATTAATATGATGAGGAGTGGTGAAAATGGCAGATGTAATTGATTACAAAATTTATGGCGATGACATGCAGCTGGTCGAAATTGAACTGGATCCACAAGAAGGTGTTAGAGCTGAAGCAGGCGCTATGACATATATGGAAGATGGCATAGAAATGGAAACCGGAACTAAAGGCGGTTTCATGAAGGGCCTGAAAAGAATGGTGACTGGCGAGTCCTTTTTCATCACGACATTTTACAATATTGGTTCTGGAAAATCCCGTGTTGGATTTGGAGCACCTTATCCAGGAAAAATCATTCCGTTAGACCTTGGCCGCTATGGTGGTCGATTCATTTGTCAAAAAGATTCTTTTCTGTGTGCAGCCAATGGTGTTGATGTAGAAATTGAACTTACAAAAAAATTGGGTGCTGGATTCTTCGGCGGTGAAGGTTTTATCCTTCAGAGACTTGTTGGAGACGGACTGGCCTTTATACATGCAGGCGGCACCATTGTTGAAAAGGATTTGCAGCCAGGCGAAAAAATTAAAGTAGATACAGGTTGTATTGTAGGATTCCAAGATACTGTAGATTATGACATTCAATTTGTTGGTGGATTTAAGAATGCCCTCTTTGGGAAAGAAGGTCTTTTCCTAGCACACTTAACGGGACCAGGGAAAGTATACCTTCAGTCATTACCAATTTCTAGGCTGGCTGAGCGTTTATATGCCAATGCAGCTATGGGCTCCAACAGAGGGGAAAGCAATGGTCTTGATGTCGGTGGCGCAATACTTGGAAGCATTTTTAAAGACCGTTAGTTAGAAGCACACATTATTATAATCAGGGGACTCTGGGGCGTGCCTATTTTGGCATGCCCTTTATGCGCAGGTTTTACTTTACAAGTGTCTGGCGTTAAGATACACTCTTAGAGTATAGATTGTGGTTGTAATGCGAGGGGTCGTATGAAAACAATTCTTTATGTGGGAGATAGAACCATAAATGGGGTCAAAATTGAGACCTCAGATATGAATAATAAGCTTAATCGGTATGGTCTAGAGGTGATGCAGTTTAAATCTTCACTTGAGGCGATACCTTATTTGAATGTAGAATATGTAAAAATGGTGATATTCAACATACACGATGCTGATAATCTGGATGAAGTACGTGCCAGTATCAGCGAAGTGAATAAAAAAGCTGGGGGTCTTATCCCGATTGTCCTTATGACAGATAATGATAACCCGTGGTTTAGACAGGCTTATATTGATCTTACATTTGTTCATTATATTCAATTTACGCATGATGCAAATGTGCTTAAAAAGAATTTTGAGACGCTTTTAACAGAAATAGAATATCGAGACCAGATGCGCTCACTTAAGTTTGCTGTACTTGATGATGACAAGCTTCAGTTACATGCTCTACATCAGCTCTTTGAAAGAAATGGTGTGCGCAATGTGCACTACTTTAACCATCCAGATGAGTTTGAACGGGTTGATGAAGCATTTGATATTTATTTGGTGGATTTGATAATGCCGGGTAAAAGCGGCGAGGAAGTTATTTTTGAAATTCACAAAGAGTTTCCTGATGCTATGGTGCTGGCAGTCTCATCACTTGAAAAAACAGATGTCATTGCGCGTGTGTTGAGCCTGGGTGCGAATGATTATATTGTAAAACCTTATAATGAAACGATTTTTATGGCGAAAATTTTGAGCAGTGCTAGACTCAAAGCCCTTGTGAATGCCAATCGAAAAAAGGCTGAGGCTCTCGAAGAGATTGCTGTAAGAGATCCACTTACCAATTTGTACAATCAACGTCAAATTGATGTTACACTTAACGAGCAAATTGATAAGCATCTTGATGAATTGAAGTCTTTCTCGGTTGTGATGATGGACTTAGACAGATTCAAAAAAATCAATGACACCTATGGACATACTGTGGGCGATGTTGTTTTAAGAAGTGTTGCTGGCGTTATTGAAAAGTGTGTCGGAGACAAGGGTGTAAGCGGACGCTATGGTGGAGAAGAATTTATTGCTATTTTTCCCGGCGTAAAAGAAGCGGAGGCATTTTTTATTTCTGAAACCATACGACGTCAAGTTGAGAAGCTGTCATTGCCACATGATATTTGTGTGACTATTAGTATTGGTGTTGCTGAGTTTAAGACAGACGATGACAATATTATAGAAAAGGCTGATGAAATGCTTTATGAAGCAAAACGACGCGGTCGAAATAGGGTTGTCTGTACAAACCACTTATGCTAGTTGTGGAAAAACAGGCCCCCATACTTCAGTGTTTTTCATAATAAATGAAGTGTACCCGCATAAGCTAATGTTTGTTACGCAGGTCAAATAATGGAAAATTATATAAGGGATAAGCAGATTTTGTGGTTTCACAAGAACTGTTTATCCCTTTTCTTGATTTTATCAAAAGTTTTTTTGAAAATTGGGGCCAGTTATTTGTATATAATATATAAAAGGACGAAAATGTTACTTGCTTTAAAGAAAACGATTCCCACACCTTGCTACTGTTATGAAGAAGTGTGAATGCCACGTTGCGTCGGAAAATTCAGAATACACAAACAGATACAAGGGCGACTGGCTGGTTGTTTGTATAAATCATACAAAGAAAACGTTTTCATTTTAGAAGGACTACAGCTGATGTTGACGAAGCGGGTGCCAACGTCTACAATGTAATTGAATTCGGCGCGAAAACATCCGAGTAATCGGGGGAGAGTGTTTTGCAAAGAATTCATGTAAAATCCACACAACCCCTGCGGTGGATTGTACAATTGTTTTTCTCTAGAGTGAGAGAAAATCGAAATTGATTTCAAATGCGCAGACGTTTGAAATGATACGCATAGTTTATCGCCCCCTGCTGATAAACTATAAAAGTCTGCAAGCCCTTCAACAAAGCAACCTGCTGTATTTGTTGTTATTTATCAATATTTGAGGGACCCCCTCAATATTCGAACGGGATCAGCCGGAGCAAACGCTCCGGCATTTTTTTGCGGAAAAGACAAAGCAATGCAAGAAAAAAGCAATAAAATTAGATTTTTATGTTCACATACAAATCTGATTTTATTGCTTTTTTCTTATATGGCGCGGCTAGCGACATGGGCAATTGAAAATTGCCCTGTGCATTGCGAGATAGGAAAATCGCGCTAGCGACATGGGCAATTGAAAATTGCCCTGTGCGTTGCGAGATAGGAAAATCGCGGCTAGCGACATGGGCAACCGGTAAGGTTGCCCTGTGCATTGCAAAGTCAGCATAAATCTGATGGTGCGGCGAGCATTATGCGAGCATGAATGGAATCTTTTGTGTTTTCAAAAACCTAGACCGCTGACTTTGTCAACAACCTCAAGCAACCGGAGATTGCTTGGTGCTGTTCTATGAGTACAAACTATTTGGCGCGACTAGCGACAAGAGTAACCGGAGGGTGCACGGTGCTGTTTTGTCATGTTTGGTCTGCAAGCATATGAAATTAAAATTTGTCACAAACCTGCCATGAAAGTTTAGTATTATATTCCTATAGGGTTATTGAGTGTGCTCCTAGGGTAATAAACAGTTGGTAGAATAGGGTAAGCTGATAAACATGGGGCATACGGTTTAAGTCAGATGGAGGGTGCCATGACACATATACTCGTTGTAGATGATGAAAAAGAAATAAGGGATATTCTTGAAGATATACTTAGAAAAGAAAACTATAAAGTGACCAAGGCTTCAAATGGTAGCCAAGCCTTAGAATACATGTATGATACGTCGTTTGACTTGGTTCTTTTAGATGTAATGATGCCTGAAATGGACGGGTGGAGCGTTTTGCGTGAAATTCGGGCCATGGAATATGTGCCTGTTATCATGCTCACGGCAAGAAATCTTGAAAACGATGAAGTGTTTGGATTTGAGCTAGGGGCAGATGAATATATTACCAAACCCTTTAGAAAAGCCATATTGCTTGCACGCATTCGTGCGCTTTTGAAACGCGCTGGGCAGAATGAGTTTGTAACCAGTTATGACTTTGGTAACTTACACATAGACACAAAAGCGGTACGTGTCCTTGATAACGGACAGCCAGTTAACCTGAGCAGTACAGAATACGAACTCCTAATATATATGGTCAGCAACTCTGGGGTTGCACTTACACGGGAGCAAATGCTAGACAAGGTATGGGGCATGGACTATTTCGGTGGTACGCGTACGGTGGATACCCATATTAAGAGGCTGCGAAGCAAGCTGGGCGACCATGCCAAGCGAATCAGCACAGTGCGTGGCATTGGGTACCGGTTTGAGGAGGCATAAAATGTCGATTAGAAGAAAACTCTTTTTGGGTATTATTGCTTTTATACTGGGCTTTATACTGTTGGCATTTGGTCTGTTTTTGATCTACATGCCAAGCTTTGTGGAGAAGACAAAGCAATCTGAAATGCTAGACGTAGCCCAAAAGATTCAGCAAACCCAAAACCAGGAGAATCTAGCGTTTCTCATTACAGACATTTCAGGCGCTACTGATATTACTGTTGTTATGGAAGATGAAGCGGTTCAGCCCTCTTCTGGAAATGGTGGACATGGCAGGGGCTTGGGTCGCAATTTTGCGGACGGATTCGGCGGTATTATTGCTGAGGCGGGGACGATAAGTCCTGATAGCTTTTTCATTGTCGAACATCATGCCCTTAACACAGAATTTATGATTTATAAGGACGTGCTGGATGACGGAAGTGTGTTTTATATCATGCGGCCTCTAGAGTCTATAGATGACGTGGTTAAGGTGGCAAAAGATTTTTTTATGGGCATTGCTGTCTTGGCAATTGCGAGTGGTTTAGTGTTCTCGTATTTCTACTCAAGTAAGTTTGTGAATCCGATTTTAAAGCTCAACAAGATTGCCCGTCATATGGCAAATATGGATTTTTCACATAGCTATAATGAAAAGAGCAGTGATGAGATTGGTGAACTTGGCAGGAGCATCAACCACCTGTCTACAAATCTTGACAAGGCACTGAGGGAGCTTGAAGCAGAGCTCAGGTACAAAGATAAACTCAATCGCTTGCAGAAGCGCTTTCTTGCAGATGCGTCACATGAGCTGAAAACACCTCTTGCTGTTATTATGGGGAATGTGGAACAGCTTAGTGATAGATCTGAAGAGCATCTGGAAAACAACAGATACTATAGGACAATTATAGGTGAACTTGAGCATATGGATCGAGTTATACATGACTTGCTCAGGCTTTCAGAACTTGAAGGCGATGATGACTCGTTGACACTTAGAAATGAAGATTTAGCATCTGTAATAGATGATGTGCTATACGCATACTCTGGTATGATTAAAGAAAAGGCAATTGATTTACAGTACAACCTACCGGACTCAATGCCTGTTCAAATAGATGTTAAGTTCATGGAGACGGTGCTGCGTAATGTCATTGGCAATGCACTCAAACACTGTGAAGCTGGTGCTCAAGTCGCTCTTGATGCCGTTTATGAAGGCGATTTTTTAAAACTGAGTGTCTTCAATACATCTAGCCCGATTCCTGAAAGTGAACTCGAAACACTATTTGATCGGTTTAGCAAATATGATACACACAAGAAAATGGGGAGTAAGTCTACAGGATTAGGACTTGCTATTGTAAAACGCATATTGGACCTCCACGGGTTCAAGTATGGCATGTACAATAAAGGTAAGGGTGTAGTATTTGAAATGACCATACCTGTAAAATAGTCAATGATTAAAGGCCAGTGGCCTTACGGGGCGTGTACCGTAAGTCTACTGGCCTTGTGCTTTGAAAATATAGGACGGGTTGGACACTTTTATTGGTCGTTTACGACCGTTCTAGAAGCAAGAATTTCCTGCTCCATATCATGCAGTTCGTGAATTTCTTCATCGGTGAGCTGCGATAGAATTTCTTGTCTGAAAAGATGACTCAGAGATTCTCGAGAGTTATGTTCCTTGTCACGAAGTGCATCCCAGTGAATCTTCCTGCGTTTCAGATAAAGGTCGTAATCTACAATTCGGGTGCCATCATCTAGAAATTCCAAACCAAGGAGTACCTTCTTGATATGAATTGGATTATAGAAAGTGAAAAAACGCACCTTATAGATACCGACAGATAGGAATATTGTAGCCGCGTCAGTTCCCCAAGATTCACCTAGAATGAGTCCTAAGTCAAGCTTCTCTAAAATATATGCCAAGCGCTTGTAGTGGAGCTCAAAGCGACCGTATGCATCATATATTTTTATTTTGAGTTCATACCAGTCTTCGTTGTGAAGTCCAGCGTTTAAATATTTCAGGTTCTGAAGGCGCAGTGATTGAAGTACATCTCTAAAATTGGTTTGAGTATGAAGTGAAACCGGGTGCATTTCTTCAAGTGAAACGGGTTTGGCAATATTGCCCTTTGTAAATGAGATAATGGTGCCGTTTGATTGTCCGCTCAGCTGTGAATGCATGGTTGCGCTGGTGGCGTTAAAATCGTCCTTCACCATCTGAATGACCTTCTCTTCATCCCCAATGAGTTTCATAATCACAAGGCCGGGACCAACGCGCGTTTTTGTAATGATCTGGTGGACATCTGCATTAATAATATGCATTAAAATTTCAAACATTTCTTCACGCACTTGTAAAATGGCATCTATTTCATCGAATGAGAGCGTTGGTTTTATTTGTGAAGTCAGATGTATAATCACATCACGATCTGAAGCTTCGCCAAATACAATGTTGAGTTCTTTTTCGCCCCTGGGGGCTGGATTGTAAACATTAATGACATTGACCTGCTTACTTAGAAATTCAATGGCTAAGTCAATCTGAGGTGTTTCAAGCACTATTGTCTTATAACCGCTGCGCACAAGTTTAAGCATAGTTATCCTCCTTGGTTGTATTTCTTCTATATGCCGAGTTTGCCTTTGTTCATTCTGCTGTCATTTGTTCCGTTTGGATAACTGAGTCGTGTTATAGTATGACTCTTTAACTCAAGAATGTAAATATACTCAATACCATTTAAAAGAAAACTGTCATTGTTTTTTTGTGAAAGCAAACTTAAGTCATGTCCAAATAAGTAATAATCTACAGATGCTTCAAAATGCTTGGGTGGATAATGTGAAATATTAAAGCAAACCCCTTCAATGTCAATTCTTGTTTCATCTGTAATAATTTCGGCACTGCTAAAAAGTGATTTTACAGTATTCAAATCATCATGATTGCCAATTGTCATATAGAGCTTAGCACTGGATGCATTTAAAATTCTGCTTAACTTTTTTAAACGCCCGGCATACTCTTTTAACCTATTCGGATAAAGCTCAAGCTTCAAATTGTCTACCATATCCCCTGTATGAATGATGTAGTCGGGATTTAGTCGATTAATGAGTTTTTTGATGCCAGGGTAGAGCAAGGTTGGTGTATCTGACAAATGAAGTAGTAGAGGGCCTTTTAATTGCAGTATTTCGTCAGGAATATAGAGGTTTCCGAGTATTGTATCAAAAATGCGTTTGAATTGTGTCATGTGGCGCCCTTTCTAAGACCTGCTATACAAATGTATTAGGTATATTATAATTATACCAATTTTATCGGATTCTATAGAACAAACTTTGTGTACCGCAGGATGTTTCAAAAACATTACAGGATAATCCAATATGGCATGTTGACGTTGTATTTTGTTTAACTTATATTTATAGATAGACACTGTATCAAGGGGAGAAATGTATGCAAGCATATTTGGAAAATTTGATATTGGAAAATCGTCACTGGACTTCTAATGGTAATGTTGCAAATTATATTCCCGAACTTGGGAAGGCAGATGGCAGTCAGTTAGGAATTTGTATTCGCACACTTGAAGGGGATAAGTTTTGTGCGGGGGACTATCAGGTACCGTTTACAATCCAGAGTGTTTCAAAGCCACTGGTGCTACTCTTAGCCCTTATGGACCAAGGGGAACAAAAGGTTTTTGAAAAAGTTGGAATGGAACCAACGGGAGATCCCTTTAATTCGATGATCAGACTCGAGACATTTGACAACCACAAGCCTTATAATCCTATGATTAATGCTGGTGCAATTGCTGTAGCAGGAATGATTAAGGGAAAGGATGTTGATGAGAGACTTCAGCGAATTGTAAACCTATTAAAAAAGCTCGCGGGGGGCGCGCATGTAGGTTTTAATGAAGATGTGTACTATTCAGAAAAGAGAACAGGCAATCGCAATAGGGCGATGGCATATTTCATGAAGGAATTCGGTATTATTGAAAATGATGTTGAAGAGACACTCGATTTGTATTTCAGACAATGTTCAATTGAAATGACGTGTGAAGGTATTGCAAATGCAGCACTTATACTGGCAAATGGAGGAATTGATCCGGAAACGGGAATTGTGATTGTTCCTAAACGCTTTGCCCGTGTATCTAAAACATTTATGATGACATGTGGTATGTATGATGCATCTGGTGAATTTGCTATGAATGTGGGTGTTCCAGCCAAGTCTGGTGTTGGAGGCGGCATATTGTGCGCGGTACCGAAACGCCTTGGCGTAGGTGTCTTTGGCCCTTCGCTTGACCAAAAAGGCAACTCTATCGCCGGCATAAAAATGCTCGAATCCCTTTCAAAAAAATATGATTTGTCTTTGTTCTAAAAAATAGTTTATAATAAGATTGAACCCAAAGTGTTTTAACAGGTTGGGTTGAGAAATGCACAGACATTATATGGGCATTTCTTTGTCTTTACACAAATACTTAAGATATGACGTCATGGTCATATCTTTTTTTAAAAGTCAGGGGGTGCCAAATGCAGCAGGGAATAGGAGAAAATATAAAAGCGCTAAGACTGGGAAATAAAATGACCCTGAAAGACCTAAGTGAAGCAACCGGCCTTTCAATTGGGTTCTTGTCTCAGGTTGAACGGGGATTGACAGCGCTCGCCATAACATCATTAGAAAAGATTGCAGAGGCACTGGAAGTGGATTTGTCATACTTCTTTCCAGTGAAAAGCAAGAATGACAGTGAAATATTAAAGTCCTATGAGCGGGAAGTCTTTCAGGTTGAAAACAATCAGTTCATTCATTACCACTTAACAAATCAGCCTAGTAAAATGGACATGCTGCCGAAAATGGTCGAAATACTGCCTATGTCTGAACAAAAGGATGTTCCAACACACCAGCATGACGGTGAGGAGTTTGTACATGTTCTGGAAGGCGTGTTTACACTTATACTGAACAATGAACGCCATGACCTGTATCCAGGGGACTCGGCACATTTTGCTTCAACCACAGTCCACAATTGGGCAAACTTTACGAATAAAACGGTTAAGGTGCTTGTTGTCCATACGCCAAATGGGTTCAAGGACAAATAGGCAAGACTGAACTGGAGTGCATACATAAAATAGAGGGCGTAAGATGTGTTCATAAGACACATTTTACGCCCTCTTTTAATTTGATATAAGAAATCAGCTGTGCATTATACAATTTTCTTGATAGCGTACCCTTCACCAACGAGCGTATTCATAATCGTTGTTAAGTGGTCATGACCATTGGTTTCAATGGTCACCTCAAGCATAACACGTTTGAAGCGGTCTGGCGTCTTAAACTGGTTATGGTCAAGTTTAATGACATTGGCATTTGTTTCATAGAGCAGTTCAGAAATTCGCAGCAGTTCACCCGGTCGATCGGGCAGATCAACCGTAAAACAACATACACGACCGCGAGAGACAAGCCCCTTGTTAATCATTGCAGAAATATTGACAACGTCAATATTGCCGCCACTGATAACAGAAACAACCTTCTTGCCTCTTTCCTTGAGCTTTTTGAGACCAGCCAGTGGCAAGATACCAGCAGCTTCGGCAATGAGCTTATGGCGTTCTAATAGAAGCAGGAATGCTTCCATGATGTCATAGTCATCTACAATTAGGATGTCATCTACATATTCAGGAATAATTTCAAATGCGAGTGATCCGGGCTTTTTAACTGCAACACCTTCTGCAATGGTATTTACAATATCCAGTTCAAACAGTTCTTTTTTCTCAAGTGACAGCTGCATTGCTCTAGCCCCAACTGGTTCAACGCCGTATACTTTAATATCTGGTTTGATTTGCTTTGCAGCAAAAGCGATGCCGCTGATAAGACCGCCACCCCCAACTGGTACAAGCAGAATGTCTGTGTCTGGATGTTCTTCCAGGATTTCAAGCGCAATGGTGCCCTGACCAGCAATGACATCTATATCGTTAAAAGGATGAACAAATACCAAATCCTTTTCTTTTTGAATTTCAAGAGCCTTCTCGTAAGCATCATCATAACAGGAACCATGCAGGACAACCTCAGCACCATGTCTGCGTGTCGACTCCACTTTAATCAGTGGTGTTGTCATTGGCATCACAATTGTTGATGGTGCACCATTTAGTGTTGCTGCAAGGGCAACGCCTTGGGCGTGGTTACCAGCTGAGCTGGCAATCAGACCGCGCTTCTTTTCAGCATCACTCAAATTGGCGATTTTGTGTGCGGCACCTCTTAGTTTGAATGCGCCTGTCTTCTGCAGGTTTTCTGCCTTCATGTAAACATCGTTATCATATTCTGAACTAAAAACCTCTGAATGGATTGTAGGTGTTTTCTCAATAACCCCTTCAAGATTTTTCTGTGCTCGTTTTACATTTTCTAGTGTTAATCGGCTCTTTTCCATTTTCATACCCTCCGTTTTTTGAACATAGATACCGTCCGGTGGAGTTTGGAAAAGTTTACACCTTCTCTCAAAAGAACAAAAAAACCCGCCCCACAAAGGACGAGTTACTCGCTATACCACCTTCGGTTCCAACAAACCTAAAGCCGATAACGGGGCTAACCGTTCCAGCTTAATGGTAATACGTTCAGCTGAAATGCTCGGGAGTGATTTGACATAAAAACACTGTGCTGATTCTCACCAACCATCAGCTCTCTTAAACAGTAGGTATTTTATGTTGGTCTCCGTCTTAGCGTACTTTCTAGTCAGTCACAGAGTTGAATCCGTGTGACGAGGAAAGTAATTATTAAATTAACGTAATTTTATCACGCAATACAGAATTGTCAATAAATATTTCCTAAAAGGGCAATTCTCTAAGAGGGTTTCGAATAAATTGGCAAGTCTAAATGTTTTTTTGGTAAGCACGAAAAGGTTTAGGGTAGATATCTTCAAAAGAGCAGGGGGAATGAATATGAGAAGAAGAGAACCGAAACGCGTCTTTGAACTGTTTGAAGAAATATGCGCCATCCCCAGATGCACAGGAGATGAAGATCGTATAGCACAGTTTATTATCACATTTGCAAAAGAGGCCGGTTTAGAAGTAAAACAAGACTTAGCTGGAAATGTAATTGTAAAAAAACCAGGTACAGCAGGTTATGAAACAAGTGCGCCAGTTATACTACAAGGGCATATGGATATGCTTTGCTTGAAGGAGTACGGTGTTGAACACGACTTCACTAAACAAGGTCCAAAAGCCCACTTGTCTGGAGATTTAATCGTTGCAGAGGGCACAACACTTGGCTCTGATAATGGCATTGCGCTTGCATTTTATTTGGCTTTGCTCGAAAGCAAAGCCCTTATGCATCCACCGATCGAAGCAATATTCACGGTTGAGGAGCAGGCTGGACTAATCGGTGCACGTGAACTTGATATTTCTGGACTCCATGGGCGCTACTTGATTAACATGGATTCTGAAGCTGAAGGTGAGTTTATCGTAGGTTGTGCTGGAGAGAAGCGTCTACTCATTGAAAAATCGATGTCCTCTGTGACATACGAGCATGATTTTGAAGCAGTTATAAGCATACAAGGGCTCAGGGGTGGACATTCTGGGATGAACATTCATCTAAATAGAGGAAATGCCTGTCAGCTTGTTGCAAAAATGTACTATGAAATAAATGAGCGTATGGATGTACAGCTTATTTCAATGCGCGCAGGGGATAAATACAATGTTATTCCAAATTACGGAGAGTTGGTTTTAGCCCTGCCACATGATGCCGTTCCGTCTCTAAAAGCATATCTTGCAGATGTACGCAGTGAGTTTGAGAGTCTATTAAATGAAGACAACATTGAACTGGAACTGGATATTTGCCAGGCGACCAAAGCCAGACAAGTTATTGAAAAGAACTCTGCAATGGAGATTGCAACACTTATACAGACACTTCCAAATGGTGTTATACAATTAAGTGAAAGAGCGTCAGAACTGATTGATACATCCCTGAATATTGGTGTTGTACACGCCGATACTGAAGGTGCTGAGATAAAAGTATCCGTTCGTGGCATGACAGAGCAGCGCCTTGATCAGAGTGTGCGTACGGTTAAACTGCTGACCGCCTTGACCCATGCAAGTTGCCAAGTGGTCAATGCATATCCTGCATGGAAGGATGAGGGAGAAAACCATTTAAGACGGTTATTTGAAAGAAGTTACGAGAAAATATATAAGACACCGCCTGTACTGCGTGCAGTTCACGCGGGGCTTGAGTGCTCGATACTTGCCCAGAAGCTGAACAGCAGAAAACTACAGCCTAAGATCGAAATGATTTCATTTGGGCCGAATATCTTTGATGCGCATACGCCGCAGGAGTCGCTAAGTGTATCATCTGTGCAGCGCACTTGGGATTTGTTTATTTATATACTCAAAGAACTTTCAGATTAGGCGTCATGAATTTTCAGGCGAGCCTGATGTGTCCTATATCATAATTAAGTGTATATTTCGCCAAATTGTCACTTATGCACATAATTGATATCTGATTTTGTGACATCTGCGAATAGTTTGTAAGCCGCCATTGTCTTATAATGAATATAGTTAATAAATATGAGTCGATTATTACATTGATAAAAAGACAATGGAGGGATATAAATGGCTGGACTGAATTTGAATAAGATCAATAAGATTTATCCAAATGGATTTCATGCAGCAAAAGATGTAGAACTCAAAATTGAAGACAAGGAGTTCATGGTACTTGTTGGTCCTTCTGGATGTGGTAAGACAACAACGCTTAGAATGATTGCTGGTCTTGAAGAAATATCAAGCGGGGAACTCTTTATTGGTGACAACAAGGTCAATGATACACCGCCTAAAGATAGAGACATTGCAATGGTGTTCCAGAACTATGCTCTATATCCGCATATGACTGTTTATGATAACATGGCATTTGGCCTAAAGCTTAGAAAACAGTCAAAAGCAGAAATTGAAAAGCGTGTAAAGCATGCAGCTCAAATACTTGGCATCGAACCACTACTAGACAGAAAACCTAAGCAGCTCTCAGGTGGTCAAAGACAGCGTGTTGCACTTGGTAGAGCTATTGTTAGAAATCCTAAAGTCTTCCTGATGGATGAGCCGCTTTCAAATTTGGATGCTAAGCTCAGAGTTCAAATGCGTTCTGAACTGATAAAGCTCCACCATGAGCTTTCTACAACATTCATTTATGTAACTCATGATCAGACTGAAGCAATGACAATGGGTACGCGAATTTGTGTTATGAATGCAGGTGTGATTCAACAGGTTGACAACCCGCATACGATTTATGAAAAACCGGTAAATATGTTTGTTGCCGGATTTATTGGGGCCCCTCAAATGAACTTTACAGATGCACGCGTTAAGGAAGAGGGCGCTAAAATTTATCTTGAGGTTAATGGTACGCCCGTTGAGCTTGCAAAAGAAAAAGGACAGGTACTTAAAGACGGCGGATACATTGGTAAAGAAATTGTCATTGGTATTAGACCAGAACACATTTTGCTAGACTCTGAAGGTCCAAAAATGGAAGGCAAGGTTACAGTAACGGAATTGCTTGGTGCTGAACTGATCCTTTATATCGGTACAGAAGGTAAAGAACTGATTGGTCGCGTTGATCCAGATGCGGGCCTTAAAATCGGTGATGCTGTACACTACACTTTTGCACCCGAAAAGATCCATATGTTTGATAAAGAAACTGAAAAATCGATTATTTACGGTTAATATCTGACTGATGTCGGTGAATCATGTAAAATAAGATAAGAGTCAGGCTTATGTCTGACTCTTATCATTTTTTACGCGAATGGTAAAAAAATGCACTTGGATAGGTACCAGCCATCCCTTGTGCACGCACAAAATGGATGGCTGTTAGTTATTCGAGTGTATGGCGCACTACGCTACGCGACATGGGCAATTTGAAATTGCCCTGGTAACTCTTTAAACTCAGATGGAGTCATATTTCAAAGATAATTATAGCCTGCGATGCTCATGAGGTGAAGCGAGTCTTCAGAGGTGTCATTAGGCATAAAGTGAGGGGATGCATGTATGGATCAGAATATACGCCAGCGTTTTTCAGAAATTCAAAAGAGCATAAATTGGCCAGTGTATTTATTTGATTACAAAGGAAAATGCATTGATTCAAATAATCTGGACAAAATCGGCGAACAGGTGGAAGTTCCAGATGTCAGACCGGGCGAAGTGCTTAGAACAGGCAAGTTTCAGTGGGTTTCAGTCGGTTCGGGTTTTGGCGTGGAAACATACTATATTGCCATGTTGGGCACTGACCAAACTGCAGAAAGTGCAATTCAATTGATTCGAATTGTATTTATGGAAGCAGATGTGGCTTCGGATAAAACACGTATATTGCGACAACTTCTTTTTAATATGGAAGATATTCCATATACAGAAGACGAGCTTTCTGAAATGGGCTTTAAAAAAGGATTGCCAGTTCAAGCCGTGCTAATGGAGCACAGGGGTGCGGATAGTAAAGAAATATCCCTTATTATAGAAAACATATTTGAGGATGCTTTTGTTGTAGAAATTGACAAGAGTCACCTTGTAATGGTTAAGCAAAGTGAACATGGTATTTTTCAAGATGTCGACATGCTTTTAAGTGAATTGAGTACAGAGCTTTTTGTACCCGCTATCGCTGGCATTGGAAAACGAGTTGATAGCTGGACACAGGCGGGTGTGTCTTTTAAAACAGCAGGAAGCGCACTCTCCTTGGGGAAAAAGCTAGGACAAGAGGAACGTATTTTTGAGTACAAGCAGATGATGACATATCATTTGATGAATGAAATTGATCCTTTGGTACGCAAGCGCTATTTTGATGATTTTGGAATGCCGTTTGAACAAATTGTTGAGGATGAAGAATTAATACAAACTGCCATGCGATTTTTTGAAAATGATTTGAATATTACTGAGACTTCACGTCAGCTTTATGTACACCGAAATACCCTCATTTATCGTCTGAATAAAATTGAGAAACAGACAGGGCTAGACCTACGGTCTTTTGATGATGCCATTCAGTTCTATGTGCTTATGCTCATTTGGAGATTGGGATAAACAGACATATATAAGACACTAAACTTATCAAGTACAAGTGCTTTATTATTACATGATCAAGATAAAAGCGGGGTATCGGGCTATGGATACGTCGCTTTTTTACTGCACATGTACAGGGTATAAATATATGCTGTAAGGGAATTTGAAGGATTTTAGTGAATAGGGTCTTGTAGTCTATGTTTCGCTTGAGGTGTGATGGCAATCAACTGGAAGAAAAAGATTAACACAATATACCATTTTGTGCTATCGGTTGCACAAAACAAACGAAAAAAAATGCGAGGAAATCGATTTTTATGCCTGAATTATTGACCTTTACATTACAATTGTGTTAAACTAGGGGTGCAGCAAGCCATATTTTTTTATCAAATTGTGCAAACGTATGCACAACCAAGGCATACATAATGACTGCCTGGGACTACTTTAATTTACGGAGGGGAAATTAATGAAAAAGTTTTTTAGTCTTCTTATGGTAATGACTCTTGCGGCTTCGATGCTGGCAGGCTGCTCATCAGCACCTGAAGCACCGGCTGAAACAGGTTCAGAATCAGCTCCTGCAGAAACTGCAGAGGCGCCAGATGACGAAGTTGTTGAAGTTGACATTTTCCAGTTCAAAGTGGAAATTGTTGAGGCTCTTGAAAAAGCAGTAGAGCAATATGAAGCAGAAAATCCAAATGTAAAAATTAATTTGCAAACAGTTGGTGGCGGCGATGATTACGGCGCAGCACTACGTGCACAGTTCCAATCAGGCAACGAACCAGATATTTACAATGTAGGTGGACCACAGGACGTTTCGGACTGGATGGGTAAACTTGAAGATCTTACTGATGCTCCTTGGGCTGACAAGGTTCTTGATGGCGTTACATCAGGTGTAACAGTAGATGGCAAGGTTTATGGTCTTCCATATAACATTGAAGGCTATGGCTTGGCGTACAATAAGGCTATATTTGAAGCTGCAGGCGTTGATGCAAGCACAATAGACACATTTGACGCGTTTGAAAGCGCACTTAAGACAATCAAAGAAAAGATCGATTCTGGTGAGCTGAAAGATCAGTTCCCACTTCTTGAAGCACCTGTTTCATTTGCAGCAGCAGAAACTTGGGTAACAGGCCTTCATGCATCAAATGGTGCATTTGCAAACGAGTTCTCAAGCTCAATTGAAGCATATGATGCAGAAACGGTTGACTTTATGTATGCTGACGCATTCAAGGCTTATCTGGATCTAATGGCAGATTACTCGCCTAATGCTGACAGCAAAGCTAAAATGAATTCAGTTGACTATGCAACACAAGTTGATGAAGGTATTGCAATTGAACGTGTAGCAGTTATTCAGCAAGGTAACTGGATTTATGGCGGTGTTGCAGGTATCGATCAAAACGTAGCAGACAATCTAGGATTCTTGCCACTTCCTATGAAGGGCGTACGTGAAGATTCAATCGCTATTGGTGTTCCAATGTACTGGTCTGTAAATAGTGGTGCTCCAGATGCTGACAAAGCGGCAGCTAAAGATTTCCTAAACTGGCTATATACTTCTGACGAAGGTAAAAAGCTCGTTGTAAATGAAATGTTCTTTATTCCACCGCTATCTGGCTATGATGATGTTCAACCAGCGGATCCTCTTGCACAAGACATTATGATGTATGCTAACGAAGGTCGCACAATGCCTTGGGTATTCATGGGCTATCCAACAGACTGGGGCATGGGTGTTCTTGGTGAGCAAATTCAGAAATACTACGCAGGCGCAGCAACTTGGGACGAAGTTGTTGACACAGTAAAAACAAAATGGACTGAAATGAGATAAAAGTAAGATGTAATAACTGGTGGGAGGAGAATACACTCCTCCCATTTTTAAACAGTGATGAAGTAATTGTTTATGGGTAAGTTTCAGCTCGAACTCGCAGGAAGAGCTTGAAACAAATAACTTTGAATAATACATGCTTGTCTTTGACAACCATGATCATGCAATCGGAATTTGCGTATAGATATGAATAATAGTGTGATATTTAGGAGGAAGCAATGAAGAAATCAAGGCTTTGGTTCTGGCTATTTGTTGGACCAATCCTACTTGCTTTTTTAACGGTGGTTATCATTCCAATGCTCAGAGGGTTCTATTTTTCCTTTGCAGAATGGAATGGCATCTCAAATAGTGTTGAACTTGTGGGATTAGATAATTACTTAAAAGCATTTAAGGATGAAGAATTTTTAAACTCATTTGCATTCACAGCGAAATTTGCAGCTGTTTCAGTTGTCATGATTAATTTATTTGGCTTTGGCTTAGCCCTGCTTGTAACGCAAGGCTTAAAGGGATCAAATATTCAAAGAAGTATATTCTTTATGCCAAACCTGATTGGCGGACTTATTCTTGGATTTGTATGGCAGTTTATTTTTACAAAGGCATTTGATGCTTTTGGAAGTGCATATGGTATTCCATTTTTTGAAGGATGGCTATCTACAACAGGGACTGGATTTTGGGGACTGGTTATTCTTATGTCATGGCAGATGTCAGGCTATATGATGATTATCTATATCGCCGCGATTCAGAGTATTCCAGAATCGCTTAATGAGGCGGCTATGATTGATGGTGCTGGTGCGTGGCATCGACTCATTAATATTACTATTCCCATGGTCATGCCAGCTTTCACAATTGGACTCTTTCTGTCGCTTTCAAATGCATTTAAGCTGTTTGACCAAAACTTGGCTTTGACAAGAGGGGGGCCATACGGCTCAACAGAGATGCTGGCTCTGAATATCTACCAGACAGCCTTTGCAAGAAATCAGTTTGGGTACGCTCAGGCAAAAGCTGTCCTGTTTTTAATTGCAGTTGCTGCAATAACGCTTACTCAAATTTACTTTACTAAACAAAGGGAGGTGGAAATGTAATGCCACATGAGAAAAGAAAGAAGTTACTGATTGGTATTGTGTCTTGGGTACTTGCAGTCCTCTTCCTATCGCCGTTCTATATTGTTATTACAAACTCTTTAAAAACACAAAAGGGCATATTTGTTGGCATAACAAGTCTTCCATTTGGAGAATATTTCAGTCCACAGAACTATGTCGAAGCCTTTGATAAGCTTGATTTTATAAAGTCATTTTTCAATTCACTGCTTATTACAGGTGTAAGTACAGTTGTGATTATTGTCTTTTCATCAATGGCAGCGTGGATGCTCGTTCGTACACGTTCTAAGTTGTCAACAGGTTTATACTTCCTATTTGCAGCAGCTATGCTGATTCCTTTTCAATCGGTTATGCTTCCGCTGATTAACTTGATGGGTAAACTCGGTTTTTTAAATCCTGGGGGTCTAATCTTCATGTATCTTGGCTTTGGTTCAAGTCTTGCTATAATCATGTACCATGGATTTATAAAAGGCATACCTGTTGCACTTGAAGAAGCAGCGCTCATTGATGGTTGTAATAAGCTTCAAACATACTGGTACATTGTTTTGCCCCTTCTTAAGCCAATCACAGTAACGGTGAGCATATTGAATGTAATGTGGATTTGGAATGACTTCCTGCTTCCTCAGCTTGTAATAAACAGACCGGAGTGGCACACGATACCACTGAAAATGTTCTTCTTTTTTGGACAATTCAGTAAGAAGTGGCACTTGGCACTTGCAGGTTTGACAATAAGTATGATTCCAATCATCATATTCTATTTCTTTGCACAGAAGCATATTGTTAAGGGTATAGCACAAGGTTCTATCAAGTAAACTATTTAGTATCTTTTATTAAAATTGGCATTGTGGTATTATGTTATCATCGGTCCAATTGAGGGCACTAGATACGATGAAGGAAGTGTTGATAAATGGCAGTCACAATTAAAGACGTAGCAAAACTTGCAAATGTATCTCCATCGACTGTTTCGCGTGTTATAGCAAATAATCCTCGAATCAGTGATGCAACAAAACGTATTGTATTTGATGCGATGGATCAGTTGAGTTATAAGCCCAACGCAATTGCGAGGAGTCTTGCCAACAAATCTACACAGACTTTAGGGCTTATTTTGCCGAGTACAGATGAAAATCTGTTCAAAAATCCCTTCTTTATTGAAGTTATGAGGGGAATTAGCCTCTATGCTCAGAAAAAAGGCTATAGAATTATGTACACCTATAGTGCAAATCCAGATGAAGAAGTTCATTTTATCGAGGACTTTGTTCAGAGCAAATGGGTAGATGGTGTCGTCCTATTGTCAGCTCAAGAAAATGACAAGTGCATAGACTATTTGAAAAGAGCCCAGTTTCCGTTTGTAGTTGTTGGTAGGCCAGAGAATACAGACGACACACTGTGGGTCGATAATGACAACTTTCAGGCCACCTACAATGTTGTCAACCATCTTATACACAGGGGCTGCGCAAAAATTGCTTTTGTGGGCGGACCACTGAACATGAATTTTTCACGTGATCGTTTAGAAGGCTTTAAGCGTGCAATGACAGTACGCGGACTGTCTGTACAAGATGACTATGTGATTGAAATGCCTGATCTGACGATTGAGTATGGATATGAAGCTATGCAGAAACTCTGTGAATGTGACAGTCCGGATGCGGTTGTAACCACTGACGATTTTTTGGCCATTGGTGCTAACCGATATGTCTCAGAAGAAAAACGGCATATTAAAGTGGTGGGCTTTAACAATATTCCTCTTGGGGCGTATCAGACCCCGAGCTTAACCAGTGTGGATATTGATGCTGAATCACTTGGGTATCAGGCTGCAAAACTTTTAATTAATAGACTGAGCGGCATAGAAAATACACTGAACCATTGTATTGTTGAGGCAAAACTCGTTGAGCGGGACTCAACACGGAGCACTAAGTAAAACCTTAATACCACATTGTTTAATTGAATTGTAAATTCCAAAGCCCCAGAATAAACCGGCAATGACCGCGTTTACTCTGGGGCTTTTTAACATTTAAATGTACTTATTTGGCTAGTGTCCGTGGTGTGCATGCAACTTTTCAACAGCGCTGTCTATTAAATCGGATTGCATTTTTACAAAAGACTGGAAAGTTTCCTGATCTGAGTAAGGCAGTGTATAATCCATATTGCGTACAGCAGGCAGGTAGGTGTTCAAAATTTGAGCCAGCTGTGAGTCAGGCGCACTGCTTAGTGTTCGCTCATAACTGTCTAGAACTTCTTCAAGCATTTTATTTGATGACCAGTCAACCACAGGCGTATTGTTCATACCGAGTAAGTAGGCACTACAATAGAAACGGTATAAGCTTTCAAGTTTTGTAAATAAGGTTTCATCATAGATGATTTTCATGGCCTTTTCTGTGTCTAGGATACGCTTTGAAAGTTCATTCCAACCAATGACAAGGCCTGCGTCAGCTGCTGTAATTTGCTCTGATTCAGTGGCCATTACAAGAATAAAGGCCATGACTTCCTCAGGAACTGACTCATTAAGCACCTTTAAGGCAGAATAATCTACAAATGGATAAGGATCCCCTTCAAGCCATATGAACTTAAACCCGTTGTCTATCAGACTCTCTATAATAGCCTGATGTGTGGCGTTGTCAATCTTGCCTAAATCATATGTATCAGTTTCATAGTCATAAGCATTGATCAAACTGCTGTTTAGTCCTTGCATAGGACCATCTTCGAAATAAATCTGATTTGTATAATTAAGCGACCAGCTTTCGAGATAGGCGTCAAATTTTGCAAAGAGCATACTCGAATAGGTGGAAGGCATTTGCGGGAGTAAGTCCAAAACATCTTTATAAACATCAACAGGAGACTCGTTTTTAAAGCGTTCAATGATTTGCTTATAAGCCTTTACGGCATCGGCATCAGAGAGCACTTTGTCAGCAGGGTTGTCTACATCTGAGGTTGCGTCTTTATCTGGTGTGTCTATCTCATCAGTAGGTTGATCCATTTCAGGTGCCACTTGGACAGGTTCTTCTATAGTGACCACGGGTGGGGTATTCTGTTCTGGTGGTATGTCAGGTTCATTCTTGTCACAAGCTGTAAGTCCGAGTGCAAAAACCAGTAAGGACAAACAGAGAATATGTATTTTCATTATTGCCTCCTTATTCATTGTCAGTAGGTTACTCACATTATACGATGAATTTTTTCCTTTATGGTTTCAAAGGGATTACAAGTGTAAAACAAGGCGGTTACAAGAATATATCCTTTATTTTATCCAGCATAGTTTTCAACATAGCTGGAAATAAAGTGCATCATATTTTCCATGAATTTAATATTTCCCCAGAGCATTATACGAACCTTGTTTTCTGGCTCTATAAACTGAATATTTAAAGAGGATTTTCCGTAATCCTCGTGCTGTCCGTTGATGGTTGCAGTGAGGATATTGGCGATTTTTATTGCGTCCTCAGTGCTCTTTACTGAAATATCGACTACAGAAGAAACCTTGATTAAATCATAGTGGTTTTGAACACTTGTGTCTGTGTCTGAAGCATGAGAAGAGGCAGTCTGTTCAATATTCAGTCCGGAGGCTATTAGAAAGTCATTAAAGTCTTGCTCTGAAACACGCCATGCCTTCCCAAGCTTTGTAGCCTTAATTTTACCTTCCCTAATATAACGCTGTACAGTTTTAGGGTGCATGTCTAAAATAGTAGAAATATCATCTACTGAATAAATTTTATCACTCATAATTGACTCCTTATATTCTATTTATATAGTAATTATAGAGAATAATAAGTAATAAATCAAATAGAAAAGTGCAAAATGCGCCTTGACACGACACTTATCATTACTTATAATTACCTATAATCCTACAAATAAATCATTTTAAGAAGTAATTGGTAAGAAAGGGGTATGAAATGAATATTTTTAAATCGGAAGAAGGAAGGCGTATTGTTCTAAATCGATATCAGAAAATACTGGATGCATGGCCTGTAGCAAACAAACAGTATAAAGTAAAGACCACATACGGAGAGACATTTGTTATTGAGTCTGGGTCAAAAGATAAGCCACCGCTTGTGTTAATACATGGAAGTGTCTCTAATGCTTATTGTTGGGCTGGAGATGTGAAAAGGTACAGTGAGAATTATAATGTCTATGCTATCGATATTATTGGTGAAGCCGGATTTTCAGATGAAAGCCGTCCAAGTTATGAAAGCGGAGCCTACTCAGAGTGGCTGAGGGAAGTGTTTGACGCCCTTGGAATAGATCAAATAGCGATTGTAGGTCTATCCCTAGGGGGCTGGATGGCGCTTAACTTTGCTGTAAAATATTCATCTAAGGTGAAGCATTTGATTCTCTTGTGCCCTGGCGGTTTGTATCCTGAAAAGAAGAGCTTTTTATTAAAAGCAGTGGCTTATAGCTTATTGGGTAAATGGGGGAAAGAGCAAATCATGAAAATGATTAATGGGGGGAAGTTGCCTGATATGAGCGAACCTGGTTTAAAAGAGGCGCTGGAGTTTACTGGTTTAATCAGTTCTAACTTTAACCCGCGTATGGATAAATTAACTATATATTCGAAATCGGAACTTGAGAAGTTAACCATGCCTATACTAGTGGTGTATGGTTCGCGTGATTGCCTGATAAATGCAAAGAAGAGCGTCGGGCACATCAAAAAATACGCTGTTAATGTACATGCTAAAATAATAGAGGGGATGGGGCATGTCGTTACGGGTCAAACGGAGTCTATTATTGATTTTATTGAAGGAACACCGTGATACTATGCAGATATAATAGAGCAGTGCGTGAAGGCTTATAGCTTTTGTGTCATTTATAGCGTACAAAAGAATAACCAGTAGAGATACACATCGGTTTACGTGTAATCTACTGGTTTTAAGTTTATCGTATTTTAAGCAGCTTCATGTCTTTTTAATGAAATGGCCAGAATACATGTGTTTTCAACTGTATAGCTCAAGTTATGAAATTTAGTCAATGGCTCTTGAAGTATCAATGGCCACTTGAACCGGTGTATTGTGAGCAAGTACGTAAGGCTTGCCATATACTTCAACATCGACCGGTTGACCGGAAGCCAAATGAATATGAACTTGATCCTTTGTGATTTTTACGACAAGAAGTCTATTTCTAAATAGCATATGGAAGTTTAGTCCTGACCAGTTTTCTGGAAGAAACGGTGCAAACTTGGGAATACCATCATCAGTGCTAAAACCACCGAAACCATAAACGACAGACATCCATGTACCAGCCATTGATGTTATGTGTAGACCGTCATCTGTATCGTTGTTATAGTTGTCTAGGTCAAGACGGGCAGAACGCTGATAGAGCTCATAAGCTTTTTTGTGATATCCAATTTCTCCAGCAATGATTGAGTAAACGCATGGAGAAAGAGAGGATTCATGTACGGTGCGTGGCTCGTAAAAATCGAAGTTTCTACGCTTTGTATCGATGTCATAGCGTTCACTTAAGAAGAAGATGCCCTGAAGCACATCAGCCTGCTTGATGAAGCACGAGCGTAATATTTTGTCCCATGACCATTTTTGATTAAGTGGCAGGTTTGAAGGGTCAAGTTCTGAAACCAGAATTTGCGCCTTGTCTAAATAGCCATCTTGTTGTGCGAAAACATTAAAATTTTCAATTTCAGGCAGATATATTTTTTCAGTAATATCTTTCCAAGTATCGAGCTCAGATGTTTTGAAGTCATATTTAGAATAGATTTCCTCTAAGCGAGAAGCATCCTTATCTTTTACTTGCTGAATGGCATCCATTGTATACTCAAGAGTCCATGAGGCCATAAGGTTTGTATACCAGTTGTTATTGACATTATTTTCGTACTCATTAGGTCCTGTAACGCCAAGTATCATATAGCAGTCTTTGTAAGGGTTGTAGTTCACACGATCCGCCCAGAAGCGGCTGATGTTAAGAAGAACTTCCAGACCGTATTCGAGGAGGTAATCTGAGTCGCCTGTATAACGAATGTAATTGAATATAGCATAAGCTATGGCAGCATTACGGTGAATTTCTTCAAACGTAATTTCCCATTCGTTATGACACTCTTCACCATTCATTGTTACCATTGGATACAATGCACCTTTTAGACCGAGTTTAGAGGCGTTTTCGATAGCTCTTTCTAAATGATTATAACGATAAACCAGTAGATTTCTCGGAATTTCCTCGTGGCTTGTGGAGAGATAGAAAGGCAAACAATATGCTTCTGTATCCCAATAAGTACTACCTCCATATTTTTCACCAGTAAAGCCCTTAGGTCCAATGTTAAGTCTTGGGTCTTCGCCGTTATAGGTCTGCTTCATGTGGAAAATATTAAAGCGAATGCCTTGCTGCGCTGCAATATCCCCTTCAATCTCAATATCTGCTTCCTGCCAGATTTCAGCCCATTTGTCACTATGTGCCTTGTAAAGGGTGTTGAATCCAGCTGTAAAAGCTGCGTTTAACTTATCATTACCGATTTCTGAAAGTGAGCCCACTGCGTGGTCACGGTCCGTTACCAGCGAGAAGTACTTATAAAGGGTTGCTGTTTCACCCGCAGCCAGAGGCGTGCTGAAAGTGTGTTCTGTATATCTATCATTAGACTCAAAAGAAGAGACTTCGATTTCTTTATTTTCAGATACCACCAGTTTTGAGCGCATTGATGCGAATACGGTGAAACCGGTTTTTTTAGTCCTCATGCTGATAGAGCCTGAGCTCTTGTCACAAGACTGTGTACATGCTTCCCAGAAAAACTCGTCATAATTGGCATCTTCGTTGTGCACATTACCGTCAAGATATGGCTTAAAAAGAATTGATGCAGCTTCATGCGCAGTAATGCTATAAGAGATAGCGCCCACTTCAACCTGATCAGCGCTTACGAAACGCTTAATGTTAAAATCAAAGGTTTTACCTGCAACAGAGTAGGTAAAGCTTCGGTTAAGACATCCGTTTTTCATATCGAGTACGCGCTTAAAATTGACTGGAGTTTGTTTTCCAAGGTCTACAATCTGACCGTCAATAGCAACGTGAATACCTATAATGTTTGTACCGTTTAGTACTTTTGCGAAGTATTCAGGATAGCCGTTTTTCCACCATCCAACACGTGTTTTATCCGGATAGTATACGCCAGCAGCGTATGAGCCTTGGAGGCTGTCACCACTAAAATCTTCTTCAAAATTTCCTCGATGTCCCATATGACCATTACCGAGACTCATAAGAGATTCATAAAGTCTATTGTCTTCTGGATGGAATCCGTCTTCTATAATGTGCCAAGGATGTTCTTTTACATATTTCAAAACAAACACCTGCTTTCTAATTTATTTGTGCAATCGGTTGCATAATTGGGTAAAAAAAATGGAACTCGCTACGTACATTATACCAGAAATTCATAAAACAGAACAGAAAGTGTTCGTATTTAAGCTAGAAATTAGAATTTTGTACGATATGTACAATGAGTCTTGTGCAATTTTATGCTCTTTGCTTTATTTTGCTTTTAATAAAGAGTGCAAACGCTGTCTTTGATATAATGAACACGTTAAGGTGTATAGTAAAAGATGAGGAGTAATAAAATGGGAAATAAATATACGGGATATATATTTGATCTAGATGGCGTTTTGGTCGATACGGCAAAGTATCACTTTTTAGCTTGGAAAAGACTGGCAGATGAGCTTGGAATCACTTTTACTGAGGTGGACAATGAAAGACTAAAAGGTGTCAGTCGAATGGCTTCACTGGATATTATTTTGGAACTAGGCGGGAAAAGCCTGTCTGAGGATGATAAAATTGCCCTTGCAACACGCAAGAATGAATGGTATGTTGAATTTATATCAAAGATGGATGCGTCAGAAATACTGCCCGGTGTTGAAGCTCTTTTGAAACTTTTGAAAGAAGATGGGTTTAAATGTGCCCTGGGTTCTGCCAGTAAAAATGCTGGCCTTATTCTTGAGAGAACGGCTCTTAAACAGTATTTCGATGTTATAGTAGATGGTACACATGTGTCTAAAGCAAAGCCAGATCCGGAAGTCTTTACTTTAGGTGCAGAGCAGATGGGGGTTTCGTTTGAGCGCTGTGTTGTATTTGAAGACAGCGTAGCTGGACTTCAGGCCGCTAAAGCAGCTGGGATGTTGGCGGTTGGAGTAGGAACACCTGATGTTCTTAAGGAGGCAGATATGGTTATAAAGGATCTGTCTGAGTTCAATTTAAATATGTTATAAAGCCTTTGGCTTCACACACACATACGTACTTCAAGCCCTATTTTGAATTTTATCAGAATTGGGCTTGAAGTGCTTTTTTGATGGATAATTCTGGTCCTATTTATGGTTTTGAATACGTAGAATATGCTAAAATTGATATGTAATACACTATGTGATTTGAAAGGGGAACGTGATGTTTAGAACAGCAATCTGGTTTACATATATGGGGGCGAGCCTTGTTGGCTCCAAATCAAAATTGAAAATGGCTGAGAGACTTGAAAAAGATGGGGATATTGAGGCACGCGACAAAATAGTAAATAACCAAGTTGGCCCGTGGGCAAGAAAATTGGTTCATCTGAGCGGGACAACGGTGACCGTACGGGGGGCGGAGCATATAAAGCGGGATCGTCCGGTACTCATCGTTGCAAACCATCAGAGTAATTTTGATATTCCAATTTTACTGGGCTATGTAGATGTCCCTAAAGGCTTTATTGCAAAAGTTGAACTTGAAACATTTCCAGTGGTCAATAGATGGATGCGTCTGATGCAGTGTGTATTTATGGATCGTGAAAATATGCGACAGTCAGCAAAGGCCATCATGCAAGGCATTAAAAATTTAAAAAATGGATATACAATGGTTGTTTTTCCAGAAGGTACTCGTTCTGAGGATGGGGGGCTGCTGGAGTTTAAACCTGGGGCACTTAAACTTGCTACAAAGTCAGGCGTTGATGTGCTACCGATTACAATTAGCGGCTCAAAGGACATAATGACTAAGGGAAGCAAGCGCATAAGACCAGCGGAGGTTACCCTGACTATATCTGAGCCTATTGAAATGACTGATGCACTTAAACAGGATACATTCTTACTCACAGAAAAAATAAGGGATGTTATTGAGTCAAATCTTTAAACGCATTTAAAGAATCGCTGAGAGTTCCCTTTCACTGGATAGCTTGCTGTGGCATATGTTTGTACTCGAAAACGAAATGGTGGAAGCGCCTTTTGTCTAAGTGGGGTTAGTTGCGCCCGGCAGATTTAAAAACATAAAAGAAGCAGGCGGCTCTATAGGCTGACCTGCTTCTTTTAGACTTTGATCTCATTAGTTCCAGTAGTCATTAACCATTTCCTCCAATTGCATTTTAGGGAAGGGCTTTTGCATATATCCGCAAGCACCGAGTTCTTTGGTTTCTCGAACTGTACGGCTTGTGTGAATGGATGAAATCATGATGACATGTGCCGATGGGTCGTATTCTTTAATCTTTCTGAGGGCCTCAATACCATTCATTAGAGGCATATTTATGTCAAGGAGTACTAAGTCAGGATGATGAGTTTTGTACAGTTCTACGGCTTCCATTCCGTCAGCTGCTTCATAGATATCCTCAAATACCAGACTTCTTAATGAGCACCTGATGAACTGACGCATAAAGAGCGAATCATCAACAATGAGTAGTTTCATAGTAAAACCTCCACATCGAGTTAACAACAATAGAAATATAGGACTATAGTCTTATATAGTACTATTTTACCACAAATCTTAGCTTTTAATCAAGAAATTCATCATTGGACGCTGAGTATCCCTAAGTGGCACGCGTCAGTAAAGGAATAAGTATTATTCTAGAACAATATAAAAGCTGTACCGGACAAGTATAAAAGACTTGTCCGGTACAGCTTAATATTTGTTTTTATGCTTAGGAACTTTAAAAATTACTATTCTTTTTCAGGTAGAATTTTCATCAGTTCTGGAATAACTTTATGCACATCACCAACGATACCAAGATCAGCAGAATCGAAGATCGGTGCTGTCTCGTCCTTGTTGATGGCTACGATAAACTCAGATTCTTCCATACCAGCAAGATGCTGAATAGCGCCTGAGATGCCGCATGCAAAGTATAGGTCTGGACGTACGGTTTTACCAGTCTGTCCAACTTGATTATTTCTATCAATCCAGCCAGCATCAACAACAGCACGAGAAGCAGATACAGTACCGCCGAGCTTGTCAGCTAAAGATTCCAGTGTGGACATATTCTCAGGCTTGCCAACACCACGGCCGCCTGATACAAGAATGTTTGCGTCTTCAATGTTGACTTTGTGCTTTGTCTCCTTAACGACTTCAAGAATTTTTACGTTCTGATCAGCCGCTTCAAATGCAATCTTGAAAGGTGTAATCGCACCTGTTCTTGCTGTGTCAGCATCTGCCATTGTCATAACGCCTGGGCGTACTGTAGACATTTGTGGTCTGTGCTCTGGACAGATGATTGTCGCCATGATGTTGCCACCAAAAGCAGGGCGTGTCATCAGTAGATTCTGTGTTTCTGCGTCCACTTCAAGCTTTGTACAGTCTGCTGTCAGACCTGTATTGATACGTGCCGATACACGAGGTGCAAGGTCACGTCCGATTGTTGAAGCCCCTACGAGAATCACATCTGGCTTTCTGTCTTCAACAACGCTTACCATTGCCTTTGCGTACGGCTCTGTCATATAGATTTCAAGCTCTTTTTCATCTACAAGGATGACCTCGTCTGCGCCAAGGTGGATCAGGGCGTTTAAATCATCCTTCATATTATAGCCAAGAACCAGTGCGCGTACTGAACAGCCAAGTTCGTCTGCAAGTTCGCGGCCTTTGGAAACCAGTTCCTTTGACACCTTTTCTATGTGGCCTTCACGTTGTTCGCAAAAGACCATAACGTCTTTGTAGTCTGTACGGTTCATGTGAAAGTCCTCCTAATCGATAATGTACTTTTCCTTGAGATTTTCAAGAATGATTTTCGCAGCCTGCTGTGGATCCACATCGTACTTCTTGCCCGGTGCCTTAACCGATTTTGTAAAGGACTTCTTAACGCGCGTTGGCGAACCCTTTAGGCCAAGGTACTCTTCTTTGACTTCGATGTTGTCATATGTCCATGTTTCCACTTCTTTTTCACGGTAAGCATCAAAGATACCTTGTACAGACATGTAACGTGCTGTGTTCATTTCACTCAGTGTCGTAATCAGACATGGCATTTGTACTTCAATCATGTGGTAGCCGTCTTCAAAGACACGCTTAAGCACCAGCTTGTCGCCGTCTTTTTTCATGTCGTCCACATAGCTTACCTGTGGCAGGGAAAGTTTCTCTGCGATTTGAGGACCAACCTGTGCTGTATCGCCATCAATTGCCTGACGGCCAGCAATAATGAGATCGTACTCCAGGTTTCTAATTGCTGCAGCCAGTGTCATGGATGTCGCCCATGTATCTGCGCCTGCAAATTTTCTATCTGTCAGTAGTATCGCGCGGTCTGCACCCATTGCCAGGGTTTCTCTTAGCGCGTTGTCTGCTTGTGGGGGACCCATTGTAAGCACTGTTACATGAGCGCCGTGCTCGTCCTTCAGACGCAGTGCTGCCTCTAGGCCAGCCTTGTCATCTGGGTTGATGATGCTTGGAACGCCATCACGAATCAGCGTACCTGTTTTAGGATCCAGACGCACTTCTGTTGTATCTGGAACCTGCTTTATGCAAACGATGATATTCATCTTTTTACCTCCTACTTAAGCAAGTTTGCTGAAACAACCATACGTTGAACTTCACTTGTACCTTCATAGATCTCAGTGATCTTGGCATCACGCATCATGCGCTCTACTGGGTACTCTCTTGTGTAGCCGTAACCGCCGTGAAGCTGTACAGCTTTTGTAGTGACGTCCATAGCTGCTTCTGCTGCAAACAGTTTCGCCATTGCCGCTTCGTTTGAGTAAGGACGCTTTGAGTCCTTTGCGCGTGCTGCCTTGTAAACAAGCAGACGGGCTGCTTCTGTACGCGTATCCATATCTGCAAGCTGGAACTGCGTGTTCTGGAACTTGGCAATTGGACGACCGAACTGTTTTCTTTCTTTAACATAAGCGACGGTTTCATCTAGGGCGCCCTGAGCAAGACCCAGTGCCTGAGATGCGATACCGATACGACCGCCATCCAGTGTTTTCATAGCGATTTTAAAGCCCATGCCTTCTTTGCCCAGCAGGTTCTCTTTTGGTATTTTACAGCCTTCAAAGATCAGCTCGCACGTTGCTGATCCGCGAATGCCCATTTTCTTTTCTTTCTTGCCGATTGTAAATCCTGGTGTGTCCGCATCAACGATAAATGCAGAAATACCGCGTGTGCCTTTTGATTTGTCTGTCATTGCCATGATGATGTAAACATCTGCATAGCCTGCATTTGTGATAAAGATTTTTGATCCGTCAAGCAGGTAATGATCGCCATCAAGGACAGCTCTTGTTTGCTGACCCGCAGCATCTGTACCAGCACCTGGTTCAGTCAGGCCGAATGCGCCCAGCTTTTCACCCTTTGCAAGGGGTACCAAGTACTTTTGCTTTTGTTCTTCTGTACCGAATTCATAAATCGGTGCAGCACAGAGGGAAGTATGGGCTGAAACGATAACGCCAGTTGTACCACAAGCTTTTGATAGCTCTTCAACGGCCATAGCATAAGCGAGGTTATCAGCACCTGCGCCGCCATACTCTTTAGGGAAAGGAATCCCGAAGAAACCAAATTGCTTCATTTTTTCCACAGTTTCCACTGGGAAACGCTCTTCTTCATCGACTTCTTCTGCTAGAGGTTTTACCTCGTTTTCTGCAAAAGAACGATACATCTGACGAAGAAGGACATACTCTTTTGAGAGTTCAAAATTCATGTTGGACCTCCTTGTTGCCGTTAAGAATTTAACGAAATTGGAAGCACTAACCGACCAAAGTTTAGCACCAAGCATCGTATTCTACGGCTCAAATATAGTAAATGGTTTTCACCGACCTGACCTAATTGAGTGTTACCGTTATTATTTTAACATAACATTCCCTGTTATGCGCATAGAAATATCCTCAAAGGAAAAGAATTCTGAGAATTGTGATTGAAGTTGAGGTTTTCAAAACTTTTTTGATGATTTTTGGGGCCTAGTGTTAAAGCCTTGTGTAAAATACACATACATGTAAATATTGTGCGTTTGTTTGCTTACCTTCCATAAATTTAGAAATGCCCCTAGTACACAAGCGGTTATAAATTTATAATGGAAAGTAACATAAGAGACTATGGAAAGAGGCACATAAATGTTAAGAGAAATACAAAAGAATGAAACCTTAAATAAGGCGAGGATAATGGCCATATATATTTTGGCAGTAGCAGTGGTAAGTATGCTGACAGGGTGCAGTATAAGGGATGCCCTCACTGAAAAGAAAAAAGCGGTTGTTGAAGTTCCAAAGGTCTATAGTGAAAAGCTAGACGCGCTCCTTCCAGATATGCCGGCGACCTGGACGTATATGGGGATCGGCGAGTACGGATCTCAAATGTCTCTAGGTGAAATTATACAGATGCAAACACAAAAGATCTATCGGATATATGGTGAAGTGGAAGATATGTCCGCAGGGGCCTTAAGTGAAGACTTTGACTACAGCATTACCTATGTAGTATATGAAGATCGTATTGAACAGATTAAAGAGGGCAAGATGCTGCTCGATTCTGACTTTGATCGAATGACACTCGTGAAGTTACCCCTTGAGGTGGGGACTTCCTGGGAAGAAAAGGTTATAGATGGTGACGGTAAATCTGTTAAGGTCCAGGGAGAAATAACGGAGATTACAAATGAAGATGAAAATGCAGTTTACACCATTAGGTATGAGGCAGTGGGCTCCGACTATTATGAACTCAGAAAAATAAAGGAAGGTGAAGGGATTATTTCCTTTGAAAAGCCTATATTTTATGATGGAGAAATGTTTCCAGTTCAGTATGGACTGAGTTCCCTAAATAGGGAGCAAACCCTAATTGTAAAAGACCGTTCTGATGAAGAGGGGACCAGTGCAAAACTGGATGATCAGGCCACTCTTATTGAATTGGACGTTCTTCCTGAAGATGCATCTTTTCAAGTTGTCGATGAAGGGCTTAAAGAAGAACTGGAAGGTCTAATTTACAATTTCAATGAGGCTTGGGTTCATTTTGCAAATGAGAAAAACATGGGCGTGCTCGACTATGTAACCCGTAATGGGGAGGCCTATGACATTATTCAGAGATTCCCTGCAGGCACAATGACCTTGACATTTGAACTCATTGATATTACAGATGTGCGTATTGAAAAAGATCATGCCAATTTGTATGTACATGAAATTATTAAGAAGGTGACTGAGGAGAAAACAGAGATGCTTGAGTACTACTGGCTTTATGATATACGAAAAGTAGAGGGTGCGTGGCGCATCCATTCATATGTGAATCAGCCCTAAAAGACTGTATGGTCTATGTGTGCATCTAGTAAAACATGTATTCACTTAAAAAGGCCGCATTGAACACTTTATGTTCTATGCGGTCTTAAGTTTTAAATAATTCAAAGAATCACATGTAATGCATGTATTTTTAACTCAATACCTACCCTATGCTTTTTCAAAATCGTGATCAATTTTCAAATACCCCGTATAGGAAACACGGTTTCTGCCAAGCTCTTTTGAGCGGTACAAACCGTCATCGGCTACTTTAATGAGCTCCTTGTGGGTTTCCCCATCCCAAGGGTAGGTCGCAATACCAATTGATATAGAATAATTCGGGTCAGTATGCTCATGCACACTTTCCCTGTAACGTTCAGCAATATGCATTGCCTGAGAAGCCGTTTGATCAGGGAGTATAATGAAAAATTCATCGCCGCCGTACCGTCCAATGCTGTCATTTTCCCGCAGTGTGGAAAAGGCAATGGACACCAGCTGTTTAAGGCATTTATCACCAACGATGTGACCATAGGTATCATTTAATGTTTTGAACTTGTCAATATCAAACATGAGTATGGAAAACTTTCGCATTTCTTTTGAGTGAATGTAGCTGTCCATTAAATTTAGGAGGGGCTGTTTCATGAGTGCGCCTGTTAATGAGTCAACTTTGGACTTCTCCTTTATTTGATCTTGGACCCACTCCATTCTGCGGGTGCGTTTTCTGACTTCGCGCTCAACAGCGTGGTGAAAGTCACTACGGATTTCTTCGTGTTCAGTTTGCACTTTCTGGTGCATCAAAAGGTACTCAAGGTAGATAGAGCGCAGTGCCAAACCATATCCAGCAAGGTTTATTGCATAGCCAGCTGGAAGAAAAATACCGATATTTCGGTAGGCCATAACAAGGTTTCCTAATAGAAGAATTGTGAAAATAATCCAGTCCAGGGTCCGCTTTTGCTGACGCAAAATGAAAAGCAGTGTAATGTGAACTGCAATTAAAATGGGGAAAACAACAGGTGAATCCAGTGCCAAAATAAAGCTTTCTGGAGATGTCTGAATCCCAAAAATCAGAAGCGTAGTCAAGAGGAGTGTTGTGACAACCATCTGTGTGTTGTTATTAAAGCTATGCTTTAAAATGGTTACAATCAGTAAAAATATAGGCATTGAAAAAGATGCGATCAGTATCAGCTTTTCAAGTGAAATGGCTGTATTCACAAATCGCATAAATCCAATCAGTAATAGAGGCACTAAAAAACTATATCCGAGACGCTTTGATGCTGGCGAAAGCGGATAAAGTACGAGGGCCCCTGTAAAGCAAAGTGCAGAAAGAACTGTTAATGCTTGAATCAAGATAGCTAACAATATTTCGTTCAAATTCGAACACCACCATTTATTTTTATATGCTCATAATTAAGCTGTATATACACTAAATTATATCCAAAATAAGAATGAATACACAATAGAAAATTAAAAGTTTGACACAGAAAATGGGATGACATATAATTTTAGTGAACTGAAGAAATGCCTATGATAGGGAGAGTATCTGCTTGTAGCTGATCATTAGCGAGTTGGTGACGGTGTAAGATCAACACGGCGAAGCAGTGAAAAACACCCTTGAGGTCCTGTCCGAAAAGTTTATTGAGTAGGCTCAGGCGGGTACGACCGTTATATCGTATGCTCATGCAGCTAAAGTGGCTTTATGCAATGAGGGTGGTACCGCGAAAGATGTCTTTCGTCCCTTTGTCTGGGATGGGAGATTTTTTTGTTTGATTTAAGGCATAATCTATCCGGTCATAGCGGATTGAAATAATGAGGAGGGTACAAGACATGGTACAGGTACATATTAGAGATTTATTTGCAAATCCTGAAGCCTATGCGAACAAAATGGTTCAGGTCAATGGATGGGTAAGAACAATCCGTTCATCTAAGGCGTTCGGATTTATTGAGCTGAACGACGGAACATACTTCAGCAACATGCAGATTGTATTTGAAGCAGACAAAATTGACAATTATGCAGAAGTGGCCAAATTTACGATTGCCAGTGCGCTAACTGTTGAAGGTGAATTTGTGCTCACACCAGATTCAAAACAGCCTTTTGAACTGAAAGCGACAAAGATTGAGCTGGAGGCTGGAAGTGAAAGTGACTATCCGCTTCAGAAGAAACGTCACACATTTGAGTATTTGAGAACAATTGCACATCTTCGTCCAAGAAGTAATACATTCTCAGCCGTTTTCAGAGTACGTTCTGTTGCGGCGTATGCTATTCATAAGTTCTTCCAGGAGAGAGGCTATGTATACGTTCATACGCCAATCATTACAGGTTCTGACTGTGAAGGTGCAGGGGAAATGTTCCGTGTTACAACACATGATTTAATGAATGTGCCTATGACAGAAGAAGGCGCGATTGATAATAAAAAAGATTTCTTTGGAAAAGAAACAAATCTAACAGTAAGTGGTCAGCTTAATGTTGAAGCTTTCGCACTGGCTTTTAGAGATGTTTATACATTTGGCCCGACATTCCGTGCAGAAAACTCCAATACTGCACGTCATGCATCTGAGTTCTGGATGATTGAACCTGAAATTGCCTTTGCTGACTTGGCTAAGAACATGGAAGTTGCAGAAGATATGCTCAAGTTCATTATTAAGTATGTAATGGAGCATTGTCCTGCTGAAATCGACTTCTTTAACAAGCGTATTGATAAAGGCCTTGTTGAAAGACTAAGTCATATTGTTGAGTCAGACTTCGCGCGGTGTACATATACAGAAGCGGTTGATTTACTCATCAAAGCGGACAAGGAATTTGAGTTCCCTGTTGAGTGGGGAATTGACCTGCAAACAGAGCATGAGCGTTATTTGACAGAAGAAGTCTTTAAGAAGCCTGTCTTTGTTACAGACTATCCAAAGGATATTAAGGCATTCTATATGCGCCTGAATGACGATAATAAAACGGTAGCTGCAATGGATCTACTCGTTCCAGGTGTTGGTGAAATTATCGGTGGCTCTCAGCGTGAGGAACGTATGGATGTATTGACTTCTCGTATGAAGGAAATGGATCTGAATGAAGAGGACTACTGGTGGTATCTTGAACTTAGAAAATACGGCGGTGCAAAACATGCCGGATATGGTCTAGGTTTTGAAAGAGCAATCATGTACTTGACTGGAATGCAAAACATCAGAGACGTGATTCCGTACCCACGTACACCAAAGCAAGCTGACTTCTAAAGAAGTTTGGTACGGTGCAAATTAATAAATTAAAGGCTGATTGGTGTTCCAAGTCTTTAGAAGCATATAAAACCCCGCTCACACAAAATGAGCGGGGTTTCTAATTTCTTTATGAATTAGTCCTGTGGTTGTTCAGCAGGCGTTTGTGTCTGAGCATCGGTCTGCTCAGGCGTATCATCTGGCGCAGCCTCTTCAACAGCTGCTTCTGCTTGTCCTATTTCCGTTACAGATTCCCCAGTATCTGTGTTTTTAGGCAAGATGGAAACATTGCCAATTACCTCGTAAATGCGGTCTAAAAAAATATCCTTTTGGATAGGTTTTTTGAGGTATGAGCGTACTTTAAGTTCTTTAGCTTCCAAAATGAGTTCCTTGCTCGCATGTTCAGTAATGATAATAATAGGCAACTCCCTATATTTTTCATTTGAGCGCAAGTTGCGAATCAAATCCATACCATTTTCTGTTTTGAGTGTCAGATCCATTAAAATCAAATCTACAAGCTTTCCATAGGATTCTATAGATTGCATGAGTCCAAACTCACTTCCAACGTTCAGCACCTTAACATTAGAATTTTTGAGCATCATTTTCATATGTGCTACAACCGTTGGAGAATCTTCAACGATTACTATTCTCTTTTGACCATCCATGAATCACACCTCACTGTTAAAATGAACGATTGAAATATGTATTTATCTCTTTTCTGACTTGTTCAAGCAGTTTTTTAATTGTTTCCAGAGAAGCATAGAGATCTATCTGCTCATCGCTTTTTAGTTTTGAGTACATGTCACTAACCACAGCTGTCATATCTTCCAGTCTTAAGTTAGCGCTAATGCCCTTTATATTGTGCAGTGTTCTCTTGAATGTGTCATAATCACTGGATTTTGAAGCACTATCCAGTGCAATAATCATATCATCCATCTCATTTAAGTAAATCTCATAAAGCGGAAGAACTTCGTCCTTGCTAAGGCCCATTTCCTTTACAATAAACATTTCAAAATCAATCATATTGACCGCCTCTCTATTCTTGAACACTAATCGTGTTCAATACTGATAATGTCTTTGATTGCCTTTAGTTCTTCAAAGACATCTGTCGGTTTAATACGCTTGTTGTACCTTAAGCGTATGGTGATTAAGGTTTCATTTGAAGTCGATGTGCTCTTGGTTGAAATTGAGAGAATTTTCAAACATAAGTTGTCCATAACATCTCCAATTTTTCCAACAACGCCTGGGTTATCACGAACAAGCAGTCTGAGCTTGATAGATTTTCTTCTGCCTTGAAAACGGTCCTGATACAGCATAATGACTTCTAGTGTCAAAAATACAAATACAGAAGCAGCGGCAGCGACCAGATAATAACCGTGGCCAACTACCAGTCCAATGCACGCTACTGTCCAGAGTCCTGCTGCAGTTGTAAGGCCCTTCACGCTCGAGCCTTCTTTAATGATTGTACCGGCACCAAGAAATCCAATACCACTAATGACAGCAGCACCATAACGTGCGGGTGCAATACTGACACCGTCTAGTCCGCCTAAATCAGATATAAGTTCAGTATTTACGCCGCTTACCAGTGTTGCTCCTATGGCAACAAGAATATGTGTTCTCAGGCCGGCGGGTCGTTGAACACTTTCGCGTTCGTACCCTATAAGTCCTCCAAGAATGCCTGACAGGACTATTTTTATAATCCATTCATAGTCCAAAGCCCACATTAAAGTATCCTCCTCTATTTGGATTAACATGTATATTCCCAATTTAATAAAATATATTTACCCGCCAATAGGGGTAAAAAACGGGAAAATTGCAACCCCATTCATTCTACTAAAAAAAAAGCGCAATCGTCTAGTAAAACCTGAATTTACTAAATAATTCAGGTTAAATATCTAAATAGTTCCAGTAAAATTGAAAATGGCGCCATAAGTGTGGGTTTGAGAACCGGATGGGTAGAAAATAATAAAGGGTATTCGATGACTTAGAAAGGGGAATGGTCATGAAAAAAATACTGATTACTGGTGCAATGGGCCAAATAGGTACAGCGATTACAAGCCATCTCAGAGAACAGTATGGTGTTGATAATGTCATTGCAAGTGGGTTGCACATGCGCTTAAATTCTGAGGTGTGCACAGAAGGTATATTTGAAATAGTAGATGTAACTTCGCAAGACCAGCTGGCTAAAATTGCTGCAAAGTACCGAGTGGATACAGTTATTCACTTAGCCGCCATTTTGTCAGCCATAGGTGAAGAAAAACCACAGTTGCTATGGAATATCAATATGAATGGACTGTATAATGTACTTGAGCTGGCTAGAGATCTAAAACTGACTATTTTCACCCCTAGCTCTATAGCTGCCTTCGGACCTGCAACACCTGCCGATGGGACCCCTCAAGACACCATACAAAGACCTGAAACCATATATGGTGTATCCAAGGTTGCAGGAGAACTTTTATGTGACTATTATTATAAGCGCTATGGGGTAGATACGCGTGGCGTGCGGTATCCGGGGCTTATTTCAAGTGAAAAACTACCGGGTGGCGGAACGACCGATTACGCCGTACACATTTTCTATGAGGCGATAAAAACAGGACACTTTACTTCCAATATTGCTGCAGGAACATTTATGGATATGATGTATATGCCAGACGCACTAAGTGCAATCGTTCAGCTTCTTGAAGCGGACCCGAGTAAGTTAATTCACAGAAATGCGTTTAACATATCGGCCATGAGTTTTGATCCTGAAATTCTTGCCAGTGCCATAAGGCAACATATACCTTCATTTACGATGGATTATGCAGTAGACCCTGTAAAGCAAAAGATTGCAGAGTCGTGGCCAAACTTTTTAGATGATACGGCAGCGCGCGATGAATGGGGCTGGTCACCGGTATATGATTTGGAATCCATGGTGGCAGACATGATACAAAAGCTTAGAATAAAGCTTGAAAGCTAGTGACGTTTTATTGACGAAGTTTGACTATAATGGATAATAGGAATAGAGGGCGTCTGTCGACTGTGACAGACGCCAAGTTATGAGAAAACGGAGCGATGTTCAATGAAAAAAGGGTGCATAATCTTAAAAAACGCTTCTGAACTGCTTACAGTAAGTGGTTTTGAAGCTCGAAATGGCGAGAAAATGAACGACCTTGGTATCATCGAGAATGGCGCAGTAGTTATAAAAGATGGTGTAATTACGCATGTTGGTACTACAGAAGAGGTAATGTCTCAAGTTGAGGATGCAAGTGCATATGAGGTTGTCGATTGTACAGGTAAAATCATCATGCCAGGATTTGTTGATTCACATACACACCTTGTGTTTGGCGGATACAGAGCAGATGAGTTTTCATGGAGACTTCGCGGCGATGATTACATGGATATCATGAATCGTGGTGGTGGCATAATCAACTCAGTGCGCGGTACGAAAGAGGCATCGCTTGAGTCCCTGATTGAGCTGGGTAAAAAGCGCCTTGACTCCATGACAATGCTGGGTGTGACAACAGTTGAAGGCAAGAGCGGCTATGGCCTTGACCATGATACAGAAATCAAGCAGCTTGAAGCAATGCAGGCTCTTCAAGAAATGCATTCGATTGATATTGTCCCAACATTTTTAGGGGCGCATGCTGTTCCTAAAGACTATAAAGGCAAAGAAGATGTATTTATAGACATGATGATTGAAGAAGTTATGCCTGAAGTTGTTGAACGTGGTTTAGCAGAATTCTGTGATATCTTCTGCGAAAAGAATGTATTTGATGTTGAACAGTCAAGAAGACTGCTGAGTAAGGCTAAAGAAATGGGTTTGAAAGTCAAGCTTCATGCAGATGAAATTGTACGCCTAGGTGGAGCAGAGCTGGCTGCAGAGCTGGGTGCTGTATCTGCTGATCATTTGCTTCAAGCATCTGATGAAGGCATTAAAAAGATGGCTGAAGCGGGTGTTATTGCAACGGTACTTCCGGGAACTGCCTATAGCTTGAAGGAACCATTTGCACGTGCGCGCGACATGATTGACATGGGTGCAGCAGTGGCTCTTGCTACTGACTTTAACCCTGGAAGCTGCTTTACAGAATCCATACCGCTGATTTTCTCACTCGCAACACTGAAAATGGGCATGACGACAGAAGAATCCATTACTGCACTTACACTGAATGGTGCTGCTGCCGTAGATAGAGCAGATAAAATTGGCAGTATAGATGTCGGCAAAATGGGCGATGTTGTGGTACATGAGTTCCCATCTTACAGATTCCTGCCATATCATATCGGTGTTTCAACCGTTGAAAAGGTTGTTAAAAATGGTCGTATGATTTATGATAAGGAAAGTATTGAAATTAAGTAGGGGCTGTAGAATGAACCGGTTGACAAGGGTCTTGAAAGTTTGTATATGTTGAACATATGAATAGATGGGTTCATCTAGTAGGCTTAAGAAAACCGGATTTGTAAGAGCCTAATTTTAAGAAACATAAAGTATATTCTAAAGAAAAATAGAGCCAAGGGGGATCATCATGTTAATTGATCAAAATGTAAAGCAATTTGTTGAAACAACAGCTTCAAGTGAACCAGTACCTGGCGGCGGCAGTATTGCAGCACTGAGTGGTGCTTTGGGCGCTGCACTTGCTGGTATGGTTGCCAACCTGACTGTAGGAAAGAAAAAGTACGTTGAAGTTGAAGCAGAAATGAAAGAACTTTCTGAGGAAGCTGCAAAGCTTCAGGAAAAACTGATTGCACTGATTGACAAGGATGCAGCATCGTTCGATGATGTTATGAAAGCATTCAAAATGCCTAAGGAGACAGATGAAGAGAAGGCTGCAAGAACAGCTGAAATTCAAAAGGGTATGAAGTATGCTGCAAGTGTTCCGCTAGAAACAGCAAAAACAGCCTTTGAAATCATGAAGCTTGCTGAGGCGGCTGTTGTAAGAGGTAACAGCAATGCGGTTACTGATGGCGCGATTGCAGCGATGATGGGACGTAGTGCGGTTCTGGGTGCAATTCTAAACGTTCGAATTAACCTTGGTTCAATTAAGGATGAAGCATTTGTGGCTGAACTGGCTAAGAAGTGTGAAGAGCTTGAAGCAGCCGTACAAAAGCGTGAAGATGAAATTTTAGCGCAGGTTTCTTTATAAAGAAGTATTAGAAAAGTGGGTATAAACAATATATAATTGTACATGCTTTCAATGAAAACCGAATATAAGAAAATACCCTAATGCCAGAGTGATGATTCATTGCTCTGGCATTTAATTTTGGTGTACGCATAAGCGACATAGGCCATTGAAAAAAGCTTGATATTTATCGAAATAGGCAGTCCGTCATATCTGTTAAGATTCTTTAGAAATCAAATAAAACGGCATTCGTGTTCAAACTGCATAAATATATGCGATAATCCTTGTAAATTCAGTATTTGAACCAGTCGTAGAATTCGTATATACTAGTATTGAATTAAAAAAATAGTACATCCTGCTCAATCGTTTGAGAAATTTTAAATACAGGAGTACCCATTTTAAAAGAGGAGTGTATCACTTTGAATAGAATTATTGTTGCAGACAGCAGCTGCGATTTAAGTCCTGAACTTGCTGAGACGGTAGATGTAAATTTAGTTCCCTTCAAACTTTATATTGAGGGGGAAGAATATATTGATGATAATGAGCTGAATGTACTCAATTTTGTGAGTAAGATGATTAAGACACCTGAACTTCCAAGGTCAGCATGTCCATCTCCAAATGACTTTATAGAGTCTTTTCAAAAGGCCAAGGAAGTCTTTGTAATTACTATTTCTTCGATGTTAAGCGGAACATTTAACAGTGCTGAGCTTGCAAAAAAATTGTATAAGGAAGAACATCCAGAGGCAAAGGTGCATGTATTTGATTCAAAATCAGCTTCAATTGCAGAGAGCTTAATAGCTATGCGGGTACATGAACTGATTCAAAAAGAGCTGGATTTTGAAGCGATTGTTGAAAACGTTGAGCGTTATATTGCTTCACAAAAGACGCTTTTTATTGCAGAATCACTGGATAACCTAATGAAAAATGGACGTATAAGCAAGTTTAAGGGACGTTTGGCGACAGCCCTGAACATTAAACCGATTATGGGTGCCACAGATGAAGGGGAAATTGTTCTGCTTGAAAAGGCAAGGGGTTCTAATAAAGCCTTTAAGAGACTTGCACAAATGGTCTGCGAGAGTGCTGAAAATGCACAGGAGCGCGTTTTGGCTATATCACACTGCGATAATCTTGGTCGGGCTGAAAAACTGAAAGCGGAAATTGAGAAATTATGTAGCTTTAAAGACGTTGTTATTGTAAAAACGGCAGGTCTTTCGAGTCTTTATGTAGACAATCAGGGGATTATTCTCACCTTCTAAAATAAGGAATATAATTATTAGAACTATTTATAAGAACCCGGGGATGTTGAAAACACATCCCCTTTTTCATGCAATAAAGAGCTTCGTAAAATATGCTGGCCTTGTTAAATAACGCCCCAGTTTCTGGAGGCGTTTTTATTTTCTTGCCTCCATGGAGATCAGATGGTATGCTTCAAGTGAAGAATTGTACAAGACTTGCAAAAATTGAAAACATACATGCAAGTATAGTGCAAAATGCGAGGCGGTACAGGAGGATTTATGTCAATACAACGGTTCGAATGGGGAAAAATTGAATGGGTTATGGATTTACAAAAGCTCAAGACACCCTATCCTATGAATATTGGTTTTCTGACACTAGACGAAGGTCAGTTCCAAAGAAAGCATATTCACTACGGTGAAGAACAGATACTCTATATTGTTGAGGGAGAGGGACTGCAAATTGTTGAAGGTGAAGAAATCCCTTGCAAAAAAGGCGATTTACTCTACATTGAAGCGGGTAGCGCACATGAAACACACAACAAATCAGATGAGCCTCTTGTCGAACTCGTTATTTCTGTTCCTTCAGGAAGAGTGGTGCCTTCCTCCTTTGTTCAGCGTATAGAAAACCTGCTTCAGTCCTTTGAAGAAATAAGTATAGAAAAAATAGACTCTGAAGTATGTGAAAAATATGAAGCATCCATATCTCAGCTGCGTTTTCCGCTCAATGTATTTGATGGCAGTGATAATCCGATTATTGTCAGTGGTCCTTATCCAGAAATATGTAAGGAAAAGTGTAAGATACATGAAGATATTAGAAATTGCTACATGTACTCAGACGAACATCGGTTCACGATGGCTCAGAAAGACCCCTTTGCAGCGGTTGTCTGTAAATATGGTCTAACGGTATTTGTTTATCCGCTTGAGGTGCGTGGGAAGATGATTGCCCTTCTTCAGGGCGGGCATATCCGCACCATTGACAGCATCGGAAACCCAGAGCTGGAGAGAATGGACAGGGTTCATAGCGGTAGGATTAAGGCCATGCTGGAGCAAATACAAATCATCGGTAAAAATTTGATTAACGACACAATCACCAAAACGCTCGTTCATGAGCTCGATGCTAGTCATGCTTCTTTAAAACAGTCTCTAGACTCCCAAACCCACTTAGAAGCTATGATCAGAGAGTCAGAGGACAGATTATACAGTGTGCAGCTGAACAATCATTTTCTGTTTAATACACTCAACAGTTTGGCGTCCATGGCAGTCAAGGAAGATGCATTTGGAACCTACCAGGGCATTATTGATCTGGCAAATTTGTTTAGATATAATTTGCGTTCTGTTGAGAAGAATGTTCAAGTAAAAGAGGAAATTGAGTTTCTTGAAAATTATATGAAGCTTCAAAAGCTACGCTTTTCTGATAAGGTGAACTATGTTGTCGATGTAGAAGATGAGGCACTAAAATGTCTTGTTCCTTTTAACACATTGCAACCTATAGTAGAGAATAGCTTCAAACATGGCTTTAAAGACCGTGCTAACACACTCAATATTCATCTTGAAATAAAAATAGAAGGCTCAGATATAAAACTCTGTGTCTCAGATGATGGCTGTGGTATTGATCAGGTTTATAATGCCCAGACACTGCTAGGCTTATATCAAAACGCTGCGCCGCGCAATAATGGGCTTTTTATGATCAATAAGCGGCTTCAGGCGCACTTTGGCAGTGCTTATACACTGCATATCGGGCCGCAGCGCTGTCATGGAAAAACAAAGGGAACATGTGTTGAGCTTAAAATGCCAATCATTATGGGCTAGGAGGATATATGAAAAGAGCAATCATTATTGATGACGAATCCATGTGTATTGATCTCGTAGAAGGGCTGATTAAGCGCTATAATATGCCTATCGATATAGTTGGAACAGGTACGAGCGGGGAACAGGCTCTGGAGCTTGCAAAGAATCTTAGACCGGACCTCATCTATCTGGATATAGAATTGCCTGATTTTACTGGTATAGATGTGATGACTACACTCAAGGCATTTTTAGATTATGATCCGGATATTATTGTGATTACGGCCTATGACAGCTTTGAGTATGCTCAGTCTGTTTTTAGGCTGGGTGCAAAAGATATTCTATTAAAACCGGTTGATTATAAAAAATTCTTTGAAACCATGGAACGTGTTTTAGGATTTAAGTACACTGATAATGCGACCTTCAATGACATACTTGAGTATATTCATTCGCATTACAAGGAAAATGTAGACTTGGATTTTTTGTGCGAGAAGTTTCATTTAAGCAAAAGCCATGTGTCCAGACTGTTTAACCAGCACTTGTCCACTACTTTTGTAAATTATAGAAACACCCTGCGTGTTGAAGACGCGAAAGACCTTCTTAAAAGTAGCAGTCTGACCATTCAGCAGATATCAGAAAGCGTTGGATTTGATAGCATGCACTACTTTTATAGAGTATTCAGGAAACTGACTGGAAAAACACCCAAGTCGTATCAGGTTAAATAGGTTAAAACAAAGTTTAAGGCATTTATATATAGTTAAGTACCAAAGCTTCAGTTGTGTACATGCATGGCTGAAGCTTTTTTGACTTTATATATGTAGTAAGCCAACCCAATAGTCTTTATATAAGATTCATTAAAGAAAAACACTGCATACAATTTCGTAAGATTTCAGAATTTTTTGTAGATGCAAATATAGGATAAAAGTATAGCAATCCGGTGAATTGTTGTGAAAACGTTTTTTTGAGATGATAACAAAGGAGTAAGAGCAATACCCCATTACATCCTTAATCTACGACCGGACAATCCGGATCCAGAACCTGTTCTACTATTCAGCGTTCTTGGGTGAAGAATGTTTCCTTTCATTCTTCTCTTTTTTTGCATACTCTTGGTAAAGACGTGGCATATATACAAAGAGTGGATATCAATAATCCATATTGTCTATTGTCCTTCTTAAATGCCAGATGATATATTTTAAGACGGAACACATTTATTGTCTAATATGTACATATTTAAATCAGGAGGGAAACTTCATGCACAAGAAACTATTTATTCCAGGCCCAGTAGATGTTCTGGATGACGTACTTCAAAAAATGGCGACACCACAGATTGGTCATAGAACAAAAGATGCTTCAGTTCTTCAAAGAAGTCTATCTGAAAAAATGCAAAAGCTATGGTTCACAAAAGAAGAAATTCTGACATCGACATCTTCAGGTTCAGGTCTAATGGAAGGTGCTATCCGTTCTTGCACGAAGAAAAGAGCGGCCGTATTTTCAGTAGGCGCATTTGGTGACAGATGGCATAAAATGGCTGTTGCAAATGGTGTACCTGCCGATAAATTCAAATCAGAACTTGGTCAACCGACTACTCCAGAAATGGTAGAAGAAGCGCTTTCAACTGGTAAGTATGACCTTGTTACAGTAACACATAATGAAACTTCAACAGGCATTATGAATCCTATTGAAGCTATTTCAGAAGTTGTTAAGAAGTACCCTGAAGTTGTATTCTGTGTAGACATGGTTAGTTCTGCAGGTGGTGCAAAGGTTGAAGTTGATAAGCTAGGCATTGATATCTGTATTACATCAACTCAAAAATGTCTTGGTCTACCAGCGGGTCTTTCTCTGTGCACATTCTCACAAAAAGCACTTGAGAGAGCACGTACAGTTGAGAACAGAGGCTTGTATTTTGATCTGGTAAGCATTTATGACACAATCCAGAAGAAAGACTACCAGTACCCATCAACGCCTTCGCTTTCTCATATGTTCGCTCTGGATTACCAGCTCACAAAGATTGTTGAAGAAGAAGGTCTTGAAAATAGATTCAAGCGTCATGAAGAAATGGCTGAGTATACACGTGAGTGGGCTAAGAAGCATTTTGACATGTTTGCACCGAAAGAATGTGCATCAAATACACTGACAACGGTTAAGAACACACGTGGCATCAGTGTAAAAGACTTGAATGCTGAACTTGGAAAACGCGGTTATATGATTTCAAACGGCTATGGTGATCTTAAAGAGAAGACATTCCGTATTGCGCATATGGCTGACACAACTATGGAAGAACTAAAGGAACTACTTGGACATATTGAAGACATTCTAGGTCTTTAAGATGCAAAAAAAATAAATGTGAGGTGGAAGCTGTGATAGTTCAGCTTCCACACTCTATGTATCTCAGGAGGATGAATCATGTTAAGAATTCTTGCAAACGATGGCATGGACAAAGCGGCAGTTGACTATCTACGAGGCCTAGGTCATGAGGTTTCAACAGATCATTTAGAGGGAACAGATCTTGAAAATGCAATAAAAGAGTATGATGTACTTGTGGTTAGATCAGCTACAAAGGTAAGAAAACCACTGATAGACATTGCCTCTGAAGCAGGTCAGCTGAAACTGATTGTACGTGCTGGGGTTGGCATTGATAACATTGATCATGAATACGCTGAGCAAAAGTGCATTGCTGTGCGCAATACACCGAAGGCTTCAAGCGCGTCAGTTGCAGAATTGACGATTGCACATATGTTTGCGGTTTCTCGTTTTATCAATATTTCTAATGTAACAATGCGTCGCGGTGAGTGGAACAAAAAAGCTTATAAGGGTGTTGAACTTATGGGTAAAACACTTGGACTTATTGGATTTGGACGTATTGGACAAGAAGTAGGCAGTCGTGCACGTGCACTTGGTATGGATGTTATTTATTCAGACCATCACGTTCATTTGGATTCGCCTCAATACAAAAAAGTTGAGATGGATGAGCTACTTGAAAAGTCTGATTATGTATCGCTGCATGTACCATTTTTAGGCACACCGGTACTGGATGAAAAGGAATTTGCTCAAATGAAAGACGGCGTTCGAATCATCAATGTAGCGCGTGGCGGTGTTGTAAGTGAAGATGCGCTTCTTGCTGCACTTGAGAGTGGTAAGGTTGCGGCTGCTGCATTAGATGTATTTGAAGAAGAACCGACAAAACGTGAAGATATTTGCAATCATCCAGCGATTTCTGTAACACCTCATATAGGTGCATCTACAAATGAAGCACAGTTAAGAATCGGTATTGAAACATATGAAACAATACTGGACTTTTTCACAAGCAAGGTAGGTTGTGCTCAGGACTAATACTTGAGACCACCTTACAGTAATATTTTAAATATTAAACCCTTTCTATCAGGTTTTGAAATAGGGTTGTAGATAATTGCTTAGGTATTTTATAATTAGAGGTATCAGTGTGTAATAACTGCGAATTTATTAAGGAGGCCTGGAAATGGCAATAGTTAGACCTTTCAAAGCGGTACGTCCGAAAGAAGATTTAGTAGAGCAGGTTGCATCGCTTCCATATGATGTAATGAATAGAGAAGAAGCTGCTAAAATGGCAGAGGGCAATCCGCATTCATTCCTGCATGTTGTACGTTCTGAAATGGATGTACCTGCTGAAATGAGCATGTACGATGAAGAAGTTTACAAAACTGCACGCAAGAATCTTGATAAGCTTCAGGCGGATGGCATTATCGTTCAAGACGAAAAGCCAAAGTACTACATATACAGACAACTTATGAATGGTCGTGTTCAAACAGGTATCGTGGGTTGTACATCAATCGATGAGTACATGAACGAAACAATCAAAAAGCATGAGTTTACACGCCCTCAAAAAGAACAGGATAGAATCAATAACTTTGATTACTGTGACGCGAATACAGCGCCAATCTTCCTGACTTACAGAAACAACAAAGAAATTACACAAATTACAAATGATTGGATTAAATTCCATATGCCTGTATACAACTTCATTTCTGAAGATGATATTACGCACATCGTTTGGGTTATTGATGAAGAGTCAATTGTAGAGCGTATTGCAACGCTTTTCGCTGGCATTGACAACCTATATATTGCAGATGGTCACCACAGATCAGCATCTTCTGTAAAAGTAGGTCTAAAGCGCCGTGAAGCGAATCCAAACTTCACTGGTGATGAAGAGTTTAACTTCTTCATGTCAGTAATCTTCCCAGATGAAGACCTATTCATCATGGATTACAACCGTGTTGTAAAAGATTTGAACGGCCTAAGCAAAGAAGCGTTTATTGCCAAGGTTGAAGAAAACTTTACAGTTACAGCTTGTGAAGGCGATGAGCCTTATAAGCCAATGGCTAAGAAGACATTCGGTATGTATCTTGACGGCAAGTGGTATGAGCTGAAGGCTAAAGACGGTATCTGTGATGAAAATGATCCTGTTGATCGTCTAGATGTTTCTATACTTCAAAAGAATGTTCTAGAGCCGCTACTGGGTATCGATGACCCTAGAACAAATACACGTATTGATTTCGTTGGTGGTATTCGTGGTCTTAAGGCACTTGAAAAGCGTGTTGAAGAGGATATGGAAGTTGCATTTAGCATGTATCCAACAACAATGGATGATCTACTTTCAATTGCTGACGCAGGGGAAGTAATGCCTCCTAAATCAACATGGTTTGAACCAAAGCTAAGATCAGGCCTATTTGTACACAAGCTTAGTGACTAACGCGAAAAAGCAAAGTACTGCATTATAAAATATAGACAGGGCTACAAGAGAGGGTACTCTCTTGTAGCCCTGTTTTTATTTTATAATATAGGACGCGCCAGCGTCCTGGGCAACCAGAGGTTGCACAGGCAGTGCGTAGGTTGCACAGGCAGTGCGTAGGTTGCACAGGCAGTGCGTAGGTTGCACAGGCAGTGCGTAGGTTGCACAGGCAGTGCGTAGGTTGCACAGGCAGTGCGTAGGTTGCACAGGCAGTGCGTAGGTTGCACAGGCAGTGCGTAGGTTGCACAGGCAGTGCGTAGGTTGCACAGGCAGTGCGTAGGTTGCACAGGCAGTGCGCAGGATAAGAGAAGAGAGCGCCAGCGTCCTGAGAGGCCGTAGGTTGCACAGGCAGTGTGCAGGATAAGAGAAGAGAGCGCCAGCGTCCTGAGAGGCCGTAGGTTGCACAGGCAGTGTCACTGGCTTGATATCAAATAATACAGTCTTATATCATGCACCTATTACACGATTTCAAAATATGCGCTATAATATTTGAAGAGATAGGAGCGATAGAAATGACAGGAATATATTTGCAAGGTGGCGGTGCTAAAGGCGCATTTCAAGCAGGGGCAATTTGTGCACTGCATGAGATGGGGCTAAAGTTTGATGTTGTAACAGGCACATCAATAGGGGCGATTAACGGCTATTTTATTTATGCAGGTCAGTTTGAAGCCTTGAAGTCTACATGGTTGGATGTAGATGAGTCAGAATTGAGCATTGTTAAAGAAGAGCACAATATCGTAGAGAATATCATGATGATAGACCGCCTGAAAGCGCTTGAGATGATTGGGAAGCCACTCAAGGCATTTTATGTTAATTACGTTAATGTAAAGAAGTGCAGGCTATATCAAAGCTATGACAATATACTGGATTTAAGTAGGGAAGAAGCCCTGCTCAGAATAAGATATTCAGCACTTCTGCCAAAGCCAAAAGGCATAAAGTTGGATAGGGAAACACTTGATTCCTTTGATACAAAGTACCTTATGGAACGGTTTAAAGAAGAGCTCATTCATGGAGAGTACAATGACATGTCTCTTGATGGTGGGATACTGAACAATCACTTTTTAGAGCCATTTGAACATGAAAAGGTGGACCGCATTATTTTGATTCCTTTTCAACCCAATTATATGGTGCCAGACTATATATTAAAACATTATTCACCGGAGCAGCTCATTATAATTGATCCCGTTAAAAAGTTCCTGCCAATGGATACACTGCGTTTTGAAAGGTTTTTTTGTAGAAAGCAGTTTGAAGAAGGGTACAGACGGGCACAAGCAGTTATGGCTGGTCTGGATGTTTAAATCCATTTCAACAAATGCGGACAATCTTTAGTGAATGTATGTCCAATAAGATAATAATGAATGAAGCCCTCAAAAAAACGACTTTTTGAGGGCTTTTACTATGCCATTAATAAGTTAATGCTGAAAAAAGCAGGTGGGTTCAAAAGAATCCACCTGCTTAGTATAACTTAGTTATAAGGATTTTATATGCTTAGTCTTCGATAGAAACAAGGTTTTGCTTGTATTCGAAGTATAGGTGTGTCAAAATTGTCATTTCTGAAGCCATCTCTAGCTGAAGTTTAGAAACTGTATCGAAGTCGCTGTTGTCAACACCGTCACGAATTTTTGAGAACATTGACTTTTCAGACATGCTGTCTTTCATAAGGTGGTAACGGATAACATTGATTTTTTCCCAGTTCACAACATCTAAGTCTGTAATGTCTTCAATACCGTGAAGCTTTCTGAAACGACGTATAAGATTCATGTTAGAAGGCACGATTCTGTTCTTAAGCTCAGTAGTCCACTGCATTGTAAGTGTTTCTGTGTAAGAAGCAAGAATCTTATCTGTGAAGACACCGCCAACTGTAAGAACTTGAACTTTGTCAGGGTAGTTAGAGAAGTTCTTAAGGTTTTCCCATACAGTTGCAGGTGGTTTAGCAAAGAACTTGTTACGCTCGTCTTCAGTGTAATCTTCAAATACATCTTCTTCTGAACGGTAAGCTCTGTCTTTTTCCAGATAGAACTTTTCTACACCATATGGCTTCGAGAATTCCTTCTCAAGCTCGGAAGCAGATAAACCTGATGTAACTGCGGCTTTAATACCGTCAAGCATTGTAAGGTATACAGCAGATACAGCGAGGTAAGAGTTTGTGTTAGGGTTTGGAGCACGAAGTTCAAAACGTGTAGCCAGTGGAGAAGCCATATCACGTACCAGACCGACAAGTACCGTACGGTTACGAGAAGGGTTTGCCACACTGTGACCTACAGAGCCAACTGTACAAACAGGGGCTTCAAAACCAGGCTTCAGACGGTTGAACGCGTCATTTGTAGAAGTAACGAATGGATTAACCACTTCGTAGTTCTTTAGTAGACCCATTAGAGCACCCCAGCCAGGAGCACTTAGGTAATCCGCCTTCATATCAGGAGAAGCGAATAGGTTGATACGCTTGCCGCTTTTTAGAATAAGAGCTGCGCCGATATGGTGGTGTTCGCCACTACCCGCAACGCCTTCGATTGGTTTCGCTTCAAAAGTAACTGCAAGGCCATTGCGCTCATAAGTATCTTTAATAATGTTTTTAGCAAATAGCTCGTTATCTACCGATTGTAGCGCTGTGTCGTACTCCCAGTCGATTTCGATTTGCTCCATGATGCCAGCCCACTTGTTCGTGCCCTTAAGTTTAGAAGGTACACCACCAACCTCTTTATGGCCCATTTCAGGCTTCATACCCATATTAGAAAGGGCTTCAAGAGATTGCTCAAGTGCAGTTCTTACAGGACCAACAGTACGCTTCCAGTATTGTTCTTTAAGTGTTTGAGAAGTAGAAAGCTTTTCTATATCAGAGCGGTGATCCGGTGTTTTAACCCAGAATTCCAGCTCAGTTGCAGTTGTCAGTTCAACTTTAGCAATATCATCAGCTGAAGAAAAACCAAGCTTAGAACATTGCTCTGGGCTTTTCTTAAAGATTGAAATAACTTCTTCTTCAAAGCTTGCCATTGCCTTTTTAAGAATTGCACGTGAACCAACATATTGTCCATCATGCTCAAGGTATGCAGGAATCATAAGCGTTCCAACTGGCTTGCCAGTTTCTTCGTCAAAGTGATTTGGGTTGTAGTCAATAAACCACTTAACCGTTTTATCAGGAATAAGGTCAACCTTCGCGTTGTTAATGTCAGCGATTTTAGGTAGATTTACAGACGAACCATCTGTCTGAACACCTGTATTTAGGAAACCTTCAATATCGTCTTTCATAATTTCAATCGGAACTCTTTCATCCGTGTGGTTATTGCCAAGGTCGACCGCAATTAGAGAAGCGAACTTGATCTCTGGATGGTTTTCAAGAATTTCCTTTAGGGTAGCCGTTTTAAAACTTTCTGGTTCTAGATAGTAAAGCATTTCGTTACCTCCTCATTAGCTTGAAATATGATAAAACCAGTTGCATACGCTCTCTGTATACAGTATACAACTAAAAATGGGCACAAAAAATCGCCTTTCACCATGCACGCCGTTGTGCGGGATAAAAGACTAAGTTTTGTATAATTATAGCATGTCTTAAGAAAATGTAAATACTCTGAAAGAAAGAAGAAATCGTTTTCTTTAAAAAAATAAATCGCTTTATTCCGAATTATTTCTATTGATATCTGAATTTAGTTCGAAAATAGGGGGTGTTGGAAGAATGCCTGTCTTAAAAAGCGCAAGGAGTAATATGACAGAGACCGGCCCTAGAATAATGCCTGCAAATCCAAGTGTTTTTAGGCCAATATACATGGCCAGTAGGGTGATGAGCGGATATATGCCAATTTGTGTACTGAGTATTTTGGGTTCGAGTGCTTGTCTTGCAAGGGTAACAATCAGATAAAGTATGAACAATGAGAGCGCAGCACTGTATTCAGATATAACGAGCTTGCTGATAACCCATGGAATGTATATTGTTGCAGGGCCAAGTATAGGCAGTGCATCAATCAGAGCGATACCTAAAGCGATTGGAATTGGATAGCTAACACCGATAATCCAAAGGCCAATAGAAGACTCAACGAAAGTCAGACTCATCATTATCAGTTGAGCGCGTAGATAACCCCATAAAACACCGAGCACATCTTTTTGAATAATGCGTACCTTTTCATTATCGCGCCATGAGCCGCCAAAGATTGGTTGAAGCCAAAGGTCTATTTTTTCCTTGTCTTTAGTCATAAAGAATGCAGAAACAAACATAATGACAATAAAAAAGAGGGCATTTGGGACCGATGTAGCCATACTTAGGAGTTTTGAGCCAAACAGAGCCGTCAAATCTGTGAGCTTTGAAAGTAAGGATTCAGTTGCTTTTGAAAGGGCGTTTGAAATGGTTCCTGATAGGGCCACACCTTGCAAATCTAACTGTGACGACACGTTTTGAATGTAGTCGAGGATTAAGCCTGACCAAAGGCCAAGTTGCCGTGACAGGCCAATCAGTTCGCGCGCAAACCTGCTTATAAGTGAGAATATACCGTATCCTAAACCAAAGATAACGCCAAATAGAAGTAGAAGGGTGGAAATGCCTCTGTGAATTCTGAGTTTTTCATGGAGTGTGGTCACCCCTGGATCAATAAGTTTTGAAATAAAGCGTCCTATAATAAAAGGCAATAGAAGAAGAATGATTTTACCAGTTAACATATAAAGACCGGCTATGAAAAATAGGGTCATTATAATAATGGTTAATTTTGAAAGAACAATATTATTCATGTGCTCACCTCATGTCTGTGAAATTTCAAGGCTTTGCTAGGTATATTTATTTTTATGGTGTACAATGTAAATTGGTTATAAAATCAATGTAGTTATGGATATACTGCTATCTATATATTATACCCGCTTTTAAGAGAACTCAACTTCGTTTGATTTTAACTTGCGCGAAAAGTGTAAATCGGGTATAATTTTTTATATATTTAGCATCAGGTACTAATACCAGATTGTTAGGAGGAGTATAATGAGCGGTATGCTAAAAGATAAAAATATAGTAATTATGGGTGTTGCAAATAAGTGGAGCATTGCGTGGGGCATTGCAGAAATGTGTCTAAGTCATGGCGCAAACCTAATTTTCACATATTATGGCGATAGAAGTTTAAAGAGCTTAAAAAAGTTGCTTTCGGATGCAGGTATTGAAGAAGCACTTTGTGTATCCTGTGATGTGACAAATGATGAGGATATTACAAGTGCATTTAAATCAATTGCAGATGAAGTATCTGAAATTCATGGTGTAGCACACTGTATTGCACATGCAAACAAAGATGAATTAAGAGGCCTATACATGGATACTTCAAGAGAAGGATTCAAAATGGCACATGATATCAGTGCGTATTCACTTGTAGCTGTAACGAAAGCAGCAACTGCCTATATGTCAGATGGCGGCAGTATTATTACCCTGTCTTATCTAGGAGGCGAGCGTGTGGTTCTTAACTACAACGTTATGGGTGTTGCAAAGGCAGCTCTAGAATCAAGTGTAAAATACTTAGCGCATGATCTTGGTCCAAAAGGCATTCGCGTTAATGCAATTTCTGCTGGTCCAATTAAAACGCTTGCTGCAAAAGGCGTGGGTGAGTTCAATGAAATTGGTCGCCATTTCCTTGAAAAAGCACCACTGCAAAGACTTGTCACGCAAAAAGAAGTTGGCAATGCAGCGGTATTTTTCCTGAGTGATATGGGGTCGGCTGTAACAGGTGAAACAATGCATGTTGATTGTGGATTCAATATTTTAGGTTACTAATTCCATTATATTGATCCAGTAAAATATGATAAAGTTAAGAGGTACAGCAGGTTTTAACTGCATGTACCTCTTTTTTTTATATGTGAAAGTACTTTGAGTTCGAGGTGAAAAATGTTTGTGAACAACCATGGAAAGATCAAAAAAAACGGTCTGACAAAAGTAGAAATTGGTGGAACAAAGCAGATGATATTGACGCGCTGTGTTTCAGAGGAAAATCCGATTTTACTTTTTTTGCATGGCGGACCAGGGTTTTCTCATATCCCGCTTGCGAAGAAGTACCAAGCGTTACTTGAACGAGAATACACAGTTATAAACTGGGACCAAAGAGGGACAGGACTATCATACTCAAAATCCGTATTAGAAAGCAGTATGACTGCAGATCAGTTCTTGCGAGATGCTTATGAGGTTATAGAAAAACTCCTTAAGGCATTTGGTCAGCCCAAGCTTTACATAGTGGGACATTCTTGGGGGAGTTATTTAGGGATTCATCTTGCCCGCATGCATCCGGAGAAAATACATGCCTATATTGGTATATCACAGGTTGTTGACGTTAATAAGGCAAGTCAAATGACATACAATCACATTTGGAGTTTAGCAGAGAAAGATAACAATCATATTGCACTTGAAGCGCTGAAGGATATTGAGCATCCTTATTATGAAAGCGAAAAATCTTTTCAGATAGTGCGTAAGTGGGTAGAACATTATAGGGCAGATAATGGGCTTGACTTCACAAAGATCCTATTGTCGGCTATACTGAGGGGCAGCACTTATAAACCATGGCATGTTGTAAAATTCATAAAAGGTCTAAATTTTAGTCAAAAACTAATTCGTGAGGATGCGTATATAAGCCTTTTTGAGACATCTACAACCTATGAAGTCCCATTATACTTCATTATGGGATCATATGATATGACCACACCTATCGCCCTTGTTCGTTCCTATGTTGAACAAATTTCAGCGCCGGTAAAGAAAGTATATAAAATAGATGATGCAGGACATTGTCCACACTTACAATGCTTTGAAGAAATTGGTGAAATCATGTCTGCAATCAAAAACGAAGTGACTAAAATGAGCCAATAATCATAGTGCGAATGGGTTTTCATGGAAAAGGTGTTCTGTTATAATTAATGTAATAACGAGCCTCGGGGGTTGCGTATGCACAGAAAAGTACAGAACCTAAAAAGAACAATAAGAGAAATGGAAGAATCTATGGTCGCACTTGACCTGGAGGCGTTCCAAGGAAATATAAAAGCAGTGAGAAGACTCCTTTCAGCAATTGAAAAGGACTTTGGCAAATCAATTATAGCGGCAGATGCAGTGGTTTTATCTGATGAAGACAATAAAAGAACCATGTCACGGCCTTACAGTATTATCAATACAATCGCTTTTCTATATAAACCGACGAAGCGGATTGATATATTTGAAGGAAACTATCTGGAGTTTTTCGCAGAAGAGAGAACAGAGCAGCTGATGAAAGCAATGGCTATTAATCAGCACAATGAGTTCTGGAAGCAGCATAAGACCATTCACGGCAACGTGTTTGGTTCTGTCCCAAATGAACTTATAAAGAAAGAAAATGCCGACCAGTTAGAAAGGTTTGGATGGCATGAAGTCAATGTCAATGTGCTTGACTTTGGAAATGAAATTGAGGATGAACGTGAACTGGTACGCTACTGCAATATTTCTTTTCCGCATTACATATTAATCATGGAGGAAACAACAGGCTCATATTTAGTGCTTGAGTATCTGATTGAGTAGAAATAATAAACAAATGCATGAATAGTATTCGTAACTAAAGCCAGTAGGCGCTATGTATATCAATATACGTGGGCATGCTGGCTTTTGAAATGAAATAATGACTATTAAAAAAGTATTATTATTTGAACTTGGGTAAATATAGAGTATGAGATTTGGGAATAATTGATAATAGGAGGCAAGGTTTGGAGTATAAAACACATGTCCTTGAGTATACGGCAGGGCAAAAAGATGCGGGAATGAAGCTGATGGATGTCCTGCATCAAAGTATGGCACTTTCTGGACGCATGATTAGAAGGTCAAAAAAAGAGAAGGCTATTAAATTGAATGCACAGCGCGTTTCATTAAACTCCCGAATTCGAAAAGGAGATTTAATTTCAATAGAAATGCGCATGGAAAAGAATATATTCGAACCTGAGGACATTCCAGTACATGTTGCATATGAAGATGCGGACATACTTGTCGTTAACAAGCAGCCCTTTCTGGTCGTTCATCCAACAAAAGGACATCCTTATGGGACACTTGCCAATGGCATTGCCAACCTTTTTAAGAAAGAGGGTCTGGACATAAAAATTCGATTTATCAACAGACTGGATCGCGATACATCGGGTTTAATGATGATTGCTAAAAACCCTTATGCACAAACGGTTATATCAGAACAAATGATCGAAGGGACGGTTGTCAAAGAATACGTAGCACTTGTAATGGGACGAATTGAGAAAGACTCAGGAACCATTGATGCCCCTATCGGCCTTGAAAATGAGACGGATATACGACGTAAAGTGATGGCGGACGGCAAAGCCTGTTTAACCCACTTTGAAGTGATTGAGCGGTATCATGAAGGCACGCTTGTCAGAATTAGACTGGAAACGGGAAGAACACATCAAATACGCGTTCATTTCAGCTCCATTGGACATCCTTTATTTGGAGATGAACTGTACGGTGGGAACCACGAGCTGATTAATAGACAGGCACTGCACTGCAGGCGAATGGTTTTTGAAAAGCCGCGGCCGCGTGAGACTATAGAACTTAAGGCTGAAATGCCTGAGGACATGAAAGCGCTGGTTGAAAAACTGACTTAGCATATGAGTACCATCGGATAAGTGAGGTTGTAGATATGAATACTGAATTTATCAAAGTGCAGAGTTTAACAAAGAACTACCAAATGGGTGAAGTCATTGTAAAAGCAATTCAGGATATTACCTTTACAATAAAAGAAGGAGAGTTTGTTGTAATACTCGGCCCTTCTGGCTCTGGGAAAAGTACACTTCTGAATATCATTGGAGGAATGGATTTGCCGAGCGAAGGCACGGTTGTCTTTGATAACATAGAAATTACACATTTCAGCGAGAAAGAGCTTACTGCCTATAGAAGAAATGAAGTCGGCTTTGTATTTCAGTTTTATAACCTTATGGCTAATTTAACAGCTAAAGAGAATGTTGAGTTGGCAACAGAAATTTGCAGCGCACCGCTTGAAATAGATGAAATTATGGAGGCTGTGGGATTAAGAGAAAGAGAAGACCACTTTCCGGCGCAAATGTCCGGCGGAGAACAACAGCGTGTCGCAATTGCAAGGGCTGTTGCGAAAAATCCAAAAATCTTGCTGTGTGATGAGCCGACGGGTGCCCTTGATTTTAAAACAGGCCTCACCATTTTAAGATTGCTCAGCAAAATAAACAAGGAAATGGATAAGACCGTTGTGGTTATTACCCACAATGCCGCCATCGGCCAAATGGCAGATCGTGTGATTCGCCTGCGTTCCGGTAAGATCATTGAAGATCACTATAACGATAGCCCGATAAGTCCTGAAAGGATTGAATGGTAATGAGGAAGATGGATAAACGACTCCTGCGCATGGTGCGAAGCCACGTCGGGCAGTTTATTGCGATTTCTCTTGTGATTTCAGTTGGCCTGCTGACCTATGTATCCTTTACGATGGCAATGTCAAATTTAGAGAATTCGCTGAATTACTATTATGATACGTCAAATTTTGCTGATATTTATGTAGAAACATTTAAAGTGCCGAAAAAGGGTGTCGAAGATGTTTTGAAAATATCTGGTGTGAAGCATGCCCAAGGCAGACTTCAATACGATGTGCCACTTAAAGTAGAAGATGAAAGTGAAAAAGTGACTGTAAGAATAGAGTCACTTCCCAAAACGGATTATAAAATCAATGATTTGTATTTTCATAGTGGAACCACGCTTAAAACACCCAGCAAGGATGCCTACGTGTTTAACCAATTTGGTCAAGTGCGCGGGATGCATCTTGGTGACACAATCCGTCCCCAAATCCTCGGAGAGCAGTTTGAACTAAGTATCAAGGCTTTTGTTTCCAGCCCGGAGTATGTGTATTTAATGGAAAATGAGCAGTCTATGCTACCCGCTCCTGGAAAGTTTGGCGTAGTATTTGTTTCAGAAGAGTTTGCAATGAACAGTTTCGGAATGAATGGATATTACAATCAGGTACTTATAAAAGCGGACCCTGGTGTAAATGTCGATTTGTTGCAGGACCGTGTGGAAAATACCCTTGATCGATATGGCATAAAACGCATCTATCAGAAAAAAGATCAGCTGAGTCACCGATTGGTTTCTGAGGAGATTGAAGGCGGAAAAAAAATGGCTAAAACCGTGCCCTTTGTTTTCCTCTTAGTTGCAGCGAGCATTATGGTTATTATGATCAGCAGAACCGTAAGAAATGACCGAGTTTCTATTGGGGTATTCAAATCGATGGGGTACACCAATTTTGAAATTGTTATGCATTATACGAAATATTGTGTGATGATTGGTCTTGTTGGGTCCCTTATCGGCGTTTCATTAGGGATGCTGCTGGGTGCAGTCATTACGCAGATGTATACACAGTTTTTTTATATTCCATTTCTCAAAATTGTATTTTATCCAGGCTATCTATCTGTAGCAATCCTGCTTTCAACTGTATTTTCAGTAGCTGCGGGACTTATGGGCGCAAGAAGTGTTTTGGGCGTTCATCCAGCAGAGTCTATGCGGCCGGAGCCTCCTAAAAAAGGACATAGGACAGTCTTCGAAAGGACCCGTTTATGGCGTTACTTAAGCTTTACTGAAAAAATGGTAATGCGCAATTTACTGCGCAATAAAAAAAGATTCATTTTTATAACTTTAGGCATTGCCTTAACATATGCAATAACCATGGTTCCTATGTTCCAGTCCAATGCTTTTGACGATATCTTCATTAGACATTATTCTGAGTTTCTTAAAATGGATTACAATATAAATTTCTCAGAACCTGTTAAAGATACAGCGCTAAGTGACATAAAGCATCTTATTGAATATCGTGAAATGGAGCCCAAACTTGAGTATCCATTTGAGGTTGAACATGACTGGAAGAAAAAAGTTGTAACAGTAGTCGGTATTTGGTCAGACTCAAAGATGTATGCTTTTAAAACGGTCAATGGGGATAGAATATCCCTTCCTTCAGAAGGGCTTCTTATTACGGAAGGCTTAGCGAAATTCCTGGGAGTAGAGGTAGGAGACACACTTAAAATTAATACCTTTATACCAGGCAGAGACGATCAGCAAGTGCGCATTGTTTCAATAATAGACCAAAGCCTTGGCATGAATATTTATATGGATTTAACCTATATGCAGGATATGTTTTTAGAGCATGGTCTTATAAATGGCGCGATGGTGACAACAAATGACGAAATTAAAGATGAGCTGGCAGATGTGCCCAAAATTTCTTCAGTCCAGTCTAATCGCGATCTTATTTCAATATTTAAAGAGTTTCTTAAACTCACACTGGCAAGTGTTTCCATTCTCATTGTATTCTCAGGCGTGCTGGGTTTTGCAATAGTCTACAACTCATCTGTAATGAGCTTGCTCGAGCGCAAATTGGAGTTTTCATCACTTCGAGTTATGGGGTTTAAGAAGAATGAAATCTTTTTTATACTGCTCAGAGAGAATATCGTAATGACAATTATGGGCATTGCTCTAGGCATTCCACTGGGACGCGCGATGCTAAGTGCCATGTCAAGTTCATTTAGTACTGAACTGTATACCATGAAAGTAGATGTACCCTTTAACGCCTATGTATTAACTGGGGTGCTAACTTTTACATTTGTTGTTTTGGCTCAAATTGCCACCTATTCGAGAATATATAGGCTCGATTTCATTGAAGCCCTTAAAAACAGGATGACCTAGGAGGACGGGAAAATGAAAAAACTGATTAAAAAGAGAAATCTTATTCTTGGGATGGTCACTGTGGCACTTGTTGCTGTAGGTGGTGTTCTAGTCACTCGTTCTGGTGGCGTTCAAATTGAAATGGAGACAGTAGACTTAGGCCGAGTTGCAGAAATTATTGAAGAGGAAGCAGAAGTTTCATCGCATAATAAGCGCAATGTATCTGTACTGGTGAGTGGAACGGTTTTAGAGTGGTATAAAGATGTTGGAGATACTGTTATACCCGGTGATGTCTTGGCGCAGGTTGAAACTGCAGATATTGATAAGCAGATTTCAATTGAGGCGCAAAAGCTCAGTGCCTTAAAATATGCTTTTGAAGATGCCTTGACCCCTAATGATCGGGAAGTCGTTCGTCAATATGAAGCCAGCTATAACTCAGCCGTTATTGCTAGAGACAGCGCAAAAAGCACCTACGAAAAGAATCAAAAGTTAAACAGTGAAGGGGCAATAAGTACACAGGTACTTGATGATAGCAAAGACGCTCTTAATTTGGCCCAGGAAGATGTTAACAGTCAGTACCAGGCGCTTATAGAGGTTCGAAAAGGTCTTTCACAAGCCCTTAAAAATAAGTTTGGGGCGGAGATAAATGCTCAGGAAACGGCACTTGAAATACTAGAGTTACAACGAGAACGACATGCCATTAAAGCCACTCAGGCTGGTCTTGTACTGGGCAGAAATATAGAAGCGGGGGATTATGTTGTTACGGGTCAAATCACTTATGAAATTGCAGATACCGGGCAAATTTACTTTAAATCTGATATACTAGACAGTGATGTCGCATTTATTCATGAAGGCACATCCGTTGTCATTTACTTAAATGACGATATGCACGAAAAGGGGCATGTTGTTAAGGTTTATCCGAAAGCAGAAGCACAAATATCGGACTTAGGCATTGAACAGAAACGGGTTACAGTGGAAATTGAAGCCGATATCGGCCAGGAAAATATTCTTATTGGCCAGGAACTCGATATTGATTATGTAGTGGATAGCCGTGAAGATGTGCTTCGTGTCAGAGAAGACCTCACCTATCAAAAGGAGGACGAATATTATGTCTTTATCCTTGAAGCGGGGCGTGCTGTTGAAAGGCCGTTTACCCCAGGTCTTGTAGGAGACACATACATTGAAGTCTTAGACGGACTTCGAGAAGGCGACACGGTAATTGTGCCGAGTGATGAAATTGAACCTGGCTCAAAAGTGAAATTGCAAGAGTAAGAAAGTGGAGGTTTAGTGTTGGAACTGAGAAATATTGAAGAAGTGAGCATTGAAAGAGCGATTGTACATGTTTTAGATAAAAACAGTGACACGCCTCTATTGACAGATTCTGAACTAGAACTTGAACCGGCGATTACAGCATTTTTGTCTCACCATATTTTGAAGTCACTGAGTAGTGAAAAGAATAGGAAGTTAAAGATGTTTAACCCATCAGGTGTCGTTTATGGCAGTCTGATGAAAGTATATGAAGAAGAGGATGCCTTTGTACAAGCGTCTAAATCCATTGCTGAGTGGTTGTTTAAGTGTATGCAGGAGCATCCGCTCATTCCATCGGCAGACCTGATCGTGTCTCAGTTTATGAGCGGGTCAGAGCGATTCGTAGCCGTAATGAAAATGGACTATCAACCTTCTTTTGTACATGATATTCAGTACACGGAAGATGGCTTTCAAGTCGATTTAGTATCACAGGAAATCAGCTTGCCTTCTATGAGTCAGAGACTAAATAAGGCAGCATTCTTCAAAAAACCAGAGGATGACGCATATGATGTAGTTGTCATAGATCAACCAATTAAAGCAGAAGATGGCTCGATTATAGAGTATTTTCAAAAGACCTTTATTCAAGCGAATTTTGTGGTTGATCATATGGACAAGACGCGTATTGTTAAAGATCAAATGGAAAAGTGGATCCGTTCAAATATGAAAGATGACATTCGCAATTCCATTGATGCGCGAAAAGATGTTGAAAGTGTGTTTGTCAATTCTGGCGAACTCAACATTGGGCAGCTTACAGAAAATATAATCGATGATCCGTCCAAGCGTGAAAAATTCATTGAAAACATGGAACGCAAGGGTGTAGATACCGACGACGCTTTTACTATTGATAAAAAGTGGGTGGCAAAGAAGTTTAAGACCAAAGCCATAAAAACCGATACGGGTTTTACCATTCGCGGGCCGTTTGAAAATTTCCATGACAATATGAAGATTGAGGTGGCGTACAACGGTGATGGCACTGTTAATTATATTATTAAGAATGTCAGAAATATCAGTGAACGGTAAAATACAGTAATTCAGCCGCTACAAGACTGGATATTTAGACCGAAATCGTGTATAATAGAGTTAAGCCTGGGATGTCCGTTGCCTAGTAAAATTCAACCACTGGTATCGAAAAGGGAGCATACATTCTGTGGTAGATGTCAAGCCTTGTACGAGGAGGACGGCAGAAGTCATGGAGAGTGCACCCACTTAGCGTGGGTGTGGTGCTGAATTTTACCGTGACGGCTTTCTGGGTAAACACGATAATAATAGCCTTCATAGTTATCTATGGAGGCTATATTTTGTATAGAGACTTTAAGAGCCCAAAGAGGTGTATGAATGAATCCTTATCAAACCATCAAATTGGATCGGGAAAAAAAGGAACATCTATATTTGCAGTTATTTAAAGCTTTGGAGGTCATGATTGCCAGCGGAAGGCTGAGACCTCACACGAAGCTGCCACCCATTCGTAAGCTTGCAGAGCTTCTGGAAGTCAACAATGTCACTGTTGTAAATGCTTATAAACTGCTCCAAGAAGGTGGGCTGGTTTATAAAAAAGTTGGCAGTGGTACATTTGTCACACCACTTGACGAGCCGGTTGAGGAAGAGGCGCATGCAAAAAGTGCTTCTGAAATCAGTTTTGCTCAAACTTCACCAACCGCAGACTTATTTCCTGTCAGTGATTTCAAAACGGTTCTTAATGAAGTGCTCGATCGTGATAAGGGGTTAGCCTTTAGCTATCAGGCTTCGTGGGGGTATTCACCACTGCGTGAATCTGTAGTAGGATACCTTGACGATTTCGGAATACAGGTAGAGCCCGATGTCATTCAAGTTATTTCAGGTGCACAACAGGGAATCGATATTGTTTCAAAGGCTATTCTCAACTATGGGGACTATGTGCTGGTTGAAGCCCCTTCCTATACAGGTGCAATTGCTGCATTTAAAATGAAGGGTGCCAATATTATTGAAGTACCCATGACCAGTGATGGCATTCATCTTGAAGCCTTTCAAGAAGCTGTAAGACGCTACAAGCCAAAGCTTTTTTATACAATGCCAAATTTGCATAATCCAACAGGCTATACCTATTCTCTGGAGAAGAAGAAGGCCGTTCTTGAAATTGCCTCGGAAAACAGAATGTGGGTGCTCGAAGACGATTATGCAAGTGATTTGTATTTTGAAGAAGGCGGTTGTAGGGCGCTTAAAAGTATAGATGATGTTGATCGCGTCATTTATATCAAAAGTTTTTCAAAAATTTATATGCCGGGGCTACGTCTTGGGTTCATGGCGGCACCAAAAAGACTGGGTCAAGAGCTGGTTGTAGCAAAGCATATAACAGACATCTCAACTTCGGGGTTGATTCAAAGAGCTTTCGACTTATATTTGCGTAGAGGTCTTTGGAAAAAACAGATCAATACAATGCGCCGTATCTTCAAAGAACGTTACGATGCAGCGGTAGAGGCCATAGATTTGTATTTACCTCAGGATTGTTCTTATCATAAACCTGAAGGTGGGCTTAATTTTTGGATAGAGATGCCAAGTTTTATTAACGCAGACCATTTTGCTGAGTACGCTGCTGAAAACGGTATTGAAATCATACCTGGAAGTGCTTTTTTCTTTTCACAAGGAAAGAGTAATTGCTTTAGAATCAGCGTTGCTGGTGTATATCTTGAAAACATAGATCCGTGGATTATGAAATTAATGCGTGTGCTGGACGTCTACTTGGAAAAGCAGAATAAAAATGGAAGAGATGGGGCAGGATTTATGCCCATTCTTTAAATGATATGTATAAAAAATCCCGATTGCGACATATGTGCAGCAATCGGGATTTATATTTAAGGTATAAAACGGCTTCTTAAGCTGTTTTCTGTTGATTGTTCCTTTGGGTATTATTTTTTTGCTGATTTTTGTTTGATCGGTTTGATGGACTATTTTTAGAGCCTTCCGAGTCCGTATTCTCAGGAACCGATTCGTTTTCCTTGTCAGCAACAGGCGCTTTTTTAGGAGGTAAATCACTTGTGTTGATGTTACACATGCCTTCAAATGCACCGCCTTCATCAATGACAAAGCTCATGACCTCTATATCGCCTCTAAGAACACCAGATGCATGAATTTTAAGCATACCATCTGAGTGAATCTTGCCTTCAACTTTACCAGAAACTTCAATATTGGCGGCTCGAATATTTCCAAGCACATCGGCAGAATTGCCGATAATAACGTCGCCTTCCGCAGTAATATCACCATTGATGTGGCCATCTATTCTCATTGACCCACCGCTTTTGACATTGCCCTCTATAGATGAATTTTCTCCAATAATCATGTCAAAATCAACTGTTGGTGCTGTTTTTTGAAACATTTGCTTCATAGCCATATCCCCCTTAGTTTATAACCGTAGCCGGATCAATTTGCTTTCCTTCAAAGTGTACTTCAAAGTGCACATGCGGGCCTGTACTTTTACCGGTATTTCCGACTTCGCCTATGACTTCCCCTTTGTCAACATGATCACCGACAGAAACATAATTTTTGTTGTTATGTGCATAGACTGTTTTATAGTCATACCCATGGGAAATGACTATGATTTTTCCGTAGCTGCCATTATAACCAGAAAAAGTGACAATGCCAGAACCAGCGGCTTTGATTTCAGTGCCTCTTGAATTAGCAATATCCAGACCCTTGTGCATGTTGGCTCGACCCGTTACAGGGTCTCTTCTAATGCCAAATCCAGAAGTAATGGTTCCGTTAACTGGTTTAAGGTCAGGTTTACAGTCAAGAAAATCCAGCGTATTTTCCACTTCGTCAATAACAGAAGTAAACTCATTAAGCTGTTGCTGCATTAAAATTGAAATGTCATCATCTTCAATAAGTGCAAGGAGCTTGTCAAGTTCATCTGAGTTTTCAGTTGGCTGGACATCATACATGTAGGTGTCATCTTGTTTAATGTCAGTTAGCCTGTCGAATGATCTGCTAACTGGAAGGTGCACACTCACATCGTTGTCTTCATTAAGTTTTGATATGAGTGTTATAGCTTGAGTTTCAAGATTCTCGAGTTCGGATAATCGAGATTCATAGACCGTGGCAACGTGCTGTGCTTGTGCCTTCATGTCTTCATTCAGCTTAGCTTGGGAAGTGTACAATTCTTCGAGCCGAGCAATCCTGTCCTTGTTATCAGCCATCTCATTTGTAAGCTGTGTATTTTCAAGTGAGACTTTTCTGCTGGTAATATAATAATAAACAAGTGCAGAATTAATTGTGACAGTTGAGATTAGAAGCAGGGCCAGTGCCCCGTGAAGTATGTATTTCGGTAATCGAAGTTTTTTGAGCTGACTTTCAGCGCCAGGAACTACAACAAAGGTGACATCTTCCCGAAGCTTTTCTTTAAGATGCTTCAAACGTCCCATATATCCCCCTAATATAAGTTTACTAAAAACATTTTATCAAAAGATGCTCTGACCTGCAATTATCATCTATAATGAGCACTTCAAAGCCTATTATACCCCTTTGGATAGACTTGTAATCAAATGCAATCATCGTTAATAATGTAAAAGGAAATAATCGTGTGGAATCAATGGAATACAGTGGATAAATATGACTGGGAAAAATGAGGAAAACGAACAGGAAAACCATTAGGAAAACGGGCAAACCTATTGTATAATGATTGTAATGATACGAGTAGGAGGTCAATGATGACTGAACAGAAAAAAATTGATCCACAAATAGTAGAGATTGAGGAAAATTTCCGTTGGGTGTGTGGCAAAATTAAGAAAAAGGGACGTGAAATACTCTCTGATTTCGAAATAACACCACCTCAGTTCGAAGCTCTACAGCATTTGATCAAAGAAGGCGAGCTTACAATTGGTGAGCTCAGCGGCAAAATGTATCTGGCATGCAGTACGGTTACAGACCTTTTAGATAGAATGGAACGCAATAATTTGGTGGTTCGTGTTAAAGATGAACGTGACCGCAGGATTGTACGCATACGTGTTCTCGAAAAGGGGCATAATCTAATAGATCAAGTTCTTGCGACACGTCAAACTTACTTGTCGGAAGTTCTTGAAGACTGTAACGACGATAAAATAGATCACATTCAGGATTGTTTCAAGACGCTGAATGAAAAAATGGATGTATAGACATAGAACTTAATAAATGATAGTTAATCTGGAGGCAATATTGTGAAAATCATCAATAGACGCTATCGCATTGTCGATCTTATTGAGACAGATTCAACTGGTGACGTGTTCCATGCGGTAGATCTTATGAGCAGGGAACGCCCAGTACGACTGAAGTTATTTACAAAAGAATATTCAAAATCTGATCGAATCAAGACGTATATTGATGCATTTCTTTCTTGGACGACTATCACACATCCGAACATCTGTGAAGCTTATGCATTTGAGATGGTGCGCAATGTCGATAACAAGACGGCTTCGAGACATCAATATTTCTATACCTCAGAGTATTATAGTCTGGAAAATCGCATCACCTACAAAGACTTGACGCGTGACGAAATTTATACAGCCATATTTGATTTATGTCGCGCTGTTCAGTACTTGCATTTTAGAGGGACTGCATATGGCTATCTCAATTTCGACAATGTGCTGCTCCTTAGACATGAAGAAGGTCTAAGGGTTAAGCTACAGGATTTTGCCCATATATCGCAGTATAAGGATATTTCTGTGTATTCAACGGCTGAGCTTAATACTTTTATGGCTCCCGAATCGATTTGGTATGAGCAATTTGATAAAAGTGCAGACTTGTATTCTCTAGGTGTTTTGATATCCCTGATCTATTATAAGGGATCTACTGAGACCGGTGTTGTAAACCAGTTGGATGAAGTTGTCGGGAATAACCCGTTGACCCAAACACTTAAGAAGGTGACCAATAATACCGTTGAAAACAGGTTCTCATCTGTAGATGATTTTATTGAGCGCCTTTTTGTTCAACTTAGATACGAATATGATTTTTCGGATAGGGCCTATTATAATCGCCTCTACCACAATATAGATTTGGTTGGAAATCGTCGTGTTGTTGATGCCGTTATGGGGTATGCTGGTGAGCGTATACGCGATAAAAAAGGGCCTTCGGGCATACGCATTAGTGGTGATACAGGCATTGGAAAAAGCAGACTTGTATCAGAAATTGACTATAGATTGAAAATCAATGGCTATGAAGTGTTCAGGTATGAATTGTCGAAGACGGCGACGGAGCCTTTCGTAGCTTTTAAAGCAATTTTGAGTAGAATTATTTTCAATGAAAAGCTCAGCTGGGAACTTATTCAAAAATATGGACCTGAGCTTGTTAAGTTATTTCCAGAGCTGAAAAATCGGTGGGATGTACAGCCAACCCCGACGCTCAGTGTTGAACATGAACACCTTAAAATGGCCAATCGTATTTTTAATTTCTTGACAGAATACGGTAGTGACAAACCTTTTGTTTTACTTATAGACAACGCCGAACTGATGAGTGCTTATGAACATACCATTATTGATTTCATGACTTCTGTACAAAAGGATGTTCCAATTCTGGTGATTTGCACGCACGGACACGATGTTAGTGAAGACTGGTTTACGAACAACACGGTGGTTGAATTTGAACTCAATGCTTTTAACTTTGAAGAAGGCGCTGAGTTTATTAGACGTATGCTCGGTGTGGAAAATAGTCCAATAGAGTTTAGTGCACTGCTTGTAAAAACATTTGAAGGCAACGCGCGGCGTATTGAAGAAATGGTTCGTACGCTCTTTCTCGAAAATAGGATATACGTCAATAATACACGCAAGTGGCAGTTTGATTTGCCTAATGACATACAGCAGTTTGAAGGTTCAACCACCTCAAAGAAATGGATTCAGTCCACGGTAAATAACCTGGGCCAAAATGAAAAATGTGTTCTTGAAGTGATATCCATTTTTAACGAACCTGTAGGCGGTGTCATTTTAGATAAGATGATGGAAGCCCTTGAGTATATCTCAAACTCCAGAAAAATGGAGACGATGGTGGAAAGTGGGATACTCATTCAGAAGCTTGGTGACTGGGGCTACTCCTATGATTTTGCCAGTATCCGTATGAAGCACTACATTTTAGAGAACATTTCTGAAACTGCAAAAGTAAAGTACCACGGCATTGCAGCTGAAATTCTTGAAGACTTCTATAAGGATCAAGGGCGTCATATGTCCAATCAGCTGATCTATCATTTAATTGAAAGTAAACAGAAAATGCGGGCCGTAAAATACTGTGTCTTGGCTGCTGAGGAAATGACACGGTTTAATATTTACACCCAGGCGATTGACTTTTATGAAAAGGCACTTGAACTGATTGATCTGGTCAACCCGGTTATTGGTGTTGCTAGCCTGCTCAATAAAATTGGACGTCTCTATTACTTGCTTGGAAAAACAACCGAATCAGAACAGCGTTACAAAAAGGCGATTGATATTTCGAAATCACTCAGTGATGATATTTCATGGATAGATGCCAACACGAATCTTGTTGATATTAATATACTAAGAGGTGAACTGTCAAAGCCTATTGACATATTAAATGAAATCATCGAGTTTTCAAAAGAAAATAATTACCTTCAAGGTGAGCTTAGGGCGATGACTTATAAGCTTAAGCTTTGGGTTAGAGCGGGCGATTATTCAAAAATAAATGAAGAGCTTCCGGAGTTTATTCAGAAGTCTATCGATAACGAACTGCCATATTTTACAGGGCTCTTTTATAATGAGTACGGCGTTTACAAGTCTAAAATTGGAGATTATGAGGCATCTGAAAATCATTTCAAGATTGCACTCGAAAGTTTTAGAAATGATGGGGATCGCTATGAGGAAGCAAAGGTATATAACAACATAGGCGTACTCTATGCAGAAGGCTTTGGAGATGTAGATGTCAGTAGAAAATACTACATGAAAGCCCTTAGTATAGTGAACGACTTGAACATTTTAGCAACGCGACCGATTTACTTGCACAATATTGGTGAAAGCTATTTGTCTGAAGACCGGTTCCATGAGGCGCAGGGGTATTTAAAAAAGGCCATACAAGCTGCTGAAGAAATCGACAGTCGCTTAGATGTGTTCGCAGCCTTGCCGTTACTCTGTCGAACGCACATTAAGCTGAATAACTATGAACGGGCATATGGGCTTGTGAAAAAGATGGAAGCAGATTTTACCAAGTCTAGTGATGATGGTGCGCGTCGCATTCATTATTATATTGCTCGCATTCAGTTCTATATACAAATTAAGAACTTTGAAAAGGCGGAAATTATTTTGGGTGATTTAGACCAAGCTATGGCGCCCAAAACACCATTTAATGAAGTTTACTTTGAACTCATAAGATTTCGCCTAGAATGGTATAAGTTCAATTTCTTAAAACTGAATAAATCCGTTGAGGTTGATAGAATTAAACAAATTATTGATGGCATGCACAACTATCATTTAGCCCATGTAGCTAGAGAAATGCTGCTTGATATTTGTCTGGAGTTATGTAATAGCCATAAGTATATTTATATGAAAATGCTCCTTGAAATTGACGCACGTCTGAGTACACTCTTCAATTCTCAGTATCTGGAGTGCAAACGTGAGCTTTTAACGATCATGCTGGGCGATGTGCGTATTGCAAAAATATCCGATTCAATTAACAAAAACAAGTCTGATATGAGTAAAGAATGGTTGTGGTTTGCTTATAAGGTGCTTGGTGATGAGTATTTCGAAAGTGGAGATGCATACCTTTCGCTTACCAACTACCTGATGGCTCTAGATGTAATTAAGACCCTTACATTTAGCATTCCAGAAGGCCAACGTGAAAACTATATTCTATACGACGAGGCAAAGATAGAGCTCAAAGCACGCATCAACGCCATTCGTAGAAAGATTGACATGAATAGTTCTTCTGATGAAAAGCTATTTATGCATGAACTGGAAACCCTTTCTGTAGAAGACTACTTTGATATTTCAGCAATTAAGTCACTTTACTACAATGATGGTTTCCTTAAGAAAATTCATGATATTTATGAAAAAAAATTCAGCACAAATCTTTCAAGCTTGGAAAAATTGGTTTCTCATCTGCGCAGGGACGAACGCGAAAATATACGCTATGTTTTGATTCATTGCCTGCAAATGGCTATCGCAGATAACGGGTGTGTGTTTGTGACCGATGAGCAGTCCAGAGTGGTGGAAACCATTACGAGTGATGACAGATTCATTGTGCCGGATATAAAGAGGCTAATCACTCAGATTGGTCCAGAAAAGAAAGGCTTGCTTATTAATAGCTTTGAAGGAGATGGGCTGAGCTATTTGCTTTCAGACCATCAAAAGGCTGTTATGCTACTGCCGATATTTGTAAAAGAGAAAGATGAAACCTATAAGCGCCGAATTGACGATGATGAGGATGTGCACATTCAAGGGTATGTCTTCCTCGAATCCAATCAGGTTTTTAATCGATTTAATCGGGAAATTTTTGATAAACTCAGATTGCTGACAAGCCTTTTTGGACTTGTTATTGATAATTTGAAAATCAAAAAGATATCGTCAATTGACGAACTGACAGGGGTTTATTTGAGAAAGTATATTGAAGATAAATTTTCTGTACAGTTAAACAAGGCGCGTCATAGTGGTGAACGACTCTCGGTAATCATGTGTGACATTGATAAGTTTAAGATGGTCAATGACAGATATGGGCACCGCAGAGGGGATGAGATACTCAAACAAATAGGCAATCAGCTCAGACTCAGTTTGAGAGAAACTGATTTAGTAGGTCGGTATGGCGGGGAGGAGTTTATTATCATCCTGCCAAACACGGGAGATGATGAGGCGTATATCGTTTCAGAAAAAATCCGAAAATCTATTGAATCAGGTATCTCTATCAATGAAGATGAGCCAATAACCTTGAGTCTAGGGGTGTCTACTTATCCAGATCATGGTCTGAATGAAGAAGAACTGATTGAAAAAGCAGATCAGGCGCTCTACCATTCAAAAAATTCTGGTCGAAATCAGACAACGCTCTGGAATGCCTTTATTGGTGAAGAAAAGTCAAGATTCGACAAGCTTGCCGGTATTCTTACAGGGAATATATCAAATGACACCAGAAATATTCAGGCTATGGTTGATATACTAGATCTTCTGAGGTCGGGGAGTCCAAAGGAAGATAAAGTCTACAGTGTTTTAACAACATTAATAGATATTACGCAGGCAACCAAGGGTGCCATATTAGAAATAGAAAATAGAGATATAAAGCATGTATATGCAAGAGAAAAAGGGTACGATGACTGGCAGCCTTTTGAACTGGATTTAGAGCTTATAGAAACTTATATGGATAAGGATTCTGGAGACTACTTTATCAACTGGAACAAGGTTGCTGAAATTAGCAGTCTCGGTGGTAAACCGAACTGGAAATCTATGATTGTTATGCCTCTGCGCGATGTAGATCAAACCAAAGGTATGATTTTGCTCAGTGTACCGATATCAATAAAAGAATTTGATTTTAGTGCATATAACTTCGTAGATTCTGTAAGCGGTGTCGTCATGAAGATAATTGGTTAATGAGAATAAATAGAAGGCGAGTGATGGAAAATGTCAGTAACGATTAAAGACGTGGCCAAGAAGGCAAATGTATCTATTTCAACAGTATCAAGAGTTATTAATGATTCTAAGCCCGTAAGTGATGAAATAAAAAAGAGAGTTCTTGAAGTTATTCGAGAAACAGGTTATACACCAAATCCGGTTGCCAGAAGTCTTGTAATGAAGAAGAGCCATACTATCGGTGTCATTGTACCAGACATTGCGTCTTCATATGTGGGTGAGGTGCTCAATGCAATGGAAGAGATTGCAAAGGCCTATGCATACGAAATTATTCTCTGTAACTCTTATGGGGAAAAGGAGCAAGAACTTAAGTACTTGAACCTTTTAAATTCAAAGCAGGTAGAAGGCATTATTTTCATAACATACAGACTGACTCAAGAGCACAAGGACTTTATTGATCTGAATAAACTCCCTGTGGTTATGGTGAACAGAAAAATGCAGGAAGAAGATAATATTTACTCGGTTACAGTAGATCACTTCGATGCATCATACGAAATGACAAAATACCTGATTGATCAGGGACATAAGAAAATTGCACTTATTAGAAATGGTACGACAACAGAAATATTTGGTATAGATCAGCTGAGTGGATATCGAAAGGCTCTTGAAGAAGGCGGTCTGGAAGTAGATGACAGCTTGATTTTCGATGGCTATTTCCGTGCCGAAAAAGCTTATGAAGCAGTACAGCAAATGATTGATGACAAGAACCTGCCGTCAGTTATTTTTGCAACAGCAGACGATATGGCTGTAGGTGCGATGAACGCCCTTTATGACAATGGATATAAGATTCCAGAAGATGTTTCAGTGGTTGGTTTCTACGATACAAAAATGTCCAGTCTTTTCAGACCAAAGCTGACGACGATTAGACAGCCTATTTATGATATGGGTGCGGTTGCAATTCGTCTATTGATCAAGCTCATTAAGGGTGAAGAAGTAGCTGATAACATGGTTCTTCTGCCACATGAACTGATTGTTCGTGACAGCTGCAGAAAAATGGACTAGTATCCTGTATGGGATTTTCAAAACTATTAGATGAAAGTGTACAAAAATAATCTAGCTATTGATAAGTGCCTCGTGTTGCGATAATATAATCGGTGTTGTAATGAGAGGACAGGAGTAAAAACATGATTATAAATGATTTTCTCCCTGTATCCCGTGCGGATATGGAGAGAATGGAGTGGGAAAAACCTGACTTTGTGCTGGTGAGTGGAGACGCCTATGTTGATCACCCTAGCTTTGGTGTGGCTGTTATCTCACGCGTGTTGACGGATGCAGGATATAAGGTTGCTATACTGGCCCAGCCAGACTGGACAGATGTTGAGGCTTTTAAAGAGTTTGGACGTCCGCGTCTGGGCTTTTTAGTAACAGCTGGTAATATTGATTCTATGGTGAATCATTATACGGTGAGCAAGAGAAGGCGTGACAAAGAGCTCTATTCACCGGGCGGGGAAATGGGACATCGTCCGGATCGTGCTACAATCGTCTATTGTAATATGATTCGTCGTGCATATAAAAAAATGCCGATTATTATTGGCGGTGTTGAAGCGAGTTTGCGACGATTTGCCCATTATGATTACTGGGACAATAAAGTGCGCCGGTCAATTTTGGTAGACTCAGAGGCAAACCTGCTCGTGTATGGCATGGCAGAACAGCAAATCAGAGAGATTGCCGACTGTATGAATGATGGACTGGATATTCAGTATATCCGCCATATTCCGGGTACATGCTATACTGTAGAGAATGAAGATGAAGTTTATGAAGCGGTTCATATTCCTTCTTATGAAGCTGTTTCAGAAAGCAAAATTGAGTACGCCAAGTGTTTTAAGACCCAGTACGATGAACAGGACCCTATTCGCGGCAAGACACTCATGCAAAAGCATGGCCGCAGAATTGTAGTACAGAATCCACCGGCTATGCCTCTTGAAAGGGATAAGCTGGACTGGGTGTTTGATTTGTCATATCAGCGGACATACCACCCGGTGTATGAAAAAAAAGGTGGTATTCCTGCTATTCGTGAAGTGAAAAACAGTATTATCAGTGAACGCGGTTGTTTTGGGAATTGCTCTTTCTGTGCGCTGGCATTCCATCAGGGACGCATTGTCAGAAGCAGGAGTCACGACAGCATTCTTAAAGAAGCGACTCAAATCACTGAGGACAAGGACTTTAAAGGATACATCAATGATGTTGGTGGTCCAACGGCCAACTTTAGGAATGCGGCATGCAAAAAGCAGTTGAAGCTTGGCGCGTGTAAAGATCGACAGTGCTTATATCCTGAGCCGTGTCCGAATCTTGAAGTTGATCACTCGGACTACTTGACACTACTTAGGAAACTTAGACGTCTTAGAGGCGTAAAGAAAGTTTTTGTCCGTTCCGGCCTACGCTATGACTACATTATGGCTGATAATGACGATACATTCTTTAGAGAGCTATGTGAACATCACGTTAGTGGACAGCTTAAGGTAGCTCCAGAACATATTGATCCTAATGTGCTGAAGCACATGGGTAAACCAGGTCGAAAAGTATATGACGCATTTACTAAGAAGTTCTTTAAAATCTGTGCAGACCTAGGTAAAGAACAATATTTGGTACCTTATTTGATGTCGTCACACCCTGGCAGTACCATGAAATCAGCTGTAAAACTGGCTGAGTATTTAAGAGATATTGGCTATCAGCCTGAACAGGTTCAGGACTTTTACCCGACGCCTGGAACGCTTTCAACCTGTATGTACTATACAGGTATAGACCCAATGACGATGCAAAATGTTTACGTTCCAAAAACGGGGGAAGAAAAAGCGCTCCAGCGAGCCCTGCTTCAGTATTCGAGACCGCGAAACCGCAATAAAGTTAAAGATGCACTTAAGCGTGCTGGCCGAGAAGATTTAATCGGTTTCGGAGAAAAGAGTCTGATACGACCAGACAAGGAAAGTAAACCTCAAAATAGAAAAAGGCGTCCGAAGAGAAACCCGCGAAGAAAATAGATTCTAGCGCTTGGGAAATGTAAACTTCGGGTATAAAGTAAATCAGAAGTATGAATTAGTTCTAGTAAGGAGTAATGCAGTGTTATCACAAGAAAAAATGAATCGCATTAATGCGTTAGCGAAAAAATCAAAGAGTGAAGGGCTGACGGATGCTGAAAAAAAAGAGCAGAAAGCTCTGCGCGAGGAATACTTGAAGGTTTTCAGAAAAGGTTTTAGACAAAGACTCGAGAATCTTGAAGTTACTTACGTTGAAGATTTGGAGAAAAAGTCATAAAGTATCATAAGGAGGAGGGAGAATATGTCAGACAGACAATACGTCATTTTCAAGCTGGGTGATGAGAAGTATGGGGTTGATATATCCAATGTAGGTGGCATTACTGAGTTTACGAATATTACCAAAGTGCCAGATGCACCAACTTATATTGAGGGCATTATAAACCTGCGTGGTGATATTATTCCTATTATTAATTTGAAGACACGCTTTAAGATTGCTACGACTGCTGAAAACGCTGATCCAAGAATCATTGTTTACAATACAAACGAGCGTGATATTGGTTTTATTGTGGATGATGCTTCACAAGTTCTACGACTTGAAGATGAAAATGTTGAACCTGCTCCAACAATTATCAAAGGTGCTAACAGACAGTTCATTGATGGTGTTGGAAAAGTGGATGGTGAAATTATTGTTCTCCTTGACTTTGAAAAAATCCTATCAGAGGAAGAGACTGAAATACTTGAAGGTCTTGATCTCGGTTAATGACTTTTGAAGTGGGTATACAATCCGCTGAACCTGTGTTCAGCGGATTTTCTGTACTAGGCTACCATGGGCGCTTCCCAAAACGTGTGTGACTTTAGTCCATAATTATGGCAGATTGAAAGTAGAGTCCTAAAATACTGGAAAGCTATGCTATAATTAAGGTACTGTTAAAAAATGTGTTAGAGGTGGAGAATTGGATACTTTTGTTAGTCTGAAACAGTTGGATCAAATACTTGATACAACGGTCCATGCAATTGAAGAAGGTAAAAGTGATATTTTCGAGCTGTCTGAAAAGGCACATAAGGATATATTGTCTATAGACACAGAGTATGTACTCCTCCAAGCGCGACTCAAGAAGCTCATTAAAGAGGTTGACGAACTGGAAACGCTGGAGAAGGACAGTCGAAAGCGGCTCGCTCTGCTCAGCAAGAAGTTTGGATCATACTCTGAAGAAGAGGTTCGTGGTGCTTATGAATATGCACAGGAACTGAGAGTACAGCTGACACTGAAAAAGCAGGAAGAAAAAGAACTGTTTATGATGCGTTCTTCTTTAGAACAGCGATTGCATGATGCAAAAGAAGTACGCGTAAAAGCGGAAAAGCTGACTTCAAAAGTGAGTTTTGCGCTTGAGTATTTAAAATCAACCATTTCAGAGCAAATGGAAGATTTAAAAAACAAAAAGGATATAGGGATTCGTGTCATTCGTGCCCAAGAAAACGAAAGACAGCGTATGTCCCGGGAAATCCATGATGGTCCAGCCCAAATGATGGCCAATTTGGTTGTTAAAACAGAATATGCACAGAGACTGATGGATAAAGATGTGAGCCGTGCAAGAGGCGAGCTTCAAATTTTAAAAGAGAATTTACGTGATAGCTTGAAAGCAACACGGAAAATCATTTACGATTTGATGCCGATGTCACTCGACGATTTGGGTCTGATACCAACCATAGAAAAGCTGATTGATGATCATGAAGTCAATAGCGGGTTTCAAATTCATTTCAGCAAGGATATCCAGAGTGAAATTACGGTTTCAATTATCAAGTTGACGGTATTCAGAATTATTCAAGAAGGGTTTAACAATATTGCCAAGCATGCTCAGTGCAATGATGCAAACCTAGAACTTAGAATTAATAACGACCATGTGTACATACGTATTGAAGATGACGGCTTGGGCTTTGAGCCATCGGATGTAGGTTCAAGACCAAGTTATGATAGCGGTTTTGGTCTTTATAATATAAGGGAACGTATTGACTATTTAGAAGGTGAATTTGAAGTTAAAAGCAAGAGCGGTAAAGGAACCTTGCTGATAGCCAAAATACCTTTAAAAGAGGGAGAGGTAAGGGAGTATGGAAAAAATGATTAAAATTTTGATTGCTGATGACCATGCACTCATGCGGCAAGGTCTTAAGCAGCTTCTTGAACTCGAAGATGATATTCAAGTCATCGGCGATGCTGTAGATGGAAATGATGTTATAGAAAAAGTAGCTGAGCTTCAACCAGATTTGGTTCTACTCGATATTAATATGCCTAATATGAATGGCATTCAGGCGCTGAGAAAAATTAAAGAGCAGGGACTGAATGCAAAAATTATTATGCTGACAATTCATGATGAGAGAGAGTACCTGCTTGAGACAATCAATTTGGGTGCTGATGGATATGTACTTAAAGATGCGGATGCAAATAGTCTTGTTAATGCTATTCGTACCGTAGACAGCGGCACAAACTATATTCATCCTACACTTGCATCAGAGCTTGTACGCGCCTACAAAAGAAAAGACGAAAAGCCTGAAGAATCTAAAAAAAGCAATTTGACACGTCGTGAGTTTGAAGTACTTTGTCTAATTGCTGAAGGTAATAATAATAAAGAGATTGCGGATAAGCTCTTTATCAGTGAAAAAACCGTAAAAAATCATGTATCGAATATTTTTAAGAAGATCCATGTAAACGATAGAACACAGGCTGCGATTTACGCTATAAAGAACAACTTAAAGCCTTTATCGTAATTCATTACAGAAACTTAAAACATTTACACTTTGAACGGAACCAGGAAAGGGTTATCATATAAGTATAAGTCTTTAGCGTTCCGAAACAACCGACTTGGACAATGGTCGGTTATTTCAAAATGTAACTTGTGGATAATCGTTCATGAGGACAATGCCCGCTACTGGCGGGCTTTTTTATTTGCCTGAAATGATATGTTTCAGGGTTAAATTAATTGAAAAATCACTAATTGGAGGTATTTCATTATGACTGAGAAGAAAACAAAAATGCACACATTTAAGAATGTTTGGGAAAACTCAGATGAAGCTCAAACAAAAGCAATTTTTGATTTAGGAGAAGAATACAAAGCCTTTCTTGACCGAGGAAAAACTGAAAGAGAATGTGCAAGAGACATAGTACGTATGGCTGAAGAAAAAGGATATGTGTCTATTGAGTCTGTTATTGCATCAGGTGAAAACATTTCAGCAGGACAAAAAATTTATGCATTAAATAGAGATAAATCCATTATTCTTTTTGTGATGGGGCGTGAACCACTGGAAAAAGGCATGCGTATTGTCGGTGGACATATCGACTCGCCTCGTCTAGATCTGAAACCGTTCCCACTATATGAAGATAGTGGTATTGCAATGCTTAAGACACATTACTATGGTGGTGTGAAAAAATATCAGTGGGCATCCATGCCCCTAGCTATGCACGGCGTTGTTATGACTGGCAAAGGCGAAAAAATCAATATCAGCCTTGGTGAAGACGCGTCAGATCCAGTGCTCTTCATTACTGACCTTCTGCCGCATCTTGCTAAAGACCAGAATCAGAAGAAGCTTGGTGAAGCCATTACGGGTGAGGGCCTAAACCTACTTGCGGGTACAATCCCGGCTACAGATGTTGAAAAAGACAAAGTCAAAGAAAATGTTATGCAGCTTCTTAACGAAAAGTACGGTATTGAAGAAGTGGACTTTACAACATCAGAGCTTGAAATAGTACCAGCAGGCAAAGCGCGAGACGTTGGCTTTGACAGAAGTCTGATTTCAGCTTACGGTCATGATGACAGGGTGTGCTCATTTGCAGGTGTGAAGGCCATACTTGAGACTGAAGCGCCGACATACACTGCTGTAGGTATGTTCATGGACAAGGAAGAAGTCGGTAGCATGGGCAATACAGGGTCTGAATCACGCTACTTTGAAAATATGGTTGCAGAACTGATTGCACTTCAATCAGAATCATACAGCGATTTGCTCATTCGTCGCTCTTTATCGAACACTAAAGTACTTTCTGCTGATGTGTGCGCGGCGTTTGATCCAAACTTCCCTGAAGTATATGATAAAAAGAATACGTCTATGCTTGGAAATGGTGTTCAAATTACAAAGTACACAGGCGCACGTGGTAAGTCAGGCTGCAATGATGCAAATGCAGAGTTCCTTTCAGAAGTACGCAGTGTCTTTGAAGAAGGCGAAGTAATCTGGCAAATTGGTGAACTGGGCAAAGTGGACCAAGGTGGCGGCGGTACAATTGCATATATACTTGCAAATGCAGGTGCTGATGTGGTTGACTGCGGCACCCCTATGCTGAGTATGCATGCGCCATATGAAATTGTGAGCAAAGCGGATCTATTCATGACATACAAGGCATATAAAGCTTTTATGGATCGATAATATAGTAAGATACAGATAAGACTCAGCAGCATTGGTTGTAAAACCATGCTGCTGTTTTTTATTTTCAAAGATTACTGAAAGCTTATTTCTTGATTAGAATTGGATTAAAATCAGGCATTCTGAATAAAGTTAATGTTATAATTTTCCTGTACTGAGGAGGAATATTATGCAGTTGGAAAACAAGGTTGAAGCATCCATTTCTAAGTGGCGTGATTGCTGGGACGCGGCGGAGCTTCAACCACTAAAAAAAATAAATAATGTCAATCGATTAAAGCAGCTTTGGAACTACATAAGAATCAGGCGTATTTCCAAGAAGTGCTACAAAGTTTTAGATACAGTTTCTGAGCCGGAAGAAGTGATGAGAGTTCTTGAGAAGGATATCTTAAAGCTTGCTGTCATACTTCTTGGCGTGAAAAAAAGCGAGTGTGCGCCAATCATTCACAGTACTTATACTGAGGCAACAAGGCAATTTGTAGATGAAGCCAGGACCTTTGATCCGAATATGGATCCAGAATCCATTTTTCAGGCCCTTCGCAATGTTTGGATTATGCATAGTGTACAAATACTTCATGAGATGAAGCCAAAATATAGTTCGGCTATATTTGCTTATAGCATGCTTTACCCATTAACAGATAATTACCTAGATGACCCCAATGTATCAAAAACAGAAAAGGGGCAGTTCAATACCCTTTTTAGGAGACGACTTGAAGGGTGTGACATTCCACTGCAAAGTGATCGGTTTAAAGATGTTTTTTCTATGGTAAGCCGGATGGAGTCTGATTATCCAAGATCAGAGTACGAAGATGTTTGGAAGAGTATATTGCTCATACAAAAAGCACAGGAGAATAGTTTAAAGCAGCAAGGCGCTTTAGAGATGCTGTCGGAAACAGAAATTCAAAAACTGAGTTTTATGAAAGGGGGCACTTCGGTGCTTGCTGATGGGTATCTTGTTTGTGGTACTCTAAGTCAGAAGTGGATTCATTTTTTACTGGGTTATGGGATACTGCTTCAGCTTGCGGACGACTTGCAAGATCTTTACTCAGACGCAGAGGCGAATCACTGGACACTCTTTAGCACATATCATAAAAATAAGGATATTGACCGGCGCGTGCAAAAACTTCGAAATTTTAATGATCTAGTCTTTGCGAGTTTTCCAAAAGAGGAAACACCACCCAACAAAGTGCTTCTAAAAGTGATGGAAAGGGCAATCGATTATCTTATTTTTGACGCGACAATACAAGCTCAAAAAAACTGCGGACAGTCCTATATGGACAAGTTGGAAAAGCAGTTTCCAGTAAGCGCTTCACAACAGGTGAAGCTGAATCTTGTTTGGAAGTCGATGTCGCGAAACATCCAACCTAAACGTGTGCAGTACAAATAAAAAAAGGCTTTGCGAATTCTCATAGTAGAATAAGCAAAGCCTTTTAATGTGCGCTGTTACATTTTACTGTATGTGAAAATATATTCTTTGAATGCTTCAGAAAGCGGGCTGAGTACACGTTTTGTATGGTATACAAAATAAAATTTGCGCGTGATGTCTAAATCTTTAACATGAATGACTTTAAGCTGGTTGTTCTGAAGCTCGTACTCTAGGGCCTTTTTGGATATAAAACTCACACCAAGGCCATTTATAACGAGTTTTTTTATGGTTTCTGTACTTTCGATTTCTGCTACGACGTTTAGGTCGCTGTAGGCGACACCATGCGATTTGAGTGCTGATTCTACAACTGCACGGGTGCCTGAGCCTTCTTCTCGCATAATGACTTGAGTTTCCTTAAGGGCTTCAAGGGCAATCGTGTCTGAATCAAAAATACCACTGGTTGGTGCAACAAGTACAATTTCATCATCCATAATATCCATGTAGTCAAGCTGTGGACTTTCCTTTTTTGCACCGACAATACCAAAATCGATCTCACCCAGATTGAGTTTGTCGATGACCTTTTTTGTATCATACTTCATTAGATTGTATTTCACGTCGGGATATTTTTTGCTGAAACTGCACATGAGTTCAGTTAAATAATACTGTTCAGGTATTGAACTTGAAGCAATTTCAAGGATACCTTCTATGCGGCCCTTATATGCATTCAGTGAGAAAAAAGCATGGTCACGTTTGTTGAGTATACTGACTGCATACTTAAATAGTATTTCCCCTGCATTTGTCAGTGTAATATTCTTATTGGTTCTGTTGAACAGGGCAGTTCCCAGTTCTTTTTCGAGGTTGTGAATATGATTGCTGATGGTTGGCTGAGTAAGAAATAGCTTATCAGCGGCTTTGGAGAAGCTTTTAACCTTTGCAATCATGACAAAGCTCTCGAGTTGTTTAAAATCCATAGTACCCCTCCTAAAAATGTCTGCCTTAATCTTATCACTGAGTATTAATATTTTCAATAGGGGGTAAAAATACTTCTATAGTATATTAATCGATACCATGCAAATAGGCTAATGTAAATAATATTTGAATTTATAGCCATTAAGATGTTCATAAGGGTAAAATCAGACTATAATAGTAGATGAAACGTATAAAATGAAGTGAGTACGGTTTCAGTCAGCGAGGGGGTTCGTTATGAACGATCAGAAGCTGCAGTATTTAATTTCACAGGAAGAAGGCCCCAAACTTGATTTTAAAGCGAGTTTGAATCTTCAAACTGCTTCTGGAAAGAAAGAACTAGCCAAAGACATTATTGCGATTGCCAACAGCAGGGGCGGACGGGGTTATCTTGTTATTGGCATCGAAGATAAAACCAAGCGGATAGTAGGTGTTAAACCCGGTGAGTACAACGAGGAGCGCATTCAGCAGGTCTTGACTCTGCGGTGTGATCCACCGGTGAATATTCGTGTAGAGTACTTAAAAGTTGAAGACAAGCACATCTGTGTGCTCACGGTTTTCAGAAGTTATAAGAAACCGCACCAGATGCTTCAAACCGGCGCGTTTTACTTAAGGCGCGGGTCCACAACAGACGTGGCTAGACGGGATGAAATAGCCAGTATGCTCCAGCGCGGCGGTCTCATAAATAATGAACAAATGCCTGTACTTAGATTGGATATATCTGTTTATGATCCGTATTTAATGAAAAAGTACTTGGGTAGGGTGAATTTGTCTGATCAGACAGAAAACTACGCTCTGTTGGCTAATTTAGGGTACATTCACTTTGATAGGGAAACAGACTCCTTTTGTCCGACAATTGGTGGGCTGCTTCTCTTTTGTGAAAATCCGCAGATATATTTTCCACACTTCGGCATTCGCGTCATTGACATGCTGGGTGGGTACAAGAAAACAACACATCTTAAGGGAAACATATTTCAAATAATGGACCAAGCGTCTAAGTATTTAGAGAAACTGAACGTGCATTACCCAATAGAAGCGATTGAAGAAGCAATCTATAATGCGGTTTTGCATAGGGATTATTTTGACAATTCAAGAGACATACTCGTCTATCTGTCCCATAAAAAAGTGGTTGTCAGCAGCCCGGGGGCGATATTTGGACGAGAGAAAGTGAACAATATTGTTCATCAGTTTGATTCCAAAAGGCGAAATAACTGGCTCTATCATCAGATGTTGACCCTTGATGACAAACGTCGATTTATAAAAATGGGCACAGGGCTTCAGTTTATCAAACAGCAGTTAAAACCTTACGGACGAGTGCAAATACTCAATTTGAGAAAAATAGATTTATTTAAAGTTGTAATGCCTGGTGTAGAAGATATAACAAAGTTGGAGGTAGAAAATGGGCAGGAATAAAATGATTATGATTGTGGATGACGATACGAATATATCGGAGTTGATGACACTTTACTTAGACAAAGAGGGCTACGAAACGAAAACCTATCCGAATGGACGAGCGGCGCTTAGTGCCTTTACAGATGTTGCACCTGACTTGCTGCTTCTTGATGTCATGATGCCTGAAATGGACGGTTATGAAATGCTTACTGAAGTAAGAAAAACAAGCAAAGTCCCTGTAATCATGGTAACCGCTAAAGGAGAGACCTTTGACAAGGTGCTTGGACTTGAGCTGGGGGCGGATGACTATTTGGTCAAGCCATTTGATCCAAAAGAGCTCCTTGCACGTGTGAAAGCAGTCATTCGTCGCTATAGTGACCCTGTTGAAGAAAAGGATGCGGTTGTTGTACCGAATCTATCCATTGACAAGTCAGACTATGTGGTAACCTATCATGGTCAGAAACTTGAGCTGCCTCCAAAAGAACTTGAACTGCTATACCATTTGGTGAGCAATCCAAATCGTGTGTATACACGCGAGCAGCTTCTGGACAGTATATGGGGCTATGAATATATTGGAGAAACGCGTACGGTAGACGTTCACATCAAACGACTTAGGGAAAAATTCAAAGAAGATGACGCTTGGGAAATTAAGACCGTATGGGGTGTTGGATACAAGTTTCAGATGGAGTAGGTTGAGAAGGTATGAGAAAATTATTTTCTAAATTCACAGCCATATATCTGGCAGTACTGTTTGTGGGCTATGTCATGATTACGGTGGTGGTTAACCACTTTCTAACCTTGTCACTAGTCAACCAGCGGGTTGAAGACCTCATAGCCAATGCCAATGCCTTTCAGGAAAGTTTTTCGATTATTGAAGACGCGCATTTAACGCCTGTTGAGCGTATTTCAAATTTGCGTAAGGAAATTATGGCACTGGACAAGTACACGGGTGCAGATATTTGGCTTATAGATGAAAAAGGCAATTATGTTGCCGTATCAAATGATGTCCTTCAGGACATGGACTTATCCATGTTGACTGAGGCGGACTGGGAAAGTATTTTTACAGGAAATATTTTGGTTAAAGAGACGAAAATGCAGGATGTGTACAGTGATTCTATACTGATGGTAGCGTATCCTTTTAAAACAGATGAAGAAGTCCACACTGCCATGTTTATGAATGTCATGATGCCTGAAATTGAAAAAGCGACTTATGCCATTACGGGCAGGGTGTTTATTTCCATGACGGCCATAGTGTTTATTGCAGTGATTGTCCTCTTTACCTTTACCAGAAAAATCAACAATGAGTTTAAAGAACTCAATAGAGCCGTAAAGGATGTCGCTTCAGGTGACTTTGATCAGCAAATACGTATTAACAGAGATGATGAGCTTGGAGAACTCGCTCGGAGTTTTAACTACATGTCAAGAGAGCTCAGAAAACTGGAAAATACAAAGCAACGGTTTATTTCAAATCTATCACATGACTTGAGGTCACCGCTGACCTCAATAACAGGCTATATACGTGCTATTCAGGACGGAACCATACCGCCAGAAAACCAAGAACGGTACTTAAATATTGTCTTATCTGAGAGTGAACGGTTAAAGAGACTGGTCAATGACATACTCGAGCTAAGTAAGCTTCAAAGTGGCCAAATGACTGTTAATAAGACTGATTTTGATATTAATCAAATGGTGCTTCAGGAACTGGACCGCTTTGAGAACAGAATCATTGACAAGCACCTCAAGCTTCATATCAATTTAAGTGAAGAGAAGGTGCTGGCGCATGCTGATGAAGACGCCATGCGCAGGGTGGTGTATAACCTGCTTGACAATGCACTGAAGTTTATCAATCAAGAGGGTGATTTGAGAGTTAAATCAGAGCTTAAAGGCAATAAGTACTTGATTGGTATACAGAATTCAGGATCTGTTATTCCGAAAGAAAAACTGGATACCATCTGGGACCGGTTTAATAAACTCGATGATTCCAGGGGTCAGAAGAAAGATTCCTCAGGATTGGGACTTGCCATTATAAAGGAGATTATTAAAGCACACGATGAAAAAATCGAAGTTTACTCTGATGAGGATGTGGGTGTTATGTTTGTATTCTCAGTGGAAACGCAGATTTTTAAAAAGTCCGTGTAAACAATACAAATTAATAAAGATGTTTCACACTTTGTTCATAGTTTAGTCAAAATATAAGGCTACAATAGTACTATAAGATATGACAAAGGCAGGAGGTGTATAAGATGATGAGACTCATACCAAATAATAGAGACAATGGTCTTGCAAAAAAATCTGATCCTTTTGATAAACTATTTGAAAGTTTCTTCAATGATTTTGATGAAGACTTCTTCTCGCCGCTGGGAAATTTGAATTCAAAGTTCAACTGTTTTCAGGTAGATGTAATTGATAATGAAGATGCATATATCATTCAGGCAGATTTACCAGGCATGGAGAAAGAAAATGTTCAGATAGAGTATGACAACAACTACCTGACGATTATTGCTAAACGGGAAGAAAAAACAGCGTCTGACAAGGATAATTATATTAGACGTGAACGCCGTGCAGGTGAGTTTAGAAGAAGTTTCTACATTGAGAATATTGATATGAATCAAGTGGATGCTTCATTTGAAAATGGTGTACTTACAATAAATCTCATTAAAGTTAAGCCGACGGGCCAAAAGAAAGTGATTCAAATCAAGTAATTGAAACCAACTACTGCGCCTATAGGTTAACCTATAGGCGTATTATATATCCGAAAAAGACAAAGAAATCCCATCTGGCGCGACTTGCAACAAGAGCAACCGAGGGTTGCTTGGTGCATTTCTAATTTGCAACTATGAAAGGAGTCATGAAAGTGGAAAACAGACATTATAGCATTTACAAAACAGAGATGATGGTGCAGCCCGAAAAGAAACCAAAAAGGAAAAAGAAAATTGCAGCCCTAGTATTAGCTGTCATGCTGGTTGCCTCAGGTGCCTTTGGTATTGGTTTCAAATACGCAGCATTAAATGGTCCGGCAGGGCCATACTTTTATGAAGCTTCGACAAGTGCGGCTGGTTCAGTAAGTCCAGTTGGGTATGATGGATCAGAAAAAAGCATTGTTGAGATAGTTGAAACAGTTGGACCATCGATAGTTGGTATAACCAGTAAGGTTCAGTATAGAGATTTTTTCAATAATCTTCAGGTGAGTGAAGGTGCAGGCTCTGGAGTCATATTTAATATTGATTCTGAAGATGTCTTCATTATGACAAACAATCATGTTGTCGATGATGCATCAGAACTTCTTGTAGAAATAACAGATGATAAAATGGTCGACGCTCAAATTGTTGGGACAGATGCAATGACAGATTTAGCAATTCTAAAGGTCAAGCGTTCAGATATTCCAATTGAGATTATGAGTAATCTGAGCCCGGTAGTACTCGGGGATTCAGATAAAATTAAAGTTGGAGAAACAGCGGTGGCGATTGGTAATCCACTTGGTTACAATAAAACCGTTACAGTTGGAGTGATTAGTGCGCTAGGGCGTGAGGTATCACAAAACTCTCTAGCTATGCTGCAGACAGATGCAGCCATCAACCCAGGCAATAGTGGTGGTGCCCTTGTAAATAGTCGTGGTGAGGTGGTTGGAATCAATTCAGTAAAAATTGCAGATACCAGTGTCGAAGGTATTGGATTTGCAATACCAATCAATGAAGCCAAACCCATTGTAAGTCAGATTATATCCAAAGGCTATGTTTCTCGCCCGTTTCTGGGCATTTCAGGTCAGACTGTCGACGAGCAGCTAGGAGAAATATATGGCCTGCCAGTCGGTGTTTATGTTGCTAATGTAGTGCCGGGTGCACCTGCTGAGCGCGCTGGTTTGCAGCGTGGGGATGTCATTGTATCAATTGATGGCGCGCGTACATTCAGCTGGGAAGAAATGACGGATGCCCTGTCTAAGTATGATGTCGATGATACTATTAAAGTGACAGTTGTACGTGAGGACCTAGAAAAATACGAAATGAATGTAACCCTTGCGGATAGAAATGATTTCAACTAATTAATTGAAAATGGGATGAACAGATTATAGGACAGCCTTAAAATGGTTTTGATTAAAACCATTTTAAGGCTGTTTTCTTGTTCTCAAAATAAGACCGGATGCTTCGTTACCATATTGTAACTCAATATGGCATATGTCATATATACAATTTGACAGGTTGAGTGTTAGAATAAGACTAATCAGAGACCAGCGTGGAGGTCAATATGAAAAAAAAGATAATTGCGATGCTTTGTTTGGCATTATTGCTGTCGTCTTGTACGGTAAGAGTCGATGAGCGTGAAAGTATAGATGCTGCACCTGATAAAGAGGGTTCGGCAATCAGTGAAGCAGCAGAATCAAATAATAGCGGTGTTGTTGATGATACAGCACAAAGTAGTGATAAAATCAATCAGGAGCGAGTGGCATTTGAGCACATGCTTAAAGAAATGATATACAATAGAGGCTATTACTTAGAGCAGGTTAGACAACCGGATGTGGATGCTGTGCTTTATGAAGTGGGTCTACCCCTGACGCAGGTCAAGCTTGAAGAGATTAAAGATGAACGTATACGTGAAGTACTCTCTAGCCTAATTGATGCAGGCTATGTTGTAGTCGATGAAGGCGAATACTTTGATGTTGATTTGGATTATGGAAAACTCATTGAAATAAGCCGTAATTTTGAAGGTGCTGGCAGAGACTATGTTGAACTCTATTATTATAATAAGGTGTTCAAAGAGAAACTGAAGAATTTGACACCTGTCAACTTGGACGAATTTACAGCTATGCTTGTTCGTGCGGAAACACACTTTGAAAAGTGGCCAAATTCGGAGTTTAAAACAGAAATGAATGCCCTCTATAAAGATCAGCTTATGTTCTATTTCCTTGGTGACACTTACTATCAGGTTTTTGATTATGCATCGAACAAACTGAAGGAAGAAAGCCTGGAACGTATGAAAAAGCATATGCAGTTGTATAACACATCGCATTTTTCAAAGTTGGGTGTCAAGTACTTGCTAGCGCTTGAAGACAATGAGTATGCCTATCATCCTGAATATATCCAGCTTATTGACAATTACAAACGCTTTGGACTAAATTCTGACCTGGTACTTACAGAGCAAAAGACTCTGGATACCAAGCAGAGTATCTTCCTGCCTGAGCTAAAGGGGCATTCAAATATTACGATTCAAGAAAGCATCAATGCGATACTGAGAGAAGAGGTAGAGCGTAGCAAGCAAGAAACTGGGTATTCAGATGAATCAGACGGCGTTTTCTATTTCAATACCTATATCTATCTTTCGACAGATAAAATTCTGAGTTTGGAATGTATTGGGTCTCATAATAGAAGTGATTGGACCCAGGATCAATCTGTGACTAAAACCTATACGTTCAATCTTTTAACGGGAGAACCCCTGACGCTCGAGAGGCTCATGGAGCAAGAGGTGGAAACGTTGGATGCATGGATGCTACCACTTGTAAATGGTGAGTTTGAGAAATATTTTGGCGTGAGCGGGTATCTTGAAAGCCTTAAAGACGCTGCGTTTGTAGTACAAAGAGATGCTATTCAGATTATCGGTGATGATCCAACGTACCGCGTTTATATTCCGCGGTGGGTTTTAAATGAGCATATAGATGTAAAGCGGATTTTTAGAGAATAGATTGGAGGCGACTATGCAGGGACAAGATAAACTTGTGATATTATGGACAAGCGGTGATCCTGTAACCGCTGAAAAAATGGTTTTCATGTATGCGGAAAACGCACTCAAAAAGGCATGGTGGAAGGAAGTTACACTGCTGATTTGGGGTGCATCTACAGCACTTGTAAAAGAGAATCCACGCATTGCTGAACACATTCAGGAACTTGTGGAGTGTGGCGTTGAAATTTGTGCCTGCAAAGCCTGTGCAGATAGTTTGGAAGCCGGCAGTATACTTGAAGGTTTAGGCGTAGAGGTTAAGTATACAGGAGAGACGCTTACGGAGTATTTGAAACTGGACTATAAACTGCTAACGATATAGAAACCACTTAATTACAAAATGAAATAAAGTAATTTTAGACCCATTCTGCTTATTGCAGAATGGGTCTTTTTATAAAACAAACCACATAGGAGTAGGACGTGTTAGCCTAATGATATCCATCTGGACTAGGTAATGTGGTCAGTTGGACAAAGTTTAAGTTAACTGTACATTAGTGTCCGTTAGTGTACAAAACAATCTTGACTAAAGAACTTGGGTATGGTAGTCTAATGTCGTAGAAAGGGTGCGGTGACATGGAAGAAAAATACTACACGGTTGATGAAGCAGCGGAGAAAATTGGTGTTCATCCGAAGACTATTAGACGATATATATTTGGTGGAAAGTTAGAAGCATTAAAGGTTGGAGGGCAATGGCGGGTCTATGAAGATGGCATGAGTAAGTTCATGAAAACAGGGACAAAGTGTCATCACAGTTCAGATGCAAATCAGGTTAGTAACGATGATTTTTGTGTTTTTATGGATTCGGGCTATTTTGAATCAGACGACAATGTACAAATTTGTACAATAGTGGACTACTTCGTGGAAGAACGCAAAGAAGTTACGCCCATGGTAAATATATTAATGGAAACAATGAATAGCTTTGAGGATGAGAAAAGTGCCTCGCGATTCAATTATGTCTATGATCATGTTGAAAAGAAAGCACGATTCATTTTTTGGGGATGTCCGACCATGATTGAAAAAATGGTAGGTGTTCTTAAACCTTTTGAATCATCAAAGCAGTAAGTTCTAGAAGGAGTTCTTTTATGAAAACTCAAAAAACGTATAAAGTGGACGGTATGACCTGTGCAGCTTGTTCGAGTGCCGTTGAGCGCATTACGGGGAAGATGGATGGTGTTAATGAAGTTAGTGTGAATTTAGCCACAGGTAAAATGACAATTGACTTTGATTCGGAAATGGTTTCGCAAGAGGCTATTTTCAGTAAAATCGAAAAAGCGGGATATACACCAAGTGAAGACATGCAGCTTAAAGAAGTCATTATTCCAGTGGAGGGTATGACATGAGCATCTTGTTATGCGGCCGTGGAACGGTCTGTTAATAAACTAGACGGTATAGATCATATTTCAGTAAATGGGGTCACCAATAAGGCAACTATTGGCTATGATTCAAGAAAACTGCGAATTTCACAAATCAAGCAAGCTATTAAGAAGGCGGGATATACACCGCTGGACATTGAAAAGAACACAACTTCAAGTACGGTGGAAGAGACAAATAAACAAGCTGATAAGACTTGGATGCGGTTCAAAATTGCAATCGGCTTTGTGATACCGCTGCTCTATGTTGCAATGGGACATATGGTTGGGTTACCGCTTCCCGAGTTTCTAAATCCAGAAATTCACCCTATGAACTTTGCACTTACACAGCTATTGCTGGTCATTCCAATTATGCTTGCGGGTTCCAAGTTCTATACAATGGGATTCAAGACGCTTTTTACAGGGCATCCGAATATGGATTCGCTCATTGCAGTGGGTACAAGTGCCGCTGTAATATACGGACTGATCGCCATATTTGAAATCTCGATAGGCAATACACACTGGGTTATGGATTTGTACTTTGAAACAGCGGGGACAATCATTGCGCTCATCATGCTTGGAAAATCTTTAGAATCACGTTCAAAAGGCAAGACTTCAGAAGCTATAGAAAAGCTCATGGGCATGCAGCCTAAAGAGGCAATTGTGTTACATGGTAATGAAGAAATTAAAATACCGATTGAGGAAGTTGAAATTGGTGACATTGTACTGGTTAAACCAGGTGACAGACTGCCGGTAGATGGTCAAGTTTTTGAGGGCAACAGTTCTATAGATGAATCCATGTTGACGGGTGAAAGTTTACCGGTTGAGAAAAGAGTTGGAGATCAGGTCGCTGCAGCAACCGTCAATAAAAATGGTATGCTGAAAGTGAAGACAAAGGGTGTAGGAGAAGACACTGCACTTGCTAAAATCATTCATATGGTGGAGCAGGCACAAGGGTCTAAAGCACCGATTGCTCGACTTGCAGATATTATTTCAGGCTATTTCGTTCCAACTGTAATTATACTGGCTATCATTGCTGGTGGGACATGGTGGATGGTTTCAAAAGACATTAGCTTCGCACTGCGTATTTTCATATCTGTACTTGTCATTGCGTGTCCGTGTGCACTTGGACTTGCAACGCCTACTGCAATTATGGTTGGTACAGGAAAAGGTGCAGACAGCGGTGTCCTCATCAAAAGTGGGGTTGCGCTTGAAACCGCTCATAAAATCAATGCCATTGTATTTGATAAAACGGGTACAATTACTGAAGGTAAGCCTAGAGTTACAGACCTTTATGCACCTGGTAATGAAAAAGAAGAAGAACTCCTTAGACTGGTTGCATCGGCGGAAAAGGCATCAGAGCATCCGCTTGGTGAAGCGATTGTTGAAGCCGCTCAGGAGAGAGCGCTGAAATTATCTCCTGTAGAAGCGTTTGAAGCTGTACCGGGTCATGGGATTAAAACAAGGGTTTCGGGTCGTGATGTCGTTATTGGAAATGAAAAAATGATGAAATCATATGATTTGGAATCGAGGGCCATAGATTATGCTGAAACCCTGGCAAATGAAGGTAAAACACCAATGTTTATTGCTCTGGATGGGGAGTTTGCCGGTATTATAGCCGTAGCGGATACGGTTAAAAAGACAAGTCAATCAGCAGTAGCACGCCTGCATCAAATGGGCATACGTGTTGCAATGATAACAGGTGATCATAAGACAACTGCCGCTGCTATTGGTAGACAAGTCGGTATTGATGTGGTGCTTTCTGAAGTGCTCCCTGGAGACAAAGCCACTGAAGTTAAAAAGCTTCAGGATGAAGGCCTCTTGGTAGCCATGGTTGGTGACGGCATCAATGATGCACCAGCACTTGCTCAGTCGGACGTAGGCATCGCCATAGGGTCAGGTACAGATGTGGCTATGGAGAGTGCTGATATTGTACTGATGAGGAGCGATATTGAAGATGTCGTAACAGCTATTGAGCTCAGTCGTGCAACCATCAGGAATATCAAACAGAACTTATTCTGGGCATTTTTCTATAACACAGCAGGGATTCCGCTAGCAGCAGGTGTGTTTTATGCACTTGGGGGACCGCTCATGAGTCCCATGTTCGCAGCTGCAGCCATGTCTTTCAGTTCGGTATCGGTTGTAACCAATGCACTTAGACTTAGAAAGTTTAAACCAAGCCAAAAGGCTATTTAAAATATTGTGTATGTGTATAAAGGAGAATAAAATGAAAAAGACAATTTATATTGAAGGCATGTCATGCAACCATTGTAAGATGCGTGTTGAAAAAGCATTAGGCGAACTGGATGCAGTAACACAAGTTTCTGTTGATCTTGAAAACAAGTGCGCTGCAGTTGAGTTAAGTGCAGATGTTACAGATGCAGTTTTAACAGAAACGGTAGATGATGCAGGCTATGATGTCGTAAAGATCGAAGCGTAAGTTAGCTCTTTATAAAAATGGAGGCGAAACTATGAATGTAATACTTGAAGATGGTGTAGTGGCCTATCTGGATTCAAAAAATCAGAATGCCCTGCAGCTTGTGCTTAAGCGCAGCGGCGGAGGCTGATGCGGTTCTATTGAATATCCAGAGGTGGATTTTGGGGTACCGGCGGTACCTGAAGGTTTTTTCAAATACGAAATCAGCGGCAAGACAATATATGTTCAAAAGCGCATTAAGGCTGTGAACGCAGGATTGAAGTTCAAAATAAAGAAAGTATTCTTTATGAAGCAAATTGTCGTTGATGGCATTCAAAAAACAGGATTATAATTATTTAGAGGAGCTGAAACAATTCAGCTCCTTTTTGTATTAAGATTTCAATAATAGACCGTTTCACGCGCAAATATATCGATTGAAACAGTCTATTATAAAAAAATGAAACCAGTAGTATTAAGCATTCAGAGTTGTTTAAAGACAAGTGCTCTAATCTAGTTTCACACCCTTTAGACCAGCTATAATTGCTTAGAAAATACGAAATCTGGGTATAAATATAGCAGACGGTTAAACGGGAGGTGTCTTATGAAGGGCAAAGTCACACTAAAACATGGAGATATTACAAAGGTTAATGTCGATGTAATAGTAAACGCTGCCAATAAGAAACTTGTAGGTGGTGGGGGTGTAGACGGCGCAATACATGCTGCAGGTGGACCTAAAATTCTTGAAGAATGCAGAAGTCATATTGATGCGAATGGGGAGTGTCCAACAGGCGATGCGGTCATGACTACAGGTGGTAATTTATCGTCAAAATATGTAATTCATACAGTTGGTCCAGTGTGGCAAGGTGGACGCTTTGGCGAGAGCAGTCTACTTGAAAGCTGTTATACAAGAAGCTTATTAATGGCAGAGCACCACAAACTTAAGACAATCGCTTTTCCAAATATCAGTACTGGCATTTACGGATACCCGAAAGAGGAAGCAGCAGAAATTGCTGTGAGTACAGTTAAGAAGTTTCTTGAGGGTGGACATCATATTGATGAAGTCATATTTGTTTGCTATAGTGAGGACAACTTCAAGCTCTATGAAAAACTGCTTAGTGAAGAATAGTTGAGAAATGGGCTTGAAAATATTAGATAACATGTATATAATGTTAACGTAAAAATAATTTGAATGGATATGGAGAATTTTATGATTGCCTAGTTTTTTAACCATGAATTGAATCGATGTACTAAACGGAGCATACCTAAATCTGTTAGGGGGCCATCCGTTTATTTGTCATGTGTGCATCGGACTCGGTTAAAAAACGTAAGAGGTTATCCATATCACATTCACAAGCGACGTCTATCCAGACGCCAATGATGAATCTGAAGGGTATGCTTATGCGTACCCTTTTTTCGTGTAAGGCAAAGAAATGCACGCCGAGTGCACTTCCACTTCTGTTGTGCTTGCACAAAACAGAAGTGGAAGTGTTCTAGGCGTATCTGGCGCGACTCGCGACATGGGCAATTGGAAATTGCCCTGTGATTCTCTGATACGATGCAGAGATTAGGCAATTAGAAATTGCCCTGTGATTCTCTGATGCGATGCAGAGATTGGGCAATTGAAAATTGCCTAGCATTTCCAAGCCTATGCCACACTGCGAATAACCGAGTTCGATAAATCGCTCCCTAACAACACCGTTGAATTGGAGGAAATAAAATTGAACACGAATGCATATACAAAACTTGAATTTACTAACATTAGGGAAACACTGTCTGATTACGCTAAATCAGAAGAAGCTAAAGAGCGCCTGCTTGGCCTAGAGCCAATGATAAATCCAAGTGCAATAAATGCAGCCCTAGATGAAGCTGAAGATGGCTTTTATTTAGCTGAAAATGGATTCAGGGTCCCTGTGCATAGCTTAAGTGGTGTAAAAAACGCACTTAAAATGCTCTCAAAAGAAGCTGTGCTTACACCGCATGCTTTGCAAGATTTAAACGCTTTTCTTGAACATGCCGCCAGAATGAGGCGATTTATGATCGAGAAAGAAGCTTTTCTGAAGCGTATAGGTTCATATGCTTATGGCATTGAACCGCTAGACGAGCTCGTTGATGAAATTTCAGCCGCTGTAGAAAATGGACTGATTTCAGACAGGGCTTCTTCAAAGCTTTCAAAAATTAGAAAAACACTTGGACGCACAGAAGCCAAAATTAGAGAACGGATGGACAGGTATTTGGCATCGGCGGAAATGTCTAAATATTTGCAAGATGATCGTTATAGAATTATTGATGGCAAATTTGCCCTGCCCGTTAAAAGAACTCAGAAAAATTCGGTTCAGGGGCATATTGTAGGCCATTCAGGAAAGGGCAGCACAGCATATGTACAGCCAGATGCCATCCTGAAGCTTCAAGAAGAACTCGAAACTTTAAGGGCAGAAGAAAAAGCAGAAGAGTACCGAATTCTAAGTGTATTGACCAATGCGGTAGCTGGTTATACCGGCGAAATTCATCAGAATATGGATATCATGATTCAATATGATATTATTCTGGCAAAAGGACGTCATGCAAGGCGCATAAAGGGATCAAGACCTGAGTTCAATACAAAAGGGCTGATTCAGTTAAACAAGGCACGGCATCCGCTGCTGGGTGAAGAGGCAGTTCCCCTTAATATTGAAGTCGGACAAAATTACAGAAGTCTTGTCATAACAGGTCCCAATACGGGCGGTAAAACCGTTGCACTTAAGACCACGGGGCTATGTGCTCTCATGGCGCTAAGTGGACTGTATATTCCAGTTGAAACAGGGTCGACCCTCCCCATCTTTGAAGATATACTTGTAGACATTGGAGACAATCAGAACATTGAACAGTCCCTCAGTACTTTTTCTGCCCATATAGAAAACATCATCGGCATTGTGAAATATGGCAGAAAGGGCACACTTGTCATACTGGACGAAATTGGAACAGGCACAGACCCGGTTGAAGGAACAGGGCTAGGAATTGCCATTTTGGAAAAGCTGCATGAACAAGGAGCCACTGTAATGGCAACAACCCACTTTAGTGAAATCAAAACCTTCGCAAAAACCCACGAAGGCTTTCAGACGGGCAGTATGGCATTTGACGTAGAAAGCTTGCGTCCACTTTATAGGTTAGACATAGGCAAACCAGGCGAGAGCAATGCATTTTTGATTGCCCTGCGTCTTGGCCTGAACTACCAGCTTATTGAAAGAGCTCATGAAGCGTCTTATGGTGAAAAAAAGGCCTATAAGGACATATCCAAAAGACTTGAAAAGAGAAAAGAATCCACTGATGAGCAGTCGAGAAAATCACAATCAGAACAGGGCTATGATAAGGGCTCTGAACAGACAAAGGTTAAAGCCAAGCATGTTAGAAAACAGTTAAAGGCAGCTGATAAGCAGCTCGAAAAACCAGAATTTGAAGTGGGTGATGCAGTGAAAATAAGTGGATTTCCTGCAGTGGGTATAATAGCGGATGTTGCCGATAGAAAAGGCGAATATCCTGTTATGTACAAAAACAAGAAAATTAAGGTGAGTCACAAGAGACTCACAAAGTACTTGAACAAAGATGTTTTGTATCCAGATGCCTATGATATGGATATTGTTACAAAGTCCAAGACACGCAGAAAAAAAGAGACGAAACTGAGAAAAGGACATAAGGATGTTGTTTTAAATGATAATGAGTAGTGCATTCAGAAACGGATAAGGGAGGTAAAATGAGCACATTTACAGAACGCGTTATTGAAATCATTCAGATTATACCTGAAACGCATGTCGCGACTTACGGTCAGATTGCCGAGTTGAGCGGGCATCCGAGAGCACCGCGACAGGTTGCTGGGATATTGTCTCGGTATTCTGATAAATACAATTTACCCTGGCACCGTGTCATAAGCAGTAAAGGCATGGTCTCAATCAAGGATATGAACGGGCGAACAGAGCAAATAGCAAGGCTGCGCGCAGAAGGCATCACAGTAGATGAAGACGGACGCATCGATTTGGATGTCTTTGGATGGCGGCCAGTCATTGAAAAATAAGGATGAATGTGTCTATTGCAATATCTATTGTCTTGAAATAATGTCTCAAAACCCTTAAAATCATGAATAAGCATCTTAATTATCGCCAATTTCGTAACGAATCCGTGAACAATTCGTGAATCTTCATTCCACAAGCATTGAATAGGGTCAAATGGTGGTAAAATAATAATAGATAAGAGTAGGGTAGTATACCTTAGCAAGAAAAGAGGTAGATATAAATGAAACTTTGTTCAAGATGCAATAAAAATATCGCAATGATATATATGAATAAAATGGAAAATGGCAAAGAGTCTGTTGAGCAGCTTTGTATAAAGTGTGCAAGAGAAGTCGGTGTACCGGGCATTGACAATTTGCTCAAACAGACAGGGATGGAAGAAGATGAGCTCAATCATATGATGGAACATATGAATGATATGTTTGACGGCATGGACCCAGAGCAAATGAACATTTCTGACCTGATGGGCATGATGAATGGTATGGATATGGATGAATTTGACGGACTTGGTGCCGGTGAAGACTATGAGGAAGATGACCTTGTTGAACTCATGGATGAAGATGAGGCCGAAGCGTCGAGCGCGACCGCAGAAAAGACTGAGCAGAAGAAAAAGAAGAAGAAAAAGCGTTTTGCAGGCAAAAAACACCTCGAGACCTATGGGACCAATCTGACAGATAAGGCCAAAAATGGAGACATTGACGCAATTATTGGACGTCAGCGTGAGATTGACAGAATGGTGCAGATTTTGAACCGACGCACAAAAAATAATCCAGTACTTATTGGGGAACCAGGTGTAGGTAAAACAGCCATAGCAGAAGGGTTGGCGCTGCGTATTGCAGAGCAGAAAGTGCCTGCAAAACTTTTCAGTGCTGAGGTCTACTTGCTTGATATGACAGCCATAGTTGCCGGTACACAGTTCAGAGGCCAGTTCGAAGGGCGTATTAAAGCAATAATTGATGAGGCAAAAGAACGTGGCAATGTTATTTTGGTAATTGATGAACTGCACAACATTGTGGGTGCTGGGGATTTACAAGGTGGCGCGATGAACGCAGCCAACATTCTAAAGCCTGCACTTGCGAGAGGTGAAGTACAAATTATAGGTGCCACTACCCTAGAAGAATATCGTAAACATATAGAAAAGGATGCGGCTCTTGAGAGACGTTTCCAGCCTATCGTGGTTGACGAACCAACGCCAGAAGAGTCGGTTGAAATTCTTAAAGGCATTCGTAATTACTATGAATCCTATCATAAGGTCAATATTCCTGACCAAGTTGTGGAGGCGTGCGTACGACTGAGTGACCGCTATATCCGCGACCGGTATCTGCCAGACAAGGCCATCGATGTTATGGACGAGGCAGGTTCGCGTGCCAACTTGAAAAACAAGGGGCTTGTAGAACTTGCTGCCCTTAAAGACGATCTTGAGAAAGTGCGTCAAGAAAAACTCCAAGCGGCGGAACTTGAAGACTATGAAAAATCAGCCGATCTGAAAATGGCTGAACTCTCATTAGAGGAGAAAATTGAAAGACTTGAGCAGGAAACCACGCATGTTGAAATTAGTATAGAAGACATTGCTTATGTTATTGAAGCGTGGACAAAAATTCCAGTTCAGCGCATCACCGAGGATGAAGCAGATCGTCTGCTTATACTTGAAGAAAGACTTAAGCGTAGAGTCATCGGACAAAATCCTGCGGTTGAATCCCTTGCGAAAGCCGTAAGAAGAAATCGGTCAGGTTTTAGAAAGCTTAAAAAACCATCTTCGTTTATCTTTGTTGGACCAACGGGTGTTGGTAAGACAGAACTCGCAAAAAGTTTGGCTACTGAACTGTTTGGAAGCGATGAGAATATGATTCGCCTAGATATGTCTGAATATATGGAACGCCATACGGTGAGCAAGCTCATTGGAGCGCCTCCAGGATATGTTGGATTTGATCAAGGTGGAAAGCTGACAGATGTAGTACGTAGAAAGCCCTATACGGTGATATTGATGGATGAGATTGAAAAAGCCCATCCTGATATTTTCAATATTTTACTTCAAATTCTAGATGAAGGCAGATTGACAGACAGCCAAGGCAGAACCGTTTACTTTGACAATACAGTCATCATTATGACGTCTAACCTGGGAACAAGCACGGGTGCGGCACGTATTGGATTTGGATCTGGCAGTTCAGATGCAGTCAAAGAAAAGGTTCGGGAAGCCCTACGCAGTACGTTTAGGCCTGAATTCTTAAACCGCGTGGATGACATTATTACCTTTAACAAATTGGGCCACGATGAATTTGAATCCATTTTGGAGTTGATGCTGAAAGAAGTGAAGGCAGAACTGCATGACAAAGGCATGACCATGCATGTGGATGAAGATGCCAAAGTCTTCCTGATTGAAAAGGGATACAGTGATGAGTATGGTGCACGCCCTATGCGTAGAGCAATACAAACCTACTTGGAAGACGAAATCGCAGAAGCCTATCTGCGAGGTCTGATAAAAGAAGGAGACCACCTGCGTATCTCAAAAAATGAGACGGGATTAAAAGTACTGCCGGAAGCGAAGAACCTTGATGAAATATTACAGTAGACGCTTTGTGAAAGTATAGAAAAAACTAAGAATAGAAGTATTAAACAATGCAGATTCTCAAAATATGATTCTGCATTGTTTTTTTGCGAAAAAGACAAAGAACAGCAGGTTTGCAGACACACATGATTCCATCATGCTCGCATGAATGGAATCATGTGTGTCTGCAAACCTATTGGGCGCGTCTAGCGACCAGGGCAACCAGAGGTTGCACGGTGCTGTTCGTAGATTAAAGAATGGCGCGTCTAGCGACCAGGGCAACCAGAGGTTGCACGATTTAGTGTGCTTATTTGGAGACTTTCTTATCCCTATTGTTATATGAATTCAGATTCGGGTAAATACTAAAAAGGTATACTTTGGGTGACGATACTTTCTGTGAATTAAGCTACAAGGAGTTCATTATGGATAAGAAAATCAAAGAACTGGATATAGAAAACAATTTTATAGGCAGAGTGGCCAGCTTTTTTGTTGGTCGATTTCAAATGGTGGTTTTACTCATAGTTCTTATTGTGGGTGTCGGTGTTTCTGGCGTCTTGATGATGCCTAAAGAATCCCTTCCGGAAATCGTCTTTCCGGCCATTATGATACAGACCATCTATCCCGGTGCATCCCCGGAAGATGTTGAAGAACTGATTACAGATAAAATCGAGTCTAAAATGAATGATTTGGATGCGCTGGACGAAATTCAGTCAGATTCAAGCTTTAGTTTCTCTTCAGTCGCTCTCATATTTGAAGAAGGCACTGATATGGACAAGAAAAAGGTAGAAGTTGAAAGTGAATTGTCAGACATCGCCTTTGCACAGGGCATTGAAAAACCTAAAGTTATGACGTTCTCGACATCTGAAATTCCCCTTTTGCAGCTGAGTGTATCTGGTCCTTTTTCAACTTTTGAGCTCACGCATTATGCAGATCTAATTGGGGAAGAACTTGAACAGATTCCAGGCATAGAATCCGTAAATCTCTATGGAGGACTTGAACGCGAAATTCATGTGAATTTAGACCAGGCGCGGTTAATGGAATATGGTCTTACTGCTGGAGATATTCAAACAGCCATTTCTGTTCTTAATGTTGCCATTCCAGTGGGAGAGGCAACGCTTAGCAGTCAGCGTGTAAGTATTCGAATCGATGAACAGGTGGACTCCGCTTCAGAAATTGGAGACATTGTGCTAAATACCCCAAAAGGAGGGCAGATTTTTATCAAGGATGTCGCTGAGGTTGTTGATGTAAGCGAAGAAGTCGATGAGTATAGTCTGACGCATGTCAACAACTCTGGGGTGGATGAGGCTCAGCGTTCAGTCTTTATCGAGGTGCTCAAAGAAAATGATACGGATGTCATCGGATTAAGTGCTGCTGTTAGAGAGCGTATCAAGTCAATGAAAGGACGCATTTATCCGGATACACTCACACTGAACATTTCAGGAGACTTATCAGAGTATGTTAAAAAAGACTTAGAAAGCATTCAAGCAAGTGCTTTTTCTGGACTCATTGTGGTTGTCCTAGTCCTTTTCTTGTTTATTGGGTTTAAGGAGTCGCTCATTGTATCAATGACAATACCGATTACGCTCATGGCGACACTTGGCATTTTAGACGTTTTAGGGATGAGCCTGAATGCCCTTTCCATTTTGGGTATGATTGTGGCGCTTGGTCTATTAGTAGACAACTCCATTATTGTCATGGAAAATATGGACCGCCTCAGTCGGATGGGCGCACAAGCTAGACTCTCGGCGATAAAAGGGGTCAATCAGGTAGGTTTTCCTGTTCTTGCAGCGACATCGACAACCGTTGCTGCCTTTTTCCCATTAGCTATTTTACCGGGTATAATGGGCGCATTTATCAACACGGTTCCAAGAACGATAATTATTGCCCTCATCGCATCCTTTGGTGTGGCCATTACAATTACGCCTTCTATTTATTCTAGGCTTTTGAAAAAGAGATCACACACACTTCTTCATAAAATTGCACATAAAATGAAATTAGACAGTAAAGCGGCATCATCTTTAGAAAAAGCATTTTCTGTCCTAATTGTCATTGTATTAGGCTACTACGCTTTTTCTGGAAGTGCCAGTGAAATTAATTTAGGAATCATTGCAGCTCTATTCTTCGGTCTGCTTATGGCTTTTAAAGTGTATTTATATGGTGGGCAAGGGCTGGAGGAAGCTCCGGCAATACAATATTACAGACGTTTTATAGGGTATTTACTCCATAAAAGGCATAGGCGAATCGGCGTTGTATTCGTAGGTATAACTACGCTGGTAGCCAGTTTCGCCCTCATTGGAGCAGGGGTTGTCAAGATTTCGTTTTTCCCTGCAACCGAGCCTGAGAGCTTGCAGATTATAGTTGATACACCAGGTGGGACAACACTTGAAGAGACCGCTGAAATTACGGATGCGGTAGAGTCCTATTTGAAAACCGTACCAGAAATTGAAGCGTATAATATTACAATTGGTGGTAATGAAGTGGACCGAGCAGTCATATCGGTTATATTTGAGGATGATTCAAATCAGGATATTGATGGATTCAAAATATTGAAAGATGCCCAAAAGGCAGTTGCTCGAATACCTGGAGCAAAAATTATTGTTAATGGGTCAGCGGGACAAGGTCCCCCCGTTGGAAAGCCGGTTAGCCTAAAAATTATTGGCACGGATTTAAATCAAATGAAGGCGTTAGCAGACAACTATGCTGAAATATATGACTCAATAGAGGGTGTTTATAATATTGATGTAGATGCTGTAGCGGACTCGCCACAGGTTAAGATCAATATACATGAAAAACAGATAGGCACATACGGCCTATCGGTCTCTCAAATAGCGGGCCAGCTCCGTAATCAAATGGATGGTGTTGTAGCTGCAACCATTCAAGTAGACCGAGAAGAGGTTGATGTGGTCGTGAAAGTCCACAGGGATGAAATGACAGACTTAAATGGCTTGAATGCCATGTATATCATAACACCAAAAGGTGTGGCGCTTCCTCTAGCGCATATTGCTGATATTGAAGAGTATAGCGGGCTCTCAAGCATTGCGCATCTTGAGAGTGAACGTGTTATTACACTAGAAGCGGATTTAATAAAAGGTGTTAATATTAATGATGTGACCCGCCAATTCGAAGAGAAATCAAAGAATATCGTTATACCAGATGACATCCGTACAGAATACGGTGGCGATATAGAAGCTATACAGGAAAGCTTTACGGACCTTTTCAGAAGTATGCTTCTAGCAGTATTTCTCGTATTCATTATTCTATCTGTCCAGTTCAATTCGGTGGCTCAGCCATTTGCTATTCTTATGACTGTGCCAATGGCAATGATTGGTGTAATTGTAGGGTTGGCAGTTACTGGGAATGAATTTGGGTTTTATGCATTCATGGGATTGGTTGCACTCGTTGGTATAGCCGTGAATGATGCGATTGTTCTCATAGATTTTATGAACTATATACGTGAGACAGGAGGTACCCTCACAGATGCCATTCTTGAAGCGGGAACGATTCGTTTTAATCCAGTCTTGGCGACGACACTGACAACCATTGGTGGCGTTTTGCCACTGGCATTTAGGGATACTTACTATGCTCAATTTAGTTTTTCACTGGTGTTTGGATTACTTGTGACTACGATTCTAACACTGGTATACATTCCGGTATTCTATTTAATGATTGAAGGCTGGAAGGAAAAACGCTCGAAGCGCCATTTGTCTGATGGAAGGGAGGCCTAGCAATGAATACGTTTAAAAAATGGAAGCAAATTTTAATCATATCATGCACGTTAGTATTCATAATTACGGGTTGTTCAAAAGCTGAGAAGGTGGAAGAAGAAGAACTTGAGGCTGATGTTTCTGTGCCAGTTCAAGTGGAGAAATCGGAAATACATGAAATATATGATTCAGTTAAAGCACTCGGTAAAATAGAGGCAAATGCAGTTTATCAAATAAGCGCAGGTACAGGACAGGTAGAAAAGGTCTATGTTGAAGCGGGGGATATGGTTGAAGCGGATGATCTTTTGTTTGAACTTGAAGCCGACAGTCTTGAAAAGAACTACAGAGCAGTAGAAAGTCAGCTGAGAACATTACGTGACACGTTGAAAATCCAAAAGGACGATCAAAAGCTCACCTATGATCGGCAAAAAGAACTGTTTGAAGCAGGTGCAATATCAAAACGCGAACTTGAAAGTGTAGAACTTGCATATGAGCAGCTAAAGAAACAGTATCAAGATGCTGTAGTGAGTTATAACAATCAAGTTTTAAATCTAAAAGATGGTATTGAAGACCAGCAGGTCAGGAGTCCAATTCGAGGCGTGGTAGCCGCGGTATACATCAAAGACAGTGAACAGGTTATGGGGCAAAGCGCAATAGAAATAATGGATGATTCATCGGTTAAAGCAGTCATTGGTTTGACTGCCCAACAGGTGAAACGTGTGAATCAAGGGGCAAGTGCCATTGTTTTTACAGAGGGAGACATGGACGTGGAAATACCTGCGCATGTAGAGTCTATTAATGCAGTGCCTTCTGTAGCGTCGGGGCTTTATGAAGCAGAGCTTCTACTTGAATCAGATGCAGTGAAACTCAAAGCGGGTGAATTCGTGGAAGTGGAAATTTTGATAAATATTAGAAAAATGGTTGCTATTCCCAGAAGGTCCGTTATAATAACTGGAGACACTGAAAAGGTATTTGTGGCTCATGACAATCATGCTGTAGAAAAACGAGTGACAACAGGACGCGTGAATGGTGATTATATTGAGATATTAAGTGGACTGGATGAAAATGAGTCGGTGGTAGTACGTGGTCAGTCATTTCTAAAAGACGGCTCAGCCGTAGAGGTTGTAGAGTAAATACCCAATGAACATTAAGATGCAGTGAAAAGCACATGTCTATCTCTTTTTAGGGTATAGTACATTTGAGGTGAAACATAATGACAGGCATTTTTAAGAAAATAGGGATAATGGGTATGATTGGCATTTTGACCATGCTGCTTGTTTCTTGTATTGAAAAAGAACCTATTAAGCTTGGCTATACCGCCAATATGAGCGAACTTGCATCAGACCTTGGTGTAGATGCGCGCAACGGTGTAATGCTAAGCATTGAACAAGTCAACGCGGATGGTGGCATTAACGGACATCTCATAGACTTGGTTATCAAAGATGACAAAGGCAGCGAAGCGGTAGCTAAGTTGGTGCATGGAAAGTTTAAGGATGAGAAGGTTGAGCTGGTTATTGGTCATCTTATGTCTGGTTTGGCAGAGGCTATGATTGAAAGCGCTGATGAAAGCTTGCTTTTTCTGAGTCCTTCTATGACGACAGACACCTTTACAGGCATTGATGATTATATTCTGCGCACATGCCCGCTGATTGACGGGCAAGCAGCCCTGCTTGTCGAGGATGTGAGGGCACATGGGTTTGAGTCCATATATGTAGTATATGATGGACGAAATGCAGCTTATGCCCAGGTTCTTGAGCGCATGACCAAAGACTTGTGCTTGAAAGCGGGCATAAATATTACAGGTGTTTTTGATATATCTGATGCAACAGATGACTATGCAAGTGTTGCAAAGGATATTGTGAGCACACAACCAGACTGTGTGTTTCTGATAACGAGTTCAATTGATACGGCTTTTACCGCACAGAGGATCAAGCAACTTGATGAAGGTGAAATTCAACTTTACTCCGTAAGCTGGTCGATGACCCGAGACATGATTGAAAACGGAGGGAAGTCTGTTGAAGGCATGCGCATGATTGGGACTTATATACCTAAACATGTATCCGATAAATACGCGGCGTTCAAGGTGGCCTTTGAGGACCGGTTTGGATATGAACCGACTTTTATTGCAGAGTATGGATACGACACTGCGCAAGTCATGATTCAAGCCCTCAAAAGATCAGGCTCATATGATCCAAAGTCTGTTAAAGAGGCTTTGATAAATATAACATACGATGGTCTGTATGAAGCGATAGCAATTGACCAATATGGAGATACTCAAAGACAGTATCAGATCCATAATGTAGTAGATGGTGTATTTGAACCTGAGTGGAAGTGATTTTTTGAAATATGGAGAAATGTCCCTGATTCGTGCTATACGCACTGCAATCATTGGGATGAGTTTAGCTGGATTTATTTTGGTGGGCCTTATTATTGGCATCACCATGAAAAGCTATATGAGTTCTCAAATAGAAAAGAATAATGAAATGCTGATAGATTTGTTACTGCCTCAGGTACAGCATTACTTTCTACATCCTGAAGGGATTGCTCTTGCCCTCAAAGATCTTGCAGATGAACATATTGCAGCAGGTGAAGAGGTTACATTATCCAGTATGTTAAATACGGTTTCTGATACATATGTACGACGCGTTGAAAAGCTAAATCAAGATGGTGTTATTGTTGATGTGTATCCAGAAAACAATAATTTACTGGGTATGGACACAAGTGGTCGAGACTATACTTATGTATCGGGAACAAATGAAGTCTATCGTTCTGCGACTTTTGTTGATCCAATTTATAGGGACGCAACTATGGCTTTTATAGTCGAAACGGCAGATGGTGGAGAGCTTGTTATTTATCCGGACTTATCAGAAATACAGTTTTTTTTACAGGGTGTACGGCTTTCAGAGCATTCACAGCTGGGAATTGTGGACTCCACAGGGGTTTATGTAGCTCATAGCAATGAAATATTCGCTTCGGATCGCTATGTAGACTTAATATATCATGAGTGGATGGCCTCACAAAAGCAGAATATGGGTGTACGTATGGTTCGGGGCGAAAATTATAGTATAACAGTTGTCGCAATCAATGAAGCGGGATGGGCCCTAATTATTTATCAGTCTATTGAAGATTTAAACAGTGGATGGATGGACTTTGTCAAATGGACAAGTATCATTTCACTTTTGATTCTACCGGTCCTTTATGCATTGAGTACTTATATCAATAATCGAATTTCTAAAGATATTAAAGAACTGAACGATGCAGTAGGCCAGCTGGAATTTGGCGTTGAACAACAATATAACGTAAAGCTGAAGTACATAGAGACCGGTGCTTTATATAGGACAATGCAGGAGACGGGCAATGAACTCAGAAAAAGAGAGCGCGAAATTATAGAGCTCAACAAGGGACTCGAGAAACGGGTTCGTGAAAGAACACTCGACTTAGAAGCTCTGAATCAAGAGCTTGTGACCACGATTGATGAGCTGCAAGAAACTCAAAACCGTCTGGTTGAGTCTAGAAAAATGGCTGAAATTGGTCGTGTTGTTTCAGGTGTAGCGCATGAAATGAACACACCGCTTGGAAATGCACTCACCATCAGCAGCTATGTTACGGATGACTTAAGTAAAAATGTGCCAAGACTGCTGGGTGGGACTATGTCAAAATCAGAGGCTGAGGACTGGATGGATTCAATTAAGAGCAGCTTGGAGATTCAAATGAAAGCTATTTCTAAGTCTGCATTTTTAGTTCAAGAGTTTAAAAAACTAGATGCCAATCAGCGGGTTTCAAAAGACTGGATTCAAATATCAGATATTATTGGTGTGCTTCTTGAAACATTCAAGGCGCGTTTTACATGTGAAAACTGTCAGCTTCATCTGGAGGTGCAGGATGAAATGTTCTATACAGACGCTGTAATATTTAGAGAGATATTGGAGCTTCTGATTGATAACATTTTGGTACATGCTTACAATGCGAGTGATGAAAAGAATGTTTATATTCGCACCCTTTCAAAGCATAAGACCTATATGGTATCAGTATGGGACACAGGGCGCGGCATCAGTGAAGAGAATGCACTTTGTGCATTTAATGCTTTTGAGAGCAATAGACGCGAGTATGGCAATATGGGATTGGGGCTTTTTATTGTGGGCAACTATGTTAGAAACTTATTGGGTGGAGATGTAGAATGTGTTTCCAAGCCTGGTCAGGGAACACAAATAGTCATGCATTTTGATCAGCCAGAGGAAAAAGAAGAGGCAATTTGAATGAATCATTGCTTAGCCGGGTATTTTATAGGATAGACAAATGAGGGTGAGTTTATGAATACAGAATTGCTTTATACAATAGGCGTCGGCAATATACGAAGTTTTGTTAGCATCTATGCGCTTGAGAGTCTAGTATTTCTTATGGCAATAGATATGGATCATCCGGCAAAGGGCGTCTTTTTAGCTTTTATTATTGCAACAGTCATATCTCTAATCGGGATAGGTGCAATCACTTATTATAATAGCGAAGGTGCGATTTCTGCAGACAGTTCAAGATATGTGCGCACTATTGATGACAAACTTAAGGTCTTTAGAAGGATTCTGCTTATAGCGTATCTTTCAAGTCTTCTGATACTGCTTCTAATGTATTTCGCAGGTGTGGGCGTGGCATCTTATTTTTTCATGTCCGTCATTGCAAGTGTCTTTGTCTTTATTGCTGTTCTATCTGTTCATGATTACGCAACCAATATGCGTTACAATCAGCTTAAGCGTTCGGACTGGGTGTTTGACTATAATAGAGTGCCTGTTGTGAGAACCGTTTCAAAGGGAATGAATGTCGGTATTACAATGTTTAACGAAGAGAACCAATTCATCATCAATGATACTGCACAGCCTATTGAAATAGATGATATATTTTCGCAGTTACCACCGGGAACCAAGCTTGCAGGGTATCGAATCAAGAAACCAGAGTTTAAAGAGATTCGCTTTAATGCAGAGTTTCACTACAATAACATGCGGGTTTTTAAGTCTATCAATTTGAAGAAAGAATCGAAGCACGATATTAAAATGATCAATCTATATATGAATGAAATAAGCAAGTATGCCAGCTTGTATTTAATTGAAGATGGTTTTATCAACTGTTTGAAGGCAACCCTATCGATTAATCATGAAAAGATTGATAAATATATAGAAGACAACGACTATGTGAAGCGCTTTGTACCATCAAAAGAAGCTGAAGTGGCCTATATTTCAATGATGTTGAAACCAGACTTCTCAAAAATGTCCTATAAGAAATTTATGGCAAGGCACACAAAGATCGTTGATCGATATACTCTGAAGCAAATGGGTACAGGACTATATTTAAACGATGGGTCAGTTGCTGACAAGGAAGAGGATATTTCATATCTACAGCAATATATGTCGCTTAATATAGATGAGTACAAGTGCAGGCCAAAAGATAATTCAGACGAGGCTGAGAATTTTACGTCACTGCAAGATAAAATTGAAAATTTTCCAAGGAGACGTAAGAAGGAAGAAAAGCAGTTTGGGAAGACATTGCACCGATTAGATCTAGGCGGAAATCATATTTACTTTTTTGCAGAAGATTTAAAATCACTTAGTGAGTTAGATGAAATTGTGTTCTCAAAATTTATCAATAGAGATCTTCAAGAGGTGACTGAGAAACACGGCCTAGAGGAATAAAAAAAGCCAGTAGACCAGCGTATGATTTCATACGCAGTCTATCTGGCTTTTTCTTGTTTTATTCTTTGTCTTTTGAGTCAACATCGACAAGTCGACCCATATAGATGTCTTTCACATCAAACTCAATCCCAGTTCGTTGCTGTATTTTAAGCATAAGACTGATTTCCTTTTCTGTGATTAAGGTAATGGAGGTACCCTGCTTGCCGGCACGACCCGTACGCCCGGCACGATGGGTGTACTCGTTTAAGTCTTCTGGAACATCTAGACTAATAACGTGGGTTATGCCTGTCAAATCAAGTCCTCTGGCAACTAAATCTGAAGCGACCAGTACTTTTGTTTTACCAGATTTGAAGTTATCGAGAATGGCCTTGCGTTCAAGTTTGGTCGCATTACCGAAAATCCCTTCAGCCTTGATTTTGTGGTATACCAGTTTCATGGCAACCTCTTGAACCCGTTCGTTTCTATTAATGAAAACGATGGCCTTTTCTGGTTTGACAGCATGGAGTACTTTCCTAAGTTTTGTGATTTTGTCACGACGTTCTGACAAAACACAAATGTGTGAAATATCCGCGTTCACATTGGACTGATCTATGTTTACAAGTACTGGGTCAACCATGAGTTTTTTACACTTCTTCACAGCGTCTGGAGGCAACGAAGCAGAAAATGCCATGAGCTGTCTGTCGCGCAGCGTTGTTTTAATGACGCTGTTGACTGTATCGATATTATCATCAGACAGCAGTTTGTCAGCTTCATCAATTACGAGCGTTTTCACTTGGTGCGCCTTAATTTTTTTAAGCTTAATCAGCTCAAGAACTCGACCCGGCGTACCAACAACAATATGTGGTTTTTTCTTAAGGGCGTCAATCTGGCGTTTTATTTTTGCTTGTCCAATGATGGCAGTCGAGCGTACGGGTGCGCTGGAATCCTGAGCTAGTGCCTTTATGACATTGTTAATTTGAACAACCAGCTCGTGGGTTGGTGCAAGGATCAAGGTATCCAGCTCTCTTGAATTTGTATCAATTCTTTCAAAAGAAGGAAGCAGGTATGCAAGGGTTTTACCGCTGCCTGTAATGGCTTCGGCAATAACATCCTTACCGCTTAAAGCAGGCAGGATAGTTTGAGCTTGAACTGGGGTTGGTTCTGTAATATTTTGTTTATGGAGTCCCTTAATAAGTGGACTGCTTAATTTTAGACTTTCAAAGGTTTGCATAGTCATCTCCTCACAGATTATCATCCGTAAATTGTATCTTTCATAGTGCTGTTTGTCAACGTATTCTATAAATGAACAAGCATAAACTTAAGATAAAAATTTGAAATCGTAGGTAGTGAGCTTTAGCACGAAATTGGAATGAGAGAATCATGGCTAATTAAGAGGAAAGTTGATATGAATCACATTATGCGTCAAGAAAAGAGACTGTTCTACAAGCAGTAAATTTAGTACTGTATGTAGAACAGTCTCTTGTTTTGCATTTTGGAATTGTACAGATGCATTTTATTTTGAGTTTAAGGTTGCTTCTACATAAGCCATAGGAACAAAGCCCTTAATATAACTGCTTTTGTGAAGCTTAAAGCCATATTTTTCTAGGAAACGGTAATAGGAATTTTCATTAAAGGTTCTCTCAACTGGGTATCCGACTGATCCGAGCGCTTTGATTATCAGTCGGCTGTGAGCTTTTTCCTCATGCACAAAATTAGGCGCAATAAGTCTTCCGCCTGGCTTTAGAACACGCTTGATTTCTGCCATAACATCCTGTGGATTATCCAGTACATGCATGGCATTAGATAAAATGACAACATCGTAGGTGCTGTCCTGACACTGGATGTGCTCAGCGTGTGAAAGTTTGAAATTCACATTTTGAAATCGTGAAAAGCTTTTGTTCTCACGTGCTTTGCGAATCATATTCTCTGAAAAGTCAATAGCGTCAATTTCTTTGCAGTATGGACTAATAGAAAGGGATAGGTGGCCTGTGCCTGCTCCAAGCTCTAATATGCTATCTGTATATTCAATGGACTCAATGATTTTGTGGGTGAGCGCCATATAACTCTTTTCTGTCGTATTGATGAGGGTATCATATCGTGATGCCCAAGTATTCCAGGTCTGTTTTTTATAATCATTGCACATGAAATCCTGCCTCCATAACCATATGGGATCTAAAGTACACTGTTGTAGTGTGTGTTTATATGATAACCTGCAAGCATATGCTATAATCATAAACTAACCATATTTATAATTCTTTACATAGCTTAGAATACTCTTATTATAGCAGGTGGTTCAATATCCAAAAACTTTCTTCACAGTTTCCATCTTTTCTATGATAGGCAAATCATAGGGACACCTGCTGAGGCATTTTCCACATTTAATACAGGCACTTGCGGTAATGGGCTGTTTTTTATAGTACGTTGTTGCATAGCCGGTCATATTGTAACGTGTGTAGTATCCTTCAGCCATAAACATTGCTGGAATATTAATACCAGCTTCACATGGTGCGCAGTATCCGCAACGTCTGCAGAAATTGCCCCCTAACGCTTCAATAATTTGCTCAGCGGCTTTGTTTTCTTCGCGTGAAAACCTGTAGTCTTGGCCCAGTACAGCAAGGTTTTTATCGACTTCTTCAGTTTTCTCCATTCCTGGAATAACAACAGATACATTCTTGTTTTGAAGGATAAATTTCAAACTGAGTTGTCCATTTTGTATGGCTCCGCCGGCTATGGGTTTCATGCAAATAATACCGATATTTCTTTGTGCGGCTTTTTCAAAAATAGGCTCACCTTGGCGTTCCACCAAGTTGTAAGGAAATTGAAGTGTGTCAAACGGCATGGTATCTACAACTTCTAAGAGAAAGTCGGCACTGTGAGCGGTTATACCTATGTGGCCAATCTTTCCGTCTGCTTTTGCTTCGACAAGGGCCTTGTAGGCACCGTTTTCGCCCATTATGAAATCATAGTCTGCTTTATCCTTAACCAGATGAAGCTGATAAAGGTCTATATAGTCTGTTTGAAGGTTTTTAAGACTCAGTTCAATATCTGCTTTCATTGCTGCGTAATCTTTGGCCATGGACTTTGTTGCCAGTATAAACCGGTCACGACGTCCATGTAGAGCATTTCCTAAAAACACTTCACTTACAGTATAGCCACGTGCTGTATCAATGAAGTTTATCCCCGCTGTTTCAAGTGTGTCAACAATTTGAATGACTTGCTCCTGATCAACGCGCTGAATTGGAATGCCCCCAAATCCGATCGCAGTAATTTTGAGTCCGGTTTTTCCTAATACTCTTTTTTCCATTATTCATCACTCCTCGTATAATCAAACACAGTATAGCACATTTTTTATTTCTATTAATGAATTTAATGTAATACGTTATTTGAATATTTAAAGCGTGTAACATATATTGTATCAAGCTTTATTTTAATATAAACTATTTCCCGTACAGAAGTATATGTCGTGGATGATAGCTTGTTGAAGAAGCAACCTATATTTAGGGAAACTTTCAGATAAAAGGACAGGGCACAAGAGCACTTTATTTAAGTGGTTTTGTGTACTGTCCTTTTTGTTGTCTAAAGATAATGCGTACAATTTCCCACATAAATGATTCAGGAAAAAAAACGCGCAACAGCTTAACAACTCAAACTCTGTTATAATAAAGCGGAGTCTGTAAAGAGGGAGCGGTTTATGAAAATAGGAGTGACAACATCTATTCAGCCACCAGATGACCTGATCACGCGTGCACACTATATTGCGGGTCAGTTTAACTGTCCTGTGTTTAAGCGAAAAAAGGACAGTTTGAAAAAAATAATGCAAAAGCATGCGCTTAATTACCTCTGGATTGTTCAAAATGATATGCTGCGTTTAATGACTGAAGAGGAAGTTCTATTTTGGCACCCGGGCACAGCTGTAATTAAGGTTTGGAATATGAGTCAGGGGAAGTCAAATCAACTACTGGATGCATGTCGCATAGAAGCTGGAGACCGTGTGCTTGACTGTACGCTTGGATATGGTTTTGATGCGATTGTCTTGGCGAGTCAGGTGGGCGATCACGGGAGGGTAGTCGGTCTTGAATCGAGTCCGCTTCTTGCATTCCTGACCCGAGACGGCTTGACGCATTATAGTGCTGTATCAGATACGGTTTTGACTTGTATGCAAAAAATAGATGTCATTCAGGCAGACCACGTTCAGTATCTAAAGGCTCAGGAGGCTTCAAGCTTTGATGTAGTCTATTTTGACCCCATGTTTCAAAATCCAACAGATGCATCAACGGCACTACGCCTTATTGATACACTGGCCGATACACGCTCCCTTAGCAGGGAAGCTCTAGATGAAGCGCTACGTGTAGCCAGAAAACGCGTTGTAATCAAAGAAAAAATTGGCAGTGGTGTTTTTAAAAAGCTGGGTGTTGATAAGAGAGTGGGCAATATGCGATACGGCGAAATCGTATATGGTGTTATTGAAAAGTAGGAGGGCAATGTGAAAATAGTAGGGTCAAAATGTATAGGGTGCGCTAAGTGTATAGATACGTGTGCAGTTGGCGCTATTACCATGATTGGACAAGTTGCTCAAATAGACATGACACGATGTATTAAGTGCAGAATGTGTCTAGCCACCTGCCCGTCAAAAGCGGTTAAAATGTAGGTATAGAGAAAAGACAAAGAAATGCACACACAAAAAAATAGATCTTCAGTTGTGCCAGCACAAAACTGAAGATCTATTTTTATTTGCGTATAAAGCGCGCCAAATTTTGTGGTTAACCGGAAGCTGCGCTGTTTATTTCTCGACTGCTTAATTTGAGTTTGCTAAATTAATTTTGATTCCATTTACCGCCGCGTCCAGCACCGGAGCCGTCACGAAGTCCGTTTCCATTTTGGGCACCTGACCCGTCTCGAAGACCACTTCCTGACTGTGCGCCGTATCCATTGCCAGAGTTTGCGCCGTTATTTCGGCCAAATCCCATACCCATGCCTTGAAGCAGGCGTTCTGGGTCAGATCCGTCACAGTCTTCCATAGCTGCTAGTATTTCATCAGCTTCTTCTTGTGACAAATCTCCTGATTCTACCAAGTCTTCTATTCGGCTTGATTTAACCCCTAAAAACTGTTCTTTAAAGCTGTCCCATAGGCCATTTTCTTGCGCGAGTTCACCAAAACGCTGGTTTGTGCCTCTTTGTGCATAGGCCTCTTCTACTGTAATGCCAGCTTCTTCAGCGTAAATCTCTGCTGGTGACTGCAAGGCATCTGCAAATGTCATTGCACCTGTACCAATTACTAAAAGACCTGCAACTACTAGACTCATCATTTTTCTCATTATCTTTTCCTCCTCGAGTTTTCTTGTTTGCTGTTTACTGTAACTACATAATAAACCTGTATTGTGACAAGTATGTGACGTTATGGTCACAGCTTAAAGGAACTTTACTTCCCCTAAAGTTTTACCAGTTATATTTTGGTTTCAGAAGACCTCAGCAAATAAATATCCCTTTTATAAGCTCGCAAAAACAGATGGAAAATAGAACAGAGAGGCCCTGCAGATTGTGCAGGCCTCTCTGTATCGTAGGGCTAAAAAATGTAACTGGGAATTATAAGGACTGTTTGATAGATAGTGCTTTTAAGCCAGCCTGATGCAAAAGGTACATGTTTGGTGATGCAGTTCCCATAGGCTGAGTTCCATATAGGTAGCTATAAAGATCGTGTGCTGTAGCCTTGTTTTGTATTGCAATGCCGATGGCATTAATGGTTTCAGCAACTTCCTTGTCTCCTGAAAGCTGTGCGCCTAGAAGGGTCAATGTGTCTGCTGCAAAGTAGAATACCCCTTCAGTCATAACTGTACCAGGTAATGTAGCTGGGTGCTTGTTTGCTGCACTTAGAACAACTTCTATAGCCTTAAATGGTGAATTTTCAATTTGGGCCTGAGTCATACCGGCTGCGGCGTAGTATTGATCATCAATAACGGTGGAGAAGAGATTTGTAATACCTAGAACAGAGAGCGGCGCGTTTTGACTAGATAGGTTAAGTGCTGCATTTCGGCCTTCTTTAGCTGCGATAGATGCAAGGCGAACATTACTTTCGCCACCCGTAAATATGTCTAATTTTGAAGCGCAGTCTCCGATCGCGAAGATGGAAGGATCTGAAGTTTGCTGGTATTTGTTGACCTTTACAGCTTTTCTAGCATCGAGCTCAAGTTCACAAGCTACTGCTAGATCAACATTTGGAAAAGCGCCAATCGCCATAAAAACAAGGTCCGCTTTTATTTCATCTCCACTAGAAAGCACAACCGTATCCACGGTTTCCTTGCCTTTGAATGCTTGAACGCCTACACCTGTAAGCACCTTGATGTCATGCTTTGAAAGTGATGCTTCAATTTGACTTGAAAAACGGGTTTCAAATGCCACACTGAGAACATGCGGTGCAAGTTCTACCAGTGTTATCTCTTTGCCGGTGAGCTTATTGATCTCATCAGCCAGTTCTACACCTATGAATCCGCCACCTACGATGACGATAGAGTTTGCTTTTTCTACAACAGGTCTAAGCGCAGCAATCTTGTCAAGGTCTTTTTCTATTACATGGATTCCGCCTAAGTCTTTTCCAGGGAAAGGTGGGAATACGGGGTGGGAGCCGGTTGCTAGAACCAACTGGTCGTATGGATACGCTTTTCCCGAGGCGGTTGTGACGTTTTTATGATCACGGTCTATTTTGACAACATCATCGATGATGAGGTCTACACCATTTTCAAGCAGTTTCTTATCGCTTGATTGATTTTTCATAGGATCATCCAGTGTCCCGAATGCATATGGAATTCCGCATGGAACAGGTCCTTTTGCATTACTTCGAATGACTGTGAACTTTGTATCTTTTTCAAAGGCAAATGCCGCTCCAAGAAAACCTTTAGCAGCGACACCGCCACCAATGATTACTACATTTTTCATTTTTTTCTCCCCAATCTAAATAAACTATGATTTACTTATTTTCAAAGCCGACCGTCATTCAGCGTAATAATTTAAAGGCTCTGTTGACGGTTTAGCGAGTCCGTTTGATTTTTTGCTAATTTTGTTCAGTGTGAGAACTGTTTTAATTTGCACAAGCGTAAAAGGCAAGACTAAGAACATGTGAAGTGTACTGAATTGATTTACGAAACCTGTCTTTATGAAGCCGTAGTGAACATAGAACATTCCAAGAACTACGAAAGCAACACCTGGACATATGAGCGAGAAACTGCCCACATGAAAGTCATTTCCACTGATATATTTTTCAAAGTACCTGTTATGCTTCATTACAGCATAGCCTAAAATACCAAATATAAGCTGAACAGATATCAGCAGTGTAAGCATGACCATTAAGAGTACAGGGCTTGGATTATTGCCTAAGAAGTGATGGTGTACTCCTGAAATTAACCGAACAAGCGTGATACCCATCAGTGTAACGATAGGAATTATAATCCAAAGCGTTGGTGATACTTTTTCATCTACACCCTGTCGAAGGATGGATTTGAATCCGAGAAAAAGTTTTAAGTTGACAAGGAAGAGTGCTAGAACGAAAAAGAAGACAGAACCAATAAATGCAATGACGTTGGTTGCGAGCGTATGACTCATAGCGGCAGATGCAGCAATTCCAACAGAAACCATTATGAAAGCAAAAGGTGCAATCATCTGTCCTAAGTGGTTGTTTTTATCAAAATCGAAGTTTCCTTGAGTTAATGTGTTCTTAAAATAACGAATGAATATCTGGAGTGCATATGTACCAATCAGTGCAAATGCGGCAATAGCACCCGGAAATAAGTACTCTACATAACGCCACAGATTTGGAACATAAACTGCGCCAAGAATAAATAGAACATTTACCCCCATTGCCATTGTGAGTGGAATGGCCATCAGTGAGATTTCATCGTTGGTTCCAAGTAGCGCCTCGTATGCACCTGTTTTGGTGAAAGCGCGGTAGCGCCTATACTGTGTAATGAATTCAGAGAAGTATCTGAAAGAAAAGTACAGAATGATTACAAGCACAGCGCCAGTCATTAAAGACTGCAATGTACCGCTGCTCACTACCCTATAGACATCGCTAAATATGGGAATAGGCGTCTTGTGCTTAATGAAAAACATTAGGTACATGAAAAAAGAGACTGCGAGACCGCCGTTCCCAAGTGCTTTAAGAAACCAGTTTGGGTTAAAGTTGGTTTCACTTTGTTTGTTAATTGAAATAACATTCATCATTTTCACCTCCGAAATTCCTCCCCCTACAGGTGGGGGTCGTACATAATCCTACACGGGGAAATTGTGAATGTCAATGATTTTTATTGGCATATGCTAATAATATTCGATGAACTCAATAAGTTAACCCATAAAAAAAAGCAATTGCACTCAGCTGAGCGCAATTGTTATAGTGGTATCTATTTGTCCATAATCATCGATTCTAGCTTTTGAATGCGTTCCTGTAAAGAAGTGATAAGATGACTCTGCTGATCTGCTGAGGCACCATAGCCCAAACCTCTTGTGCATCGTCCACCACCTTTTCTCATACCTCGGCGACCATAGCCAAATCCGGGTTCAGTATTTGAATCCTGATTTTCCACACATTTACCCATACCGCGTCCTGTCATTGCCCCTTTACCCATTGGGCCAGTTTTATCAAATCTTGGCATTTTTCTTCCTCCTTATAGATTCTATTAAGATAAATTTATTTAGATTATGAGCATATGCTCTTTACACCTTAAGTATATCACGTTATGGGCATATGTCAATAATAAAAGAAAATGTCAAAAGAATAGGTTTTGGGTAATTGACAAAAACTGAAGGTGGCGTATAATTAAAGTGGCATATGCCAATAATAAATTGGAGGTAATGAATTGGGAAATATGAAGAAAGCAGATGTTTTAATTATAGGTGGCAGTGCAGCGGGTCTTGTTGCTGCAATGACTGCTAAATCAAGTTATCCAGAAAAGAATGTAGTACTTGTTCGAAAAGAAGAGAAAGTTATGATTCCCTGTGGCATTCCATACATATTCGGTACGCTGGGTACTTCGAATAACAATATTTTGCCCGATGCGGGTCTTGAAAAACTCGGTGTTGAAATTCGTGTAGGCATGGTTGAAACAATCAATAAAGAAAGTAAAGTATGTATCTTGTCAGATAATCAGGAAATCCAGTATGAAAAATTGATTCTTGCAACGGGGTCACAGCCTTTTGTGCCAAAGTGGTTAAAAGGGGCTGAACTTGAGAATGTGTATACAATCCCTAAAAATAAGGTTTATCTAGATACATTTATGGAAATGCTTAAAGATTTTAAGCGTGTGATTGTTGTGGGTGCCGGTTTTATAGGGGTTGAGACATCTGACGAACTCAATAAGAAAAACTTGGATATTACACTTGTAGAAATTCAAAATAGAATCCTTGGCGCAGCCTTTGATGAAGATGTAGCGCTTCATGCACAAGACCTACTTGCTGATAGAGGCGTTCGCGTATTAACGCGTGTCGGTATAGAAGAGATCGAAGGCGATGGAAAAGTTGAGCGTGTCAAGCTTTCTTCAGGTGACGTCCTTGAAGCAGATGCGGTTATCCTATCTATGGGATACAGACCAAATACCTCCTTGGCTGATGAAGCGGGTATTCGTATGAATGCTCTCGGCTTTATAGATGTAGATGAGTACATGCGTACATCTGAACCGGATATCTTTGCAGCAGGGGATTGCGCAGGAAAGCGTGATTTTGCTACAGGAAAGTTATCTACTACAATGTTGGCTTCTACTGCATGTGCTGAGGCACGTGTAGCCAGTCTGAATCTTTATAGCCTTTCAACAGTGAGAAGTTTTAAAGGGACAATCGGCATTTACTCAACCAATATAGGTGAAAGCTCTTATGGTGTGGCTGGTTTGACAGAAAGTTCTGCTGTAAAAGAAGGGTTTGACATAGTTAGTGGAAGTTTTACAGGAATGGACAGACATCCTGGTAAACTGCCAGGTGCACATCAGCAAACTGTAAAACTGGTTGTTGCGAAAGACAGTGGGCGCATACTCGGTGGTGAAGTCGTTGGCGGAACCAGTGTGGGTGAACTCATTAATGTCATCGGTTTTATTATTCAAGGCGGTATGACACTGACTGATTTGCTGGTCTCACAAATAGGTACACAGCCGATGCTGACAGCATCACCTGCTGCATATCCACTCATCAAAGCGGCAGAGATTGTTTCAAGAAAATTATAAGAATGTATCCAAAATAGGAGGAATTTCAAATGAGGATTGCAGTGACAAGTACAGCGGATTCGAAATATGCACTAATGGATGAAAGATTTGGCAGATGCGCCTTCTTCGCCATTTATGATTCAAAAGCAGACCAATATGAATTTTTAGATAACACAGCAGTTGCAGCTGGGCATGGCGCAGGCATCAGTGCAGCGCAGTTTATAACCGATCAAAAAATTGATGTCGTCATAACAGGGAATTTAGGCCCTAAAGCCAAGCAAGTTTTAGACGCATCAAACGTTAAAGGCTTTAAACTGGAGACGGTCAATATTGAAGATGCAGTTAAGGCTTTCCAGGCTGGTGAGGCGGTAGAAATCACAAGCGCTGGACCATCTCATAAGGGTTAGAAGTGGTGATGAGATGAATATTGCAGTTTTAAGTGGTAAAGGTGGGACGGGCAAAACAACCGTCTCAACCAATTTAGCCAAAGTAATGCACTGCCACTATATTGATACGGATGTCGAGGAGCCCAATGGCCATATTTTTCTAAAACCAGAAAAATGTAAGACAAAGCCTGTTACCGTGCTGGTGCCAGAGGTAGATAAAGGCAAATGCATCCTTTGTGGGAAGTGCGTGCAAGTATGTCAGTTCAATGCACTTGCTAAGACCATTACAGGCATTATGCTGTTTGAAGATCTGTGTCATGGTTGTGGTGCTTGTAAAATTGTATGTCCAACAGATGCGCTCAAGGAAGTACCGCGCCAAGTCGGTGTGATGATGACAGGCCAAATAGATGATCAGATATTTCTTAACGGCACACTGAATATTAAAGAACCCATGGCTGGTCCTATTATTTCTAAGCTAAAATCATCCATACCTAAGGTGGGGGACGCTTTAATTGACTGTTCCCCAGGGACGTCTTGCAATGTAGTTAAAGGGCTTGAAGGTGCGGACTATGCACTTCTGGTTACGGAACCAACCAAGTTTGGACTACATGATCTTAAGCTGGCTGTAAAGCTCGTTCAAGATATGGAGATCCCCTGCGGCGTTGTCATTAACAGAAGCGATGAAAATACAAACATGATAAGAGCATATTGCAACGAAAGTGGCATTGCAGTTATCGGAGAGATTCCTTTTTCAAGAAAAGCGGCTGAGCTCTATTCTAGGGGACAGCTTCTGATAGAAGACGATGAATTTAAAGACGTATTTGAAAGCATTTCTTTGCGAATAAGAGACTGTTTGAAAAAGAACGCTGGACAGGCAGGTGCGACATGCAAATCGTAATTATAAGCGGAAAAGGTGGAACAGGGAAAACAACTCTAGCTGCATCTTTTGCAACTTTAGCAGGTTCAGAACTTATAAAAGTGGATTGTGATGTAGATGCGTCAAATCTGCATTTGATGTTTGGTGGTACAGACTTTGAAAGCGCGCCCTTTGTTGGTGCAAAACTGGCTGTTGTGGACAGAAATGCCTGTACCCTTTGTAAAAAGTGCATAGACACATGCCGTTATAATGCCATAGATATTATTGGGCATGCTGCCAAAGTTAACGCACTCAAGTGTGAAGGCTGCGGAGCGTGTACCCTCGTGTGTCCTCAAGGAGCAATTGTTCTTGAAGATGAAGTCACGGGGGATACTATTCTGACACGGTCTGAGCAAGGCGTTATATCCAGAGCAGAAATGATCCCGGGCGCAGAGGGGTCTGGAAAGCTAGTGACACAGGTTCGTAAGAATGCGAAGGCTTATGCAGGAGATGAAGCAGATTTTATCATTGATGGGTCGCCAGGTGTAGGGTGTTCGGTAATGGCGTCAATTACAGGGTGTGACTATGGCGTAATTGTAACAGAGCCTACCTTATCTGGCTATGCTGACTTCAAGCGTGTATTAAAGCTTACGGAGCATTTTGGTTTAAGGCCGGCAACCATCATTAACAAGTATGATATTAACCCGGAAATTTCAGATCAAATTGAATCATTTTGCAGTCAAGAGAACATAAAAGTTATTGGTAAAGTTCCATTTGATGACACTGTAAAACAAGCCATCAATGAAGGGATTCCCGTCTCAGAGTATGCGGGTTCCTCAGCGGGACAAGCTATCGTGCAGGCGTGGAACACATTTAAAAAATATATGGAGGTTGAAAATGATTAAAGTAGCAGTAGCAAAAGAAGGCAATCAAGTATCGGGACATTTTGGACACTGTGCTGGATTTGAAGTGTTTGATATTGAAAATAATAGAATTATGGAAAGAACATTTTTACCATCGCCAGGGCATACCCCTGGGGCTCTGCCTGTTTTTTTAGCGCAACATAATGTGAACACAATCATTGCAGGTGGCATGGGTGCTAGAGCACAAGAACTTTTTAACGATAATGGAATTTCAGTTATTGTAGGTGCAACTGGACTCATTGAAACGGTTGTGACGGATTTTATTTCTGGGAATATCAAGTCAAGCGGTTCTGTTTGTCAGGAACATGGACATGCAGGGTCTTGCGGCGAACATTAAGTCATGTAGGATGTTAAACCTGAATGATACATAGAATTGCCCAGTCAAGAAATGCGGCGCGGGGCAGGACGTGTAATTTAGGTAAAAGTATAAGCCAAGATGCTAAATCAAGATAAGAAGAACCACGTATGCCTTTTCAAGTTTGAGAAGTGTATAGAGTGGTTCTTTTTTTGATGTTAGACAGATATTTGGGTGAATTTGACGATATGTGTCAAAAAACGTTTGACGGAATGTGTCAAAGGGTATATATTTTGACAGAAGGTGTCAAAAAAAGTGGGAGATGAATTATGAAGACTTATGATTACAGTAAAGTGGAAATGTCTAACCAAAGGGTGCAGGCAATTATTGAAGCTGGATACGATGAATTTAGTAATATGGGCTATAAAAAAGCTTCCACAAACCACATCGCTGAAAAAGCAGGCGTTGCCCGTGGGCTCATATATTACTATTTTGGAGATAAAGAAGGTCTGTTCAAGTTTTTAATGGACAGTGCGGTTGACTGCATTATGCAAGTAATGAATGCAAATGTGAATTGGAAGGATCCAGATTTGCTTCATAGAATCGGCACAGCAATACGCATAAAAAGCCAAATGTTATCAGAGAATCCTTATATTTTTGATTTCCTGTTAACCAATATGGCTTACTACAAACAGGAAAATATAAATGACTATTTTAAAGGCAGCCGTGTAGATATTAAGCAAATGCTGCATGAGTTCTATTACAGCAACGTAGCGCCTGATTTGTTCAAAGAGGGTCTTGACATGGAAAAAACGATCAACACAATTCGCTGGACCATTGAGCGACTCGGAGAAGAATGGACACAAAAAATCCAAAGTGGTGCAGGGACAATGGACCAGCTACAAGAAGAAATTGACACGTATATTGCTTACTTGCGAGAGGTGTTTTACCGATAGATGCGGGTTTAACACATTTCAAAACAAGAATGAGGGGTACCTATGGGTAATGTGAATAATAAAGTGATTCTTAGAGCGGTGAATTTGAATAAGATTTACGACAATGGGCAAGTGCAAACCCATGCTGTAAAAGATGTAAATTTCACAGTGTTTGAAGGCGAGTTCATTATCATTCTAGGGCCCAGTGGTTCTGGAAAGAGTACCCTTATGAACCTGATTGGTGGCATGGATCAGGTTACAAGCGGTGAACTTTACTATCATGACCAAGCTGTGCATACTTTTACAAAAAAAGCCTTGTCCAAATACCGCAGGGATACCATTGGATTTGTATTTCAGTTTTATAATTTGCTGCCGAGTTTAAACTGCTATGAAAACATTGCACTTACAGCTGAACTTAGTAAACGGGCAATGGACGTGTCAGAAATCATTGAGCATGTTGGCTTGACCGGGTGGGAGAGACACTTCCCATCACAACTCTCTGGGGGTCAGCAGCAACGGGTTGCTGTGGCGCGCGCTATTGTGAAGTCTCCAGAAATTCTCCTTTGTGATGAACCTACTGGTGCACTCGATACCGAAACCAGCGTACAGGTTTTGCAACTGCTTCAGAAAATCAATAGGACATTAAAGAAAACTGTCATAGTCATTAGCCATGACACTGAACTCTTAGAGTTTGCAGACCGTTTCTTTGAAATTCGAGATGGCCGCCTGACAGAAAGGGAGATGGGCGATGTTGTATAAAAAAATGCTTCGTGATTTATACAGACATAAAGGTGCCTATATAGCAAGTGCCCTGCTCGTAATGATTGGAATTTTGACATACAATCTGATGTCGCTCATATATGAAAGTTTCGACTACTCCCTAAATAGCTACTACGAAAACTACAATATTGGGGAGGCAACCTTAAAGGTGAAAGCAATGCCCCTAAGTGCAATGAACCGCTTTCTCAGAAACGATGATATAAAAATGGCTGAAGGCAGAATTGACAAGCGGGTACGTCTGATTGACGAAGAGACTGAAGTTCTTTTTCAGTTCATGAGTTATGACAGCACACGTCCTGATCGAATAAATGGCATTGAGCTTTTAAAAGGGCGATGGCCAAATCCACAAAAGGCTGAAGTGATTATGGGCAATAATTACTTTGAGGCAACAGACACACAACTAGGCGATGAAATAGCCCTTGTTATAAATGGAAAAGAACAAAAGCTCACCATTGTGGGTGTGGGCAGGAGTCCTGAATTTATATATATTAAAAAAAATCCAAATGAGTTGATATCAGATCCCAAATCATTCGATTTGGTCTTCATGCCCTATTCAAAAATGAGCGAAATAATGAATATGGACAACCAAGTTAATAATATTGCATTCACCTTTTATAACCCAGACGCATTTGAACGTATCAAAATAGATATTGAAAAATGGGCATCAAAATATGGGGTTAAAGAACTCTTGCCCCTTGAAGACCAAGTGAGCCACTCGACAACCATGCAAAAGCTTGAAGGTATTGGAAGCATGACCACCACGATTCCCCTGATGTTCTTAATGATTTCGGGCACCATTATTTTTATCGTGCTCAAGCGTATTATTGAAGCAGAAAGAGGTCAAATTGGTGTAATGAAAGCCTGTGGGGTACCTGATGGGCATATTCTTATACATTATATGTCTTATGCCTTTATTGTAGGGATAGCAGGAGGTATTCCAGGTGCTTACTTTGGTATAAAATCCGTACCGCCAATGATAGACATGATGGGGATTGCTTTTAACATGCCCTTTGAAACAAAGGGGCTATTTGAAAAATATATGTTGAACAGTTTTCTGATGGCGGCAGGCTTTTCGCTTATTTCTGGTTATGTTGGCGCAAAACGTTGCCTTGCCCTTAAACCTGCAGAAGCTATGAGACCACCTGTGCTGGCCTCAGCGCGAGAAGGCGTGCTAGACAAGCTATACTGGCTGTTTAAAGATACAGAAATCAAATGGATGCTGGCGCTTAGAAACATTACACGAAATCCCGGACGAAGTGTCTTTATACTCTTTGGGGTATCTATTACAGCAGCGCTTCTGACATTTCCCCTTTCAATGAACACCATGTATGATGCCATGCTGTTTGATCAGTTTGAAAAAAAAGAAATTTATGATATGAAAATTTCATTTAATACTTTTGTAGACCGAAATACAGCGGTATCAGCACTGGGAAATGAACCCGGCATAGTGCTCGTTGAGCCCCAAACCACCTTGCCTGTGACCCTTATCCACAATTGGTATAAAGAAGATTTAGGCATTATTTGTATTCCAAAAGACAGTACCCTTTACAATTTATATGATTTTGATGATCGTCCCATTCGCTTAACGCGTGATGGGATGGCAATCAGCCACTGGATAGCTGAAAAAATGGAGATTCGTGTAGGGGATAGGGTCATACTCGAAAGTCCTCTATTTAGAGAAGGCATTCAAAAAGAAGTACAAATCACCCAGATAATCCCTCAATACATCGGTTCAGGTGGGTATATGAACATTGATCGTGTCAGCCAAATGCTTGATGGTCGTGATTATATAAGTGCCTTAATGGTGAATGGTTCGGATGAGGGGCTTGAACGCGTAAAGAAGAAGTATGAAAAATCCAGTCTGATTGATACCTTTGATTACAGCAAACAAATAGCAGAAGGGTTTAATGAATTCTTGAGCCAAACAACCGCAGTGATTGGGCTCCTTGTTGTTGTAGGCGTGCTCATCGGTTTTTCTGTCATATATGTATCGATTACGATTACTATTTCCGAGCGGTATAGGGAACTAGCTACCATGTTGGTTGTTGGACTCATGGAAAAAGAAGTGCATCAGGTTTTGCTTATTGAGCAGGTCATACTTTCCTTTTTAGGAATTGTTATTGGGCTTCCAATGGGTAAAGCCATGTTGGTGGCCTTTGCCAAAACAAGCAGTACTGACCAGCTGATCATGCCTGCTGAAGTGCCCATGAGCGCCCTTATATTCAGTGTCATTTTTACAATCGTTGCAATCATTTTGCCACAATATTTTGCACGTAAGGAAATTGATCGTATTGTTGTCACAGAAGCATTAAATGCCAGAGAATAGGAGTAAAATATGACTAAAAGAAAAATAATATTGGGGACACTCGGTGTTTTGCTTGGGCTTTTCGCAGTCGTATATACCATGATCAAACCTGCTGATATTGAGGTGCTTAGGCTTGTAGAAGCACCTTTTGAAGAGTTGATTGTTGAAGAGGGTCTTGTTCGGTCAGTAGACGAAATGTCGGTATATGTGCCATTGAGTGAGCGTGTTGAAAGCGTATATGTGAAGGAGGGCGCATATGTGCATGCAGGGGACCTTCTTTTTACTATGAATACAGATGACTTAAAGACTGAGCTCAGCACTGTCAAACTAGAAAAAGAAAGTCTTATGGGGCTGCTAGAATCCGCAAAAATTGAAGTCACCTCTGAGACCATAGGTGCTCAGCGTGAACGCGTTGAAATTGCACAGCGCAATATGGAGAGCTTGGAAAAGCAAATGGAAAGAACTCAAAATTTATATGATTCAGGTGCACAGAGTCAAAAAGAGTTAGAAGATGCTAAGCAGCTTTATGACAATGCTAAGAGCACTTATCAGCTTGAATATTACAATCTGGAAGACGTAACCCGCAAGCTTGGACTCGATGCAGGCACTCAGAAATATTATTTGAGCAAGTTAGAAGTTTTAGACCAAGAAATTTCAAAGGTCGCTTCAAAAATTGCAGAAGCTTCAGTCGTTGCTCCAACAGATGGGTTTATAGCACAGATGGAGCTGAGCAGTGGCGATAGGCTTCTTGAAAATGAAATTGCCTGTGAAATTCTAAGAGAAAAGGAACTGGAAGTGGAAGCGTATATATTGGCACGCAACTCTAGAAAATTGGCTAAGGGTGATCGGGTTCGTCTTGAAATTGAAACAGACTATGACTATGAAACGATTCAAGGTGAAATCACCTACATTGGTAAAAGTGCGGTTGATATAGTTTCTCCGCTCGGTATTACAGAGAAGAAAATGAAAGTGATTATAAAGCCAAATTCCACTGAAAAGCTCATAATTGGTGAGTCTATTGATGTCGCTTTTATTATGTACTCAAATGCTCATGCTTTTCAGCTGAGTAGAGATTATGTTTTTAAAAGTGGTGGGCAGACAGCAATCTGGACGGTTCAAAACGGCGCTGCGCACGTTGAATATGTTGAACCCGTTTACGAAACAGCTTCGGCTGTGATTATTGCAGCAGAGCCAGATAAAAGCCTGCAAATTATTATATCACCCTATCCGGAACATTTAGAAGAAGGTCTTAAAGTGCATATAGCAAATGAATAATAGCCAGATAGGCCAGTCATCATTTTAACGCAAAAGATTAGAATAAAACCTAAGGGATTTTGTTTCGTGTGCGCTCTGAGCGGAGGAGATAGTCATGAATATTACGATTTTAACCCTCGGATCAAGAGGTGATGTTCAACCATATGTTGTCCTAGGAGAAGAACTTGTTAAAAGAGGTCATTCTGTAACAATCTGTACTGGAGGGTCTTTTAGAAAGTTCATTGAAGAACGCGGTATAAAGTTTGAACAGGCCCATACAGACTTTATGGAACTCGTAAAGAGAGAAGAAGGCAGAGCCATTATGAATGGTAAACGAGTATCACCTTTTAAGATGATAAAGTTCGTCAAGGAAGTGATTAATCCAAGTTTCAGGAAGAGCTTCGATGACTTTCTTGCTGCATCTAGAGGTGCCGATTTAATCATTTATCACCCAAAGGCCTCTGTTGCAGAGGACATAGGCCACTACATGCGTGTACCTGTTGTCAGCATGTCGCCAGTACCAATGGTATATCCTGTAAAAGAGTTTCCCAATTTGGCACTTGCACCAGATAAGGATTTTGGTCATTTAATAAATAGACTTTCATACAGTGTAATTAAGTTTTCAGAGTCGTCATTTATTAAAGAAATTAACGATTTTAGGCAAAAGAAACTCCATATGAAAAGCAGAAAATCTGGAGCATATACAAGTGGTCATATTTTATATCCTATAAGCCGCTATTTGTTTGAAGATGTTACAAGTTGGGAAGAATATGTAAAGCTAAGTGGCTTTCTCTATTTGAAGGTCAAAGAAGAAGAACTTGATGATCGGGTGAGCGCATTTCTAAAAGATGGAGACAAACCTTGGATAATCACCTTTAGCAGCATGCCGGCAGAAAACATGTCAGAAATTTTTTCTAAGCTCTTGAAAGAACGCGGCGAAAGGGCTATATTCATATCAGGCAACAGTGATATGAAGCTGACGGGTCAGAATATATTAACAATAAAGAGCCTACCACACAGGCTTGTATTTAGAGAGGCCAGGGGGATTATCCACCACGGCGGTGTAGGGACAACTGCCGAGGCCTTGTTGAGTGGCATTCCACAACATATTATTCCATTTAATGTAGACCAGCCTTTTTGGGCGAGACGACTCAAAGAAATGGGACTAATGGGAGATTATTTCAGGGCAAAGAATATAACGAAGAATGCACTGAATAATGCGCTCGAATCAATGCTCACTGATGAGCGGTTTGCAAAGGCCCAGGAAATTATGAAGAAAATTAAAGAAGAGGATGGCGCTAAGGCTGCTGCTGACTATATTGAGTCCTGCGGCAAATTAAGCTGATAAAAATGAATTGTGAAATTTAAAGGTAGTATTTGGTCATGAAGATAATAAAGCATAGACAGTCATGAGGAGGCAAAGCATGTATTTCATAATCAATGGATATGATTTTAAAGATGAAAAGGCGCTTGAACGTAGGATGCAGGCGCGTGATGCGCATATGGAAGGCGTTAAGGCCTTGCATGAAGCGGGGAATTTCCTATTTGCCGGAGCCATGCTCAGTGAAGAGGGTCAAATGTGCGGCTCAACAATTTTTGCGGAGTTTGAAAGCCGTGAAGCTCTAGATGCCTATTTGAACGAAGAACCTTATGTTAAAAGCAAAGTATGGGATAAGGTTGAAGTAATCGAGTCAAAAATTCCGCCCTTCTTTTTGAAGTAACCTTTCTCGGGGCAATCTGTAAAATAACATATCTGCAAGAATATCCCACTCTATAAGTACACACCGTGTATTTATAGAGTGCTTTTATTTTGAAATCTTAGCAGGAATCTTTAACATCGATTCATAATAGGTTTATTACTCTGTTTAGAATGAGGGGTTTGGTTTGCTTTTAGGACGTAAAACGGGGTATTATAACACGGAGGGGAGTCTGAGGAGGGCGTTATGGGGCGATTGCTAGACTGGATTGGTTATGCCTCTAGTTTAGAGGAAAAAAATAAATATACATATTTCATTACAGGAATTGGCGTTTTTCAGTTGATTTTTTTTCTGGGTTTGTATTTGCATCTGGATAATGCGGCGTGGCTGGTTGCACAGACCTGTGTTATGCTTGGTGCGTATCTGTCGTCATTTTATTTTTTGAAAATAAAATGCTTTTTTATGTGCAAAAGTAGTGATTACACTTGTCATGTCATTACAAGTTTTGTTATTGGTGTGGTTGTGGTTTCCCCTAGAAGTGTATTTCGTAATGTACTTCTTCATCGTACCGCCAATTTCTTTTATAGTCTTTGATTTAGACAAATCAAGTGAAAAGAAAGGACTTGTAATAATTCAGATTATCGTGACGATAATGGTTATTTTTTCTGGAGTAGGAAAACCGCATCAGTTGATTGCGTTAAATGCATCTTACATTTCAATTATGCGCTTCATAACTATTGTGATGACATTTCTAGTCGAAGTTTTTGTGTTCTATTTTTATGCATCGAGTTTATCACGAACGCACCGAGAGCTTAAATTCATGGCGCATACAGACGTTTTAACAAATATTTCAAATCGAAGAGTTCTATTTGAGCAGGGCGAATCGCTGTACCGCATCAGTGCCAAATATAATAGACCTTTTACACTTATGATAATAGATATAGACTATTTTAAAAAAATAAATGACACCTATGGTCATCCGGCTGGAGATAAGATCCTTAAAGAAATGACTGAATGTATTCAAAAGACAATCCGCATTGAAGATTTACTGTGTCGATATGGTGGAGAAGAATTTGCTATACTATTTAAGAACATCGAAGTGAGCCACAACTCAAGAATTCTTTCTATTTTGAAAGAAATCGAGAGCCATACTTTTTATGTGGATGAAAATACACCTGTTAAAATTACAATATCAGCGGGTGCTGCTTCTTGTACAGCTTCTTATAAAAGTTTTGATGATATGGTGATCAGAGTTGATCAATTGCTGTATCAAGCTAAGGAATCTGGGCGTAATTGTGTCATTTTAGATTCTGGTCAAAGGCTTGACTAGGCAGAATGCGCAAAATTGAAAAGGATAGAAAATTAATTGGGATGTTGAACCTGGGACTGTAATATGAGTCAGGGTCAACATCCTATTTTTGTGAGATAAATATTTATAAAGGCCTACTGCCATTCTGTTAAATTGGTTTTAATTGGGTATAGTGAGAGATGAACACACCATTACCAGACGGTGTGATATTGCACAGACGGTATGATGCGTGGAATGTTAGAACTGAATAATTTCACTTAGAACAAGATTAGATTGGAGGTGTACGGATGGGTGATTTTAGGGGTACAGATCTTGAACCTATGCTGGATATGTACTTGTTTGAAACCAAGCAGCTTCTAGGTCAACTTGAAGAGCTTATTTTAACCATTGAAGAATCGGGAGACATGACCTCTGAATCCATCAATGAAATTTTCAGGATAATGCATACACTAAAAGGTTCAGCAGCGATGATGATGATCGATTCTATAAGAGATGTAGCACATGCAGTTGAAGATGTATTTGACATAATACGGAACAATCCTGAAATGGATATTGATAATGGTGTTTTGTCAGACATGATTCTTGAATCAGCTGATTTAATGCAGGGTGTCATTGAAAGAATTGAAAATGATAAGCCTCATGACATCGATGTAGTAGATATCAGAAATAAGATTCGTGAATTGGAAAGGCAGCTTAAGTCAGGTCAGAAGGAAATAAATCTTCCAGAGACACAAAGTGAAGATAAGCAAAAATACTATATAACAGCACAGCGTAGTATTCCACAAGGAAAGGAGTCCTACAAAATTTTCATCAAGTTCGCCGAAGGGTGCGAGATGGAAAATGTGCGGGCATTTACCATAGTACATAATCTGACGGAACTTGCAGATGAGCTGTATCATAAACCCAGCTCCCTTATTGACGATCCGGATAGTTCGCAAAAAATCATTAATGATGGATTTGAAATTTATATGTTAAGTGGTGCAGAGGAATCTCAGCTTCGTGGTGTTATCGATGAGTCGATATTCATTGAAACATATGAACTCGAACGCGGCTATGATTTTTACACAGAAGTTAAAGAGCTCATTACTGAAAAACAAAAGCCAGTTGATACTGAAAAACCTAAGGATACCCCTAAGAAAGCTGAGCCGGAAGTTTCTCATACAGGTAAAAAGCAAAATATGATATCTGTAAGCCTTGAAAAACTGGACAGCTTAATGAACTTGGTGGGTGAAATAGTCATTACCGAATCTATGGTGACTCAGAATCCAGACTTGAAAGAGCTTGAACTGGAGAATTTTAGTAAGTCCGCAAGACAGCTTAGAAAACTTACAGATGAGCTTCAAGATATTGTAATGGATATCCGAATGGTGCCAATTATTGGTCTATTTCAAAAGATGAAGCGCATTGTAAGAGACATGGGAAAAAAACTGGATAAGGACGTTGCGCTGGTAACAGAAGGGGAAGACACCGAAATTGATAAAAGCATCTTGGACATGCTTTCAGATCCGATGATGCATTTGATAAGAAATGCGATGGATCATGGAATAGAAAGTGCTTATGAGCGCGAAGCGGCCGATAAGACTCCTAGGGGCCAACTGATACTCTCTGCTAAGAACTCTGGGAGCGATGTAGTCATTAGTATCATTGATGATGGACGGGGCATCAACAAGGAACGGGTACTTGAAAAAGCCAGAAATCAGGACATACTTACAAAGCCGGAAGAAGAAATGAGCGATCGGGAAATCAATGCACTCATTTTACACCCAGGTTTTTCGACGAAAGAGCAGGTTTCTGAATTTTCTGGTCGCGGTGTGGGCATGGATGTTGTCAAGAAAAATATTGAGAAAATTGGTGGTACGATTTCGATAGATAGTGAAGAAGGTAAAGGGACTGAAATAGAAATGAAAATCCCACTGACACTTGCAATCATTGATGGTATGGAAGTGTCCGTTGGTAAATCACGGTATACAATCCCAACCACTTCAATAAAGGAATCATTTAGACCGGAGAGAGAAAATGTAATAACTGATCCTCAGGGCAATGAACTTATTATGGTACGCGGGGAATGTTACCCTGTTGTGCGTATGCATAATTTCTTTAAGACACAGCCAAAGACAACCGTGCTTACAGAAGGTATTGTGGTTATGGTTGAAAACGAACAAGACGAATTTTGCCTTTTTGCAGACAAGCTCCTTGGTGAGCATCAGGTTGTGGTTAAACCCTTGCCGTCCTATATATATAAATTTATAGGAGAGATAAAAGGCATCAGTGGATGCACAATTATGGGCAATGGTGACATGAGCCTTATAGTTGATGTAAGTGGTTTCTAGGAGGTGAACAAACTTGGAAGCGACTGTAATTGATGAGGTTTTTGACGAAGATACGCAGAAGGACAAATATCTGACCTTTGTTGTAGAAAATGAAGGCTATGGTATAGAAATTGAATATGTTACTGAAATCATTGGACTGCAAAGCATTACAGAAGTTCCAGAACTACCGGATTTTATACTCGGTATTATCAATTTAAGAGGACAAATCATACCTGTTATGGATGTCAGAAAACGATTTAAGAAGGCATCGGCAGACTATGATGACAGGACCTGCATCATCGTGATTGAAGTTGAAGAAGTCGCAATAGGACTAATAGTTGACACAGTTTCCGAAGTTTTAAACATAACAGAAGAGAATATTGTAGATCCACCAAAGTCAAAACGGGGTTTTTCAAACAAGTATGTGAAATCCATTGGCAAGATTGAAGATGCAGTAACGTTAATTCTCGATTGTGTGAAGTTGATTAATGATGAAAAACTTGACTCAACACCACAAGTATCCTAATGGGAGGTACATATGTTTAAAAGTAAGAAAATAGGCTCACAAATTCTTATGGGAATAGGTGTGACAATGTTGATTATTGCCCTAGTTGTGGCATATACAACCATCAATTTAACAGGGCTAAAAAATCAGGCACAAGAAATGGAAGCGCGCTATCTTGAGCAAGTAAGGCTTGCATCTGGTCTTTTAGAAGACACGCATGGCCTGATGTATGAAATGCGGGCGTATGGATTGACATTCGATGAGAATTATTACGAACGTGCAAGTGAACGCATTTCTGCTATTGAGCAGGATATTGCTAATTTGAGTGACATAGCGAATGCTTATGATTCACAGGCACTTTTAGAAATTATTGATAGTACAAATGGTTATTTTGAAACCTATAAGGAAAGAATACAAGACACACTAGACCAGCATGCGCTATCAATTGAAATTGCAAACTCTGCTGATGAGGCTGCTGAAAGCTATATGGAAAATGCCGAAGAATTTTTAACCGGTCAAAATGAAAAATTTAAAGCAGATATGGAGGCCGGTGCATCACTGACGACACAAAACGAAAGACTGAATAAAATTACTTTGATTAATGACATTATTACGCTTGGAAACACCATTAGAATCGCGAATTTCAAAAGTGATGCATCCGATGATTTCACCTTGCTCCAAAATGAACTGGAAAGTTTTGATCTTATAACTGAGAAACTAGACAGTATTCGAGAAATCGCACGTTCGGCAGATGATATACAAAGACTGAATCTAATTGAAGCTGCAGCCCAGCGTTATGAAGATGAAATGAATGAAAAGATTGCTGTGCAAAATGCCCTAGTTGAACTCAGTGCAGCACGTGCAGCAGCTGGAGACAGCATGCTTGAAAATGCTATGGAAACATTTGCGCGGGGTGAAAGTGCAGCACAAGAAGTAGCGGCAGATACGGTCGACCGCTCTAATTCTGCAATTACAATGCTCATGGCATCCTTTATCATTGCCTTAATTATAGGCGTTGCAATCAACATGTCAATTGTTCGCAAAATTACTAAGAACATCAAGCAGGTTGGGGATGCAGCAGAAAAGCTTTCAAAAGGAGATATTAATGTTGCTGTAGATGTTGATTCGCGAGATGAAGTCGGTCAGATGGCAGATTCTTTTACCAATATGATTAACAGCATTAAGGAACAGGTCCGTGTTGCAGAAGCGGTATCAAAAGGGGATATGACACAGACGCTCAAAGAAAAATCAGATGTAGATGTCCTGTCTATTTCTATAAACCGCATTGTCAATACACTCAGCTCTGTTAGTGCATCAATCAATACACTAGTTGATTCAGCAGTAAATGGACAGCTCAGTGCACGTATTGAAAATGAAGAGTTCGATGGTGAATTCTTAAGAATGACGGGTTCGGTTAATCAGCTCCTTGATGCAGTTGTAGCACCTGTTGAAGAAGCGTCTGTAGTCCTTGAAGAAATGTCAGTTGGGAACTTATCCAGCCGTGTAACAGGGAATTATCAGGGCGATCATGCAAAAATTAAAAACTCGCTGAATAAAACCCTGGATGCCCTTTCTGCCTATGTTTCAGAAATCGCATTTGTACTCAATGAAATGGCGAACTCCAATTTGGTTGTTGGTATTAATAACGAATATTTGGGTGATTTTTCGGCTATAAAAGATGCGCTTAATTTGATTGTTGATTCCTTCAATGAAGTCTTGACTGATATTAACAATGCATCAGAAGAAGTAGCAGCTGGGTCTACGCAGGTGTCAGATGGAGCGCAAACCCTTTCTCAAGGTGCTACAGAACAAGCTGCTTCAGTTGAAGAACTGACATCTTCTATTACACAGATTGCAGCACAGACAAAACTGAATGCTGAAAATGCCAATAAGGCAAATGAGCTTGCTAATAAGGCGCAGGTCAATGCTGAAAAAGGCAATGAACACATGCAGGGGATGCTTGATTCAATGACTGCAATCAACGAGTCTTCAAACAGTATTTCAAAAATTATAAAAGTGATTGATGAGATTGCTTTCCAAACCAATATCCTAGCCCTTAATGCAGCTGTTGAAGCAGCGCGTGCAGGACAACATGGCAAAGGCTTTGCAGTCGTTGCTGAAGAGGTGCGAAACCTAGCGGCTAGAAGTGCCAATGCGGCTAAGGAAACTACAACACTTATCGAAGGTTCTATTGAAAAAGTTGAAGGCGGAACAAAAATTGCAAATGAAACCGCTGAATCGCTTGTTGAAATCGTGAGTGGCATTGCAGAAGCTGCCAATCTTGTAGGTGAAATTGCGGTTGCTTCAAACGAACAAGCGACTGCAATTGCCCAAGTCAATAAGGGCGTTGACCAAGTTGCTCAGGTTGTGCAAAGCAACTCTGCTACCTCAGAAGAGAGCGCGGCAGCAAGTGAAGAACTATCCAGTCAAGCGGCTCTGCTTAAAGAAATGGTTGGCAAGTTCAGCTTGAAGACACAGGGCAGGCGATCAACATCTATGAAAACCAGCACAATATCAAGTGGGTTTGGGACAACCGATGATGTGGCTGAAATGGTTGAAATGAGCCCCGAAATCACACTCAGCTCCAGTGATTTTGGCAAGTATTAAGCAGGTGGGGGGCAGGTGACAGCCTGCCCTGCCATTCATCATAAATGGGGAATGACAGATGAAGATACGAGATGATGAGTTTCACCGCATTGTAAAATACATTAAAGAAAACTATGGTGTGAACTTAACGAAAAAAAGAACGTTGATTGAAGGGCGTCTTGGAAACATACTAAAGGATCGAAAGTTTGAAGACTATCACGCCTACCTTGACTATGTCCTTAACGACACATCTGGCAAAGAAGTGACCTACTTGCTGGATGCGCTTACAACAAATCACACGTATTTCATGAGGGAAGTGGAGCATTTTCATTTTTTCGAAACAGATGTACTCGCCTATTTTGAACCAAGGGTTAAAGACAAGGATTTGCGTGTTTGGAGTGCGGGGTGTTCAACGGGGCAAGAGCCCTATACACTGGCTATGATAATTGATCAGTTTTTTGGAAAGCAAATTAACCAGTGGAATACAGACTTACTTGCTACAGATATATCATCTAAGGTGCTTAAAAGGGCCATGGCAGGTGTATACTCTAAAGAAGAAGTTAAAAATTTGCCTCCTATGTTCAAAATGAACTATCTAGACATAACTGAGCAGGGCGAAGTGCGTATCAAACCCAAAATCAGAGACCGCATTACGTTTCGAACCTTTAATCTAATGGAGAAGGCTTTTCCTTTCAAAAAAAGGTTTCATGTCATCTTTTGTAGAAATGTAATGATTTATTTTGACGCTGAAACAAAGATGAAATTAGTTCAAAAATTCTATAATGCATTGGTACCCGGTGGATATCTCTTTATTGGGCAGTCAGAATCCATTGACAGAAGAGAATGTTCATTCGAGTATATAATGCCATCAGTATATCGGAAGGTATAAAATATGAGACAAAAGCATAAGATAAAAGTACTTATAGTAGATGATTCGCTTGTTTTTAGAGAAGTGCTTAAACGCGCTATAAATGCTGATCCAGGTCTTGAAGTTATTGCTGAAGCTGTAGATCCATATGATGCCCGAGATAAAATTTTGCAATATAAGCCGGACGTAATGACTTTAGACGTCCAGCTACCCAAAATGAATGGTATTGAGTTCCTAAAACAGCTCTTGCCTCAGTTTCCACTTCCGGTAGTTGTTATAAGCGCTGTGGGAGACAGTGTTTTTATGGCTATGGAAGTTGGTGCAGTTGATTTTATTGAAAAGCCGACTGTGAACAGCGAACGCGAAATACAGAGTTTTGCACGAAATGTTCAGCTTAAGATCAAAATCGCCTCTATGGCCAAAGTGCATTCAGCTGAGGCGGCTGGAAATCGACGCCTAGCGAAGGCCCCAAGAGGGACATCCCACTATGATGTTATTGCGGTGGGGGCGTCGACTGGAGGAACAGAAGCATTTTATACAGTGCTTGAAACATTGCCTTCGAATATGCCGCCTATTGTGGTCGTTCAGCACATGCCCCCGGTTTTTACAAAACTGTATGCCGACAGACTCCATAACAGCTGTGCGCTGAATGTCTACGAGGCAGAAGACGGGATGGTACTCAGACCCGGATGTGTGTATATTGCGCCAGGTGACTATCATATGAAAATCGTTCGCGGTGGAGGTGGAAAGAAAATTCGATTGTACGAAGGTGAAAAAGTGAATGGACATAGACCGGCGGTCGACATTCTTTTTCAGTCTGTAGCTGAAATCTATAAAGGCAGAGCCATAGGAGTCTTATTGACTGGCATGGGCTATGACGGTGCTAAGGGACTGCTTGAAATGAAAAACCGAGGTGCTTACACCATTGGTCAGGATCAAGAAAGCTCTGTTGTTTACGGCATGCCTATGGTAGCTTACAACATTGGCGCGGTTGAAGAGCAGGCAGGCATTGAAAAAATTGCACGTATCCTTGTTAAACTGTTGAGTGGATAATATGGGTGAAAAAATGACTATTTCAAATGACGTATATACTAAGAATGTGCTAGAGGTTAAAAACTCATCAGAAGAAGCCTTGTATGCAAAATATGATGAACTTGAAAATCACAAGTATATCCATAGCATAGTAGAAGCTGTACATTCAATTGTTTTGATTATGAACTTAAAGCGCGAAATTGTTTATGCAAATTCATACGCCGCTCAGGCGTTTGATAACGTGAATTTAATGGACTTGATTGGAAAACGTCCTGGGGATGTATTTAACTGTATACATTCAAAAGAAGATGGGCGAGGGTGTGGCTTTTCATTAAGCTGCCCGTCATGTACAGCTCTCAAGCTCTTTATTCGCGCGTTGGAAACCTCCAGTGAGATAACAGATGCAGCTGAACTTTTAATTGAAAAAGGAGAACAAAGGGTCTTTAGAAATCTCGAAATAAAGGTGACACCATTTGATGTCGAATCAGAGCGTCTCTTTATTATTTCAGTTATTGATAATACCAACAAAAATTTGCTAAACGACCTAGAAAACACTTTCTTTCATGATGTAGTCAATAAAGTGAGTGCACTTAGGGGTTATATGAAGTTGATCCAGCAGGAAAATCAGATGCTTAATCAAGAGGAATATACCTTTCTTGAAGTGGTTTTGAATGATTTAATGGACATTATTTATATGCAGCGAAAGCTGGTAGATTTAAATGGCGGGAAAAACGTGCTTCATGTTGAAAAAATATCGGCACAGGCTATTTTTAAGTATTTAGAACACTTTTTTAGTTTAGTTGATGACAAGTATAAAGGCCGGCTTATTAAGAGCTCAAATTTCGAAGACATCCTTTTCAGTACAGATGAAGTGTTGATAAAGCGTGTTTTGATTAATATTGTGAAAAACGCCCTTGAAGAGAGTATAAAGGGCGAAAAAGTCGAGTTCGGTGTCAAACGTTTGAATACCGATTTCTTTGAAATCCATGTACACAATAGAAAACAAATACCAAATGAAATACTCGAAAAGTTGTTTGATGAGATTGTTTCTACCAAAAGCGGGAGCTATCATGGCTGGGGCACTAAAAGCATGAAACTCATAGGGGAAACGTATTTGAAAGGGACAATCGATATCCATACTAACGAAGACTTTGGTACATCAGTAAGTATTAGACTCCCCTATAGACTGGAGGTGTCTGAGTGAGGACATTAATTGCTGAAGATGATATGATTTCTAGAAAACTGTTGATGAAATTCATGAGGCAATACGGTGAAGTAGAAGTTGCTACCAATGGTGTGGATGCCTTGGAAATATTTCTTTCAGCACATAAAGACAAGATGCCGTTTGACTTGATTTGCCTAGATATCATGATGCCTAAACTAGATGGGAAAAGAGTACTTCAAGCAATGCGAGATTATGAAAAAGAGCATTCAATGCCTGCGCCTGAGTGTGCTAAAGTGATAATGACTACAGCTTTGAATGACAAAAAAACAGTACTAGAATCTTATGATCTTGGGTGTGAGGCTTATGCATGGAAACCGCTAGATATTCACAAAATACAAGAGGTTATGGTGAGCTTGGGACTGATTGAGTCGGTTTAGAAACAAGCTCAGAAATGCGTTTAGAGAAATACAATACTTTTGACTATTATGAAGACATAGACAAACAATAGATAAGGTTTAAGAAATAAGAAAGACATTGATAAAGATATACTTAGAGATAGAGATAGAGATAGAGATGGAGGGCTTATGGAGTACAGTAAGAAAGGACATTTGATTATCGCACGTATTGATAAAGGTGAAGAGATTACAAGTTGCATCAAAAAAATATGTGAAGATGAGCACCTTCAAACGGGTGTCATATCAGGAATTGGAGCTCTTGGGCAAGTAGAACTGGGGCATTTTAACAGTGAGACAAAGCAGTATAAGACAAAGATTTTTACGGGACAATTTGAAATCGCGTCTTTGACAGGGAATATTTCAAGAATGGATGGTGTGCCTTACCTACATCTTCACGCGATGGTTGCAAATGATGATTTTGTGACATACGGTGGACATTTTTCAAAGGGATTTGTAAGTGCAACAGCAGAAATTTCAATAGTAACCGGAAGCAGTGATATAGGCAGAGTATTTGATGATGAAATTGGTCTTAACTTAATTAAATTTTAAAACGAAATAGCGAAGTGAAATACCAAAGCGGTTTGTCAAAGTAGGCTACTTTAACGAACCGTTTTTGATGGATATTTGAGTGCATAAAAATGTGGAACGGAGCATAAAGATCATAACATATAAGCAAATAATGGAAATTAAACGAATGCTAGTAAACGTTTTCCAGTAGTGTGCACTTTATGAAATATATTTAATGTAGCCCTTGCAATAGCTTGATTGTAGTAGGTGATTAACTTGAGTTGAAACAGAAAAATGTATACGTGTATAATATTTGTGTATACAATATAATAAATTTGCTTGCTGACCCATTTTCTCTATGTTAATATAAACGTGGAAATTACAAGCGTTTCTACGGGGGTATCTTAGTAAACATAAAGTCTGGCAATGACCGGGCAGAGCTTAGGAGGAATATTATGAACAAACCAGTCCTTTCGTCTCATTTTCAGTCTAGAAAGCCATCGGCTGTTAGATTGGCTCAAATGAAGTATGAAGAGCGTGAAGTTAAACCTGAGGCAGTTATCAATGTTGGTATTGGTAATGTGTCGCTTCCAACAAACCCTGCGATGATGAAGAGAATGTTTGAATTAAACGGCGAAAACAGCCCATTTGCAAATGGGGTTGTACGTTATTCAACAACTGCTGGAACAGCAGAGTGTCAAGATGCCTTCAGAAACATTCTAAAATGTGAAGGGTTTGATACAAGCAAGCTTCATATTCAGGTTACAGATGGTGGCTCTGCAGGTATGGAGCTTATTCTGATTGGTGTATGTGGACCAGCAGGTTCAGATGAAAAGCCACTTATGATGATCGACCCGGCATATACAAATTACATTTCATTTGCACAAAGAACAGGTAGAAAAACAGTTACCGTTAAGCGTCATCTGGACGAAACAGGGAAATTTACACTGCCTGAACTAGATAAGATTGAAGAAGAGATTAAGAAGAACAACCCTGGCGCACTACTGGTTATTCCTTATGACAACCCAACAGGTCAGCTATATGATTATGATACGCTTAAAGATTTAGCTGCTCTATGTGTGAAGTACAATATGTGGATGATTAGCGATGAAGCATACCGTGAGCTGTACTACGAAGAAGGCAAGAAGCTTGTAAGTGTTTGGGGGCTTTCTGATGCGGAGGTTCCAGGTATTGAAGGTCGCCGTGTAAGTATTGAAACTGCTTCTAAAGTTTGGAATGCTTGCGGATTGCGTATTGGTGCAGTTATTACGGACAGTGATGAATTTAACAACCGTTCGGTTGCAGAATATACAGCAAACCTATGTGCAAACGTTATTGGACAGTATATCTTTGGCGGACTGGCACATGAATCAGAAGAGAGCATTCACGAGTGGTGCAAGGGTCTGAAGGACTACTACAAAGAGCAAATTTTCAAAGTGTATGATGGTCTAAAAGAACGTGAACCAGGTCTGATTGTTTCTAGCCCTGACGCATCAATCTACACTGTAATTGATGTGCGTAACGTTGTTAAGCCAGGATTTGATGCAACTGAGTTCGTTCTATACTGTGCTGGAGAAGGTGCTGTTGACATTAACGGTGTAGAAACAACACTTCTTGTAGCACCTATGAGCGGATTCTATGATATTGAAGATGGTGCAGACAACCCTGGTAAGACTCAGTTTAGAGTTTCTTTTGTAGAAACACCAGAAAAACTGGCACAAATTCCAGAACTCTTTGTTGAACTGCTTAGAAAATACGAAGCAAACAGATAGAATTTGAAATAAATGAGATGCATTTAATTTTATAATAAACACACAAACCCCTGTATGGTAAAACTGTACAGGGGTTTAATATTTTCGCGAAAGATAAAGAAATGCACCCATTTAGGCCTAGCTATTTCCTTGTACAGGCACAAGGAAGTAGCTAGGCTTAAATACGTGTACGGTGCGCCTGGCGACATGAACACCTGTAAGATACTAAGCCGTTTTAATGACCCAAAAGGAAATACGTGCTCTCACGGATAATCAATTTAAAAAGTGGTATATATGAAAACAGAGGCAATGTGTATAAATTTCAAAGTGAGTAGAAAGTTAATATATAAGTTTAGGAGTAGATATGAAACAGTCATTTGAAGTTCAAAATATGAGACTTATATCTATAGATGACACGCGCAATAATCTTTTAATGATTGAAGCGCTCTCAGAGAGACTGGGGGTTCAAGTTTGGAGTTATCTTGATCCGCTCGAAGCGCTTGAAGTACTGCGCTTTGAATCATTTGACATTGTCGTTGTGGATTATATGATGCCCAAAGTAGACGGTCTGGAGTTTATTAAAAGGTTTAGGGAAATGGATCATGACACCCCTGTGGTCATGATAACAGCTGCTGATGAAAATATTGAACTGCAGTTGAAAGCACTGGATGCGGGGGCCACAGACTTTCTAAACAAACCTATCAATGGCGCCATATTTCAGGCTCGTATAACCAATTTACTTAAACTAAAAAAGTCAATGAACTTGGTATCCAGTAAAGCGAAACTTCTAAAAAGTGAAGTGAAAGACGCAACTGTAGAAATCAGGGCACGCGAACAGGAAATACTGCAAATTATTGGGAAATTGTCAGAATACAAAGACCCAGAAACAAATGAACATGTACTGCGTGTAGCCTATTACTCTAAAGTTATTGCAAACGCCTTTGGACTGAGTGAAAAGGTTCAAGATTATATTTTCAATGCAGCACCACTACACGATATTGGTAAAATTGGCATTCCAGACAGTATACTCCTTAAAGAAGGCAAGTTGACACCGGATGAATGGAATCTCATGATGACACATGCTGAGCTTGGCTACAGGCTTTTGAAAGAGTCAAAAAGTCCTTACTTACAGGTTGGCAGTGTAATAGCCTATTCCCACCATGAAAAATATGATGGAACAGGCTACCCCAACAAACTTGAAGGAAGCATGATTCCACTCTATGGTCGTATTTTAGCTATTGCCGATGTATTTGATGCCCTGTGTTCTAGGCGACCATACAAAAACAGCTGGACATTCGATGAGGCATTTGACTATATTGTGAGTCAGAGTGGTACGCAATTTGACCCGAAGTGTGTGGCGTGCTTTGTTAAAAGTCGGACAGAAATACAAGAGATTTTTAACACTTATAAGGAGGATAAATATGAATAAGAAAATTATAGCATTGATTTTGAGTATGCTCATGCTGACCAATATGACTGGATGTGCCAAGCAAGAAGTCGAAAAACCTCAGATGCTATTTTACATAGGCATTACCATGGTCAAACCTGTTGCTCAGCTTGTAGATGAGTTTGAAGCAGAAAACAATTGTGAAATAAAAATTGTTCAGGGCGGGTCCCAAGACCTTTATGACAGTATAGAGCAGAGCCGGGAAGGAGACTTATACCTGCCAGGGTCATACTCATATAGAGAGAAGACTCTTGAGAAGGGCTTGCTTCTAGACGCTGTGTTTGTTGGCTATAATAAGGCCGCCCTTATGGTAAAGGAAGGTAATCCGAAAAAATTCACCAATGATTTGAAACAACTAGCTCAAAAGGATAATAGGGTTGTTTTATGCAACCCCGATAGTGGTAGTATTGGTCGTGAAAGCAAGAAAATTTTAGATGCATATGGGAACTTCGATGAAGTTTTCAGCAATTCCATATATCTGACAACCGACTCAAGAAATTTAACAGATGCAATTGCATCAGGGGACGCGGATATCTGTATTAACTGGTATGCGACAGCCGTTTGGGATGAAAATAGTGCGAGTGTAGATGCGATTGAAATAGATCCAGCCTACGCAAAGAAAAAAATGCTTATAATGAGCTTAATAAAGGATTCAAAGTACCCAGAACTCACAAAGAAATTTATGGAGTATGCGTCATCAAAGCACGGGAGAGACGTGTTTAAGGCCTATGGTTTTCTTGATGATGAAGATATCGAAAATATTGATCAGGTTGAATTTGAATGATGAAACGAAGCGCGGGCGGCCTCAGAAATATGTCGGTACTCATGCTGGTCATAATAATTGGATTTGGGTCTCTCATTGTTAACCACCAAATCATCAATTCACTGACACAAGATATCGATCAAAAAATTGTCAACAATGAAAAGGAAATACTCATTGGAAGATACATTCTTAGCCATCTGCAGGTTATTGAAACAGATTTCTATGAAATTGCCCTGAGTAAGAATACACGGAATTCACAAATTATCCGTAGGAAAATCATTATGGAAGTAGAACACTTGAAAGAATCATTTAGGACTCTCAAAGAGGGGGGCGAGATCACCCACCATATTGAGCTGAATTTAGTCAATAAAACACAGTACATTGATAAAGTGCATTATAATCCCACCGACAATTTCATATACTCGATTGAGGCCATTGACTTAAATCCCAAGCTCGACCAGACGGTTGAGAAGCTGGATGAGTTGATTGTGTTAATAGAGCATTATGAAGAAATTGTGGAAAGCGGCAGTGATGAAGAGAGTATCCATATAGAAAAAGAGCTGGATAATTTTATGAAATATATTCCGCCGCATTTTTTAAGAATGAAAGAGAATGCAAGCCGAATCATATATGAAAGTAAAATGCGCGCTGATGAATATGACGAAAAAGTTCTGGAACAAAAAGCACTATTTTTGAGAGCTGAAATCTTGATTAGTTTATTGCTAACGGTTATCACACTGGTTTATGGCTATAGGGCTCTCAAGCAGATCTTTGATATGAATACAAAGCTTCAGGATTATGCCTATAGAGCGGAGCAGGCTAATATTGCAAAAAGCGTATTTGTGGCAAATATGAGCCACGAAATACGTACCCCCCTCAATGCCATTATCGGATTTTCAGAGCTTATGAATGAATCAGAGTCGCTTCCTGACAAGGAAAAAGAGTATGTTGATATTATTACTAGGAGTGGGCGGTCCTTACTGGGAATTATCAATGACATTCTTGACCTGTCAAAAATTGAAAGTGACAATTTTGATCTTGAGTATGTAAGTTTTGGCATTCAAGATCTATTTGAAGAGCTGATAGAGCTTTACAACATTAAGGCCAAGGAAGAAAAAATCATACTGGATTACATTCCTGATGTAAATATGCCCAAGTATGTTTTTGGTGATCCGGTAAGGCTTAGACAGGTCGTTACGAACCTGCTCTCGAATGCAATTAAATTTACTGATAGCGGTGGCCGTGTGACCTTAAAAGTAAACAGCACCATGGTTGATGACAAAATTTCAAAAATGAATATATCTGTGAGTGATACAGGCATTGGTATTTCTAAGGAAAATCAAAGTCGCATTTTCAGGTCTTTTGAGCAGGCGGAGCGTGGCACAACCCGTAAGTACGGCGGGACAGGTCTTGGACTGGCCATATCCAGAAAGATTGTTGAAGCATACAGTTCAGAGCTGAAACTGGAAAGCTCTGAAGGCAAGGGAAGTACATTCAGTTTTGAACTTGAACTGAAAGTGGACTTCTCAAGCATCGCTGAAAATGATAAATCACAATGGAATATGAAGTTTGGTGTTTGCTGTAAGGAAACCATTTATCCGCAGCTAAGAGAGCGTATTGTACATTATGTTAGCAGGTGCGGTGAAACCATTGATGATTTTGCAACCACACATTATGACGATTTAGATGGTATTTTCGTCTTCTATAACGATGACATTCTTCAGAGACTGCGTCTTATAAAAGGCATTTATCCTGAGGTGCCCATTATATATGTTGGGGATATCAGTAAGCTGAACAGTATTGAAGCATCCTATATAGGGGATGTTGTTGATGAGCCCCTATACGGGTCTAAAGTATTGAAAATGCTCTCTAGATACTACTACCTTAAGAAGGAACATGACGATGAAGAGATAAACTCTAGATTTAAAGGAAAAGTCGTGGTTGCAGAAGACAATAAAATTAACCAGCATTTAATCGACATACTCTTAATGAAGTTTGGGATAAAAGCCCACTTTGCTGATAATGGTGAAGAAGCGGTTGAAATGTACCGCAGAGAAAACCCAGACTTAATTTTAATGGATTTGCATATGCCTGTTTTGGACGGCGTTGAAGCCACTGTTAAAATCCAAAAAATGATTGAAGGTGGGAATAAGAAAGTACCTATTGTCGCACTGACGGCAGATGTGCTTAGTCAGTCTTTAAATGATATTATGCAGTACGGGTTTTCGGATTATATTACGAAACCGGTTATACTGGAGGAATTTGAAAAAGTACTTTCAGATTATTTGACACAGATTGAAGTAGAGGAGGAAACACCAGTAAAAAGTGGAAAACAAAATAATGCTCAGAAAAAAGAGGCGAAACCTAAAACTGTGCACCATGAAGAAATTGCCCTGGGTGCAAAAACAACGAGCCTTGATAAAGAAGACTATGACATTGTTAAAGTTTCAAGATCGCTTGCACTTGCACCGGAAGAGCTGCTCTTTATTATTGATCAGTTCTATCTTGAGCTAAATAGCCACTTTTCTAAACTTGAGACGAATTTGGAAAGTGGAGACCATTCCAAGCTAAAACACGTGTTGCATAATTTAAAAGGCGCTTGTGGAAACCTAAGGTTTAGCCGTGCATTTAAGCTGCTTGCAGAAATGGAAGGTGATGCAGAGCACGGTATTACAGAGAATATTGATCTGGATTATTTGCGGCAAGTGCTTATGGATACAAAGGATCAAATTGATATAACTATGTTGGGCGAGTAAATGATTCCCACTGGCTGTATATTTCGCATATGCATTCAGTGGGGATTTTTTTGGGGTTCCAGTATTTAAAGCTTGTCAATAAACGCACACCAGTATGTCACATAGCTGACACATAAGACGTGTACTCTATATACAAGAAAACAAGTTGATGAAAGGATGGTAAATATGAAAAAGCATTTTAACGCATTTATGATTATGGCGCTTGCAGTGATACTTGCATTTGGAAACCTACCTGTATTTGCTACTGACGATGGCTTCGGCGCAACTTCTATTAAGCAAAGATTGGAAACAGGTGACACATTTGAAATGAGTGAAATGCTAAAGTATGCTATTGAAGATGAGTACAACGCAAGAGCTGAGTATAATCTGATACTTGAAAATTTCGATGTTGAAAGACCTTTTACAAATATTATGAGTGCAGAAGAAAGACATATTGAATGGCTTTTGCCTTTATTCGAAACATACGACATTGAAGTTCCTCAAGATGTAAGTGCAGATTATGTTGTACTTCCATCGTCCTTATCAGAAACATTTAGCGTAGGTGTAGATGCAGAAATACTCAACATTGAGATGTATGAGGCATTCTTAAAACAGGAGCTTCCAGAGGATGTTCGCCTTATTTTCGAAAGACTGAAAAGTGCCTCAGAAAATCATTTAAAGGCATTTGAGAGAAACCTGACAACATCAGGCACAGGTCAAGGTGGTAATTTAGGAAAAAATCGTGGTGGCTCACGCTGGGGTAAATAATAAATAATTAAAACATGCTGTGCGCATAGGCGAACAGCATGTTTTTTTGTACAATAAAAGCAGTAAAGCAGTAAAGCAGTAAAGCAGTAAAGCAGTAAAGCAGTAAAGCAATGAAAAAACATAGAGATAGCGATAAAGCTAAGAAAGCATGCATCGATGTGGTTGTAGAACAATATGTAGGCTCAATAATGGGGAGGCATAAATGGATTTGAAAAAGATGGTTGATGTTGAAACAATTTTACCAACGGTTGTGATTGATTTGCTTTATATGACACCACAAAATTTTACAGGTACCGTTCTTTATGACAAATCCTATGCACAACTCAGACGGGGCACACTTAAGAAACTGTCTAAAGCTGTAGAAATTTTGGCTAAAAAGGGGTACAGATTGGTTTTGTGGGATGCCTATCGGCCTGTAAGTGTTCAAAAAAAGCTCTGGGAAAAAATGCCTGATGAACGATTTGTTGCACCCCCAGATAAAGGATCCATGCACAATAGGGGGTGTGCTGTAGATGTTTCACTAGCCAATGCAGAGGGAAACCTATGCGAAATGCCAACGGAGTTTGATGCATTTGGCCCAAAGGCACGATCAGATCGAACGGATCTTGCCCCAATTGTTTTAGAACATCTAAAGACACTTCAATATGCAATGTGTCAAGCTGGTTTTGAAACCATAGAAGATGAATGGTGGCATTTTAATGATTCAGATTGGCAAGCGTATGATTTGATATAGAAAATTCAATTGAAAAATGAAAGGGTAATATTTTAAGCTAAGGTGGTAAAAAAATATCTTGTTTTATAGAATGTTTCTAAAGGATAACGCTTTCTCCAATATTCTGATAATATATTATTCAAAGGGGGGTATTCTATGGCGCACATTCGGCTGGAACAGCTAGTGGATTCAGGTGTTTTTCAAGGGATTCTAGACAATTTTAGCAAGGTAACAGGTATGGCAGTGGTTGCAGTAAATTATAGAGGCGAGCCGATAACACAATACACAAATTTTACCGACTTTTGTTTTGAATTAAGAAAAAACGGCACTTGCAGAGCAAAATGCTTTCAATCAGATGCGCACGGTGGTGTAGAAGCAGCTCGTAGTGGAAAGCCGTACATATATAAATGCCACTCTGGCCTAACGGACTTGGCTGTTCCTATTATTTATAATGGGCAGTATTTAGGCGCCATTTTGGCTGGACAAGTCAAAGTGCTGGATTATGATTATCCAGACATCACATCGACGATTGATCCCTATATAGAGAAAGAACTCAATCGTTCATCATTAATGGTGCTTCACAGAAAAGCGCCAACCATTACAAAAGAACAAATTGAAACTGCCAGTGAACTTCTTTTTCTCATGGCAAACTATATTGTTGAAAAAGCAATGCGGTCTCACGCTCAAGAAGAACTTAATGAAAAAAATGAGCGCCTGATTCAGTCCATGAAACACAGGATGGAACTTGAGAAAAATCTTCAGGAATCAGAACTTAAATTACTGCAGTCCCAGGTTAATCCACATTTCTTATTTAATGTTCTAAACACAATACATTCCTTGGCTATGATAGAATCAGCTCCAAAGACAAGTGATATGGTATGCAACCTTTCAGAAATGTTGCGTTATACCATACAAAATAAAATGCACAATTTGGTGACGCTTGAAGAAGAAGTAGAATATACACAAAAGTATATGTCGATTCAGCAGGCGCGCATCGGTGAGATGATTGATTTTAAAATTGATATACCTGAAAAGCTGTATGGTATTAAGCTGCCCTTTATGGTTATTCAGCCTTTTGTATCCAATGCGATTAACCATGGACTCTTTGGTTACAGAGAAGAAGGGGAAATCAGGATTTGGGCAGAAAAAAGCGGAAAAGACTGCCTGCTTTACATTTCTGACAACGGGGTTGGCATGTCTGAGGGGACACTTGAACGCATTAGAAAGGGAGAAAGATGCTCAGAAGTGTCTAAGTCAACAGGTATAGGCATTTATAATACAAATAGAAGGCTGGTCCACCTGTTTGGTGAACAGTACAGTCTTGATATAAACAGCAAAGCCGGGGTTGGGACTAAAATAACCATTAAGTTACCGAGGTAGTTGAATTGGGAGGGAGCAGGAGTTGTATAATTTACTTATAGTGGATGATGAACGACTGGAAAGAGTTGCACTCAAGATGTACTTCGATCAAAACATGAAGGAATGCAAGCTTTGTGATGAAGCCAAAAATGGGCGAGAGGCTCTTGACATGATATCCCAAAACACATATGATGTCGTGCTTATGGATATTCGAATGCCAGGTGAAGATGGCCTGGTGATTGCCAAGGAAGTAAAGAAGAAGTATCCTCACATAGCTGTGATCATGCTGACTGCCTATGCAGAATTTGACTATGCCCAGCGTGCGGTAAAGCTTCACGCAGATGACTATTTACTCAAGCCGAGCAGGCCGGAAGTTATAGCTGGCACCATTTCGAGTGTGCTTACCATTCGAAAAGATGCAGAGCCTAAAATGAATCATTCAGTTGAAGCAGAAGCCTTTATTAAAGAACTGATTTCTGCCCATTACTTGGAGTCTTGTATTGCCTTTGACACATATATTCAAAACCGGTCTGGCAAAATGGATGTTCAAAAGGCAGATATCAAGCTTATTCTTGAGGGATTTTTAAGACTGTGTGAACAATATCAGCTGGATATTCATGATGAAAACTTAGAGAAAATCAAGAATATGAAACATTTTTATCATGACAATGCAATTTTTTATAACTACATTCATGAAATTATGGAAGATCTCTTCTATGAAATTATTGAGAAGAAGCTTTGCAGACACGCGCGAGAAATTGATTATGCGCTGGACTATATAGAATTTAACTTAAGACGCAAGTTGTCACTGGACATGATCTCCAAGTATATGAATATCTCTTCCCAGTACTTCAGCAGATATTTCAAAAAAGAGATTGGTATTACATTTGTGCAGTACTTATCAGAACGGCGCATTGCACTGGCGCAAAAGGAAATTATGTATACGGACAAATCATTTGGGGATATTGCTTTTGAGCTTTGTTTTAATGAAGCCAACTACTTCTCAAAGGTTTTTAAAAAGCACACAGAAATGACCCCGAGTGAGTACAAGGAGACCATTCAGCTTGGGGCAGCGAGTAGACAAAATCAATATGTCCTCAGTAAATCTTGGATGATATAAGAAAGCAGATAAAAGGAGAGCCTATCAGCAAAGTGCAAAAAAGTATCAGGGTTAATAAGTGGCTCAGACAAATATATATCAAAACTCCATCACTAAATATTACAGCCTTCGGGGCTGTTTTTTTTATGATTATATCAGTGAGATGCCGTGTCAAGCGATTGGCACAAAAGATTAAAGCCGGATTATTCATGGCGTATTAGGACGTGGACAATTTAGGTTTTCGCAAGAAAATGAAGAATAAGGAGGGTCCAAATGACACAGGAAGCACTCGGCATGATTGAAACGAAAGGTTTGGTTGGTTCAGTTGAAGCTGCGGACGCTATGGTCAAAGCGGCAAACGTTAACCTAATCGGATACGAAAAAATCGGATCAGGTCTGGTAACGGTAATGGTACGTGGTGATGTTGGTGCTGTTAAGGCAGCAACAGATGCAGGTGCTGCAGCTGCAGAGCGCGTTGGCGAACTGGTTTCAGTGCATGTAATCCCAAGACCACATCGCGATGTGGACAGTATTTTATTGTCAAAGGTACTTGTAGAGAACCAAGTAGAAGCTACGGAGTAGGAGGAAAATCATGCAAGATAATTTGATGGAAAAGGTAATGGAAGAGGTTATGAAAAAGCTTGAAGTGCCTGCAGAATCTGCAAAGGCAGAAGCAGCTGCACCAGCACCAAGTTTTTCAGCAGCAGGATGCAAAATGACTGAGTTTGTTGGTACAGCAATTGGTGAGACAATTGGTCTGGTTATCGCAAACGTGGACCATACACTTCATGAGTTTATGAAGCTGGATAAAAAGTACCGTTCAATTGGTATTGTCGGAGCACGTACAGGTGCAGGTCCTCATATCCTTGCAGCTGATGAAGCGGTTAAGGCTACAAACTCTGAAATTATTTCTATTGAGCTTCCAAGAGATACGCAAGGCGGCGCAGGTCATGGTTCTTTGATTATTTTTGGTGCTGAAGACGTTTCAGATGCACGCCGTGCAGTAGAAGTTTGTCTAAAAGAACTGGATAGAACATTTGGCGATGTGTATGCGAATGCAGCAGGTCACATTGAGCTTCAATATACAGCAAGAGCTTCATATGCTTGTAACAAGGCATGGGGCGCGCCACTGGGTAAAGCATTTGGCGTAATCGTAGGTGCACCGGCAGCTATTGGTGTCATGATTTGTGATACAGCTGTGAAGGCAGCAAATGTAGATATTATTGGATATGCTTCACCTTCTACAACTTCTTACTCAAATGAGTCCATACTGTTTATCAGTGGCGATTCAGGCGCAGTAAGACAAGCGGTTCTGGCGGCAAAAGAAGTAGGCGTTAAACTTCTTGAAGCTTTAGGCGGTGAACCAGCACCTTCAGTAACAACACCATACATTTAGATAGAGGAGGATTCCAATGAAATCGAAAAGATTTGAAGTGCTTTCTCAGCGCGACGTAAATAAGGATGGTTTTCTTAAAGAATGGGCTGAGGTTGGTCTAATTGCAATGGACTCACCTTATGATCCAAAACCATCAATTAAAATAGAGAATGGACTTGTTATCGAACTAGATGGCAAGAAAAGAGAAGATTTTGACTTCATCGACCAGTTTATAGCAGATTATGCAATTGACCTGGACAAGGCAGAAGAAGTTATGGCAATGGATTCTAAGAAACTGGCACACATGCTTGTAGATATCAACGTTTCAAGAGATACACTTATTCCACTGACAACATCTATGACACCAGCAAAGGTTGTTGAAGTTGTAGGTCACATGAATGTTCTTGAACTGATGATGTCACTGACTAAGCTGCGTGCAAGAAAGACGCCATCTAACCAGTGTCACGTAACAAACCTTAAAGACAATCCGATTCAAATTGCAGCGGACGCAGCTGAAGCAGCTATTCGTGGATTTGATGAGCAAGAGACAACAGTTGGTATCGTGCGTTATGCACCATTTAATGCCCTGTCGCTGCTTGTAGGTTCACAGGTTGGCCGACCAGGTATCTTGACACAGTGTGCGGTTGAAGAAGCAACTGAGCTTGTTCTAGGTATGCGTGGTCTGACTGCTTATGCGGAAACAGTATCTGTATATGGTACGGAGAATGTATTTGTTGACGGCGATGACACACCGTGGTCTAAGTCATTCCTCGCATCTGCGTATGCATCACGTGGTCTAAAAATGCGTTATACATCAGGTACAGGCTCAGAAGTACTTATGGGCTTTGCTGAAAAACGTTCTATGCTGTATCTTGAAGCACGTTGTATCTTCATTACGAAGGGTGCTGGTGTACAGGGGCTTCAGAATGGTTCAATCTCTTGTATCGGTGTTCCTGGTGCAGTTCCATCAGGTATTCGTGCAGTACTCGCAGAAAACGTTATTACAACGATGCTAGACCTTGAAGTTGCTTCTGGTAATGACCAGACATTCTCGCACTCGGATATTCGTAGAACTGCACGAACACTGATGCAGATGATTCCGGGTACAGACTTCATCTTCTCTGGCTACTCAGCAACACCAAACTATGACAACATGTTTGCTGGTTCAAACTTCGATGCAGATGATTACGATGACTACAATATCCTTCAGCGTGACCTTAAGGTTGACGGCGGTTTACAGCCTGTTACTGAAGATGAAGTCATCAAGGTTAGAAATAAAGCGGCTAAGGTTCTTCAAGCTGTATTCAACGAGCTTGATCTGCCACCGATTACAGATGAAGAGGTAGAAGCGGCAACGTATGCACATGGTTCTAAAGACATGCCTGACAGAAACGTTGTTGAAGATCTTAAGGCTGCAGAAGAAATGATGAAGCGTGGCATTACAGGTCTTGACGTCGTTAAGGCAATCAAAAAAGGCGGCTTTGATGATGTTGCACAGAGTCTTATGAACATGATGAAGCTTCGTGTTTCTGGTGACCACTTACATACATCGGCAATTGTTGACCCGGACTTCCATGTCATCAGTGCTGTAAATGATAGAAATGACTATGCTGGTCCTGGTACGGGTTACCAGGTAACTGATGAGCGTTGGGCTCAAATTCAGGATATCCCGAACGCACTGGAAGCGTCAGATTTTAAATAAGGGAGGGACAACGATGGAAATGAATGAAAAAGTATTGCGTGCCATTATTGAAGAAGTCATTCAGAGCATGGATGTGAACTCAGGCGCATCGTCAGTAGGTTCACTAGCTCAATCAAGTGACTTGGCACTTGAAAGCGTTAAAGAAGCTAAGCAGGGGACTGCACCAGACGAAGTTGTTATTGGTCTAGCTCCCGCATTTAATATTGGTCAGACAATGACTATTGTAAAAACACCACACGGTGCTGTGCTTAAAGAAATTATGGCTGGTATTGAAGAAGAAGGTATGAAGCCACGCGTTGTTCGCGTAAACCACACCTCAGATGTATCTTTTATCGCGCACCATGCTGCTAGACTAAGCGGATCTGGTATCGGTATTGGTATCCAGTCTAAGGGAACAACAGTTATCCACCAAAAGGACCTGTTCCCACTTTCAAATGTAGAGCTCTTCCCACAGGCTCCACTTATTACGCTTGATGTTTACAGAGCTATTGGCAAGAACGCCGCTAAATATGCTAAAGGTGAATCGCCAAGTCCGGTACCTCAAATGAATGATCAGATGGCGCGTCCTAAGTATCAGGCAATTGCAGCTCTTTTACACATCAAAGAAACTGAAATGGTTGATCAAAATAAGCCAGCTGAAGAGCTGAAAGTCACTTTTAAATAGGAGGCAAAAATGGATAATGTAGCACTGGAAAAAATGATACGCGACGTGATGCTCCAAATGGGCTCAAATAGCAGTGAAGCACCTAAAACTTGTGCAGCGCCTCAAGCTGGTGGCCAAGTTGACTATACCAATTATCCGCTTAGCGAAAAAATGACGGATAAAATCAAATCCCCTACAGGTAAGGCGCTGAGTGATATTACACTTGAAGGTCTTATGAAGGGTGAAATCACATCTGACGATGTGAAAATTGCGCCTGAAACACTTGAAATGCAAGCGCAAGTTGCAGAGAGCATTGGTAGAAAAGCATTTGCTAGAAACCTAAGACGTGCAGCTGAACTGATTGCTATTCCAGATGATCGGGTTCTTGAAATTTATAATGCAATGCGTCCAAACAGATCGACAAAAGCAGAACTGATTGCGATTGCACAAGAAGTTGAAACAAAGTATGACGCATGCATTAACGCAGCATTTATTAGAGAATGTGCTGACGTATACGAGCGTAGAAATATTCTTAAGAAATAAGGAAAAATGGAGGTTGTCAAATGAAATATATAGCTGGAATTGACATAGGCAATGCGACAACAGAAACAGCTATTGGGGTTTCAGATGGTCATTCCATGAATTTTGTCTCAACAGGCATTGCCAAAACAACAGGCATTAAGGGAACGCTTGAAAATTTGAACGGTGTGTATGCATCTTTAAGACATGCGCTTGGAAATGCGGGTATTGAACTCGAAGATTTAAGCGGGATTCAAATCAATGAAGCGGCCCCTGTTATTGGCGATGTTGCAATGGAGACAATTACGGAAACCGTAATTACTGAATCGACGATGATTGGACACAATCCTCACACGCCAGGCGGTATCGGCATAGGATGCGGATATACGGTTGACCTAAGAGACGCCATGACGATTGACAAGACGCCTCTCATTATTCTGGTAAATCACGAAACGGATTTCATGGAAGCGGCAAAGGGCATTGAAGACCTCGTACAGGCCGGTAAGGATGTCAGGGGGGCTATCCTCGCTAAAGACGATGGTGTTCTTGTACAAAACCGGATCGAGAAAATGATGCCTATTGTTGACGAAGTATGTCTGTTTGAAAAAATTCCTAGAAATATGTTCGCCGCTATTGAAGTTGCACCGGCGGGTGGTGTGGTTGAGACATTGTCTAATCCTTATGGAATAGCGACATTGTTTGAGTTGACACCTGAAGAAACAAAATTTGTTGTCCCTATTTCCCGTGCCTTGATTGGAAACCGGTCAGCGGTTGTCATTAAGACACCTGAAGGGGATGTCAAAGCACGTAAGATACCTGCGGGCATTATACGCATTGAAGGTGAAAAACGTACCAAGGAAGTCGATGTTGACCATGGTGCGGAGACCCTGATGAAAGTGCTTGAAGTATGCGCACCTATTGAAGATATCAGGGGTGAAGCTGGTACAAATGCGGGCGCCATGCTTGAACGTGTACGTCAGGTTATGGCACAGCTTACAGGTATGAAGCACGAAGACATCTCCATTCAAGATTTACTTGCTGTGGATACCATCTCTCCTCAAAGTGTTCAAGGCGGACTTGCAGGTGAGTATTCAATGGAAAGCGCTGTCGGTGTAGCGGCCATGGTTAAGGCTGACAGACTTCAAATGAAGAAAATTGCAGGTGCACTTCAGGAGAAACTCGGTGTACATGTAGAAGTTGGCGGCGTTGAAGCTGAAATGGCCATTTACGGCGCGCTTACAACGCCAGGTACTTCTAAGCCACTTGCAATTATTGATATGGGTGCTGGCTCAACAGATGCTTCTATTATGAAGCGCACTGGAGAAATAGAACTCGTCCATCTAGCAGGTGCAGGGAATATGGTCACACTTCTTATTGATACGGAGCTTGGAATTGGGGATTTGTCTCTTTCTGAAGACATTAAAAAACATCCTCTTGCCAAGGTTGAAAGCATGCACCATATCCGGCATGAAGATGGAACAGTAGAGTTCTTTAAAGAACCTATTGATTCTGAATGCTTCGCCAGAGTGGTCATTTTAAAACCGGAAGGCATGATTCCAATTCGTAAGGAAATTTCTATTGAGAAGGTTAAGCTTGTACGTAAGCAGGCGAAAGAAAAAGTATTTGTAACGAATGCACTCAGATCACTGAAACAGGTGAGTCCGACAGGCAATATTCGTGATATAGACTATGTTGTACTTGTAGGGGGTTCGGCACTTGATTTTGAAGTGCCGCAGCTGGTAACTGAAGCCTTGTCCCAGTATGGAATTGTAGCTGGAAGAGGAAATATTCGAGGAAGTGAAGGTCCAAGGAACGCTGTTGCAACAGGGCTTGTGCTTTCAGCTTGGAGGTAGTCATGAGAAGTGTAGAAATCATCATAAGATACCCCAAAACCTTGAGTGATAGAAATAAAGTTTACTTTCTTGCATACGGCATTGAAGAAGAAGGCATCCCTTTTAAACTGATGGAGTCAGAGGCGTCCAGTGCGCATGATAATGCAAATCAGGCAGCAATGGACTCGGGGCTCGATATAGGAATTGGCATTGGTTCAGACTGGCAGATTGTCACAAGACACAGCCGATTCCAAGAGGGAATTTACTTATTTGATATTAAGGCGCATAGCGGAATCGACATGAAAGCATACGGCGCAAATGCCGCAAGGCTGATGAAAGGGGTTCCGTTTAAGGAGATAGTGGGAGGTTGAAATGCATCAAGCATTGGGACTTATTGAAACAGTTGGTCTAGCGGCTGCGTATGAAGCTGCAGATACCGCAGTGAAAACAGCCTCTGTTGAGTTAATTGGATATGAGCTGTCAAAAGGTGATGGTATGGTCACTGTTAAGATTGCCGGAAATGTTGGTGCTGTCCAGGCGGGTATACGCGCCGCCCAACTTTCTGCAAGCCTTGTTAGCAAGGTCTTTAGCGTACAGGTCATTCCTAGACCCAGTAGAAGTCTCGACGCTATGGTCTTCACAGATGAAACAGTACTCTATTCAGATGAACCTGAAAATGATGAAAAACCAGAGCAAGTTGAGACGCTGGAAGAACAGATTGCACTTGTTGAAGCTGTGGAAGATACTCAGACGCAAACTGAAGCAGGTGATGATAATGAAAAACCAGATGGGGAGCGCGAAGAGACCAAAACAGAAGGCGGTTCAGGAGAATCAGAAGCAGGACCAGAAAAAGCAGAGTCCACAGAAGACTTCACTGAACAGTCAGAAGCAAGAGCAGATGAGTCAAGAAAAGAAGAAGTGCAAAGTGCGCCGATTGAAGAGAAAATGGTAGAAATGCTTCCTGAACTGAGGGAAAGTGTGATTACCTGCAATCTTTGCAAGGACCCCGCCTGTGAAAGAAAAAAAGGCGAGCCCAGGAGAACGTGTCTGCACTATTTTAAAAGTTGAAAACAAAAATGTGATGTATGTTATGAGTCTGAAAGGCTCTGATTAACAATAAGTAAGGAGAGATATTATGGGTAACGCACTTGGTTTGATAGAAACTAAAGGACTGGTAGGTTCTATTGAAGCTGCTGATGCAATGACAAAGGCTGCGAATGTTGAGCTGATCGGTTACGAAAAAATCGGTTCAGGACTGGTAACGGTTATGGTACGTGGCGATGTTGGTGCTGTTAAAGCAGCTGTTGAAGCTGGTTGTGCTGCTGCTGAGCGTGTGGGCGAAGTTGTTTCTACACATGTAATTCCAAGACCTCATACGGATACAGAGAAAATTATCCCGAGATAATTGAGGAGGCGTAAGGTGAATGAAACAAAAATAGCAGCGATTATTGAAGCTGTAAAAAGCGTTCTTGATAAAGTGAGCTGCAGCGTGCCGGTGGGGGTTTCAAACCGGCACGTTCACCTAAGCCAGGCAGATCTTGAAGTTTTATATGGAAAAGGTCATCAGCTCGAAGCGATGAAAGATCTTAAACAGCCTGGTCAGTTTGCTGCAAAAGAAGTGGTAACGCTTGAAGGTCCAAAAGGCAAAATTGAACGCGTTAGAGTTTTGGGACCTATCAGACCACAAACACAAATTGAAATAAGCATATCTGACGGCTTTAAGCTGGGTGTAAAAGCGCCGGTTAGACCGTCTGGAAAGATAGAAGGCTCTCCGGGGATTAAGCTAATAGGCCCCGCCGGGGCACTAGAAATGCCTCTTGGAGTTATTGTTGCACATAGACATATTCACATGCACACAACAGATGCAAAGCGTATGGGAATACAAGATGGTATGACTGTATCGATTCGGTCGCAAGGCCCAAGAGCAGTTACATTTGAAAATGTTACCTGCCGTGTAAGTGAAAAATACAAGCTAGAGCTGCATTTAGACATGGATGAAGCCAATGCAGGCGGCATAAAAAATGGTGATTTGTTTGAAATATTGAGGTGATTATATTTATGATCCAAAACTCGAATGCGCTCATTTTAGATTTTGAATCAAAAATTGGACCTGGAAAAAGCATTGAGTCCACAGGACAATTGTTTTGTGGAGTGGATCTTGGAACGGCAAACATCGTGCTTGCTGTTGTAGATGAAGAGGGAAAACCGATAGCTGGACGAAGTCAGTCCGCACGTGTTATTCGCGATGGTGTTGTCGTTGACTACGTCGGTGCAATCGATATAGTAAGACGTCTTAAAGCTGAGCTTGAAGAAGAACTGGGTCAAGAACTGATACGCGCTGCTGCCGCTATACCTCCGGGTGTAGATCAAGGCTGTGTTAAAGCCATAGGCAATGTTGTAGAAGCGGCCGATTTTGAGCTCTCTTGTATTGTAGACGAACCAACAGCTGCATCTAGAGTTTTAGGGATTATGGATGGAGCTGTTGTTGATGTGGGTGGCGGTACAACGGGCATCAGCATACTCGAGAAAGGTCGAGTGACCTTTACGGCTGATGAACCAACCGGCGGTCATCATATGACATTGGTTTTGGCGGGTGCGAAAAAAATGAAATACGACGAAGCAGAACTTCTAAAGCAAGATTTAGATAGCGAAAGAAATATCTTTCCAATCGTTCGGCCAGTTGTAGAAAAAATGGCATCTATTGTAAGCCGGTTTCTTATTGGTAGACCTGTCGATGCACTTTATGTTGTTGGCGGTGCGTGTACAATGAAAGACTATGAGTCTGTATTTGAAAATGTACTCAATATTCCGGTGCATAAGCCTGTTAATCCAATACTGGTTACACCACTCGGCATTGCACTGTCATGCAGAGATGAGGTGATGCAGTGCAAATCGACAGCTTAGTAGAAGAAATAGTAAAGCAAGTCATGAAGCGGATTTGTCTGCAAAGTGAAAAGGCACTGGTCATTATTCCAAGACTTCACATGGATGTGGCTGATGGTCTGGTGCGGCTTATAGGGACAAAAGCTTATCGGCAAGCGATTGATGTGCTCCTGCCAAAGGCAATGCCTGAAGAAATTTTAAATGTATTTGAAACGCAAGGCCTTTACGTGGACTGTCAAATAACCTCTAAAGAACTGCTCAACATGGACAAATACTCTGAAGTGTTTGTAATTGACTTAAACGCATCACTTATGCGAGAAGTTACAGATATCAGGCCTTACACAGAACCAGGGTATGCACTTATCTGGGCGCTTGAGCAGAACAAGTCCATACAGGTTCTATCCTGTGGATTTGATTTCGAGAGCGTTTTCAAAAAATCAACAGGTTTTAAGAAGGAACTTGCCCAGGATGTTTCCAAGCTGAAAACCTGGGGTGTTTTATTTAATCAGAATCAGAGGGCGCTATCATATATTTCAGGCCGGCTGGTGACAGCCTCAGATCTTGTAGGTTATGAACAAAGAGAAGTGTGTATTGATCCAGGTGCAATCTTAACGGATTTGGCTAAGGAAAAAGCACAGAAAAACGGCATCACCATCGTCAGATAGGAGGCATGTATGTTACTTGCTGAAGTGCGTGGAAATGTTGTAGCAACAACTAAAGATATTAATTTGCACGGCCATAAGCTGTTGATTGTTAAGCAGATTGATCCGCAAAGTGGTTCTAAAGGCAAAGTGATGGTTGCAGTCGATACAGTAGGCGCTGGTTTCGGGGAAACGGTTCTCGTTGCAACCGGCAGCTCTGCACGTAAGGCGGATGCAATTCATCAGGCGCAATCGACAGTAGATGCGGCCATTGTGGCTATTGTAGATACCTGGGAATATCAAGGGGATTGATATGAGTGTTTATACAAAAGGCGGAGACAAAGGCATGACTGATCTTTTTGGTATGGAACGAGTAGCCAAAGATCACTGCAAAGTGTCAGCATATGGTGCAGTTGATGAACTGAATGCGTCCCTTGGTAAAGTGAGATCAGACCTTACAAACCATGAAGACAAGGCACGTATTAAGTGGATACAAAAGCGACTGATTACCCTTTGTGCTGAACTTGCTGCAACTCAGGAAGCCAAAGAAAAAATAATCGACAGTATAAATAAAGATGATGCTTGTAAACTTGAAAGCTGGATAGATGAAATGGATCAGCAGCTTCCGAAATTTTCGGACTGGATTATCCCAGGAGATTACCCGGTGTCTGCTTCTGTTCATTTGGCGCGTACGGTTGCAAGGCGTGCTGAACGTGAAGTTATAACACTGTGTCGTGAAGAGCAGCAGCGTGATGCGCTTCTTCAATTTGTAAACCGACTAAGTGATTATCTATTTCAACTGGGAAGGAAAGTCGAAATGGATTTGGAAGTTCAGGAAGTGGTCCGTGTTGTAGGAAAGAAACTCTCAGGAGGAGAAAGACTTCATCTGGCTTCATGTATAGCAGATCACGCCCAGTTTAAGGCTCAGGAGATAGGTGTGCCAGTTACAATTGTTGTGACAGATACAGGTGGACACGCAATACTGCTTAGAAGAATGGATGATTGTCTGCTTGGGAGTCTTGACATTGCTGAGTCTAAAGCAAAAAGTTCGGTTCTTTTAAGAATGACAACAGAAGAAATCGGAAAACTGGTGCAGCCAGGTCAGGCTCTATATGGAATTGAGCACAGCAATAATGGACTAACACCTTTCGGTGGCGGTGTACCGATCTTTATTAACGGTAAACTGTGGGGTGGTCTTGGGATCAGCGGCGGTACGGTTGAAGAAGATGTGATTATTGCACAAGCTGGACTTGAAGGTGTGTAAGGAGGCATATATGAACAAGGAACAAATAGAACAAATTGCCAAGCGTGTGATGACAAAGCTTGAAAGCGAAAGCGCCTCCACTGCAAATTGCCAAGAAATAGGCAAGAATGGCATATTCGAAGATATGAATGAAGCAGTTGAAGCGGCTTATCAGGGCTATAAGCACCTGAAAACATGCTCTATGGCTCAAAAACAAAAGTACATAGATTTTATTAGATGTGAAGTTTCTGAAAATATTGATGAGATTGCTGAGCTGGGTGTTAAAGAAACAGGTATGGGTAAGATTGAGCACAAAAAACTTAAACATCAACTTGTAATTGACAAGACGCCTGGTACAGAAGACTTAAGGGCAGATGCCTACAGCGGCGATGATGGTTTAACCCTACTCGAAATGTCTGCATTTGGTGTTATTGGTGCCATTGCACCTTCTACAAATCCATCTGAAACGGTTATTTGTAATGCAATTGGCATGATTGCTGCTGGTAATGCTGTTGTCTTCGGACCGCATCCAGGCGCCTACAGAACATCAAATCGTGCAGTGGAGCTGATCAACCAAGCGATTGTTAAAGCGGGTGGACCGCAAAATCTAGTGACTACGGTCACAAATCCTACAATGGAAAAAGCAGACATTATGATGAACCATCCAAAAATCAATATGCTTTGTGCAACAGGGGGACCTGGTGTTGTTAAAGCAGTGCTGAGCACAGGCAAAAAGGCCATAGGTGCTGGAGCTGGAAACCCGCCAGTGCTTGTTGACGAAACGGCAGATATTGAACGAGCAGCACGCTCGATTATTGATGGGTGTTCGTTTGACAACAATCTGCCTTGTATTGCAGAAAAAGAATGTTTTGTTGTTGAATCGGTAGCTGATTATTTGATTTTCAATATGAAAAGCTCAGGTGGTTATTTGTTAGAAGATGAAGCCAAAATTGAACAACTTAAAAGTGTTGTATTAACAGATAAAGGTCCTTCGAGGGACTTCGTCGGTAAAGATGCTGCGGTTATTCTAAAAGCAATTGGAATTGATGCACCAGAAGATACACAGTGCATTGTCATAGAGACAACTTTCCAAAGTCCTTTTGTACAGCACGAACTGATGATGCCGATTTTACCTGTAGTCCGTGTTAAAGATGCCAGCGAAGGCATTGCACTTTGTGTAAAAGCAGAGCATGGTAATAGACATACTGCAATTTGTCACTCAAAAAACATTGACGTACTCACTGAATACGCGCGTCGTATACAAACAACTATTTTTGTAAAAAATGCACCTTCTTATGCAGGCATCGGTTTTCAGGGTGAAGGGTATACAACCTTTACAATAGCTGGGCCAACGGGAGAAGGTTTGACCTCAGCGCGCAGCTTTACAAGAAAGAGAAGATGTGTGTTGGCAGAGGGATTCAACATCAAATAAGAAAAGAGGTGTTGTTGTGCTTGAGGCAGTAAAAAATGCAGGTGTTATCGGTGCTGGCGGGGCAGGATTTCCAACCCATGTAAAATTAAATGCCAAGGCTGAATATCTGCTTGTAAATGGAGCTGAATGTGAACCCCTTCTCAGGGTAGATCAGGAACTCATGTATAAATATGCTGATGAAGTTCTTGACGGTCTGAGAAAAGCAATGGCTATTACAGAGGCTCAAATGGGCATTATTTGCCTGAAAGAGAAATACAAGAATGCAATAAAAGCGCTAGAAGCAGGGATTACGCCAGAGGACAATATTGAACTCAAGCTGCTTAGAAATGTGTATCCTGCAGGTGATGAACAGTATATCGTTTACAATGCAACTGGGCGTATTGTTCCTGAGGGGGGCATTCCGCTTAATGTTGGTGTTGTAGTAACAAATGTTGAGACGCTCTTGAATGTGGGCCGTGCAGTATCTGGTCAGCCCGTGGTGGAAAAATTTGTGACGATTGCAGGTGCTGTTCAAGAGCCTAAAACATTTAAGGTACCTGTTGGAACGCCGCTATCGATGCTTTTAGCTGCCTGTGGGGGTGTTACTTCAGACGCTTATCGAATTATTGATGGCGGTCCTATGATGGGGAAAATTCTTGCTGACAACGACACATACATAAAAAAACAGTCCAAAGGGTATATTGTCCTTCCAGAAGATGCTGGTTGGATTAAGTCAAAGGAAAAAAACATGTCTCAAATGCTTAAAGAGGCAAAGACGGCGTGTTGTCACTGTAATTTATGTACGGAGATGTGTCCGCGTAATCTACTTGGTCATAATTTGCATCCGTCAAAACTGATGCGCATTGCAAGTTATGGAACGCTAGGTGAGAAGAATGCATCCTTAGACGAAGCCTACCTGTGCTGTGAATGCGGTCTTTGTGAAATTGCATGTGTCATGAATCTTCAGCCTTGGAAGTTAAACCAGCTTCTAAAGCAACAGTTAAAGGAAGCAGGGGTTAAGAACAGCAATACGAATGCTGAACTAGAAGCCAATCCATTCTATGACTACCGGGAGTTTCCGGTGAGTAAACTCGTATACAGACTGGGGCTTGATAAATATGACCTACCTGCACCCATTACTGATCAAGTTGTAATGCCTAAAACGGTACGCCTGTACAGCTCGCAGCATATAGGGGCACCTGGAAAGTGTCTTGTTTCTGAAGGACAAACTCTTGCACTTGGTGATTTGGTATTCGAAATACCGCCTAAGGCACTCGGAGCAAATATTCATGCCAGTATTGCTGGTAAAGTAACACTTGTTTGTGAAAACTATGTTGAAATAACAAGATAAGGGGGATTAATATGGACATTATTATGCTTATAACAGCAATTGGCGGGGGGATATTTGGTGCGACAATTGGTGCGCTGCCAGCATTTATTTTTACAGGTTTTGTCGCAATTGCTGGAAATGCCATTGTAGCATCTGGTGGAACAATTGACCTGCTGGGTAGCGTTGCTTTTGGCAGTTTTTTAGGTCCACACATCGCATTTGCAGGTGGTGTAGCAGCGGCGGCTTGGGCACATCGTTATGGTGAACTTGAAGCGGGTGGCGATATTGTAACACCGCTGGCAAAATACAACTCGATGAAGCCGATTCTTGTAGGTGGTCTATTTGGTGGGCTGGGTTACCTGATTAACTTCCTATATGCAAATGTACTTGCACTGCCTACAGATACGGTTGCTATGACTGTTGTAACTTCAGGTTTTATTGCAAGATTCCTAATCGGTAGAACAGGTCCTATTGGTAAATGTGATGACCATACACGCGTATATTTTCCAGATCAAATGCACTTTGGATTCTTAGTTGTATTTGGACTGGGTCTGGGTGTTGTCATTTCACAAATTACGGTTTCAACAGGTCTTGTAACACTTGGATTTGGTATCAGTGCTGCATCTCTTCTGTTTGCAACAGCGGGACTTCCAATTCCAGCATCACATCATATTTCTCTAGTAGCGGCACTTGCGGCAAGTGCAACGGGCAACATCTTTATTGGTGCATTATTCGGTGCGATTGCAGCTGTTTTATGTGAGGTTTATCAAAGAGTATTCAACAGCTACTGTGATTCGCATATTGACCCACCAGCATTTACAATTTTTTCTCTGGCATTTATTATTCTTGGACTCATGTAGAGAGGGATTTATATGAAAAAATCAATTGGTCTGTTGGAATTCAAGAGTGTCGCTAAGGGGATTGAAGTCGCAGACGAAGTCCTTAAAGCAGCACATGTTGAACTCGTAATGGCTTCCCCAATTTGTCCAGGCAAATATGTGGTCCTCATAACAGGTGATGTAGGTGCAGTGAATTCTGCAATCCGTACAGGCCGAGATTTAGGTGGATTATTCTTAGTGGAGGCTATTGTGCTTCCAAATATCCATCCAGATGTGCTGCCAGCATTAATGGGCGCTGCAGGACTGGACAAAATAAAAGATATCGGTGTTATTGAAACAATGTCTGCGCTCTCGAGCATTCAAGCAGCGGATATAGCTGTAAAGGCTTCTAATATTCGTTTGATTGAGGTGCGTATAGCGCGCGGACTTGGCGGAAAAGGCTTTGTACTTCTTACGGGTGAAATTTCAGCTGTAAAGAATGCCATTAAAGCGTGCGAAAATGAGCTTTCATCTACAGGTGAACTCCTATGCGCTTCAGTTATTGCATCGCCTAATGATAGACTCATTCCGCATTTAATGTAAGAAAGGAGCAGCTATGGAGGTTTTTAATCATCGTACTAAGATTGTCTTTGGAGAAGGTGCCAGAGAATATCTAAGGCAACTCGAATTTGAAGGCGTCAAGCGTAGTGGAACCATCAATGCCTGCATAGCGACAGATAAGGTTGTTAGGGATCTGGGACTCCTCGACAAGGTGACAGAGATTCTTGACGCATTAGGCTATACCTACCGTGTCTATGATGACATTCTGCCCGATCCAACAACGGATCAAATTGAAACAGGCCTGAAGCATATTATAGAAACGAAACCGGACCTCCTTATTGCAGTAGGTGGCGGCTCAGTCATTGATGCAGCTAAGGCGATCATGCACTCATGCCTCAACTTAAAAAAGGCGCTGGTTGGACAATATGCGGTCCATAAACCGATCTTTGTGGCAGTGCCGACAACAAGTGGTACTGGGTCTGAAGTTACATCGTACTCAGTGGTTACAAATGCTCAGACACATGTGAAAATTCCGATTTCAGATGAAGATATGCTGCCGGATGTCGCTATACTGGACCCGGTCTTTACGAAGAGTGTTCCGCCATTCATTACTGCAGTAACGGGAATGGATGTTATGACACATGCCTTTGAGGCACTTATGTCAAAAGGTTCAACTGTATTTACTGACATGCTTGCCAAAGAAGCACTTGGGATTTGTTTTGATTACTTGAAAAGCGCGGTTGAAAGTGGAGGCGATCTAAATGCACGTACACAGATGCATATGGCATCATGTATGGCAGGTATGGCCTTTAACTCAGCTGGCCTTGGGATTGGGCATGCACTCGCACATGCGGTGGGTGGCCGGTACCGAATTTCTCATGGGCATGCAAACAGCATTTTTCTTGCAAATACCTTGCGTTTCAATTTGTTGGGTGAAGCAAAGGAACAAGTTGAGCATGACCGGTTAGTAAGAAAAATGGCAGATGTGTCAAGACATCTCGGCTTTACGGATAATAGCCGAAGTGTCAGTGCAATTAAGGTAATGATTTCCAAAGTGGAAATGCTCAGTGAAAGCATAGGCATCAAACGCGGGATGCGTGGTGCGAAAGTTGAAATGAAACAACTCAAAGCAGACATGGCCTTTCTTATAGAAACCATTCGTAAAGACAAGTGCTTGCTTACAAATCCGGTTGACCCATCGGACGAAGAAATTTGTAGGCTGCTGTTTGAAAGTTACTAATGACTCTTTTAAGTATATATGTGTATAGGTGTATGAGTATGTTTTCTATCAGTTATTGAGATAGATACCCCGTTGAAGACCGCCCCGAGCCAGCCTTATGCTCGGGGTGGTCTTTTGTCATTTTGTGGCAGCACTCCTTTTGAGGGGGTTTTTTGCCCTGTATGGGGAATATAAATGCATTGTAATGTTGAAGATAATAAGGTTATGAGTGGTAATACCAGAGTATTTATTGCATTCATCTCTCTAATTAAGGTGCCAAGCCTACAATTCTAGCGCGAATAGTCGCAATATTCAAACAATATATTATGATAAGATAGCGCAATTTATTCATATATACTAGAAGCAGTTGAAAAATATAGACCATAAGAAGATGATGCAGTTGCAAATGCGTGTTGGGATTCGGTGCGGTTGAGTCAAGGAGGTTAATGTGGTGGATGTTAAGTGTGAAGTGTCGATGTACAAAGAAGAACTTGTGGAACTCAGGCGAGATTTTCATATGAATCCCGAGTTGGGGTTTGAGGAATACAGAACCGCTGAGAAGGTTGCGAACTACTTGGAAGGGTGTGGGCTTCAGGTTGAACGCAATATCGCAAAGACGGGCGTTGTGGGGCTTCTGAGAGGTTATAAACCTGGTCCAACAATCATGCTGCGTTCTGACATGGATGCTTTGCCTCTTAATGAAGAAACAGTGTTGCCATTCAAATCTAAAAAGAGTGGAGTGATGCATGCCTGCGGTCACGACGGACATTTAGCCATGCTGTTGGTTGCTGCGAAAGTTCTATCAAAAAAGAAAGATCAACTCTCAGGGAATATCAAATTTGTGTTTCAACCCAACGAGGAAGATGCAGGGGCTGAAATTATGATTGGTGAAGGTGTTTTAGATAACCCGAAAGTGGATGCTGCGCTGGGAATTCATCTGTGGTCACCCATAGAAACGGGGAAAATAGGAATCGTATCCGGACCCATTATGGCATCGAGCTATTATTTTAAGCTGGTTATTAATGGAAAGGGTGGGCATGGCGGTGCGCCTCACAGAGCCATTGACCCAATTAGCTGTGCGACACACATTATGCATACGGTTCAAACCATGCAGACAAAGGAAATGGACGCCCTAGATCCAACGGTGATTACATTTTGTAAAATTAGTGCGGGTACATCTCCAATTATTGTTCCTGAGAAGATAGAAGTAGAGGGCTCGCTCCGATGTCTTCACGATAAAACAGAGGCCGTTCAGTCGCGCTTTGAAGAGTTGATTAAGACCATTTGCACATTGCATAAAACAAAATACACACTCGAGTTCAAGTGTGGCAATAGCTTGCTCAGCAATGATGAAAAGATGGTAGACTTGGTCAAATCTGCAGCGAAGAAAGTCATTGGTGCAGATCAAATTCAGGAAGAAAATGTGCGCGTTATGCTTGGTGAAGATTACGCTGAGTTCACAAAGCGTGTGCCGGGTGCATTTTACTTCGTCGGAATCGCAAACAAGGAAAAAGGAACAGACTATCCACATCATCACCCTAAATTTGATATTGATGAGGACGCCTTGTTAATTGGCGCTCAGATGCATGTTCAAAGTGTCATTGATTTTTTGGGGGAATGATCCATAAACGTCTTTAAGGGGGGAGCAGTTAATGGAAATACTTATGAAAATTACAGGCTGGATGTGGGGTTGGCCGCTCGTTGCTATTATAATTGGTACTTCAGTAATTTATTCAGTGAGTCTAGAATTTTTTCAATTTAGGCGTTTTGGGTTCATAATGAAAAATACCTTTGGTAAAATATTTGATCGGGAAACCAAAGGCGAAGGCAATTTAACACCGTTTCAAGCGGTTTCATCAGCGCTTGCAGGAACACTAGGTACTGGAAACATTGCAGGTGTTGGTCTAGCGGTTGGTCTCGGCGGTGCAGGGGCACTTTTTTGGATGTGGGTTGTAGCGGTTTTTGCAGCAGTAGCAAAATATGCAGAAATCGTTTTGGGGATTCATTATAGAGAGAAAGATCCAGAAACAGGTGTCTACCGGGGCGGCTTTATGTACATGGTAACCGGTGGCCTTGGAAAACAGTGGAAGTGGTTGGCCATGCTTTGGAGTTTCCTTCTATTTATGCAGTTTTCGATCAGTGGGGCGGTTCAGTCCAATTCCATAGCAGAAGTCTTGAACTTATCTTTTGCAGTAGACCATTTGACAGCAGGACTGGTTATAGCACTGCTGGTTGCAATTGTCATGCTGGGTGGTATTACGCGTATTGGTAAAGTGGCTGAAAAGGTTGTTCCGACTATGGCGGTGCTTTATGTTATTGCTTCGCTTATTATTCTTGTGACACATGCAGGTGCTATTCCAAAAGCGTTTGGGACAATTTTTGAAAGTGCGTTTACCGGCATGGCGCCAGTCGGCGGTTTTGCTGGTTCAACGTTTGCCCTTGCAATCCGTCATGGATTTTCAAGAGGGGTATACTCCAATGAAGCGGGTATGGGGACTTCGCCTATAGCCCATGCTACTGCAGCGACAGATCACCCATCGCGTCAAGGACTTTGGGGCATTTTCGAAGTTTTCGTAGATACGATTATTGTATGTACAATGACTGGACTTGTTATTCTTGTGACCGGTGCAATAGACAGTGGTGAAGCTGGAGCGCGCTTGACTGCACTTGCATTTAACAACGGCTTGCCGGGTCCGGGGGATTTGATTGTGACGGTCTCTACACTCTTCTTTGCATATACTACAATTTTGCTTGCGGGTTTTTACGCAGAAACAGGTGGGCAGTATGTGTTTGGAAACAAAATTGTAAAACCTTTCAGATATGCTTACATATTAATTGTCGTATTGGGTTCGATTGGTGGTCTGCAACTCATTTGGGGACTTCTTGACACCTTCATGGCTATTACTGTTGCAATTAACTTGGTTGTCATCGTTGTTATGCGTAAGGATGTTATTCGTCTTACGAAGGAGTTTTTTGACTTATATGTTGATAAAGAAGACAAGGTTGCCTAAGACATTATAGTTGCAAATTTAGCAGTATTTAAAGTACTTAAAGAAGAAAAGTTTTAAAAGCAAATAGGACTGATGTGCTGTACTTTCATGTACAGTTCATCAGTCCTATTTTTTTTGAAAAGAAGAAGAAATCGTGCAATTTAATGCATGAATAAACATTAACTAAACATAATGCACCAGAATTCAAAAAAATGAAAGATACAAAGGGGAATATTTCATAAAATCGGCAAGTTGGGAAAACGGTACCGTATTGTTAATGAACTTCAACAATGAGTTGAACGTGTAAAATAATATGGCAAAAGAATTGCCAACACTGGCACGCGAGAAGTGCTCGGTTTTATGTTGTATATACAGGAAAACGTTTCTTGTTTTAGGAAAACGTTTGACTTTTCTGAAAATTGAATTGATTAATTTACTAAATTGTCATAGAATTTTAACAAATTTAAAATGTATTTGTCTAAAAGTTGCAATTGGCTGAATTTAAATACATATAGAAACGGTCGATGCGCGTGGGCAAAAACAACTAAACTTGAAGGGGGCAATACCTATGAAATCTAAGAAATTAGCACTATTATTAGTACTGATGTTACTACTTACTTCAGTGCTCAGCGGTTGCGCAGGAGGATCTGACGAACCGGAAACAATTAAGCTGGGCGTAATTGGTCCACTTACAGGCGACTACAGTATGTATGGTACAGCAGTTGCCAATGCAGCAAAGCTAGCAGCTGACGAGATCAATGCAGCTGGTGGTATCGACGGCAAAAATGTAGAAATCATTGCATATGACTCAAAAGGGGACAAAACAGAAGCAGTCAATGCATACAACCGTCTTCGTGACCAAGATAAAATTGTTGGTCTGATTGGTGGTACATTCAGTGGTACAACACTTTCTATTAAAGAAATTGCTAAGGAAGACAACATGCCAGTACTTTCACCTACAGCTACAAATGGGGAAGTAACACTTGATGCAAGCAACATCTTTAGAGCTTGCTATACAGACCCTTACCAAGGTGCAACAGCAGCAGTATTTGCATCTGAAGAACTGGGGGCTACTAAGGCAGCAGTACTTTACAATATTGAAGACCCATACTCAGAAGGTCTTGCAATCGCATTTAATGAAAAATTTGGTTCTATTGGAACTGTAACAAGCTATGAAGGTTATACGAAGAATGATGCGGACTTCCGCGCTATCCTTACAAAGATTGCAGCTGAAGATCCAGATGTAATCTTCCTACCTGACTACATTGCAAAAGTTGGTGTGATCTTATCTCAGGTAAAAGAGCTTGGTCTTGATGTCGTAGCAATAGGTGGTGACGGATGGGACGGTATTGAAGGCGACTATGCGGAAGTTGCAGAAGGCCACTACTTTGCAAACCACTATGCTAAAACAGATGAAGCAGCAGTTGTTCAGGACTTCATCAGCGCATATGAATCTGCATATGAATCTTCACCAAACGCACTGGCAGCACTTGCTTATGATTCAACTTACATCATGAAGGGCGCGATTGAAAAAGCAGCTTCTACTGATTCAGAAGCAATCATTACTGCACTGGCAGAGACAGATAAAGATGGCGTAACGGGTCATGTTACATTTGATGAAAATGGCGATCCAATTAAGAGCATCTCAATTATTCAGATTGTTGATGGCGAACACGTTCTTGCAGCAAAAGTTGCCGGTAACTAGATAATCGTTGATTAAAGTGACCGGGTTGAGTCCTGGTCACTTTTCATTTCTTTTTGAAAAGAATATGAAAATGTTTATCAGAAGTCGCTCCGAGTAGTGTCTGAACTTCACATGATGCAAGTCCAGTGTTGGGCTAAGAATAAAGCGCATCTGTGTGCGGACCTTTCGGGGCATTCTATTGAATAATTTGAGTTTTTCAGCAAACCTGAGTCAGCCAAGTCATGTGCGTGATTTGTAGTAACCATAAAAATGGTCACGCTTCACGAGTGCCTTGCATGAGCGACTCAGATTTAAGTAAGGAGGATATCCATTTGGCATTATTTTTACAGCAAATGATCAATGGCCTTTCGGTGGGAAGTATATACGCACTTATTGCATTAGGATATACCATGGTTTACGGCATCATTAAACTGATTAACTTTGCACATGGCGAGTTGATGATGGCTGGAGCATATTTTGCATTTCTAATTGCGATTTCCACAGGATTGCCTTTTCCGGCAGTCGTTTTACTGTCGATGGTTTTAGCCGCGGTAATGGGCATCGGTATTGAACGCATAGCCTATAAACCGCTTAGAAAGGCACCGAGAATTTCTGCACTGATTACTGCAATTGGTGTGAGTTTATTTCTTCAGAATCTGGCTCAGGTTATTTTTAAGGCAGACCCTAAAATCATGCCAGAGCTCATAGAAAAAAGACCGATAGCAATAGGGCCTATTCAAATAGGAACGGTTACACTGGCAACACTGGCTCTATCGGTTGTATTCATGATATTACTTGAAATTTTTATTAAGAAGACAAAACCTGGTAAGGCAATGCGCGCAGTTTCAGAAGATAAAGACGCTGCAGTGCTTATGGGAATCAATGTTAACAAGACGATTTCACTTACCTTTGCGATTGGTTCTGCACTGGGTGCGCTTGCAGGTGTGCTTTATGGAATCACGTATACACAGGTTTATCCTACAATGGGTATCATGCCTGGTCTTAAAGCTTTTGTTGCCGCGGTACTTGGCGGTATTGGACTGATTCCTGGTGCGGTTTTTGGTGGATTTACTATTGGTATGGTAGAAACTTTTACAAGAGCCTATATTTCAAGCCAGTGGTCTGATGCAATTGTATTTGGCCTGTTGATTGTAGTGCTTCTCTTTAAACCTACTGGCATTTTAGGAAAGAATGAGAAGGAGAAGGTGTAAGGGATATGTCTAATAAAAAATCATTAAAGAAATTCTTACTGAACTTCTTGGCGGTTGCCCTTGTATTTGTACTCTTAAAGGTTCTGATGGGCGCTGGGGTCATTACAAGATATCACCAGGGGATTATTATATTCATCTTGATAAACGTTATTCTAGCAACGAGCCTGAATCTTGCAACAGGCTTTCTGGGTCAGCTGACGCTGGGACATGCTGGATTTATGGCTGTTGGGGCGTATGCATCCGCAATTACTTCAATTGCAATCAAGGCCCATGTGCCTGATATGCCCCAGATAGCAATGCTGCTCATATCGCTGATTGCAGCGGCAATCGTAGCATCAATTGTGGGTGTGATTATAGGTATTCCAGCACTGCGTCTAAGAGGGGACTATCTGGCTATTATTACGCTTGGTTTTGGTGAAGTTATTCGTGTTGTTATTAATAACATGGGGGATCTGACAGGTGGTGCTCAGGGACTTACCGGCATACCTAAAATCGTTCGTTTCGATTCAGTATTTTGGATAGCAGTGCTAGTGGTTCTTATATTGTATCGTTTAACAAATTCCAGACAGGGTCGTGCAATTCTTTCTATTAGAGAAGATGAAATCGCTGCAGAAGCAGTTGGTATTAAGACGACACATTTCAAGGTTATGGGATTTGCATTTGCGGCGGGTCTTGCTGGGATTGGCGGCGGACTGTATGCAAACTATCTTGCATTCCTTGATCCGAACACATTTAACTTCATGCGTTCGGTTGAAATACTTGTAATAGTTGTACTCGGTGGCATGGGCAGTTTAACAGGTTCTATTGTAGCTGCTATTGTTCTGACAATCATGCCAGAAGCACTTAGAAGTTTTGCCGACTACAGACTCCTTCTTTATTCCTTCCTACTTGTTGTGATGATGATTTTCAGACCAGAGGGCCTATTCGGAACAAGAGAATTTTCGATGGATGCTTTAGTGGACCGTTTTGGCTCCAAAAAGAAAAAGGGTGTCGCTCGCGAGATGGAAGCAAGGGAAATGAGTTAGGGGGTATAGTATGGCATTACTAGAAGCAAATAATATATGTATGCAGTTTGGTGGCCTGCGGGCTGTCGATAACTTTAATTTGAGTATTGACTCGCACGAACTCGTTGGACTGATTGGTCCAAACGGTGCAGGTAAAACAACCGTTTTTAACATGCTCACAGGTGTTTATATACCTACTGAAGGGGATATTAAGATTGACGGCACCAGTGTGGTAGGTAAAAAGCCTTATCAGATAGTTAAAGCCGGTGCAGCAAGAACTTTTCAGAATATCAGACTTTTTAAAGATTTAACTGTACTTGATAATATTAAGATTGCTTATCATAACGAACTGAACTACGGGACAGTGACCAGTCTGCTTCGTCTTCCCAAGTTCTGGACCGAGGAAGAAAAAGCACATAAGGAATGTCTTGATTTCTTAGGTATCTTTGATATGGAAGAATATGCTGACACACTCGCGAAAAATCTTCCATATGGTAAGCAGAGAAAGCTGGAAATAGCACGTGCGCTCGCAACTCAGCCTAAAATACTGATGCTTGATGAGCCGGCAGCAGGTATGAACCCGCAGGAAACACATGAGCTTATGGAAACCATCCGATTTATTAGAGATAAGTTTGAAATAGCAATACTGCTGATCGAACATGATATGAATCTGGTTATGAATGTATGTGAGCGTATTGTGGTACTGGATTATGGGAAAATCATTGCGAAGGGGAATCCTGAAGAAACACGCAATAATCCAGATGTTATCCGGGTTTATTTAGGGGAGTAGGTGAAGACGTGCTAAAAGTAGATAATATAAATGTACACTATGGCAACATCCATGCTATTAAGGGCCTGAGTTTTGAAGTGAAAAAGGGCGAGGTTGTAACACTGATCGGTGCAAACGGCGCGGGTAAGACAACTATTTTAAAGACAATATCAAAGCTTATGGATCCTACAGACGGTTCGATTTCATTCGATGGCAAGCCACTGAGTAAAATTGCGCCACATGATATGGTTTATGCCGGTATGGCCCATGTGCCTGAAGGCAGACGTGTCTTTTCCAAAATGTCTGTTGAAGAAAACTTACAAATGGGTGCATTCATCCGTAATGATAAAGAAGAAATACAGAAAGACTTGGAAATGGTCTTTAAGTACTTTCCAAGGTTAAAAGAGCGTATGTCTCAGGCCGCTGGCACACTCAGCGGTGGAGAACAACAAATGCTGGCTATTGGTCGTGCTTTAATGAGCAGGCCAAAGCTGCTTTTGATGGATGAGCCCTCTATGGGACTTGCACCGCTTCTGGTTCAAGAAATCTTTAATATCGTCGAGACGATAAAGGAGACAGGTACGACCATTTTACTTGTTGAGCAAAATGCCAATCAAGCGCTCCAAGTAGCTGACCGTGCTTATGTTCTTGAAACGGGAAAAATCATTCAATCTGGATATGCCAATGAACTGCTGGAAGATGACAGCATTAAGAAAGCATATTTAGGGGGTTAGGTATAAGTTCCTGCACAATAATTTCAACTAAAATAGGGCGGATTCTTCCGTCCTATTTTAGTTTTTTTGAAAAAGTTAAAAATTTTACGATTCTTGCAATGAAGCGCTTAGAATTGTGTATATTGGTTATATTAATTGTAATTGCATATAGAATAAGGAATTCTAAATCGAAAAACATGTAAGTGAAAATAACATGCTTTATAAGTGGCTTTTACTTCCAATAAAGCTTAATTTATGGTATTAATATATAGTGGGTTTGTGGGACTTTTAGTCTATTTCATTGGGGAATATAAGAATTTAGTTGCAGTAATAATCTTGGAGGTTATTGTGTTTGGGGACTTTTTATTCATATTGCTAACAGCTGTGCTACTATCAATTACCTTATACTTGATTCAATCACTGAAATTTATACAGGTTATTGATCATTCACCACGCGTGAATACCCGCAAGTTCATGGAAAAAATGATGTATGTGTCATTTTCTGTAACTGCCGCCTCTGCTATGGCCCTTTTAAAAGGGGTGCTCAGTGAGTCTATTCTAGTGGATGAATCCATTCCCCAAATCAGTATTTGGACTGCGCTTACTATCCTAGGAACTGTCTTTATTATTGCAGGGGTTGCATTTGCAAAACGCGGTCATTTTAGGCGGCGTAAGGACGCACGGATGGTGTTGCCCTTTACATTGATTGTATTTGCGTTAATAATTCCGACAAAAAGCTATAATTTAATGTATTTTTTTACACTTGCGGGACTGAGTGTGGTTATTTTTAAATTTGTGCTCAATGCTTATAAAAATAAGCAGCTCCAGAAGAATCCAGGCGTTTACTATTTATTATTTGGATGGATGGGTTTACTACTCAGTACAACCCTCTCAGGCAATTATATGGAAACATATTTTAATGTTTTCAGCCTTTCTCTGATGAGTTTTCTCATGTTCGGTTTCTTTGTTTTTTTTACCATGTATTTTATAGAAAAGATAGATGAAAACATCAGACATATTGAAAATCGAGACTTTATCATACATACAAAAGATGAAAAAATAAATAGAATGGCTCTATATGATGAGTTGACAGGTATTCCAAACAGAAGTGCTTTTGAGCGGGATTTAGATAGCATCAGTAAACCTGTTTATGTAGGATTGTTTAATATATATGGTTTTATGAATTACAATAAGTTGCTTGGCTTTGACCGAGGTGATCTGATTCTTAAGGATCTTGCAAACACACTTGTCTACTTAAATTCTGAAAATGTGAGTGTATATAGATACTACTCAGATAAGTTTTTAATGATTTTTCCAACAGACAAGCATTCGTTTGTAGTAGAAATGATAGAGAACATTTATAAGAAACTGGAGTCTACGACCTTTCATGGCATTACCCTTCAGGCCTATACTGGGTTTTCTATTTGTGACGAAATGGTAAAAACCCAGACCACATCGGAGATACTGACAGCACTTGAAATTGCATCATCTATTGCAAAGGGGACCGATGAGGCTTACTACGAATATGCGCTGAGCGATTATGAACAGCACAATAAGGCTATGGAACTTGAAATTCGCTTGAAGAAGGCCATTATTGAGAATTGCTTTGAAGTACACTATCAGCCTCAAATGGATATGCATCTTGACCAAGTGGCGTCCTATGAAGCCCTAATTCGGTGGCAAGAAAATGGGGCTTATATTCCCCCGGGTCTGTTTATTCCCTTGGCTGAATCTAAAGGCTTAATGACCCCTATAACACGTATCGTAATTGATCAGGTGTTTTCTGATTACACATCACAAACGCTTTTTAAAGATAAGCGTGTATCCATAAATCTTTCTGCAGACCAGCTGGTAAACTTCACTTTTGTAGATTTTGTTAAAGAACGCGCCAGCCATTATAGTATTGACCCCAAATGGATTGTATTTGAAATTACTGAAACAAGTCTATTTAATGATATGGACAAGGTTAACCAGACACTACTAAGCTTAAAGCAACTGGGGTATGGTCTTTCTCTTGATGATTTTGGACACGGATTTTCGTCTTTGTTCAGATTTTCCAGGCTGGATATCGATGAAATCAAATTTGATAAAGCTTTTATTGAAGACATTGAAAACACAAAGACATTTAGCACCATTCAAAAAACGGCTGAACTTTTTAAAATATACGATATGCGCATTGTTGTAGAGGGTGTTGAAACCAAGTCACAGCTTGAGGCAATACAGGCTCTGGACATTGATATCGTGCAAGGGTATTATTATGCAAAACCTGCACCAATAGAAGTGTTGAAGCTTAAAAGAGATATGTGATTATACCGTATAATTTGAGTGTTTCTTTAAAATGTGATATAATTAATTTTGGAACTATTGAAAATCACTTAATTTAATAAGATGAAGTAGGTTGTAAAAGTAACTGGAGGTACAAGTATAGGTATGTTTGTTCAGACCTAGATAAGGCCTCCGATTTCAAGCGAAATTATGACTGAAAAATCTGAACCCTAGAACTGGGGTCTGCGCAGGTTCGACAGTGAAGTCGGAAATGCGCTATGCTATCGAAGATGGCGTATTGTGAGTCTAACGACGAAACTTAGGCACTCTAACTCTATGATAAATAGAGTTAGAGTGCTTTTTTTATTGTTTATGAGTGCATATTCTAAGCAATAAAATTCCGGCAATGTAGTATCGGCCGGCATATGGATGATAAGAGGATTGAACAGGAGGAATGCTATGCAAAAAAGTGGAAGAACCCCTTTAATGAGAGCAAGAAAATTGGAAAAAATACTTCAGGTAGGCGAAATATATATCAAGCTGGAAGGTGCAAACCCAAGCGGACATAAACATGACCGTATTGCTGAAGTACTTGTGAAGGATGCAAAAGCCCATGGTCAGAACATCATAATTGTCGATGGGTCTTATAGTTATATAAAATCAGTTAAGTATTTTGCTGAAATAGAAGAAGTTGGTGTACGCGTACCTGTTTTTAGCAATGAGAAATGGAAGAGCAGAAAATTTGAAAAGTCAGAACTCATTCGTATGAGTCGAGGAGCGGGTACAAATAGAAACACGATCCTTAGAGAACATGCATTAGAAGAAAATGCATACCTTGCTGTCGAGGGATATACAAGTACCCATTTGAGCTTGACTGCACTTGAAGTGATGGCGGGTGAAATTCTGCGTAAAATGGACTACCGTATAGATAACATTTTCATTCAGCTGGGGTATGGGTATACACTGACGAGCATTTACAGTTCAATGCTTAGAAGCTGGATTGACGGGAAAATTGAACATTATCCGCGTGTTGTTTGCGGAACTTGGGAACATGTAAACAAGGTTTTTGAAAATTACAAAAAGACGAGCTCAATTTCAGAAAAGTCATATAATGAACACACTGAAGACGCTTGGACAGCTGAGCAGACTAACATCGACAAACATCTTCTTGAGGAATCCCTTAAAGCGGTTGAAGAGACAAATGGAACCATTCAACCCGTTGATGATGAGCTGTTAAAAGAATCAGCTAAGCTGCTTCGAAAGGTTGAGCAGATTAAAATTAGGAGCCATGAAGCCTATCCTTTTGCAGCTTTTTACAAGCTGGCTCAAAGTGGAAAACTAAAAAAAGGACGTCATGTCATCATCTTAAATGAAGCTAAGAGTGCAGTGAAAGTTGAGAATATCAATGATTATGATGATGAACTAACAAAAGAGAAGCTTATTGACTATACAAGAACATGGCTCGCTCAGTATTCAGATTCTGTTCTAGAGACTGAAGAAGCGGTTAAAAATGCTATGGAAAAAGGCTTTATACTGCTTGCCTCACGCAATGATGAGTACGAAGGTATTTGTGTTGTGGTGAATATGGGATATGACCATTTCCATCCGAAATATCACTTAGCCTATGTTGGTACTGATAAGACAAGTAAGGGACGCGGCGTTGCCACGGAACTGATTCAAAGAGCGCTTGATTTGTCTGAGGGGAGTTTGTCCTTGCATGTTGACCTTGACAACAAGGGCGCTAAGAAGCTTTACGAAAAACTTGGGTTCAAACATTGCTACAATAGAATGATTTACTATGGTGAGTAGACACGATTATATGCGTCTAAGTCACATAGTAAATGGGCGATATAACTGTACCCAAACAAAAATGACGTATGAATATTAACGCTGAGTATATTTAAAGGGCCTGTTCCGTTACTACAATTAACGGAATAGGCCCTTGTGTTTTTAACTTATATTTGAGGTAACATACACTATGGATTCATAATAAAAATAAGTATAGACACTGTGACGGCACTTAGCAAAGTAGACAGGAAGATGGTTTGCGATGCATAGTCAGCGTCTCCGTCAAACTCGATGGCCATTAAAAGGCTGTTTACTGCAGTTGGTGTAGCAGCGCCAATGACAAGCACCTGAGCTGCAACTGGATCAAGGTGCATGAGCACACCCATAAAGTAAGCAATGATTGGCGAAATAATTAGGCGAACCGTGTTGCCAAGATAAACCGTTGTATCTCCAAATTCAAACTTTGTTTGCGAGAGCTGTGCCCCCAGTGTAAAAAGTGCCATTGGGACAACGGCTCCAGAGAAATAGCTTATGGGTTCTAAAAGTGTATCTGGCACTTGAACATGGAGCAGTTTAAACAGGCCAGCCAGCAGCATCATATAGATGGTTGGTATTTTAAAAACACTTTGTAAAGCTTGTTTAACCGTGTATTTACCACTGCTTGCATTGTAAAGCCCAAATGTGTACATCAGCACTGAAGAAGTCGCCATGGCAATCATATGTACTGACATGGCATAGGTACCAGAAGTACCGACAAAAATGAGAGCAACAAGTGGTATGCCGAAGTTACCGGTATTTCTAAGAGTGATGGAATTGATGAAGGACTTTTCACGAACGCGTGACATCTTGAGAACGCGTGCAACACCTGTACCGAGAAAGGTCAGTATGAAGAATAAAGCAACCGTATAAATAACAATGGTAGAGATTAAAGACTTACTGAGTGTACTTGTATATAAATTTAGAAACACCATAGATGGCAAGAGCACATAAATCTGTACTTTTGAAAAAGATGCAATATGGAGTGAAAACTTCTTTTGCATCAAAGCGCCCATTCCAACCATAATGAAGATGGGGAGAATGATGTTGGTAAAAATATATAGGAAATTAGACATGAGATCCATCCTTTCAGTCTATTGCAGGCTGATGTGTAGGGATACGAAAGAAATATTATGAGTAATTAAAAGTAATTATAACATGTTTTTCACATATCATAATGCGAAAATTTGGAAAAACGCTTTCCGAATAATAAACAAAAGTTCAAATGACTGAATGAACAAAATGGGCTAGTGGACTAAGGCATAAGAACCAAATATGACCTGTATACCTCGAAAGTTGAAGCATGTATAAGAAAAAGAGGTATAAATTAATATACGTATGGTATTTGGCTGTGGATGAAATTAAGGAGGAAGAAGTATGAACGGTCAGTTTAAGAACCTAAACAGAGGGCTATTCATTCTCATTTTATGTGTCATAATCATACTGGTTACAGGATGTTCAAATGGTGAAGAAATGTCTGATACAAGTGGAGGTACTACGTCTGATGATACTGGACAGTCTGAAGATATTCAAGAGGCGCGTAACGGTCATATATTGGGCATTGTATTTGAAGACAAAAATGGGAATGGCAGTGTTGATGCGGATGAGCCTGGAATAGCTCAAGTGAAAATGAATAGTGGCTCAACATCAGCTGAAACAGATCAAAACGGTGGCTATTCAGTGAGTGCACAATCAGGGAACAACTCTATAGAAGTTGATGCGGGTTCACTAGAAGCGGGGTATGTCCTGACGACAGGCAATGCGAATCAGACCATTTATGTCGATGGTGATGTCAGCGCTGATCCAATTGGGTACATGCGTGAACCTGCTGAAGCGATGGGCTATGACTTTGGCATGTCGATTGAAAACCCATCAGTCTATGACAACTATTATTATGAGCTTGTAATGGAACATTCTGGTCTTCCAGCAAGCAATATGAAAATTTGGGTCATTGGAAACAGCATGAAAGCGCAGGCGCAGGGAACCATTACCTATTACAATCATATGAATGGAACCATGGGGGTTTACACTGAGCAAACCAATCAAGTGGTTATTACACCGATAATGGAAACCATGTATATGCCGAATCCATTTACATTTGTAGAAGAGCTTGACCCTGCTACCTTTGACGAGGTGATGTACCGTGGTGAGGATGTCTTCGATGGCAAAGATGTACTTGTGTTTGAAAATACAGCACCGGGATTTGAAGCCACATATTATGTTTGGAAAGAGCATCATATTATTATAAAAATGGAGGCCAAAAGCAACGATTATCAGAGTAGCTTTTATTTTAAAGACCTAACCTTTGGGGCGGTTAATGAAGAAGATATCAACTATCCACCGGGTGCTGAAGTCTTAGATATTAGTGGGACGTAAGACATTTAGTTAACCGCCGGACGGTTGATGCCCGGAAAATGTATTCTGATTCAGATAAGATATAATGTTGACTTTTAAGGTATATGGAGGAAGATCATAGTGTAAAATAGAATAAAGATATAAAAGGTATGTTATTGGAGGTTGATTTGGGTAGAGTCTTAAAGCGATGGGGTTATAGCGATAATTTGCCAATTGATATTAAAGCGACTTATTTAATTACGTCACTTTCAATGGCGATTATGGCGTTTTATGCCCCCATATATTATATTTTGCTAGATGATAAAGGCATGAGTTCAGAGGCAGTTATAGTGACCGTCTCTTTTCTTTTCGTATTGGAGCGGCTAAGCAAGCAACGTTATTTTGAAGGTAAAGTGATTCTTATTATCATACTTATGCTTCAGACAGCGGTCGTTTCTATGCTGCTGCTCAATCGAGAAAGCGGCATGAACTATTTTTTCTTCACATTTACCCCAGCAGTATTTGTGCTTTTTGATTTTAAAGTGCAAAGAGAAAAATGGGCGATTATTGCAACCACACTATGTTCTAGTGTTTTCCTTGTACTATCGGAAGTTCTCATCGTGGCGCCAAGAATGATTATTGCTGACCGGTATTTGGTCTGGATGCGGGCCAGCTGTATTTTAATTACCATAGGGGTCATACTCTATGTGTACAGTTTTTTCCTGAACGACCTAGAAATGTTGCATGCCAAGCTGAGAAAGCGGGCCAATACAGACGAGCTCACTGAAGTGGGCAATAGGCGTGTCCTCTTTGAAACAGGCAGCAAAATATTCAGTCATGGAGCCAAGCACCAGTTTGCACTTCTTATATTCGATATTGATCATTTTAAAAAGGTCAATGATACGTATGGTCATCCTGCAGGTGATGAAATATTAAAGAGCCTGACAAGGCTGGTTTTAGATAATATAAGTAAAGGAGATATCCTCACGCGTTTTGGCGGGGAAGAGTTTGCTGTTATACTTCAAGAAATCGATGCTATTCAGGCTAATCAAGTGGCTGAAAGGCTTAGGGCTTTTGTGGAAAATGCAGTATTTATACTTCAAGATGGCAAGCATGTCAAAATTACAATCAGTATTGGGCTGACATATTTTTCTAGGGAGCTTGAGAGTTTTGATGAAATGATACGCCGCTCTGACATTGCGCTTTATCGGGCAAAAGATGGTGGGAGAAATCAAGTGGTCGTCTATAACAAAGCATGAACAGATGAATGATGGAGGTCGTATTATGCAATTAGTTTGCTTAGGAGACAGTTTAACGCAGGGGTATGGAATTGAACTTAAGGAAGCTTGGTGTAATAAGCTGCGCAGCAGCGCTGAAATAGCTGTATATAATGCAGGTATATCTGGAGATACTACAGCTGGAATGCTAGCCCGGTTTACGCATGATGTTATTTCAAGAAAGCCCACCCATGTTTTTATTATGGGCGGAACAAATGATGTCTACTTAAAAGTGCGCACGGCAGACACACTAGCCAATATATACGCGATGGTACATCAGGCTAAATTTCATGGTATCGATTTTATCATTGGCGTGCCGACGCGTGCCTATAGTGATCAGGCTGAAGTCGATGCTTACAGAGAAGCCCTTGTACATTTTTGTAATGAGCATGAATATAAATATATTGATATGGCAAGCAATCTGGTCAGGGAAGATTTCCTTGAAGACGGCGTTCATCCAAGCGTATCTGGACATAATAAAATGTATGATACTGTGCATAGTCAACTGATAAAATTTATGAAGATATAAAAAAGCTTGATTTTTATATCCGAGTATACTACTATGATATTATCGAGTAGTAGAAAAGGAGGCGCATTCATGAGAAATTTAACTTTTAAACAAGCAAAGAAAATACTGATTTCAAATATGAGCACCCCTTTTGTCAAAAATAGCACATGTTGTTGTTGTAGTCATTTTAAAAACTACAACTATTTTGCATGTGTGGAAAAACTTTAGCCTAAAATTCATTTTATGAATTGAATCATTACGATGATCTAGGAAGAAGGTTTAACACCTTCTTCTTTTTTTATGCGCAGAAAAGGGGTTTATGCAGTGGCCAATGCTAAACGCCATCACGACAATGATATAAGTTAAAGCACTTGATGAAAATGTGTAAGACAAATATTGCAAATACACTTGGAGGAAATGATGAAAAAGATAATGATTATAGCCCTGGCTATTATTGCGGTAGCAGGTTTAACGGTATTTTATAATAATGAAACAGCGGTTGAAGCGTCACAAAGTACAGAAAGTGCAAACCTACCAGCAAGTGAAGCACCTGTTCAAGAAGAGAAAGAGATTATTGTGGGCATGAGTGGTGGTTATAAACCCTATACATTTATGGATGCAAACAATGAATTAACAGGCTTTGAAGTCGATGTTTGGAATGAAATCGGAAAACGCATTGACCGAGACGTTGCCTTTAAGACAGCTGATTTCAGCGGCCTATTTGGTCTGCTAGACACAGATAAGATAACGACAATTGCCAATCAGATTACAGTCAACGAAAAGCGCCTTGAAAAGTATGACTTCTCTGATCCTTATGTCTTTTATGGGGCACAGCTTGTTGTGCGTGCAGACGATGCAGACATTGTAGACCTAGAAACGCTAAAAGGCAAAAGTGTTGGTGTGAGCCTGGGATCAAACTATGAGGAAATGGTTAAGACATTTGATGTAAATGATGAAATTGAAGTGGTCACTTATGGAAGCTATCAGGCATCCCTTCAAGACGTAACACTGGGTAGAATTGATGCGGTGCTCAATGACAAGCTGGCTGCAGTTATTGCAATTGAAGAGTCTGGTCTTGACCTTAAACTAGGCGGAAAACCTGTTGAAGAGATGCACAACGCCTTCCCGTTTGTAAAATCAGATGAAAACACCGAACTGATTCAGTCTGTAAATCTTGCGCTTGAAGAGATGCATGAAGACGGCACACTTTCAGACATTTCTCAGAAATGGTTCAGTGTAGATATAACAGAGGAGTAATCTATGAAAGGATTTGACACGCAGTATTTTATCAGTGTGATTCCTGAGATATTAATAGCACTGCCGACGACACTTATTGTAGGCGGCAGTGCAATGGGCATAGGTCTAGGCGTTGGAACAGTTATCGCACTGCTTAGGAAGCTGAATTTAAAAGTTTTAAACAGAGTATTAGATGCCTATGTATCATTTTTTAGAGGGACACCTCTAATGGTGCAGCTCTTTATTTTCTTTTTTGGACTACCGCAGATGTTTGTAAAGCTTGGAGAGCTAAGTGCATTTCAAGCCTCTATCATTGTTATGTCTATTAATGCCAGCGCCTATATAAGCGAAGTCATACGTGCGGCTATTGATGCTGTAGACTCTGGTCAGTTGGAGGCGGCGCTATCTGTTGGTATGACGCCTGTAAAAGCAATGGAGCGCATTGTGCTTCCGCAAGCCTTTAAAGTTGCTGTACCAGCACTTGGAAATACTTTTGTAAGTCTTATTCAAGGTACAGCTATTACATTTATGATTGGCCTTCATGACATTATGGGACTTTCTAAAATGAAGGCAGCGGCGTCTTATCGTTTTCTAGAAACATTTTTAGCGGTTGGGATTCTATATTGGCTGATTACACTGATTCTAACGAAATTGAGCAGTCGCCTTGAGTGGTCCTTAAGCAGAGGAGGAAGGGTATAATGCTGAAAATAAAAGGCCTGAAAAAATCTTTTGGGACAACAGCGGTATTAAGAGGCATTGATTTTAATGTCAAGCAAGGTGAAATTGTTGTCATTATAGGACCTTCAGGCTCAGGGAAGTCAACCTTGCTACGGTCTATTAATTTCCTTGAAAAAGCTGATCATGGTGAAATGACATTTGGAGACCAAGTGATTGACATGAAATCCGTTAAAGGATCTAAGAAGGTAGAAATCAGGCAAAAAGCTGCCATGGTATTCCAATCTTATCATTTGTTCAAAAATAAAACAGCCCTGGAAAACGTAATGGAGGGCTTGCTTGTCAAATCAGGTGTAAATAGAAAAGAGGCTGAATCAAAAGCCCTTGAGTGTCTTGAAAACGTGGGGCTACTGGCATTTAAAGACCAAATGCCATCACAGCTTTCAGGCGGACAGCAGCAGCGGGTAGGTATAGCACGGGCCATGGCACTCGCACCAGAAATGATTCTGTTTGATGAACCCACATCTGCCCTTGATCCGGAACTGGTTGGTGAAGTCCTCGGTGTGATTAGAAAACTGGGAAAAACAAAGACTACAATGATAATTGTTACCCATGAAATGGATTTTGCTAAAGAAATCGCAGACCGGGTCATTTTTATGGAAAAGGGCAAAATTGAGGCTTCGGGAAATGCTAAAGCGATGTTTGATATGCCAGAAAGCGATAGACTAAAGGCATTTTTAAACCGAATTGCCTAGCGTGTTTGCTCTTAACATGGTTGCAGAATTTAAGTAGGTTAATAAGAAATAGAACTGTGCAGGGGAACCTCTTCTTCATCTGAAATGAAATTTATGGTTGAGTATGCGACTTTGAAGTACTAAAATGAGAATAGTGATAAAAAGGTTGGGTAAACCTATTTAATAAGATGATAGATGAACTGGATATCAGCAGGGGAGGTTCCTATGGAACAGAATAATTTACCATATGGCGAATTAGCCATCATTGCAATGAAGAGCTTTAGGGATATTGCAGAGCCAATTGATAAGAAGCTTTCAGCAAAAAGAGACAAAGAGTCACACTTGATTAATATAGATGAAGTGCGTTTTTCAAATGGTGAAGGGAAAGTTGTTATCCGCGAATCCATACGTGGTAAAGATGTATACATACTCTGCGATGTAGGCAATTATGGCTGTACATATAAAATGTTTGGTTTTGAAAACCATATGAGTCCCGATGATCATCTGCAAGATATTAAGCGTGTTCTTTCTGCCATTGCAGGAAAAGCAAGACGGATCACGCTGATTATGCCACTACTTTACGCATCGCGCCAACACAGAAGAAAAGGCAGAGAATCCCTTGACTGTGCGCTTGCACTACAGGAAATTGAGCGCCTGGGTGTTAAGGATATTATCACATTTGATGCGCATGACCCTACTATTCAAAATGCTGTACCACTGATTTCTTTTGAAAATCTGCACCCAAGCTATAAGATCATTAAGGCACTTTTAACGGAAGAAGAGCATATGATTGTAAACGCAGACAACTTTGTCGTTATTTCCCCAGACACAGGTGCAATGGATAGAGCGCTTTATTACTCGAGCAATTTGGGCGTGGACACAGGACTCTTCTATAAACGACGTGACCACTCTACAATTGTGGACGGGAAAAACCCAATTGTTCAGCATGATTATCTTGGTCCAGATGTAAAAGGGAGTAATGTCCTCATTGTTGACGATATGATTGCTTCTGGTCAGTCTGTCTTTGACATCTGTGAAGAACTCAAAAAACGCGGAGCCAACAAAGTGTTTGTTGCGGTTACTTTTGCACTTTTCACAAGCGGGCCAGATAAGTTTGACAAGTATTATGAAGAAGGCTTGCTAGACAGAGTCTATGCAACAAATCTTTCCTATGTACCGGAGTCCATTAAAGAGAAGGATTGGTTCAGTGAAGTTGAAATGTCAGGCTTTGCTGCCAATGTCATTGAGACCTTAAACTCAGATTCTTCAGTAGCGCCTCTGCTTGACTCGACACAGCTGATTCGCAAGCTTGTTGATAAAATCAATAATGGAGAACCTATAGAGTAAAGGGAAAACACTTACGAACATATTTTTAATATTAGACCTTAAAGGGCCGTGGCAGCTATAAGCTGAACCACGGCTTTTGTCCTTTCTGGACAGAAGCATCTTTAACTTGTTCGGTTTATACCAACATAGGACATATGTTGGTGTTTATACAGGACTGAATATTTTCACAAGTATTTCTTCTTCAGAACCTTTATTTTTAAGATAAATGGGTTATCATAGTACTATACTCAGCCTTTCAAAAGTTAATTGGTCAAATGATTTCTTCCTACGACAGCCTATAAGAAATATATTTCGTCCATGATTCTAAAATTCTATAAGAAAAAGAGGGCATTATGAGACTCAACAGCATTAAATTTAGAATTCCGCTGTACATATCTATCTTTGCGTTTTCATGTGTTATTATCACAGCTATGATTTTTCAAATTATCTTTCGAGTAAAACTGGAAGAGAATATTGAAAACAAGAACATGATTATTTCGCAAATGATTTCAAGCGAGTTAAAGCTTTATATTGAAAATGCGACGGACACGGTTGTTACAGCTGCGAACTTCTCAACACAAAGCAATGGCAATTTAAATAAAATTGAAGATGAGATATTCAGAATTTATGACAATTTTGAGTATTTTGACCTGATATTTTTTATGAATAACAGTGCCAAAATGGTTTTTTCCAAACCACCAAACGATGTGGTTCAAAATCGTGTTTATACAGACAGAGCATACTACTGGGAAATTACAGAAGCTAAGAAGCCATCTATTATGAGTTCACTGCTCATTAGCAGTGTTCTTAATGAGCCCCACTTTATTATCGCGGCACCTGTAAAAGACAGCTCTGACTCGGTAATTGGGCTTATTGGAGCAGGTCTTCCCTTAATAAACATTGAGAAGATACTTGGAGATGCCGTTTCTGATTTCGATGGTCGAATCTGGATTACGGATGAAAATGGCAGTATTGTGATCCATCCGGATTACGAAAAATCAGATAAGCTCGTATCTGCAGATTCACTGGAGATAAGCACCCTTACAGATTTTAAAACTTTTAGTGAGGTCATTCTGGATAAGACCGATCGAAATTTGAAGTATCAAAACAAGCACGGAGAAAACTACGCGGCCCTCTCTTTTGTAGAAGACTATAACTGGGCGGTGGTTGTAGAACAAAATAAAAGTGTCATCAATAAAGAAATTGACGAGTCCATGAAGCAACTCTTGCTTGTAGAAATGATTGCGCTTGCCTTTGCAATCATTATTGGATTTTTTATTGCGCGGTGGATCACGCTTCCGATTGAAAAGCTGGTAACCAAGGTTCGCAAACTGCCAAAGGACATTCAAAAGGGAAAAACTGTAAGTCCGGTTGAAATTGATCAACAGTCAGACGAAGTGGCTGAACTTAGTATGGCGTTTTCAATTATGAGTTCCAAGCTTCAGGCCAACATCAACCAGCTCGAAGCAGCGGTGCGGCGTGAGAGTGAAGTACAGCAGTATTTAAACAATATCCTCCGAAGTGTTGTGAGTGGCATTATTGTTGCAAATTCAGACAACCTAGTCACCATGATAAACAAACAGGCCTTCCGGCTGACGGGGATTGAGCGTATGGAAGATGCACCTGAGAATATTTACGACTTGCTTTTCGAACTGGGTATTCAATTAGACGCTTCCTTTTTGGAACTGTACGGTGCACAGAATAGTGGGCGTCAAATTGAAGCTGAAATGCACAGTTTAGATGGTCGTCAAATCATCATCAGTTATTCCTGTTCCCCAGTGAAAGACAAAGAAGGGCGTCACTTGGGTTTTATATTCCAGTTTAGAGACATAACCCGACTGAAGATTATTGAAGAGGAGTTAAGACGTGATGACCGTATCCACACTATGGGAGAACTGTCAGCTTCAATTATTCACGATCTTGGGAATCCACTGGCAGGTATGGCAAACTTAATTGAGGTTCTCAAAGATGATGAAATTGACAGCGCTTCTAAAGATCAGGTGCTTGATATTCTCAAGCAGGAAGTGAACGATTTGAATGTACTGGTCATTAGTTTCCTTGATTTTGTGAAAAAGGGAACCGATGAAAAGCAACTGACCAACTTGGGATCTGTTATCAGCAGTATTGCCCAACTTTATCACAAAGAATTTAAGGATAAAAATATACGCTGGAAGGTGATCAATAATGAAGAAGCGTGTATTGTTAACGTCAATACACGATCAATCAAACAGGTCATCATAAACATCGTGAAAAATGCCATTGAGGCCATTGAAAACGAGGGTGAAATCGAATGCGTTCTAAAGTGTGACGTTGATCAGATTGTTCTAGAAATTAAAGACAATGGAAAAGGCATGACCAGTGAAACGAAAGAGAAGCTATTCTACCCCTTCTATACAACCAAGGACGAGGGAACAGGGCTGGGCCTTTTTATTGCTTATACAGCCTTAAAAGAAAACAACTGTAAAATAGATGTAGAATCAGAAATTAATGTTGGAACAACTTTTAGACTGACTTTTCAAAAAGGAATGAAACGATGAAAGTACTCGTAGTAGATGATGAAAAAAGCATCCGGCTTTCATTATACATGGGCGTTCAAAAACTTGGTGTTGAAGTAGATCAGGCTGCCGATGGTGAAGAAGCTGTGGAGATGTTTAGGGATAAGAAATATGACATTGTGTTGCTGGATATTAAAATGCCCAAAATGGATGGCATTACAGCGCTTAAGCATATTAGACAGATAGACAAAAAATGTAAAATCATTATGATGACCCACCTCAGTGAAGTACGCCTTGCCGTTGAAGCCATGAAAGCAGGTGCATCGGAGTATTTTACTAAGCCATTTTCAATTATGGAAATGACGGAAATTGTTAAAGATACCATGGCTATGCATCATGAAGACGACTCAGCTCAGGAAGATCGAAAAATGATTGGTCGCTCTCAAGCTGTACAAGACATTTACAATAAGGTTGATAAACTGAGCCAGCTCAAAGTGAAAACATCCATTCTCGTTAATGGTGAGAGCGGCACGGGAAAGGAAGTTGTCGCTAAAATGATTGCCGAAAAGTGCGCACCAGGCAGGCCCTATGTTGCCATTAACTGTGCCGCTATACCAACGCACTTGCAAGAAAGCGAACTGTTCGGACATGAGAAAGGCGCCTTCTCAGACGCCAAGGAAATGCGCGTAGGTTTGTTCGAGCATGCAAAAGACGGTGTCATGTTTTTAGATGAAATTGGAGAAATGAGTTTAGACCTTCAGGCAAAACTTTTACGCGTTATACAAGAAAGACAATTTAGAAGAATCGGTGGAAATAAGGTTATAGAGTTTGATGCGCTGCTTGTTGCAGCCACCAATAAAGATTTAAAGCTTGAGGTGGAAAAGGGAAGCTTCAGAAAGGATTTGTATTATCGACTGAACATTGTGCCTATCACGATACCGCCGCTAAGGGAACGTAAAGCTGACCTTGAAGCCTTAACTCAGCATTTTATTAAGCATTATAATGCACTCTTTGGAAAATCAGTGCAGACTGTAACCAGTGATTTAATGGAACGCTTTATGGAATATGACTGGCCCGGTAATGTACGTGAACTCAAAAACATCATTGAACGGCTTATGATTTTTTCAGAGTCGGACGAGTTAACCAGCGTTGAACTGCCCTATGAAATCAGCAGTCCTAAGCAGCAAAGCGACAGCGCTTATACAGAACTTGAGCGTGCCGAGCAGGAAGCGGTTCTCAGGGCGCTTTCGGAGTACGGCTGGAATATTACAAGAGCCGCTGAAAGCCTCAGTATATCAAGGTTAACCCTCAGAAGAAAAATTGATAAGTACGGATTGAAAAAGTAACAAGGCTATATACGTTTCAAGTTTTACGAAGCGGTAACTTAGTTATCACACGGTGGTAACTAAGTTACCGCTTTTTTCATTTGTGTCAGAGAATAAGGCAAATTAAGGCATCGTATGTAAAGCGTATAAAGTTTTTTTACTAAACGCGTATGAATGTATACCACCGTCAAGAGGGCATGACGACTGGGGTGTAGAAACTCGTATTGATAATATATTAACAAATTAATGCGCGATTTCGAGTATTTAATAAACATGGCATGGCGTTTGCGTTATAAGTGTGCAGGCTTAGTCGTAAGGAGGAATATTATGAATTTATCACTTAACGGACTGAAGATACTCGATTTAACGCGAGTACTAGCAGGTCCATACTGCACAATGGTGCTTGCCGATTTGGGCGCAGATGTCATAAAAATTGAAGCACCGGTTAAAGGCGACGACTCAAGACAGTTCGGGCCTTATATCGAGGGGGAAAGCGCTTATTTCATGAGCATCAATAGAAATAAACGTTCCATGACGCTGAACCTCAAAAAAGAGTCTGCAAAAAAACTGTTTCTAGACATGGTAAAAGAAGCTGATGTGGTTGTAGAAAATTACCGTCCAGGGACAATGGAAAAGCTGGGTATTGGTTATGATGTTCTATCTGAAATCAACCCTAAACTCATTTATGCAGCAAGTTCTGGATTTGGACACAGTGGTCCATACAGTAAGCGTCCTGCATATGACGGCGTTGTTCAGGCAATGGGCGGCATCATGAGCATTACAGGTCAAAAAGGTGGAAAACCAACGCGTGTAGGTCCTTCAGTGGGCGATATTACAGCAGGTCTTTTCACGGCAATTGGCATTCTTGCAGCGGTTAACCACAGAAATGAAACCGGTGAAGGTCAAAAGGTAGACGTTGCAATGTTGGATTGTCAGGTAGCCATTCTCGAAAATGCCCTTGCACGTTTCTTCGCGACAGGCGTTTCACCAAAACCAGCAGGAAACCGACACTCATCGATTGTACCATTTGAACCATTTGAAACCAATGACGGTGAAATCATGGTTGCAGTCGGTAATGATAACCTTTGGAACAAGTTCTGCAAGGAAATGGACCTAATGCATCTGGTAGATGATCCAAAATTTAAAACGAACCCAGATAGATCAGACAATTATGATGAACTTAGACCTATTATTGCACAGGCAATGCTCGGGGACTCAACAATGTCGTGGTATGGAAGACTAACTGAAGCAGGGGTTCCGTGTGGTCCAATAAACAACATTGAAATGATTACTAAAGATGAGCAAGTTGCATCTAGAGAAATGATTGTTGATGTAGATCATCCGGTTGCTGGTAAAACATCAATTCCTGGTATTCCGATCAAAATGAGCAAAACGATGGGCTCAATTAGAAAAGCAGCACCGCTGCTTGGTGAAGACACTGAAGAAATACTGAAGGAACTGCTTGGACATACAGATGAAGAAATTCAAAAGTATAAAGATGAAGGAATTTTCTAGGAGGAAATTATGGAGATATTTGGTCTTGGTATCGTAGCAGCATGCATGTATCTTGGCTCACTCATCGGATATTCAATAGGCGGTATGCTGGGGATCTCTGGTAATGTTGGGGGCGTTGGTTTTGCAATGCTTATACTCGTTCTTGTCAGCAACCATGTTGAGAAAAAATCAGGTGGATTCTCTGAAAGAACGCAAAACGGTATTTTTCTACTGAGTGCACTATACATTCCAATCGTTGTTGCAATGGCTGGCAGACAAAATGTCGTTGCAGCTTTTAGTGGCGGTGCGGTTGCCTTTCTTGCAGGGGGACTTGCAACAATTGGCGCAATGTTTTTAGTACCTGTGATCGGAAAACTAGGTAAAAATGAAAATCTTGTAGCTGAGGAGGAAAAGGCATAATGATTGATATTTTAACGACTATTTTTACAAAATACGCACTGGTTGGCGCTTTCGGATCAGTCGCTCTAATCATGCTTTTCTCATACGGTCTTGCAAACATGCTGGGTCAAAAGAGAATGGGCTCTGCTATTGCAATCGTAATCGCGTTAACACTGGCTTTCATTTCTGGCAAAATAACAGGTGGTACTCACGGCTTATCAGACGTAACTTATTTTTCTGGATTCGCAGTTCTTGGCGGATCTATGTTTAGAGACTATGCAATCGTATCTACAGCGTTTGGTGTAAAACTTGAAAATCTTAAAAAAGCGGGTCTGCCTGGTATTGTGGCACTTCTAGTGGGTGTATTTTTCTCCTTCTTCGTGGGTGCTATGGTAGCTATCGCCCTTGGTTATTCGAATCCTGCAGATGTAGCGACAATTGGTGCTGGCGCAGTTACCTTCATCGTTGGTCCTGTTACAGGTACAGCCCTCGGTGCAAGTTCTGAGGTTATTGCATTATCCATTGCGGCAGGTGTTGTTAAATCAGTTCTAACTATGATTATTACACCGCTGATTGCTTCTAAGATTAAGCTAGACAACCCTACAGCGGCAATGGTCTATGGCGGACTTATCGGAACAACAAGTGGTGTTGCGGGTGGTCTAGCCGCTACAGATGCTAAGCTGATTCCATACGGCGCAATGACAGCAACATTCTTTACAGGTCTAGGTAGTTTGCTGTGCCCTTCAGTTGGATTTATGATTATCAACATGCTGATGTAGTGGATATTATGCAGTGATACTGAAGTGATATGCAGATGTAATTTTCAGATGGCTGACCTTGGTCGGCCATCTATTAAAGTGTATATGTAGGAGGCGTAGATAGTGAATGAAAAACTGACACAGCTTTTAGGAAAAAAGGATAAATTGCTGGTTGGCGGTGGGGCTGATCGTATTGAAAAGCAACACAAAAAAGGCAAATTGACAGCACGAGAACGGATTATGCTTTTGTTTGATGAAGGGACATTTGTTGAACTCGATGCCTTTGTAAAACACAGATGCACCAACTTTGGAATGGAAAAGACCCAGGCGCCAGCAGAGGGTGTCATCACAGGCTATGGCCAAGTGGACGGGCGTATTGTTTATGCATTTGCACAGGACTTTACCGTAGTCGGCGGGTCACTGGGTGAAATGCACGCAGCAAAAATATGCAAGGTGCTTGATAACGCACTGAAGGTGGGGGCACCCGTTGTGGGCCTCAACGATTCAGGGGGCGCGCGTATTCAGGAAGGGATAGATGCCCTTGCAGGATATGGGGATATTTTTTATAGAAACACACTGGCTTCAGGCGTCATTCCTCAGATTACAGCCATAATGGGCCCTTGTGCAGGGGGCGCGGTGTACTCGCCGGCACTGAACGACTTCATTTTCATGGTCGATAAAACGTCACAAATGTTTATTACAGGCCCGCAGGTTATTAAAACCGTAACAGGCGAAGAGGTTTCAGCAGAAGCGCTGGGCGGTGCCATGACCCACAACCAGACATCCGGTGTGGCCCAGTATATTGCAGCTACAGATGAAGACTGCATTAAGGAGATCAGACGCCTGCTGAGCTTCCTGCCATCCAACAACATGGAAACGGCACCGGAATATGACACCGGGGAAGACCTGAACAAAATCATAGATGAATTTAACACCATCATTCCAGACAATCCAAACAAGCCCTACGATATGAAAGACATCATTACAGCGCTTGTTGACGGTGGCGACTTCTTTGAGTACCAACCCTATTTCGCAAAGAATATCCTGACAGGCTTTGCACGTCTAGGCGGGAAATCTGTAGGTATTATTGCCAACCAGCCAAAGGTACTTGCAGGCTGTATGGATATGAATACAGGTGATAAAACAGCACGATTCATTAGAACGTGTGATGCCTTTAATATTCCTTTACTAACGCTTGTAGACACACCGGGCTTCCTGCCGGGAACTCAGCAGGAATATAGTGGAATTATTCGCCACGGGGCTAAAATCCTTTATGCCTACAGTGAAGCAACGGTCCCAATGGTGACCCTTATTGTGCGCAAGGCTTATGGCGGTGCTTATATAGCCATGTCCTCCAAGCATCTTGGCTCCGATATGGTACTTGCATGGCCATCGGCTGAAATTGCAGTAATGGGGCCTCAGGGGGCTGCGAATATTGTCTTTAGAAAAGATATAGCAAATGCCAAAGACCCAGCAAAAGTGCGTCAGGAAAAGGTCGATGATTATACTGCAGAGTTTGCAACACCATACAAGGCAGCTGAACGCGGGTATGTCGATGATGTCATAGAGCCTGCAACAACACGGCCAAGACTTATTGCAGCCTTCGATATGCTGGCTGGCAAGCGTGAAGGCCGTCCTGCTAAGAAGCACGGCAATATTCCGCTGTAATTCTTAAAGGCAAAAGGCACTCAGGACTAAAAGAGGTGAAACCATGAATTTAATTACAAGGTTTGCAGACCCGACTTTGATAGAACAGATGAGTTTAGGGGAGAAAGTATCCGCATCGCTGTTTGTTACAGCACTTGGGATGATCATCACTTTCTGTGCCCTGATTGTACTCTGGGGTCTGACTTCGTTCTATTCTGGTCTGGTACAAAAGGCAGAAGCAAAGAAGGCAGCAGATGCAGTTAAGCCTGCTGCGCCTACACCAGCACCGGCGGCTGTTTCAAATGTAGAGCCAGAACAAGATGATGAAGAGCTTGTGGCGGTTATTTCAGCAGCCCTAGCATCAGCACTTGGAACATCCGCTCACAACATTGTAGTAAGAAATATTGTGCGTGTTCCAGATCAAACACCAGCGTGGGGACAAACAGGCCGTACTCAGCAAATGAATGCACGCTTCTAAGTAAGTGCATATTATATCTTATAAGACGATTTCTATTTGTTCTTTAAAAAAGACATAAAAAACAAATCATAAAAATCGAATCATAAAGTAGAATCATGAAAAACCGAATTATAGAGAAATCTGGGAGGATGGATCATGAAAAAGTATAACGTTACGGTAAACGGTAAAACATATGAAGTAGATGTAGAAGAAGTGGGTGGCGTGTCTGCAGCTCCAGCCTCTAGACCAGCTGCGCCGCCCGTTCAAAGGACAGCGCCTGCACCAGCCGCGGCTCCAGCACGGGGGGCAGCACCAGCTCCTGCAGCACCAGCTCCAGCAGGCGGTAGCAGTGTAACAGCGCCAATGCCTGGTACAGTTCTAGACATCAAAGTAGCAGCAGGCGACACAGTAACAAATGGTCAAGTTCTGATGGTGCTTGAAGCAATGAAGATGGAGAACGAAATCATGGCACCAGCAGACGGCAAAGTTGTAAGCATTAATGTGAACAAGGGTGCATCTGTGAACTCTGGAGACGTTATGATCGTTATCGGATAAGCATCCGACTTCAGATTATACGATTATAAGCGAAAGGAGCGAAACAGATGATTCAAGCAATGATAGACTTTTGGGGGTCGACTGGCTTTAATGCTCTGATTGAAAATATGCTGTGGGGCAACGTACTGATGATTGCAGTATCGTGTGTCTTGCTGTATCTAGCAATCGCAAAGGGATTTGAGCCCCTACTGCTCATACCGATTGCATTCGGTATGCTGCTGACAAACCTGCCACTAGCAGGCCTAATGGCAAACCCGACATCTCATCTAGGTGCTGTACACGCCTCAGCGCATGGATTCTCAAAGATTGTCGTAGACCCTGAAATAATGAAAAACATGCCAGACCTAGCCCTATCCATAAGCGAACCAGGCGGTCTGCTATACTACCTATACCAAGGTGATGCTCTGGGAATCTTCCCACCAATCATCTTCATGGGTGTTGGCGCGATGACAGACTTCGGTCCACTGATTGCCAATCCAAGATCTCTGCTGCTGGGTGCAGCGGCACAGTTCGGTATCTTTACAACATTTATCGGAGCGATTGCTTCAGGCCTATTCAACGCACAAGAAGCCGCTTCAATCGGTATTATCGGTGGCGCGGATGGTCCAACAGCAATCTTTTTAACATCAAAACTTGCGCCACATCTTCTAGGTCCAATCGCCGTTGCGGCGTATTCGTATATGGCACTGGTACCTGTTATTCAGCCCCCAATCATGAAGGCGTTGACAACAAAGCAGGAGCGTATGATTAAGATGGATCAGCTTCGTCCTGTATCCAAGCTAGAAAAAATGCTCTTCCCAATCATCGTAACAATCCTTGTTACACTGATTGTACCACCAGCAGGTACGCTGGTCGGTATGCTGATGCTGGGTAACCTATTCAAGGAATCAGGCATGGTGGCTCGTCTAGAAGACACAGCGAAGAACGCCTTGATCAACATCATCACAATATTCCTGGGTCTATCTGTTGGAGCAACTGCAACAGCAGAGCAGTTCCTAAAGATTGAGACACTAGCAATCATTTCACTGGGTATTATTGCATTCGGTATCGGTACTGCCGCAGGCCTTCTGCTTGCAAAGATACTGAACAAAATATCAGGTGGAAAGATCAATCCACTTATCGGTTCAGCGGGTGTATCAGCAGTACCGATGGCAGCCCGTGTATCACAGGTTGTGGGTCAGAAAGAAAACCCATCAAACTTCCTGCTCATGCATGCTATGGGCCCCAATGTAGCCGGCGTTATCGGCTCTGCGGTTTCTGCGGGTGTTCTATTATCGTTATTTGGTTAGGCAAGCACCCTAATTTGAATAAATTCACACAAAAGATTTTACAGAAAAACCTCGGTTGATCATTCAACCGAGGTTTTTCTGTTCATACAAGTGATATTTTTCACGCATTAAACATGCATATTAAGAGCGTCTCATTTAGGACTTGAACTTACTTATAAGGAGAAAGCGCATCGAATTTCATTTTGAATAGATGGGTTGTTAAAGTAGGTTAAAGTCAGCTTGGTAAAGACTTCGATAACTTTAAGAGCGCTTTCATGTGCTTGGCTTGAGCCTGCGGCTATAGCAAATTCAGGTGTGTGTGCTGCAATACCTTTATCAACAATTTTAAAATAGGGATGTATTGTTGGCACTTTATGACTAACGTTGCCCATATCAAGCGATCCATACGACGCTCTTGGCTCGGAGCTGAATGAAAGTCCGTTTTTCTGAGCGATGTCACAGTACAACCTTGATAGTGCACTATTGGAAATCAAGTTGTCATAGGAAGACTCATAATAATGATACTCTAATCGTGCTCCAGAAGCTAAAGCACCTGCTTGTGCGCATTCAATAATACGCTCGGTCAGGGGTGTCAGCATTTTTCTTTCCTGTGCACGAACGTAGAATTGTGCCTTGGAGTAGTCTGGAATGATATTGGGTGCGATACCACCTTCGCAAATAATGCCATGTATGCGTACATCTGGTGATGTTTGCTGTCGCAAAGCATTGATGCTGTTGAACGTGTTGAGCACACCGTCAAGAGCATTAATACCTTTTTCAGGAGCACTTGCGGCATGAGCCTGTTTTCCAAAAAATTCAAACTCTACAGCATCTAAAGCCAGTGAAGTACCGCTAGGATAATGATCGTCACCTGGATGAGCCATTAAGCAGATATCGACGCCATTTAGTGCAGAGCCACTTGCAAGGTCGACTTTGAAGCCACTTGTTTCTTCAGCAGGTGTACCAAATACCACAATTGTGCCACTGGTGTTGCTTTTTATCATTTCCTTTGATATTTGAATTGCAGCACCTGTGCTGATCATCCCAATCAGGTTATGACCACATGCGTGGCCTATTTGAGGTAAGGCGTCATACTCAGCCATAAATGCCACAGTGGGTCCACTTCCTAGTGAAAATTCTGCTCTAAAAGCAGTGGCACAGCCAAGATAATTATGTTCTACTTGGAAATCGTGCTGTTTTAGAAGCTCAATGTGGGCGCGAGATGCAAAATGTTCTTCAAATCCAAGCTCTGGTCTGCTGTGAATTTGTTTGCTGAGCTGCACAAGTGCGTCTGATAAATCTGTGCTGAGTTGACTAATCACTGTTTAAGCCTCCAAATCTAAAATGGTCCATATGTGGTTGCGTTTGCGAATATGATAAATGTACATCCTGCAATCACCCAAATTAGGATGAGGGGATATACGAAGCGTACCCATTTATTATAAGGAATATTTGCAATAGATAGATAGGCCATGAGTACAGATGAAGTTGGAATAATTGAGTTTGTAAATCCATCCCCAAACTGGTAGGCGAGTACAGCTGTTTGACGTGTAACCCCTACTATATCAGCAAGCGGTACCATAATTGGCATTGTTGCTGCAGCCTGTCCGCTTCCTGAAGGAATAAAGAAGTTAATTACAATTTGAGTGATGAACATACCCACTGCTGTGACGCTACTTGGAAGTGTCTTTATGAGACTACTTAGTGCATAAATCAGCGTATCAATAATTTGTCCATCTTGAAGGACAACGAGTATGCCACGTGCAACGCCTACAACAAGAGCTCCGAATACTAATCCTTTAGCGCCTTTGACAAAACTATCAGCAAGCTGGCTTGGCTTTTTTCCACCAATAAGACCGCCGAGCATACCGATTATGATGAATGCAGCAGCGATTTCTGTTATATACCAACCGAACTGCATGACGCCATAAGCAATCACCAGCAAACCGCCAAACAATACAGCTAGCACTAGGGAATCTTTTGAAGTCATATCGCGAAGCTTGCTAAGTGTTTGGTGTTTGTGTTGTTCCTTTACTTCGAGCTCATATACAAGACTCTTCTTAGGGTCAGTTTTCACTTTTTTAGCATAGTTCATCAAGAATAAAACTGTAATTATGTAAAATATTGCGTAAGCACCAATACGAAGCGTTATCCCAGAAAATAGCGGTAATTCCGCAATACCCTGAGCAACACCCACGGTAAATGGGTTCATAAAACCCGAGTTAAAACCAACTGCAGCACCTAATGTAACCATTCCGGTTCCTACAAGGGCATCATATCCCATTTTTCTTGCAAGCATTATGCCGATAGGAACAAAAATAAGTGTTTCCTCAGCCATACCAAAGGTTGCACCACCTAGTCCGAAAATGAGAACAAATACTGGTATCATGAGGACTTCTCGTCCAGCCAATTTCTTAACTGTGCGGTTAATACCTGCCTCAATTGCACCAGTGTCTGTTAGCATTTCAAAGGCGCCACCAACAATAAAGATGAAAAAGATGATGGATGAACCTGCTTTCATACCCTTTGGAATGGATTTGAAGATATCAAAGAATGAAATAGGAGACTGTTCCACAAAGGTGAATGTGTCCGGATCAACGATGTTTTTTCCGGTTACCTCGTGGACAATCGTGTCAAAGTGACCGGCAGGTACAATGTAAGATGCGATGGATGCCACAAGAATGATTGAAAACAAAATGACATAGGTATGTGGCATTTTAAACTTGGGTTTGTTGCTTTTGACAGGATCCTGCTTAAGATTTTCCATTAAAAACCCCCCTTTTTAATAATGTGTTCGTAATACGAACACAAGTGCGTAATGTGAACAACTAGATTATAGGTTAAAAATTCAGAATTGTCAAACATAAAAAGAACCCTCTATAATAGGGGGTTCTTGAGACGGACTGCCAAGTTAACAGTCTATATATTGAACAATTTCAGAAGAAAGTTCCTGATGAAGCGGAACCGTTAGGGTGTTTTATAAAATACTATAAGCTATATAAGATAAGGCTGTATTTTTTTTGCAGCTTGACGGAGTGCTTCAAGAATTTCTGGAATCCGATTTTCTGGTAAAGATGCTTTAATAGCAGCCACTGAGATTGTTGAGACAACTTCACCATGAATATTTTTAACAGGGTAGCCAATACCGATTGCACCAATGATGCTTTCCTGATCACTCAATGCATAGCCTAACTCTTGTGTCTCTTTATAGGCCTTAATCAGACTAGTGTGGTCAGTGATGGTATAAGGGGTTTTTCTTACGAGTGTTGCTGAGCGTATTAGGTCTTCTACTTCAGAAAAAGGTTGATGAAATGCTAAAACAGCTCGTGCGGAAGCACCACGTGTGATTGGCCATCGTGCGCCAATTTTATACCCGAATATGACATCAGAATAGGATTCGGTTTCATAGAAGCTTATAATATCAAGTCCATTCTTAATAGAGTAGCCAACATTCATGCTTAATTCTTTCGCAACTTCATTGATAATAGATTTAATCATATCATCAGAATCGAAATGCTGTTTAAAGGATATGCCTAAACGGTAAGCCATAGGTCCTATCATATATTTTGAACTCACATCATCTTGAACAACCATTTTTGTATGAACTAATGTTGAAAGTTGACGGTGAACAGTTGAACGGTTGAGTTTTGTCATTTTGCTGATTTCATTTGCTGTAAATTCATAGGGTTCTCTTGATAAAGCTCTGAGTACATCAACAGCCTTTACTACAGAACCGATAATGTTTTTTTCATCCATGTCTGCCTCCAAAACTTGATATGTCATAATACAAGAGTATTGCACTGAGCCATATTATGTCAAGCTTTGGAATTATTATCCGCTAGCCATAATAAGACACATTTGCCCAAGTGTCTATTAAGGTCTTATTAAAGCGCTCAACATCTCGTATTTTTGTAGGGAAATTAACAATGAAAGTGCCATTAGGCTCTGTTTCTAAGAGACCAGATTTCAGGTTGTCTATGCAGGTGGAAATAGGTCGTTTCTCGCTTTCAAAGAGCTCAGGGTGATCAATAAAGAGGGCTGCTACGGCATCCCAGTTGTGAAAACCATCCATATCATAAATACTGCCTATGTAATCAATCCAGTCCTTTGTTTCCTTTTCGATAAATTTGAATATGGGCTTGTCACCTGCCTGTGTCATTTTTTGATAAGTGTCATGGCTGAAAACAGCATCCAGACACACATGTCCTGTAATTATTGAAAGATTAGGGGCATGTTTTAAGACACCCTGAATGGCTTTAGGATCAGATGCGAAATTGAGTTCTTTCATAATTTTTCCATTAATAACGAGGGGTTCTACAATCCCCCCCATCATAACAACCTGCTTGACTTTTTTAAAAAAGGAGGGGTCACAATTGTAGGCACCAAGCAAGTTTGTAGGGGAGCCTATAGAGAGTATGGTGAGTTCACCTGGACGTTTTGAAACCATATCTGTAAGGGCGCGGGCTGCATCGGAATGTCTGCTTGAATCGCCTAGTGAAGGCGCACCTTTATAAAGAGGGATATGTTGCATGTCCAGTTCTTTAAGTATACGCTCAGTATTGGGGTGAACTGCTTCTATGCTGCTGTTTCCAAAAGTTGTCGTGATGGCTTCGAGGGAAATATTCTCCGAACCCAGCAGGTAGAGCAGGGCCAGGCCATCGTCAACATCTTTTCCATAAATGCCCATGGTATTGTCACAGTCTAGTATGACAGGTATCATAAGTTTTCTCCTTTATATCACATTTGCGATTGTTATATTCTTAACTGAATATTACAATAGGTCCTTATGTGTGTCTACTGTTATAATAAGTCTTTATGTACTATAAGGACTTATTATATAATAGACTTAAATAATGTATATATAATAAAACTGCACAGTGTTTGTTTAATTATTAACATATAATTAATAACTGAGTTGAGTGGGGCGTGATCGTGTGAGTTCAAGTCGAATAGAAGCAATGAAACGAAAAAGAGAACTAGAATATAAGGCCAGGAAAAGTCAAATAAAAATTGGGTGGATTACCATAGCAGCTGCATTGGTGATTCTTTTATTTATATTAGAAAAAAACGCAGTAAGTGGATGGAGCTGGGGGATAGGTCTTCTTATTGGCTATACACTACAGCGCTCGAAGTTCTGCTTTGCAGCAAGTTTTAGAGATCCAGTGCTGGTAGGCAGTACATCTGTTATGCGGGCGGTTGTAGTAGCCTTCATGATTATGACGCTGGGCTTTGGGGCGGTCCATTTCATAACACACATTAGTGGAAGTTTTCCAGTTGGGCAAATTGAACCAGCAGGTGCCGGAACCGCGGTTGGAGCAGTCCTATTTGGAATTGGAATGGTTGTTGCAGGCGGCTGTGCTTCGGGGACACTTATGCGCATAGGGGAAGGCTTTTTATTGCAAATTGTTGTACTTAGCGGGTTTATTATTGGAACGGTGCTTGCTGCGAGTTCGTTTGAAACGTGGGACGGCTTGCTGATTGAAGGTTCAAAGGTCATTTATATTCCAGATTTAATGGGTCTACCCGCAGCCATTGGAGTACAACTTATTTTATTGGCTGTACTTTATAAGGTGTTGGATTTGTATGATAAAAAGCACAGTATGCTAATTGACTAAGGAGTAAGAGTATGGGTGATGTCATTTTGGATTGCATGCACGAAACGTGTCCAATCCCACTGCTTAAAGCTCTCAAGGAGCTTGAGAAAATGTCTGGTGGTGACATAGTTACGATTCAGACAGACCATAGCTGTACGATAAAAAACATTATCGAGTGGGCAAAAAAGAGCGGACATTTTGTGGACTATCTCAAGGTCGGAGATGGCGAATGGGAAATTTATATTGAGAAGGGAGAATAAGATGAAAGCTTTGACCCAATCTTTAAAGAAATCTTTGGAAAAGTCGTGGCCGTATCTAAAAGGGGCCATTATTCTCGCAGTGCTCAATATTATACTACTCCTTGTAACAGGACGTGCCTGGAAAATTACAACAGGGTTTCTATACATGGGTGCAGGCGTTCTCGAGTTTTTTGGACTGAATCCAAGATCATGGTATTACTTTTCGGTTTATCAAAATGATGCACCAGCATCTTTTTTTATGAACAGATATACAGCAATGAATATTTCAATTATTGTTGGAGCTGCAATAGCTTCTCTTATGACTTCTGAATTTAAATGGAAGAAGATTAAGACAAAAAAACAGCTCGTATTTGGTTTTATAGGGGGCATTCTCATGGGGTTTGGAACCCGCCTGAGCTTTGGGTGTAATATTGGTTCATACTTCAGTGCAATACCGTCATTTTCATTGCATGGTTGGGTATATGCTGTATTTATGTTTATTGGGGCATATATTGGGTCCAAGGTACTCATGAAATTTTTACTATAATGAAGGAGAGAAAAAATGCGTAAACTTGCAAGTCTAATCATGGCAGTGCTGCTTATAATGTCAGCAGTAGGTTGCCAAGCAAAAGTCGAAGAGGAGAAAACAGTCGCGAATACAGGCGCTGCTGTTGAGCAAGCATCTGAAACAAGCGATGAGCAGGATACATGGGAAGAGGTGCTTGAAAAGGCAAAAGGCACAAGGGTAACGTTTTACGGTTGGGGCGGCTCACAGCAAACCAACGAATGGCTAGACAATACAGTTGCTGAATATGTACTGGAAAACTATGATGTGACTTTAGAACGCGTTCCAATGAATATTGATGAAATTTTAAACAAGCTACTTGGTGAAAAGCAGCTAGGTGCAGAAGGTACAATTGATGTTGTTTGGATTAATGGCGAGAATTTCTCGACAGCCAAATCAAATGATTTACTCTATGGCCCTTTTACAGGTAGCCTACCAAATTTTAATCAGTATTTAGACAGTGCATCCAGAGAGGTTCGCTACGACTTCGGATTCCCAACTGAAGGGTATGAAGCGCCTTATGGTAAAGCACAGTTTGTACTTATTGCAGATGGTGCGACAACCGAACTTCCTTATAATCATGAAACACTGCTTGAACTCGCTAAAGCGAATCCAGGTCAGATTACATATCCAGCACTGCCAGATTTCACAGGCAGCGCATTTGTTAGAAATATCATATACGATGTACTGGGCACAGAGGCTGTTGAGAATCTGGGTACAGACAAAGAAGAAATTAGACAGGCTATTCAACCTGCACTGGATTATTTGCTTGAACTCAAGCCTTACCTTTGGATGGAAGGCAAGACTTATCCTGCAACGGTTGCTCAACTTGACAACATGTATTCAGATGGAGAAGTCATCCTGTCTATGAGCTACAACCCCAACCATGTGGCAAGCAAAATTCACACGGGTGAGTTCACACCGACTTCTGAGGCCTTTGTATTTGAGAATGGAACAGTTGGAAATACACATTTTATGGCCATTCCTGATAATGCAGTGAATAAAGCCGGTGCAAAAGTTTTGATTCATGCAATTTTATCGCCTGAACTGCAAGCGTCTAAGTATGATCCAGCTGTGTGGGGGGATCTGCCAGTGCTTGATAACAGTAAAATGTCAGTTGAAGAGAAGGCGCTATTTGAAGCTATTCCGCTGGGACAAGGGGTGCCGACTCAAGAAGAACTGCTGTCTAAACGTGTACCTGAGATGCCTGTTCATCTGGTACCCATCATAGAAGAAATATGGATGGAAACCATTCCAGGTGAGTAAACTAAAACCATATATCATGCTAGCACCCGTTTTAGCCCTTGTTTTAGGTGTTTTTATTGGGGGGCTGGTCATGGGATTAATGCAAAGCTTTGGGTATTTTCCTGCAATAGGCATGAAAACCATGACGCTGGACTATTATAAGCAGGTATTATCCAGTCCAGATTTTATGTCATCTCTCAGCTTTAGCTTGTATATTTCATTGGTGTCCAGTGTGCTGTCCATCATTATAGGCCTTGCCCTTGCGTATGCACTGATGAAAGGCAATACTAAAAAACACGTGGAAGGCGTTCTGTACAAACTGCCCATTATTGTACCGCACTCAGTTGCAGCACTGCTCGTATACTCGGTTTTTGCGCAGAGTGGGATGATTTCACGTGCTTTATTTCACTTAGGATTTATAGCAGCACCAACAGAAATGCCCGCCTTCCTGTTCGATAGAACAGGAAGGGGCATTATTCTTGCGTATATGTGGAAGGAAATTCCCTTCATTGCTATGGTGGTATATAGTGTGCTTAAAAGTGTCTGCAACCGCCTTGAAGATGCGGCGCGCAACTTGGGTGCCAGTGAATGGCAGACCTTTCGCTATGTGATTCTTCCGCTGATTGCACCCACCTTATTATCCAATTTCATTATCATTTTTGCATTTTCATTCGGGGCATTTGAAGTCCCGTACTTACTGGGGCCAACCTCTCCCAGAGCGCTTCCAATACTCGCATTTGTCGAATATACCAATCCAGACTTGGCACATCGTCCCTACACAATGTCAATAAATATGATACTGACTTTCATTTCACTTGGCATCGTTGGCGGCGTGTCCCTTATGTTTAGGCGTATATTTGGGTATAAGGTCTAGGGGGGACATATGAAAAGAAAAACACTGTTAAACTTCATATTATATACAATCCTTTTAAGCCTCCTGCTTCCACTTATGATTATTGTCATTTGGGCATTTGCAAGGTCATGGGCATGGCCCAGTATGCTTCCACAAGACTGGGGGCTTAGAAGCTTCAAGTACTTGCTGAGTCCTAAAACAAAAACACTCAAGACGGTCTTAACCAGTGTAAGCATATCCGCTTGGGTCATGCTGCTTACAATAGCCATTAGTATTCCTGCGGGCAAAGCACTGGGACAGTACCGTTTTGCCGGGAAAAAGTCAATCAAAATGCTATTGTTGGCACCGCTTATTGTGCCGCCTATTGCAGTAGCCATGGGGATACACGTGAGCTTTATTAAAATGGGTCTTGCCAACAAGGTTGCTGGTGTTGTACTCATGCATATGCTTATAGCGATGCCTTACGGCGTTCGGATATTTACCAATTATTTTGAAGTGATGGGAAACAGACTCGAAGAAAGTGCACAGAACCTAGGGGCTAGGCGTCATCAGGTCTTCTTTTATATTACTCTGCCCATGATAGCACCTGCAGTTGCATCTGCTGGAAGCCTGATTTTTATTGTGTCTTTGAGCCAGTATTTGTTAACATTTTTAATTGGTGGTGGCCGTGTCATAACCCTTTCTATGGTCATGATGCCTTATATTCAAAGTGGGGATCGAATGATGGCATCTGTTTACAGTTTGACATTCATTCTGATGACCCTTGTGGTTCTGTTGGCGGTTGAGCGCAGTATGAAGGCGTTTTATAGAGGCGAAAACTTTTTTATAGTATAAGAGGCATTTATGAGTTGTATAAAACTACAAGACGTAACAAAAAAATATGATGATACTCAAGTACTTAAAGCCATTTCTTTCGAAGTCAAAGAAGGAGAGATGGTCTCGCTTGTCGGACCCTCAGGCAGTGGGAAAACAACGACCCTTCGGCTCCTTGCCGGACTACTGGAGCCTACATCGGGTGAAATACTTATTGATGGGAAAAATTCAAATGTCCTATCAAGCAGAGACAGGGGAACGGTTATCGTGTTTCAGGATTATGCGCTCTTTCCGCATATGACGGTGCTTGAGAACATTACCTTTGGGCTGAAGGTCAGAGGGGTTTCGGTAAAAAATAGAAACGAAAAGGCCATGGACTTGCTCGGACTGCTTAAAATGGACGGTTTTGAAAACAGGTATCCGAGTGCCCTGTCTGGTGGACAAAAGCAGAGAATAGCACTGGCAAGAGCACTTGCAATCGAGCCGAATGTCTTGCTGCTGGATGAGCCCTTTTCAAGTCTCGACACACACCTGAGAAGTTCCATGCGTTCGCTCATTTCAGAGTTACAGCGCAAACTTAAAATTACAACCATATTGGTAACACATGATACAGAAGAAGCGCTCATGGTTTCTGACCGTGTAGCAGTGCTTTTGGATGGGGAAGTGGCGCAATTTGGAAGTCCAAAATCTGTTTACATGTCTCCAAAACGACGAGAAATAGCTCATTTTTTTGGAGACAACAACGAAATTGAATGTGAAGTCACTGAGGGCGGACTCGTCCTGCCATCAGGGCTGTTAAAGATAGATACAGACTATGGTGGAAGGACACATGTTGTTTTCCGAAGAGAGTCTGTTAGAATCCATGCAGTTGATCAAACACCATGGAAAGGCCATATCGTTGGATGCGCCTATACGGGAAGTACCATAATTTATGAAATAGAAACAAGGGACGCGACAATAAAGTCTATACAAGATGTAAATCAATCGTGGGAAATAGGAGATGCCGTTTCTCTGGAAGTACCAGCAAAGGAGCTTCTCATTTATAGATATGATACAGGAGCGCAGCTATGATATCCATTATAATTCCAACATTGAACGAAGCGTCAACCATTATGCAGACGATTGATCGTGTAAAAAGTCTAAGTGGGGCATATGAAATTCTAGTTATCGATGGAGGCAGTTCGGATAAAACCCTTGAAATAGCATCGGAGCATGTGTTGGTATTCACTTCAAATAAGGGCCGTGGCAATCAAATGAACTGCGGGGCTCAGCATGCACGTGGTGACATATTGTGGTTTCTTCATTCAGATTCAAGAGTTGAAGCACAGAGTTTAATTTCAATTGAAAAATCGATAGCATCGGGTTATGTTGGCGGGTGTTTCTCGCTGTATTTTTACGATTACACAACCCTTTTTCTGAAGTGGCTCTCGTGGAGCTCTAATTTGAGAGCCAAGTATCTCAAACTGATGTTTGGTGATCAGGGGATGTTTGTAAGAAAAGATGCCTTTCTAGCGCTTGGGGGCTTTAAAGACATGCCTATAATGGAGGACTGGGACTTATCAAAAAGGCTTCAGACTACTGGAAATACAGTAGTTCTTAAAAATCGAATTGGAACCTCAGCCAGACGTTTTAAAGCAGGCGGGCAAGTCAAGACGCTCCTTAAAATGCACAAAATCAAGTATAAATACTTAAGAGGTGTTTCACCAGAAGATTTAATCAAAGAATACAAGGAGATTCGCTGATGAATGCATTGATTCTACTAACAAGAATACCCTATAGGGGGCACACGAAAACAAGACTCATGCCGACACTGACTCCTGAAAACTGCGAAGTACTTCATCAGGCATTCCTAAAGGATTATTACGCCTGTTTCAAAAAAATAAAGGTTCCCTGTGATGTTTTTATTGTGTATGCTCCAGAAAATTTTAACAGAGCTTTCTTAAAGACCATTCCAAAGGGGTATCGATCTTTTGTACAGGAGGGGAGTGACATTGGTGAGCGGATGCATAATGCATTTCTTAGGGTTTTTGAAAAAGGATACAAGAAGGTGGTATTGGTAGGTTGTGACATACCGCACATACAACCTGATTCGTACGAAAAGGCCTTTAATGTGCTTGAAAACAGGGATATGGCAATATGCCCAACCTATGATGGGGGCTATTGTCTCATGGGTCTGAAAAAACCGCAAAAATCCCTCTTTATGAGTAAAGTAGATTGGGGAAACCAATCGGTAATTGACAGAACATATGCAACTGCCAATCAGCTGAAGCTCGATGTGGCAATGCTTGAAAAATATCGTGACATTGATTTGTTTGAAGATTTGATCCTTATGAGGGATATGTTCAGTGGGACAGAAGAAGATAAACGACATATTCCAGTTCATACACTAAAGTATTTGGAAGAACTCATAGAAGAGATGGTCATATAATGGATAGATATTTAAAAAAAATTAAAAGCTACTTGATGGAAAGTGATCAGGCAAAACCCTTTAAATTCACGGATTCAGTGCAGGTCGATTTCCTTGCACAAGGAGAGTACAATAAGAATTTCATTGTTGAAGAAGATGGAAAAAAATATGTGTTTCGCATTAATATGGGCAGTCAGTTGAACCTCGATAATCAAATAGAGTATGAGTATGGGGCCATAAAAAAGCTGGAGGTAAGCGGGGTTACACCGTCTGGCTATTTTTACGATGATTCCAGAACACATTTTGATGAGGGTGTGCTGATGATGAATTTTCTCGTGGGCCGTCCCCTAGATTACAAAACCGACCTTAAAAAGGCTGCTGATATTTTTTCGAAAATTCATCGTCTAGATGTTGAACCCTTTGAAGGAATTCTTATAGAGGAATCAGACCTGTGCAGGGCACGTGTTGAAGAAGGCGCTACATGGCTTAAAAGCTTCTGGGAGTCAGACAGCCCAGCCCCTGAAACTAAAATGTGGATCAATAGCCTGTATGCATATTGTGATCAGCATGCTGATAAAATGGATCGCTATTTTAAAAATGCGCCTTGGCGTACGGTCAATAACACAGAAGTGAACAGTCATAATTTTATTATAGGCCCAGAAAAAAGTTATTTGATCGACTGGGAAAAACCAGTCATTAGTGATCCAGTGCAAGATATTACACAATTTCTTGCGCCCACGACCACGCTTTGGAAGGCTGACTACCTGCTTACAGATGATGAAATTAAGGGCTTTTATAAAACATACGAAACAGGTGTGGGTGCTTCGATTGAAGAGCGTGTAGAGGCCTATAAGCCCTTCTTATACCTGCGGGCTCTGAGTTGGTGTGCGGGGGCATACATAAGCTATACAGACGGCTCAAGGGCTATTATGAATGAAAGTACATTCAAAGTGATTAAGCGTTACTTACAACCGGATTTTATGGAAGCACTCTTAAAGTCCTATAAGTAAGTTTGGTCATGAAACACGTGTTCAAAGATACATTCATCGTGAATTACGAATACAATTAAGCAACAATAAAACCAGCATGCTAAGTGGAAAGTGCATTTAGCCGGCTGGTTTTTTATTTGAAGTATGTAGTGAAAAGACCATCTAGGCCACTGTAAAATTAGCAATCTTGTTAACAAAACCCACGTTTTGAAGACATAATGAATTTCTCAAATTCAATTTCCTGAGTACAAATTTTATGCGTCTTCAAATGACACAAATAGTAGTGTGCTACAAAGTCCACATCCTCAATTTCTATGGATTTGAGAAGGCCATCTTTTAGCTCTCTTTTAATGGACATTTCAGGAATAAAGGAAATGCCTTTGCCTGATATAACGCTGGTTTTAATCGCTTCCATAGAGTTCAGTTCATAAATAACATTGAGGTCAGATGTTTTAACACCATGGGTTTCGAGTGTTTTGGAAATGATGGATTTTGTACCAGACCCATCTTCCCTGAAAATTAGCGGGAGTTTTGCCAGTTCATCAAGTGTAATTTTATCCTTCACAAGGGGTAAAGATGTAACAAGAAGCAGTCTGTCAGATGTAATTTTTTTAGAACAGAGTTTGCTGTTGTTGGGATTGCCACTGGTAATTCCAAGATTCACTTTTCGGCTTTCAAGAGACTGAACCACGTCTGTTGTGTTGACAATATCCATTTGTATGTCAATGTTCTCATTATCATTTTTAAACACATATATACTGCAAGGCAAAGCGTATTCACCAATAGCCTTGCATGAGCCTACCATCAACCGTTTCTTTTCCTCTTTAATATTGGATATATCGCGTTCAACGTTTTCCTGAAGTGAAAGAATCGTACTCGCGTAGTCAAATAGAACTTGCCCTGCTTCGGTCAATTCAACACCCTTATTGCTTCTTGTAAGTAGACAAACTCCGAGGTCTTTTTCAAGTGATTGAAGCTGCAAACTTAGCCCAGGCTGAGTTAAATGAAGTGTCTTAGCTGCTTTGGAAATACTATTGCTTTTTACTGTGACATAGAATGATTTCAAATAATAAAGGTTCATAGCTACTCCTTTGTTTTTCTAATAGTAGTACTCTACCATTTTCGTATTAATACTACCACACTATGGAATGGTTATGGACATATAAGACATTATTTTAATGGGTGATAAGGTTTCCTTATGGTTCATAATGATTGCTTATACGTTATTCCCCTCAAAGATTGTTATAATTATAACATGAATAAATCCATAGGAGTATAGTCAGGATTAAAAAAGCAAATTGATTTTAGTGCTGTTCTATTTTTAAGTGGGTTTAGGATTTTGGTATGCCATAAAAAAATGCAAAGCGCTTGCATGAGCGTAAAATTTTTTTCGAAAGGGGTTGTAGTGATTAGATCAAAAATGTGTGGTAAACGCTTTGAAGAAAACAGAATATATGACTTGTTGCTTGAAGTTGTGGAAGGGTTTGAAATTGAAACGAAATTAACAGACGAAAGCCAAGATGCTCTCTATAGCTGTGTTTGGAAAAAATCAAAACTGAAGTTTCACCTAGACTTAACCGCTTTAAAAAGTGGAGACTTCATGCATCATGAAAAGGCAAATTGTCCGGTTGTCTATGTATACGCGTTTGATTCAAAAAAGCGTCATGCGGTACAGACCATTACCAGTTTTAACATCCCAAATGGTTATTTGATGATCTATGATACGGAAGAAGATATTCAAATGTTTGCAAAGGACTTTTGGAACTTGCTAATTATGTTGCGGGCAAAGTATGAAATGCGCATCTAGGAAAAGGTTTCGCAAAATTGGCGGTAGTCGAAATACGTACAAAATTGCCAATAAATTAACGAAAGCAGACAAGTAAAGGGGAAAGAAAATGAACAAAAAAATGATAGCGATAGTTGCTGTAGTATGTATTGCAGTATTTGGTTTTTTAGGGTACAAAGAAATTTTTGGCGCAGAAAAAGTAGTTGTAGATAACTCAGCTCAAGGACAAAAAATCAGTGAGTATGCACACCCAGAGTCATTCATCACACCTGTTCAGCTAAAAAATATGATGGATGAGAATAGTGATGTTGTGGTGATTGGTGCGCTGAATCCTACAAAAGGCGACAGCCCAATTTCAGGCTCGTTCACAATGTGGCGTTCTGACTACTCAGCAGACGAGAATGCCTACCCGTATGGTGGTATGAGAAACACAACAGAAGAAATGGAAGCTATTCTTTCAAGCTATGGAGCAACGGCAGATTCAACAATCGTAGTATACTCTGCAAACAGCCATCATGATGCAGCAAGACTATGGTGGCAAATTAAACTGCTGGGCCATGAAGATGTAAGATACCTAGACGGTGGACTTAATGCATGGTTGGGTTCTGAATACCCAGTAGGCGATGCAAACCCTGAAGTTGCAGCAACAAGCTACGTGGCACCAAATCCATCAGAAGGGTCACTGGCATCAATGGATGACGTAGTTGAGGCACTTGAAAACGGTACAGTGATTGATACGAGAACCGCTGACGAAGAAACGGGCGCAAGTACTAAAAAAGGTGCATACGGACCAGGTAAAATTGGGGATTCAGTATTTATTGAATGGAAAAAAGCCGTGGGTGAAGATACAACACTGCTCTCACTAGATGAGCTTCAAGCACTTTATGGTGATATAGAAGACAAGGATGTAATTGCATACTGCCAATCAGGTGTAAGATCAGCACATACTTATCTCGTTCTAACACAGGCTCTTGGTTATGAAAATGTTAAGAACTATGATGGCTCTTGGATTGAGTGGTCATATGAGTTCTACGAAAATGGCAAAACTGAACTGCCAACGCTAAACGCAGACCAGTAAACGTACTTAAGCACTATAATCCCTGCGGTGCACCGATCTACTTGGTGCACTGTGAGGGAAATAGACCGTATAAAGGACATGCCTGAAGAATTTACTTAGGAAGTTATAAATACAAAACGGACTAAGCTTGATTTAACAGGGTGTAGATTTTGCTAAGTGGATGCAAAATGTGTTGAGATAGGAGTTAAATATGGATCAGGTGATATTTAGTCCCGCTATATTAGATAATGCATCTGAAATTGTGGACAAGTGTATGGGGCACGAGGACGCATTTTGTACCAGCCGCTGTCCTATGAGCACAGATGCAAAGGGGTATGTCAATTTAATAGCAGAAAAGAAATATGATGAAGCCATTGATCTCATTAGAGAGAAGTTGTTTCTTCCAAATACATTGGGCAGAATTTGTGCTCATCCGTGCGAAGCAGATTGTAGAAGGAGTACAGAGTATAATCAACCCATTGCCATTGCAGCTTTAAAACGCTTTGCAGCTGAAAAGGCTGACAGAGAAGAACGCTGGAATCTTGAAGTTGGACAGCCAACAGGCAAGCGCATAGCTATTGTCGGTGCAGGGCCTGCTGGTGCGCAGTGCGCCATTGAACTCAGACGCGGTGGCCATGATGTTGTTATATTCGAGAAACTGGATGTGGTTGGTGGCATGATGCGCGTCGGTATTCCAGAGTACAGACTGCCTAGAGATATTATCGATTTTGAGTACACTTACCTAACCAAGCTTGGCGTTGATATCAAGTTTGGTGTAGAAGTTGGCAAAGACATTCAGTTTGAAGCTTTAAAGTCAGACTATGATGCTGTTCTTCTCGCACATGGTGCACATAAGGGCAACATTATTCCATTGCCTGGTCATAAGGCTCAAGGTGTATTCCCTGCGACAGAGTATCTTAAAGAAATTAGCTTGAAAAAATCATTTGACAGAGCTGGAAAGCGTATTATGGTTATAGGTGGCGGCGATGTTGCTATGGACTGTGCAAGAAGTTCTTTTAGAATAGGGGCACAGGAAGTATACCAGTGTTCTCTGGAAGATGCTAAGAACCTTCCAGCGTCACAAGAAGAAATCGAAGAGTCGCATGAGGAAGGCGTCAAATTTAATGCTGGCTGGGGTCCGCTTGAAATAATTGAAGTGGACGGGAAAGTTACAGGCATTAAAATTCAAAAAATAAAGTCCATACATGATGCAAAGGGAAACTTCAACCCATCTTATGAGGGTGAACCCAAAATCATTCCAGTAGATACAGTGGTCATGGCTACAGGTCAAGTTGTTGAAGACATCACAGGCGGCGCACTTGAAACGACAAGAGGCGGTCGGTATGTAGTTGATCAGGACACGCTCACAACTGCAGTAGAAAATGTGTTTGTCGCTGGTGATGCTTCAGGTGGCAATATTGTTGTTGAAGCCATGGCACTTGGTCGAAAAGCAGCAATAACAATGGAACGCTACTTTAAGGGTGAAGACCTGAAAGCAGGCAGATGTCTTAAGACGGAATGGGCTTATCAGACAGAACTGGACGTACCACTTCCAGAAGATACTGTAGATGTAGCGAGAATTCATGCGCGTATGCGTGATCCTCAGGAGCGAAAGATTGACTTTAACCAGTCCGACTTAGGTTTTACAGAAGAAATGGCCATAGAGGAAGCATCACGATGCTTAAAGTGCGAGTGTAAGCTCTGTATGCGTGAATGTGTCATGATGAACGACTTTGGAACATGTCCAAAAGATATGATGGAAAAAATGGTAGAGGGACAGGGCATGGATCAGTTGCTTGCATACTCATGTAATGCATGTGACAACTGTACAATTGTCTGTCCGCATGAACTGCCAATGAAAAAGATTTTTATAGGCTCGAGAAAAGATTTCGTTAAGGCAAATAAGGGTCAGTCACCGATCAAGGGTCATGGTGCGATTAAGGTGCACCAGCTTCTTGGCTTCTCTAAGCTGTTCACAATGAAGAAAAAGGGTGGTGAGAAATAATGGGATTCAAAGTAGATCAAAATAAAAGATATGGATTCATGCCTGGTTGCAGTTTACCTTCTTATAATCCAGAAGCGGTTATAAAGACGACTGAGTATTTAAACAAGACCTTCAGTAAGTTTTCGGCTGTACAGAAATGCTGTGGTAAACCAACCAAGGCTGTTGGACAATACGACTTGTTCAAGGAGCGCTTTAAAAGCCTTCAGGATGATATGGACGATGTTGGCATTGAAGCCATGATCGTGGCATGTCAGAGCTGTAAATTAACTTTTGATGATGCATCGCCTACACCAACCTTCTCACTTTGGGAAGTTTTGCCTATCATTGGTCTTCCAGAAGAACTGCGTGGAAAAGCAAAGGGCAGTGATATGGTATTTACCATTCATGATTCCTGTTCAACACGTCATCTTTCTGAACTTCAGGACGGAATTCGATGGATTCTTGAAGAACTTGGGTACAAAGTAGTAGAATCAAAGTATTCAAGAGATAAAACAAGATGCTGTGGTTTTGGTGGTATGGTTGTCCCAGCTAACCCTGACGTGGCTCAAAAGGTTATGAAAAAACGGGTTGAGACGCTTGAATCAGACAATGTTGTGGTTTACTGTGCAGCTTGTCGTTCGTCTATACTTCAAGGTGGCGCCAAAGCATGGCATATACTCGATTTGATTTGGGGGCCTGTTGTGCAAGCTGGTGAGGACTCACCTAAAGACGTACTTGCTTCCCCTGTATCGTCATGGATGAACAGGTACAAGTCAAAGCAAGGGATAAAGCGTGCTGTTAAGTAAGCGTGGAGGATACTATGAATAAGAACATTAAAACACTTCTGATGGTTATTGCGCTTGTCGCAGTCTTCATTATCATGAAAGTGACGGGCCTGCTCGAAATTCTGTCAGATTTTGAACAGTTTCAAGCCCTGATTGAGAATGCTGGCACAATGGGTTACGTAATCTATATTTTGCTGTATATTCTCGTAGCCATTTTCTCAATACCGGCATCAATCATAACTATAGCTGCTGGGATTATGTTTGGGCCTGTACTTGGTGGTATACTTGCGCTGCTTGGTGGTACTATTGGTGCAGCTGCAGCCTTTATTGTAGCGCGCTATATTGCAAGAGACTTCATTGTAAGTAAGTTTGGAAAGAATAAAATTTTCCAGAAAATTGAGCAAGGCGTTGAGAAGAACGGCAAGGATTTCTTGATTCTAACAAGACTGGTACCTGTTTTCCCATATAACATTCAGAACTATGCGTACGGGGTTACAAATTTGAATTTCGTAACCTTTACAGCAATATCATTCGTTACAATGGCGCCGGGCGCATTTATCTATGCATATTTGGCTGGTGAGATAGCGGTAAATGGTGTTTCAACAGGACTCTTTATTAAACTCCTGATTGCAGGTGTGGTTCTGTTTGGTGTTTCACAGGTTCCAAAGTTCTTTGCCAAGCGTAAGGGCATTGATCTAGATGAAATCAAGGGTTAGTCCACTTTCAAAAGGTGTGAAACAGAAGGAAAGAAAAATGGGTAAGGGGATGTTGAAATATACATCCCCTTGTTTATGTGAAAAGCAAGGAATTGCAAACAAATCCTTAAACATCAAAAAAGCTTACAGGCGGGTTCAAAAGAACCCGCCTGAGGTTGTTGACTTTGTCAAAAATCTCTTAATAATTTTCTTCAGAAAGTCATTCTGAGATGCCTTCTATTTATTATATAAGGTTAAAATGAGCGTAACTATTCACCACGCTCATCATTATTAATACATGCCACCCTGTTTCTACCGGTTTCTTTTGCTTTGTAAAGCCCATCATCCGCTGCTTTGACTGCAGCATCAAAACTTCCGTCTACTTTTATTTCTGACACGCCAAAGCTCATGGTTATATTGCGATCGATACCCAGATCTGTGTAGGACACATCTTCAATTCTTTTACGGAGAATTTCTGCAAAGGATATGCCTTGGTCAATAGAGGTGTTTTCTGAAAGAATGATAAATTCTTCGCCGCCCCAGCGTCCGACATGGTCTTTTTTGCGAGAATTGGTTACCAGTACATGAGATACGCGTTTTAGAACTTCATCTCCAACGTCATGACCGTAGGTATCGTTTACAGACTTGAAATGGTCTACATCACAGAGTAGTACAGTGACTGGAAAACGGACTTGATCTTTATCTTGAAGGAATGACTGCATTTTGGACTCTATCAGGAAGCGGTTATCCAGTTGTGTAAGCGGGTCTTTAGTCGCTTTGTTTTCAAGATCAGATTTATAGGCATTTTCATGTTTATCAAACATGTAAAATAGAACCCCCATGATGAGGAGTGCCAAAATGGCTACGGAACCAAGGCGTATTGCACGGTTTATCCCAGCGAGAAAATCTTCTTCTGGAATGATTAAACCGACTACATAATTGCTATTGTACTCATCATAGAGGGGATAGTATTTGACATAGAAAACATCGCCTGAAATCCTCAGCTTAAACTTATGATCAAAATCATTCTTTTGATCAACTATACGGAAGGTCTCCTGGACGATTTCGTTGTCGACATCATAGTCGGCCAGCTCGTTGTACCCTATTTTTCCATCCTTTGAGAAGGTTTGAAACCCTATTTCTTCACTTCTTCTATTGATGACAACAACCTTGCTGTTGTCTGTAATCTTAAGTCTTTTAGTAAATTCCAAGAGGGAGTCAAAATCTATTTGGACACTGTAAACACCTTTGAACTGATCATTATCGTAAAAGGGATTACATACAGCAATGCCGCTTTTGTCTGTATGATAAAAGTCAAAGGTATGCGACCAGTACATATCCTGCTCCTGTTGGGTTATAACATACCAGTCTCTTTTACGGTGGTCGTATTCTTCGTTTTGAACGGTTTTTGTGGACTGCACCACGTTATTGGCGTCTCTATATATCCACTCGCTGATAACTTTACCTGAATCTCTAAAAATGATATTTGTAGTTAGCGTGCCTGAATCTTCACGCAGTGTCATTATATAGTTACCATCTTCATAGCCTATGGAAAGTTCATCTAGGTTTTTCATATGTTTCATAATTTCAAGCGATAGTTTTTCAATCCGGCGGTAGTCTGACTTGAAATCAAGATGGTTTAATTCTGCGATTTCAAGCACTTGCAAGGAATTATAAGCATCTCCTAAAAATGTTTTTAATTGTAACTGTACGGAGTCCATGGATTTATCGAGAAACTCAAAATTAGCTCGTTTAGCTTCTGTGTGGGTAATATGAAGTACATATACTGAGAATACAATGCTGCAAGTCAGCGCTAAAATGATGAATCGTATTAAGCCTGTTCCTCTTTTGTTTTGAAACACTTTAAAACACCTCATTTATAATCTGCTAATCCTGCGGTGAGTTGTATGTGTTTGTTTATACCCAATTCTTTTAGGCTATCTCTAGGCCTTTTTGTTCCAAATTATTAACGCGTATAGATAATTTTCAATTCTTCCTTGTCATCTCGTATCCGTGCCTTGTATGTAAGTTGTTGAATCTCAATTTTCAAATGTTTGGCAAACAGTGCACTTAGTTCTGTAAACAGCGTTTTGTAAAGCATATCGCGGTTGAGCGCTATCATTTCGGGGGACTGAGCACCGCGAATGAGTGTTTGTTCAAGCGGCGTAAGCATGCCCTCAATATGAATGGTGCATCCATCGATATAGAGGTGGGTTTTAACGCGTCTTGGGCCCTTTCCTGTTGATTTTTTCAGGAGTGCCGAGAAATCTCTTGAAAGTGCCTTTTCTAGATCAAGGCGCTGCTCGGTCGTAATAACCTTTTGGTCTAATGTTAGCTTTTGCTTGCGGCTGAGAACTTTTTCGCCGACGGAAATCAGGGCTTGTTCCAGTTCATTTGCGTCAATTGGTTTGACGATGTACTTGGTAATATCTCTGTCAACTGCAGCCAAAATGGTTTCAGAGTCAGACAGTGCAGAGGTAATGATAATGGGTGTATCATATCCGAGTTCCCGGATGCGGCGGGTGAGTTCAAGGCCGTCCATGTCAGGCATTCTCAGGTCGGTAATCAGAACATCTGGAACTTGCTCTTTGAATCGCAGAAGACCTTCTGCCCCATTTTCTGCAACCGTAAGATAGGCGACACGGCGTTTTAAAAACCGACTCATTTCTTCTCGGGTCACTATTTCGTCTTCAATATAAAGTACAGACAAAAGTGAAAGTGCGTGAATGTCTGTCATTGGAATCACTCCTTGATAGGTAGGGTAATGGTGAACTGGGTGCCGGTTTCGGTCAGGTGAAAGTTCACGTACCCATTAAAACTGTTTTCAATAATGGACTTGGTAATATAGAGGCCAAGGCCTGTGCCTTCACCTTTAGATTTTGTTGTAAAATATGGCTCGAAAATTTTATCAACTGCTTTTTCAGGGATACCACCTGCATGGTCAGTAATTTCGATAATAAGGTATTTAGGCTTATTTGAAGGGTCTTGATATGCACCTGTGTCCAGTTGATCTCCGTGTGCAGTACTTGTTTTGATAATCAGCGTTCTGTTGCTTGGCTGACTAGACTTAACAGCGTCAACGGCATTGCTGATAATGTTGAACACCGCTTGAGAGAACTGGTTCTTTTGTCCCCGCAGTTCTGTATCAATATGTCCGTGGCGTATGATTTTTATTTTGTTGAACTTCAGATTATCCTTCAAAAGCTCCAGTATCATATCGAGGGTTTGCTCAACATGGAAAGATTCGGAGCTTAATGACGGGCTCAGAAAATCCTGAAAATCATCTATGGTCTCTGACATTTGGCGCATAAGTAGGCGTGCGCGGTTGCAGGTTTCATTCATCAATACATCGTCGAGCTCATCAAAGCGGTAAGCGTCCATAAGATTTGTAATAATCAGGCCAAGGTTATTGAGCGGTTGGCGCCATTGGTGTGCAATATTACCAACCATTTCACCCATGGCTGCTTGTCTGGCCTGGTGAATAATCAGGGCTTCTTTTTTCATATTATCTTCCAGCTCGCGTTTGTATAGACGTTCAAGTTCAAGGTTGATTTGTTCAAGCTGCTCGATAAAGGCTCCGTCAGGTTTAATGGTTTCCATCTCTGAAGCCAAGTCTTGAACAATACGCCGGAAACGCTTTTCAGCGCGCTCTGCTGTTTCTCGTTGGATTTTCTTCTCTGTAATATCATGCACCATGCCAAGGTAATTGTCTTCCATGGTTTCTGGGTCGCGTACTGCAGTCATGTAGAGGTGACCCCAAAATTCTTCCTTGAATTTTGTGCGGTACAGTCGTTCCAGTTCTATTTCCTGAACTTGACCATCGCGCAATTTTTTGAAAATTTGCTTGCCCTCTGTTTTGCTTTGAGGACTTAGAATATCAAAAATACTCATTTTTGTAAGCTGGTCTTGTGCGTAGCCTGTCATCTCAGCCCATTTTGAGTTGGCCTGAAGTATATTGCCATTGCGATCTGTGACTGTAATGCCCAGAAAAGAGCTGTCAAACATCCGCTGATAGCGGTCATGACTGAGTGATATACGCTGTTCGGTTTCCTTTCTGAACTCGATTTCACTTTGAAGCTGAACGGTCTTTCTGTTCATATACCAGATGTATCCGAAAAGTGTTGCGATAGCAATCGCGACGAGTACGCTTTGATAAATTCGAATATAAAATGAGGATTTCTCCTGTTGGATCAGCCTGTAGTCAAAGAGCAGGCGCTCGGTCGTGAGTGGCTTGTTTATAAGCTTTAAATTATAAAGATAGTCAATCATGTTGGCCCATCTGTATGGGTTCATATTGCCGATTTCAACAACTGGATAAAGGGTCAGCTCAAGGACTTGTTGGGCTTGAAAGGTATTGAACTCCACATAGTAGTCGTGCATCTCTGAGTCGCTGTAGAATGTGTCGGCAATACGCTGAGCCATCTCCTGAGGGTGTTCAAGTGCATAAGCCCAGCCTTTAAGCGTAGCTTTTCTAAACCGCTCGATGAGTTTTGGTCTGTCTTTTGCTAGAGCGTTTGATGTGAAAAGACTGTCTCCGTAGAAATCAACACCATAGTTAATGGGCTTTATCTTTTTAAGTTCATAGTCTTGTTGGTGGGCTTGGTATGAAATGGTATCCAAATACCCGGGAATAACATCATATGTCCCGTTTTTAAGGTCTTCAAATGAGAGAACCAGATTTTTAGGAAGTGCCTGATACCGTGTTGGATCAATCCCTTCATCAAGCAGCATGGCTTGGAGCTCTATATCGAGTAGGTCGTGCTCTCGTCTGGCGGTTTCAAGTCTGGTTAAGTCATATATGGAATTGAATGGTGCATCCTTCAGCATGTAATAAGCGACAGGCGAGCGTTGAAATATGGTTGAAACAATGCGTAAATCAGCTCCTTGATCTATAGCAAGCAAAATGTCTACGCCGCCGACGGCAAAGTCTGCATCACCACTTGATACAGCCTCTGGAGCAAGAATTACATTGCCTTCCTGGTCAATACCAGATTTAATTTCCACTTCAAGTCCCTCTGCGTCATAATAGCCTTGCCAGAGTGCTGCATAATAGCCTGCAAATTGAAACTGATGCTCCCAGCGCAGCTGGAGAACCACTTCATCGGGCAGGGAAGAGGCGGTTTCACCAAATACAGGCATGCTCAAGATGGGACTTAAGCAGGCCATAAGGATAAATAGACCCATGCATCTGCATATTATTTGTTTATTTAAGCGGTACATTAAATGAATCATAAGCTGAACTCCGTATGTATGAATTGCTTTATTATACCATTACAAACCATGGAAAAAAACTTGCTTTGGAACGTTTTAAACAAGGAAGGGATGTATCTTATCGTTCTATAAGATACATCCCAATACTTAGATGATTCATTGCCACGCGTATAATGTATTGTGGTTATGAAAGTACTCATTTCAAGTCACGTGTATATAAAAAAACGGGTGACAAAGCATCTAGGCTAAATGTCGTTACTATACCGTTATTTCATCTGAGTGCAGAATCTTTATTTGCTCAGGCTGGTTCTTTTTAAGTTGAATCAGCTCGGTTAGAACTTTTTCAGGTGTGGCAGGAAGCGATCTTACCCTTACACCACAGGCGCAATCAATAGCTTCAGTTATAGCAGGTGCTACGGTGTTGATTACAACTTCGCCAATACTTTTTGCTCCAAATGGACCTGTTGCATCGTGGCCCTGAGCAAGTAAAACGCGCATTTTAGGTAGGTCTCTTCTCGCCGGAATTTTATAAGTCATAAAGTTATGTGTTTGCAGGGCACCTTGCTCTGAAACAGACACCGCTTCTGTAAGGGCAAAACCAATGCCCTGTGCAATGCCGCCCTCGGCTTGAATCGTAGCGAGTTTTGGATTAATGGGTGTACCACAGTCAACAACACCTACAAAATCTAAGACCTTCACTTCACCTGTAAAGGTGTTTACACGCACCTCGGCAAACCCTGCCATATAAGGTGGTGCAGCTTGTTTTGGAACGAATGATCCCGTTGTACTCAGTTGACGGTGCAGCTGATTGTACATAATTTTACTCGAGAAATTCTCTAAGTCTATTTTTTCAATAATTTCATTATCACAAGAGAGATAAAGCAGTTGACCCTTTGTGTATTGAATTTGGTCAGGACTTGTACTGAAATACTGGGCGCCTGTTTCTTTAAGTGCATCAAGCATCTTTTCTGCCGCGTCAATGACCGCATTACCCGTTGTGTAGGTCGTGCTGGATGCATAGGCGCCACTGTCAAAGGGTGTTGTGTCGGTGTCGGCAGCGTGAACAATGATTTTGTCAGCAGGAACTTCAAGGACTTCGGCTGCGATCTGCGCCATTGCTGTATCTGATCCTGTACCAATATCGGTTGAACCGGTCAGTAGTGTAAAAAAGCCATCGTCATTGAGTCTAAGTGTTGCACTTGCCATATCAATATTAGGAAGCCCGGAACCCTGCTGGGCAATAGCCATGCCAATACCATACCGGTAAGGCCCTGTTTGGGGTTCTGCGTTGTGTTTTGATTTTTTCTTGTACCAGTCAAAATGCGTCAGGCCATCTTCAAGGCAAGTTTCCAGCAGACACGAATCCATTGGTATAGGGTCACTGCCTGCACCTTTGGTGGTCATGTTGATGAGTGGGGTTGTTTCACCCTTTTTGATCATATTCATGCGACGTACTTCTACGGGATCAAGACCAAGTGCTTTTGAAGCTTCATTGATTGCCGACTCAAGTGCAAAGGTGCCTTGGGTGACGCCAAAGCCTCTGAGTGCTCCACCAGGTACATTATTCGTATAGACAACCGTTCCGAAAAACCTGCAGGCATCTACCTTATTATAAAGTGTCAGTACTTTCTTTCCAGCTGCGCCAAAGGTTGTTTGGGCATGTTCGCCATAGGCGCCAGTATCGGAAAGGCCATCCATTTCGATGGCTCTTATTTTTCCACTGAAGTCCATGCCAAGTGTTATATCAAAAGCCATTTTGTGACGCGATGTTGTACCCGTAAAAACATCTTTTCTAGAATAGACTATTTTTGCGGGTTTGCCTGTTAACTTGGTAACTAGGGCAGGATAAAATTCTGCGTGTGCCGTTTGCTTCGAACCAAAGCCACCGCCTATGCGCGGTTTGACCACACGAATCTGATGGCGGGGCATTTCAAGCGCACGGGCTAGAATCCGGCGTGTATGATATGGGATTTGAGTCGAGGTAACCACATTGAGTCGTCCGTTCTGATCAAGGTAGGTATATGCTCTTTGGGATTCAAGCATGGCTTGTGCCTGAGCCTGTGTTTCGTAATGGGCCCTAAACACATAGTCGCACTTTTCTAAGGTAGAATCGACACTTCCAAGCTCTAAGTTAACCTGACAAGCGATATTGCGCTTGGTATCACAGCCGACATCAATTTTCGTGAGCACATCAGGTTCGGTGTGAACGCGTATATCATGATCCACTGCAGTATTCATATCTAGAACGGGCTTTAGAATTTCATACTCTACACGAATGAGGCGCATGGCTTTTTTCGCTGTTTTTTCATCCTTTGCAGCGACTATGGCAACATCATCTCCCACGTGCCTCACGTACTCATCTAAAATGAGTTTGTCATAAGCTGAAAGTTCTGGGTAGCATTGTCCGGCGCGTGTAAAGCGCGTCTTGGGTACATCTTTCCAAGTCAGGACGCAAGCTACTCCAGGCATTCTCTTTGCTGAATCAGTCTGGATGTCTTTAATTCTTGCATAGGCATGTGGACTGCGCAGTACCTTAACGATTAGGGCGTTTTTAGGAGCAAGATCATCTGTATAAACGGGGAAGCCTTGAACAAGCTGCATGCCGTCCTTTTTAGAAATGGATTTATTCACATACTTCATGAGTCTTCGCCTCCATATATGCCCGAATTGCCCGAAGCTGACCGTTGTAGCCTGAACATCTGCATAAGTTTCCGTTCAGGTAGTATAGAATTTCTTCATCTGTTGGATTTTCAACACATTTTTCAAGATACAATATGCTCATAATCGTCCCTGGGCTACAGTATCCACACTGTTCAACGCCTTCTTCAACAAGGAATTTTCCTATACGTGCAGCCTGGTCTTTGACACCTTCAATGGTAAGGATATGCGCGCCATCAGCTCTTACAGCCAGCATAGCGCAAGAAAGGACCGGCTTATTGTTCATATGGACTGTACAGGCACCACATGTGCCTGTGTCGCACCCTTTTTTAACACCAAGGCATCCCAAATCTCTTAATACATCAATTAAGTAGGTATCAGGTTCAATATGAACTTGAACGTCTTCGTTATTGAGATTAAATTTGATTTTCATGTTCAGTGGCCTCCATTAGGGTTTGCTGAATGAGGCCGTATGCGGCACTGCGTCTATAGCTTGAACCAGCCATTCTATTTGAACCAAAACTGATTTCCTCAGAAAGCTGCTGGGCCGCTTCAAGTATGAGTGCCTCACTCAGTGGGTTTTCATTTAAAAGACGCATTGTCTGAAGGGCAAGCACGGCTCTATGTGGTCTAGCGCCTACTGCTATGCGCCAAGCCCCATTTGCTTTTACGGCTGCCACATTAACCAGTGCATAGTCGGCAGTCGAGAGTCTTGCTGATTTAAAGCTTGCCCATTCAAAATGGCTTGGTACTTGTGCACTGGTCAAAATATCCTTTTGAAGGCTGCCATGTTTCATGAAATCTTCAATGGAAACCACGCCACCCTTGTGTAGGTGTACGTGGCCGCCGAGTGCCATAAGGGCAGTGTTTAAGTCGGAAAAACCATAGCGGCTGTAGAGTGTACCACCCAGCGTAACCATATTTCTAAGCTGAATACCTACTATTTGTCCCAGTGCTTCTTTGAAATACCTACGCATTTCCTTTGTGAGTTCTGGGCATGCTTCCAGCTCTCTAAAAGTAACCATGCCTCCAAGCTTTACAGTTTCCTCTAAAGACGTAATGGTACCAAGTCCAGCTTTTGAAAGATCAATAATATGGGAAAGGCGGCGGTTTCCCAGTCTGAGAAAAGCACCGCCACCAAGAATCTGCGCCTTTTTATGTGTAGATAGAAGCGTGTGTGCTTCCTCTACTGTTTCAGGTACATGATAGGTGTTAAAAGTTAGCATAGATTGCATCTCCTTTATGTGTCAGGTTATGCTGTTTTTTTCATAGTTTCAGTTTTTTGAGTCTCCACTTGAGGATAAACCAAGTTTAGAGCAAGTGCAAGAATACCTGAAGCGACTACTGAATCTCCAAAGAAGTGATTCAGAACACCTGGGAGCTGTGCTATGGCATCTGGAACTTGTGCAAAGCCAAGTCCAAGTCCAAGAGAGATGGCTAGAATAGTGCCATTTCTGCTATCAAGCCCTGCTTTTGCAATCATTCGGATACCACTTACCGTTATCATCGAGAATACGACAAGCACTGCACCGCCAAGTACACTAGATGGCATTGCTGCGCAAATTGCACCAAACTTCGGAACCAGGCCCGCAGCAACAAGAAAAACGGCACCCGTTGCAACGCTAAAGCGGTTTACTACGCCTGTCATGGCTACAATACCTGCATTTTGACCGTATGCTGTATTTGGGAGTACATTGAATAGGGCTGCAAACATACTGCCCACGCCATCTGCGATAACTGCCCCAGACATTTCTCGGTCTGTTGCTTCACGGTTTAGGCCGCTGAGTGTAATGCCTGAAATATTTCCTAGTGTTTCAAGACCTACAACCAAATAAACTGCTGCAAACTTCAAAATGGCATCTAGGTGGAACTCAATGCCGTAACGCAGTGGCATAGGGAAGCTAAACCAGCCTGCTGCCGCTACATTTTCGAAATTAACCTTACCCATTGGAATAGCAATAACATAGCCTAAAACAAGTGCAATCAGGATAGCTGCAACATTTGTCATGCCCTTTCCAAAGCGCTGAAGAAGAATGATTGTAATCAGTACGAAAAATCCAAGAGCCATATTTTGAGGTGAACCGAAGTCTGCGGCACCAACCCCGCCTGCAAAGTAATTAACACCAACAGGCAGAAGCGATAAACCAATTGCCACAAGAACAGTACCTGTTACAAGCGGTGGGAAGAATTTTCTAAGAGGTTTTAGAAAAAAGCCCATTGCAATTTCAGCGATACTGCCGACCATGGATGCACCCAGTATACCCGGCAGGCCATAAGTGCCACCGACCGCAATGGCAGTTGGGACAAATGCAAAGCTTGTGCCCATGACCAGTGGTAGGCCTGCGCCTACGCGACCAACAGGATAGAGTTGAATGAATGTAACTAGACCGGCAACAATCATACCGCACTGAATCATAAAGGCTTTTTGATCTGGTGCTAGGCCAAGCACATTACAAATAATAATGATGGGTGCAATGTTTCCAGTAAACATAGCCAGTACATGCTGCATACCGAGTGGAACAGCAACACCTAGCGGCGGCTTTCCGTTGAGTTCGTAAATAGTTCCCTGCGTTTTCTTGTTCATAGTTTTTCCCCTCTCGTGAGATCAGTATAAATAATAAATGCGTGAAATGTATCGGGTTACAAAAATGTCCCCCTGCGGACACCTGTGTAACACCAAACGGCATGGGCCGTTATAGAAAAACAAAAAATAAAAGGTCAGCGTCGAGAGGATACCTCGAAGCTGACCTTATTAAAGTCTTATATAAATAACGCTTTTCTTTAAATCTTGTCAGATTATATGGTGTTTTGGGCGAACTGTGTTGGCACTTTGTCCATCACAGCATGATATGCCTAAGTAAACTTTAACATAATTATGGGGGACTGACAACCGTTTGATGAGATATGACACGCGTAGTACAGCAGATGCCAACGTAGAGTAAATGAAAATTAGATTCAGGATGCACAAGAACCTGCAAAAGAGTCTTGTATAGGCTGAATAAAAAGGTATATAGGGGGCAATGTGGGTAAAAATTAAGTATGGACATGCACTATAGTGTCATCTGATATATAATAGACGGGTATTTGTAATGCGAACTTGTCTTTTTGACGTTGATATATCGAAAAAGTGGGTGGGGTCATATGAAGACAAAATTCAATTTTATCATAGCACTATTGTCTCTAACCATCGTTGTATTTATTGTATTTAATGTTCAAGAATACAATCATGAAAGAGAAGAGAGAATACACCATCAGTTGACCGGTGAACTCATTAAGGTATCAACTGAGTTCAGACTGTGGTTCGGAAATAAAAAGGAAATTCTTAACACAGCAAAAGATATTGTAGATAATTATGATTACGAGACGGTGGCCGATCAAAAAACTTTGAATTCACTTTTAAACATCAACAATGACCGGCCCGATGTATCGCAAATATACATTGGTTTTGAGAATGGAAATTTTGTTACCGGCGGACAGTGGGTTCCACCGGATGATTACGATCCGAGGACGCGGGTTTGGTATCGCGATGCTGTTGTTGCAGGCACAACAACAATATCTAAAGTGTATGTAGACAGAGAAACTGGGGATGAACTTGTAACCATTAGCTCGCCCCTCTATCTTGAAGGGGAATTTGCAGGGGTCATTTCAGCGGATATATTTATGAATGATATCAATGAAGTGCTGATTAATCAGGTTGTCGACAAGTCAGTTTATGCCTATTTGCTGGACGCTGAGGGAACAATCATTGCCCACACTAAAAATTCTGAATTTGTAGGCGCAAATGTATTTAATGGTATTGAACATGCTGAGCTCAACCGCTACTATAGCACGGTTCAGGAGTCAGACCAGTTCGTAAACATGAAGTATGATTTTGACGGAAAGACGATTCAAGGAATCATTCAGAAGATTGAAGGGGGAGACTGGTATATTTCCGTGGCTACCCCTGAAGGTCAGAATCTGATTGGTCGACAAAATACCAGTTTTGGAAATGACTTGTTTGATGTAACCATTATACTTGTCATCACAGGTCTAATTTACTTGGTTATACGTATTAAGTATGAGTTAGATCAACAAAATCAGACACTAACGGATGACAATCAGAGAGATTATTTGACTGGAATTTTCAACAGAAGATTTTTCAACACATACATGGACCGTATATGGTCAAGCTCGAAAGAGACAAAATACGTGAGTCTAATGATGATGGATATCGACCATTTTAAGAAATATAATGACACCTATGGGCATGTTATGGGAGATGAAGTCCTTAAAAAGGTTACAGGGCTCATCGGGCATATCATCCGTAAAGAAGATGTTTTTGCAAGATATGGGGGCGAGGAGTTCGCACTTGTTCTAAATAATGTAACCGGTGAAGACGCCATGGTGATTGCTGAGAAAATACGCAGTACAGTTTTTGATGCTAATATTGAAAATAAGACTTCAACCAGTGGTCATGTAACCATTAGCATCGGTGTGGCGTCAATCGTACCAAGAGATGACATCAAGGTTCACGAGTTTGTGGATATGGCGGATCGCGCCATGTATCAGGCAAAAGAACAAGGACGCAACAGGGTCAATATGTATTCTATTTAAGAGCAGTGAGGGTTTAGAGCCAGTATACAAACCGTATACCAATGAATGCGGTTTGTCGACTGGCTTTTATCATTATTTAGTAAAATTAGATTAAATAAGTGCATTTAGCTTGTGCATATACCTGGATTAGCGTTAAAATTAGAGTGTGTGGTTGGGGCTATTGAATCGGTACTTTGATAATGTGGGGCGAAATAATGATAACAATTGAAGGATTTTTATTTGGGTGCTTTTTAGTGACGGCAATTTATCATACGTATTTATTCATTTTTTATAAGAAAAATTATGCAGCGCTGTATTTTGCGTTGATTACTTATGCGTCAACAGTATTAACGCTTATAAAGCAAACGGATTGGCTGATAAGATATAAAGTTATTTTGATTATTTTCATAATTGTTCCGGTGTTTTATGTAGAATTTACCAAGCATATGTATCCAATTGAGTTTAGAAATCCATTTAGTCGTGGTTTGGGTAGACTTATTTACACCTATGCGAGTGTTTTTACACTCCTTGTCATGGTCCTTCCTATGGACAGATTTGTTGAGTGGGTGGCTGTTTTTCAAAAAGTCAGTTTTCCAGTTAATATGAGCTTGATAATATACTTATTTGTCCAGCTCTTTCGTGCATCGCGTAAGAAACGGTCAGATGCGCGTATTCTACTGGTTGGCTTTTTAGTCCTTTTTATAACGGCCATTGTTATTTATATGGTTCCGGGAAGTATGATGACTCAAAACAATCCTGTGGGCGCCCTGGGTATACTCCTGCTTTATTCTGGAACCCTTGCAAGGCGGTATGCAAAGGCCTACCATACTTGTGAAAGTATCGTTGAGGAACGAACTGAAGAACTTAACAAAATTAACACTGAGCTGGTTCGACTGGTCAATAGAGACGCTTTGACAGGGGCTTTTTCAAGACGATACATTACAGAAAAGCTGGAAGTGTATTTTGGTAAGGCAAAAGAGGCGAATGAAGAATTTTCAATTATTTCACTGGATATCGATCATTTCAAGCACGTAAATGACAGGTTTGGTCACCCTATGGGCGATCAGGTTTTGGTGGGAATAACGGAGGTTATTCAAAGTCAGCTTATTTCGGATGCTTTTCTTGGGCGTGTAGGTGGGGAAGAGTTTCTCATAATACTGCCGACCTTTTCCCTTGAGCAAGGTGTGGAAAAAGCAGAGGCCATTCGAAAGCAGGTAAGCGCAAAGCAATTTTCATATAACAGACAAGTTTTTACGGTCTCTTGCAGTATGGGCGTGGTTGCGTATGACGAGAGTATGCAGAATTACGATGATATGATGAAAGGCGTTGATCAGCTCTTATATAAGGCAAAGGCAGAAGGCCGAAATCAGGTTTGCTATGCATAAAAAGATACTTGGCTACTTTTGGGACACAAATAGGAGGTAGAAATGAAGGTTATAGCTATTAATGGGAGTCCAAATAAAGAAGGAAATACATATGGCGCTCTGAAAATGGTGTTGAAGGAGCTGGAGGCTGAAGGTATTGAGACTCAAATTATCCATGTAGGAAATGCACCTATTCGGGGATGTGTAGGATGTAACATGTGTTATAAGAACAGGAATGAAAAGTGCGTCATAACTGGAGACGACTTCAACGACTTTGTTCAGGTGATTAAAGATGCAGATGGCATTATTTTGGGCTCGCCAGTTTACTACTCTGGCATAGCCGGTACGATGAAGTCCTTCCTTGATAGGCTCTTTTATGTCAGTGGTGCCAACGGGAATTTCTTTAAGGGAAAAGTGGGGGCAACGCTTGCTGCAGTTAGAAGATCGGGTGGGATTCCTTCAGTGGATCAGCTCAATAAATATATCCAGTATTCTGAAATGCTGATGGTGTCATCAAATTATTGGAATGTAATCCACGGGCTTAGACCAGGGGATGTAGAACTCGACAAGGAGGGTGTACAAATTATGTCGCGCCTTGGAAAAAACATGGCTTGGGCTATGAAGCTTGTCGAACATGGAAAAGGCACTATTGATCATCCAGATTCAGAGCGAAAAGTGGCAACCAATTTTGTTCGAAAAGATTTGGCAGAGTAGGGGAGATCATGATTAAAAGACTGAGTTTATTGCTTGTTGTCTTTATGATGACATTTACAAGTGTCGCATATGCGGTTGAACGCAGTGAAACAAACAGCAGCTTAACAGAAGAGGATAATACACACTCAGAAAGTTGGATCAACTCACAGGCCGTATATGTAGGTTGCGAGAGTGAAGTGCAGCCCTTATTTCAAAAAAATCCGCATGAAAGAATGGCTATGGCGAGTCTTTCTAAAATTATGACAGTGATCTTAACACTAGAAAAAATTCAGGCAGGTCAAATTGGATGGGAAGACTTGGTACTTATTTCTGAAGATGCAGATGCCCAGAAAGGGTCATCATTTAAGATTGAAGCAGGCACTGAAATGACGGTCAGAGAGCTTGTAAACGAGACCATGATCGCGTCGGCAAATGATGCGGCCTATGCCCTTGCAGAGTATGTAGGCGGCAGCGTTGAAGCATTTGTCAAAAGCATGAATGACAAGGCGCGTGATATCGGCATGGTGAATTTTCAGTTTATAAATCCGAACGGACTGCCAGGAGCTGAGGATTCTCAAAACGAGGCGACCGCCGAAGATATCTATAAACTGGCTGCGTATGCAATTGAAAATTATGGTGACATATTGCTTCCAATCACTTCGCAAGTTTCGTATACCTCTGCTAGGCGCACCAAGAAAAACACAAATCATTTGCTCAAGATGGACATGGGCTTTGATGGTCTTAAAACAGGTTATACAGATGCAGCCGGCTACTGTCTTGTATCCACTAAAATGATGCCGGCGCTTGAAGCAGGCGGACAAGCTTACCGAATCATTATCGTGACCATGGGTGCGGAAAATGATACAGGCAGAATAGAAGATCATGTCCATATTGCAAAATACATTGAAAACGATTATGCTGAGCGCGAAGTGATTTCTACAAATCAAATTATTAAAACCATTCAGGTGAATGACTTAGAAGGCTATAGCATGAACTTGGTGCCTAAGGAATCTGTCACAAGACTATGTGCACCGGACTTAAAACAGGTGAAGCTACATGCTTTTGTCAACAGAGACATTGCCCTGCCAATTACAGCCGGTCAGGAAATGGGCTTTGCGGTCATATTGTTTTCAGACGGAAGTGTAGAGCGCGTTACGCTGGTTTCAGAGACCGCCATTTCCACAAGTAAAAAAGAATTGAAATAGAGTTTTTAAGACAAATGAGTTGTAAATATTAAGGCCTGCCAATGCGACATGGATATGACGCTTGGCAGGCTTTTTATCTTCTTTAGATAAGGCGCGGACGCTTTTTGAGATAGTAGGCAACCTGATAGTACTCGATGTCATAGCCCTTATCCTTGAGAATGCTTGAAATACGCCTCGGGCCCAAACCGTCTGCACTGAGTGAATCAATGATCTGCATAAGCTGGGCAGTGATTTTATTTTTTCTTACGGACACCGCTTCTGTCTTTGTCTTCGCATAAGCTGTTCTACTGGATTCTGTTACTACTTCTTGTGAGAGGTCTTCCAGTGTTTCAAAGGGGATATGTAGGGGCTTGACATAAGTTGTAATGCTGCGCTCTCCTTGTACATCAGCAATAAGTGGGGCAGCAGCGTCGATGCTTGAATTTATAATATCTCTGAACTGCCGTATATTTCTTGGGTAACGTGCTTTTAGAAGCATGGAACGTGCTTCATTGGATAACTTAACAGTGTACTGAATATGGTGTACCTTTTTTACAGCATTTTCATAGGTTTTAACAAAGTGATGGAGCAGCAGTTCCTTTTCTGCATCACTGCGTTCATCTAAAGAGGGCAGGTGGATTTGATACTGGGCTAGACGCTGGTAGAGTTCAGGAAGAAGTTCGGTTTTCAGATTGCGCGTAGAGGCGGCAATGATGATGACATCCACACTAAAATCCTTATTGCCACCAATACGACGCAACTTACCAGATTCAATAACTTTTAGCAGTAAGCTCTGATAATGTTCAAGGGCGTGTGCTTCGTCTAAAAAAAGAATGCCGCCGTGGGCTTGCTCAAACAAGCCACGTTTATCTTTGGATCCTGTATAGGCCCCGGATTCACTTCCAAATATTTCAACTGCGGCAATGTCTGGGTTGGTAAATTGTGCACAATTGACTTCAATAAGAGGGGCATCAGGTCCGATAACGCCAACTTCTTTTGCATAGTCATATATCAGATTTGCAAGCATGGTTTTGCCCGTGCCAGATTGACCGGTAATGATTGAGTGGCGTGGGCCACCTAATGACCCAACGGTTCTTTTTGCTTTAATTAAGACCGATTCCAGACTGCCTGCGTTTCCGATAATATCGAGTATGTTCTCCTTGGACTTATTGAGTTCAAGATGTAGCTCAAGGTAAGATATACGGCGGTTTAAAGCCTCTATATCGCGGATGTCCTTGAAAATTGAATAGGCGCCTATAAACTCTGTTCCATCAAAGAGGGGGTATGAGTTAACGACGTATTTTTTGCTGCCGATATAGTGGATTTTTTGATCCAGCATCGGCTTTTTATCTTTGAGAACCTGTAGAAGAACAGCCTCTTCGTAAAACATGGAGATGTGCTTGCCAATCATGGCTTCTTTCGTTGTATTTGCATACTCAGCAGAGATGGCATTTGTGTAGACAATAATGCCTGAGGTATCGACAATATTAATGCCGTCATTGGATGTATCTAAAATGATTTCTATGGTTTTTCTATGGAAAAGCGTGTTATAAGTTAAGGTCATAATGAGCCTCCTCTGTATGAAACCTGTTAGAAAAGTTGTGTTAGTATAACATATTTTATAACAGGTTTCATAAAGAGACCCTGGCTAAATCTGCTGAAATTAGGCGTTTTTCTTTTTGGCATGGCAATTGCATATGTAAAACATATCGATAGCTTCAGCTGTATCGATTGAAAAAAAGGAGGATATGCAATGTCAAAACTTACTGAAATCAGATGGCATGGTCGCGGAGGGCAAGGGGCCAAAACAGCGTCGCTGCTGCTTGCGGATGCGGCTTTTAACACAGGACAGTTCGTTCAGGGGTTTCCTGAGTATGGACCAGAGCGCATGGGGGCGCCTATTACAGCATATAATCGGATCAGCACGATGCCGATTCGCGTGCACTCCAACATCTACGAACCGGACTACGTGGTGGTGGTAGATGAAAGTCTACTGGCAACCATTGATGTCACAGCCGGCTTGAATAAATCCGGAGCGATTATTATCAATACTGAAAAAACACCGACAGAGGTTGCAAAGTACTTAAAGGGCTACAAGGGGAAGGTATGTACAATCGATGCCCGTCGCATATCAGAGCAAGCGCTCGGCAAGTACTTTCCAAATACCCCAATGCTGGGAGCCGTTGTCAAAGTGAGTGGCATCATGGAAGCCTCTCAGTTCATTAAAGACATGAAAATGTCGTTTGAACATAAGTTCAAGTCAAAACCACAAGTAATTGAGGGCAATATGAACGCGCTGAAAATGGCAATGCAGGAGGTCAAAGGCATATGAAAAAAATCATTACACCAGATGTTTCGTGGAAGGACATTACACCAGGCGGTACCATTTTTGAAGGTGGTACAGCGGAACACTTTAATACAGGTGACTGGAGAACCATGCGCCCAGTTTTCATTGAGTCAAAGTGCAAGCAGTGTCTGCTTTGTGCACCCGTTTGTCCAGACTCATCTATACCTGTAAAGGATTCAAAACGCTTGGATTTCAATTTTAATCACTGCAAAGGCTGTGGCGTTTGTGTAAAAGTCTGTCCTTTTCAGGCCATAGACTTTGTTAAAGAAGAGAAATAGGAGGCAAAGTGATGACAATTAGAGACAGATTATCGGGAAATGAAGCCATAGCTATTGCAATGAAACAGATCCATCCAGATGTGTTGCCAGCTTTTCCAATCACACCATCAACAGAAATACCCCAATATTTTTCCCAGTATGTTGCAAGCGGGGAAGTACAGACTGAGTTTATACCGGTTGAGTCTGAACACAGCGCCATGTCAGCCTGCATTGGTTCTCAGGCCGCTGGAGCTAGAACCTTTACCGCGACATCATCCTGTGGGTTGGCACTGATGCATGAAATGCTTTATGTAGCCGCATCTTGCAGGTTGCCAATTACAATGGCCTGTGTCAATAGAGCCTTGACTGGGCCCATAAATATCAATGCAGACCACAGCGATTCAATGGGGTCTAGAGATGCTGGGTGGATACAAATTTATAGTGAAAACAATCAAGAGGCTTATGATAATTTTATTCAGGCAGTTCGGATTGCAGAGCATAAAGATGTGCAGCTTCCCGCAATGGTTTGTCAGGATGGCTTCATCACCAGCCATGCTGTTGAAAATATAGAACTCATTGAAGAAGAAACCGTAAAGGCATTTGTTGGCTCGTATGACCCAGAAGCCTATTTGCTTAAAGCGGGCAGTCCGATTGCAGTAGGCCCATATGATTCGCCGGCCTATTATATTGAACACAAGCGCCAGCAGGCCCAGGCAATGAAGGCTGTGAAAAAGGTTGTGATTGAGGTTGGAGAAGCTTTTGAGAAAATTACAGGCCGCAAATACGACTTGTTTGAATCTTATAGACTTGAAGATGCAGAGTGTGCTCTTGTTATTATTAACTCAGCGGCGGGTACTGCAAAGGAAGAAATTGACAGACTGCGCAGTCAGGGTCAAAAGGTTGGTCTTCTAAAAATAAGACTCTTTAGACCTTTTCCGCAAGAAGAAATTGCACTGGCTCTAGGGCATGTGAAAGCCATTGCCGTAATGGATCGATCCGAAGGATTTTCGGCTACAGGTGGTCCCTTGTTTGCTGAAGTGCGTTCTGCACTCTATGCGACAAGTGATAGACCTGCCATTGTGAATTATATTTATGGTCTTGGAGGACGTGATGTGCGTGTTTCAGATATTTGCAGCGTGTTTACAGACCTATTTGAAATCATAGAGTCACAAGATACAGGTGAGACGTACAGATACCTAGGCGTAAGAGAATAGGGAGGGACAGTGACATGGCTTATAACTTCAAAATGGAAATGGAAAAACCTGAACGCTTGACAGGTGGACATAGAATGTGTGCAGGGTGTGGTGCGCCTGTAGCGGTTCGTGGTGTTCTAAGAGCACTGAGCCCAGAAGACCATGCAGTCATTGGAAATGCAACAGGATGTCTTGAAGTATCGACATTTATGTACCCCTACACAGCATGGAAGGATGGCTTCATACACAGTGCTTTTGAAAATGCCGGTGCAACGATGAGCGGTGTATCTGCAGCTTATACAGCCCTAAAGAAAAAGGGTAGGGTGGAAGCGCCATATAAGTTCATTGCTTTCGGCGGGGACGGCGGAACCTATGACATTGGTTTTCAGTCACTTTCAGGTGCAATGGAACGGGGACATGATATGGTTTATGTGTGTTATGACAACAATGCCTATATGAATACAGGTATTCAGCGTTCATCAGCAACGCCAAAGTATGCTGATACCACAACCAGTCCAGCAGGACCAGTGATTTCGGGCAAACAACAGAATAGAAAGGATTTGGCTGATATTATTGCTGCCCATAATATTCCCTATATGGCACAGACAACTTTCATCAAGACCTTTAAAGATTTACATGAAAAAGCTGAAAAAGCGATATATACAGAGGGTTCTGCGTTTCTTAATGTACTTGCACCCTGCCCAAGAGGCTGGCGCTATGAGGAATCAGACCTGATGGAAATGTGCCGCCTGGCAGTAGAAACATGCTACTGGCCTCTGTTTGAAGTGGAAAATGGCGTATGGAAGTTGTCATATAAACCCAAAAATAAGCTCCCAATTGAAGCATTTTTAAAACCTCAGGGCAGATTTAAACATTTATTCAAACCTGGTAATGCGCATATGATAGAAGATATTCAGCAGGAAGTAGACCGTAAATGGGCATTGCTTTTAAAGCGCTGTGGTGAAAACGTGTAAAATTTTATGGTATGATAGGCTAAAACCATCTACCTGAGCGTGGGGTTTGGGGGATGGTTTAAAACAAGGAGGGCGACAAGATGAAACAGCATATTTTTTCCATTACAGTGAAGAATCGTTACGGTGTTCTAAGTCGAGTGGCAGGGGCTTTTAACAGACGCGGACACAATATTGACTCTTTTTCATCTGGCAAGACGGATCAGGATGGTTCTTATCGAATGACAGTTGTTTCAAGAGGGGATGACAGCACTATGCGCCTCATAAAGGGACAGCTTCAAAAGCTGATTGATGTATCAAATGTCCATGAGATTGAATCAAGTGAAGCTGAAATTCACGAAATTGCCCTTGTTAGAGTGCGCAATAACGGTGATAACGGAACGCACCTTGATATGGTTGCAGCCACCTTTGGGGCAGAGATTGTTAAAAACAATTCTGAGACGACAGTATTACGCCTGGTTTCAAAGCCCTTATGGGTAGATTCGTTCCTTGAACGCATGGAAGAATTTGATGTTGTTTCATCAAGCCGTTCTGGTGCTGTGGCTATATAAAGAGATTGATGAAGAGGCGTGCGTATGTTATTGTAAATAATAAGATGTGATAGCATTTTCAGAAGTGTTAAAATGACATGTAGAAAGAGAAGTGAATTCACCTTGAATGATCCAACGCAGAGTATTGGTACCGTTTTAAGACAAGTCAGAAGCGAGCGCAGTCTAACACTGGAAGAAACAGCTGCCTTAACAGGTGTCAGTAAGGCCATGCTGGGTCAAATTGAGCGTGGAAAATCAAATCCGACAATATCGGTACTGTGGAAGATAGCAACAGGCTTGAAGGTTTCCTTTTCAGAACTGCTTGGTTCAAGCAGTGACATGCTAGATGTCATTGATATTAATGCACTGGATCCCGTGTATGAGTCGGATGGAAAGATGATTCTACGCGATGTGTTCCCCTATAATCCAATGACTGGATTTGAGTACTTTCACATTGCGATTTTACCGGGTGGACACCATACCTCATCGCCTCATATGAAGGCGACAGAAGAACATATTGTTGTAACAAGTGGTAAGCTTAGACTTGTGGTAGATGGTCAAGCATATGATATGAATGCGCCCTCTGCTATTAAGTTTAATTCAGGTAAAGAACACAGTTACTTAAATCCTTTTGACGAAGAGGTTGTATTTCAAAGTATCGTCAAATATTAGTACAGGCCAGAACGACTGGGTTCTGGTTGATTTTTAACCATAAAGGATGCTATAACATACGAGAAGATGCTATGTTATAAGTTTCTTGGAAAGGGTGAACCGTATGCTTACAAGTCGAATAAAAAATGCAAAGGATAACTACGTTAACTCAAAGCCGGCAATATCTTATGAAAGAGCGCATATTTGGACCCAGTCACATCGCGAAACAGAAGGTGAAGCAGTACCCATAAGAAGAGCTAAAGCCTTTAAGAAAACATGCGAAGAACTCGTTGTGACCATTTTTGAAGGGGAACGCATAGTTGGGGCGACGGGTGAGTTTAGAAAATGTGGCATTTTGACACCGGAGTTCTCATGGACCTGGGTAGACCGAGAAATGGACACCTTTGACAAACGGGTTCAAGATCCTTATGAAATGACTGATGAGCAGCGCGCTTTTGTAAGGCGTGAAATTTTCCCTTACTGGAAAGACAAGTCTCTTGAAGAGGCATTTTTAGCACAGCTTCCAGAAGATACAGCCAAGCTGGTTGTTGACACAGGCTTTGTTGACAACGACTCTAAGTGGCGGCAAGCTGTGGGTGAAATTACACCAGACTATCAGGATGTACTCTTTGTTAAAGGCTTTCAGGGAATTATTGATGAAGCAAAAGAGAAAATGAACGGCCTGAGCATGACTTCTTCAGAGGCACTGAAAAAACGTACTTTTTATGAGTCTATTATTTTAACGTCTCAGGGGATCATTCAATTGGCAAACCGCTATGCAGAAGAAGCTTTTGAAATGTCTAAAACTGAAAGCGACCCAGTGCGTAAGGCAGAACTTATTGAAATTGCACGTGTTTGCAAGAAGGTTCCTGCACAACCGCCAGAAACGTTTTATGAAGCCATTCAATTTGTTTGGTTTACACAAGTCGGCGGGATTTTGTCAGAAAACCCACTCGCTCTGAATCCAGGACGCTTTGACCAGTACATGTACCCATATTATAAGTCAGATATTGAGAGTGGCGTAACGACTGATGAAGAGGTTCAAGAACTCATTGAATCTCTTTGGATAAAATACTCAGAATGGGTGTGGACGATTTCAGCAAATACGGCCGAATTTTTTGCAGGCTACAATCAGTTCCAGAACTTGACGGTTGGCGGGAAAACACGAAGTGGCAAGGATGGAACAAACCCGCTGTCATTTATGTGTTTGAAGGCAACCGAAAAAGTGATGACACATCAGCCTGGGCTAAGTGTAAGAGTGCATCAAGATACACCAACTGAGTTTATGAATGCCATTACACACCTTGTTAGTAAAGGGACAGGCTTTCCTGCAATTCATAACGATACAGCCGGATATCAAATGCTTATTAATGCTGGTTATGAACCGGAAGACGCAAGGGACTGGAGCAACTGCGGTTGTGTTGTGCCCCATTTTAGAAAAACAGGAGAGTGGACTTCTGCTGTTAATATAAACTTCACCGCTGCGCTAGAATTTGCTTTGAACGGTGGAAAGAGCAGACTGAGTGGAGAACGAATTGGTCTTGAAGAAATGGATGCAAAGACCTTCGCGACTTATGAAGAAGTTGAACAAGCATTCTATAAGCAATTTGATTATTTTATAGAACAGTCTGTTACGGCAACTTTGATTGCACAAAATTTGCATAAAGAAATGGTACCGCGTCCGTTCTTATCATCTTGTATAGAAGACTGTATTGAGAATGGTCTGGATTTGGTAGATGCAGGTGCTAAGTATAACCTAGGCCCTGTTCTCACGGGGATTGGACTTGCAGTGACCGCGAACTCTCTAGCCGTTATTAAAAAGCTTGTTTTTGAAGATGAAATCACAACGATGGAGACGCTTATTAAAGCCCTTGATGCAGACTGGAATGGCTATGAAGATTTAAGACAACATGCGCTTGAGGTGCCTAAATACGGTAATGATATTGATTATGTAGATGACATTGCCATTGATATCGCTAACTACTATTACAAAAAAGGCACCAGCTTCAAGGACATTAATGGAAATCCCTTTAATACAGCCTTTATGGGTATTTCAAATTATTTGCCAACAGGTAAGGTTGTCGGTGCAACTCCATGCGGTAGAAAGGCGCGCAAACCCTTGTCTGAAGGTGTTTCGCCTTATGCAGGAACAGATACAGCCACGCCGCTTGCAGCTATGCGATCTGCTGCCAAATTGAATCAGGATGTGCATTCTGGCGGTACGCTTCTAAACCTACGCCTTAACGAAGACCTTGTACGTACAAAACGTGGTCAGAGCAATTTGGGTAGCATGGTTCAGTCCTTCTTTTCGCTAGGGGCTTTCCATGTTCAGTTCAACACAATTTCTACTGAGGTTCTTCGTAAGGCACAAGAATCACCTCAAGACTATAAAGACTTGCTGGTTCGTGTTGCAGGCTATAGTACACAATTTGTAAACTTATCAAGACAGATGCAAGATGCTATCATTGAGAGGACTGCGCATGAAACCTTCTAGTATGGAGTCATCTCTTGAAGGGCTGATGATGCGTCCGCAGAATTTTTCTGTTAACGATGGGGAAGGGATTCGTACCGTATTGTTTTTTGCAAAGTGTCCCTTGCGGTGCAAGTGGTGTGCAAATCCTGAGTGCTTTGCAGTAACGGAACAAAACGAATTTGTACGAAGATATTCTGTTAAGGAAATACTAGACATTATTGACAAGCAAAAAATATTTTACAGACATTCAGGTGGCGGTGTGACTTTTTCAGGTGGAGAAGCACTGGTTCAGCATGAGTTGCTGGATGTTTTATCATCCAAGCTATATGATGATGGCCTCAGTTTGGCACTCGAAACATCTGGTCACTTCGATTTTGACAAGGCCACGCCTATTTTAAGGAGAATGGATCTGGTCTTTATAGACATTAAAGCGATGGATCCAGCTGTTCATAAGCACTTTACAGGGAAAGACAATGCTCTCATTCTTGAGAACATAAAGAAGTTGAACCATCTTTCTGTAGATGTGGTGGTTCGCGTTCCGGTTATTGAAGGCGTGAATGCATCGCAAAGCACTATAGCTCAGATTGCGGAGTTTGTTAAAGAAACGATGGACACAGCAAAAATGGAGCTGCTCCCCTATCACACGCTTGGGCTGTATAAGTATGAAAAATTAGGTATACAGCCTCCTGGAAAAGAGTTTGAAACACCTTCTATCGAGAAAATGAGAGCACTGGAAGAATGTGTTCAGAATTTAGGTGTTCAAGTTGTTCACTTCACTTAGTCAGCTTCTTGTATATCAAGTGGCGACTATAGCTGATTTTTCCAAAACAAACAAGTCTAACTGACTGCATAGTTTTATGCTAAGTTATTAAGCCCTAGAAGGATACCGCATGATTGCGATGACGCCTTCTAGGGCTATTATTTTAAGCAAGTATTCATAAAGCGCTGACAATTGGGTAAAGTTTAGGTAGAATAACCATATGCATACATGCAATTAGAAGGGTGGGAGGCATATCGTGAAAAAAGCAGACATACTTATTGTCGATGATGAAGCGACCTCACAGAAGCTTTTATCAAGAATGCTTCAGGAAAAAGGCTTTCGTGTCAGGACGCTGCCGAGTGGAGAGCTTGCACTAAAGTCTATTGAAACACATCCACCAGATTTACTCTTGCTGGATGTTGGCTTACCAGGTATAGATGGCTTTGAAGTCTGTATAAAGGTAAAACGTATGGAGGAAGGGGCAGACTTTCCCATTATATTTATCAGTGCATATGATGATTCAGAAAGCATTGAAAAGGGGGTATAAAGCTGGCGCGGTTGATTTTATTCGAAAACCCTATAGCAAGTTGGAGGTTTATCAAAAAATCAATTTGCATTTGAATATCATTCAGTATGAACATGAGCTTGAAATGCTACTTAGCGAAACAGTCATGGGGAGCATACGTTCACTACTGGATATTCTGGGTTTTATGAACCCGAAGTTATACGCACGTTCAAACAGGATGTGGCGTCTAATGAGCAAGTTGGTAAAAGAACTGAAGTTGAAAGAGGCTTGGGTATACGAAACAGCGGCGCTCTTATCTCATTTAGATGAGATTATCTACTCAACTAAAGTACAGGCACAGATGAAAACATTTTTCGAAACATGTGATGAAACCGTTGTGAACAGCAGGCCGCAAATATCTGAAATCGTAGATGCTGTTCCGAGGATGTACAGTGTGGCAGCTGTTTTAGATGGAAATTTAAGCCATAATTTGATGGATGAGCGCTATGAAATTGATTTTTATGAGTTGTCATTAGAAAATAAGGGGCGTATTTTAATTAAATTGCTAAGGCGTTATGAGGCGCTTCTTATTGATGAAGTGAAGTATGATAAAATTATTCGTTTTCTTAAGTCTGAGTTCAGTCAATATGAGGTTGTTATACAAAAGGTGATTTACATTCTTGAACAAGAGGACGAGCTCGCTATTCGAAAAGTGTCTCTTTCTGAATTGATGAGCGGTGACTTGCTAGAGGAAGATATTAAGACAGAGGCGGGGGTTCTCTTAATAGGGAAAGACACACAGATATCAACAAATCTATTGAGAATGCTAAGGCGTTTTTCTAGGCATGAGCACGTGGAAGAACCAATTTATATTAGAACAGAAATCCATCATCACTGAAAATAAAAGGGAAGAGTTATATGATTTTAAAAGGGATTTATTTGGGTTTGACTTTGGCCATGTTCTTCTTTTCATATCGTTTTGTGTGGAGCAGCAATTCAAATAACAGGCGTGCCCTAGGCTTAATATTTCTTAGCATTGGTACTTGGAATATGTTTTTGCTGCTCAGTGTAAGTGTTCAAAATGAATGGCTAAAAATATGGCTTCATGAACTAAAATATATTGGCATTTCAACACTGATGGTTCATATATTGCTATTTGCACTTTATTTTACAAACATTGGATTGACTATTAAAAAGCATCATTTAGTAGCTTTGTATTTATTACCGATGGGTGTTATGACCTTTATTTTAACAAATGAGTGGCATCATTTGTTTAGAAAGCATATTTGGATAGGTTATCGAAATGGGCTGGGAATTGTTTTTGCAGACAATGGAATATTGTTTTATATTATAACCGGACTTATGTATGGCATTAATTTCATAACTTTTTTAATTTGTGTAAATAGAATTTTTAACGGCCCCAGTTTCCATCGAGGGAAATATTATTTGCTTCTGACATCAATTACAGGTCCATTTATAGCTAATTTGGTTTACAACAGCTTGGGAATGAATGCAAATGCAATTGATCCGACACCGATTGCCATGGGCATATCAGCCTTTCTGATGTATTACGCATATAAAATCGATAAAACATTTGATGTGGGTTCATTGGCACGGGACCAGGTCTTTCGCTACATGCTCCTGCCTATTATCATTACGAACTCAGACTATGTTGTAAACGATATGAATAGTTCAGCTGAAGATATGTTTTCAGTGTCTTTGAAAGCGTCCTTTGGCAAACCTATTCAAGGCATTTGTAAAGATGTGCTTAAGCTGAGTGAACTTGAAATCAAAGACCGGATTTATGAAGTTATTAAAGATGAAATATATGTCAATGGGGGTGAACTGGCAGGCTACTCATTCCTGTTTCAAGATGAAACTGAGAAAAATTTATATGTGAAAAAACTTCAGTATTTGAGTTACCATGACAGCTTGACGCAGGTTTACAACAAACATTATTTGAGAGAATGGGCTATGAAGCTTGATAGCGCATTGCTGCCAGTTGGTGTATTATATGGAGATATGAATGCCCTGAAGCAAATTAATGATACTTATGGACATGAAGAAGGGGATCAGCTGATAATAAAAATGGTTCAATCTTTGAAAAGGGTCATTAAAGAGAATGGCTTCATTACAAGACTGGGGGGAGATGAGTTTCTCATAGTCCTACCAGCCTTAAAAGATGAAGGCGAAATTGCCTATGTTGCAGATCAGATTAAGGCAATTGAAGTTTCTTATGATAAAGTGGTTTCGAATTTTTCAGTTGGTTATGCAATAATGCGTAGCATAGATGAATCATTTTTAGATGTTATGAAAGCCGCTGACGAACGCATGTATCAAGAAAAAGTCCGTATGAAATCCAGCGGGGAAGCGTGCCATAGATGAGATGGGCGGCTTTTAAAGGACTAAGCATAGAGTGTGTTAGACCCGCAATAAAAGAACATGATCAGGTTTGTACAGATACAAGCCAGTCATGTTCTTTATATATGCTGTAGTTGCTGCAAGTTAAAACCATTAATGAATTTTCCCGAAGAGAACAACGTAGTTTTTACCGTAGTGTTTGGCACATTTAGGACAGGTTGTATAAAAAGCATAAATGTCATCAAGCGTATAGCCCTGTTCATTAGCATAATCATTAAAAGATTTCATCCATTTGGGTTCGTCTTTGTAAGGGCCCTCGTAGACTTTAGTCAGATAGTTTCCGGGCAGATCAACCATTTTCATTTCGGGAACATCTTTATCGACTAAAAAATGGTGGTCAGCCCGCCAGCTGGACTGTTCTTTTGACAAAATGAGATACCGGTCTTTATTTTCTGCACCAGCATTTGTAATGGCTGACATGGCAGTTTGCATGACTTTTCCCATGTTCAGAGGAATATGAAACAGGCTTTTTGTACTGGCTACAGCAAATTTTAAATGGTCAAGGGTAAATACCTTTTCATCCCAGTCATCTGGATGAAAGCGTGGACAACACCCTGTTTCGTTGTCGCTCATATCTATTACGGGAAGTGTTTGTTTGTCCATGGTTCACGCTCCTTTTCAAAACGCTATACACACGAGTATGTACTGTCAGATGTTTCATATTTACCACGTAACTGGATAGACAAACTCCCACTCAAAATATTTTTATTCAGAAATGCTTGCGCATAAATTTGACATAAGCACAGGTTTTCATAGAACTGTAAAATACCCTCAGCAGATCATAAGTGGCTTCTTAAAAGTTTGATTGCTAACTTTTAGGAGGCTTATTTACCAGTCTGCTGAGGGTATTTATATTTTAACCTTGTATACATTTCCGATATGGTCAACAAAAATCGTAGGAATAAAGCGGGCTCTTGTACGGTCATACATCTTTTCAGAGGAAAGGCGGTAATTATAAGTATCCTTTTCCTTTGATGGAAAGTGGATAGCAATCATTTTTTTAGGTTTTATTAAGTCTCTAATGATACGCTGGCCCCTAAAGGTTGAAACGTATGGGAATGGGGCAATTGCAAGGTCGACTGAATGCGTGCTGAAGTCTACTTCATTAAAATTATCCACTTCAGGTTCGGCATCGCCAAGAATAAAAATTGTAACACCCGAAATTTTAACTAAGTATGCGTAGTGCTCAACTTCGTCTCTTGCTCGATTGATGTGTTTGGTTTTAATAGGGTGTACGCTAAGCTGAGGGTACTGGATTTCTTTTAAGTGGGCTAGGGAAGTGGCGGCTTTTCGACTGTCCGCAGACAACTTTTCAAGAACCTCTTTGCCAGCTATAAGGCATGTTTCATGGTGATTATTAAGAAGTGCATCTGTCATGGATGCTGAAAAATGGTCTGGGTGGGCATGGGTATATAGAAGGGCGTGAATTTTTTTAAATGGCGGTGCGCCGAAAATGATTTTATGTGCAAGATCATCCGGCGTATCCGTGTATATGAGTCTTTCTTCTTTGCAAAGCCCATCTATAAGTATGTGTGTGTCCTTAACAGATACCAATACGCCTGCATTGGCAGTATATATGACTTCAATAAAATTATCCATTGAATGGTTCAGATCCCTTCCTTGTCTAGGCATTAAAGCCAGTTGAAGCTTGTTTTAGTGTACAGATTAATCTTCTATTGATCACGAAAGTCAGTCGCGCCATATACCTTTTGATGGATGCGGTTTTGTCTCGCGTAAACACAACTAAACCACTTTTTATCAAAAGGGGCATTGCTTTGTCTTTTCTAGAATATTAAAAAAGCCGATTAATCAATGATTAATCGGCTTTGTGTGTTTAGCTGAAATTACTTAACTGTAATGTTCTCAGCTTGAGGACCCTTAGGACCTTCAGCTAGAGTGAAAGTTACTGCTTCGCCTTCTTCAAGCGTCTTGTAACCATCTTTGTTGATTTGTGAGAAATGAGCGAAAACGTCCTTGCCGTCTTCACCAGTAATAAAACCAAATCCTTTGTCAGCGTTAAACCACTTTACTGTTCCGTTCATCATAATTTTTTTCCTCCGAAATTTTTTAGTCCTTAGATACATGTAAAAAATTCATTTAAGAACGAAATTGTTCCATAAGATAAAATCTCAATAATGATACGGATGTGTTTTAAGCGACAATAGTCTCATTAATAATACTTTATTTAAATGTTTTTCACTTTTTATTTAAGGTACTGTAGCATCATATCATGCTTATATAAAATATGCAAGCAAATTAAAGAATAAAATCAATTTCAAAAAAGAAAAAGGCTGTTCGGAGTCAGTGCTTGACATAAGCCAGCAAGAAAGATAATATATTATGCAATTAGGTAATACATTACCTAATATCGACTCCGTTGATTCATTAATACATGTTAGGCATTAAAATGTATATGGATTTTGGGGACACGGCATTTGAAAGAATGAAAATACAGCCGCAAATTGTAAGCGGCGGAAAACGACTTGGGGAATTACAGATGATTATTTTGATATTAAGTATTGCCATTATGCTTGGCGTGTTAGCTGTATGCAGCAAGTATAGTTTCAAACACAAGATTGAAAGCGAAATGTCTTCAATTCATGACAAACAGACTGCAGAAGAAACGAAAATTATTTCTAGGAGGGATTTATCGGGTTTGCCTGATCCGGTGGTACGGTGGCTGGAATCAAGTGGTATAATAAATACACCTGTACCCAGAATGGTCTTAATCCGCCAGACAGGGCGACTGCGTTTAAAGCCAGAACAAAAGAGATGGATGCACTTTAGAGCGCATCAGGTTGTTGGATGTATAAGCCCCTCTTTTTCATGGTGTGTAGAAACGAAGTTGAATCCTCTTTTTCGCATTTTCGGAAGAGATTTCTTTAGCGACGAAAAAGCTGCCCTGGAAATGAGACTAAATAGTGTATTTCCAGTTGCAAAAAAAGAGGGGTGCAAGTACCTCCATAAATCTGCACTTCAAAGGTTTATGATGGAAATGATATGGTACCCTGCTTTTGCACTCGACCCGCGCATAGAGTGGGAACCTATAAATGCCAGCAAAGCCAAGGCCATCCTGCAGTGCAATTCACTGAGGGGCGAGGTGGTGTTCGAGGTCGATGCTAATGGCGATTTAATTAAGTGTTTTGCTGAAAGGTATTATAGTAGCGGTAGCCGGCCACGAAAATATTGCTGTGTTGGAGCAGTTTTAAATACAGAAATACTGAATGACCTGCGTATTCCAACGGAGGTTGAAATAACCTGGAAGTTAGACGAAGGGAATTTCAACTGGTTCAAATGTTCAGTAGACAGTGTGACGTATTTGTAGGGAGGATACTATGTCGAATACGCTTCTTATAAAGAAGAAAGCAGACGTTTTTGGACAGATTTTTTTTGCAGCCAATTTATTGCAAACAATTTCTGATAGATCTTTTAAGACTGAGGGGTTAACAACCAAACAGTGGATGCTGCTTGCAGCAGTGGAGAGGGCGTTTGATGCACCGCCAGGCATAAAGGAGCTTGCTAGCATAATGGGATCTTCTCATCAAAATATCAAGCAAATTGCACTGAAACTGCAGGCGGCAGGTTATGTCGAACTGATTCAGGATGAACAAGATAAACGCGTGTCCAGGGTTCATTTAACGGATAAGGTTAATGAAGTGTTTTCAAAACGCCACGATAAGGATACAAGACTCATCAGTGAAATATTTGAGTCTTTTACAGAAGTGGAGATCGATCAGTTTTATGATTATATGAACCGTGTAATTGATAAAGTTCAAACGATGGAAGGGCCTAGGGATTAGGCCTTTTCTTTATTTCTATATGGCGTTACCAGCTTTCGTGAGCAATTGGAAACGGACTCAGCATTTCTTATGTTAAAGAAACTATCTGATAAGTGGCGTTGGATAGCGCTATAATTTGGGTATTTAGTATGTATTAAGAATGTGCATTATATAGAGATATTAGGGGTGGACTGAATGAATATAACATCATTAAAAGAGATAGGCTCTATTATGAAGCTTAAGACAGATGAAACCATTATTCAACAGGGTGAGCTGGGCGAAGACATGTATATTCTATTAAAAGGGCGCGTTGAAGTTGTTCTAAATAGTGAATTTGTTGGACATGAAGTGAAGATTGCAGAGCTAAATTGTGGGGATGTATTCGGAGAAATGTCCATGATCGAAAACAAGACACGCAGTGCAACCGTTAGGGCCCTTGAAAACTGTACGGTTTTTAGAATTCACAAAGACAAATTTGCAGATTTCATTATGAAGGATACAAGTGTTGCCATAAAAATGCTCAAAATACTATCAAAAAGGCTGGTAGAAATCAGAGACAAGTCAACAGATAATACAAAGACAGCACAAGTTGAAGAAGCCAAGGAAGACATTGTAGAAAATGAAAAAGTCACTGTAGAGGAGGGCTGATATGCAGACGTTCAATGTGAAGCAATATGCTGTTCCGTTTAAAAAGAATGAAGTCCTCCTATACGGGAACGGAAAAGAAGAATGGATGTTTTTAATATTAAGCGGGCGCGTTGGCATATATAAACGGCACGCAAGCGGACAAACCATTGTTTGTGAAATAAGCAGTGGAGAGTTTGTTGGAGCGGTGCCATTTTTTTCAGGTGTTTCTGAAGACCATCGTGTTATTGCAAGAGAAAAAACCATTGCTGTAAAAATAGATGTGCACAATATTGATCTCTTTATTGCGGCACATCCACAGCTCATCGTCAAACTGATGGCAAATTTGAGTGAACAGCTCCGCGAAGAAAATGAAGTGTTTTCACAAAGGGGTATTGAAGAGGTGACCTATTCAGAGGGGCTGGAGTTTCTAGCGCCGGATATTTTAAAAGGCAGAATGTACCCAATGGGGCATTTAAAATATCCTAAGAAAATCAGTGAACACCATTTAAAATATCTGTTTGATAAAACGGTGACATGTCCAGTGTGTGACAATAGCTTCAGTATTTATCAAATTAGATGGTCGAAGTTGAAATTGATTGAAAACAGAAGAGATTTCAGAAAAATATATGATGGATTCGATGAAAGCTGGTACGAAATTTGGTCTTGTCCACACTGCCATTATTCAAATTTTCACTATGAGTTCTTTAAAGTCACAGGTCTTCAAAAAATGGATCTTAAACAAAAGCTCCTGCATGTTAATCATAAGTCTGGAAAAAGCAATTTGCTGAAAAAAAACTATGACGAGGTTTTCCAAGTTTATTATTTGGCACTGGCTTGTAAAACCATAATGGGGTCATCCAGTTTTGAAATGGGCCGCTTGTGGCTGCGCCTGGCATGGCTGTATCAAGACTGCAAGCACACAGAAATGTACAAAATAGCTTATAGTCAGGCTAGACAATACTTCTGCGATGGCTGGTTTAACACACCACATGGCATGGATGTCATGGAAGAGCAAAAGCTCTGTATTCTCATTGGAGAAATGTTTATTGCTGAACAGGACTATGACAATGCAAAAACATTCTTTTTCAAGGGCATTAATAATTTGGTTGGCAGTAAAACCATGAACCTCATTGCAAGAAATCGACTTGAAGATGTTAATGAAATGGTGCTCGTAACAGACAAGTGATTTAAAGTGGAAGCAAAGCCTCGATGAAAGCTACCTTCTTTTGGGTGAGTGTTCTATCGAGGCTTTTTTATATGCTCATTTTCTCCATAATTGGCATTATACTTGCTTTATTATATTGTCACAAATAAATGGTGCATTATAGAAAAGGGGGCATTATGGTGTTTATTGGACAAATGATTATGTTACTCGTAGGGGCAATTACTGGCTATTTGATGGGTAGAAAGGGTGGAATAAGAAAACTTCACAACAATAAGGTAGTGCGACAGAATGAGGTGTCTGAGCAAACACAGGGCGCTGGACATATTACCGGAAACACACGTGAGGCAGTGTCAAAAAATGGGGAAGTTGATTTTCAAAATTTAAAGGATATTTCTGACAGTTATATGAGGTTAATTAGTGATTTTACCTTTTCTACTGAAGCGCTCTATTTGGAAATGAAAGATGTATTATGTAAGGTAGAAGATTTATCGGCTAACGCAGAAGAGCAGGCTGCGTCTGTTGAAGTGATTAGAGATTTCGTCGAACAGGTAAACCAAAGTGTCATGGATTTCTCAAATCACGCCCTTGAAATGTCGGGTATAAGCCAAGATGCTTACGATACGGTACATAAAAAGCAACTTGATATCAGCCAGACGGTTTCGCATTTTGAAAACCTTTATAATAAACTACGCGTGTCGGCGGATAAGATACAGGGGCTTGAAGACAAAACAAAGAATGCAGAGCAGCTTATAAAAAGTATAGACCGCTTGTCTGATCAGACCAATTTACTGGCACTGAATGCATCCATTGAGGCCGCAAGGGCAGGGGCGGCTGGACGCGGGTTTGCTGTGGTTGCAAACGAAGTGAAAAAGCTTTCGGAGGAAACCTCATATGTTGTAAAAAGCAGTACAACACTGCTAAGTGAAATTATTGACCTCGCAGATGAAACCAGAGCAGCTGTGAATGAATCTGTCTCAGATATTCAAATACAATCAGAACAACTTGATCAATCTGTAGCGGATTTGATTTCTGTTGAAAGGGTCACGGCATCAATGGCACAAGCTAATACTGGATTTGCAGGCGCTACAAAGGACCTGGTGGCGTCATTTACGAATATACTGGGCATGCTTCGGGACATGAGTCTGGCAATTGAAGAGGTTGCATCTACAGCAAGTGAGGTCAACCAATCTGTTGACTATGAAACACAAGTGATCAATCAGTTAACGGTCTCGCTTGATCGGCTTGAAGAAACCAATATTTGTTTAAGTGTGTTTGTTGATGAGGTATTGCCAAGGACTAAAGAAAATACAGTTGTTGTAGCAACCTCGCCCTATGAACCATTTATCACATATGATAAAGACAAAGGGACAATCAGTGGCATTGATATTGATCTAATTCGGGAAGTCTATAAAGATACTGCCTATGATGTTGATGTGAAAATTGTACCGTGGGAAATGTCACTTAAAATGATTCAAGCTGGGGTCGCTGATTTAATTCCCACCATATCCTACAGTAAAGACAGAGCGTCATATTTGACCCTTTCTAATGCCTACCGAAGTACGAGCAACTTTGCCTTTTATACACTGGCTTCAAAGAAAACCAATATAAAAGACATCAACCAGTTGAAAAATTGTAAGGTGGCTGTCCTTCAGGGATACACATATTTCGAAGCTTTTGATAGTCATCCGGACATCATAAAAGATTATAATACCAAAGAAGAAATTATGTTTAGAAAGCTTGAAAAGGCTCAAGTAGATGCTGTAATTATGAATGCTTACAGCGGAGATTATTATGTGAAAGCACATGGCTTAGATCACTTGATAAAAAAAGCGCCATATGTTCATAAGGAAGAAAAAGGTGATGAAACCATGATGGGATTCAGCCTTAAACGAAATACGCAAGCCAAAATGAAAATATTCAATGAAAGGCTTGAAACACTGCAAAGTCAGGATATGTTAGAAGGTCTTGAGCGTGCCTACCAATTATAGTTTATTGTGCGTTGAATATTGGAATGATAAATTGCTAAAAGAATCAAAGTAATGATAAAATTAGAATGAGTCAAATAAGGGTGTTTTCCAGTATTAGGGTTTAGGGTGAATAGATGTCAAAATTAAAGGTTGCACTCGTAGCGGGTTCTGTAAAAACCATGACAGCACTAACGAATCAGCTAAAAGAGTATACGGGGGATGAAGTTAATATTACAGGCTACTCTATAGATGAGGGCATTGATGATACAATCAGTGAAGAAATAGTGGTTGTATCCAGTAAACTTGCTATGGAGGAGTTAAGCAAACTGGGTGTACTTGATGCAGGAACAGACTGTATTGTTGCACAAAGGACGATTAGCTATGACCATCTGGACAAGGTTGTAGAAATTGCGCAAAATACAAAGGTTTTGCTTGTCAACGATACGGAGAAATCAAGTATTCATGTCATCGAGCATTTGAAACTACTGGGGCTGGATAGTCTGGAATATGTGCAGTATTATCCGGGGAGACATGTAGATCTTTCTGATGTGGAGATTGCAATTACACCTGGTGAGGTGGATAAGGTGCCTGAAGGCATTGAAACTGTGATTGATATTGACTCTCGAATAATGGACTTTCAGACCATTACTCAAATATTAAATAAGCTGCAGATTCTCAGCCAGAAGTCAGGTTTATTTTCAGATCACTACCTAATTAAAATTATAAATATTGCAAAACGATTGGCGCAGTCGCGCAATAAAATTATAGAGTTGAACACGCATCTTGAGAATGTTATTGATGATTTGAGCCATGGCGTACTTGTTTATGATCATAATGGGCGCATTATTGTGTTTAACGAGTCACTGCGTACAATTATCAGCACCCATCAGACGCGTGTAGTTGGAAAGCCTCTAAAGCGTGTTATTCATAATTCATATTTACTGGAGTATTTGATGAATCCGGGGGAAGTCAATGAAAAAATTATTGATTTCGACGGGCGTGAAGTCATTGTATCTAAGGTTGCAACAGACCAGGGAAAAGCTGTTCTTGCAAGCTTTAAAAAGTTAAAGGAAGCCATTGATGAATCGGATAGAATGAAGCGAGAGTACATTAGTCGCGGTCTCTATGCTAAATACACCATTGATGACATTATAGGAAGTAGCCGGGCACTGGAAAGGGTTAAGAGTATAACCGAAAAACTGGGTGCATCAGAGCTTACAATGCTTATAGAAGGGGAAAGTGGCACTGGAAAAGAACTTTTTGCAAGTGCAATTCATAACGTGTCTGGGCGACATAACGGGCCCTTTTTAGCGGTTAATTTTAGTGCTTTGCCTGACGAGCTCATTGAGAGTGAACTCTTCGGCTATGAAGAAGGTGCCTTTACTGGAGCGAAGAAGGGTGGCAAGGTAGGCTTGTTTGAACAAGCAGATGGCGGCACCATATTTCTAGATGAAATAGGGGATACCTCCTTAAAACTCCAAGCCCGTCTTCTGAGAGTTTTACAGGAAAAAGAGATTATGCGTATTGGTGCAGCCGATATCAAATCTATTGACGTACGCGTTGTGGCTGCAACCAATAAAGACTTATATCAAATGGTACAAAAGAATGAGTTTAGAGAAGACCTATATTACCGGCTGAAAATGGGCTATTTGAAACTGCCTCCGCTGAGGGAACGCAAAGAAGACATTCCTGCTATCCTACAGCAGTTTGCAGAAACAGAGCGTGTAGGGGCTGTTGTGATTGATCCCCAGGTTATTGAGGAACTTGGGTCCTATGACTGGTACGGCAATGTTAGGGAGCTTAAGAATACATTCATGTATATGCTGGCAGTTTCAAATGGACACACGATCACAAAAGACTGCATCCCAGACAAGGGATTTTTCAAGTCGTATCAGATTGAGAGCACGATCGCTACAGGTGCTCAAGCCGCAACATCAGTAACAGAAGAAACTGTATTCATTTTAAACGCTATAAAAGATTTAAATGATCGAAATTTAAGGTGCGGACGTGAGAAGCTTGCTGGTAAAACGAAGGGAACACAGTTTGAGATGAGTCCAGCTCAAATTAGGAATCGGCTCGATAAGTTAGAGCGACAAGGCTATGTTTTGAAAAAGAAGGGCAAGCACGGAACGGTTCTAACTCCAGAAGGATTGGCTGTTTTAATGGCTAATGGCGACCAATAAACGTTTAATGGTCGCCATTAAACGTTTTTGAAGACCATAATTTAAGGTAAAAGCCCTGTTTACCACCGCAAATTGTTTAAAATAAGTAAAAAAAGCCGAGTTAGAACTTGGCATGTGATTTGCAATATACATAGGCGGTATCAAAATACGGTTATATCTTTAAAACTTTAAGGGGGAACAATTCATGTTAAAACCAAAAACGGTAGTGGAACCAGAGGTTACACCTCAGAGTAACAAAACGTGGAAAATGCCAGACACGTATGTCATTATTTTCTGTATTGTTGTATTGGCGGCACTTCTAACGTATGTTATTCCAACCGGACACTTCGATGTCCTTTATGAGGTAACAGATGGCACCGGAAATGAAATTACACTTGTAGCAGATGGCCAAACAAGCGATTTCGAAATGAACGGTGATGTTTATACTGTAGATGCATCTGGCGACAAGACCTATGTACTGATGGGTGAAGAAGAAATTGGCTCTATTAAGAAGTCAAAGGCCAAAGCTGTTAATTATACCAATGATTTCGGCGCTTCATTTAAGGTTGTACAGGTTTATGGAGACTATCAGACTGAAGGACAAAAGAAAGGCATTAAGATTTTTGAAAAGTGGGGCGGCGTCGGATTTTTGAATTTTGCGTTTGAAGGATTTGTTTCAGGAAGCAAATGGGGCTCTGCTGTTGGCGTTATGGCCTTCATTCTCATTGTTGGTGGCGCATTTGGTATTGTACTGCACACGGGTGCTGTTGAAAATGGTATTTTAAATCTGATTACCAAGACAAAAGGCAGAGAAGTTGCTATTATTCCTATTATGTTCGTTTTATTTTCTTTAGGTGGTGCAATATTTGGTATGGGTGAAGAGGCCATTCCTTTTGCGATGATTCTAGTTCCTGTCATGATTGCAATGGGCTATGATGCTATTACAGGGATTATGATTACATATGTAGCCACTCAAGTTGGATTCGCAACATCTTGGATGAATCCGTTCAGTGTTGCAATAGCTCAGGGGATTGCAGGCATAGCCATAGGATCAGGCAATGTGTTTAGAATGACAATGTGGGCTGTGTTCACCATTGCGGGCACACTTTACACACTTTCATATGCAAAAAAGATTCGTAAGAATCCAATGAAATCCGTATCTTATGAGACAGATGGCTATTTTAGAGATGATATGAAAGAGAAAGAAGACAAGCGTGCACACTTTGGCCTTGGACATGGTTTAGTGCTCACAACGCTTGCACTTGGTATGGTTTGGCTTATTTGGGGTGTTAACGCACATGAGTATTATCTACCGGAAATCGCAACGATATTCTTTACAATTGGTATTGTCTCAGGGATTATTGGTGTTGTTTTCAAACTGGAAAACATGTCGGTTAACGATATTGCTATTTCTTTCAGAGCCGGTGCGAAAGATCTTCTGGGTGCAGCTATGGTTGTAGGTATGGCCCAAGGTATTGTACTTGTCCTTGGTGGGACAGGCGCGGCTTCAGATACGGTTTTAAACACAGTACTCAGTGGTATGGTTGGCGTTCTTAAAGGTCTTCCGACAATGCTGGTTGCATGGATCATGTTTGCTTTTCAGTCGGTTTTCAACTTCTTTGTTGTATCTGGATCGGGTCAGGCAGCCCTTACCATGCCTTTAATGGCGCCGCTTGCTCAGCTTGTAGGGGTATCAAAGCAGGTTGCAGTACTGGCCTTCCAACTGGGAGATGGCTTTACAAACTGCATTGTACCAACCTCAGCAGCATTAATGGGTACACTTGGCGTAGCCAGAGTAGATTGGACACAGTGGTTGAAATTCCAGATTAAGTTTCAAGGTGTTCTGGTTGCTGGGGCAACGGCAGTCATGATTTTTGCAGTTGTTATGGGCTTTTAACTAAAGGAGACAATACATTGAAAAAGAGATGGATTAGCTTAATCATTATAGTTCTGAGTTTTAGCACGCTACAAGTGGCATATGCAGATGAAACGATAAAGGGGTCTCTTGTAATTGTAGGTGGTGCGCTGCGCGCTGATAACGATGCTGTATATGAAAGCTTTATTGAACGAGCAGGTGGCAGTGAAAATGCGAGAATTGGGATTGTACCTGCAGCCAGCGGCAGTCCGCATAAATATGCCCAAATGTTCTATGAAGACATGGTGTCAAGAGGTGTCAAACCTGAAAATGTGGTTATATTGCCTCTTGCCGAAAAAGATGATAAACACTCTGGAGAGATTGATGAATCCCTGTGGGCTTCGAATGGAAACAACGAATTAGTAGCAGCGACTGTGAGCGATTTGACAGGCATCTGGTTTGTCGGGGGCGACCAAACGCGAATCACAAATGTTTTGTTGAATAGCGATGGTACGAAAACCCGTGTACTTAGTGCTATATGGGATGTTTACCGAGACGGTGCCGTTATTGGTGGAACTAGCGCTGGTGCAGCTATTATGAGTGATGTAATGATTGCGGGTGGAGATAGTTTGGGTGCACTTTCGCATGGCTTTGTAAATGAGTATGATGACACTTCTTTGGATTATCAAAATCAAGGCGGTTTAATTATTGGAAAGGGTCTTGGATTCTTTAAATATGGAATTATCGATCAACATTTTGACAGAAAAGCGCGCCTTGGAAGATTGGCTGTTGTTACACAAGCTACAAAGGCAGTATACCCAATCTCTTTTGGTGTTGAAGAGAATACAGCCATGATCTTTGACAATCAGTCAAAAAAAGTATCTGTAGCGGGTACTGGGGGTGTATTTGTAGTAGATGTGCGTGAAGCTGAGAAAATGAACGGTCAAGCACAATATGAAAATATCAGAGTCAGTTATATGGAAGGAAAGGATGTCTATAATTTAAGTACAAATACTTTTAAAATGGATGAAAGTAAGTATACGACCATCGGATACGAGTATTTATATACCGAATATCCAGATACCACAGGGTCATTAAGCGCAAACCAAAAGCTGAATCACTTCATTTCATATGGTCTGGTTGATAATGCACTTCGAAATGAGATTAGAACTTATCTATACGGGCAAAATGGAAAAGGGTTTGCATTTGTCTTCAGTAATGATGAAGACACTGAGGGGTATTGGGGTCAAAGTGGTGCCGCAGATATATACTCTTTTAAAGACGTGAGAATGGATATTGAATCCATTCAAATAAACATTCAAAGCGGAGCAGATGAGTAATACAATTAAGGACGTGAGGTAAAAGTGAACTACCAAACAGTTATTGACAATAATTTTGAAGCGTATATTGAAGACTTAAAAGCATTGGTCCGCATTCCAAGTGTATGCAGAATTGACCACAGTGACAAGCCATTTGGGTCTCCAATTGATAGGGCGCTTAAGGAAATGCTTAAAATATCGGAAAAGCTCGGCTTTAGAACCCACTATGATCCAGATGGATATTACGGCTATGCGGAAGTCGGAACAGGCGATGAATTAATTGGTATTTTAGGACATATTGATGTTGTGCCAGCAGAAGATTTAGAGAAGTGGACGACACATCCCTTTGATCCGGTTGTTCGTAATGGAAAAATTTACGGCAGAGGGACACAAGACGACAAGGGGCCAACACTAGCTGCACTTTATGCTGTCCATGCATTATGTGTATCAGGTGTAAAGTTGAATAAACGTATTCGGTTTATCTTTGGAACCGATGAGGAGACTTTATGGCGTGGTATTAAAGCCTATGCTGAAAAAGAAGAAATGCCAGACTACGGATTTTCTCCAGATTCAAAGTTTCCGCTTATTCATGCTGAAAAAGCCCTTGTCCAAATTAAGGCATATGGGGAAGGTATAAAGGGTGTAGAAATATATGGCGGAGAAGCATTCAATTCGGTTCCCTCTCAGGCTCGATATGAAGGAGACCAAAAAGATGTTCTGGAAAATGTATTAAAAACTCAGGGATATGCCTATGAATCTTATCCTAAAAGCACGCGTGTAATTGGTAAAAGTGTACATGCCCAAGTAGCTGAAACGGGTATAAATGCAGCGACAAGATTGTGTTCTGCACTCACACAAATGAAAATGCCAAACTCTGCAGTTCGATTTATTGGTGAAAATCTTGATGAAGATCCTCATGGCATAAAACTGTTTGGGAAAGTTGAAGATTCGGTAACGGGTAAGCTGAAAGTTAATTTGGGTAAACTTAAAATCGATGGCGATGGGTCAGAAATTTGCATAGATTTGAGAATCCCCATATCAGCTGATGTGGAAGCCATCAAGGAGTCGCTTAAGCGTTCTATTGAGTCTTATGGTATGACTTTTAAGGTGCATGATTATCTGAGATCAGTTTATGTCCCTCTTGAATCAAAACTTGTACAAACGCTAACAGATTCTTATAGGACTGTTACAGGGGATGAGGTCAGTCGACCAATGACTGCAGGCGGTGCCACTTATGCAAGAGCGCTCGACAACTGTGTTGCGTATGGTATTGTTTTTCCAGGCCGAAGTAAGACGGAACATCAACCCAATGAACACATTTTGCTTGATGATCTTAAACTGGGTATGCAGGTTTATGCTGAAGCGGTTCAGCGCCTGCTCAATACAGGGATTTCTTAGCCGTACGTAAATATGAAAAAGACTAAAACATAAAACAGCGTGTTCACCCATTTTTGTACGATAAAGTGGTGGACACGCTGTTGGTGTATGTACGTTTATTGTACCTTTCAATAAAACTACAAATGGGGTTGTTGAGCCATCATTTTCTCCACTTCAAGTTGGATGATACGCCTGTTTTCATCAGTAACATCTGTAAAAAACACAATAGTCCCAATAAAACGGCCTTTACGGTCTTTTAGTATGACCTTGCGTAATGTGAAAATAACGAGCCGGTTAAAGGCGACACATTCACAATTGGCTTCTTTGTTAGGTTCAAGTGCCTGAATGGCCTCGATCATATGCGTTGGCAGGGTCTTCATGCTTTTGGCAAGTAGTTTTTCGTAAGTACTTCCAATAAGGTCACAAAAATATTTATTGGCGTAAAAGATATTGTCATTTAAATCGAAAAATACAACACCTAGTGCAAGTTGATCAATAATAAGTGATTTGGCTTTCTCTTCAACGCCATCATGCTTGAAGTGGTAAAGGCCATAGTAGAATACCCCGACAGAAAAGGTGAAACTAAGTGGTGTAAAATCGATATTCCAATCCATGGTGATGTGCAGTACTTGGAATATAAGATTAGAAAGGAGGGAAAGCGAAATGCCAGCAAGTAAAAAACCTGCTCTATTTCGGTAAATTTCAGGCTGATTTAGGTAATGTTTCAATACGAGAAGCAGCGCCCAGCCTGCTTGAAAATACATAAAGAGAATGACTGAATAATAGAGCGGACCGTTAGAAGTAGCCACGATGGTAGTTGTTGTGAAAATGACATCTAAGCTTTTCCTAAACATATGATGCCAAGGGTTTGATAAGATGCCAGCCATCTCTATTACAGAAATAGTGATAAGTATTAAGCGTACTTTACGTTGCATGGCTTGACCATAATACATATCCCATACGTACATTAGTAGCAGAAGGGGCGTACTCAGTATAGCAATGAATTTCAGTTCATGTATCCAAAGAATCCACTGCTCAGAAAAGAGCACTTCAATGAGAAATTCGCTGAGTACCCAAAACATGACACTTATGCCTAAGTAGACAAGTACTTTGGAGAGTCTGTCTGATTCAGTATGCATTTTTCTGAATGAGGTTATAGCAAGGGAACTGCTTATCACGAACGATATAAACCATAAAATTGCCATTTAATGCCTCCTTTGTGTCTGGAGGGTACTTTCAAATACCTCTGACTTATTAATGAATGCCTTTACTAGGAGTGGGTTAAACTGCTTGGCGGAATTGCTGACAATCAAGTGGACCGCTTCTTCGTGACTGAGGGCTTTTCTATATGACCGATCAGATGTTAGAGCGTCATATACATCTGCAATGGTAATGATTGGGGCTATTAATGGAATTTCGTCTCCTTTTAATCTATCCGGATAACCGGTTCCATCCCAGTGTTCGTGGTGGTGTTTTATGCCAAGGCGTATGTGGGAAAAGTAGTCAATGTTTTTTATAATGTTATAGCCTTGTTCCGGATGGGTCTTAATGAGTGCATATTCAGCTTCAGTCAGCTTTCCTTGCTTATTCAAAATGGTGCCTGGTATGGAAATTTTACCGATATCATGTAGCTTTGCAGCCAAATATATATCATCAATATTTTCATAACCAATTTCAGTGGCTATGATTTTTGCATAGTCGCCCACAATTTTATTGTGTTCATAAGTGTAGCTGTCATTGACACTGACTGCATTTGCAATGACTTCAGTCATTTCGAGGTAATTGTTGTCTATAATGGATAGATTGTGTTTTATATCTTCGCGAATTTTGTCTACGGAGTGGGCGAGGTCGCCGATTTCAGTGAAAAACTCCTTGGGGGTGAGTTTCAAATACTGGTCGTAATTGCCCTGTGAGATTTCTTTGGCTGCATCGTTAATATGTACAATCCGGCTCATCATTTGCCGTACAAAAAGAAGCAGAATGATATTAACAGAAGCGGCAGCAAGGATGATTGTAATGACAATATAGTTTCGTTGAGCTGTAAAGAGTCGATTGTTGTCCCTAATTTTATAGAGAATTTGAACGGCGAAATCAGAGTTGTAAATAGGAAGGTAAAATGCAATCGAGTGATATGGTTCGCCTTTCAAGTGGATGCCGTCCGAGGTGAATATTGTGTCATCAATTGTTTGGTCAAGACCAAGAATTGTATTCATTTCCTCAAATTCTTCTTTGTCAAATATGACAACTGCTACATAAACACCCGTTGGATCAAGATAATCATTGTTTTTAAAAGGGGCAGAAACCACCAGCATATATTGTTCCTGGACTCTTGTAAATACATACTCCATGGTGTCCTGCTCCAGGCTCTTTTGCACGGATGGTAAATTCAGTACGGTGTGCTTGTAATCACCATTCCACTGGGCGATATAGTCAAGGTTCTCCGTGGCTACTAAAATATAGTCAATATGAAATAATTCCATTTCAGTTATATAACCTGTTGCATTCTCATCGAGCCACTGTGTGTCATTTTCCAGAAGGTTATCGTGTGATTGAGTCCAGTAAGCATGTGACTCAACGCCCGTCATGACATGACGTAGCATGGCATCAAAATAACTCTTAACCGAAGTGGTTTTCTCATTTGTAAATACAGACTTATAATTTTCCCAGTTTGATTTGTTAGTTGCAAAAACGCCTGTCAAGGCAGCGGATACACCTAGGAGTATAACGAGGGTTACAATTAATGCGATTTTTTTAAACATGAGATACACCTCATTTTCTGATGGTTTGGTTTATTCATACCCGTTTTCTATAGACTTAACGTGGCGCCTTCGTAATTGCAAGCGAGAAAATATGCACTTAAAATGCATGGTTTTAATTTGTATAAGAAGAAGAAAATTCTGATAATGTGATTTCAGGCGAATTTGAATAAATCTGAATTATATTTTCAGCGAATGAAAATAACGAAAACTGGCATAAATATACAAGAAAAAAGGCAAAATGGGCATAAATAGTCATATATTTTTTAATAATCCGTAAAAAAATCAAAATACCCCTTGAAAAGTTACTCATTACTCGGTACACTTGATGAAGTTATAACTTAATAGGACCTTTAAATTAGTCCGAGAGACTAAAAAGGAGTGTGACGAGATATGCGTATTTTTTCGAACATATCTGTTATTTGTGTGTTAAAACCTGCCTTTTGTCCTGGACAAGAGGCTTTTTTTACGCGAAAGACAACAGAACAGCGTCGATTTTAAAGGGGGTCACTGATCGTGCTGGCACGAAGCAGTGAGCGCGTTTAACAATCGACATTGGGCGCGTCCCGCGACCACAGCAACGTTAGTTGCTGGGTATGTTGTGTTAGCACAACGGACTTGTACAGCAGTGTGCAGCAACGTTAGTTGCTGGGTATGTTGTGTTAGCACAACGGACTTGCACAGCAGTGTGCAGCAACGTTAGTTGCTGGGTATGTTGTGTTAGCACAACGGACTTGCACAGCAGTGTACAGCAACGCTAGTCAATAAGAAATCATGTTCTGTTGGACTGAGTCCAGTAATCAGGAAAACAAATAACGGAGGTTAACTATGAAGGGCATCATATATTTAGAAGATGGTACAACGTTTTTAGGAAAAGGCTTTGGGAAAAAGGGAACAGCGGTTGGCGAGCTTGTATTCAACACATCGCTTACAGGCTATCAGGAAATACTGACTGACCCATCATATGCAGGGCAGGTCATTACACTGACGTATCCACTGATTGGGAATTACGGTGTAAATCACTATGACGAAGAGTCCACAAAAATCCATGCCAAGGGTCTTGTTGTAAAATCATTTGAAGAGAATCCATCGAACTACCTTTCAGAGGGGTCAATTGAAGAAATGCTGATTAAAATGAACACAGTCGGCGTTTGCGATGTGGATACAAGAAGCATCACAAGAAAAATCAGGTCTAAGGGTGCGGTTAAGTGTGTCATTTCAAACGAAGATCTTTCGCTGAAAGAGCTTCAAGAACGCCTCGACTCAGAATCCTTAAGAGATGACTGGATGAAGTTTTCCGGTACGCAGGAAATCATCCGCATGGAAGGCAGTGGCCCGAAAGTGGCCGTCATTGACTTCGGCATTAAGTCAAACATTCTTAGAAATTTGCAGGCAAGAGACTGTGATATAACTGTTTTCCCATATAGCTCAACATATGAAGAAATTATGGCAAGCAGTCCAGACGGTGTTTTTCTGAGCAACGGACCTGGTGATCCAAAGGCGGCAACCGAGGCCATTGAAATCGTAAAGGAAATTATTAAAACAAAGCCGACTTTCGGAATCTGCATGGGCCATCAGGTGCTCGCACTTGCGCTTGGCGGAGACACTTATAAAATGAAATTTGGCCATCGAGGCGGTAACCACGGGGTATATGACATCACTAGAGACAGAGCATACATTACCTCTCAAAATCATGGCTATGCAGTATCAAAAGATAGCTTAGATGAAAACACTGTAGAAATCACGCACATCAACCTGAATGATGACACGGTTGAAGGTTTAAGACATAAAACGCTTCCGGTTTACTCGGTGCAGTATCACCCAGAAGGGTCTCCGGGACCTAAAGATTCAACATATCTATTTGATCAGTTCATCAGCGAAATCAAGGGGGCGAAATAATGTCACTAGACAAAACACTTAAAAAAGTAATGATTATCGGTTCAGGTCCAATTATTATCGGTCAGGCCGCAGAATTTGACTATTCCGGTACACAAGCTTGTACAGCAGTTCGTGAGGAAGGCATTGAAACCGTTCTGGTAAACAGCAATCCTGCAACGATTATGACAGACAATCATGTTGCAGATAAAGTATACATTGAACCGCTGACTCTTGAGAGTATTGAAAAAATTATTAGCATTGAAAAGCCAGATGGTATACTCGCAGGTTTTGGTGGTCAGACAGCCCTTAACCTTGCTATGGACCTTGAAGAAGCAGGTATCCTGTCAAAGTATAAGGTTAGACTGCTTGGAACTGACAGTGTGACGATTAAAAGAGCAGAAGACAGAGAAGCTTTTAAAGAGCTGATGCACGAAATAGATGAACCAACACCAGAAAGCATCATTGCAACAAGTCTTGAAGAGTGTCAGGCTTTTGTTGCTGAACACGGCTTCCCAGTAATTATCAGACCAGCCTACACCCTAGGTGGAACGGGTGGGGGTATTGCTGAGAACCATGAACAGCTGGCAGATATTTGTAAGACAGGTATTGAAAAAAGCCCGATTGGACAAATCCTACTTGAACAAAGTATCGCTGGCTGGAAAGAAATTGAGTATGAAGTAATCAGAGATAAAAAAGACAACTGTATCATCATCTGTAACATGGAAAACATGGACCCGGTAGGGGTTCACACGGGTGACAGTATTGTTGTAGCACCCTCTCAAACTTTAACAGACAAAGAGTACCAAATGCTACGTGATTCATCGTTAAAGATAATCAGAGCCCTTAAAATAGAAGGTGGCTGTAACATTCAGTTTGGTCTAGATCCTAAGAGTAAAAAATACATTGTTATAGAAGTGAATCCGAGAGTAAGTCGTTCAAGTGCACTGGCATCTAAGGCCGTTGGGTATCCGATTGCGAAAATCGGAGCAAAAATTGCCATCGGTTACAGCCTTGACGAATTGAAAAACTATGTAACAAAGAACTCGAGTGCCTGCTTTGAACCCGCGCTTGACTACATTGTTGTAAAGTTTCCAAAGTGGCCTTTTGACAAGTTTGGAAAAGCCATGCGAACACTGGGCACACAAATGAAGGCAACTGGGGAAGTTATGGCTATAGGCCGAACCTTTGAAAATGCTTTCTTAAAGGCACTCACATCGCTTGAAGGCAAGTTTACGGGCCTGAGAATGTTCTCCATCATGGATATGAATGAAGGTGAACTTCTTGAGAAAATTGGTAAATGTGATGATGAACGTGTCTTTGCCCTATCAGAAGCCATCAGAAGAGGCATATCGAATGAAAAGTTACATGAAATAACAAAGATTGACTACTGGTTCCTTAATGGCATTAGAAAAATCATCGCTATGGAAGAAAGACTTCAAAATGAAGTGTTTACAAATGCCCTTCTTTACGATGCAGAATCAATGGGTTTCACAGATAAAGAAATCAGTGATCTGACAGGACATACGACGGATGAAATTATTGAAATCAGAAGCGAGAAACATATTCAACCAACTTATAAAATGGTAGATACATGTAGTGGAGAGTTTGATGCTGAGACGCCGTACTACTACTCGTGTTATGAAGAAGAAGACGAAAATGTGATTTCTGATCAGAAGAAGATTCTGGTTCTAGGCTCAGGGCCAATCAGAATCGGACAGGGTATTGAGTTTGACTATTCATGCGTTCACGGCGTATGGGCTATAAAAGAAGCTGGCTACCAATCGCTAATGATTAATAATAACCCTGAAACAGTAAGTACAGACTTTGACATTGCGGACAAGCTCTACTTCGAATCGCTTTATATCGACAATATTATGAATGTCATTAGAAGTGAGAAACCAGAGGGCGTCATTGTACAGCTTGGTGGTCAAACTTCAGTCAATCTGGCAGAGGGCCTTACTAAGAAGGGTGTCAAAATTTTGGGTACATCTTTCGAGTCCATGGATCTTGCGGAAGATAGAGAAAAGTTTGGAAACTTCCTAAACGACCTATCCATTCCAAGTCCGACTGGCAGCGCTGTAACAAGTGTTGAAGAAGCCCTTGAAACCGTCAAACGCATTGGATACCCAGTTGTGGTAAGACCAAGTTATGTCATCGGCGGCCGTGCCATGGAAGTGGTACACGATGATGAAGGCTTAATTCGATACATGACAGAAGCGGTAAGTCTTTCATCTAAGCATCCGGTTCTCATTGACAAGTATGTACGCGGTACTGAAATCGAAGTCGATGCAATTTCAGATGGAGAAGACATTCTGATTCCTGGAATTATGGAACACGTAGAGAAAACAGGTGTCCACTCAGGGGACAGTATCAGTATCTATCCGCATATAACCCTAAGTGAAGAAACGGTTTCAATGCTGGTAGAATATACAAAGAAAATTGCAAGGGGTCTTAAAACAGTGGGCCTTATAAACATTCAGTATGTCTTTGACGGCAAAGACATCTACGTGATTGAGGTCAATCCTAGGGCTTCGAGAACGGTTCCAATCTTAAGCAAGGTAACAGGTGTGCCAATGGTCAAAATTGCTGTAGACGCCATGCTTGGCAAGAAACTTAAAGACTGCGAGTACGGTACAGGGCTACTTGAGAACAAAGACCTATACGCTGTAAAGGTACCCGTATTCTCGGGTGAAAAGCTAACAGATGTTGACATGTATCTGGGGCCTGAAATGAAATCAACAGGTGAGGTTCTGGGCATGGACCGTGACCTCAACGCAGCCATATACAAGGGCTTTGTTGCATCAGGTATAAAAATTCCTACAGGCGGAGCGCTCTATGCTTCGCTTAGGGAAGTCGATAAGAATAATGAGGGACTTGAAGTCGTAAAAGGTTATGTGAAGCTCGGCTTTGAAGTATTCGGCTCAGTAAGTACTGTAAATTTCCTCAAGAAGAACGGAGTAGACTGTAAAATGCTCCCGCAGTATGAAGTTGAGAATTACATCAAAAACGGAAAAATTAGTATGATGATTAATACACCTACACGCGGCAACTATAAAATGAGCGCAGGCTTCAAAATCAGAAGAAAGTGCATTGAGCAGCGTATTCCACTGTTCACTTGCATCGAAACTGCCAAGACATTTAAAACAGCCATAAGAATTCAAATGAGCGGTGATGAAATACAGTACCGTACGGTTCAAGAATACTTGAATATGAATTAGGACGATTAATAAAAAGAATAAAAAGGCCATGAATAGACTTCAATTAGAAGGTATTCATGGCCTTTTCTGTGTTTAATTTTTGGTTTGCTTGAATGTGAATTTTAATGAGTGCTAGAGTCGAGTCATAATCCGTAGAGTCCGTAATGTGAATAAGCGGTTTCATAGCATCATGTTTTTCTGAAACACATGCGTTGCTGCATCCTGAGAGCTTAATAATAAGATCTGCGGAGGAAAGATCGACTGTGAACGCGAGTGAAGGCGTGTTTTGCAAGTCTTTTTTTATCCTGTCTAGAAACCCCTTGCGGTCATACCTTGGATTACATCCTCCACAATATTTGATACCTATTGTCATGGTTTACACCTCATAAAGGAGACAAGGGAGGAATAAATATTCCTCCCTTTGTAGGGTCAATAAAGGATTCGAAGTCAGTGACTTGCTATGAATCCTTTCTATTTTGCTTGAATACCAGCAATTTTACGTGCAAGGTCTTTCTTGTGTTGAATGTTGCCTTGACGTGAAATCATTATTCTCTGAGCTTGTGGCGAACCGGCGCCATGCATCGATTCAGTTCTATATCCAACTGCTGCAGTTCCAAGTGTCATGTTTTCAATGAGTCTAAGAACGCGCATACGGTCCATTGTAGGCACCTTGTTTTGTCCTTTGAAATACTTAGCACAAATAGGTCCGAGTTCAGGATGTTTGAAGTCTTTTTCAGATGGCATTGTCACCATGAGTCCGCCTGCAATGTCCTCAGCAAGACGTCCAATTTCATAAGGGAATCGTGTAACATTTTGCTTGCAAATATTGGCCAGCAGCAGGTCGATCTGATAATTTCCAGCTTCTGTAGGATATCCTTCTGAGGAGCAGGCAATACCGCAGCAATAGAGTGTTTCGTTTAGGTGCGTCATTTCAATCAGCTTGTCTTTAATATGTGATGCGCGCTCTGCGCCGTTAAACTCAGCAGCGAGTGCAGATGCACCAATAAGAACATCTCCAACGCCAACCTTGCATCCACCGTAACTTTGTCTGTGATAACCCGCAAAGCGTTCAACAAGCATACCTGCAAATTCAGTTTGGCCCTCTAAGAAAATACGGTCATTTGGAATGAAAACATCATTAAAGACAACGAGTGCTTCTTGTCCACCAAATTGCTTGTTACCTAGATCTAGGTCAGCGTCTTCTTCGAGGCGACGCGTATCACAAGACTGTCTTCCGTAAATCATGACAATACCTTCAGCGTCAGATGGAATTGCAAAAGAAACAGCGTAGTCTTTGTCATCCTCACGCATTGCGATAGTAGGCATGATGAGGTGTTCGTGAGAGTTGACAGCGCCTGTTTGATGCGCTTTAGCGCCGCGTACCACAATGCCATCCTCTCTTCTTTCAACAATATGCAAGAAGAGGTCTGGGTCTTCCTGCTGGCTTGGAGAAAGGGCGCGATCGCCTTTAGGATCAGTCATTGCACCATCTACAGTCAAATCATTTTCTTGTACATATTCTAGGTATTTTTTAAAGTTTTCATGATAGTGCGTTCCGTGAGCCTTATCTACTTCAAATGTTGTGCTGTAAACTGCGTTGAAGGCATCCATACCAACACAGCGCTGGAAACATGAAGCGGTTTTTTGACCAAGAAGGCGCAGCATTTTAACCTTCTTTCTTAAGTCATCGGTATTTTGATGCAAGTGTGTGAATCGATTCACGCGCTCACCAGTCAAGTTTGAAACAGCCGTCATCAAATCTTCATGCTCAGGGTCATGAGCCAGTTCGTATGTCATAGCAACTGAGTTTATTGATGGTCTGATCATAGGGTGGTCAACTGGGTTTTCAACCAGTTCACCAAACATATAAACAGGAATTTTCAGCTTTCTAAGACTTTCAATGTACTGTTCTCCATTCATTAATGCCATTTTATAATCTCCTCTCGTTTATTCTTAATTAACAACACCATTCTTATAAAGCAATATGTATGCCAAGTCTATAGTTATAAGTAAAATTCAGTTAAGAGAGGCTATATACTCAAACAGCTCGTGTGTTTTCTAAAAAAAGGCAATAAAAACTAATGTGTTTTGTTCTATAAATGGAACACTCTAAGGCGGTAAGTACAATAAATATGAGTAGAACTTGGGTGAATAGATTGATTTGGATGTTTGTTGCATAAATGAAACACGTTCCGATTATGGAACGGTTTTAAGACGATAAGACCTTATGATGAATATAGCTTGTGCCTGCTTCAAAATGATGTGCGCAGTAATACAAGAGGGATTTGGGCTTTTATCAATACAAATTATTGACAGGCACATCACTTGGCATCAGATTTGCAAGTCATGTATTCCTAGTTACAAGCGGCGAGCTGCATAACTCATGAAAGGGGGGCATATTCAGTATGAAGTACATTGAAACAAGAGTTTTTAATGAGGTTTCCTTAATTATCATCAATAGACCGGACGCGTCCAATGCACTTAATGAAACGGTTCTCGTTGAACTTGAACAAGCACTGAAGGCAGCAGAGATGGACAAGTCAGTAAAGGTTTTAATCGTGACGGGAGAATGTGTTGGAGATGAAAAAGCTTTTATTGCAGGAGCGGATATTGGAGAAATGATTCATATGACACCAGCACAGGGTAAGGCTTTTGCCGCTTTGGGATGCAGGGTGCTCAGAAGAATCGAGACAATGGAGAAACCAGTGATTGCCGCTGTAAATGGCTACGCTCTTGGTGGAGGCTGTGAACTGGCGATGGCTTGTGACATTCGAATTGCGAGTGATAAGGCTAAATTTGGACAGCCAGAGGTTGGACTTGGAATTCTTCCGGGTTTTGCAGGTACCCAGCGCCTGTCTAGGTTAGTTGGGGTTTCAAAAGCTAAGGAGCTCATTTTTACAGGGTGTGTTATCACAGCAAAAGAAGCGAAAGAATGTGGCCTTGTAAATCAGGTTGTTCGGGCTGGAAACTTGATCGATGAGTCAATTTTACTGGCTAAGAAGATTGCGTCAAATGGGCAGCGCGCAGTGAGGTATGCCAAAATAGCAATTAATAGTGGTATAGAAACAGATTTGGAATCAGGCATCATTATTGAGAATGATTTGTTTGGCTTATGTTTCGCAACACATGATCAGAGAGAAGGCATGAGCGCCTTTTTAGATCACCGTAAACCGAACTTTGAATCTTTATAGTACTTATTAATGTATGGGATGTGCAAGTACAGATTCAGGAGTATAGGCAAAAGCATTGTATTGAGTAGGAGGAAAACATGAAAATTGGGGTTATCGGTTCAGGTACGATGGGGGCGGGCATTGCACAGTCATTTGCCGTTAATGGGTTTGAAGTGGTTGTAAGAGACTTGAGCGAACAGAGTCTAACTAAAGGCTTGGAAATGATTACTAAGAATCTGCAGCGCAGGGTAGATAAAGGGGCACTTTCAGAGAAAGACATGGACTCAGTTTTAAAGCGCATAACTATGACTTCAGACTTAGAACAGCTTTCAAGCAGTGATTTGGTTATCGAGGCGGCAGTTGAACATATGGAAATCAAGAAAAGTATTTTCGAAAAGCTGGATAAACTCTGTAAGCCTGAAGCCATATTGGCAACCAATACATCCTCATTATCAATTACTGAAATTGCAGGGGCAACGGCTAGGCCTGACAAAGTTATCGGTATGCACTTTTTTAACCCGGTTCCTGTAATGAAGGTTGTTGAAATCATAAAAGGATACGCGACATCAGAAGAAACTAAAGTATTTATACATGAAATTTGCGGTCAAATAAAGAAAGAAACGGTTGAAGTAGAAGAGGCACCGGGGTTTGTAGTCAACCGAATATTAATTCCCATGATTAATGAAGCAATCGGCATTTTAGCCGATGGCATTGCTACAGCTGAGGATATTGATAAAGCAATGAAGTTTGGTGCAAATCATCCAATTGGTCCTTTAGCTTTAGCTGATTTAATTGGTAATGATGTGAACCTGAGTATTATGGAAGTTCTTTTTGAAGCGTTTGGAGATCCCAAATATCGACCACATCCTTTATTAAGAAAAATGGTTAGAGCAGGGCTATTGGGTCGAAAAGTACAGCGTGGGTTTTATGATTATAGATAATAGGAGGAAAATGATGAAAGAAGTTGTAATTGCAAGTGCCGTTAGAACACCAATCGGTTCATTTGGAGGGAGCTTATCACCCCTTTCTGCAATAGAAATTGGAACTATCGCAGCTAAGGCGGCCATTGAAAGAGCAAAAATCAATGCTGGTGAAATTGATACAGCAATTATAGGCAATGTTTTATCAAGTGGTTTGGGGCAAAATCCTGCAAGGCAGATAGCCATTCATGCTGGATTAAAAGAAGAAAGCTCAGCTTTGACAATCAACATGGTTTGCGGGTCTGGGCTCAAGGCCGTTGCTTTGGCAGCACAAGCGGTTATGCTTGGAGATTCAGATGTCGTTTTGGCGGGGGGGAGTGAAAGTATGAGCAATGCGCCATATGTACTTCCAAAAGCAAGATGGGGCCAACGCATGGGGGATGGAAAACTCGTTGATACGATGATTGTCGATGGCCTGTTTGAGGCCTTTAATGAATATCATATGGGAATTACTGCAGAAAATATTGCTCAAAAATGGAATATTTCAAGACAAGAGCAGGACGTTTTTGCCTTAAATAGCCAAATGAAAGCGGAGTATGCCCAACAAGAAGGGCGTTTTGAAGCTGAAATTGTGCCTGTAAGCATCCCTCAAAGAAAGGGTGCGCCTCATATTTTTGATAAAGATGAGTATATCAAGTTGGGTAGTACCATAGAGGGTATTGGAAAGCTGCGCCCTGCCTTTAAAAAAGGTGGGACAGTAACTGCGGCAAATGCATCCGGTATAAACGATGGCGCAGCGATGTTTATCATTATGTCAAAAGAAAAAGCTCAATCATTAGGCATCAAGCCGCTAGCTGTTGTTAAATCATATGCAGCAGCGGGACTTGATCCTTCAATTATGGGGTATGGACCTGTTCCAGCGACAAGAAAAGCACTTAAGAAAGCAAACATGACTGTAGAAGATTTAGATCTTATTGAAGCCAATGAAGCCTTTGCATCACAATCGATTGCCGTCATCAAAGATTTGAAGCTAAATAAAGAAATTGTGAATGTTAACGGCGGTGCAATTGCTCTAGGACACCCTATTGGTGCATCAGGAGCGCGCATACTGGTGACATTGATACATGAAATGGAAAAAAGAGATGCTAAAACAGGACTCGCTACTTTATGCATAGGTGGTGGTCAAGGTATGGCGGTTATTCTAGGAAGATAGTCGGTCAAAATCTTTGTACATATCGTTTGCTTATGGAGTTATGTCCTAAACAAAAGGTAAAGTAGTAAAAATGCAGTTGATCCATTTTTGACAGTTGACATTTTAACTTTACATTTGTGTGAGGCGTGACCAATCAATATACGAATTGATTGGTCACGCTTTTTCTAATGAGTGACATAAATTTGAAATATTTTGTATTTTTTTATCAAAAATATGGCATATTTATCAAAGTAGTATCTTAAATAATTCACAAATGAATCCTTAATTCAATTTTGAATTATCTGAAAGTTGTTGAAAATGCTCTTATTTACTTGGTGAGTTGCATTATTAGATCGATTTATAGAACACTTTAAATGTGAAAAAAGATTAGAAGCCTTGAAAATGCTAGCGGAAAATTTGGCATACTTATTGCAATATTAGTAAGCGTACAAACATCTTATAGAATAGGGGGAACATGAATGGAATCGTCAAGAAAGAGTTTGGAAAAAGTTTATTCTAAAGGCGACGTATTGTCACTTGCCTTTGGAGCAATGATTGGCTGGGGCTGGGTAATGCTGGCTGGATACTGGGTTACAGAAGCGGGTTGGCTCGGTGCAATTGCAGCCTTTGTCATTGGTGCAATTATGTGTGTATTTGTTGGTATGTGTTATGCAGAATTGACACCTGCACTACCCTGTGCAGGCGGCGGTATGGTCTTTGCCTATCGCGGCATGGGCTATCTTGCTTCATGGATCACAATTTGGGCAACTTGTTTTGCCTATATAGGCGTGGCTGCGTGGGAAGGTATAGCCATCTCTACAGCGATTGATTATGTTATTCCAATTCCAAAACTGGGATACTTATGGACCATTGCGGGATACGATGTTTATTTTTCATGGTGTGCCGTAGGCATGGTAATCGGACTTATCTTAATTGGTGTTAATTACATGGGCGGGAAAAGTGCTGCACTCTTCCAGACGATCGCTACTCTTGGTTTAACAGGTGTAGGTGTTGTGTTCATGGTTGGCGGTACTACAATGGGTAATACAGAGTTTATGGGTGAAGTATTTACAAATGGAAAAGGATTGATAGCAGTACTCCTAATGGCACCCGCCATGTACGTAGGCTTTGATGTAATTCCTCAATCTGCTGAAGAAATGAGCATTCCAATGAAGCAGGTAGCTAAAATCCTGATTATGTCCATATTCATGGCTGCAGGCTGGTATATTCTTATGTGTCTTGGTATTGCAAGAGCATGTCCGCCAGAAGTTAGAATTAATGGCGCGGTTCCTGTTGCAGATGCTGCTGCTTATCTATTTGGATCAGCAATGTGGGGCAAAGTTTTGATCGTCGGAGCCCTATGTGGTATTTTGACAAGCTGGAATGGTTTTATCGTGGGGGGCGCCCGCGTTCTATTTGCAATGGGACGTGCTAAAATGCTGCCACCGATTTTCGGCAAGGTACATCCTAAAACACAGGCACCTTATGCAGCAATAACACTTATTGGTGTTATCTGTCTATTGTCTCCGCTGCTTGGTAAAAATGCACTTGTATGGTTTGTAAACGCAAGTTCATTCGGTGTAGTTGTGACATATCTAATGGTTTGTCTTTCATTCTTAAGACTACGAAAAATCGAGCCAGATCTTGACAGGCCTTTCAAAGTGCCAAATGGTATAGCGGTTGGTGTAATTTCTGTTGTAATTTCAGTCTTGTTTATTGCACTGTATTTGCCAGGGTCACCAGGGGCACTTGTATGGCCTTATGAGTGGGGCATGATTGCAGGCTGGCTGGTTCTAGGGGTTATACTGGCATCGATGACAAAAAGAGCATATCCAAATGTTACGCCAAGAGAACGTGAACTCCTGATCTTTGGTGAAGAATATGCGAGAAAAGAAATTGTTGAAGACATACAAGAAAAGCAAGTTGGCTAGTTTGATTCAGAATCATAGATTGTATTGAAGGCTATGGCGTTATATACATATTTCGGGTTCGTCGGAACGTGGGGCGCGTTTCGACGCATTTGAAATACCATATAATACTATAAATTACAAATAAAACTAATGGAGGAAACGAAAATGTCAAATTTAAGAACAAGTCTACCTAAAGTTGTTACGGAGCTACCAGGACCAAATTCAAAGGCGATTTTGGATGTGCGCGAAAAGAATGTGCCAGTTGGTGTATCGTATGGTATTCCAACCGTTATAAGTCGTGGTGAAGGCGCAATGTTTGAAGATGTTGACGGTAACGTGCTACTTGATTTTGCTGGTGGTATCGGTGTTATGAACATTGGTTACAGCCACCCTGAAGTGGTTGAGGTTGTTAAAGATCAAGCCGAAAAATTTTTCCATACAAGTATTAATGTTGTTCAATATGAACAATATATAGAGCTGGCTGAAAAGCTGAACAATATGACACCGGGGAACCACCCTAAGAAGACGATGTTTGTTAACAGTGGTGCTGAATCTGTTGAGAACGCAGTTAAAATTGCACGTAAATATACAAAACGAAGCGAGCTGGTAACGTTTACGGGTGCATTCCATGGCAGAACTTCATTGACAATGGCACTTACAAGTAAGGTTAAACCGTATAAACACGGCTTTGGACCATTCCCAACAGGCATTCACCGTGCTGAGTTCCCTTATATTTACAGACGTCCTGAAGGGGTTACAGAAGAAAAGGCAGTAGACTACTTCATTGAGAAGTTGCATAATTTCTTTATGGAAGAAGTTAGCCCTGATGAAGTTGCAGCAATTATTATTGAACCTGTACAGGGCGAAGGCGGATTCATTCCAGTTCCTATTGAATACGTAAAAGAGCTCAGACGCCTTTGTGACGAACATGGTATGCTGCTTATTTGTGATGAAGTTCAGTCAGGTTACTGCAGAACAGGTAAAATGTTTGCTTGTGAATACTGGGCAGAACACGGGGTATATGCAGACATTATGACAAGTGCCAAGTCTATTGCCGGTGGCCTGCCACTGAGTGCAGTTACTGCACGTGCTGAAATCATAGATGCTGCTCAAGCGGGTGGTATTGGGGGGACATACTGTGGTAATCCTCTTGCGACATCTGCTGCACTAAAGGTCATTGAAATTATGGAGCGCGATGACTATGCTGCTAAAGCAAGCAAGGTGTCAGATATTGTCATGTCACGCATGCATGCAATGAAAAAAGAATATGATATCATTGGTGATGTACGTGGTCTGGGTGCGATGATGGCAATGGAGCTTGTCAAATGCAGAAATACTAAAGAGGCGGATAAGGAAGCGACTAAAGCCATTATTGGTGAATGTAACAAAAATGGCCTGGTAGTTCTTGATGCAGGTATTAGAGGTAATAACCTTCGATTCCTTATGCCACTTGGCATTACTGAAGAACAACTGGCTGCTGGACTTGATATCATTGAAAATGCAGTTGCTAAGGTATCTGGTGTTCAATCGAAAAAGGCTGCATCGACAACAGCCTAATGCATGTCACGGTAGAAATTAACTATAATCAATCAGAAAAAAATATTGAAGAATCGGCTGAAATGCCGATTCTTCATACGCTTAATAGAGATAGGAGCTGTGTTAGATGTTAGAATATATTCAAGACGTATTTAATAGAGTGAAGTCGAGAAATGAAAGTGAACCGGAGTTTCTACAAGCAGTTGAGGAAGTATTCCATTCGCTGGCGCCAGTTCTGGAAAAGAACCCTCAGTGGGTAGAGTCAAACCTTCTTGAAAGAATGGCAGAGCCAGAAAGACAAATTGCATTTCGTGTTCCTTGGGTGGACGATGCAGGCAAGCTTCAAGTAAATAGAGGGTTCAGAGTTCAGTTTAACGGTGCCATTGGTCCCTATAAAGGCGGACTGCGCTTTCATAAATCAGTTTATATTGGGATCATTAAGTTCCTGGGGTTTGAACAAATTTTCAAGAATTCACTGACAGGTCTTCCAATCGGTGGTGGTAAAGGGGGCTCTGACTTTGATCCTAATGGTAAATCAGACGCTGAAGTGATGCGTTTCTGCCAGTCTTTTATGACCGAACTATACAGACATATTGGTCCTGATGTGGACGTTCCTGCTGGCGACATTGGTGTTGGCGGTCGTGAAATCGGCTACCTGTATGGCCAATATAGAAGAATCCGTGGTGCATTTGAAAATGGCGTTCTAACAGGTAAAGGTCGCCCATACGGCGGGTCTCTAATTCGTCCAGAAGCGACTGGATTTGGTATTACATACTTCTGCCAGGAAATGCTCAAACATGAAGGCACTTCTTTCCAAGGCAAAACAGTTGCCTTATCAGGCTTTGGCAACGTAACATGGGGTGCTTGCATCAAGATTCGTGACCTAGGCGGTAAAGTTGTAACCCTATCTGGTCCGGATGGTTACATATACGATGCTGAGGGCGTTAACACAGATGAAAATCAATATCTATTATCTTTCTTGAAATGCGTGCATCTGGTAATGACCGTGTTAAGGATTATGCAGACAAATTTGGGGCTGAGTTCTTTGAAGGTCAAAGACCGTGGGGCGTTAAGGTTGACGTTGTCATTCCATGTGCGACTCAAAATGAAATTCATCTGGAGCATGCTGAGCAAATTGTTGCAAATGGGATCAAGTTCGTATGTGAAGGGTCAAATATGCCAACCACAAATGAAGCACTTGTATACCTTCAGGAACGAGGGGTTCTTGTTGGTCCTGCCAAGGCGGCAAATGCGGGCGGTGTTGCAACTTCAGCACTAGAAATGTCTCAGAACTCTATGAGAATGTCATGGACAGAAGAAGAAGTTGATGCTAAGCTTCATGATATTATGGTGAATATCCATGACAATTCTATGAAGGCTGCTCAGGAGTATGGTTTTGGATACAATCTAGTTGCTGGTGCAAACATTGCTGGTTTCCTAAAAGTTGCAGAGGCAATGCATGCTCAAGGGGACTACTAAGCAGATTAAATCGGGTATATATTGTTTCTATTGAGAAAGGAAGTTATTTTTATGAAATATTTTAACTTACCAACACAAATAAATAAATATGATGATTTTAAAAGTTTCTCAGAAGGATTTGAAGTTGGTGCTGATGATCTGGTTATAACTCACAAATTTCTTTATGAGCCCTTTATGAAGGACTTGAATTTAAAAGCAGATTTTATCATGCAAGAGGATTATGGACATGGTGAACCGTCTGATGAAATGATAGACAAAATTCTTAAAGACGTCAGTTCAAAACCGTATAAGCGTGTTGTCGCGGTTGGGGGCGGAACAATTATTGATATTGCTAAGCTTTTGATTTTTGAAGATGGCAACAATGCCCTTGATATGTTTGAGAAAAAGATTGACTTTAAGAAAAATAAGGAACTTATCATTTTGCCGACAACATGTGGCACTGGAAGTGAAGTTACAAATATTTCCATAGCGGAAATCAAAGCAAAGCAAACAAAAATGGGTCTGGCAATTAATGAACTTTATCCAGATCATGCTGTATTGGTGCCAGAACTTATAAAAGGATTACCTTACAAGTTCTTTGTATTCAGTGCAATTGATGCACTCATTCATGCGATAGAGTCCTACGTGTCACCCAATGCAAATGATCTGACTCAGCTCATCAGTATGAAGTCAATCGAAATGCTGATGTCGGGCTTTATGGAAATTGTTAAACATGGTGAAGATCACCGCTACACTCTACTGGAAGACTTCGCTGTAGCAAGCAATTATGCTGGAATTGCCTTTGGTAACGCAGGTGTTGGAGCAGTACATGCCTTGTCGTATCCTCTTGGTGGCGCATACCATGTACCGCATGGGGAAGCCAACTATCAGTTTTTTACTGAAGTTTTCAAAACATATAACCGGATTGATCCGGAAGGGAAAATAAAGCCTTTGAATCAATTTTTAGCTTCTCTTATGGATGTAAATGAAGAAGATGTTTATGATGCCATAGAAAAGATTCTGGACAATCTGCTCAGCAAGAAGCCTCTAAAAGAGTACGGAATGAAGGAAGCTGAAATTCAAGGATTCACAACCAGTGTGCTTGAAAAACAACAACGGCTTTTAGCAAATAATTATGTCCCTTTATCAGAGGTGGAAATTAGAAACATTTATCAAACACTTTACTAGACAGTTTGCAATAGGATATGGAACCACCGAACATATTTGTTCTCAGTAAGTTTAGTACAGCTAAATTATAGGACTCGAGTAAAGGGGATGTTGTAAAAACATCCCCTGATTTTATGTAAATAAATATAGATTTATAAAGTAGACCTCAGAAGCTTAAAACCACAGTGGGTCGGATATGCGTTGAAAAGCTAAAGGCATCTAGCACGTGTGCTAGATGCCCTCTGCAGCTCTCTATTCTTATTTAAACTTTAATAGAATAAAAGATAATAATCAAGCATAAGAATCAAATATGAAATCATAAGAATCAAACATAATTGAATAAGCAAAAGTTGATCAAGAGAGAGATGCGTAAAGGTGTTCTGCTTTAAGCGTCTTTGCGATTTTCTCTAATAAGGCTTAGAAGTTCAGGAATGACTTGATGTGCATCTCCAACAACACCTAAGTCAGCAGTATCAAAAATGGGCGCTTGTGAATCCTTGTTGATCGCAACGATGTATTCAGACTCTTCCATACCTGCAATATGCTGAATAGCCCCAGAAATGCCACAAGCAAGATAAAGGTCTGGGCGTACGGTTTTGCCCGTTTGTCCTACTTGTGTATCCTTCGGCATCCATCCGGCATCTACAGCAGCTCTTGATGCAGAAATGGTGCCTTCAAGTTCTACGGCAAGCTCTTCAAGTGGGCTCATATTTCGAGCTGAACCAATACCACGCCCCCCGGATACGAGGACGGTTGCATCTTCAATTTTCATTTTTTTCTTTTCTTCCTTGACAACTTCTAGAACTTCAATTGCATCAGATACTTTAAAGTCAATTGAAATATTTGTGTACTTTCCAGTGCGAGACTTATCTAGATTAGAAAGCGGCATGACACCTGGACGGACGGTAGACATTTGAGGACGATGGTTTGGACAGATGATTGTTGCCATAATATTTCCGCCAAAAGCAGGTCGTGTCATGAGCAAGTTATTATTTTCTAAGTCGATTTCGAGACGTGTACAGTCAGCCGTTAGCCCTGTGTTGATACGTGCAGCAATTCTTGGAGCCAAATCTCGGCCAATGGTTGTTGCACCAAATAGTACAATCTCAGGGTTTCTGTCATGAATAATTTGTACAACTGCTTGAGTATAGTAACTTGTTAAGAAGACTTTGAGTTTAGGGTCTTGAACGTGGATGACTTCATCAGCCCCCAGGTGGTAAAGTGTATCGATTTCATCACGCATTTTGTCTGATAGTAGAATAGCACGTACTTGGCATTTCAGAATATCAGCAAGTTCTCTAGCCTTGCTGATAAGTTCTTTTGAAACGGTTAAAATATGACCATTTCTTTGCTCGATATAAACAAAAACATCTTTTGATGCAGTCATGGAAATCCTCCTTAGTGATGGTTGTTTTAGAAATGATGGTTGTTTTACAATAGTCCCTACGGCTTTCGGTCATTGAAGCAGATGTGCCTGTTTATTCTAAATAATGTACTTTTCACAGAGTGCTTCATAGATCACCTCAGCGGATTCTCGTGCTGGAAGTTCTACTTTGCGACCGGGTTCTTTAACCGCTTTTGTAAATGATTTTTTAACACGTGTAGGTGAACCTTTTAGGCCAACATCTTCAACTTCGATATCAAGATCATCAAATGTCATTGTTTTAATTTCTTGTTTCCAAGCGTCAAATATACCGCCAACGGACATGAAACGCGGTGTGTTCATATCGCTTAGTGTCGTAATAAGACAAGGGAGTTTTACTCTTAGAATATGATGACCATCTTCATAGATACGCTTAAGTATGAGCGCGTCATTATCGTATTTTAAATCGCCTACATAACTCACTTGCGGCAGGTCCAGCTTTTCAGCAATTTGTGGACCAACTTGTGCAGTATCTCCATCTATTGCCTGGCGTCCTGCGATAATCAGGTCATAGTCTTGTTGTCTTAGAGCAGCAGCTAGCGTCATGGACGTTGCCCACGTATCCGCACCGCCAAATTTTCGATCTGTTACTAGAATCGCTTCGTCAGCACCCATAGCAAGCGCTTCTCTTAGCGCAAGTTCGGCTTGCGGTGGGCCCATGGTAATGGCTGTAATATGAGCGCCCATTTCATCCTTAAGTTTTAATGCAGCTTCCAGACCACTCTTGTCATCTGGATTGATAATACTTGGAATACCATCGCGGATGAGGGTACCCGTTTCTGGGTTCAATCGTACTTCTGTAGTATCGGGAACTTGTTTTATGCAAACGACAATTTTCATGATTATCCTCCTTGTATGTACTGACCTATTTTAGTAGACTTGCTGCGATGACCATGCGCTGTACTTCAGATGTGCCCTCGTAAATTTCGGTAATCTTGGCGTCACGCATCATACGTTCAACAGGATATTCACGCGTATAACCGTATCCGCCGTGAAGTTGTACGGCTTGTGTGGTTACATCCATTGCTGTTTCCGCAGCGAAGAGTTTTGCCATTGCAGCAGCCTCGCTGTAGTCTTGTTTTGCATCTTTTTTTGAGGCAGCACTATAAACGAGGAATCTGGAAGCTTCGGTTCGAGTGTGCATATCAGCAAGTTTAAACTGCGTATTTTGGAATTTCGAAAGCGTTCTATTGAACTGCTTTCGTTCTTTTACATATTGTACGGTGGTATCAATAGCACCTTGTGCTATACCTAGCGCTTGAGATGCAATGCCGATACGACCACCGTCCAGTGTTTTCATTGCAATTTTAAAACCTTGTCCCTCTTTACCCAGCCTATTTTCAACAGGGATTCTACAGTCTTTAAATATCAGTTCGCATGTTGCAGAACCTTTAATACCCAGTTTTTTCTCTTTCTTGCCAACGGAGAAGCCAGGTGTGTCAGATTCCACGATAAAAGCAGATATACCCCGTGTTCCTTGGGAGCGATCTGTCATGGCCATGACAATATAAGTTTGGGCATAACCTGCATTTGTTATGAATATTTTTGACCCATTTATGATGTATTCATCACCGTCTCTTACAGCCGTTGTTTGCTGGGCACTTGCATCTGTTCCAGCATTAGGCTCAGTTAGACCAAATGCACCGATTTTTTCTCCTTTAGCAAGTGGAACAAGATATTTTTGTTTTTGCGCTTCAGTTCCGAACTCATAGATTGGCGTTGCACAGAGTGATGTGTGTGCAGAGATGATAACACCTGTTGTAGCACAGGCTTTTGAAAGTTCTTCAACAGCCATGGCATAGGCTAGGTTGTCTCCGCCTGCGCCACCGTATTCTTTTGGAAAGGGGATGCCAAAAAATCCATACCGTTTCATCAATTCTACGGTTTCCTCAGGGAAGCGCTCCTCCTCATCAACGCTTTCTGCGAGTGGCTTAACTTGTGTTTCTGTAAAAGAGCGGTACATGTCACGAAGCATTTGATGTTCTTTTCTAATTTCAAAATTCATAGTATCTTCCTTTCGTGTAATTTCTGTGATGTGTCTCACCGTTTCATTTGATTGCCAGCTCTAGCCCGCATTAAGAAGCAATTATGCGATTCGAGTTCAGAGGGCGTCATTGGGTTTGCAACCTATTATTATGCAATATGCGTGCCAATTGATAAATTGTTATCAAAGTAAAAAGGCAGTCATTTAAATGGGCTGGTTAGAGGTATGTGTTGGTTTTGTGAACGTATGGATCACTTTTTGAAGGGGCGGTAGAATGCATAGGTGCTTCATGTGTTCCAAAATTGGAACAAAATCTGAGGCTCATATGGCTAAAGTGTTGATGTTTCAATGTATACATCGGTCTGTTCTAAATACGAAACAAATTTCGTTTATGAATCAAAAGTGGGTTCTTTTTTACTATCTATAAGACGCGTGAGGCAAGAAAATTTGTAAAAAAGAGTTGGAAATCAGTTTTTTTTAAAAAAACACTTCAACAGAATGGGTGATATCAGCACAAGTAAGCGATATGACAATGCTTATGAGTAAAAATAAATTTTAGTGGCATAAGAATTGCGTCAGAATATTGACGATTTGGATTGAGTTAAACGATTGATTTGAAATATAATATAGGGGTGCAAGATATTGAATCGGTAAATGATTTAATAAATACTTGCCTTTGACGGGAGGAAGATAATGCTGCCATATGACTTAAGTGAGATTTTTGAATCAATTCTTTACGAGAGGAAAATCCTTTCTTTTCTAGATACTTTGAATAAAAAACTGGTTATTGTCGATAAAGATGAGAACATTATTTTTATTAACGAGCAGGCAACCAATTTGCTAGGCAAGCGTGCCAGTGTCTTTTTAGGGAAAAAAATATCAGATTACTTATACGGTGCTAATGTCAAAGCGGTTTTAGAGAAGGGGCATTGTCTCACAAATGTAAACTCAGCATTTTATGACTTTAAAAATGTTGTAGATATCACACCGCTTGAGATTAACAGGGATATCATTGGTGCGGTAGTTATATTAAAGGACTTGAGTTCTGATGATATGATGATTGACACACTTAAACTTTGTAATAGTATCAGTCGAGAACTTGAAATGGTTTTTACATCAACTTATGATGAGATAATTGTGTGTGATCATACGGGCAAAATATTAAAAATCAATGAGGCGTGTAAAAACATATACAATATGGAATCTGGCGATTTTGTAGGCAGAAATGTGCGTATTCTTGAAGAAAAGGGGATATTTAACCCCTCGGTAACTCTGCGTGTTATCGAAAAGCAGAAGCGTATATCTATAACTCAAAAAACGGAGTCGGGTAAAGTTTTAATTGTAACAGGAACCCCTATTTTTGATTCAAAAGGTCGTTTTGTAAATGTCATAAGCATGGCGAAAGACATAACTGAAATTTATGCCTTAAAAGAAGAACTGAGTAAGGCTCAAAAAACGGCTGAAGCCTATTACTATGAGCTTGACATTCTTAGACAAGAAAAAACCAAGCCAAGAGGCATGATTTATAAAAGCGATAAGATGGACAAGACAATGCGCCAAGCTCAAAAGGTTGCAAGGGTGGACTCAAATGTTCTGATTACAGGCGAGTCGGGTGTCGGCAAGAGTATGCTGGCAAAGTCAATTCATCAGGAGAGTACACGCTTAAGTGAACCTTTTGTAAGTATTAACTGTGGTGCTATACCGGAAACTTTGATGGAATCGGAGCTGTTCGGCTATGAAGGCGGCGCTTTCACCGGTGCGAGAAAAGAGGGGAAATTAGGAAAACTCAGTATTGCCGACAAAGGCACATTGTTTTTAGACGAAGTAAGTGAGTTGTCGCTTCAAATGCAGGTGAAGCTCTTAAAGGCCATTCAGGAGAAGTCTTTTACGAAGGTGGGCGGAACAGAGCTTCAAACTTCCGAATTTCGATTGATAGCAGCAACAAATAGAAATCTGAAAGACTTGGTCAGTCGAGGTGCTTTTAGAGAAGACCTCTTTTACAGGTTAAATGTGATTCCAATTGAAATTCCTCCGCTCAGAGACCGTAAGGAGGATATTATCATACTCGTTAATCATTTTTGGGACTTGCTAAATGCTAAGTTTGGAACAAATAAGAAGATTGATGCAGGTGCATATGACGTTCTTGTAGATTATCACTGGCCAGGGAATGTAAGAGAACTTCAGAATTGTATTGAGCGTATTATGGTAACGGTTGAAAAAGATACGGTACATGTCTGTGATTTACCAGCCCTACTTGTAGATAGTACCCTAGATATTGTTGAAAAACGGGGGATTATTCCACTCAAAGAAGCAATTGAAGAGGTAGAAAAGAGTCTGATACTCAAAACCTATGCTCAGTTTAAAAATACCTATAAAACAGCAGGTGCTTTAGGTGTGAGTCAATCCACAATTGTTAGAAAGCTTAAGAAGTTTGGCTGCTGTGATGTGTAGTGCGTTAATTATTAAAGGCGGATTCTTTTGGAATCCGCCTTTCTGATGCTCAGATATCATTTTCAAATACTGGTTGCTGATTAAAACCCGAATCGCTTATCAAATTCAGACTGGAGTTCTTGTCTGAATTTTGGGTGTGCAATTTTTATAAGACTCTCCGCCCTTTCTTTGAGTGTTTTACCCTTTAAGTTGGCAACACCATACTCAGTAACAACATAGTGTGCGTCATTACGCGATGTTGTTACAGCCGACCCATGTGTTAGAAAGGGTACAATTCTTGAAACGGTTCCTTTTGAAGCAGTGGACGGCATGGCTATTATGGACTTTCCATCTTTAGCCATGCTGGCGCCTCGAACATAATCAACTTGTCCACCAACACCACTAAACTGTGTTAGACCAATACTATCAGAAACAATCTGTCCCATTAGATCAACTTGAATACAGGAGTTTATGGAGACCATTTTATGGTTTTGCATAATAGTACAGGGGTCATTGACATAATCAACCGAATACATTTCTACAGAGGGATTATTGTTAACAAAATCGTAGAGTCTCTTTGAGCCCATGAGGAAGGTTGCAACCATTTTACCCTTATGCAGTGTTTTTTGACTGTTATTGATTACGCCTGATTCCACAAGTTCAACAACACCATCAGAAAACATCTCAGAATGGATACCTAAGTCCTTTTTATCTTTCAAGAAAAGAAGGACAGCATCGGGAATAGAACCAATTCCAAGTTGCAATGTCGACCCGTTTTCTATGAGCTGTGCACAATTTTCACCTATGGCCTTTTCAACATCCCCAATACGTGGTGGGGGAAGCTCAAGCATCGGATAAGATGACTCAACAATATAATCAATTTCTGAAATATGAATAAATGCCCCACCCATTGTCCTTGGCATTTGATCATTCACTTCAGCAATGACTACTTTAGCGGCTAAAGCTGCTGGTTTTGTATAGTCTACAGATAAGCCGAAGCTGCAAAAGCCATGTTCATCAGGACGGCTAAGTTGTACTAGGGCGACATCTGGCGGTAAGTGTCCTTCTGTGAACAGAGATGGAATTTCATAAAAGAAACAAGGTGTGTAGTCAGCCCTGTTTTCTTGAACGGCTTTACGCGTACTCCCTGCTACAAACAGTGCATTGTGTCGAAAATGTGCTTCCATTTCTGGTTGTGTATGTTTTGCATCACTGAGTGATACCATATGAATAATTTCTACATTTTTATAAAGATCCTTCATTTCAAGCATAGCTGTAATCAGGTCTTTAGGTTCGCTTGCGGCATGACCAACCACAACACGATCGCCAGCTTTAATATGTTTAACGGCTTCTTTGGCAGTTCTCAGTTTTTCATTATACATTTGCTGTACAGACATTGCTTTTCCTCCTTGGCATTCAATGACAGTTATATTTTACTGGTGAGTATTTTTTTGGCGAAATCAAGCATGTCTTTGTTGACTTCAGTAATAGCGATAACACGCTCAATTTCTGGGACTTGTTCTTTGATGGTTCCTTCAACGATTTCGACCAATGTGATTCTTGCAGAAGGACAATTTGAACAGGCACCCAAGAGTTTAACCTCAGCAACGCCGTCCTTGACACTGACAAGTCTTACATCACCTAAATGGTCTTGAAGTTGTGGTCTTACGCGTTCATTTAAGACTTGGTTCACTTTTTCAAACATATTTAGACTCCTTATAATACAAGCATATATCGATTTATGATGCGTATTTTGCAATGCGTTACAAATTAGACTGTGAGCACAATTAAATATAAAGCAATTTATATGCCAAAATAAGAAAAGAAAGTATTGTAAAAGAACACTTGAAAATAGGGCAGTTGCGGGGACTATCTGCTTGTATATCAATGATAGAAAAAGACCGCTTGTTTCAAAAATGAAACAAGCGGTCCTGGTTTAAGTATTTAATTGGCTAATGCGAAGCGTTTGGGTAAAACGTTTCAAATATGGAACGTGTTCCTATTGTGGAACAATAGAACAATTGAATTAATCAATATATTTCTTACGTTTACGAACAAAGGTTGAAGGTGCAATGTTTAGTGCTTTAGCTGCATCGCGCACATTACCAAATTTGTCATAGGCTTTGTCAATGAGGTCCTTTTCTACAATGCCAAGGGCACTGTCCAGCGGCATGATTTCGGAGTCAAATCGAAGGGGCATAATCGTGTTAAGTGATGCAATGATACTCGGTAAATTGTCACAAGTAATCAACTGATCGCTACTCATAACGGCAGCCCGTTCAACAATATTGCCGAGCTCACGTACATTTCCAGGCCACGAGTAGGCGTAAAACGCATCAAGTGCATCTCTTGAAAAGGATTTATTCCACTTATATTTCTCATTTATGCGCTTTATGAAGTGACTAACAAGGGGAAATATATCTTCCTTTCGATCCCTGAGGGGTGGAATGGAAACCGGAACAACGTTTAAGCGGTAAAATAGGTCTTCACGAAATTTCTTTTCCTTGACCATGTTCTTAAGGTCCTTATTTGTTGCAGAGATAACACGTACATCAATTTTAATGGGACTTAGTCCGCCAACTTTTGTAATTTCCTGTTCTTGTAAGACGCGTAGGAGCTTAACTTGAATATCTAAAGAGAGTTCGCCAATTTCGTCAAGAAAAATTGTACCCGTATTCGCAACTTCAAAAAGTCCCTTTTTCCCATTGTTGTTTGCGCCTGTAAAAGCCCCTTTTTCATATCCAAATAGTTCAGATTCAATGAGATTATCAGGAATGGCGCTGCAATTTATCTTAATAAAGGGCTTGTCATTTCTAAGGCTGTTCTTATGTATATACTTTGCAATTTCTTCCTTGCCAACACCGCTTTCTCCAAGTAGAAGGATGGTAGAATCGATTTTTGAAACTTTTCTTGCTAAGTGGAGTATTTCCAGCATTTTTGGATCCTTTGCCTTGAGTCCAGGTGTTTGAAGAAATTGATCTTTCATGGCTTCAATTTCTGAATAATATTTTTCAGCCAGTTTTTTGTTTTGATCCAGCTTATTTTTCAAATCTGATAATTCGGTAATATCACGTACATTGGTTGCAACCATGCTTACTTTGCCGTTTTCATCAGCGACCGGCGTGCTTGTAATGAGTCCTTTAAGACCGCTTTTGAATGTTTGGATAAGGGTAACGGGTTTTCCCTTCTTGAGTGCAGCCAAGGACCCTGATTCAGAAATAAAATTATCCTTTACAAGATCGTCCATATAACGATTAAGCATAAGGGACCTATTTAGTCCTGTAATTCTTTCATAAGAAGCATTAATACGAAGGGTTTTAGGTCTGCCATCAACAATTTGCGTGATATAGATGCCGTCATAAGAGGATTCAAAAAAAGCTTCCATGACAAGCAACTCTTGATTTTTATTTCTGAGTATGGATAAGGCAATATCTGATTGGTTGAGTAGACCTGTAAACTGCCCGCCATCATCATGAAGGGCTATGTAATCAAATGACTGATGGTTCAGAGCGTCAATAGGGGTGTCTTCATGAAAGGAAGTCACGGGCGTGTAAGAAAGTTTAGAAATTGGGGTCTCATGTGGACAACCTCTTTGAATAGCTTTTGCAAGCTGGCCTGGTGTAATGAGGCCAACAGGCTTATATTCGGTACTTATTAAAGGCACTACATTTAGTTGAGTATGAGATGAAAAGGTGCTTATGACTTCAAATAGTGTAGCATTTATGCTGAGTGCAGTGGTTATGCTGGTTAATAAGTCTTTAGCTTTCAATTTAATCCACTCCTTAAATATTTTACTAGTGAAAGTATACCTTAATTTATAGTTTTATCCAAAGAAAATAAAGAGAAATCCAACTAATTTATTAAGGAAATGACATGAAATTGACTATAACGTTACATCGTGATATCCTAATAGAGAAATATATCCAAATATTAAACTTTAAGGGGGTTAGTTGATGAGCCTGTCTCATAATCAGAAATAGTAAATGAATATTGTTGGTGTATTTAAGATGAAATCTTCGCGAGAGCTTATTTGTAAGCGTTTGTCCGTAAGGTTTAATTTTTGCGCCAATAAAACTATTGGATTATGAACAGCCACTTCAATTATACCTATACTTTGTTTTTGAATGAGACGCCCATGCGATAAAATTATTTGTATGATTTTATTGAATTTGAGAGTAGCATTCTTGATAATCGATGTATCGAGGCCGTGATTAATGTAATCGCGGTTTTTTTGTATACAAATATGGGAAATAATAGAAATTTAACAAAGAAGCACAAATGCGCTTTATTGCCAAAGCGTAATGTGTCAAAGGGTGTTCATAATCGTAGTACGGTGTATACAGAAAGGAAAAATATAAGGAGTACTAGGCTATGAATGACTATATTGAGAACGTGACAAGAGCTGTAAAAATTGATGAAGGCCGGGTCATGGTTGAAAAGTTTTTAATCACTGTTTATATGGAATCGCCGATTTCCTCTAAAGACCTTTCCAGAAAGCTATTTTTGCCGGTTCCGCTTGTGACTGCAATAAAAAGGGAGTTTATGAAATTAGGTCTATTAGTGCAAGATGCAGGCATTCAAATTACAGAAAAAGGGATACTATATATAGAAAATCAGTGTCATTTTAAAGGTGTTAATAAGGAACTCTATTTACAGATTGAACAAGGAAACTTTTGTACAGATGAGCTTATCGGGAATGAAGGAGACTTTATAAGTCAGATTTACGATAATAGACCAAGCGTTAACCGCGCTCTTGATCAAGCCCACTGTACGGTTAAAACAAGTTTTGAAAGAGCCCTGCTTTTAATAAAACATCATACTTTGATTAATAAAAAAATACTCTGTATAGGCGATGATGATCTAGTAAGTATTTCAATAGGCTTTATTCTGAAGGTACTATACTCAAATGTGGACTATAACAGTACAGAGATTCACGTTATTGATGTTGATGAGAGACTGTTAGCGTTTATTAATGAGGTTGCTACTGTATATAATTTGCCCATTATATGTCATCAAGCAGACATAAGGCAATCTTTTCCGAGTGAACTCGAGAACCGGTTCGACTGCTTTTTTACAGACCCGCCATATACCTTAAATGGACTTGATTTATTTATCTCACGTGGTTTGTCTGGATTAAAGCGTTTAAGTGGGTTGCCCATATTTCTTTCATTTGCACATAAATCACAAGATTATACACATGAAATGCTTTATATTATATCCAAGCTTGGTTTAAGCATACATCAAGTCATTCCGAAGTTTAATAAATATCTTGGCGCAAGTCTTATAGGGAATATTGGTCAAATGTATATCATGCAAACCACATCGAGAACATCCAGTAAAATTAAGTCTAAACATGTATTTAATGCGCCGCTTTACACAAGGGCATTTCATAAAAAAACACTAAATAGAGACAGCAGAAACTTGAGAAAGGCATAAGTATGAAAACATATGATTTCTATGGAAAGCATTTGATGGCAGAGTATTATCAAGTCGATTTCGAAACACATGCACAAGTTGAAAAGGTAAAAACAGTACTTCTAGAAGCGTTGAAGTTGAATATCTTGTGGAGAGACTAAATGTGAAACAATACAAAATGCAGATTATTGACAGGGGCAACGACAAGTCAAATAGTCAAGCTTAGAGTGGATAGACTTTTAACGAATGATAAACGCAGAAGAAGCTATGAAGATAAAATCCTTGTCGAAATTTTGGGTTAAATAAAGTATGTGAAATATATAGCTTAACGTAAGTATCATTAGATGTGATATCGGGAGGTTCAAATGATAAAACGTATTGAAGTAGAGAAAATAAGTGAACTGAAACCTTTTTTTGGTGAATGTAAATATGACAGGGTCTTGATAGACAGCGTGCTTGAAGGTAATGGCGGTGAGGTGCATGCTATTGTTTCAGAGGGTAAAATTGAAACAGTGCGATTCGATTCAGGTGCATTCACAATTTTAGCTGGAAACCCTTATTTAGAAGAGGTCGATGGTCTAATTGCTTTAAAGCCAGTCGAAGTGGTGACGCCTCAAGATAAAGTGTGGCGCGATGTACTTGCACTTAAATTTGAAGAAAAAATGAGTCGAGTTCAATTTGTTAAATTTGATGCTTCAGATGTTTCAGAGAAACACTTAGAGGAATATGTTAAGAAACTTAACCCGGCGTATGAACTGAATGCATTTAGCAGGGATTTAATGGTTAGAGCAATTGATGATTTAAATAATCCTAATTTGATGGAAAATTTCAGTTCCCTAGAAGACTTCTCTAAACGTGGAATGGGTTTCATTATAACTTTCAGTGGGAAAGTTGTGAGTGCGGCGACCTCCGTTGCCCGATCTTCTAAGGCAATCGATATTGAAATTGAGACACACCCAGATCACATGCATAAGGGACTGGCTTCAGCCGTTGGGGCGAAATTAACACTAGAATGTATCCGTAGGGGGGTAAAGCCTGTATGGCTGGCTGCTAACAAGGCATCTGAAAATCTTGCAATGAAATTAGGATACATAAAGGTTGAGGAATATGAAACCTACATTGTAGAATCGCTTATGCTATGTGATTAACATTTAGAAATTCATGCTATGGAATACACGTAATTAGGAGGTTAAGTGAATGCAAAGCTTAAGAAGTAAGCTAATTATTGGCTTGTTACGTAATAGACATCTCTTCAGATTTAAACTAAAGCCTGAGATCGTAACCGAATCCTTTTCGGTAGATGCCTTTAGAGATAGAATTGAACAAGCTTCAGAACGTATGGAAAAGAGAAATAAACATATCAAAATAGAAGGACTTAATATAAAAGGCATGTATAGTGAATGGATTATTCCACCAAGTGCCCAGTCAGACAAGGTTATTTTGTATATACATGGGGGCGGGTTTATATCAGGTTCATGTAAGAGTCATAGAATGCATGTAACAAAATTTGCTCAAGAAAGTGGTGTAAAAGCACTCGTTTTTGATTACCGACTGGCGCCGGAACACCCGTATCCTGCGGCACTTGAAGATTCAATAAAGGCCTATAAATGGCTACTTGATCAAGGGTACAAGTCAGACAACATAGTTATAGCGGGAGAATCTGCAGGAGGGTCTTTGACCCTATCCCTGCTACTTGCTTTAAAGGCGCGTGGCATTAAATTACCCAATTCAGCTGTAGCTGTATCTCCAGCAACAGATTTGAGCTATTCAGCCCCATCTGTAATTGCAAATGCCAAAAGAGATATTGCGCCTATGAATTCATGGCGCATCTGGACAGATTACTATATAGGAGATGCCGATATTAGGGACCCTTATTTATCGCCTCTTTACGGCGACCATACAGGATTACCACCCCTTTATCTGCTTGTTGGAACTTATGAAATTCATTTGGATGACACCGTCAATTTTGCACGTAAAGCACGACAAGCAGGTGTGGAAGTCCACCTTAGTATTTGGGACAAAATGATTCATGCATTTCCAATTTTATCACCCCTGTTTCCTGAGGCGAAGGAGGCTCTAAGCGAAATTTGTGATTATATTAAGAGAAATCTAAGTACTCAGTGAAGTATGTCGGTTCAGATGAATAAATAGGGTGCAATTGAACCTAAAAAATGGTAAAATCAAAATGCAATAAAAGCGTGAAATATGTTTGGGCGCATGTGACATACAAAATTAGGTGATGTGGAGGTAGTAGATGAGTATACTCATTATAGGCCTACTGCTGGTCGTAAATATACCAGCATTTAAAGCCATATTTAGAATGATGTTTACATCAATGGATGATTTCTATGAGTCCCTCCGCTATGTATTTACGCCGGATATCTTTTCGCTTTTCAGAGGGGAATATATCGATGACTGGTACGGAGAAATGAAAGTTCAATTTTTCGTAGTACTTTGCGGCGTACTTATTTTTGCGGAGTACACAGCAATTTCAAAAGTGTTTAACATCATTGGATTCCGCTTTTAAACTTATAACTTGAAATCATGGCGTGTTGAATCAAATAGAAAAACAACAAATGCTGAAGTCAGTTTACACACTGTAAACCGACTTCAGCATTTTGTGTTTTATCTATACACGTTCCCAAAGCAACATATTGTTTTCAAAAAGAACGCGCAACTTACCACAATCTTTTAACCAAGCCAAATAGGACCGCACGGTACTGCCAATAAGCACATATTGTTCAAAGGTCATCTTCAAATGATAGGTTTCAAATACCTTCTGAAGAATATGTTCAAAGCAGATCGGCTGTGCACAGAGAGCCAGGATCTTTTCAGATATTTCATAGACCTTGTCAATATTGAGTTGGGCAAGGGGGGCAATGTCATCAGTTACTTCTGAGTGAGCAGGCACAAAGACTTTTGCCTTGAGTGTTTTAACCATTTCCAGAGTGTCAAGATAGGCACCCACATCATATAAGAAGCTGATTTGATATTTTTCTAGAATTTCTTTGCTGGACAGGCAGTCCGCAAGGTAAACAACATCATCAGCAGTTCTAAAGCCGACCATATCAAAAAAATGTCCAGGCAAGGAAATGATTTCAAATCCATCAGGCACGACATCCGGTGTTAAGGGCTGTGCATCACTTTCTTTTGCCATTAAGAACTTGTGCCTTAAATCTTTTGGCGGGAAAGCACCGTATAGAAAGCTGGGTTCAAGAATAGGGGTTCTTGTAAAAGCACATTCAATACCATTAGCATAAATATCGCAAGCTGTTTGTCCCTTAAGATATTTGTTGCCGCCAATGTGGTCAGCGTTGGAGTGTGTGTTATAAATCGCTTTAAGAGTCCACTGATTGGCATCTAAAATTTGACGGACTTTTCGACCGGCGTCCTTGTCATTTCCACTGTCAATGAGGCATACTTCGGAGTCACTTAGTTTAATAAGTCCGATTTTTGCGGGACTTTCTATATAGTAACTGTTTTCTGCAATTTGTATGAGTTCAAACATGTTTAGTAGTCCTTTCTTTAGAGCGGGGTTTGTCCCGGATAATATATTGTATTGTGAATGTGAGCGGCTACATCATAGGGATTATGGTATTCATGAGGGACATCAGCCCGAAAACGGATGGCCTGTTTCTCGTTAACAATGATTTCAGTGCCATTGAGTATAAGTTGCAGGGTACCTTTAATCACAAAGACGGTCTCTTCGACGCCGTCATTATGCCGATTGGATATGTGGTGGCATCCCTTGTCAAATTCTATATAAAAGGTTTCAACATTGCGTATAGGATCGTACTGGAAAAGCGGATAGGCGCGCATTTTTCCCTGCTGTTCAATAATAACGTCCTTGTCTTTTATATCAACAATGGCATATTCAGTTTGCTCTTCATTTAAGAAAAGTGATAATGGTGTTTTTAAAGCAGTAGCAATTTTCCAAAGTGTTGTAATGGTTGGAATAGATTGTCCACGTTCAATTTGGCTTAACATGGGTTTGCTGACTTTAGAAAGATTAGACAGATTCTCTAAAGACAGGTTTTGCTGTACGCGTACTTCGCGTAGTCGTTTTCCAATGGAAGAAACGGGTGAATGCAGTATAACCACCTCCTATTTATTGTAATATAGTATAACATATTTAATATGTTATAGCATAATAAATGAAATTGAAATGAAATGGACGCCGCTCATTTGACAAAATGACACGTGTCATTATATGATAAAGCTAAGAAGTGACACGTGTCATTTTCGAGAGGAGGTTGTCTTATGAACACAAAAGTAGAAAATCAATTTTTAAGAAGGCTTAAAGCGTATCCGAATCGATGCTTTAAAGCGTATGATGGTGCAATAATAGAAGGGTTCGAGTACTTTAAAACAAATGCTTATAAATCCAAGCCTGATGCCGTAAAGAGTAGGCCTCTAAAATTGATTAAAGAGCAACCGATACGTGCGTGTTTTCGCTTGGGAAAACATCTTATAAAAGTATTTCCGAGCATACTTAGAAATATTAAACTAAACTATAAGGCTATGGACCCTTATTTGGATTCACTTGAAAAGGGGGATGGAGTAGACTTTACACCAACAGCTCAATATGCGTCCTTTCCAAATGAAGATATATGGCAAGCCCTCGTTGAATACGCATGGAGTACGCACAAGGTCATTGTTGGTTTTACAGAGGTGCCTCGGGCGTTGATTTTTAAAGGCAAGGCCATACCTTTTAAATATGCACTTGTGTTTGCACAAGAAATGAAAAAAGCACCTATTGAAAAAGCACCAGAGTTAGATGCGGGTATGGAAGTCGTCAATACCTACAATTCTCTGGGTATAGCAACAAATGATATCGTGAAATGGCTAAGAGAGAATTATGGCATCATAGGAATGGCCAACCATCCGCTGGGCGGATTAGTTGATTATGCCCCACTTGCTGAAAAAGCAGGTCTTGGAGTCATCGGGCGCCATGGTATGGTTATAACCCAAGCCTTTGGACCACGGTGTAGAATATCCCCAATATTTATTGGTGAGAAGATTTTTGAGTTTACCGACACAAGTGAACACGACTGGATTCACAGTTTTTGCTCAAAGTGCGGCAGCTGTGTAAAATCCTGTCCGAATAAAGCAATCTATAATAGTCCCATTGCTTTAAGAACTGCATCTGGTGAAAATGACAAAGTTAGGTATGAAAGCTATGATAAAGAGCGGTGCTTTACATCTTTTGCTTCTACAATGGGGTGTGGTGTCTGCATTCGAGTATGCCCTTTTTCAAAAAATCCCGAGATTTATCATAAAATGAAAACGAAATATGGAGTAGCACTCAAAATTTAAGGCCACTAGAAAGGGGAGTCATATGCCATCTGAAACATTTTTGAAGCTAAGTGAAGATAAAAAGGATAGAGTTTTCAAGTCTGTATTTGACGAGTATACACGCGTACCGCTTGAGGCGGTATCTGTAAAGAACATTGTCAATGCGGCAGGTATACCTAGAGGGAGCTTTTATCAGTATTTCACGGATAAGGAAGGGGCTTTAAAATACCTTATATCTGAAACATCAGAACAAGGCCATTCAGGTTTCGCGAAAGTTGCAGATAGGGAAGAACTTGACATATATCAACTCGTAAATGCAGTTTTTAAAAATGAGATTGAGAAGTTACTGAAAAGAGAAGTTTCCGCACGGGTAATGCTGCTTAATCAAATCATTAAAAGTGCAAGGGCAACGTCACTTTTTTATAGTGTTATGGCTCAGACACTACTGAGTCATCCAGTTCTTGCATTGTGTTGGGAGAACATGGACTTGCCTTCCAGTTCAGAGAATCTAAAAAAGAGTATTTTTGACTTGCTTTTTTCGACCTTAAAAGATTGTATGAGACAAGCGATTGAAGATGAAAGCAAGATTGATAAGGCTGTTCAAGAATTTGATTTGAAAATGAAGATAGTGCGAGCAGGGGTCGCTGGGTTAGTAGAGTAAAGCTATTTATTCTTTTGAACATAGGCCTCTACGAAATCATTGAATACACTGTTGCTGTAAGTAAGCATAACCCACGCGCAGTAAAAAGTCGCGAGTCTGTTCATGATTTAATAGGCAACAAACTCATAACAAGTGATCCGTATGAGTATCCTTGCAACATCATGCATCATACTACTTAACTAGGCAGGTGTTGAGTTAGATATTCACACCTACACCAATGATACAAATGTATCCATGAATTTTAATTTGGTTATAGAAGGTATGGGAGTTACATTTGGAAGTGAGCAAGTTTATGCACATTTTCAAAGTGAAGCCTTCATCGGGAACCAGTTATAGCTCTGGGTATATTTAATGTGGAAATCAATAATATGGAAAGCAATATTGTGCGTTACAATGGTAAAATTGTCTATTTTGGGTATGAAGTGAGTGGATGTCATAGTTGGTGACAAATAATTAGGATAGGCTTAGAGTGAGTAAGGAGCGGATTATATTGAAACAACTATTTTACGTAATGCGTGGTCAAAAAATGTGTTTTGTACATGTGCTGCTCAACGCACTAGATTTATTTGAAAGTGGTAATGAGGTTAAGATCATCTTTGAAGGTGAATCAGTAACACTGCCTAAAGTGCTGGAAGAAGAGCAGTTCGGGTTATATTTGAAAGCCAAAGAAAAGAATCTTATAGCAGGTGTCTGCTACGCTTGTTCAGCGCAACTGAATGTACTTGAGTATAATGAAGGGCTGGATTATCCCCTTATTAAGGATATGAATGGTCATGCGGGAATGAAGTCTTATGTAGACGAGGGCTATCAAATGGTTACGTTCTAGGAAGTATCTTTTTTAGAGAGAACATATAGAGTTCGTAGTTTATATTTAGGAATATGAATGGCAAAGTAAGGCGGGTGTCCTATGAGCACAACTTATGATTTGTTTATGAGCATTTTCGAAAAGGGTGCTCTCGGATTAAAACGCGCAGAACTTCTGGCGTCAGCGTCTGGTCGTGTGCTGGAAATTGGGTCTGGAACTGGCGTAAATTTGCCATATTATGATGCAGACCGAATATCACATATCACCTTAACCGATATGAAGATTAATCCCATTCTTTTTACAAGAATCAGGAATACAGATCTGCAAAACGAAATAAAACAGATGGATGTGGAGTCCATTCCTTTTGAAAGCGAAACCTTTGATACCATCGTTGTCACCCTTGTGTTTTGCTCCGTGAAAGACGTTCAAAAAGGGCTCAGTGAGTTAAGGCGTGTGCTTAAAGCAGATGGCCAGATTTTGTTTATTGAACATGTTTTGCCTGAAGTACAGCCACTCAAGAGCCTTTTTAACATTGCGACACCTGCATGGAAACGCATAGCGAGCGGCTGTCACCTCAACAGGAATTTTGAAGCGGCCCTTGCACATGCTTCCTTAGAAGCCGCGGATGTGTCGAGTTTTTATAATTCGTCTTTTATATCTGGGCGGGCGACTAAGAGGTGAGGGGAAGTTTGGTATAAAATTCAATTTTATTTTTGAATTGTGAAAAGTAAAAATGACTGGTCTTATTGGATCAGTCATTTTCCTGTTTCGGAACTGAATGTTATGTCTGTGGATGAAGTACAACAAATGGATAAGCTGTATAGCGCATTATGCTATAATTGGATTAAATTATAATTTGTAGTCATAACACAAGGTTATGTTGGAAGATACAGGTTGCCTATTTGAAAGGCTGAGTTAAATGGAAAAACATTTACATTTGAGCAAGTTTTTAAGTTTGGTGTTAAGACATAAACCTGAAGTCATAGGAGTGAAGCTCGATGAACAGGGGTGGTGTGCAGTGAAAGATTTAATCGAAGCCATGCAAAATAAAGGAAAGATTATAGATAGAAAGATACTGGACGAGATTGTTGAAACCGATTCAAAACAGCGCTACGCATTCGTTAGCTGTGGATTTATGCTTGCAAAGTAGAATACCACCCGAAGTTCTTTATCATGGTACAACGGTGAAATTTCTAAGTTCAATATTGGAAAACGGCATTGTAAAAGGACAACGGCAGTATGTCCATTTGAGTCAAGACTATCAGACGGCAATTACAGTGGGTAGCAGGCGCGGTCAGGCTATTGTACTCACTGTAGACTCAAAGAAAATGTATGATTGTGGTTATGATTTCTTTTTATCTGAAAATGGCGTTTGGTTATGTGACTATGTATCTACTGAGTTTATTTCTTATGAGTGAAGGAGATATATAACGTTTCAAGTTGAAAAATAAATAATCTGTAGCATGTAAACCTCAAAAGTATGATTACTTTTGAGGTTTTTATTTTAAAATTTACTTTACTTATAAGATACATAATAGTATTATGATAATATCAAAAAAGTACTATTAATAAATATATTATCAACAAATATGGCGAATGGTTGAATAACTATACAAGGAGGGACTCATATGTTTGATTACAATTATGATGAAGAGTATTCAGTTCAAAAGGATTATTTCTCAGGAAGAACAATGGTCTACGATGAGTTTGGTGATGAAGTCGGTGAAGTTGATTCAAGTATTCCTGTAGGAGAATACTACGGCCAAACTCTGGAGGAAAAATCAAGAGAATGTGATCGAGTTGCAGCCCTCAACGTAATAACACCTGACTATTCAGCAGCTACAAGTAGCTATGATTATAGCTATGATTCCGTCTTTGACACAGATTATGATTCAGATGATTCTAGTCAGACAAGCGATGATTCATCGTTTGTGTTTCTAATCGTGTTTGTAATTGTAATTATTCCTATGATTGCAACATTTATGATGTTCGAAGATGATGGTGCAGCACTAATCCTGATTGGTCCCATAGTGTATATGTTTTTGACATGCATTGTAGGTGGCTTGACATGCTTAGGGATTTCAATTTTCAGTAGCTTGCTTCGTCTTAAAGGCTAACATTTCGATAATATTATGGCCTGTTTGTTTGTTGAAAATTAAAGACTGAAGTTTAATGTAGGGACTTATGATGATAGTGCTTACAAGATGTTAATGATGGTTTTGTATTTGAAAGAATTTAAATGAACAAATATTGAAACGCTTAGCGATAAAGGAGCAATAAATGAGATAACTATAGGGTTAAGTCTTAATACAACATTTGCAAAGGAGGCCTTTATGTCTATTGAAATGGAACGACAAAGAAACAGTGCTGAACATAGAAACGCCGATAGGTGTAAAAGTAAAATCCTTGCAAGGGAACAAATACGTAGTGAAATTCATGCGTTGAAGGAACAACTGGACAACTTAAAAAGATCAGGAACAGAATATGCGAAGCTGAAGCTTAGGCTATCATATCTTGAAACACTTCCGTGGTTCAGAGAATCATTTAAAGCAGTTGATGTTGTGAAGGCTAAACAAATTCTTGATATGGAACACCATGGTCTGGAAGACGTGAAACAAGAAGTCTTGGACTATATTTGTTCGAGCAATCAGGCAAAGTCATATGACAACGAAGTCATCTTGCTTTCAGGTCCCCCAGGAACAGGAAAGACTTCAATTGCAAAGCAAATTGCTGCCGCGATGGACCGAGCGTTCTACAAGATTTCTTTAGGTGGCCTAAGTGATGACATTTACTTAAAAGGCTCCGCTGTAAACTATGCCAACAGTAAGCCAGGTGCACTCATTGAAATATTGTATAGGGCAAGAAGCAGACGGATTGTCATTCTTTTAGATGAAATCGATAAACTCAGTAAGAGAAGTGAAAACAGCGATGCATCAGCAGCGCTTCTTGATGCATTAGATTTCAACAATCAGTTTCTGGACAGGTTCGTTAACATTCCTTTTGATTGCAGTGATGTGGTATTTATTGCGACTGCAAACTATGTAGAAAACATCCCTGCACCGCTTCGAGATCGTATGACTGAAATCAGAATATCCCCTTACGGAACTTTAGAGAAAATCGAAATCCTTAAAAGGCATATCATTCCAAAAGAAATTGAAAAGAGCGGTTTCGAGCTAGGACGTGTTAAAGTACATGACAGTGTTATTCGAAATATTGTAAAAGAGGACATAAACAATGCTGGAATTAGGAATCTCACCCGAAGTGCAAGAAAACTGAGTAGGCTGGCAGTTCGAATGGATCAGCAAACTGAGAAGAGAAATATCTATATCACATCAAAGGTAGCGATTCAGCATAATATCATTGTAGAGTCAGATGCAAACAAAACTGATTTTGCAGTGAGCGCTCCTGGCCAGTCGCTCACACCAATATACAATGCCTATACCGGTGAAATTGGACTTTGCAACATTGAAGCTGCTTTCATTGCAAAGACAGATGAAATCAAAGTCATTGGTTCTGAGAATAAAGCACTGAAGCATCTAGTGGAGGCGTCCTACACAGCGCTAATGAAAAACCAGAACAGCCTTGGGGTGAAAAACACATCGTTTGAAAAAGTTTATCCAGTTGTTGACCTTTCAGCAGCAGCAGGTTTTCATACAGATGCCAGTCTAGGACTCGCGGTCTTTTGTGCAATGTACGGGGCACTTACCGATATAGTGTTTCCCTTAAAGCATGCATTTCTTGGAAGGGTTATGATTGGTGGAGCAGTAAGAAGTACAGAAAACATTATGGAGTATGCTAGGGCTTGTCTAAATCAAGATGTGGAGCTTCTGATAGTTCCAAAATCACTAAAAGAGGAAATTGATCAAGAGTACGGATGTACCAACTGCATTATTGTTTACGTTGATCATGTGTCTGAGATGACAAAACTCATGCGCAAATTTGAGTTCTATACTAAAATTGGTCAAAATGTAGCACCGGAAAGAGGATCCTATAATCTTGATGATTATATTGATGAAGGTGTAAGTATCAGACAATATGCGATGCGCGAAAAAGTCGATTTGATGACTGCATTAAATGCCTATTTCAATACACCTGATAAAGAGAGCAAAGCAGACCTTGATACTTTGGTAGGTCTTTCCAGTGTGAAGGAAACAATAGATAGATTTGTTAAGTACAATCTTATTGCAAAAAAAAGAAAAAGTGCACAACTGGCGGTTAAAGATGTATCCATGCATATGGTCTTTAAAGGGAATCCGGGTACAGGTAAAACTTCTGTAGCAAAGATTTTAGGTAAGATGCTCTTTGAGCTTAACCTGGTTAAATCACGAAGCTTTATTGAGGTGACAAGAGATGACTTGGTGGGCAAATATATTGGGCATACTGAAGAGCGTGTCAAAGAAATTATCAACAAAGGTAAAGGTGGGATCATTTATATAGACGAAGCACACGCTCTGTTTAATGGGTCGGGGAATGATTTTGGAAGAATTGTCATTTCTAGTTTGGTGAAGGCTATGGAAGACAATAGGAATGAATTTGTTCTGATTATGTCAGGATATCCTGATGAAATGGATCAGATGATTCACTCTAATGTAGGCTTGAGAGATCGGATTGCTGTGCATCTTAATTTTGAAGACTATTCAGATCGGGAGCTTTTTCAAATTTTTGAGGCGATGTGTAAGGATGAGGATTACATTTTTTCTAAAGGATGCAGACATGTTCTTATGGAATATTTCAAAGGTATGACTATGAGAAGGTCGAAGTTCTTTTCGAATGGCAGATTTGTAAGAAATCTATTTGAAAACACAAAAATCATGCATGCTATTCGAGTTAGTAATTACGAGAAAATTGAAGATCATTCATTATCAGAACTTCACATGGCTGATATTGAACTGGCTATAGACATGATGAAGTCAGAAAGTCGTAATAATATGACTGAAAGAAATATCGGGTTTTTAGACCCAGATATGGCTGTGTAATACTGTATATACTAGAATAAAAATCCCCCTCATTATGTATGAGGGGGAAATCTCTATTTCATAGAGCCTTCAAGGGGAAGGTTCCATTTCATATTGAAAGTGTAGTATTTGGAAGCTCTATGTCCGAAGTTTTGCGTTTTGATAGAGTCAATCATTTTGAGTTTTTTATAGTCTGTGTGCAGTTGTTTTGAAAGCCCAGCTTGATTACACTGCGTAAGAATATGAGCAGAGTCTTCTAGCAGAGTCGCTGCTTCGCTGTGATCGCCATTATTAAAATGTGCTTTTATGAGTTCAAAAGCTTGCTCGTAATACTCTTTCTCAAGGCCTTTATCAAGCATTTTTTCAAAAGCTGAGAGGGCCCCTTCCATTTTTAAAATATCGTTCTTTTGTGTTTTAGGTGGATGCGTTATGAACTCAGTTTCAAGAACCATATCGTACTTTTGTGTAATTTTCCTTCTGAAATTGGCGGCAGTCAGTTCCTTTTTTAAGACGGTTTCATAAACCTGCTTTAAGTCAGTTAGTGTAAAGTACTCAGGTAAGAAATTGAATGCAATTTCAGTACCTTCAATGTTCTCTTGTAGGTATAAGTATGCATCTAGAATCATTTGGGCATGGTCGAAAGCAATAGCACCATTCTTAAGCTGTTCGTACTTAATGCGGGCTATGGATTTTGATTTTGTTGTGGTTTTTCGCACATGCTCAGTAAGCGTGGTGTCACCGTTTGTAAGACGTAGTTCATAGTCTTCGCTAAATATCAGTTTGGCATCAGAGTCCTCGAGTATGGCAGGTTGGCTAACACGCTCAACACTTATATTGAACCACATAACTTCATCGTACTCTTTATCAATGCGTAAATGGGCTTTTAGGTCAAATCCTTGTTCCACAACACCTAAGAAGGAAGTACTGATAACCCTGCCGCGGGGATCGCGGTTGGGATTACTCCAAGTTCGCAGCTCTTTTAGAAAAACTGAATCAAATCCAATGTCGTTTCCCAGCTCTCTAAGTGCAGCCGCCTGTAAGTTTATATCATCATCAGGGTTAAGAAAGCCGCCTGGTAAGGCCCATTTGTTGCTTTCAGTTAATTTGTCTTCGTTTCTATAAATCAGGCAAATGTTCAGATGCTTTTCTGGAATATTTCTATATGTAATTGCGTCGTTTTCAAGCATTGTAAAAAGTAGGACGTCAGTTGCATTGCAGTACAAATTCATAATTATCACCTCGGTACTATTTTAGTTCATTATTTTGATATAGTCAATTTGGTTAAATGAGAATATATAGTGGCAATATACATCATATGCGCTATTTTATAAAGATATGAGATAAGATGGAAATGTTAGAAGTTCTTTGTATGTTCAAGAAGTCAAAGAGGGGGCTACACCATGACAATCAAAAATTCTGTGGTAGAAAATAAGCGAGACATTATGTTCTTTTTGTCCTCAACATTCGAGGATATGGAAGAAGAAAGACAAGCTGTTAAAGAAGCCATAAAATCACTTCAAAGTTTGGCATTTGATCGTGGTGTGAATCTTCGACTGGTCGATTTACGCTTAGGTGTCGAAAAGGATGTAGATGGTGATGATCAAGAAATATACAATGGAAAGACTGTGAAAGTATGCCTAGATGCTATTGACCGTTGTAAACCCTATTTTATTGGGCTGCTTGGAAACCGCTACGGTTGGCAACCCAAAATGGAAGATTTAGGTGGTGAAATTCCTGATAATTTTAAGGATGAACATAAAGACCTTTTAAAAGAGGCCATACATGAAGGCAAGTCCATAACAGAAATGGAAATATTGCTAGGTGTTTTAAAGCATGATGATGTATATGCATCTATATATATTGCAGATGAAGAAGCTTATAAACTACTCAGTCGTGAAGAGTATGTTGAACTGCAATTAGAAAAGAATAAGAAGCGTGATGAACCACTTCCCCTGGAGAAAATACGTGAGAAATATGAATATTATATAGAAAATGATGAACTGCGGGCAAAACAAGCCGTATTGAAAAATACACTAAAAGAAAAAGGTTGGGTTCGAAACACAGCCTTTAAGACAAGTGAAGAAGTGTATAGTGCGGTTGTAGAAGGTGTTAGAGCATATATTGACACGCATTATCCCAATGATATTACAGAGGATGAACGTCGAAAACTTAGAGAGCAAAGTTACTTAAGAGAAAAGACACTGTCTTATGTTGAGCAAAAAGATGTAAAAGCGCGTATGGATAGGTATGTAAAAAATAGTGCCCATTCAGGGGAGAGAAAAAAGCCACTGCTTATATGCGGAAAATCTGGTATTGGGAAAAGTACTGCAATCGCAAATTGGCAGAAGTCGTATCAAATCAATAAGGCAGATGCAACGGTGTATTCATACTACATTGGTGTAGGCAACATTGGAAATCATGAAACAGATTTAATCAGGTGCATTTTGAGTGATTTGAAAATGGGTGAGCCAGATACTTTCAATGAGGAAATACCTGATAGTAAAGAGGAACTTAGGTTTGCATTGGCAGATTGGCTTGATGGAATTAGAAAAGAAACCGTAATAATTATTGACGGTGTGAATCAGTTAACTGAAGGAAAGGCGTTTCACTGGTTGCCCGTTACCCTGCCTAATCATGTTTCGTTAATGATTAGTACGGCAGATAATGACGACTCTACAGCTGCTCAGTTAAAGAAAGTCTTAGAACTAAATGAAAAAAATATACTGCATATGGATGGCTTGAATGATAGAGAACAAAAGGAACTTATTAATAATGAGTTTAAGAATAAATATGGTAAAAGTGATGTTCCAAAAGAAATTGATGACACAATCATGAGCTTAGAATACCCACTGCGCTCCAACCCCTTATTCCTAGAAACAATACTTGGCGAAATAGTAGAGTATGCGTCATATGATGCTCTAAATGCATTTATGAAAGATTATATTACAGATAAAAACAAGGATAGCTTAATAGATTTAACTGATATTTTTGTCCGCTTGATTGAGAAGAGAATGCAGAGCTACAATAGTCAATATGTAGCTCAAATTCTTGGTCTAATTCTAGTATCAAAGAATGGTCTTTCAGAGGATGTAATATTTGAAATACTAAACCAAGAAAATGAAAAGGCCTTAAATAGTCTAGAGTTTGAAAAAATAATGGGCAGCTTAAGAAGCTTACTATTGAGTTTTGATGGAAAAGTTAAGTATCGTCATGCCTATGTTGAAAAAAGCGTAGACCATATTGATCAAGTTATAAGAAAAACCAGCAGCCAAGCACTGTGTGACTATTGCGAAAATCAGAATCAGGCTAATGGAATGCAATTTGACTATATTGAAGAACTCATGTATCAGCTGATGAATTTAAATTTGGTAGAAAAGATGACCATTCTGCTTTCAAGTATAGAAGCTTACACGATCATAGGAAGTCATGATTTATACCGTGAAGGACTTGTTTGGCTGTCAAAGCACTCTGGTCTTGAAACTGTTCAAAATGTATTGTTGAAGCTTTTAGCGAAAAAAACGCAGATGAGAGAATCGGGACTAATTTACGCTTTAATTGGACAATTAAACGACAATGGTCTGTTACAAGAAGGTTTGAAACTAGCAGAAGAAGAGTTTAAAGATCGAGTCGTTGATGATCCGAGTTTAACCCAGCGGAGTACCTTGAGAAGCCTGAATAATTTGGCAGGCATCTATGAAACCATGGGCCGCTTGGAAGAGGCCTTGTCCCACTACGAGACGTGTTACGCACAAAGGAAGCAGGTTCTGGGCGAGCAGAATCCAGATACCTTAAGTAGCCTGAATAATTTGGGATATATCAATCAAGTCATGGGCCGCTTGGAAGAGGCCTTGTCCCACTACGAGACGTGTTACGATCAAAGGAAGCAGGTTCTGGGTGAGCAGAATCCAGATACCTTAAGAAGCCTGAATAATTTGGCAGGTATCTACCAGAGAATGGGCCGCTTGGAAGAGGCCTTGTCCCACTCCGAGACGTGTTACGCACAAAGGAAGCAGGTTCTGGGCGAGCAGAATCCTTCAACCTTAAGTAGCCTGAATAATTTGGGATATATCAATCAAGCCATGGGCCGCTTGGAAGAGGCCTTGTCCCACTCCGAGACGTGTTACGCACAAAGGAAGCAGGTTCTGGGTGAGCAGAATCCAGATACCTTAAGAAGCCTGAATAATTTGGCAGGCATCTACCGGAGAATGGGCCGCTTGGAAGAGGCCTTGTCCCACTCCGAGACGTGTTACGCACAAAGTAAGCAGGTTCTGGGCAAGCAGAATCCTTCAACCTTAACGAGCCTGAATAATTTGGCAGGCATCTACCGGAGAATGGGCCGCTTGGAAGAGGCCTTGTCCCACTCCGAGACGTGTTACGCACAAAGTAAGCAGGTTCTGGGCGAGCAGAATCCTTCAACCTTAACGAGCCTGAATAATTTGGCAGGCATCTACCAGAGAATGGGCCGCTTGGAAGAGGCCTTGTCCCACTGCGAGACGTGTTACGCACAAAGGAAGCAGGTTCTGGGCGAGCAGAATCCAGATACCTTAAGTAGCCTGAATAATTTGGCAAGCATCTATGAAACCATGGGCCGCTTGGAAGAGGCCTTGTCCCACTACGAGACGTGTTACGCACAAAGTAAGCAGGTTCTGGGCGAGCAGAATCCAGATACCTTAAGTAGCCTGAATAATTTGGCAGGCATCTACCAGAGAATGGGCCGCTTGGAAGAGGCCTTGTCCCACTACGAGACGTGTTACGCACAAAGTAAGCAGGTTCTGGGCGAGCAGAATCCTTCAACCTTAACGAGCCTGAATAATTTGGGATATATCAATCGAGCCATGGGCCGCTTGGAAGAGGCCTTGTCCCACTACGAGACGTGTTACGCACAAAGGAAGCAGGTTCTGGGCGAGCAGAATCCTTCAACCTTAAGTAGCCTGAATAATTTGGCAAGCATCTATGAAACCATGGGCCGCTTGGAAGAGGCCTTGTCCCACTACGAGACGTGTTACGCACAAAGGAAGCAGGTTCTGGGTGAGCAGAATCCAGATACCTTAACGAGTCTGAATAATTTGGGATATATCTATCAACGTATGGGCCGCTTGGAAGAGGCCTTGTCCCACTACGAGACGTGTTACGAACAAAGGAAGCAGATACTCGGCGAGAAGAATCCATCAACTCTGACGAGTCTAAATAATCTAGCCTATGTCACAAACGAATCTGGAGACTATGAAAGAGCAGAAACACTCCACTTAGAATGTTTAAGTCACAGAATGCGTGTGTTTGGAGAGAACTCTAAAGAAACTTCTTCAAGCTATGTTAATCTTGGTCGGGTGTATATCAATATGAAGGATTTTGAAAAGGCAGAGAACTGTTTATTGAAATCTGTATCAGTTAGACGCCAATTGAAAAATGAAATGCTCTTGGCAACAAGTTTGAATGTCCTTGGAGAAGTTTACAGTGCTACGAGTCGTATTGATGAGGCACGTGAAGTTTTAAGCGAAGCTCTCAATATCCGAAAAAAAATATTTGGTGAGGGTCATAAGGATGTTGTTGAGGTTGAGAAATGTATAATGAAGCTAGCGTTATAGGGTGTAATGTTTGGTGTACGAGATGAATATGAATGATTTGGAGAGCTATCGGTTTTAATCGATAGCTCTTTTTCTGTTTGCATATCGTTTTAGTATTAAATAAGTATTAACAAATAAATAAGAAAATATTATATATAAAAATAATTACTTGACTAATATGATTCATAAAACTAAAATGATAATAACAAGAAAAATCGTTGAAGGGAGGATGTATATGGTTTGGATTACTAACTTATTTGCTAATATGATTAGAATTTTGCTTGGAATTCTGCTCTTTATTAGCGGTATTGCTGCATTTGGATTAAGTGTTTCTACGACGGTGTTTGTCATCAGTCATGTTTTTCCGAATCCTTGGATTGCAATTATAGCTGGAATCGGGCTTGACTTGGCAAAAATTACAAGCATATTTATGAATAATATGACAGAGCAAATGGATAGAGAAAAGAGACTCATTAACAGGGTATGGCGAATAACCTTGCTTTTAATTGCAGTATTATTCACGTGTATTACGATTTCAGGCATGCTCCTCAATAAGAATGAAAATGTAATTTTAAGTGAGAGACAGCAACAGCTTGATGAACAGTATCAGGTCTTGATTGACAAGGAAACAGATCGCTATGAGGCTAGAGCAGCAGAAATAAATGCTGACTTGGATTTTGAGAGAAAGACTGGGATTGGTGAAAGATATGAAGCGCTTGAAAAAGAGCTGGAGACTTTGACAGAGAATCATATGGACTATGTTTATCAGCTATCCAATGAACTTGAGCAAAAGAATATTGAGCTTTCTAAAAATAGGTTTGAAGGAGACCGCAGAAAGAATGACGCCCTTATTGATAATTTTAAAGAAACCATTAATGATGCTTTCAATTTGAAGCTTACATATACATGGTGGATCTTAATTATTGTAGGCATAATTGCAGTGACCCTCGAACTGACGATGTATGTAATCTTCGATATTATGGGACGGGGGCTGGAGTCGGTTGTAAAACCACTTAGGGAACTTTCAAGAGCCAAGCGTGAATATGACATTGCACAAAAACAAAGTGATGTGGACTTCGGAAAGAAGTCAATTCAGATTAAAAGTGATAGTGCCTTTAAAAAGCTGATAAATGCAACTGAGGCAGGTGTTCTAGAAGACAAAATTGAGAATGAGGCCTTAAGAATTAAAAATGAAATTGATAACACAATTGATGAAATGAAAAATGACCAAGACACGTTAATTCTTACATCACTTAAGGGCACCTTAAAAGATGTTATGAATAGAAGACGGAAAAAAACGGTTTAGATGAGGAGGATTCGATATGAACAAATTGCAGGTTATTAATAATGAAGCAGCAGTTAAGGAAGTTGAAAGTGGAACAGACGAAGCAACAAGATTGGCCGATAAAAGGACGAGTCAGGTCGATGAGATCTATAAACGGTTCAAAGATAAAAACTCGAACTTAGTTAATCGAGTCATTAACTATTCTCAGAACAAGCTTATTGGAAAATCAGAAATTGAACTGATTGTAAAAGAACTTGAATCACAAAAGAAAGAGATGGATGCCATCTATACAGCTAGAGTAAAAGCCCTTCAAAAAGTGATGGAAAGTAAGCTCATGAATATGACAACAACACTTCAAGTTGAGCTTTCGACTTCCTTCAAAAGGCAGGAAATTATTCTGATTAGTGCACTCAATCAATCCGATGTAGAGTTTCAAGAAATCATCGAATCTTTTGAAGCGCGAATTTCTAGCTTCAAAATCACTGAAATGAAAAAACGTGCGCTCGATGATTTAAACATGCAGGTTGTCAGATATTATGACACAAAAGAAAAGCTGCTAAACGAGTACAGCAATCTAATTGACAAGTTGAAGTACTGACAATTGTAAAGGCGGTGCGAAGATGTATACAGTAATGAGCCATGAGGCTGTAAGTGAGCAACTAAAGGCATTAAACTTGAGCGAGAGCGCTGACATGCAAGAAATCACATTGTATGTGATGGGGTATTTTAGGATTGTTGGAGATGTCCTAGATGGTTTTGATAGTTTTAAAAAAGTATTCGAGTCCAAGCTAAGGAAGCTGAGTCATGCTAAAGTTGACACACTTCGTAAACATATGATTCTTGATGCAGAGCGAACGGTTATTGTTTATATGAACAGCATTTCAAGCCTACTCTTTGACTATCAAGACTTATCTAACACTTCCAGTATTGTGCCCATGTCAGTTAAAAAGTATGTTTATGATGATCGAAAAGTATTTCGCAGATATATTTCAGACTCTTTGAAAGAAGTGGTGGATGCCTACGATGCGACAACTGCTAATCACTTTCAGTTTTTAAATATTTAAAGCTCATTGATAGGCATTGATGAAAATTTAAAGCAGTAGCCACTGGACCTTGTAGTTGCATAATAGTGTCAAGTGGACTGCATTCCATCTGCATTTAAGAGAAATAGAGCCATTCTTAATTAGGAATTTCAAGATGGCTCTATTTGGTTAAAATGACCAGAATACGGTTTTTTAGACTATAGCAAAAACGAAGATAGACAAAGTGATAAAATATTGATAAAACACTGTCCATCAATATGGAGGAGGCTACACCATGACAATCAAAAATTCTGTGGTAGAAAATAAGCGAGACATTATGTTCTTTTTGTCCTCAACATTCGAGGATATGGAAGAAGAAAGACAAGCTGTTAAAGAAGCCATAAAATCACTTCAAAGTTTGGCATTTGATCGTGGTGTGAATCTTCGACTGGTCGATTTACGCTTAGGTGTCGAAAAGGATGTAGATGGTGATGATCAAGAAATATACAATGGAAAGACTGTGAAAGTATGCCTAGATGCTATTGACCGTTGTAAACCCTATTTTATTGGGCTGCTTGGAAACCGCTACGGTTGGCAACCCAAAATGGAAGATTTAGGTGGTGAAATTCCTGATAATTTTAAGGATGAACATAAAGACCTTTTAAAAGAGGCCATACATGAAGGCAAGTCCATAACAGAAATGGAAATATTGCTAGGTGTTTTAAAGCACGATGATGTATATGCATCTATATATATTGCAGATGAAGAAGCTTATAAACTACTCAGTCGTGAAGAGTATGTTGAACTGCAATTAGAAAAGAATAAGAAGCGTGATGAACCACTTCCCCTGGAGAAAATACGTGAGAAATATGAATATTATATAGAAAATGATGAACTGCGGGCAAAACAAGCCGTATTGAAAAATACACTAAAAGAAAAAGGTTGGGTTCGAAACACAGCCTTTAAGACAAGTGAAGAAGTGTATAGTGCGGTTGTAGAAGATGTTAGAGCATATATTGACACGCATTATCCTAATGATATTACAGAGGATGAACGTCGAAAACTTAGAGAGCAAAGTTACTTAAGAGAAAAGACACTGTCTTATGTTGATCGAAAAGATGTAAGAGCGCGTATGGATAGGTATATGAAAAATAGTGCCCATTCAGGGGAGAGAAAAAAGCCACTTCTCATATGCGGAAAGTCTGGTATTGGGAAAAGTACTGCAATCGCAAATTGGCAGAAGTCGTATCAGATCAATAAGGCAGATGTAGTGGTGCATTCATACTACATTGGTGTAGGCAATGTTGGAAATCGTGAGACAGATTTAATCAGGTGCATTTTGAGTGATTTGAAAATGGGTGAACCTCACACTTTTAGTGAGGATATACCCGATAGCAAAGAGGAACTTAGGCCTGCATTGGCACAGTGGCTAAATAGAATTAGAAAAGAAACCGTAATAATTATTGACGGTGTGAATCAGTTAACTGAAGGAAAGGCGTTTGACTGGTTGCCCGTTACCCTGCCTAATCATGTTTCGTTAATGATTAGTACGGCAGATAATGACGACTCTACAGCTGCTCAGTTAAAGAAAGTCTTAGAACTAAATGAAAAAAATATACTGCATATGGATGGCTTGAATGACAGAGAACAAAAGGAACTTATTAATAATGAGTTTAAGAATAAATATGGTAAAAGTGATGTTCCAAAAGAAATTGATGACACAATCATGAGCTTAGAATATCCACTGCGCTCTAACCCCTTATTCCTGGAAACAATACTTGGTGAAATAGTAGAGTATGCATCACGTGATGCTCTAAACGCATTTATGGACGACTATATTGCAGATAAAAACAAAGATAGCTTAATAGATTTAACAGATGTTTTTGTCCGCTTAATTGAGAAGAGAATGGAAAACTACAATAGTCAATATGTAGCTCAAATTCTTGGTCTAATTCTAGTATCGAAGAATGGTCTTTCAGAAGATATGATTTTCGAAATATTAAACCAAGAAAATGAAAAGTCCTTAAATAGTCTAGAGTTTGAAAAAATAATGGGCAGCTTAAGAAACTTACTGCTGAGTTTTGATGGAAAAGTTAAGTATCGTCATGCCTATGTTGAAAAAAGCGTAGACCATATTAATCAAGTTTTAAGAAAAACCAGCAGCCAAGCACTGTGTGATTACTGTGAGAATCAGAACCAGGCTAATGGAATGCAATTTGATTGTATTGAAGAACTCATGTATCAGCTGATGAATTTAAATTTGGTAGAAAAGATGACCATTCTGCTTTCAAGTATAGAGACATATGTAATTATAGGCAGTCATGATTTATATCGTGAAGGACTTGTTTGGCTGTCAAAGCACTCTAGTCTTGAAACCGTTCAAAATGTATTGTTGAAGCTTTTAGAGCAGAAAGAACGTGTGAAGGAAGCTGGATTAATTGTCACTTTAATTGGACAATTAAACGACAATGGTATGTTACAAGAAGGACTGAAACTAGCAGAAGAAGAGTTTGAAGAGCAGATTGTTAATGATCCGGGCTTGATTAAGCAAAAAACCTTAACGAGCCTGAATAATTTGGCAGGCATCTACCGGAGAATGGGCCGCTTGGAAGAGGCCTTGTCCCACTACGAGACGTGTTACGCACAAAGTAAGCAGGTACTGGGCGAGCAGAATCCAGATACCTTAAGAAGCCTGAATAATTTGGGATATATCTATCAACGTATGGGCCGCTTGGAAGAGGCCTTGTCCCACTACGAGACGTGTTACGCACAAAGGAAGCAGGTTCTGGGCGAGCAGAATCCAGATACCTTAATTAGCCTGAATAATTTGGCAGGCATCTATGAAGCCATGGGCCGCTTGGAAGAGGCCTTGTCCCACTACGAGACGTGTTACGCACAAAGTAAGCAGGTACTGGGCGAGCAGAATCCAGATACCTTAAGAAGCCTGAATAATTTGGGATATATCTATCAACGTATGGGCCGCTTGGAAGAGGCCTTGTCCCACTACGAGACGTGTTACGCACAAAGTAAGCAGGTACTGGGCGAGCAGAATCCAGATACCTTAAGAAGCCTGAATAATTTGGGATATATCTATCAACGTATGGGCCGCTTGGAAGAGGCCTTGTCCCACTACGAGACGTGTTACGCACAAAGGAAGCAGGTTCTGGGCGAGCAGAATCCAGATACCTTAAGAAGCCTGAATAATTTGGCAGTCATCTATGAAGCCATGGGCCGCTTGGAAGAGGCCTTGTCCCACTTCGAGACGTGTTACGCACAAAGGAAGCAGGTTCTGGGCGAGGAGAATCCAGATACCTTAAGTAGCCTGAATAATTTGGCAGTCATCTATGAAACCATGGGCCGCTTGGAAGAGGCCTTGTCCCACTTCGAGACGTGTTACGCACAAAGTAAGCAGGTTCTGGGCGAGCAGAATCCTTCAACCTTAAGTAGCCTGAATAATTTGGCAGGCATCTATGAAGCCATGGGCCGCTTGGAAGAGGCCTTGTCCCACTCTGAGACGTGTTACGCACAAAGGAAGCAGGTTCTGGGCGAGCAGAATCCTTCAACCTTAAGTAGCCTGAATAATTTGGCAGGCATCTACCAGAGAATGGGCCGCTTGGAAGAGGCCTTGTCCCACTACGAGACGTGTTACGCACAAAGGAAGCAGGTTCTGGGCGAGCAGAATCCAGATACCTTAACGAGTCTGAATAATTTGGGATATATCTATCAACGTATGGGCCGCTTGGAAGAGGCCTTGTCCCACTACGAGACGTGTTACGCACAAAGTAAGCAGGTACTGGGCGAGCAGAATCCAGATACCTTAACGAGTCTGAATAATTTGGGATATATCTATCAACGTATGGGCCGCTTGGAAGAGGCCTTGTCCCACTACGAGACGTGTTACGCACAAAGTAAGCAGGTACTGGGCGAGCAGAATCCAGATACCTTAAGAAGCCTGAATAATTTGGGATATATCTATCAACGTATGGGCCGCTTGGAAGAGGCCTTGTCCCACTACGAGACGTGTTACGCACAAAGTAAGCAGGTTCTGGGCGAGCAGAATCCTTCAACCTTAAGAAGCCTGAATAATTTGGCAGGCATTTATGAAGCCATGGGCCGCTTGGAAGAGGCCTTGTCCCACTACGAGACGTGTTACGCACAAAGTAAGCAGGTACTGGGCGAGCAGAATCCAGATACCTTAAGAAGCCTGAATAATTTGGGATATATCTATCAACGTATGGGCCGCTTGGAAGAGGCCTTGTCCCACTACGAGACGTGTTACGCACAAAGTAAGCAGGTTCTGGGCGAGCAGAATCCAGATACCTTAAGAAGCCTGAATAATTTGGCAGGCATCTACCAGAGAATGGGCCGCTTGGAAGAGGCCTTGTCCCACTACGAGACGTGTTACGCACAAAGTAAGCAGGTTCTGGGTGAGAACAATCCAGATACTATTAATACAAAAGTAAACATGGCGATTTGTTTGACTGAAAATAAAAAGTTTGATAGCGGTTTTTTATTAATTGATGAAGCTCTTATTGCTTCGAGAAAGATTGGCGATGGTGGGCGAACTTTTTACAGTTTAGGAACAGGCATTGTATCTAAACTTCTTAAGAATGGAAAGAAATATTTTGAAGCAAAAGCATATGAGGATGCAAAAAGACTACTGGAGAAAGCCTATAAGATTGGTCAGAGTCTTGATGTTAAGCTTAAAAATAGGATGTTTCAAGTGCACGATATTCTGTTTTCAGTTGAATATGAGCTTGGGAGTTATGAGTTATCTCTTCTACACTTAGAAGAAACAATTGGCATTTTACTTGAAAATCCTAAAGAACACGCCTCTATCTTAAGTGGTCGTTATAAATTCAAGGCTGCAATCTTAAATCGATTGAAAAAGTTTGGCAAAGCAGCTGATGCATTAAGTCATGTAATTGATTTTATGAAAGAATCAGGAGCAGATACTAAAGCTATTCTCCAGAAATGTGATGAACGAGGTGTGGCTCTAATTAAAAATAAGTCATATGAGGAAGCCGTTGTTGTCTTAGGAGACTGCTATAATAATAAGTGTGAAGTTTTAGGTAGTGAACATCCTTCGACAATAATCACACTGAATAACCTTGCGTATGCATATAATGAAATTGGAAATCACAAGAAAGCAGAGGAATTACACTCAGAATGCCTTGAAAAAAGGGTTAAAACTTTTGGTAGCGCTTCCAAGGAGGCATCATCAAGCCATAACAATCTTGGCCGTGTGTATGTGAACACAGGTGATTATAAAAAGGCTGAAATGCACCTGCAAAAGGCTATAGAAATAAGAGGAAAATTAGGACTGGATATGTTAAGACTTGGTTCATTGAAACTCTTGGGTGGAATGTATGAAAAGCAGGACCGACGAGATGACGTTTTAACTGTATACGGAGATGCACTAAAATTAGCAAAATCACTATACAATGAGAAAGATGAACGTGTTGTGGAAATTTTAGAAAAGATAAGAGCATATGATATTGGGTAATTCAATAATGTACAACACAATCATTGTAGAAACTACATATTGTTTTACTAGTAGAAGGGGGTTGTATGAAAGAAAGACGAGTCACTCAGAAAAAAATTAAAGCAGTTATAGCAAAAAACTTCAGGAGAATTGCTATAACGTGCTTATATAGTATATACCTTGCAGTCATTTTCTTTCTGTTTGTAAAGAATAGGGGACAAGTATCTGTATGGTATACCTTTGACCAGGTCTTTATTATAAGTTTAGTATTTGCCGCTTCTGAGGCTTGGGTACTTTTTAGAGATAAACATACACACCTTGAACGTCGTTTGATTTACAGTGCATGGATATTTGTGTTGACATTCAATGTGTTGTCCATAATATCTCGTGACTCCCAAACTGCTTTTGGAGAGGTGGTCTATAAAGCAATTCTATTGTTTATGGGGGAGTGGTCATTTAGTGATACTGTGAGTTCACTGGAACCACTAGGTATTGGCAGATTCCTAGCTCTAATTGTTACATCTGGGTCGGTTCTGATTGTACTACTTAGAGAAAAATTTATATACTGGAAAATTCGTAGGTTTTATAGCGGTTCGATTATCATTTCAGATACACCCGAAGGCTATATTATGGACTTGGCTAAGAGTATCATGGCGCAAGAGGGGGATGATAACAGGGTTGTTATTGGATACACGAGTCCTGTAGATCATCAATATAAAAATAAGGACAGCGCAGTTCCTATTATTTCAATCAATGTTGAGGATGAGAAGAGTTTAAATTTCGGACTTGAGGCATGTAATATTGAAAATGCCAAGACGATTTATCTGCTCAACTCTGAAACAGAAATCAATGTGCAAATTGCCAAGCAAATATACAAATTGTACCATGAAGAAGAGAGTCAAAGGCTTGTTAAAAACATGAAAGATAGCATTGAAAACATTCAAAAAAAACACTTGAATAACAATGAATCGGCCTTAAGAAATGAACTGAAAAAAGTCATTAAGAATGTATGGGGGCAAGGCACTGGTGAAAGTAAATTGTGCTATATTCAGTATCGTACCGATGAGGAACGCAATTTTTATTCTTTTGATGAAGCGTTTAATCATATAAACAGGAATTTCAATACGTGTTTTATTAATCCTTATGACATATCCATAAGACAGATGATTTCCTGCAGTAAAATTGGTAAATCAATATCTGTAAATGATATTGACCAACAAGTTGAGTGTATGCAGGCTAGCATCACAAAAGAGCAAGCACTAATAAAGACATTGGAAAATACGAGAATTTTAGTTGCTGGGTCCAGACAGTTGCTGCGAAGAACCTTATTTGAAATTTCGAGAATTGCAATTTATAACAATACATTACCTTATACAATATACTATTTAGATTGCAATGTGAGTGGGATGGATGAGTCTGCCATTGACAAGCTAATCGACCTGAAAATTGATGAAAGGCATTTTAGCATCCAACGCATTAAGCCTGAATCGGTGGTTACAGATTTAGGCCGAATCAAACAGTTTTATATAAGCAGTACGAGTGAATCTGAAATAAGGCGTTTAATCGAAGTTTCGTTTCAACATGGTATTGGAAATATCACTGACGAAATATTTATTACGACCAAAGGCAGTGATTCTGAATATGAAATTCTAAACAACTACATTAAGGCCTTATTTAACAAAGACATTATTGGTGATCGTTTCAAGCATACTGTTTATATAAGCAGGGTTACTGATCTACTAATCAGATTCCAGGATTTCAATAAAAAGTTTGGCTCAAAAACCGTAGATGTTTTTATCAACTATATTTTGAATGCATCTATCGATGAAAACAATAAAATCACCAGTACACGATTTGATAGAATGCCTGAGATTTTCAAGGATTCAACTTTGATGAGTGTCCTCCATGATGAGTTTTTGATGGATGTTATTGAACGCTTAGACGGACATGTTGATTTTTCAGTCAATGGTGACTTGGAAAATGCCAGTGAAGCAATTAAGTATTTGTCAGTAACAGAGCATAACAGGTGGTTTAATGAACGCTCTTTACAAGGGTATATGTACCATCCTGAAAAAAACCACTTAATCAACAAAAACCCATCTCTCAGGGAGTGGAAATTGCTAACTGAGGAACTAAGAAAAACACACAATGACTATATTATTCCAACACTTAAGCGCGGTGTGTTGAATAGAAAGAATGTAGAAATCCAGAGTGATTTAATCAGAACAATCACAGTTGAAGAGACATTTCGGGAGGAAAGCTATGACATATCAGCCAAAGCCAATTGATGTATCAAATATTGAACTATCAGAAACATTAATTGCTCTACAAGAAAAACTAGCTGAGAATGCGCATGAAGTTTGGTCACAAGAACGTATTAAGCAAGGCTGGACATACGGAAAAAAAAGAGATGATTCCAATAAGAAGCATCCCTGTTTGGTTCCATATGAAGAACTGCCTGAGTCAGAAAAGCATTTTGATCGAGAGCTTGCTATGAATACCCTTAAGTTAATTAAAAAGCTTGGGTATGAGATTAAAGAGCGTTAAATAGAGTATTTTCATTCAATAACTTCAATAACAACATCGTCACCGTACATGTACTTCAGGGTGTCGATGTTGTTTTGCATTACAGGGGTAAGCGCAAGTCCCAAGTTGTTGATAATGATTTTATCTATGGCAATATGATGGCACTTTAGAAGTTCGATGGTCAAAAGGCTGTGGTTAAGGCAGCCTAGCTTGTTGCCGACAACAAGGTGAACCGCAGCACCCTTCGTCTCTTTAATCCAATCTAGCTGGGTGTAAGTTTTTGTAATGGGCACCATCAAACCGCCTGCCAGTTCAACGAAGACGTCACCTTCACGCTGGATAAATGCTTTAAGCCTGTCGATGTCAATATCCACGCCATCCAGTGCACTCGCAAAGTGAGGTGAAGCGGGTTCGTTGAAAAAATAGCAGTTGATTTCTTCTATGGGCTTCTTTTGGATATGGCTGTAGGTGTAGGAGTCACTGTCATCTAGATTATTGAAGCTATTTCGGCCTGTTTCAATGGGCTTTATGACGGTTTTCCCGCTGGTTGCCAGTGACTTACCATAGTATGTTTTGCCAGAGTCCGTATCGGTGCCGATTATGTATGTAATCATTTGCTTTGTCCCTTCTTTCTAAGTTGAAGGCTTGAAATACTGCCACTACAAGATTTTTTCAAGCTAAATTTCAAGCCGTATTTTAAGCCATGAAACATGGGAGTACTTCATTGAATAGAAGGTGTATCAGGTCTAGTTTTTCTCATGAAACCAAGCCGTAAGCACATCAAAAATTTGAATCAGTTCTTTTTCAGTAATAATGAAAGGGACACAGGTATAAAGGTAGTTTAAAAACGGACGGTTGAACACACCTCTTTCATAGGCAAATTCTTTGAATCCATTCAGAGAAGAAACGTCATGGACTTCAATGCAGAGAACTGCCCCCATTATGCGAATATCCTTCACAAGGGGGTGGGTGAAGTCTTTGAAGTAGTCACGTGTTATGGTCTCAATTCTTTTCACTTTTTCCATGTAGTTTTCACGCTCAAAAATTTCCAGCGATTTCAGGGCAACAGAACAGGCGAGGGCGTTGCCCATAAAAGTAGGCCCGTGCATAAAGGCGTGGTCTGGGTTGTCCGAGTAAAACGCATCAAACACTTTTTTGTTGGTTACAGTCGCAGCATGACCTATGTATCCACCGGTTAATGCCTTACCAAGAACGACAATATCAGGACAAACCAAATCAGATACAAACATGTGGCCAGTACGTCCAAAGCCTGTTGCCACCTCGTCGAATATGAGTAGAACTTCATATTGATCACAAAGGGTACGCGCTCTTTCTAGAAAACTGATATCATACATGCGCATGCCACCAGCACCCTGTAAGAGGGGCTCAACAATCATAATTCCAATATCCTGGTAGTTGTTTTCAAAGGCGTGCTCTAGTTCATCTATATTGGTGTTGATATGAATGACATTGTCCTTTTGATCAAAGGCAAAATGATAGTCCGAGTCGTCTCCAACTTCCATCGTCTTGTATGTATCTCCGTGATAGCTGTGTTTGAGTGAAAGGATTTTTTTCTTATTGGGAATGCCTTTATTGCTGAAATACTGCATGCCCATTTTTATGGCGACTTCTACAGCAACGCTCCCTGAGTCAGAGTAGAAGCAGTAATCAAGGTCTTTTGGCAGAACCTGCGTTAGTTTTTCAGTGAGCGCCTGTACCGGTTTATAAGTAAGACCGCCTAACATGACGTGTGCAAATTGATCGAGCTGATGAGTTATGGCTTCGTTTAGCTCCTTATGCTTGTAACCATGGAGTTTGCACCACCATGAGGAAACGGAGTCAATGAGTGTTTTATCTTCAGTTTTCAAGTAGACCCCTTCAGCGCCAATGACTTCTATGGGCTGGGGCATTGTTTTCATTTGCGTATAAGGGTACCAAATCATTAAACAAGTTCCTCCTCAAAACGATCATGTGCAGTGGGCAGAAGTTTTTTAACCTTGAAGCCGATAAAGGTGAAACCAACAGTCAGAATCATATCTGTATAAAAATCAGGTGAAAGAATGCCAATGAGGGCAAGCTTATAGGTAAAGTCTGAACCGGAGAATGTTCTAACAATGAAAGTATAGTAGAGCATACCGAATACCCAGACAAATACAGATGCCAGTATAGAGTAAGCAGATGCGCGTTCTGGGCGATTGGCCTTTGATCCCTGTCCGGCGATATAGGCAGCAAATATAAAAGATACGATAAAACCGAATGTGGGTCTGACAATATACATAAATCCACCACCAGAAGCGAACCAAGGAATGCCCGCTAGGCCGCCAAGCATGTAAAGAAAGGCGGCGTAAGTTGCTTTTTTAGGGCCCATGACAATACCGATTAGAATGAGAAAGGGCAGCTGGAGCGTGAAGTACTCAGCGACTGGTGAAGGAATTTTTAGGAGTGCCCCCACCCCCAACAGTGCTGTTCCAAGGGCAATATGTGTCATTTCTCTAGTCGTTAATTTCATAGCCAATCTCCTTTACCATTTGCATGTCGTTTAGAGTATCGTTTCCTGATGTTGTGAGCAGCTCTCCTGTGATGGAGCCATTTACACAGCTATCGAACACTTTTTTACCCTTGTCGCTTAGAAGGGCGCGGCCACCTGCAAGGCGTATTGTAGCCCTTGGGTGAATGAATCTGAAAATGGCGCAGGTCTTGTAAAAGCTGACCTCACTGACATGCTCAGCTCCGTATAGTGGGGTTCCTTCTATTGGGTTTAGTATGTTGAGCGGTATTGAAGTAATACCAAGCGTCCTGAGCTCGAAGGCAAGATCAATTCGGTCATACATAGTTTCACCTAGGCCTATAATACCGCCGCTACAGACTTCTAGACCAGCCGCCTTAGCGGCTTTAATTGTCTCAATTTTTTCTTCATATGTATGGGTTGTGCAAATTTTTTTGAAGTGTTCTCTGGATGTTTCAAGATTGTTATGGTATCTGATAACACCAGCATTTTTTATTATCTTCAGCTCTTCGTAGTTTAAAAGGCCGTGTGAGGCACAAAGTTTAATATCAGTCTCCTTGTCGAGGTCTCTATATGTTTGAGTCACTTTTTCAAGATCCCGTTCATCAAGCCTCTTACCAGAAGTTACAACGCTGAATTTGCTGACATTATTCTTTTCGTGCTCCTTTGCAGCGCCGACAACGTCTTTAGTGTCCAGCAAATCATAGACTTCAACATCACAGTCATAGTGAACTGATTGAGCACAGTATGTACAGTCTTCAGAGCAGTGTCCGCTTTTTCCGTTAATAATGGTGCAGAAGTCAAACACGCGTTCATTAAAAGCGTCCATTATTTTTCGACTGCAGGAAAGCAGGTCTTCTAAAGCATATTGATCAAGCCCGACCGCTTCATCATAGGTGATCTCATGGCCTGAGATGATGTCATTCGTTAGTTTGATGAGTGCTGTATTCATAAAATCTCCCTTTCTGATTAAGTTAAATCTGACTAAAATATAAACGATTGTGAAGTGATTGTCAACTTACAAAGCTAATTCAGTTGACAATAGGAAGTCGCATTTGAGTAGAACTTGCATAAGATTGCTTATTTAACGTTACTAATTGTTTACAAAAAACTTGAGATGTAAAAGGAGAGTCAGGTAGATATGTAGAATTTTAACAATAGATTTCAATTTTGGTGTAATACTACCGTATGGCAATTTTGATACTTCAATAATACGGATAGACTGAAAATTATAGGGTGAAATTGGAATTTGCTGATATTTAATATAGCAATGCTTAAACCATTTGATGGAGATGATTTGTAATGTCAAAATTAGAGAATGCACTCAAATTAATAATGCTCCTTAAAACAAGAGGAAAGTTAAAGCGTTCCGAAATTGCTGATGAACTGGGAATTAAAGAGCGTCAAATCTGGAATCTTAAGGAAGCATGGAATAGTGCAGGTGTAGAAATAATATCTGAGAGTGGAAAAAATGGTGGTTATCTACTAAAGGATAAAGAATGGATTCCCAAGCTAAAAATTCAAGATGAAGAGTACAAGGCTTTAGATAGTGCAAAAGAGTTTTTAACGATGGAAAGTGGATTTCCTTATTCGCAGGAGTATGAAAGCGCCCTTTTGAAGATTAATTCTTATAAAAGTACTGTAAAGACAATGCACCATGAAACGTTAAAAACCAATCTAGATAACTGTTTTTACATAAAAGATGCAAGCAACTACAAAAAACTTGAAAGCTGTATTCAAGAAAAACGCAAAGTAGAACTTCAATATAAATCTCTGAACGACCAAACATCAAAGAAACGTAGAGTACGCCCGTATGGCCTTGTACAGTACAAACATTTCAACTATCTTGTTGGATATTGTGAGCTCAGAAAAGAAATAAGAGATTTTAAACTTATTCGTATTGAACATATTGGGTGGTGTAATGAAAGATTCAAAATGGATGAAAATTTTGACTTGGAAGCCTATAAAAAAGAAAGTTTTGGCATATACAAGACCGCTTCCATGAATCTTAAAATCAAGGTTAAGCACCCGTTTTCGCGAATTGTCAAAGAACAAAACATTGCTTCCAATCAAAATATTACTGATTTAGCTAATGGTGATATTATTCTTGACCTAGTTATGGCAGGCGAAGAAGAAATTTTGAGTTGGATTTTAAGCATGGGAAGTTCAGCAGAAGTATTGGAACCAGAGGCGTTTGCCCAAAAGGTAAAAGGTGAAATAAAAAAAATGCTAAAAAATTATAGTGTATGTGGTCAAAATAATGCCACAAAGCATTTTAAGATTAATTCAGAGAGGAGGTGAACACATGAGATTCAAAATAATTTTCCAACTGGAACATCCATCTATGCATATAGAGTACAGGCGAGGTATTGTGAGCATTTTGAAAAATGCATATGAAAAGCAGAACAAGGACTTGTATGAATACTATTACGGGAATGACAAAAAAAGCACAAAACCATTTTCTTTTAGTATTAATATGGCCATTAAACGTATTGAAAGCCCGCTCATTCATCTGAATGGCACAAGAGTGACAATGGTTTATACAACAAGTGATATGGAAACAGGCCTTCAAACATATAATGCCTTGATTACACAGAAAAATATAAGTTATCCATTTTTCGGTGGTAACACTATAACCTTGAAGAGTGTTTATATTGAAAAAGAGCCTAGAGCATATAATTCTGAAACCTTAGTGAGGTTTTTGTCTCCTTTTGTTATTCGAGAGCATAATAAAGTAGATAACAATGATCGTTATGTACTAGCACAAGATGAAGATTTTGAGAAAAAGTGTCACGAAATTATTGCAGCACAGTTTGAAAAAGATGCCCCCGAGTTAATAGGTTTAATGGACGGATTTTCCATTCAACCTGTTGGAACACCAAAAAAGGCTGTCATTAAGCATTATGAGACCTATTTGGATGCAAATCGAGGCGACTATGTGTTAAAGGGACATCCAGAACTCATTCGCTATTTCCATCAAGGCGGATTTGGTAGTCGAAAATCAGCCGGGTTTGGAGTGTTTGAAATCCTTGGGAGGTGATATTTTGGAACAAAGTAAAGTGATTAAGTTAAGACTTTCAGACTGGACTTATAACGCTGGGATTGTTGGTATTGTGAATATACTAAAATATCATGATCTTCCCTACAGTATAAGTGGTCGTGAGGTGTCGTTTTCACTGGAAACACTTTCAGATTTTAATGAACTGACATTATCGTACTTAAGACATAAGTATAGAAATTTAACCATGCTCAATGCTATAAAAGAAAGAATTGCAAGAGTGGAGCAGCAAATTTCTAGCGATACACCGAATGTAACTAAATTAAATGAAGACATTGAATATATCAAAAGTAAGTTTTTAAACAGTGCTTATAAGGAGATAATTTCAAGTGATTTAAAAACAAAGTTCAAGAAGGTAAAACAAGATAAAAAAACAAAAGAACTGGTCAAGATAGAAACATTAACCGAAGGCATTAATGACCTCAAATGGTTGCTCAAGGATAATGAAAAAAACATATTAAGCAAAGAAGTGGTTGGTTACTACGACCAAAAAGCAAGGGCAAGTAAAAGTCCATTTGCAGTAGTAGACAAATACATCAATACTGGTATCTATGAGCTTAATAAATCCTTTGCCGAGACTGAAGAGTATGTCATAGGAGACAAAGACAAATTTAAGTTTGAGTGCTTTCAGTGTGGTGGAAAGATTTCAAAAATTGATAAAGGCTTAAACTTTCTCAATAACACATATTTCGATACAGCTCGCAAAACGTCTCACGTGTGGAACTTTGTTTCAGATATAGAACCTTGTCCTATCTGTAAGCTGGTCTATATGTCTATACCAGCTGGAATTACGACCATACATGGCAGGGGCATATTTATCAATGAAACGAATAAACTAGACACTTTAGTCAGGGTCAACAATAATTTATATTACACTATTTCAGAAAATGAAGACCATCAACAATTGACTTATGGGACAGTTGTAAAACAATATGTTAAAGAACTTCTTTCTAAGAAAAGGGACAGCCTCAATGATGTTCAAGTGGTTGAATATAAGGACAATAGGTATAGGTTTTCACTGCTTTCAAAAAGTCAGCTTGAATATCTTTGTTCAAATGAGAAGAAGCTTGAAAACCTGATTGGTAAGTATTATATAGAAGGCGGTAATTACTTTACCCTCTATGATATTACAATTAAAAACATCATTAACAATCAAAACTTATATACCTTAGTGGACAAATTGTTACATGTTTCTATAAGTTCAAAAGAAAAGTTCAATTTTAATGACTATATACTGCAAAATATTATAAAGCTTGAAAATGGAAAAAATAAAGGAGGGAAGGCGTTGAAAACAGTGACTGATAAGCAGATTGACAAGGTTGTGAACATGGGCAGAGAGTTCAGAATGGGCTTCCAAAGAAAAGGGTCAGAACATAAGGTGAAGTCTATTGCCTATAGATTGCAGGGGGCACTACGAGCAGGCAATTCAGCACAGTTTATGGATTCCTTATTAAGTGGCTATAGCTACATCAATGAACCCATTCCAAATATACTAATAGACTGTCTCAAAGACGAAAATGTTTTTAAAACATACGGCTACGCTTTTGCATCGACACTCATTGGAACAAGGACAAGTGACATGAAGGAGGAAAAATAAATGAAAAATATGGGACTAACATTAACATGTGTATTTGAAGCAGAAAGCGCAAACTATGGAGAGAGCATAGGTAACGCAGCATCTTTAAAAAAACACACAAGAAATGATGGACACCAGTATACTTACATTTCAAGACAGGCTATCCGGTATAATATTATTGAGCAGCTTGGTGAAAGTTTGTCACCTGTTGAAGCATCAGGCAAGGGCGATAAAAAAGTTATTCAGTTTTCGCCAGATGCTTCAATTGAAAATCATCCTGAGCTTGACTTCTTCGGTTATTTAAAAACGGAAAAAGGCTCTGATGGTAAAAAAAGAAACGCAAAAGTTCGTTTGTCAAATGCAGTTGCACTGGAACCTTTTTACGGAGAAACAGACTTTCTTACCAATAAAGGACTGGCTGATCGAATCAATGAAAATATGAATATTGCCCAGTCTGAAATACATAAGTCTTATTACCGTTATACACTGACCATTGACCTTGATCAAATAGGTATTGATTCAAATGGGACAGATGAAACCCCTCAAATTGAGCTTGACAATACAGAGAAATCAAGACGTGTTAAAAAACTTCTAGACACAGTGTCATTACTATATAGGGACATTCGTGGTCGAAGAGAAGACTTAAAGCCGCTATTTGTCATTGGCGGAGTTTACGAAACGAAAAACCCAGTCTTTCAGAATGTCATTGATATAAACAAGGGGGCCATTGATACAGCCGGGATTCATAGTGTTATGTATGACCAGTTTAAAGACCATACAAATGTTGGTATTGTTGAGAGCAAGTTTAAAAATAGCGACGAAATTAAGGCGGACTTTAATGCAGGAACAATTCCAGAGTTTTTTAGTGGTTTAAAAGCAAAGGTTGATGACTATTATGAAGGGTGTTAGAGTCAAGCTATATCAGGACTTTGTCAACTATAAAGTACCAACCAGTTTTCAGTTAAAAGAAACTTACCCCCTACCGCCATACTCTACTGTTATAGGCATGGTCCATAACATGTGTAGGTACACTGAATATAAACCTATGCAAATTAGTATACAAGGAAAACACCACTCTAAAATAAATGACTTATACACTCGTTATGAGTTTAAGTCAGGTATGAAATATGACTCAGTTCGTCATCAGATTAATGCAAGTGGATATGGTATTACAAGGGGTACATCAACTATAGAACTTCTAAATGATGTGTACTTAACACTTCATATTGTTCCAGAAGATCAAAGTCTTGTCGGTGAGATTTATGAGAGTTTTAAGAAGCCCTTTGAGTTTCCTGCGCTGGGCCGCAGAGAAGATATTGCCACTATTTTAGAAGTCGAAGAAGTTGAAATTTCGCAAAAAACAATTGAAGATCGTGAAATCGGTTTAAAAGACAATGAGGCTTCTGCCTATGTGCCTTTAGAAATGATTGATGAAGAAGATGTTATTATAGAATCTTCAAACATAAAAAATACCGGTAAGACACTTGCCGGAACACTTTACCGATTAAGTAAAAACTATGAGCTTGTTAATGTCGGAAGTGAAAAGAATCCTAAAATGATTAGAAAATGGGTTAAAAAACCTGTAATATACGCAAGTGGTATAAGAATAACAGAGGATTACCTGGTTGATGATGACGGGGAGGTTGTATTTCTTGTCTAATGAGGAACCAAAAATATTTTGGGCAAAATCAGATCCCGTTGAAACAATTCAGGAACATACACAGAAACTACTTGATAATTTTGAAATTTTGAAAGCGATATATCCCAATCTATATGAAATAGATTGGGATATGCTTCAAATGGCCTGTGAGTATCATGACCTTGGAAAAATGAATCCCAAATTCCAACGAAAAATTAAAGATAGGAAAAAGGATGAAACAGAAATTCCTCATAATTATTTGAGCACCATGTTCATTGATGTCAATGCTCTAAAAAAAAGGTATTCAAAAGATGAGATAAAAATACTCATAAATGCTATTGCCTACCACCATGATCGTGATGCATATATGATTGACAGAATGCATGAGGAAGTGGACGCCCTAAAAGAAGCTGCACAGCACTATATTTTTAATGGGAAAAAGTATAATCATGTAAAAGTGGTATCAAGCAAGTTCTTAAAGAATGATCGGATTTCCGATGACACGGATATTTTCCTAAAATACTCTAATTTTAAAGGGCTCTTAAATAGACTGGACTATGCAGCGAGCGGGCATATTAAAGTTGAAACTCAGAACGATTTTTTGATGGAAGGACTAGATAGGCTTCATGAGATTTTTGTCACAAATGGTGGCGGTTGGAACGATATGCAAAAGTACTTAATGAGCCACCAAGAGGATAATTTGGTTGTAATAGCTCAGACGGGGATGGGAAAAACAGAAGGCGCGTTTTTATGGATAGGCAATAAGAAAGGTTTCTTTACACTACCAATCCGTACAGCCATCAATGCCATCTACAGTCGTTTAAAAAAAGAAATCGTCCCCAATCGGGCAACGAATATGGTAAGCCTACTCCATAGTGATGCTATATCTGTTTTGCGATCAGACACTGACATTGAAGATGCAGATAGTCATTTTGCACTGACTAAGCAATTGGCCATGCCAATTACTGTATCTACAATCGATCAAATTTTTAAGTTTGCTTTTAAATATAAAAATTTTGAGCCCACTTTTGCAACTTTGGGGTATTCAAAAATTGTAATAGACGAAATTCAAATGTACTCCCCGGAACTGCTGGCAACACTGGTTTATGGTTTGAAGCTGGTTACTAAAATAGGTGGAAAATTTGCCATACTAACAGCAACATTTCCAAGGTTTGTTGGTCAGATTATGCGTCAGAAAGGGATAGAATTTAAAGAGCCAGAAAAACCATTTATTTCTTCAAGCAAACGGCACCATATCTGTTCTGTGGAAGAAAGCTTAAACGTTTCAAGGATTATTGAAAATGCAAGCGGTAAAAAAACCTTGGTTGTATGTAATCAAATATCAAAGGCCCTAGAAGTATATAATGCACTGGTTGAAAGCTCTGAAAATATTGAAGTACACCTACTTCACAGTCGTTTTATAAAAAAAGACCGTCAAGACAAGGAAAATGCGATTCTAGCCGATGGTCAAAAGACTACAGAAAAAGAGATTATTTGGGTATCGACTCAGATTGTTGAGGCTTCACTTGATATTGATTTTGATATTTTACACACAGAGCTTTCCGACTTGTCTGGACTATTTCAACGGCTCGGAAGATGTAACAGAAAAGGCGGCAAAAATACTGATGAGGTAAACGCTTATGTGTATTTAGGAAGCACCAGTCAAGCATGCTCTGGCGTTGGCCTTTTTATAGACGAACACATTCACAAATTGTCAAGAGACGCCTTATTAAACTATAGCGGTTTAATAAGTGAGTTAGAGAAAACAGAACTAATAGAAGCAACTTACAAGCTAGACGCTGTCAAACAAAGTGAATACTACCGTAAGTTCATCCGGTACTACGACAAGTTAGAGTCACAATTCGCAAATGAAATGAGTAAGCAAGAAGTGGACAAAGCCTTTAGAGGCATAGAATCAGAAATGATGATTCCACAACCAGTTTATGATGAGAACATGGAGACAATCCAAACCATTGTTGGCACCTATCAACAATTGGGTCTGGACCAAGAGATGGATAAAAGCAAGAAAAGAACACTGAAAAGCATTGAGCTTGAAAAACTGAACCAGTATTTGGTGTCTATTCCCAACAGCAGCATAAAAAATTTAGAAGGGATTAGTGACTATGTTTTTCTAAATGAAAAATATGACTTTAAATACCCTGTACTAGACTGTGAATATTCGTATGAAAAGGGTGTAGAACTGAAGAAAAATAAAGACTTAGGAAAGTTTTTATAGGTAGATTGGAGGGAAATGTATCCAAATAAACGGCACACTATTTAACTACTACTTTATATGTAAGCGTAAACTTTGGTATCATGCTCATCATATTCAGTTGGAAAGTATGAATATGGATGTCGAGATAGGCAAAGCTATTGATGCCTATACTTTCAACCGTGAAAAAAAGTCAGTGCTTATAGATGACCACATCATGCTTGATTTTATTGATGATGGACCCTATGTTCATGAAGTGAAAAAATCTAAATCAATGGAAATGGCACATGAAATGCAAGTGAAATATTATATATATGTCCTAAAAGAAAAAGGACTTGAAGTTAACCGTGGTGTACTGCATTATCCTGAGTTGAAGAAAAAGATTGATATTGAATTTGATGAGACGGACAAAGACGAAATAGAAAGCATAGTTAAAAATATTGAAGTCGTTCTTAATGCAGAGGCACCACCACACGAAAAACCGGAAAAGCGCTTCTGTAAAAAATGCGCGTTCTACGATTTATGCTATGCATAGGAGTCGAAAATGAGTAGATCATACTTTATTTTTAGTGGTGAAAAAATAGGGCGTAAAGACAATACCATACAAATAACCCTTCAGACAGGACAAAAGAAGTCTATTCCTGTTGAGCAGGTAAGAGACATCTACCTTTTTAGTGAAGCCACTTTAAACACGAAGCTACTACAGTTTATATCTCAAAAGAATATTTTGTTACATGTGTTTAATTATTACGGGTTTTATAGTGGAACATACTATCCAAGAGAACATCAGGTTTCTGGAGAACTATTGATAAAACAGGTGGAAGCCTATCAAAATGAGTTTGTACGCCAAGCGATTGCCATCGGTTTTATTGACTCAGCAGCCCATAATATTCACAGAAATATCCGTTATTACAACAGACGCGGAAGAGACTTTGACAAACAAGTGCAAGCCATTGATGCCTTAAGATCCCATATTTCCAGAACTAAAACCATCGAAGAGTTGATGGGGATTGAAGGTAATATACGTAGACACTACTATCAGATGTGGAATGAGATTATAACAAAGCAGTTCACTTTTGATAAACGAGTGAAAAGGCCACCGGACACAATAATAAACACCTTGATATCCTTTGTGAACAGTTTGGTGTATACAGCCTGTTTAAGTGAAATATATAAAACTGCCTTGAATCCTACAATTAGCTATCTTCATGCACCAGGCGTAAAGCGATTTTCTCTGTGTTTAGATTTGGCCGAAGTCTTTAAACCAATTATTGCGGATAGGATGATTTTTAAAATGATAAATAAAGGCCAAATAACAGAAAAGTCATTTGAGCGAAAAGCCAATTATCTAAAGTTAAGACCAGATGCCGTAAAAAAAATAACACAGGAGTTTGACAGCCGTTTATGTGAAACAATACAACACAAGGGGCTTGGACGAAAAGTGTCGTATCGATCTTTAATACGCATGGAGGCATATAAATTAATCAAACACCTTGTTGAGGGCGAGGTATATCAAGGATATAAAATGGATTGGTGAAAAATGTATATAATATTAGTGTACGATATAAAAATGGACATAGCAGGGCCGAAAGTATTAAGAAAAACGTTTAAAACATGTAAACGTTACTTAACTCATATTCAAAATTCAGTCTTTGAGGGACATATAACCCAAGCACAGAAATATGAGTTGCAAAAAGAATTGGAAAAACTTGTTCGTAAAGACAAAGACTCTCTTATTGTTTTTACAGCGCCTTATGAAAAATACTCAAGAGAGAATTTTGGGGCATGGAAGATGATCCGGTGTCAAATATATTATAGCCTGTCGATGTGTGGTGTGCAAAAAATCCCAGTAGATCGACAGACAATCAAAACACTTGCAATTAGAGGATTTAATTGATAAGGGAATTATTGTATAATGAATAAGAAGACATAATTAACTCAATCGACAGAAATAATGTGTGGACGCTAGTGTTTTCAACGCTTGTATGCCGCGGGATTGATAAAGCTCATATTGGAATGTAAATACGCAATTATCATCTACTGTCTGCCACTCAAAGTAAATTGATAAAGCTCATATTGGAATGTAAATAAATGTTGATTGAACATAGTTGTGAGCTCTAGAGTTATTGATAAAGCTCATATTGGAATGTAAATTAGTACATCATTGCATATTCAGGACTTTCTATGTGTATTGATAAAGCTCATATTGGAATGTAAATAAATCTTTTGCTATTAATTTAGCTTGTTCTAAGTCATTGATAAAGCTCATATTGGAATGTAAATTTGATTAATTTGAAGTTTGCAAAATATCCAATGAATATTGATAAAGCTCATATTGGAATGTAAATTAGAGAAGAATTTACAGGAAACATTCACACAAAGTTATTGATAAAGCTCATATTGGAATGTAAATTTCCATGAAGCAAGCTACCATTCCGGCAACAGCGGGATTGATAAAGCTCATATTGGAATGTAAATTACGGAAATAAAGCTCAGTTTCAAATGATGTATCGCGATTGATAAAGCTCATATTGGAATGTAAATTGTTTTTAAGAAACTTTTCGCGTTTTGCCGGATCGTCATTGATAAAGCTCATATTGGAATGTAAATCTGTGTTATCTCAGTAATCTGGTGATTGTCAATATAATTGATAAAGCTCATATTGGAATGTAAATATACAAATTACTTCTTTATCATAACGATGTTGAGCAATTGATAAAGCTCATATTGGAATGTAAATTTTGACTATAATCCGATACTAGAATACTGGGAAGAATTGATAAAGCTCATATTGGAATGTAAATTTCTCAAAACCGCAGTATCAGCAATGACAGTAAATATTGATAAAGCTCATATTGGAATGTAAATGTCGCTCACGCACTTCTCTAGGCATGTTGTACCGCAATTGATAAAGCTCATATTGGAATGTAAATGACAACTCTATACTTGATATAGATGGAGAATTATCAAATTGATAAAGCTCATATTGGAATGTAAATGAATTGTTGTGCTACCCAGCACGAAGCGTAATTATGATTGATAAAGCTCATATTGGAATGTAAATTCAATAGAAGAAGTCATTGCAAGCCCGGCCAAAGCGATTGATAAAGCTCATATTGGAATGTAAATTTTCCTTAAAGTCTTCAAATCCATATACATCACCTATTGATAAAGCTCATATTGGAATGTAAATTTTATTGTATACCCCCCTTTCAATTTCCGGTTTCGGATTGATAAAGCTCATATTGGAATGTAAATACAGAAATCAAATACGAACCATACAACTCCCACTCACATTGATAAAGCTCATATTGGAATGTAAATTAATTACTACAAGCAGAAGTGGCAGCCTTTGATGGATTGATAAAGCTCATATTGGAATGTAAATTCAGAAATGAGGGGATTTCTTTTTACGTATTGACAATTGATAAAGCTCATATTGGAATGTAAATTAAGTCAACATCATATGATTGTTCCTTCGCATACTCAATTGATAAAGCTCATATTGGAATGTAAATTCTTCACCCTGCGGAAAATGTGCCTTGACCCTTTTCAATTGATAAAGCTCATATTGGAATGTAAATGTATTCGCTTCATTCACGACAGCTAAAGTTGTGTAAGATTGATAAAGCTCATATTGGAATGTAAATATAATTCTAGCTTTCGTAAGAGAGTTGGTTAAACCAATTGATAAAGCTCATATTGGAATGTAAATTTGCGTTACCTAAGATGATCTCACGTTCACTTTCAGATTGATAAAGCTCATATTGGAATGTAAATGCAGCTTGTATTGTTGAGTATGTTTTCTTCCGATCCGATTGATAAAGCTCATATTGGAATGTAAATATTATTTATCAAAATACGCCAAGTTTGGGCTTAGATAATTGATAAAGCTCATATTGGAATGTAAATTATAATATAAAGAATCTATATTATGATTAAATTTTGATTGATAAAGCTCATATTGGAATGTAAATTTGTTTAAAATCAGATTCCGGCTCGGGATTAGGGTATTGATAAAGCTCATATTGGAATATAAATGATTTCAGGCGTACCCGATACAGCATGTTTTGCTAATTGATAAAGCTCATATTGGAATGTAAATGCTATTTTATCAATTAGATTTACAATGCAACCGAAATTGATAAAGCTCATATTGGAATGTAAATTGTAAAGGAAATGCGTTAGGATTTAAATTAAATCATTGATAAAGCTCATATTGGAATGTAAATTAGATTTTTAATGATTTTCCATATGAATTCAAAATTGATTGATAAAGCTCATATTGGAATGTAAATTACGGAAACAAAGCTCAGTTTCAAATGATGTATCGATTGATAAAGCTCATATTGGAATGTAAATGCCAGTAGAGTATTTAATCCAAGACTCGTGTATGGATTGATAAAGCTCATATTGGAATGTAAATCAGCCCACAACTCAGCGTTGTTGTACTTTTCTCCGATTGATAAAGCTCATATTGGAATGTAAATTGGAAAATCAATACAGTTATACGTTGCCTATACCGCATTGATAAAGCTCATATTGGAATGTAAATTCAAGATAACTCCCGGTATGCTCTTCAACAACATTCATTGATAAAGCTCATATTGGAATGTAAATTAGACCAAATTCCGACAAGTCGTTTGATCTCTTCTGATTGATAAAGCTCATATTGGAATGTAAATCCGTATATCCTCCTGGTGCTTGTGCAGCTCTTGTCAAATTGATAAAGCTCATATTGGAATGTAAATCAGTCCAAGTGATAATGAAATCGCTGCCTTTTTTAATTGATAAAGCTCATATTGGAATGTAAATGATATGAGAATCACTGGGACTGCATCTTGAGTGCCAATTGATAAAGCTCATATTGGAATGTAAATACAGGTAAAGAAGTAAATGTACTTGACCCGATGGAGATTGATAAAGCTCATATTGGAATGTAAATTATCTCAGGAGTTCCAGAAACAGCATGTTTAGCAATATTGATAAAGCTCATATTGGAATGTAAATACTTAGATGGTAATTTTTCTTTTTTAACAATCACACATTGATAAAGCTCATATTGGAATGTAAATGATGGTAAGGCTTATGTGACGCAGTTGAGTGGTATTTATTGATAAAGCTCATATTGGAATGTAAATCCCGTCGTGGGTGCGACTAATCCTAAAATCTGCCCTATTGATAAAGCTCATATTGGAATGTAAATTATAATCACGTCAAATGCTCTACCTTGGTACTTTTTATTGATAAAGCTCATATTGGAATGTAAATATGTTTTAAATGCATAGATACTGAAGAATGTAAAAATTGATAAAGCTCATATTGGAATGTAAATTTTGGATGGATTGTATTAGGGATAACTGCAATTATTATTGATAAAGCTCATATTGGAATGTAAATATTGGATTGTAATGTTGTTAGTTGGTTTAGGTATTATTGATAAAGCTCATATTGGAATGTAAATAAATAAGGCAGTACACGACTATTAACTAGGCCTATGTATTGATAAAGCTCATATTGGAATGTAAATGAGGATGAAGGATATATTAAAATGGGTCAATTGTTTCATTGATAAAGCTCATATTGGAATGTAAATTTATTAATCATCCCTTTCTAATATCTCAGGATTTTATTGATAAAGCTCATATTGGAATGTAAATATTGCAGAGAGTGATATGAAATCGATACACAAGCTTATTGATAAAGCTCATATTGGAATGTAAATATGCCTTTAAATAGTCTAGATGGAGAGCGTATGCATTGATAAAGCTCATATTGGAATGTAAATTACAACAGTAGATCCGCCAGAATTAATCTATTATAATTGATAAAGCTCATATTGGAATGTAAATCTATCAACTTACAGCTCCAATCATTCATTTTTACGCCATTAACTAATCCGTTTAATAGTTATCATTTTGTACAATATTAAAAATAGAATGACCTTATCATATATAGATAAAATCATTCCATTTTGTCAAAATAGTGTTAGAAATTCTCAACAAGGTAGATATCAAAATTAATATCACTATTTCTATTTGATTTCGACTTCAGCGTCTTCAAGTAAACTTGCCAATATAGGACGTTTTTAATTATCTAATTCATCCCCTTACTCTCCCCAAAACAATTTAATGGTCTCTTCATCATTTTTCCGACCTACTACAGCCCCAATCACAAAGGCGATCAAGGCAACTGCTAGAGTCGGCACAATCTGGTGCATTCCAAATGGTTTTACGCTGTATATGGTAAAAATGAAGAATGACGCAAGCCCAGTAATGATGGACATAATGGCGCCGTCCGCATTGGCCTTTTTCCAGTATAGCCCGAGGATTGTAGGCCACAAGAAGGCAGCTTCAAGACCACCAAATGCAAAGAGGTTTATCCATACGATAATAGATGGGGGCTTGATTGCAAAAAGAAATACAATGAGGCCGATGACCGCTGTCGTAATAAAACTGATTTTGTTAAGGTGTTTTTCTTCAATATTGCCCTTTCCATAATTCAAATACAGGTCCTTTATAATTGAAGCAGATGCAAGAATCAGCATAGAGTCAACGGTTGACATGATGGCTGCAAGGGGTCCTGCAATGAATATGCCTGCGAGAACAGGGGGCAATACTTTTACAGTAATACCAGGGATTGCGCCATCGCCAGCCAGACCAGGTACAACATAGGCCCCTAAAGCCCCAACAAGGTGCATGCCAAGCATTAAGAATCCAACCACAATAGTACCAATAACCATGGCTCTATGAAGGGACTTAGAATCTTTAAAGCCCATGCACCGCACAGTCGTTTGTGGGAGTCCAAGAACTGCGAATCCAACGAGCACCCAGAAAGACAGTATAAATGGAATTGGAATTTTTCCACCCGCTGTTGGGGTCAGTGCACTTGGGTTTGTTTCAATCATCTTAGCTGTAATGGCCTCCATGCCACCGCCTGCACTTATAATAGCAATAAGGAGGCATGTGGTTGCAAGCACCATGACAACGCCTTGAATGGCGTCGGTAATGGCAACGGCTTTAAAGCCACCAATAGTTGTATATATGATCACGGCAATGCCGAAAATGACAAGACCCATGACATAGGAGTAACCCGTAACTGCTTCAAATAATTTAGCACCGCCAATAAACTGCGCCACCATGGCCGCCGCAAAGAAAATAATCATGGCTATGGATGTGGATACAACGATGAACGTATTGTTATATCTGGCTTTCAAGTAGTCGGTTACAGTAACTGCACCGATTTTCCTGGATATAATGGCGAATTTCTTGCCGAGCACGCCTAGTGTTAGAAAAGCGGTTGGAACCTGAATCATGGCTAGAAGAATCCAGCCATAGCCCAGCGAATAGGCAACGCCAGGGCCGCCAACGAAACTACTTGCACTTGAATAGGTGGCAATGAGTGTCATAGCAAGAACAAAGCCACCCATTGATCTGCCGCCGATGAAGTATTCTTCCATAAAACTGCCACTGCCAGAGGACAGTCTATTGGTGTAAATTGCAATACCGAACATGAGTGCTAGGTATACAATCATTGGAATTAATATCATTGCGTTACCCATAGCTATGCCTCCTCTTTACTGTCTTCAAAATCAATATCCTTGAAGTATTTCTTAACCACAAATGCAAGGAGAGATGAAATCATCACATATCCCAGTATGCAGCTGTAGAAGAACCATGATGGGAAACCCAGTATATATTTATACTCTGAGACATCCTTGAGGCCAATTCCATAGGCAAATACAAACCACCATATGAAAAAGAATATATACAGTCCGACGGTTATTTTCGCCTCTTTGTTAATTTGCCTGTTTTTCTCTTTGAAATTCATATTTTCACTCCTCAACTTGTAAAAATAAGGCAATAAAAAAGATGTAGATATAGACTTATACGGTCCACTACACCTGCTCTGTTAAACATGAAATTCCCTGCTAATGGATGATCGAGTTTATCATATTTTTTACAGTGTACCGTTAGTATACAGTCACAAAAAATACCAAATGAACAATAAACGAATTGATCAATTAATGAATTAGATTTTTATAATCATGTGTGCCTGTCTTCGTCTTAAGCTCAAAGCAGGCTCATTTTTCATTTTTGTGTTTCAGCAGGTATGACTCTTGAAAGATATCATCCAAGGGTATGATACCACAGGTCTTGGTATGAATCAATGCGTCCTGTAAACATTTGACATAATTTGTTCTTTTGTAGTGTGACCGGTAGCAATTTCTGAGTACTCGTTTTTTTTATTTATAAAGATGACAATGGAGGGTATACAGGCGATTGTTTTCCAAAATCAATGTGTATCACTTCTATGACCTACTTCTTATGCTATAATATAGTAAATTTTTTATGCCTTCTAGTTTTGCCGTGCAGACTATTTGGCCAATTAAAGAAGCTATTTTAGATAAGCTTTTTAGATAAGAAATTCAGAAAAAGCTATTTAGAATTTATAAAACGGTTTGAATCAACCGAGGTGTAGCCAGTTTATAAGGAGACCGAATATGAAAATTGTCATTCTTGATCAAAACACATTAGAGGACTTGTCATGGGAAAGTTTGCACAAACTTGGGGATGTAACCATCTATATGGATACGCCTGATGAATGCATTGAAGAAAGAACGATAGAGGCAGATATTGTTATTACCAATAAAACGGTCATAAATAGAGCGGTTATTGAGGCCGCTAAGAATCTCAAGTACATTGGCGTGACTGCAACGGGGTATAATATTGTGGATACCCAGGCGGCAAGTGAACGTGGTGTTGTCGTGACAAATGTGCCAGCCTATGGCACCGATGCCGTGGCGCAGTATGTTATGGCTGCAATCCTATTTCATTCAAACAGAATTGATTTACATAGTGAAAGTGTGAAAAATGGGGACTGGATGAAAAACGGCAATTTCTCATACTGGCTCAGACCACTAGTAGAAGTAGCCGGAAAGACGGTTGGCATTATTGGATTTGGCAAAATCGGCTACCGTGTCATGGAGCTTTGCAGAGCCTTTAATATGAATATACTTGTCTATAATAGGTCAAAAAAGGAAAGAGAAGATGGATTCAAATACAGTAGTCTGAATGAAATTTACGAGAAGTCAGACTATATATCTATGCACCTGCCCCTTACTGCAGAGACTGAGAAAATAATCAATGAAGAAGCACTGTTGAAAATGAAAGAAAATGCTGTGTTTATAAACTCATCAAGAGGCGGACTTGTAGATGAAGAGGCCCTTATCCGGGTGCTTGAATCAGGACATCTGGCTATGGCTATTTTAGATGCGGTTTCTGAAGAACCCATTAAGGATGAGAATAAACTGCTGGGGATTGATCGGTGCATTATAACACCGCATTATGCTTGGGCGCCTACTGAAACAAGACAAAGGCTTGTAACGACCGTTATCCAAAATATTAAAGCCTTTATTGAAGGCGACATTCAAAATCAGGTGAATGGATAATTCAATGTAAAATAAGCCGAGCCTGCAATGTGTCTGCACAAACTATCTGGTTACATGCAGTCGGTTTCAAGAAGCGCATCAAACACATAAAAAAAGGAACCCAGTTTAAATAATGGGTTCTTTTTTGTATCGGTCATGAACGTATCATCAAAAAAGTTCAGGTGAATAGGCTTATGAAATTTGGTTCAAAAAAGAGTGGACTGTTACAACAAATCATCCAGGCCATTGATTTTAGCTTGTTCATGGTCTCCAATAGGAACAACAATACACCGCTGTCCGTTAATCAGCTCGGTCTTAATGGTATGGAGTTTTTCAGGTTTAACATGTAGGACGACATCATAGTTCTGTGTCTCTTCATTTTCCTGGGGTGTATTTGTAGCGTATTCAGCTTCAAGAGCCTTATCTTCGTTTTCATCTGCTTCTAGGGGTGTGTCACTTGTATCGGTGTCTTGGATTTCTTCAACAGATACAGCGGATTGTTCCACTATTTCAAGTTTAGATTCCAGTTCTTCAATCTGCGATATGAGTGCCCGCTCTTTTTTCTTTTGAGCATTTTTTTTAACCAGCTTTGTGTCGACTAAATGCTCTGCAAGCGGAGGCTCTTCACCGAACTTATCGGCATAAGTTTTTTCGATTTGAACTGTAATTTCTTCAGAAACACCACTGTCTATAAGCAAGTTTTTAACCTTCTCTTTCGAGAGGACAATGGGTTCTGGCTCAGTGTCTTCATAAATGTCCTTGTGATCCTCAATCAGGGTGTTTAGGTTCTCCTGAACGTCAGCAAAAACTTTTTCAGAAATGGCTTCATCTGTACTTACTGAATTTTTTATGATGTCTTCAAAGGTTTCTAATTGGTTTGTCGCTGTTTGTTTTGGCAAACATCCGAGTGTGTTTTCCATGAGTTCGGCATGGGGGTCTTTTGTATTTCTTGTATAGTACATAATGGTATCAACATCTGAACCGCGGTCAATAAAACCTGGGTATGTGAAGCCAACTGAAGGCGCCTCGACTATCCAGTCTCTAATTCTAGACTTAATTTTGTTTTCTGTATCAAAGTATCCCAGTCCTGCCTTCGATAAGGAGACAGGGCAAATTGCACAAATGACATACTCATAGACTTCTTCAGACTCGTCGAGTTTGCGGTTGTCAGAAGTCTTAATCATCACATCATAGACATCATGAAAAAGGAGAATTAAATAGTTTCCAGAGTGTGTATATGCATCAACGACGCTCTCATAAAAATGGGTTAGGATAGCATCTTCTTTTAAACCACTTTTTGCAAGCATCATTAAAAGCTGCTGTTTTTCGTTAGTTGTTGTGGTGTTTTGAGGGAAGTTCAACTCTAAAAGATTATTCCCTATTTTGCCTGAAAGTGTTTTTTTGGCTATTTCTAAGTATTTAAAGAGTTCGTCGTCTGGCAAATTCAAAAAGGTTTCTTTGAATTTTAGAAGGATTTCCTTCTCGCTATTTACATAACATCCGGACACTTTTGTGAATGTACACTGTTCTTTTTTAAATCTTCTTTTTAGTTCCAATATATCTTTTCTATTCATAGGGCCTCACCAATCTTTAAGCTGAATGACAATAGCATTCTTTCTTGATAGACTATGTCTTTTGGACATTTTGTTCTTTCGAAAATACGTGCATTTCATATGAATACATCATGAAAAGCCGGCTTCAGTAACAATATCTTAAGTATAGCGTTTCAAATAAATTTATCAATATTAAAAGTGGCATGTCCACTACTGGAAGTGTCATTATTTAAGCTTAGCGGGTAAAAGGCTCTTATGACTTGTTTGTCAGGCATCTTACTTGAAGGGGTACTCTCATAATTTCTATGAACAATGACAGCGAGAATCTATTTTTTCTACTGTGAAAATATGATAAAATAAATTTGAAGAAAACCGAACTGGTGTTTGATAGATGTGGGTGAGCGAATGCAGGAAACCGAAAACATATATGTTGCAATTGATTTAAAGTCCTTCTATGCGTCTGTTGAATGTATGGAACGGGGACTGGATCCTTTGACGACCCACCTTGTTGTAGCGGATGCAAGTCGGTCAGAAAAGACGATCTGTTTGGCGGTATCGCCGTCTTTAAAAACCTATGGCATACCTGGCAGAGTGCGGCTTTTTGAAGTGGTTCAAAAAATCAAACTAGAAAATGACAAGCGGGCTCAGCGCATTCGAAGCAGGAACCTCCGTGATGCTTCTTATGATGCGGGTGTCTTAGCATGTTCGCCGACGACAGCCATAGACTATATTGTGGCACCGCCGAGAATGGCACTCTATATAGAATACAGTACACGAATTTACAATGTCTACTTGAAATATGTTGCACCAGAAGATATCCATGTTTACTCAATAGATGAAGTCTTCATTGATATAACCCAGTACTTAAAGCGCTCCAACCTAAGTCCAAGGGCCTTCACAAAGGACATGATTAAGGACATACTTGAAACGGTAGGTATTACCGCTACAGCGGGTATAGGCACCAACTTGTACTTGAGTAAAATTGCCATGGACATTATGGCTAAAAAAATTGATGCAGATGCGGACGGCGTTCGAATCGCCGAACTCGATGAAATAAGCTATAGAAAGCAATTGTGGAATCATAAGCCCATTACGGATTTTTGGCGGGTCGGCAGGGGCTATGCCAAGAAACTGGAAAAGCATGGTTTATACACTATGGGAGACATTGCAAGGTGCTCTATGGGTGGGGACAATGCTTTTCATAATGAAGACCTCCTCTATGATTTGTTTGGTGTGAATGCTGAGCTGCTTATTGATCATGCTTGGGGCTGGGAACCTTGTAAACTTAGACATGTAAAGGCGTATAAGCCTGCAAGTAAAAGTACGGGAGCAGGACAGGTTTTACTGCGTCCTTATGAATACGAAGAGACCAGAATCATCGTTAAAGAGATGACCGATCAGCTGGTGCTCGATTTAGTGGATAAGCGGCTCGTCACAAACCAACTTGTTTTAACAGTAGGGTATGATATTTCAAATTTGTCAGACGCAGAGCGGCGTAAAGGCTACAAGGGTCAAGTTAAAACGGATTACTACGGCAGAAAAGTGCCAAAGCATGCCCACGGTACTGCCAATCTTAAAAAGCTGACGTCCTCAACAAAGCTTATTATGGATGCTGTAATGACACTGTTTGATGAAATTGTTGACGAGAATTTACTGGCAAGAAGGGTGAATATTGTTGCAAACCATGTGGTTGATGAAGATGTTGTTAAAGACGAAGTGTCTTATGAACAGCTGGATCTTTTCACAGACTATGATAAAAAGTCCAAAGACAATGAAGCAGAAAAATCCATGTTAGAAAAGGAAAAGAAATTGCAGCATGCCTTGCTGGACATCAAAAAGAAGTTTGGGAAAAATGCGGTTCTAAAGGGCATGAATTTGCAAAAAGGTGCTACAGGAAAAGATAGAAACAACCAAATTGGCGGTCACAAAGCCGACTAGCTTGTGCATGACTAAGCGACTTTGGGGAAAGGAAGAGGCTATGCGTAAGTATCCTTCTGAAAGTGAAAATACCTATGATGACATAATTCATTTACCACATCATGTCTCTTGTAAAAGACCACAAATGCCACTTGAAGACAGGGCCGCCCAGTTTTCTCCATTTGCAGCGGTAGTTGGACATGAAGCGTCGGTAAAGGAAGCCGCTAGATTAACAAATGAAAAAAGGGATCTAGATGAGTCACAGAAAATCATTATAAATGAACAATTGCGGGAAATAGAAGCTAAAATAGAAGAGCAAATTCAAGTTGAAAAAGAATTTGGAAGTGAAGCTGTCAGCGAAAGCGGCGTTGATGTTGAAATTGAACATTTTGAGGCAGACACCTTAAAATCAGGAGGGCAGTATCTTGTGGCAACAGGAAGGGTAACGAAAATTGATGCCTACAGCCATTGTGTTCATATGACCTGTGGAAAAGTGATTGCCATTGATAATATATTCAGGATGGCTATCTTGTGATTTTGACACAATCAACCCCTTCGTATTAATATGATAAGAGCAGTTTTGCTAAAATGTTGGGTATAAGTCATATTGAGTTTGATCAAGTAGGGAGTCTGATTAAAGCGTAAATATAATTAGAATAAAAGGAGCGTTAAATTGAGATTTATTTCATGGAATATTGATTCACTGAATGCAGCTTTAACGAGTGATTCTAACAGGGCGATCCTGTCGAGAAAAGTAATTAATACCATTATAGAACAAGATGCAGACGTCATCGCATTACAGGAAACCAAATTACCTTCAAAAGGGCCTAGTAAAAAACACATGGATATTCTGGCTGAATTCTTTAAGGGATACACCTATACTTGGAGAAGTTCACAGGAACCTGCTCGAAAAGGGTATGCAGGTACCATGTTTCTTTATAAAGAGAAGTACACGCCTCAAGTGACGTGTCCTGAAATTGGTGCACCTGATACGATGGATTTAGAAGGTCGAATGATTACCTTAGAGTTTGACAATTTCTATCTAACGCAGGTGTATACACCCAATGCAGGGGATGGTCTAAAAAGACTAAGCGAAAGACAGGCATGGGATATAAAATACGCCGAGTATCTTGAAAGCCTGGATAAAAACAAGCCCGTTATTGCAACAGGAGACTATAACGTTGCCCATAAAGAAATTGACCTAGCCAATCCAGACAGCAACCACAAGTCAGCAGGCTTTACAGACGAGGAACGAGAGGGGTTTACCAACCTGCTTAATAAAGGCTTTACGGATACCTTTAGACATATACACGGCGATGTGACTGGTGCCTATACCTGGTGGGCGCAAAGGGTTAAAACAAGCAAAATAAACAATTCTGGCTGGAGAATTGATTACTGGCTAGTCAGCGACAGAGTGGCTGACAAAGTGCTTAAGTCTGAAATGGTGGATTCGGGTGAAAGACAGGATCATACCCCGATTTTACTTGAAATTGATTTGAATAATTAGTGAAGTGAGTCAAAAGGGGAAGCTGTTGAAGAAAACAGCTTCTTTTTTATAGGTTCAAAGTCAATCGTTTAGGTGAGCGTTTTTAAATCTTGCTTCATTACTGTTTCTGAGGTTTAAAATAAAGTGCATAATAAACAAAGATGTTTTGTGGCATGCTATACACTGTGGTCAGAATTAGGGGCGAAATCCTTAAAAACAATACGGTTTCTTCCCATATGTTTTGAATCGTATAATGCCTGATCTGCTAGGTTTACAAGGGTATCAAAATTATGAATATGTTTTGAAAACTGTGTAACCCCAATGCTAACCGTCACTTTTAAGGTGTCTTTTTCTGTCATAATCTCTAAGTTTTCTATAAGGCTTCGAATTTTCTCCGCTATGATAAGACCGGTCTCTTTATCAGTATTTCTCAGAAGAATTGTGAACTCTTCACCACCGTGTCTAGCAAATACGTCTTTAGCTCTAATATTATTCTTGATAGCTTTTGTAACTTCTTTTAAGACATAATCACCCGTATCATGGCCATAGTTATCGTTGACGTGCTTAAAATGATCGATATCAATAAGAAGCAAGGAAAAAGTATGATTATACTTATGGGCGAGTTGAAACTCCAACTCGCTTTGTGTATAGAAATTTCGTCGATTGCTGATGTTTGTAAGACTGTCTGTATTTGCGAGATATTCAAGTTCGATTCTTTTTTGAGCCAAAAAGAATGCATGTAAATAGACATATAGGATGAGTATACTCATTGTGGAAGTAATTGTAAAAAAAGAAATAATCTTTGTGGGTGTTTCCCCAAGTTCATATATATAGAAATTAACATGAGCATATCGGTTCAAGACAAATAGAAAAAAGCTTATGAAACTGATAGTCAGTGCAATGACTCTTTCATTTAGTCTGCTTATATCCATAATGACAAAGCACCCCATAGGCAATAGAAAATAGAAAAGATCATAATTTGTGGTTAGCGGAAACCAGAGAAATGTAGCTAGGGAAAGCTGAATGATATTTGTAATAGGAATACTCAATTTGACATACATATAGTGCTTCTTCTTCAAAGAGCCTATAAGCATCAGATGAAAAACGAGGTAAAGAATATGGACCAATATTGCTGGCCAAAATGGCACCCATATCAAGTAAATGACTAAAAAGACCAGGGTTGTTAATATGATAATTGCTAGTAATGAATAGAGAAGGAGATCTTCATGATTCATTTTTTTCAAAGCATGTATATTTTTCATCGTTATGCTCCTTCTATTGCAATCGGATCGGTTGCGTCACTATAATTTAATTATATCCTTTCTGTCCAGTTTTAATCGAGTAAGAGTAGGCTTGTGGGCAATAGAACTTAAGATATTTTTGTGGTCAGTTTGGAGTTGAATGGGGGAAGACACCGAAAATAATCAAATGAGAAAATAAGATATTGTAATTCGAAAAATCAAGTAGATGATTGATACAAGTATGAAAGACGGAAGCAGTAATTTCGATTGAGGATAAACGCTATAAATAGGGAATGCATTCTGATTTTGAAGCGCTTAAATAGGCGCTGTAAAATTATGAAGGTAAAAATAATAAAAGAAAAGTAAAATAAATAATATTAAGAAAACGTTTGTCAGCGATATTTTAGTGATGAAGAAACTTGCGTAAAAAAACTCATAGTTTCAGTAAAAAGAATGCATTAATAAACCATTGGCAAGTGATTTATAATTATGAAGTCAAGAGCCTTATATCACTTTCAGGTATGAGCTAAGTTTACTTATAATCAATAGGGGGAAGTTAAATGAAAAAAATCAAAATGATGATTTTGTTGTCATTGCTGGCAGTCACAGTGATTCTAACTGGCTGTGGAAGCCAAACTGAGGCGAGTGGTGAGAACAGTGCCGAAGGCAGTCAAGCAGAAGTAGCAGCAGATCCAATTAAGATTGTAGCTGCACATAATCAAACAAATACAGACAGTCCATATCAAACAGGCCTGCTAGAGTTTGAAAAAGTTGCAGAAGCAAATGGCATGTTCGACGTTGAAGTGCATGCGGGAACGATTGGAACAAGTGAAGCTGAACTCGTAGAAAAATTGAAACTGGGTGCTGCTGACGTTGTACTGGTTTCTCCAGGATTCATGACAAAAACGGGTATCAAGGAAATCGACTTATTTTCACTGCTTTATTTATTCGATAGCTATGACCACTGGGAAAAAGTAGTTGATGGTGATGTAGGCAAGGCAATGTCAGAAATCATTTATAACAAGTCAAATGAAGAATTTAAAGTGTTAGGGTACTGGACTGCGGCAGTGCGTCACTATTATGGTAAAAAGCCACTAAACTCTATTGAAGATATTGAAGGTTTAAAGATACGTACTCAAACTTCTGGTGCCGTATCTGAATACTGGACGAGTTTAGGTGCCATCCCAACAGCTGTAGCGTGGGGAGAATTATATCAAGGTTTGCAACAGGGTATTGTAGATGCAGCAGAAAATGCATACCCATACTTAGTGCCAATGGAACATCATAAAACAGCGAATGGCAAATATCTAACAGAAACAGGTCATGACTATACGACACGTTTACTGCTTGTAAACGCGAATAAATTTGACAAGATGACAGATGATCAAAAAGCTGAACTCATGAAAGCAGCAGAGGCGTCTGTAGCAGCAGAGAGAACAGCTATTTATAATGAGGAAGAGTCTTATAAAGAGCAGTTGATTGCTGATGGTGGCGTGGTGAATGAAATTGATAGAACACCGTTTATTGAAGCTGCGATTCCGCTTCAGGATAAGATTGCAAGTGAACTGGGTCTTGAAGAATTATTACAAGCAATAAGAGATGCAAAATAGTCACAGAAGGGGAGCGCTGCTCCCCTTTAAAAATTTGAGGTGAAAACATGAACAAAGGAATCGACTTATTAGAGAAAATCCAGAAATACATAGGTATCTTTTTTTTATCAATATTTATTGCGGTTGTCATTATTCAAATTGCGGCAAGATATTTAGAAGTTTCAGTGTTGTGGACTGAAGAAATTGCTGTTTTCTCATTTGTATGGGCAGTGTTTATGGGTGCTTCCATTATGGTGCGAAAAGAAGCGCACTTTAGCTTTGATTTTTTCAAAACGAATTTAACGGGAAATAGAAAACATATTCTCGATCTTATAATTGACATGCTCATGTTGGGATTTGTAGTCTACATGTTGATTTATGGAAAAGTAATCATGATGACCTTTTGGAATTATAACTGGTACTCATTGCCAACCTTGAAAATGGGGTATGTATGGGCGGTTATACCTGTTTCTGCGGCTTTTATGGCTGTCTATAAAATCGAACATATTATACAACGAATTGGCAAAATGAGAGGAGGGCAATAATGTTTGCAATATTTTTGGTCATTCTATTTATAATACTCATTGCAATAGGCACTCCAATTGCTTTTTCTATAGGGATTGTATCACTGGTTGGAATTGGTAACATTGAGAACATTCCAAATCTTGTGGTGCCTATGAAAATGTTTTATGGCTTAAACTCATTTGTATTACTAGCAGTACCCTTATTCATTTTGACTGCAAATCTTATGAATGAGGGCAATATAACGAAGAAACTCATCAATTTATCCAATGCATTAGTGGGCCATGTAAAAGGCGGACTGGCCCATTCCAATATCCTTGTTTCCATGATATTCGCAGGGGTTTCAGGGTCATCTACTGCTGATACAGCGGGTGTTGGAAAGATACTCATACCCAGCATGATAGAAAGTGGCTATGATGATGAAACAGCTGTTGGTGTAACCGCTGCATCCTCAACAATCGGCGGAATCATTCCACCAAGCATAGTTATGGTTATCTATGGCGGTCTTACAAATGCATCTATAGGAAAATTATTCTTAGGTGGTATGATCCCAGGTATTCTCATTGGACTTGGTATGATGGTTGTTGTGAGCATTATGGCTAGGAAAAAGAATTTCCCACGCTATGATAAAACAGACATGGAAACCAAACTTAAGTTGATTCGTGAATCTATTCCTGCGCTGTTAACACCGGTAATTATAATCGGTGGCGTCGTTACAGGATGGTATACAGCAACAGAAGCGGCAGCTTTTTCATCACTTTATGCCTTTTGTGTAGGAATGTTCTACTACAAAACAATTAAACTGAAAAGCATTCCTAAGATATTAGAAGAGACACTTAAACTAAGTTCCTTGTCGCTCTTTGCTCTGGCTACAGCCAGTGCTCTTGGAGAACTGCTTGGCTATTACAAAGTGGGTTCATTTGTACAAGGATTTTTTACGAACACCATTTCATCGCCAACTATATTCTTAATCATTGTGGTCATCTTCTTCCTCTTTATAGGAACTTTTATGGATGCCATACCGGCTATGATTCTATTTGTACCCATCATTTTACCTGCTGCTATGCTGCTGGGTATTTCAAATGTTCATTTAGGTATTATTGTGGTCGTTACTTTGTCAATTGGTTTGGTAACGCCACCCTATGGTTTATGCCTGCTTATTGCGGCTTCAATTGGTGAACTGGGCGTAGAGCGGTCGTTTAAAGCTGTATTGCCATATATCAGTGTGATTCTTGTAGTGCTGATTTTAACAATTTTATTCCCACAAATGGTGCTTGTGTAAGGGAAGGGGAAAAATATGACAAAGAAAATAGCAATCACTTCAGAGTTTTTTGGAAAGTTCTCTGATGAGGGCGAGAAAATTTTACGAGATCAGGGTTTTGAAATTATTAAGAACCCATACAACAGACAACTGAATGAAGATGAAGTCATTTTTATGACTCAAGAGGCAGATGGCGTCATATGCGATTTAGAAGGCATTACTAAAAAAGTAATAGATGCATCACCCAATCTTAAAATCATATCAAGAAGAGGTGTAGGCACAGATTCAGTAGATGTGGACCATGCCAAAAAGAAAGATATTGCAGTAACAAGAACTTTGGGCGTAGTCGAAAAGCCTGTAGCGGAACTTGTCATGTCATATATGCTAACCATTAATAGAAAAATTAATCAGTCGAGTGCTGAGATGAAAATAGGCAACTGGACAAAGTTTATAGGCAATAGTTTAGAAAATAAAGTGCTGGGCATTATTGGACTGGGCAACATTGGCAGAGAAGTCGCACGAAAAGCAATGGCTTTTGATATGAATGTGGTTTATACAAACAGAAATAGGAGCGAGGAAGCGGATGCCCTAGGTGCACAGTACTTAAGTTTAGAAGACCTGCTGGCACAGTCAGATATAATAAGTATCCATGCACCTTTGATGGAATCTACAAAAGGTATGGTTAATTATGAAAAGATGAAGCTTATGAAGAAAAAGCCCATACTGATTAATACAGCAAGAGGTCCTATTGTGGATGAAGCGGACTTATGCAAAGCCTTAGAAGAGGGATTGGTTTCATTTGCAGCCATTGATGTATTCGATGTAGAGCCAAAGACCGATTCACCTTTAATGGTATATGACAATGTCGTCCTGACACCTCATATTGGGACATTCACAAAGGAAGTGTTCATTGATATGGACATACTGGCGGCAAAAAATGTAGTCAGTCATTTTAAGTAGAAATCGTATTTGAGAATGGGTAGAGTGGATATATGTTAAAAAGTCAAAAAATGAGAGGTGTAGCAGCTGAAATAGACTCCTTGAAAATTGGTGCTGGGTGGACAATTGAAGAACTGGACAAACCGCAAGTTATGATTCAAAGTTCAGCTGGGGAAAGTCATCCCGGCAGTGTTCACTTAAACGCATATGTTGAGTGGGTCAGAAAAGGTGTTACAAAGCAGGGGGGCAGGGCAGCCCAGTATACTGTGACAGATATGTGTGACGGTATTGCTCAGGGACATGATGGTATGAACTATTCATTGCTATCAAGAGAAATGATCGTCAATATGATAGAAGTGCAAATGCAGTCAACGCCTTTTGATGGTGCGGTCTTTCTATCCTCTTGTGACAAGTCTGTACCTGCACACTTAATGGCGATGGCTAGAAATAACCTCCCTTCAATATTTGTTCCCGGTGGTGTCATGATGGCAGGTAAAGACAATTTGACATTAGAACAAATTGGTACTTATCAGGCAAAGTATTTAAGAGAAGAAATTGATGAGGAAACATACACGTACTATAAGCAAAATGCATGTACGGGTTGTGGGGCGTGTCAATTTATGGGAACCGCTTCGACAATGCAGGTAATGGCTGAAGCGCTTGGTATGGCTTTGCCGGGATCTTCTGTTATGCCGGCTGCATTAGGCGGGCTTCAAGAGGTGGCTCAAAACGCTGGCATGCAAATTGTAGAGTTGATTTATCAAGATATTACACCTAAAAAAATTATGACCATGAAAGCTTTTGAGAATGCAATTACTGTACATGCTGCAATTGCAGGTTCTACGAACTCTTTACTGCATTTGCCGGCAATTGCTTATGAGCTAGGGATTGAACTATCTCCCGAATTATTTGATCAAATAAATAGGAAAATACCATACATAAGCAATATTCGTCCAAGTGGTTACTATCCAGCTGAGTACTATTGGTACGCCGGGGGTACGCCCGCTGTCATGGAAGCCATAAAAGAGCATTTGCACCTGGATGTTCTTACTGTTACAGGGAAGACCTTAGGTGAAAATCTGGAGGCACTAAAAGAAAATGGCTATTATGAAGCCTGCTACAAACATCTAAATGCCAAAGGTGTAGATAGAGACAGTGTACTTAAGCAGCCTGCAACACCCATTCAAGAGCAAGGGGCGACCGCAATTCTTAAAGGGAATTTAGCGCTAGAAGGTGCGGTTGTAAAACACGCTGCAATTGATAAGGCTATGCTCCAGGTTGTTGGTAGAGCCAGACCCTTTAATAGTGAAGAGGACGCCTATAATGCGATTATAAATGGGCAGATTGAATCAGGCGATATTGTTTTTATACGCTATGAAGGACCAAAGGGTTCAGGCATGCCTGAAATGTTCTATACTACGGAGGCAATCGCATCAAACCCTCAGTTGGCGAGCTCTGTTGCCTTGATCACAGATGGAAGATTTTCGGGTGCAACAAGAGGTCCAGCTATTGGACACGTATCTCCGGAGGCGGCAGAGGGCGGAAATATAGCTCTAGTTGAAGACGACGATTTGATTGAGATCGATATTCCCAATAGAGCGTTGAACATCGTTGGTGAAAAAGGCTTAAAAAAGAGTCATAGTGAAATCGATGAAATATTAAAGATCAGAAGAGCGGCTTATGTAAAACCAAACTTGAAAGAAAAACAGGGTATATTAAAAATTTATTCGCATTTAGCGACATCGGCTATGAAAGGCGGATATTTATCAATAAGATAAAGTAAATAAGATAAACCACCATGTGGTTTATCTTATTTTTTTGAATTCAGAGGGGCTCAGTCCCGTACATTTTTTAAATACTTGTGAGAAATAAGCTGGGTCTTCAATGCCAACATGAATCGCAATTTCATAAGTTTTCATGTGACCTGATGATAGAAGTTCTTTGGCTTTTTCAATGCGGAGCGTCGTAATGATTTCAGTCAATGTAGAACCCGTTTCACTTTTGATTAAACGGCTCAGGTAACTGCTATTAACATGTACCATCTCTGCGAGATCTTTCAATTTGATTTGATGCATGTAATTGGATTCAATATACCGCATAATTTTTTTAATGATGTAATGGTTTTGAGAGCTTAAGTGTGTCAACTTATCTATTGTTGACAAGATAATTTTTTCCAAAATACATATGAGGTCACTTATGGAATCGGAACTGAGTATATCGGTGTATGATTTACTAGAGCGTTCCATTTCCTCAGAAATTTTAACATGATGACTGCTTAAAAGCTTAAAACATAATGATGAAATGAGAATACCAACATTTTTAATATACTTGATCGGCTGACGTGAGGATTTTAGGACTTCAATAAACTCATGCATGGCAGAAAGTGCGGCTTCTTGATGGTTACGTTTTATTGAATCAATGATTGTGTCTATATAGTGATGTTCTGACTTTCTATCTAAATTAGAAACGGCAGGCCTATAGTCCGAATAAGTGAAAATCGTGTTTTCTTCATAAAACCTTAAGGATAAGGAGGACTCGGCTTCTTTGTAAGCGGTGTGAAGAGCTTCTAAACTTTGGTGCAAATCACTAATGCCTATAGAGATATTAATGCTCATAAAATTACTGAAAAACTCAAGCAGTTTTTTACTTTTATTTAAAAGAATTGTTGTAGAGTCCTTCAGATTGTCCTCATTTACATTGATTATAGAGCAAATGCAATGACAATTGAGAGATATATTATAGTGGTTGAAATCCTTAAAAATGATGGATACAAATTCCTTGATTTCTTTAAGGATATTTTGCTTGTTTTCTTTGACATCAATAACGTCATTGAAATCACTCGTAGAGAACTGAAAGAATAGAATATGGTAATTTTCCAAACAAATGGCCAAATTGTTCTTCTTATCATGGATGCGTTGAGGGTCATGATGCAAATTTTGGATATAATCGTAAAGAAATTTTTCCTGAAGCAAGGCAAGGTTACTGGTTATTTCTTCTTGCATATCTTCGATTTCTTTTGACATTGAACGTTCTTCAGAAATTCTTTTTTTAGCGGTTTCAATAGCCTGAATGATTTTATCATTTGAAGAGGGTTTTAGGACGAAGTCCACCACGTTATATCTGATAGCAGACTGAGCATACTCAAAATCTGAGTAACCTGTCAAAAGAATGATTTTAATATGAGGCAAGTGGTTATGGATGTGCTTCGACAAGTCAATACCATCCATTCCAGGCATTTTAATATCTGAAATGATGATATCGGGTTGATTTGTTTTTAGTATTTCACAAGCTTCCAAACCATTCTCTGCTTCAAAATTCACTTCACAATCTATTGAATCCCACTCTATAAAATTGGATATCCCTTTTCTAATAATTGGCTCGTCATCAACAATCATTACTGAATACATTATGAATTCCCCTATCAACTGGTATTTTTATGGTTGCATGAGTACCTACGTTTATTTCACTTTCTACGGTGACGCCGAAAAAATCTCCATAAAATAATTTGATGCGTTGGTTAACATTAGTAAGCCCGATATACTTGCGGCCATTTTCTTTTAATTCAGAGCTGTTTAGTAAGTATTGATTGAGTACCCCTGTATCAAAACCGATGCCATTGTCCGATACAATTAGGTACACGGTGTCACCATTTGACGCGATTTTTATCGTCAAATTTCCTTTTCCGACCTTGTTTTCTAGTCCATGTACAACTGCATTTTCTACTATTGTCTGGAGTGAAAGTCTAGGGATGAAAAATCCGAGGACTTCATCGTCATCAATATGGAGATGAATTTGAATTTTGTCACCGAATCGGATATTTTGAAGGTCTAAATAGAAATTGACATATTTCAATTCTTCTTCAATCTTAATTTTTTCATGATTGCTAAAAGTAAAATTGGACCTGAGCAATTCGCCTAACGAGTGAACCATAGTGGAGATGGTCTCATTACCAGACATTTTGGCTTCCCAGCTGATGGTCTCAAGTACATTGAAAATAAAATGAGGGTTGATTTGAGCTTGTAAAGCCTTGAGCTCAGATTCCTTTAGAAGGAGTTGTTTTTTGTAGACTTCATTAATCAGATCTTCAATTTCCTCGAGCATATTATTAAAAGTTAAACTCACTTGGTTCAGCTCATAGTACTTATACGCAGGCATTTTGGACTTGAAATCTCTGGTTTTGGCTATTTTGATATGCTCAATTAAATCATCAAATGGTCTTGTAATTGTAGCGGCTGCGTAAAAGCTAATCATCAATGCCAGGAGAATCGTTGCAAATATGATGAAGGTGTATTTTGTAATGAGGCTGGTAGAGGCAACTTCAGACTTGGGAACCATGATAATGGCAGTGAAGCCCAGGTCGTCTATCTTTTGACTCCCCAAAAAGTAGGTCTTATTGTCATACAAGTATTCTTTGTTGGCGTTGTTTGCTTGATAGTATGAAGTGTTCTTAGTAAAATGCGAGCCAATACTATTTTGGTTCGTGTGGTAAATAATGGTGTCGTCCCGATCAATGATTAAAGCGATGTAGCCCTTATCTTTAATCGCGGTTATAAACCGATTATTAAGTTCATCATCATCTATACTTAATACAATTTTTCCAATCGTCTCATCTGTGAGAAGCGGCTTAATGTTTTTTACAAAGTAAGTCGTTTTGTAATTTTGAGAAGGCAAAATAATGGTTGTATCACTGTCTTGGTCTCTCAAATTTTCATAAAACTGGACGTGTTCATTTACAAAATCTTCACCGAGAAGATAATCATGATGCAGATAGAAAAAATTATCAGCGTTTTGAAATACAAAAACAGATTTTAATAGGTCACTGTTCCAGCCATAGTCGTGAATAACATTTGCTTTTAGCTGAGACTCGATTTGGGACCGGGTCAGGTCAAGGAGGGTATCTGTATTCGGTTCACGATAGAGCTTTAAGAGGTTTGAACGAATTTTCTGATTGGATAAGAACAGGTTAAAAGAGTGGTCTATGATTCTATGTTTTGAAACAATGCTGTCAGTGAGTTGCTGAAGGGATCCCTCAATTTCTGTGTTCAAATTTTGTGTCAACAAATTGTTATAAACGTAGTGAGACAGGTAGCCGCCAAAAAGTGACAATGGGAGCATAACCGTCAATGTTACTAAAAGAATGACTTTATATCTAAATGAGTTCTTTTTAAACATGGTGAAGCCTCGATTCTTACAAGAAAACGTTTATTTAGGGGGTTCAGTCTTCAAACAATTATACTATGATTTTTTATACATGGTTATTAATTATATGACAATTTTGATATGAAGTAAAAATATTTATAGAAAAGTAAAAATAGTAATGTCTAAGTGTTTGACTCTGTGAAAGGGATTATCAAAAAAACTTAGAAATTTTAGTTTTTCACCCATGGGTTATATCTATTATCAGTTCGTGTATTTATTACAGTTAAGGGATATAGAGTGCTCAAAAGTATACCTGTATATTTTCTATTTTCCATTATTTGTAGTTGTGTTTTTAATAAAGAAATCGTATACTTTATATGATTTAGCCAGACAGCACTGGCTTAATTAAACTGAATATTTTGTAAGCAGGCACCATCGCTGCACTCGCGGCGTGGTTTAATGGGGAATCCGATGAAAGTACGGAACGGTCCCGCCACTGTGAATCGATTGATAAATCGAAAGTCAGACACCCACCAGCTTATGAAGTCACAACAAGGTCCTACGGTGTATGGGAGGTGATGGTCAAGTCAATCGACAATCAAGTGATGCGATATGACTTGCACATAAACGCAGCCAGACATCTATATCTTTTGTGATATGGATGTTTTTTTATTGATTAAAAAAGAGTGTCAGTAGAAAAGAGTGAAACAAAAGGTCATGCTGGAATACTCATGTGACAAGATCACATTTATTATACCGACTTTTCTGAACATGTAATTGGGGAAGTCGCATTAATGTTGTAGTCATAATGTCAGGTCCAAGCACAAAATAGGTTTACAACTTGAAAGAGGTGTGCAAATGGAAAATCAAAGCACGGAAAACAGACAGAATGGCTATGATGAAAAGGGTCGGCTCTTTGGTGAGTTCAAAGAACCAACTTATGAAGAGTGGAAGGAAGCGGCTATAGCGCTTCTAAAAGGAAAACCGTTTGAGAAGTCTATGATTACTAAAACGCCTGAAGGTATTGCGCTACAGCCAATATACACAAGAGAACATCTAGATGCATTACCGCACAGTGAATCCTTGCCAGGATATCCGCCATATGTTCGTGGCACAAAAGTGGACGGCAATATTGACAATCCCTGGCTTATCTGCCAAGAGGTCTACGCTGGGTTGCCTAAAGTATTTAACGAGAAACTGATGAACGACCTTTTTAGGGGCCAGACTGCTGTAAATATGGCGCTTGATGTGCCGACACTCACAGGTCAAGATGCAGATGCACAAAGTGCGTCAAAAGTAGGCTATCGTGGGGTTTCAATTTCTACACTGGAAGATATTAATGTGGCTTTTCATGATCTCGTTTTAAATGTATTACCGCTTCATATTAATACGGGTGATAACCCATTACCGATAACGGCGCTCGTAGGGGCTTATTTGAATCAAAACGCACTCTCCATTAAAGAAATTAAAGGCATTATCGGTTATGATCCATTAGGTCATCTTGCGAAAATGGGTCAGCTGAGCACGACTATTGAAGGCGCTTATGATTTGATGGCTTCTGTGACGAAATGGATAGCGTCTGAGGCGTCTGAGGTGCGTACAATACTCGTTGAAGGCCATCCGTATCACGATGGTGGAGCTGATGCTGTACAGGAGTTGGCTTATACACTGGCTACGGCTGCCGAGTATATTCGAGCACTGCTTGATCGGGGTCTAGACATTGAGTCTGTATCTAAGAAACTGGCTTTTAGCTTCTCCCTTGGTTCAAACTTTTTTATGGAGCTTTCAAAAGTACGTGCATCCCGTATGTTGTATTCAAAGTTGGTTGAAGCTTTTGGCGGCAGTGATGAAGCGCAAAAGATTTATACCCATGCCAAAACATCTTCATGGACTAAGACGGTTTATGATCCATATGTGAACATGCTTAGAAATGCTTCAGAAGCATTCTCGGGTGCAATAGCGGGTGTAGATAGTTTAAGCGTGCAACCGTTTGATGAGCCAATTCGTGAAGCTGATGATTTCAGTCGTCGTGTTTCTAGAAATGTCCAAGCTGTTCTACAGGATGAATGTAATTTCATACGTCCCATAGATCCGGCTGGTGGTTCTTGGTATATTGAGTCGCTTACGTATGAAATAGCTGAAAATGCATGGAAGCTTTTTCAAGACATTGAGGCTTCAGGTGGTATGGCTAAAATGTTAGAACGGGGTGAAATTCAAAGTGCCGTTGAAATGAAATATGATGAGAAGTTCAAAAACATGGCTAAACGTAAGCATGTGTGGGTTGGCGTGAACATGTATGCCAATATGACAGAAGAAAAACTTGAAATGCAGGCAGATGCACCTGATGAAGTCAGCAAGGCTAGAGCACAAGCGGTTCAATCCTATAGAATGCGCAGCGACATTTTTATGACGTCAGCGATGCTTGCAGAGCTGGGAGATCATTATTTCACTACAGGTGAAATTTCAGTTCCAAAGGCAATTGCGGCTGCTGAAAATGGTGCAACGCTTGGCGATATTGCTGATGAGTGCCGATCGTTCAAAGACCAAGTAGCACAAGGCGTGGCTGTTAAGAAACAACGTGGAGCCTCAAGATTTGAGTCACTTCGTGATAAGACCAATGCACTTAAAAAAGAGGGAAAAGCACCAAAGGTATTCCTGTTTAATATGGGGCCGATACCACAACATAAAGGTCGTGCGGATTTTACGACAGGCTTCTTTGAAGTGGGTGGTTTTGAAGTGCTCAAGAATGATGGTTTTAACGACACCGAGTTAGCCATAGAAGCAGGGCTAAAATCAGGGGCTGATATAGGCGTCATTTGTTCTACAGATGCAACGTATCCAGAGCTGGTACCTCAAATTGCACAAGCCGTAAAGGCTAAAAATCCGAATATGCAAGTGATTGTAGCTGGGCGTGCTCCAGCAGATATTGAAGGAGAATATAGACAAGCGGGCGTTGATGATTTCATTTACATGGGGGCAGACTGCTACGCCTTGCTTTCAAAACTTCAAAATCAAGCTGAGCCAAATAAAAGTTTAAAGGAGGGCGCTCAAGATGAACAAGTATCCTGATTTCAGTAAGTTAGATTTTAATATTGAAAATAAGGCACCAAAAATGGATCAGTGGCAGAAAGACTTTGAAGCCTCTACACATAAAAAAACAGCTGATTTTGATTGGATGACAAATGAACAGATCAAAGTTGGCGCACTGTATGGAAAAGAAGAGTATAAGGATTTTGAACATTTGGGTTTTACCGCAGGCATAAGTCCATATTTGCGTGGTCCCTATGCAACAATGTATGTTACCCGTCCATGGACGGTACGTCAGTATGCCGGTTTCTCAACCGCAGAGGAAAGTAATGCCTTTTATAAACGAAATCTGGCGGCTGGACAGAAAGGTCTGTCTATTGCCTTTGACCTTGCAACACATAGAGGGTATGATTCTGACCATGAGCGTGTTGTAGGTGACGTGGGAAAGGCCGGGGTTGCGGTGGACTCCATGCTGGATATGAATATTCTGTTCGATGGAATTCCACTCGATAAAATGTCTGTGTCAATGACCATGAACGGTGCAGTTCTTCCAGTACTGGCGTTCTATATTGTGGCTGGCGAAGAACAGGGTGTACCTATGGAAAAATTGGCAGGCACCATCCAAAATGACATTCTTAAGGAGTACATGGTACGTAATACTTACGTGTATCCACCTGAGATTTCCATGCGGATTATTGCAGATATTTTTGAGTTCACCTCTCAAAAAATGCCGAAATTCAACTCCATTTCAATCTCGGGCTACCATATGCAAGAGGCAGGTGCGACCAATGACATTGAACTTGCCTATACGCTTGCAGATGGACTTGACTACATTCGAGCTGGAATTAAGGCTGGAATCGATGTCGACGCTTTCGCGCCGCGTCTATCCTTCTTTTGGGCACAAGGTACAAATTATTTTATGGAAGTTGCCAAGATGCGTGCTGGACGTATGTTGTGGGCAAAAATTGTGAATCAGTTCAATCCCCAAAATCCAAAATCACTCGCCCTGCGGACACACTCTCAGACATCAGGGTGGTCACTCACAGAGCAAGATCCATTTAACAATGTGACGAGAACACTTATTGAAGCAATGGCAGCTTCTCTTGGTCATACACAGTCATTGCATACGAATGCGCTCGATGAAGCCATTGCGCTTCCAACGGATTTCTCTGCACGTATTGCTCGTAATACCCAGCTGTATCTTCAAGATGAAACATCGATTTGCAAGGTAATAGACCCATGGGCAGGTTCGTACTATGTTGAACGCCTTACCCATGAAATTGCACGAAAAGCATGGGGGCATATTCAGGAGGTTGAATCCCTTGGCGGCATGGCTAAGGCTATAGAAACAGGCCTGCCTAAAATGCGTATTGAAGAAGGGGCAGCACGTCGTCAGGCGCGTATTGACTCAGGGCGTGAAGCCATTATTGGCGTTAATAAGTATCGACTAGATCATGAAGATCCAATTGAAATTCTTGAAATTGATAACTCGGCTGTACGCCTAGCACAAATTGAGCGTTTGAAAAAATTGCGTGAAAACAGAAACGAAGAGGATGTCAAGGCTGCTCTGGATGCGATCACAAAGGCAACTGAGTCAGGTGAAGGCAACCTTTTGGAACTGGCTGTGAATGCAGCTAGGGTACGTGCGAGTCTGGGTGAAATTTCATATGCTGTAGAAAAAATAAAAGGGAGACATAAAGCTGTGATCAGGTCAATAACCGGTGTTTACAGTTCTGAGTACGCTAAAAAATCAGACGTTGAGCGTGTACGTGATTTGACGAATGCGTTTGAAAATGATGAAGGGCGTAGACCGAGAATTTATATTGCGAAAATGGGTCAAGACGGACATGATCGTGGCGCCAAAGTTGTGGCGACTGGATTTGCGGATATGGGTTTTGATGTCGATGTGGGTCCACTTTTCCAAACGCCAGAAGAAGTTGCACATGATGCAGTTGAAAATGATGTCCATGCAGTGGGGATGAGTTCTCTAGCTGCAGGGCATAAGACACTTTTGCCACAGCTGGTTAAAGCGCTCGCCGATTTAGGACGAGAAGATATCATCGTATTTGCAGGCGGGGTTATTCCAGCACAGGATTATGATTTCCTATATGAGCAAGGTGCGGCACTGATTTTCGGTCCGGGATCAATCATTACTGAATGTGCTGAAAAGGTAATGGGTGTAATCAACGACAGTTTAGGTTACGGCGGAAATTAGAATGAAATCATCCTATAAAAAACCAGAATGGGCGCCGAAGAATGCTGACGAAAACTTTGCAACCCATGTTATGGATGGCGTTACTGGAGGGCATGACGGACTGGGGTCTTCTATGTCAGCAGTGAAAAAAAGACGTCCGGTGAAGAAGCGCAAGACTCTGACTCTAGAAGACTATTATGAGGGGGTTCTGTCAAATGACAGACCCGTGATGGCACGTGCCATTACACTGATTGAGAGCAACGCAAAAAAACATTTTGACCTGGGGCAGGAGCTTATGCAGCTGATTCTTCCACATGCGGGAAATTCGATCCGTATAGGAATTTCAGGTGTGCCTGGTGCAGGCAAGAGCACGATGATTGAAGCACTTGGACTAAGACTTTGCGAGCTTGGATTTAAGGTTGCGGTCCTAGCGGTAGATCCGAGCAGCTCGATTACAGGCGGGTCCATTCTAGGGGATAAAACCAGAATGGAAAAGCTCTCACGACATAAGAATGCATTTATTCGGCCCTCTCCATCTGCAGGAATGCTGGGAGGTGTGGCGCGAAAAAGCCGTGAGACCATGCTCTTATGCGAAGCAGCTGGCTATGATGTCATTTTGGTTGAGACCGTTGGTGTCGGACAAAATGAAGTCACGGTTAGATCCATGGTAGATTTCTTTCTTCTAGTACTCATCACGGGTGCGGGAGATGAACTGCAAGGTATGAAAAAAGGCGTTATGGAGATTTGTGATTGTATTGTAGTGAACAAGGCTGATGGTGATAATGTCATTCGCGCTAATGCTGCAAAAACAGAATTTAACAATATGCTTCATTATTTGATGCCGGCCACAGAGGGCTGGACATCTAAAGCCTTAACCTGCTCTGCAATATATGGCGAAGGTATTGATGAAATTTGGCAGCTGATTGAAGCATTTCAACAGGTGACCCGCAAATCAGGCGCTCTACAGGCAAGAAGAGAAGCACAAACCCTTGAATGGGTCTTTGGCATGGTCATGAACCAATTACAAACTCGGTTTTACAGTCATGATGGTGTAAAAAGAACCATTCCCAAGCTAAAGCTTCAACTTGAGTCCAATCAGATTTCTGCAACAAAAGCCGCTTCAAGGCTACTGGAAATCTTTGATGAAGTGAAGTGATACACCATTTTTTTAAAGACAGTTTAAAAAACGCATTGCCTATATCGGGCATGCATTAAAAAGGTCCTTTGAAAATTGCTTCCTATCATAATATGCGATAGGGAGCAGTTTTTCAGAGGTTCAGGGCCCTTTCACTCATGGTTTTTCTATGATACAATGGCCTAAACTGAATACGTGTTTAAGTGCTTTGACAAGAATAGTTTTGTTGAAGATAATAGGGAATTGAGTTTAAATCTCAAACGGTCCGGCCACTGTAATTGAGGAGATCCTTTAAATATGCCACTGGAGTCATCTGGGAAGGTAAAAGGTATCGATGAATCATAAGTCAGGAAACCTGCTTAAGCATGAGTCAATTTTCATCTTCCGGAGAAAGAGAGAGATTATACGCATTAGCATGTATACCTTGGCTTTTTTGGAGCCGAGGTTATTTTTATTGTAATAAAAGTATAGGGATCTATTTTCCGTGAGTGAATCGTATGGTTATACTAGGAGGAATTTAGAATGGGAAGCAGTAAAATAAGTCGCAAAAGAATTTTGGGTGTCTTGCTGATGGTGTGTATGCTTTTGGTCGTCGGCTGCTCACAGGCACCAGCAGAAGAAACCGCAATAACAACAGAAGAACCTACGGTAGCTGAAAGTGACAAAAATACTGAATCAACAGACAACAAGAGTCAAGAAATTGATGATAATGCACAAATCATTATTGCTGGGACACGCAATATTGCACCTGGTGAAAAGGACGCATACTATTGCAGTTCCATTCTAATGGTCTGGGAACCTCTGCTTACAAAGACATCCAACGGGGCACCAATGCCCAAACTTGCCGAATCATACGAAGCAAATGCGGACTATACAGAGTGGACATTCCATCTTCGTGAGGGTGTAAATTTCCATGATGGAGAAGCATTTAATGCAGATGCGGTTATTGCAAACTTTGACAGAATGAAATTAGGCAAGAAATCATCTTCATATTATTCAATGGACATTACAAATACATACCCAGGTTTGACAGATATCGTTAAAGTGGACGATTACACAATTAAATTGGTATTTGAAAACAGCTTACCAACACTGGATTTTGCAATGACCGACTTTGGAAGCGCCATGTTCAGTCCAAAGGGATTTGACGAGGAAGGCAACTTCAATGGTCTTGTTCAAGGTACAGGACCTTTCAAAATGGTTGAGAATAAACTTGATGAATACGCTATTGTTGAGAGAAATGACGCTTATTATGGTGAACTTGCTAAAGCAAAATCAATCAAAGTTCGCGTTATTCCTGATCCTGATACAAGATTCTCAGCTTTGAAAGCGGGAGAAATTATGGGGGTCATTGATCTTGGCGCAATCCAACCGGTTATGGCTATGGAGTTAATAAAGGATGATCAGTTTGACATTTCTCATCATCCCAATACAATCACACACTACATGATTGTCAATGGCAATAAGGCACCGTTTAATGATGTAAGAATGAGAAGAGCGGTAAGTTTGTTGATAGACCGTCAGCAAATTGTTGATAGTTTCTATGCAGGCATTGGTACACCAACGTCCAATGTTTTGAATCCACTAACACCTTTCCATCAGGATTATCCAGTTGAGCATGACAAAGAGGCTGCAAAGGCGCTTGCCAAAGAAGTTTTAGGTGAAGACCGTATGCCTATTTCTATTGTTCTTCGAAGTGGAGAACTGGCACGGTATCCAAATAAAGAAGAAGCAGAGCTGCTTCAAGCACAGTTAAGCGAAATTGGTCTTGATGCCACAATTACCATTCTTGACAATGGCGCTTGGAATGAAGCTGTAAGTACTGGAAACTATGACTTGTCCCTTAAAATCAAGGGGCTGTCAAGCTCGGAGCCTCGAAGTCTGTTTGCTTCCATGATGAAAACCTCTTCCGGTTTGAATAAAAAGTGGAGCTTCGGATACAGCAATGAAGAGGTAGACCGTTTGATTTATGAGGTTGCAAGTGAAATGGATATGGAAAAGCGTAAGGAAATGTATAACAGACTGCAAGAAATAAGTGTTGAAGAGTTACCGGCGATTCCATACTTTGATGATATGAATCTTGTGGCATTCAACAAAAAAATTGAAGGATACAGTGCTACATATTATGGGGTCACACTAGACAAAACAAGCTGGGTTAAATAATGTTTGATTATTTTATAAGCAGAATAACGGGATTGATTCCGGTTTTACTCGGTATTACAATCTTTGCATTTCTAATAGGGGTTGCCTCACCGGGCGACCCTGCTTATATTGCGTTGACGCGTGATGGCGTCAGTGACCCAAGTGAAGTGGATATTCTTGAGAAAAGACAAGAGCTTGGACTGGATCAGCCTATACATGTTCAGTATGCCAGATGGATTGGCCGCTTGATGCGTGGTGACTTGGGGACGTCAATGTACAATGATGAACCTATTGGAGAAGAAATAGCCAGAAGGCTACCGGTGACCCTAAAACTTGCTAGCGGTTCCTTGTTGATATCTGTGGTCATGGGACTGAGTATGGGCAGCTTGATGACAAGTTACAAAGGTAAAATTATAGACAAGTTTTTACAGACCTTGTGTAGTTTGCTTGTTTCTATACCAAGTTTTTGGATGGGCATTATTTGCATAAGTCTTTTCGCTGAAATTCTCGGTTGGCTTCCGAGCTCTGGCATTGAGAGCTGGAAAGGGTACATACTGCCAAGTTTTGTTTTATCGATGGGATCAGTAGGTGTATCTGCAAGACTTTCCAGGGCTAATTTTCTAGGAGAGCTTTCCAAGCACTATGTCTTGGTTGCTCAGGCCAAAGGGCTTAAAGAACTCTATATTGGACTGGTTCATGTTTTTAGAAATGCACTCATTCCTATTGTGACCTATTTTGGAATGTACTTTGCTGCGATACTGGGCGGATCGAGTGTAATAGAAAATGTCTTCGCACTACCGGGTCTTGGCAGTTACGTGATTGAAGGGGTTTTTAATAGGGATTACTTTGTACTCCAAGCTTATGTACTTATAACGGGTACCGTCTATGTGCTGATGAATCTTGGAATTGATATGATATACTTCGTGATTAATCCTAAAATGCGGGAGGGCGAGACGCTATGAAAATGAAATGGTTGATTCCTTCTGTTTTGCTACTAAGCATTGTCATAGTGAGTGCTTTTGCTCCTGTAATTGCACCCTATTCACCGAATGAGGTGCATATGGAAAAAAGACTGCAGCTGCCTGATAAGGACCACCTATTCGGTACAGATGCACTTGGGCGTGATGTGTTCAGCAGAATGATACATGGGGGGAGGCAGTCCCTGATACTTGCATTTTTTGCAACACTGATTGCCTTGGTTATAGGCATGAGTATCGGTTTTCTAGCAGGCTATTACGGGGGCGCTCTAGATTTTGTATTAACCAGCCTCTCAAACATTTTTCTAGGAATACCGGGAATAAGCATCATGGTTGCTTTTGTTGGTGTGCTGGGACCGAGTGTGAAAAGCTTGTTGCTGGCTATTGTAATTAATTCTTGGGTAGGATTTTCACGGATTGTCAGAGGGGAAGTCATGTCTATAAAGAATGAATACTACATTGAAGCCACTAAAAATATGGGTGCCAAGGACTGGTGGATTTTTTTAAGACATATTTTGCCCAATCTCTCAGACAGCTTAATTATTTTGTTTGTATCAAGGGTAGGAACGGTTATTTTAAGTGTTGCTGCTTTGAGTTATTTGGGACTCGGCCTGCAACCTCCAACACCAGACTGGGCAATTATGATCAGTGACGCACGACCATATTTTCGGTCTTATCCATTGTTGGTTTTAGGACCAGGCGCATGCATTATTCTCTTTGTCTGGAGTGTTTTAACGATTGGTGATGTTCTTCGTGACCGGATGGATATGGGAGGGAATCGCATTGAATCATGATATTGTGATTAAAAATCTGAAGATATCCTTCAACATGAAGCATCATGTAGTCGAAGGCGTAAAAGGCATTTCACTGACATGTCCTGCGGAGAAAAAAACTGGAATTATCGGAGAAAGCGGCAGTGGAAAATCGCTTTTAGCCATGTCTATACTGCAACTTCTACCCCAAAATGCAGTTATTGAAGGTCAGTGTTTATATGCAGGCCAAGATATGTATACCCTCAGCAGAAAAGAAATTTCTGAAATGAGAGGCAAAACAATCGCCCTGATTCCTCAAAATCCATTTGAGTCGATGAATCCTGTCAGGACGGTTGGCAAACAGTTGGTTGAAACCGTAAGGTGTCATGATGGATGTTCTAAAGAGAGCGCACAGCAACGCGTACTCGATGGGCTTCAGGCATTCGGATTTGACACGCCTAAGCGGATTATGAAAAGTTACCCTTTCCAGTTAAGTGGTGGCATGAATCAAAGAATTTTGTCTGTTATGGGGCTTTTATGTCGACCGGACTGGGTCATTGCAGATGAACCCACAAAGGGACTGGATGCAGTACTTAGAAAATCAATATACGACGAACTGGAACTGATAGCAGCATCTTATACAAAAAGTATCTTACTTATTACACATGACCTGCTTTTCGCAAAGAAGTTCTGCGACTACATAGCTGTGTTTTATAAAGGGGAGCTTATGGAGTGGGGAGAAAGCAGCTTGGTTTTCAATACACCAAAACACCCTTACACGCAGGCTCTTTTAGCCTCTATGCCGCATAGTGGAATGCATCCCATTCGTAAACGTGATGAGGGTGAGGCAGACGCCTACAGTGGGTGTAGTTTTTTTAGGTATTGCCCTAGCAGAACACAAGCTTGTAAAGAAAGCCAATTCATTAGAGTCTCGAAGAACGGCTATCAAGTGAGGTGTTGTCAATATGATTGAGTTCAATGAAGTATCCAAGAATTTTAAAAAGAATAGGAAAAATGCTTTCACTGCAGTAGATAAATGCACATTCCACTTGAAAAAAGGAAGCTATTTAGGTCTTGCTGGAAACAGTGGGTGTGGCAAGTCAACCATAGCACGCTTAATGGCTGGCTTACTGAAACCGACATCTGGTAAAGTTGTTTACAGATCTGTTCAAAAAGAAGAAGTTCAGATTATATTCCAACATCCTGAAAGCGCGCTAAATCCAAAATTATCAGTTTTATCATCACTCTTGGAACCGATTCGGATTCACAAGAAAATGACCCTTGATGAAGGGCGTCGGCGTATGATGAACCTTATGACATTAATGGGTTTATCAGAAGCGCTTCTCGTGCGTTATCCTCATGAAATAAGTGGTGGAGAAGCGCAGCGAATATGCATTTGCAGGGCACTCTTAATGCTGCCAAAAGTCCTTATACTTGATGAAGCAACCAGCATGCTCGATGTTTCCACTCAGGCAAGCATACTCGAAGTCTTAAAAGAGATTCGGACCAAGATGGGGATTACCATGGTGATGATATCTCATGATCTGGAGTTGCTTTATCATCAGTGCGATGAAATTCTTATGATGTCTGAAGGGCGTCTGATCAAAAATGGGTTAAAAAGTCCACTTGGTGAGGAAATGAAGTTGAGCTTTAATTACTTTTATGATTGAGGAGGTACTCAATGAATCGAAGTCATTATATTTGCACGCTTAAAGAGCAACACGGTGTGGATTTTCAAGAAATTTGGCGAAATACAATGTACTGCAAGCATGCATACAATCAAAAAAGAGCCCTTGATGATTCGGTGGAAGCGGAATTTTGGAAAGACTATAGCCAGAAATATGATACGGTACCTTCGCTTATAGATTATGCACCTGAGGTATTGGCGTCATTAGCAAAATTAGTTGGTTCTGGTAAAGACGTGATTGAGTTTGGGTGTGGCACTGGCAAATTCACACTCCCAATGGCTGAAATGAGCCGTTCAATAATAGGTGTTGATTTTTCAAAGGATATGTTAAATCAGTTGGAGGAGAAGCTTGAAAGTCATAATGTAGAAAATGTAAAGCTGATAGAAGGAAAGCTGGAGTCAGTTGACTTGCCAGAGGTGGATGTGGTCTACGGCATCAATGCCAATTACCGTATGCTCAATATTAGAACGGCAGTTGAAAAAATGCGTATGATTTCCAGAGAAAAAGTGGTGATTGTCTGGACTATGCAAAGAAGCCTATATGATGCGATTTTAAACGCTACAGAAGTGAAAGGTATTGGGAGAGGACAGGAATACATACAGCTTCTAAATGTCCTATATGATATGGGGATTGACCCAAGCATGGAGATGATGTCTGTGACAAAACCCATTCAATTTGATAGTCTTGAAGAGCATTGCCAATCACTTGAGAAAATCGGTAGAACGTATGGTTTAGAAGTGCCCAAATTGATTGAGGCCTTTAGTCGTAAAGTGACTGAGCTAGAAGGTAACTATGTATACCATTGTCCATTAAAAGTGGCGATTATTTCCTTTGATAGCTAAGCGTATAAGTCCCGCCCCTTTAAATAGGAGTGGGACTTTTTTTTATGTATGATTGAGCAAGGTGCTTAGGTGCAAATAAGTGATCTGATATCTGGTCTTTAGTACGCTAAGCATCTACAATTTGAATTTCTGCAATATTCATTGCGTGGTCGCCAACACGTTCAATATTGTTTATGAGTTCTAAGAACAAGATGCTTGATTTAGGTTGACAGACACCATCGGTTAGACGCTTGATGTGCATATTCTTAAGAGACTTTTCAAGTTCGTCAATGCGGGCTTCAATTTCAGTTACTTTCTGAGCGGTACCCACATCTCCTGACTGGAAACTATCAAGGGATATGTTAACCGCGTTTAAGGCTGTACTATAAATATCCTTAAGTTCATGAATCGCTTGATCTGAGAAGTCAATTTTGTTTGCAAATTTGTATTCCAAAAGTTCAGCAATGTTTTCCGCGTGGTCGCCCACTCTTTCAATGTCGCTTACAACATGGAAATGTGAATCGATTATTTCGCGCTGGTCAGGTGAAAGAGAGACATTTGAAAGCTTCACCAAATAGTGAATAATCTCTTCTTCCATCTTGTTAATCTTCTTTTCGGTTTCAAATATCTCTTCAATTTTTGAAGGTGAATTGGAGATAAAACCATCCATTGCATTGTCAAAGGATGTCTTTGCAAGATCACCCATGAAAGAAATCTCATTTTTGATTTGTTCGAGTGCGATATAAGGTGTTTCCATTATCCGATCATCAAGTGCAAGTGAGTAGTCTTTTTCTTCTTTTGAGTCTTGTTGAGGCAATAGTATAAAAACAAATTTTACGATTAAAGGTGCAAAAGGCAAGAGAATCATCGTATTAATAACATTGAAAAGGGTATGGGCCCAGGCAATTTGCCGAGCAGGATTATCAGATATGCGCTGAACAAGATCCACGGTTATGTCAGATAGGAGGAGTGCAAATAGCATGGTTCCAATCACTTTAATGGTTAGGTGAATGAATGCGGCTCTTTTAGCGACTCTTTTCGTTCCAATACTTGATAACAGTGCAGTAATACACGTTCCGATATTAGCGCCGAGTAAAACGGGGAAGGCCGATTCAATACTAAGTAGACCGGCAGCAGCGAGTGCAATCATAATACCTGTCGTTGCAGATGAACTTTGTATAACACCCGTAACTAAGAAACCCGTACCTATGGCTAGAAAAGTATCTAGCGTTGAACCGCTTCCAAATCGCGTTAGAAGGCTGGTAAAGGGTTCATAGCTTCTAAGCGGTTTACATGCACTCTTCATAATGTCCATGCCCAAAAATAAAATACCAAAGCCTATAAGAATTTCAGAATACTTCTTAATGTTGGAGTTCTTAGTGGACAAATTTATGACAACCCCAAGTGCGATTGAAAAGGGTGCAAGAGCAGTTAAATTAATAGAAACCAGCTGTGCTGTGATGGTTGTACCTATGTCTGCACCCATTATAATGCCAACGGACTGTGTCAGGTTCATAATGCCTGCATTGACAAGACCAACAACCATAACTGTTGTAGCAGATGAACTCTGAATAATTGCAGTAACTACCATACCAATAAAAACAGCCATAAGCCTATTGCGCGTAAGTGCTTCAATGATGCTCTTCATCTTATCGCCGGCGGATTTTTGTAAGCCGTCACCCATGACGTTCATACCGTATAAAAATAGTGCAAGACCTGTTACAATTTGAACTAAAATTTCTGAAATATTAAATTCTGCCATGATATTCTCCTTTAATGAATAGTACAATACCAATCTATTTTACTAAAATTATTGAATAAATAGAATCAGAAATTGTTATGAAGTTCAAATATTGCTTGATAAATTTGCTGTAACTCACTTTGAACACCTTGGTTCAGTAAAAAGAATGGCTGTTTCAAAAGGGGGGATTTTCTTGTTCTTATAGAGTCATATCTTCCAGTTCATAGAGGAAAGCTGCGTGATGTTCCAGTCCTTTTGAATACATCTGGATAATATGTGCCACGCTTTTATTATCAAAGAGCCCGTTATATGCAAGGAGTAATCTGAGAATATGTACTTTTTTAAGCAAAAATTGAAAAGAACCCATTTTTTTATGGCCGGTGATAAAGGGGTAGAGGTCTTTAAACATTTGATGAATCAAATAATTAGATAGAATTTGATCGAGGCTTGAAAGCTTGTCCAGCTCGAGCTGATCAAAACGTGAGTTATTGATGCATCCCGAGATCAACTTGTCCAGATCATCATGCCCAGACTTGCCAACCCCCTTTAAAATTTCAATAATTTTATTATATTGGTTTTCGCTAAGACGAGGGATTGGTTTCTTACAAGTGAAGTCATAGGTTTTTATAGCCGTGGTAAGTTGGTCATCAACTAGCGTTTCAATGTACTCGTGAAAAGTCATAAGGATGCCTAACTTCTCATCAAATGTATGAGACACGCTTCTAATCAGTTTGAAAATGGCTTCTCTAAACTCAAATAAAGAGCCCATATCTTCCCCGTCAGTATCTTTTGCTTGCGTATGAATGGTTCGCATAATGACATCTCTCTGTGGCTCTTTATCTATTTCAACGATTTCAAGCGGTTCGCCGAATAATAGGATTTCAGTCGCCTCAATACAGGCAAGTGATAAACTTTCTTCATAGACCCCATCAACTCTATTATAGTATCTTGGGTAAAGCGCACATACGTTTGAAAGCCCTTTTTCGCCTTCTCTTTTCTGCAGAGTGCACAAATTATGCTCATCTAAAAATGGACACCTGTCATCTGCTGTGCAGCACATAACTGCATAGTTGATCCCCTTGATAGAGGTATTGTCATTGATAGAGGCATATTCAGTCATGGTGGTCTTAAAATATGGGTCTTTTGATAGGCTTTCATAAGTCGTTTGGTCAAGAGGGATCTCCCAGCCAGTACAGCAACTGTCTGTGCACTGGCTTGCTATACACCTGAAACCAATACTTTGCTTAAATAATCTTGTAAACATTTTTCTCCCAGAATTCTATGCATACAGTTATGATATTTTTCAATATTAAAATGAACTCAATTTCAATTTACCGTCCCAATCATTTTAATAGAGGTGAACAGTGCAAAAATGACTTATTCATGTTGAGACAATGATTAAATTTGATATGAATCAAGCTTGGTTAGATGAAATATAAGAAACCTGTCATGCGTAAGACCTAGCCATGGTTGTTGACTGTAAATTTACTCTAACCATAACTGTTATAAAATAGAAATTGAGATAGTAAGAGCTGACCGATCGCTTAGCCAGCTCTTTCTATGTATAACAATAGTTCGTGATATTATTTTGTGAGTGCCAATAAATGGAGTTCTAGATAAATTTGAAATATACATTTGCTAAATTTTGATCTTTACTACAATTTTATCTACTTCTTTGCTGTAATCACTTGAGTTCAGGCCAGGCATATGGGCGTCTTCAGGGAAGAATATTGCAAAGTCATTTTCGATAAGATGGATGAATGAGCTTACTTTGCCTTTCAGAACCTTTAGGTCATTTTCTTGGTTATAAACAACTTCAGTAAGGTGGCAGATCGGCGCATAAGCTATTCGTTCTTCTCCTTTGATTATGAATTGGAGGTCAATGTACTGCTCATGTGCTTCCCAGAATGTTTCGCCTTGTTTTAAGGTGTTATAAGAACTTCTTATAATGTGAACATTGTCAGTTACCTGATGTTTTCCATGAGGAATATTAATTAAATCTTCATTGATGAGGTAATTAAATGCATCAGAAAAATCATCATTAAATAGGTACCTTTCATAGTTTTTCATATTGGATGTTATCATAAGTATCACTCCTTTTTTATGTATTAAGGATAGCATAATAATGGAAGGGTTACGCATAAATAATGATAGATTTTATAAATATGAGCTAATTGAACGACGCGTAGCTAGAGCGTGAATAATTACGATGGGGTATATAAAAACACGTAAAAGGACTGGCCTGGACAACGAGTTCCTTTACTTGGGGAGGAGCGCTTATGCGCAAAACGGCTGAATAGCAAGTCTGATAATGCTATTTGAAGTGTAAATGCTGAAATAGGTCTTGTAAAAATGAGCAAAATCAATATAATTATCACGAGTTGTTTACAAATCGAAATCATAGGTCACTTTTGAGTGAGTTTGCAGAAGTTTTACAAATAGGAGCCTTGTAAGGAACGTCTTAATATTAAATACCTAGAGTTTGGAAGCTATGTCGATATTTGCGGTTTGGCAGGTCTAATGATTGGCTTTGTTGTAATGCCAATATCTTTGGTGGTACTGCTACTAAACATCATAAAACCGGATATGTTTCATGTAGGGTACGGGGTGCTGCTTACAATACTGATTCCCCTTATGTATTATGTGAAGGGCATTGTAGTGGGTGCGATAACCTATATTCCCTATAAATATTTTATGAAATATAAGGGGGGCATGACGCTTAAGTATTTTGTTGATTAGATGTATCAATTCATCATTCATAAGCACAAGGATTTTTAACGCTCTAGTAGACAGGTTTCTCAAAAAAATGTTCCAGAGAGTTGATAAAAAACTGTTCTGAAAAGTTGAGGGGGCGTGATTTTTGCTTTATATAACCAAATTGAAGCATTATAGGATGCTCAAGTGGAAATATCTTAAGGTCCATGTTGTATTTTTTCAGCATACGACTGATATCGTGGTTTTTACTGGTGGATAAAAACGTTACCCCATTACTAGAAACCAATAAATGATAAAAAAGAAATATATCTTGAACAATGATTTTACTTTCAAAAGAATCTACTTCCAGTTGCTTCATAGGTTCTACACTTAAATAGTCTTTATCTGAATGTTCAACGAGTACTAGCGGATAGGCTTTTAAGTCTGAAAGCTTGAGTGTTTCATAGTCATAAAGCGGATGGCCTTTAGGGATGCCTATGGCCAACTGAGTGTGGTCCAGCAGGTTGAATTCTAGGCCTTTCTTTTCAAGCAGCATGGAGATAAACGCCGCTTGATCAGTGGATATACTGAGCAGTCCCAAATTAGAATGACCATTTTCCACAGCTTCAACTACCTTAAAAAAAGGACTTTGACGAATCGTCAGGGTCTTTTTTTCATTTTCAAAGAAATGAAGCATTTCCAGTATGGAATAAACACATGATGAAGAAAATTGAGCCGAAACAGAGAAGGCCATAACGTTATCTTGATCCTTCTGGCAGATATGTCTTATACCATCTATGTTTGAACGGATTGACTGTGCATGATGCAGAAATTCTGCCCCTTGCCTTGTGAGTTCAACACCTTTTGGGAGTCGATTAAAAAGGAGGTAACCCAGTTCTTTTTCTAGAGAACCTATGGTCATGCTGATATTGGGCTGAGAGACATGGAGGCGTTTAGCCGCTTGGCTCATTGATCCTGTTTTTACAATTTCAATAAAGTAATAGATTTGATCTAATGTCATATCAATTCTCCTTATATATAAACCATCAATTTCTTCCATTATAATGTGTTTTACAAAAACAATGAAGGTTTATATAAGCATAAATACAGATCAGAGAGCCTAACGCGTTTAAAATACTGAATTGTGGAGATATAATATATTATTTATACCTTCGTATAAGGAATATGTATTTTCAATTAAGTGATGAGGCGCATATGCTAAACATAGAGAATGGTTATAACACATTTTGAAAATTGAGGAGGTAAGACCTGTGAGTATTAATGAAGAAGCGAGAAAAATTCAATCAGAACTTGTCAAGCACAGAAGATTTCTACATCTAAATCCGGAAATTGGTATGGAATTGCCTAAAACCATTGACTATGTAAACCAAGAATTGATCAAAATGGGTTATGAGCCAGTAATGTGTGGTCATGGCATTGTTGTTACTTGTGGACTCGGTGAATCGGGGAAAACTTTTCTAATTCGAGCTGACATGGATGCACTACCAATAGAAGAAGCATCTGGCGAGCCATTTAGTGCTATTGGCGGAAATATGCATGCATGCGGTCATGACCTTCACACAGCCATGTTACTCGGAAGTGCCAAACTGCTAAAAATCTATGAAAATCAAATAAATGGAAGTGTGAAGCTGATGTTTCAACCAGGTGAAGAGGTAGCTGCGGGTGCAAAAGACATGATTCAGGCGGGCGTTTTAAAAAATCCCAATGTCAATGCAGCCATGATGATGCATGTCTTTTCAGGTATTCCAAGCGAAAAGGATGGTCAGTTCGTTATTTTGGCGGATGGTCCAGTGAGCGCAAACATTGATGTGTTCAGGATAAATGTTAAGGGTGTTGGGGGGCACGGCGCAAGACCACATGAAACGGTCGACCCAATCAATGTATGTGCACACATTCATTCAGCGCTCCAGATACTAAATGCCAGAGAAATTGACGCTAGCGAAACATTTATACTCACCATTGGTGAACTAAAGTGTGGAGAGACCTTCAATGTAATTCCTGATTCTGGATATATGAGAGGGACGATTAGAAGTTACGGCAAAGACGTTCGAGCCTTTTTAAGAAAACGCCTCATCGAAATTTCCGAATCTGTTGCAAAAACGTATCGTGCTGAAGCGGAGGTTATATTTGAGTTCGAGGCACCAAGCGTCAATAATAACCAGGCGCTAAATCGTGATTTCACAAGATATATGGACGAAGTTCTAATCGATAATATTGAGGATGCTAAAGTCGCTTTTGGGGGAAAATTTTCAAGACTCACAGGTTCAGAGGATTTTGGGTTTGTGAGTCAAGAAGTTCCAACACTTCTAGTGGGACTTCTTGCTGGTAGAGCTGAAGAAGGCTATACATACCCGCTGCATCACCCAAAAGTTAAATTCAATGAATCGGTCTTATGGAAAGGCGCTTGTGCTTATGCACACGTTGCAATGAGATGGCTGGAAGACCACTAAAAGGAAAATGGAGGATGAAAAATGAACAAAAATTATATACCCATTGATTTACCAAGTAATTTGGATCACATGCTAAGCTCAGCCGACCCGTCAATTTTAAAAGCCATGGATGATATTACACAGAAAATGCTATCAGTGGGAAGGTGGTCTGAGCCGGAAGATATCATTTTTGATCCTAATAATATTGAGTTTGCGGCCTACTGGCTGCATAAAGTGAGAAAACCACTCACAAAAGGTATGAAGGGGTACGGTCTTGAAGCTTATTTTGAACCCTTTAAGACTTGCAGGCAGACGTGGTATCCTGAAGGCTTGAATCAAACAAAGACATATAAGCTCAGTGCTTGTGGGGACTTGATGTTAGCTAAACACATTGAAGTGTCTAAAGACAGACTCTATTCCAGTGTTGAATCATTAATTTTCGACAGCGATTTTGCATATGCGAACTTAGAATCAACCCTCTCAAAAGCAAAACCAAAGGTTTTATCAGTCGAGCGGCAAGGTCAAACGCCTCATATTAATATTACAAAAGCACAATATGACGCATTGATAAAACATAAGACGCATCAGTTTGATGCAGTTCAAATTGCTAATAATCACATTATGGATTGCGGTGAAGAGGGAGCAAGAGTAACAATGGCGCAGCTTAAGGAAGATGATATTACTTTCCTCGGCGTTTATGAAAATGAGCAAGATGCGGACCGTGTTACTTTTACCATGATGGATGATATTAAAATAGGTTGGGTATCCCATACTTTTAGTATAAATGGCAAGCTACTCGATGATGAGAAAAAATGGTTTTGTGATATTACGCCTTTTCATATGGTGAGAGAAGTGGATACTACAAGACTTAAAGGACAAATCCAAGCTGCGCGTGAGGCAGGATGTAATCTGGTTATTGTGACCTTGCACTGGGGGTTAGAGCATGAATTCTATCCGCATCCCGATCAGCTAAAGTGGGCACATGAATTTGCTGAATTGGGGGCAGATGCAGTTATAGGCCATCATCCACACGTATGTCAGCCCTATGAAATATACAAGCCAAAAAGCAATCCTGATAAAAGGGTTCCTATTGTATATAGCCTAGGTAATCTAACCCCCGCCTATGGTTCGGCGGCAACTGTTTTAAGTTTAATAGCTAATTTAACTATTTCCCAAGTGGAAGGACCAGGTGTAAAACAAGTTATTATTTCGGGTATAGAAGTGACGCCAATTGCCTTTGTGGGTGTTCTGGAAAATGATAAACACTATGCTGAACTGGTGCCGTTAAAAGCACTAAATAATGAATCAACATCGTCCGCGTTGAAAGACTATGTGAAGCAGATCAATACGTATGCTGACCTTGTACTGGGGGAAGGATGGAGAAATGACCACCCTGAAAAAGGCAGTGGTCAGTCGGCGTCAGGCTTACTTAAGAAACACCGATAAGTTGTTTTTCAACATCTGAAATGCCGATTTGGTATATAATGTTATTGGCAGGCAATTCCACTAGAAGGACATGGATTAAAGGTTCTTTAAAAGGAATGGCCTTAAAAATGTAAGATGATTGAATGGTGGTATGACTTCTACGGGAAAAGCGTCTAAAAGAAAAGCATATCCTGATAAAGTTAGAAACAGATTTTCAAAATAGGAGGATGTTAAAGATGAAGGTACTATCGGTGTTGGGAAGTCCAAGGAAAAATGGTTATACTTCAGCCATATTAGAAAGTTATGTTTCAGGTTTGAAGGAAAATAATGACGGCCTGAAACTCAAAGATATTTATTTAGAGGAAATGACAATCAAAGGATGTAAAGGGTGTAATGCATGTCAACATAAAAAAGTGGACTTTTGTATTAGCGAGGATGATATGATAGGAATTTACAAGGATATCCTAGATTCAGATATCATTATATTGGCTTCTCCAGTCTATTTTTTTCATATAACAGCACAAATGAAAACAATGGTAGACAGACTATATTCAATTGCAAGACAATTAAAAGGAAAAAAACTGGTCTTTTTATCTACTTTTGGTGCAGAGCATGTTGAGCAATCGGGTGTGAAAAATGCTGTGAATATGTTTGAAAAGACAGCTTCATTAACTGGACTTGAGTTGGTTCAACAACTTCACATCAGTACGGCTGGTGAAAAGGGCCAAAAGTTTTCAAATGAATCGGCCTTGAAAGAAGCCTATGAGTTGGCTAAAACATTGTCATAAAGGCAAGTGAAGGTTAGAGCACTAATGAATACGCGTACAGATAAACCGTGTTGACACCAAGTTCAATGCGGTTTTTTATGTCTAAAGAGCCAAAATGCTTAATGCTCGCTACGGATTACCTCTTCAAGTAAGTTGTTTTTTTCAACTTCTTCCCCTACAAGCTCAATGAATAATCTAGATGCTTTTGACAGATATCCATCCGCATGGGTAGCAACAGAGAATGTCATAAAGGGGTGAAGTGCAGAATCGATAGCATAAAAGTCATTTTTTTCAGGCCCCTCGAGTATTTCTAAGTGAAGAGAGGGGATGATAGAGACCCCTAAGCCTTCAGATGCCAGGTTTTTTGCTGTTTGATAGTTGTGTGTCGTTAAGGTTTGCGCCGGCAAAAAGTCTGACTTTCTTAATATATATTCTACGACTTGACGGCTTCTTTGGGTGGGACTTCCCAGCATGAATATCTCATCTTTCATACAGTGTAAATCCATATACGGATATGCATGACTATCACTTTGCACAGACTGCTTCGATTGAGGGTGGTTTTTTTTTGTAACTAAATAGAATTCAACGGTTTTGAAGGGGGTGAACTTTATTTTAGGGTCAGGCTGCAAATCTGGAATTCCAGCAGTCGGCATGATGGCAAAATCGATTAAGCCTTCTTTGAGTTCTTTCTCAAGTTCAACAGATGTTAACTCTATAAAGGTGAAATCTATGTTCGGTGCAGCCTGTTTAAATTTGGGCAGAACTTTTGGTAATAAGTATGTGGAAATATAAGCAGTGATACCAATATGAAGACGTCCCTTTTTAAGATTGTTGATGTCACTGATTTCAATTTCAAAGTCTTCAAATATTTTAATTATGTCATTGGCAATAGCACAATAACGCTCACCAGAGAAAGTCAGTTTAAGCCCTCTGTTGGTTCTTATAAACAATTTTGTCCCCAGAGCTTCTTCAATTTTCTTTATTGCATTACTCAGTGAAGGTTGGGTTATAAAAAGCTTTTGGGCTGCTTTTGAAATGCTTTTCTCCTTTGCGACTGCTAATACGTATACAAGCTCTTTCTGAGTCATAGCCTCATCTCCCGAATATCTAAAAGTCTTGAATTTGTCTTGATATAGTTAAAAACTATACCCCTTATAAAATATAAGAATTTGATATATATCTGACTTGATTGTAGCATAAAAATAACGAATCACACAATTCGGTTTCAATCTGACAGGCGTCAACTTCTAAAAGCACATGATTGGAAATCGTTTTCAACCGAGAGTAGGAGGATAAATATGATCACACTCTATGACAGTGGTGTTTATGTTATTAATGGAAATGACATAATCAGAGATAGTGCGGATGCAGTCGGTCAAATAGACACACTCTATGGAATAAAAACATGCAAAGAAAATGCGCTTAAAGGTACAATAGCCTATTCGGTAATTGAAGCACACAACAAAGGCTCTGAAGATGAACTTAAGATTACTTTTGATTCACTTACATCACATGATCTTACATATGTCGGTATTATTCAGACAGCAAGAGCCAGTGGACTGGAGAAATTCCCACTGCCATATGTTTTGACAAATTGTCATAACGCACTGTGCGCAGTAGGAGGAACAATCAATGAAGACGATCATAAGTTTGCACTATCTGCAGCGCAAAAGTATGGCGGAATTTATGTACCGCCGCATATGGCCGTTATTCACTCATATAACAGAGAAATGATGTCAGGATGTGGACGAATGATTCTGGGGTCGGACTCACATACACGCTACGGCGCTCTGGGGACCATGGCTGTAGGCGAAGGTGGCGGAGAGCTTGTAAAACAGCTTGTTGGCAGGACTTATGATATAAAAAGACCTGAAACAATTGCCATATATCTTACAGGAATAGCACCTGATTGTGTAGGGCCTCAGGATGTTGCACTCCAGATTATTGGCAAGGTATTTGCCAATGGTTATGTTAAGAACAAGACTATGGAATTTATTGGGGACGGCGTTGAGGGGCTTGATGTCGAGTTTAGAAATGGTATAGATGTAATGACAACTGAGACAACATGTTGGTCATCTATCTGGAAAACCGATGAAAAAGTTAAAAAGTATTTCGAAATACATGGTAGGCCAGAGGCTTACAGAGCGTTAGAACCTTCAAGTGTTGCATACTATGATGGACTGATTCACGTAGATTTAAGCAAAATAAAACCATCTATTGCCATTCCGTTCCATCCGAGCAATGTATATACAATAGAGGACTTTAAGGCCAATGCACCTGAGATTCTTAAAAGCATTGAAGCCCAAGCAAAAGAAATTAGCGGTGGAAAAGCTTCTCTTGATCTAATGAGCAAGCTGCATGAAGGTGCCTTTTATGTGGACCAAGGCGTTGTAGCAGGTTGTGCTGGTGGAACCTTCGATAACGTAAATGCAGTCGCAGATATATTAGATGGAAATTCAATTGGAAATGGGACGTTTTCATTAAGTGTTTACCCTGGCAGTCAACCTGCTTATAAAGCGCTTGTTACAAATGGCGCTGTTGGCAAGCTCATGGACTCGGGTGTCGTAATGAGATCAGCATTCTGTGGGCCGTGTTTTGGGGCAGGAGATACGCCTGCAAACAATGAGTTTTCAATTAGGCATACAACAAGAAATTTCCCGAGTAGAGAAGGCTCTAAGCCAGGTGGCGGTCAAATTTCTGCGGTTGCACTTATGGATGCAAAATCTATAGCGGCAACTGCCTTAAATGGTGGCAAGTTGACGGGTGCAGATGAAATAGAGTTCAGTTTGTCTAAGCATGACTACAAGTTCAACCGAGATATATACCAAAAACGAAACTACGATGGAACCATTCAATTGGAAACTAAAAAGGATCTGCTCTTAGGTCCAAGCATAAAGAGTTGGCCTGAGATGGAAGCCTTGAAAGATCACTTGCTTTTGAAGATTGTTTCTTATATTGAAGATCCAGTGACAACAACAGACGAACTCATTCCATCAGGTGAAACAGCTTCCTTTAGGTCTGACCCGTATAAATTAGCCGAGTTTACATTGTCTAGAAGAGATCCTGAGTATGTGGCAAAAGCAAAGGCGGTTAGGGATATAAGCCAGTCACTGTCAGAGGGCGACACATATGAACTGGACAGTGTATTCCAAAAGCTAAATACACTGGGGCTGGACCTGACATCTGACACCGTGTCCTATGGGAGCACCCTGTTTGCTGTAAAACCGGGAGATGGATCAGCGCGTGAACACGCTGCATCGTGTCAAAAAGTACTCGGTGCATGGGCGAATATATCTAATGAATATGCGACCAAACGCTATAGATCAAATCTGATTAATTGGGGCATGGTACCTTTTATCATCAAGGATCAATCCCAGTTTGTAATAGACGATTTTATATTTATTCCGAATATTCGAGAGGCCATCATGCAAGGAGAAACCGCCTTTAAGGCGTATGTTATTGGTCAAGAGCTTAAGGTGCTTGAACTGCATATAGATCCACTTACTGAAGAAGAGCGAGACATTATCACTTCAGGAAGTTTAATCAATTTCCATAGAAAACTGTTTAAATAGGGGGGAACATGGAAGCTAAATGTGGTAAGGAAAAGAACGGCGATGCGGTTGTTTGTGTACAACTGAGTGGGACAGGTATAGAAGTAAATGTAGAATCAAAAATAAAGCAGCTTTTCGGAAAACACATGGAAGAAGCTGTGAGAGAAGCGTGTTCAGAGCTATCTGTAAATAATGCGAAAATTACAGTCCAAGATTTTGGTGCCCTTGATTTTGTCATTAAAGCACGTACAAAAACAGCTATTAAAAGTGCAGGGAAGCAGGTGTGAGAATGAAAAAACAATTGAGAAGAACCATGTTGTTTTGTCCAGCGAATAATCCAAAGCATCTTTTTACAGCTATGATTTATAAACCAGATTGCATTCTATTTGATCTTGAAGACGCTGTACCCTTTAACGAAAAGGAAGCTGCTCGAGATCTTATGGTAGAAGCACTTCGTAGTATCGACTATGGAAAGTGTGAAGTTTTCGTCCGAATTAACCCACTTTATACCGAATTTGGAGAGGCCGATGTAAAAGAACTGATACCTGCTGGCCTAAGACGTCTGCGGCTTCCAATGTGTGAAAGCGCAGATGATGTGAAACAGCTAGATGCACTTTTAGAAGAGATTGAAAAGTTACATGGTATTGAAGTCGGTTCGGTTAAAATTCAATGTGCAATTGAAACACCTATGGGTGTTCACAACTCCCTAGAGATTGCAAGGGCATCAAAGCGTGTGGTTTCCATATCATTCGGTGCTGAAGACTATACAAGAACCTTGGGAATTGATAGAACGACATCGGGTCAAGAGTTATTTCTCGCACGGAGTACGATAGTCCTTAACGCAAAGCTAGCTGGTGTAGATGCTATCGATACAGTATTCTCAAATGTTAAGGATATGGATGGTTTCACAAGAGAAGTATATGGCGCAAAAAATCTTGGATTTGCTGGAAAATCATGCATTCATCCAAGTCAAATAGAGGTGGTTCATAATACATTCACACCCACACAAGAAGAAGTAGAGTCATCCCTTAGAATTATCCAAGCTTCCAAAGATGCTGATATTGAAAAAGGGGGCGTTATTCTGGTGGATGGAAAAATGATAGATGTTCCAGTTATTGCAAAAGCAGAAAGAATACTTCATCTTGCTGAAGGCGCTGGAATGAAGATAGGAGGCAGATGTGCGGACTAAAATGAACAATGTACTCCCAGAGAGCATTCCGAGTTATGGCAAAGTGAAACCCTATGCAGGGGCATTTGCTACTCAGCCTGATGGAAAAAAATATGGTGTCAAAATGAGTGCGTCTAAACCAGGAGATGTCAAGCTCGTAGATAGTATACGTGATGTACTGAAAAAGGTTGAAATAAAAGATGGTATGACGATTTCATTTCATCATCACCTGAGAAATGGAGATTATGTTCTAAATAGGGTTATGGATGAAATTGCATCTATGGGTATTAAAGATATCACAATTTGTGCGTCTTCACTTACGAATGCCCATGAACCCCTTATAAAACATATAGAAGACAAGGTCGTTACAGGACTGCACACATCAGGACTTAGAGGTGCAATTGGGAAAGCTCAGGCCAAGCGAAATGTCTTAGGTAAACCAGTCGTTTTTAGGACACATGGTGGACGTGCTAGAGCCATAGAAGCGGGTGAAGTGAAAATTGATGTTGCTTTTATAGCGGCTTCGGCATGTGATGAAATGGGCAATATGAATGGGGTAGAAGGAAAGTCAGCTTTTGGTGCCATGGGATATCCGCTGGTGGACGCACAATATGCAGAGAAGGTTGTTGCTGTTACAGATAATCTGCAACCCTTTCCCCTACACCGTGTATCTATTCCTATGAATTTAGTTGATTATGTTGTAGTGGTTGACAGCATAGGTAATCCAGAGCTTATTGCAACTGGTGCAACACGTGTAACAAAGAATCCAACGGATCTACTAATAGCAAAAAACGCAGCAGAGGCTTTAATTGCGGCCGGATACATCAAAGAAGGGTATGCCTTCCAAGCTGGATCAGGCGGTTCGTCCTTAGCTGTCTGTAAGTTTCTTAGAGAGTATATGGAAGCGCACAATATTACAGGTAGCTTTGCAGCTGGCGGTGTAACGGGATACCTTGTAAAGCTTTTGGAAGATGGCTTATTCAAGGCTTTACTGGATACTCAAACCTTTGATGCAATCGCAGCCGACTCTGTTCGAAAAAACCCAAATCATATTGAAATGTCAGCGTCAATGTATGCGAATCCTCATAACAAGTCTTGCTCGGCACATCAGCTAGATGTGATGATTCTATCAGCTACTGAAATTGACGAGAACTTTAATATAAATTCCCTTACAGGATCGACAGGTATGATCATGGGGGCGCTGGGTGGTGCGCCAGACACCGCTGCAGGGGCAAAGCTAACCCTGGTTGTAGCACCTACTATGCGTAAACGCATTCCAATTGTTGTTGAGAAAGTCACCAATATTGTCACACCTGGTGATACAGTTGACTTGCTTGTAACAGAACGTGGAATATCGGTTAATCCAAATAGGCCAGACATTCAAGAAAAACTGGATTCAGCTGGCATTGAAACTTTAAGCATTAGAGAACACAGGTTAATGGTCGAGCAGTTGACCGGTAAACCTGAAAAGATTGAATATACAGATGACATTGTTGGTGTAATTGAATACAGAGATGGCACCGTTATGGATGTCATTTATCAAACCAAGTAAACTCCTACTCCCCTTCTGATATGAGTTGGACCTGTAGAAATATTGAGGTTCTGCAGGTCCTAAACTCAGATTTTGAAAATTTGAAAGATTGAGATAAAAGAGTCATAATTATATTGACAAGAGCAAAACCAAGTGCTAGTATTTTCGTATAAGGCTCGTGCAAAAATATAGTGAATATACGTTTGCAGAGAATATATTAAACTGAATATCGATTGAGGGTCTCATTATTATCCTCGTTGGTTAATTTAAGATATCGAAAGTATGCTTATACAAGACCAGCACAAAATATTATTTTGTGCTGGTCTTTTTTTGCACTAAAAGTAAGGGCTGTGTGTCGATAGCGTGGAACCTCAAGATCTGATAGTCAATTGACTGGCTTATGCTAAGTGTTTTAAGACAGGAGGTAACAAATGAAAAAATTCCCATGTGTCATTATGCGAGCGGGCACAAGTAAAGGCGTTTTTTTTAAACAAGAAGATATGCCTAAGGATAAAGATAAATGGTCAGATTTTCTACTAGATGTAATGGGCAGTCCAGATATGCGACAGATCGATGGTCTAGGTGGGGCCAACTCACTGACCAGCAAGGTTGCTATTATTGGGAAATCAGAGAAACCAGGGGTTGATGTGGACTACACTTTTGCTCAGGTGAGCCTGACCCAATCGGTTGTTGATATGAAAGGCAACTGTGGCAATATATCCTCTGGAGTCGGACCGTTTGCGGTAGACGAGGAAATCGTTCCCACTGATATCGAGGCGGGTGTGAAAGAAGTAGTCATCATCAATACGAACACAGACAAGATTATAACCAGTGAAGTTAAGATTCAAAACGGGAAATTTGATCCCGTCGGAAATCTTGAAATTCCAGGTGTACCTGGGTGTGGCTCAGACATTGGCTTATCTTTTTACGGTTCTGAAGGGGCGGTGACTGGAAAGGTTCTTCCAACGGGGAAAACCAAGGAAAGCATTGCAACCTCACGGGGGATTATTGAGATTTCTATTGTAGATGCTGCCAATCCACTGGTTTATATGAAGGCTGAAGATGTCGGATTGAAAGGTTCAGAGCTACCAAGTGAGATGACCGCTGAACATCTGAACTACATTGAAGAAGTTCGGTCAATCGCCGCAGAGCTTTGTGGATTTGCATCACGTGAAAATGCGACACTGGAATCGCCTGCGGTTCCTAAAGCCACAATTGTTTCACCAGCTCAGACATATCGTGATATGAAAGGCAGAGAATATGATGCGGGAAAGATGGAGCTAAGTGTTCGGATGATGTCGATGCAAAAGCCTCACCAAGCCCTTGCTATTACAGGAGCAGTATGTATTTCCGTAGCTGCTGGAATTGAGGGGACCATCGTTCAGGAATTGGTTGGACAAGTGGGCGATGAAATTAGGATGGCTCATCCAGGAGGGGTCATGACAACCAATATCAAGATGGATGGGACTGCGGTTAAATGTGTTAGAGTATCGCGTACAGCCCGACGCATAATGGAAGGCTACGTGTTTACAAATAATGAGTACTAATAATTAAGCATTAAAGAGGGAAAAGGCGAACAAAATAATGGAGGGAAGTTATGAAAAAGTTTCTAGCTGGACTGTTAGTAGTGGTAATGTCTTTATCGTTGGCTGCATGTGGGGGCGCAAGTAGTGAAAAGGCATCTGAAGATGCTGGTGCAAGCTACCCAGAAAGACCAATTGAAGTTGTCATTCCATTTGGTGAAGGTGGCGCGAGCGATATCTTCGCAAGAAAGTTTACAGAAATTATGGGAAAAGATGTTTCTCAACCGATTCAACCTGTTAACAAAAAAGGAAGCGGTGGGCTAGTCGGTATGCTGTATGCGGCACAACAAGAGAATGATGGATACACAATCCTTGAGATTACACCATCACATATTATCTCAGATGCTCTAAATAAGAGTGAAGAAATCAAACTGATGCGTGATTTTGAACCACTCGCTAGAATTCAATCTGATGTCTATATTCTTTGTGTTCCAGCCCAAAGTCAGTTTAGTTCATTTGAGGAAATAGTAGAGTATGGTCAGACCAATGAAGTAACTTTTGCAGGGATCAGCCCTGGTGGCCTGGATGATATGACACTTACATCTCTTGCTGATGATACAGGTATGAAGATCAAGTTTATCCCGTATAAATCAGGTTCAGAAGTTAAAGCAGCAGTATTAGGTGGCGAAGTTGATATTTACCTTGATAAGGTTATTTCTGCAATTAACTATGTAAAAGATGGAAAAGTAAATCCTGTGCTGGTACTGAATGATGAAAGAATCACAAAAGTTGATGAGTTTAAAGATGTACCTACATCTGTAGAACTGGGCTATCAAACAACAATTGGTTCTTGGAGAGGTTTCGTTGTAAAAAAAGACACACCTCAAGAAGTTAAAGATTACCTAATTCAAGCTATGGAGAATGTATATAATTCTGAGGAATATCAAGCATTTGCAGAACAGAACCTTGTAAACATCAGAGATGGATATCTGAATGCTGAAGATTTTAAAGCTCAATGGGAAGAAGAATACAAGATGTTTGATGCAATTGCAGTAAAAGTGGGCTTGAAGTAAGCCTGGAAAGTGAGCTAGTATGGGCGAAATTATATTTCACGTTTTCATGATTGTAGCGTCAGCGCTATATTATATGGAGTCTTTTAAGATCAACACGAATAGAATAACAGATACAATCGGCCCGGCGGGATTTCCTCGGGCGGTTGTACTGGCAATGATATTACTATTATGTGTCTCTTTATTTGATGCAATTAAAAGAAGAAAAACAAAAGGCAAAAGCAATGAAAAGATAAAAGAGTTTAATCCATCGTTCCTAGCATTGATTACGCTTATTGTTGGGTACGTGGTTCTTGTAAATACACTCGGATTCCTTCTAAGCACCTTAATACTTGTCGCGGGTATGCTCATCATACTTGGACAGAAGAATCCCAAAATTGTTGCATCAATTTCAATTGTGACAATGTTGGTTTTCACATTTGTGTTTGGTAATTTGCTTTCAATACCACTGCCAAGAGGTATTGGTGTACTTAAGGATATTAGTTTCCTTATTTTTTAGAACGGAGTGTGACAGATGGATTTACAATTATTAGTAGAGGCATTTCAGACCATAATCATGCCGGCAAATTTAGCCCTGATTTTGGGCGGTATGCTGCTGGGTGTGTTCTTTGGTGCCTTGCCAGGAATCAGTTCTTCAATGGGTATTGTACTGATGATACCGTTTACGTATTACATGGGTATTATTCCTTCTATAAGTATGTTGGTAGCGCTTTACGCAGGGTCTGCATATGGCGGGTCAATTACTGCAATCCTGTTTAATACACCTGGAACCCCATCAGCCGTTGCAACAACCTTCGATGGCTATCCAATGGCTCAAAAGGGTAAAGCAGGCAAAGCCTTAGGTCTGGCTATGAGCGCATCGGCATTTGGCAGTATCTTCGCAGTGCTGGTAATGCTTGTTTTAGCACCAACCCTATCTAAGGTTGCTTTAAAGATTCAGAGTGCTGAGTACTTTGCATTAACACTACTTGGGATTGCCTGTATATCAAGTGTTGGGGCCAAGAACCTTGTGAAGGCCCTAATTACAGGATGTCTTGGGATTGCCATTGCAATGGTAGGTCTTGACCCTATGACAGGTGTCTCTAGATTAACCTTTGGCCAAATCAGTTTTTTAGGTGGCGTAGAGTTCATACCTGTTATGATCGGCTCATTTGCCATGGCCGAAGTATTTAAACAAGTCATTGATAGAAATGATGGAAATGACTTTGATACCAATGTAAAGATTTCTCTTGAAAGTATTACACTAAAAGAGTTAATGGTGCACAAACTAACCCTTATCAAGTCGGCAGTGATCGGTACTGTGATTGGTATTCTGCCAGGTACGGGTGGTTCTATAGCTTCCATCGTGAGTTATGGTGAAGCAGTACGTTCGAGTAAGAACAAAGATCAATTTGGAAACGGTGCCGAAGAAGGCGTAGTTGCACCAGAAACGGCTAATAATGCCGCTGCAGGTGGCGCAATGATTCCTACATTGGTACTGGGTATACCAGGAAGCCCAACAACGGCTATTATCCTTGCTGCGCTTGTGCTTCAAGGTTTACAGCCTGGGCCACAGCTAATGTCAGAACAACCGATGATGTTATATGCTATTTTCTTTTCTATGCTGATAGCGAGTACAGTTGTATTCCTAGGTGCACGTGTTGCGGTTAAAGCTTTTGCGGCAATTCTTAAACTGCCTTACAGCGTCATTGCACCTATGATTGTTATGTTTTCAATCATTGGGTCTTATGCGATTGCCAATGATATGTTCCAAATTTGGATTATGCTCGGATTCGGTGTATTCGGCTACTTTATGAAGAAATATCAGTTTTCACCGGCATCCCTTGTTCTAGGGCTTGTCCTTGGAAGAATGATGGAAGAAAATTTCAGACGTCAATTACTGCTAACTGAAGGAGATTTTACAACATTTTTCACTAGACCAATTTCTTTGTTTATTTTAGTGGTGGTAGCAATTATGATTTTCTTCCCATTTGTAAGCGAAAAGATACAAGAGAAAAAAATGAAAGCAGAAAAAACAGCTGCTTAACTCCTCCATAGTCGTATATGTCAAAACTCCTAAATCATATTTAGGAGTCTTTGGCGTTTTAATAAAAAGTGTGGTTTTTGGACACATAATGACTTAGAACGTACAGGTAGGATATAATTAAATAAAAGAGTTCTAGTGAGGAAATTTTATGATTAATTTAAAAAACAGATTAATAAAACGCCTACTGGTCATTATGAGTACCATGCTATTTTCAGCTTTACTGGCCAATATTTTGGTCTTAAACTATACCAGCTTTAGAGATACACTTATCGTTAATGAGCAAAAGAGACTTTTAACCATTGCGGATACAATTGCGCGAACGATTGAGAATCATATCCAGAGTCAATGTAATGCTTTAATACTGCTGGCAACAGATCCTGATTTTCACGATTCATTTATTGAGTCTTCTCGACTCGGTGACAATGACCTTAATGAACATATCAAAACCTATTATCAAATTCAGCAAACCTATATTGAATCCGTTGAGCTGTTGAATACAGATGGTACTTTAATTCTAGCCTACCCAGAGTTTGATGAGCACGCAGGCGTCCTTGAAAACAACGCACTGGAAAATTTCCATAGTGATTTAGATGGGCAGTATATTAGCAAAGTTATATTCGATGCGGAAAATACGCCCTATTTGTACTTATATCAGTCAATATATATAGAAGATGAAGTGGTTGGTGTGATCCGTGTTAAAGTGAGCGTGGATAGCATTTATAGGGACTTTGTCGAGCCAGTCAAATCAGGGGGAAGGGCTATGCGTCCGTTAAAACCCATGAAGGCATATTTATAATGCATCCCAAACGAGACCAACTGGGAAATGAAGTTGTAGCTCTTAGGAAAAATAAGTATCCTCAATATGACTGGTCAGACTTTGAAGCACTGGTAGAAGGCCAGAAAAGCGGAAAAAGTGGTTCTGGAATCTATCACTCTATCTGGGTCACAGAAGAAAAACCGGTTAGGATTAAGAAGTTTAATGGGTATGCCCCAGCTCATATAGGAGATGCATTTTGGATTGTTACTGTATCCAGTGATTTTAATGAGACAACTTCGATTATCAAGGAAAATTTGTATTCTACAATTACGGTTATGACCCTTATAGGATTAGGGGCAGTTGGGGCTGCGCTCTATATATATTCCTTAAGAGCTAAACATCGAAAAATGGAAGTAGAAGCACGTTATTTAGATCAAGTAAAAGATTTGAATGAGGAACTGCTAAAAAGCAGAAGGAAGTTCATAAAGTTATTTAACACAGGAAGTCATTTAACCATAGTCATGCAGGCACCAACCGATATTGAAGGCGGTTTAATTATTACCGAAGCAAATGACTTTGCATGTAAAAAACTCAATTATGAAAGAGATGATCTTTTAGGCATGACCTACAAAGATTTTGATGTTGGACTGAAAAGAGAAATCCTAATAGCCCATCTTAAATCGACAGAGTCCAATGAACAGATTCAGTTTGAAACGCAGCTGAAAACAAGAGATGGGAAGGTTTTTCCAGTTGAAGTCTTTGCCCATCGATTTGAATTAGAGGATAATTTCTTAATTATGTTCGTGGCAAGAGATATTAGTGCTCGAATTGAGCAGGAAGAAGAACTGGAAGTGAACCGGGCTATCATGATCTACAAATCTCAGCTGGCAGCCATGGGAGAAATGGTGGGCAACATTGCGCATCAGTGGAGACAACCATTGAGTTCATTGGCTTTACTAAACTCTAATATACAAGACGCTGTACTGTACGGTGAAGTAGATGATATGAATGTAGAGGCGCTGTTTAAAAAGTCAAAGAAAGTTATAAAGAGTATGTCACAGACCATAGATGACTTTAGATATTTCTTTAGACCTATTGAGACTAAGGAATGCTTTAACATACAGCATTGTATCAGTTCAACACTTGATCTTTGTGATGAACGCCTAAAGTACCACAAAATTATGGTTGAGCGTATTGAAGATGTCCCTGTAACGGTTCGAGGCTATCCCAATCAACTTTCTCAAGTTGTTTTAAACTTGATTGGTAATGCAACGGATGCGCTTATAGAAAACAGAGATGAAGCAAGAATGATAAAAATTAAGTCGTATATTGCAGATGGATTTGGCTGTCTTGAAGTTTACGATAATGGCGGGGGTGCGAGTGAACAGGTATTAGAGAAAATGTTCGAACCCTACTTTACAACGAAGGGGACGGAAAGTGGAACGGGCCTTGGATTATACATGTCTAGGATGATTATTGAAAAGAACTTCAATGGAAAGATTGTTGCAGAAAATATTAGGCAAGGTATTGTTTTTAAAATATTTATACCATTATCGGGGGAAAATTAGTATGAAAAACATTGCGGATGTGCTTAAAAACATAAAGCTCTTATATGTTGAGGATGAGGGGGAGCATAGAGAACAGCTATGTCTATTTCTGAAGAGAAGAGTGGGCAAACTCATTACAGCAAAAAATGGTAAAGAAGGTTTGCAGGCATTTTTGGAGCATACGCCAGATATTGTGATTACTGATCTTAGAATGCCTGAGATGTCAGGCGTTGAAATGAGTGAAAATATTCGTCAACAAGATAAATTCTGTCCAATCATAATTACCACAGCTTTTTCAGATGTGGAAACGATTCTTAAGACAGTTGAAAGGGGCATCGATAAGTATATTGTAAAACCAATTGATACAGATGAACTCTTGGTAGCTTTAGAGGAATGTGTCATAAAAGTGGTTGATAGAAAGAATACATCTTATCTAACGGGTGCCGATTTAAAAGAAAAAAAAGGCATGGAAGATAAAATTCTTAAAGAAGTGTCTTATTATGTAAAGAAAAATACAGGAAAAGGGCCTCGGTTTGTTAAGGTATTTATGATACAGAATCGAATCGAGATAGAGATACATGACCCTTTTACCACATTGGAGAAATCCCTTCTTGAAAATCGTCGAAATATGAATCTTGTATCTTATTGTAGACAAGCCTTTTATATGGATAGAAGCAAAAACCTTCAGTCAATGGTTGAAGAAATTACACATAAGAAATTTAAGTTAGAGACGGTTGAGACTGATTTCAAGGGAAATAAAGATACACTAAAATTTGTGCTTAAGGTCTAGTTGTTTTTCTTTTTAAAGAGGTGAAAGACTTGGTTTTGTGACAGAAGCAAAGCGTTTAGAAGTTGCTTTGTATTTTCAAATGGATAGGGCTGTTTGATCAAGTATATGCATTGAATTACGTTTAAAGCGTGTCAAAGGATGACTTATTATAGAAGTCACTCTCTGACACGCTATTTTTATATTTATATATACATGCAGCTTAGTTGTCGGTAATATTATAAAGGTATTGTTTATATCTTCAATTTTGACTATTGAACTTTAAGAACATGTCGTCCCGTATGGGTGCCAGCCTTGATGTTCTCAAATACTTGGTCAAGTTCTTCCATAACAACATCTGTAACAAGCGCTTGGCTCATGATGTGCCATTCATTTGCAAAACGTGTCCAGATTGCATCACGCTTTTCAATTGGGAAATTTACAGAGTCAACGCCAAGAACGCTAACACCTCTAAGGATAAATGGCATAACTGTAGAGCTGAATTTAATGCCACCAGCATTACCACACATGCTCATGCTTCCACCATAGTAGATTTGTGGCAGTATGCCCGAAGCGACTTCGCCACCAACAACATCCAGAACGTAGTGGAATTTTTGCTTGTCTAGTACTTTTGGTTTTTCTGGTAGAATATCGCGAGATAGGAGAACGCTCGTTGCTCCGATTGAGAGAAGCTTTTCAATTTCACTTTCTTCTCTTGCAAGTGCGTGAACGTTCTTATATCCACTTTCTTTAAGAAGTTGAACTGCAACACTACCAACGCCACCTGAGGCACCTGTAACGAGAATTTCCTGATCCTTATCAGGGGACATACCATTTGCTTCAAGTGTCATAATAGAAAGGGCAGCTGTAAACCCAGCAGTCCCGATGACCATTGCATCACGAGGTGATAATCCTTCAGGCAATGCTACAACCCACTCGGAAGGCACTCGAACATACTCTGAATAACCGCCAGTATGTGTCATACCAGTTTGGAATCCAGTTACAAGAACATTTTGTCCTTCTTCAAATTTACCGTTTTCAGATGAAACAACAGTACCACTCAAATCAATGCCGGGAATCATTGGATAGTTTCGAATGACGCCGCCTTTCGTTTGTACTGCTAACATATCTTTATAGTTTACTGATGAGTATGCTACTTTTATAAGTACATCACCTTCTGAAAGCATTTCAGTAGTAATTCTTTCAATAGAATGTGAAACCTCACCGTCTTTTTCACGAACAACAATTGCTTTAAAATCACTATTCATATTTTATACCTTCCTTTTCTCTCGCTCCGAACAATACGATTGCAAAACATTTCTTAATAGGAACTATTTTCATTTCAAATATTATCAGAACTATGTTATACTGTCAATAGAAAAAAGAGGTGAATATATGGAAGTTAGAGAATGTATTAATTTTTTATTGGGTGCTTCGCAAAATGTTGTATTTAAGTATTTTTCCAAACGACTATCAGAATATGGTGTAACGCCGTCACAGTATGGTGTTTTAAACTGTCTTTGGCAATATGGTGATTTAAGTCCATCGAGAATAAGAGAAATTCTGAGTCTTGAAGCATCTTCGGTGTCTGGGCTTCTTGATAGAATGCAGAAGAGTGGTCTGATTGATAGGCATATTGATCAAAATAATCGAAGGCTGATAATTGTTTCTCCTACAGAGAAATCTATGGAAATTAAAGACGGCGTGGAATCAGTGGTCAGAGAGATGAACGATAAGTTTTTAGAACCGTTTTCAGATGAGGAAAAATTAGTACTAAAGAAAGCACTTTTAACCATTATTGAAATTGAATAAGAAATGAATTGCCGGGCTTCCCTTAATAGGAAGCCCGGCAATTATTTTATATAATTTGATATGTTTACGACTTGAGAGGGCTATAAAATAGTGGCTTCAAGGCTTAAATAGGGCAATAGTGCAGTGATGAGCAAAAGTAATTCTCCGGAGGTTTTATATGCGTAACTATAATGTTGATTATATGGGATTTGAGACAGGACCAATTCGACCACCAAGTGAGCAAACAAGTCTAATGCTTCGCATGACACGAAATTGTCCATGGAACAAATGCAGGTTCTGCAGTCTTTATAAAGGACAGTCCTTTAGTGTTAGAGATAAAGGTGCAGTAATTAGAGATTTGGAAATGCTTCGACTTACTATAGATGCTTTGACAAAAATGGCGGGCAGTTCAGATGTTGAAAAGGGTATTGTTCAATGTACTTTATATGAAGAACTAGGTGAACATAAGAACCGTGTTTATCAGATTGCATCGAATTGGTATCGTGCTGGAATGGAATCTGTATTTTTGCAAGATGCCAATACAATGGTTGTAAGGCCAGATGACATGGTTGAAATTCTAAGTCTTTTAAGGAGATTGTTCCCGACAATCAAACGGATTACATCATATGGGCGGGCGCATACAATTGCGCGAATTTCGGATTATGATTTATGGCGTATGTCAGAAGCGGGCCTTAACCGAATTCATATAGGCATGGAAACAGGGGCCAATCAAATTTTAAAACGCGTTAACAAAGGTGTGGATAAAAAAACGCAGATAATTGCAGGTCAGAAGGTGAAAGCAGCTGACATTGAGCTGTCGGAGTATTTTATGCCAGGGCTTGGCGGTCGTGAGTTCTCACAAGAGAACGCTTTAGAGACAGCTGATGCCATGAATCAGATTAATCCAGACTTTATAAGAATTCGCACTCTGGCGGTAACAAAAGAATCAGAGCTATATAAAGATTATGAAGAGGGTATTTTTACTAGAACGAATGATACAGATATGGTGAAAGAGTTATATCGGTTTATTGAATCACTCAATGGGATTTCTAGCACAGTGAAGAGTGACCACATTTTAAATCTCATTCCAGAGGTTGAGGGGAAATTGCCAGATGACAAGGAAAAAATGCTGTCTGCATTAAGCTGGTTTCTAGAATTGTCTAAAGAGGATCAGATGCTCTTTAAAATTGGAAGAAGAGCGGGAATGCTTCAAGGAATTCAAGACTTTGACAGTGCATCAAAGAAGCGTATCGCTCAAATATGCAGTGAAAACAACATTGATCATAGCAATGTTGATCAGATAGTTGATGAGATGATGAATCGATTTATTTAAGCAGACGTTTGATCATGATCATAAACTATTTCATATTTTTAAATTTATTTTGAGACGATAGGCTTCATATTATCAGGATTTTCAACGGTCTCGTAGGAAAGCGTCGTAGGAAGCGCTTGAAAGAAGACAAAAAAGTAAAAATCCCAAACCTCGTTAAAGGCTTGGGATTACTTTGGTGCCGAAGGCGGGAATCGAAGCTGGGGCCCAGCAGGCGTTTGATTTTGATTAATTACTGCAACATATTTTCTATGTTAAGCTTGAAACATGAGGATATACACCATCGGGCTTTTCTAGCGGGTTTAATCCATTACCATATGACAAAAAATAAAACGAACCCATCTTATCAGATGAGTTCGTTTCATTTGGTGCCGAAGGCGGGACAGGCAAACCCTCACAGGACTGTTATGAAGGTTGAAGAGTCAATCTAAAATAAAAACATGGAAAATTACATTCTAATGGTTACAAAATGGTTACAAAAATCTAAATGTGACATAAATAGTGCCGTAAATGGAAATGAGGATGATATAATTTTTTTAGTTGAAATAGAATTCTGGAGGTATTAATGAGCAAATTAAGCAATATTCTAATGATGCTGAATCTACTATTTTCAAACCAAAAAATTAAAATATCCGAGCTTGCTGAGATAATTGGTGTGAAGGAACGCATGATAAGGAAATATAAAGATGATTTAGTTGAAGCTGGATTCAATATTATCTCTCAACCAGGTAAAGGTGGTGGCTACATTCTAGATAATGATGAAAAGAACGAGTTTCAGAGATTCTCTGATAAAGAGTTAGAAGCTATTAAGAGAATGATTGAACATCATCAACATATTAGTAGTTTTTATGAGAATGAATATGAATTAGAAAGTGTGTTGAGTAAAATTGCAGGATATTCTCACTGTGGTAATAAAGCTGATTCGAAGATTTTATCATATTTTGATTATGCTCTTCCAAATGTCGATTTTAATGAGGAAAAAGAAAAACTAAGGATAATTAAGGAATCCATATCAAGTAGTTGTAAGTTGGAGATCGAATATTTCTCCGCAAGCTCAGGACTTACGAAAAGAGTAATTCATCCCTATAGCAAAATATATAGAAAAGGCTTTTGGTATACGAGCGCTTATTGTGAACGTAAGCATAAACTATTAACATTTAAAAACTGTCGAATTTCAGATTATAAGCTTCTATCAGAAAAATTCGAAAGTGCTGTTGTCCAGAAGGAGAAATGTAAGGTAACCAACCACTTTGGAATTAGTGGAAGTGAAGAAATTGAAATTGTGCTAAAGATTGAGTTTCCAATGTCTTTATATATTAAGGAAAGAGTTTGGACTTATAATCAGAGAATTGAGACTAATCCAAAAGATTTTTCAATAGTATTCAAGGGTACTATGTCAGGATTACCTGAGATTAAGAGGTGGATATTGGGAATGGGGTCTAATGTTGAAGTAATTGAACCTCTGAGTTTGCGAAAATCAATTTCTAAAGAAGTATTTGAAATGAATGAGGAAGCTAAAACATGGAACAGTTAAACCTATATCAGAAAATCGACAAGGATTTTTTTGCAATACTATCTTCACCAAATTGCATTGATTATACAGAATGCATAAATATAGTTTATCTATTGACTCAAGACGAATGGTCTTATGGAATTTCACGTGAGGTGATTACTGTTGCATTTGCAGAATACTTCAGAAGCGATTCGCAAGCTTATGGTATTGATTGTGACTATAAGGAATCAAGAGAAAAAGCTGTAGATATGATAAGGAAGTTAAAGGATTATAACTGGATAGATATTGAAATAACACATGAATATATAGAAATGGTTACATTAAAAGATAACGCTTTCGTCTTATTCGAAACTCTATCCAAACTAGCAAATGAAAGTGATGTCGAATATGAGAATAAAATCCATGTAATTCATATGCTTTTAAAAGGAAATACAATGATGAAGCCTAATCAGGTAGTTCGAGAAGTATATAACCTAACACAAGAATTAATTACAAACCTTAAATCACTTAATTCAAATATTAAACAATATACTGAAAAAACTATGAAAGAAACTGAAGTGAAAAACGTTCTCAAAATTCTCATACGTCAGTACAAACATGAAGTTTTTGACAATGCATATAGGCGTCTAAAAACGTCTGACCATGTTAGTAGATATCGATCTTCAATACAATTCAAAGTTGAGGACTTACTTTGTGATGACTTGTATCTTGATAACGCTTCACATGAAGATGTTGTCGATGGAAACTTTGAAAATAGGCTTGATGCAAAAGAGTTTTTGCAATCATGTTTAGTGTACGTTAATAATGCATTTGCAAATATGCATTACTTAATTGATGAAATTGACCAAAGAAACTCACAATATATGAGAGCTGCAATTAAGAGGATTAAGTTCAAAATTGAAAACAGAGCAAATATTGAAGGTGATTTACAAAAGATGATTAAATTCCAGCTGCAATATTATGAATCATCAGACAAATCTGTTGAGTATAATCAAATTGTTAATGGATCTCACAGATTATTTAGGCAGCATGGAATTGATGAGAAATCGTTGTATCCGATTAAACGTAGTAAAACGAAGGAAATAAAAGAGAAAGTTGTGTTAAAACGACGAACTCCAGAAAGAATTAGGGAACTAAGAGAACGTAATCGGAAGAAGAAAAATAGAGTCATTAGTGTTGATCAAATTAATAATGAAATCCAAGCGCTGCTGAACGATAATGAAGTTATTAGTGCTTCAAGTATGAAACTAGAATCCATCGATGATTTTAAAAGAGTGGTATTAGCAAAAGCTTATTCCAAAGATAAATCAATTAATTACGATCTAACTCGAAACAAAGGAAGAGTAATAAACGGGATGTACGATATAACAGACTTCTCAATAAGGAAGCGAGGACAAAAATGACATTTTTTGATGAAAGCTACAACGAAAGAATGAAAAGCGATTTTTCTAGAATCGCTAATAAATTACTTTCATATACATTCATATGTAGGGATAGAAAGCAAGATAAAGAAGATTACTATTTCATCTTAAGGAAAAGACATGATATTGAGAAATATTTCGATGTAATCGATTGGCAATTGGATGTTGATGAAGTCTATGGAGTTGCACAGCTTACTAACAGCAGAGATTTTAATCGATATCAATTGAAAAAAATCGAAAGTATTCTACTTGCAGTTTTCAGGATTATTTATCATAGACTGTCACAAGAAATTTCTCTTGGGGGAGATATATCAGTGTCAATGGAAGATGTTCATAACGAGATTAAGTCTTTTTGGGCAGATGGACAAATGATGGATAAAACTAAATTTGAAGATGGATTGAGAACCCTCAAAAGATTTCGAATAATTGAAGATGTTAGAATTTCAAACTCAGAAAGAGTTTTGATATATCCTAGTATCTTAAAAGCATTACCAGCAACTGATATTCGAGAAGTATCAAAATTGATCGATGCATACATTGGGAAACGGAGTGACGGAAATGAAGATTCTTAAAAGAATACTTTTAATTAATTGGCATAGATTTATTTATGAAGTAATTGATGTTAATGGAATTGTTTTGGTGATTGGTGAAAACGGCTCAGGCAAATCAACGCTTCTTGATGCGATAATGTACTTACTTACAGCAGGCACTAGTAAGTTTAATACAGCAGCATCTGAAAAGAATAAGCGAGACTTAAAAGGTTATGTCCGTTGCCGGACTTCGAAAAAGGATAAAACATATGAAAGAACAGGTTATGTATCTTCACATGTTGTTTTAGAATTCTATGATACAGAAAATGAGTCTTCGTTATTACTTGGGGCAGCTTTTGACTCAAAAAATGAAGTTGATAGCCTTGATGAAGTTTTTTACTACATTAATGACTCAGCAATTGACGAGCTGGATTACTTCAACGAGGGTGATGTTCTAGATGCTGGCAATGTAGTTCGTTTTGTTGAGCAATGTGATGGATCGGATTGGAGTAATAGAAAGAACGAAGCCGGGACTATGTTTAGATTTGTATTGGGTGTAAATGACAGTAGATACTCAAATACGCTTGCTAAGGCCTTGGCTTGTAAGGATATTGATTCAGTAAGAAAGTTCATATACTCCTTTCTGCTAGAACAGAAAGAACTTAATGTCGATCATTTAAAGCGAAATGTTAGGGAGTTAAAGGAGTTAAACACCTTAATTACAAGAACAAAAACAAAGATTAATCAATTAGTGAAGATAGTCGATCAAGGTGAAGAAATAAGCAGTTTTAATGCAGAAATAGAAAAGTCCTTGATACTTAAGACTATGGCAATGAAAGATTTAAAGGAAAATGAGCTTAAGAAACATCAGCAACAGCAAAAAGATGTCTTGATAGAAATTGAAACCTTAAAAAAAGAAATCGCAATTCTGGAAGGAGAGGCAAGCATTCTTCAGGTAAGAATGGATGTTCTCAACTCCGAGTTGGATAACAACAAGGATAAGAAAGCATATGATAAATTGAAAAATATGCTTGACGAATGTAAAGTTCAATTACAGAGACATAGATTAATACTAAGTCAGTATTCTAATTTGAAAGAGCATGAACTACAAATCCTGAAGTTTTTAATCGAAAATACTAATCCGAAAGAAATTAAAGAATTCAAACATTTTTATGATGCGATTTGTGATAGTGAACAATCGGTGACTCACAAAGAATTCGCATTATTAGCATCAAGGGTAACGAATAAATATAATGAACTGGATGAAAAAATAAGGGAATCAATTGCCAAGAAAAATGTTGAATTAAATGGGATTAGAACTGAAATAAAAAGATGTTCAGAAAAACTTAAATTAATTGATTCAAAGAAAGTGGATTATCCATGGAGTACGAGGAAACTTGTAGAGCTTATTAAGCTTGAGTTGAAGAGAAAGTATGATAAAGAAATTAGTATAAATGCTGTATGTGAACTAATAGAAATTAAGAATGATCGATGGCGTAATGCGATTGAGGGATACTTGAATACACAGAAGTTTGATGTCATTGTACCAGCTGAGTTTTATGAAGATGCTAAGTTTATTTATGAAACTATGAAAGATAAAGAGAAAATCCATAGTGTGGGTATCGTAAATGTGAGAGCATTAGGAGAAGAGGCTGAGGTTAAGCAAGGCAGTTTAGCTGAAGAAGTCGAATGCAAAAGTTCTGATGTTCGGAAATATATGAATTTGCTATTGAACAAAGTCATGAAAGCAGAAAACTTAACTGAACTTGAAAACCATAAAGTAAGTATTACTGATTCATGTATGATCTATCGGAATTTCACAACTAGGAACATGAATCCCAAAAGATATGAAATACCTTATATTGGTCAGAAAGCATTCAAAGTTCAAAAAGAGCTTTATGAGAACAGGAAAAAAGATCTTAGTGACTTAGCTAGAAACACGAGCAATAGGATTGATGTAGAAAATAAAATCATTGACTTAATAAAAAGTAATAAGATCAATCCTCTTGTAGAAACTCATGAAAGCTTTGGTAAGGTTAACGAACTAACCTCAAATATTAACACATTGGCTGATGCAAAAGATGAAGTTGATACAACATCATTCATGGAACAACAGTTTGCAATTGAAAAGTTGGAAAACAAAATTCAGTTGAAGAAAGGAATGATGCTGACTAAGAACAAAGAAGTTGAGGATAAGCTAACGTACAAAGGGAAAGTTGAAGAAACTGCCTCAACTAAGATGATTGAAATAGAAGAATTAAAAATTAAGTTGGATGAACACTCAAAGAAAAACGATGGTATGTTTAACCTTGTTAAGCAAGCTTACACAGAAGATATCGTTAATAATACACTAAATTCGATCCTTAATAGGGAAAAAAATAATGAACTTAAAATTAAGAGGCGACTTGAGAACACTGAAGAATCGCTTGAGCGTTTACAAAAACAGTTCATTACTGATTATGATTTTGACTCAGAATACGGATCTAATCATTTAAGAAAGTTTATTGATGAATTATATAGACTTGAGAAGACAGACATCGTGAATTATGAGGATGATTTTAAGCAGCTTCAAACTGAAACTGATGAGGTCTTTAGATCAGATTTCTTATCAAAGTTGTATGAGTATATAGATGTTGCAAATGATACATTTAAGCGACTGAATAAAATTTTAGGAAATATTACTTTTGGAAAGTCAATTTATCAATACCGAATGGATAAAAGAGAGGAATATGCACATTTTTACAGAATGATTCAAGCATATAGCAATATAGATGGTGCACCTCTATTGATGGGTGATTTTGAAGAAGAACATAAAAGAGCAATGGATGATTTATATGCAAAGCTTCTGTCAGAAGATAATGAATCAGACGAAGAATTTAAAGAACTTTCAGACTATAGAACATACCTTGATTTTGATATTGAACGAATTGAAGGTGATGAAACTTTCTTATTAAGCCAGGCGATTGACTACAATAGTGGTGGGGAACATCAGGTTCCGTACTATGTTACAATAGCTGCGTCCATTAATCAGTTATATCAGAACTCGGTGAGAACATCTGCTGGACTTGTTCTATTGGATGAAGCGTTTAATAACATGGATGCAACACGCACTGCAAGTATGATGCAATTCATGAATGAGTTAGCCATTCAGCCAATAATTGTAGTACCAACAGCAAATGCCCAGACAATTATTGATTATGTTGATACAGTGATCGAAGTATCTAATGAAGAAGATGGGATATTTGTTGATATAAACATTAGAAATGATAGGAAGATAGGTGCAGCTTATGAGTTGGCAGTCGAAAATACTGAGTATTCTAATTGATAAATTGGAAAATAGTAAGCATTACATGTCTGAAAGTCAGAAAGGTTCAAAAACAAAGTTGAATTTCAGTGAAAAGCAAATTGTTAAGGACTATCATAGCGATGATTATGCAAAGAATAAAGCTATTTATGATGCAGTCTTAGAGTTAGAACAGAAGGATTTTTTAAAAGTAGAGTTTGCTGAAAAATACAGAAAAGGTCATATCCATGGTGTAACATTAAATTTCGATCGCATTGATGAAATTTATCGAACGCTAAAGCGTACACCTAAGAAAGACTATGTTAATGAAAGTAAGAAAATTTTTTCGTCTTACAAAAATTATAATAACAATTTGGATGAATATCTGACGCATATTAACGATTGTCTTAATGAAAACAGAAGCCTCAAACCGTATTTTGATATTAGCGCTCCTAAAAGTATTAAAGAAGTTATGGACGGTGTCATAGGTGTCATTCAACAAAATGAGGAAATAGCTATACGACGTTTAAGCATACAACTTTTCAATGATTCGAAACGTCTGGAGGAGATAAAAGGAAAACTCATAGCTATCTTAAGAAAGTTTGAACCAAAATTGGAGTTCGTTTCTGATAATGAAGTGTTAGCACATTATAATGTGTTATCAAATCCAGGTCATGTATTTATGAAAGGATGCGGTCAGATATCTATTAATAATCAAGTTGTCGATCTTCAAAAACTTGATGGTAGTATTGGGTTGAGTACAAAATACTTGGATACACTTAGTTTTGATTTGAATAGTGTTGACAATCTCATCACCATCGAAAACCTAACCAGTTTTGAAGAGTACTCATCCAAGAATGAATTGATTGTGTACTTAGGTGGTTTTATGAATTCCTATCGATGTGAGCTACTAAAAAGTATTCATGCGATAAAACCTGATTTAGAATTCAAGCATTGGGGAGATATTGACCTTGGAGGATTTCGAATATTAGAACATATGAAAAGAGAAACGGGTATAGAATTTCATCCGTATTTTATGGACACGGATATTCTTATACGTTATGAGGATAGTTTAAAAACGTTTAATGAATCGTATAGAAGTAAAATTGAGCAAGCTATTCAATCGGGCAATTATATTGAGTATATAGAACAGCTAGAAGAAATATTAAGATTAGGTGGGACGTTAGAACAAGAGTCGATAGTAATAGGTTAATACAGACTTTAGTTTTCCGGAAAGACTGTAATAATATGTTAAACACAGCTTCAATAAATAGTAAGTGTGAGCTCTAAGAATGCTGTATAATTAACAGGGGTGTTAGTTATAAACCCATCCGATTTTAACAAACGTATTTTACACATTGATCTGCTACGTCACATATGTGGAGTGCTGCTCACTGCTAGTGTTGAAGCAGTAGGTGTGGTGTGTTGTAGGTAATCAAAATATGAAGGGCCATTAAGAGTTATATCTTATTGGTCCTTTTATATGCATGTAAAGTTGAACATAAAATTACAGAGTGTTACAATTAAAAGGAATTATATGTTAATTGATGATGGAAATTGTTGCGTAGGTATATTATTAATATGCACTACAGTATAAATAGGCAATACTAGAAAAAGTTGGAGGTGATATCTTGGATGATAGAAATGCAACTGGAAGTTGGAGTGGGTATTTACATCAAGGCAAAGTCGGTCTTTTAATTGGGCTACAGAAAATAAATGAATTAATCGAAAAAGATAATGATTTAAGTGATTGGATTATAGAATATGAATCTGCTGAAGATATTGATATTAAAAATGGAGAAAAAGTTATTTCAAGACATCAGGTAAAAGCATATAAAAATGCGAAATATCCGAATGATTATGCAGATGTACTTGGGATCTTAGATTATGAAATAAAGGATGGTAAAAGAGTTAGAGTGACAAAAGGATTTCAAATTCATGACTTTGATGAAAATGGGAATGCGATGCCACTGGAAGTAGATGAGGATTCAAGGTATCTACATACTATTACCGATACTCTTGGATTTGGTTTGTCTAAAGAAGAATTTGAGAAATTACATAAGAGATCTAAGTACATAGAGAATCTTAATAATATTAAATTGTACATTTATCCAGATAATAATAGTTATTGTGAACTATCTAGTAGTAGCAATAAGTTAATGAAATTTTGTGAAGCTGAAATCAAAAAAATCTTGAATTCAGTTAAGCATATCTTCAAGGATGCCGAAGGACAACATAGAAATATTTTTTTTGCACTTGTTAATGCCTTGGATATTGAAATTAGGAGAAAGCATATTTTAGGTGAAGGATCATATCCAGTACTTAAGTTTAGTGATATTTATAGAATTATCACTGACACTGAAGAATACAAGAGATCTAACATCGAGTTTATTCGTGAGAGATTTGCAGAGTCATGGAATATATTTGTTGGTGAGTTAAATGAAAGTGGTATACCTTATAACTGTTCTCAAGAAGAAAAAATAATAACAATAGTAGACGAATTATATAGATTAGATGATGATAAATTCGTTCAGTTTCTTAAAGATATAAATCCAAATGAAAATACAGTTGGAAATATTGATACTATGAAAGATGTTACGAATTTATGTAAGCTGGACAATTTAAAAGACATCTTCTACCATTGCTTGCTATATGTAACAGAATCTGAATTCATAGTAGATTATATTGGTTATAAAGAAGAGGGAGGATACTTACTTACTCTAATTAATAGAAAACCTATGATTGTGAAATCAGTTATTTCTAATATTATCTCTAATAGTGGAATCTCAAATGAGATTTTCGATAGAAGTTATTTAATTAATGGACAAATTGATGAAGTACGTTTTGGGAGTATTATTGAAAACACAGTAGATAATTCTGATCTAGAGAATAGTTGGAAGGGATTGGCTACTGAAAAGGATCGATTCATTAATCCTGATATGGAGTTTATTACTTTGGAGCGGGCTGTTGAAAAATTAAATGAAGGGTGAAGAGGATGTTAGGATTACTTAAGAAGATTTATGAAGAGAACGAATATAGAGTAGAAGAGCTGAAAGAAGATATCCTGTTTTCAGAGAAAGATGGTCAAGAATATTTTTTAACAGCTCGATATGATGAAAATGAGATTACTAACTTTTTTGAATGTGATAAAACAGTTAATGTTATTAAAGCATTTGAAGACTTAAAAATTGAAAAAAATGATATTAAGAAGAACACTTCTTTATTAGTTTGTATTGAGGTAAATAACATTGAGGAATTCAATAAAAAGTATAGGAATTTAATATTTACTATAGAAGAAGACGAATATTTTTTTCGGAAATATGTGATTTTATACTCAAACGATAGTATAAAAAATATTAAAAGTGATGGAAGTGTTGATGATCAAATTCACGAAATACTATTGAGTGACAAGAGAATGGAAGGGTTTCAGGAAAATTATTTTACTGATGAAGAATTCTTTATAGCTATGCAGTTAATAGTGAAAGTACCCTTTCTTGTATTTAAGAGTAAGACGGATAAATTTAAAGCATTAATGGAAAAAATAAATGATAACATCACAGAAAATAAGCTGACTACCATTAATAAGTCTATACAAACATTTGAAGAGAGTTGTATTGAGAATGACCTAGATGAATATTTTGAAGAACTTGAATCAGCATTCTTATCTGAAGAAAGTGATGAGGAGATATTGACAAGCTTCTTAAATCATTTTGATGAGGTGAAATCATGAGAATAAAGAAAATCTACATAAAAAATTTTAAGGGAATTAGAGAGAAGAAAATAATTGACTTTGGTAACCAGACATCGTTATTAATTGGACCTAATGGCTTTGGGAAAACAACAATCTTTGACGTTTTGGAATTGTGTTTAACTGGAAAAATGAATAGAACATTACAAAAAGGGTCGGTTACAAAAGATACGAGTGATTATAAGAAACCATTTTATCAAAATACTACTAATGAAGATGTTGTAGTGAAAGTATGGCTTGAAAAAGAAAATGGAGTAGAAAGTGAAAATCTCATTATTACGAAATTCTTGTCAAAGGACAATGACGGAAGAGTCAATGGGAGAGGTCGAAAATACAAACCATGTGATTTCAAGCTATTAAGCACTTATAGAGATCAGCCTGAAAATTTTGATAATGATACTTTTGTTCCATACAAAGATAATGCAATTAAACAAGAAGATATTGATGAGTTCTTCGAATTCAAATCAGGCGGATTCAAAATTGATGAAGTGTATAATCTATTTAATTATTTACAACAAGAGGAAACTACCTTCTTTCTCAAAAAATCCGAAAAGGAGAGAAAAGATACTCTTAGCTTCTTATTCCACACTTCTGATTATGAAGAGAAATTAGCAGAAATTTCTTTAAAATTATCAAAGTTAAAGGACATTGAATCAAAACTTGATGTTAAGATAGATAATACTAAGAATTCAAAACAGGTAAATGAGGTAGAGTATACCAAAAACTTTTTAGATAAGGATTTTGGATTAGATAGAAGCGATCTATTCCAAAATGTTGAATTGAATGATTGTAATAAGTTAAAGGAAGAGTATTACATTGAATTAGATAAATTGTCGAGATTTATAAGTACATTTTCGCCTGATGAAAATGCAAAAAAGCAAAAAATTGATCAGTTGAGTAGCAAAATGAAGAACAATAACTTAATTGAGTACTATATTTTACAAGAATTACTAGAAAAGAGTAATTACGAGTCATTTAAAATGGAAAGAGAATTATTAAATGATGACAGCAAATTGAAGGCTTTTATACTGCAAAAGTGCATTTTGAAGTATGAGGAATATAAAAGAATTAATGAAATATATTCTAAGTATGAGAAATTCTTAAAAATAAAGGACTTCAACACGCAATTAAAAGCGATGAAAGAATTTGTATTAGAATTAAGGCCTGAAATGAACGATGCATATTTAACATTGATTGAGAATCGGAAACAACTTATCTCTACAACTAATGAAATTGACTTATCGATAAAGGAAATTATACGCTTAAGAAATAGCATTAATGAAGAGCTTGTAAAGAATGCTAGTAATATTATAAATGATGCTACGTGTCCATATTGTGGTGTACAATGGGGAACATTCGAAGAATTAGTAGTTAATTTTAACAAAAGAGAAGAGGCATTAAATAAACTTTCTAGTAGCCAAACTGATAGATTAATCGGTTATGAGTCAAAGATAAAAGATGATTTTATTGTCCCGATTACCGACTTTATGAATGAGTACTTGGAACAAAATGAAAAAATTGATACAGAGATTATTGAATTTTTAGAATTAAACCAAGGTGTTAAATTCGATTTTGATTATCTAAAAAGCATTATTTCAGAAGAAAGTATTATTTGGCAGAAACCGAAGAATAATGATGATTTGATGGAAAGTTTGAAAAAAGCTAAAAATCAAATTGAGGGTAAAATAAATGTGTCAGCAGAGGTATTTGAAAGAGTTAAAGAGTTATATCATATTTCTTTTGATGCTGATATTAAAGAATTAGAACAGTTAGTCTCAAAAGAAGAATTGAGTTCTTTCATCATAAAATATCAGGATGAAAGAATTGCAATGAATAAGGTAGAGAAGCAGTCAAAGTTATTAAAGTCATATTTAGAAAAATCAAAGGAACGGTATAAATATGATCATGAAAAAACTAATGATATTGATAATTATTATGAGAAGTACTTTGATTCTCAAGAGGATAAATTCAACAAGTTTGAAATATCTCAACTTGATGCAAAGAAAAAATACATTGAGTATTCATTCGTACAAAAGCAAACTTCACTATTAGATATATATGTTGAGAGAAGAAAGAAATTAAATAAGGTAATAGCAAATTTAGAAAAAGTTAAAACGATTTATAGTGACACAATAAAAATACATAAGAAAGATATGGCAGATAAAATCAAACTACCGTTTTATATTTACACTGCGAAAATATTACAAAATTACCAACAAGGTATGGGAGTGTTCCTCTCAACGAAAGAAAACAGTGATTCAATAAGGTTTTTAACTGATCCCAGTACAGATCATGACGCAATGCATCTTTTAAGCTCTGGCCAGTTAGCAGTAATTTCTTTAGCTTTCTCTCTTGCAATTAATAAAACGTATAACATTTCAAAAAATCTAAAATTCTTAACTATCGATGACCCAGTTCAAGAAATGGATGCTTTGAATATTCATTCATTTGTAGAATTAATAAGACATGAGTTTCTTGACGAGTACCAGCTGATATTTTCAACTCATAGTGATCTCAATGCATTATATATGAAGTATAGATTTGAGAAAATCATTGAGCAACCAGTATCAATGATAAATGTTCAAACTGAATTGTTTAACTAGGAGCTATATTTGATACAGTAAGTAGTAGTTTAATAGAAGAAAATGTCTAAAACTTGGAACGACAGAAATGTCGTTCTTTTTTTCGGTTTTTCTTGACACAATGGAGAGTCATTTATTAAAGTACTATATCAAAACGGTTTGATACAGGTTGAAGAAGGAATTGAAGCTCCAAAGAGGCATATTACTCATAGTCCGCTAAATAGGTTAAATCATCCAAATAATTTTTGAAGTTGAAAATTTAACAGGGCCCACGATAATAGATGTCTTCAGGAATCCCTAAATACCTAAGAATTGTTGAAACATTATCTTTAAAAGGTTTGCTAAGACCACGTTGTCTGGTGTTACCAATCATAACAGAAGCTGTTGCGACAGAATAAAACACACGATAAATAGCCATCATAGAGGGCCTATCCATAATCTTTTGAGACTGTCCCAAATTTTGTGTAAATAATCTGCCACGAAAGCAGTAAATATGAACTTTTTAGGAACTCTCGATTATGAATGGATAATCGAGAGTTCGTTTATTATCTGATCCCAGTTTCGCTGGCGCTGGGACCACTTCTTTGTTGCATTTTCAGTTGCTAAGTAAAGGGACTTCATCAGTGACATATCGGTTGGATACACTGGTTTTCCCTTAGTTACTTTTCGATACTGTCTATTCAGATTTTCAATGATATTGGTCGTATACATGATCTTTCTGATGTTTGCTGAGTATGCGAAAAATGGTGATATAACACCCCAGTTGTCTTTCCAGGATTTTATACAACGTGGATACTGTGAACTCCATTTTTCTTCAAATCCCATGAGCATCTGATATCCTGATTCTTCATTCGGTGCTTGATAGACAGATTTAAGATCTTTCATAAGTTCTTTTATATGCTTGTAGCTGACATATCGTGTTGAAGAGCGGATTTGATGAATGATGCAGCGCTGTACAATAGACTCCGGATATGTTGCTTTGATCGCTTGTTCAAAGCCTGACAGACCGTCAACACTAAAGATTGTAACCTTTTGAACACCACGATTCTTCAAGTCAGTCAGAACCTTTAACCAGAACTTGCTTGTCTCATTTTCACCTATCCAGATACCTAGAACGTCTTTCATTCCATCTGTATTTATGCCCACAACAACATAAGCCGCTTTAGATACAATGCGATTATTCTGCTTTACCTTATAGTGAATCGCATCCATAAAGACAAAAGGGTACTCAGTTTCAAGTGGTCTGTGTTGCCACTCCTCAATATGAGGGATGATTTTATCAGTCATACGTGAAATTGACTGCGCTGAGAGTGGCATGCCGTATAGATCTTCTATGTGCTCAGAGATATCTCTTTGAGACATACCTTTGCCATACATCGAGATTACTTTGTCTTCAATAGCCGAAATATCACTTGAGTGTTTTGGCACAATTTGCGGATCAAACTCGCCATTGCGGTCTCTTGGGATCTCAAGATCAACTTCACCAAGATCAGTCTTAACACGCTTCGTTGATTTCCCGTTTCTGTAGTTTGTCTTTTCATTCTGGCGATCGTAACGTTCGTAACCAAGCTCATCGTCCAGCTCTGCTTCGAGTAGCTTCTCAACACCAGACTTAAGCATTTCCTTCAGAACACTCTGTAGGTCTGCTACATCGGTGATATTCTTGTCCAGCATCAGGGTTTCTGTCAGTTCTGATATCTTGTTGTTTTTCTTCTTTCGACTCATAAAAAAATCCTCCACTCTGTAGTCTAGTTTATAACACTAACTACTTTCGTGGAAGATTTTATAATTTTACACAAACTTTGTTACAGTACCAATCTTTTTACCAGGTCCAATAATTGTTTTTTTCTCACGTTCCAGCTCACGGCGAACAACATATTCAGCCACACTTAAGAGCAGCATGAGAAGTAACAGCAAATAGCCTAGAGCCTCTATACGTTTTGGTGAGTCCAGGTAAAATGAGTCAATGAACTGTGTTGACTTCATGAATTGAAACTTTCTTTCAACAGCACTTTGAGTCTTATATTCCTTTAGGATATCTGCACCAGACATCGTAAGTTTCGTAGACGCTACAGTGAACAAACATTCTTTGTTTAACTGTCTTTGGATGCGCTGTTGATCTGTGGCGATATCCATGATAACAAAGAACTGTGTGCTTGTTTGATTCTTCGAGGGATCTTTACTCGGACGTCCACGTCGGCGAACCTCTTTTGTTTCTACAAACAATCTGACGTTGTGATATTTAAGTTTAGAGAGTTCTTTTTTCTCAAGACTAGCTATTTCAAGTTCAGCATCTTCTTCGCATGCAAAACTTCGCTTAGCAAGCGCGCTTGATTGCTTCTCCAAATTTGAATACTCTTTGAGAACGCTCTTTTTTAGAGTACGTTCTTTCTGAGGTCTTAGTTGTTCTGAATAACAAGTGACCATTTTAAGGGGTATATCATGATATCTGCATGTGGATTCGTGAACACGATAGAGTGACGGATCTTTCCTTGCTGTTTCAATTTCAACGGTTTCAAGCGTATCCATATGACCGAGAACATACTCAAATGCTCCTTTAACAGCAACAAGATTGTCAGTCATTCGTGTAATGATATCAACAGAAAGAGCCTGAGCCTTCTCTAAGCACTCCTTTGTAAAAGCTGCACTATCTGCAATGTAAAAAAAGTCTTCACCTTCAGGATTGAAGCGCTCTTTGATCTTTTTTGCACGCTCTATATTCTGGATATTGTATGTTTTGTCATCAAGATTTCCAGAAAGAACTTGACCCTCAAGACAGATGCCTTTTGTTGTTCCAAGGGAAAACTTAACTTGTTTCTTGTCAAAACGTTTTTGTTTTGAATAACCGAACGTTATTTCAACAAGCCCTTCAGTACCATCTTGCGTCTGATACTCACCCCACATCACTTTAGAAGTTGTATCGAAGTTCATGTTGCTGATTTTTATGCCATAGCGCTTAAATGCACTAAATGCAATATCTGAATAAATTTGTTCACAACCTGCGTCATACATCGCATCTAGAAAGCTACCAAAGCGATCATCATTGAGTTTGCTCAAATTTATGGAGTGCCCAAGCAATGATTCTAAGTCTACATTTTCGAAGTACTCATCCAGTCGCGACAATGGATGATGGTCATCAGCTATATTGATCAGCATCATTTGGGCTAAGGAGCTGTATGGATAATCTGTTGGTCTACCTGCTTTCTTTGACAGATGTTCATCTATGATAGTATGAAGATTAACTTCTTGGCACAGGCCAGCAATTAATCCGGCTTTACCATCAAAATGAGATTTAATTTGACTAAAATCGAGGTTCATCAGCTCAGCTTCTTTTCTTCTAATAGTGATGAATTCGACATAAATCATTAATCTCCTTTTTGATTTTAAAATATCTATTTGGAAATTTTAGTTAGGCGGAATATGAGATATTAGCTAAAGGGATTCATAGTCATCTGACTTATGATGCCTACAAGCAAACGTCTATTGAGTTCATTCGGTACATCCGAAGCAACTACAAAGAGATCAAGGATGTAGAGCAGATTAAAGAGGAGCATGTTATTGAGTACTTGAAATACCGGCAAGACGATGGAAAGTCATCTCATACCATCAGCAAAGACATGGCTGCTCTTAACAAGCTCTACAACTTCCACATCACAAAGAAAGATGCCGGTATCAAAGAGCGATCATACAAGGACATCAAGAGAAGCAGAGAACCAAAGGAACATGACAAGAAATACAGTCCTGACAATTATCGAGATCAGATCATTTTTGCCAAAGCGACAGGCTGTAGAAGACAGAGTGTGCTTGTGGCTGAATCAGAGCGAGTAATATGGAAAGATGGATTACCGGTCGAAGTCTTTCTGATAGAAAAGGGTGGAAAAGAACGTCATGCCACCATATTGAAAGAATATCAAAATGATATCAAGAAAATCGTTAGAAACAGAGAAGCGGGGAAACCGCTCTTTGATAAATACACCAAGAAAATTGACAATCACGCATTTAGACGAGAATACGCCAAGAACAGGTATGATGAATTGGTAAGGGAAAAGGGGTTTGATGCAAAGGATTATAGAGGGTATGACAGTTCCGTCTTAAAAGAGTTGTCCAAAGATCTCGGTCATAACCGTATTGATGTGGTTATCTATAATTACTTGAAATAAACTGATGCGATTATTTGCAATTCCATCAGAAATCCATAAAATGCTTTATACAACTCAAAAAGAAGGGAGATGATCTTATGAAGATTATTAGAATCTTTGATCAATCAACCGGCTTTGATGAATTGTACGAAGGATATATTATAAGTCAATTAGATGAACTAATTGTAGGGAAGAAAGATACTGGGTATAATGAAGTTACAACCATCACACCTTGCGAGAGCGAGGTGGTTGAATGAAATGTGCAGTTATGACGAGGGTTTCCACGACTAAAGAAGTTCAAGCAATGTCTCTTGAACATCAAGAATCCATGCTTATCAAATACATCATTGATCATGGATGGACTTTGCATGAAGTCTATACGGATAAAATGACAGGCACTCATGATATGAGGCCGGGCTTTAAAAAGCTTATAGAAGATGCCAAGGCAAAGAAGTTTGATGTGATTATTGCGAAGGAACTCTCTAGGCTAGTGAGAAACATTGCTCTATCATAGGAACTAAAGAATATTATTTTAACGAATGATCTTCATATTGTAACTTTGGATGGAGCTGCCAACACATTAGGAAATGACCTGTCAAAGTACGGTCTGTTTGCATGGCTCTATGAAGATGAGTCTAGAAGAACCAGCAAGCGGATCAAGTCGGGGCTGAAAGAAAAGGCACGAAGCGGTCGGTATACTCGTGGAGAGGCCCCTTTTGGCTATAACTTAAACGATGGGAAACTTGTAATCAGAGACGATGAAACTCCGAATGTCGTCCGACGGATTTATAAGACGTACATTGATGGGTATGGAACAGAATTCATTGCTAGACGATTAACTGAAGATGGGATTCCGACACCAGCTATGCTGAAAGGCAAGAAGAATGCTGGTGTTGTATGGCATGGATCTACAGTGATGCTGATTCTGAAGAACAGGCATTATATCGGTGACCTTGAACAGGGAAAAGAAACGACGAAAGATATCACAATCAAGGGCAGAAGGAAGAGCGAAGAGACAATTGTTGTCGAAGGAACACATGAAGCGATAATCACTAAAGTAGATTATTACTGTGTTCAGGAGATGCTTAAGAAGAGAAGTCGCAAGAGCATCAAGAGAGCGACACCGAAGAGGCATTTGCTTTCCGATAAGATTTACTGTGCTGATTGCGGTAAGAAGCTTTGGTACGTGAAACCCAGTAAGGCTTATTTCTGTGGCACTTACAAGAAACAGGGTACAAAGTATTGCAGCAAGCATAAAGCCAAGGAAATTGATCTTTTGGACGTTTTAAAGGCTGATCTGAAAGAGTATGCCTCTAGCATGAAGAACAAAGAAGTTATCTATAAAAAACATGAATCGAAAGTGGTAAAGCAAGCGAAGGAACGTGAACGTCTGGAGAAATCTTATGAAAAGAAGAAGCAGAAGTTCAAGAAGGACAAGGGTAATTTGATTCTCAAGTATACCGGTGGTGAAATAACCAAACTGGAATACGATCTGGCTTCTGAAGTCTTGGATGGGCAGATGGTCGATATTGAGAGACAGATGATGCAGATGAAGAATGCCAAGACTGTTGAGCAGTCGGTAGAGTCATTTGAAAGACTCCTTGCTGACTTAGAAAAGTTCCTGACGTTTGAAGAAATCACTCGTGATACCATCAATCGATTTGTCGATAGAATCGTGGTACACGAGGATGAAACACTTGAGATTCATTACAAGTTTAAGGTGAATTAGCAGTCATCAGTAGTCCACACACGTGGAGTGCGTAAACAGATTTATCCAGCTTTCACAGATTAAGTTTCATTAAAGTAAAAGATCAAAAAAGTAAAACCCTCACGATTTCTCGTGAGGGTTTCATGGTGCCGAAGGCGGGAATCGAACCCGCACGCTCCGAAGAGCTCTGGATTTTGAGTCCAGCGCGTCTGCCAGTTCCACCACTTCGGCAAGTGGTTTTTGTCTTAACGACAAGATAAATATTACCATGAATCTGCACTATTTGCAATAGTTTCAAGCAAAAAAAATACAAATTGCATATACGCAGAAAATTCAGACGGACAAGACAGTGGGTACAGTCTTGCGGTCATATATGCTATGTAATGGTTTGAACTAAGTATGGGGCGGGGGAGAGCGCTCATAATGCTTTTAGTTAAACTTGAATAAAAAGCTAAATAAGCCAAAAATTAAGGACTGTGAATAACCAACGTATGCGTTGGATTCACAGCCCTTGTTAAGCGCTTAAGTTGTTCTTAAAACTGAACGTTCATTTTCATTATTATGGACCAGCATGTCAGTGAATTATTCTTCAAGATAGACTGCATAAGCCTCTTCATCCCACTTGTGATCCTTACGCATAGTTTCAGAATCCATCATGTAGTAGTCATGACGAATTCTACTTGAGTAGGTTGGGTCATTCCATGTTAGGTCAAAGTGGAGATATTTATCACCTATTTTGACAATATTCCAAGCGTGGTTATTTGTTGCACTAAAAACGCCATCGGCATTGATTGTTTTTCCAAATACAATTTCATTCTCAATACCGAATCGGTCAAGAAAAGCCTTGAAGGCTTGTGCATAACCATCACAAACTGCACGTTTATAAACAATAGCACCATATGCAGTATGGGTATACCCCGGGTGGTCTTCTACAGCGGCACCTGGGTGGTGGTAGAGGATTGAACTGACAAGATAATCATGGATGATTTTGATCTTTTGGGCATCCTGCATATCATCGTCGGTCTTTTCATCAATGATTTGCGAAACAGTATTCTCGAAAACACTTTCAGTATCATCTACATGATAATAGGTTCCGTCACCTAGAATATTAAATCTGCTAAAAGAGCCAATGTACTCAATGTCTTCAATCAGTCCATAACCAAATCCACTAAGTAAGTTGTTTTCAGTTTGACCAATAAAGGTTCTGCTGAGCGTATCTGAATGATAGATAACCAGAGGGTCCTCGTTGTTGTAAATACGTATGTTGTAACTTCCGTCTTCATACACTGTCACACGTATTGGAAGTTCCACGCCACCAGTGTGGTAGGTCAACATATCTATAGAATTTTCACTATTAGTAAACTTTGTATACGAAGCACCTTCAAGCAGATTATGCTGATAAATGCGCGTATAAATATCATCGGTCTCTTCATCTTGGAATATTGTCATACCGTGACGCTCACCGCTGACAAATTGTGCAGTGTTGCTTGTACCTGTTTTAGTATCATAAATGTAGGCGGTACCACTTAAGTGTCCATCTTCCCAAGTGCCCTTATTGATAATTCCAGAATTTTTGTAGAGTGTGCCCTCGCCATCATATTTCATCGAATTATTTACAGGACCCTTATAAATGCCGTTTTCTGAAAAGCTGATCATAATGGAACCTGTGTTTTTTCTTTTATATACATAGCTGGAATATCCAGCTTTATTGGTTACAGCACAGAGCGGATCATTTGACTTTGTATTGTCATATAAATAATAATAACCGTTTGGATCTTTTTTTAGAGTGAAGTGGGAAAGTGCAGACTGTGTGCTTTCATATAGTGTCCAGTTCTCCTCCATACTTGTTGTCGAAGCACTCATAATATCATCAATCACTTTGTCATACATCTTCTTTTGTTTGCCGTACTGGTCAAGAACCGCACTATATGTTTCGAGGTCAGCAGTGAGCCTTTCCTTTTCGCGCAGGAGTACATCCGTAACATTAACGAGTAAATCGCGGTCATGGATGACTTGCTCGAAAAAGGCATCAGCAGTATCTTCAACATCGGTAAAAAAACTGCGGTAAGTGTCATAAGATACATCGTCACTTGTTATATAATCATCATAGACCCCCTTTAGTGTAATAAGCGATTGTTCAAGGGGTTCTCCGTCTATGACAGCACCATAAGTTGGTGTTGCAAATAAACTTGAACTGATTGAAATGCTCAGGGCAATCATAAGCGCAAAAAGCCCTTTTCGTGTTATGTTGTGTTTTATGTTCATTAACTTCCTCCTATGATGCATGTTGCTCAAATGATGCGTTAAATATCATATGATCTACTAAATAAATGACGTGAATGTTTACAGGTTATGTATTAAGATTGACGAGTGGCATCGAACACTCTAGAATTAATCTAGCATATAAATAGAAAGGATACACCTATTTTGAATAATTTGAAACCGTACTGTAAAGTTTGTGGCGAAAGGGTTCAAGAGCTTGAAGACAAACAGTTTAATACCATTTATTTAAAGTGCCCCCATTGTGGCTTTATTTCCTTAGATGAACGCTTTCTAGTTTCGTTTGATGAAGAGCGTGCCGAATATGACTTACATGAAAACTCCATTGAAGATAAAGGCTATGTAAACTACCTTGAGCGTTTTCTATCCGTAGCGGTTGACCCATTTGTGTGTGACGGCAAAGCACTGGAGTTTGGGTGCGGTCCGGGTCCAGTTTTGGCAGAACTTTTAAAAAGACGTGGGCTTTCTGTTGAAATTTATGACAAGCATTATAAGCCAGATGAATCGGTTTTTAATGCATCTTATAATCTAATTACGGCTACAGAAGTTTTAGAACACCTTGAAACCCCTCTTGAAGTATTTATGAAGCTTAGCGGTATTCTCGTTAAAGGGGGGGTGCTATCAATTATGACAAGTGTTCCACCTGTTGAAAATGCTGATTTTCTCAAATGGCACTACCGCAGGGAAAAAACACATATTTCCTTTTATACTGTAAATGCCCTAGAGGTTTTAGCAAAAAAATGTGGACTTGAAATACTTTATCACGATGAGAAGCGCATTACGGTTTTTAGGAAGTTGTAAGGGGAAATGAAGTGTGAATTATTTACGATGAAGTTGCACAGGTAGGACTTAAGTGCTATAATGGTTTACATAATTGGGTTGATTATGGACACAGGCTCTTAAGAAGAGCTTTTTATAAGGAAGGTGAATACGTGGATCCAATAACACACGGCGTCATCGGGTTGGCTTTGTCATCCTTTTCTGGTCAAGCAGTAAGTTTGGACAATCCAGTATCGATAGGTGCAGCCATTGGTGCAATGTCTCCAGACATTGATGTTGTTACGCGTTTGTTTTTTGATGATATGTTTTATTGCAAGCACCATAGAGGGTTTTCGCATTCTGTGCCTTCGCTGCTGGGGCTGTCAGGACTGATTACATTTGGACTTTCTATGTTTTTCCCAGAAATGCATATATGGCAAGTTTTCTTATGGACATTTTTCGGAGCCCTATCCCACACAGCATTTGACATACTAAATTCATACGGTGCAATGCTTATTAAAAAGAAGTGGAAAGCAAGCTTGCTTTCACTCTATGATCCGGTGCTTTCAGTCATTGCGCTTTTTCTAATTTTCTATAGAAGTCATACGGCGCTCACCCTAGGGGTTTCAGCCTTTATATTTTTCGCTTACATGGGTGTTCGTTTCAAAATGAAACAAAGTGCAAAGCGTAATGTGATAGAATACTTTGGTCATGGCTATAGTATTGAAGAGGTGGAAATACTCCCTTCGCTCAAAGCGTTTTACAAGTGGGATTTTATTGTACATTCAAGTTCACATGATATTGTCGGGAACTTTAATCAGTTTAGAAAAGATGTAAAAGTCATTGAAAAGCTTTCAAATAAAGAAAAATACTTTAAAGATATTTTTATGAAGACAAACTTAGGAGCCTACTTCAGTGATTTTACGCCTAACTTCCATATTGCACCGTTTAAAGATACAGAACAGACGGTACTTAAGGTGATTGATTTAAGGTATCATTTTAAAGGCGAATTCATGCACCATGCTGAGCTTAGACTCGATGAAAGTCTCAACGTTATTGAGTCTTATTTCCAGCCGTATACTTTGAGTAAGAGAATACCAGTGCTTGAATCTGCATAAACAATTAAAATTAAGGTATAATAATGGCGTATGTCTTTGACATACGCCATTTAGATTGTTGACAAAGTTTACAATCTGTAAGTTTTCCAAAAGTTCGAAAGTCAAGGCGCGGATAAAATACGCATTGGGAGCGTACTCGAGCTACGTGACGAATGTGGATTTTATCCAGCAACGCAGAAGTTCGGAGTTTTGGGCAGCTTATATGGCGTATGTCTATGACATACGCCATTAATTTATCATGAAAGCCATCGCACAAAATACGATTGAGTAAGTAGAAGGAAATAGTGGGCTTATAAGCTGTTTTTAAATCATAAAAGACATATAAATTAGGTTGGTGGACAATTGAACAAAATCGCTTTGTTTGAGAATACAAAAATACTCAACTATAGAATAGAAAAAATCCTGAGCACCTATTATGAAAATTCGATTCATACATACAGTAATATTATGCTTGATCAGGGAGGTAATCGACATTTAATTGAGGATGTCAATATGATTATCATTGATTTTGACAGCTATACTAGTGGGCGTATAGAGATGCTTACGCGCATTCGTGAGGCGGCACCGGACAGAAAACTGCCTGTTTTGGTATTGGCATCAAGTGTTAAACGCAAAATGATACTTGAACTCTCAGCGATTCGAGATATTGAAATTTTATCAAAACCATTTGACGATTTCGCTCTTTTACAAAAGGTAATGAAGCACAAGCGGGCAAAAATAGCATATGAGCCTGAAACTGAGACCACACTGAGAGACATGGCGTATCAAAACAAGTTGATCGAGTGGAATGATGCGTTTAAAGTGGGTCATGAAATCATTGATAGGGAACATAAAGAGATCATGGATAATTTTGCGCGTTTGTATAAGCTCATGCGTGAGGGGCGTGGTCATGAATACTACTCAGACTTGCTGGTTTTTCTTAAAGAGTATATCAATAATCATTTTGACCACGAAGAGCACCTGCTTCAGGAAATTGGCTATGACAAAATAGTGGGTCATAAAGCCCTGCACAAACGGTTTACAGACAAGGTGAAAGAAATCATTGATACCCATCAAACTGAATCGGTGGGAGATATGGAGTTGATTCAAATCAACTTATTCATAAAAAAATGGCTGGTGCATCATATACTTATTGAAGACCGAAAAATTGGTATTTTCATGGGATTGTATGAAAAGGACACCGCTCTATCTCTGCCAGAAATTATTGGAGATGACACTGGTAAGTTAAAGTAGTCAGGCTGATTAGCGCCCATGTTTCATGAGCAATTATCAGGTAATCTAATTGGTCTGTTAAATAAAATGCAATATAAGGCTGTTCAAAGAAATACGTGCTTTACAGATCGTATTCTTCGAACATTTTAGATTTGACCAATTACATTGTACCGAACGGGGGAGTGGGGAAAACGATGAAACGTGCAATGACTGAAAACGCAAAAGCTAAGCGCGCACAGCAAATATTGAGCGCTGCAGTAGAATTATACAAGGAAGCGTCATTTGAAGAAATCAAAATGATTGATATAGCTAAGAAGGTAGGGGTTTCTAAGGGAACGCTGTTTAATTATTATCGGTCTAAAGAGTCCTTGTTTATGGAAATTCTGTTTACAGAATACGCTAAGCGCTTTAATGCGTTAAATAGAAGAGTTCAGACATATGAAACAATGAATGATGCGGATTTCAAAGAGTTCCTGTTTTCGGAAATGGAGACTTTCTTGGATGAAAACTCGATTTATTTGAGGCTGAATGCAATTAAGAATACGATTCTGGAAAAAAATGTAGATTATGATATGATTCTAAAAGACAAAACAGAGTTATATAAAAATGGCATGCAACTTGCAATAACTATATCTGAAAAATATCAGGCGCTGACTCCTGAAGCTGTTTTTGATCTGTTTATGGCACAAAATTCAATTGTACTTGGTGTGCTCAGTGTTTCTAGAACACCGGACATATTAAAGACAGGTATACGTGAAAAGAATCTTTCAGGATTTGAAATAGACTTCAAGAAGAGAACGCTTGAAATGATGGATATTTATATGAATGGCTTTTTTAATAAAGTGCACAGCAAGGCATAGGAGTAAAAGATGAAACTCAGCGCCAGAAGAAAAATAATAGTTCCCCTATTATTTCTCGTTTTAATTCCAGTTATATTTATAAGTATTTTCTTTTATACCAATCAAAAAAGGAACTATGTGAGCAACTTGACGCATATGAATGAAGTTCAAGTTGATCACATGATGAAACTTACCCAAAAGCATGAAAACTCAGATGAGAGTAAAGCTTTCATGCTTGAATACATACAGGACCTGGCTATTAGGGGCAGTTTTGTTGTAGAAGGCGATAGAGTCATATACAGTGCGCTTTCAGGCACACGGTATGATGAAACCGACATAATAAACATGATCGAAGAACGTATAGAGCTTGAGAGTACCATACTCACCTATCAGGCATTTAACCAGTGGCAGTGGAAGGTCGGTATTATTGAGACCAGTGCAGTTTCTTTTAGTGATATTGTAAATTTGAACTGGGTAGTGGTTGGTGTAGGGGTTGTTTTTTTACTGTTTACTTTTGAGGCTATTATTCTGATCACAGATAGTTTTTACAGGCCGATAAAAATTCTCCTAAGTGGTTATAATGATATTATTTCAGGTGAGCTCAAATCGGACATTCAGCTCGAAACCGAAGGGGAAATGGGCATGCTTGGAATGGCCTTTAACGAGATGCGCAGAACCATTGCACACAGAACCAACAAGGCGATTCAAATGCGTAATATGACGGATGATATACTGAGAAGCATATCAACAGGTATTATCACTACAGATGTAGATGGGCGCATTGTAAAATACAATGATGCAGCAAATAGAATGATTGGCATAGCACAATCAGGCACTGAAACAGGTGCATATGACATTCAGGTTATTAAGGTCTTAGTCAGCCAAATACAGCGTACCCTTGAAACGGGTGAGACCATAAATGAAATATTAAATTTTACAAGTGCACAAAAAAACGAAACGGTTTATTATGATATAACCACAACAATTATGTATGATCATGAACAGACCCTAACAGGTGTTATTTGCAGTTTCAATGACATTAGTCAAAGAAAGCGTGTGGAGGAACGAATTGAGCGCCTCGACCGGATGGCCTCTCTAGGACAGCTATCTGCTGGTCTTGCCCATGAAATTAGAAATCCTCTCTCTGGGATGAAAATGGCAACTCAGGTTCTATACGGCAGGCTGAAACCCTATTTGGGCCAAGCAGAAGATAAAATGTTCAGTGCCAATATGAAGGAAATTGATCGGCTGAATAACCTGATAACGGAACTGCTTGAGTTCTCAAAACCTAAAATACCGCGCATTAAGCCTATAGAACCCTTTGAGATACTACAACATACACTGCATTTTCTGGGGCGCAAGATTAAAGACAAGCGTGTACAGGTCAATTTAGCAGAATCCAAAGCGCTGGGGCGCGTCTTATTTGATGAAAACCAGCTTGCACAGGTTTTTATGAACATCATCAGCAATGCAGTTGATGCAGTGGAATGCGGCGGCGTTTTGACGGTATCCTGCAATGAAAGATATTTGGATGACATAAATTACCTGGAACTCAGTTTTAGCGACAATGGCTGTGGCATAGAGGCGGCGTATTTGCCCAAGGTGTTTGATCCATTTTATACGACTAAAAAAGCGGGAACGGGCTTGGGGCTGGCAGTCGTTCATAGGTTGGTAAGTGCCAATAATGGAGATATCACTGTAGCCAGTAAACCTGGCGAAGGAACGACTTTTACTCTGCTCATGCAGTTAGATGGGGAATAGACATGAAGAAGAAACTACTGATTATTGATGATGAAGAACTCATAAGACTTTCTCTCAGTGAAGGGATGAAGGACTATGGCTACTTGGTAGATGATGCGAAAAATATTCAGGAAGCAACCGAGAAAGTCCTTTCATTTAGACCAGATGTAGCCCTTATTGATTTAAAGTTAGGCAGTGAAGATGGCCTAGAGCTTGCAGAAAAGATCAAAGCACTGGATGACTACGTAGAAGTCATTATGATGACAGCCTATGGCGATATCAGGACTGCAATAGATGCCATAAAAAGGGGTGCCAGTGACTTCTTGAAAAAACCGCTAGACCTGGAAGAAATGAATGTGGTCATCACCAAAACCCTGAACAGTCAAGCGCTAAAACGCAAGCTGGAGATATATGAAAAGCGTGAGCATGACTCAACCAGTGGTTTTATCGGTAGAAGTGAAGCCATGCGTGATGCGGTTCACAAAATGAAAATTCTATCGCAGAATGACTCTGTAACGGTTCTTATAAGAGGTGAAACGGGAACCGGTAAGGAGGTTGTGGCAAATTACATACACCAAAATGGGCCAAGAAGTCAGGGGGTTATGTTGAGCCTTAACTGTGCGGCAATTCCATCACAGCTGATTGAAAGCGAGCTCTTTGGTTTTGAAAAAAATGCCTTTAGTGGTGCGGGTGCTCGTAAGCGCGGCCTCATTGAGCTGGCAAGCGGTGGAACCCTCTTTCTCGATGAACTCGGTGAAATGCCGCTGGATATACAGGCTAAACTCCTCAGATTTCTTGAAACAAAGCAGTTTAAAAGGGTTGGCGGCCTTGAATCTATAGAGGTTGATATACGCGTTATTGCGGCTACGAATCGCGATCTTGAAAAAGCGATTGCGGACAAATCATTTAGAGAAGATCTGTACTACCGCCTGAATGTGGTGCCAATTTACCTGCCGCCCCTTAGGGATAGAGATGAAGACATTGAACATCTTGCACACCATTTTTTAGATACCTACTTAAAGAAGTTTGGTCGAGATGACGGACTTCTTTCAAGCGAAGCACTGCAGTGGCTGAAAAAGTACAGCTGGCCAGGCAATGTGCGTGAACTGAAAAATGTAATTGAACGTATGGTGATTCTCAATGATGTCAAAGTCTTTAAGAAAGATCATTTGCCCTATGAATTGACTACGGGAGGGATTCAAAAGGCAATGGAAAGTACAGAGGCGTCTGCTCATGCACTGCAGGAGCAGATTGAGGCAATACCAGATGAGTTTTCCTTGGAAGCTCTCGTAGAACATTTGGAAACAACCTATATTGAAATGGCACTAAGGCAGTGCGATGGAAATTTAAGTAACGCATCGAAGCTTCTGGGGATATCCAGATATGCGCTCAAGCGCAGGCTAGAAAAATATAATATTGAATAAAAAAAGTGTGCGATTTCGACCAATGTGCGAAGTCGCACATTTTTTTATGTGCGAAAATGCCCATAAAGCAATGTTTTTGTCTGAAACTTGCAAGAAATGCCTGTTAAAAAGTTGGCATGCAAGTTGCGTATATTAATTACGAATATTTAAAAAATGTGTGAATCAAACAATAAAATAAGACTAACAGGGTGGGGAAGATTATGAATCAGGTACTTAAAGAAATTATTGCGAATAATCGGGCATGGACAAGCGAGGGAAAAGTGGCAAGTTATATTCCTGAACTTGCAAAAGGATGTAAGGATGCGCTAGGTATTCATGTGTTTAATCTGGAAACAAACCAAGATTATTCAGGTGGTGACTTTGAAACAAAGTTTACCATTCAAAGTGTATCAAAGGTCATTTCACTTATATGCGCCTTAGTTGATAAGGGAGAGGAAGTCGTTTTCTCAAAGGTTGGACTGGAACCTTCTGCAGATGCCTTCAACTCAATTGTACGACTGGAAACAAGAGACGATCACATTCCGCTGAACCCATTTATCAATGCAGGGGCTATTGTAACGACATCCCTTGTATCTGGGGACAATGGCATTGAAAAATTTAATCGAATACATGAAATGATGAAGGTTATGTCAAACAATGATTCAATCAAGGTCAATCACGAAGTCTACCGCTCAGAAAAACTGACAGGCAATACAAACAGAGCCATGGCATACTTTCTCAAAGGTGCCGGCGTTATTGATAGAGATGTTGAAGATGTCCTAGATGCATATTTTAAGTCCTGCTCAATTGAAGTGACTGTTGAAGATGTAGCGCGCATGGCAGCTGTACTTGCAAACGGAGGTGTTGCACCCTGGTCAGGCGAGCGCTTAATACCGCAGCGTATTAATAAAACAGTTAAGGCAATTATGACAACCTGTGGTCTGTATAATGCATCGGGTGAATTTGCGGTGAAGATAGGTTTGCCTGCCAAAAGTGGTGTAGGCGGCGGCATTATGGCGATTGTACCAAAACGCATGGGCATTGCTGTTGTGGGACCGGCACTCGATGAACGTGGAAACAGCGTCGCAGGACTCAAAGCGCTTGAAGAATTGTCACAAAGGTATGATCTGAGTATTTATTAATAACCGTACTGCCTTCAGGCGCCTGTCGGCAGACGGATTGTTATAGAGCCTGCGAAATTCGTGTAGAAGTCGGATGTTGTTATTGCATTTGAATGGGGCACGAAAAGCAGGCAAGCACAACGCGTAATTAGGAAGGGAAGATTATCTATGGAAATGCTTAATTCATTAATCTCTGCGGGGAACACACTACTGTGGGGATACGTACTCATCGGAATGCTAATTGTACTTGGGGTATACTTTACATTCAGAACAAAGTTTGTTCAGTTCAAAATGCTGGGCGAAACATTTAAAGTACTGGGTCAAGGTCGAAGTGTATCAGAAGATCTTGAAGCACAGGGCGGCGTTTCACCATTTCAAGCTTTCTGTATCAGTGTTGCGTCTCACGTAGGTACAGGTAACCTTGCAGGTGTTGCTATGGCAGTAGCTGTCGGTGGTGCTGGTGCAGTATTCTGGATGTGGGTGATTGCACTCATCGGATCAGCATCAAGTTTTGTAGAAAACACACTTGCACAAATTTATAAAGTTAAAGACGAAAATGGCTTTAGAGGCGGCCCTGCATATTATATGGAAAAGGGTCTCAATCAAAAGTGGATGGGTGTCACATTCTCAGTTATCATTACAGTAGTATTTGGACTTATTTTCAATTCAGTACAAGCCAACACAATTTCAGCAGCATTTGAAACAGCCTTTGGTCTTGATAAGCTATACGTAGGTATTGGTCTTACAGCTCTAACATGCCTTGTAATCTTTGGGGGCATTAAAAGAATCGCTAAGGTTGCAGAGGCCATTGTACCTGTCATGGCAACCGCTTATGTATTTGTAGCACTCTTTGTGCTATTCAAGAATATCACACTGATTCCATCAACACTGAACCTGATTTTCACAAGTGCGTTCGGTATGAATCAAGTTGTAGGTGGTGGTATTGGTGCAGCAATGATGCAAGGTATCAAAAGAGGTCTGTTCTCAAACGAAGCAGGTATGGGTTCAGCACCAAACGCTGGTGCAACATCTACGGTAAGTCATCCTGTTAAACAAGGTCTTATTCAGATGTTTGGTGTATTCATTGACACAATCGTGATCTGTAGTGCAACGGCGCTTGTAGTACTTGTTTCTGGCGAGTATGCAACAGAAGGTCTTACTGGCATTCAGCTGACACAAACGGCACTGAGCTCACAGGTTGGCGCTTGGGGCAGTACCTTTATTGCGGTATGTATTCTGCTCTTTGCATTCAGCTCAATTATAGGCAACTATTACTACGGAGAGTCTAATATTGAGTTTATGAATGGCAACAAGTCTGCAAGACTAGGCTTTAGACTGGCTGTTGCAGCAATGGTGTTCTGGGGAACACAGACTGCAGTATCAGTGGTTTGGAATATTGCCGATCTATTCATGGGTGTTATGGCAGTCATAAACCTGATTGCAATTACCTTACTGGGTAAGTTTGCTTTCGCAGCACTACAAGATTATATTGAACAGAAAAAAGCAGGCAAAGATCCTGTATTCTATGCAAGCTCTATCCCAGGACTCGAAGGTACTGAAGCTTGGGATACACCACAAGAAAAGAAGAATAAAAACGTAGCATAATGATAAGCACTTTACGCTTAATGGATACCTTCTTGTTGAGGGTATCCATTTTCTCGTGTTAGAATAGGAAGAGCACATATGAGAAAATGGGGAATGATTATGGATCAAATGCCAAGAAGCGTATTTTTCTGGAGTGTCCTGCTTTTAATAGTAGCGGTGGTTTCTTTGGGCACATTTTATTTTGACAGTTCGCGTAGTACGCTTGAAAATCAGTATCTGCAATCTTTTGAAACGTCAGTTGTACAGTTGGATGACTCGGTGTACGATTTTTTGATGACTTTTGAAAATGCGGTTCAGATGTTCTCACAAAATGATATGGTCAAGGATTTGTCTGAAAATGCAGAGGTGAATCTTGATAAAGTTGAACAAATGTTTCAGGCGTTTCAACAGTCCTACCCATATTCGGCCTATGCCTATTATGTTTTTAAGAATCCCCTTGAGGATGGCCGGTTTATGGTGACGTGGCCGGATACATCAGAAACGCTGAAAAGCTCAGACTATGATCCTAAAAGTCGGCCATGGTATATTGGTGCGCTGGACATGAACGGGTTTAGCACGTGGTCTGATCCTTATGAGGATGCAACAACTCAAAAACCGACCATTACCATTTCAAGGGCTGTGTATAATGACACTGGAAGACTAGAGGGTGTCATGGCCGTTGATGTGTTTTTAGACGAACTCTCAAATAAAGTAGAAAATTTTAAAGCACTGCATAGCGGGAATGCATATATAATCAGTGGTGAAAAAGGTAAGTATAACATTCTTGCCCATAATGATTCAGCTTCTGTTTATCCTGATATTTTAAATCAATCATGGGTCGAAAAACTTGACGATTCTGCTTCGGGTACATTTGAAGTGGAAATGGCAGGTGTTGACTACTACCTGACCTATACCACCAATGACGTAACGGGGTGGAAGACGGTTGGGCTGGTTGAAAAGAAGGAAATTTATGTCCAGTCGATGCAGGTTTTGCGAAACGTCCTGTTAAGTACGGTTCTTATTTTGTCCCTAGGTATCTTATCAATTGTATATATTTCAAGACAACTGACCTATTCGGTTAAGGATATTGATCATTTTATTCAGTATTCTGGTGAAAAATCCGGGCAACTGGCTACATCTGAGCTAACGAAGAAATTTGAAAGCATATCCGGTACATTCACGGACTCGGACATCGTACTCAAGCGTACATCCTTGAACATACTCTTTGATGTCGAGCTTGAAATAGCTAGAGTAAGCGAGGTGCTAAAGTCTGCCCATGGGCGTAGTCTTAGTGAAGATGAGAATCTGAAAGTAGAAGATTCAAAAAGCAGGCTATATGCCTTAAAAGACGAGCTGCTTGAGAATCCGTCTGAACGCCACCATATACAGGTTGAGGAAATTCAGTCCTTATTCAGAGCAATCGATGAGAAGCAGAAAATAAAAGTGTAAAATCAAATAATGATCATATAAAAGAGTGGAGTCATACCCCAGCCTGTCAATATTTGTAGTTAAATCGACAGACTGGGGTATTTTATGTTTAATAATTACTTGCATGGAGTAGGCATATTTTGTGTATATTTCAGGTAAAATGGTATTGAAAGAAAAAATAATAAAAGAACATGAGAAATCGGGAACTTTTTATATGTCCGATACGTCATAAGAGTATATCAGGATAAAGAAAGGAGGTCTGTAGGCGTGAGCGAACAGGAAAAACTTCTTATAAAACGTGCGCAATCGGGAGATGTCGAAAGCTTTGAGAAACTCGTTAAGGCACATCAGGCATATGCGTATAACATTGCGTACCGAATGGTCGGCAATGAAGAAGATGCAAAAGATGCATCTCAGGAAGCACTCATAAAGGTATTCAAAAGTTTAAAGAATTTCAGTGGAGATTCGGCCTTTAGCACATGGCTGTACCGGATCGTTATGAACACCTGCAAGGATTTACTTAGAAAGAGAAAGACAAACGAAATTTCCATAGACAAGGGGTATGAAACAGATGAGGGCGAAGTCAAAATTGAAATTGAGGACTCCTCAGCAGACCCTGTTGCAAAGTACGAAGAAAAAGAAGTCAGGGTGACCATTGAAGAAGCAATTCATGATTTACCAAGTAATTACAAATCAGTTATTGTTTTAAGAGAAATTCAAGGTCTCAGCTACGATGAAATAGCAGAAATTGAAGACATACCCGTCGGTACGGTCCGCTCTAGAATTAATAGAGGCAGACGCATACTCAGGGAAGTGTTAAAAGAAAAACTGCGTATGCAGACGGCATATGAAAGACCCTAATTCTTGAGAAAGGAGGGAAAAAAATGACTTGCAAAGATGCTCAAAATAAAATTTCAGCGTTTCTAGACAATGAGCTTACAAGCGCTCAGGAAGAAACCTTAAATAAACATTTAGAAACTTGTGAAGCGTGTAAGGCGCTTTATGACGATATGATTTTTATGAAAGAAATAATGGCAGACCTGCCACAGCTTGACCTGCCAGATGATTTTAGTGATGAACTCCACATGAAACTTGAAAAAGCTTCGCGTGAAATGCAAAAAAATGCTTCTGATAAACCCCTTGCGTTTGACCACTCAGCAGGAGCGGACTTTACACAAGCCAATGAAAAATCGACTGTTCAATCTCAACGAAAAGTGATACAAATACCACTACCAAGCTTCAAAGACTTTAAGAAGCACTCTAAAGGTCTTACAGCAGTAGCAGCAACACTTCTTGTTGCGGTGCTTGCTTACGGTGCAGGTAATGTTGGAAAATTCATGCCGCCTATGGAGGAAGCTTCATATGATATGGCAACCGAGTCAACAATGGAATCGGTCGAATCAGCACCGCAAGTGGAACCGCGACTGGCAATGAACGCCAAAATGGCTGACGATGGCGCATTTGTGGAAATGGAAAGCGAAGAAGAACGCGGCGGGGCTACACTGAACGCAACAGCGACGTTTGGAACGGATACACAGACACAATCAGCAGCTGTACAGACCACTTCTGAACCTAGTGATATTTCAACAGAGGGACGTATGATTATTTACAGTGCAGATGTTTATCTGGATATTGTAAATTATGATGAAACATACAATCAAATTGTTTCCCGCATTGAAGCCATGGGCGGTTATATCGAAAACGCTTCGACATCATACCAGTATTATGATGAAGCAGATCCTGAGAATTCCTTAAAATATGGAAGACTCACAGTCAGACTACCGCGTGAACAATTCACCGGCACTGTAGATTATTTGGCGACTGTAGGCATTCAGAAGAATTTAAACATCTGGTCACAAGATATTACAGCTCAGTACCGAGATATTTCAAATGAAGTTGCCAATTTGGAAATTCGTGAGAAGAAGCTTCGTGAAATCATGGATAAGGCTGAAGAAATTGAAGATATTATTTCTGTAGAGCGTGAACTCAGTCGGGTTCGCGGTGAAATTAACAACTACATGGGAACCCTTAAAAATTGGGAAAGTCTTGTGAACATGTCAACAGTCCACATTGACCTAAATGAAGTTGAATCCCTTGAGCCGAAAATAAAGCCGATTGACAAAACGCTGCTTCAAAAGGCCAAAGACGGATTTATTCAGTCCATTAATCAGTTGAAATTTATCGGGGAAACATTCTTTATCGTATCCATTGCATTTTTCCCTAAACTGATTGTCTGGGGGATTGTGTTCTTTATCGGTTATAAAATTGTAAGGTGGCTACTCACAAAGTTTAAGAAATAAGTTTAAAAATTAGGTGTAATCAGGCCCATGCAATATATTGACTGGGTGAATGATAAATTGAAATAACAGAATGAATATTAAGGAGTTTACGATGATGAAAAAAATGATAACTGCCGGACTGGCACTCGTATTGGTAGCAGGCTTATTCTTTACAGGCGGTATAAAACCACCCACAACTATTTCAGAAGCAGCTGCTGTAGAATCAGCAGATTACAGATTGACAACAAAAGGTGAAGGGACAGTAGCCGTAGCCCCTGATATTGCCTACATTAACATTGGTGTTGTTACAGAAGACGAAGACGCATCGGTTGCACAATCGGAAAATGCAAAGCTGATGACGCGCGTTCAAGAAGCGATAAGAAAAGCAGGTGTAACATCGGACAATATGAAAACAATGAATTATAGCATTTACAAGTCATATAATTATCGCGGCGAGGATGAGCGCGAGGAAGTTTATAAAGCTTCTAACACGTTAAAGGTGACTGTGCGTGATTTAGACAAGATTGGTGATTTAATCGACGCAGCGTCTGCTTCAGGTGCCAATCAAATTAACAGCATCGAGTTTACTGTAGAAGACCAAAATGCTTACTATGAAGAAGCCCTTGTACTGGCTATGGAAAATGCAAAGGGCAAAGCAGAGGCTATTCTTGGCTCACTCAATAAAACAGCTCAAATGCCGGTTCGCATTACTGAAACAAGCTATGGTGGTCCAATCATGAGAGCTTCAGATGCCATTGCCTTTTCAGCAAAAGCAGAGTCTATGTCATACTCAACACCAATTGAGTCAGGTGATATTGAAGTGTCAGCATCAGTTACTGTGGAATACGATTATAGTAAGTAATCAATTTACCAAGTTAAATTTCATATACAAACTATGGACGGGGAAACCCGTCCATTTTTTATGAAAATGAGTTAAATAGTTCTGAAAATAGGTATGTAGGACCTTGAATTTAAGTGCATGTGTTGTAAAATGGTGATGGTTTAATAGATATGGACTGACGTAGTTATGGGCAATGCTTAGAGCAGGGGGCAATTTTGGACAGAAATGAATTAATTCATGTGGATGACTTAATGCAGGGTATGATATTAGGGGAAGACATTCAGGGCAAATATGATTTATTGGTACTTTCGCGCGGAAAAAGTTTAACAGATCAAAACATATCTGTTATTAAAGCGCAGGGGCTTGATTATGTGTATATTAAACTGTCTTCGAGCATTGAAAATGAAATTGAAAAGCAGTACGATATGCTCCTTAGTGAGTTGAAAGACTTGTTTACAGGGGCGAGTCAAATTACCTTAACACTCAAAAATCATATAGGAGATACACTCAAGCACTTACTCGAGAATCTGACACATAAAACGCATATGCTGATGGAACTCAAACGTCTAAAGGTCAAAGACCATTATACTGCAAAGCACTGTCTGAATGTGGCACTGCTCTCAGGACTCATGGGACAGTGGCTAGAACTGCCTCAAGAAGATATTGAAGAGTTGGTCCTAGCCGGAGCACTGCATGATATCGGTAAAGCTTTTATTTCACAAGACATTCTCAATTCACCAAGGAAACTTAAACAAAGTGAGTTTAAAGAAGTACAAAATCATACGACCTATGGTTACAAAAAACTCTGTGAAATACCAGAGATTCCAGAAACGGTGCTTAGAGTTGCACTTGAACATCATGAACGTGTGGATGGAAGCGGTTATCCAGTTGGAAAGACCAATGAAGATCTTCATTTTTTTTCAAAGATCATTTCCATCATGGATGTATTTGATGCTAGTACGACAACCAAAATATACGGGGCGCGTATACATCCCTTAAAAGCGCTTAGAGAAATTGATGTGCTCAAGGATCAGGGAAAAATTGATTCGACGCTGTTTAAGTACTTTATAAACAATATTTACAAGACTTTCGTGGGCTGTACAGTCGAACTGAGTAATGGGCTCAAGGGAGAGGTTGCCTTTTTTCATAAACTGAGTCCAAACAGACCCATATTGAGAATTGATGGAAAGCTTGTCAACCTATCTCACCATCCAACTGTAGATATAGTTGACATATACTAAAAATAAATAGTATCAGATGATAACATGAGACCGCCAATCATTATAGAGAGGTGGTTTTTTAGTTTTTTGTCAGAATAGAACGCCTATTCGCTTATATGGTGGCGAGTCGTATTGAAAACTGATAAAATAGATATAGATTGGATATAATCCAAATGACAATACAAAATGAAGATACGTACTCAAATGAGCACATTTAGATAGAATGACAGGAGGAAGCCTTTTGAAGGATAGAGTTGTAATTATTGATGGAAACAGTTTGGTGAATCAAGCATTTTATGCAACCAGATACACAAATATGATGAACAAGGATGGTGTACCGACCAATGCGGTTTATGGCTTTGCTAATATGATGTTGAAGCTTCGCGATGATCTTGAGCCTATGTACATGGCGGTGGCTTTTGATATGAAGGGGCCAACCTTCCGTCATTTACAGTTTGAAGACTATAAAGGCACAAGAAAAGGCATGCCAGACGAGTTGGCAGTGCAAATGCCAATTCTCAAGGAAATGCTGGATGCAATGGGGATATACCGTATGGAACTTCAGGGCTTTGAAGCGGATGATCTTATTGGAACCATTGCTAAATCATGTTCAGACCAAGGTGTAGAGACATTTGTTGTAACGGGGGATCAGGACGCTCTTCAACTTGTCAGTGAGAAAACAACAGTTCTCATCAAGGGGCGTAAGAAAGAAATTTACTATACGCCGGACTTGGTTGAAGCTGATTATGGTGTAAGACCAGAGCGTATTATTGACCTTAAAGGTCTTCAGGGAGACTCTTCTGATAATATTCCAGGACTACCTGGTGTTGGCCCCAAAACGGCAGTCAAGCTTCTGGCTCAGTTCTCAACTGTTGAAGAACTCATCGAAAGAGCCGATGAAATATCAAATAAGCGTATTCGCGGTATTGTTGAAGACAACAAAGAATCTGCAATGATGAGTAAAAAACTGGCTACGATTGTTGTAGATGTTCCAATTGACTTCAATATGGAAGAGCTCAAGGTCACACCACCAGATTTAGAAAAGTTGCTTGAACTCATCGTTGCATATGACTTCAACTCTCTGATTAAGCGTATCCATGAGCTAAATGTTGAAGGGGAAATGCCTGAGCAGGAACCTTTTGACTACCGCGTGCTATCAAGTGAACAGGAAATTAGAGACTTAGCTGCTATTGCGCGCCATGAAGGCAGATTTGCTTTTCACAGTGTGTATGATAAACAGGATGTACGGACTAATGTGCTAGTAGGCATGGGCGTGTACGTCAAAGGCAAGTCTTATTATTTGCATATAGATGGTGATGAAAAAAATATTATGCCATTTAAGTCTGTATTTGAAGATCCAAGCATTGAAAAGATAACGTATGAGGCGAAGAAAGATTACCTTATACTTAAACGGTACGGCATAGAACTTAAAGGCCTTAAGTTTGATGGCTTTATAGCGATGTACCTGCTTGAACCGGGCAGTAAAAGTTATGATATGACAGACATCGCCATGAAAAAGCTTTCAGAGTCTTTTCCAACGGAAAAGGATATATTGGGTTCAGGTAAGAAGATGCTCACTTATGCTGAGCTCGATATGGAAGTGCTTGCAGAGTACACGGCTAAGTACGCAACAAATGCAGGAAAGCTAGAATCAAAGCTGTCAGAAGAACTTGAAAAGCAAGAACTGGTAACCCTTTTCGAAACGGTAGAATTGCCCCTGGTTGAAGTGCTTGCCGATATTGAATTTGAAGGATTTGCAGTGGATACAAGAGAACTTGAAAGTCTCGATGCTGAACTGATAGAGAAAATTGAAACACTCACTGCGGACATTTACCATATGGCAGAAGGAGAATTTAACATTAACTCACCAAAACAGCTTGGCGTGGTTCTTTTTGAAACCTTGGGACTGCCTGTTATTAAGAAGACAAAGACCGGTTACTCTACAAATCATGAAGTGCTTGAAAAACTATTGAATAAGCATCCAATTATTCCAGCAATTATTGAGTATAGACAATACACCAAACTCAAATCAACATATATTGACGGGCTTTATAATGTAATTAATAAAACAACAGGAAAGATTCATACAAGTCTTAATCAAACGGTTGCCGTAACGGGTCGTCTGAGTTCAACTGAGCCAAATCTGCAAAATATTCCGGTTCGCTTGCCACTGGGAAGACGTCTGAGAAAAGTTTTTGTCTCCTCAGAAGGACAAACACTTATTGATGCGGATTATTCTCAAATTGAGCTGCGTGTACTGGCACAAATGTCCGAAGACGAAAACCTGATTAAGGCCTTTTCAGAAAATATTGATGTTCATGCAATGACTGCTTCACAGGTATTTGATGTGCCGCTAGATGAGGTAAGCTCACTTGAACGGAGCAGGGCAAAGGAAGTAAACTTTGGCATTGTTTATGGCATGAGCGATTACGGTCTTTCAGAAAACCTTAAAATCACAAGAAAAGAAGCTAAGAATTATATTGAGAACTATTTTGGTAAGTATCCTAATGTGAAGCGGTATATGGATAATGTGGTTGAGTTTTGTAAGGAAAATGGTTATGTAACTACATTACTAAACAGAAGGAGATATATACCAGAAATCAATCATAAGAACTTTAATTTAAGATCGTTTGGTGAAAGAACAGCGATGAATACTCCAATTCAAGGGTCTGCAGCAGACATTATAAAAATTGCAATGCTGAAAGTATATCAGGCACTTAAAGAAGCAGGTCTTAAATCAAAGCTGATACTACAGGTGCATGATGAACTGATTATTGATACACATCCTGATGAAGTTGACCAGGTTAAAAAACTGTTGAAGGAGAATATGGAAACGGCTGCTGATGATATTGTAGTAGGCGGCTTCCGGATTCCGCTCAAGGTAGATATGAATGTAGGTGAGAGTTGGTATGATACAAAATAAAGGAGACCTGTTCATGAAAGTTATAGGCTTAACAGGTGGCATCGGGTCAGGGAAGAGCACGGTTTCAAGAATGCTCAGAGGACTTGGTGCAAAAATTATTGATGCAGACCAAGTTGCACGCGATATTGTTGAAAAAGGTAAGCCCGCTCTTGAAGAGATTGTTCGAACCTTTGGGGAAGAAACGCTTCATGAAGATGGCACCCTGAATCGTAAAAAGTTAGGTGCGCTGATTTTTAATGATCCGCATCAAAGAAAGAAACTTAATGAAATAACCCATCCACGTATTATCGAGGAAATAGAACAGCGTCTGGAAAAATGTAAATCAGACGACAACACGGAAGTTGTGGTGCTTGATTGCGCCTTGTTATTTGAAATGAACATGGAGCACATGGTCGAAGAGTCCTGGCTGGTGAGCCTTGATAAAAAGACTCAAATCAAACGTATCATGGCGCGTGACGAACTTTCTAAAGGTGATGCTGAAAAGAGAATAGATGCCCAAATGCCTTTAGAAGACAAAGCACAAAAGGCAACACGTATTATTGACAACTCCTGTGAGGTGAACGAAACACACAAACAGGTGCTCGAACTTTGGAATGCTGCTGTATTTGAACAAAAAAATAAAAAGTAGTCAAATCCGTCCTGAAACAATCCCATGTTGGATTCAGGACGGATTTTTTAGATATGTAAATTTGAAAACCGCATGTAGACAGGAAAACGTATTGGTGAATGAATATTTTGCATATATCGTTAATAGATTAACAAATTGACATAATCCCGTTAATCCATTAACTTGTCCCATATTGGTGTATTTTCATTGAATATAACCTCTTTTTCCGATATAATGATTGTGGTTTTACTCATAATGCAAGGAAGGATTGGTCAAATGAAGGAGTTGAAAGGACTTCAGGATGTTCCGGGAGTTCAAATAGACGAAGATCGAAAGTTTCATTCTGCATCGCATGACGAAATTTTAACAGGCAGAACTTCAGATATATATTTTTTAAGAACGCTAGATATTCTAAAAGAACTGGATCTGGATGAAGCTATAGTTACTGCAGAAATTTTTCCGAGAAAACAAGGTATTCTTTGTGGTGTAGAAGAAGTTAAAGCCTTGCTTAAAGGGAAGAATATTGAAATGTGGTCTCTTGATGAAGGTGAGTTCTTTGAGCCGAAAGATACGGTAATTAGACTAAGCGGGTCTTACAGAGAATTTGCTCTTTTTGAAACGACGATTCTAGGCATGCTAGCAAGCCCATCAGGATGGGCAACAGCATCGAGAAAAGTTAAAGAAGCATGTGGTGACAAGACATTCCTATGTTTTGGTGCAAGACATGTACACCCTGCAGTAGCTCCAGTTATGGAACGTGCAGCTGTTATTGGCGGTGCAGCAGGCGCAAGCTGTATTTTGGCAGCTAGACTAGCTGGTATTGAGCCAAGTGGTACGCTACCGCATAGTGCAATGCTAATAGCTGGCGATACACTAAAAATTGCGAATAAGTACAATGAAGTTATGCCAAAATCACATGGCCGTGTTGTACTAGTAGATACATTTAAAGATGAAGTTGAAGAAGCACTGCGTGTAGCACGTGAGTTGGGCGATGATTTGTATGGTATTCGTGTAGATACACCAAGTGAACGTGGTGGTGTAACTGCTGGCTTGATCCGTGAAATGCGTGCCAAGCTTGATATTGAAGGCTTTAATCATGTAAAGATTTTCGCAACAGGCGGACTGACACCAGAGCGTATTGAGCTGCTTTCAGAAGCGGGCGCAGATTCATTTGGTGTAGGTAGCTTTATTTCCGCAGCGTCTCCAATTGACATGACGATGGATATTAAAATGGTGAATGGTAAAGCCGTTGCAAAACGCGGTAGAATTCCAGGCCTTGTTGATAATCCAAAACTTAAGAAGGTTGAACTATAATAATCACGATGCCCGCGTATACGGTTGCGTGGGCATCTTTTACATTGCCATATATGAGTAAAGCATTATAAAATATTTTATGTCGTACACAATATTCCGACTATTTTTACGGATATTGACATTTTCGTCATTTAGGCGTAAAATAATATTTGTTCACAAGAAAATTAAATACATGCGAGAGTGGTGGAACGGCAGACACGCTGTCTTGAGGGGGCAGTGACCGACAGGTCGTGCGGGTTCAAATCCCGCCTTTCGCACCAATTAGACTACCTAGAAATGGGTAGTTTTATTTACGTGAAGAACAAAGAAATATGAACAAACAAAGAGCCTCCCCATTCGAATCAAAATTCGAAATGGGGAGGCTCTTTGTTTGTTCATATGGCGCGTTCCGCGACATGAGCAATTGAAAATTGCTCTGTATAATATTAATTAAGAGAGTTGGAAGGTTTATACCTGAGCAATTGAAAATTGCTCAGGTTGTTGACAAAGTCGCCAACTTCTTTGTCACGGCGCATTTTATCGATTTTTACGTATGTCTATATACGCTGCGACCCGCTAAAATGCTTGTTCCACGAATTAGACGATTTCTAAAAAACCTAGACCGTTGACTGTGTCAACCGTCTCAGCAATTGAAAATTGCTCTGTGTTATAATGTTAAGGAGCATTGGAGGGTTTACTCATGAGCAACTTGAACTGCACTGTAAAAAGCAAGTGTAATATATGTAAATCCGACTTAATCTCGATTATTAACAAAAAATTCTTAAAGAATTTACACAATGATTGAAGACAAAATTAAATAGTATGATAGAATAGGTTGTAATGAGTACAAAACGTGAAATGAGTATAAAAATATAACGATTATATTGGAGGGGAATATGTTGTTCGGATTAGGGAAGAATAAAAATTGTCAAGAAGTTGACCTCGTGACTACATATGTGAGTAACCAAGTGAATGGTATTCACTCAAAGCGTCCAACAAATTTGAAAGTGTCTAAGCATACAAATATCCTAAAAATGTTTGAACAGTTCCTTGAAAATGATAAAAAGACGGCAGAACTTCTGGAAAGTCTTCTATTTGAAAGTTCAAACTTAAGTGATTTCGACGTCGAAATGTCTCATATTGCCAAGGGACTTAAACAGTTTGCAGTCAATCTAGCTGAAGCAAGCGAATCCAACATGGCTATGGTAGAACAGACTACGGCAAGTATGAATGAAGTTGAGATGTCTGTATCAAAGCAGGCTGAGACCATGGTATCGCTCAGTGAAAAATCCAATGAACTGATTTCTATGAACAGAGAGAGCATACAAGATCTAGAAGAAATCAATGGTCTAAAAGATACAGTAGTAGATAACGCTGATGATCTTTCTGAAAAAATTAATCAATTGGGTGAAATCTCCAATCAGGTTGATGAAATCGTAAAAGGTGTGGCCGGTATTGCAGACCAAACCAATCTGCTGGCGCTTAATGCCTCTATTGAAGCGGCTCGTGCTGGAGAACATGGCAGGGGATTCGCTGTTGTTGCAGAAGAAATCAGAAAATTGGCGGAGGATACAAAAGTTAAACTCGATGAAATGACCAGCTTCACTCAGCGCATACGAAATAATGCGGTAGACAGTCGTGAGAGTGTAGATCAAACCATTCAGTCAACAAAAGAAATGTCAAGTAAGCTGGGTTCTGTCAATGTATCCTTTGAAAGCAATGTGGCAAATTTGGAGCAAACTGTGACATATATATCAGAACTCACTGCAATGAGCCAGCAAATTAGTGTTACAACCACCGAAATTACGAGTGCTATGCAAAATGCTGCTGCTTCATCAGAAGACATATCTGATATGGCAAATCAGATCAGTATAGATGCTGAAACTGCCTATGAAGCTGCAGGAAGAATATCGAACATTGATGACAGTCTCTCGCACATCGTAAAGGAAATGACTGAAACGGTGAACCGTGGAGTGAACCGCATTGATAATAATACATTTAAAAATCACATTCAAAGTGCTGTTAAAAGCCATAAAAACTGGATGGATAAGCTATATCAAATGTCATCTGAAATGGCACTCAAGCCCATTCAGTCAGATGGCCACAAGTGCCGATTTGGGCATTTTTATCATTCCATTGAAGTGAATCATAGTGCAATCCGTGAAGACTGGGAGGCAATTGATGTCCTTCACGACACACTCCACATGAAAGCACATGACGTTATAAAAGCAATTGAAGAAAAAGATGATTTGAGAGCACGTGCGGCATATGATGAAGCAGAGCGTCTTTCAGATCAAATTCAATCCATATTCTCAAAGGTTATTAATCAGGTAGAAACTCTAAGTCAGCGCGGCGAAGCTCTTTTTGATATATCGATCAGTCAAAACAATGTAAAGCTGGTTCAGATTGAAAAGGTGATTTAGCCAATCGACCATATCGGGTCTATATCGTTAATAATTGGTCAGTGTGTTGCGCGCACAATTTGCGCACAGGACACTGACTTTTTTGTGTTTTGGAAAATATCAAAGTACACTTTTTAAGACCGACAGCATGTGGTATCCTTTATAGTAAATAGGTTAGCGAGGAGGCACTATGTACAGTTTTAAGACATTGGGTAGGACGCTGATAATCACTGCATTATTTACCATACTATTTACAGTAGGCATTAATATACAAACACATAAAGCGTTTGAAATACTTGAACAAAACGAACGCGTCATTGATGAAATTAAAGTATATCTAAGCGAAAATGAGTTACCAATTCGGGTGTTTGCCAATATCGCTGCACAAACTGTAGACTCCGATGACAAATTTGAAGCACTTTCAAGTGCTTACTTGAGAAATAAGGCTGCACTTGAGAAGAACTTAACCCAAGTGAATGATATTAGCGGTTTAATTGAGTTTCAGGTGTATGAGTTGCTCATTTTCAATTTGAAAGCAGATGAAAAGAAGGACTTAAGAATAAAGTTAGATGCGATTCTAGATCAAATTGAAAACGCTCAAGGGCTTCTGGAAACGAATTTCTCTGTACCGATTATACGGGATGCAGATATCGTCGTAGATTTTGAAAACCGCTTTACGAAGATCAATGAGGACATCGCCGAGTTTCATAATATGTACAACACCTACTCAGTAAGCATTAGAAGCTACTATTTTTTGATTTATAATGTGCTCATTACAGGTGCGATGATATTAATTGGCTTAATGGCCTTTGTTGTCTTCCGCGTTATACGTAAAGACCTTGAGTTTATGACGAAAACTTATAGACACCTAGATGAACATAATTACGATTTATCCCATCTCATTCCTGAAAAGGTTATATTCGAAGAAGAAAAGGAAGTCTATAATACAGTTGAAAGACTCTTCAAAGAGCAGCAGATTTTTAAAGACTTTAAGAACCTAGTCAGTCAGTCATATCATCTTGATGACATTTTGGAAATGTTCTATGAAAAACTAAATGACTTGATGGAAATTGACCGTATAGGTATTGCATTCGTCGATTATAGGAAGAATAAAATCATTGCTGAACACGGCGTGGCAAACTATGAGGAAATAAAGATTGGACCGGGATTCGAAGTCAGTATCGATAAAACATCATTAAAGAAACAGCTAAAGAGCCACATGGGTATCATTAACAATAACATCCCAGCATCGATTGAGAAAAAACCACACAGTGTTTCACTTAATCTGATTGCGGCTGAAGGTATTAAGTCTAATATGATTGTTCCGCTGATCACGAATAATGTGGTCTTTGGTTTTATCTTCATCAGTTCATCAAGACTCAATCACTTTAGTGAAGAGAGCTTAGAATTTGCAAGTAAAATCATATATGAAATATCTGGGGCGCTCAATAGATCTTATTTGCTAAAGGTTGTTCTTTCAAAAATGACAACGACATTTGCAAAACTCGTTGACAGAAAAGACAATGAAACTGGAGATCATATTTTACGTATGGTAAGCTATTCAAAAATTATTGCAGAAGGTCTTCGGAGGATGGATATACCAACGCATCCAGTTGACAGACGAATGATACTTGAAATCGAACGTAACGCTTCAGTACATGATATTGGTAAGGTTGGAATTCCCGATAACATATTGAAAAAGCCAGGTAAGTTGACACCCGAAGAATGGCAGATTATGAAAACACACGTTATGATTGGAGGGGAAATATTTGCAGATTTAAGGCGAGACCTAGGTCTTTTTGAAGCAGACTTTTATAAGGTCCCTGAGGAAATCGTGAAATTCCATCACGAAAAGTTTGATGGATCAGGATACCCATACAGACTGAGTGGTGCTGAAATTCCGCTGGTGGCACGTATTGTCGCCCTTGGAGATGTATTTGATGCATTGACATCAGAACGTGTTTACAAAAAGGCATTTAGCTTTGAAAAAGCACTGGAAATTTTACGAGAATCGACAGGTACACATTTTGATCCCGTCGTTGTCGAGGCTTTTTTCAACCAGTTGGATGAAATTAAAAAAATATACAATAAGAATCTATAAACATACCTATCCCCACTTGTTCTTCCTACTGAGTGGGGATATTTTCATCGGGTACATATGAAAGAGTACATCGATAAAAAGGAGGTAAGAAAATGGTATATAGATTTAAAACCCGTGTTCATAAATATATAGCAGTTCTATTACTTATTATGATGCTATTTGGATTAGGAGCTCCAGGCGTCTATGCACGTAATTATGATTACGAGCTTTATGCCAATGCCTTAAATGCTATGGGGGTATTTGAAGGAACGCCTGATGGCTATGAGCTTGACCGCGCACCCACACGACTTGAGGGACTGATCCTATTTGTAAAACTATTAGGCGAGCAAGATAAAAGTCAGCAGTTCGATACCACCGATGCCTTTTTTACGGATGTACCACTATGGGGCCAATCATTTGCAGAATATGCCTATTTCAGAGGCTACACCAGCGGTATTGGAAATCGAATGCTTGGTGCTAACAAAGACTTGCAAGCTCAGTCCTATATCACATTTCTTCTAAAAGCATTAGGTTACACGCCAGAAAAAGGCGACTTTGCATGGGAAACAGCAATTGATGACAGTGTGCGAATCGGTCTAATAACCCATGAAGACGCATTGATGCTCAAGCAAGAAACCTTTACAAGAGGCCATGTTGCTTATCTTTCATATAGGGCCTTAAATACCCAAGTTAAAGATACGTCGCTTAAGCTAAGTGACAAGTTGAAGAATCAAAAATCCAATATGGATACTTCTGAGTCTGAAAGTCACAAGGAAATAGCACAGTTTTTGAGCTTGTACAAAGAAAATGTTAAGAGCCTTGAGGGTGTAGACTACTATGATGAGGTTCCAAATCTGACTGCTCCATATTTTGCAGGTCGCTTAAACACTGAACTGGCTGATTCTGCGGTTAGACTGCTGAATATGGTTCGTTTTGCTGCAAAACTGCCAGCTGATGTTGTCCTGAGCACTGAGTGGAGTGATTACGCACAACATGCTGCAATGGTCAGCTATGTAAACGATGAACTGTCCCACTACCCTAAGAAACCGTCAGATATGACAGATGCATTATACTCCAAAGCTGCTTCTGGAGCACAGACCAGCAATATCTATTATGGTCTTAACTACGCAGACCCAGAAGAGGTTCGGGATACTATTCTAGGATACATGGACGATTCAGACCCATATAATATTGCTGTTTTAGGGCATAGAAGGTGGCTGCTTTCAACAACACTAGATAAGGTGGGCGTTGGATATATAACAGATGGCAGTAAAACATATTCGGCAGTTAAAGTGTTTGACAGCACATATAAAGAAAACACTCTGGATTATGACTTTATTGCTTGGCCAAGTCCAGGTCAATTTCCGGTAGTTTTTTTCGGCACGCATATCGCCTGGTCAGTTCATCCGAATTCAAATGTATATGACAATTCAAGAACGGGTGAAATTGAAGTACAGTTGGAGAATAAGGTCACGGGACATGTGGAAATATTTAAACAGGATGAAATCAGGGTGGTGTCAGACACCAGCCAAAAATATTATAATATTGATGTGAATGGGTACGGTGAGCCTTTTGCAATTATTTTTAGGCCTGATCAGATGACGCTATCAGACAATCAGACTTACCATGTGATTGTCTCAGGCTTGTATGACTTTGATGGTAAGAGGCATACAATAGAGTACAATACCCAGTTTTTTAGCGTGGAGTAAGATTTAATATATTTTTTAATCCCGCATTGCGATATAAATTCTTCTGATGATATAATGAAAGATACGGAGTAGAAGGAAAGGACGTTATCATGGGATTATATGTAAGTTCAAAGACATTCGATTTTGGCACAACTGAGGTTGAAAATTTATTTATAACAGATTTCATGATGATGGCAGATGGGACAGCAATCAAGACCTATCTGCTGGGACTGCATTATTTGAGTAATGAGATTGGTGTACAGGATTTGTCCAACCGCAAAATTGCTGCAAATATGAATGTGTCACTTGATGATGTTGTACGTGCATGGCAATTTTGGGAAAAACTTGGTCTTGTAAAGTTGTCAAAGGCTGGCGAAGACCCTCACGAATTCGACATCACCTTTATACCAATCAGACAAAAGTATCTTGAAAACAACTATGTTTCTGCAGACACTGCAAAAATGAAAAAGGCGGTTCTTTCAAGATCTGTGTCGCCAGATAGACTGATGCTATATGAGCGCAACGAGGAGAACAGACGCTTAAGGCAATATGTTGAAGGACTAGTTCAACGAGAGCTTCAATTAAAAGAGCTTATACAATTATATGAGTTTGTAGAAGACATAGGACTCGGATACGAACTGATAAAATTTGCATTTGATTATACACAGCAGCTGGGCAAACTTAATCGCAGAGGCAATTTCAATTATACATACCGCGTGCTTGAAGGTTGGAAAGGCGCAGGTGTTCAAACGATTGAAGAAGCTGAAAATAACATTGAGATGCGGTCTGCAAAATACCGTTTTGCCTATGAACTTGAGCGTGTTATTGGGGCGTCAGGTTCAGCAAACGCGCTTTCAAAACTGATTGATAAGTGGAAAAACAAGTATGACTACGATGAAATATTCATTAAGACAGTAGCGGAGTATTTGCGGAGTACACGAACTAAACTCGTTCCAATTAATCTTGATGACTATTTCAAAGAACTCAGTGGTAAGAATATTAAGTCGATAGAAGAGTTTAAAACCTATCTATCAGCAGGTGAGTATTATTATGGTCTAATGAAAGCAACGGGTATTTGGGTACCGGTTGAACTGATGCGTTCAGAACTGAAAAAATGGCATGCAGAGTTCGGGTATGGGAAGGAAATGATTCGTCATATCCTGATTGAACAGAAAAAGAGAAAGACGAGACTGACGTTAACAGGCGCAGAGGAAGTTCTCAAAGAAGCGCATCAGCTAGGACTGAAGTCTATTGAAGAATACAACCGCTACTTAGAAGGTAAAGGAAAAAGCAAACCTGCTCCAACAAAGGGCAAAGTCAAAAAAGGTAACTTTGGTAAATTTGCTCAACGCGATAAATCTAATTTAGGTAAACTTGTGAAATCGGCAAGAAAAGCAGATAAAAGGAGCGAATAGTCTTGATAATTGATCACGCAGCAATAAAACGGGAGTATGACAGGATAAAAGCCAAGAATAAGTCTATTCGACGCATGCGACAAGAAGAGGTTTATGCTCGCATTCCAAGAATTCTTGAAATAAAGAAAGAAATAGCTAAGGCGGGCCATGTGCTAACCAAGCGTGTACTAGCTGGAGAAATCATAACTGAAGCAGACACACTTGAAATGGAACGCAAGGCAAAACAACTGATGCAGGAGCGGCTGTTTCTCTTGACAGAACACAATTATCCTACAAATTATCTGGATGAAATATATGACTGCACCCTATGTAAAGACGAAGGGGTCGTGGGGAGAAGTAAAGCATGGTGTAAGTGTTATTTAAAAAGAATGACCGAACAGCTTGTCGAAAAATCAAACATGAGTGGGATTCTAAGCAAGGAAAATTTTGACACATTCGACTTGCGCCTTTTTTCAAATGATCTTGATGAAGCCCACGATGTATCACCAAGAGAATACATGAAAATGCGCTACAAAAAAGCACATGAGTATGTCGGTATGTTTGAGAAGAACCGGGGAAACCTGCTGCTAGTGGGACCAACGGGAACGGGGAAGACATTCCTGACACACTGCATTGCAGAAGACTTAATTCGTCGCGGTTTTCTGGTTGTCTATTTTACGGCAATAGGTATTTTGAATAAAATTAAAGATGCTTCATTTGAAAAAAGTTTTGAAGCAAAGCAGATGGTAGGCATGATGCATCAGGCTGACTTACTGATTATTGATGACTTGGGTACTGAAATGACAACAGATTACTCAGTTTCAGAGCTCTTTGGTATTATTAATGACCGCTTAATCAGTTCCAAAAAAGCGACACTGATATCCACGAATTTGACACCAGAAGAAATACAAGAGAGATACTCCGAAAGACTCTCTTCACGTATTTTAGGCAAGGCAGATATTTGGGAGTTTTTTGGTGATGATCTGCGTATTGCCATGAAATTAAAAGAATATGAAAATGAGTAAAACTCCATTCGACTATGCAATCGTACAGTTGAAGATGCTAAATAGACCAAAAGTATCAGCTATGAATAAATGACACATCATGCTCGCGTGAAGGTGTCATTTTTTGTGGCTCAGTGTCAAATGTTTGGGGGTGCGAACCTATAATTCGCGCTCCCTTCGTGTTTTTTGAAGTCAAAGTGCACAGTTAGTAATGAGCATGCTTAATATGCCAAGGGATCAGTACAGTCGCAGCTTTTTAGTGCGACGCGTTGTAAAAATTAAAAATTGAGGTGCTTTTTCCTGTAAAGTTTTTATGTAATTTCGATTCTCTTTAGAAAAAATTAATACTCTAACATATATCTCACATATTTATTTTGTACACTTGCTCCATAGAAACGTGGAGGTGCGTAAAATGAAGAAAAAATGGATGCTCACATTTGTAACGTGCGGGATAGTTCTTGCAAGCGGATTCTACTACGTGAATTCTGCTAGAAACATTAAAACAGATGTGACTGAACCTGTCCAAAGAACGGCAGTAGTTGAAGCGGGAGATATCATTATTGATTTTGTATCGGATGGCAATGTAGAGATACCAATCTATGATTTATCTTTTGAATCTACAGGAACGATTCAAACTGTAGAGATAGAAGCTGGAGATTTTGTTGAAGCGGGAATGGTTTTAGCTGAACTTGAAAAAGATGATCTTCAAAGAGATTTACTCAAAGCGGAGTTAGATCTTGAAGTGGCTCTAAAGCAGCAAATGTTAAATGCTTCATCTTATAGTGGCCAAGAACAGACTTATAGCTATAATGTAAACAGCCTATGGGAAAGCTATGAGACAGAAAAAGAAGAGTTGGAAATCATGCAGAGCATTCAAAGTGCGTATTCTACACAAGAAATTAAAGACCAAAAGGTACTAGTAGAAGATGCACATGAAGCGTACTTGAATTACGTCAATACTTCAAAACCCAACACATCACTTGAAGTTGAATTAGACAATATCACCGTTGAAAAGGCGCGTATGAGTATTGAAGAGATTGAAGAGAGTATTGAAGGCATGACAATTAAGGCCAATGTGGATGGATGGGTTGTAGATATAGGTTATGCAGTGGGTGAGGTAACGGAGTCTGCTGAACCAGTTATTCTAATTGAAGAAGACGGCCCAATTTATGTAGAAACTTATGTAGCGGAAGAAGATATTGGGGATGTTAATGTTGGTCAAAGTGCAACGTTTGAAGCGGATGCAGTAGCTGGCGTTACATATGAAGCAACAGTTCAGCACGTGAGTCGGTCGCCGGAGATCGGGTCAAATGGTCTTGTTAGCTACAAGGTGCTATTAAAAGCAGAAGATGCTGATAGAACCCTTATGGATGGGATGACTACCACTGTTAACTTTATTTTACTTGAAAGAAATGATGTCCTCATTTTACCAAATGATGCAATTACAAAAAAAGAAGGCGGTCAGTATGTGACCATTCAAAATGATGACGGGTCTATTTCAGAACAAAAGATATTTGCGGGTTTTACGGATGGCAGTCAAGTTGAAATTTTGAGTGGGCTGGAAGCGGGTATGACCGTTGTATATGAAGAGTAGGTGTTTTCATGAGATTTACAGAAGTTATACGCTCGGTACTGACCAACTTAAATTCTAATAAATTTCGTGTCTTTTTAACGACATTGGGCATTATTGTCGGTGCTGCAACCATTGTGCTGGTTATGGCTATTGGTGAAGGCGGGCAGGTGATGGTTGAAGAACAGTTTTCAATGATTAATGCAGATGTCATAAGTGTAATGGGAGATAGACATGGCGCAGAGCAGCCAGATGAAACCATACTGGCCTATCTAGAGGAGAACGCGGAAAATCTAGTTGAAGGCACCCTTGCTATATCAGCCGGTGCAACGGCGAGTTTCGGTTCAGAAAGTACCAGTGCATCCGTTATGGGTATTTATCCGGAGTTCTTAGATGTCAATAGTTTTGAAATAGAATATGGCGATACGATTGATGAATCAGATATGGACAAACGTAAGAAAATTGTATTGCTTGGCAGTGAAATCGCTGAGGCTCTTTTTGAAGATGACCCGAGTGCAGCACTTGGCGAAGAGATAAAAGTCAATAGCCGCCAATTTGAAGTGGTAGGCATTTTAGAACAGTCTGGTAAAAGTATTGGGTTTTCATCAGCAGACGAAGCCATGTTTTTTCCATACGATACGGCACTAAAATACATTGCGGGGAATGAGGCAAGTCCCCAGCTTCAACTTAAGGCTGAAAGTGTTGAGACAACAAGTGCTTTATATGATGAAGTAGATCTATTACTCAATCAGTATTTTGTAGATGACGGAGGTCATGCGTTTAGAATTCGGGATGCAGGAAGCATGTTAACCTCCGCGCAGGACACAGCGAATTTGTTGGCGGTTCTTTTAACATCCGTCGCTGCTATTGTCTTAATAGTTGGCGGTATAGGCATCATGAATGTACTTTTTGTATCGGTTAAAGAGAGAACCAAAGAGATCGGTGTTCTTAAGGCAATAGGGGCCAAGCGCAATACGATTTTACTCATTTTCCTTGTGGAGTCTGTTGTTATTAGTGCCCTTGGCGGTATAGTAGGAATTATTGTAGGTTTAGCAGCGATACCACTGGTTGCGATAGGGTCAATTCCAGCAATTGCAACACCAAGTGGCGTATTGCTTGCAGGTGTGTTTTCTCTTATTACAGGAACCGTGTTTGGTTTTTACCCAGCATTATCAGCATCAAAATTAAGTCCAATAGAAGCGCTGCGTTATGAATAAATAGGAGTGAGTTTATGAAAAAAGCAAAATATATGTTAAATGCAATGCTTATTACAGCTTTGATTACAGGGTGTTCAACTGGAGAAGCAATTAGCAGTCAAGCAGATAATTCCAGCGAAGAGACACTTATTGAAACACCGCAGGAGACAGATAATCAAGAACAGGTAGACACTGCAGTTAAAGCGGTGGATAGGGATCAACAAAACAGCATGGTTTTTGGAAAAATTGTAACTGTATATGGAAATTATATTGAAGTCGATAAAGCCGATATGCCTGAGCGTTCAGGTGAAAGAATGCCACAGGAAAGTAATAAAGATAAAGAAGAATCAGCTCAAAGCAACTTAGCTTCCGCTATGGGTGGTGGTGGAATGGAACCTGGGGGTGGAGGTATGCCACCTGGCGCGGGCATGCGCAGTGGCGCATCTGCAGACAGTTATACTTATTCTGGTGAAATAGTGAGTATTATGATACCGGTTGGATCAGAAATCACATCAATGAGCGATGAGGCACTTAAACTCTCATATGACAGTTTGAAAAAGGGTATGGTAGTACGCGTACAAATGGATATGGACATGACGCGTGAATTTCAAGAGACAACAGAAGAAGAAACATACTATGCAGACAATGTACTTGTAATGGAGTAGGGGGACGTTATGTCAAAAGCACTAATACAAATGAAGAACATTACAAAATCCTATTATATGGGCACAAATGAGCTGCAGGTTTTAAAAGGAATTGACCTGACAATAGACAAAGGAGAGTATGTTGCTATTTTGGGGCCTTCCGGTTCGGGTAAATCAACTCTCATGAATATCATTGGCTGCATTGATTTAAAAACAGAAGGACAATATGTTCTCAGTGAGCAAGATATTGAAGCTTTAGGGGAAGACCAACTCGCTGAAATTCGAAATAAGGAAATTGGGTTTGTTTTTCAAAAGTTCAATTTAATTGGACGCTATGACGCAACCTATAATGTTCAAATGCCACTTTTATTAAAGGGTGAGACTTATGTTGAAAGTAGAAAACACGCTCAGGGATATCTCGAAAAAGTCGGGCTGGGGGACAGAATGGGGCATAAGCCCATAGAATTGTCAGGAGGCCAGCAACAAAGGGTTGCCATAGCAAGATCCCTAGTATGTGAACCCAACATTGTTTTGGGCGATGAACCCACGGGGAATTTAGATACAGCATCTGGTGAAGAAGTAATGAAGATATTTAGAGCCTTGCATGATGAAGGTAGAACGGTTATTTTGATTACACATGATCAGGAAGTTGCCGATGAAGCAGATCGAATCATCCATATTCGAGATGGCTTGATCGAAAAAGATGAAATGACACAGAGACGTCGCGCAATATAGGTCAAAAAAATAGAAGACCGCAGCCCTTGAGCGTATCAAGAACCACGGTTCTGTATTGGTGCGAAAGGCGGGATTTGAACCCGCACGACCTGTCGGTCACTGCCCCCTCAAGACAGCGTGTCTGCCGTTCCACCACTCTCGCGAATATTGTCGATTTTTCTGTAAACGACTATTATATAGTAATCAAAAGAGCAGAAAGTGTCAATAGGAAATCGTTATTTTAGCTTGTTTTTTTTCGCGTACAATAAGTTACAAACCAGCTAAAAACAAATTCTTATAACATGCTTTGTGATATGATAGATTCAGGAGGTGTCATATGAGAGTTTCGCTCGTTCAAATGACTGCTGTCAGAAATGATAAGCAAGCAAATCTGGATAAGATGGAGCAATTTATTGAAAAAGCTGCTCACGATAATGCATCCATTATATGCTTCCCGGAAATGTCTATTACAGGATATGTTCGAAAGATGCCTTATGATGTTGCAGAGTCTGTGAAAGGTCCTTCTGTTAAACGCCTATCTAACTTGGCAATTAAACATGGCATTACAGTTTTAGCCGGTATGGCAGAAAAATCAGATGATTCATTCTACATATCTCATGTAACCCTGCACCCAGACGGAATGGTCGAGGTTTATCGCAAAACGCATTTAGGTGCACGTGAGAAGAAAGTGTTTTCGCAAGGAGAGCATATTCCTATTTTTAATACCCACCACGAAGGGAAAAGGGTCAAGTTCGGTGTAGGCATTTGTTATGATCTACATTATCCTGAACTGGTAACATCCATTGCCGTACAGGGTGCCCGTGTCATATTTGCACCCCACGCAGCACCAATCGGTGGAGAAAGACGGTTACATATCTGGGAAAAGTATTTGCCGGCTCGTGCATATGACAATGGGGTTTATGTATTGTCGTGCAATCTTGTTGGACATGATGGCAAGAAACATTTTGGCGGTGGCATTGGTGTTTGGAATCCAAGGGGAGAGAATATTCTGCGCTGTGATGATGAAAATGAGCTGATGCTGATGCTTGATTTAGATATGAATGTTTTTGATAAGAAATATGGTATGGATAAGACCGCAGGTTTTTTAGAAGACCGAAGAGTGAAATTATATCTAGACTCTGCGGGATTCAAACTTCAAGGGGATCAGATCGGGTAGTCCATTCAGGAATGATACAATAGTTTGAACCCGAATCTTTTCATACGGCTTCGTATCGAAGGGCGTTTTAAGAAAATAAGATGAAGCAACACAATACTTAAACACAGAACAGGTACTGAACCGATTTGTTTCGCGGGCGTACCTGTTTTTTTCTATATATAAGCTTTATATAAAGGATATAAAGACAAGTTTTAAATGTGAATGAAAAGAGGTAATTGTAAGACTTTTAGCGGTCTATGTATTACAAAATTGACGTAAAAATTAACTTGTACGAGGTTACGAATATGACACAAAGTAGGGTTAAGATATTTTAACAACTTGTTGTATACAATATACCTTCTTTTGTCGAACAATTTGTAAACCTCTGTAGCCTAAGCGACAAGGTCTATACATAGGTATTTCAAAAATTATTTTAGACATATAATAATAATTGTAGGTCCTCATATCATTTATCTGAAAACTACAACATTATGCAAAAGTATTGTGATTAACGTTTTCCTGTTGCTATAATGAGCTCCGAAAGCAAGGTCGGTGAAATTTTAACGCTGAATACTTGTTAAATACACTTAAAAAATGTGTAAATTGAAAGGGGTATCATATGTCAGTAGCAAATAGCGCTGGAGCAAGTCAGAAGAAGAGTGGCTTGTTCAACAAATTCCTGGATGGTATTGAGCGTGTGGGTAATGCACTGCCGCATCCAGTAACACTATTTATGATTTTCTGTGCAGCAATCGTTCTAATTTCTGAACTCACTGCACGAGCGGGGGTAGCTGTCGAGTTCACAATGATCGATAGAAAGACACTTGAAACAAGCGTTCAAAACATTGAGGCAATCTCTCTAATGAATGCAGAAGGCCTTCGTTATATGTTCACATCTGCAGTTAAAAACTTTACAGGCTTTGCACCGCTGGGAACAGTACTGGTTGCAATGCTTGGTGTTGGTGTTGCAGAAGGAACGGGTTTTATTGGCGCACTGCTTAGAAAAGTTGTTATGAGTACACCAAAGCAACTGATTACAGTTGTGGTTGTATTCCTGGGTATTATGTCAAATATCGCATCAGATGCTGGATATGTTGTTCTTGTTCCGCTAGGCGCAATTATTTTCCTTAATTTTGGACGACATCCTCTGGCTGGTCTGGCAGCGGCATTTGCAGGTGTATCAGGTGGTTTCTCTGCAAACCTTCTTATTGGTACAGTGGATCCACTGCTTGGCGGTATTTCAACAGAGGCTGCAAAAATTATTGATCCAAACTATGCGGTTCCAGCAACAGCAAACTACTTCTTTATGATTGCATCTACATTCCTAATTTCCCTAATTGGTTGGTTTGTAGTTGAGAAAATTGTTGAGCCAAGACTGGGTGAGTACAAGGGTGCTAAAGAAGTACGTCTTGATGTTCAGTCTAAAGAAGAAAAGCGCGGTCTACTCTTTGCAGGTCTTTCAACATTTGCCTTTGTAGCAATCATGCTGCTTCTAATTTTACCTGAAAATGCAGTGCTAAGAGATCCAGCTAATGGTGAAATTCTAGGCCACTCGCCATTTATCAGCTCAATTGTAGCTATTATTATGCTCTTCTTCCTAGTGCCGGGTATCGCTTATGGTCTAGGTGCCGGTACAATCAAGTCAGATAAAGACGTTGTTGCTTCTATGTCAAAGGCAATGAGCACAATGGGTGGCTACCTAGTACTGGCTTTCGTTGCAGCACAGTTTATCAAGTACTTCAGCTATACAAATCTGGGTATTATTCTTGCAGCAAAAGGTGCAGAATTCTTACAGTCTATTAACTTCACAGGATTCCCACTCATTCTTGCGTTTATTGTAATCTCAGCTTTTATTAACCTGTTTATCGGCTCTGCATCAGCTAAGTGGGCTATTATGGCTCCAGTATTCGTACCTATGCTAATGCAAATGGGCTTCACACCTGAATTCACACAGGTAGCTTACAGAATTGGTGATTCTACTACAAACATTATTTCACCACTTATGTCATACTTTGCAGTGATCGTTGCATTTGCACAAGCATATGATGAAGAAGCTGGTATTGGTACGCTGATTGCGACAATGATGCCATTCTCAATGCTATTCCTGCTAGGTTGGACTGTACTACTAGGTATCTGGTTTATACTTGGACTTCCAATCGGACCAGGTATTGGTATTTACATGTAAGTAGAAGCAGTACAATATTCAATAATACAAAGGGTCAGACTTTGAAGCACATTTGTGCATCTTAGTCGGACCCTTTTTTTATTCTAATATGAAATTTGTCCTACTTGAGCTTAACAGCGGTCCCGTACGCAAGTATTTCAGCGGCACCACTCATAATAGAAGAAGTTGAGATGCGCATGCCGATTATGGCATCTGCACCCCGGTCCCTTGCATCGGCAATCATTCTTTCAATGGCCACCCTCCGTGCGTCCTGAAGCATGTCTGAATATGTTTTGAGCTCTCCACCAATTATTTGCTTAAAAGCGGCAGTAATATCTTTACCAATATGCTTTGACTGAATCGTGCTGCCTTGTACCAGACCTATAACTTCACCAATTTCGCGACCAAAGACTGTGTCAGTAGTGACTATAAGCATTTTGACCTCCAGTGTTATGTAGTTATAAACTATTGGGTATATGTAAGATGTATACCCAGTGTAAAGTATTCTATATAAAATTTCCAATAAATTTGTCTTTTACCCCAGTTTTTTAGGATGGGCAGACGAATACTATAGTAAAACCGGTTGAAAGGCGTGATGAAAGTGAACCTCACTTGTGCCAGATGTGGAAACTTTAAAAGAAATCAGGAAGGCAAGTTTTGCCAAGTGTGTGAAGAAAAAAATCGTGATGACGTCAGGAAAATTCAAGATTATTTAATGGCGCATCCAGGTGCATCGCTAGCGGATGTTTCTCTTGATACGGGTATACCAATGCGCGTTCTAAATGTACTGGTTGAAGAAAGGATTATTGAACTCAGTACAATGAAGGAATAGACGTATCTGGAGGTAGGCCGATGACGCTTGAAGAACGTATCACAAATGCAAGGCTTAGTCCTGAAGAAATGGAAAAGCTACTCAAGGATTACACCCCATTTATTAAAGCGACCCTTTCCAAAACACTTAAAAAATATATTACGACAGAAGACGAGTCACTTACAACTGGCATGATGGGATTTCATGAAGCGGTTATGAAATATAACCCTGATAAGGGTGGCTTTCTTAATTATGCGCAAATTATTATTCGAAACCGCATTATTGATGATTTGCGTGTGGAAAAGAATCAAACTAAACATATTGATCTGGGTTTACAGACGGATGACTATGAAAGTACCATTACCCGAATTCAAGATGATTCTGCAGTGCGTGATTTTGAAAATAGAAGGATTGAAGACCGACGAAAAGATGACATGACCATATATATGGAAGTTCTAAAGTCTTGGGGACTCACTATGCAAGACTTGGTGGCTGCATCACCAAAGAAAAAGGCGCTGCTTGATATATATCAAAAGATAGGAAGAAGTATTGCGGAAGATGAGAACCTGCTTAGTGAATTGCGCAGAACCAGACGTCTTCCTATGCAATTTTTAATAGAAGCGTTTAACACTGATAAGAAACGGCTGGAAAGAGGGCGGAAATACATTATTGCAGTTGCGGAACTATGGGCAGGAGATTTTGAAACACTCAAGGCGTATGTTGAGGGGAGGTGAGTTGGATGAATGGCTTAATTATGGAAATTGGACCGAGTTATGCAGTGGTTATGACACAAGATGGTGGATTCGAAAAGTGGGAAATGGATACTGAAGCACTGATTATTGGGCAAGAAGTTGAAAAGCCGAAATCCAAGTCACCAGTTGTGCACTTACGTCCGTTTAGATATATGGGCAAAAAGCGTGTATTGCAGGTTGCCGCAAGTCTGATGATCGCGTTTATGCTGAGTGGTACAGGCGCGTGGGCGTATTATACACCTTATGGCTATATAAATATTGATATTAACCCGAGTGTCGAGCTGACATATAATCGGTTTGAACGTGTTATAGATATGAAATCTTTAAATACAGATGGTGCCATTGTACTGGATGATGTCAGCGGCATAAAGAATAAGTCTATAAGTGAAGCAATCGAGCAGGTTGTTTTAAACTCAGACGCAAAAGGCTATATGACAAAGGACGAAAATCTTGTGCTGGTTACAGTGACACCAATAAGTGATAGTGGCGATGATGTAAGTACACAACTAAAGGCAGTTGAAACTTGGGCCCAGGCTGAAGCAGTTACGCTAGAAAACAGAGAGAGTGACTTAGATAATTATGAAGCAGCTTCAAAAGATGGCGTTTCGCCGGGAAAAAAACTCCTTGTTGAAGAGGCAAAGCGTATTTTAAGAGAGCAGGATGCGTCATCAGTTGAAACAGCGCCTTCAGATGAGAGTCCACTTGACCTTGATGAAAAATCGAACTTAGGGCAAATTATGAAAATAATCAGATCCAAAGAATCAAGCGGGGAAAGTAGAAAACCTGAAAAAGAACCCGATGAAAAGAAACCTGATAAAACACCACCTGGACAAGAAAAGAAAAGAGGATCAGACAGTCTAACAGATGGGAATGACAATAATAATAACAATAATAATTCAAATTCTGCATCTGATAGTAAGGACAACTCAAAAGGGGGTAAAAAGGATAAGTAGGGCGTATTTAATGGGTATAAGGGATACTTGGATGTGTTTTAAATATTAGTAGGAACTTGGGATGAAAAATTACTAAGCATATTTGCAATTGGACTACTGATTTTATCAGGCGCGGTTTCGAGTTTTGCACAGAGCTATGATTTAAGAGAAAACTTATTAGCCGCGAAACCGACATCTAGCGAAAAATCAGATCGAAATAAGCCGAGTAAGTCAGAGAAAACGAATGACCGTGACGAAGATGAATCGGAAGATGAAGACGAAGCGGATGCAGTAGATGAAACAGAAGAAGATAAAGCAACCATTACTAAAGACGACACCGTTATTGAGATATGGATTGGATCAGTTTGATTGAAAATATAAAGAAATATAGGGTTAAATCTTTAGAAGTGCGGTTGTATAGTCATATAACTGCACTTCTTTTTTATTAATCTGTAGGCTTTCGATGAAGCGGGACACGTCGAAGGTGGCGGATTGTATCTGTATATGTAAAAATAAGCAATTTGTGTAAGTATCCCTATGTTTGTGTATATATGAAGCTGGAAAAAGCCTTATAAGTGAATTCAAATCAAGACTGGATATTGTATAAGCTTGGTGATATATGATATAATGAATATGAAAATGATAATCATTATCATATAAAAGGGTGAGATAAATGTCTAAAATTATTAAAACAAGACTCGAAGAAAACTCATGTAAAAACCAAGGTTGCCAAGAACATATGAAATGGCTTGTTGAGACTTTAGGCCCTGTTATCTTGGGGGCAAAGCCAGCTGAGATTATCAGTTATCCAAAATTTGATTGTATGCGCTGTGAAAAGATTCAAGCAATTGATATGGGTTTCGAAAAGGCAATAAAAATCAAGTACTTGAAAATACCACAGGATAATGGGCAAATGAAAATCATATTTTATGATCCGGTGCATTTAAGCGAAGTACTTATGGATAAAAGAAATCGAAGTTTTCTAATATCCATTGGGTATCCGACAAATGGGACCATGGATATGTACTTGAAAATTCTTTCAGAAAAGATAAAGGGGGGCGTTTGTCCAGACGAGATAGGTGTATTTCTGGGCTACCCGCTAAAAGACGTTATCGGGTATATGGGACACCCATCCTTAAAACTTACAAAGGTTCAGTATTGGCGTGTTTATGGTGACGAACGTATTTCAGATGAAAAATACAAGCAAATCCAATTGAAAAAAGACGAAATGCGCTGCATGATGAACGAGAATTCTTTATCATGTGTCCTTAAAGCGATATAATAGTATACAGAGGTAAAATGTAGACTATTATGAGGTGACTGATGTTGAAGAAAGTAATTTTAGATGTGGACACAGGAATTGATGATGCAATAGGCATTATGTTGGCATGTGCATCAGATGAACTTGATATACAGGCAATTACGACGGTTTCTGGAAATATTGATTTAGAGTCGGCAACACGCAATACGCTGCGTGTACTTAAGTTGATTGGCAAAGAAGACATTGATGTTTATGCTGGTGAAAAAGCGCCTCTTAAACGCAAGGTGCGCTATGCTACCGAAATTCATGGTACAACGGGTTTGGCGGGTCAACTCACTGAAATGGATGTTGATGCTGCTTTAAGTCGTGTCTTAGAAAAGAAGGCACACGCGGTAGAGGCTATGATAGACATCATTGAAAGCAACAAGCATGAAATCACACTTGTTATGACTGGGCCTGAAACCAATTTTGCAAAGGCGATTGAGAAGAAGCCTGAGGTAGCCGAATGGGTAAAAGAGGTTATTATTATGGGTGGTGCAGGTCGCGTTCCTGGGAATGAATCACCAGTGGCTGAGTTTAACATCGCCATAGATCCAGAGGCTGCTTATGTTGTTTTCAATTCAAATGCTAAAGTCACTATGGTGGGGCTTGATGTGACAACACGCGCCCTTCTTACACGCGACCATATTAAAGACATAGCAAATGAAACGGTTAGAGAATTTGTTCATGGTGCAACCTATGAGTACATGGAGCGTTTTCACGCTAAGCACGGCATACACGGCTGCTGTATGCATGACCCTCTGGCTGTATCACTGGCCGTTGATCCGTCGCTGGTTAAAACGGTTCATACTTATGTTGGTGTTGAAACAAAGAGCATGTACTGCGACGGTATGACCGTATGCGACATTGACAATCGCTGGGGCAATCCGCCAAATGTCCATGTTGCCCTAGATATACGTGTAGAAGATTTCATTAAGTTCCTAACCGCTAGGTTAAGTACCCTTTAATTAAGGGTTAAGAATATGCAGCAGAGGTTTGCTGTCAAAAAAGACTTGACAAAAAGCGCCCATGAGCATAAATTCTTAGATAACAAGAAGTCATATGGCTTGCAAAATGTATTGTTCACTAAAAAAGTGACTTATTTCAAAAAACCTATTGACAAGCTTGCAACAAGGCGTTATAATCTGAACTAAGTTAAATCCAATTAAAACACTAGGAAATGCAATGATGAAGGAAAGTAATCAGTGATTCTTATGAATCGTGTGGTTGTTTAGAGAGCGAGTGATGGTGAAAATCTCGCGAATCCAGCTGATGAAGTGCCCTTCGGAGCTTCGCACCGAATATGAGTAGGCTGCGACGGGTTCTCCCGTTATAGAGATACGGCATGTAAGTGCCTGAGAGGTGGATACAATTAGAGTGGAACCGCGGAGTATACAACTTCGTCTCTAGCAAATGCAAACGCATGCTATAGACGGAGTTTTTTTATTTTCGTGAAAGACAACAGAACATGTCTTCATACTATCTTTTGTGTTCAAATCTCAATGGATATCAGAAAAGTTTATATGAGGGATAGGCCCTCGAGCTATCGATGTGATTGAGGAGGATACACATGATTTACAAAAATGCACTAGAAATGATAGGAAACACACCTGTAATTAAACTAAACGCCCTAACAGATGACAAAATGGCGGACGTATACGTAAAGCTTGAAGGTGCAAATCCAGCAGGCTCAGTAAAAGATAGAGCAGCACTTGGTATGATTGAAGACGCTGAAGCACAAGGTGCTTTAAAATCAGGAATGACCATTGTAGAACCAACAAGTGGTAATACGGGAATTGCCATTGCAATGATCGGCAGCATGAAAGGCTACACTGTAAAAATAGTAATGCCTGAAACCATGAGTGTTGAACGTAGAAAAATGATTAAGGCATATGGTGCTGATTTAATTCTTACACCGGGTGGTCTGGGTATGCGTGGTGCAATTGACAAAGCAGAAGAAATGCTGGCTGAAGGAAATGTATTCATTCCATCGCAGTTTGACAACTACGCCAACCCAAATAAGCACTATGAAACAACAGGTGAAGAAATTTTTAAAGACATCCCTGAAATCGATGCATTCATCGCTGGTGTTGGTACTGGCGGTACAATAACAGGTGTTGGGAAAAAGCTAAAAGAACTCAAGCCAGACGTAAAGATTATCGCCTTAGAGCCAGCACAAAGTGATGTGCTTTCAGGTGGTTCGCCAGGGCCGCACAAAATTCAGGGCATTGGCGCGGGATTTGAACCAGAAAACTATGAGGCTTCTACTGTAGATGAAGTGAGAACGATTGACCAAGAGGAAGTCTTTGAATTTGGCGTTCAGATTGCACGTAAAGAAGGACTGCTCTTAGGTATTTCATCGGTTGCCAATGTGGTTTCAGCACTGAAACTTGCTAGAGAACTGGGACCGGGTAAAAAAGTTGTCACACTTGCCGCAGATGGCGGAGAAAAATACCTTTCAACAGGTTTGTTTGGAAATGGAAACTAAGAAGCACATTTGGAGGTAACCATGTTAAAGTCAGTTAAATCATATTTAAAGAATATTAAAGATAACGACCCCGCAGCACGCACGCTGCTAGAAGTTTTAATTTTATATCCGAGTGTACATGCTGTTGGTTTATACCGTGTAGCCAATGCTTTATGGACAAGAAAATTTTTCTTTACAGCACGTCTGATTTCTCAAATTGGCCGCTTTTTCACAGGCATTGAAATCCACCCGGGCGCTACAATTGGTAAGAACCTTTTTATTGATCATGGCATGGGTGTAGTTGTGGGTGAAACAGCGGAGCTGGGCGATAATGTAACGCTTTATCAGGGCGTAACGCTTGGTGGAACAGGAAAAGACACAGGCAAGCGACACCCTACAATTGGATCAAATGTTGTCATTGGTTCTGGCGCAAAGGTTCTGGGTCCAATCTACATTGCGTCCGGCAGTAAAATTGGTGCAAACAGTGTTGTTTTAAAGGACACCAAGACCGATTCAACGGCTGTAGGTATACCGGCACGCCTAATTGGTGGAAAAGATTCAGCTGTTGTTGATATTGAATCTTATAAAGAGGGTAAAACAATCTATAACGATATGGTGATATAGTATAGAATTAAGATCTTGACACAGTCAATGGCAAGCACAAATAGATATTTGCGTAAGGACCTTATCTAAACTGGCAATAAATCTTGTTGATGCTGGAAGAGAGGCGCGGTATGTGCGGACGATTCTTTTTAGATGCAGATTTTGAAGATGTCATGAGACATTACTTTGGCGAACCCAGAATCGCTAAAACAGACGCTAAAAATTTAACCTATGAAACCGGAGAATTCTTTCCATCAACAGATATACCGGTGATACACAGAGGCAAAGAAGTGAAGCGAGCCATTCATATGATGAAATGGGGATTTGAACCTGCTTTTTTAAAGAAGCTTATCATCAATGCTCGTTCGGAAACATTAGAGCAAAAGCCCATGTTTAAAGATGCTTTTGTGAGACGTCGGTGCCTAGTTCCGGCTTCCGGGTATTACGAATGGCACAATCAAAAAAAACATGCCATTCGAGTAAAAGACAAGAGGATTATATCGCTGGCAGGTTTATATGACCGGTTTTTAGATAAAGACGGGAACGCATTTTGGGCGGTAACGCTCCTTACAAAAGATGCAAACGAAAGTATAAGTGCGGTACATGACCGAATGCCTGTGATTATTGATAAGGCCTCAGAAAGCATGTGGCTCTCAAAGGAATATCCACTAAATGCCTTAAAAGGTGTCATTGACTCAGCAAGCCCTCAGCTTGAGTACGAATCTGTACATGAAAATATGAATGAAGAACAACTGACTTTAATTTAAAAACCCGTACAGGCTCTGCAAGTCGAGCAGAGCCTGTACGGGCTTTGTGTTTATAGCTTCAATTCAAATTTCTAATTAATAGCCAATATACTTTTTATAGGCAGTACACACGTTTTAATACTTGCACTAAATACCGAGAAGTTCGTCCATCGAAGCGTCAATGACTTCAGCTAAACATTCTGGTTTTTTACCACCGCCTTGTGCAGTTACTGGGCTTCCGCCTCCTCGTCCCTCCAGCTTTTCTATTGCTGGTGCAAAGAGCGTTTTCATGCTAAGCGGATCTAGGTCTTTGGAACGTGCATAAATCAGGCGAGAAGCATTGTCTTCTTTTAAGCCAAATAGGACAACCATTCCATCTTTTTCGCAAAGTGTAGAAGCCATTTGACGCACTTCAGAAAAGTCACGGTTCTCAAAAACCTTTCGGATGATTTTATATCCGTTAGAATGTTCAACAGCTTCGTTGACAAGTGCTTCAGCCTCGATAGAAGCCATCTCGCTTTGAAGCACCTTGATGTTTTTAGAGTAGGTCTTATTTTCCTCCAGCAGTTTTTCAATTTTAGAGGTGATTTCTTCTGGTTGAACTTTTAGAAGAGCAACGAGGTCATTTGCCAAATCGTTTTTAAAATGATAGTCTTGTTGAGCCCTTGTGCCAACGACAAACTGAGTTCTAATACCGCCCTTATAGCGGTCAATACGCTTAACTTTTAAAAGACCGAGCAAAGCTGTAGTTGGTGGGTGTGTGCCTCCGCAAGGTGTGCAATCAGCCCCTTTAATTTCAACGATGCGAATATTGTGTGCAACTTTAGGGCGTTTTCTCAGTGGGAGTGTATTAAGCGTTTCATCATCTGGAAATGCGCATACAATCTCAAGGTCAGATTGAATCCAGTCATTGACCATGGATTCAGCCTTAAGGATTTCTTCGTAGCTGAGTTCTTTGTCAAAATCGACAGTGAGGTTGTCTTCAGTTAAATGAAAACCAACAGTTTTTGCTTGATAAAGCTTCCATACAGCAGCGGATAACATATGCTGTCCCGTATGCTGTTGCATGAGTTCTTTACGGCGTGGCCAGTCGAGTTTGCACTGCACCCTTTGACCTGTTTCAAAGGCCTTGTCAACCTGATGGTAAATGCGGCCTTCCTCTTTGAATACATAAGTAACCTGTGTATCGTCAATGTGTCCTTGATCAGATGGCTGTCCGCCGCCTTCTGGGTAGAATGCGGTTTGGTTTAGTTCTAAAATAAACCCATCCTCATTGGGCCTACAGCTTGTTACAGTGGCTTCAAAGGCTGTCATGAGGGGATGTTCTAAGTAGAGTTGTTCTGTCATAATTTGCTCCTTTTATTCTTATTCATAGGAATATGGTAACATAACATGGCCAAATTTGTTTAGAGAACTTTAAATATTAGTGAATAAACCTTGAACTGCGGTTTGTTCACTAAATTTTGATGTATAATATTATATAAGTAAAGAATGATAAAGCAGAGGTGTAAAATGGATTATTCAGTACAAATTCAAGAGGCAGCAGAGCGACTTTTATTTTGGGCTCTTGAAGAGGAACATGTTAAGTTGGTAGAGGACGCTACAAAGATATATTTAAAAGGCTCTGAAAGCGATAAAGACATGCAGGGGTTTAATGACTGGTTTATACATGATTACAGAACACAAGATGGAAAGAGTCTTGTCAAGTTGTATCTGGAAACAGAGACTGTGACAGATGAAGAAAAAGACGTCTTTAAGTCTATTGAAACCTCAGTGTACAGTGCTTTCGAGCGCATTGGTGTTCAAGACAAAATGCTTGTGAAGGACATATTCACAAAGCTAGATTACGTTTTTGATGAAGAATTTGGAAACGCCAGTGTTATGCTGATGCGCATCTATAAAATCGGATCTAAGCACATTGTCACAGAGCCGCCGGAGCATATGCCGGATCAATACAAACCTGTGCTGATTAAGGGCATGCTTGAGAAGTACAATGAGTACTGTCGACTCTTTATGCCTATGGAAATGTCCGATTTCATTAAGAAATATAGTCAGGTTCTGTACAGATTCCTAAATGTTATTGACAATACAGCAACTGAGCATGCGCTAGATGAAGACGAGTACGTTGTTTATCAGTCTCTCTATGTGGTTAAGGACTTAAAGGAAATATATAAGCGTTTTAAAGAGGCCAAGCATATGGAGCTTGCACTGGATGACGAAGCAGGGTCTGTGTTTAAACTTAAAAACAATCAGACACAAGAGGTTATTTCTGAAATTGTACTTGCGGATGACAAGGTGGAAATAGAATGCGTAAGCAGCGATCTATTAGAAGATGCAAAGGCTTACGTAGAGCGTATTCTAGACGATATTGGCGCCCATCTGCGCGACGAGATTGTAAATATTGATGATTTGATTGGATAAATGTGTCGAAAACGTAGTATTAAAGAATTTGACAATTTATAAGTATGCGTGTAAAATATATCGATATACAAATGAAACAAGCAAGTTGAAAGAAAGGGGAAATGAACAAGTGATACTCGCAGCAAGCGATGTCTCAGACGTTCCCGAACCGGACGATCAGACCATAAGGCCGATCGCTTCAGAACGTCTAGAGAGAAACGACATTATTAACGACATTCGGACGCTTTTGGAGCAACACGATAATCCGGCCAATATCCTTCAGCAGTATATTGAAGAGGTAGAGGAGCGGATTGAAGAAGAAGGACGTAGCCAGCTTGAAATGGTGGATAAAGAAAGCATTAAGACCCTCATTGAAAGACACCCGTTCTTCAAAAATCCAAATAATTACCATATTCGTTTAATAACGATCATGAAATACCTTAAGAAAAAAGGTGTAGATATTAACATACCTGATATGGATTTGCTCGTCGATGAGATTATTCAAACCATAGATGGTGTCAATAAAAAAGCATATGGTCAGTATTCGAGAGTCAAACACGGATAATGATGAGTCGAATTGCCCTAAAGCAGTTCTTAATGGTAAAACCCCCGACAATTGTTGGGGGTTTTAGTGTATATGGGATACATGTTGAACTTGGATGCATATACCTGTGATTGGCTAACAGATGTCAATGTATTTATACTGACAGGAGAGAATTTGAGTCCACTGGTTTTGCATATACAAAGAGTACGGTATTTGTAGTAAAATAGATGGGTAAGGGTTTAATTAGGCACAATTTAGCAGGAGCGATTTTATGAAGCAATCCACCTATAAGGAACTGAAAAAGAAACTTAAAAAGTTAAATATTCATTCGCAGGAGGATTTAATAAGCTTGCTTATTGCTGCAACCGCTAAAAAGTGGCATATTTCAGATGGCTGTATAATGCAGTGGGTATCGGAAGTGTTTCCGGATTCCCATCTCACCTATAGTGAACCTGATGGGGCAGTGCTTGAAGGCATTGAGGCTTATGATCTGGCATGGGTTGTATCCGAAGCCGATAGTCTCTTGACTCAGGAAAAACGAACCCAGACTGGGAGCTTTTATACACCTCATCAGTGGGTGTGGATGATGGTGCAACTGGCACTTTCTGATTTTGTAAGTGAGAAACTGTCCCTTGAATTTTCTAAGGCACAGGCGGTTGTAAAAGCACTTTCAAAAGCAAATCAGGACTTGGGACCAGACACTGGTGAAGCCCTGTCGATTATTAGCGGGGCTATGGCTAAGGCACTTTATGAGGCGATACAGGGCATACGCGTCATAGATATAGCCTGCGGAGCGGGTGCCTTTTTACTTGAAGTGGTCGAAGTGCTCACGAATATGCAGTACCGTCTGGGTGGGTTCTTAGGATATGAACACGAACGTGTGAATTTGGCGCGTCTGTTCTATTCAAAGTGCGTTTCTGGAATTGATAAACAGCAATATCCGCTTTTAGTATATGGTTTATGCCTCATATGGCGCTATGGGCTTGAAACGACTTCGAAAGCCTATCCAAGTGTCTTTCAGCAAGACAGTCTAGATAATGCTGTTTATTTAGAGCGTCCTTTACTGAAAACGCTTGAAGCAGGCGGCTTTGACATAGTCATTGGAAATCCACCTTACCTGGGAGAAAAGGGCAATGTTCAGGTCTTTAAAGATATTAAAAAGACTGCCTTTGGGAAAGCCCATTATGAGGGTAAGATGGATTTGAGCTATTTCTTTACCATTAAGGGGTTAGACCTATTAAAGCCCAGTGGGAATTTAACTTATCTTACCACCAACTACTTTATTACAGCGGATGGTGCAGTTAAGTATAGAAAGACACTTCATGAGCGAACTTGGTTTAAATACATACTGAATTTCAATACATACCCAATATTTAAAGATGCTCTTGGTCAACATAATATGATTTACATGTTAAAAAGCAAGGCAGACAAAAGAGATGTAAATGGAAAGACAAGAATAGACTACGTTCTAAGCAGTGCCCATGAAAACCGTGTGTCATTGCAGACGGAAGAGATCATTCAAAGAGCAGTAGATAAGGACTATGTGAATACCTATGATTGTCCCTCTGATCAACTCTATAATGCAGACGGAACCATCAGCATCTTGTCTCATGACACGCACCGGAGTGTGCTGAGTGCTTATGAAGCACTGTGTGATTGCAAGTTAAAGGATATTTTTAATATTAATCAAGGCATCGTATCTGGAGCAGATCAGGTAAGCAAGCATATGCTGCGCACCAAACTTTCTGAAAGATCCATTAAGAAATATCACATTGAAAAGGGCATGCCTATTTTTGTTTTTGATGCGGGAAATCCTAAGGTGTCTGAACTGGAACAAGATTTATTAAGACCATTTTACAAGAATTCAGATATTGATACGTATATCATTCGACCAAGGACTCAGCGATTTATTATCTATCTGGATGATTACATCGATACATTTGAACAAAATTACCCCGCCTTGAATAAGCACTTAAGTCAGTTTAAAGAAGTGCTAGATAAACGGCGTGAGGTTCAAACGGGTACACGACCGTGGTATGGGCTTCAGTGGCCAAGAAATCAGCAGGTTTTCGAAGGCCCCAAAATTGTAGTGCCTCAGCGCAGCAAGGTGAACCGCTTTGCTTATACCCGCCAGCCGTTTTACTGCAGTGCAGATGTGTATTATTTTAAAGAACGGATACACACGAATGCGGATATGAGCGCAAAAGAAAACATGCCCCAGCAAGCATGGTGGTACTATTTAGGCATGCTGAATGCCTCAGTGCTCTATTTATGGCTTTATCATAATGGCAAGCGTAAAGGGGAACTGCTTGAACTGTATGCCAAGCCCCTTTTAGAAACGTATATTCCTTCATATAAGGGGGCCTTGTGGCAAATGCGTATTGCAAAGACTGTAGAAAACATTGTGCATATGCTTGAAGCTGGCGGACACTATAATGACGAAAATATCCAAGTTTTGAGCAATCAAATCGATGAACTTATTTTTGAGCAAATGAACTTGGACCAAGATACAAAAAAAGTGATTTCTGAATTTCATCGTAGACACCAAATATAAAAAGGGGACACAGCTATGAATAAGAAATGGATAATGACTGCCGCAGGGGCTCTGATTGTTTTTATAATCGCCACCTTTACGGTTTTAGACACAAAGGTGGTAGAAATTGAAGCAAGACTGGACTCAAAAGAAATCGTTGAATCCATTCATTCAGACAAGGGCAGTGTTCTGATAGATAGTTTCAAGGAAGTGCCAGCATCCATTCGCTTTGTAGACCCTCAGCGTATTGAAGTGAGCGGGGAACATAAAATCTATGGGCAAGGCATATATGAAATAGATTTAAGGCAGATGCAGGTCAAAAAATCCGACACGCTGGATGTTTCAGACAAAAGCCTATACATGGAAATACTCAGAAGCGACTACGGTCTCATCCTCGTAAAGAAAGATGGTTCACCGGGGCTTTTTCATCAGCTGAGTGATGGCACACTAAAACGTATAAGCAGCAATTTCCTTGTGTCAACTGCACCGGATGTTGAGCTTTCAGCCAGTGGAGATAAGCTAATATACTGTGTTCGTGAATCAGCACAGATGGCGACATACAACTTAAATACATTTAAGAAAAAAGTGATTTCAGGAACCTTGCCAGAATATGTACTAAATAACTTTCATGCAAGTATAGAGCTCTCGCCTGATGGTGGTTACTTTATGGTTTATAAAAGAGGAGATAAACTCTCAGAGTCAACCCTGAATGTATACGGGGCAGACTCCGGAAGAAAATATGTAGATGAAGTAATGGGAACCAGTCCCAAATGGGCACCTGACGGAAAAAGACTTGGATTTATATACTCAGGACAGTTAGGAGACAAATCAGCACTGACAGACACGCGTGTGGGATACATTCTTTTTCCTGAACGTGAAGTTGTATATTTTGACCTAGTAGATGGTCAGCAAGCCTTAAGTCAAAAGCTCCACTGGAGTGAAGATGGAAAGAAACTCTATTATATGCGCAGTGCACTGGAATCAGGAAAGTTGACTTTGCGAAGCTTTGATGTAGATTCTGGTCTTTTGTCAGGATTTGATCTTGCTGAAAATATAACGAATGTACCAGATGACATTCAGGTCAGTGAAGACATGATTGTTATGTACTGGGAAGAGGACAAGGCACTGCAAATTTATGATTTGAATGGAAGCATCCTACTCCCAGTTGAACGTATCGATACAATTAAGTTCTTTGATACCCAAGATAGGCCTTATCTGATTTCAAATGGACATGTTGGATATTATAAGGACAATCAAATATGCATTTTCAGCTCAAAGGCACGTGAAACTCTGATTGGGGAAGCTATACAAGAGTTTGTCTTTAGCAGTGATTCGAATTGGGTTTTAACAGGCGTTCCGAGTGACGGCGGCTATAATCTGAATGTAGTGGCTCGTAAAAAGCCGTAACGATACAATTTGAGTGCATTGTATCCCTCGTATCGTTTACTCAGGGTACAATAGATGTTATAATGAATTCAGAAAAAGACATCTATGGAGGGATAAAATATGGATACTAAAAAGCTTGTTTTAGCCGGCTTAATGGCGGCACTTGCCACTGTGGGGACAATGGTTATTCAGATTCCAACAGGTGGTGGATACATTCACTTGGGTGATAGCATTGTTTATTTATGTGGAATTTTACTAGGTCCTGTACTCGGTGGTGCGGCAGCAGCAATTGGCTCAATGTTAGCTGATGTTTTTAGCGGCTACGCAGCATATGCCATTCCAACGTTCCTAATCAAGGGCATTGATGCAATGGTTGTTGGATTCATTTACATGAATATTCTAAAGCACAGTGAGGGGATTTTTAAATCAGCACTGCGCTATACACTTTCTTTTATACCAGGCGGTTTAATCATGATGGTTGGTTATGCAGTTACTGAGTACTTCTTCTATGGTGCTGGTGGTGTAATCGGAACATTTGGACCAAACTTTGTTCAGGCATTTGTAGGCGGCGCGCTTGCATTCCCACTACTTCTGGCACTTCAAAAGGCCGATGTGGAACGCCTCATTTCAGGTCATGACCATTAATTAGAAACTTAAATTGAAAAGAACGGTTGTCCGTAGACTTTGCAGTCATACGAACCCCGTTCTTTTTTAGTGTCTGTTTTAAAGTTTATTTCATTTCAATGCCATCATCGGTAATGTTAATTTTTCCAGCTTTTAGAAGTTGACCAACAGCGCGTTTGAAGGCACGCTTGCTCATACCAAACTCTTCTTTTATACGTTCTGGGTCTGAGTTGTCATTGAAGGGGATACGGCCCGCATGGTCATTTAACGCGTCCCAGATTTGCTGTGCATCAGAATCCATACGTTTTTTTACAGACTCAAGTTGACTGAGGTCAAGCTTTCCGTCAGGACGGATGCGAGAAACGCGCGCCTCGGTAATATCGCCATTTTGCAGGTTCTTTTGTGCAAGTACATTATTATGAATGAGGCCTTCATAACGGCCATTTACAATGACGAAAACGCCCAGTTCTTCACTCACATCATAAACGTAGCAATCGACAATTTCACCAAGTGAAAACTCTGGACTGCGATCGAAGTGCTTTGAGAATTTCATGCTTGCGCAGAGCCTGTCCGATTTGTCTGTATAAAGCGCTACAAGGTACTTTCGGCCTTTTCGAACACGTGTTGTTTGCTCTGAGTAAGGCAGAAGCAGTTCTTTCCGTAGTCCCCATTTCATAAAAGCACCGATATTATTTATTTCAGAAACCTCTAGCTTCTTGATTTCACCGAGTGTAATCAGGGGTTTCTCAAGTGTAGCTGTCCAGCGGTCTTCTGAGTCTTTGTAAATAAAGACAGTATAAAGGTTGCCTTCTTCGGCACCCTCAGGAACTTCTGAGCGTGGAAGGAGAATTTTATCTGATTCGTCCTGAGCGTCCGGTTCAATCAGGTATGCTCCTGAAGTTGTGAAGTGCAGTAATTTTAGTTCTTGATAATGTCCTAGTTTAATCATATAATCCTATCCCTCTATTGTGGTCTATTTATAGTAGTTTATTTGTTCTGTTTTATATATGGCTCAATAAGCAGTCATTTAAGCATAATATTACATTATGGTTTCTAATACAAGTAGTTTGCCTAAGGTTTTGCTATAATATGCTTATATAAATGGAGAGGTGATTAATATGGGAAAGTCAAAAAAGACAAATGTCGAAAGAATTTTAGATCAGCACAAGGTCTCATACACATCTGTAACCTATGATCTGACAGATGGAAAAATAGATGGTGTATCTGTGGCGGACAAAATAGGTAAGTCACACACTACAGTCTTCAAGACCCTAGTTACAAAGGGGCAGGGAAAAGACCTTTACGTATTTGTTGTGCCTGTTGCACAAGAACTGGACTTAAAAAAAGCAGCGCGTGTCTGTGGCGAGAAGAAAGTTGAAATGATTGCCGTTAAGGATATTCAAAAGTTTACGGGCTATATTCGAGGCGGTTGTTCACCTATTGGAATGAAAAAGCTATACAGAACATTTATACATAATTCGATTGAAAGTGAACCTGAAATCATAGTGAGCGCAGGTAAGAAGGGGGCACAAATTTGTCTCTCTCCAGTAGATTTATCCCGTATTGTAAACGCTGAGTTTGCAGATCTTATACATGTATAAATACGAAAAATGGATTGGCGGCTGACTTAGAGGATGATAGAATGTAAAAAGTGGCTAAGGAGGTTGCAATGAAAAAAATAACAGTTATATTGATGGGTTTCTTGTGTTTATTTTCTACGCTTGGGTTTGCTGAGAACATTCTATCTCAGGATCATGAGCTGACATCATATATTGAACATGCCGAAGTACTGGACGTTACAGATTTTCCTTTAGCAGAAGGTGACAGTTATGGTGAAATGATACAGGAAGTCAGGCTAAAGGTGGGCTCAGGCAAGTATAAAGGTGAAATGTATGTAACCGACAATGTGATTTCCGGTCAACCTGCATTTGACATCCCCGTTGAAACAGGGGACCAGATTATTATTCAGCTTGATGAGTATACCGATGGCACTGTAGATGTTTTTGTGACAGATTACAACCGCGAAAGTTATCTTAAATGGCTGGTTGCAGGATTTATAGCCATATTGGTGCTTGTAGGAAAATCAAAAGGTGTTAAAACGGTTGTGACTATTGGTGTTACAATACTCATGATTATCAAGGTCATACTCCCTGCAATACTTACCGGTGTAGACCCTGTACCCGTTACGATTGCCAGTTGTATTCTTATTACCATTATTACCATTTTGCTTGTAACAGGCTTTAAAAAGAAGAGTGTGGCAGCAATCTTGGGAACCATTTCAGGGGTCTTAATTGCTGGAGCTATTGCATATATAATTGGTGCACATGTAAAGATGACGGGCATGTCCTCGGAAGAGGCAACCATGCTTATGTATGTTCCTCAAGGCATACAGTTTGACTTCAAGGCCCTCCTGTTTTCGGGCATACTTCTAGGTGCACTGGGAGCGGTAATGGATGTGGCTATGTCTATTGCTTCTTCTATTGAAGAAGTATATAAGGCAAATAATACACTCACACGCGGTCAATTGTTTTCAGCGGGTATGGAAGTTGGAAAAGATGTTATGGGCACCATGTCAAATACATTAATTCTAGCCTATACGGGCAGTTCAATTCCACTGCTGCTTTTATTTATGGCCCATGATATGCCAGCGGTACGCATGTTTAATTTAGATATCATTGCCACAGAAATCGTACGTTCACTTGCAGGCAGTATTGGTCTAATACTGACGATTCCATTTACAGCGGTTGTAACGGTGCTCATGCTCAAACCGGCACCGATAGAATCCGTAGAAAAAGAGGAAGTACAAATTATTAGTGAACAAGCTAAGTAAAAATGAATAATGATGATTTGCAAGTCGCAAGTTTAGAAGCATTAAGGGATGTTGAAAAACATCCTTTTTTTCGTGCCTAATAGTTGAAGTTTGGCTTTGGTGCGGCTATATATACCTAGAAAACTCCCATATCACTATACGGAAATGGACTGGATGTTTTATGTTAGAAATAAGGGGTGGCGTGGATTTGCTATATAGGCTAGTGGTTGCAAGATATGCTGACGAATGGTAAAATATGTAAAAACAAAGGGTAAGGAAGGCTCAATGAGAAGACCTCTAATAGAAACGGCACTGCTGTTGTGGTTTGGCATAGTCAGCGTAAAACTTTTCGGACTAGGTTATGTTTTCGTAGGTGCACTTGCAATGGTGCTACTGCTTAAATTCGATTTGATTGAAAGACATGCTCAGCAAAACCTAGCGTTTTCAACAAGCAGGCAAGACTTTGCTGTAGAAGCGGCTGTAATCTGCATTATTGTTGCAATTGGTGCCCTTATGTTCAATGTACACGAGAACAGAATCCAAATTCTTGAACAGCAGTCCGGGCATAAAGAACTCATAGGTATCGTTATGCATACAAATAAAGATGAAACCCTTATTGAACAGGCCTATATTGTGAATAAATCAGGGCATAAAATATATGTTGGGCGTGTGAAAATTAAGGACGCGTTTGAAAGCCTGCCAGGGACCTTTGTAAACCTTACTGGACAAGTCCAGCCCTTTAAACCTGCAAGAAACCCGAATGGGTTTTCCAGCCGGTCTTATTATTTATCCAAGGGAGTCGTTCTTGAAATGCGCAGTGTGTCGGAAGTTGAAGAACATGGCTTGTACACTGCTAAGAATATGGGCATGCAAAGAGCCTTGGCATTTCGTTTGTCTCAAATTAAAAACAAGCTTGGATATATGCTTTGCAAAGGGGTTGAGTCACAAATTGACACATTGTATTTAGCAAGTTTTGCAAGCATGCTAAAGGGAATCCTGATAGGCAAAACGACAGTTCTGGATGAATCGGTGATCACGGCTTTTCGTACAACAGGCACAGCGCATATCCTTGCTGTATCTGGACTTCATTTTGCGACGGTTTATGCAGGCCTGCATTTCTTTATGAAAAAAATCAGACTGCCTCAAAAGGTATCAGCCCTCTTGATACTCTTCAGTATGGTGCTGTTTTTACTTATGACGGGTGTATCCATATCAGGTATGCGCGCATTTACAATGATTATCCTCCATCAATTGGCACAGATGCTAAATAGACGCTATGACCTTCTAAATGCACTGGGGGCGGCTGCGCTAGTCAGTATATTAATGAGCCCCTATACGGTCTGGAACGTCGGCTTCCAACTGTCTTTCTGGGCCGTTTTCTCAATTGGTGCCTTTCAAAAAATGATAGCTTCAAATGACGCTCTTAAGAAATACGAGTTGGTACTGCTTCCCCTAGCTATTCAAGTTGGACTCAGTGTACTGTCAATTTCAAGCTTCAATCGATTTTATCCCTATGCTTTACTATATAATTTACCTGTACTGGCGATGACGCCTTTTGTGATTCTTTTTGGATTTTTATCGGTGCTATTGTCTGCAATTCCCCTGTTTTCAACCAGTATGGCTTATATATGCAGTGGCATGCTCGAAGCACTTCAAATCCTTACCCAAAGCGTCATGTTCTTGCCTAAGAACATGGTTGAAGTTACCAGTTTCTCATCACTGCGCGTCATTTTGTTTTACATGATTATAGCAATGCTTTGTTTGTCTTTTTCCTTGCGCCAGCGTATGGTACATGTGCATATCTCAGTGGTCTTATTGTCACTTCTGTTTGTATTATGTGTGCCGATGCATACGGCATCAGTAACCGTCGACTTCTTGGATGTGGGGCAGGGAGATGCCACCCTCGTTAGGCAGCCTGATGGGCCAACCATTCTAATTGACAGCGGGCCAGCCTACACAGACTTAGAGCAAATTCTATTACAAGAAGGGGTTAAACATCTGGATGCCTTCTATTTAAGCCATCCTGACAGCGATCATATTTCGGGCATGCTGAACTTATCAGATCATATTAAGATAGATACCATCTATTATGGACTGCTCAGTGAAAAAAAGGACACCCTACAGGCCTTAATGGACAAAAGACCTGATACCGACTTTGTTCAGTTGACACGAGGCAGCGCCATTGACTGGGATGGGATTGAAATTCAGGTACTCTCCCCATTTCCGGCAATGCTGGAGAATGTGGTTAGTGCAAATGATATGTCCCTGGTCTTATTGGTGGATGTCGATGGATTTGAAATCCTATTTACAGGCGATATTGAATCAGAAGTCGAAAAGACCCTTGCCCGGTTAAACAGAAGTCAAAATAAACCTATTGATATAGATGTGCTTAAGGTTGCGCATCACGGTTCAAAAACATCTACTGACCCAGTCTTCTTAGAGGCTTTTAAACCAGAGTACGGTGTTATTCAAGTCGGTAGGAACTGGTACGGACATCCATCCGATAAAACACTCAAAGTACTGAAAAAAGAAGACATTCAAGTGTTTCGTAATGATCAGCAAGGGTGTATACGCCTGGTGATTAAAAATGGTGAACCCATATGGAAGCCATGGCTTACAATGCAGTATTAGAAATGATACAATGTATACGGCAAAAAATTGTAGGAGGCCCTTATGTCTTATTTAGATTTTTCGAAGGATTTAGAGAAAAACACCCTAAAGCCTGTTTATTTATTTTATGGTTCAGAACAGTATTTAATGGACCATGCAATTGATTCACTCAGAAAAGATAAAGTCAATGAAGCTTACGCAGATTTCAACTGGACAGTCTTCGATGGAGCGTCTTGTGAAATGAGCGAGATTATAGGAAATGCAGAAACACTGCCCTTTTTTGATGAAATAAAAGTGGTACTTGTCAAAAACGCGCCTTTTTTTGGAGCGACTAAAAACAGGCTTACACAGGAGACTGAAGACGAGCTCACTAAATACTTAAAAGCGCCATCTGACACAAGTGTTCTCATATTTATGTCAGGATCAAAACCAGATAAGCGCAAGAAACTCTTTAAAGCAGTTAAGGGGAGTGGGGCGGTCATAGAGTTTGGCAAGTTAGATGACCGAACTTTCCCAAAATGGATGCAGAAAGCCATAATAGAGTCTGGAAAGACTATTGACCCGGGAACCCTTCATATGCTCAGTGAGCAAACGGGTTATTTGGAGTATGGTTCTGAGAAAACACTCCTCGATGTTAAAAACATGCTTCAGAAAGTTATTGGGTATTGTGGAGAGCGCATGAAGGTTGAAGCCAGTGATATTGAAACCATGATAGACAAACCCCTTGAAAAATCTGTGTTTGATATGGTAGATGCACTGGGAAATAAGCGGGTTCAAACCGCCTTTAAAATTGGACATAAGCTTTTTGAAGAAGGTGAGCCACCCATTAAAATCATGGCCATGATTACGCGCCATTTTAGGCTGCTTTACAAAACAAAGCTCTACATGAATGAAGGGTATACACCGTCTACACTCGGAAAAAAGCTCAAGCTGCCTGCCTTTGTCGTTAAAAAGAATGCGGCGCAGATTCGTACATTTAGTTTGACGCAGCTTAAAGAGATGCTGGATGCATGTGTTGAAACGGAGTTTAAGGTTAAGACAGGCCAGTATGAAGGCCGCCTTGCGGTTGAAATGCTCATGGTTAAGTTGAGTCGAGCGGTCTAAGCCATATAGGGTCAAGACGCTTGCCTTTATAGGGTCTGTAAACACTGGGATTTGTAAAGCTTATCAGCATTTTCAGGTACTTGCTTTCACTTATATTGAATTAAATAATGAACTTTGAAACCAGTAGCTTAAGGTAGGTCGCTACTGGTTTTTTATATGTAGGTTATTGAGGAAGCAGTGTGTATCAGAATAAGAATTAATCGCATATGGGTGAATACATAAATAAGTTTATTTTAAGATAGAGTGTGGTATATAAAATAGACCCTAAATCAACGCCGTAATTTGACCCTGATAACATAAGTAAAATTGAATGCCCATTACAGGCAAGGACGCACAGAACCTGTTTGATACTTGTCTTACAAGTATGCGATTATGCAATACTATATCAGGAAAAAGAATAGTAAAAATATGGAAACAAATTAAGCAAGCAAGCTTAAAGGTGTAAAATAAACATTTGCAAAAAATGATTAAGAGCTTGCTATTACTTGTTTTTAGCGCAATAAGGTTAAAAAAAATGAAAAGAAAATAACGAAGTTTGTTACCCAAACGAGATGGTTAATAATGTAAAAAATAAAATATTTGTCCTATATAGAGCAAAACATGGTGAAATTATTAACTTGAAAAAAGAATTTCAGCAGATATACTGGGGGTGGGTATAGCGAAATAAATTTGCTGGGAAAAGGAGAAATCATGAAAAAAATACTTATTGTTGGTGGTGTAGCTGGTGGCGCATCAGCTGCTGCAAGACTTAGAAGACACAGTGACGAAGATCAAATTATTATGTTTGAAAAGGGACCACACGTTTCTTTCTCCAACTGTTGTCTGCCTTATCACCTAAGCGGTATGATCGAGACACCAGAAGAACTGGTTTTAATGTGTCCTGAGAAATTTAAGAGTCAGTATAAAATTGATGCTAGAACGAGTCAAGAAGTGCTTAGCATCGACAGAGAGAAAAAAGAAGTTACAGTAAAAAAAGTGGATACTGGAGAAACGTACACAGAGAGCTATGATAAGCTCATTCTTTCACCGGGTGCAAAACCAATCGTCCCGCCTATTTCTGGGCTTGAAAATGTTAACACTTTCACTATTAGAAACGTAGTGGATATTAATAAATTAAATGTGTTTGTAAAAGAACAAGAATCTAAAGACGTTGTAGTAATCGGTGGTGGTTTCATTGGCGTTGAGACTTGCGAAAACCTAAAAGAAGCAGGTTACAATGTGACTCTGGTCGAAGCAACCAACCAAATTATGAGACCGTTTGACTATGATATGGTTCAAATATTCCACAAGGAACTGCATGATCAGGGTGTCAACCTCATTGTTGAAGATAAGGTTGTTGCATTTGAAAAAGATACCGTTGTTCTGGAATCAGGCAAAAAAATCTCTACACCTACTGTTGTAATGGCAATCGGTGTTACACCTGATATTGAACTCGCTAAAAATGCAGGTATTGAAATTGGAAAAACAGGCGCAATAAAAACAACACAAAATTATCAAACAAATGACAAAGACATTTATGCCGTTGGTGATGCCATTGAAGTATATGGAGCACTTACACAAAACTATATGAAATTGCCACTTGCAGGGCCAGCTCAAAAGCAAGCTCGATCAGTAGCAGATCATATTAATGGTATGGCTATCCATAATACAGGATTCATTGGCTCTTCAGTTGTAAAAATCTTTGACTATAATGGTGCTTCTACTGGACTTAATGAAAACCTTATCAAAGCGATGAATCTTGACATTAATTATGGTGTGGTTTGGCAAATTCCAAATGATGGCGTTGGCTTAATGCCTTGTACAAGAGCTTGTCATTTTAAGCTGATCTATGAAATTCCAACAGGAAAAGTACTAGGTGCTCAAGCCATTGGTAAAGGAACAGTTGATAAGCGAATTGATGTTGTAGCAACAGCCATCAAGTTTGGTGCTACAATATATGACCTTAAAGATCTTGAACTGTGCTATGCACCACCTTTTGGCACTGCTAAGGATGTGGTTAACTTTGGTGGATACATCGCAACAGATTTGATGAACCAAGATTACACACAAGTGTCTTACTCAGACGTTCGTGAACTGGTTGCACAAAAAGCTTGCATTATTGATGTTAGAGAAGAAGATGAATACGAAGAAAGCCATATTATCGGTGCAATAAATATTCCTCTAAGTCAATTTAGAGATAGAATGGACGAAATTCCAAAGGATGAGCCTGTATATCTACATTGTAGATCAGGTCAAAGATCATACAATGCAGCACTCATTATGGAAAACCATGGGTATCACAATTCAAGCTCAATAGCAGGTGGCTTTATGGGCGTTTGCTTCTACGAGTATTTCAATGATCAAACGAAGTCAAGAGATAAAATTGTGACAGGCTACAATTTTGATTAGGAGAAATAATAATGAATAAAAAAGAGGCAATTATTGGAGTAATTGCACTGGTCTCAGTATTGGTAGCAGGTAATTTATTTTTAGCGAGCAACATGCTGTTTTTTAGGCTCCTAGTAGGTATTGGACTTGGCTATGCTTTAACTAGAAGTGCAATGGGATTTGCAGGAAGTGTCAACAGAGCATATAGAGCAGGTTCAACCAGACTTCTTAGAGTCTTGATGCTCATGTTTGTTGTGACGTGTATTGCATCGATAGCATTTCTATTTGCTGGGCCACAAGGCTATAGCTTATGGATTAACCCTATTAACTTTGGTCTTATTTTAGGTGGGTTATTCTTTGGATTTGGTATGACATTTTCAGTGTGTTGTGCATCGGGTGTTCTAACAGATTTAGTTGCAGGACTTCCAAGAGCTTTTATTACACTTATATTCTTTGGAATGGGTGTATTCCTCGGATTCCCACTACAAGCGACTCAAAGTTGGATAACAGATTCTTGGTTTACATCTTCAAATTTCAACGGGGTTTACCTACCGGACTTTTTCCCGAATGATGGGTTGAATGGTCTTTTAGGGGCTACCATGGTAACCATCATCATGGCTCTAATTGTTGTTGCACTCGCATATAAGTATGAAAACTATCGTAAGAAAAACAATACTTATGCTGGTGTAGGCAGTGAGCTAGAGCAATATGCAATTGCTGACCAAGAAACGACAGATAAGAACTATACAATCAAGTTGTTTAGTGAAGAAGGGTATAAAAAACTGTTTGTAACACCATGGAAAATGGAAACAGGTGCCGGTGTCATCACTGGAATATTTGTACTTCTAATGGGTGTTACAAGAGCTGGATGGGGCGCGAGTACCCCATATGGGTTATGGTTTGGTAGACTGCTGATTGCTTTTGGTGTTTCACCAGAAGTGGTATCCGATTATTCAATGAAGTCGCTTAAATCTTTCTGTATGCCGTTCTTTGAACACAGCATTTCGGTTCAAAACGTAGGTATTGTTTTAGGAACATTGATTTGTCTGCTTCTTGCAGGTAGTTTCACTACCGTATTTAAGAGTGAGCTTAAAATTACCCCAAAAGATGCAGCCCTATTTGCCATGGGTGGCATATTCATGGGACTAGGCACTCGATTTGCTAATGGATGTAATGTAGGTGCTCTTTATACACCAATAGCTAACTTTTCACTATCAGGATGGATATTCTTAATATTCCTAACGCTCGGTGGTATAATAGGCAATAAAGTAGCAGCAAAAATTGGATAATAATATTGTTTAGTGGTGGAATAAATTTTGTTTCACCACTATTCTAAATATTGCTGAAGTAGTGACAGGGTTACTGAACTTAATAGGAGTGATCCTGTCTTTCTGTAATAAATAATATAGACTCAAGGTAAAACTCAGACTCAAGGTGAATTCGATGGAAATAAAAAAACGAATACAAACTATTAGAAATGAAAAAGCATTAACGATAATAACGTGGGCTGTCATATTAGGTGCATGGTATGCAGTAACTAAGTGGGAAATGGTGTCGGCCACCTTGGTGCCCTCCCCAAGTAAGGTTGTGCAGACCTTTCTGAGTATTTCACAAGATGGATATAATAGAATCCCTTTATGGCAACATTTGTTTGATAGTTTTGAAAGACTGTTTTTAGCCTTGGGAATTGCAATTGTGACAGGGGTTCCGGTTGGATTGTTAAGCGGATATTCAAATAAATTTAAGGCTATTGTTGACTCTGTAGTTGAATTTTATAGACCGCTTCCACCCCTGGCTTACTATACCCTACTGATTTTATGGTTTGGAATTGATAATAAATCTAAAGTCATCCTCTTATTTCTAGCTGCCTTTGCGCCCATTTATATTGCGTGCGTATCTGCTGTAAGAAAAATAAACAGAGATTATATACTGAGTGCAGAATCTTTAGGGGCCAATGAAATAAAAATATTCTTTGAAGTTGTTTTACCAGCATGCTTACCCGAGATTTTCACAGGTATTCGAACTGCGGTGGGGGTGTCATACACGACTTTGGTTTCTGCTGAAATGATTGCAGCAACTTCTGGAATTGGCTGGATGGTCCTCGATGCATCAAACTTTCTTAAAAGTGATGTCATATTTGTAGGTATATTTATCATGGGCATTACTGGTATGGCAATTGATACTGTACTGAGAGTCATAGAGAAGAAAATTGTATTTTGGAAAGGATATGTTTAAATGAATAAGATGTATAAAAATGTGCTTCTACTCATGTTAACACTGGCTTTGCTGATAACACTAGCAGGCTGCGGTGGTAACTCAGCTGATCAAAGTGGTGCAGCTCAAGATTCTGAGGCTCTGCCTGAAGAAATTAATTTTGGGTATCTACGTGTCCCTAATGATGAAACACTAGCCATCACCGAGGGCCTGTTTGACGCATATTTTGCAGATAAGGGCATCAAGTGTAATTTTATTACTTTTGATTCAGGGGTTCAGGCCAATAAAGCTTTAGCTTCAGGCAGTATTGACTTTGCAACGATGGGCAATACAAATGCCATTATTGCCCTAGCGACTGATATTGATGTAGAAATGGTCTGGATTCATGAAGTTCTTGGAGAAATTGAAGCACTGGCTGTCAAGAATGATTCAGGTGTTAATAAAGTGGAAGACCTTGAAGGTATGAAAATAGCGACACCTTTTGCTTCTACATCTCATTTTGTTTTATTGAATGTGCTTAAAGAAGCTGGAATTGAAGATAAGGTTCAGCTGCTGGACATGAAAACACCAGAAATTGTTGCGGCATGGGAGAGAGGCGACATTAAAGCGGCTTATACATGGCAACCGTCTCTAGGTAAGCTTTTAGAGGATGGCAAGATGCTTGTTTCAAGTGAAGATATGGCTAAAAAAGGCTATATTACAGCCAATGTTGAAGTTGTAAGAAGAGAGTTTGCTGAGAAATATCCTGAACTGGTAGCAGATTTTATTACAGGTTTGACAATGGCAGGCGATATGTATAGAGAAGATCCTGAAAAAGCTGGAGCGCTTATAGCAAATGAACTTGAAATTGAAGTTGACGATGCACTTATGCAAATGCGTGGTTCGATTTGGTGTACGCGAGAAGAACTTTTAGAAGATAACTATTTTGGCGTAAGTGGGAATTCTGGTGATTTTGCAAGGATTATGAAGGATACATCTGACTTCTTGAAAGAACAAGGATCTATTGATAATTCGCCATCCATTGAAGCTTTCAATGATTTTGTCAATCCTTTGTATATCGAAAAATCTTTAGAAAAATATTCTAAGTAATTGAAACAGAGGAAGATTTAAAGAAAGGAATTCAATTGTTGTGAAGCAAAATAATGATGAGATTATAATTGAGATTCAAGAATTGAATTTAGAATATAAGACAAAGCAAAATTCTGTTTTTGCACTGGAAAATATAAACTTGAAAATTAAGCAAGGCGAGTTTGTATGTCTTTTAGGGCCCTCTGGATGCGGTAAAAGCACTTTGCTTAAAACAATGGCGGGATACATTGCGCCTACAAGTGGACGCCTATTAATGGAAAACGAGCCTATAGTAGGACCGGACTGGAATCGAGGTGTTGTATTCCAGTCTCCCACCCTATATCCATGGTTGAATGTGAAGAAAAATGTAGCATTTGGTCCTAAAATGAAAGGGCTTCCAGCCCGTGAAATTGATGAAATCAGCAAGCATTTTCTTGAGCAGGTTGAGTTGCTAGGATTTAGTGATAAGCGGACTTTTGAGCTGTCGGGTGGTATGAAGCAAAGAGTGGCACTGGCTAGAGTACTGGCCAATTATCCAAAAATGATTCTGATGGATGAGCCCCTTGGCGCCTTAGATGCTTTAACAAGAAGCAAAATGCAATCTTTGGTCAGAAATATTTGGCGGGAAAATAAAAGCACTGTATTCTTTATTACCCATGATGTGGATGAAGCATTATCTCTTGGTACAAGGGTTCTTGTAATGTCAAAACGTCCTGGGCGCATATTAAAGGAATTCAATGTGGATTTCACTGAAAAGATATTTCAGGCACATTCCGATCGTGTAATATACAGCGAGGCATTCTTTAACCTAAAAAAGGAAATCTTAGAGATAATCAATAGTCAGATTGAGGGAGAATAGGCCATCTTCAGTTTTGACCTTGTAGGGCATTATGAAACAGGATGGTGCCATGGCTGTTAATAGGCTGTATGAAACAAGAAATTCATAAAAAGGTGTCGTTATGATAACGACACCTTTTTATTGTTTATCCAATTTATAAATATAGATTTTCCATGGATAATCATCAATAAAACGAATGATGCGGCTTCCGTAATACTTGTTTTCAAATTCGTAGGATAGCCGTGCATTTTCTTTTAGAAAAACGTGCAAGTCGTCATACCAGACTTCATCGTCACCATAGAGAATTTCCCACTGCTGGTTACGGTGAATGTAGTCATATTCTTCATAATAAATAACCGTGTCAATATTTCGGTTTCTGATGTACTGCTCGATTTGAGTATCATTCGGGTAATCGGCGTTGCTGTTAATATAGGCTAGGTTTCGAATATCATAAAAGGTATGATCGTGGAAGAGGAAACCGCTACTGAGATTCCCCAGAATAATGGCATCATCATCGATGTTATTTTTGATTTCTGTTAGGTATTCATTGTATGTATGATGACGTGTTAAGTCGAATTCAGTCATTAATGATTGCATGGACATGAAGGCGATAACCAGGCCTAAGACATAAGCGCTGTAAGCAAATTCAAGGTGCTTGAATGGTTTTTTGATTTGATGGCCAAATAGATAGATGCCTTCTAAAATAAGTGAAATTAAAAGATAGAAGGGTAAGATTAAAAAGGTTATTGATGTTGTGTTAAAACGGCCAATCATGACAATTGCAACGTTGTAGCCCGTAACCATGAGTGAAGCGTCCATGATCAACCCGATCAGCTTGCTCTTATGCGTGAATTTTCTTGTAAGACCAAAGAGAAAGGTGGATGCACTTAAAAGACCACCACCGATATAAAGTGCTTGCATTGGTGGTATATAGTAAGTTCCAGATACTTGATAATAGAGCTTTAGATAGAAGTCTTTAAGACTGACGATCCTATTTGAGGGCAGAGCATCTACACTAAGGGTTTGACCATAAGCCCAGTATTCTGCGAAGAAGTGTGGGTTGACCAGTAAAGTAAGGCCAATATGGAGGGCCGCAAATCCACCAATGATGGCAATGAAGCGCATTAACTGCTTAAAGCGAATGGCTTTGGTAAGGCAGTCCTTTAAGAGGACGATGCCCATCATGGCAGTAATGATAAAAGCATTAGGGTGAAAACCTATTGAAAAGCCCAGCAGTATTGCGGTTGTGTAGATGGACTTATTTTTATAGTATAGATAAAGGCAAAGAGTGAGCACCATAAACAAGACCATTTCCTGGCGTCCAAAATGTCCAGCATAGACAAATTGAAGGTTAAGCGAAAGCAGGATGGTGTAAAGAAGGGCTCTAAATGAATGAGTTTTTAATGCTATGAGCAGTTGATAAAAAATATACAAGGCAAATACGGCTGCAATGAGGCTTAATAAACGTATTGAGAAAGCTGTATTGCCAAACAGATACACCAAAGGCATTTGCGCCAGATGATAAAAAGACTTAAGGGTATGAACGGTTCTGGGCATTAAGTCAAAAAAAGATTCTGAAACAAAAATGGTCTTATATTTAATATAGTCATGAGTCAGTCCAGCTAACCAGGCTTCATCTGAGTGGATAAAAGGAAATGCGGTTAAGGTGAATAGATTAATAATAGAATAAATGAGTAGGTAAAGGTGTATACCGTATTTTTGAAGGGTGCTTTTTAAAGGTGTCATGGTGATCACTTTCGTTATGTTCTATTTGTAAAGATAAAATATGACAATAGTATAGCATATTCGTCTATATGTGAATATAGCAAGCCCTTGATAGGGGCCTACTATAAATTTGTCAGATAGTATATCTGAATTACTTATGACTGTTGTTATTTTATTTGAGATATAATGTACATGATTGGGATGAATAAAGAAGCTTTATCTTTAAGATTGACTAATCATTAACATTCTATCACTTTGAAAATGGAGGTATCATTATGAAATTAATGATTAAGAAAGCAGCCGCATTGGCTATAGTTATGACAATGGTCCTTGTCTTCGTTGCATGCAGTGCAAACGATGTTCCAACGGATTATGTTGACAGTAATAATGTTATTGAAGCGGGTCAACTACAAGATATGCTTTCAGACAGCAAGACTGTTGTGATTGATGCGCGCAGCCTAGAAGATTATAACAAGGGACACCTTAAAGGTGCTATAAGTTTACCGGTTAGTGAAGTTACAATTTCTGAGCCAGTAAAAGGCATGATTGCACCTAAGGCGCAGGTGGAAAAGGTTTTAAGCAAGCGTGGTATTGAAAATGATAGCAATGTTTATATTTATGATAATAAAAATGGCATTTATGCTTCCCGTCTTTGGTGGGTTCTGAAGGTTTATGGTCATGAAAGCGTAAAAGTGATCAATGGCGGCGATGTTGCAATCGTAAAAGAACTTGGAACTGCAGGTCTTACAGCGGAAGCAACGGTCCTCTCACCATCTGCTTATAAAGCTAAAGATGCGGATCTTTCAACGTATGCATCAATTGAGGATATCTTGGCAGTTGTTGAAGATGAAAACAGCGCTGTCCGTATCATTGATGCTAGATCTGCTGCTGAAAATGCTGAAGGCAGTATCCCAGGTGCTGTTCTTTATCCACATACACAAAATACCAATGAAGATGGTACGTTTAAGTCACCATGGGAAATCTATTTAGATTATGAAGACAAAGGGTTTGAGCGTGAAGATGAGATTTATGTTTTCTGTAAATCATCTGTTAGAGCAGCACAAACATTACTCCTTCTCCAAGGCGCTGGGTATGAAAATGTGAAAATTTATGACGGCGGCTGGATCGAATGGTCTGAAAAAGATGTTCCTAAAGTAGAGAAGATTGAAGAAAAAGTAACGCCTTCTGTAGGTGACGGTTCTTGATTGAACCCAAGCTTACGATCATTAAAAAACAAGCTCTAATAGGGTTTTAAGATGACTAATTAGAAGAACCAGTAGCATAAGAACGTGCTGCTGGTTCTTTTCTATGGTGTAAACTACGCAGAGAAGAATGACTATAACAAAAGGAAATATTAGGGTTTTGTCGAATATATATAGGGGTATGTTTTACTGCTACCTAGAAAATATGACAAAACACGAGAAAACGCTGGGAACTATTTTAGAGCAGCGTCTTTTGGGGGATATATGAAGCTTGTTAAAGGCATTTATGACCAAATAATAAATGAGGCACTAGAAGTACAAATGATAGACCGCCTAGACCAACTGGACTTTGGAAAAGAAAAAATAGACCATGCAGAAGTGCATGAAAAACTAGCCCTTTATTTGTCGCGTATTATTGCAAAAGGGCTTCATTACTATAAAGCAGATACGCGTATGGAAAAGCAAGTGGAAATTGCAAATACGCTAATAGAAAACTTAGCAAGGCTTGTTGAAGACCCTGATTTTATGGACTATAAAATCAATAGCAGTGAACTTTTAAAGAGTGTGTCAGAGAAGTCGGAGAAGAATAGAAATAATCTGGTGTATCCACTCACTTCAATTTCCAAAACATCTCTTTTCACGGGTGCGCATAACGAACCCAATGTAGGCAGTGAACTGCGCAAGGAAATTGCATCAGCTGACCGGGTGGATATGATAGTTTCTTTTATAAAATTCAGCGGGTTACGCCTGATTTATGACGCTCTAAAAGAGCACACAAGCTCAAAAGAACTCAGGGTAATTACCACATCCTATATGGGTGCATCTGATGCTAAGGCCATAGAGATGTTATCACAGCTCCCAAATACAAAAGTTAAAATATCATATGATACAGACCGCACTCGACTTCATGCTAAGGCTTACTATTTCCACAGAAATACTGGATATAGTACGGCATACATTGGCTCATCAAACCTATCTAAGGCAGCCTTAACCGAAGGAACAGAGTGGAATTTGAAGGTTTCAGAGTACACTTCAATAGAAATTATCGATAAATATAGAAGAACCTTTGAGTCATACTGGAATGCCCCGGAGTTTAAAGTGTTTGATGTGACCAGTTCGCTGGATATTGCTAAACTGAGAAAATCGCTCAAGTTGGAAGGTCGCGCAAAAGATAAGACGACAGGTATGGCTGTCTTTGATATTAGACCCTATGGCTATCAGCAAGATATTCTCGACCACCTTGAAGTTGAAAGATCAATACATCAGTCTTATAGAAATTTACTTGTTGCGGCAACGGGAACTGGAAAAACCGTGATTTCTGCCTTCGACTATAAAACGCATTTGAAATCAAATCCAGGCAGTCGAATGCTTTTTATTGCGCATAGAAAAGAGATCCTTGAACAGAGCATTTCTACCTTTAGGGGTATTTTGAAGGATCAAAATTTTGGAGATCTATGGGTAGGTGAGCATATTCCGGGAGACGATGACCACCTTTTTGTTTCTATACAAACCTTGAATGCGGGAGATAAATACAAAGATATTTCTAAAGACGAGTATGACTACATTGTACTGGATGAATCACATCACGGTGCAGCGGTTTCTTATGAGAATATATTAAACTACTTTGAACCTCAGATTCTACTGGGGATGACAGCAACGCCAGAGCGTATGGATGGAAAAAGCATACTACCATATTTTAATAACAGAATAGCGTATGAAATCCGACTGGGAGAAGCCATTGATCGAGGCCTCCTATGTCCTTTTCATTATTTTGGTGTGACGGACTCGACAGATTTGAGTAAAGTGAAGTGGCAAGGCGGCAGATATGACGCGCGAGATTTAGAAGTGACTTACTTACATGACGATAAACGCATTCAGCTCATAGCGGATGCCTTACATAGATATGTAAGCGACCAAGAAGAAGTGAGAGCCATTGGTTTCTGTGTCAGCCAAGGACACGCCCGCTTTATGAGTGATCGATTCAATAAAATGGGTTTAAAGTCAATCTCACTAGATTCACGAAGCAGTCATGATGATAGAAGACTGGCAAAAATTGCGCTTGAACGTGGTGAAATACAGTTTATATTTGTTGTGGATTTGTATAACGAAGGTGTAGACATACCATCGATCAATACAGTACTCTTCCTGCGTCCTACCGAATCGGCGACGGTCTTTATTCAGCAATTGGGGCGTGGTTTAAGAATTACGGATGACAAAGCGGTTTTAACCGTTCTTGATTTTGTAGGACAAGCTAATAAAGGATACAGCTTTAGAACGAAATTCAGTGGGCTTATAGGAAAAACCAATCACTCTTTGGAGCGACTCATAGACAACGACTTTCCGGTGCTTCCAAAGGGCAGCTTTATTCACCTGGAAAAGAAGGCCAAAAAATATATATTAGATAACTTGCAGCAGAATAAATCCAATAAACGGAACATGCTGCGCTATTTAAAAGACTTATATTACCATACACCAGAGGCTGTAAATCTGATGACTTTCTTGACACAGTTTAACTTAAGCCCCCACGAACTCTACAAGACAACGACTTTCACACACTTATGTTATGAAGCGGGTATTATTCAAGATCAAGTAAATTATCCAAATGATCTGAGTAAGAAAGCCTTTTATAGACTTGGTTTGATGAACTCACTAAAATTTATTAAGTTTACAAAAACAGCTCTTGAAAATAATGGCTTCAATAAATCAAAGAATCGAGAAGAAGAGCAAATGACCTTAATGGTTTATTATACTTTGTTTGACAAGGTGCCAGATAAGTCAGCAATAGAAGACTTTGAGATTTTCTGTAAGAAAGAACCACTTTGGGTTAAGGAAATGCTGGAAATCTTGGATTATAACAAGGGGCGGATTGATTTTATTGGAAAGGAAACTGATTTAGCCTATGCCTGTCCGCTAGAGCTTCACGCACGCTATACAAAAGACCAAATACTCAGTGCTTTTGATAAACACACAGAGCACAAAAAACATAGTTCTAGAGAGGGCGTGCTTCCAGTTCCTGAAAAGGAGACAGATGTGTTCTTTGTGACGCTCAATAAGTCAGATAAGGACTTCTCTGCATCCACTATGTATGAGGACTATGCCATAAGTGAAACTCTATTTCACTGGCAGTCTCAAAGCAGGACCTCAGATACATCTGCAACTGGACTGCGATATATCAATCAACGAAAAAATGGAAACAAAATACTCATATTTGTAAGAGCCGAGAAGAATAAGGACAGAGAAACTGCGCCTTTTTATTTTCTTGGGCCAGCAAACTACGTATCTCATGAAGGTTCCAAACCCATAAGTATTGTGTGGGAGCTAGAACATCCGATTCCGGCATTCTTGATGCGGGATGTTGGCGGGGCTGAGGTTGGGTAGGGTTTTGGTGTGTAATAGAATAATAAAAAGGAGAGCGTATGTTCTATTTGTTAATTGTACTAAAATGAATACATGATGAATAAGTATAATGATCATACGTACTCCATAATCGTTTTTAGCCAGCGTTGTACATTGAAAAAAATATCTGTTGAATCACAAGATGTTATTGTGCTTAAAAGAGATCAATTGACACGTCGATTGAATAGGGTCATTCGTGGCCGTCAAAATGTAATTGATGCACAAGAGTTACATGTTGTTTTTGAACACCTTCGAACATGTACTGAGGTGTCAGACGCGGTGAAGAGCGCGCATATTGAAAATATTCTTGAGTTTAAGGTTAAGTGATTGGTTGTTTACACATTAAATGTAAACAGCACCGAGCACCCTCCGAATGCTCACGAAAGCGTAGCCGCGCCATATAGAAATAAAAGAATGTCCCTTCGATTGTGTTTACACAAAATCAAAGGGACATTCTTTTATTTCTGCATTGCTTTATCTTTCCCGCAAAAAAGACGGAAAGCGCACGTTGCATTCGTGCGCTTGTTTTCATTATAAATCTGAATTCAAATTTATAACAAGGGAATTGGGGAATCAATCTCCCTTATTAAAGGCATTCTGATTGATCTGGTCAGATACCCTTTTAAAAGTCTTAACTCGCATAGAATAAATCATTAGAGGGTGATTATGCTAGAGTGTTAAGCTTTTTAGATAGACGAGCAACCTTACGAGATGCTGCGTTCTTGTGAATCACGTTCTTTTCAGATGCCTTACGAGCAAGCTTTTGAACTTCGTTGAACTTTGCAGTTGCAACAGCCTTGTCACCAGCTTCTAGAGCTTCTAGGAAACGCTTTTCAGCAGTCTTAAGAGCAGACTTACGAGATTTGTTGATCTCAGTTTTCTTAGAGATAACTTTAACTCTCTTCTTAGCAGATTTAATATTAGCCATTTTTTTATTCCACCTCTCTTTCATCTGAACACAGGGCGTTTAAACGCCGGTGCTCAGTTAGTCAACAAAAAGAATTATAACACTCTTTCAGGTGTAAAACAAGACAATAGTGGCCTTATTGATAAAATTAATTATTTCCAAATTATCTGAAAATACCAAAGAATCTATACATGAGTAAAATGGGCTTCTAATATTATAGGTGTTTAGTATCTAAGTGGTTTGTGATATAATAGTACAGAATGTGCACTCGAAGAACTTATGGTTGATGTGCACATGTTTTTAATTGTGCATATAATCCCGCAAGCGGTGCTTAAAACTGCCTAATTTGTGTGGGATGCTATAGAGGAGGATGAACATGTCGAATCATCAAGACAAGATTCGTAACTTCAGTATCATCGCTCATATTGATCACGGTAAATCAACACTGGCTGACAGACTCATTGAAAAAACGGGTCTGCTGACAGAACGAGAAATGCAAGATCAGATTATGGATACGATGGATCTGGAGAGAGAACGTGGCATTACAATTAAACTGAATACAACGCGCCTTATATACAAAGCGAGCGATGGTGAAGAGTACACACTCAATTTGATCGATACTCCGGGACACGTCGATTTCACCTATGAAGTTTCAAGATCACTGGCAGCCTGTGAAGGGGCCGTGCTTGTTGTAGATGCCTCTCAGGGTGTTGAAGCCCAGACACTGGCAAATGTACATCTTGCAGACCAGCAAGGCCTTGAAATATTACCGGTACTCAATAAAATTGACCTGCCAAGTGCGCGTCCAGAAGAAATTAAAACAGAAATTGAGGACGTTATTGGAATTTTAGCAGAAAATGCACCAGAAGTATCAGCTAAATCGGGACTCAACATGGAAGATGTGCTTGAGATGATTGTAAAATCTGTACCGCATCCGACAGGTGATCCGAAAAAGCCGCTTAAATGCCTGATATTTGATTCAGTTTATGACAGCTACAAGGGTGTTGTTGCATCCGTTAGAGTGTTTGATGGAGAAGTTAAAAAAGGCGACATCATGATGATGATGTCTACAGGCAAGACATTTGAAGTGGTTGAAGTGGGTGTCTATACACCTGGGCCACTGCCACAGCCTAAACTGCAGGCCGGCGATGTTGGCTACATCACAGCATCTATTAAAGATGTAAAGCACTGTCAGGTAGGCGATACGATTACCCTAAAAAACAATCCGACACCTAAGCCGTTGCCTGGATATAAGAAGGCAACACCTATGGTTTACTGTGGTATTTATCCTGCTGAGGGTGAAAGCTATGATGTCATTCGTGATGCACTGGAAAAGCTTCAGCTCAATGACGCAGCACTGACATTTGAACCTGAAACATCCGTAGCCCTAGGCTTTGGTTTCCGCTGTGGATTCCTTGGACTGCTGCATCTTGAAATCATGCAGGAACGTCTTGAAAGAGAATTTGATCTGGACATCATTGCGACGGCACCAGGTGTAATTTACCGCATAACGAAGACAGATGGAGAAGTTATTTTCGTTCAAAATCCATCCAATTTACCACCGCAAACTGAAATCACAATGATGGAAGAACCTATTGTAGATGCAAAGATATTCATTCCAAGTGAGTACGTGGGGAATGTAATGGAACTCTGTCAACAAAGACGTGGCAGCATGATTCATATGGATTATCTGGATGAACGCAGAGTCATGCTCCATTATGATTTGCCGCTTAATGAAGTTATTTATGATTTCTTTGATGCACTCAAGACAAAAACACGTGGTTACGGTTCACTGGACTATGAAGTGAAGGGCTATGTTGAGTCTGATCTTGTTAAGCTGGATATCCTTCTGAACAAGGAGAACATCGATGCCTTCTCTATGATTGTTCATAAGACTAAGGCAGAGTACCGTGGGCGTCAAATTTGTGAGCGTCTAAAAGACGTTATTCCAAGACACCAGTTCGTTATTCCAATTCAAGCAGCAATTGGAAATAAAGTTATTGCCAGAGAAACCATTAAAGCACTACGTAAAGACGTACTCGCTAAATGTTATGGTGGTGACATTTCTAGAAAGAAAAAGCTTCTTGCTAAGCAAAAGGAAGGTAAGAAGAGAATGCGTCAAATGGGTAATGTTGAAGTGCCACAGCAGGCATTCCTATCTGTTCTTAAGTTTGACGAAGAAAGCTAGTGTTTACAAAAGCGGTTCAGACAAAGGCTGATTTTTATGAAAGTTAAGTTTAATGAATGTTAACTTTAATGAACGTTAAGGACTTAGAGCGTTTATCAATATTGACAGTTCAATTTGAATTTTTCTTAAAGGCTTGAACGTATAATGAAATCTGAACCCCCAGAAATAAACGAGTAGAGCCAGCGAGCATGACGTATCATTAAAATACGTGGGCTTGCTGGCTTTTTATATTTGCCACGGATATAAACACCTATAAAAGAGTCGATTATATCCGTTGAAAATGCTTGTAATCGACTTAAGGAAAAGAGGTCTAACATGGAAAATCAACCGACTTCATTATACATACACATACCATTTTGTGCTCAGAAATGTGCTTATTGTGATTTTGTATCTTTTAGAACCGATCCGGCTTTTAGAAGTGCTTACATGAACACCCTGTGTGATGAAATTGCCCTGTATGATACGGAGGCTGAAAAGCGCATATTGCATACGATTTTCATTGGTGGCGGTACGCCAAGTCTGCTCACAAAAGCAGAAATTGACCAGCTTGGCAAAGCACTTAAGCAGGTTTTTGAACTGGGAGATATGAAGGAGTTTACAATAGAAGCCAATCCAGGAACCCTAGATGAGGAAAAGCTTAGAGCGTGGAAAAAAATAGGTGTAAACCGCATTTCCATGGGGGTTCAGAGTATGGATGATGCTTTACTCAAAAAACTGGGAAGAATTCATACAGCAAATGAAGCGCGCCAATCATTTGAAATGCTTAGAGCGCTTGGTTTTGAGAACATTAATTTGGATATCATGTTTGGTCTGCCAGACCAGACTGTGGAAAATTTGCTTGAGACGCTGAGTGAAATCATTGAGTTGGGTCCGGAACATATTTCTGCATACAGTTTGAAAATTGAGGAGGGTACACCTTTTGATGCCCTTTATTCAAAGGGACTTATTGAGATTCCATCTGAGGGCACAGAACGCGAAATGTACCATGCGCTTATCACAAAGTTAGCCAGTGCCGGATATAGACAGTATGAAATTTCAAATTTTTCAAAAGCGGGCAAGTCATGTATCCACAATCTGGTTTACTGGAAAGGGGCGCCTTACTATGCATTTGGACTGGCTGCGCATGGCTATGTTGATGGCGTAAGAACAGGAAATTTTGCGGACTGGGCAGCCTATAAAGCCAAGGTGGATGCAGGTGAAAGACCCATAGAAAGTAAAGAAGAGATATCCGAAGCAGACGCCGCATTTGAATATATCATGCTGGGACTCAGGTTAAATGAAGGTGTAGATTTACATGAGTACAAAGAGAAATTTGGGATGGACTTGCTAGAAATATACAAATCAGTATTAGAGAAGCAGATGCAACAAAAAACCTTAATTGTAGAAGAAGGTTATATGAAGTTGACTGCATATGGAATGGATATAGCAAACCATGTAATAGCTGAATTTATGTAAGTTGTCGAGACCTAAAAAAAGGCAACCGACTTGTTTACTCTAAAAGAAAAAATATTACTAGAAGCAAATGCATTAAGAAAAAATGAAATTTACCCTTGACAGGAAACCGGTTTCCTTTTAAACTTAAATCAAACAATGAGGTGATACCTTGAAGTACACAATAAACGATATTGCTAAAATGGCAGGCGTGTCAAAAGCAACGGTTTCTAGGGTGTTGAATAATTCAAAACCTGTGAGTTCGGATGTACGCCAAAAGGTAATGGCTGTGATAGAGCAGACCGGTTACCAACCAAGCAGTGTTGCTCGGAGCTTAACAACAAGAAGAACCAATTTGATTGGTGTCGTTATACCGGATGTTTCAAACCCGGTGTTCTCCAAGATTATTGAAGGCATTGAGTCCGAAGCAAATAAAAATGATTACAACATACTTCTTTGTAATTCCAGATACAACGAAGAGAAGGAACTGAAGTATTTGGACATCTTGAAGGATAAAGAGGTAGACGGTATCATACTCAACAGTTATCATGCATCATCACGGGTTGCCAAGAAGCTTCAGGATTTAGGCAAGCCAACGGTGCTTGTAGGAACACAGCTTGATCAGACTGATTTTCCAGTTGTCCGTATTGACAATGAGAAGGCTGCTTATGAGGCGGTAGGGTATCTTATCAAGTCAGGTCATGAGAAAATTGGTATGATACACGGACCAAAAGATGATCCCATTGCCGGTAAAACAAGATTAAAGGGATACCGACAGGCTCTTGAAAATGCCAATATTAAAGTGCAAACAACACTTTTAGTTGAAGGGCATTTCAAATTAGAGGATGGATATCAGGGCGCACAAGCTCTTGTTAAATCCAACCCTGAAATGACAGCCATATTTTGTGCCAATGATGAAATGGCAATAGGTGCAATAAAAGGTCTAACTGACATTGGACGAAAGGTACCAGAAGAAATTGCAGTTGTAGGTTTCGATGACATCGACATAGCGCGTATTTATTCACCAGCGCTTACAACGGTGTCACAGCCCTTTAGACAAAAAGGAAAATCCGCAATGGCAGCTATTTTATCCTTGATAGATGGCAAAAAAGTTTCACAGGTACTCATTCATCCGCATGAACTTATTATTAGAGAATCAACATTATAAGTATATGAACCTGTTCTTATGGAACAGGTCTTATATAAGCCAGAAGGAAACCGGTTTCCTTCATAGAATAGTAAAAGCATTAGGAGGGGAAAATGAAAAAGTTTTTAGCTGTAACATTAATGGTCGTTTTAGCAGTTTCATTATTTTCGGGGTGTGCTAAAGAATCAGGCTCTGAAACAGGAACAACAGAAGATGTGAAGCAGGTAACGATTGATGTTTTTCAGGGGAAGGTTGAAGTTGTAGACCAACTGGATGCACTTGTAGAAGACTTTGAAGCGGCCAATCCAGACATCAAAGTCAATATTGATACATCTGGCGGTGGTGAAGATTACCTTGCTATTTTGAAAACAAGAATGAGTTCAGGAAACGAACCAGCGATTTTCCAAATACCTGGACCAACAGAACGTGATCTATGGATCGATTTCCTAGCTGACCTGAGTAAGGAGAGCTGGGTTGAACATACTGCTGAGGGACTGCTTGACAACGTTACAGTTGACGGCAAAGTTCTTGGACAGCCTGTAAATATTGAAGGTTATGGCATTATGTATAATCGCGCAATTTTGGAACAAGCGGGTATAACACAAGCACAAATTGATGCATGTGATACACTCACTGAGCTGGCAGAACTCTTCAAAACTGTAGAAGCTCAAAAAGAAGCACTTGGTCTAGAAGCGACAATGGGTTGGTCCGTTGGGGGTACTGCATGGTGGGTAGCAGCTTATCATACTTTCAACGTTCCATTTGCAATGCAAGATGATGCTATGGCATTCATTGGTGCACTGAATGATGATACTCAAAACTTGGTAGACAATCCTCAAATGAATGCCTTTAAGGATTTAGTGGATCTATTCATTGAATATTCATATGATGACGTAGCCATGGTTGACTACGAGAAGCAGTACAGTGATTTCGCAGTTGGTAAAACAGCATTTATGCAACAAGGCAACTGGACAATCAATCAGCTAAATGAAATTGACGATGCACTCGACATTGCATTCTTGCCACTTTCAATCAGCGATGATGCCGACTGGCCAAATGACAGTATTCCTGTAGGTGTACCAAATTATTGGGTTGTAAACAAGAAGCTTGATGAGCAGACAGTTGACGCAGCTAAGCGTTTTCTAGATTATATGGCCATGTCAGAGCGTGGACAAAAGTTCATTGTTGAAGATGCTAAGTACATTCCAGCATTCACAAATATTGAAACAGAAAAAATGGATCCGCTTGCCAAGTCCATTCTTTCATACTCAGCAGATGGCAGAACCATTCCATGGGTATGGCATGCATTCCCAAGTGGCATGAACGAGAATGATGCCAAGCAGGCCTTCCAAGACTATGTTCTTGGAAACAAGGACTGGACGGAAGTTCTTACATTCCTAGATGAAAAATGGGATGAAAAGACTCAGTAAACTAGAGGTGTACAGGGGCAATCTTATGATTGCCCCGATTATAAAGGGGTTTTAAAAGTGATTAGACAGCTTAAAGAGAAATTGTCCTTCTGGGGATTCGTCGGGCCTGTATATATTGCTTTCATTATGGTAGTCGTTGTACCGTTTATTGTTGGTGTATATTATTCATTTACCGATTGGAGTGCAATTCCGGGAAAGGAAATTCATTTTGTCGGACTTTCAAACTATTTGAAAACATTTCAGGACGCACAGTTTGCCATATCTTTTAAGGCAACCGTGTTCTACACCTTAATTTGTATGGTTCTGATCAACATTATCGGATTTGGGCTGGCGCTGCTCGTAACGCAAAAGTTAAAAAGTGCTAATCTGCTCAGAACGGTGTTCTTCATGCCCAACCTAATTGGGGGCCTAATTCTAGGCTACGTTTGGCGGTTTATATTCATTAAAGTGTTTGTCGCACTTTATGAGACAACTGGACTTGGGATATTTGGCCTCCCGTGGTTAAGCGATGCCAGTCAGGCCATATGGGCTATGGCAATTGTAACCACTTGGCAAATGGGCGGCTACATTATGATTATTTACATTGCGGCGCTTCAATCTATTCCAGAATCGCTTATTGAAGCTTCTCAAATAGACGGGGCCATGCCAATGCAGCGTGTAAGGCATATTATCTTTCCGCTTGTAGCGCCGGCCTTTACAGTCAGCATGTTTTTAACCATGTCCAATGCCTTCAAAATGTTTGATGTCAATCTTGCGCTTACAAAGGGCGACCCGAGTCGACTTACTGAACTCATGACGCTCGAAATCTATAATAAGGCATTTACTGAATCAAACTTCGGGGAAGGACAAGCGCACGCAGCGGTCCTATTCGTTATTATTACAGCGGTTTCATTGGTACAGGTTTACTATAACAAGAAGAGGGAGGTGGAAATGTAATGCGCGGTGCAAAGTTAAAGAAATATACACTAGAAGTTGTTGGAATACTACTTGGAATCCTATTTCTATCCCCATTTTATATTGTCTTTGTAAACAGCCTAAAAACAAAAAAAGACTTTCTATTAAAGACACTTTCATTGCCAGAAAGCATTTACTTAGACAACTTCACCAAGGCAATGGATAAAATGAACTTTATAACATCTTTTAAAAATTCACTCCTCATTACTGTACTGAGTGTGGTTTTGATTGTACTTTTTTCGTCAATGGCGGCATGGATGCTTGTAAGAACCAATACAAAGGGCAGTCAAATTGTGTTTTATAGCTTTGTAGCAGCCATGCTGATTCCCTTCCAGGCGGTTATGTTGCCACTGGTTGATATATTTGGACAAAATCACTTGAATTTAGTAAATACGTATACAGGAATCATTTTTATGTATATTGGATTTGGATCCAGTCTATCCGTATTTCTATTTCATGGATTTATTAAATCCATCCCAAAAGAGCTTGAGGAAGCAGCACTAATAGATGGATGCAGTAAAATGCAGATTTACTTCTACATTATATTTCCACTATTAAAGCCAATTGCAGTTACTGTGTCTATATTGAACGGTATGTGGATATGGAACGATTTTCTCTTGCCTTCCCTTGTTTTACAGGAGAAATCACTGCGAACCATTCCGCTTTCAACAAAATACTTCTTTGGAACATATCAAGCGGACTGGACCCTTGCAATGGCAGGTCTAATTCTTGCTATTATACCGATTGTCATATTCTATTTTGTTGCACAACGTCAAATCATTAAAGGCGTCCTAGATGGTTCAATTAAATAAAAGGTGAAAGGAATCGGTTATGAAGAATCAAGTATTTTGTATTGGAGAATTGCTCATAGATTTCATATGTACAGATATCAATGCTTCTCTTGAATCTGGTGGGACTTTTCAAAAAAAGGCGGGGGGCGCACCGGCTAATGTAGCAGTGGCCGTGTCAAGACTCGGTGGAAAGGTGACCTATGCAGGATGTGTCGGTTCAGATGCATTTGGTAACTTTCTAAAAAACACGCTTGAGCAAGATCATATTGGTACTCAGTTTTTATACCGTTCAAAAAAAAGTACGACTCTAGCCTTCGTTTCTTTAAAGGATGATGGTGAAAGAGATTTTGAATTTTCACGGGGTGCTGATGCAGACCTCTATATGACAGAGGCGCTTGAAAACGAACTTACACAGTCAAAGATAGCGCATTTTGGGTCAGCAACAGCATTTTTACAGGGGACGCTTGGAAGAACGTATACCACCTTGATGGAGAAGGCGAGTCAAGCGGAAGTCCTCTTTTCTTTAGACCCAAACTACCGGGAGGGCTTGTTCTCAAAAAACAAGGCATATTTCATTGAGTGCATTTTGAGGGCGCTGCCCTTGGCAGACATCATAAAGGTCAGTGAAGATGAACTTGAACTGATTACTGGCACCGCAGGCATAAAAGAGGGTGTTGAAAAACTGTTCAAATTAGGAGGCAGTCATGTCCTTGTTACCTTAGGAAGCAAAGGCGCCTACTATAAAACCGCAGATTTTGACATTGAAATACCGGCTCGAGAAATTAAACCAGTGGATACAACTGGGGCAGGAGATGCATTTATCGGTGCGGTTTTGGCACAGCTTCTGAACGAAGATACCCCAAAGCAATGCTTGGATGATGCATTAAAAATGGAAGAAGTGTTGAAAAATGCATCACTTGTGGGTGCGTGCACCTGTGAAAAGTACGGCGCTATGGAAAGCATGCCGACGTTAGCAGAGTTTGTGGCACGAAAAAAAGTATTTGGTTAGAGAGGAAATGACGCAATGCAAAATAAAATAATGTTAATCACATATCCAAATTCTTTGGGAGAGAATTTGAAAGATATGGTCAATATTATTAAGCGGTACCTTGAAGGAACCATCGGTGGGGTTCATATCTTACCCTTTTATCCATCCAGTGCTGATAGGGGCTTCGCACCAATGACTTACAGGGAAGTAGATGCTTCGTTTGGGAGTTGGGATGATATCAGTGAGCTGTCTGGAAAGTATGACCTCATGTTTGATTTTATGATCAATCATATTTCCAGATCATCAGCGTATTTCAAGGACTTTCTTCTACAAAAAGAAGCATCTTCCTATTATGATCTATTTATCAAATTGAGTGCCTTTTATGAAGGTGAAAGACCTTCTGACGAAGAAATCGATTTAATTTATAAAAGAAAACCCAAGGCGCCTTTTCAGGATGTCACTTTTTCCGATGGCACCAAAGATCAGGTATGGTGTACCTTTGATGATGAACAAATTGACCTTGATATCCAGAGTGCGTGTACAAAAGAATTTATAAAAGACAACTTGCGCTTTTTATGTGAAAAGGGTGCCACTGTCATTCGTGCGGATGCTTTTGCATATGTTTCAAAGAAAAGAGATACCAATTGCTTCTTTGTGGAACCAGAAGTCTGGGATGCACTTGAGTACGCTAAAAATTGTGTCGCACCGTATAATGTTGAAATACTGCCAGAAATTCATGAACACTATAGCATTCAGAAGAAAATTGAGTCTAAGGGCTATTATGTTTATGACTTTGCACTACCGATGGTCGTACTGTATACGCTGTACTCAGGAAAGAAGGACAAGCTTGTCAACTGGCTTGAAACCTGTCCAAGAAATCAGTACACAACTCTGGATACCCATGATGGCATCGGGGTAGTCGATGTAAAGGATGTTTTATCCGACAAAGAAATTGAGTATACGAAAGAGACACTTTTTACAAAGGGTGCAAATGTGAAGCGTGTTTATAATACAACCAAATACAACAATTTGGACATTTATCAGATTAACTGTACCTATTATTCAGCACTGGGTGATCGTGATGATGCCTACTTGCTTTCAAGAGCTATTCAGTTCTTCGCACCCGGCATACCACAGGTCTATTATGTGGGGCTTTTAGCGGGTCAAAATGATATTGAACTTATTGAAAAAACAAAGAACGGAAGAGACATAAATCGTCATAATTACTCAATGGAAGAGGTTGCCGCTGAAGTTGAACGTCCTGTTGTAAAAAAATTATTTGAATTGATGCAGTTTCGAAATACACATAGCGCGTTTGAAGGGGAACTTGAAATCATCGATACAAACAAAGAGGAATCACTTGTTTTAGAGTGGCGAAATGCAGCACAATGGGCACGTCTTGAAGCAGACTTAAAAGCCCTTACCTATAAAATTGAGTATTCAGATGAAAATGCAAACCGCCAAGTGTTGACGGATACGCTAAGTAGCAAATAACGACTTTGCACAGAAGTCTTAGAAAACGGAACAGACGACAGAACCTTTATAAAATATAACTCTATTGCAAAACAGTAGAAATCAAAACAGGCGGATACATATAATTGTATCCGCCTGTTTTTCATAATTTTAGAGTACCTATTTAAATATAAGCCGGTGCTAAGAGATGCGACTTTTTTTATTTAAAAGAGTTGCCTTTACAGGTCAATTAAGTCTATTTTTGAAGCGAGAATGAAGTCATTTGTACTCAAGCCCTTAATTTTATGCGTCATTAAATCAATGGTTGCATACCCCCAACCAAATTTAATATTTGGATGATGGCCTTCAGACTCAGCCAGTTCACCAACTTTGTTGACAAAATCAAGCGCAAGTTTGAAATTCTTAAATTTAAAGGTTCTTTCAATGCGAATAGCATCAATCATCTTCCATTCACTATGGAGCTGTTTCAGGTACTCGCCAGCTTCAGCTGGTGTGAGGCTGGGGGTTCCAAGTGTACAGGGCACGCACATCTTTGATAAAAGCTTGTTATCGTTCAAAAATATCGCCTCCTAAGTAGCTGGTTTCAATTAGTAACCATACTGTCCATCAATAAAGATAACCTTGATTCGGTCTTTTGTACCTTGTCTACTTATTGTAACAAAGGCATTGCAAATTCGCTCTGGGCTGTTGCAGTCTGTACAGTAACCAAGTTTCAGGCACGGTGTCTGTCTGCTGAGGCGCTTTGTATTTGCAGGTGCTGCAATGCGTCTGTTGCGCTCAATAGCTTCGTCGTGATCCTTAACAATCTTGTTCGTTCCTGCAATGACAATGACTTGCTTAGGGCCAAAAATCATGGCAGCAACACGATTGCCATGGCCATCGACATTGTAAAGCTGACCATCCTCAGTAACCGCATTTGTACTGGTTACATATGTATCTGCGAAAAATGCGTCTCTGTAAATTTTCTGAATATCATCTGGGCTCAGTCCTTCTTCGTAGCGGTCAAGCAGCGTGTAGTCCCGCGCTCTTAACCAGTCAAGTGTATCCGTCTCAAAAAGTGTCATAGTTCCGCCAAAGGAAACAGTTTCTTTAGCTTTAATTAATTGGCCTAATAGTGTATGGAGTGCTTGCTGATCCTTTACGTGATAGGCATCCATATTGTTCTTCTTAAGAGCTTCCATTGTGCGTTCCACTTTTTTGTCAGTAACCCATTGTACATTTTCATTCATTATAATAGCCTCCTTTATTTCGTCTTACTAATAATTATACGCATTTCATCCGATATAATCACCAATAAATTGTAAATTATGTTTGATTCATTCATAAAATTTATAGATATCCTGTCCGTTTTATAGACAAGGGGGGCAGATTTAAAAAAATATGTGTATAAGTTGTGACAATTGACCTTAATAATACAAAGCGACAACTTTGCCATAAGGTGAATGTGTTATGATAGATAGTAGGGTAAGAAACGAGGAGGTTAAATATGACAATTGAAATTCCTGGATATAAATCTATAGAGATTCATCACTTACTCCTTGATTACAATGGCACTTTGGCCATAGATGGGCATCTGACTCAAGGTGTCGCAGAGAAAATATATGAAATAGCCAAAACAGGTATAGATGTCCATATTATTACGGCGGATACCAATGGCACAGTACGTCAAACATGCCGTGATTTACCGGTTCAAATAGAAATTTTTGAAAATACTGGTGCCTCGGAATCTAAAAGAAAAGTCGCTTCAAAGTTGGGTGTGGGCCACTGTGCATGCATCGGAAATGGCTATAATGATCGTCATATGTTTGAAGCATGTGCGTTATCAATAGCGGTCATTGGTTCTGAAGGGTGTTCTGTGGGGGCAATCATGCAAGCGGATATTGTCTGTAAGCATATTCTAGAAGCACTAGATCTGATACTGAGCTCTAATAGGGTAATTGCAACGCTACGGGATTGACACAAATGAAAACATAGGAGAAAGACATGAAACGACTTGAAACGGAAAGATGTATCCTTAGAGCGTGGCAGCTTGATGATGCAGAAGATATGTATGCATTTGCTAAGAATGTAAAAGTAGGACCTTGTGCTGGTTGGCAGCCCCATCAAAGCAAAGAAGAAAGCTACGAAATCATCAAAATGTTCATTGAAGTGGGCGAGGTTTATGCGATTGTTGACAAGGCGAGTGACAAGGTTATTGGAAGTATTGGTATACATGAGCGCTATCCAGATGAATCTCAAAGAGCTTTGTTTCAAAGAGAACTGGGTTTTGTGCTAAATCCAGATTTTTGGGGACGTGGCATTATGCCTGAGGTTGTGCGATGTGTTATAAGCTATTGTTTTGACGATTTAGGCCTAGACAAAGTATGGGTGGGGCATTTTGATGACAATATGCGGTCAAAGCGGGTCATTGAAAAACTTGGATTTAGATATGCTTTTACTAAGGACGGTCTTGCCAAGGCCCTGGGCAATAAGCCAGTGCGTACACTTTATTACTATTTAAAGCGCATGGATCATGCTGAAATGATAAATCAATACTAATTTTTAAGATATATGAGAAAGACTACATTATAAAGTATAGATGTGGTCTTTTGCAGTTTTTATGCCTTTGTTTGATTTCTACATAAAAAAGGGCTCAGCACATAAGAGGTGTGCTGAGCCCTTTGATGTTTTGTGATAGTTACTTGGCCACCTTGGGTAGCGTGTATTTCAGTGCCTCATCATGCGAGAGCGGTTTAGCATAGTAATAGCCTTGGATTTTGTCCGCCTTCATCTGACGGGCTGTACTCAGCATGTCTTCATCTTCAATGCCTTCTGCCACCACAGAAACGTTGTGTTCCTGACACAGGTGAATTACAGATTGAATAAATCCTTTAATTAGGGGTTTAGACATAACTGTTCGCATAATTTCTCTATCAATTTTGACTTCTGTAAGGGGGGCATATATCATGCTGTTCAGTGAAGCATAGCCTGATCCAAAGTCATCAAGAGATAGGTCAAAACCCATTTTTCTCAGAGCTTGAAGACTTTCAAGTATAAGCGTCGAGCTCCTGTCAATCATCATCGATTCTGTGATTTCTATCGTTATCAATTCTGGAGCAACCTTGGTCTTGTCCAGAACCGATTGAATTTTACTGATATAATCGCAACGAATCATCTCCAGAGCAGACGCATTAACAGAAATGGTAGCTTGCGTGCCATTTAATGCATTGTAACGCTTAATGAAGTTGCAGGCATCTTCGAATACACTCAGACCGAGTTCGCAAATTGAACCATTTTGTTCTGAAGTGGCAATAAACTCGTCAGGGAAAATGGGCCCCCATTCAGCTGTGTTCCAGCGCACAAGAGCTTCAAAGCCCTTGAGTTCATTTGTCTGTGCATCAATAATTGGATGATACACATTAAACAGCTCACCGCGTTTTATGGCAAGAGATATACTGCTTTCAATAAATATATGTTTATAAACCTGCGTTTGTGTTTGACTGCAATAGAATTTGATGTTGCTCTCAGAAGTAAATTTTGATTCTTCAAGAGTCAAATAGGCCCGATTAATTATTTCATCCGATGTATTGATATCTTGATCAAGGGGATAGCTTAAGACAGCACTATGAAAATCAACAGCTATATCAACCTTTTGCGTAGAACGAACTTGTGCAATACAGTGTTTAATGTGCTCAATCGTTTGATGAATTTCATCTCTATCTATTTCTCTTCTAATTAGAAGTGCAAATTTACTTGTTGAAACACGAAAGGGTTGAAAATCAAGATCAATTGTTTTTAGAACGGAAGCTACATTTTCCTGTACTATAAAATTCGCCTTGTCATAGCCATATAATGAAAAGAGATGACGAATCAGATAAAAATTCATGAAAATGAGGGTTGCAGCTTGATGGTTGTCTAAGTCATTTTGAATGACTTCGTTGAGCTTATGCCTATTGTATAGACCGGTAACGGGTTCTATATAGGTTAAATCGTAAAGCTTGTCGCCGTAAACCCTCAAGAAGGTAATATCTGAATGTGACCCGATCATACTGAGCATATTACCAGAGTCATCATAGTCTGCAATACCAATGGCCTCAATCCACTTTGACTTTCCATATTTATCTTTCACTTTATACTCGGATTTGAATGATCTCTGCTGACGTGCGGTCTGCTGATGCAGGGCAGTATTAAACTTATTTTTAAAGGCATCATCCACTACATTTATCCAGTCATCTAGTGTTGGATTTTCAAGCGGCAAATCAAATGCATCATAAAATGCCTTGTTGTAAAAAGTGACGTCACCTTGTGGTGTCATTTCCCACAGACCAATCTTTGAAATATCGAAAATATCATAAAATTTATCGAATTTGCTCGGTAATTCTGATATGTTTTTTATTGCTCCCATGGACATCTCACACCCTGTTCAATTTCTTAATTACATCAGTGACTTCTGACCGTGCCTGCTAACCATTCTATCATATTCATAACAATGTTAAAAAGTGACTATATTCCTAAGTCTAGCATCTTTAGTACTCATGTTAGACCCATACTCGGAAATATAATCACTTTATAAAGTGAAGGCATGCACCATTAAGCTTTGTCCTGCTGAATAATCATAACTGGAATTTCTGAGTGGTGTACAACGCGGTTGGTTACACTACCCAATAGGAATCGCTTTGCAGCGCCCAGTCCGTGTGTACACATGAGAATCAAGTCGGCTTGCTCTTGAATAGCTACATCGATAATGGTACTGGATGGTTCACCAGTAAGCACATCTATTTTCAAATGTGTATCCGGGATGTCAAGTTGTTCGCTTGCCCTCTTGAGTATATCTGCTGAGCGCTGAGCACCATCAAGTTGAATGACCATTCCAGGTGTCGGGTAAGTAACATAGTTTTGAATGATAGATGTATCGTCTACATTCAGTAGAATGATAACCGCACCATACTTTTCATAAAAATCCTGCGCAGTCTTGAGAACACCACTGCAGGAGTCTGAACCGTCAATAGGAACGAGTATTTTTTTAAACATTAAATGCACCTCCTCGTCACATATATACCCATTGTCCCGCATCTTAGTTTGTTTATTGGTAAAATATATCAACAATTGTACGTATAAAGTCTGTAATTTTAATTGATTGATAGAAAGTATCAAAAACAATTCAAAATATTCCTATTTTTCTGGCATGAATATTGCTCTATATATTATATCCAAGGAATATGATGAGGGGGAGACAATGGTTACATTTATAACGGGCCTAATAGTGGGTATTGCTTTGCAGTTTCTTATTTCAAAGATCTTTATTGCAAAAGAAGAAGTCGTGTATTCAAAGCCGGTGGGAGAGGGTGGAGATGGACGTGCGTTCTCAGACATGTTTATTTCACAACTGCTTGATACCCAAAGTGATTTTGAGCTCTATTTGAATCAGATTCGGTGGCTGTCAGCAGAAAATGACTCCATATTTAAGGATATGTCGTCCAAGCTTGATGAAGTTTTAAGGAATGGTGAAGACAATATCGCAGGGATTGAACAAACAAATGCAGCTGTAAATGAGATGGCCAACCTAAGTGAGCAGCTCAATACGTTTGCCGAAAAGCTCAGTGATGTTTCAGAGGCTTGGAAGTCGGAGTTTGAGTCAAATAAAGTTGCCATTGAAACCATTTCTACAGCCATGGAATCGGCAAAAACAGAAAATAATATGGCCAATAAAAGAAATAAAGACCTTCAAAATTCAAGTGGTGAAATAGAAAACATTTTAAAATACATACGTGATATTTCAAGTCAAACAAACCTACTGGCATTAAATGCGTCAATTGAAGCGGCTAGGGCGGGAGATGCAGGGCGTGGCTTTGCAGTGGTTGCAGGTGAGATTAAAAAGCTGTCAGACCAAACGGATACAGCCATTGATGAAATTGAAAAAATGATTTTGCATTTTAATAAGAATTTGAATGAGCTCAATGAAAGTCTTGAAGATTCTTCTAAGGCATTTAACCAGGTCGATACACAGGTTGAAAGTACTCAAAGTGCATTTAGCCATATGGAGGCGTCCTTTGAGGTGATACAAGACACAATAGGCGAGTTGGCTGTACAGTCTGCAACGCAGAAGCGGATATCATCAGAAATTAACATGGCGGTTGAGGCTATTTCGGAGTCGGTAATGGATACGCACGCCTACACGGTTGAAACCAAAGCTGCAACCGCACAGGTGCAGGACAAGTTCGCAGAAATCGACGGTGTGAATCATACCTTGAGAAAGATGAATACAGCGTTCTCAAATCAGATGTCAAACCATGTGGAGGCAGATGATATATATATAGGTATTAATCCATTTACCTCGCCCCTGCGTATTAAAGACCTCTACGAACCTATACTTCAGCAGGTGTTTAGCAGTATGGGCAAGCGTGCGCGTATTGTTGTTCCCAAATCATATGATGATATTTATGATCTGCTAAACCGCAGTGCCATTGACTGTGCATGGCTGTCACCGCTGGCTTACGTGTCAGCTGCTGGGAGGTGTGACGTTGAGCCTCTTGTATCGCCTCAGGTTAATGGTGCAGCCAGTTACTTGGGAATGATAATAAGCAAGGACTTCAGAACGCTTGACCAGCTTAAAGATGCCCGTTTTGGCTTTGTTGATGAAAAGAGCGCTTCTGGATATCTGTATGCCAAAACTTTTTTAGAAGAACGGGGTTTATATAATAAACTGGGTGAAGTGCGGTTTTTAGGCAGTCACGACAAAGTCATTGAAGCACTTCAAAATGGCGATATTGATGCAGGGGCTACTTACAATGAAGCACTGGAGAATATGGGGATGCAAAATGCTTTCAACGTGCTTCATCAAACAGATGCCATCCCTAAAGACGCCATTGTTATTAATGAAAGATCAAGTCGACTACAAGCAGGTAAGCTTAAAGATGCATTTTCAAGCTACAGAGGCATTAATAAGGCGAGTATTACTGGATTTGAAGGTATAGAAGATCAAACATACCACGTTGTACGTGCTTTAGAAGAAAAAATAGGATAAATATATTGTGATTCTTGCACATTAAAAATATTTTAATGTTGCATTCGTATTACAAATCCATACCAATTATTGACCCCCTTCTTATAGAGTCATATTATTATTTTGTTATACATAATCGACTCTATGGGAAGGGGGAAATATATGGATTTTCAAAAGATTAAACGTTTCACGAAGTACTACAGACTTCATAAAAAACTATTTATGCTGGACTTGATGTGCGCCTTTGCACTCTCAGGTCTTGATTTGATTCTTCCTGTACTTTCAAAAATCATGGTGAATGATGTGATTGTTGCTAAGGATTATCAGCGCGTTCTTCAAATTGGAGGCGCTCTTGTTGCAGTGTACATATTACAGGCCGGGTTTGGCTATTTTGTAAACTACTGGGGGCATGTAATGGGTTCGAGAATTGAGTATGATATGCGAAAGGATATTTTTAATCATATTCAGACTCTGCCACATACCTTTTTTGATAAGAATCAGACTGGGCAAATCATGTCCAGAATCGTCAATGATTTAGAGCGTCTTCTGAATTTGCCCATCATGGGCCGGAAGACCTCTTCATTTCAGGTGTTATGTTTTTAGGTGCAGTGGGAATCATGCTTACATACGAATGGCGTCTTGCTCTTGTCGTGGTTGTATTTATTCCCTTAATGCTCTTATTTGCCATTAAAAAGAGGCTAAACATGACCTCCGCTTTTGCTGAGCTTAGAAAACGCATTGCTGAAATTAATGGGAATTTGGAGAATAGTTTAGCCGGGGTACGCGTTGTGAAGGCATTTGCCAATGAACGCTTTGAAAAGCAAAAGTTTGATGATGGAAACAGGAGCTACCGTGACAGCATGCGCATCGCTTTTAAGGCCATTGCGGAGTTTGTAACGGGTATTAACTTTATGATTGGCCTGCTTAATACAGCAGTTTTGACCTATGGCGGCTGGCTTGTTATTGAAGGCAGAATGGATGTAGGGTCTCTCATGGCATTTCTGCTTCTCGTTAACTTTTTTATGAATCCTGTGCGAAGACTTGTGACTTTTGTAGAGGAGTATCAAAGAAGTATGACAGGCTTTGAGCGTTTTCTTGAAATTATGGACACGGAGTCCGACATTCAAAACGCGCCAAATGCCCTTGAAGTAGAGCGTTTTAAAGGTGATATTCTGCTTGATGATGTAACTTTCAAATATGAGAACGATGAAACAAAGGTGCTTAACCATATGACACTTCAAATCACAAGAGGAAAGACCTTGGCACTGGTGGGTCCTTCCGGTGGCGGTAAAACCACATTAAGTCATTTGATTCCACGTTTTTATGATGTCACTGAAGGGGCCATAAAAATAGACGGATACGATATTCGTCAAATCGATATGAAATGCCTACGAAGACATATAGGCATTGTCCAGCAACAAGTTTTCTTGTTTACTGGAACCATGCGTGACAATATTGCCTATGGTAGAATTGGCGCATCCGATGAAGACATTATCCGCGCTGCAAAAAAAGCACGTATTCATGAGTTTATCATGTCCTTGCCAGATGGCTATGATTCTGCAGTGGGTGAAAAAGGGGTTATGTTATCAGGGGGTCAAAAGCAGAGAATTTCCATCGCACGGGTGTTTCTAAAAAATCCGTCTATCTTGATTCTAGATGAAGCCACATCTGCACTGGATAATGAGACAGAAATTCAAATACAAGCGGCTTTAGATGAACTCTCTAAAGACAGAACCACAATTGTTATAGCACATAGGCTGTCTACAATAAGAGGGGCCGATGAAATTGTGGTCTTAACCGATCGTGGAATAGAAGAACAGGGCAGTCATGATGAACTGCTTAAAAATGAGATGCTGTACGCAAAGCTCTATAATGCACAATTTAAAGGCTTTATGCCAGACCGTTTAGAAGCATAATTATGCCTTGCTAATGATTTTTAAAATGCATACTTGTAAGAACATAATCAAAAACCAGCAGGCAAATGCCCATTTTTCCGCCATGTACCAGTGCATACCGCATGTACGTGAGGGAAAAATAGGCTTAAGCTGTGCTGGTTTTCTATTGCCATTTATTAATAATTAGATCAAAAAGTGTTTGATTAATGGCATAAGCTTTTTCACCGTCTTTATTTTTAAGCTGCTTTAGAAGGCTGGTCCAGAGCTGTAAGAAGGTGTGATACACAGAATCCTGGTTGGCAATCGCCAGTGCAACAGAGTGAATGGCATCATAGGTTGAGTTGACATAGAGTCTAAAAAATGGGTTAACACTCGCTTCTGCAAGTGCTGTATAAAGCCCAGTAATAGACTGAGCCTTCTCTTTTCTCTCCATAAGACTTACAGCTTCTGACAAGGTGTCTTTAACCGTTTCAAGGCGAGCATCGTATTCATTTTGGATGATGTCTGCTATCATAAGATCTGTTTGCCCCTTGAATAAGTTGAGTAAACTGTGACGATAGCTATGGGAGAGTTCTGCACCATAACATCGAACCAGACTGCTGATGACATCCATTTTGCCTGTCTGCATAAAATCTTCTACAACTGTGCCTTTTCGCGGAAGAATTTTCACAAGACCCTTGTCCTGAAGTCTGGTAAGCACATTATGAATGACGGGTCTACTCAAACTAAGTTCCTCCGATAAGTTGCGTTCTGAAGGCAGTAAGTCCCCTGCTTTTAGCTGCCCGGTTAGTATTCTGGCCTCCAGTTCATCAAGCAATGTGTTTTCTTGTTGTTTAATTGTATTTGTCATTGTCCCCCCTCCTGGTATAACCAGATTATACTTACCCGAAAAGGGTGCAATAATGCAGTATGTGGGGAAATTAGTTGAACTTAAAGTGTACAGTGCATAAATATTAGACATTGTATGCATAGACAGCGCGTGTGCTTTCTATGGTGTGTCTTTGATCAGTAAACAAATGTAACTGAGTGAAAAACCAAAATGTTGCAGATACGAAATAAAAAAAATTGACTTATTGATGATTTTCGGCACGGATATCTGAAGGTATTGAAAATACTGGGCTTAAAGATTCGCAGAAATCAAAGAAAAACGTTTTCAAATGTGACGTAAATGTAACATGCTCGAAATTAATTTTGAAAAATCTGTTGACATGGTGCCGGGAATAGACTAACATAGAGTCAAATCTTGAATAAACATTCGAAAGGCAACGACGAGAAGAGTAGCATTGGAATGAAGGTTTGAGCGAGCTAGTGTGGGTGAGAGTCTAGTACCGGATGAAAATGTGAAGAACATCTCTGAGCTTCCAACCGAAATCTAGAATATTTGGAGAGTAGACTTGGACGGCACCAAACCGTTATACATTGGTAGGTATCGAACACAATTGTGTTTCCGTACTGATAAGTGGGCGTATAGCCAATTTGGGTGGCACCGCGGAAGAGTAAATATAACCTTTCGTCCCAGCATAGATGTGAAAATCTATGCTGAGACGGAAGGTTTTTTGTTTGCCCAAAAACAGATAAAGCTGTGGAGTCATTAATATAAATCTTGCCGATCTCAATCGAATGTGTACTCAAGTGGATATGACCTAAAGTGTATTGAGGAGGCACCCTTATGAAAAAATTATTTATTGAAGATCTAAAATCGCATAAAGAGCAAAGTGTTACTGTTAAAGGCTGGATACACAAAATCCGCAAAATGAAAGGCTTTGCTTTTGTTATCTTAAGAGACAAGTCTGGCGTAGTACAGCTGGTTATCGATGAAGGTGAAATGCTGGATGCAATTACAGCCGAAACATCGGTTGAAGTCACTGGAGATGTGAGTGAGAACCCTAAAGCACCTATGGGTGTTGAGGTTGTTGTTCGTTCGCTTCGTGTACTGGGCAAAGCACACTATGACCTGCTGCCATTTGCAATCAACGGAAGAGATATTGATGCGACACTGGAAAAACAGTTAGACCACAGACATCTATCGCTTAGACGTGCTGATAGAAGAGCGGTTTTCACAGTACAGGCAGAAATTGTAGAAGCATTTAGACAATACCTGCGCAGTCAGTCCTTTGCAGAAATTCATACACCGAAAATTATTGCCAGTGAAACAGAGGGCGGCTCAGAAGTATTCACGGTTGACTACTTCGGCAGAAGAACATTCCTTGCTCAAAGTCCACAGTTCTACAAGCAAATGATGGTAGGTGCAGGATTTGAACGCGTTTTCGAAATAGGACATGCTTATAGAGCTGAACTGCACAGCACATGGAGACACTTAAACGAATATGTAAGCCTTGATGTTGAGATGGGCTTTATAGATGACGAATACGACCTAATGGATTTGGAAGAGGACTTAATCAAGCATATTCTTCAGCATCTTGAAAAAACATGTAAGGCAGAGCTGGAAATTCTTAAAGTAGACCTGCCTGTTATTGATAAAATTCCAAGAATGCCGCTTGAAGAAGCTAGAGATTTACTTCTTGAAGAGTTTGGACATCCATCACCAAAGGGCAACATTGATGCAGATGGTGAAAAAATTCTTGCAAAACATATTAAAGAGACATATGATTCAGATTTTGTATTCCTTACAAAATATCCTGCAGCTAAGCGTCCTGCTTACACAATGCCAGATGAAGAGCGCGAAGGCATGACTAAGAGTTTCGACCTGATTTTCAGAGGGCTTGAAATTACAACTGGCGGACAGCGTATACATGATTACGAAATGCTTGTAGAGAACTTCAAGGCATCGGGCATTGATCCGGCAGCAGTAGACTTCTACATTGAAAGTTTTAGATACGGCATGCCGCCACATGGTGGGTTTGCAATCGGTCTTGAAAGAATCACAATGATGATTCTAGGTCTAGACAACATCCGACATGCAACAATGCTCCCAAGAGATCTAAACCGTGTAACACCATAAAGCGTAAATAGGCATGAAGTGTAAATAAGGAGGCTGTAATGGAATTTACAAAAGAAACAGTTAAGCATATTGCTAAGCTTGCTAAACTGGAGTTTGATGAAGATAAATACGACGCGTTTCAAGCAGAGTTTGTAAAGATAATGGATCATTTTGAAAATCTGGCAGACATTGAACTGGATGATGTAGATATCAATGACCTAGATGGCAAAAAATCGGTTCTGCGTTCTGATGATGTCCATGTGTTTGAAGACACAGACGCACTGGTGCAGAATGTCAAGAAGATGCGTGAAAGATATATTGAGATACCGAAGGTTGTAGAGTAGGGAGGTCAAGATGGAGCTTAAAGGACTTGGAATCAAAGACATGCAGGCAGGCCTCTCAAAAGGTGATTTTACTGCAGTTGAACTGCTTGAAGCGGTATATGAGCAAATTGAGTCAGCAGATCAAGAAATAGGCGCATTTTTATCACTGGTTAAAGATGCTGCTTTTGAATCTGCTAAGGCATCAGATGAAAGAAGAAAAGAAGGCGCGGTTCTGGGTGCACTAGATGGTATTCCAGTAGCGATTAAAGATAACATTTGTTTAAAAGGTGCAACGGCAACGTGTGGCTCTAAAATGCTAGAAGATTTTTACCCGCCATATGATGCAACGGTTGTGCAAAAGCTTAAAGAAGCAGGTGCGGTAATTGTTGGTAAGACAAACATGGACGAATTTGCTATGGGGTCTTCAACAGAGAACTCATACTACAAGCCAACTAAGAATCCATGGGACCTGACTAAGGTTCCAGGAGGTTCGTCAGGTGGCGCGGCTGCGTCAGTTGCTGCAGGTATGGTTAGAATAAGCTATGGCTCAGATACAGGCGGTTCGATCCGACAGCCGGCAGCATTTTGTGGTGCTGTAGGCCTTAAGCCGACATATGGCAGAGTATCACGCTATGGTCTCATTGCCTACGGATCCTCTTTAGACCAAATTGGACCTATTGCGCCAACGGTGGAAGAAACAGCTATTGCCTTTGAAGCGATTGCAGGATTTGACAGATTTGATGCGACAAGTGTGCATACATCACTGGAGTCCGACTTTGTTGAAAAAGTGAAATCAGGTGCTAAAGGCCTTAAAGTTGCACTTCCTAAAGAATACTTGGGAGAAGGCCTAGACAAAGAAATTAAAGAGGGCATTTTAAAAACAGTTGAAACCCTAAAATCACTTGGCATTACTGTAGACGAAGTGAGTCTGCCTCTTGAAGATGCAGCCTTGTCTGCATATTATGTTATTGCCAGTGCAGAAGCGAGTTCAAACCTTGCTAGATTCGATGGTATCAGATACGGATACCGTACAGATGCATTTGATTCAGTAGATGAGCTGATGATTAAATCCAGATCAGAAGGTTTTGGCGAAGAAGTTAAAAGAAGAATTATGATAGGAACCTACGCGCTTTCAAGTGGCTACTATGATGCATATTATAAAAAAGCAATGCAGTACAGAAAGCACATGGAGGCACAATTCGGAGAAATTTTTAAGGACTATGATGCAGTTCTAAGCCCGGCTTCACCTGTACTTCCGTTTGGAATCGGGGAGAAGTCTGATGATCCGCTTGCAATGTATCTTGCTGACATTTATACAGTAAATATCAATATGGCAGGACTGCCGGCTGTTTCTGTACCGTGTGCACATAGTACGTCAGGTCTTCCGATTGGCGTTCAGTTTATTGGACGCAAGCTTGAAGAATCTACAATACTTAGAATTGCATATGAACTAGAACAAGAGCTTAAGCTCGCTAAAACAGCATCTGAGAAGGAGGGGGCATAATGAGTTATGAAGCGGTAATAGGACTTGAAATACACGTTGAGCTGGATACAGCTTCTAAAATTTTCTGTGGTTGCCCGACAACATTCGGTGCTGATCCCAATACAAATGTTTGTCCAATCTGTATGGGCATGCCAGGTACACTTCCAGTTTTAAATGAAGATGTGGTTAAATTGGCAGTAAAAGCGGGTCTTGCCATGAACTGTGACATTCAGATGACGAACAAGACAGACCGTAAAAACTATTTCTACCCTGACCTTCCTAAAGCATACCAGATTTCACAGTTTGATATGCCAATCTGCGAAGGTGGTAAAATTAGCTTTGAACTTGAAGGTGAAGAGAAAACAGTCGGCATTACACGTATCCATATAGAAGAAGACCCTGGTAAAATGATCCATACCGACGATGGCGTGTCACTTGTGGATTACAACCGTTCTGGTGTGCCGCTTATAGAAATCGTATCGGAGCCGGATATTAGAAGTGCTGAAGAGGCCGTAGCTTTTCTTAAAACGCTTAAGTCCATTCTGCAGTACTCAGAAATCTCTGACTGTAAAATGGAGCAGGGATCACTCAGATGTGATGCCAACATCTCGGTTCGTGAACATGGACAGCAGGTTCTCAACACAAAGGTTGAAATTAAGAACTTGAACTCATTTAAAGAAGTTGGAAAAGCACTTCAAAAAGAGTACAAGCGTCAGTCCGACTTAACACGATTTGGTGAAGCACATAAAATTAAACAAGAAACCAGAAAGTGGGACGCGGCTAAAGGCAGAACAATGACCATGCGTACAAAGGAAGATGCACATGACTACCGCTTCTTCCCAGAACCAGATTTACCGCCTATCATTCTTGATAAGGCACAGGTTGAGGCAACACATCATGCACTGCCAGAGCTTCCAGACGAAAAGAGAAACAGGTTCCACAGTGTGTACGAGCTGACAAGTCAAGAAATTGAAGTTCTTATTTCTGAAAAGTTCATTGCAGACTATTTCGAAAAAGTTGTGGAATATGGTGCCCCACCTAAAAAGGCTGCCAACTGGGTTATCGTTGAAGGCCTTCGTCTGCTCAAGTCGGTTGAGGTAGAAGAGATTCCAGTTAAACCGGGCCATCTTTCTAAACTGATAGAGCTTGTTGAAGAAGGCACAGTCAGTGTAACTGCTGCTAAAGAGGTATTTGAAGCACTGGTTCATCATGATGAAGATCCACTTGATCTGATTGAGCGTCTTGGTCTTAAGCAGAACAATAGCGCGGATGCCCTCGGGTCAATTGTAGATGAAATCCTTGCTGCACAGCCTAAAGCGGTTGAAGACTACCATGCAGGTAAGAATGAGTCACTCGGATTCCTAATGGGTCAAGTGATGAAAGCGACAAAGGGGCAGGCAAATCCAGGTCTTGCTAAGGACTTGTTGCTCGAAGGGCTAAAGGCGTGTGCGCCCCAAGCATAATTTAAGAGGTTACGCCGAAAATGGCGTTTAATACTCGTATATATACTCATATCAAATCTATTTCAAAAAAACCCGTCTATTATATAGAGGGGTTTTTTTGATCCCCTTATTCTATCCTATGAGGTGGGACACGCGACAGGAGCAACTTGTAATTACTCTGTGCATTTTTGTATATGAGAATCATCTGCGAGGGGAGACCTAGAAGTCAAAGATTGCACGGTCTGGTTTCGATAATAGAAGTTTAAGGCTCTGGAAAAGCGGCTAGTAAAATCGAAATTGAATAGAGATATGAAGTTCGAAAAGCAAAGTATACTTGAATTGTATATTTTAATCAAAACGTTGATATGACTTTAATAAATAAAACTATACTATATTTATCCCTTATAAGTGTAACAATTACAAAAATACAATGGAAACAAGAGTAAAACTGTGATATTATGTTTTCAAGAAAGACATGTTAATTCATTAACAAATTAAAAAGCTTTACAGATTTTTCAACTGAGCGTGTGAAAAGTACATAATGAGGTATGAACATAGTGTGAGCACTTTGACACCTCAAGATATAAGGATTAAGGGAGGAACAAGGTTATGAAAATTGCAGTAGTAGGTTGTACACATGCAGGAACAGCAGCAATTGTAAATATTGCAAATCTATATCCGGAAGCTGAGATCACTGTATATGAAAGAAATGACAACATTTCATTTCTATCTTGCGGGATTGCGCTATATGTAGGTGGCGTCATTATAGACCCTCAAGGACTATTTTACAGTTCTCCAGAACAGCTTGCTGAACTGGGTGTTACTACGAAAATGGAACATGATGTGTTAGAAATTAATACTAAAGAGAAGTCTATCAAGGTGGAAAACCTGAAAACGGGTGAAGCCTTTACTGATACATTCGATAAACTGGTTGTTACAACAGGGTCATGGCCAATCCAGCCTAAAATAGAAGGTCACGAGCTAGAAAACATCCTGCTTTCTAAAAACTGGAATCATTCAAACACAATTATTGAAAAAGCAAAAAATGCTGAAAATATTGTGGTAGTTGGTGCCGGTTATATCGGCGTTGAACTTGTTGAAGCATTCCAGGAACAAGGGAAGAACGTAACGCTTATTGATGCAGAGGACCGCATTCTGAGCAAGTATCTTGACAGAGAGTTTACAGACCTAGCTGAAGCAACTATGAAAGAAAAGGGGATCAAGCTGGCACTTGGAGAGCTTGTTCAAAAATTTGAAGGTCAAGACGGCAAAGTTAAGAAAGTGCTTACAACAAAAGGTGAGCATGAGGCTGACTTAGTCATTATGTGCATCGGCTTCAGACCAAATACAGACCTTCTGAAAGGTCAAATTGATATGTTAGACAGTGGTGCAATTCTTGTTGACGACTATATGCGCACAAGTAATGAAGACGTGTTCGCAGCGGGCGATAGTTGTGCAATTCGTTACAACCCGACAGGAAAAGCTGGCTACATTCCTCTGGCTACCAATGCAGTAAGAATGGGCACACTGGTTGCAAGAAACCTTAAAAACCCAACAGTTAAGTACATGGGTACTCAGGGGACTTCTGGCATTAAAATATTTGAACACAATATCGCTTCAACAGGCCTGACAGAGCAAAGAGCAAAAGATGAAGGCATTGAAGTGAAGACGGTAACGGTTGAAGAGAACAACAGGCCTGAGTTTATGCCGACATATGAAAAAGTAACACTTAAAATCGTTTATGATGCAAACACCAGAAAAGTCCTTGGTGGACAAATTCACTCTTTAGTAGACATGACTCAGACGGTGAACACACTTTCAGTTGTCATTCAAAACGAAATGACGGTAGAAGAACTAGCATTTGTAGACTTCTTCTTCCAGCCACATTACAATAAACCATGGAATATTCTCAATATGGCTGGTCTAAACGCATAAAAATCGTGTATAATAGACTTGGTCCAAAGTGAAATAAATATTGAGGAAATGTCGGGGCAATAATTATTGCTCATGTCGCTCGACGCGCCATATATACAATCAACCCCAAATTTGCAGTTCTGCGCGAGTGGGTAGCAAATTTGGGGTTAATTTGTGCATTTCTTTATTTTTTCAAAAATCAGCAAATGGACTTTTTAATGGCATAGTCCATTTCGACTGTTGGGAGGATATTGATTATGGTTAAAGTTGAACTTATAAGTGCATTTAGTAAAGACGGTGCGGGTGGGAATCCAGCTGGTGTCGTATTTGATGCCGCAGGACTTTCAGAAGAAAATATGCAGCAGATTGCAGCACAGGTGGGTTATTCTGAAACTGCATTTGTTATGCCTTCAGAGCGCGCAGAATATCAAGTGCGTTTTTTCACGCCTTCTGATGAGGTAGATTTGTGTGGACATGCAACCATTGCTACATTCAGTGCAATGCTGCAAAGTGGTAGAGTTGAGCCAGGGTGTATCCATCAGGAAACCAAGGCAGGGCTGTTGGGTCTTGAACTTGGTGCAGATGGGAGTGTTATCATGGAACAGACAAGGCCAGTCTTTCATGAAATGCCTGAAGAGGAAGAGGTTCTTAGGAGCTTGGGTCTGAGCCTCAGTGCAAAACATGAGAACTTACCTATTCAGATTGTATCTACTGGACTCAGAGATTTATTTATACCACTTCAGTCTGCGGCACACCTTTCTGGAATCAAGGCGGATTTTTCTAGAATTAAAGAAATCAGCCGTAAGCTGGATGTTACGGGTTACCATGTGTTTACCCTAGAAGCACCAGAAGGCTATGATGCAGCCTGCAGAAACTTTGCACCACTCTTTGATATTCCAGAAGAGGCAGCAACAGGGACTTCATCAGGTGCTTTAGCAGCTTACCTATGGAAGCACAAGGTAACTCAAGCGACGCAGATGAGCTTTATTCAAGGTGTTGAAATGGGAAGCCCGTCAGAGATTCACGCAAGGCTAGAAGTTGTCGGCGATGAAATATCTGAGGTTTGGGTAGGCGGAAAAGCCCAAGTGAAGGGTTCTAAAGAAATTGATCTGTAAGGAATTTTGAATATACATGCGTAAAAATACCGAGATATAAAATGAAAAATTTTTAGATGATAAAATAAATAAGCGATTCCCTGAACATATGTTTTAGGGAACCGCTTATTTTTTTCGCATCCTACTGGAGGGAGAACTTATTTTTTTATACTTTCGCCGATGACACCGCCCCATGTTAAGCAGCTTCCTTTCCAACTTTGCTGTGTCCTGCTTTATATGTGCTAGGCACGTACGTTTTTAAGTCATATAGATGATATTCTACATCTAAAGAATCTATAACAAGCTTTGCATAAGTTGTAGAACCTTCATTTAAGAATGCTTCAATCGAATCAATGTCAGATGAGAAAAATGCGGAGTCGCCTTCTTTTAAGGATGTTGAGCATTGTGTGAGCATGCATGATTCATCAAATAGAACACCATCCAGCTCAAGACAGCCATTTTTATTGATTTGTAGTTCACCAAGCATATTGTGTGAATGCCCAAATAAGTTTCCAGCAACCATATAACCGTTTTCAAGTAATAAGTAAGCCTTCATAAAACCTCCTATAAATATTCATTATGATGTATAAATATGATTCTTTAGAATGGATTGTATCAGGAAGTGTATAAATAGTCAAGAGTGTTTATAAAAATTAATCTGATAATTCACAATATTTATGTTCAGTATAGAACGGAAGCTCATGAAATTCGTCAAGATGCCCTAAGCAGTCTATAAAACATGTGAATTTCATGACCAGTTCATGATAAAACAGTCTGATATTTCAGGGAAGTTTGATATAATGGATTAAAATGACAGATTATAGGAGGGCAAGATGAAATTTATTTTTTTTGAGAATGAAATGGGTAAGGCAGTAGGTATTCTTAAGGGTGTAGACAAAATAGTCCCACTCAAAGACCTGATGAAAGAGGCTGCGCCTGCAGACATGAATGATGTAATTGAAAATTTCTCAGAAGCTGCGATCATGGAACTTGAAAAAGAGTTAGAGTCCGCAGAAGCTTCAATCAGTCTATCAGATGTAAAAGTATTGGCACCCATTGAGTATCCAAAACGTCACATTTTCTGTTTGGGAAAAAACTATCTGGATCATGCAAACGAAACAAAGGGATTGCCAGGTGGTACAGATGATATTCCTCAGTTTCCAATTTACTTTTCAAAGGTAGCACATCCTGCGATTGGTCAAGGGGATAATGTGCTTGCTTACCAGGCTTATACCGAAAAAGTGGACTATGAGGTTGAACTTGCAGTTGTTATTGGCAAGGACGGGATAGACATCGCCAAAGAAGATGCGGAGTCATATATTTTTGGCTACACAATTATCAACGATATTTCTGCAAGAAACATCCAACGAAAGCATGGACAATGGTTTAAAGGCAAAAGTATGGAAACATACTGTCCGATGGGTCCAGTGCTTGTTCACAAGTCCGAGATTCCTTTCCCTGTTGAACTGGATATTCAGTGTTCAATTAATGGTGAGCTCAGACAAAATTCAAACACAAATCAATTGATTTTTGATATTCCAACCATTATTCATGATCTTTCAAAAGGCATGTACCTAAGAAAGGGTGACATTATCAGTACGGGGACACCAGCTGGTGTAGGACTTGGGTTTAAACCATTTAAGTTCTTAAAACCTGGAGATGTTATGGCGTGCTATGTAGAGAAAATTGGTACTCTAACAAATACTTTTGGAAAAGAACTTGAGTAAATTCAATTTAGGAGAAAGCCATGCGCATTGGAGCGTTTGCATGTAAAAATGAAGTCAGTATTGAAACGGTTCGCTACTATATGGAATTGGGTCTGATTGTGCCTGTTAAAAAGGGTGGGCAATATGATTTTGGAGATAACTGTCAAAAATATATGACAGCAATTATTTTGTATAAATCAATGGGATTTACACTTCAGGAAATAAAAAAGATATTCCATTTTACTGCCCTTTCAAGATTACACAGCAACTCAGAACGTGCCTATTATAAAGACTTTTTCAGTACCAACCTAGAGCGTATAAATGCTGACATAGTGAGGCTGCTCAGTGCACGTCGACTTGTAGAAGACGCGCTGGACAGTTTTGATGTAGAAGGTGCTGGCAAGAACTCAGTTATAGGCATTCCGCTAAAGATGCTGGATTTTTTAGTGTGTCCAAAGTGTCGGGGACAACTTGAACTGGGTTCAGGGTCTGTTGAAGAAAACAAAGTGGTAAGCGGGTCGTTAAAATGTGCTTGTGGGTGCACTTACGAAATTGAGGAAGGGATACTCCTCATAGATCCCGTTTTTGAAGACGTGAGTATTTCATCTGAATCAGATACGCGGGTTGAGTATTTTGAATCTACATCAGAAGAATACATAGAAAAAATATTTATTGCTGGTGCATGGCTTGGTGCAGTTATACAGAACTTAAAAGAGGGGATGTGTGTACTGGAACCCGGCATTGGGTTTGGATATGCACTCTCTCAAATCATAAACCACCTACCCAAGCAGTGCCTGTATATTGGTGTAGACCATAATATGAATCGCCTGAAAGTACTAAAAGACTATTTTGAGAAGAGTAAAATGGAGTTTGACTTGGTTTTAATTGCCTCGGATTTTATAAATATTCCTTTAAAGGATAATACGATAGATGTTGTCATGGATATGAGTGGCTCATCGAATCGTGCATTTGACTCCGATGATTTCTTGTTGCGGGATATTGATCATCTGATAAAGGAAAAAGCACTTCTTTATGGACTCTACATTCTAGCAGAAGGAATGGATCAAGCGTATTTTGAAAACAGCAGTACAAGACTGTTTACTGAAGCCAGCATCAAAGAAGAGATCCAAGCACTGGATTATAAAATCAATTACGAAACCAAAACGGGAAAAGTAACCACTGGCGGGCCATATGAAAGCTTCGTGGATCATGTCAAGTCTACATGGACATATTGCTGCTATGGTGAGCGTTAGATTGAATGGTCAAATTTTCTTCTTTAGAAGCATTTTCTTTAGAAGGAAACGCGCAGGTCATTGAGCGGAGAACCTATACAAGTTCAAATTAGACGAAGCTATTTCCATTAAGATCAAATAAGAAAAAAGTCAGAGTGATATTAGTCGCTCTGACTTTTTATATGGGGTATACCCCATGTTTTATCTAAAAAGATAAAAAATAGTGTGAAATGGACGGTTGACCTCTTCTGTACACCACGCGATATGCTGAAAGCATAAAGGAGCGTGAAGTTTATGAATAGCAAGAACCGTATATTATTTGCAGTGGGAAGGTTTGTCTCCCTTATGGGAACAAACATGTATCAATTTGCAGCTGGGCTCTATGTATTAAAAATGACAGGTTCAGGAACACAGTTTGCCCTAACACTTGTTTTAGGAACCCTCCCCCGTGTTATTGCGGCGCCTTTTGCGGGGGTGGTGGCGGATCGTTTACCCCGAAAATATATTGTGGTTTTAACCGACATTATAAGTGGGCTAACCCTCATTATACTGTGGAGGTTGACCTTTGGAAATGTCATTGGTGTTATAGAAGTATACATTAGTATGATTTTGCTCACCACACTGAATACCTTTTTTGATATTGCTATTGAATCTGCAAAACCTGAAATCGTACAAACAGAAGAAGCACTCGAGTCGCTCAATGCACTTAGCTACGGCATTCACTCTTTTACATCAATCACTGGGCCTATTCTAGGAGGGCTGATCTATGCCATTGTGCCTTTTAATGTATTCATCATTGTAAATGGCATATCATTTGTAGCATCAGGCATCAGCGAACTCTTTATTGAATTTATACCAGAAACTTCTGATAGGAGTAAAGACCAAGGTTTTATAAAGGCTTTAATGGGTGGAGGCCATTACTTGAAGAGTAATCCATTCTCCATATCCTTAATGAGTTTTTCCTTATGTATTAACTTTTGCCTGACGCTGGCAATCACAGTGCCCGTTCCCTTTATGTTCAATACCACACTCGGTATGTCCTCTACATGGGTAGGCCTTGTGAGCTCTGGATTTCCTATCGGATACCTAATCGGTACAATTCTAATACAGAGGTCTGGCGTAAAAAATCGGGGTCAGTCCTTTAAAGTAGGGAGTCTGTCTGTTTTAGTGGGTATGGGAATTATGGTTGTTGTACTCTTATTGTCACACGTGATTTCAAATGAACGCGTTGCGGTTCTGACCAGTTTGGCAATGTCAATTATTGGTATCGCTATTGCCTATATTGATATTCCTCTAATGTCCTTCTTACAACTGGCAATTCCATCATACGTCAGAGGGCGTGTATTCAGTGTTATGACCATGGCATCGCGAACTGCTATGCCGGTTGCCATGCTCTTATCTGGAAAGTTATTGACGGTTTTTTATCCTGTGACTATACTCATGCTGGGAACCACTTTGTATCTTCTTCAGCTCCTAGTTATTTCGAGATCAGTCTACTTAAATGAGTACATTGCAACGAGTACGATATCATCATTAAATGCGGACTACTCATAAGATTACGTCTTTGTATGAAGGCTCAGTAAAAGTTTACATTTTAAAACAGTTATACATGTATATGATTATTTTTTATACATTCTCTTCATAGACGATGACTTTGCTAAGGGGCTCATGTAGAATATATATGGCGTAAGAAGTCCTAGGAGGGGATAACAAGTGAAGACATTCAAGTTAGCATATACAGTATCATCTATGGTAGTTCTTGTTATATCAATATTGCTGGTTATTGTATTAAACTTACCTATATATTTAGGCCTTTTATCAACGCTTGTCTACATGATGGGTCTATCTTATTACAGGGGCTATGCGCCCTGGCGCATACTAATGATGGTGATTGGTAAAATGCGCGATGTAGATTATGTTGCTGGCATGATGCTGATGATAGGCGGTTTAGTCGCTTTGTGGATGCAAATAGGCACTATTCCAGCACTTATATATTTTGGATTCAAATACTTGGCAGACTTCAATTTAATTTTGACGGCATTTTTAATTTGCATGGTCATGTCACTCATGATTGGGTCTGCAATTGGAACGCTCAGCACCATTGGTGTGGTCTTTCTAGCTGTAGGGCAAGGCATTGGCATTCCACAAGGCTTAATGGTAGGAGCCATAGCTTCAGGAGCCTATGTGGGAGATCGTATGTCACCTCTTGCCAGTGGTGGGAATTTGGCAACCGCTGCGGTCAAAACATCCTTAAATAAAGTGCTAGGTAAACTCTTTAAATCAAATGCCCTGCCCATACTGATTATTGCTGGCATATACGCAAAAATTGGATTTTCATATGGTGTAACCGATCAGGCTGGACAAACACTCGAATCTGTAACAGGGCTGATCAGGCGGCATTATGATTTAGGCTGGTATGTCATCTTACCCTTAGCTGTCTTACTAGCAGCAATTCTGATATTTAAACTGGGCATTATTAAATCACTTGGGGCTGCAACATTGGTGAGTTTGTGTATTGGCCTGTTTTTCCAGGCACACCCCATAGAAGGTGTATTTAAGCACTATTTAATTGGCTATTCGTCTAGCGTAAGCGGGCTGGAGACCTTAATTAGCGGAGGTGGACTTATATCCATGTATTCGGTGGTGTTAGCCATTTTATTTTCTGCAGGAATAAATGGTATATTAGAAGGCACAGACATGATTCAACCGCTTCTCGACAAGTGGATTAAACCATCCAAGGGGCCGGGTCAATTGATACGAAAGACGGTTTACACATGTGTCATAGTTACCGTACTAACATGCAATCAGAGTTTAACAGCCCTGCTTACAGGCAGCTATTTTGCAGAGAAATTTGAGGCGGCTGGAATGCACCGTTCAGATTTGGCTCGCGTCATTCTGGATACAGGCATCTTAATCGTGGCACTGATACCATGGAATGTAAATGCAATATTTTTTAAGTCTATTACCGGAGTGAGTGCTCTGGAATATGGACCTTATGCTTATTATTTATGGCTTGTTCCTGCTCTGGTTATGGTGGGTTCATTCTTTAAAAAGCCTACAACAAGTCCATGATTTTACAGCTGATTCTTCTATTATTGAATTGGGTATACTTCTAGGATAGGGGGTGGCTGTATGAAGCTTAAAAGTGGGATGAAAGCACCTGAAATTGATTTTCATGATTACAATCGTGAGCCATTTTCACTGGATACACTCAAAGGAAATCGGATACTGCTGTCATTTTATAGGTATGCTGGATGTCCTTTTTGCCAGTTGAGATTCATGGAAATAGCAGATCGGTATGAGCACGACGACCGCTTGTTTGTTGTTGCGGTTTTCCAGTCACCTGATGATTCCATCAAAGAGCATGCTGCAGGCGTGCAAACGGATGTGACGGTTATTGGAGACCCGGGCGAACGCTTTTATAAGGTATATGGTGTTGAAGCGGGTATGCGTGCATGGTGTGTGGGGATTCAGAGTATATATCGCTTTGGACGAAGTTTAATGCGTGGTAATCGGTGGGGAAAGAAAGAGGGAAGCAGAACGCGTATTCCAGCTGATTTTCTCATAGATGAAGAGGGGATTCTACGCCATGTGTATTATGGTCGCCATATGGATGACCACATGCCCCTGGACTGGATAGATGACTTTTTAAAAGTTTAAATGACATGAAGATTTGAACTGCAAACTTTATAATCGAAGGCTGGCACTAGTGGGTTTTGCGAAATCCGCCGTGCCAGCCTTTTGTAGTATTAAGCTTGAGAATACCTGCGTTCTTACATAAAAAAAGGCGGGTGCTGAACAACAGAACCCGCCTTGTCATAATACAATTTCAATTTTAATTGAAGTTCATTAAATCGCGTTCAATAAAGAGCCATGGACTCACGTTTGTTCTGTAATAAGACATAGTCCAGTGGAGGTGGGGACCGGTTGAGAATCCAGTTGAACCCACAGTGCCTATAATATCCCCTTTTGTAAGTGTATCCCCTACGTTTACAAACCGCTCGTTCATATGGAAGTAAACGCTGAATATGCCATAGCCATGATCAATAACAATGGTTTCGCCTGTTAAAATCAGTGGCATAGATAGCTTAACAACCCCATTGTTCGGGGCCATGATATTGGTTCCAGCAGGCGCTGCAATATCTATGCCTGAATGTCTATAAGATGTGAGTGCGCCATTTACATAGCGCATTTCTCCAAACTCAGTGCTGATACGTCCTTCTACAGGCTGAATAAAGGGTCCCTCCCATAGCTTTTCATTGATAGAGGTATCACGAACGGGTGTGAAGTGTTCTGCGTACTGTGCGTAAGCAGCATCGTTTCTCGTACTCGATTCAACCGTAGTATCGACAGTAAGGTATTGTTTCTTAAAGGTTTTGTCTACAACAGTCAATGTGTAATCATGTGAGTAAATGGTTTTATCCTTTTCAGCTACTGAAAAATCTAGTGTGTAGCTTCCGGGTTTTGCCCAGTAATTCAAGGCGAGAATTGCATAGTAAGTATCATTTTCTTTAAATATATGGATGGCATCAGTTAATGTCTGCTCGATAACTGGTTTTTGATCTGGACCAATATTATGAATCTGAATGATTGCCAAGTCTCCAGCAGTAAGCTCGGTTTTGTCAAAGACCAGCTCTGGATCAAGAGCCATTGTACCATTAAATGCATAGGTTGTTGAGCCATAAGCACCGTTTAGAGCAGTTTTATCCCACTGACATGTGAGTTCGTAACGGAGTGTGCCATTGAAAGGGTAGGGGGTAATTGTGTAATCCTCAACAATAGACTCCTGAAGTAATGTTGCGTCATCATAGACCCTCAAAGTTATATTCTGAGGTTCTACTTCACTAAAAATAGACAAACTATGATCTGCATTCAGTGGTGTTGTAGCTGGCTTTTGCGTGATTATGTTTTCATTCGTTTGCAGTGTCTCACCATTGGCCATTTTGAAAGTCCAACTCATATCACGGACATCAGCAGGAATACTCAAGGTGCTGTATGTAAGCTGAATCTTTGGAAGGGCTGATTGATATAAGTCCTTGAAGGCCTCAGAGCTGATAAGTTCTTTGCCTTTTTCAAAGTCGGCCAAATAGGCATTTGAACTTGTCTGATCTTGCAGTGTAATCTTATAACTTTCTGGGTCAACCATGACATCAAAAACGTAAACATCGCCGCTTGTTGTGTGAATGTCCATCTTAAAAACCATGTCATGTGCTGGTGGTATGAAGTTATCAAGCCGCTTCATTGAGTTAACCACACCGACCACATCGTTTATAGCATCCGTATCAGATGCATAATATGAATGCACTGGTGTGGTATCCCGGTCATTATAGATGTTCACTTGAAGTATATTCTTACTATGTAGCGTGTTGGTATCGTACCAAATATAGGCACCTAATGCGACTGAAAGCATTAGAATAATTGATATTATTTTTTTCATAAAATCCTCCTCGTATCGTAGTTGTAGTATAACACTTAAAGGTGGCCTGAAATATTGAAATTCGATTAAAATGTTTTTAATCCACGTGCATTCACATGGAAGCAAAGATGTGGTATTATGGCTTAGAACGTATTGAGAGCACAGGCAGTAGAACATATTTGAATGGCTGAATATGAGGTGAACCTTAAATGATAAATATGATTGTTGCAATAGGAAAGAACCGGGAGATTGGAAAAGGGAATCAACTTCTGGCCCACATACCAGAAGATTTAAAATATTTCAAGAAGACAACCTCCGGAAGTGTTGTCATTATGGGTTATAACACGTATGAATCATTGCCATCCGGGGCACTTCCAAAGCGAGAGAATATAGTAATCACGCGAAAAAATATTGAAATTCCGGGCGTACATATAGCGAGCAGCATCGAAGCTGCCGTTGAAAAAGCGCGGGCAATACGTGATGAAAATGAAGTCTTTGTTATTGGAGGCGCATCCATTTACGAACAGTTTTTACCACATGCTTCAAAGCTCTATATAACACATATCTTTGAAGATTTTCATGATGCAGATACTTTTTTTCCGGAATTTGGGCAAGACTGGGAACTTAAAAGCATTGGTGGAGGATCAGAAAACATTGGACATACTTATCCTCATGTATTTGCAGTGTATGAGCGCTCGTTATAAAGCGAGCAGTTTAATAGAATATAACATGGATTAATTTTGGGCTATCAATATCAAAAAAGCGACCTTTGAGTAAGGTGGTTTTCTTGATGTTTGATAGCCTTTGTTGTATGCTAAGAAAAAAGAAAATCATACTAAAATAGTCTATTTAATTCGTGTTGAATATATTATAATTCGGGTATGGTATAAAAGGCGAGGACTAAGGTACAATAAAAATGCAACCAAATACCTGATTGTAACCTAACAGGCGTGAATTCGAGTGTGAATTAGTGTATAATACAAAGACGAAATATATGGCTTGAAAGGAGAAAAAATGAAAAAATGGTTAAAAATGAGAAAAACAAAGGTGCTTATCAGCACGTTGGTTTTATCATTAATATTTCAAATGGGTATAGGCTTTGCTGATGTCACGGAGGCCGACCATGGTCTGAGGGTCATCGATAATGACTATATTGCTAGTTTAAGTCTTTCATCCGCATCTGAAGGACGCATCCTGTTTTATGATCAGAATGAAAAGTATGGTTACCTGGATTATGAAGGCAACATTGCAATTGAGCCAACTTTTGAGTATGCTCAAGCATTCAGTTCGGGCGTTGCACGTGTCGAACTAGATGGTGAGTCTGCGTATATCGACATGGATGGTAATATTAAGTTTTATGAGAAGGATATACTTGCGCATTATGACTTAAATGAGTATAGCCCGGAAATCTATGATTTTGTTAACGGTTATGCAAAAGTCGATACATATGCGAGCACAACGTATATTGATACAGATGGAAATTTTATTTTCCCACAAGATGCATATTACGATGGAAATGATTTCTATGATGGCATTGTACAAGTCTATGACGAAAGCTATAACGGTGAATATATAAACGCTGAAGGCGAAGTGATCTTTAGCGCAGATCCAAACTATGAGTATTATAATTACTCAAATGACCTAGCACTTGTTTATGGCTATAACGAAGGACAATATGGTTATGTCAATAAAGCCGGTGAGACGGTTATTCCTCTAACGCTGGATGATGCCAATAGCTTTGTTGGTGATAAGGCGCTTTATCAGGAATTAGGACTCTATGGCGTCATCGATTCTCAAGGAAAGTTCTTAGTATATCCGTCGTTCAAAGAAGCGGAAATCACTCAAGATGGGTATGTGCTCGGTTATGATGGTATTTTTACAGTTGTTCTTGATGAACAGATGAAGGAAGTCGCAAAGTACCCAGGTAATCAGATGTACAATATATATGATAATGTGATGATTACAGCTGGAACCGATGTTTATGAGTTTAAAGACTTAAGTGGTGCAGTGCTGGGCGAATTCCAAGACTATTATTATCTGGGAGATCATTTGTTTGACACAGGATATGGTCAAATTATTGATACATCATCAGTAGACCCTTTGATGGGGACTGGTGAAGCCTTTAAGAAGAAATATGAGTACGATTTCTATTTCATTGACAACACAGGCCAAGTGAGGCTTGATGTATCAGAATATGATGATGTTCGTCCTTTCTCAGAAGGCCTTGCAGTGGTAGAGAAGAATGGCAAATTTGGCTATATCAATCAGGAAGGTCAACTGGTTATTCCAATAAAATATTTAGATGCAGATGACTTTGTTGATGGTTCTGCTTATGTTGAAACGATCACTGATTATAGATACATTGATACGGCGGGCAATGAAGTTGAAAGTGCATATGACTATGACACAGTAGAAGAGAGTGAAAACTACTACGTTATTTCGACTGGATATTATGGCGATGAAGGCGTAGCTGATCGTTCGTCTGGTAGAATTATACTTGAACCAAAATATTACAGTGTTTCGGATATGGGTGATGGCCTATTTGAAATCATGGACGAAAATTATAACTATGGTTTCTTTAACGCTGAAGCAGGAAAACTTGTTGAGCCTCAATATTCTTATATTGAGTATATGGCACAAACAGGCGATATATATGTAGAAAACGATGCATATTTAAGCGGTGTCATTGATCCAGAAGGAAACACTGTACTTGAAATGATTTATGACAATATCAGTGTAGCGGGAACAAACTTATATACAGTAGAAGCAGATGGCTATTATGGTGTTGTTGATAAGTCTGGGACACCAATCGTAAAGCCGATGTATGATTACATTGACACGTTAATGCTCAATGATCGTGTTCTTGCAGTATCAACTGAACTGGATTACCAAGCGCATTCTATGCTATATGACATGGAAAATGGCAAAATCATTACAGATGATATAGATGGATACATTTCAGATTACAGATCAGAAATTATTGTTGTTGAGACAAATTCTGGTGATACACAAGTCCTTGATTTCGAAGGTAATGAAATAATTGAAGTTGAAGACTACCTTTCTGAAATTGACGGTGCATTTATGCTCTTTATGAAAGAAGATGGCACATATTACCTTGCTGATAAGGAAGGAACACGTTATTTAGAAGACAATGATTTTGATATGCTGTTCTTGCCTGTTGAAGATGAATACATTATCTATAGCAGCAATCAGAAATACGGGATTGTAAATCTCTCTGGTGAAAAGTCTTCAAATAAGACCTACAGCATAGTGAGTTATTTGAATTCAGGTGTGATGTCTTTCTTTGAAGATGATGCATTCGGTTATGTTTCTGTAGAAGGCGATAATATCATTGAGCCAGGAGCTTATGACTTCCTCTACAATTTTACTGACGGTATGGGTCTAGTTATTAAAATGAAATAGGACATGTAGTAATTTATTGAGAAGAAACACTTTAAAAAGCGACCCCGCGTAAGGATGGGGTCGCTTCTATTATTCAAAAATATGATAAGTACGGTTTGTTTCAAGGGTGAAATTTACAGAAAACGAAGAAAAACTAAAAAATATGGTAGATGTGTACTATAATATAAAATGACGTGTCAGGTTTTCAAACTCTATGAGTTCGTGAAAGGAAAGCCTTTGTCATGAATAATGCTATAGGCAGGTTAATATGCAATTACTCATACTAAAGATCTTAATAGTTTTTGTCACTTTTATGCCGCAAACCTTTGCCGAGGAATCCGTAAATGAATTTGTTCTGAGTCCGTGTGAGGCGTGGGTGGAGGACAGACTGAGCCAAATGACACTTTCTGAAAAGATTGGACAGATGGTTTTAACTGGGCTTGACGCAGAAACACTTTCAGATGATGAACGGCTCATGATACGGAGCGGTCAAGTTGGAGGCCTCATTTTTTTAAGACATAATGTAAGCTCCAAAGATCAGCTGCTGCATTTAATAGAAAGTGTGCCTGATCAGAGTGAGATACCGCTCTTTCTTGCAGTCGATCAGGAAGGTGGGCGTGTTCAACGGCTCCCGCTTGATAAAAGCTCCTATCCAAATGCACTTAAAGTTGGAGAGACACCAGAAATGGCCTATTCATATGGACAAAATCTGGGCCTAGCCGTAAAAAGCTTTGGACTTAACTTGAATCTTGCACCAGTGATGGATGTGTATAGCAACTCAGAAAATAAAGTGATAGGCAATAGAGCCTTTGGAAGGACACCTGAGCTGGTTTCAGAGGTAGCAACACAAGTAATGCGGGGCATCCAGAATGAAGGTGTTATATCCTGTGTAAAGCACTTTCCTGGACATGGTGACACCTACACAGACTCACATGTGGGCCTACCCATTGTGTCACATAGTTTAGAGCGTTTGATGTCATTTGAATGGATACCCTTTAAGGCAGCAATAGATAGTGGAACAGATATGATTATGACAGCACATGTTCAGATTCCCGAGCTAGATCCACAGTATCCTGCGACGCTTTCAAAAATCATTATTCAGGACTATCTAAGAGGTCAGTTGGCCTACGATGGAGTGGTCATAACAGATGATTTAGTAATGGGAGCGATATCTAAACGTTATAATTATCAAGAGGCTACTAAACTGGCTGTTGGAGCAGGCGTAGATATTTTACTTATTTCAGATAACGATTACGTAGATGAAATTCAACATGCCCTTTACACAGCGGTTGGTAATGGTGAAATCAGCAAAGAACGTATAGACACATCACTAGAACGCATTCTTACACTCAAATATGCTTATCTTGTTGAAGACAAATAAACGCATTTATTCAGGACGGGTTAAGGCATAACTAGTTAGACCAGGATCCGTTAAAAAATATGGTTGAAGCGAAACCATTTAATATGTATTCAATCATAAAATGGATTCATATAAATAATATAAAAAGCTGTCTTAGAATGAAGATAATTCGTAGTCATTCTAAGACAGCTTGTTTTATTTCATATGTCTTATACGGTTTTCAAATCGGACTCAACTTAGTTGACTTTATAGCATGAGTCCTTATAACCCTCCAAATTTTTCAATGAGTTCTGAAAGGGGTAATACGTCCTCGTCTTCAATGCTTGGAATGTTAATTGAGTCAATTTGATTGAATTGACTCAGTGTATAAGTGAGTGCATAGTTTATGTCCATGTATGCATCTTCCATCTCTTCAACAGGAACAGACATATTGAAGTTGACCCACAAACGCTTAGGAATATTCAGGTTTGAAACACCAATTTGATAGGTTAGGTGTGTATCCTTTAACATTTCATAAACTTCAACAAACTCAGGTTCTGAGAGTTTCTCAGGTGATTTAAAGGCTTCGATTTCCGCCTTAATCGATTCAATTTCTTCGTCGATATCAACCGTGATTTTATCTGGGTTCAGTTCAATTACAGATAAGACAAGGTCGTGGGCCTTTTCGTTATCGAGCATTTTCATAAGAACGTCGACATAGACATTAATCAGTGTATTCATATCCATATCGATTTCGATGACTTTAAGTGTTTGCGCATACCCATCAGCAACCATAGTGTAGTCATCAACATATTTGACATTTTCATCAGTAAAATACGTCATTAGGCTTGCTGCGGCTTCCTGCTGGAACTCTGGCATAAGGCTGTATACATCTTGCATGAAGTGATCAGGCAGTTTGAAATCGAAAAGTGTTTCTAAATCAGATGCTGCAATATGTATGTATTTACCGAAAATTGGGTACTTAATAATCATCGTATCATTTTCGAGGTAGGCTTCTATTTCGAAAGACATACCGTTCATATCCAGAGTTTCTGTCAGGGCCATTTGATAGTTCTCAGGCTTCATAATAACATCAGAAACCAGTTCAACTTGCATATTGCTGTACATTTTGAAAACAGACTCAAGAAATTCAGGAATTTCTTCTTCACTTCGAATGGACATATCCACATGGCCCTCTACTTCTGCATGATAGGACTCCAGTGAAGTGCTTGCACTTAATAATTTAGAGATACGCTCATATGCGCTCATGTCAAAGAGCTGTGTAACCCCTAAGCCGATTAGGCATGTAATGAGTAGGATGGCGAGTGCGGCCATCGATTGTTTTTTCATGTGTTTCCTCCTATAGCTGATATATTGAGTTCGTACTGTGACTTTAGTACTAATTTTCCATCCGAAAACAGAAAGAAAAAAAAGGGGTTTTTAAATCTATGACGAATGGATAAATATGTGATACATGATATCATTATATACGTACAGTGTGATGGTTCGGTGTACAAGAAGGGGTTTCTTATGCAGATTTTGCACTTAGAGTATAGTGCTTTTTTCAGAAAGATTATTCATGATATGCTTATAGAATCTGGCTATAATGCAATATCTACAAAAAGCGGGCATGATGCATACAAGGTTTTAGCCAAGGATGATATTGATGTTATCATTACAGGTCTTGAGCTTGCAGATATGACAGGTGAAGAAATCATTGAAGAACTGAGGGGATCAAAGTATCAAGATATCCCTATTGTTGTTATTACAGCTTCTGATATGGCTGAAGTACGTCAACGCCTAAAAGGGGTTTTTATTGACGACTTTATACTAAAACCGCAATTGACACAGGAACGACTTGAAGATGTTATTCATAGAGTAACACACTAAGAAAAATTCACAAAGCTTGTGTGAAAAATCAATTTGAAAATGGAACTGTCAACAAATATTTTTGCTTTCCGCGAAAAACAAAGAACAGCAGGAATACAAAAGGACAGCCTTAGAAGTGTGCTCGTACACTTCTAAGGCTGTCCTTTTGTATTCCTATTGGGCGCGTTTCGCGACCAAGGCAATCGAAGATTGCATGGTGCTGTTCAATAAAAACGAAGCGTTTCGCGACCAAGGCAATCGAAGATTGCATGGTGCTGTTCAATAAAAACGAAGCGTTTCGCGACCAAGGCAATCGAAGATTGCATGGTGCTGTTCAATAAAAACGAAGCGTTTCGCGACCAAGGCAATCGAAGATTGCATGGTGCTGTTCAAAAAAACGAAGCGTTTCGCGACCAAGGCAATCGAGGATTGCATGGTGCTGTTCAATAAAAACGAAGCGTTTCGCGACCAAGGCAATCGAAGATTGCATGGTGCTGTTCAATAAAAACGAAGCGTTTCGCGACCAAGGCAATCGAAGATTGCATGGTGCTGTTTGCAGATTACAGAGTAGGGCGACCAATTGCAGAAAATGCTGACGCCTGCCCTTTTGTGGGTATAAAACACATGGGGAGTGTGAATTTATGAGACGAAAGACGCTTATAACTGCATATTATTACATGATTGGCCTTTATACAGCGGTTCTATTTGGGCTGGGTTTTGCCGTGTTTAATATAAAAGTAGGGGCCCAGCGGCTCCCGCTTATTTATGTTCTCTTCCCATTTTTAGATGCACTTACAGCGGTTATGATGGTTAAACTCATTACCCGCCACGGGTTAAAACGCTTTTATACCGTTTTTTATACGATAATTGGTGCTGCCCACCTGCTCCTGATTCCAGTACTTATGCACTATTTCGATTCTACTTTTATATATGGCGTAATGCTTGTGGTCATGGTAGCCCTTAGTGAAAACCTGCTTTTTACCAGAACCTACTTAGTTCAAGATGTGTTCAATCTGGAAGAACTTAGAAAGTGGATTCCGATCGCAATCAGCTATGGTGCAGTAGGCGCTCTAACCGGCGGACTTGTGCTCAGAGTACTTGAAGGTAGAATTAGCAGTGGACTCATTTTTCTTTTGATTTATCCACTCGTCTTTGTTTCGGCTTTTTTAGCGCTTAAGCTATTAAAAACATCAAGTGCTGAGACAAGTGAAATTTTTTCAAAACGGCGGGTGACTGTGCGTTCTATATGGAACTACACAACGGGTCAAGTGTTTCTACCAATGCTCATCGCTTGTGTAGCACTTATTGCCATTTCAGACACCATTAACGAATATCTATTTCATGTGTATTCAACCAACCTCTTATCAAGCATTGAGGGATTGACTGGATTTTTAGGTATTTTTCTAGCGGTGCGTTATAGTTTGGACTTAATACTCAATGTCTTTGTCTATCAGCGTCTTGTGAAGAAAATTGGTTCTCTCAATATCATGCCCACCCTGCTTTTTTTGGCAGCTGCTGGTTTATTTATCATACGTCTTTCACAAGGCGGGCTTTTATTTGCCTTAATAGGACGCGTTGTTTCCACAGTTGCTGTAATTGGAATGCTTCTTTACTTACTGGAGGTCTTTTATCAGTTGCTTGATCCACTTTATAGACCCTCATTGGTGACACTTGTAGGTTATATTGATGCATTTTCAGGCTATGCAATAGGAGGCGGGATATTACTCTTTCACACAGCAGGCATGCTTTCGACAGATGTAATAATTGTGAGTGTAAGTATTTTATTAGGTGCTTTGGCACTGGCGTGGGTTAAGAACAGGAGAGGATTTATAGATGTACTCAATGCATCACAAAGTGTTGCTCTGGGATCTTCTGTTGAAGAACTCATAGGACAGAGTGATACCACAGGACTGCTTGAAAACTTACTTGAAAAAGCGCGGTTTGGAAGTCGCTCAGAAAGACTGTTTCTATTTTATGCGATTAAAAAGAAACCTGTACAGACTCAAGTGGAGTGGCTCAATAAACTATTTGATATATCTGAAATGGAAATACGGGTTACCATTTTAGAACATGTTTTTGAAAATAAAATTTTTAGTTTTACGCCAGACCTGTATCCGCATGAGCTAACAGATACATTCAAAAACTGGCTGATGGTCAAATGTTTTGTGAATTATCCTCAAATGAAAGAAAGCCATTTATTTGAAGGTTTAAAAGAGATTGTACAGGATACAAGACCTTCAGAGACCCTTGTGCAGTATATGAAAAGCTATATGTTTGAGGCAGATAGGCGTGTCTATTTTTTGATACTAAAAACCATTCGAGCGCGTAATAGGCTTGAAGATGACATGCTGCTCAATGAGATCATAAAGTCTTATGAACATTTAGAAAAGGCCTATCATCTGCAGTGGTTTGAAGAAGGGCATTTATCCACTCCTGCGGTGATGGCGGCTTATGATGAAAAGCTGGGCTATAATGCACTGCACACCTTTGTTGAGCAAATAGATTACGATACTCTAAAGGATGTAGTTGGCGCTTATAGCGTAGAAGTATTAGAAAGAGAACTCACAGGTCAGACTATTTTTGAACTGCTCTGTCTGGCAGAGAGCAAATGCATTTATGAAGGCGCTGAAAAAAGAGCTGCCGCACTTATGGACATTCTCGAGTACCTTTTAAACTGCATTGAAAGCGTTAATGAAACCCATCATACTGCTGACCTTGTACTGTTTGAACTTCACAAAGTACGGTTCATGACTGAGGCTGTTTTGGTCAATCAAATTTTAGCAGAAAGCAAATTGAGTTTGACTGCAAGCACCTATTCATACATTATCAGTCCTAAGAGAAAACCTGTTCTTCTTGAAATGCTCAGGGGCGGACGTAAAGGTAAATGGGTTCAGAAAGTCATTGGAATGCTTGAGAAAGACAATGATACGGCTCGCATTGAAACGGGCCATAGAACATTTGATATAGGTGACAAAAATAGGTGGATTCAAACTTTGATGGATTATAACAGAGGTGGTTATGTGAACGAGGAAAAAAGAAAAGAAATTGATTTTATGATTGCCTTAAAATCGATACCCATGTTTGAGACACTGGACATTGATACACTAAAAAAATTGTCAGAAATTGTGACGGTAGGTTATTTGAGTTCTGGGGACACAATTGTTCAAAAGGGAGAACGCGGCAAAAAGTTCTATGTACTGATGAAAGGTCGCGCTGCAGTCTACTTGAATGAGAAAGATCCAGCTATTGCGGGAATAGAACAAGGGGAGATGATTGGAGAACTGGGGCTGATCAATAATGATATTCGAACAGCAACGGTCAAGGCGGATGGCCCAGTAGAGCTTTTATCCATGGATGGAGACGCATTCCTTGAACTCCTAAAGAAGAATTCAGCAATTAGCATGTCCGTTATTAAGATGCTGTCACTCAGACTGACTGATATGCTTAAGACGCGGGGGCGCTAGGGTAAATTACATGACTGTGGTATGATGTTTAGAGTATTAAAATGACTATAGAATAAAGAAAGGCAGTTCAATGAAAAAGGCACTTATTATAGCAGAAAAACCCTCCGTGGGTAGAGACATTGCACGGGTACTGGGATGTAAAAATCACAATCATGCCTATATTGAAGGCGACAAATATATTGTAACTTGGGCGCTGGGCCACCTCGTCACACTGGCTGATCCAGATGCATATGACAAGCGGTATGCCACTTGGCGTCTAGAAGATCTTCCTATACTCCCAGACAAAATGAAACTTATTGTTATGAAGGGCGCAGGCAAGCAGTTTGGTGTCATAAAAAAAATGATTCATCGTGGTGACGTAGGCTCTGTTGTAATTGCGACAGATGCAGGTCGTGAAGGCGAGCTTGTAGCGAGATGGATACTCTATAAAGCACATAACAAATTGCCGCTTAAGCGTTTGTGGATTTCATCTGTTACAGACAAAGCCATTCGAGAGGGTTTTAGAAACCTGAAGGATGCTAGACAGTATGAGAATTTATTTCGAGCTGCTGAGGCCAGAGCTGAGGCGGACTGGATCGTTGGCATTAATGCATCAAGGGCGCTGACAACAAAGTACAATGCTCAGTTATCGTGTGGTCGCGTTCAAACGCCTACACTTGCAATGGTGGCAAGTCGAGATGCACTCATTCGCAATTTCAAACCGCAATCGTATTACGAAGTGGACGCAGTAACAGGTAAAGGAAACTTGTCATGGGTAAGTGAAAAGGGGCAAACTCGGATTTTTTCAAAGGACAAAGCCGACGGACTTATTAAGAAACTGACAGGGGAGCGCTTGAAAGTCACATCAGTAAAACGTGCAGAGAAGAAAAAGCATGCACCTGAACTTTATGATTTGACCACACTCCAGCAAGAGGCCTATAAACACTACGGTTACTCGGCTAAAAAGACCCTTTCCATTATGCAACGGCTCTACGAGCAGCATAAGGTGCTGACATACCCTAGAACGGATTCAAGGTATTTAACATCAGACATGGCGAATACGCTCGAAGAACGTGTTCGGGCATGCGGAGTCGGGGAACACAGACCGGCCGCTTTTAAGTTGCTAAAAGCGGGGATAAAGCCATCGAGTCGATTTATTAATGATCAAAAGGTTTCAGACCACCATGCGATTGTGCCGACTGAAGAGTCGCCTATACCTGGAAATCTGGACACGGAGGAAAATAGAATCTACGAAATGGTTGTACGTAGATTTTTAGCGGTATTTATGCCGCCTTACGCGTATTCACAGGTTACTGTACATGCTGAAGCTGCTGGTGAAGTGTTTACTGCCAAGGGTTCAGTTGCGCTGCAGCAGGGGTGGAAAAGTCTTTATAAAAATGAGCTATCCGATCAGAATCAATCGGTTCTGGAAGACTTTGCTCAAGGCGAAACCTTGGCAGTCAAAGCCTACCGCGTTAAGGCGGGGAAAACAAGTCCACCGCCTCTGTTTAATGAAGGGACGCTGCTGAAGGCTATGGAAAATCCGAGTAAGTACTTAGAGCATAAGGAAGATAAATACTCGAAAATTTTAGGTCAAACAGGCGGCATTGGAACGGTTGCGACACGCGCTGACATCATTGAAAAATTGTATAACAGCTTTCTAATAGAATCTACACCTGATGGAATGCGGCCTACATCAAAAGGAAAGCAGCTTCTGGGTCTTGTACCTGAAGACTTAAAGTCACCAGACCTAACGGCACAGTGGGAGCTCAGACTTGACGCCATATCTAAAGGTAAAGAGCAGAAAGTGCAATTTTTACATGAAATGCGTGGTTTTGCAAAGCGTGCTGTTAAGGAAATAGATACCAGTGCAAAATCCTATAAACATGATAATATGACACGCGAGAAATGTCCTGAATGCGGGAAGTTTCTGCTAAAAGTTAAGGGCAAGCGCGGCGAAATGCTCGTTTGTCAAGACCGGGAGTGTGGATATAGAAAAACAATTGCACGGGTTACAAACGCACGTTGCCCAAATTGTCATAAGAAAATGAAGATGGTAGGGCAGGGCGATGGAAAAACATTTGTTTGCCGATGTGGGTATAAGGAACGCTTAACGGCCTTCAATAAACGCAAACAGAAAGAAGGCAACAAAGGATCGTTTAAAGATGTACATAAATATATGAAGGAAACAAAAAGCGATGAACCGTTTAATGCAGCTATGGCAGATAAATTAAAGGATTTGTTTAAATAAGTTTTAGGATGCCTTCGGTTATAAGGGATGTGCTATTCGATTACACCTAGGGATATGACTAAATTGGAGCGACCGTTATGAAGCTAAGAACAAAATTGAATTTGATTGCAGTAATAACGACAGCATTCATGCTGATAGTTATTAGTTATAGCTTAAATCTCACGGTAATGAAGAGTTATCAAGAAGTAGAGCGTGACATATTTGAACATGATATGACCACCTTTAGAGAGAATATTGTGGAGGAGTTGGTCCGACTTGAGGTTGCATTATCAGACTGGTCCAAGTGGGATATTTCCTATGCCTTTATTCATAGTGGTGATTCTACCTTTATTGACGAGAACATTAGCAAGGGAGCATATCTTGACTTGTCTCTGGATTATATTATGATTTTCAATGCGGAAGATAATCCGCTTTATGCCCAGTATTACAATGAAGGCACAGATGCTTTAGAACCTGTAGAGGGTACGCTGATTCAAACCATAATGCAATACAAAGATCAGACCGGCATTTTAAGAATTGGCGAAGACCTGATTCTCTTTAGTTCTATGAGTATTACAGATAATGAAGGTCAGGCCCCCATGAAGGGGCAAATGGTCTTCGGATATACACTTGATGGCGACATGAAGGCGCGCATTGAACGGGAAAATGATTTGTCGCTATCTGTAGCGATCAGTCGAGAATATGAAGAGCCCGAAGTGAAAAATCCTTATGGTGTATATCAGACAATCAGTACAGAAGGCCACTCAAGTACGGGTCATGTGCTGGTCAAGATACTCAATACAGATGAAGTGATTGATTTAAGTACTGAAATGGGATCCAGTATACAGACCTTGGGACGCACTTACATTAATAAGGGAATTATGAATTTATTCATATTGCTAGGCATTTTTGCATTGATTATTCATTTTACAGTAGGGCGTCTGGTGGTTGACAGAATTATTGAGTTAAACAATCAAGTCAATGAAATCACGAAAGTTAAGTCATCCTCAGAAAGGGTACGCGTAAGTGGTGTAGATGAACTTGGAGAACTCAGCGAGAATATCAACTTAATGCTTACTGAACTTGAACAGATGCATATAGAAGTAGCCCATCACGCTTATTATGACTCTATGACGGGACTGCTAAACAGGCGTATGGGATTTGAAAAGTTAAGTGAAGCTATGAAAAAGGCTGATGTAAATGAACAAAGCTTAAGCATTGTTTATCTTGATCTGAATGACCTTAAAAAAACAAATGATCAGTACGGTCACAAAGAAGGTGACGCCCTTATTAAAGACACGGTAAATGTCCTTGAAAAATCTATAAACAAGGTTAAGTACATAGTCAGAATGGGTGGGGACGAGTTTATGATTATCCTGCCTGGTGTGGGCGAATCCGAAACTGAAGAGGTTCTAAGAGGTGTACAAAAGCGGGTGGAAGAAGTCAATTCTCAAAGTAATAAGCCCTATAATATGAGTTTTAGCTATGGCATCGCAGAGTATGAAACCGGCCAGAACATTGACCATTATATTGAGCAGGCTGACGAAAAGATGTATCGAGCAAAAAAACAATATAGAGAAAAGTCGCGACAGGCTTAACCTATTAAAAGCGCCCAGTTGAATCTAATTCAACTGGGCGCTTTACGAGTCTGTTTATTCATAGATACATAGCAGCAAGCAATAACTAAACGATTTTTGTTGTCCAGTCTTCACAGTTCCATACATCTGTAACAATATCTGCGTAAAATTCAGGTTCGTGACAAACCAGAAGAATACTGCCTTTATAGGCCTTGAGTGCACGCTTTAGTTCTTCTTTTGCATCAACATCGAGGTGGTTTGTTGGCTCATCGAGAATCAAAACATTTGATTCCGTATTTATGAGTTTGCAAAGTCTAACCTTGGCTTGTTCACCACCACTGAGTACCAGTACTTTGGACTCTATGTGCTTGGTTGTCAGACCACACTTTGCAAGTGCAGCGCGGACTTCATATTGGGTATATGCGGGGAAATCCTGCCATACTTCTTCAATACATGTGTTATAGTTCGCCTCTTTTATTTCCTGTTCAAAATAGCCAAGATCAAGAACCTCTCCGAGTCTAACACTTCCGCTTACTGGCTGAATTAAGCCCATCAGACTCTTAAGTAGGGTTGTTTTACCAAGTCCGTTTGCGCCGGAAAGTGCAATTTTCTGTCCGCGTTCCATACGCAGGTTGAGTGGTTTAGTAAGTGGTTCATCATAGCCAATGACAAGATTTTCGGTTTCAAAGATTAGCTTTCCTGAAGTCCGAGCTTCTTTAAAATTGAACTCTGGTTTTGGTTTTTCTCTTGCCAGTTCAATACGATCCATTTTATCCAGTTTCTTCTGTCTGGATTTCGCCATGTTACGAGTAGCAACCCGTGCCTTGTTTCGGGCAACGAAATCTTCAAGGTCAGCGATTTCCTGTTGCTGCTTTTTATAGGCTGCTTCTACTTGTTTTTTCTTCATTTCGTATATACTCATGAAATTGTCATAGTCCCCCACATAGCGGTTAAGCTCTTGGTTCTCCATATGATAGATTAGGTTGATAACGCTATTTAAAAACGGAATATCATGGGAAATGAGGATAAATGCATTTTCGTAGTCTTGTAAATAACGCTTTAACCATTCTATGTGCTGCTCGTCCAGATAGTTGGTCGGCTCATCCAGTAGCAGTATGTCCGGTTTTTCAAGGAGAAGTTTTGCCAGAAGGACTTTTGTTCGCTGACCGCCACTTAAGTCTTGAACTTCTTTGTCTAGGCCTATGTCAGCCAGCCCCAAACCTCTTGCGATCTCTTCAACTTTTGAATCAATAATGTAGAAGTCATTATTTGTAAGAATGTCTTGGATGGTCCCAACATCCTCCATAAGCTTATCGAGCTCTTCAGGAGAGACTTCACCCATTTTCATATACATGTCATTTATTTCTGTTTCCATATCATATAGGTATTGGAAGGCAGTTTTTAGAATATCGCGGATTGATGCTCCTGATTCAAGTGCAGTATGCTGGTCCAGATAGCCAACACGGACACGTTTAGACCACTCAACGACTCCGTCGTCGGGCTCAAGTGCACCTGTGATAATATTCATAAATGTTGATTTGCCCTCACCATTGGCTCCGATAAGGCCAATGTGTTCTCCCTTTAGAAGGCGAAAAGAAACGTTGTTAAAAATGGCTCTATCACCAAATCCGTGGCTTAAATTTTTGACGTTTAGAATACTCATTCATAAACTCCTTTTGTACTAATTGCTCTATTCTCAATGTAACTTTATCAGTCTCTATTTCATTTTGCAGTTGAATTAGAGGCTGATTAAAGCTGCTTTCATTCATTTTCAATGCGGAAGTTTGATTTATCAAAACCAAGCTGAAATTAACTGGTATCAATAAACACACTTCATAAATTATATAAGGAGATGTCCTATAAGGCAAGGGGAGAAGTCTGAAGAATAGCATAGAATTTCTAAAAAAGCACACAGACGTAAAAATAGGTCTTTGAGGACTCACGAAGAGAAGTCTCAAAGACCTATTTGATACAAGCTGCTTTTATGGTGAATTTAGATCTACTCGCTATCCAGTTCAAAGAAATAGCTATCTGTAAACCAGTGATTAAATGCGAAGTCTGTAAGTCTGAAGTTAAACATATAGTCTTCAGCCGGAAGGTCTTCAAAGTACAAATCGGTGTACTCAGAAATGACAATTTCATTACCAGCCACATAATCCGAATCACCTGTGTAATAGTTATCCATCACATAAATAGGTTGGATGACTGCACCGGGTTCAAGCTGATATAAGTTTTTGTCAGGCATACCTGTTTCGGGATCAACCGTACGTCTAAGACCATAAATTTCATAACGGCTGAGATCCTCTCCGGCAAGCGAAAACTCAGTAATCCAAGAGAAAATAAGGTTCATTGGTTCTCCATTATAAAGGACTGGTGACTCGTAAAGAACGACGTCGTCATAGTCGTGGGTAACGAACATCATAAGCGGTTCTGTATCTAGATAAGTCCACTGAAAGTTGAAATCATCAAAATAAGAGAAGTTTTCCTCATCAGGGGTGACTAAAAAGTCATATCCAAGATACTGGGTATCATATGGTTTTTCCGTAGATAGCATTGGTGCAGTGTATATGTCTATGTATACATAGTAGACCTTCTCAAACCCATCCTGGGTAAGGGATAGTTCATAGTAAGGGTTTTCATCGGTTGGTTCATAAACCGTATACTCAATGGCTTCCTCTTTCTCGTAGGCTTCAACTGTTGATTTAAAGCCACCTAGAAAATTGATATACACAGGTGAAAAAAGCGTCTTTTTATACATGTCAATATTTGCTGCATAATTTTCCCGGTCTCTGTAGGGGAAGTATATAGATAATCCGCCTGTATTAAAAGAGTATGGTCCATCAATTTTATGTACAACAGCCTGGTTTACAGCACTGATAAGTGCTGATGCGTTCTCTTCTTGATTGAGCATAAGTGCACTGGCAAAATCATCTAAGTCAATGAGGTCGGTAAAGCCTTGTGTCTCAGTATTTCCGCCAAAGGATTTGGCTGCTAGAGCGGACCTCGCAAATTCATAAAAGAAGATATTGTCATATAGACGCTGGTCAGCTTCTACAATCAGGTTTTCGAGTGCCTCTACAACGGAATCAATTTTAGTTAAATCAATAACCGATAGAGTGACTTCGCTTTCAGTGCCGTTTGTTTTGGCATGTGCCAAGTAAGTATCGGCAATGATTGTTCCAAGGTAGTCACCGGTTAAGTTTGGATTGGCACTTAATGCAGTTAAAACCGATTGATAATCCCATCCGTGGCCAGGTTCGATTTCTTCAGAAGCGACTAAATACTTACCAAAAGCATCCAGTGTGTCAGCAACTTCGATGCTGGCCATGAGACATGCATCAAATCCAATAAGTTCAAAGGTTACACCTGTTTGCTCCTTTGAAGTTGAAAATGCAGCAGCCAACTCCTCGAGGTGGAGACTATCGTAATCAGAGAGTTCATCAAGCCCGTAACCTTTTACAGGTCCACCCCCGTGATTCCATAATATAATTGCGTATTTATCAGCCGGATAATTCTTCACACCCCAGTTCATAAAATCAGAAAGTGTCTTCTTGTATCCAAAATTTTGTCTTGGAAGGCTATCCATTTCGACAAATCCATTTTCTGTGAGTTCGAATCTCTGTGTCACTTCTGGATAGACGAAGTCATTGTCCCAAGCAGCAGTACCGCCGGTTTGAACAATGACGTTAACGCCACTGCCAACCTTGTATCCGTCAATCATTTCATTTAGATCTTGAGTTGCAGCACCAGAAAAGGTATGCGTGATAGGGTCATAGGTGCTTTCTAGGTCAGACCCGTTCAGGTAAATCATAAGGGTGTAATTATCTTGCCCCTCAGCAAATGAACTGCTTCCCAAAACAAGTACAAGCGTAAGCAGTAAAAAAATAATACGATTCTTTTTCATTCTTTCCCCCTAGGAATTTAATTTTTTCAAAGTAATATCATGATTACATTGTCTTAACATTATACAAGGTAAGGTAGGTGATGTACCAGATAGAAAAATATGTTATTCATTCAAAATTTCTATAGTCGTTAAAATAATATCAATTGTGATATTCGAAGTAAAAATGTATGTGCTCAGTTTGTGTTGAAAAGTATATCAAACGGGGGATGGGCATTAAATAAATAGACATTATAATTATGACCTAAAAATAGCATCAGGTACTAATATCTGTTGACAATACAATGAAAGTACAATAAAATTTATACATCGAACGTGAATAAAGGGCGCGTTTGGTGTTGAAGGCGGCGGGTGCGTCGCTTCTCTTTATATGATATATAGGCAGGTGTATGTGAGAATACCGTGCCCAAATTGCTGATAAATCAATCAGCATATTTAAGAGTGTAAAGCTGGACTATACATATTTTTATAATAATGAGCGCTTCTATTTGTGAGAAAAAGTGCTTTTAAAGATAAGGCATATGATTAGTCCTATACGAAATCGTGTGAAAAAGGGGTCGTGAGACATGCAAATTAAAGAAATTAGAGAAATGATTCGTTTGGTATCACAGTCGGATCTATCTGTTTTTGAAATGGAGAATGACGGGTTTAGAATCCGTATGGAAAATAATACAGTGAAAACGGTTATGAAATCATCTGAGCAAGGTGCAGATGTACAGCAGCTTACAGCCGCTTTAGTCCCAGCTGAAACTGTTGAAGTCCCTGCAGAAACATTTAAGGGAACACCCGTCAAGGCTCCGCTTGTAGGTGTTTTCTATGCATCACCATCACCAGATCAGGCAGCCTATGTCAAAGTGGGCGACATGGTAAAAAAAGGAGACGTTCTGTGCATTGTTGAAGCCATGAAGGTCATGAATGAAATTACGGCTGAGATGGATGGTACAATTACTGCTGTTTTAGTAGAAAATGAGGCACTTGTAGAGTACGGACAAGATCTGTTTATGATTGGATAGGTGATTGCATGTTTACAAAAGTACTGGTAGCTAACCGTGGTGAGATAGCGGTACGCATAATACGGGCATGCAGGGAAATGGGCATTGAGACCGTGGCAATCTATTCAGAATGCGATCGGGAAGCTCTGCACACACAGCTTGCGGATGAAGCGGTCTGTGTTGGACCCTCAAAGGCATCTGCTTCTTATCTGAACATGACCAATATTATAAGCGCTGCAGTTTTAACGGGTGCACAGGCAGTGCATCCGGGTTTTGGATTTTTATCGGAAAATGCTAAGTTTGCACGGATGTGCGCACAGTGCGGTCTAAAGTTTATTGGACCCGCACCTGAAGCAATAGAAAAAATGGGTGACAAAGCTGTTGCGAGAATGACGATGCAAGAAGCAGGCGTCCCAATTGTACCTGGTTCAGATGGGCCAGTGAAGACAATGGAGGATGCACATGCACAGGCAAAGCGGATTGGTTTTCCCCTGCTTGTTAAGGCATCTGCAGGTGGTGGCGGACGAGGTATGCGCATTGTACGCGAGGCGTCCGAGCTTGAAGCCCTTGTAAGTGCAGCAAAGATGGAAGCAAAAGCGGCTTTTGGGGACGATACGATTTACATGGAACGCTTTGTTGAAAATCCAAAACACATAGAGTTTCAAATCATTGCTGATCAGCAGGGTTCAGTCGTGCATCTTGGTGAACGTGACTGTTCAATGCAAAGGCGTAACCAGAAGGTTATTGAAGAAGCACCATCTAGTAGTTTAACGCAGGAAAAGCGCCTGGAAATGGGTGCGGCGGCAGTTAAAGCTGCGTGTGCCGCAGCCTATGAAAATGCGGGTACTGTAGAATTTCTTCTGGACAAGAGCGGAGCGTTTTTCTTTATAGAAATGAACACGCGTATTCAGGTAGAGCACCCCGTTACAGAAATGGTTACAGGAATAGACCTCATCAAGGAAATGATACGTATTGCAGCAGGTGAGCCATTAGGCTACACACAGTCAGATATAAAAATAAATGGTCACGCACTGGAATGTCGAATCAATGCAGAAAATCCATATGAGAATTTTAGGCCCTGTCCAGGCAAAATTGAAACATTGATGTTGCCGGGCGGACCAGGGGTGCGTGTTGACTCAGCAGTTTACCAAGGCTATTTAATACCGCCTATGTATGACTCTATGATTGGCAAACTGATTGTGCATGGCAATACACGCGAAGATGCAATTCAGCGTATGAAACGTGCACTTGGTGAATTCTTAATCACGGGAATAGATACGAATATTGATTTTCACTTTGAAATTCTTTCCCACCAAGCCTATATGGATGGTGGATATCATACTAAGACACTTGAAACTCAAATAATTACAGGATAAGGACGGTGGCTTGATGTTTGGAAAACTATTTAAGAAAACCCAGTATATCCGTCTGAATCAAGAACGTTCTGCTACGAGCAAACAAGTGGGACCAAGTATTCCAGATGGCTTCTATATAAAGTGCAAATCTTGTGGTGCACTTTTAGATAGAGAAACCTATGAAAATAGCAATTCTATATGTAGTACATGCGGACACCACTTCCGCATTCGGCCCCAAGTTCGAATTGACCAAGTTGTAGATGCGGGGACTTTCACAGAGCTTTTTGAGAATGTACGTACAGTGAATCCACTCAATTTTGAAGGCTATGAAGAAAAAATTGAAGGTGCATCAAAAAAAGCTGAAGTTTCTGAAGCGGTGACTGTGGGGTACGCGAAAATAGGGGGCAGAGATATTGCCATTGGCGTTATGGACCCCGGATTTATGATGGGCTCAATGGGCTCAGCCGTTGGAGAGCGTATAACACGACTTGTTGAGTATGCGACTGAAAACACCTTACCGCTTATTATCTTTACCGCTTCTGGTGGTGCAAGAATGCAAGAAGGTATTTTTTCGCTCATGCAGATGGCCAAGACATCTATGGCACTGAAACGTCATGGAGAGGCTGGTCAGCTTTATGTCAGCATTTTGACTGACCCTACAACAGGTGGTGTCACGGCGAGTTTTGCCATGCTTGGAGATATTATACTTGCTGAGCCGGGTGCGCTTATTGGATTTGCAGGGCCGCGTGTAATAGAACAAACCATTCGACAAAAATTGCCGGAAGGGTTCCAGCGCAGTGAATTTTTACTGGAACACGGGTTTATAGATAAAATTGTAAGACGAGAAGACCTTCGTACTGCGCTTACGAAACTACTGGATGCGCATAAGGAGGTTGAATATGCCTAAAAGTGAAGAAATGCTTTTAAAAGCACGCTTAGAGGAGCTTGAAAAAATTGCTGCTCAGGTTGATCCTGCGCTGAAAAAAGATATTGAGCGGATTAGCAAAAGACTGACGGCAGAAAGCAAAACTACCGATAGGGTTAAAACGTCTCCAAAAGAAAGCGAGTCTAAGGCGTGGAAACGCGTTCAACTTGCAAGACATAAAGACAGATTAACGACACTTGAGTACATTTCCCATATATTTGATGACTTTATTGAGCTTCATGGAGACCGCCTATACAGAGATGACAGCGCTATTGTGGGTGGTTTAGCATGGTTGGGTAAAAGACCTGTTACGGTTATTGGGCATCAAAAAGGCAGAAATGTAAAAGAAAATATTAAAAGAAACTTTGGTATGGCTCATCCAGAAGGTTACAGGAAGGCCTTGCGTCTGATGAGACAAGCAGAAAAATTTGGACGTCCAATCATTTGCTTTATAGATACACCGGGCGCTTACTGTGGGTTAGGGGCTGAAGAGCGTGGACAGGGTGAAGCAATTGCCAGAAACCTATTTGAAATGTCTGACTTGAAAGTTCCAGTGATTAGTATTGTCATTGGTGAAGGTGGAAGTGGCGGTGCTTTAGCCTTTGGTGTGGGTAATGAAATATGGATGCTGGAAAATGCAGTATACTCTGTCCTTTCACCAGAGGGATTCGCATCGATTCTTTGGAAAGATGCATCTAAAGCAGAAACAGCCGCAGACATTATGAAGATAACTGCCGAAGATATTCATGCATTTGGGCTAATTGACCAAGTGATTCCAGAGGATGAGCTTGGTGTTCATAAGAATCCTGAAAAGACAGTTGAGCATATGAAGGTGCTGATTGAAAATACGCTTAGCCAGTATGGGGCACTTTCCGCAGAAGAGATCGTTGACAAAAGATATAAAAAATTTAGAGCAATGGGTATGTGCGAGTAAGTATAAAGGTAGTATAATAACCTTACACATAATTAGAAGTTAGGACTAACCCCTGAGGGGTACCAGAACGGACTGGTGCATTCAGGGGTTTTTCGTATTTCTTTATTTGTTTAGAAAGGGATTACAAAGCCAAGTGGCGAATTAAAGTATAATCTATTTAGGAAGGCGAAGTATATTTGCTGTGGCGTAAACTTATACATACTTAATATTAAGAAGTTCAGCGAGGTTATTATGAAGAAATATACAATGGTAGTACTTATGATTATGGCTGCTTTTTTTTGGGCAGGTGCCTTTATTGCCGGTAAATACAGTGTAGATACTTTTTCGCCGGGAATGCTCACATTTTTGCGTTTTGGAATAGCCTCTGTTGTGATTATGTCAGTCTTAATTCTTAAACACCCTCGGGCGTGGATGATACAAAAGAAACAAATTAGACCCGTAATTATTCTTGGACTGGTTGGCATGGTGGGATATCATGTATTGTTTTTTGAAGCTCTCAAATATACAACAGCATCAAACGCCTCGATGGTTGCTGCCATGAATCCTATTTTGACAGCTCTAATTGCCTCAGTAATTGCAGGGGAGTCGCTGTCGGTGAAAAAAATTCTTCTGATTCTACTGGCCTTTTCTGGGGTGGTGCTGACGCTTACAAACTGGGACCTAGGTGTAATTACACGTCATGAAATGAATGTTGGTGACCTAATCATGCTTGTCGCGGTAAGCTGCTGGGCAATCTATAGTGTGCTTGTAAAGAAATTTATGCCGGCTTTTACACCACTTAAGCTGACCGCATACACATTTTTAAGTTGTACGATCATGATGGCTCCGTTTATTGTTTTCGATCCGCAAAATTATATGGACCTAAAATCAGCACCTATGCCTGCAATTGGTGCTGTGCTGTATATGGCTATTTTTCCAACTGTCATTGGATACTTAATACAACAGATGTCCATACGAAATGTCGGTGCAAGCCGAACCAATATCTACATAAACCTTGTGCCTGTTTTTTCACTTATTTTAGCCGTTCTCATACTTGGGGAGCATGCACCAGTGCAAAAATTGGTAAGTAGTGGTATGATAATAACAGCGGTATTTTTCTATAGTCGTGAAGGGATGAAAGTTGGAAAGAACCATGTCTAAGACAAAGTCGTTTGATGCAGTTCTTGGAATAACAAAAAAGGTCATTAAAAAGTCTGCTGAAATAAGGGGTTCAGAAGAAAAGATAGGCTGTGATAATGAAACAGCTACAGCGTCTTCCATTTCTGATAAAGAACCAACTTTGGAAATGGAACCGGTTAAGGCAAGTTCTAGCTTGGCTGATGAACCAAGTCCTCTGGAGGTTGACCCATTGCAGGGTGCTGAAAAAAAAGCGCTCAAAGATGAACGGCAAATGTTTGAAAGGGTTCATGAAGAGGAACAAGTTCCAAATGTTGCTGATCGGGCCTTAATTGACCAAATGCGAGATGAAATTCAATTTTTAAGAACACAACTTGAAATCAAGGACAGTCAAATTGAAAAGAAAGACCACCAGCTTGCCAGTAAAGATGACCTGCTTAAGAATTTTCAGGTACTCCTCAAGTCAGAACAGGATAGAGTCTTGCGCCTTGAAACTGAACTGACACAGGAATCCTGCCGACTAGACATGCAAACTACTGCTGATTCAGCTGAAGAAGTATCATGGTTTAAAAAAATGTTTCAAAAATCATAGCCATAGGGCTAAAAAAATCATAGGGGTGTTTGATTTGAAAGTAATTATTAAAGATGAATTTTATGAATTTCAAAATGAAAATACAGATGCGTTCTTCAATGAACAGAAGGCCTATCTTTCCAACTTGATACAAAGCCAGTCGGGAGAAGAGAACTTAGAGGCGCTCCTGACAGCGTTATTTAGCCTGTACAACCTCACGGAGGCACTAATACATAAAGTTGTTGACGAAAACGGAAAAGACGCTGTTGTTAAGGTGTTGAACGCAAAAGAGTTAAAATAATATAGGCATCCTATCAGGTCAAATACTTGGTGGGATGCTTTTTAAAATAAATGTGTAAATTACCCACAAATTGGTATGAAATATTTGTAAGCTACCAAGGAGGGAATGTTTGCACATGAAAAAGGTCAGCCTAATAGATAATCAGGGGGATTTTACATACGGAAAATACACCACCTATCTTGATCGTTTAAATCCGCTAGAATTTAGATGTGGAATATGGGGCGTTATGCCTCGACGGTTCAAGGATTTGCGTTTGAAAGAATGGCAAGCCTATATGATAGGCGGCAAAGACCATTACATATTAATAGCTACAATGGATATGAAGCACTTTTCCATTTTAAAAGTACTCATTTATGATAAAAAAACCAATCAAACATGGGGCTCATCACAAATACAATACAATAGAAAGATAAAAATTGCCCATGATTTGAGGTGGAGCTCTACATATGCCTATGAAGCAAACACACAGATTCAAGTTAACCATTATTTACATGGTTCTAAAATTGAACTTGGATTTGCCTTTAAGGATGCCCTTACAGGTGATATGATATCAGGTTATTTTGAGACGGCTGAAGTAATCAATACCCCGCTCATATCGGTACTGCCCTTGAAAAATGAAGCGGGATTTTATACACATAAGCAGCTCGTTTCTTTGCAGGGGCATATGTCAGTTAATGACGCCATTCGAAAGTTTGATAAAAAAGAGACCACACTCATTCTCGATGATCAGAAGGTGTATTATCCATACAAAACCTTGTGGAATTGGTCTACTGCAGCTGGTGTAGTCGAAGGAGATTACTGTGGATTTACAGTTTCCAATGTTGAAGCGCTAAAGCCAAGTTATAATGAAAATGCATTTTGGAAAAATGGAGAAATCCATCATGTGCCAGATGTAAACTTCTCAAGGAATAGCATTTCGGGAAACTGGACCATTGTAGATGAACAAGGTCTAGTTGATATGGAGTTTAAACCTGTAGCCAAGCATCGAATTGAACGGAACTTGTTTATTGCCCGTGCAAAGTATGAAGGGCCACTGGGATGGTTTTCTGGACATATAGGCAGCGTGTCTGGAGAAAAGCTTTATGTGAACAGCATGTTTGGCATGCTTGAGAGAATGAATATGCGTCTATAAATTTTTAGGGCTTGTCAAAGGCGTTCCTATCATGTACAATTTTGCTTATATTAAATGGCTCAGGTTTTCCTGAGCTTTCATATTTAATACCGTATAATATTGGAAATAAGGTCCAAAAGTTTCTACCCGGTTACCGTAAATGACTGGACTACGGAGAGTGTGAACAATCAGCATATATTGGCTCGTTTGTACCCTTTCTCGTATTGAACCCAAGTGATTCAATTACTTCTTGCATGTTTACAGTGTCAATAACAGACTTAATGTAAATCATAATGGATTTAGATGAATTTCTAGGGGTGAACTTTTGGTTTTAATGGGGAAAGGGAGTTTTTATGGAAGCACTAAAGAATGCGATACTTCAAAAAGGTGAAGTTGTTGGTGAAGATATCTTGAAAGTAGATACATTTTTGAATCATCAACTGGATGTGTCGCTACTCAATGAAATCGGAATAGAGTTTAAGCGCCGATTTGAAGATGAGAAAATCACTAAAATCTTGACAATTGAAGCATCTGGAATTGCCATTGCAGCACTTGCAGCACATCATTTCAAAGTGCCTGTGGTGTTTGCAAAAAAAGTCGCTTCAAAAAATTTAGATAGTGATACCTATGAAACAGATGTGTTTTCATTCACGAAGGCTAAAAACTATAAAGTGCGTGTTTCAAAGAAATTTATCGATGAAACAGACCGCGTTCTCATATTAGATGATTTTATGGCACAAGGTCGCGCGGCGCTTGGACTGAGAGATATTGTACTTCAAGCGGGTGCGGAACTTGCCGGTATTGGCATTGTTATTGAAAAGGGCTTCCAAGAAGGCGGCACACTACTCAGAAAGCAAGGTATTCGTGTAGACTCCCTAGCAATTATCGACTCATTTAAAGATGGGGCGCCAGTATTTAAATAGATAAGTAGACGATTATAATTGAATGAACCTATTTGAAATTTATCGCCTGAATTATGCTGTCATAATTCAGGCGATTTTTACTTTCCGAAAAAGACAAAGAAATGCATAAGAGCAGATATGATTTACTTAATCTTTCTTTATTTTGACACGAATAGATAAATTATTACGTTGAGTACACTGACATTATTACGTATAATAGATTAGAAGTGTTGTTGGGTAGTGGTTGAGAAGGAGCGTTTATGAATAAGACGAAAAAAATGCTTCTTATTGCGCTGGTTGACGCAATTACGACGCAGATCTACATAGATATGTTTGTAGGTGGATTTCGAATTGGTGTATCTGTCATTATACTCCCCATATTCTATTACTTCGATAGAAAAATCAATCCACTCGTTTGTGCGCTCTACGTCGGTATTGTAGGGCTTTTATTCAGGGGACTTATAGGCATTCCAGAGTACGGGTCTTTTCAGGCGGCAATGCAGCTGGATTATCAAATATTTGTATTTGATATGGTTTATGGGTTAATGTATTACTTTATGTTCTATAAAAGTGAGGAGAAATCTCTTACCAAATGGGCTCTTGTGATTTTGTTTTCCGATTTTATTGCCAACTCACTGGAAATCGTTTCTCGAATTGGGCCATTCGTATCTGATAATATACAAGTTGTCAACAAACTCTTTGTGGTTGCTTCTGTTAGAACCTTTATAGGCATAATCGCAGTTCTTATACTTGGTAGGTATCAAATGCTCTTAAAAAGAGAAGAACATGAGAACAGGTATAGACAACTGGTAACCATGCTCTCCGATCTTAAAAGCGAAGTTTATTTTATGTCAAATAATATGGAGTATATTGAAGCCGTAATGAGTGATGCCTTTCAGCTGTATGAAAACCTAGAAGAGAGGGATCAGGAAAATAGGAACTTGTCTCTTCAAATTGCTAAGGATGTGCACGAAATAAAAAAGAATTATTTGCGAGTGATCCATGGTATCGATCAGATATCTGACAAGGAACCCGTTTTCGATATCATGTCGGTGAAGGATATTTATGCGATACTGCAAACGAGTATCAGCAGAGAAATAGAAATGAAACAACTTCAAATTGTATTGGACTTTCAGGTTAAAACAACCGCACAGGTGACAGACCACTTTATGTTAATGTCCATACTGCGTAATTTGGCAATGAATGCAGTTGAAGCAATGAGTGAAAGTGGAGGGACACTTCGCATTCGACACGAAAAGAATGAGACGATGCATCAAATTATTGTTACCGACACGGGTCCGGGCATTAAAGAAAGAGATATGGAATATATTTTTGATCCTGGATTTTCAACGAAGTTCAATGAAGAAACGGGTATTATTAATAGGGGCATTGGATTAACCCTGGTTAAGGATATTGTTGAAAAGCAGTTTAAAGGAACGATAGAGATCGAATCTGAGCTTGATCAAGGGACGGTCTTTACGATTATGATACCAGATCGATGTTTGGAGGCTACAATATGAGATTTTTTATAGTAGATGATGATATTATGGTTATACGCATTTTGGAAAATATTATTGAAGAATCCGGACTGGGTGATGTCGTGGGATATTCTACGGACAGCGAATCTGCAATACAGGATATTGTCCTTAAAAAACCGGATATTGTTTTGGTAGATATGCTCATGCCAGTTAAAGATGGAACACGTGTGGTAGCGGATGTAAAGTCTCATCATGAAGACATACACTTCATTATGATATCGCAGGTAAGCACAAAGAGCATGATCAGCAAAGCCTATTCGGCAGGTATAGAGTTCTATATAAATAAACCTATTAATAAGATTGAAGTCGTGAGTGTGGTTAAAAGAGTTAAGGAAAAGATAACACTCGAGAAGAATTTCAAAATTATTGAGAATATGGTTTCTGGTACAGGTGTGGAAATGAAGCCAAGGGGTCAGGAGTATCACCTAAGAAATATCCGTATGGTGTTTAGTAAGCTAGGCATTATGGGTGAAAAGGGCGGCGAAGATATTCTTGTGATTTGCAAATATATGCTGGACAATAATATTAAAAACTTTGATTTCAAGGTGAAAGACATCTGTTCAAAGTTAAGTGAGAATCCCAAAGCTATGGAACAGCGCGTGCGTCGTGCCATTAATAAGGGCCTAATCAATATAGCCAGCGTTGGTATTGAAGACTATATGAATGAGAATTTTATTCGATATTCCAATTCGCTTTATGATTTTGAAAATGTGAAGGCCGAAATGGATTATATCCGCGGCAAGCGTGAAAGCGGCGGCAAGATCAGTGTAAAACGCTTTATTGAAAATATTCTTCTGGTGAGTGAAGCATCAGAATGGTCTTATTAAAATTGAATGCTTAAAACAAAGGACACATCCACAGACATATGGATGTGTCCTTTTACATTCCAAGTTGAGTTAGAAAGCGGCAAAGAAAATGGTGCTGGAGCTATTAGATGTTTGGCAAGAACCAACAGAATGGATAAATGTAAGGTCTTGTGCATTCTGTAATCTGTCTAAACCGTCCATACTCAAAAATTCATAAGTGATCTGTTCATAGAATGAGAAGAATCGATAAAATGAAATTGAATACCTGTAAACTTGCATGATAAGTGGTTGGAAACCACAGGACAGAGGGGGAAAAGGATTTTCTTAACGAATTTATGTTAACTAATGTTGCAGAACTTTGTGAAAATTACAAGGATGATTCATAAAATTTACAAACTGTTAAAATTCTTTTTGATTCATTTTGAATTTTTTTGAATGTACCCCGCTATAATAAGTCATCTTTTATATAAGAAGGGGGATAAACATGAAGCAAAAGAAGGAAGTAACACTAGGTATTGCACTTATTCCAGTAATTTTTTTGGTTGGTCTGCTGATCGTTTCACTTAAGTTCTTCGGATCCGACCCACATATTCCGCTATTCATCTCAGCGATGTTCGCAGCGGTTTATGCAATGCAGATTTTGAATTATTCATGGAAAGAAATCGAAGAGGGTATCGTAGATACCATCAAGATGGCCATGGGCGCAATCATCATTCTAATGGTAATCGGTATGGTAATTGGTACTTGGATCCAAGCAGGCGTCGTTCCGGCGATGATCTACTATGGACTTAAAGTGCTTTCACCAGCAATTTTCCTTGTTGCAACACTGATTATATGTTCTATCGTATCACTGGCAACGGGTTCTTCTTGGACTACTGCTGGTACAGTTGGTATCGCTCTTATGGGCGTTGGTATGGGTCTGGGAATCCCTGCTCCAATGGTCGGCGGTGCTATCATCTCTGGTGGTTACTTCGGCGACAAAATGTCACCACTTTCTGATACGACAAACCTTGCACCTGCAATGGCAGGCGCGGATCTATTCGATCATATCCGTCACATGGTTTATACTACAGGGCCATCGTACTTAGTATCAATGGTACTATTCGGTATTCTTGGTATGCGTTACGCTGGCGGAAACCTAGACCAAGGCGCAATCGACGTAATGTTAGATGGCCTATCAGCTAACTTCAATATTACGCCTGTACTTCTGATTCTACCACTGATCGTAATCGGTATCGTGGTTATGAAGACACCTGCTATTCCTGGTCTATTTGGTGGCGCTCTACTTGGTGGCGTTTTCGGAATTATTTTCCAAGGCGTTTCACTTGGTGATGTAGTTGGCGCACTTCACTATGGATTTGAAATTGAATCTGGTCTAGATGCACTTGACTCACTACTTAACCGTGGTGGTATGGATTCTATGATGTGGACAATTTCACTGATTCTATGTGCGATGATCTTCGGTGGTGTTATGGAGAAAACTGGCATGCTTCAAGCAATCGCTGGCGGTATCCTAAAACTTGCTAAGAGCACAGGTTCTCTAGTGGTTGCAACCATTGTTACGGCAATCCTAATGAACGCAGGCGCTGGTGACCAGTACCTGGCAATTGTAATTCCTGGTCGTATGTTTAAGGACGCTTATGACGAAAGAGGTTTGGCGCCTAAGAACCTGTCACGTGTACTCGAGGATTCAGCAACCCTGACTTCTCCACTTATTCCTTGGAATACGTGTGGTGCATTTATGATCGGTACACTTGGCCTAACGCCTTGGACTTACGTTCCATACTGCTTCTTGAACCTACTTAACCCACTTGTATCTATATTCTATGGATACACTGGCATTACAATGCATAAGGTTGAAGGTTACAAAGAAGACGTAGCATAGAAATCAATTAATACATTACAATAGAGCTGTGGTTTATAGACGTAAGCAACTATAAACCGCAGCTTTTTTTTATGCGGAAAAGACAAAGCAATGCAGAAATAAATGAGAAGGGTCTTCATTTTGTGCAAGCACAATGAAGACCCTTCTCATTTATTTCTATATGGCGCGACTAGCGACGAGGGCAATCAAAGATTGCACTGTGCATTGCTTTTTAAATATATGGCGCGACTAGCGACGAGGGCAATCAAAGATTGCACTGTGCATTGCTTCTCAAATATAAGGTGCGGCTAACGACTAGGGCAACCGGAATCAGCTCACCCATTGCACATTTGACTGTTTCAATGTAAAATATAGATAACAGCACGGATATCGATTTGAAAGCCGTGTTAAACAACCCCTGACGTGATGTTGGTGGTTAAAATGAATCGATATCAGAAGGTGAAAAAATGAAAAAGGCACTGGAAATTATTAAGGATCAAACGTTGACGTATGAGCAAAAGGTATTGTCTCTAGCACGGGACGCTGAGGACAGCTTAGATGTTCTTGAAATATCTGATGCGGTTAGGCAGTTGAGGGAAGCAGATATTATCTGTGATTTGTTTGAAGGGCACGCCCCTTACAGACCTCGCTATATTGTACCTGACTACGAAAAGTTTCTAAAAGAAGGTAGCCAATTTCTGAATCTAGATCCCCCTGAGGATTTAGAAGATGCAATTAACAATCTGCTTATATTGTATAAGCATGTTCCATCCATATCATCATTCCCGGTTTATATTGGGAATATTGATACGCTCTTGAATCCGTTCATTCAAGATGAAGATCAGGCTTATAAAGCCATCAAACGCTTTTTGAAGCACATTGATCGAACCATAACGGATTCATTTTGTCATGCCAATATTGGTCCTGAGGATACGCTTGCGGGCAGACTTATTCTTAAAGCAGAAAGAGAACTTCAGGATTCCATTCCGAATTTAACACTTAAGTTCTCTGATGAGACGCCTGAAGCATTCGCTATTGAAGCGGTGAAAACAGCACTGGTTACAGCAAAACCGAGTTTTGCCAGCGATGCTATGTTCAGATCAGATTTTAATGGGGACTATGCGATTGTGAGCTGCTATAATGGTCTGAATATTGGCGGTGGATCTTACACGCTTTCCAGATTGAAACTGGACAAAATTGCACTGCAGGCATCTTCTAAAGAAGACTTTTTAGAGACTTATTTAAAAGAAGCTGCTGATGCAATGCTAGAGTATATGGATGAGCGTGTGCGTTTTATTATCGAAGAATCTGGGTTTTTTGAATCCAGTTTTTTGGTTCGCGAGGGTCTGATTTCTAAAGATGGTTTTACGGCTATGTTTGGGCTTGTTGGACTTGCAGAAGCGGTAAATACACTTCTTGAAAAAGAAGATGTAAGCGACCGATTTGGTCATAGTCAAATTGCAGATGACCTAGGAGAAGAAATCATTCGTCATCTGAATGGGTATGTTGATGCACATTACAATGCGCATTTATTAGCTTCTAATGGTAGATATTTGCTTCATGCCCAAGTGGGGATTGATACAGATTCAGGCACAAGCCCTGGGTGTAGAATTCCGATTGGTGAAGAGCCTCAAATACATGAACATGTTGTTCAGGCTGGGCGATACCACAAATACTTCCCATCAGGCATTGGTGATATATTTAGCTTTGATGAAACCACTAAAAACAATCCAGAGTACGTACTGGACATCATAAAAGGTGCATTTAAATCAGGTATGCGCTATTTTTCAGCCTATGGCTCGGATGCAGATGTCATTAGAATTACGGGTTACTTGGTTAAACGCTCCGAAATGGAAAAACTTGACCGAGGTGAACAAGTCCTTCGCGATACGGTTGCGCTCGGACTAGGATCGGTAAAAAACCAGCATATTCTTGAACGAAAAGTAAGAGATAATCCAGAGAAATAATAGAATGGGGCTGATAATCAGCCCCATTCTACACGTTAATGTCAATGCAATGCACTAAAGAGCAAATTGAGATTCAGGTGTGCTTGTGGATACCTGAATCTCTCTTTTATGCCTTGTCCTATGAAGATAACCGCATTAAAGAGAATAAATTTGCCAACACGAGTCTTGCCTTGTGACAGATAAAGGAGCGTATATGAAAGGATTAATAGCACGTATACTGCCTTTTAGTTCGGTTGATGGACCTGGTAACAGATCGGTTGTTTTTCTTCAAGGCTGTAATTTTGATTGTCTATTTTGTCATAATCCAGAAACCATTCCTATTTTAACTGAAGCCAGTGAAAGCGCTCATGTTAGAGCAATGAGTATAGAAGAAATTATCAGTCAACTGGATAGAGTGAAAGTGTTTACGTCAGGGGTTACAATTTCGGGTGGAGAGTGTACTGTCCAGTATTCATTTTTGATAGAACTTGTTAAAGCACTTAAAGAACAGGATTACAATGTGTATATTGACACAAATGGAAACTTGCCTGAGCACAAGCTTGCACCCTTGCTGGAATGGGCAGATGGATTTATGGTTGACTTTAAATCAGCCCACAGTGAGGAGCACCGCGCACTGACGGGGGCAGACAATGCAAATACAATTCGCTGTATTCATAAGACGGCAGCTGCAGGAAAGCTTTATGAACTTAGAACGGTGATTATTCCAGATGTTTTAGATAATGCCTATAATGTGTCAGAGGGCGCTCGTTTGATTGTCAAATATGATCCGGATATTCTCTATAAGATCATAAAGTACAGACAGCATGGCGTAAGGAAAGACAAGCTTATCTCAAGACAACCTACAAATGATGAAATGAACAGTTTGAAAATGCAGGCTGAGACGCTTGGGTGCAAGCGCGTTATAATCGTCTAATATTAAGTTGAAGATAGGTGCGTTCCATTAAATATTCGTGATAATGTATGTTTGAAGTTTTATCGAATGTATGTTTGTGTTATCATAAAATAGGGTGATTAAATGTATGAATATATAAAAGGTACAGTAGAGTACATATCCGAGGGGTATGTTGTTATAGAAAATCATGGAATGGGTTTTAAAATCAATACGTCTTCATTTACAATTGCAGATTTAAATGGAATGGAAGACGAAGTCATCGTTTACACACAAATGATTGTGAGAGAAGATGACATAAGCTTATGCGGATTTTCATCTCGACACGAACTTACATTATTTAGAATGCTGACTTCAGTCAGTGGAATAGGAACAAAGGTAGCGCTTGCAGTCTTGTCTTCAATCGGTGTTTATGATTTGGCTTCAGTCATTGCATCTGGTGATGTCAATACACTGGTTAAAGCACCGGGCGTAGGGAAGAAAACAGCCCAGCGTGTCATTTTAGAATTGAAAGACAAAGTTGATAAGCAGCTTAGCAGTGTAGCCCTCAGTGTGGGCAGTATAAATGCACCAGCGCCTGTGAGTGTTACTTCAAATCAGCGAGAGGCTCTTGAAGCCCTAATTTCACTTGGTTATTCAAGTGATGAGGCAGAACAGGTAATTGGTCGAATAGACACAACTGATAAGGACACGGAAGGCATTATTAAGGAAGCACTCAGTCTTATAATGGCTGGCTAGAGTGGAGGCGTTTATGGAGCATTTTCAAGGGAATCGGTTTGTAACCCCAACTTTTATAGAAGAAGATGTAAAAGTTGAGACAAGCCTCAGGCCGCAAATGCTCGGTGATTATATCGGGCAGGAAAAGACAAAAGAGAAGCTTTCAGTTTTTATTAACGCTGCTAAAATGCGATCAGAACCACTCGATCATGTACTTTTGTATGGACCTCCAGGACTGGGTAAAACAACATTATCCGGCATTATAGCCAATGAAATGGAAGTCAATATTAAAGTAACCTCTGGACCAGCTATTGAACGTCCGGGTGATTTAGCAGCAATTTTAAATGGACTGAAAGCAAATGATGTGCTTTTTATTGATGAAATTCATAGACTTAGCAGACATGTTGAAGAAGTCTTGTATCCAGCTATGGAGGATTATGTACTGGACATTATAATCGGTAAAGGTCCGGGCGCTAAGTCGGTGCGTATAGATTTGCCAAAGTTCACCCTTGTTGGTGCAACAACACGAGCAGGACAGCTTACTGCGCCACTCAGGGACCGATTTGGTGTAATCTGCAAGCTTGAGCTCTACGATGCTCAGGAGCTTACTGGTATTGTAAAACGTTCAGCAGGTGTACTCGATATCGAAATAGGTGAAGACGCAGCCCTTGAAGTTGCAAGACGTTCAAGAGGGACACCACGTATTGTAAACAGACTGCTTAAACGTGTCAGAGATTATGCTCAGGTTTATGGTAATGGCATTGTGACCCTTGACTTAGCCCAAAAAGCACTCGATATGCTTGAAGTGGACAAGCTTGGACTTGACTTTGTGGATCGTAAAATACTGCTTACCATTATTGAGAAGTTTGATGGCGGGCCAGTGGGTCTTGACACTCTAGCAGCATCAACCGGAGAAGAGCGCAATACCATAGAAGATGTCTACGAACCTTATTTGCTCCAACTTGGCTTTATTAACAGAACGCCACGTGGTAGAGTGGTAACCAAATTGGGGTATCAGCATATGCATATTGATTTTCAGGCAGAGTTAATCAATTGGACAGAATAAAGGAGACGTATATGTGGCGCAAGCTGTTTACAGTTATATGTGTTTTGAGTTTTGTTTTTTCAGGTCTAGCGAGCTTTGCAGGAGATATTCCTGAGGGGCCTATTCGTGTTGGGTTAAAGTTCGGTGCTGTCACGAATGACATTGAAACTATTGTTTCAAATACTGGATTTGAAGTGGTTTATTTAAATGGAGATAAACGGGTTTCTATTCATAATTTGAAGGCGTATACAAAATTGACAGCTCAAAAGGATGATGCATACCATATTCAATTGGGTGAGACCTATAATACACTAGACGCTATGCAAGCATCACTGGATAGACTAGATCAAAAAGATGCAGGTCCTTTTCCTGCGTTTGATAATGGCTGGAGAATTTATTATGGTAACTATGCCAGTAAATCAAAGGCTACCTCTGATCTTTCAAAAGCCAAGTCAAAATTTGGAACGAGTACAGCGGTAACATCAACCGATGCTTCGCTGATTAAGGTCATGCAAGAGGACGCTATTGAATTTGTTTATGTATCGGGTGAAAATGAGTTTTACCTGAGACCTATTCAAAGTACAACTGTAGACTCAGTTGTTTATTATGGGAGTAAGGGGTATAGAGGCGGCATTGGCTTTAAAAGATCCCCGGATTCTGTGTTGACGGTTATCAACTACATTGATCTAGACGATTACTTATATGGCGTTTTACCAAAGGAAATGTCAGGAGACTGGCCTCTTGAAGCACTTAAAGCTCAAGCAATTGCAGCGCGTAATTATGCTCTGATCAATTTTGGAAAACACAGTGACCTCGGGTTTGACATTTGTGCAACAACAGACTGTCAGGTTTATGGCGGATATGATGTGGAAAAACCGGGTTCCAATCAGGCGGTTGACGAAACCAGCGGTAAACTGTTAAAATACAACGGTCAAATTGTTCAGACCTATTATCACTCAAACAGTGGGGGGCGTACTGAAAACATTGAAAATATATGGTCAGGGACACTGCCTTATATTGTAGGTGTCTATGACCCTTATTCTGAAAATGCGCCGAATTCTGATTGGGAGTTGACGTATACAAAAAAGGAAATTGAAAGCATTCTGTCTTCAAATGGACACAATATTGGGTCTCTTCTCGATGTCCGAATCGAAGAGGTCAGCGAGAATGGGCGTGTTCAGGAACTCGTATTTCAAGGGAGTTCTGGCAGTGCCACGTTTTTGAAAGAAAAAGCACGTGCACTTTTTGGATATACGACCTTAAAGAGTATGTGGTTTGAGCTGGGCAATAAACCCATGGCTACTGTAGTGAGTAGGAGTGCCTTTAGCAGGACTGATCTTTCAAGTGCCAGTTATATGACTGAAAATGGACTTGAGACGGCTATAACATCTAATTTTGTTGTTACGGACGGGACAAGGACTACCAATCTTTCTTTTTCGTCTGATAAAATTGTTTTTATCGGTCATGGATATGGCCATGGGCTTGGCATGAGCCAATGGGGTGCAAAGGAAATGGCTGAACAGGGCTATGATTTTGAAGAAATATTAACGCATTATTATTTGAATACAGTGGTTGAATAGAGGGAATTATGAAGAAATCGGATTTTAGTTTTGATTTACCAGAGGCGTTGATCGCTCAGACGCCCCTTAAAGATCGTACAAGTTCAAAACTTATGGTTGTGGATAGAGAAACGGGTAGCATTAATCATAAAACGTTTAGAAACATACTTGACTATCTTAAAGAAGGCGATTGTCTGGTTATAAATAATACGCGTGTTTTACCTGCACGCATATTTGGTAAGAAGGAAACAGGTGCCAAAGTAGAATTCTTGCTGTTGAAACGTTTGTCGGATAACCAGTGGGAAACACTTGTTAAGCCTGGAAGAAAGGCAAAAGTAGGCGCTGAGTTTATCTTTGGTGATGGCCTGATGCGCGGAAAAATTGTCGGAATGGCTGAAGAAGGTGCACGTATTATTGAATTTGAGTACGACGGTGTATTTGAAGAAGTGCTTGACCAAATTGGACAAATGCCACTTCCGCCTTATATTACAGAGTCGCTTGAGGATCAGGAGCGTTACCAGACGGTGTACTCTAAAGAACGTGGCTCTGCTGCTGCACCTACAGCTGGACTTCATTTTACTGAAGCGCTGCTTGAGGAATTGAAGAGTAGGGGTATAAAAATTTGTACGGTTATGCTCCATGTAGGTCTAGGAACTTTTAGACCTGTTAAAGAAGACCATATACTCGATCATAAAATGCACTCAGAGTATTATGAAATCTCTGAAGCATCGGCAAAAATCATAAATGAAACCAAGCAAAATGGTGGACGTGTCATTGCTGTAGGGACGACATCGACACGGACACTTGAAAGTGTTGCAGACGAAAATGGTGTGGTTGAAGCACAAAAAGGCTGGACGGAAATTTTCATTTACCCTGGCTATGAATTTAAAGTGATTGATGGACTCATTACCAATTTCCACTTGCCTGAATCTACATTAATTATGCTGGTTAGCGCACTGTCTACAAGAGAAAATATACTGAATGCGTATCGCAAAGCAGTTGAAGAGCAGTACAGATTCTTCAGCTTTGGCGATGCAATGCTGCTTATCTAATAGGGGAGGATATGATGGCTGTAACTTATGAGCTCATTAAAACATGTAAACAAAGTGGTGCGAGACTTGGAAAACTCCATACGCCACACGGCACTATAGATACACCGGTGTTTATGCCTGTTGGAACACAGGCGACGGTTAAAGCGATGACACCTGAGGAAATCAAAGAAATTGGAGCAGGTATTCTACTAAGCAATACCTATCACCTGTTTATGCGTCCGGGACATGATCTAATTAAAGAGGCTGGTGGCTTGCATAAGTTCATGAACTGGGATGGTGCAATACTAACAGATAGCGGTGGTTTTCAAGTGTTTAGCCTTGGAGATCTTAGAAAAATTACTGAAGAAGGTGTTGAGTTCAGATCTCACATTGATGGATCAAAACACTTTATAAGCCCTGAAAAGGCTGTTGAAATACAAACCGCACTTGGATCAGACATCATGATGGCATTTGATGAGTGTGCGCCGTATCCGGCAGATCACGATTATGTTAAAAAGTCACTTGAGAGAACAACGCGTTGGCTGGGACGTTGTGTTGAAGCGCATAAAAACACTGAAAATCAAGCGCTCTTTGGTATTATACAAGGCGGTATGTATGAAGACCTCAGACGTCAGAGTATTGAAGAAATTACACAGTATGACTTGCCTGGGTATGCAGTTGGTGGCCTGAGTGTAGGTGAACCAAAACCGCTTATGTATGAAGTGCTAGAGTACACAACGCCATATATGCCAAAAGACAAGCCGCGTTATTTAATGGGTGTTGGAAGCCCAGACTGCCTAGTCGAAGGTGTTATCCGTGGCATTGATATGTTCGACTGTGTTTTACCGACAAGAATCGCAAGAAATGGTACTGCGATGACATCGCAAGGTCGATTAGCGATTAAAAATGCCAAGTATAGAAAGGATTTTACACCGCTTGATCCGGAGTGTGACTGCTATACATGTAGAAATTACTCGAAAGCATATCTGCGTCACCTGTTTAAATCCAACGAAATATTATCATCAAGACTCTTTACTTATCATAATATTCACTTCCTGGTTAAACTTATGGAACAAGTTCGTGAAGCAATTATGCAAGATAGATTGCTTGATTTCAGAAAAGAGTTTTTCCAAAAGTATGGGTATGAACTGTAAGACATCTTGTTAAAAAATGAAGTCTTCTAATTCTAAAGCACTAGAATTAGAAGGCTTTTTTCATTTTTTCTAGGAAGATAGATCTGAAATGCATGGGAAAATCTTGTCGAATATAGTCGAAAATGTGGGAGTGTGGTAAAATTTTGGGTATATACTGACTAAAGCGATTGGGGGAATGATTATGAAGTTAGGTATACGTGGGAAACTGATAGCGCTATTTACAGTTGTATTGGTGTTATCTCTGGGTGTTGTTGGTGCAGGGTCTTATATTCAGTCGTCAGATATACTGGTCGATGAACTTGAGGCGAATTCGGATTCGGTACTCGATCTGATATCCGATCAAGTGCACAGTTATTTTGACATGTATCTCTCATCAGTACGTATGATGGGGGAAAATGACAACGTAAAAAATGTATATTCCAAGTTTAATGCTCAAAATGATATGATTGCAACATTTAAGGATTATATCAATGAATATGAAGATGTTCTTAATATTTATTTGGGCACGGAAAGGAAGGATTTTTTCATTTGGCCTGAGACGGACTTGCCAGAAGGCTATGATCCAACTGCAAGACCGTGGTATCAGCAAGCCATTGAAAGCGGTGAAGCCATTTGGACAGATCCGTATGTAGATGCATTCACAGGCGATATGATTATTTCAGCGGCAATGCCTATTACAGACAGCAGAGATAAGTTTGTTGGTGTATTAGCGCTTGACTTGTCACTGGCGAATCTATCTGAAGACATCACAAGTATTAAAATTGGAGAATCGGGTTATCCATTCTTGTTTGACAACAACTATAATTTGATGATTCACCCTGATCCAGAAAAGATTGGACAACCTTCCGCAGTTCCAGAACTCGCTGAGTTCGTTAAATCGGGTGGAACGGGTATCTTGAAGTATGAATACAATGGTGCTCCTAAGATGGCTGCAGTAAATTATGTAGATGAAATCGGTTGGCCGATTGTTGCAAGTCTACCTATTCACGAAGTGAATAAAAAGTCCTTTGTTATATTGAAATCAATCCTCTTTGTAGGGATCATCACACTTGTTATTGCAGCACTCATAAACCAGTTCTTCGCTAAATCTATCGTACGACCAATTATTTTAATTGGTGGAGAAATGGAAAAAGTAAAGAATGGCGATTTCACCGTTAAGACAAACATTACTACCAATGATGAACTTGGTGTACTCTCTAAAAACTTTAATGAAATGATTACACAGGTTAGAGACCTTGTTGCCAGTGCTAAAGATGTCGCTCAAAAGGTATCTGTATCAGCTACTGATTTGGCTGCAACTTCTGAACAAACGAGTGCCCTGTCAACCGAGGTTTCAAAAACAGTGGACGAAATAGCAAAAGGTGCATCAGACCAAGCTGGCGAAGCTGAAAAAGGTGCACAACTCGTATTTGGACTGGACCAGAAATTCAGCAATTTGACAGAAGGTACGAGTGAAATGGCTCACTCGGCTGAAGAAGCTATTGCTTCCAGCGCCAACGGCATGAAGAGTGTAAATGAGCTTATGGAAAAAACCAAAGAGAGCAATGAGTCTTCTTCTAAAGTTGGGGAAGCGATTACAGCTCTTACTGAAAAATCAAATAACATTGGTATTTTCGTAGAAACCATCAGTTCAATTGCAGAACAGACCAACTTGCTAGCGCTTAATGCGTCAATTGAAGCTGCTCGTGCAGGAGAACACGGACGCGGTTTTGCAGTTGTAGCGGATGAAATTCGTAAGTTGGCTGAAGGATCGAATGAAGCAGCCGAAGAAATCAGAAAAATTGTCGGGGAAATTATGGATGAAAATAAAAAAGCCCAGATAATTATGGCTGATGTGGATAAAATCACAGAACGTCAAACAGACGCTGTAACCAATGTGAATGAGTCTTTTGAAAGTATTTCAGGGCTTATTGATGCCATTACTGAAAAAATTAGGGAGACTTCAACCTTTGTTCTTGAAATGACAAATGACAAAGATGATATTGTATCTGCAATTGAAAATATTTCTGCAGTGTCAGAAGAAACGGCTGCGTCAACAGAAGAAGTAAGTGCTTCTGTGGAACAGCAAGCTAGTGCTGTAGATGAAGTTGCAAGATCAGCCGAAGAGTTGAATCATCTAGCAGATTCACTTAATGAAGAAATCAGTAGATTTAGAGTGTAAGTCTATAGGCTAGAAGAAAAATAAATACTAAATAGAACCGCCTTGATAGACTTTGTGTTGAGTTTATCAAGGTGGTTTTTTCATTTTATATGTGTGAAAACAAGTCGAAATGACCTTTTTTTTAAAATTAATAGGAATGGATGTACACAAAAAGGTACAAAACTGGATTCATTTCGCTTATAATTAAATAAGCAGCAATAATCCATTAGAGAAATAAAGGAATTGTGACATCGAAGTCGAACTATTAATAGGGTATGTGACAGAATTAGAAGGAGGCTATCTATATGGCATTTTCGCTCATTTACATTGCGGCGATATTCGGTATTTTCTACTTCATGCTTATTCGTCCGCAACAGAAAAAAGCGAAGCAGATGAAAGACATGCGTGAAAGCATCAAGGTTGGAGACACAGTGGTTACAATTGGCGGTCTTGTTGGCAAGGTTGTCCGCATTACAGAAGACGACGTTATTCTAAACTGCGGAACAGGCGAACAAACTTTCAAAAAGTGGGCTATCGGAAGTGTTTCAGAGTAATTAAATCAGATATACATATGAAGGATAGCCAATCGCACAAGCGTTTGACTATCCTTTCTTTACGGAAAGGACAAAGAAGTGCACAATATTTAAGGAATAAAATCTGTTGTGCTTGCACAAAACAGATATTATTCCTTAAATATTGTATACGGCGCGTCCAGCGACGTGGGAAACCGTTAGGTTGCCCAGTACGTATACGGCGCGCCCAGCGACGAGGGAAACCGTTAGGTTGCCCTGTACGTATACGGCGCGTCCAGCGACGAGGGAAACCGACAGGTTGCCCAGTACGGCATAGAGCGCGTCCGGTGCAATACAATCTTAACTGGTCAGCAGGAGCCTGCTGTGCTATAATTGGTATGTATTTATGAGAGGAGGAAGACTAATGAAACATATTAAAACACTTAACGCTGGAACACTTAAGAAGACTGCTTCTCACGGCGGATGTGGCGAGTGTCAAACATCTTGTCAATCAGCTTGCAAGACTTCTTGTACAGTTGGAAACCAAGAATGTGAAAACAAGTAGATTTACATATACTTTGAGACACAAGCGGTTTCAATAATCAATAGTGTTGGAAACATATCAACAAATGCGTACTTAAAAGACCAGCCCGCGTACACGGAGCGTATCGTACGCGCTGGTCATTTTTGTGTGTGCTCAAATTGTGGTGAGCGAAAAGGAGCTCGCCTTTTTTGTAGTGCTGGAACATTGGATTTCCAGTACCACTAAAAAGGTGCATATTCCTTCACTGCAGATCCAAGAAAGAATGGTTCTATTTAGAACGTCGGAGGTAGAAATGATCCATAAGTTTGAACAGGGCGGCATGTTTATTGTGGTTGATGTAAACAGCGGTGCAATACATGTTGTCGATAAACTGGTATATGATCTTTTAGATTATTATCCTAAAAATAATGCAGACACAGCGGTGAGCAGTTTAGCTGACAAGTATGATGAGCAAGCGCTTAAAGATGCCGTTGAGGAGCTTGATGCGCTTATAGAGGCAGAGCAGTTGTACTGCGAGGATAAATATATCCAGAACTTAGAGTTTAAAGCACACAAACCAGTGATTAAGGCTATGTGTCTTCATGTGGCACATGACTGTAACTTAAGATGTAAATACTGCTTTGCATCACAAGGCGACTATGAAAGTCACAGAAGCTTAATGGCACTTGAAACAGGTAAAAAGGCATTTGACTTCTTAGTAGCTCATTCTGGAAACAGAAGAAATCTTGAAGTAGACTTTTTCGGTGGAGAGCCACTAATGAACTTTGAGGTTTGCAAGGAACTCGTAAGCTATGGACGAGAACTTGAGAAGAAACACAATAAGAATTTCCGCTTTACAATGACAACCAACGGCGTGCTTCTTGATGAAGAAAAAATGGCTTATATCAATGAAGAAATGCATAATGTGGTTCTCAGTGTAGATGGCCGACCAGAAATCAATGATTTGATGAGACCAGCGATAAACGGCGCGGGTTCATATGATGTGATTATGCCTAAATACAAAAAAATGGTTGAAATGCGTGGAGACAAGATGTACTACATCCGCGGTACGTTTACACGCTTTAATACAGACTTTGCAAAAGACATTCTCCATATGGCAGATGAAGGCTTTGATCAAGTTTCTGTCGAGCCTGTTGTTGCAGAGCCTCATCATGACTATGCACTAAAAGATGAAGATTTAGACATAATCTTCAAGCAGTATGACGAACTGGCTGATGAAATCATTGAGCGAAATGGAACCGATAAAGCGTTCAATTTCTTCCACTTTATGATTGATCTGAGTCAGGGCCCATGTATTATCAAACGCCTATCCGGTTGCGGGGCAGGCGCAGAATACATTGCAGTCACACCAGAAGGCGACATTTATCCATGTCACCAGTTTGTAGGAAATGAAGATTTCAAAATGGGCAGTGTACTCACTGGCGAAATAAACAGAAACCTGAATGTCGATTTCAAAAATGCCCATGTCTACAACAAACCGGACTGTAAAGAGTGCTGGGCTAAGTTCTATTGCTCAGGAGGTTGTCATGCAAATGCCTATAATTTCAATGACGACATTAACAAGCCTTACCGTCTAGGGTGTGAAATGGAGAGAAAGCGTCTGGAGTGTTCACTTTATATCCAAGCGAAACTGATGACGGAGGAATAAGCATGATTAAAGAGTTTGAAGGAATAAAGCCAAAAATTGATGAAACATGTTTTGTAGCAGAAACGTCAACAATTATCGGAGATGTTGTTCTAGAGAAAAACGTAAATGTTTGGTATGGAACAGTCATTCGCGGTGATGTCAATTATGTACGCATTGGTGAAAATACAAATATTCAGGACAACACAGTTGTTCATGTGGACAGTGGCGGATATCCAACAATCATTGGAAAAAATGTAACAATAGGGCATGGTGCGATTATTCATGCATGTGAAATTGGGGAAAATACGCTCATTGGTATGGGTGCTATTGTACTTGATGGTGCTGAAATTGGTGAAAATGTTATACTTGGAGCTGGTGCACTTGTCCCTCCAGGAAAGAAAATACCAAGTAACTGCCTTGCGGTGGGGTCACCAGCGAAAGTTGTACGTGAACTTGGTGCAGAAGAAGTTGAAAAACGCATTGAACATGCACAGCGGTATGTAAAATTAGCAGAAAAACACAAATAAGAGATGAAGGCGAAATTAGCCCGAAAACATCAAAAACGGGGTGAAGACAATGAAGCGAAATAGCTTTGGTGTATTTTTAATCCTCACAGCTTTAATTGTGGGGTGTGTACTACTGGCTTTTAATGGCCTGTCAATTGGGTCTATGCGTGTAGATTCTGTTGAAGATTCTATTAAACTTGGACTTGACATTGAAGGCGGTGTCGTTGTTGTTTATGAAGCACAGACAGATGAAACGGGCAACGATCTTGCAAAGACAATGGATCAGTCTATAAGCGTTATCAGTAAACGTGTTAACGAACTGGGGCTTACAGAGCCAATTATTACAAGACAAGGTGACAAGCGAATTCGTATTGAACTTCCTGGTGTGAAAAATATTCAGGAAGCAGTTGATTCAATCGGTAAGACAGCACAGCTTCAATTTGTGCTCGTTGATTCAGAAAATCTTGTGACAAGCGATATGACACGCGACATGTTTGAAGGAAAAGACCTTTTCTCAGGACAAGTCGTAAAAGATGCAAGCTATGGATATAGCGAACAGTATGGTCATACTGTTATGCTTAAAATGAACACTGAAGGTAAAGAACTTTTTAGAGAGGCAACACTGGAAGCATCTCAGATGTCAACACATGGCGGTCAAATAGCCATTTTGCTTGATGGTGTTGTTATTTCGGCGCCTTATGCAAAAGAGCAAATACCAAATGGTGAAGCGGTTATCAATGGCAACTTTACACAAGAGGGAGCAGCAAGTCTTGCTGCGCTTATTCGTGGGGGTGCACTGCCTGTAGAGCTGAAAGAGGTTCAGAGTTCACTTATTGGTCCAACGCTGGGGAAAAATGCACTTGATTCAGCACTGAGTGCTGCTCAAATTGGGTTTATCCTAGTTATTATTTTCATGGTGGGATATTACCGCGTACCGGGACTGGTTGCTTCAATGGCGCTGGTACTTTACGCTTGCCTGCTCTTATTCACTATGATAGGATTCGGTGCTACGCTGACACTGCCGGGGGTTGCAGGTATTGTACTCTCTGTGGGGATGGCTGTAGATGCGAATGTAATTATATTTGAGAGAATTAAAGAAGAACTTTCAAATGGAAAAACACTTAGAGCTTCAATTGACTCAGGTTTTTCTAGAGCACTTAGGACAATTCTAGATGCGAATATTACTACATTCATTGCCGCAATTGTACTCTTCTACTTTGGTGAAGGTCCAATTAAAGGCTTTGCAGTAACGCTGATGATTGGTATTGTAATCAGTATGGTAACAGCAGTTGTTGTTACAAAATCCATGTTGAGATCGTCTATTTCTCTAGACGCATTCAACAATAAGAAGCTATTTGGGGCAAGGGGGTAAGCATCGTGAAAATTGCAGAAAGATATAAACTTTGGTTTGCCATTTCCCTTGTTGTCATAGCAGTTGGACTTGGAAGTGCACTCTTTACCGGCCTTAATTTGGGTATCGACTTCACTGGCGGTACAATGATGCAAATCAACATGGGCGAGGTTGTTGAAGTTAAAGATATTCGCTCAGAAATAGAAGAATTTGATTTACATGCCGACATTATTCATGCAGGTAATGAGAAGCACCAAATCATTATTAAAACGAAGGCATCCTTATCGAATGCTGAACGTATGGAGATATTCGCCAAACTTCAGTCTGCGTATGGTCTTGAAAACGAAGCATTTATTGGTGCAGAGCAGTTTGGTCCAGCTATTGGCGATGAAATACAAAATCGTGCCCTGATTGCGATTTTACTGGCATCAGTAGGTATGTTCATCTATATCATTTTCAGATTTGAAATGATTTACGGGATATCATCAATCATTGCCCTAATGCATGATGTGCTAGTGCTCGTTAGTATTTATGCACTGTTCCGAGTGCCAGTCAACTCGTCATTTATTGCAGCAATTTTGACGATTGTAGGGTACTCAATAAATGATACAATCGTTGTATTTGACCGTGTACGCGAGAATGTTAAGCGTATGGAAAAGGCGACGTATAACGAAATTGCAAACACAAGCCTGAAGCAGACAATTACACGTTCTATCAATACATCCCTGACAACGCTGGTTGTTATCGGATCGCTGTACGTTCTGGGGGTTGAATCTATTAAAGAGTTCGCATTCCCACTTATGGCAGGTGTAATTGTTGGTACCTATTCTTCTGTATTTATTGCGAGTCCGGTTTGGGCACTCTTCAAAACTGCTCAGAAAAACAAAAACAAATCGTACCCTGCAAAAGAAGAAGCATAATCAAACTATCAATGAAGATAGGGACTATGGTGCCAAACACCATAGTCCTTTTTATATCCGGAAAAGACAAAGACCAGCAGGTTTTACCTAAGAAGGCGACCCATCATGCTGGCATGAATGGGTCGCCTTCTTAGGTAAAACCTATTGGGCGCGACTAGCGACCAGAGCAACCGGAGGTTGCGCGGTCTTGTTCTAGTATTCAAAAGAGCGTGAATACTAAGACTAGCGACCAGAGCAACCGGAGGTTGCGCGGTCTTGTTCCAGTATTCAAAAGAGCGTGAATACTAAGGCTAGCGACCAGAGCAACCGAAGGTTGCGCGGTCTTGTCTTAGTATTCAAAAGAACGTGAATACTAAGGCTAGCGACCAGAGCAACCGAAGGTTGCGCGGTCTTGTCTTAGTATTCAAAAGAGCGTGAATACTAAGACTAGCGACCAGAGCAACCGAAGGTTGCGCGGTCTTGTTCTAGTATTCAAAAGAGCGTGAATACTAAGGCTAGCGACCAGAGCAACCGGAGGTTGCGCGGTCTTGTTCTAGTATTCAAAAGAGCGTGAATACTAAGACTAGCGACCAGAGCAACCGGAGGTTGCGCGGTCTTATCTTAGTATTCAAAAGAGCGTGAATACTAAGGCTAGACCAGGGTATTTGAAGAATGCACGGTTCTGTATATTGATCGAGCTCCAGGTTTAATCGCAAATTAATCGCTTGATTTGTGAATGCATTATATAGGCATAAGCAAATAATATTATTATGATAGGGATGAAAGGGGGCTGGTTTTGACGAAAATGTAAAAAATTTAATACATAACCAAGTGTATAAATTCAAGTTTCGTAGTATAATAATCGTCGAGGAGGTTTGGGATGAAAATATTAAGTCGATTAAGAATACGCACTATTTTAATGGTAGGGCTGGTATTCATGGTTGTACTCGTCGGTTATCTGAGTTTTGAGTCTTTTAGTGGCATTATGGGGCTGAATTCAAAATCAATACCTGTTATGCGAGAAAATGAAGCACTGATGAAAACGGTACTTGATATGAGGCGAGCTGAGAAAGATTTACTGCTTTATGATTTGAAAAATGAAGATTTCTTTGAGGTAAACTCAAGTCAAAACCTAGATCAGTTTAAAAGGGGTTATGACAAAGCTGTAGAAATGCTCAACAATCTAGAAGCTTTAAATCAAGAACTTAAGATTCTAAGTGCAGATGAGATTGCAGAAGTGCGTACTCTGCTTGAAGAGAATCATGCAGATTTTATCGCACTAACAGAAATGTACAAGGAAAAAGGCTATCAAAATTTTGGACTAATCGGAGCGTTGAAAAAGAGTGAGGTGGCAATCACAGAAGCTGTATCAGCCATAGAAAATAGTTTTGAGATTAGAAGTGCATTGTTGCAACTTAAAGGGTATGAAAAAGATTACCTTTTAAGCAATGATGTAGAGATTCTTAAATCTTTTTCTGAAGAGCTTGATAGGGTTAAATGGACGATTCAATCTCATGAAGGAGATACAGATGCTCTAAAAGCACTCATGAATGAACTGGATGTATATCAGAATCTGTTTTTCAAAATCACTCAGCTAGATGAAGTGATTGGTAGAACGAGTTCGGATGGTGAAATTGGTGCTTACAATGCTTCGTCTACACATCTTATGGGTGTGCTGGAGTTGAATAACAGAGCAATATCTGATCATGCAGATGGATTTTCTAAAAGAATGCTTGAGACTATAAAATTTGCGAGTATTCTAGCGGTGGTACTATCTGCACTCATTGGTTTGATAATACCAATTTTAGTATTGAAGCCAATTCAAACAACAAATCAGGTTGTTGAGACACTGTCAAAAGGCGAAGGCGACTTGACAGTTAAAATGAGTGAAAGCAACAATGAAATGGGCATACTGAGAAGAAATATGAACCTTTTCATTGAAAACATCCGAAAAATTGTTTTGATAGTAAAGGACAATGCAGTTCATGTTACAAAGTCTTCGGACGAATTGAACAGAGCTGTTAGTGAAGCCAATACAAGTATAGAAACAATTTCTCAAGAAGTGCACAGCATTACATCTGAAATTGAATACAACTCAAGTGTTGTAGAAGAAATTTCAGCATCTATACAAGAACTGGCTCAGAGCGCATATGATGTGGGTTCTGATGCGTCAGCACTGCTTGAAAATGCTAAGTGCGTCACAGATGCAGTGCAGAGTGGGTCTATTGAGCTAGAAGCGGTTTCAGAAGTGGTAAACGAGGTTAAGGAAAATTCCAAGGAAGTCACTGGAGAAATTGAACAGCTTAATGCATATTCACAGGAAATTGAATCCATAATCGGGATCATAACAGGTATCTCTGACCAGACAAATCTTCTGGCGCTTAACGCAAGCATTGAAGCAGCACGTGCAGGCGAGCATGGACGTGGATTTGCAGTTGTTGCTGAAGAGGTCAGAAAGTTGGCTGAAGAAAGCGGCAAGTCAACCGTCCGCATTTCAAGTCTGATAGACATGATTCATAAAATGGTTGGAAAAACTAAGAAGAGTATTGAGCTTGAGTCCGTTAAGATTGATAAGAGTGTGACGATGACTCAAGAAGCCAGTGCAGCATTTAAGGGGATTATTGAACAAGTAGACAGTATGGTTGAGCGTATTGCCAATATTACTGCACTGACAAAGCAGCAGTCAGATGTGAGTGCACAGATTGCCAAAGCTGTAGATGAAGTTGCAGGTGTTACAACAAGCAATGCTTCTTCTGCAAGAGAAATCAGTGCCAATGTTGAAAATCAGGTGGCGGTATTTGAAGAAATAGGCGCCTCTCTAGAAGAACTTCAACACATTGCTGAAAATCTTGAAGCTGAAACCAATCGTTTCAAGGTTTAATATAATAATAAGAAACGACTCGCTTTAACCAAGAAGGTTAAAGCGAAAGGCCCAAAGTCAACAAATTTAAATAAAGGTTTTGTCTTAAACAACATTTAAAAAGCACCCTAGTAAAACCACTCGAATTCGCGATGTGTTTTCAGGGTGTTTTTCTTTACTGACAAAGAAATGCATGTAAGAAAGAAGAAGGATTCAATTATGCTCATACAAAACGGAATCCTTCTTCTTTCATACAGATATGACACGGCTAGCGACACAGCCAAGCAGAGACTGGACGATACATTTATTTAGCAAAGTCCGCAAACACATGTGAATTCCACTTTTTTGTATATAATCGTGCCTGTTTTTGGTATAATTAGTATGATCTTAGATTGAATCTGAGAGAACAATGAGGAGGCGTCTTTATGAAAGCGACATTTATTTTATCACTTGTTATGGCAATACTTATTGCAGTATTTGCTCTGCTCAATGGAACTGCTGTTCCAGTTAGCTTTGGATTTGCACAAATCGAAGCATCTTTGGCACTCATTATACTTGTGTCAGTAGCTATTGGAGCCATTATTATTTACATGATTGATGTTATGGGCAAATTTAAAAGTGCACGTCGTATTAAAGATTTAGAGAAAAAGGTTCGTCAGCTTGAAAAGGAAAACAGTGAAAAAGCAGCTGTTATTACAAAGCTATCACAGGCTGAAGCGGCGCCCAAACCAGTGGTTGATAAAGATAAAGAAAATGAAAACGGCAGTACAACTGCCAAACAATAGGAAAGTGTTATTAAAGGTGATTTGATTGAATATATTTGAAAAAATCTGGAGTGCCCGTCCCCACGATGAATCTGCAGGAAGTATAGCAGAAAGCTTAGGGGTCAGTCCGTTGATTGCAGATATCTTATCTGCGCGGGGCATTTCAGATGAAAATGAAGCACGACGTTTCTTATACTCTACAGTGAGGGATCTATATGATCCCTTTTTACTTGAAGGCATGGAGACAACTGTTAAACGAATTCAGACGGCAATTGCAAACTATGAGCAAATTGTCATTTACGGTGATTATGATGTAGATGGAATAACATCCATTTCAGTTTTGCTTAAGTATTTTAAACATATTGGATACCCTGTACAATATTATATCCCCAATCGACTTGAAGAGGGATACGGCGTCAATGAAGATGCGGTTGTAAAAATTGCAGAAGAGGGAACGGACTTATTGCTCACCGTAGACTGTGGGATTACATCGGTACATGAAGCACAAGTTGCAAAGTCTGTAGGAATGGATCTAATTATTACAGACCACCATGAGTGTCAGTCAGATTTGCCTGAGTGTTATGCAATCATTAACCCAAAACAGCCATCGTGCTCTTATCCCTTCGATATGCTGGCTGGCGTAGGCATTGCATTCAAGCTTGTACAAGGCTTAATGGGCGATGACTTTTTTGAATTTATTGATGAAGTAATTGATATTGCAGCACTTGGAACCGTAGCCGATGTGGCACCCATTTCAGATGAAAACCGTATTATTACTAAATTTGGACTTGAGCGGCTTAACGAAACAGAAAGTCAAGGCTTAAAGGCTTTAATTGAAGTTGCAGGTGTTGAGGGCAAGACCATCAATACAGGCCATATAGGATTCACATTAGCACCACGTATCAATGCAGCTGGCAGAATAGGGACCCCGCACCTGGGTGTGGAGCTTCTAACAACTGACGACCCAGCTCAGGCTAGCAAAATTGCTTCAGAGCTTAATGTGCTTAACGAGAAGCGTCAAAGCATTGAGAAAGAAATACTTGAAGAAGCACAACAGTACATATCTGAGCATATAAATTTAGCTGAGGAACTCGTTATAGTAGTGCGAGGAGAGCAGTGGCATACAGGTATAATAGGAATAGTTGCTTCACGAATAGCGGAACAATACTACCGGCCTACAGTCATCTTAAATGTAGAAGACGGGGTGGCGAAGGGGTCGGCAAGAAGTGTCGGTAAGTTTAGTATTTTCGATGCCATGTCAAGCTGTAAGGCGCTGTTTTCAAAGTTTGGTGGACACGAACAGGCAGCTGGCGTGTCTATGCCAATGGAAAATGTTGATGACTTTGTAAAACAAGTCAATGATTACGCAAGAGCTCACTTGGCAGAACGTGACCTAATACCCGTGCTAAAAGTTGATGGACATATTCATGGGCGTGACATCAGCTATAAATTGCTCGATGATCTCGAACTGCTTGAACCCTTTGGTCTATCAAACCCCAAACCTCAATTTGTCATAGAGTCTCTTCAGGTTGATAAGGTTTCTATGATAGGTAAAGAAAAAAACCACTTAAAAATGATTGTACATGACCAAAACAGAGTATTCGATAGTCTGTGCTTCGGGTGTGAAGACAAGTTTGAGTTTGTGACACACAAAGACCAGGTTAATATGGTGGCAACACTCGACAGAAATAGTTTTAGAGGTGTTGAAACCATTCAGTTAATGATTAAAGATATGCGTAAATATGATACGCAGTCTCCAGCTTACGAAACCCTGCGCATGCATTATGATATTGCAGCGGCGCGCTACCTGATTGAACGGGCAAAAAACCAGCATGCTGATTGTGAGATGGCTGTAATTGAGGGTATAGACTCTTATAGCGGAGAAAAAGCAGATGACACACAGCTTGTTGTTATCGAGTCTATTTCAGCACTCTATGATTTTATAATGCAGTACCATGACCAAAGTGATTACCGCTATAAAATCCACTTCAATGAAATTCATGATAAAACACCGTTTGATATTCTGGTTCATCCGGTGACTCTAAATCAGCATTTGGGTGTCTATGACAAGGTTTACAAATATGATACGGGAAAAACCTTTGAACGTATGGATAAAATAAAAAATGAAATAATACCGGACAGAGAGACCCTTGTTCTACTTTACAAAACGGTCATGAAATCCGGGGGAGGCACATTCGATTTAGATGAGTTTTCTAAGAAAAACAAGTTAAGTCCAGGTGCCATTTATTCAGCAGGCATTATACTTCATGACTTAAAGCTTATTTCGTTTAAATGCGTTGAAGGATGTGTCGAATGTGGTACGCTTGCAAAACCCAAAGAAAAAATTGATATTTTTGAAACCCCTCTATTTAAAAAAATGCAGTCTTATAAGGATGTGTCCTTTTCGGACTTGAAAATTTTTAAGTAGTAGCAGGTTTCTGAGTATAATTCTTTTATATACAAATAAAATCTGGTAAAATAGTTAAGCCTGATTTATTTACGTGATGATACATTTTGTGAATGAGCAAGAGCAAATTGGGAGTTTAAGATATCCCAAAGTAATAAATGTGAACGGGGAGGTTTACAAATGGATCTTAAGTCCAAAATTCGTGTTGTAGAAAATTTTCCAATTGAGGGAATCAGTTTTAAAGATGTGACAACACTGCTTCAGGATGGTGAAGCATATTCATATGCCATTGAACAGATGGTAGCGTCTATTGCGGATGTAGATTTTGACATTATTGTAGGACCTGAAGCGCGAGGTTTTTTAATTGGTGCGCCAATGGCTGCTGCAATGAAGAAATCATTTGTACCAGTCAGAAAGCCGGGCAAATTGCCTTATGAAACAGTTCAGTATTCATACGAGCTAGAATATGGTGCAGATACTTTAGAGATTCATGCAGATGCGATTCCAGCTGGTGCAAAGGTACTTATTGCTGACGACCTACTTGCAACGGGTGGTACAGTGGGCGCTGTAAAAGCACTGATTGAGCAAATGGGCGGCGAAGTTGTAGGTGCTGTATTCCTAATGGAACTTGATTTTCTAAAGGGAAGAGGTGGCTTAGGCAGCACGCCAATTTACAGCCTAATTCATTATGATTCATAGAAAATGACGGATGTAGCCCCAACCTTGGTGTTTGAATGAATGCCAATGCGTTGGGGTTTGTTGTTTATATAGGTGTTTTGAGACGAATTTTGGCAACAATTATAAATGACAGAAGATTATGAAAACGATTCTTCTTACAACTTTCATTGAGCGTATTTTCAATTTAGTATATAATAAGAATAATTCAGAAAAACAGGTAAGGATGCCTTCTATCAAACCTGTTGATTCCACTGAGGAACATGCTTAAAATGTCTGAAATTAACGAAACAGGTGATGATATGAATCTTGAATCATATATGCTACGGCTAGAACAACATTTACCCAATATAGATTTGGCACCTATTATTAAGGCGTACCATTATGCTGAAAATGCACATAGGGGTCAATATAGAAAATCGGGAGAACCTTACTTTATCCATCCACTTGAAGTATCCTTGATACTTGCAGAACTTGAGATGGATTCAACAACGATTATTTCCGGGCTTCTTCATGATGTTGTAGAAGATACAGAATATACGCTCGAAGACATTGAGCGGGAGTTCGGCCCAGAAGTTTCTCTACTTGTAGATGGCGTTACCAAACTTGGTAAAATTCATTATGAATCGAAAGAGGAAGCACAAGTTGAGAATCTAAGAAAAATGTTTTTAGCGATGGCTCAGGACATACGCGTTATTCTTATTAAGCTTGCCGACAGGGTTCATAATATGCGGACGCTGAAGTACATGGCAGATCACAAGAAACGCGAAAAGGCAGAAGAGTCCCTTGAAATATATGCGCCAATTGCCCATCGGCTTGGTATCTCTAAAATCAAATGGGAACTTGAGGATCTTGCGCTTTTATACCTAGACCCGCAAGGCTATTATGATCTTGTCAGTAAAGTGGATAAAAAGCGTGCAGAACGTGAAGAAATCATCAATAAGGTCATTAATGAACTTGAGGATGCGCTCGATGAAGTCCATATAGAACGTGAAATATATGGTAGACCAAAAAACTTCTATAGTATTTATAAGAAAATGAAACACCAGCAGAAAGAGTTTGATGAAATTTATGACTTAACTGCAATCCGAGTTCTTGTCGAAACAGTTAAAGACTGCTATGGTGCATTAGGGGTTGTTCACACCAAGTGGAAACCGATTCCAGGCAGATTTAAAGATTATATAGCCATGCCAAAACAGAACATGTATCAGTCACTGCATACAACTGTAATTGGAGATGGTGGAGAACCATTTGAAATTCAAATTCGAACTTTAGAAATGCACCGCGTAGCTGAATACGGTATTGCGGCGCACTGGAAATATAAAGAAGGTAAAAGTTCATTCCAAGCGGCGGCGGCAGGTCAGATGGATGAAAAGCTGAATTGGTTGCGCCAGATGATGGAATGGCAAAGAGATCTTGAAACGCCAGAAGAGTTTATACAGTCTCTTAAAATCGATTTATTCAATAACCAAGTTTATGTGTTCACGCCAAAGGGGCAGGTTTTTGAACTCCCTGTGGGTTCAACACCCGTTGATTTTGCTTACAAAATACACTCAGAGGTCGGTAACCGGTGCATTGGAGCAAAGGTAAACAATAGAATCGTACCACTGAATTTTCAGTTGAAAACGGGTCAAATTGTTGAAGTTTTGACATCTAAGTCATCAAATGGACCGTCGCGGGACTGGTTGAAGTTTGTAAAGTCTACGCAGGCCAAGAATAAAATCAAACATTGGTTTAAAAAGGAACGCCGTGAAGAAAATATTTCTAATGGGCGTGATATGCTTGAAAAAGAAATACGACGAAACGGTTTTGCATGGAAAGACCTAATGCGTACAGAGTGGGTTGATCCGCTCCTGAAAAGACTCTCCATGAAAGATTTAGATGACTTGTATGCTGCGCTTGGGTATGGCGGTATTTTACTGAGTCAGGTTATACCAAGACTCCGAGAGCAATATAGAAATGAACAAAAGAAACAACGTGAGCCTGAAAAAGATATCACCGAAATTGTATCCAAACCGAAAGAACATGAAGAAATGGAACGGCGCAAGAAGAGTTCTGAAGGTGTTATTGTAAAAGGCATCGACAATGTGCCAATTCGCTTTGCCAAGTGTTGTAACCCGGTTCCTGGAGATGACATTATTGGGTATGTTACACGAGGCCGCGGGGTTACGATTCACAGGTCTGACTGTCCAAACTTTGAGAAAACAGACGATTCGCGGAATCGTTTTATTGAAGTTGAGTGGGATCAGGAAAAGCCAACGACATACGCGACAGAAATTCAAATTATTGCACCGGACAGAAAAGGGCTTCTCTCTGAAGTGACGCTGCTCATTTCAGATACATCACTTCTTGTGACAGGTGTTAATGCCAAACTGACAAAAAATGAAATTGCAGTTATCAACTTAACGGTTGAGGTGACCAGTTCTGAGGAACTGAATAAATTGATTAAAAAGATTCAAACCATGTCTGGCGTAATTGATGTAAAGCGGATAACTTCATAAATAAACGACAACAACCGCTTGCGATTAATGTAAGCGGTTGTCACTGAGTAAGGGGGCATAGCAATGCGAGCAGTTGTACAGCGCGTAAGCAAATCTAGCGTTACTGTAGATGAGAAAATTGTTGGTGCTATTGACAAAGGGTTAATGGTGCTTCTTGGTGTTGAGCATGAAGACAGTAAAGATGATGTAAAATGGCTTGTTGATAAAATAATCAATTTGCGTATTTTTGAAGATGAAGAAGGGAAAATGAACAAGTCCCTACTTGATGTTGGTGGCGACTTGTTGGCTGTTTCTCAGTTCACACTTATGGGAGACTGCAGAAAAGGCAGAAGACCAAGTTTTTCTAATGCAGCGCGTCCTGATCAGGCTAACAGCCTTTACGAAGATTTCGTAAAGCTTGCAGGTCAAAAAGGCGTTTCGGTAGAGACAGGTCAGTTCCAAGCCCATATGATGGTGGATATTTTGAATGATGGTCCTGTGACACTGCTCATAGACAGCAAGAGAGTATTTTAGTTGTTAATCTGTGTTTTTAGTGCAGGGTAGGATAAGTAAAGAAATTAAAGTTGTGCAGGAGGTATTATCATGATTATGTTAAGACTGCCGCTGGGAATTTATGCGGCCAACTGTTATATACTCGGGTGTCCAGAAACGAAAAAAGCATGTGTCATTGATCCGGGTGGCGAGCATGAAAAAATTATGAAGGCTCTTAAAGAGTATGATCTGACATGTGAAGCTATTGTGATGACCCATGGCCATATGGATCATATTGGCGGCCTTGCAGGTCTTATAAAAGAGACTGGCGCTCAGGTTATGATACACGAAGCGGATGCAGACATGCTAAAAGATCCAAAAAGCAATCTTTCAAGCAGTATGGGTGGTGCTATTTCAATAGAAGCAGACCGCTTGCTTCATGATAATGATCGAATTGATTTTGGAAACCTACGTCTGAAAGTTATTCATACACCAGGACATACACCGGGTTGTATTTGCCTCAAAATTCAAGAGCATCTCTTTTCAGGCGATACCCTTTTCCAGCGTTCAGTTGGTAGAACCGATTTAGCTGGCGGTGACCAGAATGCCCTCGTGCAGTCTATTAAGAAGAAGCTTTATAAGCTGCCTGAGGACACGGTTGTTTATCCTGGACATGGTCCAGAAACATCTATTGGCTTTGAGAAAAAAGGCAATATGGTTATTCGAGCATAGTGTTTTTGATGAACTAATTATTAAAAAAACCCTTCCAATCGGCAAATTGCTGTTTGGAAGGGTTTTTCATTGGAAAATTATTTTCTGTATTGGCGCTTTTCAATAAGCCAGGCGCTGACCAGTGCCGTAAAGGGTACCGTTAGTATAATGCCGATACTGCCTGCCAGACCCTGTATGATTTCAATGGATATAAAGGGCATATTGATCATCTGTCTATAATCCATCTGGTAGCCCCATATGAGAAGAATGAGTGATAGCGACCCACCGGCGAAAGCAAGAATAAGGGTGTTGGCCATCGTGCCCATAATGTCTTTGCCAACAACTAGGCCAGACTTTAAAAGTGCAGCTGTTCCAATTTTAGGACTTTGTGTATGGATTTCTTGCATAGAGGAGGCAATGGACATGGCCACATCCATGATTGCACCAAGAGAAGCAATTAAAATAGCTGCAAACATAAGCCCGCGAACTTGAATGTTGTAATCCTGGGCAACATAAATCAGCTGCTCTCCCTTGTCCATGTTCATTCCAGATATGTGTGTCAGATTCCCAAACGTGTATGACAAAATACCTGCACATGTAATACCAATGAGTGTCCCTGCGATAGCTGCAAGAGTCTTACGTTCAAATCCGCCGATGAGGATAAAAGAGACTACCGTTATAAAGGCTGTGCAGAGTATGGAAACCATAATTGGATTGAAGCCTCTAAAAATAAGTGGAATCATGAGGAAAATAAGAACTACACCCGTAAAAGCAAGTGAGAGTGCAGCGTGTAGGCCTTTTATGCCGCCGAAAATCAATAGGAGTGTGAAAAAAGCGCCGACAAGTACATAAATGTAATTTTGCCGCTTATGATTATAGACCCATGCGTTTACCGAGCCATCTTCGACTACGCGCAGTCCGGTAATGACGTGTAGCCCTTCGTGCGTCAGAACGTTGTGGCCCCGGCTTATTAAGTTCACAGTTTCATATGTATTTCCGGCGTATGCTCCAGTAAGTACTTTTACATTAAGCGTCTGTTTTCCAATTTTCATACCTGGAATTACAGGGTCATCCTCCAACGATTCTTCAAGAATACGCACCACCTCAGCTTCCTCAAATTGCTGCTGATAGTACTTGGGTAGGCTCATGCCGCTTTGGAGTATGGGCGAGAGTGCCATCATGACTGTCATCATGATTAGCACTAAAAAAATAAAGCCGGTGTGTAGTCTGCGTTTTATCAGTTCTCTTTTCTCAGTATTCATAGTTCATCAATCCGATCCTATTTTAGTTGAATGTTGATTAAATAAAATTATTGAAAAGCCCTATTAGAGTGTATAAATGTACTGTGCGCACCAATATAATTATATCCTAATAAAACAATAAGATAAATAGTTCGCAAAAATTCATTCGAAATAGAAAAAGATACCTTAATCTCTTGTTATCAGGAAATCAATAGGATAAAATTTAATTAGGTGAAAAGTCGTACTGTTCAAAAAAATGGTAGTAAATTAGGGGAGGCATTTATGAAAATGACGAAAAAGGTCTGTTTGATGACTGTCATGACACTGATCGTTGCATCTGTACTGGGACTGAGCTATGCAGCTGATGAAACAGTAAAGATTACAATCATGCAGACATCGGACATGCATGGTCGAATCTATCCGCATGATTATGCGACAGATTCTGAAGACGCAGATGCTGGTTTTGCTAAAATCCAGACACTGGTTATGCAAAAACGTGCGGATAATCCAAACAATATCCTAATCGACAATGGGGATACTGTTCAGGATAATAGCGCGGAACTTTTCAATGACTTGCCAGTACACCCAATGGTACAGGCAATGAATGAAATGGATTATGATATTTGGAATATCGGGAATCATGAGTTCAACTTTGAAAAATCTTTCCTTGAACGCAATGTAGAAGCATTTGAGGGCACAGTTCTTTCTGCGAATGTATATAACGAAGGAACAGACACAAGATGGCTTGAGCCATACAAGATTTTTGAGTTTGATGGTGTACGCGTAGCCGTAGTAGGTATGCTACCTCCAAATATTCCACTATGGGAAGCTTCTGCACCTAGCCATTTTGCAGGACTAGAATTTACGGGCACGCTTGAAGAAACGGGCAAAGTCATTGCTGAGCTTGAAGGAAAATACGATGTACTTGTAGGCGCCTATCATGTAGGGCCAGACGGTGAACATGGTTATGAAGGCGTTGAAGAAATTGCAAATACATATCCTCAGTTTGACGTTATTTTTGCAGGTCACGCGCATTCAAAGCTGACTGAAGAGGTTAATGGGGTTAAAATCATTGAGCCAGGTGCATATGGTTGGGCGCTTGCAACGGCTGATATTGAAGTTGTTAAATCAGAAGCAGGTTATGAGGTTGCCTCTGTAATGACTGAGAATCTGGAAACAGCAGAGGTTGCTGTCGATGCGGGCATTACTAAAGCGTTTGCATTCGTTCACGACCAGTCTGTTGAAGACGCTAATACAATTGTTGGCGACATAACAGCTGATTTTATTGAACGTCCAGACTACATCACGGGTGAAGATTCTATTGAAACGATGCCAACAGCTCAAATTGAAGACACTGCAGTCATTGATTTAATCAATGATGTTCAAATGTTCTATACAGGATCAGACGTTTCGTCTGCTGCGCTGTTTAACTTCGGTTCTAACCTAAAAGAAGGCGACTTCAAAAAGAAAGACGTTGCATTCATTTACAAATATCCAAATACGCTTGTAGGCGTTAACATTACCGGCGAAAATCTTCTAAAATACATGGAATGGTCTGCGGGCTATTACAATACGTATACAGAAGGGGATTTAACCGTATCATTCAATCCGGACATCAGGGGTTATAATTACGATATGTTCTCTGGTATGACTTATGAAATTGATATTACTGAAGAAGCGGGTAACCGCATCAAAAATGTCATGATTGATGGTCAGCCGCTTGTTATGGATCAGGTCTATAAACTTGCAGTGAACAATTATCGATTTGGAACCCTAATGGGTCTTGAACTGGTTACAATGGACGACAAATATTATGATTCGTATGACTTAATGCAGGATAGTGGACGTATCCGTGATTTAATCATTAAGTATACAATTGAAGAAAAAGACGGCGTTCTTAATCCTACTGTAGATAACAACTGGAAAATCACTGGTGTGACATTTGACGAGGGGCTTCAGGCACAAGCCTTTGATCTGGTTCGCAGTGGCGAAGTGACCATTCCAACCAGCGAAGATGGTAGAACGAAAAATGTAAAAGCGCTTAATCTGAACGATCTTCAGGAAATGGGCTTAATGCAAAGCGAGATGTATACAGTTGTATCGGGCGATGTACTTTGGAAAATCGCTAAAATGTACAACCTAACATGGGAAAGACTTGCAGATATGAATAATCTTAAAGATCCAAACATGCTTTACCCTGGACAAAAGCTGATTATTCGTAATGAGTAAGCATTAAATTCAAAATAAAACTTGAATAGTATTTCACCTCATGAAAATCCTGTTTCAGTACGGGTGTAATAATTCGCAAAAGGATAATTACACCCAATGCTGAAAGAGGATTCTTCTGTTTTTGAAGATATTTAGTAGAAGTGCGTTAAAAATCTCCAGTCATGTGTTAGACTAAAGGGGCGTAGAAACTATATTTAGAGGTGAATTATGCTTTATGTAACTATACAGGGTTATGACATGAAACAGGAAGTTGAAAACCTGCTTCACACATTTTATAAAAAAAATGATATTGTTTTTATTCCAGAAAATCAGGAAGAAGAACTGGAAATTAAAGAACCGCGTATCGATATACTTTCTGTTTATTTAGATGAAATGCAGGGACGGTTTGTATATACCGTTGCCTTTGCCCATGATGTAGACCCGGGCGGTGATATTCCTTGGGCTACAAAGTCAGATGAGGCTATGCCAGATACGCAGGCAAGCATGATAAAGTCCTGCAAGCATGAAATAAAGCTTGCAATATATGATTTAATAAGTGTGGCTCTTGGGGTCTCAAATCCGTGGGGCATACTTGTTGGGATGCGCCCTGTCAAACTTGTCCACGACATGCTCGACAAGGGATATTCAGAGGATATAGTCGGACTTAAGTTAAGAGATTTGTATCGCGTTTCAGACATGAAAATTGAGCTGGCGCTTCAAATCGCTATGACGGAACGCCCCTTTATTGAAACAGCAAAGACAGATCCGCTGAGCTTATATATTTGCATTCCGTTTTGTCCTTCAAAGTGTTTGTACTGTTCTTTCCCATCCAATGCCATTGACAAGAAGCATCATTTAGTGGAACCCTATTTGAAAGCACTCTTTAAAGAGATTGAAGATGTGACACAAATGATTCGTAAAAGTGGTCAGACGGTGGACTGTGTTTATATAGGCGGTGGAACACCAACGGCACTGAGTGAAAATCAGTTTGAGAGGCTACTTGCCCATGTGGATGCACATGTTGGAAGGGAAACACTTGCTGAGTACACAGTTGAAGCGGGCAGACCTGATTCTATTACAGAAGCTAAGCTCGAATGTATGAAGCGCTATGGGGTTGACCGTATTTGCATTAATCCGCAGACCATGAATAATGAAACATTTAAAATCATTGGGCGCAACCATGATAGTACGGATGTGAAGTCTGTATATAAACTTGCGAAATCGATTGGATTCAAGACCATTAATATGGACCTAATTGTAGGTCTGCCAGGGGAAGACCTGAGCTCAATAGAAAACACAATGACAGCTTTAGGTCAGTTTAATCCAGAAAGTGTTACCCTGCATACGCTTGCGGTAAAACGGTCTTCTAAATTAAACGAAGCAAAAAATGCAATACGCCTAACAGAAAACGAGCAAATTACACAAATGATGGATGATGCCATGGCGGCGCTTTATGCCATGGACATGCAGCCGTATTATATGTACAGGCAAAAGCGTATACTGGCTAATCTTGAAAATGTGGGTTTTTCAAAACCAGGCCATGAGTCCATTTACAATATGCGTATTATGGAAGAACGCCACCCGATTGTTGCACTGGGTGCAGGGGCCTCCTCAAAGCTCATAGATATGCAAACTCAAAAATTTGAACGCCAAGCAAATATCAAGGGTGTTGAAGCCTATATTGAACGTGTTGACGAAATGATCGAGAAAAAACGGAATTACTTTGAACACATTTAGACAGGCTAGATATAAGGTGGCAATTCAGACCAATGCGGTTGACAGCCCGCCTGCGTTGAATTATAATAATGTCAATTGAATACAGATGCGCGAGAATTAGTAGTATATGCCGTATGCAAAGCGAGTGAGGTTGGTGGGAGCTCATGATTAAGGCAGTATGAATGACAGCTCGGTTAAGATTGCAGTCTGTGTGTTAAGTGGATTCTATATGAATCAACTAGGGTGGCACCGCGGGAAAAAGAATAGATCCCGTCCCTAAGTATTGCGTGAGCGCAAACCAGGGACGGGTTTTTTATATCTAAAAATCCCTTTGGGTCACATATTTAAATGAATAATTCTAAGAATAAGGAGGCGTATGAAGATGAAAAAACCAAGAGGAACCCAAGATATTCTGCCATCAGAGGTGCATAAGTGGCATCATGTCGAAAGTACATTCAGAGATGTCTGCAGACGTTTTGGATATAAGGAAATTCGCACGCCGTTGTTTGAGTATACAAATCTTTTTAAACGTGGTGTAGGGGAAACGACAGACGTAGTAAGTAAAGAAATGTATACGGTTTTCAACTCGCGCGAGTATTCAAATTATGTTGCTAAAAGAGAACTTATGGATGCGCCACCGCTGGATGTCATGAAGGACTTTATGAATGACAAAAACGGCATGACGCTGAAGCCGGAAGGTACAGCGCCGGTTGCACGTTCTTTTGTTGAAAATAAAATGTATGCGGATGCACAACCGACAAAAATGTACTATGTGACTGCCTGCTCGCGTCATGAGAGACCGCAGGCCGGAAGACTGAGACAATTCCACCAGTTCGGTGTTGAAATATTCAGTGCTTTTAGCGCATCGGCAGACGCAGAATCTATTGCTGTTGCAGATACGTTTATGCGTGAGCTGGGTCTTACGAATATTGAACTGAACATTAACAGTGTAGGATGTCCTCAGTGTCGGCCTAAATACCATGAAATTCTAAAAGACTTTCTTTCAAGCAAACTCGACAAGCTGTGTGAAACTTGCCAAGAGCGCTATGAAAAGAATCCGCTTAGAATTTTAGATTGTAAGAATCCGTCTTGTCAGGCTGAACTTGTTGAAGCGCCTGTTATGCTGGATCACCTTTGTGATGACTGTGAAGACCACTTTGCAAAACTAAAGACATATTTAGGTGCAATGGGTGTTGAATATGTAATTGATCCGAAAATTGTTCGTGGTCTAGATTACTATACAAAGACGGCATTTGAATTTATTTCAGGTGAAATTGGCGCACAGAGTACAGTTTGCGGCGGTGGTCGATACAACAAGCTGGTTGCAGAAATCGGTGGCCCAGAAACGCCGGGCGTAGGATTTGGCATGGGTATTGAGCGTCTGATCATGACGCTTGAAGCAAATGGTATTGAGTTCCCTGAGCCAGATACAGCAGACCTATTCATTGTTGCAATGGGCGATGATGCACTGGCTCATGCTGTCGGACTGACTCAGCAGCTTCGTGTTAAAGGTATTGCAGCTGATACAGATCACATGGCTAGAAGTATGAAGGCGCAGCTCAAATTTGCTGACAAAATGAATGCCAAGCATACAGTTGTACTGGGTTCAAATGAAATAGAAGATGGTAAAGCACAAATTAAAAATATGGAAACTGGCGAGAAAACAGAAGTTTCCCTGACGGATATCGAGAGCATTATTTCCCTTATTAAGCCTGAGTAATTTCAGGTAAGGAAATCATGAGTAGCACACTGACATGAAAGCATTGCATTTAGAATTGAGGAGAGGGTATTATGGCTGAATTATTAAAAGGAACGAAACGGACGCATTACTGCGGCCATTTAAGAGAAGACCACATCGGTCAAACAGTAACACTGATGGGCTGGGTACAAAAGAAGAGAAATCTTGGGGCACTTGTATTTGTTGATTTACGTGACCGTGAGGGTGTTGCGCAAATTATGTTTGATCCAGATTTGTCAAAAGAGGCTTTTGAAAAGGCGGAGAAAACACGTGGTGAGTTCATCCTGGCAGTTACAGGTGAAGTACGTAAGCGTGAAAGTGTAAATGACAACATCCCTACAGGACGTGTTGAGGTGTTCGCAAAAGAACTAAAAGTGCTTTCTGAGGCTGAAGTACCGCCAATTCATATTACAGATGAGGACAAAGCGGGTGAGCAGCTGCGTTTAAAACACCGCTATTTAGACCTTAGAAAGCCAAAGATGCAGAAGCGTCTGCGTTTCAGATATCAAGTTTCAAAAATCATTCGTGATTTCCTAGATGAAGAAGGCTTTATTGATCTGGAAACACCTGTGCTGACAAAACCAACACCAGAAGGTGCAAGAGACTACCTAGTGCCTTCACGTGTACAACAGGGTAAGTTCTTTGCACTGCCACAATCTCCTCAGCTATTTAAGCAGCTCTTTATGGTATCGGGCTTTGATAAGTATTTCCAAATTGTGAAGTGCTTCAGAGACGAAGACCTGCGTGCAGACCGCCAGCCAGAGTTTACACAGGTAGATATTGAAATGTCATTTGTTGAAGAGGAAGATGTTCTTGAAATGAATGAACGCCTCATTAAGCGCGTGTTCAAAGATTCCTTAGGTGTGGACGTCCAGCTGCCGCTTCCAAGAATGCCATATAAAGAGGCAATGGAGCGTTTTGGTTCAGACAAGCCTGATACACGTTTTGGTTTTGAACTGAAGGCGTTGAATGACGTTTTAGAAAATGCTGAGTTTAAAGTATTCAGTGATACCATAAAAAATGGCGGCTTGGTAAAAGCAATTAATGCAGAAGGAAAAGCTGGCGATGTTTCTAAGAAGAAAATCAAAAATCTAGAAAAGTTCGTTAAGACATATGGTGCAAAAGGTCTTGCATGGATCAAGGTCACTGAAGAAGGTGTAGACTCTCCGGTCGCTAAGTTCTTGTCAGAAGATGAAATCAAAGCGATTCTGGATAGAATGCAGGCAAAAGTCGGTGATATGATATTCATCGTTGCAGATAAGGCAAGTGTGGTTTATGATTCACTTGGCGCACTGCGTGTAGAACTGGCTAAGCAATTTGAAATGCTTGACGACAAACAGTTTAACCTGCTTTGGGTAACTGAGTTCCCGCTATTTGAATACGATGAAGACGCAGGGCGTTACTTTGCAATGCACCATCCATTCACTTCACCAATGGATGAAGATCTTGATAAAGTTGAAAACGATCCAGGAAATGCACGTGCTAAAGCCTATGATATTGTATTAAATGGTGTTGAGCTAGGTGGCGGTTCTATCCGTATCCACGATGCACAGCTACAAAAGAAAATGTTTAAGGCACTTGGACTTTCAGAAGAAGAAACAAATGAAAAATTCGGCTTCCTGCTTGAAGCATTCAAGTATGGTACACCGCCTCATGGTGGCGTGGCATTTGGTCTTGACCGTTTCGTAATGCTTCTTATTGGTGCTGAGAATATTCGTGAAGTAATTGCATTCCCTAAGACACAAGATGCAAAATGTCTTCTAACAGATGCACCGTCTGAAGCGGATGCAAACCAACTGGTTGAACTAGGAATTGAATTGGTGGCGAACGAGAATGAATAGAAATGGCATTGTCACAGAGTTAAGAGGCGACCGCGCTGCAGTAAGACTCTTAAAGCATACAGCTTGTGGAGACTGCGGTGCATGTCATCTGGGCGACGACAGCAAGCACATTACCATTGAATGTGCTAATGACGCAGGTGCAAAAATAGGCGAGCTGGTTGAAATTGATCTTGAATCTCCAAACGTACTTGGTGCAGCATTCATCATGTACATGATTCCCCTAGCAGCTCTGCTGATTGGCGTTGTGGGTACATCTGTGGTATTTAATCTGCTAGTAGGTGCAGGCGTTCTTCCGTCAGCAGCCTATAAGGAAATAGCTGGATCATTTGTAGGTGTTGTACTCATGGCACTGAGCTATTTCATCATCAAAGGTAAAGAAGACAAATTTTCAGATAGTCAAAAGTATTTGTCAAGAATTACTAAAGTTGACCGTACACAGTTGCAGATTCTGTCTACGGACAGTACAATAGAAGAGTAACAAAATAACCTGGGTGGGCCGCTTTATAAGTTGGTCCACCTAAGTATAGGGATTGGTTATAGTTGAACGATACATATAAAAATATCAAATAAAGTTCGTACTAAGACTTAAACTGATCAACACTTAACATGGGTATGCTCTTGCTCCACTTGGGTATTACCAGACATCTATATGTGAAAGGGAGGAGAACCAATGATTTGTAATGAATTAAAAGGTTGTGATCCAGAGGTTTTTGACGCTATTGAGAAAGAAGCTGAAAGACAGAAAAACGGCATCGAGCTCATTGCATCAGAAAACTCCGTATCTCCAGCAGTTATGCAAGCTATGGGAAGTGTCATGACGAACAAGTACGCTGAAGGCTATCCTGGAAAGCGGTACTACGGTGGTTGTGAATGCGTTGACGTGGTAGAAGTACTTGCAATTGAAAGACTTAAAAAGCTATTCGGTGCAGATCACGCAAATGTTCAGCCTCACTCAGGCGCAAATGCGAATATTGCCGTATATTTTGCACTTCTTAAGCCAGGCGATACAGTACTGGGAATGGACCTAAGTCACGGTGGTCACCTGACGCATGGTTCACCAGTTAATATGTCCGGTGTATATTTCAACTTCGTACCATATGGTGTAAGTAAGGAAACGGAAACAATTGATTATGATGCGCTTCGCCAAATAGCACTTGAAGCTAAGCCTAAAATGATTGTATCTGGTGCATCTGCATATCCACGTAAAATTGATTTCAAAAGAATTAGAGAAATCTGTGACGAAGTTGGCGCACTCATGATGGTAGATATGGCACATATCGCTGGTCTAGTTGCAGCAGGTCTACATGAAAATCCATGTGATTATGCGGATGTGGTAACATCAACAACGCATAAGACACTTCGTGGTCCACGTGGTGGTATTATTCTATGTAAGGCTGAATACGCAAAGAAAATTGATAAAGCAATTTTCCCTGGTATTCAAGGCGGCCCACTTATGCATGTTATTGCAGCAAAGGCAGTATCATTCAAGGAAGCTTTAACAGATGGATTTACGGACTACCAGAAAAAAGTTGTTGAAAACTGCAGTGCTATGGCAGATGCTATGACTGCACGTGACTTCAAACTGGTTTCAGGTGGAACAGATAATCACTTATTCCTTGTTGACCTTAGAAACAAAGGGCTAACAGGTAAAAAAGCTGAGGCAATGCTCGGTGAAGTTGGCATTACTGTAAATAAGAATACAGTACCATTTGAAACTGAAAGTCCATTTGTAACAAGTGGGGTACGTATTGGTACAGCTGCTGTAACTACAAGAGAAATGGGCAAAGAGCAAATGGTTGAAATTGCCAATGTTATTGCTGATACACTTGAGGAAAAAGCATCAATTGAAAGTTTAAAAGCACGTGTTAAAGTATTGTGTGACGCATTCCCGTTATACTAAGCGTTAAATAAACCTTGAACTGAACCATGATACGAATGGTACGGTTCAAGGTTTTTTTGTATTTGTACAAGACCAAATCTATTGGGTGCGCGAAGTGGCTTTGGCAAATAGAAAATTAAAAGCTCTTATCTTGAATTAAAAAAGGAAACAGGTCTTCCAAGCTCTGATTTAAAATGTAAAATTCGGGAATAATGAAAAAGAGAATGTCATAATAGAGTACAGGGGGAATTCAGATGCGGTCATATAGTGCATTCCATAAGGAGATACAGGGCTATTGGTTAGAGAACGAGCCAGAAAAGGTACTTGAAGCCTTGCGTGATGGTCTGGAAATTTTTCATCAGCATCAAAGCGAGCTATTATTCGAAGGCATCATGGCCTGTATTGAACTTGGACAAGATCATGAAGCAGTTAAACTTATGGAATTGGCAGATTCCAGAGGGTTTTGGTATCCGTCAGAAGTTTTTCCAGAATCAAAAGAATATCACGATTTGATACAGAAATGGACTGCGAAGCGTAGAAATACAAATCCGCGGATTCTTGAGGTTGGACATGAAACACGCGAACATAATGAGCCAAAATTACTTGCGCTTCATGGGTGGGGAGAAGATATCAACTTATTCAGGCGCTATTTCAGCTCAAGTGAGTTTGAGCGTCGTGGCAGAATTCATTATCTGCAGTCAAGTCAGCAAATTGGAAGCGTGCAGTACGTATGGAATAATCGAAAGCAGGCAGAAAAAGATGTAAGACACTATTTATGCAGTTCTTTTGGCGACGTCTCGGTATATGCTATGGGTGGTTTTTCGCAAGGGGCCTACTTGGCGCTTGATTTAGTTTTATGCAATAGCATAAGCGTTAAAAAGCTTATTTTAGTGTGTCCGAGTCGAGAAGATTACGCTCTTGAAAATATAAAACTGCTTGCAGATGAAGGCGTGGAGGTTCTTTTGATTACAGGCACAGAGGACCATGAGTATGTTTATCATAATAAGTTGCATCAAATGATGCAAACTGCAGGTGTAAAGGTTACCTATAAAGTTGTAGAGGGCATGAAGCATTGGTTTCCTGAGAATTTAGATGACTATATTGATGGTTTTCTCTAAAGAAGATAAAAATCGTTGACTTTTGGTGAGTACGTGTCATTTAATATAACCAAGACCAAATGAAAAAGAGGTGTTGGGAATGACAGAAATAAATCAAATTGAAGAGATTGAAGCATTTCATGATTTAAGTGAATCAACTAAGGCGAGTATTGCAGACATTGCCGTGGAGATTCAACTCAAAAAAGGGGAGACACTTTTTTGGGAAAAAGATCAGGTAGATGCTGTTTATGCGCTTGCTATGGGCAAGGTAGCACTCCTTAGATATAGTGGTTCAGGTCAGAAACGCATATTTTTTATACTGGATAAAGGTGAATTGATAAACGAAGTGGTCTTTGATAACTTGCCAGTATCTGTGGTGTGTGAGGCATTTGAAGATGCTAAACTCTTGAAGTTGTCTAAGTCAGATTTTTTGGAAATCATGAAAGCGGATTTTAATTTGACCTATAAAATTATGTGCTCAATGGGAAAAAAACAGCGGCGGCTTTACCGTCAGTTGAAAAATACAGTGCCGATAAAAGTGGATAAGAAGCTTGCAGCAAAGCTTTGGAAGCTATCGAAAGACTATGGTGTAACAGAAGGCGCATGGCTTCGTATAGATTTAAATATGTCGGTTACCAATTTGTCTTATCTGATGGGAAGCTCACGTGAGACCATTTCAAGGGCGCTGAAAACACTTATAGACCTAGATATTGTAAAATGGGACAAGAAGCAAATTCTTGTAAGGGAAAAAGATATTCTCGAATATTACAGGTCCTACTAAGCGTATAAAAGTTAAATATTTATTGATATCAAAAAATGTGTGATGATTATCACATATTTTTTTTTGCGCAAAATATATACTGACTTTGACGTATAGAGGGTGTTGTGAAAATAACATTGTTATTTTCATAACAAAATTAACGCCATTAGGGAGGCAATCATGTATAAGGAAACACTAAATGCGCTTGGCGCAGCTGCAGCTTCAAAGGCTGCACTTGTAAAAGAAAGTAAGGGAAAGTATTTAACTGCATCTGCACTTGCGGGATTTTATGTAGGACTCGGTATTATATTAATTATGACAATTGGAGGCATACTTTCATCCGTAGCCTCTCCATTTACAAAAATAGTCATGGGCACGTCATTCGGTGTCGCATTGAGCCTCGTCATTATGGCAGGTTCTGAACTTTTTACAGGCAATAACTTAATTATGACAGCAGGTTTTCTAAACGGTAAGGTTACAATGGGTGATGTAGCAAATGTTTGGGTTTTCAGCTACATTGGCAATTTTATAGGTTCGGCGGCTGTAGCAGGTATTTTCGCACTGACGGGTTCGACACTAGGAAAAACAGGGGATTTCATTATAAAAGTGAGTACCGCAAAAATGGGTGGCGCATTTCTGCCGCTATTTGCAAAGGGCATACTCTGTAATGTTCTCGTATGTCTTGCTGTACTTTGTGCTGTAAAAATGAAGAGCGAATCCGGTAAACTCATTATGATTTTCTGGTGCCTGTTTGCATTTATCACATCCGGGTTTGAACACAGCATTGCTAATATGACTATTTTTTCAATTAGTCTGTTTACGGCGCACCCTGAGACGGTTTCGGTGATGGGCATGATCTCTAATTTAGTGCCAGTAACCCTTGGCAATATGGTTGGCGGCGCAATCATAATGGGCGGTGGCTATTACTACATTGGAAAGAGTGAATAGATGCTTAACAATTGGTTTATTAAAAATTGTTAAAGCATTTGAAAACTTCGGGATAGAGAGGAAGTGACACATATGAAAATGAATATGGATATATGCACACTCAACCAAGGATTTGATATTTTAAAAGGCCAGTACCGCATTATGGCACCTGTCAAAACGCCCTTTCGAGGAACTTTATCAGATACAAGTCAAATCCGATATCAAGAGGTGTCGCGATTTGAAGAAATAGAATTTGAGCAAAAGGCTCAATTTTCTGCAAAAGAAATTTTTCAGCCAATTACGCAGGTGCTGTTCTATTTTACAGAAGAGGCCTATCAGGTGCCTGCAGCTGAACAGAAAAAAATACTTGTGTTTTTACGTGCTTGCGATATACATGCAGTCCAGCGTACAGATGCAATTTATTTAAATAATGGGCCTGTAGATCCTTATTATAAACAAATTCGAGATAGGGTAGAATTTGCCCTTATTGGGTGTAAGCAGTCCTTTAGAAACTGTTTTTGTGCTTCAATGGGAACAAATCAGACTGAAGAATATGCCATTGGCGTTAGGCCATTTGGTGATGGCGTTCAACTAGACATTAAAAGCGAGACACTTTTAAGTGTTTTTGAAACGCTGCCACATAATCAGGATGCTTTTGAAATGGATTACGTTACAGAAAACGAGATAGAGGTTAAAGTCCCTGAAAAACTAAATGCAAAGGCGATTTCAACGCACGAAATGTTTAGAGAATATGATAGCCGATGCGTAGCATGTGGAAAGTGTAATTTTGTCTGTCCTACATGTACATGTTTTGCGATGCAAGATATTTTCTATAAAGATAATGAAAATAATGGAGAGCGAAGACGTGTCTGGTCATCATGCCATGTTGACGGATATACAGAAATGGCAGGGGGGCATTCGTTTAGAAAGAAACATGGAGACCGAATGCGGTTTAAGACCTTGCATAAAGTACATGATTATGAGAAAAGATTTGGAAAATATATGTGTGTTGGCTGTGGTCGCTGTGATGATGCCTGTCCACAGTATATTTCATTCTCGACTTGTGTCAATAAGCTTTCAAACCTTGAAAAGGAGGAATCGTAATGGAAAATGCATACATGCCATTCCCATCAGAAATTTTAGATATTATTCAGCATACTGATATTGAATATACTTTTAGAATGGCTTATAAGGGCGATGTGATTCCTGGTCAGTTTTTTGAAGTGTCTATTCCAAAATACGGCGAATGTCCCATTTCGGTTTCTGGCATAGGAGAAGGTTTTATTGATCTGACTATTCGTAGAGTGGGCAAGGTTACAGATGAACTACACACCTTTTTGCCAGGTCAAAAGTTCTTTTTGCGTGGGCCATATGGTAACGGATTTGATCTTGATAACTACAAAAATAAAGAGCTAATTGTTATTGCAGGCGGCAGCGGGCTTGCACCTGTAAAGGGTGTTGTGGATGCTGTATGCAGTGCCCAAGACCGGGTGAAGAAATTTCAATTGCTTGCTGGATTTAAGTCTCCAAGCGACATTCTATTCAGACCAGATTTGAAAAAGTGGGCAGATCAGGGGCTCGAAATAAGGCTGACTGTAGATGGGGCTGATGCTTCCTACAGGGGAAATGTAGGTTTGGTTACAGAGTATGTTCCTGATCTTGAAATCACATGTATGGATGATCTTGAGGTTCTTGTTGTCGGTCCGCCGCTGATGATGAAGTTCACTGTTATGGCGCTGCTTGAACAAGGCATTCCAGAAGAAAAAATATGGGTTTCATATGAACGGAAAATGCACTGTGGCCTAGGAAAATGCGGCGGATGCAAAATGGATGATACGTATATATGCCTTGAAGGTCCTGTCTTTAACTATACAGATGCCAAAAAGCTTTTTGATTAGGAGGCGGCTATGGATATTAATACTAAAAAACTGAAGAAGAACGCTTACCGCATCACAAAAGAGCGCTATAAAACAGCCCTGCGGGTTCGTGTTCCTGGCGGTAAGATTGACGCAGTACATTTAGAAACACTTCAACAAATTGCACAGACTTACGGTGAGGGAAATCTGCATTTAACAACACGTCAAGGTTTTGAAATACCTGGAATTGATATGGACAAAGTGGATGAAGTCAATGCTCTGATTCAACCGGTTATCGAAGGGCTTGAAATCAATCAGGTTGAGCCCGATACTGGATATCCGGCAGCGGGTACACGTAATGTTGCAGCTTGTATTGGAAATAGAGTCTGTCCAAAAGCACAATATGAAACCTCTGAATTTGCAAAACGTATAGAAAAGGCTATATTTCCAAATAATTTGCATGTAAAGATTGCCCTAACGGGTTGCCCAAATGACTGTATTAAAGCAAGGATGCATGATTTTGGGATTATAGGTATGTGCCTTCCTGAATACGAGAAACACAAATGTGTTTCGTGCGGCAGATGTGTTAAAAAGTGCAAGCAGTTGTCTACAGAAGCCTTGTCAATGAACAATTACAAAGTAGACCGCGACCACGCTAAATGTATTGGCTGTGGGGAGTGTGTTCTCAACTGTCCTACAGGTGCGTGGACAAGAAATGAAAAGAAATACTACCGCCTTGCTGTAATGGGAAGAACCGGTAAGAAAAATCCTAGACTGGCCGAAGATTTTATCATCTGGGCAGATGAAGACAGTATTTTGAAAATTATTTTGAACACGTATGACTATGTGGAAGAATATATTGACAGGCGTCTTCCCAAAGAGCACATTGGATATATTGTTGACCGAACAGGTTTTATGGAATTTAAAAAATGGGCACTTAAGGATATTAAGTTGCCAGAGCTAGCTCAAGTTGCAAATACGATATACTGGGGGGGCATAAGGTATCCAAATACACTGCGATAAAGTTGAAAAGAGAATGTTGAGTTGGGCATTCAATTGAATCAATTCAGTGAATTATCAAAAAATATTTAAAAATGGATTGACATAGTATACTAAGTATCTTATACTACTCTTTAAATACATTATGATCTCATCGAGAGAGACTGAGGGAGCGGCCCTATGAAGTCTCAGCAACCTGCTGCTTGACACGTTCAAGTGAGGTAAGGTGCTAAATCCGACAGTCTATTGGACTGGAAGATGAGCAAGAAGACGTAACTTAGCTTCCCTCATCTACATGAGGGGAGCTTTTTATTTTCCGAAAAGACAAAGCAATGCACGTGAGCGTACACAAGAAATCTGTTGTGTACACACAAAACAGATTTCTTGTGTACGCTCACGTATATGGCGCGACTAGCGACAAGAGCAATTGAAAATTGCTCGGCATTGCGATAATAGGCAAGGCGACAAGAGCAATTGAAAATTGCTCGGCATTGCGCTAATAAGCAAGGCGACTAGCGACAAGAGCGGTTGGATTAGCTGAAGCATTGAAAATTTTTCGGAAAACTTCTTAAAAAATTGATCGCCTTTTGGCATCAGACTCTTTCTAGATCATTGATGTAAGAAAAAGAAAATTTGAATTACACAAGTCGTTCAAACGCGTAGCATAACGAATAGATAACGGATATGCAGAAAGAGAGGCAATGAGAATGAGTAAAGAAAATTATGGATTGGGAACTATTGCAGTACAAGGTACATATACAGCAGATGAGACAGGTGCACGTACAATTCCGCTGCATCAAACCGCATCCTATGACCTCGGTGATGCAGATAGAGCGGCAAATCTTTTTGGACTAAAAGAGTTTGGAAACATCTATACACGTCTGAATAACCCGACTAATACGCTATTTGAAGAGAAAGTAAACCTTCTTGAAGGCGGTGTTGCGGCCCTTGCGACAGCATCTGGGCAAGCAGCGATCACACTTGCAGTACTCAATATTTGTGAGTCAGGCGACCACATTTTAGCTGCGAGTACGCTTTACGGGGGTACATATACTCTATTTGCCTATACATTTAAGAAATTTGGTATAGATGTGACATTCGTTGATCCGGAGCTTTCGCTTGAAGAGCTAAAAGAACATGTTCAGCCAAACACGAAGGTTGTTTACGGTGAAACAATTGGAAACCCGGGACTGAACGTTCTTGACTTCGATAAGTTTTCAAAGCTTTCAAAGTTTGCACGGGCCCCATTTATTGTAGACAATACATTTGCAACGGCTTACTTGCTTCGTCCATTTGATTATGGTGCTGATATTGTCGTATATTCCGCAACGAAATATATCGGAGGACATGGAAACAGTATTGGTGGTGTTATTGTCGACTCAGGTAAGTTCCAGTGGACAAAAGAAAAGTTTCCGGGCCTTACCGAACCAGATGCAAGCTATCATGGCCTAGAATTTGTAAAGACCTTTGGCGAACTGGCATACATTGTAAAAGCACGTGTTCAGCTCCTAAGAGATTTGGGGTCGACACTGAGTCCATTTAATTCATTCCTTCTGCATACAGGCCTTGAAACACTGCATCTGCGCGTCCAGCGTCATAGTGACAATGCACTTGAACTGGCAAAATACCTGCAGCAGCATGACCAGGTGGCGTGGGTATCTTATCCGGGACTTGAAGATCACACGTCGTACGAACTGGCGAAGAAGTACCTGCCAAAGGGTGCAAGCGGTGTGCTGACGTTTGGTGTGAAAGGCGGACGAGAAGCAGGTCGTAAGTTTATAAACAGTGTTGAGCTGGCATCCCTTGTTCCAAATATAGGCGATGCGCGTACGCTGGTTATTCATCCTGCGAGCACAACGCATTCGCAGTTGAGTGAACAAGAGCAAAAAGCATCAGGTGTTCTGCCAGACCTCATTCGTGTATCGGTGGGGATTGAGGATATTGAAGATATAAAAGCTGATTTTGATCAAGCGCTCAGCGCAAAGTAGGAGGGGTATTATGCCAGTAGTTGTACCTGAGCAGTTTCCAGCATTTAAAACACTGACAGAAGAAGGTTTGTTTTTAATGGACAAGTATAGAGCCGAGCATCAAGACATAAGGCCGCTGGAAATACTTGTACTGAATTTAATGCCTCTTAAAATTGCTACTGAGACACAGCTTCTCAGACTCATTTCAAACACACTGATACAAGTCGATGTTACATTTATTCATCCGTCATCTTATGACAGTAAAAATACAGATCCAGAGCATTTGAAAACCTTCTATAAGTCTTTTGAAGATGTAAAAGATAAGCGTTTTGATGGCATGATTATTACAGGTGCACCTGTAGAGCATATGGCATTTGAGGATGTTGGATATTGGGATGAACTCAAAGAAATTATGAACTTTTCTAAAACAAACGTAACATCGACCCTATTTATCTGCTGGGGGGCACAAGCAGGCTTATATCATTTTTATGATATTCCAAAGCGTCCACTTCAAGAGAAAATGTTCGGTGTCTTTGAGCATGATGTGCTCGAACGAAAAGTCCCACTCTTGCGTGGCTTTGATGAAGTTTTTCTGGCGCCGCATTCAAGACACACAGAAACGCGCCGAGAAGACGTAGAAAAAGTGCCTGAGCTTAGGATACTTTGTGAGTCTGATAAGGCGGGGGTCTACATTGTTGCCAATAATAAGCTGAGTCAGATATTTGTCACAGGACATTCGGAATATGATGGTCTGACACTGCATCTTGAATATGCACGTGACAAAGAACGCGGGCTTGACATCAATGTCCCAGATAATTACTATCCAGATGACAATCCAGCACTGCGCCCTAAGAACCGCTGGCGTTCACATGCCAACCTCTTGTTCTCAAACTGGTTAAACTACTGCGTCTACCAGGTTACAGACTATGAACTTAATGACGCATGCTTATAAAAGGCATTTTGAATACTTTGTTTGCTAAAATAAAACCAGCGTATACTCCTTCATATGTGGACACATATATGAGGAGGCGCTGGTTTTTACTGTTTTTATACGTAGTCAGTATTTTTAATTTCTATCTCCGTACCCTCTGGTGCAATGAGTTTGAACTGCTTTCCGCCTTTGATACGGTAAATGTTCTTTCCGTGTTTTGGCTTGAACCTTGCGCCGAATGCATCTGCCTGTAAAAAGGCAGTGTCAATGTCATTGACTTCAAAGCTCAGGTGTGAAAGACCCTCAAGTTATCAAACTATACAGAAATAGACCAGTATTGTTATACTGTAAAAGAAGTGTGTAACAAGGGTAAAAATTAGTTTAAAGGGCGAAAAGTTAGGGGGGCTTAGATGATATTTGTTGGAATTGATTTAGCATGGACATATAAAAATGAAACAGGGCTGTGCATTATGGATGATCATGGACAGATTCTGTATTTAGACGCGCAGGTCTATAGCGACGCACAAATAGCCGAGATTATTTTGCAGTATCAAGAGCATGACCTGTGTATAGCAGTAGATGCCCCGCTTGTCATTGGAAACGAGAGGGGGGCAAGAGAGGCCGACAGACTCTTAACCCGCAGCCGAATAAATGGGCACCATTTGAAGCTCTTTATGGCAAATAGGACTTTTTTTCTGAAGGCTTATGGAAGTGTAAGGGGGGAGGCACTTGCCTGGTGCATAAAAGATACGGCCCTGAGGATATATGGAAAAGAGATAGACTTTGGATTTGTAGCTAAAGACGGGCACAGTGTCATGGTAGAAACCTTTCCTACGGGGATATGCTGTGGACTGTTTCCAGATATTTATCCGATACGCTATAAGGTTAAAGCGAAAGTGCCCTATAGTGAAACAAACACGGCGCTTCACACGATACTGAATCGTATTTGCAGGCTAGAAGACCAGGGGGAGGTGCGTGGTGTTGAGCAACATTTCAGTTTCCTGCCGGATACAATTGCAAAAAAAGCACACAAGCATATAGAAGACAAACTAGATGCTTTTCTCAGCGCGTATGGACTATATGCCATTTACAAGGGGACTGCAAAGCCTCAGTGTTTTGGAAGTATTCAAAATGGATTTATCACTATACCGATAAAAAGCTAGGGGTTCCTGGCTATACTGGATTGAAACATTGTTAAAAAAATGTTAAAGTCAATTTGGTATAAGTATGCACAAATGGCGGTGGTAAAATGAAAACACAAACAAGAGCGATGCAAGAACCTTGCCTCAAAGAGGACTGCCGGGCCTATATGAACGCAGTTAAAGAACTGAGTGAGTTTAAACGCATAAGCAAAAAACTTGATACGGTTCTGGAATCCTCCTATGATGGTATTTTTATTACAGATGGCAAGGCCATAACAACACGCGTTAACAAAGCGTATGAGCGTATTACAGGTATTCGTGCAGACGAAATACTCGGCAAGCACGTCAATGTTCTTGTTGAACAGGGCATTATTTCAAAGGCGTGCAGTACAGTTGTACAGCGCACACGAGATGTAGTGACCCTGCACCAAAAGCTGTCGAGCGGGAAAATTCTACTTGTGACAGGCACCCCTATTTTTGATGATCATGGGGAAATTGAAATGATTGTAACAAATGTGAGAGACATCACTGAGCTTCAAAAGCTTAGGGAAGAACTCTATGAACGTGATCGTAAAATGGATATGTATAATACTAAGCTTGAGTCTCTTAGAAAGACACTTAATGAGAAGAGCTCTATTTACTCGAAAGACGGGAAAATGGTGCGTATTTTAGAAGCAGCTGAGAGAGTGGCAAGCCATGATACGACCGTTCTGGTTACTGGAGAAACGGGTGTCGGTAAAGAAAGAATGGCAGAGTTCATTCATCAAAACAGTCTACGTGCTGATAAAAAACTGATTTCTGTAAACTGTGGCGCTATTCCGGATTCTCTCATTGAGTCGGCCCTGTTCGGCTATGTTTCTGGAGCCTTTACTGGTGCAAAAGCAAATGGCAAAATTGGTCTTTTTGAAGAAGCAAATGGCGGGACCATTTTCTTAGATGAAATTGGTGAACTGCCCTACAACGTTCAAGTGAAATTGCTTAGGGTTTTGCAAGAGCAAGAAATTCAACGTGTTGGCAGTGTAGACACAACAAAGATTAATGTACGTATTATTGCGGCTACGAATAAAGACCTTAAAGCTATGTCAGAGGAAGGGACCTTTAGGAAAGATCTCTTTTACAGGTTGAATATTATTCCGATTCATATTCCCCCGCTACGTGAAAGAAAAGCGGATATCATTCCCCTGATTAATTCATTTTTGAAGGAAATGAATTTTGAACACGATAAGGAAAAACGCCTGTCTAAAGATGCTTATGAGAGACTGTACCGGTATAGCTGGCCTGGTAATATTCGTGAACTTAAAAATGTGATGGAGCGGGTGTTTGTAATGTGTCAGGATGATACCATCTTGTCAAATGAGTTGCCTGTTGAAGTCGAAAACTATACGGATATGAGTTCTGCAGTTCCAAAGGGAAATCTTAAGCAGGCTGTGGCAAACCTTGAGTCTAAAATGATAGCTCAGGCTTATGATGAATATGGAAATGTCAGAGATGCGGCAAAAGCCCTTGGTATAGATGCATCTACATTTGTTCGGAAAAGAAGCAAATATCAAAAGATTGTTAAAGATGTAACAAAATAAATAGACGTGTTGTAAAAATGCAACGCGGTGCAAAAACGCAACAGAGGCAATGTGTTGCACTGTAAGTGTTGGAAATGAAGCGAAGTAACATAAGATTAAGAAGGGCGATGTTGTAAAAATGCAACATCGTCTTTTTTTTTGTATATGAATCAAAACAATGTTTGAATCATTTTGTTAAATACATAACAAAATTTCAAGAGGTCTTTGAAAGGCTGATTGCAGGCTTCTTGTACACTTATTACGATTTTGTTTTGACGATGTTTGAAAAGTTGGCACGCGAGTTGCTTTATAATTTGGCGTGAATAAAAAAATTGATAACGGTATACAGTATTGGGAGTGATAATAATGGCGTTAATGACAAGAGAGCAGTATATTGAAAGTTTAAGAAAAATGAACCTGAAAGTTTATTTGTTTGGTGAACTTATTGACAATCCTGTGGACCACCCAGTAATCCGTCCATCCCTAAACTCTGTGGCGATGACATATGAGCTGGCTCAGCAAGATGCATACAAAGAGCTAATGACAGCAACATCTAACTTGACAGGTGAGACAGTCAACAGATTCTGTCACCTGCACCAAAGCACTGAAGACCTTAAAAATAAAGTAAAGATGCTACGTTTGCTTGGACAGAAAACAGGATCTTGTTTCCAAAGGTGTGTTGGAATGGACGCATTCAATGCTGTGTTCAGTACAACATATGAAATAGATAAAGCACATGGTACCAACTACCATGAGAATTTTAAAGCTTACATGAAATTTGTTCAGGACAATGACTTGGTAGTTGATGGTGCCATGACAGATCCTAAAGGCGATAGAGGACTTGCACCTTCACAGCAGGAAGATCCAGACATGTACCTGCGTATTGTCGAAGAAAGAGAAGATGGTATTGTCGTACGCGGCGCTAAAGCCCATCAAACAGGTGCGGTGAATTCACACGAGCATCTAATCATGCCAACTATTGCTATGCGTGAAGAGGATAAGGACTATGCTGTAAGTTTCGCAGTACCAAGCGATGCAGAAGGCGTATTTATGATTTATGGTCGTCAGTCCTGTGACGCAAGAAAAATGGAAGAAGGCGCAGATATCGACTTGGGCAACAGCCAATTCGGTGGACATGAAGTGCTGGTTGTGTTTGAAGATGTATTTGTTCCAAATGACCGTATCTTCCTAAAAAAAGAGCATGATTTTGCAGGCATGATGGTAGAGCGCTTTGCAGGTTACCATAGACAATCATACGGTGGCTGTAAAGTAGGTGTAGGCGATGTACTTATCGGTGCAGCAGCACTGGCTGCTGAATACAATGGCGTAAAAAAAGCAAGCCATATCAAAGATAAGCTGATTGAAATGACACACCTAAATGAGACACTGTACAGCTGTGGGATTGCATGCTCATCTGAAGGAACGCAGATGGAAGCGGGCAACTACATGATCAACCTGCTTCTAGCAAATGTATGTAAGCAGAATGTAACGAGAATGCCATATGAAATTTCAAGACTTGCTGAAGACATTGCGGGTGGCCTTATGGTTACACTGCCTTCTGAGCAGGATTTAAACCATCCTGAGATTGGTTCATATGTTAAGAAATATTTTAAAGCAAAAAGCGATGTGCCTACAGAGCATAGAATGCGTGTTCTGCGCCTTGTAGAGAATATGACACTTGGAACAGCAGCTGTAGGATACAGAACAGAATCCATGCATGGAGCTGGTTCTCCACAGGCACAGCGTATTATGATTGCGCGACAGGGCAACATTGAAGGCAAAAAAGAGCTTGCAAAAGCAATTGCCAAAATTGATGATACGGCTGCTTCGCAAGAAGTATCAAGCACAAAGGCACAATAAGTGCTTGATTCTAAATCCACATAAGTGTGGCATTAACAATAGCAGATTACGAAATAATCAAGCGAGTGATCAATCATGAATAATATAGATGAGCGCGTTCAGCGTGTACTAGATACAAAAGTTAGAGAAAGCTTGCAACGTCATGGCGGAGATGTTGAACTTATCTCCGCTGAAAATGGCGAAGTGAAGGTCCGTTTTCTTGGAGCCTGTAGAACTTGTGGTGCAGCGCAGATGACGGTCGAGGATGTTGTTGAGGCCAACATCCTCGAGAACCTCCCTGAAATTAAGAAGGTGAGCCTGATAACAGATGTAGATGAAAGTATGTGGAAAATGGCCAAGCGGCTGCTTAAAGTCAAATAGATATACATTTTTCCATCAGAACCTCAAAAATGCTGGTCTATAAGGCGAGTGAATAAAGTACTAAAGTGGCACTTAAATACAGCAATTTTGTAATTTTGAATGTAAATATATACAATAAAAGTAAAAATAAGGAGGACAAAGTGAGCTGGAAAGAAATATACCAGAGCAAATTGGTAAGCGCCGAAGCGGCAGCACAAGCTATTCCTTCAAATTCGCGTATGGTGCTTGGGCATGCGGCCTCTACACCGATTGATGTTTTAAAAGCAATGACAGACGCAAAAGAAGAATACGAAAATGTTGAAATTGTACATATGCTGTGTTTAGGTGAAGGGCGCTATTTAGCAGAAGATATGGAAGGCCACTTTCGTCATAATGCACTCTTTGTTGGGGGGAATTCAAGAAAGGCCATTGAACGAAATCAGGCAGATTACACACCTTGTTTTTTCAATGAAGTACCTGGGCTTTTCAAAGAAGGACGCCTGCCCGTGGATGTTGCCCTGATACAGGTCAGCAGACCAAACGAAGAGGGCCTTTGCAGTTTTGGGTTATCAAGCGATTATACAAAACCAGCGGCAGAATGTGCAAAGCTTGTTATCGCAGAAGTGAATGCACAAATGCCAAGAGTCGGCGGTGATAATTTTATACATGTATCAGATATTGACTATATTGTAGAAACCAATAATGCACTCTATGAAATTCCACTACCAAAGATTGGCGAGGTTGAGAAGGCCATAGGCGAAAACTGCGCAAAGCTTGTTGACAACGGCTCGACACTGCAACTTGGCATTGGTGCAATTCCCGATGCAGTTCTGATGTTTCTAAAAGATAAAAAGGATCTTGGAATACACACTGAGATGTTTTCAGACGGTATTCTTGACTTGGTTGAAGCAGGTGTTGTAAACGGAAGCAAGAAGACACTCCATCCGGGTAAAATGATTTCTACCTTCCTGATGGGGAGCAAGGCACTTTACGATTTCGTCGATAACAACCCGGTAGTGGAGCTCCACCCGGTTGATTATGTCAATCATCCGGCTGTTATTATGCAAAATGAAAATATTATTTCCATCAACTCATGTATACAAGTGGATTTGATGGGACAGGTCGTTTCTGAAACAATCGGTCTGAAGCAGTTTAGTGGAGTAGGCGGTCAGGTGGATTACGTGCGTGGCGCCAGTATGGCAAAAGGCGGCAAGTCAATTATTGCCATTCCTTCAACAGCATCAAGGGGAAAAGTATCTCGAATTGTCCCTTTCATTGATGAAGGCAGTGCGGTGACGACAACACGAAACGATGTACATTACATTGTTACAGAGTTTGGAACCGCTGAGCTAAAGGGTAAAACGCTTAAACAGCGTGCAGAGGCACTTATCAGTGTTTCCCATCCAGAATTCAGAGAAGAACTGATTCAAGCATTTAACGAGAGATTTGTCTAAGCTTAAATGACATTATGAAGTAAGAATAGGGGGAAAGCCCCTTAAATAGAAAGAGGCGAACATATGCAACTATTCAAATTGGGATCAAAGATTCATCAATTTGAGGTTTTCGATGAATTTGCTAAAAACTTTCAAATTGGTGAGGGTGACTTGGTTCTGACACATGGATTTCTATATGAACCCTTCATGAAACCCCTTGGTTTAAAAGCGGATTTCATCATTCAGGAGTCCTTTGGATCAGGCGAGCCATCAGATGAAATGATGAATGCCATTTTATCAGAAGCAAAGCGAAAGCCTTTTGACAGGATATTCGCCATTGGTGGTGGTACTGTACTCGATATCGCTAAGCTATTGGTGCTTAAAGATGTAGACAATGTGGTTGACGCATTTGAAAAGAAAATTCCTCTGATTAAGGAAAAAGAACTTGTTGCTGTTCCAACGACTTGCGGTACAGGCAGCGAAGTGACTAATATTACAATTGCAGAGATAAAATCAAAGCAGACCAAAATGGGACTGGCTGTTGACCAGCTTATTCCAGATGATGCGGTTCTCATTCCAGAGCTTCTTCGCGGTCTGCCATACAAATTCTATATTTACAGCTCAATAGATGCACTGATTCATGCGATTGAAGCTTATGTATCGCCTAAAGCAAATACATACACCCGTATGTTCAGCATACAAGCCATTGAGACCATTATGGAAATTTACAAAGGCATCATTGAAAAGGGTGAAGACTACCGCTTCGAACGTCTTGAAGATATGGCTATGGCAAGTAACTTGGCTGGCATTGCATTTGGAAATGCAGGTGTTGGTGCTGTTCATGCCTTATCTTATCCACTTGGTGGCATGTACCATGTACCGCATGGTGAAGCAAATTATCAGTTCTTTACAGAAGTATTTAAGTTATATAACCAAAAAGACCCAGAAGGCAGAATCAAAGGTGTCAATGCACTCTTATCAGACATTCTTGAGGTGGATCAGCAGAATGTATATGAAAAATTGGAACATATCCTCGGTCAGCTGCTCTCGAAAAATAAGCTGAACACTTATGGCATGAAACACTCAGAAATTGAGGCCTTTACGACAAGTGTTCTTGAGGGGCAACAGCGACTGCTAGCGAATAACTATGTGCCGTTTTCGCGTGAAGACATCCAAGGCATCTATACAAGACTCTATTAAGGTGACGGAGGTAATACCATGTTAACTGAAATGATTCAAAAATCCAGACAAGCACAAAAACAGTTCGAAGCTTTTTCACAATCTCAAGTTGATGAGATTGTAAGAGAAATTGGAAAAGTCGTTTATGACAACGCAGAAATGCTGGCTAAAATGGCCATTGAAGAAACAGGCATGGGCGTTTACGACCACAAAGTTGCAAAAAATATGGGTAAGGCAAAGGTTATTTGGAATGACCTGAGAGATAAAAAGTCAGTAGGAGAAATTTACCGTGATCCTGTGACAAATATTGTTGAAATTGCAAAACCAATTGGTGTTGTTGGCGCGGTAACACCTACGACCAATCCAATTGTAACACCTATGTGTAATGCTATGTTTGCTGTAAAGGGCAGAAATTCAATTGTTGTAGCACCGCATCCAAGAGCTAAGGCCTGCAGTGCAAAAACGGTTGAGCTTATCAATGCACGTATTGGTGTGCTGGGTGCACCAGAAGGTCTGATTCAAATTATTGAAGAACCATCCATAGACAAAACCAACGAACTGATGCAGCTGGCAGACGTTGTAGTAGCAACGGGTGGCATGGGCATGGTTAAGGCGGCTTACTCAAGCGGCAAACCTGCATATGGCGTTGGCGCCGGTAATGTACAGGTTATTGTTGATCGTGATATCGATTTTAATGCAGCAGCACAAAAAATTATTGATGGAAGAACCTTCGATAATGGCATTATCTGCTCAGGCGAGCAATCGGTTATTGCCCATGAAGATGACTTTGATGCAGTTATGAAAGCATTTGCTGATCATGGCGCTTATGTGGTGACATCAGATGAAGAAAAAAGCAAGTTTAGAAACACCATTTTCAGCGGTGAACACATGAATAAAGATGTCGTTGGACAGTCTACAGCTAAAATTGCTGAAATGGCTGGCGTTGAAATCCCTGAAGGGACACGTGTGATTTTACTGGAAGCAGACGGTATCGGCACTCAAGATATTCTTTGCAAAGAGAAGATGTGTCCTGTCATGGTAACGTTTAAATACAACACATTTGATGAAGCGGTTCAAATCGCTAAGACAAATCTTGAAATGGAAGGCAACGGACACAGTGCCGCTATCCACTCAGATAAACTTGAAAACATCAAAAAAGTCGGCGAGATCCTTTCAGTATCACGACTGGTTGTAAATGCACCGTCAGCGACAACGGCTGGTGGCAGTTTCTTTAATGGATTTTCACCTTCAACAACACTTGGCTGTGGCAGTTGGGGTAACAATTCCATTTCTGAAAACTTTACTTATAAGCATTTACTGAACATATCAAGAATTGGCCTGCTACGTGAAGATGCCAAGGTTCTTGGAGATGAAGAAATTTGGGCACTTAGCACGTCTGCATAACCCTACGCAGCAGACTGCACGCCTTAATTATAGCCCTCTGTGAACTCAGAGGCTACGATAAAACGAAAATTCCCGCATAGGCCATGTGGTGAAAGTTCGTGATAACTATTTCACCGACCTGCTAAACCGACCAAAGAACTACCTTTAGCAGTCAAGATGCATGAAGTGCCTGGCTCTACCCTACAGGCGTCAGCGCATTTCATTAAAGACCAAACAAGAACAGACCCGCTTCTAGGATATCCCCATCCGAAAAGCGGGTTTGTTTTTGTTTGTGGATACACGTAAACATCAAGATACGATAAAAATATGAGTATATTAGTAGTCGATTTACTTCACGTACTAGTAAAAAGAGATTTACAAATGCATGTGCCCCTTTAGATAAATGAGTTCAATTTATGATAACTAATAGGCTGATTGTGAAATAGGATATGTTTATCACTATATGTAATGGTAGAATATTATCTAATTGATACACGAATATAACATGTTGGGATGATTACAACTATAATGGTTCTTCTGGTCAAAGATTCTTTTACTCAAAATATAGTAAAGAGAATGGATCGGATGAGTACTTAATGCAAATATCGCTTTTCGACATCAATTTAACTAATGATTTTGACTATGATGAATGGGAATATGGATTCGAACTAGAGTATAGGGATGGTTTTCAATTAGAATATGATGAATCATCTGATAAGGTCACTGTATTGTATTATGACTGGGGGCTTAAGGTCAAAGAAATCGAAATGGCTGTTGGTAAACTTAGGGGATCGGAAAATAATTTTATAGATACTCGTGACATTAGCTTTAATATGAGAAATACAAATAGTGGTTCTGTATTAGGACTTCTTGGTTTAACTCTTCCATCGCGGTTTATGTCGAGTGTTTGGACTGCTGCCACATCGAATTATGTTGATTCTTATACACAAGGTTCAACAAAGCTATTGGGAGACTCTATTGATGAACAAATGGAAAAGTATAGTGGTAAGGTTACGAGAGGTGTTTTCTTTGACTCAGGAAGTGCATATATGTACTCCGAAGGCGAGTTTGCTAATTTGATTGCAACTTGTACAGTTGATCCATCTGTTACGAGTTATTTAAATTATGCTTATAAGTATGTTTGCTATCATAGTTTATAAAAATGGGGGATAGCATGTGAAAAAAAACGTAAATTTATTTATTATTGTAATCATTATAGGGATAGTCGCAACGCGTTTGATTCCTGAGTATAGCCATCTAAAAAAAACTGAGGCATATGTAGACAATTCCTTGAGTTACAGTATGACTAGTGTTGCACAGGACGTGTTTGCACTAGAAGCAATTCTAGATTACATAAAAACTAAGGGCTATATTGTTGAGAGTGATATGGTGTATATTGAGGAGTATTCTGCAAGCTATGCCAAAGCAATGATTAGTCTTGAAAGTATAGCTCAGCAAGTGCGCGATTATGATTTTCAACATAGCGAAGATCCTAAGATAAGTCAGGAATTTAGTTATGAGTATTTTGCGTTTTTTCAAAGAATTAGAGACTTGTATCCGTTGGAATCCTATAATCTTAAACCATCTGAAAAATTCAATCTTGAAGGTGCTGAGCTTATAAAATTCGAGAAGTCGCATCAATTTATTTGCGACTCAGCAAATATCATGAGAACTTACTATGGAGAAATGGATAATATTGAATATCAATTTTTTGAAGAGGCTACTTCGAATAACTTGTACAAGACAAGTATAAATGAGAACACTCAACATAAAACCGTTGGAATATGGTCTAATGAAATCAATGTTAGATCAATAGATGATAAATGGTTAAATGTACTAGAAGACATGCAGGCTCTTCACAGGAAAAAATGAATTGTGTATCAGATTAGATGTGTCGTGACTTGCTATATTAGTCACGACACGGTTTTTTTACTTCCTGTCTCTTATAGGCGTACAAGTATAACCGCAGAATATACGTAATCACACGTAAACATCAAAACTTGAAAACGAACACACGTTCGCGCTATAATAAAGCTGTGGGATGGCGTATTGCGCCAAAGTTTGGTGTTTGTCCCGGTTTAAGAAAGGAGTCGGTGGTCATGAGAACGCGTCCAAGGGAAGTCGATGTACTTGCTAGCTTTGATCGTACTGGGCAAGTTCGACCATTGCGTCTTAGAATCGAGGACGATATGGGTGAAAGAACAACAATAAAAGTGGACAGGGTGATTCTCTTCGAAGTTGAAAAACTGGCGGGAAATATTATGATAAAGTATCGGTGTCAAACCGTAATTGATAATGCAGAGCGTATTTTTGAATTGAAATATGAACGTGATACCTGCAAGTGGTATCTCTTTAAAATGTAGAGGTGTCCTATGAAAAAGCGGGTTGTGTTTCATATTGATGTAAACTCAGCGTATTTGTCATGGGAGGCGGTTTATAGGCTGCAGCACGGCGAAACTATTGATTTGCGAAATATCCCTTCTGTTGTTGGTGGAGATCCTGAGAAGCGACGCGGCATTGTGCTTGCAAAATCTCAGCTGGCTAAGTCAGTGGGCATCCAAACAGGCGAGGTGCTTTTTAAGGCCTTTCAGAAATGTCCAACATTGACAGCGGTTCCGCCTAATTACAGCTTATATATTAAAAGCAGTCGTTCTCTAGTGAATCTCCTAGAAACGTATTCACCTGACATACAGCGTTTTAGTATTGATGAATGCTTTGTAGAATTTACAGATTTGGGCAAGCTCTGGGGCGACCCTGTAGAGCTTGCCTATACAATAAAGAGTCGAAAAAAAAAGGAACTTGGTTTTACAGTCAATATAGGCATTTCTACAAATAAGCTTCTGGCTAAGGTCGCCTCTGAGTTTGAAAAGCCCAATAAGGTACACACGCTCTTTCCAGAAGAAATGAAAGAAAAAATGTGGCCCCTGCCTGTAGAGGAGCTCTTCGGCGTTGGGCGCGCTACAGCCCCGAAATTAAAGAGCATTGGCATTATGACTGTTGGAGATTTAGCTCAGACAGATCCAGAACTACTCAAATATAAACTGGGCAAGTTTGGTCTTATGATTTGGAATTATGCCAATGGTATAGAAGATTCACTTATTCATGAATCGGGTGTAGCCGCTGTAAAGGGGATTGGAAATTCAAGCACCCTGCCGAGGGACATCGATAGCAAAGAGAGTGCCTACTTGTACCTTTTGTCACTGACAGAAATGGTGGCAATGCGCCTTAGAGACACCGGGAAACTTTGTGGACTGGTTTCAGTAAGCATAAGAAGCTCGGAGCTTGATAGAGCGTCTCATCAAAGACGGCTGTTTTACAATACGGATTCAACCATGCGCATCTATGACGAGGTTAAATGCCTCTTTGATGAACTCTGGGATGGCCGACCAATCCGGCATTTGGGTGTGCGGGTCTCAAGGCTAGCTGCTTGCGATTTCCAGCAGCTTCCGCTAATTGGGGCGGAGGCTATTGAAAAACAGACTAAGATAGATCAAACGATTGACCATTTGCGTCTCAAATATGGCAATACGTCGGTTGTGCGCGGCACTTTTTTACATTCTGGAGTAAAGCCAATTATGGGTGGTGTGGGTGATGAAGACTATCCAATGATGCGATTTGAGCTTTAAGAAAACAGATTAATGATTGTGTGAATAGTGTAAGGCCCCCTGAAAGTTACAAGTAAAGCTAACTTTTAGGGGGTCTTTTCTGGCATTATTTTCACCAATTTGAAGGGCCTCTTCGACTTGATTTCGTTGAAAACCTGGTTCTATCTAATACGTTGAAAATGTTAATGACACCTATATTTTATCAATGAGGTAGTAAGCATTGAATCAGTTACGATGCACTGGGCGGTTAAATTCGTGGAAATTATTCATCATTATTTTCCAGTTCAATGGTGGTTTGAATGGGTATAAATTGAGCATGAAAGGTCTGAGATGGGGTGTGGCACAATGACTAAACTGCTAAAAAAAGGATGTCTAATTATCATACTGCTTCTATTAGTCGGGCTCATGCCTGTTTATGGGTCAGAAGCAGAATATAGTGCTGCACAGAAAAAAACGCTGGAAATTCTGCTTATAAATTCATATCACGATGGATATATATGGAGCAGAGATTTGATAAAGGGTGTTCAAGAAACACTTGAAGAAAATTTTGAGGGCTTCAACTTGCGCATTGAACATATGGATACAAAAAACATCAGTAGTCCTGCCTATTTTGAGGAACTACGACACTTGTACAGTGTGAAGTATGAAAAAAATCAGTTTGATGTCATTTTGAGCGCAGATGATAATGCCTTGCGCTTTTTAATGCAATATAGAGATGATTTATTTGGTCAAACGCCTGTATTTTTCTGTGGGGTAAACACACTTTCCGTATATCCAAGTTTAGAAGAAACAGAGCTTGTTTATGGCGTTTCAGAAAAAAATTCTATGGCAGATACAGTCGCAGTAGCTATTCGACAAAACCCAGAAATTAAAGATGTATATTTGGTTGTAGAAGATACGATAACTGGAAAGTCTACCAAAACAGATGTAAAGAATGTAATGCGTAATGAGTTCCCGAACATGAATTTACACATTTTTGAGGAGATGACAATTTTCCAAATCCGAGATAAGGTGAAAACGCTTGATCCGGCACACGCCATTGTTGTTTACGCATTTTATGCGGTGGATATTGATGGCACAGTGCATGCACTGGACTACCCAGTCATTCTTCTTACAGAGGCTTCAAGTGTACCAGTATATAGCTTGTTTACATTTGGATTCGCAACGGGATCAGTAGGCGGAAAACTCATTGAAGGGTACACCCAAGGCGCGCGAATGGTCGAACTGATGGCAGACTATTTGCAAAAGGGATATTTAGAAGAGCGGTTTATAGAAGACAACACTTTTAACCGGTATAAGTTTGATTACAATGCTTTAACACGGTATGGACTCTCAGTGGATTTATTGCCTAAAGAAAGTGTGATCATCAATCAACCGAAAAATTTTTATCAAGACCATAAACTGGAAATTAACATCAGCTTCTTTATGCTCTTTATGCTTATTGCTTACTTGGCAGCACTTCGGTATCAAATATCCTTTCAGACTTTTAAAATCGAAACTGCCCAGAGGGAGCTGCTTGAAGCAGAAAAACTGGCATCGCTTGGAAGACTTGTGGCAGGTGTGGCACATGAAGTCAATACACCTATTGGGATAGGGGTTACACTGGCATCGCATATTAAAACGATTTCAAATAAAATGGGGAAGGCAGTTGAAGATGGGAGTATAGGAAAGCACGCATTTATGAGCGGTGTAGCTGATCTGCAGACAAGCTCAGATCAGCTTCTTGAAACGATGGAGAAAGCATCTGAACTTATTAAAAGTTTTAAGCGTGTTGCCATCGATCAAGTTTCTGAAGCCTATCGCGATGTAAATATAGGACAGTATTTAAGCGAAATCGTGAGCAGTTTGAGCCAAGAGCTGAAGAAGAAAAATGTAGAAATACGTATTATCTGTGAAGAGGAAATCTCATTATGGGTTCATGCGGGTGCAATTTATCAGCTGACCCTTAACTTGATTATGAATTCTCTACTCCACGGGTTTGAGGGGCGTGACAGTGGCATGATTGATATTACAGCCTCAAAAATTTCTAAGAATGAACAGGCCTGGATTCGAATCCGGTACAGAGATTATGGCGTTGGCATGACCACTGATGTCCTAGAGCATATTTATGATCCGTTTTTCACAACCAAACGCGATGCAGGCGGAAACGGACTGGGCATGAGTATTGTATATGATCTGGTAACACAAACACTGGCAGGCACTATTGAATGCTCAAGTGCTGAACAGGCAGGTACGGAATTTATCATTGAGTTTCCAGTTGCAGAAGGCAGACAAGTCACACAAGAGATACAGTAAAAGGGCCAGAAGGCCATTTGAGATGCCAGTCACCAAAGGTAAAAACAATTGAATGCTTTCCTAAAAGACGCTCTCGTAGGAAGCATCAAACGGTTTACTGCTAGGGTGCATCAACGAATGGTGGATCTGGTCTCTTTCTGTCTGAAAAAGGCCAGCAAATAAAATAAATATCCAAAATACAGAATGTAATAGTTTACACCGCGTTTTATATTACATATAATTCGATTAGAGAAAAGTCGAAGGAGTAAACATATGCGAATAGATGAAATATACCAAGCGCATCCTCAAGCCGAGGAAAAAATGTCGCACAGAAGACTTGGACTGAGCGGTCGCTATGCAACTGAGTGGATTCGGTTTGAGTCATATGAAATAGAAAACAATGCACAGGGACATGCCTATCTTGTCCCAAGAGAAGGTTCATCATTTGAACTTTACAATCCCTTTGAGGTTGCAGAAGCACTGCTGATAGATACCTTAAAATTGGGAGACGCATACACACGTTACCTAGAAGAAATGAAAGAAGTGCATTTAAATGCCTATAGAAAGCGTAAGACCGAAAAAATATGGCAAGGTATATTAGAAGGCTTAAAACAGTATGCTGCAAAATATGGTTTACTGGGCTTTATGAATTCAAGTACTTATAACCACAGTATTGTGGGTGACGGCACTATTTTGATTTCGCAGGGCAATGTGCTGGGCATAAATGAGGTGAAAATGGATGAAAAGGCCTATCTCAGCTTGTTTACACCATTTGTAAAGCCGGGTTCCTATGAAGTACAAATGTACAAACACCGCGCCTACGTTGCGAAATATGAGGATACACCTAAGTTTTATGGTAAAAGACCAATCGTATTGGATTTGATATTTTCAAGCTTTTATGCTGAAAATATACAGTGGATCTTGTCATTTTCAAAAATGATTAGTGCACATTACAATCAGCTTCAGATCTATAAAAAATCTGCACATGCATTAACAGAGCCTGTAACCATAATGGCAGATGCATTTCAGGCTAGAAAGATTGGCTTTACGATCATTCAAGGAGACAAGACGCAAATTGCGTGGGAGTTTGATTCCCTCCAAACAGCCATTCAAACCATATACGGCTTTGCTCTGACTGAGGGAGAAGTTATTTTAAAACGCTGTGCACATTGTGATGGCTTTTACTTTGCCAGTACGCGAAGGGAAAAATACTGCAGTGAAGCCTGTAGAAACAGACACAATGTTAAACGGACTAGAGAAAGGAATAATAAATGAAAATAAGTATATTGTGTGGTACGCCAGATAATAGCCACATAGCATTTGATGAAGAGATTAACAGGCTTGCGGCGGCACTTAACACAGATGACCACGAAGTGACACAAATACAGTTAAGAACCCTGAACATAAAGGACTGTATAGGTTGTTATGACTGCTGGCTGAAGACACCAGGGAAATGTGTGATAAGAGATGACATGGAAACGATTTTGCGGGCATATGTACAGTCTGACAAAGTGGTTTTGGCAACACCGGTTCTGATTGGATTTGTATCCCCATTGGTGAAGCGTGTAAGTGACAGGTCATTGCCGCTCATTCATCCTTATCTAAAACTGGAGGGCGATCGAATGAAACATGTTAGCCGATATGAGAAGCTGGCAGAGCAAATTATTATCGTAGATACGCTTGAAGACATAGAGGCAATCGAAGCAGTTTACCGGACTCAGGCAGGTGGCGGTACGAGGCTGGTTTCTGCTCAGAAGGGCGTGGAGGTACTAAAAAATGAAATTATTAATAATTAACGGTTCGCCAAAGCGGGCCAAAAGCAATACAGATATGATGTGCAAATGGTTTATAGAAGGTGTGGAAAATCGTAATGAAAAGTACTTTCGTATAAGCTATGTTCAAATGTCAAAAATGAGTATGACTGAATTACTTGAACAAATGAAAGGACATGATCACATTATTTTGGCTTTTCCGCTCTACGGATATGCCATGCCAGCAATGTGTCATGAACTGTTGCTTAAGGCTATGGAAATAGACCTTGCAAAAAAACACTTTGGCACTATGATTCAATATGGATTTCCAGAGGCAGTACACGGAAGACCTATTGAAAGGTATTTGGAGAAGTATGCCCAGCGTCGTGGGTGGACCTATACAGGCGCCATTGTAAAGGGTGGATGTGACAACTTGTTCCATCAGGAAGATACTAAACATGGGTTGCAAATTCTTGAACAGGTGCGCGGTATTGGAGCTGAATACGGTAGGGCAGGAAAATTTGATCAGACACGTACCAAAAGCCTATCTATGCCGGAAACGCAAAAGAAAAAATCCAAATGGATTATGCGTATTTTTGCATGGGCAGCCAATCGATTTTACTGGAAGAAGAAGTATACAGCAAATGGTGTAAGTGAAAAAGACAGTTTTGCAAGACCATATGCCTAGAAATAAGAGACTGAATCTCGGAAATATTGCCGATGTTCAGTCTTTTTAACGTATTAATAGGAAATATATATTATAATATATAGAGTGGTAAGCTTCGTTTACTTAGTAAATATGACCTGTGCTAAAAATAGTAGGATTAAACCCGGTAGCATGATTCGAAGGCCAAAATCTGGTCTTTTAAATACATCTTCAGGTTTAACGATGAATTTTAGCGGGGATAGGTCGTAATTTATAAAGAGCATACCTAGGGCTAGGAAAAACAAACCAAAAAAGAGTACGATTGTGCCGATCAGAATAGTCACTATTTTTTCACCTCACTTATAATAATATAGACTAAAAGTGCACAATTTACAAGGCGTACGACATGCATCAAGCACTCTCATATGCAAGAAAGCCAGAACTGTAAAGTTTAGTCTGTTAATGGATTGACAACACTTGGTCAAATCGTATAATAGATAAATGGCATATGCTGAATATAATGGAAAGAGTGTGATTTATATGTACAATAAAAAAGTGCTTGATTTGATTGTATATCCAGAAAATGTTGGTAAAATTGAGAATGCTGATGGAAGAGGGTTAGCTGGTGATCCAGGGTGTGGAGATCATCTTGAAATAACCCTGCGCGTAGAAAACCAAATTATTCAGGATGTTAGATTTAGGGTTCAAGGGTGTGGTGGCGCTATTGCAAGCAGTAGCATGACTACAATACTTGCAAAAGGTAAACCTGTTATGGAAGCCTATCTTATTACCAAAGAAGATATTGTAAATGCTTTAGGTGGACTGCCTTCAGAAAAGATACACTGTTCTGTACTCGGTGAGCAGGCGCTGAAAAAAGCCATTCTGGACTATGCAAAAAAATATAACACAAAGAGCAGTTTGAAAAAAGACTAGGAGGCAATTATGAAAATTGAATTTTTAGGACATGCATCATTCTATATTGAATCAGATAAAGCAAAATGCCTAATTGATCCATTTTTATTATCAAATCCTCAATACGCAGGGGATTTAGATCGGTTTAAAGATATAGACTATATATTTATAACACATGGACATGGCGACCATATTGGTGATGCAGTTGAAATTGCAAAGCAGTCCGGTGCAACGGTCATTTCAAATTTTGAAATTGTCAACTATTTGAGCCAGTTTGATGTGAAATGTCACGCCATGCATATTGGTGGTAGATTTACTTTCCCGTTTGGAAGTGTTAAAATGACACCGGCCCTTCATGGCTCTGGTATACCAACGGAGTCTGGCCTTATATATGGTGGCAATCCGAGTGGTTTTGTGATCGAACTTGAAGGTAAGAAAATATATCATGCAGGCGATACAGGACTAACCATGGATATGAAGCTGCTTGAAATCGAAGAGATTGATGTAGCTATGTTTCCAATCGGCGGCAATTTTACAATGGACATAACAGATGCACTACGCGCTGTTGAGTTTGTTAAGCCAAAGAAAGTCATTCCCATGCATTTTGATACATTTGATGTAATTAAGGCAGATCCAGCTCAGTTTGTTAATGGACTTGGATCATCGGTGGAAGGTGTTGTACTTACGCCACTTCAATCTATCCAGTGTTAAGGCGTATTAAGAGGCCTAGTGAAACATCTGACTGAGGGCCAACTAGGCTATTTGCGGGGCAGAAAGTATTAAATGGGTTGAGGGGTGGACGAGTTGAAGCTTTATTTTAGGAGAATCTATGCCATTGTATTTATTTTGGCACTTGTCGTAGGCGGGTGCTTGTATGGTCAAAATCAGTACTATCTCCATACTGTCCAGAAAGAAGTAGAGAGTAAAATAAGTATTAAACTGGATTATATGACCTCTAAAATAGACCAGTATTTTACTCGAGGTGTCTGTGCCATTGACACACTTGAGGATATAGTGCTGGCGACAGAGGATGACCCGTTGCGCCTCAGTTTATTTGAGTCTATGTTGGATCAGACACCGTCATATAATTCACTCTATTTTGGTACGCCAGATAACCAGATGATTAACGGAAGCGGGTGGGTCCCGCCAAATGACTTTGACCTGAGAGAACGACCTTGGTATAAAGAGGCCGTGTCAAAGGGTGAGTTTATCTCAACCACCCCTTATTTAAATGCGTCTGAGGACTACTGGATTGTGACCTTTGCAAAGCCAGTTTATGATCAGGCAGAAAACCTGCTTGGTGTAATCGGTGGAGACAGTTCGCTGGATGAGATCATACGAATGCTCAGAAAACAGAAAATATCTGAACATAGTTTTGTTTTTTTTCTAAACAGCAATAAAGAACTGATTATGCACACCAACGTTGAAGGTCTCTCTATAGACCAGGAAGTACGTGACCAGTTTAATCAGAAGTATAAAGATTTCTTTGCAAACACCAAAGAAGGCCTTCATGTCGTTGGTGAAGATGAGAACAAGGGCTTTCTCGCTTGGAATGAGATCGGTGAGACAGGCTGGGTCGTTGGTAATTATGCACCTTTTAGAGATTTTTATAACGCAAAACAGCAGATGCAGATTATTGCAGGCCTGACAATTGGCTTTGGATTGTTAATTGTTGGCCTGATGATGTTGGTGCAAAGGCGTTACATTATCAAACCCTTGATTAAACTGAGTCGGGATATGGAGAAAATTTCTGTTCCTGATGATATTGGTTATAGACTTGCAGCGTCGAAAGATGATCCCTTCTTAGAGATTCGGTCGATTACAAATGAAATTCTAAATAAAATGCAAGATTATTTTGTGCGTATGAAGAAAAGCAATGAAGCACTCGAAGTCAGTGAGCAAAAAATACGCGCCGTACTGGATGTTATTCCAGATTTGATTTTTATTTATAATAGCGAAGGTGCATTTGTTGACTGCATGGTGAGTTCTGATGATGTGCTCCTTATACCGAGAGACCAGTTTCTTGGAAAAACACTGGATGATGTGATGCCACCTGAAATTGCAAAAAAAGCAAACAGGGCAATTCAGTCAACGCTTAAAACAGGCGAAGTTCAAATGTTTGAATATAAAATAGATATAATGGATCAGAACCAGTTCTTTGAGACACGGCTGGTAAAAATTACAGAAGAACTTGTGCTTGCTATTGTTCGAGATGTTACACAGAGCAAAGAGCACCTTGAACGTATTGAGCATTTGAGTTTCCATGATCAGTTGACAGGTTTATACAATAGGCGATTTTATGAAGAGGAATTGATGCGGCTGGATACAGAACGCAATTTGCCGATTTCATTAATTATGCTTGATGTCAATGGACTTAAGCTTACCAATGATGCCTTTGGACATATTGCAGGAGACGCTCTTTTAAAATCTGTTGCACTTGTACTGGAAGAAGTCTGCCGGGCAGATGACATTATCGCACGAATCGGTGGTGACGAGTTTGTCGTACTGCTTCCAAATACAAGTAATGAAGAAACCAAGAACATTGTAGACCGTATCCAGAGTGAATCCAAAAAATATGTGGTTGAAAGTGTGCCGCTTTCCATTTCTATAGGTTGGGAGACGAAGCTTGTTGCTTCAGAAACCATGACCGATGTATTCATTAAGGCAGAAGACCATATGTACCGCAAAAAGCTGGTCGAGAGCCAAAGTATGCGAAATAAAACCATTAAAGTGATTCTTGAAACACTGAATCGAAAAAATGAACGTGAAAAAATTCACTCTGAAAAAGTCAGTGCCATTTGTGAGAAAATTGGTAAACACTTGAAGATGACAGAGGTGGAAATCAACGAATTGCGTATTGCGGCACTTATGCACGATATCGGCAAGATCGGTATTAGTGAAGCGGTGCTTAATAAAGACGGCGCGCTTACTGAGGCTGAATATGTTGAAGTTATGAAGCATCCTGAAATTGGCTATCAGATTCTAAAGTCTGTCGATGCCTATTCAAATCTAGCTGAGTACGCACTGAGCCACCATGAGCGATGGGATGGTTCAGGATATCCAAAGGGAACGCGTGGAGAAGACATACCACGGATTTCAAGAATTATTTCGGTTGCAGATGCTTTTGAAGCCATGGTCTCTGATAGACCCTACCGAGGTGCCATAACACGTGAAGAAGCAACTCTAGAACTTGAGACACATGCTGGAACACAGTTTGACCCAGCAGTAGTCGAGGCATTTCTTAAAATCAGTGACACCATTTAGAACATAAGCAAGAAATGATTTGCTGAGGTGTTATGCAGTTCATTATCTGTTAAGAAAAAAGGCGTATTCCAACGAATCATTTTCGTTGTGGATACGCCTTTTGTGCCTATTCATTGAATCAATAAGACATTCTATTGTCTTCAAAATGAACTTCGTAATTGTTTTCGGTGTCGCTGTCAAAGTGGATGTTTAAGGTTTCTCCAAAGAGAAATAAATCCTTCCAGTTAATATCTTGACCGGGCTCAGGTACGTGCATAACTTGCCTGATATCCTCTGAAACAGCTTCCTGGCTACGCTGGTCAAGTGTCATTATAAAAGCTGTAATATATTTGAGAATTTCATCAAAATCAGCGTCAATGTCTTGCGATTTAAAGAGAAACTGAATATAGCCTTCGTCATATAAAACGGTATAGTTCTTGTTTAAGATAAACTTGCTGTCCCAGTTATCGGCACTGGACACTTCAACTTCAGCGGGCAGTTCAAGCGTCTTCAGATCGTCTTTGAGCGCACTTATAAATGTATCCTTATTCACATTTCTAAAACTGGGCTCATAGTCTGGGTTGCCTATAATTTGCCCGGTGGACTGAGATTTAATGAACACACCAATGACGATGACAGCCAGTACAGCTAAAATAGGTAGGATTCTCTTTTTTTTCATAGGGCTTCTCCTAATTTAATCTCTAAGTATATTTTGTATTCATGTTTATGTAGTGGAAGCAGGTGTCTAAAGTCCACTGAGCCCTAAGGCTATATTAAGGGATTGGGTTAGTCAGGCACATCTCCGATTTCACTATTTGACGCTGGTGGACGGTATTTTCGTGGCTTAAAGCGACGGTCATTTTCAAGACAGTTAAGCTCACGAACCATTTCATCAATATCATGATTGTGTTTTCCGTATTCATCAGGACGGGCACTGTTTCCACCGTATTTGTAATACTTGGACTTGTTTTTGTCAGCAAGTGAAAAAGCAGTTTCGCCGGATTTTGACTTGTGTTTAACATTGGCACCGCGTTCTAGCAGTTCTCTTATAGCAAAAATACGCATCCTTTCTGATGCGCAAAGCAGAGGGGTCATGCCTTGGTGGTCTACAGGATCAATGGTATAGGCTTTATCTGCAACACATTTAAGTGTTTTCAAGTCAGTATGCATGGCAGCGTGGTGCAGGGGTGTTTTGCCCTCATTGTCCTCACTGAGTACATCGGCACCCGAGTCCATTAGAAAATTGCTTAAGTCAGTGCTGTATGAGCGCGATACTGCATAGGCCAGGGCAGTCTTGCCATCTGATGGGGCCTTGCTGTCAACACGAATGCCTGTTGTTATGGCTTTTTTAGCTACATCGAGAAAGCTTGTGTCTTTTCTTTTGGCCCCATGGGGCTCCATACAGGCAAGCATAAGAATGTTTCTGCCTTCAGGGTCCGTATAAAGCTGTTTACGCGCATCAAGCGCTGTCATCAGTTCGTGAATCTTTGCCTGATTTTCACTGTATCTGAACTTAGACATTTTCCTTTTATAAAGTATGAACTGAATAATCGCAATAAAAACAAGCGTTATAAAAAGGATTCCTCCCATAATCGATCGCCTCCTTAAAGTTTATTGTTGGATAGATGTGCCGCAGTTTCCGCAGAATTTGGAGTTGGGTTCAAGAGCCGTCCCGCAATTTGAACAAAATCTTGCTATGGGTTCATGTGTATCAGGGGTCTCTTTGGCGGCATTACTCTGAACGGGCATTTCATAAGCGGGTTCAGAAGGTCTGTCTTTAAGGGTTAGAGTATAGTAGTTGCTTTCAAGTGACAGGCTGCGTCTATTAAGCTTGAAGAGTACGATGTTAATAATAATAAACACAATATTGAGTACAGCAGCGGAAACGCCGTCTTCGCCACTATAGATGTAGATGGCAAATAATACGAGTGCAGTTAATAGCCCAAGGCCCAAAATAAGCAAACACCCTCGTTTATTTCCTTTTTCGTATTGCGCTTTGATTTGAGCGAGTTCTTCTTCTGTGTGCATTTCTTCAAAATCAGGATGACAGGTTTTGCAGTAAAATTCATCTTTTTTGATTTCTTTGCCACAATCAGGACAAAATCTTTTCATATGACCTCCCTATTTTTAATATCCCATAGATACCCTTATTTAATAATTATAAAAAAAATGTGATAAAATGAGAAGTGAAATCTAAAGATGGAGGGATGTTATGGGGGAAATGAAATTCTGTGTGCATTGCGGGGAAAAGCTGGAAGCCGGTTCAAAGTTTTGTGGAAACTGCGGATCTGCGGTGAAGGGAACCATTCAGCAAGCACCGGAAAGCACCATAGATGATGAAAGGGTAAAGTACAAAACTGAGTTCAATGAAAAGAGTGCGAAGTACGCAGAGCCTGCTGAACCAGAGGTTCAAAGCAGTGGTGGGACTGGATTCGAAGAACCAAGCGGTATGAAAAGCAAAAGGCGACGCAAGAAAAAAAGAAAAGACAAGGTGAAGAAAAAGGGCGGATGTCTCAGCAAGATTTTAAAGGGTATTGGCGTCCTAATCCTCCTCTTCATTATGCTGGTAATCTTTTTACCGGACCCAGAACCAGTTGATGTAGGGTCTGATTTAAAACTTATTGGCGAGGATGAAAATACGGTCGCAGTCAATGCTCATTCGGGTGACTCAGTACCAGATGATATAGATATTGAACAACCGACAGCGGGAAATGATGACGCACCGCGTCTAGCTTCTTTACAAAAGGCATATACCTTCATGGTGTTTTTAAATGGAACCAATCTTGAGTCCGGGGCGGGTTATGCAACTACAGACTTAGCTGAAATGGCGAGTGTTGGATCGTCTGATCAAGTAAATATAGTGGTTGAAACAGGTGGAACAGCGTCTTGGTACAATGACATTGTTGACCCATCCCAAAGTCAGCGTTACCTCGTCAAAAAAGACGGGCTTGAACTGCAATCTAATTTGGGACTTAGAAATATAGGAGATTCACAAACACTGACAGACTTCATCGTATGGTCAGTTAACAATTATCCTGCAGAAAAATATGTACTGGACTTATGGAATCATGGCGGAGGTCCGCTTTATGGATACGGATCAGATGATAATTTTATGCTTGGTTCAGGCGATGATGCCTATGGCGATTATCTAAGCATGGCAGAAATTCGAGAGGCGCTGTCTGATGCTTATGATCAGACAGGCGTACGATTCGAAGTCCTTGGTTTTGATGCCTGTCTTATGGCAACGGTTGAAGTTGCTGATATGGCGGGGCAATATGCCAATTTTCTGGTGGCTTCTCAGGAAGAAGAACCGGGCCACGGCTGGAACTACAATGGCATTTTTTCAGAGCTGGTTTCCAACCCGCAAATGGATGGCGCCCAGCTGGGGCGTGTCATTGCTGATGCCTATAAACTTCAAGCAGAAGAATATGGTAAGGAAAAGCTGATAACCCTTTCTGTTATTGACTTATCCTATATATATGATGTGGTTATTGCACTTGAAAATCTCTCAGTGGATTTTATAATCAATATGGATGACATCAGCACGTTCAATGCCATATCAGACAGTCGAAACAACATTGAGTCCTATGGCCGTAATAATTTCTTTTCTGGATATACAGAGCTGGTTGATCTTTATGATTTTGCAAGACAAATTACAGGTCCTCAGCAGGCACTTGCTGACGAGCTAACCGCAGCAATGGATCAGGCTGTAGTCTATAAAGTTGAAGGATCTAAAAGAGGGTTTACAGGTGGACTTTCAATCTTTTTCCCATATTGGGACAAGGATAATTTGAGATACAACCTGGAAACCTATAGCGCCATTAACGGTATTGATACTTATGAAGGCTTCCTTGAAAGCTACAGTGGCATTATGGAAGGTGATACACGCGCCGCAGTATTTGAAACCAGAGAGCCACAGGAAATTGAGAGCGATGTCTTCTCAGTTGTTATTGCTGAAGAAGATGCAATGAACATTGCAAGCATTTACAATTACCTAGGTCTTATCCTTGATGAAGATATGACAGCAGTCATGACACTGGGGATGGACACAAATGTGAATTATGACCCATATACGGGTGTTGTTACAGATAATTTTTCTGGCTACTGGACTGCATTAAATGGAAATATTATAAGCTTGAATGTGGTTGAAGATACAGCGGACTATAACATGTATAATATTCCGGCTTACATCAATGGACAGCGCTGCGATATTGTAGGCATGTGGACCTTCGATGATTCCTTTGAAGAAGGGGGCTACTATGAGGTTATTGGTGCCTGGGCAGTTTCTGAAGATGCAGGCATCATGGCTCAAAAGGACTTTTTCGAACTTGAAATGGGCGATGTTGTTGAACCCATATTTGAAGTGCTGGACAGTGATACCTATGAGAAGATTGAAATTTCAAGTGATCCGTTTACGATCGCAGAAGCACCTTATCTAGACTATATTGAGCTTCCGACAGGGGAAACGTATCTGTATGGCTTCTATATTATCGATTATGCTCAAAATGGTGAATTTTCAGGGTTTGAAATATTCGATTATGTAGATTAATAAGTCTTGGCACATAGAATCAAAAGATGAGGATGCTCATTTTAAGTCGCAAAAATACTTAAGTCATATTTACTATAAAAGACTCTGGTTTGATTACACAACCAGAGTCTTTTATAATTTCTATTTTGGGAGAGGCTGAATTGATTAAGCGTATACAAGCCAAATGATTAAGTACAGAAAACACCATAAGGATTATAAGCGTATTTCAATGATGCATATGCTTGCATGTTCAGCTTGTGTATGAATATCAATCCCGTTAAAATCTGTATCTGTAGTCAGCAACAGCAATTCACCTGTTTCAAGGGTTGCAGACCATTTATCAAAGGAGGCCTCAAGTGGGGCATTGGCAGCATATATACCCAAGGTGCGTTTGGAAGACAGGTCTGTTAGCGCTTCGAACTGAACTGCGCAGTGACCTGAAAAACGTTTGGTTCTAAGTATACCTTGCGTACCGCGACTGAGCATTAAGTTGAAGTCCGTAACTTGCCCATAACTTATGGTTTCCCATGCGCCGTCAAATCGGTCAACTTCAAATGGGTCAAGTGTCACGGTGTGGTAGTTTTTATGCTCAAGTTTTAATGTGCCGCAAAGGGTCGTAATATAGCGCAATATGCCAGGCAAAGACGTAAAGGTCGATACATCCGTTTCTACAGTTGCAGAGCTGACACGCCATTTGAAGTCGCGTTTACTATACTCACTCCCCTTAGGGTATATCGCGAGTTGTGTGGTTGTTCCGCCTGACCAGGTACGGGTCGTTAGTGTGTCCTTTTTTATGTGTTCAAATTGTATACTCATGGGATCATACCTTTCGAAGTCTGTTTGAATAAATGCCTTTAAATACCTTTCTTAGTTTTATGATACCCATAGTTTATCTATAAAAGGTCAATGAGGATTTACAGATTGTTGAGATGTTAAATGTTTATGATTCTTAAGAATGGAAAGATGCTTTATCCGAAACCGGTTGAAGCATTTATGAAAATAATTGAGCGAGAGCGATTTTGATTTGATATCGATTTAGAACATGAGCTCTTTAATCTTATAAAAGCAGGTGGTGCCCTATTTGCCTTATTTTGGGTTACTTAGAATCTAAGAAGCGCAATTAATCCTTTTGCAAATCCATAATTTCGAGTGCCAACTGTATTTTAAGACGGTCGTAATAGTCTTGAAGAGACAGCTTAAGTATTTCTGAAATACGTCCCAGTCGGTAATTGAGAGAATTTCCATGAATATGAAGCTGATCCTTTGTATAGGTCCAGTTCCCATTGCTTCTAATATATACGCGTAGTGTCTCTAAAAAGTCGCCCTTTGATTTTCGGTCATACTGGATAAGGGCGCCAAGAACCCGTTCTAGAAATGTGTCGAGTGTGCTTCTTTCGTTTTGAATAAGCAGGCTCTTTACTTCAAGATCCTCGAAAAAAAGATAGGGCTTTTCTTTCCTAATTGACGTCGTCAGATTAAGCGCGTATTCTGCTTGGTCAAAGGCTTTTTTGAACCCTGTGGTATGCGTGATAATATCACTGATGCCAATGCGAATTTCATCAGCTGCCGTATGTTTTAGAACAGACTGCCTTAGGACCGCAAGTGAAGACTCCAAAAAGTCTATGAGTTGATATCTTTGGTTTATGGGGCTTGTTTCAAGAATAAGAATAATTCGGTTGCGCCGAATAACTGAAACAGAACCGGGAAAGTTTTCAAGCAGTGCTGTATTAAACGAACGGTAAGCATAGGTCATAATGCGTTTGAAAAGGCGTTTTCGGTCTTTTGTAAGAAGCTGCTGTTTAAAATCTATTATGCCAATGCGGTGACTTTTTTCAAAATCGAAGTTGTATTCCTGTGCGCTTTTGCTAATGTACTCACTCTTCTGATTGGAAATCAGCCCATCGAAAAAGTCTCCTTTAATGGATTGTTCCATATCAATGAGTTCGTAGTTTTTTAGAATTTCAAGTGCGATAGTGGTGGTGGCTTTTTCCATAGCAATGAAATTGATTTCTGAAAGCCTAGGGCTTGTAGCATGGACACATATCCAACCGAGTAGATCACCGTTAACCATGATTGGGAAGGCGTGGAGAAAGGTGTCATCGATCGTTAAAGTGTGGTAATAGGGTCTAAAAAGCAGTGATTTCTGGATTCTCTCAGATTTCAAGGCCAGCATGTAGCTGTCTTTTGATTGATGCTGAATATTACAAAAGACATCAAAATGGTAAATGGGTCTTTGAAGAATTTCTGATGCGGCATTAATGATACCTGAGATGCTATTGCCTTTGAGGACCATATCCGTGAACTGATTATGAATATTAGTAGCAAATTCGTATTTGTTACGTTCTTCTTCAAGAAGTAAATTACTGCGTTCCAGCGCTTTACGCTGGAATTTTTCATTTTCATGATTACGTGCATTGATAATTGCAATGGTTGCCTGAACAGAAATGGCTTCAAGTACAGGGACGTCTGCATTCACAAGCTGGTCCTTACCCTTGAAATTATCTATAACAACAACCCCGATACAGTCGTCTTTTGATATAAGCGGACAACAAATAGACCCTTGTAGTGCACCCAGTCCAATATCATCTACAGGCAAAATGTTGGACAGATTCTGCATGCGTATGGTGGACATATATTGAGCGATTAGATCGGGTGTGTCTAAAAAGAGGGTTTTCTTTAATACAAATGCTGCCCCTGTCATAGATTCGCCAGGTTTCAAGTTGACTTCGTGTATAGAATCGTTAAAGCCTACAGCTACTTTGGGTTCGAGCAGCTGTTTAGATTCATTGAAAAGGAATATGACTCCAGTATCGCCGCCGGGAATAAGGTCTATACATTCTTGAAGCAGGAAGTTCAGAATATAGTCTACATCCTTGGTTGAATTTAGAAGGTTGCTGGCCTTGAGTATCCTATTCAGTTTTTCAGATGAAATGGTCATTTTCTCACCTCGTTTTTAATAATTATACATAGTAGCACGAAAATATACAAAACATATTTGGGGTTAACACCATAGTTTGTGATGAATTATGGTGCTAGAATATGAAACAATAGAAAATTCGAATAATTTAGTATGTTCATATCAAACATGGAGGAAATCATGAACGATCAAATTCAGCTTAAAGCCAACCATATTCAAGAAGAACTTGTTAAAATTCGTAGAGAAATTCACGCAAACCCTGAGTTAGGATTGCAGGAGCATAAGACCGCAGCGCTTGTTGCAGATAAACTTAAGCAGTTGGGACTTGAAGTACAAACGGGCGTAGGGGAAACCGGTGTTGTTGGTATTTTAAAAGGGACAGATGCAGGTAAGACACTGCTTATTCGCGCTGACATGGACTGTCTAGCGATGGAGGAACTAAATGATGTGCCTTATAAGTCACAGATCCCTGGACAAATGCACGCCTGCGGACATGATGCACACACCACTTGGGTTCTTGGTTCAGCAATGATCCTCAGTGAGCTGAGGGATACATTCAAGGGGACCATAAAATTTGTATTCCAACCTGCAGAAGAAGGTCAAGGTGGGGCAAAACGTATGATCGATGATGGTGTGCTCGAAAATCCAAAGGTCGATGCAGCCATTGGAGCACACGTTTGGCCAAGTGTTGAAGCGGGAAAAATTGGGGTTAAATACAATTCAATGATGGCAGCGCCAGATATGTTTCACTTGAATATTCGAGGAAAGGGCGGACACGGTGCAGAGCCGCATAACTCGATTGATCCGATTTCAATAGGGTGTCAAGTGTATTCAGCACTTCAGACCATTGTCAGCAGAAAAATTAACCCTGTTGATTCAGCTGTGCTTTCAGTAACACAGTTTCATGGGGGTTCAGCCCATAATGTCATTCCAAATGAAGTAAAGCTAACAGGTACAGTACGTACGCTTTTACCTGAAACAAGAGAGAACATGCCAAAAATGATGGAACAAATCATTGGGGGCATTGTTTCAGCGAATGGTGGAACGTATGATTTGGAATACATTCCTTATTATCCGCCGGTTATAAATGATACGGACATGACGCACATTGTTAAGCATTCAGCTGCAGAAATTCTTGGGGAGGAAAAATGTAGTTGAAATGCCAGACCCAACAATGGGTGGGGAAGATTTTTCATATTTTCTTCAGGAAGTGCCGGGCTCATTTTTCGTTGTAGGAACATATAACGAAAGCAAAGGGTTGACACGCGCGCTTCATAATCCGTATTTTGATATAGATGAGTCAATTTTGAGTAAAGCATCAGCGGTACTCACAAGATGTGCACTAAAATACTTGAAAGAATAATTTAAGGAGGGGTTCATATGAGTGTATCACCTATTAAGAAGAAGAGGGAAGAGGGTCCACAAAAACCAACGACGAGAATCGATGCGTTTTTAAACTGGATTGAAAGAGTAGGCAACAGGTTGCCTGAGCCACTGACACTCTTTGTGTGGCTAGCGGCAGCAGCAATTATCATATCATTTATAGGGTCAATATCTGGTGTTTCTGCAGTGCATCCGCTTTCGGGGGAAACAGTAAAAGTTGTTAACCTCTTGTCAAAGGAAGGCATTCAGAAAATGCTCATGAATGCCGTATCAAACTTTTCATCCTTTGCACCGCTAGGTCTGGTTCTTGTAACCATCCTCGGCGTTGGTATTGCAGAAAAGACAGGCTTTTTCTCAGCACTGCTTCGAAAGAGTCTTGGAAATGTTCGAGGCGGTAAAATCGTAGCAATTGTAATATTTACATCTATTCTTGCAAACGCCGCTGCGGATACAGGTTTTATCGTTATGCCACCACTGGCAGCTATGCTCTTCGCAGCAGTAGGCATGAATCCTATTGTCGGCATGATGGCAGCATACGCAGCGGTAGCAGGCGGATTTAGTGCCAACCTTCTTGTAAATTCACTAGATGTACTTATTGTAGGCTTTACACAATCGGCTTCAGAGCTGATTGATCCGAACTTTATAGTCAGCCCTGCAAGCAACTGGTATTTTCTTGTTTTTTCTACATTCACACTGACTTTTACGGCCACTTGGGTTACTGTAAAAATTGTAGCGCCGCGTATGGGTCTTGGCGATTATGAAGTTGAAAAAATGGAAGAAGTGACACCGGAGGAGGTTAAAGGTCTGAAGGCAGCTGGTATTGCAACCCTAGCTTTCTTTGCGGTCTGTCTGCTTATGGCTATTCCTGAAAGTGGACTGCTCAGAGAGCCTGGAACGGGATCTCTGCTTTCATTCAGTTCACCGCTTATGAAAGGACTTGTCGCTCTAATTACACTCTTATTTTTTATCCCCGGCTACACATATGGTAAAGTTTCTGGAAAAATTAAGAGCGATAAGGACGTTACAGCAATGCTAGGTGAAGCCATGTCAGAAATGGGTCCATATATTGTACTGGCTTTTGTTATTGCACAGTTTATCAATTACTTCAACTGGTCAAATCTGGGCATTATTATGGCAATAAAAGGAGCTGATTTCCTCAAGAGTCTTGGGGCACCAACACCTGTACTGCTGATTATGTTTGTTATTATTTCTTCTTTTATCAATTTATTTGTCGGAAGTGCCTCGGCAAAATGGGCAATACTCAGTCCGATTTTTGTGCCAATGTTCATGCTGCTCGGCTTCCACCCGGCACTGACTCAAATGGCATACAGAATTGGTGACTCGATTACAAATGTTATTACACCGCTCTTGCCATACTTTGCAATCCTTGTTGCATTTGCCAAGAAATATGACAAGAACATTGGCATGGGGACACTGATCGCCAACATGCTACCGTATTCCATTGCATTCTTTGTTATTTGGTCTATACAGCTGGTAGGCTGGTATATGCTGAATCTTCCACTTGGACCAGCATCGCCATTAATGCTTTAAAAAGCGCTTAGTGTATGATGTGCAGCCGGAAGACATTTAACGTTCAGGGTAGAAATATATGACAAAAAGGCGTATACTTTAACTCGAAATATCATCCAATTCAAAAACAGGACGTAGCTGAGTGTGGATACATGGGTGAAAAAATCAGTAAGCGCTTTAAGACAGTAAAGGAGTCTATATGATTACCAAGTTAATGTCTCTTCTTGATATTGTAGAAGATCATCCTGAACGCGAAAGTATTATCAGAGCATATGATTCAGCTGCTGGTACATGTCTTCTATGTCAGAATCTGTTTGATCGTATTTCTGATATTGAAAAAGAGTATTCGATCGATTTAACAGAAATGGTTGACCGTTTAAATGCAAAATAAGGTATGAAAAGAGGGTGTTGCAAAATGCAATGCCCTCTTTTTTTAGAAAGTGTATGTTCCGCGAATTTGACGATTTCTCAAAAACCTAGACCGTTGACCTTGTCAACAGGCTCAGACAGGTTCATAAGAACCTGCCTAATTTGTGTTGTGAAGTAAGATGCGTAACTGAATATGAAATTGTTAAAAATATCCACTTAGTACTTGTAAGTCAAAGAGATAAAACGGATTTCTTATGGGCTATAACGGATTAAAATTAGTAAACAACCTTATTCTTACCAGAACGCTTTGCTTCATACATCAGGGTATCCACTTCATGAAGGAGCGCGTCGGACTGTGTATCATATCCTTGCAATAGACCAATACTCAGTGTGGTTTTAATGCCATCCTCCCAGACGAGCCCTTCAACTGTTCTGAGAATGCGCTCAGCAATCACGGCACCTGCTTCAAGATCTACATCATTGAGCAAGATGAGAAATTCTTCGCCACCATATCGGCCCATATGGTCTTGTGGTCGGATGGATTGCTGAATCGTCTGTGCAACTCTGATAAGGACTTCATCACCCATTAGGTGACCATGGGTATCGTTGATATCTTTAAAATTATCGATATCAGCCAATATGACACACATACGGTTGCTAATGTTTTGTTCAAGCAGATCAATGATGTGGTTGCGGTTGTATATATGCGTCATATGGTCTGTGATGGTTTCAATATAGAGTTTTTTCTTAATGCGTTCGCGTATGGTATTCATACGCAGGAGTATAATGATTGAAATAATGAGAACAATGACAAGTAGTCCGGCTGTAATGAGCCCTCTTTTTTGGAGCGCAACGGTCTTTTCTTCATTTTTTTTCAGTTCTGATTTGAGGCGCAGTTCTTCTTTTAATGCGCGTGTTTCATAGTCAAATAGGTCGCTGACACTTTCTGAATAGTTTGCAGCAGAATAGTACTCGGCGTCATATTCGAAGTATTTGACAAAATACTCAGATGCTTTTTTATACTCTCCAAGCCCGTTATAGGCGTATGCATAAAGCGAGTAAAGGGTGTCGCGGTATAAATAGGCGCCGTTAACATCTTGGAAGAAGAGATCAAATGCAGATACCTCGTCTAAATGCATGATGGCTCATCATAGTACATTAAATTAATTGAGGTGTCTGCCAACATGTAGTGGTAATTTCTGAGTAGCGCTGGAGAAAAAGGAAGACTAGTGGTATCAATATTTATTAGGGTCTCATAGGCCTCTTCAGAGTCATCCAGTGCATTGAGTGTATCCGCGATTTTAACTTGAATGTATTCAGGGTAGGGAAGTGCCAAAGTACTGTCGCCAGTCAGTGCATATTGGTATGCTTTTTCGTATAACTGCAAAGCCTCTTCATAATTTTTGTAACTATAGGCAATGTCAGCACTTAAAGCATAGTGCTGGGCCAGTCCCAAATCATAGTCCGCAAATTCGCTGAGTGTTCTAAGTGTATCTAAATAGTTCATTGCAATTTCGTCACTGTAAGAGACAAAGTGGGCGTAGGCCAGAGTATATATGGATTGAATATAGATTGGGTCATACGGATCATTCACAATCGATTCAAGGCGCATAGCATACTCTTGATACGTGCTCTGTTTCTCAAATAGTATATTCAAAGACATTAATTTCTCGAGTACATATTTTTCAAGCTCTATGTTTTGATTTTCTCTTGCCAGTTTTAGAGCCTGATTATATGAGGCGAGTGCCTTACTGTATTCACCAGATCGCGTCAGAAGGAGCGCATCGTAGTATGCCTGATACATTTCAGGGGACTGAGTGTCTTGTATACTGCCATGCAGCCAACTTTCTGTAAGTGTAGTGAAGCGGCCGCTGCGAATGGCATTCTCTACAGTATCGAGCGATGCAGGGACCCGCGTATCTGAAAAAGTAAAAGTGTTAAATGCGATTAAGAGTGCGCTTATAATAAGCATCATGCTGTAATATCTAAAATAACGAGTATGTTTCATAGCCCCACCTCCTGTATTACTCATACCCCTATATAGAGAGGTTTGCCCATGTTTTTAAAAGCCCAAGGGCAAAAGAACATATAAATGGTGATTATTTACATAAATGATAATCGTCCGCTAAGTATTCAAAGTATTTATAAACATATTCAGGGTATATGCGTTGTGTTAAACTTTTTCTGATTACATATTAAGGAGGAGTGGGAGAATGAAAAAGTTTATTTTAAGTATGCTGTGTGTTGTAATGGCACTCACACTGTTTGGGTGTGCAGGTGAGCCAGTAGCAACAAATGAAGAACCAGCAGCAGTTGAAATTCAGGAGAATGAAGCGGTACAGACAGAAGGTGAAACTGAACCGGCAATCTACGAAGGCGAGGGATGGTCTTCAGCGTATTATACTGAAGACATGTCAGGAACGACTCTGAACCTTTACGGTGTAACGGACAAAGTTAGACCTGTGCTGGATGCATTTGAAGCAGATACAGGCATTCGTGTGGAGCACTTGACAATGAAAAATGGAGAGATTCTTCAGCGTCTTACAAATGAAGCGGATTCGGGTGTTGCTATTGCTGACCTGTGGTTTACAGGTGGTGCAGATACATTTATTGACGCAGCACAGAATGATTTGCTCATTCCATACAAATCTCCAAGCGGGGAGAGCTTAGATGCAAAAATGAAAGATGAAGCTGGGTATTGGCACGGTACATCACTGACACTTGTGAACTGGGTTGTCAATACAGAGCTGATTGAAGAAAAAGGTCTAAAAATGCCAGAAGCATGGGATGATTTGCTTCAAGAAGGTCTTAAAGGTGAAGTATCCATGTCAAATCCTGCATCTTCAGGAACGGCTTACAATGTTGTAAGTGCGATTCTTGAAACAAAAGGTCAGGAAGATGGATGGGCTTATCTGGATGGTCTAATTGAACAAGTGCCTTATTTTACAGCACGCGGTAGTGATCCTGCTAAGAATGTTGTTGCAGGTGAAGCGATTGTGGGTATCAATGCGAGTAATGGTGATAGAGAACTTGAAGTCAACAACCCGCATATTGCCCTAGTTTACCCAGCGGACGGGACAGGCTGGTGGCCTCAACCGGTTGCAATTGTAAAGGGTACAAAACATGAAGATGCATCTAGAGTATTTATTGACTGGGTACTTTCGAAGCGCGGAATGAAGTCAATTGCAGACTCTAGAAATGCGGCAGTAGCACGAACAGATGTTGAAACACCAGAAGGTATTGTAGATATTTCAACGCTTAATCTGTTTGTAACAGATTTTCAGGCCAACGCTAAAAATCGTGAAGGAATCTTAGAAGAATGGTCAAAACACGTAGAACAATAAAAAGAATGAAAGAGTCGGCATTTATGCCGGCTTTTCTTTACCATATATTGATCCTTGTAACAATATATGGTGCGTTTCTTCCTGTCATGGCAGTCATTTTATATGGTGCAGGCAGTGAAGGCAAAGAACCGGATATTTATTACTTTTTACGAGCACTAGATTATTTGAAAAGCAGTTTAGGCTTGTCTATACCTGTAACAATTGTTGCAACCGGTATTGCAACACTGCTAAGCATAACGCTTTGGCGTTTCAAGTTCCGAGGCAGGGGCTTTTTTCGTGTAATGGCATTAGCACCTCTACTAAATCCGCCATTTGTAGGCAGTATTTCATTTATCATGCTCTTTGGAAAAAGAGGACTTATAACGCACGATTTGCTGGGACTGACTGTCAGTCCTTTTGGCTATTGGGGCGTTTTTGTCATGCAAGTCATTGGACTGACGACGCTTGGATATCTTTTTATAAGCAGTGGCGTAAGGAACATGCAAACCATCTATGAGGAGGCTGCGCGTACAAGCGGTGCCTCAGAATGGCGTATTTTTACGACGGTAACGCTCCCTGTGCTAAAGCCTGAAATTCTTGGCGGTATGCTGCTGATATTTTTAGCATCGATGGCAGACTTTGGAACACCGCTGATTATTGGAGGGCCCTTCCAAACACTGAGTTCAGACTTATATATTCAAATTACAGGGCTTTACGATATGAAAGGCGCATCCATTTCAGGGGCAGTCCTTCTTTTGCCGTGCTTAATCGCCTTTCTCTTTCAAAGGCGCATACTGAAAATGAAAAAGTATTTTAGCAAGGACATTCAAAAATACGCACTACTGTATCCGAATGTAAAACCCTATGTAAGATATGGGCTGATCGGATTTTGCATGCTCTTTCAAGGTGTTCTCCTTCTCAAATACGGGTTCATTGTAATAGGGGCTTTCACAAAGAATTGGGGACATGATTACACACTTACCCTACAGCATTTCATATCGGTCTCTGACAGAGAATGGACCCCTTTTATCAACAGTATTAAGCTGGCGCTGGGGGTTAGTCTAATTGGTGCGCTCCTCGGCAACTTAACAGCCTATGTAATACACCGCAACAAACATCGGAGTGTAAAACTGCTTGAGCTAATGGGCACACTTCCCGCAGCGGTACCGGGCATTCTTTTTGGTATTGGCTATTTGGTAACATTCAAGTATCCTCTATTCGGTGCTGGACGGTTTTACTGGGAATCAGGGCCGAGGGTTGTACTGTTGGGAACAGGCGTAATCATTTATATTATATGTATTTTCCGCTACATGAACGTCGGGCTGCGTGCGGGTATGAGTTTGCTTGAGCATCAGGACCCCAGCATAGAGCTTGCCGCTTATACACTGGGAGCTGGACGATTAAGAACCCTTTTAACTGTGAACTTGCCACTGCTCGCACCCGCATTTAAAATTGCGTTCATCAAGAATTTCACATCGACAATGACAACACTCGGTGCGATTATATTTTTACTGCTTCCAAGCAACAAGGTAGCGGTTCAACAAATATTTCAAATCATTACAAGCAGTGAAATTGGCATTGCTGCGGCCATGTCCCTATCACTTTCATTTTTGATGGGCATACTTTTGTTTTGCTTTCATCTAGCAAGTGTTGGGACGGGCTACTTAAATGCCCTAAGGAGGAAAATTAAGTGAAAATAGACTGTAAAGACATCACTTTTACATATGATCAGGTTTATGCGCTTCACAAATTAAATCTTGAAATCTCTTCTGGGGAACTCGTAGCCCTACTTGGCCCATCGGGTTGTGGTAAAACAACCCTCCTTAGGATTATTGCAGGCCTCTTGCCCATGCAGGAAGGGGCGCTTCTTTATAATCAAGAGGATATTACCAGATGGACACCACAAATGCGCAATACAGCCATGGTGTTTCAAAGTTATGCACTTTTTCCGCATTTAACCGTCCTTGAGAATGTTGCATATGGCCTCCATGCAAAAAGTGTAAATCGTAAAGAGGCCAATAAAAAGGCGAAAGCATACCTGGAAAAAGTACATTTACAAGGTATGGAAGATAGAAAAATTCAAGAGCTCAGTGGCGGACAGCAACAGCGTGTTGCACTGGCTAGGGCATTGGTGCTCAGCCCAGATGTTCTGCTTTTTGATGAACCGCTCAGCAATTTGGATGAGAAGCTTCGTGTTAAAATGCGTCGTGAAATACGTATGCTGCAAAGAGAAAGTGGCATTACAACACTCTATGTAACCCATGATCAGGAAGAGGCTATGGCAATTGCTGATAGAATCGTAGTTATGGATTCAGGCCACATTCAACAGATTGGTACGCCTGAAACAGTCTATCATGAGCCAGCAAACCGATTTGTAGCGGATTTTATGGGGGTAAGCAATATGATTAGCAAGGATGGTCAAACGCGAATGTATCGCCCAGAAAATATCGTTTTAAAATCAGGTGGTGGTGAAAAAGGTGTAGTAAAGTGGACGGAGCACCTTGGCAGTATTCAACAGGTTTGTTTTGACTCGCAGTATGGTGAGTTAATTGCACAGCGTTTCTCTAAAGATGCGGCAGGTTATGTCCTAAAAAAAGGGGACAACCTTGCCTTTGAGCTTCATGGAAGTGGTCGAAAACTCTAATAAGTCCTTGAAGCAATTTCCCTTATTCGTTTTGAATCCCCATCTTTAAGGTATTTATGAGTTATAGAGATATTTTGAGGCGGCAAACCGATGAGGAGGAGGACTTATGTATAAAAAGCTGTTGTCTTGGGGGCTTATTGTTATGCTGATTGGCTTTTCATTAGCAGGATGTGGACCTGCTCCACCGCAGACATCGCCTGAAGATGATCCAGCGGCTGCTGGTGAAACGGATACTGAAAGTCAAAGTGTAGCACAAGGAACAGAAAATCAAGATATGGAAGCGGACAGTACAAATGCACAAACAGGGTCAGAAGCATCTATGAACGCACTTTCACAGGCTATGGCTTACAGTGGTTTAGATACAAGTCCATTCGATTCTGAAAAAGAGGCAAAGGCATTTGTGTCAGGAATGAGCCTCAATGATCAGCTTTCTCAAAGTCTATTTTACTTTTCAGAGACACAGCGTAATGTCTTTTCAGACAAGGGCTATGTTGAAGCGCGCAGTCAAACGGTAAAAGAAATTATAGCAGAAGGGACTCAGCTTCAGGAAGACACTGAAGTGCTTCTTGAAACAGTGGATGCATTGCAAGCACAATTGCTTGATGTGGTGAATGCACATGATGTACAGGCGCTAACGCCGTATTTTTCTGATATGTACGCTGTGCACGGTGCCTATATGACGGAGGTCATTGACAGCCAGTTGAGTATAGAATCATTGAACAAGACCTATGATGATTCTTATATGACAAGCTGGTATCAAGAACTCAAAGTAAATGCACAGGTTCTCTATTCTGTGAATACAGTGGATTACTTGAATCAGCTGCTTGTAGATGCTATCTTACTTCAGCAGTATTTAGAAGAAACTGAATCAAGTCAGGATTTATCAGGGTTAGAATTGGCACTGAGTCAAGTGGATGAAAATGTAGCCCAGTATGAGGCTGTCATTAATGGCAAACGCAGTATTTTGTCCAAAATGGCGTCATTAGAAGAGTCAGACGAGTACTTCGCACTGGCTTCCGCGAAAGCGGTCATGGAAAGTTCTGACGCGGCAAAAGCCATGCTCAAGGAAGCCTTTCCAGAAGATGTGTTGTCAGAAGCTGACAAGGCTTTGATAGATAAACAAGTCGATTTTTATGTGGCTTCCTCAGAAGCCTTTTATAATCATATTTTAGAAACATCAGAGTTTGCACTAGAAATTCCAGATGCGCATATGGATTCTGACGATTCACAGTTTACAACACGGCTCTTTGGAATTGCCTATGCAGACGCGACTTCAGAGGCTGTTCAGCTGGTGAACAAGGCACAGGAAACGGTGCGAAAAACCGAATCCAAGGCCTTTAGCCTGGTTGGGCCGCTTGTGAGCATTGTGAAGAAAACCGTAGTGGGTGCTGTAGATGTTACCACAGACATTGTGAGTAAAAGTGCAGATGTAGTTTATGGCACTGCCAAGGGGATCGTATCTACACTGAAGTACACAGTGGGTATTGATGACTCAAAGGCCTATAAACAACAGCTGAAGTCTATTAAGAAAATTGTGACGGGGTCTCCGGGTGCTGCCGCCAAGGCACTCATAAAGGCCTCAGAAGATTTGAGGGCGGGTATAGAGACCAAACTTGGTAAGGCGCTCGAATATATACCAATGGGAGATGTAGCGGAAGGGGCCATGAAAACCGTTTTAAATGGGTATGCGGGACTTGTTAAATCGGTAGCGAGTGCCTTTGATGGCGATAAGCCAGGCATTGAAAAAGTCATGTCTATAATTGAGGCATCAGGTTTGTATAATGCAGATATTCTAACAAATGCAGGTGAAATGCTCCAGTCGGCAGGTGCAGAAAAACTGCGTTCTATTATACCAGAGAGTATGACACAGCTCTATGATGCAATGACTGATATTGCTTCTAATGTAAAATCTGAGGTTCAGGCTTATAAACAAGAGCTCATAGATGAAATGATGAACTCTGAAGTTGGTCAGAAAGCGCAAGCTGTGGTTCATGAAGTTGAGACAACGGCAAAAGAAATTAAGAATGTACCAGAACAGCTTAAGTCAACCTTTAAAGAAACCATTCAGGCAGAAGCATCCGGACCACGGAAAGTCACTGAAGCGGTAGAAAGTCAAATCCAAAATACACCTCAAGATGAAGGCGAAGCCAAGCGCTGGCCATTCCTCACAAATGAAATGCAAGTGCTCTTAATGGGATTTGAAGATGATTTGCGAGCAAGAGCCCTTAAAGAGGTGGCCGAGGATATTGAGAAAATTCAAAATCAAGGTGTTTACAAAGGCTACATGATGAAGGTACACCATGGTGGTGGAACCCAATCGATTGGCATGAGTAATTCATCGCTTATTTTTACATTTAAAGAAGCAGGCGCTGAAGCCCAGTTCACCATTAGTGGAACAGGTACAATTGACAGCAGTGGGACCATTACCTTTGAGTCTTACAAAATTGAGGCGGGCAACGTTGTTATGAGTACATCCAGTTCTTTTATTGGGCCAATAAGTGTTGATGGAAAAATGACAGACGCGACATTTACAGGAACCATGGGCTTCTCACTGGAGTCTGCACCTGCGACAATTACTTTCCATACAAGTAAGGTCGAGGTTCAATAAAAGATTTGAGCACCATCTGTTTTAAGTTGACGCGTAATAGAAGGCGCATAATAGAAGGACTGAAAAGCGGCATCACGTATTCGTGGTACAAGCTTTTCAGTCCTTATTTTAATGTCTGTATAGGTGTTCATTGAAAGTAGAAAGTGAATAGAATACACTGAATAATCACATGCAAAATGGTGCTGTCATGCTCTTATTAAACTTCAAATAAGTAGCCCTCGCCACGAATGGTAATCAGGTAGTCCGGCTCATTTTTATTGTCTTCAATTTTCTCACGAAGACGCATTATATAGGTGTTGACAGTATTTTCAGTATAGATGTCGCTGTTCCAAACATTGATCAGGATTTCTTTTCTGGTCAAAACACGATTGGCATTCTGTATTAAATATAGAAGAAGTGTATATTCTGTAGAAGACAAGTCAATAATAGAGCCCCTTTTAGTCACTTTATGCGCAGTTTGGTTAATAACCAATGATCCAATGGTAATGTGGTCTGGATCATCGGTTTGATCGCTGACATAAACAGCGCTTCGCCGTATGTTTGACTTGACCCTGGCAACGAGTTCAAGCGGGTCAAAAGGCTTTGTCAGATAGTCGTCTCCTCCAATACCCAGACCGAGAATTTTATCGGCTTGTGATGTCTTCGCCGTTAAAAAGATTATGGGTACATTAGAGGTTTTGCGTATGATCTTGCAAGCTTCAAAACCATCACAATCATGCATATTCACATCAAGAATAATTAAATCAATGGTACTGTCTTTGGAAAACTCAATCGCTTCCTCACCAGTATAGCCTGTTATAACATCAATACTATGTATGCGCATAAAATCAGAAATCATAGACACGATATTTTTGTCATCATCTACAATGAGTACCTTAGGCATAGAGAATCCTTTCCGTTACTTAAGTCTTACTGGTCTTATTTTATCAGATTAACATGGAATGATAACTGGTAATACATCCCATTTCATAACAGTTTTATGACAAGCTTATATAGATGTTTCCATAATCAGAAAATTCGTAAAAATGCCAAGTATAATAAATCTGTAATCATAGACACGTTTTATACTAGGAAGCATTATGGATGAATGGAGTCAACACGAAGTGAATCCATAAGCAGAGGCAAAGGAGGACTAAATGGGAAAACCTGCAGAAAAACGTCAGGCACAAGAAGCAACATTTCGTGCAAGTCCAGTGGACTGGGTTAAGTTTATTGGTCTAAGCGCTATTGGAATTTTTATGTTCTTTATTCCGATTACGCTAGGCGAGAAGTCAACCATACCACTCGATCATGCAGTTACATTTGTTAGAGGCTCTGCACCCGCACTCATGCCGTTTTATGGTCTGATTGTAATTATACTGGGTGCGGCCTATCCGTTCTATGCTAAGACATGGAACAAAGATGCTGTGACCACTTTCTTTTCACTTGCAAAAGTCATTGGTGTAGGTGTCGCTTTTATGGCTGTCTTTAATGTTGGGCCAGCATGGTTGTTTGAACCCGACATGGTTCCATTTCTCTACAATAAGCTTGTTATTCCAGTAGGACTGATTGTGCCACTAGGAGCGGTCTTTCTTGCTTTTCTAGTTGGATACGGCCTACTTGAATTTATAGGCGTTATTATGCAGCCTGTTATGAAGCCAATATGGAAAACACCAGGAAGAAGCGCCATCGATGCAGTGGCCTCTTTCGTAGGGAGCTACTCAATAGGACTGCTTATTACAAATCGTGTTTACAAAGAAGGTAAGTATACAGCCAAGGAAGCGGCCATCATTGCAACCGGTTTTTCTACGGTTTCAGCGACATTTATGATTATTGTTGCCAAGACGCTTGGGCTCATGGAAATGTGGAATTTCTATTTCTGGTCAACGCTCATAATCACATTTGCAGTAACAGCTTTGACAGTGCGTGTTTATCCGCTGTCGAAAAAGCCGGACACAAACTATCATGGTGAGTTGATAGAGGAAGACCTTCGAAGTGGTAACATCTTTGCCAATGCCTTCAATGATGGTCTCAAAGCGTCAGCCCAGTCGCAGTCCCTATCAAAAAATATAGTTGAAAACCTGGTTGATGGCTTTAAAATGGCAATGGGAATCTTGCCTTCTATTCTATCTATTGGCCTTCTGGGACTTGTTCTAGCTAAGTATACGCCAGTGTTTGATGTACTTGGCTACATTTTCTATCCATTTACGGCCTTGCTTCAAATTCCTGACTCAATGCTGGTTGCTAAAGCGAGTTCGCTTGAAGTGGCTGAAATGTTCCTGCCAGCACTTCTTGTGAAAGAAGCGGCAATGCTTGCAAAATATGTTATCGGTGTGGTATCTGTTTCTGCGGTGCTCTTTTTCTCAGCATCCATTCCATGTATTTTGTCTACTGAAATTCCATTGTCAGTGAAGGACATTATCATTGTATGGATTGAACGGACCATTTTTTCTCTAATTTTAGCAGCGATGGTAGGACACTTGTTCCTCTAGTATTTTCAAACTGTTTCACGTATTGATTTAATCGTTTAATTTCAAAACAACTTTTGACCCGTTATTGGCCCAAGTGGTCTATAACGGGTTTCTTTTTAAATGCTGGCATGTCACATTCAGATAAGATTACCCATTTTCTAAAAAGTCCGTTAAAATAAACAGGAGAGGTGGTGCCTATGTCGCTAAAACGAAGGATTACATTTTTGATTAGCATTCTATTGATTATAATGATTCTGATTTCTATAAAAGCTATTTATACTCAGTCGAGCAGAATGTTGAATGAAGATGCAGAAATGCGTATGACAGCGCAGTTGAGCAGGGCTAATGAAAATGTCAGCTTACTTTTTAAGAGTATTGTTCTTGAAACAGAGAAATTAAGTCTTGAACAAGCTGTTAAAGATTACTTCACTGGAGATATAACACAGGCACAAAGTGATGTTTATCTGACAGATTTAATGGCGCAGATGAATACAGTTCGACCTGTCTATATGGATCTCTTTCTTGTTGATCATAATGGCATTATTGTTTCAGCAGCAATGGCTGAAGCTGTCGGCGTGGATGTTAACGGCAGACAGTATTATAAGCACGCCGTTGATTACAAGATGACCAATACAAGCGATATCATTTTAAGCCGGGCAGATCAGACGCAAATCGTGATTACCCTAACGCCAACCTATGATAGGGAGGGGAATGTTCTTGGGTATACGGGAATCGCTATTTTTGCAACCTACTTTTCAGATTTTCTATCAGATTTTGAAGGTACAGATGAAGAAAAATACATCATTGTCGATTCTTATGACAAAATTGTTTCGCATCCCAATAAGGATATGATTTCCAAGCAGTTTGACAATTTCGGACTTGGCAATATTGAAACCGTTCAGGGGGAGGATAATTATGTATTAGCACAGATAGATGATACTGAAAATATTGTGATGGAGCGCCATTTGGATTTTAACAACTGGCGAATTATTTCTTATTTAGAGTCCGATAAAATTTACAGAAAGTCTCGTAACTTGTCCTATACCATGTTTAATATTGGTGTGGTATTTGTTCTGATTGCAGTTGGCATGGGGATTTACATTACCGATCTTGTCGCTAAGCCTCTTGTCGAAATTACGGAGACAATCAATAAAATTATTGAGGAAGAAATATCTTTTAAAAACACCATGCTCAGCCAGTTGCCCTTTGAAAGGCTGGAAGGTGGTAAAAACACCAGTATGGCTCAAAACGAACCTGCAGAGATCAGCAACTTCAGAAAAGCCATGCTGGGCTTCAAAGATGTATTTGAACGTGGTGCGAAGAAGTTTGATCTCGAAAATAAGAAGCTTAAGACTTACATAGATACCATGTATGAAGAACTTGACGAAATTAATAATCGAAATTTGGATTTCATATCGACCCTTTCCCATGATATACGTACGCCTCTAACCCTTATTAAAGGCTATGCGCGTGGTCTGGAAAGTGGAGAAGTTATTGACCGTGAAATGGAAAGTAAGTTTAAATCAGGTATCGTAAAGAGTGCCAATGACCTTGAAAACCTCATTTACAATGTTCTTGATTTTGCATATGAGGTAGGCGATCCGGGGGTTCTGAGTAAGCAAACAATAGATGTAAAAGAGGCTATTGATGAAATTGTTTTTGAGATCAGCCAGTTTTATAAAGGCGAGTCACGAAAGATTGACTATAAAATAGATGCTTTTTCAGCGGATAGCGTTCAGGGACAAGGTCGGGTGTATATTGACCTGATGAACTTGAATCGTGTTCTCATCAATTTAATCAATAACAGTTTAAAGTATTCAAATCCTACAGATAAGGTTATGCTCAGCATTCAGAACTGGAGAAGTTGTATTTATTTTGAAGTGTATGATTCGGGTCAAGGTATCCAGACTGAGGAAATAGAAAAAATTACAGATATTTTTTATAGAACAGAGGCTTCAAAGAACCAAAAGGGCTATGGTTTGGGTTTATACATCAGTAAGCAGATTCTTCAAGGCCATGATATCCAGCTCAAAATTGAGTCTGAACATGGCAAGTATACAAAGTTGAGTTTTGAAGTACCTATCATTAAAAAAAGTATGGAAGACTAATCAGAGTTTTGGACGGCTAAGCATGTATATTCAATGTATTTGGGTTTTGATTCGCATTCCTATAAGGTATAATAAGCAGGATACGAATTTGTAGGCATATGAAGGGAGGCTGTAATGGAGACAGTATTTTATAAATGTGAAACGTGTGGCTTTGTGCACCAAGTTCCCTCTTATTGGAGTGGTTATGCCCCTGAGAAAGAAATGGAAATGGAGCATGTAAACCTGCAAACAAAAGAAATGTGTGAGGACACCTCTTTAAAGCTGATTGAAGCCTAAAAAGAGCATCAATTGTAAGTATAAACGAAATAAAGAGCATGTTGGCAAGCCCTAGGCTGTCAGCATGCTTTTTTTTTATGTAAACGCGGGACGCGCATGGTCCAAACCAGAAAATGATTAGCGAATAAAACATTTACTAAACAAGTAAATGTTTGATAAAATAGATTTGAAACAATTCATTGAGGAATCTGACCATTCTAATAGCGGGGGGGACATTATGATGTTAAGAAGAGCGAAGATGCTGAGCATAAACTGGTTTAAGCATCTTTCAATAAATAAGAAAATGAGTTACTTGTACATACCGCTGACCATCCTGCCCATGATTGTATTTGCTTTTTTTTCAATGCATTCCTATGAAAACATCATCATAAATAGGAGCCTTGAAACAATGGAAGACAACAGTGTGCTTATTTCAGACCGGGTAGAAGGGATTCTGAATGAGGCTGAAAGCGCAGCTACCTACCTGACTATAAACATCAATAATCTGGTAAATCGAGCGGAATATGAGGGGAAGCTATCTGATGATGTTAAACTATATAATTTAATATCCAATGAACTGGCCTATGCAAAACTCATCTATAAGGAAATTGATTCAATCGTGTTTCTAGACCGGCGCTCAACGCTGTACTACTCAGATGTAGATCTGCAAAAGAACGCAATTAAGGCATATAATTCTGAAATGATCCGAGAATTAGAGCAAACGGCGGGGCAAAGTATTTGGTTTGACATGAGTTATAGAGATTTTTTAGTCAAAAATCCGAACGTACCCATTGTTACATTAGGCAAAAAAGTATGGAATATCAATACGGGTGAAACCATTGGTTACCTAATTATAAACATTTCTGAGTCGTGTATTTCTGATATTTTTGTAAACCAGCTTCAGCGCTATGAAATCATTAATAGACAAGGCATGCGTGTGTCAGTAAGCGAATCTTCAAAGCTGATGACCCAAGTAAGAGATTCGGCATATGCTGCGTTTATTGAAGGGGGTCAGTCATCTGCACAGATTACTTCAGATGCATCCGTAAAAGAAATGGTGGCAAAAGAAGATATTCCATATCTGGGGTGGGTTCTTTTTGCAGTCGCCGAGCTGGATGTACTGACAGCTGATTTAGCAAACTTATTGATATTATCAGGTCTTTTACTATTTATGATTATTACACTTGAAATCAGTATGTCTCTTGTGCTGAACAATTTGATAACAAGCCCAATTATCAAGCTAAAGCAAGGTGTTGAAGAACTTGGACGGGGGAATTTTGATTTTCGTTTTAAGATGAAAACAAAGGATGAAATAGGTTTGTTTGCTAGAAGCTTTAACAGAATGTCAGAAGAAATCAGAACCCTGCTGGACCAAGTTGAGATAGAAGAACGAAAAAAGAGAGAGTATGAAATGGCTCTGATTCAGGAGCAAATTAAACCTCATTTCTTATATAACAGCCTAGATATTATCATGAAGCTTTCGCAAATGGGGCAAAATAAAAAAGCACAGAGAAGCATTATGAGACTGGCCGATTACTATAGGCGGTCTCTGTCAGATGGGGCAGATCAAATCACAATAAAGGACGAACTTGAACTGACAAAAGACTATTTGGAACTGCAAAAGATACGGTATGGAGACATGTTCACTTACACAATAGAAGTACCTGATGAAGTGGAAGAAGGCTATATACCTAAATTAACCCTGCAACCCATCGTTGAAAATGCAATTTACCATGGTATCAAATATCTTGAAAATGAAAGGGGTCATATAGAAATTAGGGGTGCAATGACCGAGGGTATGCATACCATTTATGTTAAGGACAATGGTGTCGGTATGACAAATAATCAGCTGGAGCGTGTCTCAAGTTTCAGTATGACAAACCATTTTGGACTTAAAAATGTAAATAGTAGGCTTCAGCTGTTCTATGGGAAAAAATATGGCCTTATTTTGACAAGTGTTCATAGAGAAAGCACGACAGTTGAAATCAGATTGCCTGGAGGGAGAATAAATGATTAAGATCATGATTGTCGATGATATGCCAGTTTTCCAAGAGTATTTACGGGAAGCCGTCGACTGGCAGACTTATGGATTTGAAATATGTGCCGTAGCAGAGAATGGAAAAGAAGCGCTTGAATTGGTACAAAAATATGATCCGGATATTGTTTTATCGGACATCAATATGCCCTATATGGACGGCCTATCACTTGCTGAAAAACTCAAGACAGAAAGTCCGAATACATCGGTAGTACTGATTACGGGACACAGTGAGTTTGAATATGCACAAAGGGCTGTAAAGCTAGGCGTTGCAGATTATATTCTAAAACCGTTTGAAAAAGAGACTCTGATCGTTACCTTGCTTGGACTTCAAGATAACATCATTAAAGCGATTGAAGAACAAGAAGCACACCGGAATCTAGAAGCGCGTCAAAGAGAAAACCTGTATAGAGAGCTGATACATTCATCTGCAAAACACATGCTTGCATCAAGGTCGAAAGAAGTTCAGCATGGCTTGAACCAGACATTAAATTATAGAGTAACAGCCATAGAAATAGAGACTGAAAAAAGTGGCGCTGTAACGAGTCAGACAGAAACCTCTATGAACTGGAAGCAGGCAGTTGGGACAATTTACATGGATTTAATTGATGTTGACGGTGTTCATGATTTCTTTACAGACTATGAAGGGCGGATCATTGCCTTTACAGGTTCGCCAAAAGGTGTTGAAAGTCCGGTAGACACAGAAGCACTCGAAGATTTAATGAAATTGGTGAAAGAGCGGCTCTCACTGAACATTTCCATAGGAATTGGAACCCCGGTACAGGGCATTGAGGGACTGAGAACATCTTACCTAGAAGCAGTAAGTGCACTGGGTTCAAGGTTTGATAATGGACTAGACAAAATTTATAAGTATGAGGCGGTCAGTGCAGAAATCCGTTCTTTTGGTTTTTACTCAGCAGAAATTAATGAACAGATACTCAGTGCGTTGACTCACAATCAGAAAGAACGTGCCTTAACACTGTTGAGGCGTATTTTTCATGAAGCAGAAAGAAATAAATACTCAAGTGCATATAAGCATATTATTTATATGGGACTCATGAGTTTGCTTTTATCCTATATTGTACAAGCGGGTCGAGATGTAAATGGGATTCTATCAGACGATTTCAGACCTTATGAGAGTTTGTCTAAGGAAAGAGCGGACAGTGTAAAGGAAGCATTTTTGCTGAGTGCTTATGATCGCGTTATTGAGCATATGGTTGAAAGGCAAGAGACAAAGGCTATGGAAATTGCCCAAAAGGCCAAAGCTTATATTGATCAGCATTTTGCATCGGGAACCCTCTCCACAGAAGATATATCGCGAGAGTTACTCGTAAACCAGACCTATCTGCGAAAAATGTTCAAGTCAGAAGCGGGCATGACCCTCACTGAGTATATTACAAAAGTTAGAATGGAAGAAGCAAAGACTTTAATTCAGCAGTCGGAGTACAAGCTATCTTCAATATCAGAAGCTGTTGGCTATAGTGATTCTGGGTATTTTAGCAAATGTTTCAAGAAGTATTACGGAAGCTCACCGAGCTCATTTAGGTAATGGACACAAGCTTTTTTGAAAAGTACAAATCAATTTTGAATATTCCATTTGTTTTACATCTTACGAAATCTATACTGAGTGTGTAATAGGAAAACGTTTGTGAATACAACAAGGGGGAGAAAAATGAAAAAGTTTGTATCATTGCTGCTTGTATTAATGATGGTGGCAGGCACGCTTGCTGGATGCGCTTCAAAAGCGGAACCTGAGCAAACAAGTAATAGTGGGGAATCCACTGTGGCTGAAGATGAAGAGATTACACTGCGTATTTACGCACAGTATTCTGATGATGACACGAAAATTCCATACGATTATGCAGTTGAAGAATTGGCGAAGGCTTATCCAAATGTAAAATTGGAACTGGATATACAGGCACAAGATGATGGTCAAAAGCTTCAGACTTATGCAGCAACGGGCAATCTGCCGGATATTTTCCAGGTAGGTGCAGCGCAAATTGAAACATTTAAAGAGTCAGGCAACATTATGGTATTAGATGGTGCAGCACAAAGCACTGGATTCATTGATAGAATTCAACCAAGTGCAAAAAATATTGTTTATAACGAAGATGGTCATATTTATGCATTTCCTTATGCAGGGAATGAACTTGTAGTATGGTATTACAATAAAGCTATTTTTGATGAATATAATGTGAAAGTACCTGAAACGTATGATGAACTTCTTGAAGCTGTAGAGATTTTTAATAGCAACGATGTAATTCCTATGTCTATTTTCGCAAAAGAAAAGTGGATTACAATGGCACTGTATGACGTCTTTGCAACGCGTTTTGAAGCTTTGGGTGTAACGAAGCTTGACCTAGGTAAGGGCAAGGCGTCTGAATCTGCTTATGTCAAGGCTGCTGAAACAGTTAAAGAACTCGTTGAAGCGGGCATGTTCCCTGAAGGGGCAACAAACTTGAACTATGACCAGGCTGCGTCTTTATTCTATGAAGGCAAAGCAGCAATGTTTTTAAATGGACAGTGGGAGATAGAAGCCTCTACCGACAAGCTTGGAGAAAATGTTGACTGGATGTATTATCCTGTTATGCCAGGGTATGAAGACAACAAGTTTGCAATGAGCGGTGGCGGTGCACCGGGTGGTTATGCTGTAAGCCCACACTCAGAGCATAAAGAACTGGCTGCTGAAGTGGCTGCATTTATTTCAGAAAAATATTGTGAAGCAAAATATATGAAGCGTTCCAATCCAATTTTGGCAGTTAAAGTGCCTGAAGGCATGACACCTGAAAAGCCATTCCCGAAAATGATGGCAAAGCTTGCTGATGAAATTCCAAACATGACATCGACGACTAAGTTTGCATGGGGTCTTACAAATCCTCAATTTAAAGTAGCGATTGAAGACCAGACGCAGTTCCTGCTCACATCAGACTATACACCAGCTGAGTTTGTTGAAGAACTGGATAAAGTCATTGAGAGAATGGAATAGAAGTAAACTGTAAAGTCGATTAATCGGCAACATGAATCCATCCTTTTAGGATGGATTCAGACTGTTGACAAACTCCGAAATCCTGCGTTGCTGGATGTAATCCGCTCCAGTTACGTACGCAAAGTACGCTCCTGAAGCGGATTATATCCGCGCCTTGACTTTCGAAGTTTTCACCAGTCTAGAAATTGTTGACTTTGTCAACAACCACAATCCATCCTTTTAGGATGGATTCACTTTTTAGGAAGGAAAGGAAAAACGCTGTGAAAAAATTCTTCGGGAATAAATGGGCAATTGCCATATTTACAATTCCAACCCTCGTCTTATTTTCAGTAATGGTTTTTTATCCAATCGTTCAAGTGTTTTACAGAAGCTTTTACAATTGGAACGGACTTTCAGCCGGAAAGTTCATTGGTATAGAAAATTACATCCGACTCCTAGATGATAAGGTATTTTATATAGCGAATATGAATGGCTTTAAGTTCGCTGCAATTATAACGGTTTTTCAAATTTTTATGGCAACGGTTCTAGCTTTAGCGGTCTCTAACACCAAGCTCAAAGGGCGTAATTTCTTCAGGATTGCATATTTTATACCTGTTGTGCTTTCCGTAACGGTCGTATGTCAGCTTTGGCTCTCCATTTACAATGCGGATACTGGGCTTTTGAACAACATGATGGAGTCCTTGGGGCTTGATTTCGCTCAAAACTGGTTAAGTGACAGAAAAACAGCCATTTATGCCATTGCAATCGTAAATGCATGGCAATGGATGGGCTACCAGTTTGCCCTGATTCTAGCAGGTGTGAAGTCTATACCGACATCTTACTATGAGGCGGCCAAAATTGATGGTGCCAGTGCGGTTCAAGCACATTCAAAAATCACCATTCCCCTACTGGCTGAAACGTACAAATTTTGTCTTGTCATTTCAATAACCGGTGGGATTAAGGCTTTTACCGAAATGTTCATTATGACAGGTGGCGGCCCTGGAAACTCGACGTACACATTGACTTATATGATGTATTCGGCAGCTTTTAGAAGTGGTGAGTTCGGATATGGTCTTGCAGCAGCCTCGGTTCTTGTATTGGAATGTCTGATGGCGATCCTTGTAATTAATAGAATATTCAAGACCGAGAATGCAGTAGGAGGGAAGTAAAAATTGAAAAAGATAAGCAGACGTCGAATAAGCTATAAAGGATTAGGCTTTCAACTATTCCTGTGGTTATATGCAACCATATCTTTATATCCATTAATATGGATGCTCTTTTATTCGTTCAAAAATAACGATGAAATTTTCGTGAGCAATCCATATGGTTTTCCAAAGGTACTCCGAATCGAAAATTACATCAAGGCATGGTCTCAATATGATGTGCCGGTTTATTTCATGAACAGTTTGATTGTAGCAGTTGCAACCGTGGCGATTACAATTCTACTCGCACTGATGTTTGCATATGCCACAAGCAGGATGCGATGGAAGGGAAAAGCCTTTGCGCGCACATTCGTAGCCCTTGGGATGTTTATTCCAGTTCAGGCCGTTCTCATACCTGTTGCCCGTGTTGTTCAGGACTTAGGCCTGATGGGGTCGCACTGGGCACTTATTTTGCCTTATTCTGCCTTTAATCTAGCCTTTTCTAGTATGGTGTTTTATGGTTTCTTTGTAGGCATTCCTGTTGAACTTGAAGAAGCAGCATGCATAGATGGGGCAAACATATTTCAAGCATTCTTTTATATAATTGTACCAACTGTAAAACCTGCAATTGCGACACTGACAATCTTTACATTCTTGAACTCCTGGAATGAGTTCATACTGGCTAATGTGCTTATTATTGACCAGAAGTTGAAAACCCTTCCGCTTGGAATTCTGTTCTTTCAAGGGCAGTTTACAACAGACTGGGGCGCAATGGGTGCCACTATGGTAATTGCGAGTTTGCCGACTATCTTAGTCTATACACTATTCAGCAACCAGGTTGAAAAGGCACTTACATTAGGTGGTGCAGTGAAAGGGTAGTATAAAAAGAAAGGGCATATCTATGATTCGCTTTGATGAGAAGACAAAAGTATTTCACCTGAAAAATGAGAAAGTCAGCTATGTAATTGGCGTGCTTGAAAATGGACAGCTGGGTCACTACTATTTTGGAAAACCGCTAACTGGGGCTTTAATGCCATCTTATTTTAGAGCTGATCAAAATAGGGGCTTAACGGCTTATTTAAAAGAAGGTGATATGGCATTTTCTTTAAACTTGGAACGTCAGGTATACCCGAGTTTTGGACGGACAGATTTTAGAACACCAGCTATAGACATAACCCTGTCAACAGGAAGCAGAATCCTTGATTTCAAGTATCATAGCCATGAAATAATCGCTGGAAAACCAAAGTTGAATGGCTTGCCTTCTACATGGTCTGATCATGCTTCGGATGCACAAACGCTTATTATAAAACTGGCAGATGACGTGATACAAGCTGAGCTTGAACTGAAATTTACAATATTTAAAAACTATGGCGTGCTCGCGCGCAGTGCCGAAATTACAAACTATTCAAACGAAAAAATGCGAATCAATCGAATGATGAGTTTTTCATTTGATTTTATGGACAATAACTATACTTGGATGCAGTATTCGGGTGACTGGGTACGCGAACGGCATTTGGTTGAGTCAAGCCTTAGGCGTGGCACTCAGTCTATTGGAAGCCTGCGAGGCGCGTCGGGTTCTGAGCACAATCCCTTTGTAATTCTAAGAAGGGATGATACAAGAGAAGACAGTGGTGAAGCGCTAGCGGGTACACTTGTTTACAGCGGGAATTTCCTAATTGAGGCTCAATCGAATTCTGATGAACAGCTTAGATTCCAGGCAGGGATTCATCCGGATCACTTCACTTGGGTTTTAGAGCGTGGTAAATCCTTTAGTACACCAGAGGGGTTGATTGCCTACAGCGGTGCAGGACTGGGGGGACTGAGCAGAACGTTGCATGACTTTTACAGGAACCATCTTATTGCAAAACGCTGGCAGGAAAAAGAGCGCCCAGTACTTGTGAATAACTGGGAAGCAACATATTTTGATTTTGATGAAGTCAAATTGCTGGAATTAGCTAAGGAAGCTAAGTTGCTTGGAATAGAGCTCTTTGTTCTAGATGATGGATGGTTTGGAAATAGAAATGATGATACATCAAGCTTGGGAGACTGGACGGCCAATTTAAACAAACTGCCTGGCGGCGTAAAGAGACTGAGTGAACGTATAAATGACATGGGCTTGTCCTTTGGAATATGGATAGAACCAGAGATGATCAGTAAAAATTCAGAGCTTTACAAAGCCCACCCTGATTGGGTGATTCACGATCCACTGAGAAGTGCTTCACATGCTCGAAATCAGTATGTTCTCGACTATTCAAGGGTTGAAGTTGTCGATCACATATACAATCAAATTATAAAAATGCTGGACGATTCAAAAGTGTCATATATTAAATGGGATATGAATCGGAATATCACTGAAGCCTATTCAGCGGCTTTAACGCCTGAGCATCAGGATGAATTATACCACCGGTATATATTAGGTGTATATGATTTATATGAAAGGCTTACACGGCGTTACCCAGAAATTATTTTTGAGTCTTGTGCAGCTGGCGGGGGGCGTTTTGACCTAGGTATGCTTTATTATGCACCGCAAGCATGGACGAGTGACAATACTGATGCAATCGAAAGACTCAAAATACAATATGGAACCAGTATGGGATATCCGCTGAGTTCCATGGGGTCGCACGTTTCTGCGTCGCCAAACCACCAAGTACTTAGAAAGACATCTCTCAAAATGCGGGCAGATGTTGCATACTTTGGAACCTTTGGCTATGAACTTGATCTGACCAAATTGACAGAGCTTGAAAAGGAAACCATTGGAGCGCAAATAAAGTTTTTTAAAAAGCACCGAAGCTTGATCCACCATGGCGATTTTTACAGATTAAAAAGCCCTTTTGAAGGTGATAGAAATCAAACGGCCTGGATGGTTGTGAATAAAGATAAGACAGAGGCCTTGGTTGCTTGGTATCAGGTACTGGCACAACCTAATGAAAAAAGCTCTGTTCTGCCTTTAAAAGGACTTTGTGAAGACTGTGAATATACGATTACGGGTTATGAAAATCCTGTAGATGCATCAATACTTATGAACTTTGGTCTGTATCTACAACCCGCCTTCAATGGCATTACCAAGCGAAACGAATCAGTTGGTGATTTTCAATCAAGAATTTGGTATATGAGAAAGACGATTAGAGATTAAGACATATAATCAGAAAAATAAAACCTCCCACTCAACACTGATTTAATGAAGCGGTTGATTGGGAGGTTTTTATGAGATACATAGTGTATTTTTATAAGTAGCGTCTGAAATGAAGCGCGTGTTCATCCCAATCAGCTTGTGTTGTTCCGGGGAGCGGTGCGCCATTTGGCATCATATTCTTTGGAACAATTTCCTTACCATAAGCACCCGCGAGCTTTTTTCGTATACAGGCGTTCATTTTGCTGCCCTTGCAGTACATAGAAATAAAACCCTTAGCAGCAGTGCTTTTTTCATATTGATCACAACAGCCTACAAATGCGCAATTGTCTAGTTTTTCACAAACAGACATAAACAAACCTCCTTATGTTGAATAGCACATGGTTTTAACAACTAATAGGAGTATACCCATTACATGCTCTAAATAGCATATGCTAATAAAAGAGTTTTTAAAAGAATATGCTGTTCATATTCTTTATGAGGGCTTCAGTATACGGAATTACTACAGCCATGCCCATACAGTGGTATAAGGTCAATTTGTGGGGAGGGCGCATGTAGTCTAAAAGTAATGATATACAGGAGTAAAATAGTCCATAATATAAAAAACATCGGTCCTGTTTTTTTATTATATGTAAGTAAATGTGTTTGAGTCTATTGGATTATGCTAATATATAAATTAACGAAAATCGCAATGTTAAGTGTTCAAATAAGTTAATAATTTTGGGAGAATAGACTATGTTTTTTAAACGAAAAGAGAAACCTGATTTAAAACAGGATGACATAAGCTGGGTACTTAGTCAGTTGCGAGCGGTTCAATTGGGGAAGGCAAACCGGATTGAACATACCCAAAACAGGAATAAGGAACTAGTAGATGCCTTAAATTCTGTACTGGTCTCTGAAGATATGGATACCAGCGATGTAATTATATGGCTGTTTGAACTCCTGATTGATCTGAGCCAAATGACGGATGTCAGAGACATGTTAAAGGGTGTTTCACATCAAAATGAAATTGTAGAAGGTGTATCTTCCACGAGCCAGGAAGTCGCTGTTTCTGTTGAAGAGGTATCAAACTTGATCATGCATTCAGCAGAGCGTTCTCAGGAAACCTATAAGCTTTCTGAAAAAAGTGTGAGCGAAGTCAAGCTGCTTATGGAGGAAACACTTCAAACATCTGCTGATTTTAAAGCCATGGTAGATGACACCCATACAATTAAAAAAGAAATGGCTGCTATTAATGAAATGGTGGACATTATAAAAAGCATTGCAGATCAAACCAACTTATTGGCACTCAATGCCTCTATTGAAGCTGCGCGTGCTGGTGAAGCTGGACGTGGCTTTGCAATTGTTGCGAGTGAAATTAAGAAACTTGCTGACACGACTAAGGAATCGGTTGAATTCATTGAATCATCAACAAGTGCTCTTAATCGTAATATTGAATCGACATTTAAGAAAATCGAAATGTCAGATGACAAGTTTGAAAGCAATAAAAAGCAGCTTGAAGACCTTCAGAAGTCCATTATTAACATGGGCGCATCCGTAGGTGAAATTAGTGAAAATATGGAGCGTATCAGCGCAAATATTGAGGAGCAAACAGCGGCGACACAAGAGGTTGCTTCAAGTATGACCGTACTGCTTGAGACCAGCCATGAGCTTGAATCATATTGTCACGATACGGGTAAGGGGCTTTATGACTTAAGTAAGAATATTGATGGATTTAGAGTGCAGACATGGGATAAGCACACTGAGCACGAAGAAGCAGTTGAAGTGATGATGTGTATTACGGATCATATTATGTGGTGCTGGCGTGTTCACAATATGATTTTAGGACTCGAAAAATTGGAAGAAAAAGATGTTTCCGATCATAAGAGCTGTCGCTTAGGCAAGTGGCTACAAAGCTACAAACCAGAAGAAAGTAATAAAATTCAAGTGGTTAAAGAGCTCGACAGCCCACATGAGCAACTGCACATTGAAGCCATTCATGCAATAAAAGCCTATAATAAAGGAGAAATTGAGGTGGCAGAAAGCCATCTTGAAAAAATGAATGCACATTCAAAGCGTGTTGTTGCAGCACTTGAAAAATTGAAATAGGCAGATATAATTTTGTCAAATACAGCTTTGAGAGACTGTCTAGCGCAGACTCTTGAAGCTGTTTCTATTTATGCAGTGCTTTACAATGTGTTAATGAAACAAATCCTATGAAAAGACGCACTTTGATGATAAAATAGTACTAGGTACTAATACCACATTTTACTTATTAGGGGGAAATTATGTTTTTAAATGATATTTTAACCGCTTGTCCAGATCAAGAGACAGCGCTCATCTATGGGAAACAAGAATTGACATATAAAATGCTTAATGAGCATATTGGAAAATTCCAAGCGTATCTGTTGAAGCAAGGTGTAAAAGCGGGTGACAATGTTGGTCTTTATTATAAAAACAGCCCAGAGTTTATTTACGCTTATTTTGCTGTAATTGGTCTAGGGGCAGTTGTTGTACCTTTTAATAGAATGCTGACAGGGGCAGAAGTTGAGTACATTGCTTCAGACGCAAGCATGAAGCATATTATTACTATGAAGACGCTGGAATTGCCAGATGCCTACACGCAAATTATTGTCCCTGAGTGTATTGACGAAATCATGGAGCTTGAAAGAGCAAAACCAGTGGATTTAGATAGACATGAAGATGATGTTACAACCATTATCTATACATCTGGTACAACTGGACAGCCAAAAGGTGCCATGCTAACACACCGTAACTTGATTAGTAATGCTCAAAGTGTTGTAGACCACTTTGACATGAATGCAAAGGACAAATCCCTTTGTGTTTTGCCTATGTTCCATAGTTTTGCATGGACAGTTTGTGTTCTAGCACCGCTAAAATCTGCATCTTCGGTTGTCATTGTTGAGAACTTCATGCCTAAGGATGTCATCAGAACCATTGAGGACAAGCAGGTTACGATGGTAAGTGGTGTGCCTACAATGTACACATATTATTTGGCACTGGGGGAGGCTAAAAACTTTGAGTCTGTTCGTGCCTTTATATCTGGCGGGGCATCTCTACCAGTAGAGATTCTTGAGAATTTCCAGAAAAAAATGCAAAAGCGTATTTTTGAAGGTTATGGCCTGTCAGAGGCATCGCCTGTTGTTACAATTAATCCGCTCAGTCGTGTAAAAGCAGGATCAATTGGCACACCCCTTCCAAATATAGAAATTAAAGTCCTTAAAGATGATGGTACCTTAGCAGCACCAGGTGAACGTGGTGAACTTCTTGTTAAGGGACCTAATGTCATGAAGGGCTATATTAACCTGCCTGAAGTTACTGAGAAGACAATACAAAACAACTGGCTCCATACCGGAGACGTTGCCTTTATTGATGAAGATGGATATGCAAGCATTGTAGACAGAATCAAGGATATCGTTATTGTAAATGGTCTCAATGTATACCCTAGAGAAATTGAAGAAATGCTTTATCAGTATCCAGGTGTGAAAGAAGCTTCAGTCATCGGCGTGCCTGATAAAAAGCGCGGTGAAGTAACTATTGCATATATCGCTGTTGAAGACGGTATCGAAATTGAAATTCAGGCATTAAAGGCAAATTTGAAGGAACGACTTGCTTCATTTAAACTTCCCAAAAAGATTTTTGTCATTGATGAACTGCCCAAAAATGCGACGGGTAAAATTATGAAAAAGACACTTAGGTCAATGTATACGGAGTCTTAGGAAGTGTTCGTTCATGACCTCGATAAATTGATGACATAGTTTATACATATTTTTCTGTTATACTTTGTAAAGTACAGACAACAATTATTGGAGGAGACAAAATGCACAGAAAAAAACGCATAGCGGGACTATTGACAGCCGTACTGATATCTGCAGCAGTTGCAGGATGCAGTACCTCTGAAACAACGAATACATCAGCTAAAATTGCATCTTACTCACAAGGTGAGTTAATGCAGGATGCATTCTATGACAAGCTGGTTTCTCAATCAGGGCTTTCTATGATGCTTGAAATGGTTGACAAAGGCATTCTGGATGTCGTTCAACCTGTTGATGATGATATGACAGCAGCGGTTGAAGAAAATCTTTCAGCTATTAAAGAATACTATGGTGAAGAGTTTGAAAAAGCTCTAGCACAAAATGGGTTTAAAGATGAAGCAGGTTATACAGAAGCTCTATATTTGAATCTGCAAAGAAATGCTTATATTTCTGATTATGTAGAAGCCAATGTTCTAGAGGATACAGAAATTCAAACATACTATGATGAATATTCTCCTGAAATTGAAGCAAGCCACATCCTGATTAAGCCAGAGGGTGATACTGAAGTACAGTGGGAGGAAGCCAAAACCCGTGCTGAAGATCTAATCCGGCGTTATGAAGCAGGAGAGACTTTTGAAGACCTTGCAATGACATATTCAGATGATACAGGCTCAGGTATGGCAGGCGGTGCACTGGGGGCTTTTGGCAAAGGTGCAATGGTGCCTGAGTTTGAAGAAGCCGCATTTGCGCTGGATGTTGGTGATTTTACGAAAGAACCTGTAAAAACACAGTTCGGATATCATATCATTCTAAAAACAGCTGGTGAAGAAAAACAGCCTTTAGAAGAGATGCATGACGAAATTGTGAAAAACCTCGTTGAGCAAAAACTTCAAGAAGACGAGACCCTTGGTTATCAAGCGCTAAAACAAATGCGTGAAGATAACGGCTTTAGCATTGATAACCCAGTGCTTAAAGATCAGTACAAAACCATGCTTGAAGACTTAGAAAGTAAATAAAGAATCATATTTAAGCCGACTAACTTCGTACGAATACAGTTAGAGGTTTCCGTAAAAGACAAAGCAATGCATAATTAGAAAGAGGCACCTATTCGAATAACATTCGAAATAGATGCCTCTTTTTTAATTTTATATGGCGCGACTAGCTATCGTGGGCAACCAGAGGTTGCAAGGTAGTGTTCGAACTAAAATGACTCAGCATAAACGTCTACAATTTCCATTGCCCTATGTACAATATAGTTTGCCTGGTTTTCTTGAAGCTCTTGAATGCTTCTAAATCCCCAACTGACACCGATGCTTGCAACATCAGCATTTAATGCGGTTTGCATATCTGTATCTGTATCGCCGACATACAGGACGTGTTTCTTATCAAGCTTTAGGTAATCCATAACATGATAAAGCATGTCGGGTTCTGGTTTCGCAGGTCGTTCGTTTTTTTGTCCTAAAACGGCATCAAACATATCTTTTCCAAAAAAGTGATGCACCATTTCTACGGTAAATACATGGGGCTTGTTTGAAACAACTGCTAAGCGCGCACCACGCGATTTTAGATCATTAAGCATAGTCTCGATTTGCGGATAAGGCTTTGTGGAAACAGCCCAAAGTTCAGCATAGAGTGCTTTTTGCTGGGCTACCAGTTCAGGCAGACGTTGTTCAATTTCCTTATCAGATAGAGCGGTGTTATCCGGTTGGTCTTTGAGAGCACGACGAATTAAATTATAGACACCCCCACCAAGATAATGGTTGTAATTCTCTTCGGGACGTTCAGCAAAGCCATTTTTTATAAGCACTTGGTTGGTAGCGCATGCTAAATCGGCAACTGTATCTAGGAGTGTGCCGTCTAAATCAAAAATAACTGAATTATACATAGTTTAACCTCTCAATCTTAAGTACGCCCGTTTAAATGACTCGGGATTATATCTATTTTCATTTTATCATGAATAAATTCCAGTGTAATGGATAAAAATCTATAGGAGTGAAATGTTAATATATGGACGTAGAGATAGACTATGTATATACTAAAATAAGATACATATTTTGAGTATAAGGTGTACGGTAAGAGGTGGCTTATGAAAAGAATCATAATATCGTTTGCAATACTGTTATTTATACTTTCAGTAACCGGCACATCTATTGCAGACAGTGAAATGCATATAGTAAAAGTCGGTGTTTATCCCAATGAGCCACTTTTGTTCTATGAAGAGGGTCAGGCAAAAGGCTTTATTGTAGATTTGCTCAGTGAAATCGCATCAGAGCAGGGCTGGGAAGTGCAGTACGTTCCTTACAGCTTTGAAGAAGGCATGCGCGGTGTGGCCTCTTCTGAAGTTGACATGATGATTGGTGTTGCTTATTCTGGTGAGCGTGCCCAGCAATATGACTTTAATGAGACCTCACTCTTTGTTAATTGGGGGCAAATTTATACAAATAAGCTGGCAAACGTTGAAACGCTTCAAGATTTGCAAAATGCACGTATAGGCGTAATGAAAGGCGATATTCACTATCTTGGTGAGGATGGCCTTAAAAATACACTCAAACAATTTAGCATTGAACCAAATTACATAGAATATGATGGCAAGTCAGATATGCTCAGTGATCTGCAAGACTACAAACTTGAAGCAATAATTATTAATAGAACCTATGGTGTTCAGAATGCCAATAAGTATGCAGTAGAAAAAACACCATTACAGCTTAACCCTGTAAATATGCATGTTATTTTCCCGCAGGGGAAGGGGGAACTCTATTCAGATCAGATAGATCAGTACTTAGACAAGTGGAAAGCTGATAAGAATTCCTTTTACTACGATAGACTGTCATTTTGGCTTGGGGGGTCTGTTTCAGAGCAAACACCAGGCTGGGTATGGCCGCTTCTTTCAGGCGGCTTGGGTCTACTTCTTATTGCAGGACTTGTCATAGGGGTGACGCAAAATATTATTAAGATTCAAACAGCTGAGCTGAAAACTTTAAACCATGATCTTGAAGAAAAGGTTAAAGAGCGTACTATAGATTTAGATGCAACAAACCAGCATCTGAGGGTATCTATGCTTTCCCTTGAAGAAAAACAGGCTGAGCTTGAAGAAATGAATGCCATTTTAGAAGAACAGGTTGAAGTTATTGAACGTACGCAGAGTAAACTCATAGAATCTGAAAAGATGGCTTCACTTGGGCGTATGGTTGCCTCTATGGCACATGAACTGAATACGCCTATTGGAATTTGTGTAACACTGCATTCAAACCTGAAAGTTGACACACTAAGAATCAAGACAGCTCTTGATAAAAACACGCTTTCAAAATCATGCCTTTACGAGTATCTAGAGGATCAGCTTGCAATGCAGAAAATGCTTGAAAACAACATAGATTCAGTTGTTGACCTTGTAGATCGCTTTAAGATGCTCTCAAACGACCGTGTGCATATCAATGAGAGGAAAATAAATTTGCACAAGTATTTGAACATGCAAATGGAAGCGATGAGTCCTGAGTTAAAGCGTTCATCCCACCAGTATACAATAGATTGTCCAGAAGAACTGAATATTGTTGTAGACCCAGCTGCCCTCACTCAGGTAATTCGAAATTTGACTATAAACTCCATCGTACATGGTTTTGAAGACAAGAAAAAAGGAACCATTGATATTCAGGTTAGAAATAATAGAGAACGTGTTTTTATTGAGTATAAAGACAATGGGAAAGGTGTTGACAAAGACACAAGAGACAAAATGTTTGAACCCTTTTATACAACTAAACGCAACAGTGGGGGGACGGGACTTGGCCTTTCCATCGTGCATAGTGTTGTCACTAAGACAATGGATGGTGAAATACGAGTTGAAACACCGCCTCAAAATGGGTTAAAATACGAAATAGAGTTACCACTCAGAAATCAGGAAACCCCAACGTTTTCTGTAAACAATCGAACGACACAAACGAAGACAGTCAACAGGAGTGATAAGCATGAATCGACTAGCTGAAAAAATAAAAAAAGCAAGGATTAAAGCAGGCATTACAGAAAAGGAATTGGCAAAGAAATGTGGCTTGTCTGTTGGATATATTATTCAAATTGAATCTGGAAAGAAAATCATCAAAGAAGCATTTGCAGATAAAATTTTGAAGTCTCTTGGTGAGAAGACTGAAAGATTGGAAGCAGATGTGCCAAAGCCCAAAGCTACAGAGGCTAAAAAAACAATTAAGTCAAAACAACAAGAAAGTGTACGTAATATTAATCCAACAGGCCAATGGGCAGACGCACTTGCTGGCGTAATTAAAACCTACTCAATTGTGGACTGTAGAACGGGTTCTGTAGTAGGGCATAAAGACTTACCCATACTTTCAAAGAAAATTGAGGGCGTGCATGCGGATAAAATTATTTTCGTGAAGGCATCAGATGATACTGCGAAAGCGCTGCGTATATATAAAGGCGATGTTGTTACCATTGCGCAAACGCATGAAATACAAAATGGTAAAATATACTTACTTGAGCATGAAGGGAAAAAAATAATGCGAAAGCTCAAAAAAGATGGTGAGCGCATGGGTCTATTTTCTTCTGAACTGCATCAAGACCCTCTATGGGTGAATAAAAAAGCTGTTAAAATCATTGGAAAATGCCTGAAGTCAGAACATCAGCTATAAGCATATTATGATGTTTCAATAAGAATGAAGGCATGCTTACATTTATAATTTTTATGCTTTAATAGAGTAGAATTTCGTGTATATATTTGGTTTAGCATATTGAATAATTGATTACTTATAATACATTTGGGCATAAATACACAGGAGGAACTTACTGGCCGACGCATGATCCTGAGCAAATCATTTTGCAAAGGCAATTTTACGACCGACTGGTTAATGGAGTGTACAAATGCTAAGAAAAGTTGAAAAAAAGAGATGGTTTTTGCTTCTGTTTTTTTCGACATTGCTCGCTGCTTGTCAGATGAATGAAGTAGGAAGCGCCTCGACACCTGGCAAGGCATCCAGTATGAGCAGCAGTGAATTATGTGAGTCTGTAAATGGATCTTATTGCGGATATGTAGCAAGCTTTAAAACGGGAGAAAGTCATGTGGATATTGGGAAGACTCTTTCAGAGTTAACATTCACATTTGATAAAAAAAAGGTTGAAATGCAGTATATGTTCAATCAAACGGGACTCGTAGACACGATTGGCAATGTCGAAGCGACGGACTTCTCCTTAGAGGGAGACAGGATAGAAATGATCCTGAATCTTGAGCATATTGGAGATGTGCGTATTATTGGTACTATAACGGAAACAGATTTTACAGGTAAGATTTATTTACCATGGCGTGGACAAAATGCAACGATGAATTTCATCACAACAAAAGAACAGCCTTCAACCATTGGAAAAATGGATGAAGGCTGTTTTCTGTTCAATTTGAGAATTCTGATTAATGCTATTTTTTTAATGGAACGACATGATTGAATAAATCCTTGTGCTCCTTGACCTTTGTATCGTTACCGAGAACGCAAACATAGTTGTCATCCATTAATTTTCTCAGCACGGGTGCATAGGCCTTTAAATCTGCTAGGTGGGTACCTAGAATGTCTTCCCGTTCCTGCTGAATTTCTTCAAAGGAGATGCCTGAAATATAGTCAGCAGTAGCTGTGCGTCCCTTCATATGTGGCGTAAGTGCTGCATCTTGACGGCTAATTGCGCCAATGATGTATTTGTCAATAGACTCTTGACTTAAGGTAAGAGACTCTATAAAATCAGCCATTTGCCCGTATACATCAATGGTTTGCTTCAAGTTCGGGTCTCTGTAGGAGGCAACCGTCATATTTCCCGTATGGCTGGCAGAGATAGAACAACCGTATGCACCGCCCTTTGCCCGTACCCTATCGTGAAGATATTCGCTGTTAAGCAGGGTGGTCAGCACATTAATATTCCCATTGTAATCAACCCCATATTTTCTGTAATTGGATGCTTTAGCAACATATTGAACACCCCCTGAAGCTGTAATACCTTCATTAATTTGTTCGTATGACAGGTTCAGATCTGCCTTTTTAAGTGGCGTATCAGTCATGCCGTCAAAGAGCTTGAACAACGTACTCTTAATTTTGCTGTAATCATCTTTTGACCCTGTAACACTAATAATAAGACCGTTTTTGTTAAATATGCTTGTAAGGATATCCTCAAGGATTTCAACAAGCCCATCAGCGCGTTTGTCAAAATCAGCAAGCAAGTCACTGAGGAACCAGTAATAATCCAGACCATAAAGCAGTTCTGAGTATCTTGCGATTGGAGAGTAGTATGATTGACAACGTCTTCCAGCGAGTGAGTGACCATTTTGCTGGAAATTTGCTTCCATTTTGGACTTTGATTCCTGTAGTAAATCGCGAATGCGAGACTTGTCGGTGACCTTTGTCTTCGTAACGAGTTCATTGATTATGCCGTTGACTGCATTGATATTATCTCCAATGGCTTTGGTACGCAGTGCCATTTTAGGGTAAAAGAATTGATCGTTATCACTTGCAGGATATACAACAGGTTGAACAGTAATACCACCTGTATGTCTATAAATTTCCTTGTTAAAATCCGTATAGGTCTGTTCCTTTGTATCTAACTTTGTCAGTAAGCTCGAAATCAAATTGGCATATGGAATTTTTTCCACGTCCAGCCCCTCAAGGCTAAATATATAATCTACATAAACAATGTTATTTGCAAATATGTCATGATGTAGGAGTGTTACATCATGCACATGTTCCACCTCTTGTGGAATGCGCTCTGCTTGCTTGTCCACATCCGCTACAGACAAGGCAGGGATGGTTGCCAGCGCTTCTTCTGAATCGGGTTCAAGTTGTTTCTTTCTAAGGGCTGCATTTTCCTCAATAAGCGTCTTGATTTCAGAATCCGTAAGTGTGGCTTTATAGTCAGCTAACTCTTTTTCCAGGGCCTTTTCTTTACGCTCAGCCATATCCTTGTCGGGGCGAAGTACAACAAGTGCCTGATGCGGGTTGTTCAAGAAGCGGTTTTCTAAAAACGCTTCGAAATAATTCGTATCAATACGTTTTCTAATTTCTTCTAAGAGCGCATCATATTGCAGATAGAGTGTAGGGGAATCGCTGTATAACCAACTTTGCATGGAGTTTATATGGTAAATGATACCCTTTGTAGGGAATCTTGAAGCTTCTCTCAAGTCATACTCGACAATATTAACTGAAGCGCGCAGCAAGTCTTTATCAATGCCATTTTTAACAAGTGCTTTCATCGTGCTTTCAACAGTGTCAATAAAAAGATCAGATTTTTCAGCATCCGAGTTCTTAACAATAATCGACACACCCGTGTGAATCCCATCTGTTGTGCTTGCCGTAATTTCTTCTCCAAGCTGTGCTTCTAGCAGGTCTTTTTTAATAGGCGCAGCCGTCGAAGTAACAAGGCTATGCTTTAAAATTTGACTGGTTAAGTATTCAACCGGATCTGTTACTTTTGCCAGGTTGTAGCTTAGCGAAAGGTAGTCGCGGTTGTCTAAGCGTTCGTCCTGAGCTACAGGGTAATATGCTGTTTTAGTGACACGTTTTGAAATAGGGGCTTGTACCTTGATTTCAGAAGCTACTATTTGCTTATCAAAATGTGAAAGATACTGGGCATCAATATGTTTCAAATAGGCATCTAAATCTCCATTACCATAAAGATAGAGGTAGCAATTTGATGGATGGTAGTAGGTCTTGTGAAATGCTCTAAAATCTTCTAAGGTAAGCTGTGGTATAACATCTGGATCACCACCCGATGAATACTTGTAGCACGTATCAGGATAAAGCGCCTCATCAATAACATCATCTAAAAAAGCGTCTGGTGTTGAGTAAGCACCACGCATTTCGTTGTAAACGACACCTGTACATGTTATTGGATCATTTTTGTCGTGTATATCGTAGTGCCAGCCCTCTTGCATGAAAATCTCAGGGTTTTCATGCAGCATTGGGAAGAAGACACTGTCAAGGTATACATCCATCAGGTTAGAGAAGTCTTGATCATTTCTGCTGGCTACTGGATAGATGGTCTTGTCGCTGAAGGTCATTGCGTTTATGAATGTTTTAAGCGAACCTTTTACCATATCCATAAAAGGTTCTTTTGTCTTATATTTTCTTGATCCGGATAGGACACAGTGTTCCACAATGTGGGGTACACCTGTACTGTCAGATGGCGGGGTTCGAAATGCGGCTGAAAAGACCTTGTTGTCATCTTCTGTTTCAAGGTTTAAAAGCCGTGCGCCACTTTTTTCGTGTTCAAATATATAAGCAACTGCGTCCAATTCTTTTACAGGATATTTTTCTTTAAGTTTAAAACCGTGATAGTTATGATCTATTTCAAATTTCATCCCAACACTCCTTTTGATTTGGTTTAAAATACACTAAATGAGTTATGTATATTATACTTTTAAAGCGCATATTTTTAAAGGGTTATATTACCATTAAATGTCATACTCTATAAAGAATTTGTGAATATTTATGGAATACGACTGGCGACAAGGTCAACAAGGGTAAAGTGTTATATTTAGGGTAATAATATATTGTAGAGTATAATATGGGCGCGGATTTTGGAGGCGAGTAAGATGAAAAGGGGATTCATATTACTTTTGGTTGTAATAATGGCTTTAGTAACAGCGATATCTGTAGAGCCATCCTATGCGGGTGCGGACACTTATTATAATCAGATTATAATGCGCATTGAAAACAGTGCTTACGATGATGTTACAGACTTAAACTATACAATGCTGCCCTCGATACTGATCGATGACTTGCGTGATCAATATGGCTATGTCGAGAAGGATATTAAGAGCATTGTGCGTATTAAGCCATCTGACTTTACAGTGGCCGCTTCACTGGTAATTGATGGTGCAAATATTATTAATGAAAATGCTGGCTATTTTGCAGACTATGCAACAGATGGACTTGATGCGGTTATAAACAGCTTAGCTGAAGCTGTAATTAGTACCACTGTTCAAACTTCAGGAGGAACACCAGGTAAGTACGCTGTTTATGCCTACACACTCAGTGAAGATTTTGAAGAAGCTTTGGTCCTACTTGATGAGGTCAGCGAAGTATCCGATTTGGCATCGGCTCAAACAATTGGGTTAACACTGGCGACCAAACTCTTAAATACTGAAATGAACTATATTAACAGTCATATGTCAGGCGGCTTCAGTGGCTTAGCACAACTTGATATAGGCGAGGCTCAGGATTTTATCCTATTTGCAGTGTTTATTGACAAATTTAATGCCCAGTCTGGATTGATGGAAAAGGGTGTTAAGTATTTCTATCTGAAAAAAGAGAACGGCATATACAGCTATCCGAATTATTATAGTGCTATGGTTTATTCAACGGTGAATATTTATCCAGAAGATAATATTTTTACGAACACATACAACAATGCTCTATGGGCTGTACAATATGCAGAAGCCTATCCGACACGGTCCAACATACTGGCCGCTTATGCACTGGTGCATAACGCACCAAGCATTAGCAGATATGATGCCATTACTGTGCGTATAAACACCTTAATGGATACGCTTAAGAGAATGGATACAACAAGTGATGGTCAAAGGGTTGTATTTGCAGATGCAGACTTAGAGTACGCGGTTCGCCAAGCTGTGGGTAAGCCCCAGGGAGAATTGATTGTAAACGATGTAAAAAATCTCCGTGAGCTCTATGCCCCATCAAGTGGAATCTCTGATATTGGTGGACTGGAATTTTGTATGAACTTAGAAAAACTTGATCTCTCAAGAAACGCAATTAGCAGTCTTGAACCCATCCGCAATTTAAAAGAGTTGACTGATCTGACTATACACAATAATGCAGTGAGTGATTTAGGGCCTTTAAACGGTAAAAGCAAGTTGACCAAGCTTGTGCTTTGGAACAATAACATTTCGGATGTAACGCCGCTATCCAAACTCTATGCGCTTAAGCATCTAGATTTAAGCAGAAATAATATTCGCGACATCATGCCGATTCGCGACTTGACCAATTTAGAAGTCCTATCGATTGCATATAATAATATTACAAGCATAGAAGCGGTTCGTTATATGACTAAGTTGTACCATTTCTACATTGGAGGCAACTCAATTTATGATGTGTCACCAACGCATTCCTATTATCACAATATTATTAACAAAGATTTTTAGAAAATGTAGCTTAAAACAGCCAATACGTCAGCATTGGCTGTTATTTTTTGTCCTCTTATAGTATGATTAAGGATAGGGACTATGCACGTGGGACCATCGGAGGTAATGATGTTATATCATATTTCAAAAATTGAGCTAAAGCAGCAAGCCACATCCGAAACGGTTTGGGAAAAAGCGCTGAAGCTTCATATAAACAAAGCGGTTGGCATATTGAGTGGCTGGCTGACGCAACAAATACATACAACGGTTGTAGACTCGAAGATTTTCGAGGTGACCTTTGATTTTGATTTAGATGGATTTTTGGCAAAACATACTTGTACATGTGGTTATTCTGAACATAGCGACGGACTATGTGAACATAGGATTGCTGCGCTTTTAAAAATGTATGATCGTCAAGAAAAAGAAAACCAGAAGGCTGAAGGTGAACTGGCTAGCGGTGACCTGGATTATTTAAATAGCGGGATCATTCAAGAAACAGTATCAGACCAGATGACAAGAGAAATACTTCAAATGCTGGACACGGATATGGAGCCCGAAGAAAAAGAATGCATTCATATTCAGTTCCAGCTAGAATTTGGAGATCACGTTTCCCTTGAAGGGTATTCTGTGGCAATGTCGCTGCGTATTGGCATGGAAAGGCTTTATATTGTTAAGGACGTTAGAGAGCTTCTTAAGTCCTTAAATGATGGGTCGGTCATTTCATATTCGAAAAATTTCAATTTTAGTGGAATGCGACATACTTTTAAAGAGCAAGACCAGGCTGTCATTCAAATTTTACTAGAAATTTATGAAGAAGAGCGTATTGCACAGAGTTTTAACTATCAGTCTGATCCGCCTTCACATGTCTTTGACAGAAAGTACATTCGTTTGGCACCGAATCGATTCAAGCGACTGATTGAGTGCGTTGACAAAGATAATCTCTTTATCAGTGATGATAAAAACATGTATCCTGCAATTGTGTCTGAAACACTTCCTGCCTTTGAATTCTTATATGAAATTGTAGGAGATCAGCTGTGTATTAGGTTGCCAGAGCCTTATCCATACAAGGTGCTTGACCGTGAATTTTCACTGCTGTTTGATTCAGAGCAGACAATTATAGTACTAGAACCTTCTAAGCGCATGGCATTAAAGCACGTTCATGAGCTTTTCCACATCAATACAGAACTGTATTTTCCAGTTGCCTATATGGAAAACGTTATAAATGCAGTTTATCCTGTATTTAAACGTGTCGGGCATGTGCGTTTATCTGAAGCACTCTCTGAACGTATTGTAAAAAGAAACCTTGAAAAGCGTGTTTATTTAGATTATCGAGAAACAGGCATTGATATTAAACTTGAGTTTGCTTATGGAGAACACATTTATGATCCGTTCATTGGTGAAGCTTCTTCCAAAGAGCATGAAAAAGAAAGCACTACCATTGTGCTGAGGGACCGAACAGAGGAACGCAATTTTCTCAAACAGTTCAACCACCGTATTTTTAAAAGAACACAAACGGGCTACTCTGTAACAGGCGATCATAATGAGTATATTTTCTTAAGTGAGTTTGCGCCAGTGCTTAAAGAAACGTCCGTCCTTTATGCAACGAATGCATATAGAGACAAAAGAGTGGTTAATGAAGCCAAAATACATCAGAGCATCAAACTCAATGAATCAGAAAACTATTTAGAGTACAGTTTTTCCATTGAAGGTGTATCTGAAAAAGAGCTTAGCCAAGTACTGAAAGCATACAGGCAAAAGAAGAAGTACTATAAAATGAAGCAGGGCGGTTTCATTTCGCTTGAAAATACATCCTTTGAGATGATGCATTCCCTCATGCGAAATTTTGATGTTAAGACGAAGCAAATGGGTGAGGACATTAAGTTGCCAGCAAGTGCGGCTTACTATATTGATTATCACCTAGATCGAGAAGAAAAAAGACGGGTTTCACGCAATGACAGCTTTAAGCGTCTGACTATGCGCCTTAAGAATCCTCAGTCTATTGATATTACAGTTCCAAGCAAGCTTGAAGAGATATTAAGACCTTATCAGGCGACTGGGTATCAGTGGCTGAGAACCCTGTCTTCACTCAAAATGGGTGGCATTTTAGCAGATGATATGGGCCTTGGTAAGACACTTCAAATTCTTGCATTTTTGCTGAGCAAGAAAGAGGAAGGCGAGAGTCGACCTTCTCTGATTGTAGCGCCAACGTCGCTGGTATATAACTGGGCATCAGAAATTGAAAAATTTACACCGGAGCTGTCTTATAATGTGGTTCATGGGTCACGACCTGAGCGCGAGGCCATTATTAAGGGATCACAAGCCAACTCAATTTTTATTACATCATACGCCACACTCCGACGTGATATAGACTTATATGGTGATATCGTCTTTTCGAGTATTATTCTGGATGAGGCACAGCACATAAAAAATGAGACCTCTAAAGCGGCGCAAAGTGCCAAAAAGCTTATTGCGAGTAATCGATTTGCCCTGACAGGCACACCGATGGAAAATCATTTAGGGGAGTTTTGGTCAATATTTGACTTTGTGCTACCGGGTCATTTAGGCTCGAGGTACAGCTTTGCAAAGCTGTATGAAAAACCAATTACCAAAGACCAAGATATTGAAAAAGGAGAAGCCCTGCGTGCACTTATAAAGCCCTTTCTTTTGAGAAGGCTTAAGCGGGATGTACTTCCAGAGCTCCCTGAAAAAATTGAAAGTCAAATTGTGATTGAAATGTCTGAAGAACAAAAGCGTGTTTATGCTGCAACGGTAAGCCGTATTCGAGGTGAAATCAACAAGCAGATATCCGAACACGGATTTGCAGGTTCGCAGCTGCAAATATTGTCGGCGCTGACACGTCTAAGACAAATCTGTTCACATCCAGCTGTGTATTTAGATGATTATGAAGGAACGAGCGGTAAATTTGAAGCCCTTCGTGAATTGCTTGAAGAACTGAATGAAAGTGGTCACAGAACCTTGATTTTCTCCCAGTTCACAAGTGTCTTAAACCTGATTCGTGAAATGGTAGAGCAAATGAACCTCAGCTACCACTACCTAGATGGAAAGACAAAAGCCCGTGATCGTGGACAAATGGTAGATGTGTTTAACGGCGGAGAAGGCGATGTATTTCTGATTTCTCTAAAAGCCGGTGGTTCAGGACTGAATTTGACAGGCGCAGACACAGTTATCCACTTCGATCCATGGTGGAATCCAGCAGTTGAAGATCAAGCCAGTGACAGAGCGTACCGTATTGGACAAACAAAAAATGTGCATGTTATGAAGCTCGTTACCCGGGGCACAATAGAAGAAAAAATTGTTAAACTCCAAGAACGCAAACGCCAACTTATCGATAAAGTTGTAAAGCCAGGTGAAACCTTCATTACCAAACTAGATGAAAAAGAAGTGCGCGAAATGTTTGACATGTGATAAAGACAAAGAACAGCAGTTTTGAGATAAAAAGAATCCCCATCGTGTTCACACGAATGGGGATTCTTTTTATCTCAAAACTATTGGGCGCGGCTAGCGACCAGGGCAACCGAAGGTTGCACGGTGCTGTTCTATTCAAAATAAAGCAGCTAGCGACCAGGGCAACCGAAGGTTGCACGGTGCTGTTCTATTCAAAATAAAGCGGCTAGCGACCAGGGCAACCGAAGGTTGCACGGTGCTGTTCTATTCAAAATAAAGCGGCTAGCGACCAGGGCAACCGAAGGTTGCACGGTGCTGTTCTATTCAAAATAAAGCGGCTAGCGACCAGGGCAACCGAAGGTTGCACGGTGCTGTTCTATTCAAAATAAAGCGGCTAGCGACCAGGGCAACCGAAGGTTGCACTACAATGACACATCGCTTAACACAATACCTTCGTTTCTGTCTCTGATATGACCGAGTGACCATTCACGCTGATACAGAATGACCGGTTTTTCTTTGCTTGATTCAACAAGCATTGCATCGGTAGGTAGCGATAGCTTTTGAACATCACAAGATGATTCATCAATCCATCGAATGTGTCTAAATGGCATTTGCTCACGAATAACATCTACACCATATTCGTTTTTTAGTCGGTATTCTAAAACTTCAAACTGCAGTACCCCAACAACGCCAATGATCAGTTCTTCAACGCCAATATTTGGTCTTCTAAATACCTGGATAGCGCCTTCCTCAGCAAGCTGAGTAATCCCTTTTACAAACTGCTTGCGCTTCATGGCGTTCTTTGTAAAGACCTTAGCAAAATGTTCAGGTGCAAACTGTGGAATACCTTTGTATTCTAGTTTGGAAGCATCTGCGCAAAGCGTATCCCCAATATTGAAAATACCCGGATCGTGGATACCAATAATATCACCAGGATATGCATTCTCTACAATAACTCTGTCCTGAGCCATGAACTGCTGCGGTTGTGAAAGACGAACTTTCTTACCACGCTGCACATGATTTACCTGCATGCCCTTTTCGAATTTACCAGAGCATATTCTTAGAAAGGCAATACGGTCACGGTGTGCCTTATCCATATTGGCCTGAATCTTAAAAACAAACCCCGTGAAGTTTTCAGATGCAGGATCGATTTCACCTAAGTTGCTTTCACGCGGTGATGGGGGTGGTGTAAATTCAAGGAATGCCTTCAGGAAAGGTTCAACACCGAAATTGGTAAGAGCAGACCCGAAGAAAACAGGTGTCAAATCGCCATCAAGAACACGATTAATATCAAAATCGTCCCCAGCGCCATCCAGCAGTTCAATATCTTCCATGATTTGCTCATGTATCTCTGAACCGAGAATTTCAGAAAACTTTTCATCTGTTACATCACCTGTTGTTGATTTTGCAACAGCCGAACCGTGTTTTCCATCAGAGAAAAGTTCAATTTGATTGCTGCGTCTGTTAAAGACCCCCTTGAACTTGCCGTCTGTACCAACTGGCCAGTTGATTGGGTAAGAATTGATACCAAGTACAGTTTCAATATCTTCCATCAATTCAAATGGGTCCTTACCGGATCTATCCATCTTATTGATAAATGTAAATATTGGAATGCCACGCATTTTACATACATGGAAAAGCTTTTTAGTTTGAGGTTCGACACCTTTAGCGCAGTCAATAACCATAACGGCACTATCGGCAGCCATAAGCGTACGGTAAGTATCTTCAGAGAAGTCCTGGTGACCTGGCGTATCGAGAATATTGATACAGTAGTCATCGTACTCAAACTGAAGTACAGAAGAGGTAACAGAAATACCTCTTTGCTTTTCTATCTCCATCCAGTCAGAAACGGCATGCTTCGATGACCTTCTGGATTTAACAGAACCTGCTTCACGAATGGCACCCCCGTACAGTAGAAATTTCTCTGTCAGTGTGGTTTTACCCGCATCCGGGTGCGAAATAATTGCAAAGGTTCTTCTTCTTTTTACTTGTTCATTAAAACTGAAATTTTTATTTGACATGAAATGATCATCCTTTTATTAAATATGAAAGAAACCAACCTTACTGAGATTATACTTTTTAAGTGGAAATGTCAATCCCGGTCACTTTTAGGTCGAACAAAAAAATAATATTTTTTTCATGCGTTCGTACTGTATTTTTTGAAAAGATTTGTTACTCTATATGAGGAGGCCACGCTAGGCTATGTAGCGGGATTCGAGGTAAACCTTTACTAAAAACTAACCTTACTGAACATGGAGTCGGGGGCGATTATATGAGTCAGACTTATGATTTAAAATATTTACAGCTCTTAAGCAAGCAGTATCCTACAATTGATGAGGTTTCAACGGAAATCATCAACTTGAGCGCAATTATAAACCTGCCAAAAGGCACAGAGCACTTCTTAACGGATATTCATGGCGAGTACGAGGCTTTTGATCACGTTATGAGGAATGCTTCAGGTGTAGTCAAAAGAAAGATTGAAGACACCTTTGGGGACTTGCTGACTGCTGAAGAAAAAAAGAGCATGGCAACACTTGTTTATTATCCAAAAGAGAAACTGGAAATTATCAAAGAAGGTAACATCGACGTGGAGGCTTGGTACCGGTCTACAATCTATAGGCTTATTTTGCTCTGTAGAGCAGCAGGCTACAAGTATACGCGTTCAAAAGTGCGTAAGGCCTTACCGCAAAGTTTCGCCTATATTATTGAAGAACTCTTCCATGAAAAAGAAAACAGTGAAATGAAGCAGACCTACTACCAGTCTATCATCAACAGTATTATAGACATTGAGTGTGCCGATGAGTTTATCATATCCATTGCACAGGTCATTCGAAAGCTGGTGGTAGACAGACTTCATATCATTGGAGACATATACGACAGAGGGCCAGGGGCACACATGATTATGGACCTGCTTATGGAACATCATTCTGTAGATATTCAGTGGGGAAACCATGATATCTTATGGATGGGCGCAGCAGCGGGGTCAGAAGCCTGTATAGCCAATACGCTTAGAATTGCTTTGCGTTATGGTAACCTGGAAACCCTTGAAGAAGGGTATGGCGTTAACCTGTCCTCACTTATTCGCTTTACGCTTGAGACGTACAAGGGTGAATATTCGGATAAGATCAGAGCCAAGGTAAAACAAACGGATTTTAAAGAAAAAGATATTGATCTTCTTTCTCGAATGCAAAAAGCCATTGCAATCATTCAGTTCAAGGTCGAGGGTCAGCTTATAAAACGTCGGCCAGAATTTAAAATGGACAATCGGAATTTGCTTGAGACAATGGACTTGGATCGGGGAACGGTCTGGGTAGATGGTGTGGAGCATGCACTAAATGACACAAACTTTCCAACCTTTGATCCTAAGAACCCATATGAGCTGACTGAAGAAGAAGCAGACGTGCTTGCAAAGCTCAAACAGAGCTTTATGCGGTCTGAAAAGCTGCGTATGCATATGGAATTCTTATATAACAAAGGCGGTATGTACTTAGTACACAATCAGAATCTCATGTATCATGGATGCATTCCAATTGATGATTTGGGTGAGTTTATGGCCTATGAAGTTCATGGCAAGAAAATTCATGGCAAGGCCTTGCTTGATTATTTCGATCTAATGGCACGCAAAGCTTTCTTCTCACATCATGAAAAGGAAAAGCAGGAAGCTCTAGATGTAATGTGGTATATGTGGTGTGGGGAATTGTCACCCCTGTTTGGCAAGAAAAAAATGGCTACTTTTGAACGCTATTTTATAAATGATACGATTACACATAAGGAAGCGAAGAACCCCTATTATGTTCTGAGAAGCAAGGAGGAAATTTGCACGAAAGTCCTTAAAGAATTTGGTCTAGAAAAACCATTTTCGCATATCATCAGCGGTCATGTTCCGGTCAAGGTTGCAGACGGGGAAATACCGATAAAAGCCAATGGGAAACTCATATCAATTGATGGTGGATTTTCAAAAGCCTATCAGAAGCAAACAGGCATAGCGGGCTATACCCTCATTTTCAACTCACAGGGCATGGTGCTGGTTTCGCACGAACGGTTTGACTCGAAAGAGCGGTCAATTGCAGAAGACAGAGACGTTCTGCCAACAACGGTATTTATTGAAAAAGACCAGCCGAGAATGTTTGTTGGTGACACAGATGTGGGTAGGGAAATGTGTGAAAGCATTAAAGCCCTAAAGGCACTTCTTAATGCATACCGAGAAGGACATATTGTACAAAAGGGCATGCGTGATCATTTCGCAGGTTAGCTCAAAGGGGTTAGAATACATAAAATTAAACTAAATTCGAAATAAAATGATTAGGAATTATATCTACGGGTATATGTAGACCAGAAGATTTCTTCTACGATAGAACCGGTAGCTTCGGAAGTAGGTAGTGCTATTTAGTTGTTAGGTCTTGGAGTTTAAGAATAATAATTTAATATTGCAGTACGCTTTTAGAAGTACCGAAGGTGTGTCGGGGGAACAGAACTCTTGTACCGCGAACACATAAAAGTACAGCTTACAAGTTTTTATATTAAGTTGTACACTGCAAGTAGAACAAGTAAGTGAAATTGCAATAAGGTTGGTAGTATTTGAGTGTAACAAAGTAAAGCAAAGTATTTTGAGTTTGAAGTATTTTAGTTTGAAGTATTTTAGTTTAAAGTATTTTAGTTTAAAGTGTTTGAATTAGAAGTATTTTAGTTTAAAGTATTTTAGTTAAAGTGTTTGAGTTTAAAGTGTTTTGATTTATGAGTTGCCGATTCTATCGAATTTGTCAGGGGCTGTTTTTAACAGCCCCTTTTGACTGCAATAAATTTAATTCAAGGAGAAAGCCTGTTTCAAATAGAATTTAACTTAAGTAGGTAAATAGACTACTTACTATAAAATGAGAGGAGCGTATACGAAAACACTTTGTATACAGAAGAATATGATTAGAAAATTAGATGCGGCTGAATACGAGCGACTGTTCTCATTCGCCTCAGTAGATCCAGCAAGAAATTACTTTATCCTATTAGGACTCATATCGCCTAAACCGGTTTTTCAAGAAGTTTACGCTCAGTTTGACAGTAGTGAAGTCATTCAGGCTGCCCTTTTTTATAGACATTCTGGCAACATTCAGTTTTATTCAAGAGATTCATTTGAAATAAGTGGTTTTTCTTCGGTCATTAAAAGACTCGATTTTGGAAAACTCATTGGCCCCGCATCATATTGTGATAAGTTCATTGATAAAGATCTTTTCGCGGCTGTTGAAGAGGGCGCCATTCTCGCTGCGCTTACAGACATGAAGAAGCAGTATGATTTTGACGACCACCATCAGGTTCAGGCACTTCATATAAGTGATTTGGACGAGGTAGAATCTCTGTATAGCAGTATTTTTGAAAGCTATAGTAAAAAATCTGTCATGGCTGAAAAGCTCAAGTCCGGTAGAGGGCGCGGTGTGGTGATACGTAAGAATGGAATAATTGTCAGTGTGGCTCAAAGTGAGTTTGAAATGAGGGGAAGTGCACTTATTGTAGGCGTTGCAACAAGACCCGGGTATAGGAGTAAGAGCCTCGCTACCCAGTGTCTTGAATCCTTGTGCAAGGAGCTTATGAAAGAGGGCAAAAAGCTTTTTCTTCAATATGACAATCATGAAGCGGGCAAAATTTATGAGCGACTCGGATTTGTACCGTTTGATCAGATAAAACATTACAAGAGTAGATAGGGGTGTACCATGCCTAAAAAACAGTGGTTTAAACTGGATACAGCAGGGCGAATGTACTCGTCAATCAAGTCATCGCGTGCGACCACTTTATTCCGTCTTTCAGCAGACTTAACGGAAGAAGTTGTGGCACAAAGGCTTCAGAGTGCACTTGACAATATTATGGATCGGTTTCCCTACTTCAATGTGACCCTGAGAAGGGGTGTTTTCTGGTATTACTTCGACAAGAACGCTTGTAAGCCGGTTATAGAAAAAGAGACCTACTACCCCTGCATGTACATGCGTATAAAGAAAAAAGGTGTGCACCCCTTTCGTGTACTCTATTTTAGAAACAAGATAATGGTTGAATTCTCACATGTGCTTACAGATGGAAGTGGTGCAGTTATTTTTCTTAAGGCCCTTCTCTATGAATATTTTAAACGATGCGGCGTGCATGCAGATCCAGAAGGCATTTTCACCCTTGATACACCACCTGAGCTGGATGAATTTGAAGATGTTTTCGGAAAATATTTTGATGAGAACCTGCCCAAGATAAAAAGGCGTGTCAGAGCCTTTCATTTTCCATTTGCGAGGGAAAAACGGGGGGTTTACAATATCGTTACGGGCATTATGCCGACTGACCAGCTTCTTCAGTTGTCCAGGGACAAAGGTGTGAGCATGACGGAGTTTCTAAGTGCGGTATATTTTGACGCTATTCAGGCACTTATTGAACGTGAAGGTTTTAAGAAACGCCCTATTGTACTCAATATACCGGTGAATTTGCGTAAGTTTTTTCCATCAAACACACTAAGGAATTTCTTTATTAGTGTCACGCCAATGATTGACCCGAGGCTGGGTCATTACAGCTTTGATGAAATTTTGCAGCATGTGAGAGCATTTATGCGTATCACAGCAGATGAAAAGTATATTCGCCAACAAATTAGAATGAATGTAATCAGTGAAAAGACACTTTATCTTAGATTAGTGCCCTTATTCATTAAAGATTTACTTATGCCATATATTTATAAAACTTATGGAGAGGGCACCTATACCTCTGGATTTTCTAACATAGGTTTGATTCAAATGCCTGAAACACTAGAAAGATACATTAAGCGGTTCGAACTTTATCCGCCGCCAAGTACAGGCAATACCCTTAAAATTACAGTAGCAAGTTATCAAAACAATGTATATTTGACGTTTGGCAGTTTAAGCAGGGATAGACGTGTGGAGGAAATTTACTTCAGACGGCTAAGAGAAATGGGCATTCCTGTGAAGATAGAGTCAAACAGATAGGAGTAGATTGTGCCATATTGTTCAAAATGTGGCGTCGAGGTGGATGATAAAATTACAAATTGTCCACTTTGCCACTTTCCAATTCCAGATATGGATATTGACCATGTTGTTGAAACACCTAAAAGGTTTCCCGACGTCAAGGACATTTATGTCCAAATAGCCAGTGATTTCAAAAGAAAGGCATTTTATACACTGTCTTTTCTCCTGCTTGGAAATGCACTGGGGTTTATGTACACCAATTACATGCTTGATAAGGAGCTGACTTGGTCCCTATATACTGGAATTACGTTCTTTTCCATGTGGGTATACTTAATATTTCTCTTTCGCTATGTCCATAGTATTTCAAAGTCACTTATAGGCGCTGGCATTAATACCCTGGTGCTTCTTGCGGTGCTTGACTTTCTGAATGGAAAAATGGAGTGGTTTATTCCACTTGGGTTACCAGGTGTCTTCATGGCCTTTGCCTTTTTATGGTTAAACTACTATATGTGGATTAAAAGCAAGAATAGGGGCATGCATACAGCGGCCTTCAGTTTGTTTTTAATTGCAGGATATTGTATCGGTCTTGAATTTATTATCAGTCAGTATATTCACGAAAAAACCATTCTCATATGGTCAATAAATGTAACCTTAAACATATTGCCGTGGGCACTCTTTATGCTGTATTTTCATTATCAAATACCTGCCTGGATTAAGGAAGAAGTGGCAAAGCGGCTGCATATATAATAAATCAGAACAAAAGCAAGATTATGTTGGAGATATTGAGTCGATTGGGTAAAAATTACGCACAGTTATAACTTTTGGGAGGCGTAATCAAGGATGGATAAATATTTAAACAGTATTGTAAACAGATACATGAACCACGCCTCATTTGTGGAAGCAAATGTGGGGATGAACATGCTTAAAATTTATATGATTGGTATTACATATACGCTTTTCGAATGTGTTGGGCTTATTTTGTCATCGATGGGTTATTTTGATACAGACATTCGAGGACCCGTGATGCTCATTGTGGTCTTTCACTTCATTTATTTGCCGCTTATGGTGCTTGCATACAGAAAACGCTGGTTTAAACAGATTGAAATGTACAAAGTGTTTACAACACTCTATTTTACTGTTGTCATGCTTTGGGGAAGTATTTTTACCATATTGGTTTATATAGACAATCATGATATTGCGGTGTACAGTATTGTTTTGTTTGTTGTTGCTGCGCTATTTATTATCGATCCAAACAGAAGCAGTATGCTTTATATTGTCAATTACATTATTTTTTCAGCCTTGATATATAAGACTGTGGATCAACTGAGTGCGGCAAATGGAATGGTGTTTAAGTCTCTTATCATCACAGTGCTGGCGCTGATTACATCACAGAGCAATTATTATATTCGAAAGCAACTCTTTGATTACAAAAATTCTTTGAAAGATGTCAATTCGCAGCTTCAAGATCAGGCGCAAAAGGATTCTCTCACCCAGCTGTACAATAACAGTTATATGTTTAAATTGCTGAAAAATGAAACGGTAAGGTCAAGCGAGGAAGGTCGGTCCCTATCTCTTATCATGCTGGATATTGATGACTTCAAACAGATTAATGATACCTTTGGTCACTTGGTTGGAGACGTTGTCATAAGGGCTGTTTCAGCTGAAATCGTATCGACTACGCGTGATGATGATGTTGTTGGCCGATACGGCGGTGAAGAGTTTATTGTTATTTTGAAGAACACTTCAAGAGAAAAAGCCATTGAGGTTGCCCAGCGTATTCGAAGGGGCATTGAAGGGCTTCGTTTCGAACAGGATATAAGGGTAACAGCCAGCTTTGGCATCTCGCATTTTAAAAGCTCAATTTCAGATGACCAGAAAGCTGAATGTGTAAGCCCAAATGTGCTGGTCAACACTGCGGATATCAATTTGTATAAAGCCAAGAAAAGCGGAAAGAACTGCGTTGTTTTTTAAATAGAAAACATAAAGGTCTAGGGGGTACAGATGATTGAAAAGGCAATAAAGGTGTTTAAACCTGAAGACTATGACAAGCGTACTGTAATTGGAGAATTTTCGGGCCGTGATAGTGTGGCGGCAATTGTTAAAGCTTTTGAAAGCGAAGATATCCATTATATTTTGCCTGTAGCTACTTTTGCGGGAACGGAATATGGAAATTATGACGTTATCTATGACAATTATGAGCAACTTCAAAAGCGGGTTAAAAAGCTTTATGGAGATAAAAAAACACTGTATCCGCTGCTGGAATACAGTCGGGAAGAAATATGGGGCATAATGAATGGACGTGTTTCTAACTTGCTTAGAGACAAGTATGGTTTCTATTCACATTGTATAGGGTGTCACTTGTACTTTCATTTGACCAAGCTACATTTTGCAAAAGCGCTCTCAAAGAGAGTCATTTCCGGTGAACGTGCTTCCCATGATGGGCGCATCAAAGTCAATCAGTTAGATACATCGCTAAATTTATACATACGTGTAATGCAGAAGCTTGGCTTTGAACTTCTTATGCCGCTTCGGGGCGTTTCTGATGGAGCGGTAATTCAGTCTCTTATAGGTTGGGATTGGAAAGAAGGTGCACAGCATCCCCCTTGTGTACTCAGCGGGAATTACAGAGATGTTTCAGGTAAGGCGGTGTATGACAAAATTGGCTACGAAAGTTTAATCAGTTCATATCTTGAACCAGTGGGATTGTGTATTGGGCAATATATTTTGGATGAGACACAAGATTTAGACAGTCTGAAAAGTGAGGTGATGGATTTAATATGAAAGTAGTATCACTTCTTTTAGACGGAGCAGGCGATAGAACCTATGATGAGTTGGGCGGGGTAACCCCCCTTGAATATGCCAGTACACCTAATTTGGACGAAATTGCAAAAATGTCAGCATGTGGACTCATGATGCCACTTGAAGAAGGGGTTTCGCTGGGTACAGACTTGGCACATTATCTGCTCTTCGGATACGCACTTGACTCCTATCCCAATCGCGCTGTGATAGATGCCATTGGCGAATCGGTTGCAATTGATAAAGAGACGCTCGTTTTAAGAGCGTCATTTGCATATGTAAAGCAGGACGATTCGGGTTATATGATTCAGTCAAGGTTCACAGACGGTTTGACCAAAATGGAAATTGACCAGTTGATTGATAGTATTAATTGTGAACTGGGTGGATACAGTTTTCAGTGCGTTCACTCTTATGACAGCCACTGTTTTATACTGGTTAAGTCGATAGAAGGGGCTGTGAGCAGTGCTGTTTCAGATTCAGACCCATTTTATGCGCCTCAGTACGTTATGCGTGTCGAGCCTTTTGAAGTAGATACGGATGATGCCGCTGAGACTGCAGAGGTAATAAACGCATTTTTAAAGAGAACCCATGACCTTTTAAACAGTCATAGAATTACCCTTAATCGTCAGACAAAAGGACTTGAACCGGGAAATTTTATCCTCACAAAGTGGGCTGGTAAATTGACGGATTGTCCAAGCTTCTTCGAACAGAACGGAATGCACGGAACACTGATTGGAAAATCCAAACTCCTAAAAGGGGTGAGTGCTTATATGGGATTGACTTATCAAGGTTACAATGACTTTGGACAGGCTGTAAAAATGGCACTTGATTCAGAAAGTGACTATGTGCACTTGCACACCAAAGCGCCCGATGAAGCCTCACACAAGAAATCCCCTTTTTTAAAGGTCAAGGCATTAGAAGAAATAGACAAAGACATTAAGCCTTTGCTTAGTTTTGATGGACTTTTGGTTGTTACGGCAGACCACAGTACGCCGTGCAGCGGTGAAATGATTCATTCGGGTGAGTCAGTCCCCTTTATGGCGCGAGGGACTTATGTCAGAAAGGACCGAGTGAAGGCATTTAATGAAATGGACTGTGCTCAGGGAGCCCTGCGTTTGACAGCGTCGTCTTACATGAAGTACATTCAAAATGCAACAGATAGAGGTCAACTTTATCACCTGCGTACTGGTCGTATACGCAGGAATTTTAGACCTGTTGAGGTCAACAAACTCTAGGGCGGGGGCAAATACATTTAAATAGAATGTCGCTTGCTGGTTTTCAGATATAAAAAAATCCAATACGACAAGCAAAACTATAGATAAGTTCAATCTCAAAAAGTACCTAAGTAGTATAAAATATTCTACGAAAGGTTATTGATAGATGATTTGAGGTTTACTTATGATTATAGATCTGCATTTACATCAGATGAAGCATTCATCTGACAGCAAATTGGATATGATAGAAGCAATAAAAATGGCTAAAACACGTGGTCTGGATGGTTTATGTGTTACAGACCATGATGATATGGGCTATAGGGAACTGGCTCAAGCAGTGGCTCTCGAAATGGATTTTCCTATTTTTGTGGGTGTAGAAATCTATTCTCTTGACGGGGATATTCTCTGCTTTGGAATCGATGCTGTTCCAGAAAAAAGACTTTCTGCACAAGAAACCATAGACTATGTCAATGCCAGAGGTGGCGTCACTGTTGCGGCACACCCGTTTAGAAATAATAATCGAGGTCTTGGAAACCGAATGAAAGAGCTTAAGGGTCTTGGGGCGGTAGAAGCTTATAATGGCCGTACAGACGATTTTAGTAATTTCAGAGCACGAATATCAGCAAGGGAATTGAACTTGCCTCTGACAGGCGGTAGCGATGCACATACCTGTGAAGAGGTTGGCAATTTCGCGACGCGCTTCTTAAGTCCGATTAAAACAATGTCGGATTTGGTAGAAGCAATAAAAAGAGGTGCTGTTGAACCAGTCAGCCGAGCGCAAATTGAAAATGATGAACAGGCGAAAAAGCAAGTTGTTTAGTTTGTTTGAAAAGTCGAACTAGAAATATTAAGCTGAGGAATTTGGGTCCACGAATTAATTGTGGATTCAGGTTCCTTTTTTAGTATGTGAATACGCATTTGAAAAAACATACTAATAGTATGCCATTTTTAGTCAGATGACTAAAAATTTCATGGCATAAAAACGATTCATCGAATTTTTAAAATATGCATTAAATAGATCACGAAGATGCTATAATCTTCTCAATATCTATTAAAGGAGGCGTTATTATGGCATTTGAATACATCAATCCAATCCCAACGCCGGATGAGATTAAAGTAATGATTCCGCTCTCAGAAGAGCTAAAAAATATGAAGGCTAAGCGGGATCAGGAAATCTCGAAGGTCTTTACAGGGGAAAGCAACAAATTCATTTTAATTATTGGACCGTGTTCAGCACACGATGAAGAAGCAGTAGTTGAGTATGTGAAACGACTTGCTAAGGTTCAGGAGCAGGTTGCTGACAAGCTGGTACTCATACCGAGAGTGTACACAAATAAACCGCGCACAACAGGTGAGGGTTACAAGGGTATGCTCCATCAACCGGTTCCAATGGATGAGCCGAATATTTTGAAAGGCATTAAAGCCATTCGAAACATGCATATTCGGATTATGCTTGAAACAGGCCTTACAGCGGCAGACGAAATGCTTTACCCTATGAACTATCCTTATTTGGACGATGTTCTGAGTTATGTTGCAATTGGTGCTAGATCTGTTGAAAACCAGCAGCATAGGCTTGCTGTTAGTGGCATGGGTGTCCCGGCAGGCATGAAAAATCCAACAGGTGGTGACTTGGGTGTCATGCTGAACTCGATTAAGGCTGCGCAACTGTCGCATCGATTCATATACAGTGGTTATGAAGTACAAACCTCAGGTAACAACTATGCACATGGGATTTTGCGTGGGGCAGTGAATCAGTATGGAAGAAATATTCCAAACTATCATTTTGAAGACCTGATGTACCTCAATGAAAAATACAAGGAACGTGGACTGGACAATCAGGCGATTATCATTGATTCCAGCCATGCAAACTCAATGAAGAAATTTGATCAGCAGCCTAGAATTTGTTTGGAGGTCATGCGGTCTAGAAACCATGATGAAGGTGTAAAACGCATGGTCAAAGGCCTTATGATAGAAAGTTACATTGAACCAGGCAAGCAAAATGAGTCTGGTAGTGTATTCGGAAAGTCTATTACAGATGCCTGTCTTGGATGGGAAGAATCTGAAGCGTTGATTTTCCAAATCGCTGAACAAGTATAGTGCGCACTGTTTAATGTGTTATAAGATGAGCCAGTAGGACGTGAAGCGTCTTGCTGGCTTTTTTGAAATGTATTGGTTTCTAAGCGCTCACTCATGATGCTTGACACACAATAAAAAGACTAGACCACCAACTGTGCAAAAGCACAATGGGTGGTCTAGTCTTTCTACTATATTTCTTCTAAAAGCATGATATTCACTTTAATTGGAATTGGAGGAGATTAAAGCAAACTATGCTATTCTGAATGCAAGTTCAGGTTCTCGTGCCAGCAGATTGATTTTTCTTTCAGCATCGTTCCAGTTGAAAATGCGTTCTATATCAAGTATGGTAGGGAAGCGGTTATAACTTGTGTCCATAAGTAGGACAGGGGTGCCGGACATGGCAAGTTCAATAGCGTTTTCATAGCGGTCTTCAATAAACACGTCACAGTTTAACTGCTTAGCCATTTCAGACTTGTGGTGGGTTCCAAGTAAGTAGAGTGGGGCTTTCGGCATATTATGCTGCTTGAACCAATCTCTTGTTACAGACTCCATAATGGATTGTCTAGCGGTTACATAATAAATATTATGCTGTTTGGCAAGGTTGTGCAAAGTGCTGGATGCACGTGGACGTGGTTTCGAGTCTCTGTGGAGCTGCTCGCCGAATATATCATAAAATGCAAGGTAGGCTTCGCGCTTAATACCAAGCACTGTGTGAATATCATACTCACGAACTTCGTCTGGCTGTACGTTTGTTTTGAACCATGCGTTTGCAGCCTTAAGCCAGTAAAAAGGCTCTGTCATGGTTCCGTCAATATCGACGCAGATGTTTAGTTTTTTCATACTTCAACTCCTTTCGTTGAGTTTATTGTACGCATTTAATGTAACTGGAAGATTATAGATGTGTTAAGAGGCTGTTAATAATGAATAAGAGTGTTTGCGAAAACAGTCAATACTAAAAATCTCATTAATCCATAAAAAAAGCGCTAGGTGATTGTGTACAAATACATAATCACCTAGCGCTCTTTATTTTCATTTCATATGTTAAATATTGTGAACGGATGTTATATCCACGTGTAATTCAAAACTAAATAAACAAGGTACATGCCGCCAAGAAAAACACCTTCATTACGCGTAATTGTAAGGTCCTTTCTTTTTGTAAACTGTCTAAATGCAAAGATAATGAGCAGCATGGTGGGGATCTGCAGTTTATAGAATGTTGTTGGAACGTTTAGTCCGCCGTGGGTTACCGCTGCAGAGGCGCCAACAACAAAAAGAACGTTCAAAATATCAGCTCCAACAATATTGCCTACAGCTAATTCGCCGTGGCCTTTTTTAACAGCGGTTATTGCAGTCACCAGTTCAGGGAGGCTCGTACCAAAGGCAATGAGGGTTGCCGCAATAACACCTTGGGGAATACCAATGCGTATAGCTGTGATTTCAACCGTTGGAATCAGAACTTTTGATGAAGCGATAACTAGAAGAATACCCACGAGTAACTTAAAAATCTGAACATAAATTGGACTGGGTTCTTCGGTGATTTCATCAACTAAACCGTCGTTCTCTTCGCGTGCCCATTTCAAGGAGAAATATATATAGGTACCTAGTAGAATTAGAAAGATAATGCCCATCAACTGAGAAATGTTACCTGTGTCACCAGAGCTTAAAAAAGGTAAACTTACGACTGCAAGTAGAATACAGGCTAAATACTGAATCTTGCCTTGTCGTTTGATAATCATTGGGTCAACAGGTAACTTGCCAATCAACGCAGCCAGACCAATAATGAGTCCGGTGTCAGCAATAATTGAGCCGATTGCATTACCAAGTGCCAAATCAGGATTACCGCCAACTGCTGCCATTACAGACACAGCTGCTTCAGGCAAGGTTGTTCCAAGAGATACAATGGTTGCACCAATGACCATTTTAGGAATGCCCCAGTGTACAGAAAGACTTACGGCTTCATCAACAAGAATGTCCGCCCCTTTACCGACGGTGTAAAGCGCTCCAGCAATTATGAACACTAAGACAAGGGTAGGAAATGTGATGAGATAACTATGAATGAGTTCTTCCACGATAGTACATCCTTTCAATTACATTAAATACTGGAAGAGTCGTGCAAATAAAAAAGACTCTTCAACCAGCACAAAAAAGCTGATCGTAGAGTCTTACCAGACAAATTTGCCAACATGACCGAGAAACGTTCGTTTCTGTAATGACGACCATGAATCTCACAAAATGTGAGCAGGTTACTCCCCCTATAATCATTAATAATCATAAATCAGGTGGATTTGTCTGTCAACACCTTGGTTCTTAAAACTTTGAGACATTTATGAGACTGGCGTAAGTTTACATGCATTTGATTGACGGATTTTTATGAGCGTAATAAAATGAATCTATCATCTTCAGGCTTTTGTTATTTCATAGAAAGGGGCAGGGCCATGGGCGCAATCAGTCTACTTTTATCAATTTATTAACACTAAATTGATAGGAGGATTAATCGTAAAATGAAAAATAAAAATAGAAAGCGTGTCCTTTATACCTTGCTGTCTGTTCAAGCTGTCTCTCTCTTGGGGACAAGGATGACCAGTGTGGCACTGGGGATTTGGATATATCTTAAAACAGGAAAAGCGATGGATATTTTGCTAATACCATTCTTTAATGAACTTCCTTCACTCTTATTTGGTCATGTAATTGGAACCTTTGTTGATAGACAATCAAGAAAGCAGACTATAATGTGTTCTGATTTCGCACAGGCAGTGTGTTCATTGCTGCTCATGCTCAGTATAGTGACTGGACGCTTTTCTACAAAGGTTTTATACAGTCTTGTTTTTTTTCAAGGCCTATTCACAGCATTCCAGGAGCCTGCCGCAGACAGTGCCATAGCAGGCTTGACTGAGCAGGAAGAACGAAGGCGAGTCAATAGCATTAAAGAAATCACATTTCCTGCTGCGGGCGTCTTTGCACCTGTTCTTGCAGGTGCCCTCTTCCTTCACATAGGAATAGAAGGTGTGATTGCAGTTGACTTAGCAACATTTGCTTTTGCTGCCGTTATCATGTCAAAACTAGATATGCCAAAGCGCATGTTTTTAAATGACAAGGCTCACAAAGAGACAAGCTTCATTAAAGCGTTAAAAGAGGGTATGCAGTTTGTAAGGTCTCACAAACCACTTTTGCACCTTCTTATTATAATGTCCGTGGGAAACTTCCTTCTAAATGGGCCTATAGAGATGGTGATTCCTTACTTAATTGAGAGAACAGGAAGTACGGTACAGTTATCGCTTGCGCTTTCTGTTATGAGCATTGCTACTTTCGCGAGTTCCACTTTATTGTCATGTACCGGTTCGAGAAAGAAGAACACCCACTTATTAGCAGGTGCATTTTCAGTGTCTGGTACAGCAATGCTTTTCTTTGGCGTAGCAAAAAATGGGCATTTTCTGATTTTAACACTCTTTCTTATGATGTTGCCACTCCCTGTGCTGAACATTGTGTTTAAGACACTGCTACAAAACAACACGCCGGAGGCTTATCAGGGGAGGGTCTTTGCAACCGCATATCAATGGGCATATGGAATTGCGCCAGTATCCTTTCTCGTATACGGATGGTTGGCAGACCATTGCTTTGAGAAGCTTTCTGGATACAGCGAACACGGAGGTTTTCTGACGAGTATGGGTATAGGCAAGGCATCTGGTTTCGGAATGTTTTATATAGTATCTGGGTTTATGATTGTAATACTGGCATTTGCAGTTTACAAAAACACGGCGCTTAAAAATATTGAAGCCTCACAAGAAGAGGTGTAAGGGCACGTAGGGGCAAGCTGCTTTTTTGTCTTATATGCAGGTGCAAATCATTCGTATAAAAGGCCCTTTAGGCTTGAAAATAAATTAGGTTTACTGGAAAAAGATAAGATAATTAATATATACTTATATATATCAGGCGTTAGAGCACAAATCGAAAGGGTTACATAGTAATGGCGTATAAATTAAGGCGCGGTCAAATTGTCAGATCGCATACAGGTAAGGCATATGTTGTCCGTGAATTTTTAGGTTCAGGCGGACAAGGCGAAGTTTTCAAAGCGCATGTTAATGGCGCCGACTACGCAGTAAAATGGTATTATCCGGGTTCGGCGACAGAAAATCAGCTTGAGCTAATAAAAAAACTCATAGCCATCGGACCCCCCAATGACAAATTCTTATGGCCACTAGAACTTTTAACAGATGAAAAGCTGCAAGGCTTTGGATATTCAATGCGCCTAAGAGATCAGAATTATAAGGGTATTGTCGATTTGATGAAGCGAAAAATCGAACCGAGCTTTTACACACTCACTGTATCGGCCATTCAGATGGTGGACAGCTTTGAAAAGTTGCATAGAAAAGGACTTTGCTACAGGGACATATCCTTTGGCAATGTTTTTATGAATGAACACCGTGGTGACATTTTAATATGTGATAATGATAATGTTACCAGTGAAAAGCATGCTGACAAGAGTATTTTAGGCACACCTAGGTTTATGGCACCAGAAATTGTTCGCGGTGAATCTTTGCCGAATGTACAGTCTGATTTATTTTCACTGAGTATACTTTTATTTTACATGTTTATGGTGCACCATCCGCTGGAAGGCAAGCAAGAAGCCAGTATCAAATGCTTTGATTTACCTGCTATGAAAAAACTGTATGGGACGCATCCTGTTTTTATTTTTGATCCGCTTAACAGAAGCAATAGACCTGTTAAGGGGGTTCATGACAATGCGCTGGTGTTTTGGGACTTGTACCCTGAATCTTTTAAAGAAGCCTTTGTACGTTCTTTTACAAGAGGTCTTTCAAGAATTAAAGGCTCAAGACTGACTGAACAGGAGTGGAAGGAGTATCTAATTGCCCTTAAAAACTCCATAGTCAAGTGTGGATGCGGAGCAGAGAATTTTTATGATATCACATACATCCGTTCGGGTAAGAGTAAAATGTGTTGGGCGTGTGGGAAAGATGTGCAAATTCCGCCAAGAATTAAAATTGGTAAAGACATCATCATACTGAATGATTTTACAAGAATATTTGGGCATCATCTTGACCGTGAAAGAAACATAGACTTTAAGCATATTATTGGACAGGTTGTACGCAATCCTAAACAACGGGATCAAATTGGTCTGAGAAATTATTCAGAAACACCTTGGAGGGTTGTTCTGAAGGATGGTCGTGAGAAATCGATCCCGCGTGGTGCTACCGTTGGAATTGATAGAGTAGAAGAAATACATTTCGGCAGAGGCAGAGTTGGGTTTGTTAGAGCATAAGGAGGTTCAGATGGATATCGTAAGACCAGGAGGAGAACTGGCTACAAGGCCGCTCCATTTTATATGGATTGCGGATTGTTCAACTTCGATGAAGAACAGCGGAAAAATGGATGCCCTCAATCAGGCGATTCGAAGCTCTATACCTCATATGGTAAGGGTGTCTGAAGAAAATCCTAATGCAGATGTACTGGTACGTGCTATTTCGTTTTCGTCTGGCGCTGAGTGGCATATTGAAAATCCAGTTCATATAGATGATTTCAGATGGAATGATTTACAGGCTTTCGGTGTGACTGACATGGGGAAGGCGTTTGAAATACTTACGGATGCACTCAAAATGCCGCCAATGACTGATCGTGCCCTGCCGCCCGTACTGGTTCTCGTAACAGACGGTCAGCCAACTGATGACTATAAGTCAGCCTTAAGGGATTTATTAAAACAGCCATGGGGCAGAAAAGCAGTACGTCTTGGTATTGGCATTGGGAAGTCTGCAAATGAGCGCGTTCTGAAAGAATTTATTGATAATGACGATATCAAAGTCCTTCAGGCAGATAATGCTGAGGAACTTGTTGAATACATTAAGTGGGTTTCTACGGTTGTATTAAAAGCCGCTTCTTCACCGGCTTCACAAACAGAAGAATCGGTAAGTACGACCAGCAATGTCATTATTCCGGAAATTCCTGACGATTTTTGGGATGACATGGATGTGAGCGTTGAGGATGTTTGGTAATATGGGCATGTTTGAAGTGGCATATTCCAGTGTCAGGGGAAATTTACACAGCCTTAGAGCACTTCCTAATCAGGATGCGATTGATATACGCGAGGTAAATGAGACTTTGATTGTATCTATTGCTGACGGACATGGCAGTCAGACGTGCTTTAGAAGTGATCTGGGTTCAAAAATGGCAGTTGAAACCGCTAATGTACTTATAGCGGATCGGATTTTGAATCAAAATGCTGATTTTATGACGTGTGACGAAGACGCAAGGGATCTTTGTCGAGAGATTGCTGGTCTTTGGACAAAGACAGTATTACACCATCTTGGAAAAAATGCATTTGAAGACGACGAAGTTAAGAATTTAAGTAGCGCTAAACAGCGGGATTTAGGCAAGAATGCCCTTCTTGCATATGGAACGACACTTATGACACTTGTCATAACAAAAACACGGGCTCTTGTGCTCAATATTGGCGATGCAGAACTGCTCATCAAATATAAGCACTCCGAAGAGCCGGAAATTCTGAATCGCAATAAACGTGTAGGAAACGAAACGGAAAGTCTTGCTCTTAAAGATGCACATGACTATTATATAGTTAAACGTTTTGAAATGGATAAACTGGAGGCTCTGCTTGCAGCCACCGATGGCTATCCGAACTCCTTTAAACAGGATAGCGGCTATTCACAGGTGATAGATGATTTACTACAGATTCAAAAGGAGCATGGTATAGAAGCCATACAAAGCAATTTGCCGAATTGGCTTGAAGACACATCTATAAATGGAAGTGGTGATGATATCACAGCCTGTTTTGTGGCTTGTATATCGTAATAAGGAATGTGTCGGATGGGTCACTAAGATAGCTAAATGAAAATATGAATAAGTATGATTATTTAAACCCGTAAGGCGGTTAAGAAAACGCTTACGGGTTTTTGCGTTGTGTAATGGGGTCAAAGCATGTTATAATTAAACCAAACATATGTTCGTTTTTGTCGTTTGGAGGCCTTGAAATGAATCTTCAAGAAAAAATTGAGATTTTAGCTGAATCGGCTAAATATGATGTATCCTGTTCGTCAAGCGGAAGTGATAGAGGTGCAGAAAAGGGAAAGTTGGGGACCACTGCCCTACCTGGTATTTGTCATAGCTGGTCTGATGATGGACGCTGTATATCCCTTTTGAAAATATTACAGTCAAACGCCTGTATTTATGACTGTGCTTATTGTGTAAATAGATGCAGTGCGGATTATAGAAGAGCATCCTTTAGTTCTGAGGAACTTGCAGATATCACAATGAATTTTTATAAAAGAAACTACATTGAAGGTCTTTTTCTGAGTTCTGCGGTTTTAAAAAGTCCAGACTATACCATGGAGCGTATGCTCGAAACGGTTAAAAAACTCAGACTTGAAAAAGGATTCAACGGATATATACATCTGAAAGCCATACCCGGTGCAGATGCACAATTAATTGAACGCGCAGGACGCTATGTCGACCGTATGAGTATCAATATGGAGTTTCCAAGTGCTGAGGGACTGCAGATGCTGGCACCGCAAAAGAAACAGCTGGATATAATCAGTCCGATGCAGTTTATTAGAGACAGGATTACTGAGAACAAGTCCCTCGCAAGACCTAGGGGGCGATTGACTTCATCAAAGAGCCCATCACTTATTAAGCCGGAACCTTTTGTTCCAGCAGGCCAGACGACCCAACTTATGATTGGAGCAACACAGGACACAGATTTATCTGTCATCCGTTTATCCGAAGCTATGTATGACAGAATGTTTATGAAACGGGTCTACTACTCATCTTATGTTCCAGTTGTACAGAACAATGCCCTATTGCCTCAAACTGTGGAAAATCCGCTGCTACGGGAGCATAGGCTTTATCAAGCAGACTGGCTTCTGCGTTTTTACGGATTTAATGCTACAGAACTTTTAACAAAGCAAAATCCGAATTTTGACCCATTTGTTGATCCTAAGTGTAACTGGGCGCTTAAGAATCTCCATTTGTTCCCCGTAGAAGTAAATAAAGCAGATTTAGAGTTTCTGCTGCGCGTACCGGGAATCGGGCCAGTGTCGGCTCGGCGGATTATTAAATCGAGGAAGTTCGCCTATCTGACTTTTGAAGACCTGAAAAAACTTGGTGTTGTACTTAAAAGAGCCAAGTACTTCATATTATGTAAGGGACGCTATTATGGTCAAATTGACATAGAAGAAGGACGCCTTCGTGAACGACTAGCTGGCGCTGACCCCAAAACTAAGAAGCTCCTGTTGGGTCAAGTTTCTTTAGAGAACTTGTATCCTGAGGCATTTTCGGAGGTGCGTGTAGGTTGAGTCTTGTACTATTATACGATGGCACATTTGATGGACTTATGACATGTGTTTATGAGGGGTTTTATCTAAAGAAAAATGACCTGGATATTCAAAGCGAAGAGGGATATTCACAGTCGCTCATAATGGAAAGCCGTATGATATATACAGATCGAATAAAGTCTGAGAAGGTGGTACAGGCAATACAGACAAAACTAGGAGACGAAGTCTATAAACATGTCTTATATGCATTTTTTTCAGATGCACCTCAAATAGGTAGTGTTGTTTTTAAGTTCCTAAAAGTAGCATTCAAGCTGGGTGAGAAATGTCTTGAGTATCGGGCGCATAAGTCAATTGAGCCCCTTCTCAAGCAATATGGAAAAGTGACTCGTGAAGCCCACCACATGCTTGGCTTGACGCGATTTGTGGAGCTAGAAAACGGCATACTCTATGCACAGTACGAAAGCACTACAAATGTAATGTATATATTAGCATCTCACTTTCAGACGAGACTTGGAGGGACGTGTTGGGTACTACATGATATGAAGCGGCATCAGGCTGCCATTTGTGATGGAGAAAACTGGTTTATTGAAGCTGTTGAAGTGCCGAGTGCTGTTACACTTCATGAAAGAGAAGAGCTGTTTCAAACACTTTGGCAGACCTATTTTCAGCATGTAGCCATTCAAAGCCGCAAGAATTTGAACTTACAACGACAAAACATGCCTAAAAAATATTGGAAATACCTGATTGAAAAAATGAACTGAATATAAAAAGCAAAAAAAACACCCGGTTCCTCGAATATTCAGCTATACTTAGTAATAAGAGGAAAATTTTATCAATACAGGTTAGGAGCTTATAATGAGACCATCGCTGCTATCAGATGACATACAAAAAACACTGCTCAGACTGTCTGGTCCCATGGTTCTGGGGATGCTTGGTCTGATTATTTTTAATCTAGTGGACACCTACTTTGTGAGTAAACTTGGAACCAATCAGCTTGCTGCACTGTCATTTACATTTCCGGTCGTGCTTGTTGTTGGCAGTATTGCACTTGGTATTGGTCAGGGAACGGCGTCGGTTGTCGCGCGTGCTGCTGGAGCGGGAGACAGAAAAAAGCTGGTTCGATATGCGACAGACAGTTTAACGCTGGGTACGCTTGTAGTGTTTCTTTTCGTGATTATTGGACTCTTAACCATAGATCCGCTCTTTTATGCACTTGGTGCAAAAGAATCAGTCATGCCCTATATTAGAGACTATATGAAAATTTGGTATTTGGGCATGGTTTTTGTTGTCATCCCAATGGTGGGCAATAATTCGTTGCGCGCTCTGGGAGATACTAAAATTCCTAGTATGGTTATGATGGTTGCAGCAGTAGCCAATTCAGTGCTGGATCCCATGCTGATATTTGGTTTTGGCCCCCTTCCTGCAATGGGTGTACGTGGTGCGGCTCTTGCAACAGTCATTTCAAGATGTATTACTTTTGTTGTGGCGCTTTATTTACTTATTAAAAGGGAAGGGATTGTTTCTTTAACACCTGTTCCCTTTAAAGAAGTGCTTACAGCGTGGAAAGAAATTCTATATATTGGTGTCCCGAACGCATTTACAAAAATGGTACAACCACTGGGAATTGGTATAATTACAAAACTGCTTGCATCCATTGGCCTATATGCAGTGGCTGCCTATGGTGTTGCATCGAAGGTAGAACGGTTCGCACTTATATTTATTATGTCTCTTGCGGTGGTTATTACACCTTTTGTAGGTCAAAATTATGGTGCAAAGCAGTTTGGAAGAGTAAAAAAGGGCATTCGCATTGCTTATAAGTTATCCATGCTTTCAAGTCTGCCTGTCTATGTGATCTTGTTTTTCAGTGCGCGCCCTATTGCGCAGATATACAGCCAAGATCCTGCTATAATCAGTGCCTTTGTTTTTTATGTTAGAACAGTCCCTTTGTTTTATGGCCTGTACGGAATCATTCAGATATCGATTGCTGTATTTAATGCTATTAACAGACCTTTTCAAGGTGCCCTTGTCAGTATGATACAAATGTTTATAATCTATGTACCACTCGCATATTTAGTGAGAAATATCTGGGGGTATCAGGGAATATTTTTGGCACTCTGCTTATCGTATGCAGCTGCCGCCTTGATTGGGTACAGTTGGTTATGTAAAGTGCTAAACTGTGACGAAAAGAGCCGTATTCATGAAGCTGAGACAAAAGAACTAGATTCTCATGACACTAGCATGTAGTTTGTTTTATATATTATTTGGTAAAATAGCTATAGAATACTAATGGTTTCAAACTGATTTACGACTTAAAAATGCTTTAATAATGTACTTGGTTCAAAACATAAATATTTGATGGGAGTAACTGTATGCCGGAAAAGATGAAATTAAAACCTGAAGAAAAACTGGATATTTTAATGCATATTTTAAATCTTATTGATGAACAGAATATGATCAGTTTTGCTGAAGATAAATTTGGTGCCTACTTCAATGAAGAGACTAAACCCTTCATTGAGTCCTATTTAAACGCACTCAACAGCAAGAAAACACTACAATTTATGGTATATGGTGAACCGGGTATGATTAATGAGCACTATATTAAAATATCTAGTTTTGAGAAATTTGCCAGAGAAATCAAGCTCCAACTTGATCTTATAAAGGCAAAACATAAAGACACTGTGCTTGCTATGAATGAAGAAATTCAAAATTTGACAGAAACCATTGAGAAGAAGGATCAGAAGAACATGGACTCCGTCGAAGATGAGGAGAGGCAACGTATTGAAATGGCAAAGAAAATTGATGATGCGTTGATTTATTCAGGAAAATTGAGCAAGTCTCTCAAGAAAAATAAAAACTTGTCAGTTTTGGATGGTGTGGTTACGGATACAGAAAATTATCTAAAGGCAGTTAAAGTGCTATCTGAAGACTTCGAAAGCATGCGTTCAGTAATTTTAGAACCCATGTTTGCAGAAAATCAAAAAAGCATTCGCAAAATCACTTTTGCGGCAATTGTAGGAATAGCCACGCTGGTTTTCTTTGGTATACTCGCTATACTCTTGTTCTAAAATATACAGCGCTGTAAGAGTGTGTTCGATTGGTTTTAGAATGTTCAGTATTGGATTATCAAATACAATTGTTATAATTTTTTCAAATGAACTATTTGCGTTTATAAGACATATGAATTAATGCTATAATATGAAGAGATATAGGGTTATTTTTTATGGGGGAACACATGATTAAAATTTTAGCAGATTCAACGTGTGATTTATCTGAAGAGGTCATTCGTAAATATAATATTGGTATTGCTCCGCTGAGCATTACCTTAGATGGAAAAACATATAAGGACCGCATAGATATTAAACCAGATGATTTCTATGCAATGATAGATAAACTAAATGCTCCACCTACAACTGCAATGCCCGCGCCAACTGAATTTCTAAGTATTATGGAAGCGGCATATGCAGAAGGGACACGGGCTTTTCTTTGTATTACAATGTCAAGCGGAACGAGTGGGTCATATCAGTCAGCTGAAATTGCCAAAACCATGTTTTTGGAATCTCATCCTGATGATCTACCCAAGGTACATGTCGTAGATTCGCTGTCTATGAGTCATGGCAGTGGTTGGCTCATTTTAAAGAGCGCCTTGCTTAGAGAACGTGGCATGTCATTCGAGGACTTGGTTGATTTCAACGAAGCTTTTAAAAAGCATGTGAAGCATTTCTTGTCAGTAGATGATCTGGATAACTTAATTCGCAGTGGACGTTTGACAAATGCCAGCGCCTTTATTGGAAAATTATTGAGAATCAAGCCCATCATGTCTATGCGTGATGGTAAAGGCGCAATCGTTGCTAAAGAACGCGGGCGCAAAAAAGTTCTTAAGCATTATGTTTCGGCATTTCAGGAACGTAATCACGCAATAATGAATGATTTTATTATCATTGGTTACACTTCAGATAAAAGCATTGCACTAAATCTGAAGGGACAAATTGAAGACATAGGCTATCATGGCGATATTTATATTATGCAGATGGGTGTTGCGGTTGGTACACATGTAGGTCTAGGCGGTCTTTCTATGTTTTTCATGGAAAAGGACCGTAAGCATGACGGTTTGCTGGTTAATGAAATGCAAAACCTAAAAAGAAAAAAGGACGAAGTCATTGGAAAGATGGCAGAGTTCAATGCGCATTTTAATGGGCATAGGAAAGAGTAAGTGACATAATTCATGAAGCTGGAATACAATAAGGATATAATAGTAGTTGATCTCAAATATACGAGGCGGAAATCCATTGGAATTAAAGTACGTCCTCCAGGTGAAGTTGTTGTACATGCACCTATTGGAATGGCTGAGGACTTGGTTAAAGAAGTCCTCGAGGAAAAACGGCAGTGGATTTTTCGTAAACTTAGTGATGTAAAAAAAAGACAGTCAAAAAGTATTCAGCATACTTATACGGCTGGAGATACATTTTATTATTTGGGAAAACCATACACCTTGAACGTTCAGGAGATCTTTTTTATAAAAAATCCTGTAGTGAATGTAAAAGAGGACATGATACAGATAATGGTATCATCTAAAACAGTCCCAAATATTAAGGCTGCGCTGGAGCATTGGTATAGGCTTCAAGCTGAGCGTGTGATTCAAGAACGCATAACCCACTATCAAGCGTTTTTTAGTGTTGAACCCTCAATGATTCAAGTCAAGGAACAGAAGAAGAGATGGGGCAGTTGTTCGTCGGCAAGAAAACTTATGTTCAATTGGCGTATTGTTATGGCGCCCATTGATGTTTTAGATTACATTGTTGTACATGAAATGTGTCATATGGTTCATATGAATCATTCCTCGAACTATTGGACGCTGGTAAAGAAAATTATGCCGGACTACAAGGTGAAACAGCAGTGGCTTAAGGACAACGGCCTTATGCTGTCGCTAGAGTGAATAAAATAGGTTTAAAAGCGACGCCGCTTAGAGTGAGAACTCTTTGCGGTTTTTTACTATCCGGAAAAGACAAAGCCATGCACGATTTTGAAATAAATATTTGGATTGTGCTTGCACAAAATCCAAATATTTATTTCAAAATCGTATACGGCGCGACTAGCGACGTGGCCAACCGGTAGGTTGGACTGTTCGTATACGGCGCGACTAGCGACGTGGCCAACCGGTAGGTTGGACTGTTCGTATACGGCGTGACTAGCTATCGTGGCAAGCTGGTAAGGCTTGACTGTTCGTATACGGCGCGACTAGCTATCGTGGCAGGCCGGTAGGCTTGACTGTAGATAGAATCTGTACAGCAAATTGCGCAGTTGCTTGACCCACAGCCCAATTAAAGCTTGAAAATAAAAAATATGGGTAATTAAGGAAGGGGTCTTGCGTAAATATGACAGCTGCCAAGTAAGCGGTTTTCAATATGGTTTGAGTGAGGCGTATAAGGCTTATATATAAGCACTTAAATATAGAATGATTAGACTGGAAAAGAAGGTCTAACACAAGAAAATCAAGGGGGAACAGAATATGGCAAAATATGCGAAACGACGTGCGTCGATGGAAGACACTGTTTACAGCATGCATAAAATTATGGAGTCGCTGACAAACAAAGATTTGGTTTCCTTCGGCGGGGGTGCACCTGCAAAAGAGGCCTATCCAATTGAGCGAATTGGAGAAATCAGCCAGTCAATTTTCAAAGATGAGGATAAAGCATTGCAAGCGCTTGGGTATGGTCCTACTATAGGCTCTTCGTCTTTAAGGGAGGCTGTAAGAAAATATTTATTAGCACCTAAAGGAATCGAAGCCAGTCTGGATGAAATTATGATTACCTCTGGAGGCATACAAGGGTTGTATTTAGCCTGCAAATTATTTATTGATCCAGGTGATGTCATACTGGTAGAGTCGCCTACCTTTATACATGCCAAAATGCTCTTTGATAGCTTCGAAGCTGTAACGGTATCTTGTCCGATGGAATCAGATGGACTAAACATGCAGGTTCTTGAAGATAAAATCAAGAAATACAGTCCTAAAATAATATATACTATGCCAACATTCCATAATCCTACAGGCATTTCTATGTCGATTGATAAAAGAAAGGAACTGGCGGCGTTTGCTGAAAAATATGATGTGATTATTGTTGAAGATGATCCTTATAGTGAAATTCGTTATACAGAAGAGGCATTTAGGCCTGTTAAAGCATATACTTTAAGTAAAAATATCATTTATGCCAATAGCTTTTCTAAAATATTTTCACCGGGTGCGCGATTAGGGTACATGGTTGCTGATGCTGAAATCATGCAAGAGCTTCAGGAAATGAAACTTGCGACAGATACTTGTACAAATGGCTTTGCACAAGCAATCTGTGCCGAATTTTTCAGTGGTGGTTATTACCAGCCACATGTGAAGACACTGCGTAACATATATAAAGCGCGTCGAGATACAATGTTAAAAGCGATAGATACACACTTCCCAAAAGGTTTCAAACGCACAAATCCTGCTGGTGGGTTTTATGTATGGGTGGAACTTCCTGGTGAACTGGATGCAAAAGCACTTCTGCCAGAAGCAATTAATGAAACCAAAGTGACCTATTGTATGGGGCGCGACTTTTTCGTTGAAGAGAATGAGCGTGGAAATCAGTTTCTGAGATTATCATTTGCAGGAAAAGAAGAATCCGTGATTGAATCCGGAATACGTGCTCTGGGTCAGTTTTTCAAGTCAAAGTTAAGTGTATAATTGGAAAAATGAGTTGCTTATTGAATAAAAGGCGACGGGGTGTCTTGTTTAAAGTTAATAGTGGGGGGAGCCATGACCTATTGAATTAGAAAAGGTCTTACGTGTCCTATACAATTTTTTGAAATAAGGGGGTAAACACATGAATGCGGTAAAAGAAAAAATGAAAAATAATGAAAAACCGATTGGCACATTTTTGCTGATGGCTACTCAATCTCATGTTGAATGTCTTGGTGACGTGGGTCTTGATTATGTAATCATTGATACAGAGCATGGTCCTTATGACACCGAGCAAGTTGCAAATCTTGTTCGTGGCGCTGAACGTGCAAATTTAACACCTTTTGTTCGCGTTGGTGATACAAGTCACAAGGAGCTTCAGCGCTGCCTCGACTTGGGGGCTAAAGGGGTCATTGTACCCATGCTTAAAACCATTGACGACTTTAAGAAAGTCGTTGAGCTAGCGAAATATAAACCTACGGGAAATAGAGGTTTTGCGGGTGTGCGTTCTAATAATTACGGGTATGATGAGCATCTGGAAGAGGGCATAGAAGCATTTATGAGAAAATGTAATGATGAGGTAATGGTTCTACCGCAATGTGAAACGATAGAAGCGCTTGATCATATTGAAGAAATTATGAAGCTTGAGGGGATAGATGGCATATTTGTAGGTCCCTTTGACTTATCTATTTCAATGGGTATGCCACTACAGTTTAAAAATCCTGAATTCAAAAAAGCGCTTAAGAAGATTTTGGCAGCATGTAATATGGCTAAAAAGCCTGCTATTATATACGCAGGTGGCATACAGGCTGCAAAGGATGCTTTTGAAATTGGGTTCGACAGTGTTGCATATAATATCGATGCTAGTATTTTTGTAAATGGGTATAAGAGGGAGCTAAGTGAAATTCGAGATGTATAATTTAGAGTTGAAACAGAGTGTGCCTTCTGGAATCAAAGTAATTAAACAAGCACATTAAAATGCAAGAGCCGGCGTATTCATGGGGATGAACGCCGGCTCTTGACTTACATAATTGGAGGGGATTATTTATTTTTCAGTTCTAAGAACATGTCGTATGCTGTTTTTGCATCGATCTTGTCATGCACAATACCGCGTACGGCTTGTACCATTGCAAGTGGGTCTTCTGATTGGAAGATGTTTCTACCCATATCAATGCCTGCAGCACCCATTTGGAGTGCGTTGTAACACATTGTGAGTGCATCTTTTTCAGGGATTTTCTTACCGCCTGCAATTACAATTGGCACCGGGCAAGCTGCCGCAACTGTATCAAAGTCTTCGCAGTAGTAGCACTTAACAACTTGTGCGCCAACTTCTGAAATAATACGTGTAGCAAGTCTAAAATATTTAGCGTTTCTTTCCATCTCTTTACCAACTGCTACAACACCCATGGTAGGAATACCGTATGTGTTGCCTGCGTTGATTACCTTAGAGAGGTTATCAATGGATTTTGTTTGGTGCTTGCCCCCAATGAAGACCTGCGTTGCCATTAAATCGGCATTCATGCGAATGGCTTCGTTAATGTCAACCGAAACAATTTCGTTACTCAGATCATCATCAAGAATGGAAGACCCTGAAGAAACACGAAGTGCAATTGCCTTATTCCCAGTAGTTGCAGGATTAATACAAGTGCTAATACCGCCACGTGTACCCATAAAGCAGTCAATGTACTCAGCAAGAGGCGGAATGCTTAAATCAAGACGTTCCAGTCCAGATGTTGGACCAAGGAAGTAGCCGTGATCAAAGGCCAACATAAGTGAATTGCCGCTTTCAGGGCTAAAAACTTTGCTGAGTCTTGATTTCATTCCCCAGCTTGTATGGTTATTACCTTTAAGGAAAAAGCCATCTTTATTTTGTGGAATGTCAATACCGTAATTTTTCGATTCTAAGATGCCATCTTTATCTGCCATTTTTGCCTCCTTGTTTTACCTATTCTTCTTCTACGACAACTTTATCTTGCAGCTGGAACGGAGCCAGCATGAATACTGCCTTAGCCCTTTGATCAGATGTGTTTTTGATATAATGGCTTTCGCCGGGTTCAGCAGTAATAAGATCTCCTTTTTTACACTTTACAAGCTTGTCATCAATATAGAAATCAAGCTCACCTTCAATGATTAGGAAGCTTTCCTCCATAATCTTATGGTAATGACACTGAAAGTCTTGACCGGGATTGAATGCGACAACGCCTGTGCTGAGTCTAGGGCCTTTTCTAAGGTATTTAGGGCCACTGTCACCGAAACGGTATTCTAGATCTGCTTCATTTACTTTTACCATTTTTTTCACCTCTCATACTTTAGACACCGGGCGCCTTCCACATGTAATTCAGGAAACCCGCGTCACTATTTACTGATTGCATATCCGATAATTTTTTCCAATCTTCAAATAAGGATAAATAAATCTTATGATTTTCAAGATTAGGCTTATACACATTTTCTATTTCAACAAAAGGTTTTATGGCTGTATCCAAATTTTCCAGAATGCCTGCTGCATAGCCAGCGCAAAAAGCAGCGCCTAGGGCAGTGGCTTCTTTGATTTTAGGGACTTTAACCGTAACGCCTAATGTATCTGAAACAATTTGACACCATAGGGGACTGTTAGAAGCCCCTGATGCGAAGGTGATTTCACTCGGGAAGCTACCAAAGGTATCTTCAATTATTTTCTTATGGCCGAGTGTAACCAGCGCTGAATTCTCAAGAATAGCTCTATAGAATGTCGCAGTATTGTATTTGAGTGGGTCAATATCAAAATTTGTAAAGCATGGTGCCGGGTGCTTCCAATTCTTGTAATCCATTACACTTGAGAAGGAGCACATAACACCATATGACCCGACAGGTACGTCCTTGGCCTCTTCATTTAAAATATCGAAGGGGCTGATGTTTTTGCGTTTTGCTTCTTCGACTTCATACCTGCAAAAGGAGTCTCTAAACCACCTAAGCACTAATCCTGGATAGAAAGCGATTAGTTCTTGTTGCCACAAATTTGGTACAGCGTGGCAATTAACGCGAATACGTACATCATCTTTGATAGAAGGAGTAGCCGTATTGTACTCAAGTTGCCAGAAGCTGCCACCGAGAAGTGCAACTTCTTTTTCAGAAACGACACCAACACCTAGGGAACCCAGTTGAACATCACCACCACCAACTGCAACGACACAGTTTGGATCCATGCCAGTCGCTTGTGCAATAGACTCTGAAATGGTTCCGAGCGTGGTGCCGCTTTCGAGAACCGGTGGGTAAATGTCTGGCTTTAAGTGACAAGAACGAATGATATCTTTATCCCAATCGCGTGTTTTGGTATTGATAATGCCTGTTGTAGAGCCATTTGAAGGTTCAACTGTATAGATTCCTGTAAGTTTATATGTAAGCCAATCGTTAAGCATTGTAATTCGATGGGTTCTGTCATATATATCAGGAGCCTTGTTTTTTACCCAGTGCAGTCTGGGTATGGCACCCAGAGCAAATGTTTGACCTGAAATTTGATACAAATCATTCTCAATATTCTCGGATAACTTATGTAAGCTATAGACTTCTTCAATTGCACGAGCATCCACATTCGAGACAGCCCAAATTTCATTGCCATCTATATCATAGAGTACAAAACCTTCGCGCATGCTGGTTGTTGAAATTGCTGCAATATCTTTTGGATCAATCTCAGAACATGCAATAACATCTTGCATGGTTTTGAGCATCAACTTCTCATTTTCTGTGACATCAAAGTCAATTGCGCCTTCATAACGCGGGTCTTCTTTGTGAGTCCATTCTTCACTTGCCATCGCTATTTGATTAAAGTTCTCATCAAATATAATGGAGCGAATGCTACCCGTGCCAGCATCAATTGCCATTAAATATTTGCTCATCGAATCACCTCTATCATTTATTTTTGAATTTCAGTAATGCTTTAGCAGTGTCTTCGTCAGTAATTAGAATATTAACAAAATTGCCTTTTAGAGCAGAGTAAATGGCCTGCACCTTGTCGAGTCCGCCTGCGACACCAATAATTTGTTCTTTGCTGCGCAGTTTTTCAAGCGGTATGCTGATCAGTCTATTGTGTAGGTTGGTTTCAAGTATATTGCCATTCTTATCAAAGAACTGGCTGAGAATATCTCCGACAGCCCCTTGCATTTTAAGTAGAGCAAGGTCTTCTTTATTGGCAATACCATATTTGAAAATGGTCGCTTCGTTAGATACAGCGCCAATCCCTACAACAGATAGGGAAGAAAGTTCAGTCATATTTAAAACACTTTGAATACTGCTTTCATTTAAAAGTATATTTGCAACCTCTTCTGATGAAGCGATGAGGGGTGCAGGCAAAATATGAATATTTGGTGTTATACCTGAAGCAGCACTGCGTCGTGTGCCTGAAATAATTGCAGAAGTATAATAAGAAACGCCACCTGATAATGTAACCAGGGATATTTCCTTTTCCAGTGAATAGATCAGATGGTTTAGGGTTTTTGAAACCGTGTCCCCGTATCCGATATTAATGTAAGTATTTTCGTCCACTTTTTCTTCAATGTACTGTGCGGCAGCTTTTGCGATGTTATCATTTAAGTCATTGATTGTTGTCGGAACAATAAACACATCTTTAAGATTGAACTTTTCTTTCATTTCAGATTCAAGTTCCATATTGTCTTTAGCCTGTGTGTCGATATGAAAGCGTATGATTCCATCGCGTTTTGCTTGATTTAGAATTTTAACGACTTTCATTCTGGAAATGCCCAGGTGTTTAGCAATTTCTTGCTGTGTCATATCGTCTTTGTAATAGCACCAGGTTACCTTATACATTAAATTGTTTTCGAACATATTGATTCTCCCTCTTATAATAAAATGAACAAACTAGCGGCAACGAAACAAATGTTGCTATGTAAATAATTTGTTCTTTCATCAGCATTATATCAACAGCAAATTGCCCTGTCAATCATTGTTGGAAGTTTTAGAAAATTTTAAAATTAAGTTGACATCACAGTGTTTGTACACTATTATGAAAGTGTTATCGGGTTATGTATCAAATGTTTTCGAACCGATCAAATGTTTTAGTAAAAGTTTTCCTGAAAAGTACTAACAAATGATTAAACTTAAAACAAATGAAAAAAACTAGGATGCTGGGGGTCGAATATGAAAGGTAAAAAGTCTCTTATTCGCTTGGAAGGCATAAAAAAGTCTTTTGGAGATAACGCTGTACTTAAAGGCGCTTCAATGGAGCTATCTGAAGGCGAAGTCGTTGCAATTATTGGTGGAAATGGTGCAGGTAAAAGTACACTTATGAAAATAATCATGGGTATTTACAAATCTGATGGTGGCACTATTTATATGAACAATGAAAAAGTAAGTCTTACCTCGCCATCAGTCGCACTGGAGAAGGGAATCTATCTTGTTCCTCAAGAACCGCTGCTGTTTCCAAATATGAGCGTTGAGGAAAACGTTCTTGCAGGATTTAAAGAAAACAAATCATTACTGAAGCAGAAATTGCGCAATTTAATAGAAAAACTGGGTTGGAAAATTTCACTTTCACAAAGTGCAGCAACGTTATCTATTGCAGAGCAGCAGCTAGTGGAAATTTTAAGGGGTCTATTAAGAGAAGCGAAAATTCTTATCTTAGACGAACCAACCTCAACGCTTACATTTAATGAAATAAAATCATTCTTTGAACTCATGAAGGGTTTACAGTCAAAAGGGATTGGGATGTTTTATATCACACATCGACTGACTGAAGTTTTTGAAGTTGCAACCGATGTTGTTATACTTCGCGATGGTGAAATTACATTAAGTGGACCAGTCGATGAGTTCGATAAAGACATCTTAATAGAAGGTTTGTTACCGCCGAATGCGTGTCGCGCCGAAAAATCATGTTGCGAAGTCAATGTTGACTACTCAGCTGAACCGGTACTTAAACTTGAAAATGTATGTGGTTATGGTTTTAGAAACATTACGTTTTCAGTTTATCCGGGTGAAATTTTAGGACTTGCAGGTGTTGTGGGATCGGGGAGAACTGAGCTTGCTGAAGCGATTTATGGAAAAGGTGAAGTACTCAGTGGAGAAGTGCTTCTTGAAAGCGAATGCATAAAGGGTTTGGGAACAAAGCAAATTGTTGAAAAGGGACTCAACTATGTCCCGGAAGATAGACATTTAAATGGCATTTTCAGTTTGTCAGATGTAAACCTCAATATGACATCTGCTATTCTTTCAAGACTTGGAAAAGTATTTGTTAATAAAAAGATTGAGCACGATGTGACTCAAAAGTACATAGAAGATTTTAGAATTAAAGTAACAGGGCATGATCAAACCCTTAAGTCACTATCTGGCGGAAATCAGCAAAAGGTGGTTATTGGCAGAATACTGTCTACGAATCCTAAGATCGTTATCTTGGATGAACCAACAAGAGGTATTGATGCAGGTGCTCGTGGCGATGTTTATAAAATAATTCACAAGTTAAAAGATATGGGACTTGCAATACTCCTAATTTCGTCAGATTTTGAGGAAATTCAGGAACTGGCAGACAGGACTGAAATTATGTGTCACGGTACAAATACGCAGCTTCTGGAGAAACAGGACATGACTATGGATAAGTTGACCAAGTCAGCATTTGGTATCGCGTAACGCTGGTTTACTAGGGAAGGGTGATATTGGTCTATGCAAATATTGAAAAAGATACTTGAAAAAAGAGAAATTACTGCACTGATATTTTTACTGATACTATTTCTGGGTGTGGGACTTCGAAATCCTGATTTTGTCAGTTTTCAAAGTATTATGACGGTGCTCAAGGGAAGCGTACTCTACATATTTTTAGCAGTTGGTATGACATTTGTTCTACTGACAGGTGGCATCGATGTTTCGGTAGGTGCAACACTTGGTATATCCGCTGCAATATCAGCAACCATGATCAGAGATGGTCAGAGTGTTGTACTTGCAATTATACTTTCGATGCTTGTGGGCATCATAATTGGATGGATTAACGGCATAGGTGTAGCCGTTGTAAAAGTACCAGCCATCATTATGACGTTGGGTATACTGGGAATTAGTCGTGGGATTATGATTCTATATACCAATGGCAAGTGGGTTGAGAATTTACCAGACTCATTCAAATTGGCATCGCAGAAAACGTTTTTCGGACTAAATGGATATTTCATTTTAACGATTATTGTTGTTGCCCTCGTGCATTATTATTTCTCTAAAGCAAAAACTGGAAAGTATTTTGCAGCCATCGGAGACAATGTAGACGGTGCTACTCTGGTTGGTATTCCAGTGAAACGCTTCACCATTGCAGCATATATAATTTCTGGACTATGCGCTTCAATTGCCGGTGTTGTCTTCGCTTCACAAGTTGGTTTTGTGACGAGTAATACAGGTCTTGATATTGAAATGCTCGCAATTGCGGCCTGTGTTCTTGGTGGAGTCAGTTTAAGTGGTGGCATGGGATCGGTTATTGGGGCATCACTTGGTGCAGTCATAATGACTGCAATCAACTCAGCGTTGATTTACTTAAAAGTACCATCATTTTGGAATAAGTCCATTCAAGGTATGCTTCTTATTATGATTGTTGTTGCAGACGTAATCATACATAAATATTTTGAGGATAAGGCAAGAAAACAAAGACTTTCAGCACGCTCCATGTCAAGTGAACAGAACGAGGAAGTTGTTGAAGACACATGGATGGTGGGAGGTAATGCACAATGAATCGATTAAAACATTTTAAGGCAAAGTGGGAATTGTCTCTAGTCGTTTTCTTAATCCTTGAGATTGTGCTCTTTGGCTTGATCAACCCTAGATTTTTGAAAATGAAAGTGCTTCTTAATAGTGCCAATGACTTTGTTACCGTGGCTATAATTGCCCTCTTCATGACCCTTGTTATTGTAACGGGTGGCATTGATATTTCTATGGGGTCTGTGGTGGGGCTATCCTCTGTTGTTATGGGACTTTTATGGCAGGAAGCAGGCCTGAGTATTTGGACTGCAATGCTTTTTGCAATTATGGTCGGTGGCATTTGTGGGGCCATCAACGGGTATTTAATTGCGTATATTGGTGTACAGGCCATGGTGGCCACCTTGGGAACCAGCTTTTTGTACGCCGGCATTTCACTTGTCATAATCGGCTTTTCCGGTATAAGTGCCGCTGAAGGTATAACGGGTTTTCCTGATGCATTCAGGTCTATTGGTCACGGGCGATTCTTTGGCATTCCAAGTTCAATCATCCTGTTTTCAGTGCTGATTGTCATTGCATATATTATTTTGCATAAAACGGTCTATGGAAGACGCGTATTCTTAACAGGTGTCAATAGAAGGGCCGCAGAGTTTTCAGGTATACATACCAAGCTGATTATCATGAGCACCCATATGCTTGTCGGAATTGGCGCTGCAATTTCTGGCATGTATATTACCTCTTATTTAAGCTCTTCTAGAGCTGACCACGGTGCAACACTGACCCTATCAGTTATTACTGCAGTTGTACTTGGAGGAACTGCCATAACAGGCGGGGAAGGGTCTGTTATTGGTACAGCTCTGGCAAGTGTAATTATTGGTCTTATGACATTGGGCCTTCAAATGGCTGGTCTGCCAACACAGTTTGTCAGTATAGGCATAGGTATTTTACTGGTTGTGTCTGTATCTATAAAGAGTACCCTGTCAGGGGGCGCCTTATTTGCTGAACTTAAGAGAAAGTGGTTAACAGCTCAGAAGTAAAGTCGTGCTAATGGTAATATCAAGAGCTGCATTGAGAAATGGTCGCAGTGCTTGATGATTATAAAAAAAGGGAGGATGAAAAAATGAAAAGGAAGCTTTTATCTTTATTGCTCGTGGGTATGATGGTGGTATTTAGTTTAGCAGGTTGCTCAAAACCAGCTGAGGAGCCAGCACCGAGCAGTGACCAGGCACAGGAAGAAGTAACACAGACAGAATCAAACGGCGTGGATCCATCAGATGTATCTGTTGTATTCATACCAAAGCTTACTGGTAATATGTTCTTTGAATCAGCTAATGATGGTGCGCAAGCAATGGCTCAAGCTGTCGGATTTGACTGCAAGTACGATGGAACAACCAATGCAACCGTTGCCGATCAGGTTCAAGTCATTAACTCAGCAATCAATCAAGGCTACAATGCAATTGCTGTATCATCCAACTCTCCAGATGGTTTGAATGAAGCACTAAAATCAGCTCAAGAATCTGGTATGAAAGTTGTAACATGGGACTCAGATGTCAATCCTGAGTACAGATCACTTATGGTAAGTCAAGGTACACCAACTCAACTTGGAAAAATGCTGATTGATATGGTTGCAGAACAAATTGATGATGCACATAATGCAGAAATTGATTTTGCCTTCTTCTATTCAAGCCCTACGGTAACTGACCAGAACTCATGGGTTGAAGCAGCGAAGGAATATGTTGCATCAGATTTCCCAAATTGGAATCTTGTAACAACTGAGTATGGTGAATCAGATGCTCAGAAGTCAATTCAGGTAGGTGAATCGATTCTAAATACATACAAGGACATCGATGCGATTATCTGTCCTGACTCAACTGCACTTCCTGGTATGGCTCAAGCAGCTAAAAACCTTGGCAAGAATGCAGACGATGTTATCATTACAGGTTTTGCGACACCAAGCTCTATGCGAGACTTCGTTAAAGACGGTACGCTGACTCAGTTTGGTCTATGGGACTGTGAAGTTCAAGGGGCTATGGGCGCATACATTGCATACTGGCTAGCAGCAGGCAATGACTTCACAGTTGGTGATACAATTGATATTCCAAACGTAGGTCAAGTAGAAGTTATGTCAAATGCCGTTCTAGGTCATTCTTATGAAGCTGATGATTCAGGTGTTGTTCTCATGCCTGAGAGAACCGTATTTACTGTTGAAAACATTGATGACTTCAACTTCTAATATGAAATCGTAAAATTTTGAAAGCCACCTTTCTTTGGGAAGGTGGCTTTTATTTGTGTTTTTTCCAAGCTGTTTTGAAATGATTTGTACTGCCGTATGAACTTAGGGCGTTCATACCAATAAGCTTGCTTTTAAAATTGAAAAAAGTAGGAACACATAAAAAATATTGCTTTTCAAAAAAATGAAAGCGATTGCCTCAAATTGTTAGTGTAGAATAGTAAGCAATATGACAAAATATACGCTGAGTTGAATAGATATGTATAACAACTTAGACAACTTGAGGTGAAAAAATGAGAATTGCAGTCTACAGTTACAAGACAATAGAAAAATCTGGTTTTGAAGGATTAGAAAAAGAGTATGGTATTGAGTTTGTCTACTGCCGGGACATGCCTAGACTAGACAACCTGCATATAGCTCAGGGCGCAGATGCAGTAAGTATGATTACAACCCCTCTAACTGAAGCTGAGCTGAAAGGATTCTATGATTTAGGCGTGCGCTATATTTCAACCCGTACGGTAGGTTATGACCACATTGATATTGACATGGCCCAGTCTATGGGAATGGGTGTAGGTAACGCGACTTATGCACCAGGCAGTGTTGCTGAATATACGATGATGCTTATCTTGATGGCGACACGAAAGGCGACACGCATTTTAGATGCTTATAAAAGGCAGGACTACGCTCTAAAAGGAAGTAAGCTGGGTCAATTGATTGGAAATAAGACCCTTGGCGTAGTGGGGACTGGACGCATCGGCACTGCTTTAGTCAACATTTTATCTGGTTTTGGTTGTGAAATCTTGGTTTGTGATCCATATGAAAATGATGCGGTTAAGAAGGTGGCGTCTTACGTAAGCTTTGATGAGCTTATAGACAGAAGTGATGTTATTACGCTTCATGCACCGTCAATTGCAGAAAATCGACATTTGATTAATGCATTGTCTATTAAACGAATGAAAGATGGTGTAATAATCATTAATACGGCAAGGGGAGACTTAATAAACACAGCTGACTTAGTTCAAGCACTTGAGAGTAAAAAAATTGGTTTTGCTGCGCTGGATGTATTAGAAGGCGAAACACCAGTATATTATAAAGATTTCCAAGGTCAGCCTGTTCCACTTGAAAATATTGCTGCTCTTAGTCGCTTTGACAATGTTCTATTAACACCGCATACAGCCTTTTTTACAGAAGAAGCTATCGATGAGATGGCAAGGAATTCTATTAAAAGCTGTGTGCTTGAACTAAGTGGACAAGTTAACCCTTGGAAGATTGTCTAGTGATATTACTTTCTTCACAAAACCAGCTTGAATGTATCAACTCAATAAACTCCATGGTGAAAAGTCTTACTGATGTGGTGCATCGACTCTGTGAAGAAATCAAAGTTTTTAGGTTTTAGTAAGTATGAATCTGTCATTCTGTTCTATGTCATAAGAAATCCTACAAGTGTATTCAAGCACTTGTAGGATTTCTTTGCTCTTTTGGGGGCGTTTTTGAATGTGGACCTGTACTCGTTTTGTAGTTTATAAGGAATGACTCACATTGTCACAGAAAAGACCAAAATCTGACACAGACCTGTGACGAAACAAGATTAATATGGAGTCAAGATAAACGAAGCAAACATATCAAATGAAACGTAAACCAATGCATAACTAAAAGGAGAGAAAAACAATGACTAAGAAAATGAATCGATTAATGGGGCTCGCACTAGTAGGTATCGTATCAGCAAGTATGGCAGTACCAGCATTTGCCGACAGCACACAAAGACCAGCAGATATTTATGCTGATGCAAATGGTATGACTGTTGAAGAAGCCTATACCCTTCGACATGATTCGGACAAAACATTTGGAGCGCTTTCGCTTGAAGCAGGCACATATGACCAGTTCGCTGAATCTATGCAAGCTTTTAACAAAGACAGAATTGCAGACTTACTATCAGACGGAAGCATTTCAGAAGATCAGGCAGAAGAAATGTTAGCTCAAATGGCGGACTGTGACGGTACACCAAGTGCAAAGGACGGATTCAAACTAGAACTGCATGATGGTAGTGGTTATGGTAGGGGACAAGGCAGTGGTCTTAAAAATGAATCTGGATATAATGCGAATGGAACAGGTGGAAAAGGACTTCGAGATGGGTCGGGAAGTGGAACACAAAATGGAAACGGCCTTAACAAGTAGGCAGATCAAGTTCCTTTCTTAGAACACGATATAACACGATATAAATGTGAAAGTCTGGGTATTTACTGTTCAAAGGAGGGTGTATATGAGAATGAAACACGATCAAGTTGGAAACCCATATCATATCGATAATGGTGTAGAGCGCCGGAAGGCAATGCAAGAGGAAAAATCACTGGACCAAATATATGCATTACTTGACCAGGTGCTGTTAGAGTTAAAAGCCATTCACGAGCACATGGAAAGTCAGGATTGTGATGAAAAGTAGTATGGATTATTAAACCACCTATCACATGATGTTAGGTGGTTTTATACATTCTCAAATCTTGTATGCTTAATTAGCCATAAAATACATTGTGTAATGGGCGTTTAAATGCCATGATTTGATATTACTCAATATCTTCAAAATTGAGTGCTTGGTGGAGCTTCTTCATGGATGTTATAGTCGTTTTATACTCATCTTCAGTTAAAATTTCACGGATTTTCAAATCAAATGACGCGATAATATTCCAGGCATCTTCTGCAAGTTTCATGCATTTATCCGTTGCTGTAATTCTTCTTATACGTGCGTCATTAGGGTCTTGTTTTCGCTTAACAAGGTCTTTTTTTATGAGTACATTAATCATGGTAGTCAAAGAGGAAGGTTTCACATTAATAAAATTATGAATTTCCTTTTGCGTCAGTTCACCGTGTCTCCAAATCCAGTTCAGGACTTTGAATTGGGAATATGTAATACCAATACGTTCAAATTCTTTGTCAAAATAAGTTCTTTCAATTTTATACAAAGAATCTATATAATAACCCATTCTTGTTTTAGAAATGTCTTTTCCGAGTTGCTTTCTAAATTTATTTTCCATAAGGTCTCATCTCGATTTCATAAAATACGTTGTGTCACTTTATAAATATAATATCAAAAAAAGTGAGTATTTGATACACCATAGTGTTTCAAGTCTATCCAGATCCGAAGGAAAGCTCATAATTGAGTGAAAATTGTGCGAAATCCAAAATACAGATTGACATTTAGGTATCTAAATAATATAATTTAGCTAACTAAAATTTAGATATCTAAATAAAAACCGTAATCTAACTTACTTACAAGGAGGCACACAAAATGAAGTACACATTTGAAGACGGCATTGCATTTGCTAGGGAACTGGATGTAAATGATCCTCTTTCAAAATTTCGAGACCGATTCTATTTAAACGAAGGCGAGATTTATATGGATGGAAACTCCCTGGGATTGTGTTCAAAAGATGCAGAGGAAACGCTTATGCGCGTTTTGGATGAATGGAAGACCATGGGCATTAATTGCTGGACGAAGCCAGACATTCAGCTTTTTCTATATCAAGATCATCTAGGCGGACTTTGCGCGCCTCTGATAAATGCTGATCCAGATGAAGTGACCATTCATGCTAATACAACCATTAACATTCACTCAGCTTTAGGGACGTTTTACAAGCCAACAGAAACACGAAATAAAATTTTAGTTGATGATATTAACTTTCCAACAGATCGTCATGCTGTTGACGGACAGCTTAGACTCAAGGGACTTGATCCGGACGATTTTGTTAAGGTGGTCAAGAGCCGTGACGGAAAGCATATATTCGAGGAAGACATTGTTGATGCAATGACAGATGATGTAGCGGTTGTTTTATTACCATCGGTTCTTTATAGAAGCGGTCAACTGGTAAACATGAAATATGTAACAGATGAAGCGCATAAACGTGGAATCATCATTGGATGGGATCTGTGTCACTCAATTGGCGCAGTTGCACACGATTTTAAAGATATAAATCCAGATTTTGCTGTATGGTGCACATACAAATATTTGAACGGGGGACCAGGGGCATCCGCAGGTCTTTATATTAATAGAATGCATTTTGATAAACCATCCGGTCTTCCAGGATGGCATGGAAATGTTAAGGATACGCAGTTTGAACTCAAGCACCAATTTGAAAAAGCAAAATATGCTGGGGGCTGGCAGTCTGGTACGCAGAGTATTTTATGTATGGCGCCACTTGAAGGTTCACTCAACATGTACGCTGAAGCAGGTGTGGAGAATTTAAGAACAAAGTCCCTTAAACTGACAGCTTACATGCGTTTTCTTATTGAAGCGAAGCTTCAAAAATACGGTTTTTCGGTAGGGACACCGACGGATGACGCCATACGTGGTGGTCATTTAGCGCTTGAGCATGATGACGCTCTGCGTATTAACGAAGCACTGAAAGCAGCGAATGTCGTACCTGATTTCAGATATCCAAATGTCATCAGACTGGCGCCTGCTCCGCTATACGTAAGATTTGAAGATGTTTATGAAATGGTTCAGCGCATTGTGGACATTATGGAAAATCGCAAGTATGAAGCATATGAGAACAAGATTGATTCAGTTGCGTAGGTAGACTATATAAGCGAGTGATTACAATATGTTAGATGGAATAAAAGTGCATAAAAGAGCCATGATAGTATCATGGCTCCTTCTCTTAGCGGTAATGTTTTTTAAGCCGCTAGGGCTTACACTGAGTCAAAGGTTTGTGCTGGGGTCGCTTTTTTTAGTAATCGTTTGGTGGGGAACCGGAATTGTACATAAGAACATTGCATCCTTATTTTTGATCGTCATGTTCCTTATATTTGGGGAAACACCTATTGAAAAAGTGCTCTACTTTCCAATGTCAGACAATATCATTTTAGTTATAGCCTCATACTTACTTTCTCGTGGTATTGTCAACAGTGGTGTTGCAGACCGAATTGCAAACAGATTGTTAAAGCGGTACTGCAAAAATAGCCTACAGCTAGTAGGCATGTCATTTGTACTTGGAATATGCTTTATCTTCATTATCCCGCAGCCTTTTCCGCGTGTAATATTGCTCTCGTCTATATACTTGAATTTACTTAATAAAACAAAAGTAAGTCTAGATGAGAAAAAAGTCATTTTGTTTAGCGTATTTGTTGCTGCATCAGTAACTTCGCTTATGTTCCTAAATGGAGATGTAATCATCAATAATGCCATTCAGGGATTTGGAGAAGTCAATTTCACATATATTGAATGGATGCGTTTGATGACACTGCCCACACTGATTGTTACAGGTATTATTATGTTTGCATACAAAAGAACTTATGCTAAAACACTTAAATCAAAATTTAATTGGGAGGCGTCAAAGCATCCAGGTGGATTTACGAGTGAAGAAAGTTATGCGGCTGCAATCTCTGGACTGGTAATTATCTTGTGGTTGACTGAATCATTTCATGGTTTGTCTTCATCTAAAACAGCAACCATTGGGGTACTGCTTATGTTTGGTTTAAAGTTGATCAGAATCAATGATTACAGAGCAATTAATGTAAGTTTGCTGATCTTCTTAACAGCGGAATTTGCAATTGGGAAAGTGCTTGTGGGAAGTGGCATTGCGGGTAGACTTGGAGAGTTGCTGACGCGTATTGTTCCTGCATCAGAATCTTTCTGGTTCTTCCCAGTTATTGTGCTTCTAATTATGGGACTGCATATGATTATGGGTAGCTTAATCACCGCATTATCTGTACTAATTCCGACGCTTTCGGTTTTAACGGCAGGTAATGTATCACCTGAAGTGATTACCTTATTGACGGCTACTTCTGTATGTTTCCATTTTCTGCTGCCGTTTCAGCACGTAACAATTATGCTTGGCTATGGAAATGCATTTTATGACAATAGACATGTCTTAAAATTTGGGGGTGTACTGACTGGCGTTACACTTTTGTCAGTGCTATGCATCTACTTGCCTTGGTGGCGGTTGATGCAGATTCTTTAGAACTTAGAATTGTCAGGGGGAAAAAATGAAAGAGCAAGCAAATTGGAAAGATATTATCGCATTTGGTGGTGCAATAATGGCCTTTATGATTGGCGCTGGGTTTGCATCGGGACAAGAGGTTTTACAGTTCTTTGTTGGCTTCGGGCTATGGGGAAGTTTGGGCGCGGGTCTTATTGCGATGATTCTATTCTCTTGGTTCAGTGCGAGTATTATGGAAGATGGGAGAAAACTTCAGCTAGATGATCCTAATGCAATTTTTGCGTACTATTGTGGCCCAGCCATTGGTAAGTTTTTTGAATGGTTTGTACCGGCCTTGCTATTTTTAGTGGTATCGATAATGATTTCGGGTGCGGGAGCTACTGTTGCAGAGCATTATGGTGCCAACCCGAATATTGGTCGTGTAGCAATGGCCATTGCTGCCCTTGCTACGGTGCTTCTTGGCCTCAAAAAGCTCGTGCGCATTATTGGGTATATTGGTCCGGTTATAGTTGTATTCACTATAGCGATGGGGCTACTTAGTATTGCTCAAAATCCGGCAGGTATTGCTGCATCGAACCAAGTTATTGAAACGCTCGATGTACCCAAAGCGGCATCCAACTGGGTATTTGCAGGTGTACTATATGCCGCGTTTGCAGTAGTTGGGCTGATGCCTTTTATCGCTGGGATCGGTAAGCAAGCGAAGAATGCTAAAGATACCTTATATGGCGGTATTTTTGGTGGGGTTGCATTTATGGCAGGCGCGATGATTTTAAGTACAGGACTGCTAGCAAATCTTGCAGATGTTTACGATAAGCAGATTCCATCTCTTGTTGTTGCGAGTAAACTTTTTCCGCTTATTGGGTCAATATTTGCGCTACTACTTCTTGCAGGGATATATACAACTGCAGTACCAATGCTTTGGACTGCCTGTAATAGAATCACCACTGACGAGAGTAGTACAAAATATAAAATTACAGCAAGCGTAATCATTCTTATATCTTATTTTGGTGGACAGCTGCAGTTCGGTCGAATGGTTGGTATCGTGTATCCTTCAACAGGTTATATGGGCATTCTATTGTTTGCTGGAATGATTTATAAGCGTTATATTAAGAAGAATACTAGAGAAATTGAACATTCAGATGTAGCCTAAATAGAAATAGGAGAAGATGTTCCACCTAAATCAAAACCAGCTATACTAGATTTAGTGTAGCTGGTTTATTTATGACACTCATTATGAGCCGTGAAAGAAAACGATTCATTTTAAAATACCCTATATTTTTTAAAAAAATCCACCTGCTTTTCTAAGGAAAAGGGTGGATTTTAATGGTTCTATGCTTTGAAGTAGCTGCAGCAGTAGTCTGCAACCTCTTTAACGATGAGTTTGAAAGAAGCGTTAGCTGGAACTTCAAAGGACTCACCGCCAGAAACAGTGATCCACTCTTCTGAGTCGGGGAGTAAAACCTCCATTACACCGGCCGAAATTTCCATAAGTTCTTTATCGGATGTTCCAAATTCATACGCTCCAGGAAGCATAATGCCAAGGGTCTTTTTTTCACCATTTTCTAAGTAAAAGGTACGGCTTGTAACACTGCCTTTGAAGTAAATGTTGGCTTTTTTTTCGAGTTTAACGTTTTTGAACATATTGCCTCCCTAAAATGTGGTTGTATTTTTATACAATATTATACGTATAAAGCGTATAATGTGCAACCTATAATCAGAATATATTAAAGAACGAAAACCATGGATTGCGTGTAATCAGTTTGCCCATCTATGAGGCTTTTATTTGGGGAATCAGTTTGTCATCCCTCGTTATAGTTAAACTATTCTAGGAAGATGTAGTGGAAGTAAAGTTTATTTTCCCGTTCAGATTCTGGGTATGGGTGAGTCGTCCATCTTTTGTGATGATAATGGCTTCTATGCCCTGAGTGCTGTTTACTTTATGCAAAATTGATTCAATATCTAAGCCAAATAGTTTGGTTGTATAGAGATCGCAGTCCAGGGACTTATCGGCAATGATAGTGAGTGAAGCCAGGTTTGACTCAACCGGATAACCCGTTTTACTATCGAAAATGTGATGATAAGTGTGGTTATTACTTTCAAAGACGCGTTCATAAATACCGGAGGTGACAACGGATTGGTCTTTGATTTTTACACTCGCAACCAGATTGCCCCTAGGTAGAAAGGGGTTTTGTATGCCCACACGCCACTGACTTTCATCAGATGGGGAGTCGCCATAGACATAGACATTGCCACCAATATCAATCATAGCTGAAATAGCACCACTTGCCTTAAAAAAGGCCATAATCTTGTCACAAAAATACCCTTTTGCGATGGCACCAAGATCAATCTCCATACCTTCTTTAAGAAAGAATACGGTCTTGTGTTCCTCATCCAGTCTAATATATTCAGGTTTTATAAGATCAAGAATGTCTAAAATGGCCTCATGCTTTGGCACGCATGCGTCTTCAAATCCGATTCGCCAGAGCTTTACAAGGGGTCCTATTGCAATGTTTAAGGAGCTGTCTTGATCCATACTGTGTTCTTTACCGATTTTTATAAGCTCAAATAGGTCTGAATCAACCGGTTGCGGCTTAATAAAAGCGGATTTTTTGAGCATGTAAAGAGGGGAATGATTGCTATTGGCACTAAAAACACTTTCATAGTGCACAAGCATTTTAATAGCTTGTGTGACGATTTCTTCAGCGTGCACTCCTTTGAAATAAAGGGTTATTTTTGTCCCCATAAGATGAATGGTAGTCCTAAATGCATTCATTTTTTTCTCCTAATCTTATCTTATTTTCCTCATCCATTGAAAAGGAGTCAATCAGCGCGCTATCCATTTCGGAGAGTTTCCTATCTGAGTGATAGGCTATAAAAAAATCTAAACACAATTCATCCATAGGGAGTGGATAGATGTTGTATCGAGAAGGGCACGGATCAACACTGAGACTTTCTGGGACAAAGGTAATGCCTAAGTTATTCATAGCGAGCTTTCGAACAGTGTAAATCTCGGTGCTTTCGAGCATAATCTTGGGTGATATTTTATAAATGCTCAGGAGCTGATCAATTTGATTTCGAATTGAAGAGCCCTTACTCGTCAAAATGAGCTTTTGACACAAAAGCATTTTTATATCAATACTGCCTTCTTCTATACGTGCAACACCTTCTTGGTATAGATCAGAGGACTGTGGAATTATGGCACTATAACTGTTCTTGCCCCAGACCTTAGACTTTAGATTTGGGGATGTATTTCTTGAATTCTGTCCAATCCAAAAATCAAGTTCGCCATTCAATGTGCGTTTTTCATTCTTTTCAGGTAAATCCTCTATGAGCTCAACTTTACAGTTCGGATGCTTTTCTAAAAATGTCGGTAGTAAAAGAGGAAAAATGTATGTACCTAAACTGGGGAGAATTCCGATCTTTATGGCTTGTTTATCCCTATTGGTAATAGCTGATATTTCATTAAGAAACCTGGAATACTGATTTTCTGATGCGGTTAAATATTCATAATATATTTTACCTTGTTCAGTCAACCGGTAAGGGAGTTCACTTCTATTGATGAGTTTACAATCAAGTTGTTTTTCGATTCGTTTAATGACCTGAGTCAGATAAGGCTGAGAAACGTAAAGTGATTTTGCCGCCTTATTGTAGTTACTATATTTCAAAATGGCATCAATATAGTAAAGCGTGTTTTGAGGAGTGGTCTGTGACATAGTATCCTTTCTTGTTTTCAGATGCAAAACTTATAGTTGTGATTGATGATAACAAATTTGTTATTGATTATCAAGATATAACTATTAGATAGAATTCAAGTAGTGTGTTAATCTTATGTCAAATAAATGCGGTTGTATATTGTCATAAATAGAGAGGGGAACACAATGGAATATTTAGCAATTGTAGGCACCAATGCTGATGTGTCGACGAATCGCAGGTTGCTTCAGTTTATGCAAAAGCACTTTGAAAGCGAAGCAAAGATTGAGCTTTTTGAGATAAAAGCATTGCCTGCATTTTACGAGCCTGAAGGGGAGCAAATACCCGAATCAGTGGAGATGTTATCACAAAAGATTTTAAATGCGGATGGTGTGATTATCGCAACACCAGAATATGATCATGCTATTCCTGCTGTTTTAAAGAGTGCACTTGAATGGATAAGCTATACCAGCCAAGCACTTACAGACAAGCCAGTTTTGATAGTAGGTGCCTCTCATGGTATGCTCGGTTCTTCACGCGCACAGGCACATCTTAGACAAATACTGGATTCGCCAGAACTTGCAGCAAGAATTATGCCAAGCAGTGAATTTCTTTTGGGTAAATCACAGGAAGCCTTTGATTACGCAGGTAAGTTGAAATATCCAGAAAAACTCGAAGAGATGAATGAAGTCTTTAGAGAATTTCTATTGTTTACAGAAATCACTACAAGGCTACTCGCCGAAAAAGCAGTTGTAAAAAAGAATAAAAAGTTTACATGGGAAGAGTAGGAGAGAATATGATGAAATTTATAGCGATTGCTGGAACGAGTGCGAAGAAGTCATATAATCGTTCACTCATTCAATTCATGAAAAAATATTTTGCATCAAAAGCAGAAATCGAAATTCTTGATATAGCAGATGTACCAATGTTCAATCAGTCTGATGACCAATCGTACAGTGATGTTCTGCAAATGTTTAATGATAAAATTACGGAATGTGATGGCGTAATTATTGCCACACCAGAGTACAACCACTCCATTCCTTCAAGTCTCAAAAGTCTAATTGAGTGGCTTAGTTTTGAACTTCATCCGTTGGTTGGTAAACCTGTTATGGTTCTTGGAGCTTCAAAAGATGTTCAGGGCTCTTCTCGTGCCCAGTTACACCTACGTCAAATACTTGACGCCCCAGGTGTAGACGCAAATGTTATGCCGGGTTATGAGTTCCTACTTGGAAATGCCCATAAAGCATTTGATGAAAATGGCGATTTAAAGCACGAAGGAACCATTGACTTCCTAGAAATATGTTTTTTACGATTTATGCGCTTTACAGAGATATCCAACTTGCTTAATGAAGAAGAAGAATTCACTTTTAACCCAGGTGATTATGAAGTCAGCACTTTAGGACATGGCGGCAGCCTACCAATGAAAGTGACGTTTAGTGAAGATAGAATCGAAAGTATTGAGATTGACAAAGATGGTGAAACTGAAGGTCTAGCGGATGTCGTATTTGTCAGAATTCCGGATAGAATTATTGAAGGTCAAACTCTAAATGTAGATGCGCTTTCTGGTGCGTCTGAGACAAGTAATGCCGTTCTTGGTGGGGTGGCTAAAGCCATTAAACTCGCTGGGGTAAATCCAGATATCTTAAAAAGACGTCCTAAGCCGCCAAGTTGCTTAAATCGAGAAGATGAAGAGTATACTTGCGACCTAGTTGTTGTAGGGGGCGGGGGTGCAGGTCTGAGTGCCGCTGCAGCAGCGCTTCAAGAAGGCATAGACACAATTGTTGTTGAAAAATATCCAGCTGTTGGAGGCAATACCATTCGTTCAGGTGGGCCAGTCAATGCTGCGAATCCTCAGTGGCAAGCTAATTTCAAAGAGAACCCAGGTGAAAGAGCGACAATTGAAGCCTTGCTGAATACAGATGAAAGTCAAATCCACCCAGAGTATTTAGAAGACTTTAATACGCTTAAAACTGAGTACCACGCGTATAAAGAGAAGTATCCAGTAGATAACGGTCATCTTTTTGACTCACCGCTGCTTCATAGAATGCAAACTTACTTTGGTGGTAAGAGAATAGACCTTCATGGCAATAGTATTTACGGCCAATATGATCTTGTAAAAATTCTTACAGATCGCGCTCTGGAAAGTGTTCAGTGGCTAGAAGATATTGGTGTTAATTATGATAAAGACATTGTATTTGCACCGGTTGGTGCACTTTGGCGTCGCGGTCACAAGCCAGTAAAAAGCTATGGTACAGACTTTATCCTGGCTCTGAAGAAATATGTTGAAGATAACTCAGGAAAAATCATTACAGATAGTGCTGTAAAAGAATTCATTCTTGAAGACGGAGAGATAAAAGGGATTGTAGCTAGAGGTGAGAATGGTCAAAAGGTGACTGTTCATGCTAAAGCAGTTGTCCTTGCGAGTGGCGGGTTTGGTGCCAATACGCAAATGCTAAAGGAATACAATACCTACTGGAAAGAAATTGATGATAACATCAAAACGACAAACTCTTATGCTATGACAGGTGATGGTATTCTTCTCGGTCAATCTGTTGGAGCGTCCCTAACTGGAATGGGCTTTACTCAAATGATGCCTGTTGCTGACCCTGAAACTGGCGAGCTTTTCAGTGGTATTCAAGTCCCACCGGAAAACTTCGTTATTGTAAATACTGAGGGTAAGCGTTTTGTTAATGAGTTTTCTGGAAGAGATGTCTTGACTAAAGCTGCAATTGATCAGGGGGGTCTATTCTACCTAATTGCAGATGATGAAATCAAGAAAACAGCAGCCAATACAAGCCAAGAGAAGATTGACCTGCAGGTAGAGGCAGGAACACTGTTTAGAGCAGATACACTAGAGGAACTTGCCGTAAAAGTGGGCATGAACCCAGATGTTCTTACAGACACGATAAAGAAGTATAATTCATATGTTGATGCAGGCCATGACCCTGAGTTTCATAAGGATACATTCAGCTTGAAAGTTGAAAAACCACCATACTATGCAACACCTAGAAAGCCGGCTGTTCACCATACAATGGGTGGTCTTAAGATTGATACACAAGCACGTGTATTAGGTGAAGACGGGAATCCAATTAAGAATCTTTATGCTGCTGGTGAAGTAGCTGGAGGCATACATGCAGGTAACCGTCTTGGCGGGAATGCACTTACAGATATATTTACTTTTGGTAGGATTGCAGGAAAAACAGCTGCGGATACCTTGAAAAAATAAATTTGAAACGCTTTAATACGAATATATGCGTGACTACTTTAAAAAGCTCTGAGTATGACTACTCAGAGCTTTCTTATATTTGAAAAAACATATTTACCGGCTTATTCTAGCTTTTCTGGTTTTGAATAATAATACCCCTGAATTAAGTTACAGCCTGCGCTTTTAACAATTTGAACCTGTTCTAGGGTCTCAACCCCCTCTGCTACAGACTTATATCCCCAGTTTTGAATAACCTCAACAATAGAGTGAAGCATGCGCTGAGCACTTTCGTCAGTAACAATGTCATCTATTAAAGACTTATCAATTTTGACTTCATCAAGTGCAATCTTCTGTAGGTAGCTGAGCGACGAGTAGCCTGTGCCGAAGTCATCAAGAGATATTTTGAAACCAGCTTGACGCAGTGCGTTGATCTTCCTGTTGACGAGCTTGAGGTTGTCCATAAGCACATCTTCAGTTATTTCTAATATGATACAGTGGGTTGGAACTCTAAACTCCCCAGCTTTTTCAAGAATATAGCTCACAAAGTGATCACTCATGAAAAATAGGGGACTAATGTTTATGGATACAGTAATGCCTGTCTGATATTTTTGAACCAGTTTAGAGTAGTCAGCCATGACATATCCAATCATTTTTTCTGTAAGGTCAAGAATTAATTTTGTTTTATTGAAAATGGGAATAAACTCTCCGGGACTGACAGGACCAAGTTCTACAGAGTGCCATCTGGCAAGTGCTTCAACACCATGTACCTGACCGGAATGAATATCCACTTTTTCCTGATAAACTGGATAGAACTCGTTTTTATTGAGTCCTTTTTCCGCATGTAGCTTTAAGACAGATTCATGCTCAAACTCCTCAAAAATTTTAGGGGTATATTTGACTGTATCCAGTTCTCTTGTCTTCGCGTATTGCAGGGCAATGTTTGCCTTTTGAAGAATACTCTCAAAGGATTGGTCGTCTTGTTCGATTCCAACATAAGAGATTGTAAAGTCTACATGGACCTCAAAACGTTTTGTATAGAAGGCCTGATTCCAGTAGTCGCTTGTCGTTTCGATCCATTTAAGGAGTGTTTTCTCTTCAGCACTTGGTATCCAAAGTGCAAACTCATTGCCTGTTAAACGCGTAATAAAAGATCCTTTTGAGGGCTTATAATCTTGTAAATATTTTGAGACACTTCTTATGACATCATCTCCGAAGGAAAGACCATACATGGAATTGATCATTTTGAGTTCTTTAATGTCAATGAGTACAAAATAGGCACTAACGATGTTTTTACGAATCTGCCGTTCGACGTACTGATCCATAATATTCATATTGGGAAGCCCAGATAGCTCGTCAATATAAGCTAGCTTTTTAAGTTCTTTTTCCCTAATTTTAAGTGAGGTCATATTGTTTTCAAGAGACTCCAGCATAAGGTTATAGCCTGTGACTAAATCAAGAAGTTCGTCATTTTGCTCAGGTTCTTTTGCCTTAACCATTTTATTAATGTTGAGTAGTCTCATAGAGCTAATAATTGAAAAAATGGGCTGAAGAAGTCTATTGATATAGTTGTTTGTAAATAAGAAAGCGAAAACGACTGTTAATATAAAAATCGCGATCATGAGCGTGGTGATACGCATTGCAGATTCATTGAAGTCAGATGCATACGCAGTGGCTACAACAGTCCATCCCCAGTTGGGTTCATACTGTGCGTAGGATAATTTACGCCCAACTTTCTCCTGATTCGGATAGTACCAATTATAATCATAGAAACCGCCTGCGCGTCCGATACGCAGCTGTTCTTGCACAATGCGTTTCTTTTGTGAATCAGGCGTAACAACATTATAAACATAGTCCCCCTCTATAGTGGGGTGCATGACTTCGTAGCCCTCGTCGTTATAGGCTAAAAAATAGCCGTTTTTCCCTAAATCGATAGGAGTGTTTATCAGACGCTTTCCATCAGCTGTTCTCGGACCGATGAACATATTTCTGACTTTTTCCTGTGCATCATCAAGAGAAATTACACCCGCTTCGACACTTATCGCCATTGTGTTAATTTCGTTTATAGCCATATGGACCGCATTTGAAAGAATAATTTCACCTTTCTTTTCAAGTTCTTCCCGCGCCAATATGTAGCTCGGTATACCCAAACCGATATTAGCAAAAATCAAAAGAAGAATGATGTATCCAATCAGCTTTCTTTTAAGGGGCGCTCTCTTTTTATACATGTTGTTCTCTCCTAAGCTATAGTGATTTATTCATATTTACCCATAATCTTAGCCATGTTACGCATATGTCTTAAAGTCATGTTGTATACATATTATACAATGATTTACAAGCTTAGAGCTACCGCTAAACGTAAAGTTGTCCTAACTTTGTATAAGTTAGGGGGGGCTATGTCTAGTTAAGAAACCTTTATGATACCTATACTTGAGTTGTACTTTAAAACTAGGATTGACAAGTATAATGAAAATCGTTAAAATGTAATCATACCCCCGGGGTAGGGGGGTGCATAAAAACTATTATAAATTATGAAGATATATTCAATGAGGTGAATGTTATGGAGAAAATAGTTATTATTGGCGGTGTAGCAGCTGGAGCGACAGCTGCGGCAAAAGCAAGAAGACTTTCAGCTGAAGCAGAAATCACTATTTTGGAAGCTGGGGCAGATATATCATTTGCAAACTGTGGACTACCTTATTATATTGGTGGAGATATCAAGAGCCGTTCAAAGCTGATTTTACAAAGTCCTGAAAGTTTTAAAGAACAGTACCAGACAACCGTTCATATTCACACAGCAGCCACTGAAATTGACAGATCAAATAAGGTGGTTCATACTCTTAACTCAAAAACAGGTGAAAAAAATACCTTTGAATACACCAAGCTCATATTGGCTCAAGGTGGAAAACCGATTGCACCGCCACTTCCCGGAGCTGATAAAGACCATGTGTTCCAGCTTTGGACACTGGACGATATGGATAAAATCAATGATTTTATTACGAATGAGGAACCTAAAACTGCTGTGGTTGTTGGGGGCGGATTCATTGGTCTAGAAATGACAGAAGCACTCGCTAAAAGAGGCATGAAAGTATCGGTTGTTGAAATGATGCCGCATGTTATGGGCATTATGGAAGCAGAAATAGCAGGTTTTATTCAAGAAGAACTGATTTCTTATGGTGTAGATTTGTTTACAGGTAAGGCTTTAAGTGAAATTGAAAATGGCAGCGTGACTTTAGGAGACGGAACACAAATCGAAGCCGATATGGTTCTCATGTCTATTGGGGTTCGACCAACACTGAAACTTGCTAAAGAATCTGGTCTAGAACTTGGACAAGCAGGTGGCCTTCTTGTAGACGCGACGCTAAAAACAAGTGATGACAGCATTTATGCAGCTGGAGACATGATTGAACTCGAGCATCGGGTGCTTGGTAAAAAAGTTCGAATTCCGCTGGCAGGACCAGCGAATCGTCAAGGTCGACTCGCAGCAGAAAATGCCCTTGGTAAGAGGCATGAGTATAAAGGCTCCATTGGAACCTCCATTGTTCGTGTGTTTGAAGCAGTAGCTGGAACAACTGGTATTTCTCTAAAGGCGGCTCGGGCAGAAGGTATTGACGCAGATGCCATTGTTGTTCATAAAGAGCACCACACATCGTATTATCCTGGAGCGGAAATGGTAACGGTTCTTGTTGTGTATGACAGAGAAACAGGCACTATACTGGGTGGACAAACGGCTGGCTATGAAGGGGCTGACAGAAGACTGGATGTCCTTGCAACAGCAGTGGCTGCAGGACTCACTGTATCTGATCTTTCCGACATGGATTTTGCATACTCGCCACCACTTGGAAATGCCAACGACGTAATTAATATGGCTGCATATACCGCAGAAAATAGAATGTCAGGCTTTTCGCCAGCCCTAACAATAAGTGAACTCGATGCATTTTTAGAGGGCAAAGAAGTGACATGGTTAGATGTAAGGGATGTATTCTCATATGAAAAGGCCCACGTAGCAGGTGCAGTGAATGTGCCACTTGAAATACTGCCGAGTGTACTTGATCAGATCCCAGAAAACAAGCTGATACTTGTCTATGATCAAACGGGTAAAAAGGGCCATCAGGCACTTAGAACACTAACTGGTGCGGGCTTTGAAAATGTCCTTAATGTAAGTGGCGGGTTTATAAGTCTTTCGAATTATACACGGTCTATCAGGCCTGAAAACTTCGAACTGAATTTACCGGATCCAGAAAGAAAAACATTAGGTGCTGATTCAGATGAACATGAGGCCGAAAGTAATAAAGAAACGTCTCAAATCGATGAAAAGATGGAAAACCGCACTGGGCCAATCGTTGTAGATGTTCGAACACAAGACGAGTTTGATTATGGTGCATTCCCAGGAGCGGTGAATATACCACTCGATGAATTAGAAGCCAGAATGAATGAGCTTGGAGATAAGAGCAGGCCCATTATACTCTACTGTGCAACCGGCGCACGTAGTGCATATGCTCAGCAGCTGCTTATGGCTTATGGGTTTACAAATTCTCAAAATGGCGGTGGGCTAGCTAGGATGATGGCAAGCTACAGACGACAAGCCACTTCATAAAAATACACATCAGAGCCAGTGTAGGGTTAAACCATGCACTGGCCTTTTTATGTGGAAAAAGACAAAGAAGGACAGGTATTAACAGCATGATGCCTGTTGCAGATGTTCATAGGCTGCGGCCCTGCGTGCCCTGGCCGGTATGTGGAGCAGGCATAGCCCTTGCATAATATGTAATCAAATTACTTACTGAATAAAAGAAAACCGCTCTATGAGCGTACAAGAATGTACGTCCATGGGGCGGCCTTTTGTTATTGATTGTTAAAGTACTTAATGATTACACTCGTGGTCATGCGCAGAACACCCTTGACCGGAGTCAGAAAGATTTCCAGCCAGCCACTGTTCAGCAACGTCTTTAATGTGACCAGAACAGCCGCGAATAACTTCAATACCAGAAAATTTAAGCACATTCACTGCGCCATTGCCCATGTTGCCAGCAAGCAGGAGCTTAACACCGTCGTCCGCCAGGGTTTGAGCTATGTTTGATTTGCAGCCACATCCAGCTGGAGACGCGATGGTTTTTTCATCTATAATTTTGCGGTCATCACTTATGGTATACACTGTAAAGTACTCACAGTGTCCAAAGTGACTGTCTATTTGGTTGTTGCGTGAGGGTAATGCAATTTTCATAATAATGCCTCCTTATTGTTTACATCAATCCGTTTTTTACCTGTAAAGTGCTTATAAGGCTTGCAAACGGGTACAATCACCACTAATAATATGACTATTTACTAGGGTTGTCAAACATATGCCAAAAACACTTTTGTTCATTTCGTAGTGCTTTACTCGGATATAAGCGGGTGTTATAATTCTAGCAAGTCATATTTGTAGTGACCAAAATGTATGGAGGGGAAAATTATGAAAAAGTTTGTTATGTTTTTAGCAATATTAACGCTAACAGTAGGAATGCTTGCTGGATGCGGACCAAAGGAAGAGGCAGCACCAGCACCTGAGAACCAACCGGCAGTAGAAGCTTCAGAAGATGTTGATGCCGTAACGACTGCGTCAATTGTAAATGATGCAGATGCACTTGTAAGTGCACTGAGTGCAGATGGGACTTGGATTGCTGCAGCTCTAAATGACTTGTCTGTAGAGGATGAAATTGTTGTAGCAGGTGAGTTTACAAATAAGGATAAAGTCGCTAGAAAGCTTGCGCTTTATACACAAGATGCAGACCATAACATTACAGCTTCATTTAAGCTGACTGCACCTAAAATGACTGTTAAAAGTGAAAACTTTAGAATTCAAGGCGGTACATTTGTAGGTGATGTATATGTTGAGGCAAAAGGATTTAATCTACGTGCTGGCGGTGTAGACGGCAACGTTTATTTTGCATCTAAAGAGGCACTGGATACTTTCCTAATGAACGATGATGCCTTTATTACAGGAAATGTACAAGTGGAAGGCGTTGACGTTGTAACGACTGCATCCCTAGTTGTAGATGCCAACGATCTTGTAAAGGGACTGTCTGCAGATGGCACTTGGATTGTTGCAGCATATAACAATATGGCACTCAAACAAGATCTTGTAGTGGATGGCGAATTTACGCATAGAGACGAAATTGCTAGAAAACTTGCACTGTATACACAAGATGAAGACAGAAATATTACAGCATCATTCACTGTATCAGCACCGAAGATGCTTGTTAAGAGTGAAAATTTCCGTGTTCAAGGCGGCACATTTAAAGGTGATGTATACGTAGAAGCAAATGGATTCGAACTGCGCACAGCTACAATTGACGGAAATCTATATTTCGCTTCACAAGAAGCTATGGATTCATTTGTCATTTCTGATGATAGCGCTGTGACTGGAGAAACGGCAGTTCAGTAATTAAGAGCACAACCGTATTAAAAATGAGACAAATAGCAAATTATTATAAAAGAAATAGGGTGCCTATGATATGCTTGCAAAAGCCATAGGCACCCTATTTCTTTTAGATAAAATCACTACTATAAGGCGTGTCTCGGGGACTGTATTAAATACCGCATTTAAAATGATATCACGCCTAAATTTTTCTAAGACTACAATCTATACGCACCTGTACTTATGTTAAAATAATGAGGAACACTACATAATGAATGCGTAACAATAGATAATGCGCTGATAAACAGAAGGTGTCATATGAATCGAGAAGAAATAATTAGACGACTCAAGAGTCAAACGAATATGAAACAACATATAATAGGCGTTGCAGCAGGAGATGGCATGACAGCCAAATATACGGTTATGGGCGGTGCCGATTTTCTTCTAGCGCTGAGTGCAGGTAAATATAGGCAGATGGGACGCAGTTCCATGGCGAGCTATTTGTGTTATGCAAACAGCAATGAAGTGGTTATGGAATATGCAAGTAAAGAACTTCTGCCTCTGATTAAAGACACCCCCATTGTCTTTGGGCTCGATGCGAATGATCCGACCATTCACTTGTATGAATATCTTGAAAAAATTAAAAGCACTGGTTTTGCAGGTGTCAATAATTTTCCAAGCGTGGGTTTGATTGACGGTCAGTTTAAAGAAGCTTTAGAAGAGGAGGGCGTTACCTATGAACGTGAGGTTGAAGCCATTCGCCTAGCTCACTTTCTGGGCTTGTTTACTGTTGCTTTCGTTTTTAATGAAACTCAGGCACATCAAATGATTGAAGCCAGAGCAGATGTCATTTGTGCCCACTTTGGATTTACCACGGGGGGCATGATGGGGGCTAAAAAAAGTTTCTCGATCGAACACGCAAAGATTGTAGCGGACAAAATATTTTCAGCCTGTGAAAATGCAGACTATGATCCGATTAAACTGGTTTATGGTGGTCCGGCGGGAACGCCAATCGACATGCAGTACCTTTATGACAACACAGCGTGTACTGGGTATATCGGGGGCTCAGCAATTGAACGCATTCCAGCAGAACGTGCAATTATGGAAACCACGGGTGCTTTTAAATCAAAAGGTGGCTTTAGTCAAAATGAATATCTTATGAAGGTTCTTGACAAAAACCGCAAGGGGTATGACTGTGTGACCTTCGTAAAGAAATATATTCATGAACAGTATTCTGATGATATTCGGCTCAGAGACCTTGCCTTGCTTGCCCATGTTTCGTATTCATATTTAAGCACCCTGTTTAAAAAGGAAGTTGGGTGCTCTTTTAGCGAGTATTTGGTAAAATACCGTATTAATAAAGCCGCTGAAATTATGTGTGAAGAAAAGGTGCCTCTTGTGAGTGTAGCAATGATGGTGGGCTATAATGACTATCCACAGTTCAGTAAAATGTTTAAAAAGTACAAAGGCATGTCACCAAAGGCCTATCGATCATCAAATATAAACACAACTATATAGGGAAAAATAACATTTGTAATATAAATTTGAAACAAGAATATCATATATAAACACATTTGGTTCGAATCAATAAGACTGTAAAATAAGATAGAAGAAATTTACAGTCTTTTCTTATGGGTAGAAAAGAACAAGTCATTCTTAGTGCATGAAGAAGAGTGTATCTAGGACAAGGAGGGGTAGGCGTGAAAACGATTGCAGTTGCAGGAACGTTCGACACGAAAGGCAAAGAGTACGCATTTGTCAAAGACCTTATTGAAAGCTTGGGAATGAAAGTCTATACAATTCACTTAGGTGTGTTTGAACCGTTATTTAAGCCGGATGTATCGAATGAGGAAGTTGCAGAGGTTGCAGGTGAAAGTATGGAAAAGCTTGCAGCAGACAAAGACCGTGCAAAAGCAACTGAAGTGCTTTCTAAAGGCTTAGAAGCTATTTTGCCAAAGCTGTATGAAGCCGGCCTGTTTGACGGCATTATTTCTCTTGGCGGTTCTGGTGGAACAGCACTTGTAACGCCAGGGATGCGTGCACTACCCATTGGTGTTCCAAAGGTGATGGTTTCAACTATGGCTTCTGGCAATACGGCCCAGTACGTTGGTACCAGCGACATTATTATGATGCCATCTGTTGTGGATGTTGCGGGCTTAAACCGCTTTTCTATGCAAATTTTCACCAATGCCGTTTTTGCGATTGCTGGTATGGTCAACTACGAATCAGAAGTTAAAATAGATCACAAGCCCCTTGTTGCAGTAACCATGTTTGGGGTTACAACGCCATGTGTTACTAGCGCTCAGGCATACCTTGAATCTGAAGGGTATGAAGTTTTGGTATTCCATGCTACGGGAACAGGTGGAAAAACAATGGAAGCACTTATTGAAGACGGATTTATAGAAGGTGTGCTCGACATAACGACAACGGAGTGGTGCGATGAGCTGGTCGGCGGTGTCTTGGCTGCTGGTCCAAGGCGACTTGAAGCGGCTGCCATAAAGGGCATTCCTCAAGTAGTCTCAGTAGGCGCACTTGATATGGTTAACTTTGGAGCCATTGAGACAGTACCTGAAGCTTTCAAAAACAGGAATTTATATAAACACAACCCTACCGTGACGCTTATGAGAACCAATGCAGATGAGCTTAAGCAAATTGGGGGTAAAATCGCGGAGAAACTGAATATGGCAACGGGTGAAACAGCCCTCTATTTACCGCTTAAAGGTGTATCTATGATTGATGCAGAAGGTCAGCCGTTTTATGGCCCTGAAGAGAATGCGGTCTTGTTCAATGTGCTTAGAGAAAATATTAGCAGTACTGTAGTTGATATTGTGGAGATGGACAATCACATTAATGACGAAGCATTTGCACTTTCTGCTGCCAAGAGACTTGTAAGTATGATGCATAAAGCGTAAGGAGTGTAGAAAATGAATAAAATGAGTAGACTTGAAATTTTAGAGGCATTTAGAAAGCGTATAGCTAGTGGTGATATTCTCGTCGGTGTTGGTGCAGGGACTGGTATTACAGCAAAAAGCAGTGAGGCTGGTGGGGCAGACTTACTGATTATTTATAATTCAGGCCGCTTTAGAATGGCTGGTAGAGGGTCGCTTTCCGGGTTGCTTTCTTATGGTGATGCAAATAAAATTGTTGTTGAAATGGGTTCGGAAGTTCTTCCAGTTGTTAAGAATACACCTGTTTTAGCTGGTGTGTGCGGAACAGACCCCTTTAGAGTAATGGAAAACTTCCTGAAGGATATTAAAGGCATGGGTTTCAGCGGTGTCCAGAATTTCCCAACGGTTGGCCTTATTGACGGCGTGTTTAGACAGAATTTAGAAGAGACAGGTATGGGGTATGATCTTGAAGTCGAAATGATTCGAGAAGCACATAAACTAGATCTGTTAACATGCCCGTATGTGTTTGATACAGATCAAGCAAAGGCAATGGCTGAGGCGGGTGCTGATGTACTTGTTGCCCACATGGGACTTACCACAAAGGGAACAATAGGAGCTAAAACGGCACTAACCTTAGATGACAGCGTTAAGCGGATTCAAGCAATAGCAGATGCAGGCAAGGCTGTTAACCCTGATATTTTGGTTATTTGCCATGGTGGTCCAGTTGCGGAGCCAGAGGATGCAAAGTATGTCATTGAAAATACACAGGGCGTATGCGGCTTCTTTGGAGCATCAAGTATCGAACGTTTTGCTGCTGAGCGCAGTATTAAAGCGCAAACAGAAGCCTTTAAGGCCATTAAGAAGTAAATATCAAAGTTAAAGAGCAAGAAAATTGATAATTGCTGAGAAGTTGGCAATTAAGTAGTGAAGAGTAAAATATGTAATTGCAAGAAAAGAACAGTCATGAATTAAGAAGAGAAAATACAATGACGGGGCAGGTGTCTATGGAAGACACCTGCCCCGTTTCATGATTTTATTTACTTGGTCGCATAAAATGAAATATGTCCAATGCGTTCATTTTTCTCTGAATAAACGCCAATGGTACCTGTATAAGTGCTTGTTGAAATGGTGCCGGATACTGTTGTTGTGGCACCTGAACTGTCAGTATAACGGTAAGTTAGCTTATCGCCAGAAAGTTCAGCAGGGCTAGTGGAATCAATTTCAATATCAAAATCAAACATATCGGTACCGTAAATGGTGAGCACTGTATTTACAGATCCATCCTCGAATATTGTCATTGCATAGTAACTGTGGTCAGGTCCAATTGGGAAGGAAACCTCGCCATCGCCGGCGTCGTAAAATAGAATCTGATTCGCATATCCTGTGAACTGTCCTACAAATTGTGAACCGTTTTCAGTAGCGCCTGAAGGCTCAGAATTTGTATCACTCTGGCCTTGAGCGGAGTCATCTATTTTGTTGTCAGCGTCTGAAGCTGGTTGAGTAGACTCAGGTGCAACTGCTGAATCTGTGGAAGAACTTGAAGTATTATCGCTTTGTGTGCTTGCCTGCTCATTCTGAGAATTTGAATTTTCACTGCTATCAGGCATCTGGTTTTCAGCTTGGTCTGAATCTTTGACGATCTCGTCTTCCGCTGTTTTAATTTCGTCTCGGGTGGGGAGTGTGCTTGATTTTTTTGCTTCCATCAATTTCTTTGAAGCATCACGGTTCATCTGGGCCTGGGCACTATCATAAAGTGTCTCAATGGTCAGATTCACTTCCTTCATTAAGTTCCAGCCTTCAGTTTCTGCGTAATTTTGAGCAAACTCATCTACCGTTGATCCCGCTTTTTCTTTGAGTATCTTAGCAAAATCATCCCCCCATTGGCTGAGCTTGTTAACAACCTTACTGCCGATAGATGTGGATTTTACTTTATCTAGTGCGGTTTGAGACAGTGTTTTTAAACTCGACTTAAGTGCACTCGTTTTATTTTTAATAACTGTCCCAAGTTTGGAGCTCAGGTTGACTGCATTGCTAAAGAGTGTGCTGCCGAGTGAAGAAATGCTTTGTCTAATAGATGTTTTTTGTGCAGCATCAAAAATTTTAGGGCCCTTGCTGAGTAGGTTGGCACCTTTTGTTGCAAGAACTTTAAGTCCATTTTGAGCAGATGCAGAAATCCCCTTTAAAAGGGAACCGGTGCTTTTAGCAGCAGCTGCACTGAGCTTAACAAATGGTTTACCTACAAATTTAGCTACTTTTGTAAAGCTGACAAAACTTGCGGCTACATCAAAGGTAGCGTTGGCAAGTTGGGCATTTGTTGATTTTGCATTTGCCAAATCAAAGACACCTTTTGCAAAACTGGTTCCAATTCCAGTTATGAACTTTGAAGTGTTGTCCAGTGCGCTGGTAACCATATTGTCGCCAAGTGTTGCTTTTGCAATTTGACCAGGTAGGCCTTCCACTGCTTCGACCATTGATTTAGCATCGCTCATGATCATGGAACCAGAAGTGCCTTTCTTAAAATTGTCACTGACCTGTTTTGCGTTGTCAGCAATTGTATCTAGAATGTCTTTTGCAGAATTGCCATTAGCAACACCAAAACCTACATCAAGAACACTCTTATAGGTTGCTGCGGAAGTATCAAGAACTGCACCAACGGTTTGTCGTGTGCCACGTGCTACAGTTTTGGCAGCATTCCAAATACTGCCTAGCCACCCACGACTAGCTTTATTATCGCTGGGCTTTTGAGTAAGAGTCGCTTGCGCTTTGTCCCTGTAAGCAGTTGATTTTGCCATGTTTTCCTGATCGTTTTCTGCATAAGCAACAGGTATAAGTGATTCAAGACCGCCTGTATTGTCATTCTGAATATGTGCCAGCCATATGTCTTGATCAAGTGCCAAATTGTACTTTGAATCTTCAAGGTAAAGCAGTTCACTGCCGTATGCATAGCCTTCAAGTGTATCGACAAATGCTGACATGGCGTCTATTTCATCTGCGCTTAAAAAATCATTAGGTGAGAGTAGGCTTATTGATTGTTTCATAGCGGGAATTTGAGCTTGCATAAATTTTATTGCAGAAAGACTCATGTATTCATCTGAAAGCTTTAAACGTTCAAGGTCATCATGAAGGCGCAATGTAACATTTATCAGGTCTTCAAGTGACTTTTGAAAATCTTCATCCGCATTTGTAAGACCCTCTTCAAAAGCAGCAATGGACGCACTCAGTTCAGGTTGCTGGTATATATCAGCGGCAGTTTTTAAATTTGCCCCGTCTTCTATAATCCACTCAATCCGATCAATAAGTCGAGTACCGCGCTCAAGGGAGAATAGGGTGTGCTGATAAGCCATCCAGCCACCTTCAAGTGAGTCGTACTCGTCAAAATTGAGGCTTTGAAGCTGGGCTTCAGCTAGACTTTCCTGCATGAGCAAATCAGCGTATCTATTTGAAGCAGTATAAATGTATGGCAGCTCTAAATCGGCTGCAATAAAACTGTCAAACAGACCAAATAGATTATTCTGATGCTCTATCAAACCTTGTTCTACTTCGGGTGCTAAAGTGTTTATGAGTGCACTGTCATCAAGCAGAGCATCAATAAGTGCTCGTCGTTGGTTCAAGTAGGACTGGTCGCTTAGTCTATCCGTGAAAGTCGTTGATATGTAAAACGGACTTCCTAGAAGGGACATGTAGCCATCATCGCTACTTCCAAGCGCCAGTTGTGAGGCTTCGTCTGTTTCAGCATGCACATCCATGATGGGTGTCGTGTCTGAAATGATTTCAGGATTATCTTTTGCGGGCACATCTGTATCACCAGATGGCGAGCATCCTGTTAGGATTGATGAGAAGAGTAATAAAAGTACCAGTGTGAAGGCAAGATGCCTTTTCATAAAAGTTCCTCCCTTATTTTAGTGTCCCCACGATACATTGCCTTACTACAATTTATACCCCTTTGTATAGTATAAAAGCTGGTATATATAAGGGTAAAAGACTATAGTTGGAAGTTGGTCAGGCAAAGGTGTAACGAGATTATTTGTATAGAGTAATTAATACTTTGTTAATGTTATTATATGGAATTGCGCTGTAGAATTATTTTAGTGGGAAATGAATACTCTTTCATCAGAGAGCAAGCTCTCTGATAGGGCAAAAAACATGAACTTTTACTAATGCACAACGGAGAATCATTACGGATTATTATAATGAAAACAGACCAAGTTTCACAAAACTGTATAGCTGCAAAGCTGTAATAATAGAACTTATCAATGAATTAAATAAGACTACTTCGCCATAGCTTTAGTTTGTACATATAAACGGTTAATATTCAATTCGTGCAAAGGTTCACTGATTTGAAAGGTAGATAGGTATGAGAGATAAAAAGAAGTTAACAGGAAATAGACTCTTCTTGGTTATGATTGTTTTACTACTATTATCAAGTACAGGACTCGTGGATGGTTTGAATATATTTGCTAGGATAGGTGATAAGATTTATGAGACTAAACTGGAAAATGTAGAAAAAATAGACTTATCCAGTCATGGTAAACTTGGTAATACAATTGGAAATATTAATAATGGCGGTTTTGCTGTAGAGGGTGAGGATTATTTTTATTATTTAAAAGACGCTCTTCGCCTGTGTAGGTCAGAAAAGGATTTTTCTAATGAAATAACGATGATTGAGAATGCTTCTGGAGACGGTATGTGGCATCTAAATATTGTTGATGACTATTTAGTTTATTTAAAAGATGATCTGATTAGGTACAAGTTGGCTGACAAGAAGAAATCTAAGGTGCCCATTCAGAAGTATATGATTGATCTACATATAAAGGATGAATGGGTGTATTTTATTCGATTACGTAAATCGGATCACGCCATCTATAGAATGACACTAAATGGTGAGAATCTTCAAATGTTAAGTGATGTCGATACATTAGACATAGCCATTTTTGAGGACAAGATTTATTATAGTTATAAATCTGATGGTATGGACTACTTGGATACAATGAATCTAGATGGTACAGATAAAACCACTCTTGCACATATTAAGACTCGGGATATGATTATTGAAGATGAGGGAATTTACTATTTAAGCGATGATTTTAAACTCTCCAGATTAAATGAAGATGGTACAGTAGACGTTATTTCAAATGAAAAAATCTCACATTATTGTAAAACAGATCAATTTTTTTACTTCACCAAGTTTGGTGATGGTGAAATAAATGAAAATATGGGTCTATACAAAATGAATTTAAAGGGTCAAAATATACTTGAGTTGAGTGATGGTAGACTTGAAGAAGGAATTAGTATTTTAGGAGATTGGATACTATATAGGTCATCAGAAGATAATAAGTATCCAACGCTAAAGAGAGTATCTATACTAACAAACGAAATTATTCTAATGGATTAAAAATTGGCCTCTTAAACGAAACCTGTAACACCTCGTTATAGGTGGGATACACCCATACCTACTGAAATTTCTAAGGGTAGCTTTCTGGGTATATCTATTTAAGTTTTGATTAAATAGTGTTTTTAAAACACTACTACATCCCAGTGAAAATACAGACACACAAAAACCGCTAAAACTGTTGGAAGTACAGTCTTAGCGGTTTTCTTTACAGTGATATTTATACGTTGAATCTAAACAGAATAACATCGCCGTCTTGAACAATGTACTCTTTACCTTCAAGGCGAACAGCGCCTTTTTCTTTTGCAGCGGCCATTGAGCCGTATTCCTTGAGGGCGTCAAAGGCAATTGTTTCTGCACGAATAAAGCCACGTTCAATATCTGTATGAATTTTACGGCCGGCTTGTGGAGCCTTGGTGCCGTTTTTAATCGTCCATGCACGAACTTCCTGAGGGCCAGCTGTTAAGAATGAAATCAGACCCAGCAGGTGGTAGGAAGCGCGAACCAGTTTATCAAGACCAGACTCTGAAAGGCCAAGGTCTTCTAGGAAGGCCATTTTATCATCATCATCCAGCTCAGAAATTTCTTGTTCAATTTGAGCACAAATCGTAATGACTTCTGCATCTTCAGTTTCTGCGAAATCACGTACTTGCTTAACAAATTCGTTGTCTTCACCAGAAATGAGGTCTTCTTCTGAAACATTTGCTACATAAATAATAGGCTTGAAGCTCAGCATATTTAGTGATTTAGCAAAGGCTTCTTCTTCAGGTGTTAAATCCATTGTTCTAGCGGATAGCCCTTGTTCAAGAACTTCCATGATGCGCTTGAGCAGTTCGAGTTCCTTTTGAAGAGTCTTATCGCCTTTAGCAGCTTTTTGAACACGCTGGATACGTCTTTCAAGCATTTCCGTATCTGAGAAAATGAGCTCGAGGTTAATGGTTTCAATATCCTTTTGAGGACCAATTTCACCGTCAACATGAACAACATTATCATCTTCAAAACAGCGTACAACGTGTACGATTGATTCAACTTCTCGAATGTGGCTTAGGAATTTATTGCCAAGCCCTTCACCCTTGCTCGCACCCTTTACAAGACCAGCTATATCATAGAATTCAATAGCAGTAGGAACGATTTTCTTAGAGTCGTATAGCATTCTTAAAGTTTCAAGTCTATTGTCCGGTACAGAAACAACCCCCACATTAGGGTCGATTGTACAGAATGGGTAGTTAGCAGATTCAGCACCTGCTTTAGTAATGGCGTTAAAAAGAGTACTCTTACCAACGTTAGGTAAGCCAACGATACCGAGTTTCATGATTATCTTCCTTCCTTTTATATGCATTTTCGTAATGATCAGTTATAACCCGAACTATACACATACCGACCGGCTTGTTCAAAAACAGATAAATATGTGTATAATCCGGGGCACTTTGCGTAAAACACGCACTTTAGAATTATATACGAAAAGCCCTCAAGAATCAACAAATTAAGTCATGGACACGTGATGGACACATTTTACCGTTATAATATTAACGATTACAAGAGATTATTCAAAATAATTAATATAAAAGAGGCGTATTATGACAAGTATGTGGAAGGTGGGGATTGTTTTGAATAAGGAAATACTTGGAGCGCTCGCCATATTGGGCGGAGCGGTAACGGGTGCTTACCTTAAGGTAGAACATCAGAGTTTGAGCCCCTTTCAGATATGGACAACAGCATCGACTGTAACACTGAGTCTGCTATTTCTAGTTAGGATCATTATCATAAGTGAACGGAAAAATGCCATCAAAATACTGATAGTTGATTGCGATCCTGAAGCATACCTTGAGCGCATGGAGAAAATACGAAAACGTGCTATAGGGGATAAATATAAAAGACTTGTACAAATTTACACTGCTTCAGGGTGGATATATTTAGGAGAAGTAGAACGTGCCATTGAAATTTTGCTGAATGTTTCATTAAAAGGATTCTGTCCAAAGGATAAGGGGGTCTACTATAACAATCTTGCATTTGCATACCTTTTAATGAATAAAACGGATCAGGCCCAAGAGGTTTTTAAAGACCACATCGGTGAAATGCTTGCTGCTGACAGAGAGTTTATGGTACAGTCATGCGCACGCTGTACTCAGGCGATACTTGACTATAAGCAAAATCGAAACGATGTTGCCATTGAAACTCTTGACAGGCTTCTTACCAAAGATTTAAAACCGCTTCAAAAGTCTGTTGCGCTTTATTATAAAGGTCTTATACTCAGTAAAAATGGAAATACTGCTACCCAAGAGGTGTTCACTGAAAGTGCTTCATACGGTGGAAAAACCATATTTGGAGAATTATCTGCAGGTGCAATAAGTTTTTAAATTGATTATTTGAAATGTAAATAAAATATGAATTTCAGGGGGATGGTACGGCTAATGCTGGACTGTCCTTTTTTACACTGATATAATGGTGGAATGGTGAAACTTCAATGAACCCAATCGGGAAGGACTGACAACATGATTGATGAAATCCGCGTCATTAATATGGCGGATCAGGTAAAGCTTCATCTCATCAAATCCAATAAGTTCAAAACGGATTTGATCGGTGTATATATTCAAAGACCATTAAATGAAAAAGAGGCAACATACAATACATTACTGACTAGAATTCTAGAACAAGGCACAATGAGTTGGCCGACGCAAAGAGAGTTGAACGATAAGCTCGATAATATGTATGGTGCAATTCTGTCTTGTGATGTAAACAAGTACGGTGAAATGCACGCCATGCAGTTTAAACTTCAGTTTCCAAGTGAACGTCTTATAAAAAGTGAGGATCAGCTAAACGGCGGCGTGGAGATTATTAATGAAGTGCTCAACAAACCCAATTTAACTGCTGAGAACTTTGACAGATCTATATTTGAAAATGAAGTTAAGAATTTGAAAGAGGAGATACAGAGCAGGGTCAATGACAAAATGATGTATGCTCTTGAACGTTGTACTGAAATCATGTGTGAAGATGAGCCCTTCAAAATACATCAATACGGTACCACGGAGGCACTTGAAAAGATAACTTTAGAAGGACTGGTTTCGCATTATCATGAAATCCTGCGTACGGCACCTATTGATATTGTGGTCGTAGGTAATATTGATTTTAACAGAGTCAGTGATCTTATAAATGACCGTATTAAAATTCCAAGGGACCGCATTTGCAAGATACCACCGTCAATTTATAAAAAGGACATAGACCAGGTCAAGGATATTACTGAACATTTTGAAGTGCAACAGGCTAAAATGACACTTGGGCTAAGAACAAACATTGCATTTGACCATCCCTTATATAATGCGAGTGTCTTGTATTCCAACATACTGGGTGGCGGTGCGAGTTCAAAGCTTTTTAAGAACGTAAGAGAAAAGGCCTCGCTGTGCTATTACATTTTTTCAAGAGTTGAAAAGTATAAAGGCATCATGCTGATTAGCTCTGGCATTGAAGCAGAAAATAAAGATAAAGCCATGGAACTGATTCAAATTGAAATAGATAAAATGCACGCCGGACTCTTTGACGACAATGATATTCAAATATCTAAGGATGCTCTTACGAGTGCAATACGCAGTATATCGGACTACCCGAACTCATTTATGAATTTTTATTATTCACAAAAGCTAAGCGGTAAGCCTTTTGACCTTCAAGGACTCATGAAGAAAATTGAGCTTGTGACAAAAGAAGAAATTATTGAAGCAGGGCGCATGATGCAGCTTGATACCATTTATTTCTTATCGAAAGAAGGGCAGGGCAATGAAGAACTATAACATGACGAAAAGACACGATGCGCTTCTCATGGAGACCGTGTATAAAATAAAACATCCGTGTGGGTTAGAAATACAGTATATGCCAAAGCCGGGATACACAAAGAAGTTTGCATATTTTGCAACCCGCTACGGTGCACTCTATAACGCTTTTGAAACGGCAGACGGTGAGCAGATTACCATGCCACTTGGGATTGCACACTTTCTTGAACACAAAATATTCGAAGATGTAGATGGCGATATTTTTGACAAGTTTTCTAAACTGGGGGCTAATGTCAATGCCTATACCAGCTTTAATGCAACTTCATATATGTTTTCTACTGTAGATAATTTCTATGAAAGCCTTGGACTGCTCCTTGATTTTGTACAAGACTGCCATTTGACAGATGAAAATGTTGAAAAAGAAAAAGGCATCATCAATCAAGAAATCAAAATGTATGATGATGATCCTGACTGGCGTGTTTACTTCAATACACTTAAAAAAATGTATCATAACCATCCTGTGAGAGAAGATGTTGCTGGTTCAACAGCTTCAGTAACTTCGACTACACGTGATCAGCTTCAGCTTTGCTATGATTCCTTTTATGTACCTGAAAATATGATTCTCTTTATTATTGGGGATTTAAATCTTGAGTTGGTTATGGAAACGGTTGAAGCCCATTTAACGCAGGACTATAAGACGCGTGGAAGAGCACCGCAAATCACGATTCCTTCTGAGCCAAAGACGGTTAGTGCCCGTGAAGTGCGTCAAAAAATGGATGTCCCAATTCCGCTCTTTCAAATTGGTTTTAAAGACTCTGTAAAAGTTTCAGAACCAAAAGAAGCCATGAAGCGTACCATCGCTGTAAAATTGGGCATGGGCATTCACTTTGGAAAAAGCTCTAAGTTCTATACAGACATGTATAAAGCGGGACTGATTAATGCTTCCTTCTATTATGAGTATTCTTCTGGTATGGACTACGCTCATGTTATGTTTGGCGGCGAAGCCCGAGACTATGAAGCGGTTACACAAGGCATTAAAGATGAAATAGAGCATATCCAAAAAAATGGAATGGATTATTCAGGATTTGAACGTGTTAAGAGGAAGGCGATTGGCAGATACTTGAGCAGCTTTAACTCAGTTCAATACGTTGCGGGTGCATTTGTTTCTTACTTTATGAAAGAGATGGATTTATTCGATTATCTAGTGTTCTTAGAAGAAATGACACCTGAGTATGTTGAAGAAATCTTAAGAAGACATTTGACCACTGAACACGAAGTGCTTTCAGTAGTAGAATAGGAGGACGCGTATGGATCCGATAGCATTTGAGATATTTGGATTTCAGATTCGCTGGTATGGAATATTTATTGCGACAGGGCTGCTATTTGCAACGCTGATCATTCTCCAAAGGGCGAAAAAACTTGGAATCAAAGAAGACACAATAATAGATTTGGTGATTGTATGTATGCCTTCAGCAATAATTGGTGCAAGAGCCTATTATGTTATATTTAACTGGTCCTATTATCAGGGCGATATTATGAAAATGATTAATATACGCGGTGGTGGACTTGCCATTCATGGCGGTGTTATAGCGGGTGTTTTGGCAGGGTGGATATTCACCCGTATTAAACGGCTAGACTTTACCAAACTCATTGATATATGTGCACCCGGTCTTATTTTAGGACAAGCCATTGGACGCTGGGGAAACTTCTTCAACTCAGAGGCGCATGGCGGTCCAACCGATTTGCCATGGGGGATTATGGTTGAGGGGCAAAAGGTACATCCGACCTTCTTTTATGAGTTTGTATGGAACTTGATGGTACTCGGTATTTTGATCAAGTTCAGAGATAAGAAAAAATTCGATGGAGAAGTGTTTCTGCTTTACATGGCACTTTATTCAATAGGTCGTTTCTTCATTGAAGGTCTTAGAACAGATAGTTTGATGCTTGGGCCACTTAGAATGGCTCAGGTTATAAGTACGGTATTTATTGTAATTGGGTTTGGATCAATATGGGCCATTCGAAGACATTTGTCTAAAAGATAAGAGGATTAATGGACGCCACTTTTTAAGTGGTGTTCATTTTGTTACACATTCTTCTAAAAAATGCTTTATACTAATAAAGATTCAAAATATAAGGAGACAGTCACTATTATGAAAAGACAATCGTTTATAAAAGGCTCCTTGATTCTTATGGTTCTAGGGTTCATATCGCGAGCATTTGGAGTATTTTTCAAAGTGCCTCTCGATTATCTGGTAGGCGAAGAAGGACAAGGTCTATATTACATACTTTATCCAGTTTATGCAGCGCTGATTGCAATGTCTTCAGTTGGTTTGACCATGGCGTTGTCAAAACAGATTGCGCAGTACCGCGCTTTAAAAAAAGAAAGCCATGCTTGGATGACCTTTAAACTGGCTTTTGTTTTATTTCTTGTATTTGGTGTATTGTTTACAGGCGTTCTTTTTGGTTTTTCAAAGCAAATTATTCAGCTATTAGATTGGCCTTCACAAACTTATTGGGGGCTCATTGGGCTGGGTGCTGCACCACTGATAGTATCCATTATGTCTGCTTTTAGGGGTCTGTTTCAAGGCCATGAGAACATGGTGCCAACAGGCATTTCGATGATTATTGAGCAGTTTGCACGAGTTGTGTTTGGTATTGGCCTTACATGGTATTTCATGTACAAGTTCAGTGATATTGGACTTGCAGTTGGTGGAGCGTCATTTGGCGCCGCGGCAGGTGGCTTATTTGCAACGATCTACTTAATGTTTGTTTTTAAAGTCAATAAACAACATATCGTCTGTACAGATGAAAAAATTGATGCGGATGAAAAAAAAGAAATTCTTAAAAAACTTATTGCCATGGCTGTACCTATTGCCATGGGCAGTGCTATTATTTCTGTCATGGGTCTTGTGGATTCAATTATGTTGCCCTCTGCTCTGACTAAAATAACAGGGGACACAATGAAAACCCTCGAACTGATCGGTGGGTATTCTAGGGCCAACACCATAATGAATATTCCCCTTATCATCTCTTTATCAATTAGCACCAGCATTGTTCCCTTTGTAGCAAAAGCATGGGAACTTAAAGAGTTTGATGTCGTTAAAAGACGTATTGGCATGGGGCTTAAAATGGGGAGTCTATTGGCATTTCCTGCAGCGGCAGGTATTGGTGTTTTGTCCCATGAATTGATTGGATTGATTTTTTCCTCAACCATTGGGGGCGATGTTCTTGTTCCACTTGCAGTTTCCCTTATTTTTATCATATATTCTCAAATCCAGACCAACATACTTAATGCAATCGGCAAACCCATTGTACCGGTTATGAATATGCTGGCTGGGATTGTCATAAAAATTGCCTGTAACCTATTCTTGATTCCAAATCCGGCATTTGGTCTAATGGGGGCAGGTTATGCGGTGCTTATTGCATATGTTGTAACCGCTGTGCTGAATGCGTTTTCAATCAAACGCCATACAGGCTACAAGTTTAGTCTTGTAGGCCTGGTGAAAAAGCCAGTCATGGCTATTATTGCCATGTGCTTGACCCTTATCGGAATAAAATACGGTCTTGGACACTTTATTGGAGGCAGATTACTCACACTGATGTCTGTCGCGTTTGGTGCTGTAGTGTACGGTATAATGATTATTTCCATGCGGTATTTAGAACCTACTGAAATTTCACAAATTCCAATGCTTCAAAAAGCAGAAAAGATATTGACTTTTGGTAGGAAAAACTTATGATAGGATTATAAACCTGATATGTAAAGCAAAGTGCGTTTTCAGGTAAACTAAAGTGAAGAGGTGAAGCGATGACAGAGCTTTTAAGCTGTGTACTCTGTGATCAGGTTCAAGAACTGGACGATGGACTTTTTAATTATATAAAAGTACGCAATGTCTTTTTTGAACTAGGCCCAGCGTATTTTGAGCTTGCACTGAATTATAAGTCCTATGATGATGAGATAAGTGAAAATGTATTGATTAAGGCACCTTCAGGCAAAATCCTTGCAGAGGTAAAAGAAATATTCGATCAAAATAGTTATTACTTTACGTCAATACATGAAATTGAAATTGATTTAAACGAAATTGGTGAGTATACGGTCATGGTTATTACCAATGGAAAAAAGCATACCTATACTTTTGATGTGAGTATTGAACAGTAACAAGAATCAGTAATAAAAATCTGCACTAAGAAAAAAGCGCCCGCTTGAATGCATTTCAAGCGGGCGTTTCTTATATGGTCTGTTTATTAGTCATGGACTTAAGCATCAATGTTGAATTCATGAACGTTTTGTTGCCACTGGCCAGCTGAATCACGACTGCGTTCTATGAAAGTCACATGCATTTCCTTATCAACTAGGATGACTGTTTGAAAACGCGTACCATAATTTTTAGATGGAATTTCAATAAAGGTACTGGATAAAGGTCTTTCTAGGTCTAATCCAATGCCGGTGTTGGGTAGTAAATCATCTGGTTGTATGGTTTTGTCATCGAGGATATTAAAAAGAGACTCTGGATTAATTTGATCATGTTTATCTATTATTGACTTAAGAACCATCTTGCCAGTGGCTACTTTAGGCCAAGGCGTATTGAGCAGGTGGTTGCTCAGTCCGTATATGCCTGGCGGCAAAATATGAACTTGCTGATCCATATTAGAGAAATAAGAAAGCTCCTGCATGTCGCCAACGACCAGATTAAAAGGATTAAACTGATCTGCTTTTAGAGAAACAATTTCACAGTATTTCTGCGGGAAGGGCTTGTAAATCAAAAAGTCTCTGACGAGGTGTCCACGTGAAACGGTGTTTTCCTTGTGTTTTGAAAAATCTCTATAGTTGGTGACCACTGCAAATTGTCCACTTTTTGTAATACCTGTCCATGACCCATTTTCTTGCATATCAAGTCCAGCAAGTATGGAATTATCATCATCCCAAAAATGGGCAGGCATTGACGGTCTATCATAAAACTCATCGCGGTTGCCCATAAATATCAGAGGATATTCATCGTGGGCCTTATAAGCGAAAAAGACTGTGCACATTGTGTACTCCTTTCTGCGATTGTATACTATATTTCTACCCATTCACACAAACCTGAAAAGACTTCATTTGAAATTCTTTTGCCTTTTAAATATTTCCATAAAATAGTATGATAGAGGTATCTTTATTTAAGAATGAAAACCAGTTCACATAATCATATTATGATTACCGAAGTGATTTATAATGCAATACTATATAGGAGGTGAAATATATGAAAACGGCACTGTGTCAAATGAACATTGTGCAGGATAAAAAAGCAAACCTCAAAACTGCTGAGACCATGATAGAAGAAGCTGCTTCAAATCAAGCAGATATCATTGTACTGCCTGAAATGTTTAACTGTCCCTATTCGAATGCACATTTTCCAGAGTATGCAGAGGCAGAAGGGGGTCAAACCTATGTCTTTTTGTCTGGTCTAGCAAAGAAACATCAGGTCTACATAATTGGTGGCAGTATTCCCGAACGTGAACATGCACATATCTACAATACTGCATATGTATTTGACCGGGAAGGCGCCTGTATTGGCAAGCATAGAAAGGCACATTTATTTGATATAGACATACCTGGAGGGATTCGTTTTCTAGAGTCCGAAACCCTAACACCAGGTAATCAACATACGATATTTGAAACTGAATATGGAAAAATGGGCCTTGCAATCTGTTATGATATGCGTTTTCCAGAGTTTTTTAGAAGGATGGCACTCGAAGGTGTTCAGGCGGTTTTTGTACCAGCAGCATTCAATATGACCACTGGGCCGGCCCATTGGGAACTCACTGCACGGGCACGTGCACTGGACAATCAGATATATATGGCCTTGTGCTCGCCGGCGCGTGATGACAAAGGGGTCTATGTCGCTTACGGACACTCTATGGTGGTGGACCCGTGGGGGACGGTCGTAGCAGTTCTTGATGAAAAGCCAGGAATTGTTTATGCAGATATTCAGGCGAAAAGAATTGAAGAAGTCAGAGCAGGGCTTCCTCTTTTAAAGCATAGAAAACCAGCGCTTTATCGCGCAGACTGAGTCAAGAAGCTGTTTGCAAATGGCAAATTTGTGGTAAAAACAAAGTGAGAATAAAATTTTTAAAGGAGGGAAATCATGTTGAGTATGCATAAAAGAAAATACGAAGAACTGGAGCGTTATCGAAAGAGAACAAATCACGTCAAGTTTTGCGAAGGTGTGCTTGTTGGGACGGCACTGGGTCTTTTAGCCGGAATGATTCTTGCACCAAAGCCAGGTAAGGAAACTATTGAAGACATCAAGGGTGAAACTAAAAAACTTGTAGAAAAAGGCAAGGAAATGATACCATGTTGTGGCGAAGAAGAGGACGATGGTCTACCAGAGCCAGATGTCATCGAATTCGATATGGACGAAGAATAAGGTATAAAAGAATAAGGTAGAAAGAATCAAAAAATAAATCCAGCAAGCTTACACTTTGATGTGTAAGCTTGCTGGATTTTCTTATATTAGAAATAAAGCCACTACCGCCAGTTGATCAGGTTTGCAGATTTGTTTTTGGTACCCTTCGACAGAATGTTGTCCGGACTGTCTCCAACGGCAATTATAATATCGTAATGCTCATAGAGTTCACCAAAGGCAAGTGCATTTGGACCTGATAAATCATCATATTCCGAAGCAGCGGCTCTCGAAAGTGATTTTACAAATGCCACCGCTAAATTTTCCATTTTATCTTTTGAAGTGCCTTGTACAGTAATCATGCCAAAGCCTATAGAGTCTTCCGTAACTGAGACAGAGGCCTTGACCACCTCTGTGTTTTGAGTGATTTCTACTATGGTGGTTTCAATCATGGTCTCAGTGATTACATACTCACTTGGCTCAGCTTCAGCAAATGGGCTGCCTTCAAGTTCAGACTCACGTTCCATTTCTGACATGTCTATATAAAGGTCTTCATACTGAGACGCCTTTGGAAGCATCATATAGAGTAGACCACCTATAATGATGAAAATTCCCAGGGCCTTTAACCAGTCTATGAACTTCCAGTTCTTCGGGTTTAAGTTTAGCTTGAAAGCGGATTTTTCGCTTCCGGTATTTTCGCTAGTGTCTCCTATACGTTTTTTTATTTTATCAATTCGCTTTTGAAACTGTTCAACAGTGCCTGTGATCTTGTCTTCCTCAACGAGCTGGATTGCCTTTTCGCAAAGAGCTATGGCTTCATCAAAGCGGTGTTTGCGCTCAAGTATGACGGCAGGTCGTTCGTACAAGTCCGATGTATTGGCAAAATAATCTTCCTGTATTTCAAGATAAATACGCAGTGCCTCATCATCATTTCCAAGGCGTTCCATACGCTTAGCACGTTCGTGAAGTTTATAGAGTTCCTGTAATTTTTGCTGATCCATTGACTGCACTCCTTTATGATTGTCTCTATAAATGAGAGCGCACAGCACTCTCCGTATAATATATCGGTATAATTTGTAAAATCTTTAGGCTTAAGCGCATTATTAATGACAGGAAATATTGAATGAATTGTATGTATTAGATCTCTACCATTTCGAGCCTTCATAAGATATTTCGATCTTTATGATGAGGAGAATTGCCTTTTTAAAATCACCTTTGGCATTTCAATAAAGTAGAGTAAAAAGCTTCAAGTAACGCGTTCATGTGTTCTAGTTTAGGTATAGATAAATTCTATGCATAAAAAAGGGATATTTATATTTATCTAAAAGCAAAATAAGCTGCATTTATATCCGACAAAGTTATATACATATAAAAACATAACTGTTATAATACAAGTGGTTGAAACAGAGGTGTGAGAACGATTCTCATTAACTCACTCTTGCTTTTTGACAAAATGTTAACAAATGAAAAAAGAGATTGTTTATATGTTGACAATGATTATTCCCTATATTATACTGTTGATTAATTCCTAGTAAAACACTCAGGATTAACGGAGGCGATAAAATGCGATTATCCACAAAAGGCAGATATGGGCTTAAAGCCATGTTTGATTTAGCTATGAACTATGGTGACAAACCAGTATCTCTCACGACAATCGCAGCCAGACAAGGTGTGTCTGTAAATTATTTGGAGCAGCTGATATCCCCACTCAGAAAAGCGGGATTTGTTCGCAGCGTCAGAGGAGCTCAAGGTGGGTACCTACTGAACGTGAAACCTGATGAGATTACTGTAAAGGACGTTCTTGAAACACTTGAAGGCCCTTTGGCACCAACTGACTGCGTTAAAGATGATAATGACAATTCATGTGACAATGCGAGCTATTGTGTGACAAGACTTATTTATGAAAAGATGAAAGAAAGTATCGATCAGGTTGTTTCATCTATTACACTTGCAGATATGATTGAAGACCATAATAAGATGCAGGATATTTTAGATCAGCAAGATGATCATTTCAAGTGTTTATAAATGACTGGCATTAACAATATGGAAAGGGGACAGATTCATGAGTAAGAGAATCTACATGGATTATTCCGCAACAACACCAATGAAAAAAGAAGTGCTGGATGCAATGATGCCTTATTTCTGTGAAGATTATGGCAATGCATCAAGTGTACATAGTTTTGGTAGAGATGCTAAAAACGCAATAAATAAGAGCCGTGAAACAGTTGCTAAGGCACTGGGGGCTAGACGTGAGGAAATATACTTCACAGCTGGCGGTACAGAATCAGACAACTGGGCAATCAAAGGGATTGCAAAATCGCTCAAGCACAAGGGCAATCACATTATCACTTCTAAGGTCGAGCACCATGCTGTACTGCATACTTGCGAAACGCTTGAAAAAGAAGGTTTTGAAGTTACATACCTAGATGTTGACGAATACGGCATGATTTCTCTTGATGATTTAAAATCAGCTATTAAGGAATCGACAATCCTCGTATCTATTATGTTTATCAACAACGAAATCGGTACAATGCAGCCTGTTAAGGAAATTGGAGCCATTGCTAAAGAAAACGGCGTGCTATTCCATACAGATGCTGTTCAAGCATTTGGAAATACACCGATTGATGTAAATGAACTGAATATAGATATGCTGGCGGTGTCGAGCCACAAAATATATGGACCTAAGGGTATTGGCGCTATGTACATCCGTAAGGGTATTCGTATTGGCTCCTTTATCGATGGTGGCGCTCAGGAAAGAAAACGACGTGCAGGTACTGAAAATGTACCGGGTATTGTTGGATTTGCAAAAGCAGTTGAACTGGCAGTAGAGGGCATGGACGCTCATATCGAAAAGCTGACTACACTGCGTGACCGACTGAGAGACGGCATCATGGACAAAATTCCATATGCAAAATACAACGGTCACCCTACACAGCGTCATCCGGGTAATGTGAACATATGCTTTGAATTCATTGAAGGCGAATCACTCCTGCTCAGCCTTGATTTAGTAGGTGTAGCGGCAAGTTCTGGCTCAGCGTGTACATCGGGTTCGCTTGATCCTTCGCATGTACTCATGGCTATTGGACTGACGCATGAAATTGCACATGGTTCACTACGACTTACAATTGGTGACTTTACTACTGAAGAAGATGTAGACTACGTAGCAGAACAACTTGTTGGAATAGTAGATAGACTAAGACAAATGTCACCTCTATATGAGGCGGTTGAAAATAAATAAGGAGGCCTTATCATGTATACTGAAAAGGTTATGGAACACTTTACAAACCCGAGAAACGTTGGGACAATTGAAAATGCCGATGGTGTTGGCGAAGTAGGCAATGTTAAATGCGGCGATATCATGAAGATATACCTAAAAATTGAAGACGAAGTGATTACAGATGTTAAGTTTAAGACATTTGGCTGTGGGTCTGCGGTTGCAAGTTCAAGTGTAGCAACAGAACTGATTAAAGGACAAACAGTAGACTATGCTCTGAACCTTACAAATAAGGCTGTAATTGCAGAGCTTGGTGGCCTGCCAACAGTAAAAATTCACTGTTCGGTGCTTGCTGAGCAAGCCATTAAAGCGGCAGTGTATGATTACGCTCAAAAAACTGGCAAAGAGTACCCTCAGCTGGAAGGCTTTGATCCAAGTGATGACGATGATCATCATGATCATGGTGATGAAGAGGAATACTAAGGCTTACAATGCTAAAATAATTAGCATCATTTAAAGTGAATTTTCATACCCTGTCGCATTGCGACAGGGTTTAAATTGTGCCAAATATATGGTATTCTTTACTGTGCACTGCCCAGGTCGGGTTCATGCCAGAGCTGGGAGAACGGAAGACTTTCAATCTTCTTAAGAAAAGGTATGGCGATAGCCAGTTGAAAGGACAAATGCAATGTTGGATAAGAAAAAAGTAGTTGTGGGTATGAGCGGTGGTGTAGATAGCACTGTAGCGGCATATCAGTTGAAACAAATGGGTTACGAAGTCATTGGTATTCATATGAAAGTATGGGATGACGGAGACAGCGATTTTGCTGAAAAAGAGGGAGGCTGCTGTAGTCTCTCAGCTGTGGAAGATGCGCGACGCGTATGTGAAAAACTCGATATTCCATTTTACGTTGTGAACTTCAAGCAAGTATTTAAAAAGAAGGTCATTAATTATTTTTTAAATGAATATAAGCTGGGAAGGACACCGAACCCGTGTATTGCCTGCAATAAACACGTTAAATTTGATGCTCTTATTAAAAAGGCACATGACTTGGGCGCTTATTATGTTGCTACAGGTCACTACAGTAAAGTAGCCTATGACACGTCTCTTGAACGCTATGTGGTTCATTTGTCAAAAGAAGACAGAAAAGACCAGACATATACTTTCTGGAGTCTTACGCAGAACCAGTTAAGACACATTTTAACACCACTTGGCGATATGCAGTCGAAAAGTGAAGTGCGTGAAATTGCCATGCGTTTTGATGTGAATGCAGCGGGTAAAAGTGACAGTCAGGAAATTTGCTTTATTCCAGATGATGATTATTCTAGATATGTTACAGAGAACCTTGACACGCCAATCGTTGAAGGGAATTTTGTCGATACAGCAGGTAAGGTGCTGGGAAGGCATAAAGGAATTGTATATTACACGATCGGGCAAAGAAAAGGTCTTGGCATTACGTTTGGAAAGCCTATGTATGTTATTGAAATTAGACCGAAGACAAACGAAGTTGTACTCGGAGAAAATACAGAAGTGTTTTCTAGTGGGCTATTGGCATCGGGCGCCAACTTCATTCCTTTTGAAAAACTGGAAGAGAAAATTGAGGCCTATGCGAAAATTCGCTATAGTGCAAAGCCGTCAAAGTGTACAATTGAACCTGCTGAAAACGGCATGATTCGTGTTGTCTTTGAAGATATGCAGCGGGCGGTAACACCGGGACAGGCAGTTGTTTTTTACAGTGATGACATGCTTGTTGGTGGGGCAACCATAGAAATGTCAATATAAACATTGATTTAAGCATCAATTTAATGATCAATTATAAGCATTAATATGGGCGCTGAGAAATAGCCTGTATTCAAATCACAATTTTGTGGTATAATATTGCTGATACGAAAAATGAATATACAGCTATGATGGAGAGTAAGTAAAATACATTTCTTAGAGAGGTCATACTTGCTGAAAAATGACCACCGTATTTGAAGCAGCTCCAGAGCTTCTTGTCTGAAGGCTTTTGTTGTGTAGGACAAGACGACTGGCACACGTTATTGTGCTTGGTTATGGATATAACCTCTAAAGTGATCGGAAACGATAAGTAGGGTGGTACCGCGAGTGCGCTCGTCCCTACTCTTGCTTTAGAGGTTTTTTGTATGTATATAAGTTTGGTTAGGCAGCAGACGTGATCCCCGTGCATTTTAATGCACGGGGCGTGAATTAATGCGGTTCAATCTGGTATAAAATACTCTATCAGCAGAAATTGTTACATGATCTGTGCCAGATGAACAATTGGGATTGTATACATAAAAAAGATAAAGTGTTTGTAGAGAGAAACATAACGGAGGGATAGCAAATGAATAAGATGGGACTTAATGAAATCAGAAAGAGATTCCTGGACTTTTTCGAGTCAAAGGGACATCATGTTGAGGCAAGTTATCCGCTTGTTCCACAAAATGATAAGAGCCTTCTTCTAATCAATGCCGGCATGGCACCGCTTAAGAATTACTTTACAGGTGCTGAACAGCCTCCCAAAAATAGAATGGCAACTTGTCAGAAGTGTATTCGTACGGGAGATATTGAAAATGTAGGACATACAGCACGTCATGCTACATTCTTCGAAATGCTGGGCAACTTCTCATTTGGTGATTATTTCAAAGAAGAATCCCTAAAATGGGGCTGGGAGTTTGTAACAGAGCATCTTGAAATGCCAATCGACAAATTATGGCCATCCGTATACTTTGAAGATGATGAAGCTTATGATATTTGGAAAGATATTATTGGCGTACCAGAAGAGCGTATTGTTCGCCTGGGTAAAGAAGATAACTTCTGGGAAATCGGTGTGGGTCCATGTGGTCCATGTTCGGAAATTTACTTTGACCGAGGCGAGAAGTATGGCTGCGGTGACCCAGAATGTAAACCGGGCTGTGAATGTGACCGCTATGTAGAGTTTTGGAACCATGTATTCACGCAGTTTGAAAGAAATGAAGCAGGGGAGTACCATGAGCTTGCTAAAAAGAATATCGATACAGGCATGGGTCTTGAGCGTGTGGCTTGCATCATGCAAGATGTAGACAGTATTTTTGAAGTTGATACCATCAAGTCGATTCTAGATAAAGTTGTCGAAATCTCTGGAAAGCCTTACGGATTTAATCCATCACACGATGTTTCTATTAGAATTATCACTGACCATATTCGTGCGGTATCCTTTATGGTATGTGATGGCATTATGCCAAACAACGAGGGACGCGGGTATGTTCTTAGAAGACTTCTTCGAAGAGCTGCACGACATGGTAAGCTGCTTGGTATCAGTGGTGCATTCCTAACAGACTTGGTGGATGAAGTAGTGAAGGTCTCTGGTGAAGGATACCCTGATCTTATAAAACGCCATGACTACATTAAAAAAATTCTTCTTATTGAAGAGGAGCGGTTCCAGCAAACAATTGATCAAGGTCTTTCTATTTTGAAAGACTATATATCTGAAATTGAGAAAAAAGGAGAGACATTGCTATCAGGCGAGCATGCATTCAAGCTGTACGATACGTATGGCTTCCCACTGGATCTCACAAAAGAAATTCTTGAAGAAAAAGGAATGGATGTTGACGAAGAGGCGTTCACAAAGGAAATGGAAGCCCAACGTGAGCGTGCGCGTTCTGCAAGGGGCGACGGCGATGACCTCGGATGGGAAGATGACGCATTCAGTTCAATGGAACTAGAAGGCGAAACGGAATTTGTGGGTTATGACCGTATGACTGAAGCAGCAGAAGTGCTCGCAATGGCAGTTGACTCAGAACTTGTGGGATCAGCTTCAAAGGACAGCAAAGTACACATACTTCTAAATAGAACACCATTTTATGCTGAAGGTGGCGGACAAGTTGGTGACACAGGTGAAATGACAACTGAGGCTGCGCGTATAGTAATTGAAAATACGAAAAAAGGGCCTAAAGGTACAATCATTCATGTCGGGTATATTGCTGAGGGTCATCTAGAAGTTGGTCAAACTGTAACGGCATCTGTAGACCGTATGCGCAGACTTGATATCGCCCGTAACCATACATCGACACATCTTTTGCATAAAGCATTAAGACTGGTACTGGGTGACCATGTTGAGCAGGCGGGTTCTTTGGTTGGACCTGACAGAATGCGTTTTGACTTCTCTCACTTCCAGGCTATGACGCGTGAAGAAGTAGAAAAAGTTGAAGCAATTGTTAATGAGAAAATCTTTATACCACATGAAGTAAGCACTGCATTTATGAATATTGATGAAGCGCGTGAGATGGGTGCAATGGCTCTCTTTGGTGAAAAATACGGTTCAGAAGTACGCGTTGTTCGCATTGGAGAGTACTCAATTGAACTATGTGGCGGCACACACCTTAGAAACACATCAGAAGTGGGTTTGTTTAAAATTGTTTCTGAGTCTGGTATTGCTGCGGGTGTACGTAGAATTGAAGTGATTACAGGCCGCAAGGTTTATGAATACATGAATACACTGGACTACAGGATGGGTGCAATTGAAACCGCTCTCAAAGCAAGCGCTTCAGATGTAGTTGAAAAAACAGAGCATCTTATTACTGAGAATAAGAAACTTCAAAAAGAAGTAGAATCACTTAAGGCAAAAGCTGCAAGTGAAAGCTCAGCTGGACTGCTTGACAAAGCTGTAGAGATAAATGGCTTCAAACTGATTACTGAAAAGCTCAAAGGCGTAGATGCCAATACAATGCGTACAATGGGTGATCAGATCAAAGACAAGCTGGATAAGGGTGTCGTTGTTCTGGCAAGTGATATGGGGGCTAAGGTCCTTCTGCTAGTTATGGCAACAGACGATGCAGTTAAAGCGGGTGCTCATGCGGGTAAACTCGTTGGCGAGGTTGCTAAAATCACTGGCGGTGGCGGTGGCGGTCGTCCGAATATGGCACAAGCAGGCGGTAAAGACGCAAGCAAGATAGATGCTGCGTTTGAGAAGGCTGTTGAAATTGTAAAAGGGTATTAATTTAAAAATATTTAGAAAATCGTTTTACACCTTCTAAAAAACGGATATATATGGACAAACAAGAAGTATGGCAATTTGAGACGCGTTTCAAATTGCCATACCTTATCAGATATTTCGTCAAAATGCTTATTTTCAAGCTCTAATCATAAAGGAGGTTATGGTTATGGATAAAAACATGACAATGAAATTCGATGTAGATCAAGTGAAGGAAGATGAACGAAAAGAAGTGCTTGATTATGTCTACAATGCACTGAAGGAAAAGGGATACCATCCTATTAACCAAATGATTGGATATCTTCTCAGTGGTGACCCAACGTATATAACTACCCATAACGATGCCCGCAAAATCATAAGACGTGTAGAGCGCGATGAAATTCTAGAGGAGTTACTCAAGACTTATCTTGAAAGTGAGAAATAAAATTGGAAACCAGATTACTCGGACAAACAGGCCTGGAGGTATCCAGGCTTTGTTTTGGCAGTTTAACAGTGGGTCCGCTGCAGGCCAACTTGCCTATTTCTGATGCTGCAGCACTCATATGTGAAGCTTACGATAGAGGTGTGAACTTTATTGACACAGCAGAACTATATGAAAATTATGCCCATATTGGGAAGGCCTTGAAAACCATCCCTCGGCATAAGTACATTATATCGACCAAGTCATATGCATGGTCAAGAAAAACAGCAGAAGAAAGCTTTATAAAAGCGTGTAAGGAGCTTGGAACGGACTACATTGATCTTTTTATGCTCCATGAACAAGAAAGCGAACATACCCTGCGGGGACATAGCGAAGCTTTGGAGTACTTTTTAGAAAGAAAGCAAAAGGGAGACATACGCAGTGTGGGTTTGTCGACCCATTATGTGGCTGGTGTTGAAGCTGCAATAGGCTCGTCTGATATTCAGGTGGTTCACCCGATATTTAATTATGCTGGACTGGGCATTCAAGATGGCGGGCGCGAGGAAATGCTGGACGCCATGCGTCGTTTTAAGGCAAAAGGTGGCGGCATATTTGCAATGAAGCCCCTTGGGGGCGGCAATTTGATAGCCAGTGTAGATGCGTGCTTTGACTATGTATTGGGCGTTCCTGAAATAGACTCTATAGCAGTCGGCATGCAACGCATATCGGAAGTGATTGCAAACACTTCTCGTTTTGAAGGGAGAAGTGTGCCGGACAAGGTTGTAAGCGAACTATCTACGGCTAGAAGGGCACTTCACATAGACTCGTGGTGTATAGGGTGTGGTGCGTGCCAGGCTAAGTGCCAGTTCGATGCCATTCAAGTCATCGACTCAAAAGCGGTTGTGAATAAGGACAAATGTATGCTCTGCGGCTACTGTAGTTCAGTATGTCCAGAGTTCTGTATTAAGGTGGTATAAATGATGAAAATGTTAGGGCTTGATGTGGGGGATCGCACAATTGGTGTCGCAGAAAGTGATCCAACTGGTCTGATCGCGTCGCCCGTTGAAACCATACGACGTGAATCCAACAAACAGAGTATTGCAAGAATTGTAGAACTGCTGCTTCAAACGGGTTCGGAGAAAATTGTCGTAGGGCTTCCTAAAAATATGAATGGTACTATTGGCGATCAAGGTGAGAAGACAATCCTTTTTGTAAAGCAGCTGAAAAAGAAACTCACTTATTCCGATAAACTTGGTGGAAAAGAAATTGAAATCATCATGTGGGATGAGCGGTTGACTTCAAAGGCTGCAGAACGTACACTGATTGAATCGGACATGCGCCGAGAAAAACGTAAAAAGGTAATTGATCAGCTTGCAGCAGTCTACATTCTGCAGGGCTACCTTGACCATATAAGATAAAGAGGTGAAAAGAAAATGGAAGAAAGAAAATATGTTGAGCTCATTGATGAAGACGGCAAGGCGGTTGCATTTGAAGTTATTGTGGATTTTGAAGTAGACGGGCAGGAATATGCAGTTCTTGCTGAAAAAGGGGCAGAAGATGAGGCTGTTCTCTTTAGAGTAATCGATGATGGACAGGAAGAACCGTCTTTTGAAGTTGTGGTTGACGATGTTGAGTTTGACACGGTTTCGCGTGTATATGAAGAGCTGATGAATCAGGAAGATTGAAAAATGTAATGATTTCAAAATTAAACAAATTTTAATTTGAAAAAAAACAGCTTTAATGCTATCATTATAGTGACAAATCTTTTAAGACGCGAGGTGTGAAAATGGACTTTTCAATAGACACTTTAAAGAACAAGCTGAGAGAACGAGGGTATAAGTTAACACCTCAAAGACGTGCTGTACTGGATGTCATTCTGGCAAACCCAGGTGAACACTTAAGTACAGAAGAAATCTATGAACTTGTTAAGAAGAATAACCACCCTGAAATTGGGTTGGCTACAGTATATAGAACGCTTATTTTACTTGCTGAGCTAGACGTTATTTCCAAGCTGAATTTAGATGACGGCCTGGTTCGCTATGAGATTAATCTCAATGATGACCATCATCATCATCATCATTTAATATGTACAAGTTGCGGGAAGGTTATCGAAGTTGTCGAAGATTTACTCGATGAACTCGAAGCACGTATAGAAAAAGATCATGAATTCGAGATCTATGATCACAAACTGAAATTCTTTGGGATTTGTAAGGAGTGTAAAAAGGGCTTGTAATTACAGTTACAGGCTTCTTTTTTGGTCGAAATAATTTAATAAAACCAAATGGCCATGGGGCAGTCCCGTGGTGTATTTGGAGTATATGAACGGAGGAATAACTATGAATCAAAAGAAAGCGAATACGCTTAGAGTTATTCCCTTAGGTGGTTTGTACGAAATCGGTAAGAATATGACAGCTTATGAATACGGTGAGGATATCGTCCTCGTAGATTGCGGTATGTCATTCCCGGAAGACGAAATGCTCGGCATTGACGTCGTAATTCCGGATATAACTTACTTGAAAAAGAATCGTGAACGTGTAAAAGGAATCGTCCTGACACACGGTCATGAAGACCATATTGGTGCGATACCGTATGTTCTAAGAGAACTTAATGTTCCGATTTATGGTACAAGACTAACTTTGGGACTCGTAGAAAGAAAGTGCTCGGAGTTTAAAAATCTTGGCAAATTGCAGCTCAATGTCGTTCAACCAGGCGACAAAGTTAAACTGGGTCATATTAAAGTTGAGCTAATCCATGTAAGTCACTCGATTCCAGGTGCAGTGTCATTTTGCCTGCATACACCACTGGGCCGCATTGTGCATACAGGTGATTTTAAGATTGATTATACGCCAATTGACGGTCAGCGAACAGATTTAAACAAGTTTGCTGAACTCGGATCAAAAGGTGTTCTTCTGATGCTTTGCGAGAGTACAAACGTTATGCGTCCTGGACATACGATGTCTGAGAGTCGCGTAGGACAAACAATTGAAAATATTTTTGCCCATAGAGACGGCAGAATTTTTGTGGCTTCTTTTGCATCAAATGTCCACAGAATTCAGCAAATTATTAATGCATGCCTGCTCAATGGCAGAAAAGTGGCTTTCAGTGGAAGGTCAATGATTAATGTTTCAAATGTAGCACTTGAAACAGGCCACCTTAAGGTGCCTGAAGGTGTTATCATAGATATCAAGGATATTGACAGATACCCTGAGAATGAAATTTGCCTCATTACAACAGGCAGTCAGGGTGAGACTATGTCAGCACTGTCAAGAATGGCTTCTGGAGAGCATCGTCAGGTGAAAATAATGCCTGGGGATACAATCGTACTGTCATCATCACCTATTCCGGGGAATGAAAAAAGTGTTTATAACATCATTAACCTTTTGAATGAAAAAGGCGCAGACATCATTTATGAATCACTTGCTGATGTTCACGTTTCAGGACATGCAAAACAGCAGGAACTTATGCTGATGCATGCACTCGTTCAGCCCAAATACCTCATGCCTGTACATGGCGAGTTCTCAATGCTAAAAGAGCATAAGGAAATGGCTATGCGCATGGGTAAAAATGAAGAAGACATCTTTATTCTTAAAAATGGAGATGTGCTTGAGCTTAGCCGTAAAGGCGCGCGCAAGGCACAACCAGTTCCACATGGCAATGTGCTAATTGATGGTTTGGGTGTAGGAGATGTTGGAAATATTGTCCTTAGAGATAGAAAGCATCTCGCTGAAGATGGTCTCATGGTTGTTGTTGTCGCGTTTGATGACAAAACAGGCGAGGTTATTTCAGGTCCAGATCTTATTTCACGTGGGTTTGTCTACGTTAGAGAGTCTGAAGACCTAATGGAAGGTGCTAAAAAGGAAATCATCAAGGCCCTTGGTAAACTGAATTCTAGAAATATTAGAGAATGGTCTACGATTAAAGGAGAAATCCGAGATACGCTTAGATCATATCTATATCAGCACACGAAGCGCAGTCCTATGATACTGCCGATCATCATGGATGTATAGGAGGAACAATGAACGTTTACGATGCTGCACACAATTTAGCAAGTGCTATCAAGGAATCAGACGAGCTTAAAAAGTTTAAGGAGCTTCAAGCAAAAATGTTTGAAAACGACTTAATTAAGAACCAGTTTGACACTTTCCAAAAGCTTCAAATGGAAATTCAAACAGCTCAAATGACAGGTCAATCTGTTGATGATGCGAAAATGAAGGAAGCGCAGGAAATGTTTGAAGAAATTCAAAAGGATCCAGTTGCAAACCAGTATTTTCTTGCAGAAATGAAGCTGAATCAAATGATGGGCGACGTCACAAAAATTGTGAGCGATGCCATGGGTATTCAGTAAAAGAAATATACCGACGAGAATATATTTAGTGGTATAATTAAAAGAACTGTATTTTAAAAGTACAGTGATATAATGGCTCAGGATTAATTAAATTAATCCTGAGCCTTTTCAAGGATATACGTAACGCTTTCAGATTGAGGTGTGGAATATGGTAATGAAAAAAACAGCACTGCTTTTAATGCTAAGTGCCTCTGTTCTTCTAGGGGGGTGTTCGGGTGTCATGGACTCCATGAATGAACCTATAGATATTTCTGATACAGCTGAAATACATGTGACTGTTCCAAGCGGAGCGAGTACAACAAAAATATCAGAAATTCTTGAAGATGAGGGACTGATTCGAAACGCAACGGTGTTTAAACTCTTGTCTAAAGATCTTGAAGCTGATGGCAAAATGCAGGCAGGTGAATACGTGCTTTCAAAGGCTATGTCAGCTGAAGAAATTATTGAAAAGTTCGTTCGTGGCGATGTCTACATAGAGACCTTTGAATTTACCATTCCTGAAGGGTATGAAACACGTCAAATTATTGAAAAACTCAGCACTGAAAATCTTATAGATAAGCAGAAATTTACTGACTTATTGAAGTCTGCAGATTTCGACTACAAGTTTTTAAGTGGAATAGACCCTGAAACCCATTTAGAAGGATTTTTATTTCCAGAAACCTATGAAATGAAAGTTGGGGCTTCAGAATCGCAAATAGCTGAAAAAATGCTTTCGCAATTTGACAAGGTCTTTAAAGATGCCTATTACGATCGTGCCAAAGAGCTTGGAATGACCATAAACGAAGTGGTTACACTTGCTTCTGTCATTGAACGAGAAGCCCAGCTTGATTCAGAACGTGCCCGTATTTCAGGTGTTTTCCATAACCGAATCAATAAAGGGTGGAAGCTTCAATCCTGTGCTACAGTACAGTATATCTTAGGCGAGAGAAAAGAAGTTTTATCTTATGACGATATTGCTATAAAGTCACCATACAATACCTATATCAATGCTGGACTCCCGCCTTCGCCGATTGCATCACCAGGTGAGAAATCCATTATTGCAGCACTGTATCCTGAAGATACAGACTTTATGTTTTTCGTTGCATCAGGTGAAAACGATGGGTCGCATATTTTTTCAAAGACTCTAAAAGAACATGAAAAGGCTGTTAAATCAAGACGTAAATAGGCGTTTGTAGATGCATATCAATTAGAGAAGGATGTCAAATGAAGTATTTTATTAATGATGACAGTGTAATAGACTACATTCGCGGTTTGCTACCTGATCATAGACCAGGAATTGAAAAACTTGAAGCCTTTGCTACTGACCACAATGTGCCGATTATCCAGCCTGAGGTGGCGCGGTTTATTGAACAGTTGATTGTGATGAATAATGTCCATAGTATTCTTGAAATTGGTACAGCAATCGGGTATTCGGCCCTTGTTTTTGCTGACGCAATTGGAAGAGGCAGAATTGACACAATTGAACGCAGTGAACTCATGATTGGACGTGCAAAGGAAAATTTGAAAGGTGCACCTGAAAGTGTTGAAATAAACCTTCATGAGGGGGATGCTTTAGAACTTGTAAAGACAATGCAGGGGCCCTATGACATGATTTTTATTGATGCTGGAAAGGGACACTATAAACAGTTTCTCGAAGACTGCATTAAGCAGCTTAAACCGGGTGGTATTGTTGTATCGGACAATGTGCTATTCAAGGGTATGATTGCACAACCGCGTGAAGCTGTAAGAAGACGTGTCAGAACCATTCATGGAAGAATGAGAAATTATCTTTCTTATCTTATGGAGCATGAATCACTTGACACTTCAATACTCCCTTTAGGGGACGGCGTTGCAATAAGTATCCTGAAATCTGGAGGATCAGATAATGAATAAAATTGAACTACTGGCACCCGCAGGCGATCTTCAGAAGCTGAAGTTTGCAATCATTTACGGTGCAGATGCGGTCTATATTGGCGGACAGATCTTTGGACTACGCGCCGCGGCACGTAATTTCACCTATGACCAAATGAAAGAAGGCGTGGAATTCGCTCATGCTCATGGGAAAAAGGTTCATCTTGTTATGAACATTATTCCACATAACGAGGATTTAGAAGTCCTGGAAGCTTACATTGAAGAAATCAAATCTATTCAGTTTGATGCGATTATTCTTTCTGATCCGGGCACTTTGATGTTTGTAAAAGAACATCTGCCAAATATTGAGGTGCATTTGAGCACACAGGCAAATAACACCAATTATATGAGTGCGAAATTCTGGCAATCTCAAGGTGTTGCCCGCGTTATTTTGGCAAGAGAACTGTCGCTGAATGAAATTAAGAATACAGTTTCAAAAGTTCCTGACCTTGATTTTGAAGCCTTTATGCACGGGGCTATGTGTATTTCATATTCAGGGCGCTGTCTGCTTAGTAATTACATGGTCAATAAGGACGCTAATAGAGGCGAGTGCAAACACGCCTGCAGGTGGGAATATGTCCTAATGGAAAAGAAACGAGACGGTGAGTATTATCCAGTTGTTGAAGATGAAACAGGCACGTATTTCTTCAATTCAAAAGATTTATGCATGATTGAACATATTCCAGCCCTTATTGAATCTGGACTTAAAAGCCTCAAAATTGAAGGCCGCATGAAGAGTCTTTACTATGTTGCGAACATAGTACGTGTCTATAGAGAAGCCATTGATGCATACTATAAAGACCCTGAAAACTTTGAGTATAATCCGCAGTGGCTTGAAGAAATCAACAAGGCCAGCCACAGGGAGTTTTCAACCGGGTTCTATTTTGATCGTCCATCTCATGAAGACCAGCACTACGGAACGAGTGCTTATACAAGAGAGTACGACTTTTTAGGAATAGTGCTTTCATACGATCCTGAAACAAAGCTTGCAACTATTGAACAGCGTAATAAAATGTCTCTTGGTGATTCAATTGAAATAATGGGACCAAATTATGTTCAGATTGATCAAGCGATAGGGTATATGGAAAACGAGCGTGGGTATGAAATAGAAGATGCGCCACATGCCCAGCAAATTATTAAAATGCGAATGGATGCACCTGTTGAGCCGTATTACATTCTTAGAAAGAGAAAGGATGATTAAAATGAGTAAGCCGATTGTCATTGGAATCTGTGGAGGAACAGGTTCTGGGAAAAGTACAGTTGCAAGAGCGATTTTTGAGTCGCTTCCTGAAACAAACATTTCAATCATCGAACAGGATGCATATTATAAAGACCAGTCTGACCTTGAAATGGAAGAGCGTATTAAAACAAACTATGACCACCCGCTTGCTTTTGATACAACACTGCTGATTAAACATATTGAAGAACTCTCAAATGGAAAAGGCATTGATAAGCCAATTTATGATTTTTCTCAGCATACGCGTGCAGACTCAAGTGTGCATATAGCACCGCGTGATATCATTATCATTGAAGGTATCATGATTTTTGAGGACAAGAGACTGCGTGATTTGATGGACATCAAAATATTCGTGGATACAGATGCAGATATCCGTATCATCAGACGTATTACGCGTGATATTCGTGAGCGTGGCAGAACCCTGGAGTCCGTTATTGGACAGTATTTATCTACGGTAAAGCCTGCACATGAGCAGTTTATAGAGCCGACAAAGAAGTTTGCAGACTTGATTATTCCAGAAGGTGGCTATAACAAGGTTGCTATAGATATCATGGTTGCAAAGGTTAAATCAATTATTGCGGAAAAGCAACTATAGACCCCCTACACTTGGGAATGTGCAAGAGACTTTAAACCAAAATAACATGTATTTATAGTACGTTAAAATACAAATAGGACGGTGAATTGTATTCTCTCAAGAGATAAGAACAGTTCGACGTCCTATTTTAATGTCGAAAATGATAATGTCTTACAATTGAGTTTGCAAGTTGTTGTGAAATTGAGTTAGATATTTAAATTTCAAATGCTATAATAAGAGAGTATATATTAATTCGAAAAACAAGGTTGGGTGAGCCAAATGGGTACCAATATGATTTTGGAAATGGGTAATAAATTTGCAATGCTTTTTGTATTTGCTTATGTAATAACAAGGATTAAAGGCTTTAGGCGCATACTCGGAAGGCCAGCATTAACCTTAACGGATAAATTAATGTTGTCTATCATATTTGGTATTTTCGGTGTTATTGGCACCTATTTTAGTGTTGAGTTTTATGACGCACTGCTTAATACAAGAATAATAGGCGTTGCGGCGGGCGGTTTGCTGGGAGGGCCCGTTGTTGGGCTGCTTTCTGGTGTGATTGCGGGTATTCATAGGGGGCTCATGCCTGCAGGTACGGTGACTCAGTTTGCCTGTGCGTTGTCTCCGCCACTTGAGGGACTTATGGCAGGTTTTGTTGGAATCTGGATAAGAGACAAGGACAATAAGTGGATTTACGCAGCTTTAACGGGTGTTGTTGGTGAACTGATGCGTAAAGTGTCAGTGCTCATATTTGTAAAGCCTTTCTCACTTGCCCTTCATACAGTACGCTATATTACACTACCGATGGTTTTAATCAATGGAATTGGTTTAGCCCTTCTATTTATGATTATGGAAAACCTACTCCGCGATGAGGAACTGGAAATAGCGCGTACTGCTGAACTGGCCCTTGATATAGCAGACCGGGCAGTCGTGTATCTGAAAAATGGTATTCACAGCTTAGAAATACAAAAAATCGCGGATTTGATTTACGAAATGAGTGAGTATACAGCCGTTACAATTACAGATCAAAAACGAATTTTGGCACATGTTGGAGCTGATACCAAGCGACATAAGGTTGGAAACCCCATATTGACTCGGCTGACTGAAGATATTTTGAGTACAGGGGAAATGCGCCTTTATAGGTCTTGCCCAGAACCAACATGCAGTGAGCGGACGCGGTGCCCACTGAAGTCTGTCATTATTTTTCCTCTAATAGAAGAAGGACAAGTCATTGGAACGGTTAAAATGTATAAAGGCTATCATCAGGACATGACAAAAATAGATGAAAAGTTTGGCGAAGGCTTAGCAAAGCTTTTTGAGACTATGTTGACCATGAACAAACTGCAGAAACTGTCTGAACACGTAAGAGAAGCAGAGTTAAAGGCCCTCCAGGCACAAATTAACCCGCATTTCTTATTCAACTCCTTGACCGTAATATCTTCCTTGTGCAGAACCGATCCCCCAAGAGCACGAGACCTTGTCTACCATTTGAGTACTTATTTCAGGCAGAACTTAAATGGCACAAGAGACATGGTTAGTGTGAACACAGAAATTAATCATGTAAAGGCATATGTGGAAATTGAAAGAGCAAGACTTGGGAGTAAGCTGGACGTTCAGTATGATATTGATGAGGGTACAACCTTAGAACTCCCGCCACTGCTCTTGCAGCCTATTGTGGAAAACGCTATAAAGCACGGTGTATATCCGAAAAGCAGCACAGGGCATGTGCGCATTCAAGTTAAGAATGAGCCAGAGGGCACCTATATATCTATCTCAGATGACGGTGTTGGCATGAATGATGAAACAACAAGACGCATTCAGGAAAAGTCAAACACGGGATCGATTGGCTTAAGCAATGTCATGCAGCGTCTCAAAGGACATTTCGGTGAGCGGTGCAGTTTTGAAATTATCAGTACGCTCAATGTTGGGACTGAAATTAAAATCTATATTAAAAATAGGGCAGAAGTACAAGGTGGGGTAGCATAATGAAAGTGATAATAGTTGATGACGAACCATTTATTAGAGACGAACTCAAATTCTTTTTAAGTAAGCATGATGATGTAGAAATAATCGGTGAAACAGGGCATGGAGATGAAGCCATTGAGATGGTGAAAAATTTAAGACCAGATGCCATTTTTCTAGACATTGAACTGCAGTATACAAATGGCATATCCATTGCGAGACGCTTAAATGAACTGGAAACTCCGCCGTCTATTGTCTTTGCAACAGCCTATGACAAGTATGCTGTGCTGGGGTATGAGATTGATGTAGTAGACTATATACTCAAGCCTTTTTCAGAAGCACGCATTTCAAAAACCCTGTCTAAGTTACGAGACAATTCAAAGGCTGTTTCAGCAAGTGGTGTAGCCCCTATGGACAGATTGGGTAAAATATGTGTTTCAAAAGATGACAAGCTTTATATTAAATCTATTGACGATATTATATTTTTCGAAGCAAAAAATAAGACTGTCAAAGTCGTATGTGAACAGGATGAGTACACGTGTCAGTACACCCTGAAAGAACTTGAAGAATGGCTTCCCAAAGAAGGTTTTGTGCGGGTTCACAAATCTTTCATTGTCAATTTGAATCATGTTGAAGAAATTGTACCCTGGTTTAATTATACAATAAGACTGACTATGCGTGGTCGTGATGATGAAGTAATTGTAAACAGGTCATACGTCAAGGCCTTTAAATCCCTGCTGAATATTTAGCAGGTGTCGAATCATCAAGTGTCTTTATTTGTCCAAACTGAATTATAAGCATGCTCAACCGGTCGTATTTTGAAAATACAACCGGTTGTTTTTTTGAATATTCAAGAGTTTGTAAATGGACGACTAGAGTTTATGTATCATTTTTATGCAACTTATTCTAATAATGATGCAACTTACGCCGAAAACATTTTCAGAAAATTCGTCTTCTTATAAAGTGTAGCTGTAAGGAAAACGATTTTAAAACTTAACAGGGGGAAGATCATGAAAAAATTTGCAGCTTTTTTACTATCAGTCGTATTGGCTTCAGCGACACTTGTGGGATGTACGCCAGCAGGTGGTGGCGGTAGTTCAACTGAAGAAAGTTCTTCAGGCGGACAAAACTATGTAACAGTAGCTACAGGGGGTAGCTCAGGTGCATATTATGCACTTGGTGGTACAGTAGCTAACCTATTAAACGAAAACATTGAGAACATGAATGCTTCTGTTCAGTCTACGGGTGCTTCTGCAGTAAACTCAACATTAATTAGTCAAGGCAAAGCAGAACTTGCTTTTGCTATGAACGATGTTGTGAACTACGCTTACACAGGCACTGAAACATTCTCTGACAAAGAGCCAATGGACAATATTAGAGGCGTAGCTGCCCTATATCCAAACTATGTGCAGCTTATCACGCTTCAAGACAAGGGCATTGAAGAAGTTAGCGACCTCAGTGGCAAACGTGTTGGTGTAGGTGCGCCGGGTAGTGGTACTGAAGTTAACGCTAGACAAATCCTTGCATCACATGGATTGACTTACGATGATGTAGACGAGGACTTCCTGTCTTATGCTGAAGCGGTAGAACAGCTTAAGAACGGTGCAGTTGATGCAGCCTTTTTAACATCGGGTATTCCAAATTCAGCAATTATGGATCTTGCAACAACTAAAGATGTAAAAATTGTTCCAATTAGAGCAGGCGCTGTTGAAGAACTTGCTTCAGAGTTCCCATTCTACACTTCGGAAATGATTCCGGCAGGCACATATGATAATGAAGAAGATGTTGAAACTGCTGCAGTTACAACACTTCTAGTTACAAGTGCAGATGTAAGTGAAGAGCAAGTGTATGAAATGACAAAGACAATCTTTGAAAATTTGGATGCACTAGGTCAAACGCATTCATCTGGTAAGAAAATTTCACTTGATAAAGTGCGTGTAGGTATGCCGATTCCACTTCATGACGGTGCTGAAAAATACTTTGCAGAGCAGGGTAAATAGACCAGCATTAGGCAATAAAGTAGGGGATTTTCATACGATGGAAATCTCCTGTTTTACTTAATGTGACATCCTAGTCACATATATTTGTAAGGAGATCGATATGGAAAAAATGAAAAAAAATGAAGCTGAAAAAATTGATCAAGCTGAATTACTAGAACAGTTTGATGTTGAATCCAGATTTAGAAGACTGCCAAGAAATACAGGTCCAGGCATGTTGGTATTTATAGTTTGTGTAGGACTGGCACTTTTTCACCTGTATACAGCATGGACGGGACCACTTGTCACACTGATGCACAGAGCGGTACATACTACTATTGTTATGGCACTTATATTTATTCTTTATCCGCTCTCAAAAAAATCAGATAAGACAAAACCAAGTATACTGGACTATGTATTCGCAGCGCTTTCTATTGTGACAGGCGGATACATCGTTATGAATTACTCTGAGTTGGTTACGCGTGCGGGTATGCCAACACAAACAGATATAATTATGGGCTTTATCATCGTGGCGCTTGTTCTTGAAGCGGGTAGACGTATTGCGGGTAAAGAAATAGCAATACTGGCCATCATTTTTATGGCTTACGCTTACTTTGGCCCCTTACTCCCAGGGTTTATGTCTCACAGAGGGTATTCCTTGCCTGATATTGCAGAGTACATGTACTTAACTACAGAAGGTGTTTTTGGTATTGCAATTGGCGTATCATCGACTTACATCTTTCTCTTTGTACTCTTTGGCGCCTTTCTTGGAAAGTCGGGCATGGGTCAGTTTTTCAATGACCTGGCAATGGCTATAGCAGGAAGTGGTAAAGGTGGCCCTGCGAAGGTTGCGGTTGTTTCAAGCGGACTGCTTGGTTCAATCAATGGTAGTGCTGTAGCAAATGTAGTTACAACAGGTGCATTTACAATACCGTTAATGAAAAAAATTGGCTATGAGCCTGAGTTTGCAGGCGCTGTTGAAGCAACGGCCTCGTGTGGTGGTCAGATTCTTCCTCCTGTAATGGGTGCAACGGCATTTATTATGGCTGAGTATCTAGGACTGCCTTATATAAAAATTGCTGCAGTCGCAGTTGTACCGGCACTTTTATACTATTTGGGTGTTATTACGATCATTCATCTTCGTGCTTCTAAAAAAGGTCTAGTCGGTCTTCCAAAGCATGAGTTACCTAAAATAAGTAAAGTTATGAAGGAACGCGGACATCTGCTCATTCCTTTAATCGGACTGCTATATCTACTCCTTAAAGGATTCACACCAATATACGCTGCATTTTACTCAATTTTGCTTACAATAGGTGCGAGTTCTATACGTAAAGAAACTAGAATGAGCTTCAATGACATTATTGATGCACTTGAAGAAGGCACGCGTACAGCTCTTGGTGTAGCAATGGCCTGTGCGACAGTTGGTCTAATTATTGGTGTTGCAACGCTCACTGGATTTGGTCTTAAACTTGCTGGTGCAATTTTATTCCTCGGTAAGGGCAATTTGTTCGCTACGCTTGTTCTTACAATGATTGCATGTATCGTTCTAGGTATGGGTCTGCCATCTATACCTGCGTACATTATCACGGCAACTATGGCGGCGCCAGCGCTTGCTGAAATGGGTATCCCACCGCTTGTATCACATATGTTTGTATTCTACTTCGGCATGCTTGCCAATTTAACGCCACCGGTGGCGTTGGCGGCCTTTGCAGGGGCCGGAATAGCAGGTGGAAATACGACAAAAACAGGTATACAAGCTGTAAAGATAGCCTTGGCAGGTTTTGTTGTTCCATATATATTCGCATTCAACAATTCATTGCTCTTAATCGATACAACATTTGCTGAAGCTTCAGTGGTTATTGTAACGGCAGTTATTGGTGTATTTGCACTCGGTGTTGGTGTTGAAGGCTATTTATTTAGAGCAACCAATCCGGTTGTTAGACTTGCTTTCTTTATTTCAGCCTTGTGCTTAATTGTACCGGGTATTCAAACAGACATCATTGGTATTGTGCTTTTCGGTGCGCTTTGCTTTATAGAGCAAAAGGGTGCAAAGAGTGAAAGTGCACAAACCGTTAATGTGTAAACTTCTCCCCAATATGTAAAAGCAAGAACCGGCAGGTTTGTCCTGCTGGTTCTTGCTTTTTGTAAATAGGATTATGTTTTAGTGCAAGCCATAGTTTCCAATGAATATGGAGGCCATAATACTAGGTAAGTGCTCTGAACTGGTTATATGAGACTTAATAATATATCGAGGGTGGAACGTTTTTTTACTGTGAATTCTACCCCGTGGTCAATCGGAATGGTTTTGTAAAGTTCATACGTTTTTCCATTTACGAAAAGTGTGTGTTGAGCTATGTCGGAAATACCATAAACAAGGTAAGGCATTTTTTGATTAATTTCTTTAAAAGCGATAAAACCATCTTTTGTTTCAACGCGCTTTCCAGCGCTGTCGGGAACCCCAGCGCCAAAGGCTTTGAAGCGCGTGCTGTCCAGTATGATTTCATAGTGATCATCAATAACGAAAATTTCTTCCCAAGGTTCTAATTCGACAGAGTGTATCCAGCGCATAACAAAAGTATCGCCTTTGTCTATGGGAATACGTTCATAAACAATGGGGGCATGCTGATCTTTCAGTTCGAGGTAATAAGACGATTTGAAAAGCAGCAACAAGATGAGTGAGATGAGCAGTATTGAACGTGTTAATTTACTTCTTGGTTGTATCATATAGGTGGCTCTTTTCTTTTGCATGTGCATATACGATGTTAAAAATGGTTTCGATTAGTTTGTATTACTTTGTTGAATGGGCCAGCAGGGTATAATATAACTCTTGAACACCCTTCCACCAATTTGGGTCTTCGGCGTATCGCCTATTTAGCCATTTAAATGGATTGAAGCCTGTAGGCCTTGTTTCCAGTATGCTGCGGATTGTGCCAGCAGCAACCTCGCAAGAATCGTGTAGCGTCGTATTATACTCGGTCCAACTCATGTATACATTAAATGGATTATTCAGAATTTTAAGCGCGTAGGGATTGTCCCTTGGAACAAAACCCTGCTCTTGTCCAATAATTGCAAGTAGCAAAAGAGGGTGCACGTTGTATTCAAATGCGACTGAATCTATTACAGATAAGTATGAGTCATCAGTAAAGGCAGAGTTTCTTGAATGCAAATAGGTAATGACCTCTAGGTAATCTACACTATCATATACAAGAAAATCCGGGAAGCCAGGTTGCTCCCTACTGTAGATTTTATGTACGATGGTGCTGAGTATCTTTTTTTCAGGCACTTCTTGTTGAAGAATGGTGCTAGCGTGAACAAAACTAATGCCTTCCAGCTGTGTTCTTGACCCTGTAAAGCTATGTATAAGTGTCATTACTGGAAGCATAATGACAAAAGCAAGCAGGATTAAAGCAAGACTATGATGTTTCTTTTGTACTATTTTTCTGAAAAGACTTGAAATCACATGAATAATATTAGTAAAATATACCGATAAAAGGCTACTGGAATTAGACGGGTGGGCATTTGCAGGCATGAAGGCACTTGCTTCAGGATCAATTGCTTTAATGATGCTCAGAAGCTGATCTTCATCGAGCGGGGTGTCTGTATAAGTATCAAACCACTTTGATAAATATGCACCTGATTCCTCTTGTAGAGCATTCGAATGAATGATGCCACATAAAATATCCTTTTGAGTAACATATATGGCGTTTTGTTCTATTGAAAGACGGTAAATAGCCATGCGTATTTCCGTCATTTGAGTTTCGCTTAATCCGTTTAAATAAGCGTCCAGTTTATCGTTAAGATACTGAGCTAAAAGCCTGGCCCTAAACTTCGGGTCTGAAGTCGGATGGTTTCGGCGGATTGAACGCTTCATTTCAAGGATGATTTCGTCATCTAAAATTATATTGTGATCTAGGCATTGAAGGATATCGTGCATGAACTTAACCCCCTTGACAAACTTATGTATATCATATCAAAAAAACATAAGTATAATCCATAAAAATCAATTTATTTCTACGGCGTAATGTGATAAAATAGGACTAACCTACTAGTGGTGGTCAGAAAAGATGTGATTATAATGATAATTGACGCAAAGACAAAAGGCCTTGCTCTTCTAGGCCATCCTGTAGAACACTCGTTTTCACCAGCTATTCATAATGCAATCAGTGAATCGTTAAAACTAAACTATGTTTATACAGCACATGACGTTTATCCCAGTTTTGTTTCGGAGGCTGTCATAGGACTTCATGCATTGGGTTACAGAGGGTCAAATGTCACAGTGCCTCATAAAACGGAAGTCATGCAGAGCTTGACGCAAATAACGGATGAAGCAAAGCTCATAGGTGCTGTTAACACAATTTTATTCGACAAGAAGGAACGAATAGGATATAATACTGATTGTTATGGATTTTCTAAAATGCTTGAAGACGAAGGTGTAAACCTCAGTGGTAAAAAAGTCTTAGTATTAGGCACAGGAGGTGCATCGCGCGCAGTACTTGTTGCGTGTATGCTAAACAGTGTAAGTACATCCTATGTATGTTCAAGGCATTTAGAGAAGTCAAAGACATATCTTGAGTCTTTTGCAAATGTAGACAATCGCTTTGCAAATTGGGAAAGTGTTTCCTATGACATGTTGCCAGACGTATGTCAAAGTGTCGACTTTGATATAGTGATCAATTGTACACCGCTTGGTATGCATCCACACGAAGCGTATACACCTGTTGAACCAGAATTGTTTAATACCCCATGTGTATTAGTCGATTTAATTTACAACCCCAAACAGACATTGTTTCTAGAGCGTGGTCATGCACTGGGCATGCAGACTGTAAACGGTCTTGGTATGCTCATACATCAAGCGCTTGAAGCCTACAGAATTTGGACTGGCAAAACAGAAACACCCGAGTTTGCAAAAAAAGCTTTGCAATTGCAAGGCGTAATATAAAGACCGTGAGTTAGAATCATATGAAGTGCAGCTAAAATTTGGACGCCTTAAGCTGTACGGATGAAGTGGCGTAACCGGCTAATCGTATAGGATTAAGCCGGTTTTTTAGTACAAAAAATATGATTAAAATATACATGAATTCGTTATAACTAGCTCAGAATAAGCTATTTATGGGAATATGTTAAAAGCACGTTAATAAAGACCATAAATTAGAGGAAAATAGAGCCACGGTGCAGAAAATATATAGTTGCAGATTAAATAATTTGCACTTTTTCAAGAATAGAATTGAAGCAGGAGTGATTCCATGAAACAAAGAGAATCCTTTCGCCTTGGCGATCTACTCATCAAGGTTGGGGCTATTACAAATGAACAACTAAAATTTGCACTTGAGCTTCAGAAAGAAAAACGCAAAAAACTGGGTGATGTGCTTCAAGAACTTGAATTTGTAACTGAAAAACAAATTATTGAAGCGTTGGAATTTCAGCTGGGTATTCCCCAGGTTGATCTTGAAAAATACTACATAGACCCAGAAATTCCAAGGTTGGTCTCGGAGGAATTTGCGCGAAAGAACAAACTTATACCTATTAAAAAACAAGGTATGACGCTTCATGTAGCCATGTCAGACCCACTCAATATTATTGTTATCAATGATCTTGAAATTGTCACAGGCTTTCAGGTGGAACCTAGAATTGCTACAGAGAAGGATATTCTAGCTTCAATAAACACTTATTTCAGCAAACAAACAGCTGAGGAAGCTGTTGAAGAGTTTACAAAAGAGTTTGAAGTCACTGAAGAAGAAATTGACCAGAACCTTTTAAGAGAAATCAACAAGGCACCTGTTGTTAGGTTGGTTAATACAATCATAGTTCAAGCGGCACAGTCGCGTGCTAGTGATATTCATATCGAACCGCAGGAAGAGTCGCTTCGTATTCGCTTTAGAGTGGATGGTGATTTACAGGAAGTTATGCGACCTGCTAAGCAGACGCATGGTGCTATTATAACGCGTATTAAAATTATGGCGAAGATGAATATTGCTGAACGTCGTATTCCGCAAGATGGTCGGATAGAGCTTGAAGTACAAGGGCGAGACTTAGACCTGCGTGTTTCTACAATTCCGACGATCTACGGTGAAAAAGTTGTAATTCGTATGCTAGACCGAAGCAACTTTTTAAGAAATACAAATGAGCTTGGTCTGAATGAGCATGAGAAAGACTTGTTTAAGGCTATTACAAACAGTCAAAACGGTATGATTCTTGTAACGGGGCCAACGGGTTCAGGTAAATCCACAACGGTTTATGCCTTGCTCTCAGAACTCAATGATTCAAAAAAGAATGTGATTACAGTAGAAGATCCGGTCGAATACCGCATGAAAGGCGTTGTTCAGTCCCAGGTTAATCATAAAGCAGGTTTTGACTTTGCAAGAGGGCTCAAAGCCATGCTTCGTCAAGACCCCGATGTCATCATGGTGGGTGAGATTCGTGACACGGAAACGGCTGAAATTGCTGTACGAGCGGGTGTGACCGGTCACTTGGTTTTATCGACCCTCCACACCAATAGTGCGGCGCAAACCATTAACAGACTGATTGATATGAATATTGAACGTTACCTTTTGGCGTCGTCTGTAGTTGCTATTATTGCTCAGACGCTGGTAAAAGTGATTTGTCCAAATTGCAAACTCCCTTATATTCCAGACACCAATGATTTAGAGATTCTGGGTTTTGCACATGATGCGGACATTGAACTCCATAAGGGGACTGGGTGCTCAGTATGCAAGCACACCGGGTATTTAGGCCGTACCGCGGTTTATGAGATCATGAAACTAGATACGACCGCTCGAAATATTATAATGGAACAGAGCAATCCTGAAGAACTCAGAACGTACATGAGGAAAATAGGCATGAAAACCCTTCAGGAAAATTGCCGTGAACTTGTACTAAGAGGCGACACGACACTTGAAGAGCTACTAAGAATTTCCTACTCGCTAGAAGGGTAAATAAGGGAGTTTAACAGGGGAGGCATTCATGCTGGACATAAAAGATATTTTGGGAACAGCAACCGAAATGGGCGCGTCTGATATACATCTAACCGTAGGTGTTCCGCCTGTAATGCGCATTGATGGACAACTGGTCCACATGCAGGATAAAGACAGACTTATGCCAAATGACACAGAAGCACTTGGTAAGAGTTTAATGGATGAGTACACATTATCGCGATTTGAAGAAAAGGGTGAAGTGGATTTTTCCTATTCAATTGTTGGCTTCGGACGCTTTCGTGTTAACGTTTATAAACAGCGTGGCACCGTAGGCATGGCACTGAGAACGGTACCCCTTTCTGTACCAGAAATAGATGATTTGGGTCTGCCGCCAATACTAAAAGAGCTTTCTATGAAAAAGCGTGGGCTGATTTTAGTAACAGGACCTACGGGTTCGGGTAAGTCAACAACACTGGCTTCTATGATTAATTATATGAATAAGCACCGCAATGGGCATATCATTACCCTGGAAGACCCTATAGAATACTTGCACCGACATGGCAAATGCATTGTCAACCAAAGAGAAGTCGGTCATGATACCTTTTCATATGCAGCGGCACTGCGCGCTGCACTTAGACAAGATCCAGACATCATTCTCATTGGAGAGATGCGTGACCTTGAAACCATTTCGACAGCAGTGACAGCGGCTGAGACAGGCCATTTGGTGCTTTCAACCCTTCATACTATAGGTGCGGTTCAGACAATAGATAGAATTATAGACGTATTTCCGCCGGACCAGCAACAACAAATCAAAATCCAGCTGTCCAGTGTGCTTGAAGGGGTTATATCCCAACAGCTGATAAAGCAGACTGACAAAAAGGGCCGTATTGCAGCGCTGGAAATTATGCTAGCCAATGCGGCAATTCGAAACCATATACGTGAAGGCAAGACCCACCAAATTCTATCGGCCCTTCAAACAGGCCGAAAACATGGCATGGTGACTATGGATGCATACTTAACTGAGCTGTACCGTCAAGGTTTAATAAGCTACAACGATGCAATACTGCATGCCGTTGACAGGGATATGCTCTCAAGACTTTTATAAAGGCGGTGTAAACCATGCCGATATATCAGTATAAAGGCAAAAATGCGAGCGGGCAGACTGTAAAAGGCAGTATGGAGGCAGACTCAAAAAACGAGGTTGCGGTTAGTCTAAGGCGCCAAAATGTCTTTCCAACTGAAATTATCAGTGAAGCCCAGCTTGGTCGGGAAATTAAGCTGACCAGAACGAAAAAGAAAATAACAGTAAAAGACTTGAGTCTTTTCTGTAACCAGTTCTCAACCATTATTCGGGCAGGCATATCGTTGATTGAGTGCCTGGATATTTTAAGAAAACAGTCTGAGAACAATACGCTCCAGGAAATACTCGATCAAATATTTGAAGATGTTCAAAAGGGCGTGCCCCTCTCAAAGTCTATGGGTAAGCACCCCAAGGCCTTCCCAAAGCTCCTGATCAGCATGGTGGAGTCAGGGGAGCTCTCAGGTCAGCTTGACCTGATTATGAAACGCATGGCAGACCACTATGACAAAGAGTTTAAACTGGCTATGAAAATTAAGCAGGCCATGGTCTACCCAATTATACTCATTATTGCTTCGGTGTTAATATCCATACTCCTCATTACTATGGTCCTGCCCAACTTTATAAATATGTTTAAGGACTTCGGTGTACCGCTGCCGCTGTTAACCCAAGTTTTACTCGGGGTAGGGGACTTCTTTAAACATTATTGGTACATTGTATTTGGCGCTATCGTTTTATTCATCGTCATGTTCCGGCGCTTCATCAGTACACCAGACGGTAGACTGAGGTTTGATGATTTGAAACTCCACATGCCCATATTTGGGCCGGTGAACAAGAAAATATCTACATCGCGATTCTCCAGGAACTTGTCGACCATGATCAGTTCAGGGATATCGATTATAGATTCAATGGAAATGGTAAGTCGTGTGATTGGCAACGCCCGTATTTCTACAGGCATTGACGACGCGCTTGATCAAATGAAAAAGGGGGATGGTATTGCTTCACCACTTAGCAGACTGAAGGTTTTTCCACCAATGCTGATTTCAATGATACGCATTGGAGAGGACACAGGTAATTTGGAGACACTTCTTGAAACCACGGCAGATTTTTACGACCAGGAGGTTGATCTGGCCATACAAAACATGCTCCAAATGCTCAATCCACTGATTCTGTTGTTTATGGGGGCTATTGTAGGTGCTATTGTACTGGCGATTGCACTGCCAATGTTTGAAATGTACCAGCATATTCAGTTTTAGTATTTTAAAGCCCCTATGGTGTGGGACACAAGGGCTTGAAAATAAGACAAACACTCATATAATTTTCAAGGAGGAATCAAAATGATTCAATTTTTCTCAAAAAGACTTTACAAAAACAAAAAAGGCTTTACCATTATCGAACTGCTTGTTGTAATTGCACTACTGGGTATTTTAGCAGGTATTGCTGTGCCGAGAATGACAGGTTTGACTGCCGGTGCAAAAGAAAAGGCTGATATGGCATCTATGCAAACTCTTTTAAGAGATGCACAAGTTGGACTTGCTTCTGGTCAAATAGACCCTGCAACTGATCTTGATACAGATAAAACATTGAAGGCAAACACGTATTTTGATAGCATTCCAGCACCACAAGTTCAAAATACTGCAGGCAATGCAACATTTGAAATCAAAATTGAAGCTACTACAACAACAGGTGTATACAAAATTTCTGTTTATAATAGCCAAGATACTGATGGTACAGTTGCAAATGTACCTGATCCAGTTACTGCAGAAGCAGAATACATTGCTAATTAATTATTTGATTAGAATAAACTAACAATGAGGTAAGCCATGATATTATTCATCATTATACTGGGCCTGTGTATAGGCAGCTTTCTCAATGTCGTCATTTCAAGACTGCCTGAAGAAATGTCTTTAGCCTATCCACCGTCCACTTGTCCTACTTGTAAAAACAGAATAAAGTTTTATGACAATATCCCTGTAGTCAGTTTTTTACTGCTCAGGGGGTCGTGCAGGTATTGCGGCAATAAAATATCATGGCTCTACCCTTTGATCGAGATCATAACGGGTGTGCTATTCGGATTGATATACATCAGAACAGGCTATACACTCCAGTTTGCATTTGACGCCCTCTTTGCAAGCGCACTGATTTGTGTTTTTGTCATTGACTTAAAGCATGAAATCATACCAGACGAAATCAATATTTTTCTATTTGTTTTGGGTCTGGTCATGGTCTTTTTAACAAAAGACCTTGCGCTTAAAGACAGTGTGTTCGGTGCTTTAGCAGGTGGTGGTTTTCTGTTTCTGATTGCCCTAGCCGGCCCAATGGGGGGCGGCGATATTAAGTTTATGGCTGCTGCTGGCCTGTGGCTAGGGCTTTTTCCTACGGTACTTTCACTGCTCCTTGCCTTTATATTGGGTGGCCTTATAGGGGTTCTGCTTATTGCCTTTAAGTTTAAAAGTAGAAAAGACCATGTTCCTTTTGGTCCTTTTCTTGTTATAGGTACCACCATTGGCTATTATTTTTTTAATGAATTTATTGCCATCTATTTGAAATGGGTACTATAATTTGAAAAGATAGGGTAAAGATATGAGGGATTGCTTATGAAGCATAAACTAAAAAATCGAAAAGGGTTTTCATTACTGGAAACAATGCTTGCACTTGCAATACTTTCAGTTGTAACACTGCCAGCCTATATGGCACTCATCAGTGGCTATAAACTATTTGATAGAGAAACAAAGTATCAATCTGCAATTTCAGATGTACAAATATTTAATGAGGAAGTGAACACGAGAGTTCGCGTAGCCGGTTTTAAAGATACAGAACATATAAATACGACAGCAAGGCTTGATCAAATAGAAGGACTAAGAAACACTGCGCCTAGAAATCCAACGAATATACTCAGGATTAGTGACACCTTCTACTATTTGAATGATCGGGCATTATATAGATATAAAGACAGCACCGAGTATAAAATGTTTGAAAATGTCCTCTCTTTTGTTATTGAAAAACCTGAAGACGGACAAATGCTCACACTCAAGGTGACTGTTGAAGTCAACGGAAGGCAGGAAACCATCAAAACAAGTTTTCGACAGTATTAGAAGGGAGGCGAAGGGATATGGGCAAGTTTATCGCCATGGAAATTGGGACAGAACTGACAAAAATACTGTATGGTATAGACAAAAAAGGTGAACTGAACATCCGTGACTACCGGATGATACAAAACACTGAAAAATTATTTAATCCTGACGGTGAACTGAATATTAATGAAATACAGCCTCTTTTAAAAAATACACTTAAGGATATGGGTGTACGCAGGGCGGACTGTTACTTGACGGTTGGTGGTCAATCGGGCATTGTGCGTCTTCGAGAAATGCCAATGGTGCGTCTTAAGGAAATGAAGGACATTGTACGCTTTGAAGCGGAACAGTTTTTACCCTATAATGCCGATGCCTTCTATATTGATTTTAGAATTAATAAATTGATAGAAAAAGTAGAGGGCACTCTTGATGGTGGTGAGACGGAAAAGGGCAAAGAAAACGCTGAAGCTCAGACTGTTGAAGCCATGATTGTTGCGGCTCCAAAAGAACTTATCGATGATCAGATAGAACTTGTAAATAAGCTCAAGCTCAATATAAAACGTGTAGATTATTATACCGATGCTATTTATTGTTACTTTAAAAAATACATACTTGAAGAAGAGAAAAATGTACTTGTGGTTGACCTAGGTGCTGCTGGTATGAAACTAACCATGTTTAATGGTACAAAATATTTTGCGAGCATTTCTTCTGAACTTGGAGTGAATGCACTTATTGAGCGCTACTCTGAACAAAATAACATACCGAAGCTTGAATCAAGAAATTACTTGTTAAAATTAATGGGGCGTCCAGATGACGCTGCTTCAGGTCTTATGTATAATCGCATGGACATACTAAGAGAAAAACTCCAGTTTGTAAGTTTAAATGCAAAAAATCAAAATACTTTGGAGTTTGATATCGATTCTAAACTGGAACTATTATATGAACCAGTAGCCTATGAAGTTGGCAAAATGATGGAGTTCTTCAAGACACGCCAATTTGGTATGACGGTAGACGAACTCTACTTAATAGGTGGGGGTACAAACTTAAAGCAACTGCTTGAGTTTTTGAAGTACTATCATAATATTGAAGTTCTAAAAGTAGATTGTATAACACCGGATGCGGATGTACCTGAACAGGACTACAGTTTAATGGTCCCTGTTATTGGCGGACTCCTAAAAGGAGGCTGCTGATGTTTAAGAAAAGGCGTCCAGTCAATTTAACTGAACAGTACAAAAAGAAAGAAATAAACCTGCTTCCAGACATATACTTTAAACGTAAAAGAAGGGTGCGTTATGTCCTATTGACAGGGCTTATTTTTGCACTTTGTGTAGCGGGATTTACCTATCAAATATATTTAATGCATGTTGAACTCGACACTGTACGTGCTGACAACATACTTACTTTAGCGTCTATTGAAGAAAAGAAAGAAGAGCAAGAGAGACAATTGCTTTTAAATGTTTTGAAAAATCGAATCGAGTACAAGGTAGATTTACTCAAGCAAATTGAGAGTAAAAACGCTTCCGTTGTACAAATTTCTGAAGCCATAGAATCGGCACTACCTTCTGGTGTGCTCTATGTTAATGTTAACTTTAACTCAGAAGAAAGTATGACCATTTACGGAAAAACAGAGACCGAGTCTGAAATTCCTGACCTGATCCATAAACTTAGGTCAATGAATTTGTTTAACACCGTTGAAATAGGATCAATTACAAGGACTGAAACTGAATATTATGATGGTGTAGATGTCTTTTACGAGTTTACACTAACCTGCGAATTTGGAGGTGAGCCAGATGCGACTGACAAGTAGAGAAAAAATATTGTTGGCTGTGTTTGCTGTTCTTTTGGTGCTGGCTGGTGCGGTCTATTTTGCTTACCTACCCGTACATGACGCCCTTCAAGTAGAGAAGCAAGAACTTGAGGTGAATAAGCAGGTGCTTCGTGACATAGAGAGCAACATACTGCCTATTGAACAACAGATGATGCTCATTGATAACTTTAGAAAAAAATATGAAATCATGCAAAGAACATTGCCGCCGGTGCTCTACCAGGAGGACATTTTACGTCGTATTACGAAAGTGCTCAGTGACAACGGTATTTTAGCGGCAGAATACACTTTTGATTTCAATGATGATGGAACAAATGAAGAAACAAGTCGTGAAACCGTAGACCAAATACTGTCTTCATATGGCGACACTGCCCTGGACAAACTCTCCAAGAGCATGGTTCAAGCCCGCTTTGCTGAGGAAAATGTGGAAGAGGAGACAGATAAAGAAGAATGGGAGCAAGTGGTCAGCACAATTGATGTGTCCATTACGGTTGAAGGAGCCTATGAAAACATAAAGAATGCCATTTTACGCTTTGAAGAAATGGAAAACATTGTTCTTGTAAACAACTTGACTGTCGCAAAAGATTTGAATACTGCAAACACCGTTCGAGGCACCATTGAAATGCGTTTTCCATATTACTACGATAATGAAACCATTGAAAAAATGATGTGGGCCTATGAGTCTGAATTCGATAAGCACTATCCCTTTGACTACATTGTACATGGTTCAGAAGCAGACCCAGACAGACCGGTTGAGCGTGTGCCAAGCATTAATAGTCCGATTGTTTCTGATTTAGGAACGATTCTAGATGGAAATACAGGTTTGTATGACAGAGCTGCAGAAGAAAGCAAAAAAATCGACTATGATTTTGAACTTATTATGAGTGCGCCGACTTCCATTCATATGAGCTACTATATTACCAAAAGCGATGCCAAGGACTTCTCTCTTGGGTCTAAGCGCGAAAGTGAAAATTTATCTTTAACGGTTACGGAATCTGGGGGCAAGTATGCTTTTAACTACGGTACTTCATTGAATACTTTCCCAGGTGTGAATGATTTTTATACCTTTACGCCTAATTATGAGGACGGTATTTACTTAACCGTCGTATCTGCCCCAAGGGTAGATGAAAAAGATGTGGGCATGGGCACCTTGAACATCTACAATAAAACGTCAAAGCCGTTAAACATTTTTGTAAAAACCGATGACGAAAAACTCCCTAGACTTGTTATGGGCACACAGGAAGGCAATGTGACTGTTTTCCATGACTAGGAGGCTCAATATGAAAGAAAAAAACGAAAAAGGTTTTACACTCATTGAGCTGCTCATAGCAGTTGGTATACTGGCCATTGTAATTGGGCCTTATATGACTCAGTTTGTAACTTCAACAAAAATTGGCGAACGATCCGAAAGGGTCGTTCTTGCTGAATCTGTCGCACAAAATGTTTTAGAAGAGGAAAAAAGGCTGCCTCAAATTCCGGATGCGGGTAATTCAAGAAGTTTTGTACGCGATGGTTTTACAGTGCGTATTACCTATTCAGATCAAGGCACCAGTGTGAAGCAATCAGACAAAGAGCTCGATATTTATGACAGCAATATTGATGCAGATATTACAATTACACCAGTCATAAAAACAGGTAAACTTGATTTGGTCTTTAAAAGTGGTGAAACCTTGCTTCAAACGATTAGCGCTATACCGTTCGACAAGTCAGTTACACTTTACCTAAGATCAGGAGATGTGAGTACGAACTATAAGTTGGTATGTGAGTATCCTACGGGTACTGAAGTCGCGGTTGAACCATCCTTTATTAAACTAACTGGTGAACCTGTCAAGGTGAAATTTATCACACCGCTTACAAGTCAAGCAGATACCCTCTTAAGTATGGATCTGCAAAACGACACTTCTGGTGGAGCGGAAAGAAAGCTAGAGCTTTATGAGTATGATGATGAAAACAATAACTTTAGCTTTAAAACATCAAATGCAAGTATAGGTGACGTGCAGACCATCCTTGGACTTTCAACAGCCGTTACAAGTACGATAGACAACACACAGGACTATTACTGGGTACAAATAGAAGTTGAAACGTCGTCTGGTGAAGTCATTAGTGAATTATATTCTTCGGTAAGAAAAGAGTAAAGACTAGGTAGGGTGACGAAAATGCGAAAGTTCAAATTTGAGCATAAAAGCAATCAAAAAGGCGCAGCAATGATTACTGTGCTCATAGTCATATCATTACTCACAATCCTTGGAACGGGTCTGTTAATGTTCAGTACAGCTGCGCTTACGACCACAATGAAATTGACAGGTGGTAATAGAGCTTTCTATATTACGGATGGTGCAATAGAGGAAAGTCTTGCAGAAATAAATGATATGGTCTTTGATGCAGAGGCGACAGCCAATAATCACGTGGTTGATGCATTTGATTTTGAAAATGATAACATATTTGAAGTGATTGAAGATGGGACACTTGACGGCACCTTTCTAGCGGAAGACAAGTGGATTGACTTCCTAAAAAAAATACGTGCAGATATACACAATGAGACGATTACAGAAGAAGAGGCTATGGCTTATATTGAAATAGGCCTTCAATGTGAATTCTTAAAGGCCTACTATGGGGCACTTCTTAACAGTGCAGAGGCTGATTTGACGTATACACTACTTAATGAATCAGGTGCGTATTATCAAGATTCAGGAGATGTTGACACATATATTTCTTACTGTCTGGACTTTAAAAGCATCGGTTCACAGGCCTTGGCACCTTCTAAAAAGAACACGCTTGTTACACTTGATTTGATCACACATGTAGCCGGTGTAGGAGGGTATCAGGGGGAAGAAAACGAAGACGGCACACATGAGCCCGTACTCGAAATGTCAGAAATCACTTCTAGTTTTGACAAAGAGGATGGTTTAAATATCATACTCAAGACGGATGGTTACTTTAATAAGGATAAGCGTGCCCTGGAGTTGTCTGTTACAGTTACGAAGCCCAAATATCAATACGTCTTTAAATCAGCACAGGAAAAAGTGACCGTGCACAACAACGAAGCGACAGACTACACTCTTTTAGCGGGTAAAGATTTAATCATTTCAGGTGGTTTAACGACGGTAAACGGTGACGTTTACGCTTACGGGACTTATCCTGATGATAAAGACATTGATTCTGAAAAGCAAATAGGCGGTGTCCATTTGGGGTACAAAGATGAATCTGGTAATTATTTGAATAAAGATATGTCAGATTTTATTTACGAATCATTACTGAAACCAGAAGGCAGTCTAGCTGTAAATGGGAATTTATATACGCGTTCAAATGTAAAAATTTTTAATACGGGCAATGACCTGTATGTATCTAAAAACCTTGGTGCCAATGAGTTGAGAACGGCCCGCTACAGTACAGGTGAAGAAACAACCAATATCACTATTGATGGAAATATGTATCTTTATGAAGACCTTGTACTAAGAGGTGGCGGCGGTGAAACGGTCATACGAGTAGGCGCTACCAGCAGCGATGATGGGGACTTGTATTTAATACAGTCTAGCAAAGGCAACGCCTATACACTTGGTGACAAGTCAGGTGCAATAACCATTCAAGATGATATCACGGCCAAAGTGGAAATTGATGTAAACAAGCTTTATATAAGTGGTGTTTCCTATGCGGGGGTTTCGCGTTTAGAGACACCAGGTGATTTATCGACCCGATCTTTTTTTCAAACGGGTGAATCCGTTTCTGTAGAAAATAAGTACATGAAATTTTACGAAACAAGCTACGCTGAAGATAAGAATTATGATGACAAAGTTGGCAGTCATAGTACCGTAAGATACTATTATGGCTTCAATGAAGATGGTGACTCAGTCGATGCTGATGGTGACGTTACAACCATTGGCTATGATTATATGGAAAGCACTGAAGAAGGCACAGAAACTGCGGAGACCTTCAAATCAGGCGTGTTTATTATGGGTGCAACCCGCGGGGATGCCTCACAAGGATCAATCGATGTAGACGATGTAGATAAAAACATCATCCGTATTCGCAGCTTGGCATTAGGGGAAACTTATGAGGATAATTACGCTCAGGGTGTGGTACTTGCTAAAAATGCAAGCGGAAACGGTGCTGTTTTCAATCCGGACTACTCAATGGACAAGGGCGACTACGCAACTCGGCTCAAAGAAATACTGCTCAACGCAAATACAGAGAGTACTGGTCGTGACGTTGATAGACTCATGAATATTACAGCATCGCGAGATATATACGCGGGTGAAAATGTCGTATATGACTACGAAAATGCACAAATAGGAAGCGGTGTGTCTCTAAATGTGATTGGTGGAGAAACACGTATTTCACAAATGATAGATTTTGGTGTGGAGATAAGTGAGACAGACAATTTAAACAATATTCGTATTGTTAATGATAAGCCAAATGCAGATGTTTACATCAATCCGCCGGGAGCAGTTGAAACGGGTGACATTGCGCTTGGAAACAGCACTTCTGATATATTGACAGACCTTGGCGGAACCATAGCAACCAAAGGTGATATATTTGTTTATGCACCAGCTGGGTCTACTCTAAAATTTAGCGGCACGCTTATTGCAGAAGGGCGCATTATCTTTTATGGACCGGGTATAAAAGAAATAGAACATGACAAAACACTTATTAACTATCAGATCGCTGCCTATTCAGATATGGGGAGAGCTTTTCACAAAGACCAAGGCCGTTCAGTTGAAAACATTCTAGGTCATTACCCACAAAATACGGATTTGCAATCGCGGTTTGATTTGGATGGTTTTCCAGATTATCAATACACTGTAGATGACAAGCCCCCTGTAATTGCAGTTATTCCAGAAGGCGATACTTTCACAGTATCCTTAGATCAGCCGCCGATTCTAGCAGGCATGCAAAAAAATGAAGGAATTAAGGGGTACAAAATAGAATATTGGAGAGAAACCAGAGATTAGAGGAGTGTGGTACTGTGGAACTGAGAAATTACATGGAAATTTCGGTAGAACATTTCTTGCCAAATCTCCTGAGAGCTTTTCCGGATATTTGCAAGTGTGACCACTGTTTAATGGACATAAAGGCCATTGCACTAAACAGTTTGAAACCACATTATGTTGTCACTCAAAAGGGTGAAATGTATTCAAAACTGGATGAAATGAACCTTCAATATGAAACTGATATACTAAAAGCGCTCATTGATGCCATTACAATTGTCTCAAAGAGTCCGCGCCACGAAGTAGAGGATGATTAAAATTAATATTTACCTGATAGGCATGATGGGATCAGGGAAGACAACGATCGGTCAAGAACTGGCCGGTCGTTTAAATCTGCCCCTTGTTGAGCTGGATAAAGCTATTGAAAAAGTGGGAATGTCCATTCCTGAAATATTTGAAAGATATGGTGAAGCAGGTTTTCGCGATATGGAAACAGAAGCTGTTAGGAGTACGGCAGCACATGCACAGGCAGTTATATCTACAGGTGGCGGGGTTATACTCAGACCTGAAAATGTAAGCATAATGAATGAAAACGGTGTGGTTGTTTACTTGAAAGGAAACATAGAAACACTTATTAAAAACCTGACAAACGGAAGAGCATCCAGGCCCCTGCTAAAAGAGGGCAATCTGAGAAAGAATATCTGCTCGCTTATGGCGATTCGAGCTGAAAAATATATGAAGGCTTCGACATATGTCATAGAAGTAGACGACCTCACACCAGCGGGAATAACCGATAAAATCATAAAACAGCTAAAACTTTGATATTAGCGTATTTGATTGCTATTCAAACCTTGAAAAGTATGGTAATATGTATTGGGATGTGAAGCTATGTCAAAAAAAATACTGGTAGTAAATGGTCCCAATTTGAATATGCTGGGCAAACGCAAGGCAGAGCACTACGGAACTTTGACATTAGAAGACATCGAAGAGATGATTCTAGGTGAAGCCGAGAAAGCTGGCCTTAAAGTTGTGCTGATGCAGTCAAATCATGAGGGCGAAATTATTGATGCACTTCATAAATCAATGCATACGTGTGATGGTGTAATCATTAATGCTGGCGCTTATACGCATACTTCATATGCGATACGCGATGCAATTGAGTTAATAGAGCTTCCAACTTTGGAGGTCCATTTATCCAATGTTGGTGCAAGAGAGTCATTTAGACACAAGTCTGTACTCGCGCCTGTCTGTATTGGTCAAATTACAGGTCTGAAATCATATGGTTACATAGCGGCACTTTATGCACTTAAGGACATTTTTGAAAAAGGTGGTATCTAATGCATATATTGAAAATGCTGCGCTCACGAATGGAAAAGGAACAAATTGACTCCATTTTAATCACAAAACCTGAGAACAGACGTTACATAAGTGGATTCACCGGTTCTGCGGGTACGGTGTTTATAACTCAGAAGCAGGCTTGTTTTATTACTGATTTCAGATATAAAGATCAAGCAGCAGACCAGTGTAAAGGGTTTGAAGTTCTCATGACTTCGCCAGAACGATCCATATACGAGATTCTTTCTGCGTTCGATGTAAATAAAATTGGTTATGAAGACCATTATATGACGGTGCATGATTATGGTGGGTATGTCTCAAATTTGAAGAGTGTTCACTTTAAGCCACTTGGAGATTTTGTAGAAAGCCTTAGACTTATAAAAACGGACTTTGAAATTGAACAGCTTAGAAAATCGGCGGCAATAGCTGACAAGGCATTTGAACATATACTTAGTTTTATTAAAGTGGGTCTTTCAGAGCGAGATGTTGCCTTAGAACTAGAAAGGTTCATGAAAAGCATGGGTGCGAGTGCGCTGTCTTTCGATACTATTGTTGCTTCAGGTTTAAGGTCGGCACTTCCGCATGGCAGGGCGAGCGAAAAAATCATTGAGCACGGTGACTTTGTAACCATGGATTTTGGCTGTATACTAGACGGATATTGTTCAGACATGACACGTACTCTTGTTATGGGTTCGGCTTCTGAAAAGCAAAGAAGCATCTATGAAACGGTTTTGCGTGCGCAAGAAGCAGCACTTAAAGCAATAAAACCAGGGATTCGCGGTAAAGAGGCGGATCAGGTTGCCAGAGAAATTATCACCGAAGCTGGGTATGGCGCATATTTTGGTCATGGTCTTGGCCATGGTGTGGGGCTTGAAGTTCATGAAGAACCTAGGCTTTCACCAATCGGTGAAAAAATATTAGAAAAAAATATGGTGGTTACTGATGAACCGGGTATCTATATTCCAGAGTTCGGGGGCGTTCGTATCGAGGACCTCGTTGTGGTAACTGAAAATGGATGCGAACGATTGTCAAATTCACCAAAACATTTAATTGAAATTTAATCGGAGGTATAAGCATGATTTCTGCAGGTGATTTTAGAAAAGGTATGACATTTGAAATTAATGGAGAGCCGGTTGTCGTTGTTGATTTCCAACACGTTAAGCCAGGTAAGGGTGCTGCGTTTGTAAGAACCAAGTACAAGTCTCTTCTATCAGGCGCTACAAGAGAAACAACTTTCTCGCCATCTGAAAAGTTCCCTAAAGCGCATATTGAGTCAAAAGAAATGCAATATCTATATAGTGATGGTGAGCTTTACTACTTTATGGACAATGAAACATATGATCAGATTCCACTGCAACATGAACTTGTTGAAGATTCTATCAAATACATCAAGGAAAATGACAATGTTATGTTGAAGTTCTACAAAGGCAAGTGTTTTGTAGTTGAAGCACCTAACTTTGTAATTCTTGAAGTTACTGAGACTGAGCCAGGCGTTAAGGGCGATACAGCTTCAAATGTTACAAAGAAAGCTGTTCTTGAAACAGGCGCAGTTGTTAATGTACCTCTGTTTGTTAACGAAGGCGATAAAGTTAAAGTTGACACTAGATCGGATGAATACCTGTCGCGCGCATAGTGCGTCGGTTTCATATAATTTACAACAGCCGGGATGCGTGAGCGGCCCGACTGCCATAATGACTCTAAGGAGGTTATATCATGAGCTATCTACTGGAGAAAGTGTCCTATTTGAAGGGTCTTGCTGACGGAATGGAAGTTGAGCAGAACTCGAAGGAAGGTAAGCTGCTGGTGCAAATCGTTGAACTGCTTGAGGATTTCGCAGGCGCAATTGATGAACTTGATACAGACCTCGAAGATCTTGAGGAGTACGTAGAAGAGGTAGATGAAGATCTAGCTGATCTTGAAGATTACGTTGAGTCTGTGGATGAAGATTTAGCAGACCTTGAAGATGAAATTGATCTGGAGCTTGGGCTTTCTGATTATGATGAGTTTGAGTGTCCACACTGCGGTGAGGAAGTTCTAGTTGATCAAGACTGGGATGAAGACGAGTGTTGCGTTGAGCTCACTTGCCCAGAGTGCGGTGAAGACTTTGTAGTAAGCGATGCATGCTGCTGCTGCGAAGAAGCCGATGAAGTTGAAGAGGTTGAAACAGAAGAATAAAGTATAATGCCCGTGGAAGTCACCGCGGGCATTTCTTGTGCTGTTTGGAGTCAATTGTAAACACTCTGTAATACCGTGGATTCGTTGTGTTTCGAGGGCGCATCTGGTATAATGATTTTATGATTGGAGGGACTGTAATGGCTGAAAAAACTCAAATAAATGCATTAGAATATGGCAATGTAAATATATCTGATGATGTGATTGGCATCATAACGTCAATAGCTGCGGCAGAAATTGAAGGTGTTAATGGACTTTCTGGTGGTTTTGCTAAAGATATTGCAGAAATGTTTGGTGTTAAAAACCTTAAAAAAGGTGTAAAAGTTGAAATAGAAGACAACGTTGTGGTTGTTGATTTAAATATTATTGTGGATTTTGGAATTAAAATTCCGGATGTAGCATGGCAAGTACAAGAAAATGTTAAAACAGCTGTTGAAACAATGACGGGCTTGTCGGTTAAAGAAGTGAATATCCATGTACAAGGTATTAACATGGAATCAAGTGAAGAAGTCCCACTAGAAGATTCAATTGAAGACTAAACACGAGACCATAGAAAACTTCGCGCTTCCGAGTCGCATTTAAGCAAAAGGAAACCGGAGTTTTTCTAAAGTCTGTGATAGATAAACGGGAGGTCCAAATGGGCAGAAAATTAGCTCGAGAAGCAGCAATGCAGTGTTTGTATCAACTTGATATGCACGGCGAGTATACAATGGATCGTGTAAATACCTACATTGGCGAAACCATTCAAAATGAAGTAGATAAAGTCTTCATCTCAGAACTGGTAGAAGTGTATATTGCACATCAAGAAAAAATTGACGGTGAAATCTCATCACACCTTAAAAAGGGGTGGAAGTTGGATCGAATTGCAAAAATCGATTTAGCGATACTTAGAATTGCACTTGCAGAAATTCTTTTCTGTGAAGATGTACCTGAAAGTGTATCGATTAATGAAGCGGTCAACCTATCCAAAAAATTTGGAGATGACAGCTCAAGTTCATTTATCAATGGACTGCTCGGCGCTACAGTTGGAAACTAAGGATGATCATAGATGAGACCATATACCCTAGGTATAGACACAAGCTGCTATACAACGTCTTTGGCGGTTGTAGACGCGCAGGGCAATCTTCTTTTTGAAAAGCGAAAAATGCTTGAGGTTAAAAAAGGGGCTCGAGGACTAAGACAGTCTGAGGGCTTTTTTCAGCATGTTATGAATCTGCCGGATATTTTGAAAAGTGCATCCGAGGCGGTTGACATGGAACAAATAGGGTGTGTTGCTGTAAGCACAAGGCCAAGAAATCAGGAAGGCTCTTATATGCCTGTATTTACAGCAGGGGAACGATTTGCAAAGAGCTTAAGTATAGCTCTTCAAGTTCCAATGTTTACAACAACACATCAGGATGGGCATATCATGGCTGCGGCAAAATCCTGTGGACTGAACCATGAGGTCCCGCATATTGCTCTACATCTTTCAGGGGGTACGTCAGAAATATTAAATGTAGGTTGGAATGCTAAAGAGGCCAGCTTCAGTATTGAAATAGTAGGCGGTTCGCTTGATGTTTCAGCAGGTCAGCTTATAGACCGTATCGGAGTAGCAATGGGATACGGGTTTCCATGCGGTAAGTATTTAGACGGATTAGCCCTAAATGCAGAGGCTTGTTTGAAATTTCCTGTGTCAGTTAAAGAGACCTATTTTAATTTGAGTGGCGCTGAAGCGTATGGACTGAAATACATTGAAGAGGGAAAAGACAAGGCAGCTATTTCTAAAGGATTATTCAGTGCACTTGAAAAGACACTGTTTAAGAGCCTTTCAAATGTCTGTGAAATGACGGGCAAAAAGCACGTCTTAATGGCAGGTGGTGTTTCGTCCAGTGTCTATTTGAAGTCAGTGTTACCAAGTCGTTTTAAAAAGATGAATGTGAATATATTATTTGCTGAACCTGCCTATGCAGCTGATAACGCGATTGGTGTTGCACACTTAGGCAACGAGCAGAGAAGAGGGGGCGCCGATGAAGCTTAGACCCCTATCCGTAACAGAGGTCAATGCATATATTAAAAGAAGCTTGTCTTATGATCCTATTCTTTCCAATTTAATTGTCGAGGGAGAACTTTCTGGATTTAAGCTGCATTCAAGTGGTCATGCATACTTTAATTTGAAAGACAGCGATTCAAGAATAAGCTGTGTCATGTTTCACAGGGATTTCACCTCAGTTGATTTTAAACCTGCTGATGGTATGAAAATTAAGGCCAAAGGCTCTATATCGGTCTATGAGCGTGATGGGAAATATCAACTCTACGTTAAAAGCTTAGAGCAAAGTGGCCTTGGTGATTTACATATAAAATTTGAAAAGCTAAAGCAAAAGCTTTCTGACGAAGGTCTTTTTGACGAAATACATAAAAAAAAGGTGCCGAGTTTCCCTGAACGTATTGCTGTAATTACGTCTCCAACAGGAGCCGCAGTACGTGATATTATTCAGGTGCTTTCGAGGCGTGTATCTTATTGTGACATTACAGTATTCCCTGTACGCGTTCAAGGAGAACAGGCACATCAAGAAATTGCAGCCGCCTTTCAAAAGGTCAATGAAATAGGTGGGTTCGACCTGATTATCACAGGACGTGGCGGGGGGTCAATTGAAGACTTATGGGCCTTCAATGAGGTCAGTGTTGCACGAGAAATATTTGAATCGGAGATTCCAGTCATTTCAGGGGTGGGTCACGAAACTGACTTTACAATAGCTGACTTTGTTGCTGACCTACGAGCACCGACACCATCAGCTGCTGCTGAACTGGCAGCGGTATCAAATTTAGAGCTTGTAGGGTACTTAAACGCCTTTAAGGACAGGCTATCCGATGCCCTGCGCTATAAGGCTGAGTTGTCAAGGGAAACATTAGATAGACACCAACCTAAAAACCTTGCTGATCGACTGTCTCGGCTGGTTGATATGAAGCGCTATGAAATGGAAGTGACAAGGGACCGTTTTGAGCAAAGTATGAAAAAGCAAATTGAGTTCAAAAGACAAGAACTTATGCATACGGGAAAACTCCTTGATCATATCAGTCCTTTAAAAACACTTGAAAGAGGTTATTTACTTGCTGAAAACATGCAGGGAAACCTAGTTAGCCGTGTTTCAGAAATTGAGGAAAATGACAAATTGACCATAAAAATGACCGATGGCAGTGCAAACGTCCTAGTTGAGTCCGTCAAAAAAAGTGAGGATTAATAATGGCTAAAAAGAAAAACTTTGAAAATCAGCTTGACAGACTAAAAGACATCGTAGAACAGATGGAAAAAGGAACCGTAAAGCTTGAAGATGCCCTAAAACTGTTTGAAGAGGGTGTCGGAATATACAAGAATTGCAATACTTTACTTGAAGAAGTAGAACAGAAAATCAAAATTATGACGGATACTGGTGAAGAGGATTTTAGCGAGACTTAGGGGATTGTTTGCATATGGAAGCACATATACACGAAAACAACCAAAGCGAGTATGATTTTATGAGTCAGCTCGACATGAAAAAAGACGAATTTGAAAAACATCTTTATACATATTTTCATAAGGGAAACAGCCCTTATCAGGATGTTTTATATGATGCAATGCAGTACAGCCTAAAGGCTGGAGGCAAGCGGCTCAGACCAATTATCCTTTCAGAGTGCGCCCGTATATTTGGTGCAGCTCCAAGTCTTTCAGCTGCTTTTTCTGCCGCACTGGAAATGATTCATACATATTCTCTGATACATGACGATTTGCCAGCTATGGATGATGATCATCTTAGAAGGGGCAAACCGACAAATCATGTGGTTTATGGAGAGGCCAAGGCAATTTTGGCGGGCGACGCACTTCTTAATAGTGCACACACTATTATGCTTAAAGCTATTTTGGACCATGGGTGCAGTGAAAAAATCGTAAAGGCAGCTTATGAAATTTCAAAATGTGCGGGTGCAGATGGTATGATCGTTGGTCAAATTGCTGATATTGCAAATGAGACAGCTGAGGTAGACCTAGATACCTTGAATTATATTAATGAAAATAAGACGGGGGCGCTTATTGAGGCTTCATTTGTCTCAGGCGCACTGCTTGGTGGTGCAAAAGATGAGGAAATTAGCAAACTTAGGAATATAGCCCATAATATCGGCTTATCCTTTCAAATAATTGATGATATACTTGATATTGAAGGCGATACTGAAGTCATCGGAAAACCTGTGGGAAGCGATGCGAAAAATTCAAAGACAACTTATCCGAATTTGATGGGACTTGAAGAATCAAAAAGGGAGGCTGAAACCCTCACCAGTGATGCAGTTCAGATGCTGCAGTCTCTATCCTGCAATACAGAATTTTTGGAAAGTCTGGTTATTGAACTGCTTGGAAGAAAATTGTAAGAGTGAGGTTATGGAATGAACTATTTTGAAGGGATTATAAATAATTCTGTCTTTGGTGCAGCCTTTTGGGCTTGGTTTATTGCACAGGTCATGAAAGTTATACTCACTTATATTTTTGAAGGAAGACTGAATGTATATAGAATGATTGGTTCAGGCGGCATGCCGTCCAGTCACTCTTCCTTTGTAATGGGCATGTCAACAGCAGTTGGCCTTACAAAGGGCTGGAACTCAGCGATGTATGCAGTCTCACTGGTTTTGAGTTTGATTGTTATGTATGATGCCTCTGGCGTTAGACGCGCTGTAGGCAAGCAGGCCATTATTCTCAACAACATAATTGAAGATTTATACCACCACAAGCCCATAGCTCAGGATAAACTCAAAGAGCTTGTAGGTCATACACCTGTAGAAGTGTTCGCAGGTGCAATTTTGGGTATTGTAGTAGCAAATATGTTTGTGTAAATCTCAGGTGGCGCAGTATTCTAGTCAGAGCTGTCAACTTGGAAGGCGGGGCTAAAAATCCGTTAAAGGGCACATCGATGAAGTTCCTGGTATTGGCTGCCGACGCCCAGTCGGGGGTCTGTGCTGGGAGTAAGGATGTGGGGGCGATCCACAATGGCATGTGGGCGATGACCCTCCCTCCGTGGAGACCTGTTATGTGAAAACTGACAGGATAAACCTGTATTCCGGTGTCTAGCTGGGTACAGCGTAGCCTGCCTTGAGTGGAGGAGGCGGACGGTAGTCAGGCTTAGTCTTATGGGCCCATAAGACTCAGGTCATTGCTAATCTAAACCTTTTCTGCAAAAGAGGCTAAGAGTTGACTTGCCTGTAGAGGAAAACTCCTAGACTGTTTGGAAGAAGTATATCAGGGATTGAAGTGCGGTCTAAGTGGCAATCCAGTCCCATACCCGGAAACGATATGGTCAGGAACTTAATGGGAAACTGCTGTTCTGGCGACAGAACAGTGTTCCTGGGGGAAATCCAACTGGACCTAAGCCGTAAAATTTACTTGATATACTGCCACCTGTTGATATAAAAGATGTAAAGGAGCGATACGTCTTGAAAAAGCTTAAAGGCGGGTCGAAAAAACTTAAAAGAAAAAAAGCGAGCAGCTGGATTATAAAGGTGAGTATTCTCACTTTTATACTTGCCATTTTTATGAGCTCACTCTCTGAGTCGCTGCTTCGTAATGTAAGCGTTATTCCGGCGATGCTTGTCTTGCTCAGCATTATATTTATTGGAATATTGTTTGATACAATAGGGATTGCTGTTGCAGCTGCAAAAGAGCAACCCTTTCACTCAATGGCATCTCAAAAGATACCTTATGCCAAGTATAGTGTAAGTCTTATTCGAAATGCTGGACCTGTATCCAATTTCTGCAATGACGTAATAGGGGATATAGCTGGTATTGTAAGTGGTGCTGCAATTGCAATAATATTGCTTCAAATAGTAAAATATAATTTGCCGTTTGTGAATACTGCTATGCTATCAATCGGATTCAGTGGCGTTGTAGCATCTCTAACAGTTGGCGGTAAAGCCATAGGCAAGGAATTGGCGTTATCAAAGTGGAAGAGCATCGTGGGTACTGTGGGACACATCCTGTATATACTGGACAGTAAATTCCACATTAGAGTTCTCAAAGATGTAAAACGTGATAATGCATAGAAAAGAGTGATTACATGATACTGGATAAAATCAAATCGCCTGAAGATGTGAAAGCGCTAGAAAAAGCAGACCTAATTCGACTTGGCGTTGAAATTCGGGAGTTTTTATTGCAAAGCATTTCAAAAACAGGCGGTCATTTAGCATCTAACTTAGGCGTTGTAGAGTTAACCATTGCACTTCATAGGGTTTTTAACAGTCCTGAGGATAAAATTGTATGGGATGTAGGCCATCAGGCGTATGTTCACAAGCTGCTGACAGGTAGAAAAGATGGTTTTGAAAACTTAAGAAACTATGGCGGTATGAGTGGCTTTCCAAAAAGATGTGAAAGCACACACGACTGCTTTGAGACGGGTCATAGTTCGACATCCATTTCTGCTGCTGTGGGAATGGCAAAAGCAAGAGATTTAATGGGTAAAGACAACAGCGTCATCGCGGTTATTGGTGACGGTGCCTTAACAGGTGGTATGGCTTTTGAAGCCATGAATCATGCAGGTCATTCCGATCTGAACCTCACTGTTATTCTCAATGATAATGAAATGTCTATTTCGCAAAATACAGGTGCATTGTCAAAACAACTCAGGAAACTGAGAATGACACCTGCTTATTCCAATATAAAAGGGGAAACACGTAGTGCGCTTTCATCTATTCCCCACGTTGGCAAATCGCTGACAAAATCCATTACCAAGTTTAAAGCCGGACTTAAAGTGATGCTGGTCAACGGTATGCTATTTGAAGGTTTGGGCTATCATTACTACGGGCCAATTGACGGACACAACCTTGAGGAGCTCACGAATGCACTCGAAATGTCAAAATCCGTTGAGGGACCAAAGCTGATACACGTCATAACTAAAAAGGGAAGAGGCTATTTACCTGCAGAAAAACATCCAGAGAATTATCATGGTGTTGGGGCATTCGATCTTAAAACGGGCGTTAAACCGGGCGGAAAGAATACGTTTTCAGCCATCTTTGGCAAGACCATGTTAGACCTTGCTGAAAAAAACAAAAACATGGTTGCTATTTCTGCTGCAATGCCTGACGGAACAGGTCTTGGCACCTTTAAAGATACTTACCCAAAACGCTTTATTGATGTAGGCATAGCGGAGCAACATGCGGTGACCATGGCAGCTGGCATGGCAACACAAGGTGTAAAGCCTGTATTTGCAGTCTATTCGACTTTTTTACAGCGTGGATACGATCAAATACTTCACGATGTTTGCTTACAGAATCTGCCTGTGGTCTTTGCGATCGACAGAGCGGGTCTGGTTGGTAAAGACGGGGAAACCCACCACGGTGTATTTGATTTGTCATATTTGACACATATGCCGAATATGACTGTACTTGCACCAAAAGACGGTCCTGAGCTTGAACGAATGCTTGAGTACGCTGTATGTGAACATGATGGCCCGATTGCTATTCGTTATCCACGGGGCAATGCCTATGAGGTTAAATCTACTATCGAGGCACCTATAGAAGAGTCTACCCGTGATGCGTGCTTGTTGCCTGAATGCTTATCAAATGGACAAGAAGTTTTACTCTTTGCCGTAGGCAATATGGCACAAACTGCACTTGAAGCAGCAAGCAAGCTTGAAAAGAACAATATAAGCACTGCAGTCATTAATGTTAAATGTGCTTTTCCACTTCAAGAAGACGCGCTTCTTGAAATGATTGAAGGGCATCCAAGTCGTTTAATTGTAACACTTGAAGACAATGTCTTAGAAGGTGGATTTGGAAATAGGCTGACAGCTTGGCTAAATGCAAAAGGTGTTCAAAAAGATGTTCAGTGTCTTGGCATACCGAGCAAGTTTGTTGAGCACGGCGCAGTTGAGGATTTAAGACGCACTTTGGGTCTTGATCCAAACGGAATTGCAAAGCGCGTACAAATGAAGTTAAAGATTAGGAGACGTCCATAATGAAAAAGGAAAGACTAGACGTTTTACTTGTTGAAATAGGTGAGTTTGAATCGCGTGAGAAAGCAAAGCGTTCGATTATGGCAGGGATTGTCTTTGTCGATGGTCAGCGTGTTGATAAAGCTGGAACAAAAGTAAAACGAGACTCAGAAATTATCGTTAAAGGCAAAGCACTTCCATACGTAAGCCGCGGAGGGCTAAAGCTTGAAAAAGCCATCAATGAGTATCATGTAGCCCTTAAAGATAAAATTTGTATGGACATAGGTGCATCGACAGGTGGTTTTACAGACTGCATGCTTCAAAATGGAGCGCAAAAGGTCTATTCAGTTGATGTTGGATATGGTCAGCTTGACTGGAAACTGAGAAACGATCCACGCGTTGTCAACTTGGAGAGAACAAACATACGCTATGTGACTGAGGAGACCGTTACAGACCCAATTGATTTTGTAAGTATAGATGTATCTTTTATATCGCTAAAACTCGTTTTGCCAGTGGCGTATCAGCTTATGGATAATAATGCTGAAATCGTCTTCTTAATTAAACCGCAGTTTGAAGCTGGAAAAGAAGAAGCAAAAAAAGAAAAAGGGGTCATTAAAAATCCAAAAGTGCATGAGTCTGTTTTAAGAGAGATTGTCCCATTTGCAGAGCAGCAGGGATTTGCCATTAAGGCATTAACATTCTCGCCAATTACTGGACCTGCAGGAAATATTGAATTCCTTTGCTACGCTCAAAAGTGTACTGATGAAAATCAAATTGAGCTAGACAGCCTCATCAAAAGTGTTGTGGAAAATGCGCATGCGCGCTTGAAATAATTACAAAATATTTGTATATTCTATGCAAAAATATTAATGAATAAAGAGGAAATTGCGTTTGAGTATAGAATCTTAAATTGAGTACGACTCTTTAATTACAGGCAAATATCATAATGGGGGGATTCATTTGAAATATTCACGGCATTCAAAAATACTTGAAATCATTGAGGCACAAGAGATTGAAACACAAGAAGAATTAGCCAACGCACTTAAGAAGACGGGCTTTAATGTAACACAAGCCACCGTTTCAAGAGATATTAAGGAACTCAGACTCATTAAAGTACTCACAAAAGATGGAAAGTATAAATATGCAACTATTAAGCAGCAGGAAAGCGTCATATCAGAGCGTTTTCTAAAACTGTTTAGAGACGCGGTGCTATCGCTTGATCATGCAGGCAATTTTGTTGTCATTAAAACACTGGTTGGATCAGCCAATGCAGCTGCAGCTGCTATTGATGCACTTGATGTAGGCTCAGTTGTGGGCACAATTGCTGGTGATGATACAATTTTTCTTCTTGTTAGATCAGAAGATGAAGTAGAACAAGTACTGGCAGAATTTAAGAAAATGATGTCTTAATATCATAGTACATGTCTTGAAGTGTTTATGATTGGATTTTAATTTTGAAGCAACATGGAGGTCATATATGCTTCTTGAGCTTTACATTGAAAATTTTGTACTTATTGATAAACTGACCATTCCCTTTGATAAAGGCTTTAATGTTTTAACAGGGGAAACGGGTGCAGGAAAGTCTATTTTGCTAGGTGCACTTGACCTGATCCTAGGTGGTAAGTTCAATAAGGACTCAATTAAAGACAGTCTAAAAAAGGCTGTCATACAAGGCACTTTTTCCGTTGATGAAATGGCTGAGACCGTTCTACATCAGCATGGTGTAGATTCGGACGAGGGTCTTGTCATGCTGTCGCGAGAAATGTACGCATCGGGACGATCGATTCTTCGAATCAATGGACGTATGGTGCCTAAGAGCATAGTAAGTGCTTTTGGAAATATCATTGTTGATATTCATGGACAGCACGAGCATCAGTCATTGCTTCGCTCAGCAACACATATTAAAATGCTTGATATGTATGCTGATCAGTCAATTGGACACTTGCTTAATGATGTTCATGAATCTTACAAAAAAATCGGGCTTATAAAAAATGAACTCGATATGATTGATTTGACTCCAGAACAGGTTCAGAGAGAACTTGAGTTGGTTCAGTATCAACTGGACGAAATTCAAAAAGCTGCTCTTGAGGATGGAGAAGATGAAGCTATTGAGGCGCGTTTATCTTACTTGAAGAACTTTGAACAGATTCATACAGTAATGAATGGTGCACATGAAGCCATTTCAGATGAACGCGGCATTTATTCAGAGCTCTCTAGACTGCTTAGAAGTTTAACTTCGGTTGAAGCATATGACGAGCGAATTAAATCACTTCGTGAAGAACTTGAAACTGTTTATTATAGCGTGGAGAATTTGAACAGTGAAATCAGGGCATATGCAGAGGGTGTTGAATATTCCCCAGAAGTTTTACAAGAAGTTGAAGAACGATTCAATGTAATGAATGACCTCAAACGCAAGTACGGTCAATCAATAACTGAAATATTAGAGTATGCAGACAATCTTGAAAGCAGACTCGACGAACTGACGCATCACTCTGAACATGTTGATAAACTCAAGTCAGCGCTTTCTCAGGAAGAAAATCACTTTGATGCATTGGCTGAGAGACTCACAGAGAAGAGGATAAAGGCAGCAAGAACATTTGATGAGAGTATTATGAAAGAACTCTTTGAACTCAATATGAAGGATGCACGATTTAGTACGTCTATTACGCCGACTGAAAGTAGGCGTATGGACGGTATGGATAGTGTCGAGTTCTTGATTTCAACCAATATGGGACAAGAGCTAAGACCACTCAGAAAAGTTGTATCTGGTGGTGAGCTTTCAAGAATCATGCTTTCAATTAAATTGATTTTGGGTAAACTTGATGAAGTACCAACCTTGGTGTTTGATGAAGTAGACACAGGAATCAGTGGAATTACAGCAAGTATTGTAGGTGAGAAGCTGCAAAAGATAGCAGATACACATCAAGTGCTTTGCGTGACACACTTACCGCAAATAGCAGTTATGGCAGATCAACATCTGTTTATTGAAAAACATACTGAAGCACAAAATACAGTTTCTTCTGTTAGGCCTTTGGATTACGACTCAAGAATACTTGAAATTGGAAGGCTTATAGGTGGTGATGTCATAACGGATACCACCCGTGTTCATGCAATTGAACTCATTGAGCAAGCGCATAAGAAAAAACTGTCATCATAAAGGTGGAGAGAGCTATGAGTAAAAAAATTCGTGTACTAATTGTTGATGACAATCAGAATTTTTGTACAATATTGAATGAGCATATTAAAGAGCAAGATGATTTCGAAGTGGTTGGAATTGCCCATAATGGGCTAAAGGCCGTTGAACTGATCAAGGAAACCGTACCGGACATAGTTGTACTGGATATAATTATGCCGCATTTAGACGGACTTGGTGTTCTAGAAGAAGTTGGTGAACTGGGCTTAATTGATAAAATTAAGTTTATTATTCTATCCGCAGTAGGTCAGGACAATATAACAAGACGCGCCATTAATCTGGGTGCAACATATTATGTTATTAAACCATTTGATTTCGATTTGTTTATAGACCGTTTGAGACAGCTTTCAAAATCCTCTAAATCAAAGAAGGATGGCGAAGACATATCTCGGTTGAGTATATCCGCAAATGTCAAGGAGTTCACATCCATTGATGCACGCGTTACGGAAGTTCTTCATAAAATTGGTGTCCCACCACATATAAAAGGCTTCCAGTATATTCGCGAAGCAATTCAAATGGTATACGAAGATTCAAATTGTCTAAACAAAGTGACTAAGATTATATATCCTGGTATTGCAGAGAAATTCGATACGACAGCAAGTCGTGTTGAGCGTGCAATTCGTAATGCAATCGAGATCTCAATCAACAGAGGAAATCCAGAGTATATCGAAGCTTATTTTGGGCATACATTAACAGGGAAGAAGACCAAGTTGACCAACAGCGAATTTATTGCACTGGTCGCAGAAAAATTACGAATGGAAGACTCACGAACGAGTTAATCATGGTATGAATACAATCTAATCCGAGGGGAAGCTTTACCATGTTCACAGGGATTCTTACTGCAGCAGCTGAGTCATTAATTATAAGCTTTACAATGTTTGGTGTGGCGCACAGAAGAAAATCGCGACCCGTTTATCAGCATGCCTTGTTTATTTTAATAAACACAGTCATGCTTTATTTTTTGGACTTTGATTCCATATGGGAAGTGATGGCCCTGTTCACAATTATGCTTAGTTCCTTTACAGTAATATTTGATGTCGATCTTAAAACGGTGGCACTGGGCGGTGTAAGCACATATTTCTTTGTTATTGTGAACCAGCTTTCAACAGCCTTGCTGGCGCTCTTGTTATATGGCGAAAAATATGACTACAGGATTTTCTTTCAGAGTGAGCATGGCTTGATGCACGTATTTACTGTGGTTTTCGCAGCGGTATTGATTGTATTGTACAACATGTTTATTGCACTGCCGCGACATAAGGCAAAGACACGCGTCAGTTTTTCTGATTTGACAGTAAGAATCAATTTGATCTTAGCATCGATACTCATACTCATGCTGAGTTGGAATATCAAGTATTTGTATAAGAACTGGGAAAATGTCGATGCAGTCCCGGGCCTATCGGATAAAATCATCATACTTGTACTATTTGCATCCTTAATGGTCGGGGGTATGATTTTCATTGTCAACAGGTACTTAATGAAATCCATGATCCTGTTTAATGTATCAGAGCGTTCTCAAAAGGATATGATGACGGGTACGCTCAACCGTGAGGCGGGTATAGCCATCCTAAAGGATATGATGAAAACGTCTAGGGAAACCGGTGCAAAACTGACGGTATGTTTTGTGGATATTAACAATTTGAAGTTTGTAAATGATAAGTTCGGACATCAGGAAGGCGATAGACTTATTGGCATAGTCAGCTCAACCATTGCAGAGAGCCTTAGAAATATGGATATTGTTGCTCGAATCGGCGGCGATGAGTTCATTGTCATTTTTGCAGGGTGTGATATGGCTAAGGCAAGGAGTATCTGGGGGAGGATTCTTGGTAAATTTAAAAAGATTAATTTGAGTGGTGACTTGAATTTTCCTGTTGGCATCAGCTCAGGCTTTGTTGAATATGACCCTGAGAAGCACACTTCCACAAAAATGTTGATCCGTGAAGCAGACGAAAAAATGTACAAGAACAAAAAAGTTAGAAAATCACATAGGAATTTTAAGTGATAGGGTCCTAATCTTGTGTATTTTTTTCTTTAAAAATGTATTAAAAGTAGGTATAATGTTAGTATTGTTCTGCTATTCAAGGACATGTGTGTATAAATACGAGTGAGGGGTTAGTACAATGTTGGATAAAATCACTGCCTTTTGTGATTACCTAAAGAATGAGAGAAAGCTATCTAAAAACACGTTGGATTCTTATTCAAGAGATTTGAGAAAGTTTCATGCGTATCTTTCAGATCATGCGATCGAGTCATTTTCAGAAATATCAGATAACACTGTACTCACTTATCAGCTCCATCTTCAGAATCTTGGTCGATCAACAGCGACTGTATCAAGAAATCTTGCGACACTTAGAACATTTTTCGGGTACTTATTGGATGAAGGTCTGATTACAAAGAATCCTACACGGAAGCTTGTATCTCCAAAAGCTGAACGAAAAATGCCTAAGGTTCTTACACTAGCTGAAGTAGACCGACTGTTAAGTCAGCCGGACACGGAAGCTGAAACGGGTAAACGTGACAGAGCGATGTTAGAACTACTTTATGCATCGGGGATACGTGTTACTGAGATGGTTTCTCTGAATATTGATGATGTTAACATCGATATTGGGTATATTAGGTGTAAGAACGAGCGTTCTAAAGATCGGATTATTCCGATTGGGAAAATGGCAAAGGAGGCGGTGTCTGAGTATATCGACAGCGCGCGCCTTGGACTCATTAAAACGCATACAGAAGCGCTTTTTGTAAATTACTATGGCAAGCGACTGACAAGACAAGGATTCTGGAAGATTGTAAAAAGATATACACAGATGGCCGAAATAGACAAACCTATTACGCCGCACACTTTAAGACATTCATTTGCTACACATTTGATTCAAAATGGGGCGGACTTAAAGTCCGTTCAGGAAATGCTGGGACATTCTGATATTTCTACTACGCAAATGTATATCGAACTCAGCAGGACCCGAATTCAAGAAGTGTACAACAAAGCACATCCGAGAGCCTAAAACATAAAATAGCATACTCTATTTATAAAAGGCGATCTCGAATATGCATGTTAGCTTAGGAGGGATGCACATGGTAAAAAGAGTAATTATTTTCGTGATGGACAGTGTTGGAATTGGCGCACTGCCAGATTCAGAAAAATTTGGTGATGTGGGCGTTAATACGTTAGGAAACATTGCAAAAGCCAGTGAACACTTTAATATTCCAAATCTTAGAAAACTGGGTGTTGGAAATATTGAAGGCCTAGACATGATTGAACCATATGAGAGCCCAATTGGTGCTTTCGGACGTTCAGGTGAAGTGTCCAATGGTAAAGACACAACGACAGGGCACTGGGAAATGGCAGGACTTTATTTAGAGGAACCTTTCCAAACGTTTCCAAACGGATTCCCGGATTCAATCATTCAGGAATTTGAAGAGAAAACAGGTAGAAAAGTTCTGTGCAATAAGCCGTATTCAGGAACTGAAGTCATTGCTGATTATGGTGAAGAACATATGAGGACAGGCAATGTAATTGTGTATACATCAGCAGACAGTGTATTCCAAATTGCCGCTCATGAAGAAATCGTTCCCCTAGAAGAACTGTACAGTATGTGTGAAATTGCGCGTAAAATTATGATGGGCGAGAATCAACTCGCTAGAATCATTGCGAGACCTTTCGTAGGTCAACTTGGCAATTTTGAACGTACAGCCAATCGCAGGGACTATTCTTTGAAGCCTTTCGGTAAAACTGTACTCGATCACGCAAAAGATGCTGGTCTTGACGTACAGGCCGTAGGGAAAATAGTTGATATCTTCAACGGACAAGGAATTACTGAAGATGTCCATACAAAATCAAATATGGACGGTGTTGACTGGACGCTTAAGTATCTAAACACAGATTCTAAAGGCATAATCTTCACAAATTTGGTTGATTTTGACGCTAAATTTGGGCACAGAAGAAATGTTGAAGGATATCGTGAGGCGATAGAAGCGCTCGATGCACGTATTCCTGAAATCCTAGACGCTATGAATGATGATGACCTAATCATTTTCACAGCAGATCACGGCAATGATCCGACCTACAAGGGAACAGACCATACCAGAGAGTATGTGCCTATTCTTGTTTATGGTAAGGACGTTATAGCGGGTGCTGAAATAGGCACGCGAAAAACGTTTTCGGATATTGCCGCAACCGTTGCAGATATCCTTGGTATTAAAGCGACACCATTTGGTGAAAGCTTTAAGTCCATTATTTTAAGTGACTAAGGAGTCTTGAGGAGGATACACAATGGAAAACATGCTTCAAAAAATTCAGGAGGCTAAAGCTTACCTGTTTGATAAAATTGGATTTGAACCTGAGATAGGCCTGATTCTGGGCAGTGGTCTTGGCATTTTGGCTGATGAAATCGAAAATCCGATCCACATTGATTATGAAAACATTCCACACTTTCCAGTATCAACTGTCGAAGGGCATGCAGGCCGTTTCGTGGCGGGTGATTTGGAAGGCCGTAAAGTTATAGCTATGCAAGGTAGATTTCATTACTATGAAGGATACACTATGCAAGAAATTACATTCCCTGTACGCGTAATGGTAGCACTTGGTGTTGCGAATCTAATGGTTACAAATGCTGCGGGCGGTGCGAATGTGTCTTATATTCCAGGCGATTTAATGCTGATCACAGATCACATCAACTTCACTGGGACAAACCCTCTTATCGGCAAGAATTACGATGAACTAGGACCGCGTTTCCCTGATTGCTCAGAAATTTATGACAAATCTCTAAACAAGCAGATCGAAGAAATTGCAAAGGAACAAGGCATTCGTCTTCAAAAAGGCGTATACCAAATGAACCCAGGTCCGACTTATGAAACACCTGCTGAGGTAAGAATGGCAAGAGCACTTGGGGCAGATGCAGTTGGTATGTCTACAGTTCCAGAAGCGATTGTTGCACGTCATGCGGGCATTAAGGTAACGGGTATTTCCTGCATTACCAATATGGCTGCTGGCATTCTTGATCAACCGCTCCACCATGGAGAAGTTGTTGAAACAGCAAATATGGTGAAAAAGACGTTCATTCAGCTTGTACGAAGTATCGTACCAATTCTTAAGTAAAATCACTGAACAGATTTATAAAAAAACATCTACCCGGACCGTAAGGTTCGGGTAAGACTGTTAACAAAGCAAACAGTCTCAGGTTTTGAGAAATCGTCAAATTCGCGGAACAAGTATATTAACGGATCGTAGCATATATGAATATACGTAAGCGTCGTTAATATACACAGTGACAAAGAAGTGGGCGACTTTATCAAGAACCTGAACCCGGACTGTAAAGTTCACGGAAGACCGCTAACAAAGTAAACAGTCTGGGTTTGATTAAGTTGAGCGTCTTGAGTTTTTACAGAGGCTGAAACAAAGGCGTGAATGAAATCTGATTTTGGGTTCTACTTGAGCTATGTGACTTAGCGAAAGAGGGTATATATAATGAGAATGTATGATATCATCACTAAAAAACGTGATGGAGAAGAACTGACAACTGAAGAAATTAAATTCTTTATTACTGAATATACAAATGGAAATGTGCCTGATTATCAAGCGTCTGCACTTCTTATGGCAATTTTTCTGCAGAAAATGAACACAAGAGAAACTGTAGATTTAACACATGCTATGATGAACTCAGGAGATGTTGTTGATTTAAGTGCCATTGAAGGTATTAAAGTGGATAAGCACTCTACAGGCGGCGTAGGAGATACAACAACTCTAATTCTTGGGCCACTGGTGGCATCTTGTGGCGTACCAGTTGCGAAAATGTCTGGACGCGGTCTGGGTCATACTGGTGGAACGCTTGATAAACTTGAAGCTATAGAAAATTTCAAAATAGAAGTTGCAATAGAAGACTTTATTAAGAATGTAAACGAGAAAAAGATTGCCGTAGTTGGACAGACTGCTAATATTGCCCCAGCCGATAAAAAACTTTATGCACTGCGTGATGTAACTGCAACCGTCGATAATATTTCTTTGATTGCTGCTTCGATTATGTCAAAAAAACTTGCAGCAGGCAGTGACGCGATTGTGTTGGATGTCAAGTGTGGTAGCGGCGCATTTATTAAGGATTTAGATGGAGCGATCGAACTTTCTGAAGCAATGGTTGATATCGGCAATAACATGAAACGAAACACAATTGGTGTTATTACAGATATGGAGCAACCACTTGGGTTTGCAATTGGAAACGCGTTAGAGGTTAAAGAGGCAATTGATACACTAAAAAATCAAGGGCCAGAAGATTTAACCGAACTCGTATTGACGCTGGGTTCCAATATGGTGCTTCTAGGTGGCGGTGCTGATAATTACGACGCGGCATATGCAATGGTGAAGTCAAAGCTTGAAAACGGTGAAGCCTTTGAGAAGTTTAAAGAGTTTGTAGCTGCTCAAGGTGGAAATGTGGCGGTTATTGAAAATCCTTCCAGACTACCTCAGGCTAGCCAAGTGATTGAAGTTAAGGCTGATAGAGCAGGGTATCTTGAGTCCATTCAGTCTGATGAAGTCGGTATTTCTGCTATGATGCTGGGTGCAGGTCGTGCGAAAAAAGAAGACACGCTAGACATGTCAGCAGGCATAGTCTTAAATAAAAAAGTAGGCGATAAAGTCGAGGCAGGCGAAGTGATTGCTACACTTTATACATGTGACGCAAGTAAGGTTGCAGATGCTCAGGAAAGATTCCTAAATGCACTGACGTTTACAACACATGAAGTTCAGCCTAGAAAACTTATTAAGGCAATTGTCACTAAAGATGGCGTTAAGAAAATATAAGAACATTCACTAGTGATTATGAACAGGCACCCAACTCAGTTGTGTGCCTGTTTCTATTTTCAATAAGACAAAGACACGCGTGTGAATACAGAAAAGAAGGCCGTTTGCTTAATGTACAAGGGCCTCCTTCTTTGTATTTAGATTTAAGGGATTTCATTTTTTTCTGGTTAATCCAGTGACCAGCGGTTATGTGAATAGGCGGTCGGGTATAATTCAACTATATACTGGTAGAATATATATTGGAGGGATACATACAATGAAAGAATTTGAAGTGAAAATGATTAAACAGGCCATCTTAAATGAAATTGAAGGGTACGAATTTTATAAAATGGCAGGCAAACAGGCACAAAACACCGATGTGAAAAAATCCTTTGAAAGACTAGCTGAAGAAGAATTGAAACATGTCGAGTGGCTAAAACAACTCTTTGAGAGCATGAGCAGTGACCAGGCAGATACAAATCTTCTTGAATCACTTCCAAATCCGCCAACGGCAGGCATATTCAAGTGGGATAGTCTAGATCGTGATAACGCGGGTATAGCCGTTTCTGTATTTGGTATTGGCATGCAAATGGAAGAAGCATCCGTAGAATTTTATAAGGATGCCGCCAACAAAACTGGGCTAGGTGAAGCTAAGAAGCTTTATAAGCTTTTAGCACAGTGGGAACAAGTACATTTTGAACAATTCGCAAAAGAGTATGAAAGTCTGCGAAAAGATTGGTGGTCTTATCAGGGCTATGCACCATTTTAGTGATTTTCATAAGCGTTTGGTGCAATATACAAATGGATAGTTAATATTTAAGCATTGTTGATTTCTAATTTATTAAATCTGCACTGGTCAAAGTAATTTTACTTAAAATGACCTATACATGAATAAAAATACGCGACAGGTTCTTTTAAGAAAGAATGAAAAAAGGTGGTGGGAACATGAACGATAATAAGTCAAACAAAGACAAGCAAATCAAACCTGATTATGTTATTGAAGATGCAAAGGAGTCTGAAAATCATACAGCTCAAAATCGAAGCGGTTTTATGATTTTTATCCTGCTGCTTCTTTTAGTCATGGTTCCGCTATCCATTATTGTTTATGAAAAGTACAGTGAAGCATATAGTGTAGAACAGTTAACTGGATGGTACGAAGGCAACCTAACCTTTGAAACAACTGAAAATGATCCAGAAGGCTACTATGACAGATACCCAGAATACCTAATTGCTGGTAAAATACCCGTTGTATTTAAAGTTGAAGTTTCTGAAGAAAGTGAAGGGCGTTTGACCATTATCGATGCAACCAAGCGTCGTTCAAATATGGAGTATCGAATATGGATAGAAGATGGTAAACTCCTCGGTGAACCACTTGACGAAAAAAGGGACGTTAAGACACGCCTTGATTTATTTGGAGAAATTGGCGATATTTCAAATGGATTGGTACTTGCTGGGTCACTTGGCATTAAGGACATGTACAATGATGCCGTAGCGGTTTTTAATTTCCAAGCGGACCGCAAAGAGCCTAATTTAGAAGTTGAGTATATCAATGATAAAGGGATGAGCAATTTAGTTAGAAGAATGGAAGCATCTGAGACTCAACCAGATTTATCTGGACTTTGGCTGGACATAGCACCTAAGCCAGGAATTCGTTTTGCTATCGTTAATGCTGGAGATGCCTATGATCCAGAGGGCAACATCAAAATTCGTTTCAATCAGAACCAGTTTATACTCATGTATTTGGAAGATGAATATGAAGTCATTCCTTTTGAATATGATGGAAAACAGATAGTTGCAAATGCAGAGTATTTGATTATGGAGAATGGAAAAATCTTTGTAACCTCTGATGAAGGAAGTTATCTGATTGATGAAACCATCTTTAAGGGGGATCCCCTTATTAAGGTTAAGCTGGGTGATATAGATAAGCAGCTCATTGTTGAGCGTATATTCATTAAAATGCAGGGCTCTATAGAAATTGAGGACAATAGAGGTTTCTTATACATGGACATCGAAATTCTACAAGCCTCAGGTAAGAAGACTTATAACTTGATGCTGGAATTGCTCGATATGTAAAATTGACTGTATTACAGAAAGCAAATCTGAACAGCGCTTTTTAATATGAAGCTTGAAAAAATTAAATCCAGTGGACACTAAAAGGGGTGTTTGCTGGATTTTTAAATTGTAACGCAAGTTTAGAATGAACTCTAAATGACTTTGAAGCTGACTTCTTGTCGTATAATAAGCCATTCAAAGCGTGATTTTACCCTAAGCATCAGACACGCATTGAGTGGAAGGGAAAATAGCCCTGAATTTACTGTGCATTCTGATATAATATAGAGAGAAAGAATCCGGGGGGATTATGATGAAATATAGGAAAATGGAAAATACAAAAGTGATCGATGAAGTGGTTCGCACACACCCTGCATTAAAAGAACTACTACACATCTTTTCAGATATTCATAAGCAGTATGGAGACAGATTCTTCTTGGTTGGCGGGTTTGTAAGAGATATACTACTGGGACTTCCTTCTGAAGATATTGACATAGCAGTTGAAGGGTCACTTGGCCGTGTTATAGAAGCTGTCAATGAAAGAATAGACTCAGAATATATCTACTATGAGCGCTTTCAAACAGCAACCCTGACCCTTGAAGATTTCAAAGTCGATTTAATCACCTGTAGAAAAGAGTCTTACGAGCATGATGGTGCCCTTCCTCAAATTATACCGGGAAGTTTGGAAGACGATATTTGGCGCCGAGATTTTACAATCAATGCACTGGCTATAGATGTTTCAACTATGGGGACCTACACACTTTGCGGTCCAAAACTTGCTGAATCGGACCTTAAATCAGGAAAAATTCGGATACTACATGAGGACAGTTTTGAGGAAGACCCAACACGAATCTTTAGAGCGATACGGTATATGTGTAGACTTGATTTTTCACTAGAAGAAAGTACAAATAAAGAAATGGGAAAAGCTATTTCAAATGGCGCCCTTAACAATATTTCAAGTGCCCGTATTCTAACTGAGCTCTGTCGTGACTTGAATGAAAAGAAAGCTTACGATATATTACTGGAGTATAAGACCTGGCATATTGATGCTTACATTGCTAAAAATTTGAAACTGCCTTCTAAGCTAAAGGGGGACTTAGCCCTTATTCACAAACTTGAATTCCGCTTCATAGAAGATACAGAAAGTTTTGATCCATGTGAACTTAGACTATTAACTTTGTTCCACCATAATTATAATCAAGCAGGATTCTTTATAGAAAAATTCCATTTATCAAAGCGGTTTTCAAATATGCTGCTCTCTATGGAACGGTTAAATCAAAGTATAGTCGATGCTACGAGCGCTATAAAAAACTCAGAAATATATTCAAGGTTTTATGACATTCAAGACGAAGTGCTGCTAACACTCTATGTATGTACTGATACCATGCTCGTTAAGAATATTATTGAACGTTATTATACTGACTTGAAAAATGCACGTAACCCTTTAAAGGGGAGTGACTTGTTAAAAATAGGTGTACAACCCGGACCTCTAGTACAAGCGCTCTTAAATGATGTGATGAATGCCTATTTAGATGGTATAATAGAATCTCGAGAAGACGCAATAAAATATGTGCAGGCGCACATGCAATAAAACGAAAAGGTGAATTTATGGCTTATGAAATAAAAGTGGAAGCCTTTGAAGGACCGTTTGACCTTCTGCTGCACTTAATCAATATTAATGAAATAGAGATACACGATATACCTATACATGAAATAACACGTCAATATTTAGAGTACATGGATCTAGTTCAAGATATGGATATGGAGTTGGCAAGCGAGTTTCTTGTAATGGCAGCAACGCTTATTGAAATAAAATCAAAAATGCTGCTTCCCAGCCGTGAAGATGAAATGTATCAGACACAGTTTGACCTTGGAGACCCTAGAGCAGATTTGGTCAATAAGCTTGTGGAGTATAAGAAATACAAGAATATAGCAGGATTTTTAAAGGGCAGAGAAACGGAGTACGGAAAAGCCGTTTTAAAGGGCCAGGAAGACTTAGAGCCATTCGTTAGAACCTACACGAATTCTGAACTCAATTCAGAGATGGACAGTGACCTATTAATAGATGCTGTTAAGCGCATACTCAATAATTTGAATAAGGAAGATACAAGCAGGAAAGGCTTTTTTCACAGTTTAAAGCGCGATGCCTATACTGTTGAACAAAAGATGGATCTTATAAAAGAACGGGTCATTTCCTATGAAAAAGTTGCTTTTGATTCACTGTTCTCAGAAGACAAAATTAAGTCTGAGGTTATTGTAACTTTTCTGGCTATTCTTGAACTCCTTAAGTTAAAAGTGGTTCTTATTAAGCAAGACAATTTATTTGACACAATCGAAATACGAAAAAATGATAAAGCGGAGCGTGACGAAATTGGAGCATAAAAAAGCAAAATCGGTGATTGAATCTCTTCTATTTGTATGGGGGGAACCTTTGTCACTTGGGAAAATAGCATCAATACTGAATATGTCAAGGAAAGACGTACGAGAACTTATAGCAGAAATGACCGATGCGTATGAGCAGGATGGTAGAGGTATGCGGATTGTAGAAGCAGACAAGCATTATCAATTCGCTTCAGCACCTGAAAACCATGAATGGTTACAGATTTTATGTACCAAATCAAAGAGTAAGGGACTTAGTCATTCGAGTTTGGAAGTCCTTGCAATCATCGCTTATCGTCAACCCATTACGCGTTCTGAAATTGAACAGGTCAGGGGCGTTAAGTGCGAGAAGCCAATAAATCATCTTCTAGAAAGAGAACTTATAGAAGAACAGGGACGTCTTGATAGAATCGGCAAGCCGATTATATACGGGACAACGAAGATGTTTTTAACGGCATTTGGTTTTACTTCTTTAAAAGATCTACCGCCGATTGATGCGTTTCACAATGTTGAGTTCATATTTGGCTCAGAAGATGACGATGCTAAAGATGAACCTGAAGAAAACGATACAAATAGTAAGTATGATGAGAAGGATGTTGTAAATGATTAGACTGCAAAAATATATGGCTTCCTGCGGTGTTGCATCACGGAGGAAGTGTGAAGCGCTTATTGAAGCGGGAAAAGTCAAGGTTGGAGATCAAATCATTACAGAACTTGGATTCAAAGTTGATCCGGACGTTGACCGGGTCTATTTTAATGGAGAATTGATTCAGCCTGAAAGTGAAAAAGTCTATATACTGCTTAATAAACCCACTGGATACATTACATCTGTGAAAGATCAATTTGACAGACAAACTGTAATTGATTTAATACAAGGGATAGATGCACGTATTTACCCTGTTGGGAGACTGGATTATGACACATCTGGCTTACTTCTATTAACGAATGATGGAGAAATGACAAATCAAATTACCCATCCAAGTCATAAGGTTGAGAAAACATATGTTGCTAAGGTTAAGGGACAAGTTTCCAAATTAGAACTTAAAAAAATACAAGACGGTGTAGATATTGGCGGCTATGTGACAGCACCGAGTCGTGCGCGTGTCATAAAAGCTGCATCTGGTTCGACAACTGTTGAGTTAACAATACATGAGGGTAAGAATAGACAAGTTAGAAGAATGTTTGACGCTATAAACCATCCTGTTTTGGCACTAGAAAGAATTGCTATTGGGAAAATTAAAAAAGGGAACCTAAAGGAAGGTACATGGCGTTTATTGAATGATTCAGAAGTTCAGTATTTAAAAGGAGAGCGTAAATGATTACCGTTTCTAAAACAGAAAGTAAAGATTTAAAAGCTTTGAGTACGTTTCTTCAGCCGTATAAAATGGACGAAAGTCTATTTATGGATCGACTGGATGAAACCATGATCATATGTGATGGTACTGAAGTTTTAGGCTTTGGCGCCTTTGTGCTAAAAGAGCATGTCGGTATGATTGATTTAGCCCTTATTGGCAATGAGATGCTCTGGCCAAGCCTAGGGGATGGACTTGTAAAAGCCATGCTCAATACACTTGATTTACGTGGTGCAAGTAAAGCCTATATGCTTACAGACCCTGAGCACAGTAAACACGTTGAAAAAATTGGTCTAAGTAAATCCGATGAAGCTGCAGATAGCATCCTTGAAAAACTAAATGCACCTTGGCTATTGAAAAGTCAAAGTTTAGTTTATGAAACAAAACTACCAGACTTTTTTGATCATGCATGTCATTCCAAAAAATAAATGAATGAACTGAACATAAGATGTTCATATGAGTTATAAACAAAAGAATGAATAGTGGAAGTACAGAAAAGCATTAAATAAAAGAATTATAGAGTAGAACGAAACCAAAGGAATAGAACATGAACAAGTCAAAACCCAAAAAAAAACTTATAACAGCGACACATATTCAGAGAAAACTTATAGCTCCATTTGTATATGAAGGTATGACAGCGGTTGACTGTACAGTTGGAAATGGCCACGATACCCTCTATTTGGCACAGCAAGCAGGAAAAAGTGGACACGTTTATGGCTTTGATGTACAGGCAACAGCGCTTGAATCGACAAGAGATAGACTAGAGGCTGACACAGCTGACTTAGCAAGGGTTGAACTCTTGCATATGGGTCATGAACATCTTGAAGCTCAGGTTAAAGAGTCAGCAGACATTATCATGTACAATCTAGGCTACTTACCGCGACATAATAAGCATATTACAACTACGACTGAAACAACGCTCAAAAGTGTCTGTCAGGCCATGAAACTCTTAAAATCAGGCGGTGTTATCAGTATTATTGCCTATCCGGGGCATGATGAGGGCGCAAGAGAACTGGGAAGTTTAGATGTGATGCTTAAAGAAATTAATCAGAAAGAATTTGATATTCTCAGGACGGAGTTTATTAATCAGGTAAACAGACCGCCTGTCCTATTTCTAATTGAAAAGCGATAGTAATCAAAATAAGAAGATATTTTATATAGAAAGTAAGAGGTGGGTTATGCGCGTACTTTTAACAAATGATGATGGAATTTACGCAAAGGGACTGCGTACAATGATAGAACGACTTTCAGAGGAACACGACGTTTATGTTGTGGCGCCCTCTGTGGAGCAGAGTGCAAAGAGCCATTCCATAACAATGCACCATCCTATTATGGTTAAGGATGTGGATTTGTATCAGAATGTTGTAGCAGCATATGCAATAAGCGGAACACCTGCAGACTGTGTAAAGATTGCTGTCGAGGAGCTTTTAGAAGAAAGGCCAGAGATTGTGATCTCAGGCATCAATGATGGACCTAACCTGGGTAATGACATTATTTATTCAGGGACAGTAGCTGCTGCTGTTGAAGGCAGTTTCTATGATGTTAATTCGGTTGCTGTGTCGCTTTGCGGGAGAAAAAACGATGACTTTCTTGCCGCGGCAGATTTTATTGCAGACCATATTGAGCACTTTGCTCAAATGAACCTGCCAGCAGACACTGCGATTAATGTAAATGTACCACGTGTACCTAAAGAAGAAATTAAGGGTGTTAAAATTACATCCGTTGGGGTAAGAAAGTATGACAATACATTTGATCACCGTCATACACCACGTGGAGAGGTCTATTATTGGCTGGCTGGTGAGCCCCTTCAAGCTGAGCAGGGGGAGAACGCTGATATTGATGCTGTTGCTAAAGGCTACATCAGTGTGACGCCAATTCGGTTTGATTTTTCTTTTGAGGCACTCAATGAGGACTTGGAAAATATATTCAAGTAGTCTGTATGAATACTACAATAAGTTTGTGTAGATTTTACAACACAAATCAAGACATCTTGTATACACGATAGGTAAAGGCAAATAAACGCATTGTTTATTTGCCTTTCTTGCTATTTTGCCAAATTGTTTGCGTCCATCAAAGCAATTTGTGAAAGATTTATTACATGCTCCTGCAAAAACACACCAAAAAAAACTACAAAGGCTGAAAAGCATTCAAATCACAGACTTGTACACAGTCTTCCAGTTGTGTGATTGTATACGAAAGCACGTGTAGGATAACTTGCAAAAGTATAGATCTACACAATAAGCCTGTAAAATTCAAAATATGGTGAATGTATTATAAATAGTGGGGTAGAAGGGTTTTTGAAGTCAATTAATCCAAGCGAAATATCCACAAAAAAGAGATTGTATACCATTATTCAAGTAATACGATATACCAATCTGCACACATACAAAATGACAGGCATCCTGCATATCGAAACGTTTTCATGTATACTTTGAAATTTTGCTTGCATTATGTTTCTGCTGTGCTATCATTGAACACGAAGAACGCAAAGGAGGTCACCATTTTGAGTACAAAACGAGAAAACTTAGAGGTCAAACTCAACAAAGCATGGTGTAAAGGCTGCGGTATTTGTATCGCATTTTGCCCAAAGCAAGTACTAGGATTAGACGAAAACGATAAGATTGAAATGCTGGACGCGGACAACTGCATTAAGTGCGGTCAATGTGAACAGAGATGCCCAGATTTTGCAATATTCTTAGGAGGTAAAGAGTAATGGCTAAAAACTTCAAACTCCTTTCAGGTAACGAAGCTTGTGTCGAAGGAGCATTATATGCAGGCCTGCGTTTCTATGGAGGCTACCCAATCACACCTTCTACAGAAATTGCAGAAAAATCCGCTGAACTGCTTCCAAAGCTAGGCGGTAAATTCATCCAGATGGAAGATGAGATTGCAGGTATCGCTGCAGCAATCGGCGGCTCAATCGCTGGTTCTAAGTCTATGACTGCTACATCAGGTCCTGGATTTTCATTAAAACAAGAAAATATTGGCTACGCAGCAATCGCTGAAATTCCACTAGTTGTGGTTAACGTACAGCGTGGTGGTCCATCTACTGGTCTACCAACAGCACCTGCACAAGGTGATGTGATGCAAGCTATGTGGGGAACACACGGCGACCATCCAGTAATTGCAGTATCACCTATGAGTGTTACTGAAACTTTCACTGAAACAGTACGTGCTTTCAACTTAGCTGAAAAGTACCGTACTCCAGTTATCCTACTGACTGATGAAGTTGTTGGTCACATGAGAGAGAAACTTGAGATTCCAGCTCCAGGCGAGCTAGAAGTTTATGATAGAGTACGTCCAGACGCTGATGACAAAGATTATCTGGCGTATAGAGTTGAAGAGGGTGACATAGTTCCTAAGATGGCGGCATTTGGTTCAGGCCACCGTTACCATATTACAGGTCTATTCCATGATGAAACAGGATTCCCTTCAAACAGTACAGAAAATGCTGAAATCATGCTTGACAGAATGATGCGCAAAGTTTCTGATAACCTTGATGACATCCTTTCATATGATGAATTCATGACTGAAGATGCTGAACATCTTGTAATTTCTTATGGTTCTACTGCTAGAGCAGCAAAATCTGCAGTTAAGAGCCTAAGAGCTGAAGGTATCAAAGCTGGTCTGTTCAGACCAATCACAGTTTGGCCATACCCTGCTGAGAGAACGGTTGAGCTTGCTAAGCAAGTAAAGACTGTTACAGTAGCAGAAATGAACCTTGGTCAACTTAAACTTGAAGTTGAACGTGTTGTAGGTGGCGAAGCGCCAGTACAACTTTCAGGAAAAGCGAATGGTGAAGTTCTAACTCCTGACGAAATAATCGCGAAAGTTAAGGAGGCTCTATAATGAATAATCCAATTACTGAAAAATTATTCCGTATGGATCGCCTACCACACATCTGGTGTCCAGGCTGTGGTCATGGTATAATAATGGGAGCACTAGCTCGTACAATTGACAAGCTAGGGTATAATAAAGACGAAGTATGCATCGTTTCTGGTATCGGTTGTTCTTCAAGAGCGCCAGGTTACCTTGATTTTAACACGCTACATACGACTCATGGTCGTGCTTTGGCGTTTGCTACTGGTGTTAAGCTTGCTAACCCTGATCTTAAAGTTATTGTAATTTCAGGTGACGGTGATGCATCTGCAATCGGTGGTAACCACCTTATTCACGCATCACGTCGTAACATTGACATCACTACAATTGTATTTAACAACAACATTTACGGCATGACAGGCGGTCAGTATTCACCAACGACACCAACAAATGACTTTGGTACGACTGCACCTCATGGCAATATCGATAAACCATTTGACATAGCTCATCTAGCAGCAAGTGCTGGCGCAACATATGCTGGTCGTACAACTGCTTTCCATGTTACACAAATGGAAAAAATGCTTGAAAAAGCACTTGAGCACAAAGGTTTCTCTATGGTAGAAGCAATTTCTGTTTGCCCAACTTACTACGGACGTAAGAATAAGAAGGGCTCAGCTGCAAATATGATGAAGTTCCTAAAAGACTCATTCATTGATGCTAAAGTTGCTGAAAAGCTTCCTGAAGAGAAAAAAGCTGGTAAGTTCTTAATGGGCGAGTTCAAGTGCGTTGAAGCACCTGAATACACTGATGAGTATCAAAAAATCATCGATCGATTTGCGGAGGAGAAGTAATATGAATCATGTTGAAATGAGACTCTCTGGATCGGGTGGACAAGGTCTAATTCTTGCAGGTATTATTCTTGCTGAAGCGGCTCTTTTGGATGGTAAAAATGCTATTCAGTCACAGTCATATGGTCCAGAAGCACGTGGTGGTGCAAGTAAAGCTGAAGTTATCATCAGCGATGCTGAAATTGATTTCCCAAAAGTTCAGTCGCCAGATCTTGTATTGGCGCTTACTCAAGTTGCGAGTGACAAATACATTGAAACAATTAAAGAAGATGGTGTTGTAGTTGTAGATGACACTATCGAATTGCCAGCAGACCTTAAGGCTAAATCGATCGTACAAGTTCCGATTATGCGTACAGCTGCAGAAAAAGTAGGCAAGTCAATTGTTGCAAATATTGTTGCTCTAGGACTTATTGCAGGACTGACAAACTGCGCTACAAAAGAAAGCGTAGTAAAGGCAGTACTAAGCAGAGTTCCTAAAGGTACAGAAGACTTGAACAAATCAGCGCTTGAAGAAGGTTATCGTCTGGCGGCCGCTCAATAAATATCAAGGAGCTATGCAAAATGACGGATCCGAATAATGATTTACTAAAGCGTATTGAAGGCAACTACTTCAAACTCAGCAAAGGACAAAAGAGAATTGCTGACTACATTTTCCAGAATTATGATAAAGTTGCATTTATGACGGCATCTACTCTGGGGGATATTGTTGGCGTGTCTGAATCAACTGTAGTAAGATTTGCGAATGCACTTGGTTATGATGGTTATCCAAAGCTTCAAAAGGGGCTGCAGGAATCTATTAAGACAAAGCTAACAACTGTACAGCGGTTTGAAATGTCTAAAGACCTCGATATCGGGGAGAGCACTCTGAAAAAAATCATGACATCAGACATCGACAATATCAGAAAGACATGCGATTTGATTGATGAACAAACAATTCAGCGCATTGTCATGTCTCTTCATGACTCGAAAAAAGTATTTGTTATAGGCAATAGAAGTTCTTCAGTTCTGGCAAACTACCTTGGGTTCTACTTGAATTTCATTGTAGATGATGTACATGTCATTCCAAGTGGGCCAAATGAGGCGTTTGACCAACTAATCAATATCTCTGAGCATGACTCATTAATTGTCATTTCTTTCCCGAGGTATTCTAAGAAGACTTTTGATGTTGTAAATTTTGCAAAAAGTCAAGGTGCAACGATTATCGGACTGACGGATTCATCCATGTCTCCGCTGTCGCCGATGGTGGACCACTGCCTTTATGCGAAGTATAATATGAATACATTCATTGACTCTTTGGTTGCGCCAATGAGTTTGATAAATGCTCTAATAATTGCGCTAAGTATTAATGAAAAGGATCGCGTTGAGGAAAAATTCCAGAAGCTTGAAACCATCTGGGATGAATATAAAGTCTATAACCCTAAATAGATGTATGAGCCTGTGTCCGTTAACGGACACAGGCTTTTAGACTGTTCGCCTCATAGTGAAGCCATGCCTTGTTCTGTCTAATGAATTAGGTTATAATTTGGTGTGGTTAAATCAGTTAAATGGAGGTTGGGTATGCAAATTGCAATAGATGGACCAGCGGGATCCGGTAAAAGTACCATCGCAAAGATTATTGCTAAAGAAAAAAACATTACTTATCTCGATACAGGAGCAATGTATAGAGCAGTAACCTATACGCTTCTTGAAAAGGGCATAAGCTTTAATGATACAAAGGGTATCGAATCAGCGCTCTCTGAAATGATAATTGGATTTGAGGGGAGTGCTTTACTGCTGAACGGCATCGATATCAGCAAGGAGATCAGACAGCAGCGGATAAATGAAAATGTATCCTCTGTTGCAGCCCTACGTTTTGTAAGGGTTGACATGGTAAAAAGACAGCAGGAAATTGCCTGTAATCAGTCTATCATCATGGATGGTCGTGACATTGGCACAAAAGTGTTGCCTGATGCAGATATTAAAATATACTTAACTGCATCTATTGAAGAACGTGCTCAAAGACGTTACGATGAAATGTGTGAAAAAGGCGAAAAAATCTCTTTTGACGAAATCTGTACGTCTATAAAAGAACGTGATGAAGTCGACATGAACCGTGAAGAGTCGCCTCTTGTAAAGGCAGAAGATGCAATTGAAATTGATACGACAGGCCTTGGTATTACTGCAGTTGTAAAACGCGTTATAGAAGAAATTGAAAAGGTAGGCTGCTTGTAATGAGAAGTTTTATAAAACAGCTCCTGAAATTGTACTATAAAGTGTTTTTCAGGGTAGAAGTCAAGGGGATAGATAACTTGAAACTTGGAGATGCTAAAGTGATTTGTGCAAACCATATCAGCAACCATGATCCGGTTGTAATTGGTTCATTTTTGCCAGAATACATCAGGTTTATGGCAAAACACACACTGTTTAAGCATTGGTACGCAGATAAGTTTTTGAGATTTGCGGGTGGATTCCCAGTAAATCGAGATGTAAATGATTTAGGGGCTATAAAAACAGCCTTGAAAGCACTCAAGAATAATGAAAGTGTCTTGATATTTGCAGAAGGTACACGCAATATGTCTAGAAAACCACTGGAAGCCAAGGCGGGTGCAGCAATGATTGCAGTTAAATCAAAGGTGCCTATACAACCGGTGACGGTGGACTCGACCTATAAGGTTTTTTCAAAGATCATCATCACAGTACATCCTGTCGTAGACTTGTCAGAGCATTATAAAGAGCGACTCAGTAATGAAGCCTATCAGGAAATTGCGCAGACGGTTGTAAACGACATCTATAAATCTGTATCACTTTTTTATACGAAAGAGGGATTAGAGTGAAAATTGAGGTTGCAAGTCATGCGGGTTTCTGTTATGGTGTAGAGCGGGCGATGAAAATTACTGAAGAGGCAAGTGCTACTTGCGGCAGTCTATATACTTTCGGTCCACTCATACACAACGAACAAGTTGTTAATCGACTAGAGTCTCGCGGCATTCATGCTGTAGATGTTCCAAGTGATGCAAAAGATGGAACACTTGTGATTCGTTCCCATGGTGCACCTGAATCTTCTTTTAAAGAAGCTGAGGCGCTTGGAATTGATGTTATAGATGCAACGTGTCCATATGTTCGAAAAATCCAAGAAAAAGTTAAGAAATTCGCTTCAGAGGGGTATGCTATTATTATTGTCGGTGATGCAAAGCATCCTGAAATAGTAGGTATTAATGGATGGTGTGATAATAAAGCAACCATTATAGCAAGACCAGAAGAAGCTAAAACTATTAAAGACAATGGTCCAACATGTATGGTCGTTCAGACCACATTCCGTTTTGAGATTTACAAACAGATTCTTGAAATTGCCGAGGGGCAAGTTAAGGATTTAGTCGCTTTCAATACAATTTGTTCAGCGACATCTAAACGTCAGGACGCCGCGCTGGATTTAGCCGGTAGAGTTGATGCTATGATTGTAATCGGCGGGAAACACAGTTCCAACACCGTTAAACTTGCACAGATATGTTCAAATGTCTGCAAAAAAACCTATCATATTCAAACTTATTTAGATTTAAGGGTGACTGATCTAAAGAATTGTGATAATATAGGAATAACGGCTGGTGCGTCGACACCCAATTGGATTATTGATGAAATTATTAATAAATTGGAAGAAGCATAGCTTTTTCCACCCGGACCTCTGGTCCAAAGGACCACTAGTCCAAAATGATTGTAGGGTTTAATCCTGACCATACAGTCATAAAAGAAAATCGAAGGCGAGGTAAAGAGGATGGAAAATAACACAACAATGCAAGAAATGCTAGACATGATGGAGGATTCTTTTAAGATTCCTAGAAAAGGCGATGTTCTCAAGGGCAAAGTAGTTCAGGTGAACAAAGACGAAGTCGTAGTTAACATTGGCTATAAATCTGATGGAATCGTGCCTTTAAAGGAAGTTTCCAGCGATCCAAACTCGAATGTTATTGAAACAATCGAAGAAGATCAAGAAATCGACGTATACGTTATGCGTTCTGATGATGGCGAAGGCAATGTTCTTCTTTCTATGAAGCGCGTTTCTATGTTCAAGGACTGGGACGAGCTAGAAGAAATTATGAACAAAGAAGAGTACGTTGAAGTTCGTACTTCTGAAGCGGTAAAAGGCGGCGTAGTTGCTTACTACAAAGAAGTTCGTGGTTTTATCCCTGCTTCACACCTAGCTATCGGTTATGTTAAAGACCTTAACGAGTTCGTTGGTAAGACTCTAGAAGTTAAAATCATCGAGTTCAACAAAGGCAAGAAAAAGATCGTATTCTCAAGAAAAGCAATCGAAGAAGTTGCACTTTCTGCTAAGAAAGCTGAGCTTTGGAAGAACCTTGAAATCGGTCAAGTACTTAAAGGCGAAGTTAAGCGTATCACTAACTTCGGTGTATTCGTAGACATCGGCGGCGTTGATGGTCTAGTTCATATTTCTGAACTATCATGGGGCCGTGTTAAGTCTCCTAAAGAGATCGTTAAAGTTGGCGAGACTGTAGACGTTAAAGTACTAAGCGCTGACAAAGAAACTGAAAAAGTTTCTCTATCAATGAAGCAAGTTAAAGCTGATCCTTGGACTACGTTCTCTGATCGCTACGAAGTTGAAAGCGTATACGAGTCTAAAGTAGTTAACCTAACTGACTTTGGTGCATTCGTTGAGCTTGAGCCAGGCGTTGAAGGCCTAGTTCACATCTCTCAAATTTCACACAAGCGTGTTGAAAAGCCATCTGACGAACTTAAAGTTGGTGACGTGAGAGAAGTTAAGATTCTTGAAGCTGACGCTGAAGCTAAGAAGCTAAAACTTTCTATGAAAGAAGCTGCTGCTGAAGCACCTGCTGAAGAAGAAGCTGACGCTGAGTAATTTTAAATATCAAGACCACTGATGAAAATCAGTGGTCTTTTTTCGTGAAAAGACAAAGAACAGCAGATTTGCCAAAGAGGAAGTGCCCATCATGTTTACATGAATGGGCACTTCCTCTTTGGCAAATCTATTGGGCGCGTCTAGCGACCGGAGCAATCGGAGATTGTTCGGTGCTGTTCGATATAAAAGCAATGCACAAAATTCCTTCCTTGTCTATTTCTAAATATATGGCGCGTCTAGCGACCGGAGCAATCGGAGATTGCTCGGTGCTGTTCAATATAAAAGCAATACACAAAATTTCTTCCTTGTCTATTTCTAAATATATGGCGCGTCTAGCGACATGAGCAATTGAAAATTGCTCTGTGCATTGCATGTCAGAATAGATACATGAATGGGCACTTCCTCTTTGGCAAATCTATTGGGCGCGTCTAGCGACCGGAGCAATCGGAGATTGTTCGGTGCTGTTCGATATAAAAGCAATGCACAAAATTCCTTCCTTGTCTATTTCTAAATATATGGCGCGTCTAGCGACCGGAGCAATCGGAGATTGCTCGGTGCTGTTCAATATAAAAGCAATACACAAAATTTCTTCCTTGTCTATTTCTAAATATATGGCGCGTCTAGCGACATGAGCAATTGAAAATTGCTCTGTGCATTGCATGTCAGAATAGATACATGAATGGGCACTTCCTCTTTGGCAAATCTATTGGGCGCGATTAGCGACTAGGGCAATCGGAGATTGCACGGTGCAACCGCATGACAAAAAAGGTTTTAGCATTAATGTGTCCTTTTCCTTTTTCAAATTTTTCTTCCCCTTTTCTTTATAATCGGACAGTAAAAGGGTATAATATATCCAACTAGGGTTTTATCCTAAATAGAGACGTATAAGGAGTTGTCCCAATGGAAGGCTATGAAAAGTTTAAAGAACAAGTTTTTAAGATGACAGGTCTGGATTTATCATTATATAAAGAAAGGCAAATGAAAAGAAGGATAGAATCTTTAATTAAGCGTCATCAAATAGATTCTTACGAGAATTATTTTAAGGTGTTAAAGAGTGACAAGGTAGTTTTTGATGAGTTTATTAATTACTTAACCATAAACGTGTCAGAATTCTTTAGAAATCCTGGACAATGGGATATTTTAATTAAAACGGTTATTCCTGAGCTGACAAAAAATAAAAGACGCATCAAAGTTTGGAGTGCTGCTTGCTCTACCGGGGAAGAACCTTATACACTGGTTATGGCTCTTAGTCGTATATTCCCACTTTCAGAGATTAAAATTCTGGCAGTTGATATTGATAAAGAGGCCATTAACAAAGCTAAAGCAGGAATCTATTCAAAAAAGAGTATAGAAAATGTACCAGATGATTTCAAAAAGAAGTATTTTAGTGAAATTGGCGGAAGCTATAAAATATCAGACGATATTAAAAATTGTGTTGAGTTTAAAAACTTCAACCTGCTAAAAGACAAATATCCTCAAAACTATGATTTGATTGTGTGCCGAAATGTTATGATTTATTTTACAGAAGAGGCAAAGGAAGAAATGTATCATAATTTCAACTCAGCACTGGTTGAAAATGGTGTTTTATTTGTAGGAAGCACAGAACAAATTATATTACCTCAACGGTATAATTTTAAAGCATTGAAGACGTTCTTCTATCAAAAAGAAACTAAATAGTCAAGTCCCAAAAGCGCATTTTTTAATAAAAAATGCGCTTTTTAAGTGCTAATTTTCAAAATATTTAGTTTGGCTTAAAACCAGTTATTTCAACACTTAGATACGATCATGTATAAGTGGAGGTTTTGTACAACTTACTTTAATAAATAAATTAAGTTTGGGATAACTTTAACTTGAAGCATGTGGGACTAAAACGTACCCACACCTACGAGTTCATATTAGCTTGTTTCAAAAAAAGAAGAAAAAATCAAGGTAAAAATGCTAAATTTTCAGACTTGTGATTGGTGTCATTTTCAATATGGGACTTTATAATTATTTTCGTTTTTTTTCTTATTACATGCTAGACGCTATTTATTTGTAAATAAACGAACGTATAAAATTATTTATATAAATAAATGGACTCTGATGTCTAAGGAAATCAGAGTCCATTATGGAAGTCATACAGTATTCATTTTAAATTAAAGAAAGGAAGCGTTAACACGCTTCACAATCTCAAGTCAATGTTTCCACCTTTATGTGGCTGTACACTTTGCTCAAGTGTTTTCACCATTTCAGTTGCCATTGTTTCAGCTGTATCCATACTCAGCTTGGCAACCTTGATGCTGACAGCTTGTGCCATTTTCATTTGGCTAATTCCAGTGGATAATGCGGCGATATCCATAAAGGACCTCCCTTCATATACACCAGCCTACTATATATATCGGTAGATACCCCTAAAAACATTAGTGAAAATCGAAATAAATACATTATTTATATGAAATTCAAGGGTTCATACTTTTCAGAATTAAATGATATAATAATAGCAGTAAAAATGCTAGGAGGATATGATGGACATTCAGTTTTATGAAACCTTTGTTGAAGTTGCAAAGACACTTAATTTTAGAGCTGCCAGTGAAAACTTAGGTGTTGTTCAGTCTACAGTTTCCAATCGGATACAGGCTTTGGAAGAATTTTACGAAAAACAATTATTCAGTCGTTCAAATAAACGTGTGGCGCTCAGCAGTGCCGGAAAGCGTCTTTTGCCCTATGCGGAGCGTATTGTAAAAATTCAGTATGAGGCCTTGCGTGCAACACGTCATGTAGCACCAAACATACGCACCCTTAGTGTTGGGGTAGATAGAGGGCTTTATACGGCTTCTATGCGGGCGTTGCTTGCGGTGTTCTCAGCACAAATGCCTGATGTTGAGCTGAATATAGAAGTAACAGACTCAAAGACCATACATCGTGCACTGACCGATGGTGTTTTGGATGTTGGTTTTGTTTATGGAAAATCAGGACATACAACATTGGAATTTATACCACATACAAAGGATCGATTTCGCTTCATAAAGAGTGTGGAAAATACGACTGATCAAGATGCAGTTATTACCAAAAGCGTCCTGCTTGATAAAATGCTTGTCTATACAGACTATGGCAAGAAGTTTGATATGTGGTTGGACCAGCTTCTACCTAAGGATCATACATATTCTTTAAATCTGGCGAAAGGGGTTAACCCTGCTTATTATGTTGAAAAAAGCAATAAATATGCTTTTATATTAGAGTCAGAACTGGAGGCGTCTGGACTAAAAAACGCTTTGCAGACACTTAGAATTAAAGGGGTAGACTATCCGTACTTACAGAGCTATTTTGTTTACGAGCGCCATGACGATATGCCTGAAGCCATAATTGGTTTCATTAAAAAACTAAACGACAATCAATAAAATCAGAGTGGTGGTAATGAACTCTCTTATGTATTTGATATTTGATGATGAGCCGGTGTGCATAAGAAAAGCATACCGGTGTTATTTTTAGAAAGTTATGTGATTCCAGTGTGTTTGACCGTTGGCTTTTCACTTTGGGCATGCTGCAGGTTAAGCCTACAAGATTAGTAGGGATTCTAGCGTAATATGCCTACATATGGTATAATGTGTTCTGCTGCATAATAAAATTAGACTTATAGAAGTATATTTATATAGAACATAGGAGGCAAATGGTGAGTAGAGTAGAACGCAAAGAACCTGCAACGGAAATTATACTAAAAAACCAAGCGATTATGAATCAAGTAAGATCAAGAAATGAAGACCGTATAGATGAACTGCAAAGGCCACTCAAGGCACACATCATAACGTATGGATGCCAAATGAATGAACATGACTCTGAAAAATTACATGCCATGCTGCGCAATATGGGATATGAAATATCACCTTTTAAAGATGGGGCGGATTTGGTTATTTTTAATACATGTTGTGTAAGGGAAAATGCAGAGCTTAAGGTATTTGGGAACCTAGGACAACTGAAGCCTGTAAAGGCAAAGAATCCAGATATGATTATCGCTGTATGCGGCTGTATGATGCAGCAAGCTCATATCGTTGAAGAGATTAAAAAGAAGTATCGCCATGTAGATTTGGTCTTTGGAACACATAATTTGCATAATTTCCCCACCCTGCTCAATGAGGCTTATGACACGAAAAATGTTCTTGTTGAAGTTTGGGACCATGAAGGCGAAGTCATTGAAGGGCTTGAAGCAGATCGAAAATTTGGGCTTAAAGCCTTTGTAAATGTTATGTATGGGTGTAATAACTTCTGTACCTATTGTATTGTGCCTTATACGCGTGGGAGAGAGCGCAGCCGTACGCCTGAAGCTATCATTGGTGAAATAAAAGACCTTGTTGCAAGTGGTACAAAAGAAATCACACTTCTTGGACAGAATGTAAACTCATACGGTAAAACCCTTGAAGAAGACATCGATTTTGCTGATTTAATACGTCTTGTTAATAAGATAGAGGGCGTTGAACGTATCCGCTTTATGACGTCTCACCCTAAAGATATTTCAGACCGATTGATAGATGCAATTGTTGAGTGTGAACATGCTTGTGAACATGTACACCTACCGATTCAAGCGGGCAGCAATAGCCTGTTAAAACGCATGAATAGAAAATATACAAAAGAACACTACATGAATATAGTTAAAAAGCTTAAAGACAAGGTGCCGGGTGTAACCCTTTCTACTGACTTGATTATAGGATTCCCTGGTGAAACGGAAGCAGAGTTTGAGGAAACCTTGGCCCTTATGAAAGAGGTTGAATACGAGTCAGCTTTCACATTCATATATTCTGTTCGTAAAGGGACGCCAGCAGCTGAAATGGATGGTCAAATTGATGATGCCTTAAAGCATGAACGTTTTGAGCGCCTTCTTAAAGAAGTCAATGCCATTATAAAAAGAAAGAATATAGAACTCATTGGCAGCACTCTAGAAGTGTTGGTTGAGGGGCCTGCGCCTAGAAATGAAATGTTGATGGGCAGATCACGCGGTCACCATACGGTGAATTTCTCAGGTGATGATACCTTGATTGGTCAACTTGTAAACGTTAAAATCACAGAAGCTAGGGGTCATTCTCTAGTAGGTGAAAATTATCTAAGCCATTTGTGATAGCCTGATACGTAAGGTGCTTATTTTGTACTCCAAAAAGAACAAGATATTTATGGTGATATCGTTGTAAAGCCATTTAGTTTGTGTTAACATTTGTATGAACTGAAAAGGCGATGGAGTTCGCCATTAAACGCTATAAGCTAATGACTCCTATTAAGTGCACAGGGCGCTTAATAGGGGTTTTTTGTTTTCAGTTCATCCCATTGAAATCAAGCTGACATCCCTACATGCATATACCGGCATAGTCCGTCAGCTTGATATAGAACCATCAATCAGCAACTACGCAACTGATTGATGGTTCTTTTTAAATTGCACCTAAATTATGTTATAATTATATTTCGAGAAGGTGTTTTTAGGAGGCAGAAATGGCAAAGAAAAAGGGCAAATTGACCCCTATGATGCAGCAGTATTTTGAAATAAAAAATGAGTATGAAGACCATATACTTTTTTATAGATTAGGCGACTTCTATGAGATGTTTTTTGAAGACGCAATTATTGCTTCAAGAGAGC
>CAXXTS010000006.1:0-980588 GCA_963676345.2 uncultured Acidaminobacter sp.
TGGACAGAATTTTGGAATTCAATGAACAACCCCTGCTCACCGGAAAGGGAAAGGTCAGCAGTTCGGCTATGAAAGAAAAGGTGAGGCAAATTTATCAATTGTTTGATAACAAACGGAATGCTTATGAAGCCATCCAGGCAGATAACGAAGACCTAGAAGAATTAAAACAACTCGAAGAAAAAATTCAGACAAATGAGCAAGGGCGTATCGATCAATGAAGCGTTACCAATCCCGTCATTCCAATGAAGTACACCAACTTATTGTAACCCCGTCAAAGCATTTTTATGTTACACGCAAGGGGATCTTGAAATATCAAAAGAAACCTTTTGATATAAAACTTGGGGATTATAAAAATCAGAAGAAAACACATATCATCCATTACCTGATCAGAGATCATTTCAGCGGACTGGTTTACTGGGAGATATGCACGAATGACACAATAATCCCAATTCACGAATTTCTGTTCAAGGCCTGGCGTAAAAAAGAAACCCAATCGTTTTATGGGATGCCTTTTCATATGACTATTCCTAAAAATGCCCATCAATTTTTCCCTGGATTAGTGAATTTTATCGAGATGTTGGGCATCAACTACGTAAAAGTCACAAGCGGCTTTCAAGGTGGAGTTAGAGACATTAGGACAATAGAAGAAGAGTTGAGATGTGCAGGATTGTTTTTGGGAAATCCGACACAATTTCAGACTGATTTGCCTCTTGATCTGGTTCTGGAAAAAACGCATGAAATTTGTACCCGACTATCTGATAATTTTTATAAAAAACCGTCAAAAAAAGATGTTTGGTTATCAGGTTTTGGCCCTGACTAGGAAATATACATTCCACATTCGGCGGATTTATTCAAAGATACATACAATAAGGTTATAGAATCTGAACTGAGAGGATGAAAGTCTTTGAAGACTATCTGATCAAACATAAATCCAATAAAAAAATCCTGACGGATAAACCGCAGATTTTTACGTTCGGTCCCTAATAAAATGACAAAACTTGAAATAGATTCATCGGCAAGACTTATTTATGAAGCAGTACAGCAGCTTGGCTGGGATACTGATGTATCATCTATAATTGAAAGAGTAAAAAGGTTAGACTACCTCCGCCTCTCTGGAACATCCGGCCAACGAACTTGGACGGGTCAGCATGAGCTTAGGCGTGGCCTGCCGCAAGTCAAATGATTCCGGTTCGACAGCGGCCGAACTGGTGGAGCGGGCCGACCGAGCTTTGTATGAAAGCAAGAACCTGGGTCGAGACCGGGTCTCCCCTGCGGCCGATTAACCCGGCTGCTTTTTGAGATACGAGCGCCGGAAAGGTCAAACCGAATTATTTTGGTGTGAAGACTACCTCCAAACAAAGGACCCTTTTTCAAATGGAAGACGACCATCGACAGCAATTCTCGGCGAAGGTCAGAAGCAAACGCACGGAAGGATGTCACCTATGTATCACGTTTGGCATCAGGTGCATCTGTTAATGCAGTTGAGGTCTACAGGAAGTATATTACTAAAAGATCCAGGGGCAAACGCCAAAAGCATATACCCGGCCGGAGCCAGGCAAGGGGGGATTCCATTAAATCTCCATCGGTCGTCCTGACCGATTCCGAAGCGGACGGTCTGGTTCTCCTCTGTCCTGACCGTACCAGCCCGTACGCCATTCCACCCCCCTCGCCTAACTCCGGCCTGGCCCTCTTGGATGACCAGCGCCCCACTCAAATTGTCACAAGTGGCAGCGTTTCCCTATGGCGCTCGAACCAAAGGCGGACGAAAAACGTAATTCACAAGATGATAAAAATCCCTGAACAATATGAGCCGAAAAGCGTATCTCAATTGATTCCAAAATTCTTTGCGGGAAGAAAATCTTGAACGGCAGCGCTGGTATGGGCCATCGCCAAGATCCAGAACTTGATGGATGAAAAAGGCAAGCAGGTTCAACACAAAAAAATTCATCGAAAGGTATTGGTTGCCATGCCCATAGTTGTGTTCGATATGGTAGCCTTGGTTTTTCAAGGTGTTAAAGGTTTCATTTTCAATCTTCCACCGGGCACGGCCTCCTTTAACCAATTTCGTCACATTGTTTCCGGATATGGGAAGATCCGTTACCCAACTGTTGTGATAGGTGGTCTTTCCATTTTTATTGATGAGCCAGTATTGGAAAAAGTTAATCTGATCGGCTCCCTGGGTACCGTTGAGGGGGATGTCGTTGATCCACTGATACTTATGGCCTCTCCCTTTTCCATCGGTTCGTTCTATATTTTCGGCCTCGCCCATAGCAACGATTTCATCTACCCACTCAAACAAAATTTTATGATCCGAAGCCTTGGCTACAAGGATATATGACATGTCGTTTTCTTTAAGTGCGTTGATAAATGGCTGTTTTGAGTAGAGACCATCACCGGCGATAATGATAGGCAGCTTGGGATGCGATTCCCTGATCTTTTTGACCATTCTTTTTCCGGCATTTACTTCGCAATCCTGTTTTTCATTGCCATCCTCGTTCTGGATCGCTTCCGGGAAAAGCGGGAGAACCTGTCGAAGATCTGGATGAACAATGACCGCCTGAAGTATTTGGTGGTGGTATCGAACCGGTCCTTTACGGGGTTTGGTTTTCAAACAGTGTGGGCAATGTAGTTTTTCGGAAGTAAAGTATTCGGAGCCATCAATAGGCATAAGGTACTTCTGGTCTATAAACTGGTATTGCTCAAGTTGGCGTCCGCGTTGAAGGCGATTTAATATCGCAGGAAAAACATCGGCAAAGGCGTTTGTGGGAACAGTATCAAGAACCTCCCGCATCTGTGTATCCTTGGGGATTGAGGCGACGCCAAAAAGGTTGGAAAGATTGCTTTGGTTCCCGGCCTCCTGCATTCTTTGTTGAAAGGATAGAATGGAAGGATCTTGAAAAAACATCATGGCAAAACTGCTCATTATCACATCGTGCAGAGTGTGACGCACCTTCCCTGGCTGACGGCAATCCTGAATTCCCTGGAAGGACTCGAAAAGGTAATTTGTTAAAGCGGTGAAACTCAGATGTTTTTTAATATGCACCAATACTTCCTATGCCGATCAACGTTAACTTGTTGAAATATATACAGGAAGTTAGTGAAAAAGTCTAGTTTAAATATTCCTTATAATATCAAGTATTTAGTTTTTTGTGCCACGAAAAATAAATTTTGAATCAGCCTTAATTGGTTTCAATTATTGGATATCTTTTTTCACCGAGAATTACTGGACCATCGACTTTCCCTGTAACTCCAGAGCATTTCCAAAACTAAAGCTCGCCTTCTGAATTGTGAGTGGCCTGAGCACTGGAGAAAGAAGTGACGTCCTTTATTGACAGGCCTATCGACGACACATGATACCATTATTGCTGACATAGGTATTTCTCATGATGAGTCAGCTAAACCAAGTATAAAGTTTTCCTTGAAATTTTGAACAAAATTAGCCTATTGTTCAATTATGCTTATGTCCATATTTTTAATATTCGTAAACCTTTACCACCCTTGTATCATTCAAGTTTTCAAACATTGCGGTTGGACAACAGGAGCAGCTTTTGCAATAAATAATATTCATCAAAATATATTAAGATAATTCAACCTGTACACTATTGGGATTGCTACGGTGACATATGAAAGTTACTGAACTAATCGATGAAGCAATGTCGCAAAGGAAAGAGCATCTTAACCTTTCAAATTCAAATTTGATGGAATTCCCCAACATGCTATTTCAACTCGATAACTTGACAACACTTGATTTAAGCAATAATCATATATCGAACATACCAGACGCTATCAGTAGGCTTATCAATTTAACCCAACTTGATTTAAGCAACAATCAAATTTCTACGTTACCCCCAACGCTGTCAAATCTCGTTCATTTGGAAAGATTATATTTGAACAACAATTCCATTTCTGAACTACCAATTTCTTTGACAAACCTTTACAATTTAACCTCTCTCAATTTGAGCAATAATCAGATTTGCGCTTTGCCAAAAGATATAAAAAATTTAGAAAATTTAGCGGCACTTTTCCTTAAAAACAATCCGATTCAACAACTTTCTAAAATAGTTAGCAGTTTTAAAAAATTAATACATCTCGACTTGAGAGGTACAAAAATTACTCAAATACCTATGGCTATTGCCGAACATTTTTCGTATGATTTTTCGTTAGCCGAACATGTCTTAGGTAACGGCCTTTTTGTTTCTGACGTACCATTAAAACTTCCACCAATAGAGATTATTAATAATGGAATAGTCGCGCTAAAAGACTATTATTTTTCAATAAAAAAGGAAAAAAAAGTATTAAACGAAGTTAAAATTCTCATAGTGGGTGAGGGGGCGGCAGGGAAAACATCTCTTTTAAATCTTTTTCAAGGAAAACCTTTTGATAGAGCTGAGAAGCAGACTCAAGGCATAAACATTGCTCATAATGATATTGAAACTGATGATGGTATCGTTAAAACACATTATTGGGATTTTGGAGGTCAAGAGATCATGCACGCCACTCATCAGTTTTTTTTGTCCAAAAGAAGCCTTTATATTTTAGTAATAGATAAGCGTCGTGAGGAAAAAAGTGAGTATTGGTTGAAATTAATAGAAAGTTTTGGTGGGGACTCACCGATCATCGTTGTATTAAATAAAATGGATGAGAACCCATCGTTTAACGTGAACAAAACCCAGCTATCTGAGAAATATAAAAATATAAAGGGATTTTTTCATGTATCATGTAAAACACAGAGTGGAATTGAAGATTTAAAGATAAAAGTGGCAGAACTATTAGGTCAAACCCCTCTTTTTGGAACTGTCTGGGCTACAAAATGGTTTAAAATTAAAGCACTCCTTGAGGCTGAAATAAAGCCATTCATTCCATATGAGGAATATAAAAATATTTGTAAAAATTTAGAATTGAATGATGACTCCACACAGCAGACATTGATTCGTTTCCTAAATGATTTGGGATCAATAATTCATTTTAATGATCCAATGCTTGAACATACCCATGTGCTCAAACCTAGATGGATAACTGAGGCGGTATATCGGATAATTAATTCGGATATTTTGGCCATAAATAAAGGTTTACTTCACCGAGAAGATTTAAAGGAAATTCTTAAAAAAAAATATATAGATGATTTTGATTATCCGCTTGATAAGCACGATTATATTATAAATTTAATGAAAAAGTTTGAAATCTGTTATCCATGCGGCTCAAACGATGTTTTATTACCTTCGCTTTTGGATGTGGAAACACCAAAATTTGAATTCAATAAACGCGATTCGATTAATTTCATCGTTGAGTATGATTTTCTACCGAAATCGACTTTTTTGCGCTTCATGGTACAGATGAACAACAATATTGAAACTCAATGGAGAACTGGATTCATTCTGAATGACAAACGTTCAGGATCCAAGGCACTAATTACAGTGGATTCAGAGCAAAAAAAGATCTATTTCACAGTAAATGGCAAAAACAGAAAGGATTATTTCGCCTTCCTCCTTTTTACTCTTCGTCAGATAAACAAATCTTTTGAGAAATTAAAATCCTATGAATTAATACCAATGCCTGATAATCCATTGATAACAATAGGTTATGAAGATTTGTTGTTTCAGTTGGAAGAGGGTCAAAATTTTTGTTTTCCACCAAATGCTAGAAAGAAATATCCAATTAAAGAACTTCTCGGCATCGTTACATATGTTGATGAGCCATTAGAGACTATTATAAACTTACTTAATGAAATAGACGACAACATAGTTAGAGATGATCCAGATTCACTGTATGAAGGCATCGATCGTACTATTATGTTAAAACCCAACATTTGTGGTATTGGGATTGATTTTAACGCGGTTCTTAAAATTATTGGGAAAAAAGATTTTAAAAAGAAGCTTCAAGCCATAGCAAAGACCTTTGCCACTAAAAAATAGCGGTCCTGCATCTATAGGAAATTCTAATAAAAAACGGATGATTTCCTTCTTGTGAAATTTATAAGGGTGCAAATTGTCGAAGATATCGTCTAATCTGTTGATAGTCTTAGAAGAGGAACTTTTTTAGAAAAAGAGAACCCCACATTATGTCTATTTTTGAACTCCTTTAGCCCTGCTAATAGGGGCGTTGCTTAGTTCTTCCAGTCCTGCGTAGGAGTTTGATCAGTTCCATGATGAAAGATACCATTATTGTTCACACTAAATTTACTTATTCTGTTAAGGGCCTTCACCAGTATCAAAACGCTGGGGGCTTGAGGTGAAAAACTGTAATATGGAGAATACATATTGTTTCCCAGTCATCCGCCAACAAGATGAGATACTCAACCTCAAAAATCATACCGCAATTCCCAATAAACCCTGTCTGTATCCCCATTTTCCGACAGTTGATCATCGCCAGCCTGAAACAACAGCACTCCAGCGGTTGCACTCCAGTTGTCCATAATATCATATTTTGCAGTGAAGCGTTGGGTGGCCCCATACTGGCCATGGTCGCCGCTGAGAAGGAAAAGGGCTGTTAGTTCAAGCCTTTCATGGAAGCAGTCACGGGTTATTCTGAGGGCAATTTCGTTTTCTGTTTCTTTGGGATTTTCAGGAGAGTTGTCCAGCACAGCATCATGATTATGGAGATATCTTCGGGCATAGTCCAGACTGATGGTTGTGTCGGCTATGCCGCTGTATTCAATGCCTATCAAACAATCAGTACGGGCATAGTCCCTGTCTGAGGTCATGAAGCGAATTCCCCTGAAATGTGCCAGTTCAGCGATATAGAGCATATTCCCTCTGGCGTAACTTGCGCTTGCCCCTGCCATGGTGATTTTTTCATGCTCAATGGTCACGGGATCAATGGAGGTATAGGTTCCCTTATCATTATAGAAATGCGCGCCATAAAATGAGATATCCAGACCCTTGAAGCTTCTGGAGAGTTCCATTCCTATTTCGCAGTTCTCAAGCGTATTGTACGGCTTGTTTTCAATGGGAGCTGTGGCTTTGGCAGGGTAGAAATAATGACCATACACCGGGTTCTCATTATAGCGGTGTTCCAGTATGCTCAAAAAATCAAGACTCCAGGCTCCCGTGAAAACACTCAGCTTGATCATGGTCAGCGGCAGGCGGATGTTTTCAATGTCAGTAATGCCCATATCCCTGTTATCAAGCGGATTCAGCACATCGGTTACGCGGAGGTTGTCAGAACGGCCCCAAACAACGATTTGTCTACCGATTTTAAGGTCGATATAGTCGGTCAGGCTGCCCTGAAAATACAGTTCCCGAAGCTCCAGTTCTTCTTCATAGCTGTCCAGTACCTCTGGGGTAAAGCTGTCTCGTCCTTCTATGGCATAGGCAAAATCGTAGAAGCCCCGCACTCCGCAAAAAAACTTCCAGCCGGCCAGTTGATAATCGACTTCCAGCATGGTTTCGAGACGAAGCGATGACAATCCCTGCCAGTCGCTTTTATCCGGCTCCGGGCGGAAACGGGTTGTATTGCCTGCTGCAAACAGCTTTACATATCCGCTGAAATAGTCCGTCAGCGGGCTGGACGATGCAGAACTCTCTTCTAAAACAAAGGTTTCCTCAAAATCGTTCAGCAAATCCTCAAGCTCCTCTGTTTCTGCCGCAAAAGCGGCAATACCGGAGCAATAGACTAAGGCAAAAACAGCAAATGCTCTCTTACAGGCCTTTTTCAAGTTGACGGGTTGTAAACAGTTCATCATTGACCGACTCCAGGTTAAAGCGGATATTGTTCATGAACAGTATGGTTCGATGGAGAACGGACTTGCCTCTTTTGGTAGTCATATGGATTTCTTTTTCCGTCCATATGCCGTCTATTTTTTCCAGTTTTTTCACATCGTAGTATTTTGTTTTTCCGCCCTCCTCCAGGTAGTTGATGGACCTTATGACCACAAAATTATCCTCGCGAACAAAATTGATTGATTTTGTATAGCCGGTCTCATCAATGACATCCTGGCTGACCGGTACAGAAATAATAACCCAGCACTTCTTGCCATTGATCTCGATCTCTGATTTTTTTGGATGAAAGGAATAGCTGTAATCGCTAAGCCGCCTGTCAGTGAGATCTGCATAACTGAAATCCGATCCCACAAAACTGCCGGTTTTATCACCCGTGGCAATCCGTTTTACCTTTCTGAGCGCCGGCAGGTAGAGCCACTGATCATCGTCTTTCCCCGGTGCATCATAATCATAGGTGAGAAATCCGGTTTCTTTTACGTCTGCAGGTGAGAGAAACATCATCATGCTGTACCTGTCCTCTCCCTTGTCAATGCCATAGGAGATCAGTTTCCGGGTTCGTTTTGATCCGTTTTTATCAATGAGGATCATCTGGAGATCTGAAATGGACCGATCACCATCGTCCCGTGCATCCACTTTTTCCATGATCTGCCTGGCATCCGGTGTTCCGGCTAAAGCGCCTGTCCCGGGTAGGAGGAAAAAAAGAGACAGGATGATTGCCGGTAGAAAGCAGTGTCCATTATTGATATAAAGTTTCATGATGTTCCTCCGTTTATCTGTCTTCTCATCTTTTTTGAATGTCTTGAATACACCACACTAAGCAAGGCCGGGAGCAGGAAGAAGTCCGCAGCAAGGGCAAAAATAATCGCTGTCCCGGTAATGATGCCAAAGCGGACATTGTTGCTCAGACTGCCGATCATATAGATATAAAATCCTCCGCAGAGTACCAGGCTGGTAATAAACAGCGCTCTGCCTGTGGTCTGCATGGTCTGGCGCACAGCCAACTCGGTATCAGCAGTCTGCTGATAGGAGCGTTGAAAATGATGTAGGAAATGGATGGTATCATCCACCACAATACCCAGAACTAGGCTGCCGACCAGGACACTGGAGAGATCAACAGGGATGGATAAAATCCCAATCAACCCCATGACCATGATGATCGGGCCGACATTGGCAACCATGCTCAAAAGCCCGATACGGATGCGCCCGGCCAGGATGATCATCAAGATGGAAATAAGCACCAGTGCTATACCATAGCTCTCGGTCATGCTGGTGAGTGCATTGGTGACGATGGTGACAAAAAGTTTTATTTTTCCGGTGATGACGATGTCTGCATCCGGGAAACGCTCTTTTAAAAGCTGCTCGACCTGATTAATATAATCAAAATAAAGAACCGAATCCTCAAACGGGGCCATGATGGACAGGCGGGCGGTTTGATAATTTCTGTCGGTGAAGTCCTCCAGATCGTCACTGCCGCTGGATTCAAATAAAATAAGTTCCTGGGCAATAAGCTGTCGGCTTTGGGGAACCGTATACGCGCTCTGAAGGTCATTGTGCAGGGCCCGGTTGGTTTCCTTGAGCACATCGGGAAGCGCCCAGACTTTGCCGGCCCTGATCCCTTCAACCGTAAGGTTGCTGATGTCGGTTATTGTCTGATCAAGGCGGTTTTGAAAATCCGGATCATGCAGGCCGTTATCTTTGCCTGTGTTTATAACGGCTTCAAGCTTGACTGATCCGCCGTTAACCTTATCCAGCTTATCGGTGGCCATCCGGATTTCCGATTCAGCCGGAAACCAGGTGGAAATATTATGCGAAAAGCGTACATCAAGGGCACAGTACAAAGCCCCGATAAAAAGCAGCCCAAAACAAAGGGCAACCGGTATGGCATGCCGGGTAGATGATGTCAGTTTTGCAATTGAACGTGGTAAAACCCTTGGTATTGTTGGGAGTCAGGCTGCGGTAAATCAACGACTGGACGTGTCATTCTGAGGCTGCTTGAAGCAACGGGTGGCGAAATTTTATATGAAGGTAAAAATATCTGTGATCTTGGCAAGCATGAAATGCGGGAGCTGCGTAAAGAGCTTCAGATTATTTTTCAGGATCCCTTTTCGTCTCTTGACCCGCGTATGACGGTTTCAGAAATTATTGAAGAGCCCATTAAGCTCAACAATTTGATTCCAGACAAGACAAAGCGGTTTGAGCGGGTGCTTGAACTGATGGATCTGGTCGGGCTTTCAAGACGCCTAATCAATACCTATCCCCACGAACTCGATGGGGGGCGTCGCCAGAGAATAGGCATTGCCAGAGCCCTGGCACTCAATACGAAGTTTATTGTATGTGACGAGCCCGTGTCTGCGCTGGATGTTTCCATTCAGGCGCAGATTCTGAACCTGATGAATGAACTGCAAAAGAAACTGGGCCTGACATACATTTTTATTACCCATGACTTGTCCGTTGTGAATCACTTTTCGGATGAAATTGCTGTAATGTATTTGGGCAAACTCATTGAAAAGGCTTCTGCGGAGGACTTATTTGATAGACCTGTACATCCTTATACACAAGCCCTTCTTTCAGCTATTCCAAGACCGTCACTAGACCGTAAAATGGACAAGATTATTTTAAAAGGTGAAATCACTTCACCCATCAATCCAAAGCCGGTGTGCCGTTTTGCAAATCGCTGTATTTATGCTGAGGATATCTGTCATAATGAAGAACCTGAGCTTGAAGAAATTGCACCAGATCATTTTGTGGCGTGTCACTTGTTTAAAGAGTAATGGCTATAGACAATTCTCTCCAAGATTTGTTTTTATAATTGAGAGTGCTCTGCTGTGCGCTTTCACAAAATAGGACCTTGACTGGGGAATGTATACCAGCCAAGGTCCTATTGTCTTTGTTTGTTCATGTCCGTTCTAGAAGTGCTTTGCATTTAGCGCGTTGTCCACTTGAAGAAGCGGGTATGTTTTTCAAGTTCATAAGACTTTAATCATAGTACTGGTAGTTAGAAGCCCCACCTGAGTGCATGCTGACGCCTGAAAGGTTGAAGTGTCCCTTCATGTACTTTTTCATGGCCTCGATATAGAGGGTGCGCGTTGCTGGAAAGAGCAAACTGAAGCCGAATAAATCCGTTAATATGCCCGGTGTTAAGAGCAATATACCACCGATTAGCACACATAGACCGTGCAGGAGTTCACCTGCGGGCATGCGGCCAGTATTCAGTTCAGCTTGAATTGCAGTAAGCACACGCCTGCCTTGATCTTTAGCAAAGTAAGCGCCGACAATGCCTGTTATAATAATCAGTGCCAGTGTTGTAAGTGCTGATGTTCGCGCTGCGAGTTCTAGGAGTATAGAGAGCTCGATAAATGGAATTACTGTAAAAATGAGAAGCAGTTTTCCAAAATTAAATTTCATAGGTGTCATCCTTTACGATGGGTTCCGTTTTCCAATTTGGTTTTCGTAATAAAATGAATATCAATTGTCTGTATGATATTATTGTACAATATGTTTATTAAAAATATATGAATAAACCAGCCGGAAATGTGTCCATTTTGTATCAGTTTGGGATAAGTTGAGAAAGTGTGGACATAAAAGAAAGATATGCGAAATTATCCACAAGGTAAAAGACAAATTAAATTTTATGTAAATTATGTATCATATATAATATCAGTAGTATTTATTAGTAGAGATTCGGTATACGTCAGTTCAGGGGATGCGATCTATGGAGTTCTTTCTTAAATTCGACATTAACTTTTTTTCGGCCTTATTGCTCATTGTTTTGTATTTTACGATGAAACTTAGAAATGAGACATACAGTACATCGAGCCGACTTTTTTTCAAGCTGCTCTGGATGGTGACTATTTTGCTTATGCTGGAAGTTCTTTCCTGGCTATATGACGGTCGACCAGGATACTACCACCTCAACTACTTCTTGAACTGGATTTTTGCACTGTCGACATCGGTGGTTCCGTGTCTATGGGCCTGTTACATCGACTATCATATGTTTGAATCGTTTGAGCGTCTGCGTGCACGCTGGTTTTACATCTATCCATTTGTTCTGAACGCCTTACTGCTGGGCATAAACTTCTATAAACCCATTATATTTTCAGTTAGTGCACAGAATGTATATGGCCGCGAACCCGGCATGCTGATAATGGCCTTAATCAATTTGAGTGTCTTTGTATATATATCTAGTGTCGCTTATAAGGAACGAAAGCGCATCCAAAAAGAAGTGGTTTGGGTCATTTTGTTATATGTACTAATGCCCGTTGTAGTGGCCTTTCTTCAAACGGCACTCTTTGGCGTCTTTATTCTCTGGCCAACCATGGCCGTCACTGTGGTACTCACCTATATTTTTCTTGAAACCGTATCCACTTCGAGGGACTATTTGACGGGCCTGCTTACCCGAAGTCGTGTGGATGGGTATTTGGAGTATTTGATTAACCATGACAAGCCTTTTCTGATTGTGATGATCGATCTCGATAAATTCAAACAAATCAATGATACATATGGCCATCTTGAAGGCGACCAGGCCCTGAAACAATTTGCAGGGGTTCTCAGGCGGGCATTTGTGGGTGAAAGGCTCATTGGGCGATACGCCGGGGACGAGTTTATTGTCATTTTGGAAAAGCATACGCGCGTACAAATGCAGGTCTGTATGCAGGACATTCGGGAAGAAATGAAAACCCTGTATGCCGATGGCAGTTTAAAATTTGAGGTTTCCTTTAGCTATGGCTACTATGAACGTGAATTAAAAACACCTGTGACATACACCGAGGTGGTTGGTTGTGCTGATGAGAGCATGTATTTGCAAAAAAAATCAAAAGAGTATTAGGAATTTGGGAACTTTTTTGTGTGCGCCGTCGTCTTAATAGTGAAACGCTTAAAAAATAGCACTTCATTTTGAAATGCTTAAAGTATATTAGGAGGACTAAAATGCATAAATTTTTAAATAGGAAAATCGCAGCACTACTGATTGGAATGACACTCTTATCGACCGGTTCCGCCTTTGCAGGCGTGCAGTCTGTAGCGGTTAGACCCAAACTTATTTCAGCAGAAGTTACAGCAGGGGAACTAGAACAGGTTATGGACTCAACTGCTATTAAGCAGTACTATAATGGTTCACTCATGTACAATGACGAAGTGATTAGTGAGACGCTTACAGTAACGCAGTTTAATGGCGTAAAACTGGTTCCAGTAAAAGCGGTTTTAGAAGCGCTTGGCTATACAATTGAAAGAGACGTGAATACAGACCGTCTTGAGATTAGAAAAGGGGCCCAGTGGACAGCGATTACGGTGGGAAAGAATGCCTACACAAAGAACCGTATGGCACCAGTAAAGCTGAGTAGCCCACCGCTTGATTTAGGGGGCAATGTTTATGTACCAGCTGAGTTTTTGGTTGAAATACTGGGCATTAACACGCGTGTTGAAGAAGGCAATCTGATTCTTTCAGATTATGAAGCGGTCATTCATACAGGCTATATTGCCGATATCCGCTATGATGAGACAGGCACCCAGACCTTGACGCTGAGTACAAGTAAAGACTCTGCTGAAATGAATGAAATTACGATTGTGCATACATCAAATGCTTACACTTACTATAATACCGATGTGGAAATTGGCGCCTATGTCCATGTGGCATCGCCCCTGGTGACCACAATGAGTTTTCCAGCTCAAACGGCTGGATATATTGTATACAGTGTGAATCAGTAGGCCGTGTGTGAATAATATGAGGATTTTTTAGAAAAATCACGAAAGTCTTATTGTAACAGCCTGTCGAGTCTTGTCGACAGGCTGTTTTCATGTATGAATTTATTTTTATATTTGACAAGAGTAAAGTTCTTGCTATAATCAAGGTAAACGTTTAACCTAGGACGGTGAAATTCGATTGAAAGTGACAATTAAGGACATTGCACGGCTGGCTGATGTATCTACTGCAACGGTTTCAAAGGTTGTCAATGGCAAAGACGAGAAAATATCCGCCGCAACACGTGCGCGTGTTATGGACATTATAGAAACATCGGGATACGTACCGAATAGGATTGCAAGTTCAATGGTCACAAAAAAGACCAAAACACTTGGGTTGATTATTCCTGACATAACCAATCCTTTCTTTCCAGAGCTGGCAAGAGGGGTTGAAGATGTGGCAAACAAGGAAGGCTATACGCTGATTCTATGCAATTCAGACAATAGTCTTGAGAAGGAAGATGCCTACATTGACATGCTCCAGGAGAAAATGGTCGACGGCATTATTTTTACCGCTTCAAGCAGTCGAACAGAGGTTGGAACGGCCTTGAAGCGTGTTCGTATTCCCGTCATTACGGTTGATCGTGATATAGATGGGCATAAAAGTCAGCGAAAAATCGTGGTCGATAATGAGGACGGTGCATTTGAAGCTGTGACCTATATGCTGGAACGTGGCTACCATAAAATTTATCATATTTCAGGACCTATGACTTCAAAGCCGGCCCAGCAAAGATACCGGGGCTACTTAAGGGCACATGAAGAAAAAGGTCTTACACCGCCGAGTGGGCATTTGCTTTCAGGCACCTACACGGGTGAATGGGGCGTTCAGGGCGTTAATAAGCTAGTGGAGCATCAGGTTGATTTTGACGGCATTTTTTGCGGAAATGATTTGATTGCACTCGGCGCATTAAAGGCACTACATCATCATGGTGTGGATGTACCGAATACAGTTGGTCTTATTGGGTATGATGATATTTATATGGCACAGATGGTCAGTCCAGAGCTGACAACGGTTAAGCAGCCTAATTATGAAATGGGCTATCAGGCAGGAAAACTCCTGATCGGCATGATTCAAGGCGATAATGATACGCCCGCGCTGAGTCCGCTCAAAACACATTTGATTGTACGGGGGACGACGCGTTAGAAACTGGGTACGAAAACGTACCCAGATAGATATATTTTTTTGAAAGGTTAAACGTTTAACCTATTTTAAATACTGGTTTACAGCGTAAATTTTAAATAGGAACTTACGCAGAGGGGAGTGTACATCATGAAGAAAATTGTTGTACTGGGTAGCTTGAACATGGACTTGGTGACGCGTGTACATAAAACACCCAAGGTTGGTGAGACCGTTCTTGGAGATGGATTTAATGAAATTCCCGGTGGCAAGGGGGCCAATCAGGCCGTTGCCATTGGCAAACTGGGCGGACATGTATCCATGATTGGGCGCGTGGGTAAGGACGACTTTGGCAAGAAGCTAAAAGATGCGCTTGAAAAGAACGGTGTTGACGGCGCGGGGGTTCTATACACAGATGAGGCACCAACGGGCACAGCGCTTATTATGGTCAATGATGATGGTGACAATTCCATTGTGGTGATTCCAGGCGCTAATTTTTCAATGCAGCCTGAAAACGTTTTACAAAGGGATTTGGCAGGCAAAGATATATTGCTGGGTCAACTTGAAACCCCAATCGAAACCATTGAAGCAGCTTTTTCAAAAGCAAGAGAAATGGGACTGATGACCGTTTTAAACACTGCACCCGCGCAAGTCCTCTCGCCGGCGCTTATTTCAAATGTGGATGTGCTTGTTCCAAATGAAACGGAGTTTGAAATTTTGACAGGTCACAGTGCAGAATCTGAAGAAGGCCTTGGAAAGGGTTCCAAGCTTTTATTTGAACTGGGAGTCAAAGAGCTGATTATCACCCTTGGAAAAGAGGGCGCCCTTTATTTGAACCATGAAGGCAAGAGACACTACATGAGTGGATATAAGGTTGATGCGGTTGATACAACCGCTGCAGGAGATAGCTTCATCGGCGGCCTGCTCACAGCACTTTCAAGAGGTGCGGATATAGAAGAAGCCATGGCATTTGCAATGAAGGTTGGTGCCGTAACAGTAACCAAACACGGGGCGCAGAGTTCGTTGCCAACGCTTGCAGAAGTTGAGAGTTTTAAAGGAGTGAAGCGGAAATGATGAAGGGCGGTTCTCTGCTCAATGCAGAAATAATCGAAGTCATAAGTAAAATGGGACATACGGATGAAATTGCCATTGGGGATGCGGGTCTTCCAATTCCAGAAGGTGTTCAGCGCATTGATATAGCCTTGAAGGAAGGTGTACCTGGATTTATAGAAGTGCTGGAAACCCTGCTTGAGGTTTTTGAGTGCGAAGGCTATGTTCTGGCAGAAGAAATTCAGACAATGAACCCAGATGTTGCGGGCCAAGTTGAAGAACTGCTTAAAGACGTCCGTGCAGAGTTTGTACCCCATGAACTGTTCAAGGAAAAGACCAAGCGGGTTAAGGCTGTCATTCGTACGGGTGAATGCACGCCTTATGCAAATGTAATTTTAAAATCAGGCGTAATATTCTAAAGGATGTGGCAAGATGCGAAATAAATTACTTGAAATGAAGCATGTTACCAAGACCTTTCCGGGTGTCAAAGCGCTTGATAATGTACATTTGAACGTCTACGAGGGACACGTAATGGCGCTCCTTGGAGAAAATGGTGCTGGAAAATCGACCCTGATGAAAATTCTTTCGGGCGTTTATACCAAAACAGAAGGCACTATTCTTTACAAGGGCAAAGAAGCAGATATGAAAGGCCCAAAGGATGCTCAGGAGCTTGGAATAGCAATTATACATCAGGAGTTAAACCTCATTGAGGACATGTCTATTGGAGAAAATATCTTTCTTGGACGGGAGCCGAAAAAGGGGTTTGGCATCATCAACTGGTCAGCCCTGATGGCACAGTCAAAGGCACTGCTCGATAATTTAGGCATCGATATTGACCCTGGCAAAAAAGTGAAGCATTTTTCAATCGGCAATAAGCAGATGTTTGAAATTGCCAAAGCCCTATCCCTCGATGCAGAACTGATTATTATGGATGAACCCACAGATGCCCTGACGGATCAGGAGACAGAGGCGCTGTTCAAGGTCATACGAGAGCTCAAGGCCGAAGGCAAGAGCATTGTGTATATATCCCACAGACTCAAAGAGATTTTCGAAATTTGTGATGATGTGACAGTCCTTAGAGATGGTCAGTTCATTGCTGAAAAATCAGTATCTGAAATCAACGAAGACATGCTGATTGAACTCATGGTGGGTCGAAAACTCGAAGAGCAGTACCCGTACGTGGACACCAATACCGGGAGGGTGGTGCTTGAAGTAAAGGCCCTTGAAAATACTTTTGTGCATGATGTGAATTTTGAAATAAAAGCTGGTGAAATCCTTGGTATCGCAGGTTTGATGGGTGCGGGTAGAACTGAACTTGCCAAGACAATTTTTGGGCATTATCCTGTGAGATCTGGAAAGGTGAATCTAGAAGGCAAGCCTGTTCAGTTCAAAAATGAAAAGCAGGCAATCGAATCTGGCATTACCTATGTTTCTGAAGATAGAAAAAAAGATGGGCTCATCCTAGGCATGTCCGTACGCGAAAACATGTCTATGTCCTCCCTAAAACGTATTGCGCAAACGGGGGTCATCAACCACAAGCTGGAAATGGAAATTGCAGATGACTTTGTAAAGCAATTGTCCATTAAAACCCCATCACTTTCACAGCGCGTCAAGTTCCTCTCTGGAGGAAACCAGCAAAAGGTGAGTATTTCTAAGAGCCTAATGACAGAGCCTAAGGTTCTTATACTCGATGAGCCGACACGTGGGGTAGATGTTGGGGCAAAAAAAGAAATCTATGATTTGATGAATATTTTTAAGGAAAAAGGCATGGCCATCTTGATGATTTCATCAGAGATACCAGAACTGCTGGGGATGTGTGACCGAATCATGGTCATGCATGAAGGAACTGTATCGGGTGTGATTCATAGAGATGGCGCCGATCAGGAACGTATTATGAGACTAGCAGTTGGTTTGGGAAGGGAGTAAACATGAAACAAAGTGTCAAAGAACAGTTGGGCCGTTTTCAGTCCGTAATAGGCCTCGTAGCGTTTTCAATCATCATTTCTTTTATGAGTGACCGATTTATGACATGGTCGAACATGTTCAATGTGTTCAGACAGTCATCAGTCAATGCAATTATAGCAGCAGGGGTGACATTTGTTATTCTAACAGGTGGCATCGACCTGTCTGTAGGGTCTATTCTTGCGATTAGTGGTGCGGTATCTGCCTACCTACTCGCAGGAGGTGCTTCGGCTTTTGTTGCAATTGTAGCCGCACTGGCAGTTGGTGTGGGTATTGGTGTCGCGAACGGCTTTGTCATTTCAAAAGGCAAACTGCAGCCCTTCATTGTCACACTAGCAACCATGACTATTTTTAGAGGCGCAACCCTTGTTTTCACAGACGGAAAGCCAATCAGTGCAGGCTATGAGGCTAATGCAGAGATGTTTTCAAAGCTTGGAAACGGATACTTATTTGGCATTCCGAACCCCATCATCATTATGGCAGTAGTCTTTGGGGTATGTTACTTTATTTTGAAGCATACAACCATTGGGCGTTATGTCTATTCAACAGGTGGCAATGAAGAAGCTACACAGCTCTCGGGTGTCAGTGTACACCGGGTTAAGCTTTTCGTATATGGTATGAGTGGCGCTATGGCAGCAGCTGGCGGCATGATTATTACCTCTAGACTGTCTTCAGCTCAGCCAACAGCTGGGACAGGGTATGAGCTCGATGCCATCGCTGCAGTTGTTCTCGGAGGAACATCGCTTGCAGGCGGCGTCGGATCAGTTATTGGAACTATTGTTGGTGCGCTCATTATTGGTATTCTTAACAACGCATTGAATTTGCTGAATGTAACATCATACTATCAGCAGCTGGCGAAGGGACTCGTGATACTCATTGCGGTGTTATTGGATCAAAAAGAGAAATAGATAGAAAGAGGAGGAGGATTTAAATGAAAAAGTTTATGTCATTGCTAATGGTTATGGTCATGATTCTGGGGACGCTTGCAGGTTGCGCGGCGCCAGCGGAAGAAGAGCAGACACCTGCAGCAGAACAAGAAGCGGCAAGTGGTAAGGTAGGCCTAGTCGTTTCAACACTCAACAACCCATTTTTCGTGGCGCTTAAGGATGGTGCTGTGAAGCAGGCTCAGGCAGATGGTCTGGAACTGATTGTACTAGACTCACAAAATGATCCGGCAAAAGAGCTGGCAAACATGGAAGATTTACTAACTCAAGGTGTGGATGTCATTATGATTAATCCAACGGATTCAGACGCAGTCGGAAATGCCATCAAGATGGCAAATGAAAAATCTGTACCAGTTATTACGCTAGACCGTGGTGCCAATGCAGGTGAAGTCGTAACACATATTGCTTCTGATAATGTTTCAGGTGGCGTTATGGCCGGCGAGTACATAGCTAAAATGCTTGGTGGAAGCGGTAAGGCTGTTGAGCTAGAAGGTATTGCAGGTACATCGGCAGCACGTGATCGTGGACAGGGCTTCAATCAAGCCATGGATGCAACAGATATCGAAGTGGTTGCGCGTCAGGTCGCTGATTTTGATAGAACAAAGGGCCTCGCTGTAATGGAGAACATTCTTCAGGCACAGCCAGAAATTGATGCGGTTTTTGCACATAACGATGAAATGGCACTGGGTGCAGTAACTGCAATTGAGTCTTCAGGCAGAGATATTCTAGTTGTCGGATTTGATGCAACAGACGATGCGGTTAAAGCTGTTGAAGCTGGACAAATGGCAGCGACAGTAGCACAGCAGCCAGATAAAATTGGCTCACTGGGTGTTATGGCAGCAAAGGATACAATTGATGGTAAAACGGTAGAAGCCTCTATTCCAGTTGACCTTAAGCTGATTTCTCAAGATTCAGCACCTGCTGAAGAAGCAGCAGTCCTAATGGGCAACGGCGAGAAAGTGGGTCTAGTGGTTTCGACACTGAACAACCCATTCTTCGTAACACTTAAAGAAGGCGCAGAAGCGAAGGCAGAAGAAATGAACCTGGAGCTGATCGTTCTGGATTCTCAAAATGACCCAGCTAAAGAGCTTGCAAATATGGAAGACCTGCTGACACAAGACGTCAGTGCAATCATGATTAATCCAACAGATTCAGACGCTGTTGTAAATGCCATCAAGATGGCAAACAGCAAAGGCGTTCCAGTTCTTACACTGGACCGTGGCGCAAATGCAGGAGAAGTGGCAACACATATCGCTTCAGATAACGTAGCCGGGGGCATGATGGCTGGCGAGTTTGTTGTTGAGCTTCTGGGCGGCAGCGGTAAAGTTGTTGAGCTGGAGGGTATTGCAGGTACATCAGCAGCAAGAGACCGTGGCGAGGGCTTTAACAAAGCACTAGAAGGCAAGGACATTGAAGTGGTAGCACGTCAGGTTGCCGATTTTGATAGAACAAAGGGTCTTTCAGTAATGGAAAATATCCTTCAGGCACAGCCAGAAATCGATGCAGTATTTGCACATAACGATGAAATGGCACTGGGTGCGCTTAAAGCAGTTCAAGCTGCTGGTAAAGACATCAAAATTGTCGGATTTGACGCAACAGATGATGCGGTTAAATCAGTAGAAGCAGGCGAACTTGCTGCAACAGTAGCACAACAGCCAGCTATGATTGGTAGCCTGGGTGTTGAAAGTGCACTGAAGGTTATTATGGGTGAGAGCGTAGATGCTTATGTTCCAGTTGATTTGATGCTGGTAAAATAGCCCCTCTATTTAAGTTGTCCCATATGACGACTTAGATTTATAATAAGAACCAATGAAAAAAGCCTATGTTCCAAAACTGCGGAGCATAGGCTTTTAGACTGTATAAAACACCGTAATACAGCGTTGCAAGACAAAATCCACCCTGATCACGTACAGAGGTACGCTCACAGTGTGGATTTAATCTGCGCCTTGTCTTCCGAAGTTTTATACAGTCTGTCATCTTGTAGCCAAGATGAAAAAAGCCTATGCTTCAAAACTGCGGAGCATAGGCTTTTAGACTGTATAAAACACCGTAATACAGCGTTGCAAGACAAAATCCACCCTGATCACGTACATAGGTACGCTCACAGTGTGGATTTAATCTGCGCCTTGTCTTCCGAAGTTTTATACAGTCTGTCATCTTGTAGCCAAGATGAAAAAAGCCTATGCTCCAAAACTGCGGAGCATAGGCTTTTTATGTGAGTATAAATGTTTTAAGCGGTTTTACGCTTTTTAGCAAATCCAAGAATCGCGCCTAGGGCGATGCCTAGGAAGGCAGCCATAAGAACGCGGTATACTGGCGGCATCAGGAAAGTAATAGTGTGAGCCGGAATCCAGAATAGCGGAATGGTCTTGAAGTAGACAAATCCGACCAGACCTTGAAAGTCAATGGCACTGATTACATCAGAGACAGGAACACTTGAAAGCTTTCCAAGCTGTCCGCCAGACAGGTCGATATAGGTGTCGGTAATCTTGTGAAAGCCCATCATGGTTGGTGCAAAGATGGCATTCATAAAGGCACTGATAAAAAATGCAGTGAGCACTTTTGCCCCGAGTGTTCCTTCAGTGAACATAGGCAAGAGTCCTTTAGTGATCAGGGCTGTAACGCCAGTTGAGAAAATCGTGAATGCGAGTGCGATGAAAATGCCGAGGAATCCCCAAACAAGTGCTCTTAAAAGCAGCCCTGTTGGACGATGCCAATCGCCTGCAACAATTCTTCCCCCTAGGACTTCACCCATTGTTCCAAGAACAAAGAATTTGATGAAGGCCATAATCAAAGGATGGCTTGAAGATGCACTGACAAAAATATTGTGTGTAGCGGGTAGCGTTAGAAAAGCAATGACTGCCAGTAGACCGCCGCCCCATAATAGATCTCCTTTTTTCATAGAAAGACCCCTTTCGATATATTAGAAATACAGATAAAGTTCTCTTTCATTATATAGAAAAGAAGCTTGGATTTAAAGTATTATTTGAACTGTTAAAAAAATAGTTGAATTAAAAAGCAACTAGCGCTCTTTTTTTTGACACATTTGTGCATAAATTGAGTCCTTTGTAGAAATAAACTCTACATCAAGCTTTTGGCGCGTTTGGGACTCGATGGCCTCAAGAATTTCCTCGTCGCTTGGAGTGACAAATGTAGTGGCCTTTCCAGTTTCGCCCGCACGGCCTGTACGTCCGATTCGGTGAATATAGATTTCAGGTGTTTCAGGCATATCGTAATTGTAGATATGTGTGACCCCGCTGATGTCAAGACCACGTGCAGCAACATCCGTTGCAATCAGATACTGTATTTTTAAGTCTCTAAAAGCTTTCATAATGCGTTCGCGTTTTTTCTGGGTCAAATCGCCGTGAAGCTTTTCACAGTTGTAGCCACTCTGACTCAGGGCAAGATCCAGCGCATTGACACGGCGTTTGGTTCTACAGAAAATGATCGCCATGAAGGGCCTGTCCCCTTCAAGTTTTTCGATAAGGTCTGCTTTTTTATTGCGGTCTGTGGTTTTTACAATGAGCTGATCGATAGCTTCAAGTGTTACGGTTTTCTTTTGTGCACTCATCTCAACCGGGTCAGTCATGTTGCGATAGGCTATTTTTTTCACCTTGCTGTCCAGCGTTGCAGAAAAACAAAGAACTTGCTTTTTCTTAGGGGTCATACGCATAATCATGTCGACCTCGGGTCTAAAGCCAAGGTGGAGCATTTGATCTGCTTCATCGAGTACCAGTGTTTTGAGGTGAGAAAAATCAGAACTTTCTCGGTCCATATGGTCGAGCAGACGTCCCGGTGTAGCGATAATCAGATGAACGCCGCGGTTCAATTTGCGAAGTTGCTTTTGAATGTCCTGTCCACCGTATAGGGCAAGTACACCGAGGGCCTCATCCGCATTGAGCATTTTTGCCACCTCTGTAATTTGAAGTGCAAGCTCCCGTGTGGGGGTAATAATCAGACCCTGAATGTGTCTGTCACCTGCCTCTATCATTTCAAAAATAGGCAGCAAAAATGCAAGAGTCTTGCCTGTGCCGGTTTGAGACTGCGCAATAATATCGCGGCCTGCTAGAATTTCTGGGATGGCACGCATCTGTATTTCAGTAGGTTTTTTTATGCCCTGTTTCCGTAAGGTGTCTATACGGGCGGGGCTGAGTTTCATATCGCTAAAAGCAGTCATATTTTTTATCCTTCATATAAGCAGTAGAATGAAAGCACTGTTAAATTACCCAGCGCTCATGATAATCAATCACATAGTATATCAAAGAATTCAGGCAAAAGAAACCTTAATTACTTGCATTCAAATATTTTTAGTGTTAATATGAAATAGTAGAGTAATTCAGAATCAAAAGTTTGCAATAAAATCGTTAGAAACGTACTTGTTCCTAATTTATAGATTGTCAGGTATCCTTTCGAAAGTTTTATTCGTCAATATTTTGCTATGAATTATAGAAAGTAAATTATTTGAATCGGAGGAATACCACTATGAACGGTACAGTAAAATGGTTTAACGCAGAAAAAGGTTACGGTTTCATCACTTCTGAAGATGGTAACGATGTATTCGTACACTTCTCACAAATCAACAAAGATGGTTACAAGACGCTTGAAGAAGGCGAAAAAGTATCTTTCGAACTAGCTGAAGGTCCTAAAGGTCCTCAAGCTGAAAACGTAACTGCTCTATAATTAAAGCATAAACGTTCAAACACCCCATCGCTGATGGGGTGTTTTTTGCGTCTTAAGCAAAGACCAGCATGAAAAAGTGCAAGCGACGTGGGCAATTTAAAATTGCCCTAGGCACTGCGTAAACCTACAAAATCATACAAGCAACTTACAGTCTAGCTATCGTAGGCAGTTGAAAATTGTCAAATATCTTGCGTACGCATTTTCGCGCGCATATTGTACAGATTTTAAAACTTTATTCGTCCCTCTATTGAAATAGGAGGCTGTTGACTATATGATATAGATAGTGACTTTAAGTGAGGAGAAAAATATGTACGAAGAATTTGACACCAAAGATATGAAACCGTGGCGTGACCTGCTGCTGGTGCATAAGTTTGCTGTAGAAGAGGTCAATACCAAGCTTCAAATCTTGGATGAGGAATTCAGAAGTATCCACGACTACAATCCTATTGAGCATATCAAGTCCCGGGTTAAAAAACCTGCGAGTATTATGGATAAGCTTGTTAGATACGGGTTTGAACCAACGATTGAGAACGCGCGTAAACATATTTACGATATCGCGGGCATTCGTGTTATATGTGCCTTTACTTCAGATATATATAAGGTTTATGATCTTCTCGAAAGACAAAATGATGTGCGTATAATCGAAGTCAAAGATTATATAGAAAATCCAAAACCCAACGGATACAAGAGCATGCATGTTCATGTTGAAATTCCAGTATTCCTAAGCAGTGGCGTTGTACCTACACGCATTGAAATCCAAATTCGCACCATAGCAATGGACTTTTGGGCGAGTCTGGAACATAAAATATACTATAAATATCGGAATAAGGCACCAAAAGACATTACAGATCAGCTGAAAGTCTGCGCAAATATGATTACCTTGTTAGATGACCGGATGCTGGAAATCAAGAATGAAATTGAAGAACTCGATGAGTCAGGCACCCTTGATTGGGGAGTCATCAGTGAACTTCAAGAAAAGAATGATGTTCAGTAGCAAGCAGGTAAGATAAAGGCCCGGTTCAAATCTGAATCGGGCCTTTTTATATCTAGGAAGATTGCAGATGCCCAAGCAGAAGCGAAAGTAAATCGTGAGAAATCATCCAAAGAAGATACAAAGGACTTAGATCGTACAATACAGGATTTTGCAAATACATGGCCTTCTGTAGATCTCAAAAAAGAATACAGATCCCTACCATCTTAAAACAAATTGTATGAAGTGGGGGATATCTTAAATCCAGTGAAGAGGAGACTCTAGGCTGGATTTTTTCTATGTTGATTTAGAAGGAAAAGACCATTTCTTTTGCCATATAGATTAGGACGACCGCTGAACTGGGTATATAAAAAAGGTACACAACAATAAGGTGTCAAAATGAATGAGAAGATGCACTTTCAGAGGCGTTGCTTATATCATAAAGATATTTGGTGACATAATAGTCATGGGTGAAGATTGAGGTTTGGCATGTCTGAATTTATTTCAACAGAGGTTGAGCGATACATCGGTAAAGGAGCAGTTAAAAACATGGCCATAGTAGTAGATGGAATCATTGGAGCTGGAAAGAGTACCGTTGCGAAGTTTCTAAGTGAATCATTTGGAATTCCTGTTTATGAGGAGTTGGTTGACGATGGAAGGGGACGACTGGCACAACGTATGCTGGACCGATTTTACGCGGATCAGAGCAGGTGGAGTGCCATTATTCAGGTGATGTTTCTCAATGACCGATTCAATGACATAAAAAAAGTAGATCAGACAGGGGACGCGGCTATTTTCGACCGGTCCATTTATGGTGATGAGATATTTGCTAAAACCATACATGACAGAGGACAAATGACATCAGACGAGTTCCGAATTTATAGGGACCTGCTGAACAATATGCTCATGCATGTCCATCCGCCTGAACTTCTGATCTATATAGACGTCAGCATTGATACAGCAATGCGCCGCATCCAGATACGTGACCGGTCAACGGAAGCGGATATGATTCCAAGGGATTATATGCAAGACTTACGGCGCAACTATGAGCAGTGGTTTGAACAGTTCGACCTATGCCATAAAGTGAGAATTGACATGGACACAGATGCCCTCACAGAAGAGGGAACATTAACAGGAGAGATGAAGGCGCGCATTTTTGAACAAATTAGTCCGTATCTTTCAGAAGATTATTTAAGACGGATGGATATTTAGAATTACTTAGCATGAACCGAATAAAAGGGGCTATATGAAGCGTGTGAGGATACATGAGGGATGTTAAGGAGGTTGAATATGGATATTCATGCAAAAGGCAAATTAAGACGGGCAAGTGCCTTTATGATGGTTCTGTTTTTACTGATGATGTCAGCACCGGCTGCATTTGCGGCGCCGGGGGCGGAGCGTCAGTTAACAGGTGTATACAGTACGGCTTCGACCTATTCAGAAAGTGAGCAAAAAATACTGGTCGTGTATCAGGACTACAATGACTTCGCACTGGCAAGTGCCCTAAGGGGTCAGTTTCTTGACACAGAGGGCAGAAAAATTGGCGGCGATTTTACCATTGCAACTTTGTCGCTTAGCATGCCAGAGAATCCACATGTAATCTATAATCCGGACGAAGACCAGTTTTTGGTTGTTTGGAATGATGGCATTAGTACAGCAAGGCGGATTCATGGTGTGGTTTTAGACATGAATGGAAATAAAGTCACTGATATTGCCACCTTTGACACAGAGCCGGGCTTTAATGAATCACATGATACACCTAAGGCGGCCTACAGTGAAGAGACGGGGATGTATCTGATTACGTGGAATATGCGTGATGATTTTGAAACCCAGCTAAATGGGGTTATGGTAGACACCCAGCTGACCACGCCGGTTGAAGTGGCCTATGGCCCATATGATGCAGACTTAGACTCATTTGACGTACTCTATGATCCCAACGAGGAAGTCTTTAATGTGGCGGTAGAATTTTGGGGGGCCGACCCAATTCTCGCGGTTCTTGAAGTATCTGAAGAAGGTCAAGTTCAAATGCAGGATGCAGTGGTACCGGGACTCACTGACTTAAGTGAACCCCGACTTGTATACAGCGATTATGCGGAAGACACTTATGCAGTTTGGGTGCGTGACACAGGCTCCAAATATGCCCTGCTCGGGAAATTTGTTCACGAGAACGCATCGCTTGTGGAGTTTACAACCAATCTTTTAGACGAACCCAATACGCTGGATGTAACGGTGAATAAGGATACAGGAAACCTCCTGGTTGTTTGGACTGAAGATGTAGGTGGTGAAGGTGTGCTCTATGCTCAGGAGCTGACCGCAGATGGCGCCCTTATGGAAGAAGAACCCGTATTACTTGAGAAAGAAGCGGGTTATATGACAGATATCAGTGTAAGCTATACACCTATTGAAGGCAATTTTGTCATCGCCTATACATTGAATTCCGCGCTGGATAATCCTGAGCTCAAAGTCAGTGTTTATCCAATTGATGAGGCGCTGGATATGACTACGGTTTCAGAGCTTGAGTCCAACCAGAATATTACAGATACTGCGGAAAATTTGAGTAATCAGTTAAAGGATCAAACACAGCCACTTGTTATTGAAGATGCACAGAAGGCCTTTAAGGTTCTGGAAGCCAATATTGAAAACATTGAAAATGAGGCGCTTCTTGTGCCTGCTTTAGATACCTATATCAATACGGCACAGGCGCTGGAAACGGCTGTGAAAGATCCAGCAAATACAGAGTTTGTTGAGAAAAAACTCGTTGAAATGACAGAAGTGCTTTCAAAATCTATCCAGAAAATTGAAGATACCCAGACCCTCACCAAGGTCACTTCTGATTTCCTGGGAAACATTGAAAGCGTGCAGGCATCTGGTGCTCAGAAAACGGTAGAAATGAATGTGACCGTTTCAGATTTTGCCAAGAGTGTTATTGGAAAAATCGGGGAAGTAAAACCGGCTTCAGATGTTGTCATGGATGCAGAAAAAGCACAGGTCAAATTTGATCCAGCTTCACTTGAAACAGAAATTCAAAAGACAAAATCGGCATATGATGCGGTAACAGGTGCCTTTGATGCCTATTACGGCAGTGAAAATGTCCGTCAGTTCGATATGGAAGTTACCCTCAAGTCCGATCGTGTTGCAGATAAAGTAGAGGTACCCCTAAGCGCAGACCTTGTAGAGAAATTAAAAGATGCAGGGGTCGGCAAGGTGGGGGTAAAAGTTGGCGGAACAAAACTTAAAGTTGAAAAAGAAGTTTTTGATGCCCCTCTTGGCGCAGGTCATGAAATTGTCGTGGACATGGGATTTGAAGACCAAGCTTTTACAGCTCAGCAGGAAAGCTTAACTTTTAAATCAGGGTACACAACAGATGTTGAAATTTTAGTGGGAGGAGAAGAAAAGAAAATTTTGGACGAACCAGTAGAGCTGGCCTTTGACTTGGGTCAATTCGAATTCTTTGATGAACAATACAACCCATCAAGGGTGAGTGTGTTTAAACTCAATGAAGAAACAGGTGTATGGGAGCCCGTCGGCGGTGTGTATGATCCTATTACCAATACGGTTTCGACGAACCGTATTTCGCTCAGTCAGTATACCGTAATGCAGTCCAACAAGTCTTTTAATGATGTGGAAAGCTCTTGGGCCAAGGCTGAAATCAATGAACTTCTTGGCAAGGGCATTATTGATGAAGAAGATACCTTCAATCCAGAAGAGGCGGTAACCCGTGAAGAATTCACCGTTTGGGTAACCCGTGCATATGGTCTCACAAATGAAGAAGCAGCAGCACCATTTGAAGATATTGATCTGGCATCGGGACATTATGATGAAATTGCCTCAGCTTATGATAAAGGAATCATTTCAGGCAATTCAGAGACCACCTTCGATCCGGAGGGCAATATTACCAAAGAGCAGATGATGGTCATTCTTTCAAATGCCATGGTAGCCTATGACGATAAGAAACTGAACGATGATCTCACCGCCCAAATTACAGACTATCGTGATGGAACAGAAGTCGCTGAGTGGGCTACCGATGAAGTTGCCCTAATGATTGAACTGGGAATCATTACAGTCGGCGAGCGAGGCATTGGGCCACAGGAAACCATTTCTAAGGAAATGGCGGCCAGTATTATCAAGAAAATTTATGGATAGTATTGAGTACGTGTATCAGACCCTTGCGTGAATGAATAAGCTAAAAAGCAGTATATAAGAATCCAGCAGACAAGGCGTGGTTTACATGCCCTGTATCTGCTGGATTTATCTTATTTTGGCGATTTATTTAATGTGGTATAAGCAGTTTTTTGGTGGGGATATCAGTAAAATTTAGACTTAAAACTGATATAATGGTATAAAGAATGAACTTAGCAGATACTATGCTGTAATCATAGAAAACTCAGAAAGGAGCATCGCCATGAAACTGATATCGTGGAATGTGAATGGCATTCGGGCAGCCCTTAAAAAAGGCTTTATGGACTATTTCGAGGAAATGGATGCCGATATCTTTTGCATTCAGGAAACCAAGTGCCAGCTTGGACAAGTTGAGCTTGAATTAGAAGGTTACCACCAGTACTGGAATGCAGCTGTAAAAAAAGGATACTCTGGAACGGCGATTTTTACAAAGGCAGAACCTATTTCAGTCATGTATGGTATGGGGATTGAAGAGCATGATCAGGAAGGGCGTGTCATAACACTGGAGTTTGATGCCTTTTACATGGTGACGGTGTATACACCAAATTCCAAGCGGGGACTTGAACGTCTGGATTACAGACAAGTATGGGAAGATGACTTTAGAGACTATCTACTGGCGCTGGATGAAAAGAAGCCTGTCATTGTTTGCGGCGACCTGAATGTTGCCCATACTGAAATCGACCTTAAAAATGATAAAACAAATAGAGAGAATGCGGGATTTACAGACCAAGAACGTGGGAAAATGACTCAGCTGCTTGAAGCAGGTTTTGTAGACACATTCAGACACTTTTACCCGGACAAGGAAGACATGTACTCTTGGTGGTCCTATATGGGAAGTGCTAGAGACAACAATATAGGGTGGAGAATAGACTATTTTCTTGTATCAGAGCGTTTCACTGATCAGCTGCAAGATGCAGATATACATATGAATACACTTGGCAGTGACCACTGTCCTGTAGTGCTGAGCTTGAGATAAGATGCAGTGTGTATGGGGGCGCGTATAAAACATTTCAAGCCCAAGGGGGTTCCCAGCAAATATCTTAGAGAATCCGATTTAAAAATGATACTCTGAGTGTGAAATAGGTATAAATGAAAGAGAATCTAAACCGGTGAGTTTGAAGGAGGATGTCATGACAGATAAATACAGGTTGGTAACACGCAGTGATTTTGATGGGCTCGTATGTGCAGTTTTGCTAAAAAAGCTGGATTTGATAGATGATATAAAGTTTGTGCATCCTAAGGATATGCAGGACGGTACAATCCCTGTTTCAGATAAGGATATTACGACCAATCTTCCCTATGTGGAGGGGGTTTACTTAGCATTTGATCACCATTTAAGTGAAACCATACGCAACAAGGAGCGTAAAGAAAACCATATCATTGATCCAAAGGCGCCATCCGCAGCACGTGTGGTTTATAACCACTTTGGCGGAAGAACAGTTTTTCCACCGAAGTGGGATGAAATGATGGCTGCTGTAGATAAGGCGGATTCAGCCCAGTTTTCTAAAGAAGATGTTCTGACTCCCAAGGGCTGGGAGCTTCTAAGTTTTCTCATGGATGCAAGAACTGGGCTTGGACGCTTTAGAAACTTCAGAATATCCAATTACAGTTTGATGATGGAGCTCATTGAGTATTGTACAGACCATGATATTGAAGATATTCTTGAGCTGCCCGATGTTAAGGAACGTGTTGAGCTATACTTCGATCACGAAGAAGCCTTTAAGGAACAAATTCAGACCTGCGGCGAAATGCATGGCAATGTACTTGTTGTACGGTTAAAAGATGAAGATGTCATTCAGCCGGGGAACCGCTTTATGAAATATGCCCTCTTCCCTGAATCGAATGTGTCCATTCAGGTGATTTGGGGTCTTAAGAAGCAAAATACTGTATTTACAGTGGGTAAGTCGATTTTTGACCGATCATCAGAGGCGAATATTGGTGAACTGATGCTTAAATATGGCGGTGGTGGCCACCGAAACGCAGGAACATGTCAGGTTGAAAATGACAAAGAAGAAGAAATTTTAAAAGAAATCATTGCACAGCTGCAAGATTAGACCAGGTGTACGCGAAATAGCCAGGGTGGTACAAAGTCATTGTACCACCCCGGTTTTTTATGTACTTAATAATCTGGCATATTTTAGGTGGGCGCCCAAAACGACTTCGTATGGACCGTTTGTGAAAAACAATAAATACGATGAACAAATAGCTATAAGAAGAGGTGGGCAATTTCTTCGAAGGACTGAATCAGGTAGTCAGGCGAGAGCGCGGCAAGCTCCTCTTTAGTGTTTGAGCCCGTTGCAATAGAAATGATTTTTGCACCCAGGTGACGGGCCGTTTTAATATCGAGAAGGGTGTCACCAATGACATACAATGCGTCAAAGTCATTTCCAAAGCGCTCAAGCGCTTGCTTCATGGCTGCATCAGCAATTTCAAAGCGTGTGAGTCCATCTTCGCCGAATCCGCCTGTGTCAAAAGCATCCCAAATGCCGATTTTCTTAAGCTTGTAGGCAGCGCCAATACGCAGTTCCCCGGTAATCATGGATAGTTTATGTCTTGATTTTGAAAGTGCATTCACAAAAGAAACCGCATCGACATTTTCACGCCAGACATCCGTAGCGCTAAAAGTCTGAAGCTGCTTTTCATATACGCCTAAGAAATCTAGCCAGAGTGCTTCGCTAAATTCGATTCCCGCATTTTCTAAGACTTCCATAAAAACATCTTTGTCAGAGCGTGCGGAGGTATTAACCCCTTTCATGCCGTCTGATAGCCCCAGACAAATATCGATGGCTCTGCTATAGGGTATATCCGTTCGGTGGTCTCTTTTAATAAGTGTGCCGTTTATATCAAAAAAAATGAGTGCATTCATATAAAAACCTCCCTCTTAGGTTAGTATACCTCATAACGTGGCATAGAGAAATCCCGCAGGAACAGATGCAGAAGCATCTGTGGCTACGGGATGTTGGGAGGTCTTAAAGATTAAAGCGCTGAATGATTTCATCCAGTTTGCCAGCAATAGAGAGCACTTCCGTTGAGTTTGCCTGAATACCAGACATAAGCTCTGTTTGTGTATCCATAGTTGCTGCAATCTCTTCAGCGGAGGCTGCATTTTCTTCTGTAATAGCAGAGATTCCTTGAATGGAGTTGGTTGCAGTATCTTTGCTGTCATTGACATTTTGAATGCTTGATGTAATACTGTCTAGCTGTGACAAGGTTGACTCCATTGAAACTTCGATGGCTTCAAATGAAGACTGAAGCTTAGAGACCACATTGCTTGAAAGCTGAATGGATTCTGTTGCAATACTCATGTTTTCAGTTGTTGAACTGATTTCTGTGAGTATCTCACTGATAATGTTGTTGATCTGATCTGTTGACTTTGAGGTCTGTTCAGCAAGTTTTCGTATTTCATCAGCAACGACTGCGAAGCCTCTGCCGGCTTCACCGGCTCTTGCGGCTTCAATAGCCGCATTGAGGGCAAGCAGGTTGGTTTGTTCTGCAATACTCTGAATGGCGTTTGTGATTTCGCCGATTGATGCAGATTTTACTGAAAGCGTATTGACGTTTGTGTTTAAGTGATCATTGGACTCAATGGTTGCTTGGAACTTACCGGTGAGTTCCTGAATCAGGGCAAAGCCCTCATCATTATTCTTGCTGACTTCTGCGGTGTACTCTCTTAGTCTCTGAGAGCTTTCGACACTTTCATTGATTTCACTTGCCAGTGAAGACATGTTTTCTGCGGCGACTTGAGCGTCAGATGCCTGCTCGCTGGCACCTTTTGCAAATTCGTCAACGGTGAGTGCAACGGCTTCAATACCTTCTTTTCCCTGTTGAACGATGGTACCGAGTTCATCAGAAGAGTGGCTCAGCTGTATTGAATCGTCTTTTAGCTGAGCCATGATGTTGCGCAGTACATGTCGTAGGTTGGCGGCAGCTTTTGCTATAATACCGGTTTCATCGTTATAATCCACTAAATAGTCATAACTGTCATCGTTGCGAATGTCTAGGTTCGCTGTTTTATCCAAAAGCTCTGAAAGCTTTAAGATCGGTTTTGTAATGGAGTTGCTCATGAAAAGGGAAGCCATGCCACCAAATAGGATGGAAAGCAGGATAAAACCGAGTAGAAGATTTCTTGTTCTAGCAAACTCTTCTTGTGCAATCGCTTTTTCCTGAGCAATGAAATTGTCTATATCATCAATATAATTCCCTGTACCAATGATCCATTCGTAAGGTTCATAGAGCTTGATATAAGCACGTTTTGGAAGGGCTTCTTCTTCGCCGGGTCTTGGGAAATAGTAGTTTTCATAGCCTTCTCCATCGGCTTTTGCAATATCTATAAAACTTTGGATGATCTTGTTGCCTGTAAAGTCTTCAAGGTCCAGACGATTTGTACCTTCAACATCTTTGTTTCCAAGGAGTACAACGTTGTCTCCTTCGAGTGTGTCTGCCCAGAAGTAGCCGCTCTCCCCATATTTAGCGCTTCGGATAACATTGGCAGAAAGTGCACGGGCTTCTGCATCCGTGATAACACCTTCCAGATAGATTTCGTGAATACCGTCAAGCTCTGAAACTATGATTTCTACCTGATTTTTAACCTGTAAATCATAGCTTTCGCGGAGCTGCTGTTCCATTTGTGTCAGCTGAGCATCATTGGCACGTAGTATTGAGTAAAAAGCTGTACCGCTGATAATCGCAGCGACCAGTATCATATTGAATATGACAACTGCAAGTATTTTTGTCTTAATGCTTTTCATAGCTGGTCTCCCTCCCATTTGCTTAATGTCGAAATTTACTAGATATATACCCTATAATGGGTCATTCAAATAAAAATGTGCATTACTTAATCCATTGTAATCAAAGGCATGGAATATGCTATAATTTGCATGAAAAGGCTGAAATTATGACGCGATAGAGTTTAAGGAGGCAGTTATGAAGTTTGGACATATTGGCATTAAGGTTACAGATATTGAAGCATCTAAAAAGTTTTATACAGAGGTCTTAGACTGCAAGATTCTAAAAGATTATAAGTATCCTGACTCTAACTTGGTATTTTTAGAGGCTCATGGCACCATTATTGAGTTGATTTACAAAGAAGCGAATATAGCCCGTGAAATGGGGCCTGTTGAACACATCGCCTTTAAAGTAGATTCGCTGGATGCAAAAATTGAAGTGCTAAAGGAAAAAGGTGCAGTGCTGGTAGGGGAACCCCGAATTGTTGGGAAATCGCGTATTCTCTTCATAGAAGGCCCGGATAAAGAGCGTTTTGAGTTTGTGGAGCGCTACGAGGGGTAAGCTAAGGTAAAATACACATAGTGTAAAAGCAATAAGCTAAATATGAGGAAATAGAAATCGCGACGCACTCTAAACCTTGCGTCGCGATTTTTTTAATTAAGAAGTGGTGATCTAATCATTCTCAGTAAGTTCTTCATCCATCAAGAGAAGTGCAAGACGCTTGTTGAGGTCTGATTCGACAAGGAGACGTGCTATGAGGGCGCGTTTGTCATCTTCTGAGGCCATGGTAGCTTGAAAGTCCTGATAGCGCTGCTGGAGGGTGTTAATATGCTCAACTTCAAGGGCGTTATATATTTGAAAATAGGCTTCAACTTTGGCATTACGCTCTTCTTCCTCCAAATCAGGTGTATCATATAGATCAAAAAATCCTTTGATGTCATTGATGGCTAAAATATTTTTAAGCTGGTAGATAAGCGAGAGCAGCATAAGCTGTTCTCTGGAATATTTCTTCTTAACAGGCGGCTGAATGACACGTGCCTTTACATAGTTGTTGACCATGGTTTTCGTCATGATTTTCTCATTTTCATCTCGCCTGAAGTCAGAAAAAAACGTATCTAATAGGCCCAGCAGCTGATCCATATAGAGTGGGATTTTAGGAATCTCTTCAAGTTCAATGCCTTTATATTTGAAAAAAGCGTCTAGTTTTGAGCTCACTTGTACTCTCCTTTGCTACTGATAAATATCAATGTAAATCGTGCACTTAGCTCCATTATACTATGATTTATTTATCAATGAAAACAAATGTAGTATTTAATACTATATGTCTTTACAAGGGCGGGGAAAAGGCGTATAGTAGACACAGGTAGTATTGAAAACTACTTTCATTCAAAATGTTAAAGGAGGAGTGAATATGAGAATTAAAGAACCGGTCAACGCACTGACCCATCTGGCGGGGGCCCTACTATCCGTTGCGGCGCTGGTGTGGCTGACTTATAAGGGTGTTATAAATGGCAGCAAGCTTCAAGTCGCTTCTGCAATCGTATTTGGCGTGAGCCTAATACTACTCTATACGGCTTCGACAGTCTACCACTGGGTACCGAGTTCAGAACGTGTAAGTGCAGTCCTAAGAAGAGTAGACCACTCTATGATATACATACTGATAGCTGGAACTTACACGCCCGTGTGCCTGATTGCACTAAAGGGTGTGCTGGGCTATACCTTGCTTTCTGTTGTTTGGGGGCTAGCGGTCCTTGGCATCATTATGAAGCTGGTTTGGTTTTCAGCACCAAGATGGCTCTATACAGCCTTTTATCTAATACTGGGATGGATGGCGGTATTCTTTATCGTTCCCCTCTACCATTCACTGCCTATTCAAGGCTTCGTATGGCTATTAGCAGGTGGAATCTCCTACTCTGTAGGTTCAATTATATACGCAACCAAATCCAAAAGACTGAAAATATCCGTGTTTGGATTCCATGAAATTTTCCACCTCTTTGTGCTGGGTGGTAGTTTTTCACATTATCTGATGATCGAAAAGTTTATTTTAATATGAAGACAGCTCTTTAATATGAAGCTACCGGCAGGGATGAAATTGCTCAAAAAGTCTATGTTTTGGTTGGCTACCTCTTACTAAGGGTAAAACCTAATTGGACTCATTCAAAGAGGAGGTTTGGTATGATGAACTGGGGCATTATTGGAACAGGCATGATTGTAGATATGTTCTGTACAGACTTTGAGCACGTAAAAGGTGGTGTACTGCATTCCATTTATGGGCGCACAAGCGCTCGAACCATGGATGTTGCCTACAAGTTTGGCATTGGCAAGCGGTTTAGTGATATGGACGCCTTTTTAAATCAGCCGGAGCTGGATATTGTTTATATAGGAACACCCCACACGACCCACTGTGAACTTGCCATTAAAGCCATGCAGGCGGGCAAGCATGTTTTGTGTGAGAAGCCATTTGCGGTTAATGAAGAAGAAGCCAAGCGAATGCACCAGGTGGCCAAGGACAAGGGTGTATTTCTAATGGAAGCGCTGTGGACCCTCTACCAGCCAGCCATAAGGAAGGTCATGCAGTGGCTTGAGGCAGGTTTAATTGGAGATGTTAAACTCATAGAGGCAGACTTTGGAGACTGCTTGTCACAAGATCCGAAAAGCAGAATTCAAAATCCGGATTTAGCAGGTGGCGCGCTTCTGGATGTAGGTATTTATCCAGTGCTCTTAGCCAATGCTGTAATGAAGACAAAGCCGAAGCAGGTAAAGGCCACTTGTCAGTTTACAAAAACAGGTGTTGATGAAACCACGTCTATGACACTTGAGTATCCGGGCGCCCTAGCGAGCTTAAGTGCATCTGTGGCCCTGCGTACCAAGTGGTGTGCCACTATATATGGAACAAAAGGTTATATTGAAATACCTGAATTCTTTAGGGCCAAGGAAGCGGTGCTCATGTCTGAGGACTGTGAAGAATATTATATGGATCGCTCGCCAGGGCTTGGTTATCAGCATGAGGCGCAGGCGGTGACTGATCTGGTTGGTGCGGGGAAGCTCGAGAGCCCCATTGTCTCAAGGCAGTTCACCCAGAGTCTGATTCAGACACTGGATGCCGTACGAAGGGATATAAAACTAAAATATCCGTTTGAAGATGTGAATGCTTAAAGGGGTTTACATTTAACACAAAACATATATAATAAATTGGATGCTTATTTAAACTAACAGCCCTTTTCATAAGGGCTGTTTTTATAGTAGTACGAAAAACACTGCATTTCGGTAGTTGGAAAGGATGAAACACATGATTACAGTGGCAGGCGTCGGACTTAGATTTCCGGGTAAGAAACTTTTTGAAGACGTTAACTTAAAATTTACACCAGGAAATTGTTATGGTGTAATCGGAGCGAATGGAGCGGGCAAATCAACATTCCTAAAAATTCTTTCTGGAGACGTAGAGCCTTCAAATGGAGAAGTTGCAATTACACCGGGACAGCGTCTGGCGGTTCTGAAACAGGATCATTATCAGTTCGACAATGAAATGGTTCTGGATACGGTGATTATGGGTCATGAGCGTCTGTACGCAATTATGAAAGAAAAAGATGCGCTTTACATGAAACCTGATTTTTCTGAAGAAGACGGTGTTAAAGCCTCAGAGCTTGAAGGGGAATTTGCTGAAATGGATGGCTGGAGTGCTGAGACCAATGCTGAGAAGCTGCTCATGGGTCTGGGTGTTACAAAAGACCTTCATATGAAGCAGATGTCAGAGCTTAGAGGTGGCGATAAGGTGAAGGTTCTTCTTGCACAGGCTCTTTTTGGAAGCCCTGACATTCTACTGCTCGATGAGCCTACCAACCACTTGGACTTCAAGGCGATTGCATGGCTAGAAGAGTTCCTGATTACCTATGAAAACACGGTTATTGTTGTTTCCCATGACCGTCACTTCCTGAATACGGTGTGTACACACATGGTGGATATTGACTTTGGCAAGGCTAAAATGTTTGTCGGCAACTATGACTTCTGGTATGAGTCTTCTCAGTTAGCGCTTAGACTGATGAAAGACCAGAATAAAAAACGTGAAGAAAAAGTTGCAGAGCTGCAAAACTTTATCGCGCGCTTTAGTGCCAATGCATCTAAGTCAAAGCAGGCGACAGCACGTAAGAAAATGCTGGATAAAATTACGATTGAAGACATTCAGCCATCATCGAGAAGATATCCGTTTGTTGGCTTTACGCCGGAACGTGAAGCGGGTAAAGACATTCTTCAGGTGAACAATATTTCTAAGACAATTGGTGAAGTGAAAGTGCTTGATAATATTTCATTTACAGTCAACAAAGGGGACAAAATCACCTTTATGTCTAAAAATCCACTTGCTATTACAACCCTTTTCAAAATACTAATGGGTGAAATGGAGCCGGATTCAGGCGATTATAAATGGGGTGTTACAACGACCCAGTCCTACTTGCCAAGTGATAATACTGAGTATTTTGAGGGCATTGACTACAATTTAGTCGATTGGCTAAGACAGTATTCAGAAGAAAAGGATGAAGCCTTTATTAGAGGCTTCCTTGGAAAAATGCTCTTCTCAGGGGAAGAAGCACTTAAAGAAGCAAACGTTCTTTCTGGGGGCGAAAAGGTGCGCTGCATGTTCTCAAAGCTCATGCTCTCAGGTGCAAACGTACTCTTGCTTGACGAACCGACAAACCACTTGGATCTGGAGTCTATTCAGGCAGTCAACAACGGTCTGATTGCATTTAAAGGCACAATGCTCTTTACATCGCATGACCATAAGTTCGTTCAAACAATTGCAAATCGTGTAATCGAGCTTACACCTAAGGGTGTGTTCGACCGCGTAACAGAGTTTGATGCCTACCTAGAAGACGACAAGCTTCAGGCACAGGTTAAAGAAATGTATACTGTTTAGGCTTTAAACAGTCAAATTGAATATACTAGCAAACACGAGCCGTACTTTCAATTAAGAGAGTACGGCTTGTTTAATGTTACAGGAAATTATTAAAGGGAATACATCATGAAAGGAGAAGTCTAATAATCGGGAGGCGATAATGATGGAACTGCCGAAAAAATTACAGGTAGCGAATACACCAACACCCATTGAAAGGGTTGGTGTGCTAAAAGACGTGCCTGAAAATATTGAGATTTATATTAAAAGAGACGATTATACGGGTGTTGAACTTTCTGGAAATAAGATCAGAAAGCTGGAGTTTATTGCAAAGGATGCACTTGACAAAGGAGAAAGTGTTCTGATTACCTGCGGAGGCATTCAGTCGAATCATTGCCGTGCCACTGCAGCACTCTCAGCAAGGTTGGGACTTAAGTGTCACCTGGTGGTCAGCGGAAGCGCGCCGGACAATAAAGGCAACAATGCACTGGATCAAATATTCGGTGCCCAAATCACATATGTGCCGCAAAAGGACTTTGCAAGGTACACGGACATCATGGAAGACTTAAAAGAAGACTATGCCAAGCGTGGACAAAAGGCCCGCCTTATTCCGGTGGGGGCGTCAACACCGCTTGGAACACTGGGCTATGTGTCTGCCTTTGAAGAAATTCTAGACCAGGAAAAAGCCCTTGGTTTAAAATTTGACACCATTTGCACAGCGGTTGGCTCAGCGGGTACCTATGCTGGACTTTGGCTGGGGAATCTACTCCATGGGGCGCAAAAGCAGATTGTCGGCATGAACATATACAGTAGAGATGTGGACTACAGCGCGCTTGTAAACCAAATTGCAGGCGGAGCAGCAGAAATTTTAGGGGTGCCCCTTCCACCATCAGGTGAAGTGGTCATGCAAGACTATGTTCATACCGGATATGGTGAACTTTCTGATGAAAATGCAGCCTACTTACAGGCTTTTGCACAAGAAAAAGGCATGATTCTTGACCCCGTTTATACAGGAAAAGCATTTTATGGCTTGGTTGAGGAAATCAAGAATGGAAATCCGCATATTTTCGGCAAGGTGCTGTTCATACATACAGGCGGTATATTTGGCGCCCTTGCTCGAAAAGAAGTGTATTTATAAATTAAGCTCAGTATAAGGACGTGGAGGAAGTAGAATGTACATTGAAATGAAATCGGAATTTCAAAAAAAACTCGTTGAAAGATTTATTAAGTATGTAAAGATCGATACAAAATCAGATCCTGCTTCAGAAAGTGTGCCATCAACCAAGAAGCAGTTCGATCTGGCAGGCATATTAGAGGCTGAAATGAAAGCCATTGGGCTGGAAGAGGTCACACTGGATGATAAAGGTTATCTTATGGGCAAGCTTCCTGCAAATACAGATAAAACAGTTCCTAAAATCGGCCTAATTGCACATATGGATACATCACCTGACTTTTCAGGAAAAGATGTAAATCCAGTCTTCTGGGAAGCCTATGATGGCAGTGACTTGGTACTCAATAGGGAAGAAAATATTGTCATGGAAGTGTCCGCTTTTCCAGAGCTGAAAAATTATATTGGCAATACCCTGATCACAACAGACGGCACCACTCTACTCGGCGCAGACAATAAGGCTGGTATTGCAGAAATCATGACGGTGATAGAGTATCTCGTGGCACATCCTGAAATGGAGCGTGGGGAATTGCGTGTGGGCTTTACACCCGATGAAGAGATTGGACGCGGTGCTGACCACTTTGATGTAGAAAAATTCGATGCTGATTTTGCCTATACCATTGATGGGGGCGAAATCGGAGAGCTTGAATACGAAAACTTCAATGCAGCGGGTGCCAAGGTGTCTATCAACGGACGCAACATTCACCCGGGGAGTGCCAAAAACAAAATGAAAAATGCGATTTTGATTGGGATGGATTTCAACGGTCTGCTGCCTTCGGCTGAAATACCGGGGTGCACAGAAGGGTATGAAGGGTTTTTTCATCTGAATGACATGAGTGGAAATGTTGAAAATGCTCAAATGAGCTATATTATCAGAGATCATGACCTAGAACGTTTTGAAGCGCGAAAGGCGCTCATGCATTCTGCTAAAGAATATATCAACAAAAAATATGGTGCAGGCACACTTGAACTGGACCTTCAGGACCAGTATTTCAATATGAAAGAGAAGGTTGAACCTGTACTGCATATTGTCGAAACAGCTAAAGTGGCAATGGAAGAGGTCGGTGTTGTTCCAAAGCAAAAAGCAATTCGTGGCGGTACAGATGGTGCGCGTCTTTCATACATGGGACTGCCGACACCAAATATTTTCACTGGCGGTCACAATTTCCACGGGAAGTTTGAGTATATTCCAGTCGAATCCATGGTGAAGTCAGTAGAAACCGTATTAAGACTTGTTGAACGCTACACTAAGAAATAGGCTTTTTTCACATCGTTTTTCCACAATTTCATCTAATTTCTCCTACATTTAAGGTTTAAGATGTCCACATAGATAAGAAACAAAGGACACGAAACCAAAAGTAAATAGTGTATACGATGTATGGAGGTATGAAAAATGATGAAAAAACGTCTATTGGCAGGGACACTGGTAACGGTAATGGCACTGTCTGCAGGACTGTCTTTTGCAGATAATACGACAGGGATAGTGGAGAAAAAGGATCGCCCAGTTCGTGAAATGCGGGAGCGTCGAGAAGAAGATGGGCTAACTGCAGAAGCGCTGCAGGATATTATCGATACGCATTATCCGGAGGTCAGTGATACTTGGAGTGAACTTCAGACGGAACTGAAAGCCGTTCATGATGCAATCAGAGAACTCAGGGAGCCGGAAGACAGACCGGAAATACCTGACTTTGACAAGATGACAGACGAAGAAATTGAAGCCCTTAAAACAGACTTGTTTGAACGCATGAAATCGGCAGCTCAAAACAGAGAAGAAAGGGGCGCCTTCGAACGTCTGGAACATGGCGCTTTCCCAGAAGGTGCTGCCCGTGAAGACCGCGCTGACTTGACAGATGAAGAACGTGAAGCCATAAAGGAAGAGCGAGAAGCACGTCAAGCTGAAAGAGAAGCTTTCAAACAGGCCGTTGAAGCGGGTGACACAGATGTAATCGTGGCGCATATTGATAAGCTGATTAATGAACTTGAACAGAGACTGGAATCTGCTCAGGAGCGTCTTTCAACACTTGAATCAGAAGAGTAGTTCCTTTAAATTATAAGCATTTGGAAAGGACCAGAATTTTATTCTGGTTCTTTTTTTATGGCTTAGAGAGGCTGCCTCTTGTCACCAGTAAGCAGGTTGTTGGCTTTGCAGGCAATTTCATCCCCTTCTACGCGCCATCCATATGTGTTTTTATGAGTACGATTGTGTCGAATTATGTCGGATTACGTAGATGTACACATAAAATACAAGTGGAAACATATAGAAAATTATAAAGTAAAAGGGGGCTCTATTTATGAAAAGTTTAAAGCATGTTCTTGTAAGTGTAATTGTGGCGATACTTGCAGTATCTTTTATTGCATCGAATGTGGCTGGGGCTGTAATGACAAAAAAGAGTTATGAAAGTCAAATTCGTGAAAACCACCGGCAGCTTGGCAGTTCAATTATGATGGGGGTTAAGGGGTTTATTGAAAAAAGCTATGCGGTAACAGAGCAACTCGCAAAGACACCTGTTGTTTATGCCTTTGATGTAAACGGGCAGGCTGAAGTACTTGGTGAAACAATTCAGCGCCATCCATATTTTGATCTATTTTACATACAGGGGACAGACGGGATGCAGACAGCCCGATCTTCAGGCAATTTGGGAGATCGGTCTGAAAGATGGTGGTTCAAACAGGTCATGGAGACGAAAAAGCCATTTGTCAGCAAGTCTTACTATTCCCTCTCGGGCAATGTGCCGGTTACATCAGCAATTATTCCAATCTATAACGCTCAAAATAAACTCACAGGCGTTATGGGCTCAGACATTCGTCTGGGTGAGTTGCAAAAAATTGTTGAAGATTTAAGCACGACATCAGCCTTTGCGTACGTTATTGATGGACAGGGGGTTGTAATAGCCCATCCGGATAAAATGAAAGTTGAAGAGCTATACAATTATAAAACACTTGAAAAAACGGTCCTGAAAAAGGATGCATCCGGCAATGTCGTTGCCGATTCCGATGGCAATCAGATAACAGAAAAGCAGTCCTTTGAAATATCAAAGACCTTGACTCAAATCACAAAAGATCTTTTAGAGGGGGAAAGTGGCTTTGAGCGTTATACAGACATTGAAGGCAATCAAGTCTACAGTTCTTATATGCCAATTCATTTACCTGGATCATCCGCTTCGTGGGGCGTTATTACGGTTGAAAAGGCATCGGATGCACTGGCATTCTCTCAGGGGGTGGCAAGGCTCAACGGAGGTCTTTCGGTAGGTCTTGTTCTGATTGCAGCACTCTTATCTTTTTTAGTTGCAGGACGTATTATCAAGCCGGTTCAGCAGATAGAAATGCTCATGTCTCAGGCCGCCTCAGGGGACTTAAGCGTACGCTGCACATACACGGGTCACAATGAAATCGGCCGTCTGTCCCGTGGATTTAACAAAATGATGATGGACTTTAACAAGTTGCTTTCAGGGACAATGGATGCTTCTAAAGAGGTGCGTGCATACTCTTCTGAAATGAAAACGTCTATGGACAGTACAAGAAGTGTCATGCACCATATTTCAAAGAGTATAGGCGATGTTTCAGAAGCCGCGCTTCAGCAGGCAAAGGGGGCTGAACGTGGACTAGAGGCGTCGCTCAACCTGTCAAATGAGTTGGATGACATGGCGAAAAACATTGACTCCAGCATCTCGGCATCAGATGAAATCATTTTGATGAGTTCTGAGGGGACCCAATCTATGCAGGCACTTTCAGACAAAAATACTGAAACCGTAGCGTTTTCCCAGAAGGTTTATGAGGCAGTATCCAGCCTGAACAGCAAGACAAATGAAATCATCACAGTAGTAGATGCCATTTCAGGGATATCAGACCAAACCAATCTGCTCGCCTTAAATGCATCAATAGAAGCAGCGCGAGCAGGAGAACATGGGAGAGGCTTTGCGGTTGTTGCAGATGAAGTGCGAAAACTTGCAGAAAGCACCGGTGCATCTACTGAAAATGTAAGAAGTATTATTGATTCTGTACGCAAGGACATTGAAAGCGCTCAAAATACGATTGAAACCAATGGTCAGATTATAAAATCACAGTCTGAGGCGGTAGAAAATGCCCTGTCCACATTCGACACAATTCATAAGAGTGTCGTTGAAATGTCTGAAATCACCCGCAATCTTTCAAGAAGTCTCTCGAAGGTTATGCAGAGTAGAACAGCCTTCATCGAAACGATTGAGAGTGTGAGTGCAACCTCAGAAGAAACGGCGGCGGCCGTGGATGATGTGACATCGATGACTCAAAAGCAGGATCAGGCAATTGGTGACATTAACACCCTGGCAGACCACTTGAATGCCCTGTCGCAGACCTTAAAAGAAACACTGGAAAAATTCGCAGTATAAGTGATGAAGCAAATTTAAAAGTGAGCGTATTAAAAGGGTTAAGAATGGAAAATCCATTTTTAGCCCTTTTTTTATACTGGGCAGGGGTCTTCTTTTTAGTGTGAGTGCAGTAAGGACATGGGTAAAAAGAAAAAAAGAGTTGACGCATAGATAAAAGTTTACTAAAATAAAGGTAAAAATTTACTAAGTTTAAAGTGGAGGACAAAACAATGTACATGGGTGTCGATTATTATCCCGAACACTGGTCAATTGAAATGATAGATGAAGATATTTCCCGCATGGTTGAGATGGGGGTTAATATCGTCCGAATCGGTGAGTTTGCATGGCACTTGATAGAGCCCGAAGCTGGAAAATATGATTTTTCCTTTTTTGATGCTGTTATTGATAAACTAAAGCGTGCAAGTATCAAAATTATGTTTGGTACACCAACGGCAACCTTTCCAGCTTGGCTTGCAAAAGCACATCCTGAAATTCTGTCTATGGATGACCAGCAGAACCGGCATGTTTTCGGTGGGCGCCGCCAGTACTGCTATAACTCCGATGTCTACATGACCTATTCAAAAAAAATGGTAACGGCCTTGGTAGACCATTATAAGGACGAACCAGCCATTATATCATGGCAAATTGACAATGAGTTTGGACATGAAGGCAGCGACATGTGTTATTGCCCAGTCTGCCACGACAAATTTCAGCTTTATTTGCAAGAAAAATATAAAGACATAAATACCCTAAATGAAACCTATGGGACGATTTTTTGGGGTCAGACATACAATGATTTTACAGAAATACCGCTACCGCTTAAAACCATTACGGTACACAATCCGGCTCTTCAGCTAGACTGGGCACGTTTTCGCTCAGACTCTCTCAATGGTTTTGCAAAGGCCCACACACGGCTCGTGAAGTCGCTTAAAGGACAACATCAAAGTGTAACGACCAATGTTTCCGGTGGGTTCTTTATCAAGTGGTTTGACCACAGTGATAACGTATCGGAAATGGATTTTGTATCCTATGACAACTACCCTGTCTGGGGCGGGTTGAAAGAACCCTTGCCACCGGCGCAAATTGCTATGACCCTAGATTTTAACCGCGGACTTTTAAATCAAAATTTCTGGATTGTCGAGCAGTTGATTGGGGCACAGGGACATGATGCAATCGGGTATCTGCCGCGTCCTAATCAGGCAAAACTTTGGTCCTATCAGGCCTTTGCACATGGCTGCAACAACATGCTCTTTTTTAGGTACCGTGGGATGAACCGGGGAGCAGAGCAGTTCTGCTATGGCATCATAGACCATGACAATGAAAAGGGACGTAAGTTTGATGAAGCAAAGCGCATTATTGAGGGGGCCACTGAAGCGCAGGATGTATTGAACTCAGAAATAAAAAACCGGGTGGCTGTTTTATATGATTATGAAACCGTATGGTCATGGCGGTTCCAGTCTCAAAGTTCAGCTTTTGACTATACTGAAGAACTCATGCGCTTGTACACACCTTTTCATGATTTAAATGTGGGGATGGATGTCCTACCGATTGATCGTGATATCAGCGCCTATGATGTGGTTCTCATTCCTGTACAGCAAATTGTAGATGATGCCCTTGGAAAACGCCTAAAGACATTTGTTGAGGCTGGCGGAACGCTAGTCATGTCCTTCAGGGCTGGTATACGCGACAGAAACAATAACCTGCATTTTAATCAGAAGTTGCCTGGAAAATTACATGATTTACTGGGGGTCAGACTGGGTGAAGTCGAGTCTCTCCAAACTGGACAAAGTGTGCCTGTAACAGGCCCTTCTGGTCTTATGGGAACCTGCAGTATTTGGCGTGATTTACTGGAAGTGGAGGGTGCTGAAGTTTTGGCCCAGTACGAATCAGAACTTGGTCTTCCAAGGGCGTGTATTACTGTAAATAGCTACGGAAGTGGGCGTGCCTATTATGTTGGCGGTGGCGTTTCCCATGAACTGATGGATATGATTACAAGCCGTATTACGCAGGAAAAACACATAGAAACAATTGATTCTCCAGAGGGCGTAGAAGTGGTTCTGCGCCATACTGAAAAGGGCACTAGAAAGTTTGTACTCAATCATACGGGCATTGAAACCACCTATGATGGACGAAAACTTGGGCCCTATGAATCTCTTATTATTTAGTGGTTTTCAGCCAAGTGGCTGTACCAATATTGTCCCTATCCCCTTGAATGCCACCCCGCATTCAAGGGGATTTTTACGTTCAGTACGCTTACATATTCTGTTATATAACCACAATATTGAAAGAAGGTGTTTAATTAGACATGAAAACGGTATTAAATGAACAGGTCGAAAACTGTAATGCGCCAGATATTTATATAAAGACGCATAAGTTTAAATGGAGGTAGAATATGAAGAAGTTACTTATAGCAATGATGGTGGCTGTACTTGCACTAACAGGTTGTCAGCAGGCAGCTCCTGATACATCAGAGGAGCAAACCGTTTTGAAGGTTGGAATGGAGCTGAAATACCCTCCGTTTGAAACAAAGGATTCTGAAGGCAATCCGGATGGTGCATCTGTAATGCTTGCTAAGGCGCTGGGAGAATATCTGGATGCAAAAATTGAAATCGTTGAGACGCCATATCCATCCCTGATTCCATCACTTGAAACAGGGAAAATTGACATGATTATTTCCTCAATGACTATAACCGAAGCGCGCCAGGAAAAAGTTGATTTTTCTGATCCTTATACAACCAGTCAGCTGATGATGCTCGTTCATAAAGACTCAAAGGTTATGTCACCCGATGACCTGAATGATCCAGAGGTCATTATTGCATCCAAAACAGGAACGATTGGTGCACTTTGGGCACAGGCAAACGCCCCTGAAGCACAGATTAAGAACATCGATGAAGAAGCAACGGCTGTTTTAGAGGTTGCTCAGGGTAAAGCCGATGTATTTATTTATGATCCGCTTTCAATTATCAGACACCATGAGAATTATATGGATTCAACCCGTGCTGTACTCGAACCGCTGCCTAACACAGGCGGGTGGGGCGTAGCAGTTGCTAAGGGTAAGCCGGAACTCCTGGAGTCCATCAATGCATTTATTAAGACAGCGAAGGAAGACGGAACCTATGACGCGATTCGAGAAAAGTACTTGCTTGACAAAATGAAGGAATTCGAAGAATATGGTCTCGACTTCTTCTTCTAGAGAGGAAGATGACATAATGAAAAAAGGGATGAGCTTCATCGTGGCTGTTTGCTTGTATTTGGGACTCTACTACTTTGTAATTGAAAAATCCATTCAAAGTGAAATGGACTTTTCTGTCTACAAAACCTATGCAAAAGTCATTTTCAGCGGTTGGCTTCAGACAATTGCCATCAGCTTATCTGCAGTGATTTTAGCCCTCTTTGTGGGGCTGGTCCTATACCTGATGCATGAGTCGCGCTATTTGGTGCTGCGGTACTTGGCGGAGATTCACAAGACCATCATTTTTGGAACGCCACTACTTGTTATCGCCATTGTGTCCTATTACTATATTGGTTATGCCTTTGGGCTGGACTCCAAGTTTTGGATAGGGGTCATAACCCTGGCCCTCTATATTGGTGCATATATTGCAGATATATACAAAGGGGCCATTGAATCCATTCATATGAACCAATGGCAGGCGGCTAAGATGTTTGGGTTTTCAAAATTTCAGACTTACCGCTACATTATATTTCCACAGGTGGTTATGTCCATTTTACCGCCTTTAGCGGGTCAATTTGCCCTCACAATTAAGGGGAGTGCCCTACTCTCCTATATGGGGACAAGCGAGTTTTTAAACTCTGCAAATACAGTGATGGCAGTTTCTTTTGCATATCCTGAAGGCTTTTTCATAATAGCCGTTGGATATTTAATTATCACAGTACCCATTATCAGGCTTATAAGACATTTAGAAGACAGACTGAATTACAAGGTGTAGCCTATGAATTTAAAAATAAGCAATTTAATTAAGAAGTACGATGACAAGACCGTACTTGACCAAATCAATCTCGACATTCGGGACTTTCAGGTTCTGGCTCTTATTGGTGCATCTGGGTCTGGAAAATCCACACTCCTTAGGCTTATAGCAGGACTGGAGGGATTTGAAAGCGGCAGTATAACAGTTAATGAAGACCCCATTCTTGATGGGCATATAGATGCTTATAGAAAGCGGGTTGGGTTTGTTTTTCAAGACCATAATCTGTTTAACCATCTGACAGTTTTAGAGAATCTGATTCTTGTCTTAGAGAAGGTGCATAGAAAAAAACGAAAGGATATTTTACCCAAAATTGAGGCTTTGCTGAAACAATTTGACTTACTGGAACACAAGGATAAATTGCCACATCAGCTCAGTGGCGGACAATCTCAAAGGGTGTCAATCGTGCGCGCTCTGTCTATAGAGCCAGAGATTATACTCCTTGACGAGCCGACGTCCTCTCTTGATCCGATACTGACTTTTGAAGTGCTCTCAGCGGTCGAAAAGCTAGGGATTCAAAAAAAAGATTTCATAATTGTGACCCATGAAATCGGCTTTGCAAAGCATACGGCAGACTACATTGTCTTTATGCAGGAGGGGCGTGTAATAGAGCAGGGGGATGTAAGCGTGCTCGACCGGCCCAAGAGTGCGGAACTTCAAGCGTTTCTGTCAAAGGTGCTCACTTTTAAAGCGGAAGACTAGCCAGAGATTCCAAGCTGTTTTTGCTCGTTAGGCCCAGTGCATTATTTGGATGATAATGAGAAAATGTTCAAAATAAGTGTTGCGCGAAAACGCGGTATCTGTTAGAATGATTTCGAACTGATTAACAACTGCATAAATTCGCTTTAGGTTCTCATTCGGAGATTAATAGGGAAAGAGGTGTAAACCCTCTACAGCCCCCGTTACTGTGAAGGAGTACGAAATCCATTTATACCACTGCGACTTAGGTCGTGGGAAGGTTGGAGAGTAGGATGATTCCCAAGTCAGGAGACCTGCCTAGAGTGCGATATGACAGTCTTCGGGGTGAAGATTTTGTACATACACGATGGCATATGCCGCTTTCACGTCAATGGTTGTTCATATATTGTTGAATGATAATTTGAAGCAGTGATTAGGCTATGTAACTATGTATATTTCAAGCCAACCGAATTCGGTTGGCTTTTTTTGTGATGAGAAACACCATACATAAGTCGGCGCTGCCGACACATTCGTCTTTGCAACAAGCAAAGACAACCCTTCTTTTACTGCCGACCACAAGCCTACAATTGTGGTCGGTACTTGACCCGAATACAAATCATGAACATATACGATATCAGCTATATAAGAAAAAGAGGAAATGAGGGCAAACTAATGAAAAAGCGACTATTGGTATTACTACTAGGGCTGGCTATGGGACTGGCAGGATGTGCTACACAAAGTACACAAGTGGCTACTGAGGAAAAAGCAGAAGCGGGTGTTGAACTGCAAGAGGCCAGTAGTGAAGTTGAAGAAACGGCCTACGTGCCTCAGAAATACACTTACGAAATCTATGGTGAAACCTATGAAGTCACATATACACAGCCACCTCAGCGTGCGGTAACCATGTCTCAGTTTATGACAGAAATGCTGCTTGCTTTGGGTCTGGAAAATCGTATGGTGGGAACGGCATACATGGACAATGAAATCCTGCCACAGTTCAAAGAAGCCTATGAAAGCATTGAAGTGCTTTCTGACAAATATCCGTCAAAAGAAGTGCTTTACTCAGTTGAGCCAGACTTTGTGGCTGGTTGGACATCTGCATTTAACGAGAAACGGGTTGCATCTGCAGGGGAAATGATGGAGTTTGGAATTCATCCGTATCTAGCAGATTCTATCAGTGGTGAAGGCAGTATGGAAACCTTGTATGAAGACTTTAAAACCCTTGGCAGCATTTTTGATGTTGAAGAAAAAGCGCTTGATCTTGTTGGCGAGATGCAAGCGGATATTGAAGAAATTCATAGCCACTTAGAGGGGCTTTCAGAGGCGGATCAAGTTCGGGTTTTCGCCTATGATTCTGGTGATAAGGAACCCTTTGTTGTTGCTGGTGGCGGAATCAGCGGTGATATTATCCGTCAGGCAAAAGGCATCAATATTTTTGATGACATTAAGAAAGGCTACGCGAGCGTATCCTGGGAAGAAGTTGTCATGCGTGCCCCTGATGTAATCCTCGTTGTAGACTATGGCGACACACCGGTTGAGAAAAAGATAGAAACCCTAAAAAGTACACCTGCACTGCAGGATCTCAAAGCCATTCAGGAAGATGCTTTTGTTGTAATTGGTCTTGCAGACCTATCACCGGGCGTGAGAAACATTAGGGCTATTGAAACACTTGCAAGCGCATTTTATCCGGAAAGATTTGAATAGAGTATGAAAGAAAAAAGAAACTTAATATTTTTATGTCCCTTTCTGTTATGTGTTTTAGCAGTAACGCTGATTGCATCTGTGAGTCTGGGTGCAGTCAGCATTTCTCCCAAAACCATTTTAGCGGTATTGGTTCACAAAATGACTGGGTACATACCAGCTTCATTAACATGGTCCACTGCTGCAGAGCGCATTATATGGGATCTAAGAATGCCAAGAACCATACTTGGGGTATTGGCTGGAGCAGGTTACGCACTATCGGGCATCATGATGCAGACCCTCACTAAGAATCCCCTTGCAAATCCTTATATACTGGGGATATCATCGGGAGCCTCAGCTGGCGCTGTACTGGTTATTGTCTATGGCGGCGTTCAAGCACTGGGCATTGTGACCCCTTCGATGGGTGCTTTTGCAGGTGCCCTTGCGGTGAGTATGTTGGTATTTTTGTTGGCAGGGCGAAGGGGACGTATGAATTCAACACGTTTAGTCCTTCTAGGGGTGTCGCTTTCGGCACTATGCTCTAGTTTAACAAGTTTTATGATATTTACAGCACCAGATCAGAATAAAGTCACTTCGGCACTGTTTTGGATGACAGGAAGTTTATCTGGCAGCAAGTTTGATACACTTGTTGCACCGGCGATAGGCCTAGCACTGTCATTCATTTTTATTATCGTTTTTTCAAGGGCTATGAATGGTCTGCTTCTTGGAGATGATGTAGCGCAAACCCTTGGGGTCGACACATTGAAGCTCAAGACCACCTTGCTCATTTTATCCAGCGTGGTTACAGGATTTCTTGTTGCAGCTACAGGTATCATTGGGTTTATTGGTTTAATTATTCCACATATTGCAAGAACCTTTGTTGGGTCAGACCACCGGCGTGTTGCGCTTGTTTCCGTCCTTATGGGACCGGTGCTGGTTGTTTGGGCAGACATATTGGCGCGCTTAGTCAGTCGTCCTGAGGAAGTGCCTATCGGTGTCATTACGGCCTTGATGGGTGCACCATTTTTCATATGGCTCATCGAAAAAAACAGCTATGGATTTGGAGGTTCGAATGGCTGATGTCAAAGTACATGGACTGTCATTTTCCTACGATGAAAATCACATTTTCAAAGATATACACATCAGTGTTGAAAAAGGTAAGCTGGTGGGCATAGTTGGCCCCAATGGCTGCGGTAAATCAACTCTGCTTAAGAATATTTACAAGCACTTTAAGCCTTCAAGCGGAGCGGTGTATATAGCTGGGGACAACATTGAAATGTTAAAGCCAAGGGAACTTGCTAAGAGGCTTTCTGTTGTAATGCAGGAAAGCAATCATCAATTTGATTTTTCAGTGCTTGAAATGGTGCTGATGGGGCGGTATGCCTATAAAAAGACCCTTGAAAATGACTCCGTTGAAGACTGGGATATATCCAGATCAGCCCTTAAAAAGGTTGGACTCAAGGGCTTCGAGGACAGACGATTTTTAAGTTTGTCTGGCGGTGAAAAGCAGCGGGTACTGATTGCCAGAGCCATTGCACAAAACGCAGAAGTTATTGTTCTTGACGAGCCGACCAATCATCTTGATATTAAATATCAGCTTCAAATTATGAAACTGCTTCAGGAACTTAATATCACTTCCTTTGCTGCAATTCATGATGTGAATATTGCTGCTCAGTTCTGTGACGAAATATATGTACTCAGTGGTGGTCGCATTTATGATTATGGTATGCCTGAGAAGGTTTTTAGCCCCGATATGTTTGATACAGTTTTTGGGGTGCAGGCACGTGTTAACAAGGACGCACATACAAACCAGCTGCATATTTCCTTTCAGCTGGCATAATAGATAAGACAATGTATTATATATAAGAAGAGAACGGTCGACCACCCTCTAGGGGTGGCGCCGTTCTCTTTTGCCTTATTAATAAGGCAGGTGCCCTTTAATCAAGGCCTTGATATGCTCTCTTTGAGGTGGACATTCATTTACAACTGAGAAATCATTTGGCGTCAAGGAGTGCCTGAAGGTCTGCTTTGACTCTTGAAAACTCCAAATTGTTTTCAGCGCAGAAAGCGCGGACCTCCATGAGGGTGCTGCCCATCTCCATGGTGAGGACACTTTCAATTTCTTCTTTAGTTAAACCTGCATCTAGGACCTCTTTAAATAGGGTTTTACCTTTGATTTCAAGAACCTCAGAAGAAGGGGCTTCAGTCGGTGTTTGTGTTTCTGAAGACGTCTGCAAACTAGGTGTCGCTTCTTCCTTAAGAATATCTATTGTATGGCTACTTAAGTAGGTCAGTTGAGCATCTGAAAGCATGCCTTTGTCTTTTAACAGGTCAACAGCAGTGCTTGGTAAATAGTCGTCGGCATTTTCGAGGTCATAAGGGAGCCCGGTGTAAAATGCGACAAAGAGTTTAACAGAACCATTGCCGAGTTCAAGGTCATCATCAAAGGCGTAAATTTCTTCAAGCATTTTGTTCTGGAAAGCGGCGTAATCATAAGTGTCCGGAATGTTAAAGGCTGCAGCCAGGGTGTCGACGGGCACTTCAAAGGCATTTTCAATATCCTGGAAGGTGTAGGAGCCTCTGATGTCTCCTGGGTCGTAGGCGCCTGCAAACTCACCAGACTGTATAGTAATGGGAACCTTTGAAGACTCAGTTTGCCAGAGCCCGAACACTTGAGACACGAGGACAAAACCTGTAAAAGTCAACACTATGGTTAGGGCTACTGTGGTTTGTTTGATAGACATTATTTTGTTCCTCCCATTTTGATGGTAACCGTTTCAGCAACAGGACAGCTCTCTTGAGAGGTACAGGCATAACAGCTGATACACTGAGCGTTTTTAACCGCTGTTGTGTGTTCTACATCAATATCCATGGGACAAGCATGGGTACACTTATGGCAAGAAATACAAGTATTCGGGTTCCGCTTTATGCCGAGAAGTCGAAATTTGTTTGTAAATCCCAGAAGTGCCCCAAATGGACACAGGTATTTGCACCATGGTCGCTGTATGAAAAGCGAGAGCACGAGGGTCAAGATGAGTATAGCAATAGCACTGAGTGCAACTTCACCTGACCAGAAATTGAAAAGGGCATAATAAGGGTCGTAGTTTGCAAAAATAAGCTGACCACTTACAGCTGTTACATAGAGAACCCAAAGCAGGACACCGTAGCGTAAATACCGAAGGGTGTGGTCCAGCTTTTTAGGAAGACGGACACGACCATAAAGCCCTAGTTTTTTGCCGAGTCCAGAAACCCATTGCTGCACAGTCCCCAGTGGACAGACCCACCCGCAGAATACAGGCCCAAATAGAATGGATAAAAAGAGTGTGGCAGCAAAGAGTACCATAGCAGATGCGTGTATTTTACTCACAAAAGTGCCGGTAGTAATGAGTTTATAAAAGCTGACGACAGCGCCAAACGGACAAAGGGCATGAATGGATGCGCTCTCTATAAGGGGCAGTGCCTTACCAGACTCTTCGAGTGTATGGCTGATTGCTGTGAGCAAAATCAGCAGAAAAAATACCGTTTGAACCATGTAACGCAGTTTAAGTTTTTTTCGCATAGAATCCTCCTTTTTATTAAGTATAATATGCCCACTTTATGGCAGTTGTGTGACAGGAAAGTTGTGAATTAAGAAAACTTTATAAAAAACATATGTCCATAAACAAAGATATTGATTCTATCTATTTCTTAAAGCTGATGTTTTCGATATACTAATGAAGAAAATATTACACAGGAGGTGTGCTGTGAACAATCAAACAAAAAAGGGGCTCCTATATGTGTTGATTATTGCACTGGGAATGGCAGCAGCCATCGGGGGATACATATATGCAAAATTAGAAATTCAAACCATGCTTTCTGGATTTCAGCAAACCTACGATGGGCATATAGAAGGGCTTAATGCACAAATTGAGGCCACACGCTTAGACATTGAAAACTTAAGTGCAGATGTAAAGGCTCTGAATATTGAGCTTGAAACTTATAATGATGGACTTGGAGAGATGCTATCTCATCTCGATCAGATTGATACCAACATTATCGGTTCGGAAGAGGTTCAGCTGGAAATAAGTGCCTATCTGGATGAACTCGATGAAAGGCTCACTGAACTTAGACGTAGCCTTAAAACACTAGAGGTGGCGCCTGATGAAAGCAATTAGGCTATTAGCGGGTTTTGTGCTCGTTATAGCATTTATGATACTCGGAATGACAGCCGCCCTGGTTGGGGCGAGGCAAGATGCCCATCTTGAAACCAAACCCGTGGCTGGTTTAGAAAAAAATGAAATGAATGTCGGAACTGTGACAGACTCAGCCATTGAGATTGCAGCACTCGCTGAGCGTATAGACAAGGTGACAGAGGACTACATGCACACTTTCTTTGGACAGTCTATGACCCTTGAAAAAGAGATAAAGCGCAGTGAAAAGCAGCAAGACCTATCGGATGATATTTATGAGCAAAAGATCATGAGACTTTTGGGTCAACCAGTTAGCACTTATAGAAGTCCACAAGTTGAGATCAAACTCTTTGAGCTTAAAGAGTTTGATTACCGAGGCTATATGGCAAAGGTAAAGGTATTTGATCCTGAAGCAATCGAAGTGGTTTTAGCAGATGATGAAATTGGGGGCTTTGAGACCACTTCAAGTATGGCCAGAAGAAAGCGGGCCATGCTTGCCATAAATGGTGGGGGATTTGGGAGCAGCCGTTCTGAATCAGGACTCGTTTCCAGTATGATTGGAGGAACCGTTTCAAAAGGTGAAATTATCCAGCCCTTCATCCCTAAAAATGAACCCCTCTTCTTTGCAGGTGTTGATTTTGAGGGACGTGTTATTGGGACGATTCCAGCCTCGCAAAGTGATGTCGATGCGCTTGCGCCCAAAGAAGGGGTGAGCTTTGTACCCGTTCTACTTCAGAAGGGATTGGTACAGAAGCTTCCAAATGCCTGGGCAAATACCAAGCACCCGCGGACCATTCTAGGACGTTATGCCAATGATGACCTCTTGCTCATTGTGGTAGATGGTCGTCAGGCTTATTGGAGTAAAGGCGTTACACTTGAGAGATTGCAGGAAAAGCTCAGCATATTGGGCGTGCAAGATGCCTATAATTTGGATGGTGGTGGATCGAGTACGCTCTATTATAATGGGCGTGTACTCAACAAGCCATCAGATGGCAATGAGAGGCCCGTTGCAAACGCAATAATCATCAAGCCATAAGATCAGCTTGCATCTGGAGAGGTTCTGTCGCATTTGCAGTACTTATGTCTAATAAAGCGAGCAAACCGAATTGAGTAAGATGGTGTATGGTTTTAAAAGCACTATATTGAAGGTCGCTAAAAGCAGATTATATAAAGTGAGGAAAAGATATGTTTAATGAACTGGAGCGCTCAATTTTAGAAGAACTGGTGACAAAAGAACTGGAGCGGATTAAAAGGGATTTTGTGGATATGGACAGTATCGGAGACAGTTTTTTTATCAATGAAGGCTTGCTGTTTGAAAACATGCATGTTAGAAAGAAGTTGGAAGGACGCGTTGCGGCCTTGGAACAAATTAAATCCAAAATCAAAGACATATGATTTTAATCGTATAAGCGCCTATATCTGGTGGGAAAGTCCAGATATAGGTTTTTTTTATGTCCAAATCTTGTAGAAATACCATTACTTCGATTTGCAAATTAATTGAGAGGTGTATCAAAATGCACAATTTTCTAATTATTTAGACTTATTAAAGAAGTTGAATATTGACGTATTTTTTTGATTTATTCATGTAAAATTATGTCTGTTAGAGAAAAATGTAAACGAGCTGTAATAAAAATATATGTATCGAGATTGTATACAATAATGCGATATGAAATTATTGAATTGGAAATTTTCAATTTTGATAATTTTATAACAAAGCATGGCATCATTTATTTTTCTTATGATAAGACAATACAGCTGGTTTACAAATCAAAGTGAGTGGCTTGCATTTACAAATGCAGGTTAAGTTGATTTACGAAAAGGAGTGTTAGAATGGCGAACTTGAGCAGCGGTTCAGGACGTGACCAGTGGGGGTCTAAACTTGGCTTCATCATGGCAGCGGCGGGATCAGCAGTAGGGTTAGGGAACCTTTGGAAATTCCCATATGTAGCAGGCAAGAACGGTGGCGGCGCCTTTGTTATGGTTTATTTTGTCATGTTGTTTCTTGTGGGATTCACACTCATGCTTGCAGAGCTTGTTCTGGGGAGAAATACAAAGCTCAATGCAATTGGGGCTTACAGAAAAATCAGTAAGAAATGGGCTTGGGTAGGGGGCCTTGGCATTGCAACGGGTTTCATGATTTTGTCTTACTACAGTGTTATTGGCGGTTGGGTTATTAAGTACCTGATTACGGCAATAACAGGCGGTTTAAATGTAAACGACGCAGTGGTGCTTGGCGGTATGTTTGATACAGTTGTTTCATCGACGGGCAGCGCCATTTTCTTCCACGGTGTATTTATGCTTGCAACACTGGCCATAGTACTTGGTGGTGTTGGCGGTGGTATTGAAAAAGCGAGCAAGGTAATGATGCCTGCACTTTTTCTCATCATTATTCTGCTGGCAATTAGAGGCTGTACACTGCCTGGAGCCATGGAAGGCATAAAGTACCTGCTGGTTCCCGACTTCTCCATGCTGTCAATGAGTGTGGTTCTAAATGCACTTGGGCAGGTATTCTTCTCTCTGAGTTTAGGGATGGGCTGTATGATTACTTACGGTAGCTACTTGCCGGACTCTGAGAATATTCCACAGAGTGCAACAATCATTCCACTTTTAGATACGGGTGTTGCTCTTCTTGCGGGTCTTGCGACACTACCGGCAGTATTTGCATTCGGATTTGAACCAGCTGCAGGACCAGGGCTGATGTTCGTTACACTGCCAGCGGTATTTGCTTCTATGCCGATGGGGATGGTCTTTAGCACCCTCTTCTTTATTTTAGTGCTGTTTGCGGCACTTTCATCTTCAATTTCACTGCTTGAAGTTTGTGTTTCTTATGCAGTGGATGAGTACGGTCTAAATAGGAAACCAGCAACTTGGTTGCTTGGGTTTGGCACCTTTGCAGTAGGGATACCATCTGCCCTTTCCTTCGGTCTTTTATCCGAAGTGAAAATTCTATTTGGAATGAACTATTTTGATCTGTTCGATTTTATGACATCCAATGTTATGCTGCCACTTGGCGGACTCCTGCTTTGTATTTTCGTAGGCTGGGTCTGGGGAACAGACAAAGCTGTCAACGAAGCATCAAATGGCGGAAGCCTCTCGTTCGGACTGGCACCATTCTGGTCCTTCCTTGTTAAGTTTGTAGGCCCAGTAGCCATTACAGTGGTATTTATTAACTCTATTTGGGGCTTTATTGCCGGATAGGTAGGGCACGAATAAGATACAGACCAATAGGTTTGATAATAAAAGGTGACCATCGTGTTAACACGAATGGTCACCTTTTCATTTTCAACGCCCTTGGGCGCGACTAGCGACCAAGGAAAGTGGAACTTGCATGGTCTCGTAGCGTTGACTTTATAAACGACCAAAGCGGCCGAAGGGTGCATGTCTTAGACTCTTGACTTTATTAACAATCTCAGACAAGTGGCACATATATGATCTTATATTTTTTTTGCAAGAAGTTTGAGTATGCAGTGCTTTTACAAGTGATTGAGAACGTGGACACTGTGGGTATACAGAAAAAGGATTGAAAAACATAAAAATAATCCTGTACATTAAAAAATATTAAACGTAAAGCAGGAAGATTGCAGGCCTATATCGAAAGTATGGTTCAGTGAGAAATGAATTTAAGTTTATTTAGGTGTAATGGAATCAATAAAAAAGGAATCATTGAAAGTACATTTATAAAGTTTAATCCAATAGGCAGCCAAGTTAGGGTAAAAAAAGAAGAGAAATGAGGGGTACAGTGCAAAAGCATCCACTATTTGAGAATCGAAATGAAGAATTTGAAGGCGTTTTAGACCAGCAGCTTCTTGCTTTAAAATCCATACTAAAGGAGTCGAGAAGACAGTCTGGCCCATATGCATCCTTTTTTAAGCAAGGTGCAGAACGTCTTTTAGACGTTCTAAAATTTAAGGAGCATCTTGAGGACGAAAACCGTATAGAAATGAGTTTACAGTCATTGGCCCATGAAAACCATGCAATTTACGAGGAGCTCTTTGACAAGCAGTATTCTGCAAGTTTAGCTAATCCAGTTGTATGTGTAGATCTGTTTGGGCAGACGACAGGACAATTCTTAGGATTTGTCTATAAGAAGTGCCGCGACTGCTATACTTATGTTTTTCAGGGCAAGTATTTCAGGGTATCCGGTGTGATTGACCTCTTTATCAAAACTTATGAAGCCTTAAAAACCCATGACTTAGAAGGGCTCAGAGCCAGTATTAAAGCTTTTGCAAAGGAAGATATACAGTATGGTTCTGAGACCTATGCAGTGGAAACTTACGGTGGGCAGAACAGACGTCTGACACGGATTGTTAAAGAGGCAGATCTAGACAGCCCTCGTTACCTGTATGATTTGGGCATTTATGTGTCTGAGCATGAACTGCGTACCCATGCCTTTATGAAAGATTACCCAGAGGCACAAGTTGAAGAGCTTGCTCAGGTGATTGTAAATGCCTATATTGAAGGTTTTAGAAGAGACGGAAAGGATATTTCTCTGCGTCACCGCGTGCGTGTGATTGCAGTTGCAGGTCAGGAACGGCTCACACGCCGAATTTTACAAGTGCTTGAGGACAATAATCTCGATGGGTTTATTGACCAGTTTGAATCGACCGCTGTAAACGAGCAGTACGCTTATGACCATAAGTTTGACATGGCTCTTTATCTGGATGAAGCCATGCTGGACTACTATAAGAAATCACGTGAAAGTCTTTGTGAAGCACAAAAGAGCGTTCTGGAAGACTATTCTGGCATCCTATACATTGAAAAGTTTGGCGAAAATCCATTTTCTCCGGTTTCCAACACGGCGCGTATTGTTTTAAAGGATGAACAGCAGTCTTTATATCAGGAAATGATGCGTTCTGCACGGATTCTTATTGAAAAGTATATTCCTGAATCGGAAAGAAGCTTCTGTATTGTGGCTTTTCCATCCCCAGAAATCGGACCGGACTTTGAAGCTATTTTCGAGGACACAGCAAGAATCAACCTGCTAAGCAGTGAAGCTTATGAGCCTATTCAAAAGTGCCTGACCGATGCGCTTGATCTTGGAACACAGGTACATGTACTCGGCAAGGGGACCAATCGTACCGACATCAAAGTGGCCCTGAACAAGCTGGAGGATACTCAAAAGCAAACCAATTTTGTAAATTGTGTGGCAGATGTGAACATTCCACTGGGTGAGGTCTTTACATCTCCAGTACTCAAAGGAACCAGTGGCCTGCTTCATCTGGAAAAAGTCTATTTAGATGGTTTTAGCTATGTGGACTTGGAGCTGGTCTTTGAAGACGGATACGTAACGGGCTACACTTGCAAGAACTTTGATGATGATGCGGAAAATAAAAAGTATATTCAAGAAAACCTGCTTTTTCCACACGATACCTTGCCACTGGGAGAGTTTGCAATTGGGACCAACACACTGGCTTATGTGATAGCTGAAAAATACCAGATTGTCGACAAACTGCCTATACTTATTGTAGAAAAGATGGGGCCGCACTTTGCAATCGGTGATACGTGTTTCTCCTTTGCTGAAGACATGCAGGTTTACAATGCCATTGACGGTAAGGAAATCATGGCAAAAGACAACGAAAAGTCTCTTCTAAGAAAGGAAGACATCAGCAAGGCATATACCAACCGACATACAGACATTACGCTGCCATATGACGGGATTGAAAAAATTGCTGTTATTCGGGAGGACGGCACAGAAATAGACATTATTAGAGAGGGTCGGTTTGTGCTGGAAGGTACAGAAGCATTAAATGAACCTCTAGATGCTTAAATCCAAGATTTAAGAAAAAGAGGCTGGGTATGTATTCCATATCAATCTCATAAGTCCCAAAAAAGGAGCGGTTATATGGACTACAATAGAAGCATGTTTCTAGAAGAAGTTGAACTTAATTTTGACCTGGAACGCATTAAGAATTTATCGGTTTTTGATAAGTTTAAGTTTGATGATTATGTAACACTGATTTATCAAGAAGCGCTCTTCGCAGAAAAGGAAGGGATTCGGAATCTGGACAAGTCACCCAATTACACACGAAATAAAACCTACACCCTTTTTGCCATGCTGGCGGTCAACGGAACAAAAATTGAAGTTTTAACGGAAATCATTTTGAACTATGCCAGAAGCTTTGAAAAGAGTGACACCTACTACGCTAAAATCAGTATTATGGGCATTGGTCTTTTGATGATGATGCATGAGTACCCAGCTGACGCTATATTCAATTATCTGATGTTTTTGCTCGGACGAGACTTCCTACTTGATAATAAGAAGTATGATGGCTGTCCAGGCGCCTATGCAGAGGTGGAACTGGATCTGGTAGATGCGATTGAGTATAAGCCGTTTGAAGGCGAACTCAGAAAGCTTAAGTACGACCTGCTGGCGCTCTTGAAAGTATCCCACGAAAAAGGCAAGGCTTTTGTGTCAGATTTAATCAACAACCAATATGGAAATGATGAACTCAAGTTTTTCTTTAATATGATGGATGTGGATTCGCCCGAATTAGCGGCCTACCTCTATGAAGAGTTTATGATGAGCAACAGCCGTCACAGACGGGTACTTATTAGTGGGGCATATGCAATACTAAACAGATATGATGTTTTCTCAACACATTATATTTTCAATTCCATTATTGGAAAGTATTCAAGATATGACAAAGACTCCGGTGAAATTGAAGAAGAAGTGAAAGTGCACTTTGAGCGAATTTTAAAAGAATAAGAGAATGTTAAAGCGAGCAGCTCAGATGAGCTGCTCGCTTTGTGAATGTATAACCAATAGGTTGGAGAAGGAGGAGAATATTGATTATCCTATTTCAAATAAGAATGATCATTTCTTCGCTTCGTGGTACTTTCTCATGGCATGAAGGCCAAGAGATACACCAATGACACCGTAGGCAACGAATGCACGGAAGAACTCACCTATTTGCGCATCGCCAAATAAGTTCTGTCCGGCCTTTGGAGAAACAATAAAGAGTGTATGGAAGAGGATGACACCCAGAATTGCCTGGCCAACGGTTGCGCGTGATACCGAAGCACCCCCAATGAGCAGGGCAGCTACAGAGAACATACCAATTTGTACGTGACTGCCGTATGTATTGAGTACACTCATATTTTGAAGGAATATGATCTGCCCCCAAGCAGCAAGCACCATGGAGATCGTGATTGCAATAATACGAACCTTGTCTACGTGAATGCCAGATACCTGTGCAATATGCTGGTCATGTCCAACAGTTCTAAAATCTTGACCCATCTTGGTACGTACGATGACGATATTAAACACACACAGTGCGATAATGACAAGAGAGGTCACTACTGGAAGCTTTAGGTTTTTCATCATGGCAACTTGCAGTGGCAGGTCTGCACTGAACATAATCCAAGCGCTGACTGCAACGCCTGCTGCACATAGAACGATTGCAAATAGACCTTTACGTTTGTCTGAGTCTGTTAAGTTAAGTGTCTTATTCACAAACAGCTTGTAAGTATAGAACACAATACCAAGCGCACAGCCTGCTAAGAGAACATAGAAGAATGGCCACTTAGCAAGACCGTCGAGGGCGTATTTAATGCCATTGTCACCTGACAGGTCGACCGTGTTACGGATGCCGACGCCTGAAGACATCATCATGACTGGGTCACTAAAAGGAATAATGGTGCCCAGTGCAAATAGGAAAATGAACTGGTAAACACCGTTTGCAAAGAAGCCTGTAATCATAGACGCAATCATTTCCTGACCGCGCGTCCTATTAAGCAGACGTCCAGTTAAAATACCGAAAACAATGGCAAAAGGCATAGCGATTGCAGCAGCAGCCAGAAAACCAGATATGCCGCCAATACCCCAGTGGGTAATGAGTATAATTGCAAGCTGACCGGCCATAGCCCCGATGGTAATACTGAAGTTCAGTCCCATACCCGCAAGAACAGGAATAAGCAGGGAAAGAACAAGGAAAGAGTTTCGCGTAATACGCGTTAGCAGTTCACTTACCAAAAAGAATGGTGGAAGCTGTGATAGCCATGCTCCGACAATGCCAAGAATGACAAAGAGGATGGTAACGCTGTATCGAATAAGGAAACTCTTGAACCGCTGACCAAAAGGCTTGGTTTCTAGAGATGGAGTAACCGTCGTATTTTGAGACATTATGAATCACCTCCAACTTTAGTAAGGGCATAGAGAATAATGCCATTTTGCACAATCATGCGCATAACTTCAGACAGGTTGCCGACCTTAATGGCCTCATTGGCAACTGGAAGTGCAACGGTGAGCAGTCCTTGGAAGAGGAATGTACCGATAATAACGTGTGAAATTTTGGCTTTTTGGGCCGAGGCACCACCAATAAGGACAGCAGCAACAGCTGGAAAGGCCATCATTAAAGGCGCTTGGTAAAGCTGTACAAAGCCGTAACTTTGTGCATAAACAATGATTCCGATAGAAGCCAGTGCTGTAGACATTACAGAACCAATAATGCGGTAGAAGTCTACGTCAATACCAGAAGCCAGTGCGAATTTTGGATTATCGCCAGAAGCCCGCAAGGCAATGCCCATTTTAGAACGGTTAAAGCTCCATACTAGGCCGCACATGATGAAGAAGAAGAGCAGCAGACCCGTTGGAATGCTTAGTTTGCCAATATTAATCATCATGAAGTTGTTCAGTATATTACCAAAGGTCGTATCGAGGGCAATCGTAACACGAAGACCACGACCGATTGGCCACACCATTTCTGGGTGATTCAGTGGAATAAGAATCCATACGATACTCATAAAGGATACGATTGAGAAGCCTGTATAGGTTGCAACAAGCATTTCTGAACCCTTTATCTTATTGAGCATAATACCGTATGCGATACCTGCTGCAATGGCGAATGGCATAGAGATGATGATTGCACCCCAAAAGCCAGAAGCACCAACCAGTCCCATTTCTATGGAAAGAACACTCCCCAGAATGCCGCAGATGATGCCTAGTGGCAGGCCAAAGTTGGGACCCAGCCCAGACTGGATAGAAGGAATCATAGCCAATACAAGAATACCATTCATACCGAAACGTCTTAGTGTGTCAGAAGACAATGATGCGAAGGGCAGGCCAAGTGAAATTGCTGAAAAACAGAGAAAAATGAAGAAGAGGGAAATAATCAGACGCGGAATCCCAACCTTCTTGGTGAAGTCTCTTATTGCTTCATTCATGAAATCGCCTCCTCACTCTTCATGTACTTGTGGTATTCCCCAGCCATCATCAGACCAAAATCGCGGTCCGGTGCGTCTGGCGCAAGAACGCCTTCAATTTTACCTTCTGTAACGATGGCAATCCGGTCACAAACAGCTCTAAGCTCAGCGAGCTCGCTTGAGGTGATGATGACGGTCATGCCGAATTCCTTATTGAGTTGAACAAGCAGGTCCAGAACCAGTTTTTTTGCACCGATATCAATCCCGCGTGTAGGTTCAGAAACAAAGAGCACCTCAGGTTCAAGTGTAAGCGCTCTCGCAACACAGACCTTTTGCTGGTTACCGCCAGAGAGTCTTCGCGTAGGTTGAGTAGGCCCGGTACATCTGATATCCAGATCTTCAATCATTTTAAGGGCATGTGAACGGATTCGAGAATAGTCAGCCTGACTAAATGGACCGTACTTTTTCAGGAACTCGTTCTTAATTTGCATGGTTGTGACAACGATATTGTCTTCAATAGAAGAATCAAGTAGAAGGCCAACGCCGCGTCTGTCTTCAGAAACGAAGGACAAGCCTTGCTTTAGGGCGTACTTGGTGTCGTTGAGCTTTAGAGGCTTACCTTTAAGCAGCAGATCGCCGCTCGAAGGGTAGAGTCCGCAAACGCCATTTGCAATCCCAATTTTGCCTTGCCCAGCAAGTCCGCCTATGCCCAGTATTTCCCCTCGGTGAATTTCCAGATTAATACCCTTGACTTCTTCACCAGGCATATCGACATGGAAGTCCTTAATTGAGAGGATACTTTCATTGTGGATGGAGTCCCTATTGGACTGTTCCTTTTGAGTTACTTCAACTTTACGACCAACCATGAGCTCTGCGAGTTCAAGCACGTTGGTTTCTTTTACAGAACGTGTTGCAACCAGCTCGCCATCACGTAAAATGGTGATGTTGTTGGCAGCCTGCATAACCTCATCCAGTCTGTGTGTAATAAACAGGATAGATATGCCGGTTTGTGCGAGTTTTTTCATTGCAGCAATCAGGTTGTCAGCTTCAGACTCAGTGAGTACGGCTGTAGGCTCATCAAAGACCAGAAGCTTGATGCCGAGCTTATCAATTTCTCGGGCTATTTCTATGAACTGCATGTGTCCAACGGGTAGTCCTTGAACCTTAACCCATTCATCTATGTTCATGCCCAGTGTGTCCAGGGCTTTTCTTGCGTCTTTATCCATCGTTTTGCGGTCCAAGGTTTCCAGATTTTTATTTCCGAAAATGGTACTCACAATATTAGGTTTTGTTATCTCACGGTTCAGCTTAATGTTCTCTGTCAGTGTAAAACCGGGTACGAGCATAAACTCCTGGTGCACCATACCGATACCAAGTGTCATGGCCTCTTTAGGAGACTTCACTTTAACGGGCTTGTCATCAATAATAACTTCCCCTTCGAATCCGCCAGTGTTGTGTATCACGGGCATGCCGAACAGAATGTTCATCAGCGTTGACTTACCAGCGCCGTTCTCTCCAAGCAGAGCATGTATTTCACCTGGTTTAACTTTTAAATCTACACCTTTAAGAACGCGATTCCCGTAATATTCCTTAACGATATTGTTCATTTGCAGTGTGTATTCTGCCATCGGGAAACACCACCTTTTCAAATCTCTCCACACATGATTTAAATAAAAAGTTTCAATTCCAAAATGTAAGGCTGCCCTTTAGATGGGCAACCTCACATATTTTGTTGAGTTTGTCGTTATTTCTTAGAAGTCTAGGAAGTCCATCATAGTCATTAGGTAGTTGTCGTAGTGAACGCCGCTTTCATCAAGCTCGTTTAGAGTTACGTCAACGCCTGCATATGTATTGAACATGTCATTAAGCGCTTCTTTGTCAACTTTGTTTTCGATTTCGCCGTTTGCCCATGCGAATGCATAGTCAGCAGAACCTTCAACAAACATCATCGCTACAGGAACTGGCCATGTAGAGAAACGACCTTCGCCGCCTTTTGCTGCAATTTCATTTGTGATTTGCTCAACTGCAAAAGCAACGTCGCCTTTTTTGTCTTCTGGAATCTGGATACCAAGTGCTGATGGGAAGCCGTGGTATGGAGATGGACAACATGGCTGTGGATAGATAGCGCCCTGATCAAGAGATGCAGAAATCAGTGGAACCTGCATAGAACAGTTTGTGCTGAAGAATGCAGTGTCTTTACCGTATTTTTCTACCATTCTTGGAACATCTTCAAGAATAAATTGTTGAGCGCCTGATACACCAGCATCGCCAGTTGGATCTGGAGCAGTAGCATCAACGAATTCTAGACCAATTTCATCACAAGTTTCTTTCATCAGGTCACGACGTGCTGAAAGCAGTGCGTAAGACATGTGACGTGGGAAAGAGTAGTGAACAAATACTTTAGCCCCTTGCTTTTTAGCTTGCTCTGGAATCGTACGACCCATAGTAAGCTCATCCATAGCTAGAACGATATCCGCTTTGTCAGCGATCATCTTAGGATCTTCGCCAGGAACGCCAGCGATGATTAGTAGGTCATCACGAAGCTCTTTAACCTTTTCGATTGCTGCAGATGTACCAGGTACAGCCTGAACAACAATCAGTGCTTTAACTTCTGGATCAGAAGCCATTGATACAAGGTTTGCAATTGTTGTTTCTTGCTCATCCATGAATTTGTCTGGATAAGTCATGATTAAAACGCGGTCTTCACCGTACTTTTTCTGAACATTCTCAGCTGCACGATATTCTTCCTCGTTTTGCGATACAGTACCTGTCATGATACCGATCTTAAAGCTTGGTGCTTCAGCAGTTTCTTCTGCTGCAGCGTCTGATCCAGTATCCGCTGCTGGCTCTTCAGCTGGTTTTGAACAACCTGCTAGCATACCTGCAACCATTACCAGAATCATTAGTAGTGACAATAGTTTTTTCATGTTTTTCCCCCTCCAATAGGATATTTATAACAACGCACAATGCGCTATTATCATTTAGCGACCTTCATAAATGTCCCCAACAATTATGAAGATTTCGGGTCTTCAAGCACCAGATATCCATTTTTATAGAGTGCACATATGCGTAAGCAAATATGCATATAAATTGAAAATTTAGATTATTATGGATATCGAGTGGTGAAAGAGTACTGTTGTGCAATCTGGGAGCGCCTATGAATCCCCCCGACTTGTGTTATGGTGATGATATATAATTCTGACAATTCAGTCAAGCGAGATGCTGGTATTAAAATACCATACGGTGCATATAAATACACACGTGGTCATTTGTTCATATATCGTACGAAATAGGTCTAGACTAGGCAATTTAGTCGCTTTGGGATTTTAACCTACCGTTAGTTAGGGTGAATGTTTACACAAAAAATGAATATAGAATTCCATTAAGTGGATTAAGGGACAGAAACAGACAATGTCTAAGTGACAGAAAGAGTCTGCGAAATTGCATAAAATAAGGAAAAAAATCTTCTTTATGAGACAAAATAATTTCAGTAAAAGGATTGTATTTTTTTTGTTTATATGAAATTGTTACAGAATCGATGCATTTTTATTTAAATATTAAATTTATGTAATAATTTATATCGAAAACGTTGTGCGATATGGACATATACATTGTAAATAGTGGGTTTTAACATAATAAACTATTTGAATCTTACGGTGTGTAGTGAGCGTGTTTGTACTGGTTACAAACTGAAAAGTTACAAGCTATTCATAAATAGACCGAAAAGTATTTCGTAAACAACATAAATATGGTGATATATGGATGGGTAGTAATTACAGGAGACTTTTATTATAATTTAGAAAAAGAAGTTACACGGAGGGGCATTATGTCGGTTCAACTTAAAGAACTGCTGAGTCTTGAAATTCTAAATGAGTTCAGTATTGTTGCTGGGCTTGGAGGGCTTACCAGAAAAATTAATAAGGTTGGCATCTTGGATTATGAATTTGGAGATGTAATCAATTCCAATTTTAAAGAAGGCGAGCTGGTCTTAACCAATTTGATGCTTATTAAAGAAGACATCAGCCAGCTTGAAGATATTGTTCAGCGCTTAATTGATAGTGGGACAGGGGGCTTGGCAATTAAGAAGCTCTACTTTGACACCTTGCCAGAGTCGGTGGTTCTACTTGCCAATGCGCATGATTTTCCTATTTTCTTTTATCAAACGGTTTACTATGAAGACATCATCACTGAGTTGGTTTCTTATATCAACAATGCAGATAAACTCAGCGATCAATTCATTTACATAAAGAAACTCAAGTCAAATACTTTGGAGGAAAGAGATGTACAGCAAATGGCTTATAAGCTCAATCCTGACTTTAAGCAACATATTTGCGCGGTCATGGTGCGGTGGAAACGCCTATCCGATGCAGAGGGCTATTCGGCTTATCATGCCAGTCAAATTTTAGGCCAGCATCATATTTGCCTCAAAGAAAATGCAACTATGTACATTTTGATGAGCTTTGATGAAGCCGATGTGAAAAACAAAGTCATAGAGAATACCATAAGTACCTTGGGGCTGGACGGCAAAAATGCATTTGTAGGCTATTCATCGGTCCAGCCTATTGAGTTTTCAAATACAGCACTTATTGAAGCTGAGCATGCGAATATTTACCATCAAATGATGGGTTGTCAGAGCTTACAATCATTTGAAACACTGGGGCTCTACCAAATACTGATGCCACTTTATAAAGAACCTTATATGGAAGCCCATTATGTGAAAATTGCCGGCCCCATACTGGACTATGATGCACGTCATGGGTCAGACCTTATGAAAACAGCAACGGCTTATATTGAGTCAGGCTGCGATATCAAGCAAACGGCGAAGACGCTTTTTCAGCATGGCAACACCATTCGCTACCGGATGGATCGAATCCGTTCGATTTTGGAAGGGGTCTGTGAAAGTCGATTTGTTGATCAGGAACTAACAATCGCGGTGCGTATCCATAAGCTCAAAACTTTTGCCGGATGAAACTGAAAGGACAGACTTAAAGAATGTGTGGGAGGAGACGGGCATGAGTAGACCGTGGAAGATGATACTGGTCGCGCTGATTATTTCAATTGGGGCTCAGTTTTCATTGAATTTATTTGTGGATGGCTTTATCATAACGCTGTCGATCATCATTTTGCCTGTTCTGCTTTATAAGAACAAGGAGCTGAATCCCATTTGGATTGGGGCGATAACAGCCCTAGTGAGTCCGCTTATCAGAGCACTCATTATGATGACCAGAATTGACAATTTTGGTGCAGTGGTTCAGTTGGTTTATCCGGATGTGTCCTTCTATATAACCTATGGTCTGGTCTTTTACATGGTCTACTGGCGGTATAAAGACCAAAACATGACGCGATTTCTTGTTGCGGTCATCTCGAGTGATTTTCTGTCCAACCTTGTAGAAATGGGGGTTAGAACCCATATTGTAGGGATGGATGATGTCATCCTTAAAGGGCTGGTTTTGATCGCCTTTGGGCGTATGCTTGTCGTATTTGGCATAGTGGTTTATTTAAAATGGTACAAGTCCTTCCTAGTGCGCGAGGAGCATGAAATACGCTATCGAAAGCTGATGATGCTAACATCGACATTTAAATCTGAAGAATACTTCATGCAGCAAAACATGATGTATATAGAAGGGATTATGAAAAAATCCTACAATACTTATAAAAGAGCAGAAGCAGAAGCTGTATCATCAGGGCTTCGAGATGACATACTGGATATTACCAAGGATGTACATGAAATTAAAAAGGATTATATACGTGTGATACAGGGACTTGAGCAGGGATTTGGGGACCGCCTGCCGCTTGAGAAAATTTTAATATCTGATTTGGTTGAGATACTGGAAATCAACACACATGAGTATATTGAAAGTGTGGGGTTGGATATCCGCTTCAAGACACGTGTTGATACGACCCGCTATGTGCTTAAGCACTACTATCTCATGTCCATACTCAGAAACTTGGTAAATAATGCAATTGAAGCCAGTCAAAATGCACTTCATGCTTACATTGAACTGCGTGTGGATGAGGTTGAAGACCACATCCATTTCATGGTTACTGATAATGGTGAGGGGATGGATAACGATTTAATGAATTATGTCTTTAATCCGGGCTTTTCCACCAAGTTTGATGAAGGCACAGGAGACATATGCCGTGGCATCGGACTGACGCTGGTGAAATCTCTGGTTCAAGATACATTTGGGGGCACTGTAGCTGTAGACTCTGTTGTGGGTGAAGGAACAAGGTTTACAGTACGTATTCCGGTAGAAGCTATGGAGGTGGCGTAATGCGTTTCTATATTGTGGATGATGACCCCAATATACTTAAAATACTAGAAGGGGTTATTAAAAAGCATGACTTGGGCACTGTGGTAGGTGTGTCGACCAGTCCTATAGAAGCATTAAAGGAAGTTAAGGCCTACATGCCTGATATTATACTCGTCGATTACCTCATGCCTGAGATGGATGGTGCGGCTTTTGTAAGACGGCTTCAAGCGGAAGTGACGGGCTCTTACTTCGTCATTATCTCTCAGGTGTCTGACAAAGGCATGATTGGAGAATCGTATGAAGCAGGTATAGAATTTTTCATTCAAAAGCCCATCAATATTATTGAAGTCTGTGGTGTGCTGAAATCTCTCATTGAAAAGATTGAAATGAAACGTGCCCTGGCGCAAATTGGTGGGGTACTCAATAAGACCCCTGTCGCACCACCGCCGGCTAGTGCTCAGGAACATAGGCAGCGTCACGAGGAGCAAATGCGCCACATATTAGGCAGGTTGGGCATATTAGGCGAAAAGGGGTCAAAAGATATTTTAAGCTGTGCGTGCGCTCTAGTTAAGCGCGGGGTGGAATATGGTGTCAGTGACCATCTTAATGACATCTGCAAAACCCAGGGGCAAAAGCCTAAAATTATGAAGCAGCGTATGCGCAGATCCATACAAAATGCCCTTAGAAATATCGCGACCCTAGGACTGGAAGATTATATGAGCGACGCTTTTGTAGACTACTCCGGCACTTTTTTTGATTTTGAAGAGGTTAAGGCAGAAATGGATTTGATTCGAAACAGGCGAGAAAGCGGAGGTCGCGTCAATGTTTATAAATTTATTGAAGCGCTCATTGCAGTTAGCGACTATGAAATGACACTATAAATCGAATGAAATGATTAAAAATTCTAAAAATTCAAAAAATATTTGAAGCCTCATGAAGCGCTATGAAGCATTTTGAATCTTCCCTTTACACTGAGTACACAAAGGGGGGATTTTTTTATGGAACATTTCGGTATTTTGTCATTGCTTCCGCCGCTTGTGGCAGTTGCTTTGGCCTTTAAGACTAAGCAGGTTATTCCGTCGCTTTTTGCAGCAATCGTAGTGGGGGCAACCATCATTTCAGGCGGCAATATCTTTGCGGGTTTTGGAACAGCAGTTCAGCATTACATAGCAGGCTCTCTCGCATCTGAATGGAACGCAGGTATTATTATTTTTGATATTGGACTCGGCGGCATGATCGGTATTGTGGCAAAGTCGGGTGGCGCCAAAGCGATTGCCGAGTTTCTTGGCAGTAAAGTAAGAAGTGCAAAAAGTGCAATGGTGGCAACTTGGGCAATGGGACTCGGTATTTTTTTCGATGACTATTCCAACACCCTGCTGGTTGGCACAACCATGCGACCACTTATGGATGAGAAACGGATTTCGCGTGAAAAATTGGCTTTCTTGACAGATGCAACTGCAGCGCCGGTCGCATCTATGGCATTTATTTCAACATGGATTGCCTATGAACTTGGACTATTGAAAGATGCATTTGAAATGATTGGTGTTGAAGCCAATGCATACGGTGTATTTCTTCAGTCCATACCATTTAGGTTTTATAGTCTTCTGATGCTTGGTTTTGTACTCATGGTTTCGATTACAGGCCGTGACTTTGGACCAATGCTTAAGGCCGAGCGTCGTGCGCGTCGTGAGGGCAAGCTTGTGGCAGATGGCTCAACCCCACTGGCATCAAAAGAACTGACAGATATGGATATTCCAGAAGGGACACCGCTGCGGGTTATGAATGCAGTTGTTCCAATCCTGACCGTGATTGTAGTACTGATTGCAGGGCTTTATACAAATGGTCGTGCAGCGGTACTCTCTGGAGGTGATGAGGCCCTGATTGCAGCGGTCAAAGCCACACCGTTTGCAAGTGACGTGCTCCGTCAGATCATTGGCAGCGCCAACACATCAGTAGCCATGATGTGGGCAGCTTATTCAGGGTCAATTGTTGCTTTTCTCATGGTCCTATTCCAGCGTATCCTCACATTTTCAGAGGCACTAGAAGCATGGACGGACGGTGCCAAATCACTCATGATTGCACTGATGGTACTGGTTTTAGCTTGGGGTATAGGCGGTATTTGCAAGGACCTCGGCACAGCTAAATATCTGGTGGGTATTCTTGACGGTAAAATTTCAGCGTCGGTACTGCCGCTGGCTGTTTTCTTACTTGGCTGCTTCATTGCATTCGCAACGGGTACTTCTTGGGGAACCACTGCCATTCTCATGCCAATAGCTGTACCGCTAGTTTATCAGCTGAGTGGTGGAGACACCGGCATTATTCTAAATGCAACCATAGGTGCTGTCTTTACAGGCGCTGTGTTTGGCGACCACTGTTCACCAATTTCAGACACAACCATCATGTCCTCCATGGCATCGGCTTCAGACCATATTGACCATGTGAAGACACAAATTCCGTATTCGCTGACAGTTGCAGCAATAGCAGTCCTTGTAGGTTATTTGCCTGCGGCTATGTTTGGCATCAATCCACTCATTTCTTTAGTTCTTGGATTTGCATGTTGCTACGGTGTGGTTCGATTCGTCGGCAAGGAAGTCGAAGAGGGCATTCCAGATCAAATCAAAGAGTCTAAAGCCTCTTAAGAGTGGCCAAGCTGTTGAACACAGAAGGGGTGGTCAACTAGGCCACAAAAAATTAAAAGATTTGAATCACAGGTTAATTGCTTTTGTGATTCATGAACATTAAAAGAGAGTCATATCAAGTGCAGATGTGTTTGATATGGCTTTCTCAACGCTCAAAAACAAACAAATGGATCATTTATGAAGGAGGAAATTAATATGCCAGTAAACATGAGGGGAAGACATTTCATAACACTTAAAGACTACACGCCAGAAGAAATACGCTACCTGCTCAAGCTTTCAGCAGACCTAAAGGTGAAAAAACGTGCAGGTATTCAGGGCGACCTTTTAGAGGGCAAGAATATTGTACTCCTGTTTGAAAAGACATCTACAAGAACTCGGTGTGCCTTTGAAGTTGCAGCCTATGATGAAGGTGCCAGTGTAACCTTTCTCTCTAATAGCCAAATGGGTAAGAAGGAGTCCATTGAAGATACGGCCAAGGTGCTCGGGCGGTACTATGATGGCATTGAGTTCAGGGGCTTCAAGCAGGAAACCGTTGAAAATTTGGCTGCACATGCAGGGGTGCCTGTATGGAATGGTTTAACGGATATGTATCATCCAACACAAATTCTTGCAGATTTTTTAACCATAACTGAGCATGTTCATAAACCGCTGAGTAAGGTCAAGTTTGTTTATGCAGGCGATGCTCGAAACAACATGGGTAACTCACTGATGATTGGCGCCGCTAAGATGGGGATGCATTTTGTTGCACTGGCACCAAAAGCCTTATGGCCTGCTGAATCATTTGTAGAAGAAATGCGTCAGATTGCCCTTGAGACGGGGGGCAAGATCGAACTCTCAGAGGATCTTGCAGTAGTAAAGGGGGCAGACGTTATCTATACAGATGTATGGGTATCTATGGGGGAAGAAGATCAGTTTGCTGAGCGTATTGAGTTGCTGCAGCCTTATCAGGTAAATATGGATATGATTAAGAAGACAGAAAATAAGGATGTCATTTTTATGCACTGTCTACCAGCCTTCCATGATGAAAAGACGCGCATTGGTGCTGAAATTAAAGAGAAGTACAAAATAGGTGAAATGGAAGTAACAGATGCGGTGTTTAGAAGTAAGCACGCCGTTGTATTTGATGAAGCAGAAAACAGAATGCATACAATAAAGGCGGTTATGTGTGCTACAGCAGGGAAGTGTTAAAGGAGGCATCTATGAAACAAAACAAGAAACAAAAGATTGTAGTGGCGCTTGGGGGCAATGCACTGGGTAAGACCCCTAATGAACAGATGGCTCTAGTTAAACATACAGCACGTCCAATTGTGGATTTAATCGAAGAGGGGCATGAGGTTGTTCTTGCCCATGGGAATGGTCCGCAGGTGGGTATGATTAATCTGGCAATGGAAACGGCCTCTGGTACACAAGCAGCAGGAACGCCGGAGATGCCATTCCCGGAGTGTGGTGCCATGAGTCAGGGCTATATTGGATATCATTTGCAAAATGCCATCCGTGAGGAGTTGCTTGTGCGAGATATTCAAATGCCTGTAGCGACCGTGGTAACGCAAGTTATCGTAAGTCCGGATGATCCGGCGTTTGAGAATCCGTCCAAGCCAATAGGTGCGTTTTATAATGAAGAGACCGCTCGGGTGCTGCGTGAACAAAAGGGCTATAACATGATTGAAGATGCAGGGCGCGGCTGGCGCAGGGTTGTACCAAGTCCAATCCCATTCGATGTGGCGGAGAAAGAAACCATCAAAACCCTTGTCGGTGCAGGGCATGTGGTGATTACGGTTGGTGGAGGGGGTATTCCCGTGGTTCGTGATGGTCACAAACTGGTAGGGGTACCTGCTGTAATAGACAAAGATTTCGCATCTGCAAAAATTGCTGAAATTTTAGAGGCAGACTATCTGATCATTTTAACGGCGGTTGACAAGGTTGCCATTAACTATGGCAAAGCGAATGAAACATGGTTGAGCAAGTTGAGTGTGCGTGAAGCGGAAGATTTGGCAGGGGCAGGGCACTTTGCACCGGGGTCAATGCTGCCAAAAGTCAAGGCGGCGGTACAGTTTGCCCAGTCTGGGCCAGGTAGAAAATCTCTTATTACTTCGCTCGAAAAGGCCAAAGAAGGCATTCGTGGAGAAACAGGAACACTGATTACAACTGAATAGATGTATGATGTGTTCTAGATTGAATAGCAAGTGCATATTAGACCAGGAAAAAGGTTCATTTGTCATAAAGACAAGTGAACCTTTTTCGATTTGAACGCTGGTTTTTATGAGGAGAATATACGGGAAAATAATTTTAAAGCCCTACGAGGGTCTTTAGGAGTTTTTGAAGAATATAGTATAAAATGGGGTAGAGGATATGATACGGGATGCTATATGCAAATCGAGAGATTTGTAAAAAATATGAGAGTAGGATGGAAGCTATGACAAAGAGCAGGCAAATGTGCGATATTGATCATATGAATTTTTTAGAATCCATTGTGAGTGAGTTGACTCAGATTGGGATTGAACTTTCTGCAGAAAAAGATGTAGACAAGCTGCTTGAGAAAATTTTGATCAACTGCATGAATATTACCGGGTGCGATGCGGGCAGCCTTTACTTTAAAGAAAAATGTGACGGAGTGGACTGTCTTCGGTTTAGATACACACAGAATAAGTCAAAGCAGTTTCCCTTTAAGTCCTTCACATTACCGATTAATAAAAACAGTATTGCTGGGGCATGTGCCTTTAATGGCAGTACCTATAACCTGAAAACCATGGATGAGAGTTATGAAAAAATAGGCATCCGCCATGATGGGAGCTTTGACAAGTCCATGGGCTACAAAACTGCCAACATGCTCGTTATTCCAATGAAAAACTACAGTGGCGATGTTATAGGGGTCCTCCAGCTTATAAACAAGAAAAAAGATCCAAAAGAAGTATTTGAAGTACCTGAGAACATTCCCCAAAAGACGGTGCCATTTCTGGATCAAGAAGCGGAAATTATTGAGAGTATCGCTGCACAAGCGGCAATTTTGATTGAAAGAAGCCAGCTCTTTGACGAAATTGAAGATTTGCTGGAGTCCTTCACCGTTTCCCTTGTAACCGCGCTCGACCAGCGAGACCCGATTACAGCCGGTCATTCCAAGCGGGTGACAAACTATGCACTGAGCCTCGCCCATAAGGTGAGTGAGATTGATTATGGCCCTTATAAAGAAGCGCATTTTGCAGAAGAAGAGTACAAGGAACTTTACTACGCAGGCCTCCTTCACGATGTTGGAAAGATTGGGGTACGTGAATATGTGCTCATGAAACGCAATAAGCTTGAGGACAGTGAAATGGACGCACTGCTCTTTAAATACAAGTGGATTAAAAATCACTTGATGCTTAAGTCCATACAGGCAAGCTTAAGTGAGCTAGAGCAGACGGTTCTTGATAATATTGATGATTACTACCTATTTGTAGATGATGTAAATAAACGAGGCTTTATGCCAGATGAACTGCTTGAAAAGCTTCAGGTAATTGGTAGCTATGAAATTGAAATTGAAAACCTTCATCCAGATGGCAGCACAGTGGTTGAGCCGGTTCGACTGCTTACCGCGCATGAACTGGAGTCACTGAGTATACGAAAAGGCACACTGACACAGGAAGAACGGTCCATGATTGAATCGCACGCACGGTTTTCGTTCGAAATTTTGTCAGGCATTAAATGGACAAGAGAACTGAAGCGGGTCCCAATTATATCTGGGTCTCACCATGAAAAAATGAATGGCAAAGGGTATCCCGAGGGGCTGGTGGCAGAACAGATGCCAGTACAGGCACGTATTTTGGCAATAGCAGATATTTTTGACGCCTTAACAGCTAAGGACAGACCCTATAAGCCTGCTATTCCTATACCAAAATCCCTAAATATCATAAAAGAAGAAGCGGACCGGTATCATCTTGATCCGGATTTGGTTGAAATATTTATCAGTGAAAAGGCGTATGAAATTGAAGCAGAGGGGGAGAGCGCTTGAGTGAAATGAGTGTAACATTTTGGGGTGTCGTGGGGTCTTGCCCCGGGGCCAACAGAAGTATTTCAGAATACGGCATTGCAACGCCCTGCATCGAAGTAAGGGTGGATGATGTCCTCATCATTTTAGACTGCGGAACAGGGGTTGTTCCGCTTGGAAGAAAGCTCGATGCAGAAAGACCGCTCAATATGAATATGTTTATTACCCATACCCATTGGGATCACGTTCTGGGCATGCCTTTCTTCTCTCAGGCCTATATGCCTGATAATACCTTGAATATTTATGGTCTTAAACGGAAGGACATCACCCTGGAAAATGTATTCAAGGGCCTGATGGCTTACCCATACTTTCCAGTCGGATGGGACACGCTCAAAGCAGATATTACATTTACTGAGCTTGAACCCCATGATGTCGTAACACTTTCAGAAAACTGTAAAGTTGTGAGTTTTCCAACGGTTCACCCTGGGGGGAATCTGGCCTACGCAGTTCATGGAAACGGCAAGAAAATGGTTTATTTAACAGACCTTGACCACGCTCAGATGGATGAAGAGGCGCTTCAGGCGTTCGTTCAGGACGCTGATGTTCTTATATATGATGCCAATTTCACACAGGAAGAGTACGAAATGGATCGCTACGCAGGTTGGGGCCATTCAACGTGGGAGTTTGGTTTAGAGCTGGCTAAGAAATCAGGTGTCAAGCATCTATCGATTTTCCATCATGGTGTTCAGCGAAAAAAGGAAGAAATGCATGAACTGGAGACGACTCTATATCAGGAGCAAATGCGCGTCAGTGTCGCCCGCGAGGGTATGACCCTGAGACTGTGAGGCTGAGATGATGAAATTATTGAGCGTTGAGAATAAATCAGCAGGCAAAAGGGTGTGCGGCGTACTCCTAATATGGATGTTAATGGTCACGCTTGCTTCTGCAGGCTTTGCTCAGTCGATTGAAGCCCTTGAAAAAGAAGTAGAAGATGCATCGGGTGCAGAGCGTATAGAACTGCTGATTAAAATGTCAGAAAGAGAATCGGGATTTGATGCGAAGAAGTCACTTGAACTGGCAAGTGAAGCGGTGAGTGAAGCTGAAGCATTTGGTGATGCCCACCTGCTTATTGATGCCCGCAATCAGCTAGGCTATGTCCACATTGTGTTGGAGGATTTTGAATCAGCCTCGGCTGCATTTCAGGCTTCTTATGCAGAAGCCCTGCCCCTTGGCTATAACAAGGGGGCGGCATTTAGTCAGAATGGGTATGGTCTTCTTTGGTCAAGTGTGGGGGATTATACAAAGGCCCTTGAAAACTTCGATCAAGCAGATGAACTCTTTTCTAAAGCTGCCTATGACCTCGGGACTGCCTTTACGATGAATAATCGGGGAACGGTTTATGATGCACTTGGGAACTACAAGTTAGCGCTGGATCAATATATTGAAGCGCTTGGTATTTATGAGGAAAATGACAAACAAGAGGAAATTGCAGTTACGTACAATAATATTGGGTCTATTAACGTTAAAATGGGCAATATAGAAGATGCACTGGAATACTACACCATGTCCTATGAAATCAATGAGACACTGGGTAGAACGATTGATATGGCCTATTCCTTAAACAACATCGGGACACTTTATTCAAACCTGTCCTATTACGACGAAGCCCTGTCCATGTTTAACAGTACATATGATTTGGCTTCACAAGCAGACAACAAGGGTTTGGCAGCGACAGCCCTCTTCAATATGGCCAGCGCCCATGAAGAAATGGGCAATTTTGATGATGCACTGGAAAACTACAGTGAAGCCATAGACAAATATGAAACAGTTGGAGATCAGGAAGGGGTAATTTCAGTTTTTAACAATGTAGGGACCCTTTTTTCTAATATGGGAGACTATGAATCTGCTCTGAAACAGCATACCAATGCCTTTCAAATGTCTAGAGATATTTCCTATAGAGAAGGCCTTCAGTCATCGCTGAAAAACATGAGTCAAGACTATGAAGCCTTAGGTGATTATGAAAATGCAACGCGGTACTTAACCCTCTATTCTGAACTGCGTGAAGCACTGAGAAATGAAGAAGTTGCCAAGAAGTTTGCCGATGCTCAGACTATTTATGAGACGGAGAAAAAGGATGCTCAAATAGAAGAGCAAAGACAAGTGCTCACACTGCAATCACTGAGAATTCAATTGATGACGGTCATCATCACGATCATTGCCATATTCTTACTTGTGGTGGTTGTGCTCTCTATCAAAATATTCAAAGAACGCCAGAAATCCGAGCGCCTGCTGCTCAATATTCTGCCTAAAAAAGTGGCGGATACTCTTAAAAAATATGGTAGAACCGAACCGGAAAGTTTTCCGGAGGTCACCATGTACTTTTCTGATATCGTCAGCTTTACGAGTACATCCAACAATTTGGATCCGAAGTTTTTGATAGAAGAGCTTAATGATATATTTACAACCTTTGATAACATTATGGAGCGTCATGGCTGTGAACGTATCAAGACCATTGGAGATGCCTACATGGGCGTGTGCGGATTGCCAGCGCCCAATGCGAATCATGCAGAAAACATTGCACGGGCTGCCATTGAAATTGTTGCAGCGCTTGAAAAGCGTAATGAAACCGCACAGCAGAGCTGGAGAATACGCGTGGGCATCAATACAGGCCGCGTTACCGGTGGGGTTGTCGGTGTTAAAAAGTACATTTACGATGTGTTTGGAGACACGGTAAATACAGCCTCTAGAATGGAGTCCAACTCAGAACCAATGCGTATTAATGTATCGGACACGACCTATGAAATATTGAAAGATAAATTCGAATTTGAAAAGCGTGAGCCTGTTGAAGTTAAGGGGAAAGGCGTATTTCAAATGTATTTTCTAAACCCTAGAGAGACGGATTTTGAATTGGTTGAAAGCACCGAGACAGATTAAAGCTATGAAAGGGAAGCAGGATTTTGAAGGTGCTTTGTATAAGTATCTATACAATCGAGTGAATTTCGTGTGTGCTTACGCGAGATTTATCGTGATGTGTGGAGACAATGGAATTGAGGAGGACTTTACAAAATGAGCAACTTATTTCGCAAGGAACTCGCAACACTAAAAAAGTATGTACCCGGAAAGCCTATTGAAGAAGTCAAGCGTGAATATGGGCTTACCGATATTATTAAACTGGCATCCAATGAGAATCCATTGGGGCCTTCGCCTCTTGCAATACAAGCGATAAAGGATGAAGCCGACAAGGTTTTTTTATATCCAGAGTCAACGGCACCAGCACTGCGTCAAGCCATCGGGCAGCGTTATAACATTTCGCCAGACCAGGTTTTGATGGGCAATGGCGGAGAAGAAATTCTCAAGTTTATTGCACAGACTTTTATCAATACAGGTGATGAAGCCGTAATGGGTACGCCGTCATTTGGTCTTTACAACATCTCAGTTTCCCATATGGGCGGTGTACCGATTGAAGTGCCGCTTACAGAGCGTTTTGAACATGACTTCGAGGCTATGCTGGATGCTGTAAATGAGAAGACAAAACTGCTTTATATTTGTAATCCCAACAATCCAACAGGCAACATTATGACGGCAGAAAAAGTACATAGGTTTATTCAGAAGGTGCCAAGAAATGTTGTTATTGTTCTTGATGAAGCCTACTATGATTACGCGGTCAAAAACCCAGCGTATCCTGATGGCATTAGAATTTTACAGGATAGACCCAATACGATTATCTTAAGAACCTTCTCAAAAGTGGCTGGCATAGCAGGCGTACGCATTGGATATGCCATTTCATCCGAAAAAATCATTGGCGAAATGTCCAAGGTTAAGGGCGTTTTCAACGCGAGTAGAATTGCACAGGCCGCAGGTATTGCGGCACTTAAAGATACGGGACATTTGGAGGCCACAGTTGACCTCAACTACGAATCACTCAATTTGATGATAGATTGTTTTGAGCGTAATGGACTGGATTATATTCCATCTAATGCCAACTTTATCTTTATGAAAACAGACATATCCTCAAAAGTTATCTATGAAGAACTGCTAAAGCGTGGCGTCATCATTCGCCCGGGCTACTTATGGGGACAAGAAAACTGGAACCGAATCAGTACAGGAACGCGTGAGCAGACCATGCGCTTTATTAAAGCCATTGAAGCGGTTATTGCTCAGCAAAAATAGCACAAGCTATTAGATTTTGAAAACCAAAGAGACGGTTGAGAGTATGTGTGCATAGTCTCCCCTTATGAAAAAAACAGTGTAGAAGTAAAAAGCAGGATCGCGGTTGTGTACCAATACAAACGCGGCCCTGCTTCTTTTTTTGCATACACCCATCTATTAATGAATTTAATCCTGGACAATTATATAAAATAATTGATATGACCTTGACAGATTATGAATGAGGGCGTAGTATGAAGTTGGACATACCGACGGTAGGTAGGTGGTGAAAAGGTGTTTACAACGAACTTGGAAAATTTAGAAACAAGGGACCGGATCCTTGCAGTAGCAATGGATATGTTCTCTTCAAGGGACTACAGCAAAGTGACACTTAAGGGGATTGCTGAAGCCGCAGGTGTGACTAAAGGTGGCATCTATCATTATTTTGAAAGCAAGGATCACCTGCTTTCAGAAGGCATACAGTTTTCCTTTCAAGTCTTAACCGCTCAAATGGAGAAACAACTGAGTACCGATATGGGTGCAAGGGCACTTATTCAGTCTTGGTTTGACATTGAGACAATGATGGGTGGTTATGCTGACATGCTGGTGGGAGAGAAGGCCGCTGAAAGTTTACTTCAGTTTATGTATCTGATGTTGACGGCTGTAAAAAAGTCACCACAAGTGCGCAGTTTAATTGGCTAGTATATATAAGGATGCCATCGATCAGGTGGAAGCCATATTTATAAAGGCTCAGGCGGCGGGTGAAATCAAACAAGATATCAACCCAAGAGGTATTGCAATTCAAATGATCACTTCCTTTGAAGGGACAATTCTACTGGGTGGGCTTGCGGACACCTTTAGTGTTCAAGATTTGGGGCATATTTTGTTTGAAACGATTTGGACACAAATTAAAGCTTAATATAAAGAGTATTCAGGGCGCGGTGCGCTCTGATTTTAAACACGCAACATACCGACGGTCGGTCTTTTTTTAAGAAACGAACATACCGACGGTCGGTAGGTAAAGGAGTTTTACAATGGAAAAGCAAAGAGTCTTGAGTGCAAGGGGACTGATCAAACAGTTTCAAATGGGTGAAGTCAACGTGAAGGCGCTAGACGGTGTTGACTTTGATATTTATGAAGGCGAGTTCATTGTAATTCTTGGGCCAAGTGGCTCAGGGAAAAGCACCTTGCTTAATATGATTGGGGGTATGGACAGCTTAGATGGCGGCACACTCTACTTTAAAGAAAAACCTGTCCATACGCTGGATAAGGCGGGAATGGCTCAGTACAGACGTGATGTAGTCGGGTTTGTATTTCAGTTTTACAATTTGATTCCCAGCCTGAATGCTTTCGAAAATGTCGCTCTTGCAGCTCAAATATCAAAACGTGGCCTAGATGTAGCTGAAACCTTGCAACGTGTTGGGTTATCAGAACGAATGGACCATTTTCCATCTCAGTTGTCAGGGGGACAGCAACAACGCGTAGCGATGGCCCGGGCCATTGCAAAAAATCCGGATATCCTTCTTTGCGATGAACCGACAGGGGCGCTTGATTCAGAGTCTAGCGACAGTGTCATGCAGCTATTAAAGAATATTAATCAAACTTATGGGAAAACAGTCATAGTGATTACCCATGACAGAGAAATCGCACAGATTGCTGACCGGGTGTTTCACATCAATGACGGACGTTTAACACATATAGAACCCAGTTCTTGAGAGCAGGTGAAACAATGCTATTTAGAAAAATGATGCGAGATATAGTCGCTCAAAAAGGCACTTATATGGCCTGCGTGACCATTATGGTCATTGGGCTTATGACCTTCAATCTATTCTCTATTGGATATGACAATTTCAGTTTCTCAAGGGACCCATTATTATGATCAAATGCAATTTGCACAGGGGTTTGCACGCGTCAAGGGAATGCCGGGTGCTGAACTTGAAAAGCTTACCGGGCTTGAGGAAATAAAAAGAATTGAAGGTCGTTTGGTAGAGGATGTTCGCATCCTTGATGACAAGGTGAGTGGCAGTGCCTACTTGAGGTTAATCAGTTACAATCCCAAAATGACGAGCAGCCTGAACCAGTTTTGAACTGCAAAGTGGAAGCCTTGGAGTAAGTGGTAAAAATGAAGTTATTCTCGACAGCAAGTACTATGAGAAAGCGGGCTTACAAGAAGGAGATTCGATAACTGTAGCAGTGGCAGGGCGTCTTGTTGATTTGAGTGTGGGCGGCAGTGGCCGATCGCCGGAGTACATTTATGCACTTAGAACCGATCAAGATTTATACCCTGACCCAGAGCGGTTTGGCGTTGCCTTCATACCCTATGACACCTTGAAAACCATTTTGAGGGCGGGGCAGTCTGTCAATGATGTGTCTTTCTTGATTGAGGAAGGATACAGTTTTAAAGATGCTGAACATGCAATCAGGGAACGGCTGGAGCCTTACGGTCTTATGGACTTACGCGAGAGAAAAGACCAGAAAAGCCATCTTTTGCTCAACTCAGAAATTGATGGCATGAAAGGCATGGCCGTGGCAATGCCAACTGTATTTTTAAGTGTTGCAGCCATGATTATGGTTATTATGCTCAAGCGGCTGGTAGAGAAACAGCGGGGGCAAATAGGGGTATTCAAGGCCTTTGGCATGACAGATTTTTCAAATACTAAGACACTATATGGGCTATGCAGTGCTTATTGGTATGGTATCAGGTCTTCTAGGCACATTGATTGGAAATATGCTGGTGGTACCCTTTACAAAAATGTATCAGACCATGTTCAAACATGCCACTGATTATGCCAGAGTTTTCTTATAAATATGCTGGGCTGAGCCTTGCATTAGCCGTCCTCTTTTCTCTGATTGCAGGATATGAAGGGGTGAAATCAACACTCAAAATCGAGCCTGCACAGGCCATGCGTCCACCCGTACCCATAGCATCAAAGGGGACTGCCATAGAAAGAGTCACTATATTGTGGTCTAAAATGACCATGATGAGTCGCATTGCCGTACGTAATATATTTCGAAATAAGGGACGTACAGGTTTTGTATTTATTGGGGTCATGCTCACATATGCAATTTTGGGCATGCCATGGGCAATGAAGGAAAATATGGATTTGATGGTCTATGACCAGTTCGATACGGTCATGGTATATGACATGAAAGTAGATTTTACAGAGCCGGTCTTAAAAGATCAAGCACTTAGAGAAATCATGCAGACCGCACAGGTAAACTACGCCGAGTCTCTTATGGAAGTTCCGTCTGTCCTTTATAACAAGGGTCAAAAGAAGGCGATTAATGTACTTGGCATTCAACAATCAAGTGCCCTTTATCATCTATATGATGAGGCGGGAATGGTCATAAAATTGCCGGATACAGGTATTGTTCTATCAGACCAGCTGGCAGACAAAATTGGAATTGAACAAGGACAAACCCTCCTTTTGAAAAGTCCCTATGCACGCAGTCCTGAGGAGCGTGTGGCGGTTGAGGTTACACAAATCATTCCTCAGTATCTGGGCTTAAATGCATACATGGAAGAGACTGCACTGAGCCGGCTGCTCAACCAGCCTGCCTTTTCGACCGCTGTCATAGCCAGCACGAATCAGGATGGGGTGGCAGTGATACGTGATAGATTTGATACGTCCAGCAGGGTCTTTGGTGTTAATGCGTCACAAGAGCTGATGGACAAATACGGTGAGATGATGGAAATGATGCAAGCCATGCTGGGGCTGTTTGTGGTGATCGGAATTACCTGTGGGTTTTCAATTGTGTACGCATCTTCCATGATTACGCTGTCTGAAAGAAATCGCGAGCTGGCTTCCATGCTGGTCATTGGCTTAAGTTATGCAGAAGTTAAGCGAGTTTTATATCTTGAACAGTGGTACACCGCTGTTGTGGCCTTTGTTATAGGCATGCCTCTATTAAAAGGAATGGTGGAAAAGCATGTCCCTTATGATGGCCAATGATGTATATACTATGCCTACGAAGGTTTCAACAGGAACCTTTGTATCGGCGGCACTTCTAACGGCTGGGTCTATTCTTTTGGCTCAGTGGCAATTGGGCAGAAAAGTAGAAAAAATTGAGTTGGTTAAGGCATTAAGCATACGTGAATAGTGAGGCGATTATAATGACTAAAAAACATATTGCAGGGATTGTGGCACTGGTGGTTGTAGGTGCTTCCATAATGGGGATGAATCTTAACCAAGCCATTGCGGTGGATGCTTTCGAGGTTAAAAGAGGTACATTTACCGATACCTTTCGTGAAGATGGGGTTGTATATGCTAAAGATGAACGCCCTGCTGTGGCACAAGTCGGTGGAATTGTGGAGGCAGTTTATGTTGAAAGTGGTGATCACGTTTTGGTGGGTGACATACTTTTAACTTTTAATACAAGAGCGCTTGAACTTCAGAAAAAAGCGATTGAAGGACAAATTATCAGTATAGAGGGGCAGCTTCAAGCAGAGTCTGAAAAAATAAAAACACCAGATATTGAAGCGCAAAAGCGTGTGGTAAGTATCGCTCGAGATGATATGGAAAAAAGCACACTGGACTGGGCGCGTGCAGAAGCACTTTATGAAACCGGTGCAATCAGTCGACAGGCATATGAAGCAGCTGAACAGTTTTTTAAGGCGTCAAAGGACGGATATGAGATGGAAAAGGCCAGACTAGAGAGTCTCCAGTCTCAAAATGATGTGGGCGATGGCCTGTCCGCATATTATGCAGGACAAATTATGCAGCTCAAGGCTCAACAGGAACTGATTGAAGATGAAATTGAAAAAAGCACCCTAAAGGCAGACATGGCGGGGACTGTAACAGAGCTGGATTTAGAAGTTGGACAAGCGGTACTTCCGATGACACCTGTTGTCAATATCATGAATACAGAACATGTTGAGATTGAGTCCATGGTCTTGGCAGAAGAAGCACTTGGACTAAGTGTGGGTGACTTTGCACAAATTATTCAGACCCGTAAAGGGGTGGAGCAGATAGCCCAGGCGCAAATAATAAAAATGGATCCAGTGGCGGTGGAAACCATCTCTGCACTTGGTCTTAAGGAGCGCCGGGTAAGGGTTACCGTTTCACCAGAAAAAGGTACTGAAATGCATGTTATTGCTGGAGCCGATGTTGATGTGGCGTTTACAGCCTATCAGTCCGATGCTGTATTCTCTGTTCCTAAATCATCTGTTTTTCCAACACAGTCAGGTGATGGCCTCTGGCTGATAAGAGATGGAAAGATTGTACTCCAGAATATCGAAACCGGTTATGAAGCAAGGCGGTTTATTGAAGTCCTTTCAGGCTTAGAAGAAGGGGACTGCATTCTAAAGACTTATGATACAGATGGCATAGAAGAAGGACGCAAGGTAAAACCCGTAAATCTCTAAAATTATGTTTCATTTGAAGACCCAAGCTGATAAAATATACTTGAATATTCATGGATAGTTTGGGAGGGAAAATGGATTTTAGAGTATTAAGAGAAATCGGGATGATTGCAAGGTGCCTCAATACCATTGCAGATGCAGAATACAAAAGGTTCAACTTGGAAAAAGGGCAGTTTTTATATGTCGTACGCGTCTGTGAATATCCGGGCATTAATCAGGAAACACTTTCAAATATGCTGAAGGTCGATAGAAGCACTACTGCAAAAGCTGTGGGCAAGCTGAGCAAACAGGGCTATGTTCGAAAAGAGCGATCAGAGAAGGATAAAAGGGCATATAAACTGTATCCAACCCCTAGGGCGCGTCAGGCGTATGATGTTTTGCGCCAGGTTGAAGAGAATGCTTCAGAAAGAGCACTTAGGGATTTCAGTGATGAAGAGCGCATGCAGGTGCTTTCTCTTTTGGCTAAAATGCGTAAGAATGCAGAGCAAGACTGGGAGTGCATGAAAGCTGGAGAACATGTGTTTATTGCAGACCAGCCAAGCCATGAAGTGACAGATAAAGAGACTGAGTGATTTTACAAAAGGCATGAAAAAAGCCAGCAAGCACAAGGTATCAGATGTATACACAAGTGTGCTGGATTAAACTGCTGAGTAGATAAGATGACGTCATCAGTTGACTCTAGGAGTCGGGAAATATAATAAGTATTATGCTTCTTGCCTGAATAAGGACTCGTCTTTTTCAATCATTGAATTGACAATATCGAGTGCTATACAGGCATTCATTTTTTGAGTATCTTCTTCCATCTGATGAAGTTCTTTTCGAGAGAATGTTTGAACATTGTGCTCCATTACCCCACACTCTGTTTCGAGTACAGCGCGTCTTTCTTTGAGATTGATAATCTCGTCGAGAAGCGTTTTTCTATTCATAAAGTCACCTCCCTTATATGTAGTTTTTACCCTTTTTGCGGTCTACAAAGCATAAAAAATTACCAAAAGTGAAATTTGCTATAGGTTTAGTCGAGGGAACTTGTTATTGCTTTGAAACTTTTTCTTAACCGCTTTGAGACGATGTTCTTTCTCATGCTGTGATACACTCAGAGTGTGTCAGATTGCCTGAAAATGCCGAAAGCCTGCCTTGCTCGATGTAGTCCATCCCATAACCGCACGCACAGTAGGCTCCTGTAGTAGATTGCATCCGCATTTCTTAGAAGAAAAACAGATTTTTAATTTGGATGCTGCTGGCCTACTTGGGATTTTCGAAGTTTTCACCAGTCTGGAATTTTATGAAATTTAAGGGGAGAGGTCAATATGAATAAAAAAATAGGTGCTATATTGGTGTTGGCTGCCGGACTTTCTCTGAGTGCGTGTGCGCCTTCACAGGACGCTGTTCTAGACGGTCAGAATGTGGCAGATACACCGAAAACGATATCAGCCCAAGACGCGGATATTTTAACTATTGATAATATTACAGATACGGAGCTGGCAGAGCTGACTGGACTTGATGCAGACTTTAGCAGCTTCCTTGAGAGTCAGCAAACCAAAGTATCTTTTTTAAAAAGAGATGATCTGGGTGAATACCAACCGATGAACAGCATTGTGATTTTTAGTGGTGCTGGAGAAGATTCCACTGCACTTTATGTTTATGAAGAGGACGGTGCTGTATCAAGTGCGCGTCTAGACGAGTTCTCGGGTGTGGTTTCTACAGAGGGGATGGAATATGACTGCATGTTCTATCATTTTAGGGGCATGACTCAAAAACAGCCAAAAGTGACAGCCTTCATGCAGGAGGGGATGGAAAGGGCGGCGCTTGAAGCGCAACTTTTTGAAACCTTTGTTGGACGACCGCTCTATGAGTTGCAGGCCTACTTTGATGTTTATGTTCCGGTTTACCGCTATGAGATGGAAAGCACATCGAGCAAGCTGGATACATATATGCTGCTCAACCCAGATGAAGCAAAAAGCAGTACCGATGTGAATGTGATTTACGACAGTTCGGGCACCGTTGTGAGCCTCTACCTTGATGACAGCTATGGGACAAAGCAAATGGACCCATTCTATCAACTTGAAGCTGTTCAACTTAAGCAGTAAAGGATCTGTTGAATGACTTCCGTATAAAGTTATAAACATAAAGACCGGTGGCGCTCCTTGAATCAAGGCAGCTTCCGCCGGTCTTTTTTAGGTTTTCGTAGATTTAAACCTTCCGTTTTTGAAGATTCAAGTCGTCTCTTGCTTTGCCTTTGCATCTTCCCTTTATATTTGCTCAAGCACCATAAAGGCTTCGTAAGGGCGGAGTGTCAGTGTAGCATCAGCTGATTCAAACGACGGGTAATTGTGAATAAGCACATCTTTTCCAGTCAAATCAAGCGATAGCACCACTGGCTTTTCAGAATAGTTGCAGATACAGCTGAGTTTTTCACTGTCTGTATGACGGGCATAGGCAAAAATCTGTGGGTGGTCTTCATAGCAGAGTTTAAAGCTGCCTTCTACAAAAATCGAGTATTTTTTTCTGAGTGCTATAAGCGCTTTATAGTAGTTATAAATAGATGACGGATCATCAATTTGTGAAGCCGCATTGATGTCTGTATAGTTTGGGTTGATGCTCAGCCAAGGTTGGCCTGTCGTAAATCCTGCATTTGCCTCACCAGACCACTGCATAGGGGTGCGGGCATTATCGCGCCCAATGGTATAGATACGCTGCATAATTGCAGAATCAGGTGTGCCTTGTGCACGCTGAATAGCATAGTAATTCAGGGTTTCAACGTCCTTATAATCATGGATGCTTTCCAGCTTGATATTGGTCATACCCAGTTCTTCACCTTGGTAAATATACGGTGTCCCCTGCATGCCGTGCATAAGGGTAGCCAGCATCTTTGCAGATGCTTCCCGATAAGTCGTGTCATTGCCCCAGAAGGAAACGCTTCGAGGCAAGTCGTGATTGCCAAGAAAAAGAGAATTCCACCCTTGATTGAAAAGAGCCTGCTGCCATGTGTTCATTATGGACTTAAACTTGGCAAGGTCAACGGGGCCCGCAGCCCATTTTTCTTTATCGCCCCAGCGCGCTTTAACGTGGTCAAATTGAAAAACCATGGAAAGCTCTGATCCATCTGGGTTAGAGTAGCGCTTAGCGTCTTCTGTTGTGACCTCCCAGCATTCGCCGACAGTGAGCACATCCTTGTCTTTATAGGTTGCCGCATTCATTTCTTGAATATAGGGGTGGAGCATGGGACCATTGACGGTTACCTTTTCATCAGGAATTTTCCCAATCATTTCAATGACATCCATCCTGAATCCTGCGATGCCCTTGTCCAGCCACCAATTCATCATTTTATAGACAGCACTGCGCATGTCTGGGTTGTCCCAGTTCAAATCAGGCTGTTCCTTTGTGAAAAGGTGAAAATAGTAGGCCCCTGATGCCTCGTCCAGCGTCCATGCAGGGCCGCCGAAAATGGAATCGATGTCATTTGGCAGGCCGCCTTTATCTTCTCTGAAAATGTAGTAGTCACGGTAAGGACTCTCGGGATCTTCTAAAGCGCTTTTGAACCATGCGTGCTGGTCTGAGGAGTGATTGACCACCAAATCCATAATGATTTTTATACCACGCGCTTTGGCTTCTTCAATGAGTTTATCCATGTCCGCCATTGTGCCAAATTGTGGGTTTATCGCGTAATAGTCAGAGATATCATAGCCGTTATCTGCCATTGGAGATGCATAGACAGGACTCAGCCAGATCACATCAATCCCCAGGTTCTTTAAGTAGTCCAGCTTTTGCGTCACACCGTTTAGGTCCCCTGTACCCGTTCCACTTGTGTCATTGAAGCTTGCTGGGTAAACTTGATAGACGCATGCATTTTTCCACCAGTGTTTCATAGAAATCTCCTCTCTTGTCCTGATTGATTAAAAGGCTCTACCGTGTACTGCAATTTTTAAAACGGCTTTGGCTGATAAAACAGCATCAGTTAAGCGCTGAAGAAAGTGCAGTTACATGTATACTTACTGTGAATAATTTGTGCTAGGTTGAATAAGTCTTTATAAAAAGTGTAAAATTTATTATAGGGATTTTCAAAGGTGTCGATTACACATATTGGAGGAGACCATGACCGTTAAAGATGAACATGTGATTGTGTATGATCTTTTTGATCGAATGGCACATATTATTCAAGATCTCAATAAAATATCCGGATACGTAGAAGGGGGCTGGCGTCTAGCCAATTCTCTTCAAAGTATGCTTGGAAAGGTCTACCGATATGAGGGGCATACGGTTTCTGAGCTTTCAAAAATCTATGATATTGATTTGAAAAACACAACCCGTTATGTGAATGATCTTGAAAGGCGGGGGCTGCTCTATAAAGAAAAGGCAGGCAGACAGAAAATATTAAAATTGACTGAAGAGGGGCATGCTCTGCATAAGCTCTTGTCAGATGACAAGGCAGTGCTTTTAGATAAAATCATTGATCAGGTGGGCAGACAGGAGCTGGAATCAGCGGTAGAAACCCTGGATACCATTGCAAGACAAACCCATGCCTTTTATGAAGACATCAAGGTGTAGACTGGCACAGGGGAACCGCTAAAGGGTGTTATGGGCATTAAGGGAGGCAAAGATGAGAAAGTCAAAAGCTGAAATGTTTAACCGAAAGGCAGCAGGTATTCATAGTCAGCCCGATAGAGTGATTGAGAGTGTAGATGCAAAACCGGGAGAAACCGTTCTTGATCTTGGTGCGGGCGGCGGCTATTATGCGATTCGCCTAGGGGCTTGTGTCACAGGGAGTGGTCAGGTTTATGCGGCCGATGTGAATGAAAGCATGCTTGAGTACATTGACCAGTACGCTCAGACCCTAGGTATGCATCATATAGAGCCTATTAAAACAAATGGCGGGGTGCCAGATGTTCCAAAAAAAAGCCTCGATTTGGTATTTGTGCGCAACGTATACCATCATATTGAAAATCCAGCTCTGTTTTTTATGGCACTTTCCGACAAGTTAAGACGTAATGGCCGCATTGCAATTATTGAGTACAAAAAAGACAAACGATTTTCACTGAGTGCGGTATGGGGCCATGCCACTGAAGAGGATGCGATTCAAAGCGCAATGGAAAATGCAGGATACAGATTGGAAACACGCTATGATTTTCTAAAAAAGCAGTCCTTTGGCATATATGTGCATAAGGAAGAATAGGAGTCCAAATGGTCACACTAAAAAATGATTGGATATCAGCTGTAATTAAAACGCAAGGGGCTGAGCTCTGTTCGCTTAAGCGAATGAGCGACGGCAAGGAATATATTTGGCAAGGTGATCCAGCCTTTTGGAAGCGCCATGCCCCTGTTCTGTTTCCTGTGATTGGGGCCCTTTCACAGGCACGCGCTACAAAGCTTATGAAACATGGATTTGCCAGAGACATGACTTTTGAGTGCACAATACAAAGCGATACAGAAGTGGTCATGGAGCTTCGTGCCGACGCATACACGCGTTCTGTATATCCTTATGACTTTGTTCTACGCATTTGTTATACCCTGACGGAAAGCGCTCTAAAAGTAACCTATGAAGTCGAGAACAGAGGGGAAAAAGACATGCCGTTTTCTATAGGTGGGCATCCTGCACTGAACTGTGCGCTCGACGCAGGACAGGTCAGACTGATATTTGAGAAAGAGGAAAAACTCAGGACGCTGGAGCTGAACTTGGAAAAGGGTCTCTTAAGTGGGCATGACCACCCGGTAGAAATGGAAGGACAAACACTTAAGCTGTACCCCAAAACATTTGACATAGATACGCTCATATTCGAGGGCCTGAACTCTCGCACCATTAGGCTGGAAGACCCCGTGACGCAAACTTTCCTTGAGGTAGATTTTGAGGGATTCCCCTATTTAGGAATATGGTCTCCAAAAGCGCCATTTGTGTGTATTGAACCTTGGTTTGGCCTTGCCGATACCGTGGGAGATGCGGGGAAATTGGAAGAAAAAAGGGGTATTGAAATTTTGCCGGGCGGCGGCGCCTTTACATGTACATATACACTGCGCACGCTCTAGCGGGAGAATTTTATCCCGCATAAGTGAAAGGCTTGTTAATTAGAAATGCGGTTTTGGGGGTATAAAGAATATGTAAGACTATGAGTATATTAAAAGGAACTATAGGCTTATTGGAAAGGAGGACTCTTGATGAAAAAACATTATGAAATTCAGAGTCAGAACACCATGAGTCAATGGCCTATCAAGGTGAAACGTCCGGAGCAAATTCCAGAGAGCTTTGTTGAAGAACTCGACAGGGCATTTGGAGCAGCATGGCCATACACCGTGTTCATTCCGCCGAGCAAGTGGGATGTTGATGGAAAGCGCTCAAAGGTATTTTCCATGCTGGATGATGGTGTCATGTATTTTGAAGATATGAAAACGGAGGTGAAACAGCTCTTTTATCCGTTTGAAAATATCCTTTATGTAGAAATGGGAAGAATGCTTCTCAGCTCATGGATGACCATTCATGGTATTGTCGGTGGACAGTACAGACAATCTACTGTGAGCTACAACACAGTACGTGACGATTTGTTCGATCCAATAATCAAGCGGATTAGAACACAGATTTCTCCAGAAAAATCACTTTTGGAAGGCAAAAATGGAGAAAGACTGTCAGACTTGAAACAGCTGGATATGGAATTCCTTAACTATACCAAACAGTCCCTACTTCCAGGCGAAAAAATTATCAATATCATTTATCAACCCAAGGTGCTTGATGAGAGCGGCATGTCCATTGAGATGCTGCCAGAGCATACCCATGCAGTGGTACTTACAGACAATGAGCTTATATTGATTAAGGAAGACAACCATAAGTATAAAAACGTCCATAGCAACTATGGGGTTGTCAGAGATTTTATTCCACTGGCCCATATTCGAGACCTCATGACCGAATCACAGCAAACTGGACTGAGAATGCATGTGAATATTGAAGACCGGGATGAAGTGGATCGTGTTTTTGAGCAGACCCAGTCAGAGCGTCTCGCTAACCTGATTCAAAAATTCAAGTCCCTTATGCATTAAATGTGCTGCAGGTAAAAAAATACGGTGAATGATCACTCTTTATAGAGGTTCATTCACCGTTTTCTTTTGTCTATTTGTCTTTTAAGAAAGAGCCGCGCATCAGAAATTCCAGAACCTTTTCGCCTTCTTCTGGATTTTCAACCTCGACAATAATGTTGTTTGGGTGCTCTTTTACAATATACATAGATCCGATGATGGATTTAGCGTTCACTTTAATTTCGCCGGATTTAAGATAAACCTTTCCAGTCAGTGTTGTAACAAAGTTTACAAATTTCTCGATGTCTTCAATCTTAATAAATTCAGCTTTCATAAGTTGTCCTCCTAGGGCTTATTAGAATTTCCTATTGTTAATATATCACTGTTTAAGTGAAATAAACAGCAAACTGGGAAAAAGGATAACGTTTTGCTTTAATTTTTCCGTAAATTTGGTAAAATGAGGTATGCGTTAAAATAATTTTAATGAAATTGGAGGCTCGTCATATGAAACTGGTAAAAACACAGATGTGCCCTGAAATTCGGGACTACTTATCAAAAAGACCCTATATCAATTTGAATATTCTAGGTAAATTAGACAACAATAAAGACCTGCCGATTTTTGTGGACACACCGTCAAACCCATCTGGTGTACTTGTTAAAAGCGGTTACATGCATTTTCTATATACGGAGAGTGAGGCCTTTATTGACGCAGTGCTAGAATCGCATATGCAGGAAGGCTTTTATGGTTTTGCGGGTGTAGACCGTCGTATTGCTGAAAAAATTCAAAAAAGGACCCTTGTTCATTGGGAAAATCCCTGTTCGGTGTATGTATACAGAGAAGACACGGTGCCCCAGAAGGCTTGTTCCTTTGAAGTGCGTCCACTGAGGGAGGCAGATGCAGAAACGGTTAATGCATTTTATGAATATAAAAATGACCATTCACTTGAAGATATTTTGAGGGACATACGCCAGCGCCCTTCATCAGCGGTTTACGACAAGGGAGAGCCCGTTTGCTGGGTGCTTGTACATGAAGATGACTCTATGGGCATTATGTACACCAAGGAGGCTTACCGTAGACACGGACTTGCAGAAGTCGTGACGCGGGATTTAACGCAGCGTATCATTGAGGTGGGGAAAACACCTTATTTGCAAATTGTTGACGGCAATGAAAAATCACATGGTCTAGCGCGAAAGAGCGGTTTTGAAAAGGTGGGAGACTGTGTTTGGTTTGGCATTATAGCGGGTCAGCCAAGTGAAATTAAAGAGATGCTTGTAAAACACCATCAAAACTGGCTGGAAAACCTTGGCGAAATTTCAGTAGAGAAAGAAGGGCGGTATGAAAGTTTGTATTTCATTATGCGCTGGCTTGAAGGACAGTCAGCCCCCCATTTAAGTGCTGAAAAAGCAGAGTCTGACCAAGATGTTCAAGTGTGGAAGACCCTTGCGGGTGAGGGTTATGACAAGTGTCTGAATCAGGGAAATTACACGTGCTGGCTGATTAGGAAAGATGATCGGGCCATAGCTGCTGCACTCTTTGAGTCTATTGATGAGGAGGACTGCATGCTCCACCTGCTCAAGGCGGACAAAGCCTATAAAGAAGGCGATATTTTGCCAGTGCTCATGCAGGCCATATCACAAACAGGCCATTGTTTTGCTGGTGCACTGGTTGAAAAGTCAAAGGTCGGACCATACAAAAATGCCGGTTTCAAGTCCTGTGGGGAAATAAGCTTGTAGCTAGATTTCGCTTTGAGCCAAATGGGCATTAAAAGTGAGGCCGTTTCAACCAGATGAAATGGTTATATTTTGATAGAAATTGTTATCGATTTGAAAAGATTTTTGCACCGCAGTCTGTTACGATTCATAAGGACCTAGAATTGGAGGCAAAATAATGGACAAGTCGAGAAGAAAATGGATTGCAGGCCTGTGTGGACTGATCCTTTTATCCAGTGGATGTACAGCAGCATCTATAGAAGAGACAGCTATAGAAGAGGCCACTTCAGGCCAAATGCATGCAGAGACACCTGAAGAAACGGTTGAAACAGCGTTTTGTGTTGAATCTGAGAGCATTACTTATGATAGTGCGTATTTGGAAGTTCGTATGGAAATACCGGTGGTCAAAAGAGGCGGGGAAGTAGATGTTAACGCGACACGTGTTTTGCAAAAGCCCTTTCGTGATGCGGTGAATTTTGAACTGACAAACGCAGATATGTATGCCGTTCGTAATGAAGACTATGAAAAGCAAACATTGACCGGCGGGTTCAAAGTGGTGTATGAAGACGCATTTGTATACGTTGTAGAACCGGACCCGGAACTGAATTATAGTACACCTATAGCTGCTGTAAATAAAGAGACAGGGGAAGCGCTTCAGTACAGCGCCCTGCCTAAAGACGAAGCTTTCTGGATGCAGGTGAATCATTTTCTATATGAAGCGGGCATTCAGGAAGTAACCAAGCAGAGCAGACGAAATGTTTTAGGAAGTTATTATGTTGCGGGTGACCAGCTCATCTTTAGTATCCCGTCTTGGTATACAGCCGCTCGGGAGAAGACGCGTGTTGAAATACCGCTTGAGGCACTTGGCCTTAAAGCGGGCGACTTGCTTTCAGACGGGCAGCCTACATACCAAATCGGATCAAAGCAGCACAGAAAATCACAGCCTTACTATACTCTGGCTGGCCAAATCCCCGTTATAGAAAGTGAGCTTGCACCAGATACAGCGCAGGCACTTTCGGAACACTTCACTGAACAAGTGGTTATGAGTGAGCAGCTCATGGAGGACGATGCCAAAGATATCTACGAGAGCAATAAAGCATCTGGATACATCTACCCGCCAGATATTCATAACGTACAGTTTGATGTGATGCGCAATGATGCCCAGTATTTGAGCTTTTATTTGATGTATTATACATATACAGGTGGGGCGCATGGCATGCATCAGGATTTGGCCTACACTTTCGATGCAAAGTCAGGCGCGCGCATTGAACTAAAAGATTTATTCAAGGAAGAGGTAGATTACATTTCAGTGCTAAATGCGAAAATTTTCGAAGAAATTGAAACCATTGCTATGGACAATGAGGCTGTTCAAGGGGAATACTACAATCCATATGATGGGTTCGAAACCATCGCGCAAGATCAGCATTTTTATCTGACGGACTCTTCACTTGTAATTTTCTTTGATCTTTATGAGATTGGACCTTATGCAGCAGGTATTCCCATGTTTGAAATTCCGCTTTCAGACCTTGAAAGCCTATTGAATCCAGCTGTTTTGTAAATGGTATGAATGGATTATAAGTACTTTTGATTCCGTATGATTAAAAGAAGAAGCCAAGCATGCAAGAATGACTTGAACTATTTGAGCAATAAGCATATACTGTTCGTGAGTAAAATAAATACCTTTAAAAAATCCAGTGCCGGATACTACCGGCACTGGATTTTTTGTTTACTCAAATAAAAACGTGCATAAATATGGCTTGTTTTGTTTCAACTAGGGGCACTGTAATTCTTATGGAAGAAGAGGACAAACTGTTTTTTTAAAAAAAGCAACCGGCAGTATTCAACTTGCAGTCCAGAATCTTTAATGTAAGAATTTTCGAAATATCGAGACGGGATACACGCGCCATAGCAATTGATCATTTAAAGAACGCACCAGAAGTCTCTTTGGATTAGGGGGATTTTTCTAGCGCGCTGGCCCCAATTTTCTATATGGAGAGTGAAAGTGCAAGTAATATGGAGCTCTTGGGATTTTATTCTAGGTTCAAACATGGTCCTGCTGGTTGGAATATAATCATTTTCGGTCGGTACAAAACAGCTTAAAAATGCAGTTGGGTCATCGAAATTATGCAGTTCTGTATTTATGCAAAATCACTTTATTGAACAATCCCTTATACGTCATGTTCAAATTATGACAAAGTTGCACGCGAAGGGACATGAAACAGGACGTAAATGATCGGCTAAATGTTAAAATATTAACTATTTAATTTCATAAATATACGCCCTTGTATACGTATGAATGCGTATTTGTTTGAGTGCACTATAAAAAATAGTGCATAAATTAAACATTTTTTCTTTCAAAAAGGGGTTACATTCCGGTGAGTATTGTGATATTTTTAACGTGATTTAACGTGGGTCATGAGGAAAGGAAGGATTATTATGGTTATTCAGGTTTGTATCGGCAGTGCCTGTCATTTGAAAGGGTCTTACGAAGTCATCAGTACAATGAAAAAAGTCATTGATGAAAGAGCCCTTCAGGAGCGGGTAGAGCTCAAATCATCATTTTGCCTTGGAAACTGTTCAGATGCCGTTTCGGTTAAAGTAAATGATGATGAAGTAAAGTCTGTTGTACCCGAGGAGGCAGAGCGTTTCTTGCTCGAACAGTTAGGATTGGAGTAGCTTATGAAATTTATTGATTTTGACGCGGACAAATGCGATTTATGCTTTAAATGCCTAAGAGTCTGTCCGACAAAAGCTATTGCCTTCTCCGGAAGTAGAAGACATATCATTGACGAACGTTGCATTAAGTGTGGATTGTGTCAGGCACACTGCCAATCTGGAGCACTTAAAATCCAACTCGACATTCACCAAGTGAAGAAAGCTATTCATAGCGGTCGCACGGTAGTTGTGTCACTTGCCCCATCTTTTGCGGGTGCTTTTAGGCTTAAAGAGGCCGGCCAGATTGTGAACGGTCTTAGAACACTTGGTTTTAAATATATAGAGGAAACAGCCCACGGTGCTGAAATTGTATCAAGACATTATGAAAAGGAAATTTCCGGTTCAGACCGTCCCAACATCATAACAAGCTGTTGTCCTTCAGCAAACTATTTAATTGAACATTACTATCCAAGCGCGGTAGAATGTGTCATTCCAGTGATGTCTCCAATGCTGGCCCATGGACTGGACATCAAAGAACGCTATGGCGAGGATACCTTTGTGGTATTCATCGGCCCTTGCCTCGCTAAAAAGGCTGAATCGGTAGATGTGAGCGGTCCAATTGACGCGGTCATGACCTTCTCGGAGTTAGAAGAGTGGTTTGAGGAGGCATCCATCGATCTCCAAGAACTGGATGATGAGCCCTTTGATCACGAGGTGAGTATGCGCGGTCGTGCATATCCCCTTGGAGGCAGTCTTTGGAAATATGATATGGAAACGCGTATTGACCCTAAATACAAGTACATTCATGTAAATGGTATAGAGTCTTGTGAGTCATTTCTGGAATCGGTTACCCAGAAAGAAATTGAAGGCTACTGTGCCGAAATCAATATATGCAGTGGCAACTGCTTGAACGGGCCAGACATGCCTAAATCTGCCCCCCGTTTCTATGAGCGTCAGAGCCTGCTTGGGGAATATGTTAAAAAACGTGCAGGGCTAACTTGTGAAGCGGAATATGAAGCTTCAGACGTAGAAGTCCACCGGGCGTTCAGAGCCAAGCCGATTGAGCAAAAGTCCATTAGTGAGACGACCATGCGCGACATTCTGCTGCGTATGGGCAAGTACTCAGTCAGTGACCAGCTCAACTGTGGAGCCTGTGGCTATACAACGTGCCGTGAAAAGGCAGTCGCTGTCTTCCACGGGTATTCAGACGCTGACATGTGCATGAGCACCCTTAGGCAAAAAGCAGAGAGTCTGCGGTTTATACTATTTGAAAACACACCCAATGCAGTTTGTATTCTGGACAGTGAACTCCGTGTCAGAGAGGTCAACCCTTCTTTTGACCGAATTTTTAATGAAGAGAAAATCAACTTGGCAAAGTGGCCAATTTATGCGATTATGGAAGACGATGTTTTCAAGGAAATGCAGGGCACTGGCCTGGATCAAATCAGCAAGAAGATCTATATGGACAGTGTGGACCGCTACTTCTACTGTAACATTGTCAAGCTGGATGAGGGCGCCCTTTATGTTTGTATTCTGACCGATATTACAGATGCTGAGAAGAGCCGTGGTGAGCTTGAACGCGTGAAAGAAGAAACGGTTGCGGCTTGCCAAAATGTTATTGATAAACAGATGCGTGTTGCTCAGGAAATTGCCAGTCTGCTTGGCGAGACAACTGCCGAAACCAAAATTGGTCTCAACCGTCTGAAGAAAATTGTGCTCAATGACAATGGAGGGATGTAAATGTTTCCAGAGTCGCACTACTTAGATATTTCCCACCACTCACTCAACAAGCATGGTGAAGAGCTGTGTGGCGACAAGGTCGAAGTTTTCAAGTCATCTGACCGGATGATTGTTGTCCTTGCCGATGGTCTGGGGAGTGGGGTAAAGGCAAATATTCTTGCAACGCTGACTACCAAAATTATGATTACAATGCTTGAAAACGGTGCGGGTATTCATGAGACAATCGAAACGATTATCAGCACACTGCCCGTCTGTCAGGTTAGAAAAATCGGATACTCTACATTCAGCATTCTTGAAATAGATGACACCATGAAGTGTAGAATTATTGAGTTTGACAATCCACCGGTCTTTGTAAGCAGAAATCACAAGCTTCTTGAGCTTGAGAAAGAAGAGCTGTTAATTGGTGGTAAAAAGGTGAAAATTGCTGAAATGACACTGAATATCGGAGATGAGATCACCCTATGCAGTGACGGCGTTATCCACGCGGGTGTTGGCAATATCCTTAACCATGGGTGGGAATGGCATCATGTTGCCGAGTTTCTCACATCGCAGAGGTTGCCTTCTGCTGAGAAGCTGAACAGACGTCTTATAGATACCTGTAATAAGCTATATGGCGGCAAGGCAGGCGATGACACCACGGCAGTAACTGTCAAGGTGAGAAAGCCAGAGCGCGTTCAGGTCTTCACTGGACCGCCAGAAGACCAAAGGACAGACCGCATGTTTGTGGATGCCTTTATGAAGAGTGGCGGCAAGAAGGTAGTCTGCGGTGGGACTGCAGCCAATATTTTCTCAAGGGAGCTTGGGGAAAGTATTGAAACAGATATTGAATACATTGATCCTGAAGTACCTCCAATTGCAAAAATTAAGGGACTCGACCTCGTGACAGAGGGGGTTCTCACACTGCGGATGGTATTGGGAAGATTGTCGGAAATTGAACATACAAGTGCCGAGCCAATCTTTAACAAGGAAGACGGTGTCAGCAAGCTGATGAAGGTTTTCTACGAAGAATCTACACACGTAGATTTTTGGGTGGGACGAGCCATCAACCCTGCACACCAGAATCCGGACTTTCCAAATGAACTGGGCATAAAGATCAATGTCGTACGCGACCTTGTCGACCAGCTTAGGATGCTTGGGAAAACAGTAACTATAAAGTATATGATCGAAAATCAGGTTGGTGATGGAAATGCGTAAGTTTGATAATCAGGTTCAACTCGTAAAAAATGAAGTGATTGCTTCAGTGGCGCGCTTTGCTTTTGAAGGCACACTCTATGAAAATATTTCAGAAATACCCAAATTAGTTAATCCGGGTCCAGACCCGAGGTTTAGGTGCTGTATCCACCATGAACGTGCCATTACGGCAGAACGTATTACCATGGTCATGGGGGGACAAAAAAATGTAAAGGGCATCGTTCAGGTACTGGATTCAGCGTGTGATCAGTGCCCCGTGGAACGCTATACGGTAACAGAAACCTGCAGGGGCTGTCTTGCTCATAGATGCAAGGGTGCATGTCCTGTAAATGCCATTACCATTGTGGACAACAAGGCAGTCATTGACTACTCCAAGTGCATTGAATGTGGCAAGTGCAAGACAAGCTGTCCTTATAATGCCATTGCAGACGTCATGCGTCCGTGCAGAAGAGATTGTCCAACCGGAGCCATTGAAATGGACAGTCGTAAAAAGGCAGTGATTGACCAAGACAAATGTATTTCCTGCGGGGCATGTGTGTACAAATGTCCTTTTGGTGCTATTCAGGAAAAGTCGGAAATTTTACCGGTCATTGAGAAACTGAAGGACGAACATAAGCATATGTATGCCATGCTTGCACCAGCGTTTTCATCACAGTTTGATTACGCAGACCTGGGCCAGGTCATTCATGGTATTAAGAAGCTTGGATTTAAAGATGTGGTTGAAGTGGCACTGGGGGCAGACCTGGTGGTTCGCCATGAGTCCGCTGAACTGCTTGAAGCCATTGAAGAAAAGAGCGTTCTGACAAGCTCTTGCTGTCCTGGTTTTGTGAACTATATCGACATTAAGTATCCTAAGCTCAAGGGGCATGTTTCAAAGACTGTGTCCCCAATGGTTGCTACAGCACGTCTGATTAAGAAAATTGATGATCAGGCAGAAGTTGTATTTATCGGACCTTGTATTGCTAAAAAGAGTGAAAAGGAAAAAACAGAAGATGTCGATTATGTGATGACCTTTGAAGAACTGGCTGCACTTATTGAGTCTCGCGATATTGATTTGACACAGCTGAGTGAACATCCGCTAAACAACGCGTCTTACTTCGGAAGGAAGTTTGCTGCATCAGGCGGACTGAGTATGGCTGTTAAAGACTATCTGGGAGAAGACAAGGCAAAAAATGTGCGCACAATGGTATGTGATGGTATTGCCGAGTGTGACAAGGCACTTAAGCTAACGGGTGTCAACCGCCTTCAGGCAGATTTCATTGAAGGCATGGCCTGCAAGGGTGGATGCATCAAGGGGCCTGTCACCATGCACCATGGTCCGAAGGATGTTAAAAGCGTTGAGAACTACAGCAAGAAGGCGCTTGAGGAGAATCCAGACCAGTCGCTTAGAGTCTTTGACTTAAGTGGAATCCATTTAGAGTAAAGTATAAAATCCAGCAGGAGGCCCATTAAAATGCGCTTCTTGCTGGATTTTTTAAGCTCAAATATAAGATGAATATCTGCCACGTATAACCACTTTAACGACTGCTACATTGGACAAGTGGTTTTCTATCGGTAGGCATCCATACCCAAGTTGGCCAGTTCATCCGCTCGGTGGTTCATTTTAATGAGGTACTCGAATTCTGCCATGGGAACTGAGCCGTATGCCTTTGCAAATTTTTCATACCATTTTTTTACCTCGGCCTGCTTACTCAGCTCCAAATGTCCCTTGACTTTATAGAACTGAACTGTCTGGATTTGATTGACCAGGCCGATGATTTCAGCCCACAGGTCCTTGTTTTCTACGGGTTTTTTCTGTGAGGTTTTCCATCCGTTGGACTGCCATTTGAGGTACCATTTCTGATTGAAACAGTTCACAATGTAGGCGCTGTCGGAGTAAATGCGCACATGGTGCTGGTGTGACTTGAGGGCCTTCAGACCCTCTAGGACTGCGGTAAGCTCCATAATGTTATTGGTTGTATTCTGTGCACCGCCGTAGAGTTCCTTTTGGTTTTCGCCAGCTTCGAGGATTGTGCCCCAGCCTCCGATATTGCTTTCGTTCTGGTTGCCTGAACAGGCCCCATCTGTATAAATATTGATTTTCACGCTCTTCTCTCCCTTCCAAAGTGCTACTGGAAAGCGTCACCCTATTATAGCATGGCCTTGTGGTTGACAGGTTGGAATTTTAATCGTATTATCAAAGTGGATTTTATTTGGCATATGCCAATATTTATGTGTTCGAATGAATAGATGGAGGTAATCATGATAGAAAAGTATCAGCTTCATGAGAATTCAAAGGTTAAACATACCATTGCCGTAATGAGTGGCAAAGGCGGTGTAGGTAAATCTTCAGTTACATCCCTGATGGCAGTTTCTCTTATGGAGCAAGGGCTTCGTGTTGGCGTTTTGGATGCGGATATTACAGGACCGAGTATTCCGAAAGTTTTTGGTCTTTCAGGAAAGCGGGCTGTAGGAACGGAAAATTCAATTTTCCCAGTAGAAACGGCAAAGGGCATTAAAATTATGTCAATCAATCTACTTGTAAAAAATGATGAAGACCCAGTGGTTTGGAGAGGTCCGGTTCTTTCTGGTATCATCGAGCGTTTTTATTCAGAAGTGGAATGGGGCGAGCTTGATGTGATGCTGATTGACATGCCGCCGGGAACGGGTGATGTCCCACTGACTGTGATGCAGTCTGTGCCAGTAGATGGCATTGTCGTCGTTTCCTCACCACAGGATCTGGTGGGATTAATTGTGAAGAAGTCCATCAAAATGGCTCAAATGCTCCACACGCCTATTCTTGGCATTGTAGAAAATATGGCTTACCTGGAATGTCCAGACTGTAATAAAAAAATCAATATATTCGGGGAGAGCAAAGTGCCTAAAGTTGCTGAGGAATCAGGGCTTGAGCTTTTGGCGTCTCTACCGATTGACCCTGAGCTTGCCAAACTGAGTGATGAAGGAAAGGTTGAGCTTTATTCAAAGATAAATTATACTTTTGGGGAGACCTTCGGTTCTAAGGTAGAAGATATGATGACAGCAGTCAAAAAACTGCCTAAAAAACTGCCAGTATTATAAGAGGTGTGTAGTTATGGGAATTGGCCGGCATACCTCGTGTAAACATACGTAAGATAATGAAAGAGAGATGACTATGCCAAGACCTGTTAAGCCACGTAGAATATCTGCACTACCTGAAACACGGGCTTTTAGGCCTGAATCTGAAACCAGTCTTGAAGTAAAGCTGAAGTTTGATGAGTATGAGGCTATCCGCTTAAAGGATGTAGAAGGCCTGCATCAGGAAGACGCAGCAAAGCATATGCAGATTTCAAGACAAACATTTCAGTTGATTTTGGAGTCCGCGAGAAAGAAGATTGGACTGGCTCTTGTAGAAGGGCGCAGTATCCTCATAGACGGCGGCGATGTGACGGTGGATATTTGCCGCTACATTTGTGCGACCTGCGGTCATGAGTTTGACACACCTCAAGACGCGTCATCGTCTTGTCCAAACTGTGGCAAGCGAGAGGCGATCTGTAAACCATCTGATGCCTACTGTGAAAAATGCTGTAGAAAAGGTATCGGACGCAAGCGCTGTCAAAAGATGCGCGCGAGGCTCGAAGAGGATAAATAAAAGATATTTTTACGAGATCTAAATCGAAGAGATTTGAGTGTTTCTTCACGCTGAAAAAGGGCCGATAAGGCCCTTTTTTATTATTTGCTATTTATTTGCATGTCCCTTTCTTAACTGCGTTTAAAATCATTTCTGGTGTCATTGAGTCCGCGTTTATAACGAGCTGTTTGCCATGGCAAGAAATGGGTTCAATTTCTTCATAAGCCATATCAAGATTGTTTAGAATTGAAACATTGGCATCCATATCGTTATCGCCGTACCTCACAACGTGGTAGCCTTCTTTTTTAAGAAGTGTCTCAACGTCACTCATACCAGGCTGGATAGAGATTTTAACATCAAGTCCTTTTTTACATGGTCCTTTACGAATTGCTTCAAGCACCTTGTCAGGTGTTAAACTGTTTGCACTAATAACAAGCATTTTTCCATGACACTGCACAGGTTCGATCTCTTCGTATGCCATGTCCACATCATTGATAACAGCCACTTGTGCATCGAGATCATTTTCGCCGTATTTTACAACATCAAAGCCTTCTTTTTTTAGTAGATTTTCGATTTCTGTCATGCCGGATTGAATTGAAATTTTCATATCTGTGCACCTCCTATTACTCAAGATATACCCCCAGTCTGAATGGAAAAATCGCTAAAGTTCAAAAAAATGGGTGTCCAGATACAAATGCTGAGCAAAATATTCCGTCTTCTTACAGCAAGGGTTAAATTTACGGCACTAAACCATAAAATGGAACAATTCCTTTTGTGGTGTCTGTCCCGCGGGATGGATTAAATGGTATAATGAGAAGACAATACATGATTAAAGGAGGATGAAGAATGAAGATAGCACTAATAGCACATGACAAAAAGAAAGATCAAATCGTGAAGTTTGCGGTTCGACATAAAGGTATTTTGGAAGGCCAGGAATTATTTGCAACCGGTACAACAGGCCAGCGTATTATGGATGTAACCGGCCTTAAGGTACATCGCTTTTTGTCAGGGCCACTTGGGGGCGACCAGCAGATTGGGTCAATGCTTGCACAAGATGATGTTGATCTGGTTATTTTTCTGCGTGATCCACTGACTGCACAGCCACATGAACCAGACGTTCAGGCACTACTTAGACTTTGCGATGTACATCAGGTGCCGCTTGCAACTAATATTACCTCTGCTGAAATTCTGCTCCAAGCAATGTATGGGGACCCGGAATGGCGTTCTGTGAGTGAAGATTATAAAAAATAGAAATGACATAGCAATAGATACATGTGGGTTTCAAAGGTGGTATGAAAATGGCAAAGGACAAGCAAAACACGTTTGAACGTGACTATTTCATCCAGACAATTGAAAAAATATTTGATCCGGTTCCAGTGCCAATCATATTGATTGATGATGAAATGCGCGTCATTATGGTGAATGATATCTTTGCCAAGTACTTGAACTACACAAAAGATGAGATGCTGGGTGAGTGTGTGTTGGATCTGGATTGTTATACACGCTGGCCCCAGGTCTTTGAAAGCAAGAAACCGGAGATTGCCTGGAAACATAAGTTCGAGAATGGACATACGGCTATTGTACATAGAATCCCTGTCTTAAATGATGACACCAAGATTAAGTATGGCTTTGGGATGGTTCTTTTTCAGGACATGGAAGAGTTTCAGAGGCTGATTCTTGAAAACAAGCTCCTTGAAGAGCGTGTGCTCTATTATAAAAGAGAACTTGAGAGCGGACTGAAAAGTCTTTATACCTTTGATAACATCATTGGACGGTCTCGAGAAATACAAGATGTAAAGACACTGGCCCATAAAATATCAAGGACGCATTCAAATGTGCTGCTTGTTGGCGAAAGTGGAACGGGCAAGGAAGTTTTTGCCCATGCCATTCATGCCGCCAGCCCACGGAAAAAAGGACCCTTTATTCGAATCAACTGCGGTGCCATCCCCCGTGAGCTTCTTGAATCAGAACTTTTCGGATATGAAGGGGGCGCATTCACGGGCTCTTTGAAAAACGGCAAGCGGGGGAAGTTTGAGCTTGCAGATGGAGGCACACTCTTTTTAGATGAAATAGGAGACTTGCCTCTGGATATGCAGGTGAAACTCCTACGGGTTTTGCAGGAGCGTGAAATTACACCGCTGGGAAGTGAAAAGACCAAACATGTGGACGTGCGAATACTCAGTGCCACACATCGTAACTTGGAAGAAATGGTACATGAGGGTCTTTTTAGAGAAGATTTGTTTTACAGACTCAATGTGATTTCAGTAGAAATTCCACCACTTAGAAAACGTCGTGAGGACATACCAGTTTTCACTAATTACTTGGTGGAGAAGTTCGTTAAGTCTATGGGCAAACCAATTGAAGGCGTTTGTGAAAAGGTGCACCAGCTTTTCGCCCTGTATGACTGGCCCGGCAATATTAGGGAGCTTGAAAATGTCATTGAGCGTGCCTTTAATATGGCAGACGGACGGCTTATTCAAGTTGATGATATTCCTGAGAATATTGTTGGAAAGTCAGTCGAGACCATGTCTTATAAGGCGCAAATGGAAGCCTTTGAACAGATGGTGCTCAAAAAAGCGCTGGCAGAACACAATGGCCATAAGATTCAGGCTGCAAAAAGTCTTCAAATGGGCAAGACTGCATTTTACGAAAAAAGCAAGAAGTATGGTCTTTAAGAAAATGACATGCAATAAGGGTGAATCTATAATAAAGGGCGTCTGAACAGGTCATTCAAGTGAGTGATCTGTCCAGACGCCCTTTTGGGGATATATACCCGCGCATGGATTAGGAACAAGCGCAGCTATGAACGGCTTTACGCCGCTTGCTTAGCAGCAGAGTGGGCTTTAAGTGCACTTGGCTCAGGCAGCGTGAATGAACCAATAAAAAAGGAGGAGGCAATCACGGTGATAAACACAAAGGCTGTCGTAAAGCTCCCGCCATGTGCATCCACAATGGCACCAAAAATAGTTGGAATAAGGGTTGCGGCAATGTAGCTGATAGACCAGAAAAGACTAAAGGTTACAGATACACGCCTTGGTGTCATACCGGGCATTTCTTGAGCTAGGGTCACAAGGGCTGTCATTGGCATAAACATGAAAATGCCCAGCGCAGCAGCACTTATGGCTGCAAGGGTTTCATTTCCACCTGAAAAGTTAAGGCCAATAACAGATATAAGTTGAATGAGGCCGGAAAATCTGATAATCGGAATACGTTTTTTGACTTTGTTTGAGTAAATAATCCCGAGGACAGCACCGACAATACCCATAAGAATAACAATCTTGGCCTGTGAAATGCCAGCGCGTGGATAGAAAGTGAACAGTACAATGTAGAAGGCCAGTAGGCCGGAGTAGGTCAGTGCAAATTTCCAGTTGAAGGGGTCTTTTAGCCCATCTGCAAATGTATAGTTTTCGGTGGTGTCTGCCTTGGCGCTCTGCTGTGCTTTGGCGCCCTCATATTTGCCGAATACAAGCCAGAGAACAAACATGAGTGCACTCATAATAGAGAATGCTACAAGCGTTTGCTGCCATCCGCCAAAAATTTTAACGAAGTCGCCGATAAAGAACATTGTAACAGCGGTACCGCTGTTGAAGGCTACAGCGTTAATGCCGTTTACGACAGGGCGTTCGTTTGGCTCAAACCATTCCATAACAATGGGGTTAAAATAGACGACCATGAGGGCGCCACCAAGACCCATTAGGAATCTTGAAGCCAGTAGAATAGGGTAGTTGGGTGAAAAAGGCGTTAGAAAGCTTGCACAAATCATGAGAGAAGCAATGCTGAACGCGTTTCGAATGCCAAGTTTGACAATGGTCCATGCCGCTACAGCAGTCCCTACAATTTTTGCAAGTGTTACAGATGTACTGATAAAGCTGGCTGAAGCTAAACTGGATATGCCCATACTGGACATAATTTCACCCATGAAGGCGGTCCCCCCTGACCAAGCCATGGCGAAAAGCATATAGCTTAAGAAGAGAATCATTTCAATGAGATATTTACGTTTCATAGTATCCTCCTAAAGGAATATTGTTTTGAACTGAAAGGGTTCATGCATTTTACAAATGTTCAGGAAATCAAGGTAGTGACCTGAGCCTGTGTGTAAGCTTAAGTGACTGTATTAAGTTAAGGCTTCATAGGCTTGTGGTTCAAATGGCGCAATGAACCGGCTTAGTGCTTGATTGAAAGCCACTGGGTTTTCAAGCTTTGACATATGGGAGGCCTTTGGAATAATGCTTAAGACGGACTGCTTGATATGTGTATTGAGATACTGGGCAAATTCAAGTGGTGTAACAGGGTCAAACTCTCCAACAAGAATCAGGGTAGGGGTCTCAATGTCAGCATGCACTGCGCGGTAATCGGCCTTTAAAGTAGATTCAGTCGCCTGGGCATAGGGCGCTTGACGGTTGCCTTGGAACATTTGTGTAATTGATTGAAGTAAGTCATTGTCCACCCCTTTTGCAGTCGCTGCAAGGGCGATTTGAGCCCCGAGTTCTGACATAGGCAGGCGCTTAATTCGGTCCAGTCTTGCTTCAAGCCCATCTACAGCCATTTCAGGCGGGTAGAATCCGGCAGCATCAGCAAGGGTCATGGTGAGCATGCGTTGTTGTGCAATCATAGTGAGTTCTTGGCAAATCAGGCCGCCCATGGATAGGCCGACAAAGTGTGCTGCGTCAATTTTGAGTAAGTCCATAAGGGCGAGAATATCCAAGGCGAATAGATTCATAGTGATGAAAGTGTCGCCATCTTGACTGCGGGCGTGACCGCGTAAGTCGAGGGAAATCACACGAAAGCTTTTTTCAAAGTAATCCATTTGGTAGCGCCATGAGTCCCCGTCTTCGCCGAGGCCATGAATAAAAATGATGACAGGTCCATTGCCTCTGTCTTCGTAATATAAGTCGATGTCGTTTACATGTGCAATCATAGTTCAAGTCCTTTCTGAGTCTGTGGCATAATGCCTTTATAAGCTTATCTTGTCTTTGACCGGTCAAGTGAATCGACAAGTGTGATGAAACTATATATTGCAAAAGCGATGCCAACTTTGAAATAGAGCGCTGTAAAGGATTTTTGAAAAGCTCTATCCAAGGTATATCAGTAGTATGGACATTTTCTACTTGTAGGAAGACAGGCGGGGAAGCTAGGCGGAATTTCCGCTAGTGCGGAAAAAAAGGTTCATTTTAAGATTTTTATAAAGATAGGATGTGCTGATAAAGCACTTTTACTTGATGTTTTACGGATATACGGAAAGTGTCAAGTGTTTGGATGGTCTGGGATTTAGGCTTATAAAACTGGCACATGCCACAATAAAAAGTGGAACAATTTCTATGTCAAATTTTTAACGTAAAAGGGGTTTACATATTCCTAAACTGTGTTATACTACTTGTGACTATAAGTTAAAATATTAACAAGTTGGCTAAGAGTCTCTATTTTCGCTGGTCTTGGAGAAAAAGTCTCCCTGTGGCAGGGAAATATTTTTTGAGATTGCTTGTTAAAAAATTAACTAACTATGAAAAAATGGTCCCCTCTACGACCATTGAAATGAAGGAGTGATCGTATGAGTAAAGCTTTAACTGCAGAAAATTTTGCTAAACTAGATGCTGTCATCAACGCGCAAAAGGGAAGACGCGGCGCATTAATGCCTGTCCTTCATGAGGGTCAGCACATTTTCGGCCACTTGCCAATGAAAGTTCAAAAACACATCTCCCAGGGACTGGAGGTTCCGCTCGCAGAGATTTACGGGGTTGTGACATTCTATTCTCAGTTTTCACTGGAGCCAAAAGGACAGTATCATATTGGCGTTTGTCTGGGTACTGCATGCTATGTTAAGGGCGCACAGGCCTTAATTGATCATATCAGCAGAGACCTCGGCATAGCGGTTGGTAAAACATCGGAAAATGGTAAATTTTCACTTGAAGCAACTAGATGTATTGGTGCCTGTGGTCTTGCCCCGGTATTAACGGTGAATGAAGATGTTTATGGTCGTCTGGTAGATGGTGACATTCCTGAGATTCTAGATAAGTACAAGAATCTATAAATGCAGATTAAGACAGATTAAGACAGATAAAGATAGATAAAGATAGATAAAACACTTGTAGGGGTTACGATAAATATCAGTTTAACTAAGGAGAATTGACTATGAAATCACTTGCAGAGCTTGCAAAAATCCGTGAAGAAGCACTTAAGAAAGTCAATATCAGAACCGATCGAAAAGGGACGCGTATTGTTGTAGGCATGGCGACGTGTGGTATTTCAGCAGGTGCGCGACCGGTTCTTGCAGCGCTTATGGATGCAGTTCGTGAAAAGGGGCTTGACTCAGTTGAAGTGACGCAAACAGGCTGTATTGGTGTGTGTCGTCTTGAACCAATTGTTGAAGTCTATAAAGAAGGTCAGGGCAAGGTGACTTACGTTGAAATGACACCTGAAAAGGCCAAGCGCATTATTGAAGAGCACATTGTAGGCGGAAAAGTTGTAACAGAATACATTATCGGTGCAGTTGAGAAATAAATATCTGCAAAAATGAGGAGGAAGCACATGGAACTCGTAAGATCACATGTACTGGTCTGTGGCGGTACGGGCTGTACGTCATCTGGCGCACTGGACATCGAAGCTAAATTTGCGCAGGAGCTGCAAAAGCATGATATTGAAAATGAAGTTAAAGTGGTACGAACAGGTTGTTTTGGTCTCTGTGAAGCGGGACCAATCGTCATTGTCTACCCTGAAGGGGCCTTCTACAGCCGTGTAGAGGCTAAGGATATTGCACGTATAACTGAAGAGCATCTGCTTAAGGGTCGTATTGTAACAGACTTGCTGTATGCAGAGTCTGTAGAAGAAGACCAAATTAAATCAATCGATGAGGTTGGATTTTATAAAAAGCAAAAACGTGTTGCACTGCGTAACTGTGGTGTCATCAATCCAGAGGTCATTGATGAATATATAGCTATGGATGGCTACAAGGCGCTGGGGAAGGCGCTGACTGAAATGACACGCGAAGAAGTTATTGAGCAGATCAAAAGATCAGGACTACGCGGTCGTGGCGGCGGGGGATTCCCAACCGGTTTGAAATGGCAATTTACCGCTCAGGCAGAGGGCGACCAGAAATTCGTAGCCTGCAATGCGGATGAAGGGGACCCAGGCGCCTTTATGGACCGTTCCGTCCTTGAAGGCGATCCACATGTCATTATTGAAGCCATGGCGCTTGCAGCCTACGCCGTAGGTGCTGACAAAGGCTACGTGTACATCCGTGCAGAGTATCCAATCGCTGTAAACAGACTTAAAATTGCCATTGAGCAAGCACGTGAAATGGGCCTTCTGGGGTCTGACATTTTTGGTTCAGGTTTTAATTTTGATATGGAAGTCAAACTGGGTGCCGGTGCCTTTGTATGTGGTGAAGAAACCGCACTGATTGCATCCATTGAAGGGGAACGAGGCATGCCGCGCCCGCGTCCGCCATTCCCAGCACAAAAGGGTATTTTCGGAAAGCCGACACTGCTGAACAATGTGGAAACATACGCAAATGTACCTCAAATCATTCTAAATGGTGCAGATTGGTTTTCTGAAATCGGAACAGAACGCTCAAAGGGGACAAAGGTTTTTGCCCTGGGTGGAAAGATTGAAAATACAGGTCTGCTCGAAGTGCCAATGGGCACAACACTGCGCGAAGTTATCTTTGAAGTCGGCGGTGGGATTCCTAACGGAAAGAAGTTCAAGTCTGTTCAGACAGGTGGGCCGTCAGGAGGCTGTCTGACCGAAGCTTACCTCGATACACCAATTGACTTTGACAATCTTGTAGAACTGGGCTCTATGATGGGGTCAGGTGGCATGATTGTTATGGATGAAGACAATTGCATGGTCGATGTGGCGCGCTTCTTCTTAGATTTTACCGTAGACGAGTCTTGTGGTAAGTGTACGCCATGCCGTGAAGGCACAAAGCGTATGCTTGAAATTCTAGATCGGATTTGTGAAGGTAAGGGAACACTGGCTGATCTCGATAAACTGGAAACACTAAGTCATTCTATTAAAGACTCTGCACTATGTGGTCTGGGACAGACAGCGCCGAATCCTGTTCTGTCGACACTGGATCATTTCAGAGAAGAGTATCTTGCACACGTTCAGGAAAAGCGCTGTCCGGCAGGTGTTTGTACAGACCTGCTTCAAATTATCATCGATGATGGTTGTATTGGATGTACAGCGTGTACCCGCGTTTGCCCAGTGGACGCCATTGAAGGTGAGCGTAAGGAAAAGCATGTTATTGATCAAGATAAATGCATTAAGTGTGGTGCGTGTATCGATAAATGTCCGGTTAAAGTCATTGTTAAAAAGTAGATGCAGTTATAGCGATCACTGCGGATTCTAAAGAGGTGAAATAATGGATAACGTTACGTTGAAAATTAACGGCATGACGATAGAAGTACCATCAAGCTATACGGTTCTGGAAGCTGCAAGAGAAGCGGGCATCCATATTCCAACGCTCTGTTACTTAAAAGGGCTCAACGAAGTAGGAGCATGCCGTGTGTGTGTTGTCGAAGTAGAAGGTGCACGCACACTTCAAGCTTCATGTGTGCTTCCTGTACGCGAAGGCATGGAAGTAAAGACAAATACAAAGCGTGTCAGAGCGTCTCAAAAGATGACAACAGAGCTCCTGCTTGCCAATCATAACAGAGAGTGCCTGACGTGTTCAAGAAGCCAAAACTGTGAGCTTCAAAACCTTTCAGAGGAACTGGGTATTGAGCAGGTGCGCTTTGAAGGGGTAAAGCGCGAAGCGAAAATTGACAACCAGTCTTTTTCAATTGTAAGAGACACAAGCAAATGCATACTTTGTGGACGCTGTGTTTCGGCTTGTAAAAAATCACAGGGACTGGGGATTTTAGATTTCCAAAACCGCGGGTTTGAAACAACGGTTGGCCCAGCTTTTGATGTGTCAATGGCAGACGCCCCTTGTGTGTACTGTGGACAGTGTATGATTGTATGCCCGGTTGCGGCCCTGCGTGAAAAGACAGATATTGAGCGTGTTTGGGAGGCCATTGAAAACCCGGATATTCATGTTGTGGCGCAGACTGCACCGGCAGTACGTGCGGCGCTTGGAGAAATGTTTGGCCTTAAAATTGGCACCCGTGTAACAGGTAAAATGGTTGCTGCAATCAGACGCCTTGGTGTAGACCGAATTTATGATACAGATTTTGGTGCGGATTTAACGATTATGGAAGAGGGCCATGAGCTACTTCACCGCATTCAAAACGGTGGAAAGCTACCGATGATCACATCGTGTTCACCGGGTTGGGTGCGTCATGCTGAGTTTAACTACCCAGACTTCCTAGACAACCTATCGACGTGTAAGTCGCCAGCGCAAATGTTTGGTGCAATTACCAAGTCCTATTATGCCCAGAAGCATGGTGTGGATCCATCGAAAATATTTGTACTTTCATTTATGCCGTGTACATCCAAGAAGTCTGAAGCTGCAAGAGAAGAGCTCAAGGTGGAAGGTTTAAGGGATGTAGATGCAGTTATTACAACAAGAGAACTTGCTAAAATGATTAAACAAGCACGTCTGGATTTTGTTTCACTTCCAGATGAAGATTTTGATAGAGATTATATGGGTGACTACACGGGTGCCGGTGTTATATTCGGTGCGACAGGCGGCGTCATGGAAGCAGCCCTTAGAACGGTAGCAGACATTTTAACAGGCGAAGACCTTAAAGACATCGAGTACGGTTCTGTACGCGGTATCGAGGGCATTAAAGAAGCGACAATTGAAATTGCAGGGATGGAAATCAGTGTTGCCCTGGCACACTCTACAGCGGAAGCATCAAAATTACTTGATAAGGTGCGAAGCGGTGAAAAATCATATCATTTCATAGAAATCATGGGTTGCTCAGGTGGATGCGTATGCGGTGGCGGACAGCCTCAAGTACCATCACAAATACTCAACAGCGGCATTGATGTCCGCGTTGAACGTGCTAAGGCGCTTTATGAAGAAGACACGGTTAAGGCCATTAGAAAGTCGCATCAGAATCCTATGATTAAGGCACTTTATAAAGACTTCTTGGGTGAGCCAAATTCACATAAGGCACATCAACTGCTGCATACGCACTACGTTGCACGTGAAAAATATGACATATAGGTGGTTGCTCTATCACACTATATAGCCAGCACAAACCAGGCCATGGTCTGCTGGACGAAAATCGGGGGCTATACAAGGGCGGTGTTTCCTTTGTACAGCCCCTGATTTTTATAATTTTTTTCAAATATTGAGGTGAATTTAGTTGAGCGATAGACAGAATTTATGCAGAAATGGATGTGCGTTAAAATATCGAATAACTACAAAATAGTAATTTAAATTACGCTATGAATAAAAAGGGGAATATAGTTTAGAGTCAGAGGTATCAAAGAATGTTAACAAGGAGTATATTGATAAAAGAATTATTATGGGCACTTAGTCTTACATTTCTAATTAGATATCATTCAGAGAAAGACAAGAGAGAAATTGTAGTGATCCAATATAGGCCATATTTTTTCATGATGTAGATAAATGATGAAAATAGCTAAAATATTAGGAGCTATTCCAAGTCGATTGGAATAGCTCCTTTATGGTCATTATTTTGTTTGACTATTTAGCAAATCTTTCATCTGGTCAAGGGAGTAGTATTTTCCCTGTGAAATCAGCTGATCATCAATGAATATGGCAGGTGTGTACTCAAGGCCAATTTCTTTCATGACATTCAGGTCTGCAATCATTTCATAGTCTGCTGATATATTGAGTTCTTTTAACGCCTCCAGCACAACTGTGCCGACCTTTGAGTATCCTCAGCAAATTTGATCATAGAGTCTGATTTTCATTATTTCAACCAGCCTTCAACGTCCTTTTCCTTTGGTACTTTGCCTTTTAAAACAACCTTTTCGTCAATAACAACCGCAGGTGTTGTCATGACACCGTATCCAATAATGGACTTTAGGTCTTCAACCTTTGTGACCTCAGCGTCAATGCCTTTAGCCTCAATCACCTTGTTAACCAGCGCATATGTGTCTGCACATTTCTTGCAACCTGTTCCAAGTACTTTAATTGAAATCATATGAACCCTCCATTAAATAAATGCTTCAGTTTGAATTAATCCTGTTTTGCCCATTCCCTTAGCCTTGAGCTTTTCTGGGCTTAAACACATATGTAAGCTATGTATTCAAGCTGGCTTAGCCCTATAGCAAGCGATCAATGCGCCTCATGGATAAATTGGTTTAATATGTGTAAGATTTAGAGTATGGCATTAAACAAGTAGCCAACACTCAATATACCAAATCCTGTAATGCCAATAAAAATTGCAATAAGTTTGGGCTTGATGACCTGCTTGAGCAAAATAATTTCAGGCAGGGAAAGCGCGACAACAGACATCATAAAGGCCAGGGCGGTTCCAACGCCAACCCCTTTTAATATGAGCGCTTCTACAATGGGAATGGTGCCCACTGCATTGGAATACAGGGGAATACCTGTTGCAACAGCTACGAAAACAGCTAGGGGCTGGTCTGGGCCTGCATAAGTTGCAAGAATATCGGCAGGGGCATAGCCGTGAACCAGTGCGCCGATACCAATACCAACAAGTACAAACTTCCACACGCGTCCTGTAATGTCCTTCACATTTTGAATGGCGAACTCAATTCGATCTTTTGTCGTCATATCTGGGACGATGGTTTCACCGGCCTGCATTTCATAAATGTAAGATTCAACGAGGTGTTCTAAATGAAGCTTATCAATGACATAGCCGGAGAACATACCAATACACATTCCAGCGAGCGTGTAAATTACAGCAACCTTTAGCCCAAAAGACATAATGAGAAATCCAATGGCAATTTCGTTGACAATTGGAGAGGTAACAAGAAATGTAAAAGTTACACCAAGCGGTATGCCTGACTCGACGAACCCGATAAATATTGGAACGGTTGAGCAAGAACAAAATGGAGATAAAACCCCAAGGCTGGCGGCCAAAAGATGCTTAAAGAGCCCATTTGTTTTTGAAAGCAGGAGCTTGACCCGCTCTGGCGGAAAGAAACTGCGAATCAGTGAAATGGTAAAAATCATAAAGCTGAGTAGAACAATAATTTTAAGTGAATCATAAACAAAAAAATGGAGACTTTCGTGTACATGACTCCCTACTTCTAACTTGAACACGCCTGTAGTGACCCAGTCTGCAAATCCAATCATAAGGTGATCGACTTGTATGAATGGCCAAAACACAATTTGTAACAATGAATGTAATATATCCATATTATCCCTCCATATGCAGTGCTTTTGACATGGTTTCCAGCCGCTTTGAAAGCAGAGGGTTTAACTGGTCAATAAGCTGATAAATATTGGGGTCTATAGGTTTGTAATAGACCTGAAGCCCTTCTTTTCTAGATGTCACAATGCCGGCTTTTTTTAGAACCCTAAGATGCTGCGAGACATTGGACTGGTCGATATTTAAATCATCAAGTATATGACAGACACACAGCTCTGATTCATCTCTTAAGCGTTCGAGAATCCTCAGTCGCGTTGGATGCGCCAGTGCTTTTAAAAACTCTGCTTGCATTTCATAAATTCCCAGCATTTCAACCTCCATTAGTATATTAGCATTTTCTAATATAATTATATAGTTTAAGAACCGATTGTCAAGATGATTATGAAGGTGATATCTTTTTAACAAGACTTGTGGACAAAGCTGTGGAATATGTTGATAACCGAATTTGTGTTCGATGATTTTAAAAAAGATATACACAAAATAGACGATTTATCCACAGAAAGGTGTGTATAACTCCTGTAAATTGTGGGTATACACTTGGGATTAACTAATTGTCAAGGGGGATCTGCATATTTTTCACACTGGAAATGTGGATAATTTTCTGTACAAAATCTTGCACTAAGGCAAAGTTTTATCTCAAACTACTCAAAATGCGATATAATGTGCGTATACAACTCAAAAGACATAATACTCAAAGATACGGTGCATGAATGCATAATAGGGAAGTTCGGTGAAAAGCCGACGCGGTCCCGCCACTGTAATGGGGAGCAAAGCTGTATACCACTGGATAACCGGGAAGGACAGCTAAGCGTTGAACCTGAGTCAGGAGACCTGCCGTACTTAAAAAATGGTGCAAGCGTTCACGAGGATGAACTGTATCGAATTTGAAATAAAGAGGTGCTGGGACCCCCACTTTATGTGTGTGGTTACAGCACCTTTCTTATGTATTTCAAGCTCGATACAAGATGGAGGTAAAATGAGAAAGTTTATAGCAACAGTCTGTGTAAGTGCGGTTTTACTGGTTCTGGTAGGCTGTTCGACTTTTGTGCAAGAAAGTCTACCAGAGCAAGTAGATCAAAATATTGACCAGGCCAAGCCGGTGCTAAAGACGGATGGACAGGACCTAGGCAAGCATGACGATACAACTGCATACCCACTAACAGTCATAGATTCATATGGACGTGAAGTGACCATTGAAGAGAAACCGGAAGCAGTTGTCTCTTTGGCGCCTTCAATTACTGAAACTATTTTTGCACTAGACGCAGAGGATGTGCTCAAGGGGCGCACAGACTATTGTGATTACCCAGAAGAAGTAAAGGAGATTGCTTCGATTGGTTCTCTGCGTGACCCGAGTATTGAAGCGATTGCATCACTTGCGCCAGACTTGGTCATTGCTTCAACACACTTTAAGGAAGAAACTTTAGCAAAGCTTGAAGAAATCGGAATAAAGGTGATTGTGCTTAGCTCTCAGGACCGATTTGATGGGGTTTATGAAGTTATAGAAGAAACAGGGCGTGTTCTTGATCACAACAAAGAGGCACGTGATGTCATTTTAAATATGAAAGCCAAGGTTCAGTTAATTACTGAAAAAATATCTGATTTAGAACCTACAGAGGTTTATTATGTGGTTGGTTTTGGAGAGTACGGCGACTATACAGCCGGTGGCGATACCTTTATCAGTCAGATGATTGAAATGTCGGGTGGTGTCAATGCGGCGGCAGAAATAAAAGGCTGGAGCTACAGTATTGAAAGAATCATAGAAAAAGATCCTTATATGCTTATTTGTTCTATACACCATGACTCTAAAAAAAATATTGAAATGACAAGGGGCTATAAAGATTTAACAGCGGTAAAAGAAGGGCGTTTGTTTGAAATTGATGACGATTTACTAGACGTACAAGGGCCAAGGCTTGCTGATGGACTCGAAGCACTTGCAAAAGTACTCCATCCAGAAGCATTTGAGTAGAAGGTGAAATGAATGTTTTCAATAATTGAAGCGGTAGAAAACAAGAGGCGTATACCAAGGGACCAAGGTCTTAAAAACACATTGCTTGCCTGTATGCTTTTAGGCGGTCTGGTAATGGGTGTGCTCCTATCTGCAGCACTTGGTGCTGCGGATATTGGTGTTGGACAGGTCATGCACACTCTGTATGCACATGTGAGCGGACAAGAGGATTTGGTGCTTAGTCACTCGGCGGATTTGATTGTATGGAATATTCGCATGCCTCGTATTTTCATGTCGATTGTAATTGGCATGGCACTCGCGGGTTCCGGCGTGGTCTTTCAGGCTGTTTTCCAAAACCCAATGGCAGACCCTTATGTGCTTGGGATATCATCAGGTGCTGCATTTGGAGCGGCAATTGTAATTGTGACGGGCTCTGCGGTGATGCTGCCCTTTTTCAGTACGGTAACTATTGGGGCTTTTGTGGGCGCAGCTGGAACGAGTGTAGCAGTATGGCAAATATCAAAAGTGGGTGGGAAGACTCAGACCATGACGCTCCTGCTCTCAGGCATTGCCCTTAATTTTCTCTTGCAGTCGGGCCTGTCTATGATTATGGTCTTTAATAGGGAGCAGATTGAACGTATTGTGTTCTGGACAATGGGTTCAATGTCGACCGCATCGTGGTCACAAGTGGGCATTCTGCTCATTCCGGTTTTGGCGGGTATTGTGGTTTTCCGTATTTATGCACGTGATCTAAATATTATGCTCATGGGGGAAGATGTCGCCCAGTCACTGGGTGTACATGTAGAAAAACTCCGCATCATTCTTTTAATGATCGCTTCGTTAGTGACAGCTGCAGCCGTATCGGTGAGCGGTATCATTGGCTTTGTTGGACTCATAGTGCCTCATGCGGTGCGTATGATTGTCGGGCCTGACCACCGTCATCTAATCCCGTTTTCAATAATGACAGGTGGTGTCTTTTTACTTGTGGCAGATACCGTTGCACGAACGGTGTTTGCACCATCAGAAATTCCCATTGGCGTGATGACGGCATTCATCGGATCACCGTATTTCATTTATTTATTACAGCGCGGTAAGGCAAAGAATTTGGGGAGGTGAGCGCATGTACCAAATTGAAGTGAATAACTTGTCATACAGCTATGGGCGTGAACCCATTCTAAAAGGAGTTGAACTGCGTATTGCAAAAGGCACTTTTGCCGGGATTGTCGGGCCCAACGGATCAGGGAAAACAACCTTAGCCAAGAACATCATGCGTGCGCTTTCGCCTGAAAAGAAAACCGTTTATATTTCGGGTGAAGATGTCAGGGATATGACGCATAAGGCACTTGCTGTGAAGCTTGCCGCAGTCCCTCAGTCGACCGTCATCGAATATGATTTTACAGTGGAAGACATTGTTTTAATGGGCAGGGCACCACATATCGGGCGCTTTCAGCGTGAAACAAAGCGTGATTTTGATATTGTAGAAGAAGCCATGCAAAAAACGGACATTTGGCATTTGCGTAAACGCTCTGTCAGAGAAATCAGCGGCGGGGAACGACAGCGGGTCATTATTGCCCGTGCCTTAGCGCAAGAACCCAGCGTTCTTGTACTCGATGAACCTGTAAGTCACCTGGACATTAAACACCAAATTGGACTTATGGAGCTAACCAAGAAGCTATGCAGGGAGAAGAATATCACCGTACTGGCCATACTTCATGACTTAAATTTTGCCATGGCCTATTGCGATCAGGTCATGCTTGTCCACCAGGGGCAAATTAAAGATGATGGCAGGCCTGAGACGGTTTTGACAAGAGCGCGTATAAAAGAAGTTTATGACATAGATGTATGCATTATTGAGCATCCTAAAACAGGCCAGCCCTATATTATGACCGTATAATTAAAAGGCATGCCCGAATGGTATGAATACCATTTAGGCATGCCTTTAGTGTTTCTTTTATGTATTAGTGTCTTTCAAAAATTCTAAAGTTCTCGAGTTTGAACTGGAGAAAGCTTTCCATCTCTACACGTTCGGCCTCAGTAAAGGCTTGTACAGATTCTTTTGTCCCAGCCTGGGTGGATAAGTAATTGAGTTGAAGCTTATTAATATGGTTTTGGCACAGGGTGACGGTTTTATCAACGTGCTTTGGCAAGTAGTTCATTAAATCAATCCAAATTTTATCGACTTCCGGTGTCCATACACCGAAAAGTTTTCTGTTGTCGATAAAAATGGCACGCACATTCTTTTCTTCGACCAGTGTTTTCACATAGTCTGAAATTTCTTGTGCATCATGTTCTGAAATCGCACCGGTGGTATTTTTCCAGTAGACAATATCATTAATAAGTTCTACGGTAAATCCCTTCGGGAGCATTGTATCACCTCCTTTTGATTACTATACATACCCCTTGTAGATGCAGGTTATATCAAGAATTATAAATCCTGCAGGCCTTGGACGCATGAAATGAGGATGGGTGCCTGCTATGGTTTATGATCGTCACACACAGTGGTTTAAATGGTCTAAAGACTTAGCTTGAATGGAGCCCATTTTGCGCAATAGATTCAAAAAGCCCAGACTCTAGTTTTTTCATTTCAGCCTTGTGTGTATACATGCGATGGTCTGCAATTTTGACAAGAATGTCAATAATCATAGATTCATCAGGTGAGCTGGCAATTCCAAAGCTGTAGCGAATCGGAATTTGAACACCGTTATAGGACATTGAAATATTTCTAAAGCGCTCAACTGACTGCTGGAGAAGGGCATGACCTTCATCAAAGCTTACACCTGGCATAATGGCGATAAATTCGTCGCCGCCATAACGGGCGAGTAGTGTATCGGCGGGCAAGTCTGATTTTACTTCGTTCACAAAAGTACATAGGGCTTTATCGCCAGCATTGTGTCCGAAATTGTCATTGATTTTTTTCAAGTAATTTAGATCCATCAAAAGGAGCAGAAAGGCTCCCTTGCCTTTGAAGACACGATCTTGATAATTTTCAAAACACACCTCAAAATGAGAGCGGTTATAGATGCCTGTGAGCTTGTCATATTGTGACAAGTAGCGTGTCTTGTCAAGAAGTTGTTTGTTCTTAATGACAAAACTCAGCTGAGAGGTGTAAAAAAGCATGGCGGTAATATCCGCTGGTCTAAATGCGTTTTTTTTGAAGGCATCCAGATTGATCATGCCGAAAATCTTGCCATCTACCAAAATGGGCGCCGTCAGAGTGGATTGTAAATTTTTCCCGGTTATATCTTCGAGCGCGGCGGTTGTGGACTCATCTAGGTTCTTGGAGTTGTGTTGGTACATATTGTTTATAATGTAGGGCTCTTTTCTCAGTTGCGTTCGGTTTAGGGACAAGAAAGAGTCATAAGCATTTAAGTGGATTTCCTTAAGTGCGTCTAAGTCGAATCCGCTAGATGCAACAAATCGGAGTGTGTTATCTTCGGCGAGTAAAAGCAAGCTTCCCTTTTCGGCACCTTCTACCAGTTCAAGTGCCCGACTCAAGAACAAGTCATACATTTCCTCGATATCATCTATTGAAATAACGTCATGGGCTATGGAAAGCAGTATTGTTTGTGCCCGGACATAATGGGTTAAATCATGGTTTATGTTTTCATACCGGGTCATGATATTTTTTTGATTATTGATAATGGTTTCAAAGGCCATCTGTATGTTTTTTGCAGTGACTTGTGCCGCTTTTGGATTATAGAAATCAAAATCAAAGTGTATTTTTTTTGAGGCATCACTTGGCAGCATGTGCCTGAGAAAATCCAGTGAGTTTTCAAAAAAAGCAAATCCCCGTTTTATGTTTTTGAAGACCAGATACCGCTCTATACCAAACAGGACTGTGAAAGTTATGAGCTGAAAAGGTAGGGGGTGTTCAACAAAAATGAACTTGGGCGCAATGAGTGCAAGGAGTGTAATAAGGACGTATCGAACTGCAGAGTGTGCTATATAGGACTGTAGTTTGTTCATAAGTGTCACCTCGTAGTAGTGGATGTAAAAATGTGCATAAGTCAAGATATACTATATATATACGCACCTGAAGCACTTTGAAACGATTGAATACACAGAGCTACTGTGATAAAATTCGAGAGTGAAAAGGTGGGATTTCAAATGATAACAAGTTTAGGAATTATTATGCTTTTAGGTATGCTTGCGCATACCCTATTTACTAAAATGAAACTTCCTGGTCTTCTTGGTATGCTGCTGCTGGGCATACTCATTGGACCCTATGGCCTCAATTGGCTTGACCCAATGATTATGGAAGTTGCTGGCGATCTCAGAAGACTTGCTCTAATTGTTATACTTTTGAGGGCTGGGCTTGGAATCAGCAAGGATAAACTGTCGAGTGTCGGTTCGGCAGCAGTCCGAATGGGATTTATACCAGGCATTTTCGAAGGCTTTGCCGTGGCATTTATCTCCACAAAACTCCTTGGACTTAGCTTTATTGAAGGTGGCATACTGGGTTTTATTATTGCTGCGGTTTCACCAGCAGTCGTTGTGCCGCTGATGCTTCAATTTTCTCATGACAAGCTAGGGACAGGCAAAAATATACCTACTTTGATTTTGGCAGGTGCTTCCCTGGATGATATTTTTGCCATTACAATATTCTCAACATTTTTGGGACTTTACAGTGGCAATCATGTAAATATAGGTATTCAGCTTGCAGGGATTCCAATTTCAATTTTGCTCGGAATTTTGTCAGGTGCCATTATTGGATACATACTGGTCATTGTCTTTAAAAAATACCATATTCGAGACACAAAGAAGGTTATGTTTATCATGGGTGTGGCCATACTCTTGACTTCGCTTGAAGACATGCTGGAAGGCACCGTTCAGATCGCAGCCCTTCTGGGGGTTATGACCATCGGCTTTATTATTTTAGAGCTTCGTCCAAAAGCAGCGCATCGCTTGTCTGCAAAGTTCAATAAGATCTGGGTTCTTGCAGAAATTATTTTATTTGTTCTCGTTGGGGCTGAGGTGAATACAGCACTTGCCATGGATGCAGGCATTGCGGGCATTGGTATTATCGCATTTGGTCTTATATTTAGGAGCATAGGGACTTACCTGTCTGTCTTGGGCACGAATCTGAACTTTAAAGAGCGCCTCTTCTGTGTAATTAGTTACACACCAAAGGCGACTGTTCAGGCGGCTATTGGTGCGGTGCCACTCAGTTATGGCGTTCGGTCTGGTGACTTGATCCTTGCAATGGCGGTTATGTCGATTGTTATAACAGCACCGCTGGGTGCAATTGCCATGCAGTTTGCATCAACCAGGTTGCTTGAAAAGGAAAGCAGTTAAGATTAATAGAAGATATGGATCCAGCAGGTCTTGCGTGGTAAATGCGCAGCGCCTGCTGGATTTTTTATTCCTTTAATTCTTAATTAATAGATTTTTAAGGAATATCTTGTATAGTGAAATTGTAGCAAGTGAATAACGAAGTAAAGCATTTGGTGAGCGGATACGGGATAAAAATTCTTTATGGAAGGGTGGTGAAGGCACATGCCTGATATAACTAGTGCAATGCCGATTGTTTGGACAGTGCTTATAATTGTCTTTGCAGTTGCAGAGGCGTTTACACTGGGGCTGACATCTATATGGTTTGCTCTTGGTGCGATTGTGGCACTACTCGTTTCATTGCTCAAGCTTCCGATTTATCTGCAAACAGCTGTCTTCTTGATTGCGACACTTGTTTTAGTGATTTATACGCGCCCTATTGCCCAAAAGTACTTGAGAATAGGGGTATCTAAAACAAATGTTTCAGCTCTTGTAGGTGAAAAGGGCGTTGTTATGAAACGTGTGGATGTTTACAATCTCGGACAGGTTAAGGTCAAAGGTCAAATTTGGACTGCGAAATCGGAAAATGGCGAGGAAATCGCTCGTGGTGAAGAAGTCGAGATTGTCGCAATTGAGGGTGTAAAACTCATTGTACATTCTACTGGGGAGTAAGTTACGCCATAAGGATTTGTTTATAAAGTTCACGGATGCGATAATGGTGCTCATAAAGTGCTGCTATTCAGGTGGAATAGATGAATAATCCGGGCTAAGGAAAAGAAATAAGGGAGGAATCAAGCATGGGTTTCATAATTTTCATTGCACTTCTTATTTTGGTGATTGGCTTAATTGCAGTCAATATTCGAATCGTACCACAGTCAGATGCATATGTTATTGAACGACTGGGTGCATATCTTACAACATGGGATGTGGGGCTGCATGTTAAGGTGCCATTAATTGACCGTGTTGCTTCGAAGGTTTCATTAAAAGAGCAGGTTGTAGATTTTCCACCACAGCCTGGTTATTACAAAAGATAATGTAGGTATGATGATTGATACAGTTGTCTATTTCCAAATTACAGACCCTAAGTTGTTTGCTTATGGGGTGGCACGTCCGATTGTTGCCATTGAAAATCTGACAGCGACAACTCTACGTAATATTATTGGTCAACTTGAACTCGATGAATCGCTTTCATCTCGAGACCTTATCAATACACAAATGCGCGCTATCCTAGATGAAGCAACGGATCCATGGGGCATCAAGGTTAACCGAGTGGAAGTGAAGAACATTCAAATCCACCAGCTGACATTCAAGAAGCTATGGAAAAGCAGATGCGTGCTGAACGTGAAAGACGTGAAGCCATTCTGCGTGCAGAAGGACAAAAGAAATCAGCGGTTCTTGTTGCAGAAGGTCAGAAAGAGTCAGCTATTCTTGAAGCTGAGGCCAAAAAAACGAGCCCGCATTTTAGATGCCGAAGCCATAAAAGAATCAAAAATTCGTCAGGCAGAAGGTGAAGCGGAAGCTATTCTAAAGGTACAGGAGGCGACAGCCCCGCGGTATTGAAATGATTAAGAAGTCCTGCACCTGATCAAGGCGTGTTGACCCTTAAGAGCTTCGAAGCCCTTGAAAAAGTGGCCGACGGCAAGTCTACAAAGCTTATTATTCCATCGGAAATGCAAAATGTCGCGTCACTTGTGGCATCGGTTACTGAAATTGCAAAGACAACTAAAGAAGCAGATATTCCTGATGATGCCAAGGCATAACTAGATAAAGCTCTAATTTGAAACGGACATAAGTTTTCAATGAAGCTCAATACAGATTGAATTAATACGATGTATGCCGGCTGGTTTAATCAGCGGTAAGAACATTAAACTTAAACCCGAAACACCTCTGAGATGTAATTCGAATCTCAGGCGTGTCTTTGGGTTTTTTTCGGAAGAGACAAAGCAAGGCATGATAAAAAAGGAGTAGGCGCGGTTGTGTGTGAAACACAAAACTGAGCCTACTCCTTTTTTGTCCTATATGGCGCGACTGGCTTTCGTGGGCAACTGCGAGTTACTCTGGCATTTTTTCAGGGTGTGATGAATCCGCGATGACTTATAGTTTCATGAGAGACAAGGGGAAAATGTAGGTGGGAAGTTGTATTGATATTAAGCTTATGATTATTAAAATTAAATTAGAAATCAATTATATTAATTGACTAATTAATATAATCAAATATATTATTTAAATATAGAAAGTTACAGGAAAGGATGCTCCTATGAAAAAAACTGTGATTGGAACCTGTCCGGTCTGTGCTGCAAAGTTAAAAGTTGCAAAACTCCACTGTCATCATTGCAGTACATCTATAGAAGGTGATTTTGAACTGGACAAGTTCAGTTATTTAACAAAGGAACAAAAGTGGTTTATTGAAGTGTTTGTTAAAAACAGAGGCAACATTAAGGAAATTGAAAAAGAGCTGGGGATTTCTTACCCGACTGTTCGCCGTAATTTGGATCAAGTTATTGAAGCGCTGGGATACAAGACACAAGAGAAGAAGCCAGACATAGATAAGAAAGCGATTCTTGAACAGCTAGACCGGGGAGAAATTAGCTCAGAAGAGGCGTTAAGACGGCTCAGCGGCGAAGAATCAAAGACCAAGGCGTAAGGGAGGCCATGAAATGACATCTGAAAAAATGCAAATTTTAAAAATGATTGAAGACGGTAAAATTACTGCTGAAGAAGGTATGAAGCTAATGGGGGCTATTGAATCGGATCAAAACCAGACAGATGTGGCCGTAATAGAATCTGCTGCGGCATCTGGTGCAAGCCCAAGAAGACTTAGAGTACGTGTTGAAAAAAATGGTAAAGAGACAGTCAATATTAAGATCCCGCTGAGCCTTGTGAATGTTGGTCTTAAAATTGGCAAGAAGTTTTCGCCAGAGCTTCAGGAAAGTATGGGCAATATCGACATGGACGAAATTGTGCGTATGATTCAAGAAGGTGCAGAAGGGCGTCTTGTTGAGGTTGATGATGGCGATGAACACGTAGAAATATTTGTTGAGTAAAAAGCCATTAAACTGCAGGTGGTTCTTCAATGAAAAGATAAATAAAACAGGTGTAGCACATATGAAGTGCGGCACCTGTTTTCATTTGTATAGGGCTTATATAAGTATGTATGTGCTGGGTTATATAGACGCTTTATAAGCACAAGTGCCGTCCACCCATGTTTCGCAAACTGCAATGTCAAGCAGTGCCTTATGTTCAACTTCAAGCGGATTTTGATCAAGTATGACAAAGTCAGCCAGTTTACCAGCTTCAAGGGTTCCCTTTAGGGATTCTTCTGACGAGGCATAAGCACCACCGGTGGTGTAAGCCTTTAAGTGCGGTAAAGACATCTATTTTTTCTTCCGGCATCCAGCCGCCTTGAGGGCTACCGCTTAGATCCGTTCGCGATACAGCGCTGTAGAGGTTGGGCATGATATCCATTGCTTCAACTGGACAGTCAGACCCAAATGCAAGCGGAATACCTTTGTCGATCATAGTATGCCATGCATAGGTGCTTTTCATGCGCTGGTGTCCTAATCTATCTGAGACTATATTTTTGTCATACTGAATAAAGATGGGGCTGGATGTGTGCGATAACCCCAAGTGCCTGCATTCTATCAAACTGATCCGGTCGCGTGATTTGACAGTGGACAATACTGTTTCTAAGTTGGGTGCGGGGATAGGCGTTCCCTGGCCAGTTCAAAAGCATCTAGGGCCATGTCTATTGTTCTGTCTCCAATGGCATGAATGGCGGTTGAAATGCCGTATTCAGTGGCAATTAGGACCATATCATTCAAGGTCTGTTGTGTATACATAGCGATACCGCAGGTCTCGGGTGCGTCCTCATAAGGCTTTGTAAGATAAGCCGTTCTGGCTCCAAGGGATCCGTCGGCCAGAATTTTAAGAGGGCCTTCTTTAAAAAATCCACTCGCACGTCCTGTCTTGTATCCCTGCTCAATGAAGTATTTGAAGTTTTCCGGGGTCCTAAACAAGGCTTGTTCGTCTATACGAAGGGGCAAGCGCCCTTGGCTGCCCATTGTCATGCAGTATTTGAAGGATTGTTTGAGACAATGAAAGTGGGTGAACACACAAGTCATCACTCTGTACAGAAGTGAAGCCTTGGCTGAGTGCATACTGACCACCAGCGGTTATGGCATCTTCTATATCTTTCTTGCTAGGCGCTGGAAGGTGCTTCAATAAAAGATTCATGGCATTCTCACGAAGTATGCCAGTAGGATTTCCGCTCGAGTCAGTATCAAAAGTCCCACCTGGTGGCTGTGGGTGTATCACTGGTGATACCTGCTATTTCAAGCGCCTTTGAGTTGCAGACCAGTATATGACCACAGGCTCGATTTAGGACAACGGGACGGTCTGAAACAACCGCATCTAGGTCTGAGGCCGATGGCATTTCTTTTGTATCGAAATAGTCTTGGTTCCACCCCACGGCCACGAATCCACTGATGTGACGTTTGTTTTGAGAAAGCATTTAAACCTTCCTGGAGTTCCTCTATAGAATGTGTGTTTTCGTGAGTTTGCAAATTTTAAAGAGACTCTCCAAAACACCAGCAGGTGCATATGTGAATCATTAAAGCCAGGCAGGAGTGTACGCCCTTTCAGATCAATGAAAACATCAATGTCATCGTGTGATGCCTTGATTGTTTCCAGTCTGCCGGTCTGACATATGTATTGATCTTGTATCAGCATTGCTTCAACGGTTTCATTTGCCTTTGTCATTGGGATGATGCTACCCCCGTAAAAAAGTTTTTTCATATAAACGCCTCATTTCTAGGTGATTTTCATATATAAATTTCATCTATTCTTTTTATTGAATATTTCGCGGAGTTTCTTTTTATGACTTCAAAAAACCAGCAGGCTGACGCAGGAATATGCGTAAGTCCGCTGGATTATGTGTTCTAGAAAAATACATCAATTATGGAGCCCTTGTTAAAAAGTGAGTTGACACTAACTGGTGTCAGATCCTGTGAATAACTGTAGTTGTATGTTTTTAAACCACGCGGGAGTGCGGCGGGTTTAAAGACATCACCAGCGGCTTCGAGTGCACTGGAAGCCTTAGATGCCCACTCTGTTTACAGCGTTTTGCAAGGCCTTAACGGCACGTTGATCCTCGGTTTTGTCAGACTCGAATTTTTCTGTGAGCATTTGTTCATCAATAACAAGTGTGTCGTTTTCAGTAAATTCTATACCAACGGCTTCGAAGGCCTCGGTGTGTTCAGTAGCGGCTTGAAGCAGTTGCTTATGAATGAGGTCGGTCTGAATTGCTGTTCATTCCCTGAAGATAAATCATAGCTTCATTAAAGCTATTGGCAAAGCGTTTTGCCGAAGTCAGAGCGCCCACACCAGAAACGTCAATATACAAATCAAAGGGTATGGTTGTCTCCTGATTGATTTGAATGCCGATTCTCACCGCCGTCTATTTCAACCAAATTGCTTGTACTGGTTATGATGGCTTCGTTTTACACGTAAGACTGCGTCCCTGTGCTGGTTCAAATACTTTACTCAGTCCAAGTGCTTCGCCGAGGTTGCCGCTGATAGAAAACTGATTTTGTATCACCAGATTCATTGCTCAGAACTTCAAGCTGTATTTGAGCGTCCTTGTGTTTGAACAATGTCTGCATGAATGCCAAGATCCTCTTGGTTAATTGAGTCGGCAATGGCGGTTAAGAGTTCTTCATAGGTCTGATCTTCTGATGTTTCAATAAGCAAGTCAGTGGCTTCGGTTTCTGTTTGAATTTCGATATGATTGGTGGTTTCAAGCAAATCAGTTTCAGCATCAGGTGCATAACTTTCTGTTCGACTTAACTGCTGAGATGCGACTTGTTCAACATCGATTTCATAGCTGGATATGTCTGCACCGTCTTTTACAAGTATGTTTACAGCCGGTGAGTCGTATTCTGCACGGCGCGAGGTCGCTTCTTGGACGTTTTCTTCTGAGAGTGCCTGTGCATTTTCTTCCAAGGTCCCAAATTTTTGTCTTAAAGGTATCATAAGAATCTGAATGAGACCTATAAGCGTCGTAATCGATAAGCTGCTTATAGGTTTTGTTGAGTCCCGTCTCCAAATAACATGGACGTTGCAATGCGGCGCAGGAGATTCCGAGGGTACTTCTCAAGTCTCTGCGACTGATGTTGAATAGATTATATATGCTGTTGTATGCATAAAGTCCATCTAACATAACATCACCTCCATTTGGACACACTCCACCTTCTACTATTATTATACCCCTTTTTTCAAAAGAATAGCATGAAAGTCCATGCTTTCTATTTAAAATAAAGAATGTATCATTTCTTCTTAACACGGGGAGCAGGATCGATGATTTATAGAATGAAGGTTTTAATGTAATTCTAAGAAACTATTAATACACTTATCCTTTTTAGGTGGCTCAACCGGTGGTATTCTATAATTGTAAATACGTGTAATGTATGGAGGTGTATCATGCAAAAAGACGAATTCCTGCAAAAGCTTGAGCAACTTCTGGCTTCTATGCCGGACTCAGAGCGAAATGATATTTTATATGATTATGATGAACATATAAGAGCAGCGACTGAAAAGGGACTGGATGAAGAACATGTAATTGCTTCACTCGGAACACCGGAAACAATCGCTAAGCAATACAGAGTCAAAAAATACATAGATAAGGCAGAGCGCTCTGGGAGTACAGCCAGCGTTTTCAGGGCAATCCTTGCAACACTGGGTCTGGGCCTTTTCAATATCATCTTTATTATGGGTCCCTTTATGGCGGTTTGTGCCGGTCTTCTCGCTTTAGGCCTGCTTTCTCTTGCTATTTTGATAGCGGGTGCCGGGTTTATTATTGCTGGCATATTTCCTCAACTCATCAGTGGAATAGACTTTACAGCCATGGCTGTTGAACTGCAAGGGAATGTGACAGCGGTCATGCTCTTTGGTGGTGTTGGGACCATGTGTCTAGGGGGTCTTGTCGCTATGGGATCTGTAGCGATTACGAAGGTTTTCTTAAAAGTGACGATAAAATATTTGAGACTGAATATGAGTCTGATTCGCTCTGCGTAGGGGAGGTTTCTATGAGAAGGGCTGCACTATGGCTGTTTTTTATAATGATTGTGTCGTATGCGATTGCATTTTCGGCAGTTGATGAAATGGATTTAAATTTTGAAGAGTTTGTTCACAGTATAAAGGAAGACAATGTTCTTTTGTTTGATGACGGAGAGCAGATGGACCTTAAACAGGAGGCTCTGCTCAGTGCTGAAAACGTGACTCGAATAGAAGTGGTCGTTATCAGCTCAGATGTGAAAATACGAACTGAGAAGCGTACGGATGTTCTTGCTGAGCTAAGCGGAAGCTATAAAGCGGTGCCGGCATACGTGCCCCCGAAGCTTGAAATGGATCAAGATGGTGATGTTATGAGGGTTCGAGTTGAGCATCAGAACCAGCATGGGTTTGTGACATCATTGTCAACAGAACTCACCCTTATTGTGCCTGAGCAATATAAGAATGCAGTCGACATTAAAACGACATCAGGAGATGTTGAAGTGTCCCATGGTGCATACAGCGGTATTGATATTCGGACAGTTTCAGGTGAAGTAGAGCTTGAGTATGTAAGCCCAGAACTGAGTCGTGTAAAAACAACATCAGGCGATATTGAAATAGAGCGTGCGAGCGGCGGACTGGATGTAGAGAGTGTTTCAGGAGAGATAGATGTGCGTTTTGACGCTTTGGTATCAGACATTAGCCTGAAATCGACATCGGGAGATGTGAAAGTGGCTGTTCCTGAAGAGGCTTCATTCACTGTAGATTTTAAATCAACGTCGGGTCGGATTGAAAGGACCCGAGACATAATCGTTGATGTGGAGGGTGATCATATTCTAAGAGGTGGAACAAACGGGCAAACCTATGACATTGATGTGCGTACCGTGTCAGGTGATATTACACTCAGATAAAATAGTCTGACGATTCAGATTTGTGATTTAATTTGAATTTCGTATATTCTGCAACAAAAAGGCTTGCAAACCACAATGGCTCGTGATAGTATAACATCAAATGAGCAACTGCATAAGGATTTCTTTAAACAGGTCCGAGAGACCTGCAAGAACTTGAAGTAAGCGCACTTGGGTTAGGTGTGTCTTGCATATTAGGGTATTCAGCTTCTTGCGGTCGCAGGAAGCTTTTTTTACGTGTAATACAAAGAAATGCACACGTGCACGCATGACAAGTCTGTCGTGCTAGCACGAAACAGACTTGTCATGCGTGCGCGTGTATATGGCGCGTATCGCGACATGAGCAATCGAAGATTGCTCTGTAATTCTAATTAAAAAGAAAAGCTTGAAAGAAAAGCTTGAAAGAAAAGCTTGAAAGAAAAGCTTGAAAGAAAAGCTTGAAAGAAAAGCTTGAAAGAAAAGCTAAAAAGCAAAGCTTATCAAAATCTGAATTACTCTGTTATTGAAAGCATTCTCTAAGTATGACGCGCGCAACTGTCTCAACTTATTAATTGGTCCGGCGAGGCCGAAATAGGAGGGTAAATATGACGACGAAAGTAATGAGTAATGGTGCTGAAAAAAGCACTGGGTTTGGACAAGTAAAACAGTTTATTCTAGGTCTTCAGCATTTAGTGGCAATGTTCGGTGCAACCGTACTTGTTCCGATTTTAACGGGATTTGATCCATCGGTAGCACTTGTATCCGCAGGTTGCGGTACACTGCTCTTCCACTTTTGCACGAAGAAAAAAGTACCTGTATTCCTTGGGTCATCATTTGCATTTATTCCACTGATTCTAGCTGTAAAAGAAATGCACGGCGGCGATTTGGCATATGCACAAGGTGGCATTATGGTAGCGGGTCTTCTTTATGTACTGCTGTCTTTCTTCATCGGTACAATAGGTGTTGAAAGAATAAACAAGTTCTTACCACCACAAGTTGTAGGTCCAATGATTATGGTAATTGGTCTGAACCTTGTGCCTACAGCTTACGGAATGGCATCTGGTCACTTTATGGTAGCGGGTATTACGCTGGCAGTGGCACTTGGAATTACATTCATGGCTAAAGGCTTTACAAAACAGCTGTCAATTCTAATTGGTGTACTTACAGGTTATGCAGTAGCATCAGTACTGGGTCTTGTAGACACATCAGTTGTAAAGGAAGCATCAGTTGTTGCAGTCCCTGCATTTACACTACCTAAGTTTAGCTTGGGTGCAATTATGACAATTGCCCCAGTTGTTATCGCAGTATTTATGGAGCACATTGGTGACATTACTACAAACGGAATGGTTGTAGGTAAAGACTTCATCAAAGATCCTGGTCTAAACAGAACACTTCTTGGTGATGGTCTGGCAACAATGTTTGCCGGTCTAGTAGGTGGCCCAGCGAATACAACATATGGCGAAAACACAGGTGTACTTGCAATCACAAAAAACTATGATCCAAAGATTCTGAGAATCGCAGCTATGTTTGCTATCGTACTTGGTATGGTTGCTAAACTTGGTGCAGTGCTTAAAACAATTCCAGTACCAGTCATGGGCGGAATCAGTTTGATGCTCTTCTCAATGATCGCACTGATCGGTGTTAAGACAATTAAGAACAACAATGTTGAATTCAACTGGAAGAACATCCTTGTAATGGGTACAATTCTGGTACTTGGGTTCGGTTCTCAATATATTCAAGCATGGACAGGCATCACTCTTGCAATTCCGGTTACAGAGACTGTAAGTATTTCTGGACTGAGTTTTGCAGCAATCGTGGGTGTTCTGCTCAATGCAGTTCTAAACCGTTAATCGCCCTATGCGCAGACGGTAGTAAAAAAATAATATAACAAAAAAGAGCCTTGATAGGGTGTCTGATAAAGACAACGCTTCAAGGCTCTTTCTTTATTTGGGTAGGGTCTTTTTCTTGAAAAAGTGGGGACGCTCAAGTAAGATGTATAACGAAGGGGGATAATTGTTTTATGTCTGAACAAGATCAAAAAATAATTAAGGTGCTAGATTGGCTCAGACTGATTATAGCAGTTATTGGACTAGGCATTCTCGCTCTAAAAACCCTTACGCCAATAGATATAGATTTAAATTATGCCATCAGCAATGTTGTTGGAATATATGTGTTCTTAATGGGGAGCAAGACCTATCTAGTCTCAGAGAATAGAATGCTTGCTTGGTTTTACCTGTTCTTTTCAGCGCTGATGCTTATTACAGTAAATATGATTCGTTTTAGGTTTGGTTAGAGTAAAATCTGGATTACGATAAGAGACAATTGTGAACTTGTGGAGACGTAATAGATATGTTTAAAAATTTAGGAATCAATACAGTCCATGTCGATGTAGATCAGCTTGATGATATTGGCTTAGGTCGCATTGAAATGTGCTTGGGTAGGCATGGTACCTACGAAGAGCGTACAGCGAAGATGGGCCGAGATATTGCCCATGCAAAGGAAAGAGGCATACCGTTTAGTATACATTTGCCCATTGTCATTCCGCATGACTTTGAAGACGACTATTTGGATGTCTTTTTTCTTGATGAGAACAAGTCACGACGTGAAATGTCCTTTCGGATGCTAGAAGCCAATTTAATAGAAGCTTCAAAACTTCAACCAGACTACTGTGTTCTTCATTTTGCAGGCGTCTACAGAGCCTATGCAACACCCTTTGATGACTTTGAACAAGTCTTGGGTGAGGCGTTGAGTAGAATCAATAGTTTGGCGGAGCGCCATCAGGTGAAGGTTCTGCTAGAGTATATGGGATCAAATTGCAAATTCTTTGAGTATGAGCAGTGGATAGAGAAGATTGCACCCTATGCCATGCTGGGGATTTTGACCGATACGGGACACCTTTATTTTAGCAGCCTTATTCACGGGTTTGACTATATGCAGGCTCTGAATGCACTTGCATCTAGCTCGGATGCCTTCCATCTGTGGACGACAAAGGGCAGAGGGGCTTATGGCGACTCTCAGTACTACCGGGACTACCATCATATTATCCCGCATAAGGGCCAGGTGCTGTCTGATAACTGGGCCTTTGATTCAGAGCATGTTATTAAGCGAATAGCGCAGGAGCGAAAGCCTATGATTATAGAAGCGTCCACTGTTTATGAGGGCATGTCCTATTTCTATGAAGGCATAGTATGGATGGTGTCATTGGTTTAGTGAAGTACTTGTGTGAAGTATTCGAGCGAAGTATTACTGAGTGATTACAATGTTAAAGAAAGATTACGAAAAAAGACAAGTCCATGACATATGGGCTTGTTTTATTTATATCTAATGTAGCTGCGGGTATACTGAGTACAAGTTAAACCCGATTAAATCATGAAGTTCGCAATTGCGTTTCATGTATAAACGGGTAAATGGATCAAACGTTATTAAGATAAATTCTAATCAGATGAAGCGATTAGCAAACAGGAAAGGACGGTGGCTTCATGGAAGTGATTGGTGTATTAGGTCTGATTGTGCTTTATAAGCTACTGGACCAACCTCATGCTATGACAGATACGTATACAGCACAGCAAAAAGAATAAGAGTTACAGGTCATGTGTCTCCCCTCCCCCTACTTGAACGAACAAGTACATATGGCCTGAACTCTCTTTTTTTTGATTTTTTTTGAATTGGATGGAGCATTAATTTTTTAGAATGCGTTCAATTCTATCTTTGTTGAACCCGACAATGACTTCATCATCGATTATGATGATTGGAATCCCCAAAATACGTTTTTCAATGAGCTCGTTAAGTGCATCCTTGTCTTCACGAATGTTTTTTTCTGTAAAGCGCATGTTGCATGATTTAAGATAACTTCGTGCAGATGCACAGAGCGGACAGGCTGATGCTGTAAATAGTATAATCTTTTTCATACGCAGCCTCCTATAGCGTTTACCCTTCTCCCACGTAATGTATATACCCCTTTAGTTAAAGTGATAACCAGCCTCTGGGCAGACTTGAACCTTGTAAAAAATTTTTATATAATCTTATCTGGAGCACTGTAAGCGTGCTAAGACTCTTAATGGAGTTAGTGGTCTAGGTCTTGAAAATCCAAATGAGATGCCTATGAAGCTCATTTGATTTATAAAATGCACATAAAAACCGCGTGATTAAGCCGGGGTATAGACGGGAGCGTAAAAGGTATGCATATGAAAGACATCGACAGGGCAATATCAACGGCAGTTAAATCTCAAATGTTTGACCAACTTGAAAGAATTTACTCGAGTTTGCCAGAAGGGCAGTGTTCTGGGTGTACAGCCTGTTGCAGTGAATCGGTTCCCACATTTTTCATTGAATTTATTAACATTATCAACTATATGAGAGCGCAAAGCGGACTCTATGAGCGTGTATATGAAAAACTCATTGATTTTTATTTCACGGAACTAACACAGAAAAAATCCTGTCCATTTCTAAGTGAGGCGGGACGATGTGACATTTATGAAGTCCGGCCCTTGCCATGCAGGTTATTTGGTTTTTCTTCATATGAGGATTATGAGTCAAATTTGAAAATGGTGCAGAAGTCAAATCGAGACGTAAAAAAGCACTTTAAGAACGCCTTCGGGATTAGGGTGCCAGATGAAGTTGTAAATTATCAAGTGCCATTTTGTACGGATTTTGTTCCGGAGCGTGTCATTGGAAAAGAGGAGCGCCTAGATCTATCAGATATGCTTTTTACGCTTGATTCAAAATTCTTGATGGGCGGGCTGCTAGAACCCGATCAAATTAATATGAATTTGGTCCAGTGGTTTGCATATTTACAGTATTCCGAGGAAGAGGCAAGCGCGCTGAGAATTCAGATAAGTCAGGAGATTTTGGAAAATGGAAGCGCACCAACCTTGCGAAAACTGCTAAAAAAGCAGCCAGAGAAAATTTAATATCTTGACAGCGTAAAAAAATCTGGAAGCGTATTGACAAGGTGAATTGAATTAGTGTATAATAATTGACTTTTGGTCAAAATCATGCTATACTGTTAGGAGTGACTGACAGGATGGTGATGCATTTGGCAACAAAGCAGACGCTTACAGAAATTAAGCAATGTGTAGAGAACTGTATAGGGGAACGTGTTGTTCTTCGTACGAACATGGGCAAGCGCAATGCCAAGGAAAACGAAGGCGTTGTTGAAGAAGTTTACCCAAGCATCTTTATTGTGAAAGTCAATGAGGGGCTAGATCGTCAAAGACGTGTATCTTATAGTTATTCGGACATACTAACAGAAACAGTCGAAATCATGATCTGCTCGACTGAGCAGCGCATAGAAGCATCTTAAGCCGTATATACACGCCAATCAATCGTACAGTTCTATAATTCTTCTAGTAAGCACTAGGAAATACAGCACCGGGGATACGTGTCCTCAGGTGCTTTCTTTCCGTAAACAAAGACCAGCAGATAAATAGGGACATACAGACAAATCGTGCTCGCACGAATTTGTCTGTATGTCCCTATTTATCTATTGGGCGCGTCAGCGACCAAGGTAATCGCAGATTACCTGGTCTCGAGGTAACGGTGACAGGATATCTATTGGGCGCGTCAGCGAGGAGGGGAATCGCAGATTACCTGGTCTCGAAGTAATAATGACTTCATAGGTGAGGGCGGGTGTATGAAGTGTCAGAAATCCGCCCAATGTGAGAATAATGCAAGGAGAATGACAAAATACATTGTTACAATTCTTTTGTAAGAAGAAAAAAAATTTTCAAAAAATTATAAAAAGTTTATATACATACAGCATAATAACTATTCAAAAATGGAAAAAAATAGATTTATCAAAAAATCGCGACACGGCGCAAGGACTCTTTCATTCAGAATAAAATTACATTAAATGTAAATATATTCACCGAATGAATATCCGCTTGATGAATAAAGACTTATCTGAATGTGTTGATATGCTAAACCCGTTGTGTTGTAAAGATTCTGTTAATTGTATATACTATGAAACGTAAGGAAGAGGTCATGTATAAAATGGTAAATAATAACAAATAAATCAAATCAAAGGTGAGAGGTGGCTATATGAGTCAAGAAAGTCAATTGCAGGTCTACTCAGAAATTGGACAGTTGAAGCACGTTTTGCTTCACAGACCTGGAGAAGAGATCGAAAACTTGACACCTGATTTGATGGATAGACTGTTGTTTGACGATATTCCGTATTTAGAAGTTGCACGACAAGAGCACGATGCGTTTGCAGAGATTTTTAAAACCAACGGTGTGAAAGTATCCTACTTAGAGGACTTAATGGCGCAGACGCTCGAAAATGCAGATATCAAAAATCAATTTATCAGTCAGTTCATTAAAGAAGCAGGGGTTCAGGGTGTTAAGAAAACAGCGGCATTGACTGAGTACTTCAGATCATTTGAGTCTAATCGAGACATGATCGACAAAATGATGGCAGGTATTCGAAAAGGTGAAGTTTCTGTAATCGGGAAGAGTACGTTGGCCGATTTGGTCGATTCTTACTATCCATTCCTTATGGACCCAATGCCAAATCTTTACTTCACGCGAGACCCTTTCTCAACAATAGGAACAGGCGTGTCTCTAAATAAAATGCGAACAGTGACGCGATGCCGCGAAACAATATTTGCGAAGTATATTTTCGAACATCACCCACTGTTTAAAAATACAAAGATTCCCTTCTGGTATGAGCGCGATGATGACTACGCTATTGAAGGCGGCGATGTGCTGGTGCTTTCAGAAAAAGTACTTGCCATAGGTGTTTCAGAAAGAACAGAAGCTGCAGCAATCGATCAGCTGGCACGCAAGGTGTTTGCAGACGGTCAGGACTTCGACGTGATATTGGCGCTGGATATACCTAAGAGACGTGCATTTATGCATCTTGATACTGTCTTTACAATGGTAGACAAGGATAAGTTCACAATTCACCCTGAAATCGAAGGGCCACTCACTGTTTATTCCATACGCAAGGGCAAAAATAAAGATGAAATTGTCATTGAACAAGAATCCATGGTTCTGCGTGATTTGCTCATGAAGTATCTTGAACTGGATGACATCGAGTTAATCCGATGTGGTGGAAAACGTGGTGTAGATGCGGGTCGAGAACAATGGAATGATGGTTCTAATACCCTGGCGATTGCGCCTGGGGAAGTTATTGTATATTCGAGAAATCACGTAACAAACAGACTGCTTGAAGAAGCAGGCGTAAAATTACATGTTATGCCTTCGTCAGAATTATCAAGGGGGCGCGGGGGTCCAAGGTGTATGTCTATGCCTTTATACAGAGAACGACTTTAAGAATTCACAGAATAATTTGAAAAAAATCTATAAGAGACTAAGAAGTGACCTTGGTTTCAAACATTAAATTAGGTTAATTCTGCAAATATACAGAGTAATTCATGAATTGTGATTGATTATTTATGAATTGATTTGTATAATAATACAGATGGTGAAATTATAAGCCAAGAAAATTAGATATAAACTTATCGTGATGATTAAAGAGCATAAGGAGGAACTGCAATGCCAGTGAATTTGAGAGGAAGACACCTACTAACACTTAAAGACTTTACACCTTCAGAAATAAAGTATCTGCTCGACTTGTCCGCTGATTTGAAAGCTAAAAAGCGTACTGGTGTGAAGGGAAATCTTTTAGAAGGTAAAAACATCGTACTATTATTTGAAAAGACATCAACGAGAACACGCTGTGCATTTGAAGTTGCTGCATACGATGAAGGCGCTAATGTAACCTTCTTGTCAAACAGCCAAATGGGCAAAAAAGAGTCGATAGAAGATACAGCTAAAGTACTTGGACGTTATTATGACGGTATTGAGTTCCGTGGCTTTAAGCAAGAAACTGTAGAAGACCTGGCGGCCAATGCAGGTGTGCCAGTTTGGAATGGTCTTACAGATATGTACCATCCGACACAGATTTTAGCAGACTTCTTAACCATTATGGAACATGTTAATAAGCCGCTGAACAAAGTGAAATTTGTATACGCAGGGGATGCGCGTAACAACATGGGGAATTCCCTGATGATTGGTGCTGCTAAAATGGGCATGCACTTTGTCGGTCTTGCTCCTAAAGCGCTTTGGCCTACAGAGGAACTGGTAGAAGAAATGAAGCAAGTTGCAGCTGAGACTGGCGGCAAAATTGAACTCTCTGAGGACATCAGTGCAGTTAAAGATGCAGATGTTATTTATACAGACGTATGGGTATCTATGGGTGAAGAAGATCAGTTTGCTGAGCGTATCAAGCAGCTTCTTCCATATCAGGTCAACATGGATATGATTAAAAAGACTGAGAATGATGATGTTATTTTCATGCACTGTCTGCCTGCATTCCATGATGAAAATACAATCATTGGTGCAGAAATAAAAAAAGAGCATGGCATTAGTGAAATGGAAGTTACCGATGAAGTATTCAGAAGTAAGCACTCTGTAGCCTTTGATGAAGCTGAAAATAGAATGCACACAATTAAGGCAATTATGTGCGCTACAGCAGGAAAACTCTAGCCTTAGCGGTATCAACCTCGGATTGCTCGCATAATACATACTCGATGTGTAAATTAATGAATAGTTCGAGCTCAAGCGTTTTATGTTTATTGAATGAATTAATGTAAAGAGAGGTGGCCTTGCAGTCTGAAAAGGCAGCCTTGAACATATTAAATTCGTGATCCTATAAAAGCATAGTAATAAAGAGGGGCATCTGGGATCAATCAGATGCCCTTATTTACGCAGGGAAAGGCCAAGCGATGCGTAGAACTGGGGCCATATATCAAGGCATATGTACCCTTATGCATTTCTTGTCTTCTATAAAACTCGTGGAGGTAATCTTTATGAAGCAAAAAATCGTAGTTGCACTCGGAGGCAACGCGCTGGGAAAAACACCAAAAGAGCAGCTTGGACTTGTCAAGAATACAGCAAAACCGATTGTCGATTTAATTCAAGATGGACATGAAGTGATTTTGGCACATGGAAATGGCCCCCAGGTAGGGATGATTAACCTTGCCATGGAAACTGCGAGTACGCATGAAGGTGCAGGCACACCTGAAATGCCTTTTCCAGAGTGTGGTGCGATGAGTCAAGGCTATATTGGCTATCACCTGCAAAACGCACTTCGTGAAGAGCTTCTATCAAGAGGTATGAAAACACCTGTTGCAACAGTGGTTACTCAGGTGATTGTAGACAAGGATGACCCAGCTTTTGAAAGACCTACAAAACCAATTGGTTCTTTCTATTCAAAAGAAGAGGCAGAGCTACTGACGCGTGATAAGGGCTACAATATGATTGAAGACGCTGGTCGTGGGTGGCGCCGAGTTGTACCGAGTCCGATTCCAGTAGATGTCGCTGAAAGAGAGACAGTAAGCACCCTAGTAGAGGCAGGACATGTAGTCATCACTGTTGGTGGTGGCGGCATTCCGGTTATAGAAGAAGGCAACAGCTTAGTGGGTGTTCCTGCTGTTATAGACAAGGATTTTGCATCTGCTAAGATTGCAGAGATACTTGATGCAGACTACTTGATTATTCTAACTGCGGTCGAAAAAGTTGCCATTAATTTTGGAAAGCCTAATGAAGAGTGGCTCAGTTCACTGGATATTCCAACGGCAGAAAGACTTATAGATGAAGGTCATTTTGCACCAGGTTCTATGCTGCCAAAAGTAAAAGCTGCAATGCAGTTTGCTCAGTCTGGTAGTGGTCGAAGGTCATTGATTACATCGCTTGAAAAAGCTAAGGATGGCATTCAGGGAAGAACGGGTACACTCATAGAGGCCAAATAGCCCTATGATATAAATTAGCCCGGGTCATTGCAAAAAGGTTCCTAAAAGACCGCAAAGCTTGGGTTTGAAGTCGCAAAAAAGAAATAGGACCGTGAACTGCATGATATTTTAAGGCATGCGGTTTACTGGTCCTATTTTAACGTTCGCTTTTTAAAGGCTTTTGCCACGAGGTACCATGGGCTTAACGCGCCTCTTTGTGCTTAAATGCCATTGGGTGAAACTTGAGTCCGGTATTTCTTTCAATCATTTCATCGAGCGGCATAGGCATGGCGTGGAAGTAGCCCTGAATCACGTTGCAGCCATAAGACTTAAGCAGTGCATTTTCATGCTCATTTTCAACCCCTTCTGCAACGACACGAATACTCATGCCATGGGCCAGGTTAATAATATTTTGAATGACATTTTGACGCTTCTGATCTTTGTCAAAGTCTTGAATAAAGGTTCTATCAAGTTTGAGTTCGTCAATCGGCAAGGAGAGGATATGGCTCAAAGACGAGAAGCCTGTTCCGAAATCATCAAGGCTGATTCGGATGCCCATGTTGCTGATAACTTCAAGTTTCCCCTTAACGAGGGATATATCATGAATAAGAGATGTTTCAGTAATCTCAATAGTCAGGAATGAAGGCGTAATGCAATGGGCTTCGATGGCCTGAACGAGAGAGTGTATGAATGTTGGATTCAAAAGCTGAACTGCCGATACATTTACGGATGCATAGAAGTCTATGCCAATAGCCTGCATATAGGCTATATCCTTACAAACCTGATCTAGCACCATGCGACCTATAGGAATAATCAGACCGGTTTCCTCAGCAATGGGAATGAACTGTCCCGGTGAAATAGATTTTCCTTCCCATGTCCAACGGAGTAGAGCTTCAGCATAAATGGATTCGCTATCACCAGTATGGTGGAACTTTTGATAGTGAATTACAAAATTATCCCGCATGTGTGAGCTTTCAAGCGCATTGATTAGATCACGGCGCTGGTTAAGTTCTTGTATCATACTGTCTTCAAATAAGGCATAGCGATTTTTGCCGCTTTTTTTAGCCTTTTCAAGTGCAATATCTGCGCATTTTAATATACTTTCTGTATCGTAAGCATGCTCTGTTGGGAAGGCACTAATCCCAATGCTGCACGTAATCCGCATATAGGTGTTGTTAAAACCGAGAATATCATCAAAGCACCTCTGTACGAGTTTTGCGATTTGCACTGAGGTTTCAGGTTTGTCGTTAATAATGACAAATTCATCACCACCAAAGCGGTAAAGATGTGTGTAGTCCGGAAGACGTCCTGCGAGGGCCCGGCTGATTTTACCAAGAAGTTCATCGCCGGTAAAAAAGCCCATCAAATCGTTGACCATTTTGAAATTGTCGATGTTTATAGACAATATACCATGTGGTGTATCGTTCTTCAAAGCTGTATTAATATGTAAAATCATAGAGGATATATTAGGCAGCCTTGTTGTTGCGTCGTAATAGGAGAGCTGTGAAATTTGTGCATTTGCATGTTTTTCGTTATCGATGTCCTTGAAGGAACCGCTAAGCGTCGTTTTAATACCATGATTAGAAACCATTAGGCGTACACGAATCCACTTGTAAGCGCCATGGCTGTCGCTGAGACGGATTTCAAAAGAAACATTGCGGCCTGACATGGAACGGATTTTTTTGCGCAATTTTGCGAAGTCTTCGGGAATCCAGCTCTCGGGTAGCTTATTCCAGTCCTGTGGATGCACCTTATTGATCCAAAAGTCGGCTGCGTGTTCGATAGTGCATTCTTCGGCTCCTAGCCACTCTTTGAGAGGACGTGAGATTTGCATGGTGTCTTCTTCGAAATCATACTCCCAAAGGCCATCTTCAGAGATGTCAAGCGCATACTGAAACTGCTTGTCATCCATAAGTGTTTCGAATCTTGAGAGCAAATCAAAATCTGTTTCTGTTGTAAAGTGCTTTGCGTGTTTATCTGTGTTGTAAATGAGTACGGTGAATATGCCAAGGGCAACCACCCCGAAGTAGGGTGCCCCTAAAACTGCCTTGTCTACATAAGATGCCTTTAGTGTTATAAGCAATAAGAAGAGTGTTGCTAGATTATAGAGAACACCAGTGGGAATAATATTCATACGTTCGCTGTGCCACTCGCTTGCTAAGAGGAGGGCGAATGCAAAAATACCGAGCAGGATAATGTAAGTTGCAGACAAATGTATAATGTCTCGCAGTATATACATGGTTGCAAGGCTGATGCCGGGTTTAAAAAACGCGTAGTTAAAAGTCTTAAAATAGTAACGATCTTCAGGGTGTGTGCCTTTCAAACGTATAAAAAGCATACTGCCTATAAGCAGAAGTCCCAGCGGTAAAATCGTAAAGTAGGAGAAATGCATACCTGATAAGGCCGAGAATGTGGGGCTCGTAAAAGCGAAAGTAACGATGAACCATGGAATGCCCACCTCAGCAGAGTTGAAATCGTGAATTTTGAGCCCATGACTGTTTGAATATAAACCTGCAACATAGGTCAGGCAGATAAAGATTGATAAATATAGGAAGTCTGTTGACAATATCAGCATAAAGTTATTTGTATCCTGCATGCTAAATCCTTTCTTAACATTAAATATGAACTCAAAAATACATATATGGTTTAAAGGTCTTGTACAAAGTCAATAAGAGGTACACGACATGTGTGCATTTTGATAAGCCATTTTGCTTGAAAGCATAAAAAAAGCTTTTCCTTGGTAACTGGCTGCCATTTTAAAGGCCCTATAGCTTTGCGTCCTTGCTTTTCAGCAAGTTTGCCCTTTCGGTGAAAAGTCATACATTCTATTTTACTTGAAATTTCAATATTCCTGCTTTAGAGTATCAAGATTGGGTAATAATTGCAATTTCATTTTATGGATTTGTTCGACAAAATTCAACTTATTGCGACAGGTTGTGCGAAATTAGGGAAATCTGTTTCTAGTAAATTAGGAAAAAAGTCACATAAAATTGGCCTGTGTATTCTACGAACAACTGGCTATTTTTATCAAAATGCACTATAATGTTTTCAGAATGTATTTTGTATAATGTATATAACTTTATTGTTTCCCTGCATGCATTTAGGGAAATATATCGAATGAGTAGTATGCTTTCTACAAAAGTCAAGGAACGAGGTGCATAAATGAAAGAAATGTCTCTAAAAGCATACGCGAAAATTAACTTGACTCTAGACGTAACAGGAAAGCGCGAAAATGGATACCACGATGTACGCATGGTTATGCAACAGATTGATTTGCATGATGTTGTGACTTTAAAAAAGCGCGATGAAGGTATTGTTTTAGAATCAGATAGTGTTTTTTTGCCGGGCAATGCAGCCAACATTGCATGGCGTGCTGCTGAGGCTGTATCTGATTATGTGAATAAAGATTTAGGCGTTGAAATTTACATAGAGAAAAACATCCCTGTTGCTGCTGGACTTGCTGGTGGAAGTACCGATGCGGCTGCAGTTATAAAGGGGCTCAATCAATTATATGATTTGAATTTAACCCTTGAACAAATGAAAGAAATAGGTGTTGGTATTGGTGCGGATGTACCATTTTGCATACAAGGCGGGACCGCCCTTGCCGAGGGGATCGGCGAAGTCCTTACACCTATTGTCAACAATACGTCTCATTGGTTGGTACTTTGCAAACCAAGTCTTGGTGTTTCAACTAAGAAAGTGTATGGAGCGCTCGATTACACTTTAATTGAAGCGCATCCAGAGACCAAGCGAATGATCCATGCCGTAGAGGATGGAGATATGAAGGCTATTTCTACCTTCCTCGCAAACGTTCTTGAGCCGGTAACCCTATCCCTCTATCCTTCGGTGGGGGCAGTAGGTGCAAAGATGAAAGAATTTGGTGCCTGTGGGGTTTTAATGAGCGGAAGTGGGCCAAGTGTGTTTGGACTGTTTAAATCGTATGACAAGGCGTGTGTGGCGGCTAAGAGGCTCAAGCGGATATACAAGCAGACGTTTGTAACGAAAACCATAATTGGGGGATATCAGGATGAGTAAACGGATGAATCAACTTGAAATAAGAAACTATAAGCCACTGGGCGAAGTGGTGTTTGAATACTTGAGAACGTCTATTTTAAATGGCGATTTAAAGCCTGGAGAACGTCTCATGGAGATTCAGCTCGCTGAACAGCTGGGCGTGAGCAGGACGCCAGTGCGCGAAGCCATCAGAAAGCTTGAAAAAGAAAAATTTGTAGAAATGATTCCAAGAAAAGGGGCTTATGTTGCAGATTTGACAGCGAAAGACATACTAGATGTCCTGGAAATCAGAACCATACTAGAAGGGTTCGCTTCCAGTCTTGCTGCAATCAGAATGACAGATGAGGAAATTGATAACCTTGAACAGACCCTTATAGACTTCAACGTTTTTCTTGAAGATCTGGATCGTCCCGGCATGATTGAAAAAGACAATCAGTTCCACGATATGATATTTGATGCGACACGCAATAACAAGCTGATTGATATTGTTCAAGAGCTGCATGATCAGTTCCAACGTTTCAGACTCATTTATTTTAATGAGTTCGATAACTTTTATGATTTGAGAGACTGGCATGAAAAAATATTCAATGCAATTAAAAACCGTGATGAAAATGAAGCGCGTCTTTATGCAGAGGAGCATATCCGAGAAATTCAAAAGAGTGTGGTTGCTTGGAAAGAAGCACAAAAATCAGACAAGGGGAATAGCTAGACATGGAAGGACGCGTTTGGTTATCGATTGTATCTGAGATCAAAAAAATGGGAGAACCTGTTGAAGAATACGATTTTGAAACAGAAGGCAAGGTTTTTGAAAAAGACGGCGCCCAGTATATTATGTACGAGGAGTCAGAGCTGTCTGGCATGAAAGGTGATAAAACAGTTCTCAAATTCAAGGGTGGTGTCTGCACCATGCACCGGTACGGGGTACACCGTTCTGAGCTCGTTTTTGAACAAGGTCAGAAAAGTGAGACCATCTACCATACACCTTATGGGAATTTTGAAATGACAACTCTGGCAAGCAAGGTCTTGTATGACTGTGAGCTTGGTCACGTAGAACTGGACTACAGGCTCATCATAAAAAACCTTTCTGAGTCAAAGAACAAACTGAAAATCACAATTCGCAAGCAGCAGGACTAAACCCAGGTCCAAGTAATCATTAAAATAGGTTTATAATATGTTAACATTGAAATGATAAAAGCCGTTCTTGGGCTAATCACATTGTGATTAGCCCAAGAACGGCTTATGTTTTATGCGTCGTCACCTTGTCGAGGCAGTTCAATTAGGCCATTGAAGAAGAGGTACTTGGAAGTGTCATCCTTCTCTTCGCTTTTCTTTTTTTCAGAGAGGTCCAGAAGGTATTTGTATAAATCCTCTGCTTCCTGCTTTGTAAGATGGATACGAGAAACAATCAAGCCACCGTCACCTTCATCCGAGTCTTCTTCAGTTTGTTCGTTCTGTGCCATACTTTGCATGGCATTAATAAACTCTGCTTTAGCATCATCGATAACGTTGGATACCATTTTTTGAGTTTCTGAGAGCATGGAAGGAAGCTGCTTTTCATCTAGAGAATCATGTGACATAATGATTTGTCTTTTGGTGGTCTTGTAATACTTTGCGATGATGCCGTTGATGTTTTCCTCATGGTCAAGCTCAAGGACACCAAGCTTAATAAGTTTCTTCGCATGATAATATACTTTTGCGGGGACTTCACCCATGAGGTCCGCTACACGTTTGATGGTAATGGCTTCATCTGAGTTGCTGAATGTTTTATAGATGAGCATTCGGTAGGGATCAGAGAATGTTTTAATATCGCTGAGCGTTTTAAGTCGAATTGCATTGCTGTCTTCTGTGAGTTCGTGAATCATATCTAGCCTCCTGATGCTATGAGTATAGGTCGTTGTTTCATGTATTATCTTTATCATTAAAAAGGACACAATACGCATAAAAAGAGCTGGTTGAATATATTAAATGTCAGTAATTTTGGGTTATGTCAGATGCGTTTGTATCGTTAAAAATATTTTTATGTTACCTGAATTGTACCGTTCCTATGAACCTGTGTCAAGTTTGGAAATGCAAGTTGAAGAGGTGAAAAAATGTTTAAGAGCAGAACACATTATATTAATTATTTTAGAAATTTGATCAATCTTGAACGAGAGGAAGATATAAAACGCCACAAAGAAGAAATTGAACGCCTGTCAGGTGCAAAAAGAGAAAAGAAAGGGCGTGCGATTCTTGGCATGCGGGGGAAAAAAATTGGCAGTTTATATGGACAAGGTACCCTTATTAAATACTCAAAGGAAAAGGGACACGTGCTTGAAAATTTGGATATGCAAGCAGGTGATGCGCTTCTGATCAGTAGGGGACATCCACTAAAAAAGGGGACCCCCATCGGGACTTTAGTGGAAAAAGGCAAGTATCATCTGCTCGTTTCAGTCGCGGCAAGGCCTGAAAAGTGGATGCTTAAATCCGGTGTACGCATTGACCTGTATGTGAATGATGTGACTTATCGAAGAATGCAGGAAGCGCTGGATACCCTTATGTATGGGCGTGAAGTTTCTAGGAGGCTTATATCATGGCTGATTGGGGAAAAGGATAAGTATTATAAGCCAGCCGCAAAATCCCCTGTACAAGGTGCATCGTTTATGAATTCATCCCAGAAAAATGCCGTTGCACAGGCACTTTCTGAACCAGATTTTCACATTGTTCATGGGCCACCAGGTACTGGGAAGACAAGAACAGGCGCACAAATTATTGGGGAAGTGGTAGGACGTGGAGGGCGGGTGCTGGCAACTGCACAGTCTAATGGCGCAGTCGATAATTTGGCCCAGAGGCTAGTCGATACAGGTTTAAACTGTGTTCGCATTGGGCGTCCCTTTAAAATTGAAAGCGGACTCAAGGCCATTACCTTAGATAAACAGGTTGAAAAGGATAAGCGGTTTGATGAAGTCACTAAACTCAGAGAGCAGGCTTTTGAGAAAATAAAAGAGCAAAGTGTTTATACCCCACCAAGTCCGCGGTGGACACGTGGCATGAAGAATAGGGATATTCATAGACTGGCTGCACGCGGAAAGGGGAGCCGTGGCGTATCGGCCCAGCAGATGAAATCCATCTCAGCCTGGATAAAGATTCGTGAATCGGCAGATATACTTTTTGAAAAGGCAGATCAATTAGAAATGGAGATCATTCAGAGTATTTTAAAAGGAGCAGATGTTGTTTTGGCGACCAATGCGGGAGCAGGGATATCCCTTTTAGAGGGGCATGTCTTTGACTATGTTGTCATTGATGAAGCCACACAGAGTACAGAAAGCTCGGCTCTAATACCAGCGGTCAAGGGAAAGCATCTGATATTGATAGGAGACCATAAGCAACTTCCGCCAACTGTAATCAGTAGGGTGGCACAGGATAAAGGGTTTTCCATATCCTTACAGGAAAGACTTATTGACAGATACGGCCCACAGTCAACCAGCCTTTTAAATATTCAGTACCGAATGAATGATCTAATTATGCAGTTTTCAAATGCACAGTTCTATGAAGGCAAACTCACCAGTGCAAATGAAAACAAGTCATGGCGTCTAGACATACCACAGCTTCCCGGCTCTTTTACCAAGGACCCATGGCTGATGTGTGCTACTGGGCACAGTGCGGTCTTTTGCGATGTCAGGGGTGAAGAGGCCATGCGGGGGGAGGGACCATCCTATGAGAATAAAGACGAAGCGTCGTGTCTGGTTCAAATGGTTACCTTTCTTAAGGCACGTGGCATTGAACTGGGTCAGATTGGTATTATCAGTCCTTATAAAGCACAGGTATATTTGCTAAAAGAAATGCTTAGGGAAAGTGTTCTCTATAATGAAAGGGAACAGGGGGAAAAGACCAGTATTCAAGAAAATTTCCTGCAAGTCGATACGGTAGACGGTTTTCAAGGTCGCGAAAAGGATGTCATTCTGATTTCACTCGTACGAACAGGTGAAAAGGGCATTGGTTTCTTACAGGATACAAGGCGGCTTAATGTGGCGCTTACAAGAGCCAAGAAGCTTCGTATAACATTTGGTAATGCCAAGGGGTTATCTAAATATCCTGTGTATGACACGTTTATTGATCAAAGTGTGTGTTGCAGGACGTATAAAAAATGATATACTGTATATGTGCCGAAAATTGGGCGTACATGCTCAATTTTCGGCATGTGGTTCTTGTATGTGTGCTACGTGTAAAGTGAGGCGGATTAATGAAGTATTTACTGTCATCTGAAAATTTCAAAACCATAATGGACCATATAAGCGATGGGGTACAGGTTTTTGATGCTGAGGGGAACCTGGTTTATTGCAATAGGCGCTCGGCAATGCTTGATGATATCAATATTGAAACCGCACTCGGGAAGAACATCCTCGAAATCTATCCATCGCTGACAAAAGAGACCAGTACGCTTTTGAAGGTCATACGCGGTGGTATGCCTATGTTTGATCTACAACAAACATATACGACATATAAGGGAAAGAAAATCACCACACTAAACTCCACCTTGCCTATGCGCGAAGAAGGAAAAATAGTGGGTGCCATAGAGTTTTCAAATAATATTACAGAAGTAAAAGCGCTCAGTGAAAAGGTTGTAGACTTGCAGCAGAAAATGTATGCAGGCAAGAAGGGAACACAGCAAGATGAGGCCCGGTATACTTTTGCAGACATCATTACAGATGATGTTCGTATGCTGGAGCTCAAGTCCCTAGCAACAAAAGGTGCACAGACAGATGCCCCCATTCTAATTTGCGGTGAAACGGGAACCGGGAAAGAGCTCTTCGTCCAGGCTATCCACAACAGCAGTCGACGCATTGGGGCGCCGTTTATTGCGCAAAACTGTGCAGCACTTCCAACCAGTCTGCTTGAGGGCATACTATTTGGGACAATGCGCGGCAGTTTCACCGGCTCAGTTGATCGTCCAGGTTTATTTGAACTGGCCGATGGTGGGACCTTATTTCTAGACGAAATCAATTCCATGCCCATGGAGCTTCAAGCCAAACTCCTCCGCGTGCTTCAAGAAGGTGTTTTCAGACGTATCGGTGATATGAAACCCAGGTATGCCAATGTGCGTATTATTACAGCTGTAAATGTGAGACCAGAGGACGCGGTCCAGTCAGGGCATCTCAGACAAGACCTCTATTACCGCTTGAATACAATTACTGTGAATTTGCCTTCTTTAAAGGAACGGATTGATGATATTCCCTATCTTGTAAAGCATTTTATACGCAAGTACAATAATAAACTTTATAAAAATGTACAGGGGATTTCAAATGAAGTCATGGCGATCTTTAGAGCTTATGAGTGGCCCGGAAATGTCAGAGAACTTGAACATGTCATTGAAGGGGCAATCAGTGTTATGGACACAGAGGTTATTTCAGTTGTTGATTTGCCAATTAAGTTAAGGGAACTGCGTTTTGAAAGTGGTTCAGTACCACAGACGCTGGGCGTGAGCCTAGCGAAGTCCGTTCAGGGCGACGTGTCACTTAAGGAGTCTCTTGAACAGGCAGAGCGCGCAGCTATATTAAGAGCCTTGGAGCATTCTGGTAATAACGTGACACGTGCTGCTAAAATGCTTCAAGTGCCACGACAAACCTTACAATATAAACTGAAAAAGTTGAATATAAAATAAAAAACAGTCAAATGAGTCTAAGAAACGCCGAAAATTCGGCGTTTTTTTAATGTAAGTCTTTTAAAAGGCTCAAAAGCACTGCGACATTCGAAATAATAACGCGAAATTTGACTCGAAACTTTAGAAAAACGTTTTCCTGAAAAACTTTGAAAACGTTGAAAATGCAGAATGCACTTGAAATCCGACTAAAAGAGTAGGTTTTTAAAGTATCAGACTTGGCATGGCGCTTGCAATATATAGGGTCGTGAATAAAAAGTCCGAACTGGTGAATCATTCGGGTCAAAAAATGGAGGGTTTACACATGAAAAAAGGATGTAAGTTTGGTACACACCGCGTTATTGAACCAAAAGGTGCATTGCCACAACCAGCACTAAAAATTGACAACACAATGGAAATCTATGACAACGAAATTCTAATTGATGTACAAACACTAAATATCGATTCTGCAAGCTTTACGCAAATTAAAGGACAAGCAGATAATGATGTTGAGAAAATCAAAGGCATCATGAAAGAGATTGTTAGTACACGTGGAAAGCACCACAACCCAGTTACAGGTTCAGGCGGTATGCTGATCGGTACTGTTAAAGAAGTAGGTCCAGCACTTGAAGGTAAAACAGACCTTAAGGTTGGCGATAAGCTTGCAACACTTGTTTCACTATCATTAACACCACTTCAAATCAACGCGATTAAAGAAGTGCGTAAAGACATTGACCAAGTCGACATTGATGGTCAAGCCATTCTATTTGAATCAGGCATTTATGCAAAGCTGCCTGAAGATCTGCCTCAAAATCTAGCACTTTCTGTTCTTGATGTTGCAGGCGCACCTGCTCAAACAAGAAAGCTTGTTAAAGAAGGCGATACAGTACTGGTTATTGGCGGTGCTGGCAAGTCTGGTATGCTTTGTCTTTATGAAGCTAAGAAGATTGCAGGTCCAAAGGGCAAGGTTATTTGTCTAAACCACAGTGACAGAATGAAAGACCTTGTTATGAATGCTGGTCTTGCAGATGAGTTCATCGTTGCAGATGCAACAAACTCTGTTGAAGTGCTTGATAAAATGCGTGAAGTAACAGACGGTCAAATGGCTGATGTTACAATTAACTGCGTTAATATCCCGAATACTGAAATGGGATCTATTCTTTCTACAAAAGATGACGGCGTAATTTACTTCTTCTCAATGGCAACGAGCTTTACTGCAGCAGCACTGGGTGCAGAAGGTGTTGGCATGGATACAACCATGATTATCGGCAATGGCTATACAAAAGGCCACGCTGACATTTCACTGAATATTATGCGTGAGAGTGAAGAAATCAGAAAAATTTATACGGATCTATACGCGTAAAAATAAAGCGTGACGACTGTGCGGTGTTACCGACCTGATACCGTACAAGCGCCGTGCTAAGCACCAGCGTCTGACCGACCACAGATGGTGGCGCATCTTAGTTGATTCAAACCAATCATCCCTCGGCCAAGGGGTGGTTGGATTGTATAGAGGGAGGGTTAAGGGCGAGACACCGGTTTTGAAAATGCGGAAATTGGCATATTGCCATGTTGTTAATAAAACCGACCTTACCGACCAAATTGTTACTGCCGTATTTTTATTAACGCGGCGTCCCCCTGAACTAACCCGAACATATAGGAGGAATTAATTCAAATGAGACATTACAAAGAGATCGAAATGTGGAAAGATGTTACTCAGGAGCAGTGGGATGACTGGTCTTGGCAAGTACAGAACCGTATTACAACACTTGAAGACCTCAAGAAAGTAATTAACCTCACTGAAGAAGAAGAGGACGGCGTTAAGAAATCTCTAGAAATCTTGCGTATGGGCATTACGCCTTACTATGCGATGCTAATGGACGAAAATGATCCACACTGTCCAGTTCGTATGCAGGCTGTACCGACTATTTACGAAACGCACAAGAGTAAAAACGATATGGATGATCCACTGCATGAGGATCATGACTCACCAGTTCCTGGTCTGACACACAGATATCCAGACCGCGTACTGCTTCTTATTACAGATATGTGTTCGATGTACTGTCGTCACTGTACAAGAAGACGTTTTGCCGGTGCGCAAGATGCTGGCGTTCCAATGGACCGCATCGATGCTGCAATCGAATACATCAGAGGCGCTAAAGAAGTGCGTGACGTACTTCTATCAGGCGGAGACTGTCTGCTGGTATCGGATGAGAAACTTGAATACATCATTAGCAAGCTGCGTGAAATCGAGCATGTTGAAATTATTCGCTTGGGTTCAAGAACACCAGTTGTTATGCCACAGCGTATTACAGAGAACTTTGTAAACATGTTGAAGAAATACCACCCAATTTGGCTAAATACACACTTCAATCATTCAAAAGAAGTGACACCTGAAGCGAAAAAGGCTTGTGAAATGCTTGCAAATGCAGGTGTGCCATTAGGCAACCAGTCTGTACTGCTTCGTGGAATCAATGATTGTACACACGTAATGCGTCACCTGGTGCATGATCTCGTTAAAATGCGTGTGCGTCCTTATTACATTTACCAATGTGACCTTTCAGTAGGTATTGAGCACTTTAGAACACCTGTTTCTAAGGGTATTGAAATTATTGAAGGTCTTCGCGGACATACTTCTGGTTATGCAGTACCAACCTTTGTTGTGGACGCACCAGGCGGTGGTGGTAAGACACCAGTTATGCCACAGTACGTGATTTCTCAATCGCCTGATCGCGTAGTTCTTAGAAATTACGAAGGTGTTATTACAACATATGCTGAACCAGAGCCATATCACCATGATTGTCAATGTCCTGACTGTGTTGAATCTAAGCACAAAATTACAGGTGTTGGCGGACTGCTACAAGGCAACCAAATTAACCTTGAGCTGGCACACCTTGATCGTGAAGATCGTTCACACCACGAATAAGATTAAACTTGTACCTGTGCGGGATGCGGTAAAACGCATTCCGCTTAATTGGAGGCAATATGGAACTCATTGACCTGATCCGAGAATCCCGGTATCAGGTTGTGTCCGTTGTGGGCATGGCCAAGAATGCGGGAAAGACAGTGACTCTAAACGAATTAATCAATCAAAGTATGGAACACGGAGTGGTTTTGGGACTTACATCCATCGGGCGTGATGGGGAGTCTCAGGACATAGTGACCTGTACCCAAAAACCGGCGATTTATGTCGATAGCGGCACACTTATTGCAACTGCTGAGGGACTGTATAACTGTTCGGATGCTAGGCTTGAGATACTTGAAATGACAGAGTTTAAAACGTCAATGGGAACCATTATGATTGCTAGGGCAATCAGCCCCGGATATGTTCAGTTGGCAGGACCATGCGCCAACGCAGACGTTCGGGCAGTCAGTGAAAAAATGCGTGCATATGGTGCACAGCTGGTTATTGTGGATGGCGCTCTGGATCGTGTGAGCAGTGCGGCACCTGCAATCAGTGATGCAGCAGTACTTGCAACGGGTGCTGTGCTCAGTAGAAATATGGATAAGGTTATTGAAAAGAGCATTCATCAAGTGTCTTTATTCAGACTTCCCGTATTAGAAGAAGAAGAAATTCGCAAAATGGCAAAGCGCTCAGTTCGGCGCATGGAAATTCAAGTGCTCAATTCGGGCGAGGGGCCGTTTGAAGTTGAACATATTCAACTCCGAACAGCGTTAGGGGCAGGACGGAAAATTGCCCAGGCAATATGCGAAGAGACAAAGTACGTTATTCTTCCCGGATCGCTGGTGTCTAAAACACTCTTTGATATAGCAGGCGCAACCCGCCATTTTAAAGATGTGACTTTCATTGTGCAAGATGCAACAAAAATCTTTGTTGAACCAAGGGAGTGGCAGTTGCTGCTTAGAAAAGGTCTTAAGGTGGTTGTGCTGGATAAAATAAACCTTCTGGCTGTAACCATTAACCCTTATGCACCTGCAGGATACTATTTTGATCCAAAGACATTTAAGGAAAGACTCCAGCATTTTCTAGCACCAGTACCAGTAATTGATGTCATGGAAGGTGGTGTACAGTGATGTTTTTAAATGAGGACGGGTTCGATAATCTTGGGGCGAGATTTGTAATGGACCGCATTCAAACACAAACGCCATATGGACACCGGGCAAAGCGCAATATGATGCCTTTTAAGACGGGGGAGCGTCAAGCCCTGCAGGCACATTACAGGATCATTGAGCATCTGATTATGCAAATTGAACGGCACAGATACACTTTTGTAGAACTCAGAAACCAATTTAAAAAGTTAAAAGACTTAAGCGGATCCATCAAGCGCATTGAAGATAAAGAGACACTTACGGTTCCAGAGATATTTGAAATAAAAAGCATGACACTGGCAATGGGTGAAATAGAAGATGCACTCGGGGCACTGAACTGGGAGATTCCCAAATCCCTGTGTGTTAAAAGACTGGAGCTTCTGGAAGCACTGCTTGATCCTGAAAAGCAAGGCGTCAGCACCTTCTACTTGTACGACGCTTATTCGAAAGAATTGGCGTCAGTGCGTCGTAGAATTAAAGAGGTCGATGAAACCATTCGGCGTATACAGAAGTCAAAACGGCTTCAGCTTGAAGACCAGCTGGATATTCGCATTCGACCGAATGGTGAAGTGACGGTAAGTAAAGAAAGCAAGTCGTTGATTGAAAAGCTTGAAGCTTGTGAGGAGCTTGCATACAGCGCTGAAACTTACATGAACATTACCTTCAGAATTCGAGAAGACGATCAGGTCGTCGATTTGCAAAATAGAAAAGAAGAACTGATTCAAGAAGAAGATGAAGAAAGCTACAAGGTTCGTGAAATGATCACCTGTGAAATTGCAGGCTATCTAGATGCAGTAAAAAGCAATATTGAAGCGATTGCAAAGTTGGATTTATTCATCGCACAGAGCTACTTTGCCTTGGCGTATGACTGTGTAAAGCCTGAAATTACTGAGGACGCGGTTCTTGTTATAGAGGCGGGGCGCCACCCCGCAGTGGAAGAGCGCCTAAAGCGGGAGTCAAAAATCTATAAGCCGGTAAGTGTTGAAATATCAAGAGGTGCTACCTGTATTACAGGTGCTAATATGGGTGGGAAAACGGTCACGCTAAAAATGACAGGGGTCCTTGTGTGGATGGCTCAAATGGGTCTGTTTGTACCAGCGACACATATGCGTCTCAATCTGAGAGATTTTATTTTTGTATCCATTGGCGATGAGCAAGACCTTGATCTAGGACTGTCAACATTTGGTGCTGAAATTGTCAATGTATCAAAAGCGGTAGAGATTTCAAATGGAAGAGGCCTTATTTTAATTGACGAGCTTGCAAGAGGAACCAATCCCAAAGAGGGATATGCCATTTCAAAAGCCCTGATTAACACCTTTAAGAAGCGGGACTCTATGACACTTATTACGACACACTTTGACGGCCTTGCAGACGCGGAAGATGTGCGCCACCTGCAAGTTATGGGACTTGCAGGGGTCGATTTTGAAAAACTTAAGGAAGAAATGGATAAAGGAGAAGCCTCTTATAGTTTGGGGATGGAGCTTCTTCATGAATACATGGATTATCGGTTAAAGGAGATACACTCTCCGCAGGAGGTTCCCAAAGATGCAGTGCGAATTGCGCGGCTTATGGGTCTGGATACGTCAGTCCTTGATGAGGCCGGTGTAATACTATCTGAATTTCAAAGGGATTAATTGAGAAAGGAAGGCAAATGAATATGCAGAGCAAATTGAATCTGGATTTCAGCCTAGTCGAAAAGGCGCGTGACTCAGCGAGGAACATTGCTGAAGACATGCAGAATTTCATTGATCAGCATACGACAGTTACCGTAGAAAGAACGGTTCTACGACTGATGGGCATTGATGGTATGGACGATTTAGACCGTCCGCTGCCAAATGTGATCGAAGAACAATTGACTGAAGCGGGCGTTCTAAAACTGGGTGCAGCTTACTGGATTGGTAATGCGATGGTACAAACGGGTAAAACACCTCAGGAAATCGCAGAAATGGTAAGCAGAGACGAACTCAATATTACAGAGCTCAAGCAATCAAGTCTAGAAGACATTAAAAAAGCGGTTCAACCTGTTGCTGAAAATATGGTACAGCTTATTAAGCGCAACCGTGAAGACCGTGAAAACATGCTAACAAATATCGGAGAAGGCCCTAAGCCTTATCTGTATGTTATTGTTGCTACAGGTAACATTTATGAAGATGCACTTCAGGCTCAAGCGGCAGCGAGACAGGGTGCAGACATCATTGCGGTTATTAGAACAACAGCACAGTCCCTTCTGGATTATGTGCCTTTCGGTGCAACAACAGAAGGTTTTGGTGGCACATATGCAACTCAAGAAAACTTTAGAATCATGCGTAGGGCACTTGATGAAGTCGGAGAAGAAGTTGGACGTTATATCCGCCTATGTAACTACTGCTCAGGACTTTGTATGCCTGAGATTGCGGCAATGGGCGCGATTGAGCGTCTTGACGTTATGCTTAACGATGCGCTTTACGGCATCTTATTTAGAGATATCAACATGCAAAGAACCCTAGTTGACCAGTACTTCTCAAGAGTCATCAACGGGTTTGCAGGCATTATCATAAATACTGGCGAAGACAACTACCTGACAACAGCGGATGCGGTTGAAGAAGCGCATACTGTTCTGGCATCCCAGTTCATCAATGAGCAGTTTGCACTGAAGGCAGGCATTCCAGAAGAGCAAATGGGTCTGGGACATGCATTTGAAATGAATCCAAATATTGAAAATGGATTCCTAATGGAACTTGCACAGGCTCAAATGGCGCGAGAAATTTTCCCGAATGCGCCACTAAAATACATGCCGCCTACAAAGTACATGACAGGTGACATCTTCAAAGGCCATGTACAAGATACACTCTTTAACATGGTTGCAATTATGACAGGTCAAAGTTTACAGCTTCTTGGCATGCCGACAGAGGCTATTCATACACCACTGCTTCAAGACAGAAAGCTCTCAATTGACAATGCAAAATACATTTTCAACAACATGCGTAATCTAGGCGACGAAATTGAATTTAAAAAAGACGGCATGATGCAAAAACGTGCTCAAAAGGTTGTAGCCGAAGCCGCGTCTATGCTTGAAGAAATCGAGAAGGATGGACTCTTTGATACCATTATCGAAGGTAAGTTTGCAGGCGTGAAGCGTCCTTTTGAAGGTGGAAAGGGACTTAAAGGAACGGTTACGAAAGACGACAACTACTTTAATCCATTTATTCCGCTTATGCTTGGAGGTGAAAAATAATGTCAGGGTCAAATCAAATAGATTTAACAAAAATCAAGCCGTACGGTGACACACTAAATGACGGTATGATGCAGTTTAGCTTTACACTGCCAGTGCCGTGTACAGATGAAGCTAAGGAAGCGGCAAAGCAATTGCTTTCAAAGATGGGAATCGAAGAGCCAGCTGTGGTTCATGCTGAGGATTTGGGTGTTGGATTTACATTCTTCACTATGTATGGCAAGTGTGGTCACACTGTCGATTATTCTTCAATTCATGTGCCAAAGGTTGAATCTGATGTCATGGATAAATACGGTGTTGAGGACTATATTAAAGAAAACATAGGCCGTGATATCGTGATTGTTGGTGCATGTACAGGTACAGATGCCCACACAGTTGGTATAGATGCCATTATGAATATGAAAGGCTTTGATGGACACTACGGCCTTGAGCGCTATAAAGGACTCGAAACACTGAATATGGGGTCACAGGTTCCGAATGAGGAATTGATTGCAAAAGCTATTGAAATGAATGCAGATGCCATTATTGTTTCACAGGTTGTAACACAGAAGGATGTTCATATTCCAAACCTTACAAACCTGATTGAACTGCTTGAAGCAGAAGGTCTGCGTGACAAACTTGTTGTATGTGCTGGAGGACCGCGTGTGAGCCATGAGCTTGCCAAAGAACTGGGATACGATGCAGGCTTTGGACCGGGAACATATGCGGAGCACGTCGCTTCATTTGTGGTACAGCAAATAGTTGACCGGGATTTGATTAATAGATAATGAGCGTATTAAAGCCACCCCTTGCTAAAAGCAATTGGGTGGCTTTTCACATTTCCATATCTAAACTCTAACCTTAGAATAGTGCAGTTACATTGAAAAGACAGCTTTGAGGCAATCTTTACAAATGTGCTTGCCTTTAAATTCTACGGTTTCGCTTGTCGTGTTACAGATGACGCATTTTTCAGTTTTGTTTTCTGTGCTTGTTTTTTCTTGATTTGGGTGTGGGTGTTTCATGTTAATTCCTCCTATGTACATTACTGTGTACGTTCTGGTTTAATAGAAATTTATATCAGGTCTCCCTACCGGATATGCAATGTCAAGGGCCAATCATGTAATCTAAAAGGCCGATTATGAAATAAAATGTATTAAATTACAAAATATAACAATAAAAGTTACAAAATTTGGCTTTGTCCAATTTGGACAAAAACCATAGGGTGATTATTTTGATATGAGTAGATTAACATTTTGTTCACAAAGAGGTCATAAATTAGCCAAAATTTGAGCATATACTAAAGATGTCAAAAGCAAGAGAAACAACTCAGGCAAGACTTTGACACTTGTGGGATTTAATCGTCCCACTCCCGCAGCTATGAACTGTGACTAAACAGTTTATTCATAGATCCCCCTTATACTCATAGCCCCCTCTATGAGAATGAAAAAGAACATAGCTCTCTTGAAAAACTCGGCCCCCACCGAGTTTTTCCTTATGCGGAAAAGACAAAGCAATGCACGTATAAATCTGACAATGCTCAGTTGTGCTCGCACAAAACTGAGCATTGTCAGATTTATACGTATATGGCGCGTCTAGCGACATGAGCAAGTCCGAAAATCGCCCAAAAGTCTCATGTGTAAGACCCAAAGACGTTCTATTCAAATTTTGGCTGATGATTTTGATCCAGTAATTATTAGTTCGATATGCCTATTTTACAATAAATAGACGCAGATTACCATGGTTTTTTTGTAATTCTTTTACAATTTAGAATTTATTCTGCGTTGGACACACGATGTACACATTGCTATGATATTCTTCAAGTGTCCAAAAGACAACCCAAACATATCCAAATGCAGTGGATGAAATCCTCTGCACCCCGAAGAATGCAGCCCTTGCCCAGGGCTGTATTTTCGTTAAGCAAAGAACAGCAGAAAAATCGGTGGATGGGTCCCAATCGTGTTCACACGAATTGGGACCCATCCACCGATTTTTCTATTGGGCGCGCCAGCGACCAAGCAACCAGAGGTTGCGCGGTTCTAGAAAGTATAGAACTCAATTTAATTTGTAGTGAAACGACCAAGCAACCAGAGGTTGCGCGGTTCTGAGAATGTATAGAATTCACATTGAAATTCTGGTAAAGAGGAGACAAGTAACCGCAAGGTTGCACGGTTCTGAGAAAGTATAGAATTCATATTAAAACTCTGGTAAAGGAGCGACCAAGCAACTGCTAGGTATAAAAATTCTCAAAATCTCATGACTTTGGTCACCACAAGTTGATGATATAATGGGGGGTGATCCTTGCCCTAAAGATTGTCATAAAGCTGTAAACGCAAGGAGTGGACATTAAAGGTATAATTAATATAGAATCTGAAATCTGCATAGAAGGCGCCTGAGCCGGCTGTGTATATTTAGCAGTTTAAGAGACTGCTGTTAATGAGTGAAAAGTCAAAGAATTCAGGTGTAATGAAACAGTAATGAAGAGACCTGCTTAAATGGTCGATATTACATATAGAAGACACTGAAACCACATCATATGAGCTAGATGTAGGAATATATTGGAGGCGTTTGGTTATGAAGCTTGGGGAAATGCAAAGAAGATTGAAAAAGCTCTTATCTTTTTTCATGATACTGACAATAATATGTACAACAAGTGTGATGAGTCCTAAGTCTTGGTCTTTTGCTGTAGATATGGGTGATGACATAGATGTAACCAGCATTAGCTTCGTTAGAGAACATGACGGATTTGACACAGTCAGTGCCTATGTAGAAATCGCAGGTTCAGGACTTGGTGGCAAGACTATCCGTTTTGAAAGAGCCGGACTTGGTGGCGGTTATGAAGAAATGGGAACGCGTACGATCGATGAAGATACTTTCTTGAAGTTCACTTTTGAGCCAGAAGAAGCCGAAGTACTTGCAGGTGGCATTCGTATTGGTACAACTGAAGTTGAACTTGGCATCAGTAACTTTCCCAACCTCAGTGCAACCAGTCGAGAAAATGTGAATCTTTCCACATATGGAACACCAGACTCGGCGACCGAAGGAACTCTGGTTATTTCCGGTAATAACTTAGACCAAATTGGCCTGAACGCGGGTGGTGTAACCATATCTGCAGATTATGGACGTATTCAGTCAAAGAGTATAGATGCATCAGAGTCTTATGTAGATTTTGCACCAGATTATGCGTCTATTACCCTTACAGAACCCCCTTTACCTGGTGAAAAAGGTTATCAGAATATTGTTATTGATAAAACAGATACCTCTGCGGGCTATACTACGGAAGTTCAGTATCTGTATGCCAATGCCTTTAGATTCATGGAAAATTTGGAGCTTGAAGACCTTGAAATGTTTCCAAATACAGGTGCAAAAGGTGACTATGTGTACTTTACTGCGCCCAATTTTGTAGATACAAAAAATTATAATGCCTACTTTTTAAAGGCCCTTGATGGATCAGATGAATTTACTGAAGACAACAAGGCTACTTATGTTGCCCTTGAAATTGGTGAAGAGGAAGATGATGAAGACCGCTTGATTGTAAAGGTTCCAGAAGGGGACGATTTCGAACTGCGCAGCTATTACGTTGTTCTTACCAATACCCTTAATGACGAGATCATTGCTGAGCAGGTTGTAAAAGACGGTGACGGCAATAATGATCAGTTTACAGTCATTGGCTCCGGTTTTCAGCCAACAATTGAAAGTATCTTTCCTAAAATCGGTCCTGACACGGGCGCCAATGTCCAGATTTCAGGCCGTAACATCGCAACGCTAAACCTCCCCAATCTCGAAGGTTCAGGTGATTTTAAGACTGTAACGGCACCTGCGGTCAATCCGTCTGGCCAAGACAGCAATAAGACGCTTCATATTATATATGACGAATCGGACATGTCCTATAAAGGCGAAGACGCAACAGCTGTAACGAGGGACATTAAAGTCCAAATTGGTAAGGAAACCTATTTTGTCGAGAATGCAGATGGCAGCTTTAATGTGAATCAAGGACTGCCCGACAGCATGCTTGTTATGACAGATACCATTGATGATGCTGCAACCGATCCTTTTAAAGACGTCGTTGTTGAAATCACAACGGACATTTCTACAACATCAAATGACTATTCCTTTAGTCAGGTAGTCACCCTTGAAGATGGTTATGAGTTTGAACCTTCAACACTAACACCGGTCATTGACACGGTCACGCCAGATACCATACAAATTGAAGATTATACCCTCACAACAACCACTGGAGGGGCAATTGCATTTAATAAGTTTTCAGAAGATACACTGATTGCCATTAAAGGCTCGCAGTTTTTAGTAGATAAAGAAGTTGATGAAGAAGGCAACGCCTATGTACGTTACCCAACAGTCCTTATTAAAAAGAACAATGACAACACCTTTACGACGCGGTATCAGTTAGGCTTCTTCCCAAATGAAGAAGTCGACGGCGTTCGGGGAATCATCAAGTATAAAATTGATGAAACGGATGCGACTGAGTACGTCCTGCGAGACGAGGATGATGACCCTGTTAAACTGGATATCACAATCGTCGATGCGGATAACAATATCATTGATGGTACCGAAGGCAATGATGTCGGAACAAAAATCCTTATTAAAATTCCGAGCATATCCCTCCTGGAAGATGGGGGTATAAAACACGTTCAGGTAACCAATCCACGTCGTCAAAGCGATGAGTTTGGTGCGTCTTCAATTCTCTCTGATTCCATCTCTTTCATCAAAACGTCTGACGTACCCGTTATTGAATCGGTAGACCCACAAATAACGACGGTAGATGGTGGTATTGAAGTTGTTATTACAGGTGCCAACTTCCAAGATGGGGTACGCGTATTCCTCGATGGTGAAGAAATTGAGAACCTCAGCAAAGACATTGCACCAGATGGTGAGAAGATACTGCTTACTTTTGAAGCGCCAGAGGGTAGAGCTGGAACGACTCAGCTTCAGGTGATTAATCCAAACGGCGGACTCGCGGTAAAAGACTTTACCTACGTTACAACATTTGCAGAGGAACCTGTTTTTGACGATTTTAACCCGAAAAAAGGCTCAGAAGACACACTCGTAGTCATAGACGGCGATAACTTCCTCAGACCAGATCCGACAGCGCCGGATACAGATGGGTATAACGGCCTGCGACTCATTGGTACACGCATTTATATTGATGGAGAAGATGTGAATCAATATGTGTATGATTCGCTGGGTAATATTGATTTTGAAGCTTATACATCCCCAGATACTGAAAAAGTAATTACCTCAGAAGCTGGAAAAGCCATGTATTCACCATTTTATAAGAACACACACATAACACGCATTTCAGATAATCGCGTATTCTATTTTGGGTTCGATGAAGACGAGAATCCACGTATTACAAATGGTGATGATGAGTGGGTAGATGTTATTCGTAATGATGCGGATAATGGATTTGAAGCCTATGATACCGAGGGTACATTATTGGGTGATGCTGAGATTTCGGAGTCAGATGGTGTTTCAACAATTCGTATTGATGGAACAGATACTTTTGAAATTGTCATGGACAACCGGGTGCTATTAACAAAGAAAAATCCTGCGGGTGTTCTTTATGCAGATATAGCAGATTATGCTGAGAGTATTTTACTGACAGACGATGAATCCTTCTATACTTTAACCAAAAATATGGATGGGGATATACGACTGTCTAATGGTAAGGAAGAGATTTATACAATTCAGTGGGATAATGATGAAAATAAGTTCGTAGCGACTAAGGATACAGGGGGCACTCAGCCCGTGACCGTCTCTGATGACCGCAAAAGTATCATGCTTGGCGTTACTAAAGAGCTGACTTTCCTGACACCATATGTTGTCGATCCAGATAACAAGCAAATTACTGGAGATAGAACCAAAGTAATCAGTAAGTATCAAGTAGCTGTGCGTGTTCCTCAAATTGATACTGGAAAAGGCTATAAAGATATACGCGTGGTGAATCCAGATACCAAGTATGCTGAAAAACTGGACCAAGAGGGCTTCTATTATGTAACGCAGCCGAGCTCCAACCCGGTAATCATGCGTGTTGATCCCAAAAAAGGCGCCACAGAAGGTGGCTATGTCATTGATATTTACGGTTCAGATTTTAGAGAAGGCATAAAGGTCTTCATTGACTCTGTTGAAATTGCTCAGGAAGATACGACCATTAACATTGACGGTGACAGGATTACGGTCCGTGTGCCTGCCTATAAAAAGGACCTAATCGAAACATTTGGCGTCGATGAAATCGATGTCGCGGTAGTTGTACTCAACCAGGACGGCGGTAGTGACGCCCTTGAAGATGGCTTTAAATATATCATTCCAGTCAGTTCGCCTGAAATTACGCAGATACTACCAAGTACAGGATCTGCTACGGGTGGCGACATTGTCGAAATCCTAGGTTTTGAATTCCGGTATTTTGAGCCCTACGAAAATAAGGTTGGCGGTACAGAATACAATGTTGGAGATGACTATGAGGATTTGAATACAAATGGTGCCTGGGATGATTTACTGGACGCAGATGATGACGATGGCGACGGTGTTCCAGACATTATTACGCAGGTTCCGGACTCTCAAACTGAATACTTCGATTACTATTTGGAATCGGAAATTCTACCAACGGTATACTTTGGTGAGGAAATAGCCAAAATCGTTGAGTTTGAAGATGGCTACATGAAGGTCATCACGCCAAAACGCAGCGCAGGAACTGTACAGGTAACGGTTGTCAATAATGACCTTGGCGTTTCAAATGAAGTGTCATACACTTATACGGCGTCAACACCGACCATTACCTCCGTCAGTCCAAGTAAAGGCCGAAAGCAAGGGGTCGAAATCAAAGATATTTACGGCTCTGGATTTTATCGTTCAGTCATCTATGGTTATATGGATGATAATGATACAGATATCATAGAAATTGATAATGTGGACTCAATAGTCCGCTTTGGTAATGTTGATAATGAAGACATTGATAGAGAGCTCCCCAACTCAGGTCTGATTTACAATCAGAGGACAAGCGTAGAGCTTGATGGGGGACTGACTGTTTCCTATGATGGAGATGCCAATACCATGACCATGTCTATTGAAGAGAATGGCGTGGTATATTCCCGTGTGTTCAATAATTATGATGACACAGAAGTGTATTTTCCCGTTGAAATGCTCACAAGCAGTTCGGGCGTCTATTATACGCCAAATGGTTATACAGAAGGCGATGGCGCAACGTATAGCGGAAAAGTCTTTGAATATGTCAGAATGTATATTGAAGATAAGCGTCTGATTGTTAAAAGAGGCTATGCGCCAAAGGTTGAGTATGATAACGTAACCCACCTGATTGTAACATCGCCATCTTATTACACAATAGATGATGTCGCACTACTCATCACAAATCCGGATGGCGGAACCGTGAGCACAAGCTTTACTTATACAAATCCGGACTCCAATCCGAAAATTTATTCAGTAGGCGCCAAGGCGATTTCTGCGGACAGAAGCTACTGGATGGTTGAAGGGGCTGTTAATGGCAACATCGAGATTGAAATCATCGGTCAGGATTTTAGAGAGAATATTGAAGTACGTGTCGGTGAAAAGACAGCGACCGTACAGGAAATTACCACAAAGACCCTTGATGATGTGACCTATGATGTGCTCATTGTAACTGTGCCTACAGGGAACGATTCTGATATTGATCAAAAGTATCCTGTACTTGTTATTAATGAAGACAACGGACTCGCCAATTCGGCAACACTGGATAACCTGATTGGGCCAAATTATGGTGCAGAGACCCTGCCTTTCTATTTTATCTATAGAAAGCCGCTTTCTGAACCGTCCATTACAGGCGTTGTACCCGCTGAAACAAGTGTATACGGTGGTCACGAAGTGGTCATTACAGGCAAAGACTTTAGAGACGGTGCAGTTGTAATTCTCGGTACAGTTGGCGGTATCCCAATTACAGATGTCACGATAGAGAATGACGGTACAATTATTCGGTTTAAGACACCGACGGATATGGTTGTTGGCGATAAGGCTGTTGTTGTACAAAATGCGGACTTTGGTCAAGCGGTTCTTGAAGACGGCATCAAAATTGTATCCTATCCGCGGCTAGATGACGTATGGAATGAAGATGAAACGGGATCAGCCGGCCGTCTTTCGGTCGAAGGCGGTGAAACCATTGTTCTGGAAGGTTCTGGTTTTCAAGACGGTGCAACCGTAATTTTCTCCGGAACACGCTCAGAGTACACAGATGAAGCACAAACCGGAGAGATAGGCCTATGGCGAGATGACAATTACTACATTATAGAAAACGGAACAGAAGCAGCAGCGGTTGAATTTGTAGATTCAACCACACTGGTAGTTACAACGCCAGAACTAAATGAGGAAGATGATTTAACAATAACAGTTATTAACCCGGATACCGGGATTTCTGATGGGGACGAAACCGTAGAGTATACCCAGCCAGTTCCGTCAGACCCCATTGGTCTGGATGTAGAAGTTGTTGCGGAGCATTTCATCAAACTCTTTGACTACACCGCTGAGGATGTAGAGTATTATGAAATATACTACTATATTGGTGATAAAGCCGTTTACAAGCTGATGAATGATGACTATGAGGACTTTTCTTACCTTGATACAACCGATATGGAACCTTATAAAATCACAAAACTTCCTGGATTTGAAAAAGCAGGGTCTGGAGATCGGATACACTTTGTTATCAGGGCAGTCAATAAGTTTGGTATGTCAGATTACTCAAACATTGCCTATTTGTCGGACCATGAGTTTGAAGATATTGAGTATATTGGCGAGCCGGATGTGGATGGTGGTCTAGGCGTTCCAGAAGACGAGACCTACCGTCATGTAGCGCAGGGCAATGACTCGATGGTAGACATTGGTACAACTGATCTTCCGTCCAAGTTAGAAATTGATTTAAGGGACGAAGACTTTGACAAAGATATTGTCAGAATCATTACTGTTCCGGCGGAGACCATACAGAACTCAGGCAGTGTCATTTTAGTGGACTACGGGGATCTCAAAATTCAATTTCTCCCAGTCAATCTGAATACGGCAACCTTTAGGGAAATGAACTATTATTATGACACCTACGGAAAAATTACAACAAATTGGGAGTCAAGTGCTTATACAAGTACGATGAAAGGTGATATTCCAAGAGGCCAGCGCGCAGCCAGCGCTGTATTCAAAATTACTTTTTCTGCGATAAATAACTCGTCAGAAACTGAGTTTGATACACTAAGCGGAAAGATGGATGTGGTACTTCCATATGACGCAGCACTGCTTAGAGGCAGCAATGAAACATCCCTTAGACTTTACAAATATGACAGTGGACAAAAAGCATGGGTTGCACATCCGAGTAATGTAAATGTGAATACGGATGAAATGCATGCACGCGTAGATACGTCAGGATACTATATTCTGATGGCAGACAGATAGAGGTGATATAAGATGAAGAAATTACACATTTGGCTACTCATACTGACACTAGTGACACAGATCGTATCACCCCTTGCATTTGCTGAAATTAATGTGGATATTCCTGTTCCGGAGTTCAGGGCAGCGGTTCTTGATATTGGTAATATGGAGAATATTGACGCGTATGAAAATGGCGTAGAACTGCTCCAAAATACCGCTTATTCAGACATAGCGGATAATCCGTTTGAGAAGTATATCGTAAAAATGGCGGCACTCGGTATCGCCGGAAGACAGGGCAGTGAAAACTTCAGTCCAGAAGATGACATCACAGGATTTGAAGCCATGCGTTATTTGGTGCGTCTTGCTGGTGGAGAAGCAGCCGTTGAAGGGGCTGTGCTTCCTCGAACGCCAGGGCTTTCTGATGAAGCGGTCCAGGCTCTATACAATGAGCAGTACGCTGCACAAGCGCTGGGACAGGGCATCTTGCTCCAGACGGAGTACACTGATATGCAGCAGCCTGCGTCGCGCGAACAGCTGGGTATGTGGATTTCCAGAACGGTAGGGATTAATCCGGTGGCTGTCAATCTTGAAACGGTTTACGGCTTCAATGATTATGCCATGGTAACGCCTGCCTATAGGGGGACGATTGAGGCCTTGCTTCGACAAGAGATTATGAACTCAGGCAATGACGGAAATTTCGACCCTAGAGGCAGCATGACACGCGGTGAATTTATGGAAGTACTGGACGCCGCCTCTGAACTCATATATGGCCAAAATAATATTACAACAGAGTACGGTTTAGTCACAGGTGTACGGGATTCTAAAGAACAAGAGGTCGGTTATGCACTCGATGAGCGCACCTTGATTATACGCAATGTGGATGGATCGGCTACGGCCATTCGAACAAACGTCAATACAACAACGCAAAAAGAAATGGATTTTGTGCTCTATAAGGACAATATGCCTTTTTCATCAAAAGGGGTTCTAGTGGGCGATGAAGTCCAGTACCTCGTAAAAGATGGTGCAGTGGTCTATGCAGAAGTCATTGATGACAACACCATCCTTGAAAAAATCAGGATCAGTGAAGCTGAAGAAGGCAACATGACCACTTACTTTGGCAGCATATATGAGACCTTAGAGCAGAAGCACTGGATTGAAGACCGGTATGTAGATTCAAAGCGTTACCGTGTAAGAACCTTTGATGGACAGACATTTGACTTGGTCGTAGAAACAGATCTATATACGGGCATTACCAATGACATGATTGTTTATAAAGACAACATTGTAGGAGGCATTGACCTACTTGAAGAGGGCGATGATATTTCCTTTGTTGTTAAAGACAATGATAGTGTGGTTTATGTCAGCGCCATTCCGCTTTGGGAAACCAGTGTCAGCGGGACTGTTCGATATGTAACAACAGATGAAGAAACCGGTCAAAGCCGCATTACGGTATTTGGATACGATGATGTAATTTACGAGTACCCGGTAGCTTCATATGTAAATATTACAGTCAATGATATTTATGGTGAACTGGGAGACCTTCTCTATGGACAAGATGTCACACTCGATTTAAAGCAAGGCTATGTGGTAGGCATTGACTCTGAAACCTTTGTAGACAACCCGGGCTATATTCCTGAGTATGGAAAAATGCGCATGGGAACCATTTTTGCTGTGTATCCGGCGGGCATCGTTTTCGAAATCGGTGGAAAGCGACTTACCTATGACATTCCATCGGGTATCCCAATTACAAAGGGCGGCATTGCTATTACTGCCAACGCTTTAAAAGAGGGCGATTCGGTTAAGCTCTTCTTTGATGATATTTATTCTGATAAAATCTCTAAAATGGAAGTTGAAGGCATAGAGCGACTCATTCAGCAGGTTTATAAAGGCCGACTGGGCAGTGTAAATGAAACGAAACAAACCATAACACTCTATGAACCGCGCTACCTAAAAAATGATGACTGGGTAGACACTGAAAACTATTCAGAAGAGCTCACCCTCTCAGACAATGCAGAAATTTATGTAGGCAATTTGCCGATTGATGTCAATGTACTTGAACGCGACCACAAAAATCAAACGGTTTATGTGGTTGTAGAAGACTCCTACGGCGATTCGGTTGCATCAAAGGTTTCTGTGAAATACGGTGGAGAAAATGTCTATACAGACACCATTCGCCAAATCGATGATGCTCTTGCGAGTCTTGAACTTGAAAATAGGATCAATATGAACATCACGAAGGGAACCATTGTTGTAAAAGACAGCCGCTTTATTGACCCCTCGCTATTGACGAGAAAGGACAATGTCCTGGTTGTAAGCGAATACCAGATGGGTGAGAACAATGCCAATGTCATTAAACTTATGACCAAGACAGAAAACATATTTGAAAGAGTCTATATTGGTGCAGTTGAAGCGATAGGCGGTAATTATTTTACAGTGAGAAACTGGACGACGATGGATGATAACGAATGGAACGATGTTGATGATTCGGCTTCGGACCGCTTCTATTATCATACAGATACACTCATCCAAGATTTGACAGATTATGATAATCCAGAAACCATCAAGCCAGTCAACTTCTTCCACGGTTCTTACACCCGTCTTGAAAATAAAGACGATACCTATGACGATGAAGACGATGGACTGCAGTACGAACGTTACTATGCGGTATTTGTGCTTAAAGATTCTGACGAACAGTCAAGGTCCGTACTTTCGATGAATATGAAGCATAAGGGATTACTCGAGAAGCAAAACATCGATGATGAGCTAACCGATGTGGATGACATTGCAGATGAACTGGAAGAAATGCTTGAAGACATGTTCCTAACACGAGGTATTATCGAAGATATTGATGAGACATGGGAACGCATTCAGCTTACAGATTCAAATGACTGGTTCTCTTCTGTAGCAGAATGGCGCAGTAACTCTGTAGATACTTATGTAGAATACCAAAATGCCATTATCATCGATGGAAACGACAACATTACTGTAGACGATTTAGAAGTTGGCGATAACATTTCTGTACTGCGTAATGATGAAAAAGCACTGGTCATCTTTGTAGAGTCAGAATAAGGAGGGCATGATTATGAAAACAGGTAAGTATAGCATCGTTGTTTTACTGCTTTTCCTACTGACAGCCTTGCCTTCATTTGCAGAAATTGTGAGTTTTGAAGCTGGTGTGGTTGGAGATCCTACCATGGATGATGGTGTCTATGAATATCAGGAAATGTTCTTTTTAACAGGAGAACCGATTCTGCTGACAGGTACAGTAGATGTGGGAACGCCGCCTAGTGAAGGCGATACAAACTACAGCAGGACCTATGACTATGAACTCCAAAATATTGAAAATGAAATTGTTCTTTCGCGTAGTGTAACTTTTGATGTGGTTGAAGTTGTCAACGAATCCATGCAGCAAACAACACTCAAAGCGGACATTCGAAGTATTGACGAGTCAATCGATGTTGCGGGTGATACCTATACCCTTGCGGGCTACCTATTTGATGAATCACAGTTGATTGATAATACACCGGCTGTAGATTACTTCAATGGAAACCTGTACGCAAAGCGTAAGTATTTTATAAACGGGGACCAACTGACCAATGAAGGGGTTGTAACAGTCGAAATCTCAAGCGATACCTATGTAGGCTATAAGCACCTTTGGGGAAATTCAGAAACCCAGGTCCTCCAGTATAACATCGAAGCTGAAGTGCCAAGTGCTGCTGATGACGGCTCAAGAGATACATGGACGGGTCAAGTTTCAGTCAAAATGAGTTCTATGATGCGTAATCAGTTCAAGTACTCACAAACCGATCCCCAGAATATCAGTTTTAGGGGCAATTATGTCAAAACGGAGAATGAAGAAAATGTCCTGCAGTATACCTTTACCCTGCCCACATTTGCAGATGATGGGACCATTAATGAAGCACTCAGAAATGAAGGGGAAGTGAATCTGAAAAATAACATTATGAAAGATTCAACCAGCCTGATAACCTCTAAAATAAGAGATATTGGCGGACACTGGGCAGAAGACAGCATCTATTTGCTCACCAGTTTAGAGGTTTTTTCTGCTGATACAACATTCTTCGGCCCTGATCTGCCGGTAAATCGACTTGATTTTGCGCGGGCAATCACCAAGTCTATCGCATCGGTAGAACCCTATACACGTGCAGAACTCATACGAAGAGACCGTCAAAATGATCGTGAAAATTTGTATTTAGATGTAGACAGCGATGATGAGAACTTGGCATATGTCGAGTTCGTTAAAGAAAAAGGGCTCATGATTGGCGAAGGGGACTACTTTATGCCTGACCGAACCCTGCGTCGTTCAGAAGCCATAGCCATTATGGTCAATGCACTTGGCATGATGCATCTGGCACCTGCACCACCCTATCAAACAGTCTTTACAGATGATGCAGATATTCCAAGTTGGGCCAAGGATGGTATTTATGTGGCCAATGAAATTGGACTGATTTCCGGCTATGAAGACGGGTCAATACGTCCAAATAAAATTGTCACCAGGGCAGAGGCTGCTGTAATGCTGGAAACCTTCATTAGACACATCAAAGATAATATTACCTATGATTATCGTGAGAAGATTATAAACAGATACTAGTGATGGTCATTATCTAGTGTGTGAGCATGTAGAAAAAATTAAATATAAAAGTGTATGATAAAGAGGTTGGCAGTAGATAACCTTTTTAAAGGGTAGAAGGCCCCTTATGACGCATAGAATTTATGCACCATAAGGGGCCTTTCGATTAATTTATCTACTTAATAATGATTCAAATAGTGGAGAACCGGTTATGAAATCATGGCGTGATAAAACATGTGGGGAGTATGTTTAATTAAGGTTATATTAAAGAAATAAGTTAACTTACTTGCATCTTGCGAATAGTTTTCTCATGGTGTGGTAGAATATGACTAACATCTATAAGGTTATAATCAGCAAGTGTAGGAAGTGAAGAAAGAGAGATGATTGTTTTGAAAAAACGGTATGCTAAAATTCTGATTTTAACACTCAGTTTCATATTGATAGCAAGTTCGGCAAGCTCTGCCATTCCCATAAACCCACCAGGGGTTGAACGTCTCGATTACTTAGATGTTGTCCTCGATATAATCGACCGTTATTATGTCGAAGAAGTAGATTCGGAAGTGCTTGTTGAAGGAGCTTTTCGCGGTGTTTTTGAAGAACTCGATCCCTACAGTTCTTATTTTTCAGCAGATGAATATAAAAGATATACAGAGAACACGGGCGGCGCTTTTGGGGGTGTCGGCATAACCGTGACTAAAGATGACGAGTCAGATTATATTAAAGTGGTATCGCCAATAGAAGGCACGCCAGGAGATGAAGCGGGTATTCAACCAGGCGACCTAATTATTGCAGTAAACGGGAACACACTAAAAGGTGTATCTTTAGAAGAAGCGGTCAACATCATGCGTGGCGAACCGGGTACAAAACTTCGCCTATCTATAAGCCGTGTTGGTCTAGTTGAGCCATTAGAACTGGATTTGGTGCGTGAAATTATTGAAGTCAACCCTGTGAACTACGAAATAAGAGATGACGGTATTGCCTATTTGAGACTCAAGTCTTTTAATGCCAATTCGGCAAAAGACTTTGAAGAGGCACTCAAATCCATTACAGCTCAGCAAGCTGTTCAAGGTCTTGTGATCGATTTGCGCAACAACCCAGGTGGACGCCTTGAACAAGTTATCGATATTGTTGATATGTTTGTAGAAGTTGGAAGCCCAATTGTTCAAATAGACTACCGGGCCTACGAAGACAAAACAATCAGTGCAGAAGAAGAACCAATTGTTGACTTGCCTGTGACCGTCCTTATTAATGAAGGGTCTGCAAGCGCATCAGAAATTTTGGCTGGGGCATTGCAGGACAACGAGGTTGCAACCATTGTAGGCACGAACTCATATGGCAAAGGCACGGTACAGTCAGTTATCGACCTTCAAGACGATGCGGGCATGAAGATTACGATTGCACAGTATCTGACAGCAGACGGACATCCAGTCAACGAAGTAGGGATTCACCCAGATGTAGAAGTGCAACAACCGGGTGCAAGCGGAGAAAATCCAAATACCTTTGCGCCAATGTCAGAAGATAAAACATATAGCTTTGGAGAAACAGGTCTTAATGTATACGGCGCACAGCAGCGTCTGAATTATCTTGGATATACCGTAGAAAAAAATGGTCTATTTAATGAAGAAACACAAACGCAGCTTTATCAATTTGAGGCAGACTACGATTTAAATAAGGAATCAGTGCTAAGCAAGTCCCTGATTCAGTATCTTGACGCCGCAGCAGGACTTGGTGATGAGGACATTGAAGTCAAAGACATTCAGCTTGAAAAGGCAGTTGAAGTCTTGCTTGGGACAGAGTAGGCATAGGGTGGCGAATACGATGCGGTAAAAATAACAGATTTAAGGTTTTAAATGTAAAGTTTGGGATTATGAATGTCAATACTCAATAGATCGTTGATGAAATCCAGCTTTTCCAGAGAATTGATGCGGTAAAGATGCATACACTGTCTGAGCGTAGCGAGTTTGTATGCATCCCGCACCTTTTCTATGGAATCGCATGGATTTTACAGCGATCTATTTTATTGTCATTTATGAGCACAAACTTATCCACACAATCCACAAAATGCTTCCAATTACAGGACAATCAGTGGTTTGTATGGTATAGTAAATAACGTGGTGTAATGTATATACGCCATAAGATTGTGAATGTAATATGACTGTAATGGAAATTAGTTTGCTCTTAGGGTATAATACAAGCTGTTGTGTTTGCTCCTTAGGCTTTGTTTCTAATTTACAGTTATGTTACAAAGCCTAGCGGCTGATTGACCCTCATTTTAAATGGGTGGTATAATCAGTCTAGAATCGAAAAGTACCTTAGGGTTCTGATTGGTTCAGGGCAACAACCGCTCTAGTTGAAGGGAGGGCCGGTTGACATTGTACAATCTTCCCTTCAGCACAAAAACCTACTACATAACAAGGAGGAATTGCAAGATGAAGAGAATTCTTTCTCTCGTTCTAGCACTTGTACTAGTGCTAGGCAGCGTGCCGATGACGTTTGCTGCTGACCAATCTGCTGGCGATATGCTAAAAGCAGCTGGTTTCGTAGCTGGCGATCAAGACGGCAATTTGAATGAAGATCAGTCTCTGACGCGTGAGCAGATGATGGTACTGATCGCAGAAATGAATGGTGTTAAAGAAGAAGCGGCTACTTTCAGCATCCCTGCTGATTTTAGCGACGTACAAGAGGACGACTGGTTCGCACCTTACGTATGGTATGCTTTCTACCAAGGATGGACAGCTGGTATGGGCGACGGCTCATTCGGCGCTGGTGTAGCTGTTGACTCTAAAATGGCTGCAACATTCATGCTTAAAGCTCTTGACTACGAAGTAACTGATTACAATGCTTCTGTAGAGCAAGCTGCTGACCTAGGTATTGAAATTGTAGAATCTGACATGCTTACTCGTGGCGAAGGCTTCGATGCAATGTGGTCTACAGTTAACCTTCCTAAGCAAGGTTCTGACGTAGCACTAGGCGTTGAGCTTGGTAAAATCGAAGAAGAAGCTCCAGCTGTAGTTGAACTTGATGTTGAACTTGATGAAGTTTCAGCTATCGGTACTAAAGTTGTTGAAGTAATCTTCACTGACGATGTTGATGCAGACGCTGCTGAAGCTGCTGATCTAACAATCGTTAAAAAAGGTACTTCTGAAGAACTAGACGTTGAGCGTATTCAAGCTGTTGCTTCTGACCGTGTATATGTTTACACTGAAGAAATGAAATCTGGTACTGCTTTGACTGCGGTTCTTGGTGAGTCTACTTATAACTTCACTGCAGTTGATAAGGAAACTGATAAGCCAGAAGTTGATTCTGTATCAGGTGTTGATACGAATCTAGTTGAAGTTGAGTTTGATTCAAACGTAGACTTCGATACTGCAACAGACGTTGCTAACTACTCTATCGACAAAGAAGGTACTGTAGTAGCGGCTACTGTTAAAGATGACAATAAGACAGTTGAACTGACTCTTGATGGCATCACTAAGCGTCAATCTCTTAAAATGACAGTTGAAAACGTTCTGAACGTTGACGGTGTTATGATGGATAAAGAAATCAAAACTTTCTATCCAGATGAAGATAAAGATGCTCCTAAGATTGACGAAGTTAACCCTGACAAGCTTTATAACAATGCTGAAGTAGTTATCTACTTTGATGACGAACATGGCGTTGACAAAGCGACTGCTGAAGATGTAGCTAACTACGCAATTGAAGGCGTTGAAATCATCAAAGCAGAAGCTGATGATGTTGTTTATGACACATCTGCAACTAATAACGAAGCAGATTCTGATTACTATGGTAAAGTTACACTAACTACTTCAGGTATGAAAGAAAATACTAAATATGAAGTAAAAGTACTTTATATGGTAGATGGATCTACTTCTGCTAATGCTACAACTGATACTCTAGAAGAAGATTTCCGTTCAGGTTCTGAAGATGATACTGAGCCTTCAGTTACATCTGTAGATGCTCTTTCTGAAACAGTTGTAAAGGTTACTTTCTCTGATAAGAACTACCTAGATCCTGCATCTGCACTTGATCTTTCTAACTATGATGTTGAAGATGACGAACTGTCTATCTACGATGTTCAGTTTAAAGATGATGATGATGAAGAGATGATTGTTTATCTGACTGTTTCTAGAATGGATCCAGATGAAAGAAATTACAAACTTCTAATTAATAACATTGCTGATAAGTATGGCAATGCAATGGATGATGAAGAAAAGAAATCTTTCGATCTTAAAGGTGTTAACTATAATGGTGCATCTGCAATCGAAAGCATCACTGTTGTAGATCTTGACGAGTTAAAGGTTACTTTCTCTGATTCAGTTAAGACTGATAGTGCTGAAGACCCAACTAACTACATTATCGATGGCGAAGGAGCTGCTCTAGAAGCTGAATTCGTTAGTGGTAGTGATACGGTAGTAACGCTAAAAGTTAATGAGCTGAAAAATAACAAGACTTACACTCTAAAAGTTGATGGCGTAGAAAACTTTGCTGATCAAGTAACTGATGGTCTAGAAATGGACTTCATTGCTACTTCTGATGAGCAAGATACTACACGTCCTGAAGTAACTGATGTTGATGTAACTCAAGAAGATATCCTTCTAGTTGGTTTCGATGAGTCAATGTCACTTAAAGGTACAACATGGAGTTCTGGTGTTGCTGGTCTTGCTAGCGCAGCTGCTCCTACAAACATTGCTTATGCAATCGTTGAAGCTACAGCTTCTGAAAACAGTTCAATTTCTGTTGGTGACCAGTTCGCAATCGTTGCTGCAGGTCAAACAGATGATGACGAAACAGTTATTTTCAATGCTTACCAAGGTCTAGCATATACAGCTGCTACTAAGACATTTGGTGCTGTAACTACATTTGTAACTACAGATGGCGATGAAGTACAATTTGATATCGTTGAATTTGTTGGTTTAACTGATGAAGCTGGTAACACGCCTAACTACGACGAAGATGACGAGTCATTCGAAGTTGACGAAAAGTACGTTCTTGCTGATGATGCAGTTGAGTATGATTCAGCAGCACAAGAAGGCACTGACGAAGTTTACGTTTATTTCGATGAGCCTGTACGTATTGTAAATACTGCAGCTACAATGTCAATCTACGATGATGTAGATGAAGATGAAAAAGTATCTGCTGGTGATACAGTAGAATACACTGTGGATTATGATGATGATGATGATGATGAAACTCTAATCATTCTTGGTCTGACTGCTGCAGATTACTTCAAAGAAGATCAAGAACTAGTATTTAACGGTATGAGCGCTGATATCGCTGATATGATCGGTCGTCCGGTAGCTACTGAGCATGTTCAGTTTGACACTGATGATGTAAGTGATGAAGAGCCTGAAATTGATTCTGTTGTTGCAATCAACGACACTCAAATCGAAGTTACATGGAGTCTAGATCTAGATTCAAGCTATGGTGGTGGCTACGAAATCACTAATGATGACGATGATGACTGGAACAGCAATGGTTCAACTACAAGCTATTCTTCTGATGTAGATGATAATGTTGTTACACTGACTCTATCAAGTTCTGATCTACTTAACGTCACTGATGATTTCACTCTAACGCTTAAGCGTGATGCGAAGTCACTATACGGTGAAAGTTCTGACCTTAAAGGTGAAGAGTATGGTTTTGCTGGTAGCTCGACTCCTTACACTGGCGACACTGTAACAGGTGTTAAGGCAATCAATGGTACTACTTTCGAAATCGTTGAAGATGATGATTTCACTAACTACGCAGCTATGGGTACTAATGGTGGCGGCGATGAGCTTGAAGGTATTGCTGCATCTGATTCTGCTCATAATGTAACTTATGTTGGTGATACAATTTCTTCTGACAACGAAACAATTACAGTTACAGTTAAAGAGTACACTCCATTTATCGATGATGTTGAGTACACTATCACTATGGATCTTGATTCTTCAAGAAATGTAGCAGATACAAGTGCTGTTGTAGTTGGGTATGTTCAAGGTACTGTGGAGTATCTAGAAGATGCTGCTCAAACAGGAACTGGTTCAACTACTGGTGCATCTATCGTTCTTGACATTCCTGGTCTAGATGATGATGAAGATAACAACTATGTACTATACCTACTTTCTGGTAGCACAGAAGTTGCAGCAGCATTTGAAACTGATGAGAATTCAAGCACTGCTTACACTGTAACTGGCTCAGCTGCATCTTACGTAACTAGCGTATCACTAGATGGTGACAAAGCTACAATCGTATCAGCAGCAGATCTTTCTTCTTACGATGCAGTAGTTGTTGTTAAAAATGGCGACAATGTAATTGCGGTATCTAAGAAAGTTACACTTCAATAATTAGTTTTTAGTTGTAGAACTGAGACTGATTACGAAAGAGACGGGATTATTCCCGTCTCTTTTTTATGTTATACTGAGTTGAGAAAGTCAATAAGGAGATTTATATGATTAAAAAGTGTGGTTTATATATAATTTTATTGTTCCTCATAATGAATATTTTTCAACCCATTTCAGAAGGAAACACAGTCAAAAAAATTTCTGTATATATAGAGGGGGAGATTCAGAGCATCGAAGGTGTCGTACAAGATACCGAAGTTTTGTTGCCGTTAGAGGTGCTTGATTTGCTTGATGTTAGATATACATGGGAATCTGATGGTGTGAATGTATCTAAGTGTGATATGCATTTTGAGGACAAGATTGTCGTAGAATCTAATGAGGAAATTATTGATTCACAAGGAGTATATTTTGGTGATATAAGCGAAGGTATGAGAAATGGAGAAGGCAAGCAGAGTTATTTAAATGGGGATGTATACATAGGTCAGTTTATCAATAACTATAAGAGTGGATTTGGCATATACTACTATGAAGATGGTGGCACTTACGAAGGGGAATACAAGTATAATATACGAGACGGCATAGGTAAACGAATATACCCGGATAGAAGTTATTATAACGGCGAGTGGGAAATGGGTCTTTGGAATGGGTATGGTTTGTTTTCAGATGCTGGTGGAAAAAAAACATATGGTGAGTGGAATAATAATTATATGATTAAAAGAATTAGTAAAGAAGAATATAAGGAACGTGTTGATTAAATTATGATGAGTAATTTTTAGAATAATTTAATGTTTTGTTCATGGAATTATAAATATTAGCTGATATTCTAATATGGTAAATTAAATTGCCTTGAAGGCAAAAGAATGGAGGAGTAAGTATGCTTCGAAAAATGCTTACAGTATCAGCGAGTTTGACTTTGGTGATATTTAGCATGTCAAGTCCGGTTTGGGCAGAAACGGTTTCTAAAACACATGTTCTGAACTTACATGATGCTATGACGATGGCTATAGAATATAGTCAAGATATTAAAGATGTTGAGAGTCAGAAAGTGTCGCTGGATGAAACACTGAGGTCAGGTATATCAAAAAAAAATCAGATTACTTTTATAGTGGAAGATTACAAAGATTTTGTTGATAAATGGTTTGACGATGATGGGCTTTATGATAGATATAAAGATATGTCCGCTAGTGAGTTGCAAGAAGCTTATATTAATTTGAGTATGAGTCAAGCTAGGGCTTCTGTTTATATGTATCCTGAAAAAGCAAAACAAGTAAATCGTGATATTTCTTTTATCAAGTACATGTTTATGTTTGGTACTGACGAACCTGATCTGACAAGTGAAGAACTGTACGAAAAATATGAAAAAAATGCACTGCTTGCTGAAAAGCAAAGTAATGCGGGTGTGCAGAAAACCTTAAACATGATAGATATGATTGAGGGTAAACTTGAAAGTGGTGTTCTTCAGCTGTATGACACACTGCAAACGCTTGAAAATGGCATTAAAATTTCTGAAGAAAATTTGGCCTTAGAGAAAACCGTAAACCACGACTATAACGAAATGTATGCACTTGGTCAAATCTCTAAAGTTGCCTTAGAAATTGATACACTTCAGCTAAAACAGCAAGAAGCCAAACATTTGAAGCTACAACTTCAAAATGAAATGGCTGAAAATGCTCTTAAAGCACTGATCGGTGTTAATCCGGAGGATAGAATCATACTGACGGAAGATGTGGATGTGAATGGATTTTTAGATGATGTGCCGCTTAATCAAGAAATAGAGATGGCGCAGCTTGCAAATACGGATTTGATAGGCTACCGTCTCGACTATGATGTTATTAAGGCTAACTATGACCTCTATATGGAATACAGTGGCAGGACATTTGGACAGGAGTATGAAAGTTTAACAGATGACCTGGATGAGGCGGAAAAAAATGTACGTGACAAAGCCTCAGAAGTTGAAGCCAATGTAAGATATGGATACAACGACATTCTTGCACAAATGCAAGCGTTTAATACAAGCAAAAAGGCTAAGGAAAATGCAGAAGAGTCGCTCATTCAAACCATGGAGTATTATAAGCAAGGCATGGTGACAAGTACTCAGCTGAGTGGTGCAAAACTTCAGTATCAAGCTGCAGTAAACACACTTAATACGACAGAGCGTGGTTTGCAAAGTTCAATAATGAAGTATAACATTCTTCTCGAAAAGGGCATACTATACGAATAAAGAGGTGGCATAAATGAAAAGAAAAATTGCATCAATGATAATTGGTATGATGCTTATCGGTTCGGCTTCTGTTGGGAGTTACGCGGCTGAGGCAAATCTGGATTTTATTATCCAAAAGGCAAAAGAAAACAATACTGAGTGGAGTTTGTTAAACAAACAGCTTGAACGTGAATCCAAAGACTATAGAGTTGCAATTAATACTTCAAAAGCAATCACCCCAGGTAAAGAGGATGATGAAGGGTACACGTATGATGAAAAGGTCATTATGGAGCTGACACCTCTTGAGGCAGATAAAAGTTACAGCGACCTGAAGTATCAGGAACTACAAAAGGAACATGAATTAACACTTAAGACAATTGAGTATTACTATACTTATATCAATTTAGAAGATCAAGTTGAGTATAAAAAAGAGGACTATGAAATTGTTTCAGATCAGTACGATGCTAAGAAAATTGAGTTTGATTTAGGTCAAATTACTGAGCTAAGCTTAAAAGAGTATGAAAAAGCATATATGGAGTCTTATCTAGCGTATTTAAATGCAAAAAACAGCTTTGAAAATTACAAAGCAAACTTCAATATATTCATGGGTAAGGAGCCAACGGCGGATATTAGTGTAGCAGTTGCGTCTATTCCAGAAAAAACACTTGAGGCAATCGATATGGCAGAAATTACTCAAAGTGTCATTGAAAAGTCATATCAGATCGACCAGTATGAGAAGAGTATTGCTATACAAGAAAAGACAAGAGCGCTAAAATCCCGTTTTAGTGGTTTTGGAGATGTTGCGGTAGAACTTGAGCAAATTGAAGACAACATATTCAATTATGAAAATAAAGTCAAAACGACAACTCTACAGCTTAAGTATGATGTGATTTCAAATTATAATAATGTAATCCTTGCTGATTATGATTTGCAGGTTCAAGAAATTGCATTTGAAATTGCCAAGAAAGAGTATGATGTTGCCAAGCTGAAATATGAGAATGGACTCCTAAGTTTTCTGGAGTATCAGCAAAGCAAGGTGACGTATGAAAGTGCTTACTATAGCTATAATCAAGCGAAATTGAGCCATTATATGGCTGTTTCAGAGTTCGAGAATTTTGTTTCTGAAAATACAACTGAGATTGTTAATAACTAGAAATAATTGTAGTTCTCTGTGCATTGAAGTATGATTTATGAGCTGAATATTTAATTTACAAAGCAGATGAAAGTGCCATTTTGAAGCAGGGCATTTCCATCTGCTTTACTTGTAGTGCAGATCTCTGTTTAAAACGGTTTTTTACAGACACATTACGTTTTGCAAGCCCCCTTCTCACTCTACTATGAATGGGATATAATAGAAATTAGAGAAAGTAGATTAAGGAGTGGGACTATGTCAAAAAAAATAACGGTGATGTTCATCGTATCATTCATTTTTATGTTATCTATTCAGGTGGTTTATGCAGGTGTTGACTTTGATGAAGAAGCAAAGGCGCTCAATAAAATGCATCTATTAAGCGGCGATGGCATTGACTTCAATTTGCACGGCAAGCTTAGAAGAAGTGAAGCGTCGGCCTTTATTGTTAAAGTAAAGGGTATGCAAAATTCTGTACTGCAGGAGAAAGAAAAGTATGCTTCGATTAGTGAAGCTTTTAGTGATGTAACCAAAGATGCTTGGTATGCACCTTATGTTGGGTATTGCCAAAGAAATGGGATTATATCCGGGTTTGAAGACGGTACATTTAGAGCAAACGAATATGTTACAGAAAAACAGTTTCTTGCCATGCTGCTGAACTCAATGGAATATGATGGCGGTAGAGATTATGACTGGGACACCGTTTTGAATAAGGCGTATGAAGTTGGCGTTTCTGATAAAATTGAACACGCAGTGACTTCTGAAGATAACAGCGATTATTATAGAAAAGACGTTGTACATAGTATTTTCTTAGCGTTAGATAAGCAACTTGATGACGAGGGAATCACAGTCGTTGAGAACCTAATTGAGAAGGGGGTAACGACAGAGTCTGTGGCTCGTGGTTATGGTGTACTTAAAGAAGATAAAGTTAAGACTAAACTTAAAAAAGTAGAATTGAAAGATTTGAACACCCTGCTAATTCAATTTAATGAAGACATCGTGAAACCATCTCTTTCACAAGTTGAAGTTGAATCAGATGATACATCGATTGTTATTGCAGATATGACATATTCTGATCAAATTATGGAATTAACCTTCACTACTGATTTAAGTGAGGGACCTGACTACGAAGTTATTCTAAAAGAAATTGTGGACTTAGATGGATATGAGACGGATAAACTGAGCGCGGAGTTTGATGGCATAGAAGCAGAAGAAATTATTTCAGATGATTTTAGGATTAAGCGTGTTGAAATAATTGATGAAGACAAAGTAATTGTTGAATTTACACATCCAGTCTCTGAAACTGCAGAAAATGTATTATATTACAGATTTGGGTTATCTGGTAATTTGCAAGAAGGGAGTTTTAAGAATTTGGAAGCTAAAACCCTTCTTGGAAAAGATGACGCTGTTCTTCTTGAATTTGAAGAATTGGAATTTCAATCTAATAAAAACTATGAAATTAGTGTACGCGGCGATCTTCAGAGTGCTTATCTGGCCTATATGAATAGAGGCGATGGAGATTCATACAGTTTTAGTGGGAAGAGTGTCAACCTAGATTCTATAGATATAGATGACTTAGAAGTTGTAGACAGCCATTTTTTACGTGTAGAATTTAATCTTCCTGTAGACGAAGAGTCTGGTTTTGACCGTAATAATTATAGAATACGAGATTTGTCTACTGGAAGAGATCAATATCCGACTAGAATTTACTATGAACAGACGGAAGACGGTATTGATACTGAGGTAGTATATTTAAAGTTCTCTTCTCTTCGTAAAGAACGTGAGTATGAGTTTCTTGTAGATGATGTTTATGATTTGTATTTGGAAAGTTATATTAATCGTTATGAAGAAAAATTCGAAGGCGAGGAGTATGAGAATGTCCCAGAACTTGACGATGTGTTTGTTAGAGATAGAAATACTTTAATTTTAGAGTATGATAGGCCTTTAAGTGATAAAGCGACATCTATTGATGTCAATATTGATCATGGTATTGATGTAGATAAAATATGTTTATTTGAAGAAGAACCCCGTTTATTATATGTATATTTAGAAAAAGGCGACTATCTAGAAGAAGATAAAGATTATAAACTTGAAATAGATGACAAGGTACCAGATTACCTTGGTTTGTCATCAAACAGAGGAGAATCTGAACGCTTTCCTGGAACTGATGATTATATGGATGAAGTCTATGTAGAAGAAGTCATAAATATTAGCCCAGGTGTATTTATGGTGAAATTCAGTGATTATATTGACATGGAAAGTGCTGTTGATGTGAATAATTTTGCTTTAACCTACAAGGTCGAAAGAAAGAGAAAATATAATGCACCGTCAGAAGTCATAAAAGTCGATTCTAAAACACTCGTGCTTCAGTTTGAAAGTTATATGATTGATGAAAAGTTAACGCTGGAAATTGAAAGTGTACAGGATCCATCTGAGCAATATACTTATGAAAACCTTGAGTATAATGTTGGAATATTAGAAGAGTAGAGACAGAGTGAGGGGGGCTCAACATGAGAAATATCCGTATTATTCTAGGGATGATAGCCATTCTTGTATTGATGCAATTCAACATGGTTTTAGCATTTGCGTCAACCGATGGGGTGATCAAATTAGAAGTTGGTCAGAGTGAGCAGATTTATACTATGATACAAACTGTTACAGGGTATGATCAGGTTGTTAGCCCTAATATCACAGTTCTTGATCCGAATATTGCGCATCTTAGTTCAAGTGGTGTTATAACCGCTTTAAAACCGGGGAGAACGCGACTCGAGTTATCTGCTAATGTTGCGGGTGCTATGACACGGGTAAGCATTGAAGTTAATGTGTTAAGCGATATAAAAGACTTCTCTTTAGACAAGAGTTCTGTCACAGTACAAGCGGGAAATAATTATGATGTTCCATATACGTTAAGTTTAAATTCAGGTGTAGATCAAAATCAATCTTATGTAAACTGGTCATCAGACAATATTGAAGTGGCGTCCATAGATGGCAATGGTGTTGTATCGGTATACGGAATTGGGAAAGCAGTAATAACTGCAGCAACTGTTGATGGTCAGTTTGAAGAGAAATTCAATTTAACTGGCACACCTGCAGATGAAAGACTTATAGTTAATAATGGATATGCAAAGATACTAAAAGTTGGTGAAGTATTCTCTCCTATGATGTATAGTAGCAGTTATGAAATTAATTCTGAAAGTGTTAAAGGAATTTCTTTGACACCACAAACGTGTAAAATGTTGGAAAATGGAGACGTTAAAGCAATCGCTGGGGGGGATGGACGTGTTCTTTATGTGGATACAGAACATCATATATCAACTGTACTTTCAGTCAAAAGCGTCCCGACGGTAGAGGGTATTGAAATAGAGAAAGAATCCTTGCTGTTTAATGAGTTAGAACAATCTCAAGAAGTCCATTACCAACTTATACCGACAGAAACACAAGATCAAGTATATGAAACGGGTGTTCTTTGGACAACGCAGAACCCAAATATTGCCACAGTATCTGATGGTCTTGTTACAGCTCATGATTATGGAATTACAAAAGTTGTAGCAAAAACAGTAGATGGTAGCCGAATGGATAGTATATGGATTCGAGTTGAAAAAGAAATTGATAGCTTACCAATTAAAACATTTGAGTCGATTGAATTAAATCGTCTTCTTTATGAAGCTTATGTAGGAGAGGAGATAAATCTAAATATTAAAACAGTTCCTGAAATCGAAGATTTAAGTCAAATAGAAGTAACTGTTCTCAAAGGGCCTAGTTCACAAATAGAACTACGAGAGGATGGTTATTATTTCATTCCATCGGAAATAACGCGGAATGTCATTTATGTCCGAACGCCTGATGGGAAAGTAGATCATGATTCAATTTATGTGAGGTCGGCTATTTCAAGTATTCGAATTCCGAATGATATGATTAAGATATCTAAATATGGAAAGAAAGCGATCTATATAGGCCAAGAAATTGAACTTAAGTATATTTTAGATCCGGCGAGAGATTTGAAAAATGATGATATCATTAACAAAGATGTTGTCTGGAAGTCATCTGATCCTTCTGTGATAGAAGTCATTGGAAACAAAAATATTTTAGGAAAAAAGATTGGCGAATCAACATTAACAGTTATGACTGAAGATGGTCTTTTAGAAGATGAAATTGAAATTGGTGTTCATCCTATTACGCTTGGATTTGCAGTGCCTCGTGAGGTAGAACTTAATGTTGGAGATATATATAAACCTGAAGCTGCATATCGCATGATATATGGATATGAAAAACCATTTTATGATGAATTTGAAATTGAAGTTACAGGATATGCTATGCTAGCTGAAGAAGTCAAATTATCACGAGATTACTATCTTCAGAAAGCTGATGAGCTAGGATATGAGACTTCAATCGAGTATTATAAATACAAAAAACAAGCTACTTTGTACAGTGAAATTCTCAAACTTGAAAATAAAGGGTATTGTAAAGTCTCTGCTGATATTATATCTCAGCTGTTCGATGAGTCTCCGTTTGTTAAAGTTTCAGGAAGTTTGATACACGTTCTTAGACCTGGAAGGATTGATCTTTCGGTAAAGAGTCTTGAAAATGAGCAGGTTAGGTCTATGTCGATCCTATCTTCGGCATCGGGTGACGAAGGCGTTCTTACTGTGATTATTGATGGAGTTAAAATTGATAAGTTGAAAGGGGAGTAGTGTTGTGAAAAAAATGATCATAATTACAAGTATTCTCCTACTGCTGATTGCAGTACTTCCCTTAGAGACGTATGCTATGCAAACTTCTCAAAGTATAGTGCCGGAGTATGCACAGTCGAGTGTTTATAAATCTGGCATAGTTGAAATAGATCTGGATGAATCTATTGAAGCATTTGATACAAGTCAAGTTTACTTATCGGAGTATGGTGTTCCAGATTCGTCGAAAAAGATACGTGCGTTTGAAGTTAAAGACTCAAGTGTTTCAATTAAGTCTATGGGATTAAAAACAGGTAAACGGTATGTGTTAGAGATTAAATACGTTCGAATAAACGATAAATATAAGAACACTTATAAGCGCGTATTCAGAATAAAACGTTCAACGACAGATCCCGGCTTCTATATTGCAAATGGTCAAATTCTAAATGATCAAATCTTTGAAGTCTATTTTAATCAACCAATTTCAGCTTCCTCTGTGTTAACATCACATATGCGTATATACGACGAAAGTGAAAATTTAATTTCAGGTGGTGTTGAAGATCAACTGGAGATTGTTCACACTGAGACTCTCAGTAATCGTGTGATTTACAGAGTGAACGGAAATGTAACTTTTGAGTATGGAAAAGAATATAAGTTACATATAGAAAGTGGATTCGAATCGGTGTATGGTGCAAAAGTAGATGAAGATGGGCTAGATATCTATTTAAATAGAATTGAAGAGTCAATGGATGTGTATAATATGAGTGATGCGATTACATTATCTGGCTTGTTTTTGCCTGACAATCATATTATGATAACCTTCAACCGAGAAATGACAAGTACTGTTGCGCCTCTTATAACACAGCGCCTAGGATCAGCGCTTCCTGTGGAGTCTTATGAGTGGATTTTGGATTCTAACAAAAGGCAAACAAAGTTGCTTGTCAAGTTGTCTGATTCACCTATTTTGGATCAACCGATACTTATATCAGGTGTTAAAAAATTGTATACGGGGGAATCTTTTGAGGGTATTACGACAGAATGCGAAGTTCGTAGTGCGCTTACAATTAAAGATATATCAGTTCAAGATGCTTCAACACTTAAAGTAAGTCTTGACAAGGCAATTGACGTTGATGGTGTTAAAGATTTAGTCATTAAGGTAGACGGCGCTAATGCCACCATAGTAAAAGCTGTTGACGGTGTAGTGCCAAGTGTAATTCATGTTGGATTAACTTCGTGGAAACGTATAAATGAAGGGCTAACATATAATATTAGTTTGTTAGGTGAAGTTACAGATGTTTATGGTGTAACTTATCCTATTGAAGAGAGTATGAGTATTACACCATTGGTAGTGAAGCCACTTAATTTTAAAGTTATACGAGCCAAATATATTGATCACAATATAATTAGTGTCAATTTGAGTCACCCTGTGGATATGAATACAAATTTTGATAAGTATATTACAGTTATTGAGAACTTTTCTGATGAAAAAAATTGCATTGAAATTTCTGAAGTAGACTATATTGATCCATTTACAGTACACTTGATACTAGAAGAAGATATTGACATGTATGATGCTTATCTGCGTGTTGAAAATCTCAATGATTTATCTGGCAAATTACGTATGAATGGTTCTTATCCTGTAGAAGGACTGTTAAATTAACGAGCCATTGGAGTGTACTTATATATATGATATAATAGTCGCGGTAATTAATCGTAATGAAAGGCAGATTATAAAATGCAGAATGTGAATCAAAAAAGTGCAAAAGTCCAGTGGATGGACTGGATTAAGTTTATACCAGTAATACTATTTGCGGGAATTTCACCACTTGTACTGCACTTTAAGCAGACAAAGTATCCAAATTTAGCGGAACAAAAGTGGTTGCCGTCCGGATTCATGGTTAATGATATTTTTAACTATTATAAAGCGCAAACGCTTTTAATTGCGGGCGGATTGGCACTTGTTTTTTTAATAGGGTACATTGTCTTAAATGGATTGAAAAAACACAAAGTTTATATTCCGTTAGGTCTTTTTGCACTATTTATAGTTTTAAGTGCATTTTTGTCAACGTATCCCGATGTTGCATGGAATGGGTATCCTGAGAAGATGCAAGGGACCTATATGTGGCTCACATATATCATAATGATTGTGTATGTATCACAGATTATAGAAAGTAAGAGTGACAAGATACGACTTATACGTATTCTGCAGTTTTCTGGTGTTTTTATTGTAGGGATTGGTTTCTTCCAAGCGATCGGACTAGATTTTTTCAAAACGGATTTAGGTGCACGTTTTCTACTTGGAAGTAAAATATATAATCAGTATTCTGCAGATGTTGTCAGCTTTAAGTTTGAAAAGTATATGGCCTATAGTACTTTATATAACCCCAACTTTGTCGGAAGTTATGTGAGTATGTTTGTACCATTTAGTGTGTTTGGCTATATAACAGAAGAAAATAAAATTCTTAAGAATCTATGGCCGCTTATGGCAGTAGGTTCTATTGTCATGTTAATCGGGTCGCGTTCACGAGCAGGTTTTATAGGAACGGGTGTTGCAATTGTTACACTTATTCTTTGGTGGCTTTTAAAGGAAAGAAAAAATGCTAAAAGAGCAGTGTTGATTGTACTTGGAGTTGCAGCTGTAGGCTTTATCGCTGACATAGGGACAGGACAAACTTTTTCTTCTCATCTTCTAAGTTCATTTAAAACAATTCAGATTGATAAAAGCGTAGATTCAATTGATATGGATGGGAATCGTATAGAGATTGTACTTGAGGGTGGAAAAGTAATTCGAGCAGAGTATGCTGTTGAAGGTGAAGATGTCCATGCGGAGTTTAGAGACTCTGAAGGCATTTCATACTCTGTTTTAGCAGATCAGGCTGGTTACTATCATATGGATGGAATAGAAAATGTTCGTTTTACATTCGGCAAAGTTGAAAATATCAACTTTATTACCTTTGATATTGATGGTGTGCGTTGGGATTTTGCTTCAACGAGTGACGGTGTTAAGTTTATAAACCCAATGGGGCGTCTAAGTGATATTGTAACTACAAAAAGTGATGCTTGGGATGGACTGGAAACACTGGGGTCTAATCGTGGTTATATTTGGTCGCGAACGCTTCCGCTTTCAAAGCAAAGCCTTTTTGTTGGAACAGGACCAGACACATTTGCCCTTGAGTTTCCGCAAACGGACTATGTCAATAAAGAGAATTTGTACCAATCTAGGTCTATTGTTGTGGATAAAGCCCATAATGGCTATCTAGCAATGGCGCTTGAGATGGGATGGGCTGCAGTTGTGTTCTTTATTGGAATGAATGTGTATTTAGTTCTTGAAGGATCCAAGAAACGTCAGATAATGCCAGTAGCCACAGCTTGTGTTGGATTGTTGGTTGCAACAGTGTTTAATGATTTTAATATACATACGATGTTTCTGTATGTAGTGGCTGTTGGGGCGTTGGTTGCCTTGAAATCGGAAGTGCAATCAATTTAGCATTGTTAGATTAAGTTAGTTTTTTATCAGCTAATAGAATACTAAAGATGAAGTGATATTTAAATGATAGACTTTAGGGAGTTACTCATAATGAAAATACTTGTTTTTGGAGCGAATGGACAGCTTGGGACAGAATTGTGTAATAAATTAAGAAATGATGGGGTTGACTATGTTGGTACAGATCACAATGATACTGACATTACATGTCTTGATTCAGTAAAATTAATTGTAAACAAAATGAAACCAACCCACATAATTAATTGTGCTGCATACACTCAAGTGGATAAGTGTGAATCAGAAGAGGATTTAGCCTACGCTGTAAATGCAATAGGTGCGCGTAATGTAGCACTCGCAGCTGAAGCGTGTGGTGCAATACTGATTCAGATTTCTACAGATTTTGTTTTTGATGGTATGAAGACAACGCCTTATTATGAGTTTGATCAGACCAATCCACTTTCTGCATATGGTAAGACTAAATTAGCTGGTGAAGAATTTGTAAAGCAATTTTGCAGTAAGTTTTTCATCATACGGACATCATGGCTTTATGGACATCATGGAGCGAATTTTGTAAAAACAATGCTTAGACTTTCAGAAACAAGGTCTGAGCTTTCTGTTGTTCATAATCAAATTGGTACACCGACCTATGTGAACGACTTGATTGAAGGCATTATGCTTCTTTTGAAAAGTGAAAAATATGGTCTTTACCATTACTCAAATGAAGGATTTTGTTCATGGAACACGTTTGCAAAAAAAATATTTGAGTTAACAGGTCGCGAAGTACTTGTAAAAGAAATTACGGGTGAAGAATTCGGAGCACCAGCAATTAGGCCAAACTATTCAGTCATGAAAAAATATATGTTTAAACAGGAGTTTGGTTATACAGCGCCTGATTGGGAAAGGTCATTAGCAGTGTACTTAGATAAAGAAAATTTACTAAAAGAGGGGTTATAAAATGAAAGGTATAATTTTAGCGGGTGGTTCGGGGACACGTTTATATCCAGCAACGAAATCTGTTTCAAAACAAATTTTACCCATATATGATAAACCGATGATCTATTATCCGTTGTCGGTACTGATGCTTTCAAATATTAAAGAAGTTCTTATTATATCTACACAACGCGATATTGGGGGCTTTGAAGAGCTTCTAGGAGATGGCTCACAGCTTGGCATGAGCATTGAGTATGCAGTTCAGCATGCCCCTAATGGACTTGCTGAAGCCTTTATTATTGGTGAAAAATTCATTGGTAATGACAAGGTAGCTCTTGTTTTGGGAGACAATATTTTCTATGGTTATGGTTTTTCCGCAAGGCTTAAGGCTGCGGCAGAACGTGATGAAGCAACCATTTTTGGATATCATGTCAGTACACCAAGTCAGTTTGGGGTTGTTGATTTTGATACAGATGGAAATGTGCTCTCGATTGAAGAAAAGCCCGAACGACCAAAATCAAATTATGCAGTACCTGGACTCTATTTCTATGACAACGATGTTGTCGACATTGCAAAGAATGTAAAGCCATCATCAAGAGGAGAGCTTGAAATCACCTCGGTGAATAATGAGTATTTAAAACGTGGCAAGTTAAAAGTAGAGCTTTTAGGTCGCGGTATGGCATGGCTAGATACTGGGACGCACAAAGGACTACTTGAAGCTTCAAATTATGTTGAAGCGGTTCAAACGCGTCAAGGCCAATACATCTCTTGTATTGAAGAAATTGCATACAGAAAAGGGTTTATAGATAAGAACCAGCTATTAGAACTGGCAAAGCCTATGATGAAAATTGAATATGGTAAATATCTAGCTCAAGTGGCTGAAGAGGTGTAGTATGGGGAAGTTTAAATTTATTGAGACAAAAATTCCAGATTTATATATTATTGAACCTACTGTTTTTGGTGATGAACGCGGTTACTTTATGGAAAGCTATAATGAAAAAGACTTTCACGAGGCTGGGCTTACAATGCAGTTTGTTCAGGACAATGAGTCGCGCTCAAAAAAAGGGGTCTTAAGGGGACTGCATTTCCAAACAAAACATACTCAGGGAAAGCTTGTCAGATGTACAGAGGGTGAAGTTTATGATGTGGCAGTTGACCTACGAAAAGGGTCACCGACATATAGTCAATGGGTCGGGGCATACTTGTCTGAGGAAAACAAGCGACAATTCTATGTACCAGAGGGTTTCGCGCATGGATTTCTAGTAATGACAGAATATGCGACATTTTCATATAAGTGTACAGATTACTACGCACCAGATTATGATGGTGGCGTTTTGTGGAATGATCCAGACATAGGTGTAGAGTGGCCGATAGATATAATAGATGAGCTCTGCCTTTCAGAAAAGGATGTTAAGCAAAAACAACTATCTGAATTGAATTTACCGTTTAAATATAAAGGAGACAAATAATGAAAACTGTACTTATTACCGGTGGGGCAGGCTTTATTGGTTCCAACTTTGTGAAACTTTTTCATGAAAAGCATGACTATAGACTTGTAAATCTAGACTTACTAACATATGCAGGGAATTTGAACAATATCAAAGAAATTGAAGAGAGTGATAAATATAGATTTGTTAAGGGCAGTATTTCAGATGCTGAGCTTATAAGTAAGCTTTTTGAAGAAGAAAACTTTGATTATGTGGTAAACTTTGCTGCCGAATCTCATGTAGATAGAAGTATTGAAGATCCAGAAATATTTATAAAAACAAATGTACTTGGCACACAAGTGCTTCTGGATGCAGCTAAAAAAAGCTGGACAATCGGGAAAGATGAGTTCGGATATCCTGTGTACCGCGACGGGGTTAAGTTTCTTCAAGTCTCTACCGATGAAGTTTATGGAACACTTGGGAAGACGGGCCTTTTCACTGAGACGACTCCCCTCGCACCAAATAGTCCGTATTCAGCATCAAAAACAAGCGCAGATTTAATTGTAAGGGCTTATAGTGAGACGTTTAAAATGCCTATTAACATTACTCGTTGTTCAAATAATTATGGGCCCTATCAGTTCCCTGAAAAACTGATTCCGCTAATGATTAATAATTGTTTAAATGAAAAGCAGCTTCCGGTTTATGGGGATGGCATGCAAATTCGTGATTGGCTACACGTTGAAGATCATTGTGAGGCAATCGATACGGTGCTACATAAAGGGGAGCTTGGAGAAGTTTATAATATTGGGGGAAATAACGAGAAGGCCAATATTGAAATAGTGAAGCGTATAATAAAGACTCTTAACAAAAGTGAAGATCTCATTACTTATGTAGAGGACCGCTTGGGTCATGATAGAAGATATGCGATTGATAATACCAAAATCACTTCTGAACTTGGGTGGGCGCCTAAGTATACTTTTGAAGTCGGCATTGAGAAAACAATTCAGTGGTATGTTGAAAATGATGAATGGTTGCAACATGTGATTTCTGGGGAGTATGTTGAGTATTATTCGAAATTTTACGATGGAAAATAGTGTAATTGGAGCCGTTTTATGAGCTATAGTCGCGAAATATCAATCATAATTCCTACATACAATGGAATGAAGCACTTGCCGAAATGTTTAAAAGCACTTTCTAATGTGTGTGACAATCAGACAAGTGTAGTTATTGTTGATAACGGATCCACCGATGAAACTGTAAGTTATATTTCCGCTAACTATCCAGCATATGACTTAATTTGTTTAGAGAGCAATTATGGTTTTTCTAAAGCAGTTAATATTGGTATAGAGCATTCAAATGCTGAATTTGTAATATTATTGAACAATGATACTGAAATTCAAGATGGCTTTGTAAGTGAACTTTTGAAATGTATCAAAAGTGATAGTCAAATATTTAGCGTTTCTGCACAGATGTTACAGATGGGAAAACCTGAGTATATTGATGATGCAGGCGATGATTTGTGTGCACTTGGATGGGGTATTCAACGATATCGTGGAGAGAAAATTCATAATGATAGGCGTGTTGAAAATATATTCTCTGCATGTGCAGGAGCTGCGATTTATCGTAAACATGTTTTTAATGAAATAGGATATTTCGATGAGTCGTTTTTTGCATATTTAGAGGATGTTGATCTTGGATACCGTGCGATTTTGCATGGATATAGAAATCTATACTGTTCTAGTGCGAAAGTTCTTCATTATGGTAGTGGAACTACAGGCTCGGGATTAAGTGATTTTAAAGTAAAGCAAACTGGTAAGAATACAATACTGCTATTTTGGAAAAATATGAGTATTGTGCAATTTGTACTTAACTTCCCTCTTTTGGTTCTAGGTATAATGATACGAGCTAAAATCTATTTGAACAAAGGTTTTTTCAGAAGTTATATTGACGGAGTTTTAAAAGGGTGTTCAATTGCACTTAAATGTAATGATAAAAAACATGTGTTTTTTACGAGAAAATCAATTTACATTCAGTGGTGGCTGGTGACGAATGCATATAAAAACATAAACGCGAGAATGCTTAGAATGATAAGGAACATAATATGGAAATGATTATCAAAGGTTCAACTTGGATTAAGCTACAGATGACTAATTTTAGAAAGTATTCCTATTTACTTTCACTACTTGTTAAAAGAAATATCGTTATGAAATATAGGGGGTCAGCATTAGGTGTGTTGTGGAGTTTACTTGAGCCCTTGTTAAACATGATTGTTTTAACAATAATTTTTTCAACGCTATTCCAAAGAGATTTACCAAATTTTCCATTATATTTAATTAGCGGAAGATTGATGTATACATTTTTCCAAGTTTCTACAAGTACTGCTATGAAATCAATAATTACTTCAGCACAGCTGTTAAAAAAAGTTTATATACCGAAATATATGATAACCCTGTCTAAAGTTATTTCTAGTTTTGTAATATTCTTAGTTTCCATGATAGATTTAATTTTTGTTATGTTAATTACAAAAGCGAAGTTTACAGGTTACTTAGTATTTATACCTGTATATTTAATACTGTTTCTTATTTTTATTGCTGGTTTCGGACTAATATTAGCTACTTTGGCTACGTTTTTTAGAGATGTTGAGCACTTGTATGATGTATTTACTATGATGTTGATGTATTTTTCTGCAATATTTTATCCTGTTGATATAATTCCTGAAAATTACCGCTCTTTGTTATTATTGAATCCCGTATATCACTATATTCAAGGGTTTAGACAAATAGTCTACTATGCAGAAGCTCCGGAAATTATGAATTTAGCAAGTTGTTTTGTGTTGTCAATCGTTACATTATCAATAGGTCTGGTAGTTTTCAAAAGAAACCAAGACAAATTTATGTTGTATTTATAAGAGGGAATTATTGATGGAAAACAATATAGTAGAACTAAGTGATGTAACTATGAGATTTAGACTAACACATAGTAAAATTGATACATTAAAGGAATACATGATTAGGGTGTTTAAAAGAGAATTGACTTATACTGAATTTAATGCTTTAGAATCAATATCATTGAAAATAAGAAGAGGAGAAAAACTTGGAATAATTGGTCATAATGGTGCAGGTAAAAGTACTTTATTGAAAATCATTTCAGGTATATACAAGCCGACTTCTGGAACAGTAAGAGTAGGTGGAACGATTGCGCCTCTTTTGGAACTGGGAGCTGGATTTGATCCAGAATATACAGGTATTGACAATATATTTTTGAATGGTGCAATACTTGGTCAAACTAAGGTGTATTTAGAGTCACGGCTGGAACAAATTGTTGAGTTTGCTGAGTTGGGCGCATTTATTGATGTACCTCTGAAAAACTATTCATCGGGTATGAGAGCAAAACTTGGGTTTTCAATTGCGGCACATATTAATCCTGAAATTCTAATCGTAGATGAGATCTTAGGTGTTGGTGATGAAGCGTTTCGTGAAAAAAGTTCAAACAAAATTAAAGAAATGATATTGTCAGGTCATACTGTTATTATGGTCTCTCATAGACTTCACCAGATAGAGGAATTATCTGATAGAGTAATTTGGTTAGATAAAGGTATCATACGTGATGAAGGGAACCCGACGGAAATTTGTTCGAAATACCGAGAATACATGAAGAGTAAATGAGGTGAATCTTAGAGATGGTAAAAAAAATAGCTGTTGTACTCGGAATGCATAGATCAGGAACGAGTCTTCTTACTAAAGCAATAATTGATACAGGATTTTATCCTGGTGATGACCTGATGGCGTCTAAGCCTGATAATCCAAAGGGGTTTTGGGAAGATGTCAGAATTGTTGCTTTAAATGATTTCTTACTTGATAAGTTTAGCTGTAAGTGGCATACGATAGATAATGTGAGTTTCGATGATTTCAATAAGTTTGATTGGATATTAAATGATGAGGATTACGCAAAAGGTGAAGCAATCATTAAGTCCTTGTTGGATATTTCAGATAATATCGTTATAAAAGATCCGAGAATGTGCGTGCTATTGGAATACTGGAAACGCGTGTTTTCAAAATTTGATGCTGAAGTTAAATATGTAGTAGTGTATAGAAATCCGCTAGAAACAGCTCAATCTTTAGCAAAAAGAAATGAAATGAATATGGAGTATGGCCTTAAGCTTTGGCTGTACTATAATAGTATGATTCTAAAAACAATCGATAAGGACTTTTCACTTTGTTCGTACAATGATGTAATAGAAGATCCAACGACTGCACTTAGGAAAATTGAACATTTTTTAGAGTGCGAATCAAATGATGGAAGTGATTTTTTTGCAAATGAGTATATAGATAAATCTTTGAAACACCATAATGCACGGTTGGAAGAGTATTCAGATATTTTAAGCGACATGCAGAGTTTGAGCAAGGTTACGTCGAGCTTTAATGATTGGAAAAAAAATCTGACGGTAACATCGGAAGAAGCATACGAATTTTTTAGCCAAAATGTTGATTTGATATCAGTGGACTTGGGTCAAAAAACTAGTAGTGAATCTCATGATACCTATAAGCTATATACCTATGATAGCCAAGGCAATATTATTGATGAATTAATTGGTGTTACACAAAGAAGGAATATCATCGAAGTGGAAAACAAAAAAATTGATGATGTGTTTAGGTTACTTTTAATTCCAAGTGAAATGAATTGTATCATAAGAATAAATTCAATAAGAATATGGAATGATGAAGCGATATCAATACCTGAAGAAATAGGAGATAACGTTTGGTTCAAAAGTAACTCAATTTATTTGATTGATAAAAATGAATCTTATGTTTATATAAATATTTATAATTTGGAATATTCGAGAATTGTTTTTGATTTTGAAGTTTATTATCTTGACGCAAATTTGATGAGTGCAATTTATAAGATTCGTGAATCCTACTTAGAAATTAAAAACAATGAGATGAGAGAGGAGATTGTTAAGAATATGAAACTTAAGTTGGAACAATCTCTTAGTAATAGTTTCAAGGAACAAGATGTGAAACTTAACGATAAGATGAAAGAAATGGAAGCATCGCTGAGCAACTTAATATTGGAAAATCAAATGTTTGTAGAGAATGTAGTTCGAGAAAAAGATAATCTCGAACAAGAGAGAGAAAATTTAGAGCAGAAAACAGCTAGATTAGAATATGAAAAGAAACAATTAGAAGTGGATAAAGAACGATTAGAAGAGGATAAAGAACGATTAAAACTAAAAAATGAAATCGTTGAACGTGAGAAGGGGAATTTAAAAGATGAAAATAGCAACTTGTCTTTAAAATTCACCCAAAAAATTAATGAAAATCAGATCTTGAATGATAAATTAATGGCTTTACAAGATTGTGTTGAGTCGATAAAAGAGAACAATTTTATGTTGCTACAACAAATCGATTTGCTTGAACAAAATCAGTCTGAGTTGTTGAAAGAGAATGAAACTAAAGATAGATATATAACAGAAATCGCAGAAAAGCTTTTTTTGAAAAAATTAGAAATTCGTGAAAATAGTATTGCAAGTGAATTTTATGAAGAAGGTAAATTAATGTTGCCAGATACTCTTCGAGATAGAGTAGAAGAAGAAATAAATAGCAGCATGGATTTAAAAGAAGAATATAGGATTTTTAAAGCGTCAGTAACAGATATTGCTTTATTAATGGATACGCTCGATAAGGTACTTAGTGATGATGTAAATGCCATGAACTTGAAGAAGTTCAGTGAAGTGTGTGACACATTAAAAAGTGAGAATGAAAAATTGAATTTTGAATTAGAAAGCAATGTGAAAACAATAGCTGAACTAAAAAAATGGGGAAGTTCATTGCATGAGCAGTCTGAGAAAACAAATGAGATTTTAAACAGTAGGCAATCGGAAATTGAGAAGTTAAGCAAATGGGGACAAATGCTAGATAACGAGTTGAAGAGTATTCAAAATAGTCGTTCGTGGAGAATTGTTAACTTGCTGCAGCGTAGTTCAAACAAAGTGCTACCTTTACATAGTCGAAGAAGAATGTTTGTCAAAATGCTTCTTTATTTTCTAAAGCATCCATTGTATTTTATCAAGTATTTTAGATTTAAAAATATAAAGTTGTTATTGAAAAAACTAAAAACAGAGAATCCATCGGATATTTTCCGATTTATGAAAATGAAAATTGAAGACAACCTAGGATTAGGGTCAATAGAACCAATTGTTATAAATAAATCAGAAGAAAAAATAGTCGAGAAGCTTGAAATACCTGTTTTTGATGAAATCGATGTTTCAATTATAATTCCTGCTTATAATCAGTTTAATTACAATATTAACTGTATAACATCAGTTGTGAACAATACAAGTGATATTAGTTATGAAATTATTTTGATTGATGATGTTTCTACAGATAATACTTCAAGGATTGAAGATTGGGTTTCAAATATTCGTGTAATACGAAATAAAGAAAATAAAGGTTTTCTGATTAATTGTAATATGGGTGCAGAAATTGCAAAAGGTAAATATGTATTTTTATTAAATAATGATACACAAGTTCAGCCGAATTGGTTGAATTCATTAGTAGGATTGATAGATAATGATGATTCAATAGGATTAGTTGGATCGAAGCTGGTTTATCCTACTGGAGAGCTTCAAGAGGCTGGTGGAATCATGTGGAATGACGGGTCTGCATGGAACTATGGTCGAAATGATAACCCAAGTAAGCCTGAGTATAATTATGTAAGAGATACAGATTACATTTCTGGTGCAGCTATTATGGTTCGTAAAGATTTGTGGGATATTATAGGCGGGTTTGATACTCGGTTTGTACCTGCGTATTATGAAGATGTGGATCTAGCGTTTGAAATAAGAAAACACGGATATCGCACCGTATACCAACCTCAATCAGTAGTGGTTCATTTTGAAGGTGTATCCAATGGAACATCAACAGATTCGGGCCTGAAGAAATATCAGGTAGAAAATAGAGAAAAGTTTTTTGAAAAATGGAAGGATGAGTTAATAACGAATCATTTTCCAAATGCGGTTAATGTTTTTGATGCACGTGGTCGTTCAAAAGATAAGAAGACAATATTAGTTGTAGATCACTATGTACCTCACTATGATAAAGATTGTGGCTCTAGAATAATGTACATGTATTTGAAGTTGTTTGTAGATATGGGCTATGAAGTTAAGTTCCTAGGTGATAATTTTTATGCACATCAACCGTATACATCTGAGCTGGAGCAAATGGGAATTGAGGTGCTATATGGTGCTTGGTATGCAAACAATTATGCTCAATGGATAAAAGACAATGGAGCCAACATCGATTTTGTATACTTATGGAGACCACATATTTCAAAAAAATATATAGACTTGGTGAAAGAACATACAGATGCTAAGATTCTTTACTTTGTTGTAGATCTTCACTATCTCCGAGAACAGCGTCAGTATGAAGTTGAACAGAGAGAAGAATTGCTGATTTCTTCAAAAAAATGGTACGAATTAGAGTCTGAACTTATAGAGAAAAGTGATGTGGTTTTAACAATTAGTTGTGACGAAAAAGAAATAATTGAAAAAGAATTTAAGCATCAAAATACTCAGGTATTTCCAGCGTTCTTCTTCAACCAGATGGGTGGGCCTATAGATCGTAGTGATAAGACTGGTTTGTTATTTGTTGGAGGGTTTGCTCATACCCCTAATGTAGATGGTGTTATTTGGTTTGTAAATGAAGTTTTACCTTTGATCGTTAAGCATATACCTGACATATATCTCAATTTAGTTGGCTCTAATCCGCCTGAGGAAATTTTAGCGCTTGAATCTAAACATGTTGTGGTTAAAGGATTTGTTTCAGATGAAGAGTTAAGTAACTTATATGACGAATCTAAAATAGGGGTAATACCATTACGATTTGGTGCGGGCGTTAAAGGTAAGACTGTTGAAGCACTATATAATGGTCTACCTATTGTATCTACATCTATTGGAATAGAAGGTTTGAGCAATATAGACCAAGTGTTAGCTTCATTTGACACAAAAATCGACTTTGCCAATGAAGTTATTCGTTTACACAATATGAGCTCAGATAGATTGAATGAGATTGTTGCAAAGGAACAGAATTATGTAATGAATAACTTTACAAGAGAAAGTGCGATGGCTGTATTTAAAGATATTTTCACTTCTTAGTAGGTAGCAATGATGTTTGCTAAATGATTGTTTTAACAAAGCTTGCAATATGCATTCGGGATATAATGGGTTTTAAGAAGCGTAATGACAAAATGTAAAATATAGGGAGCGACAAAGTGAAAGAATTATTTTTACACATAGGAATGCATAAAACAGGATCATCATCAATTCAAGATTCACTGGGTAATGCTAGTGAATATTTGAAGGAATATGACATATGGTATCCGTATATTGAGAGTTTTAACCATACTTATACATTTACACCCATTTTCTCAAATGATCCGCTTAAAGATATCACATTCCTAGAAAAAGGTATTATTACTTATGAGAAGGCTCAAATAGAGCAGGACCGAATGAAAAGTCTTTGGGAGACTGAATTAGTTAATTTGGAGTGTACGAAAACAATAATTTCAGCTGAAGGCTGCTCAATGCTACGTCTTGAGAAAGTAAAAGAGATGAAGGACTTTTTGACTCAATATTTCGATAAAATAACGGTATTGATGTATGTCCGTGATCCTAGGTCGTTCTATTCCAGTGTTTTGCAACAACAGATAAAACATATGAATGTTTCTATGGACAGTTTTACAGTGCAAAAACCTAATCAACTATTCACACGGCGTTTGCCGCAATACGTTGAAGTATTTGGTCTTGATAATATTATTGTCAGACCTTTTAATACATCAAAATTTAAAAACAATGATCTTCTGGATGATTTTATTTATAGTTTGGGCTTAGATATTGATACTTCTAAAATTAGCAGAATTAAATCTAATGAATCCTTAGGGTTCAATACTACAGTTTTATTGTCAGAGCTTAATAAAAAATACCCTGGATATGTGCAAGGGGAGTTCAATTTAAAACGAGGGCTAGTGAAAAATCTGGGGAAAGTAATTGAGATTTTCAGTCGAAATGATAATAAGAAATTTCATGTAGATTTTAAGTTTACAAATGAGGAAGTTCTATACCTGAATAATGAGATTCAGTATATTAATCAATTTTTGAAAATTGAAGATCATATACAAGAAGTAAAGAGTAGTCAATCGCAAAGTAGAGGCATAGGAGTCCCTGATTTAGATAGTGAATACCTAATTGACTTAGTTAATGAGTATAATAAAGAACTTGAAATTTTACAAAATAAGTTAGATGATATTTCAAAAGATAATGTTAGTGAAGGTCATTTTAAACGAACTGATGGCAAGTCGTCGAAATGTAACATTGGACATATGGAATATATCTCTGGATGGCATATTGAAGATGATATGAAGAATATCTGGTCGGGGCCAGAGCCAAATTCAACACTAAGAGTCTATGTTGAAGATGAGGAATTTGGATTTTTATTGTTAAGATTTAGGTCATTTATAAGTAATGATATACAAGAAACATTGAAGATTTCAGTAGATGGGCAAACAGTAGAATTTTTGGTAGACAATCAAAATGGTAATTATTTAATTCCTTTACAAAAAAACAAAAATAATTTTTTTGATATCACTCTGTCAACAGAAAATACATATTCTCCAAAACAACTTGGATTAGGAAATGATTCTCGCAAATTGGGATTTGTAATTGAAAAAGTTGAATTAATGGTTTTTTCTTAAATATCATAATTCAAGTTATATTGAATTCATAAAAAATAGGAGAAGTTATGAAAAAATTGTTTTTACATATTGGTATGCATAAAACAGGAACAACTTCAATTCAAGAAAATTTAGCTGCAGCTCGTGATGTTTTATTTGAGAATGACATTTTATACCCATCTATAAAACCATACAATCATACGGTATCATTCACTCCCATTTTTTCTAATAATCCCCTTGCAGATATAACTTTTATAGAAAAAGGAATTAGAACAATAAAAGCTGCAAGAATTGAGCAGGACAGGCTCAAGAGAATGTGGGAAATAGAATTGTCAAAGAATACATGTACGAAAACAATAATTTCAGCGGAAGGCTGCTCTATGCTATTAGAAGACCGCGTTCGTGAAATGAAAGGGATTCTGGATCAATATTTTGATGAGATTGTAGTTTTGATATATGTACGTGAGCCTATGTCCTTTTATACAAGTTTAATACAGCAAAGACTTAAACATATGGATCATTCATTAGATGATTTTTCATTTAGGAAACCAAATCAGTTATATACACGGAGGATACCACAGTATATGAATGTTTTTGGTGAAAAAAATGTTATCATCAGACCTTTTAATAAAATGGCGTTGTACAAGAACGATTTAATTGATGATTTTTTTAAAGTGATTAAATGTGATATTGATACTTCACAGATAAAGCGAGATAAAGTAAATGAGTCTTTAGGGATGAATGCCACAATTATACTTTCTGAGTTGAACAAATATTATCCAGGATATAACGATGGTATTATTAATGCTGAGAGAGGATTATCTAAAAACTTAGAGAAGGTTCTTGAAATGTTGAACTCAGTTGAAGATAGAAAGTTAGAATTTGATTTCCATTTTTCAGAAGAAGATGTTGAGTATCTTAACAATGAGATAGATTATATCAATACTTATTTAGACAAGGAGTATCAATTTCAACGAGTATTATCGGTGAAAAATAGTGCGTTTAAATATAGTATTAGTAATGTTGATGACGATTATATGGTGAGGCTTATTAATGCGTACAATAAAGAATTGGAAAAGTATTTTGATGGGTCAAAAAAAAGTGTTTTTGGTAAGTTAAAATCATGGTTAAAGAAATATGATTAATGTATATGTATAACTATGAATATTATAGTATGAAAATAACTTTAAACAATACGCTTTTACAGAGATGGAAAAAGGTGCTCCTAAATTTTACAGTAGGTAATAATTATGGATAATTTTATTGGAGATAAACTATGATTAGTAGAAAATTAAAAAAAGGCATTAATGGTTATGATGTCCTATTTGTTTTTGTAAATATTCTTTTTATTTTATATTGTTTTAAAACAGGTGGTATTTTGCAAGGCCTTGATGGAGACCTGGGGGATGCGACATATGCTGTTTTTGCTCATGTTGGGGAATCATTGCGAAATGGAGAATTACCATTATGGAATCCACATCTATGGGGAGGATACTCAGCAGCTTCGCTAATGGTTATTTATAATCCAATCGTTTGGATTATTAGTTATCTATGTTTTGATCCAATAAAAAATATTGTTACATTTGATGTAATTGTTTATTTTCAAATGGTTGTTTTTTTTATTTTTGTTATTTCACTGTATCTACTACTGAGGGTTTTAAATTTCAGACGATTAGTGTGTATGATTACGTCGCTAGGATTTGCTTATCTGACTTCAAATTTATCTTTTTTTAGTTGGATCATGTTCTTTAGTTGTATTGTGTTTCTACCAGCACTAATAGCTTGTTTTGTGCTTATAGTAAAAAGTGAGGGACTTTTATCAGTCAAATACGCTGCTTTTGCAGGTATTGTAATTGGTATGATGGGTTTATCCAGAGCTGCGCAACCATTTTTAGAATCAATGTTGGTGTATATGGTTATATACATATTTTGGGCATGGCAAAACATTTCTGATAAAGCAAAAGTTATTTCTGTTACAAAGAATATTATGTTAAGCCTAGCAATAGGCGTGCTTATTTCTGCGGTAGCGCTTGTTCCATTTATTCAATTTATGGGGATGGCATATCGATTTGTACCAGGTGCAGATGAAAGTGGTGCGTTGACATATGCTTTGTTTACAGAACATAGCGTGACAATAGAATCACTCAACGGTATATTTAATAGTACTTCGAGATGGTTCAATTTCGGAGTTTTCAATTTGATAATGATTGTTGCGGGGTTCTTTGTTAAAGACATAAAAGAAAAGTATTTGTATGATGGAACTCGATTCGTGTTTATTTGTAGTGTTTTGTACAGTATGGGAATTTTTTTGCCTCAAACATTTTACTATATTCCTTTTTTTAATGGAATTCGAGAGCCATTTTTATATGTGCCTTTAGTTATTATTACGTCAGCGATTATTAGTGCGTATGGTTTAGGGGGGATATTGGAGTTTGAATCCCCTTCAAAAACTTTCAAGAATATAGGGATATTGATGATTTGTATTACTGTGATTGTTGCTCCATTTTTATTGCCTCATAATTATAAGGTTCAAAATTTAATTGGATTCATTGGTGTATGTGTATTAATAGTTTGTTGGATAATTTACTCAAAATTGAAGAACTGGAAAATTCAAAACGTCATTAGAATGACTTCTTATTTTCTAGTCATTCTACTTTTAGGATTAAACTTGACTGGATTTTATAAATATTTCAAAAAAGGTACAACATGGGAAGAAAAGAATTATAGAATTGAGCGCGGTATTGAAAGTGTACATCGGATTTTTGAGAATAAAATGGCAAGTGAAGAGGATATGTTCAGAGTTGCTAACTGGGGTAAAAAGGCATATAATTCCAATATTGCGTCAGTTGTTGGATTTTATGATACTATATCGTATATTAACCCGATATACTATAAAACGTGGGACATTCATCGAAATATTAATATTGCACGAAGAGCAGTGTTGCAGAATATAAAATATATTGTACATGGCGAGAATGAGAACGATGATTTTTCAAATTGGCTAAAGAAAATTGGATTTGAAGAAATTGAGTTTGTGGACAATGTATATCCAAACTATTCGAAGGATGTAGCAATTGGTGCATCCGTTTATAAGACTGAACATTATCTTGGACCGGCTTGGTTAATTGGAAATGTTGAGTTTTATGATAATGATACAAATAAAGAGGTTATATTCGCGACATTAAATGATAAAAAGTTCAATCTATCTGAGAGAGCATTAGTTAATAGGAATACTGTATCAAGTGAAATTAGTAATAATATTGAGGATTTCGTAAATGGTGAGATTAAACTAACTAAATACACTAATAATATTGTAGAATATAGCGTCAAAGCGAACACTAGCAGTATGTTGATAACTACGGATATATATTTTCCGGGTTGGGAAGTGTATATTGATGGTATAAAAAAAGATATTCTTGAAGTGAATTATGCATTTAGAGGTGTAGCTGTAAATGAAGGAGATCATACAGTAACTTTTAAGTATTTACCAAAATCACTCATAATAGGCTGTTTGATGACTTTTATAGGCATTTTTGTTGCATTTGGATTAATAATTTCATGTTCACGTATTAATAAAAAGTTTATATTAAAGGAGGAATAGAGGTGAAAAAGTTTTTTTCAATTCTATTTATTTTTGTTCTTTTCCTAGTTCTTATTATGACTTTGATGAATGAACAAACTACAATGTCTAAAATTGAAAATAGATCTTTGAAAGTGTTTAATATTGATGAAATCACAATTCATGATTTTGCAAGTGATTTTGTAAATGGAAACCTAGATGAGTATATTGACGACCAGTTGTTTTCACGCGAAGAGTTAATTGAAATAATTGATGAATTGAGTTATAAGTGGTTTGATATACGCGAGTTTGGAAATACAATATTAGGCAAAAAAGACTATGTTTTTACAAAGTTGAGATTTGCAAATCAAAGAATAGAGCCAGATGTTGAGACAAAAATTAGAACTCAAATTGAAAAATTGTCAGAGCTAAGTCACTATGCGCATGTTAGTGTTATTCTAGCACCAGATCAAGTTTATTGGGATCAAGATAAATTACCTAATTATTATGAGAGCTATGAACCACTTCAATATGATACCCTGCTTGGATTGTTAAATGAGTCAAAAGAGATTAATGTTGTTGATGTACATAAAGAATATACAAACTATTCAAGTGATGTTGAATCTTACTTTTATTATGCTAATCCGCATTGGAATATGTTGGGGACGAAACTTGCAATAAGTGCAACACTGAAGCAATTGGGATTTGATGTAGAAGATATCAAATTATCAAGGAAACGAATAGATTTGAATGATGAAGTGGCTGTAAAAACACATAATGAGTTACCATATCATTATTCGATAGATGCATCTTATAAAACAATCCCCTTTGAATATAAAACGGTAGACGAACAAATAGTTTACGAAGTGAATCAGGTGTCTACAGATTGTAGTTGGAGATGGCTAACTGAAGATGAAATTGATGGAATATATATGAATAAATATCCAAGGTTTAAATATGGTAATGTTGGGAATGCTTCAATTGCAATTAGTGTCAATAATAATAAAGATTTACCTGTGGCAATAATTTACCATGATAGCTTTGCAAAGTCTATGCCACCTTTTTTTAACCAATATTTTTCAAAAGTAATTTATATAGGTACACATAAACTGGATAGCGAAATAATTTTCACTGAACAGCCCGAATATATTTTTATTGAATCTGTACCGAATGCTTTATACCAAAGGTTTAGTGCACTCTTCTCTGGAGATGAGTTTTTTAGTAATGATTCAGATTCATTGTATACTGCAAAAAAAATTAATTTTAATAGTGGTATGATGGGATATGGTAAAGGTTATGTAAAATCGGCACAAGATGCTTCGATGAATTTATTTTTTAATAGAGAAGAAAAAAACATGGCCATTATTCAGATAACTAAAGAATCAAGAGAAAAAATGAAGAATATGAGAATTGAAATTAGGTTAGATAACGAAGTTCTATTTGAAAAGGAAAGTGGTTTGGATATTGGGAATAAAATTGTTTTTAGCGTTCCTAGTGAAACTAAGGGATATCCAATCCATAAGATGGACATTAAAGTTCGAGGAGATAATGGTGTTCCAACTGAGTATGGGTTGGATATTGTATCAATCCAAATACTGAACAATGGAAAAAATCAGGAACAGATAGAGATGGATTTAGTCGCAAATCATGAAGATGTGAGAGGCTACATAGAGGCGTTGATATATAATCGTGATACAAATGAACTTTTGATTAACGGTTGGGCAATCAACAAAGGTCTATGTTCTGATAAAAACACAGAACACTTTGTTATTATCGATGGCGATGGTGATAAAAGGACATTCCAGCTTTCTAATAATATTAAGAAAGGCGTAACGAATGTAGTAAAAGATGGTAATACATATGACTTCGCAGGATATCATGGTATCATTGAGATTGATGATTTAGAATCTGGAGAATATGAGGTTACTGTACTAACAAAAAATTCAAATGTTATTGGAGAAATTAAAAGTAAAAAGAGGTTTATAATTGATCTTAACTAAGTTTAGCGGGAGGGCGCATGATTTTTCCATCGAATATTTTTCTGTTTTTTTTCTTACCTTTGGTTTTAGGTGCTTATTATCTATTTCCGCATAAAGTTAGGAATTTTGTGATTTTAGTAGCATCTCTATTCTTTTATGCTTGGGGAGAGCCAAAGTATTTTTTTGTAATGATAATCAGTATAGTCTTTAACTATTCAATGGGGGTTTTGATTCATAAATACAAGTTACAGAAAAAAATAGCCCAAATTATCATTTCACTGACTGTTGTAGCAAATATAGGTATGTTGATATATTTCAAATATTTAGACTTTTTCATAAAAACACTGAATGATTTGGCCAACACTGAGATTGCTTATCGTAATATTCATTTGCCAATCGGAATCAGTTTTTTTACATTTCAAGCTTTATCATATGTTATTGACGTTTATAGAGGTGAAGGGGAATATCAAAAGAGTCCATATGATGTAGCAATGTATATTTCTTTTTTTCCACAGTTAATTGCTGGACCAATTGTTCGGTATCAAACTATAAGTAATCAAATTGATGATGGACAGCGTGAGAGTTTTGATAAGTTTTCAAGTGGGAGTGTTCGATTTGTTATTGGTTTAGCAAAAAAAGTTATAATTGCAGATCATATGGCTATAATTGCAGATGGAATTTTTGGGTTGGATCCAGCTGTAATTCCGTTTCATTTTGCTTGGTTAGGGATTGTTTCGTATTCTCTTCAAATCTATTTTGATTTCAGTGGATATAGTGATATGGCAATTGGTTTGGGGAAAATGTTTGGATTTGAGTTTTTAGAAAATTTCACATATCCATATATATCTAAATCTATAACGGAATTTTGGAGAAGATGGCATATCAGTTTGGGAACCTGGTTTAGAGACTACGTCTATATTCCTATGGGTGGAAATAGATCGAAGACCAGTACTCGAAGACTTTTTAACTTATTTACAGTATGGCTACTAACTGGTCTGTGGCATGGAGCAAGTTGGAATTTTGTTGTATGGGGACTTTGGTTTTTTGTATTTATATCTCTGGAGAAATATTATAATTTCGACAACTTGTTTAAGTCTAGGGTTTTGAAACATGCATACTCTATTATTGTAGTTATAATTGGGTGGGTATTTTTTAGAAGTGCAACATTAACTGACTCGATATTATATTTGAAAGCAATGCTCGGTTTGAATGAATATGTAACCAGTATTAATGGACTAAACTATTTTAAATATTATATGGGGAATTATAGTCTGTTCCTAATACTTGCAATTGTATTTTCTACACCAGTATATGCTCATATAGGCAAATTGTCCGAAAATATTAGACGTGTTGGAAGAAGTACGCATGTGTTACTTGAGGGTGTTGCGCTTTCCTATTACATTGCAATATTTGCAATAACAATAATGTATATAGTTAGTTCTAAATATACTTCGTTCATTTACTTTAGATTTTAACAATATAAAAGGATTGGATATATGAAATCGAAGCACTTATTCACGATACTGTTCTTAACAGGTGTAGTCTTCTTTTGTTGGGGGTCATTCATAAGTGAAGACGAAAAGATCTCTAAAACAGAAAATAGAAGATTGCAAACAATGAATTCTTCTGAATTGTCAGTAAAAGATTTTATTGATGGTTTTTATAATGGATATTTTGAAAGGTATATTGATGATCAGCTGATATTTAGGGATGAACTTATTTCAATGGTGAATTCATTAAACTTCCAATATTTTAATGTTAAAGAATTTGGCAATATAATCATCGGTAAAGAAGACTACATATTTCATAAATCGACATTTGCGAATGACCAATGTGATATGAATCGAATGAAACAAATTGAAAAGCAATTGGAATGGTTAAATGAGTATGCTAAAACTCACAATGTATCGCTACTAATGATACCAGATCAAATTACATTTGCGGCTAAGTATTTGCCTGATTATTATGAATTTTACGAGCCGATAGAGTATGATACAATATCAGAAAGTTTAGATGTATTTCCTAATATCCATAAGATTGATTTACAGAATTATTTTGAACATCAAGAAGAACCCACGTCATACTTCTATTTTGGAAATCCACACTGGAATATGAAAGGAACTCAGATGGGAGTTCACCAGTTAATGACTTCAATGGGAATTGAGTATCAAGAGGTACCGTTAAGTGAAGTGCAAATTGATATTATGAATAGAGATGCGGTCAATGAGCATATCGCAAATAGATATCATTATAGTCCGCGAACTTTATATAATCAAATTCCATTCGAGTATGAGACTCATAGGGATCAGCTCATTTATGAAGTTGAATCAACTGAAGAACAACAAGGCTGGCAATGGATTCCACAAGATGAAGCAAATGATTTTCTGTTTGAATATTACCCGAAGTTGAGTTATGGTGATGTTGGAAATGGAAAAATTGCTGTATCCATAAATAAAAATAAAGAGTTACCTACATTGTTGATTTATCATGATAGCTTTGGGCAGTCTATGCCTATTTTCATGAATAGATACTTTTCAAAAGTTATTTATATTGGATCATTTACATTAGAACAAGAAATGATAGAAAAAATGAATCCTGATTATATTGTAATTGAATCAGTACCAAATTCATTATATGCACGTATACCAAGACTTATGAAGATAGAAAGGTAGTAGTTTTAAGTTGATAAATTTGGTGTGACAAGCAATCAATTTGATTGTAGACGGAATGATAAATGATATTGTGAAAGGAGACTAGGCTATGAAAAAAAGAGCTTTAATAACAGGTATCAATGGACAAGATGGTTCGTATTTGGCAGAACTATTACTGAGTAAAGATTATGAGGTATATGGTTTACTCCGAAGAAAGAGTGTTGCGGATTATGGTAATGTTGATCATTTAAAAAATGAAATTGAATTTATATATGGTGATATGACAGATTACGTATCGCTTGTGAATGCTATGAGAAAATCTCAGGCTGACGAAGTTTATAATCTTGCAGCGCAATCCTTTGTTGGTACATCATGGGAACAGCCAATAGCAACAGCTGAGATTGATGCTATTGGGGTGACAAATCTACTAGAAGCTATAAGGCTTGTTAATCCTAAAGCAAGGTTTTATCAGGCTTCAACAAGCGAAATGTATGGATTGGTTCAGGCTGTACCTCAAAATGAAGATACACCATTTTACCCAAGAAGTCCGTATGGTGTTGCAAAGCTATATGGTCACTGGATTACAAAAAATTACCGTGAGAGTTATGATTTATATGCTTGTTCGGGCATATTGTTTAACCATGAATCGGAACGACGTGGGAAAGAATTTGTAACTAGAAAAATTACGGATGCCGTAGCACAAATAAAACTTGGTTTACTAGATACTCTTGAATTAGGAAATATGTCAGCAAAACGTGACTGGGGACATTCAAAAGACTATGTTGAAGCAATGTGGCTAATGTTGCAGCAAGATGAAGCGCGAGACTATGTTGTTGCATCAGGTGAAACGCACGAAGTAAGAGAATTTGTCAAGTTAGCATTTAAAGAACTGGATATTGACATTGAGTTTAAAGGTGAGGGCATAGATGAAGTTGGAGTAGATAAAGCTACAGGTAATGTGGTTGTAAAGGTTAACCCGAAATTTTTCAGACCAGCTGAAGTTGAGTTGCTTCTTGGTGACCCGACACGTGCTGAAACAGAGTTAAAATGGGAACGTAAGGTATCATTCGTAGAATTGGTTTCAAGAATGGTTAAGCATGATTATATTTTATTACAGGGTGAAAAGTAATCAAATAGGAGGAACTCATGCGCGCTCTAATAACAGGAATAGAAGGATTTGTTGGTTCATATCTAACGAAGGAGTTACAAGCACACGGTATAGAGGTATATGGAACATTTTTTGATGGAAAGAGCATCGTAAATGAATATTTTGAAGACGTAGAGTTGCATGAGTTAAATGTGTTAGATCGATTGAAGTTTAAAGAAATAATTGATTGTATTAAACCAGACTATGTGTTACATTTAGCTGCTCAGAGTTCGGCAGCACTATCTTGGAAAAACCCTCAAATCACTATGTCGATAAATATTAATGGGACAATTAATCTACTTGAAGCAGTACGAGAGACAAATAAGTCAACTCGCATAATGTTATTTGGTTCTAGTGAACAATATGGCGTCATAAAAGAGGACGAACTTCCAATTAAAGAGACTAATGAATTAAGACCTGGGAATCCATATTCTATTAGCAAAACAACACAGGAGAGTATTGCGCAGTTATATATTGACTCATATAACTTAGATATAGTATTGACACGCTCGTTTAATCATATAGGGTTAAATCAGAGCACAACATTTGTAATCCCAGATATAGCAAGTAGAATTGCTCAGATAGAAGCTGGGGAAATTGAACCTACACTTAAAATGGGAAACTTGGAAGCCTCACGAGATTTCACGGATGTTAGTGATGTTGTAAGAGCATATTATGTAATTCTGACACAAGGCGCCGCTGGCGAAGTTTACAATGTTGGATCAGGGACAGTTAAGAAAATTCGCGATATTGTTGATTATATGCTGAGTAAGTCTAGTATTGATATAGTTGTGAAGAGAGATCCGAATAGAATGAGGCCTTCTGACAATCCTATAATTCAGTGTGATAACACAAAGCTCAGAAAATTGGGATGGGAGAAGCAGAAAGATATATTAGATTCAATAAATGAGATTTTGGACTATTGGAGACGTAAATATAAGTCCGGTTAAGTGATGATAGATATATGAGGTGGATATTTTGCATATTATTTTACTTTCAGGTGGTTCAGGAAAGAGATTATGGCCACTTTCTAATGATATACGGTCTAAGCAATTTTTGAGAGTTCTTAAAGGTCCTAATGGCGAAATGGAGTCGATGGTACAAAGGGTCTATCGCCAACTAGATGAAGTTGGACTGTCGGATTCGGTAACAGTGGTAGCAGGACAAAGCCAAAAAGAGCAAGTTGTTTCTCAATTGGGTAGTCATGTGAACTTAGTGATTGAGCCAGAAAGACGAGATACATTTCCTGCTATTGCCCTGGCATGTGTTTTTTTGAAAAGTGAATATCAAGTTGATTTAGATGAAAGTGTCATAGTTTTACCGGTTGACCCCTTTGTCGAGAATGATTTTTTTGAAAATATTAAGAAGCTTGGTGAGCTGGTGGCAAGTGATGATGTGGATTTAGCATTACTAGGTGCTCTACCAACATATCCATCTGAGAAATACGGGTATATAGTTCCGCGAGATAAAGGTCATATTTCTGATGTGCTGAGTTTTAAGGAAAAGCCATCAGAAGAAAAAGCTCATGAGTTCATATCAATGGGAGCTCTTTGGAATTGTGGTGTATTTGGATTTAAACTTAAATATGTACTCAACATAATTGAAAACGAATATGATTTTGAACAAGTCGATTATACTGGATTATATAGAGACTACCAGAAATTCAAGAAAATAAGTTTTGATTATGCTGTTGTAGAAAAGACTGAGAAGATTAAGTCAATTGTTTATTCTGGTATGTGGAAGGACTTAGGTACTTGGAATACACTTACTGAAGAAATGGAAGTAAATGCATATGGGCAAGTTCTATTTAACGATGAATGTAATGATACTCATGTTATTAACGAGCTTGCTGTACCGGTGGTCGCAATGGGAATGGAAGATAGTGTTATTGTAGCTTCACATGATGGTATATTAGTTGCAAAAAAAAATCAAACACCTAAATTAAAAAACTTTATTAGCGAATTTGATAACATGCCGAGATATCAAGAAAAAAGATGGGGAGTAGTTCAAGTCTTATATCACAATGATACCAGTGAGATAGAATCCTGTTTTAGATGTTTGTATATACAAAAGGGTCATTCGCTGAGTGTCCATAAACATCTGGAGAGAAAAGAAGTTTGGACTGTTGTAAGTGGTAGTGGTCTTGTTAATATCAATGGAGTTGACAAGGTTGCTCAAGCGGGTGATGTTGTAGTTATTGAGCCAGGTGAGGTTCATTCGTTTAAAGCCGATACAGATGTTGAATTAACTGAGGTGCAAATTGGTAAGAAATTGAAAAAGATGGATAAAGTATTAATAAATCTTTAGGAAGTGTAGAATAACATGTTTAATTACATTGTCAAGTTAAGACCATACTTTCATCGCACGCTGTGGGGATGGGAAAAATGGAATATTTCAACGCATAAGAATGGTTCGTCGATTATTGAAAATGGTAATTACCAAGGTCAATTACTTTCAGATTTTGTAAGAATACCAATAATTATAAAAATAATTTTTGCTGAAATGGATTTATCTGTTCAAGTTCATCCAAATGAAGAATATGCTAGTCAATTCGAAAATGATGATGAGAAAAATGAATGTTGGTATTTTATTGAAGTTAAAGATGGAGTAGATGTAGTACTTGGGCTAAAAAATGTAAAATCGGGCGAACATTTAAGAGAAATTTTGAGTAGCAATGCAATTGAAGGACATCTTAATAAAATAAGTATTAAGAGCGGAGATTTCATAAGTGTCCCTGCTGGGACTGTGCATTCAATATGCTCTGGTGTCAAAGTGTTAGAAGTCCAGCAAGCATCTGACACAACATATAGATTATATGATTGGAATAGGGGCCGTGAAACACATATTGACAAAGCAATTGGTGCAGCAAAGTATGATGTAGATATAACTTCACTATATCAGGAAGTTTTTGAGAATCATACTAATGAGTATTACAGTGTAGAAAAAATTCAAGTCAACGAAGAATATTGTTGCGAGCCGGATGATAAGATGACATTTTATACTGTGACAGATGGCTCTCTTAAAGTTCAATCCAATGATGCTATGTTCAATGATTATATAGCTGTTAAAGATGATGAGAGTTTTATAGTGCCTGAAGGTATGTCATGTACAGTTACTGGAAATGGTACAATAATAAAAGTACGTATTTAGTGAATGAACAGTTTATCAGTAGTTTACTTTGTGGATGAGAGGTGTTATATAATGATTAGATTTAATATGCCACCGTGCTGTGGTAACGAAATTGATTATATTGAAAAGGCAATTAGCAATGGGAAAATTTGTGGTGATGGACCAATTACAAAAGAATGCAGTCAGCTGTTTGAATCTAAGTTTGGTGCAAAAAAAACATTACTTACAACTTCTTGTACGCATGCTCTTGAAATGGCAGCAATCTTAATAAATATTCAACCTGGTGATGAAGTAATTATGCCCTCTTATACATTTGTGTCGACTGCGAATGCTTTTGTATTGAGAGGTGCGCGAATCAAGTTTGTCGATATCAGACCGGATACTATGAACATTGATGAAAAACTAATTGAAGAAGCAATTACAGAATCTACAAAAGCAATTGTAGTAGTTCATTATGCAGGTGTTTCGTGTGAGATGGATTCTATTTTAGAGATTGCAAACAAGTATAATTTGAAAGTAATTGAAGATGCAGCTCAAGGTGTAATGTCCAAATATAAAGGACAATATTTAGGAACAATAGGTGATCTTGGTTGCTATAGTTTTCATGAAACTAAGAATTATAGTATGGGTGAAGGTGGAGCCCTTCTCGTCAATGATGAAGAAGATGTTCTTAGAGCTGAAATCGTAAGAGAGAAAGGAACAAATCGGAGTCAGTTTTTTAGAGGTCAAATCGATAAGTATTCTTGGATGGATATTGGTTCTTCTTATCTACCAAGTGAATTGAATGTTGCTTATCTATTACCACAAATTGAGTCTGCTGAAAAAATTAATGATGATAGAATGAGTACATGGAATTACTATTATGAATGCTTAAAACCTCTTGAGCGTGAGCGTTTGATTGAGTTACCGATTATCCCAGAGCATTGTGAACATAACGCGCATATGTTTTATATTAAGGTTAAGAATTTGAACGAGCGTACAGCGCTTTTAGGACATTTAAAAGAAAATCAAATCAACGCAGTTTTCCATTATATACCACTTCATAGCTCGCCAGCAGGTAAGAAGCTGGGGGATTTTGTTGGAGTAGATAAGTATACAACAAGTGAAAGTGAGAGACTACTTAGATTACCTATTTACTATAATTTCAAAAAATCAGATGTAGATTATATTGTACAATGTATAAATCAATTTTTTGAATTGAAATAGAATTGATTAATTTGGAAGAGTAGGTGGACGTAGTGGTTGAATTTTCGGTAGTAATACCTGTGTATAACTCAGAGAAAACAGTCTCCAAAGTAGTGGATCGAGTTGAATGTGTTTTGGAAGGCATGACGAATGAGGACTATGAGATAATACTGGTTAATGATGGAAGTAAGGATAATTCAGAATCGGTTTGTAAGAAATTAGCGAATAGAAAATCTGTGAAATTTTTGAACTTCACTAAAAATTTTGGACAACACCATGCTTTAATTGCAGGTTATAGACATTCAAAAGGAAAGTTTGTCATTAAAGTAGACGATGATTTACAAATCATCCCTGAAGAGATTCCAAAGTTATATCAGTTCTTGATAAATAATGAACATGATGTGGTATTTGCAAAATTTAAGAACAAGAAACATGGGGGATTTAGAAATTTTGGAAGCAATGTTAACAATCTAATGGCACATTGGTTGTTAGAAAAACCTTCAAATGTAACAGTGAGCAGTTTTTACATAATGACACGCTATGTTGTTGATGGAATTGTTCAGTACAAAAACCCTTACCCTTATATTGCTGGGCTAATATTCAAGATTACAGACAATATTGGTAATACAGAAACACTCCATGCAGAACGAGAGGACGGGAAGTCTAATTATACACTAGGGAAACTGCTAAAATTATGGTTCAACGGATTCACTAATTTCTCAGTCAAGCCTTTAAGAATTATGACTGTACTTGGATCTGTATTTGCGATTATTGGATTTGCGCTCTCCTTAATACTGATACTAAGGCAAATTTTTACCGGAACTGTCCAATCTGGCTGGACATCAACAATCGCTATGATTGTTTTCTTTGGAGGTATACAGTTAATTAGTATGGGATTGCTGGGGGAGTATGTCGGGCGAATATTCATTTCCATAAATAATTTCCCGCAATATGTTATCAAGGAGATTGTCGATGAAATCGATACTGTCAATGAGTAAGGGAAAATTAAAAATTATATTAGCTTTACAGGCATTGATTTGCTATTTTTCTACGATTGGTATTTTGTCAAAAAAGGCATCATCCTATAGTGTGCTTTCTTTAAAATTCATTATGATCTATGGAACTATTCTAGTGATGTTTTTCGTATACGCAATATTATGGCAGCAAATATTAAAACGTGTAACTTTGACGACTGCATTTATTAGTAGAGCGACTTTGGTAATATGGTCATTACTGTGGTCTGTGTTGTTTTTTGGAGACAAGATTACGTTATCCAATATAATGGGCGCAATTGTAATAGTCTGTGGTATATTGGTGGTGGGAAATGATGATTAACAACTATAGTGCACTATTTGTATTTTCAGTATTTTTGGCTTCTGTTGCTCAAATACTACTAAAAATTAGTGCACTAAAAAATCATACGAATATTAAAAATGAGTATATAAATCCGTATGTTATGATCGCATATAGCATATTCGTTCTCAATACATTTCTATCGATACAAGCTTATGCTGGGTTAGATATTAAACAGGGTGGTGTACTTCAAACAACAAACTATATTTTTGTTATTGTTATGAGTGCACTTATCTTAAAAGAAAAAATAACGAGAAGAAAACTCTCTGGTATTATAATCATATTAATGGGAATAGTCATATTCTATTCTTAGATCTGTAGGAGGTAATTTATGTACAAATCTATTGTTTCAATACATGGTGCACCAAGATCAGGTACCAGCTGGTTAGGCCAAATCTTTAATAGTGCACCAAGTGTAAAATTTAAATTTCAGCCATTCTATTCATATGCCTTTAGGAATAAGCTAAACATCGAGGATTCTAAAGATCAAACAATTCAGTTTTTTAATGACTTGTATTCTACTGATGAAGAGTATCTAGACCGTGCTGTTCAGAAAAAACAAGGTATATATCCTGAGTTTGGTAAGCGTGATAGTTCTCCGGAAGTGTTAGCACTAAAAAGTGTAAAGTATCATTATTTAGTACCAAAATTTTTAGAAGAACTAGATAATATTAAAATCGTTGCTATTATTAGAAATCCAAATGCAGTTATGTGTTCATTTTTGAATGCAGAACGTGAGTTTTCCCCTGAGTGGGATCGTAAAACAGAATGGCGTTATGCTCAAAGCAGGAATCAATTTCGTCCAGAGTACTATTATGGATTTCATAGATGGTTGGAAGCAAATAAGTTATTTATGGAAATGAAGAAACTTTATCCAGAAAAAGTTTATATTGTTAGGTATGAAGACTTATTCAAAAATACAGTTAAAGAAATTACAAGAATGTTTGAATTTTGTAATATAAAACTTGAGCAACAGACATTAGATTTTATTGAAAAAGCTCAAAATTCATTTCAGGATGATGTGTACAGTGTTTTTAGGGGAAATAGAGATATTGATGAATGGAAAAACAAGCTAGAAGATTATATAGTTGAAGCCATTGGTAATGACCTCAAAAATACAGAATTTGAACAGTTTCTATTGTAAAACCACATAGGAGGAAGTCGTGCAGACTTTTAAGAATTTCTTTGTTAAATATGTAATTATGCTGACTTCGTATACATATTTACATAACATCATTTTTAAGTTGATGGAATTGAGTCCTTATTTTGTGCGATATTTAGTTTTCAAGTTACGACTAAAGCATATGGGGAAATTTGTACATATAGATTACGATTGTGATTTTAGATATCATAGTAAAATATCGATAGGAGATAATGTTACGATCAATCGTGGATGCAAGTTTTTTGGCTCTTACTACAGTAAAGATGTAGAAATAAAAATTGGAAGTAATGTGAAAATTGCGCCGTATGTTAAAATATTTTCTGCAGGGCATGATCATAGAAAATTGGATCTTCCAGATAATGCAAAGAGTGTGGTGATTGAAGATTTTGTGTGGATTGGTGGCAATTGTATCGTTTTACCTGGTGTTACAATTGGAGAAGGTGCGATAATTGGTGCGGGTGCTATTGTATCAAAAGATATCCCCCCTTGGACAATTGCTGTAGGCAATCCAGCTAAAGTGATAAACAATAGAACGCTATCTGAAAATGAGAAAATTGAACTTACCCAGTATTATTGCAGATAAGTTGAAACTGTAATCTAGATAAGGAGACCATAGAATGAATACACAAACCCATCTGGATCAGCTCGAAGCTGAAGCCATATACATAATACGGGAGGTTGCGGCAGAATGCGAAAAGCCTGTTATGCTATACTCCATAGGAAAAGATAGTTCTGTAATGCTTCATCTTGCAATGAAGGCATTTTACCCAGAAAAGCCGCCATTTCCGTTCATGCACATCGATACAACATGGAAGTTTAAAGAAATGGTAGAGTTTCGTGATAAAAGAGCAAAAGAACTTGGTATAGAAATGCTGGTTCATACCAATGAGCAAGGTGTTAAAGATGGTATCAACCCTTTTGATCACGGTGCAGCATACACTGATATTATGAAGACTCAAGCACTCAAGCAAGGGCTTGATAAATATGGATTTACAGCAGCTTTCGGTGGCGGACGTCGCGATGAAGAAAAATCACGTGCTAAAGAACGTATTTTTTCATTTAGAAATCAAAACCATGCTTGGGACCCCAAAAATCAACGTCCAGAAATGTGGAAACTCTATAATACAAAACTTAATAAGGGTGAAAGCATGCGTGTATTCCCTATTTCTAACTGGACAGAAAAAGATATATGGCAGTATATAAAGCGAGAGAATATTGAAATTGTTCCACTTTATTTTGCGAAAGAACGTGAATTTGTAGAGCGTGATGGAGATATCATCATGATTGATGATGACCGTATGCGAATTTATGAAGGGGAAGAGATTAAGAAAGATTATATTCGATTCAGAACATTAGGATGCTACCCACTTACAGGCGGCTGTTACTCAAAAGCTGATACACTCGATGAAATCATTGAGGAAACCCTTGCTGCGGTAACAAGTGAGCGAACAACACGTGTTATTGACAATGAAGCGGCTGGTAGTATGGAACGTCGTAAGAGAGAGGGGTACTTCTAAGATGAAAGGGTTATTAAAATTTATCACGTGTGGGTCTGTTGATGACGGCAAATCGACATTGATTGGACATATGCTATATGATTCAAAACTCATATTTGCAGACCAGGAGCGTGCGCTTGAACTCGATAGTAAGGTTGGAAGCAATCAAGGGGAAATTGATTACGCATTGCTGCTTGACGGACTAATGGCAGAAAGAGAACAAGGGATAACCATTGATGTTGCATACAGATACTTTACGACATCAAAGCGGTCATTCATTGTAGCAGATTGTCCTGGTCATGAACAATATACTCGAAATATGGCTGTAGGAGCGTCTTTTGCTGATCTGGCTGTTATATTAGTGGATGCGTCAAAAGGTGTACTAACCCAAACAAAGCGTCATGCACGTATTTGTTCTCTAATGGGCATTAAGAACTTTGTCCTTGCAGTTAACAAAATGGATTTGATTGGCTATGATAAAAACAAATTTGAAGAAATTCACCATGATTTCAAAACGGTGTGTTCGGAATTTCAATTAGATTCACTTGTGGCTATTCCGGTTTCTGCGACGGTTGGAGATAACTTGACTGTAAAATCAGAAAGCACATTATGGTATAATGGCAAGACATTATTTGAGCATTTAGAGGAAATTGATGTTGAGAAAGAACATACGACAGAAGCATTCGTCTTGCCTGTGCAACGTGTATGCCGACCAGACCATACATTTAGAGGTTTTCAAGGTCAAGTCGAAAAGGGAATCGTCGAAGTCGGTGATGAGATTTTAGCACTTCCAAGTAATGAAAGAGCGAAAGTAGAAAAGGTCTTTGTTACTGATAAAGAGCTAGGATTGGCCTCAGCAGGCCAACCTGTTACAATTACATTAGATAAAGAAATAGATATTTCTAGAGGGTCTGTTATTGTTTCCGGCAAAGAGCCTGAAGTTGCAGATATGTTTACTGGAACGGTTCTATGGATGGATGATGAAAGACTGGTTAAGGGACGTAACTATTTCTTGAAGTGTGGAACGAAAGTTATTCCGGCTACGGTTATGGATATAAAGCATAAGCTTGATATCAACACTGGTGAGCGTATGGCAACAGAGCACCTGTATAAAAATGAAATCGCTTTAGTCGATATTTCCTTAGCTGAAAGTATTGTTTTTGATAAGTTCGAAAATACACCTGATTTAGGTGGATTTATTCTAATAGATCGTGTAAGCAACATGACATCAGCATGTGGGACGGTGGAACATTCTTTAAGACGTTCTACAAATGTTGTGTGGCATAGAACAGATATTACAAGAGAGGTACGTGCAAATCAAAAAGACCAGAAACCTCTAACAATATGGTTTACAGGTCTAAGTGGTTCTGGGAAATCCACTATTGCCAATGCACTTGAAAAGAAACTCTTCAGTTTGGGCAAGCATACAATGCTTCTCGATGGAGACAATGTACGCCATGGTCTTAATAAGAATCTTGGTTTTAAAGAAGCGGATCGTATAGAGAATATCAGACGTATCTCAGAAGTGGCGCGACTCATGAACAACGCCGGTCTTATTGCGATAACATCGTTCATTTCACCATTTGAACAGGACCGTGAACAGGCACGCGAGATTATTGGATCGGAGTTCTTTGAAGTTTATGTATCTACACCGCTTGAAGAGTGTGAGCGTAGAGATGTTAAGGGACTATACGTTAAGGCGAGAAGTGGAGAAATACCAAACTTTACGGGTATTTCATCACCTTATGAAACGCCCCAAAATCCAGATATGGTTGTAGATACACTTCAGCACTCTGTAGAAGAAATTGTGGAACAAATCATAAAAGTGATTAAGGATAGAATTTAAGATGTTTATATAGGGTCTGTCAAAGGTGACAGGCCCTATTTCAAGAAGTCGAAATGGATGTGGAATTATGGACATTACAAGAGCCCTTGAACTTTCAAAAAAGCTAGCTGTACAAGCCGGTGAAGAGATTATGAAAATATACAATACTGATTTCTCAGTCGAGTATAAAGATGATAAAATGCCTCTGACCATGGCTGATAAAAATGCCAACGATATCATTGTATCTGCACTTGAAAAAGAATTTCCTGAAGCAGGTATACTATCTGAGGAATCGGCAGATGATCCTGCCAATAGAGATAAAAAATACTGTTTTATTGTAGATCCACTAGATGGGACTAAAGAGTTCATAAAAAAGAACGACGAGTTTACGGTAAACATTGCCCTTTCGGATAATGGACGCGTAGTTATGGGGGTTGTTTATTTACCTGTAAAGAAAGAACTTTACTTTTCGGCAAGTGGAAAAGGTGCATTCTTAACGCGTGATGGTGAAACAAAGTCTATCTCTGTAACAGATAAAACTGCAGATATTCGAATGGTAGTTAGTAAATCGCATATGGGAGACAAAGAGAAAGCTTTACTTGAAAAGTATTCGGATAAGATTGGCGATATGGCTCAAGCAGGGAGTTCGCTTAAAGGTTGCCTAGTTGCATCGGGACAGGCTGAAGTATACTACCGTTTTGGCTTAACCATGGAATGGGATACTGCAGCTATGCAGGCAGTATGCGAGGAAGCAGGCGCTATTTTTAAGCAGATGGATGGTTCTGAGATGTTGTATAATCGTGAAGACCACTTAAATGCGAAGGGATTTTATGTGATAAATACAATTGATAATTACTTAGCATTATAAATTTGGAGGAGAGATGTTTTCAAAATTCTTAAAAAGAAGAAAGCAAAGTAGATTGATTCAAAAGTCAATTTATTTTGATTCAACCTACTATCAAAACAATAATTCAGATTTAGAATATGTAAATAATTTGCTTGATCATTACCTAGAGTATGGGTGGAAAGAAAATCGAAATCCAAGTGCCTACTTTAATACTAGTTTTTATCTTAATACTTACAGCGATGTTAAGCGGTCTGGTGTTAATCCGTTATATCACTATCTAGCACACGGTGTGTATGAAGGTAGAAATCCTGTTCCTACAATTAGTTTTAATGATATAGAGAGAGATTCCATAGATGAAAGTGATATGTTACGACCGGGTGATGCACATTATAAGGCATACATTGGGCCACCAAAACAATATGATTTCATGGGGGCAACACAATTTCGGCTACTAACAACACTAGGACTTCGCGAGAATCATAGTTTGTTAGATGTTGGTTGTGGATCTTTGCGGGCTGGACGATTTTTTATATCATATCTTCAGTCTGGAAATTATTATGGTATTGAACCTAATCACTGGCTGATTAAGGATGCAGTCGAAAATCAAATAGGAGTAGATCAAATTAGAATAAAACAACCCAAATTTGATTTCAATACAGATTTTAATGTGGGAATATTTGGTGAAAAATTTGATTTTGTAGTAGCACAATCTATCTTTTCCCACACAGGCCTTGATTTGCTAAGTAAAGCACTGAGCAATTTTAAAACAGTTATTAAAGAAGATGGAATAATTGCTGTAACCTTTATACACGGACAGAATGATTCCAAAGATAAAGGTTGGATATATCCTGAATGTGTTAGTTATACTAAAACTACACTCACTGAAAAATTGGAAAATTTAGGTTTTAGCTATCTTGAAATACCATGGTACCATCCTAGACAGACATGGTATTTACTAGCTTTAAATGATAGCAGATTACCCCTAAAAAGTGAGTTGTATCATTTAACTGGAGCAGTCTTTAATAATAAAGTGTTTTCATTGAGCTTAGAAAAGAATGCACTGTTATAATTTTGTTGAGTAATCATCTGATAGGAATAGTGAAAATGAGAAATAAAATATCAATCATCATCCCAAATTACAATGGAAAACACTACTTAGAAACAATAATGCCACTCTTAGTAAAATCAGAGCATGAAATTATCATTATTGATAATGCATCAACAGACGGAAGCATTACTTTTCTACAAGAATATACAGATGAAATTGATTTAATACAAAATGAAGATAACATGGGATTCTCAGTAGCTGTTAATCAAGGTATTAAAGCAGCATGCTCAGATTACGTCCTACTACTAAATAATGATACAGAATTTGAATTAGAAGCTTTTGATAAAATGATACGAGTAATGAATATGGATAAAAGTATTTTTTCTGTAGCCTCTAAAATGATTCAATATCATAATAAAAGCTTGATAGACACAGCTGGAGACGAGTATAATATACTCGGATGGGCTCATAAAAGAGGCTATAATATGTCATCTAGGACGCGCAATAATATGAAGCGTGTCTTTTCGTCGTGTGCGGGCGCAGCACTCTATAGAAAGTCAGTATTTGAAAAAATAGGGTATTTTGATGAACGTTTTTTTGCTTATATGGAAGATGTAGATGTTGGATATAGAGCGAATATATTTGGATATAAAAATGTATACTGCCCAGAGGCGATTATATATCATATAGGCAGTGGTACTAGCGGTTCTGGACGAAATGCATTTAAAGCAAAATTATCAGGACGCAATAACGTATATGTTGCCTATAAAAATATGCCCTTAGTACAACTACTGTTAAATATGCCTTTTCTTATATTGGGGTTCTTCATCAAATATATTTTCTTCAGTAGACATGATTTAGGAAAAGAATATATCACAGGTGTTTTGGAAGGTCTAAAAACACTTAAAAGTATTAAAAAAGTACCCTTTAGAATTAGAAACTTAAGGAATTATCTTTGGATTGAGTGGAGATTGATTGTAAATGCTTTTGGATTTGTTATCAATCGGTTTAGATAAGAATGAGGACATATGATTTCGTTTATTATTGTACATTATAAAACCTATGAATATACAAAGCAGGCCATTCAGTCCATTTTAAACACTGTTAAAACGTATGAATTCGAAGTGATTGTGGTGGATAATGCATCGAAAGATGGCAGTCTTGGTCTTTTAGAGCGTGATTACCATAATGAAAAAGATGCCAAGTTGATTCAGTTTATAGAGAGCCCTATCAACGGTGGTTTTTCCTACGGTAATAATTGCGGATATCGTATTGCCCAGGGTGAATATATTGTACTGATTAATTCAGATGCTGAGCTCACAGGCGATGTGGTCGATAATGCAATAGACTATTTAGAAAAAAATCCTGAAGTCGGAGCCGTAACTGCCCGGTTGATCAATCAGTATGGGGAACTGGATCAAGCCTGTAAAAGAGGCTTTCCAAATCCTAAAAGCGCACTTGTTTATTACCTGAAGCTAGGACGTCTTTTTCCAAAATTTAAAAAGTTCAACACCTATAAGCTAAATCACTTAGATGAACATGTTAGGCACAGGGTAGAGGCAATCTCTGGGGCCTTTATGGTCATACCAAGACGTGTTATTGAACAGACTGGTTTTTTTGATGAAACTTTCTTCATGTACGGAGAAGATTTGGATCTGTGTTATCGTATACATGAAGCTGGTTTTTATATTGAATATAACCCACAGCTTGGTGATGTGATACACTATAAGGGTCAAAGTGGAAAGCGCCTTAAATTTAAGACAACATATGAATTTTATAGGGCTATGCTTATTTTTTATGATAAACATTATAAAGAGAGATATCCATTATGGGTTAATATAGCAGTGCGCTGCGCAGTATATATGCTGTTTATTGTAAAATTAACGGTAGGGCAGATTCTCACATTGTTTAAAAGATAAAGAGGAGAACATTATGAAAGGAAGTTCAAATTACAATACACCCAAAAAGGATGGTCTATTTCTAAAGATATTTGAAGGCTTTCTTTTTGTAGCGATAATTGGACTTAGCTATTATGTACCTCTGATTGTGGATTTGTCAGAGAAATATGAAGTTCATAACTTTGAAGCGCTTTATAGTGGCTTTCCTTGGATTGCTATTACATCGTTAATAATTCTAACCTTTAACGGTGCCTTCAACGCTATTAAGAAAACAACATCAGAGCATATTGTCATTATGTTTATTTCCTCAGTGATGATAAACGTTACCACTATGGCGATTGCATTTTTCACAAGAGGGTTTGGGTTTCCAAGATCCTTAATAGTGATGGCTTTTATTATTCAAGTAATTTTGCTGTCAGTTTTCAAGTGTCTTTTCATATCTCTGCTTAGATATATGAAAGGGACACGCCGCGTTATGGTGATTGCGGATTTTGAAGATAAAATTGATCTGACGAGAAAGATATTATCAGGTATAGGCAAGAATGATAAAATAACACACTTTGTAAAACCAGACGATCAAATATATCTGAAGTATATGGATCAAGTCGATAAAATTTTCATCAGCGATAAGATAAACGGTGAAGTGAAGGACAGAATTATTACGCATTGTATAACACAAGACAAATCCCTATACATTGTGCCAAAAACATTTGAAATTGCAATTCTCAATTCAGATATTATGCAGTTTTCAGACCTTCCAACCTTTAAGGTTGACACTCTTCATCTATCAAGAGAAAAAATGATTGTGAAGCGGTTTTTTGACGTTCTTTTAAGTCTAATCGGAATAGCATTAACTTCTCCATTTATTTTATTAGTATCTGTTGTAATTTTAGTCACAGAAGGGCGTCCTGTATTCTTTACTCAGGAGCGTGCAACACTTGGAAATAGAACTTTCAAGTTAGTTAAGTTCCGGTCGATGGTAGTGGATGCAGAGTCTGAAACCGGCGCTGTATGGGCTTCTGAAGATGATCCGCGGGTTACTAAACTAGGACGGTTTCTAAGACGATTTTGGCTGGACGAACTCCCTCAGCTCTTTAATGTGTTAAAGGGAGACATGTCTCTTGTAGGACCACGTCCAGAGCGTCCGTTTTTTATTGAGCAGTTTTCAGAGGATATACCGGATTTTCACTACAGATTGACTGTAAAGGCAGGCGTAACAGGGCTTGCACAAGTTATGGGCAAGTATTCCACAACACCAGAAAATAAAATTAAGTATGACCTAATGTATATTAGAAATGCAGGGGTTTTATTTGATTTGAAAATAGTGATTGAAACGGTAAAGAAAATTTTATTAGGTACGCTTAAACGTGGTGAGAACCTCGAGCTTTCTTACGAGCAGCTAAAGAAAGAGTATGGGTTTATTGAAAAACATACGCAAGATGCGATTGAGTTTCACTATAAAAAGCATTGAAAGAACTAAATTTGTGTAATGAGATATATTCTATTTCAAGCATATACTTTTGTAAGGCTTGGTATATGTATTAGATAGTGGGTGATGGTATGGCAGTACTTTTAACTTTTATAATACTTCTAGTAATGATGCTGTTATTACTTAATGAGGTTTATGATCCTCTTAAAACATTTACCATGGCTGTGGCCGTATTTTTACTTCTGGGATACATCTCTATAGATGAAACCGTATCTGGATTTTCAAATAAGGGTGTGTTATCAGTAGCCGTTTTATTCATCATTGCCGGTGTTATTGAGAAGTCGCCTTATTTTCAAAAAATGACTCAATTTAGTCACTTAAAACCAGCTGGATTTAACCCGTTCAAACTTTTTGTTAGTATCACTGGGCTTTCTGCATTCTTAAATAATACGCCCATTGTGTCATTATTTATTCCAGTTGTAAAAAGAATTTCAAATAAGACAGGTGTGAGTGCTTCCAAGCTTCTTATTCCTATCTCCTACCTTTCTCTTCTTGGAGGTGTTTTAACCCTTATTGGGACATCTACCAACCTTGTTGTAAGTGGTTTGGTTGAAGACTTTGGAATGAAACCATTTGGTTTTTTTGAACTAACAAAATTGTCACTTCCAAGTGTTTTCTTTGGGTTCATTTACATATACTTCTTTCATATGAAAAGGCTACCGGATAATAGCGAGTTGCTGGATAGTAGCTTCAAACAGACCAATGAACATTTGGTTCGATTTGTTGTTAAGAAGAATTCAAGCATTGTAAATAAAACGGTTCAAAATGCAAACTTACGTGCACTCAGTGGTGTGTATTTAGTTGAAATTGAGCGAAGTGGTATGCAGATTTTTCCCGTTACACCAGATGAAGTGATACGGAAAAATGACTTGCTTATATTTGCAGGACAAACCGATCAAATTGATGAACTCAAAAATATTGACAATTTAGTTCTTGAGACAGATCATCAATATCAAACCAATTATTTCAATCAAGACAACTCAGTACTTATTGAGGCGGTTGTGACTCAGCCTCTTGGAAAACCAGGGCTTTCAATTAAAGAACTTAAGTTTAGAAAAAAGTATAATGCAGTTGTCATAGGCGTTATACGTAATGGAGAGCGTATACAAGCCAAGCTTGGATCTATTAAACCCAAGCTCGGAGATATATTTCTTATGATATCGGAAAAGGGATCAACAGGCTTTATTGAAAAAGACCCTGCCTTAACCGTGATTAATCGTGAAGAACGCAAACAAGTGGAAAATGGCTTTAAAAGTGCCATACCTATTATTACATTTATTGGTGTAATACTTGGAGCCTTAGTTTTCAATTTACATATATTGCATACATCTGTTATTGGACTGGCTGTACTTTTACTGACAAATAACTTACAAATAAAAGAAGCACTCAATATGGTTGAATATAAAACGATTATACTCATTGCATCTTCGTTCGCAATTGGAAAAGCACTAATTAACACAGGGACTGCAAGTTTTATTGCAAATATAATAGAACCCTGCATAAATGGGATTCATCCCATATTACTCTTAATGATTGTATTTGTAATAACCAATGCATTTACTGCTGTGATAACCAATAATGCTGCCGCTATTATTGCACTTCCCATTGTGATAGAAATTGTATCTGTAACTGGGTATGAAATGAGACCCTTTATTCTCATGACTGCCCTCGCTGCATCAGCATCCTTCTTATCACCTTATGGCTATCAAACCAACACAATGGTTTATGGTGCAGGGGGATATCGATACAGGGATTTCGTGATTTTTGGTTATCCGCTTGTACTCATTATGATGATTGTAAGTTCAGTCAGTGCATATATAATTTTTTTCTAAAGATATATTTAATTTTGGATATTATAATTCTAAAAAGGGTATTCTTCATACATTGGAGAGTACCCTATTTTTATTATTAGGGGGTTAGTGAGAATGAAAGGAGGAATAACCTTGCTCAAAATCAACAAAGGTGTCAAGCGTCGGTTGAGTATTTTACTTGTTTTGGTAATGATACTGTCTCAACCTGCTTTTGCGATGACACCAAATATTAATGAATCGCACTGGGCATATGGTACAATGATTTCACTTGTAAAAGACAAAGTGTTTTCACCGATGGCATCAGACTGGGGACTGGAAGAGCCCATCACCAGACAGGAATTTGTACGACTCATCAATAAGGCATATGGAAATCAGATGGAAGGAACCGTTTCGTTTTCAGATGTTTCAAGTGACAGCTTATATTATAAAGATATAGCCAAAGCTGTCGCGAATGGTATGGTTTCTGGATATCCAGATGGAACCTTTAAACCGATGGGCAGTTTAACAAGACAAGAGGCTGCTGCGGTACTGGCTAAGATGACACGTAAGGATAATGTCATGACAGGTGTTGTAAATGCCTTTTCAGATGGCCCGATGATTCCTGACTGGAGTCAAGAGAATATGGCTTGGATGATCCAAAATAAGTATATGAGTGGATATCCAGATGGAACAATAGGGTATGATCAGCCGATTACATATGCTGAGTCCCTAGCTCTTGTAAGTAATATTTTAGGCAATCGTATTGTTGAGGCTTCAACTGATGGAAATGGTCAGACTATATCAGGTAATGTATCCGTTTTAGAACCAAATGTTACACTCTCTAATATGGTGATTAACGGTGACTTGATGATAAGTGGCCAAGTCGGTGACGGTGACGTGACACTCGATAATGTTGAAATTAAGGGACGACTCATTGTTTATGGCGGCGGTCAGAACTCGATTAAGCTCTTCAACACAATTGTGTCACAGCTCGTTGTCAGCCGTTTTGAGGCCCCTGTCCGTATTGTAGCTGATAACAATTCATCAGTTAGAGATTCGGTGGTAGAAACGAGCTCAATTCTAGAAGCACCACCGTCTGTTTCTGTTTTTAGATCAGTAATTGTTCAGCCGTCAATCGTGAATATGGCTATTGATTTAAGAGGAACATTTGAAGATATAGCTGTAAGTAATATTCAGCAACAACTCAATTTATCTGGTGTTGATTCACAACTTCCAGTGAAAATTAATATACCATTGGGATCGGTTATCAAGACACTTCGTGTAGCCGCAAAGGCTGAAATTGAAGGTTCGGGACAGATTGATAATGCTGATATACAAGTGAATGACATTAAAGTGAATGTCAGAACGTCAAACTTTAAACTTGGGAATGGCGTTAGTAAAGTTATTGTGAATAATAAGTCGGTAGGCAGTGTTTCAGAAGCAAACAGCGCAGGTAGATCTCCGGTAACTGGAGGAACAACCGGTGGAACAACCGGTGGAGCAACTGGTGGAGGCGGTTCTGGTGGCAGTTCAAATCGTGATGATGACGATAATACTGTATCACCAAGTACAATTCAGTTTGATTCAACAACGACTTCGCAAAGTGCCAATGAAGGCGATTCCAGTGCCAACAGTTTAACTTTTACAGTTAATCGTACTGGAAATACAGCTGCATCAGCTACCGTAAACTTTACTGTAGCTGGAAGTGGAACGAATAGTGCATCAACAACAGATTACACTGTTCAGACGACAAGCCCAATCACTTTTGCTGCAAATGTTACTAGTCAAGCTATTACTGTTAACACGGTTCCTGATACAACGGCTGAAAGTGATGAAACCTTTACAGTAACCCTCACATCAGCAGGTGGAAATGGTCAGCTTGGAACAGAGAAAACAGCCACAGGGACTATTGTTGATGATGATACCACACCAATAACAGCACCTGGTGCTATAGCGTTTGAAGACATGATGTATTACGCAACTGAAGGAGACACTATTGTCTTGACACTTGTACGTACGGGTGGAACAGATGGTATTGTTACAGTTACACTGGATGCCGATACTCAAGGCGGAAGCGCTGAGTCAGGTGATTATACATTGACTTTGCCACAAACCATAACCTTTGCTGATGGAATTGATGAAGTCACTGTAAGTATACCAACAAATGTAGATGCTGACTCCGATGATGAGCTTCTCTTACTTGAGCTATCCAATCCAACGGGTGGTGCAACTCTCGGAACGCAGGATTATACGGATGTAAATATTTATGAACCTGGTAACGTAACATCAGGTGCAGGCATCAGATTCAACATGACGCTTGATGAAGTTGATGAAGGTGAAACTGCGCAGCTTACTATGGAACGTAATGATACATCTGAAGCTGTTACAGTAGATTATACAATCATACCTGGAACAGCGACTGCTTCAGATTATATCGCTCCAGATCCGCTTCAAGTGACCTTTGCACAAGGGTCATCAATCGCTCAAATCTTGATAGATACAACGGATGATAGTGTCATTGATTCACCAGATGAAAAAGCATTCTCTGTGAGACTAGATAGTGCAACGGGAAGCGAAGAGGTATCGAGCACATATAATACTGCAAATGTAAATATATTAGATGATGATATGGAATTTGCCTTTACAGTACCTACAGATTCTGTTGATGAAGGCAGTGATATTACACTCATTGTGAATCGGTTAGGCATTAGTGATGGTCCTGCTTCAGTGGATTATGTTACATCAAACGGTGCAGCTATAGCTGGAGACGATTACACAGCATCTAGCGGAACATTAAACTTTGCTTCATCTGATATTACTAAAACCATCACAATAACTACATTAACGGATACCATAACAGATGATGGAGAGAATTTTATAGTTACCTTAAGCAATCCTACTGCAAGCTCGACATATGAGGCAAGCTTAGGAGATTATGACACATCAACTATCGTAATTAATGATGTTGCATCAACAAATCTCGTGCTTAATGGTATAACACACCACAGCAAAACATGGATTGAAGCGAATTTTGACAGAACAATTGTTGATACGCTTACAACACCAAGTGCTGTTGCAGTTACTTCGGGCGCATCGTTAATTACATCAGGTGCAGCTATTGTAACGACTGATAGTGCAATTGAAATTACTGACCTTACAAGAAATACGCTTGATGATGATCAGTTATCAATTAGCTTCTCTAGAGATGTAGAACACGGAATGGAAATAACATTCTACAGCATCATAGAAGCTGAGTCGGGTGCACTACTCGGAGAAGGTAAAACCTATATCTTTGATGATGCTACAGACACTTGGGGATTGGTAACCAATTGATTTGCTACAAATCAAGTAAAACACTAAGATATTAGTATTTAATTAAAAAAGTGGTAAACCCATTCTATGAGTGATCAGATGGGTTTACCACTTTATTTTTTAGATGTTAAGCTGAACATATATATCAACCTTTTTTTGCCGGAGGCAGCACTACTGCATATCGACGACACTCGTGTGTTGGAATAATCAATTTAGTATAATAACCTTGCCCAACCCCAATAAAAATAATAAAATAGGAAGGACTTAAGTTAAACGGGTACTAAATATGCAAGTTCTACGGACTCGTCCGTTTTTATGTATTTATTAAGTACATGAAGGATTAACTTCTACAAATGACTCTTCTAGAAATTGGTGAATATAGAGTTCCTATATAAGATTGATAGCAAAAGGGTTGTTCGAGAATAACACAAATTCGAAATGGTGGTTATAAACAAATGGAAATATCTACGATGAAGAATGCATCTATAAGTAGAAAAGCATCCACAAAGGTGAAAAGGCTACGGAGCGTACGCAGTATTTTCAAAATCATTATTATTGTCACCGTAGCCCTCTTGGTGCTTCTTACGAGTACTTCAACAGCTTACGCTGAACAAAGTAATACAGATGAAATTACTTCAAGTGAGAATGAACAGGGCATAGAGCAGGGCTGTCAGGAGCATTCTGTCAATCAACTGGACCTCATCGGATTTAGTCAGGTCAATCTAGGTTTAGTACTAGATGAATATGAAATAGAAATGGCAACAGATGGCTATTACCGTATGAAGCATAATGACAATACTATTGAACTTATGCTCGATGATTTAACCGGTACACCCCATTATGCCTACAATACAAGTGTCTATAGCAGCCGCAATATTAAGGAGAGTGCATTTACAACTGCCTATACTTATGAAAAGGTTGAGCTTGAAGGATATCCCGCTCATATCTATTCATTTTCAAGAGAATCACTAGAATACGCACCTGATTTAAATACAGAATTTCTATACATAGAAGTTGAAGTCGAGCCTCAAGTTCTCTTGAGCTTACATATTGCATCCAAATTGCCAATTGATAAAAAACTGTGGATGAACCGACTTGTTTTTAATGATGGAGAGAACGAGATACAGAAAATTGAAGCATCCAGCATAATTGAAATGCAAAGTGCAGACTTTGCACATGAGAAGACAGCGCTGTATTACGATACAACCTTTGAAAATAACGAGTCTGTCAGCTGGGGGATATTTGACCCAAGCACCCACTATATGCTGGATGACGTTGAGAACATTGAGACAGAGACAGGTATTCAGTTAGATATTATTCTTGAGTATTATGATCTAGGGTATCTACCGCGACTTGAAATGATGCAGATGATTGCAGATTCAGGGCGTGTTCTAGAGTTGACATATCAAACCAGTAAGTATGGTGCATTTAATGCGGATTATTTATACGAAGTTTTAAGCGGCGTACATGACGAGTCGATAGATGAGCTTATTAGTAGAATTATGATGCTGGATGAACCGGTTTTATTCAGACCTAATAACGAAATGAATGGGGATTGGTGTGGCTATAATGGCATGTACACCCATAAGGATACGGCTGTGTACAGGACCTTTTGGAGATGGCTTCATGATCGATTTGACCAGGCCGGTGCTGAGAATGTCATATGGGTGTGGAATCCCAACTGGGGTGATTTCCCATCGGCTCAGTGGAACAGTTATTTAAACTACTTCCCAGGTGAGGCCTATGTTGATGTGATTGGTCTGACGGGATACAATACAGGGACATATTATCCTGATGAAACTTGGCGTAGTTTTGATGAAATCTATTTACCAATGCTTTGGGAATATAATAGACACTTTAGCGACTTTCCATATATGATCACAGAATTTGGATCAAGTGCTACTGGAGGCGATAAAGGCGCCTGGATTGCATCCGCCCTTGAAATGGTAGAAAAAATGAACATTAAAGCAGCAGTGTGGTGGAATCATGTAGATTATGATAAATCTAGAGGGGCCATATCGCGGGGCTATAAGTTTGATAATGACCGTGATATGCTTAGTGTCTTTAGGCGAAATTTCAAAGGTGAGTGATATAAATTCCAAAATGTACCTAGTACGATTCGGAACATGAAAGGCTAAATGCACATGTGTGCAAAATAAGGAACAAGGAAAAAGAAGAAGGCGTCAAAAAAGGATCCAAATGTTTGGACACAAGCAGAGTATGAAGAATATCTATGCGGTTTGTATGGACTTGAATGTATTGTAGACTATACGCCAGCAGGTTTTCCAATTGGTCCACCTATAGATGATGAGCCATCATTTATAGACGACGATGATGATGAGCCGGATAAAAGAGACTATTCAGATGTTGACATTCCATTTTAAGAAAGTGACTTGAATATCCAGAAAGGGCAGTAAATGATTCCAAAAGCCTATATAAAAAGCTTAACGAATGCAAAAACATATAGCAAAGGGCTGGATTTATATAAAAAACAGCGTGTTATGGAACTTGACGTGGTGGAAGAGGACAAGGACCTAGACATTGAAGCTATGGTAAAGGGCAGTGGTCAGAACATTTACGACATTTCTTTTTCTTATGATTCTGGGATAGACGAAATAGTAGATCCTTTCTGTGATTGTCCGGCCTTTAGGCAGTATCCGGGACTTTGCAAACACTGTGTGGCCGTTATACTTGAACTCAATGACAATCTAAGTGAATATGAGTATGAAAGTGGCGACATTTTGTTAGAGGACAACGTAAACACCAGTCAAGATATTGAAGCCATGACAGATATATGGTTAAGCCAGCCTAGTCATAATGAGACTAAAAAGCCCAAAGTCAAGCAAGAAACGACACCGCTTATTAAAGACCTTCTTTTTAAGACTGTTTCCAATGACGTGCCAGGGCCAGTGTTTTGTGGGTCATCGGGTGACCTTGTTAAATTAGAGCCTGAGCTCAAGTGTTTTCCTTCAGGTATAGAGCTGGAGTTTAAAATTGGAACAAGTAGGATGTATGTCGTTAAGGATATCAGGGAATTATACTTTGACATCCAAAATGAACACCATAAATACTACGGTAAAAATTTAGACTTTAGGCATCGGTGGGATGCATTTGATGCGCAGAGCCAGAAGTACATAGATTTTATTGGACTCTACCTTAGAAACACATATCACCAGTCTAGATATTATGGCTATAGTCATAGGGCTATGCGGTGCATGAGTCTAAGTCCAGAAGAACTGGATGACTTTTTTGATTGTGTTAAAGATACAAGCTTAACCATGAACATACTAGGTCATGAAGAAAGCCTATGGCAAATAACAGATGAACCAGTGCCGAGAAATATGACCATATCTGGGGCGTCTAGTGGCATCCGGGTGACGATCAACTATTTAGATGGCTACGTTGGACGAAAGCATTATGTATATTTTATTGATGGGCAAATATATCGTGTTGCTATGGAAGATATTGCACCCATAAGGGATTTCATAAACTGCATGGGGAGACTTTCTAATCGCTCTATTTTTATTGAAGACGCTGATGTGCCTGTTTTTGTAAGAGACCTATTGCCTGTTCTCAAAGATCATTATGAAATGGCCTATGATGGTTTTGATGAAGAAGCCTATAATATACCAGAGGCAAAATTTGAGTTTTACCTAGATGCCCCTGATAAAGACACAATCACCTGTGAAATTCGTGTTAAGTACGGTGAAAAAATTGAAAACCTCTACAATCTTTCAAGAGCCAGCATTCAAAGGGATAGTCTCAAAGAAAACCTGGTCAATGAAAAAGTATCTCCTTACTTTAATACCCTAGAAGTGGGAGATGTGATTTTAGCCATTCATGATGATGAAGACAAGCTCTATGAAGTCTTAACATCTGGCATTGATACTATGGAGACTTTAGGTCATGTTTATGGCAGCGACGCCCTAAAAAGGATGACTGTTAAAAAGAAATCCAAAATTGCATTAGGGGTTTCAGTGGAAAGTGACCTGATGTCCATAACCATTGATTCGGGCGACCTTTCCAGTTCTGAACTGAATGAAATTCTATCGAGATACAATCCAAAAAAGAAATACCACCGGTTAAAAAACGGTGACTTTATTCAAATGGAAAATGATGATCTTCAAACCCTATATGAGCTTAAAGAGGGACTTCATGTTACAGATGCACAGATGAAAAGTGGCCACTTTGAAGTGCCCAAATACCGGGCCCTCTATGTGGATGAAGTCTTAAAAAAAGATCAGTCCCTATCCCTGGATCGGGATAAATCTTACAGGTCTCTCATTCGAAATATGAAGACAATAGAAGACAATGACTTTGAAGTGCCAGGTCCCCTAAAAGATGTTTTGCGGGCTTATCAGAAGTCAGGCTTTCTTTGGATGAAGACCCTAAGTCGAAATGGTTTTGGAGGCATTCTGGCCGATGACATGGGACTGGGAAAAACCCTCCAAGTCATTGCTTTTATCCTAAGCGAAAAAATGGAAGCAAAAGCAGCGGGGAAAACCCTTATAGTTTGTCCTGCATCTCTTGTTTACAATTGGCAAGCTGAGTTTGAAAAATTTACCCCCCAGCTTAAAACCACTCTGGTGCTGGGAACAGCCAAAGAAAGAAAACACATAATCGATTCATTTGAAGCAGATGAAATTGTCATCACCTCTTACGATCTTTTGAAAAGAGATATAAACCATTACAGGGAACACTGTTTTCATGCTCAGGTGATCGATGAAGCCCAGGCCATAAAAAATCAAGCTACTAAGGCGGCCAAGGCTGTGAAAACCATCAAATCTGACTTCAAACTGGCCCTTACAGGCACACCTATTGAAAATAGGCTGAGTGAGTTATGGAGTATGTTTGACTATTTAATGCCGGGATTCTTATTCTCTTATAATAAGTTTAAAAAAGAAATTGAGTCACCGGTTATAAAAAGTGGTGATGAAAAATCAATGAACCGCTTAAGAAAGCTTATAACGCCTTTTATATTAAGACGATTAAAGACGGATGTTTTAACAGACTTACCAGATAAGATTGAAGAGAATATGCCTGTGTCCATGGGCCCCGAACAGAAAAGTCTATATAACGCCCATGTTCAAAGAATCAAGAATATGCTGTCGGGACAGTCGGATCAGGATTTTACAAAGTCAAAAATTCAAATTCTTTCTGAACTGACAAGACTTAGACAGTTGTGTTGTGATCCAGCGCTCATTTATGATGATTATAACACCGCTTCTGCCAAAGTCGAAACATGCCTAGAGCTCATTCGTGAAGCGGTAGAAGGTGGGCATAAGGTTCTCTTATTTTCCCAGTTTACATCTATGTTAGACATCATACGCCAGAATCTTGATAAGGATAAGATTAGCTATCACTACCTTTCGGGTGCAACAAACAAGAAAAAAAGAGCCCAGATGGTGAAAGACTTCAATACGGATGACACCCCCGTCTTTTGTATTTCTTTAAAAGCGGGCGGGACAGGTCTTAACCTAACAGCTGCGGACATTGTAATACATTTCGATCCTTGGTGGAATGTGGCTGTTCAAAATCAGGCGACAGACCGTGCCCACAGAATCGGTCAGAAAAATGTTGTGAATGTCTACAGACTCATAGCCAAAGACAGCATTGAAGAGAAAATTGTTAAACTACAAGACAAGAAAAAGGCTCTGGCAGAAGAAATACTCAGTGGTGAAGGCATGGGTGTGGGACAGTTTTCTAAAGAGGAACTGCTTGAGTTGTTGGGGTAAGTTTGTTCTTTTGCTTAGTGAAATTCCAAGTTCGCATATACGTGATTTGAAAGAAGCTTTGCGGTTTTCATACTATGATACGATGAATAATTTCTATATAGAAATGACAAAGACATGCTGTCCGACAGCATGTCTTTGTCATTTCATGACTGCACGAAGTGCACATACGATCGGAAGCTATGATTTTGAGCATCGTACCTCACGTCACGACTGTAAGGCGTAGCGTGTCTTATATCTTGACGCATAGAGAAATTAGAGATTAAGACTTACTATTTCAGTGTGCTATAATTAAAAAAATAGCTGACTACGATGGATATTTAAATATAAATAAGCGTATAAGAAGTACCGTATTAAGCTTTGGAGTTTTTGGAGGGAAAGTGTGAATGGTAATTTTACTAGATAGTTTAAAAAAAGTAGTCAGTTTACTTGAAGCTGTTCTTGATAGGACGAATGACACAGAATATATGAAAACCTTTGATGCAGTAACCAGACAAGCTCTGCGTGCTGGCGCTATTCAAAATTTTGAATCCACTTATGAGCTTTGTTGGAAATATATGAAGCGTTGGCTTGCATATAACGTAGGTCAATCTGAAGTTGAAGGACTATCGAGACGGGGTCTTTTTAGAATGTCGGCAGAGTACTTGATAATTGATGATGTAGAACAATGGATACACTATCATCAGGCAAGAAACTTAACATCACATACTTATAATCAGGAAACTGCAGATGAGGTCTATGATGTAATTACCCCATTCCTTAGTGATGCGCAGAGGTTAGTAAAGGTATTGGAGCGATCCGATGAACGTTGAAAAGAGACATTTGGACTTGATACAGGATATCTTACTTAAGAATGTACCCAAAATTGAAGTGAGGGCTTTCGGATCGAGGGTAAAAGGGAGCAATCGATCTCATTCTGATTTGGATTTAGCCCTTGTTTCTTCTCAGAAAATTGATTTGAAAAGAATAAGTATATTTAAAGAAGCTTTTGATGCATCTGACTTACCCTATCGCGTAGATGTACTGGACTATAACCGGGTAAATAAAAGCTTTCGGGCAATTATTGATGCACAATATGTGGTGATTCAAAAAGGGGCTTAATAGATGATTAATAAAAAATGGCATAGCAGCCTATTTTGGTCATGATTCCTATGTGTACCAGGTACACATAGGAACTATTGAACGTGTGGGAATCGAAATTTATAATGTTAAAAACGATTAGGTTAGATGCTGGTAGAACCAGATAGAAGTATATGAAGAAAAATCATTAAGGAGGTGTAGGGTGGAAGAAAGAGACTGGAAACTCTTTAAAGAGAAAGTTGGTCTATGGCAAGAGACGTACATGGAGAGACTTACTTCAGAATATGTATCTTTACTAGAAGACGAACGGCCTGCATCCACTAAATTCTGGGCTTTGGAAAAGAGAATTAGAACAGATAAGAAAAAGCCAGGCGTGATTATAAGCTTGTCGAGGTCAAAGATGATATTCGATATTGTCGATTTAATCAGGGATGGTGTGATTACAAAAGAGGATCTAGAAGATTTTAGTGAGACATTAAAGGAAAATGTAGAGAATATGCTTATATGATTGAATTAAGTTCAATATGTTCACAAGAGTCAATTTACATACCAGCATTTTGGAGGGATAACCATGCAAATCGCATTAACAAAGAAACTGTCCCAGGCACTCAAACTCAAACCGTCACCGACTGACGACACAATTGATCCCTTGTTTGCCTGGACCGCAAACTGGACGACTGTATGGACAAATAGGAAAGCAGAAGACATGCTCATTCTTGTGAACAATGCCACTCAATTTACTGTGGCTGTTTATCAGGTGAAACGTAAGGACCTTAAAAACATTGATGAAAAAATGACATCCGCTATTCGAAACACTCTTTTATTTCATAATTTCAATAAAGAAATGGTAGATGCTTACATGAAAATGGCTGGAGAAGTGTCATTTACCCGTAATAGCAGTAGACAAATGGCTTCATGGGTATCAAAGGCCGGTCGCGAATGCGCTTTTCATGTGGGGGATGAGTATAACGGCATATCCAAAATGTACTGTGACACTTTAGGTGCTGGTTCCAATCATAGAATTGTCAACTGTTCTGATAAAGACAGCGATAGTTATTATCCCTATCGAGCCATGCGTGATGCTCTAGCGGGTCTTACGGGTCTGCAAGCCTATAAAAGTCGCGTATTTGAACTGATGGTAAAACTTGACTTAGGAACATATAAAGCTAAGCGCAGGCTGCTTGTCCCTGCGGACATAGACTTTGTCTATCTACATAGATTATTACAGCAGGTTTTCAACTGGAGAAATTATCATCTCTATGATTTTACTGTCTATGACAGGGCTATGCAAAAAGTCATTATGAGGTTCGTGCCATTTTTGGCAGATATTGAGTATGATGAAAATGCTATGTTTATGAGAGAACATACCCTTTCTGAAATTTTCCCAGAACATAGGAAGATATTCTACACCTATGACATGGGAGATAATTGGGAGCATGAAATTGAGTTTATCCGTGAACTTGAAGACTATGATAATGAAGTGCCTTATCTGTTAGAAGCCACCGGACAAACGCCACCCGAAGACGTTGGTGGGGTTGCAGAATTTATTCGTTTTAATGAGATTATGCAAAATCCTGATCATCCTGCATATGAAGAAATGAAAACGTGGGCAGGGTATTGGCAGCCCGAACTTTCAGAATGGCAAAGGCGGCCTAGGGTTATTTATATCATGTAAAACCCTCGGTACTTGGGCAGAAGCACTTATATTATAAAACGATGGCTAAAGCACTCCAAAATATGATTATTTTGGAGTGCTATTTTTTTGCTGGTAATTTCATGTCTTTGTTTTAAAGTCGAGATTATTTTAATAAAATTGCACTTGAAATACAAGACCTGCAAACCTTTTTGTCCTTAAAAGAGACAATCTTGCTGTCAGAATTGCAAATAATACAACCATCATATGCCTCAGGGGTCTCATGGATTAAAGTGGCGTCCTGCTCTTTTGTTAAGTTTGTAAAGTTGTTCATTTGTAATGCCTCCCTCTTGCCTATTAAACGGTGTAAAAAGTAAATTGTTGTAATTATATTACTATAAATCCCAATAAAAACCAATAGGTAATTTACAATTTATACAAAATAAAAGTAAAATATTAAAGTATATATAGTGGGTTGTGGTTTTATTTTAAACAATAATATGATAAATTACTGGGAAATGGTTTAGTGCAGTTTTTGAACTGAAATAAATCCAAATCCAAAGATAACAGTACTCCTATGGTATATTCTTTTATTATAGAAGATGAAGTATTAATGTGGTCTGCGCAGAGGTCTGATTTTAGGCTTCTAATTATTATTAGTATCACCGAAGAGGTTCTACTCAATCCCTTCAATGAGATTTACTTTATTTTTTGCTATAATTAGGTATGGAGATGATGCTGATGGAAATGGTGTTTGGACTTAATAGAGATGAATTTGAGTGTGTTCTCGGTGTGTTGAATACCTATTCTCAATGTATTGAAAAGGTTCGGATATTTGGATCGAGAGCACGTGGTGATCACAAAATCATTTCTGAACGTACTAGGTACACTTGGGAATGCACTTGGGAATATGAAAGGTTATAAAATATGAAGTACATGGATGATTTTGTTAAGTATAAACTCCCCGTTTTGTGCTGGATGGGCGTCATATTCTGGTTTTCGGCCCAGCCGGAAACAGCTTCTGGGGCCATGAGTGGGTCGATTACGACTATAATTTTCAGTGCATTTGACCACTTGGGATTAACGAAATTTATTTCAGTAGATGGCTTGCACCATATCATTAGAAAGAGTGCCCATTTTTCCATATACTTTATCTTGGGTATGTTGGTCTACAGAGCACTGAGTCGTGATAAACAGGCAAAGACAAGTATGAAAATAATTGGCGTGGGGATATTGATTTGTTTTGCTTATGCGTGTTCCGATGAAATCCATCAGCTGTTTATTGATGGTAGAAGTGGGCAGATAAGGGATGTGCTGATTGACACTTCAGGTGCCCTGCTTGGTATATTGCTATTTGATGTTGTGTTTAGAAAACTTGATAGAATTCTTAATTGAGTACGATGTTTTTCCAAAACATTCGTTCCGAAATGTGCGTTCCGAAATATACCTGGTACATAAGCGGAAATTCCTAGTATGCCACGGAACACATTAAAAAAAATCGGTCTAGGACTTATGAATTGCATGCTCTATGCATGTACAGATGAAATACATCAAGTGTTCATAGCAGAACGAAGTGGACAAATAAAAGATGAAGTGATTGATACGTCAGGATCAGCTATTGGTATTACTGGGTTTTGTCACATTGATAAAATTGTTAAATAACTTTGATTTAGATATTATTTTGATCTATGCGGGCAATAACTTACCAAATAATAGAATTTTATAAAAATTATGAAACTAGTGACTAAAGTCCCTGTTTCTGAATTAAAAGATATGTTAAAATAGCATTGCACCTGCCTAATTCGCTTATGCTAAATCGCGCTTTTTAGTATACAACATATACCAGTTGGGGTGGGTGCTCCTCATTTTTTGAAATAATATTAAACCAACAATAAGCAAGCTTATCCAATAAATTTTGGAAGGCTTGCTATTTATAATGGTACGATCGAAATCTGTGATTTCGAGTATCGTACCTTACTCCACGACCGCAGGGAGTAGAGTGTATTCCTGTCTGCCCAACGGGCACAAACGATCGAAATCTGTGATTTCGAGTATCGTACCTTACTCCACGACCGCAGGGAGTAGAGTGTCTTCCTGACTGCCCGGCGGGCACATACGATCGAAATCTATGATTTCGAGCATCATACCTTACTCCGAGATCTGAAAGATATCGGAGAGTCCGGTGTACGGGTGCGAATGTGCTATAATTAAGGAAATAGCTGAAAATAATGTATATTTAAATAGGAATAAGGAGGTCATCTTTTATGCAGATAAGTTCCTCTATAGATCGGTGTCATAAACTTTTTGAGAGTTTCAAAAAGGCAGTTGAAAACGCAACAGACCGTGTTAATCGTCTTTACACAGCACAAGACGAAGGGCCAAGTGAGTTTACGGATATATTAATGGAATCTGTTATTCAAACTCATGAGATTGCCATTGAACTTGCATGGAAAACGGTTCGTTGCTATGCGCTTCAAATCGACCCCAATAGTCGTGTTTCTGGTAGCACCACAGCCATTAAACATGGCTATAAAACAGGTGTGATTGAATCAGAAGCATTAGCACGCACTCTCATAGAAGGTGTTTACTATCGAAATAAGTCTTCACACGAGTACCTGCTACTAACGGGTATGGAAGACTATATAAAAAGAATCCTCGTTGATTTTAATCCAGCCATTAACGACGTGTTGCATAATTTGGAGGAGAACCCAGATGTACGGACTCTCAAGTGATGATCTTAAGTTTATCCGAATATTTGCACAGAAGCACAAAGCCATAGTTGCTTTAGGCATATTTGGCTCCAGAGCACGTGGTGATTTTAGTGATACTTCCGACGTGGATGTTGTTATAAAGGGTGCGGGCGTAGAAATAGAGCTTATAGATGAAGCTGAGTATTATCTTGATACACAAAGTCCATTTCCCTATTTTGTAGATGTGATCCATTACGAAAGCATCACCGATTCGGACTTAAAGCATGAAATTGACAGAGACACAGTTTGGATTTATCAAGCGAAATAGTCGGCGCCCATCCTAAAATAAGCGATTAGAAGAAATCGGATTGAGTCTATGGAGTTTTGAGAGGGGATATACAGATGGAGCTTGTATTAGATGGTCTAAAAGAGCGGTGAATTTACTCGAAGTCGTTCTTGATAAAAGAACTGGGTCTATGTAATTTAATAAAGTAATAAAAGCCATACAGACGTTGATAAGACGGTGTATGGCTTTTTTTATGTTGTTCTTACTAATTTTCACTTAAGTATATGGTGTGTAAAGAAAATGTATAACCGTGTATACCGCCGAAATCATCCAAAACAAATCCGTCTTGCTTATGAATGCAGACGGGTTTATTTTTTTGATTTCAACACACCAGTTGTTCCCAGAGTCGTAAGTGTATATCAAGCGTTTCGTTACAGGTCTTGGAGGCATACCTGTCAGTTGACACTCAAGAAGTGCTGTATAGTCAGCAAGTGGTTCATTTTCACCCCCGAGAACTTGGGTGACTTCAACTATGTGGATTTTCTGGATATGTCAGAGGGATGCTATGAGGTTGTTATTAGAAAAGATAATTATTGTGATCTCTTACTGAATATACAGTTAATTTATGATATACTCTAAAATGTAAATTATAACCAAATTATAAAAAGATAGTATTTTTAATTCGCATATATTCGTAGTGGAGATGTGCTGTAATTACATCGAATTTTGGGATGTCAGATCATGGAATCATTATGAAAGCTATAGAGATAGGCAGAATGGGACAAGGGGGCTTGAAACATGAATAAGATATTTGCGGGAGTCAGTATGATATCAGTGACAGAAATGATGTATGAGCGTTTGATATACCCATTTTCTTTAAGTTGTTCCACCTGTGAGTGATGATAAGAAAACAGGGCGATATTCTATGTAAACGAAGATCACACTATGACCTTAAAAGTAAGCAGATTAATTCTGTATATATTCCTATGAAAGAAACCCATATAAAGGAGAGAATACCCATGAATAAATCAATCAATCTAAAAAACTGCTTAAAGACAACAACATCACTTGTACTCGCACTAGGACTTATTTCTTCAAATATAAGTTTTGCGAGTTCGGTCTCAAAGCTGGAATACACTAAAAGCCTAGTAAAGGGTTTGGGTTTTGAAATACAGGACGCATCAGATGCATATAAGAAAGAAACAACAAATGAAGAAAATATCATTTACACAGCTTTTCAAATGAGACTACTCAAAGGCGTATCATGGGATTTCCATAATGATATGACAGAAAGCGAACGTCAAGTGATCCTGTCTAACGCAATGGCAATTTACAAGGCACAGCATGGCAAAAATTCCGAATCAGAAAGTGCAGAAGAATCAAAGACAGTTGAAAGTGATTCATCGGTATCTAATGAGACAAATGTTGATTCATCAAGTGATATTCAGTGGGAAACTGAATGGGGTGTAAGTATAAAAAAACCATCTGACTTTAATGTGAATGATGGTCTTTGGACAGATGAAGAATTTATTCAGCTTATTAAGGATATTCCAGAATCGTTTTATACAACAGATGACACGATTGGCAATGTTATTTTTATTGATACAGAGGACGATTATCAAGAAAATCTAGGAAAAGGGTGGTATTTCGATACAGACAAAGAACAATTTATCTTTGAAGTGGGTTATGACCACGAACGCAGATTAATCAATATGGATGAACTGACGAATGGTGAGTTTTTTAACACGCTCAAAGTATTGACATACAATGCCTATGTCAATGATATGCGTATCAACATTCCTAGAGTTTATGGAAATGCAATTAACATGTTCATTTCAAGTAATCATGATTACGAAAAAATCACATACTCCTTCCGTTTTGAGGAAGGGACAGGTGCAGATGATATTTTGTATGTTAAACATGGACACGTGGACTTTGATAAAAACAAGACCCCCATACAGGAAGAATGGGAACTTTACAGTTTAATTCCAAATGAAAACTATGAACAGTTCGACTACATTTTTGACGGTACAGAAGGGTCACAGGCTAGATGGGGAAATGCAATGTCTGAATATGATAAGTCCATCGAGTATGTAGACCAGTCCTATGCTGATTTTCTATATGGTGTCTGTGATGGAATATACGTTAATGATGGCGCAAAAGTATATGCAGGCATGATGTACAGCTATTTGAAAGCGAGGGTTTGCCCTAGAGAAGAAGGGGAAAGACTGGATTTCTTTGACAGCCAAGAATTTGAAAACACATGGCTTCATACGGTCTATGCCAAGTACATTAGGCAATTTGGCATCACACGTAAATAATAAACGGATATGGGGTGATACTATATGGGCAAAAATAGAAAGCAAGTCTTAGCCATTCTTTTGATTGTGGCACTTTTCTTTGGAACACTACAGGGATTTCCTACAAAAGATACGGTCAGTTTTGCAGTCGATGAAACCTACTTAGGCAATTTGGTCAGACAGTGGATGGATACAGACGGATTCACCTATGATCAAACCAAAACAAAGTTGCAAAATTATTTAGGCTTGAGTCTCTATAAGGGAAAAATAGGGGATGAAATTAATACTTATGCTAACGTCAACATTCTCTATTACTATGACAAACTGGTGTATACAAAATCAAGCGATGATAGAGTCACATACTTTGGTCGTGAAGATTATCAATATGTTGAGGGCGGTACTGATGGGAAAGGTGAATACCGTTATCTAGGCTATACAAGAAATGGTATTGGCGTTACCAATTCTCGTTATCCCAACCTACCAGGAACAACCGATTTTCTTTCAACTTATGATGATAAAAATTATGTTACACCACCCGAAGCAGATTCGTCATGGCAGGATATCGCATCTCTAAAGCCACTTGATAAGTACATGCTGACAGAAGCACCCATTACCATAGATAATCGGAATACTTACTTTGATATGACGGTTTATGATGTATACCACAATAAAAATCGGCAGTATGTTACAAACCCTATTGAGAGTGCGGTGGATGCCCTAAAAAAATATACTATTTTTCAAACCCCATCCACACTTAGATTGCAAGGTTCTGTTAGAACGGTTTACGAAAATGCCACAGGGACAAAAGAGTATTACAGGACACTTAACACTTCACCTATTCCATTTAAAGAACCAACCATCAAATTTGAAGTGGATAGCTCTGATCTAACGGACGATAAAATTGTCTTTGCGACTACAGAAGAAACCAAGACGGTCACTGTACATGCAATCATCGAATTTCCAGATTTCGATAAATACTGTCTGGATGGATGGGTACTCAGCCGTTACATCGAAAGTGCTGAAATATCCGTATTAGAACAGACAAAGCCAGCAACACCTAATGATGTTGCAAAGACCATTACTAAATCCTTCGATATAGAACTCAATCGTACCGACTATGTAAGTGATGATACAACTTTCAACTTCAAAGGATCAGCGACCGTTTTCGCACAGAACTATTTTAAAGACCAGTTCAAACCCGAAGCAAGTCTCAGCGTTCCAGTAGTCGTAAACATGGGTCCCGTCGAACCCGCCTTTAAAATCATGTACAACGGCTTAGACTATACCGACTCAGAACTTGTCTTTAAGGACTGGCAGAACTTTAACCTAAGTCTTGTGCCTGACAATCAAATCCTCAGTAATAATGAGATAAAAAGCGTTGTATGGCGGTTTAACGCATCACCGACAAGTGAACTTAAATATGGCAACAATTCAGTAGCCTATCTCATGAACGCATCTAAGAAAGACTCCCACCTTACAGGAAATACAGCAACTTTCACCATGACAGTCAACATGAAATATCCATTTGATTATGGCGAACAGAAGAACATCAAGAAACTGGTTGTTACACACACCCTTGATTTTGTTCAAAATAATGATCCTGTTATTATTCCCACTTCGCCACCAGTGGCAAAGGGCAGGGCTAAATCACAGGTGCGCCTTGGGGATGAATTTAACTTCTCAGGTGCAAAGTCTTATGATCCAGACGGAACAATCGTGGACTATCACTTTTGGGGGTCTAACTTTGAAATTGTAAGAATGAAAAATGATAGTCAAGGACGAGGCGTATTTCTAGGGTCTACAGGCAGTGAAGAAGTTCATTTAAGAGTCAAAGATAATGACAATTTAACGGATACAACGGACATAGATGTTGAAGTTATAGAAGCTATCACGGCACGTTTTCAAACAGACGGACAACGTAAAGAAAATAGACTGCTTTGGCTTGATGCTTCAAACTCAGAGGACTCAAAATACTATCCAATAATAGATTCTGGTGTATCATGGTCTATTGATCCCCTAGAGGGTCAAAGTCCATCTTCAATCGTTTATAAATCTGGAAAAATAGGTGAGCGCATTGGGGTTATGTTTAAAGAATCAGGTGCTTATCAAGTGACGCTGAATATTTCAGCCAACTGCACCTATCCTGATGAAACAGGCACACAATCGGATTCGGTCAGCTACCCTATTACGATTCAGCCTGACTTGCCACCCGTAGCAGGAACAGCCCCAATGACATTGGCACTTAGAAATCCAAGTGATAACAACATTGCAAGTATCCAAGTGGCTGACACAAGCTATTCACCAGATGGCGACTTAATCACCCGTCAAATGTATTACAAATATGATTCTGACAATGATGGGTCTTATAATGACGAGTCAGCCGTTAAAATCGGAAGTGGTCAAATTATTGAACTGCTCAGAACAGGTGACTTGGGACGGTACTTCTTCTACAGCGAGGTCACAGAGATTATTCCTGATACACAGACCATTAAAAGTGCGCTTTCATCAAGTGACTACCTTACAGACAGCTCAGTGAACGGCTTAGTAGATGAACAAGAATGTCTAGTGGATAATGTTGCCCCAATCATTTCACCTACAGCAAGCCTTGATAAAGAGGTGGATGTGGTCTTTATTACCGATGAAAACGGTGAGAATACCTCTAAATTACTAACACAGATGGACAGACTCAACAAGGAACTGTACGAGCGTAAAATCAAGCTCAATGCAGAATATATTAATATTAATGCTGCGGGAATCAATCTGCTGTCAGCAGGACTTAAAAAGATACAAACCTTTACATGGAATCGAATTTGGAATGTCTTCCTTCACTGGAAGTGGTATGAGCATTACAGAGAAGGTGCTTATTCATATTTAGAAAATCCAACCATGAAAGTGTCTGATATTGCTGAATCGAGGAACGGTACAGTTAAAGATATGATTGATTTTCCAACATATCCTGATGCGTATGCTGAAATTAAGCGAGTTGATTCAAGTTGGGCATCAGATGGCGAAGCTTATGATGTAGATAGGGTCATTGTAGATGTTTATAATGCACCAAATGACTACTTAATGTCAGATACAAAGACTTATCCTTATGGTTCAGCCGTAGCAAATCGTTCGCAAAGTGACAAATACTGGCTACATCATAATCAACCGAGTAGACTCGATGGGGCGAATATTGGACGATTAGATATATCAGGAATACATGTGTATCCTGATTGGGACTATGGTGATGGATATGTCTCCGATTGGACACCAGGTACTTTATTAAGTGAAACAGATGGGGAATACAAAACACTCAATATTGAATCGTATCTGTCCAAATACAGCGAATCAACGAATGATAAGTACCTAGTATTCGCCATCGCAAATGGTGAAAACTTCTTTATGACAGATGCAATGAAACAAACTTTGACAGATACCTATGGTTTTAAAAATATCTATTTCAGTATTAGTGATTTTTGGGGAGAATTTAAACCGACTGCACCTGATTGTGTGGATGTAAGACTTCCATTATCGGGTGGTTTATATGCCCTTACTGAATATGGCAATGAAATATATAATTTGAGTACTGCAACTGATGTTTATTACAATCAAGGTGTTGATGCAAGGCTGAGTGACTATGAACTCGATTTAGCAGAAAGTGGTTTTACACAACTTTCACCTAAAACATCGGGTACTTATGGTCTTGCCAGTCGGAATATTGCAATCGGAAGAGACAATGTAGGGACAAGCTATCAGACAACTTCGGAGCCTGTAAGAACCAATTCAGGTGATATAATCTATTTTACTTGTTATTGGGACTATCATTTTGACGAGTTTTCTTCGCCACCTAATCTGAATGTAAATGGGTCAGGCTCAATAAACGCTTCTGGCAGTGTCACAATCGATGGAAAAGTATTTGATGTAGCTAATTCTTATACAACGACTTACTCACAAGCTTCAGTCATTGAAACTACCTCGGGCGAGGTTTATTATATTGCACCAAAAGGAACGATGAATGATTATGTTTCGACATTTTCTTATACTAAACTTGATATTGACAGTATTGATGCAGTTTATCATACGTCAGTGAACGAAGGACATGCCCTTTCTAGTCTTTATTATAACGATGAAGATTGGGGAGATAAAACCATAAATAGAGATGTGAAAATTTCATTTGGTCTGTTGAAAGATGATATTTTTATTATTAAAGACCAAAGTGGAAAATACGCATTACTAAAGCCAGACACATCAGTCTATGCTCGATATGGGGAATACTCTTATACTACGTCTAAAGGAAAGACGTATTATTCGTGGAAGTGGTTTCCAACCATTGCTACTGACCATTTTGTGAAGTATTTTAATGATTTAGGTGATTTAAGCTTCGCTAAGTATAGTGCTACGCATTATGAAACATATGGGCAGGGTTTGTTTTACACAGATAGAAAATACATTGATAAATCTACAAATTATTTTGGAGCATTACCACAATATCCCTATGCTACAAATAATACGCTTTCTGTGTTAGCGAACTACTCCTTAGTAGACATAGACGGTGACCTCTATGTAAATAACAAAAAAATCACCTCTAATGTTAGAGGGGCAGACGTAAACACACAAGCTATTGTATATGTTGATAAAAATGGTGTTGTCTATGGCAAAGGCACATCAAACACAGGGTCATTAGGTTTACAAGGTGTTAAAAATAGTTTTGGAAAAGTATTTAACACTCCATACATCCTAAACAACACCTACAACACAAAATCATTTTCGAGCATCTATGATTTTACCTCTGAAAATCCCGCATACGGATTAACCGCGCGTGGGGTGTATTCAACCATAATAGATGCAATTATTCAGAAGTACGCAGATTACAGTACAGATGAAACCATTCTAATACAAGTCGGTGATAGCATCGATGTTGGGGGAACTGTGCTTGATTATGAGGGCGACCCAATCAAGGATATGCGAATAGATGCAGAAGTAGTGCCAGGCTATTTTGACAATACGGATTCAGTTATTACCCTTCCAAATGATTTCACTGAACCTGTGCCGATTAATAGCGCAGGAAAAATATTAGCAAGAGCAAGGGTACAAGACGAGAATATTTTTGATGAATTTGACTACTGGAACAAAGACAATACCACCTTAACCGTTATTGCACACAGACCGCCTATCGCTGTTCAAAAGGTCGCAATCATCCCACAAGGGGATGGCACTTTCAACTTCGTATCAGGGGATGGGGGTTCATATGACCTCGACCACTCTATATCAAGAGCAGACAAGGGGATTGTCGATAAGAAGTACTATTACCGAAAAGCGTTAGAACCAACTTGGACGGAGTACAGCGGAACACTGCCGATTGAAAATGGTGTGGCTTATCAGTTTGCCCTAGCCGTAAAAGACCTTGAAGGGGCATGGTCTGACTATGACATAGTAGACGTTGAAATTAACGGTTCTCCATTTATCCTAAATGCCAGTATTGACCCTGCTTATCCAACAAGCGTACCCGCAGGAAGTACGGCAACGATTACAGCAGATATTTTCACTTACAAATCAATGGCTTCTGTCATAGCCAATGTTGACGGAACGAATGTTACCCTTTCAAAAGTCAGTCAAGATGGCATGAACAGCACATATCGAGGAACTTACACAGTGCCAAGTTCTAAAGCGGACAGAGATTATTATGATGTGACAGTTAATGCAAGCGCCGCTGATGGGGCAGTACGTTCACAGTTGTTAAAACTCAATGTCAATACGCCTTTAAGTTTAACAGGTGAAATTTCACCTTACGAAATCAAAAAAGGAACGACAGCCATACTGACAGCCCAAACCAGTATTTATGCTGATTCCTGTATAGTCAGTATTTTTGATGACCTATATGGCGGCAGCGCACAGCAAATCGATGTAGCGCTGACAAAAACCGCGATTTCAGGAGACAAGCAAAACTGGACAAACACCTACATATTTGACAACCCTCAGCTGGACGCCCTGTCAGAAGGGGTGTATGACGCTGTATTTTCAGCATCTACGGCAAATGGAAACAGCGCATCCTATATAGATACGTTTATGTTTATTCCTAACCAACCGCCCCGAGTCTGGATTGAAAATATTCGTCCAGACTTTATTTATGAAGGGGATGATGTCATCATCCAGTATCGTGTTCAAGACCCTGACCTTGATCCGCTTTATGTTAAAGTTGACCTTTCTGAAGATGGTGGCTCTACATGGATGCAGATCGATGAGATAAGTGGAGTAGCGATCACAGACACAGCGGGAAAGATTATGGAAGTATCTACTGAAAATGTAGAAGAAAAGGTTTACGATATTCGTATAAGGGCAGTCGATCCCCTAGGAGAAAGTGCACAGGCCATAGGGCAATTCAGTGCGGAACCACTCACTGTGTCAGGTGCCGTAAACCATACTGCTCAGTGGGCGGAAAACCGCAGATTGTTTAATCAGTCAAAGACAGAAACCGACGACTTGCCCCGTAGTTCACAAACTTTTTGGCCAGGTGAACAGCTTGTTCTAAGTGCGATCACTACAGTCCCACAATCTGGAGCAACAACAACTTGTAATCGAGTGACTGCCTACATACAGGGGCACTCAGACAAAGCTGTATCTTTGAATGAAACAAGTCCAGGGCGCTGGCAAGGCACACTCTGGTACGAATCAATGATGGACTGGAAAACCCAGACGGTTGATGTAGTCTTTGAGGCCCATTATAGCAATGGTGTTATCAAGCAAGATATACAATGTATTCAAGTGGATGACTCGGAACCCTACTGGCAGCACCATAGACTCTTTTAGCAGGCGTAATGAGGAATTGCCTCATACTAAGACTAAATTGTCAAAGGCTCATCTGGTCGGAGTTTCAAAATCCATTGCGTAAAAGGTGGACTATAAAACCAATTGTGGTGCAGAAGGAATACGACTATAACATATATGTACAAATTAAATTTTGCAGTAAACCTGCTGTTTAATGACTTCCGCACCAATACAAAGCAACATATGATATAATTTTGAAGGGTGCATATTACAAATGGTAATGCACCCTTCAATCATGAATATTTGACATTGAAAGGACGCATTTGAAGTGGAAAAGATAGATATAGGGGTAGTGGTGCCTGCCTATAACGAAGAAGAAAATATCGGTCCGCTGTATAAACGGCTATCTGAAGCCTTAGAGCAAATTTCAAGTTCCTTTGAAATTCTATTTGTTGATGACGGAAGCTCTGACAAAACCATAGAGGAAATTGAAAAACTTCAGATGCAGGATGCACGTGTACGTTACGTGAGTTTTTCAAGAAATTTTGGGCATGAAATGGCCAATACCGCCGGCTTTAGAAGTGTACGCGGTCAAGCGGTTGTTATTATAGACGCTGATCTTCAGGATCCGCCTGAAGTGATTGTTGACATGTATCAAAAGTTCAAAGAGGGCTACGATATTGTCTACGCTAAAAGAAAAAAGCGGGACAGGGAAAGTTGGCTCAAGAAAAAGACATCCAAGTGGTTTTACAAAGTTATGCAGGTGCTAAGCGACACAGAAATCCCCCTAGACACAGGAGATTTCAGGCTTTTAAGCCGCCGGGTTGTTGACGAAATAAACAGCCTTAATGAAAAGAACCGCTTTTTTAGAGGTCTCACACATTGGGTCGGCTTCAACGTAACCTATGTTGAGTATGATAGGGAAGCGCGTCATGCAGGCGAGACAAAATATAACTATTTCAAGCTCTTTAAGCTGGCCTTCGATGCCATTTTATCTTTCTCGTATAAACCCCTTAAGATATTTAGTGTCATGGGTTTTTTAACGGCCCTCTTTGCCTTCTTAAATCTGGTGTACTGGATTGTCATGAAGGTGGTTTTCAACCACCATGCGGTTGAAGGCTGGACTTCTCTGGTTACAATCCTCCTGCTCTTTTTCGGAATCATTATGATTCAAATCAGTGTAATTGGTGAGTATATAGCTCGAATTTATGAAGAAGTACGAAACAGACCCCTTTACATAATCAGCAAGCAGACGAATGGAGACCAGAAAGAGGATCGAGACTTTTAGTTTTGAGATTATCTAAAAAAATGAGTCTGAGTGTTGATAAAAGAGAAAATTCGAGGTGTTCCATTTCTGAACTCTAAACGCAGACAATAAATAGAAAGCGGGATATGCTTGCTTGTTGGTATATCTGACAATGAAAAAGTTATATACAGACTTAAGTGATAAATTAAATGGCCCACTTTTATATGAAGGAGATATAATGAAGCGGTTAAAAAACTGGGCGCTCCATAACAAATTGAAAAATGAAATCGGCAGATATCTTGTTTGTGGTGTGATGACAACCGTCATTAATATCAGCAGCTATACCTTGTTTTTGAAAGTCGGGCTCCACTATAGTCTGGCAACATCACTTGCTTGGATTTGTGCAGTAATCTTCGCATACGCAGCCAATAGACATTATGTATTTCAGTCTAAGACAAAGGGGCAAAAGGAAGTGCTGCGAGAGCTTTTAGCATTTTTTTTATCCAGGATCAGCACTTGGATCATGGAAATGGTTGGGCTGATGATTTTAATTGAGGGTGTGGGCGTTGGTGAATTGATATCAAAATACATCATGGTGGTACTTGTAATCATTATGAACTATGTGCTGAGCAAGGTTTTTGTCTTCAATTTGTAATCACATTGAAACGAGAATGGAAAAACTATTTGTTATAATGAGAGTAGAATTTAGTGCAATCTGAATTCGTATATAGAATGGAGGGCTAAGTCTTGAAAACGCACGTGAATATGAAACTTAAAAAAGTAATAGCGATATGCCTTATGACAATAATGATGGTGGGCGTACCGGCATCATTTGCAGCCAGACTCTTTACCGATGTCCCAGAAGATTACTGGTCAATGCCATACATAATAAAAGTTGTTGAGAATGATATTATGCCAGGGTATTCAGATGCAACCTACAAGCCGGCGCAAGCTGCTACAAAGCTTGAAGTGATTACAACCATATACAATATGGTATGTGCCGCTGAGAAGTTTGACAAGCTTCAAGGTGATGTACTTGCAATGAAGTTTGGCGCGACAATAGACGGCGCAAAAATTCCTAAAACGCTGGCACCATATGGCGAAACAACATGGGCTGCTGTCGGGTATGCTCTTGAAAATGAAATTATTCACCCTGATGAGCTAAAGGGCTTCGTTATTGAGGGTGAGCTGGCGGAAGCTACAAAAATGGAAGCTTCTGTTTTCCTGGGAAAAACACTGAATGCATTTCTCAAAGAAGATCTCCAGCGTATTATCAGCTTTGATTATAAAGATGCCTTTTCAATAACAAGTGCCGCTGCGCCTTACATCGATCTACTGATACAAAACGATGTCATCAGCAGCAAGGGCGATGACAAGGGCAATTTTAACCCTAAGCAGGTTGTAACGCGTGAAGTACTTGCCATTTTACTTTCGGGCTCTTACGGTGTTCTAAGCGGTGAAATTGTGCCAGCAGATGACTCAAACTCAGATAGCACAGATAGTGTGGATGTGGATGCGACGGGAACTAAAACTTACGAAGCCATTGTTTCCATTGTCCATAATGATCTTGAAATCATCGAAGTACGTGATGGTGGTGGAAACCTGCATGTTTATGATGGCAGCAATGCTGAAATCACACGCGATGGTTCAGATGTAGAGCTTGAAGATGTGAACAAGGGCATGGATGTTACCGTCAAAGAGACAGATGGTGATTTAATCAAACTGATTATCAACAAACAGTTCGATAAAATAGAAGGAAAATTTGAAGCCAGCTCAGACGCGCTGACAGATGAAGATGGTACCTATAGCGTTATTACGGTATCGACAAATGATGGCAATAAATATTATAAAGCATATGAATCTGCTGTTATCGTGAAAGACGGTGAGACCGTAGAGCTTCGGGACTTAGACGATGGCGATAAACTGATTCTCAGTGCAGAAGGTTTCATGTTAAGAGAGGTTGAAGCCTACTCACCTCAGCGTGAAACTTCTGGTGTTCTAAATAGAACGACAGACTTTAAAGTGGGCAGTTCTGTCAGTGTTCAGCTTGAAAAGGGCGGATACATTGACCAAGTCCTAGAGAAAGAAATCGAAGTCATTTCAGGGGATGAAGGCATCCGAAAGGGTGACATTATCAAGGTAACACTTGAGTATGGAAGGGTCGTTAAAGTAGAGTCTACAGGCATGAGTTCAGAAGTATCAGGAACCATTACTTCTATCCTAATCAGTGAGACACCTCAGATTCTTGTTGAAACAACAGAAGGTGTTGAGAAGACCATTGATTTAAAAGATGATATGGAGTACATCTTACAGGGTGGTGAGTCAGGTGGTTCAATTTATGACCTGCGTCTAAATCAGAGTGTAACCCTTAAAATGGACGGCATGGGGGCAAACACACTCGTCATGAATAAGGTAATTGAGAAAGTGAAATTCAAGGCAGAAATCGTTGAAATTTACCAGACAGCCAATTTACTAAAGGTAAAAGATGACTCAGGTCAAATCTGGACGGTCAGCTTCAAAGAAGGTGCGACTTTCAGTATATTAGACTATGAAGTAGGCGATGATGTCTTTGTATTTGGTATCGAACTTTCAGAAGACTTATTTGAAGCAGAACTCGTAATTGGTATGTAAGGCAGTGCACAACTGATACAAATACGCAGGTTAAATAATGAATAAATATAATCCAGCAGGTATAGTGTGAAAACATGTAGGCCTGCTGGATTTTTACGTACAGGGAAGGCGGGACTGGCGGTTCCTCTTTAAATTTTCAAACTTAAAAGGTATACTAAAACTGGAAATTGCAATTGTTAGTAAAACCCTAGCCTATTTCATGTTCAGCAAGACGATGAACTTTTGAAAAGCTCCGCTTAATTTTTAGGGAGTAATGAAAAACGTGAATTTTTCATGGTGGTTTCAGCTGCATAAGAAGAGAAATGGATTATTCATCTAAGTATTATATGGATGTGTGTGACATTTAATGGTGAAATTGTTGCAGTATAAGGTGTAGAAGAATGTGAAAAGGAATGTGAGCTGTAGGTGCTCAAAAAAGCGTAACATAGACTTAAGACAACCTACATAAGTTTTATGGGAACGACTGAAGCGTTATAAAAGATAAAATAAGAGATAAGGATACAAAAACTATGAATAAAATAAGCAATAAGTTGAGTTGGTTTAGAGAAAAACCTGTAATGAGAACAGTTTTGCCCTTTCTCATTATTCTACTAGGCGTATGGGCACGCGTCTGGTGGATAAGAACCATTCCAACAGAACAGTTATATGATTTTAATGCCTATTACCGAATTGCTAAAAATATCTATGAAGGAAAAGGCTTTACATATGAGGGGGCCCCGATCGCCTTTCAGGGTATGTTTTATTCATGGTCACTGGGGCTTATATTCAAGTTAGGTGGGGGCGCATCTATTGCACTGGCAAAGTGGCTGAATATCGTATATAGTGCTATGACCATTTTACTGACCTGGGGGATTGTGCTCCAATTTACAAGAGGCAGTGAAAATGGTGAAAAGCTATCGCTGGCGGCTATGGCCTTTGTTTCCTTTTTACCGCATCATATTGCTTACTGCAATACAACGGGTACAGAAGTGATTATGGCTTTTTTGCTGGCACTGCTCATATATGTTCAGTGTGCTATGCGTTCGTCTTGGCAGCGGCTTATCGTTTTAGGTGTTTTAACGGGTATATGCGCCTTAACAAAGCCGTTTTATATGGCCTATCCAGTTATACTGGGGCTCAGCGACTGGCTTGTCACAAAAGACTTGAAAAAATCAGTGACGAGCGGTCTTGTTATATGGCTGGTCATGGCCGGCGTCATTGCACCGTGGACATATAGAAATTACCGAGCATTTGGACGCTTTATACCTATTTCTTATAATTCGGGCTTCAATCTTTACATTAATAATAACCCCAACAACATTCACGGTGGGTGGATGTCCTTCGATGACCTTTATAAAACCCCTGAGCTTCAAGAAAAAATAGATATGCATCTAGAAAACGGAAACAAGTCTGTTAAGCTGGCCTCTGATATTGAGCTTGATTTTAAACCAGAAGCGCTTAAGTGGATCAAGGAAAATCCTATGGAGTTCATCAAATTGGGGATCATTCGGATTCATTCAACCTACTTTAATGGATCATGGGATATTGATTCTTGGACTATGAATCAGCTTTCAGACAAGCCAACCGAGCGCACCGCTGTTGAAGTCGGTAGAAATTTTAATGCTTTTAGAGCGGTGAATGATATTTTGTTAAGCGTATTGAGTGGTTTTAGCTTTATATTTGTACTGCTTGGTATTCCAAAGATGTTAAAGGCAGTTTTTTCACGCAAGCGGGGGCTTTCTTTAAGTTCAGTTGTCTTATTTATGAACCTAGCGTTTCCGTCTCTTGTCTTCTTTGTTTATGAAGGACAACCCAGATATAATCAGTCTATTCTCTTTTTAATGATTATAGTCTTTGTACTCATGGCAGAAAAAATGACTCATTCATATGATAAAAGCGTTACAATGAAGTAATATTATACCAATTGGAATATTCTATAGAAATAGTAAAGTATTTAATATTTCTATAGGTGTTGTTATACGCTTTATGAATAAATGTCGAACAAACCTATTCCATTCGACAAAATTTTCTCTATAATCCCTTTAAGTGAGAAGTGTTATCAACAACTTAAAACAAATTCGCCTTTCGTTGTATTAATTTAATAGAACAATTTAGAAAAAACGCCCATATAAATGTGGCGTTTTTTACGTTTGTAAGCAAATGCACTCAAAAAGAGCATTGAATTGATGGGGCTTATTCAAGTAATATTATATAGGACGAATTATGGAATAAATCATGTAAATGTATAAGACATTTGAAGGAAGTGCCAACCAAACCCATACTTTAGAACCGATTGACACAAAACTAACAAAGGACTAGCGGTTCCAAAAGTCATTCGAAAAATGTGTCCAAAATGGCAAAATGTTCAGAATGACTTGAATGTCTTGTAGAAGATATAAATAGAAAAAGAGTCATCATGAAGTGTATCAAGTGAGATAGGTTAGGAATATGGAGGGCAAAATGGGTTCAATCAAGAACAATCTTATGGTCAAAATGACCTTAATGGTTTGCGTATTGGTCGTGGCAGTTGTCGCGGGCATTGGTGGCATTAGTTATTATTGGTCATCGACAGCAGTGACAGAGGAAGTCGAGGCTAAACTCAGCGCCCAGTTAGGTGCGCTAAAAGAAACGTATCAGATACAAATGGGAAATGCTGAGGTGCTTTTAGAGCTGATTGGTGACACACCAACCGTTAAAGGACTTAATGCATCATATCTGAAGACAGACGGAGACAAACACGCCGCTGTAAGTAGCTTGCTCAGTGATATGCAAGAAGCACAAGCGGACTTATTAGATAATATCTTTATAATAGATACGAGTGGTATTATCCAAGCGGATAACGATGGGGGTAGCCTAACGGGGCTGGATATTTCTGAACGAGATTACTTTGTTCAGGCAAAATCGGGAACAGCACTCTGGAGTGATATTCTAACTTCAAAAGCCACGGGCAGACCTGTACGGGTTTACGCGTACCCACTTGAAAATAGAAATGGAAAAGTAACAGGTGTTCTAGCGGCATCAGTAAAAATGGATACACTATTTAAACTCCTTGCAAATACCAAGGTTGGGGATAATGGCTATGCCTATATGATTAACCAGGAGGGCCTTCTTGTCTTTCACCCCAATGCAGACTTCATGATGCAGAAGAAGGTAACAGACTTTGGTATACCAGAACTGGCAGAAGCAATGCCAGACATGGTGGCCGGAAATGATGATTCTGTGGTTTATACATTCAATGGCATTACAAAGCTTAATATGTATACAGGGCTGGACGGATACTCAATTTCCCTGAATGCCGATCAGGCAGAATACCTATCGGGTCTCTATAAAATGCGAAGTCAGATGCTGACTTTCGGAGCGGTGTTCCTACTGATTGGAATCATTGGCGGTGGGGGCTTAACACGTTACATAGTACTGCGTATCAGAAGAATGCAAAGTGTTATGAAAGCAGCTTCTGAAGGAGATTTAACAGCAGAGTTTACCGTAAATGGCAAGCACCTTACAGAGGGCGATGAAGTTATCCAAATGGGCAATTCATTAAATGAAATGATCTCAGATTTTAGAGCCATGATTGTGGAAATTATACGCATTTCAGAAATATTATCTTCAAGCAGTCAGCAGTTGGCCTCTTCAGCAGAAGAAGGTGGACGGGCTGCAGAAGGTGTCACTTCTAATATTGAGGAAATTGCAGCAGGCACTGAAGAGCAAGCATCTCATGTTATGGGCACAAAAGACGCTGTTGCTCAGATGAAAAAATGTCTAGACACTTCATCTGAAACCACTCAAATAATGGCTGAGCGTGCAGCCGTAGTTGGCGAACGTGCATCTACTGGTCAGGGACAAATGCAGGAAACCATTAGACAGATGGATGCCATTCGCACGAGCAGTGACCAGACCATCAAGGTGATTACAACCCTAAGTGAACAATCCAGTTCAATTGGAGCAATTTCGGGCACGATTTCCGACATTGCTGACCAAACAAATCTGCTGGCACTGAATGCTTCTATTGAAGCAGCCAGAGCAGGTGAGCAGGGCCGCGGATTTGCGGTGGTTGCAGAAGAGATTCGCAAGCTTGCAACCGAGTCACAGGAATCGGCAACGGGCATCAATGACTTGATCAACCAAATTCAATCAGAAATTAAAATGGCCAGTTCCCTAATCAATGCAGAAAATGATGCCATCAATACGGGTATTGAAACGATTGACAAAACGGGTAAAGCCTTTAATGATATTACGGATTCAATAGAAGAAACAAGCAGATACGTGGAGGAGGTTGTTGCCTCTCTTGAAACGACTGAAAAGCACAGTCAAACCGTAACTGAGTCTATGGAGTTCATTGCAACGGTTGCCCAGCAGTCAACAGCAAGTGCACAAGAAGTTTCAGCTTCTGCTGAAGAACAAAATGCAATTTCAGAAGAAATCGCGAGTGCATCTGAGCAATTGGCAGGCATGGCACAGGACCTCATTTCTAAAGTTACACGTTTTAATGTGAACAATTAAAATGAGTTCAGTAGATTTTATTTAATAAAAGGACACATCGTGCGTGCACGAATGTGTCCTTTTTTGATAAAGTCCATTAGTCGTGTCAGGGCAGTCTCTGATTGCACCGTGCTGTTCTTAAAGTTAGTCTATAAGAATTGTGCAAAAAAATTAGCCGCTATTCATAGCCTTCTATTTTGCCCTACTGTTTTTGCATCAATGCATTCTCAGCGTTTCTGTTCTGAAAAAAGGAAATTAATGGGCCTCTCTAGTGGGTATCATGTTATAATATACTATGATGCCTTGGAGGTGAAAGCAATGAACATACCAAACATGCTAACAGTCATTCGCCTATTGCTCATACCTGTTTTTATAAGGTATTACACTTCTGGTGAACTCATAATGGCACTTACTGTATACTTGGTTGCAGGTGTTACGGATGTACTAGATGGTTACATTGCAAGGCGTTATGACCTCTCTACTAAACTGGGTACGGTCTTAGATCCCCTTGCCGATAAGCTCATGCTGCTTACCGCATTAGGCTGCCTGTCTTTCTCTGCAATTATTCCCATGTGGGTATTTTATATAGTGGTTCTTAAAGAAGGCGCCATGATTTTGGGTGCTGCAATCATGTATTTCGGACATATCAACCGGGTCATTCCATCCAATGTATTTGGAAAGATTGCAACCATTGTATTTTATATTGCAGTTGCGACCTCTCTGCTTGAAGCCAAGCCGTTTTACAGAGACTTGACCATGATGGGCGCAGTTATCATAATGGGGGTTGCCTTTGTGAATTATCTCTACCTCTATTTTAGAGACCATCCTGCAAATGAAATGAATGGATAAGACTATAAATGTGCAACCTAGGGCTGTTGCAAAAATGCAGTTTACCTTAACTGCACTTTTGCAGCAGCCCTTTAAAATATCATAAAACATTGTTTAGAAAGTGTTTAGGAAATAGAAGTTAAACCTTAACGAGTTTGCGGTATTATAAATCAAATTAAGGTTTTTGGAAAATGAAAGGAGTTGGTACGGTGGAAGACAAGCAGAAATATATCCCTGAACTCCATCAGGAGAAAAATATATTGGGTAAGATTTCCGAATTGTTTATCGAGCGGTACAGAACGGTCTATTTAATACTGATGGCCATATTTATTATTGGATGGATAGCCTATAATGATTTACCGCGGGAAAACATTCCTGAGGTGGAATCCAATATGATTATGGTGAATACGATGTATTCAGGTGCTTCACCTGAAGATATTGAAGAGATGATTACGGAGCCTATTGAAGATGCTATATCTGGGCTAGATGACTTGACCGGTTATGATTCTACATCAGCATCTGGCTATGCGTCCATTCGACTGGAATTTGAATACGGTATCGATATGGATGAAGTGGTGAGTGAGGTTGAAGATGCCATTGACGGTCTGGCTTTACCAGAAGACGCATCTGAACCCAATGTTATGCATCTCAAAACTGGAGAAATTCCAATTATGAGCATGTCCATTACGGGCAATTCAGACCTCGCAACAATCAGTGCCTATGCCGATGACATCGGTAACGCCATAGAAGCTGTGAGTGGCGTTGATTCCATTTCCCTAAGTGGCGAAACCGAAGCGGTTGTAACCATTACGGTGAATCCAGCTGAACTTGAAGCATACGGAGTCACGCTGGGGACAATCAGTCAGTCTGTGCAAGGTATGAACGTAAGCATGCCGGCGGGAGATGCTGAACTCGACGGTGAGCAGTTCAACGTGCGTGTAGATGAATCCATTGAAACGGTTGATGACATTCGTGCTGTGCTCATTCAGACATCGGGTGGAATTGTCCAGCTTGGAGACATTGCAAATGTCGAAATGACCAATGATGAAGGCGACAGAATTTCAAGAACATACCGTAAAGAACAAGGGGCGGGAACAACCCCTGTTGTATACATGCAAGTTTATAGACAAAACGGGGCAGATACCATTGGTCCTGTACATGAAATAATGGATATTCTAGAGAATGGCAAAGGCAACTTATACCCTGAAGATATGGAAATTATCATCACATCAAACTTTGCTGAAGACGTTGAAGAAAGTCTTGGTACAGTGATTGACAGTGCCGTTTCAGGACTCTTAGTCGTAGTACTGGTGCTCTTTTTGTTTATAGATTTAAGAGAAGCACTTATTGTCTCCCTTGTTATTCCTCTGTCCATGTTTACAAGCTTTATTCTTATGGAGCAGACCGGCATTACCTTTAATACAATTTCCCTTATGGGCTTTGTAATCGCATTGGGACTCTTAGTGGATAACGCTATCGTCGTGATTGAAAACATTGACCGTATTCGAGACTTTGGTGTAAGCAGAAAGCTGGCTGCTAAAATTGCCATCAATCAGGTTGCACCGGCTGTGCTCGCAGCGACTCTGACGACAATATCTGCTTTTATACCACTGGCGCTAACACCGGGTATGATGGGGCTCATGCTGAGATCCCTCCCGATTACTATTTTATTTGCAGTAAGTGCATCCTTTATTATTTCTCTCATTGTGACACCGACCATTGCTTCTCGTGCGCTTGAAAAATTTAAGGGTCAGGAAAAAGAGGTGCGTGGCTCAGTGAAAATGTACAGAAAAGTAGCTTCTGTTATCACAGTGGGTCTACTTGCCCTCTATGCATTTAGAATTGACCATGAATTTAGTGTATTCTCATATGCAGGTGCGATTATATTCTCTATAGCCATGTATGTGAAACAGTTCAAATTTAAACATGCGCATGGTCATGGAACACATATTGAAAAATATGGTCAGTGGCTTAGCGGTGTTATTGAGAGTAAGAAAAAGAGAGTCGGTATAATTATATTGGCAATTGTTATGCTCATAGGAAGTGTTGCGCTCGTTCCGCTTGGTTTCATCAAAATGGAGCTTATGCCAAGTGAAGAACCGGATTCCATGTCCCTATCTGTTGAACTGCCGAGGGGGTATTTGCTCTCAGATACAACAGAGGTGGTTTCAGAAGTTGAGGACAAGCTCTACGCCTTAGAAGACATTGACAGCTTTACATCATCCATTGGTGGTGACAACAGCAATGAAGCCAGTATAGACATTGAACTGGTGGATAAAGACATACGTCAGACCAGTGGCTATGCCATGATTAGTGTTTTAAGAAATGTCGTTAAAGACATTGCAGGCGCAGAAATTTCTGTCGATGCTGCGCTCAATATGGGACACCGGGGTGGAAGCTATCCGATTTCAGTAAAAATATCTGGCGGCACCCAAGACCAAATGGATGGACTTGCCAACACCTATTACGAAATTATCCGAAATATTGAAGGGGTAGAAGAGGCCAGCATCAGTACACTGGGGGGGCTTTCAGAATTGATTGTCGATTTTGACCCAGCTCTTGCAAAAGCCAATAACCTAAGCATAGCTGCTATGGCATCTACCGTTCGAAATACCATTTCGGGTTATGAGGTTACAGATTTCAGATACGAAGGCAATGAAATTGGTATTGAAATTAGAACCATAGAAGAGAGAATAGATAATATTAAAGATATTGAAAAATTAACTTTTATGAGTCAGTCAGGTGCAAAAATTCCCTTTAGTGAAGTGGCGTCCATTGAAGTAGTTCAGGGCATCAGCCGTATTGTCCACTCTGATGGTGAGACCTATATTACAGTAGGGGCATCGAACTCATCAGACGCAAATATCAACGAAATCGTACGTACTTTCCAGCAGGAGGTTGCTGCAATACCTGTACCGGATGGTGTTACGGTTGATTACGGCGGACAGTTCCAGCAAATGAATGAAGCCTTTTCAGATATGGGATTCAACTTTATTGTTGCCTTGATGCTGGTTTACATTTTACTGTCTGTTCAGTTTAACTCCTTAACACAGCCGATTGTCATTATAATCAGCGTACCGCTAGCTCTTATTGGAACGCTGATTGGTTTGGCAGTAACCGGCAATAACATAGGGTTCTACTCCCTATTTGGTGTTGTTGCTCTTGTTGGTATTGCCGTTAATGACGCCATTGTGCTTGTTGACTATACAAACTACCTGAGAAGTGAAGGCAAATCCAGAAATGAAGCGATTGTTGAAGCCGTAAAAACAAGATTCAATCCTGTTCTTGCGACATCTATGACAACAATCGGGGGTGTCTTGCCAATCTCTGTTGCCGACCCTGCACTTGGGCAGCTTGGATATGCACTGATCTTTGGACTTATAGCGTCGACGGCTCTTACACTGATGGTTATTCCGATTGTTTACTCGATGAATGACGGTATTACAGAAACAATTCGAGAAAAGTTTGGCTTGTTTGTTGAAGAAACGGAGGAAATTAAAAGTGAATCGTAGATTATTAGCAGCAGGAGTCCTGACCCTTGTTTTAATGACAACAGGATGCATGGGGCAAAAGTCAGATGGTCGACCTGGAGCCGGTTCAGGCGCACCAAATCAAATAGAAGAAGCACAAACTGCAGTAGAAGTACAGACTCTTTCAAAGACCATGATTCGTGAATCGTTTTATAGTATGGGAACGGTTGAAGCTGGCAGAACCTATACAATGAATGCGCTGGTAAGTGCCAATGTGAAAACGGTCTATGTTGACTTAGGTGACGCGGTTAAAGCTGGGGACCTATTGTTTGAACTGGAAACAGATGATTTCAATACCAGCAAGACATCTCAGCTTTCATCTGTAAAGGCTCAGATGGACTCCGCTCGTATACAAAAGGATTCAGCTGAGAAGAAATACGATGACGTACTGGTATTATTTAACGAAGGGGTTTCATCCAAAAATGAACTCTATCAGGCAAAGGATGCCCTGGACGCAGCAGTGATCAGCTACAACAATGCACGAACAGCCTACAATACGACCCTTTCAAGCCTATCTTCATCAGGAGATAACTACCTTGTGACAAGTCCAATTGACGGGGTTGTCACAGCACGTTCGGTTGAGGAAGGCCAGTTTGCCAGCACACAAAATGGAATTACCATATCTGAGTATAATCCTGTAAAAATAGCCATAACCGTACCAGGTGCACGTATATCAGAGGCCTATGTTGGTCAACCGGTAAAAGTCACTTTTCCAACTCAGGAAACAGAAATTGAAGCGACGCTCTCAACGCTAAACATGTCTGGAAAGTCCGGTGGATATCCTGCTGAAATCAAACTTGAAAATGCTGAAAACCACTTTCTTCCGGGTATGATTGCAGAAGTCTACCTAGAAACAGAACGTGTTGAAGATGCCTTTGTAGTAAAAAAGAATACGGTGCAAGAAGATGATAACGGGGCATTCGTATATGTAGTAAAAGATGGACACGCACAGCGCATTGAGGTTACCACAGGGCTTGAAGACGGCGACCAGATACAAATCATGGGTGCCTTAAATACAGGTGATGAAATAATTGTTAAAGGCCAGCAGTATATCAAAGACCAGGACGCAGTCCTGATTAAGTAGTATAGGCAGTATAGGAGTTACACATGAAAAAAGTACAGTTTGGGATTAAAACAAAACTCTATCTTACTTATATTACTGGTCTGATTATAACGATCATTCTTATGGCGACTGTAGGCTACATTGCCCATGGCAGCCGCCTGACATCTGGAAATATAGATGCAAGCACAAGAGATAGAATGAACTATAATTTTCAGTTCTGGGGACTGAACAGTGTGGAGGAAGCGGGACGTTCGCTGAATCAGGCAGCGAATGCGCTTCGCAAAAAAGGCGACAACAACTTTATGATTACCAGCGCGTTTTGGGAAGCGGCTGACAAGTCTTTTCGGCCTCAAATATCACTGGTTGTATTTAAAAATGACGTCCCCTTTTACATTTCAAAGAAGTTGCCAGAAGATATAGACCTAGAGATATTTCCCAAGTATGGTGAGATGGATTCCTATCCCAATGAAGTGCTTTTTGAAAAATATGAAACGACCATTCAGCGCCAGCTGGATTATTACAGTGTGAATGGGGATAAGGTTGCGGCCTTTATCCTTCTGGGGACAGCGTCCCATGCTGATCGTCTCTTTGTGATAATTTTAAACAATATTCTTGTGTTTATGGTCCTTTCGACGATTGTAATGGGTATTATTTCTTGGTTCGTGGTCAGGAGTATCACCGTACCGCTTGATACGCTCATTGAGGCGACCAATGAAGTGCGTCGAGGCAACCTGGAATATGAGGTCGAGGTTACGTCAAAAGATAAGATTGGTGAACTCAGTGAAGCCTTTGAGGCCATGCGGATACAGCTTATCAGAAATGAGAAAATAAGAGATGAATATGAGACGAGTAGACGTCAGATGATTTCAAGCATATCTCATGATCTTAGAACACCTGTAACGGCCATTAAGCTTCATGCTGAAGGCATTCTCGATGGCGTTGCAGGTTCTCCTGAAAAGATGAGCCGCTACCTCAAGTCTATGAGCAGCAATGCTCAGGTTGTAGACCATTTGCTCAAGGAACTGACTTTGTTCTCAAACTTAGATTCAGAGCGCGAGTCCTTTCAGTTTTCGACAGTAAAACTCTCGAGATTTCTTCAAGATTTAAAAGATGAATGGGAGTATGATTATTCAGATAAGCAGGTCCAGTTTGTGCTGTCGGGTCACTGTGAAAATGAACAGGTAGCACTGGATGTAATCCACTTCAGGAGAGTCATGGTGAATGTTGTTGAGAATGCTGTTAAGTATGTTGATAAGAGACCACTTATAATCACTTTATCCACACTGGAGATAGAAAATGGTGTTCGACTGATCATTTCCGATAATGGGAATGGAGTGGAAGAGGCACATCTAGAGGCAATATTTAGCAGGTTCCACCGGATAGATACCGCAAGACAAAGCAGTGTGCCTGGCAGTGGTCTTGGACTTTCCATTGCAAAGCAAATTGTACTTAAGCATCATGGCCGTATCTGGGCAGAGAACAGTGACAGAGGCGGACTCACCATTTGCATTGACTTGCCGAGCTTGAAGGAGGCAAAGCATGAAGAAAATACTGATAGTTGAAGATGATCTCAGCATTGCCGAGGTTGAAAAGGATTATCTAGAAATCAATGGATTTGAAGTAGATATTGAAAATACAGGGATTGAAGGGCTCAAGAGGGCCCTGGATGAAAATTATAACCTGATTATACTGGACCTGATGCTGCCAGGTGCTGATGGCTTTATGATATGCAAGGAAGTGCGTAAGCGTAAAGACATCCCCATTATTATGATCAGCGCTCGAGGGGAAGACATAGATAAGGTTCGTGGCCTTGGCCTTGGGCTTGATGATTATATGACCAAACCCTTCAGTCCCAATGAACTGGTCGCACGGGTTAAGGCACATATCAAGCGATATGAGACCCTTAAAGGTGTAGGGGCTGGCAACCTTGAACACACCATACACATTCGTGGGCTGGAAATCAATCCGAAGACCCATCAGGTCTTTATTGATGGACGTGAAGTTATCCTTACAGTAAAGGAATTTGAACTGCTCCAGCTTCTCGCTGGAAGTCCGAATAAGGTTTTTACCAAAGAGGAGATATTCCAAAAGGTATGGGGCTTTGAAGCCGATCAGGACATACCGACCATTACGGTTCATATAAGGCGCATACGTGAAAAAATTGAAAAAGATCCAAGCGAACCTGAATATGTTAAGACCATTTGGGGCGTTGGGTATAAACTGAATTAAAAGTAATGCCGGTATAAGGTCACTTTTGCCTTTCGCGTAAATCAAAATCCCACGTCTTTGCTTGAACAAGCACAGGACGTGGGATTCGTGTTTTCAATATGTACCTTGAGTCTCATTTAGACTGCGCGATTTTTAGAAATGATTTCGACAATTGCTTTAAGGTCTTCAACCGGGATTTCCGAATGTTCAAGATCCTTTGCGATGCTCAAATACTTCAGGTCAACTGTTTTTAGCAGTTCAGGCAGCTTTTGTCTGTCGACAATAACACCATCTACAACATCCGTATTTCCAACCATGTAATCGACAGTACAGCCTAGGACCCTTGCCAGCTTTACAAGCGTATTGATTTTAGGCTCACGCAGACCATTCTCATATCTTGAGAGCGATGCTTCTGTAATATTAGCGAGTTTCGCGAGTTGTTTTTGTGTATAGCCCATCTCAGTGCGCAGTTGTGTGATTTTTTTTCCGATTGAGTTCATGATTTAGTGCCCCCTAACAACTTGTGTATTTATATGAGTAAAATTAGCCCTATTTGTTCAGTAAATTTTCACATGGTTCACTATATTCTTGGCGTTACTAGAACAATGTCATTTCAAATGTTTCGTACTGCATGTAAAACTTACGTGAAAAATTTAGGCTAAACTCAAATTATTCATGTAAGTTGTAGGTGATGTTAGGCGTCCTTCGGACGGCTTGGTTCCAGAAATATATCCGCGTAGCTTATGTAAATACGTGAAGAAATTTCTGAAAACAAGTCATTCCAAATGATTTGCACATCACTAACAAATTACATGAATAATTCGGGTTAAATTATGCAAATGGTTTACTCAGATTGTTTTTATTGTACAATAAAAATCACCGAAGCGCAATTAATGTCGAAAAATGACGAATTTTGTTTTAATGAGAATATAGTCGAAAAAAGTAGGTACAAAACCCTTTGTTTTATAACAAAATTAGGTCTAAAGCCTCGTTCGAACGAGGCTTTAGACCTATCTATACTGAAATAGTGGGTGTTCAAATTGTATGACAAAAAAATTAATTTTTTATAGGAATGATTCATAGAATTTGTATTCATTTAAACCATGGGCAGTACAATCTTAAATGATGTTCCAGCGTGTTCCTTACTTTTTACATGAATGGAGCCCCCGTGTGATTCGATGAGTTCCTTGCAGATAGCAAGGCCAAGGCCTGTTCCCTTGCTTGAAGAATTTCTCACCTTATCAATTTTGTAAAAATGATCAAAGATATACGGCAGGTCTTCTTGTGACATACCTATTCCATCATCACGCACATAAATCAAATAGAAATCTTCTTTAACATCTGTTGAAATCTCTATCTTGCTTCGTGTAAACTTGAGTGCATTGTCAATGAGGTTATCTAGAACCTGTCCTATGCGATGTGGGTCTACGAAAAGTTTACCGGGTTTGAGGGGGCGTTTGACATCAAAGCGAATTGGCCCGTCCCGAAGCTCACTTTCTCTGGCAGAGAGTATTTCTTCAAGAAGCATATCTGCATCGACCTGAACGGAGTCGATCTTAAATTCGCCCAGTTCCATTTTTGAGAAGATAAACAAATCATCTATTAGATGGTTCAGGCGGTTGCTTTTGTCCCAAATAACCTTTAAGTATCTCTGATAAGTCACTTCATCTGTAACCAGTCCGTCTTGCAGTCCCTCGACATAGCCTTTGATAGAAGTGAGGGGGGTTTTTAGGTCGTGGGAGATACTTGCAATCAACTGGCGCCTTGATTTCTCATATTGGGCTTGCTTTGTCAGCGAACTGCGAAGTTTAAGACGCATGTAGTCAAACTCCTGACAGAGCTTACCGAATTCATCATCCCGACTATAGTTCATTTGGAATTCAAGGTCGCCGGCTGCGATACGTTCTGCAGCGTAATTGAGTTCGCGAAGCGGATTCAAAATACCATCGGCAAGAATCTTGGATAAGATGAAAATGAGTGTGATAATTGTAAGAATGAAAATGACAATCATAATGACAGGCAGATAGACGAGCAGATTAAAAGCGCGCTGGAGACTGATTTCTGGTTCAAGCACCAGCGTTCCTGTATAAACACCATCAATATAGACATCCATATCAAAAGTCTCAAGGGAATCATCGTTTCCCGTAAACTCAGAGAGTGCCTTTCCCTCAAGCAAGTGGGTGCTGTCATAAATAACCGTCCGCTGCGTGTCTGCAAAAATTGCACGGTGGAAGGTGTCACTAAGAAGTGGAGAAAGCGCCCGGTCCATGCCATTATCTGTGTAAATCAAATCGTAGTTTTCACTGAATGTATCGAGTAGAATTTCGGCTTGTCCGCTTAGACTTTCCAGGTTCTCTTGCAGGGGTCCACCAAAAAAACTGCTGTTTACAATAAACAGCGATAAAAACACGATCATAAAGGGCACAATTAGAAGAGATAGGAAGGATAGGATGATGCGGGCCCTGATTCCCATAATCAATTGCCTCCCTTGAACTTATACCCAATCCCCCAAACCGTTTCTATATAAACAGGATGAGAAGGATCGCTCTCAATTTTTTCTCTGATTTTCCGAACGTGAACGGTCACAGTGTTAATATCACCGTATTCGTTGAATCCCCAAACATTTTCAAAGATTTTTTCGCGTGAAAGCGCTTGATTCATGTTTAGAGCCAAGTAATGGAGAATTTCAAATTCTTTGACAGAAAAGGGAACCGTCTCGCCGCGCACTTTAACAATATGTGCTGAAGGGTCAATTTCAATATCCCCAAATTTTAGCGTGTCAGTCTTCTTTGCTTGCCCAGAAAGTTCGTTGAATCGGCGTAGCTGTGACTGGACCCGTGCTATGACCTCGCGTGGACTGAAAGGTTTGGTGACGTAGTCATCTGCGCCAAGTCCAAGACCAAGAATTTTATCTGAATCTTCTTTTTTTGCAGTCAACATAAGAATAGGAATATTTGAAGCGCTTCGTATGCGGCGACAAAGTTCCAGCCCGTCCATAACGGGCATCATAATATCGAGAATAGCCATGTCGGGCTTATTTTTATTAAAAAGAGAGAGTGCTTCTTCGCCATTATGGGCAACGAGAACCTCATAACCGGTTGCTTTTAAATAGTCCCGTAGCAGTTCAGCAATTTCTTTTTCATCATCTACGACTAAAATGGTGTATTTATCCATAATTTCCTCCTAGTCTATCATCATGATGTAATAATACCATAGATTGGTAAAAAAATAGTTTCAAATTAGTGAGTTGTGACCTTAGCCTCTTGTAGAGAAGCGTGATAGCGTGTATTCTATCTACGGGGAAGTGATATGACACTATGCGTTTACTTATAAAAGGGTTAAAAATGATAGGAATACTTGCTGTGACGGTGATGCTTATTTGTGTAGGCATAGATCAATTTGTAGCACTTTCAGCAAGTCGATATATAGACAAAGAGGATATGCCAAAGGCAGATGTGATTTTAGTGCTGGGGGCGCATGTTACGCCTAAAAAGGAGCCAAGTGCCATGTTGGCAGAGCGGCTTGATGCAGCCATAGAAGCTTTTGAAAAGGGCCTGGCTTCAAAGATCCTTGTAAGTGGAGACCATGATTCCATTTATTACAATGAGGTAGGCGTTATGAAGGCCTATTTGGTTGAAAAGGGTATTCCAGAAAGCCAAATTGTGATGGATCATGCAGGATTTAGCACCTATGAGTCCATGGTGCGTGCCAAGGCGATTTTCGGTGTAGAGCGACTGATCATTTCTACGCAGGGCTATCATCTAAAGCGCGCAGTTTATACGGCACGTGCGCTTGGAATGGAAGGATACGGCATAAAGGCAGACAAGAACTACGAGCTTTACGCCATGAAGTATAGACCAAGAGAGTTTCTTGCACGCATTAAGGATTTTGTTTATGTGCACATTATGAGACCTGAACCTACATATCTGGGAGAACCTATTTCTATACAAGATGGTCAAGAGGTATCCACGGGGTTAATGTAGACAGGCTATAAGTCAAAAGAAAGTCCTGTTTAATCTTCACTATATTATAAAAAATTGTAAAAAGGGCTGTTGCAGAATGACTTTTGTTGGAAAATCATTGCGTGACGCTCTTTTCTATTTTTTGTTTAATGGTTTTGGGACCTGATTTCAAAATATGCTCTTTATAATAAAAAGAGACTGTCGTTTGCGACAGCCCCTTTTAGTGGTCATTAGAAATTATCCTTTACTGCCCTTGCTCCCGCCTAAGTTTGCACTTGCCAGAATGTTGCTCTCATTAGAGAATTGCAGTCTTGATTTTCTGCGTTCTTTTCTAAAACCGAGTTCAATCAATTCTTCAAGGAGCTGTTCGTAAGATTTTCCAGCCTCTTTCCAGAGGTAAAATGCAAGTGATCCGGGAATGGTATTGAGTTCATTAAGGTAGATGGAATCATCAGCCTTATCAATAATAAAGTCCAGTCGTGTAACCCCACTGGCGTCCACAGCAAGAAATGCTTTTTTGGCTATAGTTTCAATTGATTCACGCATAGCGTCGGAAATGTCAGCAGGCAAGATACGGCTGAGCGATGCCATACCGCTGTCTTTAGAACCACTGTCCTTTGTGCCCCCTCCGCTGTATTTATCTTCATAGGAGAGAAACTCACTGGAGGAGAGTGGACGTTCACAGGCTGAAACTTCCACACCTTCGCAGTCGCCCAGTACAGAAATGTTGATTTCCATCAGGTCTTTGACCATGCGTTCAACGAGAATGCGGTTGGTAAAGCTCCTGCAGAAATGGACGGCTTCAACAAAGGCGTCGGGGTCATGTGCAACGGAGACACCAACGCTTGAACCCATATTAGCCGGCTTGACAATCACTGGGTAACCTATTCGATTTAGGACATCTCTCTTAAGCCCTTCAGCGTCTCTGAGCCAGTCGTCTGAGGTAAACCAGACACCTTCTATTACCGGAATGTCATTGGCCATCAGGACATGCTTGCAGACCGTCTTATCCATGGTCATTGAAGCGGCAAGTACATCGCACCCAATATAGGGCAGGCCAGTCATTTCAAAAATGCCTTGAATGGTGCCATCTTCGCCGTAGGTTCCATGAATGATTGGGAACGCAATGTCCAGACGCTCGATTTGGGGCATACCCAGGCGCTTTACAGGGTTTGGAATCAGAACGACATCCCGACCTTGTCTAACCATGTTTACCTTGGTGCACTGACTGAGTAGATCAGGCAAGTTCTTATAGTTTTCAATATCCTTAAGGGCACTTCCTGTATACCAGTCCCCGTCTTTTCCTATGTAAACGGGCACGATATTATAATGCTCTAAATGCTTTAGATGCGTCATAGCCTGAACGGCTGTTATGACAGAGACTTCATGTTCAACGGACTGACTGCCGAAAAATACGCCTATATTAATCATCTGTAGCCTCCTAACTATTCGTTAAATGCATCTGGCAGATCATTTTCGATAAGCATAACATCATCCGCTTCCATAATGGACTCGAGATGGTTATAGCCTTCAATAAATGTATCTGCAATATAAAGGTTCTCTTTCTCAAAACCAGCTTCGTCAAGACCTGCCTGAATGGGGGCCGTCTGTTTTTTGCCTACGAGAACAGCATAGTCACAGGCCTGTGCAATATAGGTTCCAAATGCCTTGTTAAGCACATCCTGCTCACTGCCAAGTTCTATCATGCCTGGTGTTATGATGCATTTTTTATGCCCCTGCATTGCGCTGAGGACTTCCAGTGCGTTTTTAGAGCCAACGGGATTGGCGTTAAAGGCGTCGTCAATAATGACCTGCCCTTTGCGGCCCTTTCTAAGCGAAAGTCTGTGCTCTGTTGGCTTAATGTCTGAAAGACTCGACATGATTCTAAACATATCTGCACCCAGTTCGTTTGAAACAGCCAGTGCGCAAAGCACATTGCTGACATTGTGTGCCCCAAGCAGGTGGGTGTTTGCACGCAGGGTAATGGATGACGGGAAGTTCAGGTCGAAGCTCGTCCCATCGCCACTGATGGTCATGTTTGTGCTCAGGTAGCATTTTTCAGCACCCGAACAAGCATACGTATCTACGCCGAAACCAATATATTCAATGTCTGAGCGTCTTTCAAGATGTCTTATTTTCTCATCGGTCATATTCACAAAAGCCTTGCCGCCGGGCTTGATGCCAGAAAAGAGTTCCCCTTTTGTTTTTGCAATGTTTTCAATGCTTCCAAAGGTCTCAAGATGCTGAGGGCCTATTGATGTAATGATGCCGAAATCAGGACTCACAAGATCGCATATTTCCTTTATATCACCGGGTTCCCGTGCACCCATTTCAACAATGAATACCTGGTGAGTCGGCTTCATCTGTTCACGGATGGTACGTATAACCCCCATGAGGGTATTGTAGCTTGCAGGCGTTGCAAGAACGTTAAAATCTCTGCTGAGTGTATCGCGTATGACATTTTTAGTACTCGTTTTACCGTAGCTTCCAGTTATACCTATAATAATCCGATTTGGATTTTCATTGAGTATACGTTTTGCATCATTGTAATACCACTGATTGATAGCCTTTTCTATTGGCGTATTCAAAAGCTTTGCCAGCATGACAACTGCAAAAGAGGCCACCGTTAGACCGTAGCATATCAGCCCGTCAAATGGCGCGGGTATGTAAACCAGTGAAAGCATCAAAATAAGACTAACCAGGCCTGTTGTGGCTACCAGACGCTTAACACGTGGTGTATAGACCAGCTTTTTTTTCACATCACGAACCGAAATAAGAAGCCTGTGTCCGAGTACTGCAAGTAGAATAAAAACAAGACTCAAAGTGGCAAGTAGGCTGTGCAGTGTGTTTTGGCTATAGACAGTACAGGTGTAAAAAAGTATGCCAAATAGCATTAAGTTGTCACTGCCCTTTATAAATCGGTTATTAGGGCCTTTTAGCCATCTGAAGTAGCGTTTATTTCTATAACTGCTTTGCTGGAACATATGCAAGTCAAATTGAAGCTTATAGACCATATAAATGAATGTAATAATCAGAAGAAGATGTTTTAGAGTCATTGTGCATCCTCCTCAATAAAGCTGTTAACAATGGCCTTGAATTTACCAGGCTGTTCAAGATAGCTGTAATGCCCTGCGTTATCAAGGACAATCAGTGCAGCACCAGGAATTTTTTCTTCCATGATTCGAGCGTCAGCTACAGGGGTAGCCGTATCATTTTCCCCCCATATGAGTAGACTCGGTGCCGTAATAGCAGGCATCAAGTGCTGGAGGTCATCATTGACCACTTTTGAAAGCACGGCGCGCATGGTTTCAGAAGCACTCTTATAGTCTGAAGACCCTGCATGTTTTTTATAGGCTTCAATAATGTCACCAAAAAGGAAATCCACACCGGGAATACGCTGAACAAAGCGCATAAATTTATAGAAATAGACACGCAGATAATAGTCAGTGCCCCGTGTGGGCTTCACACCTGCTGCATCAATCAGTACAATTTTATGTGTTCGCATTCTCGAACCGAGTATGATGGAAATACGCCCACCAAATGAATGCCCCATCAAAATTGGATTTTCTATCTGCATTTTTTCAAGGAAGGCCTGAGTCATGTCTGCATAATCATAAACTGACCAAATTTTATCTGGTTCTTCAGAAAGTCCAAAACCTGGAAAGTCAAGTGTATAAACTTTAAACCGGTCTTTTAGAAAAGATAAAACAGAGTCAAATGAACGAAGACTTGTGCCCCATCCGTGGAGTAAAACCACAGGATGTCCTTCTCCATGCGTTTCATAATGAACGTTTATTCCATTAATTCTTATATTCATAGTTGCCTCTCAAATAACACCCGAAATCGCGGGTTTTAGTAGTAATTCGTCTCAAATTAGTTTATCATAAAGGGGAATGCAATACTAGATAATGCAATGGGTATATCCAGATTGTAAATTCGGCGATATGCATTTTGATAAAAAAGTCCTTGACGGGCATGTGGCGAGCGGATATACTGTATCAGTATTTTATTTTTAATAAAACGCACCCGGAAAGAGGGTGCCTGCCCACCTGATCTCTTTATCAGCTGGACATCAATAGAGTTTAAGGAAAAGTGAGCAGGTCATCCTTATGGGTGATCTCTCACTCTTTTTTTTGAAAAATACAGTTATTGGAAAGGGGTTAAACATGGCAACCAAGTATATTTTCGTAACAGGCGGCGTTGTATCATCACTTGGGAAGGGCATTACAGCAGCATCACTGGGACAGCTTTTAAAAGCAAGAGGGCTGAAAGTATCCATTCAGAAATTCGACCCATACATTAATAAGGATCCGGGAACGATGAGTCCATATCAGCACGGTGAGGTATACGTTACCGATGATGGCGCTGAAACAGATCTCGATCTGGGTCACTACGAAAGATTTATCGATATTAACTTGAGCCAAAACTCAAACGTGACAACAGGCAAGGTTTACTGGTCTGTTATACAAAAGGAACGCCGTGGTGAATATCTAGGTGCAACTGTACAGGTTATTCCACACATTACGAATGAAATTAAAGAACGTGCGTATCGCGTTGCCAGAGAAGAAAACCCTGATGTAATCATTACTGAAATTGGAGGAACTGTAGGTGATATTGAATCCCTTCCTTTCTTGGAGGCAATCCGCCAAATTAAGTATGATGTAGGTAAAGAAAATGTAATGTACGTTCATCTGACGCTGGTACCTTACCTGGGTAAAGCGGGTGAGCTAAAGACAAAACCAACACAGCACTCTGTTAAAGAGCTCAGAGAAATTGGTATTCAGCCGGATATGCTGGTATGCCGTACTGAGAAGCCGCTGAACGATTCTCTAAAAGAGAAAATCGGTCTTTTCTGTAATATGGACGCTTCAGATGTCATTGAATGTATGGATGCAGATTCAATTTATGAAGTACCACTGGTTCTTGAGCAGCAAGGGTTTGCAAGCAAAGTATGTGAGCATCTGGGCCTTAACTGTGCAGTGCCAGCACTTGAAGAGTGGAAGAAAATTGTTGAAATAGATAAAGCGGATAAAGATACGGTGAATATCGGTCTTGTAGGAAAGTATGTCGAGTTGCATGACGCATATCTATCGGTTGCGGAATCGCTTAAGCATGCTGGCCTTGCCAACAACCTAGATGTGAACATTCACTGGATTCATTCAGAGGATGTAACACCACTGACCGTTGATGAAATGCTTAAAGATATGGATGGCATCCTTGTACCAGGCGGATTCGGTGACAGGGGTGTTGAAGGTAAAATTGAAGCGACGCGTTATGCACGTGAAAATAAAGTACCTTTCTTTGGCATTTGTCTGGGTATGCAGGTCGCAGTCATTGAGTACGCGAGAAATGTACTGGGTTATAAAAATGCACATAGTTCTGAGCTGGACCCAAATACAGAGTATCCAGTCATTGACCTCTTGCCAGAACAGCATGATATTGAAGATATGGGCGGCACGCTGCGTCTTGGTCTTTATCCATGTAAAATTTCTGAGGGGTCAAAAGCAAAAGAGGCATACGGTGAGTCACTTATTTATGAACGCCACAGACATAGATACGAGTTCAACAACCACTACAGAGATGCACTTCTTGATGCAGGTCTCGTGATTTCGGGTCTATCTCCTGATGATAGACTGGTTGAAATTGTTGAGCTTGAAGAGCACCCTTGGTTTGTTGCTGGGCAGTTCCACCCAGAGTTCAAGTCAAGACCTACACGTTCACATCCTCTATTTAGAGAGTTCGTTAAGGCATCAAAGGCAAACGAACGGTAGTCAATGAAGAATAATAGACTCACATAAAAGAGATTTTGTGAGTCATGCAATAGGACTGGTAAGCAAAAGCGCTCTTGCGTGGATGTCACCAGTCCTTTCTTGTTTTAAGCAGCGTGACCTTTTTATAAGGCGGGTCTTGCATGATGAGCATGGGCACTGCTGGTTTCACAAATTTCTTGGCTTTATAATTATAATGGGTCCATTAGGGGTAAGAGCAAAGTGGGTGATGACAATGGAAAAATTGCTGAATGCACTAAAACTTAAAAAGGAAGCCGTACTGCTTGATTCCAAACCCTTTATTGTGAAGACGTTTTTGGCAATCACAACGGCATATATTTTAGCAAGTTATAATGAAATCGCAAGCAAAGATATGATATCGGTTCTTTTTGGACTGATTTTGACCCTCGAACCGGTTAATGTCACAGGACTTAGAAGGGGATGGGATCAGGTTTTTGCAACACTGATCGGTGCGGGTACAACCGCGCTGATTATTTCAGTGTTTGGCATTAATGCAGTGAGTGCAGGGGTTTCGGTTTCCCTGACCCTTTACATTTGTCTGCGCGTCAACTGGAGAGATATTTCACCAGTGGCCCTGTTTACAGCAATTTATATGACACAGAACATCCAGATGAATGCCTTAGGACATCCAAGTGTTCTCCTGACGCTGCGTCTTAGAATTATCGCGCTGGGATTCGGTGTCTTTACTGCAGTGGCATTCAATTTTATTTTTTCACTGATACAGTATAGAAAAATGGGCAACCGACGTATTGTCTTCTTAATGAAAAGCTTGCTCACTGAAATGAATGCCCTAGAAATTGCGATTCGAAATGGAGAAGCTTTTAATACGGTCAATTGCCAGAATAATTTAGCCAGCATATTTAATGACATTGACTCAACCAGCGCCCTATTTATGGATATGCTCAAAGAAAACAACCATATTAGAAAATGGATTGGCGTGACAGATGATAGAATGCGTGCAAAAAATGAAATTGTACGTAAGCTTAGGGTTATTTGTCATTTGCTCTTTGATATGCAGCTTTTAATTTGTGAGCATCCTGAAGTGTTTGGTCAAGCAAATACAAGACTGACTGCTGCGAATACGCTGCACGAGGTCATGGACTATATGGGAAGCTTGAAAGAACAAGCCCAGTATGAAAAGCCACTAACCTACGATCTTCAAGGCTTAGACTATAGTGTAGAGGATGACATCAGCATGTCAGCGCGGCGGATTTTTGATGACCTTATAGAAATACATGCAAACCTAGAACGTGTTGCGCATTATATTGAACAGATTGCATAAAATGGGTTGTAGACGGTTGTTAAATTTTAAAAATCGGTATTACTGAACGCTGTCCTCAAGCCCATCATTTTTTAAACATAACATCACAGATGCATTAAAAAGAATAGTCCTGGCATTTAAATAAATTGCAAAGAAATATTTGCAATTTATTTTTGTGAAAAAATGTATAATTAGACTTGAAGAATTCATGAAATTTACTTATTTTTGGCAAGGGGATGTGTGTCATTAAATATACGTGAATTTTATGAATAATACAGAATCAAGATAGAAAGTGCAGTTGGGTTGTCAATGTGTTTTGTTTTGACAAAAATGGTGCGGTTATTTTTCAAGAAGGGTGAGGTTATTTTGAACAAATTTGCAAGAAAGGGACTGGCCTTGACACTGGTTGCCACGCTTATGGTTGCTCAGGCTACTCCAACGTATGCTTGGAGCTTTGGCAGTGTCATCGATAAGGCAACGGACTGGACAGAAGGCGCCATAGAGGATGTTGGGGACGCGGTAGATGATGCAGCGGACTGGACAGAAGGCGCGGTAGATGATGCAGTAGACTGGACAGAAGGTGCTGTAGATGATGCAACAGACTGGACTGAAGGTGCTGTAAATGATGCAACAGGCTGGACAGAAGGGGCTATTGACGATGCGACAGGCTGGACAGAAGGTGCAGTTGAAGACGCAACGGACTGGACAGAAGGCGCGTTTGAAGACGCAAGCGACTGGACAGAGGGCGCAATTTATGACGCCGAGAACTGGACAGAGGGCGCGCTGGAAGATGTAGGAGAAGTCACTGTCGAAGGGCTTGTCATTGTAGGTGAGGCAGCGGTAACTGTAGCAGAGGGCGCTGTTGAACTTGCAAAAGACGCTTATGATCTCATTTCCAATATTGAAGTGGATTTCAGTGTCTTAAAATGGGATCCGCTTAAAGGACTGCCCACTTTGACGGTGGATGCAAATGCAATGACGGATCTGTTTACTACAGAGTATGGTCTAATAACTGGACTCCATAATATTAGTGAGCGGGCATTGACTGAGACTACATATTTAAGACTTAAAAATGAACTTGAAAAGGTAGGCATACCGGACTATATCGTTGATTTCTCACTAGAGAACGTAGCGGGTATCGACGGTGATGACATTGGTGCAGAGCTTGTAAAATTCTTGCCGCTCAATATTGTTTACGGTGATCTGTTAGCAGGTGTCGTTAATGATGTAATCAATGCGGAATCATTTAGAGCGGTCGATCTTTATACAGAGGCTATTGAGCCTCAAGACAGAGTGGATGGCTTTACCTTTGAATACCAGATTCCAGGGGATAAAGTTCAAGCGATTGGCAACAATCTCCACCTAGTTGTAAGCGGTATTGAAGGTGGATTTAGAGACAAACTAAAAGTCAATATTATAAAAGAAGATTTAAATGGTGAAATGCAGACATTTGTAGCAGATGCCCGAGCGCTCAATGGAAGTGAACTGGCCTATGAAGCACTTGTATATGACGCAGGAACAAATGTGAAAAACCTTTATGTACAGGTTGTCAATGACTTTGTTGTTCCAGCAGAACCATCAAAGGATATTGCACAGGGCATTCAAAAAGGCCTTAACAGCTTGATTGAAGGTAGAAGCCCAATCAGTAATCAGGCTGCAAGAGACATAGAAGGCATTCTTGAAGACATTAATTTAAATAACCTGGCTGACAATGGTGATGTGGGTACACTGATCGCAGATAAAATTATTGGGCAGATACCTATCCTTGGAACTTTGGTGCAACTGGGGGGTCTAAACGATTATATCGCAGAGGGCATTCGAATTATTGTCAATCAGGCGGAAGTACGTTCTTATGCCAAACTTGAAAACTTCCATGTATACGCAGTCGGTTATGATTCTTCGGCTTCTATGGATACAGCAGTTACTGCTGCCACAAAAGCAGCAGATATCGGTGTAGGCCATGCCTATTATGACACATATGATTTTACAGAAGACGTAGACTGGGTTGAAAAAGATGGCGACGGATGGGACACGGAAGATACTTTAAGCTGTGCCACTTCAGAACATGCCAATGCTTTTGTGGATGGAAAAACATACAGCAACTTTGTTGCAGAAACAGATATGCGCCTAGAGTCAGGTGGCAATGCAGGTCTGATTTTTAGAACCAGTGACATTGAAGGAACTGTAAATGATTTTAACGGTTATATGGCTGGCATCGGATTTGAGCATAATAGAGCGGTTGCATTTATTGGACGCATGCAACATGATTGGAACAATCTGCATACCACAACAGTCAACCTTGTTCCGGGCGAAACGTATAGACTGCGTATTGTAGCAACAGGTCCAATTTTGGAACTCTATATCAATGGCATTCTTGCAGTTCGAACAACGGATGAAACATTTGCAAGTGGCGGCATGGGCTTCCAGGTGTGGAATGCAGACGCTGCGTTTGACAATTTAACCATTGCTGAATATTTGCCTGACAATACAAGGCGATATGATTTTGCATATGACATGCCGCAGATGAATGAGCTGACAGGCAACTGGACTTACAATGAGCATGATTACAGCACACAACTCAAGGTAAGAAGCAAGAAGAAGTCAGATGAGTATATCATCGTAGATGAAGATACCTATGAAAATGTACTCTTAAGTGCTGATATCACACCAACCAAGGATGACGGTATGTCCGGCATTCTGCTTCGTACAACAGACCTTAATGGTAATGTTCCAAATGATGGTTATTACATTGGACTCATTGCAGATGATAAGGGCAGGGGCGATGCGGTTCTCTATGAAGTTTCAGAAGGTGGCGTGTTAAAGTCGCTGGTACGCGCAGATGCACCTGTTTTTGAAGATGAAGTCAATGCGGTTACAGTCAAGGCTGAAAACGATAAGATTGTTGTTATGGTAAATGGCGAGATCGTCATCGATACATTATCAAATTATGCTTCAGAAGGTTTTGTAGGCTTTGCAACACTGGACTCAGCAACATATTATGATAACTTGAGTATCATTGACCTTGGAATGAGAAGCAAGAATACAGGCTCAGAGACTCAACTGGTTTCACAGTAAGTTTTATCTGTGCGAGTATGATATTAACCGGCAATTCTAGTGTGGTATACACTTGATTTTGCCGGTTTTTTAGTGTTTGGGAAAAGTATGTGGAATAGGGGCATTTGAAAGATTTTTGTGAATATAGTCCTTAATTGCGTTATACTGTAGAAAGTGTTTATTGGGACTTTAGCTAGAAAGGGAAGGCATAAGAAGTGTTAAAAAAGAGCCTAATGAGTTTATTATGTATTGTTCTAATCCTTACAAACTTAACCGTAGTATTTGCAGATCATTCAACGAATGAAAAGGGGGAAGTGGAATTTGAAAAACCAGGCGTTCGCGTACCCATTTTGATGTACCATCATATTGCAGATGAGCCGACCACGGTAAGTGTGGTCACGCCGGATAAGTTTGAAGAAGATGTTCAAATTCTCCTCGAAAATGGATTCACGCCTATTTTTCTGACAGAGCTAATAGATTATCTTGAAGGCGGTTCAGAGTTGCCAGACCAGCCTGTAATCATTACTTTTGACGATGGTTATAGAAGCAATTACGAGTACGCATATCCCGTAGCAAAAGAGCTGGAAGTCAAGTTCACCATTTCACTCATAGGTTGGTCAATGGGACGCGAGACCTTTATTGATAGCGACAAGGCAATTATTCCACACTTTACATGGGAAGAGGCAAAGGAAATGTATGACTCGGGCTGGGTAGATATTCAAAATCACAGTTTTGATTTACACTCACCAGCAGGAAAGAGTTATGGCTACGCAAAAGAGACAGGCACAGGACTTTTGGCACTTGAATCAGAAACAGAAGGCGCGTACGCACGTAGAATTACCTTAGACTTAATTGGACATCAAAATGACATTAATAAGAAGATTGGGAAAATACCTGAAATAATGTGTTTGCCTTATGGTGCTTATAATGCGAATACAGAAGAAACACTCAAAAAATTGGGTTTTAAAGGGTCTATGACGACTGTAGAAGGGGTTCGAACATATAGTAGTCCTTCAGACTTATGGGCTATGCCACGAATCAATGTCTCAAATGACTTGAGTGGCATGCGCCTAATCGAAAGAATAAATACAGCCAACTAATCAGCTGTTTGTTATGCAGAAGCGGTTAATAAAGCCTAATATAGGGCATATTTAGAACTGAATATATCATTTGTGAAGCATGGATAATGCCTTTTTCATCCGGGAATTTTACTTTCCTGACAATAAAAAAGTGTATCCATGTTTTTTTATTTCTATATCGGGTAACTAATGTATTGTTATGCGTACCCAGTAGATAAGCGCATTTGGAGCATATGATCAATACTCGAAATTGCACTGACTGGGGGCTGCTTACCTTATCAATATAAGAGTCTGAAAGGAAGGTGTCGAAATGGCAAGAGCTGTTCATGAGAAAACGGTTTCTCTGGACCTGAACGACCTGCCGCAGGAAACGCTGCAGGAGCTTGACGCATATATCGACAGCTTAGAGGACAAGCAAGGTTCTCTAATTCATGTTCTGCACCGTGCGCAGAATTTGTTTGGGTATCTTCCAATGGAAGTCCAGCTGTATATTGCGAGAAAGCTTGATATCCCTGGGGCGAAAGTGTTTGGTGTAGTCAGCTTTTATTCCTACTTTACAACAGAACCACGCGGCGAACATACCATTAGCGTCTGTATGGGGACGGCTTGTTTTGTAAAAGGCGGAGAAGATGTACTGAAAAAATTCATGTCTGAGCTGGGCATTGAAAAAAATGGCGGCATGTCAGCAGACAAAATGTTCACAGTACGTGATGTTAGATGTATCGGCGCATGTGGTCTGGCACCGGTTGTCATGGTTGGCGAAAAGGTGTTTGGTCACGTTGGACCAGATGATGTATCGACCATTATCGATGAATATAGAAAGGAGTCTGACGATGCCAATTAAGTCTCTGGACGAACTCAAAAAAATCCGCGAAGAACACATGAAAAAAGTTGAGCTTCGCGAAACGGGTCAGGTTGAAGGCGATATGATTGAAATACTTGTAGGCATGGCAACATGCGGTATCGCGGCGGGTGCAAGAGAGACCCTTTCTGCAATTCTTGATGAGGTGGAGAAAAAAAGTCTGAAGAACGTGCGCGTTGTTCAGGTTGGCTGCATGGGCTACTGTCATTCAGAACCTACTGTACAAGTTAATAAACCGGGTGCAGAGCCCGTACTATACGGCAACATTGACAGCGCTTCAGTGCATGACCTCTTTGAAAAGCATATTGAAGGTGATGAGCTGCTCGATGATCATATTCTGATTAAAACATTCAATAAAGCATAGGGGGGATCAAATTGGCAAAGATTAGAAGCCATATCATGGTCTGTGGCGGTACTGGCTGTGTCGCGTCCCGGAGCGAAGAGCTCATTGACGCTTTGAGGTCAGAACTGAAAACAGTCGGCTATGATGAGGAAATAAAAGTAGTAAAAACAGGATGTTTTGGTTTCTGCGGACAGGGCCCAATCATTAAAGTACATCCGGACAATGTCTTTTATGTCAAGGTCATGCCGGAAGATGCAGGTGAAATTGTAAGCGAACACATCGTTAAGGGACGTACAGTTGAGAGACTGCTCTTTGAAGACCCTGAGGCAAAGGTGAAGCAGGATAAGCACTCTCAAATGAATTTCTATAAAAAGCAGTACCGGATTGCACTGCGCAACTGTGGAACTATCAATCCAGAAGACCTTAACGAATATATTGCCTTTAGAGGGTATGAAGCACTTGGCAAGGTACTCACAGAAATGCGTCCTGAAGATGTAATTCAAGTTGTTAAGCAAGCAGGGCTCAGAGGTCGCGGCGGCGGTGGTTTTCCAACGGGGCTCAAATGGGAGCTTACATACAAAGAGAAAAATGACGAAAAGTACATTATGTGTAACGCTGACGAGGGTGATCCAGGTGCCTTTATGGACCGGTCAATCTTAGAAGGTGACCCGCATAGTGTCATTGAAGCTATGGCGATTGGCGGATATGCCATAGGTGCATCAAAAGGGATTATTTATATTCGTGCTGAATATCCCCTTGCCATTAAGCGCCTTCAAATCGCAATAGATCAGGCACGTGAAGCAGGCCTGATTGGCAGTGATGTTTTCGGAACAGGCTTTAACTTCGACCTAGAAATCAGACTCGGCGCTGGCGCCTTCGTCTGCGGTGAAGAAACGGCACTCATTCACTCTGTTGAAGGCAGTAGGGGCGAGCCGACTAAGAAGCCGCCTTATCCATCTGTTTCAGGCTATAAACATAAGCCAACGTGTGTAAACAACGTTGAGACTTATGCAAATATACCACCGATTATTTTAAACGGTGCTGAGTGGTTTAGCGGTATTGGTACGGAAAAATCTAAAGGTACAAAAGTTTTTGCCCTTGCGGGCAAGGTGAATAACGTAGGTCTTGTTGAAGTGCCGATGGGGACGACACTCAGAGAAATCATCTACGATATTGGCGGCGGCATTTATAACGACAAGGAATTCAAGGCAGTGCAAACTGGTGGGCCATCCGGAGGCGTAATTACAGTAGCTGATCTTGATACACCAATTGATTATGAAAGTCTTAAAGCCATTGGCTCCATGATGGGATCGGGCGGTATGATCGTTATGGACGAAGATGATGACATGGTCAATATTTCTAAATTCTATCTGGAGTTTACACAAGAGGAGTCGTGTGGTAAGTGTACGCCATGTCGTGTGGGGACACGTCGGCTTTATGAAATGCTTGAAAAGATTTCATCTGGTGAAGGCACACCGGAGGATCTCGACAATATGGAAGAACTTTGTTACATGATTAAGGATTCAGCACTCTGTGGTCTTGGCCAGACTGCACCGAATCCAATTCTGTCGACAATGAATTTCTTCCGCCAGGAGTACGAAGACTATGTAACGGGCAAGAAGAAAACCAAGTATTCAATTGATCCGGACAAGTGCATCGGCTGTACCGCCTGTGCAAGAAAATGTCCAGTGGACTGTATTTCAGGCGAGGTTAAGAAACTACACGTCATTGATGAAGAAGCATGTATCGCATGTGGTGCTTGCTATGATGCATGTAAATTTGATGCGGTACTTAAACCTTAAAGGAGGTGGCAGATATGGATATGATTAAGTTAACAATTAATGACTTTGAAATAGAAGTTCCAAAGGGAACGACGGTTCTTGACGCAGCTAAAAAAGTTAATGCGCACATTCCGACGCTTTGCCATATGAACCTCGAAGGTTTTGGTATTGTCAATCAGGTCGCGTCATGTCGCGTCTGTATGGTAGAGGTTGAGGGAAGACCAGCACTGGTGCCTTCTTGTTCAGAAGATGTTGTAGAGGGTATGGTTGTCAGAACCGACTCCCCTCGGGCGATTTCTGCACGTAGAATAGCAGTAGAACTCCTGCTTTCCAATCACCCGAAAGACTGTCTGACATGTGCTAAAAACCTAGAGTGTGAGCTTCAGTCCTTAGCACAGGAGCTTGGTGTTCGAGAAATTCACTGGGAAGGCGATATGATGGATTATCCGCTGGATACATCATCGTATGCCCTTGTCAAAGATCCAAATAAATGTGTTATGTGTCGTAGGTGTGAGACCATGTGTAATGACGTTCAAACATGTGGTATCCTATCGGGACTGAACAGGGGATTTGACGCCTTTGTAGGGCCTGCATTCAACCTGCCAATGTCTGAAACGTCATGTACCTTCTGCGGACAGTGTGTTGCAGTTTGTCCGACAGCGGCACTGACAGAAGTTAACAACACCAAAAAAGTATGGTCAGCACTCAGCAATCCGAAAAAACATGTTATCGTTCAGGTTGCACCCGCTATTCGTGTTGCAGTTGGCGAGCTATTTGATATGGAGCCGGGTACCATTTCAACGGGTCAGTTGGCGGCGTCTCTGAGAAGACTGGGATTTGACGGCGTCTTTGACACAGACTGGGCTGCAGACTTAACCATTATGGAAGAGGCATCTGAGCTTGTACACCGTATTGAGCACAATGGAACCCTTCCAATTCTGACGTCTTGTTGTCCGGCTTGGGTGAAGTTCTTTGAACATCAATTCCCAGATATGCTCGACATCCCATCATCTTGTAAGTCGCCTCAGATTATGCTGGGTGCGATGGCGAAGTCTTACTATGCTGAAAAAGTGGGCATAAATGCAGATGACATCGTGGTTGTTTCAATCATGCCTTGTCTAGCTAAAAAGGCAGAGGCTGCGCGCAGTGAGCTGACAAAAGATGAAAATAAAAATGTAGACTTTGTTGTGACAACACGCGAGTTTGGCGCAATGCTTAAAGAAGCAGGCATTGACTTTGCATCGCTGCCTGAAAGTGATTTTGACTCACTTCTTGGCGAGTCAACGGGTGCAGGCGTTATCTTCGGAACAACGGGTGGCGTTATTGAAGCAGCAGTACGTACCGCTGCAGAGTGGATTACAGGCGAAACGCTTGAGGAAGTAGACTATCATCAGTTAAGAGGCCTCGAAGGCATTCGTGAGGCAACGGTTAAGATTGGTGATATGGATATCAATATCGGTATCGCACATGGTCTTGGAAATGCCAGAAAACTGCTTGAAGACATTCGAGACGGCAAGTCTAAATACCATGCCATAGAAATCATGGCTTGTCCAGGTGGTTGTATAGGCGGCGGCGGTCAGCCGTATCATCATGGAGATATGGAAATCATTAGAAAACGTGCTGAAGCTATCTATCAGGAAGATGCCATGAAGACAAAACGCAAGTCCCATGAGAACCCAATGATTAAGAAAATTTACGATGAGTATTTGGGTAAACCATACGGCGAAAGAGCACATGATTTATTGCATACCCATTATGTGCCTAGAGAAAAAATTTAGGCAATAAAACGTGAGTGTTCAGTAGCGAGGCAATGAGTCATGAAACTGTAAATACCCGTGAGATTCACAGCAATGTGAGGCTCACGGGTATTTTGAATTGCAAAGGAAAATTTACATTTAGAAAGGCTAGAACATGTATAATGAAAGATAATGATTTAAGGTATTTTGAAGCAAAAAATGCAAACACTGGAGGATGAAATGAAGAAGAAAAGAACACTCAAAGCGATGGGATTGGTTTTGGCAGTCCTGCTCATATTATCAGGGTGCAGCTCAAGCAAACCTGCATCTGAGCAGGTGTCCGTATCTGAAGATCCAAAAGCAGAAGCAGCTGAACCCATGACTGATACAGATAACCAAGTAGAGGCTAAGGCGGAAACAGAGCCAGACACAGATGCTCAAGCAGATGATCATGAGCAGGCGGATCAGAACATGCATGTCTATGCAGGTGGACGCCATACAATGGCACTTAAAGCCGATGGTACGCTTTGGGCATGGGGGTCAAATGATGAAGGGCAGCTCGGAAACGGCGAGCAAACAATATATGGCTCTTGGGAAGAGCAATTTTCGGCACCAGAAGGGGACGCCTTCATTGCACTTGAAAATCATGATGCATATGTACCGATACAAGTGATGGAAAATGTCATTGCTGCTGCCGCTGGCGGAAGTGCATCTTATGCTGTGACAGAAGACCACCAGCTTTATGCATGGGGCTCAAATGAGCAGCTGCAACTCGGAGTGAAAGATATTAAGCGCAGTTTAGTACCACTGCATGTTATGGATGATGTGGACCGTGTATATGCATCAAACATGCAAGCCGCAGTCATAAAAACAGATGGTACACTTTGGTTTTTTGGATATGAACCCAAAGATTATACATATGATGTTGAAAACGATGTGATTATTCATCCCCTGACAGAACCGGTGCAGGTTATGGATGGTGTACAAGACGTTGCCCTTACGGGTGGTGGAATTATGGCGCTGACAAATGAGGGGGCAGTCTATGCTTGGGGGCATAGAAATACAGTTGGATTTGAGTACGCAGATGCCGATGAAGACTATGTACTCGAACCTGTAAAAATACTGGAAGACATTGTTCAAATTTCAAACGAAGGACAAGTACAGATGGCTGTAGATAGTCAGGGCACGCTCTATACCTGGGGCTTTAATGGTTATGCTGGAAGTCTAGGGACAGGAACAGAAGATTTCTATGTTGCTAGGCCAGAAAAGGTCATGGATCATGTAAAGTTTATTGCAGAAAGTCTCCTGCTTACAGATGACAATAAAGTTTACGCCTGGGGCAGCATAGACAACGGATACGAAACAATAGTAGATGAAGGTGTTATTGGTGGCGGGCTCTTAGGAACAGTAGCAGACTATGGCCCAGTACCAGTAGAAATATTTGAAAATGCCATTGAAATGGCGCGTGCTGATCGCCTATATATTATTGACGAAGACGGTGTATTATGGGGGCTTGGTTGCAATCAGTTCGGAAAGCTGGGAGATGGTTCTGCGACAAGCTACAGTTATGAGCTCTTCAATGATGATGAGTACACAGAACTTTCTATAAGTGTAAAGGAAGACAAAGACAAGCGCGAATGGGTTCAAATCATGAACTTGAACGAATAGAAAATTCAAGCATAGACAAGAAGTCTGCCTATTTAAGAGGGCGTTTCAGTTGTGGGTGAACCTAACTGAAACGCTCTTTATTTTTTCTGGTAGGCATGTTTTATCAAGGCGGCTAAGCTGCCTTGTATGATTCCTAATTTAATGGAGTGTATTATTGTAAAATAGTATATGCAAGCGGACGTGCTTAGTAGGGTCTACTTTGTTGTTTTATGGACAGAAATGTATATGAGTTTTGATTCAGAAGACGCTATAAGGTGCATAAATGAAGTAGAAAGAAATAAGGGGTGGAACAATGAAGTATGAGACATGTTCTAAATCAGAACTCATCCAAAAAATCGCTGCTTTGGACAAAGAACTTGAAATGCTACGTAAGGAAAAAGAAAGTTATGAAAAACTGGATTATCCATGGGCCGGAAATCTGGGCAGGTGGGTATGGGATGTGAAACAAAACCAAGTATCCTGTAACCCCAAAAAGTTCGAAGCCATAGGCTTTAAGCGAGAAGAAGTTGACCCGTATATTGGATATGATTTCTTTACAGAAAGATTACACACAGAAGATTACGCACGTGTTATGGAGAATATGCGGGCGCATTTGTATGGAGAAATAGAAGCGTACGAAGTTGAGTACCGTATTCGGTGTAAAGATGGAAGCTATAAATGGTATTATGACAGAGGCGTAGTTACAAAACGTTCAACATCAGGCCAACCATTAGTCGTAGCAGGTATTGTATTTGATATTTCTACACAGAAAGAGATCGAGGAAAAATTAAGACGCAGTGCACAGGAAGACGCACTCACTGGAATTATGAACCGAAGGGCAATCATTGTGTTTTTAGAAAAAGAAATGGAACGGTTCAAGCGTACCCAAAGCCCCTTTTGTTTGATGATGTTTGATATTGACCATTTCAAGCGGGTTAATGACAAGTATGGTCATCTTGTAGGAGATGAGGTCATTCAGCAAATCACGAAACTTATTTCGAATGAGATTCGCCAAGTGGATGGTGTTGGTCGTTATGGCGGAGAAGAATTCTTAGTTGTTATGACTGACTGTACTCCAGATAGCGCACATATACTGGCGAAGCGCATTAAAGATAAAATACAGCAGCATCGTTTTTCAAATGATTTACAGATTACAGTGAGCATTGGAATTTCGGATTGTTCAAGCTGTACGAATAAAGATATTGAAGAAATTATTAGAGAAGCTGATCAAAAAATGTATGTGTCAAAAGCAAATGGGCGCAACTGCATTACCACATAAATGGTCACGTGTAAAAATTTTAATAGAACTAATTTATTGGGGAAATAGAAAATCCATGTTGACACAAGCGGCCCAAGTGATTAGAATATAAAACAATAAAATTAACTGAAAATTTTAAAATCAACGATTGGAAAGAGTACTCAATATGTAAATGTTTCAGAGAGCCGGAAAGGGTGTGAACCGGTACAGGCGCAGTTGAGGAATGGGTCCATGAGATTCCGCACGAACCCATATGCAGGTAGTAGTGTTAGGACGGGTAAGGTTTCCGTTACAGAACCGGAATATCGGTTAGAGTCATGAAATGATCCTCACTCAGCGTTGCTGATAAAAAAATGAATCGCTTACGTGCCCAAGCACGCGCATCATTCAGTTTTCTATCGCGCCTTGATTGAGAAAATTTCAAACGCTCTAAGAGCTTTATTTCTAAAAGTTGTTAGAGCTGTGAAACGTTTTAACCCGTATTTGATAGAGTGAAATGCGAAAAAGCATTATCTTAGGTGGCTAACACGAATTTACAAGCATAATTCGTCCTAATAGAGGATGGATTATGCTTTTTTATTTATATAAACCTAGATGAAACGCATTTAAGCTGGGTGGCAACGCGAAGACACTTCGTCCCAACATATGGGGATGGAGTGTCTTTATCCGTTTAAGGCAAAGAACAGCAGGTTTAATCTGTGATGTGAAATAATCGTGGAACACGAATTATTTCACATCACAGATTAAACCTATTGGGCGCGACTAGCGACCAGGGCGACCGGAGGTTGCACGGTCCTGTTCTAATATTGACTGGACAAGTAAGAAATATGGCGCGACTAGCGACAAGAGCAATCGGAGATTGCTCGGTGCATTTCTGGTAGCGGACATAGGCACCTTATGGGAACGAATGTTTTCATTTGCCAACTCAAACCTATTGGGCGCGACTAGCGACCAGGGCGACCGGAGGTTGCACGGTCCTGTTCTAATATTGACTGGACAAGTAAGAAATATGGCGCGACTAGCGACAAGAGCAATCGGAGATTGCTCGGTGCATTTCTGACACTGGATGAGGCAATGAAAAATCACTTGATGTATTTAAAACACTGACGCGTAAATGACAGATAAAAGGAGTGCAGTTATGAAATCGATTGAAATTAAACGAGTATCCCACGAGCGAATTCCCTATGGAAATGTGCCAGACCCCTTGATGCTTTTTAAAAGTTTGAAAGGCGAAGGCAATGGATTTTTACTCGAAAGTGCGGACCGGTGTGGTGAAATCGGGCGTTTTTCCCTCATTGGGATCAATCCGGTGATTGAGCTGATTGCAACGGGTACTGACATAGAGTTAACCATCCAGGGAAAAGGAGAAAAGCTTAAGGGCAATCCCTTTGATATTATGGAGCATATTTTGAATCAAGAAGCCATGCAGTCTCTGGACTTGCCATTTTCTAGCGGGGGGCTTGCCGGATGGATCGGATATGACGCCATTCGTCATATAGAAAACATTCCAGAGAAAAACAAGACCGCTCAAATGGCGGACATCCATTTGATGCTGCCAAGAACACTCATGATTATGGATAGAGACAGCGCCTGCATTGATGTCATTACCTTTGGCCTTGGACATGAAAAATCTGAAATCAAGACACCAAAGCCACTGAATTTGGATGACCTAAGGGCAGAACTCACTAAAGATGAAATGCATGCAGAACACCTAGAAGCCCAAATAGGGATGGCGAAAGATAGTTTGCAATCAATAGATCTGGTAGAGAGCTGGACATCAGAGTCACCCAGACAAGCCTTTGAAGCCGGTGTAGAAATTGCCAAAGACCATATTCAAAAAGGTGACACCTTCCAGCTGGTTTTTTCAAGACGCTTATCCAAGCCAACCGATTTACAGGCGGATACGCTTTATAGAACACTTAGACAAATTAATCCATCCCCCTATATGTTCATTGTAGACACAGCTCAAACCCAAGTGGTAGGCGCATCACCTGAAACAATGGTACATCTGAAAAAAGGAAAAGTGACCATTCATCCGATTGCTGGAACGCGCCCAAGAGGGGCAAGCCCAGATGAAGACAATTTAAATGAAAAAGAGCTTATAGAAGATGTCAAGGAGAACGCAGAGCATCTCATGCTCGTCGATTTGGCCCGGAATGACATTGGGAGAATTGCAGCCTTTGGAACCGTTGAAGTACCTAAGTTCAAAACGGTAGAGCGCTTCTCGCATGTTATGCATATTGTTTCTGAGGTAACGGGTCAAGTCGAGGGTTCAATGAGTGCGATAGATGTTTTTAAGTCTTGTTTTCCAGCTGGAACCGTATCCGGGGCACCCAAAATCATGGCCATGAAAATCATCGATGAGAACGAACCGGTTAGGCGCGGTGTATATGCCGGTGCAGTAGGATGGATATCAACAGATGGAGACATGGATACCTGCATAGCTATACGTACAGCTGTACTTTCAAACGGAAAAGTATCCGTCCAAGCTGGCGGTGGCATAGTACAAGACTCCGTGCCAGAGTTGGAGTTTATGGAGACCGTTCACAAGTCAGGTAGTATTATGCAGGCTGTACACATTAGTGAAAAGATTATGGAAGGAAAATAAAATGATTTTAGTGATAGATAATTATGATTCTTTTACCTACAACATCGTTCAGTATTTAGGGAGTCTGGGGCAGACGGTTAAGGTTGTTCGTAATGACCAGTTTGAACTTAAGGAAATTGCAAGTATGGGACCAGCGGCTATTATTTTATCGCCGGGACCGGGACATCCGTCCGAGGCGGGAAAAACCTGTGACGTCATCCAGCATTTTAAAGACAAAATTCCCATGATGGGTGTTTGTCTGGGGCATCAGGCCATCGGGCTTGTAGAAGGTGCAACCGTCAACGAAGCAAAGCGTCAGCTACATGGGAAAATCAGCGAAGTTGCTCTAGAACCAGTGCACTTGTTTGACGGACTTGGCGGTTCAATGGAGGTTGTGCGTTATCACTCTCTTGTAATTGACAAGACAACATGCCCTGACTCATTAGAGATCATTTCTACTGATGAACATGGTGAAATTATGGCCATAAAGCATAAAAGATATCCGGTTTATGGTGTTCAGTTCCATCCTGAATCCTATAGTACAAGGGACGGCATGAAAATTTTAGAGAACTTTATAAAAATAGCGAAAACGTATCAGCAGGAAGGCGCAATAAGACAGGAGGGTGTTCAATGCGTTATACAGTAAAGCTTGTGGATGGAGAAGATTTGTCTCTAGAAAGTGCAAAACAGATGTTCACCTCTTTTTTTAACGGTGAAACAAGTGAAGCGGAGATGGCAAGCATTTTAACGGCTCTAAAAATAAAAGGAGAATCTGCTACAGAAATAGCCGGAGCAGCTCTAGCAATGCGCGAAAAAACGCGTCGTTCAAGCTTAAACTATCCTGTCCTAGACACTTGTGGAACAGGCGGAGATGGCAGCGGCAGCTTCAATATTTCAACTGCCAGTGCCTTTGTCGTTGCAGGTGCTGGCGGGTGCGTTGCCAAACACGGAAACCGATCTGTGACAAGTCGGTCGGGCAGCGCAGATGTACTTGAGGCCCTATCTGTGCATATTGATCTTGATGAAAGGCAGTCTCTTCAAACCCTGGAGGAAATCGGCATTGGATTCTTTTTTGCTCCCAAAATACATGGGAGCATGCGGGCGGTAATGCCAGTAAGAAGAGCGCTTGGATTTAGAACAGTCTTTAACCTGATTGGACCCCTATGTAATCCCGTGTCCCTAACTGGACAAATCATTGGTGTGGGGGATCCATCCCGATTGGAGGTTATGGCAGATGCTGCTGTACTCATGAAACTTCATAAAGTGCTCTTTGTCTGTAGCGAAAACGGTATGGATGAGTTAACGCTTGAAGGCGTCAACCGCGGGATTCTTGTTGAAAAGGGTACAAAGAAGCATCTTGAAATTTCGGCTGACAAACTGGGCTTGCTTGTGGCGAAGGACAGTGCTTTAAAAGGTGGAAGTGCTGAGGAAAATGCACAAATCATGCAGTCTGTTCTAAGTGGAAAGCCTTCTGCTTACAAAGATGCAGTTATTCTAAATGCAGGTGCAGTACTGTATGTGGGGGGGATAGCCCCTTCACTAGATGCTGGCATTGCCCTCTCCAAGAAAACGCTTGATAGTGGTAAAGCCTTAGAAAAACTTGAGGCTCTTCGTATAACAACGCAGAGAATCGGGACTCAAATCTCAGAAGATAGAATGGTGGGAATGTAATGCATGATATATTACGGGAGATTGTATCTAAAAGAAAAATGCGCATCGAGTCCATCAAGGCTGGATATTCAGAGGCTGAACGCCTAGAAATTCAGCGGTGTGCCAAGCAGCAGAAAAGGCGTATAAGACGAAGCTTCGCAGATGCACTGGCAAATCCGAAGAGTGAACGCGCAGTCATTGCAGAATTCAAACGGGCATCGCCTTCAAAAGGCGATATCCGTCTTGATGCGAATTTGGCAGACCAGGTGCTCTTATATGAAAAATGCGGGGTATCAGCTGTATCAGTCTTGACAGAGCCAGACTATTTTAAGGGAAGTTTGAAAGATTTGCAGGCAGCAGCCCGAACCACATCACTTCCAGTACTTTGCAAAGATTTCATTTTCGATAAAATACAAATTGACTTTGCCAAGCTCAGTGGTGCAGATGCCATTTTACTCATTGCAGCCATTCTCAATCAAAAGGATTTGGAAGACCTTTATAACTATGCCAGAATGCTTGGGTTAGACGTTCTTGTTGAAGCCCACAATCAGCTTGAAATGATGAAAGCGCTTAAGTTAAAAGAGGCAGTTATTGGAATCAACAATCGGAATTTGAAGACCTTTGTGACAGACATTCATACGACTCAGCGTTTAACCGCACTTATTCCAAGTGACAGACTGGTTGTCAGTGAAAGTGGCATAAAAAGCGTGGATGACATGATCGAGCTTAAATCGAGCGGTGCAAATGCATTTTTGGTGGGTGAGACCCTTATGCGAAAGGGACAGATGGCATTTGTAAAGGACTTTACAGGAGCACCGCATGCGCCGAGTATTAAAATATGCGGTCTCACAAGAAAAAGCGATGTGCAAATTGCAAACACCCTTCAAATAGACTATGCAGGTTTTGTCTTTGCAAAAAGTAAAAGACAGGTTTCAATTGAAGAAGCACGTCAGCTGATCAGTCAGCTTTCACCGGGTATACGCGCTGTCGGCGTTTTTGTTGACAGGCCAAAAGAGGATGTGCAGCGTATCGCACAGGTTTGTGGGCTAGACATTGTGCAGCTGCATGGTTGTGAAAAAGTAGAAACCTATATGCTTGACCGCCCGATATGGAAGTCGGTTGCGGTTAAAGGCAATGAAGAAATAAAGGTTCTGGAAGGGGAAAATCTGACGGGCCTTGTGTTTGATACATTCAGTGAAAGTCAGGCGGGTGGCACTGGAAAGACCTTTACATGGACAAAGCCCCTACCTGAAACAGCCAAGTTTAGAATTGCCGCAGGTGGTCTAAATACAGAAAATGTAGAAAAATGTATTGAAGTCTTGCGACCAGATATTTTAGATATCAGTTCAGGCGTTGAAACATCCGGTGTTAAAGACCCAGAAAAAATGCGCAGGTTTGTCGAAGCCGTGCGTCAACCTAGGGAGGCAAATTAAATGGAAAAGCATACAGGATACTTTGGAAAATACGGCGGGCGCTTTGTCCCAGAAACACTCATGCAACCGCTTGGGGACCTTGAAAAGGCATTTTATGAAGTCCAGTCAGATGCGGACTTTAATAAAGAACTGGAAAAGCTGTTTAGACATTATGCGGGCAGACCTACGCCAGTGTATCATGCAGAGCGCTTAACGGAAGCGGTTGGCGGTGCGCAGATTTATTTGAAACGTGAAGACCTTAACCATACGGGCGCACACAAGCTTAACAATGTACTGGGTCAAATCCTGCTTGCCAATCGTATGGGTAAAAAAAATATTATTGCAGAGACAGGCGCTGGTCAGCATGGCGTTGCAACGGCAACTGTATGTGCATTATTTGGCCTCACCTGTACGGTATATATGGGGGTTGAAGATATTGAACGCCAAGCGCCGAATGTACAGCGTATGGAACTGCTTGGAGCGACTGTAAAACCGGTAGATGAAGGTGAAGGGACTTTAAAAGATGCAACAAGTGCAGCCATTAGAGACTGGGTTGCACAAGCAGATGACACCTTTTATGTAATCGGATCAGTGGTTGGACCGCATCCCTATCCCCTAATGGTTCGTTCATTCCAAAAGATTATTGGTGAAGAGGCTCGGGCTCAAATGCTTGAATATACAGGATCATTACCGGATCTTCTGGTAGCAGCTGTTGGGGGTGGCAGTAATGCCATTGGACTGTTTTATCCCTTTGTCAAAGACACATCTGTGCAGATGCTTGGAATTGAAGCAGGCGGCATATCGGATGATAAAGGTAAACACGCAAAGACACTAGGTCTTGGACGTGACGGTATTATTCACGGTATGAGAACCGTACTGCTGCATGACGAGAATGGCCATATTGAGCCAGTTCACTCTATTTCAGCGGGTCTTGACTATCCGGGCATTGGACCGGAGCATGCACAGCTATGGGAAGAAAAGCGTGCTGTATATGACTTTGTAAGAGATGACGAAGCCCTTGAAGCATTCCATATACTCAGCAAGACAGAAGGGATTATTCCGGCTCTTGAGAGTGCGCATGCCCTTGCAGGTGCAATGAAAAAAGCGGGGACAATGGCACCGGACAAAATCATCCTAGTGAACCTGTCTGGTCGGGGTGACAAAGATATGCAAACCGTTTTGAAAGGAGCAGAGTAAAATGACACATATAAAACACCTTATGCCCTTTTATATGTTGGGTGAATATGACGAAGATACGACGATGGCGCTGCTTGGAGAATCTGTCAGAGCAGGTGCAGATTATTTAGAACTGGGTATTCCGCATACAGATCCACTAGCAGATGGGCCAGTTCTTCGAAGGGCCGCGGAAGAAGCAATAAAGGCGGGAATGCGTCCAGATAAGGCTATAGAAATAGCCGGAAAAGCAGTTGCGGAGTTTAAAAAGCCAGTCTATCTGCTGGTTTATCTCAACACCCTATTTGGATACGGGATCGACCGGTTTGTAAGCGCAGTGCGTAGCAAGGGGATCACTGGCCTGGTCATTCCTGACCTACCTTTAGAAGCTCAGGTAGAAATCGAAAGAGAATTTGACTTCTCGGGTGTTGCCATAGCAAGCTTTACATCCCCGACATCATCCGAACGACTTGATGAGATTGCTGCGCGAGGAACAGGTATAATTTATTCAGTGAATTACACAGGTATTACTGGTTCAGGTGGAAACAAAGCGACACAAGATAACCGTGTGAAAGATAATTATGAACGGCTTAAAACATTGACAGAAAGACCTATTTTAGCAGGTTTCGGCATTGATGGGCCAGAGTCTGCAAGAGAAGCTGTAAAACATTCTGACGGGGTCATCATTGGCACAAAACTGAGTAAAGTGTGCGCCTCGGCAGAAACTGGACAAGCACCGCAAGCTGTTTATACGTTCTTGAAATCTGTACGTGAAGCTTTAGACGCATAAACTTATAAAGACTTTATAGAAAAAAACAAAGAAATACACCTTTAAGAGGGAAGAGCCCATTCGAATACGTATTCGAAATAGGCCCTTCCCTTTTTAAATGTATACAGTTTGACCAAGGACATGGGGACCTGCAATCTGAGCATGTCAATTCTTTTGGATGAAATAACCTATAAGATTGAATTTGTGAATCCCTGTAAAAAAAGAGGGTATGAGTAAAACATGGTCTAAATATGCCATTAAACGGAAGAAATACAGTGAGGTGATGACATGCAGGCACAAATGATTGAGGAGACACTGCGCAGGATCATCGAAATTGACACCCAAGCAGTAGAAGTCGAACAAAAAGCCATTGATAATGAAAAAGAAAAAAGAAAGGCACTAAAAAAGGAACAGAAAGCGCTGGAATTTTCAATTATGAAGCAGGCGCGCAAGGAAGCAAAGATCAAATATGATGCCATTATTGAGAAAGCGCGTCTTGAAGCTGCTGAAATAGAGGCTGCAGGGAATACAGAGTGCCAAAGGCTAGATAAGCTTCTTGAGCAGAACAAGGAAGAAATGGTAGAGAAGGTCTTTATACGTCTGTTTGATACAGTTATGAACCAAGCTAGAATGCAAGATTAGGAGGCTTATAGATGGGGGTTAAGCGATTTGCCGCGGTTAATACAAAAATAAGAGCCCTTGAAAGCCACCTGCTCAAGCCGGAAGACTATGATGCCCTTCTTGAAATGGAGACACTGTCAGAAATGGTTGCGTATCTTAAACTGCGAACCAGTTATCAAGAATATCTGGAAGTGGTTCAAGATAAAAGTGTGAACATTGATATGCTCGAAGTGGTCTTTAAACGCGCTATGTTTAAGCGCATACAGGGGCTGATTCATTATTTCACCGACGCGTATAAGCAGCTCTTTAAAACACTCTTTATGCGCTATGAGATAGAAGATTTAAAGCTTTTTATCAGGGCGCTGATCAGAAAAGAAGATTTGTCTCAAATTCTTGAACATCTTGTGATTTTGGGCATCAATAAAAATATTGATTACACACAGTTAAAGCGTGTAAACACATTAGAGGGTCTTCTGGAAGCGATTAAAGGCACCCCTTATTGTGACCTCATTGAGTACTATATGGATGAGGTGCCGCAAAAACGTATATTTTATATGGAAATGAACTTAGACCGCTTCTATTTCAAAAAGCTGCTTGAACAAGTTAAAAAACTGGAGTCATCAGATAGCGCTGTCTTAAGTGAAATACTAGGTAGGAATACGGACATATTAAATTTGCAGTGGATTTATAGAGGTCGGAAATTTTTTGGGCTTTCAGCAGAGGAACTGCTCAACTATACGCTTCTTGGGGGACACGCCTTGAAGTATAGACAGCTAAAAGAGTTGTGTTATGCCAAGTCTATGGAAGATGCTATAGGTCTAATTCGTTCAGGACCTTACGGTTTTCTGGTTGAAGGCAGAGACTTTGAAATCTTTATGGAACTGGATATGGAGCGCTATATATACGATGAATTTATGAAGCTGAAAAAGAACAATCGCATGAATATCATCGAGTCTATGGTTTACATGCATCAACTGGAATATGAAGTCAGGGATTTATTCACCATATTCGAGGCCAAGCGTTATGGTTTGAAAAAGGCAGAAGTTCTTAAGTATTTGGTGCGTATTCGTCCTGATTAAAGCGTGAAGTCATAGAGGAAGGAGGGGCGTCTTGTGGCGGTTGAAAAAATGGAGTTGATGAATCTGGTGGCACATCAAGATCACTTGGATCAAATTCTCAGGCAAATCGTGCTCATGGAAAATGTCCATTTGATTGATGCTATGACAGAAATCGATGAGAGTAATTTTACTTTGAATATGCTTGAAGAAAATTTGGATGAGATTATGAACATGTGCATGATCAAGCCCTATAGAACACAGAAGAGTTTCAAACGCATCCAGCAGGAACTTGAAGAACTCATGATTATGATGGAAATACCGCGTGTTGTACAGCGTAGGCACTTTGACAAGGTTTATGAATATGGAGATGTTGAAGAAAATATTGATAATATCTTTACCCAGTTTACAAAAATCAGCTCTAAAAAAGAAACACTTGAAAGTGAACTTGAATCACTTCGTGAAATGTTGATTATAGAAGGCTTGAAGAATGTAGCCATCGACTTAAAAGCAGTAAGCAACATGAAATATTTTAGTATGAAGTTTGGAACGCTAAAGAAAGAAAATCGGCAAAAATTCACTATGAATTATGAGAATGTATCTGCAGCTGCAATGCATATGGGGACCTTTCGCGGTGAAGAAGCCTATCTAATCATTTCGCCAAAATCGCTTGATACTGAAACTGAACGTATTTTAAGGTCCGTCTATTTTACAGAAGTGAAGGTTGATTCTAAGTACTTCGGCCCTATAGATGAGATGATCGGTCAAATTCGACGAAGAATTGATGAAGTTGAAAGTGTTATTAAGGGCCTTGGTGAAGAAGTTAAAGAGAGACGGTCTCAGTATGCAGGCCTCATTGCCCAGTGTTACTCAAGAACGGCAATGGAAGAGTCTATTACAGGGCTAAAGTCTAAGATCGCCTGTACAAAAAGTTTTTTCTACCTTTCAGGATGGGTTAGTGCACGGGATAAGGCAAAAATCAAACAGTCTCTTGAAAGTATTGGACACAATGTCATTGTAGGCTTTAAAGAGCTGAGTCAAACGTCAAAAGAGCTTACGCCCCCTACAAAACTACGAAATAGCGGCGTGCTCAGACCGTTTGAACTCCTAGTTGAAATGTATGGTACACCCTCTTATACAGAGGCAGACCCCACCTTTTTTCTGGGCCTGACTTACATGTTTCTATTTGGGGCCATGTTTGGAGATCTCGGTCAGGGAATGGTGCTCTATTTGGCGGGGCTGTTCTTAATGAAAAGAACAGGCGGCAGTCTATATGCAGGCATTCTTTCGAGGTTGGGTGTGAGCTCCATGATATTTGGCATATTCTATGACAGTTTATTTGGCTACGAACATGTCATATCACGTGCTGTGGTTGGCCTGACAGGAAATGAAGCGGTTTCAGAGATGTTTTTTCTAAGGCCAATTGAAAATATCAACACCATATTGATTGCATCTATAGCGATAGGTATCTTTCTACTTTTAGTCAGCTTTGGATACAGCATTTACAATAAACTTAAAATTAACGACTTGAAAGAAGGGGTGTTTGGCAGAAATGGTCTTGCAGGGCTTGTACTCTATCTGTCAGTTCTGGGCATAGCGGCGAGCAAGCTTCATGACAAGTTGGCCGGATACGCGGGTGTATTGACCCTACTTGCAGTCACTTCGGTAGGTCTGATTATTGTAAGGGAGCCTCTTGCAAATGCCGTTCGTGGACATAGGCCCCTCTATCATGAAACAGCCAGTGCTTATTACGTGGAAAGTGGATTTGACATACTAGAAACCTTCTTGAGTATGCTCTCAAACAGCGTTTCCTTTATTCGTGTTGGGGCGTTTGCCCTCAATCACGTGGGCTTGTTTATAGCTTTTCACACTATGGCGAGCATTATCGGAACCCTCGCTGGAGATATATCCATGTTTATTATCGGAAATGTAATTGTCATTTTACTAGAAGGTTTGATTGTATTCATACAAGGGTTGAGACTCGTGTACTATGAATTATTCAGCAAGTATTATACGGGAGAAGGGATACCATTCAACCCGGCTGCTGTTCAAATGGATCAGTAAAGTAGAGATTAAGAAGTGGAGGCTAATGATGAAAATTATTCTTGGACTGAGTTTAACAATTGTCTTTGCTACAATACTGGCAGGTATTGTACTCATACATAAAGAAGGAGACCGCGCCAAACTTAAACGCGTCCTTAAGTGGAATCTAATCGGGTATGTTCCCCTCATGCTCCTTGCACTGGGCATCCTTGTACCAGATGTGGCACTCGCAGCATCTGAAGACGGTATGGCCAGTGCCTCAGGCATGGGTTTTATTGCAGCTGCACTGAGTACGGGGTTTGCGACCATTGGAGCAGGTTATGCAGTAGGGGCTGTGGGATCTTCTGCCCTGGGTGCTGTCAGCGAAGATCCTAAAATATTAGGCAAGACGCTCATTTTTGTTGGACTGGCAGAGGGTATTGCCATTTATGGTCTCATTATTTCCATACTGATACTGGGTAGGCTTTAAGGAGTGAGAAGATGCGTTCATTTTTAATAAGCGATAATTCGGAAACCCTTATTGGAATGCGTCTTGCAGGTATTGGCGGCGTCATTCTCGATGCGCCTGAAGAGATTATAAAAGAAATAGATGCTCTCATAAAAGACCCTGAAATAGGCATTATTATGATTACAGGCGGCATTATGAAGCTGGCAGAAGAAGAAATCATGCAGCGAAAGCTAAGTGAATCTGAGACGCTTATCGTACAAATACCTGGAACACATGAAGAAATGGATGAAGACCGCATTTCAAGATATATTAAAGAATCTATTGGCCTGAATATATAGAGTTAGAAGGTGATATGCATGATAACCATTGAAAACAAATTGGAGTTGTTTAGAAAGGCAGTCCTCCAGAAGGTCATCGATGAGTACGAGGCGAAAATCAAGCATATAGAAATAGAGAATCAAAAAGAACTGGAGGCTTTTGAACTTTCAGTTAAAGAGAAAAAGGACGCTTTTATTAAGCAGATGGAAACAAAGGCGCTTGACGAAAGACGGCGTATGCTCTCAAAGGCTAAAAGCGAAAGCAAGAAAAAAGTCTTGCATCAGCGTAATGTGCTTATTGACGAACTGCTGGATGCGGTACGTGACCGAATTCATTTGTTTGTCGAGTCAGAAATATATGCCATGTTTTTGAGGGACAATCTTAAGGCGACACTGGAACGCTTTCATGAGTTTGATGCCATTATCGTGGAACTTACCCAGCATGATCATCAAAACTTTGGAGAAATGATTGAATCATCTCTTCATAAGGCAGGTTATAAAAATAAAGACATTAAGATCATATCAACAGAGGAGGACATCATCGGTGGCTTTGTAGTTTATGACGGTGCACGCAAGGTGCGCATAGACTTTTCTCTTGCAGCGGTTATTTCTGACAATAGACGCTTTATGGGGCAGTTGGTCTATGACGTAATAGATGAAGCGGGGGATTCAAATGACAACTAGTGCGGAAATTCAAATGGTCAATGGCCCGGTTGTAAAAGCCACTGGAATGCGTCAGTACAAAATGCGGGAGATGGTGACCGTTGGGCACAATAAGTTAATTGGTGAAGTGATTTCCCTTGATGAAGATACAGGAACCATTCAGGTTTATGAGGAAACAGAAGGTTTAAAAATCGGTGAGGAAGTGGCTTCTACTGGACGTCCGCTCTCACTTAAGCTTGGGCCAGGTCTGATCGGGAATATGTTCGATGGCATTGAGCGTCCCCTTCATACGATTAATCACATGTGTGCTGATTTTATTCCTGAAGGCATTGGGCTTATTTCAATTGACCTTGAAAAAGAGTGGGACATTGAAATCGAAGTGGAAGTGGATCAAGCGATAAAACCAGGACAGATATTCGGTCGAGTTCAGGAAACCAGTTTAATAGAACACCGTGTACTCATTCCGCCGGAGGTGCAGGGACGTATTGTTGAAAGGGTTCCAAGCGGGCGTTATAACATTGAAGACGTGCTTGCAGTTGTTGAAGATAAAAAAGGCAAAAGGCACGAAATTAAAATGTATCAGGAATGGCCAGTACGTGTAGCAAGACCTGTTAAGGAGCGTAAAATGCTTGCTAAACCCCTTGTAACAGGGCAACGGGTTCTCGACATTTTCTTCCCAATAGCAAAAGGGGGAACGGCAGCCATACCAGGTGGATTTGGAACAGGAAAAACCATGACTCAGCATCAGCTGGCCAAATGGTCAGATGCCGATATTATTGTTTATATCGGGTGTGGTGAGCGTGGGAATGAAATGACAGACGTGCTTGAAGAGTTTCCAAAGCTGATTGATCCCAAAACGGATAAACCGATCATGGAACGCACTATTCTGATTGCAAACACATCCAACATGCCCGTTGCGGCCAGAGAGGCGAGTATATACACTGGCATTACCCTCGCGGAGTACTACAGGGATATGGGGTATGATGTTGCTATTATGGCGGATTCAACATCGCGCTGGGCCGAGGCACTGCGTGAAATTTCAGGTAGGCTTGAAGAGATGCCTGCTGAAGAGGGGTATCCAGCTTATTTGCCATCCCGTCTTGCTGAATTTTACGAGCGTGCAGGCTATGTAGAAACCCTGTGTGAAAAAGAAGCTTCTGTTACCATAATCGGGGCGGTTTCCCCTGCGGGTGGGGACTTTTCTGAACCTGTCACTGAAAATACCAAGCGATTTGTAAATGCTTTTTTGGCACTTGACAAGAAACTGGCTTATGCACGCCATTATCCGTCTATTAATTGGCTGACCAGTTATAGTGGCTATATAAAAATCCTCTCACCTTGGTATACGGAAAATGTCAGCGGCGATATTATTGAGCTGCGCAATGAAATGATTCAAATACTATTTGAAGAAAACAAGCTGGCAGATATTGTGGCCCTAGTGGGGGAAGATGTTCTTCCAGATGACCAGCGTCTTATTTTAGAGATTTCAAAAGTGCTTAAAATAGGCTATCTACAGCAAAATGCTTTTCATGCAGATGACACTTATGTACCACTTCCAAAGCAGCATTTAATGCTTGAAATGATTAAATATCTATACGACAGAGCAAAGGAAGCCATCAACTTGGGCGTTCCTATTTCCCTTGCCAAGGACGATGAGCTCTTTGCCAAAGTCATGAAGATGAAATACACCATTCCAAATGAAGATTTGCGTGGAATTGGCGGACTCAGACAGGAAGTTGAGCAGTACTATAATGAGTTAATTGTACAGTATGCACAGAGTTAGGAGGGCGTGCCATGAAGCGGGAGTATTTAAAACTTGAAAAAGTGGAAGGGCCCCTGATTATCCTTAACGGAGTACAGGCTGCTTCCTATGGTGAAATAGTCAACATTAAAATTGATGGCGAAAGAACCCGAATGGGAAAAGTCATCAGAATTGATGGTGACCGGGTAATTGCGCAAGTTTTTGAAGGCACCTCTGGACTTTCTACTGAAAATGTCTCGGTGCAGTTTACAGGCAAGCCTTTTGAAATCAGCGTTTCTCGTGAAGTGCTGGGCCGTACATTCAATGGGGTGGGAAAACCAATTGATGAAGGCGGCGAAATCTATTCAGGAAAAATGTACAATATCAACGGTCGCCCCATTAATCCAGTTGCACGGAAATATCCTAAAAACTATATTCAGACAGGTATTTCTACAATCGATACCCTTACGACTTTGATTAGAGGTCAAAAGTTGCCGATTTTTTCAGGCAATGGACTGCCCCATAATGAACTCGCTGCTCAGATTGTTAGACAGGCCCAGCTTGGAGAAGAAGAAAACGAGAAGTTTGCAGTTGTATTTGCTGCAATCGGGGTCAAACACGATGACGCTGCCTTTTTTAAAAGAAGCTTTGAGGCTTCAGGTGCTCTTGAAAATGTGGTTATGTTTATCAACTTGGCAGATGACCCGATTGTTGAACGTGTGAGTACACCGCGCTGTGCACTTACGGCTGCAGAGTATCTTGCTTTTGAAGAAGGCTACAATATTCTCGTCGTTATGACCGACATTACCTCTTACTGTGAGGCGCTAAGAGAGGTGTCGTCGGCACGTGAAGAAGTTCCAAGTAGAAAGGGTTACCCAGGGTATCTTTATTCAGATCTAGCCGGACTCTATGAACGGGCAGGCATGTTAAGAGACCGTCCGGGGTCCATAACATTTCTGCCGATTCTAACCATGCCTAACGATGATATCACCCATCCAGTGCCTGATTTAACAGGCTATATTACGGAGGGGCAGGTCGTACTCAGTCGCGATTTGTATTATGACAATATTTATCCGCCTGTAAATGTATTGCCATCATTGTCCCGCCTCATGAAGGATGGTATTGGTGAAGGTTATACGACTAAGGAGCACCCAGATGTGGCAAATCAGCTCTTTTCATCTTATTCAAAGGTGCAAGACATTCGAGCATTGGCCCAAATCATCGGTGAGAGTGACCTGTCTGAAGTCGATCAAAAATACATGGCCTTTGGACGGGCTTTTGAAGCACAATTTGTCACACAGGGCATGGCGTCAAACCGAACGATTTTTCAAAGTCTTGAGATTGCGTGGGACATACTCTCTATTTTGCCAAGGGGCGAACTTGACAGACTCAGCGAGGAGATTATCGATAGGTATTATAAAACCGAGTCATCATAATTCGCATAGGACGTATTGGGTTATGTCAAGGCGCTTTAAATGATGTATATCTTATGTATAAATTATATGAATAATTCGGGATAAAGGGTGAATGAGATGAATCAATCACAAGCTCCGACTAAAGCCAATTTATTAAAAGCGAAGAATCTGCTTGGATTTTCTATGAAGGGGTTTGACCTGCTTGATAAAAAGCGTAATGTTCTCATACGGGAAATGATGGGACTCATTAGCCGGGCTGAGACAATACAAAAGGAAATAAAAGCCGTGTATGATGAAGCTTATGAGTCTCTTCGGTTCACAAGCATTACACTGGGTGTGAATGCGGTTGAGGAAATCGCCATATCTATTCCCAGAACAGAGTCTTACCAAGTCCTTCTTACATCTGTTATGGGGGTTGAAATCCCAGAAGTGCGCTATAAAAAAGAAAAAGTGGAGGTCAGCTACGGCTTTTTCAGAACCAATGCGGCGCTTGATACGGCTGTGCGCAAGTTCACACGTGTTCGGTATCTCACTTATGAACTGGCAGAAGTAGAAACAAAGGTTTATAAGTTGGCTATGGAAATTAGAAAGACACAAAAGCGTGCAAATGCTCTTGAAAAAATTCAAATACCAAAATATAAGGGCCTTGTGAAAAAAATTGAAGAGACTTTGGAAGAAAAGGAAAGAGAAGACTTTTTCAGATTGAAGCGCGTAAAATCTAAGTCTGGAGATAGTCTGTAATATATTGGAAGTGAGAATGTGCATGTTGTTACCGATGCGTAATTAATTTTAAGGAATAATCCACGATAAGGGTTTTCATTTGAATCCCTTCATACTATAATAAGTGTGAACCTTCCCTTTATATTGGGGCGGATGTCGGTAAGGTCGTGTCCCTACAGGAGGTTTGAAAAATGGAACAAGTAATGATTCGCATGCGTATGAGCATGCATGACGCACACTATGGTGGTAATCTGGTTGATGGTGCAAAAATGCTTCAGCTATTTGGCGATGTGGCTACAGAGCTGCTTATTCGTCAAGACGGAGATGAAGGTTTGTTTGCAGGATACGAAAGTGTTGAATTCTGCGCACCTGTCTATGCAGGGGACTTTATCGAAGCCGTTGGAGAGATTGTCAAGGTCGGTAACTCTTCACGTAAAATGGTTTTTGAAGCAAGAAAGGTCATTGTACCGCGTCCAGATATCAGCGATTCAGCGTGCGATGTTCTAGAAGAGCCAATTGTTGTCTGCAAGGCTAAAGGCACTTGCGTAACGCCTAAAGACAAGCAGCGCAAATAAGGAGGCTCTTCATGGAAAAACTGATTATAACAGCAGCACTCACTGGTGCAGAAGTGACTCGAGAAAATCAACCTAACCTGCCAATTACCCCTGAGGAAATTGCAGAGGAAGCATATAAGTGCTGGCAGGCGGGTGCATCTATCGTGCATGTACATGCACGTAATGCAGATGGTTCTCCAACGCAAGCGTACGAAATGTACAAGGAAATCAAGGAACTGGTTGAAGCAAAATGCGATGTGATTTTTCAACCATCTACAGGTGGCGCTGTATGGCATTCACCAGAAGAGCGTCTTCAGCCGGTAGAGCTTTCTCCAGAAATGGCAACTCTGAGTATGGGGACATGCAATTTTGGTCCAGATGTATTCATGAATTCAGAAGAATACATTGAGAAGTTTGCAAAGCGTATGCAAGAGCTAGGGGTTAAGCCTGAACTTGAAATATTTGAGCGCGGCATGATCCAAAATGCTCTGGCACTTAAAAAGAAAGGGCTCGTTGACGGTCCCTTCCATTTTGACTTTGTACTCGGCGTTCCAGGTGCTTGTCCAGGCACACCGGAAGACTTGATGTACATGGTGGGTAAAATTCCTCACGATGCTACATGGACAGTTGCTGGTGTAGGCCGTTCGCAGCTTCCACTGACAACGATGTCAATATTGCTTGGTGGACATGTGCGCGTTGGTTTCGAGGACAATATTTATCTGTCAAAGGGTGTGAAGGCGGTTTCAAATGCTGATTTTGTTGATCGTATTGTGCGATTAGCAGGAGAGCTTGGCCGTGAAATTGCAACACCAGATGAGGCAAGAGCTATTCTAGGTATCAAAAAAGCATAATAAAAGTTAAAACAAGATACAAAAAGAGGCTGGTTCATAGGAACCGGCCTCTTTGCTTTTTCGGAAATCAAAGAAATGTACAAATGTATCCTTTCAGATAGGTACAGAACAAATCATTTGTTTTTAGTATGGCATAACCTGTATCAAATCATAACGGTTGCGGTGATTTTCAAGATTGATGTTGAAGTACATGTAGTCTGAAACATAAGTTGCTTCATCATCTTTTAATAATATCCCTTCAATAAGATCTGAGCTCACCCATGAACCGTTCAAATACAGTTCTGTCCAGTAGTAGGCCTCATTATCTCTTGAGTAGCCTCTCATAACACGTGCCGGTATATCAAGGGCGCGCAGGTAGGCAACATAAAGTTGATTGGCTTGCTCTGGAGTTCCCATTGATTCATCAAACACCTGATAGTTGGTGCGTGCTTTTGAGCCAGTATGGTCGATATTTATGTTATTGACCATCCACCCAAAGAGTTCGCGGGCCTTCATGTACTGACTGCTTACCTGATAAGTGAGTAGGCGGGCTGTTGAATCTATTTGTACATCTTTGCTGTTTATTGTGTTGGTTGGAATGCGGTAACGCATGGTTCTTGAATCAATGTTAATAATGCTGTACTGAATGAGAGGCGTCGTACTCATATTCTCATGCAATAACCCGGCATCGCTGACGTCAAGCAGTTCATCAACCGGATCGTTCGTCTCAGTTTCAGAGGTCTGCGTTCCATCTAGATTTGACGGTTCGCCTGCATCTTGTGTACTGGATACAGCTTCGCCTTCGTTTGTATCGATGACATTTTGCGCATTTTCATTTGCGATTTCTAAAGGCTGGGTCTCATTAGCGTTTTCTGTCTCAACCACTTCGGGTACGGTGTCTTCACTAAGGTTATCAGCATCAAATGTATGCGGCGCCTCATCGAGTTCTAATTCTGGAAGGTCCTCTTCAGATGGCGTATCCACTTCTTCTGTTGTACTTTCTTGATCTGGTATCTGGTTTTCGCTTGTTGACGCCTGCGGTGTTTCATCTAAAGGCTCAGAGCCTTTTGCTGGAATACCGGAAATGAAGATGTTGTGTTTACCCAGTCCAAACGGGGTATAAATTATGCCATCAAAGGCATTGCCCGCAATCGGTATGGTAAAGTCCAGCGAACTGTTGTCACTATGAACATTGACCTTAAAAGCTTCAAGGCCATGCCCTTCTTTTAGAGTACCGCTAAATGGTATTTCGCTTTTTTCTACAACCATATTGGAGTAGTATTCCTGATCGAGTTGAACCCCCTTTTCGTAAAAGGCCTCAAACTCCATATAATGTTCTTCTTCGGAGTCAACAGAGAGATTCCTGATTTTAAAAGTTGAGATGATGTTGTCAAAGACATCAATAATATCTTCTTCTGGAACTTCATTTCCATAATGACATGTCATAAAGTAAGCTTGGTCATTTTGCTTTAAAATATAAAGTACTTGCTTTTGTTTAGCGTCATTTTTTTCAGTCGTGATAAAAAGTTTTCGCACTTCAATCAAATTGTCAATTTTCAGTACTTCTTCACCTGTAAATGTGATATCCTCATCATAGGCATCTAAAAGATTTGCCTTATTTTCATCTACCAATTCTGTAAGCGTAATTGTCTTATCGATCGCTTGGGACATCAGTGTAATGCTGTATGACTCAAAATCGTCTTGGTAACCATATTGAAATGGTCCTTCAAGGTTTTCCCAATGATAAGGAATGGATATTGCAATACCAAGTTCATCAATAGGTTTCGTTTTGTATATACCGTCAGAAAAGAGCTTAAGGCCTGCATCATCATCAGAGCCTTCCAGGTTCAGCGTTTGTGTATCTGCATTCCAAGTCGGTTTCATATTAAATGTTTCTGAGATAATTTGAATTGGAACCATGGTATGTCCTTGGCTCAGTACGGGTTCAGATTCAAGCATGAACCGCTTTCCGTTCCTGTAAGCAATTTTGTTTCCGAGCTGAAGTTTCATATGCATGTTGTCCTTATAGGCTACAACCAGCCGTTCGGATTCAACCCAGAGAATGCGTGCGCCCATGGCCTCAAAAAATTCCTTCATAGGAACCATGATGGTATTGCCGCTGCGCTGTGGTTCGGTTGCAAATGTGATTGGATTTCCGTCGATTTTCACTGTAATATGTTCTTCACCAAAGGAAGGAACAGCGCACAGTGCGACGAGAACTGCTATAATTATGAGTTTTTTTATGTGATTCATGATAAAAACCTCCCGGTTTTGTCGTGGTGTCGCTCACAATAAATATACAATGAGAGTATAAATCTTATAAAGCATAAATGGAATAATGTTGTGCAAGTGTAATATTCCTGTCACATAAGTTTATATTCTCTTAAATGGAATACACAGTTGGAGGTGGCTCATGGAGCTCGAAAGTTTAAAGTCGAAAAACTTATCGGATTTGAAAGCCATTGCAAAGGCCATGAAAATCAAGAATTATTCGCGCATGCGAAAAGATGCGTTAATAGATGCCATTGTAAGTGGAAGTGACAGTGCAGAAACGTCTCAATCAGCAAACAATGATTCAGATGAAGGTTCAGAAGAAGTGGTAAAGGAATTGCCGGTAAAAATTTCAGAAGAACCTTTAAAAGAACCACAGAAGGAAATTCCCACAAAGACTTCTAAAAAAGATGTGAATAGAGCTTCAAAAAGATCCCCTAGAAGAGTATCAAGCGAAGTTGTAAAAGTAGCTTCAAATGACACTTTAAAAGAAAACTCAAAAGAAACTTCAAAAGAAACTTTAAGCGAAGAGGCCAAGCAAGCAGTTCAAAACGAAACAGCGGGTGGACAGCCTGCGCCAAAAAAAGAAATAAAAGACGTTCAGGAACGTGCTCATAGAACCAGCTCTGTTAGAAAACGTTCAGAAGAAAATGAAGAAAGCACGCCGAAGCCAAGTCGAACAAAAGAACTCAAAGATCAAGCGGATGATGAGGTTGAGGGTGTACTTGAGGTCATTGATCAGGGGTATGGATTTCTCAGATTTAAGAACTTTCTTTCCAGTGACCTGGACGTTTACGTGTCTCCTTCTCAAATACGCAAGTTTAATATGCGTACAGGAGATAAAATTAAAGGGGTAACGCGGACCCCAACTCAGTCAGAAAAATTCCGCGCGCTGATTTATGTAAAAGAAATCAACGGCAATAAGCCGCGTTCGGGTGCGCCACGACCTAAATTTGATGATTTAACGCCGCTTTATCCTGAAGAAAGGTTTAATCTGGATGATGGCAGCGGAGAGTTATCAATGCGTCTGGTGGATCTCATTTCTCCAATTGGCAAAGGGCAGCGTGGACTGATTGTCGCACCACCAAAAACGGGCAAGACCATCCTCCTACAAAAAATTGCACAAAATATCACGCGCAATAATCCCGATACAGAAGTTATTGTGCTTCTAATTGACGAACGGCCTGAGGAAGTAACAGAAATGGAACGTTCCATTAATGCGGATGTTATTTCTTCTACATTTGATGAGTTGCCCTCCCACCACATTAAAGTTGCTGAAATGGTACTTTGTCGTGCCAAGGGGCTGGTTGAACAGGGCAAAGATGTTGTCGTGCTGCTGGACAGCATTACAAGACTGGCAAGAGCCTATAACTTGGTTATTCCGTCATCAGGTAGAACGCTTTCTGGTGGTTTTGATCCTACGGCGCTGCATAAGCCAAAGCGCTTTTTCGGTGCAGCGCGTAATATTGAGAGCGGTGGCAGTCTGACGATTCTTGCCACAGCCCTGATTGAAACAGGTTCTCGAATGGATGACGTTATATTTGAGGAGTTTAAGGGTACAGGTAATATGGAACTGACACTCAGCAGAAGGCTGTCAGAAAAACGTATCTTCCCTGCTGTGGATATTCTAAAGTCTGGAACGCGTCGTGAAGACAAACTTCTCACACGTGAAGAGCTGGATGCGATTTGGCATATTAGACGTGTTATGGGCAATCAGAACGTTCAGGAAATCACAGAACAAATTATGGACAAGCTTGTTAGTACAAAATCCAATGTTGAATTCATTAAAAAAATCAAAGATGGAATCAGATTGGGTAAGAACAACCGATAAGATCATAAGAGACACATATGAAGAAGCCCTTTTCAATTGGATGCTCATTCCTATAGAGGGGAGTCTAACAGTTGCAGTGTCATATGTAGTGTGATAAAATAATTAAGCTTGACATTAGGTCCAAATGCCCTTAATATAGTTGGGTGGAAGACTGTTAAAGTTAAAATGACACAATTATCGGGAGTGGGCTCACTTTCGATATGGTATAACTATTAAATTAGGGATTGCCAAATCACAATCCCGCATAAATTTAGAAAGAGGTGAATCTCATGAAAAAAGGTATCCATCCTGAATACAATGAGGTAGAAGTACGTTGTGCATGTGGTAACACTTTTAAGACAAAGTCAACAAACAAAGAAATTCGTCTTGAAATCTGTTCAGAATGTCATCCATTCTTCACTGGTTCTATGAAGCAGGTTGACCGTGGTGGCCGTGCTGAGAAATTCAAGCAAAAATACGGTCTTAAGTAAGAAACCAATATTGCTGGATAAGACAAAAAGGGGTGGACGTATCGTTCAGCCCTTTTTCGCATGCAAGAGAAGCATGGCAGTGAAAGGAAAAAATTCCTATAAATGCAGGAGCGTATTTTTGGTATAATATATAAGTGGAGAAAATTTTCATTCCATATAATGGAATTTGATATAATGGTATTGTAGGAGGCTGACATGGCAAAACTCTATTTCAGATACGGTGCAATGAATTGTGGAAAAACAACCAATTTGCTTCAGGTTGCCCACAACTATGGCGAACGTGGCATGCATGCAATTATCTTGAAGCCTGGGACAGATAAAAAAGGTGGAGACGCTGTCATGTCCAGACTTGGAATTACACGCAAGGTCGATATGATGATTTCTTCAGAAGAAAATGTCATTTATCAAGTGCAGCGTTATATAAAAGACCATAGTAAAATTGACTGTATTCTGGTAGATGAAGTTCAGTTTTTTACAAAAGCACAGATAGATCAGCTGTTTGAAGTTGCTGTAAGAATGGGTATTCCTGTAATTTGCTATGGCCTGAGAACAGACTTCAAAGTAAATGGTTTTGAAGGCAGTGAAAGATTGCTTCTTCTGGCACACAGCCTAGAAGAGTTGAAAACTGTTTGCCGATGTGGAAGAAAAGCGGTTTTAAACGGCAGAAAAATTAACGGAGAATTTGTCTTCGAAGGGGAGCAAGTGGCCATAGACGGCGTAGATCATGTCGAGTATGAGTCCCTGTGTGCTCAGTGCTACTTCGAGTTAAAAGAAAGAAGTATAGGTGAAATATAATGAAGAAAAAGTATACGTCCATTGGCGGTCAGGCTCTGATCGAAGGGGTCATGATGCGCAACGGCAGCAAAGTCGCTATGGCTGTGCGCAAGCAAAATGGAGAAATTGAAGTTAAGCAGGAAACCCATATTTCCAAACTGGGTGCCCTTGCTAAAATTCCCTTTGTTAGAGGTGTAGTAGGTCTTGTGGCTTCAATGATGGTGGGCGTCAAGGCCCTTACGTGGTCTGCAGAGTTTTTCGAAGACGGGGAAGAGCAAGAGCCTGAAACAAAATTTGAAAAATGGCTTAAAAACAAGTTTGGCAAGCGTGCAGACGACATTATGATTGCCCTTTCAATGGTCTTTGCAGTTCTGATGGCCTTTGGACTCTTTGGTGCACTCCCTACACTGATCATTTCATTTACAAAACGTTGGGTTTCTGATCCACTCATGCTGAGTGCAATGGAAGGCGTAATGAAAATAGTCATGTTTGTTGGTTATGTTGCAGCCATTTCCATGATGAAGGACATCAAACGTGTATTTCAGTACCATGGTGCAGAGCATAAGGTTATTTACACTTTTGAAAGTGGTGAAGCGCTGACTGTTGAAAACGCGAGAAAATTTACACGATTACATCCGCGTTGTGGCACCAGCTTTCTGCTGCTTGTACTTATTACGAGTATTATTATCTTCTCCTTTGTTAGCTGGTCATCACCGCTGGCGAGAATTGGCATGAAGATTTTGTTTTTCCCACTGATTGCGGGCATTTCATTTGAAATTATCAAGTTCACTGGTAAGCATGACAATGCTTTGGTGCGTCTTATAACATGGCCGGGGTTAATGATGCAAAAGCTTACGACAAAGGAACCAGATGATGCACAGCTAGAAGTTGCAATTGCATCCCTCAAAGGTGTACTTGAGGAACATGAGGAAAGTGCTTCATGATAACCTTGAAAGAGCTCATTATTGAGGGCCGAAAGGCATTTGAAAAAATATCAGAAACACCTGCACTGGACACGGAACTCATTGTGTGTCATGTGCTTAAGCTTTCAAAACTGGATCTGTTTTTAAGACCAGAGAAAGAAGTGTCTGATGCAGAAGCTGAGCGTCTTAGAACACTCTTTGAAAGACGGGTGGGAGGAGAACCGGTACAGTATTTGATTGGAACAGAAGGCTTCATGAGACTTGAGTTTATGGTGACGCCCAGCGTACTGATTCCAAGGCCAGATACCGAACTGCTGGTTGAAAAAATACTGGAATTGATTGATAATAGTAAGGACGTGCATATTTTAGATATTGGTACAGGCAGTGGTGCGATTTCCATATCGCTAGCCCATTATTTAAAACACGCCTATGTAGATACGGTTGATATTTCTGAAGAAGCCACTGCAGTTGCAAGGAAAAATGCTGTGCAAAATCAGGTTGAAGACAGGGTACACTTTTTTAACGGTGATTTGTTTGACCCTCTTGAAATAGATTCAAAATATGATGTAATCGTGTCAAACCCACCTTATATTCCAACAGCAGATATTGAAGCCCTTCAAGTTGAAGTAGCGGTGCATGAACCAAGACTTGCGCTTGATGGTGGACTGGATGGGTATGACTTTTATAGACGCATTATTGCGAAAGCACCATTGCATTTAAAAGAGTCTGGCATGTTGGCTTTTGAAACAGGACATGATCAGGCACAGTCGATACAGGATATGATGATCCACAGCGGATCATATAGAGATGTGACCATATATAAAGATCTAAATGACATTGAACGTGTGGTTATTGGATATACTAAATAGGAGTAGGTGATTTAATGTTTGATAAATTGGAGTTTATCGTCGAAAAACATGCTGAGCTGAACCTTCAAATTTCCGATCCGGAAATTATAAGCGATCAGAAGCTATGGCAAAAGCTGATGAGAGAGCATGCTGAATTGACACCGATTGTTGAAAAATTTACAGAGTACAGAAATGTAAAAAATGGCATTGAAGAAGCAAAGGAAGTCATTCGTGATGAGTCAGATGAAGAAATGCGCGAACTTGCTAAAATGGAGCTTGATGAACTTGAAGAGTCATTACCAGAAATTGAGCAGGAACTCAAGCTTCTACTGATTCCCAAGGACCCTAATGATGATAAAAACGTTATTTTGGAAGTGCGTGCAGGTGCTGGTGGTGATGAAGCCGGTCTTTTCGCAGCAGAGCTTCTAAGACTTTATATCCGCTATGCTGAGCGTCAAAAGTGGAAAGTCGAAATGATGAACACTTCAGAGTCGGGTGTAGGCGGTATCAAGGAAGCGTCTGTAATGATTAAAGGACAAGGTGCTTTTTCAAGGCTGAAGTTTGAGTCCGGTATCCACAGAGTACAGCGTATTCCTCAAACTGAGTCGGGTGGCCGTATTCATACATCCACTGCCACTGTAGCTGTTTTGCCAGAGGTGGAAGATGTTGAAGTTACAATCAATCAGAATGACATTCGTGTCGATGTATTCCGTTCATCAGGTAACGGCGGCCAGTCAGTAAACACAACTGACTCGGCAGTGCGTATTACCCATCTGCCAACAGGCATTGTTGTATCCTGTCAGGATGGAAAGTCTCAGCTTTCCAACAAAGATAAGGCAATGAAGGTTCTACAGGCACGACTATATGAAAAAGAGCTTGAAGCACAGAATTCTGAAATTGCAGAACAAAGACGTTCAATGGTAGGCTCTGGAGACCGTTCTGGCAAAATCAGAACCTACAACTGGCCTCAGGGGCGTATCACGGACCACCGAATTGGCCTTACAGTGTATAAGCTGTCTGCATTTATGGATGGTGAAATCGATGAAATGCTTGATGCACTGATTGCAGATTATCAGGCGGAAGAACTCAAGCATCTAGAAGCGTAAATATAGGCGTATTTGATGTACGGTGTGCATGCATAGGAAATACGCATAAATGCATCATATGCATAATTTAAAATTTAGAATCCCGTGAAGATGTATCAGCATGATTTCACGGGATTTTCTATGGTGTGTGAATAGGATGTATCCATTTATACAACAGAACTTGAAGGCAGTATAATTGGCGTATGACAACAACTGAAAAAGTACACCAAAAAACCAATTTATTCCACTGTTTTTTTGTCTATATATTGACGGTTTGCTTTTAGAATTAAATCAGGAGAACGTTTACAGCTAAATTATCTGAAAACTTTGTAAAATTGGCAAGTATACTGCAATGATTTCTTGTAAAATGGATTTATTAAGCATATACTAAATTCGGACTATTTACATCTCTTACGAAAAAGATACTACACCCTGTGCATGACTTGGCTTCAAAATGCCACTTCCAGCAGTTAAACAGATTAGGGTGGTGTGGGGGTGTAAATAAAAATTATGTAAGTGTTCGGATTTCAAAAAGGAAAATATTGACAAAGAAGGTGTGAATATGGATTATGTAGCCATTTCGCAACCCTAACCCTTGTCTGTCGTGATGTAAATATATTCGGAAGGTAGACAAGGGGGCTAAAAAATGCATTCGGAATTGGCATTTATCTTAGAAATTGGGGTTATATTACTTGCAGCAAATATCGGTGGGCTAATCAGTCGTAAACTGAAGCAACCGGCAGTTTTGGGGCAAATTATTGCAGGTATTATTTTGGGGCTTGGAGTTATGGAAAAGACAGAAGTGATTGAGCACATGGGTGAGATTGGGGTAATCTTCCTGATGTTTATCGCGGGTCTAGAAACAGATGTTAAGGAATTGCAGGAGTCCAGTAAATCATCATCGCTGATTGCAATTGGTGGTGTCATTGTTCCAATTGTCTTGGTTACTGGCGGAACGTATTTTTTAACAAAGGATTTGACCTCCAGCATGTTTATGGGTGTCATTTCAACAGCGACCAGTGTGAGTATTTCTGTACAAACCCTTAGAGAGCTGGGGCAGTTACGCACAAAGCAAGGTATCGGCATTTTGGGTGCTGCAATTATCGATGATATTGTAGGTATTATTCTTCTAACATTGATAGTGGGTGTTATTAAGCCAGAAGTGAGTAGCTCTGTTCTAGTTGTAATTGCTAAAATTGCAGGCTTTTTCATGCTTGTATTCGTCGTTGGTACGCTGATTACGAAATTTATAAATAAGTATGGAAAATCCATTAGAATAGAAGAAAAAATAGTGACATATGCAATTGTAACGTGTTTCTTTCTAGCTTTTATTTCAGAAGAGCTGGGAGTAGCAGCCATTACAGGCGCCTATTTCTCAGGCGTTGTATTTTCAATGACAGCGTTCAGACACAAGGTTTCACATGAAGTCAATCGTGTAGCAACACTCTTGTTTACGCCAGTGTTCTTTGTTTCAATTGGTATGGGTGTTGATATTTCAGCAGCGCTTTCAGCACTGGGAATTGGCTCGGTATTTATTGTAATGGGTGTCCTTGGAAAGGTCATCGGTTGTAGTATGGGTGCAAGACTATCAGGTTTTCAAGGCAAAAAGGCCCTTCAGATTGGCGTGGGCATGGTACCACGTGCAGAAGTGGCAATCATTATTGCGAACTTAGGTATCCAAATGGATATTATCGGTCAGCATGAGCTGGCCGCAGTCATACTGATGGTGCTTGTGACCACCTTAGTCACACCATCAATGCTTAAATGGACGTTTGAGGATGCAGCTGCATCAGAAGCAAAGGCAGCCTAGTCATAATATGTATCTAAAGCCCTTTCGTTTTGATAATCAAAGCGAAAGGGTTTTTTGCGCGAAAAACAAAGAAATGCGCCTAAACCCGTGGCCCACACATTCAAATCAGAATTTGAAATGTGTGGGCCACGGGTTTAGGCATATGGCGCGTTACGCGACATGAGCAATTGGAAATTGCTCTGTAATATGGTGCAGTATGAAACGAATGTGTGCAATCATAACATGAGCAATTGGAAATTGCTCTGTAATTTATAGGAAATATAAAGTGAGTATGGGATTAGAAGGGATTACGGTTCCTGAGAAATATTTTAATCTTTGCATGAAAAGGGGATGCGCTCATCAGTCCAAGTGTATTCTGGTGAAGATTATGCTTGAATTTGCTCGAAAACTCTATATAATATTAATGATGTGGTTCTATGTATACCACAAATAGTAATACCAAGTATGTTTATTCGGATATGACTTGGTTTGGATTTTTAAGAAGGTGTTTGCAATGGAAACACAAATTTTCGATATAATAGATATTAAAAAAAGTGCCGCTCTCATTCAGAATGCGGCTCAAATTTTGCGTAGAGGTGGAACGGTTGCATTTCCAACCGAAACGGTTTATGGCTTGGGCGCCAATGCACTTGATGCAGAAGCGGTTGCCAAAATATTTGAAGCAAAGGGTCGTCCTTCAGACAATCCGCTGATTGTCCATATCTCAGAAAAAGAGGCACTGTTTCAACTAACAGACTCTGTTTCAGAGGTTGCTAGGGCGCTTATTGATGCGTTTTGGCCGGGACCACTAACTTTAGTTTTGCCAAAGCGCAGTACGGTTCCAGCTTGCGTGACTGCGGGCCTTGATACAGTTGCTGTACGTATGCCCTCTCATCCTGTGGCTCGAGCTTTGATTGAAGCTTCAGGGATTCCTGTGGCAGCACCCAGTGCCAATTTGTCCGGCAAACCATCGCCAACAGACGCAGACCATGTTATTCATGATCTTTCAGGACGGGTGGATGCAATTGTTTGCGGGAAGCCGTCCGATGTAGGACTCGAATCCACTGTGCTTGATGTGACCGGTAGTGTACCGATGATTCTCAGACCAGGTGGTGTCACACGTGAGGACATCATCAGATGTGTGGGCATGTGCGATGTAGATCCTGCTATTGAAAAGCAACTTAGCTCAGAGACTGCACCAAAGTCTCCTGGCATGAAGTATACACATTATGCACCAGATGCAGAGCTCATTATCATTAATGGTGAGCCTGACCAGATACGCCTTGAAATTACCAGCAGACAGAAAGCGCTTGAAGAAAAAGGACTCAAAGTGGGTATAATGACTTGCGATGAACATATAGATGCGTATACGTGTCTTCTGAAAAAGAGTCTAGGCTCCAGAACTGATTTGAGTGGTGTTGCAAGTAGACTTTTCTCGATTCTTAGAGATTTTGACAAAGAACATGTAGATGTCATTCTTGCTGAAGGTTATCCCAGAGAAGGTATTGGACACGCTTTAATGAACCGCATGCTAAAAGCGGCGGGACATCATGTTATAAATGTATAATCTATTCTGAAGCGATGTGATTAAAATAATGCCTAGCCCAAGTGAGAGAATTTTTAGATGGGTATGGCAAGCCGCTAAGGAATAGGGTTCATAGTATTTCATTTTTTTAATAGGGATTAAAATATATGGACAAACTAAGAACATATGAGATAATAGACCAGAGCATTTTGAAGGAGGATGGCTATGAAAATAGCAGTGGGCAGTGATCACGGTGCAATTGAACTAAAAGAGGCTGTAAAGGCACATCTTGAGGCAAAAGGACATGAAGTTGTCGATTACGGTACACATACAGCAGAGTCATGTGACTATCCTGAGTACGGCAAAATTACAGCAGAAGCAGTAGCCGCTGGCGACTGTGAGTGTGGTATTGTTATGTGTGGTACAGGTATTGGCATCTCCCTTGCGGCAAATAAAGTAAAGGGCATTCGATGCGCACTTCTAAATGACTGTTTCTCAGCTGAAATGGCTAAGCTCCACAATAATGCAAATATGATTGCACTTGGAGCGCGTGTGCTTGGACAAGGTCTAGCACTAAAAATTGTTGACACATATCTTGAAACAGAATTTGAGGGTGGCCGTCACGAAAGACGTGTAAACCTCATTACTGAAATTGAAAATAAGTACAACAAATAATTATGTATGATGCCGATCGAGACTCAATCGATACGGTTCAAATATTAAGTCCGGTTTGTAAATGAATACGCGGGACAAAATCTATTGTATTCTGAATTTGATTCAGAAAGGGTAAATATTATATGCATATGCGAGAGGGGTTAAGCGAATGAACAGAGTTGTTGAAATGGACCACCCATTAATTCAGCACAAAGTGACGCTGATTAGAGACAAGGAAACAGGCGCAAAGGAATTCCGTGAGTTGGTAAAAGAGATTTCTATGCTGATGTGCTACGAAGTAACACGTGATCTGCCACTAGAAGAAATCGAAATTGATACACCAGTTGCAAAAGCTAAGTCAAAGGTGCTTGCTGGTCGTAAACTGGGCATTGTTCCGATTCTTAGAGCGGGTCTTGGTATGGTAGATGGTTTCTTGAATCTGCTTCCAGCAGCTAAAGTGGGTCATGTGGGTCTATACAGAGATCCAGAGACACTAGAGCCGGTAGAATACTACTGCAAGCTGCCTACAGACGTTGAAGAGCGTGAACTGATTGTTGTAGACCCAATGCTTGCAACAGGTGGTTCTGCGAATGCAGCAATCCAGTTTATTAAAGACCGTGGCGCAACAAATATTAAACTTGCATGCCTAGTATCGTGTCCAGAAGGCATCAAAGCAGTCCATGCGGTACATCCTGAAGTGGATATTTATGTTGCTGCTATTGATGAAAAACTTAATGACCACGCGTACATTGTACCAGGTCTTGGTGATGCGGGCGATCGTCTATTTGGTACAAAATAAACCTGAATCCAAATTGTAATACCCCTGCTTTTTCATAGACCGGCCCCGAATGCGTTGGTAGAATGTAGGGAAAAGACAAAGCAATGCATAAAAATAAGAGACCCCCTCCAAATTTGTGTAAACACATTTTGGAGGGGTCTTCTATTTTTATTATAGTACAGCCAATGCCAAAGCAGCTAAAGGTTCCTTGTAGCTTTAAATCATAAGGATATGGCGTGCTAAGCTCTACAAGCACCTAAAATTGGTCATAAAGCAGTTTATAAAGTAGGTCTTTTAATGCATTTCTTTAAAAATACAATTAAGGCGTTTTTGCGAGTGAGGACTTGCGTTATAATGACTATGGGAGGCGATTCACATGGATAGAAGAGATAAAGTTAATTATTACCTGGACATTGCTGAAACTGTGCTGGAAAGAGGCACATGCCTGCGTAGAAACTACGGGGCAATCATTGTAAATGATGATGAAATTATTTCAACTGGATATACGGGTGCACCGCGCGGGCGTAAAAACTGTCTAGACATTGGAACGTGCGAGCGTGAAAGACTTCAAATTCCTAGAGGTCAAATGTATGAAAAATGCCGGTCCGTGCATGCAGAAGCCAATGCAATCATTTCTGCATCAAGACGACGCATGATTGGTGGGACCCTCTATCTTGTGGGCCGCTATAAACCGACGGGTGAGCTGGTTGAAGATGCCAACTCGTGTTCGATGTGCAAACGTCTGATTATAAACGCGGGGATTGAGCATGTTATTATACGTGAATCTGACAATCAGTATAAATCAGTAGACGTTTGTGATTGGATCTATTATGATGATTCCTTATCCAATCATTTCGGATATTAGGCTTTTTACACATTTCAGCCCGTTAAAAAAAGATTACACTCTGGTGAGATTTATTGATGTTTTGGCAAAAAAGGTATAAAATACGAGGCGTAATAGAGTATACTGCTCAAAACATTATGAGGTGAATAAATGGATATTACTTATAAATTGGTTCTTGCTATGGTCTTGTCAGCCTGTGTGACATATGGTTTGACGCCGCTTGTAAGACGACTGGCGATACGTGTAGGCGCTGTAGATATTCCAAAGGACGAACGCAGGGTACATACAAAGCCTATCCCAAGAATGGGTGGCCTAGCGATTTTTATCGGATTTCTAGTGTCATACGCACTCTTCAGTCAGATGGCATTTGTAAAAATGGCTGCAATCATCTTTGGGGCATCCCTAATGGTTATTACGGGAATAATAGACGATATACATACAATAAGTGCAAAAACAAAACTGATTTTTCAGCTGCTCGCAGCAGTGGTTCTTTTTATGTGTGGTATTCGTATTGAGTTCTTCTCTAATTTCCTACACCCTGAGCAGGGCATGATCCCTCTTGGCATGCTCAGTTTTCCAGTAACGGTATTTTGGATTGTAGGGATTACCAACACAGTAAACCTGATTGATGGACTTGACGGGCTCGCGGCAGGAATCAGTTCTATTGGCGCTGTAACACTGACATTGGTTGCACTTCAGTTTGGCGGTCAAGATATTGCCCTAGCCGAGCATATGAATGAAGTGGCACTGCTTACAATCATTATTGCGGGATCTTGTGTTGGATTTTTACCGCATAACTTTAACCCAGCAAGAATATTTATGGGCGATGCCGGGTCGCTTATGCTTGGATTTTTATTGGCATCAGCATCGGTTGACGGCGCACTTAAAGGAACCGCGGTTGTAGCAGTAGCTATACCAGTTCTAGCCCTTGGCCTTCCTATATTTGATACGACATTTGCAATTTTGAGACGTTTGATGTCAGGACGCTCTATAGCCGAGGCTGACAAAGGGCATCTACATCACCGCCTGCTGCAAGTCGGCATGAACCAAAAGCGTGCAGTACTGACCCTGTATTTAATTGCCGCCCTCATGGGTTCAAGTGCAATTTTCCTAGCGAGTCAGGACTTTGTGAATACATTTGTAGTCCTAGGAATTGCAGTGGTTTTGATTGCCATTCCCATACACCGTACCATGTCTTCGGGCAAGGTTGATGACGAAGCATAAAAAGAAAACTCAAATAGAACGAAGCTAAAATTACCTTTGTATTTAGATAAAGATTTGGATTTTAAGGAGTACACATTTTGAAAAAAATCATGTCGGTTTTCGGTACGCGCCCAGAAGCGATTAAAATGGCGCCTGTAGTTAAGGCACTTGAAGCAGATCCTAATTTTGAGTCTATTGTTTGTGTAACTGCACAACACCGCGAAATGCTGGATCAGGTTCTTGACCTTTTTGATATCAAACCAGATTATGACCTCAATATTATGAAGGCGGGCCAGACGCTGGGACAAATAACATCAAGGGTTCTTCAAGGACTAGAAGACGTCATCAAAAAGGCTCAGCCTGATTTGATTCTCGTACATGGCGATACAACGACAACATTCAGTGCATCGCTTGCCGCATTTTACAATGGGGTAAAAGTGGGTCATGTGGAAGCGGGACTGCGCAGTCAGGACAAACTTTCACCATTTCCTGAAGAAATGAACCGTTCCCTTACAGGTAGGATTGCAGATTTGCACTTCGCGCCGACAGATGGTAACATTAAAAACTTGGAGCGTGAAGGTATTGATATGTCTACCGTTGTTAAAACTGGTAATACAGTCATTGATGCGATGATGCGTGTGGTAGAGGATGATTTCAATTTTGGCAGTGCGGAACTGGATGGCATTGATTATTCAAAAAATCGTGTCATTCTACTGACGGCACACAGAAGAGAAAACCTCGGCGCCCCAATGGAAAGCATATTTAGCGCTTGTAAAGACCTTGTCGACCAATTTGAAGATGTTCAGCTGGTATTTCCTATGCACCTGAATCCAAAAGTGCGGGAACTCGCAAGAAAGTACCTAGACAACCATGAACGCATTCATTTGATTGAACCAATGGAATACAAGCCTTTTCAAAACCTGATTAATAAATCATATTTGATTTTGACCGATTCAGGCGGCATACAAGAAGAGGCGCCTGCAATTGGTAAGCCTGTACTTGTACTGCGTACTGAGACGGAACGTCCAGAGGCTATTGAGGCGGGTACCGTTAAGTTGGCAGGTGTTGTTAAGGAGCGAATCGTTGCTTATGCATCAGACCTCTTGTCATCAGCGCAGGCCTATAACGCAATGAGTCAGGCGACCAACCCATATGGGGATGGAAAGGCCAGCCAGCGTATTGTAGAAGCACTGAAGACCTACTATAAGCTATAACTGTATTTTGTGGGCTGTAAGACATGCACTGACAACCTGCAATGCTCTTTGGACTGTTTTTGGTTTAAGAAGCGCTATATGGTTGATTTTTATAGTTACATTTGCTCAGTATACGATTTGATGCGCAGGATATAGTGCGTAAAGAGATAGAATGTTATTTTGATGACAGAATATATATCCCGATGTACAGTGGTATGCATCGGGATTTTCTAATGGATAAACTATCAAGGGGTGAAGGTGTTTGGCGACGCTTAAAGATATTGCGGATCGAGCTGGTGTGTCAACAGCAACGGTTTCACGCGTACTCAATTATGACAAAACACTTTCTGTCAGTGAAGATACACGTAAGCGTATATTTACTGTCGCAGAAGCGGTTCAATATAAAAAAGGCCCTCATGTTGACAACATGCCAAAAGCTGAGGGGGTTAAAATTGGTGTCATTTCAGCGCTTACGGATTCAGCAGAGCTAGATGATCCCTACTATTTATCGATACGTATGGGCATAGAGAGCCGGTGTGCTGAATTGGGCATTCAAATCCTGCCTTTGAGACTTGAGAACTTAGAGGGGGAGAATCCTGTTCATTCGACCCTAGAAGGAATTATAGCAATCAGTAGGTTTGAAGAAGCAGAAATCAAGCAACTGAGTGCACTGACTGACAAGCTTGTCTTTGTTGATTTTGCTCCAGAAAATGGACTATATGACAGCATTTTGCCAAACTATGAACAAGCTATGACAGATGTACTTGCATTTTTCAGTGCTCAGGGGTTAAATGAAGTTGCCTTTCTGGGGGGACATAATAGAGTCCATTCAAGTGGAAGAGAGCTTGTCGATGAACGTTATGAATGGTTTCGAGATATACAGGGAAAGAAAGGGTTCTTAGTAGATGACTGGATTCAAATTGGAGAATTCAATCTGGACGAAGGGTATAAAAGAATGTCTGCCCTGCTAAGACGTAAACCCTGTCCTGTAGCGGTCTTTGCAGCAAGTGATACACTGGCGATAGGTGCTATTAAAGCAGCGCGTGATGCAGGGTATACGGTTGGGAAGGATATTTTGATCATTGGTTTCGATGATATACCTGCTGCGGCATTTACAGCTCCAAGCCTTTCATCTGTAAAGGTAAATACAGAATTTATGGGTAAGCACTCTGTACAGGTTCTGCTAGACAAACTACAGAAGAAGCACACCATTCCAGTGAAAATTGTGGTGCCAACCACACTTGTTATACGTGAGAGCAGTCCAGTTACTTAAGGAGATAGGGGGAAGTAAAAATGGCTACAATTAGGGATATTGCAAAACAAGCCGGTGTATCTCCTGCTACGGTTTCTAGGGTTCTGAATTACGACCATACACTTTCTGTTTCTGAAGAAACCAAGCGACGTGTATTTCAAACAGCAGAAGCGCTGAATTATACAAAGAAACCCAAGCGTCGCACTCCTTCGAAAGCAAAGAAGCCAACGATTGGCATTACCCAGTGGTATTCCATGTCTGAGGAAATTGCGGACCCTTACTATTTGTCTATTCGTTCAGGCATAGAACGTGCCTGTCAGGAACAGAAAATTGAGACGCGGACTTTGTTTAGAGATGAAAAAGGCCTTTCTATATCACGCCTTTCAAATGTAGATGGAATTGTGGCAATTGGAAAGTATGGTCCGGCAGAAGTTGAAGTGCTTTCGAGTGTCTCGCCAAATATTGTCTTTGTAGACTGGGCGCCAGATGATAGAAAATATGATGCCGTAACCATTGATTTTAGAGTTGCAGTGAATGATGTAATTGCCTCTTTTCTTGATATGGGACACCGTGAAATTGGATACATTGGCGGAAGAGAGCATGTCGGAGAAAAGCAGATCCCACTAATGGATCCAAGAGAGGAAGTCTTCAAAGACAGATTGACTTCTAAGGGGCTTTATCAGAAAGCATGGGTGAAGGTCGGCAGTTTTAGCGTTGAAGATGGCTATAGGCTGGCTAAAGAACTTCTTGAAGAAGAAGACCACCCCACAGCACTGTTCGTGGCATCAGATGCCATGGCAATCGGTGTCATGCGGGCTGTTGTTGAAAAAGGGCTACGTGTTCCAGAAGACATAAGCCTGATTGCCTTTGATGATATTCCAGCAGCGGAGTATCTGACCCCGCCGCTTTCAACTGTACGTGTACATACGGAATTTATGGGGCGTACAGCCTTTTCAATGCTAATGGAACAAATTTCAGATTTGCGCGACATTCCAAAGAAGACCATTATTCCAACGGAGCTGATTACCCGCAGTAGCGTTATTAAACGTCAAGAGGTGTAATCAAGCCATTCACAAAATCATATAAGCAGTATGAAATCCCGGACAAGGTGTTGTATTTGGCACTGTCCGGGATTTTCTTTGCCCATAATACAAGCATTCAAGTCATTGAGAATGCGCGATATTATAAGGGATGCGGGTATACCAATAAAGAAGCAGTTTGATTTTGTTTAGTAAACATTATTGACTGTTAACTAAACAAATGATACACTCAACGTGAAAACGATAAACTGCATGATGTGCAAAAGAATATGTGACTTTCAGATAACCGCTTCAGCGAGTAATGGCTTGTCTATAAAAGGGCAGCTGTTCCATTGCAAGTGGACGGGCAGTTGGAAATATGGATGTATCGGTAAAAATACCGCTGGAAATATGAATGTGATTTAAATGTGATTAAGAGGAGGCATAAAATGAAGCGCGATGAACTACTTACAAGTTTTGCAGAGCATTTTGGCAATTCACAGGGCGCCCGTGTGTTCTTTGCACCCGGACGTGTGAACTTAATTGGAGAGCATACAGACTACAATGGAGGACATGTTTTCCCGTGCGCTCTGAGCTTTGGAACCTATATGGTTGCTAAAAAAAATGGTACAAAGAAAGTTCGAGCCCTGTCTCTTAATTTTAAGGACTTGGGTCTTCTAACAGCACCAGTAGATGCCATCGTTTATGATAAGGCCTTAAACTGGTTGAATTACCCCCTAGGTGTTACGAAAACCCTTCAAGACAAAGGGTTTGATATAGATGAAGGCTTTGATATTTTAGTGTACGGCAATATTCCAAACGGAGCGGGGCTATCCTCTTCTGCTTCTGTAGAACTGGCCACAGGTATTATGCTGGAAGCCCTATTTGGATTTGAAATGGACCGGGTTGAACTCGTAAAAGCTTGTCAGTATTCAGAGAATCATTTTAATGGTGTAAACTGCGGAATTATGGATCAGTTTGCCATTGGTATGGGCAAGAAAAACCATGCGGTTCTGCTGGACTGTGACACGCTGGTTTTTGAATATGCGCCGCTTGAACTGGATGGATACAGCATTGTTATATCCAATACCAATAAACGCAGGGAACTCGGAGAATCCAAGTATAATGAACGTCGTATGGAGTGTGAACGTGCTTTGAAACAGCTTCAGGCAGAGTCTGATATAAGTACATTAGGCGAACTGACTGTAGAAGGATTTGAAGCCCTTAAACATCTGATAAATAGAGCAGATGATGTGAAGCGTGCACGGCATGCTGTTACAGAAAATCGACGAGCCCTTCGTGGCGTTGAAGCACTAAAAAATGGGGATATTGCAGCATTTGGAAAACTGATGGATGCATCACACATCAGTCTGAGGGACGACTACGAAGTAACGGGTCTTGAGCTTGATACGCTGGTCGAATTCGCTTGGGAACATGATGGCGTAATTGGTTCAAGAATGACAGGTGCAGGCTTCGGCGGCTGTACAGTAAGCATAGTTAAATCGGATAGGGTAGACGATTTCAAGGAATCTATTGGCAAGCAGTATGAAGAAAAAATCGGGTACGCACCTTCATTTTATATAGCAGATGTAAGCGATGGTGCGAGAGAGTTGAGGGATTAATTATGATTCTAGTTTGCGGTGGAGCAGGATACATTGGCAGTCATATGGTATACGATCTCATAGAGCGCGGCGACCAGGTGCTGGTAATAGATAACCTTCAAACAGGCCATAAAGAGGCAGTTCATAGTGCTGCAATCTTTGAACAAGGGGATATTCGAGACCGCGCCTTTCTCAAGCAGATTTTTGAGAAGTATGAAATAGAATCAGTCATACACTTTGCTGCCAATTCTTTAGTTGGAGAAAGTATGACAGACCCCCTTAAATATTTCGACAACAATGTGTATGGCACACAGGTGCTTCTTGAAGCAATGTGTGAAGCAAACGTGAAAAGAATAGTTTTTTCATCGACAGCAGCAACCTATGGTGAGCCGGTTCGAGTTCCCATTGAAGAGACGGATCGAACCCTGCCGACAAACGCTTATGGAGAAACAAAGCTATCAATGGAAAAAATGATGAAATGGGCAGATGTGGCCCATGGAATAAAATATGTTTCACTTAGATATTTCAATGTTGCTGGGGCACATAAAACAGGGGTCATTGGTGAAGACCATGAGCCTGAAACTCACCTGATTCCCCTTATTTTGCAGGTGCCTCTAGGAAAGCGTGAAAAAATTTCAATCTTTGGTGATGACTATGACACGCCAGATGGCACGTGCATAAGAGACTACATTCATATTACAGATTTAACGGATGCCCACTACCGTGCCTTGAACTATCTTGAAGATGGTGGGAAAAGCACAGTTTATAATCTAGGAAGTGGCAGTGGTTTTTCTGTTCTGGAAATGATTCAGGCGGCCCGCAAGGTAACTGGCCACCCAATACCAGCAGAAGTGAGTCCACGACGAGCGGGCGACCCCGCACGACTGATTGCGGCTTCAGACAAAGCCCAAAAGGAACTTGGCTGGACAGCAAAGCATGATGATGTAGAAGAAATCATCGCTTCAGCATGGGCTTGGCATAAGGCACATCCAAAGGGATTTGAATCATAGGAGGCAAGGGATGTTTGATATACAAAAGGCAGTGGGACGTTTAGCGGGCTTTGCCCTAAAAGCAGGGCTCATTGAAGAAGCAGACCTCGTTTACAGTGTGAATCAGGTAGTAGACATCCTGGGCCTTGACAGCTTTGATGCAGAAATTGATAAAGACGTAGATAAAGACATAGATCTAGGCGGACTCAGCACCTTGCTAGAACCCATTTTGGACTGGGCCTGTGAAAAGGGTCAAATAGAAAATAATAGCACAGTATATAGAGATTTATTCGATGCAAAATTGATGAATGCCTTTACACCGAGACCCTCTGTGGTAATTAATCAGTTTAACAAGCTCTATGAAGAGGATCCAGCATCCGCGACAGATTGGTATTATGCACTGAGCCAGCATACAAATTATATTCGTACAGACCGTGTTGCAAAGAACATAAAGTGGCAATCACAGACGCAGTACGGCGCACTGGATATCACGGTTAATCTATCAAAGCCTGAAAAAGATCCCAAGGCGATTGCAGCGGCTAAAAATATCAAGTCCAGCGGATATCCCAAGTGTTTGTTATGCAAGGAAAATGAAGGCTACGCCGGGCGGGTGAACCATCCTGGACGAAACAATCATAGAATCATTCCACTTGAACTAGACCATGAGCCTTGGTTTTTACAGTACTCACCATATGTTTATTACAATGAGCACAGCATTATTTTAAAAGGGACACATGACCCAATGCAGATTGGACGCAAAACTTTTGTGAGGCTGCTGGATTTCATTGAACGTTTTCCACATTATTTTATAGGGTCCAATGCTGACCTGCCTATAGTGGGCGGCTCAATCCTGTCCCATGACCATTTTCAGGGAGGGCGCTACAGCTTTGCCATGGAACGGGCGCCTATTCGGGAAAGCTTTACACTCAGTGGCTTTGAAGAGGTAGAAGCAGGGGTTGTAAAATGGCCAATGTCGGTTATTCGCATGCGTCATAAAAACAAAGAGATGCTGGTTAATGCCGCAGAATACGTTTTTAATATATGGACGACATATTCAGATGATATGGCAGATATTCAGGCTTACTCAAATGATCAGCGCCATAATACCGTTACGCCAATTGCGCGCTATGCAAATGGCGCATATGAACTGGATATTGTGCTTAGAAACAATAGGACGAGCGACGAACACCCACTTGGAATCTTCCATCCGCACGATGATGTACATCACATTAAGAAAGAAAACATTGGACTGATCGAAGTGATGGGGCTAGCTGTTTTACCTGCCAGACTAAAAGATGAACTAGAGGCTCTAGCGGGCTTATGGATGGGAGAAAAACCTGAAACCGACCTAGGTATCCATCTTTCTTGGTTTGAGGCCTTAAAAACTGAATTTTCGCCAAGCACACATCAAGAAGCACTTGAAATACTGTACCAGGAGACGGGTAAGAAGTTTATGCGGGTTCTTCAGGATGCGGGCGTTTTTAAAGATACGAAGGTAGGTCAGGCCCACTTCAGACGCTTTATTGAGGGGCTATAAGCTGAGAAATCTTGCAATACCAGCAGTCAGGCACATGTGATGTTTTTAGATTTTTAGTTTTGGTATAGTGCTGAGATAAAAGCAGATCAATATTGTAGATACAGTTCTAAGTTAAGAATTGTGTAATAAGATTGTGTAAGATAAATACAAGAAGAAGGTACAAGGGAGCTGAATGACCGCGAGCCCCAAATGGTCGGTCTGCTCCCTTTGCTGACTATATATAATCGTGTGCATTTCTAGAAAATCACGTTCGTGTGAAGGATTCTGTGATGAAAGTTGCATTTTGTATAGTTGCAATAAGAGTATTGTCTAAAGATTTATACATATGGCTATTAATAACGTAGGTATAGGCCGATTTGTAATACAATTTACTTACACATTGTGTGCTGGCTCAAGAGTCGAGCACATTAATACAAAAACAAAGGAACTTAAAAGTTTATTATTAATTTAACAATATCCAGCATGATCAAGGGGCTTAGACAGCTCATAATAAAGCTAGGCTAAAATTGTGTGACCACCTTATAAGATTAGCCCTATTCGTTTGTGGACACTCAGCAGACTGCAAAATGCGTGCCTCAGGGATAGGTGCTTCACCGGCAAGCAATCCTGTATGTTGGGTGTTGAGAACCAATCTAAAGCAATAAAATTTGCGCTTGTCCAAGAACCACAAAATAGAAATGCCTTAACATAGAAATGGATGAATCGAACAGAAAAAAAGGATCAGAAAGTGAAAAAACTGTAAATAATAAGCCAATCACTCATAAAAATGTGTAGATGTAAGAACAATCCAGTTCGGCTTGTGAACGAGTTAACAACAGGCTTTGAGGGGATCTATGCAAGAATGAGATTAAAAAATTGTAATATTTTTATAGAAAACTATAATTTCAACACAAATTAGCTGGAAACTTCCTACGGAAAACGTTATCCCAATTGGGAAAAATGTACAGCAAAAAAATGACTATTGAGCATGTTATATATATGTAAAGGTTTTCATAAAGGGGAACATGAGAAAAATGTACAAGAACCCTTGCAACTTTGTTAAATTGGTGTCAAAATAGTAAGGGTGCAGCTTTGTAGAAAATACATAAAGAAATCTATTTGAATGTTTAGATTTTTTCAAAAAAATGCTGTTTTTTTACCCTAACAGTCATTTCGTATTGTGACAGGTATCCACAAAGTGCAAAAAATATGGTAGACTTGTAAGTGGTTGAGTTCGGCTTAATGAGCTGAAATGCGTTAATAGCAATCCACAATTTGATAGATCAATGCGCTCAGTTGGGCTAGATGTGTTGCATCGTTGAGACCTTTTGCTTAGTTAAATGAATCCGGAACATGGGAGCAAAAATAAAGGATGTATACAAGCACAATTTGAAAAGTGAGCAAAAATAAAATGTGTATGGATACCCGGATGAATGGCTTATAAGCCATTCATCTTCGTGAATGCAGAGGTAGTTGCAATTATTAGAATATTCATACATGTGGGCTAATATAAATTGATTGGCGAGCATATCGTCTGGACAATTACATGAGCGGGTTTATGGAGTAAACGCGTCCAGATTAATCAAGTTGTGGCTAAAGAGATTTCCCTGTGAGAACTCTTTAGAATTGTTTTTATAAAGGACGGGGTCAGGTATAAGATTCAGATGCCTGAACTTAGGTCCAGTTACATATTCCTATATAAATATAGGTAGAAACACGATTTGGCATTACAAAAAAGTGTCCTATTTGATGCTGTAAGCGGACGTTGGAGTGTGCTTAATAATTAGGACTTCCAGTCGAGTAAGGAACGGTTCATGTTTGAAAAAGATTATGGGATGTATAAGAATTTAGCGATTATTACCCAAGTAGGTCTTGAGATGCTTGTTCCAATTCTTGGATCTGTTTGGCTCGGAAACAAACTGAGAGAATGGTTTGGTTTTGGGCCTGTAGCGCTGCTCGTTTGCATTTTAGTGGGCGTGGTAACCGCGTTTATCAATTTGTTCAGGATAGCGCTTCGCAGTTCGAAAGGAAAGTGAAAGACACATGAACGAAGTACGTAATCTCGAGCGTCAAACAATCAAATACGCAGTCATTGGTGCTGCTCTTATGACAGCGGTTTTCTTTGCTGTATTTGATTACCCAACTAAGTATGTTCTAGGTCTTCTGTTTGGCTGTGCCATTGGAATATTAAATTTCATGGAGCTGGCAAAGACCTTGAGCCGGGCTGTAGAGCTTCCGCCCCAGAAGGCACAAAGCTACACAACCCGTAAATATTTTATTCGCTATGTCATTTACGGCGTGGTTTTATGGGTTTCCATCCAAGCGGATTATATCCACGTGCTGGGAACGATCGTAGGGCTGTTGCTGATTAAGGTGGTGCTGCTTACCACCAACTTATTTAATGACAAGCACTATTTCCTGAACATCTTTAGAAGAAAGGAGGATGAATAGGTGGGTGCTAGTGGTTTTGGCCCAAAAATCCTGTTTAAGATTACAACACCTTTTTTCTCTGGTGGGGAACAAGTAATTATCCCTGTCACTGAAACGGTTGTAAACACATGGATCATAATGGCCGTACTGATTCTCTTTGCATATGTTGCAACGAGAAATCTTCAAAAAGTCCCTAAAGGGATGCAAGTAGTAACCGAAGCACTGGTTGGCGGTATTAATGGATTGACCAAGCAGACAATGGGCGACGACAAAGGTGGCTTTGCGCCATATGTTGGTACACTGCTTCTGTTTGTAGGTATTTCCAATATCGCAGGTCTTTTGAATGTAAGACCTCCTACTGCTGACGTTAACACCACAATGGGATTAGCCCTCATGACATTTGTCATGATTCACGGATTTGGTATCAAAGCCAAAGGCGTGGGGTCATATCTCAAAGGTTTCCTGGAACCAATGCCGTTCCTTTTGCCCCTGAATATCATGGGCGAACTGGCAACGCCGATTTCGCTGTCGTTCCGTCTTTTCGGTAACATTGTAGGCGGCGTTATCGTAATGAACCTGCTGTATGGCGCCTTATACTCGCTTTCTGGCGCAGTATTCGGTTTAGTAGGTATCAGTGCAGTTGTTCCGGTATTCCAAGTTATTGCAGCACCATTACACGTCTACTTTGACTTGTTTGCAGGGTTGCTGCAGTCATTCATTTTTGCAATGCTGACGATGGTATTCGTTTCCATCGCAATGGATTAACATCGCTAGGAATGGGGTGTATGAATGGAATCGACCAATTTTATTATGATGTTTCTTGACTGGTTGATGAGCTTCGACAGAACAGCCGTAATCCTAGCAGCATCGGCTATCGGTGCAGGCCTTGCTATGATTGCAGGTATCGGTCCCGGGATTGGACAGGGGTATGCAGCCGGCAAGGGTGCAGAAGCTGTCGCAAGAAATCCAAAAGGTCAAAAGCAATCAACTATGGTAATGCTACTTGGTGCAGCGGTTGCTGAAACATCAGGTATCCTTGCGCTCGTAGTATCTCTCATCCTTCTGTTTGGTAACCCGCTTGTGAATCTTGAAGGCGCAGCACTTATTTTGTCTGCTTCTGCCATTGGCGCAGGCTTCTCAATGATCGCAGGTATTGGACCTGGTATAGGTCAAGGTTACGCAGCTGGTAAGGGAACGGAAGCTGTTGGTAAAAGACCAAAGCTTCAATCTGCTATCGTACGTACGATGTTCCTAGGGCAGGCCGTTGCTCAGACAACGGGTATTTACGCACTGATCATCTCTTTAGCTCTAATGTTTGCAAATCCGCTAATCGGATTGCTTTAGACAGGGGCATGAATGGTGTGAAGCTCATTAGTGATTAACATCAACAGTTTTAATCAACTTATCTATTTTAAAAATGATGACTTAAATCTATAATTAGGAGGAATTTGATTATGGAACCTATCACAGGTAAAGCTCTTATTCTCGCATGTTCAGCAATTGGTGCAGGTCTAGCAATGATCGCTGGTATCGGACCTGGTATTGGACAGGGTTATGCAGCTGGTAAAGGTGCAGAAGGTGTCGGAAGACAGCCTGAAGCTCAGGGCGACATCGTTAGAACAATGCTTCTAGGTGCTGCAGTTGCGGAGACAACTGGTATCTACGGTCTTATCATTGCTCTTATCCTACTGTTCGCGAATCCTCTAGTAGGTATGCTATAAGATTTAGCATGAGCCTCAAAGGAAAACCTTTGAGTTAAACTATTCAGAAGGGAGGCACAGAAGGATGGCAATGAACTTAATGCCCGTAATCGCGACCGCTGCGGTTGAAAAAAGCGGACTCGTTCAGTTTGACTGGACGATGGTATTCCAGATTGTCAACACACTTATTCTGTTCTTCTTCCTGAGAAAGCTGCTGTTTAAGCCTGTAACTGAGTTTATGGCAAAGCGTGAGCAAGAAATTGCTGGCGAATATGACGAAGCAGCAAAGCTTCAACAGGAAGCTGAGGAGAAGAAAACTGAGTACATAAAGAAAATTGAGAAATCAAACGAAGAAGGCAAAGAAATCATTCGTAATGCGACTTCAAAAGCTGAATCGCGTGCAAATGATATTGTTAAGCAAGCAGAAAAAGATGTCGCTGATCTTAAAGTGAAAGCACAACACGAGATTGAGCGTGAACAAGTCAAGGCAATTAATCACCTTAAAGATGATATTGCTTCTATGGCAATGCTTGCAGCTTCTAAAATTATTGAAAAGGATGTCAAGGATGCTGATCACAGAGATATGATCTCTAAGGTGATTGATGAGGTAGGGGATACAAAATGGCAAAGCTAGTATCGACTACTTACGCACAGGCTCTATTTGAGGTGGCACTCGAACTTGACAATCTAGATCAATTTAGGGATGAGCTGGGTTTTATCAACGAAACCTTCAAGACTCACCCTGAGTTTTATGAAGTCTTCAGAACACCTAAAATCAATAAAGAAGAACGTAAGGACATCATTACAAACGTTTTTGGCGACAAGGTATCTAAAGAGATGATGAATTTCATGAAGATACTGATAGACAAGAGACGTGGTACTGCTGTAAGCGGTATTTATAGTGAATATGTCACTATGGTCGATGAAAAGAAGGGTGTTGTCAAAGCAGTTGTTGAGTCTGCTATTGAGCTGACAAGCGAAGAACAGACTGCATTAACTGAGAAACTGGCTAAGGTCACACAGCGTGAAGTGCGTCTGACTTGTGTTGTAAAACCAGAAGTCATAGGCGGGCTGATCGTCAGAATCGGGGACAAGGTTATTGATGGTTCCGTTAAGAGCCGTCTCGATATCATGAAAGACAACCTGGCACAGTTAATAGTATAGGTATAGGAGGATTTGATCATGAATCTCAGACCTGAAGAGATTAGCTCTGTGATTAAAGCACAGATTAAAGAATATGAATCAAAGCTCCAAGTTGAAGACACTGGTACCGTTATCCAGGTTGGTGACGGGATTGCGCGTGTTCACGGCCTTGAGAAATGTATGGCTGGCGAGCTTCTCGCATTTCCTGAAGATGTATACGGGATGGTTCTTAACTTGGAAGAAGATAGTGTTGGTGCCGTACTTTTCGGTGCTGACAGCCATATCAGAGAAGGCGATACAGTTAAAAGAACTGAGCGTATTGTTGAGGTTCCTGCTGGTGAAGCCTTACTTGGTCGCGTCGTTAACGCACTTGGACAGGCAATTGATGGTAAAGGTCCAATCAAGACAGATAAATCTAGACCGATTGAAGCGCAGGCATCAGGCGTAATCGCAAGAAAGTCTGTAAATCAGCCAATTCAAACGGGAATCAAGGCGATTGACTCGATGATTCCAGTTGGTCGTGGTCAGCGTGAGCTGATTATCGGTGACCGTCAGACAGGTAAAACGACAGTTGCAGTAGATACAATCATCAACCAAAAAGAAGAAGATGTAATTTGTATTTATGTTGCAATTGGTCAAAAGAAATCAACAGTTGCAGGTCTTGTTCAGACACTTGAAGATGCAGGCGCAATGGACTATACAATTGTCGTATCTGCATCGGCTTCAGATCCTGCACCGCTGCAGTATATCGCACCATATGCAGGCGTTGCGATGGGTGAAGAGTTTATGTATAACGGCAAAGACGTTCTTATCATTTACGATGACCTGTCTAAGCATGCGGTAGCTTACCGTGCAATGTCATTGCTTCTGAGACGTCCACCAGGACGTGAAGCATACCCGGGTGATGTATTCTATATTCACTCGCGTCTGCTTGAACGTGCTGCAAAACTAAATGATAAATTAGGCGGCGGTTCGATTACTGCACTTCCAATTATCGAAACGCAAGCGGGTGACGTTTCTGCGTACATCCCGACAAACGTTATTTCGATCACAGATGGTCAGATTTATCTTGAAACAGAACTCTTTAACGCGGGTCAGCGTCCTGCTGTAAACTCAGGTATTTCCGTATCTCGAGTTGGTGGTGATGCACAGATTAAGGCGATGAAAAAGGTATCTGGTCAGATCCGTCTGGAACTGGCACAGTACCGTGAACTTGCATCATTTGCACAGTTCGGTTCTGATCTTGATAAAGCGACTCAGGCAACACTTGAACATGGTGCGCGTCTGATGGAAGTTCTTAAGCAAAAAAACAACGACACAATGAAAGTAGAGCATCAGGTTATGGTCATCTATGCAGTTACGAAGAAGCATATGGTTGACATTCCTGTTAAGGCTATAAAGCGTTTTGAAATTGAATTCATTGAGTTCATGGATACGAACAAGCCTGAAGTTGGCAAGCTGATTAAGTCTGTCGGCGCTCTATCTGATGAGGTTGTTGAAGGGCTTGAATCGGGCATTGCTGAATTTAAAAAGCAATTCGAAATCCGTGACGAAGAACGCTAAGAAGGTTTCTTAAGTGAAAGGGAGGTAGGGAAGCATGGCCGGAGCGGGTGCACGCGAGATAAAGCGGAAAATCCGAAGTGTAAACAGTACACGTCAAATTACTAAAGCCATGGAACTGGTTTCCACTGCCAAGCTTAAGCGGGCAAAAGACCGTGTAGATATTACGAGACCTTACTTCGAAACGGTAATGCGTACGGTTCAGGATATCATGCAAAATGAGAAATCACTTAAGCATGATTATCTCAATGTAAGAGAGGTTCAAAAGACACTCTACATCGTCGTGTCCGCTGATAGAGGTTTGTGCGGCGGCTACAACATTAATGTTATAAAGACAACAGGTGCTGATATGATAAGCCCTGATAAATCTAGTGTTATAACGATTGGTAAAAGGGCACGTGATTTCTTTAATAAAGAAGACGTGGAGAGCCTCGGTGAGTATGTTTACATATCTGAAAAACCGACTTTTGCTGATGCGCAGGATATCGCGCGTAAGGCCCTAAAATTGTTCTCAGACGAAGCAGTTGATGAAATCAAACTGGTTTATACGAGACTGATTTCTACAATTGCACAGGAGCCTGCTATTCTTAAGCTCCTGCCAATCGAAGTGCCTGAGGGCGAAGAAAATACAACGGATGATTTGCAAGAGTTCGTATCTTACGAACCATCTGCAGAAACAGTACTAAGTTATGTTATTCCAAAATACATGGAGTCGACACTGTTTGGTGCTCTCGTTGAATCTTCAGCTGCAGAACAGGCTGCTAGACGTATTGCCATGGAAAATGCATCTGATAATGCGGATGATATGATTGCCACATTGTCACTGACATACAACCAGGCACGTCAGGCGGCAATTACTCAGGAAATTTCTGAAATTGTTGGTGGTGCAGAGGCACTTAAGTAGCCCCCACCAATGCATGAAGATTGAAAGGATGTGAATCTGATATGGAGCAAGCGATCGGTAAGGTCGTACAGATAATCGGCCCTGTTCTTGACGTTCGCTTCGAGGCGGATCAGCTTCCAAGGATTCTGGATGCGGTTCGTATCGAATACGGCGACATTAAGCTAACGGCTGAGGTTGCGCAGCATATCGGGGACAATACGGTTCGTTGTATCGCAATGTCATCTACGGACGGTCTTGTTCGTGGTATTGATGCTGTAGGTACAGGTGCACCGATTTCCGTACCAGTTGGCGCTGCCACTCTGGGACGTATTTTCAACGTTCTCGGTGAAGCTGTTGATGAAAAAGAAATGAAATTTGATGGGACGCCTTGGTCTATTCATAGAGAGGCCCCAGCATTTGAAGATCAGGAAACATCGGCTGAAATTCTGGAAACAGGTATTAAAGTCGTTGACCTGATTGCACCTTATGCAAAAGGTGGTAAAATCGGTCTATTCGGCGGTGCGGGTGTTGGTAAAACAGTTCTTATTCAGGAACTTATTAACAATATCGCCACAGAGCACGGCGGTCTTTCAGTATTCGCTGGCGTAGGCGAGCGTACACGTGAAGGTAATGACCTTTACCATGAAATGTCTGATTCTGGTGTTATCGAGAAAACAGCCATGGTATTTGGACAGATGAATGAGCCGCCAGGCGCACGTATGCGTGTTGCCCTGACAGGTCTTACTATGGCAGAGTACTTCCGTGATGAAGAAAACCGTGACGTACTGCTCTTTGTTGACAACATCTTCCGTTTTACTCAGGCAGGTTCTGAGGTATCGGCTCTACTAGGTCGTATGCCTTCTGCCGTTGGTTATCAGCCAACACTGGCAACGGACATGGGTGGTCTTCAGGAACGTATCACATCGACTAAGAAAGGGTCTATCACATCGGTACAGGCTGTATACGTACCTGCCGATGACCTTACTGACCCGGCACCAGCTACAACGTTCTCCCACCTTGATGCGACGACAGTACTTTCGCGTAAGATCACTGAGAAAGGTATCTATCCTGCGGTTGATCCACTGGATTCATCTTCTCGTATTCTTGCACCTGACGTTGTAGGTGACGAGCATTACCAAGTAGCGCGTGGCGTTCAGGAAATGCTTCAAAGATATAAAGAACTTCAAGATATCATCGCAATCCTTGGTATGGATGAACTTTCAGACGAGGATAAGATCGTTGTAAACCGTGCGAGAAAGCTAGAGCGTTTCTTCTCTCAACCTTTCCATGTTGCTGAGCAGTTTACGGGTATGGCTGGTACATATGTACCACTTAAGGAAACGGTTCGCGGTTTCAAAGAAATTCTTGAAGGTAAGCATGACGACCTTCCAGAGGGTGCATTCCTGATGGTTGGTACGATTGAACAAGCTATCGAAAAAGCAAAATCCATGCGGTAATCCGGGTGGACCTGGATAAAGCATAGGAGGTGTTGATGTATGGCTTCACTTTACAATTTAGAAGTTGTAACGCCTGACCAAAAGTTCTTTGAAGGTCAGACAGAAATGTGCATTGTCCGTACAACAGAAGGTGACATCGGTATTCTTAACGATCACGAGCCCCTTGTAGCACCTGTATCTATCGGAAAGATCAGAATCCGTAAAGACGGTGCGTTTGAAGAAGCGGCGTGTGCTGGTGGATTTCTTACAATTGATGAAGATAAAGTTGTCATTGTAACGGATGCAGCTGAATGGGCTGAAGATATTGATGTAGATCGTGCGAAAAGCGCATATGAAAGAGCCAAAGGCAGAATCAGCGGCAACGACAAAGAAATTGACGTTGCCAGAGCTCACGGTGCACTGAGTAAAGCGATCAACCGACTGCATGTAGCAGGACATAGTGTAGAATAACCGAAATAAGAAAGAACTGCATAAAAAATAAGACAACCGCCCTTTCCCTGTGATTTTCACAAGGGAAAGGGCGGTTGTCTTATTTTTTATATAGGACGCCGCAGCGTCCTGGGCGACCGGAGGTTGCACAGGCAGTTCAAAGATAGGGCACTTGTTCAGTCATTTCCGGATATGAAATAAGTGAAAGAATGGATGAGAAAATATTATATCGATATACGAATTAAAGGGACTTTAAGCTTAAAAAGATAAAATTCAGTAAAAATGATTGCAAATAGTGGAGTTTGAAAAACTTTTGATATATAATAAAGTAGATGTGGAGTCTTAAAATGAGCAGAAACTAGTACTTTCAAGTGTTTGAGATGATTGTAGGGCTGTTGATTTTTAGACTGTGCACATAGAACTTAACGATGATTATACGGTACAGCCGTTTGAAAGATATCTGTAAGGAATCAATCTGCTGAAAATATCAGAGATTGGATTTGCGCAACGAGGAGGTTAATGGTGTCAAAGTTCATAGTGGAAAAGAGTGAACCTTTAAAGGGAACGATCAAGGTAAACGGAGCGAAAAACTCGGTACTGGCACTTCTGCCAGCGACGCTTCTGACAGATGAGCCTTGTGTAATAGATGAAGTGCCTGCACTTAAAGATGTGGGTGTTATGGCTGAACTTTTGACAGTTCTGGGCGCAAAAATTGAAGATGAAGGGTCCATGATGAAAATCAATGCAGCGCGTTTAACGAGTCATGAGGCACCTTATGAACTTGTACAGCAGATGCGCGCATCTTTTTACGTAATGGGGCCGTTACTTGCACGCTATGGGGTTGCCCGTGTTTCACAACCCGGTGGCTGCGCAATCGGCGCAAGGCCAATCGACCTGCATTTAAAGGGCTTTACAGCACTTGGTGCAGAAGTTGAACTGGGTCATGGTTATGTTGAAGCCAAGTCCAATGGACGTCTAAAAGGGGCGGAGATTTATCTTGACTATCCAAGTGTTGGAGCGACAGCAAACATCATGATGGCGGCTGTTCTGGCTGAAGGTCAGACCATTTTAGAAAATGCGGCGGAAGAGCCAGAAATCATTGATCTTGCAAACTTCATGAACAAGATGGGGGCAAAGGTTAAAGGTGCTGGTACTGACACCATTCGTATTACAGGTGTTGAAAAGCTATCTGGCGCAAACCATGAAGTTATTCCAGACCGTATTGAAACAGGAACCTATATGGTTGCAGCGGCAATTACGGGTGGCGATTTACTTATCGAAAATGTTGTTCCGAGTCATTTGAAGCCGATCATTGCAAAGCTCAGAGAGTGCAATGTACATATAGAAGAATACGATGACGCTATTCGAGTTACCGGCAAAGGCAGTTTGGCATCCGTTGATGTGACAACCTTACCATATCCAGGCTTTCCTACAGATATGCAGGCCCAGTTTATGGCTCTAATGGCCTTTTCAGAAGGGACAAGCGTTGTCAATGAAACGGTTTTTGAAAATCGATTTATGCATGTTGCTGAACTGAATCGAATGGGCGCAAATATTAAAATTGAGGGTCATAGTGCTGTTATTCAAGGGACTAAAAAACTTCAGGGCGCTCAAGTTAAGGCGACAGACCTGCGCGCAGGCGCAGCACTTATCCTAGCTGGCCTTGTGTCAGAAGGCGAGACTGAGGTAAGTGAAATTCGTCATATCGATAGAGGCTATGTTCGCATTGAAGAAAAACTCAGTGCAGTCGGTGCGAGAATTAGACGAGTTAGTGAATAGGACTATTGGATAGCATATTCCTGTAGTGAATATGTATTATATAAAAGACGTGGAAGGTGGATCGGGATGTTCGGATTTGGTGCTGAAATTGGAATTGACTTGGGAACAGCCAGCGTTCTTGTCTACATAAAGGGCAAGGGGATCGTTCTACAGGAGCCATCGGTTGTTGCAATCGATAGAAATACAGATAAAGTACTGGCAGTTGGTGCAGAAGCAAGAAAAATGCTTGGACGTACGCCGGGGAACATTGTGGCAACACGCCCACTTAAAGACGGTGTTATCTCTGATTATGAAGTTACAGAGCGTATGCTTAGACATTTCATCAATAAAACGTGTGGCAGAAGACGCTTTTTCAAGCCTAAAATTATTGTATGTGTACCAAGTGGGGTCACTGAAGTTGAGAAGCGCGCAGTAATTGACGCAACGATGGAAGCTGGCGGTGGACGCACTTTCTTAATTGAAGAGCCAATAGCGGCTGCTATTGGGGCAGGCCTTGATATTACAAAGCCTGATGGGAATATGGTTATTGATATTGGTGGTGGTACTGCAGATATCGCGGTTATTTCCCTTGGCGGAATTGTTGTAAGTAAGTCCATTAAGGTTGCCGGTGATAAATTTGATGAAGCCATCATAAAGTATATGCGTAAAGCACACAACCTGCTTATCGGTGAGCGCACGGCAGAAGAGTTAAAAATCAATATAGGTACTGCATCACCGCGCCCTAAGGCAATCAAGATGGATTGTCGTGGTCGTGACTTGATTACGGGCCTTCCCAAAAATATTACTGTAACAAGTGATGAGATGCTAGAAGCGCTTCATGAGCCAGTAAATGCAATCAGTGATGCTGTTCATGCGGTTCTTGAAAAGACACCACCAGAGCTTGCATCCGATATCAGCTCGCGTGGAATTGTTATGACGGGTGGTGGCGCCCTGCTTCATGGTCTGAACAAGCTGCTTGAAAAGCGTACAGGCATACCAACGTATATCGCAGAAGACGCGATCTCATGTGTTGCAAAGGGTACAGGAATGTCCCTTGAGCACCTAGACGTCCTAGAAAAATCCATGATTACCAACCGAAAAAACGCACGTGCTTATTAGCGAAAAAGATAAAGCAATGCAAAAAAATAAAAGCAAGGTCTCAATTGTGCTCGCACAAAATTGAGACCTTGCTTTTATTTTTTTGCATTGCGCGGCTAGCTTACGTGAGCAACTGAAAGTTGCTCTGGTTGTTGACAAAGTCGCCAACTTCTTTGTCACGGCGCATTTTATCGATTCTTACGTATGTCTATACGCTGCGACCCGCTAAAATGCTTGTTCCGCGAATTTGACGATTTCTCAAAAACCTAGACCGTTGACTTTGTCAACAGTCTCAGCAACTGGAAGTTGCTCTGGCACTGCTGAGTAGGAAGCGAAGTATAAGATTTTTGGGCCCTCAATTGTGCACCTGAACCTACCTTCTCAAACCGTTTCTTAGAAAGTTTTAATCTGAGCCTCAGTGAAATGAAAGAATTTTAGTGTTTAATATAGGTAAATGATGTGATGGGAGAGGAGGTATAGCGTTTATGAAAACACTAATTGTTTATTCAAGTAAGAATGGGTTTACAAAGGGCATGGTAGATTTACTTCAAGATCAGATTGAAGGGGATGTTCAGGCACAAAACTGCGGTAAAGACTACTATGTTGATTTAACCCAATTTGATAATGTCATTGTGGGGACGCCTATGTATTTTGGAAAAATGAACAGCGCTGTTCTCGAGTTTTGTGAAAAATATCAAGGGCTTTTGCTTACAAAAAAAGTGGGGCTCTTTGTAACCGGTGGCGATGAAAGCACCGCACTGGATGTGCTCTTAAAAACCATTCCCGATGCCCTAGCAAAGCATGCAGACATCAAAGCTTACTTTGGGTATGCTTATGATTTCACAAAAATGGGCTTTATTGATAGATTCATCATAAAGAAAGTTGCGAAGAGAACATCGAGTGAGAAAATAATCAAAGAAGAGGCAATCAATGCCTTTATTCTGGACTTCAATAGAAACGCACGGGTCTAAATGTGAAAAAACGTGTGAATTTCAATAATAAAACTAAAGTTAAAGGGCCTTCCTACCGATAATCATGGTGAGATTATGAATGACTATTGACGGGAGGCTCTTTTTTATGATCCGTGGCATATATATATCAGGTACATCACTCGTTACGAACAACAGAAGAATTGATGCAATTGGTAATAACATTGCAAATATCAATACAACAGGCTTTAAAAGAGATGATGTTGTGACAGAATCATTTAACGCGGTCTTAATGGCAAAATTCAATGGGTCCCGTTACACAACAGAAGGGCCGCCATCCACTATTGAGTTTGAAAAAAATGGAGAAGATTACGAAGCCAGTACAGAGAATGGTTTCTTTAGAATCACTACAAATACAGGTGTGAGCCATAATAAAGCGGTTCGATTTACTGTAGACAACGAAGGCTATCTATCGACGTATTACTTAAATAGTGATAATAGCAAGAACTGGAATTTAGGAGATCGACTTTTAGGTGTCAGTGGTAACCCGATACAAGTCGGATCAGATGAAAATTATGAGTTGTCTGAAACCGGACAAGTCCTCGTAAATGGCACTGCTGTCGACAGCTTGGTTTCTTCGGCAAATAGAGACATTATCGGAACTTTAACCGCTGGGGTAAAGCTTAACCGGGTCTTCACAGACTTCACACAAGGACAAATGGTCAGAACAGACCGTGAACTTGATTTTGCCCTTGAAGGCGATGGTTTTTTCACACTAGATACACCATACGGTGAACTTCTAACGCGCGATGGTCATTTTCGAATTAATGGGGATGGCACCCTTGTTAGTAGTGAAGGGTATGCAGTCCAAGGCTTTGATGGAGACATTGTCCTAGAAAGTACAGATGTTGCGGTGAATGAATTTGGTGAAATCATTCAGGGCAATGAAATTGTTGATAAATTTAAGCTTAAAGATGTATCCAATAAAGGGGATTTGGATAAGGTCGGTGGCAATACCTACAGAATCAAGGCTGAGCCGGTTGGAGAGGAAATTGCCTTTGAAGGTGAAGTACATCAGTACTTTGAAGAACAATCCAATGCAGACTCCATCACCGAAATGATTAACATGATGACCCTTCAAAGAAACTACGAGGCGAGTCAGAGGGTTATTTTAACACATGATAATATACTGGATAAAGCAGTGAATGAAATAGGTAGAGTAGGTTAATGAGGAGGATGAGCCATGAAAGCAATGTGGTCAGCAGCTTCGGGCATGAAAGGCCTTCAGCTTAAAATCGATACAATTTCAAATAACTTGGCAAATGTCAATACAACAGGATACAAAAAACAGCGTTTGGAATTTAAGGACATGATGTATGAAAAAATGTCCAGTGACAATTTTCTAGATGGAGAAGGTCGTCCAGTCGGTCTTGAAATTGGTCATGGGGTTATTTCCGCGGCAACAGCGCGTTCTTTTACAAATGGAAATTATGAAGAAACTAACGGAGAGCTGGATGTGGCCCTTAATGGAGATGGCTTCTTTGTCATTAATAATCAAAATGGAGAGCCGCGTTACTCGCGAGACGGTAGTTTTAAAATCAGCGTGACAGATGGTTCAGCTTTTATAACGACAGCAGAAGGCTACTATGTACAAGGTGAAGGTGGCGACATTGATTTAGGTGAAGACGTAAAAACAGTGGACATAGATAAGAATGGCAATATTTATGTTTACCGTAGTGACTCTCAAGAGGCAGAGTTTGTCGATAAGCTGATGAGTGTAAAATTTGTAAACGCCCCGGGACTTGAAGCAGACGGAAACAACCTCTATGAAGAGACAGTAGCATCAGGAGAGGCCATTGCCCTTGAAGACGGGGAAGCGGAGATCTGGCAAGGCTACATTGAAACCTCAAATGTAGATGTCGTAGAAGAAATGATTAATCTGATTACAGCGCAAAGAGCATATGAAGTGAATTCAAAGACAATCCAGACAGCAGACAGTATGCTTGAGTTAGCAAGTAATCTGAAGCGATAGAGGTGACGCAGCATGAAAATTGATGGATCCTCTTTAATAGGGAGTTCGACGAGCAATCAAATCGCGAGTACCCAGTCTGATGAGAAGCTGGAGTCATTTTCAGAGGCGCTTGAAAAAGCCAAAGAAAATGGAGACGATGAAGATCTAAAAAAAGTATCCCAGCAGTTTGAGGCCTTTTTTATCAATGAAATATTTAAATCAATGCGAAAGGCATCTGACTGGGGAGACGGTCTTACAGAAAAATCTCATGCTAGAGGCATGTACGAGAGTATGCTGGATGAAAATCTGTCAGATGAAATATCTTCAGGAAAGGGTATTGGCATTGCAGATCTGATATTTAAACAAATGTCTAAGCAGTATGATATCTCAAGCTCGAATTCTGATGGAGACGAGAACGACGACCAAGAAAAAACGCTTGATGTAAAAGGATAAATACAACACTCTACCTATATATGTAATCTTAAGGGTAGAGTGTTTTCTTTTTTTCATGTATAATACAATAAATAGCACCTGGTAATAAAAACTGGTATCAATAGCAAGTTGAAATCTTGCAGAAATCAGTTGAAAGTCTGTATAGACTGCAGTTTAGGTTTGCAGGATGTAATAACATAAGGTACACGTGTCATGGAGGCAAAAATGCTTAATACAATTGAGATTCAAAAAATAATTCCGCACCGTTATCCCTTTCTTCTAGTAGATCGAATTCTTGAACTCGAGCCGGGACAAAAGGCAGTTGGGCTTAAGAATGTAACCGCAAATGAACCCTTTTTTCAAGGACATTTCCCTGGAAATCCGCTTATGCCAGGCGTTCTTATTGTTGAAGCGCTTGCACAGGTTGGGGCAGTCGCTTTAATGAGTCTAGAAGAAAACAAGGGTAAACTTGCAGTGTTTGCAGGGATTGATGGGGTGCGCTTCAAAAAGCAAGTTACACCGGGTGACACGCTAAAAATGGAAGTTGAAATTCAGTCCATGCGCCGTGGCATTGGTAAAGGATCAGCAGTAGCTTATGTGGATGGCAAGGTTGCCTGCAAGGGAACTATTATGTTTGGTATTGTAGACCAACCTGAATAGACAAATCCCCAGTTCGCAAACCCAAAATATTCAAAGTATGAATAGGCAAAGTTAGATAAATAATTGAATAGATGAAGCCGGCATAAATGAGTTTATGTCGGCTTTTTTTAGTGAACTTTTAAATAGAAATTGCCAAGTGCCTATAAGAATATGTATTAAAAAAAGACACATGCATCCGTTTAAAGATCACCTTCTTATGGTAAAATTAGAACAGTTGTGATTCGAAAATGAAAGAATAGAGATACAGTTCATTACAATTTATGGGAGGGCACATGAAAAACAAAAGAATAAGGAGACGCGTTATTGGATTATTGCTGGTATTTATAATGCTGGGAAATATGTGTCCGGTATTTGCCTTGCCTGGCGGCATAGCGTTAGGAGATGGCAAATGGGTGGAACATGACCGGGTAGGTTTAAGTTCTGTCAGCAAGATGATTAGCGTGAACTCCAATATGTACCAAGTAGGTATCATATCGGGCGTGATAAATTACAAGCAAAGCTATGACGGTAATTACTGGTCAGGAAGTAGTCTGAACTTAAATGCAGATTCCATAGACTACTATGAAAATGTGGGAAGTTCAGATAATTACATAGGCTATACTGATTCAGGCGTGCACAAGCTTGTTTACCAAAGTGGCAGCACGACTTATTCAGTTGATGCTAATTTAGAGTCAAAAGTGGTCGCTGTAATGCAAATTCAAGAGTTATCGTATAATTACTCTTCAAGCACACCGGGCATTATACTTGTGGCTTTGGAAAATGGAACACTATTAAAGTATGAGGCTTCAAAGTCTTACACTTATTCAAGTACCAGAACATATACATCTACTGCAAGCTATTCAGGTTATGTCCCTGATGGTATTAGCGACATGGTTCTTAGTTCAGGAAAATATATTATTCTTGATTCAAATGGGGTTGTGTATACCAATACGGACTTAAACGGTAGCTCTGTTAATGATAGCAGTTGGGTTTCAAGCACTCTGACGTATAATCCTGATAAGATGCTCCAAGTGGGTTTAAATCAGTATTTTGCATCTTCAGAAGGTGGTGGCTTCCATATTGAGAAGGGGACTTATGGAGATCCATACACTAAATCAGTGCTTGCAACAGACACGACAGATGTGAGTCTGTCTGAGTTTAGTCTGCTGAACAGTTCGTACGTGGGCGTTGGTAGGAATAATGCGTCAGGTAAAAGCTATGGCGTTATATCAGATGATGGAAGCACTTGGGAGTATGAAGGTGTTTATAATGCCGATGGGTCAGAATCGACTTCTGCTTTTGTTGATGTAGTCTATAATACAAATCAACAAAATTACTATGCAGTTGCATCAGACGGCAAGCTCTTTAAGCATGTTGCAATTCAACAAGCGACAACAGGAGAAATCGGTAATTTGCTAGACAAGTCTGCAACTATCTCCGGGTCATTTGAGGGCAGTCCAAATTCCGTTACTGAGAAAGGATTTGAATTGACTCTGCTGGCAGATACAAGTTATGCCAGTGCGTCTATAGTGCCTTCAGTGAGTGCATCAAATAATTATATGTTTATGTACATGCCAGCCCAGTCAAGCAATGATTTGGAAGCAACCCTCACCAGTCTTTTGCCGAATACTGATTATCGCGTGCGGGCATACGTGGTGAATCAAGCGGGCACTTCATACGGAAGTGATGTGACGTTTACAACAAAAAATACTTTAGGGTTAACAGCCATTCCAGAAGAATCTATGCAGGAGTTTAATATGGATGGCTTAAGCATTGTTGTAGATGTAACTTCGGACACCTTTGCGGATTCAACCATAGATCCAGCAAATGTTACATTGAAGGACTTTCCAGCTGGTATTACAGTGAACTCAGTTGAGTACATAGACAGCAACAGCATTGTACTTGTGCTGGATTATGATTCTGAGAATTATAATATCAGTACAGGTAAGCACACAGTCAGCATTGTAATTGATGCACTGGAACTGAGTTCAGGCCAAGACTTAGAGTCTCAAGATTTAACACTACAAGGTCTTTATGAGAATCCGGCAGTGCTTGTCAATGGACTTGGCGGCTCTGCTGGATTTGGAGAAGAAGTGCTGGAGCAGACGGATGATTATTATAAATCTTTCGATATTCGTTCTGTTTTCCCAGATGGCTTTAAGTTCGGAAGCAGTACTTACAACTATATGCATGTGAATATCAATGGTGCAATCCACTTTGGAGATGCAGACCTCAACTTTGGTTCAGACAGCAATCATGATGCGACCTATAACAATACGTTTGATAATTATACACCTGTCAGTATTGCAGTTGTAGAATACCCGACCATCGCAGGCTTCTGGACTGATATTTTGAATACAAGAGGCGTACAGACCCCATCTGTGGAATACGATGAGTTTGGCAATGTAGTTGGACATTCAACAGGGTCAAACGATGTGTTTATTGATTTAGATGAAGAAAACAAAATTGTGACCGTCACATGGGATGATGTAACCCATATCAACTCAGGTCAAACGGGAACAGCAGCTTTCCAAATACGACTGCATAACCTTGGGGACAATAACGTCAGCATTGAAATGATATACGAGAATATTGACTATGCAGGATCTACACCTGCCAGAATGGGATGGAGTACAGGTGAAAATCCTTCGCCAGCAGGAACCGATGGCGTAGACTATTATGAGTTCCCTGCCTCAGGGGATGAAAACAAAATTCTAGACTTGACCGAAACGCGAAGTGCGTCAGGGGAAGTGGGGGTTTATCGCTCGGACGTCGTTGATGGTGCCATCACGCCGGTTTATTCGGATAACAATAATCTTTCAGCTTTGAGTGCAGATGCAGGTGCCCTTGCACCGACATTCAACAGCGCAATTACTGGGTATAGTATTGAGGTGGGTGCAGAAGTCAGTACGATCGCGTTAACACCGACAATAGACCATTCTGAAGCAACTATGACGGTTGATGGTACAGTGGCTGACAGCGGGTCTATAAATGTCATTGAAATAAGTGCAGGTCTTAATGAAATTCCAATCGTTGTGACTGCAGAAGATGACACGACAAAGACCTATACAGTTTCAGTAATTGTTGGAACACCGGTAGAGTATAGTGTATCCTTTGATACACAGGGCGGCATACCGGTATCTGGAAAATCGGTACAAGACGGTGCAAGTTTTAGTCAACCATCGGCAACCACACGCGATGGATATACGTTTGATGCTTGGTACAAGGAAGCTTCTTATGCAACGGAGTGGGACTTTGACAGTGATACGATCTCGGGAGACATGACCCTCTATGCCAAATGGATTCCTGAAGAATACGCAGTAAACTATGATGGTAACGGTGTTACAACAGGTGTCCCTGAAGATACAGCTCTATATAATTATGGTCAAAATGCGGTGCTGATGACAGCAGATGATATTATTGCACCGAGCGGCAAACGCTTCAATGGTTGGAACTTGAGAGCAGATGGACAAGGAGACCACTATGATACAAGTCAGGTGGTTGAAATGTCAGGAGACCTTATTCTCTATGCAGAGTGGCTTAGACTACCACCCCTTTCTATTTCATATGACGCTAATGGTGCGGATAGTGGTAGTGTACCAACCAACAGCAATACCTATTATGAAGATGTCCAAATTACAGTACCAGACAACACAGACCTAGCAAGAGCAGGATACACTTTTGTTGGCTGGAATACGGCCAGTGATGGTCAGGGTAATTCCTACCAGCCAGGTCAAAAGTACAAATTCGGTGAAAGCAGTGCGACCCTTTATGCAAACTGGACGGCACTGCAGACCTATGCGGTGACTTATGACGGCAATGGTTATGAAGGAGGACTTGTTCCAAACGATAGCAAGGTGTATTATGCTGGGCAATCCGTGACCGCTCTTGAAAAGAGCACCTATCTGACAAGAACAGATTATACATTTATGGGCTGGAATACAGCTTCAGATGGAAGTGGAACACATTATGATTTAGGAGATACTTTCCAAATGCCAGATGGGCCACTTACCTTGTACGCAGATTGGGACTACACACCATCCTTTAGGCTTACCTATGATGGGAATGGGAACGATGGTGGTGAAGTTCCACTGGACAGAAACGACTATCTGGTAGACGCTTCTATAGTCATCCTATCTAACCCGGGGCAACTGACTAAAACTGGCTATAAGCTTGCAGGGTGGAATACAGCGTCAAATGGCAGCGGGTCGTCTTATACAGCTGGAGAAACAGCAAGTATGGTTGATGGTGGCTTAACCCTATACGCAGAGTGGGAAGCACTGCCAACCTATAATGTGACCTATCATGGCAATGGGTCAGAAAGTGGCTCAGTTCCTACTGACAACAACGACTACTACGATACGTCCTCTGTAGTGATTCAGTCCAATGCCAATGGTCTATATAAATATGGTTATGAGTTTGCGGGCTGGAACAGCTCAAGTTCAAGTCAAGGAACCACTTACAATATAGGGTCTACTATTGAAATGGGAAGTGCCGACAGAGAACTTTATGCTATGTGGTCACCTCTTCCAAGGTATTCAGTCATCTATGATGCAAACGGTGCAGAAAGTGGTACAGTTCCTATAGATCAAGTGACATATTTGACAGATGAAAATGCAACTATTTTAGGTAATGAGAACAATCTGACACGTACAGGCTATGAGTTCGTAGGTTGGAATGAAAGTCCGGACGGCTCAGGTGGCGCGTTTACACGTGGTGCTCAAAGAACCATGCACGATGCAGATTTCACACTTTACGCTCAGTGGTCTGCACTCCCAACTTATACAGTAACCTATTACAGCAATGGTGCTGAGAATGGGTCAGTACCGGTGGATCAAGATGAGTATTTAGAAGGCTCGACGGTTAATATTCATAAAAATACAGGCCACTTGATTCGTTATGGCTATGAGTTGATAGGTTGGAACACAGACAGTTCTCCAAACAGTACACTTTACAGTCTGGATCAAGACATTGTAATGGGCGGATCAGATTTAAACCTCTATGCCGCCTGGAGTGCACTGCCGACTTACCATATATCATATGATGGTAATGGTAATGAAAGTGGTGCTGATCCAGAAGATGACATCCCGTATCTGGAAGGTGAGAATGTAACGGTAGCCCAAAAGCCAGCAAATATGAAACGGTATGGCTATGATTTTGTGGGGTGGAATACAGAATCAGATGGATCGGGAACGAGCTATGATGGAGGGGCGCTTATAACATTTGCTCAGGAGGACGTTAGTCTATATGGTGAATGGACTGCCCTCCCGTCCTACGCAATCACTTATGATGGCAACGGTGCCGATAGTGGCATTGTTCCTGTTGACAACAATACCTATTTAGAAGGTGAAACTTTTACAGTTCTAAATAACTCGGGTGCACTGACCTTGACAGGTTATACGTTTGATGGCTGGAATACTGCAGCCGATGGAAGCGGCACAAACATTGAAGCGGGTTTGACAGATGAAATGCTAGACAGTGATTTTACACTGTATGCCCAGTGGAAGATTGGTCCGCGCTACTTCGTGTCATATGATGGCAACGGATTTGATGCAGGCCGTGTGCCACTTGATCACAACGGTTATATACAAGAAACTGAGGCAGTGGTACTTGGTAACAGCCGAGGTATGGAACACACAGGTTATACTTTTAGTGGATGGAATACAAGTTCGGAGGGAACGGGAACTGCTTACGTCGCAGGGGCAATGTTACCTGTCCTAAATGAAGATACAGTACTTTATGCGCAGTGGAGTCCAAATACCTATACACTGAGCTATAATCCAGTACACGATGTAACTTCACCGGCGGCGGTATCCGTCGCATACGGTGCTTTACTCACGGAACCGACGGATCCTGAAAATCCTGATTACATTTTGACGGGCTGGTACTATGATGCAGCCCTGACCAATCCGGTGGATTTTACAGCTGATACAATGCCAGCATCAGACCTTATGATCTATGCAGCTTGGATGGACAGTGCTTACACATTATCTTTTGATGACGGCTACAATGCGACAACTCCAAGCGCAATTGAGGTAACCTACGGCGATGCCCTATATAAACCGGCAGATCCACAACATGCAGGGTACACATTTAGCGGCTGGTATTACGATGAAGCGCTGACGCATTCAGTCAGTTTTACGACGGACACCATGCCGGCGAATGATCTAACACTCTATGCAAAGTGGGGCGTTAACCCATACACTGTTTCTTACAGTACAGGTGTAGATGTTACATCACCATCAGCAGCAATGGCTGATTTTGGAACGCTGATTCCAGAGCCTACTCCACCTGAGAAGGAAGGCTATAGCTTCGGAGGTTGGTATTATGATTCAGGTCATGCCAGCGCAGTTGATTTTGAAGCAGATACCATGCCAGCAGGGGATTTAACCCTTTATGCCAAGTGGGAAATTAATGCATATACCCTCACTCTGGATTATGGCTATGATACGACAACACCTGCAGCGATAACGGTTACATTTGGTGACTTGGTTCAGCCGGGTGCACCAACTCGAAGTGGCTACAGCTTTGGTGGTTGGTACACAGACGGCAGCCATACAAATATGTGGGACTTAAGTTCAGGTACCATGCCTGCTTCAGACATGACCCTTTACGCCAAGTGGACCCTAATTACGGATGTTGATCTTACCGACTTAGATGTCAGGACGTATGGTCTTGATGAGACCTTCTCAGCGGCGCTTACAAGTTACCATACAAGTGATGTTACACAGAGTCAGGTTGACATACGCGCTTACGTGTCACCAAGCAAGTATTCTACTGTGACGGTAAACGGCAGTGCGGTAGATGCGGACGGATGGATTACAGTCAATCTTGCAAATGGGGCCAATATATTCAATATATTAGTGACAGCTCAGGATGGCCTAAGCACAAAAGTTTACACTCTAAATGTCTATAAGCTAAATAACTCAGCAGTTCTCAAGTCCATTACAGGACTAGGTGGTTATGAAGTTAGTGGATTTGATTCAAATGTAATTACTTATAATTTGGGTCAGACAAAACTGAGTCAAATACCAGTTAGTGCAACAACTTACTCAGACAGGCCACTTAATAGAATTGAAATTGATGGAACAACTGTAAGCAGTGGTGTTGCAAAGAATATTAATTTAATTTACGGAACCAATACGATAGAAGTCTATGTGCTTGCAGAAGATGGCGTGACAGAAACGACATACACATTAACTATTGAACGTATTAGATCATCTTCAGACAAAGACCGTACAGACTCTGGAACGACAACAGAAACACAAACTGAAGACGATGAAGAACCTTCAGGTGTAACGGTTATCGTTAATGGTAAGGCAAAGAATGCAGGTACAAAGACTATTGTTGATAATGATGGTCGAAAAACAGCAAGAGTAGATGTTGTTAGGGAATCAATTGAGAAAGAAATCATGGGTGCCCTTGAAGAGACTGCAGGGTTTGATAACACCATCGAAGTTCCTGTAGACGATGAAGACCTTGACGAGGTTCAAATTGGTCTCACAGGCGACATTATCAAGATGATGGAAGACAACGCCTTTGATTTGTCAATCAGCACACGTGAAGCCGGATATAATATTCCTGCAAAAGAGTTTGAAATTGTGAATGTAGCAAAGATACTCAATGTTGAAGAAACCGATTTAGTGGATATCAAGGTGAATGTATCCATTGAAAAGGTTAGCCAGACAGAAAGCGATCTAATACAAGACGGGCTTGGATCTAAAATCAACATGATTTCAACACCAGTCGCCTTCAAGGTAGAGGCGACAGCAACGGATCGGGAAGGCAATACGAAAACCGTTGAAGTTGAGAAGTTTAGTCAGTTTGTTAAACGAAATATTGTACTGCCTGAAGTGGTTGATCCAAGTCAGATTACTACGGCTGTACTGTACGATGAAGATGGAACCTTTACGCATATACCAACAGAGGTTAGAAGAGTTGGAGACGAGTACGTTGCGGTTATAAACTCACTTACAAATTCTGTTTATACGGTTATATGGAATGAAGTTGCTTTTGAAGATGTAAAGGGACACTGGTCAGAAGACGTGGTAAATGATTTAGGAGCAAGACTGGTTGTGAGTGGAAAAACAGAAACTGAGTTTGACCCAGATGGAGCGGTGACACGTGCAGAGTTTGCAAGCATGATTGTTCAGGGATTGGGAATTCTTAGATCCAATCAACAGATGGAAAGCTATTCAGATATAATGGATTCAGATTGGTATGCAAAGGCAATAACAACTGCAAGGACATATGATTTGATATCAGGTTATCCGGATGGCTCATTTGAACCAGAAAATTCAATCACAAGAGAAGAGGCATTTGCAGTAGCCTATAGTGCGATGAAACTTGCAGGCTACACACCTGGCAATCAGCGCGCTGAGCTCTTACTCAGTCAGTATGAAGACTCAGAATTTGTATCAGACTGGGCTGCAGATGCAACAGCCAATCTGCTGGTAAGTTCAATTGTGTCGGGATATGATGGAAAGCTGATGCCTCAAGCGCCAATTACACGTGCTGAAGCAGCCGTGCTCATCCGAAATATTTTGGTTGAAAATGCACTTATCAATGAATAAGTTGCAGATGAAAAGGTAAAGTAAGTATTAGAATAGACGCGTGGTGTGTTGCAATTGCCTACACACCATGCGTTTTTTTCTATATTATTCACATAAAATCAATACTATAGAATTAATGACATATGGTATAATTTAACCAGTGAAAATGGGATAACAAATCATGTTTAAAGTTTAAGGCGCACTGGAACACGGCATATGAATGTATCTATTTCTTAGAATGTGCAGGCAATGTGCCATGTTTATTTAACTGATACAATTTAAAGAATCTTGTATTTTTATTTTGCACAGGACTATAAGCTTAACTAAGTAAGCAGATTTAGTCATAATATGCTTGGAAAAACATAAATCGGGGTAACAGTATCAAGAAGTCAAAACGGCTAAGTCAATGTGCTGCTTGAGGGTTGCATGTGTGGTGTTAGTGGTACGTGTAAAGGCGCACACGCTGGACAAAACAGAAAAAGGAGTTCAATATGGATTACAAAAAACACTATGAAGCTTGGCTGGAAAATCCTTATTTCGATCAAGCGTTTAAGGATGAGTTAAAGGCCATTAAAAGTGATGAAAAAGAAATAGAAGATAGATTCTTTAAAGATCTTGAGTTCGGTACAGGCGGTATGCGCGGGGTAATCGGTGCAGGCCGTAATAGAATGAATAAATACATCGTTCGCAAGGCAAGCCAAGGCTTTGCAAACTTTTTGAAGCAGCAAGCGGCGGGTGATGAAGCGCTGAGCGTCGTTATTGCCCATGACTCAAGACGTATGTCACCAGAATTCTCTCTTGAAACAGCCCTCGTTATGGCGGGGAACGGCATCAAGGCTTACATATTTGATAGCTTGCGTACAACGCCAGAATTGTCTTTTGCAGTTCGAAACTTAAAAGCATCAGGTGGGGTGGTTGTTACGGCAAGTCATAATCCACCAGAATACAACGGCTATAAGATATATGGTGCAGATGGTTGTCAGCTGGTGCCAGAATATGCTGATAGAGTTGTGGATGAAGTCAATGCCATTACGGATTATAAGACTATTGGATTTATAGACGCTGAAAAAGCAAAGGCTGAAGGGCTTCTAGAAGTTCTTGGTGAAGATCAGGACACAGCCTATGTTGAAATGATAAAAACACACATAAAAAGAGCATTGCCAGTTGAAGTGAAAGCGGATCTAAAAATTGTTTACAGTCCACTTCACGGAACAGGGGCACGTGTTGTAGAACGTGTGCTTGGGGAAACAGGTTATACAGGTTTTATTCCAGTAAAGGAACAAATGGTGGCTGATAGTGAGTTTTCAACACTGCGCCTCCCAAATCCAGAGGAACCAGATGCTTTTGATCTGAGTGTCAAATACGCAAAAGATGCTGATGCAGACGTTATTGTTGCAACGGATCCGGACTGTGACCGCGTTGGTGTGATGGCTAAGCACGGTGGTGAATATACTCTACTAAATGGCAATCAAACAGGCGCACTCCTTGTGGACTACGTTCTGTCTTCAATGGATAAAATGCCTGCAAACCCAGTGATTATCAATACAATTGTGACATCTACCATAGGTGAAGCTATTGCTAAGAAATACGGTGTCGCTGCAATGAGCACATTAACAGGCTTCAAGTTTATTGGCGAGAAAATAAGAGAATTTGAAAAGACAGGCTCCCATACTTTTATCATGGGCTATGAAGAAAGCTATGGTTATTTGATTGGAACGGATGTAAGGGACAAGGATGCAGTTGTGTCTACGATGATGGTTGCTGAAATGGCAGCATATTACAAATCAAAAGGCATTACCTTAGTTGACCGTCTCTATCAGATTTTCGAAGAGGTTGGTTATTATCAGGAAGACCTTATTGCCATTACGATGAAAGGCAAAGAGGGCATGGAGAAGATTGCACAGATTATAGGACATATGCGCAGTCAAGGTCCTGGGGCAGTGGCTGGTGTAGAGGTGGATCATGTCCTAGACTGTATGAAAGAGGGGACAGGTCTCCCTAAGTCCAATGTACTCAAGTACTTCCTTAAAGATGGATCGTGGTTTGCCATTCGTCCATCTGGAACAGAGCCGAAAATTAAGTTCTATTTCTCGGTTAAATCAGACTCCAAAGAAGCGGTAGATCAAAAGATTGAAGCGATTAAAGCGGATGTTGTTGAGATTATTGAGGCGATTTAATCAAGTTGCTTAAGTAAAAGCGGGCTTGAATCATCAATAAACATAACCATAAACATAACCAATAAGAAGGGGTATCTTCATGTACGTATGAATGATGCTCCTTTTTTAGTGGTTCTAAGTCAGTAGTGGGGGTGTATCTTATCAGATCACCTGTATTACTGTTATGAGAGAAATAGAGATGCTGAGAAGAATACATGTATATTTATAACACGGGTCATTGATACTTTATATGGAAATGTTATAATACAACAGAATGAAGAAAGTGTCAGGTGTATATGTTAAAACCAAAGCTAACCGTCCTTGAAGGCGGATATGGAAGAAAACTGCATAGTGGGTATCACTTCGTGAAGGCAAGTGCTACAAACACGAGAATGATGGGTGTTGTAGGGCTTCATGTTGTGTGGAGAAAATCAGCAGATATTGAAATACATGAGCTTTATCATCTAGACTATGAATCCTACGGAATTGACGGATACGAAAGTCATGTAAACCCAGATTCTTATTATATTGACCACCGCATTCTCAAGATGATGGGTGGCCTAGGCGGTGAATTTGCTGAGCTTGATGCTCGCGCTGTACGTATACTCTTGCAGTCGGCAGTTCGTAAAGCACCGGAGTGTCTTGGGGAATATCCAGAGATTGAAGACGCCTTTGCGCAGATTTCCAGAGAACAGTTTTACTCAGATGATGAGTACAATATGCTCAGCAGGCAACTCATGCCTGATACAGGACTGTATGGAACCATCCATTATTTTATGATGCGAACTATTGGTCGTGACTGGGAAGCAAGGCGCGCATTATGGCACACGTCTGAATTAAATGATACATTTATGAATTTGTCAGGTGTGCCGAGCACCCTTATTCGTGAACACGTTGACCGTATTGAAGATGGGGTATACCGTGTAACCTCATTGGTGGATGCAGTGAGCGGTTACGATATGATTGTATCTGAAATTGGGGTGGAAAAGAATGTGAAGGGTGCATACTTAATAGAGTATGCCAAAATACTTAAAAAGATGAAAATATCGTCCATAGAAACGGCACTCATGCTCAAGAAAAAAGAGTATCTTTCAGTGTATATGGTACTGGATGAAGGCTTTGAAGTGCTTCTTGAACAGGCGTATCCGGAGCTTATGATAAATGAACATGAAGCGGGCGTGCTTTTTACGCGTTTTAAAGATCACAACCGTCACGTTGAAAATCAAACATTCTACCTAAGTGAAGATATTCTTGGCCTCTATTATATGACAGATGAAGGCCAACTCATTCTAAGCAGCTTTTGTGCAGAAAACCTGGAAAAATTAGACTTGGAATTGTCCGAATGGGTTGAAGAGGAGTTACTTGCGCCAGCGGGTGAGTTTACGATAGATGTGCCCATCTTGTATGACTTTGTAAACAGCGGATTGGGCGATTTTTATGACTATTTAAATGATGAAGGGTAGGTGGCAAAATGGTAGGTGTTCAACAGGTAATCGTACTGTTCCTGCTTATTGTAGTGGGGGCGTTTGTTAAGAAGAAAAAAATTGTAACAGATCATATTAATGCTGAGGTCAGCAACTTGGTTATCAATATCTGCTTACCCGCATTTATTCTCTCATCAATGGCCTTTGACTTTTCTTTAGAAGTCCTGATTAACAGCGGAATGCTTGTATTGTTATCCTTTACAATTTATGGGGTATCTATAATACTTGCTAGATTTCTGAATAGGGCCTTGAAAATGAAGGGTGCCCGTCGAGATGTGTATGAGTACATAGCGGTCTTTTCCAATTGTGGCTTTATGGGGTATCCTGTTTTGGGGGCTGTGTTTGGCCAGGAGGCTGTGTTTTATGCGGCCATTTACAACCTGGCATTTAACATTCTCATTTGGAGTTATGGCGTCTTCCTTATGCAGCGTTCAAATAGCACTGGGTCAGAAAGCCGTTCTTTAACTCAATCTTTAAAATCAGCGGTCAACCCGGCGATGATTGCTGTTTTTATCGGTTTTACAATGTTTGTAACAGGGTTAAGGCTCCCAGGGCCTTTGTACAATACTGTTAAAATGATCGGCGCTACAACAACACCACTTTCGATGATGTTTATTGGATTTATACTGGCAGAGGTACACCCTAAAGAACTTTTCAATGACTGGAAAGACTTCGTGCTGTCTGTGCACAGATTGATTATATTGCCTATACTGGTCTTTATAGTCCTCAAAATGTTTGGCGTAAGTGGGGTTACGCTCTATATTCCGGTTGTGATTGCAGCCATGCCGGCATCTGCGAATTCTGCCGTGATCGCATCCAGGTACCATTCGGACTTCAGGTTGGCTTCGAAGTTGGTTTTCATTACCACCTTATTTTCTATCTTAACCATACCGGTTATCATAGGATTAGTTCAGTAGATTTTGTACGGCATGTGGAACGTACATAACAATGATATGATGTGAAATAATAATAGACCAGCAAATACCAGACACTGAGTAAAGCAGTTTTAGGCTCTCAGTAGCATTGGGTTTGCTGGTCTTTTTTATTGAGTATGATGAGAGACGTGTGAGATTCAGCCGCCCAAACTCATAGTTTTATTCTATTAATGAATGGAAACAGGCATGTGTTATCAAATAAAGTCTTTTAAGCAGATGGCCTATTTGAGTTCAACGACCGGAACATCGGTGTTCATATCGACAAAGAGCGTTTTTGTATCTTCTGGATAATGCACATACCAAATACCGTTTATTTGATCGATGCTGCCCGTACTATCAGGGGAAAGTACGAGGACGCGTGTGTCGTAATCGGACCGAATACGCTGAAGTGTATCTTCAAAAAGTTGCCTGTCCATGTCATTTTTGAAATTGACAGAGCTTGTGCATGCAATTATGACATCTGTAATATGTTCTTCTGGACTAAGCGAAAATAGTGACTGCCACCCATTTTCAGGTGCTGTTCGGCTCATGTATCCACCAGAGGTATCAAGCGTCTGGAACTGTACAGTATTCCTGTAAAGCGCCGGGCCATTTTTGTTCGTTAGTGCCTGAAAATCTGTTTCAAGAATATTTGAGGGGGTCGTTTCTTCGTCGTCTTGGTTGTCTACTTCAAAGTCTATTTTAAGATCAACCCCATCCTTGTCGGTTATACCGAAAGTAAAAGGTGACGCACTCATTGCACTTAAGTTTTCTGGAGGTGCAGCAGCAGTCATTGCGTACAAATCATCAAATACAATGACACCAGTATCACGAACGGAAGGATCTGTTTCAACCAGATACAGTCGATCAAGGGTTTTGAAATCAATATCAGAAGACAAGTTCACTTCAATCTGCTTCCAAGAAGTCCAATCGACTGACTTAGCAAGGTCTATTGTATGGACTGTACCGGCGGCATCTGTAAGTTTTGCACGCAGCCAGTGACCATTAGCGTACTCTCCGTAGACACATAGACTCAGCTTTGTCGTGTTTTCTGGAAGTGCAAGCCCCTTATCGCCGAAGGCAACGTAGGCTGCACGTGTGGCGGAGTCATTTTTAAAATTATAGTTGAGAGTTCCGCCTGATTCACCGCTGTGTGCGAAATTTGTGAGTGCGTAAGAGCCAGTGACCGTTTCAGGATACTTAACAAAGTGTCCAAGCGCTGTTTCAAAGTCATAAAGCATGGACTGACTTTCTCCAACGCCTATAGCCATAAAAGCTTCAGCATCTCCAAGGCCAAATCGGATGTAGCCGCTTCCCGGTTCAGATACGACATACTGTGCGTTTTCTAGGGCCCCGTTCAAACCGCTTTGCAGCAGTGTGACATCCGAAAGTGTTAAAGGTGCACTAAAGCCATTTTCATCATACCCTGTGAGTCTTATATTTAAGGGCTCACCTGGCATGAGTCGAGCTGTTTCAGGGTATACAGAAAGACGGACAGGTTCACCAATAACTTCTATTTGAGCCCTTCCTGTGGCTGAACCAATAGATACACTGACTGTCATTGTGCCTTCTTCAAGAGGGATGATGTTTCCGTTTTGAATCTTATAATCAACGCCAGAGACATCATATTCAGCATATGAAGTATTTACAGGTATACTGTGGAGGTTTTTATCAATACCTAAGATAGAAGGCGTTAGCATTGTACCAGCAAAAATGCGTGCGCTTTCAAATTCAACAACCAAAGCGTCCAGCTGACCAACTTCTGTATCATTTATGATGCCGACACCATTGTGAATTCGTCTTTCAGTGCCATCTGAAGGCATGTTCGCAATTTCAGCAGAGTCACTTCCAACAGAGCGCGTGACAAGTTCAGAAGAGCCTCCCCCATCTAAATTAATTGCGTTATAAGCCCCAGCTTCTGCCATCAGATAGGCCAGTTCTGTTTGTGTCATGCCTGTGAAGTTCTTATGGCGGCCATCGACTGTTACAAGGTACAAGGTTTTGTTGTCTTTGGAAAATCCGAGAGCGGATCGGGGGTGTCTGCCAGAAATATTGAGGGAAAAATCAGCTTCGGGTAGACCGTTTGTTAGAATTTTAGCGCCACCGCCAATGGCCTGATCAATATGGTCAAGGAAGGCGCCGTTTTCTAAAGTCACGGCATCTCCAACCTTGAAATTTGCATAAATTTTAGGAATCATAGTGCCAACAGCACTGACTATAAAACCATTCTCAGGTATCTTTTGAGGGGGCGGATCAAGAGCAATAGAAACGATATGCCCATCTGAAACCACCATTTCCAGTACAGATTCAGAGTTGGTGTTGCCAATGCTGGCATTGCCCCAGCTTCTGTCATAAACAATAGCCCGGTCATATTGAAGATACGGTTTATTCTTGTAAGTAATATCAACTGAATAGGCTTCATTTGACAGCTTTGTATATTCGCCCGAAACTTTGGCTATATAGGATTTGCCATCGTTCATTTGGAGGTAAGTATAAAACCGGTCATCGTGTATAGAGGATGTGATGTAGTCGCCATCCTTTACGACCATTCCAAGTGTGGATTGTCCCTGTGTATCAAAAAAATCTCCATTTATAGCTGCAACAACATTGGGTTCACTTGCTGCTAGTTTCGTAAGCGGTGCTTTTTCAGAAATAAATTCTGGAAGCAGAACCGTAGACTTAACAGCAGGATTGGTTAAATCAGCCGTAATCAAGTTGATATTGAACCAGCCTGAACTGGTCATGCGCTGCTCTGTTGTGAGGGTTACACCTGGAGACAGTGCTTCCGTTGTTGAGTATGTATGGTAAAGGGTATCATATGCGAATGCGGGCATTCCTAGAAGAAGTGTCCCCGCTATAATAAGTGCAGAAAGTTTCTTAATTATTTTCATTTAAACCATCACCTTTCTCTACCATTATATAATCGCAGTATTACGAAGGGAGGGCTATCCAGTTACAAATGGATTACAAATAGAGCGTTAAAATCCCAGAAAGCATGTAATTAAGCACGTTTTCTGGGATTGGTTGTGTCCTATAAAACTGGAATAGATTCAAAGAGTGCTGCAGCAAAAGTGCTTCCAGCAGTTATGACAATGGCTGCGATGAGGTTTCCTATAAGGATGGCAACGAAGCTGCGTTTAATACGCATGCCAAAGAGCGAAGCCGCCATGCTACCTGTCCAAACCCCTGTTGTCGGGAGTGGAACAGCAACAAAAAGCATGAGTCCATAAAATGAGTACTTGTCAAAGTTCTTAGCGCGTTTAACCGTTCGGTTGATCAGCCAGTCTAAAAAAGCATCTGCCCATTTGAAACGTCGCATAAAGTCAATAACAGGACGCATACCGAATAGTATGAATGGTACTGGGAGCATGCTGCCAATGTAAGAAACAATGGCTGATGTGAGTGGGTCAAGTCCCATGACCATACCTGCTGGAATGGCCCCCCTGAGTTCAATAATGGGCACGGCTGCAAGGGCCAGCAGTTTAAACTCTTTAAAAAGTAAATGAAGAAGATTCATATGTATACCTGCTTTTCATGTATTTGTAAAATTCGATAAAAACTCAGTCTTCGCATAGTATAACAAATGGCTTGTGGGAGGACAATTGCCCTTTCCAAATTGTAATAGATTTATAATTCTTTCATATTTATTGTACAATGTTGGTTTTAAACTGGAAACTCACTGCGCATACTGTTAGAATGTAAAAAAAGATAATTATAGTAGATTAACTCAAATAGTTCATATGAGGCAAGAATGGGTTGTACCTCGTATGGGAATTTTATAAACATTCGGGTTAAAGCATTTTCATGAAGATGGGGGTCCTTATGATAAGATGCATGATTGTTGATGATGAGAAACCGGCGCGCGACGAGCTCCGATTCTTATTAGAAGCATTTTCAGATATTGAAGTGGTAAGTGAAGCGGAAAATGGCACAGATGCCTGTGATTTTCAAAAGAAAAGTCCGGTGGAATTGGTCTTTTTAGATATTAACATGCCCGGAATTTCTGGTGTTCGTGTTGCTGAAAAATGGATGGCATATGAGCACCCGCCAATGATTATTTTTACAACAGCGTATGATGAGTATGCAATTCGAGCCTTTGATCTTCATGCGATTGATTACTTATTAAAGCCCATTAATAGCGAACGGCTTGCAAGTGCGATCGACAGAGTGCGTGAAAAGCAAATTATTGATCAGACCAAAGCCATTAATGAACTGGCAGATAAGATGTCTGAAGACCGTACATGTGGTATGGACAGAATCTGTTTTGAATCATCTGGAAGGCTTATTCCAGTAGATATTCAGAATATTATTTATGCAGCTATTGAAGATAAAAATACAGTCATTCACACAACGCAGGGTGTTTTTGTGTATGGGCATTCGCTGAGCTATTTACAGGAGCGTCTGCGTAGTGACCATTTTCTAAGAACCCATAGAGGGTACTTAATGAACGTGAACTTTGTTGAGGCCATTGAACCGTGGTTCAACAATACTTTTATGGTTAAAATGAAGCACTGTGATGAAATGATTCCTGTTTCAAGAAATCAGGTAAAGACATTTAAAGAAGTTTTCAATTTGTAATGAATGCAGTTGAATAAATATCCAAGTATGCTAAAAGGTAACTGGGGAGAGCTGTATTGCATTTCAGGGACGATATTGAGCGTTTCACAGTATATGGGTTTACTGTCATTTTAACTATTGTTATAATGCAGTTGCCTGAAGATAATCAGGTATTCACTTATGAACCTCAACCCCCAAATGAGGTTCTCCCCCTAATTCAATGATTGTGACCTATTTACATCATTACAGACACAGGAGACGCTTCCCCAAGTGCTCCTGTGTCTTTCCGTTAAAGGCAAAGAAATGCAGATAAAAGAGGAGAGACTCTCTCATCATGTTCACATGAATGGGAGAGTCTCTCCTCTTTTATCTATATGGCGCGTCTAGCTTTCGTGAGCAGCCGCCAGGTTGCTCTGTCATTTCGTAATAACCCTCATTAATTATGAAATATGGCGCGTCTAGCTTTCATGAGCAGCCGCCAGGTTGCTCTGTCATTTCGTAATAACCCTCATTAATTATGAAATATGGCGCGTCTAGCTTTCATGAGCAACTGCTAGGTTGCTCTGTCATTTCGTAATAACTCTCATTAATTATGAAATCCGGCGCGACTAGCGACCAGGGCGACCGGAGGTTGCACGGTCCTGTTCAAAAACGATAGATACAATATAGAAGTGCAGCGCATAAATTTAGCAGGATCTACAATTAAATGTTTGCCAGTCAACCCTCTGTGTATATATAGATTAGGTACGGTGTGAATTTGGAGTAATACCTGACGAATGACTTCAACCAAGTCAGCATAATTATGAAGATAAGTTCAATATTTTAATCTCATAAAAATGTTTGACTAAACAAATTTGCTATGATACAATCGCCTAGGTAAACTGAATAGGTAGTACACCTTATTAAGAGCGACTGAGGGAATGGGCCCGATGACGTCCGGCAACCGGTGGTAACACGGTGCTAAATCCCACAGAGCAATCTGGAAGATGAGGTGCTGATAACAGCAAATAATCCTCGTCTTTTAAGACGGGGTTTTTTAAGTTTTTGACTGAATAAACCCAAAAAGGTAATTTTCCAGAGTAGATTGAATACTATAACCATTTTGAGGAGGCAATAATAATGAGAAGAAGACTTTTTACTTCAGAGTCCGTAACTGAGGGACATCCGGATAAAATGTGCGATCAGATTTCAGACGCAATTCTGGATGCAATTTTTGAGAAAGACCCTACTGCGCGTGTCGCGTGTGAAACAACTGTTAAAACAGGCATGGTGCTAGTGTGTGGTGAAATTTCAACAAACTGCTACGTGGATATTCCTAAGGTTGTCCGCAAGACAGTTTGCGAAATTGGCTATACAAGAGCAAAGTACGGATTTGATGGTCAAACATGTGCTGTACTGACTGCAATTGACGAGCAATCATCTGATATCGCAATGGGTGTAGATGAGGCTCTTGAAAGTAAAGAAGGCTCAATGAACGATGCCATCGAAGCAATTGGTGCGGGAGACCAAGGCCTTATGTTCGGGTTTGCATGTAATGAAACACCAGAACTGATGCCACTTCCAATTTCCTTGTCACATAAACTGGCTAAGAGACTATCGGATGTTCGTAAAGAAGGTATTCTTGATTATCTAAGACCTGATGGAAAAACACAGGTTACTGTTGAGTATCAAGATGATAAGCCTGTTCATGTAGATACAATCGTTATTTCTACACAGCATGGACCAGAAGTGACTCGTGAGCAAATTGAAGCAGATCTGATTGAACACGTTGTGAAGCCAATTGTTCCAGCCGAGCTTCTAAATGATACTACAAAATACCTGATTAACCCTACGGGTCGATTTGTAATTGGTGGCCCACAAGGTGACGCTGGTCTGACAGGTCGTAAAATAATCGTTGATACGTATGGTGGATACTCACGTCACGGTGGCGGTGCATTCTCAGGTAAAGATCCTACAAAGGTTGACCGTTCTGCAGCTTATGCAGCTCGATATGTTGCTAAGAATATCGTAGCGGCAGGTCTTGCTGACAAGTGTGAAATTGAGCTGGCTTATGCAATTGGTGTTGCGCATCCGGTATCTGTACTGGTTGAAACATTTAATACAGCAAAAATTGACGAAGAAAGAATTGAAGAGCTGGTTATGAAGCATTTTGACCTGCGTCCAGCAGCAATCATCAGAGACCTTGACCTTAAGCGTCCAATCTTCCGTCAGACAGCAGCTTATGGACACTTTGGCCGTACAGATATTGACCTGCCATGGGAAAAGACAGACAAGGCCGAGATCCTTAAAAAAGAAGCTTTTGAAGCATAAATCAAGAGCGTAGCAAAAAAATGAATACATGGACTGCTGATGTTTTTTTTAATAACTTACAAGATATTCGAGAAAATAAATAGTGGTTTTGTGAAGCCCTATGCGCCTATAAATTATTTGTGCATAGGGCTTTCGTGTTTTTGCACTAAAAAAAGAGAAAAGCAACAGAGAGGATCATTTGAGAAGTTAAATTTACAAAATATTACAAAACATCTGTCATAAAAGTTAGGTGTGTTATAATTGTATGCGAATTGACTTCATGGTATAGGGGTAATTCAAAGATAGGATGAAGGTATAGTTAGGCCAAAATGGACGGTGTCATATGTCGGTAGAAATACGCGGATCAGTTGAAGAAATTGTATTTAGAAATGACGAAAATGGATTTGTCATCGCAGTAGTTGAATCCGGCGATGAGTTTATATATGTCAAAGGCTACATTCCAATTATTCATGAAGGGGAGGACATGCTCTTTAGGGGGCGATTTGTCATGCACCCTACATACGGCGAACAGCTTGAGGTGACAAGCAGTGAAATACTAATGCCAACAGACCTTGAAGCCATAGAAAAGTACTTGGCATCAGGTATTATTAAAGGGATTGGACCGGCAACGGCAAGCCGCATCATGGATCACTTTGGCAAGAACAGTCTAGATATTATCCAGTATGATCCTGCCAGACTCACAGAAGTCAGCGGCATTGGTCAAAAAAAGGCAGACGAAATTGCCAGTGCTTTTTTTGAACAGCGCGCGCTGAAAGACATTATGCTTTTTTTACAAAAGTATGGTGTTTCTGTGAACTATGCCATGCGTATATTTAAACTGTACGGTCACGAAACCATTGATATTGTTTCGGAAAACCCCTACCAGCTCGCAGATGATGTTCCAGGAATCGGCTTTAGAATGGCAGACCAAATCGCTAAGAAAATGGGTGTGGAATCTGTTTCGCCCTATAGAATCGCAACAGGTATTAAATATGTTCTTTCTCAGCATGTAATGCAAGGCCATACATATGCCCTAAAAGATGATCTCATTCGGCGCACTGCAGACGTTCTCTTTGTTTCAGCGGATCAAGTCGAAGATATTGTAACAGACATGGTCATTCGGGGCAGTTTACATATAGAACGATTTAAAGAAGAATCCTTTATATATCCTACACCACTGTATTTTGCAGAACTTAAGGTGTGTCAAAAGCTTGTACAGTTGGCAACAGGCGCAACACAAATACCTGGGCTTGATCTTGATGCGGATATTAAGGCCTACGAAGCACGCGAAGAAATTACACTGGCTCAGAATCAGAGAGAGGCCATTAAATCAGCCGTACAAAATGGCCTAATGGTTATTACGGGCGGTCCTGGGACTGGGAAGACAACCATCGTAAATGGTATTTTGGATGTATTTGAGCGAAAACATCTTAAAGTGCTGCTTGCTGCACCAACAGGGCGCGCTGCCAAAAGACTCAGTGAAGCGACAAAACAAGAAGCCAAGACCATTCATAGACTTCTCGAATATGCATATAGTGAGGGAAATGAAACAGCAGGTTTTATGAAAAATGAGGAAGATCCTCTAACCTGTGATGCGGTTGTCATTGATGAGACATCCATGGTCGATACCCTGTTAATGAATCATTTACTGAGTGCAATAGCACCAGGCACACGTGTTATATTTGCGGGTGATGTGGATCAGCTGCCATCTGTAGGTCCGGGGTGTGTATTAAAAGACATTATTGATTCTGGGGTTATTCCAGTTGTTAGGCTAACAGAGATTTTCAGACAATCTGAAGAAAGTATGATTGTTGTAAACGCACATAAAATTAATCATGGAGAAATGCCTGTTCTCAATACGAAAAATAAAGATTTCTTCTTTATTGACTCGAGGCGTCAAGAGTCTATGGCAAGTACAATCAGTCAGCTTGTGAAAAAAAGACTGCCTGAATACTACAAACTTGACCCAGTACATGATATTCAAGTTTTAACCCCCACAAAGAAGGGGCCAACGGGTACACTTCAACTTAATAAGCTGCTGCAAGAGGTACTGAACCCGCCTAAAACGGGCCGCGCTGAAAAGAAATTTGGTGAACGTATCTTTAGATCAGGCGACAAAATCATGCAGATAAAAAACAATTATCAAATGAAATGGAAAACAGATGATGATCAGCGTGGAGAAGGTGTTTTTAACGGTGATATCGGCTTTATTGAAGGCATGAATTTAGCAGATCAGAAAGTGGTCGTTCGGTTTGACGATGGTAGAACCGTGCATTATGACTTCAGTCAGCTTGATGAAATTATTCATGCTTATGCCGTAACAGTGCATAAAAGTCAGGGCAGCGAGTTTCCGGTTCTGGTCATGCCTGTTTGGAGTGGACCACCCATGCTGATGAACAGAAATATTTTATATACTGCGGTAACACGTGCCAAGCAGCTGGTTGTCCTTGTTGGAGACAGGCGGTATTTAAATATTATGGTGAATAATGAAAACCAGCATGAAAGGCTTTCTGGGTTAAAGTTTAGATTAGAGGGTATTGTTAAAGAGGAATTTATCGTATAAAATAAGTAGTGCCAAAGTCCTTTAATAGGGAGAAGGAACTATTATGTTTGATAAAATCGTCTACAATAAATTCAAAACCGGCTTGGTGAAAAGTGTGTTTCTACTGTGTTTAGTGCTGGTTACTGGCTTAAACAGCAGTCGACTTATAGATGACCTGTCTACACCCCAAGGTGGATACAATTTAATCACACTAGCCATTGTTGTACTTCTTTATTATCTATATAGAAAAGAAGAGGATGAAGCCCGAAAGAAAGTGGTCTTTTCAGCGCTGCTCATCAGTGGGTATCTGGCAAGTTGGATAATTATAGGCATCCAAAATGGCTTTAGTAATTTTAGCTTTCATATTTTACACACCATGCTGCTGATATATGCAGTAGAGAAAAGGGAGTCCTACACGGGTTATTTCATCTTTACTCTATCCATGCTTGTCTGTTTGTTTTCACTCTATTTGTATAATGTAGACCGCCTAGATTTGATGCTATATGTCATTATGACAACAGTCGGCGTTTTTTACTCGGTGCATCTGGGCTCACTTCTCGAAAGCAAGAAGCATCTTCAAAAAAAGGTTGATGAGCTTGAAACCCTTTATGCCATTCAAAAGGTTATGGACTCATTTCCGGATATTGATATGGCCATTTCTCAAATCACACGCATAGTCACCTTTGGCATCGATGTCGATTTATGTGCAATACTCCTTTATTCAGAAGAGAAAGGTGAACTTGAGCTGAGAGGGAAGTACTCAGGCGGTCAGCTTGAAAATACATTAAACCCAGAATTTGGGCTTGCAGAAGATGTCTTTAAGACTGGAACACCCATTGTCTGTCATGATTTAAACCAAGATGGCGCCCTACTTCAAAGAATTGATTTTAAACATGAGGATAACGCCATAGGCATACTGCCGCTCGAGCATGATGATATACGGTATGGTGTGATCCTATTCACAAAAAAAGATTCCATGGAGATTGATTCTGGAATTCTTCAAGTTGTGGCAGGTGTGGCATCAAGTGTTGCCATGGTGCTTTCAAACACCTTATATCATACGAGTGTGCTAACAAGGTCGCAGCGTGATGATTTAACGGGTCTATTTAATAGAAGTTACTTTTTCGAGGCGCTGGAAACAGAGATTAGAAAAGCGCAAATTACTAATCAGAACATACATGTTCTCCTTCTCGATATTGATAAGTTCAAGCTGATAAACGATACTTATGGACATTTAATTGGTGATAAAGTGATTGAAGAAGTTGGACGTATCTTAAAAGAAAATACGAGAAAGTCAGATATAGCCACGCGTTATGGTGGAGAAGAGTTTGCAGTTGTTCTTCCAAATAGCTGTTATTCAGCAGCAGAGCATATTGCAGAGCGCATCCGTGTTTCTGTAGAAAAGATGACCATTCAAATTGCAGATTTAAGCATGATTGAGGATTTGATCACCCTAAGTCTAGGGATTGCATGCTATCCGCACTGTAGTCTAGACCCGCTAGAAATAGTCGATATTGCAGATAAACGGATGTATGCGGCTAAACGTACAGGAGGCAATCAATATATTTATAAATAGTGAACCATTGAGGCGATTATTCGAGTGTGTGCTTCGTATTATCTATCCAGAAAAAATAGCCTGCATTCATTGCGGGATAGATTTGTCCAGACATAGAGTATATAGGTACGACCTTTGCGAAAGCTGTCTGAGGCAAGTGCGGTGGATAGAAGGAAGAAGCTGCAAATACTGCGGGGCCCCCATACCCAGTCAGCTTGAAACACCCTACTGCTACACATGTGCCGTAAGTGGACATGCCCTTGAGTCTTGTCTTGCATGCTTTGAGTATGCAGATGTGGGTAAGCAATTAATAATGGACTATAAGTACAATCAAAGTACTTACTTAAGTCGGTATTTCTCTCAGATGCTTTATGATAATATTATGGCACAGGGAGAAATTGAATTTGACATGATTGTTCCCGTTCCGCTGCATGTTTCAAGAAAGCGCGAAAGAGGCTTTAATCATATGGAGCGCATAAGTAAAGTACTTGCCGAGCAACTGGATGTATTGTCAAGCGGGACAGCACTTCAGCGTATCAAGGCAACGCCAAGACTGAAAAACTTGAATAGGGATGAACGAAAGAGGACGCTTGAAGGCGTGTTCAAGGCAGACAAGGCACAGATTTCAGGAAAACGAGTTCTACTGATTGATGATATTATCACGACTGGTTCAACAATGAATTTCTGTGCAGAGGTGCTTTTAAGTGCAGGTGCAAGTGCAGTGCACGGCGCTGTACTTTCTGTAAATATTAAGGACTGATTTTGTGAAGTAAGCGTGGTATAATATACTAAAACAGTTGATTCTTTAGCTGTAGGAGGTAGAGTACAGTTAGAGTCCATTTCGGAGGTGACAGTATGTTTTCAAAACTTAGGAACTGTGCAAAATGTGGACGTGTTTTTCAGTCTGAAGAGATTGGTCAAAAATTCTGTATGCGATGCAGAGAAGATGAGGAAGACTTGTTTATGGCTGCGCGAGAGTATATATATGATAATCCAGAAACGAACGTTATGGAAGTTTCAGAAGAGCTTGATATTGAAGAAGATCTGATTCTAAAATGGCTCAGACAAGGGCGCCTCCAGTTAAAAGGCGAGGGTGTTGGATATCCTTGTGACAGATGTGGGAAGTCTATTCAGACCGGTCGATTTTGCGATGCGTGTCAGATGGAGCTCAAGAATGGGTTTAGCGAAGCCTTTGGAACAGGTGAAGAAAAATCAAGCGGTGCGTCGAAGTCAAGAAGTGGTAGCCACGGTATGTATGTGAAAAAGAAATAATCTAAAAAAATTGAAAAAAGGACTAAATAAACCCCCAGTTTTGCCGATATTAAGTATAGAAAGACGGCAGGATTGGGGGTATTGTTATATGAAAATTCAAAGTAATCCTAACATCCAAAAAATCATGAAGGCCTACGGCAAACAAGCGCCGAAGGCTAAGAAGACAGAAGGTGTCAAGTTTGAGGAGGATAAAATCGAAATTTCCACTCAAGCTAAAGAAATTCAAGTTGCAATGCAGGCAATGAAAGATACGCCTGAAGTGCGTGAGGAAAAGGTGAATGCCATCCGTGCCCAAATAAAGGATGGTACCTATAAACCTTCTTCTGAAGACGTTGCTAATAAGATTCTTGGACGCCTAACTGGCGATGAGGGGTAGCACCCGGGCTGCGCTAGGATGAAACCTATCGCAGTCTATGGTTGCTGCTTGGGGATGGACTTCTCAAATTGAAGAAAGCGTTGGAGTACATGGAAGTACGGAAAAGGTGTTGTCTACGCAAGGATAGCGTATCAGATGACACTGGATATGCCGTGCTTTTTTACGGTAAAAAGTATAAGTCGCGGTAAATGAATATTTTAGCTTTTTCTTCAGTTTGAGAACAGCTACAGGTAGTGGACAGCTCGCATAGTGCGAGCTTTTCTTGAAAGGAGTCATATAACCATGAAAGACTTGATAGATAAACTCATTATGGCACTTGAGAAGGATTGTGAAATTTATACAGAAATTCTTCGATTAGGTGAAGAAAAAAAACAAATCATTATAGATGGCGATATTGATCAGCTTGAAAAGATGACAAAAAGAGAGCATGCGCTCATTGCAAGTCTCATGAAGCTAGAAGAAATTCGAGATAAAATTGTGACAGAACTTATGAAACAAACAGGACTTTCCAGTGTAAATGTCCTTGACGATATCATCGATATTGTAGATGATTCATCTAAAGTAAAGCTTGAGGGTACTAAGCGTAAGCTGAGCAATTTGATGAAGGATGTAAAAGATGTTAATGAGACTAATGGATCGCTGATTAAACAGTCTCTTGATATGATTGAGTTTAATGTGAATCTTATTTCGAGCATTGGCGAAACAGAGACCAACTATGGCGGCAAAGCAAATATCAATTATGATAAGAATGGCAGAAGTGCCTTCGATGCGAAAGTATAAGGTGGGATATTATGAGTAGTTCATTTCTTGGATTAAGTATAGCGATGTCTGGACTCTTTGCAAATCAAAGAGCACTCAGTGTAACGTCCCATAACATTTCAAATGCGAATACTGAAGGGTATAGCAGGCAACGTGTAGATATGAGTGCATATAGACCCGACCTCCTTCCAGGAGGCAAGGGTGCACTGGGGACAGGTGTTGATACAGATGCAGTGCATCAAATCAGAGACGCATTCCTCGATTACCAGTACCGTGGTGCAAATAGCGACCTTTCTGAGAGTGAAGCCCGTGCTGAAATCATTAAAAATGTTGAGGCCATACTAAATGAACCGACGGACTCGGGTATTCGTCAGCTTATGGATGATTTCTTTGATTCTGTTCAGGAACTGAATAAGAACCCGGAGTCGCTATCAATACGTACTCTCGTTAGGGAACGTGCAATCGCATTGACTTCTGGTATTTCGAATATGTCTTCTTCAATGAAAGACCTGCAGCAGGATCTCAACTTTGAATTTGAGGTTGCCGTAGGAAATTTAAATGGCTATGCAGCCCAAATTGCAGACCTCAATAAAATCATTTATGAATCTGAAGTTACAGGTGGTACGGCTAACGATGTCAGAGATCAAAGAAATTTACTGCTTGATAAAATGTCAGAGCTTGCAGATATTGATTACTATGAAGACAATCAGGAACGCTTCTATGTTGCTATTGGTGGACACCTTATTGTTTCGCACACCGATTCACAAGAGCTTGTTTTGACAGAACGTGAGGAAGCGCTAAATTATACAGATGTTGAAGGACTTGTTGATATTGCTTGGAAAGATGGGGCGCCCTTTAATGTGAACTCAGGAAAAATCAAAGGCATACTCGATACACGTGACAATATGACAGGGGATGACAAAGGCATTCCTTACTATTTAGATAAGCTAAACAGCTTTATGAGTACATTAACCTCAGAAGTCAATAGAATTCATAGAGGCGGTTATGATCTTGACGGAGAGACGAATCTTGATTTCTTTACCATGGACGGCATGACAACAGAAGAATTTTCAGATTATTTGTTGACTAAAGGACTCAATGGTAACGGTGCGGTAGATATAACAGATCAGATTACGCTGGGCATTGACAATGACATGGATCACACGGAAAAAACAGAGGCTATTCGGGCAAATTCAGAAACCTTTTTTAACAACAACCCGCAGTATGAAGGCAAAACCATTCGTATGATTGATGACCGTTATTATGTGGTGGATGTCATATCGGCAGAGCGCATTTCGATCTCAGGCGATCTTGAAGATGTCAATAAAATTGCAGCATCAACAACGGTAGAAGGCCTACCGGGGGATGGCGGTAATATACTGAGTATTGCCAATGTGAGGCATGATGTAGATCTCTATGACTGGGGGAGTCCAGACGACTTCGTTAAGTCGCTGGTATCCAACCTGGGTGTTGATGGACAGGCGACGCAGAGCTTAATGGACAATCAGCAGCTCCTTCTTAGCAATATTACGACTTCTAGAGAATCGGTTATGGGTGTGTCCTTAGATGAAGAAATGACAGACATGATACGCTTCCAGCATGCTTACTCTGCAAATGCAAGAATGATTAATACAATGGACGAAATGCTGGAGTTAATTGTAAATAGACTTGGCCTTGTGGGTCGATAGGTTTTGGAGATGGTTTTATGCGCGTAACAAATAATATGTTAATATCCAATTTACTATATAATGTCAACTCAAATTTGGTAAAAATGAGTGAATATCAAGATGAGCTTGCAACGGGTAAAAAAATTCAGTCGCCATCAGATGATCCCATCGGCATTTCAAAGGTGCTGAAATATAAGACGGATTTGTCTGAGCTTGAGCAGTATACAACCAATACTCAGGATGCACTTTCATGGATGCAAACTACAGAAATTGCAATTGCGGATATTGGCGAAGCCCTTCAGCGTGTAAGGGAACTTTCAGTACAGGCGGCAAATGGATCGAATGCGCCGGATGACCTGGATAAAATTAAAAGTGAAATTGAACAGTTGAAAAACCATATTATTAGTGCTGCCAATACAAGTTATGCGGGAAGGTATGTTTTTTCCTCATATCATACTGATGAAAAGTTAATGAATGAAGACGGGACTTATAATCTTGATATTACCAACTATGAAATTGTAAGTAAACCCATCACCAAATATGAAGTGGGTATTGGTGATGTAATGAATATCAGTACCAATGGGCTCGATTTATTTGGTGCTATTGAAACAGATAACCTGATGAATGCAGCACTTCCAGATAATATTGTTAAGCAGCTTCAAGGGGATGTGGATTTATCTGCACAGTATGAAACGGTGACGTCAGCTGTGCATCAAGGCAACTATGATTTGTCGGCAGACTACTCCAATGAAAATTTAACAATTACAATTACAACGGATGGAGTGCCTATGTCATTTAGTGTAGATTCAGCAGAATTAGATGGTTCTGTAACTACATTGACTGAGCAGCAGGTTGTTGATGTGTTTTCGAATGCGCAAAACTATGACGGTGAACCACTATCGCGTTTTGCAGAAATTGCCTTTGATACAGGTGTGCTTTCTGTAACTTCGTTTGATCAAGGAGAAGATGTTCGCATATCAGGCGGAGATGCCATTTTTGCACATCAGACAATTCAAGGTGCTTTAGAACCAGATAAAGCATATGATACGGGTCATGTTTTAGATGTGATCATTAAAGTTGGAAGCACTGCTACAAGATATGACGTAGACGAGTCGGCTTTTGATGGTACTTTGGATAAAGCAGGCGTCGTTGCACAATTTGAAAACGCCCAGGATGGACTCGGAAATACATTATCGAGTGTTGCTGACATTTATTATGACTCTGAGGGAATGTTAACAATAACCCCTAAAACAGTGTTACCAAATCAGAGTATAAAAATTCTAGATTCTGATGCATTTGGACTTCCGGCAAGTGTTGGCACTGGTAATGGAAGAAATTCGTGGAATATTACGATTGGAAATACAGTATATGATGTGGATGAATCATTACTAGATGGTTCAACAACACCACTTACCAGAGATGAATTTGTTACAGTTTTAGAAAATGCGCAGGCATACAGTCCTAAAACAAGCAGGCTTAAAGACGCGGCGGACATATACTTCGATTCAGCGGATCGGTTAATCATTGAACCTAAATTGGCTGATTCAGATTTGAAGGTAGAGGGTCCGGAAAATTATTTTGTTGTTAATGAAAAAATAGTGGATACGAATTACTATACAGTAAGTGCTTCAAAAGCCCAGATGACAGGCCATTTTGAAAATGATCAAAATTACGTTGTCAAAAAAGCATCGATGACGGGTGAAGTTAATCTAAAAAATGACTATACTGCTGAAACATTAGACATTACTATGGACATAGCAGGTACAGTCTATACATTTGATGTAGATGAATCAGTACTGGATGGTTCAACGAGTGAACTTACAGAAAATCAGGTTTTATCAGCATTTAAGAATGCGAGCGATGGTCTTGGAAACCTGCTCTCTGATTTTGCAGAGGTAGAGTTTGATGATAAGGGGAATATAACTATAGAGGCTAGACAGCATGGTGAAGAAATTATATTGAGTGGTGCGCAGTCTTTGTTTGGACATAAATCACTGGTTTCAAACTTGGATACGACTGCTGACTATACGGCGTCTAACTTCAACTTTACAATTACAAGAGATGGAAAGACTTCTGAGTATGAGGTTGATGAATCTTTACTGGATGGCAGTTTGAGTAATGATGAAATCTTAGAAGTGTTTAAAAATGCGACTGTACCGACAGGGGGGCGGCTTGAAACTGCAGCTGATATATATTTTGATTCTTCAGGAAATTTAGTTATTACTGCATCTTCGACCAATCAAGATGTACATGTTTCTTCAGCTGATCCTGCTATTTTTGGGACGGCAGTCAATGTTGGTAAAGGACTTGAAGCTAACAATTTAGACATCACAATAGGAGGCATCACCTATGATGTGGATGAGTCTATGCTTGATGGCACAAGGACCGAATTGACAAACGATGAAATTGCTGAAATATTTCAAAATGCCAAAGCATATCAGCCCGATGAAGGCAAGTTAATGGATGTGGCCGATATTTATTTTGATAAACTGGGAAATTTAGTTATTCAGGCTAAGGAGTTTGGCGATGCAGTTAATGTGGATGGTGCAGAAACTGTGTTTAACACATCAGCTTTAAAAGGAAATGTGAACCTAAGTGGAGATTATACAACTGAAACGTTAGATATTACTATTAATGGAAAAGTTTACGATGTAGATGAGAGTATTTTTGATGGAACGACAACCCCTTTGAGTGAAGAAGGTGTCATTGAAGCGTTCGAAAAATCTATAAATGGAGCAGATACCTTAAGCGATGTAGCAGAGGTGTACTTCAATTCTCTGGGCGAATTAGTTATTCAAGTAAAGGACCCTGACCCGGATTCTGAAATTAGTTTTGATGTCACCAACACTATGTTTGCTGGAACACAGCCCACTAATATTGGTCGAGAAACTCAAGAAATTGAAATGCTTTCTGGTGGGTATATAACAGATGAGATGGTAGCAGATGCTACAGATAACCAAAGTTTTGTCATAACCCTTGATGGTGTGACTAAAACACTGACAATGGAGATGGACGCATATTCTACAGTTGAAGCCTATGCAGATGGACTTAAAAGTGTGATTGACGATGCTTTTCCTCCGCAAGCAGATATTAAAATTGATTTAATTGGAGAAGATGATGATAAAGCGCTTGTGTTCAAGACAATCAACTCTGAAAATGATGGAACCATTAGAGAGTTTGATATACGCGCTGTGAGATCTACGAAAAGTCAAATGATTCAAGATTTTGATGATTTGATTAATGCTCTTGATGAAAGTAAGGCTGTTGAGTATGAGGATGCTAAAGAGGCTGTAGAACAAGCTCAAATAAACTTGGAGGAAGCAGAGTTAGCGGCAGAGACAGGTGGTTTCGAAGAAGCTGAAGCACTGCTTCGCGCGGAAGCAGAGTTAGAAGCTGCTCAAAACATCTTGGATGATTTAGAATCTCAGTCTGTAGATGATATCGATGCATTTATTGATGTTTTCCAGGGGCACCTTGATAATATGAATACTCTTCGTTCTGAAATTGGTGGTAAGACAAATAGAATGGAGCTTGTATTAAATCGTATCGGAGATGATACGATAAACTACACACAACTGTTAAGCAATGCTGAAGATGCAGATATGTCAGAAATTATTATGAAATTAAAGAATGCTGAGAATGTTTATCAAGCATCCCTCTCTACAGGGGCTCGTGTTATTCAACCGTCATTGATCGACTTTATTTCTTAAATTCATTTGTTGTTTATTTAAATGTTGATAGAAGGTGAAATCATGCGCATTCAAATGAGAAGTCAGAGCGCAGAAATTTCTATTGAGACAAAGTCAGCACAACAAGAGATTAATCAAGATTTACCAGAACTTGATTTGGAAATAACGCATCCGGAAGTGAGTGTAAAATCTACGCTTCCCAAAGTGGAAATCAGTCAGAAACAGGCATTTTCTGAATCGGGATTAAAGGGTGTCCTTGAACTCACTGCTGAAAACGCCCAGATAGCAAGGAGTTTGCTCTTAGGCGGTATTCAGCGTGTCACTGAACAGGGCAATCAAATGGCAGATATCAGTAAACCTGATCCAACGGCAGACATTGCACGCTACAATTCTTGGGAGCAATTTAAAAAAGATTACAATGTTGGAACTATGCCTGTTTCAGGTCCAGAAATAAGGGTTATTGAAGGCGAGAATGACATTGAGTTCAAACGCGGTACGATAAAGAATAAAACGCAAATTCCGAAACTTAAGATTGATTATAAACCAGGCAGCGTATCTATAGGTATGAAGCAGTATCATAGTCTTGAAATATGGACAACCGAGTCCAAATTTGATATGGAAGTGTAAAGGGGTGCTAAATAATGAAGATAATAAATGATTTCCTTGGTGAAGTTGAGTACACAGATGACGACATAATAAGTTTTAATGAGGGGATTCTAGGATTCTCAGACTTGAAAAAGTATATTTTTATTAACAGTCCAGATCCTGAGTTTGCATTTGGCTGGCTTCAAAATATTGAAAATGACCAGTTGACATTTGTCGTGACCAATCCGTTTTTATTTAAGTCGGATTATGATTTCGATTTATCTGAAAGCGTTGTGGAAAAATTGGAAATAGAAAAAGTAGATGATATCACGATTCTTTCAATAGTTGTAATTCCAGACAATCCCGAAGATACAACCATTAACTTGAAATCGCCGGTGATCATAAATAACACAAACCGACAGGCGAAGCAAATCATTTTAGATGAAGCATATGATTTGAAATACAGAATTTTCACAAAGAAAGAGGACAGTAGAAATGTTGATTCTCTCTAGAAAAAAAAGCGAAAGCATTATCATAGACGGGCATATTGAGATACAAGTTATTGATATCGGAGATGGACGTGTAAGGATTGGGATAGATGCACCAAGAAGTATGGAAATTCATAGAAAAGAAGTTTATGAGCGAATTAATGAAGAAAATGAAATGGCGTCGCGTTCAAAGTCATCAATCAGATCACTTGAAAGCTTTATAAAAATGGATAAATGATTAAATGACCCACTTATGTGCATTGAAAGCATATTATCGCACTTAAGTGGGTATTCATATTTAATAGCGGGTAATATGCATAATTTTCTTATATAAAAATGTGAGAAAATATGAAAAAAAGTGTTAAAGTAATACGATGCTTGTGCCGATAATAAATGTGTAGCGCAAATATTCAGGCGGCCGACTGGATATGCGTAACTCAATTCAATGGCAAGGAAGCCTAAAACTTAATTTCAAGGAGGAATTTTTCATGAGAATTAATAACAATTTAATGGCAATGAATACCCACCGTCAATTGGGTATCAACTCTGAAAATGGTGCGAAGTCAATTGAAAAACTATCATCTGGCTACCGTATCAACCGCGCAGGCGATGACGCTGCAGGTCTTGCAATTTCTGAAAAAATGCGTGGTCAAATTCGTGGTTTGAACCAAGCGTCTCGTAACTCGCAGGATGCAATCTCTCTAGTACAAACTGCTGAGGGCGCTCTCAATGAATCACAGGCAATTCTACAGCGTATGCGTGAGCTGGCTGTTCAATCTGCCAACGACACAAATGAATCTGAAGACCGTGATGCAATCCAGAACGAGATTGATCAGCTGACTTCAGAACTTAACAGAATTTCTGAAACAACAGAGTTCAACAAGAAAAAACTTCTTAATGGTGACCTATCTGACGAAGCTGCTTCAAAAGCGCTATCAGCAAGTGGCCTAAGCTTAGCTGGTATTGCTGGCGGATCAGGCGGACTTACAATTGGTGACAGTGTAGCTAATGGCGAGTACGAAATCAGTGTGGTTAATGACATTGAACAACGTATTGCTGACAACCAGTCACAAGTAATGTCAGCTGGTTCAGGTGTTGTATCTGAAGCAGTTTCAGGCGATGTGACACTGGCTGAAGGTTCTTACGAAATTGTATTTGAAACAACTGCTGATGCAAGAAGTATTTCGGGCTATGCAGGTTCAAGTGGTGGTGCTACGGCTCTACTAGCAGGCGGAACAAATGATGTTACAATTGATGCGACATCTGATCTTGTTGCTGGTGACTATGACATTTCCATCCTCAAGTATACTGATGAAACAATCGTAGGTATTAACACAGGTGGTATCAGCGGTGTTGCAACAAGTGGTATTTCGGATGATGAAGTATTCTCAGTAGAAACTTCAGCCAGTGTAGTTGGTGCTGATAGTGGTGCTGGTACTCTAATATCATCTGGAATTATTTCTGAAATTAGAATTAGTAGTGATTCTACTTACTCTGAAAATGAAAACTTTAGTATCAACTTCAACGAAACTGCAAATGTTGGTGGCGATGGATCAGGTACATGGACTGTTCAATTATCAGGTACTAGTGGTACAAGTGAGTCGGTGTCATTTAGTTTAACAGCTGCTGGTGGTGCTCAAACTCTCGTTCTTGGCGACATTGAGATTGATGTTGACCTTGATGAACTTAGAAGTCAATATGCAGATTCGCCAGCAATTTCTGGTGCAAATGCTGTTGACGGTGCTGGTATCGATCTTACTATTCAAAATACCGTAGAGGTTACTAAATTATCTACAGGCTCAGGCATCTCTGTTGACCTAGCTGATGGTGCGGTTAATGCAACTCAAGACTTCACATTCGGTGACGGTGGAACGCTTCAACTTGATGTTCGTGATGACGGTGGTGAGTTTGTTAGAGGTAATACCTACAATACTAGCGTAACTTACACTGACACATATGAAGTAAGTCTAGTAGCTGATGGTGCTGGCGCTCCTGGTGCTGGTTCTGGTACAGTATCATTTACTGAAGACAACATTGCTTCATCTGTAAACAATATCAATGTTGGCTCAGGCGTTATGATTGACCTTGATTCTGTAGCGCTTGCAGCAGCAGGTGACGGTGAGTACACAATCAATATCGGCGTAGACTCTTCAGCTGAAACAACAGCAACACTTCAATCCGCTGATGGTACTACTGAATATGGTTCAGTTGTGGTTTCTGGTGGCAACTCTGGTACTGCAGTTGAATTTGGGTCTACAAATGTTGCAGTAACTTATGATGCTGCATCTGTAGGTAGCTCAGGTAGTGTATACTTTGCAGTTAAAGACTCTGAAGACAATCTTCAAATGAGTTTGAAACTTGACTCAGACAGCAATGGCACATATGAGACTGTTGTTGTTGATTCGCAGTCATTTGACGCTGGAGAAGAAGTAACACTTGGTAATACTGGTATTTCTGTTCAGACATCAGGCACAATCGCAAGTGGCGATGATTCTGAATTCACAGTCACAGATGGTACTGGCGACCAGTCAGTTAAGATGCAGATTGGTGCAAACACAGGCCAAAACATCTCAATCGCTATCGATGACATGGGTTCTAGTGCAATTGGTGTATCTGCAACAGATTCTGGTGCAACAACTTCAGTAACTGTTGATGGACAAAACTATACAGCTTCATTCAAGAGCACAGCTACGGTTGAAGCTGATGGAAACAGTGCTGCAGAGTTCTCACTTGATATTGGTGACCATGATAAGGCTACTGCTGCAATCGAAGTTATCAATACTGCACTGACTTCTATCTCAGATCAAAGAGCTCAGCTTGGTGCAATTCAGAATAGACTTGAACACACAATCAAGAATCTGGATACATCGGCTGAAAACCTCCAAGCATCTGAATCTAGAATCCGTGACGTAGATATGGCTAAAGAAATGATGGAATTCACTAAGAATAATATTCTACAACAGGCTGCACAATCAATGCTCGCTCAAGCTAATCAGGCTCCTCAGGGCGTTCTGCAGCTATTAAGATAATTGTTCATTGATTTAAAAAAGGATGCCTATAGGCATCCTTTTTCTTTATTTGAACGGGGAGAATAGCTATTATATCATTTGTAGAATGTGAATTGCTTTTGTGAATACATAGAAATTCATATTCTAGAAATGATGAAAGCGTTTATATCTATTATTAGGGTAAAATTTTCCTAGTGTGTTACCGATTCTATTGACAAGGAGGGCAAAATTTTGGAGGGTAAAATGAAAGAGATTTATGACTTATCAATAAAAACAGCAAATTACTTCTATATTGGAGAAGACTCAGATGCGTGGAATTGTTTTGTAGAGTTCATCAATGCACTCTCTGCAAGATTGGGGACATCAAGTTCGGTTGAAGAACAGAGGGTGCTTCTCACAGTTGTAAAGGACCTTGAAACGATTGAACTTATGAAAGCAGACAATAATGCACTTGCTATTGCGGATTTTATATTTGGGGATATTGCAGATAGACTAAGAAGATTTGTTGAGGTGAATTGATATGCTATATAGGAATTATGAGTATTTAAAGAAAAACGTACCGAATTTATATAATTTAGTTCGTAAGCTAAATTTTCCGGACGAAAGAAAACTAGTCGATATTGATTCAGATAAGTGTCTTTATTTTAAGGACAATCCAAACATGAAATTAAGTAGTTATTTTGAAGAATACCAAAATGATCTTATTGTTGACCATATTTTAAGTATTAATGCAAGTGAAGTACTCGTAGTTGGTGTAGGGAATGTTGACTTGTTGAAACGGCTATCCAAAATTAAAGGAAAAAAAATACATATGGTTGAATTCATAGAAGTATTTGGCCTTATGATACATAATTTTAGTCTTTCTGGAGTAAACTTTAGTCGATTTGCTACAATTACTTTTATGGAGAATAATTTTGATTTTAGCTCTGTGTTAGCAAACCTAATGAGGTCCTCAAATTTTGATATAGATTTCTTCTTTTTGCCACAGTATAAAAGAGTTTTTGAAGACAATGTTCGAGAATTTTACACTCGATTTATCAAAGTGATTAATAATAAGAAATCATTAGTTCGAACGAATCTAGCATATGAAAAAAGATGGATTATTAATGCCATAAAGAATTTTGAATGCGTAGCGAAGACTAGAAATATTCTCGACATACCAAAAGTGAATTTTAAAAAATCAGTGGCTTTTATAGTTTCCGCGGGTCCATCGCTTAACTATGAAATAGAAAATTTGAAGTCGGAAATTGTACGCGAGCACGCCTATATATTTGCAATGGGTTCAGCCAATAAAGCATTGTTAAATGCGGGGATAAGACCAGATGCGATATTCTCATATGATCCTAGTACAAAAAATCAGAATGTATTGGACTTGTACTACGAATCAGCGATAGATATTCCGCTCGTTTTTTCGAGCACAATTGGCAACGAATCTATAAAGAATTTAAATCCTGATAATGCATATCATTTTATATTGAGTCAAGACTCACTTTATAAACATATTACAGGTCGTTTAGACAAAAATATGATTATCAATGACAATCTATCTGTTGCAGTAATCGCCTTACAAATCATTTTAAAGCTTGGGTTTGAAAAAATTGTTTTTGTAGGACAGAACTTAGCGTTTCACGATGGTAAAAACTATGCCGATAATATTGAGCACAAGCACTTGAAAAGCAACAGTGCAAAGGGTACTTTGACTGTTGAAAATGTACATGGAGAACTTGTGGAGACAACGGACAGCCTTCATCGAATGAAAGAGAATATTGAACTTTATTTGAAGCATAATCCAGGTGTTAAATATATTAATACAACACGAGCTGGTGCAAAAATTGAAGGTGCGCCTTATCAAGCAATGGAAGATGTTTTAAAAGAGATATTGAATGCTGAAAAAAGAATTGACTTAAGCCACTATTCTGGCAGGAGTTCTGTAGATATAGACAGTGTAATGAAAAATATCGACAAGCTGTTGAAGGTTCGTGAAAAATGTCTTGATCTGATCGCTAGGAACGAAAACGTCCTGGATAAACTGGATGCTGAATTAAAAGAAGGAAAGTTACCGAAATCAAGTAAATATATTACTAGTTTATATGACGATTTTGTAAGGCTTAACAATAATGTATACTTGAGAGATTTTCTAGCAGTAATGCTTAGAACATATATTTCGATATTTAAAGGAGAAATTTTTGCAATCAATCGAACTGGAGAATCTCTAGAAAAGTATATTACATTGCATAATAAATACAGTACAATTTACACATTTTACAAAGCTTATGATAAAGAAATGCACAAAGAGTTACTTAAGCTCAAATTGAATCTTGAGGAGGCAGAGTAATGAAAATACTTGTAACAGGAGCTGATGGCTTTATAGGTAGTCATCTTTCTGAGAAGCTTGTTCGTGAAGGTCATGAAGTTAAGGCATTTTCATACTATAATTCATTTAACTCATGGGGGTGGCTTGATACAGTGCCAAAAGAAATTCTTGATGAGGTTGAACTTTTTACAGGTGATATACGCGATCCTAATGGCGTGCGTGAGGCACTAAAAGGTATGGAGGAAGTATATCATCTTGCTGCACTGATTGCTATTCCCTATAGTTATCATTCGCCAGACATGTATGTTGACACAAATATCAAGGGAACACTTAACGTCCTTCAGGCTGCAAGAGACTATGATCTTTCAAGAATATTAATCACGTCAACTTCAGAAGTGTATGGAACAGCTCAGTATGTGCCTATTGATGAAAACCACCCCTACCAGGGTCAATCACCATATTCGGCAACTAAAATCGGTGCAGATAGACTGGCAGAATCTTTTTATAGAAGTTTCAATTTGCCAATAACCATAGTTAGACCGTTTAACACCTATGGTCCAAGGCAGTCTTTAAGAGCAGTTATACCAACTATTATTACACAATTATTGGCAGGAAAAGAGGAAATTAAACTTGGCGCACTTACACCGACAAGGGACTTTAACTATGTAAAGGATACAGTGAATGGTTTTTATGAAATTGGACAAGCACGTAATACCATTGGCGAAGAAATCAATATAGCGACTCAAAAAGAAATATCTATAGGTGAACTAGCAGAAGAAATGATTTGTCAAATTAATCCAAAAGCGAAGATTGTATGCGATGAAGTTAGGCTAAGACCTGAAAAGAGTGAGGTCAATCGACTGCTCGGATCAAATGATAAAATTATGCGTATGACAAACTGGAAGCCACAATATGATTTATCAAAAGGTCTTTCAGAAACGATTGAGTTCTTCAAGAACAATTTGGATAAGTATAAGGTGGATATTTATAACATTTAATTCTGAACTTCACAAATAATATTTAAGAGAAGTAAGGAGCGGATTATGGCAGATAAATTTGTACCATTATCAGTACCAAATCTAAAAGGGAATGAAATGAAGTATGTACAAAATGCCCTTGAAACCGAATGGGTTTCAACAGGTGGCGCATATGTGGATGATTTTGAACAGGCACTTGCCAACTATGTAAAAATGCCAGGTGCTGTTTGCTGTCAGAGTGGCACAGCGGGGCTTCATGTCGCGTTAATGATTAATCATGTTGGACAGGGAGATCTGGTTATTGCCCCCACACTCACATTTATAGCAGCAGTGAATCCGATAAAGTACTTGGATGCAGATCCAGTTTTTATGGATTGTGACGATTCTTTAACTATTGATCCGAGTAAGTTGAAACGATTTTGTGAAGAAGAGTGTACATATGATGGTTCCGTTTTAAAACATAATCAGAGCGGACGACCTATTCGAGCTATTGTGGTTGTTCATGTCTTTGGAAATTTGGCAGACATGGAAGCTGTCATGGATGTAGCTGAGAAGTATTCATTAAGAGTCATTGAAGATGCAACTGAAGCGTTGGGGACATACTACACAGAGGGTAAATACGCTGGAAGACATGCAGGTACTATTGGGGATACTGGTGTCTATTCGTTTAATGGAAATAAAATCATTACTACCGGTGGTGGGGGGATGATTGTGTCAAATGACCCAGAACAGTTAAAAAGAGCTAAACATCTTACTACTCAAGCAAAGAGTGATACGCTTTACTATACACATGATGAAATAGGCTACAATTATCGTATGACAAATGTACAAGCAGCTATCGGACTTGCGCAAATTGAGCAATTAGAAGATTTTGTTTCAGTTAAAGAGGCCAATTATAAGAAATATAGTGAGCTTTTAAATTCAATAAAAGGGATTCATCTTATACCATTTAGAGAAGGAACCCGTCCAAATTACTGGTTTTATGGGATGTGTTTTGATGAAAGATTTCCCTATTCTAGAGATGAAATGATTCAAAAGTTGTCAGAGGCTGGTATACAAACGAGACCAATATGGGGTCTGATCCATGATCAGCTTCCATATAAAGGTTCTATAACATTTGAAATTGAGAACGCACAGAAATATTTGGCAAATGTACTCAACATTCCGTGCAGTACAAATCTAGCGTGCGAAGATGTTAAGTATGTGGCTGACTGTATCCATAAACTCAGTGAGTGAGGTGACTTATGGCAATTAAAGATTTTTTAATTGATAAAAATGAAACTGTGATTGAAGCAATGCGTAAAATAGATGAGGTTGCGAGAAAAATTCTATTTGTGACAGTGAAAGGTAAGTTAGTCGCGACTATTACAGATGGGGATATTCGTAGGTGGATTCTTAAAAGTGGTGACTTGAATGTACCGATTGATAATGTAGCGAATTATGCGCCGAAAGTGCTCTATATTGGTGATGGCGTTGATCCACAAAAATATATGGCTGATAATAAAATTGAGGCAGTACCCTTATTAAATGAGTTTGATGAGGTTGAGCGGATTGTCTTCTGGACGATGGAAGAAGTTAATATGTATAAGAAGATGAATGTACCAGTGGTTATCATGGCTGGTGGTCTTGGGACACGCCTCTATCCTTATACAAAAATACTTCCAAAGCCATTGATTCCAATTGGTGACATACCGATTATCGAACATATTATGGACCGGTTTTATGATCAAGGGAATGAGAATTTCCTTATCATAGTGAATCATAAGAAAAATATGATAAAGGCTTATTTGAATGATCTCGAAAAAGGATATTCAATAGAGTTTGTGGATGAAGATACCCCTCTTGGAACAGGTGGAGGGTTGAGTCTATTAAAAAACAGATTCTCACAGCCTTTCATTTTGACCAATTGTGACATTCTTATTGAGAGTGATTATGAAAAGATATATGCACACCATAAGTCTAGTGGGAATTTTATAACCATGATTTGTTCTTTGAAGAATATTCGCATTCCATATGGTGTCATAGAAGTTAATGAGGATGGTACTGTGGGGAACATCAAGGAAAAGCCTGAGTTTCCAATGCTAACAAATACAGGAATGTATGTTGTAGATGAAAGTGTAATAGAAGATCTTGAAGAAAATGAGCGAGTTGATTTTCCTGATATTATTGAAAACTATCGTAAACAGGGAAAGAAAATCGGTGTTTATCCGATCAGTGAGAAAAGCTGGCTTGACATGGGGCAACTCGAAGAGTTGTATAAAATGGATGACATTATTGGCCGTAATCGCGAAGAGTTGTAAAAAGTAAGAAGTGTCGTATCGGTTGGACGATGGAAGTGTTTTTCAGGGGCTAGTTTTAAGGTGTTTCACAATATGGAGGTAAGTATGAAAATTGGCTTCGTAATACCGGCAAGATTGAAATCAACCAGATTGTCTAAAAAGATAATAATGAAAATTGGTGAGCAAACAGCTCTGGAATGGGCAATAGATAGAGCGCGGGCAGCGAAATCGATTGATGAGGTGGTTGTAGCTACAACAGGACTAAAATCTGATGTCCAAATATCTAAACTCTGCGTAGATAAGGGAACGCGTTATTTTATGGGCGACCCCGATGATGTTTTAAAAAGACTCAGGGACACGGCAGACTATTTTGAGTTCGACTATATTGTAAATATTACACCTGACAATATACTTTTCTCAATTTATTTGATTGAATTAATGGTAAATGCAATCAAAGAGAACCCTGAAGGTGAGTATTTCAGATTTACCAATGCCATGCTTGGCACAGGAGTATATGCAATTAAAAAGCAGGCACTTGATGTCGTATGTGAGTTCAAAAATATAATTGATACAGAAATTTGGGGACCATTGTTCCACAAGAACTTTTTTAATGTTGTTGATTTGAGTGTTCCTATGCATTTGAATCGCTCTTATCGGTTGACAATGGATACAGAAGAAGACTATATGTTTGTCAGCAAGGTATATCGTGACCTCAATATCAGCAGAGATAATTTAACAGATTTAAATGTTATTGTAGATTATTTAGATAGGAATCCAGATATAGTAGAAATTAATCAACACATTGTTCAAGCAACGCTTAAGACAGAAATTACAGAGTCAATTGAAAAATTGTACAATAATAAGGCTGACCTGTTTAATGAAATTAGAGAAAGTGTATACGGGAGGGGTAAATGAAAACTTATTTAAGGAATTTAGAACCCTATCTGATTGCTGAAACCGCGTATAGTTTTGAAGGCAGTAAAGAATATTTGATGAAGCAGACAATGGAGCTTTCTGATAAGGCAAACGCCATAAAATACCACTTAATGTTCAATACGGATGAGTATGTTGTAAAGGCATATGACTTAAAAGAACTTTTAGATGATTGGCTTTTAGATGAGTCAGCGTGGTTTGAAGTGCTTACTGCAGCGAAACAAAATGGCAAAGATGTTATTGTCCTTGCTGATGATATAGAATCGGTTCTTTTCTGTGAAAAAAATAATCATTTAGTGGATGCGATTGAAGTACATGCAGCTTGTATTAATGACAAGCAGATTTTGGACAAGGCGATTCAGTTTGCAAGTGATTATGACAAAGTGATGATGCTTGGTATTAGTGGTTTTGAAATAGATGAGCTTCAGACGGTGATTGAATATATTAAAAATTGGAACATAGAGGATTTGCTCCTCATATATGGGTTTCAGAATTTTCCGACTAAGGTTGATGATATAAACTTATCAAAGATTCCATTATTCAAATCGCTGTTCGGATGTACAGTTGGATATGCTGACCATACTGAACATTCGAGTGCTTTAAAGGAACAGCTTATTGGGACATCCTATGTGCTTGGGGCAAATATTCAGGAAGTACATTTTGTACTTGAAGAAGGTGAAAAGAGAACAGATGCGGTAACAGCTGTTGGGAATCAAAGACTTGAAAGTATTAAACGTATGCTTGAAGATATTAAAGTTAGTTTAGGTACTAAAGACTTGAGACTAAATGCTGGTGAAAAAAGTTATTTGAATTATAGAAAGGTACCTGTACTAAAAGAATCAGTCTCAAAAGGGGATAAGCTGACAGAGAAAAAAATTGCTTACAAAAGAGTAGAGATGCCAACCTATCAGCATAAATTTGGGGAAATTGATGAATATGTAGGCATGTTGTTTCGAGATGATTATAATGAAGAAACTGAAATTCTATCAACTATGCTGAGTAAGGAGTGAAAAATGGAAAGAATACTTATTACAGGTAATATGAGAAGTGGAACGACCTTTTTGGCGAATTTTTTGAACTCTCAAGAAGGAATCACGATTTTTAGAGATTCCTTCCACTCGTTAGCTGGTAAAATGCTTGGGAGTCCTACAAAGCTTTTAAAACTAGACTATAGTCAACCTATTAACGATAATGAAAAGAAGTATCTTCTTGAGAAAATTCATTATGGTTTTAAAATGCTGGGTAATATTGTAAGCTATAAGTTAAAGTTAAATCTGAATGATTTTGATACAATCGGTGAACTTTACAACATTATATTGGACTCTATTTCTAAGGACGGAGATGTTGTTGTAGGACATAAAGTTACAGAATGTGAGTTAAATATTGAAAATATTGTTACTCAAACAGATGTAAAGGTTATTTACATCATGCGAGATCCTAGAGATGTTGTTATGTCTTCTGTGAAGAAGTTTAAACAACCTTTGAACCATTATCTGGCAGGGTGGAAGAGACGCGTTGATCTTGTGGAAGAAGCCATGGACAATCCTCTTTGTATAGATAAAATTCTATTTGTTAAGTATGAAGATCTCATTTGTAATTCGCAAGCGTTGCGTGATAAACTGAGTGATTTTTTAGGTGTGCCAATTACATATGATTTGAAAGTACTTAAAGATTTTAACAATGACTGGAACAACAATTCATCATATGGTGACATCAAGAATCTATATGATGAAAATGCAGTTTATAGATGGAAAAAGAATTTTACAGAGGATGTGAAATATATTCAGGATGAAACTTTGGACTACTTAAGTCGCTTTGGGTATGATCTTGAGTTTTATGCTGAAGACGAGGAACAAGAAGATGAGATTTTAAATGTAGATTCAGAATTGTTGTCAGATGGTGAATGTGGAATGATTGGCGAAGATGAAATCCTGAATTATATTGAAGAAATGAATTCAAAGCTTGAATCTATGATAGAAGAAAACAAGTGCGTCATAGAAAAAATAAAAAATTCTAACAAAGAGTAAACCTTTGCCCGAAATTTGTCGATATTAATAGTATAAGAATATGCATGGAGGCGAATGTAATGAAAATTGATGGATTAAACATGAATACTGTATCTTCTATTAAGGGTGCGGACATGGCTTCTAAAGCATTAGAAACGGGTGACATAAAATTACATGAAATAGGACAGGACAGTCCCGATATCGAAAATGCAAATGAAGTGGATGAAATGTCAGATGAACTTATTGATAATAGTGTAAAGCAGGCTAATAAAGCCCTTGAAGCTTATGATAAGGTCATCGAAAGAAGTGTACATGAGAAAACAAAAACAATGATGTATGTATTAAAAGACACGAAAACAAAAGAAGTAATACGTGAGTTTCCACCTAAAAAAATTCAAGACATGATTGCCAAAATGTGGGAATTAGCGGGTCTTTTTGTTGACGAAAAAGCGTAAAGGGTCTAACCAAAAGAGGTGATTGGTTGTGTCAATAACTAGAATAACTGGTATTACAAGTGGCCTCGACACCGATTCATTAGTTAAAGATTTAATGGATATCGAAAAACTGAAAATTGATAAGGCTGAACGTAAAAAAATCTATTTGGAATGGCAACAGGACGCGTATCGCGAAGTGATTGACAGCTTAAAAGCTTTTCAAGGGGAGTACTTTGATTATTTAAATCCGGATACAAACTTGCGCTCATCAAGCGCTTTTGGAGAGTTTGCGGAGAGTACTCAAGTTGCTGGAGAAGATGTCACATATGTATCTGTAACAGGGACAATGGGTATACAAAATTACAATCATACGATTGAAAGCATATCACAGATTGCTACCCGTGATGAATGGAGAACTGATGCGACAGCTATAGGCAATTTGAGTGGTGAAACGATTGATTTTGGAAGCTTACCAGATGAAATTGAATTTAGTTTGACAATCGATGATAGTACAAAAGTGCTTACAGTGGATACATCTTCAGCCAATAATATGAACAAACTTGTCACAGCGATTGATGATGCAATCACTGCAGCGTTCGGTTCCGATTATGCAGGCGTGGTGCGGGAATCCGATTCGGGAGATTCTATTGATTTTAGGCTGGACGGCAGTGAAGTCACTATACTGGCTACTATGGATAACGAAGCTGACCTAGAATGGTTAGGCTTTGAATCGGGCGCGTCATCTGATGATTACAAGAGTCAAGGTATCGGAACGCTGTTAAACATGAGTGAAGTTGAGTTTAATGAATTATCAATCAATGATGTGCATTTATCATCTTTAGGCTTAACTGTTGAAAGTACATTAAGTGAAGTTGAAGAGGTAATATCGTCTAATAATACAATCAATGCAGACTTTTATTACAGTGAAATGAGTGATTCATTTTCACTTATTTCTAAAGAATACGGTTCAGCAAATGATATTTCAATGAGTGCAACATTTATGACAAAGTTTGGATTCGTCGACGATGTAGCGCATCACGATGAAGGTAAGAATGCAATTCTTGAACTGGATGGTACCACTGTCATTAAGTCGTCAAACATCTTTACAATAGAGGGTGTTAAGTACGAGTTAAATAGTGTTTATGATGGCGCAGAAGGCGACATTGATATTAATGTTGAAAATGATATTGATGCAGTTAAAGAAAAGATTCAGTCATTTGTAGAGACTTACAATGGCTTAATTGAAACACTCAATGGCAAGGTTGACGAAGTGCGCGACTATGACTATGATCCTTTGACAGATGAGGAAAAGGAAGCTTTGTCAGATGAAGAAGTTGAGAAGTGGGAACGTTATGCAAAACTGGGCATATTGCATAATGATTCTGTTATTTCAACAATGCTAAGTTCAATGCGAACAGCTTTATATGAGTCTGTTGAAGGCGTTGGTCGTTCACTATCAGACATTGGCATACAGACTTCAACCAACTATAAAGATGGTGGAAAACTCGTTATAGATGATGACGAGTTAACAGAGGCCCTTGAAAATAACTTTGAAGAGGTTGTGGATTTATTTACAAGCACTTCAGACAAAGAATATCTGGATTCGGACAATGCATCAGAACGCTATCAAGAAAATGGCATTGCAAACCGATTAAATGACATATTGCAAAATGCAGTTCGTACAACACGTGACGCTGGAGGACTTAAAGGAACATTGCTCGAAAAGGCAGGTCTAACGGGAGACGTCACTGAATTTGAAAACAGTTTTACAGAAAAAATAACTGATTATGAAGACCGTATTGATTCCCTTTGGGAGTCGTATTACGATAAGGAAGACGCGTTATATCTCAGATTTGCAAACATGGAAGCTGCACTTGCTGAACTGCAATCGCAAAGCAGTTCTCTTGCGTCGACTTTGGGCTAATAAGGTGATGAAATGGCAACTGGAAAAGAAGTAATCGACGGGTATCTTAAACTAAGCGATATAATGTTCCAAGCGCTTAAAGCTAGAAAATATCGTATATTTGAAATGACTTTAGCTGAACGCAGGAAGCTGATAGAGTTGGTTGAAAAGAGGGATTCACTTTTCTGTGAATATGATGCAGAACAAAAAGCGATTTGGCGTCATAAAATTCAGGAATATGATCAGCGCATCGAATCAGAAATGAAGCTCTTTAAAAGCGAACTTGAGCATGATCTTAATAAAGTGCATGCCTCAAAGGTTAAACTTAGAAAGCATGCGAATGTCAAGAATTACTATTCTAAGAATTACGGTAAGCACGGTTCAATTATAGATAGATTGAAATAAGAGTTGGAAAGGAGTTCATCATGGCTGTACTTAATCCATATAACTATGCGAAACCCAAAGGTGCCTTGAAAAGAGGTAATTTAGGAACCAATATGAGCGAAAGGGCAGTTATAAAAAATCGTCCTATCAAAGCCGTAAATAACGATCAGTATTTAGAGCAGAAGGTGATGTCTTCTTCGCCTGAAGGTTTGACACTTATGCTTTATGAAGGCGCTTTGAAATTTATTAGACAAGCAAAATTCTTTAACGAAGAAAAAAATATTGAGAAGACATCCAATGCGATTATTCGTGCGGAAGCAATTTATAGTGAGCTTCAGTCGACCCTGAACTTAGACTATCCAATTGGGAAAGAGTTAGACAGACTTTATGATTATGTAATCCGAAGATTAACAGAAGCCAATCTAAAGAAAGACAGTGAAATTCTAATTGAAGTTGAGGGTATGACTGAAGAGTTTAGAGATACATGGAAAGAGGCAATGAAAAAAGTGGGCAAGTAAAAGAGGGTTAGGTAAGGTTCAAAATATGGATCAGATAATAATAATTGGCTATGGTGGACATGCAAAAGTCATCCAAGATTGCATAAATGCAAGAGGTGTATCCAGTGTAATTGGTTATATTGACATTAAAGACCATAAAGCTGACATATCCTATCTTGGATCTGATGATAATATTGAATTCATTGTAAACAGATACCCCAATGCTCAATATATAATTGGCATTGGGGATATACCGTTAAGGAGAAAAATTATACGCTATTATGAGGCGTATAATATCAGATTTGCTAAAGTGATTCATCCTTCAGCTGTGATTAGCCCATCCGTTGAAATTGGAAATGGAACGGTTGTGTTTCCACGAGCTGTTGTTAATGCATCTTCAATCATTGGTGCACATTGTATTTTGAATACAGGGTCAATTGTTGAGCACGATAATATGTTGGGTGAAAATGTACATATGGGACCAGGAACAACAACAGGCGGACAGGTCAAGATAGGAACTGATACTCTGGTTGGTATTGGTTCGAGCGTAAAGAATAATGTTTCTATTGGAAAAGCAAGCATAGTGGGGTGTGGAACTGTAGTGGTTAAGGATGTTCCGGGCTATGTAGTTGTATATGGAGTTCCGGCAAAATTAAGAAAAATGACAAAATCCAATATGTAACAAATATTATCCATCTACCGTTACAATCCTTTGAATAGTGGTATATTTATACTAAAGCAGTGTAGAAGTATAGTTGTATACCCATAAGGGGAGATGACATTATGGACGTAAAAGCTGGAATACAGAAATTAATAGAGATATCTTCATATAAACTTCAAATTATGCAAGAGAAATCCCAGCTTATTGATGATGAAACCTATTTTACTAAGCAGGATGCCTTGAGTGAGATTGATGCAGCTGAACAAATTAAGGGTGTTTTAGAAGAGAAACTCCTTGCCCTAGATATTGAGTTTCTCAAGTTTTATGAGAATGTTCTTGAAAGAGAGGGCATTTCAAACCTCTCCGATATAGATACACATGAGCACCCCGCTCTCAAAGACTTAAAAGAGACGGTAGAAAAAATCAAGTCTCTGGAATTGCAGATTGAGTCATCTGAAGAGAGTCTTGCAAGTCTGCGCACTGAAGAAAACAAGGCACTTAGTATAAAATTTCTCATTAGAAAGCAGGGGCGACGTGTTGCAGACACTTATAAAAAGCAAATGACTCAGAGAAAGTCTGAATAAGCAATTTGCAAGTCCTTATTGTGAGATTGCCCTTAGTTCAAGATAATCCAGAAGTTCACGTAAGTTTAACGTTGACTTCTGGATTTTAACGTTAAAACGCTTGAAAAACCACATGTATATTAAAGAAAAACCATAAGGTGTGTTTATCGCCTCTAGAGTCGGGTATTATAATGGATACAAAAGTCAGCAAAGGAGGCGTTTCATTCAAATAGATAATAGACATTTTCACAGATCAAGTCAGGCAAAACGGCCTGATTTTATATTTTTTACATCCTGAGATCGAGTACAAAATTAGAAACATTTCAGGGAATTGTGGAAGGAGCTGACTCTATGAAAGTAATCGTAACTGGCCGAAACATGCAGGTTAGAGACTCGCTGGTTGAACAGGTGGAAAGTAAGCTGACCAAGTTCGAGAGATACTTCCGCAGCGATATTGAAATCCATGCTACGTTTAGTCACCAAAAAACAGACCAAATTGTTGAAATTACCATTCCAATTAAGAATGGAGCAACCATAAGAGCAGAAGAACGCTCGAAAGATATGGAAACTTCTATTGATTTGGCAGTCGACAAGTTGGCAAGACAGATCACAAAGCATAAGACAAAACTGGAAAAGCGCTACCGCGGCCATGAAACGATTCGTTTTGAACAAATTCCATCGGCAGCACAGGAGGAACTTGAAGGTCCGCAAATTGTGAGAAATAAAAAGTTCTTCATGAAGCCTATGGATGCAGAAGAAGCGGCAATGCAGATGGAACTGCTGGGCCACTCATTCTTCGTTTTTAGAAATAGAGACACAGAAGAAATGAATGTCATTTATGCAAGAAAGGATGGTAAGTTCGGTTTAATTGAACCGGAAAACATGGAGTAACATAAATTTGGAATTAAGAGGGCTGTTAAAAGCAGCCCTCTCTTATGTATAAAAGATATTATGCTATTAAGTTCGAACAGTGGGTGTGGCAAATAAATCTTATGATTTATTTGCCACACTTTTGTGTTCCAAGTTAATAAGATATTTCTTATTGCTAATTTTGTATGAAAAAAACCAAACTTTGCTTTAATTATTCTATAAACCGATAAGTGTTTATTATAAGAGTCTCTAGAAATTTATGTTTGCTCTTAAAAGTTCAAAGGCCTCAGCTGCTTCATAACCACACTGAGATCCCCTTAAGTAGGCTAGACTTTTGATTGTTTTTCTGCTTCTAGGGAAAGGGAAAGATCCAACTTCGCTTTTGTAGATATCCATTATATTCAATTTTTTTTCAAGATAGTCACTAATATTGAAATATACATTCGGATTAAAGTTTGACGCAGTTGTATCTATATTAAAATCTGTCTCTGAAAGAGTTTCATAATAGAGAACTTTCTCAATAAAGGGATAGCGAAACCATTTTGTGCAACTAATTGTCGCTTCTGCGATTAATTTGTGATCTGTATGAACATCGTTGCAGAAGGGTATAAAGATAATATTAGGTTGAAGCTCACTGAATACTTTTGAAATTTTCCCTACTAAGTCGCTTTTTGATAGTTCATCGACTCGAGCGGTTGGTATTTCCAAGCGTATTACTTGTTCAAAATTATACATTTTGGAGACTAAATCAATTTCATTATTTCTGGATTTTATTCTATCCTTCGAAAATCCGTATTTTTCAAAAATATCGGTCACGATCATCCAATTGATTGTATAACCTTTATTTTTAAGCAACAATAGTGTACCACCACAACCGAGTGTCTCGTCATCGGGGTGTGGTGTTACAACTAAAATGGACTTTGTACTCATAAATAATCCCCTTCTTTCAAATCTATAGGTTCAGATTCCATAATTCTTATTACACCGTCTCCTGTTTTAACTTGGAAGGATGTATCGCTGAAAACACGAATCACTTTACCTGGTTCAAAATTTTTAAATTTATGATCAAAATGGTCCACTACTTCTGATTTCCATACTTTATAATCATGTCCGAGATATTCAATATGGGCACCGATATAGGGTTTAGTTAATGCTCTTATTAGATTGTAAATCCCTATCGTAGACATTCTGAAATCTATCTGACCATCTTTCTTAGTGCGTTTTCTCCATACATTACCACTATTTGGGACCTGCTTTGTATAAATAACTTTATTTTCAGAAAATGACTTTGTAAGATGAATTAGTTGTTTTTTTGCAGTGTGCATTATTTTTTTATAAAGCAAGCTTGCATCATCTGAGAAATCAATTTTAACATCTTCCTGAGAAACAATATCACCATTATCTGCTTTATCATCAATCATGAAGAAAGAAGATGCCGTGGTATTTAATCCAAGTGCTAGAGCCCATATTATTGGATGTCGTCCTCTATTAAAAGGTAATTTAGAAGGATGGAAACCAACGACACCCATTTTTGGGATTTGAATGATATTCTTACTTAAAAGATGCGACCATCCAAAGCAGTATATGATATCAGGTGACTTATGTTTGATGAATTCAATCATATTATTCTCATTGACACCGTCGAAGTAGATATAATCAATATCGTAAGTATTACATAGTACCGACAGATCCCTAAAATCAGAATTGAAAGGACTCATTTTTTTAGTAATGACTCCACAGATTTTTATATCATTTTCTATCAGTTCATTTAGTAATATATATGAACTTTCTACACAACCGATGAATAGTATATTCATATGGCGATCCTCCTAAAAGCTCAAATCATAAAAAGTCTTTTTTATATCAATTTTGTCATTTTCAAGAAAATCGACGATTGTTGATACAATGTTGTCTGAGGTGTTAGCTTTTTCATAAGGATTTTTCACATGTTGTATGTGATCACTGCAGTTCAAGTTTAATGCGGTATCTATAGCACGCATGATTGAGCTGCACTCAGGGATACAATTTATTATACTTTCAGCTTGGATCCGCCCTTTTTGTCTATCGCCGATATTTATTGTAGGAACTTTAAGGCTAGGCACTTCTATAATACCGCTAGATGAATTACCTATAACCATGGAAGAATATTTGACGGCAGTTAAATATCTTTTTAAACCAAGTGATGTTACAGCTACGCAGTTCTTTTTTTCCATAACAAAACTATCAATCATGGAATTTATTACACGACCATGTGTATCTGAATTGCCTTTAGTGAAGATATAGTTTATTTCGTTATGATTGGAAATTGCTTTTAAAAGTTCTGAAATCTGATTTTCTGAACTTTGGTGTTCTAGGGTAACTGGATGAAATGTAACTACAGCATAGGGTTTATCAAGTGAAAGATTAATTGACTCTGAAAGAGCTTGTTTACTCATATATTCAATCTGATTAATGTTTTCGATACCTATTGAGCCTACATTAAAAACTCTCGCTGGATTTTCACCTAACTGAATTACACGATTTTTGTAATTTTCTGTACTTGTAAAATGCAAATAGCTCATTTTAGTGATTGCATGTCTAATAGATTCATCAACGAGTCCTTCGGTAGATTCTCCACCATAAAGGTGTGCAATAGGAACTCTTTGATTCATTGCTACGGATGAGACTGCGAGTGTCTCATATCTATCTCCTAGTACAATAAGCAAATCTGGCTCTAGTTCACTGAAATAATCTGCGAATCCGATCATTGCCAATCCCATAGCTTTAGATATTGCAGAAGGTGTATCTGCACTCACTAAAATCTCTATTTTTTTATCGATTATAATACCATCATCAATGATTTCCTTATAAGTAAGCCCAAATTCAGGCGAAAGATGGGCACCAGTAACAGCTACCCTGACATCTAAGTTATTATATTTGCTTAATTTTGTTATAATAGGTTTTAATAGTCCATATTCAGCTCTAGTGGCAGTTAATATACATATTTTTTTCATATTTCAATCATCTCATCTTCTTTAAAATCCTTAATGGCGTATGTGCCAATTACATTGAACCAATTCATAGGACTGATTCCGTTCCCAGGGCGTTTAACAGTCAGGTTATCTGAGGTTAATATTTCGCCTTTTCGTATGTTTCGTTTTGCAAAAATACTTTTCCGTATACTGCTTATGTTTTTCTTTTCTGATTCAGCAGGTTGCTTTAGATGTGAACCGATTGCAAGTTCAATATTACGTATGGATTTAACCATAGCACTCAATTCGTGGGGATCAAGGCTAGCTTTGTGATCAGGTCCCTCAAGAGTTTTATCTAGAGTGAAGTGTTTTTCTATTACTGTGGCGCCTAGAGCAACTGCTGCAATAGGAACCTCAATTCCTAGCGTGTGGTCGGAGTACCCGACACTCACATTAAAAGTATCTTTGATTGTGAGCATAGCTTTTAGATTTACATCCGCAAACGGTGTTGGATATTCTGTGGTACAGTGCAATATTGTCAAATCATCCGTTCCGCTGTTTTTGAGAGCAGTTACTGCATTCTTGATATCATCTAAAGTACTCATTCCTGTAGATAGAATCACAGGTTTTTTTAGTTCAGCTATTTTAATTAAGTAAGGAAGATTTGTAATTTCACCAGATGGGATTTTCCAAATTTCCATATCCAAAGATTTTAGGAAATCAATACTTTCAAAATCAAAAGCAGTCGACATGAAATCGATATTTTTATCTACACAGTAGTTCCTCAACTCAGAAAATTCATTGAAAGAAAGTTCCAATTTTTTCAACATAGCTTGTTGGGTTTCATTTGCTCCTGTAGATACCTTTTGGTAATCAGCCTTAGAGGCATTTTTGGAGACAATGTTTTTTGAAATAAAAGTTTGAAATTTAACTGCGTCAGCTCCTGCATCTTTTGCGGCGTCTACTAGTTTTTTTGCTAAAATTATGCTGCCATTATGATTCACTCCAGCTTCAGCAATTATATATACGCTCAAATTAGCCTAACCTCCTTTAATCACGGGTAGATATTAAATATTATCGGATATGTCATATCATCATTATATCAAACCGATTATAAGAAATGAATTGACCACATCATCTTTAGCATAAAAGACATACGATGCAGATCTTACTTGATCTTCTTATTTCAAAATATTAACACACTGTGTCAAAGTTATGTAAAAAAATCCCCGTTTTACAAACGAAATTGATATTTAATGCACAATACCTATTAATGTAGTACATCTTTTCTGATAGAATGATGCTAGAGTACCTGTTTTCAGGGGATACTCGCTTAAACTTAACATGTGGAGGGGTCATAGAATGGAAATAGGACACATAGAAGAAATGATCCGAAAGTTAAGTGGTGTGATTTCATGTAAGATTGTCGAATCAGAGGATGTAATCAGTGAAGTGCACGTCCTGACAAATCTTGAAAGACATCCAAAACAAATTTCGAGAGACATTCAATCAGTTTTTATGGCATCGTGGGGACGTGCTGTAGATAGGAAGTGTATCAGCATTGCCCAGCTAGATGTTGAACCGTCAAAAACAGCGCCAGGGCGAATACAAATAGAAGAAGTTGAATACAATATTGGTTCAGATTCCATTGCGAGGGCATCCGTAGCCCTTCGTGTTTCAGATATTATGTATAAAGGAGAGTCAAGCGGTGTAAATACCGTGCGCAATTCCGACCGGCTTATTGTCGAAGCTACACTGAATGGACTGCATGAGGCATTTACATCTGAACCGCGACTGGTTCTCGAAGACATTCAGACCCTTACAGTAGCAGGTCAGTCTGTTTATAATGTCGCAATCTGTTCCCTGCAAAGAAGCGGGGAAGAGTTACATATAGGATCCGCCCTAATTGGTGGAGATAACCGGACCGCTCTGGTTAAGGCGACACTTGATGCGCTGAACAGAAGAATGAATATATTGCTCAAATAGGTCAACAACAACAAGCTTCACAAACTACATATTAGCGTAGCGTAATGAACCTGTTTAATTAGCGAATGACAGAGACTATAAACAGGGGGGTTATACTGTGAACAGACTATTTGTAATGTTTATGTCTCTATTGTCACTTGTACTAGCTGGTGGCGCTAACATCGGTTGGAAATAGTTTTTAACAGTTGTTGACCTTTTGAAATACATATGAAATTTCTTGTTACTCATGTGTAAAAAGGAGTTCCATGATGCAGGATAGAAAACTCAAACTCTATACAACCTTAATCAATATACTCGGAGTAGTGATTATAGCGCTGAGCTTTAAGCATGTACTCCTAATGCAGCAAATATCCATGATTATCTTTTTTTCATGTCTATCCATAATATCTGAATCGCTTATTATTCCCATTGGAGACAACTCTTATGTCTCTATTGGGTTTGCAATTGGGCTGGCAACCATTATGTTGTTCGACCCATTTTTTGCAGCGCTTGTTATGACAGTCGGTACACTCTTTAAAGTGTATAGAGAAAATGACAAGCTCATGCACATAGGCAACACCTCGTTTTATAAGAATTTTTTTAATGCATCCGCATACAGTATATCCGCTTTTGTGAGTGGCTATGCCTATCAGTATCTGAAAGACTTAACACCAGGAATTGCCCTAGCAGGGTATTCTATTTTAGGCATTACTGTGACGATACTTGTGTATGTTTTTGTGAATCTTCTTATTTATGTAATGCTTTTTACTATTCTCGAGAAAAAAAGGTTTTCACAAGTTTTTCTTTCACAAATTTGGTATATTCGTAACTTCTTTGGCATTTCACCGGTGGGGATTTTAATGGTGGTTGCTTTTAAGTCTTACGGTTGGTTTTCAGTACTCATTTTATTTGGGCCATTACTCGTTGCTCGGTACTCTTTTTCACTTTATATGGATATGAAAAAGATGTATTTTGAAACCATACGAACCCTTTCTAAAGCACTGGATGCCAAAGATGAGTATACAAATGGACACTCGCAGCGCGTTGCACAGTATTCTGTGAAAATCGCTGAAAATATGAAGCTTTCACCAAAGCAAATCGAAACCACTAAAACAGCAGCACTGCTCCATGATATTGGAAAAATCGGCATCAAGGACGAAGTTTTGAACAAAAATGGAAAGCTGGACTTTCGTGAATACTATGAAGTACAGCAACACCCTGAAATTGGTGCCAATATTATAAAAGACGTTGCGTCACTAAACAAGGTTTCTGAAATCATACGGCACCATCACGAAAGATTTGATGGAAACGGATATCCTGATAGCCTCTCAGGAGAGCAGATGCCTATTGAGTCAGCAATTATTGCTGTGGCAGATGCTTATGATGCCATGACATCAGACCGTTCATACCGCAAGGCAATGAGTCATGAAGCCGCTGTTGAAATCATTCGAAACGGTTCAGGAACCCAGTTTAATCCAGACGTTGTGACCAGTTTTATGGACCAGGAAAATGTCCTCGTTTCGGAGGTGCAATATGCTGGTTGAAACCCTTGCCATCTCTGTTCTTGTAGCCCTTCTTTTTAGAGGTCGAATTAGCGCGCTTCAGAAAGTTGAGTTCAAGTACTTAGCCCTGCCGTTTGTAGCTTTCTTGATGGAGTATATAGGCGCCACTGCGCTGCGAAGCAGGACACCTATGCTTACTCTACATGCGAGCACATTTACCTTTGTGATTGAGCTTATGGCTTACGGATTAATTGGCAGCTTTTTATATAAAAACAGAAGTGTACCCGGCATGAAAATCATCTTGTTTGGAACACTTATGAATTTCACAGTCATCGTCTTAAATGGTGGTTATATGCCAGTAGATCCTAGCCTTGGCATGTTGTACGGATTTGAGCACAGCCTTACAGCACTTGAAAATGGGCGCATATTTGCCCATGAACTTATTGGAAGTGAAACAGTGCTGCGTGTATTATCAGATGTCATTATGATTCCTCCGCCCTGGCCATTTCCCAAGACCATCAGTATAGGAGATGTCCTAATTGATATTGGTGCATTTTTATTAATATTTAAGGGGATGAACGCTGGTCATACCACGCGTAATTCGTTATAATTGTATTGGAACTGAAAATAAATGAAACTCAGATTATTCACATAATTAATATTTAGATGTATTAAGAAGAATCATTTTGAACAGATAAGAAAAGGGAACTTGCGTACTGGGGAGGGATGTCCGTGTTCATTGAAGCCGTACTGTTTGGCATAGCCGTAGGCATAATGAGAAAAGGTCGAATAGGCAATTTGGGTGACATTCAAATTAAAGGTTTGTGGATTGTCATACTGGCTTTTTTTATAGAGATTTCCCCCATTGTCTTATCACGTATTGGTGTAATGACGGAGTCTTTATTGTATCTCCCGTTTGCAGCCATGTTTTTAATGGTCATTGCACTTGTCCTGAATATAGATAAAACGGGATTTAAACTGATTATAGCAGGCGCACTTGCCAATATGCTGGCTATATTTATGAACGGATTTAAAATGCCCATTGATTTTGAAGGTTTAAAGTACGCTGGACTAAGTGGCATGATAGAGACAATCCAAGACGGTTCCCTGATCAATTTTTCCAGTATGGAGGCGGCAAGTAACATTTCACGCTATCTTGGAAAATTTATACCACTGCCCGAAATGTACCCCTTTGCTAAGGTATTGTCAGTAGGGGATATATTGATCATGGCGGGTATTGTGTTCTTCATTCAGGGTGAAATGAAACGCGTCTTTTACCGTGGTATGGGTTCAATGGTTAAGTACTCCTATCATACCAAAGTCTAATAAGGGTGCTGAAAATGACCTACGTCTATGTCAGTTAGTCTCATCATACGAAAGTATGGTGTCTATGATTGCAGCAGCTAATATAGAGTTCTTATAAACCGTTTGAACAGAAGGCAATGTCATACTGAAAATCATAATACTATAGCCGCGTTTGGTGCAGGAGAATGATGCAACCGAAGGCGGTTTTGTGCTGTATATAGACTCAGGTAATACGCGTACAGATTCCTAATTAGGAATCAATAACGATATATTGGGAGTATATTTATCAAGCCTTTTCGTCAATTTCACTAAAATATTTACTATTCACATTTTATTCATGACTTTGTCACTTAAATCTAACATAGGAGTGCGCGCTCATATGCTATAATATATATTTGTAAGGCTCTATTTTAATGATCGATTAAACAAAATAATGATCACATCGGTGGTCTGATTTAAATAACCTCTGAACATCCTTGAAAGATATTCATATTGAACTTGGATTATCCACTTAGTCTACACATTAAGGTCGACATATTTACGGTCAAATGACTAAAGACTTATCTGGCATAAGAATCTGGAGTGCGCTGATTATGAAAGCGCCAGACCATATTTGATGTGTGGGTTTAAGCATAATCTGGGCGGTATTAGGCTATGTTTCATAGATGCTGAGAGAAATTGAAGGGACGATATTACATGGGATTCTTAGAAAAAATATTTGGGAGCGAAAATGACAGAGAAGTCAAACGGCTCATGAAGCGAGTGGATGAGATTGAAGCGCTTGAACCTCAAATGCAGGCTCTGTCCGATGACGCCCTAAGAGAAAAAACAAATGAGTTCAAAGAAAGACTCAAGTCTGGTGAAACACTGGATGATATTCTACATGAAGCGTTTGCAGTTGTTAGAGAAGCAGCGGTTCGTACACTGGGTATGCGTCACTACCCTGTTCAGCTTCTTGGTGGAATCGTACTGCACGGCGGAAATATCGCTGAGATGCGTACGGGTGAAGGTAAGACACTAACCGCAACAGCGCCAGTTTACCTAAATGCCTTAGAAGGTAAAGGCGTACATGTAATTACAGTCAATGATTACCTTGCACGTCGTGACCGCGACTGGATGGGTAAGCTGTACAACTTCTTAGGTCTAAGCGTTGGATGTGTTGTTCACGGCGTTCGTGGACAAGAGCGTATTGATGCATACCGTTCTGATATTACCTTTGGTACAAATAATGAATTTGGTTTTGACTACCTAAGGGACAATATGTCCATATACAAGGAAAATCTGGTTCAGCGCCCGCTGAATTATGCCATTGTCGATGAGGTCGATTCTATCCTTGTCGATGAAGCGAGAACACCTTTGATTATTTCTGGTGAAGGTGCAAAATCTACAAACCTTTATAAAATTGCAGATACATTTGTTCAAATGTTAAAGCGTGAACAAGATTACACAATAGATGAAAAAGCCCATTCGGTCGTCTTAACCGATGAAGGCGGGGTTGAAAAGGCAGAACGCTTCTTTAGCCTTGAGAACCTCTCTGATCCACAAAACATGGAAATTTCTCACCATATCAATCAGGCCCTTAAAGCCCGCTATCTGATGAAGCGAGATGTTGATTATGTCCTTAAAGAAGGCGAAGTGGTGATTGTTGATGAGTTTACGGGCCGTTTAATGTTCGGTAGACGTTACTCAAATGGACTCCACCAGGCAATTGAAGCCAAGGAGAACATGGAAGTGCGAAAAGAATCACAAACCCTTGCAACCATCACTCTTCAGAACTACTTTAGAATGTACAGCAAGCTATCTGGTATGACAGGTACTGCAAAGACTGAAGAAGATGAATTCAAGCATATTTACGGTATGGATGTTGTTGTTGTGCCGACCAATAAGCCGGTTGTACGTGACGATATGCCAGATTCAGTTTACAAGTCCCTTAATGGCAAGTTCAATGCCGTTATTGCAGACATTGAGGAACGCCATAAAACAGGTCAACCTGTCCTTGTGGGTACGATTTCTATTGAAACTTCAGAGTATTTGTCAAGCCTGCTTAAAAAGCGTGGCATTAAGCACGAAGTCCTCAATGCAAAGCAGCATGAGCGCGAAGCAGAAATTGTATCGCAAGCCGGTCGATTTAATGCAGTTACCATTGCAACCAATATGGCAGGTCGTGGTACCGATATCGTTCTGGGTGGCAACCCGGAATTTATGGCAAAGCGCGATATGTCAAAGAAGGGCTATACCGATGAAATTCTGGCACTGGTGACCAGCCCGCTAGAATTTGATGACCCTGAAGTGATTGAAGCACGAAACACATATAATGAAATATTCGAGTCTTATAGGGAAGTAACAGATGCTGAAGCAGAACAAGTGAAGTCGGCAGGCGGACTCCATATTATTGGTACAGAACGCCATGAATCTCGTCGTATTGACAATCAGCTTCGTGGACGTGCCGGTCGTCAGGGCGACCCAGGTTCATCTCAGTTTTTCATTTCATTTGATGATGATCTTATGCGTCTCTTTGTAAATGACAATGTTAAGGCCATGGTTGACAAGCTGGGCATGGAAGATGATATGCCGCTTGAAGCCAACATCTTATCGAAATCTATTGAAGGCGCACAAAAGAAAGTGGAAGGCCGTAACTTTGGTATTCGTAAGCACGTGCTTCAATATGATGATGTTATGAACAAACAGCGTGAAATCATCTACGGTGAAAGAAACCGTGTACTCCATGGTGAAAGCATAAAAGACGAAATATACTCAATGGTTGAGAATATTATCGATACAGCTGTAGATCTCTATACAAGTGAATCCGAGTATGCAGAGGAATGGGATCTAAATGCCCTTGAAGACTACCTGCATCACATCTTCCTTCCAAAGGGGCTATTCAAGGTGGAAAATGTTGAAGCGCTTGATAGAGAAACGCTCAAGTCTAAGCTAATGGATCTTTCAGACAAGCTTTATAAAATGAAAGAAGAAGAAGTAACACCAGAAAGACTGCGTGAAATTGAGCGCGTCCTTCTACTTAGAAATGTTGATGAAAAGTGGATTGATCATATTGACGCTATGGATCAGTTAAAGCAGGGTATCGGTTTGCGTGCCGTTGGACAGGAAGACCCAGTGCGAGCTTACCAGATCGAAGGCTTCGAGATGTTCAATGAAATGACATACAACATTCAAATGGATACTGTGCGCATGCTCTACCATGTTACAATTAAAACAGAAGCTAAGCGTGAGCAAGTTGCTAAGATAACTGGAACATCTGGTGGCGACTCTGATTCAAAAAAACTTCAGCCTGTAAAAAAAGAAAACAAGGTTGGTAGAAATGATCCTTGTCCTTGCGGCAGTGGTAAAAAATATAAAAAGTGCTGTGGTAGGAATGCCTAAAGCATTTGAGTGCTAAAAATTAACTCAGCTTTACGGGTTACTTAAGGTAAATCTGTAATGTCATTTAGCGACTTGCTTGAAGAAATCGGTTAAATGAATCTTAAATCAAGTCGCTTTAAATATTTTTACAGATGATGAAGTGCACAGTAGGGTTGGGAAAAAATATGAAAAGAGGTGTTTGCTATGCTGAAGCTAGAAAAATGTGTCAACGAACTAAAGAGCATCGAGGCATCCCTAAACGATTTGAGGGGTTCACTTTGACATTGATGGCATGATGAAAGAACACGAAGAGCTTGAAATGTTGATGACAGAACCTGATTTCTGGGATGATCAGGCCGGTGCAAAGAAAACACTTAGAAAAGCCAAAGCCATTAAGACAAAACTTGAAGAGTTTGATGCCATGGAAACGGCCTTTGAAGAAATGCAGCTACTTGTGGAAATGGGTCTTGAAGATGAAGACGATTCCATAGAAAAAGAGGCGACAACCGGTATAGAAAAGCTGATAGACCGTATTGAAAATATGACACTTCAGACCCTGCTCTCAGGTGAATACGATGGCAACAATGCAATTTTATCTATAAATGCAGGCGCAGGGGGCCTTGATGCACAAGACTGGGCTGAAATGCTTTTTAGAATGTATAACCGATGGGCAGCACACAGTGGCTTCGAGGTTGAAATTCTGGACATCTTAAATGATACAGAAGCCGGTATTAAGAATGTATCTATGGCCATTCGCGGCATCAATGCATACGGATATCTTAAGTCAGAAAAAGGCGTTCATCGCATTGTGCGCATCTCTCCTTTTGATTCATCTGGCAAGCGCCATACGAGTTTTACGTCTGTAGATGTTATGCCTGAGCTTGATGAAGATGTTGAAGTAGACTTGAATCCAAGTGATTTGAAAGTGGATACCTACAGAGCATCCGGTGCGGGCGGACAGCACATCAATACCACAGATTCAGCAGTTCGAATCACCCATATTCCAACGGGGGTTGTCGTTCAGTGTCAAAATGAACGATCCCAAATATCCAATCGGTCAACAGCCATGCGTATGCTGATGTCTAAGCTGATTGAGCTTAAAATTCAAGAACAGAAAGACAAGGTTGAAGATCTGGCCGGAGATTACTCCCAAATTGCGTGGGGCAGTCAAATACGTTCCTATGTATTCCATCCATATAACCTCGTGAAGGATCATAGAACGAATTTTGAAACAGGAAACGTACAAGCGGTAATGGATGGCGACATTCAGGCTTTTATCAATGCATACTTAAAAATGCTGTTAAAAGAAGATTAAAATGCTTTTGCCAAGTAGGCAATAAAGAGCAGATATAAGAAGAGGAGGAAGTCCATCGTGGATCACGTTGGACTTCCTCCTCTTTTTATATCTATTGGGCGCAACTAGCGACCAGGGCAACCGAGAAGCTGCATGTAAATATAAAACGTTGTTCAAATCAACTAGATGCTAGTCTAATCCCTTTTATGACTAATGTAAATAATGCATACTTGCAAAAATAGGCCTATACAGACCGGTCACAGATGCACTGATTGCGGCCCATTCTTTTAGCTGTATAAAGATGCTTGTCTGCTTCATCGATAAACTGGTGGAGCGCTTGACCGCAGTAGGTTGCAATACCACAGCTCACAGTGAGTGACAAATGGTTGTCATCAATATCAAAGCGGTGGTTCTCTATGGCAGATCGAAGTCTGTCAACAATCAGGGTTGCTTGAAAAGAATCTGAGTTTGGTAAAATAAGCAAAAACTCTTCGCCGCCATAGCGGCCAATATGATCTGAGCGGCGCGTATGCGTTCTTATTAAATCAGAGAGCATGGAAAGCACATGATCACCAGTCTGATGTCCGTAAGAATCATTGATTTTTTTAAAGTGGTCAATATCAATCATCGCAATAGACAGGGCAAGGTTCTTATAGTCTGCGAGGTCGATTTCTTCCCGCAGCACTTGGCGAATGTAACTGTGGTTGTAAAATCGGGTAAGACTATCGGTTACAGAATCCTTATAGAGCTTTCTATTGTTTTCAATTAAGGATGTATTGGCATCAATGAGTTTAAGGGTATTTATGATATGTTCGGATATGTCTTCAATGAGTGTCACAAAGGTGTTTTCAGAGTCAGAAAAGGCTGTGACCTGATAGTGTTTATTTTGTTCATCATGATGTCTTGTAAAACGCAGGGGACCTTGACTGGCCATGATTTTTTCATAGTCATTAGCGCTGCCACTGTGCCGGATAGATCTTTGCATGGTTTCAGCAAAGGATTTGCCAGTGAGCGCTTCTGGTTTTGTATGAAGCAGTTTGGCATAGGCAGCATTTGAATCAATAATAATGCTGTCATAAGGCTGACCCTCTTCATCATAAATCATCTTATATTTTGCATATGCAATGGGCATGTGCATAATTATTTTTTTATAAACCCTATCCATAGAAGACTCCCCATTTTACATATTTCATTTTTAAAACGAACCTGCTCACTTGTTAAACCACTAGAAGCATACAAAAGGCTTTGTATAGGGCTTGCTGCGTGAATAATTCAGGTCTATTTCTAAAATTTCCATTTTTACATGTTTTTAAACAAAAATATAAGTTGTACGCCACAAATTTTTATGTTCTATTAAGAAATTTCATTATCTGAGGACATATTTAACCGTATGATTTATAAGGTATCATGCTCTTATATATAAGTTTAGAGAATTTTTATGATAAAAAATCAAAGACACACTTGTGCAGGGGTCTAGAGCATTTTAGAAAAAAGGCCCCTCTTCTTGCAGAAAGCCCCATAGAAGGATACAATAATAGAGGTATATAACGAAGTGGAGGCGTATTATGGAATTAATCATTAAACAAATTGCTAAAGAACTGGACTTGAACCCTAAAAAGGTTGAAGAGACCATTGCTCTGATTGACGAAGGCAATACTATTCCTTTTATTGCTCGTTACAGAAAAGAAGTAACGGGTGGTATGAGTGATGAGATTTTGCGTGCTTTTGACGAGCGTCTGAAGTATCTTAGAAATCTTGAAAGTCGTAAGGAAGAAGTCATTCGAATCATTGCTGAGCAAGAAAAGCTTACGCCTGATTTAGAGAAGAAAATTAAAGCAGCAACGGTGCTCCAAAAGGTTGAAGATCTATACAGACCTTTCAAGCAGAAGAAGCAAACACGTGCCACAAAAGCAAAAGAGAAGGGGCTTGAACCTCTAGCGCTGTGCATGTTTAAGCAGGAAATGAAGTCTGGAAGCTGTGAGAGTATAGCTGCAGAGTATGTAGATGCTGCAAAGCAGGTTGAAACAGCTGAAGATGCACTCAGTGGTGCGCGTGACATTATTGCAGAAATGATTTCGGATAATCCTGAATATAGAGAATGGATCAGAACACTTACGAAGGCACATGGCTTGATTGTTTCACAGGCTACAAAAAATGCAGAGGAGTCTGTGTATGAACAGTACTACGATTACAGCGAAGCGGTTAAGTCTATACCTGATCACCGCATCCTTGCAATAAACCGTGGAGAAAAGGAAAAAGTCTTGCGTGTTAAGGTGACTTTGCCGGATACATCCATTATGGAGAAGCTTTCAAAAACGGTCATGAATCCTGCTGGGAGTATTTTTGCTGAGCAAGTTGAGCTTGCCCTTCAAGATGCTTATAAGCGCCTGATTGCACCAAGTATAGAAAGAGAAATACGGTCTATTTTAACAGAACGCGCAGAAGAAGAAGCCATCAAGGTATTTGGAAAAAATACAAAACCACTTCTGCTTATTCCGCCAGTTAAAGACGTAAAAGTACTTGCTGTCGATCCAAGTTACCGAACGGGATGTAAGCTTGCCGTGCTTGATGGAACGGGTAAGCTCCTTGAGTACGCAACTATTTATCCAAATAAACCGCAAAATAAAGTGGAAGCGTCTCGAAAAGTGCTGATCGAACTCATCAATAAGCATGATGTCGACATTATTCCAATTGGAAACGGGACAGCCTCTAGAGAAACAGAGCAGTTTGTGGCAGATACACTTAAACAAGTGGAGAAAAAAGTTTACTACACGATTGTCTCAGAAGCAGGTGCCTCTGTGTACTCAGCTTCAAAGCTTGCAACAGAAGAGTACCCAGACATTGACGTGTCTATTAGAGGTGCCATTTCGATAGGTAGAAGACTGCAAGATCCCCTTGCGGAACTCGTAAAGATTGATCCAAAGCATATTGGTGTAGGCCAGTATCAGCATGACCTCAATCAGAAAAAACTCAATGATACTCTAACGGGTGTTGTTGAAGATTGTGTAAACAGTGTCGGCGTTGATTTGAATACAGCAACACCAGCCCTGCTTCAGTACGTGGCGGGGGTTTCATCATCTATTGCAAAAAATATTGTGAAGTATCGAGATGAAAACGGAAAATACTCTGAGCGTAAGGAACTTATGAAAGTTGCGCGCCTCGGCAATAAGGCGTATGAGCAGTGTGCCGGCTTCCTGCGTATTACAGGTGGTAAGAACCCACTGGACAATACGTCTGTCCATCCAGAGTCCTATGATATTTCCCTTAAGCTGCTCGGTAAACTTGACTACACCATAGAAGATGTACGCAGCGGTAATCTGTCAGACATCAGTCAACGTATTATTGATCTGGTGCCTGAAGACGTCGATGCGGGAGAACTTGGTATTTCGGGTAAGGGATTTGAAGCACTTCGCGCTCTGAAAAAGCCAAAGAAGGATGAAAAAGCACAGAGTGCAAAACGCTTCGATAAGGCGCTCAAGAAATTGGCGGCTGAGTTTGAAGTTGGACTTCCAACACTCAAAGATATTTTAGATGAAATTAAAAAGCCGGGTAGAGACCCGCGTGAAGAAATGCCAAAACCGATATTTAGGAGTGACGTGCTGTCATTCGAAGACCTGTCTGAGGGTATGATTTTGACAGGTACTGTGCGTAATGTGGTTGATTTCGGTGCATTTGTGGATATTGGCGTTAAAAATGACGGACTTGTCCACATATCAGAACTGTCTGACAAATATGTAAAACACCCAATGAACGTGGTTGCTGTAGGCGACACTGTTCAAGTGAAAATTATAGGTGTCGATCAAAATAGGGGCAAGGTTTCTCTTTCAATGAAAGGTCTAACGCAGTAAATAAGTGCCCAGTATTGTAACTGAAATGACCATTAGTGGTTCTGTGTTTTTTGATATAATGACTCTAGAGTGCATTTCGCACTCTGGAGTTTTTTCGTGAAAGCCAGACAAGTGTATGCTACACTTATTTCTGCTATACATATGCACCTAGGTTTATCACTTAAAATGAGCCTATTAGAGAAAGGATGACACTATGTCTATACTTGTAACAGGTGGGGCAGGCTACATTGGCTCTCATACCTGTGTCGAACTTTTAAGTGCTGGAGAATCGGTTATTGTTGTTGATAATTTTTCGAACAGCAAGCCAGAAGCCATAAAACGCATAGAAGAAATTACCGGTAAGAGGGTAAAGCTGTATACAGCAGACATACTCGACCGTGAAGCCTTGAGTCAAGTTTTCGAGGAAAATGAAATTGAAGCGGTTATCCACTTTGCAGGCCTTAAGGCAGTGGGTGAATCTGTTAAGATACCGCTCAAATATTACCACAACAATATTACGGGTACGCTTATCCTGTGTGACGTCATGCAGGCACATGGGTGTAAGCGCATTGTCTTTAGCTCGTCTGCGACAGTCTATGGGGATCCACATACAACACCTATTCAAGAAGCATTTCCACTTTCAGCGACCAATCCATATGGACGTACAAAATTGATGGTTGAAGAGATTCTACGAGACTTCTTCGTTGCAGATAGCACATGGAGTATTGCACTGCTTAGATATTTTAACCCAATTGGAGCACACGAAAGTGGTAGAATAGGGGAAGATCCGAGTGGCATTCCAAACAACCTCATGCCTTATATTACACAGGTTGCTGTTGGTAAGCTAGAGAAGCTCAGCGTATTTGGCAGTGACTACAATACACATGATGGAACAGGTGTAAGAGATTACATTCATGTAGTTGATCTGGCAAAGGGACATTTGGCAGCACTAAAGTACGTAAAAAGCCACAAGTCCATTGAAGCAGTTAACCTTGGAACCGGAACAGGCTACAGTGTACTTGATATTGTAAAAGCTTTTGAAAGTGCAACGGGTATGGCCGTTAAATATGAAATTACCGAGAGACGCCCTGGTGATATTGCAACCTGTTATGCAGACCCTACAAAAGCCTTAGAATTATACGGCTGGAAGACAGAGAAGGGGATTGAGGAAATGTGTAAGGACTCCTGGAACTGGCAAAGTAAGAATCCAGAGGGCTATAAGTAGTTTATAACTGAATTTAACGTAATAACAAAGTACAGTAAGAGCATTTTCAGGATATGACTGTCTAAAAGTCAGGCAAGGCGTCTGGATTTTTGGTAATAGTTCAGTAGAATGCTCTTTTTAATATGGATTGATTTTCTGGGTATTTGTATAAAGTATACATATCCCAAAACCGGATTGTCGAAAAAAGGGGAAAAATACGTGTTCCAAAAAACATACACTATGAACGTGCATGACTTAATTGTCATGAAAATGTCATGGAAATCGCTGAATTTACACAATTGTAAAAAAAGTAAACAGAATTAGATCATAAAAACTGTCGACAAGAATCTCGACAACTTTCGACACTATTCTTATGCCTCTACAAAAATTGGGTGATTCCCCGGCTTCCATTGATGCGGTAGGTCAAATTCTAGTATAATTATGTCTAGAGACTTGACTTATATACTGATGGGCGTGTGACTTTAGTCCTTTCATATAGATGAGTTGATGGTTATAAATAATTAGAATTGGGTGCACTGGTTTATAGGGGAGGCTTTATGAAAAGCAATCGAAGCTTACGTATTGTTTTGCTTTTCGGATTGCTGCAGGTAATGATTCTACTTGGAATGGGATCTATTATTGGATCAATCCTGAACTTAGAGGCACATCAGCAATTTGCGGTTGTGTTTTTTTTATTGGGATATTGTATTGCATCAGGTATTGGTCTGTATTCATTTTACGAGTTAAGGAAAATGGATAGAAGGGAAAGTCAGCGTTCACAAACGCTTGAGATCGGTAACGAAAATACACTGAGGCAGCTGGGGGAAATCAGAAGACTGATAACGGAAGGAAAGCATGGTTACGCCGCAAAATATATAGATGCGGTTGCTGAAATCAAGCGAAGGCAAGACAAGCAAGACAACCGAAAAACACTAGAGGAGCTCTTGTTTGAGGAGTATATGCAACTGGCAAAAGCAGCAAGCGTTACGCTCCATATAGAGCAGGCATGTGAAAAAGTTAATACATATATGAGTTACAAAGAGTTTAGCAGCATCGTTGGGAATTTGCTGGATAACGCACTTCAGGCACTCTCAGAAGTTGAGTCAAGTGGAAAGTGGGTCAAATTATCGACCAATCTTTGCGACAAGAATTACTTTATAGTTGAAGTAACCAACAGTCATCACACGCTCTCAAGGGAGCACTTAAAAAAAATACTTACGCCGGGCTTTACTACAAAAAAAGAAGAAGGTCATGGTTACGGGATGTCTGTTGTTCAAGATATTGTTAATAAAAGAGATGGTGTTCTGGAAATTGAGACGGAACCTGAAACGCGGTTTCGAATACTCATTCCGACTGTATGAAGGCTGGGGGGCTTGATTATGGCTAAGAAAGAAGGCAAGCTGAAAGTTTGCTCAAGCATGATTGTAATTGCAGTTTTATTTCTAATAGGTATAGTCTACATTGGAACACAGACATTTCTGTACACATCAAATGGACTAGATGAAAAAGTATTCATGGGCCTATCTATGACAATTATTTTGTCTGTTCTGATTATGGGCATGCGCATTCTAATCGTTCTTGAAAGAGAAAAGCAGAGGCTGCAAAGTGAATCAAGGCAGATAGAAGACGGGCTGAAAACCCGCCATGAGATGGGCAGACATCTTCAAACATTGCAGGCGCTCCTATTTGTGGAAGCTTATGATGAAGCAGAAGCATATGCAGAAAGTCTCTTTGATGATGTCAAAAAAGTGACTGCGGCATAATATTGGGTGGATATGGGAGTGGTATGATGGAGATTTTAATATTAGATGATAATGAAGCAACACGTAGAATGCTTCGAAAAATCATTGAGGAAGATTATGCAAAAGCGAACATTCACATGGCATCTTCCTATCAGGAAGCAGTGTGGATAGCGGACAACAACATACTCGATTTGGCACTGCTCGATATTGAAATTGGTGATGGACATACTGGGATTGATGTCGGCAAGATGGTCATTGAGAAAAGTCCAAATGTGGAACTGATGATTATTAGCTCTCATCCAGAGTGGGCACTGGATACATTTGAGATTCATCCCTATGATTTTCATGTGAAGCCAATTGACATTATGGCTTTTAAAAGAAGTGTGAATCAGGTGTTGAAGCAAATTGAGGACTCGAAAAACACAGAGCGATTTCAAGAGAATACTGCGGATGGTCGTCTACTTGTAAAAACAAAAAAGGAAATATACTGGATACCCTATTCGCGAATCTTATTTATTGAAAAGCTTCAAAAGGATGTGTACATTCATACAGCAGATGACGCAGTAGCCATTCGGCAGAACATCTCTGATATTGAAAAGAAATTATCAAGTTCTTTTTTAAGGGTTCATAAGTCTTATATTGTCAACATCGACCATATATCCAAAATTCTTGAGCATGGAGACCGGTCTTATGAAATTTATTTTCTGAACAGTGACAAAACAGCCTTTATGAGTCGCTATAAAGCTTCGGTTTTATTTGATCGATTAGACTAGAAACCAGTTTAAGCAGTGTCGAAGTTAGATCAAAGAAAAGCCAGTTAAAAATACCTTTTGTATAATATGTGAACAAATTCATTTGTGAATTTGTAGTAAACCCGTCAATTGTCTCAAAGATAATTGGCGTTTTTATGTGGAAAGCTTCATGTCAAATGATGGTTCAAAAACCATCAGAACATCGTAAGATTGATGCAACTTTAAGTTTTTCGCATAGATCAAGGCAATGACATAGAGTCTAAATAGCACCGTTCTGCTGACCTGTCTTCACTGTATTCAATTCAGATAAAAAGTGATTCAAACAAATGATTCGAATACCGTCATTTCGATCAAGTGTACATGTCTGGAACTGATACTACCCACGACAAGAGGTCTAACTTGACAGAGCTGAGAATCCAATTTTGAAAATTATGAAAGGCATTGTACCCCCAGAGTCATACAAGCTATTTGAAATGGTTAGTGAAAAATATGTGTACCTTCCTAGAAAGATAAAAGTGTGTATGTTGCACATTGACTTTTTTCTTGTATTGGATGACAATGAATTTATGGGGGAAAGAAGATGATTTTAAAAGGTTTAAGAATAAAAATGGATAAACTGCAAGCACAAGATGGGTTCACGCTAATGGAGCTTCTTGTCGTTGTTGCCATACTCAGTATAATTATTTCAATTGCCATCCCGAAATTCAGCCATTTACAGTCTAAAGCGTCAGAAAGTGTGTGCGCCACAAATAGAGAGATTGTACTTAAGGAATATAGGGCTTATTTACTGGACAAAGAGCATTCAGAGGCAACTTTCAATCAGTTTTTAGCTCAGTACTATGACGGGGTATGTCCAGAAGGTGGAACGTATACCTATGAGAACGGGATTGTTCGGTGCAGTGTTCATAGTGGGGAATAGTCAAATATTATGAAAAAACAAACATCGAAATTGTTAGATCCATCATTGAGGCACTAGGCAAATCTGAGCGTCTTATCAAATATGTTAAAGATCGTCCGGGACATGACAGAAGGTATGCCATAGATAATACGAAAATTACATCCGAACTTGGATGGAAACCAGCCTATACATTGGAAGCGGGGCTGAAAGAGACCATACAGTGGTATCTTGACAACATAGACTGGGTTGAGCATGTCATTTCAGGAGACTATGCAGATTATTATGACAGGATGTATAACCATAAAATATGAGTAAAATGCATTGTGGGTTTGAATTACTTGCTGAAAGGCTTATACAAAAAAAATTAAAAAAAGACCACTTTCTTAAAGCAACATTAAAAGGACATTCGCATTACGACATTTGAATATAATCTACTGGTTCTAATATAAAACCCGCCTTTGAGCACATCTCATAGGCGGGTTTTTCAATCAAATAAATGGAGCGGGTGATGGGAATCGAACCCACACAGCTGGCTTGGGAAGCCAGAGCTCTACCACTAAGCAACACCCGCATTTTGTATACTTATAATAACACACATGTATGGATTTGTCATTCTCTTGCTTTACTTTCAAAGGAAGTCACAGAACGGCTTTCGTTTACAACCATCCTGTGACCGCCCTGTTTTAAATACCTATTACTTGAATTATAGGGTATTCACATTTAAGGCATTTTTAGTTGCTTTTTATCATATTTACATCCAGTCTGAGTGGTGTGTCTTGACTAATGATCTTATCTTTGAAATATTGTGTTTCATAGCCAGCCTTGCTGAACTCGAAATCATATGAACCGACAGGCAGCTCATAAGCATAGAAAGAGGTGTCCTGGGAGTTGGTCTTCATGATGCGATTTTCATTTTGAAAACATTTAATGGTGACATCGGTCTCGTAATTGCCTTCGTGGTCCCAAGTCATACCGTAAACAGAGCCATAAACAATTTGAGCTGTCTTGTTCGGGTCTTGTGGACGCGCCTCTAAGGTGGCCATTCCAGCGAATCGTGAACCGGAATTAGAGAGCCATTTATCAGGATGTGCAACCTCAATCCGGTAGGCCCCTTCGGGCAACAAGGTATTCATATCCACACGACAGTATAATGTACTTTCGCTTCTGTAGTTGGGGTCAACGGTGGTTTCCCAAGTTCCAAATGAGGTCCCGTCAGCATTGATTATAGAGATGGTTTCTCCACTGCTCTCGATGTCTGCACGGTATCTCAAGTCAATATGTGTAATGGTATAAGGCTGGTTCAGGAAAAACAGTGTTGTGGTCACAGGATTTCCTACAGCGTCACTTGAATTGGTATTGTCAAAAATACGCTCAGGAATAATATATTGGGTATCTTCTAAACTTGGTCCAGTTTTGAATGTGAAATTGCCTTGTACGAAAGCCATACCAGCAAAATTGGATTCTGCATTGCTTAACCACTTGGCTGGATGCCCTACTTCAATCCGGTAGCTTCCGGCAGGGATTTCTTCATATAAGTCTAGGTAGCAAAGTGAGTAAGGTTCATCCTCATAAGGTAAATCCACATATGCTGTCCAAGGTCCATATTTCACACCGTTTTGATCCACCAGCGATATGGATTCATCAAAATAATCTGTAACCGGTGCATAAAGGAGTTCTATATAGGTTAATGTATGGGGTCCATCTATGGAAAATACCGTCTCAGATGTCGGACCTGCCGTGGAAGCGTTATAATTGATATTGTCACTGATGATGACAGTGACTTCTTCTGATGGATAATCGTCGCCATATTCCAGTGCAGAATGGTCTTCATTTGCGTATGCTTCCAAATTATCGGTAGACTCATAATCGACGTATTCACTGCCACAGCTCTTCCAATTATCAGATGGTCCAATTTGTGACCACATACCATCTGCGCCCTGCACATTTTTACGTTCGTATTCATGGATGGTATTGCTGTTTAAGAAGGCTCTATAACGTGCGATTTCAGCATCAGTAATGTTAGGGTTGAAGAAGTCATTGTTCATGATAGATTTGATATCATATGTCCCATCACTTTTAGCGTTAGAAACGAGAATATAATATTGTCTAGCGGCTTCGGCTTCCTCAGGTATAAAGGAGTTTGGTGGTGTATAGCGCATATGTACCAGAATAGGATCACTTACGGCAACAGGTGTGAGGTCATAGCCGTATTTGTCGAACACTGCAATGACGTATTGTGTTTCATCTGCATCACGGGGTGTATCAAAGTAAGGCGTATCCCCCAGGTTTTTGACCATTATTTTTGACTTGTAATCGCTTGACCAGTAGTAGACTTCGCCTTCCTCTACATATTTGTATTCGTAGAGTCCAACCCATGCATTTTCTGTTGTGGGTGGATTAGAGACCTGGAACTCCATCATTTCCCAGGCTTTAACTTCATTTTTGATAATCTGTACATCTGTTGTTGTCTTGCCCTGAGTCGACTGGGCTGGCACTGCATCAGCAAAACCAGGCGCAGAGGCACCTAGGAGGAGCAAAAGCATTAACAATAGACTCAATACTTTCATTCTCATATCTTCACACCTTTCATATATCCCCAATAAGCAATTTGGCCTTTATTTATTATTGAGAGTATACCATTATCCATTGCCTTAAATCAGTATTAGGACACAAACAACCACTCATCGCAATCCAATAATAAAATAATAATCCAGGTATTTTTGACCTAAGTGGCGCGGTAACGTATTCAGCAGCAAATTCTCATATGTCCCTTTTGCGAAAACGCAATATGTTCTGACTAGAGCACATCCATATGCTATCATTATAGAGTGAACCTATAGTCTGAGTTAGTCAGAAACATTGAATTTCTTGTGAGCAAGTTGTTTTAAAAATCAGTGTTATTATGTAAGTATTGATGAACGAGGTGAATCATGACAAAACCAGTCAAACTCTATACCGTCACAGGATTTTTAGGGGCGGGAAAAACAAGTTTTCTACAAAGTGTGCTTTCTAAAACAGGGAATACACGCGTGGGTGTTATTCAAAATGAATTTGGTAAGATGGGCATTGACGGAGATATTATTAGAAAAGATGGTCTCGAAATGATTGAAATCAATCGCGGGTCTATATTCTGTTCATGCTTGCAGCTTTCCTTTATTGATGCACTCAAAGAGATGTCTGAAAGAAATATTGAGTATTTATTTGTTGAAGGTTCTGGTCTTGCAGACCCTTCAAATATGAATGAAATTCTAGAGGTATTACACACCATTAAACCAGATGCCATGACCTATGAAGGGGCTATTTGTGTTGTAGATGGTATGCATTTTCTAGACCAGCTAGAAGAAATTGAAACGGTTGAAAAACAAGTCAAGCATGCACAGCTGGCTATACTGAATAAAACGGATTTAATTGATGTAGAAAAAAGGGGTAAAATTGAAAGCGTTCTTCGAGACATAAAGCGTGATATTTTGATTGAGCCGTCTGAATATGGGGCGTTTAATATGGACTTCATGCATTCTGATTTAATGAAGCTGAGTCCGCCGCATTTTGATGAAACCTTCAACACAGAGGAAAACAAGCCTAAAACCCTCCATTTAAAGACCTCAGAAGGTGTGGACAAGGAATCGCTTGTGGCATTTCTAGAGTCTCTTTATGAAGACTGCTATAGAATCAAGGGCTTTTTAGAGCTTTCTGATGGTTGGACTCAAGTTGATGTAGTGGGTAAGCGCATTGACTTTAAGCCTGTTCAAAAAAAAGAAGAAGGGTCTGTCCTCGTATTTATATCTAAAATTGGTCCGCACATTATTAAACCAATCTTTAAGGCCTGGGAAACTCATGTGGGGACAGTTATGAAGTTAAGATAAGGAAAGTCCTAAACTTAAGCATTATGCTATAATAGAGTCAGTAAATTTAGTAAACTCAAATTAAGGTTGTTAAGATGACAGAGCAAATCAAGCAGGCTTTTACAAAAATAATTGAAAAGAAAAGTGAGCAGTATTTTGAAGAGATGTTCAGGCATAACAATCGTTCATTGATTGTGCTTGCGGTTATTCTAACCATAGAGCAGCTGCTCTATGGGATTGTATTTACAGAGGTTAGGTCTCATATTGGTAGGACACACCTATTCACAGCCGGCGTCTCTTTATTGTTCCTGTTCCTGTTTGTTCAATTTTATTACAGAAATAGAGATAAATTTCAGTATTCAAAAATTGTGAATGCACTGCATCTCAGTTACTTGGCGATTCTTATTCTAATAGCCATTTACAGGGCGATTTATGTGGGAAGCGGGGATTACAGCATTCCTGTCATTTACATCGCCTTACTCTATGGCAGTGCCTTTCTGTTTTATTTCCCACCATTTTGGAGTTTGGCATTATATGGCGCGACATTATTTGTCTTTGTACTTTTAGGCCGTAATGAAGTCATTGGACTTGTAAGTCCAACCTTTGTGCAGGATATTACAGCCAACAGCTTTTTGGCCTGGTGTGCTTCAATGATGGCATACTACAGGTTTTTACAACAGGTAGACTCTATTATCCTTATCGAAGAAAAGAATGTTGAACTAAAAGTTTTGTCTGAAGTGGATTCACTCACTCAGCTCTGGAACCGAAGAAAAATCGATGTCTGTCTTGAAGAAATTCATAAGCGCGCAGATGAGACAAAGTCGGATTACGCTGTAATCTTAATCGATATAGACCATTTTAAAAGTATAAATGACCGTTTCGGACACCCAGTAGGGGACGAGGTGCTTAAACAATTTGCGGCAATTTTAAATGCACATACCGGACCAGATGAAATGCTTGGTCGCTGGGGCGGTGAAGAATTTATGATTCTATGCAAATTGGATGCAAGACGAAGGGCAGGCGAACTGTCTGAAACCATACGCCAGGCTGTGGAGTGTCATGACTTCAATATTCCTAAGACGATTACATGTAGTCTGGGGGTCGGGTTTTATAAAGCTGGGCTACAGTCACATGAAGTCGTACACAGTGCAGATACAGCCCTCTATTTAAGTAAGTCAAGGGGGAGAAATAAAGTAACCCTTGGCGCTGAGTAAAGTAGTGTGTGTGAATGGACTGAACTGCATTTTAATTTGAACTGAAAAAGCACTTTCTGAGACGGGCATTTGTCATGAAAACCAATTCAGGGCGCGTCTGCTTAGAAAGTGCTTTATTTGTTTTTCATTTCACGCTTGTATTATTGCAAATTGAGTATGATTGAATCCGAAATATTATATAGTGATTCTTAGGTGATTCTTTAGTCTTATTATTGCCTGTAGTTTTATGGGACTTACGAATTACTTTGCAACTATGGTAATATAAGTTGATAGAGCTGAATTTGTTATGAGTGGAAGGAGGCTATGCAATGCTATCGGATGTGAAAATGGAGGAAATCATCTATGCCTTTTCTAATGCCGTAGACGTGGTGAATCCTATTTTGAAAAATCATCATAGAAGAACGGCAATCATTGCATATCACTTGGGGCGACAGTGTGGTCTTGGGTCAGATGCTCTGGCCAGTCTCGTTGTAGCGGCTTCACTACACGATATTGGCGCACTGACTATAAAAGACGCAGCGGCCCTTGCTGAACTGGATGTTCACAATCCGCATCCCCATGAGCGTCTTGGTGCGAGCATGCTTTCTTCATATGCTGCTTTTAATACGACTAGAAATATTATTTTGTATCACCATGTAAGGTACGATGAGGCATTATACACAGATTTCGAAGTAGCAGAATCTGATGTATCAGAGGCGCCGCGGGAATCCTTCATTTTACACCTAGCTGACAGAATTGAAATCCTTCTAGACCCAAGTATTCTTGCACTTAACCAGCGTGAGCGGATTGTCAAGCAGATAGAAAAACTCAGCGGTACACTGTTTGATCCAAATATTGTGAATGCGTTTATTGAACTTTCTGAAAGAGAAGTCTTTTGGTTCGAAATTGAAGATATATCTTTGAAAACTATATTTTCAAGAATCAATATGGAAGGTATTTCTGCTCAAAATGAAAGGCAGTCACTCGAAGACTTGGTGTTTACCCTCAGTAAAGTGATCGATTATAAATGTGCGTTCACTGCGAGTCACTCAGTGGGTGTCGCCTATACGGCATACCGTTTGGCCCAGTATTTGGGGCTTTCAAAAGCGCGGTGCAGGGAAGTCAAAATGGCGGGTTATTTGCACGATATCGGTAAGTTGGCAGTACCGAGTGAAATCATTTCAAAACCTGGGAAACTGACAAAACAAGAGTTTAATATTATGAAAAGTCATCCTTACTACACATACCAAATACTTAAAAATATTGAGGGTCTTGTGAATGTTGCCACATGGGCGGGCGAGCATCATGAGCGGGAAGACCTGTCTGGTTATCCTAGAAAACCAAAAGTTGAGGCACTGGGTATTGAAGCGAAAATCATTTCATATGCAGATGTTTTCACAGCCCTGTGTGAAGATCGGCCTTACCGAAACGCGCTGTCACTTGAAGAGGGACTGCGCGTATTGAAAGAAGAAATGAACTGTTCTGATGAAGATTTAGTCTATAAGACGCTTGTAGAACACAGCCAAGCGCTCTATTCTGTTTTAAGATCCATTCAAAGCGATGCACGTGAAGTGTATTTGCGTTCTATTTTAATGGAGAATTAGATTGCATAGCTGGAATCCTTACAAGATGAGATTAGTCAGAGACCTTAGACCGCTAGACCCCACCGATTGTTTTGACCTATAGTATGAGCTTATAGAAAATCGAGGTTTTAATAATTGAGATTGTAAAAATTGAACAAAATACTTAAAATCGCATTCCCCTTCTGAAATATTCTATTCAGGAGGGGTTAGATTTTTCATTCAGGTGCATTTTGCTCCTGGATGTAGCTTTTTATCACGTCAATTGTTGCTCCGCCAACGGACAACACCAAGTAGCTCGGAGACCAGAAAACGGGTTTCCAGTAATGATTTTTTAAGTGACCGGAAAACTCTTTTCGGATTATTCTCGATGTTACAGATTTCATGGAATTTATCAACTTCGCCAGTTCCACTTGTGGTGGCGCCTCAAAAAGCAAGTGGATGTGATCTTCCTCCCCGTTCATTTCTATAAGTTCTGCACCCCATCTTTCCAGCTGTTCAGATATGAGTTCTTTCATTCTGATAAGCATTTCCTTCGTGATGCATTTGTGGCGGTATTTCGTCACTACAACCAAGTGATATTTGAGACTGTAGCAAGAATGTCTATTTCTCTTATATAAGGTCATTATCTTCACACCTTTCATTTTACAACCAAACATATGTTTGGTATGATTATATCATACGAAAGCATACGAAAGGAGGTGAAAATATGAAAATCACAAGAACTATGAAGTACAAGATCAAAAACAACAGTAAATCCCTAAAGCAAACCATTGATAAATACAGGGGTGCTGTCTCATTTCTTGTTAAAGTGTATAGTACGGAATGGGACAGCATCTCTGTCTTAAATGGAAAAGAGCGACAAAACTTTGCTGAAAAGCTAATACATAAGACGAAAGATAATCCTGACCCAGTTTATGATTTTGGGGCTGAGTATTATAAATTCCCATCTTATTTCAGACGGTCAGCAATAGCCGAGGCGCTAGGTATTATAAGCAGCCACAAAAGCAACTACGCAAACTGGCAAAAGGAGAAGTCGGCATCGGAAGATGAAGGCCTGGATTTTGACAAGAAGCCGCCTGCATTGAGCCACAATCACTTTACATTCCCCGTATTCTACAAAGGGAATATGTCAAAGCGACTAAGCGATAAACTTGTGTCACTCAAACTATGGAACGGAAGTGATTGGATATGGGAAGAATTCAAGGTCAGCGCAAAAGACAAAGGCATGAAGGATTTCAAGGAACTAAACCCAAGTCTTGTTAAGCGCGGGAAAAGATTTTTTCTCCACTTCCCATATGAAACCAAGGTTGAGCTAAAAGAAGCAAAGTTAAAGGATGGAGTTATTGTTGCTGTGGATTTAGGTCTGACAAATAGCGCTGTTTGCGCTGCGATGAAATCAGATGGCACTGTCACCTGCAGAAAATTTATTAATCAGCCGGTAGAAAAAGACCGTCTATGGAGGCGCCTTTGCAGACTTAAGAAAGCACAGATCAAGTCTTGTACAAATAGTAATAATTCACTTCCTAACTACTGGAGGAAGATCAATAATATAAATCAGCACATCGCGCAAGACACAGCCAATCAGATTGTCGACTTTGCAAAGAAAGTTGGCGCTGGGGTAATTGTTTTTGAGTACCTGGACGATTTCAAGAAACCTAAAGGGAAGGCGTCTTGGAAAATGAAACAGCGTGCAAGACTTCAGCACTGGATGCACAAGCGCGTTGTGGAAATGACAGGGAGAAGAGCTCATAGAAACGGTATGCGTTACCGCAGAGTGTCCGCGAGAAACACCTCGAAACTCGCCTTTGATGGCAGTGGCGAAGTGACTAGAAATAATAAACAAGACCTTGCCGTATTTAAAACAGGCAAGGTCTATCATGCAGATCTAAACGCGGCATACAATATCGGAGCAAGATATTACATACGCGAACTATTAAAAACCTTCTCTGAAAAGAAAAGGTCGCAGCTTGAGGCAAAAGTTCCTCATGTTGCGGTTAGGACCAAATGCACTTTGGCCACGTTAATTAGGTTGTGTGAGGTTATGTAGCGTATTTCGCTATCTACTTAACATATCCCGTATTCTGGTCAGAGAGCCTGTATTTAAAACTACAGGATGCCCCGTCTGTAATCTATTGATTCAGGCGGTGAGGTTCACAAGTTGTTTTACATGAAAACGTATAAAAATCCAGTAGAGGGTGCACAAACTTAGTGCGGATCATCTACTGGATTTTATATGTTTGAATACAATAAAGTTGCTTTCCACATACGCTTATGCAATTCACTCAAATGGGAAAAAGGTTTTTCTCAAAGACAATATATTGGTAAGGTAAGTCATAGAGAAGCAGATAGCTTTACAGTCTTAGAGGCCATACTTGTCCATTTTCTTATAAAGAGAGGTGCGGTGAAGGCCAAGTAGTTTGGCCGTCTCAGTCTTGTTGCCATCGCATCTGCGCAGGGCTTCTTCAATGACACGCTGTTCAAGCAGTTCAACTTGATGTTGCAGGTTCAGCTCGCCATTGCTTATCTTTGAAAGTGCATGTGTGGTTGAGCCTGCACTATAGAAGTCTGACACAGGGGTCTTTTCTTGGGTGCTTGGACCGATTTCAAAGTCCATAAATACATCTTGACCATAAGCTGCATTAGAAGAAGGTGCATTAGAGGAAAGGGCGTTTGATTCAGGTCCCACGCCCACGGTTTTGGTTCTTTCGTCAAATTGGCGGTCTGTGTTCAAACATCTAATGTAATGGGGCAGGTCTTTTGAGTAAATAACCTTAGAGCGGGCCATATTTATAGACCGCTCCACAACATTTCTAAGTTCTCTAACATTTCCAGGCCAATCGTACATTTTGAGAAGCTTCATAGCCCCATCAGAAAAAGCGGATGGTCCATGGGGGTAGCTGGCTAGAAAACTTTGAAGCATACTTTGAGCCAGTAAGGGAATGTCTTCTGGCCTTGCTAAAAGCGGTGGAATCTTAAGGCTGACCACATCCAGTCTATAGTATAAATCTTCTCGGAACTTGCCTTCGCGAACAAGGCTGCGCAAGTCTTCGTTTGTTGCAGCAATAACACGTACATCGACTTCAATTTTATCGTTTCCGCCCACATGTTCAAATTCTCTTTCCTCCAGAACACGGAGTAGTTTAGCTTGCATTTCAAGAGGCATTGTGCCAATTTCATCAAGAAAAATAGTGCCGCCGCTTGCCAGTTCAAATTTTCCGATTTTGCCCGTACTGACTGCGCCGGTGAATGCGCCACCATCATATCCAAATAGTTCAGATTCCATCAGTGTGCTTGGAATTGCAGCGCAATTTATCTTTACAAAAGGACCATAATTTCTGTTACTGGCATTATGGATTGCATGGGCGAAGAGTTCCTTACCTGTGCCACTCGTACCTTGTATGCATACGGTTGAATGGGTCTCAGCAGCGCGTTTTGCTGTGTCGATGAGAAAGAGCATGCGTGGATTTTGTGTCAGTATGCTCTCAAAAGTATATTTTGCTTGATTGAGGTGCTTTATTGTGCGTTTATATTTTTTAACCTGATGGTGCATGTTTTCAATATAGTCTGCCATGTACTTCACTTGGGCAACATCTTTAAAAAGCACAGTCCCGACCGCGCCAATAATCTCCCCATTTCGTTCAACAGGAATGCGTGTTGTTACCATTTCGTGCCCATTAATCACCTGTAAGTCTCCCACTTCAGGCTTTCCAGTCTTGAGGACCTTGTGCAGGCGCGTGTTTTCAATAACTTCTGTTATGTGTTTTCCAAGAACATCCTTTTCTTTGATGCCAAGGAGCTTCTCGTACTTAAATTTCGTAATGCATCCATCGCTGTCAACTACAACAAGTCCCTCATATGCTTTTTCTATAAACTCGTCGAGGATGGCGAGTTGTTCGCGCAAACTTCGGTGCATTCTATTTGTATTTTTTTTACCCATATCATTCAACCACCTTGCTAATGACTATTAACCTGATGTGTGTATACTGTATTTTCATGATACCATACATTTTATTTTTTAGGACGCTAACAATAGTCGAGGGATTCTATAAAGGGTCAAAATGAAAAATCCCGACTCTTACTCTAAACGCACTGCGCTTAAAGAACTCGAGTCGGGATCTATTCAATTTGAAGGCTAGGACTCTTTTTTAATAATAATCGCTTCGCCCATACCGCCGCCGATACACAAGGTAGCCAGCCCGAACGCACTTGACTCACGTTTGGTCAATTCGTGAATAAGGGTTACGAAAATTCTAGCTCCAGAAGCACCGATTGGGTGGCCGAGTGCGATGGCACCACCATTAACATTCACGATGGATGGATCAAAATCCAGCTCTTCAAGAACAGCGAGTGACTGCGCTGCAAAAGCCTCATTGGCTTCGACCAGGTCAATTTGGTCTTTGGTCAGGTCGGCTCTTAAAAGTGCCTTTTGAACAGCGCCGACAGGGCCGATACCCATAATAGATGGGTCAACACCAGCAGAGGCATGACTGACGATTGTGCACATTGGTTTTAGGCCAAGAGCCTTTGCACGTTCACCACTCATAATGACCAGTGCAGCAGCACCATCATTAATGCCTGAGGCATTGCCTGCGGTTACGGAGCCGTTCTTTTTAAAGGCGGGTCGAAGTGTATTTAGCTTTTCCAGCGTAGTATCTTTTTTAATATGTTCGTCAGCTTTAAAAACAAGTGGGTCGCCTTTGCGCTGTGGAATTTCTACAGGCACAATTTCATTATCGAATCGGCCTGATTCACTAGCCTTAGCCGCCTTTTGCTGACTTTCAAAGGCGAACTGATCCTGCGCCTCGCGGGTCAGCTGCCATTGGTCGACTATATTTTCAGCAGTAATGCCCATGTGGTAGTCATTAAAGGCATCCCATAGGCCGTCATTCACCATAATGTCTACAGTTTTTCCAGTGCCCATGCGTTGTCCCCAGCGTGCAGTAGGCAAGGTATAAGGTGCCATGCTCATGTTTTCAGTACCGCCGGCAACAACCACATCTGCACTGCCTGAACGAATCATGTCATAGGCAACAGAAACAGACTTTAGACCTGAGCCGCAAATCATGTTGAGGGTCCATGCCGGTTTTTCGACTGGAATGCCTGCTCCTACAGATGCTTGACGTGCAACGCCTTGGCCATATCCTGCCTGGAGGACACAGCCCATAACAACTTCGTCTACGTCACTGGGTGAAAGTTTTGCTCTTTCAAGCGCTTCTTTAATAACAATGGATCCAAGTTTAACCGGCGAAACGTCTTTAAGCGCGCCGCCAAATGTGCCTATGGCAGTTCTAACTGCTGATACAATAACAACTTCTTTCATGTTCTTTCCCCATTTCTTAATACATGCTTGAACACATAAAGTTCAGAGACTAAATCAAGACAATCGCTTGTAAAATCTGCTTAATCCCTATGTGGTTGAATCTTATTTTGATTAGCCGAGGAACATCAGTCCGCAGGCTATAATCACGCCACTGTAAAGTAAGTCAACAAGGCAGAAGCCCATGATGTCACGCGCGCCAAGGTTTGCAATCCCCAGTGCTGGAAGCGCCCAGAAGGGTTGAATCATATTTGTCCATGCATCGCCCCAAGCAATGGCCATCCCTGTCTTAGCAGCAGAAACACCTAGTTCAGCACCCGCAGGCATCATAATAGGTGCCTGTACAGCCCACTGTCCACCGCCTGATGGCACGAAGAAGTTTACAATACCTGCACTTAGGAATGTAAAGAGTGGATAGGTTGTCTGGTTTGAAATGCTCACGAAACCGTGTGAAATCATACCAGCAAGTGATGTGCCTGTTTCAGGGTTTACGCCGACCATCATACCCATAATACCCGCGTAGAATGGGAATTGTAGAATGATGCCCGAAGCCCCTTTGCCTGCTGTTTTAATTGCATCCAGAAAACGTCTTGGTGTTTTGTGGAGCACAATACCAACAAATAGGAAGGTGAAGTTAACAATATTTAAGTTCAGTTCAAACCCGTTCATTGCAAAGTAGTAAGCAATGTAAATAAGGCCCATTGCACCAACCAGCATAGAAAGGACCGGACTGTTTTCAACACGGTCAGCAAAGGTGTTATTGTGGCTGATCACACCTTGGTTTTCATCGTCGTCTTCAAGAAGTGCTGGGTCTACCGTAACCACTTCATCCTTTGAAGGATGCATAGCGCGGTTTACAAAAGGCATTGTGAATAGAATAATTCCAAAAATAACCAGGTTGAAAGGTGAGAAAATAGTGAGTGATGTACTGACTGGGTCAACAACAGCGCCATTTGTTGCAGCTGCAAGGCCATCTCCAGGTGTCGCTAGTTTTAGCGGAATAGAACCTGAAAGACCGGAGTGCCATACAATAAAGCCAGAGTATGCCGATGCAATGAGCAGGCGGTAGTCAACCCCTTTAACTTCACGCGCCAGCTGACGCGCGTAAAGGGCACCAATCACAAGACCAAAACCCCAGTTGATCCAGCAAGCGATTGTTGAAACAAAAGTGACTGCTAGAATAGCCTGTAGGGGTGTCTTGCAAAGCTTAGACAAGTTTCTAAGACCTTTCTTAACAATAGGTGTACTTGCAAGCGTATGACCTGTAACCAGTACAAGACACATCTGCATGGAAAAGGCGAGTAGGTTCCAGAAGCTTCCACTCCAGTGCAGAACCATATCCATAGGTGTTTGACCGGTAAGGCCAACACCTGAAAAAAGTACGATAAACGTCAGAATAACTGCAAATAAGAATGGATCAGGCAGGTAGTTCTGAACAATACGTACACAGCCCCTAGAAATTTTCTTGAACATAGATAGACCTCCTTAAAAGTATGTAAATAATTGATTAAATTAGTGCTAACATTGAATTTGTCAAAGGGTTCAAGCATAGTCTGCAGACTGTCATAGCCCCCTCTAGGTCATGGGTTAATGCTGTAAGATTATTGCGACTAACACATTTTCTTTAACGCTTCGGATATAATGAGTCTTGCTTCTGTTGCTTCCTGAATTTCTTCAAGCGTGAACGCTGGGTTGTACTCTGTCAGTTTTAAGCCATCAGCGACCACTTCCATAACACCCATTTCAGTGATGATTTTGCTAACCTTTCCAGCGCCCGTTAGAGGGAGGTTGCATTCTTTCATGATTTTATGCTTGCCTTTTGCCGTATGCTGCATAGCCACGATAACCTGTTTAGCACCACCGACAAGATCCATCGCCCCGCCCATACCAGGAACGAGTTTGCCGGGAATCATCCAGTTTGCAAGGTTGCCTTTTTCATCGACCTGAAGGGCACCCAGTACGGTTGCATCAAGGTGACCACCGCGAATAATCGTAAAAGACAAGGCACTGTCAAAAAAAGCACCGCCTGGTAGGATGGTTACAGGCATGCCGCCTGCATTAACAAGGTCTTTTTCAACTTTGTCTTCTTCTGGTGCAGCGCCAATGCCGGTAAAGCCATTTTCAGAATGTAAAATAAGCTCAACATTATCAGGTACATAGTCCGCAACGAGTGTCGGTAGTCCAATGCCTAGGTTGACAACATCGCCGTCTTTAAATTCTTTTGCCACACGTCGTGCAATAATTTCCTTAACATTCATGATTAAGCCTCCTCTACAATGTGGTCAACAAAGAGTGCTGGTGTCATGACCATATGTGGATCCATTTCGCCAACTTCGACAAGTTGTTCTGCTTCAACAATCACAAGCTCAGCGGCAGTCGCCATAAGCGGGTTGAAGTTTCTTGTTGCTTGGTGGTAGTAAATATTTCCTGAGCGGTCAACCTTTGAGCCGAGTATCAGTGCCGCGTCCGCCACAAGGGGCTCTTCCAGTATAAATGGCTTACCCTGAACCTCGATTTTTCTTTTGCCTTCTTCAACGGGTGTGCCCAGTCCGATTGGTGTAAGAACGCCGCCAAGACCAGCACCACCAGCGCGAACACGTTCTGCAAGTGTGCCCTGTGGGACCAGTTCCACTTCCATTTCACCAGCACTCATTTTACGGCCTGTTTCCTTATTGGTGCCAATATGTGAGGTAATGACCTTTTTTACTTGGTTGTTGACAACCAGTTTGCCAATGCCTTTGTCGACATAGCTTGTGTCATTACAGATGATGGTCAAGTCTTTAACACCTGACTCTACCAGTGCGTCAATGACCTTGTTTGGGCTTCCAACAGCAAGAAAGCCACCAATCATCAGTGTCATGCCATCTGAAATTTTTGAAACAGCATCTCCAAGCGCTAATACCTTTTTCATGAAACGCCTCCTGTGGTTTAATCCTAATTTGTAATCACACATGTCAATCGGTGTAGACTCCAAATTGCAAATTGTGTAAGTCATTAAGTTGAATATATGCATCATATCCACCTTTTTATATATGCAAAGGCTGTGCCAGAATATACCTTAGTAGAGTCATATAGATATGAAGGTGAGTTGTGGCAAGGGAAAGCGGCGGAAAAATAATGATAATTTATTCACAATGAAATCTAGTCTTTTTTTAAATGTTCCTAAAATAGGCTGCGATGTGTTGTGTATTTTGTACATTTCACTAGAAATTGAGTGAATTACGGGCAAATGTAGGGCTGTGTATACACCGAAACCGTAAATGTCAAAAAAATATAAGCCAATGTAGGGAATTGTCTACACCTTGACTAAATCTAGTTGATTAACATAGCGGTCAAGTGACCTGTGCGTTCTGTTTGACCATACTTATTTTTACGTGCATATAATTGCATAAATGTGTGTCAAAATTCTAACTATACTAAACTGTATGGTTGTTTATTCCATTTATATGGATAAACATGTTAATTTATTAGCAACTTAGGCGTTGTGTTATTTAATAGAAAAGGCTTTGAAAAAATGATCAGTACGTATTGGGGACACTGGTGTTTTTAATCATAAGCATTTGGAAGCTTTTTTATTTTTGAACATGAGAGGAGAGGCTATGATGCGACTACGCAGGTTGATATCGGTTGTGTTGTGTATGATGATGCTCATCACATCTGTACCGATTCAAGTATTTGCAGAGACAGAGGGGACTATGGCGGTGGAACGTCCTAGTCAACTGGATGACAAGTATACTTACCTGACTACGTCAGGGGGCAGTATTCAGATTGAATATGATAAGGACGGAAACACTGGATTGGTTCGTGAAGACCTTGATTTTAGAATTAAAGGGGAAAATGGTACCAATTATGAAAGCGCTCAGGCGGGACGTGTTGAATTTCCAAGCCTGCCAGCCGGATACTATGATTTGACCTTGTGGTTTGAGGCAAGTGATAGTCGGCCCGCTCAGTATCAGGACACGTCAGTTGAAATCTATGTTGACCAAGAGACGGATAGCATATGGGTCGATGATGATCTTACGGTACTGCCAACACGACTGGCTGCGCGGACAGACCAGAATCTGGACAGCACAATGACTGTAGTGTTCGATTTACAGGATAGCCCGATTTCATATTCATGGAATGTATCAGGTAGCTATGACCATGCATATGTTGAAAAATACGAACCCTATATGGGGCACAATGCAGACTATGCACCGGTGTCAGGTCGTTTGCAGTTTGATACATTTGACAGTGACTCAGAATATACTGCAAGCCGTTGGTACGATTATACCTATACAAAAGAAGGCCAATTTATTATAGAAGGGGAAGTTCAGGATTTATCTGAGTGGTTGAACGTATCTCTTGAGAAAACGGCTTACCGAGGGTATGTTATTACAGAAAGCGACTCAGATTATCTGGGGTATGGAAAAGTTAAGGTGGTAGATCCTTCAACAGATGATGTGGTTCAAACATCACAAGTGTACACAGACGGCAGTTTCAAATTGCCATCACTGCCACAAGGGGACTATGAACTGGTTGTTGGCACCTATGTGAACGGTACTTGGTATGAAAGCAGTGTGGCGTTCACGGCCGAGACGACTCAAAAAATAGTGGACATAGGCGGGATCGATATCATGTCTCCAGCAGTCAATGAAGACATGGTCATTCAAATCACCTATGAAGACTATGATGGGACAGTGAAGCCAGTTGAGGAAGATATACTTGTTGAAATTACAGGGGATAGATATGATAGTTTAACCGGTGAAATGTCCTATATTGAAGAATGGTTTGTTGCAGAAGAGGGCATCATCGATCTTACTGACTACTCAGTAGGGGAATATATGCTTGAAATTAATGATGCGTACATCTTTGATCGATATGGATTAGAATCAGAATACGAATATCTGCTTGAAAATCCATATCTTGATGAAAGGGCAGATGTAGAGATTGTATTCGATGGCGTACTGGATTATGACGACTATGATTTTGAACTGGTCAAGTCACCACTCATGTTTAAAGTGATCAATGAGATCCAAGACACTGCAAATTTGGATTTGACTTTTTCGAGTGCTGGAAGTGCCCAGTATGGCAATCACATTATTAAAATGACTCCAGTGCACTATGATGCAGGTACGTCTGTTGAAGAAGAGGTCATTCTTGAAGTATACACTACGAATGATCCAGTACTGGACTCAGCGCCTTTCAATTTGCGTTTTGAGGAACAAGGCGCAAAGACTTTTGTAAACGGTCAAGAAGTTGCGCCAGGTACATTGTATGAAATCGAACTACCCGAGGCTGCATATGAAGGGCTAATTAAGGTTGATGAGAGTCTTGATTATCAGAATGATGATATTCAAGTTGTCTTGAGTCAAGGGGACACGATTTTATATACGACTTATGAAAGAAATGGTGGCGTGTTCTACTTGCCGGATCTTGAGCCGGGCACTTATGACATCATGGCAAGAGATCTTGCGCAGAATTTGATGCCGACACAAAGTCAAACGATCATTATATCTGAAAATGGGATACTCGAGACAGGGGCGATTACGCTTGATTTTGAAGAAGTCAACGTATCGGATATTGGTCATGTTTTCTACATGGAAAATGGAAATAAAGTTCCAGCAAGCTCTAGTTATTCTATACTTGAATACGATCCCGAGTGGGATGAGTACGATAATGAAGTTTATAATGGGGACACTGACTATGAGGATGGCTCTTTTACCATACCAAATTTAGATGACGGAGATTATCTGCTAGAGTTTCACAGTTTAGAAGAAGACAGAAAATACTTCTTTGAAGATGTAGAATTCACTGTGGAAAATGGAGATATTAATCAAAACTTGGAAATTGAACTACAAGCGTTTATATTCTATGGTAAAGCGCATTATTCAGAAGATATTGAGGTCGAAATTGAGACAAACGATGATGCTGACTATGAAGTGACAACATGTGGTGACGCGTTCATCATCACGAAGATGTATTCACAGACGTATCCGGTTGAAGGCCTTATGCGCATTCATGATGTTGGTGAGTATGACCTGAGAGCACCTTCTGACTGGATGGAGTTTGAGTACGATGGGGATACCTTCTATATAGATAATGTTGCCTACCCATTGGGGTTAAGATACGACATCAGATTGTATCAGGCAGACATCGTAGGCTATCTTTCAGATGCCACCGGTCATGATGTTGAAGGCGGAGAAATCCAATTTTACAGTGTGAACACAGCCGGTGAAGAAGAACTTTATGACTGGACATATAGTGGAGTCTACGGTGAGTTTGCCATGACGCTTGAGCCAGGTGAATACATAGTGCGTGCAGAGTATTCAGACGATAATGGCGTTGAGTTTATATCCACTGAGGCACGTATTCTAATTGATGCTAATTATATGCCGGTTGATAATGAAACCTATACAGATTATCCAGAAATCAAGTTGCGTTTAGCTTCTGGTGAAGCGCATACCGTTTATGGTGTAAACGCAAATGGCGAGAAGCAAGCACTTGGTAACCGTGTTGAGGTGTCTATCTATGATAGAGCCAAGGAAGAAGACATCTATTACACAAATACGGATGAAAAAGGCGTGTTCACAGTGCCTGAGCTACCTGATGGTTCCTATGAACTATGGATTTGGCCTGAAATGCCAGAAAATATAGCCTATCAGGCTATTGTTGAAGATATTGTCATTGTCGACGGTGTGACGTCCTTTGACTTTGATAACATTGTGTGCGAACGCACTCTATATGGTTTATCAGCGAAACCAGCTAGAGGGGAGATGAAAGAAATTGAAGTTGAGTTGCACCCTAATCCAGGTATTTCAACTTCAACTACAGATGAATACCTACGAATTGAAGAACTAGATGAAGAAGTAGCCGAGGGGCAAATACGAGTATACTCGGAGTCTCCTGATATGGCATCCGTTGCGTCCGCGTGGCGATCGTATTCATATAAAAACGGTGTCTTCACAGTAGATGGCAAAGTCATGGACTATGAACATGTTGAAGCATGGAATCTGCCGCTAGCACAGTTTATGGGAACCGTTGAAATTGCCGGCTCCAATCAGGAGGTCGAAGGCAAAGTCCATATTGTCAGAGACAGTAAATCAATTGGGTGGGAAAACATCCGAAACAACCCGAATCCTGAAAACGCATTGCTGAATAATGTCTTTTATTTCGGCGAACTTGAGGCGGGCCACTACACACTTCAAGCAGAAGCTGAAAATGCGGAGGAACTGGGCATAGAGCTTTATTCTGAGCCGGTTCAAATCGAAATCAGCGTAGCGGGTGAATTGGTAGGTGAAAATCCAAAGCTGATCTTTAAAGAGGCGACCAGTGAAAAGGACACGCAGTCGCCAACTATTCAAACAAGTCTTAAGACAGAATTAGTAGACGATGCGCTTTATTCTTTTACGTATGATATTTCAGACAATCAAGCGCTGGACCACTTTAAGTTAAGCTTTAACGGAACGGCTCTGCAAGTGCCAGCTGAAAATGAGCGGATAGATCTGGTCCTTTCACCAGGTGAAAACACAATAGAAATATATGCAGTTGACAAAGCCGGGAATGAAAGTCGCGTTCAGGCAACTTTGACTTATAATAAACCGGTTTCTGAGCAACCAACCATCCAGTTCACTCATACTGAGCCAACACGTGGGCCTGTATCCTTCTGGATTGTTGAGAAAAACATGCCGATTATTGAAGTGAAAATCGGTGACGGAGATTGGGCACATCTGTCAAGCGGTGAGGTCAAATCCAATGAAATCATACAAGCGCGTATGAAAGAACTTGAAAGTGACCCGTGGAGTCCAATTTCTACAGCTCAAGTCACTTGGATCGATCAAGAAAAGCCCGTCATTGAGGCAGATCTTGAAGACAGTCTTGTGAATACAAGCACCCTTACATTCAATATTGATGTGAAGGACAATGTAGCAGTTAAAGAAATTGAGTTTGACTGTGACAGTGACGACTATACCCTGAACACTGATGGAACTATGACTGTCATGCTGGAAGAAGGTCAAAATACCCTACAGATGGTTGTTTTTGATACAGCAGGCAATTATGTGACTTGGACAAAAGAAGTGACGCTAGATACAAAAGCCCCTGGTGTAGAAATTCATTACTCGACAGACCAGGCGACAAATAAGGCTGTTCTTGTAACCTATGAAGTCGATGAAGCGTATGAGTTGGTTTCAGGCGGGACATATCATATCTTTGACACAAATGGAAAGCATGAATTTGTTCTGAAGGATCTTGCGGGCAATGTGACAAAGTTTACAGCTCAAGTGGACTGGATTGACAAAATGCCAATCCAACTGACATCAACCGAATTAAAACTGGGTGATGCAGTACTTAATCATGCAGTGCATGCAGGAGACAAGATTACTCTAATTGCACGATTTGATAAATTGGTTCGTGCAGAAGCCTATATTTCTGGTCTTGTTGATCCATCAGAAATGACACAAAGAGATGATGGTACATATGCATGGTCATGGACCGTGCCAGATGCATTAAATGAAAAGCTAACATTAGAACTACGTGTGGAGGATCCAGCTGGAAATGCGGCTTCATTTGAAGCCGGAAGAATATGGGTAGACAATAAGGCACCAGTTGTATCAGCATCACTTGCTCCAGATACAAAGCTTATAGAAGGCTACATTACAGATGAAAGTGCTGTACTCCAAGTTAGAAGTTCAGCAAACACAGTACACTATGGCTTTAGTTCAGATGCACTGAAAGAGAGTGTTGAAGATGGCAAGATCATACTCGATGGTACTGGGAAGGATGCAGTTAATCAAACGCTTTATATTCAAGCAGTAGATGAAGCCGGCAACAAATCAGAAGTTAAGGCAGTTGAACTGAAGTGGGACACAGTTGCACCTGCAAAACCTGATATTCAGTTGGATAGCAGTCAGGTGAACACTGACATGACCACACTTTCAGGTACTGCCAAAGCAGATCGCGTTCTCATTTACAAAATGGTGAAAGACAAGCGAGTCAACGTCGCTAATACGACTGCAGACGAATTTGCACTTGGCGTGTCGGTCTTCTTGCGTGAAGGTGAGAATACCTTCTATGTTATTTGCAAAGACAATGCGGACAATGATTCTGAGCCAACCGAAGTGACAGTCTATTCTGATCGCACAAAACCTCTTCTTAAGGTAGAAGGGACAGCTGAAAGTAGCAAAGTAATTTTGACATCAAGTGAAGCTTTATCTCAAGTTGAGATGAAAATCAATGATGGGGCTTGGAAGGCTCTCGATAACATTGCAGCAAAACAAGCAGTGGAAATTGAGCTAGGTAAACTAGACAGTGGCGACAATCAAATAACCATCAGAGGTCGTGACGCATTCGGCAATGAAGGCTACGGCAGATTATCAAAACTGGTGATTGCACAAGGCGAAAAGATTGTAGCCAAAGCGATTAACGATGATATGACCCTAGCAGTGGGCAGTTTTACAGAAGCGACAACCCTATCTGTTGCAACTGTAACTGTTGACGCTGAAGAAGGAAAACATTTCGCATCAGAGCCGATTGACTTTACGCTGGAAGGTAGTGCACAAATTGAGGACTATCTGATCGTCAATATGGAAATTGGTCAGGGCTATAGTCCATCAACTAAACTCTATTACTTTGATGAATCAAATGACTCATGGATAGTGCTTGATGGCAGTGGTGAACATGGAGACAGCTTCTATAACGGGTCAGGTGAAGACGTGACGTATACCTTTACTGCACCGTCCGGCGCAAAAGAAGATGTTATCATACCATCTGGAGAACTAGGCGCCATGCTTCTACACTTCTCAACCTATGGGGCACAAGATGATGAGACCGCACCTGAAGTTGAGGTCAGTCATAGTATTGAAAACAATTTGAGTGCAGAGGCAGATATTGACATGCAGGTAGATGTCAACGAGGCGTCTGATATTGCAGTAACTGTTAATGGAGCACTACAGAAGACCGTTTCTGTTTCAAAAGGTCAAACGACTATTAGGGTTACACTTGAAGAAGGTGAAAACACGCTTAAAGTGACTGCGACCGATGAAGCGGGCAATGTTTCCACAGAAAGTCCTGTGTTTGAACTGGAACTGGACAGCAAGGCGCCAGAAGTTAATGTGACGACAAACAGTTCGGCACTAACACGTGAAGACACAGCTGTATTTAACATCAGTGCGACAGATGTCCGTTCCAATTTTGAAAAAGTCATCATTAATCAAAATGGTCGAGTAACAGAAATGACATCTGCATCATTTGATATTGAGTTGACCCTTGAAGAAGGCGAAAACCTGTTTGAATTTACAGCCTATGACAAAGCAGGCAATGCATCTGAGAAAGCTGTGCATAAAATTGTTAAGGATACAACGGCACCTGAAATCATTATTGGAGGTGCATCTGAAGGCGATGTACTTGCATCTAATACGAACTTGTCTGTCAATGTGAAGAACAATGATCTAAAAACATGGAAGGCTGTCCTTTATAAAGACGGTATTAAAGAAGATACATTTACGTTTAATGATGGAAAGACCTTGGCAACATCAACACAGTCAGGAAGCGCCCTCTATGAACTCCGTGTGACTGCAGAAGATGCGGCGGGCAATTTTGCGACTGCGAAGTTGACCTTTACGGTTGACAGAGAAGTACCGGAGCTTACTATTGAAGGTTTGAAAAGTACTTCATATTCAAATGAACCCGTGCGTCCAGTCGTCCGTGTTTTACCGGCAGATGGCACAGACCTGAGCATAACACTTCAAAAAGATGGGCAAGCCCTTACATTTGCAAGTGGCGATACACTTTCTGAAGATGGTATTTATGTGCTTCAGACAACGGCGGTTCGTAATGGAAAATTTGCATCTCTTACAAAGTCATTTACAATCGATCAAATGAAGCCTGTAATTACAGTCAGTGGATTCAGTGCAGTAAATCATTCAGCTGTATCTGTCAATTTCAGCGCAGGAGATACACACCTAGAAAGTGTGCAGGCAAGTATTCAGTATAATGGCGGTGGACAAACGGCAATCACATCTGGACAAAGCTTTAGTGCTTACGGCACCTATACAGTAAATGTTCAGGCAGTGGATTTAGCTGGGAATGAAGCTGTCTACAGCACGACATTTACAATTGAAGAACCATCGTCAGGACGGGACAAAGATAAAAACCGAGACGATGATCGCGGTAAACACCGTTCATCAGGTGGTGGAAGCAGCTCAACCATTGTTGTGAAAGAAGAACCTGTGGCACAAGGCGCATTTGAAGGCACCCTGAGTTTTGAAAATGGCTTACTGAAAATGAAAGCTGCAAGAGCGGTGGATGCTTTGAAAAATAATATTAAGTTTGAACGTTTTGCACCAAATTCAGGTGTTGTACCGCTCGCGGTTAAAACAGCCTCTGATATTATATCCCTTTCATCGGATTCCGATTTAGCGCCTATGATGCGTGAGGTTGAAATGAAGGTGGATGCAGCAGCTATTACAAATCCAGAAACCCTGATTGCATACCAGTTCAACCCAGAAACAAATGAGTGGGTAGCAGCAGGCGGTTTCTATAATCCTGAAACAGGTACACTGACATTCAAATCAGATACCTTGGGTTATTTTACAGCGATGAATGTAGAGAAGTCCTTTACAGATACATCTGAGGCGGTCTGGGCTCAAAATGCTATTGAAACGCTGGCATCAAGAAGTGTCATCAGTGGGTATGGTGATGGCAGCTATAAACCGAATGCAGATATTACAAGAGCCGAGTTTGCAGCAATTCTATGTCAGGCGGTAGAAGCATTTGAGACAGATGAAACCCTTGAGTTTGCAGATGTAAATGGTGAATGGTATGAAGACGTCTTGAAACTGGCAGTGACCAATGGTTTTATGAGCGGATATAATGGCGAAATGCATCCGAATGATCCAATCAATCGTGAGCAGATGGCGGTTATGATCATGAACGCTTTTGGAAAACTGACAGACCAAGGTGTGCTCGATGTGTCCATGTCTTACACAGATACAAGTGCAATGAGCAGCTGGGCCATTCCAGCTATTGCTAAAGCAGATGCCTTGGGTATTCTGGAAGATGTGGCAACAGAAAAATACGCACCTAAACAAAACTCGACACGTGCCGAAGCAGCTGTTATGGTTTATAAAATGCTGAAGGCCCTTAAGTGGATGTAAGTTGAGTTGAAAAAACTGAAATGATATGTGTGTGAAGATGAATGATTAATGGAGGGCTGCTTATTGGCAGCCCTCTCATATTGAAAACATTTTTACATGCTGTCTTATCATCTTAAACATGCGTAAACGGATTCTTTAGAACAAGATGGCTGATTTTATAAGGGAACCGTGGGTATAGGCTATGGGAAGCTGGAACAATACTGCGCATAACAGGCAGGGTGATTGAATGTCAATCGGAAAGGCTTTATCCGAGACGCATCTGATTGAAGTAGATGCTATAAAAAGAATATGGCTGTATATCTGTAAGAAAAACCCCAATGATTCTCAAGAAGAACTGGAGGGTGTATTTTCTCATGCCCTGCGCATGGCAATCCAGAAATACATGATTGAGATTGCTGAAGAACAGGTTTATGAGAAAGTGCTCAACCAGCTTACCAAGGCCCTGTTTGAATCTCCTAAAAGCGGTTTGACCCATAAGCAGATGCTGGACTCTACCTTACATACATCATGTATTCTGCTTGGCGATGTATCCGAAGATACCCACAGAGCGTGCAGAGAATGGCTTGCTGATGTGTGTGGAAATAAACGTCCAGACCATAGACTTTCTGAAGTAAACCCAGAAAAAGAAAAACACGTATTTGCTACAAGTCCAATCCAGCTGGCTGTTAGAAAATATCTTTTGAGCGAAATTGAAGCGGTAAAAGAGGGGATTTCTAAAGAGCAAAGCAGGAAGGCCCTTGTCATGCGCAATCAGCTATACCATTTGAAGGAAAGTATAGAAAGAGGACTAGAAAAGAGCTCAGAAGAAACTTTTGTGGCGGAGCTTGAATACCAAAGGGCAGAGTCTGATTTTATGCATACAGGTTCTGCGTATATTAAGCATAGGGCAATGAAAATACTCAAGCACTATAAGACGTTTCGAAACAATATGGTTTTAAGTCCTGATAGAGCGCTTTTTATACAGACTTTGACACGTGCTCGGTTGGGTATTAAATCAGCCAGCGCACAGTGTGGTTCATGGATACGTGAATTAGAAACAGAAAAGATAATGCAGACCGCAAGTCTCGCTTTTATGCTTATTTTATCAGTGCATCTGGTTACAGAGGTAAATCATAAGTCGAGTCAAGTTTATTCTGGACTTACCCTCGATAAGAGCCCCCCGGTGAATGAACGCGCTAGGGTATGGAAGGCAATGGACATTGAAGATGAAAAGCATTTTATTGAACTCAAAAAAGAGAAGGCCAGTCAGGAGCATGACCAACGCTATAATCCCTTTCCGTATACTCATGTAAACTGGGCGGGTGTTCGAGCTTACTTAAAATCTTATAACTCTATGTTAGCGGAATCACCCTACTTTGAAATTGTCATAGATGTGGGCATGGAAAAAAACGTTGATCCAAGACTCTTGTTCTCCATTGTCGGTCAAGAGCAGTCCTTTGTACGTAAAGGGTCTGTCAGTTCAGGACGCATTATAAACAATCCTTACAATGTGTATGTCAGCTGGCAAGACTATAATACCAGCCTGAGAGACAGTACAGAAATAGCGGCCAATACCATACGCAATATCATGGCTGAGGCGCCTTATGAAATCCATCCGGTTAAGGCACTCAATGAAGTCTATGCAGAAGACCCAAGATGGTGGATTGGTGTCGATTATTTTTATACGGAAATGGTGCAGCTAGGGGAAATTTGATATTGGGTTTATGAATTTTGAGTAATAGGGTAAGCATAACCCCAAGAATCATAACACTAAAAAATTATAACTCGTAATGTAAACGTTCAATGAGAACCATATGATCTTTGACTCCCACCAGACCTGCGCAGTACATAAATATATAAATCAACCCCTGTAAAAAGCCTAATGCAAATAGGCCTAAATTTACAGGGGTTTAATATTTGGAAATATACTCGATATTTTGGGTAAACAGGTCCAATTTCGGACATATAAGATGCCATAGTGGTTACTGGCGGCAAATTTCAAAAGGACTATAGTCACTTTATTATACTACTAGTTGTGAGTGGTTGCTTGGCAGCCACGAACGTCCCATATTCCCGGAGAGGGCTTGCCCAGCCTTCTCCAACCTATTATGGGCTGTATGTGTTAAAGACTGGGAGTTGAGACGTGATGAAGGTTAAAAAAGCAATAATAACGGCAGCTGGATTGGGAACACATTTTTTGCCTGCCACGCGAGCCATTCCTAAAGAAATGCTACCCATAGTGGATAAGCCGGTGATTCAGTACATCGTTGAAGAAATCGTTGAGGCGGGCATTGAAGAAATACTTATTATTACAGGCAGAAACAAAAGTATGATTGAAGACCACTTCGACCATGCCTTTGAAATAGAAACAACATTAAAAGAAAAAGATGATCAGGCACTGCTTGAAACAACACTGTCTGTATCAGACCTTGCAAATATACATTTTATACGTCAAAAGAAGGAACTGGGATCAGGCCATGCGCTCTTAAAAGCCCGTGCTTTTGTTGGGAATGAACCCTTTGCAGTCCTCTATGGAGACGAGCTCATAGACTCAAGCTGTGAACCCTGTATTAAACAGCTTATGAATGCATATGAGCTACTCAGTCATTCTGTTCTTGCACTGAGAGAACAACCCAAAAACGCTCTTTCAAACTACGGCGTTATTGAGGGGAAAAAGAATGAAGATGGCTTTTATGATGTGAAGTCCATTGCAGAAAAACCTCAGGTTGAGGCAGCACCAAGCTGCATGTCCCTTGTTGGACGGTTTGTCCTTCGACCAGAAGTTTTTGATTATATTGAGGCGGTTTACCAGGCATCACCAACAGATGTGCCCCTAACCGATGCCCTCAACATGCTGGCTCACGACCAGCGTGTGTATGGTCTTGACTTTGAAGGGAGCCGGTATGACATTGGCACAAAGGCGGGCTACGTCAAAGCGACCCTGGATTTTGCCCTCAAGCGAGATGAAATGAAGGACTGCATTTTAGAGCAGATGAACATGCACCTTGCGGTGGGGAACTAGGTACGAGATGTAAAAGCATCTTGAAGATCATATTTGTGGTGTGATTTTTGGGGTGTTTTTTTTGTGGGGATGTTTAATTGTTGGAATATGTTCAAAATAGATTAAGACACAGGATGAATGTCGGCATATGAAATTGCAGGAAAGGGTGAATGAAGAATGGCTAATGATAAAATTTGGCTGGCTTCACCACATATGAGTGATGAAGGCTATGAAATGCAATATATAAAAGAGGCTTTTGATACAAACTGGATTGCGCCACTTGGTCCAAATGTTAATGAGTTTGAAAAAGAACTTGCTGCTAAAGTAGGCTCTGAACATGCTGCAGCTATGACGTCAGGTACTGGGGCTATTCACCTTGCGCTTAAAGCGGCTGGCGTTGGCGAAGGGGATATTGTTCTTTGTCCAACTTTAACATTTTCGGCAACTGCGAATCCGATTATTTATCAGAATGCTACGCCAGTCTTTATCGACAGTGATTATGAAACTTGGAATATGGATCCGAAAGCTCTTGAAGCAGCTTTTGAGAAGTACAGCGATAAGGTAAAAGCGGTTCTAATTGTACATTTATACGGGTTATCAGCTGATATGGATAAGCTGATGGAAATTTGCAACAGACACAATGCAATTGTTATTGAAGATGCTGCTGAGTCTCTTGGTGCATATTACAAGGGCAAACATACAGGAACATTTGGTGAATATGGCATATTCAGCTTTAACGGAAATAAAATCATCACAACATCTGGTGGTGGCATGCTGGTTTCTAATGACGAAGAAAAAATCAAAAAAGTCAGATTTTGGTCAACACAGTCTAGAGATGCAGCAAGGCACTATCAGCACAGCGAACTCGGGTTCAACTATCGCATGAGTAATATTGTTGCTGGTATAGGTAGAGGACAACTGAAAGTATTAGATCAGAGAGTGGCTAAGAAGAAATACATCTTTGAATTTTATAAGAGAGAGCTTGGTCAGTTAGAGGGCGTAGAGTTTATGCCTATCAATGATTGGAATGAGCCGAATTACTGGCTGAGTGTAATGACACTGAATGGTTCAGTAAGACCTCTTGATGTGATGGAAGCGCTTGAGAAAGAAAATGTTGAATCAAGACCTGTTTGGAAGCCGATGCATATGCAGCCGTTCTTCGCTGAGTATGATTATGTTGGATCAGATGTGAGCGAAAAGTTGTTTGAGGATGGTGTGTGCTTGCCATCTGACACGAAGATGACGGATGAGGATCTTGAGAGAATTTGCGGATTAATAAAATCTGTGTGGGAATAGAGTGACGGCTTATGACTGAAAATACAATTACACAAAATATTGAAGAAAGAATTGATATTTCTACTTCAAAAGGAATATATGTGAAGTACTTAAAACGACCAATGGATTTCGTTTTGTCTTTGATTGCAATTATTGGTTTAAGTCCTGTGCTTATAATCGTTGGGGTGTTAGTAAGATTTAAGCTGGGTAGTCCGGTACTGTTTAAGCAGAAAAGACCTGGGCTGAATGAGAAGATATTTACTATGTATAAGTTCAGAACTATGACAGATGAGAAGGACGAAAATGGAGAGCTGCTTCCAGACTCAGTTAGGCTTACTAAGTTTGGTAGGATGCTACGGTCTACAAGTTTAGATGAACTTCCGGAGCTATTTAATATCCTTAAGGGTGATATGAGTGTTGTTGGACCGAGGCCTTTACTGATTCAATACTTGGACTTATATAATGAACATCAAAAGAGAAGACATGAAGTAAGACCTGGGCTGTCTGGACATGCTCAAGTCAATGGGCGTAATGCTATTAGCTGGGAAGATAAGTTTAATCTTGATGTTGAGTATGTAGATGATGTGAGCTTTATAGACGATTGGAAGATTATTTTTCTTACGATTAAGAAGGTTTTTGTTAAAGAAGGAATCAGTTCAGATACATCGGTTACGATGGAGCCCTTTAGAGGTTCAGCTTATTATTCAGAAAACTAAACTTCAATTTATAAATCACAAAGTCAGAAAGGAATGCACTGTTCATGAAAGACAAATTGATTATTATTGGTGCCAGTGGACACGGTAAGGTTGTTGCTGACATCGCAATAAAAATGAATAAGTGGCAAAGCATCGCATTCCTCGATGATGACAAGTTTATTAAAACATCTATGGGGTTAGAAGTCATCGGTAAGACTATTGATGCTTTTACATATAAAGATGAAGCTGATTTCTTTGTTGCTATTGGAAACAATGCAACGAGGGAGAAGGTACAAGAGAGATTGATTGAGGAAGGGTTAAATTTAGTGAGTTTGATTCATCCGAGTGCGGTTATTGGTACCGACGTTGAGATTGGAATTGGGACAGCAGTAATGGCAGGAGTTGTTATTAATAGCTCATGTAGAATTGGTAAGGGTTGTATCATCAACACAAGTTCTAGTTTAGATCATGACAATGTCATAGAAGATTATGTGCATATCTCTCCTGGTGTAAGGACTGCAGGAAGTGTAGGAATTGGTAAGAGTACATGGTTAGGGATAGGCAGTGTTGTAAGCAATAACGTGAACATCTGCAGTGGTTGCAAAGTTGGAGCAGGGGCTGTGGTGGTTAAGGATATTACTGAACCTGGGACATATGTTGGGGTTCCGGTGAGGAGAGCTGATAGATGAGGCAGAATGTTTGGATTTGGAATCATTATGCGACAAATATGTTTTTTGATCAAGCGGGTAGGCATTATTGGTTTGCAGAGAATCTTATAAAAGAAGGGTACAACCCTACAATTTTTTGTGCCTCTACTAACCACTTCTCAGATACTCATATTGCTACTAACGAGAAACAGTATTCTACAGACTCTGTGAATGATATTCCTTTTGTGTTTGTAGATACTCCCGAGTATAAAGGAAATGGCAAAAAACGAGTATTAAATATGATTTCGTTTTATAGAGGGCTTTTTAAGACTGCGAAGATGTATGCGGAGTCAAATGGGAAACCTGATGTGATTCTAGCTTCGAGTGTACATCCCTTAACGCTAGTTGCAGGAATTAAAATTGCTAAGAAGTTTGATATCCCTTGTGTTTGTGAGGTTAGAGATCTGTGGCCTGAGAGTATAGTAGCGTATGGTTCATTAAAGAGAAAAAATCTTATCGCTAAGTTGTTATACCAAGGCGAAAAATGGATTTATAAAAAGGCAAGTTCAGTTATCATGACTTGGGAAGGTGGAAGTCAATATATCATTGATCAAGGTTGGGATGAACAGATTGATTTGAGTAAAGTTAAGCATATAAGCAATGGAGTAATAATCGATTCTTTTGACAGGAATTCCAAAGAAAACCAGATCAACGATAATGATTTGAACAGCAATAATTATAAGAATTTAGTATATGCAGGTTCGATTAGAAAGGTTAATAATTTAGGACTTTTATTAGAAGCAGCAAAATTAGTTCAAGAGAAAGATCAACAGGTTAGATTTTTAATTTATGGATCTGGCGATGAGAAAGAGATGCTGGAGAATAGATGCAAAGAGGAGAACATAAACAATGTAGTTTTTAAAGGCAGAGTTGAAAAGAAATTGATTCCCTCAATTTTAAAAAAGTCTTATGCAAATATTTTGCATAATTCTAGCACTTCACTCGATAAATACGGACAAAGCCAGAATAAATTTTTTGAGTATCTGGCCGCTGGTAGGTGTGTAATACAAACTTATACAACTGGTTATAGCGTACTTGAAAAATACAATTGTGGTTTGAGTGCTGTTAAACAGAATCCAGAAAAAATTGCAGAAATCATACTCGAAGCATGTAAAGATAATGAAAAAGCTGAACAGATGGGTGAGAACGCAAGAAAGGCTTCTTACGAATTTGATTTTAAAAAGTTGACGAATAAACTAACTGAAGTTATTGAGAATGTATAAATAAGGAGCGTATATCATTATGAAATTATATGACAAGATTGTAGAAAAGAAAGAAAAAATCTCAGTAGTTGGTCTTGGTTATGTTGGCATGCCTATAGCAGTTGCATTTGCTAAAAAAGTTAATGTTATAGGTTTTGATCTTAACAAGAAGAAAATTGATTTATATAAATCTGGAATTGACCCAACAAATGAAGTTGGTAATAAAGAAATCAGGAATGCCACTGTTGAATTCACAGCTGATGAAACAAAATTAAGAGAAGCAAAATTTCATATTGTAGCTGTACCAACGCCTATTAATTCAGACAAGACACCGGATCTTTCTCCTGTAGAAGGGGCAAGTAGAATAGTAGGACGCAATTTGACTGTTGGGGCTATTGTTGTTTATGAGTCAACTGTTTACCCTGGAGTAACTGAAGATATTTGTATTCCAATATTAGAAGAAGAATCAGGACTAAAATGTGGGGTTGATTTTAAAATTGGATATTCCCCTGAGAGAATTAATCCAGGAGATAAAGTACATAGACTTGAGAATATCATAAAGATAGTTTCGGGTATGGATGAAGAAAGTCTTGATGAAATCGCGAAAGTATATGAGTTAGTAATTGAAGTGGGTGTTCATAGAGCCGGATCTATCAAGGTTGCTGAAGCAGCTAAAGTGGTTGAGAATAGCCAACGTGATATAAATATTGCCTTTATGAATGAACTTGCAATGGTGTTTGATCGTATGGGTATTGACACAAAAGAAGTCGTTGAGGCTATGAACACAAAATGGAATGCTCTTGGATTCACTCCAGGTCTTGTTGGTGGACACTGTATTGGAGTAGACCCTTACTATTTTGTTTATGAAGCAGAGAAATTAGGGTATCACAGTCAAATTATTTTATCGGGTAGAAAAATAAATGATGGTATGGGTAAATTCGTTGCAGATGCAATCATAAAGAAACTTATCTTAGCGAACAAGGTAGTAAGACAAGCCAAGGTTGTAATACTAGGAATTACTTTTAAAGAAAATACACCAGATACTAGAAATTCCAAAGTTGTAGATATTATTGATAGTCTTAGAGATTATGGGATTGAACCGATCGTTGTGGATCCAGAGGCAGACGCTGATGAAGCTAAACATGAATATGCTATTGAATTGACTGATATCAAAGAAGTGGAGAATGCAGATTGTCTTGTTTTAGCAGTGGCTCACGATACTTTCAAAAAGATGAGTTGGAATGACATAGATGCATTATATGGAGATTTTGACAATAAAGAAAGAGTGCTAATTGATGTTAAAAGCATTCTGGATCAAAAAGCGATTGAAGAAAAAGGATACAGTTATTGGAGATTATAGAATGAAAATATTATACCTGTGTACTTATTATCATAGAGCTATGATTTTTAGAGATTCGATGGATAGGTTTGAAAATCTAGGTCATTCAGTAAGGGCATTTAATGCAGTAGTCAAGGGTGCAAGAATAGATGATAAATACAAGAAGATCATGGATAATGCAGTTATTCATAAAGAATGCTTTAATAAATGGGATAGATTTTTCTACTTCCATAAACAAAGGAAATTCTATAATGCCTTGATTAAATCTGAAGTTGTTAATAAATATGATATGGTCCATTCGCATACATTATTTAATGGAGGATATGTTTGTTATAATCTCAAGAAAAAATATAAACTTCCATATGTAGTATCGGTTCGAAATACAGATATTAACGTATTTTTGAAAATTCCTTTTTTTAAAAATATTGCTAATAAGATCGTAAATGAAGCAGCAGGGGTGCTATTTTTATCAGAACCATATAGAGATGAGTTTATTGATAATCATGTTATGAATAAGTTGAAGAGTTCGATAAGAGATAAATCCTCAGTTGTTAGAAACGGCCTTGAGTCATTTTGGCTAGAAAACAAATATCAGATTAAGACTATAGATGATAGTAAAACAATCAACGTATTGTGTGTAGGGAAGATAGATGAAAATAAAAACATAATTACTACAATAAAAGCTTTAGATATATTGAAAAGTGAAGGATATCAAGTAAGTTTTACAGTAGTTGGGCAAGTGATGGATCATAAGGTTCAAAAAGAAATCACACAATCTCATTACACTAATGTAATTGATTATCTTCCAAAAGAAGAATTGATAGAAATATATAGAAAAAATGATGTATATGTTATGCCGTCAATTCATGAATCATTTGGTAGAGTATATGCAGAAGCGATGACACAAGGTTTACCTGTTGTATATTCGAAAGGACAAGGGTTTGATGGTATTTATCCTGATGGATGCGTAGGATATTCAGTTCCAAGTAGGAATCCAGAATATATTTCAAAGTGTATTAAAGAAATAATAAAAAATTATTCAGCGATTTCTGCTAATTGTATAAATAAGTGTGATGATTTTGATTGGAAATGTATTACTAATCAGTTAGAAGGATTCTATGTAATTTCACTAGAAAGAGGGGAAAAACTAATATGAAGATTGCTTTATTGACCTTTCATAACGCAATAAACTATGGAGCAGCTTTACAAGTGTATGCTTCTCAAAAAGCAATACAAGATTTAGGTGTAGATTGTGAAATAATTGATTATGTTAATGAGTATAGGAAAAATGCGTACAACATGTTTGAACACGCAAAGAAAAACCTTAAAGAAAAAAAGATGGTTTCTTCCGCAAAATACTTTGTTGGTTCTCTATTTATGAGCAGTAGAAGAAAGAAATTCATAGATTTTTATAGAGAAAATTTAGTATGTACAGATAAACAATTTACTAGTAGTGAGGAAGCGAGAGAATTAAATGGGCTATATGATAAATTTGTTGTTGGTAGTGATCAGGTTTGGAATTATAAAAACAATGGCGCTGATTTCTCTTTTCTTCTAAACTTTGTCGAAGATGATAAACGAAAAATTTCTTATTCATCAAGTTTTGGACTAGCAAATATTCCAGAAAATTTAAAAGATAAATATATTGAAAATCTAAATAAAATTAAATATCTTTCTACACGTGAAGGATTTGGAGTTAATTTAATACATGATTTGACTGGAAGAAAAGCGGAGTTAGTTTTGGATCCTGTTTTTCTGCTTGATAGAAATCAGTGGTTATCTTTATGTAATAAATCAAATGCTAGGGAAAAATATGTGTTCGCATATACTAATAGATCGGGTCAATGGGAAGACTTTCTTCAAAAAACATCATACCCAATGAATAATAAAAGAGTTTATAAAATCAGTAGACATTTGACAATAAAAGACTTTATTAGTAAACAGGTAAATGTCAGCTATTCTATTTCACCAGTTGAGTTTGTTGAAACAATCGCAAATGCTGAATTAGTTGTATCAGCTTCTTTTCATTGTATAGCGATGTCAATAATACTGAACATCCCATTTGTTGCTGTTTTAACAGGTGATCGTGGTAAAGACGAGAGAGTATTAAATATTTTAAAAATTGCAGGTCTTGAGGATAGAATATTGACGTGTAATATGACTACTGAAGATGTGGTCTCGCCAATCGATTTCCAACTCGTAGAACAGAGAATTTCGAAATATATTGCTAGTTCTAAATCTTTCTTGAAACAAGCAATTTTTTCGAACTAGAGGTGATGATGTGAAAATTCTTGAAAATGAAAGCCTAAAAAAGTATACAACAGTTAAGATTGGTGGCATAGCAAAAAAAATATACTTTCCTGAAAATAGTTCTGAACTCATAGAAATATTAAATGCAATGAATGATAAAAAGAAGTATATCCTAGGCGGAGGATCAAATTTATTAATAAACGATCAAAAAGAATTTGATGTTGTAATTTGTCTAAAGTTGATGGACTCATCTATTGAAAATCTTGGAGCAGGAAACTATTACATTGGTGCTTCTGTTTCTTTGCAAAAGTTAATAATCCAAATAAATAATGATGGTTATGGTGGTATTGAGTATTTGTTTTCTGTACCTGCGTTATTAGGCGGAGCTGTTGCAATGAATGCTGGTCGAGGGAAGATGCACAACTCAAGTATCGGTGATTATATCAAGGAAGTGAAAGTCTATGATTATGAAGATCGAAAAATTAAGACTATCAGAAAAGATGAATGTCAGTTTAGTTACCGAAAATCGATTTTCAAAGAGAAAGATTTTATAGTACTAGGTGGAGTATTTAATTTTCCTAGTGTTGATATCGAAGAGGCTAGGAGAAAAAGAGAAGATAGAATAAGGTATGTAAGGAAACTTCAAGATAATAGTGGATATAATTTTGGATCAGTATTCAGAGTATATAATAAATATGTCATGCAGATGTTTAGGTTACTACATTTCGGCTATAAAGACGGAATGATGTATTCTAAAAAGACGTCGAATTGGTTAATTAATAGGAAGAACGGATCGTATAAGCAGGCGAATCAATTAATTGGAAAGGTAATTAGAATACACAAAATCTTGGGGATGAAAATTGTACTCGAGGTAATAAGATGGGAGTAAAGTATGCTAGTTTATGCGAGAAAGAGTAAAATAAAATCAAGTCAATTATTAAGAAAAAATAATAAGAAAGCTGATTTGAAAATTAGTATTGCACTTATGGCGTCATTCGTCGTTTTAACAATTCAATATTTCATTCTCGTATACTTCAATTTAATTGGAGGTTCTACTACAACAACGATTCAATTGATGTCAAAAGGATTTGTTGGATTAGCCTTCTTATATGCTTTGCCTGTAGTATTAAAGAGGAGTTCAGTGAAATCTATTCAGGTTTATTTTATTGCATCTTTTATATTTTTACTTCATTATTATATTTTCCCTCAGAATAGAGCCTACATGATGAACTTATTATTTCCAGTATTCTTTATGAGTTTACCAGCATTTATCTATAGTTTTAGTATTCGTGATTTTTCAATACTTAAGGAGACAATGAAAAAGAGTAGCTACGTAATTTTTATTTTGGGGGTTCTTCTAGGTGTTCTAATCTTTTCTGGCAAATCTTCCGCTGGAACATACAGTATATCCTTGTCATATTATATGCTTTTACCGACTATCATGTTTATAGATGAGTTATTTAATAAGTTATCAATTAAGGTTGCTTTATTTTTAGGACTTTCTTTGTTAGTAATCTTAGCATTAGGATCTAGAGGTGCAGTTTTATGTGTAATTGTATTCGTATTACTAAAGATTATTAAATTAAAAAATAAGTTGACAATTAGAAAAGTGCTAACATATACTGGTTTATTTGGTATTAGTCTTATAAGCTACATCAATCTCAATAGAATTTTTGAGAAGATGTATTTAATTCTTTTAAACTTTGGCATTAAAAGTCGTAGTTTACAACTTTTCTTAAGTAATGAAGTATATTTAAGTGGAAGGGATACGATTTATAAGAAAGTATTTACAGAATTCACAAACAATTCGATCTTTGGCATTGGAATAGGAGGAGACAGAAGAATTTTAGATGGACAAAATGCTTATGCACATAATTTATTCCTAGAATTATTAGGAAATTATGGGATTGCAATGGGTTCAATTTTTATCGTTGCTTTAAGTATTTTAATTATTAACGGATTGCTCATAAAGGAAAAAGTAAAGTATGAAATGTTTGCAATCTGGATCAGCTTAGGATTTGTGCATCTGATGATTAGTAGCTCATATTTAACAGATATAAAGTTTTGGATTTTTACTGGTTTAATTATCAATATTGTAAGCAGACCTAAAATATACAAAAATATGGAGATAGGTGATAATTCATGAAAAAAAATAAAGTAAATTTGTTTTTAGTAGGAGCAGCTAAGGCTGGAACCACTTCTATGTATAACTATTTGAAAAATTCAGATAATTTATTTTGTCCAGACCTTAAAGAACCATGGTATTTTACAGATATAATGAGTTTAACAAAGTTTGATAGAGTGAAGTCTTTGGAAGAATATGAGAGATTATATGACTTAGAAAACCCATATCGATACTACTTAGACGCATCAGTAAGCTATCTTAGCTATTATGACGTAGCGAAACAGATACATGATTATAATCCTAACTCTAAAATTATTATTATGCTTAGGGATCCCATTAAGAGATTGATTTCTTACTATAAAATGTACTCAAAGAGACAAGGGTTAAACATTTCATTGAAAGAATTTATTGATAATACAGAAACGGCTTTACCAAAATTAGAAACTGGACTGTACTATGAGAGGGTTAAAGCTTACAAAGATTTGTTTGGATCGAATGTTCAAGTAATAATATTTGAAGAATTAATCGAAAACCCTATAAAAGTACAAGAAGAGTTAAACGGCTTTCTTGGGTTAGAAGATTTAAACTTTGATATAACAAAAAAATATAATCAATCAAAAGAAGAAAAGAGCAAGATTATAAGCAAGTTTATCCATAAAGATAATTTGCTAAAATCAGTTTTAAAAGTATTAGTTTCTTCACGAAAGGTTAGACAATATGTTAAACAAATCATTCTCAAAATGAATGAAAAACCTAACATTATTTCTGTCGAAATTGACGATGAAACCCATAGTTGCTTAGTTAATTATTATTCTAATAATGTAGCAGAACTTGAAAACCTTTTAGGTCTTAAAATTACTTATTGGGATAATTTTAATTAGCTTATTACGTAAAATATTATAATATGTGAGTTGAGTGCATTTATGAATAAAAATATTAATACACAGCAAGGCTATAAAAGATCCAATTTCATTAGGAAACTAATCGATTCCATATTTGGAATGGGATTAGATAAGTTATTTGCTGCTATGTTACCTTTTGTAGCAGTAAAGTTATATGGAGCATCAAAGTTTGGAGAATTTACTTATTACTTCTCATTTGCGATGATGTTCTCAATGGTAAGCCAATTAGGAATGAAAAATGGATTATTGTATTTTATTCCTAAAAATAAGAATCGTTATATCAGTGGCAGTTTTATATTGACAATCCTTATTAGTTTTCTGATAGGCTTGATTATTACTTTATATAGACAAGAATTTATAAAATACATTCCCTTATTTGTTTTATTATCTATCAACGCTCTGTTTTTCTCTATACATAGATCGAAACAGCACATAAGATCTTTTTATATTTTTAACGGTATACTACGGCAAGGTACATCAATTTTGTTGCTTTATTTGTTCACATTAATAGATATTAGCGAAGAAATCTTATTGGCATACTTTCTTGGCTTTGCATTTGCTTCATTGATTTTATTGATTTATAATCGAGAACATTTTGAAAGACCATATGTTGATCGGGAATTGTTTAGATATTCTATACCCTTATTATTGTCTTCAGCTATGGCAGGGATAATGAATGATATTGATTCAATAATGATTGGCAACACAATTGATAACAGTGCGGTTGGAATTTATTCGATAGGTTCGAAAATAGCTACTTTACCAGCATATATGCTTACAATTCTAAATACCGTATTTGCACCTAAGATTAGTGAACTAAATAATGAAGGACGAGTTGAAGAACTAAAACAGTTATATGTATCAACATCTCGAGTCTTAGGGGTTCTTGCGGTAGTTATGTTAATATTTATCATTACCTTTGACACATATATTTTGGGTTTTTTTGGAGATGATTTCAAAGTAGCGGATAAGGTATTATTATACAGAGGAACAGGGCAGGTCGTTAATAGCGCTGTAGGAAGTGTTTGGTATATGCTTTCTATGACTGGAAGATCTAAACTTAATATGTATGGAACTGGTGGTGCAGTAATAATAAATGTCATTTTAAATACAATGCTGATACCCCTATATGGCATAAATGGAGCTGCTATAGCTAGTATGATGGCAGTAAGTTTTAGTAATGTTTTTGGATACATGATGGTAAGGAAGTATTTTGGCGTAAAGACATTCGGTCTGTTTTAGTGGTATGGAAAATCTTACCGATAGTTATTAATAGAATAGCATAAACTTAAGAAAGACACTGTAGGCTCGTATTGAACCAGACATCAAAATCATATGCATTTAATAAAGTTTCTGCAGGAACAAATATCTCATCATCAAATAGTTGAGCTTGGTTACCAACAGTGAGAGGAGCGTTATCGGCTCCGAGTATTTCTACTTGCTTGATATTTGGGGCTATATCTTCTAATACTTTACTCAATGATGTATTTTGCTGCGGCCTTTTATTATGAACAAATTCAATTTCCGAAGCGTCGTTATATGTAATTTTATATTTCAATTCTCTAGGTCCAGAAACTGATTCATTTCTGCATAATGCATCAGTTATATACCAAGTTTCGCCATCAGGTTCTATAGACTGACCTTTAACGCTTCCAAACTCGATAGTGGTAACAGCACCGAAAATGTTCTCGATGTCCTATTTTCTTGAAAGACCATTTTCCCCAAGATTAATACTGTATATATCTTCTGAATCCTTGTACGAAATTGCAGAGTAACCTGAGAGAGCATCGCTTAGTGTAGGAACATTTTTAATGATAACGTTTAAAGTAAAAGTTGTTTCTCCGTACAGAACTGTTTGATCTGATTCATTTGATGTTGCAAATGCTTCATTGTCTACTGTATATTGACCTGAATCGAGCTGAAAATCAATGTCGAATTTTGAATCAGCATATGAATATCAGGTGAAGTGATAGATAGCGTAAAATAAAGTGCGCAAAAGTAAATGAAAAAAGGAAAAGCCACCGGTAACTCCGAAAAGGTAATTGTCTAGAAAACCCAAATAGGAGATGATGAACCGATGGCTTACCAAAATTCTACCTTACCTTTTGAAAAAATGCTACTAAAGTTTGTTGCAGAAGAAGATCCCATGCTTGAAATGCTCAAGTGGCTATGCGAGCAAATGATGGAAGCTGAGCTCTCAGACCAGCTTGGCGCTGATAAATCAGAGCGCGCAGGATCTTGCAGCGGTTATCGAGCAGGATATCGTCCAAGACGTTTTGACACTCGAATGGGAACCATGTATCTAATGGTTCCAAAACCTCGAAAGGTAAGCGTCTAATAAGACGGTGTATTTTCGAAGCAGTTTCTTCATGAGATAATCGTCCTAAAGAACAACTTTTAAATCTTTAAAAGTAACTATAAAAGATTTAAAAGTTACTATGGAGGACAAAACTCATGGATAGTACTACTTTAACTAGGCAAGTGAAGTTGGAAAAATGGACTGAAATGATTCGTGAGCGTAATGAAAGCGGTCTAACCATCGCCCAGTGGTGTACGAAACACTCTATTAATCAGGCTAAATATTACTACTGGTTAAAACGTGTTAGACAGGCTGCTTGCGATCAGTTGCCGGCAATCAGCAGTGGATCAGTTAATCATATTGTTCCAGTCACATTTGAAGACCAAGCGGCATCTCACACGAGCAAACCATGCTCACCATATGCCATGCGTGTGACGATAAAAGGTTGTTCAGTAGAATTTACAAATGATGCTACACCTAGATTAATAGAAACTGCTCTACAGGTCTTAAGTCATGTTAGGTGATATATCTCGCGCAGAAAAAATCTATATTGCTTGTGGTCATACAGATATGCGCAAACAGATAGATGGTCTCGCAGCTTTAGTAGAGCAAAATTTTGAACTAAGCCCTTATGAGAATAGCCTCTTTCTCTTCTGCGGTCGTCGCAAAGACCGGATCAAGGCGCTTTACTGGCAAGGTGACGGTTTTCTACTCTTGTATAAACGACTTGAGAACGGGTCGTTTCAGTGGCCAAATGATCCAGAAGAAGTAAAATGTATCACAAAACAAGAGCTCAGATGGTTGCTTGAAGGTCTCTCTATCAATCAACCAAAAGCCGTTAAAAAAGTCCATATAAAAACAAGCGTGTAAGCGGCCGAAGTCTTGAAATTACTTGTTTACACCGTTTCTAAATGTTATAATTGTAGTAGGCAAAACACATGAAAACGGAGTGCTTATGGACTTAGAATTAGTAGTAGAACAACTCATGAATCGCATATCAAATCTAGAAGATGAAAATCATAAACTTCATGAAACTGTAGAATATTTGACCAGAAAACTGTATGGCAGAAGTTCCGAAAAGACTTCTTCTATCGTTGATGGTCAACTATCATTTTTTGATGAAGTAGAAACATCTACTGATAAAAATGCTGAAGAGCCAGATCTCAGACAAGTCCAGGCACACCGGCGAAAGAAGTTCAAAGGACAACGTGAAGAGCTACTAAAAGACTTGCCGCGTGTAAAACGTCTATGTACCCTTGTAGAAGAAGATCAGTTCTGTGAAATCTGTGGTGATGGTTTACATTCCATGGGTGAGGAACTCATTCGTACGGAGATTGAGTTTATTCCTGCTAAGGTTCAAGTCATAGACTATTATAGAGCTTCATATGAATGTAGAAGTTGTAGAAAAAATGGTGCTCCATATGTTGAAAATGCACCTATGCCTTATCCTGTGGTTCAGCATTCTATGGCATCCCCAAGTACAGTGGCATGGGTCGCACATCAGAAGTTTGTAAATGCGCTGCCATTATATAGACAAGAAAAGGAGTGGCAATCTCTTGGCGTTAAGTTAAGTAGAGCAACGATGGCCAACTGGCTGATGATTGCTGCTCGTGACTGGCTTGGTCCAGTCCTAGATTTATTACATAAGAAGTTACTTGAACAGTCACACCTTCATATAGATGAAACGACTCTTCAGGTTATGAAAGAACCTGGTCGTAAGAACACAACAAACTCCTACATGTGGGTTTATGGATCTGCAAAGTCGAGTGCTCATCAGATCCGAATTTTTGCGTATCAGCCCGGTCGCTCTGGTTCGTACCCGAAAAAATTCTTAGAAGGCTTTAAGGGATATATTCATACCGATGCCTACAAAGGATACAATAAGGTGCCTCATGTAACTCGCTGTATGTGTTGGGCACATCTTCGCAGAAAGTTCGTAGAGGCCTTACCAAGCGATCTTAAAAATCCGAGTAACACTTTAGCAGGCAAAGGTCTTCAGTTCTGTAATAAGCTCTTTGAGATTGAAAAGAGTTTAAAAGACCTTGAGCCAGATACTAGAAAGAAACAGCGTCTAGAATATGAAACTCCTATTTTAGAGGCCTTTTGGTCATGGATTGATGAAGTACTCGCAGGTGGCAAAACCCTTCCTAAAGGAAAAACACTTGATTCCATAAAATATGCAAAGAATCATCAAGACGAGTTCATGAATTATCTGCTGGATGGAAACTGTGTGATTTCTAACAACTTAGCTGAGAACAGCATTCGTCCATTTACTATAGGTCGAAAAAACTGGTTATTCAGCGGAAGTCCGAAAGGAGCTAGTGCAAGTGCCGCTATTTACAGTATTATTGAAACTGCAAAGGCAAACGGACTTTCACCATACAAATACCTTAAGTTCATTTTCTCTGAACTTCCAGGAGTACAGTTCCACAAACATCCTGAATTCCTTGAAGATTACCTTCCTTGGAATGAAGATGTACAGCAAATTTGCAAATAAGCAGACTTCAAAATGAGGTCTGCTCTTCTTATTTTTATAATCTATTATTTCATCTTTTCAATCATATTTACATACACTGTCTTATTAGACGCTTACCTCGAAAGGGCGCATATATCCCCTTTTTCGTGACAGAGCGAAAATGATCCGAAGCCGCTCTGATGAACGTCATCCAAGAAGCCTTCGTCAATGGGGTTTCAACAAGAAAAATCGAGAAACTGGCCAAAAGTCTAGGTATTGATTCCATCTCAAAAGGTCATGTCAGCAACATCACAAAAGAGCTGAATGAACAGGTTGAAGAGTTCCGAAATCGAGATCTAGATCTAGATGCTGTTTATCCCGTACTTTGGGTGGATGCTCTGTATGAAAAAATCCGAGATAATGGGCATGTCAGAAACATGGCTGTACATGTCGTTTGTGGTGCCAAACTTGACGGCACCCGTGATATTTTGGCTATTGAACCCATGTATGAAGAATCAGAAGCCAGTTATACTGCTTTGTTTGATAAGCTGAAGGCTCGTGGCATAGAGCATGTCTGGTTGGTTGTTTCAGATGCTCATGAGGGACTTGTCAGCGCAGCACGGAAGTCATTTCTTGGATCATCCTGGCAACGTTGCAAAGTGCATTTCATGAGAAATATCATGGCGCATATTCCAGCAAAACAAAAAAAGATTTTCGCAGCAAAGCTGAAGCAGATCTGGCTGCAACCTGACTATGACAGCACCAAAAGGTATGCCTACACATTCATGGATGATTATGAAGGTAAGTATCCAGAACCGATTAAGACACTAGAAGAAGGTATCGAAGACTCACTTCAGTTCTTCAATTTTGAACAGATTGATTCTAAAAAAATCGCTTCAACGAACATGATCGAACGTTTAAGTCGTGAAATTCGGAGAAGAACAAAAGTCGTTGGAATCTTTCCATCAATCGATTCATACATACGCTTAGTCACTTCCTATCTGATCGAGTACAGTGAAGACTGGTCAACCGGAAGGTTCTATATAGACTCGAAGGTCATTTGTTTGATCTACGAGGAAAAACTTAAAGCTGCATAAACCTTATCGGATTTCTGGTGGTTTTTGCGCACAAGAGTTGACACTATCTATTTGGAAAGGTACCGTCAAGAATTTTTCGCAAAAAGTTTTAGCCGCATGATAACCCTAAGTTACATGGCTATAGATTCATCCTGATCAATCTCCATGCGATCAAGATGTTTCATGTTTAAGTATCTCTTTGTGCCCCACTGCGTACCGGCAACATGGCGTAATCGGGCGCAGACCAGCATGAGTGCAGAGTTTCCATCAGGGAATGTACCAACAACCTTTGTTCGACGGCGGATTTCTCGATTTAAGCGCTCAATGGTATTGTTGGTTCTGATTCGAGTCCAATGCTCTAGGGGAAATGACATATATGTAATCGTTTCATCAAGACCGTCTTCGAGTTTCTTTGCTGCTTGATGAAGTTTCATATCTTTAAGGCGTGCTGCTACTTGTTCACCTTTTAGACGAGCGGCAGATTTGTCTTCGCTGGCATGAATGGCTTTGAGCATTTTAGTGACCATTTTCATCTTCAATCTAGGAGTAACAGAAAAAACATTTCTGTAAAAATGAACAGTACAACGTTGGTATTTGGCTTCTGGAAAGACCTCAGGAATAGACTCAAGCATACCTTGACTTTTATCACCGATGATAAGCTTTACCCCTGTGAGGCCACGTTTTTTTAGCCATAGAAAGAATGATTTCCAGCTCTGCTTATCTTCTTTCATGCCTTCGGCAGCGCCAAGGACTTCGCGATGACCATCTTCGTTGACACCAATGGCGATAAGGATTGCGACATTTTCGTATTCACCACCCCAGGCACGTTTTAAAAATATTCCATCAACGTATACATAGGGATACTTTCCACCTTTGAGTGGGCGATTACGCCATGTTTCGATGTGCTCATAGGCCTTCTTGTTAAGATTGCTGATGGTTCCTGGAGATACTTTTGTCCCCCCAGAGTGCTTCAGTGATATCCTCAACACGACGCACAGATACACCGGCTAAATACATCTCAGTGAGAGCTTCCTCGACAGAGCACTCTCGGCGCCGATACCGTTCTATGATGGCGGTTTCGAAAGGAACACCCTTTAACTTCGGAACCTTGAGTGTCACATCACCAGAAGTGGTTGTCAAATTTCGTTCATAATGACCGGATCGATATCCTTTTCGCTCTTTTGAGCGCTCGTAGCGTGATGCATTAAGCAGTTCATCGGCCTCTTGATTTAGCAACTCATTCAGTGTTTCTTCTACGCTGTTTCTGACTAGATCCTTAATCTCGGTTTTGATTACCTGTTCATTTAGCTGTATAATGTTATCGGACATGGTTTTGTGCCTCCTTGGTAGGGATTGGTTGTGGTGACTTAATTAGGTTCTAAGTCAATAGTTGGGGTGTGATCTTAACAGATCGCACTCCATTACTGTTTTTTGGAGTGAAAAAGAAGTGCATAGAAGCTCATGTCAGTTGTAAGCATGCTTAATAAGCCAGCAGTGACTGGCGATGAAGTTTGAGTAGAATTAGTGATTGCAGGTATGTAGTATTCTATTTCTGAATCTGTTGAAATTCTGAAAGCCATATGAAACGCGCTTAAGTACTTTGATCTTATTATTGAAACCTTCAGTAGGACCATTCGTATATCCGTATTTAAAGGCATGTAGGATTTCTTTATGCCAGTTTCTGAAGGCTTTTATACAGTTCTTAAACTCAGGGATATGGACCGATTCGGCATACTTAATCCAGTCAGTATAAGCTTTGCGCTGCAAAGAGTACTTGTCCATTTTACATATGTTGTAGAACTTTTCTTTAAGTAGGTATGCAGTTCTTAGATCATCATGGTATAAAAGCATGTTTTGAAGACGCTCTTTGTCTGTATCTGAAAGTTTGTGATTTCGTTTAAGAATAAGTGATTTACTGCGTTTGAAGTACTTTCTGACGGAAGGAATCATATCCTTTTGAGCGCGTTTACGAACGTTTTCTATAGCCCAAGTGACTTGTCTAACAAAGTGATACTTATCAGTTATAATCTTAGCATTAGGAAAGAAGTCATGAGCTATTTGAGCATACTGTTTCCACATATCACACACGAAGTATTTGACCTTTTGTCTCTCAAACAAAGGAATGGACCTAAAGTAAGCTTGTAAATGTTCAAGTCTACGATCGGGAAGAATATCTAAGATTCGTTTTTTCTGAGCATCTACCAGGATACACTGGTACTTGTTGTGGCCCGCATTTCCTTTGAATTCATCAATGGATAAAACTTTGGGCATACGTGTGATTTTAGGATAACTCACGAAGTCAAATGTTCTAGAAACCGTTGTCGGTGATAATCCTAAGTCTTTTGCAATAGTTGTAATCGGAATAGATTTAGCCATCTGATCGCAGATCATTGCACTTACACGATTAGTCTTGCGTTGGTATTTGGGCAAGAAAGTATATGGCTCATAGAACCTTTTTCCACAGGAACAAGCGTATCGTCTTTTCTTTAAGATGATTAGTGCCTGTTTTCCGCTAATCGGTAGATCCTTAAACTCTTGATTCCTGTAATCGTGAACTTTAGAAGTGTGATTTCCACACTCAGGGCATACGACTGATTTCTTTGCTGTTGTTACATAAAGTTTTATGGAAGTATCGGTATGAGAGATATTCTTTACACGAACCCCTTCCAAACCTAGTAACTTGCTGATAGAATAATTGTGCACTTATAACTTAGCCCCTTTCTTTAATGTTTGTCTCGACAACTTACATTTTAAAGAGCTTTGTCTATAAGTGCACTTCTATTTTTTGAAACAGTAATGGGGTGGATTATTAATCCACCCCAACATTTATTGTAGAACCCTTAATTTTACCAAACGGCACGGACTCATGTCCTTATTTGTTTTTGCGAAATTCATTATACGTTATCTTAAGAAGAACATCCCCATTTGAAGTTACTGTGTACTCAAAATGAGTCATGCCCTTGACATAATTAAAATTGATAGCAGTACCAAAAAGCCCTCTGGGAAGATGCGGTTCAATCCTGGTGCTGAAAAATTTAAAGTGTCAAGTGCCCTGTTTCCATTAACAATACGGAGCTCTTCTGTCTTTAAAAACTCATAACCAGTTGCATTAATGGCTGAAATATCTATAAAATGTGTCGTGCGTCCAGTATCCCTAAAACCATTAAAGGTATGTGTAGTTTGTGTTGTTTCAATAGCGTCACCGTTGTCAAGCCGAAGATAGTATTTTGAAGCACATTCAACAGGGTCCCTTGTTAAAGTACAGGAGTTTACATCAATAAACAGTAGTTTTTGAGTATTTGGAACAGCATTTAGAAAATGATCAATGTGGATGTTTTGGGGGATGTTTTGTACTGCATAAGTTGCAGTATTCATAGCCATTTGAACTTTTATCACTTAAGCGCTTATGTGTAAAGTGTTACCGCTTTCTGGAAGTTGATCTACTTGAACTTAGAGTGGAAGTCACCAGTTTTATCTTCAATTTTGCCGATAACATGTGGTGAGGGAACTGAGTTCTTTTACATAAGTATGTAGAATAGAATCAAGTGCAATAGGTTAAATTAATTTTATAGGGTTCTGGTGCAGCTTCTTTTGGAATTTTATTGTGCTATATAGGTGTACTATATAGGATCCGTGTTTTTGTCTGAAAGAACTTTTGAGAAATTAGCTTGTACAATGAGGTATAATAAAGGATGGTTCTCATCCGGTTTTCTACCAAGGAAGTCGAATAAAACTACATATCATAGCGTGAAAAAGATTCAATTTGGAAAATGAAAGGCAGAAATATGGATAAAGAAAAGACAATAACACTTATATCCTGGGTGGCCGTTGTCGTGTGGATGGTCTTCATTTTTACGTTGTCTTTTCAAGTTAGGGAGGCTTCAAACGCCTTGAGTATGGATGTTACAGAAATGGTTATGACGACAGTTGAAAAAGTCGCGCCAAGAAGTGTACTTAACGTTAACACGTTGAATCATGTGGTGAGAAAGAATGCACATTTTTTTGCGTATCTTGTTTTGGGCATACTTGTGTCGAATGCCTGAGACGAAGTGGTGTCGCCAACATGAAATGGATAATACTTCTATGTCTTCTATATGCCATGAGTGATGAATATCATCAGTTATTCGTTCAAGGAAGAGGTCCACAAGTTAAAGATGTTCTAATCGATACCTCAGGTGGTCTAGTAGGGATTATTTTATATAAATGGAAATTGAATTTCTCGGTCATTCACCCCAACCCTTAGGCAATACACCCCAAATTACAATTACATGACATTTCTACAAATATAATAAGAACTGTGCCAAATACGGCACGGTTCTTTTGTATTTTGAGTTATGTATATAAATTGGGGTCAGTTTGGGAGTGAAGGAATATGAAACGCAGAAGACGATATATGCTTTTTATAGCAGATGCACTCGCGCTGTTTTTATCGGTTTGGTTTGCAATGCTCTTGAAATATGAGTGGCATACAGCGCTCAATTACGTGGGCATTTTTAAAGGCATAGCCCTGGGCACCATCCTTATAAAAATCATGGTCTTTAACCACTTTTCTCTATATAAGAGTTTGTGGGAATACGCATCTATAGAAGAGTTAATTCAAATTGTATCAGCCACCCTCATCGGGAATGTAGGCGGTTATATATACTTGCTCTTAAGAGGTGAAAGTCTTTCTTTTTCAGTCATTGTACTCATTTCCATGATTGACATGATTGCTATTGGAGGCATCCGCTTTAGCTACCGTGTACTGCGACGCATGAAAAACCACCGGTCCATTTTAAAGCAGGAATCACCGGAAAACATTCTTGTTATTGGGGCAGGTTCAACAGCGGGTATGATTTCAAAAGAAATTCGTAACCATCCTGAGGACTATGGACGGCTTATTGGATTTATTGACGACGAACCTAAAAAAATGAATATTGTCATAAATGGTGTTAAAGTAATTGGAAACAGACATGACATCTATAGCATTGTAAAACGCTATGGTGTGAGTCAAATCATTTTTGCTATTCCAACAGCAACACCAGAAGACAAAAAAGAAATTTTAGATGAATGTAAAAGAACAGGTGTTAAGGTCAAGACGGTTCCCGGCATACAGGAAATTGTGGATGGAAAAGTCGGCATGAGTGAGGTACGTGATGTCAATATTGAAGATTTACTTGGACGTGAAGCTGTTGATCTCAATATGGATGAAATCAGTGATTACATCAGAAACCGCGTAGTCCTTGTAACAGGCGGTGGGGGGTCTATTGGTTCAGAGCTTTGCAGGCAAATTGCTAAGTTTGGGCCACGCAAGCTCGTTATTCTAGACATATACGAAAACAATGCCTATGAAATTCAAAATGAACTGAAAAGACAATACGGGAGTGAGCTTAGGCTTGAAACCGTGATTGCTTCTGTTAGAGACAGGGACAATATATTTGATATTGTTGAGCGCATTAGGCCAGATGTTGTTTTTCACGCAGCAGCCCATAAGCATGTGCCACTAATGGAGCATGCTCCAAAAGAAGCCATTAAAAATAATGTCTGTGGCACGCTCAACGTTGCTGAAGCCGCTGATGCGTGTGGTGTAAGACGCTTTGTACTGGTTTCAACAGACAAAGCGGTTAACCCAACCAATGTTATGGGCGCTTCTAAACGCATTTGTGAAATGATTGTACAGGCCATGGACAAGCGCTCGCAAACCAAGTTCGTAGGGGTTCGATTTGGCAACGTCTTGGGGTCAAATGGCAGTGTCATTCCACTCTTTAAACGGCAAATTGCTGAAGGCGGTCCTGTGACAGTGACACATAAGGAAATAATTCGTTACTTTATGACCATTCCTGAGGCGTCACAGCTGGTCCTTCAAGCGGGAGCCATGGCGGATGGAGGCGAAATATTTGTCCTCGATATGGGCGACCCGGTACGGATTGCAGATTTAGCGGAGGACCTCATCAGACTATCCGGGTTTAAGCCTTACAAGGATATAGATATTGTTTACACAGGTTTAAGACCGGGTGAAAAACTCTACGAAGAGCTCCTTATGGATGCTGAAATCAAGCAAAATAAAACAACCAATCAAAAAATCTTTGTGGGTTCGCCGGAAGCACCAGAGTATAAGTTCCTCATGCGTCATATTGATATGCTCCAGGAAATAGTTGCAATTGGAACGTCAGAAGATTTGCGTGACTACCTTGAAGTGGTTGTGCCAACCTATGTACGTGAAAATGACAGCTTAAATCAAGCTTTTGAAAAGAATGGATTTAAACGCAGTTTTGAGCGTGTTTACCGTGAGGCAACGACATAGGCATAATGAATGGTTAAACAAACATATAAAAAAGCTATCCGCAGGTTAATCGGATAGCTTTTTGGGTACTTATTTCAAATTTGCGGTTGTATGGGCTTGTTAAGCAGTTCGGCCCTTAGCTTTCATTATAATTGATTTTGTATGTTAGTTCATTAGCATAAGCGCGAAACCAATGAGAAATGGAACCGAGAGAATGGCGAAAAGTGTAAAAAGCTGTTGCTTTTCCTTTTTAGTCATCAGCTCATCCACTTCCAAGTATTTCTTTTTTGTGCTAGCGAGTTTGAAAGCTTTTTTAATTGTTCTTGATAGTTTCGGCATATGTTTAAACTCCTGATTTCGTAAATCTTCACAACAAGAAAATAATACCATGTACGGTCAAGGGGTGCAAGGTGCGTTTCAAGATTATCGACAGAAATCGTTCCTTCATTAATATAAAAGGGCAATCTGATGTGTCATGGGCAATTAATAGCTGCAATACCAATGGGAATATAGGGAGGTAAGAATGGAGACAATTGAACTGCGTGACTTGTATTATATGGTCATGCGAAGAATCTGGATGATTGTGGCTGTCACAATCCTTTCTTTGGTTGTGAGTGGGGTTGTGAGTGTTTACTTCATCACACCAGAGTACGAGACCTTTACGACGCTGATGTTGGGCAAACCGGCGGACTATGACGAAAACAGCCAGTATTCATATCAGGATGTACTGACCAATCAGAAGCTGATTGGTACATATGCAGAAATCGCAAAGTCAAAAGTGGTTATGAAAGAAGTTATTGATCGTCTAGAACTGGATTTATCGACAGACCAACTTAGACAAATGATGAATGTTACCCTGCTTAACAATACGGAAGTTATAAAAATCTCAGTTACAAGCATCAATCCAACACAGGCTGCGCAAATTGCAGATGAACTCGCGCTTGTGTTTATGAACAACGTATCGAGAATTATGCAAATTAATAATGTGCAAATAATAGATAGGGCAGCCTTGCCGGTAAATCCGGTAAGTCCAAGAGTTACACTTAATATTGCCATTGCAGGCGTTTTAGGTCTTATGGCCAGTGTATTTATAGCCCTGCTTATGGAAATGATGGATCAAACTATAAAAGTGCCGGAAGACATAGAGCGCATTTTGGATCTGCCTGTTATTGGTATGATACCAGAGCAGCTGAACTAGGAGGACAAAGGAATGAGACGCAGATTATTTATTACAGATGATCCTAAGTCGCCAGTTGCAGAAGCGTACAGGACACTTAGAACCAACTTACAGTTTTCCAATTTTGATGGAAGCATAAAACGCGTGGCCATTACATCGCCGGGTGCAGGTGCAGGCAAGAGTACCACCATTTCAAACCTTGCAGTGGCTATTGCAAAGAGCGGTATGTCTGTGTGTCTTGTCGATGGTGATCTTAGAAAGCCAAGACAACAGGAAGTATTCGGACTCTCTAACACATCGGGCCTCACAAACTCACTTTTAAATCCTGAAAATGTAGAAAACAACTTAAAACGTACACAATATGAAAATTTGAGCATACTGACATCTGGCCCTGTGCCACCAAATCCGTCAGAAATGCTGGGTTCAGACGCCATGTTAAAACTCATGCAGCAACTGGATACCCTTTTCGACATTGTTCTTTATGATACACCGCCAGTTGGCATGGTTACAGATGCGGCGGTTGTCGCGCAAAAAATGGATGGTGTTATTTTAGTATGTTCAGCGGGAGAAACCGATATAAAAGGAGCTGAGTATGCAAAGAAACTGCTCAGCAATGTAGAGGCCAGACTCCTGGGTGTCGTACTCAATAAAATCCCAGTCCATCAGGGGGGCTACTATAAATATCATTATCAGTCCTACTATTCGGGCTACTACCATGATGAGCCAAAGAAAAAGTCTAAGTGGTCATTCTTTAAAGGAAGAGAAAAGAGGCAGGTGGAAGCACTTGATTGATATGCATTCCCATGTCCTATTTGAAGTAGACGATGGGGCGGAAGACTTTAGTGTGAGCAGGCAGATAATTGATCAGGCAGAAAAAGATGGTATACAGTGCATGTACGCTACACCGCATTTTATACCGGGGCATGTAGACTATAATAACCGTCAGTTGATAGAGCGGGTGCACGAACTTAACGCTTATGCCAAGTCTAAGGGGTATGCGCTTGAAATTGACTTAGGCCAAGAAGTCTATATGGATCATAAATTGCCACAGCGCCTTGAAAGTGGAGAAGCACTTACAATGGGTAAGAGTCGGTATGTACTTATTGAGTTTCCAATGCATGATATTCCTGTTTATACGGATCATGTTTTCCATGAGCTTATGGTAGCGGGGTATACTCCAATTATTGCACACCCAGAGCGTAATCGCGTGCTTATTCAAAATCCCAATATGCTTTATTCGTACTTGGAAAGCGGCGCGCTTGCACAACTCAATTTGAAAAGTTTGACAGGGCGTTACGGGAAGGCGGTTAGGCATACAGCAGAAATTTTCTTGAGCTGTAAAATGTATCATTTTGTTGGCAGTGACGTTCATCACGCTTCAACACAGGATACGCTTATTTCAAGTGAACTCAGTCGTCTAAAAACGCTGGTAACTGGCAGGTATTATGATGCGCTTACTGAGGGCAACCCTTATGCAGTACGCATAGATGCTCAGACGGTTATTCGTGAGCATCATAAATTGGATACACGGTCTAGATTTGTAAGATTAGTTGATAAATTTAGGAGGTCTACAGCGTGAAACGCTTCTTAAAAATATCGGGCGTCATTCTTGTCGTGATGTGTGTGATAGGCGCAAGTGCATTTTTCTATATAGATTACAAAGTTGGGAAAATGATGGCTGGTATGGCCAGACAAAAAGAGCTTACTGAACAGGCAAACACAAAAAAAGATGAATCAGTACAAATCGAATCATCAGAAAATCAGCAGCAGTCTGAGATGGATCAGGTTGATGTATTGGGGGAAAGTCCTGAGAGACAAGCTTCAGCGGATGAAGCTATACAGGAGGGTGAGTCTCTTATTGAAGTTCGTGATGAAGAGGCCCCAACGGGTGCTGGCAAAACAGCAACTTCATCAGAAGGAAATGCTGGTAAAAATGAAGCATCTGTTAAGGATACGGTTGCAGAGAATACAGCTCAAAGTAGTACGACTCAGAGTAGTACAAGTTCTGAGTCGCCGGCAGAAAAAAATACGGATGAACAGACAGCGCTGCCTTCTGAAAACACAGAAGCTGTTCAAGATGGTGAAAACAGCGACGCCCAGGCAAGTACTATGACTGAAACGGGCACTGAAACCACTCAGGAAGAAACATCTGAAGCTATTGAAGAGGAAGTAGAAGAACCTGTTGAAGAAACCCCTTCAGTTGAAGAGGTTGAAGAAGAAGTCGATTGGGCTGAGAAAGCGAAAGCCTATGACATGGCTATGAGTCGTCTAACTTCAGATCAAATAAGCCGTCTTTATGAGATGTCAAATGGTGGCTTCACACCTGAGGAAAAGAAGGAAGCAAAAGCCATGTTTTATGCCAACTTCACGGCAGAAGAACAAGAATGGATACTTGAAATGTACAGAAAGTATTATTAAAGGAGGCTGCTATGCAAAAGAAGTGGATTGCTGCGGCATTGGCGTGTTTTTTGATGCTGGCACCAGCGTCATCATTTGCTGCGGATTATAGCTTAGATGAAGACTATATCGATGTTGTGTTTGGTAAACTAAGTGATTTAGATGAAGAACAAAAGGAAAAGTATACATCCTCTCTAAAACTGAATATGGGTGGAGAATACAGCTTGCAAGGTCTTCAAGATAATTGGAAAGAAAAAGTGTCAGATTCTCAGTTAGAAGAGCTGCGTGACTTAGGCATTTCTGATAATGATGTTGAGGAGAATATTGAGAAGCTAAAAAGCTGGGATTTAGATGACCGCATTGATTTAATTGAGCATGCTGCCAATGGAAATAAAAGTGCAGTTGAAGCGCTTAATCAGAAGTATGATGGCACCCATAGTGAATCTGATCGCGATTCAGACAATAAGAAATCAGGTGGTGGATCAGGTGGGTCTGGAGGCGGTTCATCAAGTCAAACAGTTGAAGACAGCACAGATCAAGTCATCGAAGTCACAGAAGAAACGGTCCCACAGGGGACACTGAAAAAATCAGCGGAACTCAGTAGCAGAGGGCTTGTGTCAAAACCAATACAACCTATTGCTGAAAATAAAGTGGAAGCATATACAGATATGAAAACGCATTGGTCAAAAGACTATGTCGGCTATTTTATGGACAGAGGCATCATTTCTGGTCGAAGTGAGACCGCCTTTGAACCTGAGGCCGCGATTACAAATGCAGAGATCATTACACTGATTTCTAGAATCGTGGTTGAAGATCCTGAAAAAGTTAATCAAGGCAGTGTAGCTACTGTGCATTTTACAGATGTTAATTCAACGGATTGGTACGCGACTTACGCAAATCAGTTGGCAGGACTGGGCGTTCTCCAAGCTGATGAAAATGGCGGTATTCAGCCAGATGAGCAACCCTCAAGACAGAAAATTGTCAAACTGATTATGGATACAATAGATGTACTTAATCTGGAAGAGGAAGAGAGTACACCAAGTGTACTCATGGCATTTAATGATGCAAGCAATATTGAACCTGAGAATTTTAATGCGATGCAACGCGCAGTCGCATTGGGATTAATAAATGGAATGGGCGACGGCAGATTGGCACCAGATGAAGGCGTTACACGCGGTCAGATTGCTGTTATGCTTAAACATTTCAACGATTATGTTCTATCAAAACTTGAGGAGGTAGCATCATGAGTATGAAAAGACGCATAATCTGCCTAAGCATGGCAGGAGCCCTGGCACTTACTGGGCCAGCGCCGCTATTTGGTCAAAGCATTACATCTGAGGAACTTTTCAGTGATGTACTGGTCAAATACAGCTACATGCTTACGGAAGATTCAGCACGCGCATTTTACAATATGTATAGTGGGCTGCAATTAATGGATGTAAAAGCACTAATTGAGGCAGAAGTTGAAAAACTTTCCCAAGAGGAGCTGGATCGACTGGACTATTACGGTTTCGGTTCAAACTCGCGGGCTGTAACAGAGGAAATCTATGACGTTTATGAAGCCTTTTTAGACCAGTTTCCTAATGACATGTCTGATCTTGAAGATGGCGGGAATGTGTTCTCTGAAATTTACTTTAAAGGAGAGGACTTAAGCAGTGAAGACTTTAAAGCGCTTGCACCTGAACTTCAGTCGGTTTCTAAGGACGTGTACAGAGCATTCCCAAGTGAATTCAGAAAAGAAATCCGTTCTTGGGTAACAGGTACAACTTACTCAGAGCTTGATGTTTTTAAAGTGTTCTATGACACAATTGTGGATGAGGGCATAGGTACAAAGAAATACTACAACTACCGCTATAGCGGAGGCAGCTATACGGAAGTAAACCTTTCTGTGAGCAGTTCTGCCAAGAGCGTTATGAAAAGTGATTTAAAAGAAATCATTAAAGACGGCGTGACAGATTATTCGCTTGATTCAGCCATTGATGCTTATACATCTATGATGAATGCAATCCTTAATGCTGTTGAAGCCCAGTTTGAGCTCGATAAAGTTCTGAGTACCGCTCAAGCGGGTAACGGCGGTTATGATACGCTCATGATTCTAGACAACATGGAAGTGTTATCAAAACTTCCAGACTATCTTGAGCCTAAACCAGATAATGGTGGTGGAAGTCACCACGGCGGCGGTGGCAGTGGTGGCGGAGGCGGTAATGGTGGCAATAATAATAACACACCAGCCACTCCGAATACACCAGACGAAGGCACTGTTAATGTTGACGATGAAGCAACACCAGAAGGCCCAGTCAATGTAGATAAAGACTACACTTCAGAAAATGTAGAAAAAGCAAAAGAAATGGTAAGCGCACTTAAGAATCAAACGGCAGATAAAGCCTCAAAAGCAGTGGCTGATATTGCCAAATCACTTGGATCTGAAATGGCTGCGAAAAACCTCAATGGTTTTGAAGCGGTACAGGTGGCAAACCAAGTTGCTGAACTTGCACAAGAAGTTCTGAAGAAAGCAGATGTAACGCCTGAACAGGCTAAAGCAGTGGTTAAAGATACCATTGAAGCGGCCTTTAAAGGTGCAGCAGCAAGAGATACAGCAGGAGCTGATGCAGCGGCAATGAATGCGAAGGCTGTTAAGCTGGTTGAGTCGGCAATTAAGAAAGCCGGTAAAGTTGAAGTCAAAGCAACAAGTGCTTCTGTCACAAAAGAAACGCTTGGAAGTGCGCTGAAAGCTGCAACTGAAACAGCAAAAGAGCTTAAACAGTCCCTTTCTGAAAGTGGTTTAGCACAGGCTGCTAAGGTCATTAAACCAGTCATTAATATTGCACTTGAAGCAACAGATGAAGAGCAGGTTGTTGAGTTTGATGCAGAAACCGTTGAAACGCTACGCGGAGCAAATGCGGAAGTTGAACTGAACTTGGGTGGACTGACATTCAGAATGCCTTCAGAAGTACTTGCTGACTTTGTTGAAAAAGGGGTCGCGGTAGAGAGTGACATTCTTTCAGACGCAGAAACAGTGGGTATGAAAGCTGCAGAAGCTGAAGACGGAACAGATATTGATGTCGTATCAGGTGTATATGACATTGAAGTAAAATCTGGTTCTGAAAAAGCACAATTCACAGGCGGTAAAATGAAACTGACAATCGATGTTTCAGCAACTGTTGAAATGCTAAAAACTGAGGCCCATAAACTGATTGTTTCGGTTTACGATGAAGAATCGGGTGCATGGGAGCCTGTAGCAAGTAAAATAGTAGATGGTGTTGCTGTATTTGAAGCCCCTCACTTTAGTAAGTATGCTGTGGTTAAATCAAATGTGAAGTTCGATGACATTACAGGTCACTGGGCTCAGGAAACCATTGAAAAAATGACAGCTAATAAGATCACTGCAGGCAGAACAGCAAGTGCATTTGAGCCAGATGCTGAAATTACAAGAGCTGAGTTTGCAGCTTACCTTGTAAATATGGTAGGTCTTGAAGGTGATGTACAAGGTAACTTCAAAGACATTCCTGAAGATGCATGGTACTATGACGCGGTTGGACTTGCAGGCATTAATGGCCTTGTAAGTGGTGTTGGTGAAGGCAACTTCGCACCAAATGCAACAATAACACGTCAAGACATGGCGGTTATGATGGCGAAAGCATACAAGCTGATGACTGGAACGCCTATGGCTGGGGAAGCCAATCCATTTGGAGACAGCATCCTAATTTCTGATTATGCTTATGACGCAGTATCGGCTGCAAGATACCATAAAATAGTTGGTGGATTTGAAGATGGTTCATTCAGACCAACTCAAACAGCAACAAGAGCAGAAGCTGCTCAAATGCTAAGAGTGCTTTGGGAAGAGAACTAAGTGCTTTTAAAGATGTTAAATTTATAGGTTGCGTATTAAAAAGAGGGTCCTGCATGATGCAGGACCCTCTTTTATTCGGTTTAGAAGTGTCTTTACCCGTTTTTTTCAATCGATTGTATTTTCTGTACAGCGCTTAGAAGACAAACGGCACAAAAGCTTCCAATGAGAATGCCCAAGCCATCATGCTGTAAATCTTTTAACTGATAACCGCGGCCTTCTATGAACTCTTGATGGATTTCATCAAGAATGGCAATAAGCATTAAAGCTGTGGATGTTGATAGAAAAGGCTTCCAACCTTTGCTTCCAAAAAATTCACTCAGTCCTATATAGGTAAAAAAACTAATAGCTGTAAAGACGAAAACGTGAATCAAATCTCTAAGTGGTCCAAATTGTGTTTTGATGGAAAAGCGTTCAAGATAAGCCATGAGCTTTCTTTGTTGAATGATTGAAATATCGCTGGGTTGGTGCGAGAGCCAGGTCAAAAGAAGGATCAGGCCTATTGCAGTGAGCATGGATAATACAAGTTGTCTATTCTTAATCATAAATGCCTCCTCCTTGTAGATTTCGATGTATTTAGGACTGGTCAAACCACTTTTCTAAAGTGTGCTAAATTATACCAGAAAGTATGCGTAATTGCGCTATATTGCGGGAATAACCAAGATATAAGCATAAGTACCCAAGAAATATAAGCCATACACAGGCTAGGTGCTTAGGGGGGATGATGCACGTTTGATGAAAATCTAATAAATACACGGAAATTGTGTAGAATTTTGTCGAATGGGTAAAAGTATTACTAAGAGAGGGTGGGTAAAGATGGTCTCCGGAATTGTATCACGGGAAAATCTTTATTTACCTTAATATAAAAAGGTGATGAATTTTTCTCGATAATGGCAAACCGTCTGAAAGGGCGGGACGCAAAACTATAGGGCCTAACCCGGCGTAGTCGGTAAGGTAGCCAGTTATCGAAAGAAAAGTCAAACCGACAAAAAATTGCACTTTCAAAACTAAATAGACTTTTCTTTCCCTTGTACATAAAGGGCAAACCAGTCGCGAGGCTGGGACGCAAAACTATAGGGTCTTGGCGTGAGCTGAGACAGCCAGTTACTGGAGGGAAAGAGCATGAAAAAAGCCTTGGTTATTTTGTTGACGATAGTAGCGTTTGCAAATGCTTCTTTTAGCTTTGCAGACGAATTGTTCGATACAAGTTCGGCAGACCAAGGTGTTGTCACTGTTTCATACTCTGCTGCAGATTCTAAAGTGAAAGTTATGGTTCAGATGGAAGACGAGAAAGTATTTTACAATCTTGTTGAAGATCAGATTACTGTACCGCTTACTTTTGGAAACGGCCACTATGAAATCGCCGTTCTTGAAAATGTTTCAGGATCGCAGTACAAAATTGTTGAAGAGACAACTGCAAATGTAAAAATGGCTTCCCCAGTCGTACCATTTTTGACTAACACCCAGACAGTCAATTGGGAGAGTACGGACATGATGAAAGCCACAGTGAGCAGTATTGTCAATGAAGACATGAATGATCAGGAAAAAGTCGATGCTGTGTACAATTACATCGTAGATAATTTTAGCTATGACTACGATAAAATCAACACTCTGGACAGCAACTATGTTCCAAATATTGATGAATTCCTGATGGACGGTTCCGGTATTTGCTATGACTACTCAGCCCTGTTTGCAGGTATGCTGAGAAGCCAAGGCATCCCAGTGAAACTCGTTAAAGGGTATAGAAATGGGATTGACGCCTATCATGCGTGGAACGAAGTATATGTTGACGGCAACTGGATTGTTGTTGACACAACAACAGACTCTATCCTAAAAAGCTCTGGTATGTTTACAATGCTTGAGCAGGATTCAAGACTCTTTACGACTGTTCACACGTATTAATTTACTACCCCTCTCAAATCCAAGGAATTTTCATTACAACCAGTATATCTTATTGAATGGATATACTTTTTATTTTGTCATAAATAACCAGTTTTTCTAAGAATATTAACCAGTGCTACCAGAGATTGATTGAAATCCTAACTTTCGTGCTTGGGTTTGATCAAAAGCGTTTGTTCAGAACGTACTTTTGCCTAAGTATCCTAAACAGAAGTCAAGTTCTCATATATGGGTTTTTAGTATAGAAGGTGTCGACACAGGTCTAAATTTTCGTTTGTATACAAGAAATGTCTCGAATCCATTATAAATTGATTAAATTACCAGTTATGTATTGTTCAGCATATAAGACAACCGTATAATGGAGTAAGACAAAATTTGAGGAGGGATCAAGTGTTAAGAAACTTGATATTTTTGATACTGGTAACAGGTACTTTCTTTCCGGTACTGGATATGGTATGCAGTGTCCTGAAACTGAGTATAGATACAAAGAGGCTTGTGTTAACATCTATGGTGCTGGCAGTTCTATTTCTGCTGATTTCATCAAATTTGCCGATGACGCCTGTACGTATTTTGATTCAGTTGGTTGTTTACTGTATCGTCTTGTACTTTGCGTTGAACTTGGGGCTAAAAGATACAATCAAACTTATGCTAGGCTACATGCTGGTTACATTTACAACAGAGTATGCCATTTTGCAGCTTCTGGAAAAGACACTCATCGGTTTCAAGCAGCTGCTTGAGATTGACACCTTTTATGGACTCACCATCAGCATGCATTCGGCGGTACTATTTGTCATGGACTTTGCGGTCAAACACCGGTTTAGAAGGCATAGGCAGACTTATGAAGCAGGTCAACCAAAGTCATGATATACTCACATTAAGGCGATTCATTAGCCTTTTGAACCTTGGAGTTCATAAAAGGCATAAGTCAGTTATTTTAGCTTAAGAAAGGTTGGGGATACATATGTTACTTATTAAAAATGGTCTGACATACACAATGGAAACTGCACCAGAAAAGGCAGATATCCTGATCAAAGATGGAAAAATTAAAGCAGTGGGACTGGGCCTTGATGCACCGGACGGGTGTAGGGTGGTCGATGCTGGTGGTAAGCTGGTTTTTCCAGGATTTATAGATGCCCACTGCCATCTTGGCATGTGGGAAGATGCCATTGGTTTTGAGGGCGCAGACGGCAATGAAAGAAGTCACCCTGTGACACCGCATCTCAGAGCGATTGATGCAATCAACCCGATGGACAGAACCTTCGAAGAAGCACGTGGTGGTGGTGTGACATGTTGCGCCACTGGACCGGGAAGTGCCAATGTTTTGGGTGGGCAGTTTGCGGCCATCAAAACAGTGGGGGACCGCATTGATGATATGATCGTTAAAAGTCCACTTGCTATGAAATGTGCATTTGGCGAGAACCCTAAGCGGGTTTACTCAGAAAAGAAAACGGCACCCATGACGCGCATGGCTATTGCAGCAGAACTCAGAACAGCCCTTGCCCAGGCAGTGCGTTACAATGAAAAACTGGAGCGCGCTAAAGACGATGCATCTAAAATGCCTGAGTACGATATTAAAATGGAAGCACTACTACCGGTTATTCGTGGCGAAATGCCCCTAAAGGCACATGCACATAGAGCCGATGATATATTTACAGCCATTCGCATTGCAAAAGAGTTTGGCGTAAAGCTGACACTGGAACACTGCTCAGAAGGACACCTCATTGCAGACCATATTGCAGCCGAGGGACTCTGTGCAGTGGTCGGTCCGAGCTTTGGAGAACGTTCTAAGTTTGAGCTGAAAAACCTGACTTTCGAAACACCGGGTGCACTTGTAGCTGCTGGTGTCAAAGTGGCAATAATGACTGACCATCCAGTGGTTCCGCTCCACTACCTACCAATGTGCGCAGCCCTTTCTGTTAAAGCAGGAATGGATGAAGAAGACGCCCTAAAAGCCATCACGATAAATGCGGCTGAGATTCTTGAGCTGGATGCCCGCGTGGGTTCAATAAAGCCAGGAAAGGATGCCGACATCGTTATTTGGGATAAACATCCTTTTGAACTGGACGCTTGTGTCCAAACGACGATTATCGATGGTGCAGTAGTCTATAGTAGAGAACAGGCATAGTATAGTATAAGATGTTTGAATGAGGAGGCTTTTGCTATGAACTGCTCTAAAAAATGTATTGCAGTCGTGTTATCATGTGTGCTCTGTGTGATGAGTGCAAATTTAAGCTACGCGGCAACCGTTTGGTCTGATTTAAATAAGGCGGGTGCTTTTGAAAGCGCCGGAGATTTTCAGTCGGCTGTACCCTACTGGAAAAGTGCCTTAGAATACTTCGAAGGTGTGGAATCAGTAGATGCATATACCAATGCAGCGCTCATGGCAAAAAAACTCGGTCATTATTATGATAGTGCTGGTGACTATCCAAGTGCAGTGACCTATTATGAACTCGAGAATACTTACTGGAACAAGCTTGGAAAAGACTGGGGTACGGCGGATATGGTTCGAGCAGATGAGATCCGTTCCTATATTCATTTTTATGCTGAGGATACATTAGAAGACCCAATAGGTGATAGTCAGGCAGGCACTTCTCAAAGTCGTCTGGTTCATCTTGAAAAATTCGAACCGCCGACAGGCATCTATTTGGGTTTATACTCAGAAAATGACAAAGCTATTGGTCAACATGTAGAATTAACGCAGTCTGTTTACGGAAAAGATCACGCTATATATATGTATTACCAGAACTTTAACCAGTGGATGAATAGTGCAAATGGGCCTGGCAGAGCCGCTATGGACGGTGTAAATGCCCAGCGGGTTGAAGAGGCAGGCGGTGCACTTCAAATAGCCATGAATGCCATGGAGGGTCTTCAAGTTGTCGAAGAGAACGACTGGCTAGTGCAGTGGGCGAGGGAAGCCGCTTCCTATGATATGCCGATATTCTTAAGATTCTGCGGGGAAATGAATGGCGACTGGGTACCATGGCATGGTGATCCGGCGCTTTACATTGAAAAATTCAGACTGGTTCATGATGTTATGGCACTTTATGCGCCAAATGTGGCCATGGTGTGGTGTCCTAATGATGTGCCTGTCGAGCTAGACGGACAGCGTATTGAAGACTACTATCCGGGAGACGCCTATGTGGACTGGGTCGGTGTGAATTTCTATGTCGATTATTATGACAGCGGCAGAACAGACGGACCTAATAACTTTTTGCAAAATCCATTATCACATCTTCAGTATATCTATGAAATGTATGCAGATAAAAAACCCATAATGATATGTGAAACCGGTGTTGCCCATTACTCCATTCCAAATGGGGAAAACGTTGAAGCTTGGGGCGCTGCAAACCTGGAAAAGTTCTATTCTATGCTTCCTGTTGTTTACCCGCGCGTGAAGGCAATTACTTATCTATCACTGAATCAGGCTAATGAAAATTATCTTGTGGGAAATAGGTGGAGCAATTATGCGCTATCAGAAAACGAACAGGTAAAAGAAACCTACCAGCGTATTATTAAATCAGATGCCTATTTAAGTGAAGTAAAAGACTATAGTGAAGACACCACTGCCCAGCAGTATGACTATATTGAAAGAGAAGCCCTGTTTAGTCAGAAGAAACTGGTTCTGGACATTAAAATACCAGACTACAAAGTATCCAAGGTCTCTGTGTTTTCGGACACAGGGTATATGAAAGTTATGACTCAAATGCCTTTTGTAATAGACGCAAAAGCCTTGCAGGGCGAAGTGGTCAATATTCAGGTATTTGATAGCACTGGTGCACTTGTCATGAATGAACTCATTGAAAAGTAAAGAAGACTTTAAAAACAACGCCCGATGTTATAAAATAATGCACCGGGCGTTGCTTTGTTCTTACTTGGGAATTTAGCAGAAGCTTGCTTGCAATTTCTTTGTTGGGATAGAATTTGTTAGAATAGAACTGTTATAATAGAATCAGTAAATAAGTTTGTCCTGAGATTTTGTGAAATGCCCATACACGAATCAGAAATAAGGGCTCAATGTGAATATCTCGGGTCGATTAAGGTTATAAGAGGTATACCATGAAACAACATGAAATAAGTTTGCACATATTAGAAGAAGCCGAAATGAAAAGCTTCGGACTTAAACTGGCGGATGTTTTAAAACCAGGGGATATTGTCTGCTTAAGTGGTGATCTTGGGGCGGGAAAAACAACGCTCACAAAATCCATTGCAGCTGGATTGGGCATAGAAGACTACGTGACAAGTCCAAGCTATACGATTGTCAATGAATATGAGGGCAGACTGGCCCTCTACCATTTTGACGTTTATAGAATCAATGACATTGAGGAAATGTATGAACTGGGCTACGAAGAGTATTTCTATGGTCAAGGCGTCTGTGTCATTGAGTGGGCAGGCATGATTGAAGAACTGCTGCCTGAAAATATCGTCTGGATTGAAATTTATCAGGGGGAATCCTTTGAAGAGCGAAAGCTTCATATTAAAGGTCCTGCTGAAACTATCGCGACATTGGAGGAAGTTTTATGAGAATACTCGCACTGGACACATCATCGCTTGTCGCATCAGCCGCGATTCTTGAAGATGAAAAGTTACTTGGAGAAATGACAATTAATCATCCTAAAACCCATTCTCAAAAGCTGATGCCTATCATTGAGGCGCTTACCAAATCCCTAGGACTAAAAGTGAAGGATATGGACATGATCGCTGTTGCAGGGGGTCCCGGTTCTTTTACAGGGGTACGCATTGGACTTTCAGCGGCCAAGGCATTTGCACAGCCTTTTGATTTGCCACTGGTTATGGTGTCTTCGCTTAAAGGACTTGCATACAATTTGCCGGGATATGAGGGCATAATTTGTCCCATCCTAGATGCTCGAAGAGGTCAAGTCTATGCAGCAGCTTACAGATGGCAGTCTGAATCACTCATTACTGTGGTTCCTGATCAGGCCATACAACTTGAAGACCTCTTGGTTAAATTTAAGGAAGGCCATGCACAGCGCATCGTTTTTCTTGGAGATGCAGCGCCAAAATACAGGGAGGAAATTTATAAAGTATTAGGGGCAAAGGCAGTATTCGCACCTGCTTCACATAACATGCAAAAAGCATCATCAGTTGCTATGGCGGCAATAAGAAATACGGATCAGGCAGTAAAGTACGATGAAGTTCAGGCAAACTACTTACGACGTTCAGAAGCGGAAGTGACTTGGGAGAAGAAGCATGGAAAGTCCTAATATGGATAGCCCTGTCATTAGAAGGATGACCCTTGAGGATGTTGCTGGCGTTCATGCCCTTGAAATGAAGTGCTTTAGCACACCGTGGAGCCAGGATGCTTTTGTACAGGAGCTGACTACAAATAAGCTTGCAAGATACATGCTCTATGAAGAGAATGGAGAAATATGCGCCTACGGCGGTTACTGGGTTATTTTAGATGAGGCGCACATTACCAATATTGCGGTTGATCCTGAGAGGCGCAGACAGGGTATCGGGCGTAAACTGGTTGGTGAAATGCTGGGGACCATGACCTCGAATAATATAAAAAAAGTTACCCTAGAAGTTCGAAGAGGCAATACAGCTGCCCGTAGACTTTATGAGGGCTTTGGATTTGCAGAAGAAGGCATTCGACCCGATTATTATCAGGAGCCTAAAGAGGACGCCATTATTATGTGGCTTGATCTAGACTAAGGGGGAATGGACGTGGAAAACGCATCATTTGCAGGGCGGATAAGGGAGCTTGTACTCTCTCCTAAAAAGGCCATGCAATCGGCATCAGAAAAACCCTTTCTCATAGGTGTTTTTGTAATTCTGTTGATTATGTCAGGTATTATTTTTATCCCTCAGCGGCCTATGTTTGTAAAAATGACAATGACAGCAATTGAAAATGCACAAGAGGCTTATACACAGGAAGAAGTAGAGACTCTGCTTCAGAGTGGTGCCAATACGGCCATGTTTATAAGTATATTCTATTTTGTTTGTACACCCTTTTTTAAAGGGGGCGTTGCCTATGCACTTTCCACTATTTTAGGGGGTGAGGGCAAGTTTAGAAGTACCCTGGGTGTGGTTGTGAATGCCTACTTTATAATGCTTTTAGGACAACTTGTCAGAATGATTATTGTACTGATGACAAAGGACCCCTATTTTTCATTCTCTGCGGCACTGCTTTTAGGTGCAGGGAGTGAAACAAGCAGTCTTTTTTCAGTGCTTTCAGCGATTGATATCTTCTCGATCTGGTATTTGGTTGTGAGCATGATTGGCATAAAGTACGTGCATAACTTATCGACTGCAAAAGCGTTTGTTGCTGTGTTCGGACCGTGGCTTATGGTTATTGCATTTGGCTTTGCCGGGGCGATGTAAAATAAAATATTCAGATGGAGTATTATGTTAGGACGTGATCAGATGAATAAGGAACTTTTAACCCTAGCCATTGAGACCAGCTGTGATGAAACATCAGCAGCCGTACTGCTTAATGGGCGAACGGTTTTATCAAATATTGTTTATTCGCAAATAGATATTCATAAGAAGTTTGGAGGGGTTGTGCCGGAAATTGCCTCTCGAAATCATGTGGAAAAAATTTCTCAGGTTATTGACGAGGCACTTGAAAGTGCAGATAAAACACTTGAACAGATGGACATGATAGCTGTGACATATGGACCTGGACTTGTCGGAGCCCTATTAGTAGGTGTTTCTACAGCAAAGGCACTGGCCTTTTCACTTAGTAAACCACTTGTCCCGGTCAATCATATTGAAGGGCATATTTGTGCAAACTTCATACAGTTTCCAGATCTGGAGCCGCCATTTGTGTGTCTGATTGTTTCAGGTGGACATTCGCACCTCGTTCATGTGAAAGACTATGGTGAATATGAAATACTGGGCAGAACGCGTGATGACGCAGCGGGCGAAGCCTTTGACAAGGTTGCTAGAACCCTTGGGCTTGGTTATCCAGGTGGTCCTAAAATTGACCAGCTTGCGAAGGTTGGAAACGCAGAGGCTGTTCACTTCCCTAGAGTATTTCTTGAAAAAGGTAGCTTGGACTTTAGTTTTAGTGGGTTAAAATCAGCTGTGCTGAATCATATTAATAAATGCAATATGAAAGACATTGAAGTGATTCCTAAAGATATTGCTGCAAGTTTTCAGGCAGCGGTGGTTGAGGTGCTCAGTGCCAAGGCTGTTATGGCTGCAAAATCATGTGGCGTGGATAAAATTGTTCTGGCTGGAGGGGTCGCTGCCAATGCGGGACTTAGAGCTCAGTTGTCAGAAGAAGCGGGTGCAAGCGGTATAGAGCTTTATTATCCGGCACTGGACTTATGTACTGACAATGCCGCAATGATCGGCTGTGCGGGCTACTACGATTACTTGCAAGGTGTTCGAGGCGATATGACACTCAATGCGGTTCCAAATTTAAAATTGGGTCAAAAACCAAAGTAAAATTGTAACTGTATGGTAAGTGGGGAAATGTCAAGAACTTCACCAAAAAAAGAGATTATGTAAACTAAGTGCGAAGTTTTGAAATGTTCAGAATACTCCTCGTTTTCTGTGTATAAAACTGTGGATAATGTGGATAACATGGTGAGCGACGCATGAATAATCTCATTTGGGTGTGGAAAAGGTTGTGGGGAGTATGGGATAAGGCCTATGAAAATACGAAAATAGAATTTTTATGAGGTTTCTTTTCCATTTACTCAAGGATTTAAGTCGGATATCAAGTTTACATAATATGTGTTGATTGATTATGTGGACAAGCATTGCAGTTAATTAAATCTATATCGAAAAAATCATATGATGCGAATTGAATAATAATCGAAAGCCGTGTTTTGATAAAGACAAAGGAATGTATATAAAAAGATAAGGGCTCAGCTGTGCTTGCACAAAACTGACCCCTTATCTTTTTTTGCATATGTGTCACATCTAGCGACATGAGCAAGTGAAATTTGCTCTTTTATTTAAGCGTTTTCTTCAAGATATGTTAGAATTTCCTGAATGGTTGTAAAGCCCAGCGCTGTATCATCTGGAATTTCAATGTCGTATTCTTCTTCAATGGCCATGATAATCTGTGCTGCGTCTAGTGAATCTGCCTTAAGATCATCAGTAATAGAAGACGTTTTGGTAATTTTACCTTGTCCAACAATATCAAGCTGTGCCTCAATAATCTCTTTTACTTTTTCAAACATGGTTTGCCTCCTAGCTTTTATCTATACCGTTATTATATACGATATCCGCCTTATAAGCGATATGTTATATCAATAAAATCATATAAACTGTTCCCATGTTTCATACATTTCTTCTAACTTGGAACGTAAATCCGTTAGGTCTTTATGAATAGACTGACTTTTTTCTGGGTCAGAATAGACTGCCTCGAGACAAAGGCTGGCTTCGAGTGCCTCAATTTCCTCTTCAGTGCTGTGAATTTGCGCTTCGAGTGCTTCTTGGTCTTTCTTTTGCTTTCTTGCACGTGCAGCAGCTTCTTTTTCACGCTTGCGTTCTTCCCGCACTTGGGTTTTTGTCTTTTGTTCCACAGGTGCATCGCTTGAACCAGCAGATTCTTGCTGCTTAAGCTTTTCCTGATAGTAGTCATAATTGCCGTAGTATATCTTGATGCCATCCGCTTCTAGCTCAAATATTTTAGTGCAGACCTTATTCAGGAAGTAACGGTCATGTGAGATGGAAAGCAGTGTTCCATCATACCCCAGAATGGCTTCCTCAAGGGCCTCTTTTGAACTGATATCAAGGTGGTTGGTTGGTTCATCGAGCAGGAGAAAGTTAGATTTTGAAAGCATAAGCTTAAGTAGGGCAACCCGTCCTTTTTCACCACCGCTGAGCTGACCGACGATTTTGAAGACATCATCCCCTTTAAATAGGAAGGCCCCTAAAAGGGTGCGAATTTCAACAATATCTAGTTGAGGGTTGGCATCAGAAATTTCTTCAACAATAGTGTTTGCAGGGTTAAGCGTGGACTGGTCCTGATCATAGTAACCAGGCATAACATGATGCCCTAGCTTATAGCTGCCTTCAAGGGCTTCAAGTGTTCCCAGCAGTATTTTAAAGAGGGTGGTCTTGCCAATGCCGTTTGGCCCAATAAGACCAATTCGTTCCTCTTTAAAGATGTCAAAACTCACATTTTCAAAAAGGGGCGTATTCGGATAAGCCATTTTCAAATTTTCAGCATGCAGGACATCATTTCCACTTTTTATTTGTGTCGACAGATGGATATGAGCCCGTTCATCAACCCACATGGGTTTATCAACACGCTCGATTTGATCCAGACGTTTTTCACGACTTTGTGCGCGCTTGGCCAGTTTCTCAGTGCCGTGCTGCTTGAATTTTCGAATCAAATCTTCTTGCTTTCTAATTTCACGCTGCTGGGATTCATAGACGCGCAGTTGTTCCTCGTAGCGTGCCCGCTTGAATTTTGAAAAGTCTGAGTAGCTGCCACTATGTGCAAGAAGACTTGTGTTTTCAATCTCAAAAATGCGATTAACCACTTCATCTAGAAAATATCGATCATGGGAAATGACAATGAGCGTTCCCGGGTATCCGGACAGAAAAGACTCAAGCCAGCTCGTTGATTTGATATCGAGGTGGTTGGTCGGTTCATCAAGCAGTAGAATGTCCGGTTTACCAAGCAAGAGCTTTGCAATATTCAGTCGCGACTTTTGACCACCGCTGAGCACACTGGCAGGACGCTGAATTTCTTCATCTGTGAATCCGAGTCCTTTAAGTACACCACGTATTTCACTTTTATAGGCGTAGCCGTTCTCACCTTCGAATGTTTCGAGTGTATGGGCATAGGTAGTCATTAAAGATTCAGGTGCCTCCTGGTGCTTTTCGCTAAGGGCTGCAATTTCTTGCTCCATTTCTCGAAGACTGTTTTCCATATCGATAAGATGCTGAAATACAGGTAGGCAATAGTCGTAAAGTGTATCTTCAGCATTGATATCCGGAGTTTGCTCAAGGTAGCCAAGACTTAAGTCCTTAGCCTTAAATATGTCCCCTGTATCATAGGCCAGTTCGCCTGTAATGATTTTGAACAGTGTAGATTTTCCAGCACCGTTGCGGCCGATAAGTCCAATTCTATCGCCAGTTTCTATGGTGAAGCTGATGTCTTTTAAAATGGTATCAATACCATATGATTTTGAGATGTTGCTGCATGATAGTGCAATCATTTATGTTAATCCTCCGTTACTATAGTTCAAAGGGTCTTCGCTTAAAAATATCCCTACCTATTCTATCACATTTCACTAGAAGACTCATTCCTATAAGCAGTCCCAAATCTTTCAATTTACGAAAAGAAGCGGATGAATTTTTTACAAGTATGATGTCATAACGAAAAGAGTAGCGCTCAAGCGGCGTCAGGGTGGCATAAAAGAGATATATTCTGTTGCACTTCAAGCAGCTGTTGAAAACTTTGAAAAGGGATATGACCCTTGTTATAAGAAAAAAGACTAGTGTCTTCATTATAATAATAATGATGGATAAAATGCGGGCTAGTTTGAAAGAGGGGCGTTACTTTAGAAAATAATGGGTAAAAAATAGAGGATAGCAGAATGAAACTCAAATAAATCACACTTTAAATGAATGGTGCAAAAACCATTTGGAAAGGGTGTATTTTCAGAAGTTTCCGAAATAAGACCATCCAAAGAATAGCTTATTTCATATGTAAATAATTTGAGTTTAGGGACAAAAATTGTCCAGATGATTGATAAAAGATTGTCAAGAGTTTGACAGATTAAAAATACCTCTGCTATAATTTTGATAGCATCTTGGCGATATGGAGGTAAAAATGGCTAACAATAAAATTTCGATGGCGGTTATAAGAAGACTGCCTAAGTATCACAGATACTTACGGGATCTGCTTGATAGGGATGTAAAGCGGATTTCATCAAAGGAACTGAGTGACATTATTGGTTTTACAGCATCACAAATTCGTCAGGATCTCAACAACTTTGGGGGGTTCGGACAACAGGGATACGGATACAACGTCGAAGACCTGTATCATGAGATTGGTAAAATACTGGGTCTGAACAAAAAGTACAATACGGTCATAATCGGTGCAGGTAACCTTGGGCAGGCACTTGCAAACTATTCGAGCTTTAATCGATTTGGATTTGAGCTAAAGGGTATTTTCGATGTGAATCCTAAAATCGTGGGGCTGACAATCAATGGTATTGATGTCATGGATATGGATAAGATTGAGCACTTCATTAAAAAAGAAGAAGTATCAATCGGCTATATCTGTACAAGTCAGTCAGGTGCACAAGAAGTTGCTGACAAGCTCGTGGCTTGCGGTATAAAGGCAATTTGGAACTTTGCACCCATTGATTTGAAAGTACCAGAAGACATCATTGTCGAAAATGTTCATCTTATCGACAACCTACTGACTCTATCGTACTTCCTGAAAGGCAGCGAAGGAGATCTTGAATAAGTAAAAGCAACATACTAAGAACACCAAACATATTATGCTTGGTGTTCTTTTACGGAAAAGACAAAGCAATGCACGTTAAAATGCAGAAACCTTCAGTTGTGCACGCACAAAACTGAAGGTTTCTGTATTTTAACATATATGGCGCGACTAGCGACATGGGCAACTGTAAGTTGCCCTGTGCATTGCTATGGTGGTAATAAATCCGGCTAGCGACCAGGGCAACCGAAGGTTGCACGGTGCTGTGTGAGGAGACTGAAGATTGTGCACGCACAAAACTGAAGGTTTCTGTATTTTAACATATATGGCGCGACTAGCGACATGGGCAACTGTAAGTTGCCCTGTGCATTGCTATGGTAGTAATAAATCCGGCTAGCGACCAGGGCAACCGAAGGTTGCACGGTGCTGTGTGAGGAGACTGAAGATTGTGCACGCACAAAACTGAAGGTTTCTGTGTTTTAACATATATGGCGCGACTAGCGACGTGGGCAACTGTAAGTTGCCCTGTGCTGTATGTGACCAGAAGGGGGCGTGTGCTTATATCAGCCATAGGCCCTCGTCTTGCATTAAAATACCAGCCTAACTGATAAAATGAACAAGGGAAAATGACTCTGTGCCATTTAAACCCGAATGTTATTCATGCAATCAGCAAGGAGTGAAACCCTAAAAAGAGTCTATACCATAAGAGGAATAGAGTGTTCAAAATCAGGAAATCGTTATCCCAAATACCTGATTTAGGAAGGTTTTCAGCCCATTCTTGATGCGCTGGAGTATGGCAGGTGTTTAGCATTTAACAAAATGGCGCTTAATATGAACTTTTTTTAATATTTTTGCCGAGAATATTCATAAAAGTGTTGTAAGAAAGTCAAAAGATTGCTATACTCTATATAATTTCAAAAGACCCGATGCATTTATGAAACTGACCGGTGTGGAAGTTTATAAATTAATCAGGGTTAAGGATCCGGATGAAGGTCTCGGAAGAACTTAAGTTCGACCGTTTCTGGACGGGCCTCTGGAGAGACTCAAATGAGCACCGAAGGGGAAAATCTAGGCGAATGCACTAGACCAAACTCTCAGGTAAAAGGACAGGGGACAAGTAGACACTTTTTAGTGGCTTCATTGTCTTGTTACAAATCTCCAGAGACCTTTGCAGGGTCTCTTTTTATTATTGCCATTGACGGATGACTTCAAGGACAATAATACATCTATATAAAGCATTTGGCATGAGGGAGGTAATTATGAAGGCTATTGTAACGGTTATCGGTGGTGACCAGGTGGGCATTATTGCTGCTATTAGTAATGTTCTTGCAAATAACAAAGTAAATATTGAAGATGTGAATCAGACCATTATGGGAAAGAACTTCACAATGATGATGCTGGTTGATTTAGCGAAGACAGAGAAATCATTTGATGGTGTTCGTGAAGCCCTCCTAAAGCTTGGGGAAGAACTGGGACTAAGTATTCGTATCCAGCGCGAAGAAATTTTTATGAGTATGCACCAGCTATAGGAGGAAATCATGCAAAAACAACAAATACTTGAGACAATACGAATGGTTGAAGAACAGAAGCTTGATATCAGAACTGTTACCATGGGTATCAACCTACTGGACTGTTCAGACAGTGACGATGAAAAGGCTCGTGAACGTGCATATCATAAAATTATCACAAAAGCAGGCAAGCTGGTTGAAACAGCAGAGGGCATTGCGCGCGAGTATGGTATTCCGATCATCAATAAGCGTATTTCAGTAACGCCAATTGCCCTTGTGGCACAAGCGTCACAAGACCCCGACTTTGTAAAGTGGGCAGAAATGCTTGATAAGGCAGCTCAAACAGTAGGTGTCAATTTCATTGGTGGTTTTTCAGCCCTGGTACAAAAGGGTATGACACCAGCAGATAGAAAGCTTATTGAAAGTTTGCCAGTCGCACTCGCAACAACTGAGCGTGTATGTTCTTCTGTGAATGTAGGCGATACACGTTCAGGCATCAATATGAATGCGGTAGGTTTACTTGGAGAGACCATTCTTAAAATTGCCGAAAATACCAAGGAGCAGGATTCGCTTGGTTGTGCAAAATTCGTTGCATTTTGCAATGCGGTTGAGGACAATCCCTTTATGGCAGGTGCCTTCCACGGTCCAGGTGAGGCAGATGTGATTATCAATGTTGGGGTCAGCGGTCCTGGGGTTGTGAAATCTGCTCTAGAGCAGGTAAAAGGTGCATCCTTTGAAGCGGTTTGTGAAACCATTAAGAAAACAGCCTTTAAAATTACCCGTGCAGGAGAACTTATCGGTAAAACAGCTGCTGAGCGTCTTGGCGTTGATTTCGGGGTGCTGGATTTGTCACTGGCGCCAACACCTGAAGTCGGGGACAGTGTTGCCCGTATTTTAGAAGAAATTGGTGTGGACATAGCTGGCGGACACGGAACAACTGCAGCGCTTGCGCTTCTTAATGATTCTGTAAAAAAAGGTGGTATTATGGCGTCTTCTCACGTAGGGGGCCTCAGTGGTGCCTTTATTCCGGTTAGTGAAGATGAAGGTATGATTGCAGCAGCGCGTTCAGGTGATTTGACGCTGGATAAACTTGAAGCCATGACTTGTGTTTGCAGTGTAGGACTTGATATGATTGCAATTCCGGGGGACACGCCAGCTACAACGATTTCAGCAATGATTGCAGATGAAGCTGCAATTGGCATGATCAACCACAAGACGACAGCGGTTCGTATCATCCCAGTGATTGGTAAGGGTGTTGGAGAAGAAGCGCATTTTGGTGGTCTTCTTGGCTACGCACCAATTATGCCGACGCATGGTTGCTCGAGCTCAAGACTTATTGAACGTGGCGGAAGAATTCCAGCCCCTGTGCATAGCTTTAAGAATTAGGAACCAATCAAGATCGTAAAGAACAGATGAAGCACGATGAAGCAATTGGTAAAAAGTTAAAATACTATCTTCGTGAAATCATAAGGCATGTAAACGCCAGTGGTGTACATGATAGATGAATAGGATATATAAAGAAAAGAACTGGTCAACTGTAGGTTGTGAAGTATCATAAGATACACACAGCACAGTAGGCCAGTTCTTTATTTTATAGGTTATTTTAGGTTAAAGATTATTTGATTTTAATTCCTCTCATCTCAAAACAGAGGCAAGCACTTATTTTCTAATGACACCTGTTTCTCTTGCAGCTTGTGCAACCGCTTTTGAAACCTGCTCTACAATGCGCGGGTCAAATGGATCTGGAATAATATAGTCTTCATTGAGTTCATCTTGTGTGATGATGTCTGCAATGGCATAAACTGAGGCTTTCTTCATCTCAGCATTGATTTTGGTAGCGCCAGCATCGAGCGCACCTCTGAAAATACCTGGGAATGCAATGACGTTGTTAATTTGGTTGGGGAAGTCTGAACGGCCTGTACCCATAACGCGTACACCAGAAGCCTTTGCAATTTCAGGCATAATTTCTGGGGTAGGGTTTGCCATGGCAAAGGCAAGGGCGTCCTTGTTCATTTTTTCGATCATGTCAGCTGTTACACAATTGGCGACTGAGACACCTACAAAAATGTCTGCACCATCGAGCGCATCAGATAAAGAGCCTTTTTTGCCGGTTTTATTAGTCAGCTCAGCCAGTTCACGTTTATGCGCATCTAAGTTCGCTTTTTCAAGATCAAGAATGCCGTTCTCATCACAAATAATCAAATCACCAATGCCCAGTTCAAGAAGCATCTTAGCAATGGCAGTTCCTGCAGCACCAGGGCCATTGAGAACGGCTCTTACATTCTCAATCGATTTTCCGACGAAACGAAGTCCATTGATAACGCCAGCAGATACAACGATGGCAGTGCCATGCTGGTCATCATGAAAAACGGGAATGTCCATTTCTTCTACTAAACGCTTTTCAATTTCAAAACAGCGCGGAGAGCTGATGTCTTCAAGGTTAATGCCACCAAAGCTAGGTTTTAGGGCTTTGACAATTTGAATGATTTCTTCTGTGTCCTGCGTATCCAGACAAATTGGAAAGGCATCTATGTCAGCGAAGTTCTTAAATAGTACAGCTTTTCCCTCCATGACAGGCATTGAAGCTTCTGGTCCAATATTTCCAAGGCCCAGCACAGCAGAACCATCAGAAACAACGGCAACTAAGTTGCCCTTTGAGCAGTAATCGTATACAGCGGATTTGTCTTCAGAAATCACTCTGCAGGGTTCAGCAACCCCTGGCGTATAAGCAATACTGAGCTGGTCTTTATCTTTAACTTGCATTTTACTGGTGACACTGATTTTCCCCTTATGTGCCTTGTGAGCTTCAAGCGATTTTTTATAAACGGTCATGACAGCCTCCTCTTAGGTTCGGTTCAAAGTTTAAATAATTCACGATTATGTTTTGGTGAATACTAAATCCATCTAGGGCGTGTTCACTCCCTAGTACGTGAATCAAAGCCTAATTCTGTGAATTAAAGGCTTATAATGTATGGTTTAAAAATACCACTTCAAAGCATAGTTTTAAAATATAAATAAACTATATTATAATAGGAATAAACTATGATATATAAACTATGAACTGTGAATTATAAGCGATTAGTGAACAAGGGGGATCACAGTGGATATTAAAAAACTAGAATATTTCATTGCAGTTTGTGAACACATGAACATTACAAGGGCTGCCAGAGCACTCCATATTGCTCAGCCGTCCTTATCTAATAGCATCAGGCAGCTTGAAGGGGAGCTCGGGTATGACCTGTTTGATAGGACAAGGCGCCAACTTCGTTTAACTGAAAAAGGAGACCTGGTCTATTTGCGCGCTAAGGAAATGGTAGTGCAATTCGAGAATATGAAAAAGGAGTTTACAGACTTGAGTACATCACAGTTCGGATCTATTCGGCTTGGGGTACCTCCCATGATTGGAACCCTCCTCTTTCCCAGCATTCTCACAAAATATAAACAGCAGTATCCCAAAACGCAGTTGCTGATCAGCGAAGAAGGTTCGCTCGAAGTAAAACGAAAAATTGTGGATGGAGAGGTGGACCTAGGAATAATAATCCTCTCAGAAGAAGATAAACGCCTTCAGACGCATGAAATCCTAAAAACTGAGATTATTGCCTGTATGAGTGAAAAACACGCGCTAAGAGCTTGTGAGGTGATTACACCCAAGGAGATAGAAAAAGAGCGGGTCATTATGCTCAAAAAAGGGTTCTATCATAGAGAAGTGCTCCAAACATATTTTAAAGAGAGTAGCATAACACCTGAGGTGGCCGTATCGACAAATCAGTTAAAAACATTGGAGAGTCTAGTTATTCAAGGTGTGGGCATATCCTTTCTATTTAAAGAACTTGCACTTCGTAGTGAAGGCATGGTCTATAAGCCGCTCAGCAAGAAAATGCCCATTAGAATCTGCCTCGCATGGCGATCAGACCACTATCTAAGTCATGCATCTCGAACCATGATAGATTTTCTTGAAAAGTCGAGTGGGTTCAATGAAGCTTAGGGTCGGTAACGGGACACAGCAGTGGGACAATCCCGAAAAAATGAAAAATTGAAGCAAAATGCAAATTTGAAAAATACCAGAGATATGAATAAGGGAATACAAAGAAAACAAATATTGAAAATGAAGAAAATAAAAGAGACATGCTGAATTTTAAAACAGCATGTCCCGAATCATTTCTTATTTTAAGCTTAGAAGGTATTCAACCTATTTCAAGAACTCGGGTTCTTTATCATAGCAAATACGCTCTACATTTTCTTTAATGGTATCCATGTCTTTTTCGAAAGTTAGAATCTCATTGAATAGACGCTTGGTCTCATCTTCTGGAAGATTATAGTACAGGAATAAGTCCTCAAACTTATGGAATACCAGATCCAGTTTCCGTGCAAGTGCAATAAATTGGTCGATGTTATGACTCTTTATGGCATTTTTGAACTGATCCAAATCGATGTTGATGATTTCGATAACATCATCTTCACTTTCGAATTCTCTTAGTGGCAGTGGATATGGCTTGATTCTCTCCAGAAAGTACCGGTTCTTTTTATTTACATTGTAAACATAGGAAACCTTAAAGCCTGAAACATCAAATGAAATGTAACACAATTTACTGTTGATGACTGTAACATCAGCGCCCATTTGCTTGAGTTTCATGGATTGTTGCATAATTTCAGCATTTATATATTTGTTGCGCATAGAAACCCCTCCATTTCTATAGATATCTTATCACAATGTATGCGTAAGATAGAACAACAGAAACAATCATAATAGGAAAACCAACTTTAAAGTAAGCCATAAATGAAAGCTTCTTGCCATGCTTTTCAACAATGCCGGATGCAATTACGTTTGCAGATGCACCAACGAGTGTACCATTACCACCTAGACAAGCGCCCAGTGCTAGAGCCCACCAGAGTACATCTATATTCTGACCGGTTTGCAAACCAAAGTTTTGGAGTAGCGGAATCATGGTTGCAACAAATGGAATGTTATCGAGGAATGCAGATGCAATAGATGAACCGAATAATATAACAACAGAAGATGTTGCAACGTCCCCTTTTGTGAGTTCAACCATTTTCTCTGCTAAAAATTCAATAACGCCGACATCTTCTAGGGCTCCAACCAGAATAAAAAGAGATGCGAAGAAGAATATCGTAGGCCATTCAACATCAAGCAGGACATCTTCAGGGTCAATGTGGCTAATAAGCAAATATAATGACGCCCCAAAGAGTGCAACTGTAGCAGATTCAAATCCGAGTTTAGCGTGGAGCATAAAGCCCGCAATGGTAACAAGCATGACAAATCCGCCTTTGATAAGAAGTTTCTTGTCATTGATTGCAACGGATTCATCCATATTCATAACACGCCTTTTTTGTTCATCAGTTGCATGCATTTTATGTTTGAATACAATTTTTAAAATGAAAATATTGACGAGGAAGATCACCACAACAATAGGTGCAAGATTGACAACGAAGTCCATAAAGCTCAGACCAACCGCACTACCAATCATGATATTGGGTGGATCACCAATCAGTGTAGCCGTACCGCCTATATTAGACATGAGTGTTTCTGTAATGACAAATGGCAGTGGATTAATGTCCATTGCTTCGGTGATTACAAGCGTAACGGGTATAATCAGCAGAATTGTCGTTACATTGTCAAGAAGTGCAGATGAAATGGCTGTTATGGTTGATAGCATAACGAGAATTTTCCAAGGTTCGCCGTTTGCTGCTTTGGCGGATCGGATAGCAAGGTATTCAAAAACACCTGTGCGTTTCAAAATACTGACGATAATCATCATACCAATTAATAGACCAATGGTATTGGTGTCAATATGATGGACTGCTTGTTCTTGGCCTTCAACGCTAAAAACAAGCATGAGTACTGCACCAAAAAGTGCTACAACGGTTCTGTGCAGTGTCTCTGACATGATAATCATGTATGTGATCGTAAAAATAGCAATAGCTATAATCAGATGATTAGACATTTTGTGTTCCCCCAATGGTTATCCAGTAAATAGCTCCTAAATATAACTTATTGAATCGAAATTCCCCAAAATTGCCTTCGTCTCGTTTCGAGCTCCTTATCAGCTTGATCAAAATCCCCGGTTTTGTCAGCTTCGATGTTGAAAGTGGGAACACCGTAAAAATGAGCCTCTGAGACATAATTGTCAGAGTTTTCCGTTATTTTTCCGTCTACTGCGCCATGTGCGTAGCTTTGATCAATATCAACGATACTATTAGCCGCTAAAAGAATTATTAGTGCGATTACACACATCCAGAATGGTTTGCTAAACACGTTTTCACCTCCCCCATTTAAATTTGAAGTAAAACCATTCCCCATTATACGCCTCTATTTTTGAAATGCAATCGAAATACATCATGGATAACGTTTTCAGATATTTTGTTTTTAAATATGGGTATTTAATGACTTTATGGAGAATATATATCAACATCCCTTAAAAAGCTGATATATCAAGCGTTTTAGCATATGTAAAAAATAACCATGTGCTTCAATCGGGTGAGAATTTTCTGAAAAAGATGGGGCACTTTACGGGAAAATATCCCTATGCTATAATAAACGAAATTGATTATCAATTAGTTAGCCTTATAATGTGTTGGAAGGTGGTGAGGATAGTGGCACATCTGTATAACGAGATAGAAATCATGCTGGAGCGGCTCTTTACAAAATTGCTTGCTGTCGATAGACGAGGCATAAAGGTAAATGGGAAGAATGAGAAGTTCAGCTTCGTAGATGTGATGGTTCTCAGAATGATTGGCCTCAAAGACGATGTATCCATTTACGATTTGATTTATGAAATTGATGTGGACCGTGGTATTGTTTCAACGAGTATTAGTAAGCTGACCAAAGGCAAATATGTCGAAAAGAAAAGGTCGCCACATGATGGCAGGGTCTTCCTGCTTAACCTTACCGATGACGGAAAGCAGTTGTTTGGTAAGCTCCAAGAACATGAACACGCCTTGGTTGGATTTATCATGGAGAACTCGACCATAAACGAGCAAAAGGCTGTACTGAAATTCCTAAGTCGTATTAATCAGACCATGGTTGGAAAATACAATGTAGAAGACAATGCATAAAGCTACCCCAATTAGAAAACGCTAGTTTGGGTGGCTTTCTTTATTTTTTGGGTAGGAGATAGAAAACGGTTTCATGACAAAAATTTAAAAAAGGGATTGAAATTTCGTTTGAGAAGCATATAATTGGAAAACGGGTTCCAAAATAACCAGAACCATAAATACGGGTCACGAAATATCAAAATGAATTTGGGAGTGTGTATTATGTTGTTGGATTATGATGTGCTAAACCTGATGTCCGTGATTTTCATTGGACTAATCTGTATCAGTTTTTTCAACGAGAAGGTTTTGAAATTGCCCGTTGAAATTGGACTTATGACGACTGCATTTCTCATATCCATGATTATTCTTTTGCTTGAAGTATTTGGTATAACAACCTTTGTTAACTTTGCAGAAGCCTTTAATAATCTGGATTTGAATGGAATCATCATGAACGGCTTTATTTGCTTTTTGCTCTTTAGCGGATCAGCCAAGATTAAGTTTAACGATCTGACACATGACAAGTATTTAATATCGTCTTTGGCGTTCTTTTCAACCTTTGTAGCGACGCTGCTTTATGCGTCAATGGCTTATTTTGTTGCAGGGTTTGTCGGAACACCGCTAACATTTATTGAATCTTGTATTTTGGGGAGTATTATTGCACCAACCGACCCTATTTCAGCTATGAGTATACTGAAAAAAGCGGGGTTACCTGAGCGAATTTCACTCATTATGGAGGGGGAATCGCTATTTAATGACGGCATTGCCGTAGCACTGTTTGTAACATTTACGGAAATCAACAATGCAGTTGGTATTGATCCGACGGTGAGTTTTTTCCAAACCATAACAACCAGCATTTTCGGGGCCATTATCTTGGGGTTAGGTGTCTCCTTTATGCTATTTATGATTTTCAAATCTACAAATCAGAAACACCTTGAAATTTTAGTGAGTTTAGCTGCTGTGACAACATCATATGTGCTCAGTGAGCATTTTGGTGTATCTGGGCCTACTGCTGCTGTTGTCGTTGGTATCTTTTTTGCGACAAATATGCATAAACTTCATGAAGATAATGAAAGTTACTACACAAATTTCTATGTGTTTTGGAAGGTTATTGACAAAATACTCAATGGTGTGCTCTACATACTTATTGGATTCTCCGTGCTCTTTTTACATCAGACGCATGGGTTTGTTGTCGTCTTCTTAAGCGCAATAGCAATGGCTCTACTTGCACGCATTATCAGTATTATAGGACCGGTCTATCTGTTCAGCAGAAACCCAAATTTGAGTCCTGAAAGCTATACAAAAGAGAAGAAAACAAAAGATCAGATTGCCATGACAAAACTCCTGACATGGGGTGGCCTGAAGGGTGGCATCTGTATTGCGCTTGCACTGGGAACGTCAAATTATTTTATTGGCCCTAAGTATGATTTTATTGTGACAAGCACCTATGCAGTCGTGGCGTTTTCAACGCTGATTCAGGGATTAACGGTTAAGAAAATTTACAGCAAAGTTAAAGAGGATTTATGCTAGCGCCTAAATAGGTCTAAGACTGTAAATGAAATTGAGTCACAAGTTGAAAATAGTGACAATACAAGTAAAAGATCCATTTGCTATTTAGCAGTGGATCTTTTTTAGTTTAGGTAAGAGCAAGAAAATATTGGGCACCTCTGGTTGCTTGTTGTGCTTAGTGAAGTGTGCAGAGAGCACTGTGCAATCTTCGATTGCCCTAGTTGTTAGATGCGCCATACGATTAGTTAAGAACAGCGCAGTGCAATCTCTGATTGCCCTAGTCGCTAGTCGCGCCATACGATTAGTTAAGAACAGTGCTGTGCAATCTCTGATTGCCCTAGTCGCTAGTCGCGCCATACGATTAGTTAAGAACAGCACTGTGCAATCTCCGATTGCCCTAGTCGCTAGTCGCGCCTAATGATTAGTTAAGAGCAGCACTGTGCAATCTTCGATTGTCCATGATAGCTAGTCGCGCTTAATGATTAGTTAAGAACAGCACTGTGCAATCTCTGATTGCCCATGATAGCTAGTCGCGCCTAATGATTAGTTAAGAACAGCACTGTGCAATCTCCGATTGCCCAAGTCGCTAGTCGCGACTAATAGCCAATAATAAAGAAATGGAGACATTCATGTTCACATGAATGTCTCCATTTCTTTATTATTGGCTGCTGTTCTTTGTCTTTTACGCAAAGAAAAAGAGCTGTAAAAACAGCTCTTTTTTAGATCAAACTTAATTTCCGGCAGAACCGGCTCCAACTTACTTAGGTACTGGAGCGTCTACTGGACAAACGTTAGCGCAAGCGCCACAGTCGATGCAAGCACCTTCGTCGATAGTGTAGATGCTGTCACCAGCAGAGATACAGCTAACTGGGCACTCAGGCTCGCAAGCGCCACAAGAGATACATGAATCATTAATTACGTATGCCATAATAATTTCCTCCTTAAGAAAATAAAAATATGTAGTTTCTTCGTTCAGCGGTTAATGAATAACCTCATGTGCATTATACCCAATGATTTTTTTTGAAACAATTAAAACCGATCAAATTTAGAAAAAAAACGCTAATGTATAATGATTTTCAATACAAAAACACGTAATTGAAATCAGTTATCAGTTAGTGTGGATCTTCAATGCTTTAGAGTGTCAAAAATTTACACAGCTTTACAGATTGTTTATTTGTGCTCACGCAATATGTTGATATAATAAGGGTGTTAATTAGACTGAAAGATGACCGATTAGGAGATATAAATAGATGGAAGTATATGCACTTGTTGGTAAGGCAGGCACTGGAAAAAGCTATAGAGCGATGGGTGTCGCACATGAAAAGGAAATCGATATTGTTGTCGATGACGGTGTACTCATAAATGGTACACGAAAGCTTGCCGGAAAGTCTGCAAAAAAGGAGCAAACCAAAATATCTGCGGTTAAGCGGGCTCTCTTTTTTCATGAGGATCATAGAATGGAAGCTGTAGAAGCACTTAAAGCATTCAAGCCTAAGCGCGTTTTGCTACTTGGGACCTCTGATAGAATGGTGCAAAAAATTGCAGCATCGCTTGAGCTGCCTGAAATCAAAGAGATTGTTTATATTGAAGATGTCTCAACACCAGAAGAGATAGAAGCTGCAAAATTTCAGCGTATGCGTCATGGTAAGCATGTTATTCCACTTCCGACCCTTGAAATTAAAAAAGATTTTTCAGGGTATTTTCTAGATGCCATAATGGCTTTTGTACGCAGGCGAGACAAAGAAGTCGAGATTGGCGAAAAAACGGTCATGCGTCCAACATTTTCTTACATGGGTAATTATACAGTGTCAAATAAAACCATCATGCAAATTGCCAATCGTGCTACAAAAAATGTCGAGGGATTCCATAAAATGAGTAAATTTAAAATTCAGAAATCTCATGATGAAATTTCAATGGATATTGAAGGCATTTTTGTATTAGGATGTAAAATACCGGAAACGTGTTATGAAGTTCAAAACAAGGTGAAGACAGCTGTTGAACACATGACAGGTTTCCATGTAACACGGGTGAATCTTGTTGTAAAAAATTTATTTTTAAAATAAAACTAGAGTGTTTACAAACGAAAAATCATATGTTATACTCCATTTGAAGCTCGAGCTGGTCGGTGTTTTCTATCAGTTTCGAGTCATAAAAGTGCAAATATATACATAGAAAAATATAAAAATAAGATTGTTTGCAACTTGTAATGTTAAATCTTTCAAAAGTAAGGCAATTTAAGAAGAAATGGCTCATAAAATTAGAAAATACTGAAGCCATTTTTTAAAAAAACTGCAGGAAAACGATTGCTGACTTGCATTTGGCTTTGAAAGTCACATCGTTTTTAGCCCGTTTAGGGCAATTAGATAACGAAATCTGAAACTATCAGGTTTCCAATAATTAAACCACATATAAAAGGGAGAGGTTCAAATGACGTCTTACATTCAAGAAGTATTGGATCGTGTGAAAGCTAGAAACTCTAGCGAACCAGAATTTCTACAAGCAGTTGAAGAAGTATTCCACTCACTAGCTCCAGTTCTAGAGAAGAACCCACAGTGGGTTGAAGCAAACATTCTTGACAGAATGGCTGAGCCTGAAAGACAAATCGCATTCCGTGTACCTTGGGTTGACGATGCTGGTAAACTTCATGTTAACAGAGGTTTCCGTGTTCAATTCAATGGTTCAATTGGACCTTACAAAGGTGGTCTGCGTTTCCACAAGTCTGTTTATATCGGCATCATTAAGTTCCTAGGTTTCGAACAAATCTTCAAGAACTCACTTACTGGTCTTCCAATCGGTGGCGGTAAAGGTGGTTCTGACTTTGATCCTAACGGTAAATCAGACGCTGAAGTTATGCGTTTCTGCCAGTCTTTCATGACTGAGCTATACAGACACATCGGTCCTGACGTTGACGTTCCTGCTGGTGATATCGGTGTTGGCGGTCGTGAAATCGGCTACCTATACGGACAATACAGAAGAATCCGTGGCGCATTTGAAAATGGCGTTCTAACAGGTAAAGGTCGCCCATACGGCGGTTCTCTAATCCGTCCAGAAGCTACTGGATTTGGTATTACTTACTTCTGTGAAGAAATGCTTAAGCATGAAGGCACTTCTTTCGAAGGCAAAACAGTTGCTCTATCAGGCTTTGGTAACGTAACTTGGGGCGCTTGCATCAAGATTCGCGACCTAGGCGGTAAAGTTGTTACTCTATCTGGTCCAGACGGATACGTTTACGATGCTGATGGTGTTAGCACTGACGAAAAAATCAATTACCTTCTTGAAATGCGTGCATCTGGTAACGACCGTGTTAAAGATTATGCTGATAAGTTCGGTGTTGAGTTCTTCGAAGGTCAAAGACCTTGGGGCGTTAAAGTTGACGTTGTTATCCCATGTGCAACTCAAAATGAAATCCACATGGAGCATGCTAAGCAAATCGTTGCTAATGGCGTTAAGTTCGTATGTGAAGGTTCAAACATGCCTACAACTAACGAAGCACTTGCTTACCTACAAAAAGAAGGCGTTCTAGTTGGTCCTGCTAAGGCAGCTAACGCTGGTGGTGTTGCAACTTCAGCTCTAGAAATGTCTCAAAACTCTATGAGAATGTCTTGGACAGAAGAAGAAGTTGATGCTAAGCTTCACCAAATCATGGTGGACATCCATAACAACTCAATGAAAGCTGCAGAAGAGTACGGCTTCGGTTACGACCTAGTTGCTGGTGCTAACATCGCAGGCTTCCTAAAAGTTGCAGAAGCAATGCACGCTCAAGGTAACTACTAAGATTAATCATAATCTGTCCTGACGGACAATATAATATAACATTTAAGGACTGTCTTCGGATGGTCCTTTTTTTCGTGAAAAGACAAAGCAATGCACGTAAAAATAGAGGAAGTCTTAGTTTTGCATGCATGCACAACTAAGACTTCCTCTATTTTTACGTATATGGCGCGACTAGCGACATGGGCAACTGGAAGTTGCACTGTACGTATATGGCGCGACTAGCGACATGGGCAACTGGAAGTTGCACTGTACGTATATGGCGCGACTAGCGACATGGGCAACTGGAAGTTGCACTGTACGTATATGGCGCGACTAGCGACATGGGCAACTGGAAGTTGCACTGTACGTATATGGCGCGGCTACGCGACATGAGCAACTGGAAGTTGCACTGTACGTATATGGTGCGGCTACGCGACATGAGCAACCAGCGGTTGCTCTGTGCATTGCTATAAGATGAATAGAGCTGTATATGGCGCGCCTAGAGACATGAGACGCCGACGGTTGCAAATCAAGCATATAAATATCATTAAAGGTTATTGATTTGCATATTGGTCTTCGTTTATAATGTAGATAGCGTTATTGAACGCATACAACTTTATAATTCTGAAGGTGCCCGTAGAGGGAGAATAGGGAAGCTGGTTAGATTCCAGCGCGGTCCCGCCACTGTAATGAGGAGTGTATTCTAAATGCCACTGGTGAAAGCTGGGAAGGTAGAATACATATTGAGTCTAAGCCAGGAGACCTGCCAGCAGAATGAAACTGAAATGGATTATGGTAACGTCCACGATTGTTTGCGCATGCAAGGATCGTGGGCTTTTATATTTTTTGTATAAAGGCAGACGCGACCCATATGTATTGCCGCTGATAAACCAGAGGAGGAAGAACAATGCTTGAACGCGTGATTCAAGAAATCCAGCCCGTATGTACAGAAACAATGGCAGATGCAAAGGTGCGGGTAGACGATCTAATTAAACCAGAGGGAAGCCTTGGTAAGTTAGAGTCATATTTTGTACAGTTGTGTGGTATTCAAAAGACCATGAAGCCAAAGGTAGAAAAGAAAGCCGTAATTGTTATGGCATCTGACCATGGGGTCTTTGAAGAAGGCGTGGCTGTGAGCCCGCGTGCAGTAACCATGGTTCAGGCAGTAAACATGACAAAGGGATTAACGGGTGTATGTGCCCTTTCAAAAGCTGCTGGAGCAGAAGTAGTCGTTGTAGATGTAGGTATTGATGCAGACATGAGTGGTACATCGGTTGTTCATAAAAAAATTATGAAGCACGGCAGTCATAATCTTGCAAAAGGTCCAGCACTTGGACATGAGAATGCTGTTCGAGCCCTTGAAACAGGTATAGAAGTAGCACATCAAAAAATCGATGAAGGCGCTACTGTAATTGGTATTGGAGAGATGGGTATTGCAAATACCACACCATCATCAGCCATTGTTTCGGTTATAACAGGAACTGACCCTAAAATCGTAACTGGCCCAGGTGCAAACCTGCCAAAAGACAAAGTGCATCATAAGGCAGAGGTTATTCGAAAGTCTATTGAACTAAATAAACCCAATCCTAAAGATGGCATAGATATTCTTGCTAAGGTTGGTGGACTAGACATTGGGGGTATGGCAGGCGTTATACTAGGCTGTGCTTCAAAAAATGTACCGGTTATCGTTGATGGATTCATAGCTCTAGCAGCGGCAACACTGGCTGTGACAATCAAACCAGAAGTTAAGGGATACCTAATCCCATCACATAGATCCATGGAGCCAGGTGCAAAAATTGCATCTGAATATTTGGAGCTTGACCCGCCACTTGCAATGGATATGCGTCTTGGAGAAGGAACGGGTGCAGCACTCATGTTTGGCATATTAAATGCAGCAGTGCACATGGAATCAGAAATGGTTTCCTTTAGCGAAGGCGGGTTTACACTGCCGCCTGCTGAAAAGTGATTTTCCCCGATTTTCAATAAGCTGAGTTTACAAGGGGATGGAAGTTAATTCCCGTGGAACGCTATTTATTAAGAAGATAAAATGCTTTTTTAATTAAGTAAGAGGCGTGATTGATACCAAATAATAAGCCGGTAACTGTGATGTACGTAAAAAAGTGCACACGGATATCGGCTTTTTTGTATGTGTAAATATACATACAATGTACCAATTGTTGTATGTTCATCTATTTAGTATATAGTAACAAATGAATTTGTTGTATTATTGATATTGTTATGATAATCTTATATTAAATCTATAAAACCATACCAAATGAAGAGGGTGAAGTAGTGATAAGGGAAACAGGCGTAGCCATTCGTGACATACTAAAAATGGAGAGCATGAAAAATTGTACAATACTTGCAGGAGAAGATGGACTCAGTAATATCATCACTCAGGTAAATGTTATGGCAGACCCAGATATCCTGAATTGGGTGGATCGTGGCGAGTTTCTTTTGACTACGGCATACTTCTTTAAGACATCAGATTTAACAACACAGCTAAATCTGATTAAGGAGAGCAGCAAGAAAAAGCTATCAGGTATTGGTATTAAGGTCTATCCCTACCTGGACAAGCTGCCGGACGAAGTCGTTGAAATGGCTAATGATTTGAATTTTCCAATCATTGAACTTGATTATAATGTGCCATTCACAGATATTATGACGCCCGTATTCAAAGAAATATTTGACAGACAGTCATCGATTATTCGTAAAGTAGAAACACTTCATAAGGACAATATGAAGGTTGTTTTAAAGGGCGGTGGCATTGAAGATATTCTCGGCAATTTATCCAAGAGTATTGAGAATCCCATACTTGTGAAAGATCACCACTTTGAAGAGTGTATTCATATTGGAGAAGAGTCTGATCCGCTTTATAAAGTCCTTGTTGAAGACATTAATCAGAGTCTTAAGAAAAGCAAGTCGAGCTTTAAGTCAAATAAGTCATCAAAGGATCAGGTCATTATTAGTGGTCAAACGGTTGATCGTCTTATGGTGCCGATTATTGTAAGAAACAATATATATGGCCATCTCATTACATATGGGACATGGAGAGAGCTTACAAACTTTGATGTACTCAGCTTGGAATCGACATCTAATGTCATTGCAATGGAGTTTTTAAAGCGTATTTCTGTCCAGGAAGTAGAAAATAAATACAAAGCAGAGTTCTTTGAAGATTTGATTTCTCTAGATGCCAAGCGCAAGGAAAAAGCACTTGAGCGTGCCAATTACTATAGATTTGACAGAGAGGGACATTATAGTATTTTAACAGTACTCTTTGAAGAGGAAGAGGGTCAACCGCAAGATGATGGAACATATAGTCAAGCCCTCATAAAGGCAATGTATATGATTGATTTGGCGTGTCGAGATGGTGCGAGAACCTACCTAATGGCAAACAAAGGCCGGAAAATTCATATACTCTTTATGTGGAAAAGTCGTGATGAACATGCGAAAAATGCAGCACATGCAGCAGCAACAATTGACGAAATTTTGAATAATAAAATGAATACACTTAGGTTTAGAATTGGTATCGGACGTGTGTATAAAGGACTCGAAAACAGCTATAAGTCCCTGCGTGACGCAGAAAAGGCTGTCGAGGCATCTGTTAATTATGTAGACGATAAAATCATTGATTTTGAGGGACTTGGGATTTATAAAATTTTCTGTCAGGATCATTTAAAAGAGGAACTGGTGAGCTTTTATGAAGCAACACTTAAACCGCTGGTAATCTATGACAGAAAAAGAGATACTGAACTCGTGAAATCTCTGATTATCTATTTTGAAACCAATGGTAATTTGAAAAAAATGTCGGAAAAGTTATTTACCCATTATAATACAGTCCTGTATCGCATAAATAGAATTCAGGAAATTACCGGTAAAAGCCTTGATAATGAAGGTGAGCGCTATGGTCTTCAAACAGCACTTAAAATCATGAAAATTTTAGATCTTTAATTTGAATTGAGAATTAAACCTGTTAATAAAACAATTCGTAAAAGTGTATAAATCAACAGGCCCGAATGACTTTGATAATTCGGGCCTGTTTTTTTAAAAATTATACATCAACTTAATTTGCATCGAATAGCCCAGGTAAGATGACTTCTTACAGTCTAGGAAGTCTAGTCACAGTCCCCTCGTAAATGTCGACGAAACCGGTTTACATAGGGCATGAAGCAGTAAATCATTACGAAATGTAAAGGGTTATTTTATTGGCCCTGTTCATAGGCAGTGCGTAAGTCTTCGTAAAAGAAAGTCTGGCTTGTCATCACATATGGAATGAGGACAAGTTGTCCAACGCCTGCGGTGAGCGCAGTTAGAAAAATCCATCCGATAAAGCTCAGGTGCAATTTGAACAATTTCATTTTAGCACCCGCCATCATGTCTTCGCTAAGGCGCAGGGCATCAATAGCACTGAGGTCAGGATTGTCTTTTAGAATGTAAAAGGTCATGGCGTATTTATAAAAGGCGATGATTCCAGGGATTATGAAGAGCAGTGCCCAGACCAGTGTAAAAAATGAAATCAGGATCATGGCTGCAAGTGCGCGTCCAAAATCATCCTGTCCTTCAAAAAAGGCATTATAATCTGTTGCTTCTGTTCGAATAAACTTCAAATAATAGATTGTGAAACCAAGCTGCAGTGGACCTGCGAATATGAAGCTGACAATACCACCAATGAGTGGAATGAGTCCAAGCACGAATTGGATTAATAGATAAATCAGTGTCAGCGTGATACATGGCCACCAGTTGCCATCAAGCAACTGACGGGCGTCAGAGCGTAGGTCATAATTGGAAACGAGTTCAAAAGAGTCCCGCATTTGAATCCTCCTTTATTTTATAGAATCATTTATTGAAAGCAATATCAGATTGTCTATATTACTAGATACTTTCAAAATAATATAGACAGGAAAATTGTATTGTATCCTATACCCACTCTGCAAGGTTTAAGTACAATTCTTCTATTGCTCCGTTTCAAGTATATGTTTGGGGGTATGAACTAACTTGCGTGAGGAAGGAGGCACTATGGATCGTCTTATACAGTTTGAAGTCAGGCTGGCAGATTCAAGGCTTCTGGATAACCCATACAGAGAAACGGCACTCTTCTCACGCTTGGCAGATCATTTGAGAAAGCAGACCTATGACGGCGTTAAGCCAAGGCGTGTAGGTGTTAGTGGATGTGCGGTTACCCCGAAAATGTATTTTACCTTTAATGACGATGTTATACCACCACTCAATCCGGAAGGGCTAAACCGTAACATTAAAACGTACATCGAGAGTACCCAAATTGAAGAATTCGGATTTAAATGGGACCAGAAAGAGCCGAATGTACTTGTAGTTTACAATAGTCGATTAAAACATCTGTAAAACAAGGACACTGTAACAACCTGAATGCAAACGCGTTCAGGTTTTTCTTTTGCGGAAAAGACAAAGCAATGCACGTTTAAAGTGGGGGAGTGCCTATTTTGCAGATATGCACAATAGGCACTCCCCCACTTTAAACGTATATGGCGCGACTAGCGACATGGGCAACCGAAGGTTGCACAGTGCATTGCTTTAGCATCAAAAGGCGCGACTAGCGACATGGGCAACCGAAGGTTGCACAGTGCGTATATGGCGCGACTAGCTATCGTGAGAGGCCGAAGGTTGCACAGTGCATTGCTTTAGCATCAAAAGGCGCGACTAGCGACATGGGCAACCGAAGGTTGCACAGTGCGTATATGGCGCGACTAGCTATCGTGAGAGGCCGAAGGTTGCACAGTGCATTGCTTTAGCATCAAAAGGCGCGACTAGCGACATGGGCAACCGAAGGTTGCACAGTGCGTATATGGCGCGACTAGCTATCGTGAGAGGCCGAAGGTTGCACAGTGCATTGCTTTAGCATCAAAAGGCGCGACTAGCGACATGGGCAACCGAAGGTTGCACAGTGCGTATATGGCGCGACTAGCTATCGTGAGAGGCCGAAGGTTGCACAGTGCATTGCTTTAGCATCAAAAGGCGCGACTAGCGACATGGGCAACCGAAGGTTGCACAGTGCGTATATGGCGCGACTAGCTATCATGGGCAACCGAAGGTTGCACAGTGCGTATATGGCGCGACTAGCTATCATGGGCAACCGAAGGTTGCACAGTGCGTATATGGCGCGACTAGCTATCATGGGCAACCGAAGGTTGCACAGTGCGTATATGGCGCGACTAGCTATCGTGGGCAACCGAAGGTTGCACAGTGCGTATATGGCGCGACTAGCTATCGTGAGAGGCCGAAGGTTGCACGGTGCATTGCTTTAGCATCAAAAGGCGCGACTAGCGACATGGGCAACCGAAGGTTGCACAGTGCGTATATGGCGCGACTAGCTATCATGGGCAACCGAAGGTTGCACAGTGCGTATATGGCGCGACTAGCTATCATGGGCAACCGAAGGTTGCACAGTGCGTATATGGCGCGACTAGCTATCATGGGCAACCGAAGGTTGCACAGTGCGTATATGGCGCGACTAGCTATCGTGGGCAACCGAAGGTTGCACAGTGCGTATATGGCGCGACTAGCTATCGTGAGAGGCCGAAGGTTGCACGGTGCATTGCTTTAGCATCAAAAGACGCGACTAGCTATCGTGAGGGGCCGAAGGCTGCACTGCAATAAACATAAAGTATTAAACTGCTCCCGTCTTCCATAATCGATAGAAAGCAAGCAAGAACCTGCATGGGATCATATTCTGTACCTCAGTTTACCCTAATTTTCAAATAAAACTTGACAGACTAAAAGTACAGAAGTAAAATAAATACAACGTTAAAATATTTTTAATGATTCGAGTAAGTGTAAAAATGAAACGCTGGGTACCTCTGAATGGCGTATTCAGAAATTAGGGGATATTATGAAACAGGTAATTCGCAACTACTTCAAATCCTATGAAGGGCTGCCAAAAGAGATATATGTAATATTTATTGCACGCATGATTAATGCAATGGGCATTTTTGTATTCCCCTTGCTTATAATTTTAATGAATCAGGAACTCGGGATGACACCAAAAGAATCTGGGTTGGTCATGATGATTGGCGGGTTCATATTCACATTTAGCAGTTTGCTTGGCGGTAAGCTTGTAGACACCTTGGGAAGAAAGAAAATACTTGTTGTCTTTGATACCATAGCGGCCCTCTTTTATATGACTTGCGCATTCTTGCCAATAACCAAGCTGACGCTGGCACTACTGATGTCTGCAATGTTTTGCTATGGGATGTCAGACCCAGCACATGGTGCGCTTGTAGCGGACTTGACCAATAAGGAAAATCGTGAAAATGCATTTTCACTAACCTATTTGGGTTTTAACTTAGGGTTTGCACTAGGTCCAACTTTGGGTGGTATACTCTTCTCAAAAAAGATGTTCTTTCTATTCTTTATGGGGGATGCCGTTACAGCTTTAATCGGAGTTACTCTGATTACACTCTTCATTCCTGAAACCATTCACCTTACTAAAGATGACACACATCTTGCAGATGCAGAGAAAAATGAAGAAGGCAGTATTTTTAAAGTGGTATTAAGCCGCCCTGTACTTATTGTCTTTTCAGCCATTATGCTAGGCTACAATTTTGTCTACGAGCAGTGGTCTTTCCTTATACCCCTCCATGCCTCAGAAATTTATGGTAAGGGTGGGGCAGCCTTATATGGTATTTTAGCCAGTTTTAATGGACTTGTTGTAATTGTGTTTACACCATATCTTACATCTAAACTCGAGGGAAAAAGAAACACATGGCGTATTATCATTGGTGGCCTGCTTTATTTCGCAGGATTTAGCATACTTGGTTTTTTTGAAACGAAGGCAGCGTTCTTCGTAACCGTTTTTCTCATGACGCTTGGAGAAATTATTGTAGTGATCAGTTTTATGCCATTTATAATCAACCATACACCCGCATCACATCGCGGTCGAATGAATTCGGTGCTTCCTATGATTATCGGATTAGGACATACCATTAGCCCTTATGTAATGGGAACGGCGCTTGAGTACATCTCAATCCCAAGGGCATGGCACTTCATATCCCTTTTAATGTTAGTGTCCGTACTCGGAATGTACCTGCTTGATCAAAAGGAAAAATCGAGGGGGGTTGCAGTTGAGGCAAATGTGCATGTGAACTAATAGGTGAAAGCAGATAATGCTGCTTCATCAATAGGGCTGTTCCGTAGTGGCAATCATAGCTGCTGCAGAACAGTCCTTTTTATATGGTGAATCATTAATTTGACCAGGCAGTACAGTGTTTATAGAATACAGCAAGAGACGATTGCCTATAAAATGAGGTAAACAAATTATGCGAAGTCAAATTTGAGAGATAACAAATATGGTAATTCATTATAAATGTTATTAAAATGTTATGAGATTAATGTCAAATAAATAGGAATTTTGTCGAATTTCTGCTATTCTATACACGAAGGGTGAAATATATCCTATATATATAGCATTAAAAGGAAGGGAGGAGCATATGGAGAAAAGAATATTGAAAATGATTTTAGTCTGTATGATCCTGTCCGTATTTACCATGTTTGTACCTTCCTTCGCAGAAGAACGGGTTTTACGTGTTGCAGGCGATAACAATTATCCTCCTTATGAGTTTGTTGATGAAAAAGGTGAGTTCAGAGGGTTTGCGGTTGATATTATGAATGCTGTAGGCAAAGAAGCCGGGTATAAGATCGAATACCTGCCCATGGCTTGGGAAGATGCCCTGCATGCACTTGAAAAAAACCAGGTAGATGTCATTCAGTGTATGTCTATTACCGAGTCGCGCAAAGCCAAGTTCGCTTATACAGATTCCATTCTAGAAAACAGTGCAGCACTTTTTGTTAGGACGGAAAATACATATATTACAAGCCTTGAAGATTTGAAAGGCAAGCGCATAGCCTATCAGGCTGGCGATGTAGGTTATGAGAAACTCAATGCACTTGAAGGCGTGGAACTGATTGATTTTAGAAATCAACCTGAAGCACTGGGAATTCTTATTCGGGGTGAAGTAGATGCTGTAATGGGGAACCGGCTCACAGGCAAGTACATCCTTCAGAAGGAACAGCTTGTTGACAAAGTTAAAATCGTTGGTGAAAACATTTCAGTTAACTCAGTTGCCCTAGCTGTTTCAAAAGAAAATACACAGCTTTTAAATGACCTTAACAGGGGGCTTTTAAAAATCAAGAAGAATTCAGTCTATGATAAAATTTACGCCAAGTGGTTTGGGGAACTCTTTGCAAGTGATTCTACACAGTTGAATCAACTTGTGATCGTTTTGGGTTTTGTATTTGCAGTGAGTATGCTGGGGATTGTGCTGGTTATTTGGCTCAATCAGAAACTTCAACGTGAAGTGGAACGCAGAACTGTGGAACTGGACCAGAGTAAGGCCCTGCTTGAAAAGGGCAATCGTCAGAAGGACAATATTTTAGAAAGTATCACAAGTGGTATAATTGTCATCGATAATAAAGAGATGATTATTCAGTATAACTCAGCTGCGCGTAAAATATTGAAAGAACGCATAAAGCTGGGTCAGCAGTGGAGACTTTTGGGCGTATCAGAAAAAATTAACATGTCTGGGTATAAGGAAGCGCTCTCTGGAAATAATTTTACAGATACCATGGTTATTGAGCGCGATAACGGTACGGCAGTACATGTGCAATATAGTTTGATTCCTATCAAGGGGCCAGAAGGCACTGAAGGGACCATTCTTCTCATAAATGATTTTACAAATGAAAAAGGTCTCATGGATCTGCTGAGTCAAAATGACAAAATGAATTCACTCAGTCGTTTGTCCGCGGGAATAGCCCATGAGCTAAAGAATCCACTTAATTCTATTAATGCATATGTAAATAAATTACCAGAGCACTGGGATGATGCTGAGTTCAAATCTTACTTTATGAGTGTGGTGCCAGATGAAATTAAGCGTTTGAATGTTCTACTTATGAACTTGCTGGATTACACCAAGCCGAGCAGCACACAGCCTGACTATATTGAACTGGATGACTTGTTTGAAGAAGTGGACAGGCTGTTCAAGCAAAAGGTCGTTGAAAAGCGCGTTACCTTCATTTCAGATGCTGGTGAGTTGGTTTGTTGGGGAGACAGCAGTCATTTGAAGCAGGTTTTAATCAATCTGGTTATGAACAGCTATGAAGCACTGGCTGAACGTGGACATATTCACCTGATTGCAACGCCTGAAAAGGACCGTGTGGTCATAAAGGTTAGTGATGACGGGTGTGGTATTGAAAAAGAAACACTTGAGAAAGTCTTTGAGCCATTCTATACGACAAAATCAGATGGAACCGGTATTGGCCTGGCCATTTGCAGGCAGTTGATATTAGAAAATGATGGAGAAATAAACGTAGAAAGTGAAATGGGCAAGGGAACAACCTTCACGATCAAACTCCCAAAATTTGAAATAAGCTAATACAAAATTAGAGCATAATAGCTTGAATGTTATAAATTAGGACCGATGAACAGCGCTACAGCGTTACAGTTCATCGGTCCTTTTTAGATGTTTGGTATGGAATAATGTATTGATATGAATAAACCATAGAGGCTAAGAACAGCTGTGCAGTGCTTCTATTGATCCAGTGTAGAAACTCTGTATCTCTTGGGTAATGTCTTCTAAAGATGAAGGAATAAGGACCCTGCACCTTGGATCATAAAATGAATCACGTTCGCAAAAAAGTACGAATACATCCCCAATATGCACAAAGTCATAGCCCTTGTATTTAGAATAGTCAACCGGCTCAAATGGAATTTGTTTCATATAGGACATGTGGACCTCGAATGGTATGTCATACTCTGAGCGGTCAGTTTCATATTGAGTATAGAGCTTCTGAAGTACCTTTTCTGGTCTTTGCATGTAGTCTTCATCTATGGTTCTTAACTGTTTAAGTTGCTTTACTGATGGTGCAATACTGCTGCATAGACTTTCAAGAATCAGTACTTGTTCTTCAGTCAAGGCTCTATTTTGTTTCAAAACAATAAGGTAGGCATGTGCTGACTGTGACCACTGTGAGGATTCAATCGGTGTAATCAGGAGGCAGTTAGAGTCTTGTGGTTGTTCATTGTAGCATTCAGATATGTATGATTCTGACAAATAAGGGGCTAGAGAACACTTTGTATAGGACACAATACTGCCATTTTCCAGTTCGTCAAGGGCATGCTGTGTTAAAACCCTTGTACTAACATTTTGTGGTTTTCTAAGGCCAACAGTAGCTTCAACGCTTAGAGCAGAATCAGAAGGCATGACAATAAGTGCACGTTCAACACCAAGCGCATATTGCAAAGTTGTCAGTGTGTTTTCAAAGAGTTCTGTAAGGGTTTCAGAAGAATTAATGGTGCGCAAGGCCTTGTTAAGTTTTTTTAGCATAAGACTTTGTGTTTTGAAAGAATCGCGCTGCCGATTGATTTCCTCAAACTGCTGTGCATTTACAAGTGCTAGTTGTACGAGGCCTGCAAGGAGTCGTATCTGCTCCAGTAACTTACTGTCATAGATGATGGGCCCAACAGGAGCGCCTACAGTAATACAACCTGTAACGTGCTTATGGGTTAGGAGAATCACATATTCGCAGTGGAAGCTATCTAAAATCCAGGGGTTGGTAAAAAGCGCCCCCAGCGCAGAGCGGTCCTTTTGGACATGGAAAATGGTTTGAGCAGGCAAGGTATCATTTGCGACCAGTTCAAGACGAAGATGCTTTTTCTCAAACTGAACAATATCCTGATAAGCTCTGGTGACCAGTGCGCTTGAAACAGAATCTGTGGTAAAGAGTGTTGTAACGGAACTCGAGGTCATTTCCCTGACGACATCAATGCATAACTGATGAATGCGCTCTCTGTCAAGTTCAGACATCAAGAGCTTCATAGTATGAGAAAGGGAAGACAGGTTGAAAAGTCGTTTTGATATCTCTGTTTTCATGCAGGCATGTTCTTCATATTTATAGGCTTTTTCAACAGCCAAATTCATTAGGTGGCAAAAATGCATCATGAATGTATAATCGAGTTGATGACAACTGTCTTGTCGATTATAAAAAATAAAACCCAGCAGATGATTGCCCGAAATCAGTGGCATTATGTACTCTGTACCAAGCTGGTCAATCAAGTCTGGATTAAAATACTTGTACATTTGGCGCTTCTCGTCGAGTACAAATCCGCTATAGATGGCAAAATCATGATGGTACTTTGTCTGAGGGATGTCAGGCAAAGCATCCATGTAGTTTTGAGCATAGACTGGCACGTAAGTATTCTCTTTTAAAATGTACAGAACAGATTGAGTGGGTTCAATCAAATCCTGAAACAGCTTGAATCCATATTGGCTAATCTGATCGATATGCAGATTTTGTGAGAAAAAGTCTATGGATCGCAGCAGTGATTCATAGGGAGTGTGTACTGATTTTTTCAATTAAAACACCTTCCGTTTAGTCTATGGCAGTGTGAAGCTCCCGATTTTTCACATAGAAGGAGCATTTCATCAACTTATTAATGTGCTTCTGCAAAGACTTGATTTCAAGAAATGTCCTAGGGAAGACACTTTTCATAATCTTGACTTCACCTTCACCGCGTGTACGCAGCATTGCTTCAAGTCGAGAGACCTCCTGATTGGTCCGTCCAATATCATCAATTATGTTCTCATAGTTGACCATCATGCCTTTATAGGTTGTCTTTGCCTTGGTGTCTAAGGTATCAAAGTTATTTTCGAAAATTTCAAGCTGTCTTTTTAAGTGATTAGCCTTTGAAATAATCTCTTGAAACTTTATTTTAGTGGCTTCCAGTTCCATTTTGATTTGAGCGCGTTCAAAGCCCTGAACATTGACCTTTGTTTTACGCTCGTGCGCATTTCCAATTGAGCTGGCGCTTATTTTATGAGCGGCATGAATTTCTCCACCAATGATGCGGCCCTTTTCAGGATCAAGAATAATAGCATCGGCTTTTAAGGTGCTGTCTATTGTATAAAGGCCAATGTGTATGGTGTCGCCAGCTAGAAAAATAGCTTCATTTGAAAATTTAGCAAAAATGTTTTTATGGGCAATAACCATGGCTTCATTTTTACCGTTTACACCACCGCGAACATATATGCTGCCTTCAAAGGATTCTATGCGTGCAACGGCACCAATGCCGTTAAGACCTTTGATTTCAATATCTTTAGTCGCTTCAACGACAAATTTGTCTTTCACTGTACCTTCAATAGTCACATAGCCATCGAATTTGATATTGCCTGTTGAAAAGTCAACATCCCCACCTATGTGTAAATGATTGTCAACCGTGATCTTACCGTCTTTAAACAGAACCGCTCCGTCGTGTTTCGCACGAAGGACTTCTTTGCCATCTTCAAGGACGAGTTCAACTGCATTTTTATCGTATTTAAGCGTATAATCGCGTCCAGATTTGGGTGGCAGAGCACGACCATAAATTGTATAGCCATGTTCTCCTGGAATAGGTGGCAGCTTTTCACCAAGCCAGTCCTGCTTCTTTACATTATCAATAAGATTGAGTTCGTAGTGGTCTGTTTTTCCCTTGGTATCTAGAGTCGGTTTTTTCTCATTAATAGCATAATACTTATATTTGGCATCTTGTCCCGAAACCGGTTGCTTTCCTTTGGCAACAAGCATTTTCTTACCAGGGGAAAGGGGTGCACTGAGTGCATCGGAGATGATGCCCTCACAAACACCATTTTCATGAAGCAAATCAAGAATCTTGGTTGCCAGCTCACGCTCCATCTCAACACATTTTTCCTGTGATAAGTTGATTTTTACAAATGCAGACATTTCGTCAGAAGAGACTTGAAGTTCAATTTCTGGTCTAAGTACACCAATTTCTATAGGCTTATTTTCAGCTTTTTGAAGTGCAGACTGCAAGGCTGTAAAACCATTAATTTTGATTTGAGGTAGTGTACTCAAAATTTGGTTGAAATCAAGCGTTGTTGTACCCACAGACGCAACCGTCAAGTAAACCACATCTTTGCTATGTGTAATTTTTAGCTTGTTGTTTTCGAAAATAATCACGACATTCCCTCCAAGTTCAAAATATAATATTCCCCATCTTTAATTTACAGAAAATGTGTGTTTGGCACTAGAGACAAAGGTCACTTCATGCCTATGTCCCTAACTGTAATTTTAAGTGGGTATATTTTGGGGTGCATCAAATGCATTACAATGATTTTGGGATGATAATGATTACATCTGCTGAAAATTCTGAAATCATAACATAATACATGCCTCTCGGTTCAATAGAAATGGGCCTAGTGTGTATGAACAGTGTAGTAATATGTATATATATTACCGAAGTTGAAACTAGGTCTATGTACCTACTTCAGTATATCATGTCATATATAGGTATTTCAAATTATTTCTAATAGAAAATAATGATCAGTGATAGTTGAGCATTAAATTTGATGGTAGAGCGCACTAAAAAACCAGCAGATAGATCTATAACATAGATACGATATCTGCTGGATACTACTGTTTCAAATAATTTTTTTTGCATTGAGCGTGGAATTTGTGTGATTTCGAATAATAGCCATCATTTTATGCACCTCAGAAACGGAGCCTATGTATTACTCTTCCAGAAGTGCAACGGCACGTATAGGTGATCCAGAACCATCTCGGATTTTGAGTGGTAGACCAAAATACAAGAAGCGTTTGCCGACAACCTTATCTAGGCAACATAAGTTTTCTGTGTTGGTTATATCGAACTCGCCACACACAATATGTCCTGAAAAATCAGGATCATCAGGGTGATCTATAGCGGGTGCATCCACACCAATATTGACGACCCCTTGCTCAGCAAGCCACCTTGCTGCCTTGTAGGATAGTCCTGTATATTCGGTTTGCCATTTATCTGTACCGAAATTTCGGTCATAGTGACCAGTATACATGAGGAATATGTCCCCCTCACGAATATCTTGTCCAGATTTTCGAACAGCTTGCTCTAAATCCCGTGGCTCTATGTATCTGCTGGTCGGAATATCTGTCAAATCAACACAAATGGCACTGCCCCAAAAATATTCCATAGGCATTTTGTCTATGGTTTCACCGCTGGGCTTATACTCCCAAACCCCATCGCTGTGCGTACCCCCATGCTCACTTATAAGCAGGTTTCTAGCAGAGAACCCCAGTTTCTTAGACCCAGTCTGACGCATGTTTTCTTCGTGGGTCATATTCGTCATAATGAAGGTTGGTTGATGCATTGGAAAAACCGACATCCCTTGAAAAATTTCCTGTGATAAATCAATAAGCTTCAAATCAAAACCCCTTTCTTATGTCAGGTCATTTGCAAGCGGGCATAGTACAAAAAGCGTCTGTATATGCCCTGTGCATACGCCCCAAGGTGTTATAAAAACGTGCTGGTGAGATGCAAAAAATTTACCTAAGAATCGTTAAAATTGATAGAAAATTGACAAAATTTATGCATTTAGACAAATCTTTGTTGAGTTTTAACATTATCGAAAAACGCTGTACACTATATTATGTACTCAACGGTTATCTGATATAACCATTTTCTCAAAAAAAAGCACTTTTGACCCTTATCAAATAGAAACAAATTTTGCGTCGTTAAATTTCTAAATATTCACACTGTTCATATAAATATGACAAAGAATGCTGTTTAAGGGTGTGTTGGAAGAACTGTGAACGTACGTTTAGTGCAAATGCTTAGCGGGTATTGGGACAAGATGGATACTTGTTTGGTAAAAGTACATAAAAAGATGGTAAAATAGAGGGAGGTCAATTCATGTCAGGTCGTAAGAAATACATACTTGCAGTTCCAAATTTCAGTGATGGCAGAAACAAAGACGTTATTGAAGCCATTGTGGATGAAGTAAAAAAAGTTGAAGGGGTCAAGCTGATCAGTTATGAACCAGAGCATGATTTCAATAGAACCGTGATTACCTGTATTGGGGAGCCTGCGCCGCTTAAGGAAGCGATGCTGGCAATGGCAGCAAAATCGTATGAGCTCATCGATATGAGAGAGCAGAGCGGAACACATCCGCGAATTGGCGGACAGGATACCATTCCACTCTTTCCATTTAAAAATATTGAGCTTGATGAAGTACAGGCGCTTGCTGAAGAAATTGGGCAGGCTCTTTACGAAAAGCATGGTGTACCGGTTTTCTTTTCAGGTGTGAATGCCAGAACTGAAAAGAGAAAAGCGCTGGGTTACATAAGAAAAGGTCAATATGAAGGATTATCAGAGCTTTTAAATGATGAGAATCATCCGGACAGAGAGGCGAGAAAGCCAGACATTTCTAAAGATGGCAAGTTAGACCCCAAAATGGGCGCGACAATAGTCAGTGCAGACATGGAAGGTCTTACAGCATATAATGTATTCCTTGCTACTGAAGATTTGTCCGTTGCAAAAAAAATAGCCAAGTCAGTACGTGGTCCGTCGGGCGGATTTTCGACAGTGCGTGCTGTAGGGCTAAAATTCCCTGATCACGAAGGTGTTGTGGTTTCAATGAACATGTTTGATTGTGGCAAGACACCTCTGTATAGAACATTCAACTTTGTAAAGTCAGAAGCTGCGCGTTATGGCGTCGCAGTGACAGGCTCTGAAATTGTCGGACCCGTTAAACTGGAGTATCTACTTAATTCTCTTGAATATTTTCTGGGGCTTGAAAATTTCAACACATCCTCAATTATGGAAACGCACCTGATGGAAGACTAGGCCGTGCCCTATTAATAATAAGGAATGCGACTGTAAACTTTAGGAATTTTGCAGTTTGCAAACCCTTTGCAAATTAATTCGGGCAGTTTACGGGTTACACATAGTTTGACGTTTGATAGTCGGTTTGACTATATACTGAAAAATGTGAAAGTGCCCGAATTAATGCACGCTTTATTTCATGAGAGCATAGTGAGATGAAGTGCTTGCGGGTTAGGACTATTAGGAGAACGAGGTACAAAGGAGGAACTACTGTAATGAAAACTGATGTTCAAATTGCACAGGAAGCGAAGATGCAGCCAATTGTTGATGTTGCTGCAAAGCTGGGACTAACAGACGATGATCTGGAGCTTTACGGGAAATATAAAGCAAAAATTCATCTGGACGTTATGGACAGATACAAAGATGCACCGGATGCAAAACTTATTCTAGTGACTGCAATCAATCCGACAGCTGCCGGCGAAGGTAAAACAACAACAAATGTAGGCCTTTCAATGGGTCTGAACCAAATTGGCAAGAAAACATTCACCGCACTTCGTGAACCATCTCTTGGACCATGCTTCGGCGTTAAAGGCGGAGCAGCAGGCGGCGGCCATGCTCAAGTTGTACCGATGGATGACATCAACCTGCACTTTACAGGCGATATCCACGCAGTTACTACTGCAAACAACCTGCTGGCGGCGCTTCTAGATAATCACCTGCATCAAGGAAATAAATTGAACATCGATCCAAAGCGTGTTCTTTGGAGACGTGCTATTGATATGAATGACCGTTCTCTTCGTGAAATCACAATTGGTCTTGGTAAAAAGGGCAATGGTGTAACACGTGTTGACGGATTCGATATTGCTGTTGCTTCTGAAATTATGGCAATCCTTTGTCTGGCAACAGATATGAAAGATCTTAAGGCAAGACTAAGCCGTATGGTTATTGGTTATACATACGACAAAAAACCTGTTACAGCAGGTGAACTTGACGCAGTAGGCGCTATGGCCCTTCTGCTTAAAGATGCACTGATGCCAAACCTGGTTCAAACGCTTGAAAATACACCGGCCCTAATCCATGGTGGTCCATTTGCAAACATTGCACATGGCTGTAACTCTGTTGTAGCAACAAAGTTGGCAATGAAGCTAGCAGATTATGTTGTAACAGAAGCAGGCTTTGGTGCAGACCTTGGTGCTGAAAAGTTCTTCAACATCAAGTGTCGCTATGCCGACTTAAAGCCATCTGCAGTTGTTATTGTAGCAACGGTACGCGCACTTAAGAACCATGGCGGTGTTAAAAAGGACAAGCTTGGTGAAGAAAACATGGAAGCACTTGCAGCAGGCTTTGGAAACCTTGAAAAGCAAATTGAGAACATCCAGAAGTTTGGTGTTCCAGCTGTAGTTGCAATCAATGCATTCCCAACAGATACGGACAAGGAATTGACATTTGTTGAAGACCGCTGCCGTGAAATGGGTGCTGACGCTGTTCTGTCTGAAGTATGGGCAAAAGGCGGCGAAGGCGGCGTTAAGCTTGCAGAAAAGGTTGTAGAAGTTGCAGAGTCAGGTAAAGCAGACTTTTCACCGCTTTATGATCTTGAGCTTCCTGCTAAGGAAAAAATCGAAAAAATTGCTAAAGAAATTTATGGCGCAGACGGCGTGAAATTCTCTAGCAAAGCACTTAAAGATATCAAGAAGTTCGAAGAAGATGGACTGGGCGACTTGCCAATTTGTATGGCGAAGACACAGTACTCTCTTTCTGACAACCCTGCACTGCTGGGTCGTCCATCAGGCTTCACTGTAAATATCAGCGAAGTGAAAGCTTCTGCTGGTGCTGGATTCCTAATTGCTATGACAGGCGATATCATGCGTATGCCTGGTCTGCCAAAGGTGCCAGCGGCAAACAGAATTGATATCCTTGAAGATGGCGAAATTGTGGGTCTCTTCTAAGAGAGACGGACATAAGTTTTAAAGAGGATAAATTAAATATGGCGCGGTGTATATTATGCCGCGCCTCAGATTGATGAGTTATTTACAGAATATTCTGCAAACGCACTCTTGCGTGCTTCTGCTTTTTAAGTGGGTATGAATGAAAGGCATGTATAAATAATTTTCTCGTAAATCTGAGGTGCTGGCATAACATAACTATTGCCAGATGTAGATTAAGGAGGCGAATGGGAATGAAGTACGATGTAATCGTGAAGAACGCGAAAATTCCTCAAGGAGATGACACAATCCTGACGAATATCCTTGTTAAAGAGGAAAAAATAGCTGGTTTTGTGAACACGCTTGAGGGCATTGAGTACGATGAAGTCATAGATGCAGAAGGAAACCTGACACTTCCAGGGTGTATCGATTCACATACTCATTTTATGTTCCAAGGGTTTGACCATCGTGAGACAGCACTTACAGGATCTGCAGCAGCAGTTTCAGGTGGTGTGACAACAGTCGTCGATATGCCTTGTTGCTCGGTACCTTCTGTTAGAAGTGTAGAGCAGCTTCATGAAAAAATAAGTCACTGGCAGCCGCAAGCACTTTGTGATTTTGGTATGTGGGGTGGCGTAACTGGTGAAGATGTACGTAGAGGTTGGCTGGATAATGTTCAGAAGCAAGCAGATGAAGGTGTACTGGCATTTAAGGTTTACATGACGCCGTCTGTACCGACTTACCCGCGTGTTACGGATCCAGAAATGCTGGAATGCTTTGATGCCGTTTCAAAAACTGGGCTTCCGGTAGGTATCCACGCTGAAAACTTTGCAATGTGCGATTTTTATGTGAATAAATTCAGAGAAGAAGGACGCATGGATGGGCCAGCATGGGCTGAAGCGCGTATGGAACTTGCTGAAAAGGTTGCTATTGAGCTTGGGATCAGCTTTGCTGAACATACAGGTGCACGTCTTCACATAGTACATATGTCAACGGGTATTGGGGCTCAGCTGGTTGGTGAAGCCAAGCTTCGCGGGCTTGATGTAACGGCTGAAACATGCCCACACTACTTAACGCTTAATTATCAGGAAGCAATGAGCGAGCACGGCGCATATGCAAAAATTGCACCGCCGCTAAGAACAAAAAAAGATAACGAAATGCACTGGGAAGCGCTGCGTAACGGATACATAGATTTTGTTGCGACAGATCACGCACCATATGAAATTGAGTCTGAAAAAGCGGGTAAAGATATTTGGACTGCTTTCCCTGGTATCCCTGGTGTTGAAACAATGGTACCGATTGTTGTTTCTGAAGGCTACAATAAAGGCCGTATTTCACTGAGCAGGATGGTAGAAGTTCTATCTACAAATGCTGCCAAGCATATGGGACTCTATCCAAAAAAAGGTGCAATGTTTATTGGCTCGGATGCTGATTTCACTATTATTGATCTTGAACGTGAGTGGACAATTGATCAAAAAGCACAGGTAACTATGGCTAAGTACAATCCGCTTCATGGTAAAAAACTAAAGGGCAAGCCTGTTAAAACAATTGTTCGTGGTACGCTTGTTTACTGCGATGGCGAAGAAGGTGTTCTGCCTGAATTTGATAAATGGGACTCTGTATTTAATACAACAGACAAGAACTGGTCAGAAGAATACAAAGTGAGCCACCGCATTGAGCATCCTGAAAAAGTAAAGGGTGAAGTAAATGGCATCAAGGGCATCATGGTTCAACCAGGGTTTGGTCAATGGGTTAAACGTCAAAGCATTCAGAAGCTAGACAAAAAAATCACTTATAAAAGTGTGAACGACTAACGGTTTTGCGATTTTTTCTAACTCATATTATCAGAATAGCGTCAAAGTATAGTCAATTCAGAAAAAGCAGTATAATGGTTCATCAAGGTGTAAGAATAAAAGGAGTGTAGCGCATGCCACGACATGGTATTGTAATAATCGATATGCTAAATGATTTTGTAGGTGAAAAAGCACCACTCAGATGCCCGGGCGGAGACGACATCATCCCGAATCTGCAAAAGCTTTTCAAATGGGTACGTGCACGAAATGCTGAAGGTAAAGATGACATTCAGCTGATTCATATTCAAGAAGCCCATCGTAAAAATGATGCGGACTTTAGAGTGCGTCCAGTGCATGCTGTTGCAGGCACATGGGGTTCGGATTTTATTAAAGACCTCTACCCAGAAGGTGATGAGTACACAATTCCAAAGCGCCGCCACTCGGCATTTGCGCATACAGATTTAGACCTGTATTTGAGAGAAGAGAATTTAGACACTGTTGTTGTAACGGGTGTTTGGACAAATGTTTGTGTACGTTCAACTGCTTCTGATGCGCTTTATAATGCTTATAAAGTAATTACTTTAGCAGACTGCTGTGCATCTAAAACAGAAGAAATGCATGAGTATGGTTTAAAGGACTTATCCATCTTTACAAAAGTAATGGATCTGGATGACTATATGGCTGCATGGGAAAAAGGTGAAGATCCGTGGCTAGGCGGCGGGGATCAAGCCAACAAAGTAGAATAATATGAAAAAAATAGTGGTCGGTATATCAGGTGGCAGCTGCAGTATTTATGCAGTTGCCCTCCTGACGGCCTTAAGGGAGCTTGGTATTGAAACCCATGTTGTCGTTTCCAGAATGGGGGCCTACGTCCTTGAGCATGAGTGTAATTTTTCCCGAAGTGAAGTGCGGGAACTTGCCACAGTACTCTATGAAAATGATAATCTGGCAGCCGCTATTGCGAGTGGGTCATTTAAAACGGATGCAATGGTCATTGTCCCGTGTTCGATGAATACACTGGGTGCTTTAGCGGGCGGACTCAGCACCAATTTGCTGCAGCGGGCCGCTGATGTCACACTCAAGGAAGGCAGACCCCTTGTTGTTGTACCAAGAGAAACGCCGCTGACAAACATACATCTGGAAAACATGCTGAAGTTATCAAGGGCAGGTGCGGTTATGATGCCTGCGTCGCCTGGCTTTTACCATCATCCTGAAACGATTGATGATCTCGTACTGATTATGGTAGGACGTATTCTCGATCAATTAGGACTGGATGGAGGCCTATTCAAGCGCTGGAAGTAAAGAGAAATTAAGGGGGTGAGAGCTTGGCAGAACAAATGCTGCGAGCTTGTCTTCCAAAACTTAAAGAGAAGTATAACTTGCTCGAATGCAAGGAAGAGGTTGATCTAAAGTTTGAAATGGGCGGTATTTTAGAGAAACTAGGAAATACCACGCCAGTTTTATTCAACAATGTAAAAGGGCATAAAATGCCTGTGATTGGAGCCATGTTTGGAGATCGTGAAATGTTCTACGATTTTACTGGAACAACACGTGAAAACAGACTGATCAAATACATGAGTGCCATCACAAGACCCATGGAACCGGAGCGGGTAGCTTACGGACCGGTTCACGAAAATGTAATCAAGCGCAACATCGATATCGGTAGAATACTCCCGATTCCGACGTTTCATGAAAACGACGCATCCAGTTTTATTACAGCTGGAGTTGTTGTCGTTAAAGACCCTGATACAGGGGATACATTCACGTCAATTAGGCGAATGCAGTTCAATGGGCGCAACAACCTAAGTTTACTTGTCACCTCAGAACCCCTTTCAGGGATGCTCGAAAGCTATAAGCAAGCGGGTAAAGACATGGAAGTTGCCGTTGTGCTGGGGTATGACTATAATTACTGTTTGGCCTCACAAGTTGGGACAGACCTCTATGGCGTCGACAAGCATAAAATCGACAGTGCCCTAAGAGGTGAGCCACTTAGACTTGTAAAATGTAAAACGGTTGATTTAGAAGTCCCTGCAGATGCAGAAATTGTTCTAGAAGGTGTTATTGCTGCCAAACAGTCACAGGTTGAAGGTCCTTTTGGAGAACTGATGGGATATTATGGGCAAGTAAAGGCTCACCCAGTTATGCGTGTGAGTGCAATTACCCATAGAAATGATCCTATTATGCAAATTTCTGCACCTTGTAAAGAGGAGCATTTATCAAATGGTCTCATTAGAGATGTTGAGCTGTACGCACACGTCAATCGATTTGTTGAAGTCACCGATGTAAATGTCACCATTGGAGCTGGGTGCAGATTTCATGGATTTGTATCTATAAAAAAGAAATTGCCTGGCGATGCCAGAACGGCAATCATTACTGCACTGAGCAGTACGAAGGATATGAAGCACGTCGTCATATTTGATGATGATATTGATATATTTGATCAGGGGGATGTGGAAGGTGCCATTGCCTCACGGGTTCAGGCATCGAAAGATGTCATAATCATTCCGGGCGCTCAGGGAACTGGGCTAGATCCGTCACACCTGCTTGAAAATACGACGGATAAGATGGGCATTGATGCTACAAAACCTCTCGGAGAAAAAGGGGCAGGATTTGAAAAAGCAAAAATACCGGGATATGAAGCAATTGACTTGAAACGCTTTTTCCCGAAAATGGAAGTGGAGGAACGTAAGCGATGAGACAAGCACTTGGTTTTTTTGAAATCAGAAGCTATGTCGCTGCGTGCTATGCAGCCGATATTATGGTCAAGGCGGCAGATGTAACCATTAAAGATTTTAATGTTGTTGGATCGGGCGTAATCAGTGTCATAGTAGAAGGTGAAGTAGCAGCCGTAAAATCAGCTATTGCAGCAGCACAGGATGGCGCTGCACATATGGCTGAAGTAATCTCAGTCAACGTCATTCCAAGACCTGAAGGGGATATGGATATCCTCTTTGAAGCCTAAGGAGGGTGCGTATGGCCAGTGAATTGACACTTCGGATTATGCAGCGTATTGTCGACAAGAAATATGGAAAGGTTGAGAAGACCGCTCCCATAAAGGCAACAGAACCGGCAGATCACCAAACACATCTGTCAAGGGGTGAGGAAGACACTTTAAAAGCGTTGATCCATTCAGGGAGCAAGCCTAGGAGCAGGGCTGTTCAAAAGTCTTCACAACCATCTTCTAATAAAATGAATCTGGAAACCTTTGTGAACAGTAGAAAGCGGTAGATCGGGGGTGTTTTAAGTGCATGGTGAAGCATTGGGCTTGATTGAAACAATTGGCCTTGGCGCAGCAGCAGCGGCACTGGATGCAGCTGTTAAAACGGCGGATGTCAAATGTGTTGCAGTAGAAAAGGTCATTGGCGTCGGGCGCGTAGTAAGCGTGACGGTAAATTTAACCGGTCAGGTCGCGGCGGTTTCAGCTGCTGTTGAAAGCGGCGTAGAGGCTGCAAGTGCAGTGGGTACTGTTATCTCATCACATGTTCTTCCAAGACCTCATGAAGATATTGAGAAATTAATCGATGTTTTTGGAGGACGCAAAAAAAAGGAAGAAAAGAAGGCAGATAAAGAAGAAACGAAATCAGAATAGACTGAGTCAAGTCAGTCAAAGAAAATATTTGAAAATATGGATTGAGGCCACTCTGTATTGAGAGTACATCTTGCTCTTGAACAGTGATTGAACACACGAGGAGGATTATTATGAGTCAAGCGCTAGGATTAGTGGAAACTAAAGGTTTAGTAGGTGCGGTTGAAGCTGCAGATGCAATGGTTAAAGCAGCGAATGTTACACTTGTAGGATATGAAAAAATTGGATTTGGTCTTGTAACGGTAATGGTTCGAGGCGATGTTGGTGCAGTCAAAGCTGCAACGGATGCAGGTGCTGAGGCAGCATCACGTGTTGGCGAATTACATTCTGTTCACGTTATTCCAAGACCACATGCTGAAGTTGAACGTGTCGTTTTATCTGATTTGTAAAAGAGCATTTCGTTAGGGAGGCATGTTAAGTGACTGATAAAGAACGCATTATTCGTGCCTTTGGAAAACTCGATATGAAAGTGACCGGTGGTGTTAAAGCCGCATCGAGTAAGGATAGCGCTCCCGTTAACAAGGGCGTCATTCTCTTATGCGGCAGCGATATATCACTGAGTGAAGCTTATGGTGTACTGCGGGACATGAAAGCGGCGTCTTGGGTTTTTACAGTTGTGCTCAGCAGAAGTGCTGAACGGCTCTTGTCCACCGAAAACATACAGTCAAGCATTATGCCAAGGCAGATATGTCTTGAATCAGAAGGGGTGTCTGTACTGGAAATTATGGACACCATGGATGCACTGATTATTCCAAATTTAACTCAAAACACATTGGCTAAAACAGCTATGGGGATTCAAGACGAGTTGACATCTACTTTAATGTGGCAGACCCTTGTCATGAAAAAGCCCCTTGTTGCTAATACGGATTCAGTCTTTAAGGGCTGGTTTGACATCAGTCAAAACAAACGTATGAAAAAAGTCATGGAAGACCATGTTAAAGCCCTGGGGAGCTTCGGTGCAGTACTGGTGTCAGGGCATGACTATATGAGTGTCTTGTCAGGGCGTATGCCCAGCGGGTCCAAAGGGGCAAGCAGTTTAAGTGGTAAAGTGCTTCTTACAGAAAGCGATATTAAAGCGCTGAAGGATGTAAAAGAGTTAATGATCAGTAAAGGACAGATACTAACGCCACTTGGTAGGGACGCAGCAATTTCCAGAGGAATTCGAATCGTCTACCAGCGTCAGTAGCCTCTGACGGTAAGGGAGAGATTTAATGAAGACAGGCATAATAATAGGTACAGTTGTAGCGACAAGAAAAGATGATCGTCTGGTTGGAAAAAAGCTGATGCTTATTCAACCAGTAGACTTAAATAAACAACCGCATGGAGAGCCCATTGTAGGTATAGACACCGTGGGCGCCGGTATAGGCGAGCACATTTTATACTGTACGGGTACAGCTGCACGCAAGGCTTGTGATGCGCCCGATGCACCAATTGATGGTGCGGTAATTGGGATTATTGATCAAGTCGATCTTGCTGCTGAGTTCGAATGGGAAAAGAGAGGTGATTAGATTTGGATCCGAGTGTCATAAAAAAGGCAATGGATTATAGACGGATGATAGATGCCTTAATGGGTGATCATGATTATGCGGATTTGGTCCTTCAAGGCGGGCATGTCGTCAATACGGTGACTCGAGAACTCGTTAAAGTTGATTTGGCGATAAAGGGAAAGTATGTGTTGGCTCTTTCGGATGACGAAACGCTCATCGGACCCAAAACGCTGGTCATTGATGTAAAGGGCAAGTATCTTTCACCTGGTTTTATGGATTCTCATATGCATTTTGAGAGCTCTATGCTGACCATCTCAGAGTTCGCACGTCTATCCATTCCATCAGGAACGACAACCCTTGTTGCAGACCCGCATGAAATTGGAAATGCTCTGGGCCCTGTGGGAATGAAGGCTATGGCAGACGAAGCAGAGGTTGTGCCAAATCACGTTCACCTCGTGGTGCCGGCTCTAACACCAGACTGTCCAAGGCTTGAAACAGCAGGCGTTGACGTAAATTCAAAAGATATGGAAGATCTGCTGAACTACAAGAATATTATCGGGATTGGTGAGTTGCAGGGCTTTTCAAACGCTCAGCATGTGTATAATCACACACCTGAAATAATAGATGATCTCTTGGCTTCAACTACATATGCAAGAAGCCTGGGACAGGTCGTTGACGGCAATGCGCCTGAGCTGTTTGGTAAAAACCTGGCAGCCCATATTATTGCAACGGGCGGTACATGCTCCTGTCATGAGACAACGACAAAAGCAGAGTCTATTGAGAAGTTGAGAAATGGTGTTTATGTCTTCATGCGTGAAGGATCGACACAGAGAAATATGGCTGAGTGTGTACGTGCCATTACAGAAGAAGGTATGGATTCAAGACGTGCAGTGCTTGCCACAGATGATATGGTTTCAGAAGACCTTGAAAAACTGGGCCATATGAACGAAATTGTTAAGCGTACAATTGCTGAGGGTGTCTCGCCAATTGAGGCAATTCAAATGTGCACAATCAATCCTGCTACTTACTTTGGATTTAAGGATAGAGGCGCACTCTTGCCAGGAAATTTAGCAGATATTGCAATTATCAGCGATTTAGAAAATATGGTTGTCGATGCTGTATTCATCGAAGGAGAGCTTATGGCTGCCGGTGGTGAAATGGTGGTTGACATCCCAGTATACACATACCCGAATACAGTTAAAAACTCTGTAAAACGTGCACCGACATCTGCGTCTGAACTTCAGGTAGAAGCTTCGGGGAAAGAGGCACGCTGTAATGTAATTGGTGTCATACCTGACCAGAATTTATCGGATGCGCTTGAGGCGGTGCTGCCGGTGTCTGGCGGGGCTGTAATGCCTGATACAAAGCAGGATGTCATCCCGATGCACTGTCTAGAGCGTTATGGACACAGTGGAAACATTGGTAAAGGATTTGTGAAAGGCTTTGGCATTAAGCACGGGGCTATTGCTGAGTCTATCGCACATGATACCCACAATATACTCGTAACGGGTGCAAGCTATGAAGACATGGCAGTAGCTGTCAACAGAGTTATCGAAATGGGTGGTGGCATTGCTCTAGCAAAAGATGGTAGAGTCATTGACGATTTGCCACTTCCTGTAGGCGGCCTTATTACGGATGAACTGACAGGCTCTGATGTCAGCCGTAAAATAAGCGATATGGAAAGAAAAGCAAAAGAGGACTTAGGTTGTAAAATCCATGCACCCTTCATGCACTTGTCGTTCCTGGCACTCTCGACAAGCCCAAAATGGAAAATTACGGATAAAGGCATCGTAGATGTGGAGAATTTTGAGATTTTGCCACCACTAAAGGGCTAACTTGTTTAAAATCGTGTAATTTTCATTTACAAAAGCACTTGGAAGGCGTTAGAATGGATTGGATATACTTCCGTCAAATCTACTATGGAGAGGAGGTTTAGTCTTGGACGCAGGGGGACGGAGACACATAAGTAAACCACAGGGGGTCACTTAATGACTAATCAAGCAGGATTTCTTGAAAAGTACTTTAAACTCAAGGAACACGGTACAAATGCAAGTACGGAGTTCATCGCTGGCTTGACAACGTTTATGACAATGGGATACATACTCGCAGTAAATCCAGGAATGCTTTCAGCAACTGGTATGGACTTTGGTTCAGTATTTACTGCAACAGCACTTGCATCGGTAATTGCGACACTCGTTATGGGTCTGTACGCAAATCTGCCATTTGCACTTGCACCAGGCATGGGCCTGAACGCATTCTTTGCATTTACAGTTGTTCTTGGTATGGGATACACTTGGCAGTTCGCACTTACAGCCGTATTCGCAGAAGGTATTATTTTCCTAATATTAACATTCTTAAACATTCGTGAAGCCATACTAAACTGTATTCCACTTAATTTAAAACGTGCAATCTCAGTAGGGATTGGTCTATTTATCGCTTTCATTGGTCTTTCCAATGCAGGCATCATTGTTCAGGGACAAGGGGTACCTCTTGCACTGGGTGAAATTACAAGTGGCGCGCCGCTTGTTGCAATTATCGGTATTGTTTTAACAGGAACGCTTCTTGCCATGGATGTAAAAGGCGCCCTATTTATCGGTATCGTTGCAACTACAGTAATCGGAATTCCTTTTGGAATTGTTCAAATGCCTGAATCACTTGTATCTATGCCACCAAAGCCAATTTGGTTTGCATTTGAGTGGTCAAATGTGGGTACATTTGATTTTGTATTTGTACTCTTTACATTCCTATTTGTGGATATGTTCGATACAGTTGGCACGCTGATCGGTGTATCTACAAAAGCGGGCATGCTTGATGATGAAGGCAAACTGCCTGAAGCTAAAAAGGCCCTTCTAGCAGATGCTGTTGGTACAACAGTAGGTGCGTGTATGGGTACATCAACGGTTACGACATTTGTTGAGTCTGCTGCAGGGGTTGCAGAAGGTGGACGAACAGGTCTTACAGCCGTAACAACAGCACTATTTTTCTTCCTGGCACTGTTCTTTGCACCGCTATTTGGAATTATTCCATCTGCGGCAACAGCGCCAGCACTGATTCTAGTTGGTCTATTCATGATGTCGCCAATCAAAGAAATTGATTTTGATGACTTTACAGAAGCCATTCCGGCATTCTTTGGCATTATCATGATGCCACTGGCTTATTCTATTGCAGAAGGTATTATGTGGGGCATTATGTCATACATCCTTCTGAAACTATTTACAGGTCGTGCAAAAGAAGTACCTAAGATGACATTCTTCATTGCACTGCTGTTCGCACTTAAGCTAATTCTTCCACTTATTGTTTAATAATGGAATTCAACTTGGAATATGTGCCTTATTATAGGGGTTAAATCTCAATAGAAATATGGCATATGATCCAGGTAATGTGTATTAGGGAAATGAAATAATTAAAATGAGCCTCTACGTTTGTGTAGGGGCTCAATTTATATATTTCTACATCGAATATTATCAGAAAATATCAAATATTCGTTCGATTATAAGATTCAAATAATGCCTTTGGGCATCAGCCTAATGTGGCGCAGTGGCACTGCATGATAGGGGGAAAATATGCAGATAGAAAATCTATATCGAGTATCGTCTATAGACGAAGCGCTCCAGCATCTTCACAAGTATGGTAAGCGGGCTCAGATAGCCGCAGGATGTACTGATTTACTTGTGCATATCCGAGAAGAGAAAAATACCAGTGCAGATATTATTGATATTTCAAGTGTTGAGGCACTGAAAAAGATAGATATTCATGATGAGTATGTGACACTGGGTGCAATGGTGACATTTAGCGATATTGTTGCACTGGATGAAATAAAATTTCGTTTTGAAGGCTTATGGGAAGCATGTCAGAGCGTAGGGTCACCACAAATAAGAAATGCTGGGACTCTAGGCGGCAATATCGCAAATGGCTCCCCTGCTGCTGACAGTGCACCACCTTTGTTGGCCCTAAATGCGACAGTAATTCTTCAAAGTGTGAATGGTAAAAGGCAAGTACCGCTAGACAAATTTTATACTGGAAAAGGTCAGGTAGACATGAAGTCCGATGAAATGATTACATTTCTGCGTTTTGAAAGTGGTAAAGAAAAACGCGGTTTGATTTCTTTTGAAAAACTCGGTCTTCGCAATGCCCTTGCCATTTCTAGAATCAGTGTTTCGGTGTACGCTGAACTCGACGAGGAAAAAGTCATTACAAAGTGTAGGATTGGATCAGGTTCAATTGGACTCACACCGGGACGCGAGCTGGAAATAGAAGGTTTTTTAACAGGCAAGCGGCTGGAGAGGTCCATCTTAAATGAGGCGGCGCATCAATTTGAGCTAGAGATTGAAAGGCGTTTGAAGGGCAGAAGTTCAATGCCTTTTAAGAAGCAAGCAATACGCGGTGTCATCAAGGCCGCGCTTGAAAAAATCATCGATCAGGACAGGAGGCGTAGTGATGCAGATGTTCAGTCTTAAAATAAATGTCAATGATACGTGGATTGAAAAAGAAATTCCGCCTGGCAGACGCCTGCTAGATTTTCTCAGGGAAGATTTAGGACTTACGGGAACAAAAGAAGGGTGCGGCGAAGGTGAGTGCGGTGCATGTACTGTAATTCTAGATGGAAAAGCTGTAGATTCATGTCTGGTTCTGGCTGCCCAGTGCCATGAAAAGCATGTTATTACCATCGAGGGCCTTGGTAATGAGGACGAGCTGGACCCCGTTCAGCAGGCTTTTTTAGAAAATGGCGCAGTTCAATGCGGCTTTTGTATTCCAGGTATGGTACTTTCCTCTAAAGCCTTGCTAGATGAAAATGAAGACCCATCTGAGACAGAAATAAAAAATGCTATTTCCGGTAACCTATGTCGGTGTACGGGTTATGATAAAATTCTCACTTCCGTAAAGCGCGCTGCTGAAATTAAAAAAGGAAGGGGAAAGCATGATGACAAAGTTTAAAACTGTCGGTACCAGCTATAAACGTAAAGATGCACTCGACAAGTTGACTGGTCAGGCGCTCTACCCTCAAGATATGCACATGGAAAATATGGCTTATGGGTGTACGGTGCGTTCTACACAGGCGCATGCCCATTTCATTTGTCATATCGATGAAGCCATGAAGATGCCTGGCGTACTTAAAATTCTGACAGCTAAAGATATGACAGCGATGAATCATCATGGGGTTCTGTTTAAAGACCATGAGGTTTTGTGTGAAAAAAAAGTGCGTAGAGTAGGGGATCCAATAGCTTTCGTTGTGGCTGATACAGAGGAAGAGGCACGTGCGGCGGCTAAAAAGGTAAGCGTTACTTATGAAAACCTGCCCGCGCTCTTTGATCCATATGAAGCAATGAAACCAGATGCTGTGCGTGTGCACGACGACCGAGACAATGTAATTTATCATTATAAATGCAGACGTGGTGATGTGGAAAAGGCATTCGAAAAAGCAGATGTGATTGTAGAAAACACCTATTTTTCACCCTTTGTGGATCATGTGTTTTTACAGCTTGAGAGCGGCTTATCCTATCTGGAAGAGGAAAAACTCGTCATTGTTGCATCTTCCCAATATCCGCATTTTGACCGCGTTGAAGTCGCAGAAGCCCTGGGCCTTGAAGAAGAGGAAGTCATCATTCGTAACCCCATAGTTGGAGGTGCGTTTGGTGGAAGAGAAGACATAACACTTCAAATTCATATGGGGCTTGCCACACTACTTACAGGGCGTCCGGTCAAGGTAACCTATTCAAGAGAAGAATCCTTTTATGCACATTCTAAGCGTCATCCGCTTACTATGAAAATAAAGACAGGTGCCAAGTCCAGTGGCAAAATCACAGCAGTACAGGCGCATATTGTGGGCGATACGGGCGCCTATGCCTCTTGGGCAATCAATGTGCTCAGAAAAGCGGGTGTACACGTGCCTGGCCCCTATGAAATCCCGAACGTTAAAGTAGACAGTATTGCCGTATACACAAACAATCCATTTTGCGGTGCCATGCGCGGTTTTGGCGCAACACAGGTCCCTATTGCCTATGAACAGCAAATTGACTGCATTGCTGCAAAGCTTGATATGGATCCCTTTGATATACGAAGAATCAATATATTGAAGCTAGGATCTATGACCCCAAATGGCCAGGTGCTTACAGAAAGTGTTCCTCTGATGCAGTGTCTGGATACACTGCAAAAAATGATGGAGGAGGGATGTTCTGATGATTAAACATGGAAAAGGAATCGCTCTGGGCTGGTACGGAACAGGGTACGGCAATGGGTTTCCGGATGTATCCATCGCCACAGTAGAACTGGGGGCAGATGGTCAGGTTATCCTGCGCGTCGGTGCTACAGAAGTTGGACAGGGCGCCAAGACCATTATGCCGCAGATTTGTGCAGAGGTCCTTGGCCTGAGTCCGGTGCATGTCACCATGCTGTGTGAAGATACGGATACCTACAAGGATTCAGGAACAGCTGCTGCGAGTCGCCAGACCTATAATACTGGGAACGCAGTGCTGGAAGCGTCGAAGCATTTTAAGTCCCGCCTGTTCGAAGAAGCTGCAAAACTCATGGGACTCAACTCCTCCGTTGGGATTAAAGCTGAGGACGGTGTAATCTGGCTGGAGATGTTGCCTGAAAAGCGCACTTCCTTTAAAGAAGTAGCCGCTGAACTTGAAAGAAAAGAAAAGGTTTTAAGCGTAACCGAAGAGTTCATAGCCCAGACAACAGAGATGGACCCAGAAACCGGCATGGGTGCGCCATATTGGCCGTATACCTTTAATGCCTATGGTGTTGAAGTGGATGTAAATACGGATACAGGCAGGGTACATGTTAAAAAAGCCTATTGCGTGCAAGATGTCGGACGTGCCATTAACCCCGAACTTGTTGAGGGGCAAATTGACGGCGGGTTTGTCATGGGGCTCGGATATACACTTTATGAAGACTTAAATGTCAATGAGGGTGTTATACGTAATAATAAATTTGCCAAATATATCATTCCTACGGCAATGGATATTCCTGAAATTCAAAAGGCACTGATTGAAGAGCCTGAATCTTCAGCACCCTTTGGTGCTAAGGGAATTGGAGAACCGGTAATGGTTCCTGTTGCCCCCGCAATTTTAAATGCTATATACGATGCCATAGGCGTACGTATTTTGGAAGTGCCCGCAACGCCTGAGAAAGTGCTTGAGGCAATTAGGAAGTCAGGAAAGCAGTTTGAATAAAATGTTCAGGGGGAAGACCATGAAGGAGACTATTACAAAGAGAATTGCAGTTTCTGCCGGACGTGAAAAAGCCGATTTGGTACTGAAGGGTGCTAAAATCATCAATGTTTTCACAGAGGAGATCATGAGTGGAGACATTGCCATATCAGACGGACGTATTGCCGGTGTAGGGGGTGTTTACGAGGGGCATAGTCTAATTGACTTAGAAGGAAAATACATTGCACCTGGACTGATTGACGGGCATGTTCACATAGAGTCATCTCTTGCTACACCAGAGCAGTTTTCAAGAGCCATTGTGCCTAGGGGGACGACAACCATTATTGCAGACCCGCATGAGGTAGCCAATGTGTGCGGCATGTCCGGCATAGAGTATATTTTAAGTGCAAGTGAGCATATTCCTATGGACGTTTTTGTGATGTTGCCTTCTTGCGTTCCGTCTACTGATTTTGAGAATGCAGGAGCCGTACTCAGTGCATCAGACCTGTCTGCCCTTATGAACCATCCGCGTGTCCTAGGACTAGGAGAATTAATGGATTATCCCGCAGTTATCGCAGGTGCCCCGCGGGTGGTAGAAAAAATTGATCTTGCAGAGCGTCATGGAAAAATTATTGACGGGCATGGCCCAATTATTGAAGGTCAAGAGTTGAACGCTTATGTATCGGCAGGTGTGCGCACGGAACATGAATGTGAAACGGTAGAAGAAATGAATAATCGCTTGCGCCTTGGCATGTATATTCTCATCAGGGAAGGATCGGCAGCACGCAACCTGTCAACCCTTGTGGAAGGGGTGTCTAAAGAAAATCTGAGACGCTGCCTCTTCTGTACCGATGATCGTCATCCTGGTGATATTCTTAAAGATGGACATATCGACAATAATGTACGTCTTGCCATGGAATGTGGGCTACCCGCACTCAGTGCCATTCGTATGGCAACACTCAATGCAGCGGAGTGCTATAGGCTGTATGACCGGGGTGCTATTGCACCGGGCTATCTGGCAGACCTGATTGTAATTGATAATTTGAGAACCTTTAAGGTTGAGAAGGTCTTTAAAAATGGGGAGCTGGTTGCTGATGGCGGAGCACCTTTGTTTGAGGTAGAAAGTCATGATGATCCAAGTGTACGGGACACCATCAATATAGGGGCCTTTGATACTTCCAAACTGGCACTGAACATGAAGTCGGATATTGCGCGTGTTATCAAAATTATGCCGCGTTCTTTAGTGACAGAGCATGTAACCAGAAAAGTAGGATTAAAACAAGGACAGTTTGAGTATGTTAAGGAACTTGATATTTTGAAATTGGCTGTGATAGAGCGGCACAAGGCCACTGGAAATGTTGGACTGGGCCTTGTCGAAGGTTTTGAAATGAAAAATGGCGCTATTGCTTCAACCGTGGCCCATGATTCCCATAATTTAATCGTTATTGGAGATACCGATGAAAACATCGCTGCTGCGGTGCGTGAAATTGAACGGATTGGAGGCGGACTCGTCGTCATACATGATGGCAAGGTGATGGGATCCATGGCACTTCAAGTGGCAGGCATCATGTCAGATGAACCCCTGAGTGATATGGATGCAAAACATGAAGCTTTAATGGAACTGGCTTATGATATTGGGGTCAACAAGCAGATTGATCCATTTATGCTTTTGGCATTTTTAGCACTGCCAGTCATACCGGAGCTTAAGCTTACAGATATTGGACTCTTTGATGTGGTCAATTTTGAGTTTGTAGACTTATGCATTCATGAACAGCCCCATGAGGCCCAGTAAAACGAAGGGATGTACTGAAATCATCTATGATAAAAGGAGTTGTTTGCTTCTTCTCATTTCAAGCGGTGACACGGTATCATAATCAGGGACAGTGAGGTTTAGGATTATCTAGGACTAAATTGGTGAAATATAGCAAAAGCTATTGACAACACTATATGTTGGGGTTACAATAGATTTAAATTCAATAACATGTGTTTACGGGTGTCACGATTGTGACTTAATAGGGAAGTTCGGTAAAGATTCCGACGCGGTCCCGCCACTGTAATGGGGAGTTTTTTTCATATGGCCACTGGATGTTTCCGGGAAGGCGAGAAAAACAATGAACCTAAGCCAGGAGACCTGCCTGAAAACAAAGTACTCAAACCTACGTGGATAGGTGTATTGTAAACAATCTTTTAGTTTACATATTCAGCCTTCCTCAGTATTTGAGGAAGGCTTTTTTACGCAATTTGTGTTCGTATTCCCATCAAATCCCGAGTTAGCATCCTCCGCTAATCGGCTTTAATACTCTCACCTAGGAATACAACACCATAGTAATAAAGCGTTTACGGCATTATACCCCCTTCGACTGACCATCGAAACGTATAGGCCGTTTTTTTTACGGAAAAGACAAAGCAATGCAAAAAATACCAAGTATATATCCGATTGTGCTGGCACAAAATCGGATATATACTTGGTATTTTTTATATGGCGCGACTAGCTTTCATGGGCGACCGGAGGTTGCCCTGTACGGATATGGCGCGCCCAGCTTTCGTGGGCGACCACAAAACCACCCTATTCAATACGCTGTCCAAAGCAGCACACACTTAGCCAACTTGACAGATCCAATTTCGACCGACTTATTTCAAACACATCGGTAAACAATTGAAAAGGTGAGCAAGCATTTTATAAGTCCCCAAAAAAGCGGATAGATGATACAATAGAGGTGGAGATTGTTGAGGTGAAACCATGCAAATCATTGAAGAATCAGGACGCCTATTGATCAAGCAGCAGCCAGATTTTAACGTAAGCCAGATTTTCGACTGTGGTCAGGCATTTCGATTTAGAAAAATTGATGAGGGAATTTACGAAGGTGTTGCGTTTGGACGCTACCTGCAGGTTGAGCAAACCCCTGAGTACATAAGCCTGTATCCATGTACCTTAAGTGATTATGAAAATATATGGAAGTCTTACTTTGATCTTGAAACAGATTATACACAGATCAAAAAGCGAATTTCAAAAAAATATGAAGTATTAAAAGAAGCGGTTGAATTTGGTCATGGTATACGCATTTTAAAACAAGAACCATGGGAAATCATCATTTCCTTTATCATTTCAGCCAATAACAATATTCCTAGAATTCAAGGTGCCATTGAAAAGTTGTCGGCGCTTTATGGAGAGCCATTTACGGATCCTTCCGGTCAAATAAGATACACGTTTCCATCGCCCCAAAAGCTTGCTGAGGTTTCTGTTGAAGACCTTAGAGCCTGCGGTGTTGGGTATCGTGACAAGTACATTAAAGCCTCTGCGAAAATGGTTGCAGAGGGTCAGGTTGACATTCAGAAAATTGGGTCGCTCACAATAGATGAAGCTGAGCATGAGTTGCTTGCCCTAAGTGGTGTTGGAAAAAAAGTGGCAGACTGCATCTTGCTGTTTGCTTTTAACCACATGAGCGCATTTCCTGTGGATACTTGGGTAAAAAAAGTAATAGGTAAATATTTTTTGAAAGAAGACGTAACACCAAAGCAGGCCCTGCAATTTGCTGAAAGTGAATTTTCAAAGGATGCTGGATATGTTCAGCAATATTTGTTTTACTATATTAGAGAAGGAAAAGGGTAGTTGTAACGGATGAGTGATACTATTATTGGGAGTCGAGGCATATGAGAATAGTTCCAATTGATTTGATTCCAGAGGGAACAAAGTTGGCAAAAACGCTTTACAGTGCAGATGGAAGGGTTCTTCTACGTGCGGGTGTAGAGCTTGACGTATCAAAGATGGAGCGCGCTATGCAGCTCGGATTCAAATCTTTGTATATAAACGATGAATTCAGTACAGACGTCTATGAAGATCTGATTGATTCAAAGACACGTATCGAATCCATCAAAAATGTGAAGACCAGTTATGATGCTTTCGAAGAGTATGTTCAGGCATATGACAGTGGTAAGGTGGGTCAGTGGAAACTTTCAGAGATGCGCTACGAATACCTTGGGGGTGTAAAAAAGACCGCTACAGGCATAGTCGATGCACTTCTTAACAAAAAGAACCTGACCATCAACATTCAAGACATTAAGAAAATGGAAGACTACTTGTACCAGCACACGGTAAATGTGGCAGTATTATCGGTGCTGCTTGGCATGGACAGGGGACTGGCTGAATCTGATCTTGAGAACTTGGCAGTAGGGGCCCTATTTCATGATATCGGTTATAATTTTATTTCCGACAATATTTTGAATAAAACCAGTGCGCTTACTGAAGAAGAGCGCAAAGAAATCGAAACACATGCCTATTTAGGATATCAGCATCTGAAGGAAGATGTGGACATTAATAGCCATGTGCGCATGATTGTGCTACAGCATCATGAATGGATTGACGGATCTGGCTATCCACACGGACTCACTGGTGACAACATTCATGAGCTCAGTAAGATTGTAGCTATTTGTGATATTTACGATGCGCTTACATCCGATAGACCTTATAGACCAGCCTTGCCACCAAGTGAAGCGTTAGAGTTTCTTCTAGGGCATGCAAACAGGCAGCTAGATGAGTCTATTGTAAAAGCCTTTATTAAGCTGGTTATTCCTTATCCAAAGGGTACGCTTGTAAAGCTGTCTAATGGAGAAATTGGTATTGTAGAGCATCTGTATGAAAATTTCCCGCTGCGCCCTGTTGTGAAAGTGATTCGTCAGCTAGCAACAACTGTAGAAATGATCGAAGTAGACCTTATGAAAGAGACCAACATTGTGATTGTAGGCGTACAGTATGAACTACCAAATCACTCAGTTGGCAAATACGTTAAAAGCTAAAGATACTTGTGCATATCAGGAGGTGGCCGAGTGGATGTTTTTATTGCGAGACAACCGATTTTTGACATAAAGAAAAATGTGTATGCATATGAGCTACTCTACAGAGCCAGTGAGCGCAATGCTTCTGATGTGATTGATGGTGAAATGGCCACATCAAGTGTGATTGCGAGTACCCTCATGCTCCTGGGGCTTGATTCCATAACTCAGAATAAGCTGGCATTTATCAATTTTACAAAGCAGCTCATTCAAGAAGAGATTCCAACGATTTTTTCAAATGAAAAGCTGGTGGTCGAAATTCTTGAAGATGTCATTCCTGATGATGACTTTATTGAAGCGTGTAAGACGCTTAAATCTAAGGGCTATAAGTTGGCCCTTGATGACTTTGTTATAGATTATCCATATCAGAATATTGTAGATCTGGTGGATATTATAAAAGTTGATTTTCTCCTGACCTCTCCAAATGAACGTCAGGAAATCATCCAAAGATATAAGGAAAAGAACATAACCTTCCTAGCTGAAAAGGTAGAAACACTTGAGCAGTTTGAGGAAGCGGTGAAGAATGGATACACCTATTTTCAAGGCTATTTTTTCGCAAAGCCAATTGTTGTGAAGCATTCAGATATAAAACCAGTGCTTCCCAATTATGCGAAAATACTCACGGAGCTCAGTGTAGAAGAGCCCAACTATGAACGCATTTCAGAGATTATTGAGTTTGATGTGTCTTTATCGTATAAACTGCTCAGACTGATTAACAGTGCTGCATTTTATTCAAACAGCCGTGTGACATCAATAAAGCATGCCTTGGTTATGCTTGGCCTTAAGGAAATCCGAAAATGGATTTCCATCGTTATGCTCAGGGAACTGGGCGAAGATAAGCCTGATGAACTCGTTCGCGTGTGCTTGTTGCGCGGTAAGATGGGCGAACAGCTGGCTGAGCACTTTGGACTCAAGAACAGAAAGACCGAAGTGTTTTTGATGGGCATGTTTTCCATGATCGATACCCTGATGAATCAAAAGATTGAAGAGGCTATTGGCAGCCTTCCCCTTGAAGATGATGTGAAATCAGGTATTCTAGGCGAGAAAGGTGTCTTTTCAGACATATTGAAATTAGTCAAAGCTTATGAAAAAGGCAATTGGGATTACCTGTTTTTACAGGCGAAAAAGTCTGGTGTAGGCATGAATGTATTTCCTGATGCTTACCTTGAAGCGGTAAAGTGGTCTACAGAAGTATATTAGCCTGAATTACAGAACTATACAGATATGAATCTTAGAGACCTATGGAGGGAAATGGATGTCCGATGATTTGAAAACATATAGATGTGATTGCAATGTAATTCATGAAGAGGTTGTTGAGGCTGTACGCGGAAGACTTGAGAATGCAGATGAGCTAAATGAACTTGCTAATGTTTTTAAGGTTCTTGGGGATTTGACACGCATTAAAATCATTACTGTTCTAAGGGGCAATGAAATGTGTGTGTGTGATTTGGCTGTTTCGCTCGATATGACCCAGTCAGCTATATCACATCAGCTCCGTGTACTCAAGCAGGCACGACTAGTACGTGCAAGACGCGACGGAAAAATAATGTATTACTCTCTGGATGATGCGCATATTGATGGTATGCTCGATATGGGATTTGACCATATTCGCCATGATTAGGGAAAAACAATTGTAAAATTATTATTAACAGACCAAATTAAACAGGAAGATAAATTGCTAAACCCGTTTAAAATAGCGGGTTTAAGTTAAATTTACAGTTTGTTAGCACTCTGTTAAAATGAGTGCTAAAAATCCTTGAATTTGATATTCAACTGTATTATCATTAATACAGAACGGTTCACATGCATGTGAATCCGTCATATCGATTAAAAAGTGGCCTTTAAGCCAATCGCAATCAAGATCTTAAAAATGAGGAGGAATTGAAAATGGCAATCAGACCATTAGGAAATCGTGTAGTAATCAAAAAGGTTGAAGCAGAAGATAAGACAGCAAGCGGAATTATTCTTCCGGGACAGGCACAGGAACAGCCACAAGTGGCTGAAGTTGTGGCTGTGGGATCGGGTGATGAAATTCAAGTTAAAATTGGAGACCGCGTTATTTACCCAAAATTTGCTGGAACCGAAGTGAAACACGGTGGTGATGATCTCATTATTATTGAAGATGAGAAGTTACTGGCAATCGTCGAGTAAAACAAAAAGAACTCAGACGAAATTACTTAGAAGATTATACGAAGGTACACATATAAAAATATAGGTATAAAATTGGATAAGAAGGAGGCATTTCCATGTCAAAGCTGATTAAATTCGGGGAAGAAGCTCGAAAAGGACTTGAATCTGGTGTTAACCAGTTAGCGGATACAGTAAAAGTAACACTAGGCCCTAAAGGTCGTAATGTTATTCTAGATAAGAAATTCGGTGCACCGCTGATTACAAACGATGGTGTTACAATTGCAAGAGAAATCGAACTGGAAGACCCAATTGAAAATATGGGCGCACAACTGGTTAAGGAAGTTGCCACAAAAACAAACGATGTAGCTGGTGATGGTACAACAACTGCAACCGTTCTGGCACAATCAATTGTAAGTGAAGGCCTTAAAAATGTTGCGGCGGGTGCAAACCCAATGATCCTTAAGCAAGGTATTGAAAAAGCAGTCGAAGTGGCTGTAAATCATATCAAGGAAGTTTCAAAGACTGTAGATACAAGAGAAGCTATTGCAGACGTTGCATCTATCTCTGCAGCTGATGAAGTGATTGGCAACCTAATTGCTGACGCTATGGAACGAGTAGGAAAAGATGGCGTTATTACTGTAGAAGAGTCGCGTACAATGGCGACGGAACTTGATGTGGTTGAAGGCATGCAGTTTGACCGTGGTTATGTTTCACCATATATGGTTACTGACACTGAAAAAATGGAAGCTGTTTCACAAGACCCATACATTTTGATCACAGACAAAAAAATCACGAATATACAAGAAATTCTGCCAGTTCTAGAGCAAATCGTTCAGCAAGGTAAGAAAATGCTTATCATTGCTGAAGACATTGAAGGTGAAGCACTGGCAACGCTTGTAATGAATAAGCTTCGTGGTGTATTTGACTGTGTAGCAGTTAAGGCACCAGGTTTTGGCGACAGAAGAAAAGCAATGCTTCAAGATATAGCGATTGTAACTGGCGGCACTGTCATTACTGAAGAATTAGGTTATGACCTCAAAACGGCTACTGTAGATATGTTAGGTCGCGCCAAGTCCGTTAAAATTGATAAGGATAATACGACAATCATTGATGGTATGGGCGATGCAGCTGCAATTGAAGCGCGTGTTAAAGAAATCAAATCACAAATTGAAGCGACAACTTCAGAGTTTGACAGAGACAAGCTTCAGGAAAGACTTGCTAAGCTTTCTGGTGGTGTAGCTGTGATTCAAGTAGGTGCTGCTACAGAAGTTGAAATGAAAGAGAAAAAACTGCGTATTGAAGATGCATTAAATGCAACGCGCGCAGCAGTTGAAGAAGGTATTGTTCCGGGTGGTGGTACATCACTTATAACGGCTATTCCAGAAATTGAAAAGCTTATTGAAACACTTGAAGGTGATATAAAAACGGGCGCTAAAATTATTGCACGTGCTCTTGAAGCACCTGTTCGTCAGATTTCTGCGAATGCAGGTGTTGAAGGTTCAATCGTAGTCGATAGAATTAAGAGTGCACCAGCAGGTACAGGATTTAACGCACTGACTGGCGAGTACATCAATATGATTGAAAAAGGTATTGTTGACCCAACAAAGGTTGAGAGAAGCGCCCTTCAAAATGCAGCGTCTATTTCAGCTATGTTCCTGACAACAGAAGCTGCAGTTGTAGACAATGCGGATGATGAGCCTCCAATGCCTCCAATGGGCGGTGGCATGCCAGGTATGATGTAAGCCGGCTGGCATCTTTACATTAGAAAACATTCATGTTAGACTCTTAGGTGCAGACAATCGTCTGCACCTAATGTTTATATGAAAAGTCGCCAAATTCTTTGTCACAGCGTATTTTACCGACTCTTACGTATGTTTATATACGCTTCAAGTCGCTAAAATACTTGTTCCGCGAATTTGACGATTTTCAAAAAAACAGACCGTTGACCCTGTCAACAGTCTCAAGCGCAGACAGCCGTCTGCACCTAATTTATGAAATTGAATAGTTGCACTAGGGGAGCATTAGCTGAGAGTGATGAAGTCACGACCCTTTGAACCTGATCCGGATTGTACTGGCGTAGGAAAGTGTTTGGCAAAATATGATAATCCATTCAAATCAAACCTGAACCCCATGCTTACAGCGTGGGGTTTTATGTGTATAAGGAGGCATTATGAAGTCAAATGTAAGTTTGCAAATCATTCCATCGGTACCAGAAGTGGAAATCTACCCAGTAGTAGACAAGGTGATTGAGTACATTGCGTCAACAGGGGTAAAGTTTGAAGTTGGTCCAATGGAAACGACAATGGAAGGCAATCTTGAAGACCTGCTTGAAATTGTTAAAAAGGCACAGGAAATATGTGTTGAGGCAGGGGCTGAAAGAGTCGTATCTATGGTTAAGATTGACTATAAACCAACTGGAGTGACTATTGATGAAAAAGTTTATAAATACAGATAGACTGCCCGTCATAGTCTTCTTAGGCGCACTGATTGCCCTCTGGGAAGGCGTAACACGTCTTGGCTTCGTTGAAGCCTACATTTTACCGCCACCATCCGCTGTTATTATGCAGCTTTTTGCAGACCGGGCCAATTTGATGAGCCACACCTTGGTGACCTTGCATGAAGCAGCCTTAGGGTTTATTTCTGCGGTATTTCTTGCCATCGTTTTAGCCCTGGTCATGGACATGGTGCCCTTTTTCAAAAAGGGATTCTATCCGATTTTAGTGATCAGTCAGACCATTCCAATCATTGTGCTGGCACCTCTGTTTGCAATGTGGTTTGGTTTTGGAATCACCCCAAAAGTTGTAATCGTCATACTGGTGTGTATTTTTCCAATTGTCATCAGTCTTTCAGATGGACTTGAAGGTGTTGACAGGGACTTGCTTAACTTAACCCGTTCTATGGGGGCCGGCAGAGTAAAGCGCTTTGTCCACATAAAAATTCCCTATGCCCTTGCTGCAATGTTTTCTGGTATTCGTATATCTGCAACCTATGCAGTTATGGGAGCGGTCATTGGTGAGTGGCTAGGGGGCTCTAAAGGTCTTGGTGTTTATATGATGCGTGTCAAGAACTCCTTTGCTTTTGACAAAATGTTCGCAGCTATCTTGATTATTGTCGTACTTAGTATTGTTCTATTTAAGTTTATTGTTGTACTTCAAGGTGTTTTCATGCCTTGGACCAAGGAGGATATAAAATGAAAAAATTAATGGCACTGCTTCTTGTACTGCTCATGGCGATTTCCATGCTAGGATGCCAGCAAGCGTCAAATGAAGCATCAGAAGAAAATCAAGCTCAAACAGAGGAAGCAAAAGAAGCACCAGAAGAAGAGGCGACACCTGAAAAGGAACTGACACCTGTAACAGTTGTTCTTGACTGGGTTCCAAACACAAACCACACAGGACTGTACGCTGCAAAGGCAAATGGTTATTATGAAGACGCTGGTCTTGATGTGGAAATTATTCAACCGACTGAAGGTGGAACTGCATCACTGATAGCAGCAGGCCAGGGCGAGTTTGGTATTTCATATCAAGAAGAGGTTACATATGCACGTACGGCTAAGGAGCCACTTCCAATTAAAGCGATAGCGGCAATTATTCAGAACAATACATCTGGATTTGCTTCACCTGTAGAAAAAGGCATTGAAACACCAAAAGACTTCGAAGGTAAAAAATATGGTGGTTGGGGTTCTCCAGCTGAGGTTGCAGTACTTAAAGGGCTTATGGAAAATGAAAATGCAGACTATGATAAGCTTGAAATGGTTGATTTAGGGGCGCTTGACTTTTTCGCGGCAACGAAGACCCATGCAGATTTCACATGGATTTACTATGGATGGGACGGTGTAGCAGCTGAACTGAAAAACATTCCAATCAACTTCATCAGACTTCAAGACTTTGAAGAAAATCTAGATTTTTATACGCCAGTCATTATAGCAAATGAATCACTGATTAATGAAAACCCTGAGCTGGTTAAAGCATTTATGGAAGCGACTTCAAAAGGTTATGAAGACGCAATCAACAATCCAGAAGAGGCGGTTCAGGCACTTCTTGCTCAGGCGCCAGAAGTAGACAGTGAAATTGCTGCAGCATCACAGGCATACTTGGCAGGCGAGTATGCAAAAGGTGCTGACAGATGGGGCGAAATGACACTTGAAAAATGGACAAATTATGCAAACTGGATGTATGAACAAGGTCTAATAGAGAGTGAGCTGGATGCTAGTGAAGCATTTACAAACGAATTCATCCCAGAATAAACTGGAACTCAAAAAAATAAACAAGCGCTTTGATGATACCTACGCCGTACATGATGTTTCCATACATGTTAAAAATGGTGAGTTTGTATCGATTGTCGGACCTTCAGGCTGTGGAAAGAGTACACTGCTGAATATGATTGCAGGACTGGTCGAACCTGACAAAGGGGAGATTATTATTGAAGGGGATGCAGATGGAAACAGACTGGGAAAATCCAGTTATATGTATCAAAAGGATTTACTGCTTCCATGGGCTAAAATTATTGACAATGTATCCCTTTCCCTGCGTCTTAAGGGGATGGGCAGAAAAGAAGCGCGCAGCAGTGTCAAAGATTTATTTGAAATATTTGGCCTTGAAGCGTTCATGTACAAGTATCCATTTCAGCTTTCAGGAGGGATGCGTCAACGTGCAGCACTCATGCGTACCTATGTTGACGGGAAGAGTTTGCTCCTGCTAGATGAACCCTTTGGTGGACTGGATGCCATCACCAAGGCTAAAATGCAAGACTGGCTGCTTGAAGTTCAGCGAGAATTACGGGCAACCATTCTCTTTATCACCCATGATATTGAGGAAGCTATATATTTGTCCGATCGCGTTTATGTTATGACAGACAGGCCTTCAGAAATCAAGGAAGAAGTGGTGGTCGATTTACCAAGGCCTAGAAACAGGCACCTTAAAAAGGATGAACGGTTTACGTCAATGAAAGAATACCTAATGGAGAAATTCTTATGATTGTATTTGATAAAGCGGCAAAAGACTATGACGGCTGGTATGATACTGCACTCGGAAAGCATGTAGATGATGTGGAGACACAGTGTGCCTTTAAATGGGTGCGTCCACTTGAAAAATCTCATTTCCTTGATGTAGGTTGTGGTACGGGTAATTTTACGCAAAAGCTTGTATCGAAGGGCCATAAGGTGACGGGGATAGACATATCAGAAAATATGCTTCAAATTGCGAGGGAAAAGGTTCCAGAGGCCATTTTTCATAAGATGGATGTCTACAATTTGGCCTTTGATGACAACACCTTTGACAATGTGATATCTATGGCGGCATTTGAGTTTATTGAGCATCCAAAGAAGGCACTAGATGAACTGATGCGTGTTGTAAAGCCGGGCGGTACAATCATTGTCGGTGCAATACATCTGGACTCACCGTGGGGTGCACTTTATACATCAGAAGCCTTCAAAGAGTCGGTTTTTGCACACGCTTTCTTAAAGACATTTGATGACTTTAAAGACATCTACCCTGACATGCTTGTTGAAACAGATGAATGTCTATTTACACCGCCAGATGCGACAAGACTTGATGAAGAAGCATACCGTGAGAAAAACAGGGGAGGCTTTATATGTCTGAAGTGGGTCAAGGCGTAAGTGCTGAAATCAAAGTGACCCCCATGCAAAGCGGGGACTATATTGCGGATATTGAAAAAGCAATCGACTGCATTAAGAAGACGGGCTTGTATTATAGTATTGGACCTATGTCTACAGTTGTTTCAGGTTCCTTGCAAGAGGTGCTTGAACTCATTGAGACCCTTTACTCGGTTTTGGATACCCGCTGTACGTTTGCCATTGATGTTCGCTTGTCAAATGGATGTCGTATTTAACCAGAGGGGTGTGCGCTTTTAGAAAAAGTGCATAGCTGCTTATGGTGCCAGGGGCATTTTAATGACTTAAACAAGACCTTTCAAATAGGGAATCTTGAAAAAGAACTTTTATAATGCGTTTATAAATGACTTTAAATAAAAACTCTAGTTCAGATGATGAAAACATCACTGGACTAGAGTTTTTTGATTTAGGATATTTCAAATTACTGGTATTGCAACAGGAAGAGGTTGTAGTAAATTCCCCGATGTTCTAGAAGGGTATTATGCGTCCCCATCTCTCTTATTTCACCTTTATGGAGTACGATAATCTTATCTGCACTTTGAATAGTCGAAAGCCGGTGGGCAACGACGATGGTCGTTCTGTTTTTTACAATTTTATCAATCGCATCCTGTATGAGAAGTTCGGTTTCCGTATCGATGTTTGCCGTGGCTTCGTCTAGAATTAGTAACTCTGGACTAAATGCCAAAGCACGGGCGAAGGACAAGAGCTGACGCTGACCCGCAGAAAGTGTCGACCCCCTTTCGTGAACAGGTTCGTCGTAACCAGAAGGCAGTTTTTTTATGAATGGATCTGCATTGACATGTCTTGCGACGGATTCTAAGCAGTCGAGAGGCATGTCTGATTGGTTGAGGCGTATATTGCCTTTAATGTCTCCCGCAAACAGAAATACATCTTGAAGAACAATGCCGATTTTGCTTCTCAAATCTTTCAAATCGAGGGTTTTGATGTCTTTTCCATCGATTAATATTTCACCTTTTTGAATATCATAAAATCGGTTTAAAAGAGAGATAATCGTTGTCTTTCCTGAGCCTGTTGCGCCAACAAAGGCGACAGTACTGCCAGGTTCAACCTTAAAGCTGACATCTTTCAGAACCCAGTTGTCAGGCTCGTAGCTGAACCAAACATTTCTAAATTCAATTTCTCCTTTAAAGGCGTCTAGCTTTTGTGGTTCTGGTGGACATGGAATAACACTTTTAGTATCAAGCAGGAGAAAGACACGTTCAGCAGAGGCCATGGCACTTTGGAGTATGTTAAACTTTTCGCTTAAATCGAAAATAGGTCTGTAGAACTGTTCTGTATAGTTAATAAATGCAAATAGGACACCGAGTTCAAGTGTACCTTGAATAGCCTTTCCACCGCCGTACCATATGAGCAGGGCTAAGGTGAGTGAGTAGATCAGATTCATTGCCGGTCTGAAAATGGAAAAAACGCGAATTTCCTGCATGGTCGCATGTAGGTGGTCATCGTTGATTTGTTTAAAAGCATCACGTGTTCTTTTCTGCTGGTCAAATATCTGAATAAGACGCATGCCTGCAATATTTTCTGAGAGGGATGCATTGATTTTGGCAATTTTAACTTTTACGGCCCTATGGGCAGCGCGAGCCTTCATTCTAAACCGCCACGCCGCAAAGGCAATGAGTGGCGATGTAAGAAGACTAATACCTGTCAGCAGGGGATTCAAAGAGAACATTACAAAAACGGTTCCTGTGAGCAGTAAGAAGTCCTTAATGGCATTTATAAGTACGGACGTATACATCTCACTGATATTTTTCATGTCGTTGGTCACCCGTGTAACGAGTCGACCGACTGGTGTTTTGTCATAGAAGGCTAAGTTTTGACCCAGAATGTGTTCAAACAGCGCCTGGCGCATATTGAAAATTTGGCGCTGGGCAGCATGATTTAGAAGCAGTGTCTGGGTGTAGTTCATCAAAAAACCTAAGAAGAGCATGCCAGTAAAAATTTGAATGATTCTAAGAATCCCGCTATTATCCTGAGCCCTGAATGCACTATAGGATTTATTTGTGAGAGGGGTGACTTTTGCCTGGAAATTCTCAGCAGTAAGCGTAAGTCCGCTGAGTTTAAGATCTCTAGTCTGCACCGTGTCTGGTAAAACGCCATGTACAAGATAGTGTTCTTCAAATAAGGTTATGAGCTGAAAGCGTGATTCTATATCAATATCGAATGCCCAAGGAACCCCACTTCGCCTTGCATAGTCTATTTGTGATGCAAAGTCCTCAGTCTGAATAGATACATCATTTTCAAGTTGGGTTTCAAGGGACTCAGACAGGCTCTTTTCCCGAACGTAATATTTTCCGTCAAACTCAGTGCTCTCAAGCGCATCGACCTTGTAGTCAAAGGCATACATAGGCTCGTTCCAGGCTGTAATGTAATCATCTATTACAATCTTGATCAAATAGGGCCGTGCAAGATCAATGGCCGTAATGAAGAATAAGAGCACAACGCAGACCAGCAGCAGAGGCATGAAGGGGCGCGTGAACTTGAAAAGCCGCTTCATAAGCGCGATGTCAAAAGATTTTTTGATGGTTTGTTCTTCGTACATATCGGTTCTCATAAGTTCACCTCCTAGCCTTCTTTCATAATGCGTTCTTCAAGCATCTGCTTGGAGTACATGTGCGCGTAGAATCCGCCGCTCTCAACGAGCTGTGTATGATTACCAGACTCAATCATCTTGCCTTCATCAAGCACAATGATATGGTCGGCGTGTTTTACAGTCGAAATACGGTGGGCAATGATAATGGTGGTCTTGTTCTTTGTTTGTGCCTTAATCCCATCAAGCAATTTTGACTCTGTATTTGTATCAACTGCTGACAGGGCGTCATCGAAAATGAGTATGGGAGAATCCTTTATCAGTGCGCGTGCGATGGATAAGCGCTGCTTTTGTCCCCCGGAAAGGTTGACCCCTTTCTCACCAAGCATGGTCGCGTAGCCGTCAGGGAAATCACTGACTTCATTATGCAGCTGAGCTAGCCTTGCAAAATCAGATACCGTATCAGGGTCTGCCTTAACCCCTGAAAAGAGGATGTTTTCTTCAACGCTCTTAGAAAACAAAAAATTATCCTGTGGAACAAAGCCAATCATCTGGCGCATTTGAGAAACGGTATAGTCTTTAATAGAATGGGGACCTATTCGTATTGTACCGCTGTAATTGTCATAAACGCGCAGGAGTAGATTCGTCAGGGTGGTTTTACCAGCCCCGGTTCGACCAATAATGGCCAGTGTCTGACCCCCTTCAAGCGTAAAGGTTATATTATCAAGGGCCGGAAACTGAGCCCCTTGATAAGTGAATGAAACCTTGTCAAATACAATGTTCTGACTCGGGATGTTATTAGTGAGTTCTGGCAGAGGCGCATTTTTGTCAAATGGATTTTCCTCAGGATAAGCCGGTGTTTTTTCAAGTATTTCAGAGATCCGCGTAAGCGATACAAAGCCGCGCTGCATCATGTTCACAAGCCATCCAATAGCCATCATAGGCCATGTCAGTTTGCTGAGGTAGGTTATAAAGGCCACAAATTCACCTAAGGTGAGCTGGGCGTTGATAACCAGTTTGCTGCCGTAGCTGAGGGCAAGGATGAGACTTAGAGCAGATATGAATGAGACAAGGGGGTGCATAAGACCCCATATGCGAATGAGGGACATGTTTGCCTTGTAATTGTCTTCATTAAAGAGTCTGAAGCTATCCAGTTCACTTTCTTCTTGCACAAAGGACTTTACAATGCGAATCCCTGAGAAGGATTCCTGCGTCTTATCTGTAAGTGTGCCAAATGCCTCTTGTACACGCTTGAACTTGTTTTTGATACGAATACCCATAAAGGAAACACTGAGTGCAATGATTGGCATAGGGAGCACTGCCAGCAAGGTAAGCTTCAGGCTGAGTTGTGTGGTCATTATCCCGAGGGTCATGATGGTCAGGAATATGGCATCTGTAACCATGACAATGCCATGACCAAAGGCCATTCTGACAGAGTTGATGTCATTTGTAGATAAGGCCATAATATCCCCTGTTTTATTGGTGCTGAAAAATTCAGCAGGCAGGGTTTCAATGTGTGAAAACAATCGAAGGCGCAACCAGGCTTCCATTTCTCTGCTGGCACCGATAATGAGCATGCGCCAAGCGAAGCGACCAGATGCAACTAAAATGGCAATGCCCATTATAATGCCCATATAGCGGTATAATGCAGTAACACTTGCCAGTCCATTCATCAAATCGTCCGTCAAATTTCCAATAACCCGCGGTGTTATGAGCTGTAAGGCATCAATAATAATCAAGATTAGAATGCCCATTATATATCGGTATTTGTGTTCCTTTAAAAAAGGAAGAATATGCTTAATGCTTTTCACGAGTCACACCTCTTTATATGTATTACCGAACATTCAACAGAAAACGTACAAAACTAGAAAATACTTCTATAATTGTGAGTATTCATTAATTATACCCTAATTTATTTCGTGGGGCTCAAAAAAACATGGAATCTTTGACACAAGCTTAAAATAGGCTTAAAGCCTTGCAGGACAAAGGGCAAGACGTGAATAATTTGTAATAGGTCAAAAAAACGAACAATTCGTGTTGACAGGCATAATAAGATTTGTTATTGTGTTTAAAACCAAAAATATAGCTAAAGAAATCACTCGTATAATCTCGGTAATAAGGTCCGGGAGTTTCTACTGGATGACCATGAATCATCCTCTCTATGGGTGGGAGTTTGAGTGTGCTTTTTTATAATGGGTTAAGTCTGCATATTTCATTTCCCCTATAGATGTTTTACTGTCATGCAAATGATTGTGAAAATAGGAAATGGAGTGCGGGCTTTTTTGATTTTTTGAATGTTCCCGATACATGCTGGTGCACAGGCTGTATCATCACTGGGAACCTAACTGAGCTCAGACGTATCGATTGGATTTTGTAGTTGAGAGGACAAAATCCAGGGAGTGAGAATGAAGTACACGTCTATGCATTTGAGGAGGAGATCGATATGGAAGGCAAAATTATCAAAGAGGGACTAACGTACGATGACGTTCTGCTAGTGCCGCAAAAATCAGAAGTTTTACCGAACGAAGTTTCGCTGAAAACTCGACTGACTAAGAAAATAAATCTGAACATTCCGATTGTAAGTGCTGGTATGGATACCGTAACAGAGTCACAGCTGGCTATCGCTATGGCCCGTGAAGGTGGTATTGGCATTATCCACAAAAATATGTCTATTGAAAAGCAAGCTTTAGAAGTAGACCGTGTAAAGAGATGCGAACACGGTGTTATAGTAAATCCTTTCTATTTGAAGCCGGATGATAAAGTGGCTCACGCACTTGAGCTGATGAAGCGTTACCGTATATCAGGTGTTCCAATTGTGAACTCAGACGATACACTGGTAGGCATCATTACAAATCGTGACATTCGATTTGAAGGTGATCCGGAGAAATTTATCCATGAAGTGATGACAAGTGAAGACCTGGTTACAGGCCATGAAGGTATTTCTCTAACTGAGGCTGAGCAAGTGCTGAAGTCAAGAAAAATTGAGAAACTGCCACTGGTTGATTCAAACAATAAATTGAAGGGTCTTATTACAATAAAAGATATTGAAAAGGTTGTTATTTATCCGAATCGTGCGACGGATTCACAAGGCAGACTGCTTGCAGGTGCGGCAGTAGGTATTGGTTCAGACATGATGGAGCGTGTTTCAGCACTGGCTGAAGCGGGCGTAGATGTTATTGCACTGGATTCAGCGCATGGTCACAGCCAAAATATCATTAATGCAGTTAAAGTCATTAAGGAAGCTTACCCTGAGCTTCAGCTGATTGCGGGTAATGTAGCGACAGCAAAAGCGACAGAAGACCTGATTGGTGCAGGTGCTGACTGCGTTAAAGTCGGCATTGGCCCTGGATCAATTTGTACAACACGTGTTGTTGCAGGTGTTGGTGTACCTCAACTTACAGCAGTTATGGACTGTTCAGAAGTGGGCAGAAAATACGGTGTGCCTGTGATTGCAGATGGCGGTATTAAATACTCAGGCGATCTGCCAAAGGCTATTGCAGCAGGTGCTGATACGGTCATGCTTGGCTCTCTGTTTGCAGGAACAGAAGAAAGTCCTGGCGAGCTTGTAATGTATCAGGGCAGAAGTTTTAAAGTATACCGCGGAATGGGTTCTGAAGGCGCCATGTCAGCAGGTAGTGGCGACAGATACTTCCAAAATGATACGAAGAAATTCGTACCAGAGGGTGTTGAAGGTCGTGTTCCTTACAGAGGAAAAATTAAAGATATGATTTATCAGCTCATCGGTGGTCTGAAATCAGGTATGGGATACTGCGGTACACCAGATATTGAAGCGCTTAAGGCAGATGGTAAATTCGTTAGAATTACTGGTGCAGGTCTTAAAGAGTCACATCCACATGATGTACAGATTACGAAAGAGCCACCGAACTACTCAATTAAGAGCTAGTCGGTTAAAACATGAATAGTCGGGCCATCAAGACCGGGAGTGCCCTGTTCAACCTCCCCGTTTTTGAACAGTCTGGGGATTGATGACACGATTAATTTAATAAGAATGGCTAAATAAATGTCTCGTCCAAGACTCGTCCAAAATTTATTTAGCCTTTCTTTAATTCCACACCCTAAATCTTTGATTTAGATGTGTGGTTTACTCAGCGACCGAAGGGAGTCGAGTATCCTGACCGCCCGAAGGGCACAAACGCAGCTTCAAAAGATGCTGTGGTTTACTCAGCGACCGAAGGGAGTCGAGTATCTTGACCGCCCGAAGGGCACAAACGCAGCTTCAAAAGATGCTGTGGTTTACTCAGCGACCGAAGGGAGTCGAGTATCCTGACCGCCCGAAGGGCACAAACGCAGCTTCAAAAGATGCTGTGGTTTACTCAGCGACCGAAGGGAGTCGAGTATCTTGACCGCCCGAAGGAACCAACTATTCACAAAGCGAATAAAATATAAATGCTTTTGTTTTATGAAGTAACATATTATGATATATATGATGGGGATTACAGTTGATTTTATGTCCGAATGATTCACACTGTCTTTTTTGAAAGTGTACGCACTTTTAAAAGGCGTATGAATGCTTCGGCTACGATGTTTGAAGTAAATGGAGGCTAAGATGCAAGGAAGAGAGACGATTCTGATTGTTGACTTTGGTGGTCAGTATAATCAGCTAATTGCACGTCGTGTACGTGAAGCGGGTGTTTACAGTGAAGTTGTATCATGGAAACATGCGCTTGAAAAAGCAAAGGAACTCATGCCTAAAGGAATTATTTTTACTGGCGGACCAAACTCAGTTTATGCTGAAGGTGCACCTGCACTGGATAAGGAAATATTTGAACTGGGTGTACCGGTGCTGGGCATTTGCTACGGTATGCAGCTGATGAGTCATGTACTTGGCGGCAAGGTAGATCGTGCACAGGATAGAGAATATGGAAAGATTCTTTTGAATGTGAAAAAGGACGATACGCTATTTAAAGGGATTGAGTCTTCTCAGTGCTGGATGAGCCATAACGACTATGTAGCAGAAGCACCAATAGGATTTGAAATCATTGCGGACACAGACAACTGTCCAGTTGCAGCAATCGAGAATAAAGAAAAAAATCTATACGGCGTACAGTTCCATGCTGAAGTTGAACATACACCGTTTGGTCGTCAAATGATTACAAACTACCTTTATGAAGTTTGTGGTTGTGCTGGTGATTGGGATATGGGTGATTTTGCAAAGCGTGAAATCGAGCGTATTCGTGAAAAAGTTGGAGACAAGAATGTACTATGCGGCCTAAGTGGTGGTGTAGACTCTTCTGTTGCAGCGGTTATGGTTCACGAAGCAGTAGGCGATCAGCTGACTTGTATTTTTGTTGACCATGGTCTTTTAAGAAAGAATGAAGGCGATGAAGTAGAAGCTGTTTTCAAGAACGAGTTCCACATGAACTTCATTCGTGTAGATGCTAAAGAACGCTTTATGAACCGTCTGGCTGGTGTGTCTGACCCTGAAACCAAGCGTAAGATCATTGGTGAAGAATTCATTCGCGTATTTGAAGAAGAAGCCAATAAGCTTGAAAATATTGAGTATCTTGTACAGGGAACTGTCTATCCTGACGTTATTGAGTCAGGTACAGATACTGCAGAAGTTATTAAGAGTCACCACAATGTGGGTGGTCTTCCTGAAGACATGCAGTTTAGCCTAATCGAACCACTGCGTGACCTGTTTAAGGACGAAGTGCGTAGAGTGGGTCTAGAAGTTGGCCTTGCAGAGAAAATCGTATGGAGACAACCTTTCCCAGGACCAGGTCTAGCCATTCGTATTCTTGGTGAAATCACAGAAGAGGCGCTACACCTTGTTAGAGAATCAGACCACATTTTAAGAGAAGAAATTCGCCTAAATGGTCTTGAAAGAGAAGTGTGGCAGTATTTCACTGTCCTTCCTAACATCCGTTCTGTAGGGGTTATGGGTGACGAGAGAACGTACTCGCACACAATCGGTATCCGTGCAGTAACATCAGTAGACGGCATGACTTCAGACTGGGCACGCCTGCCATACGAAGTCCTAGACAAGATTTCGTCTAGAATCGTAAATGAAGTGGACAACGTAAACCGTATTGTTTACGATGTAACGTCTAAGCCGCCTTCAACGATCGAGTGGGAATAGAAAAGTAAATCTTTTTAAGTCTTGGTATTACAAGGTTGCATCGTTATAACGATTAAAAATTATTGCGTAAAACTATAAAAATGTAAATATGTTATTCAAGTTATATATATGATCAAAAAATCAGGTAATCTCGACATGAGGCTACCTGATTTTGAGTTATATGATATTTCGCGACTTTAGATTGTCATTATTAACGTACCAATAATGGTTACAACCATGCCTGATATTGTTTTAATATTAATGTTTTCTTTGAAGACAATTAATCCAAGTTGGTATAAGAATTATCGCAACAAGTAAAGTATAAAAAAGATTAAAGTTACTAATTTGCCAACCCGATTTATAGGCAAGCATCCCCCAAAACTCTATTGCGATATATGATAAAAGACCCTTGCTACCGCTGCAATACATGTTGAAGTAATATACATATCATCTCCCCTGTTTATAGTGAAAATGCTGTGCCAATACCCCTCTCTCTTGCTTTAGCAATTGTATAATCGGCTGTTATCAAATCCTGAAGTGCGATTCCTGTGCTATCATAAATCGTTATATCATTGTCTGTTAGCCTTCCATCGATAGTACCATTAATAACAGCACCAATTTCTTCAATAATATCATCGGGCCTTATGATCCCAGCTTTTACTGCCTTTTCTGCTTCACCTACCGAAATACATTGAGTGATATCATCAGTAAAAACTAGAGCACCCTTAAAAAGTTGTTCATCGATTTCCTGCTTGCCAGATATATCAGAACCTAAACATGAAAAATGAGTGCCTGGTTTTACCCATTCTTTTTTGATGATAGCTTGTCTAGATGGCGTAACGGTAATAATAATGTCTGATTTGCCAGTTGTCTTTTCAACATCAGTTACAACCTCAAATTCCACATTAAACTTCTCTTTAATTTCAGCGACCACTTTTTCATTTGAGTAATTTAGAAACTCATTTGTTAATCTGGTGCTGATAGTATCTTTGAACTTTTCTGCACCACTTTGATTGATTGGATTATAGAGATAAACTTTCTCGATGTTTGGCATAACCATAAGTGTTGCAGCAATTTGGTAAGCGGCTTGATTACCTGTCCCTACTATCATTAATGTTTTTGAGTCTTTTCTAGCAAGGTACTTTGCTCCAATTGCACCAGCAGCACCGGTTCTCATACACGTGATGTGTTCGGCACTCAGGATAGCTTTAGGAGCACCCGTATGGATATCAAAGACCATTATTGTGCCTATGAGTTGAGGTATGTTTTTATTGGAGTTCTCTCCATACCATGATACTAGTTTTAAACCAAATATATCTGCATCTGTTAAATAGCCAGATTTAATATCCATATCAGCCATGCCTGGTACAAATTCGTGGAATATTAATGGCCACAATGATGCGCGTTTAGTGGCTTTTAACTTATATGCAATTTCAACTTTCTCGATAACGGTTTTCATATCGAGTAACTTTTGTGTATCGTTATGACTTAATGCTAATACATTAAACATATTTCTCCTCCTTATTACATGTATACTTTTTCTATTGCTCTACAAGGTGTACTTTCAACACATTTGATTTTTAGTGGAAAGGCTTCAATAAACTCTATTAAAAGGTCCTGTAACTTTCATAGATAGCTTACCCGGAAAAACGAAGGCATTTATCTAAATAGATAAATCTATGATTTTGAAAGAATTCATGGTAAATCCTTTAATCAACTAATGAAATGTAAAAGCGACCGATTCGCTTTAAACCTTCAATTAGATTATTTGTATCATTGCCAATTCCAACTCTAAAATGCCCTTCAATATCCAAACGACTACCAGGAACAACTAGAACGCTTTCTTTATCGAGTAACTGCTTGCAGAAGTCTTCAGAAGGCATATCTAAATCATACTTGATAACAATGACTGGACCTGCTTTAGGTTTTACGAAAGAGAAACCTTTATTTTCCTTTAACCAGTCTTCGACAATATCCAAATTGGTTTTGATGATATCCAAGCTTCGATCTATGATTTTATCTTTATTTTCTAAGGCAATTGACGCAATGTAATCATCGATCATAGAGCAACTGATATGGTTATAGTCTCTATGAATATTTACCTTTTCAATCACATCTCTACTAGCACATACCCAACCAGTTCTTAAACCAGCAAGAGCAAATGTTTTAGACATACTACTTGTACTGATGCCCTTATTATATAAATCAACAATTGAAGTTGAGAATCGTTCTCCCTCGTGATTCATACCTCTGTAAGCTTCATCTGTTAAAATGTATGCATCAACAGATTTGGCAATTTCTATGATTTCATTTAGCATAGTTTCGTCTATGAAAGCACCTGTTGGATTATTTGGATTGGGAAAATTGATTAACTTTGTTTTCGAGTTGACGAGCTTTCTTAACTCATCTAAATCAGGTAAGAAGTTGTTTTCTTCTTTTAAAATGACTTTATGAACAGTAGCACCTATAGATTCTGGAACTGAATAGTGCTGTTGATATGTTGGCAAGAAAGTAATAACTTCATCATCGGGCTCAACCAAGCTCATGAAAAGAAGATAGTTAGCCCCAATAGCACCGTAAGTTAGTTTCATTGACATTAAATCTTTAACAAAGTCATTCTTTTTCACTTGGTGAACAGCTTCATTAAAACCCATTTGGGTACTTGCGCTAATAGCTATCAAGTCTTCTAACTGCATTGAGTCTACACAACTTTCTGCAATATTGACCTCACATTTTTTTTCGTAGTCATCCATCCATCGTTCAACATCAAAATCTTTAATTTTCATTTATATCCTCCTTTTTATTTCCGATTTGTAGCTTGATTATATAAGCATTGACATAGATTATGTAGAACAAATCAAAAACAATCGACCCAACAAAAAATGAACCACCCAACAAAATGAGTGATTCACGATATTTTGATATAACTAGAATGTTCTTATGATATTCGATAACGCCACTAAACCTTCTTCAAGTTCTTCTAGCGATAGGGAAGCAAAGGATAACCTTAATGAGGATTTGTCATTGTCATCGTACAGATAACCAGGATTGATGACCAGTTTCTCTTTATAGCAAGTTTCAAATAGCTTGTATTGTGGGATGGGTGTTTTTAGTTTAAGCCAAATGTATAGACCGCCTGAAGGTTTGTTCCATGTTGCAATATCTTTAAAGTACATTTCTAATATACTTAGCATTCTATCTCTTTTGTATTTTAGTTCTTGACGAATTTCGCTTGCAAATGATTCGTAAGCACCGGTTCTTAAAAACTCAGTACATATCCACTGTGAAATATTGCTACTACCATAATCCGTTTGCATCTTTATATCAGCGAGGCGATTGATGACGTTTTCATTACCGACTATCCAACCCACTCTCATACCAGCAGATAATGTTTTTGAAATGCTACCAATATAGACAACATTGCCATTTTTATCACGAGCTTTTAGAGGGGGAGGTGGTGGTGTATCAAACCACAGTTCGCCATACACGTCATCTTCTATGATTGCAAGCCTTTCTTTTTCGCAAAGCTTTAATAATTCTGTTCGTCTTGAATCCGATGTCAATATTCCTGTAGGGTTTTGATAATTTGGAATGATGTACAATAGTTCTGGTTTTTTTGTCGCAATTTTGCCAGTGAGTTTATCAATACTTATACCGTTCTTATCTGTATCAACGCTATTAAGATCAATATAATGTGAATCAAATAGTGTTAATGATTGAAGATACGAAGGTTTTTCTGTTAATATTGTTGCACCTTGACTCAAAAGCCCGGTAGAAATAAGATTTAAAGCTTGCAATGCACCAGAGACAATTAGAATTTTAGAAGAATCCGTAATGATACCTTTTTTTGCAAGGTATTTAACCACTTCCTCTCTTAGTTCAAGGAGCCCTTTAGGATCATCGTAGCCCATATATGTTATTGAGTCAGCAACTTTGTGAAAGATATCTTTTAAATATTTAGAAGGCATCATATTCTTTGCCAATTCTCCTGCTCCAAGTCGTATGTAATCATTGCTTGATTCAACATCGTTAATTATTTGAATGATATTAAGATTTGGCTCATGCAAACTATTAGAGATTTTTTTATTCCAATCTAATGGAGCATTTGAAGTGAGAATAGACCAAGTGTTATTTATTATTATAGTGCCAGATTTTGTCTTTGATTGTATCAAGCCCTCTGATTTTAATTCATCATAAACTTCGACAATAGTACTTCGATTTACACCAAATTTTTTTGCCATGGCTTGTTGTGATGGCATTTTAGAGCCAATCGACCATTCGCCATTTGAAATTTTTAAAATAAAAAAATCATATATTTGCTTGTAAAGCGGAATATCTATATTTCGATCAGGCTTCCATATTTCTTTTTCCAGTGTAATTTTACTCATGCGTTTCTCCAATAGTATATAGTTTCATAGGATATGGCTTTAGTATACAATAAAAAGCCTTCGATTAGTATGAAACGATATGAGTTGTTAACTCAAGATAGATGGATGCTTGTACTTAGTGTTACCGGCTGCGTTTCAGGTGCGCCCCAAAAAAAGAAACAGAAATAAGAGAAGAAGTCAGGGCAGAACGCGAAGCAGAAATGCAAGCGCAAGCAGGTGAAACGGAGCAGACAGTACAGACAGAGCTAGACCGAAAGATGAGGCACAAAGGTACTGAGCCTGTAGGTGTAGAGCTTATGTATAATGAAGAATATGATTTTTATTTACTGGAAATTTAGGAAGTTGCTTTCGACAAGATGATAGTTGTAAAACGCCCTGCGGCAGAAAACGGTGAAGAGGAGATTGCACAAGGCTGAAATTGAAAATCCTCTGTTCAATAATATAGTTTTGCCTATAATTATTTGAACAGAGGATTTTCATTATAAATAGTGCTTCAAAGAATATGCTATTTTTCTGAGTATTCTTCACACAAATCAGTGAATTTTGATGCATGATCCATGCAAACATTATAGCGTTCAAGAATCCACTTTCTTACGCCGTCGAGGCCAATCACGAAAGCATTTGAGTCTTTTTGTGTGCGTGATTCGTTTTTACTAGCTAAGTTCAGCAAATCACAAAGATGTGGGTGTGGGTTTAGATAGACATCACAGTTGTTTGCTTTACAATACTCCCATGTCTTAACGCAACTAGAAGCAAAAGTCAATGCTTGATCAACGGCCCACTGCACGCTGTAAGGGTATTCGTTTTCACCCGGATAAACGCCAGGTCCAAATACACCGTAGCCTCCAAAGAGCATTATGCGATGTTTTTCACCGCGGTCATGCACATCAAAGGAATAATTTAAGCATCCAGGTGTATGACCAGGTGCTGATAGAACGTCAATTTTATGGTCTCCAAAAGTAAAAGAGTCACCATCTTTTATAAGTTTCGTAATATGGGCGATACGTTCTTCCTTTTGCTCTCTGTTATCATTGGCCCAAACCATAAAGGCTGCGTCTTCTTGAGTAAGTGCAACTTCGCATCCTGTTCGATTTCGTACTTTATCAGCGCCCAAGTAGTGATCAAAATGACCATGTGTTAAGAAAATCATCAGGATTTTTTCGTTCTCAAATCCCAACTTTTTTAAACCAGGAATTAAAAATTCGTCATCTGCATCATATCTATCCATAGCTTCAAACAATACGAGTCCCTCGCTTGTTTTTAAAATATGAAATCCAATCAAACGATTTCCTACAAAGTAATAGTCGTCGAAAAGTTGAATTGGTTCAATTGGATCAAGCAAAGATGGATCAAAATCATGCTTTACAGTATTATTATCTGACATTGTTAAACGATCTCCTTTAAATCAAATTCAAATAGAATGAAAACCTTTTCAAGATATCTAGTAATGAAAATGATTTGTAATTAACGTATAAAACCAAAATATAATGGAATCCAGAGAATGGATACGATTGAAGACAGTAGAATAACTGGTGCACTAAACTTAACCATCTCTTTCATACTGTATCCACCTAATTGATAAGCCATTAATGAACTAGGTGAGGATAGTGGGGTCCCAAAGCTGGCCAAACAAGAGCCATCAATTGCACAGACAAATGGTAATGGGCTTAACCCGTGTTGCATAGCTGCCATTACAGCAATTGGCGTGAATATGTTGATTAGAGCCATATTGTCCATGAACTGTGTCAAAATGACAAGTATCATAAAGAGACCGGCTATTGCTAGCGTTAAATTTCCAGTGCTGAAAAGACCAGACATCGATTTTGCCAACAAATCGCCTGCACCACTTTTACCTACAGCCGTTGCGAGTGCTAGCATGAATCCCATGAAGAAAATAAGAGGCCAATGTACACTTTGGAAAGCTTCTCGTTCACTGAGAACGCCCAAGAGTATACTTATAATTGCTGAGATAGTTGCAATTTGAGTAAGTTCAACCCCTATTTGTTTACTAAAGCACATCGCTAGCATTGTAAGCGTAAAGAGTACATAAATTGCTTTTTGTTTCCACGCAGGCAGTTGTGATTCTGATAGAGTTGCACTTTTATGATCAAATGCGTCCGTCGTAGCTAAATGCCTTTGTGGTAATAGTTTATACCCGACAAATATCACGTATAAAAGTACTACGATAGTTCCTGGTAATCTAGATAAACTTAGATCCCAGAAGCCAAGTTCTCCGATACCTCCGACATTGGCGATAATTGTGTTCTTCATCAAGAACATACTTGCTGCACCACCTATTGGAAGAGCCATCAGACCAGCTTGCGCACCAACTGAAGCTGGTAAAACAAGTAAAGTTGGTGATATGTCAACCTCATCAGCAAGCGCAATAAGAAGTGGTAATACAGTAATCATTGCAGTTACACCACCGATGAATTGACACAAAATAAACGGTATTATAGTAGCAGCAACCAGCAGAATTCGCACACCGCCACCTTTGAAATTCCGAACTAACCCAGAAATATAAATGAGTATGTTGGTTTTTAGAAGTGCTCCAACGAGAATCATCATACCGATCATGGTGATGATGTTTCTGCTAACAAAGTTCTCAAAAACTTCTGTTGTGGTTAAAACCCCTGTCACCCATAGAAACACAACACTGATGCCACAAGCGACTGAAGCAGGTAGTTTCCCAGTTAACAGGCAAATTGCTACGAATAGAAACGATACCAGTGTTAAAATTAAAAAAAGATTACTTTCCATTTTACCTCCTAAAAGTTATGGGAAAACTTTAGACCACCATCATTAAGCAGACAGTTAATAATCCCATACAATAGCATTATTTGTTGGAAAAATATTACTTCACCGGCAGAAATAACGTTTAAAGAATAGCACTATCAGATAAATCATACTATTACAAGATTAGACTGACAATGAATCATAATTCATGCTAGTATGCCAATTTAGAATAGGGGCGTTCAAAATAATCAAAAATAATATCTAGAGCATTTGTCCAACCTAGAAGGTGTGATCCGCCTCCTACGATTTTATAGTCTACTTTGACGCCTGATTCTTTTAGATACGGGTATCCTTCATGATATGTATACTGACCATCAAACTCATCTTCACTTGCTATGAGCAGTAAAAATGCAGTATTTTTGGACTTTAGATTATCTGTATCAAGGAAGGTAACAGTCGGCATGCCGCCCGAACATACGACCGCCTTGAAATAAGGCTCGGGAATATGCTGAACTTGCTGAAATATTCCGAGACATCCGCCAGAGTTCCCAAGTGCATACATTTGGTTTTCATCGAGTGCATACCGTTTTTTTGCGTCTTCTATTTGAAGTAGGACAGATTTTTCTGCTATCTTGCACCAAACTTGTTCATCATGAGTTAAATTGCAAGGATTCGGATTTGTAGCAGGTATTAAACACTTCCCAACAGGCACTTTTGAAGCACCAAAAAAAGTAAACTTACGATAACTGCAAATGGAAAGCAGGACATAGCCATATTTTTCAGCATATCTTGCTATGGCATCATTTGTATGAACGAACATATAATCCGGATTTGCATCGCCCCCATGAAAACAAACAATGGTCTTATTAGGTGTATCAGGATGATATGAAAATGGAATGTACATTCGGTAAGGGATAATCCGATTCGCTTCATCCATCCAAATGGAATAGTTTTGATACCCCAATGTTTTACTATGTAGGCGATCGGTGTAATATTTCAATTTCATCATTGATGGAAATGTCTCTTTTATGCTCTTTATAGCATCGATAGCGAGTATATCCAGGGTTTCGAATTGTTTGCTTTCTTTATCAAAAGCGTTGCTCATGACCTTTAGAACATTGATGTATACAAGGTTCTCAATTATAGTAACATCCTTGCTACTTAAAACAATTGATTTTTTGTTTTTGAGTGGATGTGTGTAGGTTATCACAATATTGTCTTCTTGGGTTTTAATCTCTAAATAGGGTGCATAAATACGACGCAAATCTTCAATCGACAAATAAATACAATCGTTTAATAGAACAGGTGACATTGCTGGTTCATACAGATAGGTATCTAAAAAAATTGCAATGTTTTCATTTTGTTTGGTGAAAATTGCAAATTGAAAATCATAACTATATTCTTCTCCTATTGGAGCTACTGGTATTCGCATAATCATTTCGTATACTAAAAGTATCTCAGTATACTCTCCTTTCTGGTATCTTTAGAGAGTGCTTCTTGTTAATAGAAACAGGACTATTTAAGTACATTTCTAATTTCTTCTTCAAGTTTTTCATCACCTGATAAAGTCGTCATACTTCTTTTATAACTTCCAATTTCAAAAACATCTAAGGTTCCCTTTTCATAAGGTTTCCAATGTGTTTTTCCACTATAATTCGGATCTCCTGTTTTCATAAAGTTTGCCCAATAATCAGCGACTTCATTTGATAGCTCCCAGTCATTTCCTGTATAGGGTCTATGAGAACGGTTTAAGGTTTGAAAAACATAATGATGTTCTACAGAGTGGTGAGCGTTAGGTGCACCAGGTGGTACATGTGTAAAATAGTACATGTAACAGGGTTTTCTATCGTAGTAACTATTATTTTCTGCAAAAGCCAAGTTATTAACAGTGATTTCAGCGAATTCATCACAAGTGGAACCGAGCAGGTAATCGATTTCCGGGTATTTACCACTTTTGTAAAGGTCAATCACGGATTCTGGAAATAGCACACCATCATTTACTGGAGAGAACCGCATATAGCCACCCATTAGAGAAGCAGTATCGTGTTCGCTGATTTTAACATGCTTGAAACGTGTATAGGCGTTTAGGATATCTTTTGCGGGCAGTTTTCTGGCTTCTTCAATTGAAGAAACCCCTAATAATTTGAGAAAATGCATGCCAACTTCTTCTGAGCGTTCCAATGAAGAAGACCAATAGGAATAGACATTTCTAATTCCACCACCACTTTGCATGATTGCACGTTGAAATAGCCCTTTCGTTTTTGGTATGACACATAAGTTTGCAACACTTGAAGCGCCACCACTTTGACCGAAGACTGTAATACAATTCGGATCTCCGCCAAAAGCCTCAATATTTTCCTTTACCCAGTTTAAAGCCGCAATTTGGTCCTTAACGCCATAGTTTCCTGAAGTACCATTTTGTTCATGACTCAGTTCTTTATGTGACAAATATCCAAAGACATTTAAACGGTATGCAATAGAGACCATGATAACGCCACGCTTACAAAAGCCTTCACCATCATAGCAGTTCAAATAACTATAGCCAGTTTGATGTCCTCCTCCGTGAATATAAACTGCTACAGGAAGTTTCTCGTTCGAATCTTTTGCAGGCGTCCATATATTTAAGTACAAGCAGTCTTCGCTTTTTTCATAGTCTCCCACATAGTACTCTTTGGAGACTATACTACCACCTTCTGAAGCCATGTCTTCCTGCATTGCCTTTGCCCCAAATTTGTAGCAAGGGCGTACGCCAGACCAAGCTTTAACCGGTTGCGGATCCATCCACCGTAATTTTCCAACAGGAGGTTCTGCAAAAGGAACACCTCGGAATACAGTAAACATTTGATTTGATGCGGGCAAGCCTTCTACCCAACCTGCACTTGTTTTTGCTTGCATTAAAGCCATCTTAATACCTCCATTTTATCTTTCTTACTTTGTTATATCGTTCTGAAAGTATTTTGGCAATTGTTCATGTTTTATGGTAGTATAACTTGAAATGGAACACAAAAGGGAGGGTGCACTTTGGAAATTAAGCAATTGGAATATTTTTTAGCGCTTTGCGAACAGGAGCATATATCAAGTACAGCGGCTTTTTTGGGGATATCTCAGCCTGCATTAAGTAAGAGTATTTCGAATTTAGAAAAAGAGATAGGAACAAAATTATTTGATCGACATAAAAACCATATAAGACTTAATGATTATGGAAGGACATTTGAAGTCTATGCTAAAAATTGTCTTCTAGAACTTAGGAATGGTGTTCGTCAAATTCATCAATCGCAATATGATATATGTGGAGAAATTCAGATTGTGTGTTATGCCTTTGTGGATAGTATAACGGACTGCATACTCGCTTATTGTGAACTTAATCCAAAAATAAAAATAAACCTTTTGCAATCGAACACTACAAATAATCAGTGTGATTTTAAATTGACAACGCAATGTGATCCAGCGCTTCTATCAAAAAGCGAGCGGGCTTGGCATCCTTATCCTTTGTTTGATGAAAATTATGGCATTTTAGTTTCGCCGGAACATCCTCTATACTCAGAAGACCTCAAAGAAGTTGATATGTCTGATTTATCCCAAAATCGTTTTGTGGTTATGCCTGATATTTCATTCTATTATACTGATATTACTTATAAATTATGTCGTGCAGCAGGTTTTTTTCCGAAAGTCGCGTGCATTACAGATGATTTTTTGACTAAAATGCGGTTTGTAGATTCTGGAAAAGCAATCTCCATTTTGCCGCAATGTTGTTTACCAATGGCAAAGAAACTTTCTCCAGATGTTCGATTTTTAAAAATTAAGAATCTGGATACCCAACGAACCGTCTACCTTCTAAGGCAAAAGGAATCTATGATGTCTGAGGCTGTTCAAGATTTTTGGGCCTTTGTGCAGGACTATTATGGTAGAACGAAACAAAAATAAACTCATAATATTGAGAGAAAAATGAAAAAAGTTATAAGGCGCTGACTTCTATTTGAAGTACAGCGCCTTATTTGTTAAGAAATAGCACATATTATAAGAAATTAAGAGCTTACTATTTGTTTATTGAAACAGCTCATTTTGAAGTGGGTTTAATCAATGGTCTTATCCATTAAGTCTTCGTAGTATTTGATAATCATACACGACATAAGAATACGCAGTTGTTGGCTACCGTTTTTGATGTCTATGTTTGCAATTTGATAGACCTTATTGAGTTTATTTTGAATGGTGTTTCTGTGTAAGTAAAGCTTTTTTGCTGTTTTACTAATACTTCGGTCATTAAGAATATACTCGTACAAAACATTCAACAAATTACTGTTATATTTCATATCGTATCTATAAATTTTTATAACAGAAGGATGTGCCATAAAGATAATATCGCTATGCTTTTGTTGATCAATAAATTTCATGGCAGCCAAGTCGATAATGTAGTGGGGAATATAGTCTTCATGTTTAAACAGACGAACATTTTGGTCTGGCGAACTGAAAACCTGTCCAAGCTTCAAGCAATCTTTAGCAATATTAAAGAGTGTGCGAAGGGTTCCACAATCTCTTGATATATTACTCACGCCTGCATAAGCATTGTGTTCAGATAAAAAATGTTCAATGTGACTTAATGGAAGGTCTACTTGGTTTTCGTTTTGCGTATCTTGGCTATGCAGAATGACAAAATCATCTTTATAGATACCAATATTGTCTCCTGGAAATAGATTTTCTAAGTCTTTGAGTCGGTTTGTAAATTGATTGTGGAAATTATCAGACGAAAAGTGAATAACAATGACACATAAATATTTGGACATTTTATGTTTTAATGCGAGCAGTCGTTGTTGGATGTCACTTCGGGAACTGAGTTTGAGTTGCGCCAAGTCTGCAAGCAATTCATTGGTTAAATTTTTTTCGGTGATGGGAGCATCTTGTAGAATGTCTCGTGTTTGAAGCAGGACTTTAGCTAATTTATCGATAAAATAGCCCATATCAATATTATCCACGTTCCTATATGAAAATATAAGAACTGTCATTTCTAAATCGTTATTATGATTAAATCCTTCAAGATAGTGAATAAAATAGTCGTTCTGATGATGCTTGTAAATTTTATAAGCATTATTTTGCGCATGCAAATCATACATTGAGGTAAATGAATTTGATTTCTGGGTGCTTAGAATGCCATCTTCTATGATAGAACTGTAAAATGCGTCAGAAACTTTGGGAACACTTTCGTTTCCAATAACTTTGTTATTTGGGTCAAGAACAACAATTGAACTTTCGATAAGTTGTACACTTGCTTTTAGAATGTGCTCGATACTTTGGTCTTCACAAAGTGCTTGAAGCAGTGTCGTATTAATAATGTTGACGTTATATATTTGAGCATTAAGAGCATTGTAAAGGGACAGTATATCCAATTGAGTTTCGACTAAATTATGACAGGTAGAGACGGTTGAGAAATCATGTTTTGTCTGTTTTGGAATAAAGATGGTTATAGGTGTTTCTTGGCTTGCAGCCATTATGAAATTGAAGACATCATCCGGAAATCCAATATAAATGAAGTTGTTTTTAAGATGGACTTGTTTATCCAAGAATATGATTCCTTGTAATGCGGAACTAGGGTTATGTTTAATAGTTGTCCTTATAACGTTAGACCCAAGTGACTTGATTAAGCTACTAAGTTGTTTCATACCTCGACTCCTTTACGAATCAAAAAACAGAATAATGTATTTTAACATTTTTGATGAATTGCTTCAACGAGTTGAAGGCTATGCAGTGAACCTATAAGCTAAGTGCAAAAATGTGCAACCAGCATAAAAAATACGATAGAGTTCAGAAACATTTTGATGCTAATTTTATGAGGTGTTATGCTTTCATTGAGAGTTAATAAGTTTATTATTCGGTAATAACAGATCCTTAAATTATTGCTGAATTTAGATTAGTTCATATGAAGGAGGTACTTATGACCGAAAGAGTTAAAAAAATGAAGGACAGCCTAAATGTTGAGAAATATCCTTTGTGCATTGAAGTTTTTCGACTTGCAAATGAATCTTTGGATGCTACCGTTGGTGAATCAATGGTGGTTAGGCGTGCCAAGTTGCATAAACATATTTTAGATAATATCACGATTTTTATAGAAGAAGGTGATTTGCTATGTGGTTCTGGAGCAAGCAAACCTTTTGGTATGGAAGTACAATATGAATACGGCGTTTGGACGCCTGATGAAGTTGAAGCTCTAAAAAGTGAAATTTATACGATAGATCCTGAAGATGAGGCCGAGTTATATGAATTGAACAAGCGATTTGAAAACAATCCTTTGAATAGCAACCTTATTGATGCGCTTTCGAAATCACTAGGAATGGATGACCGAATGTGGCCATTTATGAAATCAGGCGCTATTTTACCGCCTTGGAAAGATCGAAAAGGTGGTTCTGGTGGTGGCTATGCAATGTCAGGTTATGGTCTCGGACCTGGATTTTACCTTATTTGCATTGACTTCGAAAAAATTATTAATGAAGGTGCAAAGTCAATTATTCAAGAGGCAAAGCAGTGTCTAGAAGAATTGCGCTATACTTCAAGCGATAGCATAGAGAAAAAAGAATACTGGGAGTCTGTGATTCTTGTCTTTGAAGCATGGGTTGGATTCGCAAAACGGTATTCAAAGCTCGCATATGATATGGCTGAAAAAACAGATGATCCAGTTAGGAAAGCTGAATTACTTGAAATGGCTCGTATATGTGAAAAAGTTCCGTATGAACCAGCCGATACGTTCCACGAGGCACTTCAAGCATTCTGGTTTACGTTTTTACTAGCTTGTCCATCGCCTACGGCAACAGCAGGGCGGTTTGACCAATACATGTACCCATCCTACAAAAGGGACATTGATGCAGGTCGTATTAGTCGTGAAGAAGCACTAGAATTGTTAGAAATAATGCGCTGCAAAATAATGAAAATAAACAGAGTTTCGGGTAAAGCAAATAGAAGCAAAAATTCTGGGATGGCAAAATGGTATAACTGGACTATTGGTGGCGTTGATAAGGATGGTAATGATGCAACGAACGAGTTGACATACTTATTACTCGAATCGGCGTTAAATACGAAATTGCCACATTTTACAGTCACAGTTAGGGTGCATGAAAACACACCGGATGAGCTTATGAAAAAATCACTTGAAGTGATTAAATCAGGCTTAGGAATGCCAGCATTTTTAGGGGATAAGAGCTATATTAAATTCTTTGTCGATAATGGTGTGCCTCTCTCTGATGCGCGGGATTACTGTGCAACGGGATGTGTAGATGGAAACATACCCGCAAAGACAAGAACACAGGTTATAACGTTTTTTGTTATTGCGCAAGCATTTGATATTTTCATGCATAACGGATTTTGTAGATATACGAATGAATTTGTGGGAATCGAAACGGGTGATGTTACAACATTTAAGACATTTGAGGAATTTAAGAATGCATTTTTCAGACAGTGCGCGCATTTGCTTGGTCTAGCAGCAGAACGTAATAATGTGGAGCTTATTGCTGAAAGAGACCTTTTCCCAGACCCATTTAGATCAGCATTAATGGTAGACGGTGTAAAGAAAGGCAAAGAGCTTTTAAACAGAGACTTTGTTTTTGAAAACGCAAGTCTATTATGCGCTGTTGGTGGTGTAAATACAGGGGATTCTCTTGCGGCTGTAAAAAAACTTGTCTTTGATGATAAAAAGTACACGATGTCAGAACTTCTAAATGCTCTAGATGCGAACTGGGAAGGTTATGAGCTAATGCAAGAAGATTTCAAGACAGCGCCTAAATATGGGAATAATTATGACCTTCCTGATAACCTTGTTGCTGAAGTTTACAATTTTTTTGCAGACACATGCTACAGTCTGGATAATGCGTATGGTGGGAAAGTAGTACCAAATGCCATATCCATTTCTGCACATCAACCGGGCGGTCTTTGTACTGGCGCTACACCAGATGGACGTAGAACAGGAGAGGTGCTTGCAGATGCATCGCTATCACCAACTCAAGGGATGGATTCAAACGGGACACTCGCAGTGCTTCAAAGTGCAATGAAAGTAGATCAAGATCCATTCCAAGGAACATTGTTAAATATGAAATTTCATCCAAGTGCACTAAAGACATCTGAAGACATGCATAAGCTTGGAAATGTCATCAAAACATATCTAACAAATGGCGGTAAGCATATTCAGTTCAATGTTGTTACACGAGAGGAAATGCTTGATGCAAAAGTCAATCCAGAAGAACATCCTGAACTGGTAGTCAGAGTTGCTGGCTATAGTGCATACTTCACGAATCTTAGTGAGATGATTCAAGATGAGGTTATTGAAAGAACTGGTTTTGAAAAAGTACAGTAGCAAGAGAGGTTATATGGATTTTAATTGGGAGAGCACATTATGATAACGAAGCACATAGAAGGTACTGTATTTGATATTCAACATTACTCTATACATGATGGACCAGGGGTTAGGACAACTGTTTTTTTGAAAGGGTGTCCCTTGTCATGTCTTTGGTGTCAAAATCCTGAATCACAGAATAGTTATCCGGAAATGATGTTTCAAAATGAAAAATGTAGTAACTGTATGACTTGCGTTTCTGCATGCCCTAATTCAGCCATATATATTTCAAGTGACCATATCAAAACGAACCGTGACTTATGTGAAAATTGTGGGTTATGTACAAAAGTTTGCCCCAAAGAAGCGCGGTTTATGGTAGGAAAGTCTGCTGCTGTTTCAGAAATCATTGATGAAGTAGTGCGTGACAGGCTTTTCTATGAAGGTACAGGTGGTGGGATGACAATATCGGGCGGTGAAGCATTATACCAGTCAGATTATGCGGCTGAGTTACTGAAATCTGCAAAAGATAATTTGATTCACACAGCGATTGAAACTTCAGGATTTGCTACCAAAGACCAGTTTGAAAAAGTAGTAAAATATTCAGATCTTGTTCTGTATGATATAAAACATATGGATTCTTCAGAGCATGAGCGTTTGACGGGTGTTGGCAATAAACCGATACTTGAAAATATAATTTGGTTATCTGAAAATACATCGATTTCCTTTGTTATACGGTTCCCGGTAATCAAGGGATTGAATGACACACTAGAAAATGCAGAAGCAATGTGCTTGTTTTTGAAAGAAAAAGTATCAAGATGTAGTCGTGTTGACTTACTGCCTTATCATAACTTGGGTGTTCCTAAATGCAGTTCTCTTGAACGTGAAACAATTTTTGAAGGAGAGAGACCTGAGGATACACAGCTAGAAGGCATTAAAGCGCGGTTTGAGGCGTATGGCTTCATCTGCAATATATGTTAGTTCATGTAGATTCACTAACATATCAAAACCATTCATTTACAATGGTTTAAAGCTTCATTACAAAATTAAGTTAAACTCAGTAAAAGTCCATAGTGTTGTTCCATTAGTTAGGATTGAGTCACCACAAAACAATTTTCGACATGGACTAAACACTATGGACTATCCTAACACTAGAAAAACGCCCGTAAAAAAGAAATGCCTAAATTGTATAAAATGCAATATAACTTATTTTAGCCTGAGTGAGAGACGGTATAAAACATATCCACTCGCAATGAAACTTGTGAATGTCCTAGGAATACAATTCTCAATGAAAAAGAGATAGCACTGAACGACATAAGGGATGAATCAGATAATTTCTGCCTATTAACAGCGCAGTTTATGAATATAAAGTTGAATCAAAGAATCATATATAGCAGTTGCGAGTTGTTCGCTTGAGAGGAGCAAATTGTGAAAAATACTACAAAATACTCTGACGGGCTTTGGAATTATAAGTTCATTAGTTTGGTGATGATTAATTTACTTACATCTTTTAGTTTTTTTATGATCATGTCATTGCTATCATCGTATGTTGTAAATATTGGTGGAACACTTGTCTTTTCAGGGATTATAGTAGGGGTGTTTTCGATTACATCTATGCTGTTTCGTCCAGTATCAGGTAGATTGGCCGATATGTTTAACAAAAAATCACTGATGGTTGTGTCAAATATCATAATGACATGTGCATATTTTTGCTATGTCTTGACGGGGCATCTCTATGTGCTCTTGTTAATCAGAGTCTTGCATGGAATTGGATTTGCAATAGCTACAACAACTATAGTCGCCATGGCTTCCGAGTATATTCCAAATCATAAATTGGGAGAGGGCATTGGATATTTTGGGATAGGGCAAGTGTTATCCGCAGCTATTGCGCCAGGCGTTGGAATTTCAATCATGGAATCATTGGGAATGACATGGACCTTCTTGATTGCAGGAATGGTATCGCTTTTGGGACTGTATTTAAGCATACGATTTAAGTATAAAACGAATCCAAAATCGAGCGCCTCAATAAAGAAGCTTCATATCTCCGATTTGATTTGCACAGAGGTTATAGGCTATTCTTTTACAAGTGCAACATATTCCTTTGCAAACGGAATGATTATAACGTATTTGATATTATTTGCTGCTGAAAACAGTATAGAAAACATTAGTTTGTATTTTACCTTTAATGCCTTGACATTACTGATGATAAGACCATATGCTGGAAAATTGCTTGATCGAAAAGGGTTAAACTGGATTATTTATCCCGCTGGAATTTTAGCAATTATTGCAATGTTTGTTTTAAGTTATTCAACTACAATATTTTTCGTGATTGTATCAGCAATTTTACGAGCATTAGGTCAAGGTGCGGCACAACCTTCTTTGCAAGCAGCATGTATTAAAAAAGTTGGAAAAGAGAAGGCAGGGGTTGCCACGAGTACTTTTTATCTTGGTGCAGATATTGGCCAAGGAATTAGCCCGATAATTGGAGGCGTTATTGCTACAATGTGGAATTATGAATCCACCTTTATTCTGAGTGCTATTGTTTTAGTTCTTGGACTATTGGTACATTTAAAAAATAATTTTCTGTTTGAGAAATCAATGACATAAGTGTGAGATTTATGATGCAACAAAATATAGCAAACCCACATGTAAGCAAGTTTCTGTTATGAAGCTTGCTTTTTTTCTATTTGGGTATAAGTCAATTAGGATTATTTTACATAGGTTTTTCTAATCAGTGTAGTTACAAAAGCCTCTTCAGTCTGATACGTCTAATTCATCAAGTTAAGATTAGAAAGACAAGAATCGATTAATGGAAGAAGGGGGAGTATATGAAGTTTCAAACGAAAATTGTAACGGTGGTTTTATTACTTATTATCCTTACAAGCACAGCGTTAACTTACCAGAGTTATGTATCGGCAGAAAACATGTTTAAAGAAGAAATGCAGGCAATGGGCTTTACATTGGCACAGTCAGTTGATGAGAAGCTGAGAAGTTCAAAAAGCTTTGAAAACACGGTTGATGAGTTAATGGCTCAAAGAATTCTGCAGGCATGTGAAGCCATTAACCTGATACCCATTGAAGATATGAGTAATGAACTGATGATGGATTTGGTTCCAAAGCTTGAAGCAGACGGCGGCATTTTTGTTATCGGACCAGATAGAAAAATTAAGTATTCCAATATTGTTGAGTATGTAGGTTGGGAGTACCCGCAGGGGCATCCAATGGATCCCGTGTTCAATGAGGAAAGTCGAACATATATGGAAGCAATACGTGGTGATTTAATTTCAGGTGAAATGGTTAAGTACGGCGGCATTGCATTAGATGAAGGGTACTCGGTTCAGATTGGTGTAAAGGCAATTACAATCATGAATTTGGAAAGTGAGTTTAGTGCCGATAAACTGCTCAAGCAGTTGGAAGAAGATTATGATGATGTTTTATATGCATTAATGCTGGATGAAAATGGTGTTGCATACGCCGGCACAGAGTCTATGATTAGCGATGAACCCTATACAGATGAGGTCACAGTTAATGCAACACAAAATGGCATTAAAGGTGCAGCATATTGGGAAGATAAAGAACTTGGAATCAGTGCTTATGATGTTCAGATTCCTTACTATGTTGGAGATGAATTAAAAGGATCGATTTGTGTGGGCATCAGCCTGGAAAGAATGTACACGATGCTAAATGAAACCATACGAACATCCATTTTCTATGCAGCATTTGCGTGTTTTGTCGGTATAATATTTACATTAGTGATGATTCGAATTGTAATGAAACCGCTTAAAGGGTTGACTGAACAGTTTGAGTATATATCTAAAGGTGATTTTTCAGTTAAAGAAGATGATAAGCTATTGCTTCAAAAGGATGAGTTAGGCATAATTGCAAGATCTGTTAAGATCATGCGTGAAGAGCTAAGTGGTCTTATAAAAGTTATGCAAGCTGATGCTGGGAAAGTTAAGAACAGTGCAAACCAGTTAACAAAAATTATGAATGAAACGGCTCGCGCTATAGATGAAAATGCTCGTGCGATTGAATCCCTGTCGGCATCTGCAGTAGAGCAGTCTGATGAAGCAGAAAAGGTATCTGTTTCTGTCAATCAAATGGGACAAAATATTGAACATGGTCAAGAAAACATTGAAACAGCGACTGAACATGTACACTATATGAATAGATTAAGCGGTGACGGTGAAAAGATCATTTTGAACTTGTCTGAAGTCATTAACGAAAGTGTACAAAGAACCAAAACAGTTTCTGGTGGTGTTCAAAAAGTTGGTGAAACTGTGGAAAATATGCGCGATTTTACAGGGCGTATAAGAGCTATTTCAGAACAGACAAACTTGTTGGCGCTTAATGCATCAATAGAAGCAGCACGTGCTGGTGAAGCTGGAAGAGGTTTTGCTGTTGTCGCAGACGAAATTAGAAAATTAGCTGAGGAAACCAATCAGACGACAGAACAAGTTGAGGGAATCATTGAAGACATTGCTTCAAAAACACAAGAAGCGATTGTTGATATCAATACGATTAGCGGAGGGACAACACAGCAAATCCAAACCCTCAATGACACCCTAGACATATTTACAAAAATGAAGGATGCCATAATGGATCTAGTAGGTGCAATGGAAAACGTGGTAGAGTCTAACGGAGCTATTGATAAAAGTAAAGCGACTATTATAGATGCGATCGATAGCCTTTCAGAGCTTACAGATAATATATCAGCAACTTATGAACAAATATCAGCGTCAACGGAAGAGCAGACGGCAGCGGTTCATGAGGTCAATGATTTAACAGAAGTGAACTATCATATTGCGGAAGAATTAAATGAAAGAATTAGCAGTTTCAAGTTAGAAGAATGATCTTGGTTGTGAGGGTTGTAGAATTTCTAAATATTTAGGAAAAAGAGACAAAACATTCCGCATGTTTTCATTAATAACAAAGGCTGGAAGTGACATGTTCACTTCTGGCCTTTGTTACGTTGACGCTTCAATGGCCCTTTTTATTGAGGTCATATAATTCTATGCCGTCACATAAATCACTCTGTACTAGTAAGATATTCAAAGGGGGAATCTTTCAATCGGATGCATAGCTAGAAGCGGAATTAGGGCATTACAGACAAGGTGGCTGATCTGATTTATGAAATAGAATATTAAACATTTTAATATAAAGCATAAAAAGTCAAAATTATTCAGCAATGACACTTAAAAATGATGATAAGTGTAAATATATATGATTTTTTTTGTAATTCAGGTATACTGTAGTAATAGCGACATAAATGTTTCGTTATTGTAACATTTGTGAATATATAAGGGGGATGAATTATATGAACGAAGGTCGCATTAAAAGAGGAATTGGATTTAGACTGATTACGGTATTTGCATTAATCATCATTGTACCACTCATCGTGATGGGGTACGGCATGTTTGGAAAATCAAAAGAAATTTTGAAAACAAACAGTGAAGAGACGTCAATGCAGCTTATGCAGCAATCGGAGTCTTCTATTTTCAACTACTTGAAAAAGTATGAAGTCATGGTCAAGGCAATGGGTCAAAACAGCGGATTTAAGCTGGCAAATACAATAGACAGACCTGAAGTAGACAGAATCATAGACTTTGATACAAAATTTAAAGAAGTTTACGGTGCTGATCCAAATCGTACAAAAATGTGGGAGTTACTCAATAACTTCCAAGCACTTAATCCAGACCTACAATGGGTCTATTATGGTACGAAGATTGGTGACATGTTCGAACGTCCTGACGGGGTTGTTGGTGAAGGTTATGACCCGAGAAAACGACCTTGGTATAAGGCTGCAGCAGATGCGGGGGATATGATTTGGACGGAGCCCTATGCTGATTTTTCAACGGGGGGACTTGTTATTACTGTAGCAAATCCGGTTTACAACGGCAGCTCACTTGAAGGGGTTGTTGGAATGGATGTTAAGCTAACAGAGATGGCCAATGAATTGAACGCTCTTAAAATAGGGGAGTCAGGCTATGTATTCCTAATTGATCAAAAAATGAACTTTATGACATACAAGGATTCAAAGCTCATTGGTATTTCTCTTAAGCCGGATGTTGAAGCGCTAGATGATGCAGTTAAAACTGTTTACAACGAAGGCACTCGGGATTTTGAAAAAATATATGATGCCATTGAATCTGGTGAAGAAATTGTACGCCTTGACAATGGGAATTATGCAGTACTGCGCGGTATTGATGCATTCGGATGGACCATGGTTGGTGTCATTAATGAAAACGAGTTCAAAGATGATGCAATTGACATACTGAACTGGCTGATGATTATTGGCGCAGTAACACTGCTGATTGCACTTTCTGCTGCAGTTCTGTTCTCAAGGGGCATTACAGGACAAATCAAAAAAGTACTATCTGTAATGGAAACCGTGAAAACGGGTAACCTAGTGGTTGATATAGATGTCAAATCAAAAGATGAAATTGGCCTGCTCAGCAGATATTTCGGCGACACGCTTGATCAACTCAGCATGCTAATAAGAAACATTAAAACAGTGTCAGAAGATGTAACACTTTCAGCGCAAAATCTTGCTGCAACAGCAGAAGAGGCAAGTGCATCGGCAGATGAAGTTGCACGTACGGTTGATGAAATTGCACGCGGAGCAACAGAACAGGCGACAGATGCTGAACAAGGCGTAATCATTGCACAGGCGCTGTCGGATAAGTTTATAGATTTAAATGAACGCACGGAATCTATGATTGGTGTTACAGAAGAGGTTGTCAACTCCAACGTTCAGGGTATGGAAATGATGTCTGTCCTTAAAGAGAAGACCCAGCGTGCAGATGATGCAAACAGCAGAATAGAAGCAGCCGTTGGTGAACTGGATAACAACACACAAACAATTGATGCAATACTGAACACAATCAGTGACATAGCGGTACAAACCAATCTGTTAGCACTGAATGCATCTATAGAAGCTGCGCGTGCTGGAGAACATGGTCGCGGGTTCGCGGTCGTTGCAGAAGAAATTAGGAAGCTGGCGGAGGAGTCAAGCCGCGCTGCAGATGAAATCAGGGAGATTGTAACGAGCATTATCACTGACAGCTCAAAGACCGTTGAAGAGATGAAGGTCGTTAAGGCAATCAGTTCAGAGCAAACAGATGCAGTTTCCAATGTGGACACTTCATTTGAGGACATTTCAGTATCAGTTACAAAAATTGTTGAGCATATTTACAGCATAAAGTCTTCTGTTGAAGGCCTCATTGAAGACAAAGATAAAATTGTGGGTGCTATTGGAAACATCTCAGCGGTATCAGAAGAAACCGCAGCAGCTTCGCAGCAGGTCAATGCTTCTATGGATCAGCAGACAAGTGCTGTAGAAGAAGTTGCAAGAGCCGCTGAGAAGCTTAATGAAATTTCAATTAACTTGAGTTCTGAAATGAGTCGTTTCAAGGTGGATTAAAAAGCGTATTTACAAATGTGAACGGACTCTGCTATAATAATGAAGACCCCCTATGGTAGGGGGTCTTTTGAATTGAGGTGGAATATGAAACGTCTTATTAGCATGCGTTCAGCAGTACAGGCTTTTTTCGCAGCCCTTGTCTATTTTGTGGTGGTGTATTACCCGAGTGGATTGTGGTATGTATTTCTAGGCGCAATTGTTCTTGGTGCAGTCTTTGGAAAGATATTCTGTAAATGGATGTGCCCAGTGGGACTTATTAAGAGTCTTCTTTCAAGGAATATGAGTGAAGACCAGGCAAAACTTCATATGTATAATTACTATAAAGTAGGCTGCCCCATTTCATGGGTGCAGGGGTTGCTGAACAAGGTTTCTTTGTTTAAGATCCGAAAAGATGAGACCTGTACCGAGTGTGGTCTTTGTGACAAGGTATGTTATATAAGCACTTTTGATAAAGAAAAAAGTATATATCATTCAAATAAGGAAAGGGCACAGGAGGCTTTTAACTGTTCGAAGTGCCTTGCCTGTGTGGAAGCTTGTCCTAAAAATAGTTTGAAGTTCACTTTCAGTCTCAAGGGCTCTAATAAAGTATCTTGATGCCTTGTGACTTTTCAAGAAGTAGCTGATTTAAAAGCGATATTATACAATTGGGTTGCCAAATATGATTATTACAGGAGGCGACTCGTTTGGAGAAATGTGGACTGTAAATGGGGTTACAGTCCGCATTTATGAAGAATTAAACCCGATGTCCCCTTTAAGTTTACTAGTATAAGAATTCAAAGTTATGTATTGATTTTGCATTTTTTTTGAAATAATATAGTCAATGAAGTGTAAAGTGTGAGAAAGAGAAAGATGAACCACAAGTGGGAGGTTTAGCATGTTCGAGTGGAAGGATGACTATTCTGTTGGTGTGAATGAGATTGATATTCAGCATAAGCATCTCATTTCAATTGGCGCTGAGCTGATGGATCTGGTTAAGCATCATTCTTCAGATGATTTGTATGATGATGTTGTAGATGCCATTGAGCGTCTTAAAGATTACACTGTTTACCATTTTGATGCAGAAGAAAAGTTGATGGCAGAATCGGGTTATGATGATATTGAAGTGCATAAAGAATTACATAGACGCTTCATTGAAAAGCTTGATGATATCGATTTGACAGCTATTGATGAAAACCAAACTGAGTTTATCATGGATATTTTGAAGTTCATCTCAACTTGGGTTGTAAAACACATTATTGGTGATGACTTCAAGTACAGTGATACCATTCAGACCTATATGCTTGAAATGGCACAATAAGAAAAACTATAAAGCGCTGTAATGTGGGTAGAATATAAATAGTCCACATTGCAGCCTTTTGCTTTTTTGAAGAGCTGGTGTTTAAAGGGATACAAATGCCAATAAAAGGTCAAGAAAATGAACTTTTTTTGCTGGAGGAAAAAAACGGAAACTTAGGCAGCGTGTCTTATATATGCACTGGAAATACAAGTTTTCAGCACATGTATAAATATGGAATACGCTAAAAAAACAAACCCCCTACCAGGAGGGTGTAAGAGTTCACAAAAAGTTCATTGTCATAAGGACAAGATAATAGTATACTAATAAAGTACTTCAATTTGAGGTGCGAATGCTATTGATTTATTTTATACCCTAGTGGTATGGTAAGAATAAACCTTTAAGAAGGAGGGACTCTGATGAAAGTTGTAACTACTCAAGATACAATAAGCGAAATTAAGAAAATCATGGAGTCTCAGCCAGAGCAACCAGGTAGCGTAAGAATATTCCTGGCAGGCATGGGCTGAGCCGGTCCAACTCTTGGACTTTCTCTGGATGAGAAAAAAGACTCTGATGTACTTGATGATACAAATGATATCGATTTCGTTATGGACAAAGAACTTTATGACACTATGGGTGAAATTAAAGTTGAGTTCATGGGCAACGGTTATATGGTAGTACCTGTTAACCAATCCCAATCTGATTGCAGTTCTTGTGGCGGAAGCTGTAGTTAATAACCGCGAAAAACAAAGAAATGCACGTATAAATACAAAGAGCGCTGGAAGTGAATTTAATTCATTTCCAGCGCTCTTTGTATTTATACGTATATGGCGCGATTCGCGTCATGGACAATCGAAGATTGTACATGCATTTCTATAGTTAAAAGAAAGTCCTGCGTTTCGCGTCATGGACAATCGAAGATTGTACATGCATTTCTATAGTTAAAAGAAAGTCCTGCGTTTCGCGTCATGGACAATCGAAGATTGTACATGCATTTCTATAGTTAAAAGAAAGTCCCGCGATTCGCGTCATGGACAATCGAAGATTGTACATGCATTTCTATGGCTAAAAGAAAGTCCCGCGATTCGCGTCATGGACAATCGAAGATTGTACATGCATTTCTATGGCTAAAAGAAAGTCCCGCGATTCGCGTCACGGACAATCGCTTATAAGTGATCCTCTCCAGTAAGCGTCCTTGAAAATGCCTGGGCCGCAAGATTCATAGGGACCCTTGGATTAGACACAAGGCCAATCGTAATTGACGGTATGGGCTCTATGATATTCAGCACAAAAACTTCCCCGCTTTCAATTGCTTGACGTGCTGCAGCTTCGGCAACAAAGCCAATGCCCATGCCTATACGGGTCATTTCAACAATCAAATCCATTGATCCAAACTCGAATTCTGGAGTGAGCTCAAGCTGGTTGTCTTTTAAGTATCTGTTGAAGATTCTGCGTGTTGTAGACTTTTCTTCAAGGGAAATAAGGGAATGGTTTTTAAGTGTGTTGGCTGAGCGTGATCCACTGAGCGTGTCTTTAAGACTGGAAGGTGCAATGAAAACATTTCTAAAAGCACCAAGGGGCACCACTTGAAGGTTATTGTAGTTCTTTTCTGGGTCCAAGTTAATAACACCCAGATCAATTTCCCCATTTTCAACCAGCCTCAGCGATACAGGAGAGGGCCTGTTATTAATCTGGATTCGAATGTGGGGGTGACGTTCATGAAAAGCACGCAGGGGACTGAGCAAGAAGTACTTGTTGATGGTATCGCTGGCACCAATGCGGACCAGACCACTCGATAGGGAACGAATGCTGTCCAGATACTGCTCGCCAGATTTTAACAAATTGTAGGCTTTTTCAACATGGGCGTAAAGTGCTGAACCTTCAGTGGTCAATTTGACCCCTTTGCCAGATCGGGTAAAGAGTTGAACATTAAGCTGTGACTCCAGCAGTTTGATATTTTGGCTGACGGCTGACTGGCTGATATAAAGGCTTTCAGCAGCTTTCGTATAATTGAGCATTTTAGCGGCATGGTAAAAAACCTTATAGAGTTCGAAGTTGACTTCCATTCATTAGCACTCCTTATTATAAAGATTAGTATTATTAATTATAATTATAACATGACTCATGATAAACTGTCATTGAATAGGAAACGTATCGAGCGTTTAAGTGCTAAGATTCGATTATGCGTGGAGGTTATTATGAGCGATGTAATTAGAGTTTGTGTCGAGAAGAAACCTGGATTTGATGTAGAAGCGAATGGAACAATGAAGGACTTAAAAGAAAGTCTTCATATTGGAAGCATTGAAGGTCTGCGCATTATCCATATATATGATATAGAGGGCATGAGTGAGCATGAAATGGGCCCTGTTAAAAACGAAGTACTGTCAGAGCCAAACGTAGACAATGTTTACGATGAAATGCCTGAAATTAAAGCAGAAGAAAAGGCCTTTCGCGTCCGCCTTTTAACAGGTCAGTTTGATCAGCGAGCTGATTCTGCTGAGCAGTGTATTGAACTGCTTACTATGAAAGAACGACCTCTGGTACAAGCCTCTACACTATACATTATTAAAGGGGATGTATCTGAGACGGAATTTGAAAGCATTAAAAAGTACCTCATCAACCCAGTAGAATCTTGCGAAGTTTCACTTGGAGTACCTAAGAAGCTTGCTGAACAAGCGCCACTTCCTCAAGCAGTAAAAGTACTTGAGGCTTTTAATGATTTGAGCTTGGATGCACTTGCTGAGTTAAGACAAGAACAAGGCTTTGCAATGACACTGCTTGATCTTGAACACTGCCAGAAGTACTTTAAAAATGAACTTAAACGTGTACCAACGATAACAGAACTAAAGGTGATTGATACATATTGGTCAGATCACTGCCGTCATACAACCTTCATGACAGAACTGCATGATGTAAAAATTGAAGATAATGTGCTGACAAAACCAGCGCAAAATATATTTGAAAAATACAAGGAAATGCGTGCGTCACTTGGCAGACTTGAAAAGCCAATGTGCCTGATGGATCTTGCTACGATTGAAATGAAGCAACAGCTCGCAGATGGCAGACTTTCAGATATGGAAGTGACAGAAGAAATTAATGCCTGCAGCATTGAAGCAAACGTAGATGTTGATGGAGAACCTGTTCCATACCTCATTATGTTCAAGAACGAAACGCATAATCATCCTACAGAAATAGAGCCATACGGGGGTGCGTCAACTTGTTTGGGGGGAGCAATCCGCGATCCGCTATCAGGACGTTCATATGTATACCATTCAATGCGTCTTACGGGTGCTGCTGATCCAAGAGTGCCAATTGAACAGACCCTGGCTGGAAAACTGCCTCAAAAGAAAATCACCCATGAAGCAGCACTGGGCTTTAGTGGCTACGGCAACCAGATCGGTCTTGCCACTGGCCATGTCGCTGAAGTTTATGATCCGAACTTTGTTGCAAAACGTATGGAGGTTGGTGCCGTAGTTGGTGCAGCTCCAAAATCAAACGTTGTACGTCTTTCGCCAGAGTGTGGAGATATTGTCGTTATGGTGGGTGGTCGTACAGGCCGTGATGGTATCGGCGGTGCAACAGGTTCAAGTAAAGTACAGACTGAAGAGAGTATTCATACAGCAGGCGCTGAGGTGCAAAAGGGAAATCCGCCCGAAGAACGTAAAATCCAGCGACTGTTTAGAAATCCTGAGGCGAGCCGTTTAATCAAAAAGAGCAATGACTTTGGAGCAGGTGGTGTTTCAGTAGCCATCGGTGAGTTGGCAGATTCCCTAGATGTGAATCTGGATGCAGTTCCTGTAAAATACAGTGGGCTAGATGGCACAGAGCTTGCTATTTCAGAGTCACAGGAAAGAATGGCAGTGGTTCTTTCACCAGAGGATGTAGATGCCTTCATCAGCCTAGCAGAAAAAGAAAACCTTGAAGCAGTGGTTGCTGCAAAGGTTACAGATACAGGCCGTCTGCGCATGTTCTGGAAAGGTGACGCAATCTTTGATATTGAGCGTGCCTTCCTAGATACGAATGGCGTTCGCGGTGAAATGACAATAGCGGTTGAAAAGCCAGATGAATCTGCATCTTACTTTACAGAAAACGCAGTATTTGAAGGCGACACATTTGCCTCAAAATTGAAAACAGCGCTTTCGGATTTAAATGTTGCAAGCCAAAAAGGTCTGGTTGAGCACTTTGATTCAACCATTGGAAAAGGAACCGTTCTCATGCCATTTGGTGGAAAGTATCAGCAAACACCATCACAGGGTATGGCTGCCAAAGTGCCTGTCTTCGGTAAAGAAACCACTACGGGTACAGTTATGACTTATGGTTATGACCCTAAAATAGGCAAGTGGAGTCCATTCCACGGCGGTTACTACAGTGTCCTTCAATCGGTTGCAAAAGCAGTAGCCCTTGGTGCGGGATACGATGGACTGCGTTTATCCATGCAAGAATACTTTGAGCGCCTTGGCGAAGACCCTAAGAAATGGGGCAAGCCTTTCAGTGCCCTACTTGGTGCCCTTCAGGCTCAAGAAGACTTCGGTATTCCAGCAATCGGCGGAAAAGATTCCATGTCAGGTACTTTTAATGAAATCAACGTACCCCCGACTGCAATTGCATTTGCACTAAAAGTTGTAGACATTAGAAAGGTTGTTTCTCAAGAACTGAAATCAGCAGACTCAAAGCTGGTTGCTTTCATGCCAACGAGAAACGAATCTGAAATTTATGATATAGAAGAACTAAAAGCAGGATACGATACAATTCTAAAGGCTATGGAGAATGAGACTGTTAGGTCAGCTATGGCAGTAGAATACGGCGGTATTGCATCTGCACTCGTTAAAATGGCCTTTGGTAACAGAGTGGGTGTGAGTATTTCTGATCAGATTGACGAAGCAGTGCTGTTCAGACCAGAGCTTGGTGGTATTGTCCTTGAAGTTACGAAGGATGCTGAATTTGCAGGATCAAGCTTTATTGAGATTGGCGAGACACACTTCGAAAAAAATGTTATGTATAAAGGCCAAGCATTAAGTCTAGAGGCACTTTATAAAGTGTGGTCTACACCGCTTGAAAAGATATTCCCTGAGCATATGGACGAATCAGGCGACGCGGTTAAGGCATCATATGACAAAGGCTGCTTCAGCGTTGCGAAAAACAGAATTGCAAAGCCTAAGGTTTTCGTTCCGGTATTCCCGGGTACTAACTGTGAGTATGATACAATTAGTGCTTTTGAGCAGGCTGGTGCTGAGGTTGAAAGTATTGTTCTGAGAAACCTGACACCAGAGTCTATTGCTGAGTCAATGGATGCCTTTGAAAAAGCCATTTTGAGCAGTCAAATTATTGCACTTCCAGGTGGATTTAGTGCAGGGGATGAACCTGCTGGTTCAGGTAAGTTCATTGCATCCGTATTCAGAAATCCAAAGCTGGCAGAAGCAATCATGAAACATCTGAATGAAGATGACGGACTGATGCTCGGTATTTGTAATGGATTCCAAGCGCTTGTTAAGCTGGGTCTCTTGCCATATGGTGAAATCAGAACTCTTAAAGAAGACAGTCCGACACTGACATTCAATACAATCGGTCGTCATGTCAGCAGAATGGCGGATGTACGTGTAGCATCTAACTTGTCACCGTGGTTAAGCCTGACAGAAGTAGATTCTGTCTACTCTACTGCATTCAGTCATGGTGAAGGTCGTTTCGTATGCGATGATGACACATTTAAACGCTTGCTGGATAAAGGTCAGATTGCAACACAGTATGTTGACCCAGAAGGACAGCCATCTATGGATGGACGTTATAACATCAACGGTTCTGTTCATGCCATAGAAGGCATTACAAGTGCTGATGGACGTGTTCTTGGAAAGATGGGCCATATTGAGCGTATTGGTAATGGATTATACCGCAATATTCCGGGTGTGAAAGACATGATGCTCTTTGAAGCCGGTGTACGATACTTCAAAGGATAACCGAAGTATCTACGGTGCAAAACGCATAAAAGTTCGATTTATAATACGGACTATAAAATAAAATATTTGTTAATAATTCGCTTTTTATGTTGACATGTCTATAGCCCCTTTGCTAATATGATGTTGTACTCAAGATGGAATTTATGTGACAGGGAACAGACTTGGAGGTCGGTGTCATGAAAATCTCACAGATGATCGTGCAACAGAATCCAAAAACAATAGACAATAACACACGCTCTCTTTGCGTCTAGCGAAGAGGGCTTTTCTTTACGGAAAAGACAAAGAAATGCACAATTCTGTACGAACCAGATAAATTGTGCTCGCACAGAATTTATCTGGTTCGTACAGAATTGTATATGGCGCGACTAGCGACATGGGCAACCGGAGGTTGCACTGTACGTATATGGCGCGACTAGCTATCGTGGGCAACCGGAGGTTGCACTGTACGTATATGGCGCGACTAGCTATCGTGGGCAACCGGAGGTTGCACTGTACGTGTATGGCGCGACTAGCTATCGTGAGCAACTGATAAATTGCTTGGTACATTTCTTTTTAAAAGCATACTGAAGAACGAACACCTGAATTGTGCTCGCACAAAGTTCAAGTGTTCAGTAAAACGAAACAGTTATTCAAGTACCAAGAAATATAAATAATAGGATGAATGGGACAGGTATGAAGTATCCGCAGGGGAATGCTTCAAACTCAGCAGGTTGAAAGTTTTTTGGAGGGTAATTATGAAGGTTGGCATTCTAATGGGAAGCGACTCAGATCTAGCAGTTGTAGAAAAAGGTCTAAGCGTTTTTAAAGAATTTGGTGTTGAATACGAGGTGCGCGTCATGTCTGCACACAGAACACCGGATCTTGCAGTAGCTTATGCTGAAAGTGCAGAAGAAAGAGGCATTGAGGTTCTTATTGGTGCAGCGGGAAAAGCGGCGCATCTACCTGGTGTAATTGCAGCACTTACAACACTGCCGGTAATTGGTCTACCTATTAAATCATCCACAATGGATGGTCTAGACTCACTCTTATCAATTGTTCAGATGCCATCAGGCATTCCAGTTGCAACCGTGGCAATCAACGGTGCACAAAATGCAGCACTGCTTGCGGTTCATATCCTAAGCGTCAAGTATCCAGAGCTAAGAGAAAAGCTAAAAGCCTACAGAAAAGAAATGAAAGAAGCTGTAATCGAGAAAGACAAAAAGATTCAGTCACAAATCTAATAGAAATAGAATAGGGAAAAGCCTGAAAAGGACAAGTCTTTTGTTCTGGGCCTAGGTGTATGTGAGAAGTGAAATGGAGGATTATGATGACTAAGCTAGAGATGCTATATGAAGGAAAAGCAAAGAAAGTATACAAAACGGACAATGCTTCAGAGTATATTGTTGAATATAAAGACGACGCGACTGCCTTTAACGGTGTGAAGAAAGGTCAAATTTCTGAGAAAGGCATTGTAAACAATCAAATGTCTGCCATCCTATTTGAAGCACTGGAGAAAAATGGTGTACCTACACATTTCGTAAAACTGCTCAGCGACCGTGAAATGCTGGTTAAAGCAGTAAAAATCCTGCCACTTGAGGTAATCATCCGTAATGTGGCAGCGGGATCATTCTCAAAGCGTCTTGGCGTTGAAGAAGGTTCACCGCTTGCAAAAACAGTTCTTGAATTCTGTTTAAAGGATGATGACCTTGGTGATCCGCTCATCAATGATGATCATGCACTGGCACTTGAGCTTGCGACAGAAGCTCAAATTGATACAATTAAGAAGTACGCACACCAAGTAAACGACATGATGAAAGAGTTCTTCGATGGCAGAGGCATTAAGCTCATCGACTTTAAACTTGAGTTTGGTCTCTTTGAGGGTGAAGTCATTCTTGCAGATGAAATTTCACCTGACACATGCCGCTTCTGGGATAAAGAAACGAACAAAAAGCTTGATAAGGACAGATTCCGTAGAGATCTTGGAGATGTTGAGTCAACTTACTGGGAAGTTCTAAACCGCGTTAAAGAAAACTAATTGGAGGAAGTGCGATGCTTAGTCATGAAATGTTAGATGATCACCTACATGAAGAATGTGGTGTGATTGGAATATACGCTCCAGAACAGAAATCAGTAGCTCAAATGCTTTGTTATGGTCTGGTAGCACTCCAGCACAGAGGTCAAGAAAGTGCTGGTATTGCAGTTCAAAACGGCGGGGGAATGAAATACTATAAGGAAATGGGTCTCGTTCAGGAAATCTTTACGGACAAGATTGTAGAAAAGCTGCATGGTGGCATCGGTATTGGCCATGTACGTTATTCTACAACGGGTGAGAGCTATGTTAGTAATGCACAGCCACTGGTTGTTCAGTACAAAGGTGGCAGCATCGCACTTGCTCATAACGGAAACCTGGTTAATGCCATGGAAATTCGTGATGAACTGGAAGACCAAGGTACGATTTTCCAAACATCAATTGACAGTGAGGTTATTGCCAACCTGATTGCTCGAAACTATAAAATGGGTTACAAAGAAGCTGTAATTCAGGCACTTAGACTGGTACAGGGCTCATTTGCACTTGTTATCGTATGTGATGGAAAACTGATCGGTGTAAGAGATCCTTACGGACTGCGTCCCCTGATTATGGGCAAGACAGATGAAGGTTTTGTTCTGGCTTCTGAAAGCTGTGCACTCGATGTTGTGGGTGCTGAGATTGTAAGAGATATTGAACCAGGTGAAATGGTTATTATAGATGAAAATGGTGTGGAGTCTATTATGTACAGCGAAGCGTGTACTAAAGCGCTCTGTTCATTTGAATATGTGTACTTTGCTAGACCAGACAGCGACATTGAAGGTTGCAATGTATACACAGCACGTCATAACGCTGGACAAATTCTAGCAGAAAACCATCCTGCTGAAGCAGATTTGGTTGTCGCTGTTCCAGATTCAGGTACAGCCGCTGCCATTGGTTTTGCTGAAAAATCAGGCATTCCATTTGGCATTGGCATGATTAAGAACAAATACCTTGGACGTACCTTTATTCAGCCTGATCAAAAGGCGCGTGAGCTTGCAGTACGCCTGAAGCTTAACGTACTTAAGGATAATGTCAGAGGAAAAAGACTGGTTCTAGTGGATGATTCAATCGTTCGTGGAACAACTATGAGCCGTATTGTGGCTATGCTCAAAGACGCAGGTGCTACTGAAGTACATGTTCGCATCAGTTCACCGCCGGTTAAGCATTCGTGTTACTTTGGTATTGATACACCAAGTCGTAAGCAACTGGCAGGTGCTGATAAGACGGTAGAAGAAATTTGTGAAATGATCGGTGCAGACAGCCTTGGATACATTGATATTCCAGGTCTAATTGAGTCAATTGGCAAGCCTGGCGAACTGTGTTCAGCATGCTTTAGCGGTAGATACCCAATGGCCGTTCCAAAGATTGATTCAAAGTTTGTCTTTGAAAAACGCTAGGAGAGAGAATGATGGATAAGCGTCAAGCATATGCCGAAGCAGGCGTAAATGTAGAAGAAGGCTATAAAGCTGTTCAACTTATGAAAGAACATGTACGCAGCACATTCAGCGATAGAGTTATCGGAGATTTAGGAAGCTTCGGTGGACTCTTCAGACTGGGAACGTATAAGGACCCTGTACTGGTGTCTGGAACCGATGGTGTGGGTACCAAGCTGAAAATTGCATTTTTAACAGATAAGCATGACACAGTCGGCATTGATCTAGTAGCCATGTGTGCAAATGATATTCTCTGTCAAGGTGCAGAACCGCTGTTCTTTCTGGATTATATTGCAACAGGGCATCTTGAAGCGGAAAAGGCAGCGCACCTTGTAAGCGGTGTCGCAGAAGGATGCAGACAATCCGGCATGGCACTTCTTGGTGGTGAAACTGCTGAAATGCCAGGGTTTTATTCTGATGGAGAATATGACATGGCCGGTTTTGCAGTAGGCGTTGTTGAACGTGAAAATATCATAGACGGCAGTAAAATTGCCAGTGGTGATGTACTCATCGGGCTCCCTTCAAGCGGGGTTCATTCAAACGGGTACTCACTGGTTCGAAAAATCTTTTTTGATAAAGCAGGCATGACTGTTGAAGATAAAATAGGAAATCAGGGAAAAACGCTTGGAGATTATTTAATTGAACCAACTAAGCTTTATGTTAAGCCAGTAAATGCACTGCTTAAGGAAGTGGATGTTCATGGTATGAGTCACATTACGGGTGGTGGCTTCCATGAGAATATTCCGAGAATGCTTCCAGACGGGTTGCAGGCAGAGGTTCAAGAAAAGAATTGGGAGAAACCAGAAGTATTTGAACTTATTCAGAAATACGGGAAACTTGAAACACTGGAGATGTTCCACACATTTAATATGGGCATAGGCTTCGTAATCGCCGTAAATGCAGATGACGCAAAAAGAGCGCTGACCGTTCTAGAAGAGGCAGGGGAAGCTCCTGTTGTTATCGGCAGTGTAGAAAAAGGCGATAAGGGGGTCGTGCTGTGTCCTTAAGATTTGCAGTTTTAATCTCAGGGGGCGGTACAAATTTGCAGGCACTCATTGACGCGGTTGAAAACGGCGTCATTCCTGCTGAAATGGCCCTTGTAATATCAGATAGAGAAGATGCATACGGCCTTGAAAGGGCAAAGAAACATAATATTCCTTCTAAAGTATATGCGCGCAAAGATTACGAAAGTGCCGCTCAGCGCGATGCAATGATTGTTGAAGCACTGGACGAGCATCATGTTGACTTTGTTATGCTCGCAGGCTATTTGAGCATTTTGACAGAAGGTATTGTGAAAAAATATGAGAAACGTATAATTAATATACATCCAGCCCTCATTCCAAAATACTGTGGAAAAGGGTTCTATGGAGACGTAATCCACAAGGCTGTGCTTGAAAATAAAGAGAAAGAGACTGGCGTAACACTGCATTTTGTAGATACAGGCGTTGATTCAGGGCCTATTATCGTTCAACACAAGATTCCAGTGTCTGAGGGGGAAACGCTATCATCTTTAAAAGAGAAAATACATGCGTCTGAGCACAGACTCATTGTAGAAACAGCTAAACGTTATTGTGAAGGGAATCTGTAAACGCACAGATTGTATAAGCGGAGGTCAAGGATATGATACAGCGTGCACTCATTAGTGTGTCGGATAAAACGGGAATTGTAGAATTTGCAACTGCGCTCACAGAAATGAATGTAGAAATCATTTCAACGGGCGGTACGGAAAAGATGCTTAAAGAAGCTGGACTTGAGGTAAAAAATATCAGTGAAGTCACAGGATTTCCAGAATGTCTGGATGGGCGTGTAAAAACACTGCATCCTAAAGTGCACGGTGGCATACTGGCTATCAGGAGCAATCCGGATCATCAAAAGCAAGTTGAGGAACTTGAAATAGAAACGATTGATATGGTCGTTGTAAATTTATACCCATTTAAGGAAACGCTGTTGAAGTCTGGTTCAACACATGAGGACATTGTTGAGAATATCGATATCGGTGGTCCAACGATGATTAGATCTGCTGCGAAAAACTACCGAGATGTTGCAGTCGTAACAGATCCGGCTGATTATGACCGTATTATAGAAGCGATGAAAGCGGATGACGTATCAGAGGCGCTTAAAATGGAACTGGCTTGGAAAGTATTTGAGCATACAGCACATTACGATGCGCTGATTGCAGGCTATTTCCGTGAGCAGACAAAGCAAGAGCCTGCTAAAACACTGACAATGACATGGGAGAAGGTGCAAGACCTAAGATATGGAGAAAACCCACATCAATCTGCATCCTTCTATAAGGAAATTAAAGGTGTAGAAGGAACACTTGCTGAAGCAAAACAGCTTCACGGCAAGGCCCTGTCATTTAACAATATCAATGATGCAAATGGTGCGGTTGAAGCCTTAAAAGAGTACGAACAACCAACAGTGGTTGCAGTTAAACACACTAACCCATGTGGTATTGGAACGGGTTCAGATGTTCTAGAAGCCTATGAACGTGCTTATGAATGTGATCCAACATCTATTTTCGGTGGCATTGTTGCTGCCAATAGAGTGATAGATGCGGATACGGCAGCTAAAATAAATGAGATTTTCATAGAAATCGTTATTGCACCAGGCTATGACGAGAAGGCGCTTGAAATACTAACGAGCAAAAAGAATATTCGAGTGCTTGAGCTAAGTTCAATTACACAGCGTCCTGAAAATGCAGTTGATCTTAAAAAAGTAGGCGGTGGTCTGCTTGTACAGGACGTGAATACAGAACTGATGAAGGGCGACTTTGAAGTTGTGACTGAACGTATTCCGACAAAAACAGAGTTGGAAGACCTACTCTTCGCATGGAAAGCTGTGAAGCACATCAAGTCTAATGGCATTGTACTGGCTAGAGAAAACCAAACGGTTAGTTTAAGCCCTGGTCAGGTGAGTCGAATTTGGGCTGTTGAACACGCAATTTCACAGGCCAACTTAGAAGTTAAAGGCAGTGTGCTTGCATCCGATGCATTCTTCCCATTCGATGACTGTGTTGAAATGGCAGCAAAAGCAGGCGTTACAGCAATTGTTCAACCTGGTGGCTCCGTTCGAGATCAAGAATCAATTGATATGGCGAATAAATACGGTATTACAATGGTCTTTACAGGCATGAGACATTTCAAGCACTAGGCTTGAAATGTGGGTCGAATGAGGAGGCGTATCATGAAAGTACTCATAATTGGCGGTGGCGGACGTGAACATGCACTGGCATGGAAGTTTGCTCAAAGTGAAAAAGTAGACCACGTTTATGTTGCTCCTGGAAACGGTGGCACTGCAACGATGGATAAAGGCAGCAATGTAGCAATCAAGGCAGATGATATTGAAGCACTCAAGGCATTTGCTCTAAGTGAAAATGTAGATTTAACAGTTGTCGGTCCAGAAGTTCCACTGGTTGCTGGCATTGTAGATACATTTAATGCAGCAGGACTCAAGACATTTGGACCTAAAGCCAATGCTGCCCGTCTTGAAGGCAGCAAGGTATTTTCAAAGGAATTCATGAAGAAGTATGATATTCCTACAGCTGATTTTAAAGTTTTTACAGATTTTGAAGAAGCAAAGAAAAATGTAGGTGTTTTCGGATATCCGATGGTTATTAAGGCAGATGGTCTTGCAGCGGGCAAAGGCGTTGTTATTGCGAAAAACGAAGCCGAAGCCCTAGAAGCATTTGATGACATGATGGTCAAGAAAGTATTCGGTGAAGCCGGTGAAACAGTTCTTGTAGAAGAGTTTCTCGGTGGTCTTGAAGCATCTATGCTTTGTCTTGTAGATGGCAAAACAATCAAACCACTTGAAAGCGTTCAAGACTACAAACGCATATTTGATAATAACGAAGGTCCAAATACAGGTGGTATGGGTACATACTCTCCAAACCTGATTTATACAGAAGAAATTGAAAAGAAGGTTCAGGAAGTTGTTATCGACCCAATCCTAAAAGGCTTTGAAGCTGAAAAAATGGACTACCGCGGTGTACTCTTCATTGGACTTATGATTGATGGTAGAGAAATCAGAGTGCTTGAATTTAATGTTCGATTTGGGGACCCAGAGACACAAGTTGTCATGCCTAAAATGGAAAATGACATTGTAGATGTGGTTGAAGCGATTCATAGTCAAGACCTTGCAAATGTAAAGCTTGAATGGAAAGAGGACACCTTTGTCTGTGTCATTATGGCAAGTGAAGGCTATCCAGGAAGTTATCCAAAAGGACGCGAAATCACAGGCGTAAATGACTGTGACCTGGTCTTCCACAGTGGTACAAAACTGGAAGACGGCAGTCTGAAAACAAGCGGCGGCAGAGTCCTTGGCGTTATAGGCAGTGGCAAAACCATTAAAGAAGCACGTGAAAATGTGTATGGTCAAGTTGAAAAAGTCAAGTTCGACGGACATCAGTATCGTAAAGATATTGGCCTACTCATTAGAAATTAAATGAAGCGCACCGGTAATTTACCGGTGCTTTTCTTTTTCGGAAAAGGCAAAGCAATGCACGATTTCGAGAGAAGGGCCTATTCGAATACGCATTCGAAATAGGCCCTTCTCTCGAAATTGTATATGGCGCGACTAGCTATCGTGGGCAACCGGAGGTTGCACTGTGCGTATATGGCGCGACGAGCTATCTCGGGAGGCCGAAGGGTGCACTGCTACAAACCGCACTGCCCTATTTTTTGAAAAGTGCTAAGAAATGGACTTGAAAGCACCTCTTGAAGTCTTTATAATAGCCAGTGATGGAATGAAAAGGAATTTAGGAGCCCGTATATGAAAAAGCATAAGGAATTCATCGGCATAGGTGCCGTATTGATTGGATTATCAGCACTATTGCATTATGGACATTATTTACTATTTCACGATGCCCACCACCTGTTTATCTTTTTAGTGGCAGATATAGCCTTTATCCCACTTGAAGTATTTTTTGTAACTGTTGTGCTAGATAAGATTCTAGAACGCAGAGAAAAACAGCATCTCATTGAAAAGCTCAACATGCTTGTTGGATTGTTTTTTAGCGAAGTTGGACTAGATGTACTGAGAATGTGCACCCAAGCAGATATGGATTTGAATGAAGCAAGAGATGCATATGCACTGAGCATGAATTGGACGGAAGCTGACTTTGAAAAACTACATGGAAAGTTGGTAGAGCATCCCCATAAACTGGATGTTCAAAAAATCGATGTGGGTCGGTTGAAGGAAAAACTGGACACTGGAAAGAATTTGCTGGTTTCTCTGATCGCCAATCCAGCACTTTTGGAACACGACTCTTTCAGTGAGCTTTTAATGGCAATCATGCATTTACAGGAAGAACTTGCAATGCGTTATGATGATGGTCTCTCTAAATTTGATCAGGAGCATATTGAAGTTGATATACAAAGAGCATATAGTCGTCTGGGGTCAGAATGGATTAAGTATATGAAGCACTTACGTGTACACTATCCGTATTTGTACCTGACGGCGCTGATAAAAAATCCATATTTGAATCAGAACCGTGTTGAAAGTGAAAAAACATATAAGAAACAAATAGTAGGTTAATTAAAGATGGAAATTTTAGAGCAGTGTGTCAGAGGCCATATCCTATAAATGGTTTTTGATATACTGCTTTTTTATAGGGCGTTTAGGCTTTGTCTCAATGACGTTTTTAGAACAGTGAATGAAGGGGTCATAGGGGAATGCTGTAAATCTTTGTAGGCTTTTGACAGAATTATTAAAAAAATAGATACAATCTGTTTTTTTACTTGATATGTGTATTGCATATTGGATACAATATGCATAGAACTATAAATTCATTTTAAACTGCGTCATTACTACGTGTGAATGCGTGGACATAGGAGTGAAAATTATATACAGGAGATGAACGCCATGGATATGACCATCCAAACCACGCTTGAAAATCTTTCAAAGCGAAATATAAACGGTTACTATTTTAAGACTTCTGAAGAAGCCAAGGAAGCAATCTTATCATGGATTCCACAAGATGTAACCATTGGAATTGGAAATAGTAGAACCGTGAAGGATTTAAACCTTTCGCAGACCTTGTCCGACAAGGGGCACATTGTCTATGATAAGACGACTGTGCAGACAGACCAGGGGAAGAAGCTCCTAAAAAAGAAAGCTCTAATGACAGACTGGTTTATAACAGGGACTAATGCGCTTTCTGTATCCGGACATCTTGTAAACATTGATCACAGCGGCAGTCGTGTAGCTGCTATGTTGTATGGACCGGATCGGGTTATTGTGGTTGTAGGCGTTAATAAATTGGCCAGAAGTTTAGATGAAGCACTGAATAGGGCAAGAAATGAGGCGGCACCGCGTAACGCACTGCGGGCAGGCAAAAGTGCACCGTGTATTGAAGCGGGGCGTTGTGTTGAATGTGAGGGCGATGTAAGGATTTGTAATGCCTTTGTGACTGTCAGCGGTCAGGCTGATGCAAGCCGTATGCGTGTTGTAATTATCAACGAAGAACTCGGTTTTTAATACATCCATATAACGCACACAAATATGAAGATAAAGAGTCATTAAGGCTAGGGTTCACTATAGAGACCCTAGCCTTTTGTGTTAATTTATATATATTTCTTTGAAGATACAGGATTAAGGTAAAGGTACATAAACAAAATGAAGCGTTTTTTAGTTTCTCCCTTAAAACACTTTTGTAAGTTGCACAGGTTTTCCCGGGGAATACGGCCTTAGCTGGATACCTCTTGAGAGTCCGTCAAAGTAATGGTTTTCGTGTGCCATTTTCCGCTGAAGTAAATAAGGCCACCGACAATGCAAATCAGGAAATTTGATGTAATCATTGAGTACCAAACAGCATTTGACCCCAAATCCGTCAGTCTGCCAAGCAGTATAATAAGCGGTAGTCTAAAAAACCATAGACGTCCCAACATCATAATCATGGCATACACCGTATGGCCTGACCCCTGGAAGGTGCCAATGAGTATTTGGTAGATGCCCATAAGGGGAAGGGAAGCTGTAATAAGCCTTAAGTAAAATGTCCCTTGCGCGACAACAAATGGGTCGGTTGAAAAGAGGCGAATAATGCTTTCGGAAAGTATGACAATAATAGCGCCACCAGCGACAAGTACAATGGAAGTAACCACGGTACTTGTTCGAACCGCCTCCTTGGCACGAGCTAAATTATCAGCGCCTATATTCTGTCCGACGATAGAAGCAAGGGCATTTCCAACGCCCATTGCAGGCATTAGAATCAGACCAGAAATGCGATTGCCAATGGCAAAGGCACTTAATGTAGCCTGTCCATAGGAAACAATGAAGACGTTCATAATCATAAAGCCAAGCGAAGTCATTGATTGACCAAAACTTGAAGGCAGACCAATCTTAACGATTTGCCTTAGAATTTTAAAATCCAGTTTCAAATCTCTAATGTGTATATGAAAGTCGCTTGATTTATTGAAGAGTGTCATTACGGCATAAAAACCGAATACTGCTCTGGCCAGCACTGTAGCAATGGCTGCACCACGCAGTCCAAAGCCTAGTGTAAACATAAAAAGTGGATCTAGAAACATGTTGGTAAAGGCACTTAAGGCACTTATTTTCATTGGGGTGTAGGTATCTCCAAGTCCAGTCTTAATGGCTGTATATGAAAAACATAAGAAACATACTGGGAAGACCCAGAAAAATGACTTCAATAAACATCTTTGCATTTGAATACAGGGCGCCGGTCGCCTGCATAAGGATGCAGCAGGTGGGCCAGAAGCGAAATAGCCAATAATGCCGATGGTGATCGAGAGCAGTAGGGAAAGTGAGAGAATTTGACCCGCAACTTTACGTGATGCATCATATTCATGGGCGCCTGTGTACTGAGAAATAAGACTTGTTGCTGCGAGTGAAAGTCCCATTCCAATGGACATCATCAAAAAGATGACAGGCCATATAAATTGGACAGCCGCAATTTCGGCAGTCCCAAGCCATCCAACAAAGTAGGTGTCCACTAGGTTATTATAGAGTTTGTATAAAGTTGGTGAGCATGACGGGTCCGGACAAGCTGATAATGACACGTAGCATGGGACCCATTCAGTATGAGTTCGCGTTTTTGTCTGTAATCCACTTTTCACCTCGTGCATTTCGTATTTTAAATCGTTAAAAATAATTATAACATAGATTATTTTGGGAATCAAATAATTAGTGACGCTAAATATATTGCGCCATGCATGCGTATTTAAAAGTGGTATAATATTTAAAAATCGATGATGAAGAGGAAAGGATGATAACTATGGTATTAGGACATGAAAGAGATGTAATGGGCTCAGTTGTAGACCATCCAGAAGTTAAAGATGCAGTTATGAAGGTGCTTGTTTCTCCAAAAGAGGGCTGGGAAGATCACGTAATGCGTGTATTTGAGTTAGAGCCAGGTGGATATACACCGAAACATACACATGATTGGCCGCATATTAATTATATTATTGAAGGAACAGGCACTCTTTTTCTAAACGGAAAAGAAAATCCTATAGAAGCGGGTGGCTATGCATATGTACCATCAAATGAACTCCACCAGTTTAGAAATACAGGTCAAGGAAAATTGCGGTTTATTTGTATCGTACCAGTGGAAGGACATAAATAGTGAGTAAAGATATGTCGATGTATGACTATAAGAATATTAAAGCTTATTGGGATGATGTTTATGGGCAAGTTCCAAAGTTTACAGCAGATACTAAAATTCCATATCCAGAAATTATGGATGGCATCAGGTGGATTGGTGAAAAGGCAAATCATGTACTAGATTTTGGATGCGGCAATGGAAAGGCCTTGATTGTTTCTACAAAATATGGCGTGAAGAGTGGCGTAGGTATTGATTTGTCCAAAACAGGGGTTGAAACGGCTCAAAAGGTAATAGCAGGATCTTACCTAGCTGAAAAATTATCTTTCTCTCAAGGCGGTATAGATGTACTGGAAGAGATGGAAGCAGAGACTTTTGATGGGGCCATTTTATTTAATGTGCTTGACAATATGTACCCAGATGATGGGGAGCGCCTCCTAAGTGCGCTGATTCGTGTTCTGAAGAAAGACGCTGTCCTGCTGCTCAAACTTAATCCTGTATATGAAACAGATGTTTTTACAAAAGAAAATGGCTTTGTAAAAGTGACTGAGAACTGTTATGAAGAGGAATCAGGGCTTCTATTTTGGAATATGGATGATGATGTTTTAAGTACCTTATTAGGTGGAAAATTTGAGTACGTCAATGGGTACGATATTGAAATGAAGGACTTTGATACAGTCAATAGAATGTATTGGTTAAAGAAGGTGTAGTTGATTTGGAAAGATATGCTATTATCGACTTAGGATCCAACTCTGTCAGAATGAATGTTGTACACGTCAAAAAAGATGGGTCATATATTTTGCTGGATCAAGCGAAAGAAATGGTGCGTCTTTCTGAAAACATGGGTGAAGAGAAAACACTTAAACCTGAACCGATTGAACGGACCATACAGGCTCTCAAATTGCTCAAAAAGCTTTCATCAGCTTATGAGGCAGACCATGTCTATGCACTGGCTACAGCAGCAGTACGCATGGCGGTTAACCAGGCCTACTTTTTAGAGCGGGTAAAAGATGAGGTCGGACTTGATTTTACAGTCCTAACCGGTGAGCAGGAAGCCTACTATGATTATTTAGGCGTTATCAACACCATTGATGTCGATAACTGTCTGATTGTAGATATTGGCGGCGGTTCAACTGAATTGATATGGGTTGAGAATAGAGAACATAGAGCCGCCGTTAGTTTGCCTATTGGCTCTGTGTCCATTACCGAGAATTATGTTTCCCAGGGAAAAGAGGGACTTGATGCGGCAAAAGCAGCGATTAAAGCCCATTTTAAAGATGTACCCTGGCTTAAAAATTTGAAGGGTATTCCTGTTGTAGGACTGGGCGGGGTAATCAGAACACTTGCAAAGGTAGACCGCCACAAGAACAACCTTCAGGAAATTTATCTGCATAATTATAGGCTCTCACGGGGAGATTGCGACGATATGTTTGGTCTGATACTAAAGTCGACACCTCTTGAGCTTTCAAAGGTGAATGGCATTAATAAAAAGCGTGCGGATATTATTGGGGGCGGAATACTGCCAATTAAGATGATAATGGAAATGCTTGAGGCTGAAGCGCTGATTGTAAGCGGTAACGGACTGCGTGATGGGTGGTTTTACAAGCAGTATTCAAAGCTGTGGAACCGTCCTATTCTGGTGGCTGATGTACTGGCGCATAGCCTTGATAATATCATGAAGCGTTATGAAATCAACCGTGGTCACAGTACACATGTTACACTGCTTTCACTCAAGCTCTTTGACAATCTGAAGATTTTTCATGGGTTTACAGATGCCTATAGAAAGCTGATAAAGGCTTCAGCATTATTGCATGATATTGGAATGTATATCGAGTATTACAATCATCACAAGCACGGTTTCTATTTAACCATGAACTCGCGACTGTGTGGCCTGACGAATACAGAAATTATATCGTGTGCTTATTTAGTAGGCATGCACAGAAACGAAAAGCTTAAAGTTGAACTTGAACAGTATGCGGGTATTGTAGATCGGCGCGAATTTAGGCGTCTGAATGATTTGGCGCTTTTCCTTGGTATCAGTGAAAAGTTGGACAGAAGTGAGTCGGGTACAATTGAAGACATAGATGTCAAAATTGAAGGCAATGCGGTTCTTATAAAATTGTATTCTAAAGAAAAACCAACACTTGAAATGGCTGCTGCGAGTGAGTACATTAACAAATTTAAGGCAAGCTTTGGTGTTGAACTGCGTTTAGAATATGCAGGAAGCGTCCTCTCGAACATTTAAGCGAGCCATTTATGCAGCGCGGGAGTTTAAAAAATAGCAGGCGGGTTCATAATATTATGAGCCCGCCTGCTTAATTTATTATGTAGTTGCTTTATATGAATTAAAACGTTACTTTTTTGGCCACTCTATGACAAGATCATCCATTTCCGTGATTTCACACGCGAGTCTGTATCCTGCCTTTAGTTTTTTATCACTTAAGGCCTTGAGTTCATTTTTAGTCGGTGGATTTACTTTTCCAGATATGATTTTTACAGTACATTTGCCGCACTTGCCCTTTCCTTTACACGGGGCCTTGATTTTGATGTCTTCTTTTTTTGCTATTTCTAAAAGGGTGTGTCCTTTTTTTGATTGAATGGTTTTAATAAAACTGACGTTGCCCATAAAGTCCTCCTGATTGATAATTGTTATCACTATTGTATCACAGGTATCGGAATAATGATTTTTAATTTGCTGTAATGTATGATCGCTTATTATATACCCATCTTGATTTCAAGTAAAAGGCCATACTCATTTATGAGAAGTGAATGCTGTACCGTTGACAAGACTATAAGAGTATGATAGTTTTTACTCTGTTCATAAAAAAGCGACCCGAACTGTCATGACATGAAGGCATGCATAGTGAGGTGAGTTCAAATGTCATGCGTACTTGGGTGGCGCAATCATATAATTATTCAAATATTTAATAAGGAGAAAAAGATGAGATCTGAAGCGATTAAAAATCTTGTATTCAGTGCAATCATTGCAGCTATTTATGCAGCAGTAACAATCAGTTTGGCGCCAATCAGTTATGGGCCTATACAGTTTAGACTGTCAGAAATGCTGGTACTGCTAGCCTTTATCAACAGAAAGTACATTCCGGGCCTTGTTCTAGGGTGCCTGCTTGCCAACTTGTATTCTCAGCTTGGTGTTATGGATATTGTATTTGGTACACTTGCCACGTACATCAGTGTCGAGTTGGTTTCAAGAACAAAGAACCTACTTGTAGCGTCCTTGTGGCCAGTGATTGTCAATGGTATTATTATTGGTGTGATGCTTAATGTCCTCTTCCAACTCCCACTGATTTTAACAATAGCTCAAGTGGCATTTGGGGAGTTTGTTGTTGTTTCCATAGCGGGTGTAATCTTATTTAAGACAGCCATCCTAAATAACAAAAAATTGATGGATCTTTTAAATGGATAAGACCTAGATCCGTTCACCTAGGCTCTGAAGATCCGTCTGTTTTATAAGGACTAAGAGAAAGAATTTTGGATTATAGAAAGCAACCTGCATAATATTGGCTGGTTGCTTTTTTATATGCAAAGATAGCGAACCCATTCCATAAGCAAGAATACTTAAAAAGAAGAGGAAAGTGATATTGCTAATAAGGTATAGTGGAGGCATTAAGGCTTCTTCTTACAATTTCTTTTGAAGATAACACGGTCTTGACTTGTGCTTTTTAATATATTTCCATATAATTTTCACTATATATTCTGATTATTTTTACAGGTTAATCGGGAAGATACATAATTCGTAAGAAATTTATTTGAAATGATAAAATTTTATGATTTCCCCTAGGCATTTAGGGGTAACGATGAATAGTGTCAAAAAAGTTTTACAATGGGAGAAGGTTGAGTTCTATGCAGGGGAAATATAAGTTTTCGTCTGCTGTGATGGGAATTGTGTTGGTGACTTTTGCTATTTTTGTTGCGGTTATGGCGTTGACCGTGACGTATACAACGAAGTCAGCGTATATAATTGAAAGAAGTGCTATACGAGAAGAGGTTGAGCGCGCTGCAAAATCACAGTTAGAGATGGAAGCAAACGAAATTCTGGAATATGCAAATCAAAGCAGAGCAGAAGCGGTAAAGGAAATGCGTATCGAGCTGAAAAGACGTGTCAATCAGGCCTACTCGTTGGCGCAGTACATATACGTGTCCAATAAGGATTCTATGTCAATGGATGAGATTGAAGCAGAAATTGCAGAAGCCCTACGCAATGTACGTTATGATGGGGGTCAAGGCTATTTGTTTATGGACCGTTTTGATGGAGAGGTTTTACTCTATCCAGTGCATCCTGAAGAAGAGGGGAAAAATGTTCTGGATCTAGCTGATGAGTATGGAAATTTTGTGATTCGAGATGAAATTAACTTAGCGCAGATATTTGGCGAAGGTTTCGTTGAAGGCTACTGGACCATACCGGGAGAGACATCTGGAAAAGGCAGTCTTAAAGTGTCTTATGTAAAGCGTTTTGAAGGTCTTGACTGGTATATTGGAACCGGGATATACGAAGAAGTATACCTAAAGGAGAAAGAGACATCTATACTGGAAAGCATGCATATGCTTCAAAACACTAAATATGTCTATACGATTGCGGATACAAACGGGCAAATGCGCCTCGTGAATGACCAGCTTATAAACGGAAAAGAGCTTGTTGACGAGCAGATTCTATCAGTTGGGAGTCAAAATCCTCTAGGCGGGTACACTGAAACCTCGGGTTATGACGTTACAGGAAACGCGTTGAATTTATCCTATGTAAAACCAATTGAATCATGGGACTGGATGTTGGTTTTAAATGCTCATATTAGTGAAAGTTACACGGATCGAAAAGCTTACTATTTGAAAAGAACAGAGACGAGTCTAAATAGGATTATTCTTGTAACTGGGTTTATTCTTTTCTTTGGTATAACATTTTTAATACGTAAGCTTTCTAGAAAGATAGACAGATGCTTTGAACAGGTTGGTCGTGTTATTGATGGAGATCAGGACAGACTCTCTAAAAGCAGTTATCTATTTAAAGAGTTTCAAATGATTGCAGAGCATATTGATGAACTTAAAAGGAAAGCAGGTCTACACCCAAGGGTTGTTGAAAAGCCTGTATTACCCGTACCCAAGGAAGTGAAAACATTAGTCGAGGGTGAGGCGGTAACGACTCAGGCGCTACATGACTTAAATCATATTATTGAGCATAGCAGTGCACCTGGAGAAGAAAAACTGAAACTGAATGCGGTTGGAACCCATATAACCGAAGTCAGAAAATTGCTTAATAAACTCAGTCAAAATGATGATGATTTGAATCTGAATGAGGAGACGCTGGCATTTGAGGATTTACATTTGAAAGTTTTTACACAGGATGTAATGCAATTGATTTTAAGCGAGTATTCTTATAAGCCAGTCGATTTCAGGGTATTTTGTGACAGTGATTTGGTCGTTACGACCGATGCGCTTGTGCTCACTCAGATTTTTACGCACTTGACGACGAATGCTATTGAACATGGTTTTGTAAGTGGCAGTCAAGGAATGATCACCATTGAAGTGATTTATGACGATGACTATTTAAGGATTTATTATAATGACAATGGTCAAGGTATGGACCCTGATATACAAGAACGTATTTTTGAACCCTATTTTTCGACCACAGCCATGAAAGGCAGTGCAGGCATGGGATTGACTGAAGCCTTTAGTCTGGTTCAAGATAAACTTGGCGGTGCCCTAAACTGTTCAAGTAGACCAGGGTATGGTACGGACTTTTTTATTGACATACCTGGAATTGGTCCCGGCCTATGGATTATCGCACCCTATAACGCGAGTCACCTAAGAAAAATTGAGCGAGAAGAAGAAGCGGAAATATCATAAAAAGAAAGGCGTGGCTGAAAGTCGGCGTTTTCAGGCAAGCTGAGGCGACCATCGTGTTTACACGAATGGTCGCCTTTTATTATTGAACCTATTGGGCGTGTCTAAGAATCAAGGCAACTAGAGCTTGTAGGTTTGAAGACATGGAGCAGTTCACTTTCTCAAGAGCTCATAAGCCTTGTTGGCGTCTTCACGAGTTGCTACCAGAAAAACTTGATCATGGCTGTTGATGAGTGTGTTGCCCCGTGGAATAATGAGTTCATCCTTAACCTGATCAAAAATTCCTGCAATAAGGCAGTTTTGGGGGAAGTGAGGCGATGAGGCGACTTGGCTGACGGTCATTCCTGAAACTTTGCTGTTTTCTGGAATGGTGACAATACTGATTTCTGCTTTCCCACCACGCAGGGAAGCCACACGACGAATTTCTGGATTATCAATGTCCCATACAAATTTTTTGACCATCATCTGTACAGTACCGGCAATGTTTGTAGCCCCTGCAAGCTTATAGGCATCTTCATATTCAGGGTCACGCATACGAACAAATATGTGCTTTACGCCGAAGTTCTTAGCGAGCAGTGTGAAAATAAGGTTGTCTTCATCGTTGGGCATTACAGCGAGGGCATAGTCGCACTTTTCAATTCCTGCATCTTTAACGATGGAAATGTTGGTAGAGCTCCCGTGAATACTGACTGCACCGTACTTGGCATAAATGTGTTCACAAGCGCTTTTATCCTTATCTATGACCACAATATCATGCTTTTTACTCAAATTTTTAGTAATACTACGTCCGACAATGCCACCACCAGCAATGATAATATACATAACAAGCCTCCTTATCATACATATACGACTATGGGGTTATCGTAAAAGTGTTTTCCAAGCCCTTCGCTGAAATAGAACAAACAGCGGAAGCATTTCGAGTCTACCGGCAAGCATACCGAAAATGTAAGTATATTTAATAATGGGTGAAAGTGTCTGCATTTTGCTGACACTAAAGAAAAATGGGCCCATATTGCCAACCGCACTTGCCATACCGGATATGGCACTAAAGGCATCCAGGTCAGAAAAAAGGGCAGTGATCCCCGCGCCAATAGCAATGAGCATAATCCAAATATAAAGCAGACCGGATACTTTTAAAATCTCATCATTTTCGATGGGCGTCTTATTGAGCGTGACGGGAATAACAGAACCACGTGGGTAATAAATATGCTTTATTTCGCGCTTGTAGAGTTTTGAAATAATAAGGGTACGCACCACTTTTATACCGCCAGCCGTTGAGCCAACGCACCCACCAATAAGCATGAGGGCAATAAAGAGCTGTTTTGCCAAGGCTGGAAAGAATGCACTTCCAATGTCTGCGGTACCGTAACCTGTAGAAGTAATGAGTGAAACCACTTGAAAAAGTGTTGTTCGAAAATAAGATTCAAAGTTTATCCAGTCATTACTTTGAGCATATATAGAAATGAGGATCAGTACTGAAAATCCTGAAATGATTTTAAAAAAGCCTTGCGTTTCTTCATCGTGCATCGGCACACGAAAGTGTCCTGTCATCCAGTAGAAATGCATAAGAAAATTCATGCCACCAAGCGCCATAAAAAGAATAATGACGTATTCAATGGTTCTTGCGTAGGGATATCCTGCAAGTGCATAGTATCCAACACTGGCATCATGGTTGGAAAACCCACCTGTTGAGAGGCTGGTCAAGGCATGAATTAAAGCATCAAAGCTTGGCATGCCAAGAGCCCATAATATTGTAAATTCAAGGAAGATAAACAGACCATAAATGCCCCAAAAAATCTGAATGGTTCTGAAAATGTTTGGTACTGGACGTGAGGTGCTAATTTTGTGACTTTCAGCTGTAAAGAGTTGCCATATGTCGCCTTCGTTCTGAAAGGTAACAAAGAGAAAGAAGGTTAAAATACCAAGTCCACCGACCCCTTGTATAAGGCTTCGCCATAAAAGAATAGGGTGGGACATGGTATCTAAGCCGGTAAAAACGGTAATGCCAGTTGTTGTGAAACCAGAAACAGATTCAAAAAAGGCATCCACAAACGAGACATTTAACCCAATCATAAAGGGTATGCCACCAACAAGGGAAACGCCAATCCAAGCCAAGGCACACAAAATCATACCCCCGGAAAGATTAAGTGCGGGATGCTCTTTAGGTTTGAATTTTAAACTGATCATGCCAGCAAGCAGGGACACTGTAATGCTGACTGTAAATCCTTGAATGACGCTGTCAGAATCACCAATAATGATTGAATAGATTAAGGGCAGAAGGAGTAATCCGCTCAGAATTAGAAAGAGCCAGCCGAGCAGATAGATTATTTGATGTATGCGATCGTTCAATAGAACACCCCCTTATGTTTTATTAATACGGTAAAATGTAGATTAATACGCAGAATAATCTTCATTTTAGAAAAATCACTAAAAAGATGTATAATTCTATTGACGATGGGGAAAAGCCATGATATATTAAGTGTAACGAATACAAAAGTGAAATTAATACAAAATAGATTGAGAGAGGATGTTTTAAAGATGAGAAAAGAAGCGATTACATTTGGCGGCAATCCGATGACACTAAGAGGCGAAGCGATTCAAGTAGGACAAAAGGCGCCGAATTTTAGTTCGGTTCAGCAAGACCTAAAAGCCTATGATTTTTATGAAAGTACAAAGGGCAAGGTAAAAGTTATTTCGGTAGCACCTTCCATTGATACGGGTGTGTGCTCACTACAGACTATTCGCTTTAATGAAGAAGCGGGCAAACTAAAGGACGACGTACAAATTGTCACTGTGACAGTGGATCTTCCTTTTGCTCAGAAGCGCTATTGTGCAGCTGAAGGCATTGAAAACATTGATGTAGTTTCCGACCATAAGAATTTGGATTTCGGCGATAAATACGGCTTTGCCATTGAAGAGCTTAGACTCTTATCAAGAGGTATTGTCGTGGCTGATCAAGATAACCAAGTGAAATATGTTGAGTATGTAAGTGAAGTAACTGAGCACCCGGATTATGACAAAGCGCTGGAAGTCATTCAATCACTGATTTAATGACATAAGAGCCCTACTTGACGAACCTGGTATCCTGTGCTACTATTAATTCAAAATTAAGACATTCTTCAGGGCAGGGTGAAATTCCCGACCGGCGGTAAAGTCCGCGAGCCGAAAGGTTGATCTGGTGCAATTCCAGAACCGACAGTAAAGTCTGGATGGAAGAAGATGTGTAATATTCGTAAATGCGCGATGAATAAACATGTCCCTGAATGAATTGTTTCAGGGACTTTTTTATGTGCAATTATATGAGCAAATACATAAAGCGAAAGACCTGAATGACATATTGCTATTATACCTTAGGAGGCCTTGCCATGAATCGACAATCATCTGTTAACCTGATGGTTAAAATTGCACTACTGAGTGTAATTTCATTTGTAATTATGTTTATCGAATTTCCACTACCGCTTTTCCCGCCGTTTTTAAAGATTGATTTAAGCGACATTGGAGCACTGGTTGGAGCGTTTGCATTTGGACCGCTTGCAGGCATTGCCATTGAGCTGCTTAAAAACATCCTGCATCTAATGCGTACTTCAACAGGTGGTGTTGGAGAACTTGCCAACTTTATCGTAGGCGCAGCACTGGTTGGACCAGCAGGCTTTATCTATGTGAGAAAGAAATCTATGAAAACAGCGGTAATAGGTTTGGTTTTAGGTACAGTTGTTATGGCAATTGTTGGTGCGGCGGCTAACTATTTTATTCTGATTCCATTCTATGAGAACTTTATGCCAATTGATCAAATTATTCAAATGGCACAAGCTGCCAACTCACTTATTGTTGATTTGAAATCCTACATTTTGTATGCGGTTATTCCATTCAACATGTTAAAAGGAATTGTAGTGAGTGTGCTGACACTGTTGATTTACAAACGTATTTCTCCACTGCTCCATTCGGGCATTCAATAAGCAATCAGTACTCAATATACAATGAATTTTGCAAAGAACCGATGACTGGCCCAATGAGATCCATGCGCCACAAGCGGTTCTTTTTTTGCGTGTTCACATTGTATTTTCTTATACTGTATTATATGAAAAAAATCATATTGCAATTTTGTTTCGGGAGGCGTAGAATTACAGTAATGTGATTTGGACATTAAGATAGGAGAATTCATTATGAAGCAGAATAAACTGACAGGCATTATTGCCATACTCGTTGCTGTTTTTGTATGGGGCATCTCATTTGTGAATATTCGTGTCGCAATTCAGGTGATTCCAGCTATGACATTAGGCGGACTACGCTTTGCAATTGCAAGTGTACTGCTGTTTATTGTAATGCGGCTAAGACGGGAAAGTTTAGTGCTTCAGCGCGAAGACTTCTTCAATGTGTTTATTGCTGGCGCAATTGGCATTACCATTTACTTTTATTTTGAGAACAATGGTGTTAAGTATACATCCGCTTCGGCAGCATCCCTAATTATTGCGAGTATTCCAGTGTTTTCAGTGATTATTGAAAGCCTGATTTATAAAAAAGGCGTAACGAAAAAGACCATTGTCAGCTTGGCCTGTTCGATTGTTGGCGTTTGCTTAGTCGTAGGTCTTGATCTTAAAACTTTAATCGGATCAGGGTACATTAAGGGCTACTTAATGATGGGTGGTGCTGTGGTTTCATGGGTTGCATATTCAGTAACTTCAACGCCGCTGTTTGAAAAGTATAGCCAGCTCAAGGTACTTTTCTGGCAATCCATAGTAGGGTTGGCATGCTTTACACCATTCGCTATGATGGAAAACACAGTTTGGGCAGATATTACTCAAGAGATGTGGATTCACGTTGTGATTCTAGGTGTATTTGCATCGGCAGTCGGATTTTGGGTTTATCTCTATGCACTCGATGTTCTGGGAATCGGTGAATCGTCATACTATTTGAACCTGATACCAGTAGTAACAATCATTGCGGGCTACTTTTACCTGGGAGAAACACTCACTACCATTCAACTGTTTGGAGGACTGGTTATCATCTTATCTGTATTTATGATTTCAACAGGTACAAAAGCGGATAATCATGAGCTTACGGACAAAACATTGGCTAAGGAAACTGCATAGCAGTTATACAATTATATTGAAGTCCATCACATGAATAATCTAAATTAGATAAAGTCAAACTTGATCCAGCTTACAGGGTGTACAGTGTGCGCCCTGCAAGCTGGATTTTTACTTTTCTCGAAAGGTAAAGAAATAATAGGTATGAATATGTAGATATTCCCTTGTGTTTGAACAAAAAATAATATACCTAGAATCTAGGTATATGGCGTGACTCCCGACATGGGTAGGTGCAGGTTGCCGTGCGGTTCATTAAAATTAGATTAACATTTTTCTGGGACGCAGGAAAGGCGAAGGGCCTTGTGAAATATAGGTAAGGAAGATGGGCAAAAATTGTATCTGTGGTGAAAACACAGTATTAATAAATATCAGAGAAGGATGTGAAAACATGGCACTGCTTGAAGTGAAGAATCTCTCAAAATCTTATGGAACACTTAAAGCTGTAAACAACATAGCATTTAAAGTTGAAGAAGGCGAAATTATAGGCCTGCTTGGACCCAATGGCGCTGGAAAATCAACGACGATTTCCATGATTTCTACGCTGCTGAAGCCAGAAAGCGGGGAAATCCTTTATAAAGGAAAAGATATTGTAAGTCATCCTAAGGCCATACAGAAGGTGCTGGGCATTGTACCGCAGGAAATAGCACTTTACCCAACACTTTCAGGTTATGACAATCTCAAATTTTGGGGACAGGCGTATGGTGTAACTGGAAAAAGACTCAAAGAGCGCATCGAAACAGTTTCTAAAATCATTGGCATTGATGCCCGTTTAAAGGATAAAGTCGAGCAGTACTCCGGAGGCATGAAACGACGGATTAATATTGGTGCAGCCCTCCTGCACGAACCTGAGCTTCTTATTATGGATGAACCGACGGTTGGGATTGATCCGCAGTCTAGAAATCATATTTTGGATACGGTTCTTGAACTCAATAAGCAGGGGATGACCATCATTTATACGAGTCACTATATGGAGGAAGTTGAGTATCTGTGCCGTAATATTCACATTATGGATAGTGGTCAAATAATTGCTTCTGGAACACAAGATGACTTGATTGAAATTATTGAGGGTGAAAGAAAGATTGTAATTCAGTTAAACAGCACTTCGCAAAGCTTTGTTGAAAGTCTGAGTACGATAACAGGTGTCGAACGTGTCGAAGCAGAAGGTCATATGGTGTGTATTTTTACGAAAAATGGTAAGAATATCATCCGTGATGCACTGGACAAGGCGATGGCACAAAATGTTGGCGTTGAGTCCCTTGAAGTCATTAAGCCAAATCTGGAATCGGTATTCCTGCATCTGACAGGCAAGGCACTCAGAGACTAAACAAAATATACAAACATTTAAGAGGAGGCAAAATGAGCGTATTTCATCTTCTTATAAGAGATTTACATATTCTTTTCAGTGAGAAAAAAACACTCTCTGTCATTTTGATGATGCCCATTATACTAACAAGTATTTTGAGCTTTGCTTTATCGGGCGCTTTTAATGATAGCCCAGAAATTCCTTCATTTAGAATCGCCATTGTTAAATCTTTTGAGACAAAAGAGGCTTCTAATCAGCTCGGCGAAGTGCTTAAGGAGAGCGGACTTGAATCGGTTCTTTCTGAAACGGTGCTGGAGGGCATGTTGAGTTCGGCGACTGAAGCAGATATGGAGCGCATCTTTTTTGAAGAGTTTCTAGACAATCCAGAAGTTAAAGATATTCTAGACTATGAAATCATGCCGATGGAAGAAGCAATTGAGGCACTGGGTCAAGACAGTCTATCGGCCGTTGTTGTACTGCCAGAAAATTTTCAGCACGCAGGGTACACAAATCTCTTTACAACAAGCCAGCAAAAACTTGAAATAGAAGTTATTCGCAGTCCAAATAAAAGTGTCACTGCAGATATTACAGTAAGCATGATAAAGACTTTCTTGAGTCGACTGGATTCGACCGCTGCAAAAAAGAATGCAGCGCTTGATGTATTTCTCACTTCAGGGACACAGATTAATGATACACAAATTATGCAGACCCTTACACAAAATGAGAGCTCCGGTCAGACTATGGACATCCGATTTGATAATACAATAGGCCCTGGGCGCAGTGTGATTGACAGTAAAAGCTACTACTCAGTCGGCATGTTGACGCTCTTTTTGCTATTTGGTGCAGGGAGAGGCAGTTACATGCTGCTTCAAGAAAAAAGGGACTACACATACCAGCGCATGCTTTGCGCAGGTATTGGCAAGTGGGCGGTTCTAACTGGAAAATTCTTAACCATTTTTTTTATGGTTTTTATTCAACTCTGTTTACTGATACTTTTTTCTACCTTTGTTTTAGGGGTGCAATGGGGCGCCTACCCCAGCGTGTTTATCCTTAGCATTTTCACGGCCTTTGCGGTCGCAGGCCTTGGAATTTTACTGGCGGCTATTACCTTTGTTTCAGACAAGACGCGCATTGCCAGTTTGTTTGAATCTGTAATTTTTCAAGTGATGGGGTTACTTGGCGGTGCCTATATTCCCCTTGAAGTTTTACCAAGAGAAATACAGCTTTTAAGTAAAGTCCCATTAAATGGCGTAGCGCTGGATGGCTACTTGAAAGTCATGTCAGGTAGCAGGATTGCTGAACTGTCATCGAGTTTGCTCCTGCTCCTATTAAATGGTCTTGTTTTATCCGCTATAGCAATTTATCTTGTACGCTCAAAGGAGGGGAAGCATTATGATGGCAATCATCAAGCTCAGACTGCTGGGCCTTAAAGAAGACTACAAAATTATGCTTGTAATGGCGCTTCTGGCACTTGCCATGGTATATGCTTTTAGCGCACAGGGGGGGCAGACCTCTGGAAGGGTGGTGTACATCTCTTTTGCAGAACCGTCTTTATTCGCGGACTTAATTGAAGAAGAACTGGGGGCAGTGGGCACATATGATATTAGACGTGTTGATGAAGAAACTGGACGTGATCATGTTGAAAACTATGAAGGGCTTGCACTCGTGTCCTTTGGTGCAGACTTGCCCGGACAAATCAGTACAGGTTCAGTTTCGATTGCGTTTTTTAGTACTAAAAATGACGTAGATATCCAGGGGCTAAAACAAAACTTGGAAAATCTGCTGATTGATATTCATGGCGACTTGGAGTTCAGTAAAGACTTGTTAAGCTCAGCTGAGGAAATGGGCCTTGATAAGGATGGGTCCCTATCGGTAGATTACGTGTTTGAAAAATTGAGGACAGACTACCGCAGTCAGGCAATGTTCAGCCTTGTTGAGCGTACAGAATCAGGCATGTGGAATGCTGAGCGTAGAAACCTGAGGAATTTTTTAGGTTTTGCACTCCTCTTTTCTGCATATACGATTGTATTTGGAATCGGTGAAATTGTGAATGACAAAATGTATCATACCTGGCAAAGACTTTTGCAAAGCCCTATAAGCCAGTTGCAAATCCTAAGTGCAAACTTGGTGAGTACTCTATTTATTGGTTTTATGCAAATGCTTGTAATCTTTTTTGGCGGACACACACTCTTTGGAATAGAATTAGGTTCGCGGTGGGATCTTATTCTTCTGATCTGCTTATCTTATATATTTTCGCTAACGGGTATGGGGCTTTTTTTAGCGAGTATGGTAAAAAACCAGGGGCAGCTTTCTGCATCTGTGCCCATCTTTTTAACCTCCTTCGCAATGCTTGGTGGCTGTATGTGGCCGCTTGAAATTGTGAGTTCAAAAATACTCTTGACCTTAAGTCTAATTACCCCGCACCGCTGGGCACTTCAAGCCCTTCAGGGCGTTACAATGAATAGTGAAACGATGCTTCAAGTCATTCAACCGGTCAGCATTTTGTTCTTTATGGGGACCGTATTTGTCATTTGGGGCAGTGTGAGACTAAGAAAACACGCATAAGTTCTCACTAAAAACACTGCACAGTTCTTCCGAGTTTACCGATAATATTAATAGAAGAATAGTCAGGGTTAAACCTAAGCGCTTCTTATAGGTAGGAACACTTAGGTTAAATGGAGTGAAATATATGAAGATTATAGATCAATTATTTAGTACCAATAGATTCGCCAATATGGGCCAGAAGACAGGGCAGGAAAAGACATCTGGTACACTATCTGGCGGATTTGCTCTGATTGAGAATAGTACTGTAGAGGGCATGGACAAGGTTCAAAACCTTTTGAGGAATTTAGACCATCCTGTAACGGAGAAAGAGGCCACATCAATAGAAGGCTTTATGCAAAACAGTTCAGGTTCGGTGGCTTCAAAGCTTGAAACCATAGAGTGGGCAACCGATAAGAATGTTGAGCTCTCTGAAGATAATTTGACAGCAATTCACGAAACGCTGAATAATGAAATAAACGAAGGTGAGCTTATACAGACACTTTCTGGAACAAAGGCACTGAGTGAAGATAAAACGAAAAGCTTAGTAGAAAAAATTAAATCAGATGACACGATCCCTCCAGCTTTTAAGCAAAAAATCTTATCGGCCGTAAAAAAGGGCATGCCACTTGATAAGGCCGTTGTCTCAGCTGTTCGTGACACCTTGCAGCTCGATGCATCTATTAAGGGCAGGACTCTGTTCATTCAAGACTCAGATGGAACCAATGCGGTTGTGAGTATAGACCAGATTCTAGAGGTTGTTTCAAAGGCTTTTGAAATGCTTCAGACCGATAAACTAGAGGGCTTCGTAGGGGTCTTGAAAGAAGCTCTAGCCAGTGCGATTGGTGAGGCATCTCTAGTCGATTTCATAGATGGCGAAATGCTTGAGGCTGAAACGTCACAGACCGATCAAAGGGATGAAACGGATATAAATGAAATGGAGGCAGTTGAAGAAGAGGGCCAACTACCGACTTCCATTGATGAATACGATGCCTTTGAAGATGAAATAATTGAACGCCTTGAAGCTTCCTTTGAAGAAGTTGCATCAGCCCTTGTTCAGCAGGTCGGCCAAGATGCTCTTGAAGCGACAGCGGATGTGCATTTTAAGTCTTATCTTGTTGAAAAGGTGACAGAAAACGCTATTGCAGCAAAGGAAACATTTAATGTAACCCGTCAGGAAATGGTAAATTCACTTCGTGATATCGTATCAGATGATGTGTCGCTTTCTCGTGAACAAATGAAAGAAACACTCTCTAAGGTCATTGATAAACTTGATAATATGCTTATGAAAAGTGATGTTACCCTATATACAAGTATGAAAATGGAAAGAAACCTATTGGGTATGAGTTCAGAGCTTCAAGAGGCCCGCAAGAACCTTGTAAAAGGGGACTTTACAACGGCAAAAGAAATCGTTAAGCAAGTTTCCGGTTCGCTTGAAAAAATGATTTTTAAGCCTTCAGAAAAAAACATTGAGCTTATGGCCTTTAAACAAGGTGCTGAAATGTCAGGGCTTAAACAGTCGGGTATGCCAGTCCTTTCTGCACAAAATACATCCATGCGTGGTGTGCTTGAGCTCTTTAGAGAAATGGGGCTGAATCATGAGCCGGAAGTTGCTGAAAAGCTTCTTGAAGTGGGAAAAAATAAAGGCCTTGAAGAGGATTATAAAATAAAAGACAACTTAAAAGCTGTTTTATTAAGACTTGCAGAACAAGATGATGCCGGTTCAAAACGTTCTGTCGAAGGCGCTGAAAAGGCCCTCAATAATTTGACGGGACAACAACTGATGAATAAACTGGAGACCAAGCAAGACACGCAAACACTCTTCTTTCATATACCTGTAGATACAGGCAGTGAAATTAAAGATATGCGCCTTTTTGTCAATTCCAGAAAAAATGGAGATGCACTGGACTGGGAGAATACATCACTTTACTTTTCTGTTGAGTTAAAGAAATATGGTGAAACAGGGATTCTTATTCAGTCAAAGGACCGACAGCTTTCAATAAATGTGCGTAATGACAATAAAGCCTTTGAGGATGTCATGACCCCTTTGGTTACAGCGCTTCAAAAAGAGTTTGTAGATGTTGGTTTTAAACTTGGGCCCGTTCGGTTTACAAGCTTAAATGACACATCGGCAAAGGATCTTATTCAGACTAAGGATATTGAAAAGAAGGCTCAGAAGGTGCCTTATCGGTCTACTCCGGAGAAAGGATTTGATTTTTCCATATGAAAAGAAAAGGTGTTGGCACATACGATGCACAGATTGAATCCTATACACGGTCTGATGCAAATGAGTTCGATGGTTTGAGTGCGCTTATAAAGCAGGAAGCTGAGAAGCACAATATACCTGTTGAGAAAAAGATGGATACACTAAAAGAACAGGTGGGCAATGATTTAAGAAAGAATATTCCCCCCCAGCTCTATGCAGTTGTGAGTGGTATTGTTGATGTGATTGGAAAACTTGAGGAGGACGACTCGGATGAAGGTTAAAAAGGTATCCCGTTCTGGACCTCAAAAATCCACGAGTACCAAAAAAAGTGAAGTGCCCCGTATTACATTTACTGAAATCCTCGGGAGTCTGGAGAATGACCGGGATCGTTCCAAAGAGTTGTTGGATGAACTTCTGCAAGATATTGAAAGCAAGGGCAAGCAGCTCATTGAGAATAGAACCGTTGAAACATTGGTTGAATACCGTGAAATGATCAAAGGCTTCATTGAAGAAGCGGTTGAAAAGGGATATAAAATTGAAGAACGACGCGGTTTTAGCCGTACCGGAAGAACACGCGTCATGCGTACGGTAAAGGAAATAGACAAGCAGCTCGTCGAGCTCACCAATCTCATTTTGGGTCAGGAAAAAAAGCAAATTAGGCTACTCGAAAAAGTGGGTCAAATTCAAGGCCTTCTTGTAAATTTGATTATATAAGTATAGGACTATACAGTAGCGCTATAAGCATAAATTTAAAGTTGTGTTCTCACAATCTAATAAATTTATGCTTTTTATATGTAGCGTTTTACTCTTTGATGATTCTCTGTTAGGATGTTTAAGTACTTTATAGAATATGATAGAATAGATTTAAAACGAATGTACGTTCGCAGGAGAGAGGTATTATAAATGGATTTAGCAATGTTGAATGACAGACAGCGCGAAGCGGTTGTGACGACTGAAGGCCCCCTTCTAGTGCTTGCTGGCGCAGGATCAGGGAAAACCCGTGTTCTTACAAACCGTATTGCATATTTAATTGAAGAAAAACAGGTGTATCCAAGTCAGATTCTTGCCATTACTTTTACCAACAAAGCTGCGGGTGAAATGAAAGAAAGAATTGAAAACCTGATTGGTTCAGGGGCATCCACAATGTGGGTAGGGACCTTTCATGCGACTTGCGTAAAAATACTGCGTAGAGATATTGATCTAATAGGATATAAACGTGATTTTGTTATATATGATACGACTGACCAAAGAACACTCATAAAGTCCTGTCTTAAAGAGCTCAATATAGATGAAAAGACAGTGACCCCTAAGTTTGTCGGGGCAAAAATTTCTGATGCTAAAAATGACATGATTACCGCTGAAATGTTTGAAGAGATGAACGCAAGTGATTATCAGCTAAAGCAGGTCTGCAAGGTTTATAGCTTGTATCAGAAAAAACTCAAACAAAATAATGCCATGGACTTTGATGATTTGATTCTAAAAGCCATTGAACTTTTGACAACGGAAGATGAAGTCCTTGAATACTATCAGGGAAAATTCAAATATGTACTTGTAGATGAGTATCAAGATACAAACAAGGCCCAGTATAAACTCGTGAATCTGATTGCCTCAGGGTATGGAAACTTATGTGTTGTCGGTGATATTGACCAGAGTATATACGGCTGGCGGGGGGCTGATATTCGAAACATCCGCGATTTTGAGTCAGACTACCATAATGCCAAGGTTATTAAGCTTGAGCAGAATTACAGGTCTACAAAGGTTATCCTTGATGCAGCTAATGCTGTTATTCAAAACAACTCAGGGAGAAAGCCAAAGAACCTTTGGACTGCCCAGCACGAAGGGGCTCAAATCAAGTACTATATGGGTCAGAATGAGTATGATGAAGGTCGCTATATTGCTGACCAAATTCAAAGCATTAGCCGAAATGAAGCGCGTTCTTACTCGGAATTTGCGATACTTTATAGAACCAACGCCCAGTCGCGGGTCTTTGAGGACTGCCTCATGCGAGAAGGGGTTCCATATAAAATTGTTGGCGGGCACAAATTCTATGACAGAAGAGAAGTCAAAGATGCTCTATGCTATCTGAGACTGATTTTAAATACACAAGATGATGTGAGCCTCATGCGTATTATAAATACACCTAAACGGGGCATCGGCGCGAAATCACTTGAACGCGTTGCAGCGTATTCTGTTGAAAATGAAATTTCCATGTATGATGCCATTGAAGAAATGATTGAAGGGGGGCTGGCGCCAAAACGGGCGCTGAGCGGACTCACAGATTTTATGAAAGCAATGCGCCCTTACGTGGCTCAAAAGGATGATATGTCAGTACATGAAATCCTTGAAGGGATTCTTTCAGACAGTGGTTATGAAGCTGAACTGGTCCTTGACCAAACGGTAGAGTCTAAAAGCAGGCTAGAGAACTTAAAAGAACTCGTCAATGTGACAATGGAGTTTGAATCCAGATCGGGTTCTGCGCGTCTTGAAGACTTTCTTGCAGAAGTGAGCCTGATGTCGGATATAGATGGTCTAAAAGAAGAAGAGGACGGGGTACTTCTCATGACCCTTCACTCTGCCAAAGGCCTTGAATTTCCAGTGGTCTTCCTGGTAGGTCTAGAAGAGGGCATCTTCCCAACAGGGCGTGCACTCGATGATGACCAGGCTCTTGAAGAAGAGCGTAGGCTGGCATATGTCGGCATTACGCGTGCTGAAGAACGCCTTTTTATGACGCATGCTTACCTTAGAAACCAATATGGTAGAACCAATGTGAACTTGGTCTCTCGATTTATAGAAGAAGTCCCGGCAGGGCTTATAGATAGCGGAACTGCAGAAATTGCAAAACGCAAAGCGTCAGAGCTGAATTATAAAAAGAAAATGGTGGGCGGGTTTCATTTGCCCAAGGCACGTGAGACAAAACCTGTAGAAGACGGGGCCCTAAAACCGGGTACAAAGGTAGTCCATAAATCATTTGGTGAAGGCACCATCATTACCAAAACAGGTGAAGGGGATAAGGCGGTTGTGACGATTGCCTTCAATAAGAAGGGCATTAAGAAGCTTCAAGTCGGCATGGCACCACTTGAAATACTAGGTTAAGGAGAACAAAGATGTCTAAGAATTCACCAATGCAGTATACAGATCTGCTTGAGCTGGATATTAATACGATAGAATTACCAGCTGCATATATTGAAAGGCTGACCGAAGCGCTATGGTACCACAGTGAACAGTATTATGATTTGGATGCTCCTAAAATTACCGATGCAGACTATGACCGGCTCATGAACAAGCTGATTGAACTGGAGACGGCGTTCCCTGAACTAAAAAGAGCGGATTCACCAACCCAGCGTGTGGGAGGTACACCGCTTTCTCAGTTTGAACAGGTACGTCATGCTGTTAAACTGCTCAGTCTTGGAAATGCCTATAACAGAGCAGACCTCATCGATTTTGATCAACGTGTCGAAAAGGAGCTCGCTGGTAGCAAGCAATATACCGTTGAGTATAAAATAGATGGCCTCAGTGTTGCACTGCGTTATGAAAACGGTCTATTTATTGAGGGAGCTACCCGAGGCGATGGCGAAACCGGTGAAAACATTACAGAAAACCTTAAAACCATTCGAAGTATTCCACTTAGACTTAAAGAGCCCGTTACACTCACCGTTCGCGGTGAAGTGTATTTTCCAAAGAAAAAGTTTGAAGCGCTCAATGAGCGTCAGGAAGAGCAGGGACAGCAGCCTTTTGCTAACCCTAGAAATGCAGCAGCAGGTTCATTAAGGCAGCTCGATTCAAGGGTCACAGCCGCAAGACCACTTGATATATTTGTGTTTGATGTACTTTCTGGCGAACTGCCTTCTGACAGTCATGCTGAGAACTTTGAGTATTTGAAGAAATTAGGGTTTAAGGTTTCTGACTATGCATGCTTTGATTCCATAAATGAAGCGGCGGATTATTGTGAAGCCATGATTGTCAAAAGACATGACTTAGAATATGAAATTGATGGCATAGTTGTGAAAGTAGACAGTTTAAATCAAAGGCAGACACTCGGTGTGCGCGCTAAAAGTCCAAAATGGGCAATTGCATATAAGTTTCCAGCTGAAGAGAAAGAAACCACTGTGAAAGATATCATTGTTCAAGTGGGTAGAACCGGCGTGCTGACACCAAAAGCAGAGCTAGAGCCTGTCGAAGTGGCAGGGTCAACTGTGACGTATGCAACACTGCATAATCAGGACTATATCGATGAAAAAGATATCCGAATTGGTGACCATGTCATCATTCAAAAAGCTGGTGACGTTATACCAGCGGTTGTTCGTGTCCTTGTTGAAAAACGCAGCGGCTGTGAAGAAGCCTTTCAGCTGCCGCGGAAGTGTCCGGAATGTGGTTCAAAAACAGTACGCAAAGAGGGTGAAGTTGCACTGCGCTGCCTAAATGAAACGTGTCCGGCCAAACTCAGACGGAGCATCATACACTTTGTTTCTAGGGCGGCTATGGATATAGACGGCATGGGTGAACGCCAAGTGGAGCAGCTCTTAAAGAGTGAACTGATTTTAGATTATGCTGATCTGTACTATTTGAAAGAAAAGCGCGACCGTATTATCATGCTGGAACGCATGGGGGAGAAGTCTGTAGATAATTTGCTGTCTGCAATTGAAAAATCAAAGGAAAATGACTTGTCGCGCCTTATCTCCGGTTTTGGTATCTCATTAATTGGAACGAATGCTGCGGCAACCCTTGCAAAGCATTTGAAAAGCTTAGATGCTATTATGCAAGCTGATTTGGTTAAACTGACACAAATTGATGAAATCGGTGAGAAGATGGCTCAGTCGGTCATTGATTTCTTTAATGATGAAGACAACATCAAGCGCATAAACAAATTGAAGGCTGCTGGTGTGAACATGTATGCTGAAGCGGAAGCTGAAATCGATATGGACACATTTTTCGCAGGAAAGACCTTTGTATTAACAGGCTCGTTGGTTCAATACAAGCGCAGTGAAGCCAAAAAAGTTATTGAATCCTTTGGGGGTAAGGTAACAGGCAGTGTCAGCAAGAAGACAGACTATGTTGTGTATGGCGAGAGTGCAGGTTCAAAATTGACAAAAGCGAATGAATTAGGTGTAGAAACTATGACTGAAGAAGCCTTTGTTGAGCTGGTTGCGTCTTATGAAAACAAATAGATATACCTGTATTCAAAAAGGCAATATTCCTATGTGTATCGAACTCTATTGAATTGAGTTTACACTGATTGAAAAGATGAATATAATGTGAACACCAGTTAAACCCTTGTGAATACTTACTTTTACAAGGGTTTTTAAGTGCCGATTAAGCCTGAAATATTTTTATATTATGAAAATTCAGAACGAGAAAGTGTAATTTCTATAATGTTGATTTGATTTAATTCGAACAAGAAGTCGAAAATCGCCTTTGATTGAAAAATGACTGAATCAAAACAAAAACTTGCAAAAAACGATTTCCTGCTACAAAAGCTTGGAAATGTCTGAAAATTCCCCTATATCAATCGATTTCCCAATAAAATGAGGTCTATTATGCTGGAATACAGTAAAATAGTCATTCTAACGATTTTACTTAAAATGGATATATGAACATTCTGTAATAGGACGTTAAAAGGTGTCATATCAACCCTTGTGGAGAATGTTACAATCTTTTAAAAGTTGTACAACGCTAGAAACGTTGAAAATTAGCCAAATTCACGGTATATTAAGTATATGTAAAACGCATGCCGCTCTATATATTATGTACTTTCTTGAATGTTAAAATATCATTAATATTTCTTTTGTCGAAATGCAGAGTTTATTACGTGAATGAAATCGGTTTGAATACCGAGAATAATTCAAGTTCTACTTAAGAAAGTTGCATTTTGATCTGTATTATACGAAATGATCCTTATCAAGAAAGTTCTTACTATTTAATAAGAGGGCAAAAAAAACTGAAAGGGGTGTGGCGATTTGGCAAGATATACTCTGCGTCGGGTTGTGTCTATGCTGATTACGCTGTGGTTCGTCGTTACTATTACATTCTTCCTTATGCATTCAATTCCGGGCGGTCCGTTCGATTTGAATGAGAAGGCGTTACCACCACAGGTACTTGAAGCGCTGAATGAAAAGTATCATCTTAACGATCCACTGTACAAACAGTATTTTGATTATTTAAAAGGTGTAGCAACATTTGAACTTGGTCCTTCTTTCTCAAGACCGGGGATTACAGTTAACCAACTTATTGAACAAGGGTTCCCAGTTTCTGCGAGACTTGGTGGACTAGCGGCACTGGTTGTTATTATTGTCGGGGTGCCTGTTGGTATCGTTTCGGCATTAAAACAGAATAAGTGGGAGGATTACCTCGTAACCATCTTTGCAACTTTGGGGGTTGCGGTTCCAGGTTTTGTACTTGGTACACTGATTGTGTATGTTTTCAGTGCTCGACTTGACGTACTCCCAGCATACGGACTTGATACATGGAAGCATTATATTGGACCAGTTATTACATTAAGTGGTTTCTCGCTGGCATTTGTATCAAGACTAACAAGATCATCACTGCTTGAGGTAATGCAGCAGGATTACATTCGTACAGCACGTGCGAAGGGTCTTCCTGAATTAACAGTTATTTTCAAGCATGCTCTTAAAAACTCTCTAATCCCAGTTGTAACTTACATGGGTCCAATGATTGCGGCTATTATGACAGGTTCTTTTGTAACGGAAAAGATATTTGCTGTTCCTGGAATGGGCCGTCACTTCGTTGAATCAGTAGGTAACCGTGACTACACAGTACTGCTTGGGACAACAATTTTCTATGCGGCATTTGCAATATTCATGATTTTCCTTGTAGATATCGCGTACGGACTGATTGATCCAAGAATCAAACTAGGAGATTAGGAGGTTGACCATGACGACTGAAAATATCGTTATATCAAAAGATATGTGGGAGAAGGTCGACACTTCTACCCTACAGAGTGACGTCATTGCCAGACCAAGTATGACTTACTGGCAAGATGCGTGGAGAAGACTAAAGCAGAACAAGCTTTCTATGATTGGTCTGATCACGATAATTATACTTACATCTTTAGCAGTATTCGGTCCAATAATGTCTGCATATGAATATTCAGACCAGGATTTATCTATGTCGGGTCTACCGCCAAGATTCGAATACTACGAAGTTGGAGATACACAAATTTACCTTCATAAAGAGTATAGAATTTATGAAGTGAAAGACGGCGAGTTCATTCAGTCACTTCCTAAGAAGAAGGAAGACATGATGAACCGTCAAAGAATCTACGAAGTAAACGGACAAGATGTTGTCGTAGATTACAGCTTTGCTGCAAAGGCGAAGAAGTCAAATGATCCGAATGCTAAGAAGTTTGAACTTCGAGTAGGAGATCAAGTGCTTCAACCAGCTGGCAAGTCAATGAACAAGTCATACTGGTTCGGTACAGATGCACTGGGTCGTGACCTTTATGTACGTGTTCTCTTTGGTGCAAGAATCTCTCTGACTGTTGCCCTTGTTGCTACAGTGGTTCAGTTCTTCATCGGTGTACTTTACGGTGGTATTTCAGGTTACCTGGGTGGCCGTGCAGATAATATCATGATGCGTATCGTTGATATTATTGCAACAATTCCACTGCTACTATATGTAATTCTTCTGATGGTTGTATTTGGCTCTGGTCTTAAAACAATCATTATCGCAATCGGTTCGGTATACTGGGTACGTATGGCACGTCTTGTACGTGGTCAGGTACTATCCATTAAAGAGCAGGAATATGTAATGGCAGCTCAAACACTGGGTGCATCTACATGGAGAATCATGGTACGTCACCTGATTCCAAATGCAATGGGTCCAATCATTGTATCGCTGGCAATGACAATTCCAAATGCAATCTTTACAGAGTCATTCCTTTCATTCATCGGCCTTGGTGTTTCTGCACCGATGGCATCATGGGGTACTCTGGCTTCCGATTCGCTAGGTGGCCTTAGAACATATGCTTACCAGCTGTTCTATCCATCGCTGTTTATCTCATTAACAGTACTGGCGTTTAACTTCCTAGGCGATGGCCTGCGCGATGCGCTGGACCCACGACTACGTAAATAGAAAGGAGTTTGTATTAATGAGTGAAAAAATGTTAGATGTAAAAAACATGAAAACTTCCTTCTATACACACGTTGGTGAAGTTCAAGCGGTACGTGGTGTAAGCTTTAGTCTGGAAAAAGGCGAAGCGCTAGGCATTGTAGGTGAATCTGGTTCAGGTAAATCAGTAACATCTATGTCGGTTATGCAGCTTCTACAGTACCCAGGTAAAGTTAAAGAAGGCGAAATTATCTTTAAGGGTGAGGACATCCTTAAAAAAGATAAAAAAGAAATGATGAACATTCGCGGTGATGAAATCGCAATGATCTTCCAGGATCCAATGACATCACTGAATCCTGTATATAAAATTGGTGATCAGATTATGGAGGCGATTATTCGTCATCAGGGTCTTAATAAAGCACAGGCGCGTGAAAAGGCGATTGATATGCTTCGTCTGGTAGGTATACCTTCTCCTGAAGAGCGTGTAGACAACTACCCGCATGAGTTCTCAGGCGGTATGCGTCAGCGTGCTATGATTGCCATTGCACTTTCATGTGAGCCTGATCTGCTTATTGCAGATGAGCCTACAACAGCACTTGATGTTACAATTCAGGCTCAGATCCTTGAACTTCTTAAAGAGCTGAGTGAGAAAATTGACACTTCAATTATCCTGATTACCCATGACCTTGGCGTTGTTGCAGATGTATGTTCTAAAATCTGTGTAATGTATGGTGGTCTGATTATGGAGGAAGGGACATCAGAAGAAATCTTCTATGAGCCAATGCATCCATATACAATGGGTCTTCTAAAATCGATTCCGCGTATGGACGAGGAAAGTGAAAATCAAAGACTGATTCCAATTCCTGGTTCACCACCGGATATGATTAAGCCGCCGGTAGGCTGTCCGTTTGCAGCGCGTTGCCCATATACAATGAAAATTTGTATGGAAAAAATGCCTGGCTACATTACGACAGAGACTGGTCATAGAGCAATGTGCTGGCTAAATCATAAAGATGCGCCAGAGGTTCAAGTTGACACAGGTGTGAAGCGAGGTGTTAAGTAATGGAAAAAAAGCAAGATGTATTACTGGAGGTTAAAAACCTTAAGAAGTACTTCCCAATCACACATGGTCTTCTTGGAAACAAGAAAAAGTATGTAAAGGCCGTGGATGATGTGACCTTTACTATAAATCGTGGAGAGACACTAGGGCTTGTTGGGGAGTCTGGTTGCGGTAAGTCGACAACTGGCCGTACCCTGATTCGTCTATATGAAGTTACTGATGGCGATATCATTTACGATGGAACAAACATTTCTACATTAAGTGAAAATGAAATGCGTCCATTCAGAAAGAAAATTCAGATGATTTTCCAGGATCCATATGCGTCTCTTAATACGCGTATGACTGTTGGTGATATCATCGGTGAGCCGCTTGATATTCATGGTCTGGCAACAGGCGAAGAGCGTCAAAGAATCATTTGGGATCTTCTAGAACGCGTTGGTCTGAATAAAGACCATGCCAATAGATATCCACATGAATTCTCTGGTGGACAGCGTCAGCGTATTGGTATTGCGCGTGCGCTTGCGGTTAATCCGGAGTTCATTATCTGTGACGAGCCTATTTCGGCACTGGACGTATCTATCCAGGCACAGGTTGTAAATATGCTTCAAGACCTTCAGGAAGAGCTGGGACTGACATACCTGTTCATTGCCCATGACCTTTCTATGGTTAAATATATTTCTGATAGAATCGGTGTTATGTATCTTGGTAAACTTGTTGAAATTGCTGATGCAGACAAGCTTTATGATACACCTCAGCATCCGTATTCACAGGCACTTCTATCTGCGATCCCAATTCCGGATCCGGACATTATGAAGACTGCTGAACGTATTATCCTTGAAGGGGATGTGCCTTCACCTCTTAACCCACCAAGCGGTTGCAGATTCAGAACGCGTTGTCGTTATGCATTTGACCGTTGTGCTTCAGAAGAACCAGCACTGCAAGATGTTGGCGATGGGCACTGGGTATCTTGTCACCTGATGGACGAAAAAAATAAATAGAGTTCCACAGGTGCTTTCAGCTGACCAGCTGAAATAAAAATAATATATACACAGGTGGGACGTGGAGTACCACCTGTGCGTATATATAAAAAACTTACAGGCGTAAGTATTATAACAATGGAGGGGATTAATTTGATTAAAAAGAGTTTATCTCTACTGCTTGTACTCATGATGGTGATTGGATCACTAGCAGGTTGTTCTTCACCAGCTGAAGAAACTGCACCAGCATCTGATGCTACTGAGTCAACAGAAGAGAACACAACTGAAGGAACTACTGAGACTGCTTCTGACGTTGAACAAGTACTTTACTGGAACGTTGGTTCTGAGCCAAAAACACTTGACCCAGGTCTAAATGCTGCTAATGATGGCGGTAACGTAATCAACAACATGTTTGAAGGTCTGATGCGTGAAGTTGATGGTCAGATTCAGCCAGGTATTGCTGAAAGTTACACAGTAAGTGATGATCAATTGGTATACACTTTCACAATCCGTGAAGGTGCACTATGGTCAGACGGACAAGCAATTACTGCAAATGATTTCGAATACTCATGGAACCGTGTTCTAGATCCAGAAACAGCTTCTGAGTACTCTTGGATCTTTGATGAAGCTAATGTAGATTCATTCAAGGCACTAGACGAGAGAACATTTGAAGTAACACTGAAAGCGCCAGCGCCTTACTTCCTAGGTCTGACTGCTTTCTACACATTCTTCCCAGTACGTCAAGACGCAGTAGAAGCTGGCGCTGACGGTGCATGGGCAGTAGATCCTGCAAAATCTATCGTTAATGGTCCTTTCATGCTTGAAAGCTACCGTAATGGCGACAGAATGGTTCTTGTTAAGAATCCTAATTACTGGAGAGCTGACATGGTTAAACTTGAGAGAATCGAAGGTCTTATGATTGTAGACCAAGCGACAGCTCTTACAGGTTACGAATCAGGTCAAATTCAAGTAATTGATGATATGCCAACAGCAGAAATTCCAAGACTACTTGCGGAAGATCCAACATTCATGATCATGCCACAAGATGGTGTATACTACTATGCACTGAACACAAAAGTTGCGCCTATGGACAATGAAAAAGTACGTCGTGCTCTAATTCTAGCAATCGACCGTACTGCAATCGTTGAAACTGTAACTAAAGGCGGACAGATTCCTGCAACAAACATGGTATCTCAAGCATCAAGAGACGAAGCTGGTGAAGTATTCTCTATGAGAGCTGGCGACTACGGTATTCCTGTAGACGGTTCTGGTGTTGAAGAAGCTCAGCAACTTCTTGCTGATGCTGGTTACCCAAATGGCGAAGGATTCCCATCACTTGAAATCATGTACAACACTTCTGAAAGTCACAAGGCTATCGCAGAAGCAATTCAAGAAATGTGGAAGCAAAACCTGAACATTGACGTTACACTAACGAATCAAGAATGGGCAGTATTCCAAGATACACGTAAGCAAGGTAACTTCCAAATTGCACGTTCTGGTTGGATTGGAGATTACTCTGACCCAATGACTTACCTAGGTATGTTTGTATCAGGTTCTCCAATGAACTACTCTCGTTGGGAAAACCCAGAATACGATGCACTGCTAGAAGCTGCTAAGATGCAAGCACCAGCAGAGCGTTTTGCTTCACTTGAAGGTGCACTTGATATGGTAATGGAAGGTTCAGCTTACATGCCAATCTACTACTACACAGATCCAATCATGGTTTCTGAAACACTTTCAAACTGGGAGAAAACAACACGTAATACGTGGTTCTTCGGTTTCGCTGAAATGGTAGAATAATAAAGAGTACACTTAATACTCAACATATAGAGAGAGCTGTCCTGATGGGCAGCTTTTTTCTTGCGAAAAAGACAAAGAACAGCATAAATGCGTTGAAGTGCCTACAGTTTAGCCGATAGGATTAACTGTAGGCACTTCAACGCATTTATATTGGGCGCGACTAGCGACCAGGGCAACCCGAGGTTGCACGGTGCTGTTCCCTGGTTATCAAAATAACGCGACTAGCGACCAGGGCAACCCGAGGTTGCACGGTGCTGTTCTTTGTTTATCAAGATAACGCGACTAGCGACCTGACAAAATAGAAGCTGTACGGTCTTGTTCTCTGGCTTACAAATTTACATATAGGCAAAATAGGTGACTTTCCATAAAAATTTCATGTTTATATAAATAACTGCTTAGACGTTAAGAAAAGGGGTAAAAACGAACCGTTGGCGAAAATACATCATAGGTATTTCTAACGATAAAATTTACCTTTGACCAGATTCTGAAAAAGGCATATAAGCCCAAATGAAAGGTGATAATTTAGTAATAATTTATTGGTGAAAACCTTTAAATATTAACATTTTTTAATATTCCCAAAATTCAGCAAGGAAAATTGATTTTCCATGCAGAATATATTATAATACGATTAAGATTCGCTAATATTTATTTCTATTTATACATATTATATTAAAAATAGTTAATAAATTGATATATTCGTGTAAGGAGACTCGCATCGCTTTTTACATGTGTATATATTTTTATGTCCTATGGACAAAAGTTAAAGACAATGGAGGGGATTGAATTGTTTAAGAAAAGCATGTCACTGCTGCTTGTGTTGATGATGGTAATTGGGTCACTAGCAGGCTGTTCTTCACCAGCTGAGGAACCAGCACCAACGACTGAAGAAGCAACAGAAGCACCAGCAGAAGACACAACAAGCGAAGAGGCTCCAGCGGAAGATATGGCTTCAGCTGTAGAGCAAGTACTTTATTGGAACGTCGGATCTGAGCCAAAGACGATTGACCCAGGTCTAAACGCTGCATCAGATGGCGGCGACGTAATTAACAACATGTTTGAAGGTCTAATGCGTGAGGTTAATGGCAAAATTGAACCAGCTGTAGCTGAAAGCTACACAGTAAGTGATGACAAATTGGTATACACTTTCACAATCCGTGAAGGTATCAAGTGGTCAGATGGTCAACCTCTAACTGCAAATGATTTTGAATACTCTTGGAACCGCGTTCTGGATCCAGAAACAGCTTCTGAGTACTCTTGGATCTTTGATGAAGCTAATGTAGATTCATTCAAGGCTCTAGACGAGAGAACATTTGAAGTAACACTGAAAGCGCCAGCACCTTACTTCCTAGGTCTGACAGCTTTCTACACATTCTTCCCAGTACGTCAAGACGCAGTAGAAGCTGGCGCTGACGGTGCATGGGCAGTAGATCCTGCAAAATCTATCGTTAACGGTCCTTTCATGCTTGAAGACTACCGTAACGGTGACAAGCTTGTTCTTGTTAAGAACCCTAATTACTGGAGAGCTGACGATGTTAAGCTTGAAAAAATCGAAGGTCTTATGATCGTTGATGAAGCGACAGCGCTTACAGGTTACGAATCAGGTCAAATTCACATTATTGATGAAATGCCAAATGCTGAGATTCCAAGACTACTTGCTGAGGATCCAACATTCATGATCATGCCTATGGACGGTGTATACTACTATGCACTAAACACAAAAGTTGAGCCTATGGATGATCCAAAAGTACGTCGTGCACTTACACTAGCAATCGACCGTACTGCAATCGTTGAGACTGTAACTAAAGGCGGACAGATTCCTGCAACAAACATGGTATCTCAAGCATCAAGAGACGAAGCTGGTGAAGTATTCTCTATGAGAGCTGGCGACTACGGTATTCCTGTAGACGGTTCTGGTGTTGAAGAAGCTAAGCAACTTCTTGCTGATGCTGGTTACCCAAATGGCGAAGGATTCCCATCACTTGAAATCATGTACAACACTTCTGAAAGCCACAAGGCTATCGCAGAAGCAATTCAAGAAATGTGGAAGCAAAACCTAAACATCGACGTTACACTAACGAATCAAGAATGGGCAGTATTCCAAGATACACGTAAACAAGGTAACTTCCAAATTGCACGTTCTGGTTGGATTGGAGATTACTCTGACCCTATGACTTACCTAGGTATGTTCGTAACAGGTTCTCCAATGAACTACTCTCGTTGGGAAAATGCAGACTACGATGCACTTCTAGAAGCTGCTAAGATTCAAGCTCCAGCAGAGCGTTTTGCTTCACTTGAAGAAGCACTTGACCTAGTTATGGATGGCTCAGCTTACATGCCAATCTACTACTACACAGATCCAATCATGGTTTCTGATAAGGTTTCAAACTGGGAAAAGAATACACGTAATACTTGGTTCTTCGGTTTAGCAGAAATCGTAGAATAATTACGTATAACACTCAACACAAATAAAAATCAAGAGCGCTGTGAATGACCTTTAGGTCACTTCACAGCGCTCTTTTATATTTGGATAAGAATTCATTTTTACATAAGTGTGCATAAAGACTCTCTTTACTCCGTAAGTATAAAAGAGAGTCTTTATACTTACTCATATATAATGTTTTTTGCAACTTCAATGGTTCCCCAAAAGCAGCCTATTTTAATATTGTGAATATGTCCCATATAGTCCATAGATTCAGATAGATTAATGACTTTAGATACATTTTATATAAACATATAAAAGAAATGAACTTTAGAGTTTTGTAGAAGATAGAATTTCGCTATAATATTCATGGAGGCTTTGGAAGGAGATTTATTATGAAAACTGGCAAGTTAAGTTCAGAAGGATTACAGGAAATAATCATAGATCAAATAAAACCAATTAATGATGATGTGCTCATTCGCCCTGGTATCGGTGAGGATTGCACTGCAATAGACTTTGGGGACCATGCGTGCGTTCTTTCAACAGACCCAATTACGGCTGCTGCGAGCGAAATAGGCAAGCTAGCAGTACATATTAATTGCAATGATATAGCGTCAGCAGGTGTGAAGCCTATGGCTTTAATGCTAACCATCTTGGTTCCTCCAAGTACGACTGAGGAAGAGCTTGCTTTTATAATGAAGCAGGCATCTGAGGAAGCACGTTTGATTGGGGTCGATATCATCGGCGGGCATACAGAAATTACAACGGCAGTAAATCGACCACTCATTTCTGCAACCGCTATAGGAAAACAGCTCAAGACCAAGCTGGTGCAAACACGTGGGGCAAAATCAGGAGACAAGCTCATTCTTACAAAGAATACAGGACTTGAAGGTACGGGCATACTGGCTCATGATAAAGAAGAAGAACTGAAAACAGTGCTTACACCAGAAGAACTTGAAAGAGCGAAAGCCATGCTAAATAATATTTCAGTTATACCAGAAGGCACGCTTGCAAGCGAAGTCGGTGTCACAGCCATGCATGATGTTACTGAAGGCGGTGTATTAGGTGCTGCGTGGGAAATGTGTGATGCCAGTTGCTTAGGCTGTATTATTGATAGAGATTTGTTACCGATTGAACCTGTCACTGAAAAAATATGTACTTATTTTGACATTGATCCTTTAAAGCTCATTTCAAGTGGGTGTATGCTGATGACCGCTGATGATGCGCGTGTTGATATACTTCTTGAAAAGTTTGGAAAAGAAGGGATTCCTGCGTCAGTTATTGGTCAAATGACAGACAATAGAGATGTACTTTTAAAAGTAGATGGACATGTGGAGTCTGTTCAAGCTCCTGAGGCGGATGAACTTTATAAGGTGATCGACTAAAATCACCTTATGGTGTCAGTTGCATTACAGCATGTAACATCTTGATTACATTAGGTTAACGAAAGTCTTAGAAGTATTGACCTGCACCTGATTTCGCTATAAAAATAGAGTGAATCCTATCCTAATCATTAAGTAAAAAATTTTATAATCATCCAAACATAATTTAAAGTACATAAATACCGAGTCGGAGGTGCATTGTATGAAGCGTATTTTTTCATTCGCACTCATAGTTGTAATAATGGTGAGTTTTATTCAGCCAGCATCCTATGCAGAAGATTTTCTGGAGTATGGAACTGTTGAACTTGTTGATGGAATTACATGGGAAGTAAACACATATACAACGGTAGGCTTAATGTTTGCCGGAAACAGTGTCGTAACAGATGTTCCAAGTGTCTTGTATGAGCTAAAAGGGAAGACGAGAACCCTAGTTCCAGTGGGGGTAATTGCCGACTTAGTAGGTGCTCAGATCAGCTGGAATGGAGATACAAAAGAGGTTTCTATCAATTTGAATGGAAAAACAATTGTGCTTGAAATCAATAGTGATACAGCCTATATCGATGGTCAGCCCTATGCACTGCCAAATGGTGTACCGGCAAAACTGATGAGCTATAACGATGTAACACGTACTATGGTTCCGGTCAATATTCTTGACCAGTTTGGTTTGGAGTTTGCTTGGAACGGTGAAACGCGAACCGTTGAAATCAACTATCCACATCAGAAAATTACCGATGTAGCTTATGATGATTCAGGGCGTTTTCAGGAAATACATATCAGTACGACAGGACAAGTACTCACGACATCATATTTTATGGATGGTGAACTCATTGGTGAACAGGACAAAATCATTATCGATTTTGAGAATACGAGTTTTGATCTGCCAAGCTATAAAGTTCGTGATGGCAAAAGAACCATAGATTTAATTTACGGCAGTATAGACGAAATAGTTACATATCCAGTAGAAGATACATCTAGAACACGCATGGAAATAAAGCTGCTTAATCGAAAAGGCTATGACATTTTTTATGATGAAGCCAACCAGCAGGTTGTCGTGCGGTTTATAAACAGTATACGTGATATTCGAACAGAGCAAATTTACTCTTCTGAAGCAGTTGTAATCAACACGGGTGAGTATCCTGCCTATAATGTTGATTATTTGAACGGCAAAGTAGTGGTTGACGTTGTTAATGCTCTTATGCGCTACAAAGATGGGTCAGAAGGCACTCTAGATATTAATGAGGGTGGCGTAGAGACCATTAGTTATTCTCAATTTGACACTACGGGGTCGACGACTTTTAGCGAAGAGGACATTGTCTCTCGGGTGGTTGTAAATCTAGATGATAACACCTCCGTTGAAGATGTCTACATTGAGAATATTGATAATGAAATATTTATTTATGTTTCTGGTGATCCGCTTAATGGGTTTGATTACGTTAAGAATGGACTGGACTCTGCAAATCTGACAATGAACTTTACAAATATGGGCAAGATTGATGCTTCCTACAATGCGTCAGCACGTCTATTGACTCTAAAAGTCGATAAAGATAGTCTGGAACTGAGTAGTATGGATGTAGACATTGATGACAGCATTATTGACAATATCAACATTAATGATGTCTCAAACAGTGAGTATGTCATAAAAATCAAGCTCTCAGAAGGTACAAGCGTTTCGGAAATGCCTGGTGACGGGTATGCAAATGGTGTGAACCTCAACTTTGAGAATGAAGCCCTTAAAAATTCAGTATGGCGAAACACGCTGGTCGTAGTAGATGCCGGTCATGGTGGATATGACAGCGGTGCAGTTGGCTCAAAGGTGACCGAGAGCAAGTTGACGCTGGTTGCTGCTAAGGAGCTTGAAAAGAAACTGGAGAGTGTCGGTTTTAAAACTTACATGATAAGAGATGCAGATGTTAAGATCGCACCTTCCTATAGAATGCGTGTAGCCAATGACATCGGTGCAGATCTTGTAGTGAGTATTCATATTAACGCAGCTGAAAATAAAGACGCACAAGGCGTGGAAGTTCTTTATGCTGAAGAGCCGTCTGGTAAGAAAAAAGAGTTTGCACAAATACTCCAAAATAACCTAATTCGTGCGCTTGGTTCTGTAAACAGGGGTATTGTACACAGACAAAACCTATATATGTGCCGCGTACCAACTATGCCATCGGCACTTGTGGAACTGGGCTTTATCACAAACGAAGCCGAACAGGATCGCATGATGACAGGTGCATTCATGAAAACCGCTGCTAAAGCGATGTTGGATGCAATAATTGAATTCCTTGAATAGCCAATGTTTTACAGTCTTTCTTGACGGGTATATGTCCATCAAGAAAGACTGTTTTCCGTTTAAGACAAAGAAATGCACAATTCTGGACGAGAAGGTTGAATTGTGCGTGCACAAAATTCAATCTTTTCGTCCAGAATTGTATATGGCGCGTCTAGCGACAAGAGCGACCGGAGGTTGCTCGGTGCATTTCTTTGGGATAAGGATAAAATGATGTAAGTTTGACTGGATTGTGCGTGCACGAGAATTAAGCTGTAGCTCAACATAAGGCAGAAAGCGAGGTGCTTTGTGATTTTATATAAAAATAAAATAGAGTCAACCTTTGAAGCGGTCCATGAAACCGTTGGCGAAATCATGGAGCAACTGAAGCTTGTTGAAATGTTAAATAGAGAAAACATACTATTTAGAGTAAACTTTATGCTTCGGGAAGTGCTGAATAATGCGGTTGAGCATGGCAATAAATTTGATGAGAAAAAAGCAGTTGAAATTGAAATTGTGCTCGAGGAGCCATTGCTGATTACAATAGTAAGAGATGAAGGGGAAGGGATATCCCTAGACATGTCCCATGAGCACAACATGGATTATATTTTACGGGAAAGACAAAGGGGAATGCGTCTTGTTAAAGAGTATCAGTTTAAGGTAGACGTTAATGGGACAGAAGTTCGAGTGGTCTTAAATGTAGATTCTGTAGTGGAGGGAATTTGATATGAAAAAAGAGTTAAAAAACAACACACTGACAGTAACACTGCAGGAAGATTTAGTAGCCTCAAATGTGAGAGACTATAAAGAACAGGTTGAAGCCTACTTGCAGGAAGCTATGGGAGAAATCGATGAAGTTGTACTAGACTTGTCGGCGTGCAACAATATTGACTCAGTAGGTGTAACCTTTGTTGTTGGCGTTTATAAACAGGTTACAGGTGAGGCGATGGGGTTTAAAGTGTCGGGAAGCAGTAATGAAATCAAACAGCTCTTTAAGTTAATGAAGTTGGATGAAATATTCGAGATGTAACCTCTAATAGGGGATGATGATATGGACTATAAAATTTTAATAGTTGATGATGTTGAAATGAATAGAAGGCTGATTACAGATGTTCTGAAAGGTAAGCTCAAAAACGCATGCTTTCTTCAGGCATCAAATGGTGTTGAGGTCTTTGAAGTACTTGAAAAAGTGGACGTTGATTTAATTGTCCTCGATTTGATTATGCCAATCAAAGATGGATTTTCAGTACTCAGTGAGTTAAAGGCAAATGATTTATATAGTCATATACCTGTTATCGTAAGTTCTGCAATAACAGAAATATCTTCAATCGAAATGACTCTTGAGATGGGTGCAGTAGACTATTTTACAAAACCGCTTTCACCAGAAGACATGGACATAATATTGCCTTTAAAGGCAAAAAATGCACTGGTCTTTTATGAGCAGCAGAAGACCATTGAGGCCTTAAATAGGGAAATTCAAGTGGAACTGAAAAATGCAAATGATTTTCAAAACATCATGTTGCCTAAATCACATGACTTTGAAAATGTGGATCTGTTCATAAAATTTCAACCCTCTCTCGGCATTGGCGGAGATTGTTTTGACTGTTTTGAAGATGGCAGTAAAATGTGGTTTATCATAGCGGATGTAACCGGTCACGGGATTGCTGCAGGTATGGCATCTTCCATGGTTAAAATCATGTTTAGGTGCAGCGTCAAAGGGAAAAACATGACTCCTGATAAAGTACTTTCTGATATCAATAAGAGTATTTCAGAAATATTCGATTTTGGAAGAAACTTTAACTACCTTGTTTTCACGGCCTTTGTCGGGTGTATAGACAATGGAACCTTCCTATATGCCAATGCTGGGCAACCCTATCCAATCATCTATCATAAAGAAGACAGGTGCATTGAAGTCATAGAAGAAGGCGGTCTTCCAGTGGGTATATTGGAAGATACAGCCTATCAGCTTCATTCAAAAACTTTAGGGGAAGGGGATTCCATTTTCCTGTACACTGACGGTTTATTTAGTTCAGGTCAGAAAACGGATTTTGTCAATTGGAAACTGGTTCATGAGTTTGCAATGGAACATAAAAATGAAATTGAAGCAGAACCAGAAGTTTTTCTAGAAGAACTGCTTTGGTATTTTCACTTGATCCATAAGAGTGAAAACAGTGGTCATGAACAAGATTTTACAGATGATGTTGCCATGATGCTGCTTAAAATGAAATCAGACCCAAAACGTGAAGCGACATAAGTCGCAGATAGTGTTCTCTCTGAATGCTGATGATTGAAATATAAAAAAGACCGAATGAAGCTGAGTGGTATGCTCCCTTCAAGGTAGACAAGTAAAGTAGTATGACTTGTCCACTAATTGAAGGGTGCATATCAGAGGCAGCTTTATTTGGTCTTTCTTATCTTCTGTACATAATGGTCTTATCATTGGCCAGCTATATAAAATATATTTTTGAGTATTTCTTTGTCTTGATGAAACCGCTTTTTCTCAATAATAATCTAAATTAAGGGTATGCTCAAAAGTAAAAGCAGGCGTTCCTATGTGCATTTCTTAAGCCACAAACCCTAAATGCTAATAAGAAGATATGATACAATAGTGGTGTTCAGTAAAAATGAGTTATGGAGGTAAAAATGGAGAGAATAGACAACCGTAAGGTTGATGAAATAAGGCCGGTTAAAATAACACCAAACTATTTGTTGCACCCTGATGGGTCGGTTCTTATAGAAATGGGTCTGACGAAAGTGATTTGTACAGCAATGGTGGAAGAAAAAGTGCCATCCTTCCTAAAGGGAAAAGATTCTGGCTGGGTAACAGCAGAGTACAGCATGATGCCAGGATCGACTCAACACAGGAAATCTAGAGCAGCAGCTCGCGGGAAGGTAGATGGACGTTCTCAGGAAATTCAAAGGCTGATTGGTAGATCTCTAAGATCTGTAGTTGATCTTCAAAATCTTGGTGAACGAACAATCTGGATAGATTGCGATGTTATACAGGCTGATGGCGGTACAAGAACCGCTTCCATCACAGGTGCGTATGTGGCATTAATGCTGGCGCTGTACAAGTTAAAGGAAGCTGGGCTTATTGATAGCTTACCGGTAAAGACAGACGTTGCCGCTGTGAGTGTAGGGATTGTTGGTGATACACCGATTTTGGACCTGTGTTATGTAGAGGACTCATCTGCCAAGGTGGATATGAATCTCATAATGACCGCAGAAGGCCATTTTATTGAAGTGCAGGGTACTGGTGAAGAATCGCCGTTTACGCGCGAGGAACTGAATACACTGCTTGCCTATGGGGAAAAAGGTATAAAAGAGCTTATATCAATTCAAAAAAGCGTTTTGGAATCACTAAAGTAAGATTGTGGAGGAAAAATGGAACAGGTTATTCTTGCCTCAGGCAACAAACATAAACTTGAAGAGATTCAAGCAATTCTAAAAGACTATAAACTTCAGCTTAAGACGATGCATGATGCTGGACTGGTCGATTTTGAAATTATTGAAGATGGAGATACGTTTGAAGCAAATTCGCTCATTAAAGCGCAAGCGGTAATGGATGAACTCCACTTAGACACAATTGCAGATGATAGCGGCCTAGAAGTTGATGCGCTGGGCGGTGCACCAGGGGTTTACTCGGCCAGATATGCAGGTGAAGACGCAGACTACCTGGCTAACAACGAGAAGCTCTTAAAAGAGCTCGCAGGCGTTCCAGATGAAAAAAGGACAGCACGATTTGTGACAGTCCTTACAATGTTGTTTAAAAATGGGCATAAAATAGTGGTAAGAGGCGAAGTTGAAGGTGTAATTGGTCACGCGCCAAAGGGAAGCAATGGGTTTGGATATGATCCCTTGTTTATTGTTCCCGAATTAAAGAAGACTTTTGCTGAGCTTGAAGCTGGTGAGAAGAACGCACTGAGCCATCGAGCAAAGGCACTGGAAAATCTAAAGGTTGAACTGGACAAATATTTGGAGGCTTAGAATGCGAATAGGCATTATGAGCGATACACATGGCGATGTTACACTTGCTGAGGAAGCAATCCGTCAAATGGGTTCCATTGATTTAATGCTTCATGCAGGTGACACATATGCAGATATGGTGAAGCTCTCGAAAAAGTTTGATATAGAAATGGTTGGTGTTCGAGGAAATATAGGACACGTTGAAGAGGGACCGGCTGAACTGGTTCTGGAATTAAATGGACATAGAATCTTTTTAGTGCATGGACATCATTACGATGTGAAGCATAGTTTAATGCGTTTATATTATCGTGCAAAAGAAATCGAAGCTGATATAGTTGTATATGGACATACACATTTGGCAATGACTGCAGTCGATGATGGTATTTTATTTATCAACCCAGGAAGTGTAGGTGTTCCTAAGGGAAAATACAAAAATAGCTATGCAATACTCGATTTATCGTCTAAAAACGCCGAAGCGGAAATATTGGAAATTGTCTAACTTTAATGAGTTGGAGCGGTCGAAGTGGGTGTATGCGTTGTAAACACTTGTGTAGAGGTAGTTTACACAGACTTAAAAAAACTTTGTCAAAAGTGTTGACGCTACCCCATAACTCCTGTATAATAAATTTTGTCAGTTGACGGAGCGAGTGTTTCACGGGGTGTAGCGCAGTTTGGTAGCGCATCTGGTTTGGGACCAGAGGGTCGCGGGTTCAAATCCTGCCACCCCGACCAATTAACTAACACATGATGTTAATTAATATTCGTTCTAGAAATTGTACATACGCGTCAGTAGCTCAGCTGGATAGAGCAACGGCCTTCTAAGCCGTAGGTCCCGGGTTCGAATCCCTGCTGACGCGCCAATATATGGCGGTTGTAGTCAAGTGGTTAAGACACAGGATTGTGGCTCCTGCATTCGTGGGTTCGAATCCCATCAGCCGCCCCATTTTAAGTACCACATTGGGGATTAGCCAAGTCGGTAAGGCAGCGGACTTTGACTCCGTCATTCACAGGTTCGAGTCCTGTATCCCCAGCCAAATGTGACCCATTAGCTCAGTCGGTAGAGCACCTGACTTTTAATCAGGGTGTCCTGCGTTCGAGTCGCAGATGGGTCACCATTTTTTTAAACACACATAACTGAATTTTCTAAAAACTATATGCGGATGTGGCGGAATTGGCAGACGCGCAAGCTTCAGGTGCTTGTGGTTGTATGACCGTGGGGGTTCGAGTCCCTTCATCCGCACCACAGTAAAATTTCTGCAGGAATGCAGGAATTTTTTTATGCAAAAAACAAGTATGCCTTTAAGTCAATTAGAGCATAGATCAGCAGTATATATAATTGAAGAGACAGAATTGTTTTTTTACTTAAAAGTGCAAATAAAGACTTGGATTTACAAGGCTTTACTGCTATAATGAATATTGTTCCAACTAGAGGAGCGACAAGTAAATACGCGGGATTGGCTCAATCGGATAGAGTAGCTGGCTTCGAACCAGTTGGTTGGGGGTTCGAGTCCCTCATCCCGCACCAAAATGAAAAAGTACCCAAATGGGTGCTTTTTTATTTTGGTTCTGAATAGGACTCGAACGCGAACAAGCGCCACCCGAATAGGGTGGAAGAAGCGCGTGAGCTAGGCCTGAGAGCGCCCGAAGGAAGCGGAGGGAGTCCCTCATCCCGCACCAAAAAAAACTAGATTACCTGATAAGGCAATCTAGTGTTTTTGATTGTAACAAGACAAGTACGAAAAGACCTATCGAATCCTTATAAAGACCTGTCTAAGGATTTATGGTCTTTGAAAAGAATGTTTAGGTTCAGAATGAGTCTATATCGTACCAGTGTTATAAGTTTTACACAAAACGGAAAATAGCTTATTTTATAGGAAAAAGTCATAGGGGTATTTAAAAACCTTTGAAATCAGTATAGACTAAGAGTATAGGGAGTATAGCTTACTTTACATGCAGTGTCTGGTATAAAAGTACTACTTAAATGGTGGTATCTCGTCTTCAACATATTGAGCGATGATTTCGCTTTTGTATGTGAGCAATATGAAAATAAGCACTGTATAAATGATAAAAAGCGTTATAGGGCTGTTTATAATGAGTGACAGCATGAACCATGCGAGTAATGTAATTGAGAAGAGTATCTCAAAGGTGCTATATGTCCTTCTAAAGCGTTTTATGTGGTGAATCCTACCAGCGAACCTTCTAGGGAGTGGATACCGCTCAAAGCGAAGCGCAAAGCCATGAAGGATAAACAGAACGCATAGTCCTATAAACAAGGTGCCGAGTTTTGAGAAGTTTAAAGAGAGAAATCCCAATATGCCAAAGAGTGCTGATTGAGTGTACTTGTCCATAAATGCCTCCAAGTCAAAAGTTACAATTTCTTAATATATACCTCGTTTATAGGAAAAAACGCATTTATTGAATTCAGTACTTTGGACACTGTTATTATTATCTTGAAGATAATACAATAAAAGCATATCTATGGGTAATGTACATAATAAAGTGATGGAACGAGTAAGGAGCTGACCATGCGTATAGCAATTTGTGACGATGAACCGAGACAAATTGAAATCATAAAAGAACATTTACAGCGTGTCATGGGTGAGCGCGCGTTTTCCGTTGTGGAAGCAAACAGTGGAGAAAGGCTTTTGGAAATTGTAGAAGAGGATGTGCCCGAACTTGTTTTTCTTGATATAGAAATGGAAAAACTCAATGGTATAGATACTGGAAAAAAGCTTCGTGAAATGAATGCAGATACCATTATAGTTTTTATAACCGGATTTAAGGACTTTGCGCTTCAAGCTTTTGGATTGCGTGCATTTGACTATGTCATAAAACCTTTAACAAAAAATAAGTTTGACATGCTTTTTACTGATATTACAAGAAGAATACAGGAAATAAAGTTGAGAAATGAAAAAAACAGGCGCTTGCTTGTTAAAACAAGAAGTGGCATGGTGGACTTAGCTTATGATGAAATCGTTTTTTTTGAAAAATCAGGACATCAAATTGTCATTCATACGATCTCACATGAAGAAATTCAGTATTACGGGTCCTTTAAAGGGTTGAAGCAGGAACTTGGAGAAAGTTCATTTGCACAGTGCCATCAAGGTTACATCGTTAATATGGATTATGTATCATCTTATCGAAATAAAGCGATTACCTTCAAAGAAGATTTTGAACAGCTGCCAGTCAGTAAGAGTTATTTGAGAACGATAAAGAATGAAATAGAGGATAGACTATTTAAATAGTGGGAGGGAGCATTTTGCTCGATTATACAGAATATCTGGAATCAATTTTACACCTGTTTGAATATCTAACACTTTATTTTTTATTCTCTCAGGTTTTTGAGCACCGTTTTAAAATCTCCTACATGAGTTTTTTTGTGGTGCTTGTTTTAGTCGGATTCAATGTTTCCATGGAGGTTTTTTTAGGCCTTGTAACCATTCAGTCCTTCTTTGTTAAGCTATCAGCAATTATGATTGCCTTGAGTATAATCTTTAGAGGGAAGCTGCGTAGTTTATTTATACTTTTTATACTTGCATTTATTATCATTTCTGTATGTGACATGTTGGTCATTGCCTGTGCCACATTGGTTTTAGATATGGACAGTGCAATCATTATTCAGAATCCATACTTAAGACTTCTACTCGGATTGCTATCAAGAAGCATATTTTTCCTTGTAGCACAGTTTCTGATTAGAAAGTTTAGAGATATTAATGGGTTTGATCAAAAGAAATTTTTTCAATTGATTGTTATTCTTTTGATTAATGCAGCCTTTATTGTTTTAGCAGGAGATATATACTTTCAAAATAAGAGTGCTTTTTCAAATGATGTGGGATTTATGATGGGTATTCTCATCGGTATATTCTTATTGAGTTATTTGGTTCTAAAAATGACCGATGATTTGATTTCCTATTCAATGAAGGAGCACGACTGGGAACTGCAAGAAGATGAATACCAGCGTCAAATATTTTATATTAAAAACCTAGAAGGGATTAATAAGCAAATGAAGTCTCTGCGACACGACTTTAACCATCATATTGGCTGCCTCCATGGCATGCTGGAACATGGTAATGTTGAGTCAGCACGTAACTACGCTGAAGACCTAGTCAATCAGGCAGAGCAATTTAATGTAGCTTTTAGTACAGGCAATATCGGTATTTCCAGCCTGTTGAGTGCAAAGCATCAAATCATGAGAGATGAAAAAATCCCATTCGTATGCAGTATTGATGTACCTGATAAAATGAGTATTAAACCAATCGATATTTCAATCATACTTGGAAATGCACTTGATAATGCCATAGAAGCCAATGGATTACTCAGTGAGGAGAGTAAAGGCATAGAGCTTAGAGCCTATATAGAAATGGAGCATTTGGTACTCAAGGTGAAGAATCGATATATTGAAAACCGCATTCAGGAGGACCTTTCAACCACCAAGTCAGATGAATCGAATCATGGGTATGGGTTAAAAAACATCCAGTTTGTCGTAGAGAAATACAGTGGAATTATGCGTATTGACCGCGAAGACCATGTCTTTCTACTCAATATTGCATTGCCGCTCTTTGATAAATCTTAAGAAAACCTATATCTGATTATACATAAGAAATATAAAAAATAAATTAGAAGACACATCTGAAACAAACGGATGTGTCTTTTCTATTTGTACTGAATAATTATGCTCAGTCAGCTTACAAAACTGGAAAACATGTCCGATTATGCTCGTTCAGATGCCGAATGTGCAAAACATCTTCATTTTGGAAATAAAAATGGCTATAGTCGTATTAGACGAAATATTAAGAAAAGTAGGTGTCATATGCTAACAGATATGTCGCGAGGAATTACAAGAGCATTAATAGAAAGTAGCATCATCAATTTTGATGAATTTCCAAGCTATCAATTTGGTGTAGAGTTAGTGCTAATATCCATTTTTGAGTTGATAGGCGTTTTAGCGATTGCGTTTGTATTTGGACGTGTTCTTGAGGCCATTGTCTTCATTATGGCATTTAGTTCACTGCGCATACTCGCTGGCGGGTATCATTCCAAGACGGTATTTCGTTGTTTTATGACATTTGCACTTTTAATGGGAATGGCAATATATTTAACTGCTGTTATCAATTTAAGTCAAAGTCCTTGGTTAAGCGTTGCAGTTGGACTCCTTGCGTTTGTAATTTATTACTGGAAGGCGCCAGTTGCAGTTTCAAGCAGGCCTATTTCTGAAACAGAGCGTTTGAAGTTTAGAACACTGACATTAAAGGTGTCGTTTATGTATATCATGGCATTGGTGCTTTTTACAGCCCTTCATATTAACCCATGGTATACAGGGATTTTTGCGTATGGAATGCTTTTTGAAGCGTTTACTTTAATCATTGAATACTATAAGGAAGGTGTTAAACATGAAAGAAACTACATTGAAAATTGTTAAGGGACTTGCAAAATCAGCTATTGAATCTAGTAAGAACACAATGTGTATGTCGTTCCTGTACCAGCCTAAAATGCCAGAGCAAGTAAAAAAAGAAATCAAGTAATTGTTTGAATTGATCTGGAATAAGTGAATGATTATACATAAAATCGTACAGGGTAAAGACTGTATGTACTTAAGTGTTTTGATCCGTGTCTAAAGTGGTTGACTTTAAGACACGGGTTTTTTATGTCCAAAATTCAGGGTTGTATCATTTTAGTAATACCCATGACGAAATCACAATAGATTTGAAAAGAAATTGTAATCCCCATTTGGCTTGTATATATTTTGAAATCTGGTATGATTGTTCTGACCAGTAATTATCAGGAGGGAAAATATGCGCAGAGGAATCATAGCAGGGGTTATTTGCTTATCTATGGCACTGGCTGTTACAGGGTGCAGTGGGTCTAGCGAACCTGCTCAGACAATAGAAAAAACAGAATCTGAAAGTGTGGTTGAGTTCGGATTTGAGGAAGTTAAAAAAGAGGTGTCATTACAAGTCCAAGGTAGTACTGTCAATATGGAAATTGCCTATCCGCAAGTTGTTGGAATTGGCGACCAGCTTACAGAAGAGCGTGTCAACAAAACCATTCGACAGGCTTTTAAATCAGAACATGCCCTGCTTGCAGGCGAAGGAAATGTAGTCGATTATGCATATGAAGTCGTTCATTTTTCTAAAGACTGGATTTCAATAAAGTTTGATTTTGTGACAGATCCATCTGGAGACGGAGAAAACACTTATCAACTGTTTACGACATTTACTGTGGATATGCATACAGGTGAACCAATCCTTTTCCACAATCGTTGGACTGCTCTAGAGGATAAAGATAAGGAAGCCTTTATTAAACTTGTAGAAACAAGTTTGTCAGAAGGACAAGCACATCCAATTGCTGAGACCTTCCCAGAAGCCTATTTTACAGATGAAAACTTCATGATTTACTATTATGAAGATGAAATGAAAACCTTAAGTATACCGCTTCAACCAGCGCTGGATATATTTTTTAAACAGTAGAGTGTCAGATTTACCCTTACATAATGAAGAGAAATGAATATGAAATGAAAAACCTAGGTATGCACTAATTAGAGTGCTATCTGGGTTTATTTATGTCCTTAAATGAGTTGCGGCAAAATATGATTGCAAATAGTTTCCATAATACGAGGGGTTCGGGTGTAATAGCTTTCGGCTTGATCTTTTATAGAAGCACCTTCATATCCGGGAATATCAGAGACCCCTCTAATAACCACTAAGGGTATTTCGTTCAGAGCGCAGATGTGTGCAACTGCGGCCGATTCCCAGTCCGCCGCGAGCACACCGAGTGGCTCCAGTGATTTACGGACGATGAGGTCAATATCCTGATCACCCGTCGCAATACGGCCATAGTGAATGATTGTGTTTAAAGGGTTATCCACTTTGTTTTGAGGCAAGTGGGTATCTAAATATGGGAAGAAGGGATCGTCTTGGTGGGTAAATCGGTCAATACAGTCATAAAAGACCGTTTCTGTTGCTATAATAATGTCTTCAGGGTGTAGGGCAGGACTTACACCGCCACAAGTACCGCATACAAAAATTTTTGACACGGACCAATTGGAAATCGCGTATTGTGCTGCACCGGCAGCTTTTGTTTTTGAGTACCCAGAGTAATACATACGACAGGGTGTGCCCTTAAACTCTGTATCAAAATAAGGGCCATAAGGGGATCCGTGCAAGACGCTTATATCATAAAGATTACAAACAGCTTGCCACTCAGTATTGCTTGCAATTTGTACTGCTATCATATAGTCACTCCCTCTAATTGAATTTGTCTATATTTTATCACGTTTCTTGTTTGAGTTTTGAGATATATCCCACAAGGGTATGTATGATCTTGAAAGGTTCTTTAAGGAGTGATGTTATGAAAACATTTAAAAATAAATTGACAGATGAACTGAGCCCCTACTTGAAGCAACATGCACATAATCCTATTGATTGGGAAACGTGGTCTGATGATGCATTTGAGCGTGCACGCAGGGAAGAAAAGCTTGTTTTCTTAAGTATTGGATACAGCACATGTCATTGGTGCCATACAATGGCGCGGGAGTGTTTTGAAGATGAAAAGGTGGCCGAGATATTAAACAAGAACTTCATTTCAATAAAGGTAGATAGGGAGCAAAGCCCTGATATTGATCATGTATATATGGCATATGCAAGGGCGATTATGGGTCGTGGTGGATGGCCGCTTAATATGATATTATTGCCGGATGGGAAGCCTTTTTTTGCTGCAACCTATATTCCTAAATTTACAAAGGGGAACCTGGTTGGCTTTATTGAAATACTCAATCAGGCTCAATCTCTATATGAAAATCAAAAGGAAAAGCTGGTATTATACTGTGAGCAAATTCATAGACGTGTAAGCGAAGTGAATAAGACACGCTATACATACCATGCCGACCGGGATATTGTAATTCGAGAATGCGCAGAGCAGCTTCTTGAAAACTATGATACCCAGTATGGCGGGTTTTCTAAAGCCCCCAAATTCCCAGTGCCGCATTATGTGTTATCAGCCCTTTATGCCAGTGAAGCACTTGAAATTCCAGCACTTAGAAGTGCAGGAGAATACACCTTGATGATGATGCGTCAGGGCGGTATTTATGATCAAATCGGGTTTGGGTTTATGCGGTATTCAACAGATGAGAAATGGATCGTGCCGCATTTTGAAAAAATGCTTTATGACAATGCAGCGCTTGCCTTTACATACACAGAGGCTTACCGGCTGACGGGGCGAATTGGTTATGCTGAAACAGCCCACGAAATAGTACAGTATTTAAATGAAAAACTCCGTTCAGAAGCAGGTAGCTACTACGCTGCACAAGATGCAGTGACCATTGATGGTGAAGGTGCTTATTATCTGTTCACACCAGAGGAGGTCGCTGAGGCAGTTGGCGAGGCCTTAGAAGGGCCTGTTTCAAATTTGATTGGTGTATGCGACACCCCTAATTTTCAAGGAAAATGGATTCCGAATCAAATTCATTGTAAGGGAAAAATGGACAGCGTACTTTGGAAAACAGTGCACAGTCAGTTGAAAGAATACCGCGAAAAACGCCAGCCGCCAGAAGTTGACAAGAAAATTTTGACCGGGTGGAATGGCTTGATGGTTGCCGCGCTAGCCCGTATGGGCGCAATTTTAAAAGAGGATGACTACATTAAAAGCGCTATGGCTGCACTGGATGCGGTCGGTGGAAATGACAACCCTGAAGATTTAAAGCGGGGGACGATTGATGGCGCATCTCTTGGTCCCGCATTTTTTGAGGACTACGTCTATTTAATATGGGGTATGATAGAGCTTTTCAAGGCAACTAAAATGCCAGAATTCTCCTTACAAGCTAAAACCTTTGCCAGATATTGTGAGCGATTTTTCAAACAGGAAACAGGTGGCTATGCCATGACGGACATCAGGCATAGCAGATTGCTCTTTAATCCGGTTCAAATAACAGATGATGCCCTTCCGAGTCCCAACGGCATTCACTTGTGGAATCTGTATAGGTTGGCTGGAATGGGTTCAGATGAAATGCTTCAAAAATCAGCTGAGGCACATGAAACATTTATGCTTAAGCAGGCAACGCATAAGCCACTTGAGAATATGTCCAGCATCATTGCACTGCTTCGTTCTGGAAGAATTAAATAATGAACTTAAACGCGTAAGAAAGTCCACCAGGTCACATACATTAAATGTGGTTTGGTGGACTTTTTATATGCTTTATTTTTTTAGAAGGACATCCAGATAGGCTTTCATATAGTCTGGAAGATCCGGTGGTCTTCTACTTGATACGATATGTCCGTCCACAACAACGGGTTCGTCATACCATGTCGCACCGGCATGAATCAAATCGTGCTTTATACCAGGTGTACTGGTGACTTTTTTACCTCTTACAATATCAGCCGAAGTGAGTACCCATCCCGCATGGCAAATGTGTCCAATCACCTTTTTTGAGCCGTCCATCTCTTTAACAATCTGAAGGACTTCATCATATCTGCGTAGTTTATCTGGCGCCCATCCGCCGGGTACGAGCAGGCCATCGTAATTTGCAGCACTGACTTCAGAAAGCGCATGTGTGGGTTCTGCAGGAACACCATATTTTCCATAATAGACTTTATCTTTTTCAGGAGCTGCTATGTCCACTGCTACACCTGCTTCTCTAAGTCTGAGTATGGGGTACCAGAGTTCCAAGTCTTCAAAATCCTTTTCTAACAAGCAAAGTACGCGTAGTTCGTCATTCATTATGTATCCCTCCTGTCCATTTTGTTTATGCCCTTATACTATGTATTATAACGCAAATTTTGAATTTTTAGACAAAAGAAAGGATAAAAATGCCAGATGAGGTATGGGCCGCATGATATAATAAAATGAAACTTACACAGAGGAGGCGTATATTATGAAAATTAATCTTAGGTCATCTAGATCAAGTGATTCAGCGACTGTGTTTTTCCAACACGAAGATGGTCATTTGAGTGGTGTGCCAGATCCGAGCTTTGATGCACTCAGGCGTGCATTTGAAGCAACAGAATGCTTTGAAAAGAAAGCGGGTGCCATATTTGAAAACGCGTGGTTGGATAATGGGGCGCTTAGGACAGGTGCAGTTGTACAGGCGGGCGATTGCTCTTTGAAATCTGTTATAGAACTGGCTAAAAGTATTATAGGATTTACAGAGAAAATGCATGTACCTGTGGATCTAATTCTAGATGATATTTCAGCCGTAGAGGACAAAATTTATTTTTTGCGTGATTTGGGGACAGCGCTCTCAGAGTCGGCATATCAATTTGATACATATAAAACGGATAAAAAACCTCCAAAAGGCCCATTGGTGTTAAATGTCATTCTTCCGGAGGTAAGCTCTTTGCATGAGCCATTAAAAGAGGGTTTAAAACTGGGTGAAACGGTAAATCTGGCACGTATGCTTGTTAATGAACCAGCCAATACCATGTTGCCCGACCAGATTGCAGAACAGGCCCAGCGTGCCGGTAAAAAGCATGGGTTTGAAGTTCGCGTATATGAGGAAAGGGAAATAGAAGAACTCAACATGCCAGCTTATTTGACAGTGGCTCGGGCAAGTGAAAATAGACCTAAGCTTATTGTCATGACATATAAAGGGGATGCTGAGCGTCCAAATGAAATATTAGGCCTGGTGGGTAAAGGACTTTCATTCGATACAGGAGGCTATTCCCTAAAATCTAAAGACGGCATGATTGATATGAAAACAGACATGGGCGGTGCGGCGGCAGTTATTGGCGCTATTTCTGCTATATCTGCACAGGCGCTGGGTGTTAATGTTACAGCGGTTGTGGCAGCATGCGAAAATATGATATCTGGTGGTGGGTATAGACCTGGAGACATCATTCAGTCCAGAGGCAATAAAACCATCTTTATTAAGAGTACAGATGCTGAAGGGCGCTTAACGCTTATTGACGCTATTGACTACATCATTAAAGATTTGAAAGTGACAAAAGTGGTTGATATAGCAACGCTTACAGGCGCACAGGTCGTTGCTCTTGGCACCAGTGTAACCGGTGCGGTTTCAAATAATGACGCGCTATGGACAACTATGCTTGAAGCCAGTGCTCAGTCTGGGGAGAAAATGTGGCGCATGCCCCTTTTCGAAGAGATTATCGAAACCATTAAGCATAAGGAAGCGGATCTTATAAATGCGGTTAGAGAAGCTGGCATGATTACTGCTGGGGCATTTATTGGTGAGTTTGTAGGGCAAACGCCTTGGATCCACTTAGATATTGCCGGTCCAAGCTATACGAAAAAGTCAATGGGGTTAACACAGTATGGTGCCACAGGTGTTGGTGTGAAGTCCTTATACTACTTTGCTAAAGCATTTGAAGCATAATTCAATGTGAATATTCATTTTGAAGTATTTCATATATCACATATAAGGCGTACATAATTTAATTTTATTTTATAACTTCCTTATGCGTGCAAAAAATATGGATAAAGGGTCATGAACGGTATGTGTATTTACAACTGAATACAATTTGTTCATAGACCCTTTTATGCTTTTCGCGCCCATTTCTTTTTCAGTTATACGTTCCTATGACATAGTTAACCTGAGAAAAATAGGGTATATGATTACTAAGACAGAAAGCGAGTGACAGTAATGCGAATATTCATAGGCATAGAAATGGATGAGCAAACGCGTAGCGTACTCAAGCGCACCGCAGGTTTTCTTAAAAGCTCGACCAGTCGAGGCAATTATACCCGAGCTGAAAACTATCATCTTACTGTTCATTTTTTAGGTGAAATAAGTGAACAGACACTTAAAGACGTTATGGTGTGTACTGAGAAGACTGCGCGCGCATATGAACCATTTCAAATGGAGCTGGGTGGTATTGGTTTTTTCAAAAAAAAGAATAGGAGAGTTGGGTGGGTTGGAACAGGTTCGGGAAGCTACTACCTGTCGGAGGTCTACCATCATTTGAAAAATGAGCTTAATGGGAGTGGCATATCCATAAGTGATAATGGGTATACACCGCATATTACACTTGGCAGACAACTCAAGTTAGAAAAAGAAGAGGATACTTTAAAAAGAGAAATACACGTACCGGCACAGACATTTAAAGTACAATATATAACTGTTTTTGAAAGCACAAGAGTCGATGGGGTACTCACGTATGTACCTATTAAAAGATATGAGTTCGGGGCGCATTTACTAGAGAAAAAGGGGATGTAATTATGCACGAAGCAGCATATTATGAAGTGATGACCAAAGATCGGATTCACTGTGAACTGTGTCCACATCAATGCATTATTGAGGTGGGACATGCAGGAAAATGCAGGGTTCGAGTCAATGACAACGGCCAGCTTATTGCGAAAACATATGGGTTTGTGACTTCAGCTGCATTTGACCCAATTGAGAAGAAACCACTTTATCATTTCAAACCAGGTTCAACCATTTTTTCAATAGGCAGTGCTGGGTGTAACTTCAAATGTGGTTTTTGTCAAAATGCAGAAATTGCACTGAAAAGTCCTCAGGGAGAATACTACAGTAATGAAAAGTTGATAGAAATGATGCAGCAAAATCCAGATAATATAGGAATTGCATTTACCTATAATGAACCCTCGATTAATTATGAGTTTATGCTGGATATGGCTAAGCGTGTAAAAGCGCTGGGGATGTCTACAGTCTGTGTCAGCAACGGGTTTATCATGCCTGATCCCCTTGATGAGCTTTTAAAATATATTGATGCATTTAATATAGATCTTAAAGCATTTAGTGATAGGTTTTACCATAAGGTTTGTGGCGGAGAGAGAGCACCGGTAATGGAAACCATACGCCGCATTGCCAATACGGTTCATGTGGAAGTATCCCTTCTGCTGATTGAAGGAGAAAATGATGCAGTAGAGGAGTTAGAGGCTTTGTCTATGTGGCTGAAAGATGTCAGCCCTGATGTTGTACTGCATATCAATCGGTATTATCCAGCACATCATTACGATAAGCCGCCGACCTCATTGGACACTCTGCTTAAAGCCGAAGCTATCGCTAAGAAACATTTAAAATATGTCTATTTGGGAAATGTTCCTGAAATCGATCGCAATACCTATTGTCCAAATTGTGGTGCAAAGGTGATTGAAAGAAACGGTTCTCAGGTAAATATACTAATGAACAAGCATGCGTGTCATGCATGCAATAAACTGCTTTCTGTTAAATTATAGACTTTAAGCTGTGAGAAGGATTGGAGGTCACCATGAAGGAAATTATTGTGTTCACAACACCGACATGTCCTTATTGCAATGCCGCAAAGGAATATCTTATGCAAAAGGGATACAAGTTTACTGTAAAAGACATCAGTGTCGATACCGAGGCGCGTGACCTGCTGAAAAACAGTGGGATTATGGGCGTTCCAGCGTTCAATATTGGTGGCGAAATGGTGGTTGGATTCGATAAGGAAAAGATTGAAGAGCTGATTGACTACAGTGTAATTGAATGTGAAAGCTGTGCGGCGAAGATGAGGTTGCCTAAGGGGGCTGGCCGTGTCAGAGTGACCTGTAAAAGTTGTGGGCATCAGTTTGAAACCACGAATTAGGGAAATGGACCGGGACAGGGGAAATTCTGTCCCGGTTGGTTAAGTGGTAACAAATGGATGACACTTTAAAATTTTACTTCCTAATTTAAACGCATTCTGCTATACTGAATTAGAGTTATTTGTAAAAATAGGGTATTAGGTGAGGAGGCTCTTTTAAGAGGTTGACAAGTTAATGACAAGAAGCGCCAGGACTGACAGATGTCAGTTGACGAGGACAGGGTTTATCGAAACATTCGGCGGGTGCCCTGCGGTAACTCATTACCGTTAACGTCTTGCAAAAGCATTGAGTGATCAATGTCACAAATCAAGGCAGATGAGAATTGAAAATGGGCTTAAAACAAAGTGCATCTATTAAGCGTATGCACTTTTTCTATGCAAAAAACAAAGACCATGCGGTCTTTTTGTGCCTTTTTGAAAAAAATCTGTCAATCTATTTATTAGACACAAAGTATTAAAGAGCATACGACTGTATCGCTTTCTAATACGAATAATGAATCCTTCACCATATATCAGGACCTTAACAAACCCAGTTCTAGCATGTATTGTACCGCCACATTAGGGTCAAATTAGCTTTGACTTTAGGCAAAGTACATGGGGTATGAATGCGTTGGGAAGTGCAAATAATTCGAGCGTGCAATTCAAGTGTAAACTCGAGAGGAGAATTATTATGTGTGGAATCGTAGGGTATATTGGAGAGAATCAGGCAGTTCCGGTTCTGATTAATGGTCTTTCAAGACTGGAGTACAGGGGGTATGATTCAGCAGGTGTTGCTGTATATAGTCAAGAAAATGATAATTTAGAAGTGAAAAAATGCAAGGGACGTCTAAAAAATCTTGAAAATCTACTGGAAAAAGAGCCACTAAAGGCACATGTGGGCATTGGCCACACACGCTGGGCAACACATGGCGAGCCATCTGTTCTAAATGCACACCCACATCTCAATCAGTCGGGGGATATTGCTGTTATTCACAACGGCATTATTGAAAATTACATGAAACTCAAAGAATGGTTGATTGAAGAGAAGAACGTTGAGTTTAAGTCAGAAACAGATACTGAGGTCATTGCCCACCTGGTAGCAACATATTATGAAGGCGATTTGCTAAAGGCTGTTAACCGCGCAGTTAAGAAAATGGAAGGCGCCTATGCCATTGGCGTAATCTGTAAAAACGAACCAGACAAAATTGTCGCAGTTAGAAAAGACAGTCCTCTTATTGTAGGACTTGGAGAGAATGAAAATTTCCTTGCTTCCGATATTCCTGCAATATTAAAGTATACAAAAAATGTTTATCTTATAGAGAATGATGAAACAGTTCTTCTGACCAAAGACGATATTACAATATTTGATGCACTCGGCCAGAAGGTTGACCGCGATGTGTTTGAAGTGACTTGGAACGCAGATGCTGCGGAAAAAGAGGGCTATGAGCATTTCACGATCAAAGAAATCAATGAACAGCCAACAGGCGTACATGCAACACTGCATCGACGCCTTGATGCAGATGATAACATCGTACTTGATGGTATTAAGCTCACTAAAGAAGATCTGGACCACTACAATAAAATATATATTGTTGCGTGTGGAACGGCCTATCATGCAGGTCTTATCGGAAAGTATGCTATTGAGAAGTTGGCAGGGATCCCTGTTGAAGTAGATGTTGCCTCTGAGTTCAGATACAGAGATCCATTTATTGATGATAAAACACTCTTTATTGCAGTTTCGCAGTCCGGCGAAACGCTAGATACGCTCCAGTCTCTTAGAGAAGCAAAACGCCAGGGTGCGCGTATTTTAAGCATTGTAAATGTAGTGGGTTCATCAGTAGCGAGGGACTCACATGATGTTTTCTATACGTGGGCAGGACCTGAAATTGGCGTTGCGTCAACAAAGGCTTATACAACTCAGCTAACAGCATTCTATCTGATTGCAATGCATATGGGTCGTCTAAGAGGGACTATTGATGACGTTAAGTATAAAGATCTGCTCAGCGGACTAAAAAAGATGCCTGAAGCGATTCAAAGTGTACTGGACAATTATGAAGAAGTGCAGCATTTAGCAGATGCACAGTTCAATAATGAGAGTGTATTCTTTATGGGACGTGGTGTTGATGTAGACACAGCTTTTGAAGCTTCTTTGAAGCTAAAAGAAATATCCTACATCAATTCATTTGCGATTGCAGCTGGTGAACTCAAGCATGGCACAATTGCCCTGATTGAAGAAGGAACACTGGTGGTTGCATTCGCAACGCAGGAGAAGATATTTGAGAAGACCCTGTCAAACATTAAAGAAGTGAAGGCCAGAGGTGCCTATGTGGTTGCTATCGCTCAGCGTGGTCACGAAGAAATAGAAAAGGTTGCAGACAAAGTGCTTTGGATTCCAAGGTCGTTGGATATCCTCGCACCAATTCTCAGCGTAGTGCCTATGCAGCTTTTTGCTTACTATGTTTCGCTTGCGCGTGGCAATGACGTTGATAAGCCAAGAAACCTTGCCAAGTCGGTTACAGTTGAATAGATTATTTGGATATAGTTTTATTTGTTGTAAACTTAAAATAAAGTCTGCTCACGTAGAATAAAGTCGAGTGACGAATAATAAAGTTTAGTTTTTGAAAAACCAACAAATGAATGGACCCCATCAAAGCGCAAGTTAAGATGGTTCGTCCATTCATTTTTTTATACCTTCATTTATGACATGATGCGCTATCGGATTGTAACTCAAGCGCTCAGAACGAGAAAATGAAGTAAAATAATTTTTAACGCGTGATTCAGAGTAATTTGAAAGTAAAATGGTATGAATATTTTATAGAAACATAGGAAATTACAAGATCGTGTATAAGGGGTGGTGTGTTGAATCATAAATGCGCCAAATAGTGATTTTAATATAGACGTGAAAGACAAAATAAGGGCGGGTTTCTATGATCTATGAGTCAAATAGTCATAATCGACATTACCAGCGATTTGAATACGAGAATAGAGTTTTTTGTGGTCAGTGTATTGAAACAAAAGAAGGGAGAACAAAGCCTCTTATAATATCAATCGTTGATATATCTTACAGTGGATTAGGTTTTCTATGCAACCGCAGAATAGATATAGATACGATTTTAACACTTAATCTTAAGTACAAGGATAAAATTAGAAAATTTAAAGTAAAGGTAATGTGGTGCAGTTATACAATATCAGAAGAACAAAATTTCAGGTTTAGATGTGGCGTTCATTTTATGGAAGTGAAACGTCCAGATGTCATCTTCCTGAACAGGATTATAGGCTCTTTATAAAAACATGTATAAACCAGAATGCCATATCAACGATTAACACTCTTTGACAGAATAAGGTGTATAGGTGTTTACAAAAGCAAAATCAATGACCACAGTGCATTATGAACGTGCACATGTGGCCATTTTTATTTATACATTAGAATTTTAATAGATCCTCATGACATTATTCAGTTGCATGCACATTTGCAAGGCCGTGTTGAATAGTATCACTGTACTGAAAATCGGTGTTTATAATATGCTTGAATATCCACTTAGCTAGAAATTGAACTAAATCCGTAAGTGTTTGCACCTGATGGTTGTCAATTTGATTATAGTCTAGTGACTCAATGTAGTGTATGAATTGCCCGTGTTCGGCAATATGGGCATCCAAGCCTTCAAAATTGAATTTTTTCATCAGCAGTTCTTCTTGTTCAAAATGGTATTTTGTGTATTTTATGAGTTCCTTTACTTGAGTGATGATTTCGGCAAAGGCGTCTTCATCATCAGATCGTGTAAGCATCAAATGCACATTTTCTCCAATCTCAAAAAGTTTTTTATGCTGTTCATCGAGTAGTGGAATTTTAACAGAAAAATCTTCTTTCCATTCAAACATAAATGACCTCCCAACTTTAATAAACACATCATTAATCTTGCATGTTCTACTCATCCCTAAAAGGATTTTACCCATTTGCCCAAAATAAAAACGGCCCCATTCAGATTTATGATGGGGGCCGTTTTGCATGCTTTAATTAGTAATTACAGACTTCAACTTCGAAATGCCCTTGTGGATGAATACATGCAGGACATTGACCAGGTGCTTTTTCACCTTCGTGGATGTAACCGCAGTTTCCGCATTTCCAAGTCGTTTTAGTTTCTTTTTCAAATACGCGGTTCTTTTCAATGTTTTCAGCAAGCTTTCTGTATCGTGCTTCGTGATGTTTTTCGACAGATGCAATCATTCTGAATGCTACGCCAACTTCAGGGAAGCCTTCTTCATCTGCAATTTTAGCAAAGTCAGGATAGAGCACATCCCACTCTTCATTTTCACCAGCAGCTGCAGCGAGCAGATTTTCCTTTGTAGTACTTTGAGCTACTGGATAAGCTGCTTGAATATCAATCATAGTTGGCAGATCATCATCAAGACCTTCAAGAAGCAGTTTATAGAAGCGCTTAGCATGCTCTTTTTCATTGTCAGCAGTCTCGGTGAAGATATCTCGAATTTGTTTAAAGCCTTCTTTGTTGGCTATTGAAGCATAAAATGTGTATCTGTTTCTTGCCTGAGATTCGCCTGCAAAAGCTTTGAGCAGGTTTTCTGCTGTTCGTGTGCCTTTTAGATTTTTCATTCTTTTACCTCCTACTATTATGTATGGTTTATAGAAATATTGTACCATATTCCACCAATTTATAAACAGCCTTATCTCGATTATGACTGATGATTCAAAAAACGATATAAATATTGGAATAACAGAACTTTTATGGGTATAAGACTTAAATATCAAGATTATAGGCATCATTCAAACCGCACTGGAGGATAGCATGATTTCTTTGAATGCGTATTCAACTAAAAAGAAAATAGTCCGTTTAATCAGTACAGGCGTTTTCATTCTTCTAATGGTCATTTCAATATATTTGATACTCAGTTTTGATGAGCAATCAAAGCGGGAAGAGGCGTTTGAAGTGTCTCTTGTTTATCACAATTTGGTAGATGAACTGCAGGATTTTACCAATCAAAACATCAGTTTACTATCTGGATTCTCTGCATATATTCAAATGAGAGAGGTTTACACGGATAAGGAAATTTACACGTATCTTGACTACTTGCTAGAAGATCATTTGGATGTGGTTCGCAACATAGGCATTCTTGAAGACACAACCATAAGGTGGGCTTATCCCGTAGAAGAGAATAAGGACGCTATTGGTGTTGATTTATCACAAATACCGGGACAGTCAGAGGCCGTGCTTAGAGTGAAAAATAATTTAGAAACGCTTTTTCAGGGACCAGTTGACTTGGTTCAGGGCGGCAGTGGCATTATTGTACGAATGCCTCTACTTAAAAGAGACACATATTGGGGCATGGTGAGTATTGTACTTAGGGCAGAGAAAGCCCTTGAGTTTATTGACGATTTTGCTGAGCAAAATCAGGTGGCTTACTTAATTACGCGCCCAGATAAACCTGATGATATCATTTATGGTCAGTCAGTAGTACTCAGTGAAGACCCATTGAAATTTAAGTTAAATGCGAACTTGGGCGGATGGGATGTATATTCAGTTCCAAGTTCTGGGTGGACGGATGACATTTATCTTAAGCTAGGTCAGGGGTTCACTGCACTCATAATTAATGGCACGATTGCCTTTATGCTCTATAAGTGGTTGATAAAGTACAGCTCAGTTCTCAAAGACAAAAATGAACTTGAGCAAAAATATATGCGCGATCGCTTCACAGGTGTCTATACGAGAGAATACTTTAACCAGCGTGCGGAAGATGAGTTTCACTTGGCAGAGCGTCACAAATATCCTCTCTCACTTATCTATTTTGATCTTGATCATTTTAAGCAAGTCAATGACACGTATGGGCACGCGTCAGGAGACCGCGTACTCCTTCAGGTGGTTGAAACGGTTAAAACCCTCATTAGATCAGAAGACGTATTTTCAAGATGGGGCGGGGATGAGTTTATCATTCTTTTACCGCATACGGATGCTGAGAGCGTAGTAGAAATTGCTCAGCGGATAAGGATTGGTATAGAAAACATAGATATTTGCAAAGAGTATGGCGTTACGGCGAGTATCGGGTGTGCTGAGTGGGTTCTTCATGAATATATTCAGTCCTGGTTTGCTAGAACGGACAAAGCCCTGTATCAGTCAAAAAATGATGGTCGAAATAGGGTGACTATCCATAAGCCTAAAGGCGACGATGAAATTGTGGTTAAAGTTATATGGGACAGCATATGGAACTCAAATAACGCAACGATTGATCAAGAGCACAAGTCACTGCTGAATCACTGTAACGATATCATTGAAACCGCTCTATATAGAAATGAATATGATGAAATGCTTAGAATGATTGAACATTTCATTCTTCAAATGAAGGCGCATTTTGAAAGTGAAATGAAAATAATTAGAGAAGCTGGTTATCCGGATATTAGCCAGCACACGCAGTTGCATATAGGGCTTTTAAGACAGGCAGAAGATTTATATTCAAGAGCTGCTCGAGAGGAAATAAAACCGTCAGAGCTGTATCAGTTTCTAATGGTTACACTGATTAAAGACCATATTCGTAAGGATGACATTAAGTACTATAAATATCTTGAAAGTGTTAATTAATCGTGAACAGAGCGTAACATTATTTCAAACTCTATTGACTTATAATAGGCTGAGTGGTACATTATAATTGAAATTAGCACTCGAAGCTTCAGAGTGCTAAAGCGGTTCAAAGTTGTAGTCAATTTAATAAATGAAAAGGAGTGGTGATTCATGTCAGGACTTATTCCGTTCAATAGGAGAAGAAATGATTTGATGAATGCAGGATTTGGAGATTTTCAAAACATGCTGGACGACTTTTTTTCCGATACTTGGCCAGCAAGAAGAAGCCTATCATCAGACACATTTAAGATTGATGTTCAGGATGAAGAAAACACATATTTGGTAGAAGCAGAACTACCTGGTGTTTCCAAAGAGGATATTCGAATATCTGTAGATGATGGAAAGCTGAATATTTCTGTTGAGAAAAATGAAGAAAATGAAGAGACAGACAAACATTACATTCATAGAGAACGCAGGTTTTGTTCCATGTCAAGAAACATCTTTTTAGCAGATATGAATCCTGAGGCGATTAAAGCAAAACTTGACGAAGGCATTTTGAAAATCGAGATTCAAAAGAGACAAGTTCAAGAAAAATCAAAATATATTGCAATTGAATAACCCCCAAAATTCCCAAGCATATCAGCATAGCTGATGTGCTTTCTTTACGGAAAAGACAAAGAACAGCATAAAAGAGTATAAGAGCCTACAGTTCAGCCGATAGGGTTAACTGTAGGTTCTTATACTCTTTTATATTGGGCGCGGCTAGCGACCAGGGCAACCGGAGGTTGCACGGTACGGTTCTATGAATATCAAAATGGCCCGGCTAGCGACCAGGGCAACCGGAGGTTGCACGGTACGGTTCGAAATGGATGCAGAAGCAATGGTTTTTTTTGTATGAATAAATGGTATTAATGTGTCTATAAACGGGTAAAGTATAGACCAGAAAGAAGAATTCAAAGGGGGCTATTATGTTTAAAGAAGAAAGAACAACATCGAAATTTGAGTGGAATATGCTTGGTGATGTAAAGGTTGGACGTCCTAACCTTGGAGAATATGTTAAGGTAGATGTTTATAGACTCATGCAATTTACAATGCGTGACGAAATGATCAAGAATTTTGGCGTCCAGCATACGGACGAGATATTTTATAACGCGGGCAAACGGGCAGGTCAAGAGTTCAGTAAAAATGTAATTGGTGAAAAGGAAAGCTTTGATGCATTTGTTGAAGCGACACAGGAAACCATGAAAGCGTTAAAGATTGGTATTCTTAGAATTGAAAAAGCGGACATGGAACAGATGAAGTTCACCCTAACGGTCGCTGAAGATTTAGACTGCTCAGGACTCCAAGTTACAGGAGAAGAGATTTGTGTGTATGATGAAGGCTTTATAGCAGGTATGCTGTTTGATCAAACACAAAAAGAGTTTAGTGTTAAGGAAATTGACTGCTGGTGCTCAGGAGACCGTGTCTGTCGTTTTGATGTACAGCTGAGTTTGGATGTATAAATATGATACAAGTCGACGAGCGATACATAGATCAGATAACTGAAGGTATTTATTTGCTTATTAGTGGTAAAAGGACACAGACACTGGAAATTCCAGAAGACTTACCAGAAAACGAAGTGCGCCAGCTATATGAGTATTTTAACAAGATGGTTGAAGAGTTTAACAAGGTTTCTGAATTCAGTTTTTCCCTCTCGCGCGGAGAACTTGATTTCGTGCCTCCGTCAGAAGGAAAAATGGTCATACTCCAATCTTTTAAGAGCTTACAGGCCAGTTTAAAACATTTAACATGGGTGACTCAACAAATCGCTGGGGGGGCATTTAACCATAAAGTCGATTTTATGGGGGACTTCTCAGTTGCATTCAATGAAATGACGCGTCAGCTTGAGGAAGCTTTTCACAAAATACAACAACAAAACGAGGCTCTGTCTCTTGCGAATGAAACCATTAAGAAGGAACGTGAAAAGTCAGTATCCTTACTGAACAATATTTTGCCAGAGCGTGTTGTAACTGAACTTGAGGAAAAGGGATATAGTGCACCGAAGCAGTTTCAGGATGTTGTTGTCTTCTTTTCTGATTTTGTAGATTTCACCTCAAGGGCTTCGGAAGTAGACCCTGTAACTCTAATTGATGAACTGAATAGCATGTTCAAGGTTTTTGATCAAATCGTCATAGAGTCTGGAGGCGAGCGGATTAAAACCATAGGGGATGCCTTCTTTGCCGTGTGGGGACTCAATGATGCCTCGACAGATGCACCTGAACGTGCAGTGGATGCAGGCGTACGTATTCGAAATTTCATTGCAGATAGAAATAAAATTTGGCCAATTAAATGGGCCCTTAGAATCGGTCTGCATCAAGGCAACTTGGTAGGGGGCATTGTCGGAGAGACAAAGTACATATATGATTTATTCGGCGATACGGTTAATATTGCCTCGAGAATGGAAAGTAATTCTGAACCCATGAAAATCAATGTTTCTGCCCGTATTTATGAAAAGATAAAAGCGTGCACTCATAAATATGATTTTATAGAACGTGGCTCAATCAATGTAAAAGGAAAAGGGCAGACCACTATGTTTTTTGTCGATGAAAAGGAGCGTGCATAAGTCTCATTTACATGCATGAACATGAAAACGTTTGAATCAAATACGCTATGCGCCAAGTGGTTTATTTATGGTATAATCTACCCTATACTTGCCACTGGAGGTGAACTATAATGTTTGATTCGCATGTACACACCCGTGTTTCTTGTGATTGCGAAATGCCCATTGAAAAGGGGATCGAGCGTGCAAAAGCACTTGGTGTAGGAATTGTAATTACAGATCATATGGACATTAACCCATTTAGGGGCGATGACTTTACGTTTGATGTCGAGGCTTTTTTCAAAGCCTACGAGCCATTCAGATCTGAAAAGGTCTTACTGGGTATTGAAATGGGTCTGCGTACAGAAGCGGTTGAAGAAAACACAGCTATCGTAAAGGCTCATGCATTTGACTTTGTTATCGCATCGACGCATGCACCTTACGATATGGAAACAGCATATGAGTACTATGACAATGCTTTTTATGAGGGCATGACAAAGCAAGAAGCCTATGAAGAGTATTTTGATTCCATGTTAAAGGGCATTCGTGCCAACACTTATTTTGATGCCCTTGCACATATTGATTATATTGCAAGGTACAGCCCATATGATGACCCTGAAATATATTATGACCAGTTCAAAGAAAAAATTGAAGCGGTTTTAAAGGAACTGGTACGGCAGGGAAAATCGATGGAAATCAGCACACGTCGTCTGTCAGATGTAAAAGCAAGAGAAGAACTTCTTAAAATTTATAAGCGCTTTTCAGAGCTAGGCGGTAAAACGGTAACGATTGGATCTGATAGCCATGTGGAAGATGCCATTGCAAATCATTTTGATTTGGCAGTAGAAATGGCAAAAAAAGCGGGTTTAACACCGGTTTATTACAAAAATAGAAAAGCGATATCCATTTAATTTAGTCAGTGAAAACACCTTCAATGGTCGAGGGTGTTTTTTACTGCTCATAGGATTGCTTTAAAGCACACTATTCTATTTATAAAATTGACATCTGAGCTGAAAAAAAGGTGTTGATTTTTTGACTGAAACCTATTATATTCAAATTAAACTTAGACTAAACGTGGAATAAGCCTTTTCATTGCCGGCCTTTTATACCGCTTGAAATTATTTATGAGCAGTTGGAGGACGGTATATAACAAAGCAGTTTCTTGAAAGTCAATTGAGTTAAAAATAAGATAGGGTGTAGATAAATGAGCACCTAAAATTCATGTTCAAATGTGGGAGGAAATTATGACATTGAATTTTATAAGAGAGATTATAGCGGAAATGGTCGAGTATGACGAAGTGGAAGAAGTTACTTCAGAGTTGTCAATCTCGGATGATTTGAATCTGGATTCGAATGATTTACAGCGCATTATTGATGCAATTGAAGATGAATTTGGAATTGAGATACCCGAAGAAGAAATTGAAGCTTTTGAGTTTATACAAGATATTGAAGAATATGTAAGTCAAGCTATTTAAGTATTTTAGACCGCCTCAGATGTAAATGGGGCGGTTTTGTTGATATTATGGACAGAGGCATTATCCCCAGCACGCGCATGGTGGTATAATATTCTTACAAATTACTGTGTAACGGGGAGTAAAATATGATTACAACACTATTTATAGATTTAATGGAACGACTAGGCCTAATTGTCACCTTTGCCTTTCTCATTTCTAAGACAGTTCTATTCAAAAATTATTTGACAAAAGATAAATCCACCTGGGTGGAAAGCGTATTCTTCGCCTTTATGTGGGGGGTACTGGGTATTGCCATGACCCTTCTTGGAACGCCGGTAGGAGGCGGAATTGCCAACTCAAGGACCATACCCATTGTTTTAGCGGGCCTACTTGGAGGGCCAATGGTTGGTGCCCTGAGTGGCCTAATTGCCGGACTGCATCGCGCATTCTTGGTTCATGGTGGGGAACTAACAGCAATATCATGCGGTATTTCAACTTTTCTGGGTGGTGTCATTGGTGGTGTGTGTAAAAAGCGTTTTGAGCAGAGCAGGAACAGATGGGTGATGGGACTCATACTAGGACTTTTTGTTGAAGTCCTTCAAATGCTGATTATTTTGCTTATTGCACGACCTTTTGATCAGGCCTATGCCCTTGTACAGCTCATTTTTATGCCGATGACATTCCTCAATGCCATTGGAATTGCTATTTTTCTTATTATTGTTCAGCAAATTTATAATGAAAATGATGCAGCGGCAGCTGTAAAAGCCCAGATGGCACTCAATATTGCAAACAAAACAGTACCGTATTTTAAACAAGGGCTCAACCAGGAAACGGCTAGGGCTGCTTGTAAGATTATTTGTGACGTTACAGGCTTTAAGGCAGTTGCAATAACAGATGAAAAGTGTGTTTTGGCACTGGTCGGAGAAGATGTCAATATGGACCGGGCGGGCACACCAATTAGTACAGAAATTACACGGCGTTGTCTTCACACTGGGAGAATTCAGTCAAACAGCGGTGGGAAGCATGCGGATATCTTCATCAAAAAAGAAATTGTGAGTTCTGTGATTGTGGTACCGCTAAAAATGTTTGACCGTGTTATTGGGTGCCTTAAAATTTATAAAGACAAGAAAAACTCGATTACTAAATCGGATGAAGAACTTGTTAAAGGCTTGGCGAATCTTTTTACAACACAACTGGAACTCAGTAGTTTAGAGCACCAGAAGTCCCTTAGAGAAGAAGCGGAGCTTAAGGCCTTGCGCGCTCAAATCAAACCACATTTTCTTTTTAACTCGCTTAACACCATCATGTCACTGGTCAGAACAGATGCAAGTGAAGCAAGGCGACTCCTTCAAGAACTGAGTGTCATTTTGAGAAGCGGGTTTAAGGACAGTGCCACGCGCATTCCAATTGAAGATGAGCTGCGTGTCATTGAGGCTTTTCTACGAATAGAAAAGGCGCGTTTTCCAGAGAAACTGATTATTAAGTATGATATTGATCCAGATGTCAAGCTCGATGTACCACCACTTATTTTACAGCCTATTGTTGAGAATGCAGTACGTCATGGTATTCGGAACAAACAAGGTCCGGGAACGGTTAAAATCAGCATTCATAAGGAAAACGAAAAAGTTCATTTTATGGTCAGCGATGATGGTGTAGGCATTACTAAAGATAGAATGGATAATTTAAAAGATGCAAGCGGCATAGGTATAAGCAATGTTCGCGATAGGCTTAAGAGCTTGTATGAAGCGAATTTATATATTGAAAGTGAACCCGATCAAGGAACGCGCGTATACTTTTCAGTACCAATTTCTGGAGGGAGATAATGTTAAAGGTTGTGCTTATTGATGATGAAATGCCTGCACTCAGTGAGTTGGCATATATTATTGAAGAGTCAGGTACGGCAGAGGTTATTGGCAAATTTACAGATTCTGTAGAGGGGCTCCTGTTTATTCAAAACCATCACCCTGACGCTGTGTTTTTAGACATTAACATGCCTCAAATGGACGGAATGAAGCTGGCAGAAGCTATTGGCGGATTAGGTACAGGTGCAGTGATTATATTTGCAACAGCATATGAAGAACATGCACTTGAGGCTTTTAATCAAGATGCTGTAGACTATCTTTTAAAACCCTATGAAGAGGCACGTGTATACAAAGCTCTGGGGAAGGTTCAAGAGTCTATAAATAAAGGCTCTGCCAGCCAGAGCGGTGATCAGGGTGTATTGAAGAAACTACCCATCTCACAGGAAGATAGAATTGTGTTTATTAATGTAGAAGATATTCTTTTCTGCAATGTAGAAGAGAACACGGTATATATCCATACTGCCGAAAAAACGTACAATATGACAGAAAGCTTGACCAATATTGAAGAAAAACTGCCGTCAAAATCCTTCTTCAAAACCCACCGTGCTTTTATTGTGAATCTTGAAAAGATAGCGGAAGTGAGTCCCTATTTCAACCATACTTTGATTGTTCAGGTAGAGGGCAGTAAAGAGAAAATTCCAGTGAGTAGGAGCAATGTAAAGGCATTTAAGAAAAGACTGAAAATATAGAAATGCCAGTCAAATTTAAGAATGTATTTAATGTGTATTATTGTGCATTTCATATTTGAAAGACGATAATTCACCCTGAATAGAATGTGTAGGAAAACGTTTCTGATATCATGTACCCGACTTAAACAAATGGGAGGGAGTTTAAAACATGGTATCATTTCTTTTATCAATTGTAGCACTTGTAATGGGGTATTTTATTTACGGAAAATTCGTTGAAAAGGTTTTTGGAGCCGATGAGAATCGTCAAACGCCGGCTATTAAGCAAAATGATGGTGTCGACTTTGTCGAGATGGACTGGAAACGTGTATTTCTCATTCAGTTCCTCAATATTGCAGGCCTAGGTCCAATATTTGGCGCCATTGCAGGTGCGTTATGGGGACCGGTAGCCTTCCTGTGGATTGTGCTGGGCTCAATTTTCGCAGGAGCAACGCATGATTACTTTGCGGGTATGCTTTCCATCCGCCATGGCGGTGCAACCATTGCAGAAATCGTTGGTGAGTATTTGGGCATGACTGCGAAAAATGTTATGCGTTTATTCTCCGTTGTACTGCTTGTTCTTGTAGGCGTCGTGTTCATCAATGGACCTGCTGGACTACTTGAAAACATGACAGGCATCAATAAGTTTATCTTCTTAGGTGCGATTATTGTGTATTATCTAATAGCAACAGTTATGCCAGTAGATAAAGTGATTGGCAAGGTATATCCAATTTTCGGTGCAGCACTTCTTATTATGGGTGTTGGCATTATGTGGGGAATCGTTACACAGGGCTACGCCATTCCGGAAATTTCATTTACCAATTTCCATCCAAGCGCTAAGTCCATCTTCCCGTATCTGTTTATTACAATTGCTTGTGGTGCTATAAGTGGCTTCCACGCAACGCAATCTCCAATTATGGCAAGGTGTATTGGCAATGAGTTACAGGGACGTCGTGTATTCTACGGTTCAATGATTGCAGAAGGAATTATTGCACTCATATGGGCAGCCGCCGCAATGAGTTTTTACGGTGGTACAGAAGGGCTTGCTGGTGCGGGTTCAGCTGCAGTTGTTGTCAATGATATTTCAACAACACTTATGGGGACTGTTGGCGGTATTCTAGCTGTTCTAGGTGTGGTTGCAGCACCGATTACATCTGGTGATACAGCATTTAGAAGTGCACGTCTTGCAATTGCAGATGCTTTAAAAATGAAGCAGGAATCTATTGCATCGCGTTTTATAATTGCTCTGCCACTATTTGCAATTGGTATTGCACTGTGCTTTATAGACTTTACAATCATTTGGCGTTATTTTGCATGGTCAAATCAGACATTGGCAACCATTGTGCTTTGGACAAGTGCTGTATATCTTGTGAAGCATAACAAATTGCACTGGATTGCGACCATTCCAGCGACTTTCATGACAGCGGTCATTACTTCATACATTGTTGTGGCACCTGAAGGATTTGGATTTGGCGAAAGCATTGGCATCCCAGTAGGAATATTTGTTGCAGTAGGTGCATTTGCAGTATTTATGCTTAAGTCACGCACTGTTGAAAAGGCAGAAATCCAAGAAGCTGCTTAAGCGTATAAAGGTATTAATAAAGAAATAAAGATATGGCGTCTCTAGAGCACTGAGTGTGCACGGGGCGCCTTTTCTAGTGGGTTTTGCACCACTATGTCGCTTGACGCGCCGTATACGAAACAGTGCAACCTAATCGGCCCCTCATGTCGCTAGACGCGCCATATACAAAAACAGTGCAACCTGATCGGCCCCTCATGTCGCTAGACGCGCCATATACAAAACAGTGCAACCTAATTGGCCCCTCATGTCGCTAGACGCGCCATATACAAAACAGTGCAACCTAATCGGTTGCCCATGTCGCTAGACGCGCCATATACAAAAACAGAATCAAACACTCCAGTGTGTTTACACAAACTGGAGTGTTTGATTCTGTTTTTGTGCATTGCTTTGTCTTTTCACGAAAAAAAAGCACTGCGAAATTATTACGCAGTGCTTGTGTGTTCTGTTCTAAATGATTAGTGGTGTTGCAGGTCTGTCCACATAGATTCCAACTCGCTGAAGTTTGGTTCATAATGGAAGGTCAATTTTTCAATGCGTCTGGTGTCCGGATGCTGGAATTTGACAACGTATTGACCGCGGTATCTGGAGGTTTCAAAATGCCTGAAATCTTCATTCAGGAGCTTGGTGATTTCTTCGCGGTGATGGGACAATTCGTGTTCCATTTCTTTTTTTTCTTCCATGTAACGCGTTCTTGACTTTTCCCTGACCATGCCTCTGCTGCGATCGTGCATATGGCTCGTGTCATGTTTTCTAGTGCTCATTAAACCGCCTCCTCACTCATATATTACCCCAAAATAGCATCTTAAATAGGCTATAAAAATATTTGATAAATATTCATAAAATTTATAATAGGGGGTATGAAAATACCATATAGGAAATAGGGTGGTTCTTGTCCTGATGACACAGTGCCAAATTACATGTGAAAAGGGTGTGCTTGTATGCCCAAAGAAATCAACAGAAGTTTTATAAAGGAAGGATTTATATTATTAATCATATTTTGGATAATATCTTTCTCGCTCATTTTTTATAGTTATTGTACAAATATTAACCGACAAATAAATTTGGAAACTGAATTAATGAAGTCTCAAAGCGAACTGATAACACGCACAGTGCGTCACGAAATTCATCAAGCGATTGCAGACTTGACTTGGTATGCAACAAATAAGAATTTAAGTGGTCAATCGTTTTTAGATGCAAGCCATCTGCCCGAAAAAACGCTGAATAAGATGCTCAACCACAAGCCCAAATATGCGAGCTTCATTGTATTTGATTTAGAAGGAAGCCTCATAAAAAGACTAGATAATGAAAATCACCCCGTTTTAATTGCGGGTGCACCTGAGCAGCTTTCAGTTGCAAAGCTCAACCTTTTACTTGGACGAGGCAGGGGTCAGGTGCTCGTTGAAGTTAGACAAAGCGGTGAAGTGGGACTGTATACAGTATCGAGTGATTTAAAGAGTATACTCTACATTAGTTTGGAACTAGAAGACTTTTATGACTTAAAAGAAAGTATTGAGAAAAGCTTTAGCTATCACGTCAATGTCGCAACACCTGAAAGTAAACAATTTAAGAACATTTTGAGTGAAAATCAGGAATTTTGTGATTTGGAAGACTGTTCTGGATTGCATACCCTTTCTGGACCTGATCATGAAATATATAGGGAGTCAGATAGCATAGCTGTTTGGTCGTGCTTACCTTGTACAGAAACCTTGCCATATGGTGTTAAAGGGCTAACCTGGATAGACGAAGCAGGGAATCAGCTCGATACCATTTTAGCAGTCTCCGTATTGTCTGGTGCGCCTCTTGACGGGATTCGAATGAACAGTCAAAATGAAATGAAAAGCATACTCATATATGTTCTGCTCATTCAAAGTGTTGCAGCCATGGTTTTGGGGTATGTGTATCACAAGTATAAGCAGGCTCAATATGCGCTTAAGATTCAGGCAACCCGTGATAGGTTAACTGGTTTTTTAAACCGATGGGCAGGCACTGAAGTCCTACTCAATCATATGGCACTTGCAGATAGGAACAATCAACCGCTTACCATTGCCTTTGTTGATATTGATAAATTAAAGGATGTCAATGACCGGTTTGGACACGATGATGGAGACAGACTTATTTTGTTGGTTGCTGAAGCGCTAAAGAAGTATGTTAGGGAAGCGGATAGCCATGTAAGGGTTGGTGGAGATGAGTTCTTTCTGATTTTTCCAAATTGCGATAGTAAAAAGGCTAAGGATATTTTAGAAAGGGCGCTCAAATGGATAGATGAAGTGAATGTGTCTAAGCAGTTTCCTTGGGAAGCCAATTTCAGCTATGGTTTATCAAAATATCATCCGGGATCAAAAATCACACCGGATGAACTGATACATCAAGCTGATAAAAATATGTATTTTCATAAACGCTCGAAAGGAGCATACAAAGAATAGGGAGGTTAAATGATGTCAAGAATTATTATGGGTATTCAGATTGGTGATCGAGAAGCAGATGCGGTTAAGGTGCAGGAGCTTTTAACAAAGCATGGGTGTATTATCAAGACCAGACTGGGACTTCATGAAGCAGGAAATCTTTGTAGTTCTAAAGGATTGGTAATCTTGGAATTTATCTCTGGAAAAGATGACGAAGTTGAAACGCTCAAAAAAGAACTGAGTGCTATTGAAGACATTAGTGTCGATACAATGGTATTCTAGTCGGATATTAGTCTAGGAGCGAATGCGAAGTACATTGTTTACATATTGTGCATGCGCACTTCGCTCCAACAATGAGAAAAATCTAGGAAAAGGGTGCAGTGTTATGAAAATGAAAGGCCTTCTTGTTGTACTTATAATGCTGGGCGTTATACTGTATTTTTTCCTATATCGTTCTCCGCTTTCGAAAGTTGATACATATCGTATTTATTATGGCCCTATGGACGAAGCCGTACTGGATAAAATGAAGGCATACGACATGGTAATCGTGGAAGCGCTACACTTTGACCCAGAAATGGTTAAGCGCTTGCAGGAAGCAAATGTTAAGGTAATTGGTTACATCAGCGTTGCTGAAATTGGGTCTTGGGATGCTGAAATACTGGGTGAAATCCAGTCGTCAGACTATTTGTATCAGGCTGGAGCACAAGTTATAAACGGAAGCAATCCATTGGGTGATTTAACAAAGGCGCGCTACAGAGACTTATTGCTTCATATAGTAGACAAGCGAATTATGGCCCTTGGCATGGATGGTGTTTTTTTCGATACCCTGGACAGCATCAATTTGCTGGAAGCAGGTCAGGCACGCATAAATCAAGCACTGGGTTACTATGATTTGGTAAGTGAAATCCGAAAAAAATGGCCAGATACACTTTTAATTCAAAACAGAGGGTTTGAGTATGTTGAACTGATGGACCGCGGGATGATAGATGCGGTTTTATGGGAAAACTTCTCTGGAGAACGTGTGGGGGAATCCAGTTATTTGAAGCGTATTAAGATGCTTAAAACTGTATATTTTACGAAAAATATTCGAACTATGATACTGGCTTATAAGGATGAAGGTGTTTCTAGAGAGGCATCTCTAAAGAGAGGCTGGCTCTTTAGCTTTTTAGACGGGCAAGAAGCGTTAACGGACTGGAAATAAGAGGGGGATTCGATGTCATATCCATATGTTTTTTTCGGAAAAGGGAAAAAGTATGTACAGATGATCAGCAGACTTTTAGGTACTGATTTTGATGCGCTTGAAGAAGCGGATGGCATTTCATTTATTCACGTTTCTGGAAAGCGATTAATGAAACTGATCGATTCAAAAGATGCTTTTAAGGTCGTCTTTGATGTGCCTGTACCAGATATGCATCATCAGGCACCGACCGTGCGTCAAATAAATGTGAAAAGCGACCCGGGCCATAGTCAGTGGTTATATGAAGGCGATATATTGGAAGAGATTATTACGCTGATTGAAATTGCACTTAAAAATTTTGAGTAGATATTGAGTGGATAAGAGGCACTTGATTACAGTTGCATCCTAAAGGGTCCTGTGATATAATCTGAACGTTAATTTAATAATTGGGCTAAGCCCAGACAGTTCGTAAACCTCCTGTCTCAAAACAAAACTAGGCCAATACTTTCCGAATAGGAGAATCTGCCCCACTTGGGCGGATTTTTTGCGTGGGCTAATGTGCTCACGTTTTTTTGTGGAGTAAAAAAGAAATGCACAAGTCCGTTTGTTAAGCCGTATCTCAAATCATAGATAGGGTTTACTTGGGGATTTCTTGCTATGGGCTTATGAGAATGAGAAGGATGATAGAGATGTCAGCCTTTTTTTTGTGCTTGTCATGCATTCCTAAAGGTAAATGCAGATAAAGCTGCAAGTGAGACAGGCACCGGGGAGGGTGCCTAATGGAATATAAAAATTTAAAAAAAGTTGGAATCACAACGACTGTACCTTCTGAAATTTTATTTGCAGCAGGTATGGTGCCTGTTGACATGAATAATTTATTTATAACTTCTGAGAAATACGATACCTATATTGAACGTGCTGAAAGAGACGGTTTTCCTAAGAGTATGTGCGCCTGGATCAAGGGCATATATGGCGCTGTGCTTGAAAACGAAATTGAAACGCTCATCGGCGTTGTTGAAGGAGATTGTTCCAACACCAAAGTGCTCCTTGAAGTGCTTGAACGAAAAGGTGTACAGATGATCCCGTTTGGATTCAATCATGCGAAAGATTATAGTGCCATGCAAAAAGAAGTCGAAAGACTGCAGTCATTACTTGGCGCTGAAGCAGAAGCAGTTGAGAAATGGCGTATTAAACTGGGGGAAATTCGAAACCTTGGCATCGAGCTTGATAAGTTGACCTATGAAACCAATCAGGCGTCTGGATTTGAAAACCATCTTTATTTGGTTAATTTCAGTGATTTTATGAATAACCCACAAGTCTACCAGGATACACTGGAAAAGAAAATTGACGAAATCAGCAAGCGTAAGCCAAAGAAGCGTGCTGTTAGGCTAGCTTATATTGGTGTTCCGCCTATGCAAGGGGACTTATACGACTATATTGAATCACAGAATGCCAGTGTTGTTTATAACGAAGTACAGCGTGAGTTCATGTTTCCACGCTGGAAACAGGCTACAAGTACAGCACACCAGTATCTGGACTATACCTATCCCTATGACTTGAAACCGCGTATACATGAGATTGATCGCCAGATTCAAATACGGGATATAGATGCAGTGATTCATTACACGCAAGCCTTTTGTCATAAAGCCACTGAAGATATTGTGATTAAGGCTGAGCTTGACGTACCCGTTCTACAAATTGAAGGGGATAAACTAAATGTGCTCGATGCCAGAACAAAACTGCGTCTTGAAGCATTTATCGATATGATTAAGGACAAGAAGGAGTTTGAATCATGCGCGTTTTAGGCATTGATATGGGCAGTCGGGAAGTCAAAATTCTACTCATGGAGTCCGGCAAAATCCTATACCGAAAAAAAATCAGTACAATGCAGTTTTACAGAGATTATTGCATAAATAAAGAAGGCTTGATGGTTGATACAGATAGACTGGGAATAGGGCATTTTGATTTGGGTGTCTCCACCGGTTATGGGCGTAATAATACAGACCTTCAGAACTTTGTACAAATAAATGAAGTCAAGGCCCACGTTTATGGAGCAGTACACCAGTCAGGCCTTAAAGATTTTACGCTGCTTGATGTAGGCGGACAAGATGTAAAGGTCGCAAAGGTTGAAAAAGGTATTATGACAGACTTGACCCTCAATGATAAATGCGCCGCTTCATGTGGCAGATACCTTGAAAATATGGCACACGTACTGGAAGTTGATTTAGACACATTGGGCAGCTATTATGAAAGCCCGGTCGATCTCAATGCGACCTGTGCAATTTTTACAGAATCCGAGCTGATTGGTCACATTGCCGCAGGTGCAACTACAGCAGACCTCTGCGCGGGTGTCAACTTTGCCTTGTATAAACGTATTCGGCCAATGCTGGTCCAGTTTGCGGGTCCCCGCGTTGTTCTTGGTGGTGGCGTAGCACACAACAGAGCGCTGCATCACTATTTAAAGGAGGCCTATGACAAGGTCGTTGCCCTTGAAGATCCGCAGTTTAATGGGGCTATAGGCTGTTGTTGGTACGCCTTTGCTAAAGGGGTAGAAAAGTTAAAATCAAGTGAATTAAAAAGCGAGGTCATTGAATGTATAGATTAAAGTCAGAAGCGAGTTTTGACAGTGCCCATTTTTTAAAGGGATACGATGGAAAATGTGCAAATTTACATGGACACAGATGGCGCATTGTTGCTGAAATTGGAGCAACTAAACTGATTGGGTCCGGTCATCTTGAAGGGATGATTGTAGATTTTGGAGATTTGAAAAAGGATTTAAAGGCCATGGCAGATGCCCTTGACCATAAAACAATCTATCAAGAAGGCTCACTAAAGCCAGCTACAATTGCCTGTATGAAAGACGAAGGCTTTGCCCTGTATGAAGTGCCATTTCGTCCTACGGCTGAGCACATGTCAAAGTTCTTTTACGATCAGTTTAAGGAAAAGGGCTATTATGTGCTGCGCATAGAAGTTTTTGAAACACCAAACAATTCAGCAGTTTATGAAGAGGTGTATCATGTATAAGGTGGTTGAAAAGTTTGTAAGCATCAATGGCGAAGGTAGAAAAAGCGGAGAACTGGCCGTTTTTATACGGTTTCAAAAATGCAACCTGACCTGTTCCTACTGTGATACGCAGTGGGCCTGTATGGACAATGCACCTTATACACTGCTCAGCAGCGCAGAAATTGTTGACTATATTAAAGCGTCTGGTGCTTCAAATGTCACATTAACAGGTGGTGAGCCACTTTTACAAAAGGATTTGGAAAGTCTATTAAAGGACATTGCTGAAGCGGGAGACTATTTTGTTGAAATTGAAACAAATGGGAGCCGCAGTATCGCTGCTTTGAGTGAAAGTCTATATCGTCCATCCTTTACCATGGATTATAAGCTGCCGACATCTAACATGGAGTCACAGATGTACACAGACAATTTGAGCCTGTTAACTCCAGAAGATACCCTGAAGTTTGTCTGTGGCAGTCAACAGGATTTAATACGAGCAAAAGCAGTAATAGACCAGCACACTTTGCTAGGCAAAGTGCAAATATATTTAAGTCCCGTTTTTGGCAGATTATCTGCTGAAGCAATTGTTTCTTTCATGCTTGAACACAAGCTCAGCGGCGTCAGAGTACAGCTTCAAATGCATAAATTTATATGGGATCCAGAAGCGAGAGGAGTTTAATATGGACAACAATGTGAACCATGAAAAAGCAGTGGTCGTTTTTAGCGGCGGTCAAGACAGCACAACGTGCTTGTACTGGGCAAAACAGAAGTTCGGCGAAGTCATTGCTGTAACCTTTAATTATAATCAGCGCCACGTAGAGGAACTGGAGTGCGCAAAGTCAATTTGTGAAAAAGAAAATATTGAGCACCATATTCTGGATATGTCCCTACTCAATCAGCTTGCACCCAATTCACTAACACGTACAGACATTGAAGTTGAAACTGAAGCGCCAAAAGAGGGTTTACCAAACTCATTTGTAGATGGCAGAAACCTGCTCTTTATGTCTTTTGCAGCAGTACTTGCAAAGCAAAAAGGGGCAAATCACATCGTAACAGGCGTATCTCAGTCTGATTTTAGTGGTTATCCAGACTGTCGCGATGTTTTTATTAAATCACTGAATGTTACGCTCAACCTGTCCATGGACTATCCATTTGTTATCCATACCCCCCTCATGTGGATTGATAAAGCAGATACATGGAAGCTGGCAGATGATTTGGGTGTGCTTGATCTCGTTAAGACAAAGACCCTAACCTGCTACAATGGCGTAATGGGAGATGGATGCGGCACGTGTCCGGCATGCACCCTCAGAAATAATGGGTATGAAATTTTTATGCAGCGTTATAAGCGTTAATCATTATATTTAAAAGAATCCGGCGGCTTGTGTCTCTACTCAAGACGTCGGATTTTTTTTGAGCATAAAATACGAAGTGCAGAACTTGCTGGACATATTCAGACAAAATAACAGGGTATATTGAATCAAGACAAATAGGGTACGTATCTGTTAATATTCGAAAACCAACTTCATTAAATGGTATACTAAAATAGCGAGAGGCATTAAGATAAGATGTCGGGAGGGATTAATTTGTCAATTGAAACACTCAGGAAATGGATAGATGAAAGTCGTAGCATCGTTTTTTTTGGCGGTGCAGGAACTTCTACAGAAAGCAACATTCCAGATTTTAGAACCGCAGGGGGACTCTATGAGAAAAAAGAGGATAAATATCCTTATCCTCCAGAAACCATCATAAGTCATAGTTTTTTCAGAAAGCATCCACAGATATTTTATGACTATTATAAAGAAAATCTGCTCTATCCGGACGCGGAGCCCAATGACGCCCATAAAGCCTTAGCGGAGCTTGAAAAGCGTGGTAAGCTCAGTGCAGTCATTACACAAAATATTGACGGCCTCCACCAGCTGGCTGGACACAAAGAAGTGATAGAGCTTCACGGAAGTGTCCATGTTAATTACTGTGAGTCTTGTGGTGCATTATATAATTTAGAAGCCTTTCTCAGTTTAGGTGGTAGCCTACCAACTTGTATGAAGTGCGGGGGGCAGGTTCGACCGGACGTGGTACTTTATGAAGAAGGTCTCAAGACCCCAGTAATAGAAAAAGCCATACAGGCTATTACACTGGCAGACATGCTGATTATTGGCGGTACATCCTTGGTTGTTTATCCAGCGGCGGGGTTGGTCAACTATTTCAAAGGAAAGAAGCTGGTTTTAATTAACAAAGCAGATACACAGGTCAGCGGAAAAGCTGATCTGGTATTTAAAGATGCCATAGGAAAAGTGCTTCGTGAAGCTGTCTTCACAGACTAGCGTTAAAGAAGCATTGCCATATCCGTATGTACTTTACCCGCGCGGTGCATTTGTGGCATTTTCGAAGGAAGAAGACAGCCCGTATTATTTGTGTTCTTGTATGAAAGAAGCGGTAAAAAACTATTTAAACTTGCGTATTCAGGGACATCCAGGAGAACGTCATCTGGATGTATGGAATTTTCCAAAGACTTTTGTTGAAGAAATTTCCAAGTCTATGACGACGGGTCCAGAAACAATGATGGATTGGCTGGTACACATTCCATTTAAGGAAGGGCTGTGTCATAGGTGTAATTGCAAGCGCCCTACGATGGTATTTTGTCCCCCTTCTGAGGGAACTGTTTTTAGACAGCGCTACGGCTGGTACTTGGATATGAAGCACTATGAGTTTGGGGTGGTACCAAGACTCCAGCGATACATGACAAATATGAAACGAGATGGCTTACAGGTACTCATAGATTATAAATATACGGATTTGCTGGATGATATGATGTACAATATAGGCATGGAAAATTTAAATAAAGAAGATGTTCTCAAGTGGCTGAGTGCACATGATGCACTTTGGGACAAGGGCACGCCGAGGGTCTGGGACCCCCAGTTTCCTTATAATTTTACTCAGGCTCTTAGTGCAGAACTGTTTAAGCAAAGAAACAGGGTTCGGCGCTATATTGAAGACGCCATACGGGCTGAGTTTCAGTTTGCACCTCTTGCTGGAAAGTGGAAATCAGAAGAAAAGCTCTATAAAATTGTTGAGAAAATGCTGCCTGGTTATAAACTCAAACGGCATTTTAGGCCTAAGTTTTTAGACCGGCTTGAGCTGGATATTTATATTCCTGAGCTCGGTATTGGCATTGAATATCAGGGCATACAGCATTATGAACCAGTAAAATTCTTTGGGGGTAAGAAAGGCCTTGAAAAGGTGCAGGCGCGTGACGAAAAAAAACGCAATCTGGCACTAGAGGCGGACATTCGAATTGTCTATTTTTATCACTACGATATATTGACCCCGGAATGTGTTCACGCCAGACTAAAGCCCTATGCAGAAACAGCACTGAAACCGATTAAGAAGTTTTCTTAATGAGACGTCTTTGCACACGTCTCAAGGTGGTTTATAATTGACTCACAGCAGAATGGAGGTCATCTTATGGAGATGTCAGTTTTACTTATGGTTTCAGATATTCTTATAAAAAACAATATAAGGTGGGGTCTAGGAGCTTCCAGCATGCTTTATTTTCATGGTCTTGTAGACCGTGCACGGGACATTGATTTGATGGTACATGAAGAGGATGCACTGGCAGCACTCGACCTACTGCGACCCATTGCAAAAAATATTAAAACAGACGATGGTTGTGGCAAGTATGCCACGCGTTACTTTTATGAAATGAATATTGACGGACAAGACATTGATTTAATTGGTGGATACAGAATTTTAAGAAACGACTGGATATACACCTTCCCAAGGATTCAGGAAGAGGTGCTGGAAATCGTTGAAGTTGAGGGACGGTCTCTGCCGCTGACCCGTATTGAGGACTGGTATGTAGCCTATTTGCTAATGGGCGATCCTAAAAACCGCGCGCAGTCTATCGAGGCATATTTTGAGAAGAATAATTCGGTAAATACTGGGGCCCTTGGACAGGCACTTGAGCAAATAAAAAGACTGGGACCTTCTGAAGCTTTGCTAATTGAAAAGCTTGAAATATGGATTGAAGATTAGAATAAGGCTTGAGGGGTTAGAAGAGAAACTTACTTGTCTTTAAAAATAAATACTGAAAAAAGGCTCCGTAATGGAAATACGGAGCCTTAAATATGAGCTTGGATACAAGATCCATACTCCGGGGAACGATTTATTGTTATTAGTCTAGCAAATTTTTAATGTAGATGGATTAAAGTCATGTTAATTAAAGGTTAAAGAGGAGGCGAAATGCGTGGAGCTTAAATTTGAGACAGAACGACTTATCTTAAAAACCCTATCAGAGTCAGATGCACCGCGCTTGCTTGAGTATTTTAAACGCAATCAGGGATTTCTTGAGGTTTGGGAAGTCAAACGTGCACCAGAGTTTTACAGTGTCCAGTATATGAAACATCTCATAAAAGATGATCGGGATGGACTTGAGGCAGGACATACACTGCGTCTTTGGATTTGTAAAAAGGACGCGCCTGAAAAGGTAATAGGGAGTGTCGCGCTTTCAAATATTATTCGAGGGGCCTTTCAGTCAGCTTTTATTGGGTATAGACTCGATGCAAAAGAAATTAATCGAGGCTATATGTGTGAGGCTGTTAAAAAGATGGTGGATATTGCCTTCAATCGGCTTGGATTGCATAGAATTGAAGCCAACATTATCCCTAGAAATATTCCTTCTAGAAGAATGATAGAAAATGCAGGCTTTTACTATGAGGGGTTAAGTAAAAAGTATTTAAAAATAAATGGTGTTTGGAAGACCACATACATATGGTGGTTCTTAACACCTCTATGGAATAGGGGGTGTACTGTGAAAAAGCTGAGTTTACTAACTTTGGTGCTCCTTTTACTAGTAGGGTGTGGCGGCCTGCGCGGCAACTCACGCTCGTATCAGATGGAGCAGGAAACGCAGTATTTAACTGAAATTGCACATCCAGTTTTACTGAGTGATGTGGAGTATATGACGGATGCATTTGAAAAACAACTGGACAGGCAACATATATTTTTGACAGGCGTAGTTCCAGGTGTTAGCGGCAATGCTGAGCTGTATAAATATTTTTTTGAAGCTGTAAACAAGAGACAATCAGTAGACTACCTTCTTGTGGAACTGCCATTCACAGCTGGTGAGCGATTAAATGCCTATATGAACTCAGGCAGTGAAGTGATCCTTAACGATGTTTTTGATGCCCTCATAGGTACGCCCTATGCATCAGAAGGCAACCGGTCATTTTTTAGAAAGCTCTACCTGCTTAAAAAAGATTCAGACATTGACTTTAAAATTGTAGGTATTGATATGGAGTACCTGCCAAAGTTTGCGCTGGGTTATCTAGTAGATGTATTTAAAAACCACGATCTTGAAGGCTTTGATAAGGCTGCAGAACTTATTCAGGCACAGGAAAAAGGTTTTACTCAGCTTGACTATCTGGAGCTGAGTTTTAAGAGTCTGCATGCGGATTTAATATCAAATCCAGAAGGCGCACGAGCCACATTTGGCCAAGATACAGAAGCAATACTGCATACACTGGATAATTTACTGGTTGCATATGCACATACAAGTACAGCTGTTAATGAACACTTTGACAAAGAAAGAAGTCAAAATTTGGTGAATAACTTTCTATCAGTGTATGACACAGACCCAGATGCCACTTATTTTGGACAGCTTAGCAATCCAGCGGTAATGCAGTCTGAGCATATGCAGTATGATTGGTTTGCAAGCGCCATTCAAAAGGAACGCGAGAGTATACAGGGGCATGTGGTCAGTATACTTTATACATATGAGAATTGTAAAAGAATGATTCATGTCTCAGGAAAATCAGAAGTCGATGTTTTGGATCTCTTTAAATTTGATGATAAGGCTGTCCTGAATGCAATTGATCAGCGCTATACCCTATTTAGCATGATTGAAAAGGACAGTGTCTTTAATAGAGAATCCGTCATTTTTGAAAAAGATTTTGATGGCCCTGTTTCAACATATTTTCAGTATTTAGTGGTGATAAATAAGTCGCCGCCTTCACAACCTCTAGATTGATTAGGTATTCATTTTGAATTGAAAAGGTGATGAAATGACATTAATGGACAGTTATAAATGGATATGCATCAGAATTATATCAGATGAAAAACTGGCCTATGAGATTGAACGGGTCTTTTATCAAAACAAATTGCCGATTCAAATCAGGGCCCAGCATCCTGAATACGCGGTGTGGGTTCCGATGAAATATAAAGCCCTCTCTATGGATGTTTTAGAGAATTTTTTAATTGGTAATTTGGCAGAAGGCATGGTCAATCACAAAAGTAAGGCTGATTTGGAAGAAAAGATATATATCGAACGCAAGTATGAACGTAAAGTGCCAGCAAAATTCTACTTTTTTTTACTCGTTGTGGCATTCTTTCTGTTTTTACTACGAATGACCTATGGCATTGACTTTTATAATCAGATATGTTATTATATGCAAAATTGCATCAAGCCTTATCAAGAACAGGGGAGAGAATTCGCTCGGTGATCCTGTACCAACCTGCCGTATGGCGTGGTGGTCCAACGAATGTGGATAAGAACGCATCGACTCTAACCTTATCCTTCATTGGATAAGGTTTATATTTTATATAAAATAGTTATTGTAAATAGAAAATATGAGGAAGTCGTGGGTTGATAAGATGGATGTTTCGACATTGAAAAATCAGATAATTGAAGAAATTACAGGAGAGAAAGGCCTTCAACTCACTCAGGCCTGGGAGGCTGATATTGAAAGCCTGATTCAAGAGGTGGATGCGCTGTCTACGTTCAATCCAATTTCAAGAGTCAGTTCTTGTACCTTAAGACCAGAAACCTATACTGTGGATACAGATGCCATTACATTTACGAGTAAGAGTCTTGTGCGTTTTCTTGAAGGGGCAGAGTCTTGTGTGATTATGTCGGCAACCCTTGGTCCGCGCGTTGAAAGTAAAATGCGCATATTGCAGCTTACAGATATGGCTAAGGCCTATATTTTTGATATGGTTTGTCTGCATTATCTGGAAATGCAGCTGGATGCTTGGGAAGAAGCGTATAGAATGGAGCTGTCTAAGCGTGGTCACTACCTGACACAGCGTTTTAGTCCAGGCTATGGTGATTTATCCATAAACGTTCAGGGAGAGGTCTTATCTTATCTTGATGCTCAAAAGAGAATCGGGATTGAGCTAACTGCAAGCAATTTAATGATTCCGCAGAAATCTGTAACGGCACTTCTTGAATCAGCTCGCAGCCATTTAAGAAAACATACAGCAGGTGTGATGCCTGCTTGCATAGAGAAAACTGTGACAGAAGAGGGGGAAAACACTGTGCATTTATTTAAAAGACTCGAGAAAGAGCACATTTATTTTGACGGTTCTATGGGGAGTTTATTGATTCAAAAAGGCATTAAGAGTCAAGGCGACCCATCACTGCTGAACATGAGCAACCCAGAGGTTATTGCAGAAATTCATCAGACATATGCGCGCGCTGGAGCTGACATTGCCACAACCAATACCTTTGGTGCCAACAAGTATAAGCTCTTGGATACGGGCTACACGGTTGAAGAAGTGGTTAAAGCAAGTGTCGAAATTGCCAAGAAGGCTGTACCGGATAAGCTGGTAGCACTGGATATTGGTCCAACAGGCAGGCTTCTAAAACCCATGGGACAAATGACCTTTGATGAGGCTTATGCGGTTTTCAAGGAGCAGGTTCTTGCAGGGGAAGCTGCGGGGGCAGACCTAATTATTATTGAAACCATGTCTGATCTGTTGGAGGCAAAAACAGCGCTACTTGCAGCTAAGGAAAATACAAGCCTACCTGTAGTGGTGACCATGACATTTCAAGAAAATGGGCGTACACTTAGCGGATCACCTGCAGAAGTTGTGGCATTAACACTTGAAGCAAATGGTGCAGATGCAGTCGGCATCAACTGTTCGACGGGACCAGATAAAATGCTGCCACTTATTAAAAAAATGAATGAAATACTGACAGTTCCCATACTTGTACAGCCTAATGCAGGTCTTCCAAGACATGTAGAAGGCAGTGTTTCATATGATTTGAGTGTTGAGGACTACGTGAGTCAAATGAAGGTGCTAGCTGAGGCTGGTGCACAAATCTTAGGTGGATGCTGTGGAACAACACCAGAGTATATTCAATCACTGAGCGCTGCATTAAAGGCACACACACCAAAGCCTGTCAAAGCACATAGAAAAGCGGGTGTGTGTTCAGCAACGGAAGTTGTTTGGTTTGACAATGCACCTGTGACCATCGGAGAGCGGATTAACCCAGCCGGCAAGAAGCTGCTTAGACAATCCTTTGTAGAAGGTAGAATTGACATAGCTGTAAAAGAAGCCTTTGATCAAGTTGAAGCAGGTGCAGAGGTTATAGATGTCAATGTCAGCGGGCGGGGGGTCGATGAGTCGGCTATTTACGAAGAGCTTATCACGACTCTAAACGGAACCTTAAGCGCGCCGCTTCAAATAGACAACACCAAAGCGGCTATTGTAGAACGTGCGTGTAGAATTTATGCAGGAGTCCCTCTGATCAACTCGGTAAACGGCAAACAGAGTTCTATGGACTCTATGTTCCCAATTGCAAAGAAATATGGCGCAATGCTTATAGGACTTGCTCTTGATGGCGATGGGATACCTGAAACGACTAAGGCACGTATTGAAGTTGTCGAGCGCATTATAAATGAAGCAAAGAAATATGGCATAGAAAAGGACCGCTTCCTAGTGGATTGTTTAACCCTATCAGCTGCAAGCAATAAAGACAGCTACAAGGTAACACTAGATGCAATGGATCATGTAAAGCATGTACTTGGGATTAAAACGACACTGGGTGCGAGTAATGTGTCTTATGGTCTACCAAACAGAGACCTAATAAATGGAACATTTCTTTCAATGGCATTTGCGAAAGGTCTAGATGCACCTATTACAGACCCGCTCCAACCAGAAGTAAAAAAGGCCATTGATATATTTGCATTTCTTGAAGATACAGAAAGAGCTGGACGTACATATCTGGAGACGTATGGTAATGCAGAAGCGACAACTGTTACCGCAGCCAAGTTTGAAGGGGATTTAAAAGGTGCCATTCAAAAAGGGTTTAGAGCAGAGGCAATGGAGAAAACCAAAGCGCTCATTAAAACTGAAACCCCTCAAAATATTGTTGACCAGCACCTCATACCAGCGCTGGAATGTGTGGGTGAAGACTATGACAAAGGAAAAATATATCTGCCTCAACTGCTTAGCTCAGCAGAAGCGGCTAAAGGTGCCTTTGAAGTTGTCAAAACAGCAATTGAGAAGGATGCAGTAGAGCTTGAAGAGAAACTGCCAATTGTTCTTGCGACAGTCGAGGGCGATGTTCATGATATTGGAAAGAACATTGTCGCTGTCATGCTTGAAAACTTTGGATACGACGTAATTGATCTTGGAAAAAATGTACCTGCTGAGGCAGTGGTAGATGCTGTAAGCAAGAGTAATGTTAAGCTGGTGGGACTATCGGCTCTAATGACAACTACGGTTGAATCGATGGAAAAGACCATTAAAGCGCTTGCTCAGTTACATCCAGAGGTGAAAGTAATGGTTGGTGGCGCAGTGCTTACACAGGACTATGCAGACGAAATTGGTGCACATGCCTATGGACGCGATGCACGCGAAGCGGTTCGTATTGCAGATCGAATCCTAAAGGGTGTTGAATAGGCGGGAAATTCATTATTTAAAGGCGGCCTTTTTAGAATTAGAAACTTTCGTAAAAGTGTAATGAGAAAAACTCGAATGATGCTATTGTACAGTGGTGAATGTGATATAATTCTCGACATTGGTACAGGCCTTATTCGAGTTTTTTTGGAGGATGATGATGATATATCTGCATACACGTATTTTTTTTCAATATCTATTACAATTTAATATAGTAACGGATATAATTAAATATAATAGCATGGCGAATCGATTCGCCATTTTGCTTACACTGATTAATTTCAGTGCGATTTTGCTTATGGCTTTTGACAAATGGCTTGCCCTTAAACAACGATTCAGGATTAGTGAAAGAGCCCTTCTTCTAGTTGCTTTTTTTGGTGGAAGTATAGGTGCACTTGCAGGAATGGTCTTGTGTAGACATAAGATTAATAAGCCAAAGTTCAGGTACCTTGTACCATTTATTTTACTGTTGCACTTCTTCATGTTGGGCTGGTTATACTTTTCAGGCTATGTCAAAATCATCATCTAGCATTTCATTCATCAGCAATACTAGAATAGGAGGAAGACGTAGTGAAAATCCGTACTAGATTAATTGTTTTTGCTGTATTTGTTGCAGTCCTTGTAGGCGGTGTTGGGGCTTATGGTATTTCGGGGCTTCGGTTTGTCAACCAAAGTATGAGAACCATTTATGAAATCAACCTGAGTAATATTCGTGATTTAGCAGGTGTTAGTGAAAATTATCTGAGAATACAAGTGAGTCTATTTAAACTCGTAACCAAGCAAAGTACAGCGATGCGAGCAGAAATCGTTGAAGACGAACTCAAACCGGCAATGGAATACATCGATGGTATACTTGAAAAGTTTGCCGCAATGGACCTGCCGGAATCAGAAGAAGAGTACCTAACTATGCTGCAGGGACGTCAGCTTAGTTTGTGGATAACGATTGACCAGTTTATAGAGGAAATGAATGCGGGGCAGTCTCGAGATGTACTTCTAGTGAAATATAGCGGTATTGAGTCAGCAATTCAAGGTATAAAAGTCATGAGTGACGCCCTCACTGATGAAAATACGCTTGCTGCTGAGTCTGAGTACCAAAATGCTATTGAAAAGCAAGCCCAAATGATTCGGATTATGCTTTCTATAGTAGGTACGGCACTGATAATATGCGTGTTGTTTGCGTGGTTCATCATTCGATCAATTTCCAAACCCATTTCAGGTATTCAATCTGGATTGGTTCAAATCGCAGAGGGCGACCTAACTGTTTCACTTCAAAGTGGAGACCGGACAGAAATGGGCGTGCTGGCTGGCCATTTGACTAAAACTGTGGACAGCCTGAGAGCCCTTATTGGACAAGTGCAATACGCTTCGGAGTCGATTTCTGAGGCGGGAGATAAGCTGAGTGGCATGACCGAAAAAACGGGCGATTCGGCAAACCAAGTGGCAGACTCTATAGGTGAAATCGCAAAAGGTGCTACAGACCTTGCCATGCATGCGGAAGAAATTATTGAACTCATGCAGACAACTGCAGAACATACAGCAGAAGGCAGTCGGAAACTCCAAATTACAACCCAGAGCGCGATTGCATCAAAAGACGTTGCAGCGAAGGGACAAGAGGTTATTTCAGATGCTGTTCAACGAATTCAGAGCCTAACAGAAGCAATGGAGTCTGTATATCGTTCAATTTATCAGCTTAAAGCGCAGTCTGATTCCATTGGTGACATCATTACAACGATTCTTACGATTAGTGGACAGACAAATCTTTTAGCGCTGAATGCGAATATTGAGGCTGCACGTGCAGGCGAACACGGCAGGGGCTTTGCAGTAGTAGCTGGAGAAGTCCGTGTTTTGTCTGAAGAAACTGGAAAAGCAGCCGATAACATAGCAGAAATTATCAGTGGTATTCAGAAGGATGTCGATGCCGTAACGCAGATGATAGAACATAGCGTAAAAGAGGTCGATACAGCTGCAAGCGTTATGAATACAGGCCGAGATTCACTCGAAGAAGTGGTGCGTCAGTCCACGGTTGCATCAGAACATTGTGAAGAATTGAGCATGCTGTTTAAAACAATTGAAGAAAGCGCACTGAAGTCTTCCGGTGCTGTCGAGTCGATTTCTGCTATAATAGAAGAATCAGCAGCGTCTTCTCAGCAGGTATCTGCTGCTGCTCAGGAACAGACTGCTACAGTCGATGGCATTACTGAATATGTAGTACATTTAAATAGTCTGAGCGAGCGCCTTGAACAGGAGGTAAGGCTATTTAAGATTTAGCAAAGTCCATCAGTCAGAAGTGGAGGCTAATGCATGCGTGATCAAGACATTCAGAGGGCTAAGCAGCATTCTCAGCAAACATCTTCGGGGGAAGTACCAGAATACATACCATCTGAAGATGATCAAATGCAGGATGTCAGTATAGATGCAGAGATGCCTGACAAACAAATGAGCCTGCGCAAGGGATGTGCAGGTGCGCTAATAGCGCTTTTATTACTCTTTGTTGTGTCTATTGCGCTGAATAACTATTTTGCGCCTGATTACGAAGACACTTCTTATGAGGCATATGCACCAGATATTAGAATGGATTTAAGTCCAGTATTTGAAACAGAGGCGGATTGGGAAAGTGGACTTGAACGACTTGAAGTGCTGGTTTCAGATTTGGAACGTATACGTGATGAGAACTGGGATGATTCAGATGTTTTTTTAAAGATGCTTCGAAAGCGGGAGCATGTTTTAAAATTAATGGATAAGCTGGAATTATACGCTCATATTCTCCAAGACACAAACCTTGAAAGTGATGAAGCAGCTGATCGTGTTGCACAGTTTCAGAGGAAAAAAGCAGAAATTGATGGTCGTATGACATTTATTGATGAAGAGGCAACATCGCTTAAGCTGACCACTTTGAGAAAATGGCAGGATTTGCCTGCTTTTAGTCCTTATAGGTCTGATCTTGCCTTTTGGACGACCTACAATGATTATGATTTTGATGGTCAGCGTGAAGGCATTGCAGCTGAAGCCAGTCTCATAATGGATTTACCCGAGTCCTTCTATGAAGCTTACATGTATCATACGGATATTGAAACTAAAGAACTGGAATATGAAGATTTTATTGATTCAGATAGAGAAGTTCGAAAAGAAGCTTTTGACAAATTATATGAAAAGAATAAAGTTGGTGCACACCTGCTTGCGGCGGCACTTGAAGGACAGGTTTTGAACAATCTATTTGCAGCCAAGTTATATGATTATGAAGATGCTTTTAGCGCTGCCTTAGATGAAGATGGTATTGAATCAGATGCTTATATGACCTTCGAAGCATCCTTAAAAGAGGGAATGGACCTGCTGCATAGATGGAAAGCAATTCAGCGTAAGCTTGTGGGCATTGAAGATCAGCTTCAGTTTTCAGATATGTTCTTGCCCTATGAGCAGGAAAGCTTTATCTTGTCAGGCGGTATTTCTTTTAGTGATGCCAGTGCACTCATAGAAGAAGCAGACAGGCGTTTTGGGCTGGATTATACAGAGGCTTATTCCGCTTTGCTGCACGCTCAGACGATGGACGTTAAACCTCGCGATGACAAGGTTGACGGCGCTTATACGTGGGGGCTTTATGAAAGTGCACCCTATGTGCTTTTAAACTACTATGGTGATTTTGAAGATCTAATGACCCTGGCACATGAAAGCGGACATGCAGTCCACTACCAGCTTGCAAGAGTGGCCCAGTCATATTCGGACTATGACCCGTCCGTTCTTGTATCGGAAATGGTCGCAACGACAAATGAGGCAGTGCTCTTTGAGTGGCTCTTAGCACACCCGGAGGCTATGCCATCTGAGCGTAGGGAAGCCATTTTGGTTGAATATGCAAAGTCCATAGAGAATACTATTTTTGTACAACTAATGGTTTCAGAATTTCAGCAAAAAATTCATGAACAAGCAAGGGAAGGCATTCATTTGGATGCGGATCATTTAAGTGCGCTGTGGTTAGAACTCACACAGGCCTACTATGGCTCAGCTTATCTGGTAGATGACTTGGATGGGCTAGGCTGGACAGACATGCAGCATTTGTACTGGGGGTTCTATGTTCAAAAGTATGCTATGGGCTATACTGCAGGCATTGCCAATGCGCTTAGAATTCAGTCCGATGAAACATTTAAAGACCAATATTTACAGGTGTTAAAGGATGGAAATACAAAGACGGGCAGTGAACAGCTGATTGCTCTTGGATATGGTCCAGCAGCTGAAGATGCCGTTCCAATTATGCTGAATCGATTTGAAGAAGTTCTAAATGAAATCGAGAACACCCTAAAAAAATAAGACACAATACTAAACCCGAATATTCATGATGACACACCTCTTTTCAACACTTTAGAGAAGTCAAAATGACCATTCGGGTTAAATTGTGTATTTCGTAATAATATCTATGAAGCCATCATCAGAGATGACAACAGCCACGCAGTCGCTGTATGTGTCGATTTTACCAACCGTTTCGACATAGCGTATAGCTGAGTTATAGCGGGCGCCTCGCGCGGTATCACCACGAACTGAAGCCATGCCATCTAGAATGGCACCAATACCGTGACAGATGCCCTCAAGATCCATGAGAATCGCGCCGTCAATATTTATAACAGAGCGTATAACATCTTTGGTCATGGGAATAGCCTCAACTTGAAAACACTGATTCTTGAGTCGTTTTGCCTCAGATGCAGCATTGGGGGTAAAGACTATAAGCGTACCAGTATTGTAGCGTATGGCTTCCATGACGAGCAAATAGAGTGTTCTAATTTTTTGATGGTCTAATGTAGGGTAAATTTGCTTTAATTTAAAGAAGAACTGATCATACTCTATTTTAGCTTTTGGCAGGGAAATATGTTCATGGGATACACGCATAAGCTTTTGTGAGTTGTGCAGGAGAACCCAAGTGTAGTAATTGGTAAACTCAATTTCAAACAGGTCTTCTCGTGAGAGCTGGTAGTCGCCGCGTTTTCGCCCTAAGCCATAAATGGATTCAGAGTCCGAAATCAGACAGATGTCCCCCCTAGACAGTTCAAGCAACTTACGTACATGTCTAAAATTTGAGAGCGGGGTTCGAGCGGCAAAAGTCATTAAAATATCTAAATTTGGATGACCGCCTTCCTTATTCAGAATGTTTTTTCTTGTAAATAGGATGCGTCCCCGGATGGCTTTGCCTTCATAATTCAGTGACGAAATTTTGTTGAGCTTATCGTAGGTGGTATCCCATAAGCCTGAATATCCAAGTATTTTCAATAGTTTTTTACTGCCATTGCGAATGGTGGATTGAAAATCGAGTGTTTTTTCATAGTCTTCCCGGCCAAACTGGTGAAGAAACTTGTTAATGTCACTAGAAAACTCTGAGCATACAGCGTCCAGAAGAGAGTGTGGCGCCGTGTCGTTTTTACCGCTAAGGCGATAGTAGCTGTTGTACGTTTCCCGGTCAAGGGATACAAGGGTTAAAGTATACCATTTGTCTACGAGAACGAGGTCCGTCATGAAAAACATATGACTTCCAAATGCAGGTGCACCTGTAATTTCAACACTGATCTGTCCTTTAAGTGTATCGAGCTGAGCCTCTTTATGATTATAAAGGGCTGTTGAAATAGCCCGCTTTTGTGTTTTTATGTAGCGAAGTATGAACTGGGCAAATGGACTGTCTTCAGGTTGAATTTCATACTTTAAGGCATTGTTATCTAGGCGCAGTCGAACCAATGTGACTGTGGGACTCAGGTTTTTATCAAAGGTATTGAAAACCGCTTTGGAATACAGTCGCAGTAGCCTTAAAAATTGTTTGCTTACAGGTATGGAAGTTTGTGGTTTACGGCTATGCATACAAGACCTCCTGAAGATAGTGGGTTCTGATATCCTATTCATACCCACTTTGCATAAAGTCAAAAACCCCGCTTGTCCTTGAGGGAAGCGGGGTTTTTATGCGTTAGTAAAAAGACTTTCACTGACGCAGAGAAACTTGCAAACCCAGATCCGAGCTTGAGAGTTACAGGACATAGCCTTGCAAGTTCCTATATGATTGCATTTTGCATTTGAGGGCTTTTTTATAGGTTAAAGTGCTGAGCGATAGCCTCAACAGCTTTTTCCTTATCGTTGGCATCAATTGTGTAAGAGATGCTGATTTCAGATGTCGTAACTTGGTAGAAGTCAATATTGTTGTCACTAAAAAGCTTGAACATATCAGCAGCAACACCTGATTGACTCACCATGCCAATCCCCACGACGGAAAGTTTAATGATGCTGCCATCAATAAGGTAATCCAGTGTAGGATAAACAGATTTAAGTTCCTGTACGACATTTTTTACTTCATGCTTTGCTGACTCATAAGTTGAGAAAGAGACATTTACAAAGCTGTTGTAAGGTGCAGTCTGGCTGATCATATCAACGAAAATATTGTTTCCAGCCAGTCTTGCAAAAATATCCGTTATATTTTTAGAATCAAATGGTATGCGGTTTAAGGATACCATTAAGCAGTCTTCATCAATTGTCAGTCCTGTTACAACACGTTTTTCCATTTCTATGTCTCTCTCCTTTATAAGGGTACCAGGATATTCACCTGTACTCAGTGCAACTGTCAGGGGTACTTGGAACTTACTTGCAAGTTCAACAGCGCGGGTTTCGAGAACCTTTGCGCCTAGACTTGCCATTTCAAGCATTTCGTCATAGCAAAGTACATCAAGCTTTTTAGCTTGCGGATAAAGTCTAGGATCAATTGCATAAACCCCATCTACATCCGTGTAGATTTCACAAGGACAGTTTAGGCTGGCTGCCAGACATACTGCTGTAGTGTCTGACCCACCGCGGCCAAGTGTTGTAATTTCGCCGTCTTCCGTAACACCTTGAAAGCCTGCAATAATGACTATTTGATTTTTCTCAAGTGCCCCCATAATACGGGCATTGTCCACTTGACTAATGCGTGCACGTGTGTGTGAATTATCAGTTATTATACCGGCCTGTGGCCCCGTATAGGATACGGATTCATGACCGAGAGATTTAATTGCCATACTCAGGAGTGAAATCGAGACTTGTTCTCCTGTTGAAAGAAGCATGTCCATATCTCTATGACATGGTTCTGGTGAGACTTCGTTGGCCATTTCAACAAGGGCGTCTGTTGTTTTTCCCATTGCTGAAACAACAACAACAAGTTTATCGCCAGCATTTTTTCTTTCTACGAGCATATTGGCAACATCTTTTATTTTATCAATACTGCCTACGGATGTGCCACCGTATTTTACAACATAAAGATTGTTCATAGCGGACCTCCTTAAATGTCATTTCTTAAAATGTCTTCATATGTCTCACGCTTAACAACAAGCTTTGAGTTTCCATCTTTGACAAAGACAACAGCGGGCTTACGCAATCTATTATAGTTACTTGCCATAGAGTAATTGTAAGCACCAGTACTCGCTATGGCCAGAATGTCATCGCGTTCAGCTGGTGGAAGGTGTATTTCTTTAATAAGAATATCACCGGATTCACAGCACTTGCCAGCCACTGTATATTTAATTGAAGGTTCAATCGGCATTTTGTTAGCAATCGCCGCTTCATAAATTGAGTCATAAAGCGCAGTTCTAGGATTATCAGCCATGCCGCCATCTACAAAGACAAATGTTCTGCCGCCATACGTTTCTTTAACACCGCCAATTTTATAAAGCGTTGTACCGGCATTTCCGACAATGGCACGACCAGGCTCAATGAGAAGCTTTGGAATAGGGAACTTGAGTTCCTTTGACTTTGAAAGTACAGTGTTAAATATTTGCTTCATAGTACCGCCTACATCAAGTGGTGTGTCTGCTTCAGAATAGTAAATTCCAAATCCACCGCCTAAGTTGAGCTCTTTTGTAGTATAGCCGCACTCTGTGCGTGTTTTTTCTAAGAAGTCCATCATGGTATCAATGGCTTTTGTGAATGACTCTGCCTCAAGGATTTGTGATCCAATGTGGTAGTGGAATCCTTTTAGATCCATAAAATATGAATCTGTGATACGGTTGATCACTTCACAAATATGATCGCTGTGTATAGAAATACCAAATTTTGAATCGTTATTCGCAGTTTGGATGTATTCATGTGTATGGGCTTCTATGCCAGGGTTGAGTCTGATAAGGACCTCAACTGATTTATCGAGCTCAGAGCAGAGGTATTCCAGCATTTCAATTTCAATTTCATTATCGATGATAATTCGCTGAACACCATAGTTGAGTGCCATAATGAGCTCATCTACAGTTTTATTATTGCCGTGGAAGTAGATCTTCTCCGCTGGAAAGCCAGCTTGCATGGCTGTATAAAGTTCACCGCCAGATACAACGTCAAGAGACAGGCCTTCAGAATGGATTAGTCGGCACATTCCAAGTGTTAAGAAAGCCTTAGATGCATAGATGACCTCTGTTTGTATTTTAGGGTGGCTAAACGTTTTTGAATACGTTCTGCAGTTGTTTTCAATTGTTGATTGATCCATGACATAAAGGGGTGTTCCATATTTTCTTGCAAGGTTGACTGCGTCGCAGCCACCAATTTCAAGATTCCCCATGTCATTGACGCGCATTGTTCCTAGTCGTCTCATATTTTCCTCCATTGTGTCATCCTATGACGGATATATGCCATAAGTGTGCGTCGGGGGGAGCTTTTATCGCATTTTTTGCAATAAAAAACAGGCAGGCGTAAAAGGACCTGACTGCTCTAAGCATACAAATAAAAACCTTTTACCCCGTGTGAGACAGCCCTCCTAGTATCCGCTGGGTACGCGAATATCAGACAGTACCATACTTGTTCAACATGGTCCCAACATAACCCTATAGGTTATGCTTCGGCGATAGCCCCTTTCCCCTTTCGGGTACTCTTGACGACCGCGGCCTCTGTGTCACACTACTCATTAGTTCGTCATTAAACGAATATTTATAAATTTAGTTCATTATACACATCTTTGATATGCGTGTAAACCCTACATTTGCAAAAAAAACGTATATTTTTCCTCAAATAAGGATGAAAATACATTTTTGATTTCTTTCTTCTTATAAGTATACGCATTTTTATAAATGAAAAAAATTCAAAAAACTTTAAATAAATCCACGAATTTAGGGTTAAATTGCTTTAAATGCGTTCTAAGATGGCTCTAATTGAATGAACCTGTTTAAAATGAAGAGGAAAATTCCAGCACATACAAACATGATGCCAATGGAAAAGGTGTCGGCAAGCAGCCCCAGACCAGGTGCGAGAAGAACGACGTAAAGGGCTCTAATTTGACTCTCTACAGAGAGGACAGTTGCACGTTGGGATTTATCCATATAGTCACTGGAAACGTCTACAAATACCGGTTTTCTTGAGTCTTTTAGAATATAGAGTATAAAGAAAATAAGCACCGATATAAGGATCATGTCATGTGATACCGCCAGACCGAGCAGAATTAAAAGTCCAGCAAACAGGCTAAAAGACAGACTAAATATCTTTTTGCTGGTATAGCGTTTTGTAATCAGATGTACATTTTTAGATGCAAGAGAACTGAAAATATAAAAGACACCATAGCTGATTCCAAGCAGTATTTTAAGGCTGTCTTCAGCATGCATATTCATGAGTGCATGTGCTCCCGATGCGAGCAGTAATGTTGAAAGTATGGGTTGAATGTAATCCTTTATGACCTTGAATGAACCGTCATAGGCAGCTGAACTAACTAGGATTTTTCTGAGTGGGCGGTTGGCTTTTATCTGCTTTAGCTGATTGATGCTGGCAGCATAGAAGGCGGATAGAGACCGCTCTGTATCCTTTTTCTCGTCCAAATAGCTTGGATAACTTGCAATGAGCAGAAAGTCGAGTAAGTAAGGAACAATACAGACAATAAAGAGCCACCGCATTGCAGGTAGGTTAAAGACAAATATTATGGACAAAAATGCAGAAAGTGATGAGCCAAGCAGTGAATAAGAGCGCGTTCTGCCATAGACAAAGCCTTTGTGCTCATACCATCCCTTATGTTCTAAGTAGGAGAGAATCATCGCTTTGTGTGTACCAGAACGAAAGGCTTCGCCCAGCCCAAAAAAGAGCATGCCGATAGCAACGACTGCGAAGCTATTGCTTACAAAAAAGAAAATAAAGGAAACAATATAAAAGCCAAAGCACATTAGGAGTTCTTTTTTCTTTCCGTAGTGGTCAGCAATAATGCCGCTTGGCACTTCAAAAACATAGGTTATCACTTCACGCAAGGCATAGAGCAGACCAACCTGGAACAGGTTTATGCCCATGGCCAGTATGTAAATCAGCAAGTAGGGTTCAAAAAATTTAAGGTTTTTAAAAAAGCCGTAAAAGCAGAATTTCCATATTTGTGGGTCTTTTTTTATTTCAGTGTATTGTGTCATAACGACCTCCTTAGAGACATTATACAAAAAAATAATCTGCTGGATAGAGAATCTTAGATGATATGTATTAAACTTAAGATTTTGGGTAAGTATAGTACAAAATATGTAAAAATTACTATCGATATACCAATTGGGGCGTGCTTTTATATTTGGATAGTGCAGTTAGCCGGAGGGAAGTTGATGAAAAAAATATTATTTGTAGACGATGAAAAACAAATTTTGAGAGCTTTAAAACGCCTGTTTATAAACAGTAAGTACGATGTCTATTTTTCTGACAATGCTGAAGATGCCTTAGAGATACTGGATGACAATATAATTGATCTTCTAATTACAGACATACGCATGCCTGAGGTGGATGGCATTGAACTGCTTAAGCGTGTTAAGAAGAAGTCACCGCTTACACTGCGTGTTGCACTTAGCGGGTATACGGACAATAAAAAAATTTATAGCGCACTTGAAGACAATTTAGTGAAACACTACATATTTAAACCGTGGGACAACAAGGAATTGCTCACTACCATCGATAGACTCTTTGAACTTGAAGATACATTAAGAGACAAGCATCTACTCAATTTGATTAATAACTTAGACGAATTGCCAACGGTTCCCGATCTATACGCTGAGTTGTGTCGTATGGTCGAGGAGAATGCAGATATTGAAGCCATTGCCAAAAAACTGGAGGAAGACCCTTCAATCGCAAGTAAACTGCTGCGGGTTGCAAATTCAGCATTTTATGGTGCCAAGACGGGCTCTATTGCTCAGTCTATCATGTACATAGGTCTTATCAATGTGAAAAATATTGTTTTGACCAACGGCATATTTACAAGTATGGGCATTGACAGAGATTTGCAAAGGGCTCTCTGGAACCATGCCAGTTTAACCAATAAACTGATGAATGCCATTTATCAGAAATGTTTGTTCAAAAAAATTCCCAATACATTTGCATCAGCCGGACTACTACATGATATTGGCCGTGTGATTGTGTACAGATATTTTATGGAAGATTTCAAAATAGTCCTCACAGAGCTAGAAGAGAACCCAGACCGGAATATCACGGATATTGAGACGAATATCATGGGCGTAGATCATCAGCGTGTGGGTGGATATCTATTAAATTGGTGGGAAATTCCGATTCCGATTGTTGAAGCTGCGGTTTATCATCACGATCCTTTAAATGAAGCTGTTATGAACCGGGAACTCGTTTGTGTTGTACATATTGCCAACTACTATGCTTGGAAACTGCTTGAGGATAAAACTTCATGTCAGGTTTTTGAGCCAGGTGTATATGATTACTTAGGTATTCGGGAGGAAAATGTACTTAAAATTATTGACGAACTGAGACAGGAGATTCTTGAAAATCCAATGTAGAAGGATTTAAATGGAGGCGCTATGAGTTTAACACTTGGAGACATTGACATTTTAACACTTGGATATAGCAATAATACCGTTCTGTTTGTAGATGATGAAGAGAACATTTTGATGTCTTTAAAAAGAGGTCTCAGAAAAGAGGGCTATAAGAAGCTTTTTGCGGTAAGTGGCCATGAGGCACTTGAATTATTTGAAGAGAATGAAATCAGTGTCATTGTTTCAGATATGCGTATGCCAGGTATGACAGGGTTAGAGCTTTTAAAAGAAGTCAAAGACAAGTACCCAGAGACAGTGCGTATTGTACTTTCGGCTTACACACAACTGCCGCAGGTACTTGCTTCAATAAACCAGGCAGATATATTTAAGTTTATTACAAAACCATGGGACCTTGAAAATGGACTTAAAAAGATCATTCGAGAGGGTCTTGACTATTATAATTTGAACTATGAAAACAAGATGCTCAAGTCGTCTATGGCTGAGCGTACGGGTGCTGTCAGCGAAGGTGCACTTAGTGAAAAACAGCGTAAACGGGTCCAAAAGGACTTTGAACTCGTTGTAGAACTGGCTGATAAAATGAATGCTTATATATTCGAAGCCACACAAGAACAGATGCTTAAAAAGAATGATTTGCTTGAAATTAAAGACGGTGTACATAATTTAGGGAAAGTATACAAGGCACTTTCAGTTTTTTTTCCTATAGAGACTACGTCTCTCTCTATGGATGAGTTTGCCCAGCATTTAAGCCAACTGGCATACACAATCTACTATGGGGATTATAACTTTGATCCTGAGTCCGATCAACAGAATTTATACTTTAGGGGCATAGATAAAATGTCTGGATTTTACTCGGGACCATTTGCGTTGATACGCTTTGTATTCAAGCAAATCTTCGAGTACATTTTTGAGAAACATCCTGAAAATATGTTTAATGTTGTAATGCGGTCTGCGAGCAATGAAGGTTTTGGAGATGCTGACACAACACGCGTGGTTATTTTAGTTGAAGAGTCAGAACCATTTCATCTGGAAGATAGCTTCAAACAGCGCAGTGTGATTTATATGCTCAACAATTTACTTGGACTTTTTATGGGTGGCGTAAAATTGGCGCGTCATGGTGAGAGGGTTGTAGTTATTGTGGAGTTTGTTTTAAAGGGTAAGGCATAAATCCGGGAGGAGGTCAGTTATGCAAATGACACAGACATTTATAGAGTTTATATCCATCCCTGCTTTTGTATGTGATGGTGAGGGCATTCTCTTGGTGAACGAAGCTTTTAGCCGTTTGGTAGGGAGACAAGTGGATCTGTATACTGCCTGTCAATCTCTATTTAAGCCTGCACATAAAAAAAGGCTTAAAGAGGCGGTTACAGCTGTAATAGAAGGGTCTGATGAAATTGTACTTGAAGACTTGGAGTTGGCACGCTCAGCCTATATAAGCCATATTAGGGCCATTATTAAAGCGGATTTAATGTTAAATGAGCGCCGCGCTCTTGTTATTTTAAACAGTTCGGAGTTTTCTTTGGCACTGGGTCAGAGTCATAAGACTAAGGAAAACTTAATCAATCAGGAGAAGCTTGCCGGTATTGGGAGCTTGGCCGCCGGTGTTGCACATGAAATTTTTAATCCGCTAGGATATATAAAGAGCAATATTGACATGCTCACAGAGTATTTTAATGACTTGCTGAAAGTCTTAGAGGGCTACCGTAAGGCAATAAATGAAGAGTGTGACAAACAGACCATTGAAATGCTTGAAAAGTTAGGTGAAAAGCATGAACTGGACTTTATTTTAAATGATATTGCAGGTCTTTTTGAAGATGTCGATGAGGGCGTTCAGCGTGTTCTTGGCATTGTAAGCGGTCTGAAGCGGTTTGCCCATGAGAGTGATGAAATTATTGAGTATGACATGAACGAAGGCATTAAAAGCACGCTTACCTTATCAAAAAATGAGTTCAAGTATGATGCAAAACTTGAAGTAAGTTATGGAGAGATTCCAACTACATATGCCTACGGCAGTAAAATAAACCAGGTTATTCTTGGCATGATTGTCAATGCAGTGTATGCCATTAAAAAGAAGTATGAAGGAAGACTTGGGAATTTGAGCATTAAGACCTTTGAAGAAGACGGACACGTGTGCTGTAGCATATGCGATGATGGTGTTGGTATTTCAGAAGAAGATAAAAAGAAAATATTTGATCCCTTTTACACGACAAAACCGGAAGGTGTAGGAACAGGCCTGGGGCTGAGCATAGCCAGAGATATTATTGTAGGCCAGCATCAGGGGAAACTGGAAGTAGAGTCTACCGTGGGTGAAGGTGCCTGCTTTACCATACGCATACCGATCTCAACAGAGATAATAGAAACACTGTCTGATCGAGAAGATTTTATACAAATACTGCGGTCCCAATACAAATAATGGGGTGATACTTTGAAACTGCTCATCATTGATGATTCAAGAATGATACAGCTTGTAGCTAAAAAAATGATAATAGAGAATCAAATTGATATAGAAATTTTCAGTGCCTTCTCTGGCGAAGAGGCGCTTGAAAAATTCAATCTGCGAGAGTTCGATATCATCATACTTGACATTATTATGCCAGGTATGTCTGGCGTTGAGGTTCTTAAAAATATAAATGACTGGGCCTATACAGAGGGTGTCAAAGTAATTATGCTGACGTCTGTTTCTGACAAGGCGCTTATAAAAGACTGTTTTCAGATGGGGGCTTTTGATTACATCACAAAGCCAATCGAAGAGGACGAGTTCGTTGCGCGTATTCAAAATGCAGTGCATCAGCGTCAGCTTGAACGCAAACTCTCTGCATCTGTTGCCAAAATGAAAGAGCAAAATGAAGCGCTCAGAAAAACTCAGCTTCAGCTGGTTCAAAAGGAACAAATGGCTTCAATGGGGCATTTGGCAGCAGGTGTTGCTCATGAAATCAACAATCCTCTTGGGTTTGTGATCAGTAATTTTGATGTGATAAAGGACTATATAAAACGTTTTGAGACCTATATCGACTATTTAGAAGCTAAGTCAAACGATACAGAAGATGAACCTGAGGACTTATATAGCAAGTTCAGTATAGAAGCATTTGAAAAGGATCTTGAATTTATTCGGGATGATTTGATAGAGCTATACAAAGATATGGATGAAGGCCTTGACCGGGTCAAACGTATCGTTGAAGGACTTCGATCATTTTCGCGCGTCGATCAACTGGAAGAGTATGAAGCTTATAGTCTTAATGAGGGGATTGAAACCCTCATGGTACTGACAAAGAACGAGATTGATGGATACGCAGTTCTGGAACTGGATTTGCAAAAGCCCTTGCCCAAGGTTCGGGCCATTGGATATCAAATAAACCAGACGCTGCTAAACTTATTTATGAATGCACTTGACTCTATAAAAGAGAAAATGGACAAAGAGACACACGCGGGTGTGCTCAGAGTCAAGACGTTTCAAACTGAGGACTTTGTCGGATGTACAATATGGGACAATGGCATGGGGATTGCGCCAAGCAAGCTCAATGATATTTTCAAGCCGTTTTATTCACAGAGTAAGGCGAAATCCGGTATCGGACTGGGGCTGAGTATTTCTTATGACATTATAGTCAACCGACATGATGGAAGACTTGAAGTCCAATCGGAAGCAGGCGAATTTGCAGCGTTCACCATGATGATACCAATTGCGCAATCAAAAGATGGTGTATAGGTAATTTTGTGTATATGAGGCTTATTAGGGTATAGGGTTTACAGACTAAATTGGCTAGGTGATGAAAATGAAACGAATTTTAGTAGTAGATGATTCGGAGTTTATGAGAAGTAAAATTAAGCTGATTCTCGAGAAAGAATCTTGCGATGTTTTCGAAGCCGAAGATGGCTATGATGCAATCAAAATGTATAAAGACATTCAACCTGATATTGTGACAATGGATATCAATATGCCGGGAAAATCAGGCCTGGAAACAATCAAAGAAATATTGATCCTTGATGCGGATGCAAAAATTGTGGTAATAACCTCCATGGGGGCAGAACGCATGATTCGAGATTCGATTCAATATGGTGCATCGAATTTCATTATGAAGCCTTTTGACGATGAACAGATTATTGAGGTTATAAAAAAACTGGTATAAACAGTGTGATTTCGATGAGGTGAGATGATGACAGATACACCTAAACTTGAGCCGATGCTCGAAATGTATATTTGTGAGACCAATCAGCTGATAGACAGGCTCGAACAGCTGATTATGGAAAGTGAGTTGTCGGGGGATCTTTCAAAAGACATGGAAGAGATTTTTCGGATTATGCATACCATAAAAGGCAATTCCATGATGATGATGTTTGAAGGTATAGCAGAACTTGCACATATTATGGAAGACGTTTTTGACCTACTTAGGAAATCAGACAACTTGCAACCCGACTACGAAAAAATTACAGATTTAGTTTTAGATGAAATTGACTATATTAAATCAAGTACACATGAGCTTGAAGCAGGTGGCAGTCCGCTGGAAAAGCCTGAAGATCTCATCAAAGAAATCAAGGAATACTTGGATTCTCTGACCTTTATGAATACAGATGAAGCTAAAAATATACTAGAAGATAAAGACGAATCGCAGAATGATAAGCAGAAATATTACATAGCCCCAGCTAAGGGAGAAGAGAAAACGACAAGTAAGCCGACAGAATCTGATCGTGCCTATGAAGTCGTTTTTCGTTTTTCTGAAGGCTGTGAAATGGAGAACATCAGAGCATTTTCAGCAGTTCATGGACTCAAGGAACTGGCGCATGAAATACTCCATCTGCCAGCGGATATTGTAGAAGATGACAGGGCCGCTGAACGGATTAAAGAAAATGGCTTTCAAGTTCTTCTTCGTACAGTGTCAGAAGATGCTGTTATACGGTCGTATTTTGACACAGTAGCTTTCATTGAAGACCTTCGTATTAAAGAGCTCACCCAACAAGAGTACAATACGACACTTGGAAAATACATTGGTGTCGATATTCCGGATTTACCATACGAACCCGAGCCAGAAGAAATGGTTCAAAAACAAGTATCCGAACCCGATTTAGAGTCTGAAGACTTTGATGTACCGGCTCAAACAGCTGATGCTGTTAAAACGAATGCTAAAGCCGATCGTAAAAAGACTTCGCGTGCAACTGAGTCGATTTCACACACACAAAGTCATATTAATGTCGGGATTTCAAAAGTCGACAAGTTAATGGATTTGGTTGGAGAACTAGTCGTTTCCGAGTCAATGGTAACACGTAATCCAGACCTTCAGGAGGTTCATCTTGAAAACTTCGATAAGGCAGTAAGACAGCATAGAATCATTATTAATGAGCTACAAGATATTGTCATGTCTATACGGATGATGCCTTTATCTGTGACCTTCCAAAAAATGAATCGACTTGTTCGCGATATGAAGAAAAAAGTAGGGAAAGATATTGAGTTTGAAATACGCGGTCAAGAAACAGAAGTGGATAAAAATGTAATTGAGCAGATTGGTGATCCATTGATGCATCTGATTCGAAATTCAATTGATCATGGCATAGAAAGTAACCAAGACCGCAAGAAATATGGCAAAAAAGAAAAAGCAACCATTATTCTTGAAGCCAAGCACTCTGGCGGAGAGGTTTGGATTACCGTCAAAGATGATGGACAGGGCATTGATACTGAACGTATTTTGGAAAAAGCAGAGTCTAGGGGCTTGCTTATGAAAGCACGTGAGGAGTATTCGGATCGTGAAATTTATAATTTCCTCTTCCATTCTGGCTTTTCAACCAAAGAACAAGTAACAGAGTTTTCAGGCCGAGGTGTGGGTTTAGATGTGGTAGCCAAAAATGTAGAAGCGCTTGGTGGAACCATCATGGTTGACAGCACAGTAGGCAAGGGGACAGAGTTTGCAATACGCATACCACTGACACTGGCAATTATTGACGGTATGATGATGTCAGTGGACAAGTCCATCTTTGTCTTGCCGATTACAGCAATCAAAGAGTCATTTAGCGCTAAGGATCATGATGTCATTGTCGATCCTGACGGACATGAAATGTGTATGATACGAGGGGCTTGTTATCCAATATTAAGGCTGCATAACCGGTTTGAATTAAAGACCAACTGTACAGACATCAATGATGGGATACTCATCATGACGGAATACGACGGAGGTGTAACGCTTCTGTTTGCAGATGCAATTTTAGGTGAACAACAGGTCGTTGTAAAAAGTCTTTCGAGTTTTCTGCAAAAAGTGGAAGGGATATCAGGGTGTGCACTGCTTGGGGACGGACAAATCAGTTTGATTTTAGACCCAGCAGGCCTTGTGAAAGCATAGAGGTGAAATAATGGCAGAAGCTATAGAAACACAAAAGGGAAAATATTTGACATTTGAAATTGAAAATGATGCATATGGTCTTGAAATCAAGCATGTTGATGACATCATCGGCATTCAGGATATAACCCATGTACCACTTCAGCCGGAGTGTGTTCAGGGAGTCATTAACTTGCGTGGAAAGATTGTGCCAACAATGGATGTACGGCTTCGCTTTGGAAAACCCATTAGGGAATACGATGACCGCACATGTATCGTGGTCTTAGATATGAATGGAACCCCAGTTGGAATTGTCGTTGACCGTGTGCTTGAAGTCACACAAATTGATAAGGCATATATTTCTAATCCGCCTGTGTATGAGAATGAAAAAGAGGATAAATTCATTTCAGGAATTGCAAAGTTTGCTGAAAAACCAGTCATTCTTCTGGACTGCGTGAAGCTGCTGAGTCATTCGAGTTCAGAGTTTTCCGCGACACCTGAGTAGGAGTGTGTGTATGCTAAATAAAATAAGAATAAAAAGTTATCTTTTTATGGGCCTGTTGACTACTGTAGTACTCATGACAGGTGTATATTTTTTAGGTTATAGTCTGGTTCAAGACACGGCAAAGGCCTCGACTGAGTTCACCATACAATTGGGTCGTTTAAGTATTCTTTTCTGGGGTGGCCTTTCTGTGTCAGTGGGCACGACAGCGCTGATTATAAGCCGCATTTCGAAGCGTGTTCAAGCCGTGACAGAGCGTTGTGAAAAGGTCATGATCAAAAGTGGGGCTTGGAATGATGAAATGGACTCAGCAGCGGAGCTTGTTGTCTTAGAACGATCCTTAGAAACACTGGAGCGGTTCCATAACGAGTTAGCAGAGAATATGAATGCACTTTCTAGCGGCACATTAAAAATGTGCAGGGCTCAAGGGTCTGCAAAAACAAATGACCAGACTACTGGGTTATGTGAAGGTGTCCATAATATTTCTGCTACGGTAAAGGCGCTATGTACAGATATTCAGAAGGTGTCCGATTCGGTCAAGAATGGAGATTTTGATAAGCGTATTGAAGTACATTCATACTTGGGAACTTGGAAAGATGCAGTCATGCATTTGAATGCAATTATGGATAATATAAAAGTACCTATGGATTTTGTATCAACTTACATCGAAGACATGGCAGAGGGGAAACCGCTACAGAAAATTGTGGATGCCCAAGAAGGGGCCCACATCTACACAGATGATTTGACAGGTGAGGAAATGCTGGCTTATCCAAATGTGTTTAGAGGAGATTTCGCCAGAATGATCAATCGTCTTTCAGATGTGAGAGGCGCCTTATATGGCATGTTGAATGAGGCCATGCTGCTCAATACACAAATGAATGAAGGCAATCTCGATCACCGAGCAAATATCCACGATCTAGTGGGGGGTTGGCGTGCTATTGTAGGTGGTTTCAACAGTGCGGTAGATACCATTGTTATGCCGATTGAAGAGGCTGCAGACGTACTTGAAAAAATGAGTATGGGGCAGTTGAATGTTCGTGTTGAAGGGGCATATAAAGGGGATCATGCAAAAATAAAAATTGCATCCAATAAAATGATTGAGAAATTGACCTTATATATTCAGGAAATAGATGACATATTAAGCCAAATGCGTAGTGGAAATTTCGATTTAGAAGTAAAAGAAGATTATATTGGCGACTTCAGTCAAATAAAGGCATCGCTGGTTGGTATCATAGAAGCCTTCAATGAAACTTTTGAAGAAATTGGACTTGTAGCAGACCAAGTTTCTGAAGGAGCGGGCGAGGTTGCAATTTCTGCCCAGGCACTTTCTCAAGGTGCAACAGAGCAAGCTGCCTCTATTGAAGAAATCACTGCAGCGATGCTTGAGCTTAGTGATAATACCAGAACAAGTGCAAAAGGTGCGGACCACGCAAAAGAGCTGTCGCTATCTGCAGCCGAGCTTGCTGAAAACGGCAATGAACACATGAAGCAAATGATGGATGCCATGGCACGTATTAATGAGGCTTCAAAGGGTATTTCACGAATTATATCAGTAATTGATGACATATCCTTTCAAACCAATATTTTAGCTCTTAATGCAGCTGTCGAGGCTGCGCGAGCTGGTGAACATGGTAAAGGCTTTGCTGTTGTATCTGAAGAGGTACGCAATCTTGCATCGCGCAGTGCACAAGCAGCAAATGAAATTTCTATTATGATTGAAGATTCTATTCATCAAATTGACCAAGGGGCTAAAATTGTTCAGACGACCAATATAGCGCTCGAAAAAATCGTTGAAGCGGTTTCCGATGCATCAGCTCTAGTGAGCCAAATTGCAGATGCATCGGCAGATCAGGACATACGCATTACAGAAATTACAAAGGGCATAGGAGAGGTTTCCACAGTGACACAAACCACGTCTGCCACTGCTGAACAAAGTGCAACAGCAAGTGAACAGATGGCCTCGCAGTCGGATGCCCTTAAAGCACATATTGAAAAATTTAAGATCAAACACCTACGCGCGCTTTCAGCAGAATCCACCGCGCCACATAAACCTACTCGTAAAATAATGCAAAAAGCTGCATTAGGTGTGAACAGTAGTGAAGATAAAGTGGTAAAAGTTATGAAAGAAGCCTTTAATACGCGTGAAAAAGAAGCACCAGCAGAGGTGACAACGAGCGACTACGCTGAAGAAATACGCATCGATTTAGATGATGTAGAGTTTGGAAAGTACTAATTTGTAAGGGGTCAGAGAAAGGATACTATGAAACAAATCACAAGCAGCGAGTTCGAACAGCTGCGTAGTTTCATTTACGCAAATTACGGTATTCATTTGACTGAAAAGAAGAAAACCCTTGTCATGTCTCGGCTGAACAAAGTGCTCATTGAGCATCATATGGATTCCTACCAGACATATATAGAGTTTCTAAAGTCAGATGTTACAGGTGAAGCTGTGAGTGAACTCTTAAACAGAATAACAACCAATCATACATTTTTTTTGAGAGAGAATAGGCATTTTGATTATTTCAAAAGAACTGTGCTCCCTGAACTTGAACGTAAATATAGCCATATCAGGGATTTAAGAACTTGGAGTGCGGGTTGTTCTACGGGAGATGAAGCCTATACAATTTCCATACTCATGAAGGAGCACTTTAAAGAGAAGCAGTCGAGCTGGGATTTTACAGTTTTGGCGACGGACATCTCAAGGCAAGTGCTCGATCATGCAATAGAAGGGGTATATGAAGCTGAATCAATTAAAGCGCTGCCTGAAATATGGCTGAAAAATTATTTTATTTCAAATGATGAAAAGCAAATTGAGATAAAGGAGTCCATTAGAAAAAATGTTATATTTCGTAGGTTTAATCTGATGAATCCTTTTCCGTTTAAGAAGCCATTTCATGTGATTTTTTGTAGAAATGTCATGATTTATTTTGATAAAGAAACCAAACAGAAATTGATAAAGAAATTTTATGATGCACTTGAACCAGGCGGCTATCTGTTTGTAGGACATTCAGAGTCCGTTGATCTGAGTAAAGTGAAATTCAAGTATGTCGAACCAGCAATTTACAGAAAGGAATAGCCTATGACTAAAAGGGAAAAACGCATTATTAGCGTATTGATTGTTGACGACTCAAAACTCTTTAGAAATTATCTAAAAAGTGCGCTTGAAAAAGATCCGCGAATAGAAGTTGTGGGTATGGCAGGAGATCCCTATGAAGCGCGTGACAAAATTCTAAAGCTTCATCCGGATGTTATGACACTTGATGTGAATATGCCCAAAATGAGTGGTATCGAGTTTCTTAAGAAATTGATGCCTCAATATCCCATGCCTGTCGTTGTTGTCAGTTCAGCGAGTGGGATTGTATTTGATGCTATTGAAGCGGGGGCAGTGGAGTTTGTAGAAAAACCGGCCAGTGCAGATGCAAGTGCTGTAGAAGCCATGCTTGCTGAGCTGGTGATGAAGGTGAAAATTTCTTCTACTTCAAATCTACGCAGAAAAAGACCTGAGAGAAGGTATCGAAGAGACCAGTCTCAAGTTCCCTCAGTGGCATCAAAGTCAGATAGAGTTATTGCAATTGGTGCTTCAACAGGTGGAACAGAAGCTATTTATGAGGTGATACGCAATTTTCCATCCAACTGTCCGCCAACGATAATCGTACAGCATATGCCACCAGTTTTCACTAAAATGTATGCTGACCGTATGCACCACGCCTGCGAAGTCGATGTTTATGAAGCCAAAAATGGCGACTGGTTACATCCGGGAACGGTTCTGATTGCGCCAGGTGAGCATCATATGCGCCTTGTTAAAAGAGGCGATCGCTATAAGGTTGAGGTCTTTCGTGGTGACAAGGTCAACGGACATCGTCCATCTGTGGATGTTCTTTTTGAATCAGTTGCCCAAATCGCTAAGGAGAAGGCTGTTGGTGTTATCTTAACTGGGATGGGGAAAGATGGTGCGCATGGGCTCTTACAAATGCGTCAGTCTGGCGCTAGAACTATTGGTCAGAGTGCTGAAAGCTGCGTCGTATACGGTATGCCAAAGGCGGCATATGAGATGGGTGCAGTTGAGTGCCAAGTGCCGATTTTTGATATATCTGCACGGATTATGAAATTGATTTCTGAAGAGAAAAAACAGCAAAATAAGACAAGCTGACACGTAGGGCGTGGCCTTATTAAAGTACAAAAAAGAAGTCAGTAAGCAAGTATAATACCGAACTGGAGTATGTCTAGGACAAGATTTGATCGGGGTTGAATATGAATCTATCAGATGCAGTTAAGACGTTTGGACAAAATCAAAAATCTGTTAAACAGGAATGCGACAATCTCGAAAAGATATTTATGGTTGCACCACTGGGCATTATGATTGTGGATCGTCATGGCATCATTCAAAAGGTAAATGATGCTGCAGCGAGACTCTTTCATTCAAACTGTGAAGAAATGCTGGGGGAAAGCATACAAGTAGGTGTAAACTGTCCCCATAAAGTGAGTCAAAACTGTAATGTAGGCGATCCGTGCGGCGTATGTTTCTTTCTTAAAACCATAAAAAAAGTTACAACGAGCAATAAGGAAATACGCGGTGTAGAATTTAAACATACCGTCCTACTTCCAGAGGATGAGCAGCGTATTATATGGATACGCATAAGTGCGGTTCCTATTGAGTTTGAAGGAGACCTGCAGGCTGTTGTTGTTGCAGAAGATGTAACTGCGACCAAAGCAATGGCGCGGTCTCTTGTTGAAAATGAACGCAGACTTAGGCTCATTACAGACAACATGATCGATGCCATTACACAAATTGATTTCACAGGGGCTGTTCTTTTCTCGTCCCCTTCCATTTGGCGCCTTTTAGGCTATGCGCCAGAAGAACTCATAGGCAGGAACCTATTTGAGTTCATCCACCCTGAAGACATTCCTGCTGCGAAAAAGAGGTTTAAATACCGACTGAAGGAATGGGAAAACTTCACATCTGAGCTTAGGTTTAAGAGAAAAGATGAGTCCTATATTTGGGTCGAGTCTTCGGGAAATGTTATTTCCGATGAAGAAGGCAACCTAAGCATTGTTTATGTGTCTAGGGATGTCAATATGAGGCGGCGAGCGCAACAGGAAATGATCCGCTCAAAAGAGGAAGCAGAACTTGCAAACCAGGCAAAGAGTGAGTTTCTTGCAAATATGTCTCACGAAATACGGACACCAATGAATGGCATTATTGGTATGACGAATTTGACTTTAATGTCCAGCTTGACGGATGAGCAGCGAGAGAATCTGACAATGGTGAAGAACAGCGGTGAATCTCTGCTTAGAATCATCAATAGTATTTTGGACTTTTCGAAAATAGAATCAGGAAAAATTGCCATAGAAAAGAACAAGTTTGATATACGCATGCTCCTAAAAAGAATATGCAGTCCCTTCGAAATTCAATCGATGAATAAGGGGATTAAGTTTAAGGTGACGCTTGATGAACGCATACCAGAGTTCATCATTGGAGATCCGAATAAACTGGGTCAAATACTCAATAACTTGATCGGGAATGCTGTGAAGTTTACTTCAGAAGGCAAAGTCCTTGTAACAGCAGATTTGGACGGACGCGGAGAAGGCTTACTGGAAGTACGGTTCACAGTTTCTGATACAGGCATTGGTATAGCCCAGCGGGACAGGGACAAAATATTTCAGTCCTTTGCACAAGTGGACGGGTCAATAACAAGACGATATGGTGGTACCGGGCTGGGGCTTGCTATCAGCAGGCAATTGATTGAAATGATGGGCGGAGAAGTGAACTTCGTTAGTAAACTGAATATAGGCAGTAAGTTCTTTTTCACCCTGCCATTTGAAGAGTCCGTAACTAAGCCTAAATTTAACATGGAGGATGAACTTGCAAAAATTCCAGAGCCTACTCGAAAACTTAAGGTTCTCCTTGTTGAAGATGATAAAATCAATCAGGCTTTTGCTCTGAACCTATTAAAAAAACAGGGGCACGAAATCATTGTTGCAGAGAATGGTTTAGAAGCAATTAATCAGTTGATTCTCGACGTATTTGACATTGTGTTTATGGATATTCAAATGCCAGAGCTGGATGGTGTTCAGGCAACCCGTATCATTCGGCATAAGCTGATGATTTCTGATATGCCGATTATCGCACTTACAGCCCATGCACTGCGGGGGGACAAGGCGCGGTTTATTGATGCGGGAATGAATGGATATATATCAAAACCGATCGAAGTAGATGTGTTTTTTGAAACCTTCGAACAAGTCATGTCTGAATCAGAAAGGCGTGAAAAGCAGAGCTCAGAAATCAAGCATCTCATTGAGAATATTGATAGTTCAAGCTCTGAGACTATTAGAAACCAAGGTGAGCTAAGGCAGGCCTTCTATGAAATTATGGGATACACTGACATGCTCAGCGAGTATATGAACCATAAAGACTACGAAAATATTGAGCGTACGGCGCATTTCATTAAGAATATGAGCCAAACATGCGGCTACAATGAACTCAAACGAGGTGCTATGCGCATAGAGCTTAGCGCAAGAAAAGAGGACATGGGGCAGGTTAAGACCGCCTATGATAGATTTTTACAACGTATTCATTATTTAAAGGATAAAATGGGACAAATCAGTTAACCGCGAGGAGGTAAAGTGTGAGAATACTTATTGCAGAAGACGATTTTGTGAGCAGAAAGTTCATATATAAGTTCATGTCGCAATATGGAGACTGCGATGTCACAGTAGATGGCATGGAAGCAATTGAAGTCTTTTTGATGGGACTTGAAGAGAAGGCATATTATGATCTAATCTGTCTGGATATTATGATGCCTGAGGTGGATGGCATAAAAGCACTTAAAACAATGCGTAAGCTTGAAGAGGAGCGTAATGTGCCAAAAGAAAGACGGGCAAAGGTCATTATGACAACAGCACTCAATTCTACCGATGAGGTCTTTGATTCCTTTGGTTCGGGTTCAGAGGCTTATGCCGTCAAACCAATCGACACTGACAAGTTGACAGATGTAATGAAAAAGCTGGGCTTAATTGAGGCCTAAAGTGATGTTGGACATGAATCTGCTGAAATGTTATGATGTTAAGAGGTGTGACGTCTTGTTGGGCGTCGAATAGAAATGAAGGAGCTAAATAATGGAAAACAAAGTATTGGCTGTAGTTAATGGCCGTGAAATTACACAACTTGACGTTCAAAAGACACTTCAGAGCCTTGGTCAAGCTGCAATGAACTATCAAGGTCCAGACGGTGAGAAGAAACTGGTTGACGAGCTTGTAAATCAAGAGCTTTTCTATGCTGAAGCGGTTGCTACTGAGCTTGAAAAGGATGAGCAGTTCGTTGCTGAAATGGCAGAAGTTAAAAACAATATGCTAAAGCAGTTCTTTGTACGCAAGCTTTTAGCTGACATTCAAGTTCCAGAAGAAGAAGTTGAAGCTTACTACAACGAAAACAAAGCACAGTTCAACAAGCCAGCTCAAGCGAAAGCGAGCCACATTCTTGTTGATACAGAAGACCAGGCACAAGACATCAAAAAAGAAATTGAAGACGGTCTGTCTTTTGAAGAAGCAGCTCAAAAGTACTCAAAATGCCCATCTAACGCAAAAGGTGGCGACCTAGGATTCTTTGGCCAGGGCCAAATGGTTCCAGAATTTGAGCAAGCTGTATTCGCAATGGAAGTTGGCGATATGAGCGCACCTGTACAGACACAATTTGGTTTCCACCTAATCAAGAAGACAGACGCTGCTGATGGCGGCGAAGCTGAGTTCGGTGAAGTGAGAAGCAATATTGTACAGCAGCTTACAGTACAAAAACAAAATGAAGTTTACTACGGAAAAGCAGATGCACTTAAGGAAAAGTACTCTGTAGAAATGAAGTAGACTTTCGTATATACGTAAAAGACAAAAAAATACACGTTTAAAAGAGAAGGGGTCAGTTGTGCTCGCACAAAACTGATCCCTTCTCTTTTTAAACGTATATGGCTCGAATAGAGCTATTCGCGGGCAATCGACATATTGCACTGTAGAGATGGCGCGGCTAGCTATCGCGGGCATTATAGATTGGTGGGTACATTTCTAGCTGATCAAATACATATAGGTGACTGGCAGTATGCAGGAAAGTTACCACACACATTTGCATATCCTTTTACAATGCTTTCATGTGTGTTAAACTGGATACGAATAAGGACATGGTGGTGAAAATATGGAAACAAAAAGTATTGCAGATTTTAGCGCTGGTGATGAAGTACAAAGCTTTTTTATACTTCGCGCCATGAATATAAAAACATCGAGCAATAACAAGAAATATTTGGATATGACCCTGGCAGATAAATCTGGAGAGATTAATGCGAAGCTCTGGAATGTAGAGCATGGGGAAGAAAGTCTTTACAAGGCTGGACAACTGGTTAAAGTGAGAGGTACTGTAACACTTTGGCAAAATGCCCTGCAGTTTAAGATCACAAAAATGCGTCTTGTTTCAGACGATGATGGCGTAGATGTTGCGGATTATGTTCCAGCAGCGCCGTACCCTGCACAGGATATGTATGAAGAAGTTATGTCTTATGTAGAGCGCATTGAAAATGAGGACATCAAGAAGATTGTAACTCGAATTTATGATATGTATAAAGAACCGCTGATGACGGCACCAGCAGCAAAGTCAAATCATCATGCTGTGCGCTCTGGCCTTCTTTATCATATGTTGCGTATGCTCAGAAGTGCTGAAGTTTTGTGTGGTGTCTATGCAAACTTAAATGAGGATTTGGTCTATGCTGGAGTACTGCTTCATGATATCGAAAAAATCAATGAAATGAATGCAGATGATTTGGGCATCGTATCAGAATATACCTTCGATGGTCAAATTCTGGGACATATTATTATGGGTATAAAGACCATTGAAAGTGTGGCTAATGAACTCGGTGCAGATCGAGAAACTTCTATGCTGCTCCAGCATATGGTTCTGACCCATCATTATGAGCCTGAGTATGGAAGTCCTAAAAAGCCAATGATTCCTGAGGCGGAAATGCTACACTATTTAGATATGATAGATGCGCGCATGTATGACATGAACCGTGTATACGATAAAATGGACAGCGGAGATTTTTCTGATCCTGTCTTTGTTCTAGACAGAAGACGTCTTTATAAGTCAAGTCTTCATGCGGATACATAAGCATGAAGCATTCGCGCAGAGCTTTAACGAGTATAATGCGTATAAAAAAGAAGGCTGTTGTGAAATGTGTTCCTCAGGAACCGCATAGCACAACAGCCTTTTTTTACTTATTTGTTAAGACAGCACTTTTTATATTTTTTTCCGCTGCCGCAAGGACATGGATCATTGCGTCCAACCTTGTCTTCTTTAACAACAGTCTTTGACTTGTTGTATTCTTTTTTGATTTCCTTACGCTTATCATCTGTAAGAATATCATCCCATGCTTCTAGAGTATAAAGCCACTCTGCTTTACAGTCCAGCATGTTCCAGTAGAGCTTTTCGTAATCAATGCTTGCATCAATTTCCGATTCTTCAGTTAGTGATTCAAGATCAAGCTCTTCAGTTAGGCTTGTATTGATCCCGTCTAAAAATCCCATGAAAATTTTTGCTTCCATATCATACTTGTCAGCAAGGTCTTTGTACGTGCCCTTTAGGGACGTATTTTTTGTACCAAGTAGATCCTCGTAAACGCTTTGCTCAGCAGAGAGGTATCCCTTCCAGAAATTATTGTATGATTCCTGGTCCATTTCACTGGATGCCAGTGCTTCCCATTCTTGATAAAGTGACATATTGTATTCATCCTTTCAAATCAAAATTAACGCATGTATTATATCATAAAGCATAGAAGAATGGTACAAGAATCGGAACGAGCGTGCTGAGTATGAGTCCATTCAAAAATGCAATTACAGAAATATCCGGTGTGGTCGCACGCGATATAATCGGAAGCGTTGTATCCATAGAGGTCGCTCCGGGAGGTGCGAGACTGGTCAAATGATTGACGCGAAGCGCCAAAAAAGGAATGAGGACAAAAGCGAGCATCTCTCTGAAAACATTTGACATAAATGCGATGGCACCAATTTCAGCTGAGGCCATATTTTTAAGTATAATACCAGACAGGCTGTACCAGCCATAGCCCGCTGAGATTGCAAGAGAAGTATTGGCAGGTAAATCAAAAATCCATCCGGTAGCAAGGCCGCCTAGTGCACTGCCGATAATAACTGCCGTAGTCAGTCCGCCAAGCATTTTACCTTTTTCACGGATATCTTTCAAGGCACCCTTGTTTCCACCTATATCAATGCCTACAGAAAAGATAAGCATGCCAAGGAGCAGTGTAGATACGTGATCCATCATGGGTAAGTATTCAGGGGGAAGTGCAATATAGCCGGTTACAATACCAAGCAGGACAGAACCAAAAATAATAAAGGTCATGAACGAACCCCTTTCTCCAGCTTAAGGCTGACAATATAGACAAGAACAATACTACCAAGGGTCGTTAGGGCCGCGAATAGAAAGGCTTTAATACCGATGGTATTCAAGTTTCCAATAACTTCGCTATTGGCACCAATTGATATGCCCATAGAGAATAACAAAAGCAGGAGTCCTGCCATTTGAATCTTTGCATTGACTGCCTTGCCGCGTTCACTGAGGCGAAGCTTGTTTCCAAGCGCAATGCCGACAATGAGAAATAAGATGATAGACCACATAGAAGCCTCCTTACAAGAGAATTCTCAATGTGCTAAATTGAGAAAATGTTTTCCAACCAAAGAAAAGGATATCATGGCTTATGGGTAGCGTCAATTCAGGAAGAATTTGTTATAATTAGGTGAAGCAGTATAGTACGCCATAAAAGCGTATTGATTCGCATAAATGTCGAGATGATTCAGAGACTCGAAATATGGTATAAGTCACGTAGGGAAATGGAGGCTAGTATGAACTATCAATCGGTAAAAGCACAAGCAAAAAAGCACATGGGCCCGTACTGTAAAGTCTGTCCTGTATGTAATGGCGTCGCGTGCAGGGGCATTATCCCTGGCCCAGGCGGTAAAGGCAGCGGAGACGTTTTTACAAGAAATCACAAGGCCTTCCAAGATATTAAAATCAATATGAATACACTGTATGAACGCAAAGAAATTAGCACAGAAGCAGACTTTTTTGGTCAGAAGGTGACCCTGCCTGTATATGCAGCCCCAGTGGGTGCTGTACAAATGCATTATAGTGACCTGTATGATGACTTAACATATTCACAGGCCCTTATCGAAGGTTGTAAAAATGCAGGTGTTGTAGGTTTTACAGGCGATGGTGCAAACGATGATGTCTTTGCTGGAACCATTGACGCCATTCAGTCAGCAGGTGGTCAGGGTGTTCCAACCATAAAACCTTGGGAAATGGATTTAATTAAGAAAAAGCTTGATATGGCTAAAGGTGCTGGCGCACGCGCTGTGGCGATGGATATAGACGCTGCAGGACTTGCTTTTCTAGCACTTCAGGGTAAACCTGTAGGACCGATTTCACTGGATATGTTAAAGGAAATTACCGCATATACAGAACTGCCCTTCATTGTGAAGGGCATTATGACACCAGATGCGGCTAAGCTGGCTGTTGAGGGAGGCGCATCGGGGATTATCGTTTCAAATCATGGTGGACGTGTACTTGATGGAACGCCCGCAACCGCAGAAGTACTTGAAAGTATTGCACATGCAGTAAAAGGAAAGTTGAAAGTATTTGTTGATGGTGGTATTCGCTCTGGACTCGATATTTTTAAAGCCATTGCCCTTGGAGCAGATGGTGTACTTATTGCCCGTCCATTTACAATAGCAGTATATGGAGGCGGTGCACAAGGCGTCAGCACCTATGTTGAACAGCTTAAGGCTGAACTTGAAAACGTCATGCTGATGACAGGTGCAGCGACAATAGAAGATATTACTAGAGAGAAAATTTGGATGAAATAGAGGCTACTAGGAGGTGCGTTTATGACAGGTGCATCCATTAAAAATGTTTTCATGGATCAGCTCAGTCAAATTAAGGGACTGGAATATGCGAGCAATGTAATCTACTGGGATTTGACCACCGGTGCAGGCAGTAGAGGGGTTAAGCCCCGGTCTATAGCACTGGGAGTACTTTCGTCTAAAATTCAAGAAATGATGATTTCAGATGCCTTTGTTAAGGGACTGGAAACCTTAGAAAGAGATATAAGTAGACTTGAACCTGTAGAAGCTCAAATTGTAGCACAGGCCCGGTATAAGTATGAACGGATATCTAAAATTCCGCCGGAGGCTTATCGGGCTTATAATACACTGGTCTCTGAGGCGACTGTTGTGTGGGAAAAGGCAAAGCGGGAGAATGACTACAACCTGTTTGCACCTTATCTCAAAAAAATTGTGGCATATAAAAGAGAGTTCGCGGAGTATCTTGGCTATGAAGACCATCCTTATAACGCACATATAGAAGATTTTGAGCGGGGGATGAATGTAAAAGTACTCGATGCCTTCTTTGAAGAGCTTAGGGAAACCGTGGTTCCGCTTGTTAAAGCCATTGAGAAGTGCCCTCAACCTGAAGATGACTTCTTGTACTTGAATTATAATGTGGATGGGCAGAAAACACTGGCAGTGGAACTCCTAGAAACAATTGGATTTGATCTGTCAGCAGGTGAGCTGCGTGAAAGTGAGCACCCCTTTACAATGACACTGGCGATTGATGATGTGCGCCTGACAACCCATTACTACTGTGAGAATTTGACATCAGCACTCTTTTCAACAATTCACGAGGGTGGACATGGCATATATGAGCAGAACTTCGCTTTTGAGATTGCAGGTACAATATTAGCTGATGGTGCTTCATCTGGCATTCATGAATCACAGTCCAGATTTTATGAGAACAATCTGGGCAGAAGTTCAGCTTTCTGGAAGCACTTCTATCCCAAATTGCAAAAGGCATATAAAAAGCAGCTTGACTGTGTCAGTCAAGAGATGTTTATAAAAGCCATCAATAAGTCAGAGCCATCCTTCATACGCATAGAGGCAGATGAACTGACTTATCCTCTGCATATTATGGTGCGCTATGAGCTTGAAAAGGCCCTTATAGAAGGCAGTCTTGAAGTCGAAGACTTGCCAAAAGCCTGGAATGAAAAAATGACATCCTATTTAGGGGTTACACCTCAAACAGATACACAAGGTGTCCTTCAGGATGTGCACTGGTCCGATGGACTCTTTGGATACTTTCCGTCTTATGCTCTAGGGACAGCCTATGCAGCACAAATACAAAATGCCCTTTCAAAGGATATTGATTTGGATACGGCACTCGAGTCAGGTGATTTCAGTCAAATTAAAGCATGGCTAGGAGAAAAAATCCATGCATATGGTCTTCGTAAAACTGCCCCTGAACTCATTGAGCTGGCAACAGGTGAACCTTTTAAGGCCGAATATTATACGAGGTATTTGAAAGAAAAATATACAAAGTTATATAACCTATAAGATGAAGTCCCTTATACACACAAGGTGTTTTAAGGGACTTTTTACGTCCCGGAATAAAATGGAAATTCAAGTTTGAGAGTAATTTTGAAGGGGTATCTACAGGTTATGTTATATTCAGATATTGTTTAATAAACAAAGCAGAGTTGAACCGGAGGAGGTCATAATTTGAAACTAACAGGTAAAGTACTCGTTGCACAAGGTGGCGGTCCTACGGCAGTCATTAATCAATCACTCGTAGGTGCAGTCCTAGAATCACGTAAATTTCAACAAGTTACTAAAGTCTATGGCGCCCTAAATGGTGTTGAGGGTATTGTGAATGAAGAATTTATTGATCTGACTCAGGAGACGACACACAATCTGGAAGTTGTGGCACAGACGCCAAGCTCTGCCTTGCTTTCAACACGTGTAAAGCCAGATGAAAAGTACTGTATGGAAATGTTTAAAGTTATGAAGGCGCATGATATTCGGTATTTCTTTTATATAGGTGGAAACGACTCGTCTGACACGCTTAGGATTATTAACACAGCAGCAGAAGAGGCCAAATATGAACTCAGGTGCATTCATATTCCAAAAACCATCGACAATGACCTTGTACTTAATGACCATACGCCCGGTTTTGGATCAGCAGCACGGTTTGTAGGACAGGCCTTTACAGGTGTTAACTTAGATAACAGAGCACTTAGAGGGGTTTACATAGGTGTTGTAATGGGAAGGCATGCTGGATTCTTGACCGCTTCATCAATAGTGGGTCAGAAATATCCGGATGATGGACCACATTTGGTTTATTTACCTGAGCGGGTCTTTAGTGTAGAGCGATTTTTAAATGATGTTAAAAGCGTGTATAATAAATTTGGACGCTGTGTTGTGGCCGTTTCAGAAGGCATACAAGATGAAAACGGTGTGCCTATTTTGAAGAAGCTGCAGAAAAATCTGGAGGTTGACCAGCATGGAAACGTGCAGCTTTCAGGGACCGGTGCACTGGGAGATTTACTGGCTAAAGAGGTAAAAGAAAAGCTGGATATACCACGTGTACGCTCTGACACCTTTGGTTATTTACAACGTTCTTTTATGGGATGTGTCTCTGATGTAGACCAGCATGAGGCGCGTGAGGTTGGTGAAAAGGCAGCACAGTTTGCAATTTGGAATAATATTGACGGGTCCATTGTCATCAATAGGACCGGCCACTATTCAGTAAATTATGAAATTGTGGATCTTGCTGAAATTGCTGGTAAAACCAAGCATATGCCGGATCATTTTATTAATGCTGAAGGCAATCATGTAACGGATGCATTTCGGTACTATGTTGAGCCCTTAGTGGGTTCAAACTTCCCAGTTGCGAGAAGACTAAAAGCGCCGATGGCGCCTAAAATACTTAAATAGATAGGGAGTTAGCATGTTTAAAGCACTGTTTGGAAAGGGTCCAAGTCCTGTAGATTTGGAAAGTATCGGTGGAAAATACGGTGAGCAGTATCAGATTTTTTGTAAAAACTATGCTGTTTTGCATAGGCAAGTGAATGCTGAGCCTGTCTTGTATTATGATTCTGGTGAAGATAAACCTGCAATTGTACTTCTTCCAGGCAGTATTATTAAAGCAAAGAGCTGGTTTCTTTATTTTATGGCCTTAAAAGATCAATTTAGAGTCATTATTCCTGAAATCAGTACTGTACAGAGTATTGAGAAATACTGTACACAATTGGATGGACTGCTTGAAGGACTGGACCTAGACAAAGTGTCACTGCTTGGGCAAGCCTTTGGCGGCGCACTGGTTCAATGCTTTGCAGACCAGTATCCGGGCAGGGTCAGCCACGTGTTCATTTTAGGTGGTTTTTCAAATACACAAGGGGTTACGGACAAGACGCGCAAAAATTATAAGCGTAGCTTGACCCGGCTTCTCAAAGCACTTGATGACATTGCATTCAGTAAAATGCAGCGGACCTTATATAAACAGGTTACAAAGGGCGTTGAAGTGGCTTTTGTTGAAGACAAGCACTACTGGAAATCCTTTTATGGAAATTTATTGCTTGAGACCTCAGAAAGCGACTTGAGAGATATGAACCACTTGCAGGTTGACTACTGGAACAAGACTCAACCTCAAAAGGCTTTAGTTGATGCCGTCGTATTAATTGATACAAAAACAGAACTTGATTATGACAGACAAGAAAAGAAAGCATTACTGGATCGTTACTTAAAGTCAAAGCCACTTGTTTTAGACGGCAGTGGAAACATGTTTCAAATACGGGAAATGGATAAGATAATAGATCATATTGAAAAGACGCTTTTGACATAGCCATTGTAGCGATTGTTGAGATAAGACATGATAAAAAGAGCAAAAAAACCCGCATTCTTGCGGGTTTTTTCTATTTTTAGCCTGAACATTTGATTATAAAATTTAATTGTACACACGATGCTCTTTAGCGTGGAGATTTTTGTCATTTAAATCCAGAGTCGGTATGTAAATGACGAAATGAACTCCGCTTCCTTGGGTGCTTTTGACTTCGATTTTTCCGCCAAGTGTACGTGTAATCAAGTTATATACAATATTGAGGCCTAGCCCAACACCGCCCTTACCGCGTTTGGTTGTAAAGAAGGGTTCAAATATTTTTTCAATATGATCGGGAGCAATTCCGCAACCATCATCAGTGTAGTGGAATATCAGCGTATCATCTTCTGCTTTTTCCACTGTTAAATTCATTTTGCCAGATGAATGGTTTTCAAATCCGTGAACGAGTGAGTTCATTACAAGATTCGTTATAATCTGAGTCAATATACTCGGATAACTCAATATGGTAATGTCATCAGGGCAATCGAGCTCAAAGCTGTATTTGGTGTGTTTAAGCTGTGGGCTTAAACTTTGAATAATTCCGTCCAAATACTCGTAAAGATTAAACTCACGCAGTTCTTCGGTAGATTGATCAACAGCAATCTGCTTAAACTTGTTGACGAGTCCGGCAGCATTTTTTAGGTTTGTCAAAATAAGCTTTGTAGTATCGTGCATATTGTTTAGAAAGTCTTCAAGCTGTACACGCGTGAGTGCATCGGATTCAAAGACTTGTATCATATCATTGCATTCCTTTTCAAGGAATGAAATGGATGTGATGCCTATGCCAAGCGGTGTATTAATTTCGTGGGATACGCCCGCGACAAGGCGGCCGAGTGCAGCAAGTTTTTCCGACTCGATAAGCTGGTTTTGTGTTTCTTGAAGGGACTCTAAAGATTCTTCAAGGAGTTTATTGGATTCTTCGAGCTGGTTTTGCTTCATTTGAAGCTTGTACATTGAAAGCTCCAGCTCTCTATTGGTTTCATTAAGAAGGTAAGCGCGTCGTTCTACCTTGGCCTCAAGACGGCCATTAAGCTCTTCGAGTTTTTCTTCTGCATGTTTTAAGTCGGTTATATCAATGGAGACATTGAGCATGCCCCAGTGATTTTGTTTCCATATGTAATACGGCAGTTTTTTAAGACGCATTATATGGATGTTGTTTTCATGATCTGGGACTTCAACTTCACTGATAATCGTAGGGGTACGCGTGTCTAGCAGCTCTTCGTCCCCTTTTTTTATAGCTTCCAGGAAAGTGCTGTCATGGTCTTTGAACAGTTCATTACTGGTTTTTCCAATAACCTGGTCTTTGGTGACATTGAAAAACTCTAAGAAAGCTGTGTTGACTAAAATGAAGCGGTTTGAATTATCTTTAGCAAAAATATGATAAGGCACAAGGTCAATAAGACTGCTGAGTTCTCGCTCTGTGAGTTCTAGCTCATTATTCATTTGTGTTATCTGATGATTTTTGGTGAGTAGTTCCTCTTGAATGCTCATTCTGAGTTCCAGCTCTGATTTGAGTTTCTCAGTTTGAAGAGCGACCTCCCTTCTAAGAAGTCTGTTCCAAAGTAAGAAGGATGCGGCTATAGCAAGGGCTACTCCCAAAACAATGAAACTGATAAGAATCACATTATTATTGAGAGAATCCGATGTATTGTAGGCAATCCACTTGGTTTTGATTTGCATGTATTCGTCGTTTGGCATGGTATCTATTGCTTTATCAAGTATGTTGACGAGGACATCGTAGTCTTTGCGTACTCCAAAGCTAAGATTATAATTAAAATCGATGTCACCGGCTGATTTCAAATTAGAAATGTTGAAGTGGGTAATATAATAGCTACCTTGAGCGATGTCTACCACCATTGCATCAATGGTACCGAAGGAGAGTTGCTTGAGTGCATCTTCGATGTTGTCAAATTCAATGAAATCTATACTTGGGTATTTCAGTTTGAGGTATTCTTCAACGGCATAGGAACGCATGACACCTGTACGCATGGTAAGAAGATCTTTTTCGGAGAGTGTACCAGAGTAATCCTCACGAACCAAGATGGTGTTGCCTAGGGACAAGTAAACATCGGAAAAGAGGGCATATTTTTCACGTTCTGGTGTTATGGATGCACTGACAAGGTCAATTTCACCGTTTTTCAGGGCTTGGAGAACTGAATCCCAATTTTTGAGTTTAGTGTATTCAAACTTGACATCATAATGTGACTGAATCCAGTTGAGATAATCAATCATAATTCCCTGAACATCCCCATGTTCATCGATAAATTCCATAGGGGCAAAAACTGGATCAGGGGCATAATGAATAACTGGATGGGCATCCAGCCAGGCTTTTTCTTCGTCGGTCAACTTGAAACTGGGTTCAGCAAAACTTAGCGGACAAAGAAGCAATATCAAACTGCAAATGATGAAAAGCATGAATTTTTTATGACGCAGATTCATGGAAGCCTCCTTAATGTAACGATTATCTCTTATTTTATACCCTAACAATAAGGGGGGGTCACAGGCAATGTGCATCAAAATGACATTGTTTTTGATAATAGGCATGTAACCTAATCTTGCTTATTTCAAAATGACAGATTAGTGGCCCTTATATTATCTGTGAATAACATGCGTAAAATAGGACAATAAATACGATTCTTTGTGAATGTGTATAGAATTAGAATAATACTGGTAAAATTGTGGTAGTATATCTGATAGCTTGAGATTTACAATCTCAGTTTAATAAAAGTTGAAAACATCATTGATCATGTAAATGAACAAGGAGTGAAAGAATATGGCGCAAATTAAAGTAGATTTATCAAAAGCAAGTATTCAAGAGTCGGAAGTAAATGGTCTTCAAGACCGCATAACAGAGGCACATAAAATGCTGCATGCGGGTACTGGAAAGGGCAATGACTTCATCGGATGGGTAGACTTACCTGTTCAATACGACAAAGAAGAGTTTGACCGTGTCAAGGCTGCTGCTCAGAGAATTCAGGACAGTGCAGATGTACTTATTGTTATCGGTATTGGAGGTTCTTACCTTGGTGCGCGTGCTGCAATTGAAGCACTAACGCATTCTTTCTACAACACCCTGCCCAAAGAAGAACGGAAAACACCTGAGGTGTACTTCGCGGGGAACAGCATCAGTGGGAAATATCTGTCAGACCTAATTGATGTGATTCAGAACAAGGACGTCTGCCTGAATGTTATCTCAAAATCTGGAACAACAACAGAGCCGGCAATTGCTTTTAGAATTTTAAAAGGCTATGTAGAAGAGAAATATGGAAAAGAAGAAGCAAAAAATAGAATTTTTGCAACAACCGATAAAGAAAAAGGTGCTCTGAGAACACTTGCTGATCAGGAAGGCTATGAAACCTTTGTCATTCCAGACGATGTTGGTGGACGTTATTCGATCCTGACGCCTGTTGGACTGCTTCCAATCGCGGTTGCAGGGATTGATATCGATGCAATGATGCACGGTGCCCTTGAAGGCTGCAAAGAATATGAAAATCCAAAGCTTTCAGAGAATACTTGCTACCAGTATGCTGCAGCGAGAAACCTCCTGTATACAGGTGGTAAGAAAATTGAGGTTATGGTGAACTATGAACCTTCAATGGCTTATATCTCAGAGTGGTGGAAGCAGTTATACGGTGAGAGTGATGGTAAAGATGGCAAGGGGCTGTTCCCTGCATCGGTTAACTTCTCAGCAGATTTACACTCAATGGGTCAATATATTCAAGACGGTGAAAGACATCTGTTTGAGACAGTGCTTAATGTTGAAAAAGCAGAGCGTGACATTCAAGTGCCGTTTGATGAAGCCAACCTAGACAATTTGAACTACCTAAATGAATTAACAATGGAGTTTGTTAATAAGAAGGCCTTTGAAGGCACATTGCTAGCTCATGTAGATGGCGGTGTACCAAATGTTGTTCTGGGTATTCCGGAAATGAATGCTTTCTACTATGGCAAACTGATGTACTTCTTTGAAAAAGCATGTGGCATTGGCGGCTATCTGATGGACATCAACCCATTTGACCAGCCCGGTGTTGAAGCATATAAGAAGAACATGTTTGCCCTACTTGGCAAGCCTGGTTTTGAGGATCTAAGAGCGGAGCTTCTGAAAAAACTATAGACACAAAAGGAGTTAGCGAATCATGTATATAGGAATTGATTTAGGGGGAACAAATATTGCCGGCGGACTGGTTCGTAAAAGTGGAGACGTTGTCCAAATCAAATCTGTTCCAACAGGAAAAGAAAGAGGCTTTGAAGCAGTCGCTGAAGATATTCTTAAACTTATCAAGACCCTGATGAAAGAGGCAAAAGAGCCCATCGAGGGTGTTGGAATTGGTGTTCCAGGTGTTGTGGACAAAGACCTTTCTATGATTTTCTATTGTACCAACTTGAGCTGGTATGATAAAGATTTGGGCAAGACCCTATCCCAGGCACTCGGCATTCCTGTCTTCGTTGATAACGATGCCAATCTGGCAGCACTTGCAGAGGTTGAAGCGGGCTCTCTTAAAGGTGCTAAGGCAGCTGTTATGCTGACGCTAGGGACAGGTATTGGTGGCGGTGTTGCTGTAGATGGAAATATTCTGAGAGGGGCGCATGGTCTCGGCTCAGAGATCGGCCATATGATTATCGGTGAAAATTTCTATGACTGTAACTGTGGCAACAATGGCTGTTTTGAGACATTTTCATCAGCAACTGCGGTAATCAAGTATGCAGAGAAACTGGTTCAGGATAAAGTCTACCCTGACTCGATTCTCAATACGGTCTATAGTCAAAGGGGCCTAAATGCAAAAACGGTTATTGATGCTGCCAAAGCAGGCGACCCACTTGGCATGGATGCATTTGAGCGACTGGTCAAATATTTAGCTATTGGCGTAGTCAATATCATTAACTTGTTTGACCCTGAGAAAATTTCCTTCGGTGGAGGCGTTGCACACAGCGGTCCATTTTTACTCGATAAAGTGCGTGAAACAGTTAGCAAAATGGTGTTTATTAAAAACTTCCCGAGTGCTGAACTGGTACTGGCTGAGCTTGGAAATGACGCAGGCGTTATAGGCGCTGCAATGCTTGCGAAAACAGAATTATAGTTTTAAAAATATGAATTTTGTGTTTAAGACAATAATAGACGATTCAGAAGCGCTGGAATTACCAGTGATTTTGAATCGTCTTTATTCTTTTGGACGTATATGACGTCTCAAGCGACATGGATGACTGATAGCTTACACTGACCGTATATGATTCGGGGGAGGTGCGAATTATTTCATAAATTTGCTAGCGGGCATATGGGCCATAGCTGCTTTAAAGCTTTCAAAAAGAGGTATACAGATTAAAAAGTATAATTCGCTTTCAAATGGACAAGGTAGGGGTTGGTTTTGAAAAAAGGTGAACTCAAGATATTTTATGGAACATCAGGGCGGGCGTTTTGCGCGTCGCATGAGCCGATATATGCATGTGGACACAGGAAAAACCAATGTTTTCAAATTTACAGAAGGGAATATATTTGTTAAAGTCAATGAACCCATCAGGGAGCAGGACTTCTTTTTGGTGCATCCTATCGGACTTGATCCAAACAATGAGTTTATGGAACTTGTTTTTTGGATTGATGCAGCAAAGCGAGCCAGTGCCAGATCGGTCACGGTAATCATGCCTTATTTTTCGTATGCAAAGGCAGACAAGAAGAGATGAACCGCGTGTTTCCATAAGGGGGCGCGTTTGTGCGGATATGCTAGAAGGTGTTGGGTGCAGACCGGATTATTACAATGGATTTGCACAGCCCGCAGGTTACAAGGCTTTTTTACAAAGCCGGTGGATCATTTGTTTGCAATGCCCCTTCTTGCCAGTCGAATTGAGCAGTACGAACTGGATAATTTGGTGGTTGTCTCACCTGATGCCGGATTTGTTGCAGATGCGAGGCATTATGCAAATCGCTTAGGCACAGGCCTTGTAATTGGTAATAAGCTCAGAGCCTGCCATGACGAAAATGCAGAGATTCTTGAAATTATTGGGGATGTAAAGGGAAAAAACTGCATTATAGTAGATGATTTTTCGATTTCAGGGGGCACCCTTTGTCACCTTGCAGAGCGCTTAAAAGAAGAAGGCGCTCAAAGAATATTTGCATCCTTATCCCATATATTGCTGGATGAAAAAGGGGGTTAAGCGCATAGAGGAGAGTCAAATTGAGAAGTTAATCAGCACAGATTCAGTCTATAACCCTGCGGTATTAAACCATGACAAGATAGATTTGATATCTGTGGCGCCACTCTTTGCCGAAGCGGTTATGCGTATTGTTAATCGGGAATCGTTAGGGGATTTGTTCGACAGGATTCCAGAAACCGTTTTTGAGCAGTCCCTTCTGCTGACGAAAATAGAATAGCGTCAAAGTAAGCGAATATGCCTTCTGGGAGTGTGTTTTTAATGCACTTTAGGGGCATATTCTTTTTTTGATATTAAGCAATTTGTTGAAAATCCTTTAAAATATAAATATGTTTACAAATATGAGCTTATAAAAAGTATGTACACAATAAATACACGGTGCTAAAATAGCATTGAACCTGAATTGATAATACAAATTTGAGGGCATCAGCGCAAATGGAGGATTTATTTATGAGATCACTATCTGAGAAGCATGCTGCGATTCAACCGTCAGTAACGCTAGCGATTACTGCTAAAGCTAAAAAGATGAAAGCGGATGGCATCGATGTACTGAGTTTTGCAGCTGGAGAGCCAGACTTCAAAACACCGAATCATATCCGTAAGGCAGCAATAGATGTAATTGAGTCCGGAAATACAGGATATACCGCTGCAAGCGGCATACCAGAACTAAAAAAAGCAATATGCCATAAACTTGAAAAAGACAATCAAGTAAAATATAAGCCAGAAAACATCGTAGTATCCAGTGGTGCAAAGCATTCGCTCTTCAACACGCTTCAGGTACTGCTAAATGAAGGCGACAGCGTTCTTTACGCTGCACCATTCTGGGTAAGTTACCCGGAACTTGTTAAAATGGCAGGTGGTGTTCCGATTCAAGTGATGACAACAGAAGCTGGCGGATTTAAATTAACGCCGGAACTGCTTGAGACTGCACGCACTGAAACAACGAAAGCCATTATTGTCAACAGTCCAAACAACCCAACAGGTACAGTGTATACAAAAGATGAGCTCAAGGCGATTGCTGAGTGGGCTGTTGAACATAAACTGTATATCATATCAGATGAGATTTATGAAAAGCTCGTATACGGTGCTTCTCACACTTCAATGGCATCATTCTCAGAAGCTGTAAAGAAGAGAACGATAATCGTAAACGGAATGTCTAAGGCATACGCCATGACAGGATGGAGAATTGGTTACACAGCTTCTAATCTTGAAATTGCAAAGATGATGGGCAACATTCAGTCGCATGCAACATCAAATCCAAATACCATAGCACAATATGCTGCTTTGGAAGCCATTCAAGGTGATCAGGAACCTCTTGAAGCCATGGTTAATGAGTTTGCAGCGCGTCGTGACTTTATGGTCGATAGAGTAAATAGCATTGAGAACCTGAGCTGTCGTAAACCTGAAGGTGCATTTTATGTAATGGTAAACATCGAGAAGTTGATTGGTAAAACGATTGGCGGAAAAGAAATCAAAGATTCAATGAGCTTCGCAGAGTATTTACTGGACGCTTCACAGGTAGCTGTAATTCCAGGTGCAGGCTTTGGTGTCGATCAGTATGTTAGACTTTCTTATGCAACGTCGATGGATAATATTATCAGAGGGCTTGACCGAATTGAGGCAGCCATAAAATAAGGCATTTGAAGAATTTTATATAAACCCTACAGAAGTCTATGGATAACTATTTAACGATAATGGTTATCCATAGATTTTTTCTATATGAAAATAAATGTATTAAATGTTAAAAAAAACATTTCTTTGTTATTAACTTAACGTATTTAAACGCATGTTGAGTACTTAAAATTCAGTTTGAATGGTTCTTCAAGAGTCGTGACCAGCATTTTAAGTTTACTTATGGTGGATTAATAAAAGTTATAGCCTATTTGATTCGTCTTACAGGATAGAGGGGGCAGAAAATCAATTTTCGCTTCTCTAGATTGATTGTTACCATAATAACGAAATTCAAGGGCCAGCCACTTTGAATGGAGGGTGTCAAAGTGGATATAATTAACTAATAAGCCGGATTCCCCGTTCGCTTAAGACATTTGCAAAGAATCTTCTGGCCGTGTTTAATTGAACCCCATATAAATGCCACTGGAAGAGCAAGCGACTGGTACATGGTTAATTATTGGAAAATTCAGATAAAAAAGGAGATGTGGGAAATGATGCAGATTGAAACATTATTTGAAGAGGTGGATGGCATCATGGATAAGTATGGTCGTGAGCAGTGCAACTTGATTCCAATACTGACAGATACACAGGGACTTGTTGAGCACAACTACATACCTGAAGAAGTCATTGAATATGTAGCATGTGGTCTTGGACTTGCTACGAGTCGCGTATATGAAGTGGTGACTTTTTATGATGCGCTCAGTGATGTGCCAAGGGGGAAGCATATTGTCCAGGTTTGTGATAGTACAGTGTGCAGACTAAACAAGAATACACATCTCGTAGATTTTTTAGAAAGAATGTTGAATGTGAAAATGGGAAATACAAGGCAGGATGGTATTGTTACACTGGAGTACACGCCTTGTTTTGGTGCGTGTGATATCTCCCCAGCTATTCGTATAGATAAGCAGGTTTACGGTAAATTGACAGAAGAAAAACTCACTAGGCTCCTTAATGAAAAAATAGGGGGTGAAAGCTGGTGAAACGTACAACAAATTTAATTTCTAAAAATTTTAATCAGTATGATCCGCTGAATATGTCTTCTTACATGGATATTGATGGTTTCCAAGCACTTCAAAAATCATTGAAAATGGACCCAGAAAGTATTATTGAGCAAATAGAGCGTTCGGGGCTGAGAGGAAGAGGAGGGGCGGCATACCCTACAGGAAAGAAACTCCGGCAATCCAGAGCGGTTGAAGGAGAAAGAAAATATTTGATATGTAATGCAGACGAAGGTGAGCCAGCCACGTTTAAGGACCGTTATCTTTTAGAGTTTGACCCTTATGGCATCGTAGAAGGTATGATAATCACAGCTTTTGCAGTAAGTGCCACAGAGGGGGTTATATACATCAGGGAAGAGTACGGTTACCTTGAAGAACGTATTGAAAAGGTGTTGTCTTTGTTTAGAGAGGCAAATTGGCTTGGTGATCATATTGCGGGTACAAATTTTAGTTTTGATATTAGCTTGTTTTCGGGTGCGGGTGCCTATATATGCGGTGAAGGCAGTTCGCTCATTGAGTCAATGGAAGGCAAATCTGGCAGACCGCGCATCAAACCGCCTTATACTAAGGTGAGTGGACTCAACAAAGCGCCAACACTTGTGCACAATGTAGAGACGCTGTCTGCAATTAAGAGCGTAATTTATCATGGGGCTAGCCATTTCGCCAAGTTTGGGACAAAAGAGAGTAAAGGAACAAAGCTCATTAGCTTATGTGGTAACGTCAATCGGCCTGGTGTATATGAAGTGCCTTTTGGAATCAGTGTGCGTGAAATTGTTGAAGATTTAGGTGAAGGGGTAAAAGACAATCGCTATGTTAAATTTTTGCAATTAGGTGGTGCTTCTGGGGCAATAATGCCGAAAGAACTGCTGGATGTGCCTTACGCGTATGAAACGCTTAAAGCAAATGGTCTGGAAATTGGTTCAGGTGCCGTACTGGTGGCTGATGACACCAATAGAATTATTGACTTTCTGGATTCTGTACAGACCTTCTTTTTACACGAAAGCTGCGGAAAGTGCACGCCGTGCAGGGAAGGAAATCGACAGCTCAGCAACATATTGGGGCGCATGAAGACTGGTCAAGCGACTGATAAAGATGCTTCCAGTGTGGAGCGCATTGCGAACATCATGAAATATGCATCGTTCTGCGGTTTAGGAAAAACAGCACCCACAGCGGTTTTGACAGCAATCAGGTACTTCTCGGATGAATTGTTTAGCAAGGGGGATGTATATGAGAGACTGTAAAGTTACCATTGATAACAAGGAAGTATGTGTTAAGGAGGGGATAACCATCCTAGAAGCTGCAAAAGCAGCGGATATTAAAATACCGACCCTGTGCAATCATCCTGCGCTTAGTGTAAAGGCAAACTGTCGAATTTGTATGGTAGAGGCGGGGAAAGACAAACTCGTAGCAGCATGCTCAACACCTGTTTGGGACGGTATGGAAATCAAGACCAATTCCAAACGGGTTCGTGAAATTCAAAAGGGAGTTTTGGAGCTGATATTAGCAAACCATGACCAGGACTGTTTACGGTGCATACGAGGTGGACAGTGCGAGCTACAGGACCTATGTGAACGGTTCAATATATCAAGAACAGATATTGATGATATTACACTTGGTGAGGTTACAGTGGACTCTAAGCCCATAGATCGTTCTAATCCAAGTATAGTAAGGGACTATTCTAAATGTGTGAAATGTAATAGGTGTGTTGAAGTATGTGAGTCTGTACAGGATGCTGCGGTACTGGCCGCATCGCACAGGTCAGTAGATTACGTGATTCAGCCTGCATTTGGGAAAACCTTAGATCAGACATTATGCACCTATTGCGGACAATGTATCACAGTCTGTCCCGTTGGAGCCATTTATGAACGTGACTATATTGACAAGGTGTGGGAAGCACTTGACCGTGAAGACTTACACGTTATTGTAGAAGTTGCGCCAGCAGTTCGGGTGGCACTAGGTGAATCGTTTGGATATGAACCAGGCACCAATGTGACTGGGAAAATTGTAGCATCTTTAAGACGACTTGGTTTTGACAAGGTATTCGATACAAATTTTACAGCAGATTTAACCATTATTGAAGAAGGGTACGAACTTCTTGATCGTATAGAAAACCAGAAAACACTCCCAATGGTGACTTCGTGTTCGCCGGGGTGGATAAACTATATGGAAGGCTTCTATCCGGACTTGATTGAGAACATATCTACTTGTAAATCACCACAGCAAATGTTTGGGACACTCTCCAAGACATACTATGCTGAGAAAGCTCAGATTCATCCATCTAAGATATTTACGGTTTCAATCATGCCGTGCACTGCTAAAAAGTTTGAAGCCCAGAGATCGGAAATGAACACATATGGAGCCATAGATGTGGATGCAGTTTTGACAACACGTGAGCTGGCAAGAATGATCAAGATGTCAGGTGTGAACTTTAAATCCATTTCGGAAGAGCAGTTTGATGACCCATTTGGCATTACTACAGGTGCCGCCGTTATCTTCGGTTCAACAGGCGGTGTTATGGAAGCAGCTTTAAGAACGGTTTATGAAGTTGTAACGGGTGAAGGGCTTGAGGCGCTTGATTTTTACGAAGTGCGTGGTCTTGATGGCATTAAGGCAACCGAAGTAAAAATGGGTGATATGACCGTTAAAGTGGCAGTGGCTCACAGCCTGTCAAACGCTAAGAAATTGATGGAAGAAGTACGTGCAGGGGTATCTGAATACACGTTTATAGAAGTTATGGCCTGTCCAGGCGGTTGTATAGGCGGTGGCGGTCAGCCCATATCGACAGATCCAGACATAAGAGAAAAGAGAATGCGTGGCATATACAACATTGACCGGCACAAGGTGCTTAGAAAATCACATGAGAATCCTGCAATTGTGAAGCTGTATGAATCCTATCTGGGTAAGCCGAATAGCCATAAGGCACATGAACTGCTTCATACACATTATGAAGCTAAAGCCATAACCAGGGTGAAGGTCTAGATATTGTGTGTGATGGCCCAAAAGATAAATTCAAGTAAGGAATGCAGCGTCAGGGGAGGGCGCATAATAAAAAAGAGTGTCAGAAGACACTCTTTTTTATGCTTTTTGTTGTTTAATTGTTTTTAGTCGCTTTGTAGACTTATGAATCAAGTCTGTCAAAGCCTCCAGCGATACGCCGTAAATTGCCCCACACAGCAAACCTGCAATTGCTGTTGTATAGTTACCGGCAATACCATACGTAACAAAACAGCCTATAAATGCCGTAGGAATGACACTAAATACACCGATTTGTGATTGCCAGCACATCATGAACGAGATGGCGCCAGCCGTTAAAGCACCCATGCTTGCAATTGGAAATGCACTGCAAAGGGCTATCGCAGCAGTGGCCCACATGACTCCGGATAGATTACCAAAGACAGATTTTATTGCGCCATCAAGCTTTCCGCCGCCCGCGAAAAAACTTGTGCATCCTGCAAATCCAATCCAAGCAGGGATGTCGAGTAGCGCACTGATTTCAATCCAACCTGCTGCTAAAACAGCCGCAGCGATGGACATTGACATGGTATAACTGATGGTGATCATCCTCCCTGTTCATACTGTGATCGCCGAGTTTATAACTCGGTATCGGGGGAGATATATCATTATAACATGATGTGTTTATGAAAAGTAGTGAAGGGGTAAGAGGCGGAATTATTTGAAAATTCAACGCGAATCCGAGTGTTTTTTTGAGGTGCAAGCTGGGCTTGTGCCCGTTTTCTATTTATGTATGAAGGTGTCAGAACAGCACCGTGCACCCTTCGATTGCCCTGGTTGTTGGCGCGTCTGATGGGGAAATGTTCATGTATTAGCAAAATGGTTCTTTCAAGCTGGGCTTTTGCCCATTTTCTATTTATGCATGAAGGTGTCAGAACAGCCCGTGCAATCTTCGATTGCCCTGGTCGCTGGCGCGCCCAATAGAAAAATAAATCCAAAAGCAAAATTAACCCTGTCGGCTGAATTTTGCTTTTGGATTTATTTTTCTGCTGTTCTTTGTTTAAGTCGCAAAAAAAAAAGGACGAACCGGGGGGATTCATCCTTAGAAATTGAGCATGATTCGTTTGGCTTTCGCCCGAATATGCTGTGGGGGATAGCAAGTGAAAAACTTGCTAAAAAATAAAAAAGCTTAATTCATTGAGAGCATAGTGGAAAATTTATTTCGTGACCATCTAAATTATACGAAGTCTGAAAAGCTACGTCAATGCACTGCAAAAACTAAAAAACGTTTTCACAAATTGAAGAAACGTTTTCACAAAAAAGTCGTCAAAATATCAAATGTTTGGACAAAATATTGATGTATCTTTCAGCTGGATAATTTCATGTTATACTATAAAAAAACAATTCATATCAAATAAGTGGGAATTCGGAGGCCTTATGAATGAACTAAATATGCACACGCCAAAACCCTGTTGAGGTCCTACGACAATTTCTGCAGGGGTGCAGAGTGGCTTATATGACAAACTTAATGAAAAAGACTGGATTGAATCATCCATTGTGGGACATATTTCCACTAAGTACGGAGACATAAAGGTACTTTCTCATCAAATGGAAACAAAAGAGCGTGTAATGAATTTTCTAGCGCGCCAAGGTGTGAATAGAAATAACTATAAGGTCACTCCGGGACTCTACGCGCTTGGTCGGCCCAGTGCTGAATCGGATGTATATGTGACCAGCAATTATAAAGTGAGCCTTGATGCACTTCGGTGTTTTGCGCCAGTAAATAGCTGGATATTGATACTTGATACCCATGGTATCAACGTATGGTGTGCAGCCGGAAAAGGGACATTTGGAACTGCAGAAGTGGTTCGTCTAATTAAGAAGTGCAGATTGAGCGAACTGGTTTCTCATAGGAAAGTGATTCTGCCTCAATTGGGCGCACCTGGAGTCAGTGCATTTGAAGTCAAGAAGTTGACGGGATTCGCAGTGACTTACGGACCTGTTGAAGCAAAAGATATTCAAACCTTTGTTACAAATGGATACAAGGCGAGTAAAGAAATGAGAAGAGTAGGCTTTAACTTAAAAGATCGTTTGATGCTGACGCCACTTGAGTTTTTTCAGTCCATGCGTTTTTCCTTACTGCTTATGGTCCTTATTCTTTTGATTGGTCTTTTAGGACCCTATACGCTATCAGATGGGGTTTGGATCTGGCATGTTGTGGTTTGGGCAGTGAGCTTAAGTCTTGTTGGAGCCGTTGTCTTTCCTCTTTGTTTACCGTTACTAAAGGGCAATATGTTTTCAAGAAGGGCTATGCCCTTGACTCTGGTCTGGGGGGTGACTTTTGTTTTGCTTCAGCTGCGTACGGGTTACGGTACACTAGAAGGGGTTGGCCTTCTTCTTGCGGGTGCAGGAATGATAGAGCTCTTTGCACTGAATTTTACAGGTGCAACCCCGATCACCTCATATTCCGAAACGAAAGTTGAAACCCTGCGGGCGCTCCCTTATATAGTAGCTCTAATCGTGGTTGGGTGTATTGTGTTTGGCCTTTCGGTTTGGCAGGTGATTGCATGAAGGTGAATTTAGACTCAAATAAGTGTATTATGTGTGGCATGTGCGAAGTTGTCTGTCCCCACGCCGTATTTGACAGTGGATCAGGTGTGCTTGAAATTGTTAATGAGCCTGCCTGTATTGAATGTGGCGCCTGTCAAAAAAATTGTATTACGGGTGCACTTTCAATTGATACAGGTGTCGGCTGAGCGATTGCCATTATTAATGGGAAACTCACAGGTAGTGAGTCGTGTAAATGTTAAACCAAAGAGGCAGTAAGACCGATAATGAGGGGGTCTTACTGCCTCTTTTCATATTTTTCGTGCCTTAAGACCACTAAAAAAGCTACCCGTAAAGTACGGGCAGCTTCAGCGTGATCTGTTGAGGACTACTTAGGATTATTTTTGACTTTTTCAGCCATTGCTTTACCAAGTTCGATGAGCTTTTTAAACTCTTCCTCTTTTGGCGTGTACTTGGCTTCAATAGAGTCGCCTACGCGCTCCCATTTAACACTTTCTGCAAAGGCATCAATGGCTTTTACACCACCGCCACTCCATGACATATTGCCGAATACGCCAAGGTATCTATTTTTCAGGCCTGTGTGATCAAGCTTGTTCAGTACAGCTTCCATAGCAGGGAAGATGTGTGAGTTATAAGCGCATGATCCAAGAATAACGCCTTTGAATCTCCATACATCGCTCAGGATATGTGATAGATGTGTTTTTGAAGCGTCATATACACGCACGTTGCGAACGCCTTGCTCAGAAATGACACGGGCAATGTAATCAGCCATTTTTGCTGTGTTTCCATACATTGTTCCGTAGACAATGACAACACCTTCTTCTGCTTCGTAGCGGCTCCACTTGTCGTAGTAATCTATGATGGTTTCAGGATTTGTTCTCCAAACTGGGCCATGTGTAGGTGCAATCATTTTAATTTCTACAGCAGAAAGACGTTTCAGTGCACGTTGTACAATCGGGCTGTATTTTGCAACTATGTTTGAATAGTATCTTCTAATTTCATCTTCATAATATTCAACATTGACTTCATCATCAAAAATACCGCCATCAAGTGCGCCAAAGCCACCGAAAGCATCCATTGAGAACAGGATTTTTTCAGTTTTGTCATAAGTCATCATTGTTTCAGGCCAGTGAATCATTGGTGTAATAAAGAATGTAAGCTTGTGGTGGCCTAAATCCAGCTCATCGCCTTCTTTGATTTCATAAAGATTTTCCGTGATATCATAGAATCCGCGAATAAAATCATGCGTCTTCTTATTTCCGACAATCTTACAGTCTGGGTACTCGCTGACAACCGCACGAATAGACCCTGAATGATCTGGCTCCATATGGTTTATGATAAGGTAATCAACTTTTCTATCACCGATGATTTCCTTAATCTTAGCAAGATATTGGTCTGTTTTGTTAAACTTAACCGTATCGAGAATGGCAACTTTATCATCATTAATTAGGTATGAGTTGTATGTAACGCCTTTCTCTAGTGGCCAGAAGTTCTCGAATAGGCTTGTTTCACGATCGTTTACACCGATCCAGTGCAGCTTGTCAAGAATAGGTACTCTACAGTCCATAATTCATCTCCTTAATTGCATATACATGTTATGAGCAGCATTCTTTAATGCCTATACCCACATTCTTCGTCTCAAGTCAGTTCGTTCTCGCCATTATTATAAACAAAAAAAGTCCAAATTTCTATAAAATGAGTGCATCTTTTTACGAGAATACACAGTTGAACCCTCTAAATGAGGGTTCAACTGTGTATTTCTATTATTATGTTCTTGATATGCTTTAAATTTTGAGTATGCGTGCTGCATTCAGCACTGCGAGGACGGCAACGCCGACATCTGCGAAGATGGCCATCCACATGGTTGCAATACCGATAGCACCTAGTGCCATGACCGCTACTTTTATGCCGAGTGCAAAAACAATATTTTGTAAAACAATATTTCGTGTAAATCTTGAAATATGAATTGCTTCAGCTATCTTAGAAGGCTCGTCTGTCATCAGTACAACATCTGCTGCTTCAATGGCTGCGTCAGACCCCAGTGCGCCCATTGCAATACCAACATCGGCACGGGCAAGAACAGGGGCATCATTCACACCATCGCCTACAAATGCGAGACTGCCTGAAGCTTTGTATTTGGCTTCTAAGGCTTCAACTGCAGCCACTTTATCTTCAGGTAAAAGTTCAGCTTTAAATCCATCCAGATCTAGTGTTTCAGCAATGAGTTCAGCTGCGCCAGCTGTATCGCCTGTGAGCATTTCAATATGCGTAATATGTTCTTTTCTCAGGCTGGCTAGGGCTGCAGCAACATCAGCTTTTGGCAGGTCGGCTATTTGTATCCAACCCTTGTAATCACCGTTTACAGCAATGTAGACAGCAGTACCGACTTCGTCTGCTTCTTTAAAAGCGATTTGCTCCTTTCTCATAAGGCGCGCGTTGCCAGCCAGGATTACTTCATCCTTAAAGGTGGCTATTACACCATGCCCCGGTACATCTTCGTACCTCTGAGCTGCGAGAGCATCCGGCTTTAGACCGGATTTCTCCACAATGGATTTAGCAATAGGATGATTTGAATGCGCTTCTGCTTGTGCTGCCCAGTGAATAAGAGCTTCTTCAGTAACCCTGTTTTCAGGATAGACAGCTTGAACTTTAAATTTTCCTTCAGTAAGGGTGCCAGTTTTATCAAACACTACTGTTTTCAAGTTATAAAGGGCGTCGAGGTATTGACCGCCTTTAATGAGTATCCCTTTCTTAGATGCCGCACCAATACCACCGAAGTAGCCGAGTGGAATGGAAACAACAAGTGCACAAGGGCAGGAGACCACTAAGAAAATGAGGGCGCGTTTAACCCAAACAGACCATAGGCCACTGAAAAAGAGTGGCGGGATAATTGCCAGTGCGATTGCTGAAAAAACAACTGCAGGGGTGTAGTATCTGGAGAACTTTGTAATGAACTTTTCGGTTTCCGATTTCTTCGCGGCAGAGTGTTCAACCAGCTTCATTATGCGCGAAACCGTAGAATCTTTAAAAGGTTTTGTGACTTCTACTGTAATGGATGCATTCTTGTTGACAGAACCGCTTAGAACTTCATCGCCTTTTTCAACAGCGCGCGGTAGAGATTCACCTGTAAGGGCAGAGGTATCCAGTGTGCTTTGTCCAGCTAAGACAACGCCATCAAGAGGCACTTTTTCTCCGGGCTTTACGAGAATGCGCTGTCCGACTAAAACCGATTCCGGTGAAACAACAGAAGTTGCCATGCCGTCAATTAAGGTTGCAAAATCGGGTTTGATGTCAAGAAGACTCTTAATAGATTTTCTTGAGTTATCAACAGCGCGATCCTGAAAGGCCTCTCCGACTTCATAGAAAAGCATTACAGCAGCGGCCTCTCTCCATTCCTTAAGGCCAAGAGCGCCGAAGGTAGCAACTGCCATAAGGAAATTTTCATCAAAGAGCTGACCGTTTTTCATTCCCCTTGAACGCCCGCGTGAGAACTGGTAAGCCAGCTATGGCATAGGCCGTTAGGGTTAAAGCAATAATCAGTGTTTCATTTCCCCTAACGAAAAAGCTGCCAGCAAAAAGAGCCAGCGCGCTCCCCAGACGAAGAGTCTGTTTTGAAAGGCCTATGAAGGTATTCCCTTCTGCGTTTTCCTCTAATTGTTTCTTTTCAGAATTTCTACGCATGACTACCCCTACATCGGGTTCGAAATGATGTACTGTTTCCTGAACGATTTTGTTGACGTGTTCAGCGGATATACCACTTTGAGGACAAACCGTGATAGTTTTTGATACAAAGTTAAGTGCTGCTTCTTTTAAATCGGAAGAGTCCTTTAACCTGGCATCGATTTTGGTTGCACAGCTTGTACAGTGAAGACCATCAAGATCAAATACAAGTTCTTGCGCATTTGGTTCTTGAACATCCTCCTCCACCGGAATGACTTTCACATGTGGCTCTAACTTTTGAACGATTTCTTTTGTGTCTAAAAGAAGACCAGTGCTATCTTGATCCTTCTTTGGTGTAATGGTTAAAAGCTTTGTTACAAAGTTGAGTTCAGCGCTTTCAATATAAGCGAAATTTTGAACAGCTGACTCAATCTTTTGCGCACAGGATGCGCAGTTGAGTCCATCTAGTACATATTGGTATGTCATGTATAACACCTCTTTAGGGAAAATTAATTTTTACATATGAACAGTTGCTCATATGTTCATCTTAAATGTAACATGCTTTTTATGAAAAATCAATAGGGAGTCAAAATATTTGTTTATAAGGATTCCCAATATTCATTTGGGTATAATTTCTTTAAATATATAAAGCATTTAATCCCGTATATGAAAGGAGTTCATATGAAAAGTTATCGTAAAGAGTTGTGGTTCAATACAGATGCCAGACGCGCATTTGTAAACATTACATGTGAAGTTGAGAATTGCTTAAAAGAGAGTGGTATAAAGGAGGGGCTTCTTTTATGCAATGCCATGCATATTACCTCCAGTGTATTTATTAATGATGATGAATCAGGGCTACATCGCGACTTTGAACACTGGCTTGAAAAGCTCGCACCAGAAAAGCCCTATAGTCAATATGACCATAATGGATTTGAAGACAATGCAGATGCCCACCTGAAGCGAACGATTATGGGACGTGAAGTTGTTGTTGCAATTACTGGAGGACAGCTGGATTTTGGACCATGGGAACAAATTTTTTATGGAGAATTTGATGGCAAGAGACAAAAGCGCATTTTGGTTAAAATCATAGGTGCATAAAATTTAGCTTCGATTATAGGCCGGCGGGTATAGACATACTAGGAGAAAAGGAGGTTTGCATGAGCAGAAGATGGTTAATGGAAACTTCAATTCCAATACTGGTTCTAAGATTCGACGGGAAAGAATATCGTGTAGATGAAATGAATCCATCATTTAGAACGCTCCTAAATATAGATTCAGATGTCCTTGCAGGTCTATCGATTGATGAAATTACAGCAAAGTTTGAATCACTCCAGTGGCTAGACAGATATAAAAAAGAAGAGCTGGCACTTATTGAAATTTTGGAATGCTGGTACGAAGTAGAAACAATACGCGGTTCAGATGAAATTGCATATATTCATCATAATCTGACTGGTCAAATTGAGATGGACAGCAATAATAAACACTTGCAAACACGGTTGAATCAGATTCAGCGCATTGCGCTTATTGGAGATTGGGAACATAATTTTAAAACAAAACATGAATTTTGGTCGGATGAAATCTATCGGATATTGGATTTTAAAGATAAATCATCAAACCCAATGTAGAGACATTCATGCGCTTTGTACATCCAGAGGACATGGAAAGGGTAGCGCAAGCACATGCCAATGTAAAACATGGTGAAGGGTATGAAATTGAGTACCGTATTGTCACTAATCAGGCAAAGTACGCTGGATTGTAACAAGAGCTAAAGTTGATAAGGATGACTTTGGATCAGTGACACGCCTATATGGCACAATGCAGGATATTACTGATCGTAAGAAACTTGAACAAAAAATAGAGCAGGCCTTTGATGTGGCTGAAGATGCATATCAGTCAAAAAGTCAGTTTCTCGCCATGATTTCTCATGAAATCAGAACCCCAGTCAATGGCATTATGGGGATGGGGCAGCTATTAAAGGAAACTTCATTGAATGATGAGCAAAACGAGTTCGTCGAAGACATTTTATATTCTGCGGATGCCTTGCTAAAGATGATTGAAGACATTCTAGAATGTCCAAAATGCAGACAGACATGCTTCAAGCGGACATTGAAAAATTTGACTTGCATATTATGATACGTAACCTGATTCGTATGTATCAGATAAAGAATGAGAATAATGCAGTTGATTTTATATATAGAATTGATAAGGATATTCCAAAACAAGTTTACGGGGACTCCAGCAAAATACAGCAAATTCTAATTAACTTGCTGGGCAATGCATTTAAGTTCACATACGAGGGCCGCGTAAACTTGACTGTTAAAAACTTGAAGATCATCTGGACAACATAAAAATTGCATTTGAAGTAGAAGATACTGCATTGGATGTCAGAAGAAATGCAAAGAAGATATTTGCACCCTGGGCGCTGGAGTACCGGATGCAATTAGAAATTACGAGGGCTCAGGACTAGCATTACAATATCAAAGCGGTACGCAGAGCTGATGCAAGGTTACTTGCTTGTTGAGAGTGAACCGCAAGTGGGATCAAAATTACATTTGCAATTACACTGGATAAAGCTGCTCAAGCAGATGTAGAAAGTGATACATCAAAAGTTAGAAATCGCGCAATGTCTTATGGCGCACGTGCGCTTGTCGTCGTAGAGGGCGATGTAGACAAGAACTATTACAAAGGGTACTTGGAAGATATGTGCGGACTTGGTGTCGATTTTGCTGAAGACATCAATACGGTGATTCACGCTCTTGATTTTCATGAATATGCCTTTTTAGTTTGAGCAGTCATTTGAAATCGAATGATTCACTGTATATTTAACGACCATTCGAAGCAGTCTAAATTTGTCTGCCAGCAATCTTCCAGTGATTATTGTTCTGATCGAGGCTGTGTACAGAATCTATCTGATTTGAAACCGCTGGGGCAACTCATTTCTTGGAAAAGCCCATTGATGAGAATCAATTTTGAGTATCATAAATGACATTCTGGATTTGAAAACCACAGAGGTAATTGAAAAGCCATTTGCCCTACAGATATATTGTACAAAGTGAGCTCGAAAAGAGAAGGCATTCCGCTGGACAAGGTGGCTTTGATGCTAAAATTCGAGAGTACATCTTGAATTGTCCGCAAAAGGTGGCTCAAATTATTGCTGCAACAAATCCACTCAATATCCTAATTCTCAGTCATGAAATTGATGAAATTGATGATTTGATTATGACATTTGGGAGCGATGACATCTGTGAAAGTATGGAATTGATTAAGTCCGCACTTTTAAATGATGACACTGCAGGCATTGAAGTGATTGTTGAAGATTTCATGGAAGAATATCAGTGCTTTGTGAAGGAATTACAGGATTTTCTAAGTGGATTGCACCCAATTATAAAAAAATATTGATAAATTTATAACGAAGCTTGCAATATTTGATGCGGTCATATATCATATTTATAAATAATTTTGTGCCAAATGCAAAAAGTAGGGCGTCAACAAATCTCCCAAACGGTTCGTGGTTCATCCTACTAATGCTTTCTTATAACGGCTTTTTAGCCGTTATTTTTTTATGCAAAATTATATGTGATTCAACTTAAATAAGATAAAAGTATTGCATCAAATGAAAGTGTGCACAGAAAAACTTGCATACACTTATAAAATACTATTGAAATGCGATCTGATTCTCTTTGTAAATTGTATCCAAATGAAAAAGACCCGAATTTTGCTGTGGTGTGCAAAATCTGATACAATAGTCAAGGACGGACAAATAAATGGACGAGGAGTGATTGGCTTGCTTAAGGCCTACAAAGGGCATGTCGTTTTTACTGAAAAGCCTGAGGCTTTCAGCGTTGTCGAAAACGGGTACATACTCGTTGAAGACGGCGAAGTAAAATCGGTGCTAAGGAAGCTGCCAGAAGACTTTGACACGAAGCAATTAGTAGATTACGGGGATCGTCTAATTGTTCCTGGATTTGTCGATTTGCATTTTCATGCACCGCAGTATCCAAATATCGGGTTGGGGCTAGACAAGGAGCTTTTACCTTGGCTAGAAGACTATACATTCCCAACCGAGGCCATGTTCAGCAATGAGGCATTTGCTGAAAGGGTCTATCGTAAAGTTGTAAAAGAATTACTAAAACAAGGAACAACACGGGTTGTTTTATTTGCAACCATTCATCTTGAGAGTACAAAGCGCCTCGTTGAGATTTTGGACGAATCTGGCATTGGAGCTTATGTTGGAAAGGTGAATATGGATCGAAATGCCCCGGATTATCTTGTTGAATCCACTCAGGAATCATTAAGAGACACGGAGGCGTTTATACATGCTTTCGATTGTATATCGAATCGTGTAAAACCAATAATCACACCTAGATTTGTACCAACGTGTACCGCTGAACTCATGAAAGGACTGGGAGCCTTAGCTCAAAGTAACCAATTACCGGTTCAGTCACATATTAGCGAAAATATGGGTGAAGTAGAGTGGGTAGCGCAGTTGCATCCGGAGTATAAAGACTATGCCTCAATTTATGATGCCATGGATCTTCTCGGTGAGAGGACTGTTATGGCACACTGTGTCCACAATACAGACAAAGAAATTGCCATGATGGCAGAAAAAGGCTCGTTTTCAGCACATTGCCCAAATGCAAATTATAATCTTTCAAGTGGCATTATGCCCGTTCGGAAGTTTATTAATGCCGGTGTGCGTGTCGGTTTAGGCACAGATGTCGGCGCAGGACATAAAGTTTCTATTGCGCAGGTAATGTCGCAGGCAGTTCAGGCTTCAAAAATGGTTTGGCAGATGACGGATAAGGCACTCGCGCCACTGACAACCTCTGAAGTATTCTATATGGGAACCAAAGGTGGCGGTGCCTTCTTCGGTCAGGTTGGGAGTTTTGAACCTGGGTACCGATTTGATGCACTCATCATCGATGATAAGGATCTGCATATAGAGCTGGATCGAAGTATTGAGGAGAGACTGCAGCGATTTGTTTATTGCGGAGATGATAGACATATTATTGAACGCTATGTAGATGGGCATAAAATTGAATTGGATGATTCAGTTTAGTTGAAAATGAGTTAAAACAGGACTGGTACATCTCACTTTGCAGATATTTTGTAGTGTGAGGTGTTATTCAGTCCGTTTTTAATATATTGAAGTCAATATCTGATATACTTGTTTCAGAATAAAAATATTTGAATGGGTCAGAGGTGTGTTTATGTTCTTAATAATGGGTATTCAACAGAAAGAGGTTTTGAAGAACTATACTCAAGTTTTACCCTGTCATATTTGTGAAGGTTCAAAGGGCTTTGAGGTGATTGAGACATATAGCTATTTTCATTTATTCTTTTTACCAGTTTGGAAATGGAATTTTAGATATGCAATTAAATGTCTGAGCTGTGGAACCTACTACACTGTCAAACCGGAAAGTCTGAAAAAACTCGGTGGAGATTTAAGTGCGGTTACCTACTGGGACATAGAAGCGGTTAATATGAAAACCAACGCGGCTCAAAGTAAGGTTTGTTCAAGCTGTGGTTACGTCATGCAATCTGATTTTGACTATTGTCCAAAATGTGGAAATAAAGTATAATGGATTTATGTGGGACTTTAGTCCTCATTTGGTTGTCCCTCTTGATTTTCTTTGGACTACCCGCTAAACTTGTATAGAGTAAACAGAAATGACGATACTAGCACACCTGTTGAAAAGCAGGGTCGCAAAGCCATGGATCTAAGGGAGTTTCCTACGATTGCCAGGCTGCCGAATCATGATATAGGGTTGATTCAGGCGTCTGGTAAATACATTTCCCGACGCCTTATTTATTGTTGTTTGGATAAGCAAAGAGCCGTGGGTGCACGGCAAATCTTCGGGGATGAAAGTAGGCATGTTGAATGAAAATACTAATTGCGGATGATTCAAAATTCATGCGCGGTTTATTGCGTGTCAATGTAGAGTCACTGGGTCATCAGGTTGTTGCGGAAGCTGCAGATGGCAAACAGGCTATAGATGCATATATGAGACATTATCCTGATTTAGTTATTATAGATATGGTCATGCCCGTTATGGGTGGACTTGAAGCAATTGATAGCATTATGGAAATCGATTCTAATGCAAAAATTGTCATGTGCTCTTCAATGGGTCATGCATCTTATGTAAAAGAAGCGATTATTAAAGGCGTCAGAGATTTTATTGTAAAACCCTTTACACCAGACAAGATCAAAGACGTCTTGACGAAACTCTCAGAAAACTAACAAGATTCATATTCGAATCACACCATATTTCGGCATCTGCGCCCCCATGCAGATGCCACTTTTTTGCGGAAAAGACAAAGAGCAGCATAAATGCGTTGAAGAGTGCAGAGTTCAGCCGATAGGCTTAACTCTGCACTCTTCAACGCATTTATATTGGTCGTGACTAACGACTAGGGCAACCAGAGGTTGCACGGTGCTGCACGAACCAGAAAAGAAGTGACTAAGGCCCAGCGGCAACCAGAGGTTGCACGGTGCTGCACGAATTAGAAAAGAAGTGACTAAGGCCCAGCGGCAACCAGAGGTTGCATGCTTCAGCTGAAAGTGCTGATTTACATCCTGCATCTATATCATATAGTATAGATATAAGTTTAAAAGTGGAGGTAAAGCATTTGAGGTGGAATAATAAACGATATCATGCCCTAAATTCCTACTTGCGAAAAAAGCATGGTGAAAAGGTAGGTAAACTGTCGCTCAGTGCTGGACTAACCTGTCCCAATCGCGATGGAACCTTGAGTGTAGGAGGCTGTATTTTTTGTGGCGAGGATGGTGCTGGCACATTTGCAGGTTGTCCATCTGATTCTATTGATGAACAAATCCAGCAGCAGAAAAGAATTCAAAAAAAGAAATGGGATGTAAAAAAATATATTGCATATTTTCAAAGCTATACAAATACATACGGGGACCCAAAGAAGCTGGAAGCGTTGTACATGCGTGCTATCCAGGATGATGAAGTATGTGGTCTTGCAATTGCAACGAGACCAGACTGTATAGACGAGGCTATTCTTGAGGTGCTTGATAGAATCAATCATAAAACACACCTTTGGATCGAACTGGGGCTTCAAACTATGCATCCGGCAACAGCTAAGTGGATAAACCGGGGGTATACACTTGATGTTTTCGAAAAAGCAGTTCAAAGCTTGAAGGCACATGGTATTGAAGTGGTAGTACATGTAATAGTAGGTTTACCGGGCGAAACAGAAGCGGACATCTTACAGACAACACGTTACCTTTCAGAGATGGGGATTCAGGGAATCAAAATTCATCTCTTGCATGTGATTGCGCATACGCGACTCCATGAGGTTTTTAAGAAAGAACCATTTCCGATTTTAACTCAGGAAGCCTATATTGAAACAGTTGTTCATATGCTAGAATGTCTTTCTTCGAGTATTGTTATTCACAGGTTGACAGGAGATGGCGCCAGAGAAACACTGGTAGCACCACAGTGGCCACTTCACAAGCGCTCAGTCCTAAATGGTATTGACCAGAGGCTTAAAACGCTGGACACATGGCAGGGAAAAAACTGCAATACCCAGTGCTCATCTCATACATGAAAAAGAATTACATGAAAAAAGGACGTATGCATATTTTAATGTATACGTCCTTTGTAATATCGTCTATAAAATTAGAAACCAGTCAATTAAGCTTTGACTTCGCGAATGATCCCAAGCGGCGTTTGCTCGTGGTTCTGACCAAGTGGATTATCTTTAAGTATACGCTTAATTTTTTCGCGGCTCATTTTATGGTTAGAAATCCCCAAAATCACACCATCAATATCGTTGATATCCACTACAGCAACATCACATCCGAATGTTTCACTGATATGAGTTGCAACTTCATCAGGCTTATCTGGCCCAAGAACAACATATTGATTGTAAGGTGGCAATGTATTCGGAGTAGGTCCATCTATTGACTGAGCCCGATATCCGGCAACTTCATAAAAAATGCCCTTTTTGCCAAATGGTTTGGTAACAGCGCTACAGGCAGCTGCGAATAGAATTCTTGGTATGCCGCATTCCCGTAGTGCCATTTCCATTGTTTCTGGCATCCCAAGACCAATACCGGCCGGTGTACGCGTGACATAATTTGAAAGCAATCTGGCAAGTGGTCGTGGTTTAATTTCCTTAATTGGAAAAGCACGTCCCTGTGTAATTGCAACAACTTTTTCTGAAATAAAAAGAATATCGCCCTCTTGAATGCTTTCGGATGCATATTGATTCACAACATCTTCAAGTTGATCGCCTTTCATAATAACATGTGTCTTAAGTGGAATTCGCAAATATTTTTTATCGTCAAATTCTATATGTGCTTGCTTTTCTTTTCGTGCCATTGAGGGCCTCCAATCTTTCCTGATATGTTACATTTCATTATAGCAGAAACTTGGTGAATCACCGTATTATTTATGCGAAATCCCCAAGTTTCTCATTGTATTAGATATAGAGTCTAATAGACCGTGGTGTTTAAAGTGTCATATCAACAACAAAAACACCTGAAATGTGCCCGTTAATGTGAATTGGAATGGAAGATGTAATGCAAAATTCATCGGTGATTTGCGAAATATAAGGCTCAGAAGAATAACTATCGTTTTGTAAGACTTCTGTATAGAAAGGTCTATAAGATACATCGATTGTTGTGCCTTTCATGCTAAGGTCTGAAAAGGCAATACCGAGTCCGTCTGCGTTTAGCAGTGCAGAAAATTCATACTGTTTGTTCTGACTGGTAAAGTTGTGCAGTTCTTCGGCAGTAAGACTTTCGAGTGTTGTAAGTTGTTTGTCATCTATAAAGGCTTTCATATTTCTAATGGTTTCTTCAACACGGGCATTGGTTTTGGAGTCGATTTTCAAGCCGCGTTTATAATCTTCAACAATATCCATTAGTTCATTTGAAACACCGTGAATGCTTTCAAGAGATTCAGACATACCAGTAATACTTGCGCTTTGCTGTTCGGTAAGTGCTGCTGATTCCTCCACATTTGCCGTTACGTCTTGTGCCTTATTTGTAACCCCTTCAACCAAGTTGAATATTTGATTGGTACTTGATAGCTGTGTCTGACACAGAGTGCTGATTGTATTGACCGAGTCCGTTGTACGGGATACCGTTGCGGTGACTTGGCCAAGCATTTGGTTTGAATTGTCTGCAAAAGTAATGCTGTCTTTTGAATCTTCGACCAACCGTTCAATTCTTTTTGAAATAGCAACGGTCTTATCAGAAACTTCACGAATAATATCTTTAATGTTTTCTGTTGATGCACTTGACTGCTCTGCGAGTTTTCGAACTTCTTCAGCAACGACTGCAAAGCCGCGCCCTGCATCTCCGGCACGGGCAGCTTCAATAGAGGCATTTAGAGCCAGTAGGTTTGTCTGCTCACTAATGGAAGTGATGATTTGTACAATCGCTTCAATATTTGTCATAGAGGCCTTGAGGTCGTTCACTTCATTAGAAATTTCAAGGTTTTCGGCAGAACCATCCTTGAGAATTTGAATAATCTGCTGTGAGTTTTCAGTATTTTCATCAATGGTTTTGCGCATTTCTTCTGTATAGGCAATGAGCTCATTTGAAAGATCCGCAATTTGATTAATACCGTCAACCATATGGACTGCATCGTTCTTAGTTGTTTGAGAATCGCTTGAGATACCATCAATTGATCCGGCGATATCTGTCACGTTTTCGGCAACATTCTCAAATGAAATTGCCAGCTGATTGCCAGTTTCTTTGATACCTTCTATTGATGTTGCAAGCTTTTCACCTGTCATGAGCATTTTTCCAATCATGACCTTCATGTCTTTGCTCATTTTATCAATTGAGTCGCCAAGAACCTCGAACTCTTTAAAGACGTTTTTGGAGAGTTTGGCAGTAACGTGACCTGCTGAAATATTTTCAACATGTTTCAGCACCAGGTTGAATTGCTTTCGAATCATCACGACGCTGATTAGAGTGCCTAGCTGGGACACTATAATGGCTACGGCGATTGCCATATACAAGGGCTGTATTTTAATAATACGCAATATGCCAGCCGTGATTAAGCCGTTTAGGGCAAATATAAAAACAAGCCGTGGAATAATACTTGGTCGTTTCATTGTTCAGATCACTCCTTCTATAATATGTCTTATCAATTTTTTAATATTCAACATATTTAGGAAAAATCCTTCTTAATATTTGCAGGGCAAAGTAAAATCCCCGTAATCACTTTGTCCGGTGGACTGATTATGGGGACTTTTTTTAGGCAATAAAATCTTCCAAGCGTTCTTTTAGGATGGTTTTGATTTCATTTGATGCAAATGCGGCTTCGACACCATTGAGATAAATCTGTATGAAATTATCTGTTCTAAAGTCAAAATGCTTTGCCAAATTCTCATATTCCTTTGTTTGGGTAATGTTTGAAACCGTCATATTATCTGTGTTAAGTGTAACTTGTATGCCATCTTCATAAAATGCACCGAACGGATGCATGCTATAGCTTGGAACCGCTTTCGTGTGCAGATTGCTCACTGGGCATAGTTCAAGTGGAACGGCATTCTTTTTAACAAGAGCATATGCGGAAGCAACATCCTTACAAAAGAGACCATGACCTATGCGCTCTGCATGAAGCAGTTCAATAGACTTTTCCACATTCTCGCCAATGCCGGTTTCACCAGCATGAACTGTAATGTGATAGCCATAAGATTTAGCCAAGTCAAAAGCTTCTTTGTGCAGCTCTGGTGGAAAATCATGTTCATTGCCTGCCAAGTCGACAGCAACGACCCCTTTGCCTAAAAATTTGCGTCCTGCCTGAACAACCTCAATACTGTGTGCGACATCCTCATTGCGCATGCAGCATAAAATCAAATTTGCATAGATATGATGCTTTTGCGGGGCTTCGTGGACTGCTTTTAGAACACTTTCTATGATTTCATCATAAGTTAGTCCTAGCGCCATGTGAAGTCTAGGTGCAAATCTAATTTCGATGTACTGAACACCATCATTAGCTACATCTTCAATAAGTTCTGATGTAATTCGATAAAGGTTGTCTTTGCTTTGCATCACCTTATTGGGCAGTGCAAACCTTTCAAGGTATACCTTGAGTGAAGGACAGTCATCTGGAACCTGCAAATAATCTTTGAGTGCTTCAAGATTATCTGTTGGAAGTGCAATACCATCCTTCTGTGCTAACTCAAGTACAGTAGCTGGACGTACACTGCCATCCAAGTGACAATGGAGTTCAATCTTGGGGAATTTCTTTAAATTCGTCATTAAATCACATCCTCAAAGTAATTAGAAGTTATTATATACTGATTTTAATTAAAATCCAAGTGGAATATTGACAAAAATATATGAAAGAAAATTGATATTTTAACGAACGTTCGGGAAAAATATATATCCTTTATATTAAATTTATCCAAAAAGTCTTTGTGGAATCTTTAAAGTCATGTAAATATCTAGTATCATCAGGGTGAAGTGGTATAGAATAAAAGTATAAAAATGGGCCCATTCGCTTGTATGCATGTGTTCTGTTTCAAATAGAAAGAGCTATCAGGTTCATTGTGCACTTTTAAAGTGGAAAGTTGGAGGACGGCAATGAGAAAAAAAATACTGGCTGCACTTGCAGCCTTGAGTTTAGCAGTTTCAAGTGTCGGGTTTGCAGAAGAACTCGAACTAAATGTTTTTAACAATCAGACGGTAATTGACGGATATAGTTTTTCAAACACGGGTTTGCAGTATCCTTTTTTAATGAGCGAGGATAAGATATACATGCCCCTAGATTACCAGACATTAAGGACACTTGGTTTTTTAAGCTCATGGAATGGGGCTGAGCGTACTTTTAGAATTTATTCATCGAGTAATCGAAATTACAATTTGAGAACTTCAGAAGTGGATTGGTCAGAAGGGGTGATTCACGGTGAAACATCAGAAGCGGTTCTTGAATGGATGAATAGCGAAAGCGTTACAGGTGCACTCATAGAAGCAAATGGGATTTTGTATTTGGAACTTAATGAAAGCGCACTGTCGACAGTTGGTTGGGCTGCAGCATATCATCCATTTTTAGGTTTGCAGATGCGTGTAGATGGTGAAAGTATAGACCTAGCTGGGGCTAATGAAAGCGAGCTGGCTTATTATGATGGCTTGGCTAAATTTATGATGACTAAAAATGGCGATTTGAGCTATGAGAAAGCTGCTGAGTATACGAAATATGTAAAAGAGGCTGCGCTTGAATATGATGTAGATGAAGTTTGGATTATGGCAATGCTGTGGCAGGAAAGCTGGTATGATGAAAACTGCGAGTATAAAGGGGCTTTAGGTCTGATGCAGATTATGGAGTCTACTGGGCGTGCACTTGGGCTTTCACGTGAGCAGTTGTTTGACCCGCAGTTAAGTATTAAATATGGCGTCAAATATCTTAGAGATCAAATGAATGCATTTGATAATGATATTGAATTGGCAACACTTGCTTATAATCAAGGCCCTGTACGTGTGACAAAAGGGACATACAGAACATGGTACCTTGAAGATGTTAAAGAGAAGGTAAGTACAATCAATGATTGGTTAATGGAGCAGGGAATTGAATCACTGCCTGAACAGAACAATTAGGAGGTTTGTATGCCACATATTCGAGTTCGAGGAATGTATGAAGAGGACGTTCGCAAAGTAGCGCCAAAGTTTATTGATGAAATGGTAAAGCGAATAGAATGTCCTAGAGACCATGTTACAGTCGAAGTGCTGCCAACAATCTGGATAGAGCAAGCAGGCTCAAGTCAGGCCTACCCATTTGTTGAAGTACATTGGTTCGACAGGAGTCAGGAAGTACAGGATGAAATTGCTGCGGCACTTACAGATGCAGTTATGGACGAAGGTTTTGAAGAGGTTGCAGTGCTCTTTTATCCACTAAAAAAAGAAAAATACTATGATAATGGTGTGCACTATTAAATAAAATAAGGCGGTCTGCATTTGTAAAATGCAAACCGCCAATTTTTATGCATTTGAAGGATATATTGCACATTTCATGCGCTTTTGAATTCTTGTAACTTCAGCAGCTGGCAATATTACCGTCCAATGGGCAGGACAATATATAGGAAAATAACGAGAATAGAAAATACCACGTTTATGATTAACCCTCGGTTATATTGATCCCCAACACGTTTTAAGCGTTTAGAGTTCATATATAGACCTGTTGTACAGAGTATGAGTTCAACAAAGGCGATCAGGAAGGCAATTGTTAGCAGGTCTGCACGCCAATAGCCACGCTTGTAAAAATTGAAGTACTGGTCCAGATTATAACGCGCTTCTGGACGTGCCTCAACAATCAGGGCTGCAATGCTTAGGGTCATAAACCAAGTGATCAGTCCGAGTATAGGCACTGTGCGCATGATGAAATCATCCCCGTGGCGTCTGTTTGACTCATAATCGTAAATCATATCAGAAAAGCTACTTCGACCTTCTGCGTCCAAGGTTTTTCGAATGGTTTCTGACTGTTTTCTGAAAATGTAATTAGTAATTTTGTTCTTTTGTGCACCCGTCAATTCAAGAAACTGCAGGCGCAAATCGTGTTGAATCATTGAGTTGGTAACCTGGTCACAAGCGATTACCCGACATTTTATAGACATGATTTCATTATCATTTTCAAGATCGAGCGAAATCATGACTTCTGTATCGTGTGGCAAACGCTCTTCTACGATTCCGCGCAGTCCTGTGGCGCTGATGTTTTTAAGGAGAATTTCCTTCTTTTTACCATTGTAAGTATAAGTGATGTTTTTGAGAATGTGTAAGCGGAAGGTCTGTCTGCGTTGAATTTTTTTTGGTGTCGATGTCTTGGCCAAAATGACAACAGACTGTTTTTCAACCTTCCTGCGCTCTAACACCATAGCAGACATGCTGTAGGCTTCTTTTTTCTTGCCAGCATTGTCCTGAGTCACTTCAAAGGTGATTTGAAGTTTGTCATTTGTGTGAAGCGGGAAGTAGTTTCCCTCATGCATAGGCGCTATAACCCCAAAGGATTCACCATCATAGCCACTCTCAATAAGGGTTTTAAGCTTTAAGGAATTGCCCTCTTCATCCTGTATTGCTATTTCGATTTGTTTTCCGGGTTTGAGTACTTCCTGAAGATCCATATTGCACCTCCCTTATTCTTATACCCTAATTATACCAAAGTATGGCGAATTTTATGGAATCGATGTATATATTTTGATATAATATTTTCGGACGGCAAGCTTTGCTTATATAAGTAGAAAAACATATTCACTTCAATGCATTGTTTGTTTCCAGCAGTCACGATCGGAAGTTGTATAGACTGCAAAATACAGCACGAAAGGAGGTCCGTATCATGGAAGGAACAGTAAAATGGTTTAATGCTGAAAAGGGATTCGGATTTATCGAACGCGAAGAAGGCGATGATGTCTTCGTTCATTTCAGCGCAATTCAATCTGACGGCTTTAAAACTCTAGAAGAGGGACAAGCTGTTGCATTTGAAATTGAAGAAGGTCCAAAAGGTCTTCAGGCTGCTAATGTTTGCCGTCTGTAATTATTAAAATATACATACGCGCATAGTGGTAAAGAGGTGATTGCTTATATGATCCGGGGGGACATATATAGGGATCACCTCTTCGTTTTTATTTGGCCTACAAAACAAGATTTTGAAAATTTTGAGATTTGTTGAAGGAGAACGATTTCCTCATGTCGAATCTGAAATATAAGTGAGTTTGGAAGTGCACTTTCTTTGCTTACGCTACTATTGGATTGGCACCTTGAAACCAGGGTGCTTTTTTTTGCGACTTAGACAAAGAACAGCAGGAAAAATAGAGAAGGGCAGAAAATCGTGCTCTCAAGAATTTTCTGCCCTTCTCTATTTTTCCTATTGGTCGCGTCAGCGACCAGGGCAATCGAAGATTGCACGGTGCTGTTCTGATTTAAAAGCGTCAGCGACCAAGGCAATCGAAGATTGCACGGTGCTGTTCTGATTTAAAAGCGTCAGCGACCAGGGCAATCGAAGATTGCACGGTGCTGTTCTGATTTAAAAGCGTCAGCGACCAGGGCAATCGAAGATTGCATGGTGCTGTTCTGATTTAAAAGCGTCAGCGACCAGGGCAATCGAAGATTGCACGGTGCTGTTCTGATTTAAAAGCGTCAGCGACCAGGGCAATCGAAGATTGCACGGTGCTGTTCTGATTTAAAAGCGTCAGCGACCAGGGCAATCGAAGATTGCACGGTGCTGTTCTGATTTAAAAAGTGCCAGCGACCAGAGCAACCCTTAGGTTGCTTGGTATTTGTAGATGTCAAGTTTAGTCAAGGCAACTACAATATATTTTTTTATGGCCTAAAGCGGACGGTAGTTACATCTGAACTTAGCTTATAAATAACATCCTTACGTTCAACGATGATGGTTGCTTTTTTAGCTAAATCGTGAGCAGATCTGATTTTATTTAAAAGCTCACGTGTTGGATTAATGGCAACAGGATTTCCAACGAGGCACATCATAGACAAGTCACCGTTGGTATCGCCATAAGCGTAGGATCGGCTTAAATCAATATCATATTGATCCACAAAGGACTGGATAACCCTATTTTTACTTTCAGCATCCCAGTTTGGAATGACTTCACCGGTAAAACGACCATCTGGATGGAGCAGGTACTCTGTTCCCTTATAGTCTTCTACGCCGTATTTGTGCGCCATTCTTGCAACGAGATGCTCTGGACTGCCCGAGATAAAGAATACTTTATGACCTTGATCTTTGTGCCACTCGATCTGATCACGTGTATACGTGTAAACCTGGTCGCCCTTAAGTTTGATAACCTGCTGAGAAATGAATTGAATTTCTTCTTTCTTAAGCCCACGCAAAGATTCAACATAGACACTAGCCAGTTCTTCCATATAGTTTTCGTAGTCTCCAACACGTTCTTGCCAGTTTTGGTAAGTGTGCTTGACATGGGAGTGCCAGAGTGCAGGATCGATTACTTCATACTTTATGAGTTTTTTGAAGTGCTCAATCATTAAGGAGTCTCTATAAAGGGTTCCATCAATGTCAAAAAATGCAGCAATATTCTTCATAGTGTGCCTCCAATCGCATGCGTTTGAATAATTTAGTGTATTTTTAAAAGTGTAGCGCCTATTTGGTTAAGAAGCAAGTTTTTTTCGTGATTAATAAGATAAAGAGTTTTACACCTTGTGTATTTGGTATAAATATAATATCCAAAAAGGATAGGCTTTAATCTTATGATTGTCAGCACTGCATACATAAACATAGGGGAAACCCAGATTATTTAAGTGAGTTTGAGCAGGATATAAGTCTGGGCGGTTTTGCGGCATAAGTGGGAAGGTGGTGCTCCAAATGTTATATATTTTAATTGCATTACTCATTACGGCTATTGTTGGATATTGTGTTGAAACCATTAAAATGAAAATAACCATTGAGCGTGTAAAAAGAACATCACGTGAAATGACAGGTCTGATTGATGATCTTGTGGTGGGTGTAGAAGACATCGATATGTTTCTGATTAACACAATCAGACAAAAGATTAAAGCAAAGTATGTTAAAACAGGTCGCATTGATGAATTTAGAATTTATAAGAATGGAAATAGACGCATTCGACTCGCATTCCGCGTTAAACAAGCGGTTCAAAAAATAGATATTTACATTGGTAGAAGCTATCATAGAACAGAAGAAATTTCACTGGATTATTTTGATGACACGAACGCGAGCGAAGCGTTATAAAATGAAATTTATTAAGTAGATTTTTTAAAAATGTGTGTTTAGATATGAGGCTTTAGGGTAACAGTAAAATACAAAGGATCTCCTTCCTTTTAAGGAGGATTCTTATAAAAGCGATAGCAGGGATGTATTAACGGACGTAGGTCCATTAGCAAATCAGAAATGTAAGCCCATGCACGATTTGGGAAAATGAAACATGATTTTGTTGGAACTTCGATCAAAGTAATACCATTTGCTCGAAACCTTGTAGGAGGTATGCTTATCGAAAACGAATCTATAAAAACAACTGAATATCAAGAACAAGAACATGCTTGTTATTGCTGACGAGACATTCAAGAGTGATTAGCTTGAATGTCTCGTATTGTGTGGAAGAGACAAAGAACAGCAGAAAAACAAACATAAATAAACATCATGCGGGCATGAATGTTTGTTTATGTTTGTTTTTCTATTGGGCGCGGCTAGCGACCAGGGCAACCGGAGGTTGCACGGTGCTGTTAATCGGTAAAAAACATAAATAGAGCGGCTGGGTAGCGCGGCTAGCGACCAGGGCAACTGGAGGTTGCACGGTGCTGTTAATCGGTAAAAAACATAAATAGAGCGGCTGGGTAGCGCGGCTAGCGACCAGGGCAACCAGAGGTTGCACGGTGCTGTTCTAAAAGCTATACCAATCATGCTTTAGACTGGTTTTGAGCGATTAACCGACCTGTTCAAAATGATGGGAATTTGCATGGTGTTTAAGTGTGTGTGCAAGTGATATCAAGGGTAAACGTATTATGTCTACGTGGGATGAGATTGTGAACTAAATGACCAAAATGACCAAAAAAAGGATTTTTATTGATATTAATTTATCAAAGTAACATAATAGACGTAAGTATACATGAAAATGTATGACTGTGTATATTATCTTGGAGGAGGATACATATGAACAAGAAATTATTGGCCCTAGGTCTTTCCACAGTATTGGCAGTTTCAATGCTAGCGGGTTGCTCATCTGCACCAGCAGAGGCGCCAGCTGAAGAACCGGCTCAAACTGAAGCACCTGCAGAAGAAGCAGAAGCTCCAGCAGAAGAAGCAACAGAAGAGGCAGAAGCTCCAGTTGAAGGTGCTTACGAAGACGGCTACTACTTCGCAGAAGAAGAAGCATTCAGTAATTCAGGTTGGAAGTACGTTGCAATTCTTGAAGTTAAAGACGGCAAGATCGTTTCAGCTGACTGGAATGGTCTAAGTGTTGATGCTGGCATGAACAAAGATGAAGTATCAAAAGCAGGCATGTACCCAATGGTTGAAAACGGTGGTGCTCAGGCTTCATGGCATGAGCAGGCTGAGAAGGCAGAAGCTTACCTTCTTGAAACACAAGATCCAACAGCAATCAACTATATTGATGATGAAGGCCACACTGACTCAATCTCAGGTGTATCCATTCACGTTGTAGAGTTCTTCAAACTTGCTGAAAAAGCACTTGCAGAAGGTCCAAAGGAAATGGGTCCTTATACAGATGGCGCTTACCATGCAGAAGAAGCAGATTTCTCTGAAAACTCAGGATGGAAATATACAGTTGATATAACTGTACTATTTGGTAACATCGAAGCTGTAAGCTGGAATGGCGTTCACAAAGATGGCGGCGACATGAAGAAAACTGTTTCTATGAATGGCGACTACGGCATGGTAGAAAAAGGTGGCGCACAAGCTGAATGGCATGAACAAGCAGCAAAAGCAGAAGCTTACCTTCTTGAAACACAAGATCCAACGGCAATTGAATATATCGATGACGAAGGTCATACTGATGCAATTTCAGGTGTATCAATCCACGTTGTAGAATTCTTTAAACTGGCTGAAGAAGCACTAAGTTCTGCAAAGTAAAAATTTGTAATTAAGGTATAAAAGACTTTGGAGAAATCCAAAGTCTTTTTATTATAAAAGGGAAAACTGCCAGGCGGTTTGCAGGAGAAATTATGAAATATAAGTTGCATATAATCGTATTTGTTATATTACTCGTACTAACGGGCTGCTCCGCGCGTACTGAATCTGGTGAGCTGTCTGATAAGGATTCGACTCCAAGCCAGTCGCACAATGACAGTTATGAGAAATCTGGTTTTGTGCTGGGCACGATTGTTACAGTGAAGATTTTTGAAGATGGTTCAGAAGAAACACTAGAAGAGGTATTCGAGCGTTTAGATGAAATTGAAGCAAAGATGAGTTTCAATTCTGCTGCGAGTGAAGTTATTGATGTAAATGCTTCAGCGGGTATGGCCCCAGTAATTGTGTCTGAAGACACTTATGAAGTCATAGAAAAAGCAATTGAGTTTGCAGATGAATCTCAAGGGAAATTTGATCCAACCATTGGTCCACTTGTAGATCTATGGGGCATAGGAAGTGAAGGTGCAGCCATACCAGCTGATGAAGATCTTCAAAATGCGATGAACCATATTGGTTGGAAGAACGTTGAATTAAATGGGTATGAAAAGAGTATATATTTAAAAGAGAAAGATATGAAACTTGACCTGGGTGCAATTGCAAAAGGCTATGCATCTGACGAAGTGGTCAGGATTCTTAAAAATAAAGGCATAGGCAGGGCAATTATCAATTTAGGCGGTAATGTATATGCCTACGGTGAAAAACAAGACGGTTCGGCTTGGCGGATTGGCATTCAAAATCCATTTTCAACGCGTGGTGAATACTTAGGCATTCTAAGTGTAAAGACGAAGTCCGTTGTAACATCAGGAATTTATGAGCGGTATTTTATACAAGATGGCAAAAGGTACCACCATATTTTAAGTTCAAAAACAGGTTACCCTGTAGACAACGAGCTGGCATCTGTGACGGTGGTAACAGACTCATCCGTCAATGCAGATGCACTCTCAACAGTACTTTTCGCATCTGGAAGACAAGGTGGCATTGCCTTTCTAGAGGAATACTATCCTGAAATAGGTGCTGCTTTTGTGACCAAAGACATGAAAATTTACGGTTATAATTTGGAGCAGTTTGATGTAGAGTGGACCAATCCAGAATTTGAAGTAATTAAGTGAACAAAATGGACAAAATGAGTTTGTTTTGACCAAAATTTAGTAAAAGGGTTTGAAATAATAGACCTGTGATAAAATTCATATTGAAATGTTAAACAATTAACGGTAATCCATTTAGGGTCAATCAATCAGAACATAAGGTTAGGTGAGTAATAGTGAGTGAAAAAAAGCGTATTCTCCTCATAGGTGCGGGCTACGGCGGAATTCTCACAGCTAAGAAGCTGGAAAAGAAACTGAAGAAGCGTTCAGATGTGGAACTTACAATCATTGACAAAAAGCCATATCATACCATGCTTACAGAGCTCCATGAAGTGGCTGCGAATCGTGTACCAGAGGATGCGATTCGTATTGACTTAAAAAAAATATTTGCACACAGAAAAATTGATGTCGTACTCGATGAAGTTACAGAAATCGATTTTAAAGCCAAGAAGGCAGTGTCAGAAAAGACTGAGTATCCATACGATTACCTTGTATTAGGTACTGGGTCTAAGCCGACATTCTACGGCGTTGAAGGTGCTAAAGAGCATAGTTTTAAACTCTGGTCATACGAAGACGCTGTGATTTTGAAAGAGCAAATTCTGAAAATGTTCAGAATGGCTGCAGTTGAAAAAGATCCTGTTGAACGTAAAAAGCTACTGACGTTCTTAGTTGTGGGATGTGGTTTTACAGGCATTGAAATGATTGGTGAGCTTGGAGAGTATAAAGATACGCTCTGCAGAGAATTTAATATTCCTGTGGAAGAGGTTACTTTGTATGTTGCAGACGCAGTCCCTACAATTTTACCTGCGTATCCTGATAAGCTTATTAAGAAAGCAGAAAAACGTCTTGATAAGCTAGGGATTGAAGCGCTTACATCATCAAATATTACACAAGTAAAAGAAGACTGCGTATGCCTGAATGGCGATCGCTATATTGAGTCGTATACAGTAATCTGGGCTGCTGGTGTAGAAGGCAGTGACTTGATGGATTCTGTTGAAATTGAGAAGAAGGCTAGAAATCGCGTTGAAACAAATGACAAACTTCAGTCTGTTGAACATGAAGATGTATTTGTTGTTGGTGACAATATCTTTTTTATTCCAGAAGGTCATGAAAGACCTGTACCGCAAATGGTTGAAAATGCTGAACATTCAGCGGCAACTGCGGCGCACAATATCATCGCTAAGATGGATGGAAGCAGCATGAAAGCATATAAGCCATCGTTCCATGGCTCAATGTGTTGTATTGGCGGAAAATATGGCGTTGCAGAGGTGGGAACACCTAGTAAGATGTTCTCAATGTCAGGTTTCTTCGCAATGTTTATTAAGCACTTTATCAATGTAATCTACTTCCTGCAGGTAGCCGGATTCAATAAAATTTGGACATATGCAATGCATGAAATTTTCCACATTAAGGAGCGCCGTAGCTTCTTAGGCGGACATTTTTCAAAGGCATCTCCAAACTTCTGGTTGGTTCCGCTTCGCTTATTTATAGGTTACAAATGGCTGGAGCAAGGTTTGCATAAACTCCCAGGCGTTATTGCTGATCCGTCAAACATCTTCCTGATTCCTGCAAAAGTTGCAGAGACAAGTGCAGCATCTGGTGCAGCTGAAGCAGCACCTGTAGTAGCTGATGTAACCACTTCTGCATCTCAAGCGGCCACAGCGGTTGCAGACACAGCTGGTGCAGCAGCTGAAGCAGTGTCACAGTGGGGCGATGCACTTCCAGTGCCAGAGTTTATTTCTAATATTGTGAAATGGTCAATGGATTTGATGTTCTACGCACCTGATGGCAGTTTTACAGGAATGGCAGAAGTCTTCCAGGCAGCTATGGTTGTCGGTGAGGTTATTGTAGGCCTTTGTCTTCTAGCTGGACTATTCACAGCATTGGCATCCCTAGGGTCACTTGCAATGGGTGTAATGATCTGGTCTTCAGGCATGGCACCAACTGAAATGCTATGGTATCTTGTTGGTGGTGTAGCAACAATCGGTGGTTCAGGAAGTACTTTTGGTATGGACTATTACGTTCTTCCAGTTCTGAAGAAATACTGGAAAAAACTCAAGTTCGTCAAGAAGTATTACCTCTACACAGATTAGTCTGTTTAAAAACAAGAAAACCAGTTGCCCTGCTAAAAAAAGCAGTGCAACTGGTTTTATATACGAAAAAGACAAAGCAATGCACAATTCCAAACGTATTTCCACCACTGTGCTTGCACAAAGTGGTGGAAATACGTTTGGAATTGTATATGGCGCGACTAGCGACATGGGCAATTGAAGATTGCCCTGTACGAATATGGCGCGACTAGCTATCGTGGGCGACCTCTAAGATTGCCCTGTACGAATATGGCGCGACTGGACACATCGTGTCACACCTTGATTGTTAAATGAGAGAATATGGTATAAAATCGTAGTATATTAGAGCCTAGGTTTTAATGCATAGAATTGGTGGTCATCATGAGTGGATTTTGGGCAAAGTACCCTGCAATTGAATCAGAATTAAAAACTGTATCTGAAATTATCGAACGTGTAAACAAATCGAGTGAGTCCTATTTGAACGCGTCACTTGACTATCTGTTTTTAGCAGGTGGCAAAATGATTCGACCAGCATTTGTTCTTCTCGGAAGTGCCTTCGGACCTGAAAGAGAGAACAGTTCTGAAAAACTTAGAACGCTGGCAGCCTCTATTGAAACACTCCATATGGCAACGCTTGTACACGACGATATTATCGATGAATCAAAACTCAGAAGAGGACAAGAATCTATACAATCAAAATATGGAAAACCCTATGCAGTCTACATGGGGGATTACCTCTTTACACAGTGTTTTTTAATGCTTTCTGAATACTCATTTGATACAGGAAACATCAAGCGTATTGCTGAAGCCATAAAGCGCGTATGCGTAGGTGAAATGCTTCAGTATCAAAGACGCTATAAAATTGATAGCAGCATCAAAAACTATTTAAAGGTTATATCTGGAAAAACGGCAGCCTTATTTGCAATCAGCTTGGCAGCTGGAGCCTATGAGTCTGGTGCAGATGAAAAAATAGCCAAAACGCTAGGGCGTATTGGTTACAATATTGGCATGGCATTTCAAATTATTGATGATCTCCTAGATTACGATGGTGATGCAAAGCATTTCGGAAAAGATACCAGAGCTGATTTGATCAAGGGCTACTATACCCTGCCAATCATTCGAAGTTTGGGAACAGAGGACGGGCGTCGTATTGAACAAATACTAGCAAAAGCAAACTTGACTGAAGCAGATATTGAGAACCTGATTGGTCTAGCAAACCATTCTGGTGCAATAGAAGATACCCGCAAATTGGCACTGAAGTATACCCAGCGGGCTCTGAAAAATGTAGCCAAACTGCCTGATTGTGAGGCAAAAGATATCCTGAAAGAAATCATTCCCATCATGCTAAAGCGAATAAAGTAACTATAAGGAAGGTGCTTTTATGAAAAAAACCACCGTAGTGCTCTTGGTTCTGATTCTTGTTTTAACAGCTTGTGCTGTTCAAGAGCCTTTATACGTAGCGGGATCCTATGAAGGTGTGGCTGAAGGGTATCACAGTCAGCTGGTTGTACATGTGACCACAGACGAGTATAAAATTACGGATATTGAGATCGTAAAAGAAGATGAAACGCCAATTATATCAGAAATTGTATACGAAGAAATTCCAAAGGCTGTCATTAAGGCAAATTCAGTGGATGTAGATGTGGTGGCTGGTGCAACCTATACGAGCCAAACTTTATTGGGTGCGATAGATAATGGACTTGAAAAAGCAAGAGTACAAAATACTCAAGAGTAGAAATTTAAGTGGGTTTATGAACCTGCAGAACAAAGTGACCATCATAATGGCGGTTATGCTGTTGGTCGTTTTTGGATCAATGGCCATTTTAATTGGTGAGCACTATCAAGATACACTGGAAAATCAAATGGGCAATAATGCCATGGATATGGCGATTACAATCGCATCTCTTAAAGAAGTCGGTGTTACGCTGGCCTATGAGCTGGATTACATGCCGCTTTATGAAAAAATTGAGCGTATTAAAGCAAAAACCAGATTCCAATACATCATTGTTATGGACATGGATGGGACTCAGTATACCTATCCTTATGAGGTTGGCCTTGGAAAAGCGTACAAAAATGGCGGGGAAGAACGTGTTCTAGAAGACGGCGAGGCATATGTTTCGGCGGATAGGAACGTGCTCATTTCTGCTATTCGTGCTTTTGTGCCTGTGTACTACAATGATGAGCAGGTGGGTGCGGTTCTGGTGGGACTACTGACTGATCGGGTCCACCGTGAAAACGAAGCCTATCTTAATAAAATATATTTGGCTATCCTATCGGGTGCCTTGGTCGGAATTATTGGCGCTGCGCTCCTCGCACGAAATATTAAACGGAGCACTTATGGTCTTGAACCGAAGGAAATAGCGCTGCTGCTCGGACAAAGAGAAATCGTACTGGAGAGCATAAAGCTGGGGATTTTGGCAGTTGATAAGCACTACAAAATTATATGGATTAACAAGGTTGCCATTTCAGAATTTGGATTTTTATCAGATTCTCTTGGCTCAGATGTTCGTGATGGATATCCTAAGCTTGGACAAGTCTTGATGCGGGTTATGGAATCTGAAACGCCCGTATATAATGAAGAGCTGCGACTTCATCAGGATTTGAACCTGATGTGTTCCCATACGATCACACGGGATCCAGACGGCGATATTTCTGGAGTTGTATCCAGCTTTGAAAATATGACAGAGGTAAAGGCCATGGCTGAAGAGCTTATTGGCTATAAGAAAATGACAGAAGCACTTCGGGCGCAAAGTCATGAGTTTATGAACAAGCTTCAAACCATTTCAGGACTCGTTCAATTAGGTGAGACAGATGAAGTGCTGGATTTTATATCAGAGGAATCTAATAAGCGTATTGATTTGACAGCCGTACTCAACCAGAACATAAGGAAAAAGCATGTAGCAGCCATTTTACTTGTCAAATATAATCAGGTGACTGAAGCAAAATATATGCTCAATATTGACTCGAGTTCAAATTTATCCAGCCTGCCGGACAGCATCCATGAAGATGAACTTTGCTCTGTGCTTGGAAATTTAATCGATAATGCGCAGGAAGCTTTTACTTCGGGTATAGGGGACACCATAGACGTCTGGATATCTGAATCTGCTGAAGGTGTCGATATTGAAGTTTCAGATAATGGACCGGGCGTTCCTGAGTCAATACAAGCTAAGGTGTTTGAGCGCGGGGTGACAACGAAGTCAGAAAGTCGTGGACTTGGCCTAAATATTGTTAGAGACATACTTGAAAATGCAGGCGGATCTATTCGGATGACCTGTGATCATGGAACGGTATTTAAAATCCATATTCCTTGGGAATAGCGGGCGGTTTATAAAAAGGATGTGCACCTATGATACGTACACTCATTATTGAAGATGATCCAATGGTGATGCAGATTAATGAAAGATTCTTAAATAAGGTAAAGGGTTTTGAACATGTGGGCAGTGCAAATGACCTGGATCGTGCTCGTGAGATGATTCTTGATTTGAAACCAGAACTCCTTTTGCTGGACATATTTTTCTCAGTAGGACGCGGTGTGGATATCATTCAGTGGTTAAGGGAAAAAAATCTGGATGTAGATGTTATCTTTATAACTGCAGACAGAAACCCGAAAACCATTGAACGTGCATTTAGATTTGGTGCAGTAGATTACCTAGTTAAGCCATTTCAGTTTGAACGATTTGAAGAGTCACTGACCAAATATCGAAGACAGCGTAGACTCATTGAAGGCAGTGAAAACATGGAGCAGTCAGTCATAGACAGTATGAGTATGGGTTGTAAAACGGCGCGAAAAATGACTGAAGAGTCCAAAGAAGTCATTGATGAGCGCAATCAGACACACATCGACATATTAAATCTGCTTATGTCGAATGCGACTTCAGGATATACAGCTCAAGAAGTTGCGGACGAACTAGGAATATCAAGAATTACAGCGAGACGGTATTTGGACGAAATGGAATGTGAAAATAAACTGGAACTTTACTTAGAGTACGGAAAGGTCGGCAGACCAAGAAACAAATATCGAATCAATGCATCGCGAGAAGAGGATAATCTACAATGACATTGAAGAGCTTTCTAAGACTCGTTGAACTGCCTACAAAAGTAGCCAGCTTGTTTCCGTTTCTTATTGGAACCAGCTACGCAGTTTATCATTTTAGAGCATTTAATTGGGTGAATTTTTGCATCATGTTTGTAGCCATGATTGCACTCGATATGGCGACTACCGCCCTAAATAATTATATGGATAACAAAAAAGCCATTAAAAAACATGGCTTTAATTATGAAGAGCACAATGCCATAGTAAAATACGGAATTGATCAAAAAACAGTTGTACGCACAATCCTTATACTGGTTTGTACAGCCACTCTTTTAGGTGTGGTTTTATATTTGAGAACAAATATTGTGGTTTTGCTACTTGGCATGCTTTCGTTTTTTCTTGCCGCAGTATATACATGGGGCCCCGTTCCGATTTCAAGAACACCGCTTGGCGAAGGTGTTTCCGGGACCATTATGGGCGGTGTCATCACCTTTATCAGCTTGTATATACATGTCTATGATTCAGACTTAATTGTAATTTTGCTTAATCAGACTCATTTGAGCATCACGTTTAATTATATGGAAATAATTGCGATTGTATTTGTTGCACTACCGCTTATGGGGGGCATAGCCAATATAATGCTGGCAAACAACACCTGTGATATGGAAGACGATTTTGCTAATCGGCGGTTTACCTTGCCCCTGATCATTGGAAAAGAAAATGCACTCAGGCTTTTTGCAAGTCTCTATATTATGGGCTACCTATCCATTATAGGGGCTGTGATTATGGGTTGGCTGCCGGTCACTTGTCTTATTGTTTTGTTGACTGTAATACCCGTAAAAAAAAATATACACCGGTTCAGACTTAAGCAAACAAAGGCAGAGACCTTCATAACCAGCGTACAAAATTTTGTGCTGATTAGTGCAGTATACCTGATCGGTCTTCTAGCAGGTTTTCTACTCCTATAAAGCAAAAGGACACATTCTCTATATGAATGTGTCTTTTTTATTGACTGAATTCTTTCATGCAAAGTAAAAGCGGCATGGCATCATTTCAATGTCAAATTATGAGGATGTTTCATCTACTACAAGTGTGGAGGGCGTATCCCCATCCTTGAGTGTTTTTATAAAACTGTCTGTCATTCGAGCCGTCATACCCCAAATGACCTCCCCAGCGTAATCATAAAATAGAATCGGATAGTATCCATTGCGCCAATTGTAAGACCGTCCTTTAGGTACCTTGTGAAATGGAAAATCTTCTGGGAAAGTGAACTGACTTTCGACACAATAAGCATCGGGATCATGTTCAATAAAATGTTGTACGGGTACTGTGAAGACGCGTTGAACTTCATCTTCATTAAAGTTGAGGGTCTGGACATCATCCACTTTTAACGCCCCGACAAAGAGATAAATAACTACATTAAAGGGTGTAATAAGGGACTCGATTTCGCCATAAATTTCAATTTGATCCGGCGTGACGCCCAGTTCCTCACATGTTTCTCGTATTGCAGTCGCCTCAGGATTTTCTTCTGCTTCAATGCGCCCGCCCGGGAAGCAAACCTCTCCAGGCTGTGACCGTAGATTTTCAGAGCGTACCTCATAAAGCAGATGCACCTCTGAATCCTTTTTTATAACGGGTATAAGAACAGAGTAATATCTGTAGGCTGAGGTATCTCCAAGATGGTACTGGGTGAGTTTTGATTTAATTTGTGCTAGATTCATGAGAACCACCTTCCACAGTTTTTACATAATTGTGTTGTATAATATGTGTAATATGTATACCAAAAAATCATGTGCCTGAAAAGCCTTATCGGGTAAAAATAAAAGAAATACTTCAAAAAGTTAGGAATAGTTCAACATATTCACAAAATATTTGCCTTGTACATACAAATTTTGACTGGAGGCTTAAATGAAACATATCTTTGTTGTGGACGATGAACAAAACATCAGAGACTTGATAAAAAAATATCTTGAAAAGGACAATTATAAGGTGACAACCTTTGAGAACGGATTGAGTATTCTTTCCATGCTTCACGAAAAAAAGCCGGACTTGATCGTTCTTGATATTAATATGCCAGGTATAGACGGCATAGAACTCTGCAAGGAAATTAGAAAACAGTCAGAAATACCAATAATATTTGTCACAGCGCGCGATGACGCTTTTGATCGAATTATCGGACTTGAAATTGGGGGCGATGACTATATGTCAAAACCCTTTAGTCCAAGAGAACTTGTTGTACGCATTAAGAACATATTTAGACGCATGAATAAAGCAGATACCCAGCATTCAGAAATCGTTCTTAAAGATGTAAAACTCTCCACGCAAAAGCGTCAAGTTCTTGTAGGTGAAATCTCCCTAAAACTAACTACGAAGGAATATGAACTTTTTGAATTTATGGCATCAAATGCAGGCATGCCTTTTACGCGTGAGGGCCTTATTGAAAAAGTATGGGGATATGACTATCTGGGGGATATTCGTGTTATAGACGACTTAATCAAACGTCTGCGTAAAAAACTGAAGGCAGAAGGAGCACAGCTAAAAATCGAAACGGTGTGGGGATATGGATATAAAATTGATAAGGACTAAAAAAGTAAAAAGAACAATTGGAAAGAAGCTGCTCTACTCATATCTGATTATCCTGTTTGTTGTCTTCATAGCCAGCCTTTCAATTTACAATAATATTGCAAGGACTTATCTGGTAAGTAAGGCCGAGCAGAGTCTAGATGACGAGGTTAAGGAAATACTGCGCATTGTGCATGAAAGCGAACGGTTGCCACGAGAAAAAGTTTTTGATCGTGTAGCTGAAACCATAGTACAGGCGCGCTTTGCAAATGAAATCCGCCTAGCAGGGCGCTATTTTGACTCTCGAATCGCCCTCATCACAAATTCAGGGAAAATTCGCTACGCTTCTGAACGCAATTTGACCCTAGATCAGCTTAAGTCGATTGCACAGGAGGCTATAGATGACAACGCATATATATTTAAGCGTGAATCCCTGACCATCGGCGAAAAGAATTTGGGCTACATTGTACTCTATACACCTGTAGAAGATATTGTAAGCATGCGTCGTATCGGTCTTCAAGCATTTACAATTAGTTTCGGGTTGGGAGCCGTTTTGGCCCTGTTGATCAGTATCTTTTTTCAGCGTGCTATTGGTCATCCAATAAAAAAGTTAGGTCATGCAATGGGGGCTTACTCCTTTAAAGAACCCGTAGCAGATTTAGACATCCATACAGGGGATGAAATTGAAGAGCTGTATGACACTTTTAGACGTATGTCAGTTAAAATTCAGACCTATCATAGCCAACAGAAGACATTCTTTCAAAACGCCTCACATGAGCTCAAAACACCCCTTATGTCCATTCAAGGGTATGCAGAAGCCATCAAGGATGGGGTTGGTGAACCTGAGGAAAGTCTGGATATAATTATTGCTGAAAGCCAGCGCCTGAAGAAAATTGTAGAAGAAATGATCTTGCTGACCAAGCTGGAAGATGAACAGGAATCCTTTGAACTGACCCCTTCAAAGCTGGGTGAAATTTTACAAGGTGCAGTACGGAGAATGCATCCTGTTTTCAACAAGAATCATGTGGAAGTAGACATTGAAATACAAGATGAAGTTGACGGGCTTTATGATGTTGACAAAATGACACGTGCTTTTATAAATATTCTTGGAAACTGTGCACGTTATGCCAACTCAAAAGTTAAAATAAGGGCCTATAATACAGATCACGCAAAATATATTGAAATTTGTGATGACGGTCCAGGATTTCAAAATGGGGAAGCAGAGCATGTTTTTGAACGCTTCTATAAAGGGCGCCAAGGCGGAACAGGCATAGGTCTAACCCTCACAAAAGCAATCATCGAAAGACATTCCGGGGCGGTGGTGGCTGGAAACAATTCCGGTGGTGGCGCGAAATTTACGCTGACATTTTAAAGGTCTATAGGTTTAAAACAAATAAGTAGACACAGTGTTCCGAGGTATGGGGGCCGCTGTGTCTTATTCATTTGAACATAATGTAACACTTAACCATCTGGAACACCTTGGAATTTATTTAAGGATACAGTATAATGTTGGAGTGGGAGTGTAAAAAGTATACTAAGTATACAGGAGGATGAGATGACTCAAAAAATGACAGATGGTCTTGAGGCTGCATGGAACGCAATGGGCGGAAAATGGAAAACGCAGATACTGTTTCATCTTATGGATGGCGAGAAACGTTTTAGTGAACTAAAACGCTGTATGCCCCAAATTACCCAGCGTATGCTGACAAACGCTCTTCGAGATCTTGAAATGAAGGGGATTGTGCGCAGATGCATATATGCAGAAGTACCTACACGCGTGGAGTACACACTAACAGACATCGGTCAGTCAATGGAGCAAGCACTTGAAACACTTCAAGCTTGGGGAAAGAAATATAAGAGTTGGAAAGAAGAAATAGATGAAGAAATTGAATAATTAAATTTCTTGGAGGCGTATATGACAATCAAGGTACTTACTGATTCATGTTGTGATTTACCGATGGAGTTTATGAAAAAAAACACAGACTTTGTCGAGTTGGTAGGCATGCCAATACATATTGATGACATGGATTTTTTGGATGATTTGGGGGAAAACACAAATCTGGAGTTGTTCTATAATAGAATACGAACAGGTGCGATGGCAAGTACATCTCAGATCACACCCATCGTATTTGAAGAAATCTTTAAAAAGAATCATCTTGAAGACAAAGAAACCATATATATTGGTTTGTCGTCCGGACTAAGTGGAACCATGAACAATGCGCTGCTCGCAAAAAACATGGTTCTTCAACAATATCCAGATGCAAAAATACATATTCCCGACATTGTATCGGCATCAGTGGGTCAAGGGGTTTTGGTTATACATGCAATTAGCATGATACAAGAGGGACAAACCGCTGAAGCGATCTTGAACTGGATTGAAGAAAACAAGTTTAATACACAGCACTGGTTTGCAGTTGATAACTTAGAGTACCTAAAAAATGGCGGACGTATTTCACCAGCTGTTGCCAAAATAGGCACGATGCTGAGTATCAAGCCTGTACTCACGGTAGATTATGAAGGCAAACTAAAGCTATATCAAAACATTCGAGGCAGAAAAAAATCAATGAAGTTTTTAGCCAGTAAGCTTATGCAGCACCTGAGTCCGAATAAGAGTGGAAAGGTGCTCATCGGTCATGGAGATTGTGCAAACGAGGCCTTGGCACTAAAAGAAATGATTATTGACACTGTCGATGAAGAAAACATCGTCATTTCAAATCTGGCACATACAATTGCAACACATGTCGGACCGGATATGCTGGCTATTGCATTTATTGGGAACAAGCGAGAACACTAGAGATTTCTGTAAAAGCAGATATAGTTAAAAGTGAAAAATGTTTAATGAGAACCATTTTAGTGTATATTAATGCTAGAATGGTTCTTTTTATGAATAAGGAGGAAACGGGTGAAATGAAAAAAATTGGGATACTTATGCTTACACTGCTTCTTGTATCGAGTGCAGGAAGTTATGCACTGCCAAGGTCAGCAGACAACTACAAAATTGTGGATGTTGTAGCAAGCGCTACAAAAAAGAGTACGAGCAGTGTGACAACTAGAAAAAGTGAGTCCGATAAAGCAGCTCAGGAAGCTGCGCGTAAACAAACACAAGACAAACTGCTGAAAGACATTGAAGCAATCAATGTTGATTATGAAAAAATGCAATCTGAGAAGCAGAAAATTGAAGATTTTATAGGGCGCATTGAAGGGTATATCGCTTCAGAATTGCAAAAAGAGAATCCAAATGAAGCAATTATGAAAACTGCAGCTGACATGATTGGAAGATACAGAGAAAAGGCAGAGGCTGTAAAACTTAATATTGAAGCCAATGATGTTCAGGCACTTGAAATTAAAGCAGAAGTACTTGCTTTTATTGAGAGCAGTGGCGATGAAGAGACAATGACACTTTTTCAAAGTGCACTTGAGCAAATTGAATGGAGGATACAGGCGCAAGAGGACCATATGAACAATCAGGAAGGCCAGGACAATATGGAAACGCCTCCGTTAGATAAAGGAAGTTCTGATACTGGTCAAGAAAACAGTTATCAAGGTGATGACCGTTACGATGGTGACAATAAAACGCATGACGATTATTATGATGATAATAAAGACGATCATGACTATGACGATGACGATCATGACTATGATGATGACGATCATGACTATGACGATGATGACGATCATGACGACGATCGTGATGATGATTAAGGACAAATAAAAGCCGCTACAAGTGACGGTTCAAGCGTAACTTGTAGCGGCTTTAATTATGGTGTAATGAGTGTATAATCGGTATTTGTCAGTTCGAATGAGTCTCTCATTCCGCTTGAAAGGTAGATTTCCTTGTCTTTTGTAATGAAAATTGCTTCAACATTTTCAAGGGTTTCGACGGTCTTCAAACCTGCTTTTAAGCCCTCTGTATAAATTACTGTTGAAAGGGCATCGCCATTGATAGCACTGTCAGTAATGATGGAAATGCCAAGAATTTCATTGTTTACTGGATACCCATCTCTTGTGCTGAGAATATGGTGATAGCGTATGCCATCCTCTTCAAAATAGCGTTCATAGGTGCCAGAAGTGATAACCGCCATATCTGTCACAGGCACGATACCAACCATGTCGCCCTGGGCACTCTCAGGGTCTTGAATGCCGACATTCCAAGGGGTGTTTTTATCTTTTTGTCCAAGTGCATAAACATTACCGCCCAAGTTGACAAGGGCCTTTGTCACACCATTTTCCTTTAGAATCCGAATGGCTTCATCAGCTGCATAGCCTTTGGCGATGCCACCCAAATCTATTTTAACACCACCCTTTGTTTTCATCAGTGTTTTATCTTCTACATCAAATACCAGTTGGGTATAATCCACCTTATCTAGAGCCTCTAGAAGTGAGGTCTTATCAGGGACAGCGGCGTTGTCGCTTCCAATCCCCCAAAGATCAACCACGGGTTGTATCGTAATGTCAAAGAGCCCATCCGAGAATGCACTGTAGTAAAGGCCTTTTTCAATCACATTGACAGTGTGAGGTTCAAGCTTTACAGGAACGTTCTGCGCAGCTGTATTAAATGCATTCACATTGCTGCTTTCTATGGATGTACTGAGGTCTTCTTCAAGGCTGCGCATATGAGCAAGCGCTTTTTCAAGTGCGGGCAAATCAGCATCATCAAATATAGTAATTTGTATAATGGTTCCAAATTGCAGTGTAGATTTTGTAATGGGTTCTGCTTGCGTTGAACACCCCGTAAGCAGTAGGATCGTAAGTAAAATCATTATAGTGGTTTTGTACATTTTGTCGTTGAACATTTCGTGTTGCCTCCAGTACAGATATGTTAAAATGAGAATATCTGACACACCTTGAGTGTGCCAAGACGTATATATTATAACCTACATGGACGCCCGTCGCCATTGAAATAAACTTGTAATGGAGAAATGATATGAAAAGACTAGACTTTTTACTGATAACAGTTTATATTACCGTAAGTGTAGTAATTGGATACCTCCTCATATGGGGGCCATCTGATGCACCCGATGGTGTTGAAATCAAAGTGGACAATCAGCTTCTGGCGGAATATACATTACCGACAAAAGAACCCCTTGAAATTGAAGTCGACGAGCTGGGACACAATATTGTCGTCATAGATGGGTATGATGTTTATATGAAAGAGTCGGATTGTCCAGATCAAATTTGTGTAAAACAAGGCACCATTACAAAGTCAGGGACAATGCTGGTCTGTCTACCCAATAAGCTGACCATTGAAATAATAGGTGCGCGTTCGGATGATGTGGATATTATCTCGCATTAGAAATTAGGTATTCATTATATTAGGGTTATCCTAATAGTATTTGAATTGAAAATTAAAAAGGAGTGAATAGTATGGTTGTAACCATCTTGACTTATCTTGCTATACTGCTTGCTAAAATTACTGAAGTTTCTCTAATGACAATACGTATGGTGCTCATAACAAAAGGGGAGCGAAAAATAGGTGCAATTATTGCTTTTTTCGAAGTGCTTTTGTGGGTGGCTATCGTCAGTACGGTATTAAAAGACATTTCGTCTGATCCAATAAAAGCAGTGGTATATGCACTTGGCTTTTCTCTTGGCAGCTACTTTGGAAGTAAGGTGGAAGAGAAAATTGGGATTGGTGTTTCTGAGATTAAGGCAATTGTTAAAGATGAACATGGACCGGAACTTGTAGAACACTTGCGTTCAAAGGGTCTAGCAGTCACAGTTGTTGAAGGTGCAGGTAAGAACCAGGCCCGTCATATTTTGTTTATGTATGTAAAACGAAAACGTGTCAAGCAGGTCGTTGAAACATTAACTGCGCATCAGGAGAATGCAGTTATCACAGTTTCTGATACAAAGCCAGTCTATGGCGGCTATTTGATAAGAAAATAGAGACCCATTATCATGCCATTTAAGCTTTTGCTTGATGGCATTTTTATGTTAAAGGATATAGAAAGCTTCATTCTGTGTTAAAATAGAATAGAACGTACGTTTGTGGAGGTGAAGATATGGGGACGCATCGCAAGCGAAAAATCCTACATGTTGATATGGATGCTTTTTTTGCTGCTGTAGAACAGCTTGATCACCCAGAGTGGCGCGGTAAGCCTGTAATTGTCGGTGGCACGGGTCAACGCGGTGTTGTATCTACTGCAAGTTATGAAGCACGAAAATTTGGGGTTCACTCAGCAATGCCCGGCTTTAGAGCTAAAAAACTGTGTCCGCACGCCGTATTTGTGCGTGGGAATATGCAGCGGTATAAAGAAGTATCGAGTCAGGTGTTTGAAATTTTAAATGAGGTGTCTGATGTTGTCCAGCCTGTTTCAATCGATGAAGCATATCTGGATGTAACCGGTCTTTTTCAAAACCCCCAGTACATTGCAAAGTATATTAAGCGGGCGGTATACGAAAGAACGGGACTGACCATCTCGGTGGGCATTTCCTATAATAAATTTCTTGCTAAGCTTGCTTCAGAGTGGAATAAGCCAGATGGACTCTATGAAATTACAGAAGACATGATACCGGATGTTCTAATACCCCTTAAGTTGAAAAAAGTACATGGTCTTGGTACAAAGTCAGTTGCACGCCTCAATCGAATTGGCATTTTTACCATTGGGGACTTGATGCAATATAATAAGGAAGACTTGAAGCTTTTTCTTGGAAGCTGGGGAGAAGAAATCTATGATCGAATCCGCGGCATAGATGACCGTCCAGTTCGTGTGGAAAGTGAGCGAAAATCCATTGGCAAAGAAACGACACTTAAGAAAGACACTTGTAACAAGGAAGAAATAAAAGCCTATCTAAAAGACTTTGCAAAGTCTGTTTCAGGCGTCATGAAAAGAAAAGGTGTTGAAGCAAAGACCATTACGGTCAAATTTAAAACAAAGGATTTTGAAGGGCATACACGGTCTAGAACCCTTTTCATACCCGTGAGCAGTCCTGATGAAATTTATGAAGAAGCCCTGAAAATACTGGAACAAATAAATCTTGAAAAGGAAATACGCCTCATTGGCTTGTCCTTGTCTTCACTTGTTCCCTTAGAGCAGAGGCAGACCACTCTATTTGATGGACTGACAGAGCTAGGTGCTGACGATTGATTGACGCTAGAACGATAGACTTAGTGCCAAAGATACCCTATTTTACACTAGACAGGGTATTTTTGTGGTTATTTTCGTTGACCGCGAAACTGAGGCAACTGTATAATCAAAAAGTGCAGTAAATTTATATATTAGGGCGGGGCAGGTGCAGGCATGATTTTAATGATTGATAACTACGATTCATTTACTTACAATTTGGTTCAGTATTTGAAAATGTTAAATGAAACCGTTGAGGTACATAGGAATGACAGTTTGAACATAGAAGACATAAGACGTATGAAGCCAGACATGATCGTAATTTCCCCTGGGCCTTGTACACCAACAGAAGCGGGGGTCTCACTTGAAATAGTAGAGTCTCTTGCGGGCGAATTTCCGATTTTGGGTATCTGCTTGGGGCATCAGACCATTGCACAGGCCTATGGTGCTAAGATTATTAAGGCATTTGAGCCAGTTCATGGAAAGGTTTTCAAGATAGACCATGATAACAAAGGGGTTTTTCATAAATTGAATCAGCCATTAAGTGTTACGCGGTATCACTCTTTGGTGATTGATGAAAAAACGCTTCCGGCATGCTTGGAAATCACATCTCGAACCGCCGACGGACAAATTATGGGAATTCGGCACAAAAAGCACTTGATTGAGGGGGTTCAGTTCCATCCCGAAGCAATATTAACGGAGCAGGGGCTCGAACTCTTGGGGAATTTTTTAGAGCAGGCAAAGGCTTTGGAGACAACATCGGGGGATAGGCATGATCATTAAGCAGATTAAAACGCCACTAGACAGTTTCGAACTGTTTTCAATATTTGAAAATACGATGGATGCCATTTTTCTAGACAGTGGGCGAGACCATGAGGGCATGGGACGCTACTCCATTATTGCGGTTAGACCCTTTGAAAAACTGGTCAGCAAGAATAGGCGGACATTAATTATAAAAGGCGATGAAACCCTTCCGTTTGATGGCAATCCGTTTGATGTGGTGCGCAATAAACTAGAGTCATATCAAATGAATTATAAATCGGACCTCCCATTTGTTGGCGGTGCTGTTGGATATTTTGGCTACGACTTGTGCCATCATGTTGAAACACTGCCGCGTACTGCAGTAGACGATGTAGATATTCCAGATTTATACCTGTGCTTTTATCATGGTGCAATTATTATAGATCATAAGGAAGGCTGTGTATATATTACAGATGCAGCGTTGAAGTCAGGTGCTGAAGAACGCGTTAATCAAATTGAAGCGGAAATTGAAAAGGCCCATTCAAATCTTAACGCCGTACAAGTAAAGGCGCACTCCGACGATCTTGAATTTAAACCTAATATGGATAAAGATACCTATTTAAACGCTGTACGACGTATTAAGGAGTATATTCGCACTGGCGATATTTACCAGGCGAACATGACCCAGCGCTTTGAAACGGTATTAAGACATAGACCCATTGAGTTATATAAGAAATTAAGAGAAATAAATCCAGCGCCATTTGCAGCATACCTGGACTTTGGTAGCGGACAGATAGTCTCAAGCTCACCTGAGCGTTTCCTAAAGGTTAGAGACGGGAACATAGAAACACGCCCTATCAAGGGCACGCTGCCGCGTGGGAAGACACCGGAAGAAGACGAAGCCCTTAAAGTGAAGCTTCAAAATAGCAAAAAAGACCGTTCAGAACTTCTCATGATTGTCGATTTAGAGCGGAATGATTTAAGTCGTGTAGCGAAGACGGGTACGGTTGAAGTACCTGAACTGTTTCTTATTGAGAGTTATGCGACAGTGCATCATTTAGTATCGACTGTCACTGCACAACTCAGTGAAGAGAAGAGTATTGCAGACTTGCTAGAAGCCTCTTTTCCAGGGGGGTCTATAACTGGGGCGCCTAAAATTATGGCGATGAAGGTCATTGATGAACTTGAACCGACACAGCGTAATATTTATACAGGCTCTATTGGGTACATTGATTTTAATGGAAACATGGACTTAAACATCGTTATTCGAACGATTGTTTGCAAGGAAGACACGGCTTACTTCCAAGTCGGAGGCGGTATCGTATGGGACTCGGATGAGTATCTTGAATACGATGAAACCCTAGATAAGGCAAGAGCCCTTATGAATGCACTGAATTATTAAAATCTGGAGGCTCACAATGGGCGAAGCACTGGACTATGGATACAGTTTATTTGAGACGATACGCTTTCAAGAGAGGACGCCTCAGAACACAAAAGGCCATTACAATAGAATAAAAAATAGTGCACAGGCTCTAGACATTCTATTTGAGAAGACACAGTCAGACTTTGATCATGAACTCAATGGTCATATTGAAGGCGCTGGGGTTCATACGGGCGCCTTGCGATATCAGCTGCTCAAGCAGGGCACAAGCTCTAGTGTGCAAATTCAAATAAAGTCAAACCGGTATAAGAAGGACATGTACCTATCTGGTTTTAAAGTGGGGTTAACAGGACTTGTAAAGCATTCTGACTCGATTTTAGTCAGACATAAGACCTCCAATTATATGGAGAACCTGCTTGCCCTCAGGCAAATGAAACAAGATGGATTTGATGAGGGTCTCATCATTAATGAAAAAAGTAATTTGACAGAGGGGACATATACCAATATATTCTTGATTAAAGAGGGGGCTGTGTATACACCACCCCTTGAAGCTGGGCTACTTGAAGGCACTATGCGAGCTCAAGTCTTAAAGTGGTGCACTGAACATCACATAAGGGTATATCTACTAGATATAGCTAAAGATACATTAGAAAGCTATGAATCAGGATTTTTAACAAATGCCCTCATGGGGATCATGCCGATTCGACAAATCGATCAGGCAATACATTTTGAACTAGAACATGATTTAATACTGCGTATATCAGAAGGCGTCATGCATGAATGGATACTCGAATAACTCAGAAAAGAGGTAGAAAAATGGATAAGAAACGTATTGAAAATGCGGTTCGTGAAATACTATATGCGATAGGAGAAGACCCAGACCGAGAGGGGCTTGTCGGTACTCCAGACAGAATTGCAAGAATGTATGAGGAAATATTTGCTGGACTCACTCAGGACCCGGGTAAGCATCTGGAATTGTTTTTTGAGGAAGAACAACATGAAGAGTTGGTTCTTGTACGTGATATTCCATTTTATTCGATGTGTGAACACCATCTGGTTCCGTTTTTTGGAAAAGCGCATGTGGCATACATTCCAAAAGATGGCCGTTTAACTGGATTAAGCAAGCTGGCGCGCGTTGTTGAGACGGTCGCAAGACGTCCGCAGCTCCAGGAACGCCTGAGCTCAAATGTCGCGGACTGTATTATGGAAAAGCTTGCACCGCATGGTGTGATTGTTGTTGTCGAAGCCGAGCATATGTGTATGACAATGCGGGGTGTAAAGAAGGCTGGCTCTAATACTGTAACGTCAGCGACACGCGGTATTTTTAGAACAGATGCAAAATCAAGAGCTGAAGCAATGAGCTTGATATCATTCGGAAAGTAATCAGGTCAAATGAAGCAGGTGAAAAAATGCGGGCGGTAAATCAAAAAAATTATGACATTATAGATATGCGCTTTCAAGATTTTAGTCTTGAAATTGGAAAACGGACGTATGTTATGGGTATACTCAATGCAACTCCGGATTCTTTTTCAGATGGCGGGAAGTTTAATGAAGTGCAGGCGGGTATAGAGCATGGGCTTGAAATGGTAGCACAAGGTGCTGATATTATTGATATTGGTGGAGAGTCAACACGACCAGGTTCTGATGAAGTTGGTCTGGCAGAAGAGCTCGACCGTGTAATTCCATTGATTAGAGGCATACGTGATAAAATTAGTGTGCCGATTTCAATAGATACCTATAAAGCTGAAGTAGCGCGTGAGGCCTTAAAGGCAGGTGCAAACATTGTAAACGATGTTTGGGGACTCCAGAGAGAGCCTGAAATTGCAAAGGTTGCAGCAGAGGCAGATGCACCGGTAATTGCAATGCACAATCAAATAGGAACAGTCTATGATGGAGACATTATTGAATCGATGATTGCATTTTTTAAAAAATCCATTCAAATTGCACTTGATGCTGGCGTTCCCAAAACACATATTGTACTTGATCCGGGCATTGGTTTTGGAAAGACTTCAGAGCAAAATGTGGAAGTTATGGGTCGCTTGTCAGAGCTTCATATACTGGGATATCCTATTTTGCTGGGTACGAGCAGAAAGTCGATGATTGGAAAAATTCTGGACTTGCCACCAGCTCAGCGTGTTGAAGGCACTGTAGCGACCAGTGTTGTTGGAGTGATGGAAGGCATGGAAATCATTCGTGTGCATGATGTAAAGGAAAATTTGCGTGCGGTAAAGGTTGCAGATGCGATTGTGAGGGGCTGGAATGGATAAAATTCTCATGAAGAATATGAGCTTCTATGGATATCATGGCGTAATGGCTGAGGAAAAGGTTCTTGGTCAGAAGTTTTTTATAGATGCCATACTTTTTACAGATACAAAAAAAGCAGGAACTTCGGATTCTGTCGAAGATACAGTAAGTTATGCAGATGCCTTTGAGGTCGTTAAAGACCATGCTCAAAATAAACGCTATCATTTGCTTGAAGCCTTGGTTGAGCAGATTGCTTCTGATTTGCTGTCAAAATTTGATAAAGTAAAGGCTGTTGAAGTAGAAGTCAGAAAACCTGAAGCACCTGTCCATGGTGTGTTTGATTATTTTGGGGTATCTATACGGAGAGAACGTCATGACTAAGGCCTATTTAAGCCTCGGCAGCAACATGGGCATGCGTAAAGACAACCTCAAAAGGGCGGTGCGTTATTTAGATGCACATGAGCATATTACTGTAGAATGTGTCTCTTCTTATTATGAAACAGACCCATGGGGTTACACGGATCAGGAGGCTTTTCTTAATATTGCCCTGGGTCTTGAAACCTCACTGAGCCCTGAGACCCTGCTCAGCGTTTGCCAAGGGGTAGAACAGGCTCTAAAACGTGTTCGAAAAATTCACTGGGGACCGCGTACAATCGATGTTGACATATTGACTTATGGTGCGTATACTTCTCAGAGTGCCGAGCTAACCATACCGCATCCTCGAATGACAGAGCGCGGTTTTGTACTGGTACCACTGGCAGAAATTGCGCCAGAGCTTATTATAAATGGGAAAAAAGTGCTGGATTGGCTTTTGGAAGTTGACCAGACTGGAATAAGGAAGATTTAATATGCGACCTAAAATACTTGTAGGCGAACAGCATATCGTAAAGGTTGGATCACTTGAAATTGGTAAGCCGGGTCATCCGATTGTCATGGCTGGACCCTGTTCTGTGGAATCAAAGGAGCAGATTTTTCAGACGGCGAGAGCCGTTAAGGCTGCTGGAGCACACATCCTGCGAGGGGGTGTTTTTAAGCCAAGAACCAGCCCCTATGCTTTTCAGGGGATGGGTAAAGAAGGCCTTCTTCTTATGCGTGCTGCGGCTGATGAAGTTGGAATGCCAATCGTTACAGAGCTTATGGACGAGAGCAATCTAGACCTTGTTTATCAGTATGCAGATATGATTCAAATCGGATCACGGAATATGTACAATTATTCCCTGCTCAAGATTGTGGGTCAACTGGACAAGCCTATTTTACTCAAACGCGGTATGAGTGCAACCATTCAGGAATGGATCATGGCTGCTGAGTATATTGCATCGAGTGGAAATAAAGATGTAGTCCTTTGCGAGCGTGGTATCAGAACCTTTGATACCTATACAAGAAATACACTGGATTTAACGGCAGTACCGATTCTAAAAGGTGAAACGGGACTTCCTGTAATTGTTGACCCAAGTCATGGAACAGGTATACGAGACTTGGTTGAGCCCATGTCTATGGCTGCCCTTGCCTGCGGCGCAGACGGTTTAATGATAGAGGTGCATATTGATCCAGATAACGCGCTTTCTGATGGCCCTCAGTCATTAACCCCTGAGCAGTTTCAGCACCTGATGACAAAAGTTAGACCTTAGCATCAGCATATGGATGTATCGATCTATGAGAAGGGTAAAATAATCAAATTTAAGACGGTATAGCTTTCTGACCTTTTATGTCTCGGTCGGAAGCTATACCGTTTTTTTACTGGTCATAGCCATATTCGAGTTCCATATTTCTAAAAAAAGCATAGACTTTAGGTGCCTTGTCTTTCAGTTCCTGATGTGTGGTTTCGTTTAAATAGTACATGGTAAAGGCCTCAGCAAAGAATTCTTCATCATAGTCGTAATAAGCACCTGTAAAGAGGTCGGCTTCTTCATCAGTTAAGCTAGCAAAAAGGGTGGTCGTAGAATCCGCACCATATTCTGAAAAGACGACATCATCTACCTGGTGACCGATTTCGTGCAGTTCGAGATTGTGTGACCCATGAGTTTCACTTGAGTAACTGTAGCCAATACGTGCCACAATCAGTTGTCCGCCGGCACCTGGAACATCATCCCATGTCAAGCCTGTGTCTTCCCACCCGCGCGGTACTTCACCACGTAAATAGGTGTATTCAGGTTCATCGGTCATAGGGTTATTAATTAACCGTATGCGTGTTCCATCTTCTATGAGCATTTCAATGTAGTTTTCTGGAATGCTTCTTATGTTATCTATCATATTCTCAGCTTCTACAACATCGTAGGCATCATCAGGAAGCTCTACAAAGAGTTTAATCAACAAATCATAGACATCGTCACTGACAAGTTCAACATGTTCTGCGGCATCTCTTTCAAGACGCTCATCATAAACTAAGGACTCTCCGAGTGTGAGAGGGCTGTCTTTCTTTGTGTGACGGAGGGTCAACTCTGAAAGATAAGCCAAATCATCTCTCAAGAAAGGTTGGGTTTTTAGCCTGACCTCTTCTTCAAAAGTGATCAAACCAATATCGACCGCTTTATCAAGCGCGGTGGCCCAAGTGAAGTCTCCTGCGTCAATGCTGTAGCCAAGTGCCTTGAGCATAAAGGTCATATAGGAATTTGCCTGAAGGGCCTGGTCTGCGCCATACTTACCATTACCAATACCTGAGGCAAGACCATTGTTGTATGCATAGTTAGTCCAGCTGATTCCCCACTGCGGAACATCTGAGAAAACGGATCTTGTATCTGCGTATTCCCTTACAGCCGAATCCTCTCCAAGCAGTTTGATGAGAATAATTAAGCCTTCAAGTCGCGTAGGCTCGCGTTCGAGTTCAAAGCCTTTCTCTGAACCTGTAAAGACACCGAGTTCATATAAATCAAAAGCGGAGTCGGTGTGCGTAGCCTGTGTAAGTCCATATGCAGGACAAGTAACAGCGATTAAAAGTACAAGCAAGCTTGTGATGGTGCGTTTCATTTTCATGTCTTTCTCCTTTCTTATATGAGAGTCAATACCCCATAATTCAAAAAATACTTGAACTATGTTAGCAGTAGGTGTATAGTGTTAATGCGAACTGATTTGGATTGGGGTGTATTATGGCGAAGATTTCAGCGGAAGAAAAGAGTTTAACACGGCAAAAAATCTTAAATTCAAGCCGCATGGTTTTTAGGAAAAAAGGATATGAACAGGCGCAAATACGTGAAATTGCAGAACTTGCTGGTGTTGGTGTCAGTACAATTTACGGTTATTATCCTTCAAAAATTGACTTGTTTTTAACCTCCTTCCTATTAAGAACAGATGCGGACCAGCGTGCTACAGATTCTGAGATTATCAAGGCGCTTGAAAAGGGGCTGACAGATGGGCTTATTGACCTTCTCGTTCTTGCTCAGTTTGCCAATGTTGTAGAAGATAGGGAAATGTTGAAATCATTCTACATTGCATCTGTATCGGACTTGGCAAAAAATACAAAGTTTAAGAACACAATGCGTGGTGATTGTGCTAAATTGGAATATGTAGCTTATATACTAGAAATATATGAACGGACAAACAGGCGGCTTTGCGCTTTTTCACTCAAGGCATTAACGGAATGTATTTGGTCAATAATTGAGCATAACGGAACGGATTATTTGCTGTTTGCAGAACTGACTTTTGAAGACTCGCTTCAACGCATTAAGGATCAATTGAATGTAATTTTTGCAGGTAAATACGAACACTACTAAATAGTAAAATATACAATAATAAATGGTGTGATGCGAATGCATCACATTATTTCAGGAATTAATACGAACAAATTCATATTAATTCATATACAATATGAACAAAAACGCTAAAATTCACATTATTACGAAATGGTTCTAAACAAAATAGTATGCATATGTGCACAAGGAGGGCAATATGAAATTGAAAAAAAGAATGATGACAATCGGGTCAGCACTTCTGATCATGGCTGCACTTGCAGGATGCGAGGCTCAGGCAGCTGAAACTATTGAAATCATAAAAACGCCAGTTGAGGTAATGGAACTTAAGAGTGAAGAACGACAGCAGACGCTTTCCTATATGGGCACTGTGGCACCTGAAAACCAAATGAACTACAGTTTCAAATCAAGTGGACGTTTGGGTGAAGTATTGGTCGTTCCAGGTCAACAGGTGGAAGCGGGTACTGTACTTGCTAAGTTAGACACTTCAGACATTGAGCTTCAATTGGGGGCTATTCGAGCACAAATGATTGCCGCTGAGCAGGATGTCACCAAAGCTGAAAATGCCTATGCCTATAATAAAGAAATGCTGGAGAAGATGAACAACCTATACGCATCAGGCAGTATTTCCAAAGATGCGCTGGATCAGGTTGAACTGAATTTCAACACAATATCCAGTACACTTTCACAGGCAAAAGAGGGCTATCGTGCTGCCAAGGCAAATTACGATTTGTCTGCTTCGCTTCTTGAAGATGCCATTGTAGTTGCCGCATCAGAAGGGACAGTTTTGGCAGTTCCTTTCGAAGAGGGGGAACTGGTATCTGCAGGTTACCCTGTTGTTGTGATGCGCAGTGCTATGAAGGTGGTTCAAGTTGGTTTGTCTCAAGATGATGTTGAGCTTATACGGCTGAATACAGATGTGCACATTGAAGCGGGCTCAGAGACCATTCCTGGAGAAATTGTTGAACTAAATGATATGCCGGACCAATATACTCGGACATTTCTTGCAAAAGTTAGGGTCAAGAGCGCGGACCTTCGACTTGGGAAGATTGTTGACGTGAAATTTGAAACGGGTAACGAAAGGGGAATTTGGCTTCCACTAGACAGTATCATGTCTGACGGGGAACAGTATGTGTATGTGATTCAAGACGGGCGTGCCTTCAAAAAAACGATAGCGATTGAGAACATTACAGGATTTGAAGCTAAGGTCAGTGGGCTAGATGATGGTGAAATGGTTGTCGTATCTGGTATTAAAAAACTAACGGATGGAACGGCAGTCGAAATTGCACAGGCCAAGTAGAAAGGTTTTGGAGGTGGATGACATGGAGAAGCTGATACGACTTCTTATAAAAAAACGCACCATAGCCCTGTTTCTAATTTTAGTGCTTGCGCTTGGCGGTGGTCTAGGGTATTACTATCTTCCAAGACAGGAGAACCCGGATGTTTCTGTACCGGTAGCAATGATTATTACACCCTACCCAGGTGCGAGTGCTGAGGATGTGCAGGAACTGGTTCTGAAAAAAATCGAAGATGAAATGAAAGAACTGGACCATGTAGATGAAATAAGGGGTACGGCTAAAAGCAGTATGGGGATTACGATTGTCATGTTTAATGATGACGCAGATAATGATAAGGCCATGCAGGATGTGCGCAACGCCATGGCCGATGCACAGTCTCACCTGCCATCAGGCGTATTAGATAGTATGATTGATACAGATTTAATATCGACAGCTGGGATTCTGATCAGTCTTTCTGGTGAAAAATACTCCTATGAGCAGCTTGCTTCCTTTGGAGATCAGTTTAAAAAAGAGCTATCAAAAATTAAGGGTATCTCCAAATTTGAAGTTGAAGGTGAACTCAATAAAGAGATTCGAGTTGACATAGACATTGCCAGACTCAATGTACTTGGTTTATCTATTGAAGACATCAATTCCATTTTGACAATGCAAAATATTGAAATACCATCGGGGGCACTTAAAAACGGAAAGACCCGGATCAACCTTGAGACTGCAGGTTCCTTTCAGGAAATTGAAGACATTCGAAATACCATCATTATGATGTCCCCAGAAAACGGCTCAGCCCTAAGGCTTAAAGATGTTGCAAGTGTTGAATTCGCGCTGGAAGAAAACGCAGAGAAATATAAGCAAAACGGTGAAAATGCAGTTCTGCTGACGGGCTATTTTGAGCCTGGAAAGAACATTGTTATTATTGGTGATGACGTTCGTGAGGCTCTTGAGAATGTGAAGCGAACGCTTCCAGAAGACTTAAAAGTTGAAGAAATAATTTATCAGCCATCAGATGTGGGGGCGTCAGTAAATGATTTTATGATGAACTTGCTCATTGGTGTTATACTGGTCATCGTAGTTGTATTCTTCGGTATGGGGGCAAGAAATGCGGTGGTTGTTTCAACGGCTATTCCGCTATCCATTCTATTCACATTTGCTGCAATGTATGGGATGGACATTTACATCCATCAAATGTCACTGACTGCCCTGATTATTGCACTTGGAATACTTGTAGATAACGCCATCGTAATCAGTGATGGCATACAGGTTAATTTAGACGGTGGACAAGACAATGGTTCTGCATCAGTGAATGCTGTGAAAAAAGCAGCAATACCCGTTTTTACAGCGACACTCACAACCGTAGCGGCAGTTTCGCCTTTGATGGGAATGCCTGGTGCTGCAGGGGAGTTTCTCATCTCCATTCCGCTGGTGCTCATTATATCTGTGATTGCGTCTTATGCAGTAGCTATGTTTGTCATGCCTGTTTTAGGAGAGTGGATTTTTAGGCCAATGAAGAAAAACAGGGACAAGCAGGGGATTCTGCGCAAAGTTTTTGGAAACATGTTGGATACAGGTCTAAAGTACAAAGGACGAACAGCAGCACTTGTTATAGTGGTATTTCTCTTTGTAATGAAAGTCCTAATGCCACTTTTGCCATCAGAATTCTTTCCCTATGTTGAAAAAGATATACTCTATATAGAAATGAATAATGAAATTGCGGGTGACATTGAATCGACCGAACGCATGGCAGATGAAGTCGTGCGCATTCTTTCTTCGGAACCTGAGATTTCAAGTTATACGGTTGCAGTCGGAAATGGAATGCCTAAGTTCTATATTTCCATGATGACACCAACACCTTCAGCAGATTTTGCACAGATGGTTGTCAAATATGATCTGGATGCAAGGAGCGGGGAACGCAGGTTTACAGACCGTACAGAGTTTGCGGACTATTTACAGCGTAAGCTGGATACAAGCCTTGTCTCAGGTGAAACAAAGGTGAACCTACTCCAGAATGGACCACCAGCAGATGCAAAAATCATCTTACGTATCAGTGGAGAAAATTATGACCGTCTCAAAGAAGCGGCAGCAGAAATAGAAGAGAAGATGGAAACCATCGAAGGCGTTACAAATGTACGCGATGACATTAAACCAGAAACGCTGCAGTTCAATTTGGCACTTGATACAGAAAAAGCGGCTATGATGGGTGTGACAAACTACGATGTCCAGCGACAAGTGAATATGGCGCTTTATGGGTCTTCACCAACGGTTTTTAGAAAAGATGGCAATGAATATGACGTGCGTATTGAGTCTGACATTGACACGCCGGAAAAGCTGTCAAACTTTATGGTGAAGTCGAGCATGACAGATGTCAAGGTACCAGTCAAGCAGTATGCTCAAGTAACTTATTCAACAAAAACAGATGAAATTAATCGCTACAACGGGGAAATGACGGTGACGATTCTAGCCGACCCCATGCTTGGATATGATTCGGCGGCACTTGAAACGCGCATTGAAAATGAAGTGGTGCCAAATGTGAATAAGGCTGGCGTTGAAATTGTCTTTGCAGGTGAGCGTGAAGACATCGCTGAAAACTTTGGTGTAATAGGCATGCTTGCTTTATTTGCAATAGCCTTAATCTACATGATCTTGGTGGTGCAGTTCAGTTCCTTTACCCAGCCACTGGTTATACTCTTTACAATCCCACTTTCCTTGATTGGTTCAGTTACGGGACTCTATCTGCTAAACCAGCCGATGTCTTTAACGGCCTTTTTAGGCATCATCGCCCTCATTGGACTCGTTGTAAAGAATGGCATTCTACTGATTGAATACATTAATGACGCTATTGAACTTGGCATGCCAATTGGTGAAGCGTGTAAAGACGCAGTGGATAAACGCTTTAATGCCATTATTTTAAGTGCTATGACAACCATTATGGGTCTCTTCCCGCTAGCCGTTGGGGGGAGCAGCTTGTTTGCACCAATGGCGATTGCCCTCATGTCGGGACTGCTGGTTTCTACCATCCTTACAATGGTGGTGATTCCCGTTCTTTACAGCAGCTTATACAGCTTCCAAATGCGCTTGAAAAAGGAAGGTAAGCAGGCACTTGCTGCTGAAAGCATTTAGGGGTTACACGGCTTGTTCAATGTTCTAAGTTTAATACTATAAACGTCAATATGAATAACATAAAGACTAATAACATAAAGACTAATAACATAAAGACTAATAACATAAAGACTATCCAATATGATGGATATAAAAAAGCGCCCACTGTGCAGTTGACCTGCAAGGTGGGCGCTATCTTTTGAGCTATTTAATGAAATTAGAGCTTAATTACTCACCACTGTTAAAGAGTTCAAGATACTTGTTGTCGCTGTTTAAGTAAATAACGGTATCTTCATCAAGTGTTTTTTCATAAGACTTGAGTGTTCTCCATAACTCGTAGAAGTCAGGGTCTACACTAAAGGCATTTGCGTAAATTTCAAGTGCCGTAGCATCTGCTTCACCGCGAATGGTTTCACTTGTTTCAATGGACTCTGCTATAATCTGAGCCACTTCTCTGTCTGTATCAGCAACTGTGTTTTGGTAAAGTTCCTGACCTTCTGAACGCTTTTGCTGTGCAATTGCTGCACGTTCAGCGACCATTTTCTGAAGGGTTGACTCAATATTAGAATCAGGAAGAATGGTACGGTAAACTTCAATATCGCGTACAGCGATCCCTTTTTGAGCAAGTTTTACATTCAGTTCAACCATAACTTCATCTAGCTTTGAGTTCAAAACGGCCTTGTCTTGAAGAAAATCGTTTGAAGTCAGCGAGTTAATACTTTGAATAACCAGTGCGTAACCCACTTCGTCAATAAGCCTATTGGCTTGGATAACGAGATTACCAGTACCACCAAATGAAGAACGGTAGAGTCCTGGGTGGGTGATTTCCCACTGTGCGAACATTTTTATCTCATATTTGATTTTGTCGCGTGTATTGATATTAGCATAATTTGAAATATAGGTAATCAGCTTTGACGTATCCTTTTGTACAGTTGTAATAAAAGGAATTTTGAAAAACAGACCCTTATCTTTTACAATCTCAATATTTTGGAAGTTTTTATCCAGCTTACTCTGTGCATCAGCGTCGATATTGTCACGGTCAACAACGACTTTTTTGACATCACCAAATTCTCGAACTGTAGCAACTTCGTCTTCACGAACAATATAGATGAAACTGCTGGCACTCATAAGCAGTGCCATAAGGATTAATACAAACCCTACAAAACGCATGTTGCGCTTTCGTTTTTTCTTGTCACCTTCTGGATCATTGGACTGCCTATTTGCAGAGGCATGACTCTTGAATTGCTCACGGAACTTTGTGAACTCATCTTTTAAATCTGGTCCCGGACCACGATTGTTATTGTTATCCATTATTTTCCCTCCTTATCTGGCAGCATACTATTGGTTGATAGATCCCGGATTGAGTGGCAGATACTTGATTGTGCCATCGCCATCAATGTCGATGATGTATTTCTGCTTAACCTTTGATAAGATTGTCTCCATGGTTTCAATATAAAGACGTTTACGTGTAATCTCTTTAGCAGATGCGTACTTTTCATAAACTTGAAGGAAGTTTTCTACATCCCCTTTGGCCTGAGAAATTTTTTCAGCCTTATAGGCTTCGGCCTGTTGTATTCTGTCGTAGGCTTCGGCGCGCGCTCCAGGGAGCTGCTCATTTCTATACTTCTCGGCTTTTGATGTAAATTCGGACTTTTCATTCTCAGCAATGTTTACATCATCGTATGCAAATTGAACTTTGCCTGGGAGTAGAACATCAGTGAACTTAACATCTAGGATAGTGATTCCAAGACCATAGTCAGCAACTTTTGATGAAAGCTCAGGCAGTATTTCTCTTGCAATGGAATCCTTGTTGATCAGAGCATTTTCTAAATCCTGATCCTGAATATTTCTTCTGAGTACACTTTCGAATGCGAGTCTTAAGGTGCCTGACTGATCATCTACGTTGTACAGGTAAGCAGCGGCATCCGTAATTTTGTACTGAATAACTGCTCCAATGTTAACGAGAAATGAGCCTTTTGTCAGCACAAGCTGCTCATCTTCAACATCTAAATATTCGGGCTCGTTGTTGGGTGTCGCATCTGAATCTGGACGGTAACCATACTGAACTGAAAAAATCTTGTTGGTGTTAATGATTCTCACTCTGTCTATGAATGGAAGTTTGAAGTTCAGGCCAGGTGTTCCCACCACGTCGACCATTTGTCCAAACCTTTCAATGACAGCTTGCTCGGCATTTTCGAGCACATAAAAACTTTGTGATCCTGCGAATACTCCAACCACTACAATGATAATCAGCAGTGGGAGCATGGATAATCTCTTTGCCATAAATATCCTCCTTTATTCCAGTGCATACGCATATGGAAGTCTACTCTAATGATACTCCCTTAAGGCATGTGCTTTCAATGAATCTGAGAAATTTTAATGAAATTATAAGGAAATAAGGATACAATGTTAATAAATAGGAGGGATCAAATGACACGACTCCGAGATGTAATTGGGTTTGTAAGCGAAATGCGCAGAGGATATAGAATACACCATATTACCGCATTCAGCGCACAGATGGCATATTTTTTTATATTGTCCTTATTTCCATTTCTGATTTTTTTAGTTTCCCTGATTAGCTGGTTTTCTATAGATAATATTTGGATGATGAACAGTCTTGGACGTATTATGCCCTCTGATGCGGCGCAAATTATTCAGGACTACATGCTGAATTTGGCGGACTCAGGATCTAAAAGTCTGATTTCTGTGTCCATTATAGCTGCGCTATGGACTGCGTCAAAGGCAATTAACGCACTGATGCGTGCCTTGAATATTGTCTACGAAGTCAAGGAAACAAGGGGTTACTTTAAAATACGTTTGATGGGCATGTTCTATACCTTTCTCTTTGCGCTTTCTATTATATTAGCGCTGGTACTGCCGAGTATGGGTAGAGATTTTTTCAGATTGTTAGAGGCCTATATTTATATTCCCAAATATTTTGTTGATTTTTTCACATCTATTAGGTGGGTCGGTGTACTGGGCTTTTTAGCACTCGTATTCGGTTCAACACATGTAGTGCTCCCAAATGTCAAAATCGGCTTTAAACAAGCAATGCCAGGAGCCTTATTTTCGCTCATTGGCTGGTTGACACTGTCGTATGGTTTCTCGCATTTTGTTCAGAATTTCAGCCGATTTACCATTGTGTACGGGTCGCTTGCGGCTGTAATGGTGCTTCTTATTTGGATGTACTTCTCAAGCATGATTGTCATGTTTGGTGCAGAAATCAATCATTACTTAATCATGCTCCGTAGCAAGCAGGACTTATAGCCTCTAGATTTTTTAAGTGAACATAATTAAATATGAAACTTAGACTATAATAAAATCCAGTAGCTTCACGCATATGCGTAGCTACTGGATTTCGATTTGTTCTTATTTAAGTTTAAGCGCACCGGACTTCCAAATATAAAGGCCCATTGCTATGAGGATAACAGCATTAATGACCATTTGCACAAGGCCGCTCAAATTTAAGGTTGTGCAGGCTGACCAGAGCATGAATCCACCAATAAATGCAACGATGATTTTTGTAATACGTGTCCCAATCGTTTCTCGTGTATCTTTAACGCGTTGTGCGTCAAGTTCGCGTCGTTTAGCCACCAAATCGAATTTTTTCATTATACCCCCTCTATGACAAATTATATTCATATCTATTATATAAAAAAAATGGCAAGTCTGCGAGGGAAGAAGGAAAATGTCCTGTAATTCATATTGGATCTATATTTCAGTCCACTTAATAAAAGTGATATATTAACGAAATATATCATAAGTATTACAAAACCTTTACAAAGGGAAAAGATTGTTTGCCTTTGGAGGAAGTGGGTTATATACTACCCATGAAGATCAAAATATTAAACGAAAGGAGGTCGCGAAATGATTAATGTAACTAAATCTCAACTACTACTATCTGCCGATTGCATGGATCAGCCAGCAACATATGGAATCAAAACTACATTTACTAGACAGTGCGCGACCTATCAAGCGTTTAATATTGAATTGGTACAGATATAAGCTTTTTCTTATACAACCCCTTTCAATGATTGCCCGTAGGTCTGTTCCTACGGGTTTTTTGTGCCTATATAGCCCGCAGACACTGTCTGCGGGCTTTTTTTATATAGTATTTACATATAAAGAGCCTAATGGATTTATAAGGAAGTACACATGTTGTGTATTCACATATACAAACTTGAATAGGAGGGATTTCAAGTGATTAAGGTGATTGCGATTTAGACTGTACCCTAGGGTACCCCGATGAGACAAAGACAACCAAGTCAAAGAAACACAAACACAAAGACAAAGAGAAAAGAAGAAATCATGAATGGTAGGAGGGATTACCCATGAGAATGAACGTCGGAAAAGTTGAAGTTCGAGTAGAAATTAGAAAAAGAAGAACTGAAAAAACCAATGCTGCTGAAAGAATCTTTAAAAACCAGCAAGCGATTAAACACTACGAAAAAACGAAAGAAAAAGTCGGAACAGATTATTTCTTCGGTGCATAGATGGCGCCAAATAGCGCCAGAGAGGGGGTCCTCATGAAGGAGCGGGTAAACGGACAGTGTCAGCTAATGACTTATTTTAGCTACCACCATCATGAAAGACGCAACACGAAGGCGAAAAAAGATAAGACGATTCAGTCTAAGAGAAGAAGAATTGTCGCTTAGGGGGAAGAAAAATGAAATTTAAAATTGACCAAATTGAAATAAATCTGCGCATCAGAAAACAGCCAGTTCAAAAGAGCTTTAAACAAGAAGCTAAAACGGATGTACGTATGCACAAAGCGGTAGCACGCTAAATTAATAATTTATATAAATAATACTAAAGACCTTGGGATTTCCAAGGTCTTTTACTGTTTTTGGGGTAGGTTTGAAATAGAGGTGATAATGATGAAAAAACCTTCTAGGCTCGTTTGGTTCATAACTATTTTGTTCGTTGGATTTGGTCTATTTTTACTGAGTCTGCCATATAGTGAGCCAACACTGGACACGCTTACTGTATTAAAAGGTACCCTCGACCTTAGAGAACATAATTTTAAGCTGAATGGCCCTGCTGAATTGGCGGGGGAAATTGCCTATTTTTATGATGATATAGTTTATGATGATGAATTTATAGAAGACAAAATGGCATCAGCTTTTTATGTTGATGCATCCAAACCACTTGACCGCACAAAGTTTGGTGGGGTGGGACACGGCACCTACTTTTTTGAACTCAAACCTCCGATTTCAAGTGATTTGCTGGCAATAGAACTGCCAGTAATAAGCAGTGCCTACAAACTGTGGATTGACGGCAAACTTCTTGTAATGAATGGGCGGGTATCTTCAAATCCTGAGCTATTTAGGCCGCGACTTTTACCCCAGCGTGTTATTTTTCCTGCAGAAGCAAACACGGTTCGTGTATTAATACAAGTATCAAACTATCATTTTGCCTATACGGGCATTGGAAAGAACATCATCATTGGAACGCCACAGCAAATTATGCAGCGGCAGGTTAATAGCCACTTGCAGGAGTACTTAATCATTGCAATAGCCATGCTCACAGGTGCCTACCATATAGCAGTGTATTCCATCCGAAAAGAAGAAAAGGCCACGCTGCATTTTGGTGTATTTTCAATCTCATTGGGGATTACTTTGATTTTTTTTGGTGAAAGGATCATCGATAGCATCTTTCCCAATTTGGAGTGGCATACAATCGACTTTGCTGGCTATATCTTCTTGACGCTGACTGTTCTACTCATGCTGCGCTATGTCATTTTGCTAAATGAAAGTAAGTCCGATACCCTATTTGAGAAATGGATCCAGGGAATATTTGTTGGTGCATTATGCATCCGTTCTCTATCACTAGACAAGTCCTATTATATATGGAGCCTAATTTTCTTCATGTCGATTGGAACAACTATTGTTATGTATTCAATGGTTAAGTTGGCGCATCAGATGCGTAATAATTCTGTGCGCACTAGGGTCACTCTCGTAGGTATATACTTTGCTATGCTCATCTTCTTTGTGCACATTCCAGAGATGTTTAGCGAGCGCTTTTCAAATTACGGACTCTTCCTTTTCATATTCTTCCATGCATTGGCACTGGGATTCAGATACTCAGAGACCTTCAGTCTGAACTTGGACTTGACCCATGCCTTAAAGGATAATTCAGAAAAGCTGCAAATTAAGAATGCAGAGCTTATAAATATCAAAAGCTCACTTGAAGATTTAAACAAGCAGTTGGATAACAAGGTTGATGAACGCACAGAGGACATAAAGCTCTTACTTGATCATTCAGGTCAGGCCTTTATGTCTATAGACAGCAAGTCAGAAATTCAAACGGGCTACAGTGCACTTTCGGAAATTTACCTGGGTCCATCCCTTGCTGGAAAAAACTTTTGGAATGTCTTATTCCCGGATTCGCCTGAAGATGTGAATATATTTACAGCGGCTGTAGACCGGGCCCTACATGAAAGCAGCCAAATTCGACGTGAAAGTTATTTAAGTGTCTTGCCTGAATCAGCAGAGACCCATCAAAGAGAACTCAAAATTGAGTACAAGTTAATCCATACACGATTTAAAGAACAAGTTATGGTCATCATTACAGATGTTTCCTTTGAGAAGTCTTTGATGGAACAAATGGAAAAGGAAACCCGTGAAAACTGGACCAACATGAAGATTGTGCTTTATGCACAGGAGTTCTGGAGAATTTATAATCGTGTTGAAGCCTTCTGTAACTTAGAAAAGGCCTATTTTGAGGATGTCGCATTAAGTGCTGAGGGACTGCAGGAAAATATCTTAAAATCACTGCATCGTTTTAAGGGGCAACTTTCAGTATACGGATTCAACGAAGAGATTGCTTACATTCATGAACTTGAGCAAGATATTATTGATTTAACACCACTTGACAAATCAAGGTTAAAAAATGTAGTACATGAAAGCAGTCTTGTAGAGCGTATCGATGAACGGCTCAATAAAATCTATGAGAATGAGGGTGTCGACATTTATGTATATAGAGATACCGTACGGATATCAAAATCTAAACTGGATGAAATCATCCTTTCTACAGAAGCAGCCTATGGGGAAGATGCATCTAATTTGGTTAAAACACTTTATAGTGACAACCATATGCCTTTTAGAAGAGTTTTTGAAGGCTATGCAGATTATGTAGTTTTACTGGGCAGAAGTGTTGGAAAAGAAGTGGCTCCTCTTGAAATCACCGGCGGTGAGTTTCTTGTAGATTTAGGACTCTATGATGGCTTTATGAAGTCTGTAGTGCATATTTTAAGAAACATGGTTGACCATGGCATTGAAAAACCTGAGCTGCGCTATGAGCGGGGCAAGCCGCTTGCAGGAACTATTTCGGTTGAAATCGAGAAAGTTGGCAACCAAATAGAAATCAAAATTTATGATGATGGCGGCGGGGTTGACTTTGAGGCACTCAAAAAAAATATCATTAGAAATTTAGGCTATAAGGAAGCCCAGATCAGCAAAATGGATAAGGTCCAACTGCTGGAACTGATATTTTCAAATCATGTGACAACCAAAAATGAAGGGGACATTGTGTCAGGGCGGGGGCTAGGCATGACCCTGGTTAAGGAAGAAGTGCTGGAACTAGGCGGATCTATACGTATTGACAGTGTAATGTATGAGAAAACACAGGTTGAGATTGTCTTGCCTTATCAGTTTTAGACACAGAGAGTACACAGGTTTTAGCTATACTGTAACCCATAAAATCGTATAAATATGCTAACATTACATTGGAGGTGTTCATAGGACGCCTTCAATTTGTGTTCCTAATCCCAAGCGTGTCTCCCACTGCTGATATAATCAATTAAGATAAAGCAAACTGCATGACAGGTTCGGGATAATAGATGTACTTTTGGAAGGGGGGCGGAAGTCATAGACAAGGACGTCGCCTTAAAAATTAAGAATCTGAGAAAAATATATAGAATTGGGACAGAGAAGGTCGTGGCACTGAATAAAGTTTCCCTAAACATATATCAAGGAGAGGTCTGCTGTATTCTAGGTCCTTCCGGGTCAGGCAAATCGACTCTTCTTAATATGATGGCTGGGCTTGAAAAACCCACTAAGGGAAAAATATCTGTCAAAGGACATGAAATTACCAGCATGACAGAAAAGCAGTTGGCAAAGCTGCGCCAAACACACGTTGGCTTTATATTTCAGTCCTATAACTTACTATCGTCATTAACTGCACTTGAAAATGTCAGTTTACCGCTGATGTTCAGACGGGTTTCCAAGATAAAACGCGATAAAGAAGCCTTGAAAATGCTTAAAGCAGTAGGTCTTAGCAAGTATGTCTTACACAAGCCAACTCAAATGTCAGGCGGTCAGCAGCAGCGTGTGGGCATAGCGCGTGCCTTTATGGGTACGCCTGCAATTATATTTGCCGATGAACCCACAGGAAATTTGGACTCGAAAACATCTGCAGATGTGATGGAAATTATGCTAAATATGGTACGCAGCAAGAATCAAACACTGATTATTGTAACGCATGATAAAGAAGTTGCAAGATTTGCGGACAAAGTTGTATATATACTCGATGGAGATATAGAAAAAATCGAAGAACGAAATGAAGATATTAGGGGGTACATACATGTTGAACATGAGAAGGAAATATAGATACAGCACCATCTGGATGCTGATGCTTATTCTAGCGGTGCAGTTTTGCACGGCATCAGTGAATTTTGCAGAAAGTGTAGACCCAGACGTCCATGTTGATTTGACCGCAAATATTCAGGAAGTTGAGGCAGGGGAAGAAGCCCGTATCAATATTCCGCTTATTACGGACCGGAAAACAGCTATGTATGTCAGAGTATCCGTTGCAGACGACCTAGACTCGGTGCCATTCATCTTTGATGATTCCAGACCATGGACACAAGTCGATAAAGTGACTATAAAAGGGGCAACACCGTATTTTAAAGTACGCGTATCCCCAACAGCAAAGCCAAAAATTTACGAAATTAAGTTGAACATTGAGTATGAAAGTCAAGCTGAAGATGATTTCACAACAACTGATTCCATCTATATTAAGGTCTTGAACAATCAAGTGGAGCCAACACTTGGTGTTGTGAACTACACGTTTACAGGAGATGAACTGTCTGTCAATGAACCAAATCAGGCTGTTGTACTGACAGTGGGCAATACCGGTACAAATAATGCCAACGATGTGCGTGTCTCTCTAAAAGGATTCGCCGCTGATGGCATCCACCTTTACAAAGGGATGGATGTGCAGGCTATTGACCTGATTGAAGCCAAACACGAAAAAGTAGCATATTTTTACATAGAGCCCTCTCAAAATGCACCTTCTGGTGAGTATCAGCTTGAAGTAGAGCTGAAATATTATGACGATGTTGGTGCGGAGTACACAAGAACATCTTATATATATGTCCCTGTACAGGGGAATGATACAAAAGCAATCGAACTCAGTGTGAACGATTTAAATGCACCAGATAAGATCAGCGCGGGAGAAACCTTTAAAATTTCTGGTGTTCTGGAAAACACATCGAGTGTTGAAGCTGAATTTGTAGAGGTTTCACTAGATTATCCTGATGGTTTCATTCCAGAGTCCAAGCCTAAAAAAATTATTCGTGATTTGGGAGCGGGAGAAACAGAGGAAATTTTCTTTGAGCTCTCAGCCGCTGAAGATCTTGAAACGGAGCATTATCCAATCAATCTTGTAATGACTTATAATGCGTCTGGCGATGATGCAGAAAAAAGTTTTAAAGAGTATGTTGGCGTGAGTGTGAACGGTACCAGTGGGCTAGGAAGACCTAAGATTCTCATTGAAGACTATGCCTTTGAAGGTGAAGCAGTCATGGCAGGTGAAGTCTTCGATTTACACCTGAAGTTCTTTAATACAAGTTCAGATGAAATTGTTAAAAACATAAAAGTTTCTGTGAGTTCAGATGAAGGTGTATTCAGTCCGGCGGACAGCTCTAGCTCATTTTTCATTGAGCGTATCGAGCGACAGGGCTACTATGACTATGTATTACCACTCGCAACCAAGCGAGATGCAGCTGTAAAGACACATAATTTGAAGCTCGTTATGGAATACGAAGATGGAGAAGGCAATGCTTATGATTCACAGGAGCAGCCATTTAAAGAAGAAGAAAACCTGGGAATATCAGTATCGCAGCCAGTCCGCCTTGAAACGGGAGATATTATAACGCCGTTTGATGCATATGCAGGTAATCCTTCGGACATTGAGCTGGAATTTTATAATATGGGACGTTCAGACATGTTTAATATGTTTGTTAAGCTAGAAGGCGAGTTTACATCCCAAGACGGCACTTATTTCGTAGGAAATTTTGAATCAGGCAACAGTGACTATTTCATGGCTTCTATCATTCCTGATGCGGAAGGGGAAGTGAGTGGAAATATAGTGTTTACTTTTGAAGATGCACTGGGGAATCCGTCACGTGTGGAAAAACCATTTTCATATTTTGCTTCGGCAATGCCAGAATTTGATGCGTCCTTTGATGGAGAAGGTCAATTTGATGGAGAATTTGATGAAGAGATGATGGATATGGACGAAGAAACTGATTATAAAAACTGGATGTACGCAGGTGGTGCACTGATCCTTGTCGGTGCAGGCGTCTGGTATGTACGCAGAAAGAAAAAGCAAAAGGCAGAGCTATTACGAGCAATGGAGGAAGAGGATGAATAGTCGTGATTTAATCGCGATGGGTCTAAGAAATCTCTGGCGGCGTAAGGCACGTACTTTTTTAACCATACTGGGTGTGCTTATTGGTACTGCATCGATTATTGTCATGCTGTCTTTAGGTATAGGCATGCAGGAAACCTTTATGAAAAATCTCGAAGACATGGGCAGTCTTACGCTTATTGATGTTTATCCCAAGTGGGATCGGTGGGGCGAAGAAGAGGAAGACAACGGTCCACAGAAAAAGATTGCGCTGGATGATAAAGCGGTAGAGCTGATGAAAGAGATGGATCATGTAACGGGTGTTATGCCGTTTATGAACGTATATGTAGATTTAATCGCAGGGCGATATGAAGCAGGTATATCTATTAATGGTGTCGATGCGGAGTCCATGGAAGCATTCGACTTCTTGACACAGCAGGGCAGACTGCCCACAAAGTTTGGGAAAAATGAGATTGTTTTTGGTCAGGAAGTCAGCCAGCAATTCTACGACCCAAAATCGCGTTCGCGAAGATGGGAACCAGTAGATATTGATTTAATGGATGCAAATATAAAAATGATTCTCAATGAAGAGTACAATGGTGAAGGACGTCCACGTGGCAGAAAACTCAATGTTGTGGGTATTCTTGCTGAGAGCAATGGGGAGTACAATTGGAATGCCTATATGGATATTGACCAGTTGACCAAAATTCAAGAGGAAGTTGCACGTCGCAACAAAAACAGCGACAATAACGATCGGCGCAGACGAGACGACGAAGAGAATAAGTTTGAAAGTGTCAAAGTTAAAGTGGATGACATGAAAAATGTCAAAGAGGTTCAAGATCAAATCAAGGCGCTTGGGCTAGAGGCCTGGTCTTTATCGGATATTCTTGAAAATATGAAACAGACCTCAGCGGGCATACAAGCAGTACTTGGAGGTATTGGAGCAGTGTCGCTGTTTGTTGCCGCACTTGGTATTACCAATACCATGATCATGTCGATTTATGAACGTACGCGTGAAATTGGTGTTATGAAGGTTCTGGGCGCTGAGTTACGCGACATTAAGCGACTCTTCCTATTTGAAGCGGGATTGATTGGTTTACTCGGTGGCATTGTTGGCATTGTGCTTAGCCTTGGTATTTCAAAACTAATTAATAATGTCGGGTTCAACTTTATGAACGGCGGCTACGGAGACGCTTCAAGTATATCTGTTATTCCTGTTTGGCTCATAGGGCTAAGCTTGATATTTTCAGTTCTAGTGGGCGTTATTTCAGGCTATTATCCAGCGCGACGAGCCATGCGATTGTCCGCACTTGAAGCCATTCGAACTGATTCCTAGGACAAGACACATTTATAAAAGTAAAATAAGGTAGACCGCGAGAATGTTACACGGGATGAATGTACAACCCATGTAGCATTCTCTTCTTTATACTCAGATAAACTGAAATAGAGGATTGAAGCGACATTTAGAGAATAAATAAAATGTAAAACCCGATTTCTGTTTGTTATTCATTTAATGGTCTTATGTAAAAAATAGATAAGGAGGACTGGTCATGAAAATTGAAACCTCAAGCAAATGGTGGATTTTTAATGGAATACTCGAGCATGTTCCAAATGAGGTGCGCGATCGGTCGCTTGAAAATCCTGTTGTTTATGAAGTCATACGTATCAAAGAAGGTAAAGCTGTTTTTTTAAAGGCCCATTTAAAGCGTCTGAAACAGTCCCTACAGATTATGCTCAAGGGTAAAAAAATGCCTGATTGGATTGATGATATTGAGCTGCATTTTTTTGATTTAATTATGGCAGAGCATATAAAGAATCAAAATATTCGAATAATCATTTGGAATATTGGACACCCAGCGTGTTCGTGGTGCATGTTTCCAATTAAGAGCACTTATCCAGATGAAAGCACATACAATACAGGGGTTGATACAGCCATCTTAAATTCAGAGCGCGTCAGCCCCAATGCCAAAATTTATCACAATACACTTATACAAACCGTTCAAGCCATGCGTGAAGAAACAGGTATTTTCGAAGTTCTCTTGTCTGATCGAAGGGGCTGTTTAACAGAAGGTTCTCGATCGAATTTATTTTTTACAAAAGGAAATACTGTTTACTCTGCTCCAGAAGCAGATATACTACATGGAATAACCCGTGAGAAACTTAAGCGTGTCTTAGAAAGTGAATCGATTGAACTAAGGACAGAGTGCATTCCTATAGAGTCCATTGATACATTTGATGGGGTGTTTATAACAGGGACTTCAATTCATGTTCTCCCTGTCCGTTCCATAGGGAGCCGTCAGTATAATTCAGCTTCAAATACATTGATAAGGAAAATTAGAAACGCATTTGAAACATCGATAGAGAAGGATTCAGAATATGTCTAGAAAAATAAGATCAGCTTGTCCGCTGGATTGCTTTGATGCGTGTGCATTTTTGGTAGAGATGGACGGAGATAAAGTGGTTCAAGTCAAGGGGGACCCCGAGCACCCAGTAACCAAAGGCGTTATTTGCAGCAAAGGACGTGCCCACTTAGAGCGTATGTATAGTGATGAGCGACTTAGGAAACCCCTTCAAAAAATAAATGGAGATTTTATAGAAATCACTTGGGGAGCGGCTATTGACTTAATTGTAGAAAAACTGAGTGGTGTTTTGGAAAAAAGTGGCCCACTTGGCGTGGCGCATGTTCATGATTGCGGGTACAGCGGTCTCTCAAAATCAGTAGATGAAATGTTTTTTAATCACTTGGGAGGTGTCAGTGTTGAAAGTTCGGGAGGCAGTTTGTGCTGGAAGGCTGGAATAGTAGCACAGAAAATGGATTTTGGAACGCAAAAGGGTCACGATGCCGAGGATCTAGCAAAGTCTAAATGTATGATTCTTTGGGGACGAAATCCCGTTGCTACGAATATTCACTTTGTTAAAGCCATGCGAGCTGTTCAGAAGAGCGGTGGAATGGTTGTGTGTATCGACCCTTTTAAAACAAAGACAGCAAAGCTGTCGGACTGGCATGTGCCTGTAAAACCTGGTGGAGATGGAGCACTGGCTTTTGCCATGGCCCGCATTCTAATAGACTCAGGCAAAATTGACAAAGCTTTTATTGACCAGCATACCTTAGGGTATGAAGCTTACCTTAAAGAGGTTATGGACTTTGACATGTCCCTCGTCGAGTCGCGTACAGGTCTTGCACTTGAAGAAGTTAAGCGTCTGGCGGACTTATACAGCGCATCAAAACCGGCATCTATTGTCTTAGGGTATGGCATGCAGCGTTATCAAAATGGCGGCAATAACATTCGAGCCATCGATGCCCTCGGAGCCTTAACTGGAAATATCGGTGTTTCCGGCGGGGGTGTAACCTATGCGAATAAGAGCATAACCAACTACGTTGCAGGATATGTTGCAGATTCAGAGGCTTATGTGAAGCATAAGAGAACCTTTAAGTCTGCTCAGGTAGCAGAGTTTCTATTAAGTGCAGTTAACCCTGTGATTGACTTTCTATGGGTAGCAAAGGCCAATCCTGTCGTTCAAGTACCGGACACAAACCGCGTGATTGAAGCTATGCGGAAAGTGGATTTTAGTGTTGTTGTAGATATGTTCTTAACCGACACTGCAAAAGAAGCCAGTTTGGTTCTTCCTGCAACGAGTATTTTTGAAGAATCGGATTTCATATTTTCTTCAATGTATTCCCCCTATTTGGTTTATGCAAATCAGTGTGTTCAGCCACCGGATGATATGATCGGGGAATATGATCTGTTCAGAATTTTGGCTGAGCGTATGAATTTGAGTACCTATCCGGCAGTCGGTCGTGATGACTTTTTTAAAAAGGCATTTGCGCCGCTTATGGAAGCCTTCGACATCAGCTATGAAACGCTTTGTGAGAAGCCATTTGCCATTGATGCGGAACGGGTCCCATGGGCAGACTATAAGTTTGAAACCCCCAGCGGAAAGTTTGAGTTTGATTCAAAATATGCCGCAGCACTGGGACTGCCTCCTACCATTTGTTATGATGCGGGGAGGATGAATGCCCCAGGTTATCCTTTGCGTTTAATTACACCCCATGCTGCCCATTCACTCCACTCGCAGCATTTTCGAGATCATACAGAGCGCCCAGTTGTGTACCTTGCGCCTGAAGACGCTGAACCACTTGAAATAGAAACAGGTATGCTTGTCAGTGTCATTTCTAAAAATGGTGAAATACTCTGTAAAGCGGAGGTTACAGAAGCTGCAAAACAAGGGACGGCAAGAATAAATGAAGGAACGTGGTGTAAGGCGGGGACGGTCAATGTACTTACTGAAGATTTAACATGTGATTATGGTGACCAGGCTGCTTATTATGATACATTTGTAAAATTGTCAAAATCCGCCTTTGTCAAAGATGCCTAAAAAGAGTAGACTATAATTTGTGCATGCGAGGTCGTTTTAAAGCACACGAATTATATGGAGGACGTTATGAATAAGAATCAATTTACGAGGTCTGAAATGGTTTTTGGACCTGAAGGCCTTGAAAAGCTAAAAAGTGCGACTGTGGCTGTATTTGGTGTTGGCGGTGTGGGTTCATTTACAGTTGAGGCACTTGCTAGAGTTGGTGTTGGACATTTGGTGCTCATCGACTTCGATACGGTCGATATCACCAATGTGAATCGACAGATTCACGCATTTCCTGATAATGTTGGGGCCTCAAAGGTAGACTTAATGAAAGACCGTGTAATGCGGATTAACCCAGATATTCAGGTGACTATATATGAACAAAAGTACAATGCTCAAACGGCAGAAAGTATCTTTTCTAAAGACTGGGATTATGTTGTAGATGCCATCGATATGGTGTCCTCAAAGCTCGATCTGATTGAACGGTGCTGGGTAAACAAGGTGCCTGTTATTTCAAGCATGGGTACGGGCAATAAGATGGATCCAACCCGTTTTCAAATAATAGATATTTCAAAAACACACACATGCCCGCTTGCGAAAGTTATGCGCAAAGAGTTGAAGGCACGTGGTGTTAAAAAACTTAATGTGTGTTTTTCCGACGAGCCACCGGTTAAGCCCTTGGCACTTGACCCCCATAAAGAGGTTGAGCGAAAGCAGACGCCAGGTTCAGTGGCTTTTGTTCCTTCGGTTGCAGGCATGATTTGCGCATCTAAGGTTGTAAGAGATATTATTGACTGGGATGACAAAAATTAAGAAAAGCCTGTTTCGTTTTTGAATTGTAACATTCGCTTATCTTGATTATGTCAACCAGTAATGCTAAGATTGAACTAGGTAGGTCAGATCTGGAAATACATAGAGCCAGTACGCGGGAGGCTATACATGATAAGAAAGATTACTGCAGTTTTGGTGGGGCTAATAGTGATGTCTGCTGTAGGTGCATCATTCGCCACGGAGAAGATGGATACATATTTTGAACTGAAAAAATATGATTTACAAGTAGAACATGACGACGTGCTGCACATACAGAATGCACTGAGAAGCGCAGGGTATTTAAACATAGATACACTGACTCCAGTGTATGACGAACAAGTTGAAGCAGCTGTGAAGGCTTTTCAAGAGGCCAATGATCTGACTGCAGATGGCATAGCAGGACGCAATACAATCGAAAAGATGTTTGAGCTGGGACTCATGGGTGAGATGGACACCCTGATGCTCAAGCCAGGCAATGAAACCCCGTCGGTTCAGCTGCTTCAGGAAGTACTGATGGCACTGGGCTATTTGAATATTGATAAGTCGATTGAATATTATGGGAAGCAGACTGCAGAAGCGGTTCGAAGCTTTCAGGCAGACAGGGGACTTGAAGCTGACGGTATCGCCGGTACTTTAACACTTCATGCGCTTCAGGAGGAGGGCTTTCTCTTCTTAGCCGAAACCCATGGTGAGGGTGAAGACCAAACAGCACAAAGCCTTGGAACCATTACAAAAGACATGCTTATTCCAGGTGTTCACCATCAGGAAGTGATGATTCTTCAAGAAGTCCTTCAAAAGGAAGGGTGTCTTGATGCAGATACATATACAGATTACTATGATGAAGCTACAGAAAGTGCTGTAGCAGCTTTCCAAGAGAAATATGATTTGAAAGCAGATGGCGTTGCCGGTATGGAGACCATCGCTAAGATGATACAGCTTGGTTATGTGAATCAGGTTCAAGTGGTGTCCAGACAGTCTTCTGAAAGACGTTTCGGCGAGTATATACCATGGTCAACTATGATGGAAATGATTGACAAGGGAAAGACCGTCTTTGTTATTGAAGATTTTTACACAGGCACGACATTTAAAATGCTTGCAGCATATGGTGGCGTTCACTCCGATGTTGAGCCACTTACCGCTGCGGATGCACATACAATCAAGACCCTATGGGGTGGTGAATACAGCTGGGTAAGAAGACCCGTGCTTGTCCACTTTAATGGGAAGATCATTGCTGCTTCACTCAATGGAATGCCGCATGCAGGGATGGATAATATGCCTGAAGGCCAATACATTAATACAAGAAGCGGTGGATACGGATACGGATACAATTTTGACTCTGTTAAGGGCAATGATTTTGATGGACATTTATGTCTGCACTTTAAAGATTCAAAGCTCCATTCGAACAGAAAAGTAGATGCCAAGCATCAAAAAAATGTTCGTATTGCAGCAGGTTTGGAATAACTGTATAAATCACTACGAATTTTTAACCTCCTACTTCCAAATAGGGGGTTTTATTTTTGCATGCAATGGAATAAGATGTAAAAGGATGTATTGAGTAGCCCACTATAATAGAGAAAAATGGGTGCAAATTTAACAAGGGGGAGTTCGTATGAGATTAGCAATTGTTGGCGCTGGACTCGGTGGCACAAATTTGATTAAGGCAATGAAAGACCTTGAGGGCATTGAAGTTGCGATGGTCGTTGACCGCAATTTAGATGCACCAGGAGTTGAACTGGCAAAAAGGTTAGGGATTGACCACTCAAATGACATTGATGACATTAGAAGGTGCAGAGCTGATGCGATTGTTGAAGCGACAGGTGTGCCTGCGGTGATTGAAGCACTTCAAACTTCATATGGCACAAGCCATAAGATTATCGAATCGGATGTGGCACAAGTGATGATGACCATTGTTGATCAGCAGGTTTTACTATCTGAAAAGCTAAACCATCAAATGGATGCAGTTTCCCAGACAACGACACAATTTGAAAGGGAACTGGATAGAATTTCTGAAACAGTAGGTGTTTTGGGAACGGTGAGTGGTCAATTGAATGAATCGACAGAAGCTTCCAATGTATTCATTGAAAAGAGTGACCAGATGATTGGAGCGGTGAATAAAATCACCAACCAAATCAAAATACTGGGTCTTAACGCCAATATAGAAGCCGCTAGAGCGGGGGAACATGGCCGTGGCTTTGCAGTTGTAGCAAGTGAAGTGCAAAAGCTTTCTGATGATACTGCACGGTTTGCAAAAGAAATTTCAGATCTGTTAAAGTCCATTTCAAATGAAAATGGAAAAATTACTTCAGAAGTAGCGAAACTGGATGAACTGTCGCAAAACCAGCGCTCGGTGTCATCGAATGTACAGTCCGCACTGACAGAGCTTATGGAGAAAACAAAATAAGTATAAAAATAAGATGTACATAGTCAAATGTGTCGGATTATTATCATCTTTTAATGTATTCTTGTACTCTATTGACACACAGATTGACAAAAAACAAATCCTGTAATTTAATGAACTCAGAGCGGTATAGCTCTGAGTTTTATTGTGCGAAAAAGACAAAGCCATGCACGATTTTGAAATATAAATCTGGATTGTGCTTGCACAAAATCCAGATTTATATTTCAAAATCGTATATGGCGCGACTAGCGACGTGGGCGACCGTGAGGTTGCCCGGTGCGTATATGGCGCGACTAGCTATCATGGTTAGCACCGTATAGGTAAAAACAAATAGATATGAATGAACATGTGCTTCACGCATTATAATGTGCATTATGAATGTACTCAGTAAAGCGTATCGCGTGGATTATTCAGTACAGAGAATGGTAATTGGAGGGTAAAAGTGGCTGAATACAATGCATTTGATATTATTGGCCCTATTATGATTGGGCCGTCAAGTTCGCATACAGCAGGTGCAGCAAGACTTGGCCTTGCGGCCAATCGTGTGGCAGGAGGAGCGATTCAATCCGTTCGGTTTTTACTGCATGGATCATTTGCGAAAACTTATAAAGGGCACGGAACGGATCGCGCGCTCCTTGCAGGTGTTCTTGGATACTCTGAACGTGACGACAGATTGCGTGAGGCAATGGACATTGCTCAGAATGAGGGCATTGAATACAGTTTTGAACCTATTGATATGGGAGATGTTCATCCGAACTCTGTAAGAATTGAAATGACACTTCAATCAGGTGAGTCTGTCAGTTTGTCAGGTTCATCCATTGGAGGGGGAAGTATACGTATCTGGGAAGTTAATGGGTTTGCGGTTGATATGACCGGCGAAAAACCTGTTCTGCTCACACGACACCGTGACAGGGAAGGTGTTATCAGTGGTGTGACACGCATCTTAGCAACCCTTGGCATTAACATTGTTTCATTGAATTGTTCACGTAAGGAGAAACGTGGAGAAGCTTCAATGGTGGTTGAGCTGGATGAAATGCTCGATGACCGCGTGCTTGAAGTCATAAAAGAGCGTGTAGTGGGTGTTGAAGCCATTAGTGTGATTGATCAGATATAAGGAGACGCTATGCAATATAAATTTACAACGGGAGCAGAACTGCTTGACTTGTGCAAGAAACATGATATGAATATCGCACAAATCATGATTTTAAGAGAATGTGAAATGAAAGAGACTACAGAAGATGTGGTTTTTGAAAACATGCGTGATGCATATACCGTCATGAAAGAAGCTATTGTCAATGGGCTGGATAAGGACATAAAGTCTGTAGGGGGCTTGATAGGTGGCGGTGCATATAAACTGAGCACTTACGCTAAAAGCAGTGAGTCGCTGGCAGGTAAAGCCATGACTGATGCCATAGCAGCTGCAATGGCTGTATCGGAAGTCAACGCCTCGATGGGGCGTATTGTTGCTGCACCAACAGCGGGATCGTGTGGTATATTGCCCGGGGCTCTGGTTCAAGTGGGGCTAGACCGTGGTCTTGATGAGGAGACCATTATTAATGGTTTAATGTGTGCATCCGCTGTGGGCATGCTCATTGCCAGAAATGCGACAGTATCTGGTGCTGAAGGAGGCTGCCAAGCTGAGACGGGAACGGCAGCTGCAATGGCTGCGGCAGGACTTGTTGAAATGTTTGGTGGGACGCCAGAGGCAGTCCTTTCCTCAGCAGCCTTTACAATCAAGAATATTCTGGGACTGGTTTGTGATCCAATCGCAGGTCTGGTAGAATGTCCTTGTGAGAAAAGAAATGCAATTGGGACAGCCAATGCAGTAATTTCTGCTGATATGGCACTTGCGGGCATTTTGACTATCGTGCCCTTTGATGAGGTTGTTGAGGCGATGCGTTCTGTTGGCAGAATAATGAGCCCGACATTAAAAGAGACATCACTTGGTGGGTTAGCCGATGCGCCAACAGCACGAAAATTGGAAGCGCAAGTATTTGGAAATGAAAAGGTGAAATAATGAATCGAAGTAAAAGGCTTGCGCTTAGATCGCTTTTTGTATCGATTGCGCTTGTTTTGCATATTGCTGAAAATATGATTCCCATGCCCATGCTTACACCTGGTGCAAAGATGGGGCTTGCAAATGTGATTACTATGCTTGCTGTGGTCTTGTTAGGCTACAAGGAAGCACTTGGTATTCTTGTGGCAAGAATTTTTATAGGGTCCATATTTGGCGGTGGCATATCCGGGTTTTTATACAGTTTTTCAGGCGGCATGCTCAGTTTGGTTATGATGGCACTTTTAATAAAGCTTGCAAAGCACCATGTAAGCATGATTGGCATCAGTGTGACAGGTGCATTTTTTCATAGCTTGGGTCAGGTTGTCGTTGCCGCACTCATGCTTCAGAATGTACGGATACTGTCCTATTTGCCTGTCTTGTTATTGACATCCATTGGGGCAGGTATTTTTATCGGCTACGTGTCAAAAGCACTGATTCCATACTTAGAGCCACATGTGAAAAGCGCGTATGGACATTAAAAGATATTTTTTATTAAAAAGGCAAAGTCATGCAACGTATAAAAAAGACCGGTTCAGTTGTGCTCTAAACTGAACCGGTCTTTTTATACGTATATGGCGCGACTAGCGACATCTTGGGCTGAAAGTTACACTTAAAATATATGACCTGACTAGAGCAAAAGGTAGGGTGGTCTGTTGTTTACTTAAAGTGAAGGATTTAATTCATGATTCATCATCCATATCGTAATAGCTGTCTAAATCTTCTTCAGGTAGATTTTTATGTGCGTTGCGGCAACCGCTTTGATCGGAGCACTTGCCCTTTGAAAGTATTAAAATGCCAAGGAGGATAAGCAGTACAGGCGCAATATAGTCTACGGCGAACCCAAATAGGGTGAAGGACAACATGACCGTGCTGATGATCCCCAGTATTGAAGCGGCAATTAAAACGCCCCGAGCCCTGTTGCCAAATAAATAAAGCTGAAGCAGCCCTATTGCAGGTCCCAGAATAAATACTGGCCAGAGTGAATCCATAAAAGTCCATTTTGTTAAAATGTTAAAGAAGAAGAAGAGACCATAAACAGTGAGTATACCACCTGGTACGAGGCTTCCGGGGTTTTGTCCAGTTGTAAAAAAGGAAAATTCGAAAATAAGCCCTGGAACGATCAGAAACATGGGCCAGAAAACACCTACTCCAATATCGAGTACCCCCAATTTTCCGGCAAACATCAATATGCCTGCTCCTATGAGCAGGAGTCCGGGAATAAAATTATTTCTTTTCATAAGTAGCGCGTCCTTCCTTTATAATCAAATCTTTCGAGTATTTATACATTTGTTTGATTTCATTATAAAGCATGTGAATTAGAGTTTTCTGAGAAGAACATTAAAATTCACACGAATATCGAAATGTTGTAAAGGGACTTTTAATGAAATTCTAATAGAAAACTAAGGGGTCTATCATCCTATGCATGGTATGATTAAGTCAGAAAAACGAACAGGAGGATTTTTTATGAATAAACTTTACAGATCAAGAAACGATAGAATGTTAGCAGGCGTATGCGGCGGTATTGCTGAATACTTCGATATAGACTCCAGTCTTGTAAGAATAGGACTTGTGCTAATGATTGTATTTGGTGGTACAGGTGTTCTAGCATATATAATTGCCTGGATTATTGTTCCAGAAGCACCGATGGGGTACAGCGAGTATAAGAAAAGACGTTCTGCATATCCTGAGTACGGAACAAATCGCGATTCGCGTGTGGTTGATGTTGAAGAGACAAGTAATGATGAACATGAAAACATGGATGGGACATCAAATCAAAATGCTGACGATACAAGAGGAGGAGAATAATGCAAAAACGACTATATAGATCAAGACATGATCAAGTAATTGGTGGTGTATGTGGCGGAATTGCTGACTACTTTGGAATAGATGCTGTACTCATCAGACTCCTTGCCGTTGCGGCCATTCTTATCGGCGGTGGCGGGTTGCTGGCATATATTATTATGTGGGTTGTCATTCCAGAAGAACCAAGACGTTCGGGAGAAGAGTCAGATTATGAACCGCGTCGTCCTAGAAGTGACAATGGCAGTTCGCAAAAAGTCTTTGGAGTCGCACTTATATGTTTTGGTGCTTATATGGCACTTGAAGAGTTTATTCCCTGGAACATTGGAGAGTATTTTTGGCCGGCAGTTCTAATTTTAGGTGGCGTTTTTATTCTGTTTCGCGGAAAGGATGAAGCGTAATGGCACGTGGCGCACATAATGATAAAATGGGACTAGGTTTTACGCTCATTTTCATCGGTGTGATTTGGCTGCTTTTCAAATTCAATATCATATCGTTTTCGATTATCAATGCAATTACTGATTTATGGCCCCTTCTGTTAGTTGTAGCGGGCATCAATCTGATTTTCGGAGGTCGTCGGTTTATCACACTGCTTACCTGGATTGTATTTGTTTGTGTCCTCATTTGGTATGGTCAGTTTGGCGGAAGGGCTCCGGGTTTTCAATCATCTTTTGTGACACATGAATCAACAGAGCCTAAAAGCACGGACTGGGAAGTATACGAATCAGCTACGGGCGATATAGATGTTGAAGATGCCGCACAGGGCGACTTAAATTTAAGTCTAGGGTATGGAAATGTACTTATTGATTCGACGGATACCCAAAAGGTAGCCTATAGTATTCCAGACAAGCTCACAGAAGTTTCCAGCAGAGTACGCTCAAAAGGTATCAGCATTGAGTTTGATCAGGAAGAGAAGGGCTTCTTTGGTTGGATGGAGCATGAGAATATGGATTATGACTTGTATTTGCCTGAATCAGTAGAATGGGATATTGATATTAACACAGGTGCAATTGATGCAAAACTGGATTTAGAGAAGCTAGACGTCCGAAATTTGGATATCGAATGCGGTGCAGGTGACATTGATATAACATTTGGCAGAAAGGCATCTCTTGTCTATACGGAAATTGACTGTGGGGCGACAGAGGTAACACTCAACGTACCGAGGGGAGCCGGTGTTGAAATGAATTTCAGTGGACTTGTAAATGAAGACAATTTTGTATCATATGGACTGCAGCGTATTACAGATGAGATCTATAGATCTAAGGATTTTGATAAAGAAGACATTAAAATATTCATTGAAATCGATACAGGTATTGGCGATGTCATACTTAATGCCTATTAGAAATGAATGATGAACCCGCTTAGCGTATATGGCATAGCCATTTAGCCAAGCGGGTTATTCGCTTTATCTGGATAGGAATAGGATAAAGTACTGGGATCATGGTGTTTTTTTTCATTTTTATAGTTAGGAATGGTAAAGAACGGGAATACATAGGATAGACAACCTTACGTCGCGAATAAACGAGTTGGGGGTGTATCCCATGACATACAAATATAAAATTGAGATTTTAAATACGACAAAAAATCAGGGGTTTGTGGAAGGCTCCATAGATGACTTCAGTTGGTTCGCCATCGTTCAGCCTGATTCAGTTGAGTTTGGAATAGATCCACATACGCTTTTAAAAGGTGTAGGAAAGGTGACGCGCCTTTGTCTATATAAAGACAATTATGACGTTGAAGGCAATCCTTATTTACCTTCTTTGAGTATAAAAAGAATGATTTATGCAAATTATCAGCATGAGTGGAGCATACTCAATCACAAGTATCGTGATATGGTGATGGAGCTGGTAACTTATTTAGAGAGACGTTATTCAATGCATGTCCTCAGATAATCTTGACAAGTGCTGTGATGCGCTTATATAATTAAAGCGTTCATAAGCCGTCGGTGACGAAGAGGAGTATGCGCGCATCACACAAAGAGAGGGGAATTCATCGGCTGAAAAATTTCCTGTGAAAGAGACGTGCAGAAGGTAGCTTCTGAGACTTTCAAATGAAGCTCTGGTATATATTTAGGTGTACTTGGGTGTGTAGTTTGAAACGGGTCATTCCGTTATAAATGCATGAGTGTCGGTTCTAAAGAGCCGGAATCAAGGTGGTACCGCGAAAAGAGCCTTTCGTCCTTGTTTGAAAGTTATTCAAGCAATGACGAAGGGCTTTTATTATTGTCATAAATGCCCTGTTTGCGAATGTGACAGAAGCAACTGAGAAAGTGAGGCTTGGAGGATGAACATTACAATCAGACCCCCGGTTGTGGAAGATGCCAGTGCGATCAATGCAATGAGGCGCATGGATGGTGTCCGGGAAAACACATTAGGCATGATTTCAGAAACCCTTGAACGCAGTGTGAATTTCATAGAGAATTTATCTCGAAACGATCATATGCTTGTCGCGGAGGTTGATGGCCTGGTGGTTGGGTTTGCAAGCTTGATGCATCATGTACGTCCAAGACTCAATCATTCAGCGTCAATTGGTATTTCTATTCACGTAGACTATCAGCGTAGGGGTATTGGCAGAAAGCTCATGGAAGCACTCCTTGATATTGCCGATAATTGGCTCATGCTCACAAGAGTTGAGTTGGGTGTGTTAAAAGGAAATGACGGTGCTAAGAAGCTCTATGAAAGCTTGGGATTTAAAGAAGAAGGCATAAAAAAAATGGCTGTAATTCGAAGTGGAGCATATGTAGATGAAATTATGATGGGAAGGATTCATATTCCCATGCAGCTTAGAAAAACCGTTGAATAGACTTATACCTGCAAGTCCGGTTTCACATTTTACTGAGATACCGGTCAGTCAGGCCTAAAAATGAGGAGGCAAACTATGTCAAATTTTGAAATGGGAAAGAACTATAATCCCCATGATTTCGAAGATCGAATTTATGAAAACTGGATGAAGGAGGGGCATTTTAAGGCTGAGGTAAATGCAGAAAAAGAGCCTTATACAATTGTCCTGCCGCCACCAAATATTACAGGACAGCTTCACATGGGTCATGCGCTGGATCATACCCTTCAAGATGTTCTAATTCGCTGGAAGCGTATGCAGGGTTATGAAGCGCTGTGGCTTCCAGGAACAGACCACGCGTCAATTGCTACAGAAGTGAAGGTTGTTGACAAAATTCGTTCTGAAGAAGGCATAAGTAAAGAAGAGCTTGGCCGCGAAGCATTTTTAGAGCGCGCATGGCTGTGGCGTGACGAATACGGTCGTCGTATTACAAAGCAAATGCAAAAGCTTGGAAATTCATGTGACTGGGATCGTGAACGCTTTACAATGGACGAAGGCTGTAATAAGGCCGTTACGGAAGTTTTTATTAAGCTTTATGAGAAAGGCCTCATCTACAAAGGTTATAGACTTATCAACTGGTGCCCAGATTGTAAGACAACCCTATCTGATGCTGAAGTTGAGCATGAGGACAAGGCGAGCCATTTCTGGCATATTAAGTACAATGTTAAGGACTCAGACGAGTACCTTGAAATTGCTACAACGCGTCCGGAAACAATGCTTGGAGATACAGCCATTGCAGTTCATCCTGAAGATGATCGTTACAAGCACCTTGTTGGAAAGACAGCAATTCTTCCAATTCTTGACAAGGAAATTCCAATTATTGGCGATGCATACGTTGATATGGAAAAGGGAACGGGAGCACTGAAAGTTACACCAGCCCATGACCCCAACGATTTTGAAATTGGACAGCGCCATAATTTAGAGCAAATCACCATCATGAATGAAGACGCAACGATGAATAAGCTTGCTGGCAAGTATGCGGGTATGGACCGTTACGATTGTCGTAAAGCCATTGTAAAAGACCTTGATGACATGGGACACTTGATTGAGGTTAAAGACCATGATCATGCAGTAGGAACATGTTACAGATGCAGCACAGTTATTGAGCCAAGACTTTCTGACCAATGGTTTGTTGCAATGGAAAAACTGGCGGAACCGGCACTTAAAGCTGTTTCTGAAGGCAGAACAAACTTCGTGCCTGAGCGTTTTACAAAAACTTATAATCACTGGCTTGAAAACATCAGAGACTGGTGCATTTCCAGACAGCTTTGGTGGGGTCATAGAATTCCAGCATGGTATTGTGAAGACTGCGGTGAAATGATTGTTTCAAAAGATGAACCACAGGCGTGCAAGTGTGGTTCTAAGAACCTGAAGCAAGACGAAGATGTACTGGATACATGGTTCAGTTCTGCGCTTTGGCCTTTCTCAACGCTGGGGTGGCCGGAAAAAACACCAGAACTTGACTATTTCTATCCAACAAATGTTCTAGTAACAGGATATGATATCATTTTCTTCTGGGTGGTGCGCATGATGTTCAGCGGTATTGAGCAAATGGGCGAAGTGCCATTTGATGATGTTCTCATCCATGGTATTGTACGTGCAGAAGATGGCAGAAAAATGTCTAAGTCTCTGAATAACGGTGTAGACCCACTAGAGGTTATTGAGCAGTATGGTGCTGATGCACTTAGATTTATGCTGATTACAGGAAACTCTCCTGGTAATGACATGCGCTATCAGAATGAGAAAGTTGAAGCGAGCCGTAATTTTGCCAACAAGCTTTGGAATGCATCAAGATTTGTACTTATGGGCATTGACGGAGAGGTTGAAGCCCTAGACGGTTCGGAAGCACTTGAGCTTTCAGACAAATGGATTCTTTCCAGAATGAATACGGTTGCAAAAGAAATTACAGCGAATATGGACAAATATGAGCTGGGGATGGCTGCGACTAAGGTTTACGACTTTGTATGGAACGAGTACTGTGACTGGTATATTGAACTGGCTAAGAAGCGCCTATATGGTGAAGATGAGACAGAAAAGCAAACCGTACAAAAGGTTCTGGTAACGGTACTGAAACAAATCCTTAAATTGCTTCACCCATTCATGCCATTTATTACTGAAGAAATCTGGGCTCATATTCCGGGGGCATCAGGCCGCGTTATTGTAATGGATTGGCCAGAATATGCTGAAGAACGTTTTGACGGTGAATCAGAAGAGCAAATGGGACGTATTATGAATGCTATCAGAGGTATTCGTAATGTAAGAGCAGAAATGGACGTTGCGCCTTCTAGAAAAGCAAAACTCATTGTTGTTGCTGAAGAAAAAGTAACGGCACTGCTTCTTGAAAATGAAGCATACATGCAGTCGCTTGCATCTGCATCTGAAGTTGTAGCCCTTGCAGACAAGAAAGATGTGCCTGAAGATGCGGTTTCTGTTGTAATTGATGGAGGCGAGGTATTCTTGCCGCTTGAAGAACTCATCGATTTCGAGAAAGAGCTTGATCGCCTGAATAAGGAAAAAGCCAAACTTGAAAAAGAGGTAGACAGAGTAAATAAGAAACTGAACAATCAAGGCTTCCTAGCGAAAGCACCTGACCATCTGGTTCAGGAAGAACGCGACAAGAAAGATAAATACGAAGATATGCTAAAGACGGTTGTAGAGCGTATCCAGTCTATGCAATCTAAAATGAAGTAGGTGAATAATCGTGACCTATGCTGATGTACTTCAGTTTATTGAGAGTACGGAAAAGTTCGGAATGAAACCGGGGCTGGATGCAATCCAGCGCCTGCTTTCAAAACTAGGTAACCCGCAGGATCAACTTAAAGTGATCCATATTGCAGGCACAAACGGCAAAGGATCAACAGCTAGCTTTATTAAAAGCATGCTCATACACGGAGGCTATCAGGTGGGGTTTTATACCTCACCTAGTCTTTATGCCTTTGAAGAACGTATCCAGATTAATGACACATATATTGATCAAGAGGCGTTTATTTACGTTGCAGGGCGTGTAAAGGAAGCTGTGGACCAGCTCGTTGATGAAGGCTTTGATTCGAATACAGAATTTGAAATTTTTACAGCAATGGCGCTGCTGTACTTTGAAATGCAGCAGGTTGACTTTGTCATTCTTGAAGTTGGATTAGGTGGCAGACTGGATGCGACAAATGTCGTTGATAAGCCACTTGTGACTATTATTACGCCTATAGCACTGGATCATGTGAATATTCTGGGGGATACACTTGAAAAAGTGGCTTATGAAAAAGGTGGAATTATTAAGGATAAGGTACCGGTTATAATACATCCTCAAGAAATTGAGGCTTATAAGGTGCTTGAGTCTATAGCCCATGATCATGATGCGGTTTTGATTGGTGCGCCAGTAGATTTAGCCGAAGTTAAGTCGGTATCGCTTGAGGGAACATCTTTTGCGCTGGGAGCGCGTCATTTTAAACTTTCAATGATTGGTGCCCATCAAGTTAGAAATGCGGTTGTTGCCATGACTGCAGTTGAGACACTAAGACGGGAATATGGTGTGTCTATTACAGAAGAAGCTATAGAAACTGGACTGGAGAAGGCACACTGGCCTTGCAGGTTAGAAGTCATACCGTCCTCTCCAAAAATAATTTTGGATGGGGCTCATAATCCGCATGGGGCAGAGGCGCTTCGAAGAGCACTGGGGCAAGTTGTAGAATCTGGTCAGCAGGTAAGGGTCCTCATTGGTATGCTCGCTGATAAAGATGTTGATGAAGTGCTTGAAATAATGTCACCCTATTTGAAGGATGTTACGGTAACAGAACCAGATAATGCCCGTAAAATGGACGCTGAAACACTTGCCCAAAAACTTCGGTCTAGGGCACAATCCATTTCTATTGTAAAAGATGTCAAAAAAGCTTATCGGAGTATCCTTGAGCGTTCAAATTCAGGCGATTTAATCCTCATGTTTGGCTCTTTCTACCTTGTTGGGTTATTGAGGCAGGAGGCGCTTCATGATTACAACCGTTGATGAAGTAATGGCATTTGTCTACCATTCCTATTTCAACCATGGGCAATCAGATGGTAAAAATCCAGCAGAGGGGACCCACCCGCAGGATGATCGAAACAATAGGGTGCCGGCATATACCGCAAAAATGCTTAAGCAGCTCGGTCAACCAGACACACATGGCATAAATGTGCTGGTAACTGGAAGCAAAGGCAAGGGGACTGTTAGTCGACTTTTAGAACGTATTTTGAGAGCGCATGGTTTAAAAACAGGGCTTTTTACGAGTCCGCATCTGCACACCTACAATGAACGGATTCGACTTTGCGGTGAAATGATCTCTGATGATGATCTGATTCGTGTGGCTAACCAAGTTGCTCCAGTAAGTCAGGGACTCCATAAAAGTCTGCTTGCCGGTGATTATATCAGCCCCATGGGGAATGGCCTTGCCATGGCACTTTTATACTTTAAGGATGTACAAACGGATGTAAATATTCTAGAGTGTGGGCGGGGCGCAAGATTTGATGATGTTGCAGCTGCAAAGTCGGCTTACGCTGTTATAGGCAGTATATTTGACGAGCACATCCCATATTTAGGTCAACATATAGGCGATGTTGCTTGGCATAAAGCGGGTATAATGGCTAAGGGACAAGAGGCTGTAATCAGTGCTAAACAGTGCCAAGATGTGTGCGCAGTATTAGATGCTGAAGCCAAAGCACATAATTTGACACTTAAATATGTTCAGTCTGTCTCAGGGGCAATAAGGGAACGTGTAGCCGTAAATTATAGTCAAAAAAATGCTGAGTTAGCCTACTTGAGCGCCCAGAGCATTTTAAAAGACAGGTTTTCTTCTCATATAGCGCTGGATATAATTGATAAATTTGAATTTGAAGGCTGCCTTGAAAAGCTCTGTGATAAACCAGAAGTTCGAATTGACGGATGCATTCACCCTGTGTGCGCAGATGCCATTGTGAAGACGATCGGTGCAGATAAGTCAGTGCGCTTTATGATAGGCATACCAGACAATAAGGCTTATAAATCGGTTGTTGAAAAACTTGAGCCGGTTGCAAAGCAAATTGTACTTACTAAGCCCGCGGCCTGTCATCTTCCTTTTGGTGAAGAACAAGCAGTGTTTGCAAGTGCTGAGTCTGAAAAGGGCATAAATATCCGCCATGTAGAAAGTATGGAAAAGGCGCTTGACCACTTGCTTGATGTTTTAAATCCAGAAGAGGCGCTGTACATTGTAGGAACACAAATCTACCTTGGACAAGCAAAAACAGCATTGAAAAAACGGGGGCTCATATGAAAAAAGGATGGGTTATTTACTCCAAAGACACACTGAGTTCAAAATTCGGCAATAATGCATTTGACTGGATGAAAGAAGCCGCAGGTCATTATGAGCTGGATGTTGAAATTCTCTTTGAAGAAGATTTTACTTTGATGACCAGTATAGAGGGCCTGCACTTCTATTTAAATGGTGAGCCAGTTCGTATACCGGATTTTGTCATGATGCGCAGCTATGGTCTTGATCTGGCGCGTCACCTTGAGTCGGCAGGCGTTAAGGTCTTTAATAGCCCCCTTTCAATGGGGTGTTCCCAAGATAAATGGCAGACCCATCAGTTGCTTGCAAAACGAGGTCTTTGTTCGCCGGAGTCCGTTATGGGGTCAAAGGGATTATCATTTGACACAGTGAAGTCAATGCTGGGCATGCCTTTTGTGGTAAAGGGGCTTTATGGATCAAAAGGAGAAGAAGTTTTCCTAATCAATTCACAGACACAGCTTGAAACAGTACTTCAAAATCTTCCAGAAGACAAGGTTATGTATCAAAAATACATTGAACAAAGTGCGGGAACTGATATCCGCATTCATGTAATAGGGGGGCAAGTTGTGGCTGCCGTTCGAAGAAGGTCAGAAGGCGATTTTAAATCAAACTACCATCAAGGTGGAAGTGCTGAAAGTGTTGAACTGACTGAAGAAATGAGAAAACTGGCCATTGAAGCCACAGCTGCTTTGAAACTGGACTTTGCAGGCGTCGATTTACTCGAATCCAGCCAAGGGGTAACCGTATGTGAAGTGAATGCCATACCGGGTTTTAGGACGGTATGCATTACCTCAGAAACGGATATACCTAATCTCCTATTTGAATATATAAGAAAGCAGATCGACTCAAAATAAACAAAATATACACCTACCCCTACGGGGTGGGTGTTTTTTATTGTAAGTAAGAAGAATATCCCCTATAATAAATTTATAGAGAATAATTTTTCAGATGACTCATATTAAAAATATGCAGATCATGGGTTCATATTTCAAATTATTCGGGTTGAAGTAAAATTAGCGGGTAAATATAGTATACCGAAATGAGGTGGTTTTATGCCGTTTGCAGATATAAGTTATATAGCGGCCTTAACAGCTGGTGTTTTATCATTTTTCACACCGTGTATTCTGCCGATGATACCGGCTTACATTATGTATATTACAGGCGCTACACTCGAAGAGGATGTAGCATCAAACAGAAAACGTGCTGTTGGTAGAACCCTACTTTTTGTAATGGGATTCACGGTGATTTTCCTTATAATGGGGACGTCAGCATCACTTCTCGGTCGTTTTTTTGTACAAAATAGGGCGGTTTTTTCCAAAGTATCCGGCACGATTATCATTTTTTTCGGGTTGGTACTCACTGGACTGATCAAATCACCGCTGAAGTCATCAGGCATAAGAATGCCCCAAGGACTCGGCGCAAATTTTGGGGCCTTTATTATGGGTATGGCCTTTGCCGCGGGCTGGACACCTTGCTTTGGTCCAGTGCTTGCAGGCATTCTTGTAATGGCAGGTGGCGCCCAGACTATTGGAAAGGGGATTTCCCTCTTGCTGGTATATTCCCTTGGAATGGGTATTCCCTTTATTTTAACAGCCCTATTCATAGGGTATTTTGCAGGCTTAATACAGAAAGTGGAACGGATTGTACCCGTCATACTCAAGGTTGGCGGATTTGTAATGATCGCCTTTGGACTTCTGATTTTTTTTGATAAAGTCGGGTTCATTACACAGTTCCTCATTTAGGTTTTGACATTGAAAAGAGGTTAAATATGAAAAAAATTAGAGTTGTACCGGTCATAATGGCGCTCATGCTTGTACTATCAGCGTGTCAAAGCGGTGTAACGGATGTTGCCCCTGAGGAACAAACACCGGTTTCTGCAAATACTGAAACGGTAGAAGCTGTCGAACAAGGTACAGAAGAAAATAGTGCATCAGAGTCACAGGCTGCTTCTGAAGAAAACGCGACCTCTTCTGAGGCAATGGATGAGGAAAGTACAGCTGCCTTTCCTGTCAGAGATGAAAAAATCCCACCGTATGCCTTTGATCTTCTTGATGGTTCTACCATTAAGCTGGATGAATTCGAAGGCAAAGTTCTTGTTCTTACTTTCTTTACAACATGGTGCAGCTACTGTGAGAAGGAAATACCAGAACTGCAAAAGAAATATGAAGAAATGGATGATCTCGCTGTGATCGGAATTGATGTTAAGGAAACAGAGAAAGAGTTGACACCGTATTTGGAAAGACATGGCGTTACGTTTCCAGTTGTCATGGATGAAGATGGACAAATTTCACAACTTTTCTACGTAACGGGCTTTCCGACCACTGTTTTTATATCACCAGAAGGGACTTTAGTTGGTAGTGTTCCCGGGTATCTTGAAAAAGAACAGCTTTTAGGATACATTGATTACACAAGGACTTATCAGCCTGAGACACCGAGCGAGTAATCTAGTTGAGTAAGGTGCGATAAATCCGGGTATAAATTATGTGTATAAGAAGGTAGTGAGGTGATGAATTTGAAAGTCGATTCGAGTTATTCGAATGTGAACCAATTGCTTCAAAATGCTGCATCGGCTTCAAAGCCTGCTTCCATCCCAATATCAGAAAAGATGACTTCACAAGAACGAGGGTTAGAGCAGGGTGCGAGTAATGCAAAGGATGCCGTTAATCTGGCGCGTACTGCTGAAGGTGCTTTAAACAGTGTTTCAGATAATCTGGGACGAATGCGAGAACTTGCTGTTCAAGCAAGCAATGGCATAATGACAGCTGATGATAAGAGTATTATTCAAAATGAAATTGAAGGCCTAAAAAGCAGTATTAATGATGCGCTCTCAAATACAGAGTTTAATACAATCAAATTGTTTGAGGGTTTTGACGGGACCATCCAAACGGGGCCGAATGCAGAACAGGGCAGGGAAATGCAAATTCAAAATACATCAATTGATACCTTGGGTATCGGCGATTTCGATGTAACTGAAGACTTTGACATTAGCCAGCTTGATGAAGCAATCAGCAGTGTAAGCGATGCCCGTTCCAATCTTGGAGCGACGACAAACAGTCTTGAGTCAAATATTCGCTACAATGAAGTAGCGCGTGAAAACACACTGAGTTCGAGGGCGACAACACTGGATCAGGATTTTGAAAAATCTATCATGGAGTTGCGCCAGTCACAACTTCAACAGCAGATCCAGCTTCAAACTCAGTCGCTTAAACAAGAAGAAGAAAAAAATGGATTAAATGTATTAGGTTAAACCTTAATAATTCAAATCACAGGGGAATCCGTCAGGGTACCCTGTGATTTTTCTTTATGCGGAAAAGACAAAGAACAGCATAAATGTGTTGAATTGCATACAGTTCAGCCGGTAGGGTTAACTGTATGCACTTCAACACATTTATATTGGTCGCGACTAGCGACCAGGGCAATCGGAGATTGCACGGTGCTGTTCGAAATTAGGAAGATGTAATAGAGGTGCGAGTAGCACCGAGTTCAGCCGATAGGGTTAACTGTATGCAATTCAACACATTTATATTGGTCGCGACTAGCGACCAGGGCAATCGGAGATTGCACGGTGCTGTTCGAAATTAGGAAGATGTAATAGAGGTGCGAGTAGCACCGAGTTCAGCCGATAGGGTTAACTGTATGCACTTCAACACATTTATATTGGTCGCGACTAGCGACCAGGGCAATCGAAGATTGCACGGTGCTGTTCGAAATTAGGAAGATGTAATAGAGGTGCGAGTAGCATCGAGTTCAGCCGGTAGGGTTAACTGTATGCACTTCAACACATTTATATTGGTCGCGACTAGCGATCAGGGCAATCGGAGATTGCACGGTGCTGTTCGAAATTAGGAAGATGTAATAGAGGTGCGAGTAGCGCCGAGTTCAGCCGGTAGGGTTGCAAGGTGCTGTTCGAGTATACATTTAGTGCAACCGCGACAGGAGGGCGTTCTTCCACGCCTTAAATTGTTCAAGCTATTTTATTTTATGCTATAATGGGAAAGTGTATTGAAATGAAACACTTTACCTACTTTGAGCTGAGGTGAGAAATATGAAAGATATAATAGCACTGGACTTTTATACTGAGGCAGAAGAGCCGCTAATGACACAGCACGAAGTTCGGTTTTTCTTTAAATATGAAAATGAAGGTGAAAATGATGTTGAAGCCATACCAGCAGAAATCATCATGGGTGATATTGCGCGTCCTGTAACGCTTCCAGGCTTGTCTCCAAATGAGACAAAGGTTATCGAAATGGTACTGACCAATAATATAAGCGATGAGTTGTCAGTTGTGGGTGTGCGTCTTGGACCAAACCCGGACCAGGCTGTACTCAAAAAGTTTTCATGGATGGGTACAGTAGATCTGCAAGTTGGCAAGTTGAAGAGGTTTAAGGCAAAAGACACAGAACGTGAAGTTTTCTATAAGGTATACATTCACAATAAGGGGACTCGGCGTGCTAAAGACGTGTCCATTGTTATTGAAAAGGACAATGATTTTTACGGTAGTGTTGAGATTGGCGGTTTGGCTGCAAAAACTTCAAAAAATATAAATTTGGGAATGGATCGCAGAAAAAAAGGATTGTTTAAATTGACGGTATCAGCTAAAGCAAAATCCAGCACCAGTGTGAGTGCGAGCAGAAGCTTTCATGTGCAAGTTGAAGAAGAAGCGGGGGGAGAACATGCCGGGAAAGAAAATGCTTGAAGAGAATGAGCTCTTTGAAAAGGCTTGGATACAGTTTGTTGAAGATGGAACCATTGATAGGGAAAGCCTTCGCCCAATTATTGCAGATTCTTGGATAAGAAGCAGGCGATATTCTGTAGATCCGCATTCCTCAGAAGTGTATGCAGAGCTGAGCGAAAAGGCCTTGAAAGAACGTTATGATGAACTTGAGTTTGTATTTGATATTGCAAAGCCATTTATGGATACACTCTATAAAACCGTAGGTGAGTCAGGCTTGATTGTACGACTCACAGATCGGGACGGATATGTTCTTGAATGCTTTGGTGATGAACTCGTTTTTGAAAATCATAAAACACTACATTTGTATAAAGGAACCAATGTAAGGGAAGAACATATAGGAACCAATGCCATAGGCATCGCCCTTGCCAAAGGTATTCCGCTTCAGGTTCTTGGCGCAGAGCATTATAGAGAAGATTACCATGGGTGGACGACATCGGCAGCTCCAATAAAGGATGAAGAAGATAATATTGTAGCTGTACTGAGTATGTCGGGAGATTATGAACTTGTACATCCGCATACGCTTGGAATGGTTATGGCATCTGCTCTTGCCATTGAGCATGAGTTGAAGCTAGAGCGATCCAATCAGGACTTAAAGCGTAAAAATGACCACTTCAATGCCATTATGGAATCCATCTCAGAGGGCATAATCTGTATTGACGAGCGGGGGATTATCAGAGACATAAATCTATTTGCAAGAAATTATTTACGCGTCCGTGGGGCGGAAGCTGTAGGTGCTGACATACGTGACATCATACACAGGGATCAAGCGCGGAAAATTCTAAATTTGGCAAAAGCGGGCGAGCGTCTTAAAGAGGAAGAAATTAATTTTGGAACTCAGCGGAGCAGAAAACAATCTGTAATTGTCAATGCGACGCCTGTATCTGAACCCAATGATCCCTATAAAGAACTCGTACTTACCTTTAGAGAGTCAAAAGACATTCATAACCTGGTAAACCGAATATCCGGTGCCAAGGCCATCTATACATTTGAAGACATTCTCGGTGAAAGCCATGAAATAAAGGAAGCTATTCGTCTTGCGGGGCTTGTATCCGATACAGAGGCTACCATACTCCTTACTGGGGAGAGTGGCACTGGAAAGGAACTTTTTGCACAGAGTATACATAATAACTCCAAACGGCGTTCAAACCCCTTTGTATTTATTAATTGCGGCGCTATTCCAAGAGACTTGGTTGCCAGTGAACTCTTCGGCTATGTTGAAGGAGCATTTACAGGTGCGAGAAAAGGGGGACAACCCGGTAAGTTCGAACTTGCAGATGGTGGCAGCTTGTTTCTTGATGAGATTGGAGACATGCCACTGGACACACAGGCAAATCTGCTTCGTGTTCTTGAAACCAAAGAGGTTGTTCGTGTTGGTGGTCATGATGTTATACCGGTTGATGTACGCGTTATTGCGGCAACCCACAAAGACCTAGCCAAGGAAGTTGAACGCGGTAATTTCAGACAGGATTTGTATTTTAGACTTAATGTCATGCCAATACACACCCCTGCACTGAGAGAACGGCGCAGCGATATCCCTATTCTAATAGATTTTTTCTACAAACAATTCAGTAAAGGGATTGGTGTTGCTGGCGTTGATATAACACAGAGCTTTTATAATGCAATGACTTCCTACAGTTGGCCTGGAAATGTACGTGAACTTCAAAATGTAATGCAACTGATTTCAAGTTTGGTAGAAGAGGGGAGTGTACTTACCTCGAGGCATTTACCTGAATACATGAAAAATAATGTTCGTGATGATCATACAACTGAAGTTGAGAAGAAAGAAGTGCGTACGTTAGCAGAAATTGAGAAGGAAGCGATACAGGTCGCCATACAGGCTAATAAAGGGAATCTGGTTAAGGCTGCAAAAGCACTTGGAATCGGTCGGACGACCTTGTACCGTAAAATCGAAAAGTTCGGATTAACAGTCTAAAACATATGAATAAGTATACATGTAATGCCCCATAATGGAACAGATGTTTCATTGTGGGGCATTAACTTTGGGCAAAAAACGATAATGTGATTCGAAATGAAACAAATACAATAAAAATGCGTGAAAAATATAACGAATTATAAACTAAATTGAAGCTTTAAAAAACTTTATGTGCGCCAATTGCAATAGGTGTGGGCTGTTTTGTATGAAAACATCAGAGTTGGCATAGGAATTGCGTATATTATGGGGTAGAGTATGAACGGAGGGTTCCACTTGAAAAATGGATTAATTTATATAACGCTTTTTCTTGCATTCTGGATAGTGTTAGCAGAACGTTTAACGCTTCCAATCTTGATTGCAGGACTTATCATATCAGTAATTGTCTATAAATATTGGCAAAGCGCACTGGAAGAAACGCATCCGATTCGGGGTGTTAAACAGATTCCGCTATGGATAGTCTTTGGTTTTCAGCTGGTTGGAGCAATTATTGTGGCAAACTTCCAAGTTGCTGCAATTGTGCTTTCAAAAGATTTACCCATACAACCGGAAATTGTTGAGTACAGAACTCATCTAAGAACAGATTTTTTAAGAACTGTACTGGCAAATTCGATTACACTGACACCGGGTACGATGTCAGTGGACATTCAATCAGATGTCCTAACGATTCACTGCCTCAACAAGGCATATGCAGATTCACTTAATGGCAACGCGTTTGAAAAGACGCTTTTACGAATTCAGGAGGTTTAAAATGACGCATAACTTGATCATTGCATGTTCATTCATTGGACTTACACTACTTATGGCGCTTTATCGTGTAGTGGCAGGACCATCAAAAGGTGACCGTCTTATCGCAATCAATGTCATTGGCACAAAAACGCTTGTACTCATGGCAATTATTTCAATCATATTCAAAGAACAGTTTTTCTTTGATGTTGTACTGGTATACGCACTGATTAGTTTCACGGCATCCTTGTTCATTGCAAAAGAGCTATATAACAAGAACCGTACTGAAAGGGGCAGCGGTAATGCTTAATGCCATTACAACCATACTGGTTTTTGGCGGGATATTCTTTTTCTTTGTTGGAGCACTCGGACTGATACGGTTTCCAGATGCACTGACAAGAGCCCATGGCGCTGCAAAATGCGACACATTGGGTGCAATACTGATACTTGCAGGTTTAATACTTCAAACGGGGTATTCGCTTGCTTCTTTGAAGCTGATGCTGGTAATTGCATTCCTTTGGATTACAAATCCAACAGCGACACATGCAATCGCCCGGGCAATCTGGCGAAAATCGAAAGGAGATGAAAGCATATGACATGGTTTAATATAGTGCTTCTAGCAGTTATGATGATAGGGGCTGTTGCAGCAAGTGCAATTAGAAACTTACTGGGCGCTGTAATTATATTTATGGTATACAGTCTAATGATGGCCCTGCTTTGGCAGCAAATGAATGCACCGGATTTAGCAATAACAGAAGCGGCAGTGGGTGCAGGACTCACATCTGTTTTATTCGTACTTACACTTAGAAAAATAAAGGGATTGAGCGCATGAAGCAGGTCTTAGCAGTTGGTGTTGCGGCGTGCTTAGCGGTCATACTGTTAGTAGGACTCGCTGATTTCCCAAATTTCGGAGCGTCTGACAACCCCGCACACAATGAGGTTATGGTCAAATACATAGAGGAAGGCCCCAGTGAAACAGGGGCTGTGAACATGGTTTCTGGCATGATTCTCGATTACAGGGCATTTGATACCTTTGTTGAATCTATCGTATTTTTCACAGCAGTCATTTCTGTAATAGCGGTACTGAAAGGTGGTCAGATCACATGACAACAATCATCCAAGTTGTGATTCGCCACATTGTTCCTTTTATATTGGTTTTTGGGGCATATGTTACAGTGTTTGGACATCTTTCCCCAGGTGGTGGCTTTGCCGGTGGTACCATACTCGCAACCGGTTTCATTTTAGAACGTTATGCCAACTCAGCATCGGGAAAAGCGTCCCTGCTTACCCAATCTATATGCATGAAGGGCGTATCTCTCAGTCTTATGGGGTATGGCCTTATCAAAGGACTAGCTTTTCTAGAAGGTGCACTGCATGTGCACATTATTCAGTGGCCTAAGGGTACACCCGGCGCACTGCTCAGTGCGGGTGTTATACCCGTGCTGAATATTCTTATTGGCATAATCGTCATGTTTTCATTTGTACTCATATTTGATGTCTTTAGTGAAACTCCGAGTCTGGAGGAAAAACAATGAACTTTCTGATGAATAACTTCATTGAAGTCGGTTCTATAATCCTATTTGCAATTGGATTTACGACACTGCTTATTCACAATAATCTTATCAAGAAAATAATTGGACTTAACATAATGGATACATCCATTTTTCTATACTTTTTATCCATAGGCTATATAGAAGGCGCGCATGCGCCCATACAGTCTGATGCGGTAGCGCATTATGTCAACCCTGTGCCAGCAGGTCTTATGCTGACTGGTATAGTTGTTGCGGTGAGTATAACAGCGTTTTCACTGGCACTGACCATTAGACTCTATAGTATATATGGAACACTTCAGCTTGATGAAATTATGAAAATGAGGGAGGGCGAGGCATGAATTTAATCAGTGCAACACCATTAATTACAATTCTGGTATTATTAATTACCTCATTTATATTGCCGTTCTCTAGAAAACCCATGCGTGTCAGTTTGGGCACTTTTTCTTTAATGGGCATATTAATTTGGCTTCATGCCTTTTTGTATTTCGGGAAGGATATCTACACAATACAGGCAGGTCATGCGAATGCACCTTTTGGAATTCTTCTGCGCGTCAGCTCAGTGGAAATTGCAATAGGTGTATTGTTTATAAGTGTGACTGGACTGGTATTATGGTTCAGTAAAGATCAGTTTGTCAGAGAAGTTGGAGAAAAACAGCAAAAAACCTTTGTGATTTTAGTCCATCTTTTAGTGGCTTCACTGCTGGGTATAGTATACACGAGGGATTTGTTCAATGGATTCGTCTTTATTGAAGTGAGTACACTGGCTGCTTGTGGCATTATTGTCGTTAAAAACAAGCCTGATAATATCAAGGCGGCAGTAAAATATCTGATTTTGAGCAGTCTTGGTTCAGGACTTGTGCTGATGGGAATTGCTTATTTGTATGCGCTGACAGGCTACTTGGACATGGTTTATATTCACGATAGTCTTGTCGAAATATCCTCAGAAAAGTCAAAAATGATTCTGATCAGTATGGTTCTATTTATGACAGGTACAGGCATTAAGAGTGCCTTGTTCCCTATGCATATATGGCTTCCAGATGCGCATACTTCTGCACCGGGTGCATCCAGTGCCCTGCTCTCTGGCTTGGTTATTAAAGCACCGGCAGTCTACTTTTTGAAAATTTGTGTACTTGTATATGGCTATGAGCTCATTAACGATGCTGCCATATTGAAAATACTCTTAATAATGAGTGGCGTGGGCATGATCGTTGGTTCTATCTTTGCACGCGCTCAGTCTAAGATAAAACGTATGATTGCCTATTCTAGTGTGGCTCAAATGGGCTATGTATTCTTTGGGATTGGTCTTGGCAGTCCAGCTGGCATGGCCATTGCAGTTTATCATATGCTTGGACACGGTGTGACAAAGTCTCTTTTGTTTTTAACATCGACAACGTTTATAGATAAAACTGGCAAAAAGGACTTAGACAGCTTAAAAGGCGCAGGTCATGTTATGCCGTTTGAAATGGCCGCATTTACAATTTGCGGATTTTCCATGGTGGGGATTCCGATTTTACCGGGTTTCATCAGCAAATGGAATTTGGCGCTGGCGACCATTGAAACAGGACAGATATTGCCACTGGTCGTAATTTTAGCGAGTTCGGTACTGAATGCAGCATACTATTTCCCAGTGACCATAAATGGATTTTTCTCAGAAGAAAAACCACCTAAAATTAACGATAATCCGGTAAACAGAAAAGCGCTGGGCGTATTGCTTGGTCTGCTTGTCCTACTTGGTGCAACATCAGGATTTATACTCACAGCAATCGAACACGCTTTATAACGCTTGGAGGAAAGAATGAATGCAATTCTCTTATTGCCAATAATTATACCCCTACTCATGGCTGCAGTAGTGACACAGAAAAAGATTATAAGAGAAGATCAGCTGATGCCCTTTTCTATTTTTGCAACGAGTTTAACAGCGGTTGCAGTTTTCATTATTATAGCCAAGCTCGACTCTGTAAGCTTTCCGATCATGCATGTCAATGAGTTTATAGACTTAACCTTAAAAGGTGACCATATCGGCTTTGTATTTGCAGCACTGGCATCACTCTTGTGGATACTTGCATCAGCCTATGCGGGTGTTTATATGACACATGAGGGCAGAATACGGTATTTCTATATTTTCTTTTTACTAACAGAAGGTGTAACCATGGGAATAGCCTTATCAGGCAACTTATTTACCCTATATGCCTTTTATGAAATTCTGACACTAACTACTTTTCCGCTTGTTATACATGCAGGTACAAAAGAAGCCTTATACAGCGGTAAAAAATACATCATCTATTCCCTCTTTGGTGCTACACTCATCCTGTTTGGAATGATGATTCTATTTAGCGCAGTCAAGACCCTTGATTTTACTGCCGGAGGCATTAGTGGCCTGCTAACTTACGCTAGACCAGAACTTTTAACAGGTGCGTTTTTAGCACTCTTTATCGGATTTGGTGTTAAAGCGGCACTGGTTCCGCTTCATAGCTGGTTGCCATCAGCAATGGTAGCGCCAACACCGGTGAGTGCACTGCTGCATGCAGTTGCCGTTGTAAAATCAGGAATTTTTTCTTTGATACGCATGGTGTTTTATATCTTTGGACCTGTACTGGTTACAAGAATGCAGCTCGATGCAGTCCTGCTGACGATGGTGCTTATAACCGTTGTATTTGGTTCCTTTATGGCGCTGCATCAAACCCATCTTAAAAAGCGTCTGGCTTATTCTACCATTAGCCAGCTTGGGTATATGCTTCTGGGCATTGTCCTGCTTAATGAAGATGCACTATTAGGCGCAATGATTCATCTCATTAACCACGCAATCATAAAGATTGTCCTATTTTTCTGTGTCGGTGCGATAACCTATATGACTGGAAAAAAGTATATACATGAGATTGGTGGTATAGGTAGGAAAATGCCTAAAACAATGATGTGCTTTTCTATTGCATCCATTTCACTGATTGGCATTCCGCCATCCAATGGGTTTGTCAGCAAGTGGTTTTTGGGGCTTGGCGCCATGGGTGCAGGGCAGGTTATGAATATTGTCGTCCTATTGCTCAGTGCCTTTTTGACTGCAGGCTATCTGCTTCCAATTGTTGTTGGTGCTTTTTTCACAAAAACAGCAGAAGATATTGCAGATTCTGAAAATCTTGACCCGCCACGGGGCATGATGGTTCCAATTGTAATTATTACAGGATTTATTATCCTGATGGGTATATTCCCGAATCCAGTCATTGCATATATTCGTCATGCAGTGCGACTCATATTTGTATAAGGAGGTGAACCTATGGAAATAGCGCTACTGCTCTTAATCTTGATTCCCGCTTTTGGCGCGGTAGTCGGTTCGATTATTGGTAGGGACAATGAAAAAGACCGTGATGTTTTTAATATCGCCATTACAGGGCTAGAACTTGTCGTTATAACGATGATGTACCCAATCGTTCATGAACATACAATGCATCTGGCATTTTCAGAAGTGCTCGGTACAGGCTTGTATTTAAAGCTCGATATACTCAGGTTCATCTTTATATGGTTTACTGCAGCAGTATGGTTTTTGACTACACTGTACAGCACGCAATACCTGATTCGTTATGAAAATAGAAATCGGTACTACATGTTCTATATGCTGACACTGTCGGCAACGATTGGACTTTTTCTTTCAGAGAATCTGCTGAATCTATTTACATTTTTCGAAATGATGTCATTGACATCTTATATACTTGTTATTCATGATGAGGATAGGTTTGCCCACCGTGCGGGTATATCCTATTTGAGTATGGCAATTGCAGGCGGTCTGATAATGCTGCTTGGCATTTTCCTCATTTACGATTATACGGGAACGCTGAATATCACATCAGCAGGCGTGTGGTTGTCCGATATGGGGTCAATCAAGTACTTGATTGCCGGCCTGATGATCACAGGCTTTGGTGTAAAGGCGGCAATGTTTCCACTGCATGTGTGGTTGCCAAAGGCCCATCCTGCAGCACCAACTCCAGCGAGTGCGATTCTATCGGGTATTCTTATAAAGACGGGGCTTTTTGGTATTTTGATTACCGTGCACAGCATCATGTCTTCGGACGAGAAAATTGGATATGTGCTGATGAGTTTAGCCATGGTCAACATGATTCTCGGCGGATTCTTAGCAATCTTTCAGCGTAATATAAAGCGTATTCTTGCTTATTCGAGTATGAGTCAGGCAGGCTATATTCTTTTCGGTATTGGACTGGCCTGTTTAGGTAAAGAAGTCAAAGCACTTGCGCTGATGGGAACCCTATTCCATATGTTTAATCATGCTTTCTTTAAAGTTCTCCTCTTTATGGGGGCGGGCATCATTTATATGGTCTTGCATGAGCTATCAATTAATATTATACGAGGCTTTGGGAGAAAGAAATATGTTCTTAAAACGGTCTTTTTCATAGGCATGTTAGGTCTAAGTGGCATACCGGGAACCAATGGATTTGTTAGCAAGACCATCCTTCATGAAGCACTTGTTGAGGCGGCGCATATTGAACACTCCATGTTCTTTACTGTAGCAGAAGTCGTATTTTACGCTGCATCGGCAATGACGGTTGCCTACATGCTTAAAATATTTATTGCTGTATTTATGGAAGAAAACCCAGAGTACTATGGACAGTACAAAGATCAAATCAGCGCACGAGCCCTCTTTCCTATGGCAATCATAGGAAGCTGCATTGTTATTGTGGGGATCTACCCTGTGCCTGTGCTGCATCTCGTTGAACAGGCCATGTCATCCTTTGGAACGGTTCCGGCGCATATCCCCAACGTTTTTGTGGGGCATGCATTTTTATCAACCCTTAAGACGGTTTCAATTGGGGTGATTATTTACCTTGTTTTCGTAAGACGATATCTATACAGACGAATGGGGAAAAAACGCATTTTCATCAACCCAACTACAGGCTGGTTTGATCTTGAAACCAATCTTTATATTCCGCTTCTGCACTATTGTTATGCATTTGGATACTTTGTTTTCCATATTATAGACAAGTGGGTTTTGACAGTTGCAACCCTCCTTCATCAAACTATGCGTAAGATTGGCAACGCTGAAATCGCCAGACTTTTCAGCTATGATTTCGGTCGTTTTGTTATGGAAGTGCCATTTGGAAGAAGCGATAAGGACTTTATACAAGAAGTGGAAAAAATCAAATCCGTTGCAAGTGGTACCAAAAAGAAGCAGGAGAATTTGAACCACTATGCTGACAAGAAAGTGCGCGATGTGGTTAAAATTGTACACAAAAGGGCTTCCTCGGCAACCTATGCCCTGTTTATCGTAGCGGGCCTGCTCGTTGTGAGTCTGCTTGTCGTATTGCTGTTTTCAAATCTTTAATAAGGATATTCGAACAGCTTGTAATTTACACCAATTATGAACGAATCTGTGTTTAAAAGTTGAATATACATTGGCCAGGAAATAGTGTATCAAGGGATCGTGCTCAAATTAGAGTATGGTCCCTTGATCTTTTTTTGAAAAAGTGATGTAGGGGTCTACTTGTTTAGCGGCAAGACTTAAGGGAAGATAGAAGGCGTGAGCACTGGCGAGAGAATTGTAAAATTTTCATTAACTTAGTTGACTAACTAAAATGCTTTGTGTAAGATTAATTTAGTCAACTAAGTAATGTGAGGAGTGATATTATGTTTAGAAATTCTGAGTCGAATGTTCATGAGAATAGGGAAAATGAGAATAGAGAAAATGCGTTAGATATTATGCGTAAGGTCATGCATTCTAGTGGTGTTTATATGCGCCTTCAATTAGAAGCACTTGGACTCTATGGCGGTCAGCCTAAAGTGCTGATCCTCTTAAGTTCAGAAGACGGACTTACAAAAAAAGATTTGGCGCAGCGTTTTGAAGTAACGGCGCCGACAATCACCAAAATGATTGAAAGACTAGAGAAAAATGGATTTGTGTGTACCAAGAAGGACGCTGATGACAGGCGTATAACGCGGGTTTATCTCGAAGACCGTGGTCGGGCAATCTTAAAGGCGTTAAAAGATTTTAAGAAGGAATCGCAAAGCGTTTATTTTAAGGATTTTACGGATGATGAAGTCGAACGCTTGCATGCAATGCTTGAAAGGGTACGTGAGAATATTTTGAGTTCCGAGACCATGCAAGCACATTTTGAGCGTCACGGACATCAACACAAACATCATCATAAACATCATCATAAACACTGCAACCATCATGTAACGAATCATATTAAGAATCATATGAAGCATGACGAGGAAGGCAGGTGATCCTATGAAACGCATGTTCAGTTACTTGTTTAAATACTGGAAATACGCCATATTGGCGCCTTTATTCATGTTTGTAGAGGTTGTTGTCGATTTATTTCAGCCCCTAATTATGCAAAAAATAATTGATGTAGGTATAAAAAATCAGGACGTAAATTTGATTTTGAGGTATGCGGGGTTGATGTTGCTTCTAACGGTGATTGGTTTTTTCGGCGGTGCTGGAAGCGGGGTCTTTTCCTCAATTTCTTCGCAAAATGCTGGGGCAGATATACGTTCAGACCTGTTTGATAAAGTGCAGACAATGAGCTTTAGAAAACTGGACGAAGTTGAAACAGGACACTTAATAACACGCCTGACAAATGACGTAACTCAAATACAGCACTTTTTCGGCATGCTCTTAAGAATGATGGTACGCGCCCCCTTTATGATGGTGGGTTCAGTTCTGCTGACCTTTTACGTTAGTGTAAGATATGGCATTATTCTGGTAGCGATGATTGCCTTGCTCCTGGTTATCATTTTTTATGTCATAGCAAAGGCGCGCCCCCTCTTTAAACGCGTTCAAAAAACCGTAGATAAGGTTAATGGGGTCATGCTTGAGAACCTAAAAGGCATTCGTGTTGTTAAAGCTTTTGTCCGTCAAAACTATGAGAGAGAACGTTTTGGCAAGGAGAATGTGGCACTCCGGGACTTGCAAGTAGAAGCAATGAGAAAGTTTGCAATTATTATGCCGGTGATTCACCTTACACTCAATTTAGGCATTGTCGGCGTCTTGTGGGTAGGCGGTTATGATGTCGTTGCAGGGACTTCAACGATTGGAGAAATTGTAGCGGTGATCAACTACATTACGCGCCTTCTGTTTGCACTCATGATGATTGGCATGATTTTTTTTCAAATATCAAGAGCAGGTGCCTCTGCAGACCGGATTATGGAAGTGCTCGATACCCCGGAAGAGATGGGGACATTTTATTCAGATCAACCAGCTCAAATTGAGGGCGAAATTGAATTTAAAAATGTCAGTTTTTCATATACGCAGCAAGGAGCAGACCAAGTACTTTCCAATATTAGTTTTAAAGTTAAAAAGGGTGAGACCCTTGCAATTTTAGGTGCCACTGGTTCTGGGAAGTCAACCTTGGTTCAGCTTATTCCTCGATTCTATGATGTAACAGGCGGCACTGTATGCATTGACGGCGTACCAGTGAAGCATATTGCCACCAACCATCTGCGATCGGCAATCGCATACGTTCAGCAAAGTGCACTTATATTCTCTGGAAGCATTGCGTCCAATATTGCCTACGGTAAACCCGATATGGATGAAACGCTCATATATGACGCAGCTGATGCAGCCCAGGCTAAAGAATTCATAAATGATAAGCCAGAGGGCCTTGAAACGGAAATCGGTCAGCGGGGGGTGAATTTATCAGGAGGGCAAAAACAACGTTTATCCATAGCTCGGGCACTGGCGCACGATCCTAAAATACTCATTTTAGATGATTGTACCAGTGCTGTCGATGTTCAGACAGAGGTTCGAATTCAAGAGCGTCTGAAAAAACGCTTTGATAAAACAACGGTTATCCTCGTTGCTCAGAGAATCAGCTCAGTGCTAGATGCAGACCGTATCCTTGTCTTAGAGGACGGCAAAGTTGTTGGTGATGGCGTGCACGAAGTCCTGCTAAAGCAAAATGATGTATACCGTGACATATACTTGTCTCAACTCGGAGAGGAGGTTGGTGCGTAATGTTTGGTGGACCAAGACGGGGTCATATGACCAAAAAGGCCGTAAAGGCAAAAGATACGAAAAAAACGATTAAGCGCATTGCCTCCTATTTAGGAGGACGCTCTCTCATATTGGTGGCCATAGTTTTATCTGTTTTGTTATCATCTGCTATGGGCGTCATAGCCCCCTATTTTATGGGTAAGGCCATTGACACATATTTAAGTGTGAAAAATCTCAATGGTTTCTTTACAATGATTGCACTCATGTTTGCAATAAACGCCGCGGGTGCATTCTTTTCTTGGCTTATGACCTATCTTACGGTGGAGGTTGCTCAAGATGCAGTGAAGAAAATCCGTACAGAATTGTTTTCAAAAATGCAGCGTTTGTCCCTGAAGTTCTTTGACAGTCATTCGGACGGGGACCTGACTTCGAGGCTGACAAATGACGTAGATAATATATCCACGACCTTGAATCAGAGTTTGACCCAGCTTATATCAAGTGTGGTCACGATTGCTGGTGTTGTCATTATGATGATACTGCTGAGCTGGCAACTGTCATTGATTTCCTTTATTATGATTCCTATGATAGCCCTGCTGACACGTGAAATATCTAAACATACAAGGAAGTCTTTCAAAGAGAAACTGAGTGGTTTAGGTGTTCTTAACGGACATATTGAAGAAACTATTTCAGGACAAAAGGTCGTTAAGGCCTATGGACAGGAGAGGCAGGTCACAGAAGTGTTTAGGGAGCGCAACGAGTCCTATAAAGATGCTGCTGTTCGTGCCGATATTCTCTCATCGATCATGGGACCCATAATGAATATGATGAATAATACAACCTATGCTCTGATTGCGCTCCTTGGTGGCGTTATGATTGTACGGGGCTATACGACGGTCGGGATTGTCGTGACCTTTGTCAATTACTCTAGACAGTTTTCGCGTCCAATTAATCAAATAGCCTCGCTTTACAATACCATTCAAGGTGCAATAGCCGGTGCTGAGCGTGTGTTTGAAATCATTGACTATCCCCCTGAAATCATTAGCCAGGCGGATGCTGAAAAGCCAGAGCATTTGGAAGGACAGGTTGCATTTGACTCAGTCGACTTTTCCTATGCACCAGATTCAAAGGTTCTTAAAGGCGTCACTTTTGAGGTGGAGGCAGGCCAAAGCATTGCACTTGTTGGACCGACTGGGGCGGGAAAAACGACCATTATCAATTTACTGACAAGATTTTATGATATTGATTCAGGACGCATCGAAATTGATGGGAAATCCATTAAGGCCTATGATGTACAGACCCTTCGCTCAAAAATTGGAATCGTACTTCAAGATACTTATTTGTTCTCTGAAACAGTGATGGAAAACATCCGCTATGGGCGGCTGGATGCCACTGACGAAGAGGTGATAGAGGCAGCCAAGCTTGCCAATGCACATCAGTTTATTCACAGGTTGCCAAGCGGTTATGAAACGGCATTGTCGAGTGAGGGCACGAATATTTCTCAGGGCCAGCGTCAGCTTATTGCAATAGCCAGAACCATTTTAGCCAGTCCAGACATTCTCATACTCGATGAAGCCACTTCCAGCGTCGATACGAGAACAGAGCAGCATATTCAAGAAGGCCTGCTCAACCTGATGAAAGGCAGAACCTCATTTGTAATAGCACATAGGCTCAGTACCATTCGCCGAGCTGATCAAATCTTAGTTATTAGAGATGGTGAAGTGTTTGAACGTGGGTCACATGACACACTGTTAAACATAGGCGGATTCTACTCAGATCTATACAGCGCCCAGTTTAGAAGAAAAGTTTCCTAAAAGGATTCAGTTGGTGCAGGTAAATGATTTAAACATCCCTATAATGGTATATTATAAGCATATTGAAAACAAAGGAGGGACCTATATGAAAGTTGGTTTCAAAGGTGCTTGTATCATGGCGGTAATCCTATTCCTAATAGGGGTGTTTAATACTGTAAGTTTTGCCAGTGACCCGTTGGAAGGTCGCATTGTTGACGTGCCCATATACATTAATAATATTCAGATCGACCAGTCAAAAATGAGTCATCCAATTTTGGATTCTGACCAAATTATATATGTGCCAATCAGTACTGGGTTTATGTATGCAGTTGGACTTTCAATCGACTTTTATACTGGTCGTGATGGAGAAGATGAACTCTGGCTGGAACGCTTGTATGTAAATAGTGAGTACGACTTGTATCCCGTTGAAAATATGCCTGTATCAGGTGCAGTGACACTGACTCATACCAGTAACAAAGTTTATATTGAGAACCACCGTATCGCAACAGAGTTAGAGGGGCGACCTCCGGTACTCTACAACTATTTGACATACATTCCCCTTACTGATGGGGCGAAGAGGGCCTTTAAGTGGGATGTGACTTATGATAACAATGCCCTTCGCATAGATGTACCCGCTTTCGATTATAAGCTTGATAAATTATCAGTCGCCAGTCAGTTTCTTGAGTTTTTTGAAGACCTGGTTTATTTTGAGGAGCTGGATCAGTACTGGGATACAAGAATAACCATGCAAAGACAGCAAAGGTTTGAAAGCTACTATTACGATTTAGTGAGAGACAATAAAGAGCAGGTTCAGGCGCTCTTAGATAGAGCCGCACAGCTGGATAGTCACCTTGAAGAAAAAATGGTGCCGATGCAGTCGAAGGCAGAATATGAAAAAATCATTGCTGATAAAGCGAGAGATTACCAAATCAAGAGACGCAAACTCCTTTCAAAGGATATGCAGATTGTAGAAGACGTGAAAACCTATGCTGCATTTAATGCGCAGGGTAAGGCTGTGGGCGAAACACTGCGTGTGGGTGAGACTTGGTGGGAAGTTGGTCTCATGGACGCGGGCCGTAAAACAGGAGAATGGTATACTCAAAATGATGAGGCAATATACATTACCACCTTTGACCAGTATGGAGCGGAAACGGGTCCGGTCTACTATCAAAAGGAGGGGGCTGTATATTACTACCAAGCTGTTTATGGAGGATTCGCCAGTGGACTGGTTGAAATCTATTATGAAGACGGACGCAGAAGTAGGGCTGAGTTTAATACACTTGGCGAAAGAATGGGTATTGACTACACCTATGATGCACAAGGCAATCTGATTGACTATGCTCTTTATGAAGATACAAATGGACAGCCGGTGGTAAGGGTATATACACAAACCCTGGAAGATGGTACGCTTATTTCAGGATTTGAGGGACAGGACGAAACGGGATACCCACTTCGGGTTTGGTATCCATTATCTGGTGAAAAGGCAGATGAAGGGATTACTCAACTTGTTTTCAATGAAAACTATCTGAAGAACCACAGTATAGAAACACGATATTTTTCCCACAAACCACCTGAAATGGAAGTTAAGACGGATGGCGCACAAGTGTACCTAAACGCTCTAAATGTTGGCACATTTGTGTTAGAAGACATGTACAGCGGGGGTCAGGGGTACATTCGTTATCCTGACGGTATCATTTACTCTGGGGTTATTGATTATGAACTTCCAACGGGTCAAGGAACATATTACTTCGATGGCGGGAATGAAATGCAGTATCTGGATGAAACCCTTGAATCCATTATTTCTGACGATATGACACGCAGTGAACAAATTGAAGCGGTTTATGACTGGATACTCGACCATATTGACCCAGTTCAGAGCTTTAGCTTAGACGAGCTGGTTGTGCAGAGCCAAGGGCACCTAGGACTTCTTGAAGGGCAAACAACTTATTTTGGCTACCATGAACTCTTCAGACATTTTATGTATAAGTTGGGCTATGTTACGGCGCTTGAGTATGGACAGCTTCAGCATGAAAAGCTCAGTTCCTACGGTGCACACTATGTTTGGACTAAAATGATTATCGATGGAGAACCAGTATATTTTGACCCGTTTTTAGATGATGCTTTAAACAATAGCAGTGATAGAAAAGCGTTTTTCTATTTGAATAAATCAGAGATTGAGTTGACACACGTGCCTGCAGAGGCAGACCAGTAGATCAAGCAGAAGGAATTGATGGTATGAATCTTCCAAAGTCTATTGACCAGTTTATGCGTTTGATGACAGAACGGGGTATAGAAAACTACTTAGTTGGCGGCAGCATTCGGGATATGGTGCTTGGACGTCAGCCTAAGGACTATGATTTTGCAGTGAACATGACAGAAAATGCTTTACAAGCTCTGGCAAAGAAGCGGGGCTTTTACAAGCTTGGCAAGTCAGATACCTACGGTTTCGTGCTTGGGGATTTAAAAGTTGAACTTACCCCTATAAAGCATAGAAGCGCAAGTGGCATCAGGACAGGCGGTGACATTTACACTGACTTAGAGTGCAGAGATTTCACCATGAACGCCATGGCATACAGTATTCAAACAGGGCTCATTGACCCATTTGGTGGCGTGAGGGATATTGAAAATAAGTGCATTAGGGCCCTGTATCCTGACAAAATCCTTATTGAAGATCCCCTACGGAGTTTGCGTGCCTTACGCCTGTATGCTGAGCTAGACTTTTCAATCGACTGCGCCCTTGAGCGTGCCATGGCCCACAGGCCTTTGACTGCTGGACAAGCGAGTCCAGAAAGAGTACGTGAGGAACTCTTCAAAATGCTGCGATCAAAAAATGCATCAGATGCCATACGAAAGATGGTGGATTATGGCATTGGTGCGGGCTATTTGTACTTTGAGTACCTATTTAGAACAAGGGGGTACGATCAGGAAAATCCATATCATAACAGAACCCTTCTTGAACATACGCTGACAGCGGTTGAAAATGTACCCAATCGAATCGAGTTAAAGCTTGCAGCACTTTTCCATGATGTGGGTAAACCAGATGTGAAAACGATAGATAGCGTAGCACATTATTACGGACATGAAGCAGTGAGCGCCCAATATGCACAGGCAGCGCTAAAAGAACTAAAATGCTCGATTAAACTCATGGCGGATGTTTCTGTTTTGATTGAAGCCCATATGTTTAATCCTGCTGACATGGGCAAAAAAGGTATGAAACGTCTGCTTGTCAAAGTGGGCGGGTTTGACACCCTGCGAGATTTGCTTGACCTTATGCGGGCGGACATTTTAGGAACGGCATATCCAGAGCGCATCAGTGTGCTGGAACGGCTCTATCATATGGTAGAAGACCTGGAGCGGGAAGAAGCACTTATTACGATTAAGTCTTTGGACATAAACGGGCGTGATCTGCTGGAACTTGGATTCGCTCAGGGACGCGTAGTTGGGAACTGTCTTAATGAAATGTTTGAACAGGTGCTTCGTGAAGAGCTGGATAATGACAAATCTGTTCTTTTAGCATACGCTAAGAACTATCTTGAATTGCATGGCTAAATCAGGGATTTGGCTATACCTTTAATGAAAAAACGAATCAAAAAAATGAGCTTGGACGGGTTTTGAACAGACCACCCGTACTGAGCTTTTTTTTATATAAGTACAGGTGGTTTACCTGTGGTGGAGAGAATCATTTCATAAATGCTTTGTCAAGAGGTTTAATGCATAAAAATACATATATAATTAATGAAATTAAGAAAAAATACTTTGTACTTAACAAAAATAAGTGATATGCTTATGAAATAAATATTACGTTATTGTTACAAAGTTCTTTATACACTACTCGTATGAATATGCGTTTGCTAATATAGGTTTAATTTATCTGGTGGGAATGGATCATCTGGGAAGGATGAGGTGTTTTATATGAAGTATGGTATGCCAACACTTATTGAATTAAGTGGCCTGGAAAACAACATGAAAATGTGCAAGGCGCTAGGTCTTGAGTTTATAGAGTTGAATATGAATGTGCCTGAGTATCAGGTTCACATGCTAAATACGCTTGATGTGAATGCATTGAAGAAGAAATACGGTGTAGAGTTGACAATGCATTTACCGGAAAACTTCTACTTTGCTGATTTTAATCCAAGCATGCGCAGTGCAGCATTTGATATTTTTGCTCAAACGGTTGAGTTTGCTAAAGAAACAGGCGTAGAAGTGCTGAATATGCATATGCACACAGGTACCTTTTTCACGACACCTGCCGAAAAAATCTATTTACAGCAAGCGTATAAAGAAGACTATCTAAAAAATGTTGCGGCCTTTAGAGAGCATGTTGAAACGTGCCTAGAGGGCAGCTCTATTACACTGTGTATCGAAAATGCCTGTGACTTTCACCATGACTTCATCAAAGAAGCCGTAGCACAACTGCTAGAGTCGAATCATATTCAATTGACTTGGGATACAGGGCATAATGCAAAGGGCAAATATAAGGATCAGCTTTTGATATTTGACTATGAGGACCGCATCAAGCATGTTCACTTGCATGACTGTGCATTTGGCAGTGATCATTTGCCTTTGGGAACAGGAGAGCTTTGTATGGATATGGTGCTCAGTAGAATTACAGATAAGTGTGAGCGGGTCGTACTGGAATCTAAAACACTGGATGCCGTTAGAAGATCAATGATTCATTTAGATGTTCGCAGTAGACAAGTTGCAGTATAAGGACCTGTGAAGAGCTTTAGTGCTTATGCACTTGTATCATAATAGAAGTTATAAGGTATACCATGAATGAGGCTTATTTTGCGACCCTGCAAAAGAAGCCTCTTTATTATTTATGGAATTTTTACTTCTGGTCAGATACCGGGTATAATGAAATGGAGTAAAATGACAGACTACCAACTTAACTGGATATCATAAGGAGGATTCTATGGCGGTTAGAGAAATACTGATACTAGGCGATGAAAAACTGTATAGAAGTACTCAGGTCATTGAACCTAAAATGTTAGACAAGGCAAAGCAGGTTGTAAATGATTTGAATGATACAATTGACGCATTCAAAGACCGGTACGGATATGGAAGGGCCATTGCAGCACCACAGATAGATGAGCCTTATCGCATCGTGTACATGAAGTATGAAGATCGTGTTACAGCCTTTATCAATCCTAAAATTCACCCTATCGGAGAAGAGACCTACACCCTATGGGATGACTGCATGAGTTTTCCAGGACTTGAAGTCTATGTACGCCGGTACAAGAAAATAGAAGTAACCTATCAAGATTTAGAGCTTAAAGATCATGTGGTTCAGCTTGAAGGTGATCTTTCTGAGCTTTTTCAGCATGAGTATGACCATCTGGATGGGGTCTTGGCTGTCCAGCGTGCAGTTGACAACAAGGCATTTAGAATAAACAGAGAAAAAATAGGCAAGTTTTAAACAATCTAAGGAGAAAAAAATGAACCTGATTCAAATAGAAGACCATAATGAAATTTATAATAATCCAGCTATTAAAGAAGCCATGTTTCAAGCTATTTTTGGTGCGACAGAAGGCAAAGTGAAGAGTGCAGCGCAGAGCCTGTATTCCAAGCAGCAGGGACTGTTTTATGTGTGCACGATAGAAGAAGAAATTGTGGGCATAATTGGCGTGAAACAGTACAATAACGAAAAGTTAGAGCTGGTTCATATAGCGGTTCTTCCTGAGCATCAGGGTCAAAAAATTGGAAAATGGATGATTGATCAGGTGCTTGACTTTACACGTGTTCCTCTTATGTATATGGAGGGGGATGCCAAAGATGCCAACTACCTTGAAAAAATAGGGTTTGAAGTGCGTGAAATTGATGATGCTGGATTAGACCAGTACTACTGCCAGTTCATTGACCCGAGTAACTAAGGCATGTCTAAGCACAGATTAGAGACGTGTTATTCAAAGTTCCCTGTACACAAAAGTATTTTTTGTATATGTGCATGGAGAAAATAGTGTCGAGTGGGACAAAAAAGTACATTTTTCTACAAGATGTGCTTTTTTTTATACGAATTTGTTTGAAAATTCTGAAACATCCTATATAATGTAAATATATAATGCTGATTAAATGAATAGAATAAGGCATGGGGGTCATATGAATCGAGACACGTTTTATGCTTACTTTGAGGTGTGCTTTTTTTCGAGTAAGATGCAGGACCTGATTTTGCATAGGAAAAAAATGCTCCAGGAGTTTGGAAAAAGTCAATTTGTAAAAGAAATTTTGCAAGATAACAACTATAAGGCAGTTGGGGAATTCCTAAAGTGTGAATATGAAGGTGACAAGTGGGAAAGTCTTATTGAGTTCTTTGTAGAAAATGCCATGCTCATGATGGATGTAGCTGGCTATGAGAAAGTTATGGATCATCAGGAGCTTGATCTTATTGAGCTCATATATACAGATTTACTCATAGATATTTATGAGACGGTACGTCGTGACAAATGTACATTAAATGATTTAGAGCAAATATTAAATGCACAAGCAGACCGTCTGCAAGGTTTTTTGTTTAAGGGGAATATCATTCAAATTGAAACAGAAGAGTCGAAAGCTGAAATTGCAGCAGTTTAAATATGAATAAATATTAAGAAATTTCGCCTCCGCGAGTCGCAATGTTCTGACTATTCTCGATATAATATGATTGGGGATAGCAGAAATTGGACTGGAGGCGTTTTTTTATGGCAAATGAACACATTAGACTACTCAGACAAAAAATTAAAAGCAATATTCAAAAGGTGATTATTGGTAAAGACGAAGTTATAGATCAACTGATAATATGCATGCTGTGTGATGGTCATGCCTTGCTGCAGGACGTGCCAGGTATGGGAAAAACGGTACTGGCAAAAGCCCTGTCAAGATCTATGCAAGCGGGCTTTTCAAGAATTCAGTTCACACCGGATTTAATGCCTTCTGATTTGACTGGGATTCACTTCTATAATCAAAAGGAAGGGGTATTTCAGTTTCGAAAAGGCCCACTTATGAATCAGATTATCTTAGCAGATGAAATCAATAGGGCTACACCTAGAACGCAGTCCAGTCTGCTTGAAGCAATGGCAGAAAGACAAATTACAGTCGATGGAGAAACACATGAACTCGAACCGCCTTTTTTTGTAATTGCAACACAAAATCCAGTCGAAACAAAGGGAACATTCCCTTTGCCAGAAGCACAACTGGACCGTTTTTTTATGCAGCTTTCAATGGGGTATCCAAGTCTTATTGAGGAAATGGAAATACTAAAGCGGTTTAAGGAGAAGAGCCCGCTTGAAGAACTGGATGCAGTCATAAGCCCGGGTGAACTTGAAGCGGCAAAGGACCTCTTTTCGTCCGTTCATGTTTCTGTACAAGTGATGGAGTATATGATTCTAATCATTCAAGCGACACGTGAGCATTCAGAAGTTGACCTAGGAATCAGTCCAAGGGGAACGATGGCCTTGTTTAGGGCTGTACAAGCCAGAGCGGCACTCGACGGAAGAGATTACGTTTTGCCAGATGATGTAAAGGCAATGGCTCTACCTGTACTGGCCCACCGTATTATAATCAGTGCAAATGCAATTGTATCGGGAAGAAAGGCAACAGAAATCCTCAAAGGGCTCATCGAAAATGCACCTGTACCCACTGAAAATGTGTAGGTGAGTAGTATGCAAAATTTATTGGCACTATTTATGGCACTGGTGTGTTTGTATGGCGTGTTGAAGTACTTTAAGGAAAATGCCCTAAAACAAGTTGAGTACATTCGTGCATTTGATAAAGACAAGGTGTTTGCTGGAGATCAGGTCACCATGACTATTGAAATCAGGAATCACAAATTTATGCCACTACCATGGTTGCGTATCGCTGCCGAGTACCCTGTTCATCTTGCTATACAAGATCAAGCGCTTGAAAAATCAGGAGGCCCTTTCAAGTACAAACACATATCGGTAACATCACTTTTCTCATTTCAAAGAGTGGTTAAAAAATATGCCCTGACCAGTGAAAAAAGGGGACATTTTACCTTTTGTGACGTGGATATCAAAGCAGGTGACTGGTTTGGGCTTGAAAAGGCAGAAGAGACTTTCTACGTTCCAAGTGAACTGGTCGTTTACCCAAAGGTAAAAAAACTCAGCAGCTGGGGATTCGAGCCCAACGCCCCAGACGGTGGGGTTTCAATACAGCGCTGGACCATGCCAGACCCCATTGAGAAAATAGGCATTCGCGCCTATAGCGGTCACGACCCAATGCACAGTATTGACTGGAAAGCAACAGCAAGACGTGGGTCACTAATGGTCGCTGAGTTTGATCATTATGCTCAGTCAGGTCTTATGCTTCTTCTAAATACCACACAGCCAGAAGCTGACTGGAAGTATAAGTCTCCTGTACATCTTGAAGTGCTTGTGAGCTTGGCGGCAAGCTTGGTAGAAGCTTGTATTGTCGAGTCCATACCCGTCGGTATGGCGCATACAGCGGCCATTCAGTCAGCGGTTACTGAACAGATTGTCATGGCACAAAATACACACCAGCATCGTGTGGTCATGCTGGAGATGCTCGCAAAGCTCTCTGAGTATAACCGCTTATCCGCAAGCGAAATGATAGATTTATATCAAAAACGCTACACTGCTGAACACGCTGTTTTTTACTTGACCCAGACCCTGACAGAACCTGTTATGCTTCGATTAAATGCACTGGTGGGGCGTGGCTACGAAGTGCATTTTGCTGCACTTGAAGCGTCCGAGTTTGATCAGTTTCTAAATGCAGGCATCAGACGGCATTTGCCTGTGGTCGAGGAGGGACATGCACATGTATAAATGGCTTGATAAAGCAACCGCCTTTCTTCTCAAGTTTGTTTATGACTTAACAAAAATGTTTATTCTATTCACCATGCTGGCACGGGCTTTTAACGCTACATTTACTATAGGCGGCCTCTATATCAGAACGGCACTGTTTTTTGTTTTTAGCATTTGTATCAGTCGTTTTCTATCGGGTGTGGATGAGTCTCAAAGAGAAAAAATGAGACCTATTGCAGGTGCGGGCATAGTCTTGGCACTCGTGGTTGGGATGCTGTTTAATACATCGTACGGGTTGACAGGCAGACTGATTATGGGGGGATATTTTGTAATTGTCTATATGATGGGAATTTTGTTTATAAGAGAAGAAGATAACACACATTTATTTTTTAAAAGGTTTTTCAATAACTTTGTCCTAATTGTCTTTATTGGGATTTCCATAGGTATTGGACAGCTTAACTGGTATTTTGATGTTTTAAGACCATTTTACCTTGTTTATTTTATGAGTGCTGTTATGAATTTGGTCAGTATGAATCTCAAGTCCGCTTATCAGGAAAAGCATGCAAATATTATGCAAAAGAGCCGCAGAATACTTGCTTTTAATATCATAACCGTATGTCTTTTAACGCTTTCTATGCTGATCCTTACCGTTTTATTTTCATCTATAAGTTTGGTGTGGCTGGAAAAATTGATGCGATTCACCCTAATGCCAGTTGCCCAGTTTGGCACTTGGTTTTCAGTTCGAATACGAAGGCGTGCCCTGAGGCGAATGCAGACCCAAGGTGATGAAGATATCTTTGGTGGAGAAAGCCCTGATCCTGCACATGGTGCTATGGGGGACGAAACGGTTCTGCATGAGCCTTGGGTTTACGACCAGTATATTGAATGGGGCTTTTTCATATTGATTATTGCAGGACTCCTTGCTCTAGCCTATGTCTTAACAAGGCGCATTGAGGGCAGGCGGCATGAGAAAAGCCTGTCTCAGGAAGATGAAATTAGAGAAAGTCTGATCAGTTCTACGTATTTAAAAATGTATATTGACGAGCGTCTCAATGGGGCAAGAAAGAAAGTCAGCACTCTGTTTAAGAAAGAAACCCTTGACCTCCCTAGGGTAAGAGCATTGTATGCCTCTTATTTGAAGTACCTAAGACATATGGGTCTACTGGGGATGGAGACGCTGACTCCAAATGAAATACTCAGTAAGGCTGGTGAAATGGGTTTTCAAATAGAGGGGGATGCAAAATTGACAGCCTGTTATAATGCAGTTAAGTATGGTGAAATGGATCAGAGCCAGTTTGATGAAAGTCGTATTCATGAAATTGAGAAGGTGCTCGAAAAGAGAAATAGAAAGCCTTTATAGAAAATAAAAGGGCTGTCTGCACTTATAAAATGCAGACAGCCCTTTATGTTATTCTTTTACAATGTGATTGATGAGTTCACCATATAAATTGGGAGCGTTTTTGTTCCAAGAGTCGCAAAGCTGTTTTGCGCGCTCCTGTGTGAAAACAAGAAACTGCAAATTCATTAGGTGATTATTTCCCTCAAGCATTTCAAGGCGTACCGAATACTCCGTGTCGCTAACACGTCTGAAGTTTGCCTTTATCTGACGCTCCTTGGCCATTTTAGACTTGGCGCGTTCAATGGAAGATTCAATGGTTTCAGCAGATGAAGCAGATATGCGTTCAGAGAACATGCTTAATGTGCGATGACCATCCTTTGTAACCATAATCAAGGCTTCGTCCTCTATGGTGTTTTCCTCAATGAGACCAGTGTCGCGCATCTCTGTAATGTACTGAAGCATTGTAAAATAATTCATCAGCTCGAGATCCATAACAAATTCAGTCAACTGCTGATAGCTCAGCGGCAAGTTGAATCGGGCAAGTATGTATATCAATGTTAGCTTGTCACGAACTTCTCGATCAGTACTGTTCGTAAACATAGACATTCACTCCTTTTAGTAATTGAAACATTAACAGTATACCATAGGATAAGTGAAAATACGGTAACAAATGTGCAATAGTCTTCCATATTGATACGCTGGGGTGTAAAATGAGTTAGCAATATATGGTGTTTTAGAATTCAGGAGGAAATAATGCAAACAAAAAGAATGCTCATGGTAGCAGCAGTGTCCGCAACGCTCATTTTAAGTGCATGCACTGCGCAGAGTTCAAATATAGAAAAAAAGCAGCAAGAGGAAAGTACGCAAACAGAAACGGTCCAAACGGAAGCCGTTCAAGATGTGGAAGAAACAGCAGCACAAGACTCGGATCAAGTACAAGAGGGTGAAGAAACAGGCCAAGTAGAGGCGAATTCTGAAACGGATGAAACTGTAAATGAAACGGGCAGTGCTGAGGGTGACGAGGTCAGCACCTCGGAAATAGAGCAAGTAGAACCAGGTCTTCTGACCAGTGCAGAGCTTGAAGCGTATAAACCAAATGAACTGGGTGAGGTTATGGTTGTAATGTACCACGGCCTAGGGTCTAAGAATTCAGCATACGTGCGCACACCTGAGTCCTTCAGGGCAGATTTGAATACATATTATGAAATGGGATTTAGACCGGTTAACTTGTCAGATTATGTAGCAGGAAATATTGATGTCCCAGCAGGATATACGCCAATTGTCCTGACTTTTGATGACGGCAATAAATCAAATTTCAATCTAATTGAGGTAGACAACGAACAAGTTATCGATCCAAATTGTGCAGTAGGCATTATACAAGCGTTTAACAAACAGCATCCAGACTGGGCGCTGAAGGGGAGTTTTTTTGTAAATGGCGGCATTCCTTTTGGTCAAAAAGATTGGGTTGATTATAAGCTCAACTGGCTGGTTGAAAATGGTTTTGAAGTCGGTAACCACAGCTATGGGCACGAAGATTTAACTGAGCTAGATGCTGGTGGTATACAAAAAACACTGGGGCGAAATGTAAAAGAACTGGAAGAAAGAATAACCGACTACAAAATAAAGACACTGGCGCTTCCATTTGGTAAGCGACCAAAAGAGCAGTCCTTGTATAATCTTGTTACAAGTGGTACCTATGAAGGAACACGGTATGAACATGAAGCTATTTTATTAGTAGGCTGGAAACCCGAGGTTTCAGTATATGACAAGAGCTTTGACCCGCTTGCTATTATGCGTGTGCAATCTGGCGATGGTGACTTCCAAATGATTCATTGGCTAGATGACTACCGAAAGCATCCGGATAAGCGTTTTATCAGCGATGGCAATCCAAATACAATCACTATTCCAGCAGGACGTGCAGAAGATATCAAAGAAGCTTTCACAGTAGACAAGAACCTGGTTGAATACACGATTGAACCATTAGATGATACCCTTGAAAACTAAAGTGAAATGAAGAGCCAGCAGGTATGTTCCTATAGTTTTTATGGCCTAAAGCAAACAGGGTTTTTATACATATCCTGTAAGCAGTTGAAGAAAACTGGATAGAAACAGTCTACAAAAGTATAAATTTATCAGTATAGGTTGATGCTTTACCTTGTTCATATTGAAATTATGTAATATAATAATCGGGAAAACGATATAAACGTCACAGGTGCCCGGAAGGGTTAATAGGGAAGTTCGGTGGGATTCCGATGCAGCCCCTGCTACTGTAAGCGTTGCCAAATAATTTATCCACTGTTCGAGAACCGGGCGGGAAGGCGTTATTTGGGGGACACGCGAGCCAGGAAACCTGCCTGTTACGATTTTGATGTTCTACAGCTACAGGGTGTGAGTTGGGAGGCGTTTCAGTATTACTGTTTCCAACTTGAAATATGATATTGCGCGAATCCGGCTCTCAGAGCCGGATTTTATTTTTGGAGGGAATTATGGACCATAAAGAACTGCTTGATAACTATGTAAGAAAGCCTATGGATATTGAAAAAGGTAGCTTTGAGATTATTACTAAAGAAATGGGACCACATGATTTTGACGAAAAAACGGCCCCAATCGTAAAGCGTGTCATCCATACTACAGCAGACTTTGAGTATGCGGACCTGTTGGAATTTCATCCACAAGCGGTGGAAGCGGGCATGAAGGCCCTTAGAGAGGGTTCTGACATATATGCAGATACAAACATGGTTATGGCAGGCATTAACAAGCGCAAGCTTGGAGAATATGGTGGCAAAGTATACCACCGGGTACATGATGAAGATGTTGTAGTAGAAGCGAAGGAAAGAGCCATTACACGTTCCATGGTAGCAATTGAAAAAGCGTGTAAAGATGTGAACACGAAAATATTTGCAATCGGCAATGCACCAACTGCACTTTTTACGCTGATTGAAGAAATAAAAAAGGGCAATATCAAACCAGCTCTTATTGTAGGTGTGCCCGTTGGATTTGTAGGTGCAGCCGAGTCAAAAGAACTGCTTAGAACCATGGATATTCCGTATATTGTTGTACGTGGCAGAAAGGGCGGAAGCCCAGTTGCAGCGACAATTATCAATGCAATGCTTTATCAGTTGTAGGGGATGAAAAAATGGAGCGGTTTATTGAGAAAGATGGTAAAAAACTGCGCTATGGATATACGACAGGATCTTGTGCAACCGCTGCTGCAAAAGCTGCGGCTTGGATGCTGCGCTATCAGAAAAAGCTCAGTCATATTGAAATTGACACACCCAAGGGATGGATACTAGACATTCCCATTGAAGATGTTGAGCTGACAAGTGAGTATGCAAGATGCGCGGTTGTCAAAGACGGCGGCGATGATCCAGATGTGACACATGGTATGAAAATATACGCTGAAGTGAGAGCGAGTGCTGCGTATGCACTAAAAGGCGGCATCGGCATAGGGACGGTCACAAAGAAGGGCCTGCCTGCAGCCGTTGGTGAGCCGGCCATCAATCCTGTACCTCGTGAAATGATCAAAAAAGCAGTGGCATCTGTGATGGGGACCACCTCGAGCGTAGAGGTGACCATTTCAGCACCGGAAGGGCTTGAACGTGCTAAAAAGACCTTTAACCCTAAGCTGGGCATTGTAGGCGGGCTATCAATTATTGGCACCAGTGGTATTGTTGAGCCCATGTCAGAGGAGGCACTTAAGGCTACTATGTGCATAGAACTCAAAATGCTCACCGAAGAATCCGTGGATTCCATAATATACGCACCAGGAAATTATGGTAGAGATTATGCAAGAGAAATCGGGCTTAATGAAAAGCATCTGGTTAAGACCAGTAACTTCATTGGATTTATGATGGATGAAGCAGCGCGTCAGGGTGTAAAAAAAATACTATGGGTAGGTCACCTCGGAAAAATGGTTAAAGTTGCTTCGGGGATTTTTCAGACACACAGCAAATACGCTGATGGTCGCATGGAAACCCTTGCAGCCCACTTGGCACTTCTTGAAGCACCCGTTGAACTGATTAAGTGCGTTATGGCATCAGGAACGACTGATGAAGCCATTGAGTATATAGTTGAACAAGGGTACGGTTCAGTTTTTGACCAAATCGCAGGTGCTATTTCAAAGCGTTGCAAGGAGCGTGTGCATGGTGAAATTGAAGTAGGCACGATCTTGTTTACCAAGGCACATGGCTATTTGGGACGGTGTTCGCATGCAGATACACTGGAAGAGGGATTTAAATTATGAAGTTCAAAATTGTAGGAATGGGGCCAGGCAATCCAGAGTATGTCTTACCTGCAGCGCGTAAGGCGCTGGACAGTGCGGAAATGATCATAGGTGGAAAGCGTCACCTAGAGCCTTTTGCGGACAGTGGGAAGCATCTCGTTGGCGTAGAGGGGCAACTGACTAAGCTACCTGAAATTATTCGAACCCATATGGACTATCTGCCTGTTGTGGTTGCTGTTTCAGGTGATACTGGTTTTTTCAGTCTGCTCTCGTATTTAAAAAAGCACTTTGATGAAGATCAATTTGAGGTTATTCCCGGTATCAGTTCACTCCAGTACATGTACAGTCAAATCGGCATGGTTTATCAAAACAGTTATATAGGAAGTGTTCATGGAAGAGTACTGGATTTTTCAAGCCTTGTGCTTCAGTACGAGTCCGTAGGACTTCTAACAGATCAGGTCAATACGCCTGCGGCCATAGCAACCAGCTTGCTGGAATCAGGAATAGATGATGTTAAGATATACGTTGGTGAGAACCTATCCTATGAGGATGAGAGGATCACTTGCTATACACCTGAGGCACTTGGGACAAAGCAGTTCTCTGACCTTGTGGTTGTAATTCTAAAAAAGGAGTAAGGCATGAAAAAGGGCATTCTAGTTGTCAGCTTTGGAACCAGTTATGAAGATGCACGCACAAGCTGCATCGATTCGGTTTTTAATGCGATAACACAAAAGTTTGATGCATTTGAAGTAAGACAGGCGTTTACATCAAGACGTATCATCAAGAAATTGAAAGACAGAGACCATTTTCATATGGATACAGAGCAGGAAGCACTCAAAAAAATGATCGAAGATGGATTTGATGAAATATATCTTCAGCCCCTGCATATTATGCCTGGATACGAATATGAAAAAGTTCAGCGTGCCGTTGCAAGGGCCAAGCATCATTATAGTGGGAAGCTGATCCTTGGTGAACCGCTTCTATATACTGAAGAAGACTATGGTGCAGTTTTAGGTGCACTTGACAAGGAACTATCACTATTAAGTGACCTTGAACAAGTCGATCAGTGGCTCCTGATGGGACACGGTACACACCATCCGGCCAATGCGACTTATAGCTGTCTGCAGCTGCATTTTGAAATGCAAAACAAGAACATGCGTGTAGCCGCACTTGAGTCATTTCCAAATTTGGAGCACTCCATGCCGTACATGGACAAAAACTCCAAATGGGGCATACTCCCATTTATGCTTGTTGCAGGCGACCACGCTCAAAATGATATGGCTGGACCTGATGACGATTCATGGGTAAATGTTCTAAAGCGTGAAGCATATCAAGTTACACCGGTTGTGAAGGGTTTAGGTGCACTGGAAAGCTTCAGGGCACTATTTGTAGACAAAGTTGAAAAAATAGTTAGAAGAGGTGAAGCAAGTGCTGTATAAAGGTCCAGGACTACCGGATGCATCATTTTATAGGGGAAAGGCACCGATGACAAAATCGGAAGTGCGTGCAGTAACCCTGTCGAAGTTGCGTTTAGAACGTGATGCAAAAGTCCTTGATATTGGTGCAGGTTCAGGATCTATTACCGTTGAAGCAGCGCTTTGTGCATCTGAAGGGCATGTTTGGGGCATTGAAAGACATAACGAAGCTTATGAAGTATTTTTGGAAAATATTAAACGGTTTGAAATTCACAATATCACACCGATTTTAGGTCTTGCACCAGAAGCCCTTCCAGATGAATTGTATAACGCTATTATCATTGGCGGCTCAGGCGGTCAAATGCAGGACATTATAAAATACGCTTATGACCATTTGGTTTTAGGTGGACGTCTTGTGGTGAATATCGTTACCATTGAGAATTTAGGTAGAGCTACAGAGGCTATTAAGGCCATGAATTATAGAGAATTTGAAGTGATTCAAATGCAGGTTTCAAGAGGCAGACCCGTTGGAACGGTAACACTCATGGAAGCAATGAATCCAATTTATATATTATCGGCGACGAAGTAAGTATAGGAGGCAATACAATGGCAGGTAAATTTGTAGGTATAGGTGTAGGCCCTGGCGATCCAGATTTAATAACAGTTAAGGCGATTAAGGCAATCGAAGCGGCACAGGTGCTTGTTTGTCCAGAAGCACGTGACGGCAAGGGCAGTTTTGCATTTGAAATTGCCAAAGACTATATTCCGGAAAAAACTGAAATTCTAACACTTGAGTTTCCAATGGTTCATGACCATGATGTCATGATGCAGGCCTGGAAAAAGAACGCTAAAATCATATCAGAGCGCGTTAGAGACGGCCAAAATGTTGCATTTTTAACACTGGGTGACCCAACGGTTTACAGCACATATATGTACCTTCTACCGCTTCTTGAAGAAGGCGTTGCAGTGGAAACAATCCCTGGCATAACGTCTTTCTGTGCTGTAGCGGCAAACCAAAATTTACCGCTTGCACTTTGGGAAGAGACTTTTGGTATTGTACCTCTCAAGCATGGCTGTGCATCTGCAGAGCAAGCGCTTGAACACTATGACAATGTCGTAATTATGAAGCCTTCTCATGACAGCGCACGTCTAGCTGAAATTCTTGAAGAGAAAGGCCTGGAAGACAAGTTTGTCATGATCAGCAAATGCTCGACAGATATTCAGCAGGTTACAACAGATGTGAACGTACTTAAAGAAGGCAATGTACCATATCTTTCAACGATGATCGTTAAAAGGAAGGGATTCTAATGAAAAAAGTATATATAATCGGTGCAGGCCCTGGCGATCCAGACCTAATGACACTTAAAGGACGCAGACTGGTTGAAGAAGCGGATGTACTTATTTATGCAGGTTCGCTGGTAAATCCAGAAGTTATGAAATGGCGTAAAGCAGATGCTCAAATCCATAACTCAGCGTCTATGACTCTAGATGAAGTTATTGAAGTAATGCTAGAAGGTCTTGAAGCAGACAAGACGGTTGTGAGACTCCACACGGGAGACCCAAGTATTTACGGCGCAATTAAGGAACAGATTGACAGACTTGCTGCTCATGGCATTGATGTAGATATTACACCTGGAGTGAGCTCATTCGTCGCTTCAGCGGCGGCACTTAAGAAGGAGTTTACACTTCCAAGCGTATCACAGACTGTTATTTGTACACGACTTGAAGGACGTACGCCAGTTCCAGAAGCGGAGGCGCTTGAAAAGCTCGCTTCGCATCAGGCGTCAATGGCGATTTTCCTTTCTGTTCAAATGATTGAAAATGTAGTTGAGCGGCTGACACATCACTATGCGGTTACGACACCCATTGCAGTTGTGCAGCGTGCAACATGGCCTGACCAGAAAATTGTTACAGGCACACTTGAAGATATTGCTCTCAAAGTAAAAGAAGCAGGCATTACCAAGACTGCACAAATTCTGGTAGGCGATTTCTTAGACACAGACTACGAGCTCTCAAAGCTTTATGACCCTGGCTTTACACACGAATACAGGACTGCAAAATCATGAAACTGGCTATAGTGACACTGACTAAGGGCGCAGCGGAGCTTGGCAGAACGCTTTGTGACAAAATTGGCGGGACACTATATACAAAATCTAAATGGTCGAGGAATCAAGATCAGCTCATAGAAAAGCCATTTGGCGCTTTTGCTGGGAAGCTGTTCGAGTCTTATGACGGTATTGTTTTTATAATGGCGACAGGTATTGTTGTCAGAAGCATTGCACCCTATATCAAGGATAAGACAAGCGACCCGGCTATTGTTGTCATGGATGAAATGGGGACACATGCTATCTCTCTCTTGTCGGGACATTTGGGAGGCGCAAACGCGCTGACGCATAAGGTTGCACAGACAGTGGGGGCGACGCCAGTCATCACAACGGCTTCTGATGTACAGGGGCGTCTGGCAGTGGATATGTTTGCAAAGCGCCTAGGTGCGGAAATTTCCAGCATGGAAGCTGCAAAGGATGTTACCGCAGTTGGCGTCGACGGCGGCGTGATACATGTGTTTTATCATCCCAAGCGCATAGGCATTCAAAACGACATGTTGACTCAGGGCCTTAAGCTCATACCTGTAGATGGCCCCATGCAGTTAGAAGTAAAAAAGTTTGAAGCGCAGGCAAGTGCCAAAGATGTAGGTGCAATATTTATATCTGCGGATCACTTGGTTTTGCCTAAAAACACAGTACAGCTTATACCAACATCTTTAACGGTCGGTATTGGCTGTAGAAGGGGCGTGCGCGCTGAGGTGATCTTGGAGGTGTTCTCGGCTGCGTGTCGTCGTGCTCATGTAAGCTCTAGGGCAGTTAAAAAGCTAGCAACCATTGAGCTTAAATCGAAGGAAGAGGGCATTATAGCGCTCAGTCATCAGCTTGACATTCCTCTTGAAATTGTTGAACTGGATAAAATAAAAGCTGTACAGGCGCAATTTGCAGGCTCTGATTTTGTCGAAAAGACCATTGGCGTCAGAGCTGTTGCAGAACCATGTGCTATGCTCGCATCAAATAAAGGATACATGCGTCTTTACCGATATGCGGATCAGGGCGTAACCATTGCCATTTGGGAGGAAGAACATGCAAAATAAAGGAAAAGTTTATGTTATAGGGATCGGTCCTGGACTACCAGAGTACAGATCGCCTGCTTCAGTGGAAGCTATAAAAAGCAGTGATGTTATTGTTGGATACAAAACATATATCAATCTGATTGAAGATCTTATCGAAACTCAAGAAGTATCATCATCAGGCATGCGTAAAGAAGTTGACCGCTGTGCCCACGTTCTTGAACTGGCTAAGAGTGGCAAGACAGTATCCCTAGTAAGCAGTGGGGACGCTGGTGTATATGGCATGGCAGGTATTATGCTGGAAATGGCTGATGATTCAATTGAGATTGAAGTGGTTCCAGGAATCACAGCAGCCAATGCAGCGGCAGCTTGCCTGGGTGCGCCATTAATGCATGATTACGCAGTTATCAGCTTGAGTGATCTATTGACAGACTGGGAACTGATTAAGAAAAGACTCCACCATGCTTCAGAAGGGGATTTTGTCATTGCACTTTACAACCCAAGATCAAAGGGAAGACAAACTCAAATTGTTGAAGCACGTGAAATTATGATGAAATCAAAAGACAGCTCGACACCGGTGGGTATTGTTCGAAACGCCAAGCGTGCGGATCAGTCGGTTGTTGTAACAACACTGGAAGACATGCTAAACCAAGAAATTGACATGTTTAGCATGGTTATCATCGGCAATAAAAAGTCTTATATTAAAGATGGAAAAATGGTAACACCAAGGGGTTATGCTGTATGATTCTAATGCTTTCTGGAACACAGGATGGCAGAGCGCTGGGAACAGCAATTGCCAAGTCTGGTCATCGATTAATCATGACTGCAGTTTCAGAATACGGAGGCGAGCGCTTGCCTGTTCATGAAAATATCGAGCATAGAGTCGGACATCTAGACCAGTCAGAAATGGTCGCTCTTATTGAAGAGAGGCAAATTAGAATGCTGGTTGATGCGACACATCCTTATGCGGTAGCCGCTTCGGAGAATGCTATTGCTGCGGCTGAAGAGGCTGGAATTGCCTATTTGAGATATGAGCGTCCCGATTTAAAAGCAGAGGCCGAAAAGGGGATCGTCTATATTAAAAGTTATGAGGATGCAGCCAAGTGGCTGAGCCAGACGGAAGGACATATTTTTCTGACTATTGGCAGCAGACGGCTTAAGCCTTTTGTTGACACACTTGCCCCAGAACGCCTCACAGCGCGTGTTTTACCTGTTGTATCCGTTTTAGAAGCGTGTGTGAAGTTGGGGTTAAGACCCAATCAAATTATTGCTATGCAAGGCCCTTTTTCAAAAGAAATGAACCTTGCCATGTTAAGGCGGTTTAATGCGAAATATCTTGTCACAAAGGCTTCTTCAACAGTGGGCGGCTTTGAGGACAAGATATCTGCTGCACGAGAACTGGGCATGACAGTACTTGTTATTGAACGGCCTGATATAATCTATCCGTGTGTATGCCATGATGTAAACGCATGTGTAGAAGAACTGGCTGCGCATTTAACAGATGCATAAAGCAGGGGCAAATGTTTCGTGTCATCCTCTTAGAACCATTTTAGAGCCATGTGAATCAAATATAGGAATCTAAAATAAAAGGCAGATATGCGCATTGAATCACCAATGTCATATCTGCCTTATTGTTTTAGAATACAGTGCCTACAAAATTAAAATAGCCTGATGAGGACAAAACCATAATGGGCAACAATGCCTGCTACAAGACCGCCTATGGTATGGGACAGAATTGCTTTTGAGGTGAGTTGTCTTACGCCGAGTGCGTCCATCATGCCAACGTGTGTTGAAAGGTATCCGCTCCAGCACATGCCCATGGCTGTATAAACCGCAATTTCATTGGCTCCAATAAGACCTTCTTGAAGGAAGGGGCCAACAAGTCCCAGTGCAGCACCGACGGAACCAAGAGAAGTAACTGGAAAGGCAATGGCTTCAGGACTCACAAACCCAAAGAGTGGTTTTAGTATAGGTGAAACCAGTTGTCCGAGTTTTGGAATGAGTGCAACGCCTTCATAGGCAACGCCCTTATAAACGGGTAGCCCGTCAACAATACTTGGTCCCTTTGTGAGTATCATGACCATGGTTGTTATAACAATAACGCCAGGAATAATATCCATGCCCAGGGTTACGCCGCTCTTCCCGCCTTCGAGCATAGCATCCATAGCACGTTCTACAGCACTACCATCACGAATTTCACGCATTTGAACACTCTTATTTCTGCTTTTATTTGCACGGATTTCTTTTAATTCTTCCTTTGATACATTGTAGAATTTTTTTGTTTGAGACAGCATCAGTTTAACACTGACAATGCTGCCTGCTACAGCACCAATAAAGCCCATTACAACAGCAGGAAGAAATTCAAGACCATTTCCCATACTGAACATAAATGTACATAGAATCAGTCCCATGCCAAAAGCAGTCCCCAAGTTGCAAAGGGCAGGTGTCTGATAGTCTTCGAAATATTTGTTGAAGCCCTTATCCTTTGCCAGTGAAATAATGGCAGGATTATCGGACAAGAAGGTTGTAATGGCACCAAGTGAAGCAGCTCCCGGTAAGCCGTAAATGGGTCCCATTACTGGTGAAATAAGCTTATTAATGAGTGCGACGACGCCAAATTCTGAAAGCAGTGCCGAGAGTGCACCAGCCAGTACTGCAATCGCCATTATGAAGAATACTGTATTTAGAAGCAAGTCGTGTGCGGTGTACATTAACACATTGAACATTTTATCAACGCCCATTGTGCTCCCCAAATAACCGAAAAAAAGACCAGTTATCAGTAAGAAAGCAAAAGTTTCCTTGGAAATCGGATTTTTAACGCGTCTCTGATCCATAACGTAGGACTCCTTAACCTTTTCCATCTTCCCCTCCATATTTATAATAGTGTGACTTTTCTAAAATGATTTTACTATACTTAAAATATATTCACAATTATAAAAATGAATAATCATAATTAAGAAAATGTAACATATTAGATAAAACATTTTACACTCTTCTCAATACAAAGGGTTTAAGGGCTCTGCGGAGATGTTGTCTAAAAATTCCAAGAATTTTGTAAAACTTCAATCGAAGTGCATTTTGTTGACACATCTATTGAACCTTGGGTAAAATGGAAAGTAACAAAGTATTCGGAGGGAATAGAATGAGTATTGAGAATAAAAAGCGCGAAGTCCTCGTATCAAAAGAAGACATTGAAAAACGTGTTGCAGAATTAGGCGCACAACTAACTGAAGAGTATAAAGAAAAGAATTTGCTTGTGATTTCTTTGTTGAAGGGATCATTCATATTTACAGCTGATTTAGTAAGAAAAATTGATTTGCCAACACGTATTGAGTTTATGACAACATCATCATATGGTCATGGAGAAGAATCTTCAGGCAGTGTCAAGGTGACACAAGATATAAAAGTTGATGATCTATCTGAATATGATGTTCTTGTTGTAGATGATATTACAGACTCAGCAATTACAATGACAGGCGTTATTGAACATCTATCAAAGAGAAATCCTGCCAGCATTAAGTGTTGCGTCCTTTTGGACAAACCGTCTCGCCGACAGGTGCCTTATGAACCAGACTATGTTGGATTTACAATACCAGACATGTTTATTGTAGGGTATGGTCTGAATTATGGCGACTACATGCGCAACATCGATCATGTTTTTGCCTTTGTGGACAAATAAAAACGAACAAGAAATTGCAAATCATAAAGTATGAAACCAGAACCTGCTAAGTAAAGGTTCTGGTTTTTATGTTTTGAAATGAAATAGGCTCAGAAAAAGGATGTCTGCTACTTAGAAAACAAAAATTGTCTATGTCATTTATATGGATAAGATAAGCCAATTTGGATATAATCTATATAAGTGGCATAAAAGGGAGCGTCCATATGAGTTTGAGAAAAAAACTTTTGATATTTCTCATTGTTTATGTAGTCTTGTGGCTCAGTGCAATGAGTGGTATTTTTAATGGCATCGCCATGCGCGGATATAATACTTTAGAAGAAGAGCGGCTTCAGGCCAATATTGAGCGCCTTGAGTCAGCTATGGAAGATATGATTACACGTTCAGAGCTTATTTTGTCAGATTGGGTGGAATGGGATGATACATATACCTATATCCATAATCAGAATCCAGCCTATATCGCATCCAATATAAGCAGTGGTGTTATGGAAGACCAAGGCCTTGATTATATTGTTATTTATGATGCCGTGGATCAGCCGATCAATATTTTTGAGTACCATGGGGGTAGGGTCGTATCCATTGAAGATGACGACTTGACTGCAGAACTTATTTTGCATAAAAACGAGAGTGGTATTTTACTGCACCGTGGACGTCCGCTGGTTTTTTCAGCCCAGCGGGTAACAACTACTGATGAAATGGCTCTTCGAAAAGGACTCATGGTGTTTGCTTATTATCTAGACATTGATGATGTACGCGCCATTGCTCAAAAGCTGGAACTGGATTTCAAATTGGTTGGGAGTGCAGAGCCATTTGATGATGACTCAGATAAGATTGCGGTCTTTGATCACGGGTCTTATAAAACTGCACTTTTTAAGTACGGTTATAGTAATATGCCAATGGGAATTGCCTTACAGTTTACATATCCGCAATCCATTATAGCACTGGGGAGGGATACCATTAACGATGTCCTGAGAGCATCGGTACTGACTTTTATTATTATTTCAATTATTTTATATATTGGTGTGCGCTATTTTGCAACGCGAATCAGCAATCTGAGTGCCAATATTAATGCGATAGCTCATAGTGGTGATTTGTCCTTGAGGCTTGATAATAATGGAAATGACGAAGTGTCTCACTTAGCAGATGATGTCAATACTATGCTGGAACGCATTGAAGAAATGAACAATAAGCTGGCAGTGTATGCGTCGCTAGATATGATGACAGAGGTCTATAACAGAAGGGTTGGCTTTGAGAAGCTAGAGCAACGCCTAAATGACTTTGATATAGCGCGAGATGCCCTGACAATTTGTTATATTGATATTAACAATCTCAAAATTGTCAATGATACATATGGGCATGGTGCCGGTGATGATCTCATTATCACAATATCCAGCACTATAAAGGACCAGGTACATGATGATGATATTGTATGTCGTATTGGTGGCGATGAATTCTTAATTATTTTCCCTGGCAAAAAAGAACATGAAGCCCAAGAAACAGTAAAAAATATTGAAGGATACCTTGAACGCGTGAGTCAGAAAAAGCCCTATAGCATAAGCATCAGCAAGGGCTTTCTAGAGTATGACGGTGTTCAAAAAATTCACGATTTTATTGAACAGGCAGACCATTTTATGTATGAAGACAAAAAAGCACTGCGTGATAAAACGTAAAAAAAACCGTAAAACAATGAGGGTCATTGTCTTACGGTTTTTATTTGTATTTATTTTTCTAGGGCGCCATTGAGTGCGTCCATAAGGGCCTTATCTGGCTCAGGTGTATCCTCAAGCGTGTAAGCAATACCAAGCTCTTTCCACTTATACTCGCCCATTTTGTGGAAGGGAAGCAACTCGATTTTTTTGATGTTCGGATACTGGTTCTGAAGAGCCAGTATTTTTTCAATTTCTTCCATACGGTCTGTGAAGCCGGGAACCACGACCAGTCGAAGCCAAATTTCAACATCGAAGGCGCTGGATACTTCAAGGGCTCTTGAAAAGAAGTCTGTCTTGACTCCAGTAATGTCTGTATAGGTTTCAAGATCTGTCGATTTAACATCTAGCAGCATAAGATCTGTATATTCAAGAACCTGCCTTAAGGCTTCTTCTGATGCAGCACCAGACGTATCGAGCGCTGTATGGATGCCGCGCTTTTTAGCGCGTCTAAAAAGGTCTGATACAAAATCAGGCTGCATGAGTGGCTCGCCGCCAGAGACAGTAAGGCCACCTCCCGTACTGCGCATAAAAGTTTCATAGCGTGAAATCTTGTCAACTAAATCCGAACTGTCTGTTTCAGTACCAGCTTTTGGATCCCAGGTGTCTGGGTTATGACAGAATTTGCAGCGCAGCGGGCAGCCTTGAGTAAAGACGACAAAGCGTATACCGGGTCCATCGACAGCACCACAGGTTTCATATGAGTGAATAAATCCTTTCATGACACATCACACCTTTCGACTTCAATCTGGTTTATCTTGTGTGGAATGTTCTATTAATGACATCAAGCTGCTGTTCGCGTGTTAGCTTGACGAAGTTTACCGCATATCCAGAAACTCGAATTGTAAGCTGTGGGTAGAGTTCAGGATGCTCCATAGCATCTTCTAGGGTTTCTCTGTCAAATACATTGACGTTGATGTGATGGCCTTCACTTTCAAAATAACCATCAAGCAGACCCGTTAAGTTGTTGACACGCGTGTCATCATCTTTACCCAGTGCACCTGGAACAATTGAGAAGGTATAAGAGATACCGTCTTCTGCATGTTCATAAGGTAGTTTTGCAACAGATGCCATTGACGCAAGTGCGCCATTTTTGTCTCGTCCATGCATTGGATTTGCACCTGGTGCAAATGGTTCGCCAGCTTTACGACCATCTGGTGTATTCCCTGTTTTCTTACCGTACACGACATTTGAAGTGATTGTCAAGATTGAAAGTGTCGGTACAGAGCTTCTGTACGTCTTGTGCTTTCTGAGTTTGCTCATAAAGCGCTCAACAATTTCATTAGCCAATGTATCAACGAGGTCGTCATCATTTCCGAATTGCGGGTAATTGCCCTCAATTTCGTAATCGACAATCAGATTCTCTGCATTGCGTAGAGGCTTAACTTTAGCATGCTTAATTGCAGAAAGCGAATCTGCTACAACTGAAAGGCCGGCAATACCGCACGCTGACGTTCTAAAAACATCCTTGTCGTGCAGGGCCATTTGCAATTTTTCATAAGCGTATTTGTCATGCATATAGTGAATGATATTAAGCGTGTTGATGTACAGTTGAGCAAGCCAGTCCATGATTTGGTCAAAGCGGTCCATCACGTCATCATAGTCTAAAACATCGCTTGTTACAGGTGCGAATAGAGGGGTGATTTGCTCACCGGTTTTTTCATCGCGACCACCATTGATTGCGTATAGCAGGGCTTTGGCTAGGTTAGCGCGTGCACCGAAGAACTGCATTTGCTTACCGATACGCATTGCAGATACGCAGCAGGCAATACCGTAGTCATCTCCGTAATCAGCCATCATGAGTGTGTCGTTTTCGTATTGGATTGAGCTCGTTTCAATAGAAATTTTGCTTGCGTAATCCTTAAATGCCTTTGGCAATCTAGGTGACCAAAGAACTGTTAGGTTAGGCTCTGGAGCAGGACCAAGGTTTGTAAGCGTATGCAGCATTCTAAAACTGTTTTTAGTAACCAGGGTACGACCATCAAGTCCCATACCACCAATTGCTTCTGTTACCCAAGTTGGGTCACCAGAGAAGAGTTCATTGTAAGAAGGTGTTCTTAAGAACCGCACCATACGCAGCTTTATCACAAAATCATCAACAAGTTCTTGTGCCTGAGATTCAGTTAGCACACCTGTTTCAATATCACGTTCAATATAAATATCTAAGAAAGTTGAAACACGCCCCAGAGACATTGCGGCACCGTTTTGTTCTTTAATTGCACCAAGATAACCAAAATATGTCCACTGAATAGCTTCTTGAGTGTTTTTAGCGGGCTTTGAAATATCCATGCCATAAGCCTTGGCCATGTCTTTAAGTTCTTTTAAAGCGTAAATCTGCTCAGTTAGTTCTTCGCGCTGACGAATCAGCTTGCTTTCCATAACATCAAGCATCAGCAGTTTCTTCTCTTTATGTTTTTCCTCAATCAGACGATCAACCCCGTATAGGGCAACGCGGCGGTAGTCGCCAATGATACGGCCTCTGCCATAAGCATCGGGTAGACCAGTAATGATACCGGTTTTACGTGCAGAGCGCATATCGTCTGTATATGCATCGAAAACACCATCATTGTGTGTTTTTCTGTATTTCAGATCAAACATAGATTTTGTTTCAGGGTCCATCTTGTATCCGTAAGACTCCAGTGCGTTATTGGCAACACGAATGCCGCCAAATGGCATGAGTGCGCGCTTAAGCGGTTTGTCTGTCTGCAGACCAACAATTTTTTCAAGATCTTGATCAATATAACCTGCACCGTGGGAGGATACAGTCGAAATGACTTTTGTATCAGCATCCAGAATGCCTTTACTGTTTTCTTCCTTCATTAAATCAGCAACAATTGACCACAGTTTTTTTGTTCGTTCTGTAGCAGGTGCCAGAAATGAATCGTCACCTTCATAAGGTGTGTAGTTGCGTTGTATAAAATCACGAACATTTATATCAGTTGTCCATGTACCTTTTTTAAACTCTTTCCAAGCTTCCATTTTGTCCTCCTGAAATTTCATCGATCGGGTAATAAGTATCACAAATATCGCCTTGTATACAATATACAGTACACACGAAGTAGGCATATGTCAACATTAAAATCGATATTATTTCATAAATATCACAAAAATAGTGAGAAATTATGAATACTTTTCTTAGAGTAAGTGTTTTGAAGGGTTTAAAGGGGAAATTTGAGAATATTCTTGCGCTATTTGGCAAGTAGAACCACAATAGTCTCGTAGATGTGGGTCGTTTAAAAAGGTGTTTTACTTTCAAACAAGATAAGTGCATATGCCTTTTTTCTACCAGCTTTTTAGGGTTTAAAGCTGGCATTTTTAGAATATAAAAAAGATGCTGAAAAAGTGTGTATAAACACGCATTCCAGCATCTTTAAATTCAATATAAATTATCCACGAAGGTCATCAAGCAGTTCAGTTTTTTCTGCTGTCTTTGCATCAACGGTTTTAATGACTTTTGCTGGTGCGCCTGCTACTACAGAACCTGCGGGTACATCTTCAGTAACAATGGAGCCGGCTGCAACAACTGCACCTTTGCCAACGCGAACGCCTTCAAGAACAACTGCATTTGCACCGATAAGAACATCGTCTTCAATGATAACTGGTGTTGCTGAAGGTGGCTCTAGAACCCCTGCGATAACAGCGCCAGCACCAACGTGTGCGTTCTTTCCGATTGTTGCACGTGCCCCTAGGACAGCGTTCATATCAATCATTGTACCTTCGCCAATTTCAGAACCGATATTAATAACAGCGCCCATCATAATGACTGCATTTGCGCCAATTGCAACGCGATCACGAATCATTGCACCTGGCTCGATACGCGCATTTTGATACTTAAGATCAAGTAGTGGAATAGCAGAGTTGCGGCGGTCATTTTCAAGTTCGCAGTCCTCAATTTTAGCTTCATTTGCTTCGATAAATGAACCTACAGCTGTAGACTCTCCGAATACAACGTAGAAGTCTCCTTGACCAAATAGACGCACATTACTTGCATCTGCAGCTGAAAGATCTCCTTTAATATAGGCTTTAACAGGTGTGCTTTTAGTAGCATCCTTAATAAATTTTGCGATTTCGTATGGGTTAGTCAGATCATATTGCTGTGACATGTTTTTCCTCCTATAGTATATCGTTCATATCATATAGACCGGCAGTTCGGCCCTTCATGTACTTTGCAGCTTGGAGTGCACCTTGTGCAAAAACCTTTTTAGAAGCTGCAGTGTGCTTAATTTCTATAATTTCATCAATACCGGCAAAAATGACGTCGTGTTCACCGACAATGGTTCCACCACGTACAGCATGAATACCAATTTCACCAGATTGTCTTTTAGCTTCATTACCAGAACGTCCGTAAATAAAAGACGTGTCTTTATCAATGACTTCCTGCATAGCATTTGCAATCATCTTTGCAGTGCCGCTTGGTGCATCCACCTTCTTATTGTGGTGCTTTTCAATGATTTCCATATCAAAGCTGTCCTGAAGAACGGCCGTCGCTTTTTTCACCAGACTAATCAGCAGGTTAATGCCTAGAGACATGTTGCCGGATCTGAATAGGGGGGCTGTTTTTGAAAGCGTGTCAATACGTGTCAGAATATCATCTGTGAGACCAGTCGTACAGATGACTGCAGGTATTTTTGACTGCTCAACAAAGTCCAGTATTTCAGGCACAAAAGTATAGTGGGAGAAATCGATGATGACATCTCCTTTCACGTCCTCAGTAAAAGACGTGAACTGTGGAAAATCATACTGGTCGTGTATTGTGCGGTCAACGCCAGCTGTGACCTGTAAATCCGGCGCTTCATTAATGAGCTCAACCAGTGTTTTGCCCATGGCACCACCGGAACCTGTCAAAATAATATCTACCATGAAGACCTCCTATATGAGTTTTATTGCCTTAAGTTCAGCCTCAAGACGTGCTTTGTTTGACTGCGACATTTCAACAAGCGGCAGTCTGAGCGGCCCAACTTCTTTGCCCATAATATTCAGTGCTTCTTTAACTGGAATAGGGTTTGTTTCACAGAACAATGCATCAATCAGTGGCTTCATTTCAAGCTGTAAATCTCTTGAAGCAGCTACATCACCCTTAAGGTAGTCCATTACCATTTTGTGAGTTTCCCTCGGCATAAGGTTTGCGACAACAGAAATAACGCCATGGCCTCCGAGGGACATAAGCGGAACAATCATATCATCATTACCAGACCAAAGACCGAAATCATCTGGTATAACACGTGCAATTTCAGCAACCAGTGAAATATTGCCACTGGCTTCTTTGATACCGCAAATATTTGGGTGTTTTGCCAGAGCAGCTACGGTTGGGGCATCGATGTTGATGCCAGTTCTGCCAGGTACATTATAAAGAACGCATGGAATGTTGATGCTGTTTGCAATTGCTTCAAAGTGCGCAATCAAACCACGCTGTGTAGACTTGTTGTAATAAGGAGTAACAAGGAGTACGCCATCGGCGCCAACAGCCTCAGCATGCTGACTCATCATAATTGCATGTGCAGTGTTGTTTGAGCCTGTACCTGCAATGACTGGAATTCTGCCTGCAACTTTCTCAGCAGCGTACTTGATAACCTCTTTATGCTCATCGTCATCCAGTGTTGGGGCTTCGCCTGTTGTTCCAACAATGACAATGGCATCCGTATCGTTTTCAATATGCCAATCCAGGAGTTCACCCAGCTTGTTATAATCGACTTGGTTTTCTTCATTAAACGGTGTTACGATCGCAACGCCTGAACCTTTAAATAATATAGACATAATGTCCACCCTTTCATATTCATCACATTAGCTTTTAAGTTAATGTTGAAAACTTGCATACTGCTCTTCTCACTCAAAAGAGCAGGTACGCAAGTTGCTCTTAAATTATTCAATATATGTGCTCAAAAAACGTATAATATCAGTTTAGCACACCTTACTAATGAGAATTACATTTTCTCAATAAGGCATTCAGCAATTTGTACAGCGTTTGTGGCTGCACCTTTGCGGATATTATCAGCAACGCACCAGAAATTTAGACCATTTTCAACAGATTCGTCACGACGAATACGACCTACAAAAACCTCGTCAAGTCCCGCTGCATTGTCAGCCAGAGGATAAACGTTGTTTGCAGGGTCATCCTGGATTACAAGACCAGGCATGGCTTCAAACAGCTTAAAAACTTCCTTCAGATCGTATGGTTTCTCAAACTCCACATTAATAGATTCACTGTGGCTGTCAAAGATAGGCACACGAACGCAAGTCGCTGTAATTCTGATGGCATCATCCTTCAGAATTTTCTTTGTCTCATTAATCATTTTCATCTCTTCTTTGGTATACCCATTGTCAAGGAAAACATCAATATGAGGCAGGCAGTTTTTTGAAATTGGATGCGGATAGGCTTCCATGAGCTGATTGCCTTTTAGTCCCTCTTCAAGGTCTCTCACACCTTTTACACCAGAACCGGATACGGCTTGGTAAGTAGAGTAAACTACGCGCTTCAGACCAAATGCATCTTGAAGCGGTTTTAAAGCAACCATAGCTTGAATTGTAGAGCAATTCGGGTTGGCAATTATGCCATTATGATTAAATATTTCCTCAGGATTCACCTCAGGTACCACTAGGGGTACATCGGGAACCATACGGAAAGTACTGCTGTTGTCCACCACGACAACACCTTTTTCCGCCGCAATAGGCGCAAATTTTTCACTTACGCTACCACCAGCAGAGAATAAAGCGATATCGATGTCACGGTCGAACGAGTTTTCTGTCAGTTCCTCCACAACAATTTCCTGGCCTTTACATGTTACAACTTGACCAGCAGATTTTGCAGAGGAAAAGCAATAGAGATTTTCGTAAGGAAAGTCACGTTCTTCAAGAACCTTCAAGAATGTACGACCAACCTTACCAGTTGCACCAACAATGGCAACGTTGACTTTTTTCATAAGAATGAACCTCCAAAGCGATAGTATACTGTCACTCGACATGTCTATACCGGATATAAGAACCGGATTTAGATACATTCCCTCAAATGCAAGACATCATATCAATATTAAATTTGATTCAGACCGGGCATTGTTGCGCCCCTCGCCTAAATTATCTAATATATTAACATCAATCAATGGACATAGCAACAGCAATCATGAAAACTTTGTCATAAATCTAAGGGGCTGAGTTTGATAGGGGGTTCTTATTGCTATATAATGTTGGGTGCAAGAAGAAAGATATTTGACCGCAACTTACCAGTGCCAAGCAAAGTGAAAAATGTGAAGCACTACCTAAGGGATGAGCTCAAATATGTCTGTACTGATGAGCGGTTCAACTTAAGGCAAAAGCTTGGGACTATTGAAGTTTTCATCAAGTCTGCAAGATGCAGGCTTTTAAGTAAGCACATTATTAGATTAAACGAATAGAAAGAGGCTTTGATATGAAAATAGAGGCGAATATTCAGCTATATAAAGAAGAGATAAAGGAACACAGACGTGCACTCCATCAAATTCCGGAGTCCGGTTTTGAAGAAAAGAAGACTGCAGCTTACATCGAAAAGTGTTTAATAGCATACGGGATTGCTGTTGAAACAGGTGTGGCAACCACGGGTGTACTTGGTTATGTTGAAAAGGACCCATCGCTGCCTGTGATTGCCTTTAGAAGCGATATGGACGCACTGAGCATGAAGGAAGAAACAGGGCTTGATTTCAAGTCAAAAAATGAAGGATATATGCATGGCTGCGGACACGATGGTCATATGGCGACATTGCTTGTTTTTGCCAAGCATATTGCACAGAATAAAGACCGATTAAATGCAAACATATTGCTTATATTCCAACCTGCTGAAGAAGGGCCGGGCGGCGCTGAGGTTATGGTTAAAGAAGGGGTTTTGAGTAAGTATGGCGTTGGCGAAATATACGGCTTACACTTGTATCCTGAAGTTGAAGACGGCAAACTTGCCGTTCGTCCGGGTGCAATGATGGCACAAACGGGTGAATTTGATATCGATATTACTGGAAAAAGTGGTCATGGTGCACTGCCCCATAAAGGAATTGATGCCATTGTGATTGCAGCAGATCTGATTTCAAGACTGCAAACCATTGTGAGTAGACAAGTGAGTCCGATTACCCCTGCGGTTTTAACAATTGGAAAAATGGAGGGTGGAGAGCGTAGAAACATCATTGCGGAAAACGTGCGCTTAGAAGGGACCATTCGAGCCTTTGACGAGCAGATATTCGATTCAATATTTGAAAGTGTGAAGAAGCACTGTCTTGCAACGGAAATTGCTCATGACTGTAAGGTGCACTGGGATTTCAGAAAGATGTATCCGCCTGTTAATAATGATCCAGCACTTACAGAGAGCCTTGTAAGAGCCTGCGAGGGCGATATAGAGATGATTGACCCTCAGATGATTGCTGAAGATTTTTCATATTTTCAAAAAGCGGTACCGGGTGTTTTCTTCTTTGTAGGCACACGCAGTGCAGAAAAAGGCTTTGTGTTCCCACTTCATAATGCACGGTTTAACTTTGATGAAGAGACCTTATTAAACGGCGTTCAGGCCTACGTTAATCTGTTATGCACACGTGGCTATTTGGAGGCAAATGCATGAAGAAAGACAGTTACTCAATCTTCGAAGCCAACTTAACCTATTTTATAATGGCAGTTGTACTGATGACGGCAGGCGCTTATGTTCAGGGACGTGCTTTTGAAAGCGGGATATTTATTACAGAGTATGTTTTTGTACTGCTCCCAGTACTGGTTGTGGGATTCTTAAGGAAAGTTGATTTGAAAAAAGCACTGCGCCTGAATAAACTGCGCTTAAAGCACGGTCTTATTATTGTTGCCATTGCTTTTGCCCTTCTGCCAACCGTCGCTTTTGCAAACACCCTGACTATTTACCTGCTGAGTCTAAAAGACAAGGTCATCGTCCCGCCAATTCCAACGGCGTCAACCGCATCAGAGCTGGGACTGTACTTCTTTCTCATCGCTGTATCTGCAGGCATTTGTGAAGAGTTCTTTTTTAGGGGCATGATGCTGAATGCTTTTGAAAAAGGGGTTAATCCCAAAATGGGTGTGGTGATTTCAGCGGTGCTTTTTGGGGTCTTTCATTTTAATATGCAAAACTTATTGGGGCCCATTGTCCTCGGACTCGTGTTTGGCTATCTAGTCCAGTTAACCAATTCGATATGGGCTGGCGTTCTTGCACATATGGCAAACAATGGTATTGCTGTTATCGCGGGCTATTTAGGGACCTTGGTCGCAGGACAGGTTGAATCAGCTGAAGCAACAGCGGCACAGCTCAATGATTCGGCAGCTTTACTGGGCAGTTTGGTTTTTCTACTAGTCGTTGCAGGGCTTTTTTGGATATTGATTTTAAAGCTATTGAAAGTGCTGCGTAATGATGTGTATCTTTTTAAAGAGAAAACGACCTTTAAAATCAAAGGTGTTGATTATTTGGTCTTAAGCCACTATAATGGTTCGGTGGCTGCTGTAAAAGGAGACATAAGTACAGCTGATATGTCTGACGTTGAGCATTTTGAACTCAAGAAGCTTAAACGAATGAAACCTCAAAGTGGTGTGCGGCTTTGGCGTGAAAATGAAATAAAGCCTCAGGGGTGGAAATCATACACCCCATGGATCGGTGTACTTGTCATATATCTTTGGTATATGAGCATGCACTTTAGATTCGCATCGTAAAAGGTTAAAAGTAAAGTGACAAGGAAGTGCTTAAATGGAGAAGTATTCAGGACTGGCCTATGTTTATGATCACATCATGGATCATGTTCCATACGATGAATGGATTGCAGGGCTGGAGACTATATTTAATAAAGCGGGTTTGAAGCCTGTTCGCATACTGGACTGCGCTTGTGGAACTGGGGCTATGGCAAACAGACTTGCGAAAAAAGGCTATGTTGTTACAGGCATAGACCTATCAGAAGATATGCTGGTGCATGCTCAGGAGACTGCACTTGAAGAAAATCTAAAAGTGCGGTATTTAATGATGGATATGCGGGATATACGCATTAAGGATCAATTTGATGCTGTAACGAGTTATTTTGACGGTGTCAATTATTTGATGGGAAATAAAGACTTGAGCGCATTTTTTAAGAGTGTTGAAGACCGACTTAAGCCAGGCGGCCTTTTTGTATTTGATATGAGCACCAAATATAAAATGGAACACGTACTGGGACAGAACACTTTTGCAGAGTCCCATGAAGATATGGCATATATATGGGAAAATGATTATGACGTTCAAGCAGAAAAACTTCGATTTGATATGACCCTTTTCTTTGAAACAGATTCAGGTGCATTTGAAAGACATTTCGAGTCCCATCTGTTAAAAGGGCATGCGGTCAGTACAATACTCAGTCAGCTTCCGAAGCATCTGGAACTGATTGAATATATAGATGGAGATACTTATGAATCAGTCAGAGAGCGTTCAGAACGTGTTCTATTTATAATCAGGAAAAAAGAAATTCAGGAGGCATATAATGAAAGGTAAAATATATTCTGGTGTCACATCAGATTACTCAACGCGTATTTACGTGGCAATAACAACAGACATGGTGGAGGATGCGAGAGTGCGTCATAAGGCAACACCACTTGCAACAGCTGGTCTTGGCAGGGTGCTAACTGCTGCTTCAATCATGGGCAAAATGATGAAGAATGACACAGATAAGTTGACGCTGAGCTTTAAAGGCGATGGCATTGTTGAGAACATCCTTGCAGTAGCTTGGAACAACGGTGATGTCAAAGCTTATACGAGCAATCCAGACGCGGTTCTTCCCGCGCGTGCAGATGGTAAAATTGACGTAGGTGGCTCACTTGGTAAGGGACATGTAACGGTTATTCGTGACTTAGGGCTTAAAGACCCGTTTGTTGGTCAAGCCGAGTTTGTGAGCGGAGAAATTGCTGAGGATTTAGCCTACTACTATATGACTTCTGAACAACAGCCATCTGTTATTTCGCTGGGTGTATCCTTTGATAAAGATTATGGAAAGGTTGCAGCAGCGGGTGGTATATTTATTCAACCGCTTCCAAATGCATCGGATGAAGTACTCGATAAAATTGAAATATCTGTACGCGTTCTTTTACCAGTTTCACAGCTGATTGAAGAAGGCATGACTGGAGAAGAAATTCTTGAAATGGCCCTCAATCAATTCGATACCAAGGTGACAGAAGTGAGTGAAGTTGCTTACAAGTGTGACTGTTCAAGAGAACGTATTGAAGGCGCCCTGATCAGTATAGGCAAGGAAGATTTAAAGTCTATAATTGAAGAGGACGGTCAGGCAGAACTGCACTGTCATTTCTGCAACACCTATTATCATTTTAACAAAGAGGAACTTGAAAAGATCTATAATACGCTTTAAGAACAAAGTGAAGTCTTGTTTTTTAATGGATACAATCCTTTGTTTGCAAGGCGTGTGCTCTTTTGAAAATTCAGACTTTAAAGACTTTGTTAAGAAAGTGTTGACTTGGTTTTTAGAACGCATTATAATAGTTCTTGTCCGGTCAACACGGGCCTAAACGCTGGTCTGCCCAGATAGCTCAGTCGGTAGAGCAGGGGACTGAAAATCCCCGTGTCGGTGGTTCGATTCCGCCTCTGGGCACCATTTGATTTTTCAAAAGCGTCTAGTAGATTCGGTATGGCAGATGAGTTTTTAACCATTTGACCGACTGGGTCTTTAATTAAATAGATTTTGCGCCGTTAGCTCAGCTGGATAGAGTGTCTGACTACGAATCAGAAGGCCAGGGGTTCGAATCCCTTACGGCGCACCATTTAACACAGGGTCCCGTTGGTGAATACACCGGCGGGGTTTTGTCTATGCGAAAAAGACAAAGCAATGCATAAAAGGAGAGTTATTAAACCTGTTGTGGGTACACAAAACAGGTTTAATAGCTCTCCTTTTATATATGGCGTGGCTAACGACGCGTGCAACTGGAAGTTGCTCTGTGCATTGCTTTGTGTCGTCTAATCCATGTTTACATGAATGATATCGATGTTCTTTATTTTTTATTGGTCATGGCTAAGGACCAGGTCAATCTGAGATTTCACGGTGCTGTGCTTGCATTTGCTACTAAATAAACGAACTGAATTTGCAAAGCGTCAAAAATCCATTCTATAAAGATGTGATTTTTGACGCTTTTTTGACGCAAGACCTTACAATAGAGTCAAAGAAGATGAGGTGATGCCATGAAGGTTAAATATAAAATATGGTTTGAGCAGGAAAACAACGTAAAAACATTTGGAAAAGGGCCCTATGAACTACTGCGTCATATTAAAGTGTGTGGGTCTCTCAATAAGGCCTGCCAGTGTATGGGCATTTCCTACACAAAAGCATCTGCCATTCTAATGCGGTGTGAGGAGGCCATGGACATTGAACTGCTCCACCGCTCGGCGGGAGGTGCACTGGGCGGTGGAAGCAGCCTAACAGAAGCAGGGGAGCGCTTAATGGTGAAATATGAAGCCTTTATCGGTGATGTGGATTTATCTATACAAAAGATATTTATGACTTATTTTGACACTGAAAAAGTATAGCAATATTATTCATTCTAAAATCGTGGTAATATAGTGATTAAAAAAGGTCATGGGCACAGTCGCAGAAACTGTATGCACTAGGGGGCACAATGATAGCAAAACTACTTGGATGTGGAAGTATTCATGATAGTACGGGTGAAGTGACACTGTCATTTAAAAAAGCATATGCACTGCTCTTTTACTTATTAATAGAAAAGACAGCGACAAGAGAGCATATCGTAAACCTTTTATGGGGTGAATTATCAGATGATTCTGCCAAAAAGAATCTTCGAAACGCAGTCTACGTTATAAGGAAAACACTCAATGATCAAATTATTACATCGCCTAAAAGAGATGTCCTCATCATAGGTGCAGATCAATTTGATTTTGTCGATGTGTTCTCAATAGATCACTTCACAACAGAGGATATTCTAAGTTTGCCAGATGCAGAATTTCTCAGCGGATTCAATTTAAAGGATGCGCCCTATTTTGACACCTGGCTGACCAATCAGAAGTATCATTATAATGAAAAGCTTGCAAAGCGCATCAGGGTGCTTGTCAAAGAACACCTTGAAAAGCATGAAGCAGAGCCTGCAGAGAAACTCGCACGTGTCCTTCTTGAATTCGATGAGTTTGACGAGTCGGCTTATAGACTTCTGTTTAGGGCGCTTGAAATACAAGGGAAATATAGTGCGGTTGCATCGGCCTATACTACCCTGTGTGAGACACTGGATGAAGAGCTCATGCTCAAGCCTGATGAGACTACAAAAATGATTTTTGAAGAGATTATGATGGTCAAATCACGTGAGGAGAGCGCTCGTGAAGTGTGTATTTATGGACGTAAAGAAGAAATCAATCTTTTAAAAGCAAGCCTGTATAGTCATATAAAAACACAAAAGAGTAAGAGTATGTTGCTCGTTGGTGGGTCAGGCATTGGAAAATCAACCATACTGACCAACTTCTCCAATCAGGTTGAAAATCAACATACAGTCTTTTTCGGAAGGTGTTATAGGGCTGAACTCGAATTTCCAATGAGTCCGTGGTTTGCCCTACTTGATCAAATTGCTGGTCATGTTCGCTTAATGGATCAAAGCCATCATCCAGAAAGCCTTCAGCTGATTGACAGAATAACAAATAATTCAGATTTTCTAACGGATACCACAGAAGAGCGAAAAACAGTTAATAGCTATCGTATTGAGAAGGCTATTTTTGACTTGTTTGATACCCTGCTTGAACACAAACGGATCGTTCTAATATTTGAAGATATACAGTGGATGGACAAACTTTCTTTGAAACTGCTCATTAAGCTCATGGAAAGACCTATGTTCACTGTCCTTTCTGCAAACTCGGACTACACATCTGCACATAACATAATGGAACAGCTCGTTGGGGTAATCGGCCTTAAAAAGCATGTGATCTCACCGTTTTCTAAACTAGAGACCTTCGAGTTTATTAAAATGGTTCAGGGTCATACGCAGATGAGCATTGAAAGCCTGAGCAGGCTCTATGAAGAGAGTCAGGGCAATCCACTTTTTGTCATGGAAATGCTCAATGCATATGACTGGTCGAGTGATCATGTTACCTTGCCAAGTAAGGTTATTGACGTTATGGATTTAAGATTTGACGCCCTTGAGAAAGATGAGAAAATGCTGCTCAATATCGCTTCTAATTTTTATGATTACTTTGATTATGAAGATTTAAAATCCATTTCAGGGATGGATGAATGTGCAATTCTCCAGTCTCTTGGACAGCTGGTTCGCAAGCAAATTCTAAAAGAGGTGCATCAGGGTAAAGAGCTGATGTTTTCATATAGTCATCATGTTTTTAGAGAATATGTCTACAATGCCTTGCCGATGACGGTACGGCGCGTATACCACATGAAAATAGGGTCTCAGCTGGAAAGAACAGCGGGTGAAACGCCGTCGCTTAACCGAATTTACAGATTGGTTTATAACTACAGTATGGCTGGTAATGCGCTTAAAGAGTTTGAGTACCGCATTCAGTTTGTTTCAGACTATTTTGATGTGGCTCATGAAATGTTTCCTGTGGTCGGGAATCATATTCATAATGATTCTGAGTATGCCAATATCATTAATGTAAATGAAATTCATAAGGAAATCAGTAGAATAGAAGTGCTCTATAAAAGCCTTCAATCAGACCTTCAAAAAGACCTTCAAAAAGACCTTCAAAAAGACCCCTCTTATCATGCAGTGCTCTTTGCCTACTATAAGCTGGTCGGTAGGTACTGCAACGTTAAAGGGGACTATGAAAAAGCGCGCATCCTTATTGAAAATATGTACAAACTCGCTGAAGCTGTGCATGATTATGATGAAATGATCAGCGCCTTGCTTTTAACAGCCTATTACAACATCAATATTAGAGATTTAAAGGCACTGGATGATACCCTAAATGCCGCCTTTGTCACATCTAAGAAGCTGGACGATCAAGGCGTGCTGGGGGTTTTACTCAGGCTCAAAGGCTATAGTCGAATACTCAGTGGTGAATTTGACTTAGGTATCAGAACGCTAAAAAAAGCCATAAAAGTATTCGGTGAAATCGCATCTGCCGATGCATACGCATTAAATATAGTTGGTGCCCACTATTATATTGGGGAAGGATACCGCTTTAGAGGGGACTTTATTGAGGCCATGGCAGAGTATAACCGGGCTGTAGATCTATGCAAGTCTTATGGTTATAAGGACAAACTGGCATTTTTGTATGGTTCTATGGGGCAGGTTTATTACGAAACAGAGGACTACGATCAGGCTAAGCAGTATCTTGAAAAAGCCAAGCTCTTGTATGACCGTGTTGAAGGCGCTTGGGGGCGCACCATGACACTGGGCTTCTACTGCTTGGTGCTGCTTAGAAACAAGCGATATAAGGAAGCCCTTAAACTGGTACATCAGCTGGATGAAAGCTTTGGTAGAATGAGCAACCCCTATCACAAGGCCCTCGTTTATAGAATAAAGGGTGAAATTTGTTATTTCACCAAACAGAAGAGTATTAAAAATCAACTCACTGAGTACATTGAGTGCAATGACCGCAATTATTGCATGAAGGCCATTGACTCTTTCAGCAAATTGAACTCAATATATGATGTAGAACTGATGGAAAAAATGACAGCGCTCTGCTCAAAGTGTATGAACCCGTAGCTGTTTTAAGGAAATCCTTCGACTTTAATTTGACGAAACGGACGTACTCTTGTTACATCGAAATATTTCGACAATTAACGGAAGAGGGGGCGTGACTGTCGTCCTCGGATAGGGGGTCAATATGAAAAAGGTTCAAAAGGCGCAGTTGCGACTTGGAATTTTCATTCCAATGGCAACCATTTTTTTAGCAGCAATCATTTTAGGTCTTGTTGCGCCGAAAGCTTTTTATGACGTTGAGAATGCAATTGTGCAGTACGCATTTGACAGCTGGGGATGGCTGTTCCAGTGGAGTGGTAATATTTTGCTGGGTATTTGTGTATGGGCGGCATTTTCAAAGTACGGCAAGATCAGATTGGGTGGAGAAAGCGCTAAACCGACACTGTCAAAGTGGAACTGGTTTGCTATTTCACTAACTGCTGGTATTGCTACAGGCATATTGTTCTGGGGGATTGCTGAGCCAATCACACACTTTATGTCTCCACCTGAAACATTAGGTTACGCACCAGGTACAGAAGAAGCAGCCATGTTTGCAATGTCACAAAGTTACATACACTGGACATTTGTACCCTATGCCATGTACTCCGTTGCGGGACTGGGAATTGCGTTTGCAACTTACAATATGAAAAAGCGTTACAGTGTAAGTTCAGTGCTTTATCCTGTGTTTGGCGAAAAGATTTACGGGTCTGTGGGGACGATCGTAGACAACCTTTGTCTTTTCGCAATGGCAGGTGGTGTAGCAGCGGTTCTGGGTGTTGCAACAATGCAGATTTCTGCAGGGCTCAATTACCTGTTTGGTATTGAATCTTCAAAAGTAATGTGGATCGGCATTGTGGGTGTTATCGTTGCTTCATATGTTATATCGAGTTATACAGGTTTGAACCGGGGCATCAAGTTCCTTGCCGACAAGAATTCCAAGCTCTTTATCGGCATGCTGATTTTCATTTTTATATTCGGACCGACAAAGTTCATTTTATCACTTGGAACACAAAGTACAGGCTATTTTCTGGATAATTTCTGGTCAAGAACCCTCTTCACAAGCCCAATCAATGGATCGCCGTGGCCAAGATGGTGGCCGATTTATTACTGGGCAATTTGGCTGGCTTATGCACCACTTACGGGCATGTTCCTCGCTAAAATTTCAAAGGGTCGTACAGTGCGTGAGTTCATGACTGTTAACCTGCTATTTCCAGCAGTATTCGGGATTTTCTGGTTCATGGTTTACGGCGGTGCGGCTATCGACCTTGAACTCAATGGTGCAGGCATGTGGGCTGCAATTCAAAATGTTGGACTGGAAGTCTCCGTGTTTGAGTTCTTAAAGAATTATCCTCTGGCGATATTGACCAGTATCATATTTATACTGGCCATTTACGTTTCTGTAGTAACGCTGGCCGATTCAATGACTTCAACTGTTTCTTCCTTGTCGACAACCGCATACAACAATGCTGAAGTAGAACCACCGGGACAAGTAAAACTCTTTTGGGGAACGATTATGTCCTCAATAGCCATCATCAACTTGCTTGCTGGGAGTGCTGGTGAAATAAGCGGCATTGATGCAACAAAACAGATTGCAACCGTTGCAGGATTCCCAATACTATTTCTAATGCTGCTCATGGGCTATTGTACAGTACGCATGTTTATAGACCGCGAGAAATATGACATTGCATATTTCCCTGAATTGGAATCGAAAAGTTCTACTGAGTCAGTTGCGGTTTCGCAAGAAGAAGCTGTATCGTAATTGTTAAATAAAGCTGTCTGAAAGGGGCGTAATGCCCCTTTCAAATTGCACAAAAACGCATTTTCAGATGAAGTGAAAGGTCGTATATTAAGGAGAAAATGGGTGAGGTATATGCAAGAAAATAAAATCACATTAAAAGGAGCAGGACTAACAATTGAATGCTTTAAGGAAATTGTAGATGGTCATACTCAAATAGAAATTGACAAGGCAACATATGAAATGCTTGAGAAGACAAGAAAACTTGTATTTGAACTCGCAGACGAAGGGGTTCCAATTTACGGCTTTACAGTTGGTGTTGGCTGGAATAAAGACCAGCGCGTCTTTTCAAAGTATTTTGAAGAGTACAACCGCAATCTGATTTATGCACACTGTGTAGCAAGTGGTGTTCCGATGCCAGAGCGCTATGTTCGTGGTGCCATGCTTGCAAGACTTGCGACCTTCCTTGTCGGAAAAACAGGCGTTCAACCTGAGCTCATCAATATGTATAAGGAGTTTATCAATCGTGAAATACATCCAGTCATTCCTTGGGATGGATCCGTTGGGCAGGCTGATATTGCAACCATGTCGCATGTGGGGCTTGCCATGATTGGAGAAGGCGATGTCTTTTATAAAGGTGTTAGAATGCCAGCGATTCAGGCTCTGGAGTCAGAAGGTCTTGAACCAATCAAGCTAGGCCCCAAAGACGGGCTTGCTATTGTATCAACCAATGCACAGGCGGCAGGCCTTGCGTGCCTACTGATTGAAGACATGAAAAAACTCGTTAGAAAGGCAAATGTTTTGTACGGTCTGTCCCTTGAGGGATTTGACGGAAATATGACGCCGCTCAATGCACAGGTGAATGAAGCGAAAAACCTGAAAGGCCAAATTGCATGTGCAGCTGAACTGCGTGAGGCACTCTCAGGAAGTTATCTGGAAGAGAAGGATATAACCAAGACACTACAAGACCCACTGAGTTACAGATGTGTTGTAGCGGTTCATGGTGCGGTCTATGACGCCATTGAATACGTTCAGGGCATGCTTGAAAATCATCTGAATACGACTGAAGACAATCCATGTGTTCTTTTAGAAGAAAGAAAAATCATTTCCTGTGCCAATTTTGAAGTCACCAACTGGGCAATCGGACTTGAAATGCTCTCACTGGCGCTCGGACATATGTCTAAAATGAGTTGTCAGAGAACCATAAAAATGTCCAGTCCAGCTTTCACAGGTCTTTCAAGATTTTTAACACCCAATGAAGGGGTTGTACAGGCTTATCAGACGATTCAAAAGAATTTTACAGCGCTGGATGCAGAAATCAGACACTTGGCAAATCCGTCAACACTGGATTTTCACTCCGTTGCTGGCGAAATAGAAGACCATGCAAATAATACGGTGCAAATTATGAAACGTATTGATCATATAATGAAAAACTTGAATATAATTCTTGGGCAGGAACTGCTTCATGCAGCTCAGGCCATTGATCTTAGAGAAAATGCCATACTGGGTGTACAAACTCAAAAATTATACAAGGCCCTGCGAGACAAAGTGACCTTCCTCGATGCAGACAGACCGTTAACTTTTGATATTGAGAAGGCTGCGGCAGTGATGCGGGATGAAACGTGGTTGGCTTAGACTTTTTTTAGATAGCGATGCGTAAACTAGTCTTAGAGGTGATGGAATGAGACTGATAACAGAAATTAATGGGAAAAGTGTAGATACAGATATTCCAGCTGAAATGCGACTGATTGATTTTCTTAGAGAAGAAATGAAACTGACGGGGACAAAAGAAGGCTGCGGCGAAGGGGAGTGCGGCGCCTGTACAATTATTGTCGACGGTGAAGCTGTCAACTCATGTATGATGCTGGCACATCAAGTTAGAAATAAGAAAGTTTTTACTATAGAATCGCTGAGTGAAGATGGCGAACTCAGTCGCCTGCAGGATGCCTTTGTTGAAAAGGGTGCCGTACAATGTGGGTTTTGTACACCGGGTATGTTGATGTCCTCTAAGGCACTGTTGATGAGAGAGGCAAATCCAAGTGACGAAGAAATTAAAAAAGCACTTGAGGGCAATTTGTGCAGGTGTACCGGCTACAACAAAATTATTGAAGCGGTACATTCAGCAATAGACCGTGGTAAGGAGGTGTAGGTATGGCAGTGGCACTTCTAACGCCTGATTCTATAGACATGCTAGAAAAGTGTTTACTCGAAGCAACACCAGATACTCAAATCATTAGTGGTGGAACAGACATGCTAATCCATTTGAGAAAAAATGGGTTTTCAGACGCGCGACTGATTGATTTGTCAGGCGTTCAAGAGCTGAAGTTTATAAAAGAAGACGTAGACACAATCACAATTGGTGCACTTACGACTCTGAATACCATAGCGTGGTCAAAGACGATTCAAGACCATCTGCCTGCACTTTGTACGGCGGCTGACCAAGTGGGCTCAACACAAATTCGCAACGCGGCAACGATTGGCGGAAATGTTGCCAACGCCTTTGCAGGTGCAGATTTAATCCCCCCACTGGTTGCACTAAGTGCACAGATTGACATCCTAGGAAAACAGGGGACTCGGCGAAGTCTTCCGATTAATGAATTCATATGTGGCAATCGGAAAAATATCTTGGAACCCGGTGAAGTGATTGAACAAATCCGAGTTGATAAAAAAAACACTGTTCAGTATTTTGGAAAGATCGGATCGCGTTCGCGCGTGACTATTTCAAAAATCAATATGGCAGCGGTACTGGAAATAGACGTACAGGTTATAAAAAGAGCCAACATTGTATTTGGTGCTCTAGGTGCGAGCGCTTTTAGTTCTAGTCATGTTCAGGTTTATTTGCAAGGTAAAGTAACAAGCGATATTTCATTTGAAGCTTTAAGCGAAATAATGAAGAAGCAGGTAGACGATGCAATACCCACACGTGCTTCAAGACATTATAAGCGAGAAGCTGTAAAGGCGCTTGCGGCAGGACTTATGGATGCAATTGCAACGAAATGTGAGGTAGCTCATGAAAAATGCGTATAAATTCATAGGCAAAACGGTTCCGATACATGACGTATCCCAGAAGGTTTCGGGTCATTTAAAATATGCGTGTGACATGGAACTTGCCGGAATGGTGCATGCAAAGCTCATAACCAGTGAGTGGGCGCATGCCCGCATTGTAAGCATAGACACTTCGGAAGCGGAGGCAATGGAGGGTGTCCTTGAGGTGGTTACATTCGCATCTGCACCGGATGTGCTTTATAATTCTCACGTTTGGTATGCAGGGTATACTTCGGTTGAAGATGAGCGTATTTTTACAGATACACCGCGCCATGTTGGAGACCGAATAGGGGCTGTTATTGCAACAAAGAAGTCGATCGCAGAAGAAGCGGAAAAAAAGATAAAAATTGAGTATGAAGTTCTGCCAGCAAATACAGACCCGCTTCAAGTACGTGAGCAGGGGGGGAGTGTATTTAAGAAGACGATTGAAGCTGGGGACTATGAAGCACTGGACGACTCAGCCTACTTGGAGTATGAAGACCGTTTTCAGACTCAAAAAATACATCACGCAGCTATGGAACCCCACGTTTGTGTGGCTGCGCCTCAAATGGACGGTGGTCTGACCGTTTGGACACCTTGTCAGGTTGCATTTCAAGTGAGACTGCTTGTAGCCAAGGTGCTGGATATGCCCATTAACGACATTCGTGTTATCAAAACGACAATGGGCGGTTCTTTTGGCGGTAAAGGTCAACCTGTACTGGAACAGGTGACTGCATTTTTAGCTAAGCACATAGCACGTCCTGTAAAACTAGTAATGAGCAGGAAAGAAGCAATACTAGGTACACGAACTCGAAATGCAGTGTATGGGAATGTGAAGACAAAGGTTAAAAGAGATGGACAAATTATGGGTAGATACATTGACCTAACCGTAGATGCCGGAGCCTACTTTACCAACGCAGATGCTGTCGCGATGGCTATGGGGAAAAAATCTTTTAGAATGTACCGTGTTCCGCATCAAACCTATCATGTAGAGTCAGTACTTACGCATACGCCTATTGGGGGCGCTGCTCGGGGGTACGGATCGCCTCAAGTGCATGCAATTACAGAAATCCATATGGATCGCATTGCCCGCAGGCTTGATATGGATCCTGCCCAGTTGCGCCTTAAAAATCTGGTTCATCCATATGATAAAGACCCTGTAGGGGGTCCGGACTTAGGTGATGCGCGTGTTATAGACTGTGTAAAGCGGGGATGTGAAGTGTTTGACTGGGAGACGCGTCGTCAAAACAAAGTCACCGACGGGCGTTATATTAAAGCGGTCGGCATGGCCTGTGCGACCCATGGAAATGGCTATTTTGATGCTTTCCAGGATTACTTGACCTTGTACATGCGACTCGATGAAGACGGTCATATTTTACTTAATGCAGGGTTCCATGACCAGGGCTGTGGAACCATTACGTCAATGAAGCAGATTGTCGGTGAAGTACTAAATTTGCCGCTTGAGAACATTCGTATTCCAGAAGTGGACACACAAATGAGTCCTTTTGATTCTGCTGGAACCCAGGCGAGCCGAGTGACATATGTATGCGGCAAAGGCGCTATGCTTGCTTCTGAAGAACTGAAGTCGATCTTTACAGAGAAAATTTCGAAAGTTTACAAGACACCTGTAAAGCAGATTCGCCTTACAGGTGGTAAAGTTATTTTGAACGGTGACACTGAAATGTCTTATGGCGAGGCTGTGGCAAAAATTCAGATGGTACTCAACGAAGATATTTCGACAACATTCAAATATAAATCCATATCCAACCCGGCGGTCTATGCAGTTAACTTTGCAGAGGTTGAAATTGACACCTGTACAGGTCTTGTGCGGGTAACAGATGTGCTGGCAGTACATGATATTGGACAGGCCATAAACCGTGGTTTTGTAGAAGGCCAAATTCAAGGTGCTATTCAGATGGGCATTGGATTTGCTTTAACAGAAGAAATTGAAGTGGCTGGAAATGGGCAAGTCAAGGGGGACACCTTTGCAAAATACCATGTGGTCAATGCACCAGATATGCCTCTTGTAAAAGTAGAACTCATTGAAGCACCAGATGCTCAGGGCCCATTTGGAGCGAAAAGTGTTGGAGAAATTAGCGCATGTGCCATTGCACCAGCTATTGTAAATGCAATAGAGCACGCTTTGAATATTGAACTCGATGCGCTTCCGGCAACGCCAGAGCGTATACTGAAGGCGTTAAAAAAAGGCAAGTAGATTTAGGCATGTAAACTGAACCCTTACGTAAGCGCTGAACCTATTGCCCTATCATAAGCGTATTCACACACGCTTGTTTATAGCTGTCAGAACTTTGCTTATACAAAGGACTGACAGCTGTTTTTTATGAAACGGATTCAGTCGAGTATGCCTGCGTATCCTCTTCGTATTCCTCTGTTAGGAAGATGTTCAGAAGAAGTGCAGTAATGGTCCCCGCGCTAATGCCTGATGAAAATAGACTTTGCACCCAGCTTGGGAGGTTTGTGAGCATCTCCGGTCTAAATGTAACACCGAGACCAATACCAATTGAAATGGCAAGAATAAGCAAGTTTCGGTTGTTTAAAGGTACATTTTTGAGGGTTTTAATGCCTGCTGCCGCGACCATACCAAACATGATGATGCCTGCTCCACCGAGTACAGGGTTAGGCATGATTGCAATGAGTGCCCCAAATTTAGGGAAGATGCCTAAAAGCATGAGGATGACACCTGAAATGATAACGACAAAACGACTGGCAACCTTGGTCATTGGAATCAGACCGACATTTTGACTGAATGAAGTGTTTGGACCCGCGTTAAAAAAACCTGCAATAAAGCTGCCGATACCATCAGCTAAAACCCCTGATGATACATCATCCATTGTCATTTCTTTTCCAGAAGCTTCACCAACTGCTATGAGACATCCTACCGTTTCAATAGTTGTGACCAATTAGGCAGTAATAAAAGGAATGACTGCTGCAAGGCTAAAGGTGATACCAAATTTAAAGGGTGTAGGTATGGCGATCCACCCTGCATTTGCAATTGGTGTAAAGTCCAGCATGCCAAGCGGGTAGGAAATCACGTAACCGAAAACAAGGCCGATAATGACTGCACCAGAGCTGAAAATCCCTTTGCCATATCTATTGAGCAGCATAATGACAATCATAACGGTCATAGCGACGCTGATGTTTGTTACACTGCCATAGTCAGGCGAACCAAAACCGCCCGCAGCCCAGTCCATTGAAACAGGAAGCAGTGTGAGACCTATGAGCATGACCACTGTTCCAGTGACGATTGGCGGGAAAAACTTTTGCAGGGGTTTAATAAAGCGACTGAGTATGATTTCAATAAACGAGCCTAAAATTGTTGCACCAAATATTGCCGGGAGACCGCCTGCTAGACCAACGGCTATTGATGGCCCAACAAATGTAAAGTCGGTCCCCATAACACAAGCAACGCGAGCTCCGACTGGACCAACACCTCGCGATTGTATGTATGTGGCAATGCCAGCACAGAAAAGGGATGCGCTAACAAGAAAGGCCATGTCTTCTACTGGAAGACCTAAAACACCGCCAATCACAAGGGGCACAGCCACAATTCCCCCAAAGGCCGCCATTATGTGCTGAAATGCAAGTAATATACTGGTTTGAATAGGTGGGCGATCATCAATCTTGTAAAGTATATCTGTCCCCTGTTTGACTCTCTTTTGCATACCTACCTCCTTATTACGGGTTAAATTGCCTACTGGTTGAAATGTTTCTTTACAAAGTGGGAATTTACCCTTGTAACTTTCATACAATAAATTTACAAATCCGAATGGACTGAAAAGCTTTAGGGTTATTATATATATTCAATTTTTTTAATACTTTTAGAGTTTGTTGTATATTTCTTACAGTGAAAGGGGTATTGTATAAAATATATAAAAACAAGCCCAAGTGGCATGAATGCTCTGTTTATGAAATTTGATTTTCATGACGTAAAGTGTAGTATTATATGATTTGAACAATTGTTTAATTTTGCAAATGTCAGAAAAATCTGACCTTTTATTTGTACAGCTTTAGACAAATGATTCAAATTCGTGATATAAATTAAATGTTATATCGTGTACAAAGGCTTGAACAATACATGGCATTTACTTAAGAATAGAATCTGCAAAGATTGAATTATGTGACTTATTCAAGTTGAAAATAAGGTAAAATTAAATGTATAGATAAACGAAATCAATGAGTACGGGGGACGCATAGTGTATGTATAAACTGCTATTAGTAGACGATGAAGCCGAAGTACGCCGCGGTATCATATCCAAAATTGACTGGTCTAAAACGGGTTTTGAAATTGCAGGAGAAGCAGAAAATGGCTTGGAAGCACTTGAAGTTATGGAGCGCATCAATCCAGATGTGGCTATTATTGATATCAAAATGCCCTTCATGGATGGCATGCAGCTGGCTGAGGTCATTTCAAGAGACTATCCGGCAACCAAGCTGATGATACTGTCGGGTTTTGATGAATTTGACTATGCTCAAAAAGCAATACGATACAACGTCATGGAATATATCTTAAAACCATTTGGAGCCGATGAACTGATGACCATTTTAGAAAGACTCAAAGAGGTTCTAGATGAAGAAAAGATGCGCAATGCCGACCTTGAGAAACTTAGAAATGACTATATGGAGAGTTTGCCAATTCTGAAAGAAAGGTTTTTAAACGCACTCATTACAGATGTTATGGATACCGATGAAATTATGGAAAAAGCCCGGCGGTTCAATATAACCCTGCCAAATGGGCCCAGTGTGGTTGCAATTGTAAAACACAATTTAGACCAAAGTTCCATAGAGATATCGGAGGATGCTATGAGTCCTTTTGAAGAAAAGGAGCTTCATGGCTACGCTGTGTATGAAACCTGTGAGCGTATAGGCTCAGCCCAAGGGTGCATTTCTTTTATGCGCGCTGGTGGTGAAACGGTCATGATTATTCCGCTTGACGAAGACGGCGATATAAAACAGGCGTTCTTGATTCTTGAAGAAATTCGGATGGTTATTGAGAAGACACATCCAATGACGGTTACCATTGGAATTGGAGAATATGCAGGGGATCTTGTCAGTCTGCATATGTCCCATGAAGGCGCAGAAACAGCCCTTGAACATCAACTTGTTGAAGGCTCAAACAGGCTTCTGTGGATCAGCGACTTACTGCCTAAGGATCATGGTCAATATACATTTACAGAAGAAATGGACCGTGAACTGAGAACGACCATCCGCGCAGGCTCTAGAGAAGATATCGAAAATGTAATCAAAAGACACTTTACAACCATGCGCGATGAGGAAATATCTTATCTAGACTGTAGACTTTTCATTAATGAAATGCTGACGGCCCTCTTTAGAATCGCTAGATCGCACAATTTGAACTTGGTTGACCTCGTTGAAGAAGACAATCTTTTTATTCTAATGAAAGAACTCGAGGTGCTGGAAAAGACAGAACAATGGTTTTTGGAAACCTGCACGCGACTCAATCATCACATCCTTGAAAACCGCATGAGTGGTATTCAGCGCATGGTTGAGAGCGCGAAAATGCATGTTCGAACCCAGTTTCATGATTCTGACCTGAATCTAGACACCATCAGTCAAATGCTACACATCAGTCCGTCTTATTTTAGCCGTATGTTTAAAAAAGAGTCTGGCATGACATTCATTCAGTACTTAACGGAAATTAGAATGGAAAAGGCCATGGAGTACATTCTGGAAACCGATTTGAAAAATTTCGAAATTGCCGAAAAAATTGGGTATGCAGAGGCAAATTACTTCAGCTACTCTTTTAAAAAGTTCTATGGGCAATCCCCAACGGCAATGCGTAAGAACAAGAAGGCTGAGAATAAATAATAGATTATCTGGAGAAAAGGCATGAAGAAATGGATCAAGAAAGCTGGGTTCAAGGTTACTGGATTCCGGTTTATACTCGCTATGAGCTTCGCAGCAGTCATTGCCTTATCAATGGCTTTTGTGGGATTTGCATTAAATCAAAAATTCATACAGACATCACGGGAAAATTTAAGCGAGAACAGTCTTGAAATCATTGAGCAGGTTGAAAGGAACCTGCACAATTATCTTAAAGGCATGATTGATCTTTCAAATCTGCTGGTTATTGATATCAACAAGTTTAAGCTCCTTAATTTGTCGGAACTTGATCGTGATATTGAAACCCTGATGCGTACGCGTACGGATATTCTTTCAATTTCCCTGTTCACAACAGATGGGAAATTGATTTATGAGGGCAATGGACAAAAGCTCAAAAGTACAGCGCGGGTGACAGATACAGGTTGGTTTAAGAATGCACTGAGGGCCAATGAGACCATTCAAATTTCACCGCCTCATGTCCAGAGTTTATTTAAGAATAGGCATCCGTGGGTTATAACACTGAGCCGAAAAGTAAACTTTAGAATCAATCAGCGTATGGAAGCCGGGGTCTTAATGATTGACATGAACTTCAGCATGATTGAGGACTTGCTCAATGGGGTGCGTCTTGGACGCAAGGGGTATGTATTTCTCTTAGATGAAAATAACAATTTGGTTTATCACCACCAGCAGCAGCTTATTTATTCAGGTGTAAAAGAGGAAGATCTTGAAGGAATCGATGGCCGCAACCGGGGCAGTTTTGTTCAACAAGATCCAAATGGAGAGAGTCGGGTGCTCACTGTTTATTCAGCAAGGCATGTTAACTGGAAGCTGGTAGGTGTTTATTACTTGTCAGACTTAAGTGCTGAGCAAAGAGACTTAACACAGTTTATTCTGCTAACGGTTGTCATCGGCATGCTCATTTTTATTTCAGTGTCCTTCTATATGACAGATAGAATTACCAAGCCAATCGCTGAGCTTGAAGATTCCATGCGTGCTGTAGAAATGGGTGATTTCAATACCCAAATAGATGTTCAGGGTGAGTATGAAGTGGTTCAGTTGGCAAGGCGCTTCAATTTGATGACCTCACAGATTAAAAGTCTGATGGGACAGGTTGTGGAAGAACAGGAAGCAAAGCGTAAAAGTGAACTTAGCGCCCTGCAAGCTCAGATCAACCCACATTTTCTATACAATACGCTGGATTCCGTCATATGGATGGCTGAAAATGGTAAGCACCAAGAAGTCGTCAAAATGGTGACTTCGCTGGCTAGGCTCTTTAGAATCAGTATCAGCAGAGGACGCAATGTGATATCAGTTAAGGAAGAGCTTGCCCATGCTGAAAACTACTTGACCATTCAAAAGATGCGCTACAAAGACCAGTTTGAATATCGATTTGAAGTGGATGAGAGCATTCTTAACTATAAAACACAGAAGCTGCTGCTTCAGCCTATTATTGAAAATGCCATTTATCACGGCATACGCCAAATGGTAGATGAAGGTGAAATCATCATTCGCGCCTATGAAAGGGAAGACACACTCTACTTTGAAGTGGAAGACAACGGACTGGGCATGCACGATGATGTACGTCTTGGCATTCTTGGGAGTCACGGCGTTAAGGCGGATGGTGTCCGCGTAGGTGGTGTCGGGGTGACCAACGTACACGAACGCATTAAGTTGATGTATGGAGAAGACTATGGCATACAAATTGAAAGTGAAATTGAGGAAGGGACGAAAATCACATTGTCTATTCCTGTTGTAAAGGGGGATTTGTCATGAACAGACGCATTTCCTTTCTAGGGATTATGTCCGCCCTGATAATATTGGGCATGCTCATGCTTATCAATATTACAAATAGCAATGATGATGTGGTGCTTGACGAGCCAGTACAACCTGAACGGGTGGCACTCATTCTAAAAACGAAATACGGCGAGTACTGGCAGACCGTTTACATGGGGTCTGAAATAGCAGCCAAGGAGTTTGGCATTGCAGTAGACCATTTTGCACCTGAAGAAGAATCGGATTACAAAGGTCAGATTGAGATGATACACGCAGCAGTGGAAATGGGTTATCAGGCTATTGTACTGGCCCCTTCTGACTTGCTCCTTCTCGAGAATGCACTTGACTATGCTTATGAAGAAGGCGTCCCAGTGATACTCATCGATTCTATGGTGGGGACATGGAAATACTATAAAAGTTATACGACCAATAACTATGAAGCAGGGGAAGACCTTGGAAGAATAGCGGTCGACCTTGCGGGAGAAGATATCAAAGTCGGTATTATCAGCTTTGTATCTGGTAGCGAGAATGCAATTGAACGTGAAAAGGGCCTTAGGGACTATCTGAAGACCTATGAAAATATCGTTATACGAGATACCATGTATTCCATGTCGGATGTGGATCTGGCATCACAGATAACCGATTTCATGCTCAATGAGCTGAGGCCGCCAGATGTGCTTATTGGTCTGAATGCCATATCAACCCTTGGCATTGCAAAAGAAGTTTCAAAATATCCAGAAGATGAGCAAATCATTGTTCTTGGGTTCGACTCGACGCCACAAGAAATTGAATTTCTAGAGTCCGGTGCAATCGATAATGCGATTGTTCAAAATCCATTTAATATGGGCTATCTAGGTGTGGCAGCAGCAAAAGATGCCATTCGAGACAGTCGCTTGGTTGCTGTTGAGAATAAGGACAATAAAGTTGAGACGGTCATCATCAGTGAAGACAACTTGTATGACCCAGAGAACGAAAAACTGGTTTTTCCATTCAATTAAACGGATTCAGTGCAAGTGATTGCAAGGCATATAAGTATGAGTGGAAGTTTAAAACAGGTATAAATGTTGATATAAACGTTTTCATAAAACAAAGAAGTCGTGTACACGACTTCTTTGTTTTTTGTTCAGATTATTAATAATTGAACAAGATTTCAAAGAACAAGGTCAAGATATTGGATTTTTGAAAACGATTTCAGATGGTAAGATTTAATTGTCAACAGGCAGATTACATATCAGTCTGAAAACGTTTACTTATTAATGGAGGGGATAACAAATGAAAAAGTGGCTATCAATTCTTTTAGCTGGCGTACTTGCAACTTCAATGGTTGCATGTTCACCAAAAGAAGAGGCACCAGCACCAACTGAAGGTGGCGGAGAAGCAACAATGGAAGAAAAGGCAGAAATGCCAAAGATCGGTGTAACGATCTATAAGTTCGATGACAACTTTATGTCATTCGTACGTCGTTCAATCACTACTGCTGCAGAAGGTAAAGCAGAACTGATCCTGAACGATTCTCAGAACAATCAAGCAACACAAAATGACCAAGTTGACATGATGATTTCAAAAGGCGTTAAGTCTCTTGCAATCAACCTAGTTGACCCGCAAGCTGCATCAACAATCATCTCTAAGGCACAAGAAGAAGATCTTCCTGTTGTATTCTTCAACAAGGAACCTTCTGCTGAAGATCTAAAGTCTTATGACAAAGCATGGTATGTTGGTACAACTTCTTCTGAATCAGGTATCATTCAAGGTGAAATGATGGCTGAAATGTGGAATGCAAATGCAGCTTGGGACCGCAATGGCGATGGCGTTCTTTCATATGTTCTTATGAAAGGTGAACCTGGTCACCCTGATGCTGAAGCACGTACTAAGTACGCTGTAGATACACTTGTTGAAAAAGGTATCGAAGTTGAAGAACTAGAGCTTCAAACAGGTATGTGGGATTCTGTAAAAGGTAAAGAGCTTATGGATGCTTGGTTAGCTAAGCATGGCGAAGCGATTGAAGTTGTAATTTGTAACAACGACGCGATGGCACTTGGTGCTGTTCAGTCTCTAAATGCTAATGGCTACTTCGAAGGCGATATGTACATGCCAGTATTCGGCGTTGACGCTATTCCTGATGCACTTGAGCAAATCAAAGCTGGTTTCATGGCTGGTACTGTACTGAACGATGCTAAGAACCAAGGTCAAGCTACATTTGATCTAGCTAACAACGTTGCAGTTGGTAATGACCCGCTTGAAGGTACAGAGTGGACATTCGACGAAAACAAAGCAGTACGTGTTCCTTACGTAGCAATTACTGTTGACAATATCGAATTTGCTGAAAAAGCATACGAATAAGAAAAGTTTGGATGTAATGATTGGGGAATTCGAGATGCGCACGGCGCATCTCGGATTTTTCTTCGAGGGAGGTGGCATTTATGCACAACAATAAGAATGAACAAATGGAGTACTTACTCGAAATGATTGGCCTGACCAAAACCTTCCCGGGGGTAAAAGCACTTGACGGCGTCAATTTGAGAGTGCGCCCAGGCACTGTGCATGCGCTTATGGGTGAGAACGGCGCCGGAAAATCGACACTAATGAAATGTCTGTTTGGTATTTATCAAAGAGATGCAGGCAAGATTGTTTTTAATGGTGAAGAAGTGGAATTCACCTCATCACGACATGCCCTTGACCAAGGTGTGTCAATGGTACACCAGGAACTGAACCAAGTTCAGTCCACCCGAGTTATGGATAACATATGGCTGGGGCGTTTTCCTAAGAAAGGCCTATTCATAGATGAAGAAAAGATGTACGTAGAGACAAAGAAAATCTTTGAAGAGCTGGACATCAATGTTGACCCGAAAGAGAAAGTTGGAAATTTACCAGTTTCTGAGAGTCAGATGGTAGAAATCGCAAAAGCTGTTTCATATAATTCAAGAGTCATCGTAATGGACGAACCAACATCATCATTAACAGAAAAAGAAGTAGGGCATTTATTTAAAATTATTCGTTCCCTTAGAGATCGTGGCGTTTCAATCATCTATATTTCACATAAGATGGAAGAGATATCAGAGATTTCAGATGATGTTACCATTATGCGTGATGGACAATGGATTGCAACAGAATCTATTGAGAACATAACAACTGATCAAATTATCAACCTGATGGTTGGACGTGACTTAACACACCGTTTCCCACCTAAAACAAACGAACCTGGAAACGTTATGATGAAGGTACAAGACTTAACAGCTTATGCAAAGAACTCTGTTAGAGATGTTTCATTTGAGCTTCGCGAAGGTGAAATTTTAGGTGTGGCTGGTCTGGTTGGTTCTAAGAGAACAGAGCTTATCGAGACAATCTTTGGACTGCGTCATAAAGCAGAAGGTAAGATTATATTCAAAGGCGAAGAGGTTGCAAACAGTGCGCCGCGTGAATCCATTTCAAACGGATTTGCACTTATTACTGAAGAGCGTCGTGCAACGGGGATCTTCGGAGACTTGGATATTCGATTTAATGCGACAATTGCAAATATCAATGAGTACGTAAAGTCCAATGGACTGCTGAGCGATGGTAAAATGTCATCGGATACAGAGTGGGTCATTGATAGTATGCGTGTTAAGACACCGTCACAAACCACACCAATCAGGTCACTATCTGGTGGTAACCAGCAAAAGGTTATCGTTGGAAGATGGCTATTGACTGAGCCGGAAGTTCTCCTAATGGATGAACCGACACGTGGTATTGATGTTGGTGCCAAGTACGAAATCTATCAGCTGATGATTGATCTTGCAAATAAAGGAAAAGGCGTTATCATGGTTTCATCGGAAATGCCTGAACTACTGGGTGTTGCAGATAGGATCCTGGTTATGAGTAATGGCCGATTGGCTGGCATAGTTGATACGAAGGATGTAACACAGGAAGAAATATTGCGGCTTTCAGCCATGTACTTATAGATTAGGAGGCTTCACATATGAGCACAATGAAAAAAGAAAAAGAAAGCTTTTTGACTCGAATAAAGAACATGTCTGGTGGGGACTGGAAAAAGTTTATGATGGACAATGCCATCTTCTTTATCCTTCTTGGACTGCTACTGATTATTGTAGCTTTATCACCGGACTTTGTTTCAATTAGAAACTTTAGAAACATTTTGGCACAGGCATCAACAAGAATGATTATGGCACTCGGTGTTGGCGGGATTATCATCCTGGCAGGTACCGACCTTTCACTAGGACGTTTGGTTGGTCTTGCAGCAGTAATATCTGCATCCCTTTTACAGGCGCCGGACTATGCATACAGAATGTATCCGGACCTGCCCCAGTTGCCAATTATTCTACCAATTTTACTGGTTATGTCTATTACAGGTTTACTTAGTATGTTCAGTGGATTCATGGTTGCTAAGTTTAAGCTTCACCCATTTATCGCAACACTGGGTATGATGGTAATCGCTTATGGCCTGAACTCTATCTACTTCGATAGACCGCCATATGGTGCACAGCCAATTGGTGGACTAGACCCACGTTTCAGTGGATTTGCCCAAGGGTATTTTGATATCGGTGGATTCATCGTCCCATATCTTGTACTTTACGCAATGCTTACAGTTGCAGTTGTATGGGTTCTTTGGAATAAAACAACATTCGGTAAAAATATATTTGCAATCGGTGGTAATGAAGAAGCTGCGATTGTATCTGGTGTTAATGTAACAAAGTATATCCTCTTAGCTTACTTGCTTGCAGGTGCGCTTTACGGACTTGGTGGTGCACTTGAAGCAGCACGTATCGGTACAGCTACGAATAATACAGGTAACATGTATGAGCTTGATGCGATCTCTGCATGTATCGTGGGTGGTCTGTCATTCGATGGTGGTATTGGTTCAATCTCTGGTATTGTTGCCGGCGTACTGATTTTCCAGGTTATTTCATATGGTCTGGCATTCATCGGTGTAAACCCATACCTACAGTTTATTATCAAGGGTATTATCATCCTATCAGCGGTTGCAATTGATAACCGTAAACACTTGCAGAAAAAGTAGACAGTTTTGTACGCTCCCTGTACGGAGCTGGGACTTTCTCCTCCAAAGCAACAATATATACTCCATTTAAGGACGCCCTGTATTTATACAGGGCGTTCAGACTGTCTAGAATTCCGTTATACTGCGTTGCTGAGTTCCGCCTAATCTGATCACGTACAAAGGTACGCTCACAGATTAGGCGGAACTCGCGCCTTGTCTAGCGAAATTCTAGACAGTCTGATATTTGAGAGCAGTTCCGTTACACTGCCTTGCTGGGCGGCCTCTACTTTGCATCACGTACAAAGGTACGCTCACAGATTAGGCGGAACTCGCGCCTTGTCTAGCGAAATTCTAGACAGTCTGATATTTGAGAGCAGTTCCGTTACACTGCCTTGCTGGGCGGCCTCTACTTTGCATCACGTACAAAGGTACGCTCACAGATTAGGTGGAATTCGCGTCTTGTCTAGCGAAATTCCGAAGACTCTTATTCGGGGAAATCAAGCAGTTTGATATTTAGATATCAACAGTCCCTATAAGCGCGCTAGAGCGTTTATAAGGGCTGTTTTAGCTTACAATAAAGCGTGTTACAAATACACACAAAAATAGCTCTGCTTGACCAGCTGAGCTATTTTTGCGTGTGAGTATAAAGGGATGTGAGAAAGAAATTTGAGGTCGGAGGTCCGACACCAAAGTATCTTACAAAGTAATTATAGAGGCAGCCCGTGTGTTAGAGCGCCCCAGAAAATGAACAGGCCACCGATACCGATGAGAATGTTCAGCAGTCCTGCAACTTTAATGAATTCTGGCTTGATGCCCCAAAGTGCGATAAATAGAGAAATCATCAGTAGAATAATAAGTGCAAGAACTGTTCCCAGTGGCCAAGCAAGACCAAGCTGGAATGCTACATAGGTTAAAAATGCTGTAATGATTCCGACTGCACCACAGAAGTTGCCAAGCATTTTGTTATCGCCTCCATAACGAAAATGATTCGCAGCAACGAGCCAGAAGAAACCGTAAAGTCCAAATACTGTTGCAACAAATGTTGACTTTTCACCAGCGAAGCCGAAAGTCGTCATCATAATTGCTGTCATAACCTGTGTTACACCACCGAACCAGAATGCAACATAGGATACTTCCTTGCTGATCATGTCGTGGTCGCCGCCCTTTGTTCCGATACCAAGCTGTTCAAGTCCGAAAACAAATACGGTTACGACCAGCCCGAGTACACCTATTGCCTCAGGATTAAATGGATTCATGAGTTGGTCCCCCTTAGGATATTTAGTTTGTTAGCAAGTTTTGCCTTCAGGTATCAAAGCACATAGATATTTCCCCAAAAAACAAAAAACGACAAGTGAGTTGTTCAACTCATTCGTCGTTTAATATCTACGATAAAGTGCTGGGAAGCACCAAATAGACATTTGACACAGAAAGCGATTTCCTATTTAAATTATAAGGTATAAGCAGAGTCAATGCAACATAATTTTGATAAAAATCTGACAATTGAATCAAATGCTTCCTGCAGCTGCCTTTTGATGCTATTGTTCCTTAAGAATAGTCTTTAGTGCATTCAAAACAGTTTGTACATCCTGGTCTGTATTCGCATACCCGAAACTGAAACGGATGGTTCCTTGTGGAAATGTTCCCATAGTTTTATGGGCTGAAGGTGCACAGTGCATACCACATCTATTATTGACGCCATAGGTTGAACTAAGCAGATGCGAAACAACAGCACTGTCATGGTTCGGTGTGTCGATGGATACAACAGCCGTCTTATTTGAACAATCAGTCGTTGCGATTACATTAACTTCAGGTATTTTTGCAAGACCATTCAGAAGGGATTGGGTCAGCTTGCGTTCATGCCGGCGTATGCTTTCCATCCCCTTTTCCTTGATAAAGGTAAGGGAAGCATGGAGGCCAATAATGCCAATTGTGTTTGGTGTGCCAGATTCGAATTTATCTGGCAGGTAGTCTGGTTGAATTTCAAGATCAGATTTGCTGCCTGTACCCCCTTGAATCAGACTGGAAACTTCCTTTGCAAAATCATCGGTTATGGCAAAGCCGCCGATACCTTGAGGGCCTAGTAAGCTCTTATGTCCAGTAAATGCGATGGCATCTGCATGGAGTTCGGTCATTTTTACCGGGAGAAAACCTGCAGTTTGAGCTGCGTCTACAATAAAACGCAGATTGTGTTCTTTTGCAAATGCCCCAACCGTATCAAGTTTCAAAACAGTTCCGAATACATTGGATGCATGGAGCATGGCAACGAGCTTGGTATTGGGTCTAAGTGCGTCCTCTAAGGCTTTTGTGTCAAAGGAGCCGTCAGGGCCTGGAATTACACGTGTGAACGAAACACCGGCAGATTCAAGAGCCACTAGGGGGCGCATCATGGCATTGTGTTCAAGGCTTGAAACAATAACATGGTCCCCTGAATTTAAATAGCCATGGAGCAACACATTCAAGCTTTCAGTGATATTTTTTGTAAATGCAATATTTTTTGAATCGGGTGCATCAAACAAGTCGGCAAGCATTTCTCGTGTTTCATAGACAAGGCCTTCTGTTTCAAAAGCTTCGGCATATGCGCCGCGGCCTACATTTGTACCTACATTTAAGATATAATTATTTATGGCCTCTGCAACGCCTGGGGCTTTAGGAAATGAAGTTGCCCCATTGTCGAGATAGGTTCTTTTCATGTTGAATCTCCTTCGTTAAGTATGCATACTACACTGCTGCTTATATTTTAACATGACGTGGAGCGCTTATAAAAATATAATGGGCATATACCCCAATTTTATTAAAAATATCTATACTTAAAAGCGTACTATTTAGAAAAGGAATGATCAAATGTATGCATTTATAGGACGAGATTCTGAAATAAGCAAAAAAATAGTATATGATAATACACGAAATATACAGTGGATTGAGATGCCATCCCATGAGAAGCTTTATGAGGCAGTGCGCTGTCATGCAGACATGCTTTGTTGTGCAGTGGGCAGTACACTGGTTGTAGCCCCAAGCTTGTTTGACGAGCTCTTACGCCTTGCTCCAGAGTTGAAAGATCAAGCCATAAAAGGTGCAAGTCTTTTAAGACGTGACTATCCAGACAATATTGCTTATAATGTCGCATTTATTGGCTCGTATGCGGTTCATAATACCACTTACACCGACCCGCAACTTAAAGAAGTGATCGATTCAAGCGGGTATACTTGGGTGCATGTAAAGCAGGGCTATTCCAATTGTATGCTGTGCGTAGTAGGAGATGGGAGTGCTATTACATCAGACGCAGGGCTTGCGCGTGTTTTAAGAGCCAGGGGCATAGATATATTGCAAATAGATGCAGGACATATTGAGCTGAGCGGTCTAGATTATGGATTTATTGGCGGTGCGAGTATGTGTATAGAGAAGGAAATTTATTTTTTTGGATCACTAATGACACATCCACAAGGCGCAGAAATAAAGGCGTTTATACAAAAAAAAGGATATAAAACAGTTGAACTTGGAAATGGAAAACTTGTTGATATAGGCAGTGTACGACTGCTGAAAAGACCATAAGCAGGAGGCAGTTCATGGAGTCAAATTTTTCAACACACATCGGATACTTTATTCAAGAAATCGCTCGAAAATCTGCACTGTTGTTAAACGAAGAACTTAGTGCCCTAGATTTAACCTATGCACAGTTTCGTGTTTTGAACACGCTCTGGAAACGGGGGACATTGACACAAAAGGAAATATTAGAACATATATGTGTTAAGCCATCAACCTTGACAGGACTTACAGATCAACTGGTAAAAAAAGGATTGGCCAAGCGCATTAAGCTTAAAGACGATCGGCGATCTAAAAAAATTGCGTTGACAACAAAAGGTGAAGCGATGCGTGCACCGGCTTTTGAAATTATAAATGCCTTTGAGAAAAGAACGACGTATCACATTACCGAACCACTACACAGTGAAATGCTTAAGGCGCTTAAGGTTATGGATGAGGCCCTGAGTTCAAGGCCTTAAATCACAAATGAAGCCTAGTATATTACTATAGCGCAAAGGGGATTGCTAGATGAACTGGAGGCAATAATCTTTGCGTTTTAACTTGCATATATTTAGGGAGCTAAATATATGCGCTTGAATACTTAGCTTCCTAAATATATAATGATATCATACAAAACTGTGGGTTGATTGACTTTTAGTATGGAGGTGCAAAATGGCATTTAATTATGAAGTCGCCAAATATATGGACATACAAGACCCTATTGCGCACATGCGAAGTAGGTTTTATCTAAAGGAGAATGAACTTTATATGGATGGAAATTCTCTGGGCCTGATGTCAAAGGATGCTGAAGCGAGCCTTTATAAAACACTGGATGACTGGAGAACTTTAGGCATACGTGGTTGGACCGATGCAGAACAAAGTTGGTTTTATATGTCTGAGAAGCTTGCAAGCCTCCAAGCACCACTTGTTGGTGCAAAGCAAAATGAGTTGACCATTCACAGCTCTACAACACTCAATTTGCATTTACTACTTGCAACTTTTTATCGTCCAAGTGGCAACAGAAGAAAAATTCTTGTAGATGCACTTAATTTTCCTACAGATGTATATGCCGTACGTAGCCATCTGGAGCACTGTGGGATGGATGTTGATGAAAATTTAATTATTGTGCAGAGCGATGACGGGCTGACGCTAGACGAAAACAAACTCCTTGAGTATATGGATGAAACAGTAGCGCTTGTTGTCTTGCCAGGGGTGCTTTACAGAAGTGGCCAGTGTTTAGATATGGAAATGCTGGTTAAGGCAGCTCATAAGGCAGGTGCGGTAATTGGGCTGGATTTGTCTCACTCCGCAGGTGCAGTAATTCATAAACTACACGAATGGGCAGTCGATTTTGCTTTTTGGTGTAATTATAAGTACTTTAATGGTGGACCTGGTGCTGCTGCAAGTCTTTTTGTCCATGAAAGGCATTTGAAAAATGGGCCAGCCTTATCTGGTTGGTTTGGGTATAGAAAAGACAAGCAATTTGCCCTTGATCTAGATTTTGAGCCATCTCAGACTGCATCAGCATGGGAAATTGGAACACCCCATGTAATGAGTATGGCAACGCTGTTTGGCTCATTAGACCAGTTTGGGAAAGTAGGGATGACTGCACTTAGAGAGAAATCATTAAAACTCACAGAAGCTCTAATCGAACTCATTGACACCCGGCTCACACCGTTCGGTTTTTCAGTCGGCACCCCGCGCGATGCTAAGCGGCGTGGTGGACACGTTGCCCTTGTACATCCTGAAGCTGCGCGAATTAATGAAGCGATGAAAGCGTCAGGCATCATTCCTGACTATAGGGAACCAAATATTATTCGTCTTGCACCAGTGCCCCTCTATACACGTTTTGTTGATATAATTGATCTTGTAAATCGCATTGAAGAGATTATGCAGACCCAGTCCTATAAGAAGTATGAAAACAAACGTGGAACTGTGGCTTGATTTACAATAATGTGGTATAATCTTCCTCGTCTTTTAGTGATAGAAATAACAGATAAAACACAATGCCATTGACAATTTGTACATTGTGTTGAAAGAGGGAGAAAAATGATTAAGTTATTTATACTTGCTTCAGTTGGTGCGCTTATTGGCTGGATGACAAATGTAATTGCTATAAAACTCTTGTTTAGACCAATTGAGCCTGTAAAGATTCCAGTTGTAGGATTTACCATTCAAGGCCTTATGCCTAAACGTAAAAAAGAGATTGCACGTAACATTGGGCAAACTGTTGAAACTGAACTGCTTTCCATTGAAGAAATTATTGATAGAATGATTGAAGGAATGGATAAGACCGCAGTTATTGAAGCTTTGAAAAAACGCATTGTTCAACTTGCAGAACTTAAAATGCCTGTCTTTGTGCCTTCTGCCATGAAGGGGATGATTATGACCTTCATTGAAGATACCATCGACGAGAATGCAGATGAAATGCTTAATGAAATCAGTGAAAAAATTGTTCATGAAGCCACTGAGAAAGTAAGCGTTGCCCTGATTATTGAAGAAAAAATCAATGCATTTCCTTTTGAAAAGCTAGAAGAAATCATTTTATCCATTGCCAAAAAAGAGCTCAAACATATTGAGTACCTTGGTGGACTGATCGGACTGGTTATCGGATTTGTGCAAGGCCTAATTATTCTTTATCTTTAAAGGAATTGTCTGGATTAGTGCAGGCAATATTGACAATCTCGAAAAATCAGAATATGATAAAACAAATAAGAAATCTATGGCAATAATAAGAGACAAGTAGTTTGAATTCACTCTGAAGAGAGGATGTGCCGTGGCTGTGAGCGCATCTGGTGTGAACCTTACGAATACTCCTCTTTAGCTTTGGCAGAGTACTTAAATAGGAAAATGCCAACGTAGGGCTGCGTTAAAGCCGACTGAGCTGGAATGCATGTTGCATTCAAGTTGGGTGGAACCGCGTTATAACGTCCCAATACACGTAAGTGTATTGGGACTTTTTTCGTATCAGGAAAAGACAAAGAAACGTATATAAAATAATGTAAGGAGGAAAGATGATGAGTATGGTGAAGGTTACTTTAAAAGACGGTTCTGTAAAGGACGTTGAAAAAGGGACGTCTATTTACGAACTTGCAAAGTCTATTAGTGGACGACTGGCTAAGGAAGCTGTCGTTGGTGAGGTGAATGGTAAGACGGTTGATTTGACATATGCACTTGAAAATGATGCTGAGGTCAACATTCTTAAGTTTGATGATGAAGAAGGCGCACATGCTTTGAGACATACAAGTTCACATATATTGGCACAGGCAGTTCAACGCTTGTATCCAGGAACAAAGCTTGCAATTGGCCCTGCAATAGACAACGGTTTCTATTATGATTTTGATTCCGAGCATGTTTTCACACCAGAAGACCTTGAAAAAATTGAAGCAGAAATGAAAAAAATCGTAAAAGAAGATTTGAAACTTGAAAGATTTGAGCTGCCAAGGGAAGAGGCACTTGAGTTTGTTAAAGAAAAGGGTGAAGACTATAAGGTTGAGTTAATTAGTGACCTGCCTGAAGATTCGGTAATCTCTTTCTATAAGCAAGGGGACTTTACAGACCTGTGTGCAGGATGCCACGTAACGAGTACCAAGCAGGTTAAGGCTATCAAGCTGCTTTCTGTAGCGGGTGCATACTGGCGCGGTGATGAGAGCAAAAAAATGCTTCAACGTATATATGGCACATCATTCCCAAAAGCTAAACTGCTTACTGAGTATCTTGAAATGCTAGAAGAAGCAAAAAAACGTGATCATAGAAAGCTCGGAAAAGAGCTGAAACTCTTCGCTTTGAGAGAAGAAGGCCCAGGCTTCCCGTTTTTCCTTCCCAATGGCATGGTTGTTAAAAATGAACTGATGCATTACTGGCGAGAGGTACATAATGCAGCTGGATACGTGGAAGTAGAAACGCCGCTGATTATGAACCGTAAGCTTTGGGAAACATCTGGCCACTGGTATCATTATAAGGAAAACATGTACACAGTACAGATTGATGATGAAGATTACGCGATCAAGCCAATGAACTGTCCGGGTGGCATGTTGGTTTATGATATGGAAATGCGATCATACAGAGACTTTCCACTCCGTATTGGTGAGGTTGGGCGTGTTCACCGTCATGAATTATCAGGTGCGTTGCATGGTCTAATGCGTGTACGGGCATTTACACAAGATGATGCGCATATTTTCATGCTTCCAGAGCAAATTAAAGATGAAATTAAAAATGTTGCTACATTAATAGATGAAGTTTATGAGAAGTTTGGTTTCAAATATACTGTGGAATTATCAACAAGACCTGAGAAGTCTATGGGATCAGATGAAGAGTGGGAGCTTGCTGAATCCTCTCTACAAGGTGCGCTTGAAGAGCTTGGACTTGAGTATAAACTCAATGAAGGCGATGGGGCTTTCTATGGACCAAAAATTGACTTCCACTTGATTGACTGCTTAGGACGTTCATGGCAGTGTGGTACAATTCAGCTAGATATGCAGCTGCCTCAGCGCTTTGATCTGAATTATATCGGTGCAGATGGCGAGAAGCATAAGCCAATAGTTATACACCGTGTTGCGTATGGCTCAATAGAAAGATTCATTGGTATTCTGATTGAGCATTATGCGGGCAAGTTCCCGACTTGGCTTGCACCTGTACAGGTTAAAATACTGCCAATTGCCGACCGTCATGCAGATTACGCATATGATTTAAAACGTAAAATGCAGTCAGAAGGCATCCGTGTTGAAGTGGATGATAGAAGTGAAAAGATTGGCTACAAGATTCGTGAAGCTCAGCTTCAGAAGAATCCATACATGCTGATTGTAGGGGATAAGGAAGTTGAAGAACAAACAATTTCTGTCAGATCACGAGACCAGGGTGAATTAGGTGCTCAAGCTGTAGACGGATTTATAGAGCAGGTTCTTGCAGAAATTAAAGAACGAAAAAACAGTTTGTAATGATAGAGAGGGAATCCTTCATCCGCCATGATGTACGAAGGATTCCTACTATTTTTTAATACTCAAAAAAAACAGTAAAAAAAGTATTGACAGTATGTCACATCAAATATATACTATATCCGTTGCTGTAGATAACTGACTTGACAGAGTTCGTTTGAAGTGGTAACATTGTTGAGGTACAGTTGAAAAAAGTGAGTGCATTCAAGATGGAATCCGTTCCCACCATACAACGGCAGAGTTCGTATGGTAAAGCATTTTTCAAGCAGGCATTTTATGTCTGTATATTGAAGGATATTGCTGGCGGATTTTGGATCCGCTTTTTTTAATGGAACAAAATCGGTTAGTTGATTAAATAGTTCCTCGTAAGAAGGAGCGCGGTGTAATTCTTAAAACTAGGATATTACACATAAATACGCTAAACATTAAACGGTTGCATTGGAGGTGTACCTTATCAGAAATCAAAACCCTAGACAAGCTGGTAAAGGCCAAAAGAAAACTGAAATCAATGAAATGATTCGTGACAGAGAAATTCGTGTTATTGATCAAAATGGTGAACAGCTTGGTATGATGTCTTCTAGAGACGCATACAAACTTGCTCTTGAAAGCAAATTGGATCTTGTGAAAATCGCGCCGCAAGCGAAGCCGCCTGTATGTAAAATTATGGACTACGGCAAGCACAAGTACGAAATGCAGAAGAAAGAGAAAGAAGCCAAGAAAAAGCAAAAGACAGTTCAAATCAAAGAAGTTCGTCTAAGCCTGAATATTGAGTCGCATGACCTTGAAACAAAAGCGAATAACGCTAAGAAGTTTCTAGGTAAGGGAGACAAAGTTAAAGTTTCCCTACGCTTTAAAGGCCGTGAAATGGGACATACAAGACTTGGTTACGATGTCTTTAATAAATTTGCTGAAACGGTTGGAGAAGAAGGTAAGATGGAAGGACGTCCGAAACTTGAAGGTCGTCAAATGATCGCATTCTTCGTACCAGTCCAAAAATAGTTGATTTGTCATTGAAAGGAGGAGCAGATATGCCTAAGATGAAAACGCACAGAGGTGCTGCTAAGCGAGTTAAATTAACTGCCAAAGGTAGTCTAAAAAGAGGTCATGCTTTTACAAGCCATATCCTTACTAAGAAGTCACCAAAGACAAAAAGAAATCTAAGAAAATCTTCAATGATTTCTAAAAGCGATATGAAGAGAGTACGTAAGCTACTTCCATACCTATAAAATAACTACCGAAGGAGGTTAAACCATGAGAATTAAAGGTGCGGTTAACGCAAAGAAAAAACATAAAAAAGTTCTGAAACTGGCTAAAGGTTTCTACGGCGCTAAGAGCAAGATTTTCAAATGTGCTCAACCAGCTGTTATGAGATCTCTACGTTCAGCATACATTGGTCGTAAACTTAAGAAGAGAGACTTCAGAAGACTGTGGATTGCACGTATCAACGCTGCAACAAGAATGCATGATCTGTCTTACTCTAAATTCATGCACGGCCTAAAACTAGCAGAAATTGACATTAACAGAAAAATGCTTTCTGAAATGGCAATCCATGACCCAGAAGGTTTTGGCAAGCTGGTAGAAGCTGCAAAAGCTAAACTAAGTGCTTAGTTATAGAATATTTTAACCCCTGATATCATATGATATGCAGGGGTTTTTCTATATGGAAAAGACAGCATGAGGGGGGCTCATGCTGTCTTTTTACAGGTATATTATTTCTAAGTCATTACTTTTGTGTTCATTGGTATTCAAGGTGTAGAAAATGAACTATTTAAGCATTGACTGTAGGAACCAAAGATTCTTATTAAAGCCTGCTACATGGTCTTCAAACAGTGCAACAGTAACGAAATCCCCTTCTTCATCAGCAAGGCTTCTGATATCTGTTGCAAGATCTCTCATGAGTTCAATATCCGCTTTAACAATTTCAAGAACTTCTTTACGATTAAAGTCACGAGGTGCAATTTCTTCTACTGTTGCTGCTTCCAGATAGTCTTTTGTTGTAGCAAGAGGCATTTCGCCTAAAATTTTGACTTGTTCTGCAACATCATCAAATTTAGCGAAGAAGTCATCGTAGAGTTCTTCAGTGAAATTATGCACCGGCATAAATTGAACGCCTACAACATTCCAGTGTAGGTTATGAAGTTTATTGTTCAGAATAGCCAAATTTGAGATGTAGGTGTTCATTAATTGAATTTTTTTCATTTCTTTTCCCTCCGTAGAATGTACTTTATTTAAATTTGTAATGATTACACTTTTAACTTGAATACATGATATAATAGGTTTGATAAGAAATAAAGAAACAATTTTGTTCCATTTAAGAAAGGACGTATAAATATGGACAATGATCAAATGAAAAAAATTGGCTTTGAACGCGTTCAAGAGGTTATGAAGCATCGGTGGGTTCCTGAAATACTCATGTGTATCGGATCTGGTAAGGGGCGCTATAGCGAAATTTTATCCAAGTATCCTTTTTTAAGTAAGACAGAATTAAATCGAAAGTTGGCACTGCTTAAAAAGTATCGTGTGATAGATAAAAGTGACAAGCATATGCATCACCCATACAGACTAATGGATTTTGGCGAGGATTTGTTGAAGTTGATAGAATTTATAGGAGAAGTAGGTTCAAAATACGTATGATTTCAAATATTAGCGGGTGAAAATGGGTATAGGTAGAGCATGGAATAACTTTGATATACCGCAATGGAGGTCAACATGAAACACTGTAAAAAATGTGAATTGATTTTTGACATGCATGAAGAACAGTGCGGCAGGTGCGGGCGTAAGTTAAATATTTATGAACCTGGGCATGAAATTCATCATATGAATGTTGTTTTTGAAGAAGGCGCGAGCTGGAAGGCTGTAGAGTCTATGCTAGAAGAGTATGAAGCGCAATCACATGTCGACTATTTAAGATCGCGGCACATCCCTGCAATTAAAATTTTGAATCAGGAAGGGGTACTCTCAAAAGTCTATTTGGGTAAGGCCATTACAGGATATGATGTATTCGTACCTGAGGCACAGGTTGAAGCGGCTCTAGCGATGCTTGAGGAGTACTTTAATGCACCCTTTGATATGCCAGCGTTTGATGATGATTAAAAGCACATAAATATTGCAGCTCAGGAGGGGTGAGATGGAGTACACAAGGGAGCAAATACAAGCAATTGCTGCAGAAATTTTCTCGTGTGACCAGGTTACTGTAGAACCTATTGGCAACCATAACTTGAACCGTCACCTTGTTTATAAGGTGCTCATGCCTGAGGATACATATGTCATAAAGTTCTATTACAAATGGAATAGGCGAAATAGAGAAATCGCTGCGCATAAGATATTGGAATCGATAACCACTGTGAAAATTCCTCGAATGATCAATTACGGAACACTTGCAGATGGTCGGGAGTGGATGGCTTATGAGTATATAGAGGGGCATATGTTAGAAGATATCATGCCTACTTTAGGTGAATATGAACTGGAGCAATTGTTCGAAGAAATCGGAGAACAGCTCGGACAAATTCATGCAGCAAAACAGTTTGATTTTTTCGGAGACTGGGATGAAAACGGAAAAAGAATACACCGGTCAATTAGTTATAAGCAGTGCTTTGTTAAAAGGCAAGAGTCTCATATTCTGACACTGAGACAATTTGCACTCCCAGAAAAAAGACTTCTTGAATCGGCAATAAAACTGATACGAGAATACTATGGTATTCTTGAACCGATTCATGAATCGCGCTTATGTCATAGAGATTTTGATGGACGCAATATTTTGGTTGTAAAAGGCAGGCACAGATGGATTGTAAGCGGTATTATAGATTTTGAACAGAGTTCGCCTTATTATACTGGAAGTGATCTTGTTAATCTGTATCGTAAATACTTTATTAAATCCGCTGACTTGGAGCATGCTTTTTTGGGGGGATACAATCGGTTTGAAAGAATAGACCCCTATTTTATGAGCCTACGAGACTACTTATTGCTTTGTAAAGGTGTGGCAATTTGCTCATGGTCATATGATGATGCTAGGCCGCATTATTATGAAGGCATCAAGCTGCTTGAGTATGTACGTCGTAACAGTCGTTTTAAATTTTGAGAAGAATTGCATTTACGTCTAGTTTTCGATGCTTTTCTCATTTTCAACGGTTTCAACTTCATTCGTATTCTGATAGAGCCGTAGTAGCGGTTCTTTTTTTGTGTAAAAATTATGGAAAATTTGAAAAAATAAAAAAATTTACTAAAAGTATAATTGCCACTTGGAGAGCAGGAAAAAGGTTTTCAGATAGAATGGTAAGGTTTTCCTATACTGGATAGTGCAAATCTTTACTAAATAATTACAAAATAATACATTTATAGATATTAAAAGAATTTTTCAAAGGCTTGACAATCCTAAATTTCTGAATTATTATTGTGGATATTATTTACATGTTACGCATAATTCTGCATATATAAAGAAACAAATTGGATTTTATCTGATGAATATAGAATTTTCTTGCATAATAATACATACTCTTAAGGAGGCACAAGTCAGTGAAATTAGATGATATTAAGCAACAACTCTATAAAGCCGAAGACGCGGTTGCTCAAATTGGAGAGTTTATAAGCGACACGATTTTTAATAATCCCGAACTCGGAGATCAAGAATTCTTCAGTGCAAAATTCTTAACTGAAGAGATGAAGAAGCTTGGATTTGAAGTCGAGTATCCCTACTGCGATGTTCCCACCGCATTCCGGTGTGAGTTTGGAGACGACGATGGACCTAAAATTGGTTTTTTAGCTGAGTATGACGCCCTACCGGGCTATGGTGAAAATCGGGACCAAAACGGACATGCTTGTGGGCATAATTGGATTGCAGCAAGCACTTTTGCAGCATGTGCGGCTCTTCAGAAAATAAAACCGCATTTTAAAGGGAAGATTGTCTATATTGGTACACCTGCTGAGGAAACAGATGGTAGAAAAATAGATATCATGGAAGCCGGCGGCTTTGATGATTTAGATGCAGCTATCCAGCTTCATCTTGGAGAATACAATGCAGTTGAATGTACTGCGCTCGCCTGTACAGATGTAACCTTTGAATTTAAAGGGTTTGCAACACATGCATCAGCGCGGCCGGATGAAGGTATTAACGCACTGGATGCCTGTCAGTTAACCTTTGCTGGGGTTAATGCACTGCGTCAGCATGTGAAATCAGATGTGCGCATTCACGGTATTATTATGGAGGGTGGCGCGGCATGCAATACCGTTCCAGACCAGTGCAGCATGCAGTTGTTTGTAAGAGCAGCCGACAAAGACTATTTGGAAAATGTAGTGGAGCGTGTTGTGAACTGTGCAAAAGGCGCAGAACTCATGACTGGTGCAACCCTAACGTGGAAACGTGCGAAGAATACATTTTATGATTACAAAAGCATTCCTGAGCTACAGGAAAAGCTGCGGCAAAATATGATTTCACAAGGTATAGACACTTTTGTTAAAGAGGATTTATACCATACGGGTAGTACGGATATTGGAAATGTATCGTATGCATGTCCAACCGTTTATGGCTATATGGGCACAAAAGAATACAGCACAGCTCAAACACATGACGCTGAGTTTTTAAACATTGCCAACTCAGAGTTTGCTTATGAGTTGCTGCACAAAGGTGCAAAAGCAATGGCGGCAACAGCACTGGATATTTTCTGCGATGATGGATTTCGTATGCAGATAAAATACAAATAAAAACAAAAAAATGGAGGCGCAATATGGTGAAAAAATTTTTAAAGGGGTTTAGGAAAATAACGGCACTAACTATGGTATCTATGCTTCTGGTTAGCGGACTAAGTGGATGTGCGGGCGGTAGTGAAGTCTCGGCAGATGCTTCAAGTCAGTCGTCAACAGAACAAAGTACTCAGAAGAGTGAGAAAGAGAAAACACGCTACGACAAAATAAAAGAGTCTGGAAAGCTGCAAGTCATCATGGAACCATACTTTGCACCATATGAATTTATTGATAGCAGTAAATCTGGTCAAGAACAGTACAAGGGTGCTGATGTAGAGCTTGCTAAATACATTGCTGACAAGATGGATGTAGAGCTTGAAATTGTACCACTTGAATGGACTGCTGTCCTAACAGGTATTTCAACTGGCAAGTATGATATGGCGATTTCTGGAATGGGATACACACAAGAACGTGCAGAAGCGATGACACTAAGTTCACCGTATCGTGCAACAGATTCACAGCACGGTTTTGTTGTCAAAGCAGATACCGTAGATTCATTCACGTCACTGGATTCTTTTACAGGTAAGAGAATCGGATTCCAAAAGGGAACGCTTCAGGAAATGTATGCAACAGCGCAAATTAAAGATCTTCAGCCACAACCTTTTGACAGTGTTCAAAATGCGATTTTGGCCCTTCAGTCAGGTAAGGTTGAAGCTGTGGCAGTATCGTATGATAACGGCGAACTTTTCTGTGATGCAAATGCTGATTTGTCTATGGCTGAGCCTCTATTCGAAGGTACAAAAGATCAAACTGTTGTAGCTTGTCCTAAAGGCGCGGAAGCCCTTATGGCAGAAGTCAATGCAGCTATTGCAGAAGTAAATGAACAAGAGCTTTATGCTCAGTGGTGGGATGATGCAACAGCATCTGCTAAAGAACTGGGTGTTTCTCAGTAATTGAGAATAATCTGATGGGAGGAACGCCATGATTCTTAACATTATACACATCTGGAGCAAGTACTGGATGGTGTTTCTCGAAGGTCTTTGGAATACCATTTGGATTGCTGCCTTGGCGATCTGCTTGGGGACCATCTTTGGAACTATTGTAGCTTTGATCAGAATGTCTAAGCAAAAGCCGCTTAAAATGTTAGCGGCTGCCTATATAGAAATTCTGCGTGGCACGCCTATGCTGCTTCAGTTCTACTTTTTCTGGTTGGGACTACCCTATCTGTTTCCGACAATAAGCAGCCTTAGTTGTGCACTGGTAGCATTATGCGTCAATTCAAGCGCATATGTTGCAGAGTGTATCAGGGCAGGTATTCAGGCTGTTGACCCTGGTCAGCGCGAAGCCGCGATGAGCCTTGGTCTTACAGAGTTTAACATTATGAGAAAAATCATTTTACCTCAGGCGGTTAAGAATATCTTACCCGCACTGGGGAATGAGTTTATCGTTATGATTAAGGAAACCGCACTTGCATCAGTATTCTTTGTAGGCGAATTGATGACAGCCTTCAAAACGGTTCAGTCCAATACATTTCTTGGTCTTGAGCCACTGATTATTGTAGGTCTGATTTATCTGGTCATCACCCTCACATTGTCTAAGGGAATGAAAGTACTTGAGGGGAGGATGAACGCTGATGGCTAAACCACTTATAGAACTTGTTGATTTGCACAAGTACTTTGGGGATCTGGAAGTACTTAAAGGCATTGATGAACATATTAATGAAAGTGAAGTTGTATCCATCATAGGTCCGAGTGGGTGTGGTAAAAGCACACTGCTCAGATGTATGAATCTGCTTGAGGAGCCAACAAAGGGCGAGGTAAATTTTGAAGGCATAAATATTATGGACCCAAGCGTGGACGCAACCATACACAGACGTAAAATGGGCATGGTTTTTCAGCATTTTAATGTCTTTCCCCATATGACGGTACTACAGAATATTGTTACAGCCCCCGTAACTAATAAGCTGATGACTTTGCCAGAAGCAGAAATAAAAGCGAGAGCGCTTCTCGAGCAAGTTGGACTTGCAGATAAGGCAGATGTCTATCCGAGAAAACTATCAGGTGGGCAAAAACAGCGACTTGCAATTGTTCGTGCAATGGCTATGGACCCCAAGGTGCTGCTCTTTGATGAACCGACCAGTGCACTCGATCCCGAGATGGTTAAGGGCGTGCTGGAAGTTATTCGTTCCCTTGCAACCTCGGGTATGACCACTGTTATTGTGACCCACGAGATGGGGTTTGCAAAAGAAGTCAGTGATCGGGTTTGGTTTATGTATGATGGTGTCATTGCTGAGAAGGGGACACCGGATGAGGTCTTTAACCACACGAAAAATCCTAGGGCTGTCGAATTTTTGTCACAGGTATTGTAAACTATATGACTTAAGCTGGTAATTAAGGCAAAGAATAAAGAGCTCTGAAAATATCTTTCGAATAAAAAGATATTATCAGAGCTCTTTTGTTTTTTCAGCAAGCTTGCATCTGTGTATTGAATCAAGTCCTAGGCCTGCACATAGCGCATAAGCGCACCAATAATAGTTGGAAGTACAGTAATGACAGTTAGCAGGCGCATTAAATGAAGCAGTGCAACGGTTGGTGTATCAGCACCGTAAGCACCAGAAATGAGTGTCATGTCTGTAAGGCCGCCAGGTGAAACGCTAAATAGTGCCGTTGTCAAATCAATGCCTGTCAGTTTTGAAAGGGTAAAGCCAAGTATAACACTGAATAATGTGAGCCCAATAACGACGATGGTTGCAGGGAGTATCAAATTGCGAAGGCCTTGAATGGTATCCATTGAAAAATTAAGACCCAGCATACCGCCAACAAAAATTTGTGCAACCAAACGGAAGGTATATGGAAGCTCACCGCGACCAGTGCCTATCTTTATGGCAGCTACTGCGAGCATAGCGCCGACTAGGGCACCTGCAGGAATTTTAAGTTTAATGCCAATAATGCCCCCGATTGTGGCGACACAAAGTGTGAGTAGTATGTCCATTTTGTTCATCCTTTCTATAAATGAAACGGTAAAGACAGAAGTGTCATGAAAAGCAAAAAATTGATAAGTACATGATAACATATAACTTAGGTTGAGGCTGTTTTTGATCAACAAGGAGAATGAAAAAAACAACAAAAATACTTTACATAATACATTTTTAACATTAAAATTACACTTGAACAGGATATGGGATACCGTATCCCGGAGGTGAAACATGTTAAGTCATAAAATTGCGTCTCTGGGAATGCGTGCAATTCTGTATGAAGTAAGTGTAACCCCAAAGCCTGGTCTTGTTGATCGAAATAATTCCGGCGCACATAAAGATATGGATTTTTACACATTTATGGCCAGTGCAGCTGCACTTAGTCAGGGCCTGCATAGAATTGCCGATTACGCTGGTAAGTGGCGAACGGATTCACTCCGAGCGTTGTTTGACAGCATTAGACCAATCGGCATGGAAATGGAAAAGGCTATGTTTAGTGCAACCGGCGGAGTCAACACCCATAAAGGGATGATTTTCAACATGGGTGTACTTGTAGCAGCGGCATCCTATTATGTCTCAAAGCATGATGGTCAGCTTCCACACGCTGAGGCACTTTCGGAAATCGTTTCCAAAATGACGTGCAATATTGCGTCCGAGGAACTTGGAAAAAGTGCAACAGGAACAGCAGGTGAAAAACTTTATCTCAGGTATGGAACCAAAGGGATTCGCGGTGAAGTTGAATCTGGATATCAAACGGTGCTCAAGGCAGCTGTTCCGGTATACAGAAACCTTTCACTTGAACCTAACGCCATGTGTCTTCAAATGCTAGTAGCACTGATGACTTGCTGTGAAGACAGCAATATCCTTTCAAGACACAGCATGGAAACGTTGAAGCAGGTTCAAAAGCGGGCATCTGGTTTCATGGATGCAGGTGGAATGAGACAGCTCGATGCACATATGCAGCTAGAGCAGTTAGACGAATTATTCATTAAAAAGAACATTAGTCCTGGCGGTGCGGCAGATTTGCTTGCAGTAAGTATCTTCTTCGCCATGCTAGAAGGCTATCTAAAATAAAATAAACTGACGGTTTTTAAGAACTGAACAATCAAGTCTTAAATGAGGTCAGCATTCAGATTATCTAAGGATAATCCGTCTGCTGACCTTTTTTGTTTTATTTTAAAGGATGCTGAACTGATGAAAGTTGATTTATGGGGGGGATTACATGGAAAACGTACAGATTGAACATGTGTTTACCATGGACAAGGAAGCATTAAAAGAAGTTAGCGCATTTCTCAAAAGCCATGAGCTTGAACTCGAAATGCCGGTGGATATGCTCTTTGCAGCAAGAGAAAAGGGCAAAATTATTGGAACGGGTGCACTTCAGGGACAAATAGTCAAAATGCTGGCTATAGACAGTGCGTATAGGGGCACCAATCTAATTGGAAAAATTATATCAGAAGTAATGGGACAAGCTTTTCAAGCAGGGCAAGATCATCTGTTTGTCTACACAAAGCCTGGAAACGAAACAACATTTAAGAATCTGGGATTTTACAAGATATGCAGTACAGATCATGTTGCTCTTTTTGAAAATAAGAAAAACGGCATCGAGAAATATTTTGAAAGCGTAAAGAGGGCAGAGTTGCCTGCTGACGCTGTAGGTGCCGTGGTAATGAACTGCAATCCATTTACACTTGGACACCAGTATTTAATTGAGTCTGCGGCTAGTGAAGTAACACACTTATATGTGTTTGTACTCAGCGAGGATTTATCTACATTTTCGGCACAAACGCGGATGCAACTCGTTCGCGCTGGAACGGCACATTTAAAGAATGTAACCGTAATAAGCAGTGGACCTTATATGGTCAGCAGTGCCACTTTTCCATCTTATTTTTTAGATGAGGCAAATGACAAAGTGGGAATTCAAACGACAGTAGACGCAACTGTATTCGCGGCGCGTATCGCACCCTTTCTTGGCATAACCAAGCGTTTTCTGGGTGAGGAGCCTTATAGTCCAACAACACAGGCTTATAATGACACCCTGCAGAAAGTACTCAGTGCATATGGCATTGATGTGAAAATAATTAAACGTAAGACTATTGATGGGGAAGTTGTAAGCGCTTCAAAGGTACGTCGTTTCATTGGTGAAGGACACATTGAAAAAGCATTTGAGCTGGTACCTAAAACAACAAAAGAATTTCTGCTGTCTAGACAGGCAACAGATGTCATAGAAAGAATCAAAAGAGAAGCACACTTGAATAAGCGTGTCTAAGGAAGGATGGTCAAAGTGGAAATAAAACGTCCTGCGATGGCAGGGACCATGGAATCAAGCGATGTACAAATTTACATTCGCCCGACTGATGGGCCTGAGAATAAAGTGACAATTAATAGTCCGGTTAAAGTGCAATTTGGTCACATCATTGAGAAGGTTGTTCTTAAAACGCTAAGTGATTTTAGTGTTACAGGTGCAGAAGTGACAGTAAATGACAGAGGAGCTCTTGATGCCACTATCGTTTCTAGAGTTCAGACAGCCGTTTTCAGAGCTTCAAATGAAGAAGAGATTGACTGGGAGGTTGCGCAGGCATGGAACGTTTAAGAAGAACAATGATGTATGTCCCAGGAAATAATCCGGGGATGTTGGCAGACGCAGGCATCTATGGCGCAGATTCATTGATGTTCGACTTGGAAGACTCAGTTGCTGTAGCAGAAAAAGACTCTGCACGATTCATGGTCTTTCATGCAGTTTCAAATTTCGAGTATGGCGATAAGGAAATAGTCGTACGAATCAATGGACTGAGCTCAGAGCATGGACATAAAGATATTGAAGCCATGGTTAAAGCTGGTGTTGATGTAATCCGTCTTCCAAAGACAGATACTGCGCAGGATGTTCATGATGCAGAAGCGGTGATTGCTGAATGTGAAAAGAAGTTTGGACGTGATGTTGGTTCAACAAAAATGATGGCGGCAATTGAAAGCCCACTTGGTGCCATGAATGCTTATCAAATAGCAACGGCATCTGAACGATTAATTGGCATTGCAATCGGTGCTGAAGACTATGTAACAAGCATGAAAACAAAGCGTTCACCTGAGGGAATAGAAATTCTTGCAGCACGAAGCCAGATTGTTATGGCAGCACGCGCAGCTGGAATTGCAGCTCTGGATACAGTCTATTCTGACGTAGATAATATGGAAGGCTTCATAAATGAAGTACAGCTGATTAAGCAGCTTGGTTTTGATGGTAAGTCAGTCATCAATCCAAGACAGATTGATCCAGTACATGCACTTTATGCGCCAAGCAAAAAAGAAATTAACGAAGCGCGACAGGTCATTTTTGCAATTATCGCAGCAGAAAAGAACGGATCAGGTGTTATATCCGTAAATGGAAAAATGGTAGACAAGCCAATTGTTGAACGTGCAGAGCGCGTACTGGAACTGGCTGGAATAGATAAGGAGGCGATGCTAAATGAAGCCATGGTCTCATAGACAAGAAATAGCAGCAAAATTGCATATTGAAGGAAAAGGATTTGAAGGTGGCGCTGGTCTAAAACCAACTGGAAGAAAAGCTTCAGTCCTCAATAAAGCTGTAAGACCTGAAGATGAAAAGCTTTGCGTGAGTGTAGAGGATGCCATTAAAAGGTCTGGGCTTAAAGATGGGATGACTATTTCCTTCCACCACCATTTCAGGGGCGGTGACTACATCCTAAACAATGTTGTAGAAGAAATTGCAAGACTCGGCTATAAAAATATGACATTAGCAGCGAGCTCGCTTTCAGCAGTACATAGTCCGCTCATTAAGCATATTGAGTCCGGTGTCATTACAAAAATACACACAAGTGGACTTCGTGGTGAACTCGCAGAAGCCATTTCAGCAGGCATTCTTGAAGAGCCGGTGATTATCCGATCACACGGTGGACGTGCACGTGCTATTGAATCTGGTGACGTACATGTTGACGTAGCATTTTTAGGGGCATCATCAGCAGACGCATATGGCAATGCAAATGGCATGTTCGGTGACACCGTCTGTGGTTCACTGGGCTACGCTCAAGTCGATGCAGAATATGCTGATCAAGTGATCATCATAACGGATCATTTGGCTGAATATCCAAATATGCCGGCAAGTATCACACAACAGCAAGTTGATTTTGTTGTACGCGTTGAACAAATTGGTGATCCAAACAAGATATCAACAGGTGCAACACGCTTTACTAAAAATCCAAAAGATCTCTTGATTGCCAAAAAGGCTGCAGAAGTGATTCAAGCATCAGAGTACTTTAAAAATGGCTTTAGCTTTCAAACAGGATCAGGTGGCGCATCACTGGCGGTATCACGGTTCCTAAAAGAGTACATGGATACACAGGACATCAAAGCACGATTTGCACTTGGTGGCATTACAGAGCCTATGGTTGCACTGCATGAAGCAGGATACATCGAACATTTATTTGACGTTCAGTGTTTCGACCGTGCAGCGGCAGACTCCATAGGACGCAATAAAAACCACCACGAAATAACGGCTTCTCAATATGCGAATCCGCATACCAAAGGGAGTGTAACCAATAAACTGGATATTGTCATTCTAAGTGCACTTGAAATCGATGCAGATTTTAACGTCAATGTTATGACAGCATCAGATGGTGTTCTGATGGGCGCTTCCGGCGGTCACAGTGACACCGCAGCATGTGCGAAGATGACAGTTATAGTCGCACCACTGCTTAGAGGACGTATACCTACCCTTGTAGATCAGGTACAGACGGTAATCACACCGGGTACATCGGTTGATGTTCTTGTAACTGACAGAGGAACGGCGGTGCATCCGAATAGAAAAGACCTGCAAGAAAGATTCAAGGAAGCAGGTATTGAGACAGTTTCAATCGACAGCCTTGTACAAAAGGCCAAAGACATCGTAGGAGAACCAGCAGAAATCCCTTATACAGACAAAGTCGTAGGTGTTGTTGAATACCGTGATGGTACATGGATGGATGTGATTTATGGTGTCAAACGATCTGGTGATTAGAATTCTGAAGGCACGAGAGGATCGACAAAATAGACATAATCAGCTCCTAGAAATCTATCAGGGGACCTTGCTTGCACTGACTCTCAATATCCCCGGTCAGTTCAAGTCTACCCCTGATGCCTTAACGGCATTTAGAGCCGGTCTAGAAGCTATTGATAGTTTAATCTCCTCCAGGCGTGTGAATGTTCTCAAGCACGAATCAAGTATAACAGATGATGGTCCGCAAGCTTGCTGGATTGTTGACACGCCTCCCTTTAAGTTAAAGGAATGGATGATGGAGATTGAAGAAACACATTTACTAGGTAGACTCTTTGATTTAGATGTCATTGTAAAGAGTGGGGAAACACTGCACAGAGATGGTCTAGGTAAGTCAGGCAGAACATGTCTAATTTGTGAAGAACCAGCTCATGCGTGCAGCAGAAGCAAGAAACACAGCATTGAAGAACTCACAGACACAATCAGTGAAATGGTAGGCGGGTTTTTGGAGGTAAGAGATTATGAAAAATCCTGAACAAATAGTTGGAAGTCTAGATTTTTCAGGAAATCTGACCATTAGAGAAACGATCTATAGAGCCATCAAGCAATCCATTATCGATGGAAAGCTGGCTGTAGGAGAGCGTATTGTTGAAAAGACCTTTGCCGACGCATTTCGAGTAAGCCGTACACCAGTTAGAGAGGCCCTTAGGCGTCTAGAGACAGAAGGTCATGTGGAATATATTCCGCGAACAGGTGTAATTGTATCCGGTGTGACAAAGCAAGATGTCATTGAAGTATACAAAATCAGAAAAGCGTTAGAAGCGCTTGTGATTGAACAGGCTACTCAAAATATTGAAGATGAAGACATTGAAAAGTTGAAAAACTATATTGAGATTGCAAACTCAGATGTCAAATCAGATGATCTATCAGTTGTCATGGAGCATTATGAAAGCTTTAATGATATATTGCTTCGGGTTTCAGATATGTCAAGAATTACAGCGGTTCTTGGACAAATAAAGGAATACGTATTCCGATTCAGACGCATTTCTGCTTCAAAGGAAACGCGCAGGCAGGAAGTTGCCAATGAACATGAGGGTATTGTCAAAGCCATAGTCAGGAAGGATGTAGAAGAGGCCATACGGCTTAATGACATCCATCTGGACAATTCTCTTAATACAATTCTAAATGAACTGTTTAATGACTAGGCACAAAAAAATGTGTGAAAATCCGAAAGGATTTCAAGGATACTTCACTTTGAAAATTAAGCAAAGTGAAGCAAACTACTACTTCAAGGGGGAGTAAGAATGATTAAAAAGTGGATGAAAAAAGCTCTAATCCTTATGACTGCGGCTGTTCTAGTAACAGGTTGTGCTGCTGAGTCTGGCGGATCAAGCGAAGGCGCAGCTTCAGGTTCTGACGCGTATCCAAAGGGAAATGTTGACTTTATTGCACCAGGTGGCGCAGGTGGTGGTTGGGACCTTACAATCAGAACAACTGCAAAAGTGCTTCAAGATGCAGGTCTAGTTGACGTTGCAATGCCTGTAACGAACAAGCCAGGTGGCGGCGGTGGCGTAACACTGTCATACCTGCAAACTAAAGATGGCGCAGATGACACAGTTGTTGTTTATTCTCCACCACTACTGCTTATCAATCTAAACGGATCAAGTGAGTACAGCTATAAGGATACAACACCACTATCTCGTCTGATTGCAGATTATGGTGCATTTGTTGTAGCAAAAGACTCAAAGTATGAAAACATCGGTCAAATTATTGACGCACTTAAAGCTGATCCAAAGAGTGTGAAAATTGGCGGAAACTCATCGGTTGGTTCAATGGACCACATCCAGTTCCTTATGATTGCTAAGGCTGCTGGCATTACTGATCTTAAAGAGATCGATTACGTTTCATTCCAAGATGGTGGCGCAACTGCACAAATTCTTGGTGGTCACGTTGACCTTCTTTCTACAGGTCTTGGCGACGTTGAAGGTCTGATTGAATCAGGCGACCTACGCGTACTGGCTCATACAGCAGACAAGCGTGTTGGCGAAGGCGTTATGGCTGAAATTCCAACGGTACAAGAGTCTGGAATCGATGCAACATTTGTAAACTGGAGAGGTATCTTCGGACCTCCAAACATGCCAGAATACGCAGTTAAGTTCTGGGAAGAGCAGCTTGGCGCAATGGTAGAGACACCTGAGTGGGACGAAGCTTGTGCGAAAAATGGCTGGGACAAGACATACTTGAATGCAGCTGATTTTGAAGCTTTCCTAGAAAAAACAAACGAAGAATACAAAACAATTCTTGAAGAAATTGGCATGCTAGCTAACTAATATAGGGTAAATCGCCCTGACATCAGGGCGATTTTCTTTCATTATTTTACAGTAACTAAGGAGGATTACATTGACGACGAAAAAGCAAACTTTCAAGCCAGATTACAATGCTCTGATGGGTTTTGTCGTTGCTGCTTTTGGTCTCGTTTACCTGATCATGACACTTACGATGAAGCGTAGTGCAATCGGCAACCCAATGGCACCACTTTATTTCCCTTTAGGATTGGGCATTATGCTCGTAGTATTTGGTGTGATTCAGATTTTGAGAAGCGACATCAAAAAGAGCATCGAATCCCTCAAGCATCTTAAAGAAATGAATGAGAGCGATAAGAAAATAAGCGGCATGATTGCTTACACATGTGTAAGTGGTGTTCTTTACGGGCTGCTCTTTGAACATGCTGGATTTGTAATATCAACATATCTGTTTATGACAGCGATGCTATCACTTACCAATAAGAAAAAGAATGTTCAAAATGTCATCGTTTCATTATGTTTCAGTGTGGGTATTTACTTGATTTTTACGCGTGCACTTGGCATTCCACTGCCAAAGATGCCGTTCATCGGAATTTAGAGGGGAGTAAGAAATGGACATTTTATCAAATCTAATACATGGTTTTGGTATTGCACTTCAACCATACCACTTGCTTCTTGTAACACTTGGAGGCGTTCTGGGTACAATTGTTGGTATGCTTCCAGGTCTTGGCCCTGCAACGGGTGTTGCAGTGTTGCTTCCAATCACATTTACAATGGGGCCGACAGCTGCACTTATAACCATGACTGGTATTTATTACGGCGCCATGTTTGGTGGATCGAGAAGTTCAATTCTAATTAATACGCCTGGCGATGGTGCGGCACTTGCAGCAACATTCGATGGGTATCCAATGGCTATGAAGGGTCGTGCGGAGTCTGCACTGGCAATCTCAGCAATTGCGTCTTTCATCGGGGGTCTGATTGCAGCTGTATTTATGGTTGTACTAGCGACACCTGTATCAAGATTTGCACTGAAATTTGGACCGGCAGAGTACTTCCTGCTTATGGTCACAGCGCTTTCAATGACAGCGTCTATGTCAAAAGGTAAAATGCTAAAAGGCTTTATTTCAATGGTATTTGGTCTTATGATTGCAACTGTTGGTATTGATGCCATGTCAGGCGTTAAGCGTTTTACATTCGGTGTGCTTGAGCTTCAAACAGGCATCGACTTTCTAATCGTTATCATCGGAATCTATGCACTGGGTGAAGTGTTTAAAAGCTTTAAAGCCCTATTATCTGGTCAAAAGAAAGCACAAACAAAATTTGGTCGAATCTGGATTTCGAAAGATGACTGGAAACGTTCAAAGTGGCCAATTCTTAGAAGTGCACCGCTTGGATTTATTGTAGGTGCATTACCAGGTGCTGGTGGTACAATGGCATCACTGATGTCATATAACAACGAGAAGCAGATTTCAAAGCACCCAGAAGAGTTTGGTGAGGGAGCAATTGAAGGGCTTGCTGCACCAGAATCAGCTAACAATGCAGCATCTGTTGGCGCGTTGATTCCTATGCTTACACTTGGAATCCCTGGCTCAGGTACAACGGCTGTTATGATGGGTGCCCTACTGATGCTTGGTATTCAACCAGGACCACTGCTTTTTACACAGCATCCTGATATTGCTTGGGGTCTGATTGCGAGTATGTTCATCGGTAACCTGATTCTAGCGGTTGTAAATATTCCACTAGCTGGCATTCTAGTACGTGTTCTTGCAATCCCTGCTAAGATTCTATATCCAATCGTACTGGGTCTGTCATTTGTAGGAGCATATGCAATTTCAAACAGCCCTGTAGAATTCTATCTTCTGGTTCTGTTCGGTCTAATTGGCTACCTAATGAAGATTGTTGATATCCCAACTGCTCCAATGATTCTTGCATGTATCGTTGGCGGCACTATGGAACAGTCATTCCGTCAGGCAATCCGTCTGTCAGATGGCAGTCTTGGCATTTTCGTAGGTTCAGGCCTTGCCCTTGCACTGATTGCACTGACAGTGGGTTCGGTTGTGTTTCCACTTATTAAGTCTTCAATGGCAAAAAAAAATGAACCAGCTGTGGCAATGAAAAAAGAAGCATAAATTCCGTGTGTAATGCCCGGGTTTCATAGTATAATTTAATTGAAAAAACCTTTTATGTAAAACCGCTTAATATAATATTAAGCGGTTTTGGGTCGTTCTGAAGTTCTGCAGGAGGCAATAATGAATCAGAAAATATTCAGGTACAAGATGAAAATGAAATCAGGATATTCGCGATTTGCAGTACTGGGCATGCTACTGCTCAGTATAGTGATTGCTTCTTCTGCAAAAAACTACATTGATTTTAGAGACAGCTTGATTGCAAGAGAGCAAAATCAGCTCCTCACCATCGCCGAATCTGTCGCACGTATTCTAACTGATTTTGTTGATAACAAAGCGGAAGATGCCAAGACCTTAAATCGGCTCATTTCTGACCAAGTGCATCAAGATGGACTGGATGGGTACAAAGAACGTATCATTCGTCCCATTCTTAAGAACTACCTTGAAGTACAAAAAGGTGAAGTCTTTATAATTGAGTGGCTCAATCCAGAGGGCGAGCCTGTGTCTGTATTTACAGACACAAGCAAGGTCAATGTAAGCAGAGAAGAAATTCACGACGCCCCCTTGGTGGATAACCTAGATAGAACCTATATTGGAACGGTGGAAAAAGGACTGGATGGAAAACTCTATTTAGATATACTTGAACCCGTCAGTGTGAATGATCAGACACTGGGGATCATTCGATTTGTCATTTCACTTGATCAACTCTATGAAGACTATGTACGTGAAATCAAGGCGGGCGAAAAGGGGTACGCTTCTTTAAAAGATTCAAGCGGTGCGTTGATAATGCATCCCAGTAAAGGGGATATTGGACAAAATGTAATCGAAGTGCGAAAGGCAACCTATCCGGATTACGACTGGTCTGAGCTCGAAGAAATCGTTGAACACCAGAAACGTGGAGAATCTGGTGTGGGCATATATCATTCAGTCTGGTCACACGATGAAGTTAAAAAACGTGTTAAAAAGTTTAATGGATACGCACCGGCACGCATTGGAAATGATTTTTGGGTTGTAAACGTATCCATGGATTACAGGGAGCTCGTTGATATTGTCAACCGTCATTTATATACCAGTATGCTGATGATTGGTGCCATTCCTATTGTCTTCATTATTATATCGGTTTACTATTTTACCCTGAAAAGAAATTTGGAACAGCTAGAAATCGAACACAATTATGTTGAAAAACTCAATAAGCTGAATAAAGAACTTGAACTTGACATTGAACAGCGTAAAAAGTTGGAAAGTCAACTAAAACAGAGCAGAAGACGTTTTAGGTCTTTGTTCAATGCCGGGGTTGATTTAACTTATGTTCTTGAAAAATCTCAAACGGATGCATGGGTTATTTCAGATATTAATGATAAAGCCTGTGAAGTGATTGGAAAGAAACGCCATGAACTGACCTCGGAACACTTTGTAAACATTGCATATGATATAAGCCCCGAACGGCTTCAAGCGCTAATTACAGATATGGAAACCAGTGAAAACGTACAGTTTATTGCCGCGCTATCAAGTAAGTCGGGTAAAACTTTTCCAGTTGAAATCAACGGCAAACTCTTCATTCTACAAGGGAAAAAGTACGTCATGCTTATTGCACGTGATATTACAGAGCGACTGAGTCAAAAGGAAGAAATCGAGCGCCACAGGGCGATGGCAATCTATAAAAATCGAATGGCAGCAATTGGTGAAATGGTTGCCAATATTGCCCACCAGTGGCGACAACCACTCAGTAGTCTGAATCTGATGCTTTCAAACTTAGAAGACGCTTATGAGACCAACACGCTTGATGCGGTATACTTTAATAAGCAAATGGACAAGTCGCGCGGTGTTATTCAAAGAATGTCGGATATCATTGACGAGTTTAGGTATTTCTTTAGCCCCAAGGGACAGCGAAGCCCCTTCTCAGTAAGTGAAAATATCAGACAAGTAGAGGAAATGCTTGATGATAGAATACGTATTGAAAGTGTTCAGGTAAAAATGAGCACACCTAATGAAGATGACTTGGTATTTGGGTATCCAAATCAGTTGTCTCAGGTCATGCTCAATTTAATGAGCAATGCGCTGGATGCACTTAGTGATAAGCGTTTCTCAAATAAAGAAATTCAAATCACGGTTGAAACAGACAGCGATAAGGTACGAATATTTATACAAGATAATGCAGGTGGTGTAGACAGCGACCTGCTGGGCAAGCTATTTGAACCATACTTTACAACCAAAGCTGAACACGGTGGCACTGGAATAGGACTCTACATGAGTAAAATGATTGTAGAATCCAAATTTGAGGGCACCATACAAGTTAGGCAAATAGATCAAGGCTTGAACTTTACGATTGAACTTCCAAAGTATAATCAGGGGGATAACAAATGGAAACGTTAATTCGAAAGTTAAAGGTTCTTTATGTGGAAGACGACCGCGTACATCGCGAGGAGTTATCTGACTATCTGAGCAGGCGGGTAGGACGTCTTTACTTGGCTGATGATGGGGAGCAGGGACTTGAGAAATTTGAGGCACTCAGTCCAGACTTGGTAATTACAGATCTGAGAATGCCAAAAATGTCAGGCATTGAGCTTGCTCAAAACATTCGTAAAGTCAATAAAACCGTTCCAATCATTGTCTTAACGGCACTTTCAGATAAGGACACGATTTTAGAAACCGTAAAAATTGGCATATTGGATTATGTTCTTAAGCCTGTTGATGTAAAAGAGCTCGTGCGGGTGATTACAAAGGCGGTTTCTACAATTACGGCGATGGATCAGGCGTTTGGTTATCAGCCAATTGCGCCGGAACAGCTGAACACCTTGAAGTCAGCACTTACATCCTACTTAAAAAAAGAGACTGGCAAGGGGCCAATTGACATTCGGTTTGTATCGACCGAAGAGCTGCTAGAGCTCACTGTTATGGGGACCTTAACCCGGTTTGAACTGGCTCTTATGAATCGAACGGAAAATCAAAAGCTTGTCGAGTATAACAGAAACATTTTTTTTAAGGACAGAGCAAAAAGCATAGAGCAGATTATTGCACAGTCTCTTGAAAGAAATGTGTATCATTTCGCAGATGCCAAAGTTGATGCTGTGAAGGATAAATGTGTGCTTACTTTTAAATTGTAAAGAGCATAGAAGCCTACATTGTCAGAGCCAGATTATCTTAAGGATAGTTTGGCTTTTTTCTATTTGCATAATACGCTGTTGAAGTGGGGGCGCATTGTGAATAGAATGATGATATTTTGCAATACAGTTAATGGAAATATGGTATAATAATAAAAGAAAATTTAGAATATTTATACATTTAAAAGGGGGCAATTATGAAGAAAATAGGCTTTTTAATGATGTGTTTGGTGCTTTTTTCATCTAGTATGGTATTTGCTGGTGGCGGCAAGGGCGGTGGCGATGGTAAATCCACATTGGAACTGACTCAGGTTACAACTGAATCGGGTTCAGAAGAGGTTCAACCAGAAGATGTACTGACACTTGAGTTTTCTAATAATGTGGTAAATATGTCTGTAAAAGAAAATAATATGACATGTTTTAGTGTAGCGGACAGCCAAGGTAATCCAGTTGAAATAGAGGTAATCATGGGGGATGATCAAGTAGATCGCTCAATTAAGCGTTTGGTTCATATTAAGCCTGTTACGTCTTGGAAAGCAGGAGAAAAACATTTGGTAACTGTTACAAAAGATTTATCTGGAAAAAATGGCGTCTTGCTCGGTAAAGATGTGACTTATGAATTTACTGTGGCGAGCCCTGCAGCTCAAGCTTCTGGAAGTAAAATGTGGATGATTGGCTTTGCTGCCATTATTGTATTGGCAGGGGGATTTGCATTTGCAAAAAAATAAGGTACAACAGGTTAGAATCTTAATGATATACCTGTTTCCACTTTTATCAGTACTCCTTGCTCTGTTTATTGGCCGTTACCCGACATCAACGCAAGATGTGGTTGGTGTTTTTAGCGGACTGGGAAAGACAAATAATTCAGTTGTTGAGAACATTATTTTAAATATTCGGCTGTCAAGAGCCTTGGTAGGGTTTCTAACAGGGGGGGCTTTAGCCATTAGTGGTGCTGTACTGCAAGGTATTTTCAAAAATCCACTCGTGGACTCTGGAATGCTTGGCGTGAGCAATGGGGCAAGCTTCGGAGCGGTTTTGGGTTTTCTCTTTTTTGGTGGCAAATACAGCATGGTTCTTGGACTCTCCTTTGCTTTTGGTGTGCTTGCAGTATATTTGAGTTACTCCATTGCAGGTATTTATAAATCATCGCCTACGATTATGCTGGTACTGGGCGGGGTCATTGTTTCATCGATGTTCTCTTCGCTTGTATCTTTAGGAAAATACATAGCAGATCCATATGATCAACTTCCAGCTATCGTATTCTGGCTGATGGGGTCACTTTCAGGTGTAGGCTATGGTGATGTCAGGGTGATCTTGCTGCCTGTATTGGTTGCTGGCGGGATCGTATTCTTGCTAAGATGGAAGATAAATGTTCTCTCATTAGGAGAGCGAGAAGCTTCAAGTTTAGGCATAAATGTACGCAATGTCAAGGGACTTTTAATTATATGTGTTTCTGTGATGACAGCATCGGTGGTATCCATCAGCGGAACGATTGGGTGGGTTGGATTGATTGTTCCACACCTTGTACGCATGCTCCTTGGAAATGATCACCGGCGCTTGGTGCCTGCATCCTTTGCTTTTGGAGGCGGGTTGCTGGTTGCTGTAGATATTGTTGCACGGTCACTGACTACCTCTGAAATTCCAATTGGTATTTTGACGGCTTTACTCGGCGCGCCGTTTTACGTCGTTTTGCTACGCCAGACGAAAGGGCGTGACTGGCAGTGAAAAAGCTTACTATTGAGAAATTGACATTTTCCTACGGGAAAAAAAGTGTGCTTGAGGCTGTAGATTTGGAGCTGAACAAAGGTGAGATTCTTTGCCTACTAGGGCCTAATGGCTGTGGCAAGTCTACGCTTATGGACTGTTTAATGCAGCATCATTCAGATTATAAGGGCAGTATAACCTGCGATGGAATAGATTTGCGAAAACTCCCTCATAGAGAGCGTGCAAAACTTATGGCTTATGTACCCCAGTGTTCAGAAACCACTTTTCTCTACACTGCCTTTCAGATGATTCTCATGGGACGTACTCCGCATGCAGCTTTTTTTTCATCCCCAGGACGGGAGGATGAAGCTCAGGTTTATGAAATCGCCAGCCGCCTGAATATTGAAGCGCATTTGAGTCAAACGTATAATACACTCAGCGGCGGACAGCAGCAGCTTGTGAAAATTGCACGTGGTCTTGTTCAAGGTGCGTGTATTCAAGTGTTGGATGAGCCGATGGCTGCGCTTGATTTAAAGCATGAAATCAAGCTTTTGAATGTGATTGGACAACTGATTAAAGATGCACATACGTCGGTGATTATGTCGACACATGCACCAAATCAGGCCTTTCTTCTCGAAAATATGGGTGTAAACGTGAAGGTCTGTCTAATGAAAGAAGGACAGATAAAATATCAGGGAAAGCCATCGGATGTAATTACATCAGAAACGATTCGAGATATTTATGGAATTGAATCAGGTGTTGTGTCCTATTTAGACGAGTATAGAAATCAAAGCGGATACGTCCTGGTTCCAAGTGCGTATGAAAATACAGGAGAATGAAATGCGTAAAAAGTATGCGATAGGTGTATTTCTGATAATCATACTTTTAATCGGATGTACACAGAAAGCACCTGAAATAGAGGGACCTGTAAAGACGGTTGTTGATAGCGTAGGAAGAGAAGTCACTATTCCACAGAACCCCGAGCGGTTGGGTGCTCTATATGCGCCAACAGGACATATTATAGCCATGCTGGACTCAGGTGATAAAATAGTTGCAGTCAATAATGGCTTGAAAAGAGATAAGTTGTTAAATCAATTGGTTCCTGCCATTGGAGAAGCATCTAGAGTGGTATCTTCAGGACAAATCAATATGGAGGAGCTGGCTAAGCTAGAGGTTGATTTAGCCTTTATCCCCCTAGATATTTATCGTGAAGAGAAGCAGGTAAAGCAACTTGGAAAACTAGGAATTCCCTACATTGTCGTCGATTTTCAGTCTATTGAGGAACAGAAATCCCTTGTAAGTCTCATGGGTGAAATTTTAGGGGCTGAAGAAGAGGCGCAGACTTATAATGATTTTTATGATAACGTGATTGCACAGACAAAAAAGGCAGTTGAATCGGTCACAATGGACAAGCGCACTCGGGTATATCATTCCATTAATGAAGCCAACTGTACCGTAGCCAGCAATACACTGCCAGCTGATTGGATGCACATCGCAGGCGGTGTGAACGTATCTCTGGATACAGAGCTTGAAAAAGACGGCGATAAGTATTATACAAATCTTGAGCAAATCATATACTGGAATCCCGACGTCATTTACTGTAATGAAGAGGGCGTACCAGCGTATATTATGAATAATGATCAGTGGTCAGACATTGCTGCCATAAAGTCTGGCCGTGTTTTACAGTTGCCTGTTGGAATCTCGCGTTGGGGACATAAGACTTCTCTGGAAACCCCTCTTGCAATTCTTTATGTAGCACAGGATTTATATCCACAGGCAATGCAAAATGTAGATGTTGAAGCTATGATTCGAAGCTTTTATAGTGATCTTTTTGAGTTTGATGTGACAGATGCAGATTTGGAAAGCATTCTTGAAGGGAAAGCCATGCGGTTGACTAAGGACTTGAAAGAAGGAGAATAATGCAGTTTTATCTTTGTATAGACGATACCGACACCATTGATTCCATTGGGACAGGAACAATCTGTGAAGAAATACGAAATACCTTGATTGGAGATAATATTGCGCGGTGCCATCCAATTACAAGACACCAGCTTCTGATACACGAGGATATTCCCTATACATCCCATAACAGCTCCATGTGTTTTGAAGGCGAGTTGCTTGAGGGTACAATTAATGATGTGATCAGAATTGGAAAATCAGTTTTGAATGTGCGAAGTGCAAAGGGCTCAGACCCAGGACTTTGTGTGGCACAGGTAACAGAGACAATAAAGCGGGATGCGCTCGTTGAATTTGGTTACAAGGCGACTCAGGTAGTCTTGACAAAGCGTGACGCATATTCCCTAGCGGAGAAAATGGGAATACATCTTTCAGAGCATGGTGGAACAGGTCAAGGAGTAGTTGGGGCGATTGCAGGTGTTGGACTCCGTATATCAGGAAATAATGGAGAGGGCAAGGGCATACTCAAAAAAGTAAGCAATCGTACCTATTCGGTTAAAGAACTCTTGGATCTAGATGGTATACAGAAGGTGATGGACACCTCGGGTCATGTTCTTGAGGACCGTGTGACGGTGCACATTCAAGAACCAACAAAAATTCAGCTTCACAACCATAAATTTACCTTGTTTGCAGAGCAGAAGCCAGAAGGCTATGTTGCACTGACTAAAAAGGTGGTTCGGTCGCTTCAACTTGGAAATCAAGTTTTCAGACTTTCAAATTCTTGCGACTTATTTAGACCAGATGTACCTGAAGAACAAATAGAGCATGAACTGAAATCATGCTTAAACTGCACCTATAGGCGGTGGACGCATACTGGTATAGAGTGTGTGAAAGGTATGTACGAGACATAAAGTGAAAAGCTACTTGGACATGGGGGAAATATTAAATGTTCAGGTAGTTTTTTATATGCATCATTTAAAGTAGAAAGCGCCTTTTTCTTTAATATGGACGCGGCAATGAATACCTTTAGAAAGCCATTGAAATATGGTATGGTATAATGTAGAATGAAATTTCCGAGGATAAAATAGAAAAACATGTTTCGAGGTGAAACTATGGACTTTAAAAGCGCAATTTCTGTTGCAGATGACATGCGTAAAAAAGAGTTAAACCCGGGGCAAGTTCTCGTACTGGGATTTGCTTCCGTTATATTGATAGGTGCCATACTACTGAATTTACCCATAGCAACACAAAGCGGCGGGTCTGTCGGATTTATTAATGCCCTGTTTACATCGACTTCAGCAGTCTGTGTAACCGGTCTGGTTGTTGTTGACACAGGTACGTACTGGACTGTGTTTGGGAAAAGTGTCATACTCTTACTCATTCAAATTGGTGGACTCGGGTTTATGACCATGGCAACCAGTATGGCTTTTCTGGTGGGCAAGCGTATATCGCTTAGAAGTAGACTTATTATGCAGGAAGCGCTCAACCAGTTTACGATATCTGGCATTGTACGCCTTACAAAGTATATTATCTATACGACACTGATTATTGAAGGACTCGGTGCGGTCCTTCTAGGGTTTAAATTTGTGCCAGAATACGGATGGAGTACAGGGGTTTTCTATAGTGTCTTCCATTCTATCTCAGCATTTTGTAATGCAGGATTTGATATTATTGGACATGGACGCAGTCTGACGCCTTTTGTCGGAAATCCGCTTGTGAACTTTACAATCGTTATGCTTATAACTGTAGGCGGTATTGGTTTTACAGTTATTATTGACTTGTTTCAAAAGGCTACGGGAAAAATAAAGATGCTTTCTTTACATACAAAATTTGTCTTGCTTGTTTCTGGTATTCTTGTAGCTTCCGGATTTGTCATGATTTTTATTTTCGAATACAGCAACCCAAATACTTTAGGGGGGCTCAATTTTGGTGAAAAGCTCTTGGCGGCTCTCTTTCATGCTGTTACGCCAAGAACAGCTGGGTTTAATACATTGCCTATGGATCAGCTCACGGTTCCAACCAAGTTTCTTACAATCATACACATGTTTATAGGTGGGTCGCCGGGATCGACTGCAGGCGGGGTGAAAACGACAACGATGGGACTGGTTATCCTGCTAATCGTATCGGTTATAACAGGTAAGGAAGACATTGAGTTCAGTAATAGACGTTTTCAAACAGCAACGGTAATGCGTGCGCTTGCAATTTTAGGAATTGGTCTTTTTATCGTTATTACGGTGACACTGTTCCTGAGTTTTACAGAACCGGGGCTAAAATTTATAGATATATTCTTTGAAGCCATCTCAGCATTTGCAACAGTGGGACTGTCCCTTGGAATTACTTCAAAGCTGAGCATTGCCGGTAAAGTCATTATCACGATTACAATGTTTTTTGGAAGACTGGGTCCGCTTACAATTGCCATGGCACTTGCAAGAAGACAAGCCAAGAAACAGCTATACAGATATCCGGAAGGCCGAATTATGGTTGGATAATAACTGATAGGAGTGAAACAGTATGAAAAAACAATTTGTTGCAATAGGATGCGGCCGTTTCGGTTCGAGTGTAGCCCTCAAACTAATGGAACTTGGATATGAAGTTATGGTTGTCGACAAGAATGAAGAGACAATCCAAAACATAGCCGATAAGGTGACCTATGCAGTACAGGCAGATGCGACAGACGAGAACACAATAAAGTCTTTAGGTATCAGAAATTTTGACGTGGCAATCATTTCTATTGGGGCCAACATCCAGTCGTCGATTTTGGTTACTCTAATGGCAAAAGAGCTTGGGGTAAAGTATGTTGTCGCAAAGGCACAAAATGAACTCCACGGTAAAGTACTTTACAAAATTGGTGCAGACCGTGTTGTATTCCCGGAACGTGAAATGGGTATTCGTATTGCCAATAACCTTGTCTCAGACAATATTCTTGACTATATAGAGCTTGCACCTGACTATTCAATTATGGAAGTGGTTGCGCTTCCAGAATGGCTCGGCAAGTCACTAAAAGAAATCAACATGCGTTCTACATACGGCATTAATGTTATGGCTATCAAGCATGGCCTGGATATTAACATTGCAGTTGGGCCAGATGATCAGATAAAAGAGGGCGATGTACTGGTTGTTATCGGCCATAATGATGATCTGAAAAACATTGAAAAAGAATAGGTGTTTTAATGATTACCTCAGGGCAAAATAAAACCATTAAGGAAGTTAAAGCACTCAGCAGAAGGCGAGAACGTACCAAGTCAGGCTTGTTTGTAGCGGAGGGGCTGCGCTTTGTGCAGTCTGCAGTTGAAGTGAGTGCGCACATAAAATACATACTTTATTCAAGTGCAGTATATAGAACCGAAGCAGGCACTACGTTCTTAAATTCATTAATAGACTCAGATAGCTATGAGCTTGTTGAAGTAGATGATAAAATCATGGCTGAAATTTCAGATACGCAGTCACCGCAAGGTATTTTAGCTGTGGTAGAGCAGTCTGCATGGACTTGGGATCAGGTCCTTGTAAACAATGGGGTCGTTATGGTGCTTGATCGTCTTCAGGATCCCGGAAATTTGGGAACCATTGTACGTACCGCCGACGCTGCAGGTGTATCGGGTATTATTCTATTAAAGGGAACCGTTGACTTATACAATCCAAAGGTCCTGCGTTCAACTATGGGGTCGGTTTTTACGCTGCCTGTCCTTGAAGGTGTAGAATGGTCTGAGGCTGAAGGCAAACTTGAAAATTCTGGTTATCTCGTTGCGGCGACAGCACTTGAAAACAGTGTTGACTATGACAGCCTTGATTATAGGGGGCCAACGGCCTTTATCATCGGCAACGAAGCCAATGGCATTTCGGATACAATCCTGGAATCGGTTCAATATAAGGTGATCATTCCCATCGTTGGGTCCGCAGAATCCCTCAATGCAGGGGTAGCGGCTGCAATTATGATGTATGAGGCCTTAAGACAAAGAAAATAGTAAAACTTGCCTTGTCGGTGGAATACCCCTATGCTATAATACGACTAGGTAAAGATTTGAATCATTAAAATCAGTGTTGACTAAGGAAAGTAAACCCACTTAAGTCTTAAAGAGAGCGACCGGATGGTGCAAGGTTGCAGACAGGTGTGTTGAAGTTCCCTTACGAGCTGCAGGAGTGAAACGCTTAAGTAGTTCCTGCCGGTTAGCCCCCGTTATAGGGTAAAGAGAGATCAGTATAAGTGTACTGGTAATCTGGGTGGTAACGCGGAAGCTAATTAGGCCTTCGTCCCAACATGATGTTGAGGACGAAGGCTTTTCTTATGTAGAAATTTCGTCCCTGAGTCACAATATATTTTAGGTAGTGGAAAGGAGTCATTTTCATGAAAGAACAATTGAAATCGCTGCACGATTCAGCCGTTGAAGCGATAAAAGCGGCAGATTCACTTCAAGAGCTTGAAGATATTCGTATCAAGTATCTGGGTAAAAAAGGCGAGCTTACTGCAATCATGAAGCAAATGGGTAAGCTTTCAAAAGAAGAAAGACCTGAGGTAGGCAAGGTTGCCAATGAAGTACGCCAAGGTATTGAGACGTCTCTGACAGAGTCAAAGTCAACGCTTAAAGAGAAAGAGCTTCTTAAGCAGCTTGAAAAGGAAACGATTGATGTTACAATGCCTGGTAAAGTTGCAGCAGCGGGCAAGAGACATCCGATGAACAAGGTGCTTGACGAGCTTAAAGACAACTTCATCGGAATGGGCTTTAAAATTGCTGAGGGCCCTGAAGTGGATACAGTTTACAATAACTTTGACGCACTAAATTCACCACAAGATCACCCGGCGCGTTCTACATCCGATACATTCTACATTGCCGATGACCTGCTGCTGAGAACGCATACTTCTCCAGTTCAGATTCGTACAATGAAGAAAATGAAGCCACCGATTAAAGTGATTTCACCGGGACGTTGTTTCCGTTTTGATGAACTGGATGCAACGCATTCTCCAATGTTCCACCAGCTTGAAGGTCTTGTTGTAGACAAGGGCATCACCATGGCTGATCTTAAGGGAACGCTAGACATGATTGCCAAGCGTCTATTCGGAAGCAATACACAGACAAAATTCCGTCCACATCACTTCCCATTTACGGAGCCGAGTGCTGAGGTTGATGTTACATGCTTCAAGTGTGGCGGCGAAGGATGTCGCGTATGTGGCGGCACAGGTTGGATTGAAATCCTTGGTTGCGGTATGGTGCATCCGCATGTACTTGCAGAGTGCGGTATTGATCCAGAAATTTATTCTGGCTTTGCATTTGGTATGGGTGTTGACCGTATTGCCATGCTTAAGCTTGAAATCGATGATATTCGTCTGTTCTTTGACAACGATATGCGTTTTATCAACCAGTTTTAAATAGGAGGGGAAACAGATGTTAGTACCAGTTAAATGGTTAAATGAATACGTTAATGTTGAAAATATTGATATAAAGACTCTGGAAGACCGTCTTATTATGTCTGGTTCAAATACAGAGACTGTCGAGTCCGTTGCCGGCCAAGTGAATAAGATTGTCGTTGGCAAATGTCTTTCGAGAGAAAGACATCCAGATGCAGACAAACTGCTCGTTCTGGGTGTAGATGTGGGTGCAGAAGAGCCAATTCAAATTGTAACGGCTGCACAAAATGTATATCCTGATTGCTACATTCCCGTTGCACTGCATAAATCGACACTGCATGACGGAACAAAGATTAAAAAAGGCAAGTTAAGAGGTGTCGTATCCAACGGCATGTTCTGTTCACTCGAAGAACTTGGTTTTGAGAAAAAGGTTATTCAAAAAGATTATGCAGATGGCATTTACATTATTCAGGGCACGCCTGAACTGGGGGCGGATATTAAAGAAGTACTTGATCTGAACGATTCGGTTATTGAGTTTGAAATCACGCCTAACAGACCGGACTGTTTAAGTATTTTGGGTATGGCGCGAGAAACAGCGGCAACGTTTGATCTTGAACTGAAAATGCCTGACACGAGCGTACAGACTGAAGTTGAAAACGTGGCAGACTATGCAAGCGTTGAAACACAAGCACCAGATCTGTGTCCAAGATTTGGCGCACGTGTCGTTAAAGATGTTAAGATTGAGCCATCACCTGTTTGGATGCAGTCAGCCCTAATGAAGGCCGGTATGCGTCCGACGAATAATATTGTAGATATTACCAACTATGTTTTACTTGAGTATGGTCAGCCGATTCATGCCTATGATCTGGATACACTTGCAGGTCACAAGCTGATTGCACGCCGTGCTAAAGCTGGTGAAGTGCTTGTAACGCTTGATGAAGTTGAACGTAAACTGACAGAAGACATGCTTGTAATTGCTGACGGTGAAAGAGCGGTCGGTCTTGCGGGTATCATGGGTGGTGCTGAAACAGAAATTTCTGATTCGACAAAGACCATTCTTATTGAAGTTGCAAACTTCTTTAAATCAAATATCAGAAAGACATCACGTGATCTGGGTCTGCGCTCTGAAGCTTCTTCAAGATTTGAAAAAGGCGTTTCGCCTGAGTGCATTCCTGAAGTGCTGGATCGTGTATGCCATCTGATTGAAAAACTGGGTGCGGGTACTGTTATTGGCGGTATGCTGGATGTTTATCCTGAACCGAAACAAGCCAGTGAAATCATGGTACGCCCTGAGCGTGTAACCGGTCTGCTTGGTGTTGAGCTAACAACAGATGAAATTATTGAAATTTTAAGCAAGCTTCAAATTGAAACTGAAGTCAAAGAAGGTAAACTTGCATGTGTGCCTCCGGCATACAGACTGGACCTTCTAGAAGAAATTGATTTTGTTGAAGAAGTCGCAAGACTTTATGGTTACGATAAAATCGAAGCAACACTGCCGCGTGATGCGCAGTGGGGTGCAAAAACAAATGGTCAGTCTATTGAAGACATTGCCAAGGATGCACTGTGTGCAGTCGGCATGAATGAAATTCTGACGTACTCATTCGTAAGCCCAAGCCAACAAGATCAGCTTCGTCTGACAGAAGACTCCATTCTGCGTAAAGCAGTTATGCTTAAAAACCCACTGGGTGAAGAATACTCTGCAATGCGTACGACACTGGCAGCAAACATGCTGGAAGTGCTTGCACGCAATGCCAACCGTTCAGTTGAAAGCGCTGCTGCATTTGAAATCGGCAATCTATTTTTCCCAAGAGAGCTACCTGTTGTAAACCTGCCGATTGAGAAAAAGCAAATATGTATGGGATCATATGGTGAAGAGGAAGACTTCTTCACATTAAAGGGTCGTGTAGAGGCACTCTTTGAGGTTCTAGGCATAAAAGGCGTAGCCTACCATAAAGAGGCAAATCATCCGACATATCACCCTGGACGCTGTGCAACACTTGTGTATGGCAATCACATTCTGGGTACAATAGGTGAGGTACATCCGAAAGTTCTTGAAAATTACGATGTGGACGTTAAAGTGTATTTAGCAGACATTGACTTCAATATTCTACTTCAGTTAACGCGTCTTGACCGTACGTACACTGCGCTTCCAAAATATCCTGCGAGCACGCGTGATATTGCACTTCTTGTGACAAAGGAAACGGAGTCAGCTGCAATTCGTGAAATTATTGAGGAGAACGGAAGCGACCTTCTTGAGTCTGTAAAACTGTTTGATGTTTACGAAGGTAAGCAAATAGAAGCCGGTTATAAGTCAATGGCTTATGCGCTAAGCTTTAGAAGTGCAGAGCGTACACTAACAGATGAAGAGGTAAATGCAGTCTATAATCAGATTCTAGAGGCATTGAAAAAGGAAACTGGTGCAGAACTTCGATAATTTTCTTCAGTTTAGAAGGAAAACTCTACCCGGTGGCGAATATATTGACCAAGGGATAAAGTCAATATTTTTATCGTACCATATGATTGAATCTGTCTTACCTGAAGGACACTAATGATTTGAATCACAAAGGGGTTGTTCGTAGGTGACTGTTAAAAATAAAGTTATCGTTCGTATCTTAGATCAAGAGTACACCATACGCAGTGATGAATCCAGAGAGTTTGTCCAGCGTGTGGCAAACCTAATTGATGACAAGATGCGCTCGATTTATGAGAGAAACAAAAAATTCAGCACCTCGTGGATCGCGGTTCTTACTGCGCTTAATGTGGGTGATGATTATCTAAAATTGGAAGCTGAAAAAAATGATTTGCTTAAGCGTCTTGAGAATCCAGATGGCGAACTTAAAACGATGAAGGACTGTTTAATCAGACTTCAAGGTGAGTTGAAGGAAAAGTCAGAGGCACATAAGTCTCTTGAGCTGGAATTTGACAAACTTGTTGAAAATACTGCAACATATGAACATTCTATTTTGGAACTTCGAAAAGAAATGGATCGTGTATGTTCAGAGCTTTCTGAGAAAGAACAGCGTACTGCTTTGGCAGAGCGTAAGCTCGAAAAGCTGGAAAAGACAGTCAGCGACAAAGATGTTGAAATCGAAATGCTTCGTTCAAAGCTAGCTGAAGCAGAATCGCAAAGAGATTCGAGTCGTCTTGAACTCAGTGAATTCATTGAAACATTTGATGCAACCAAATAAAGATATGTAAGAGCCATGGATGATTTCATCCATGGTTTTTTGCGCCATACCATACTCGCAAGTGTTTCCAAGCTGTGGTATTATAGGAATGAATCATTTACTGGAGGATTATATGAAAAAAATTGAATTACTTGCACCGGTAGGGTCTCAGGAAGCACTGGTTGCAGCAGTATGGAACGGGGCGGACGCAGTCTATCTGTCTGGCAAAGATTTTGGAGCTAGAAAGTTTGCTGCAAATTTTGATAGAGAGGCCCTTCGTGAAGCCGTAAAGTTTTGTCATCGTCATGGTGTATCGGTTTTCGTAACGGTGAATACATTGATTGCAGATTCTGAAATGGATCAGCTGATAGATTATTTGGATTTCCTGTACAGGGCTGATGTAGATGCCGTTATTGTACAGGATTTTGGTGTGTTAAGTCTTATCAAAGTGCGCTATCCTGATTTTGAAATCCACGTATCAACACAAATGAGTGCACATAGTACATATGATATAGCATATTTAGAAGCGCTTGGTGTTGGGCGTGTTGTCCTGCCACGAGAAATGCCCTTAAGCGAAATTGCAAAGATTCGTGCAAAAACAGATGTAGATTTTGAGTGTTTTGTTCATGGAGCACTTTGTATTTCCTACTCTGGACAGTGTCTAATGTCCAGCATGATTGGTGGGCGAAGTGGCAACCGAGGCAGTTGTGCCCAGAGCTGTCGTCAGCCATATTCTCTTGTTGATATGGAAAGCGGACTGACACAGGCTCACGAAGGCGGGAAGTATCTCCTCAGTCCTAAGGACCTAAATGCTCTTGAAGCAGTTCCTGAACTCATTGCTTCTGGTGTGAACTCTTTTAAGATTGAAGGCAGAATGAAACGGCCAGAATATGCAGCCGTTGTCGTGCGCGCGTATCGTATGGCAATAGATGCGGCGCTAGAGTCAAGGGAAATTGACATTGAAGATTTAAAGCGTCAGACAGAAGCTATTTTTACAAGGGGATTCACAGGCGGACATCTGCTTGCAGATGCCCAATCGGATAGAATGAATCAGCTGTGGCCTGGAAACGCTGGCGTTGAAATTGGAAAAGTTCTTGCGTTTGATAAAGATAGAAAACGAATGCGCATACACATTGAAGAGCCACTCCATGTTGGCGATGAAATTCAGATTCGACGCACAGACAAATCTGTTGGAGCCCGTGTAGAATTTATTGAAATAGGGCGCGCCCGTGTTAAAGAAGCAGAAGCTGGGCAAGATGTTACAATGAACATGCAGTATGACGTTAGACCGGGCGAAACGCTCTATAGAACAGTAAACGAGGTACTTCTAAAGCAAGCACGTGCAACTTATGCAAGACAGGTACAGCGGGTGCCTGTGAAAATGGAAGTGCGCATATTAAAAGATACATCAATAGAGATGGTGCTTATAGATGTGAATGGAAATAGAGCCTCTGCAAAAGGCCAAAGACCGGAACCAGCCTTAAAAAGAGCGCTGGACAAGGAGCGTGTTGAGGCACAGGTTTCAAAGCTTGGAGATACGCCTTATCTTGTAAGTCATGTAAATTTAGAACTCGATGAAGGTTTAGCGCTTCCAATGAAGGCGCTCAATGCGCTGAGAAGAGAATGTGTTGAAGCGCTGGATAAAATGCGAGAAACACGCTATGCCCATAGAGCTGATACAGTTTCACATCCGATTGAAGAAAATGAGGAAATCGGTCAAGCGGGGTATACTTACCCGACGTTTAATGTGCAGGTTTATACCCATGATCAGCTTCTATCAGCAGTTGATGAGGGCGGCGTAAATATATTGGTTTCAACTCTAGAACTGCTTAAAGAAGCGATTGAGCTTAAAGTGCCAGGAGGATTTAAGGTGTATTTTGCTCCAGGTCGAATTGTACGTGATTTTGAATTCGAAGCGTTTGAAGCAAACATAGAAATTATCCAGAAGGCAGATGGCTTATGGGCAGGAACATATGGCATGTTACAATGGGCTCAGTCTAAAAACTTGCATGTAGCAGGGATCGGGCAAGGGCTGAATGTCTTTAACAGAATCAGTGTAAAGGCACACTGCAAGGCTGGCTATATTTCAACGCTGTCGCCTGAAATGACACTGGAACAAATCAAGGCAATTGACAGTGGATCATGCGGACTTGAAGCCATGGTATACGGTAGACAAACGGTTATGGTAACAGAATATTGTCCAATCTCAGCTACCTTATCAAAAGGGCAAGTGGGTTGTGGACTTTGCGAGAATAATCAGTATGGTCTACAGGACAAAAAAGGTGCCATTTTCCCAGTGATGCGGTCAAATAAACAATGCAGAACACAAGTGCTTAACAGTAAAATTTTATTCGTACCTGAAGAGCTTGACACCCTATATGATGAAGGTGTACGTAATTATAGAATGGTATTTACGCTTGAAAATGGTGAAGAGGTCCAGGCAGCGCTCAGATATTTCAAGCGTGCTATGGACCATGAATTGACACAAGAAGATGAAAAGGTAAAAACGCGATTTGTGAGTATGGGACTGACACGCGGTCATTATCACAGAGGCGTTTTCACCGAAAAGTAGAGGTGAACAAATGAATCCGAAATCCTTACGCGTATTGGAATACGGAAAAATTAAAGCCATGCTATCCAATGAAGTAGGTTCGAAACTGGGGCGCGATATCGCAGAAGCTCTAGAACCATCTTCAGAGATTGCAGAAATCAAATATATGCAGGCACAGACTGCAGAGGCAGTGACGCTGATTATGAAGCACAGCACAATGCCGCTTGGTCCTGTACATGACTTAAGCGCTCATGTTCGTATTGCCGAAATCGGATCGTTTCTGTATCCAGGGCAGCTTTTAGAAGTAGTAGACTCACTCCGAACAGCCAGACGCATTAAGAATTTTACAAATAAGCAACGTGATGAAATTGAAAGAGGTCTGCCGATCCTAGGAGAGTATGCGGACTTTTTAACCAATTTAAAGCCAATAGAGGACATTATTGAAAACGCTATTACGGGCGAAAATGAAGTTTCCGATAATGCGAGTCCAGCACTGCGCAAAATCAGACGCGATATAGATAATAAGCATGCGAGCATTCGAAAGAAGCTAGATGGCATTATTCATTCCGCTGCAAATCAGAAGTACCTTCAAGATGCGATTGTAACCATTCGCCAAGACCGATTTGTAGTTCCTGTTAAATCAGAGTTTAAAAATATGATAAAAGGTCTTGTCCATGATCAGTCCTCAAGTGGGTCGACTTTTTATATTGAACCCATTGCGGTTGTAGAATTAAACAATCAACTAAAAGAACTAAAGCTTGATGAAAAGAAAGAAATTGAACGCATTTTAACAGAAATTACAGCTGAGATAGCTGTTTTTGTTGAAGAAATTAAAACCAATCAGAAATATCTGGCCATTTTTGATTTTGTGAATGCAAAAGCTAAGCTTGCTCTAAAAATGCGTGCGATAGAACCGCGTATTAACGATCGTGGTGCCCTTCATATAAAAAATGGCAGACATCCCTTGCTAGATGCAAAAACAGTGGTTCCAACCAATGTTTGGATTGGAAAAGAATTCTCGTCACTGCTTATTACGGGGCCTAATACTGGCGGTAAAACGGTTACACTAAAAACCGTTGGACTCCTTGCACTTATGACTCAGTCTGGTATGCATATTCCTGCTGATTATGGTACAGAAATGGCGGTCTTTGACAGCATTTATGCCGATATAGGTGATGAACAGAGTATAGAGCAGAGTTTGTCTACATTCTCTTCCCATATGACCAATATTGTTGATATTCTCGAGAACGTCACTGAAAAATCCCTCGTGCTGTTTGATGAACTTGGAGCGGGCACAGACCCTGCTGAGGGTGCAGCACTTGCAATGGCTATACTGACACGTCTTTATAAAAGAAAAATAAGAACCATAGCCACAACCCATTACTCTGAGCTAAAACAGTTTGCACTTGTTAATGAAGGCATGGAGAATGCATCTGTAGAGTTTGATGTAGAGACACTGAGTCCGACTTATAAACTTCTGATTGGAGTGCCGGGGAAATCAAATGCGTTTGAAATTTCCATGAAACTGGGATTGTCAAAAGAAGTTATAGACTCTGCAAGAGCCTTTGTAAAACAAGATGATATTGCTTTTGAAGAAGTGCTTACAAACATTGAAGAGAATAGAAAAACTTCTGAGCTTGAGCGTGATGAAGCGGTGCGCCTACGTCTTGAAATGGAGAAACTCAAGCGTAAACTCGAAGAAAAAGAAGAGCGACTGAGTAAACAGCGAGATAAAGTTGTTGCCGAAGCCAAGAAGGAAGCTCGCGCGATTTTGAAAAAGGCAAAAGATGAGTCTGAGGAAATTATAAAAGACCTCCGCGGCCTTCAAAAGCAAGATATTAAAGATAAGAACAAAGACATTGAAAAAATGCGACGTAAGCTAAGAGACAACATACATGAGGTTTCAACTGCAGCGATTTCCGAGCCCAAAGAGGTTTATAGGAAAGTGCCTAAGACGCTTAGACTAGGACAAACTGTAAAAGTGGTCAACCTTGGACAAAAGGGCAGTGTAGTGACTTTGCCCGATAACAATGGGGAGTTAACGGTTCAGATTGGCATCATGAAAATGAAGGTTAATGTTAAAAATCTGATGCTCGTAGATGAAGAGGCTACAAATGAAGCACCGCTTGCACATAAACGTGCCAGAGGAAATGACCGAAAGTATGCTTCTATTGTTAAGCATATGGCGACGGAAATAGATTTGAGGGGCAAGACCATAGAAGAAGCTGAATACGAACTCGACAAGTATTTGGATGATGCTTGTCTTGCCAATTTGGAATCTGTTCGTGTCATTCATGGAAAAGGCACCGGCGCACTCCGTGCTGGACTTAGAGATTTTTTCAAATACCATCACCATGTTAAGTCCTATGCCGAGGCACCACTTAATCAAGGTGGTTCTGGTGTAACAATTGTAGAGCTGAAATGAGTGGAGGGGTTTCATGATACTTGTAAGCAGTTGTCTTGTTGGACTATCCTGCAGATATGATGGTTCAGATAATAAGGATGAAAAAGTCCTTGAATATATTAGTGATAAAGTTTGGATGCCTATATGTCCTGAGCAAATGGGGGGGCTTGAAACCCCGAGAGAGCCTGCTGAAATCGTACAGAATAAAGTGCTTACAAAAACAGGGCGTGATCTTACAGGACCCTTTGTTAAGGGGGCAGATGAAGCTGCACGACTGGCTTTGCTTGCTGGTGCACAGGAAGCCATACTCAAAGCACGTTCGCCGTCATGTGGCTGCACGCAGGTATATGATGGAACATTCTCAGGAAAACTGGTCGATGGGGATGGACTCACAGCAAAAGCTCTGAAAAAAATGGGGCTTACAGTACGTTCAGAGCAAGACTTATAGAAAAAGCTTCTGTTGGCATATTGCAGTGCCAACAGAAGCTTTTTTAGCGCATTATATATTTCATCAACTCATATGGATGTGACAATAAATCCTTGTGCGGGATGTTTTCAGCATCATGTGTGCCCCATCCTGCAAGCATAAAATCAACACCTGCATTTTTAGCACATGAGCTATCATAAATACTGTCCCCAATATAAAGTGTATCTGAAGGACAGGCATTTGTTTGATTCATATAATATTCAAGCGGTTCGCCGTCCGGTTTGTGTTTTTCGGTTTTGTCTGCTGTAACAATGAAATCAAAATGTTCTTTAATATCTTGAAATAATGGATCATGAGAACACTCATCGTCCCTTCGTGAAGTGACTATGCCAAGCTTGAATTTTTCTTTTTTAAGAGAATGAATCAAATTCAATATGCCATCATAGACTTCATTGACTTCAGAATGGCTGCGCATGGCTGCGCTCCATTTTTCGAGTGCGCGCTCTGGATGTTTAAAATTGAGCTTGGGTATTGAGTAAACTCCAGGAATACCAAGTACAAATCGTAGATCAGCATCAGAGTAGGTCTCTCCCTTCTCCTCAAGTAGAACCTGCTGGAGGCCTTTGAGAATTGAAGCTTCTGTATTGATAAGTGTCCCATCTACATCAAAGACAATGTTTTTATACATGAACTATCCCTCGCTTTCATATGGCTGATTAACGGATAGAGTCTGGTGACTCTGATTATAGGCATCATATCATGATATGATGCAAAAATCAATTACAAAACAGAAAATAAACGCACAAAACAGCATGATTATGATTCAAAAACAGCATGATTATGATTCAAAAACAGCATAAATTAACTCGTATGTGCTAATTGTATGCCGTTTTATGATTAAAACAGCAAAAAAAATCATAATTAGATTGATTGCTTGCACAAAACAGCATATTCTATAAGAGATAGGGGGGATACCATGTTCAATGATGAAAGACATAATCGAATTTTAGAAATAATTGAGAGTGATGGACGTGTTGAAGTATCAAAACTCAGCAAGTTGTTTGATGTATCTTTAGATACGGTGCGACGCGATCTCAAAAAGCTTGAGGAAGAAGGCGTTCTCAAAAGGACACATGGAGGTGCGGTTCGGATAAAACCTATTGGCGATGCCTATGATTATGCGACAAGAAAGCGCCTTTATTCAAGTGAAAAAATGGCGATTGCAAAGCGTGCTTCAGAGTTTATTGAAGACCATGACACGCTGCTCATCGATGGCTCGACAACAATAAGTGCCCTGGTTCCCTATTTAGAGAATAGGATAGGTCTCAAAGTCTTTACCAACAACATTCAAGTTGCCTCTGAAATTATAAAGACTCATAAACACATTAAGGTTTTTATGATTGGGGGTCTGTTAGACATGGAGCATGGATCAAGCTTTAGTTATGATGCGGTTTCTTTCATTAACAAGTTGAAGGTCAATAAGGTTTTTATAGGGTCTTGCGCCATATCGCTTGAAAGAGGACTGAGTTCATCAGAAGTTGAAGATGCCGCTATTAAACGCGCAATGCTTAAAGCGGGCGAGCAGGTATATGTTTTAGCAGATCATACCAAGTTTACGCGGGAAGCCTTACTCAAAATTGCGGATATTTCCAATACGTTTACAATTATTACTGATAAAAAATCTGAAGAAGAGTACAATACAGAGATTGATGCCCTTATTGAAAGCGGCATTACTGTCATCATGGCAAAATCATAAAGAAAGACATTCCTAAGCGCGGTACTGAATGTTCATGAACGCATAAAACTCTAGCAAAAACAGCGGGCAAATCCCATCTTATTTGATGAGGGTTGCCCGCTGTTTTTTATGAAACTATTTGTTTTAGAAAGGGGGTTAAGTATTTGAAAATTTACATGCATTAACATTACGGAAGTGTTAGACGCTTCACATTTCCAGCCACTTTTTTATCTGAGTAGACGGCTGTTATAGAAAAGTAGTAAGTTTGTCCAGACTCAAATTTGCCTACATCACCGCTGTTGTAATTTGAACCGGCATAAATAGATGTAGAAGTGGTATTTTTATCAGTAATCCATTTGTAGTATCCGTTTTCAGGGTAAGCAGGTGAACTGTCTGACTTTGAAGCGACAACCTTATAGCCTTGGAACTTTGGATGGTCAATTCGTGACCAGCTGACTTCAATATGATCAGACTTAGCGCTAATGGACATTTCTGGTGTGATATAGTCCGGTGTATCGGCTTTTTCACCTGGCATCGTTGCAGAAATCGTATTGCCCGGGTATTTGCCATCATCATAAAGTGCTGTAATGGAGAAATAGTATTTTTGACCAGATTCAAAGGAATCGATATCTCCGCCGTTATAACCACTATATGGTTTGATACGTGTATGGGTTGTGTCTATATCTGTTATATACTGATAGTATCCATTTTCAGGATAGGCAGGAGAACTGTCTGATTTTGAAGCGACTACCTTATATCCAGAAAAACCGTCACTGTTTACTTTAGACCACTCAATATAAAGTCCGTCCTCTTCAACGATAATTCCAATGGAAGGTGATTTGCCATAAGTTGAAGTGTCTTCGCCAGGCTGTGTATTTTGTGATGGTGGGTCCATTTCATCAAAAGTTACTTTTTCAGAATCAGCCATAGTATCTTCATCTGCGCTTAAAATATTCATTAAAAGCGCTGCCGTTTCAGCTCGTGTTAAATCGGACTGAGGATAAAACATATAGGTGTCGCCTGATTTTGAACCGGACATGAGACCATATCTAACAGCTGTTGCAACTTCATCCTTTAAGTTGTCTGAAATAGAGTCTGCGTCTTCAAAGGTATCCAGATAAGAAAGATTGCCACTTGTCTGGTATCCCATAGCCTTAACAAGAGCCACTGCCATATCTTCTCTTACGGCATTTGTTTCAGGCATAAAGTAATAGGCATTGTTTTTCTTATACCCAGTCATGTAGTATTTTGCGGTTTCTACAAAGGCATAAGCCCAGTGATTTTTGGACACATCCTTAAACCATGCTGTGCCAGGGGATTCAAGACTGAGGTCAAGTGTTTTAACCATCATGGTTGCAAATGCATCTCTATGTACTTCTTCTTCGGGTTTAAACTGACCATTCTCATAACCCGATATAATGCCCATTTCACTGAGGGTCATAACTGCGTCATAGAACCAGTCTTGGCTGGAGACGTCTGAAAAACCAGTCTGCTCAGCAAAAACCATTGTCTGAGTAGTGCTTAGTGCTAAAATTGATACAAGAAATAAAACCATTATTTTCCTTAACATCGTAAGGCCTCCTTATATTGTTTTCCATGTTATATATGTCGGCATTTTGGTGTCAAAAAAAACGGTTGTTTGCGTATTGTAACATACCAATAATACTACTGAAACAATTTGAGATTTGAGTCCTGTAGGGACTGAAGACAGATGACTACACACCTGGTTCGACTGAACTAAAATGGACTGAGTAGAAGGTTGAGCGCTATAATTACTTTAGTCACTTGCATGAGTGATGTGTGTTCATGTCACTGGTAATTAATAGGTTTTAAGAATAAGTTTTCGTATTGCACGGAGTTGGTTTGGTCGCTCTTGTAGGGGATTGGTCTAAGGACTATGAATATTGGGTGAGGGGCACAGCGTTAGCTTAACTTGCTCACAATAGTTAGTCGCGCCCTTGTTCTTAATTTCTGTACTGCTTTGTCTTGAACGTAAAAAACACACGGTTCATTTTGAATGCGTGTGTTTTAATGTTGGCTATTTTTGATTGTTCAGTGCTTCGTCAATTCTATCTAAAATGAAGGTTAAATTTTCATTTCCAGGATCTTTCTCAAGTCCCTTCTCGAACTGTGTCTTTGCAAGCGTGATGTTCTGATTAGACAGAAATTCGTAACCCTTGTGGTAGTCATACTGCCAAGTGTTTTTATAGTTTGGAACGCCCCAGAATAGGCCAGTAACAATAAGAACCAGTGTGATGGCTTGTGCAACAAAGTGTTTCCCTTTAAAAGGCTTTTGATGTTTCAGTCCAACTGACCAAGCGGTCAAATAACCACCAATCATGCCTGTTAAATGGGCTACGTTGTCAATACTCGGGTTCATGAGTCCGTAAACGAGGTTAATACCAAGTAGAACCAGCATATCATTACCATAGATTTTTTTATAAAGTGTAGGATTGAGTGTGAGTAAATACAAGTTCGCGCCTAAAAGACCAAAAATTGCACCAGAAGCTCCTACGCCAATTGAGTCATTGAACATAAAACTCCCAAGTGCCCCAATGAGGCCTGAAGCAAAATAGATGATCAGGAATTTTGCTTTTCCAAAGAATATTTCCGCATCTCTGCCAAGGGCTCTTAGCGCCAATGAGTTGAATACGATGTGCATCAAGTTGGCATGTAAGAACATAGATGCAATGAGTCTAAAGTATTCGCCATCAGCAATTTTCATATTGTATTTTGCACCAAAAGTAATTAGGGTATCAACGGTGAGTTCTGTTGAAAACCCAGATTGGTAAAAGACCATGATGATAAATAGCAGCACATTGATTGCGATGAGAATGTATGATATGAAAAACGGTTTTTTTACTGCTGTTGTTTCCAAGTATAACGCCTCCTATACATAGTTAACCTAAATTTTTCAGGTTAAATCTATCATACCAAATATATAGGCAAAGTCATCCGTAACCTGAACAAATTCAAAAAAAATTCACATGTGGAGCGGGCGAAATCAGTCTTGATTTAGAAAAAGCCATGTGTTACACTAGGGTGAATCGAATAAACTGTGGTCTATGATGAGGAAAGTAGCTTCTATTGAACTTTTTAGCGAGTCGGGGAAGGTGTGAGCCCGACAGGTTGATATTAGTGAAACGTACCTTTGAGACTTTGGCTGAAACGAGTAGGCCGATTGGTTTTCCAGCCATTATCTTGGAGTTGAGTGAATACAAAGCTATTTGTATTAAGAAGAGTGGTAACGCGGAATATTTCGTCTCTTGTTTGATTAAATCAGACAAGGGACTTTTTTATTTTTCGTGAAAAGACAAAGCAGTGCACATCTACTAACCCAAATCCATTATTGTGCTTGCACAAAATAATGGATTTGGGTTAGTAGATGTATTCGGCGCGACTAGCGACGAGGGCAACCGGAGGTTGCACTGTTAGTTCGGCGCGACTAGCGACGAGGGCAACCGGAGGTTGCACTGTTAGTTCGGCGCGACTAGCGACGAGGGCAACCGGAGGTTGCACTGTTAATTCGGCGCGACTAGCGACGAGGGCAACCGGAGGTTGCACTGTTAATTCGGCGCGACTAGCGACGAGGGCAACCGGAGGTTGCACTGTTAATTCGGCGCGACTAGCGACGAGGGCAACCGGAGGTTGCACTGTTAATTCGGCGCGACTAGCGACGAGGGCAACCGGAGGTTGCACTGTTAATTCGGCGCGACTAGCGACGAGGGCAACCGGAGGTTGCACTGTTAATTCGGCGCGACTAGCGACGCGTGAGGCCGGAGGTTGCACTCTCAATACCACAGGTTTCAATGTTTATGAATATAATTGTATGAGAATACATATAAATAATGAGGAGGAGTAACGATGATCGATTTTAAACAGACCATTGCACAGCTTTTAAGCGATAAAGTAGAAGCAATGTCGGTAGAAGAAATCTATGAGACACTGGAATACCCAAAACATGAGGATATGGGAGATTATGCTTTCCCATGCTTTAAACTTGCAAAGACATTTAGAAAGGCTCCGAACATGATTGCTGCTGATATAGCAGAGTCTATAGGAGACCATGATTATTTTGAAACCATAGAAGCGGTAGCGGCCTACATCAATTTCAAAATTGACAAAGGGGTTTTCGCTAAATCAGTACTTGAAGAAATATCAGAGAAGAAAGACAAGTACGGTGCAACAAATATCGGAGATCAGAAAAATCTAATCGTTGAATTTTCATCGGTAAACATTGCAAAAGCATTCCATATGGGACACATTCGTTCAACTATGATTGGGAATGCACTTTATAAAATATTTGGCTTCTTGGGATATAATGCCATTTCCATTAACCACCTTGGTGACTATGGAACGCAATTTGGTAAAATGATTGTTGCATACAAAATGTGGGGAGACAAAGACATCATTGTCAAAGATCCTGTACGTGAGCTTGTAAAGCTGTATGTACGATTCCACGATGAAGCTGAAAAAGATCCAGCGCTTGATGATCAAGCGCGTGAGTGGTTTACAAAACTTGAAAATGGAGACCAGGAAGCATACGATCTATGGGCGTGGATGAAGGAACTGAGTCTTATTGAGTTTGATAGGGTTTATGAATTGCTGGGGGTACATTTTGACTCTTATGCGGGTGAAAGCTTCTACTCAGATAAAATTCCTGCTGTATTGACTGAAATGCGTGATAAGAACATTATGAAAAAGTCTGAAGGCGCTGAAATTGTTGATCTTGAGCCATATAATATGCCGCCGGCTCTAATTACTAAAAAGGACGGCTCTTCACTATATATTACACGTGATATTGCGGCAGCAATGTATCGTAAAAACCATTACAACTTTGAAAAGAATATCTATGTTGTAGGTGCTCCTCAACAGCTTCATTTTAAGCAGTGGATGAAAATCATTGAACTGATGGGGCATGAATGGGCTAAAGATTGTGTACACGTTGAATTCGGTACAGTATCTCTTGAAGAAGGTTCAATGTCAACGCGTAAAGGTCGTGTGATCTATTTAGAGGAAGTACTGCATAAGGCAATTGAGAGTACAAAGTCTATTATCGAAGAGAAAAACCCGAATCTTGAAAACAAAGATGAAGTTGCCAAGCAGGTTGGTGTTGGTGCTGTTGTTTATCAGGAACTTTCAAACAATAGAATTAAAGACTATACTTTCTCTTGGGACTCAACATTGTCCTTTGAAGGTGAAACGGGTCCTTATGTTATGTACACACATGCACGTGCGTGCAGTGTTCTGCGCAAGGCAGACATCGAGTTTACACAAGACATTAATTATACGCACCTTGGCGATGATGCATCAAAAGATGTTGTAAGACTACTTAGCAAGTTCCCTGAAGTGGTACTAGAGGCTGCGCGTAAGTATGAGCCGTCAATGATTACACGTTACGTGACAAACTTGGCACAGCGTTTTAATCGTTTCTACCACGACAACCCAATTCTTGTAGATGATGCAGATATCAAGAAAGCTAGACTTGCCCTAGTTGATGCGACACGTCAGACAATTAAGACAGGTCTGAACTTGGTTGGACTTGCAGCGCCAGAAAGAATGTAAATGATAACAATAGACCTTTAGGGTCATATGTAATCCCCCAGATTCTACTTTTGAATTTGGGGGATTTTTTATTTACGAGGCATGTGCAATTAAAGACTCTGAGGTGTCTGTTAAGGTGCTTGACATGCGCTTCAAATCAGAGCATAGAAGACTGGCCCTTTCAAAGTTTTGAAGCTGAGATTTTCCTGAAAGCGTCGCCTGTTCAGTTGTAGCTGAAGTCATTTGTGAAGACAGTGTAACTTGGTCAACAATTTCGCTTAATTCTTCTTTAATACTGTCGATGTTTTTTGTAAGATCATGTATGACATCAATCCCACTTCCAATTTCAACAATGGATACGCCAATGCTTCCAAAGGCAGTTAATGTAGATGAGACAGAGTTGATCTGGTTTTCAAGCGCTTTCTCAACTTCATCAATCTTTATAAGGCTGTCCTCCATCTGTGTTGTCACACCACCAATAAGGTTTTGGATGACCGTGGAAGACTGTTTGCTTTGATCTGCGAGATTTCCTATTTCTTTTGCAACGACCGAGAATCCCAAACCATGTTCACCAGCACGTGCAGACTCTATGGCAGCATTTAAAGCAAGTAGGTGTGTTTTGTTTGAAATGGAGAGAATGGTTTCAGTGATTTTATGCATATTTTTCATTTTCAGGCCAATTTCTCGAATGGAAGCCCCGAGACTTTCCATTGATTGATTGGTCTTTTCAGACTGGGTAATGAGTTCAGCAACAATCATTTGACCATTAGAGCTTTCTTGCTGCGCTTCGTCAGATAAGCTATCAAGAGACTGCGTCTGCGTCTTAATAATGTCAATATGCTCCTGTAAAATCTGCATTTGATGTGCGCTGTCCTCTGAAAGCTGCGTGTTTTTTAAGGCCATGTTTGTAATGCCTTCCATCATGAGTGCAATGTCAGTGGCAGACATTTGAGTATACTCCACAAGTTCTTCAAGTGACTGAGTAGACTGAATGAGTCTATTACTTGACAATTTAACAGTATCCATAAATTGCGCAACTTCAAGGGTTTGCTGCTGCTCAGTTTCTTTTCCGTATCTTTGTGGTTTTGTGGAGTAGTGAAGAAGGGTTAGTAGCCCTGCGAGTATCAGAATCACATTTGAAAGCAGTATAAAACCAAGTCCAACATCAAAATGTGTCTGGATAAGGACGGGTGTAAAGCTAAGTGTGCTGAGCGTGACAATATGTAAGCGTATCCAAGTTTGATTATTCATTATGTAGTCTCCTCTATATATGTTAAATTGATAATCATTCTCATATATCATAAACTATATGAGAATGATTATCAATAACTAAAAATGCAATAAATAAAACATTAACGAGACCTTTATGATAAAATTGTAGATATACTGGAATATTTTAAATATTTCAATAATAGGGGGATTAGAATGAACTTAAAAAAGCAAGGGGCAATAATTGCTCTGTCAGCAGTACTTGTATTATCAGGCTGTCAGTCCGATAATCAGGCAGAGGCCAATCCGGGTGACAAAGAAACAGTGGCAGTGAGTGAGACAGAGCAAACAGAAAGAGATTTTTCAACAGGCTTTGAAACGTCAAAGTCTGCACTAAACGCCTACATGACTGAAATAGTCGCAAAAGACTATGCCAAAGCGTATGAGGCCCTTCATGAAATCGATAAGCAAACCTTCAGTGTAGAGGCATTTGAAGCCTATCAAAAGTCTATGCAGCTCGTGAAAGACATGCATGGATATGGCGTCCATGATACACAGACATTCTGGAATTTTGAGTTTGCCGGTGTAAGCTTCGAGCAGGTTGATTTTTATGACTTAGACTATGCTTTTGTTGAAACAGACGCACCAGCCCTGCCAGTAGACGAAGGGGATGGGCATGATCACGGGGATGCAACAGACTATCAGTCGCATGATCATGGACATGAAATGGCAACCATGGGTGTTGCCGCTGTAAAACGAAATGGCGACTGGTTCATTCTTCAAGGACTCAGTGCCTATGAGATGGAAGACTTAACACGGAAATATGAAAATCAGAGTTTTACGCTTAAAATGGAAGAACAGCCATCGTATGCACTCGGTGAGGCAATTCCAATAGGCAATATGATTGTTAGTGTAAACCAAGTAGAGCGTGATGCAAATAGCAACAGATATATACTGGATGTTGCTTTTATGAATACGGGCTTCGAACCACTAAATACTGCGTATTTTGTGGACAAGTTTGCGGTGGTTGACGGTGATTTAAACAATTATTACAGTAAACCAATGGGGGAGTTGGGTGCACTTAGCGGGGGTGTCCGTGTGGGTAGCTTTGCACGCGGCACACTTGAAATTCAGGTGTCAGAAGACTTTGTGGCGGATACCATTTATTTTATGATGAATACCATTGACCCCAATAGAGAGCCGATTGCCATTACACTCGGTACCCAAGAACCATTCCAAATTGCAAGCCTTTATAAGAAAATGAAACGCAAACCAACTGTGACTATGGACGCAAAAGCACCTATGGATGGCATGATGCTCTCGGTAAAACATGCTGAGCTTGCTGAAAATACTGATTTGCCTCAAGGGTGGAATCAGCTAAATTTGGAGGTTGAAATCAGCAATCTATCGGATGCAATTGTATATATGAATCAGGTAGGACTTTCTCTCAGAATGGATGATGGTACAACGGTTGATCTGAATCCATACATCCATTTTGAGAAGATGGAGGGTGTTGTTTCAAAGTCCATCGATGCAAGTATTCCTTTAAAAATAACAGATGCCCCTGTTGAATTGACAATGAGCATATTCGATACGCGTCCTAATAATAACGTAACCATTGAGCTCGACCTGTAGGACTATGTATCTGACTTTGCTATAAACGGGTATTTCAGATGGAGCTTATTATGAAACGGACTGAGTAAATAGAGTATAAATTGAATGCCTGACAAATAAAAGGTCTTGAGTAACATCTGATAAATAGATGATACCCAAGACCTTTTTGATTTTAAATTTGTTAAATATTATGCGTTCAGAATTCAGCAATACTGAAAGACTGGACTGCGTAATGAAAATTAGAGCTGAACTACAATGACTGGACTTATTTGAATGAACAGTCCTTTGTCAGCACATCTGGATCTTTTTCAAAGTATGTACGTTCGCTTTTTTCCTGAACACAGTTGATGATATCAAGCACTTTGTCCATTTCGTGGCGTATCAGATCGATATCTTCCTTATCTACATTATAGTACAGGAATAAATCTTCAAAGAGTCGAACCAACTTTGACATGTTTGAATCAACTTCAATAAAGTGCTCAAAGTTTGAACTGTTCATGGCATTGCGGAACTGCTTAATATCCTGATGGATTGTCTCCACAACATCTTCTTCAGTTTCATAGTCTCCTATAGCGCAGGTATAAGGTTTAATACGTTCCAAAAAGAATGTGTTATCCTTGTTCAAATGGTATACATAGGATATTTTCGTATCGTTTAACTTGAACTTGACATAGAACATAATGCCCTGAATGTCGAGTACACGCGCGCCGAGTTTTCTGAGTTCTTCCTTGCAGATTTCATGTCTAATAAGTCTAGAAGACATAATTGCCATAGCGCCCCTCCAATCTATAACAGCTAATAAGTATTTGTAATCTTTCGAGTATTATACCATAAATATGGGAAGCTTCTTTAAATGCAGATAAAAATCGCATCTGTTTTGCCACTCGTGGTATAATACTTTAGAATCAAAGGTGCATGTGTGCTTATGTTGAGAATATGTAAACAATTCATGAACCATGAAGAACCTGATGTATAATAATAGAAAGGCAAAACCATGAAGCTTTTACTAACAACATTGAATTCAAAATTCACCCATTCATCCTTGGCACTGAGGTACATTTACGGCTACTTAAAGGCGTGTTCGGGGACGGTTGAGCTTAAAGAATATACCATCAACAATCAACTGGATTACATTGTCAGAGAACTCTATTCTGGTCAATATGACTGTATTGCTTTTTCTGTTTACATATGGAATGTTGAGCAGACCAGTATCATTGCCAAAAACCTGAAGAAGGTGTCGCCGAATCTTAAAATTGTCTTTGGAGGACCAGAAGTGACCTTTGAAAGCGATGCATTCCTAAAGGCGTATCCATACGTAGATGTAATTGTGCGTGGAGAAGGTGAGGAAAGTTTCAAAGCATTTTTTGAAACGGCTTCACGCAGCAAAGATGCTTTTATAAATAGTGAGGATTGTTTTGCCAATTTGAGTGGTTTGACCTATAGATTTTCTAAAGATGGAAAAGATCATATTGTCCTTCTTCCAGACCGTCCTTTGATCCACAACTTAGACTGTGTCCCATTTCCGTATGAAAGCTTTGATGGACTTGAACATAGAATTTTGTATTATGAAAGTTCAAGAGGGTGTCCGTTTAACTGTCAGTACTGTTTGTCATCCACAATAAAAGGTGTTCGATTTTTCTCTCTGGACCGCGTGAAGGCAGACCTTAAAATATTTGTTCAAAATCGCGTGATGCAGGTTAAGTTTATTGATAGAACTTTTAATGCAGACAAAATGCGCGCGCTTGAAATCTTTAAGTATCTACATGAAATTGACAACGGCTATACCAATTTTCATTTCGAAATTACAGCGGACCGCCTTACGGATGAAACAATAGATTTTCTAAAGGTTGTACGACCTGGTCTTTTTCAGTTTGAAATCGGGGTTCAGACAACCAATGAAGCCACCCTGCTTGAAATACAGCGATATGTAGACTTTGACAAATTAAAGAAAACCTGCGAGACACTTAGTAGTTATCGTAACATTCATCTGCATCTTGACTTGATTGCAGGTCTACCTTTTGAGAACTATGAACGATTTATGCAATCCTTTGACGAGGTTTATGCCATGCGTCCTGAAATGCTGCAACTTGGATTTTTAAAGCTGCTTAAAGGCTCGGGGCTGAGAATACGGAAAGACAAATATGGATATATCTACAATGAAATGCCGCCATATGAAATCATGGCAACAAATGAACTCAGCTTTGATGATATGATTCAGCTTAAGGGTATTGAAGATATGGTAGAACACTTTTACAACAATCAAAAGTTTACTTATGCTTTGGAATTTATTATAAAGGTGAATGGCCTCATCCCGTCGAAATTTTATGAAATGTTATCAACGTTTTGGCATGATCATGGCTGGCATCATAAAGCCCATAATCAGGACACACTTTATCAGGTGTTGGAACAGTTTTACTTGGATTCGCGCCTTAGGTATCCTGAGGTATTTAAAAATATTCTAAAGTTTGACTATGTCCGTCAGTCTTCGAGACGTAAACTCTATCAGACAAAAGAGGCCCCTGAAGAGCGACAAAAGATTCACGCGTTCTTGCAGGAGGCGGACAATATTTCAAAATATCTACCGGCTTATGTCAATCAGCGTGCCAAAGCCATTGTAAAACAAGTGCGCTTTGAAACATTTGATTATGACGTACTCGAAATGATTCACTCAGGATTTGAACAGATTTATACTCAGGAGAATGGCACTACAGTCTTGTTCGATTATTCTGTAGAAGACAGTCCTTTTGAAAAGAGCAGATACCATAAAGTAGTAATATAATATATTGAAATGAGGCGATAATATGTCTGTCTTACAAGACATCATTGTGACAAACAAAACCGTTATAAAAAAGAGTACTAAAGCACTTAAGAACAACCCAGGCCTACTGATTGTAGGGGCATTTTATTTAGTAGCAGTGCTTCTTGTAATGCAGCTGGCAGGCATGATGGGGATTTTTGGGGGTCTGATTATTACCCTTTTCCAGAGTGCAGTATTATCAAATTACTTATTTCTCATGAATCGAATCATTCGTGTTGGAACCTTTTCTCAAGAAGACTTTCAAGCGGGATTTAGAGTCTATTTTAGAAAGGTGTGGGTCGTGCTCTTAATTATTTGGGTTGCACAGCTGGCTGTTTCGATACTTTCGCAACCCATTCATCTATTGATTCCCGCCTTTGGTATGGTAACATTCATTATAGAGATGATTGCCTTTGCCGTATTTAATCCACTTCCAGAAACGCTTTACCAAAAGCATCTGGGGGAAATTGACAGCTTTATGTATGCGTTCAGTTTTATCAAAGAAAACTGGATTGATTGGTTTATACCAAACATCGTTTTAGGAGGCGCGTGCTATGGAATATACTGGGGAATCAACCATGTATTCTTTACAGCGCTGCGAGGACTCCCATTTGCACTGAAAACATCTTTGTCCATCGTACTAATTGCTATTTTAGTCCAAGCTATTCTTGGGTATATGATGGTGTACAGAGGATTTTTATTTGAAATGCTTACGACGACAACGAGAAGAAAGCGTCTGTTTATGAGACATATGAACAGAGATTAATTGACTAGAAAAGCAGGTGTGCCATGAAAAGAATCCTAATACATCATAATAGAAAAAAAGATACAATGATTGTTAAGAAAAAATTGATGCGTATACTGAAGGAAAATGGATTTATTCTTACGCGTCAAAATCCGGACTTAATTATTGTAATCGGCGGTGATGGAACCATGCTCAGCGCTATTAGAAAGTATAGACTCAAGCGTATTCCGTTTCTGGGTGTCAACACAGGGACACTTGGTTTTCTCCCAAGCATTCCACCTCAGAAGCCTGAACTCATCATTGATATTCTAAAATCAGGTGACTATCAGGTTCAGTCATATCCTTTAATGAAGGTTCAGACAACGACGGTAAATGGAGACACCATTTCAAGCTATGCCTTTAATGAAATCCTCATTAAGCATTTGGAGCCCCGTCTTATGGAAGCTAGAATGTATATTAACGGAAAACCCTTTAATTATTTCACAGGAGACGGCTTTATATTATCGACACCAATTGGTGCGACGGGGTATGCAATTTGGGCCGGTGGCGTAGCCACCCATTCAGATTTGCCCGTTTATCAGATTACACCGCTTAACCCAAATGACAACAGTGTCAACAGGCCTCTAAAAGCCTCTATGGTTGTACCCATTGATACAGAGCTTGACTTTAAGATTGTCAAAGCTGAAAGGCGAGAAGTAATCGTTGCATGTGATGGAATTAAAGTTTCTAATGACTACATATCGGACTTGCATGTTCGAGCTTCTGACAAAGAAGTGCATATTATAAGATGGGGAGAATTCGACTATTTCGAACTCTACCGCAATAAGATTATTGACAAAAACGTCAATAGAGTGATATTTTAATTAATCAGACTGAAAAAATTCTTACAACAAGAGGCTTTTCAGTCTGAGTTTTCGTAAAAGACAAAGAAATGCACGATTCTGACTGTAGAATACGGATTGTGCTCGCACAAAATCCGTATTCTACAGTCAGAATCGTATATGGCGCGACTAGCGACATGCGCAACCGATAGGTTGAGCAGTTCGTGCATGGCGCGACTAGCTATCGTGCGCAACCGATAGGTTGAGCAGTTCGTGCATGGCGCGACTAGCTATCGTGCGCAACCGATAGGTTGAGCAGTTCGTGCATGGCGCGACTAGCTATCGTGCGCAACCGATAGGTTGAGCAGTTCGTGCATGGCGCGACTAGCTATCGTGCGCAACCGATAGGTTGAGCAGTTCGTGCATGGCGCGACTAGCTATCGTGCGCAACCGATAGGTTGAGCAGTTCGTGCATGGCGCGACTAGCTATCGTGCGCAACCGATAGGTTGAGCAGTTCGTATATGGCGCGACTAGCTATCGTGCATAGTAGAGATTGCTCGGTGTTTCTTGAAAATAAAAAAAGTATAAAATGAACCAAAAGAAAGCCGATTTGTATAGAGGAGGAAACATGTTTTCAGAACTGGATATAGTATTAAAAGAAAAGACAGATGAAGTGGTATTCATAGAGCTTAAGCCATCAGCACTGGAATCAATGACTGACATTGCCTTGCCGGTAGGGACGCCAGTACCCTTTATGACGCGAGATATGGTTAGTAAAGTGTCAGGCAATCAACAGCCAGATATTGCACTGCCATCAATCATGGAAGCTATGGTTCACATTATGGGACTGGATACGAACTTTCCATATGCAAAAACCTATATCACATTTCTGAAGTCTATAGATGCAAATTTTGAAAATAGAATCTTAGCAGATGCCCTTGCCCTTGCAGAAGCAGAGCAAAAATTAGACGCCCTCGCAAGGCTGCGTGCTTTTATGCTTTTTGATAAAGAAAATATAGATGCAGTCTATAATCTTGCGCGACTTTGCGAAGACCTTGCTGTTGACAATGAAAAAGAAGAAGCACTTTATAAGCTCTATATGTCTTCGGCTAGAAAAGCCCTTGAGCGGTGCCTTGAAATTAATCCAACATTCGCGCTGGCAGGCTACCATCTGGGATTTCATTATGTAAATGATCAAGCCTATGGTGATGCGGAGCGAATCTGGACAGCATCTATGCGATCGGACCAGCTTTCCGATGATCAAAAGCTTGAAATCATAAATACACTGAGAAATATTGATGCCAAGCTTGAATATGAAAAAGGGTATAAGCTCATCATAGAGGGTTTTTCCGATGAGGGTCTAGAGCATTTGGTACCACTGCTTGAAGATTATCCAGAGTGGTGGAATTTGATGTTCTTTGTGGGCCTGGCGTACAGACAAAAGGAAATGTATGATGAAGCCCTTCACTATTATAAGCAAGCACTGAACTTGAATACGGGTAATGTAGACATCATCAATGAAATTGGGATATGCTTCATGACTATGGGGCAGTATGACGATGCTTATCGCTACTTTAAAGAGGCACTTAAAATCAGCCCTAATAACAATGAAGTATTATGCAACCTTGGAATTGTCCATATCCAAAAAGGCGAATATGAGGATGCCCTAGACTTCATAGAACGTTCGGTAGAGCTTGAGCCGAATGATGAAATCACAAATGCTTGGTTAAGACAAGTTAAACACTTAATTGAAGCAGAATAAATCGATCAAAAACCTTATAAACTAAGTTGTACTAATTAGAGACCTCTATACAGTAAGAAATTCTTCGCTGAGAGGTCTTTTTTTGAAGGCATAAAAAATACATATGTGAACTTTCTCCACAGATATTGAAACTGTTAAAAAAATATTGTAAAATAAATTGAATTCAAAAAAATATAGAAGCGTTACTAAAAAATTTTACATTCAATGAGCCAAGTAGGTAAGGAGTGTCTCGAATGATTAAAAACTTTTCAGATCTTCTAAGTGCGGCTAAAAGTCAGAAGACGATGAAACTGGCAGTTGCGGCTGCACAGGATGAAGATGTACTTGTGGCAGTGTGCCAAGCGGCAAAAGAAGGCATTATAGAACCAGTACTTGTCGGTGACAGCAGCAAAATCAAAGCGTTGGCACAAAAGAATGCCCTTGATATCGATGGCTATGACATTGTTGAAGCAGTGGAGCTTGAAGATGCAGCGCGTACATCAGTTAAACTTGTAAGTGATGGAAAAGCAGATTTTCTCATGAAGGGTCTGATTGACACTGCCATTCTTCTAAAAGCAGTTCTAGACAAAGAAATTGGTCTTAGAACAGACTCGCAGCTGAGTCATGTCATGGTTTATGAAACGGCTTCATATCACAAACTGGTCTACCTTACAGATGGCGGCATGAATATCACGCCAGATTTGGAAGCTAAGGCTAAAATTGTGAAGAATGCTGTTCAAGTGGTCAAGGCAATGGGTGCTGAACCTGTAAAAGTTGCATGTCTTGCAGCAAAAGAAAAAGTAAATCCAAAGATGCCTGCAACAGTCGATGCAGATGCACTTCAAAAAATGTGTGAAAACGGCGATTTTGGTTCTGGTGTAATCGTTGAAGGACCTCTTGCGTTTGATCTTGCTGTTTCAGAAGAAGCAGCAAAAATTAAAGGATTTAAGAGTGCCGTTGCTGGCGATGCCGATGTCCTGATGGTTCCGACTATAGAAATGGGCAATGGTATTGGCAAGGCAATGACATACATGGCACAGGCAGATTCTGCAGGTATTATTATGGGAGCAAAGGTACCAGTGGTACTGACTTCTCGTGCAGATTCAGCTCAGGTTAAACTCAATTCAATTGCACTGGGAAGTGTAATTGCAGCATATAAGTAATTTTAGAAGGAGAGTGAAGCATGAAAGAATTCATGACAGGCAACGAAGCGGTCGCTCGCGGTTGCTATGAAGCAGGATGTACATTTGCGTCAGCTTATCCAGGTACACCGAGTACGGAAATTCTAGAGAATGTTGCGAACTACAAAGAGAATATTTACTGCGAATGGGCGCCGAATGAAAAAGTTGCTATGGAAGTGGCAATTGGCGCAACAATGGCAGGTTCACGTTCACTGGCTGCAATGAAGCACGTTGGCGTTAATGTTGCTGCAGATCCACTGTTTACACTAGGTTACCTAGGTGTTAACGGCGGTTTCATTCTTGTTTCTGCAGATGATCCAGGATGTCACAGTTCACAAAATGAGCAGGACAACAGATACTATGCAAAATTCTCTAAAATTGCATGTGTTGAGCCATCTAATTCACAAGAATCAAAAGATATGGTTAAGGCAGCTTTTGAAATTTCAGAGAAATTTGATACAGCAGTTCTATACAGAATGACAACGAGAGTTTGTCACTCGAAAGGCCTTGTAGAATTTGGTGAAAGAGAAGAAGTTGGCACTAAAGAATATGTTAAAAATCCTCAAAAGTGGATTGCGACACCAGCTAATGCAAAGCGCCTTCACCCAATTGTTGAAGACAGACTAAAAGCGCTGGAAGATTTCTCTAATGAAACTGACCTAAACTATTTCGTATGGAATGAAAAGAAAATTGGCATCATCTCTTCGGGTGTTGCGTACACATATGCTCAAGAAGTATTTGGCGATACAGCTTCTTATCTTAAGCTTGGTTTTACGCATCCGCTTCCAATGAAAAAAATCAAGGAATTTGCAGATGCAGTTGACACACTGTATGTTATTGAAGAGCTTGAGCCATACATTGAAGAACAGCTAAAAGCGGCTGGTATTTCATGTATCGGTAAGGAGAAAATTCCGAACGTAGGCGAACTGAATCCAGATATTATAGCTGAGGCACTTCTTGGTGAAGTACGTGAGACCATGCATATGGATGAGGACAAGACCGTAGGTCGCCCTCCAACACTTTGTGCAGGCTGTCCACACAGAGGTTTCTACTATGCACTTTCTAAGAAGAAAAATGTTGTTGTAACAGGCGATATTGGATGTTACACACTTGGAGCCGCAGAGCCGCTTAATACACTGGATTCATGCGTATGTATGGGTGCATCCATTTCAATGGCGCATGGTGCAAAGAAGTCTTTTGAGAAGCACGGCATTGACAAGCGTGTGGTTGGTGTTATTGGAGATTCAACGTTCTTCCATACAGGCATTAACTCACTAATTGATGTTGCATATAATAAAGGCAATACGGTTTCAGTTATTTTAGATAACCGCATTACAGGCATGACTGGACACCAACAAAACCCTGGTACAGGCTATACACTCATGGGTGAAGAAGCAAAAATCATTGATATCCCAGGTCTGGTTAAAGCAGTTGGTATTGAGCATGTTCAAACAATTAACCCGCTGAACCTAGAAGAAGTGGATAAAGCACTTGATGATGCATTTGACTTTGATGGACCATCTGTTCTAATCACTAGATGGCCATGTGTTCTAAAGCAGTTCTCTGAAGCAGACCACAAAGAATTTGATCTTTCTAAGAAAACATGCTATGTAGACATCGACAAGTGTAAAGGTTGTAAAATTTGTACGAAGACAGGTTGTCCTGCAATCAGCTTCGACAAAGAAACAAAAAAGGCAAAAATTGATGAGCACATGTGCGTAGGCTGTGAAGTATGTCTACAGGCATGTCCATTTGATGCAATAGAAAGAGCAGGTGAATAATCATGGCGGAAACTAAGAATATTCTACTTTGCGGCGTGGGTGGTCAAGGGATCATCACAGCATCTAAAATCCTTTCTGTAGGACTGATTTCTGCAGGGTATGACGTTAAAATGTCAGAAGTACATGGTATGGCTCAGCGTGGTGGATCTGTTACAACACAGGTACGCTTTGGTGAGAAAGTATGGTCGCCGATCATTGGTCTAGGTCAGGCAGATATCCTTGTTTCGTTTGAGACAATGGAAACTGGAAAGTGGCTGGAATACCTTAAGCAAGACGGAAAAATCGTTGTAAACGACTACCGTATTCCATCTGCACCGATCCTATCAGGTGTTCAAGACTACCCAATGGGTGTTATTGAGGCACTTTCAGACAAGGCAGATACAACTGCAATTAGAGCAGCTGAAATCGCTCTTGATCTGGGTAATATACGCACAATGAACGTTGTACTTTTAGGTGCACTGGTTAAAGCAATGGGTCTAGATGGAAATATCAATTGGGATGAGGTTGTTAAACAAACTGTTAAACCTAAGTTCGTTGATGTAAACATCAGAGCGCTTAAAGCAGGCATGGAAATGATTAAATAGAGAATAATGAAATTGAATATGATCAATTAAATACTTGGCTTGTGTTTAATTCATATAAAAGGAGATGTCGTTAAAAACATCTCCTTTTTATTATTCGAAAAAGACAAAGAAATGCACATTACAAAAGAGAAGCGGTTCCTTGTGCGCGCACAAAATGAACCGCTTCTCTTTTGTAATGTATATGGCGTGCCTAATGACATGTTTAGCCGAGCAAGAACCACGGATTCTATGAATTGATAAAATAAAAGGCCTGCAAGTGTTCAAATTAGAACACTTGCAGGCCTCGCTTTCTTAGGTGTTACATTATGGAAAACCTATACTTTAAACTTCGCAATTTCTTTGTTCAGCTGATCAGCCATCATGTTTAGGTTCTCAGCAGCACGTGCGACTTCGTCCACTGCAGAAGACTGTTGCTGTACGCTTGCGCTTACTTCTTCAGAAGCAGCAGCGGTTTCTTCTGATACCGAGCTGATGCTCTCAATAGCGCTGACAATAGACTCTTTGTCTTCATTAACGCGGTCAAGAATGCTATCAAACTCACCCATGCGCTGGTTAATGCTTTCGATAGAAGCTGTGATTTTGTCAAATGATGCTCCCATGCGGAGTACTGCACCATTTTGTTCTTCAGAACGTGCGCGTACATCTGACATAATTGTATTGGTGTTCTTATTTTCATCTAGAATATGCGTTACAATATTGCTGACCTCTTCTGCTGCTGTACTGGAATCCTCAGCAAGCTTGCGTATTTCGTCGGCAACGACTGCGAAGCCTCTGCCATGCTCACCGGCACGTGCGGCTTCTATAGAAGCGTTTAGTGCGAGCAGGTTAGTCTGTTCGGCAATGGAGCGTATCGTGTCAACAAACTCGCTGATGTTGTTTGTCTGATTCTCTAGATTTGTTACTGCCCGTTCAATACGCGAAATAGCTGCGTTGTTATCATCTGTCTTTTCCTGAAGTTCATGCATAGCACCGCGGCCCTCTGTGCCAGCGGTATTTGCTTCATGCGTTTCTTGCATAATAGCAGATTGACTTTCTGTAAGTGCCGTGAAGCTTTCGCTGAGTCCAGCGGCCGTATGCGCCCCAGATTCGGCCTCAGAAGCCTGTTGGCTTGCGCCTTGGGCAATTTCATCAACCGTGCGTGCAACTTCGAATGAAGAGGCGCTAACCTGCTCACTGCTGGCCGCTAGGTCTGTTGAAGCGCTTATGACTTCGTTGGCAACCCCTTGAGCGTTTGTGATAAGGCCTTTTACTGAACTAATCATATCTTCAAAATCTCTTGAGAGTGCACCGAATTCATCCTTTCTGTTGAGCTTGAACTGGGTGGTCAAATCGCCATTTTTAACAAGGTCCATTGCTGACGATAACTGGTGAAGAGGTGCCGTCGTACTATTGGCGAAAAGATATGAAATAATCAGTGCCAAAACCAAAGCGACAAGGGCAACCAGTGTAAGCCGAGTTAGAATCGGCGTGGTTTTTGCCTGAAGCTCACTTACATCATTAGCCGTCATGATCTTCCAATTAAATTTGTCGATTGAAGCGAGTACTGCGATTTTCTTAGAACCATCCCATTCGTAATTGAACACCCCTTCTGAGTTGCTCATCACAAAGTTGTTTAAGGATTCAATAGGAATAGGTGCTCCGATAACAGAATCTGATCTGTGTACAAGAACGGTTCCATCAGAGGCAATAATGACAGGGTACCCCGTTTGACCAATGTTGATTCCAGAGATTTCAGAGCTAAGTGCATCAAGGCTCAAATCGACCGCCACAACACCGACTATATTCCCACGTGAGTTATGTATAGGTGCAGCAGCGGTTATAACCAGTTCTTTAGTAGAAGCATCTGCATAAGGGTCCGTCCAAATGACCTTGTTTTCTTCAATGGCTTTCGTGTACCAAGGACGGATTGTCGGATCATAATCATCCGGCAAATCGACCATAGGGCGTATGTGAAAGTCCTTATTCTTATAAGCTATATAGACGTTCTTTGTATTGGGATAAGCTTCAGTATAGCTATCGAGTAGACTGAGTACTCCGGGCTTTCGCATTTCGTTGGTCATAGCTGATTTGACATTGATATCATGTCTAAGTAAATCGAGGCTCTTTTCATAACCGTTAAAGAAATGATAGAGCGTGTTTTCGACCTGACTCAGTGTTTCATTTGCAGTATAAGTCAAGTCATCCGAAATAATCGAATATGTTTTTTCATACGTTAATCCGCCTAAGGCAGCCATCGGTATGATGATGATTGCAATGAACATCATCATGAGTTTTGCGCGTAATTTCATAATACCCCTCCGTATCCGTTTCTATCGCGCCCTGGGCCATAATATGCCCCGAACATATTGGTATGGCTTTGACGCGTCTCTATTCAAATTCGATGATATCCATGGAGGCATTGGGGCTTTTGGCACTAAAAAAGCATGCTCAGCAAGCATGTTTGCTGCGGCTTGGCGATCGTAGTTTCCCTTAGACCCATAGCTTTGCGACCTTATTTTTCAATAAGTGTGCCCATGATTATTACATCAAATTTTACACTGACCCTATTATACTAATATTTTAGACATATTACAATTTATTTGTAAGTTCATCGTATTTTATTTGTAAGACCTCCACTTTTTTCATTATAAAAGCTGTAATTGATAATAAAATTTAAGGGGACTGACCAATGATATCCTTATTATAAGGACTTGAAGCGGAGCGAGATTTCTTAAACGTAAGGCTTCAATTCAGATCACTTCTAACAGGTAACACAAAAAAGACTTGTATAAGGCTGTGCATAATAGGTATATTTTACGAGTAAAAATGCATATATACAGAAGATATACATAAAATAACATAAAATGGATTGTGGTGTGAAAGTATATCATAGAAAAAAGTAGCTTTAACAATGCTGTGATTTCAACGATTTTGAATAAAAATAAAAAAAAATTCATAAAAACACTTGCAAGAGTGTATATTTCTGCTATAATAAACTCAATATTTATACAATAGGAGGAATAATTATGAGCAAACAAAAAGTCGTATTGGCTTATTCAGGTGGTTTAGATACATCCGTCATTCTAAAGTGGTTAGAGGTGGAACACGGATTCGAAGTTATTGCAGTGTGTGTTGATGTAGGACAAACAGAAGACTTCAATGCAGTAAAGGCAAAGGCGCTTTCAACAGGTGCAAGTAAAGCATACATCGTTGATGTAAAAGAGGAATTTGTGAAGGATTTTGTCTTTAAGGGTCTTAAAGCTGGCGCAGTATATGAGGATGATTATCTTCTAGGAACTGCATTCGCAAGACCGCTCATTTCTCAAAAACTTGTTGAAATTGCAGAAAAAGAGGGTGCAGTTGCAATTGCACACGGCGCTACAGGTAAAGGAAACGATCAAGTACGTTTTGAAACAACAGTGCATGCCCTTAACCCTTATCTAAAAATTATTGCACCATGGAGAACATGGGACCTGAAATCAAGAGAAGATTGTATTGACTATGCTTCCAAACATGGCATTCCGATTCCTGTAACTAAGAAAGACATTTACAGCAGGGACGAAAATGTATGGCATCTAAGCCATGAGGGTGGCGAGCTAGAAGATCCTTGGAATGAGCATAACCCAGATATGTATAAGCTCACTGCTAAGATTGAAGACACACCAGACACCCCAGAATATATCGATATTGAGTTCGTAAATGGTGAACCTATAGCGATTGATGGAAAAGCATATAGCCCACTTGAGCTTGTTCAAAAGCTCAATGAAATTGGCGGCAAACACAATGTTGGTGTTATTGATATCGTAGAAAACAGACTTGTGGGTATGAAATCAAGAGGGGTATACGAGACACCAGGTGGCACAATTCTGTATGAAGCACATAAGCATCTTGAAAAACTGGTTTTAGATAGAGCAACAATGAGTTTTAAAAGAACAGTGGCGAACAAATACGCAGAGCTGCTTTATGATGGTCTATGGCATTCAACACTTAAAGGCTGTCTGGATGCATTTGTTGACAGTACACAAGATGTTGTAACGGGTATGGTTAAAGTGAAGCTTTATAAAGGAAAGTGTGTTGTAGCAGCAACACAATCACCGAACAGTCTTTACAACGAAGACTTTGTAACATTTGGTGAAGACGATGTTTATAATCAATTTGACGCAGAAGGATTTATCAACCTATTCTCATTACCATTAAAAATTAAGGCAATCAACAAGGCGGAAAACGAAGCGAAAGAAAAAGATAAGGATGTGCACGCAATATGAAACTTTGGGGCGGAAGATTCCAAAATGCAACATCATCATTGATGGATGACTTTAATAGTTCAATCCAGTTTGATTGGCAGTTGTATAAGCACGACATCGATGGAAGTAAAGCGCACAGTAAAATGCTGAATAAAATTGGAATTCTCACCGACGATGAGTTGAGTACCATCCTAGATGCACTTGAAGCACTCAAAAAGGATATTGAAGCGGGTACTGTTGAATTTGAGGTTTCCAATGAAGACATTCATATGAATGTTGAAGCACTTTTAACAGAGCGTATTGGAACACTTGCAAAAAAGATTCATACTGCAAGAAGTAGAAACGATCAGGTCGCATTAGACCTTAGAATGTATGTTAAAGAACAGGGCATACAAATAGAAAAGCAACTCTTGACACTGATTAAAGCACTTTCTAAAATTTCCGGTGAAAATATGGACACGTTCCTGCCTGGCTGCACACACTTGCAGCCGGCACAACCGGTAAGACTCGGCTTTCATCTCATGGCCTATGCTGAAATGTTCAAGCGTGATACAGAAAGACTGCGTGACTCTATGAAACGTACCAATGTGTTGCCGCTTGGTTCGGGCGCACTTGCTGGAACGAGTTATGAGACAGATAGGCATATGATTGCAGACCTGCTCGGTTTTGAATCTGTGAGTTTGAATGCAATGGATGCAGTAAGTGATAGGGATTTTGCTATAGAATTCCTGCATGTTTGCTCACTGATTATGATGCATCTCAGCAGATTTTCTGAAGAATTTATTATTTGGAGCTCAGGAGAGTATAGATTTATTGAGCTTGACGATGCATATAGTACTGGCAGCAGTATTATGCCACAAAAGAAAAACCCGGATGCAGCTGAGTTAATCAGGGGAAAAACAGGAACTGTATACGGCAGGTTAATGGGACTGTTAACTGTCATGAAGGGACTGCCGCTGGCATACAATAAAGATATGCAAGAAGACAAAGTACCTGTGTTTGAAACCGTTAAAGACGTTACACTGTCACTAGACATATTTACCAAAATGCTTGAGACAACCGTATTTAATGGTGCAAAGATGATGGAGGCCACAAAGCGTGGATTCCTCAACGCAACAGATGCAGCAGACTATCTTGTCGGAAAAGGTATGCCGTTTAGAACGGCTCATGAGGTTATCGGAAAAATGGTTCTATACTGCGACAGTCACAGCATTACGCTGAATGATATGTCTTTAGATATTCTAAAAGACTTTTCAGAGCTGTTTGATGAAGACATTTTCAACAGAATAGAAATTGCCAACTGTGTTGAAGCAAAAAAATCCTATGGTTCAACCTCAAAATCACAAGTAAAACTTATGATAGAAAAAACAATTGATTGGTTAAACGCTGGTGCATAAGTGCCAGCGCGAAAAAGTTGGAGGCTGACATGACAAAAGGATATCTTGTGCTGAGTGACGGCACGGTATATGAAGGCAGAGCTTGGGGGGCGCTGGAAGCTGAGCCGGGTGAAGTCGTTTTTAATACAAGCATGACGGGGTATCAGGAAATCTTAACAGACCCGTCATACTTTGGGCAGATTGTTGTAATGACTTATCCACTCATTGGCAACTACGGTATTTTTAAAGGAGACAATCAGTCTAGAAAACCTTATGTTAAGGGCTTTGTAGTTCGAGAATTATATGATGATGATGATCATTGGAGAAGTGAAGATAACCTTGAAGCCTTCCTGAAAGAGGAAGGTATTATTGCACTTGACGGTATTGATACACGGTCTCTAACTAAAAAAATCAGGGATGTTGGCGTCATGGCTGGTCAAATCATTGTGAATGAAGCAGGCATTGATGAAACTGTAGAAAAGCTTAAATCATTTGAACTGTTAGGTGCGGTTATGCAGGTTACGACTGAAAAGTCCTATACGCTGGAACCGGAAAAATGGAATGGAAAACATGTTGCAGTAATGGACTTTGGTATTAAGCGTAATATCCTTAATTCAATGTTATACCGTGGCATTAAGCTTACTGTATTTCCTGCAGATGCGACAGCAGCAGAAATTATGGCTATCGATCCGGATGGGATATTTCTCTCAAATGGACCAGGTGACCCCAAAGAGCTTACTGAAACCATTGAAACTATTAAGAAACTTATGAATGAGAAGCCTATTTTCGGCATTTGCCTTGGGCATCAACTTCTTTGTCTTGCCTATGGAGGCGACACCGTAAAGCTTAAATATGGACATAGAGGTGGAAATCATCCTGTGAAGGATTTAGTACGCAATAAAGTAGTTATAACATCTCAAAATCATGGCTATGTCGTCTTAAAAGAATCTCTGGATGAGGAGAAAATTGAAATTACGCATTTAAATGTGAACGATAAGACACTGGAAGGTGTGAGACACAAGCAGCTTCCAATTTTTAGCGTTCAATATCACCCAGAGGCCTCGCCGGGGCCAAAAGATTCGGAATATCTATTCGATGTGTTTGCAAGCATGATGGACCACGACTGTTGATTAAACAGCTCCCGTGAGGGCTGAATCGCAGCCTGGAATAGACCCGGCTGCAAGACTTAAGTATATCTCTAAATCAGTCAGGCTCGGTTGTTTACAGGTTAAAGAGCAAATAGAGTCGGGTAAGCGGTTTAGATTCATAATAAGGAGGGTCTAGCCATGATAGGTAAGACAGCATACAAAAAAGTACTCGTTATCGGTTCAGGACCGATTGTTATAGGGCAGGGCGCTGAGTTTGACTATTCAGGAACACAAGCCTGTCAAGTTCTCAAACAGGAAGGCATAGAAGTCATACTGGTCAACTCAAATCCGGCCACGATTATGACGGATAAGACCATAGCGGACAAGGTATATATGGAGCCGTTAACGGTAGAGTTTTTAGAAAAAGTTATAAAAAAGGAACTTCCAGATGCAATGCTTGCAGGCATGGGCGGGCAAACAGCCTTAAACCTGACTATGGAGCTTTGGGACGCTGGAATTCTTGACAAGTATAATGTCAAAGTCATTGGCACCAGTCTTGAGTCTATTCGCGAGGCTGAAGACAGGGATTTATTTAAAGTTGCAATGGAAAGCATCGATCAGCCAGTTATAGACAGCCGCGTGGCTTCGTCAGTAGAACAAGCAAAAGAGATAGCAAGAGAAATAGGATTGCCGGTTGTGGTGCGCCCTGCTTTTACACTTGGTGGAACGGGTGGCGGAATCGTCGAGACTATGGATGAACTTGAAGACATTGCAGCGAAAGGTATTCAATTCAGTATTGCTGATCAGGTGCTGATCGAAAAATCCATTAAAGGCTGGAAAGAAATTGAGTATGAAATGATGCGTGACGCCTGCGGAACAGCGATTGCTGTCTGCAACATGGAGAATATTGACCCGGTAGGTATTCACACTGGGGACAGTATTGTTATTGCACCGTCTCAAACTTTGAATGACCATGAATATCAAATGTTGAGAACAGCATCCATTGACATTGTTAATAAACTAAAAATTGAAGGTGGCTGTAATGTACAGCTTGCACTGCATCCTGAAAGCCAGGATTATTTTATTATTGAGGTAAATCCGCGTGTAAGTCGTTCATCTTCGCTTGCCTCAAAGGCTACCGGTTATCCAATAGCAAAGGTTGCTACAAAAATTGCACTTGGCTATTCACTAGACGAAATTGAGAACGATATTACAGGGAAGACCAAAGCTGCTTTTGAACCGACTCTGGACTATTGCGTTGTAAAAATTCCAAAGTGGCCATTTGATAAATTCAAAGATGCTAAGAAACTGCTTGGCACAATGATGATGGCTACAGGTGAAGTTATGGCAATAGGAAATAACTTTGAGTCAGCCCTATTAAAAGCACTCAGATCCCTTGAAGCATCTCAGGAAAATCTGGACTACGCACCAGCAAAAGCCATGACGCTGGATGAACTCCTTTTCAAAATTAGGAAATCGGATGATGAGAGGATTTTTTATCTGGCAGAACTGATCAGAAGAGAAGTTGGTTTGCCTAAAATAAAGGCAGAGACAGGCATTGATTTCTTCTTTTTAAAGAAAATTGCAGGTATTGTGAAACTTGAAGAGGAAATTCGAGGCAGAATGCTGGAGTATCTTGAGCCGAGCTTAATTATGAAGTTGAAGAAGAAAGGATTTTCTGATAAAGGCATGTCCGCCCTGATGCTCAGCACAGGACCAATGGATATTTACAATTACAGAAAAGAAAACAATATTGAGGTCACTTATAAAATGGTGGACACGTGTGGCGGTGAGTTTGACGCCCAGTCACCTTACTATTACTCAACCTATGCAGATTTTGACGAGGTTGAGGTGACGGATAAGAAAAAAGTGCTCGTTGTGGGTTCTGGCCCGATACGAATTGGACAAGGGGTCGAGTTTGACTATTGTTCTGTACATGGTGTGCTGGCCCTTCGTGAAGAAGGTATTGAAGGCATTATTATTAATAACAATCCCGAAACAGTCAGTACAGATTTTGATATTTCAGACAAGCTTTATTTTGAACCCATCACTGAAGAAGATGTTCAAAACATCATTGACAAAGAAGACCCATACGGCGTGATTTTACAGTTTGGCGGACAAACAGCGGTTAAGTTGGCTGAGTATCTCAGCGAGCGTGGTATAAAAATTTTGGGCACTTCATTTGATTCAGTTGATCTCACAGAAGACAGAGACCGCTTTATTGAAAGAATGTCAGAGCTTAATCTGCCTTATCCTAAAGGGATTGGTGTTACAACCGTTGAAGGTGGCGTAAAGGAAGCCGATAAATTGGGTTATCCTTTAATTGTACGTCCGAGCTATGTAATTGGTGGGCTTGGCATGCAAGTGGTACACGATGAAACGGGACTGAGAAAGTACTTAGAGAATTCGATTGTACCGGATCAGAAGAACCCTGTGCTGATTGATCAGTACATGGCGGGTATTGAAATAGAAGTGGATGCCATTTCAGATGGTAAAGATATTCTCATTCCTGGAATTATGGAGCACCTTGAGCAAGCTGGTGTTCACTCAGGAGATAGCATCTCCATCTATCCATCTGTTAATTTAACTGAAAAACACAAGGCAGACCTTCTTAAGTATACAAAAGAGATTGCGACGGGTTTTAATCTGGTAGGCCTGCTCAACATTCAGTATGTTCTTTATAATGACGAAATCTATGTTTTAGAAGTTAATCCTAGAGCGTCTAGAACGGTCCCTTTTATCAGTAAAGTTACAGACATACCAATGATTGACTTGGCTACAAAAGTCATGCTTGGAGCAGATTTGTCCAGCTTAGGATACGGACTTGACTTAGCAAAGGAAAAAGATTATTTTGCTGTTAAGCATCCTGTATTCTCAATGGAAAAAATACTTGATACAGAAATTGCGCTCGGACCTGAAATGAAGTCTACCGGTGAAATTTTAAGTATGGAGAAAACCTTAGACAAAGCGCTTTTCAAAGGGTTTATGTCTACGTATCAAAATGCCATGAAAGGATCAAAGGTCTTTATCAGTTTGCCAGATGCACTTAAAGAAGCCTTCGTGCCATCTGTTAAAATACTGATTGAAAAAGGCTATTCACTGACATGCACGGAAGGCACATATACCTATATGGCAGCTGCGGGTATTGATGAAACACATATGGCTGTTTGTCCATATGATGAAAAGACGCTTCATAAAATGCTTCAGGACCCTGAACTTGCATTTGTTGTGGCCCTTCCGAAAAAGGGGCACAATAACAGTACTTTCGGGTTTAAAATCAGAAGGCTGAGTGTCGAAAAGAAACTCCCGTGCTTGACGTCATTTGACACAGCTCAGGCACTCGTGAACATTATTGGGCATGGCATTCAGTCTAGCGATGTTGAGGTTTATGATATCTGCGCAGTTTAATTATGCTGAACTGAGGGCGTGTAAATTGTGTTTATCAGTACCAAAAAATCAGCTAGGTTTAAGGAAAGAATACTCATAAGCAAGTATTAAGGGGATGTTGCAAAATACATCCCTTTTTATATGCACTAAACACCAATTCTTCAGTTCATATTAATTAATATAGTGCAAGTTCGAGATGCCTATGATTACAAGTACAAATAAAAGGTCTGACAAACATATTTAATCTTGATATACACCATCACATAAAAGAAGTCATGCATTCTGTAAATCGTGTTTGTATAATAAAAAGCGTGCCGGCAAGTAGAATAGGTTCTACTTGCCGGCACGCTTTGTTTAATTTTAAGGATAGTTCTATTTATGAACGGTATTCACCATTAATCTTTACATATTCATAGGTTAAATCACATCCCCAAGCAGTAGCTGAACAATCGCCATCGTTTAGCTCAGCTAAAATTTGAATGGTGTCAGCTGAGAGTACATTTAAGGCGTGCTCCTCATCGAAAGGTACAGGTGCACCTGATTTCATGAGCTCAATTTCCCCCTTGTCAGAGACCATTTTAAGGTCGACCTTTTCAGGTGTGAAGCTAGATCCACTGTAACCCATAGCGCAAATGATACGTCCCCAGTTAGCATCGCTTCCAAAGAAGGCTGATTTAACGAGAGAAGAAGAAATAACGGATTTGGCAGCCTTTGCTGCATCTGTTTCGGTAGAAGCACCTGATACACAACACTCAAGAAGTTTTGTAGCGCCTTCTCCATCTTTTGCAATCAGTTTTGCAAGCTCAACACAAACTGTTGAGAATGCTTCATCAAACACGGCCTTATCAGCATCTGATACAATACAAGGTGCATTTTCTGATGCACTTGAAAGAGCAAGCACCATGTCATTTGTAGAGGTATCACCATCAACACTGATCATATTGAATGATTTTGATGTGACTTTTTTAAGAAGCTCCTTTAAGTAGGTGTCATCTACAGTCATATCTGTCATAACAAAGCCCAGCATGGTTGCCATGTTTGGGTGAATCATTCCGGACCCTTTAGAAATCCCTGTAATACGACCTTTTTTTCCACCAAGCTCAATGTCTATAGAAACCGCTTTTTCGAATGTATCTGTTGTCATGATTGCCGTTGAGGCTTTTCCAATACCGTCTTCTGAAAGTTCGGATGAAATGGATTTAATGCCATTTAGAAGTTGATTCATAGGCATAGGAACGCCAATAATCCCTGTTGATGCGATTAAAACCTCGTTTGCCTCTATTCCTAGAGCCTCAGCAGTTGCTTTGGCAGACTGAATGGCATCTGTCATACCCTGTGTACCTGTACAGGCATTTGCGTTACCGCTATTAATCAAAATAGCTTTTGGAGTAGCCTGTGTCAGATGTGTTTCTGTGACTGAAACAGGTGCGGCTTTGGTGATGTTTTGAGTAAAAACACCCGCACCCGCACCAGCATTCTCGCAGTATATTAAAGCTAGATCGAGAAGATCCCCTTTTGCTTTGATCCCGCTGTGAATACCAGCTGCCTTAAAACCTTGTACTGGACGTGGTTTATATTCTAATTTTTGTATCATTTTCTACTTCATCCTTTCCCATTCTAAATGAAAAATCCCTTATGCCAGCAAAAAAAAAATTTTATAGACCTGTTTTTTCATCTAACCCAAAGAGGATATTCGCATTCTGGATTGCCTGACCCGCAGCCCCTTTTTGCAGATTGTCAATTGCACTATGGATGACAAGGGTGTTGGTTCTTGCGTCAAGCACCAAGTGTATATCACAGTAGTTAGTGTCTTTTACCCATCGTGTTTGCGGCATTTTGTCGAGAAGTCTTACGAAGGGTTTGTTTGCATAGGCCTCTGTATAAATTTCAAGAATACTTTCATAGGAAACTGTACCATCCATCGGCACATACACTGAAGCCAAAATACCGCGGTCCATTGGAACCACACTTGGTGAGAAAAGAATTTTAAGATCATGGGCACCAGCTTTTGCAGTAATAAGTTCAATTTCAGGTGTATGACGATGCTTTCCTGTGCCATAAGGGCGCATAGATTCATTGGTTTCACAGTAAAGTATGGCCTCGTTTATTTTTTTGCCAGCGCCTGTCATGCCTGATTTGGCATCAATAACAACGGTTTTGTCATTCAGAAGTCCCTTTTTGGCAAGCGGTAAGAGTGCAGTCAAGCTTGCTGTTGGGTAACAACCAGGGTTTGCGATGATTTTGCTGGTCGCATTTATCTGATCAGCAAGACCGTACTCAGCAATTTCAAGCAGTTCAGGTGCAATGTGTTCAACATTGTACCAGGCTTCATAATCATCTTTTGAGTCGAGTCGGAAGTCACCGCTTAGGTCAATAACGGGAATGTCCATATCATATAATTTTTTGACCCAGTGCATGGATGTACCATGAGGTAGACTCAGAAAGACAAGTTCAAGTTCAGGCAACTGTGTTTCAAATGTTTCTAAAGATACTAGAGTATATGCGTCCGCATATGTGAACCCATTAATGTCACTGAGTGGGGTTTTGTCATAGCTACGTGAGCCAATTGCGTGCAACTCAAAATTTGGATGGGTATGCAGGAGTTTAACGAGTTCCATTCCTGCGTATCCCGTTGCACCGATAAGTCCAACTTTCATAATTTTGCCTCCTTATTCTACAGCTGTATTCAGCTCAAATTATCATATTTGAGGATAATTATACATATAATCCACTCTGAATTCAACGGTTTTTCATAAAAAACTTGATATTTAATACATAAGTATGTATAATTATAAAAACTAATTTTAGAGGGAGATATAAAATGGAACTCATGAAGCAACGCGTTCAAAATCTAATTGAAGCCATTCCTTATATTAAAAACTTTCAAGGAAAGACTTTTATCATTAAGTACGGCGGCAGCATTATGGAGGACGAAGCGGGCAAAAAGGCTCTTATTGAAGATATAGCCTTACTCACTTTAGTGGGAATTCGGTGCATTGTCATACATGGCGGTGGTAAGGAAATCAATTCACGTCTGCTGAAGCTTGGAATTGAATCAGAGTTTAAAGAAGGCTACCGAGTCACATCCGGTGAAGCCATCGATGAAGTTGAGATGGTTTTGTCAGGAAGAATCAACAAGGAGCTAATTCATCTGCTAAACAGTGCAGGCGTTAAAGCGGTAGGGCTCAATGGGAAAGATGCAGGCCTCATACGTGCAACTCAGAAATACATCGAAATCGATGATACACTCCACGACATTGGGCACGTAGGAGAAATAGACGTTATTAATCCAGATATTCTTGAAATTCTGCTCAGCAATGGAATTGTACCTGTCATTTCACCGATTGGATTCGATGATGCAGGAATGACTTACAATATTAATGCAGACGATGTTGCTGCTGGCATTAGTGCCAAGCTCTTTGCGGAAAAACTGATATTGATTACTGATGTGCCTGGCGTGATGCGAGACATTGATGATCCGAGCAGCCTTTTGTCTAAGCTCAAAATTAAGGATGTTGAGGACCTTATGGAAGAAGGCGTCATAAAAGGCGGTATGATTCCTAAAATGAACTGCGTTAAAACGGCGGTTTGCGGTGGAACGAAATCTGTTCATATATTAGATGGAAAAATTGAGCATTGTGTCATGCTTGAAATATTTACAGACAACGGAATAGGTACAATGGTGACCTATTAAAAGGAGGTAAACTAGAATGTCGAGTAATAAAATTAACGCAGAAAGTATTATGAACACGTATGGAAGAAAAGATATAGTATTTGAAAAGGGGAGTGGTGTTTGGCTTTACGATGAAAGCGGGAATGCCTATCTTGACTTTGTTGCAGGTGTTGCTGTGAACTGTTTGGGACACAGCCATCCTGAAATCGTAAAAGCGATGCAGACTCAGGTGGCTAATCTGGTTCATGTATCCAATATATACTGGACACAGGCGCAAATTGATTTAGGAGATAAGTTGTGTGCGAAAAGCGGTCTTTCTTCAGCGTTCTTCTGTAACAGTGGAACGGAGTCTCTTGAAGCAGCGCTTAAAATAGGACGTAAATACGGAAAGACTATTTCAAAAGATAAAACCAAAATCGTTGTGCTTGAAAAAGCCTTTCATGGCAGAACGATGGGCGCGCTCAGTCTAACGTGGAATCCAAAGTATAAAGAGCCATTTGGTCCGCTTGTAGACCAAATCTCTGCAGTGCCTCTGAATGACATAAAAGCACTGACTAATATGATGGATGACGATGTATGTGCAATTATAATGGAGCCTATTCAAGGTGAAGGTGGTATTTATAACAGTGAGAAGGCATTTGTTGAGAGTGCAAGAGCATTGGCAGATCAGCACGATGCCCTACTCATTTTTGATGAAGTCCAGTGTGGAATGGCGCGTACAGGACATTTGTTTGCACATCAAATGTATGGGGTGAAACCTGATGTACTCTGCCTTGCAAAGGGGCTTGGTGCAGGGATGCCAATTGGTGCTGTAATCGTCAATGAACGCGCAGATGTTTTGGTGCCGGGCGATCATGGATCTACTTTTGGCGGCAATCCACTTGCTTGTTCAGCTGGAAATGTTGTAATGGATATTGTTTCAAAGCCAGCCTTTTTAGATCATGTAAAGGCTATATCATCTTATATCAAAAAGGCTCTTCAAACATTGGATGAAACCCATGATTTCCTAAAGGAGATACGTGGTGAAGGTTTGATCTTAGGTGTTGAAACAAAATACAAGTCGGCTGATATTATAGAGAAAGCGCTGGGAGAAGAACTGCTCCTGATTGGTGCTGGTGAAAATACGGTGCGTATTATACCGCCGCTGGTTATTACTGAAAAGGAAATTGACATATTTATTAATAAGTTTGAAATAGTTTTAAATCAGCTTTCAGCTTAAAAAGAAAGTAATATCAACACTTTAATGGTATACTTTTATTGCTGAAGAATATTCAGACGATTATGAATATAAGAAAAGGGCTTGTACACGCGTCCCTTACGTGCTAATATAATCACAACTTAAAATTAAATTTATCAAGAGACAGGGGAGAGAGTTAGCTCGTTGATCCTGCGCCAACCTGCTTAGCAAGGTGGTAAAGCTGACATCGATAATGATTTGGGAATCAACCTTCTTGTCGATGACAAGAAGGTTTTTTATTTTCAGTAAAATAAAGAAATGCACAAATGTATCCTTGCAGATATGGTTGTGCTTGTACAGACCGTATCTGCAAGGATACATTTGTATATGGCGCGTAAGCGACATGGGCAATTGAAAATTGCCCTGGCATTTCGTTAGGATTGCGCGTCATGCGACTGGGGCAAGTGAAGATTGCCCATTTCGTCAGGGTGTGTGCGTACATAAAACAGGTAAGCGGAGACTGCCTTTACATTTTGACTTGCCGCACGATACGTCTAATGATGTAGTCAAGTAACAAAGAACGTAATGCGTTCGACATATGGATTTATCAAGAGAGGGGGAGGGACTGGCCCGATGAACCCCGGCAACCTGCAATGAAGTATGCAAGGTGCTAAATCCAGCGATTTTTCGAGAGATAAAAATGAAGATGCCCTCTCGAGGGCAATTTTTATAGGCTTTTAAGAAAATATTAACAAATATGGGAAAAGGTGATGTTTTGATATCGATAAGTAATATTTCTAAAACGTTCCGAAGTAAAGATCAAGACGTAAAAGCGATTGATGCGGTAAGTCTAAATATTGAAAAGGGAGAAATCTTTGGTGTTATTGGTCTTTCGGGTGCAGGGAAGTCAACTCTAATTCGTACACTTAATAGGCTTGAAGATACCGACAGTGGCGAGATTCACATAGAAGAGGCCTGTATACAGACACTTAAGAATGATGAACTTAGAGCACTACGCAAAAAAATAGGTATGATATTTCAGCATTTTCATTTACTTTCTTCTAGAACTGTTAAAGGAAATATTGCATTTCCACTCGAGATTGCTGGATGGAAAAAAGAAGACATTGACGCACGTGTTACGGAGCTGCTGGATCTCGTAGGGCTTCCTGATAAGGCGAGTGCCTATCCAAATCAGTTGAGCGGCGGACAAAAACAGCGTGTTGCCATAGCCAGAGCGCTTGCCAATAATCCTAAAATTTTGTTGAGTGATGAATCGACAAGTGCACTTGATCCAATTACAACGCGTTCAATATTACAACTTTTAAAGAAAATCAATAAACAGTTTGGACTTACAATTGTCCTAATCACACATGAGATGGATGTTATACGTGAAATATGTGATCGGGTCGCGGTTATGGAAAATGGAAGCGTAATCGAATGTGGTGCAGTCAGCGATGTTCTAAAACATCCTAAATCCAGTGTCACAAAAGCGTTTATTCATAGTGGACCTGAGGAGGTGAATGTATATGATGCATCTTAATGAAATGCTACAGCTACTCGTATCACCAACGATAGAAACCGTAGTGATGGTCTTGATATCATCTGCTGTGGCATTCCTGTTAGGTATGCCAATGGGAATCACCTTGTACTTAACCCAAGATAAAGGGTTAATACCTAACAAGGCTATCTTCAGAATAATGGACGCACTTGTTAATATGTGCAGGTCCTTACCCTTTATCATCTTGATGATACTGCTATTTCCATTATCACGCATTCTTGTTGGGACAACTATTGGAACAGCGGCAACGATTGTACCTCTATCAATTGGAGCCTCGCCGTTTGTAGGGCGTATTGTGGAAAATGCTCTCAATGAAGTTAACGCTGGCATCATTGAAGCGGTTCATTCTATGGGCGCATCAAATGGTGAAATTATATTCAAAGTTGTGATTCCGGAGGCCTTACCTGCCCTTATTTCAGGTATGACGCTCTCAGTAATCAATATTTTAGGGTACTCTGCTATGGCAGGCGCTATCGGCGGGGGCGGTCTTGGAGATTTAGCTATCCGATTTGGATTCCATCGTTTTCAAACGGATGTACTCATTGTTTCAGTCCTTGTAATTATAATTTTGGTTCAAGCAATACAATTTACAGGCAATAAGCTCGCTGATCTTGTTTATGCAAAGCGTGCTATTAAATAAAAAAATACATGCATGAATATCTTGAGGAGGATACAAACATGAAAAAATTATTTAGCTTATCAATTATACTGGTACTTGTCGCAGCAGCACTTGCAGGATGCGCAACTGCAAAAGCGAATGAGCAAACTGAAGAAGAAACACGCACACTTAAAGTTGGGGCGACACCTGTACCCCATGCAGAACTACTTGAGCAAGTTAAACCGATTCTTGCAGAGCAAGGTATTGAACTTGAAATAGTAGAGTTCACAGACTATGTTAAACCGAATCTTTCATTGAACGATGGTGAAATCGACGCGAACTTCTTCCAGCATGTACCTTACCTAGACAGCTTTAATGCAGATCGTGGTCTTGACCTTGTAAGTGTGGGAACAGTACACGTAGAACCGCTAGGTGCATATTCTGAAAAGTACGAAAGCATCGATGCCCTTCCTGTGGGCGCTAAAATTGCAATACCGAGTGATAGTGTAAATGGTGGTAGAGCCTTAATCTTACTTGAATCAAAAGGACTGATTACATTAAAAGAAGGCGCAGGTCTTGAAGCAACGGAGTTTGACATTGAAGAAAATCCAAATGACTATGAGTTTACATCTATAGAAGCAGCACAATTGCCAAGAGTTCTTCCTGATGTGGATCTTGCTGTAATCAATGGCAATTTTGCAATTGAAGCAGGACTCAGTCCGCTTGAGGATGCCTTAGTACTAGAAGGTGCTGATTCACCATATGCAAATATCATCACAGTGAAATCAGATTATGACAAACAAGAAGAAGTAGATGCACTACTCAACGCACTTCAAAGTGAAGAAATTGAGCAGTATATTGAGAAAAATTACGATGGTGGCGTTGTTGCCGCTTTTAGTAAAAACTAGTTGATTGAAATTATATAAATGGGATATAAGTAAAAGGCTCGATATATATCGAGTCTTTTCTCATATTATATGAAAGATATAAAGTGCAATATTAATGAAGAGACACATTCGTATAGTTGCGGGGAATTGTCTGAAAAATGTTTTATTTCATAAAGGCGTTGACAGCTTATTAGACAGGTGCTATTATATAACAGTCGCCGATAGCGAACTGGTAAATCCAATTGCGAGGATAAGCTGATTGCAACGGGTCTGAGATGAGAAACAAGTTAAAAAACTTTGAAAAACATCTTGACAAACCGAAGCGACACTGGTAAGATATAAGAGTCGCTGGAACACGGCGATTAACACAAAATCAATAAAATTTTACATAGAATTAATTGATTTTCCGGTCTTTGAAAATTAAACAGTATAGAATTAACACGTTCAATTCTTTTACCGCATCAAGACAAGGTCTAGATGCACCAAAGATTCGTAACGGATGATAATGATTAATTAGTCAGATTCATCTGAGCGATCAAAAACATTTGAAACAAATTTTTTCAAAGAGTTTGATCCTGGCTCAGGATGAACGCTGGCGGCGTGCTTAACACATGCAAGTCGAGCGAGAAGATTTTGACAGAACCTTCGGGTGATGGAAAAGTTGGAAAGCGGCGGACGGGTGAGTAACGCGTGGGCAACCTGCCCCATACAGAGGGATAGCCACTGGAAACGGTGATTAATACCTCATAAGACCACAGAAGCACATGCTTCAGAGGTAAAAACTCCGGTGGTATGGGATGGGCCCGCGTCTGATTAGCTAGTTGGTAAGGTAACGGCTTACCAAGGCGACGATCAGTAGCCGACCTGAGAGGGTGATCGGCCACACTGGAACTGAGACACGGTCCAGACTCCTACGGGAGGCAGCAGTGGGGAATATTGCACAATGGGCGAAAGCCTGATGCAGCAACGCCGCGTGAACGATGAAGGCCTTCGGGTTGTAAAGTTCTTTTCTTGGAGAAGAATAAATGACGGTATCCAAGGAATAAGCCCCGGCTAACTACGTGCCAGCAGCCGCGGTAATACGTAGGGGGCAAGCGTTATCCGGAATCACTGGGCGTAAAGGGAGTGTAGGCGGTCAAGCAAGTCAGAAGTGAAAGGCATCGGCTCAACCGATGTAAGCTTTTGAAACTGTTTGACTTGAGTGCAGGAGAGGTAAGTGGAATTCCTAGTGTAGCGGTGAAATGCGTAGATATTAGGAGGAACACCAGTGGCGAAGGCGACTTACTGGACTGTAACTGACGCTGAGGCTCGAAAGCGTGGGGAGCGAACAGGATTAGATACCCTGGTAGTCCACGCCGTAAACGATGAATACTAGGTGTCTGGGGTCGAACCCAGGTGCCGCAGCTAACGCATTAAGTATTCCGCCTGGGGAGTACGCACGCAAGTGTGAAACTCAAAGGAATTGACGGGGACCCGCACAAGCAGCGGAGCATGTGGTTTAATTCGAAGCAACGCGAAGAACCTTACCAGGTCTTGACATACAGATGACCGGTCCTTAGCCGGACCTTTCCTTTTAGGACATCTGATACAGGTGGTGCATGGTTGTCGTCAGCTCGTGTCGTGAGATGTTGGGTTAAGTCCCGCAACGAGCGCAACCCTTATTGTTAGTTGCCATCAGGTAAAGCTGGGCACTCTAGCGAGACTGCCGTGGACAACACGGAGGAAGGTGGGGATGACGTCAAATCATCATGCCCCTTATGATCTGGGCTACACACGTGCTACAATGGTCGGTACAACAGGAAGCGAAAGGGTGACCTGGAGCAAATCCTCTAAAGCCGATCTCAGTTCGGATTGTAGGCTGCAACTCGCCTACATGAAGTTGGAGTTGCTAGTAATCGTGGATCAGAATGCCGCGGTGAATGCGTTCCCGGGTCTTGTACACACCGCCCGTCACACCATGGAAGCTGGGGGCGCCCGAAGCCTGTGATCCAACCCCTTGTGGGAGGAAGCAGTCGAAGGTGAAATCAGTGACTAGGGTGAAGTCGTAACAAGGTAGCCGTATCGGAAGGTGCGGCTGGATCACCTCCTTTCTAAGGAGAACGTACTCTATACTGTTTAATTTTGAGGGACTGAAAGTCTCTTATATAATGTGGAACGCATATGGGGGTATAGCTCAGTTGGGAGAGCACCTGCCTTGCACGCAGGGGGTCGCAAGTTCGAATCTTGTTACCTCCACCATTTTCGCTTTTTTAGGTGAAAGCGTTTCAAATTGCACCTTGAAAACTGCATATGAATTAGAAGACGAAAACGTATCAAACCAAAATATTGAAACTAAGTTTTAAGAAAAGGGTTAGATACAGTTTCACTGAGGTAAACAAAACTCAAACTCGAATTATAAATACTCATTGATTAATAATCAGAGAACAGTTATTTAGCGTTCAAGATGCGAGTGGATCGAGGCGCACGGGTGAGTGAAGGAAGGCGCGTATAATATACGCAACTGACTAAGCGAAGCCGGGCAACGAAGAGCCGCGAAGCAGATTGTACGATAAAAATTGGTCAAGTTAATAAGAGCATAGGGTGGATGCCTTGGCACTAAGAGCCGAAGAAGGACGTGGTAAGCTGCGAAAAGTCTTGGGGAGCTGCAAGCGAGCGTTGATCCAGGAATGTCCGAATGGGGAAACCCGGCTGTCGTAATAGGCAGTCACCGTGCACTGAATACATAGGTGTACGGAGGGAGACTCGGGGAACTGAAACATCTAAGTACCCGAAGGAGAAGAAAACAAAAGTGATTTCCTAAGTAGCGGCGAGCGAACGGGAAAGAGGCCAAACCAGAGACTACGGTTTCTGGGGTTGTGGACGCATCATAAGTGATGGCGGTATTCTAGTCGAAGAGGTTTGGAAAGACCCACCGAAGAAGGTGACAGTCCTGTAGACGAAAGAAGAAGGCCCACGATGCGCACCAGAGTACCACGGGGCACGTGAAACCTTGTGGGAAGCCGGGAGGACCATCTCCCAAGCCTAAATACTCCTTAGTGACCGATAGCGCATAGTACCGTGAGGGAAAGGTGAAAAGAACCCCTGTCGGGGAGTGAAATAGAACCTGAAACCCTATGTTTACAAGCAGTCGAAGAACTTTATATGTTCGACGGCGTACTTTTTGTAGAACGGGCCAACGAGTTACGTTATGCAGCAAGGTTAAGGCGTTCAGCGCTGGAGCCGCAGCGAAAGCGAGTCTGAAGAGGGCGTGTAGTTGTATGGCGTAGACCCGAAACCGGGTGACCTATCCATGAGCAGGGTGAAGCTGAAGTAAAATTCAGTGGAGGCCCGAACCCATATCTGTTGAAAAAGGTTGGGATGACTTGTGGATAGCGGAGAAATTCCAATCGAACCCGGAGATAGCTGGTTCTCCCCGAAATAGCTTTAGGGCTAGCCTTGATGTGAGTGATGCGGGGGTAGAGCACTGACTGTCCTAGGGGGCTTCACCGCCTACCGAAGACTATCAAACTCCGAATACCGTAATCATATAATCAGGAGTCAGACTATGTATGATAAGATTCATGGTCAAGAGGGAAACAGCCCAGACCGTCAGCTAAGGTCCCAAAGTCCAAGTTAAGTGGGAAAGGATGTGGGGTTGCTTAGACAACTAGGATGTTGGCTTAGAAGCAGCCATTCATTTAAAGAGTGCGTAATAGCTCACTAGTCGAGTGACCCTGCGCCGAAAATTACCGGGGCTCAAACTTGGCACCGAAGCTACGGCAGTACGTAAGTACTGGGTAGGGGAGCATTGTGTACGGGCAGAAGCTATACCGTAAGGAGTGGTGGACTGTACACAAGAGAGAATGTTGGCATGAGTAGCGAGAGGCAGGTGAGAATCCTGCCCGCCGAAAACCTAAGGTTTCCTGGGGAAGGTTCGTCCGCCCAGGGTTAGTCAGGACCTAAGCCGAGGACGAAAGTCGTAGGCGATGGACAACTGGTAAAGATTCCAGTACCACCGAAAATCGTTTGAGAGATGGAGTGACAGGGAATGCAAAGCGATCGCACTGATGGATGTGCGTCCAAGCGTCAAGTGAGAACGGCAAGGAAAATCCGGCTGTTTAATTGCGAGGCGTGACGGGGAGTGAAAAATAAGTAGCGAAGTCGCCGGAGAGTCCTTCAAGAAAAGCTTCTATCGAGATTGTAGGTGCCTGTACCGTAAACCGACACAGGTAGGTGAGTAGAGAATACTAAGGCGAGCGAGATAACCATTGTTAAGGAACTCGGCAAAATGACCCCGTAACTTCGGGAGAAGGGGTGCCGCATTAGGGTGTTAAAGCCCGAAGCGGCCGCAGAGAACAGGCCCAAGCAACTGTTTACCAAAAACACAGGTCTCTGCTAAGTCGAAAGACGATGTATAGGGGCTGACGCCTGCCCGGTGCTGGAAGGTTATGAGGAGAGGTTAGCGTAAGCGAAGCTTTGAATCGAAGCCCCAGTAAACGGCGGCCGTAACTATAACGGTCCTAAGGTAGCGAAATTCCTTGTCGGGTAAGTTCCGACCCGCACGAAAGGCGTAATGATTTGGGCACTGTCTCAACAATGGACTCGGTGAAATTGTAGTACCGGTAAAGATGCCGGTTACCCGCAGCAGGACGGAAAGACCCCGTGGAGCTTTACTGTAGCTTGGCACTGGACTTTGGTATAGCATGTACAGGATAGGTGGGAGGCTAAGAAACGTGTACGCCAGTATGCGTGGAGCCAATGTTGGGATACCACTCTTGCTATATCAGTGTCCTAACCGTGCGCTGTTATCCAGCGTCGGGACAATGTCAGGTGGGCAGTTTGACTGGGGCGGTCGCCTCCTAAAGAGTAACGGAGGCGCTCAAAGGTTCCCTCAGTGCGGTTGGAAATCGCGCGAAGAGTGCAAAGGCAGAAGGGAGCTTGACTGCGAGACATACAGGTCGAGCAGGGACGAAAGTCGGACTTAGTGATCCGGCGGTACCGAATGGAAGGGCCGTCGCTCAACGGATAAAAGCTACCCCGGGGATAACAGGCTTATCTCCCCCAAGAGTCCACATCGACGGGGAGGTTTGGCACCTCGATGTCGGCTCGTCTCATCCTGGGGCTGTAGTCGGTCCCAAGGGTTGGGCTGTTCGCCCATTAAAGAGGCACGCGAGCTGGGTTCAGAACGTCGTGAGACAGTTCGGTCCCTATCCGCTGTGGGCGCAGGAAATTTGAAGAGGAGCTGTCCTTAGTACGAGAGGACCGGGATGGACAAACCTCTGGTGTATCTGTTGTTCCGCCAGGAGCACTGCAGAGTAGCTACGTTTGGACGGGATAAGCGCTGAAGGCATCTAAGCGCGAAGCCCCCCTCAAGATAAGATTTCCCATCCTTTATGGAGTAAGACCCCTGATAGACTAACAGGTTGATAGGTCCAAGGTGTAAGTGCAGCAATGTACTCAGCTGATGGATACTAATAGGTCGAGGACTTGACCAATAAGAATTTGGGTCAAAACCAAAGTGAAACAAACGTCTTTTAAGATCATGTGCAGTTTTGAAGGAGCAATCCTTTAAAATGAAATCCGGTGATGATGGCGAAAAGGTCACACCTGTTCCCATTCCGAACACAGCAGTTAAGCTTTTCAGCGCCGATGGTACTTGGGGGGCAGCCCCCTGGGAGAGTAGGTCGTCGCCGGTTTCAATATTGTTCCAAGGTAGCTCAATGGTGGAGCAACCGGCTGTTAACCGGTAGGCTGTGGGTTCGAGTCCCACCCTTGGAGCCATTTGATAGCTGCCGGGGTGGCGGAACTGGCAGACGCCCGGGACTTAAAATCCCGTGATACTTAGTATCGTACCGGTTCGATCCCGGTCCCCGGCACCATTCTTCGCTAAGCAATTGGCAGTTATTATGAATATGAAACACCTATATGACGCGGGGTGGAGCAGCTGGCAGCTCGTCGGGCTCATAACCCGGAGGTCGCAGGTTCGAATCCTGTCCCCGCAACCATTAATTTAAGCAAGGCCCCTTGGTCAAGCGGTTAAGACACCGCCCTTTCACGGCGGTAACATGGGTTCGATTCCCATAGGGGTCACCATTAAAATCCTCGAAAGAGGTACATGTGGGAGTATAGCTCAGCTGGGAGAGCATCTGCCTTACAAGCAGAGGGTCATAGGTTCGAGCCCTATTACTCCCACCATTATGGCCCAGTAGTTCAGTTGGTTAGAACGCCAGCCTGTCACGCTGGAGGTCGAGAGTTCGAGTCTCTTCTGGGTCGCCATTAAAGGTGCCGGTGTAGCTCAATTGGTAGAGCAACTGACTTGTAATCAGTAGGTCGCGGGTTCGAGTCCCATCACCGGCTCCATTTAATTTTAAAGGTGATAGAATCACAAAAGAACTTGTGAAAGCAAATTCAATGATTAATGCAATTTAGAATTATAGATGCAAGTAAATCAAGGCGCCAGTGTGACGATTGAAGGCGCGTACCTGAGTACGCAACTGATTGAGGAAGGCTGAGCAACGCAGAGATGCGAGTGGATTTGAATATAAATGGTGGGGTTCCCGAGTGGCCAAAGGGGGCGGACTGTAAATCCGTTGACTGAGTCTTCGAAGGTTCGAATCCTTCTCCCACCACCACATATGCGGAAGTGGCTCAGTGGTAGAGCATCGCCTTGCCAAGGCGAGGGTCGCGAGTTCGAATCTCGTCTTCCGCTCCAATAAACCTGCGGGTGTAGCTCAGTGGTAGAGCCCCGGCCTTCCAAGCCGGTTGCGAGGGTTCGATCCCCTTCACCCGCTCCAATTGTGACCCATTAGCTCAGTCGGTAGAGCACCTGACTTTTAATCAGGGTGTCCTGCGTTCGAGTCGCAGATGGGTCACCATTATGGCGCCATAGCCAAGTGGTAAGGCAGAGGTCTGCAAAACCTTTATCCCCAGTTCAAATCTGGGTGGCGCCTCCATTACTTGCGCCGTTAGCTCAGCTGGATAGAGTGTCTGACTACGAATCAGAAGGTCAGGGGTTCGAATCCCTTACGGCGCACCAATAGCCCTGGGTTGCCTATGCAACCTAGGGTTTAAGTTTCACTATATATGGGAGTATAGCTCAGCTGGGAGAGCATCTGCCTTACAAGCAGAGGGTCATAGGTTCGAGCCCTATTACTCCCACCATATTTGGCCCAGTAGTTCAGTTGGTTAGAACGCCAGCCTGTCACGCTGGAGGTCGAGAGTTCGAGTCTCTTCTGGGTCGCCATTAAAGGTGCCGGTGTAGCTCAATTGGTAGAGCAACTGACTTGTAATCAGTAGGTCGCGGGTTCGAGTCCCATCACCGGCTCCATTTAATTTTAAAGGTGATAGAATCACAAAAGAATTTGTGAAAGCAAATTCAATCATTAATGTAATTTAGAATTATAGATGCAAGTAAATCAAGGCGCCAGTGTGACGATTGAAGGCGCGTACCTGAGTACGCAACTGATTGAGGAAGGCTGAGCAACGAAGATATACGTAGCATATATGATTATAAAGAATTTAGGTTTAAAGCCACAAGTAGCTCAAGGCGCACAGTTGAATGAAGGAGGGCGCGTACCTATGTACGTAACCGACTGATAGAAACTGAGTAACGCAGAGATGCGAAGTGGATTTGAATATAAATGGTGGGGTTCCCGAGTGGCCAAAGGGGGCGGACTGTAAATCCGTTGACTGAGTCTTCGAAGGTTCGAATCCTTCTCCCACCACCACATATGCGGAAGTGGCTCAGTGGTAGAGCATCGCCTTGCCAAGGCGAGGGTCGCGAGTTCGAATCTCGTCTTCCGCTCCACAAGACATGCGGGTGTAGCTCAGTGGTAGAGCCCCGGCCTTCCAAGCCGGTTGCGAGGGTTCGATCCCCTTCACCCGCTCCATAATTGGCGCCATAGCCAAGTGGTAAGGCAGAGGTCTGCAAAACCTTTATCCCCAGTTCAAATCTGGGTGGCGCCTCCACAAAATATGCGCCGTTAGCTCAGCTGGATAGAGTGTCTGACTACGAATCAGAAGGCCAGGGGTTCGAATCCCTTACGGCGCACCATTGAACCTGAATTGAATTTTCAATTCAGGTTTTTTTAGTGTACAATTATACCAGTCCCTTACGTAAAGAGGAGGTGTCCGTATGGTTGGAGCAGTTATACTAGGTGCAGGCTTGTCTCGGAGGATGGAAAGCAGTACATCAAAGTTAGCTTTTGAAATTGACAATCAACCGATTGTAGAACATGTACTAAAATGTGTATCTGTC